>NZ_JAHVIA010000001.1 GCF_019801965.1 Salipiger bermudensis
GTGCTCCTTCAGGATGCCAATGATCTGCTCTTCGCTAAAACGGCTTTTCCGCATCGTCTGTCTCCTCGTTTGGAGAACAGGCTAACTTCAAACCGCGGACTTTTCAGGGGAGCAGGTCATCGGAGCTAGCGATTGCTATGAAACTAGCCAGGTCAGCGTTGTTCCAGCAAGCTTGATTGGGACATCCAATTCCCCGTCTTCCTCTTTTGAGTAAATGCGAAATGCAGGCCCCGAGATAGCGGCGCGTTCATTGTGCGGAATGCTTTCGACGCAATTAATCACGCTGTCTAGTATCATTTGGCCATGAGGGGTTTGTACCTCTGCAGCGTATTCCGTCTTAGCGCGTTCAGAGATGCCATCTCGAAGATCCGCCTCAGTTGCAGTAGGGATAGCGCGGACGGTGTCAACGGCAGCAGAAACAAGCGCGATGCCGACTGAGATCAGATTATTCCGGCGCGCCAAAAACGGAATTACCGCTTCTTCTAGGCTCTCGTCATTATGCGTAGAAAGTAGTTCCAACAATTCTCTCACATCCCCCTCCCAAACACCCGCGTCTAGAAAGTCCCCCTCATCGGAAAATGACTTCCAAAGTGTCGAGCTCAATGCTTCCTCACCCCTCGAATAACGCGGATGATCAGCTAAAGCGGGCTTTAGGTGATCCCAACTCGTCCAGTGTAAATGAAAGGTGCTGATGGGCGTCGTTCCCATCCAATGGTTGCTAGGCAAAAACAAACCGACTTCTGTTTCTCCGCCAACGTAGTGGTCCCAGAAACCAACATAAACAACCGTATTAAAGCTTGGCTCTTGAGGTGCATCAATCGAAGTTATGCCAAGTGTCGTGATCGCTCGAAGAGCAACGACAGCAGCTTCAAACGAACGGATGCATTCTTGAGACGTTAGATCGACATCAGGGTCGTGTTTTGACTTGTTGTATAGCTGCCGCAGTGTGTGCAGGGACGTCACGTGAGGAGCCGCCAAGCCCAATGATGAGAGATTATCAATAAGATCATTGAGACCCATTCTGCGACTCATTGTCGGAAAAACGACGGATTTTAGGTAGTATTCAAGGCGGGATGTGAAAGGTTCGATCAGTGCCGATAGATCTGCTCGAGAAAATGATTGATGGGTGAGAACCCTGAGTTTGTGAAGAGTATGCTTTGCATCTTCCGTGATGGTTTCGCCGCGTGTTTTCATTTTTTTGCCTGCTTTGAATGTTGGTAAGTGCCGCTTGGTTGATCAAGAGAAAAATAGCCTTGCTGCTCCTCCTCCGCTTTTATCACCCAATTAGGCGCAGAGCGCTTGGTCGTTGTCAGAGTTGATTATTCAAGGTGCGAAAGGAGATGAAACCAGCCGCCCATTTCCAAGAACGATAATTGTACAATGACTCTTCGCGCGGGTCATTGCGTTGTATAGCAAGCGCCGTTTGTGCTCGTCACTTCCAGTTGCTGATTGTGGCCACAGGACGATCACCCTGTCGAATTCTCTGTTTTTTCTCCATGGATGGACATAGCCTTGATTTTTGCGCTCTTCTTTAAGCCAAGGCGTGTGTTTGTTCTGACAGCATCGGCGATAAAGGAAACCATTTGGGACTTCTCGAACTCGGCTTGACCCGTCACCCGATAAAGCCTGCGGACACGCCGGTTCACTGTTTTGACCATTGGGTGCGTCGAGTGCTCATCCAATAATGCACAAACCTCGTCGTATGACGCTCTATCTGGAAATTCTACTACCTCAGTCAGCTCGCGCTCAATTGCACTGTCGCCACCTTCCCACGTTATCGAGAAGGGGCCAAAGGTCCCGCCCTTAGGCCATTTCCACTCTCTTTCTCCCGCGATCTTAATTGCGTTCCGAACGATGGCGCTCGTCGAGTCCGGCGTGAGGAATGCAACGTCGTTACAGCCTTGTGTCAGTTGAAATGCCAAAGTCCATGCGAGCAGTCCTGGATTTCTTACCGTGGCTGGAACTTCCACAAGCTCAATACCTTCGCCGATCCAATGAACCCTATTAGTCTTCCCGATAGCTTCTTCATTCAATACGGCCCGTATATCTTCACCGTTTCTCACAGCCAAAGCGGCGGCCAGCAAACCTGCCTTGTTCGTTCGGTGACTTTGGGTCAGAGTGTGAGTGGTTCCCGCACTTAGTAACCGGTCGATGAACTCCGCCGTCTCTTGGCCGTCGCTCAAGCATTGGAAACTGTCTGCGGCAACAACAGTCGTACAGCATTCCTTCAAACTAAGAACGATCCCTTGCCGATGGACATCAAGGTCTTGAGCCTCATCGACCAACACGATTGGATAAGTTCGGGCTACCCAGCGGCAAACCTCTGGATCTTTCAGGAGCTCACTGGCCAAGAAACAAGGCCCATGGAATTGGCCTAGCCCCTCGGCCTGCCGCCGCATTTCATCGGTCAGTTTGGCACTTCTTCGTTTGGCCAACGACTGAGCAAAAGAGTCAAAGGTGAGACAGTCAAATCTTCGTCTAAATGATGCTTCGGCGTTCAGGCTTGAAGTCAGCCGCCGTCGCGCACCGTTCATAAAGGTAAGGGCGAGCATACATTGACCTTCACCCAAAGCATCGTTTTCGATCAATTGCCGGGCATGAGCCACCATGCTGAAGGTCTTGCCCGACCCGGCCGGCCCTTCGAAGAAGTCAAATGTCATTGAGCGGCTCGAACCGGAAGGTCGGCATCGCAGCACCGTCTTCCGTCTCTCGGATAAAAAGCGGAGAACTCTGGACTGATGGATCAAGTAGAGTGTCACAAAGTGCATTAAGCAACAGGGCTGCCCGTATGCGGCATGCGGGCTCGCCCATCAGAATTGACGAGGTGATTTCTTGTGTAGGAGCGTAGGACTTCCTGCCTTCCAGGAAAGCAGTAAGTTCTGCCGCGCTACCGATTGCCGTGCCATTGGCCCCAGCCAACTGGGGTAACACTTGTGCAAGGTTTGCTTCCGCGATCCAAGTGATCACGTGCTCAATTTTCCAATCTGTTGGCCATATGATTGCCGCGCTAGGCGATGGATCAGCCGCATTCAATTGCGTTAGGTAACCCCTTCCGGCTTGATCGCCGTCAACAAGGATTGCGCAATTTTGATGGACACGTCTGACCACTTCATGCGTCTCAGCGATCTTTGCGTCGTCCGTGGGCACGACCCCAACAAACGTCGAGAACTTGGATTGCTCATCTTCAGGCGAGTCCCAACTTTGTCTTAGTTCCAAGGCAGTTTGAAGCGCCTCTAGCCAAGCGACATCGCTGATGCCCTCCGGGATCAGAACACGCTGATGCATCAGCGCGGCAATTAGATTTTGTCGCCAAGCAAAAAAGAGGTGTTGCTTGTGATTGGTCGGACCTGCGGGTGCTGTCTTTGACAATGGAGAAACAGACATCTGTCCATCGTCGTTTTTTTACAAAATAAGTTGCTTCGACAGGGAACATCGCCGCAACTAGCGGTGAGTGTGTAGTGACAATAGTCTGATCACAGAGAGCATTTAGGCGGTTGACGAGCCGCTTTTGTTGAGAAGGTTGAATGTGCAGCTCAGGTTCCTCTACCGCGAGGACGAATGATCTATTCGCATCTGCTCTGGCCTTTCCAAATTGCATCAGCAATAGTAGACTTTGTAAAGAAGTCAAACCTGTTCCTTGGCGTGCGGAAGGGAGTGTTGGCCCTTCTCCGTGGGCAAAATGTGGTATGACGCTTTCGAGGACTGAATTGCTGTCCGTCCCCGTTATGCGAAGTTGAAGCCTTGGCGATGATGGCATGAGTTTTCCAAGTTCATCATTGGCCTGCTCGACAATTGTTGTAAGGCCGTCTTGTTCTTCTAGTTTCTGACCAGCTTCCGGTTCCCAAAGACGTTCTCTTGCATCGCGTATAGCAGTAGCTGGGAGGCCACCCAATGTTGCAACGAGACGCCGAAACAGCTCTGAAGTAAACGAAATCCATTTGTCCCATGTTCGGGACGCGGGGACCATGAAGAAGCCAAGTTCTTGAAGCGTCTTCGAGGAGATCGGCGTGACAACAGTGTCTTCGTGGAATGGATCACCAAGAGTTGCTTCATCATCCACAAAGAACCTGACGGTTTCGGCCTCGAGTTCCTGGAGATCGAAACGGGCTGAAAATGCAATCTGAACACATAGCTCAGTGTGCTGACCGTCTGCTGATGCGGCAATGCTGCCTGTATTTGGGTTGAGCCACTTCTCAACGCCTCCGCGACCGATCGCAAACCAAGATGGGCTATGCCCTGGATCATTCTCCGGGAAGCCTGTGATGGTGGCAATGACTAGGATCCGAGATGTTTCGATGGGTCTGCTCTTGTGAAAGTCATGTTCAGTCAAGCGCCGAACCAATCGGTCTCTTCCCAGCAGCAGGGCAAGAGCCTCAATAATCGTTGTCTTGCCGTTGTTGTTCGGCCCTACAAGAACGGAATGTTTGCCAAAAGTCATGTCTGCGTGCTTTACCCCACGCAGGCCCGAAATCTTGAGACGCTGAATGTACAATTAGAATTCCTGTTTCGCCCAAATTGATGAGATAGATACACGCCTGGGGGCGAGACTACAGGGGTCAGTGCCAGTTGAAAATGTCATTTGTGTTATTGAGTCGCCAAGCAAAAATCTACTTTGTCGAAGCAAAGTCCATAAGGATGTCTGCTTTCCCAAACCAAGTGAATTTTCCTCGCGTCCGCAGCGAGCTTCCGCTTCCCGCCCTTGGTGTCGCTCTTTGATGGGCTTGCTGCGCTAGACACGTAGGACGGCTTGGGGGACGAGACCCGACATGCACTGTACGCAGCGCGACGGTCTGATCGAGCCGCAGCACCCTAGCGAACCGGGGTGTTGACCTCCGCGCCGCCGTATCTCGTGTCACAGGAGCGAGGAACCTGAGGCACAGTGCAATCAACTGCCGGGCAGCGCCCCCTGCCCCCCCCCTGAATCGTTATCGCAGGGCGGCGGTCGGTTCTCTCGCGGCGCCTGTCGCGAGCCGCGTTGCCAGAGACGCGGGGCCGCCCGTCCGGTCGATGTGGCAGACTTCCTCCCAGAGCCTCGCTCTGAGGGTGTCGCCGAGCAGAGTGGCGGATTTCGCCAACAGGCGCGGCTCGATCACCTCGGGATCGCTGTCGCCCAGCACGTCATGCGCGGCGGTGATCACCTGGCCTCCCGTGGTGACGCGGATCTCCGAGGCGGTGTCGTCGACCGAGGCATCGGCCACCACGGTCACGCGGTCGCGCAGCGCCACGAGATCGGGGCGCGCGCAGGTGGCATCGCTGTAGACATCGAGCGCGGCGGTATCGAGACCGGCGAGACTCATCGCCGCGGTCAGGCGGTAGCTGAACTTGGCCTGCAGGCCGGTCGCGGGCGCGGGCTGGTTGCACACCGCGAGCCAGCGCGGATGGGTGCGGATCTCGACCGCCTCCACAGCCTCCGGCGCGATGCCCTCCGCCTGCGCCTTGCGCAGCGCCTCGAGCATGGCGTGCAACCCGTGGCAGCAGGCGTGGAACTTGTAGGAGATCGCCGGGAAGATCCAGGCGTCCCCCAGCCCCTCGAGCGCGGTGGCGTCGGCCTGGCCGGCATGGGTCGGGCCGAAGCCCTGTGCGCCCTCGATGGCCTCGGGGGTCGAGCCCGCCCCGGCCTCGGCGAGCCGCGCACAGGTGACCCCGATCTCGGCGGCGAAGCCCGCATTGAGCGGCTTGCCCATGGTGCCGAACTGGCTCTTGAGACCCGCGGCGCGGGTCGCGGCGAGGCTCAGCGCCTGCGCCATCTGCGCCACGTCGAGCCCCAGCACGCGGCCGGCAGCGGCGGTCGCCCCGAAGGCGCCGGAGGTGCCGGTCTGGTGGAAGCCCGCCTCGTAGTGGGGCCGCCCGAGCCACGCACCGACGCGGCAGGCCGTCTCGAGCCCGACGGCGAGCGCCTGCATCAGTTGCGTGCCACCTACGCCGCGCGTTTCGGCCAGCGCAAGCGCCGCCGGGATCACCGCGACGCTCGGGTGGCCGATATGGCCGAAATGGGTGTCGTCGTAGTCGAGCGCGTGGCTGGTGGCGCCATTGGCCAGCGCCGCGGCGGCGGGCGCCGCCTGGCCGCCGCCGAAGAGCGTTGCCCCGCCCTGTGCCGGCGCGTCGGCAAGCGCGACGCGGCGGGCGGCGCGGGCAACGGGTTCGTCGATCCCCGCGAGGCCCACCGTGGCCCAGTCGAACAGCGAGAAGCCGACGAAGCGCATCATCCCCCGGTCGTCGGCGGGGCAATCGGCGGCGAAGTGGCCGAGCGTTTCAGCAAGTGTCATCGTGGGATCCTGTCAGCCGCAGAGCGCCGCGCGGGCGGCGCGGTATTCGCGTTCGAGCCGGGCCACGAGCGCGGCGGTCGGCTCGAGCGCGGTCGACTGGCCGACCGACTGGCCGGCGCTCCAGACCTGCGACCACGCCTTCGGGCGGTCGGGGTCGGTCTTGGCGCCCATGCGCCGCGGCTGCGCCAGCCGCGCCTCGTCGAGATCGACACCCGCCGCCGCGATGCTTGGCACGAGGTAATTGGCATGGGTGCCCGAGAACATCGGCGTGTAGAGGATCTCGTCGGAGCCCGCCTCCACGATCATCTGCTTGTGCGCCTCCGGCGCGATGGCCTCCTCGGTGGGGATGAAGACGGTGCCGGCATAGGCGAAATCGCAGCCCAGCGCCTCAGCGGCGAGGATCGAACGGCCGTTGGCGATGGCCCCCGAGAGCGCCAGCGGCCCCTCCCAGAAGGCGCGCACTTCCTCGACCAGCGCAAACGGGCTGAGCGTGCCCGCGTGGCCGCCGGCCCCGGCACAGACGAGGATCAGCCCGTCGACCCCGGCGCGGGCGGCGCGGCGGGCGTGGCGCGCCTTGACCACGTCGTGAAACACCAGCCCGCCATAGCCATGCACCGCCTCGACCACCTTGTCGGGTGCCGAGAGCGAGGTGATGACCAGCGGCACCTCGTGGCGCACGAGCGTCGCGAGATCCTCTTCCAGCCGGGTGTTGTAATCGTTGACGATCAGGTTGACGCCGAAGGGCGCGGTGGGCTTGCCGGTGTCGCGGCGATAGGCGTCGAGCCGGGTCTCGATCTCGGTCAGCCAGCCGTCGAGCTGCGCGGCGGGCCGCGCGTTGAGCGCCGGGAAGGTTCCGATCACCCCGGCGCAGCATTGCGCCACGACGAGGTCGACGCCCGAGGCGAGAAACATCGGCGCGCCGATCAGCGGCAGCCTGAGCCCGGTGCCGAGCGCCTCGATGGGGGTTTGCTGTGTCATGGTCCTCTCCGTTTCCGCGACGCGGGGCCCGCTCCGGGGGCCGCCCGCGCCTACAATCCTGCCTTGCCGCGGTTCATCAGCCGCCTCGCGCGGGCCACCACCGGCGAGTGCATGAGCTCTGCCTCGTCGGCCGCGGTGAGTTCTCCGGCCTCCGCGGCGATGACGTTGCGCGCCCAGTCGAGATCGGGCTGCTCGGCGCGAAAGCCGGCCCGCGCCGGGGCGATCTGGCGCGGATGTATCAGGCACTTGCCGCCGAAGCCCAGCTCGCCCGCATGCATCGCCTCATCGGAGATCAGCGCCGCGTCGACCACCGAGACGGTCACCCCGTCGAGCGGTGCCGGACGCCCCGCCAGCCGTGCCGCCTGCACCATGCGACTGCGCAGCGGCAAGAGCGCCATGCGGGTGTGGGCGCAGCCCAGATCCTCGCAGATGTCGAGCGAGCCGAAGGCCAGCCGGTCGGCGGCGCAGGCGATTTCCTCGACCCGGCTGAGGCCCAGCATGGTCTCGATGAGGGCGATGATGGTCTGCCCCTCCCCCAGCGCCTCGCGCAGCGCCAAGAGCTGCGCCACGCTCTCCACCTTCGGCAGCACCACGCCCTCGAAGCCCGCGCCGCGGGCGAAGGCCACGTCATCGCGATACCACGGCGTGCCGGCGCCGTTGAGGCGCAGATAGATCGGCACCGGGCGCTGCGCCGGCAGCGCGCTCTGCGGGATGCGCCGCACCAGCGCCTTGCTCTCGGGCGGCACCGAATCCTCGAAATCGATCACCACCGCATCGGCGCCGGCGTTGCAGGCCTTCTCGAACAGGTCGGGCCGGTCGGCGGAGACGAAGAGCGGAAAGAACGGGCTGCGTTCCGGCGGTGCGCTCGGCACCGGCTCGGCGGCCTTGCGCGTGCGCGGCCCGGCAGGCGCGCCCCGGACCATCAGGCGAGGATGCGCGCCTCGGTCACGGCCTGCACCGCGTCGAGGCTGTTGCCGGGGGTGAGCTCGACGAGGCGGAACCCCTCGGGCGTGACGTCGAGCACCGCGAGATCGGTATAGACCCGGCTCACCACGCCGAGGCCGGTGAGCGGATAGGTGCAGCGCTTCAGGAGCTTGGGGCTGCCGTCGCGGTTCACGTGGCGCATCATGACGAAAATCTTCGGCACCCCCACCACAAGGTCCATCGCGCCACCGACCGCCGGGGGATAGGTTTCGTCAAGCGTCGCCCAGTTGGCCAGATCGCCGTTCTCGGCCACCTGATAGGCACCGAGCACGGCGATGTCGATATGGCCGCCGCGCATCATCGCGAAGCTGTCGGAATGCTCGAAGAAAGCCGCGCCCGGAGCAGCGGTGACATAGCGCTTGCTGGCGTCGATCAGCTCCGGGTCCTCGGTGCCCGAAGCGGGCGTCGGGCCGACGCCGAGGATGCCGTTCTCGGAGTGGTAGATCACCTCGCGCCCCTCGGGCACGTGGCCCGAGACATGGGTGGGCTTGCCGATCCCGAGATTGACGTAGGAGCCATCGGGGATGTCCTGCGCGACGCGGGCGGCGAGCTGGGCGTCGTCGAGCGCGTTCATCGTCATCACGTTCATGGTCTCACCCCGTATTCCACCACGCCCTTCACGAAGATCCCCGGCGTAACCACGCTCTCGGGATCGAGCGGTGCATCGGAGAGCTCGCGCACCTCAGCCACGGCGTGTTTCGCCGCCATCGCCATCACCGGATTGAAGTTGCGGGCGGTGGCGTGGAAGTTGAGATTGCCCCACTTGTCGCCGCGATCGGCGCGGATCAGCGCGAAATCCGCCGGCAGAGGGGCCTCGAGCACGTAGCCGCGCCCGTCGATCACACGGGTTTCCTTGCCCTCGGCGAGCTTGGTCCCGTAGGCGGTCGGCGTCAGGAAGCCCCCGAGCCCGGCGCCGGCGGCCCGGATGCGCTCGGCCAGCGTGCCCTGCGGCACCACCTCGAGCTCGACCTCGCCGGCCTCGAAGCGCTGCTCGAACCAGATCGAGCCCGGCGTGCGCGGGTAGGAGCAGATCACCTTGGCGACCCGGCCCGCCTTCAGCAGCTTGGCGATGCCGGTCTCGCCGGCACCGGCATTGTTCGAGATCACCGTGAGCCCTGTGGCGCCCTGCTCGAGCAGGGCATCGATCAGCCCGAAAGGGATCCCGGAGGAGCCGAAGCCCCCGATCATCACCGACGCGCCGTCGGTGACCGGCGCGACCGCGCGCGCCAGGTCGTCGACACTCTTGTCCATCTGGTCCTCCCTCAGGCTTTCACGGTGTCGCGGCGACGGCCAAGGCCGAGGTTGACCACGATGACCCCGATCAGCACCGCCGCCCCGATCAGGCTGGTGGTGAGCTCGGGGAAGAGGATCAGGATGCCCCCTGCCCCGAAGGCGATGCGGCTGGCGATGCCGATGCGGCCGACCTTGTAGATCCAGCTCTCGAAGGCGGAGGTGATCGCCCAGATCGCCAGCACCGTGAGGCCGACGCGTTCGATGATCTCCAGCCAGCTGCCTTCCATGATCAGCGCCGGGTCGTAGACGAAGATGAAGGGCAGCACGAAGAGCGGCATGCCGAGGCGCATGGCGTGGAAACCGGTCTTCATCGGCTTGGAGCCCGCCACGTTGGCCGCGGTGATCGCCGCCAGCGCCACCGGGGGCGTGATATAGGACAGCATGCCCCAGTACAGGATGAAGAGGTGGCTGGCGATCGGGTTGAGCCCGGCCTGCACCAGCGCCGGCGCCAGCAGGATCGACAGGAAGATGTAGCAGGCCGTCACCGTCATCCCCATGCCGAGCACGAAGCTCGTCACCGCCCCCGCGATCAGCATCAGCGCGGTGTTGCCACCGGCATAGAGCAGCAGCTCGCGCGAGAAGGCCCCGGCGACGCCGGTATAGGAGAGGCCGCCGACCACCAGCCCGATGCCCGCCAGCACGGCCACGAGGCTCGCGATGTTGCAGGAAATGTCGAGCAGCAGGTCCTTGGCGCGGCTGAGGGTCAGGCGGGTTTCCTTGCGGAACGCGGTTGCGAGCAGCATCACGACGGAGGCGTAGTAGGGCGAGCGCGCTTCCATGCGCAGCCCCATCAGCACGAAGATCAGCACGGCAAGGCTCAGCAGGTAGGGCCAGCCGGTCTTCAGCACCGGCCAAATCGGCGGTGTCTCGCTGCGCGGCAGGCCCTTGAGGCCGCGGCGCGCGGCGTACATGTCGACCTGGAACAGCAGCGCCACGTAGAACAGGATCGCCGGGATCACCGCCGCGATGACGATGCTCGAGTATTGCACGCCGAGGAAGGAGGCCATGACGAAGGCCACGGTGCCCATCACCGGCGGCATCAAGGTGGCGCCGGTGGAGGCGCAGGCCTCGACGGCGGCGGCGTAATGCGAGGGATAGCCCACCCGGCGCATGGTCGGGATCGAGAACGGCCCCGAGGTCAGGATGTTGGAGATCACGCTGCCCGAGAGCGAGCCGAGGATGCCCGAGCCCATCACGGCGACCTTGGCCGGCCCGCCACGGCTGTGGCCGAGCAGCGCCGAGGCCAGTTCCATGAAGAAATCGCTGCCCTTGGTGGCGACCAGCACCGAGCCGAAGATCACGAAGCCGATGACCAGTTCGGCCACCACCTGCATCGGGATGCCGATGATCGATTCAACGCCCAGAACATGGGCGCGGACGGTGCCGATCAGCGAATACTCGGTGCCCCAGAGGAAGCCCGGCATGTAATCGGCATAGAGCGGATAGGTCCCGAAGAGCAGCGCGGTGAACAGCAGGATCGGGCCGCCGGCCCGGCGCACGCCCTCAAGCACCAGCACGATCAGCACCGAGGCGGCAATGTCGGCGCCCAGCGGCGCGTCGTATTCCCAGCCCTTCTGGATGATGTCGAGCCCGTGGAAGCCCAGCCAGCCGGCGCTGCCCATCGCCGCGATGGCGAGGATCACGTTGAGCCACCAGAACCGGCGCGGGTTCATGGCGGTGGCGGGCAGCGTCAGGAAGGACAGCGCGAGGAAGATGCCGATCAGGTAGTAGAGATAGGCGTTGCCGAGCGGCTGGAACCCGAAAATATTGAGGAGAAACTGCTGGTTGATCGCCATGGTGACGCCGAGGGCGCCGAGCACCATCACGATCGCGCGGATGGCCGTCTGGATGGCGGAGTCGGGCTGTGCGGGTGCAGGGCTCGCCTCCGGCGCAGCGGCCGCGGTGGTCTGTTCGGAATCCATGATCTCGTCCTGATCTGGCAAGAATTGTCCCCCGGCGGACGAGCCGCCGGGGGCACGATCAGCGGTCGGTGGCTCAGTTCAGGCCGGCGACGATCTCGGCGCGGCGCGCCATCCAGGCGGCGGCGAAGTCTTCTTCCGACAGGCCCTCGTTCTCGGACTTGAAGCTGTCCCAGGCCTCGACGAGCGCGTTCATGCGCTGGGTGCGCTTCTCGTTCCAGGCGTCGTCCTCTTCGGTCCAGATGCCCTTCTCCTTGAGGTAGCGCACGGCGCCCTCGTGGAACGGCACGTCGATCGCCGGCTTGCCGGATTTCTCGAGGGTCCAGCGTGCCATCGTCGCGGTGCCGTCCTTGTAGAGATCGTAGGTCTCGTCGAGCCCCTTGATGAAGGCGTAGACCTCGTCGGCCGACTTATCGACGGTGGTGGTGATCACCGGGTAGCGATAGGCGGCCATCTTGGCGATCTCGCCCTCCTCGAGCCCGGCGGCGACGTCTTCATCGGACGGCCCCATGATCGGCAGCACCTTCAGCAGGCCTTCCCAGCCCGCCGTGTTGTCGGCCTCGAGCGGCGCGTAGTGGATGCCGCGCGGGCTCTCCGCCAGTTCGTAGAGCTGGCTGGTCGTCGGCGTCGTGCAGGTGGCGTCGGATTCGTTGCGCGTCATCGACGACATGGCCGAGGCGTAGGTCGGGAAGGTCACCACCTCGACATCGTCGAGGGTGAGCCCGCCGAAGGCCAGGATGGCCTCGCATTTGACATTGACCGACGGGTTGCCGGCAACGAAGGCGATGCGCTTGCCGCGGGCATCCGCCACGGTCTCGATGCCGGCATCCCCGGCGGCGATCAGCGTGATGCCCGCCGGGCGTCCGGCCACGGCGCGCAGCTCGCGCGGGCCCCACTCCGGGGTCGCGAAGTCGAACGCACCCTCGGACATGAAGAACGCTTCCGTGGCGAGGAAGGCATAGTCGGCGCGGCCCTGCAGCAGCGGCTGCAGACGACCGATGCCGCTACCCGAGGGCTGGATGCGGACACGGGTGCCAAACTGCTTGCCGAAGGCGTCAGCGATGGCCGAGGCTTCCGCGTAACCGGCGGAGCCCACATCGTAGGACGTCCACACCATGGTGTTCGGCAGCTCCTGCGCGGATGCGCTCAGGCCGCAAAGCGCCATCAGGCCACCGGCGGCGGCCCCGAGTTTGAATCTGGTCTTCATGTAATCCTCCCTGTGTGGCGAGTGCCTGTCCGGCGGCGCATCCTCCTGCGGCCTTGCTCGGGCAACGATCACGAATTCTCAGCGACCGGCCGGACAGTTCTCTCCCTATGAGCGACAGTGTCTGACTGGCACGTATGATTCAAATGCATTATAAACATATCAGAGATACAGATGAGGCATGAATGGATTTCCGCCAGCTCCGCAACTTCGTCCAGGTGGTCGAGCTCAGCAGCATCACCGCTGCGGCCGAGCGCCTGAACATCGCGCAGCCCGCCCTGAGCAGGCAGGTGAAGGCGCTCGAGGAGGAGCTGAGCGTGTCGCTTCTGCGCCGTCACGGGCGCGGGGTCATGCCCACCGAGGAGGGCATCCGGCTGGCCCGCAGGGCCAAGGCGATCCTGGAGGAGATGGAGGATCTGGCGGGCGATATCTCGGGTCATAGCGCCCCTCTCTCGGGCACCGTGACACTGGGTCTGCCGCCCACGGTTTCAGAGATTCTGGCCACCCACCTGATCGAGCGGACGATGCAGGATTACCCCGAGGTGAAGCTGCGGATCATCTCGGGATTCAGCGGCCACGTGCAGGATTGGCTGCTGCGCGGAAAAATCGATCTGGGGGTCGCTTACGAGGGCCAGAAATCACCCTCGATCAAGGCGCAACCGATTATCATGGAACAGCTTTTCCTGATCCAATCGGCCAATACCGAAGGCGCGCGCGACGGCGTGCCGATCCATGCAAGGGACGCGCTCGAGCAGCCTCTCATCCTGCCCAATCCCGAGCACGGATTGCGCGGACGGGTCGAGGCCATTGCGCAGGAAGACCGCATCGATCTCAACGTCGTGCTCGAGATCGACATCCTGCCCACCATGCTCGCCTTCGTCGAGCGCGGTCTCGGCGCCACGATCCTGCCGCTGGTCAGCGTGATCCACCACGTCCGCGAGGGCCGGTTGATCGCCCGCCCAATCGTCCGGCGGACCATCGACCGCACGCTGGTCCTGATGACACCGCTGAACCGCCCCGGCTCGCGGCTCACCACCAGCTTCGCCGATTTCCTCACCTCCGAGGTGCACGCGATGGTTGCCTCCGGCCAATGGCCCGGGACCACACTTTGAATACGAATAGAATGCCCTAAAGGCATTTTCGAAACTGCAATCATACTTCTGAAGCATCTATAGCGATGCATCAGATCAGACCGCCCAGCATCAGCCCCGCCAGCATCAGCGACCAGACCGTCAGGATGGCCAGGCAATAGGGGCCGTTCCACCGCAACCCGATGGTCGTGGTGCTGCGCCCGACGATGGCCGAGCAGATCACCAGCGTGGTGATGAAGGGCGAAAGCCCGATCACCGCGGTCCAGCCGCCGGTGATCGCCAGCGCGATGGCGGTATCGCTGAGCCCCGGCACCGCGAGCTGCGATGCGATCGCCCCCAGCACCGAGGCCACCACGATCGGGTTCACCCCGACCAGCGCCAGCCCGAAGATCGCGACGGCGATGCCGAGCGCCAGCGTCACCGGGCCGAGCCCGAGCCCAGCGATCGCCGCCCGCAGCTCCTCGGCCGGTATCAGCGCCAGCAGCACCACCGGCAGGAAGCCCGCCGAGGCGAAGACGCCGACCTCCGAGCCCAGCCCGCCGAGCCGCCCCCAGGTGGCGCGCGCCGCCTCGGCGACGCCCCCCGCCGGCCCGCCCGGCGCATGGCGGGTCGCGGCGGCGGCCCAGAGCAGCGCGTAGCACGGCACCGCGCAGATCAGCCCCTGCTGGAAGCTCAGCGGCGTGACCTCGTGAACGAGGAACACCGCCGTGCCCAGCGCCAGCACGTGCCCGACCAGCGCCGCGGCGCCGGTCCAGCTGCCCGGCGGCGGGCTCGGGCGCGGCAGTCCGAGACGGCGGAAGCGGCGTCCGTCGAGGAAATCGAACAGCCAGCCGATCGCGATGAAGACGAAGGACATGGCAAAGCCGATCGGGCCGAAGCTGAAGTAGCTCAGCCCCGGCACCGCGAGCAGGATGGCGTTGGTGGCAAAACCGAAAGGCGACCAGAGCGAGATCAGCGAGAAACCCCGGACCACCGCCATGGTCATCCGCCTGAGCCGCGCCTCGCGGGCCTCGGGTGGCAACTGCGCCGCCGCCTCCGACGACATCGAGCGCGTGGCGAGATCGAGCAGCAGCGCCAGCCCGCCGAAATTGATCAGCACGCCGAAGAGATGGCCGCCCCCGGTCATCGCGAGATAGCGCCGCGATGCGGGCTGGCCGGTGACGTAGAGCCCGGCACGACGCACCTCGGGGGCGATGGCGGCGGCCGAGCGCAGCGTGCCCAGCATGGCGATGAGCGCCGCGAGAAACAGCATCCGGTCGGCGCCCTGCCACAGCAGCGCCGCGTCGATCCCCTGCCAGAGCGCGGCAACGAGCCCGGCCAGCGCCATCAGCACCGGCACCCATGTCCCGAAGCCGAACTGGCGCCGGGCGAGCACGAGGTAGAGCACCAGCGCGGCCACCGCAGCGCCGGTCACCAGCTGCGAGTCGACGAAGACCAGCACCAGCGCCGCCAGCATGATCGCCGCCATCAGCCCCCGCCGCAACCTCGCGCTGCCATCCTCGCCGGCCGTGCCGGGGGAGAGGCTGCCGCCCGCCGTCAGCATCCGCGGAACTGCGGCCGCCTCTTCTCGGCAAAGGCCGCGCGGCCCTCGGCGGCGTCGGCGCTGTTGATCAGCATCGGCTGCAGCGTCGCCTCGTAGTCCAGCGCCTCGGCGAGATCGCGGGCGAACCAGTCGAGGATGAACTGCCGCGGCAGCGGCGCCCCGGCGGCCTCATCGAGCGCCAGCCGGCCCGCGACGCGGGCCGCTTCGCCGGGATCCGCCAGACCGTCGACCAGCCCGATCTCCTGCGCCTCTTGCGCCTCGATCACGCGGTTGTCGAGCAGCAGCCGACGCGCCCGCGCGCCGCCGATGCGCGCCGGCAGCGTGCTCAGCAGCCCCATGTCGGGGATCAGGCCGATCTTGGTGAAGGCGGCGGTGAAGCGCGCCTCGCGCGAGGCCACCACCATCGGGCAGGCCATGGCGAGGGCGAAGCCGCCCCCCGCCGCCCAGCCCTCGACCGCCGCCACTAGCGGCTTTGGGAAACGCGCCATGCGGGTCACCATGTCGGCGACCACGGCGAAGCGCTCGCGATGGCTGCCGAGACTGCGCTCGCCCTGATCGCGGATGTCGCCCCCGGCCGAGAAATGCCCGCCGGCACCGGTCAGCACCACCGCGCGCACGGCGTCATCGGTGGCGGCCGCCGCGAGCGCGTCGCGCAGCTCCTGACGCCTCGCATGGCCGATCGGGTTGCGCCGCGCTGGCTCGTTCAGGATGAGAGTGCAGAGCCCCTCCCCGTCGGTCTTGATCTCGATGCTCATGCCGCCTCCCGTCGCTTGAAGAGCCCGTTGCCGATGGCGATCTTGTCGCGCTCGAGCACCCGCGTGCGGAAGCTGCCGTCGTTCCAGATCTCGGTGCGCAGCGTCTCGCCCGGGTAGACGAAGGCGGTGAAGCGCGCGTCCATCGAGCCGAAGCGCGTGGCATCGTAGTCGCACATCACCGCCAGCAGCGCGTGCGCCGCGAAGCCGAAGGTGCAGAGCCCGTGCAGGATCGGCCGCTCGAAGCCCGCCTTCTCGGCCACGCGCGGATCGAGATGCAGCGGGTTCGGGTCGGCGTTCCAGCGATAATACAGCGCCTGCTCGGGGCGGGTCGGCGTGTCGAACACGTGATCCGGCTCGGTCTCGGGCAGCGTGTGCGCCTGCTTCACCGGGCCGTCCGGCCCGCCGAAACCGCCATCGCCGCGCAGGAAGGTGGTGCCCCGGCAGGTCGCCAGATGCAGACCGGTATCGGCGTCGCGGATTTCCTTCTCGTAGTAGAGCAGCGCGCCGCGCCCCTCGCCCTTGTCGACAATGCCAGTGACGCGGGTCTTGCCCACGATGGTCGCCTCGGGCGGGATCGGGTGGTGGAGCGTGATGCCCTGCTCGCCATGCACCAGCTTCAGCGCATCGACCCCGGTGTCGGGGTTGCCGAGCCAGAAGCCGGGATGGCCCAGCACGTTGACGATGGCCGGCATCGCCCGCGCATCGTCGGCCAGCGCGCCGACATAGGCCAGCTGGCGCAGGTCCATCGGATCCTGCCCCATGCCCACGGTGAGCCCGAACCGCGCCACCTCCTCGGCGCCATAGCTCTGTCGCACTTCCGGGATGTCGAAATTCATCAGGTGATCATAGTCAATGGCCATCGGCTGTGACCTCCTGCGCGTCGAGCTCGATGACGGCGTCGAGCGCGTAGGCGCCCTGCCCTTCCGGCATCGCGAGCACCGGGTTGAGATCGATCGAGACCAGCCGCTCACCGGCGCCGGCGGCAAAGACCGAGAGCTTCGAGAGCATGTCGGCCAGCGCGTCGATATCGGCCGGAGCGGCACCGCGTGCGCCCTGCAGGATCGCCGCGCTGCGGATCGACAGAATCATCTCGCGCGCCGTCTCGGGGCCGAAGGGACAGGCGCGCAGCGCCACGTCGTTCAGCAACTCGACGAAGATGCCGCCAAGCCCGAACACCGCCACCGGCCCGAAGGTCGGGTCGCGGTTGATGCCCATCAGGCACTCGACCCCGCCCGAGAGTTGCCTGGCCACCAGAACGCCGCTGACCCGGGCCTCGGGGGCATGGGTCGCGGCGGCCGCGAGGATGTCGGCATGGGCGGCGCGCACGCCATCGGCATCGCGGATGTTGAGCTTGACCGCGCCAATATCGGACTTGTGCAGGATGTCGGGCGACAGGATCTTCATCACCACCGGGAAGCCGAAGCCTTCGGCGGCGGCGACGGCCTCCTCCGCGCTCTGCACTGCCTTTTCGGGTGCGGCGTTGATACCCACCTCGGCGAGCAGCGCCTTGGCCTCGGCCTCGTCGGGGCTGCTTACGGGCAGCTGCACGGGCTTCGGCTCCGGCGGCGCCGCTTTCGCGGTCGAGGCCTGCGCCGCGCCGAGGCGCAGCACCGCATCGAGCGCGCGCACCGCGCGGCAGGGATCGTTGAAGATCAGGATGCCGGCATCATCGTAGCGGCGCAGCACCTCCGGATCGCCCAGCGCGCAGAAGGCGATGATGCGATCGGGGAACGCAGCGCGCAGCGGCGCCATCGCCTCGAGAATGACCTTCGAGAGCCGCTCGCTGCCCGCCACGTAGGTCAGGAAGCAGAGCACGGCGCCATAGCCGCCCTCCTTGAGACCGGCGCGGGTGAATTGCTCGAGCAGCGCCGGCTCGTTCAGCGCCTGCGCGGTGCAGTCGAGCGGGTTGACCGCCGAGGCGTAGGGCAGGACTTCGAGGAGCTTCGCCTGCGCGTCCTCGGGCATCGAGGGCATCGGCAGACCGATGCGCTCGGCTTCGTCGCTGGCCACGATGCCGGCGCCGCCGCTGACGGTGACCACGCCGAGCGAGTGCTGCGACGGCAGCACCTTCTTAGAGGCGGCGTAGGCGATATCCATCATCGATTCCGGGTCGCGCAAAATGATCGCGCCGTGATCCGAGAGCACAGCGTCGGCCACCACCGCGTCGCCGGTGAGCGAGGCGGTGTGAGAGGCCGCGGCCCGCGCTCCCACCGCCGAGCGGCCGGATTTCAGCGCCAGAACCGGCTTGCCGGCGGCGCGTGCCACGTCGAGCGCGGCGAGCAGCGCTGGCGCGTCGTTGACCGCCTCCATATAGGTGCAGATCACGTCGATGCTGTCGCTCTCGGCCATCCAGCGGATGGCGTCGGCCACGGTGATGTCGGCCTCGTTGCCGGTGGTGATGAGCACCGAGCAGCCCAGCCCCTGATCCCGCGCCAGCGCGCCGAGATGCGCCCCGAAGGCGCCGGACTGGCTGGCGATGCCGATATTGCCCGGGCGCGGAAAGCCGGTGTCGAGCGACGAGGAGAAGGTGCCGTAATAGCCGATATCGACGTTGTAGACGCCGAGCGTGTTCGGCCCGAGCAGCCGCATGCCGTGCTTGCCGGCGAGCGCGACGAGCTCCCGCTGCGCCGCCTCGCCCTCAGCGCCGGTCTCGGCGAAGCCCGCCGAAAACAGCGTCGCGGCCTTGCAGCCCTTGCGGCCCAGCGCCTCGATGGTCTGCGGCACGAGCTTCGCGGGCACCGCGATCAGCGCCGCCTCTGGCGCCTCGGGCAGATCATCGACGCTGGCGTAGCAGGGCAGCCCCTGCACCGTGTCGCGCTTGGGGTTCACCGGCAGGATCCGGCCCGTGTAGCCGGCCTTCAGCATCGCCGCGATGGGGCGTCCGCCGATGCGGCCCGGATCCTCCGAGGCGCCGATGATGGCTACGGATTTCGGCGCGATGAGCCCGTCGATCAGGGACAGATCGGTCATAGCGCGGCCTCCGAACAGAGGATCGCCGTGCACTGGCTCGACAGCGTGCCGCCATTGCCGTGGCAGAGCGCGATGTTGCAATCCTGCTGCTGCCGCTCCCCCGCCTCGCCGCGGATCTGCGCCACCGCTTCGGCGATCAGAAACAGGCCATACATCCCCGGGTGCACGCAGGAGAGCCCGCCGCCATTGGTGTTGACCGCAAGCTCGCCGCCCGGCGCAATGCGCCCGTCCCGAACGAAGCGCCCGCCCTCGCCCTTGGGGCAGAAGCCGAGATCCTCGAGGAACAGGATCGTGTTGATGGTGAAGGCGTCGTAGAGCATCACCACGTCGATGTCCTTCTGGCTGACCCCGGCCATCTCCATCGCCCGCGGGCCGCTTTCGGCGGCGGCGGTGGTGGTGAGATCGGGCATCGCCACGATCGAACGGTGGTAATTGGCGCCACCGGCCCCCATGAAGTAGACCGGCTTGCCCGGCAGATCCTTGGCCCGGTCGGCGCGCACCAGCACGCAGGCGGCGGCGCCGTCGGTGACGAGGCAGCAATCGGACTTGGTCAGCGGGTCCGAGATCATCCGCGCCGACAGAACCTCGTCCTTGCTGAGCGGGCCGCGGGCAAAGGCCTCGGGGTTGAGGTTGGCCCAGCCGCGCGCCGCCAGCGCCACGTCGGCGAGATCCTCGCGCCTGGTGCCGAACTCAGCCATGTGCCGGCTGGTCGCCAGCGCGTAGGCGGTGATCGGGTGGCGCGGCTTGTAGGGGGTCTCGTGCCATTGCGGCTCGCTCATCGAGACGAGGCGCCCACCGGCGGTGCGCTGGTTCGAGCCGTAGCAGACCAGCGCCGCGTCGCAAAGCCCGGCCTCGAGCGCCAGCGTCGCCTGCAGCAGGTGCATTTCGAAGCTCGAGCCGCCCACGTTGGTGCCGTCGAAGAAGCGCGGCTTGAGGCCGAGATACTCGACCACGCTCATGGTCGGGAAGGCGTGGCTCGAGGTCGCGGCGAAGACGCCGTCGATGTCCTGCAGCTTGAGCCCGGCATCGTTGACGGCCTTGACCGCCGCCTGCCCCAGAAGCTCCATCGCCGAGAAGCCCGGCGCCTCGCCGACGCCGGCGGTGGCCATTCCCACGATGGCGGATTTTCCCCGCATGCTGTCCATGCTCATGCCGCATCCTCCCCGGCCAGGTCGAAGACCACGCGCGGGCCCTCCTCGGTGTCCTCGATGCGGGCCCTGACCCGCGCGCCGATCTCGGCGGTCTCGACCCCGGGCAGGGTCGACATCATGCGCACGCCCTCGTCGAGCTCGACCAGCGCCACGTTGTAGGCGCCCGAGCGGGCGCGGTTGACGGTGATGGCGTAGATCGTGCCGGTGCCCCTGGCCTCGACCCATTCTAGATCGGTGGCGCCGGTCGGCGACGTGACCTTGGGCCAGAACACGTACTCGCCGGTGCTGGCGGCGCGCTGGATCATGAAACGGCCCGCGGCCAGATACGCCTCGTAGGCGGCCTGCGGTCCGAGCTTGGAGATATCGGTCTCGGTCATCTCTCTCCCCTCCTCCTTTGTTCGGTCAGTCTTTCCAGCCCAGGAACAGGTGCGTCTGCGACGTGCTGCCGACGACCTTTCCGTCGCCGCGCGTCAGCGTCACCTGCAGCACCAGCGTCATGCGGCCCACATGGACCGGGACGCAGCGCGCGGTGAGCCTGTCGCCCACCCGCACCGGCCGGATGAAATTGGTCTTGGCCTCGACCGTGGTGTTCGACACCTCGACGGGGCTGTTGATGAAGGCCGAGGTGCCGGCGGCGGTGTCGGCGATGGCCATCAGCGCGCCGCCATGCAGCACCCCGTTGCGGTTGCCCATCGCTTCGGTCACCAGCATCGAGCACACCACCTCCTCCGGGGTGCAGGTCTCGACCTCGATGCCGAGAAGCGCGGCGAAGGCCGAGCGCGGAGGCATCTCCTCGAGGCTGCGTGTCGGATGCGAGCCCATGCTCACGCCGCCCGCTGCGCCAGCGTGCGCCGCGCGATCACGAGCTGCTGGATCTGGCTGGTGCCCTCGTAGATGCGCAGCAGGCGGATGTCGCGGTAGAGCCGCTCGATATCGTACTCCGCCATGTAGCCGGCGCCGCCATGGATCTGCAGCGCCCGGTCGGCGATGCGGCCGGCGGCCTCGGTGCAGAAATACTTGGTGCAGGAGGCCTCGACGATGGCCTTGCCCTCACGGTCGAAGGTGTCGGCGCTGGCGCGGACCAGCGCGCGGGCGGCGTGCAGCTCGGCCTGGCAGTCGGCGATCAGCCCCTGCACCAGCTGGTGCTCGCCGATCGGCTTGCCGAACTGCTTGCGCTCGAGCGCGTAGTCGGTGGCGATGTCGAGCATGCGCTGGCTCTGCCCCACCGCCATGGCACCGACATGGATGCGGCCCCGGTCGAGCACTTTCATCGCGGTGCGGAAGCCCTTGTTGAGATTGCCCAGCCCCCCGATTATGGCGCTTTCCGGCACCCGCACGTTCTCGAAGATCACGTCCGAGGTCTTGGTGCCCTTCTGGCCGAGCTTGCGATCAGGCTTGGCGACGGTGATGCCGGGCGTATCGGCGGGCACGATGAAGGCCGAGACGCCATCGGCGCCGGGTTTGTCGGGATCGGTGCGGGCGAAGACGGTGAACACGCCGGCGCGCACCGCGTTGGTGATGTAGCGCTTGGTGCCGTTGATGACGAAATCGCCGCCGTCACGCTTGGCCGAGGTGCGGATGCCGCCGGCATCGGAGCCGTTGTCGGGCTCGGTCAGCGCGAAGGACGCGATCACGTCGCCGCTCGCAACCCCCGGCAGCCATTGCTCTTTCTGCTCCGGCGTGCCGTCCATGACAATGCCCTGCGAGCCGATACCCACATTGGTGCCGATCAGCGAGCGGAAGGTCAGCGAGGCGTAGCACAGCGTTTCGATCAGGCGTGCCTCCTGCGGCACACTGAGGCCGATGCCGCCGTATTCCTCCGGCGTCGACAGACCGAAGAGCCCCATCTCCTTCATCTCGGTGACGATCTCTTCGGGGATGTCGTCCTCCTCCTCGACCCGGTGCTCGGCCGGGATCAGGCGCTCGCGGGCGAATCGCTCCACGGTTGCCACAAGCTGTTCGAAAACATCGCTATCCACACCTGACGCCATCTTCGTTCCTCCCTCGGGATGCCTTCAGTCTGCCCTTGCTCTAGCAGATGAATTCTGTATGGTAAATGCAATTCTCCATGAGGAATGACATGGTCGACGATACCGGACAGAAGCTCGTACCCGCGGTTCAGAACGCGATGATCATCATGCGCCTGCTGGCGGCGAGCGGCCGCCCGATGGGGGCGACACAGATCGCCCGCGAGGCCGGTCTGAACGTCTCCTCGGCGTTCAACATCCTGCGCACGCTGAGCCACGAAGGGCTTCTGAGCTTCGATCCCGAGGCGAAGACCTATGTCATCGGCATGGGACTGATGGAGTTCGCCGCCCCCCTGCTCGGCGCCAACCCGTCCGACCTGATCCGCCCGACGCTGACCGCCATCGCGCAGGAGCATCAGGTGGCGATCGCGCTCTGGCAGATCACCGCCAACCAGCGCATCGTGCTGATCGACCGCTTCACCGCCCCCAACATCGTGCAGGCGGTGATGGCCCGCAGCAGCCGGCTGCCGGTCTTTGCCGGCGGCGTCGGCCGGGTCTACGCGGCGCGCATGGGGCTGACAAAGGCGCAGACCCGCAAGGGCTTTGACAGCGTGCGCTGGCAGGACGAGCCGGCGTTCGAGACCTACTGGGCCGACGTGCAGGCGGCGCGCGAGAGCGGCACCGCGCAGGATCGCGGCCACCTGTTCCGTGGCCTCGACATCGTCGCCGCGCTCTCGGTCGATGCGGCGGGTGTGCCGCGGCTCGGCATGAGCAGCATCACCATCACCGGCCAGCAGACCGACGAGAGCCTCGACCGGGTCGGCGCGGCGCTCGCCGAGGCCGGGCGGCAGATCGAGCGCGGCGTCTTCGGCCTGCGGACCGGCGACTGACACCCCATCACGAAACGCATTCAGGACAAGACGGAGGAGACATGTCTGAAATGAAACCCCTCGACGGCAAGGTCATGCTGGTGACCGGCGCGGGCGGCGGCATCGGCCGCGCCATCGCCATGGAAGCGGCTCGCGCCGGGGCGTCTGTGGTCGTCAACGACATCGGCGCCTCGCTCGACGGCCAGCGCGAATCCAGCGCCGCCGCGCAGGACGCGGTGGCCGAGATCGAGAAGCTCGGCGGCAAGGCCGTCGCCAATGGCGACGATGTCTCCGACCCGGAGGGTGCCAAGGCGATGGTCAAGCAGGCCACCGACGCGTTCGGCCGGCTCGACGCGGTGGTCAACAACGCCGGCATCCTGCGCGACCAGTTCTTCCACAAGATGACCTACGAGAACTTCGACGCGGTGGTGAAGGTCCACCTCTACGGCACCTTCAACGTCAGCCGCGCCGCCGCCGACGTGATGCGCGAACAGGGCTCGGGCAGCCTGATCCACATGACCTCGACCTCGGGACTGGTGGGCAACCTCGCGCAGGCCAACTACTCCGCCGCCAAGCTCGGCGTTGCGGCGCTGTCGAAATCGCTGGCGCTCGACCTGCAGCGCTGGAACATCCGGTCGAACTGCATCGCGCCCTTCGCCTGGAGCCGGATGACCTCCTCGATCAAGGTCGACAGCCCCGAGCAGGAAGAGCGAGTGAACCGCATGAAGGAGATGAAGCCCGAGAAGATCGCCCCGCTGGCGCTCTACCTCGCCTCGGACGAGGGCGCCGACACCACCGGCCAGATCTTTGCCGTGCGCAACAACGAGATCTTCCTGATGTCGCAGCCGCGCCCGACCCGCTCCGTCCATCGCGGCGAGGGCTGGGACGTGGAAAGCGTCGCCAGCCACGCGATCCCGTCGTTGAAGGCGAGCTACGTGCCGCTCGACGTGTCTGCGGACGTGTTCTGCTGGGATCCGGTGTAAGACCGAACGCTCAAACAGCTCGAAGAGATCGAAACGCGCCCTCAGGAAACTGTGGGCGCGTTTTCTATTCGGGACGACGCCGCCGCGCCATCGCCGGCCCGCTGGGTGGCGCTCCGACGCCATGAACCTCGCGATTTATCTGCCTCAAGTCCGAAAGACCTCGACACCTTGGACTTGGCCCCACCAAATCGCCAGCCCGGGGGCGGGTCTTGCCGGAGGCATGCTTCCAGCATGACATCGGCGCGGCGCCCTGCGGGCTTGGTTCCGCGCAATCACATTGCTCCAGCGTTAGACACTCGCGCGGGACTGAAGATCAACTCCCGACCCATACCCTCAAAGCATTTCTGAAAGACCACCTAGATATTTGAATTATGAATCGCTCCGTCGGATGATCCCCGAAAGACCCGGAGGAGACCCACGTGTACGACCACGACAGCGACGAATTCCAGGATATCCGCGATGCGGTCCGCGCGCTCTGCGCCGATTTCCCGGACGAGTACCACCGCAAGATCGACGAGGAGCGCGCCTATCCCGAGGCCTTCGTCGATGCGCTCACCAAGGCGGGCTGGATGGCGGCGCTGATCCCCGAGGAATACGGCGGCTCCGGCCTCGGGCTGACCGAGGCGGCGGTGATCATGGAGGAGATCAACCGCGCGGGCGGCAATTCCGGCGCCTGCCACGGCCAGATGTACAACATGAACACGCTGGTCCGGCACGGCTCCGAGGAACAGCGCCAGCGCATCCTGCCCAAGCTCGCTAGCGGCGAACTGCGGCTGCAGTCGATGGGCGTGACCGAGCCCACCACCGGCACCGACACCACCCAGCTCAAGACCACCGCCGTCAAGAAGGGCGACAAATACGTCATCAACGGCCAGAAGGTCTGGATCAGCCGGGTGCAGCATTCGGATCTGATGATCCTGCTCGCCCGCACGACGCCGCTCTCGGAGGTAAAGAAGAAGTCCGAGGGGCTGTCGATCTTCCTCGTCGACATCAAGGAGGCGATGCAGTCGGGCATGACCGTCCGGCCGATTCCCAACATGGTCAACCACGAGACCAACGAGCTGTTCTTCGACAATCTCGAGATCCCCGAGGAGAACCTGATCGGCGAAGAGGGCAAGGGCTTCAAGTACATCCTCACCGGGCTCAACGCCGAGCGCACGCTGATCGCCGCCGAGTGCATCGGCGACGGCTACTGGTTCACCGATCGCGTGGTGAAATACGTCAGCGAACGCAATGTCTTCGGCCGCGCCATCGGCCAGAACCAGGGCGTGCAGTTCCCCATCGCCGAGGCCTATATCGAGGTCGAGGCCGCAAACCTGATGTGCCGCAAGGCGAGCCGGCTCTACGATGCCGGAAAACCCTGCGGCGCCGAGGCCAACATGGCGAAATACCTCGCCGCAAAGGCCTCGTGGGAAGCCGCCAATTCCTGCCTGCAGTTCCACGGCGGCTTCGGCTTCGCCTGCGAATACGATGTCGAGCGCAAGTTCCGCGAGACCCGGCTCTACCAGGTGGCGCCGATCTCGACCAACCTGATCCTGTCCTATGTCGCCGAGCACGTGCTGGGCCTGCCGAGGTCGTTCTGATGCGGCCGCTCGAAGGCGTGAAGGTGGTGTCCATCGAACAGGCGGTGGCCGCCCCCTTCTGCACCTCGCGGCTGGCCGATGCCGGCGCCGAGGTGATCAAGATCGAACGGCCCGAGGGCGATTTCGCCCGCGGCTATGACGATGTGGCCAACGGCCAGTCGAGCTATTTCGTCTGGCTCAACCGGGGCAAGCGCTCGCGCACGCTCGACCTGATGTCGGAAGAGGGCCGCGAGGCGCTCACCCGGCTGCTGGGCGAAAGCGATGTGCTGGTGCAAAACCTCAAGCGCGGCGCGCTGGCCCGGCTCGGCTTTCCCTTCGAGCGGCTGACGCGCGAGTTCCCGCGCCTGATCACCTGCTCGATCTCGGGCTATGGCGAAGGCGGCCCGATGGCCGACCGCAAGGCCTACGATCTTCTGGTGCAGGCGGAATCCGGGCTCTGCTCGATCACCGGCGGGCCGACCGAGCCGGCCCGCGTCGGCATCTCCATCGTCGACATCGCCACCGGCGCGACGGCGCAATCGGCAATCCTCGAGGCGCTGATCCGGCGCGGCGTGACCGGCAAGGGCGCGAATATCTCGATTTCCATGTTCGACGTCATGGCCGACTGGCTCACCGTGCCGCTTCTCAACCACGAGGGCGGCAAGAGCCCCGAGCGCGTCGGCCTCGCCCATCCCTCGATCGCGCCCTACGGTGTCTTCACCGCCCGGGACGGCACGCAGATCCTGCTCTCGATCCAGAGCGACCGCGAGTGGAAGAAGCTCTGCGACGTATTCCTCGGCCTGCCCGCCCTCGCCACCGATCCGCGCTTCGCGACCAACGTGGCGCGGGTCGCCAACCGTTCAGAGACCGACGCCGTGCTCTCCGCCCGCTTCGCCGCGCTCACCGCCGACGAGGCGGAGGCGGCGCTCCTGCGCGCCGACGTGGCGCTGGCGCGGGTCAACGACATGGAGGGGCTCTCGGGCCACCCGCACCTGCGCCGCATCACCGTCGAAACCCCGAACGGCCCGGTCTCCTACCCGGCGCCGGCCCCGGTCTGGGAGGGCGAGGCCCCGCGCTTCGGCCCGGTGCCCCGGCTCGCCCCGCTCGAGGAGGTCGTGTGATGGACATGAACCTCGATCACCTGAAGGGGTGGATCGGTCGCGAGGAGCGCGCCTCCGAGCTGCTGACCCCGGTGCTCACGGAGCGCTTCCTCGCCACGTTCAACCGCGACGGCGAGAGCTTTGCGGGCGCCGAGGCGCCGCTCCTACTGCATCACGCGCTCTGCCACCCGGTCGCAGCCACCTCCGAGCTCGGCCCCGACGGGCACCCGCATCGCGGTGGTTTCCTGCCGCCCATCACCCTGCCCCGCCGCATGTGGGCCGGTGGCGCCATCGCCTTCCACAGCGCAGCCCGTGTCGGCGAGACAGTCACCCGGACTTCGGTGATCGACGACGTGCGGATCAAGCAGGGCCGCAGCGGCACGCTGTGCTTCGTCACCGTCACGCATGACTATTCCGCCGAGGGGCGCGCGGTACTGAGCGAGCGGCAGGACATCGTCTATCGCGATGCGCCGGTGCCGGGCACCGCGCCCAGAACGCCGCCGCCCGCACCCGAGGGGGCGATGCGACGCGAGGTCGATCCGTCGCCCGAGCTGCTCTTCCGCTACTCGGCGCTGACCTTCAACAGCCACCGCATCCACTACGATCTGCCCTACGTCACCGGAGAGGAAGGCTATCCCGGCCTCGTGGTGCACGGGCCCCTGCAGGCGGCGCTGCTGGTGCAATACGCCGCCGACCTGCGCAGCGCAGCGCCCGCGCGGTTCGAGTTTCGCGGCTTGTCGCCGGCGTTCTCCGGCCACCCGCTGGTGCTGCACGCCCGCGAGGAAGACGGCGCGATGCGGCTCTGGAGCGCCGCGCCCGGCGGTCCCGTCGCGATGGAGGCGAGAGCGGAATGGTGAGCTCCGATACGATCCGAACCCCGCTCTTCGTTCCCGCCGACCGGCCCGACCGCTTCGAGAAGGCGGCGGCCTCGGGAGCCGATGCGGTGATCCTCGATCTCGAGGACGCCGTGGCCCGCGACCGGAAGGAGGCCGCCCGCGCGGCGCTGCGCAGCGATTTCACCGATCTGCCGGTGCTGGTGCGGATCAACGCCACCGGCACGCCGTGGCATGAAGACGATCTCACCGCGCTGCGCGGGCTGAGCCTCGCCGGGGTGATCCTGCCCAAGGCCGAGGGGCCTGACAGTGTCGCGGCGGTGTGTCGGGCGCTTGACGGTCAGGCCCCGGTGCTGGCGCTGATCGAGAGCGGTCTGGGCCTTGCCCAGTGCCGCGCCATCGCCGCCCTGCCCGGGGTCTGTCGGCTGGTCTTCGGCTCGATCGACTATTGCGCCGATCTCGGCTGCGAGCATCTGCGCGAAGTGCTGCTGCCGGCGCGCTCCGAGCTGGTTTTGGCCTCGCGCCTCACCGGGATCGCCCCGCCCGTCGACGGCGTCACCGCGCGGCTCGACGATCTCTCCGAGACCTACGAGGACGCGGTGCACGCCCGCGCCATGGGCATGACCGGCAAGCTCTGCATCCACCCGGTGCAGATCCCCGAGGCGCGCCGCGCCTTCCTGCCGTCGGAGGCCGAGATCGACTGGGCCCGCCGGGTCATGGCCTCGGGCGACGGCGCGGTCTCGGTCGATGGCGCGATGGTCGACGCGCCGGTGCGGCTGCGCGCGCAGAGCATCCTCGCGCAGGTGGAGCCGGCCTGAGCCTTTCCCGGCGCGCGACAGGCCAGCGCGGGCGGCGCTAGGGCGCCTGCGCCGCCTCCTGCTCCAGCGCGTTTTCCCACTCGGCGAGGAAGGCGCGCCGGTTGAGCGGATCGAGATAGACCATCAGCGCCGGCCCCAGCCGGATCGGCCCGAACCCGGCGGTGCCCTGGCTCAGCGGCGGCAGCGGCCATGCGCCGTCCGCCTCGCGCATCCCCAGCTCGAGCAGCATGTCGAGCATGGCGCGCGCCGCGCCGGTCTCGCGAGCGGTCGCGGGGATGATCGCGGTGCGCAGCATCAGGTTGGCGAAGTCCTGCATCTGCACGATCTGGATATCCGCCCGCCCCTCCTGCGCCATGCGGTCGGCGGCGTAGCTGCCCAGAACGTTGTAGGCGAGGCTCAACCGGCCGCTGATCACGTCATCGACCATCTGCCCCGAGCAGCAATACAGCTCGGGCGCCAGACGCCCCATGACCTCGCTGAGGCGCCAGTAGGCGTCGGTCGAGCGCGCCTCCTGCGTGGCGAAGAGAAACCCCAGCCCGCTGTCCCGCACATCATAGGTGCCGATGGCATTGCGGAAGCGCTCGGGGTTGTCGCGCAGCAGTGTGATGAGCTCCTGCCGCGTGGCCGGGGGCGGCGCGCCGTCCAGCGCCCGCGACGACAGCACCACCACGGCGGGCTCGGCGGTGAAGGCGAAGATCAGGTCGCGCCAGCGCGCCCAGTCGGGCAGCGCGTCGGTGCGGTCGGAGCGATGGCTTTGCGCGTGGCCGTCATTGGCAAGCTTTAGCTGCAGATCCATCGCCGAGGAGATCGCCAGATCGAATTCCGCGCCGTCGCGGATGCCGCGGTAGAGCTCGACCGAGGACGCCACCGTGTAGTCGACGGTCAGGTCGGGCCGGCGCTGCTGGAAGCGCAGGATATAGGGCTCGAAGACCTCGAGATCGGCGGTCGAGACGATGCTCAGCGTGCGGTCGGTGGTGCCGGGAAAGATCCGGCGATCCTCGACTTCGAGCGCCGCCGCCAGCGTCGCCCAGACGCTCAGGCAGAGGCCGAGCCCGACCGTCAGCCCGCGCCTCAGCCCCCGCTTCAGGCCGCCGGCAAGACAAGCGTCACGCATGCGCCACCTCCCTCGTCTGCATTGCGAAGATCGAGCCGCCCGCCATGGGCGGCCAGCACGTCGGCGGCGATGGTCAGGCCGAGGCCCGAGCCCACCACGCCCTCGATGTTGCCGCCGCGCCGAAAGCGCTCGGTGAGGGTCTCGGTCGGCCCGTCGCCGAGGCCCGGCCCCTCGTCGGTCACGGTGATGCGGGCAACGCCCTCTTCGGCCGTCACCGTAATGTACACGTTGGTCTCGTCGGGCGAGTATTTCACCGCGTTGTCGAGCACGTTGCCCAGCGCCGACTCGAGCAGCACCGCGTCGCCTACCACGCAGGCCGGCATCGCCCTGATGCGGAACGCGATGTCCTTCATCGTCGCCGTGGGCTCGAGCGCGGCGGCGGCCTGCGCCACCAGCTCGCCGAGGTCGATGCGGTCGCGGGCCAGATCCTCGGCGCGGTAGGCGACGGTGGCGTGATCGAGCAGCTGTCCGGCGGAGCGCGAGCTTTCATCGACGGCGCGGATGATCCGCCGCAGGCGCTGCCGCGCCTCCTCGCTCTCGGCGCTGCGCAGGGCGATCTCGGCCTGTGTCCGCACCGTGGCCAGCGGCGTACGCACCCGGTGCGCGGCCTCGGCGATGAAATCCTCCGAGCGCCGGATCGACTGGCCGAGCCGCTCCATCAGCCGGTTGAGCGCACCGCGCAGCGGCGCCAGCTCCGGCGGCGCGTCACGGCGCAGCGGTCGCAGATCGGTCGGGCCGCGCCGCGACACCGCCTGCGCGAAGGCGTTGAGCGGTCTGAGCGAGGCGCGCGCGGCAAACACCGACAGCCCCACCGCGACCACGAAGAAGGCCAGCGACAGCGCCGCCGCCAGCCGCGACAACTGCCCCGAGACCGCATCGACCCCGCTCAGCGTCTGCGCCACGGTGACAACGACAGGCACCGGCCCGGCCCCCGCCAGCACCGTGCGCCGCACCGAAGCCATGCGGATCGCCTCGCCGGAATACTGACCGGTCTCGAAGGCCACCCGCGCGCCGGCGGGGCCGTCCGTGGGCACCGGCAGATCCTCGTAGCCGGTCAACACCCGTTCGCCCGCGACCACCTTGTAGAACACCCGGTCCTCGCTGATCGCGCCCAGCATCGACAGCGCCGAATAAGGCAGCTCGAGTCGCACCTCGCCCTGCTCGCTGCGGATGGTTTCGGCGATGGTGGTGGCCGAGGCCGCGAGCACGTTGTCCTGCGAGCGCGCCGCCGCCTGCCGGGCCAGCTCCGACACCATCCACCATGACAGCAGCGACAGCAGCGCAGCCACCCCGGCAAGAAGCACCGTCAGGCGATGTCCGATCGACAGGCGGGCGATCATTCGGGGGCGGTCTCGAGGCGGTAGCCGAAGCCGCGCACCGTCTCGATGCGCAGCCCCAGCGGGCCGATGCGCTTGCGCAGCCGCCCGACATAGACCTCGATGGCGTTCTCGGTGACCTCGGCATCGAAGGAAAACAGCCGGTCGAGCAGCTGGCCCTTCGAGAAGGTCTGGCCGGGATGACGGGCAAAGACCTCAAGAAGCCGGGTCTCGCGGTTGCGCAGGGTGACGCTCTCGTCGCCGGCGCGCAGGGAGCCCGACATCGGATCGAACAGCGCCTCGCCGAGCGCGATCTCGTTGCGCGCAGAGCCGCCACGACGGCGCAACACCGCGCGCACCCGCGCCTCGAGCTCGGAGAAATCGAACGGCTTGGTGATGTAGTCGTCGGCGCCCTGATCGAGCGCCCCCACCCGGTCGGTGACGCGGGCCCGCGCGGTCAGGACGATCACCGGCGTCTCGAGATGCGCCCGCGAGCGGGCGAGGAAATCCCGGCCGTCGCCGTCGGGCAGCATCACGTCGAGCAGGATCAGGTCGTAGGAGGTTGCCGACAGGCAGTGCTCGGCCTCGGCGAGGCTGGCCGCGTGATCGACCGCGTGGCCGTCAAGCGCGAGCCGGTTGCTGACCGCCTCGGCCAGCTCGCCATTGTCTTCAACCAGAAGGAACCGCACGCCCTCATCACTCCCGTTAAGCCTCTCGAAACCTTCCCGAGCGACGGGGCGAGACGTGTCAGGCCCGTGTCAGGTTTGTGTGGTCAATCGAAGCATGGGCGGAAGACGACCGCCTGTCAAATGGGAGGATTCCAGATGAAAACGAACATGACCCGTCGGGTCGTGATGGCTGCGGCTGCCGCGACGATTGCACTCTCCGGAGCGGCCACGGCCCAAGAAGAGCAGGTGCTCGAGCAGCTTCACTTCGTCGTTCCCGGCGGCGCCGGCGGCGGCTGGGACGGCACCGCGCGCGGCACCGGCGAGGCGCTGACCAACTCGGGCCTCGTGGGCAATGCCAGCTACGAGAACATGTCCGGCGGCGGCGGCGGCAAGGCGATCGCCTACATGATCGAGAACGCCGCGAGCCTCGACAACACGCTGATGGTCAACTCGACCCCGATCGTCATCCGCTCGCTGACCGGGGTGTTCCCGCAGAGCTTTCGCGACCTGACGCTGGTGGCCGGCACGATCGGCGACTACGCCGCGCTCGTGGTGCCCGCCGACAGCGAGATCACCGACATGGCCGGCCTGCTGGCCTCCTATGCCGAGCAGGGCCCCGACTTCGCCATCGGCGGCGGCTCGGTGCCGGGCGGCATGGACCACCTCGTCGCGGCGATGGTGATGCAGGCGGCGGGCGAGGACCCGATCGCGCTCAACTACATCCCCTACGATGCCGGTGGCGAAGCCATGGCCGGCCTGCTCTCGGGCGAGATCGACGCGCTCTCGACCGGCTTCTCTGAAGCCATCGCGCTGGCCGAGCAGGGCGAGGTCCGCGTGCTGGGCGTCTCCGCCCCCGAGCGTGTGCCCGCCTATGACAGCGCGGCGACCTTCGCCGAGCAGGGCATCGACACCACTTTCGTGAACTGGCGCGGCTTCTTCGCGGCCCCCGGCACCTCCGACGAGAAGGTTGCCGAGTACATCTCTGCACTCGAGAAGATGTACGAGACCGAGGCTTGGGAAGAGGTCCGTGCCCGGAACGGCTGGGTCAACATCTGGAATCCGGGCGACGATTTCCGCACCTTCCTGGAAGCACAGGAAAAGGAGATCGGCGACCTGATGAAGACTTTGGGTTTCCTCTGATCTCCCCAACCCATCGACTGACCTAAGCCACTCCGGAGGGCCGACCACCACCGGCCCTCCGGATCCGGTTTTTACACCGCAAAATCACTACCAGACATCAAGGGAGGGGACGTCATGGCGCTCGACCGCTGGATCGCGCTTGTCTTCATCGCATTCTGTGCCGCTTACGGCTATCTGGCCTTCTTCACCATGGACGAGCTGCTGCCCCCGTTCATGCAGCGCAACCCGGTCTGGCCGTCGACCTTCCCCAAGGTGCTCGCGATCATGGGCATCGTCGTCGGTCTGATCGTGCTGTTCGGCCTCGAACACCACGAGAGCAAGGACGGCGAACCCGACGCCGCCGAGATCAACTATCGCCGCCTGCACGAGTACAATCTCGGCCAGGCGCTGGCGCTGCTGGCGCTGATGGTGGTCTACGCGCTGGCGCTGCGCCCGGCGGGCTTCCTGCTGGCCACCACCGTGTTCCTCGCCGGTGGCAGCGCCATCCTCGGCGAGCGCAAGTGGCACGTCATGCTGCCGGTCTCGCTGATCGCCGCCGGCTTCGTCTGGTACCTGGTGCAGGAGGTGCTGGGCATCTTCCTGCGGCCGCTGCCCTACTTCATGGGACTCTGACATGCTTGACGGTATCCTGATCGGCCTCGACGCCGCCTTCTCCTTCCAGAACCTCCTGATGGTCGTCGCGGGCTGCCTCATCGGCACCTTCATCGGCATGCTGCCGGGCCTCGGCCCGATGTCGATCATCGCCATCATGATCCCGGTCGCCATCTCGATGGGCGACCCGACCGCCGCCCTCATCCTGCTGGCCGGGGTCTATTACGGCGCCATCTTCGGCGGCTCGACCTCGTCGATCCTGCTCAACGCGCCGGGGGTCGCCGGCACCGTGGCCACCGCCTTCGACGGCTACCCGATGGCCCGCAAGGGCCAGGCCGGCAAGGCGCTCACCATCGCCGCCGTCTCGAGCTTCTGCGGCGGCACCATCGGTGCGGTGCTGCTGGCGATCTTCGCCCCCGCGCTGTCGTCGGTGGCGCTGCTGTTCCACTCGGCGGAATATTTCGCGCTGATGGTGGTGGGGCTCTCGGCCATCGCGGCCTTCGCCGGCACCGGACAGGTCGCGAAGGCGCTGATGATGACCTTGCTGGGCCTGATCCTCGCCACCGTGGGCGAAGGCGCGCTGTTCAACATGCCACGCTTCACGCTGGGCCTGATGGACCTGCAGTCGGGCATCTCCTTCATCACCCTCGCGATGGCGATGTTCGCCCTGCCCGAGGCCATCTTCCTCGTGCTCAACCCCGCCCGTTCGAGCCAGGGCGAGGGCGGCGGCTCGGGCAAGATCACCAACCTGCGCTTCACCCGCGAAGAGGGCCGCGCCATGATCCCGGTGATCGGCCGGCAATCGGTGCAGGGCTTCTTCATCGGCGTGCTGCCGGGGGCCGGCGCCACCATCGCCTCGTTCCTCGGCTACGCGGTCGAGCGCAACATCGCCACCGAGGAAGAGCAGAAGGAGTTCGGCAAGGGCTCGGTCAAGGGGCTTGCCGCGCCGGAGACCGCCAACAACGCCGCCTGCACCGGCTCCTTCGTGCCGCTGCTGACGCTGGGCATCCCCGGCTCGGGCACCACGGCGATCCTGCTCGGCGCGCTGATCGCGCTCAACGTGACCCCGGGCCCGCGCCTGATGGTCGACGAGCCGGATATCTTCTGGGCAGTGATCATCTCGATGTATATCGGCAACTTGGTGCTTCTGGTGCTCAACCTGCCGCTCATCCCCTACATCGCCAAGATCCTCGCGATCCCGCGCAACTACCTGATCCCGTTCATCCTGTTCTTCACCCTGATGGGGGCCTATATCGGCCAGAACAACGCCACCGAGCTGCTCATGCTGGTGGGGCTCGGGGTGCTCGCGACGATCCTGCGCTTTGCCGACTACCCGCTGGCGCCCGCGCTGATCGGGTTCATCCTCGGCACCATGCTCGAGGACAACTTCGCCCGCTCGATGCAGCTCTATCGTGGTCTCGACTTCATCCTCGAGCGCCCGATGACGCTGGGCCTGCTGATCCTCGCCGCGGTGCTGGTGCTGCTGCCGAGCTTCCGCGCCCGCCGCGCCCGCGCCCGGGCCAAGGGGGTCGCCGATGGCGATTGATCCCAACACCGCGCGGAGGCCCCTTGCGGGCCTCCGTGTGCTTGATCTGACCAACGTCCTGGCCGGCCCCTTCGCCTGTCACCAGCTTGCCCATCTGGGCGCCGAGGTGATCAAGGTCGAGGCGGTCGGCCGCGGCGATCTCGCGCGCAATCTCGGCGCCGATGCGGAGCTGTCGAAACAGGGCATGGGGATCTCCTTCCTCGCCCAGAACGCCGGCAAGACCTCGCTGACTCTCAACCTCAAGCACCCCCGGGGCAAGGCGGTTCTCAAGCGCCTGGTGGCCAGCGCCGACGTGCTGGTGGAAAACTTCCGCCCCGGCGTGATGGACCGGCTGGAGCTTGGCTACAAGACGCTGAAGGCCGAGAACCCGGCGCTGATCTACTGCGCCATCTCGGGCTTCGGGCAGGACGGACCATGGGCCCACCGTCCGGCCTATGACCAGATCATCCAGGGCGCCTCGGGCGTCATGTCGGTCACCGGCGATGCCGAGAGCGCGCCGCTGCGCGTGGGCTACCCGCTGGCCGACACGGTGGGCGGGCTGACCGCCGCGATGGCGATCTCGGCGGCGCTCAACGCGCCCGAGCGCGGCGCCTTCATCGACGTCTCGATGCTCGACTCGGTGCTGGCGACGATGGGCTGGGTGGTCTCGAACTACCTTGTCGGCGGGGTCACGCCGCAGCCGCAGGGCAACGAGAACCCGACCTCGGCCCCCTCGGGCGCCTTCCAATGCGCCGACACGCTGATCAACATCGCCGCCAACAAGGACGAGCAGTGGCAGCTGCTGGCCCGCCATCTCGGCCGCGACGACCTGCTCGAACACCCCGATTTCGCCACCCGCGAGCTGCGCAAGGCCAACCGGCTGCGCCTCAAGGCCGAGCTCGAGACCGTGCTCACCACTCGCCCCGCGCGCGACTGGGAAGACGAGCTCAACCGTATCGGCGTGCCGTCGGGGGCGGTGCTGAGCCTGCCCGAGGTGCTGGCGCATCCGCAGATCACCGAGCGCGGCCTGTTGGCCCGCTTCGACGACACGCCGGGGCTCGACCGGGCCATCGACCTGATGCGAATCGGCGCGATGATCGACGGCGCCCGCCCGACGGTGGACACCCCTCCCCCGGCGCTCGGCGCCGACACGGCAACCATCTTGGCGGAGCTGGGCTATACCGAGGCGGAGATCGAAGAGATGCAGAGCGAGGGCGTGACATGACCGAGCGCAACGACGTCAAGGACTGGTGGCGCACCAGCATCATCGACATGGAGCCGGGCCGCATCGCGCTGCGCGGCACACCGGTCGAGGAGCTGATCGGCAATGTCGGCTTTGCCCGGATGATCTGGCTGATGGTCACCGGCGAACAGATCGAGGGGCCGCGCGAGGCGCTGTTCGAGGCGGCGCTGGTCTCGGCGGTGGATCACGGGCCACAGGCACCGTCGATCGCCGCCGCGCGCATGGCCTCGACCTGCGGCATCGGGCTGCAATCGGCGATGGCCACCGGGCTCAACATGCTGGGCGACGTTCATGGCGGCGCCGGCGAGCAGGCGGTGGCGCTCTACCGGCAGATCGAGGCGGCGGGGCTCGACGCCCTACCCCGGGTGCTCGACGAATGGCGCGCCGAGCATGGCAAGTTCATCCCCGGCTTCGGCCACCGCTTCCACAAGCCAGTCGACCCGCGCGCGCCGCGGCTGCTGGGGCTGGTCGACGAGGCCGCCGAGGCTGGTGCGGTCGCCGGTGTCTATGCCGAGATCGGGCGCGGCATCGAGGCCCATCTCGCCGCCGAGCGCGGCAAGCCGGTGCCGATGAACATCGATGGCGCCACGGCGGTGATCTATGCCGAGCTCGGCTGCCCGCCGCCGCTGGCGCGCGGCTTCTTCGGCCTGTCGCGCTCGGTCGGCATCCTCGCCCACGCCTGGGAGCAGACCGAGCAGGGCGGCCGCAACAAGGGCCCGACCCCGCCGGCCTATCGCTGGACCTACGACGGCGACTGACCCCGCCTCCCCTGCGCCGCGCCTCACCGCGCGGGAGCCGACGGTGCGCGGGTCGGGTTGAGCGCGGGCAACTGCCCTGACCTCGCCTCCCGGTGCCCGGTCTGGCGGCGCGCCAGTTCGAGCGCCGATTTCAGCGCGGACCATGGCGCGGCCTTGGCCGTGCCGCCCCCGGCACCGCCATAGCGCTGAGCGCCGAGCGCTAGCAGCGCTTCCTCGACCTCCCGCGCGCGGCGCGGATCGGGGCCCTCGATCCGCTCGGCCCAGAGATCAAGCGCCGGGCGCAGCGCGGCATGGTCGCGCTTTGCGATCACCTGCTGCAGCGCCCGCCAGGCGTGACCTTCGGAGGCCATAACACGCGCGCGCCGCGCCGCCCTGCGCCGCGACAGCACCGGCAGCACGAAGCGCCAGAGCAGCGCCAGCAGGCCCAGCCCCAACGCCGCCGCCCCCAGGAGCACCGCGATCCGCAGCGGATCCAGCGACGCGCCCCGCCCCGGCGGAGGGCCGTCGATCTGCAATTCCAGCCCCGGTACGGAGGCGGTCTTCACCGCGCCCTCGTCGGTGTCATACCAGTCGAGGCTCACCGATGGCAGCGCCCCCCCGCCCCCGGCTTCGGCAAGGTAGCTCACGCTCTCGACCCGGCGACCGCTCGGCACGCCCCGGTCATCCTGCTCGGACAGCTGCGGCGCGTCCGGGTAGGCCGCGACACCGGGCAGATCGACCGCCCCCAGCAGCGGCGGCAGGAACATCGGCGAGACGCCCTGCACCTCCGCCGTCACCCGCCGCTTCAGGCTGTCGCCGGGCACCATGACAGCAGGGTCGCCCTCGATCTCCTGCACGAGCGTCAGCTCGGCGGCGGCGATGAAGGGATCGAGCCCCTCCGCCCCCTCCGGAACCACCCCGGCAAACGAGATCGCCTCGGTGGTCAGCGTGGCCTGTTGCGGCGTGCCGCTCTCGAGATCCTGCCACGTCACCACGACCTGCTGCGGCGGCAGCGTCATGGGCCCCGGCACCATCGGCGAAATCCGGTAATGGCGCGACACGCCCGACCATGTCTCGCCGTTCACCCGCTCCGAGACCGGGTTGGTGGAGCGCGACGGCAGGCGCACCAAAAGGTTCGGCGCCTCGAGGCTCGGCCAGACCGGCGGCTTGGGCATGAAGCTCGGCACCAGCACGGTCAGCCGAAGGCTGAGCGACTGGCCGGGGATCGCCTCGGTCTGCGGGAAATCGACGGTGAGCCTCGGCTGCATGTCGGCCTCCTGCCCGGCGGCGGGCAGCGGTAGGACGAGGCAGAGCAGGAGCAGCAGGCGCCTCATTGGTCCTCCTCCGCCGGGGCCGCATCTGCGGGCGCCGCCGGGCTCTGCCGCTGCGCCGCCTCGAGCGCAAAGCGCATGCGCAGGAAATCCCCGGTGCTGGTGTCGACCGTGCTCATCCACTGATCCGCCGTCAGCAGCCCCTCGCCGGCCTCGCTGCCCTGCGGGCGCAGCGTCTCCTCGCCCTGCCCGCTCTCGTTGTCGTAGACTTCCTCGTCGGCCCCGATGCCGCTCTCTTCCCCGGTGTCGGACGCCGCCTGCGCCGCCTCGACATAGGCCACGATGCGCTTCGCGGTCTCGAGGTTCTCGGCCGCGCCGGGATAGTCGGGATCGCGCGCCAGCGCCGTCTCGAAGGCACGCACGCCGTCGCGGTAATGCCGCGCCTTGATCTGCGCGATGCCCTGGATCGACGCCGCCTGCGCCGTCTCGATCCGGTTCAGCACCTCGATGGCGCTGTCATACTGGCCGTCCCTGTAGAGCGCGTAGCCGCGCCAAAGCGGATCGACGAAGAGCTCGGCGGCGCGCGCGTACTGCTTGTTGTCGAAGGCGATGCGGCCCTGCTGGTCGGGGGTCAGGAACCAGTCAGCGATGCCCTCGGCCCGCGCGCCCTGCGGCATCAGGAGCGCCAGCGCCGCGAGCGCCGCCCATCTCATGGTCCAGCCGCGGCGGAACCAGAGCAGCAGGATCAGCGCCGCGGGCCAGGCCAGCCAGTGGGCGCGGTCCTCCCAGGGCTGGGCGGCATCGTCGAGTTGGGCGCGCCGGTAGGCGGCATTGAGCAGCCCGTCGAGCCTGCGGATATCGCTTTGATCGGGGGTGACCGCGACCACAGGGGCCGAGAGCGCGTCGAGCCCGCGATCGCGGCTGCTCTCGGGGCGCGTGGCCAGCACGGCGAGCGGCGCGGCGCTGGCGTCGAGCGCCGCCACATCCGCCGGATCGACGCTGTCGGTGACGAAGAGGATGCCCCCCGGTGCGCTCTCCTCCGCCAGCATCGCCTGCGCCAGCGCCAGCGCCTCGCCGGCGACCGCGCCCTCGCGCGGCATCACCGCCGGGCTCAGCCCCTCGAGATAGGGCACCATGACCTGCGGGTCCTCGGTCATCGGCAGCACCACGTGGGCGCTGCCCGCATAGGCCACCAGCGCGGTGCGCGCGCCGGCGCGCAGCTCGAGAAAATCGCGGATCTTCTGCTTGCCGCGCTCGAGCCGCGAGGGCGGCAGGTCGGTCTCTTCCATGCTCGGCGTCACCGCCAGCACCACGACCGCCGGGGCCGATTGCGCCGCGAAGGGATCGGGCTGGCGCGACCACGTGGGCCCGGACGCACCGAGCGCCGCAAGGATCAGGATCGCGGCGGTGCTGTCGATCGGTTTCAGCCGCCGGCGCTCGGCCCGGCCCACGGTCAGCGCCTCGCGCAGATGCGGGGCGATGGCGTCGGCCTGCATGGTGTCGCGCCGGAACGGGCGGCGCACCCACACCCAGACGAGCATCACGAGCGGGATCAGCAGCAGCCAGAGCGGCCGCAGGAGGTGGAACGCCTCGAGGAACAGCGACAGCTCGGTCATGCGGGCTCCTCCACGGGGCGCGCCGCGCGGTGCCGTCGCCGGGTGCGCAGCTGCAGCCAGAGCACCGCGCCCAGCCCCAGCAGCGCCGCCAGCCCCATCGGGACCCAGGATAGCGACTGGCGCGGGCGGAACGACAGCGTCTCGGTCTCGCGCGGGGCCAGCTCGTCGATGCGGTCGTAGACGGCCTCAAGCGAGGCCGCGTCCTCGGCAAAGAAATATTCCCCGCCGGTGCGCTCGGCCACGGCGCGCAGGGTGGCGATGTCGACCCGGTTCTCGCCGGTGGCCGAGGGATCCCCGACACCGATGGTGTAGATCTCGACGCCGCGGTCGGCGGCGATCTCGGCGGCGTTGACCGGGCTCATGCGGCTGGCGGTGTCGGAGCCGTCGGAGAGCAGGATGAGCAGGCGCTGGTCGATCTCGCTGGTCTCAAAGGTGCGGATCGACAGGCCGATGGCATCGCCGAGCGCGGTGTGCGGCCCGGCCATGCCGACCTCGGTGCGCTCGAGCAGCGCGGTGATGGTGGCGAGATCGTCGGTCAGCGGCGCCTGAAGGTAGGCGGCGGAGCCGAAGACGATCAGCGCCATGCGGTCACCCTCGCGGCCCGCGACGAAGCCGTTCACCACCTGCCGCACGCCTGCGAGGCGCTGGATGCGCGCGCCGTCGGGCGTGGCGAAATCGCGCGCGTCCATCGAGCCCGAGATGTCGATCGCCAGCACAACGTCGCGCGCCGCCGTCTCGATGGTGATCGGCGCGCCGACCCGTTCGGGACGCGCCAGCGCCAGGATCACCAGCGTCCAGCACAGAGCGGCGGTGAAGGCCGAGATCCGCGGGCGCGACAGCACCACCGCCCCGGCGCGCGGCTCGGCCCCGGCGGCAGCGGCGGTGCGGCGGAAGAATGGAAAGCGCAGTGCGCTCTCGCGCTCGCGATGCGGAGGCGTGAAGCGCCAGACCAGCAACGGCAGCGGCAGCAGAGCCAGGAGCCAGGGCGCGGCGAGCGAGATCATCGCGGCCCCTCCCGCACCGCCGCATGGGTCCTGAGCCAGCGCTCTGCGGCATCGCGAAGCTCGGGAGACGGCGCGGCACCCGGCGCGCGGTAGGGCGCGCGGCGCAGCTCTTCGCCAGCCGCCTCGGGGAACGGTCCCCTGCCGCTTCGCGACAGGAACGCCGTCCAGTCGCCGCCGGTGAGCGAGGCGACCTCGGCCCGCGGATAGGCCGCCAGCGCCGCCCGGCGCAGGATCGTCGCCAGCTCCGCCACGCTGCCGGCCTGAGCCAGCGCCGCGAGCGCAGCGCGGCGATAGCCATTTGCCACCCGGTGCCGATGCCAGCGCCAGAGGCCCGCGAGAACCAGCGCCAGCAGCAGGAGCGCCAGCGCCGCCCAGCCCCATGTCTGCGGCACCAGTGGCACCGGAGACGGCGGCGGCGGCTCGATCAATTGGTCGATGAGCGACACGAGGCTCTCTGGCGCGTCCTCGTTCATCGCGGCCCGAGCCCCAGCAGGCGGCGCAGCTGCGGCAGGGTCTCCTCCCCGGCCGAGAGCGGCAGGATCGGCACCCCGAAGCGGCGCTGCCAGTCGAACAGCTCCGCAAGCCGTCCCGTCGACATCTCCGCGAGCGCCTGCCGAGTCGCCGTTGTGCTGGTGTCGATCTCGGCCTGTAGCGTGCCATCGGTGACGACGAGGCGCATCCCCGCCGGCAGCTCCCCGGCGCTGGGATCGGTGACCGGCACGAGGATCAGGTCATTGTGCCGCGCCAGCGCCGAGACGATGCGGTCGGTCTCGGCGTCGGTGCCGTCGAAATCGCTCAGCACGACGATCAGGTGATTGCGGCTGGCGATCCGGGCGACCGCGCGCAGCACCTGCGTCAGACCGATCGGCTCGGTGTTGGGCGCCTCCGCATGCAGGAGCCCGTTGGCCTCCGAGAGCGCGGTGAGGAAGCGGTTGAGCGCGGCGCGGCTGCGCTGCGGGCGGATCTCGGCCAGAAGCGCGTCGCCGAAGACGATGCCGCCCACCCGGTCGCCCTGGTCAAGGATGCGGAAGGCGGCCATCGCGGCGGCCTCGGCGGCGGTGACCGACTTCATCGCGCGGCGGGTGCCGAAGAACATCGACATGCGCTGGTCGACGACGAGCAGCGCCGGGCGATCGCGCTCCTCGGTCATCACCCGCACATGCGGGCGCCCGGTGCGGGCGGTGACCTTCCAGTCGATGCTGCGGACATCGTCGCCGGGCAGGTAGTCGCGTAGCTCCTCGAAATTGAGCCCGCGCCCGCGCAGCCGCGAGGCATGGCGGCCGTTGAGCACCGATCGCGCCGGCTGTCGCGGCAGGAAGCTGAGCCCGCGCGCCGGCCCCTCGAGGCTGCGCAGGTGGGCAAGATCGGCGTGGATGCGCGGATCCTCCGAGACCTGCGGGGCCTTTGGCAGGGTGCCGGTGCGGATACGGGCGGCGCGGTCCTTCATCGTTCCCCCCTCAGGGCAGCGCCACCTGCCGGATGATCTCGGCCACCACCGCGTCGGGGCTGACGCCCTCGCCCTGCGCCTCGTAGCTGAGGCCGAGCCGGTGGCGCAGCACGTCGGCCACCACGGCGCGGATGTCTTCGGGATCGACGTAATCGCGGCCCGAGAGCCATGCATGGGTGCGGCCGCACTTGTCGAGCGCCAGCGAGGCGCGCGGGCTGGCCCCGACCTCGATCCAGCGCTTGAGGTCATCGCCGAAGGCGGCGGGCACGCGGGTGGCGTTGACCAGGTCGGCGATGTAGCGCTCCATCTCGGGCGCGACCCGCAGCGCGGCGATCTCGCCGCGAGCGGCAAACACCGCCTCCTGCGGGATCGGCGCGGGAACCTCCGACGCGGCATTCCCCGCCCCGGCCTGCGCCGCGATCTCCTCGGCACGCACCAGCCGGATCACCTCGACCTCGTCCTCGACCGGCGGGTAGGTGATGTTCACATGCATGAGGAAGCGGTCCATCTGCGCCTCGGGCAGCGGATAGGTGCCCTCCTGCTCGATGGGGTTCTGGGTCGCCATGACCATGAAGAGTGGCTCCATCTTGTGGGTGGTGCCCGCGACCGTCACCTGCCGCTCCTCCATCGCCTCGAGCAGCGCCGCCTGCACCTTGGCGGGAGCGCGGTTGATCTCGTCGGCGAGCACGAGGTTGGCAAAGATCGGCCCGGCCTCGAAGCGGAACGCGCCACCGCCCTCACCCTGGAAATAGACCTCCGTCCCGGTCACGTCGGAGGGCAGCAAATCGGGGGTGAACTGGATGCGGGAGAAATCGCATTCGAGGTTGCGGGCGAGCGCCTTGATGGCGCGCGTCTTGGCAAGGCCCGGCAGGCCCTCGACCAGCAGGTTGCCATTGGCCAGAAGCCCGATCAGCAGCCGCTCGACCACCTCGCGCTGGCCGATGATCGCCTCGCCCATGCGGGCGCGCAGCGCCTCGATCTGCGCCCGCGTGCCGTGTTCGGTCATGCCTTCCATGCCGTCCTTCCCTTTCCGCGCGTCAGTCCGACGGGAACACCCTGGCCCAGTCCTGCGCCATGTCGACGATAGTCCAGCCGCGCCCCGGCCCCTCGTCGAGGCCGCGATTGAGCGTGCCGATATGGCCCTCGCGATCATAGGCAAACTCGCGCTCGGCATCGGTGTGATGGATCAGCATCCCGAAGCGTGCGCCGTCGCCGCCCGTGGTGTATTCGAGCATGGCGAAATCGCCGTCCGAATTGCCGGCAGAGAAGATCGGGCGCTGGCCGATATGGCGGATGATGCCCACCGGCTTGCCTTCCTTGTCGTCGACGAAGGTGATGCCGCCGTCCTTGCTGAGCTGCGGCACGCCGTCGACCACCGCGTAGCTGGTGCTGCCCTCGGTGCCGACCACCTGCCAAGGCGGGATGCCGTAGGCCTCGTCGGCATAGGCGCGGATGAAATCGATACCGCCGCCGGAGACGATGTAGGTGGTGAAGCCCTCGTCGCGCAGGTAGCTCAGCAGCTCGAGCATCGGCTGATAGACCATCTCGGCATAGGGAATGCCGGTGGTGGGGTGGGTCGCGGTGGTCAGCCAGTCATAGGCGTCGGCCTGGAACGCATCGACGGTGGTGTTGGCATGCGAGACGTTGATCACCTCCAGAAGCCCGTCGAGGCCATTGGCCATGACGGTCTCCATGTCGCCCTCCGCGGCGGCCTTCAGCACGTCGGTGCTCAGGATCGCGGGATCCTCGGCGGCCTTCTCCTTCAGCACGTCGAAGGCATAGAGCGCCTGGAAATAGACCGGCTGCTCGGTCCAGAGACAGCCATCGTTGTCAAAGGTCGCGATGCGGTCCCTCTCGGGCACGAAGGTCTCCGAGGCCGGGTCGGTCACACTCTCGACGAACTCGATGATGCTGGCCTTGGCGCCGGTGTCGTTCCACGAGGGAAGCGGGTCGGCAAGGGCTGCGAGCGGCAGCGTCGCCATGGCGGTCGCCATGGATAACATGCGCATCTTGAAACTCCCTTGAAAGGCAGGGGCACGCTTGCAGCGGCGGGAGCAGAACGGAGCGGTTCCAGCGCCGCGACGCGTGTCGGCCCCGGCTGAGGACTGGGGAAATGCGGCCGGCCCGGGTGCGGGCCGGCCGCGAAGGCCGGGCTTACTGCGAGCCGGTCGGCTGCGAGAGCTTTTCCATGACCTTGTCGAGGCTGAAGGACGCCGCCTCCTGCCGTGGCGGGTACTCCTGGAAGGTCGCGAGGAAGTTTCCGACGTAGCGCTGCGCCGGCACCAGCATGTAGGCGCGGTCGAACATCCAGTCGTAATAGGTGTTCGACGTCCGGTAGGCGCGCTCGTAGGGATCGCGGCGCAGGTTGAAGACCAGCGGCGTGCGTAGCGGCGTCAGCGGCTCCATCCAGGCGCGCAGCGTGCCCCAGGCCTTCTGCTCGAGGAAGGTGATCTTCCAGTCGTTCCAGCGCAGCGCCGCGAGGTCGCCATCGTCGGTGAAGTAGAAGATCTCGTCACGCGGGCTCTCGGTGCTCTCGCCGGTCAAGAGCGGCAGGATGTTGTAGCCGTCGAGATGGACTTTGTAGTCGCGCCCGCCGCCGACCTCGGCCACCGACACGCCCTCGAGCAGGTCTTCCTTGACCGTCTCGTTGCCGGCGATGGCGAGGAATGTCGGGAACCAATCCATGTGGTGCACGATCTCGTTGGAGACCGAGCCGGGCTCGACCTTGCCCGGCCAGCGCACCATGGCCGGCACCCGCCAGCCGCCTTCCCACTGGGTGTTCTTCTCGCCCCAGAACGGTGTCATCGCGGCGTCGGGCCAAGTGTTCATGTGCGGGCCGTTGTCGGTCGAGTAGAACACGATGGTGTTGTCGGCGATGCCCAGCTCGTCGACCTTGTCGAGCAACTGGCCCACGTTCATGTCGTGCTGCAGCATACCGGCGGAATACTCGTCGAGATGGCGCCCGGCCATTTCGTCCGCCTGCGCGCGCACGTCGTCCGGCACGTGGGTCCGCGCATGCATGCGCGTGCCGTTCCACCAGACGAACCACGGCACGCCCGCGTCCTCCTGGCGCTGGATGAAGTCGATGGCCGCGGCCACGGTTTCATCGTCGACGGTCTCCATGCGCTGACGGGTGAGCGGCCCGGTGTCCTCGATCTCGCCATCGGCGTAGGAATGCAGCACGCCGCGCGGTCCGAAGGTCTCGCGGAAGGTGCTGCCGTCGGGCATAACCATATCACCCGGATAGTCTTCATGTTCCGGTTCTTCCTCGGCATTGAGGTGATAGAGGTTGCCCATGAACTCGTCGAAGCCGTGATTTGTCGGCAGGTGCTCGTCGCGGTCGCCAAGGTGGTTCTTGCCGAACTGGCCGGTGGCGTAGCCTTCGGCCTTCAGCATGCCCGCGATGGTCGGATCCTCGATCTGCATGCCCTCCTCGGCGCCGGGCAGGCCGACCTTCGACAGGCCGGTGCGGAACACCGATTGGCCCATGATGAAAGAGGAACGGCCGGCGGTGCAGGATTGCTCGGCATAGTAATCGGTGAAGATCATGCCCTCGTCCGCGATGCGGTCGATGTTCGGTGTCTGATAGCCCATCAGACCCATGGTGTAGGCCGAGATGTTGGACTGGCCGACATCGTCGCCCCAGATCACCAGGATATTGGGTTTGGCGGCGTCGCTATCCTGCGAGAAGGCCATCGTCGCGGAAGCAAGGGTGATAATGGTCGCGTAGGAAAATCTCATCATGGAATCGTCTCCAGATTTCAAAGATGAGTGAAGGTTAACCCAACGTAAAAGTGAGGAGGGATTTTTTTCCATCACAGGTGGATCTTTTTCGCTTGCCCTTGCAATCTAAAGGAGATTTCGGCCCGACAGCCTTTTGACAGCGGCTCTCAAGAAGGACCGTCGCGCCCCGTTTCATGGCCGCTGCTGCTTGCCTCCGCCGCCGCCCCCGGCCCGCTGCGCCAAGCCCGTCCACCGCGGCTCAGGCCCTGCACCCGCGCCGCGGCTTCTGCGGCGGTTCTCCGCCCTGACCGGCCTGTCACGCGGCCCCGTCCGGCCCGCCCATGGCGGTCCGCATCAAGTACCCTGAAAGCCGCTCAGCGTGCGCGTGAGGTTGGCCCCAAGCGAGGCGCTCAGGTAGCCCCCCTCCTGTACGAAGAGGGTCGGCAGGCCGGTGCGGGCGATGGCGGCACCGATGCGCGCGAAGCCGTCCTGCGTCACCGCGAACCCCTTGAATGGATCATCGACCGAGGCGTCGAGCCCGAGCGCCACCACCAGCACCTCGGCGCCAAAGCTGCGGACCCGCTCGAGCGCAACCTCGAGCGCCGCGAGATAGCCCGCGTCATCGGTGCCGCGCGGCAGCGGCAGGTTGAGGTTGCAGCCCATGCCGCGCCCTTCGCCGCGCTCCTGCGCGTGGCCCCAGAAAAACGGGTAGAACCGCGCCGGATCGGCGTGCAGCGAGACGGTCAGCACGTCGTCGCGGGCGTAGAAGATACCTTGCGTGCCGTTGCCGTGATGCACGTCGACATCGACGATCGCCGGGCGCAGCCCCGCCGCGCGCAGCCGCTCGGCGGCGATGCCGGCATTGTTGAGAAAGCAGAAGCCACCGGCGAGATCGCCGAAGGCGTGGTGCCCCGGCGGGCGCGACAGCGCATAGGCGGCGCCCTCCCCGCCAGCAATCAGGTCGGCCCCGGCGATGGCGCTCTGCGCCGACCAATAGGCCGCCTCGAAGGTGTGCTCGGCGATCGGACAGGCGGTGTCGGCCTGGTGGTAGCCGGCCTGCCCGATGGCGGATTTGGGATAGCCGTCGCTGCGGTTGGCGGGGTGGATGTTGGGGATCACCTCGGGGCCGGCATCGGGGATGCGCTGCCAGCGGGTGTAGATGCTGCGCAGGAAGGCCAGGTATTCGGCCGAGTGCAGCGCCGCGATGGGGCCGAGCCCGGCATCCCGGGGCGCCTCAAAGGAGCAGCCGGCGTCTTCGGCGGCGGCTTTCAGGACCTCGATGCGGCGCGGCTCTTCCGGGCTGGGATAGAGCTTGCCGTTGGCCATGAAATGCTGCGGGTCGTGGCGCGCCTGGCGGGGATCGAGATAGGCTTTCATCGGGTGTCCTTCAGGGCCGTGCAGCCCGCTTCATCGAGATGCATCTCGGTCTGTGCCTCGGCCGGGGTGAAGCCCAGCCGTTCGTAGAACGCGCGGGCGCGCGGCGTCGCGTGGTAGACGTTGAGCTTCATTCGCCCCGCCCCCCAGCAGGCCTGCGCATCGCGCAGCACCGCCGCCAGCAGCCGCGGGCCGAGCCCCGACCCACGCAGTGCGGCATCGACCCAGAGGTCGGAGACATAGACCACCACGCCGCCGCGCGAGGTCGAGAAGCTCGGCGAGTAGAGGGCAACGCCGTGCGTCGTCTCGCCGTCGCTGGCGAGCACGGCGCGAAACGCCGGGTGCGCTCCGAAGCCCGCGCGGCGCAGATCACCTTCGCCGGCGCGGTGCGTGTCGCCGAGAACCTGCGAGAGCCGCGCAAGGGCAGCGTGCAGGCGCGGCACATCGGCCTCGAGGGCCACGTCGAAGCGCAGGGTCATATCGCCGTCCTGTCGGCGCCCTTGAGGCCCAGCATGGCGCGCGCCTCGTCGGGGGTGGCGGGCTCGCGGCCGAGTTCCTCGACGATGCGGCGGATCTTGGCGACCTGCTCGGCGTTGGAGCGTGCAAGCGTGCCGCGCGAGATGGTCAGGCTGTCTTCCAGCCCGACCCGCACATGCCCGCCCATCGCCGCGGCCATGCTGGCCAGCGGCATCTGGTGCCGCCCGGCGGCCAGCACCGAGAATTGGTAACCATCCCCGAAGAGCTTGTCGGCGATGCGCTTCATGTGGTCGAGGTTCTCCGGGTCCGGCCCAATCCCGCCCAGCACGCCGAAAACGAACTGCAGGAAGATCGGCCCCTGCACCAGCCCGCGATCGACGAAATGGCGCAGCATGTAGAGATGGCCCACATCGTAGCATTCGAACTCGAACCGGGCGCCGCGCTTCTCGCCCATCTCGGTCAACACATGGGCGATGTCGCGCGGGGTGTTCTTGAAGATCAGGTCGTCGGAGCCCTCGAGGAAGGGCTGCTCCCAGTCGTGCTGCCAGTCGCTGATCCGCGCCGCCATCGGGTAGAGCGCGAAGTTCATAGAGCCCATGTTGAGCGAGCACATCTCCGGCTCCGCCGCCTTGGGCGCCGCGAGACGCTCTTCCAGCGTCATCACCGCGCTGCCGCCGGTGGTGAGGTTGAGCACCGCGCCGGTGCCCTGCTTGAGGCGCGGCAGGAAGGCGTTGAAATGCGCGGGGCTGGCGGAGGGCCTGCCGGTTTCGGGGTCACGCGCGTGCAGGTGCAGGATCGCGGCGCCGGCCTCGGCGGCCGCTAGCCCCTGCTCGACGATCTCCTCGGCGGTGACCGGCAGGTGCGGCGACATGCTGGGGGTATGGATCGAGCCGGTGAGCGCGCAGGTGATCAGGATCTTCGACATTCACACCACCTCGTCCAGCGCCGGCAACTCGGCGCGAAACTGCGTCAGAGACAGGTCTAGCCCGTCGATGATCTCGTCGAGGTGGGTCTCGGTGAGGATCAGCGGCGGGCAGACGAGGATATGGTCGCCCTCGATGCCGTCGCGGGTGCGGCGGGAATAGACGATGAGCCCGTTGTCATAGGCGATCTGCACGAAGCGGTCGAAGGCGCGCAGCTCCTTCGGCAGCGGCGTCTTCCTCACCGGGTCCGACATGAACTCGAAGGCGGTCAGCAGCCCCTTGCCGCGCACGTCACCGATGATCTCATGCTTTTGCGCCAGCGCCGAGAGCCGCGCGAGGAGCGTCTCGCCCATGCGGGCGGCGTTGGCCACGAGGCCCTGCCTGTCGATCTCGTCCAGCACCGCGGCCCCGGCGGCGCAGGCCAGCGGGTTGCCGGCATAGGTGAAGCCATGCGCGAAGCCGCCCTGGCTCAGCACCGGCTCGACCATCCAGTCCGGCGCGACGATGCCACCCAGCGGCGCGTAGCCGGCGGCAAAGCCCTTCGAGAGCACCACGATGTCGGGCCGGGTGTTCCAGTGTTCGCAGCCCAGGAAGGCGCCTGTGCGCCCGGCGCCGGTCATCACCTCGTCCATGATCAGGAGCACGCCGTAGCGGTCGCAGATCTCGCGGATGCGCGCCATGTAGCCCTCTGGCGGCACCAGCGCCCCGGTCGAGGCGCCGCCCACCGGCTCGAGGATGAAGGCCAGGACGCTCTCCGGCCCCTCGGCCTCGATCTGCGCCGCGAGCATGTCGGCGTAGTGCGTGCCGGTGGCCGGGTCGGACGGGTCGAGCCCGTCGAGATAGGCGCGCGGCGCGGGCACCTTGGGCATCTCGCGCATCATCGGCGCGAAGGGGTCGGTGAGCGAGCGGTAGCCGGTAACCGCCAGCGCGCCCAGCGTGCAGCCATGGTAGGAGGGGCTGCGCGAGATCACCTTCCAGCGGCTGCCCTGCCCGACCGAGACGGCATATTGCCGCGCCAGCTTCATGGCGCTCTCGATGGCCTCCGAGCCGCCCGAGACGAAGAACACCTTGGTCAGCCCCTCGGGCATCTTCTCGACGGTCTTGGCGGCGAGGCGCTCGCTGGCCTCGGTCTCGAAATGCAGCCGGTAGCCAAAGGTCGCGCGCTCCATCTGGACCCGCATCGCCTCGAGCACCGTGGCGTTGCCGTGGCCGATATTGCAGACCATCGCCCCCGAAGAGCCGTCGAGATAGCGCTTGCCGTCGGTGTCCCACATGTAGACGCCGCGGGCCTGGTCGAGCATCGGCTTGCGGCCGTGCCCCTGGTAGAAAAGGTGGCTCATTTTGCCTCCGTTGGAAGGGCCGAGGCGTCCTTGGCGAAGAAACCGACCCGAACCTCGGCGCCCTGTTCGAAGGGTCTGTCGTCGATCATGTTGATGGCCTGGAGCTGGCGCCCGCCGACGCGCAGGAAATAGCGGACGGTCTGGCCCTGGTAGTCCACCGTCTCGACCGTCGCCGGCGCGGTGAGCATGCCCTCTCCGGCCTCGTCCGGGTGCAGCACGCGCAGCTTCTCGGCCCTGAGCACGAGCTGCGCCAGCCCCTGCCCGCCCAGCCGCTCGGCCTTCTGCGCCGGGATCGTGACGGCGCCGAAGGGCGCCACCTCGAGCGACGCTCCCTGCGGGCCGAGCGCGGTGCAGGACGCCGGCAGCATGTTGGAGGCGCCGAGGAAGTTGGCCACGAACTCGGAGGCCGGGTTGTTGTAGACCTCCTCGGGCGATCCCATCTGCTCGATGCGACCGGCGCTCATCACGACGATCTGGTCCGACATGGCGAGCGCCTCGGACTGGTCGTGGGTGACGAAGACCGTCGTCACACCGATCTTTTCCTGGATGCGCTTTAGCTCGACCCGCATGTCCTCGCGCAGGTTGGCATCGAGCGCCGAGAGCGGCTCGTCGAGCAGCAGCACGTCGGGCTCGATGACGATGGCGCGGGCCAGCGCGATGCGCTGCTGCTGGCCGCCGGAGAGCTCCTTGGGATAGCGCTCGCCGACATGCGGAAGCTGCACGAGCTCGAGCGCGGCCTGCACACGGGCTGGGATCTCGGCCTTGGGCACGTCGCGATATTTCAGGCCGAAGGCGACGTTCTCGGCCACGGTCTTGTGCGGGAAGAGCGCGTAGTTCTGGAACACGATGCCAAGGTTGCGCTTGTGGATCGGCACGTCGTTGACCCGCGTGCCGCCGATCAGGATCTCGCCCTCGCTCGGGTCGAGAAGCCCTGCGATCATCCGCAGGTTGGTGGTCTTGCCGCAGCCCGAGGGGCCCAGCAGGGTGACGAAGGCGCCATCCGGGATCTCGAGGTTGATCTGGTGAACCGCGGTGAACTTGTGAAAGCGTTTCACCACGTTTCGGAGGGTGACGGAGCTCATGCGCAAACGTCCTGAGTGGGAGAAATCAAGCTGGCGGGGGCGGCACGCGCCCCCGCCGTGGTGGCTCAGTAGCCCTTCTGGACGCGGCCGAAGGTCTTCGACCACTCCGCCTCGTTGCCGTTCCAGTAGGTCGGATCGGCGAAGGTCAGCCCCTCGAGCGTGCCGCTCGGATCGAAGGCCGGCAGCGTCGGGATCTTGGCGCCGAGATCGACCTTCTGCGGGTCGAGCGCCGGCGGGTAGTTCTGCCCCTCGGCCACGGCGATCGAGGTCTCGGGGGCGAGCATGAAGTTCAGCAGCTCCTCGCAGGCCTCCATCGGCGAGCCCTTGAGCACGAAGAGACATTCCTGCCAGCCATAGCCGTTGGGTGGGTCCATGTAGCCGATGTCGTGGCCCTGCTCCTGCAGCGCGTAGATCCGGCCCGACCAGCCCTCGGTGACGTAGATCTCTTCTTCCGCCAGCAGCGACATCAGCTCGGCACCGGAGGTCCAGTATTTCAGCGACAGGTCACGATGGGCGCGGATCGCATCCCAGACCGCCTCCATGTCGGTGGCGTTGTTCGGATCCTGCCCGGTTTGCAGCGCGCCGAACCAGATCCGAGTGCGCCAGTCGCCCCAGCCCGAGATCTTGCCCTTCAGGGCCTCGTCGATGAGGATCTTCGCGCCCTTCTCCTGCATCTCCTCGTCGGAGATGAACTTGCGGTTATAGGCGATGCCGGTGGTGCCGTAATCGTAGGGCACGCAGGAGATCTTGCCGTCGGTGATCGGGCGGTAGACGTCGACCAGCTTCTTGATGACGTATTCGAGGTTGGGGATGTTGGCCTCGTTGAGCTCTGAGGTCAGCCCCAGCCCGGCATAGCGGGCATAGTCGAACACCCCCGACAGGTGGGCGATGTTGTATTCGCCCGGTTGGCTGGCCTTGACCCGGCTTAGATACTCGTCGCCGCCGCCGAAGGTGCCGTCGACCACCTCGATGCCGGTCTTGGCGGTGTAGGGATCGAAGGCATGCTTGCGGAACGCCTCGGAGACCACCCCGCCCCAGCCATCGAACCGGACCTGCGTTACGTCCTGCGCCAAGGCGCGGTAGGGCGTCACCAACCCGTAGGCGGCGCCGGCCGCACCGATCAGCCCGAGGAACGAGCGGCGGTCGATGTCGCCGTTCATGTAGCGCTCGCGCAGGCGCTCGTAGCGCGTGGTGTTGTCGATCTTCGTCATGTCTCTCTCCTTGTTGGTCAGTCTGCGTCGCGGCTTCAGGTGCCGCTCTTTCTTGACAGGATGCGCGCCACCGCCGCGCCCAGCAGCGGCAGGCCCACGGTCATCACGATCATCACCGTGCCGAGCGCGTTGATCTCGGGAGAGATCGAGTTGCGCAGCATGGCGAAGATCTGCGTCGGCACCGTCTCGACCCCGCCGGGCTTCCAGAACAGCGTGCCGGTGATGTCGTCGAAGCTGATGGTGAAGGCGAAGAGCGCACCGGCCAGAACCGCCGGCAGCATCAGCGGCAGGGTGATCTGGAAGAAGGTCTGCACCGGCGAGGCGCCGAGGCTCATGGCGGCCTCCTCGACATCGCGACGAATGGCCATCAGCCGGGCCTGCACCACGAGGATGACGAAGGGCAGCGTGAAGATGACATGGCCGAAGAGCAGCAGGCCGAAGCTCTTGTTGATGCCGAGGAAGTTGAGAAACAGCAGCAGCGCCACCGCCAGCACCACCTCGGGCACCAGGATCGGCGCGATCAGCAGGGTCGAGATGACGTTTTCGCCCGGCACCCGGTAGCGCACCAGCGCGAGGCTCGCGAGCACCCCCAGCGTGGTCGAGATCAGCGCCGTCAGCAGGCCGAGGATGATCGAGGTGCGAAAGGCGCGCAGGATGGCCTCGTTCTGCGCCAGCTCGCCGAACCAGCGCAGCGAGACGCCGGTGATCGGGAAGCTGCCGAACTGCGAGGCGTTGAAGCTCAGCAGCACCACGACAGCCACCGGCAGGAACATGAAGACATAGACGAGCAGCGCGTAGCCGCGGATCAGTTGCCAGCCCATCAGCCCAGCCCCTTCATCAGTTGCGCCATGCCGAGGTAGCGGTTGTAGATCATCACCAGCAGCCCCAGCACCGCGAGCAGCATCAGGCTCAGCGCCGAGCCCAGCGGCCAGTTGAGCTGAGTGATGATCGCCTCGTAGACTAGGTTGGCGAACATCGCGTCGGTCGGGCCGCCCAGCACCAGCGGCGTGATGTAGGTCCCCGCCGCGAGCACGAAGCAGAGCAGCCCGCCGGCGGCGAGACCGGGCAGCGACAGCGGCAGCGTCACCTGCACGAAGGCCTGCCAGCGGGTGGCCCCGAGCGAGGTCGCCGCGTCCTCGAGCGAGACATCGATGCCGTCGAGGCTGACGAAGACGTTGAGGATCATGAAGGGCAGCAGGAAATGCACCAGCCCGAGGATCACCGTGGTCTGGTTGTAGAGCATCTGGATCGGCTCCGAGATCACCCCGGCCCAGAGCAGCAGCGTGTTGAGCGCACCGGAGACACCGAGGATGTTGATCCAGCTCATCGTGCGAATGATGTAGCTGATCCAGAACGGCAGCATCAGCAACAGCAGCAGCACCGCCTTGTTGCCGCGCGAGCGGGCGATGAAATAGGCCGCCGGGTAGCCCATCACGGCGCAGACCAGCGTGGTGATCGCCGCGATCTTCAGGGTGAAGAGCAGGATGTCACGGTAGAACGGATCGCTCAGCGCCTCGCGCCAGTTGTCGAGGAAGAAGCCCGACTGGTCCGCCCCGGTCGCGGTGCGCAGCCAGAAGCTGTAGACCACGATGAACAGCAGCGGCACGAAGAGCAGCAGCGTGATCGCGGTCAGCGCCGGAGACAGCAGGATCCACGGCTGACGCCTTTCGCGGGCTTCGATCGACATGAGGGTGTCCCGTTCGGTTGCGATCCGGAGAACCGGAATTGACGGCACCTTGGGAAGCTGGTTTTCATTGATCCAATAGATAATGAAAATTATGGATATAGACCGGATCAATGATGAAACCTGGTAGCGATCCCATTTCCGACCCCGGATCGGCCTATGACCCCGACCGCATCGCCCGCGAGCTCGACTGGAACCTGCTGCGCAGTTTCGTCGTGCTGGCCGAGGCGCGCTCGGTCACCGACGCCGCCGAGCGCCTCCGGCTGACCCAGCCATCGGTGTCTACCGCGCTGAAAAGGCTCGAGGATCGCATCGGCCGCAAGCTCATCGAGCGCGGGCCGGGCAAGTATGCCCTGACCGAGGCCGGAGAGCTGCTCTACCGCGAGGCGCTCGACATCAACGGCTCGATCCTGCGCCTCTCGACGCTGATGCGCGAGATGACCGACGCGGTGCGCGGACATGTGACCATTGCCGTGGCCAGCCACGTGGTGTGCCCGGTTTTTGATCACCTGCTGGCCGATTTCCACGAGGCACATCCCGAGGCCAGCCTGTCGATCAACGTGGTCTCGAGCGCCACCGCGCTGACAGAGGTCTCCGCCAAGCGCGCCTCCTTCGCGGTCTGCCTGGTGCGCGACCGCAGCCCGAGGCTGGAATACCGCCGCCTCTACCGCGAGTTCTTCGGCCTGTTCTGCGGGCCGCGCCACCCGCTCTTCGGCCGCGAAGGGCTGACGAGGGCCGATCTCGCCGGCTGCACCACGGTCAGCTTCGACACCGACAAGCTGCACGATGTCCTGAAGCCGGTGACGCTGATGCGGGCGCAATCGCTGCTTGGCGAGCGGATCACCGGGACGTCGTCGAATCTCGAGGAAGTGCGGCGGATGATCATCGCCGGGCTCGGCATCGGGCCGCTGCCGGTCCACGTGGCGGCGCGCGATGTCGCCGACGGGCAGCTCTGGCAGACCCCGCCCTACGAGGATCTGCCGCCGATCGACGTGCACGTGGTCTGGAATCCGCGCGCGGTGAAGAACCGCGCCGAGGAGATCCTGCTGAAGATGCTCGACGAGATGATCGCCCGCGTGCCGATCGAGGAGCGCACCTATGACAGCGCCATGGTGCCGCCGGCGCTGCGCCGCGCCCCGTGAGGTCGACGCCGCGCCGCGCGGCTTAGCTCAGCCCAAAGATCGGCGCGCCGGCAATGCCCAGCTCCGGCGGGAACTCGGCCTGCAAGATGCTGCCGCTGTCGCTCTCGGTGATGTAGAGCGTGCGGCCGCCCTCGCCGCCGAAGGCGCAGTTGGTGGTGCCGAGCCCGCGCGGTGAGCGCACGACCGCGATGGGCTGGCCCAGCGCGTTGTGCACCCAGACGAGCCCCATGCCGGTCTGGCAGACCACCACCCCGCCGGCATCGGTCAGCGCCAGCCCGTCCGGTCCGGCGCGCCCGCCGGTGAACTGGATGAAGAGCCCCGCCTTGTTGACCCGGCCACTGGCCGCCATCGGCAAACGCCAGACCGCGTTGGCGCGGGTCACGGCGAGAAACAGAACGTGCTCGGCCAGATCGAGCACCAGCCCGTTCGGGCTCGGCACCTTGTCGATCAGGCAGGTCAGCGCGCCGGTCTCCATCTGCCAGCGCCAGACCCGGCCGCTGGGATCCTGCAGGCCGGTCTGGCCCTGATCGGTGAAGTAGAGCGCGCCGTCGCGGCCGAAATGCAGGTCGTTGCAGCCCTTGAAGGCTTCGGTATCCGCATCCCCCAACGCCGTCGTCACCGCGCCGCTCTCGGGATCGAGCTGCAGGATGCCGTTCTGGTAATCGGCGAGGAAGATGCGCCCATCGGCGTGCATCTTCAGGCCGTTGGGCTGGCCGTCATACTCGGCGATCTGGGTGACCTCGCCCTGGGGCGTCGCGCGGAACACCCGTCCGAACGGGATGTCGACGAACCAGAGATTGCCCGCGCGGTCGAAGGACGGCCCCTCGAGGAAGCTGTCCACCGGCTGCCCGCGCCGGTTCTTCTCGGCCCAGTAGGAGGAGATACCGGGCCGGCGAAGCGCGGCGGGCAGCTCGGTGAACACGGTGGCGTCGATGACGACGGGGCTAGGTGCGGGATAGGTGTGCTGGGTCATCCGAACGTAAACTCCGGCAGGAAGAGCGCGATCTGCGGGAAGCCGATCAGCAGCAGCATGAAGGCGAGGATGATGACGAAGAACGGCAGCGTGCCCATGATCACGTCCTCGACCCGCACCTTATCTGAGGAACTGGCGACCACGAAGAGGATCACCCCCAGCGGCGGCGTCAGCTGGCCAAGCTCGACGAGGATCACCACGAAGACCCCGAACCAGATCGGATCGACCTCGAGCGCCAGCAGCGCCGGGAAGATCACCGGCACGATGATCGCGATCATCCCGAGCCCCTCCATGAAGCAGCCGAGGATGGCGAAGACCACCATGATGATCAGCAGGAAGGTGGTGCGCGAGACATTGGCCTCTTCGAGCATCCCCACGAGATCCTCGCCGACGCCCGAGAGCGCGGTGGCATAGGCGAAGATCATCGAGGTGAACACGATGAACAGGATGTTGCCGCTCATCCGCACGGTGCGCGACAGCGCGTCGGTCACCAGCTTCAGGCTCAGCTTGCCGTAGATCCCGGCGATGACAATGGCACCGATGGTGCCCACCGCGCCGGCCTCGGTCGGGGTGGCGAAACCGCCGTAGATGCTGCCCAGCACGATGACGATCAGCAGCAGGAAGGGCACGATGTCGAGCAGCGCCCGGCCGAGATCACCGAGCGAGGCGCGCTCGTCGGATTTCGGTGCCAGCTTGGGGTTGAGCAGCACGCGGGCGACGATGAAGCCCATGTAGCACAGCGCCAGCAGGATGCCCGGCAGCAGGCCGGCGGCGAAGAGGCGCGCGATCGAGGTCTCGGTGAAGGTCGCGTAGATGATCATGGTGATCGAGGGCGGGATCAGGATGCCCAGCGTACCGCCAGCGGCCAGCGAGCCCGCCACCAGGCGCTTGTCATAGCCGCGCTTGGTCAGCTCCGGCAGGGCGACGGTGGACATGGCGGCGGCGGTGGGGGCCGAGCCGCCCGAGATCGCCGCGAAGATGCCGCTGCCGGCGATGTTGGTGTGCATCAAGCCACCCGGCAGGCGCCGCATGAAGGGCGCCACCCCGTTGTAGAGCCGGCTGGCCAGGCCCGAGCCCAGCAGGATCTCGGCCATCAGCACGAAGAGCGGGATCGCCGCGAGGGTGAAGCTGTTGGCGGCGCCCCAGCTCACCATGCCGAGGGCGCGGAAGCCGCCGAAACCGCCCAGCAGGTAGATATAGACCAGCCCGGCGCCGGCGACGGCGAACTGCACCCACATGCCGCCGAGGATCAGCCCGATCAGCAGGCCGAATGCGAGAAGCGCTTCCATCAGGCGGTGTCCTTCTTGCGGAAGGTCAGCAGGAATTGCTCGACCAGGAAGATGCCGATGAGGCCGAAGCCCAGCGGCGGGATGAGTTGCGGGATCCACAGCGGCGTGCGCAGCACGGTGGCGGCGAAGCGGTTGCGCGAGAACGAGCTGAGGGTCAGGTCCTTGGCCTTCCAGGCGAGGATGACGCAGACGATCAGCGCCATCACCACGAAGATCCGCTGCACCCAGACCCGGACCCCGGGGGAGTAGCTGTCGAACAGGAAATGCACCTGGAAGAGCGCGCCCGCCCGCAGGGCGAGCGCGGCTCCGAAGAAGGTGAGAAGGACGACGCAATAGCCCGTCAGCTCTTCGGCAAAGCCGAGCGAGTAGTTGAAGACCCCCCGCAGGAAGGCCTCGAGGCAGACCAGCCCGACCAGCGCCGCGAGAACCGCGCCGCTGATCACCCGGGTGGCCAGCGCCGCCGCGTCGAAGACGGGACCGGCCGATGCCGGCCCGCTGTTACGTTCGTCCATCATTCACCTGCTCACTTTCCGATCGCGTCGCGCACGGTCTGCAGCGCGGCGACATAATCCGGGCCGTTCTCTTCGGCCCACTGCTCCCAGAACGGCGCCAGCTTCTCACCGGCCATCGCGGCATCGCCTTCGGCGGCGTCGATCAGGGTCATGCCGGCCTCGGATTGCGACGCCTTCTGTGCCTCCTCGTCCTCAAGGAAGGCGGCGGTGGTCGCGGGGCCCTCCTCGGCGACGATGGCGCGCAGGGTCTCCTGGGTTTCAGGCGACAGCGCCTCGAAGGCATCCGCATTGGCGATGATCATCGAGTTGCCGTAGTTCACCGCGAAGCGATAGTTGTAGGGCAGGAACTCGTGCCAGTTCTTGGCGCCGCCGGCGCTGGCGGTGAGCACGCCCTCGATCACGCCACGCTCCAGCGAGGTCGGCACTTCCGAGCCCGACAGCGTGATCGGCGCGCCGCCGAATTCCTCGATGAAGTGGCCCTGCTCGGGCGAGGTCACGCGGATCTTGTGGCCCTCGAGATCGGCTAGATCATCGATCTCGAAGGTGGTGAAGATGGTCTGCTCCGGGTAGCGGTAGCCGCCCAGCAGCACCACGCCCTGCCCCGCGAAGGCCTCGACCAGCGTCGGCTCGATGGCGGCATAGGCCTTTTCCCACTCGTCGTCGTTCTCGATCAGCATCGGCAGGTTCAGCACCCGCGCGATCGGCACGTTGCCCGAGAAGAAGAAGTCCGCCGCCATGTCGACGATGCCGTCGCCCACCGCCTGGGTGATGTCGGCCGAGGCGATCTGCAGGGTCTTGCCGAGATGCAGCGTGATCTCGAGATCGCCGCCGGTCTCTTCCGCGACGCGCTCGGCGATGCGGTTCATGCCCTTCACCGCCGAGGTCGTGGAGACCGAGGAGTAGGTGTAGGCGGTCCAGTTGTCGGCCTGGGCTACGGCCGTGGAGGCCAGAAGAAGCGCCGAGGCGCCGAGGGTCATCAGTTTCATCGCGTTTTCCTCCTTCGCACCTCTGGGGTGCCTCACTTTGCGATTGTCCGGCGCGGGGTGCGCCGTTCTCGGGGCCGGAGGGCCGGTCTATCCCGCCGCCCCTCCGGAGACTTGTCCTTTGCCGTCAGCTTTCGGCGTGCTTGCGACGGTCGATCATGCGGCGCTTGACGATCGGGCCGACCACCACCGCGACGGTGAGCGCCACGAGGATCAGGCTGGTGGTGTTCTGGAACAGCACGCTCCAGTCGCCGCGTCCGATGCGCAGGGCGAGGCGCAGGTTCTCTTCGGCGAAGCCGCCGAGGATCAGCCCGAGCACCACCGGCGGCAGCGGGAACTTGAGCTTGTCCATCACCCAGCCCACGGCGCCGAAGCCCAGCATCAGGTAGACGTCGAACATCCGGCCGTGGATCGAGTAGACCCCGATCAGCATCAGCACGATGATCACCGAGCCGAGCAGCGGGCGCGGCAGGTTCAGCAGCCGGGCAAAGCTGTTGGTGGCCAGCGAGCCGCCAAGCAGGATCAGCAGGATCGCCCCGAACAGGAATTGCCACATGAAGCCGAAGACGACGTCGGGGTTTTCGCGGAAGAGCATCGGGCCCGGCTGCAGGCCATGCACCAGCAGGCCGCCCAGCATCACCGCGGCCACGGCGGTGCCCGGGATGCCCAGCGTCAGCGCCGGGATCAGGGCTGAGGCGGTGTCGGCGTTGTTGGCGGTCTCGGACGCTGCCACGCCCTCGGGCTCGCCCTCGCCCCAGCGCTCCGGGTGCTTCGAGCTGCGGCGCGCCTCGTTGTAGGACATGAAGGCCGCCATCGAGCCGCCGGCGCCGGGCAGGATGCCGATCCAGATGCCGATCACCGACGAGCGCAGCCAAGTCTTCCAGAAGCCCTTCATGCGCGGCATCGCCTTCCAGATCGGCTCGGTGCCGAGCTTCGAGCTTTCCACCCCGTCGGTCTTGAGCGGGGTTTCGAGCAGGTCGATCACCGGCGGCAGCGCGTAGAGCCCGACCAGCAGGATCACGATTGAGATGCCGTCGAGCATCTCGAGCTGGCCGAAGGTGAAGCGGTCCGTGCCGTAGATCGGGTCTGCCCCGATGACCGAGACGAAGACCCCGAAACAGGCCGAGATCAGGCCCTTCACCGGGTTGCCGCCGAGCAGGAAGATGATCGAGGCCAGGCCGAACACCGCCACCCAGAAGACCTCGGACGGGCCGAAGAGCAGCGTGACTTTCGAGAGCGGCGGCGCCAGCAGCATCAGCGCGAAGGCCGATGCGATGCCGCCGATGGCCGAGGAGACCACCGCGACCTGCAGCGCGAAGCCGCCCTCGCCCTTCTGGGCCATCGGGTAGCCGTCGAAGGTGGTGGCGACTGCTGCCGGCGTGCCGGGGATGCGCAGCAGGACCGCCGGGATGGCGCCGCCATACATGGCGCCGTTGTAGATGCCGGCCATCAGTCCCAGCGCCACCAGCGGCTCTAGGCCGAAGGTGAAGGGCACCAGCACCGAGATCGCCATGGTGGCGCTGAGGCCGGGCATGGCGCCGACCACGATGCCGGCGATGACGCCGATGATGACGGCGGCGAAATTGCTGAAGCCGATGACTTCGGGAAGGGCATGGAGAAGTTCGGAATACATGGCGCCCTCACGCGGCCCAGAGGCGGCCGGCAGGAAACTCCTGCGACATGCCGAAATCGAAGATCAGCCAGATCGCGCCGACCACGATCACCGTGGCGAGGGCGAGGCCCAGCGGGTTGCGGTAGCCGAACAGGAAGGCGGTCAGCGGCACCGCGACGACGGTGCTGACGTAGAAGCCGATGAGATCGGTGGCCACCGCGTAGGCGACGATCAGGGCGAAGGCCCCGGCGACGCGCGTCGGCGACTTGCTCATCGGCGCCGCGGCCTCGCCGGCGGCGGCCTTGCGCTGATCCGAGATCAGCAGGATGACGGACAGGCCGATCAGGCCGACCAGCATGGCCACCGGCAGCAGCGCCGAGATCGGCCGCAGCGCGGCGGCGGGCACGAGGAAGCCGGCGGCGACCACGACGATGCCGAGGGCCGTGAGGGTCTCGGGGCGGGTCAGGCGATTGGACATGGCACTGGCTCCGAAATCAGGGGAAAAGGGGTGGCGCGGGGATCAGGCCCCCGCGCCGGGCTGGCTCAGTTCCAGGGGGTGGCTTCCCACACGCCCTTGGCGAGATCGTAGAGATCGCTGGTCAGCGTCTTGAACTCGTCGCCGGTGACGACCTCGACCGGGTTTGCGGTGGCCTTCATCGCGGCGAGGAACTCCTCGTCGGTCTCGAGCTGCGCGAAGGCGTCGAGCAGCTTGGCCTGAACGTCCTCGGGCAGGCCCGCCGGCGCGATGAAGCCGCGCATCGAGCCGTTGATCAGGTCATAGCCCTGCTCCTGGAAGGTCGGCAGGTCGGGGGCGAAGTCCGAGCGTTCCTCGGTGGCAACGCCGAGCACGTTGAGCTCTTCCTGGAACTCGGCCACTTCCGAGATGTTCAGGATGCCCATCGCCACGTGGCCGCCCATCAGCGCGGTGCGGGCCGGGGCCGAGCCCTTGAACGGCACGATGGTGAACTCGGCGCCGGTCAGCTCCTGCAGCTTGATCAGCATGAAGTGATCGTCGCCGCCGAGGCTCGACATGCCCACGGTCACCGCGCCGGGGTTGGCCTTGGCCTCTTCCACCAGCTTGTCGATGCTGTCGAGCCCGCCGCCCTTGGTGGTGACGATCACGTTGGGATCGTTCACCACGTTGGCGAGATAGGTGAAGCTGTCACGGTCATAGGCCGCTTCGCGGTCGATGGTGCGGGCCATCATGCCCGGCAGGTTGAAGGTGCCGAGCGTGTAGCCGTCGGCATCCGCATTGGCCGCCTCGGTGACACCGATCTGGCCGCTGGCGCCGGGCATGTTCTTGACCACGAGGCTGGCGCCGTCGCCGAGATACTTCTCGATGAAGGGCGCCGCGGTGCGGGCCATCACGTCGGTGCCACCGCCGGCGGAATAGCCGACGATCACCTCGATCGGCTTGCTCGGGTAGTCCTGCGCAAAGGCCGCGCCTGCGACCAGTGCCATGGCGCCGGCGAGGGTCGCCGATTTGATGTGCTTGAGCATGTGTTCTCCTCCTCTTTACACGCTTGTCGTTCAGTCAGCCGGGAAGGCGCAACCGCGCTCCTTGAGCGCGCGGTCAACCCAGCTGCGGTCGTTGGTGCCGGCCTCGATGGCCGCCATCTGCTTGATCTCGGCGTCGGACTTGGCCCGCGTCCGGGCCAGGATGTCCTCCGCCTCGTCGATCGGCACGCAGAGCACTCCGTCGCGGTCGCCGATCATGATGTCGCCGGGGTGGATCACCATGCCGTCGATGGCGATCGGCACGTTGATCTCGCCGGGGCCATCCTTGTAGGGGCCGCGATGGGTGATGCCCGCGGCGAAGGTCGGCAGGTTGGTCTCGATGAAGTTGTCGGCATCGCGGATCGCGCCGTTGAGCACGAAGCCCACCACGCCCTTCTTGATCGCGTAGGCCAGCATCAGCTCGCCCATCAGCGCGTTGGCGAGATCGCCGCCGGCGTCGACGACGATGACATCGCCCGGAACCGCCATGTCGATGGCCTTGTGCAGCATCAGGTTGTCGCCCGGGCGCGCCTTCACGGTCAGCGCCACGCCGGCCATGCCGCCCGAGGCGTGCATCGGGCGCAGGCTCGGGCCCGCGGCGGTCATGCGCGACATGCTGTCGGAGACATTCGCCACCGGCAGCTTGGCGAAGGCCGCGACCAGCTCCTCGGAGGCGGTGCGTTCGCGGTTCAGGATGCGGAAACCGATGGTCATGTTCATTTCTCCACTTTTTCAAGCGTCGGGGCCGCGGCCAGCAGCTTGCGGTTGGCGATGCGCGTCTGCGGCACCTCCTGCCCCTCGACGATCTGGATGATGCCGCGCACCGCCTCGACACCGACGCGGGCGCCGGCCTCGCGGGTGACGCCGCCGATATGCGGGGTGAGGACGATGGCGGGCTCGTCAAAGAAGATGTGGTCTGCGGCCGGCGGCTCGGAGGCGAAGGTGTCGAGCCCGGCCCCGGCGAGCTGGCCGGAGCGGATCGCGGCCACCAGCGCCGGTTCGTCGATCAGGCCGCCGCGGGCGGTGTTGACCACATAGGCCCCCTTGGGCATCCGCGCGATGCTCTCGGCGTTGAGCATCTCGCGGGTCTCAGGGGTCAGCGGGCAATGCAGGCTGAGCACGTCCGACTGCGCCAGCAGCGCGTCGACGCTGTCGCAGCGCTCGGCGCCCAGCTCGTCGAAGACGCTGTCCGGCGCGTAGGGATCGAAGCCCACGAGCTTCAGGCCCAGCCCCTTGGCCATGCGGCCGGTGGCCTGCGCGATGGCGCCCATGCCCATCAGGCCCATGGTGGCACCGTCGAGCTCGCGCCCGGCAAAGCCCGGCTTCTCCCAGCGCCCGGCGCGCAGCCCGGCATCGAGCGGCAGCACCCGCTTCACCGCCGCCAGCATCAGGGCGATGGCGTGCTCGGCCACCGAGACCGCGTTGGCGCCCGTCGCGACCAGCACCGGGATCCCGCGCTCCGCGGCGGCGGCGAGGTCGATATTGTCGACCCCTACCCCGTGCTTCGAGATCGCCTTGAGATGCGGCGCCGCGTCCATGACGTCGGCGTCGATCCGGCCCATGCGCGAGACGATACCCACCGCGCCGCAGTCCTTGAGGTGCTCGGAGATTACCGCGCTCTCGGCATAGGCGGGGGTGTGCACGAGATCGAAGCCATGCTCCGTCGCCAGCGCCACGGCTGCGGGATCGAGATCGGGGCCCGTTACGAGAATGGTCTTGCTCATCGCGCATGTCTCCTGCGCGTCCCGAAAGACGGCGGGACGCTGGTTCTGATCACTCTGTGTCTGTGAAGCACGCGCCCAGCCTCCCAGCGGGGTGCGGCATTCCTCCTGTCGAAACGTGATATAGAAAACTTTTCCTTCACGACAGCGCGGAATTCTGGTTATCAGATTAAGAAAAACTGGATATCCTCATGGACACCCGGCAGCTCAAGACCCTGATCGCCATCGACAGCCACGGCACCTTTGCCCAGGCGGCAGACGTCGTGCGACTGACACCCTCGGCGGTGAGCCAGCAGATTCAGGCGCTGGAACAAGAGCTTGGCATCCAGCTCTTCGATCGCAGCGCGCGCCCGCCGAAGCTCACGCCGCAAGGTCTGCAGGTGCTCGAAATGGCCAAGGACATCCTGCGCCGAGAAGAAGACACCAAGGCGGCGCTGCGCGGCGACCAGATCTCCGGCACGCTAATGCTGGGCTCGGTGCGGTCGAGCGCGCTCAACCTGCTGCCCGAGGCCATCGTGCGGATGCGGCACCAGTATCCGGCGCTCAAGACAAGCCTGCGGGTGTCACTGTCGTCGACGTTGATCGCCGACGTGGCAGCCGGGCGGCTCGATGCGGCGGTGGTGGCCGAGCATGTAGGCTTTCCGCAGGCGCTGCGCTGGAGCCCCTTCCTGCACGAGCCGCTCTGGCTGATCGCGCCGCCGGGCACGCAGGAAAACGAGCCGACCGAGCTGATGCGCGCCCTGCCCTACGTGCGCTTCCGCAGCGCGGTGCCGCTGGCCAACATGATCGACACCGAGATCTCGCGCCTCGGCGTGGTGACGCAGGACATCGCCGAGATCGACACCATCGGCGCCATCGTCACCTGTGTGCGCCAGGGGCTCGGAATCTCGGTGGTGCCGCACAAGGCGCTGCAGGAGCCGGAAGACCTCAACCTGCTGCGCCTGCCCTTCGGGCGGCCGCAGATCAAGCGCCGCATCGGCATCGTCGAGCGCACCGTCTCGCCGCGCGAGGAGATCATCGCCCGGATGCACGCGGTGCTGGCCGAGCTCTGCGGCGAGCACGGCCTGCCCCGCGGGCTGTCCTGAAGAGAGGCAAGGCGCCCGGGCCGATGGCCGCGCGCGGCGCCTCAGGCGGCCTTCGAGCGGCAGAGACAGCTTGCGCGGATCGGGATATCGGCGCGCGCCACCGCCTGGTCTAGCAGCATCCGGATGTGCCGCCGCTCCACCGTCTCGCCCCGGCGTTGCAGGCATTCGTGCAGACCGTGCAGCGCCCAGACGTTTCGCGGGTGCTGGCTCGGGCGCGGCAGCGTCTCGATCAGCCCGAGATCGGCACGGTAGACCGTCTCCGCCTCGTCATAGGCTCCCGCCTCCATCAGCAGCGCCCCGAGCGCATGGCGGGTCGGCTGCGGCCAGGACCACGGCTCCTCGTACATCAGCCCGTCATCGAGGGCGACCGATTGCCTGAGACAGGCCAGCCCCTCCTCGCGCCGCCCGGCCTTGAAGGCGAGCTCGCCGCGCATCATCCTCTCGGCCACCGCGAGCACGTCGCGGGCCGAGTTGTTGAACAGCATCCGCTCCTCGGGGACCGCGGCATAGGCCGCGTCGAAGGCCCGGCCCGCGGCCTCGGCCTCGTCATGGCGGCCGAGATTGGCCAGCGCCACGGCGCGGGCATAGAGGATCAGCGCGTTGGTGGTGGTGTAGAGCTCGGTATCCTCGGGCAGCTCCAGCTCCAGCGCCTCGGACCACATGCCGAAGCGGATATAGACATGCGGCAGGGCGGCGACGAAGGTCTCGAAGAGGTCCGGGTAGACCCGCACCACCTCGTCCGGCACCTCGCCGCGCAGGCGCACCGCCGCGCTCAGCGCATCGGCCTTGCGGCCGAGGAACATGGCGCCGTAGAGCGCGAAATGCAGGTTGTGGATGCGGTAGAGCGCGTAGAAATTCGCCGCCCCCGCATGGGCCTTGAACCGGTCATCGACCTCGGCCGCCGCAAGATTGCGCACCAGAACGTTGTGATAATCGCCGCAGAGCACGTCGATATGGGTGCCCATGTGCACCAGGTGGCCGGCATCCGGCACCAGCCCGGTGAGCCGGTCGCCGTGACGCAGCGCCCGCTCCGGGAAGGGCGACATTTCCATGAGGTGGATATACATGTGCAGGAGCCCCGGATGATCCCAGGCTGCGGGATCGGTGTCGAAGCAGCGCTCGAGCACCGCCATCGCCTCGGGGGTCGAGGCCTCGGGATTGGGGGTGCCGGCCTGCAGGTCCCAGAGCTGCCAGGGGGTGCGGTTCATCAGGGCCTCGGCATAGACGAAGGCCACGTCGAGATCGTCGGGGAAAGCCGCGTAGACCGGTCTCATCGCGGCGGAGAAACCGTCGTTGAAGGGCTGGTAATCCTCGATGCCGGGATCCTGCGGGTAGCGCGCGGCCAGCGCCTCGAGCAGCGCCCTCTCCACCGGCTGCGCATCCCCGAGCGCGCGCCCGGCGGTCAGCGCCGCGTGGGCGCGCGCCAGCGCCGGCGCCTTTTCCTCGGGCGTGAAGACCTCCCACGGCTTGTTGTAATTCGGCCCGATCGCATAGGCGATGCCCCAATGCGCCAGCGCACAGCCGGGATCGGCGGCGAGCGCCTTGTCGAAGCAGACGATGGCTTCCTCGTGGTTATAGGCAAAGAGCCAGACCATGCCGCGATCCGCCCAGATCTGGGCCTCGGGGCTGTCGCTGGCCGGGCGGTGAAACCTGCCGAGGTCGAAATACGCCATCTCCGGATCTCCCTGTCGTCGGAACGAGCCTAGCACGGATCGAGACTGGCGGTGGCATGAATAGCTTCGGCGCAGGCCTCGTGCCGGACCGAAGGCCACCGCGCGGGCACGCGACCCGCCCGGTGATCTTTCGGCTTCGACCCGCTGGCGCGGCTCCGGGCCACCGCCTCAGCCAAGGCGCGCGAAGAACGCTCTCCGGCGGCGATGATGGCAAGTGCAGCTCGAAGGCGCGTCAGGCCCCACGCCCCCTGCCGAGGGAGCGATGGCGCCGAGGATCGACGGCGGGGCAGCCGCGCGGCGCCCGAGACGCCCGCGCGCACGCGGCGCTTCTGGCCAGCTCGGACGACATGGCGGCCCGCTGCGCCGGGCCGGTCCCCCGGCCGAGACCTCAGCGCCCTGCGGCCTGGGCCGGCTCGGCGCCGCCTGCAGCCTCGAGGCGGCGGGCCTCTTCCACCGCGAGCTCGGCCATCTTCAGGATCGCGTCACGGCTGGAGGCGGCGGCGATGAACAGCGCCTTGTGACAGAACTTGGCGCCTTGCACCCCAGAGACCTCCTCTAGCGCCGCTCCGGACAGGCCGCCCCAGGCGGCCGGAAGATCGGCCCGTTGCTCGAAGCCCTGCTCGTGCTTGCGGATGCCGCCGAGGGTCCAGTCCCCGCCGCGGGGCGTGACCACGAAGAGCAGGTGATCCGCGCCGGCCTCGATCACGGCGGGACGGAACGGCATTCCCATCGGCAGCTCGAGGATCGGGCTGGTGCCGGCCGCCTGGATCGCCTCCATCGCCAGCACCTCGGCGCGCCGCTTGGCGGCGCTGCGGTTGACGCGGGCCTCGACGAATTGCCGCGCGATGCCGACCGCGGCATGGAAGGCTCGGGTCTCGCTCTCCGGGTCGGTATCGTCGAACACCGGCTTCAGCGTCTCGATCAGGCCGGGCAAGGTCATCGAGGACAGCGGACCCGCCTCGGCGAGGCTGACGGTGCCGTTGTCGACCTGGTCGACCGGGCGCACGAAACTGCGATCGATGGAGGCGTGGATTGCTTCCAGCTCGGGCTCGGGGATGTCGAAGCTGCGCAGGTAGTCTAGGCCGAAATGCTTCCAGACCAGCCCGAAGGAGCTGTAGGGCGTCTCGTCGTCGCGCAGGGGGCTTTCGCGCTGGTGGTGATCGAAGATCCCGGCCGCGACGTCGTAGGCGCCACCGACATCGTAGATCAGCCGGCCCTCGGCCGGGGTGATCCAGTCGGGAGACCGGCTGCGGACGATTTCGGCCTCGGGAAACAGACGGGTGAGGATGACGGTCGACAGCACTTCATCCGCATGGAAGCCGCCGGAATGGGTAACGAGGGTGCTGATGGTCATCTGGATCGCTCTGCTGTCTTGGTTTGCTGCCCCGTAGGCCATCGGGCCGGCCCTCGCAAGCCGCGAAGCGGATCGCGGAGGGGCGCCTCTGCCCTTCGGCGGGCCTCCCTAGCGCCCCGAGCCGGCCTGCCGCTGCAGCATGGATGCCACATCGCCCAGCTTCGCCGCCCGCAGGCGCTGCACATGCGCCAGCAGCTCCTCTGGCGGCGCGGGCTGGAGCACGAGCTCGATCGCACGCAGGTAGAGCGTCACCAGCCCGACAGGTTCTGGGTCACAAAACGCAGCAAGCGCCTCGGCGTGACGCCGGGCAAGTGGGTGGTCGTTATCCGCGATGGCGCGCTCGAGCACGCAGGCGTGGAACCAGACCACAGCATGTGCCAGCGAGCGGCGCGACGTGCAGGACAGCCCCGCCGCGATGGCCGCGTCCCGCCCCTCGCGATCGGCAGCGGCCAGCGTCGCAAGCCCGAAGATCGTGCCGCCGACATAGGCGTCGGTCTCGGCTCCGGGGAGCAGCGCCTCGAGGCGCGCCCGGGCCGAGGCGACATCTCCGCGGCGCAGCGCGAGGAAGGCGTGCAGCGTTTCCACGTCCTTCGAAAAGCGGGTCTCTCCGCGCAACAGCGCCAGCGCCTCGATGGCGGCGATATCCGTCTCGAGCCCGGCCTCGTCGCCGTTCATCAGCCGCATCTCGGCGCGGCATTCGCGGGCGATCATCTCGGCGCGGGTGGCGCCGCACTGGCGGGCACTGTCCACGGCGATGTCGATCAGCAGGTGCGCCTGCGGGCCGGGATCGGCGAAGAACAGGGAGAAGGCGCGCATGAAGAGATATTCCTCGCGCACGAGCCCGAGCCCGGCCCGCTCCGCGGTCTCGATGGCCAGCGAGAAGTGCCGGTGGGCGCTGGCGAAGCGGCCTGCCGCGTAGAAGGCATCGCCGATGCCGCCGTGACCGCGGGCGATGCCGCGCGGATCTCCCGTCACCTCGGCCGCCGCCAGCGCGGCGCGGTGATGCGCGAGGCAGGCATCGTTGGCGCCGAGGACGAAGGCGCGGTTGCCGCGCTGCTCGTGGATCTCGGCGCGGCCGAGCCCGGTCAGGCCGATGTCATCGGCGATCTCCTCGGCGGCATCCAGGGCGCGGTCCGCCTCGTCGCCGCGGCCCATCCGATGCAGCACCAGCCCCTGCCGGCAGAGCATCGCGGCGCGGGTCTCGGGCCGGGTCGCTCGGGCATGGGCGGCGCGGTAATCGTCGAGTGCGCCGGCCATCTCGCCGCGGATCCGGCGCAGGCCGGCGCGGCAGGAATGCAGCTCCGCCACCGCCTCGGGATCGCCGTCGCTGGCCAGCCCGGCCTCGATATAGGGATAGGCCGCCGAGAAGCGCCGCGCGGCGATCATGGTGTTGGCGGCGGCGGCGGCGGCGCGGCTGGCCTCGGCATCGTCTCCGGCCTGCCGCGCGTGGTCGGCCCAGAGGATCGCGTCGCGCGCGCGGAAATGCGCCGCGGCGCGGGCATGGTCGGCGCGGCGGATCTCCGGCGGGATCGACTCGTAGATCGCCCGGTGCACCAGATCGTGCCCGAAAGCGAGACCGGCGCCGGTGGCGTGCAGCAGGTCACCGCTCTGGCGCGGACGCGGGCTGGCCGGGAAGATGGCGGCAAAATCCTCCGGATCGAAGGCCGCGCCGAGGATCGCGGCACGCCGGATCGCGGCCCGGTCGGCCTCCGGCAGGCGCTCGATCTGCTCCTGCACGAGCTCGGTCACGGACGCGGGCAACGCGCCTTCGGTCCAGCCCGCCTCGAGCAGACGGATCAGGAAGAGCGGGTGCCCGCCGGCACGCTCGATGGCCGCCCCGGCCGCGTCGATGCCCGGCGCGACCGCCCGGACCAGCGCCTCGGACGCCGCCACCGGCAGCGGCGACAGGGCGATGCGCACCACGCCCGCCTGGGCCCGCGCGGCGAGGCGCAGATCGAGGCTGCCATCGCGGGGCCGCTCGGTCAGCAGCAGGATTACCGGGCTGTCCTGCAAATGGCCGAGCAGGCCGAGCAGGAAATCCCCCGCGCCGAGCGGGCTCCAGTGGCAATCCTCGATCAACACCAAAAGGCCGGTCGTCGCGGCGGCCTGCTTCAGCGCCCGGGCCAGCCCCTCGACCATCAGCCGCTGCTGGATGTCGGGATCGAGGGCGCTGAGGCGCAGCGCATCCTCGGGGCCGATCTCGGGCGAGCTCAGCCAGGCGAGCATGGCGCGCTCGGTCGCCGTGGCATCCGGCGCCGGCTTCGGCGGGGCCGGCAGGGCCGCGACCAGCCGCTGGGCCGGGTGGCGGGCGCCGGGTGAGAAGGCGTCGAAGCCGATCGCCGCGACGCCGATCCCGGCCTGGTCGGCGCGGCGCAGCAGCTCCGCCGCGAGCCGACTCTTGCCGATGCCGGCCTCGCCCGAAACATGGATCGCAAGGCCGCGCCCGCTTTGCCGAGCCGCGGCAATGGCCGCCTCGGCCTGCGCCAGCTCCAGCTCGCGCCCGATCAGTGGCAGGTCGGGCCGGGCCGGCGCGGCGCCGGGGCGCAGCGCCACGGCCCGCTGATCCGGCGCCGCCGCCAGTCCGAGCCGCGCCGCGAGGTCCCGCTTCAGCAAGACATCCCCCGGCCCGGCCAGCGCGGCGATCCTGCGCGCCTCGACCAGCGTCCGTCCCTCCGGCGGCACGTCCGCCGCGCCGACCAGGCCGAAGCCGAGACCGCAATCGGCTGCCGCCGCGATCTCCTGCGCCGCAACGGCGACCGCGCGCAGCTCCTCGCCGACGAAGAGGAAGGCCAGCTCCGCCGGGCCCGCGTCGAGCGCCTCGCCGCCCGCGGCCAGCGCTGCAGCCTGTAGCGCCGACCAGTCGCGGGGGCCATCTGTCTCGAAGCCCAGCAACAGGTAGGCCGGCCCGGACGCATCCTCGGCCGCCTCGGGTTCGGATGTGGCCGCGCGCTCGCCGAGGCCACGGCGGATACGGTCGTAGAGCGACCGTGTCTCGTCTTCGGGGCGCACCCCGAGATCGCGCTGCAGCGCCGCCTCGAGCGCCTCGTAGCGCGCCCGCGCCGCGCGCCGCATGCCGCTCGACGCCTCGATCTGCATCAGCCGGCGATGTGCCGTCTCGTTGAGCGGATCGAGCCCCAGCAGCCGGTGCGCCAGCGCCGAGGCATCCGGCCCGTCGCCAACACGGTCGAGCTCGCCCGCCAGCGCGGTCGATGCCAGCCCGGCGAGCCGGGCGCGGTCGGCGTCGATCGCCTGGCCGAGATCAGATGACAGCGAGCCCTGCCCGTCGAGAAACGGGCCACGGTAGAGCCGCGCCGCCTCGGCAGCATCGCCGCGGGACAGCGCCGCCTGGAACGCGTCAAGATCGGTGGCGACCTCAGGCCCGAGGCGCAGTTCGTCGCCCTCCGCCTCGATCCAGCCCTCGCCCCCCGCACGCCGGATCTGCGCGACGGCCTGGCGCAGGCTGACCCGCGCCTGCTCGGCGTCGCTCTCTTCCCACAACAGCGCCGCGAGCCGCCCGCGCGGCATGCTGCGGCGCCGCGCCGCGGCCAGAAGCCCGAGCAGGATCCGCGCCTTGCGGGCGCGGAGCGGAACCGGCGCGCCCTCCCGCAACAGCGTCAGGCCGCCAAGGCACTCAATCCAGAGCTGCATAGTTTCACGCACCTTTCACGCCGGTCCACCGCGCCCTTTCACGCCGAAGGGTCAGAAGGCTCATACATTTTCAAGATAGGTGACACGTTAATGCAAACTTTCAAGAAATCCTTCTGGTTGAACCGGCGGTATCGCCGGGCCTGCCGGTTTCACGCCCCCCGCCCCGGGTCCGCCCCGTCCGGGCTGGCCGAATACCGTTCCATCGACCCCGCAACGCGCCTCGCGCTGCGCCATCCGTTTCCATGGTGATCCACATGACTTCGCATCGCAACAACCTGCCGCAGCTTGGCGGCGAACTCCTGCTGACCGATTCCGGCCTCGAGACCACGCTGATCTTCTTCGAGGGGCTCGACCTGCCGTCCTTCGCGGCCTACCCGCTGATGGAGAGCCCCGAGGGGCGCGAGATCCTGGCGCGCTACTACCGCCGCCACCTCGCCATCGCCGCCGATCACGGCACCGGCTTCGTGCTCGAGGCGCCGACCTGGCGGGCAAGCCGCGACTGGGGCGCCGGGCTCGGCCATGACCCGGAGACGCTGGCGCGCATCAACCGCGCGGCGATCAGCTTCCTGTCGGACCTGCGCGGCACCGCCCGTGGCATCGCCCCGGTGGTGATCTCCGCCAATCTCGGCCCGCGCGGCGACGGCTACAAGCCCGACACCGCGATGACCGCCGACGAGGCCGAGGCCTACCATGGCGAGCAGATCGGCTGGTTCGCCGACACCGATGCCGACATGGTCAGCGCCTTCACCATCTCGACCGTGGCCGAGGGCGTGGGCGTGATCCGCGCCGCGGTGAAGGCCGGGCTCCCGGTGGTGGTGTCCTACACCGTCGAGACCGACGGGCGTCTGCCCGACGGCACCGGGCTGGGCGAGGCCATCGCCCAGAGCGACGCGCTGACCGACGGGGCTGCCGCCTACTTCATGGTCAACTGCGCCCACCCGGACCATTTCCGCGAAGCGCTCGAGGCCGGCTCCGACTGGCTGAAGCGGATCGGCGGGGTCCGGGCCAACGCCTCGCGGCTCAGCCATGCCGAGCTCGACGAGGCCGAGGAACTGGACGACGGCAACCCCGACGAGCTGGGCCGCGATTTCGCCCGGCTGCGCCGGATCCTGCCCAACCTTTCGGTGCTCGGCGGCTGCTGTGGCACCGATCACCGCCATGTCGAAGCCATGGCCGACTGCTGCGCGCCCATCCGCGCCGCCTGAAACGGCCTGCCGCCCCGGCCCACCCGGGGCGGCAGGTGCCCCCGCATTTTACGCCCCGCGCCGGGTCGCGCCCCGGCCAGGCCGAATTTCTCTCGGCGTCATTTTCAAGAACCGACACACAAGGAGCCATTCCATGACCGCAATTGATTTCGACCAAGCCGCTTTCGGGCGTGCCCTGCCCGACCAGCCGACTGTCCAGATGCGCTACCGCGGCGCCGCCTACGCGCGCGGCACCCGTGCGCCCGCGCCGCGCCGCGACGGCGTCCCGCTGGTTTACCGCGGCATCGCCTATACCGGCGGGCCCCGCGTGGCGGCCCCGCCGCCCGCGCCGGGCCAGCGCCGCTACCGCGGCGTCGCCTTCTGACACCTGCCGGGCGCCCCCGGCGCCCGCCTTCATTTCGCAAAGGATTTTGACATGACCTTCCCCTTCCCCCGCGCTCTCGCCCTGCTCGCGACCAGCGCCCTCGTCTCCCCCGCGCTCGCCCACGAGGCCGACCGCAAGACCGAGCTCTTCAAGCCCGGTGTCGTCCATGCCGCCACCGAGCTGCCGGCCGCCGACGCGCCCGCCATCGTCGCCAATGGCGGCTACGGCGATTTCGGCTTCGATCCCGGCACCGACGTCGCCGAGGCACGCGCCGCCTTCGAGCAGGGCATCGCGCTGCTCTGGGGCTTCAACCACGCCGCCGCGGCGCAGGCCTTCCGTGCCGCGCAGCAGGCCGACCCGGCCTGCTCGCCCTGCCACTGGGGCGAGGCCTATGCGCTTGGCCCCAACCTCAATGACGGGATGCACCCGGAGAACGCCGAGCGCAGCGCCGAACTCGCCTGGGACGCCGTCGAGCTCGCCTCGACGGAGAAGGAGTGGCGGCTCGCCCGCGCCCTGACCCTGCGCTACGCCTTCGAGGGGGGCGACCGGGCGCTGCTGGACCGCGCCTTCGCCGGCGCGATGAACGAGCTTGCCCGGCAATATCCCGACGACGCCAATATCCACGTGATCCGTGCCGACGCGATGATGAACCGTCAGCCCTGGGATTACTGGGAGGCCGATGGCCTGACGCCGAAGGGCGAAGGCGCCGAGATCCTCGCGGCGCTCGAACAGGCGCTCGAGATCGACCCCGATCACCCGGCGGCGCTGCACCTCTACATCCATGCGGTCGAAGCCTCTGCCGACCCTGCGCGGGCCGAGGCGGCGGCGGACACGCTGCGCGGCAGCGTCCCGATGGCCGGGCATCTCGTCCACATGCCGGCGCATATCTACAACCGCGTCGGGCGCTACGCCGACTCCATCGCGGTCAACGCCGATGCCATCGCGGCCGACGAGGCCTATCTCGCCGCCGCCGGTGACGGGGCCAGCGCGCTCTATCGTTACGGTTACTACCCGCACAACCTGCATTTCCTGCTGGTCGGTGCCCAGATGGCCGGCCTGAAGAACGAGGCGCTGGCAGCGGCCGACAAGCTCGCCGCGGTGACCTCCGACGAGGTCTCGGCCGAACTGGCCTGGGTCCAGGCGATCGAGACGGCGCCCTATACCGCGCATGCGCAGTTCAGCGCGCCGGAGGAGATCCTGGCCCTCGCCGACCCGGGCGATGCCTTTCCCTTCGTCAAGGGCCACTGGCATTACGCCCGCGGCACCGCGATGGCGCTGAGCGGCGATCTCGACGGCGCCATCGCCGAACAGCACGCCATCGAGCGCATCATCGCCGAGGCCGCGCTGTCGGATCTGGAGGCGCAGTATCTGCCGGCGCGTGACGTGCTGGGGATCGCCAAGCACATCGTCGAGGCGCGCATCTCGCAGGCGCAGGGCGACTGGACGGCGGCGGAGCATCACTTGGAGGAGGCGATCGCCATCGAGGCGACCATCGCCTACATGGAACCGCCCTACTGGTACTATCCGGTCAGCCAGACGCTGGGCGCGGTGCGCCTGCAGGCCGGAGACACGGAGGGCGCGAAGGCGGCCTTCGAGGCGGCGCTGAGCAGCCATCCCAGCAACGCCTGGGCGCTCTGGGGCCTCGCCGAGGCTGCCCGCCGCGACGGCGATGCGGCCCGGGCCAGCACGCTGGAAGACCAGTTCGACCGCGCCTGGCTGGGCGAGGGCACGCCCGCGCTCGACCGGCTCTGAGCCGCAAACACCGGACGTCGCCCCGGGGGGGCGGCGTCTTGACCTTGCCGGGTCTCGGGATCGCCCGTGTCAGGGCGATCACGAAGACGGCGCGACGCATTGGTCATCTTCCGCAACGGCCTACACGCTAACGCGACTGACACGACTGACGATCGATCCGAAGACGCCGCCCTTCAACGCCTCATCCGGCGCAGGGGCCACCGTGGCACAGTCAACGGGCGGTGCGGCGAATCTCCCGTCGGCACGGCGCCTACCGTGGAATAGCAGCAGAGCGCCCCGCCCCACCTGTCCGAAACCCCGAGCGACTGGCAATCATCCGCAAAGCAATCACCATGTCCTGCCGGGCGTGCCGCCGGGCACGCCCGCCGCCCAAGACAGTGGCGGCGGGCATTCTTTCCGGAGGGACGTCAGTCCGGCGCCTCGACCAGGATCTTCACATGGGATTTCTCAGCAACCAGCGCCTCGAAGCCTTCTGCAACGATATCCTCCAGCGCAATGCGCTTCGTGACCAGCTGGTCGGCGCTGAAATAGCCTTGGGTCATCAGCGCCATCACCGCCGGATAGACGTTGCGATAGGCGATGGTGCCCTGCACCTGACGTTCCTTCAGCACGACCGTGTTGGGCTGGAACGAGGCCTCCTGCTCCCAGATCGAAACCACCAGGACCTGCCCTTCGTGGCGGGTCGCCTCGATGCATTGCGGCAGGACCCGGGGCACGCCGGTCACTTCAAAGGCCACATGGACCCCGCCGGTGGCAGCGCGGATCTCCGCGACGGCGTCGGTCGCCGCCGGATCGATCACCGAGGTCGCGCCAAGATCCAGCGCCTTTTGCCGCCGCACCTCCGAGGGCTCGACGACGTGGATCTCGGATGCACCGGCGACCCGCAGCGACTCCACGACCAGAAGCCCGATCGGACCCGCACCGAACACCGCCGCCTTGTCGCCGGCCTTGATCCTCGACAGCCGCACCGCATGCAGCGCGACGGCCGCGGGCTCCACGAGCGCGCCCTGTTCCATCGACAGGCCCTCGGGCATCTTGTGGACCATGCGCGCGGGCACGACGCTATGCGCGGCAAACCCGCCATGACCGCCGGACAGGCCGACGAAGCCGAGGCTGTCGCAGAGGTTGTATTTGCCCTCCAGGCAGGCCGGGCAGCTCCCGCAGGCGAAGATCGGCTCGATCGCGACGCGGTCGCCGACCGCGAGCCCGGTGACGCCCTCGCCCAGTTCGGCGACCGTACCGCAATACTCGTGCCCCATGGTGATCGGCGCCTTGTCGTGGCTCAGGGGGTGGTCTTCTTCCACCGGCACGAAGATCGGCCCGGCCAGATATTCGTGCAGGTCGCTGCCGCAAATCCCGGTCCATGCCACCTTGACCTTCACTTCGCCTGCCTGCGGCGTCGGGTCCGCGATATCTTCGACGCGGATGTCCTTCACGCCATGCCAACGTGCTGCTTTCATTTCTTTTCTCCGATGTCAGAAAGGATGCGCCCGGCGGGAGGACTGGCCGGGCGCGCGGCGCGCCGTGACGGCGCGCCGGAGAGGGGCATCACGACAGGTGATGCACCTCCTGAAGGCCGTAGACAGGGGTCTCGATGCCCTCCATCCGGGCCTTCAGCTGCAACGCGAGGTACAGCGAGTAGTGCCGCGACTGGTGCAGGTTGCCGCCGTGGAACCAGAGGTTTTCCTGCTGCGTCGGCTTCCACATGTTGCGCTGCTCGCCCTCCCAGGGGCCGGGATCCTTTGTGGTGTCGGAGCCAAGCCCCCAGACCTTGCCGACCTTGTCGGCCACCTCCTGGCTGATGAGATCTGCGGCCCAGCCGTTCATGCTGCCGTAGCCCGTGGCCATCACCACGAGATCGGCATCAAGATGCGTCCCGTCGGCCAGCACTACGCCGGTCTCGTCGAAGCGCTCGACCTGCCCCTTCACCAGCTTCACCTCGCCGTCGATGATGAGCTGGCTGGCGCCCACGTCGATGTAATAGCCCGAGCCGCGACGCAGATACTTCATGAACAGGCCCGAGCCGTCATCGCCCCAGTCGAGATCGAACCCGGCCTTCTCCAGCCCGGCATAGAACGCGGCGTCGCGCTCCTTCATCTGGTCGTAGAGCGGGATCTGGAACTCGTGCATGATCCGGTAGGGCAGCGAGGCGAAGACCATGTCGGCCTTCTCGGTCGTCATGCCGCTGGCCACCGCCTCCTCCGAATAGAGCGCACCGAGGCCGATCTCCATGAGCGTATCGGAGCGCACGATATGGGTCGAGCTGCGCTGCACCATTGTCACGTCAGCATCGGCCTCCCAGAGCGCGGCGCAGATGTCGTGGGCCGAGTTGTTGGATCCGACGACCACCACCTTCTTGCCGCTCCACGCGTCCGGCCCCTCGTGCTGCGAGGAATGCTGGATCGTGCCCTTGAAGCTTTCCATGCCCGGGAAGGAGGGGATGTTGGCCTTGCCCGACATGCCGGTGGCGAGGACCAGCTGGGTCGGGCGCAGCGTCACCTCCTCGCCGTCGCGGTTGACGGTGACCTCCCAGGTGCCGCTGGCCTCGTCAAAGGCCGCCTTCTGCACCTCGGACCGGGTCCAGTAGTTGAGCTCCATGACCTTGGTGTACATCTCGAGCCAGTCGCCGACCTTGTCCTTGGGCGTGAACACCGGCCAGTTGTCGGGAAACTTGATATACGGCAGGTGGTCGTACCAGATCGGATCGTGCAGGCAGAGCGACTTGTAGCGCGAGCGCCACTGGTCGCCAGGGCGGTCATGCTTGTCGAGCACGATGGTCGGTACGCCGAGCTGCCGCAGCCGCGCGCCCAGCGCGATGCCCCCCTGCCCACCGCCGATGATGACGGTGTAGGGCTGCTCGCTGTAGCCGAGCTCCGCCGCTTCCGCCTCGCGCTTTTCCTTCCACGACCTGCGGTTCTTCGCGGCACCGTGTTCGGCCCCCATCGGGCGGCGCTTGCCGCGGTTCTCCTCGAAGCCCTTCAGCTCCTGCAGCGCGGTCAGCAGCGTCCAGATGCGGCCGTCCTTCAGCCGCATCAGCCCCCAGCCTCTCCCGACGGCGGTCTCGAAGGTGATCCAGGCGGTGATGACGCCGCCATCCTCTCCGGGCAGTTCCCCCTCCTGAATGGCAAAGCCGCGCGGTTTGGTGTGCTTGAGCTGCGCCGCGAGCATGTCCTGCACGCCGGCAGGCCCTTCCACGGTCTTCAGGTTCCAGGTGACGGCGATCAGGTCGCGCCAGTAGCTGTCGGTGGCAAAGAGCGCGCTGGCAGCCTGCGCGTCGCCCGCCTCAAGGGCTGCGTTCAGACTGTCGAGCATGTCCTGCACCTCGGCGGTGACGGTCGAGTCGAGCATTGCGTATCCTCCTCATAGGCAATGTGATGAGGAGAGTGTGGCGAGCCAGGCCGCCGAACTGCCACGGGAATCCGGCGATTTTGGCTGTCTCGCAGGTTGCGGCATCGCAGCATGTTGCAAACGCAACGCCGCGCAACGCCTCAGTTCGGCGCGCGCAACCCTTCCTTCCGGATCCGGCGCAGAACCGTCGATCGGTTTACCCCCAACCGCCGTGCGGCGCGGGCCATGTTCCAGTTGCAGGCGTCGAGCACCGCCTCGAGGCTCTGCTCCTCGACAAAGGGCCGCGGCGGCTCGGGCAGATCCGGAAGGTCGATCACGTCGCCCTCCGCCAGCGCGCAGGCAACGTCGAGCACATGGCCCAGTTCGCGCAGGTTGCCGGGCCAGTCGCGGGCCGTGAGCTCGGCGCGGGCCGAGGGCGTGAGCCGCATCTCGCCGCCGCAGCGGCGGCGCAGCAACCGCTCGATCAGCCAGCCCAGATCCTGCCGCTCGCGCAGGGGCGGCAGCTCAAACACCGCTCCGGCGAGCCGGTGGTAGAGCGCGCAAGGCAGGGTCTCGTGCGACAGCAGCGCATTCGGCGCGAGGCCGCTGGTGGCGACCGGGCGCAGCTCCGGATGCGCGTCGAGCAGGCCCGGCAACGCCCGGGCGGCGGGCGCGGAGAGGTCTTCGATGCGCCGGAGCAGCAGCGTCGCGGGGCCGGGCTGATCTGCGAGCGCCTCCGCCATCTCCGCCGCCCCCGCCGAGGCGCAGTCGACGGTGATGAAGCCCCCCCGGCGCGAGGCCATGTGAAGCGCGCGGGCGAGCTTGGTCTTGCCGCTGCCGCTCTCGCCGCAGATCACCAGCGGGACCGGCGTCCCGGCCAGCCGCTCCGCCTGCGACAGCAACCGGGTCATCGCCGGGTCATGACCGGCGAGCCCGGACATGACACCCCCGCCGCGCCGCGCCATGCACGAGGCCTCGCTGCGCGGTCGGCGCGGGGCCTGTGGAGCGATCGCGTGGCCGAAGACCGCGCCGCCATCGCCAAGCGCCACGACGCGTTCCTCGGTCGGACGGTCGCGCATCAGGTCGGGCAGATCGTCGACGCCGATCCCGAGCAGGCCGTCGATGCGCTCTCCGATCAGGCTGCCCCCGCGCGAGAGCATCCGCGTCGCCGCGTGGGTGGCGCCGATCACCCGGCCCGAGCCGTCGAGCGCAATCGCGCCCTCCGGGTCCACGTCGAGGAATTCCGGGCTGGAGGAGAACCGCAGCACCCATTCGCGCCGGCTCGAGGCCATCAGGTTGGCCATCTCCACCCGCCGTGCCGCCGCCGTCACCAGCGACATGGCGAGGTTCTGGCTGCTCTTGGGCGACGGCGAGCGCAGCAGGGAGATGTCGAGCACCGCGGCGAGCTGGCCGAGGCTGTCATAGATCGGCGCGGAGGTGCAGGAGAGCGCGGTGTGGGCATTGCCGAAATGGTCATCCTGGTGAACCGTGACCGGCTCGCCGGTCACGATGCAGGCCCCCACGCCGCAGGTTCCGGCAAGGTCCTCCGACCAGTTCGACCCGAGATAGAGCCCTGCCCCGCGCAGCTCGTCGACGAAAAGGCTGTCGCCGAAGAAGTCAACGCAGACGCCCTTGGCATCGGTCAGCAGCAGGACGTAGTTCTGCCCCGCGACCTGCCGGAACAGGCTCTGCAGGCTGGCGCGGGCGGCACCGATCATCCAGTCGGCCTGATCGCGATGGCTGCGAAACTCGGCCTCGGTGACGATATGCGCGGGCTCGCTGCGGGCGGGGTCCATGCCGTAGAGCTCGACACAGCGCCGCCAGGAGGCATCGACATAGCTGTCCCGCCCGGTGGTGCGACCATCCAGAACCTGCGCGATCTCTTCGACATGCTTGTGCCCGGTCATCAGCCCCCCTCCTCGGCGGATATCCTAACACGGGCCGCGCCAAACGCCGGATGAACTTTGGTCGATACCGGGCGACCCGGATCCTGCCCGCTTTTCCCGGAGACCTTCTATTCGAGACCGCCGACGACGACGCGCTGCGCTCGTGCCGGGCGGTGAAGAAGCCCCACTCTCGGATCGTAGACCGCGGAAAAAAGCCCGGCGCTCGGGCTCATCGCGTCATCCAGACCGTGTGGGCACAGCTCCGGAAGGTTGAATGCAAGGCTCCTATCAAGGCTCGGGCAATTCCGTTCTGCGCTTTGATTCCCCCGTTTCAGGAACGCGTCGCGCTATGCGGCTGGGGACCTTCCCCGAGACTGTCCTCGCCGATGCATGACGCCTTGCAGCGGAAGCGCGCGAGATTAGCCCACGGGGCCGTGCCCCCATCCACGAGCGCAACGCAGAGGCAAGATCGCAGGAAGCAATCACTCCAACCTTTCGCGAGGCTGCGAGAACAGTCGTCGCAGCAATGTCTCCCTTGCTCAGAAACGGGAAAGTTCGGGATCTATGGACAAACACGCTCGAGACTCATGCATTCCCGGTCATCGGGGACAGCCGCGTTGATGTCCCGGACGTGGCTGATCTCGCGAAGGCGCCCGCGCCAATCTGACTGACCAAGGAAGAGACCGCCAGCCGGGTCAAACAGAGATGCGAACCGGCCATGGCATGTCATATTGCCAAGCACGACGTCTCCAACAGTCCCGTGTGGATGGCTCCTCCATGGCAAGATTGAGGTTTGTGCTGCATCGCCGCCTGACGGCGCCGCGCGCAAAGCGGGCCCATACAGCCTCCGGGCAGAAAGATCAGCGGCTGACCCAAAAAACGCCGCCGAGCTTGCCGAAATCTGCGGCTCGATCCCGCAGCGCAGGACCGAGCCGTCTTGTCGTCAGGCAGCTTCGGCAGCGGCGACGTCATCTCCGGCGAGATGCGTCTTGAAGAACGGAATGATCTTCTCCAGCGCCAAGCCGACCGGCTCTTCCCGGTCGTAGAGGTCGTAGTGGGACCAATCCTGCAGTTCGACCAGTTGCCGGTCCTTCGATGCCATCGCGCGGCCGTAGATTTCCATGCCGTCGCGATAGGCCCCGAAGGCGCCGACCTTCTGGCCGATGACCACCATCATCGGTTGGGTCAACAGCGTCTCGGCGAAGGCAAACGCATCCCATGACAGGGTCTTCTGGGCATGGCTGAAAACCATGCGTGTCGCCCCTCCGGGTGCCTGGCCGCGCGGCGTCTTGTAGTAGTCCGTCGCCTCGAAGACGTCGCGCTCGGTCATCCCGTTCTCGCGTGCCGCCTCAAGGCTGGCGGGCAGCAGTTCGTTGATCTGCAGCTCCGCACCGCGCGCCTCGGCGCTGCGCTGCGCGGCCATGGCGGTCAGTGCGCCGACCGGATCGAAACCGCTGAAGCCTTCTCGGAAGAGGCGACCGAGATTCACCGGGGTGATCCCGACCACGGCCTTGATCCGTTTCTCGGTCAACGCGGCATTCAGCGCGTAGCCGCCACCGCCACAGACGCCGATGACCCCGATCCGGTCCGCATCGACGTAAGGCAGCGTCACCGCGTGGTCGATCACGTGGCTGACATCCTCGACCCGCTGGCTGGGGCTTTCGGTCCAGCGGGGGCTGCCACCGGACGCGCCCTGATAGCTCGCGTCGAAGGCAATGACGACGTAGCCTTTTGCTGCGAGCGCCTTACCGTAGACGCTGCCCGATGTCTGTTCCTTGCAGCTTCCGAAGGGGTGGATGCTGACAATTGCAGGGTAGCGCTTGCCTGCGTCGAAATCCGGCGGCAGGTGAATGTCCGCCGCGATGTGCCAGGCCATGTCTGGGTTCTGAAATGTCACGCTTTCCATGGTTTGAACTCCTTTGGGTGTCAAATTGGCAGAGGCCGCCCCGCCCGCGATCCGGGCGAGGCGCGCGTCGTCTGCGCCGGATCAGGCGCCGAGCTTTTCCTGAAAGAAGGGCGCCAGCACGCTCACCGCCTCGTCGACGAACTTGGCGCCGTCGTAGAGGTCCATGTGGTTGGCGCCGTCGACGACGTGGAACGTCTTGTCGCCGCTTGCGGCGCGGGCGTAGAGGTCATCGCTCATCCACTTGCTGCCCGCGACGCTGCCCGCCACGATCTGCAGGGGCTGGGTCAGGAAGGCCTCGGCGAAGTTGTAGGCGTCGTAGCTGACCAGCTGGGTCAGGCTGCGCGCCAGCCCGTAGCCCGGAGCAGTGGCGCATTGCGCGCGCTGGGTGTGGTAATACTCCCAGGCCTGGCGAAGCTCCTCGTTGGGGGCATCTTCTTCCTTAAGCGGAGCCATCGGGATCTGTGCCAGATCACCGCCGGTGGCGAGCGCCTGTGCATCCGCGGTGCGGGCGGCGCTGCCGGCTTCGAGGAAGGGCAGCGCGTCGGCATCGGCAACGTCATTGCCCCAGCCGTTGCGGAACATCGCGCCGATGTTGACCGCGCTGACCGTGCCGACGGCCTTGATCCGGTGATCGTTGATTGCCGCGTTGGCGGTGTAACCGGCACCCGCGCAGATCCCCATGGCACCGATCCGGTCGGTGTCGACATAATCCAGCATGGTCAGGTGGTCGATGACGGCGCTGACATCCTCGGTGCGGATGTAGGGGTTCTCGAGTTGGCGCAAGGTGCCGCCAGACTCGCCCTGGTAGGAGGCGTCATAGGCGATGGTTACGAAGCCCTGCTTGGCCAGTTCCGCGGCATAGGTGCCGGCGGTCTGTTCCTTCACGCCACCGCCGGGATGCGAGACGACGATGGCCGGGTATTTGGCGCCCTTATCAAAGCCCTCCGGCAGGTTGATGACGGCCGACATCTCGATGTTCGGGTTGTTGGTATTGGCGAAGGTGATCTTGGTCATGGTCGTCTCCTTGGAGGTGGGATCGAACCGATCCGTTGGTGATGGAGCCAATATGACGCTTGAGCCTCTCAGTGATTAGACGGTAAGTTCTTCATGGACCTATAAGTGAGGTGATGAATGCGGCGCGAGGATATTGCCGATTTGACGGCCTTTGTGGCGGTCGCCGAAGAGGGCAGCTTCACCAAGGCCGCGACACGCCTCGGCATCTCGCAATCCGCACTGAGCCAGATCGTGCGGCGGCTCGAGGACCGCCTCGGATTGCGCCTGCTGGCGCGCACGACGCGCAGCGTTGCCGCGACGCCCGCGGGCGACAGGCTGGTCCGGCGCCTTGGCCCGCTGCTGCGCGAGATCGACAGTGATCTCGCCGAGTTGAGCGAGTTCCGCGACACGCCGTCAGGCAAGATCCGCATCACCTCGGTTGAACACGCGGCGAAGACCATCCTCATTCCGGCACTGGCGGAGGTGCTCCCGGGCTATCCCGACGTGAATGTCGAGGTCATCGTCGATTACGGGCTCGTCGATGTCGTGGCCGACCGCTTCGACGCCGGCGTCCGGCTCGGCGAGCAGGTCGCGAAGGACATGATCTCGGTGCGCATCAGCCCCGACATCCCGATGGCGATCGTCGGGTCCCCGAGCTACTTCGCGCAGACCCCCGTACCGAAGACGCCGGAGGACCTCGTCGAGCACCGGGCGATCAACCTGCGTCTGCCGTCATCGGACACGATCAACGCCTGGCGGCTGGCAAAGAACGGCGAGACAAAGAGGGTCCGGGTCGAGGGTGCGCTCAGCTTCAACACCGTCGAACTCATGCGGACCAGCGCTCTTCTCGGACAAGGTCTCGCCTATCTCCCGCGAGACCAGGTCGAAGACGATCTCGCACGGGGCGCGCTGAGCCAGGTGCTTGCCGACTGGACACCGCCGCTGCCCGGGTATCACCTCTACTACCCGAACCGGCGGCACAGCTCACCGGCGTTCCGGCTTGTCGTGGACGCGTTGAAGGCCCGGCTGCGACGACTCGGCTGAATCGACGCCTGCCGCCTGAGAGTTCTCGAAGACATGACCGCAGGCGGGGCAGCAGCTCTCCCCGCGCGGCACCTGCCGTAGTCAGCTCCCCCCAATCGATGGACAGGAACTGGCGCAATTCAAGCCGCTCGATGCACCGGCTGATGGGGTTGGTTGAGTTCATTTCTTTGCAAGTGGGCCAGCGCCGGAGGCTTACCGCCAAGTGCTGGATGAGGGCGCTGGCGGTTGTAGAAGGTCATCCATTTCCGGATCGCAGCCTTCGTCTCCGATCCTGTGTCCCGAGCATGCAGGTAGACGCACTCGTATTTCAGGGTCCGCCACAGCTTCTCGATTAAAGAGTTGTCGAGGAACCGACCTTTCCCATCCATCGAGATCCGCACGACAGAGTGGCGCAGCCGGTCCGTCCGGGCGAAGGACGCGACCTGGGAACCCTCATCCGTATTCATGATCTCGGGCGGCCCGACCTTGTGGATGGCCTCGGTCGGCGCGTCGACACAGAACTCGGCCTCCAAAGTGTTCGAGATCCGCCAGCAGGAAACCTTTCGGGTGTGCCAGTCCATGATTGCCACGAGCTAGAGGAACCCGCGCCGTATGGGCAGAAGCTGGTGTCCGAACACCAGGCCTGGTTCGGGCGCTCAACCCTCAACCCTCTGGGCTGGTAGGGCTAGGTTTTGTGCCCCTTCGCCGGCCTGCTCGTGTTGGGCTTCTGGTAAATCGGCACCAATCCCATGAGGCGCATCAGTCGTTGGATGCGCTTATCGTACACCAGGTGGCCGTCGTTATGCAGGTGCCGGATGACCCAAGATGACACCGAAGAACGGGGTCTCGAGAAGCGGCGAGTCGAACCGCCTCATCAGGCCGAGGTTCTGTTCGGTCTCCGCCTTGGCCGTGTCGTAGAAAGACGAGCGCGCCTTCGACAGCCGCTTGCACTGCTGCCCGATGAACAGCTGAGCGTGGTCCGGCTCGATCATACCGCGCCTCACCTCCCGCCCCGCGGCTTCAGCTTTCGTTCCCCAAAAGGGTTGGCCACCGCCAGTTTCCCGATTTTGGCGTGGAGTTCCTTAACCTGCCCCGCTTCGATCTCGGGTCTCATGCGGCCTCAGTGTTCGACAATGCCGGACGCACCTTCAAAAAGCGCGCGCTTCGATTGACGGATCGTCCTCGGATGCGCGCCGAACCGGTTCGCCAGCACGGTCGCCGTCTCTTTGCCCTTCAGTGCTTCCAGCGCGACCTTCACCTCGAACTCGAATCCGGGCTGCTTGCGTTTCGACATACCCGATCTCTTCCTCGTCGAAGATCAGCAGGCTGCAAATCATCGCTTATCTCAGTGTCCGATTTTCGGGCGGGAGCTCAGATTGACTTCAGTCCTACTGCCCCAAGACCTCCAACAGGACCTCGCCGGCCGCTCCCGACGGTGGCCGTGTCCCCGCGATCGTCGCCAATGTCAGCGCCACATCTACGGTATGCACACGTCGTGAGACAATCTCAGGTTCGATGCCGAACCCGGCAAAGAGGATTGGCACGAACGTATCGTAGCGCCAAGGTGAGCCATGGGTGACCGAGACCGAAAGCCCGTCCATGTCGTTGATGAACCATTCAGGCTGGAACACTAAGTAAATGTCGCCCGAGCGATCCGGGTGATAGTTGTTCAGCACGGCCCGCATGAGCGCATTGTCGGGAACGGAGCCTTCGCGCAGCCGAGAACTCGGCACCGCGTATGCCACACCTTCGAAAGCCACCAGCTCCTGCGCAATCGCGGTCTCGAGCGCCGCTTGGTCTATGTCGGGGGCGCTCCGAGCAGCCTCGGAGAGAAACAGGTAGGGATGATCATAGCCCTCGATCAGTGTGCCATCGATCCCGAACCGTTGCTTGAGACGGGCCACGGCTGGAGCTGTGTCCCAATCGCCTGGAGCGACGTAGCCGCCCATCATCCCGAGCGAGGACAGATAGCCCGGCGCTTCCGGGGCGCCGTGATCTGCGGAGAGGACGATCAAGGTGTTCTCCAGGCCGATCTCCGCATCGACGAATGCGAACAGGTCGGCCAGCGTCCGATCGAGTTGCATGAGGTTGTCTTCGGCTTCCAGGCTCGAGGGACCGAAGAAATGGCCCACGTAATCTGTCACGGAGAAGCTGACCCCCAGAAAATCAGGGATCTCGTCATCGCCGAGGCCCTCCGCGTCGATCAGGGTCTTGGCAAAATCGGCGGTGATCCGGTCACCCGGCGGGCTGAGCGTCAGCAGCGTGGTGAAATACTTGTCCTCCGCCGCGCCCAGAGGATGGGGAAAGGTGCGTCCGAAACCGGCGAAGTCGGGCTCCCACTCCTGGTCGTCGTTCTCGCCGAACATGTAGGTGTCGATGGGGTTGAGCAGCTCCCAGCTCTGCCCGCCGAAACTCTGCGGCAACGCCTTCGCGTTCCATGTGTCGACCCAGCTGGGGTAGCTGTCATAGTAGTAGCTGCTTGTCACGAACTGACCGGCCGATTTCGAGAACCAGAAGGCCTTGCCGGTATGACCGGCCATCGACACCGCGCCACGATCCTTTATCGAAACGCCGAAAACCTTCGCCTTCCCATTGGTCTCGACAGAGAGTTCGTCTCCGAAGGTCGAGGTCAGGATCGTGCGCGGAGAGCGCCCGTCACTCTTGGCTGCACGCTGCGTCGGGTCGATCTCGGTGGACGCGTCGACATCTGCCCCGCTGGTCAGGATCGAATAGTCCGGGTCCTCGATGTTGTAGACAGTGCGCCCGGCCGCCCTGTCGAACCAGAGGTTGCCGATCATGCCATGCGCAGCCGGCGTGGCGCCGGTGGCAAGTGTCGTGTGCCCGACAATGGTCTCGGTGTTGGCGTGCGTGTGATGCGCGTTGTTGTAATGAATGCCGCCTTCGAGCAGGTAGCGAAAGCCTCCGGCGCCAAGACGGTCGAGGTAGCGCGTGGGCAGATCGCCTCGCAGCTGGTCCACGGTGATCTGAAGGATCAGGCGCGGCTTGCTCTGGGCGAAGGCGGGTCCAGCGAGCGCAGCGGTTCCGATAAAGAGCGCGCAGGCCGTTCGGGAGATTCCGGTTAGCTGTGCCATGGTTCCTCCATCCCTCGAAGCACGTTGCGTTCAAAGGATACACGACCTCGAATATTACCGTTGGCTTTTTCTTCTCCTCGACCGGCCAGCCGCGGCGAACGGTGGCCGCGTCCCACTTTCGCCATTGGTTCGCCACTGGCAGGGAGCGTTTCCTGCCCTCTTGAGATGATGCGGGCAACTCATGCGTGGCTGGCCTTGAGTAAAGATAGGCCTCGGGCCAACCGGAACGGGATCAGGAGCCCCTTACACCCTGAGCAGAGCCCCATGCCCCCCTTCCCCGCGGCGCTCGACGCTGTGCGACGCGCCTTCAGATGAGTTGCGTCGATCAGCACGGCTAACTCCTCACCATGCTTGGCCGCCAGAAACGCCATGATCCGGGCGAAGCCCCCTGTCGTTCCAACGCTTCCAGCGGTAGTCGTGCATCTTTTCGGGCCCTACGCCCATAGCGTCTCTCGCCACCGCAAATCTTTGCGATTAAAAAATATTACGCCACCCAGAACGCGCCAACCATCACCCCGGGGGCTTGCCTTGCGATTTGCGAAGTCAGGCTACAGACGCGCCATCGGCGCATAGCTCAGCCAGAAAAGAGCTGACATGTTCCCCGCTCGTTTCCGAACGGAGGATCACGCGCGACCGACCAAATCGATGCGTCTTGGCTCTAGAGAAGAGCGTGTCATCCTGACGCCGACGTGACTTGCCAGGCCGTCACTCTTGGTCCATCGATCTACCTATGGTGAAACGTCTCCTGCTCCTGATCGTTCTTTCGCTGTCCGGACTGATGCTCGTGATCTCTCCGGTCGCGGCAATGGAGACGTCGTCACATGCTCCGTGCCGCGCATCGATGGCGGTTACGGAGCATGCTCAGGCACATGACATGCATCACGGTCATTCCGCATCGCCGTCGCAAGCGTCCGAAGCCGCGCATGAGCTCGCTGATGGCTCCACCTGTTGCGACCACGGATGTCTGCCCGACGCCGCCGCGTTTTCCACACAGCCCAAGCCGTTCTCCAAAGTGTCGCCCGTCCTGTCCACTTGGAGCGACAGCGACAACGTCGACCTGACCGGTCCGCCGGGCCTAAGGCGACCGCCGAAAGCCTGATTTTCCCGTCATGGCACGCGCCAGCGTGCCGGTCCTGAAAATCGTGCTTTCGGAGTTTCTGAATGAAAATCTTCTTCGCGGCTGCCGTGCCGCTGGTGCTTGCGGGCTGCACAGAGCCCGTGGCGCTTCCCGTGGCGGGGCCGCTGACCCGCGCCGCCTCTCCCGACACGTTCACGCCAGCGCCATCAGGCCCGGCGATCGATTACACGGCACATAGAATTGCCGAACCCGCAGATTGGCGGCAACTCAACGATGCGCAGGCGCCGGGAGCCGGGTCATGACCCGCCCGAGAGCCGCCGTGCTGTTGCTTCCCCTCCTGATCGCGGCCTGCGCCGATCAGGCGACCATCGCCACTGCCTCTGCGCCCCGGGCCGGGTTCGCCTTCGTGACCGATGGCGCGCGGCGCGCAACCGGAAACGAGAGCGCCTGGGCGCAATCCGCTGCCGAGATCGCTGCGACCGAAGCCCGTGTGCGCGGCCTGATCGCCGGAAAGACCATCGGCCCCGACACCGCGGTGCAGGTCGCCCTGATGAACAATCGCGGGCTTCAGGCGGCATATGCCGAGCTCGGGCTTTCTGCGACCGACCTGTGGGAAGCCGCGATCGGCACACCCGCCAGCCTCGAGCTGTCGCTCGGGAGCATCGGAGAAGCCGGTCTGGCCCGCTCGCTCGAAGCCACCGTGACGGGTGCGATCCTCGATCTTGCCACGCGCGACGCGCGCATTTCCATTGCCGAGACGCATTTTCGGCAGGCCCAGCTCGCCGCGCTTGGGGAGACCGTGTCCCTTGCGGCCGAGACCCGGCAGGCCTGGATCGATGCGGTCTCTGCCTTCGAGGCGGCATCCCTGATCGGCCGGGCACAGAACACTGCCGACGCCGCCTCGGAACTCGCCGCCGAACTCGGGCGGACCGGGGCGATGAACCGAGCCGATCAGGCGCGGGAGCATGTCTTCACCGCCGAGCTTGCCGCCGAGCGCGCCGATGCCCGGCTCGAGGCGCAGCTCGCCAAGGAAAGACTGACGCGCCTGATGGGGCTGTGGGAGAGCGACATCGCCTACTACGTCCCCGATGCGCTGCCGTCACTGCCCGGGAGGCAACCGGGCCGAAGCGACGCCGAGCGGCTCGCCATGCAGCACCGGACCGACCTCGCGATCAGCCGCCTCGAGCTCGAGGCCGTGGCGCGGGAATACCGGTTGGACAGCGCCACGCGGATGCTCAGCGACATCGAGATCGTCGCAGGTGTCGATGCGACACGCAGCGACGAGGGTGACACCGAGACCGAACGCGTGCTGGACGCCAGCCTCGAGATCCCGATCTACGACACGGGCAGGCTGGTCTCGCGCCGGGCAGAGCTCGCCTACATGCGCGCCGCCAGTGAGCTGGCGCAGCAGGCGGTCGATGCGCGCTCCGAAGCTCGCTCCGCCCATGCAGCGGTGACGGGCAAATACCGCATCGCGCGGCACTGGCGCGACGAGGTGCTGCCGCTGCGCCGCGAAATCGATGCCGAGGCGCTCAAGAGCTACAACGGCATGCTGACCTCGACTTTCGAGCTGATCTCTGACGCCCGAGACGGGCTCGAAGCGCAGCTCTCGACCGCTGAAGCGAAGGCCGATTACTGGCGCGCCGAGGCCGACCTTGCCGCCGTCATCTGGGGCGGCGCATCCATGGGAGACAGCGAATGAACCGCAGACAACTCCTCGCAGGCGGCGCCGGTGCCGTCCTGGCCTCGGCGGCGGCCGCCGAAACCCGCTTCCGCGATCTGCCCGAGGCGGCCGCGACCGACAGCCCCTACACACAGGTTCCGCCACGCCCCGGAAACGGGCCCGACTACAACCCGGTGGTCACGCTGAACGGCTGGTCGCTGCCGTGGCGCATGAATGGCAACGTCAAGGAGTTCCATCTCGTCGCCGAGCCGGTCGAGCGCATCATGGCCGATGGCATGATGGCGCGCCTCTGGGGCTACAATGGCCAGTCCACCGGCCCCACCATCGAGGCGGTCGAGGGGGAGCGGGTACGGATCTACGTCACCAACCGCCTCCCGGAACACACCTCGGTGCATTGGCACGGGCTGATCCTGCCCTCGGGGATGGATGGTGTCGGGGGCCTCTCGCACCCGGCGATCCCGCCGGGCAAGACCTTCGTCTACGAGTTCGACCTGACCAAGTCTGGCACCTTCATGTATCACCCCCATGCGGACGAGATGGTGCAGATGGCGATGGGCATGATGGGGCTTTTCATCGTGCATCCGCGCGATCCGGCCTTCATGCCGGTCGATCGCGATTTCGCCTTCCTGCTGGCGGCCTATGACATCGATCCGGGGACCTATATCCCGCGCGTCGCCGAAATGACCGACTTCAACATGTGGACGTGGAACAGCCGGATCTTTCCCGACATCGACCCGCTCGTGGTGAACAAGGGAGACCGGGTGCGGGTGCGCTGCGGCAACCTGACGATGACCAACCACCCGATCCACATGCATGGCTACGATTTCGAGGTGACCTGCACCGATGGCGGCTGGGTGCCAAAGAGTGCCCGCTGGCCGGAGGTGTCGATCGACATTCCCGTGGGCGCCATGCGCGCCTACGAGTTCGACGCGGTGCATGAGGGCGACTGGGCGATCCACTGCCACAAGTCGCACCACACGATGAACGCGATGGGTCACGACCTGCCCACGTTCATCGGCACCGACAAGCGCAGGCTGACCCAGATGATCCGCCGTCAGCAGCCGGGCTACATGCCGATGGGCACTGCAGGGATGGCCGACATGGGCGAGATGTCGATGGAGCTGCCCGACAACACCGTGCCGATGATGACCGGCTGGGGCCCGTTCGGGCCGCTCGAGATGGGTGGCATGTTCTCGGTGGTCAAGGTCCGCGAGGGCATCGCCCCCGACGATTACTCGGATCCCGGCTGGTATCAGAACCCCCCCGGCACGCAGGCCTGGGAATGGACCGGCGAGCTCCCCGAGGAGGCCCGCAACGACAGCCCGGCCACCATCCTGACCGCGAAGAACCACCTCAACCACGACTGACCTTTCCCGGCGCCCCGGTGCGCCGGGCGCCTCACACAGCGTCTCGAAAGGAGACCCCCATGAAGATCCTCACCGCCCTTGCCGTCACCCTTGCCATGTCCGGTGCCGCCTTCGCCCAGATGTCGCATGGTGACATGCCGATGAGCCACGGGACCATTACCAAGATCGACACCAAGTGGAACAAGGTGACCATCGATCACGGCCCGCTCGAGAGCCTCGACATGCCCGCCATGAAGATGGTCTTCGACCTCGCGGATCCGTCGATGATGGACAGCCTGTCTGAAGGTCAGGAGATCACCTTCTCCGCGGACCGGGTGAACGGAAAACTGACCGTCACCGAGATCGCGACCGAGTGACGCGCTGACGGGTCGTTCATGGCCCGCTTGAAAGGACACCAGGGCCCGTGCCGGCACATGCCGGGGCGGGCCCTCCTGTTTCGGCGAGGGATGGAGAGCGTTTGCGGCATCTCAAGGTCGCGTGGACCTAATGGGCACAAACTGGCCTCCCGACTCATGGATAGGGAGGATGCCATGAAACGTCTCATCGCTTTTTTCTCCGTGCTGACCACGCCTGCGCTGGCTGATCAGGGAGAGTATTCCGGCCATATGATGGACTGGGGCTACGGCCACAGCATCGGCATGCTGTTCGGCCCCGTCCTCTGGCTCGTCGTTCTGGGGCTGGTGGTGGCAGGCGTCATCTGGCTGGTGCGCCGCACCGATGGCGGACCGGCGCCGCGGTCCGCGACTGACGCACGTGCCGAGCTAGATATGCGCCTTGCCCGCGGCGAAATCGACGCCGAGGATTACGAGGCCCGCCGGAAGCTGCTGTCGAGCTGACATAAGGGCGGAGTCCGATACGAGCCCCGGCCCGGGAGACCACCCGAGCCGGAAAGAGATGGAGCGCGCAGAGCACTCGCTGCGCCTTGGCGGCTTACTCGCGGTAGGTCGAGTGGCAGGCCTTGCAGGTGGCCCCGAGCTGACCGAGCACCGGGCCGAGATCCGAGGGAGCCGAGACGGTGCCGGCGAGCCGCTCAGCCAAGGTCTCTGCCTCGCGCGCGTGTTCGGTGAAGCTGTCCCACTGCTCCCAGATCACCGGCAGGGCCTCGGATTTCGGGTCCGTCGCCGGGGTTTCGAACATCGCCGGCACCTGAGCCGATTGCGCGGCGATCTCGATCAGTGCCGCGTTCACCGCATCCGCGTCGAAGGCCGTCTCCCCCTTGGCCATGCTGCCGATCACCTTCATCTGGTCGCTGATGCTGCTCATCACCATCATGCGGGCCATGACATCCTTGTTGGTGACCCCGCTATGCGCGAGCGCAGCGGTGCCAGCCGTGATCAAAACCAGTGCGATTGCCGTCTTCTTCATTCCTGTTGGTCCTTCTTCTTATGTTTGATGAATATTTGCCTGCCTGCCCTGTCAGGCGACCTCGATCCACGTCGTCATGCCGGATGCGGCATGCGCGAGCATGTGGCAGTGAAACAGCCACTTTCCGGGGTTGTCCGACGCGAAAGCGATCTCGAGCGGCACCTGCGGCAGGCTGAGGATCGTGTCGCGCAGCGGGCCGAGGCTGCCATCCGCGCGGATTTCGCGGAAATGCATCCCGTGCAGGTGCATGGCGTGGGGAAAGACCGTCTCGTTGGTCAGTCGCAGCCGCACCGTCTCGCCCCGCGAGAGGCTGGCGAAGGGCGTGTCGCTGCGCCCGGCCTGACCGGCCAGCGCCCAGAACTGACCGCGCGAGGCCAACTCGCGCAAGCCGAGACGCTGGCCCTCGAAAACCGCGCTCTCCATGCCGGCCATGGCACCGCCCTCCATCGCCATCTCGAGCTGCCGCGCCCCGGCGAGCTCGGGCAGATCGGTGCGCGGGTTGGGCGGCAGTGCCTTTGGTGCAGGGCGCGCGGCCCGGGCGCTGCTGCCGGAGATGGTCATGTCGGCGAGCGCCACCCAGCCGTCATCGTCTTGTTGCATCAGGAGCCCGGCGGGTTCGCCCTCTTCGGCGATCACATCGACGATCAGATCGATCCGCTGTGCCGGGGCGAGGATGATTTCGCCAGCGAGAGCCTCCGGGGTGTCGAGCGGCATGCCGTCGAGCGCCACCGTCCAGCCAACCATGCCCTGCAGGCGCAGCACGAAAATCCGGGCGTTGGCGGCATTGATCAGCCGCAGCCGCAGGCGATCATGCCTCCGGGAGGTCAGCGCGAAATCGTAGCGCCCGTTGACCCCCACGAGGTTCCCGGTGCGCCCGCCGTGGCTCATCATCATCGGGTGCCCGATGGGCTCGATGAAGCCACCGGTCTCGGGATCGAGCAGCCAGTCATCCAGCATCAGGATCTCGTCGCGGTCGACATCCGGCGCCTCGGGCTCGTCGACGATCAGCGGCCCCGAAAGCCCGCGCGCCACCTGCTCCATCGAGTTGGTGTGGGCGTGATACCAGTAGGTTCCGGCATCGGGCAGCGCGAAGTCGTAGTCGAACACCGCGCCCGGGGCGACGGGGTCCTGTGTGAGCCCCGCGACGCCGTCCATCGCGTTGTCGATGCGGATGCCGTGCCAGTGTACCGAGGTTGGCACGTCAAGCGCGTTCACCAGCCGCCGTTGCAGGCGCGCGCCCTGCCTGGCGCGGATCAGGCTGCCAGGAATGGTGCCGTCATAGCTCCACACCTCGGTGGCCGGGTAGCCCTCGGGCGCGATCTGGACCGAGGCCTTGCGGGCGGTGAGCTCCGACGCGGGGCTGGCGAAGGCCGGTCGCGCGACGGCGGCGGCGGCGAGACCGGCGCAGAGGGCACGGCGTGTAATGGTTGGTCCTGTCATCTCAATCGATCCCGTTGGCGCGCTGCAATTCACGCACGTAAGTGACGATCCCGGCAACATCGGCGCGGGTCAGCCCCTGCTGCGGCGGCATGTTTCCGAAGCTCCAGTGATGCGCCCGCACGCCGCGCTCTACCGCCACGAAGAAGGCCATGTCGGCATGGTGCGAGGGCTCGTAGATCTCGTGCACCAGCGGCGGGCCCGCGCCGTCGAAACCTGCGCCGTTCGCGCCGTGGCAATCGGCACAGACCGCATCGAAGGCGCGCTTTCCGAGCTGCGCCTCGGAGGACAGCGTCTCGGGCAGGCTGACCGCGGCAAGGGCGCTTCCGACGGGCTGTTGCGCCGTGGCGGGGCCGGTTTCGCCGGGCGCGAGAAACGCCCAGGCGGCGGCTGCCAGGCCGAGGCCCAGTGCCCCGGAGATGAGGTAGGTTTTCATGAGGGGATGTCCTTTCCGCGCACGCGGGTCGGCGCCCGGTGCAATGCCTTTCACGGGATCGGTCCCGCGCCGAAGGGGGAAAGGTCAGCCGCGCGGAGGCGGCAGATCGGTCGGCATCGGCATCCCGGCGATGCGCCAGGAGCCGGGCAGTCGAAAGCGTGGTTGCGGCGCGGCGCGCAGCGGCAGCACATTCGTCGTTTCCATGAGCACCATCGCCGCGCAGCCGGTCAGGTGCGGACAGTCGTGAGACGCGTCGCTCCCCTGCCCGTCTCCAACGTTGGCGGCATCGGGGCAGTCCGGGCAGCCGGCCATGTGCGCCATCTCCCCGTCGCCCGACGCGCCATGCGCCATCGCCGCCCCGGGAAGGGCGAGCACGGCGAGACAGCCGGTCAGGAGGAGGATGAACAAGAGGCGCACAGTCTATCCGAACAAGGGACCCGTGCAATCTGTCCCATCATCGGCGAACAGGTCAAGCACACAAGCCCGTCAGCCCATGAACGCCCGCGCGCCCATCCACAGCGCCATGGCGACCATCATCACGTTCTCGGTCAGCGACACGAAGCCCAGCGGCACGTTCGACGACCCGCCAACGCAGGCGCATTTCAGCTCCCGCTTGTCGATATAGACCGCCTTGAACACGCTGACCGCGCCGATCGTCCCGATCACCAGCGCCACCGGCACCGAGATCCATGTCAGGGCGCCTGCGGTCATCAGGATGCCCGCCAGCGCCTCGCCGAAAGGGTAGATCTTGCCGTAGGGCACCCAGCGCCGGGCCAGAAGGTCGTAGTTGAGAAACATGGTCGAGAAGCTCTCGATGTCCTGCAGCTTCTGGATCGCGAGGATCGCCATCGACAGCGAGATGAACCACTCCACCGCGCGCAGGGTGAAGATCGTGCCATACTGGTGCCACGACAGCCCCAGCGCCAGCAGCGCCGCGACCGAGAAGATCGCGATGACGGGCTGGTAGCTGGTGTCGCTCTGCTCCTCCTTGGGCGGGTCAAGCTCGAAATGCACCCGCAGATCGTCATAGCCGCCGATGCGCGCGCCGTTGATGAAGGTCTGCGGCGTGGTCTTCACGCCGTGTTCGCGCTTGAATGCCTCGGTCTCCTCCTTGGTGGTCAGGTGGTGGTCTTCGACCTCGTAGCCCTGCCGCTCGAGCAGATCCTTGGACTTGAGCCCGAACGGGCAGAGATGGTCGGGCATGACCATGCGGTAGAGAACGGCGGTCGTGCTGGTGTCCTTGGGCATTCTCAGTCTCCTTCGCAGGTATATTGGCCACGGAAGCCGGCGGAATAGTCCGATCCGGCGGTGACGATGAGGTCCGAGAGATCGCCCGCATCGCGGCGCTCGGCGGAGAGCGGGCCGGCCGCAAAGCTGTCCTCGCCCTGGCGCTCCAGCCGCACGAGATCGCCGCTGATCTTCATCGCGGCCGCCTCGGGGCCGACGGCCAGGACCGCCGGGCTGGTCTCGGTATAGGTGAAGCGACAGGTCGCGCCGTCGGGCAGGACGGTGGCGATCTCGTCGGCGGTAAGGAACTCGGGATCGACCTTGGCGACGACCTCGCTCGCCAGCGCCTCTTCGGCGCTCTTGAGCTGCGCGGTCTCGGACGGTGCCGAAGGCGCGGCTTCCCCGTTCGCGCCGATATCGGCGATCAGGAAACGCATCTCGGCGATTTCCTTGTCCTGCGCGTAGATGATGTCATCGGCGAGGGTCCGGACGCGGGGATCGGTGATCCCGGCGCGCGACGAGGTCATGATCGCGATCGAATGGTGCGGGATCATCGCGCGCATGTAGGAGCGGTCCTGCACGGTCACCTGGCTGCGCACCAGCCAGAGGCTCAGCGCGAAGACCAGCGCCGAACCCACGAAGATCGCGGCGTTCACCGCCTTGCTCGGATACATCCCGCGCATGAAGGCCAGCATGACGAAAGCCATGACGGCCCCCATCAGGATCGCCATGTAGGTTCGGGTTTCCGAGAAGAACACGTGGCTCGGCAGGTAGGTGTTGAGATACATCAGCACGAACATCACCACGATCGAGCTGGCGATCATCGCGAAGAACTTGGCATAGGGCATCGGGCGGCTCCGTCGTCTCTGCAATCTCTCGCTCAACGACCTTCCACCGCTGGAGGGTTCCCGCGGGCCATCCGTATTTCGACAGGGGCAGCGCCCACCAGTTTCAACAAGGGCAGCGTCCACCAGTCGGCCGCCATACGGGATCGGGGGAAGTCCAGCGGTTGTCGTCCGACTGAACAGCGCCGACCTGTGAGTCCGGCGGCCGAGGTTAGTAGGTCAATGTCGTCCCGACATGCGGCGAAGCATACGTTCGCAAAGTCGAAATCCGTTGCGTGCGATGCTTGGGGCTCGTTGCCTTCGGCGCGATCCATTCATTGTAAACGCGGGTCGAGAGCTCAACGAAAGTACGGAAGAGCTTGGCGGCGGTCGCCACTTCATCGAGCGGGTCAGCGCCGCCTCGTACGACGCGACGAAATTCGTCGGCTCGCTCTGGTACCTCGTCAAAAGAAACCTCGCTTGCAGCGCCCTCACCAAAGTCTCTTCGCCGCCGCTGCACGGTGACACGTGGCAACCAGTGGCTTGCGTCTGTCGGGCCGCCGACAAGAGACATCCCGCCGCCGACGGTTTGGTGGCCGCGCGGAGCGGTCCTGATGAATGCCTTGGTCAGACGGCGCTCAAGGTGACGCCCGCTTGGCTTCCCCGTCAGGTTCTCCCTGACCCAGCCCGCCCCACAATCGAAGGAGCCCAACCGGGACGATGGGACAAAACATACGAACGAAATCTAGGACAATCAGCCGATGATACGCGGCCGGAACCGTATCAATCGAGCTAGTGGCGGAGGCTCAGGGATTCGAACCCTGGGGACGCTCTCACGCCCAACGGTTTTCAAGACCGCCGCATTCGACCACTCTGCCAAACCTCCGGTCCCGAAGCTCTAGCCCCGCTCACGCGATTCTGAAAGCCGCCGCGCATGGGAAAAACCGCCGATGCGGCATTGCAGGCTTTCCTTGATCTGGCCGAACCGTTACTCTGCCTCCGCAAGGCGGGCCGGCCATCGGGGTGTCAACTCACACCACCCCGGCGCAGGCAGGGGCCGCCATCGCAACATCCGGCAGCAAGATCCGGGGCGAGCAGGCGCAGGGATGCGGGCAGAGCACCCGCAAGACAGGCATGGGGCAGAACATGGGCAGAGCGTTTTCGAAGCGTCGTGGGGCGGCTTGGCGGGCCGCGTGGCTTTTGACCGGCATGGCGGCACTCGCCGCCTGCGATGACGCGCAGATGCCCGGCTTCCTCAAACCCAAGGATGGCGCCAGCGAGAGCGGCGAGACCGTCAGCCGCGCGGCGCAGAGCGTCGAGCGCGACATCGAGGCGCCCGAGGTGTTCCATGCCACGGAAGCCGGCCTCTGGGACGGACGCCCGTCGCTCGGCGGTGTCTGGGTCGCCCATCCCGAGGTCACCGAGCCCGAGCGCGTCATCATCCGCAACCAGCAGAACGGACAGTTCGTCATCGGCGCACTGTTCCGCCGCGAGCGCCAGTCGCCGGGTCCGCGCCTGCAGGTCTCGTCCGACGCCGCCGCGGCGCTCGGCATGCTGGCCGGCGCACCCACCAATCTCGACGTGATCGCACTGCGCCGCGAGGAGGCCCCGGCCGAGGAGGTCCCCACCACGGAGGCCGCCAGCGACGAGACCACCGCCATTGCCGCCGCGCCCGATGTCAGCGAGGGCACGCTCGATCCGGTCGCTGCAAGCGCCGCCGCCGCGCTCGATAGCGCCGCCGGCATCCCGGCCCGCGGAGAGCAGGTCGCCGCCGCGACCACGGCCGCCCCCGCAGCCTCGCCGGCGCCGAAACCGAAGCCCGCGGCCAAGCCTGCCTCGAGCCTCGACAAGCCCTATCTCCAAATCGGCATCTTCAGCGTCGAGCAGAACGCCGAGAACACCGCCACCGCCATGCGTCAGCAGGGCATGGTGCCGACGGTGCGCAAGCAGGAAAGCTCCGGCAAGACCTTCTGGCGCGTCATCGTCGGCCCGGCCCAGACCTCGGCCGAACGCGCCGAGCTGCTGAAGAAGATCAAGGCCTCCGGCTTCACCGACGCCTACGCCGTCACCAACTGATCCGTCCCGGCCCGCGCGGCCCGGGGCGCACAAGGACGAGGACCCAAACGATGATCCCGACCCGTTCCCTGCGCCGGATGCTGGCCGCCGCCTCCGCCGTGGCGCTGCTTGCCACCCAGGCCGGCGCCTTCGACACCAGCGCCCGCGCCGCCTTCGTGCTCGACTACACCACCGGCACCGTGCTGATGGCCAAGAATTCCGACGAGGCGCTGCCGCCGGCGTCGATGTCGAAGCTGATGACGCTCTACATGGCCTTCGAGGCGATCCGCGACGGCCGCCTGCAGCTCGACGAACGCCTGCCGGTCTCCGAGCACGCCATGTCCTACGGCGGCTCGACGATGTTTCTCAACACCACCGACCGGGTCGCCGTCGAGGACCTGCTGCGCGGCATCATCGTGCTCTCGGGCAACGATGCCTGTGCGGTGATCGCCGAGGCGCTGTCGCCCAACGGCACCGAGTCGGGCTTCGCCGAGCTGATGACCCGCCGCGCCCAGCAACTCGGCATGACCAACTCGACCTTCGAGAACGCCAGCGGCTGGCCGGCGCCGAACCACCGCATGTCAGTGCGCGACCTGACCCTGCTCGCGACCAGGATCATCGAGGATTTCCCTGAGTTCTACCCGATCTTCGCCGAGCGCCGCTTCGAGTTCGACGGCCGCGCGCCCTCGAACGTCAACAACCGCAACCCGCTCCTGCGCCTCGACATCGGCGCCGACGGGCTCAAGACCGGCCACACCCAGGAGGCGGGCTACGGCCTGGTGGGCTCGGCCGAGCAGGATGGCCGCCGGGTGATCTTCACCATCTCCGGGCTCGACAGCGAGCGCGCCCGCGCCGAGGAGAGCGAGTCCATCGTCAACTGGGCCTTCCGCCAGTTCGCCGAGCGCACCCTCGTCGAGAAGGAGACCGCCGTGGCCCAGGCCGAGGTCTGGCTCGGCGCCGAGGACAGCGTCGGGCTGGTCGCCAAGGAGGATGTCACCCTGCTGGTGCCGGTGACCCCGGGCACCATGCTCGAGGCGGAGGTGGTCTATACCGGCCCGCTCAAGGCGCCCATCAGCGCCGGCCAGCAGCTGGCCGAGCTGATCATCCGCCCCGAGGGCCTGCCCGAGCACCGCGTCCCGCTCTTCGCCGAGCAGGCGGTGGCCGGCGGCGGCTTCGGCAAGCGCATGATGGTGGTGAGCCAGGCGCTTCTGAGCCGCGTGAACCAGGCCTCCGAGGAGGCGATGTGACCGGCGGCACGGGGCTGTTCGTCAGCTTCGAAGGCATCGACGGCTCGGGAAAGTCGACCCAGGCGCGGCTGCTGGCCGAGCACCTGCGCTGCGCTGGCCGCGAGGTCGTTCTGACCCGCGAGCCCGGCGGCTCTCCCGGCGCCGAGGAAATCCGCACGCTGGTGCTGCAGGGCGACCCGGAGCGCTGGTCGGCGGAGACCGAGCTGCTGCTCTTCACCGCCGCCCGGCGCGATCACCTCGAGCGCACCATCCGCCCGGCATTGGCGCGCGGCGCCACGGTGATCTGCGACCGCTTCGCCGATTCCACCCGCATGTACCAGGGCCTGTCGCGCGGCGACCTGCGTGGCGCGGTCGACACGCTGCACCGGCTGATGATCGGGGTCGAGCCCGATCTCACCCTGCTGATCGACATGGATCCCGAGGCGGCGCTGGCCCGCGCCAAGGCCCGCGCCACCGCCGAGGAGCGCTTCGAGGATTTCGGCCTGCCGCTGCAGCAGCAGATGCGGGCGGGCTTCCTGGCGCTGGCCGCCGAGTTCTCCGACCGTTTTCGCATCATCGACGGCAATCGCCCACCGGAAGCGGTGGCGCAGGATGTGCGGGCCGCGCTACAAGCGCAGGCATGAGCGAGACCGAGATTCCCCAGCCCGACCGCGTCGAGGGCGCGCCGCACCCGCGCGAGACCGTGCGGCTCTTCGGCCAGGACAGGGCCGAACAGGATTTCCTCACCGCCTTCACCACCGGCCGGCTGCATCATGGCTGGCTGCTGACCGGCCCCAAGGGCCTCGGCAAGGCGACGCTGGCCTGGCGCATAGCGCGTTTCCTTCTGGCGACGCCGGATCCGGAGGAGGACGGGCTCTTCGGCGCCCCGCCGCCGCCCGAGACGCTGGAAATCGGCGCCGATCACCCGGTGATGCGCCGCACACTGGCGCTGTCGGAGCCGGGGCTGTTCCTGCTGCGCCGGGCCTGGGACGACAAGGCCAAGCGGCTCAAGACGCAGCTGACGGTCGACGAGGTGCGCAAGCTCAAAGGCTTCTTCACCCTGTCCTCGGCGGAAGGCGGGCGCCGGGTGGTGATCGTCGACAGCATGGACGAGCTCAACGTGAGCGCCGCCAACGCCATCCTCAAGCTGCTGGAGGAGCCGCCGGCGCGCACCACGCTGTTGATGGTGGCGCACCAGCCGTCGCGGCTTTTGCCGACGATCCGCTCGCGCTGCCGCGAGCTGCGGCTGGCGCCGCTCGACACCGAAGACATGGCCCGCGCGCTCGGCCAAGCCGGCGCCGAGGTGGCCGCCGCCGACGCGCAGGCGCTGGCGGCGCTGTCCTCCGGCTCGGTGGGCGCCGCGATGAGGCTGCTGAACCACGACGGGCTGAAGCTCTACGGCGACCTTGTGCAGATCCTCGACACGCTGCCGCGGCTCGATCGCCCGCGCGCCATCGCGCTCGGCGAGAGCACCGCCGGTAAGGCCAACGAGGCGCGGCTCGACCTGACCCTCACGCTGATGGACACGCTGCTCGCCCGGCTCGCCCGCACCGGCGTCACCGGCACGCCCCCCTCCCCCGAAGCCGCGCCCGGCGAGGCGGCGATGCTGTCGCGGCTTTCGCCCGACCCGGCCACCGGCCGCGCATGGGCGCAGCTCGCCCAGGAAGCCGGCGACCGCGCCCGCCACGCGCGCTCCGTCAATGTCGATCCGGCCGCGCTGGTGCTCGACATGATCCTGCAATTGCACAAGGTCGCCTGAGGCAGAAGCTTGCTCCGCCCCGGTGGCATCGCACCCGGGAAGGCCGGATGCCTCCGGCGGGAGTATTTTTGACGAAGAGAAAACAGGGGCGCTGCGCCCTGCCCTTCTCTGGTTGCAAAATACCTCGGGGGTGAATTGGCGCCATGCGCCAAGAGGGGGCAGCGCCCCCTCCTTTCCCCTTATATAGAGAGTGACCGGCGCCTCAGACGATCCCGCCCTTGATGAAGCGGTCCGCCAGCGTGGCATAGGCCTGCGCCATCACCCCCTCGCCCAGCGCCACCGGGCGGCCCTCGTCGCCGCCGATGCGGGTGTCGAGATCGATCGGCAGCTGCGCCAGCACCGGCAGGCCCAGCTTCTCGGCCTCGGCGGCCACGCCCCCCTGCCCGAAGAGATGCGCCTCAAATCCGCAGTCGGGGCAGACGAACATCGACATGTTCTCGATCAGCCCGAGCACCGGCACCTTCAACGTGTCGAACGCGTCGAGCGCCTTGCGGGCGTCGATCATCGCCACGTCCTGCGGCGTCGAGACCACGATGGCGCCGGTCAGGTCGCTCTTCTGGCCGAGAGAAAGCTGCACGTCGCCGGTGCCCGGCGGCAAATCGATGAGCAACACATCAAGCTCGCCCCACTCCACCTGCATCATCATCTGCTGCAGCGCCCCCATCAGCATCGGGCCGCGCCAGACCAAGGCCTTGTCCTCGGGCAGCATGAAGCCGATCGACATCAGCGTGACGCCATGTGCCTCGAGCGGAATGATGGTCTTGCCGTCGGGGCTGGCAGGGCGCTTCGAGATGCCGAACATGCGCGGCTGCGAGGGCCCGTGGATGTCGGCATCGAGCAGCCCCACCTTCTTGCCCGCCCGCGCCAGCGCCACCGCGAGGTTCGACGACACGGTGGACTTGCCGACCCCGCCCTTACCCGAGCCGATGGCGATCACCGATTTCACGCCGGGCGGGTTCATCCGGCCTTCCTGCGGCTTGGCATGGCCGCCGATCTTCAGCGACGGCGCCTTGGCCGCGGGGCCATGCGCGGTGAGCGCCGCGCTTGCGGAGACCACGCCGTCAAGCGCCATCACGGCGCGCTCGGCCGCCGCGCGCAGCGGCTCCATGTGCTTGGCGATCTCCGGAGAGGGCGCCTCGATGACGAAACGCACGGCCCCTCCCTCAATGCTCAAAGCTCGAATCATGTCTCGCGAAATCAGGTTTCCGCCGTCGGGCAGCTCGAGCCGCGCAAGCTCTGCCTTCACCGCCTCTTGTGTCGGGGACATGGTCTATCCTTTCCATTTCTGCAGACCGACGTAGCGTCACGTTGCTCCAGGCGCAACGCTCGTACACAGTCCGCTCAATTGTTACGCTTAACGCGTTGCTTTCGCTTAGCTCTCCCTCAGCCGGCCCATGCAGATGCTGCATAGCGGCATTGAGTTATGGCAGGATTGTGCAGTCGCAGCATTTGCCACATGTTAGGGCCAACACAGAGATACACGAACACAGGCTAGCAACGAACATGGCATACGCAACCGACACCAGCACCCAAGGCTCGAACGGCTTCTTCGCCGGTATGATCGCCTCGCTGCGCGAGCGCACTGCCCGTCGCCGTCTCTACAAGGAGACGCTGCGCGAGCTCGGCCAGCTGAGCAACCGCGAACTGAGCGATCTCGGGCTGCACCGCTCGATGATCCGCCGGATCGCCTACCAGGCCGCCTACGAGGCCTGAACACAGATTTCTCGAGGCGCTCTCCTCCTCCTCCCTGAGCGCATCGAGCCCGGCGGCGACCTCACTCCTCCTCCCGAGGTCGCCGCCGCAAAGACACCGGGCCATGTGCCCAACAGTTCGGAGCCCCTCTCCTCCTCCCTGGGGCGTTCGATGAGCGGCGGGATCTCTCCTCCTCCCTGATCCCGCCGCGTCCCAACATCCGGGCCACGCGCCCGACAGTTTCGGAGCCCCTCTCCTCCTCCCTGGGGCGTTCGATACGCGACGGTGCCTCTCCTCCTCCCTGGCACCGTCGCACCCTACATCCGGGCCACGCGCCCGACAGTTTCGGAGCCCCTCTCCTCCTCCCTGGGGCGTTCGATACGCGGCGGGATCTCTCCTCCTCCCTGATCCCGCCGCACCCCAAATCCGGACCTGACGGTCCAGCCGGTTTCCGAAGCCCTCTCCTCCTCCCTGGGCCGTCGGAATGATCAGACGGCGGCGCCCCTCCTCCTCCCGGGCGCCGCCGTTTTTCGTTTCTTCATCTCATTGCCGCCCCCCCCCGCCGCATCGCAGGTTGACAGGCGATTTCGAGGCTCTGCCCCGTCCGCGCGGGGCGCGCGGACTCCCCGGGATATTTTTGGCCAGAAAAAACCACGGGGGCGGCGCGGGACGTGCAGCCTTTCCCTTTGCCCCGCCATTGGGTAGACGAGGCGGGACAATGCATGCAGGCACGGGAAGACGACCCATGGCGATGGAAAAGACCTTTGACGCGGCCGCCGCAGAGGCGCGCATCTACGAAGCATGGGAACAGGCGGACGCCTTCGCAGCCGGGGCCAACGCCTCGCGCGACGAAAGCTTCTGCATCATGATCCCGCCGCCCAACGTGACAGGCTCGCTGCACATGGGCCACGCGTTCAACAACACGCTGCAGGACATCCTGGTGCGCTGGCACCGGATGCGCGGCTTCGACACGCTCTGGCAGCCCGGGCAGGACCATGCCGGCATCGCCACGCAGATGGTCGTCGAGCGCGAGCTGGCCAAGGACTCGAGCAACGCCACCCGTCGCGAGATGGGCCGCGAGGCCTTCACCGCGAAGATCTGGGAGTGGAAGCAGCACTCGGGCGGCACCATCATCAACCAGCTCAAGCGCCTCGGCGCCTCCTGCGACTGGTCGCGCAACGCCTTCACCATGTCCGGTGCCGAGGGCGCGCCGGCCGGCGAGGAAGGCAATTTCCACGACGCGGTGATCAAGGTCTTCGTCGACATGTACGAGAAGGGCCTGATCTACCGCGGCAAGCGGCTGGTGAACTGGGACCCGCATTTCGAGACCGCGATCTCGGACCTCGAGGTCGAGAACATCGAGGTGCCGGGCCACATGTGGCACTTCAAGTATCCGCTGGCGGGCGGCGCGACCTACACCTATGTGGAGAAGGATGAGGACGGCAACGTGCTCTTCGAGGAGGAGCGTGATTACATCTCCATCGCCACCACCCGCCCCGAGACCATGCTGGGCGACGGCGCCGTCGCGGTGCACCCGTCGGACGAGCGCTATGCGGCGATCGTCGGCCAGCTCTGCGAGATCCCGGTGGGACCGAAGGAGCATCGCCGCCTGATCCCGATCATCACCGACGAATATCCCGACCCGACATTCGGCTCGGGCGCGGTGAAGATCACCGGCGCGCATGACTTCAACGACTACCAGGTCGCCAAGCGCGGCGGCATCCCGATGTATCGCCTGATGGACACCCGCGGCACGATGCGCGCCGACGGCACCTCCTGTGCCGAGGCCGCCGAGACCGCGCAGAAGGTCGCCCGCGGCGAGCTGACGCTCACCGAGCACGAGGCCGACGCGCTGAACCTCGTCCCCGATCACCTGCGCGGGCTCGACCGGTTCGAGGCGCGCGAGGCGGTGGTGCGCGAGATCACCGAGGAAGGCCTCGCGGTGATGACCGAGGTCACCGATCCGCGGCTGGGCCAGGCCGCGGCCAAGGCGCCGGTGGCGCCCGAGGAAGGCGGCGAGGCGCGGGATGAGGAGGCGCAATGGGTGCCGCTGGTCGAGGCCAAGCCGATCATGCAGCCCTTCGGCGACCGCTCCAAGGTCGTCATCGAGCCGATGCTCACCGACCAGTGGTTCGTCGACACCGCGCAGATCGTCGGGCCGGCGCTCGATGCCGTGCGCGAGGGACGCGTGCGGATCATGCCCGAGAGCGGCGAGAAGACCTATTACCACTGGCTCGAAAACATCGAACCCTGGTGCATCTCGCGCCAGCTCTGGTGGGGCCACCAGATCCCGGTCTGGCACACGCCGGGCCTGGGCGACGAGTGGCGCTCGTTCTGTGCCGCCTCCGAGGAAGAGGCGCTGAAGAAAATGCACGCCTTCTTCGGCGAGGATGCTGAGTTCCTGATGGTCGAGGATGCGGCGGCGGCGGAGGATCACCTCGCCGCGCTGCTCGAGCAGGGCACCGATTTCACCGGCGTCGACCAGCGCCGCCGGCCGCAGGCGATCCCGGTGTTCCGCGATCCCGACGTGCTCGACACCTGGTTCTCCTCCGGCCTCTGGCCGATCGGCACCCTGGGCTGGCCCGAGAAGACCGCCGAGCTCGAGCGTTACTTCCCCACCAGCGTGCTGGTGACCGGGCAGGACATCCTGTTCTTCTGGGTGGCGCGGATGATGATGATGCAGCTCGCCGTGGTCGACGAGATCCCGTTCAAGGACGTCTACCTGCACGGGCTGGTGCGCGACGCCAAGGGCAAGAAGATGTCCAAGTCGCTCGGCAATGTCGTCGACCCGCTCGAGATCATCGACGAGTATGGCGCCGACGCGCTGCGCTTCACCAACGCGGCCATGGCCTCGTTGGGTGGCGTGCTGAAGCTCGACATGCAGCGCATCGCCGGCTACCGCAACTTCGGCACCAAGCTGTGGAACGCCGCCCGCTTCGCCGAGATGAACGGCGCGGTCGGTCTGGCAGGCGGGCGCCCTGCCCCGCAGGCCACGGTCAACAAGTGGATCCTTGGTGAGACCGCGCGGGTGCGCGAGACGGTGGATGCCGCGCTGGCCGACTACCGCTTCAACGACGCGGCGCTGTCGCTCTATGCCTTCGTCTGGGGCGTGGTCTGCGACTGGTATGTCGAGTTCTCGAAGCCGCTCCTGCAGGGCGAGGATGCGGCCGCCAAGGCCGAGACGCAGGCGACCATGTCGTGGGTGATCGACCAGTGCCTGATCCTGCTGCACCCGATCATGCCCTTCATCACCGAAGAGCTCTGGGGCACGCTGGGCGAGCGCTCGAAGATGCTCGTGCACGGCGACTGGCCGACCTACACCACCGCCGACCTGCTCGACCCGGCGGCGGATGCCGAGATGCGCTGGGTGATCTCCTTGATCGAGGGCGTGCGCTCGGCGCGGGCCCAGATGGGCGTGCCGGTGGGGCTCTACGTCCCGGTGCTGGTGACCGAGATCGACGCCGCGGGCGAAGCGGCCTGGGCCAACAACGAGGCGCTGATCAAGCGCCTGGCGCGGCTCGAGAGCCTGACAGCGGTCGACAGCTTCCCCAAGGGCTGCGTCACCGTACCGGTGGGAGGGGCGACCTTCGGTTTGCCGCTGGCCGACATCATCGATGTCGAGGCCGAGAAGGCCCGTCTGGAGAAGAACATCGCCAAGCTCGGCAAGGAACTGGGCGGCCTGCGCGGGCGTCTGAAGAACCCCAAGTTCGTCGAGAGCGCGCCCGAGGAGGTGGTCGAGGAGACCCGCGAGAACCTCGCCGCGCGCGAAGAGGAAGAGGCCAAGCTCAAGGAAGCGCTGGCGCGCCTGGCCGAGATTGGCTGAGGATTTCCTCTGTCGCTGGAAACGAAACCGCCGCCCTTCGGGGCGGCGGTTTGCGTTTGGGACCTCGTCCACTTGCCCCTTGAGCCAGTCCTCACCTCACCATTCCGGGACGCCGCCGCGCCATCGCCGGCCTGCGGGATGGCGATCTGTGCTTCGAGCCTCTCGATTTATCCCGGCCAAGTCCGAAAGACCTCGAAACTGTGCCCAAGCGTCACCAAATCGCCAGCCCGGGGGGCGGGCCATGTCAGAGGCATGCTTTCAGCATGACCGATGGCGCGCCTCTCGGCGTTTGCTGGCAAACGCCTGCCGGCAACACATCGCGGACCGCGATGTGTGAGAAGCGGCCTGCGGCCTTGTTCCCGCGCTAGGTACACGCTCGGATCTTCCGAGGGCGCACAGCGCCCGAACGTCCCGCCCTATTTCGGCGCCATGCGCAGCGCGCCGTCGAGGCGGATCACCTCGCCGTTCAGCATCTGGTTCTCGATGATGTGCCGCGCCAGCGCCGCGTATTCGGCCGGATCGCCGAGGCGCGGCGGGAACGGCACCGAGGCGCCGAGGCTGTCCTGTACCTCCTGCGGCAGCCCCGCCATCATAGGCGTCCCGAAGATCCCCGGCGCGATGGTCACCACACGGATGCCGTGCCGCGCCAGCTCGCGTGCCGCCGGCAGCGTCAGCGAGGCCACGCCGCCCTTCGAGGCCGCATAGGCCGCCTGCCCGATCTGCCCGTCCATGGCCGCGATCGAGGCGGTGTTGATGATCACCCCGCGCTCGCCGCCCTCGCCCGGCGCCTGCTTCGAGATCGCATCCGCCGCCAGCCGCAGCATGTTGAACGTGCCCACGAGGTTGATCGTCACCGCCCGCGCGAAGCTCTCGAGCCTGTGCGGCCCCTCGCGCCCGACGATCTTCTCGCCCGGCGCGACGCCGGCGCAGTTGATCAGACCATCGAGCCGCCCGAAGCGCTCGACCGCCGCGGCCACCGCCGCCTCGCCCTGCGCCCCGTCGGTCACGTCGGTCATGACGAAATGCGCCGCCTCGCCGAGCTCCTCCGCCTTGGCCTTGCCGGCCTCGGCGTTGACGTCGAGCAGCACCGCGCGGCCTCCCGCGCCCACCAGCATCTCGGCCACCGCCGCGCCAAGCCCCGAACCGCCACCGGTCACGAGGAACACGTGATCTTCGATCTTCATCAGCAAACCCTCCCTGTTTGCGGCGGAGCATAGCCACGGCAGCGGCGCTGACAATGGCGAGCGCGGCGTCACGAAGGCGATTCAAAACTGCGCAAATTTCCGGCGTTCTTTGCGCCTGCGGGAGAGATTCCGCCGGATCGCTCCGAGTTGATGCTGCAACTCGGCCCTGCCCGGGGAGCCCGCGTTGACAAGCGAAGCCGCGCCGCGCGTCAATGATCCCACGATCCGGTTCGGGGCCCTGTGAGCCGGGGCCGCCGACGCGGACCGCCGATCAAGGTTGCGAAGCCAGTTTCGAAAATCTGGGGGCGTCATGCGCAAGACCATCGACTATTTCTTCTCACCGGCCTCCGGGTTCACCTATCTCGGCCACCAGGCGCTGATGGCGCTGGCCGCCGAGGCCGGAGCGCATGTGCGCTTCTTCCCGATGGACATCCGCAAGGTCTATGCCGAGATGGGGACGACCCATCCGCTTGAGCAATGCGAGGCGCGGCAGAGCTACCGCATGGAAGATCAGCGCCGCTGGGCGCGGCTGCGCGGCCTGCGCATGACCTCGAACCCGGCGCATCACCCGGTCGACGTGCGCCTGCCCTGCCGGGTCATTCTCGCCACCGGGCGGCTCCGGCTCGATCAGGACGCGGTGACGCTGGCCTGCCTGCGCGGGGTCTGGGCCGAGGGCCGCAACATCTCGGATCCGGGCGATCTCGGCGAGGCGCTGCGCCAGATCGACATGCCCGCTCTTGAGATCCTGCACGAGGCCGAGAGCGAGGCGGTGCGCGATGAGGCCGACGCGGTGACGCAGGCCGCGATCGAGGCCGAGATCTTCGGCTCTCCGACCTATGTGGTTGATGGTGAACGGTTCTGGGGACAGGATCGGATCGAGTTCATGCGCGAGAAGCTTCTCAAGGCCGCGGCCTGATCCTCTGCCGCCTGAACGCGCTTTGCCCAAAACATCGCCCCGGCCTTGCAGCGAAACCCCGCCTTTCGCGTTGCAGACAGGTCTCAGCGCCTTAGGTTGACCGGAGGACAGGCGGGACGGCCCGCCGGTTCGTCCGGGAGGGTTCGCCCTATTGCATCCCCCCTCCCGCAGATCGCCAGACATTCCGCGCCGCGGCCCGAGGGGGCGCGCGGCTGCGGCACATGAGCAACGAGACAGGACCGAGACGCCATGACAGACACGCCCGCCATCCTCGCCGACCTTTCCGCCGCCGAGGCGCGCGCCGACTGGTGCCAAGAGGTGCTCAACACCGCCCCCGACCGCTTTGCCGCCGGCAAGCAGATCGCGCGGCAGCTGGGGGCGCTGGTCGATGGCGAGCGGGTGGAGTTTGGCTTCTGGACGCCGGAACTGCTCGATTGGCGCATTGCCGATGGCGACGTGTTCCTCGAGGTCCTGCGCCCTCAGGAAGAGCTCGACCTGACCGCGAGCCAGGGCGATGTGCGCTTCGACCGGGTGCTGCTGCCGGTGGCGCGCTGCGAAGCCTTCACCTTTGCCGCCGCCAGCGGGCTCAAGGCCGGCAGCCGCGACCAGATCGGCGATTTCTACGCGCTGGTCTACCGCGACCAGGAGGGCGCCTATCATCGCATCCTCGATCCGCTCGCCGCCTCCCTGCCATATGGCGCCTTCTCCCCGGCCGAGATCTATGACGTACCGGCGATGCAGGCGCGACGTCAGGACAAGGGCTATTTCGAGCAGGTCCGAAAGGCCGACGGCCCCTACAAGTTCGCGCCGCCGACCTCGATCCTGCAGGTCCACGTGCCCACCGCCACGCCCGGCGGCACGCTGGCCTCGCTCACCCGCCAGTTCGAGCGCCTCGCGGTGCGCGTCGGCGCCGGCCTGTCGCTGGAGCCGGATGAAGAGCTGTTCGCCGGCTACGACGCGGTGCAGCTGCTGCCGGTCGAGCCCACCACCGTCTACGAGGCCGGCCCGGATTTCTGGACCGATGTCGAGTGCGACGACGACACCGTCACCGCCCACCTGATGCGCCCCGACACCACCAACTGGGGCTATGACATCGTGATTTCGGGCATGGCGACGGTGAACCCGGTGCTGCTCGAGACGGCGCGACCGGATGAGCTGATCGACCTTGCAGCGGTGCTGCACAACTTCCCGCGCTGGCCCAAGATGCTGGTGCTCGACGTGGTGTTCGGCCACTCCGACAACCAGGGCCTCAACGCGCTCAACAGCCATTTCTTCGCCGGGCCGAACATGTACGGCCAGAATCTCGACTACAACAATCCCTTCGTCCGCGCGATCCTGCTCGAGCTGCAGCGCCGCAAGGTGGATTTCGGCGCCGACGGGGTGCGGGTCGACGGTGCGCAGGACTTCAAGTGGTGGGATGCCTCGACGCAGGAAATGCGCCACGATGACGACTACCTTCAGGAGATGTCGGAGGTGGTGCAGAACGTCGCCGGCGTCGATTACCGGCCGTGGTTCGTCTTCGAGGATGGCCGGCCCTGGCCGCAGGAAGACTGGGAGCTGAGCTCGGATTACCGCGCGGTGATCGAGAACCAGAAGGAGACCGATCCGGACGTGTTCCAGTGGGGGCCGCTGACCTTCGCCCACAACACGCCGTTCATATATACCTTCTGGCTGTCGAAATACTGGCGCCTGTGGGAAATCCTCAAGCGCGGCTCCAACTGGATCTCGGGCACCGCCAACCATGACACGCTGCGCCGGGGCACGCAGGTCAACCCCAAGCTCAACATCAACACCCGCCTCGGCGACACCAAGATGGAGATCCTCGACAAGGCCTATGACAATCCGGCCGTGTCGATCCTGACCTATGCCGCCCTGCCCGGCGTGCCGATGGATTTCCTCAACGCCACCGCGCGCGCCAGCTGGGGCTTCATCCGCAACCAGGATGACAAGTACGGCGTCAAGGTCGTGGCCGAGGAGGCGATCTCGCTCAAATGGCAGGTCGATGAATACAGCTATTCCGTCCCTGGCGCCTTCCGCTGGCTCAAGGAGCTGGGCTTCGAGACCCGCGAGGATCTCGCTCGCTTCCTCGAGTTCCTGCCGGCGCTGGTCGAGGTGACGGATTACGATCTCAACACCATCGCCACGCTACTCAACGCGGTGGAGCCGCCGCTGGCCGGCCCGCGCCCGATCACCGTGGGCGGGCTGAAGCAGATCGCGCGGGCGTGGATGGATGACATGCACGAGTATTGCAACGTCTCGCACTCGACCTCGAAGCTCGATCCGGTACAGACCAACGCCATGCGCCGACTGCGCATGTTCCGGCTCAACAACCCGTGGCTGCGCCAGAACCTGCGCGACGACGACCATTTCCGCTATGTCGAGCCGATCGACGGCCGCACGGTCTTCGTCTCGCTGCGCAACGCGCCGCAGGGCGGCGAGGTGTTCACCGTCTGCCATATGGAGGGCGGCGCGACCGACGAGCTCGACCCGCTCGACCTGCTGCCCGACAGCGTCAGCCGCAACGACTGGCACCTGACCATCCGCGGCCCCGGCATCGGGCCGGATTACATCGGCGGACCGCTGGTGCTGCGCGACTCGATGGCGCTGGTCTACACGCGCGGGCTCGACATCACCCATCTCGCCGGCGAGCCGCACTGACCCACGGCGCTGGCGCGCCGCCTGTCGAGGCGTTCGGCACTGGCGCGCCTCAGGCGCGCCAGAAGCGCAGGGTGAACAGGGTAAAGACCGCCATCACCTCGAGGCGGCCGGTGAGCATGGCGAAGGCCAGCATCCATTTCGCCGTGTCGTTGATGCCGGCGAAATTGCCCGCGGGCCCGATCTGGTCGCCGAGCCCCGGGCCGACATTCGCCAGCGCCGTCGCTGCGCCCGAGAGCGAAGTGATGAAGTCGAGCCCGGTCATCCCGAGACCCACCGACAAGACACCCAGCGACACTACGAAGAAGGCGAAGAAGCTGAGCACCGAGGAGAGCGTGTCGTCATCCACCGGGCGCCCCTGGAAGCGCGGGGTGAAGACGCCGTGCGGCGCGCGGATGCGGCGCAGCTGCACCCGGATCGAGGCGAAGAGGATCTGGTAGCGGAAAATCTTCACCGAGCAGGCGGTCGAGCCGGCGCAACCGCCGATCAGCCCGATGAAGAAGAACATCGTGATGATGAACGGGCCCCACTGCATGTAATCCACCGAGGCGTAGCCGGTGCCCGAGATGATCGAGGTGATGTTGAACAGCGCCTCGCGCACCGCCTGCTCCGGGTGATGCGGGAAGATCGAGACCAGCGTCACCGCCATCACCGCGACAAGCGCCGCGATGGTGCCGAAGAAGGCGAGCACCTGGCTGTCGCGCCAGAGCGCGGTGTAATGGCCGTTCATCATCTGCACGTAGCGCACGAAGGGCAGCGCGGCGGCGATCATGAAGACCGACGCCACGTATTCCGCCGGGCCGGAGAAGGTGCCGAAGCTGGCATCGTAATTGGCGAAGCCGCCGGTCGAGATCGTGGTGAGCGCATGCACCGTCGCGTCGAAGGCGTTCATGCCGCAGAGCAGGTAGGCCACGGCGCAGGCCAGCGTGAGGCCGACATAGATGGTCGAAATCGAGGAGGCGATCTCGGTGGCGCGTGGCAGGATCTTCCCCATCGTCTCAAAGGCTTCCGAGCGGAACACCTGCATGCCGCCGACCCGCAGCTCGGGCAGGAACACCATGGCGACCACGATGATGCCGATGCCGCCCAGCCATTGCAGGATGCCGCGCCACAGGAGCAGCCCCTTGGGCAGGTCGTCGAGCCCGCTGAACACCGTCGAGCCGGTGGTGGTGAGCCCCGACATGGCCTCGAAATAGGCATCGGTGAAGCTGGCCTCGGTGGCGCCGAAGATGAAGGGCAGCCCGCCGAAGATCGGCAGCGCGGCCCAGACGCCGACGGTCAGCAGGAAGGTCTGCTGCAACGTCAGCCCCTCCTTCACCGCGTTGGCGCAGGCCAGCGAGATCAGGCCGCCGGTGAGCATGGTGACGAGGCCGGTCTCGAGAAAGACATGCCACTCGCCCCGCCCCTCGGCGATGTCGACGAGCATTGGCAGGAACATGGTCGCGCCCAGCGTGGCGACGAGCAGACCGATGACATATGCGACGGGACGGAGGTCGAACATGGCGCAGCGTTGGCCTGCCCCGCGATATTAGTCAAGCGGCGCGGCGGGCAAAATCCGCCTCCCGGCAAGCCCGCCACGCCCGCGGCATCGCGCCGCTCAGGCGGTCAGCAGATCGCGGAACACGTGTGGGAGAATGTCGTCGCGGCTCAGCCCCATGCGGGCGAGCTGGTCGTCGCTCTTCATCTCGAGATGGATGATCTCGCGCATCCGTGCCTTGCGTAGGCCGTAAGGGTTCAGCCCCAGCCCGAGATTGGCGAAGTAGAGATCGATCTTCTGCTTCAGAGAGCCGCGGCCCATGGCGATCTGAACGGTATCGGCGTGCATCCGGAAACCTCCGTCTGTTGGCTTCCTCCCGGCTTCATAGTTAGGCCAAAGCCCTGCGCTTTCCCGAACCCGGCGATCACGAATTGCTGCAATGCAGCATGTTGCATAAGAAATGCGCCTCCCCTCGGGGCGGCGCATTCAAATCCATCGCGGATCGTAGGTCAGTGGCTGTGGATCAGCGTCGGAAACAGCTTCGGACCGAGGCTGTCATGCGCAAATGTGGTGCCTTCGGTCAGGACCGACACCGCATCATGCGAGTGCAGGCTTTCCTGGTGGCTGGCCAGCACGCGATAGTCGCCGATGCGCGGATCCGCCTGTAGCTGCTCGGCGAAGAGCCGCGCGGCGTCTTCCACGAAGATCGGGTTGGCGGCGTTGAGCTCGGCGAAGGCCTGCTCGTCCTCGCGCTTGACCATGACCTGCGTCTCGGTCGGAACGGCGGCGCGGCAGAGGTCGATCAGGTCCTCGAACCACAGGCACTCGCCATCCTTCAGCTCCACCGACAGCCGCGCGACCGAGCGCTGCGAATGCGGCGTCGCGAGCTGGTTGCGCTCGCGCCGGGCGTGCTCGGAGAGCTCCAGCGAGCACGGGCAGGTCGAGCTGTAGACATAGTCGAGATGCAGGATCTTGCGACGCACTCCGGCGGTTTCCACCAGTTCGAGCGCGATGTCGTAATACTGAAAGCCCCAGAGGCCGGAGCGCAGGGATTCTACCTTCACCGGGAAGGAAAAAGCCAACTCGATGCGGGCGTCAAAGCTCTCGAGATCGCTCTTGTAGTCGTCCAGCGCGGCCTCGATCACCTCGAAGGAGAAGGTTTTGTCGGCATGAACATAGAAGCTGCGCATGATGCGCGACATGTTGATGCCCTTCTTGTCGGCATCGAGGCTGACGGTGCCGGTGACCGAGGTCTCCAGGGTCAGATCGCCATTGTCGCGCGTATGGAACTTAATCGGCAGCCGGAAGTTGGAAATACCAACATGCTGGATCGCGCGGTTTTCGCCCCGGATCAGCGAAGATGGGCCGTTCTGCAGGTCCGGCAGGGTATCGCGGTAGGCCGAGTCGACCTTGAAATCTTGCGGAAAGATACGCGACAGGTCCGGATATCCGGCCCCGTCTCGAAGCAGCGCGAGGGCCGGATCGACAGCGTCGATTTCGGTATCTTGCGCCTTGTCGGCGAAACGGCGCAGCACTTCGAGCGCGGCGCGCGCCTCGTCACTGCTGGGCTTGCTGTCGATTTCCGGCGTGTGGACGTTCATCTTGATATTCCTCGGGGCGTCTCTCCTACCGCCCCAGAGATAGGTCGCGCATGAAACGTTTTCCAACTTTTTCCTGCTTCCGGGCGAGTAACGCCCGGAAATCACACGCATGTGATGCTAAACGGCATCAAGCGCCTGCAGCAGATCGGCCACCAGATCGTCGGTATCCTCGATTCCGACCGACAGGCGGATCAGCCCGTCGGAGATGCCGAGATCGGCGCGCTGCTCGGGCGACAGGCGCTGGTGCGTCGTCGTCGCCGGATGCGTCGCGATGGTCTTGGCGTCGCCGAGATTGTTGGAGATCAGGATGATCTCGAGCGCGTTGCAGAAGCGGAAGGCCGCCTCCTTGCCGCCCGCGATCTCGAAGGCCACCATCGTGCCCCCCGCCCCGAGCTGACGCTGCGCCAGCGCGAACTGGGCGTGGCTCTCGAGCCCCGGATAGCTGACCTTGCTCACCTTGGCATGGCCGCTCACCGCCTCGGCGATGGCCTTGGCCGATGCGGTCTGCGCCCGCACCCGCAGGTCGATGGTCTCGATGCCCTTGAGCATGATCCACGCGGTGAACGGGCTCATCGAGCCGCCGGTATGCTTCATGTAGGGCTCGACCGTCCCGCGGATGAACTCGCGCGTGCCGAGGATGACGCCGCCGAGCGCGCGGCCCTGACCATCGATGTGCTTGGTGGCGGAATAGACAACCACATCAGCGCCCTGCGCGATGGCGTTCGAGTAGACCGGGGTCGAGAACACGTTGTCGACGATGACGATGGCACCGGCGGCATGGGCCAGCTTCGAGACGCCTTCAATATCGACGATCTCGAGCGTCGGGTTCGACATGCTTTCGAAGAAGACCGCCTGCGCGCCGGGCTTGAGCGCCTCCTCCCAGGCCGAAAGATCGGCGCCGTCGATGAACACCACCTCGACGCCAAAGCGCGGCAGGATGCTCTCGAGGATGTAGAGGCAGGAACCGAACAGCGCCTTCGCGGCCACCACGCGGTCGCCGGCCTTGAGACAAGAGGTCAGCGCGCCGTTGACGGCAGCCATGCCGGAGGCGGCGGCGAAGGCATCCTCGGCGCCCTCGAGCAGCGCGATGCGCTCCTCGAACATCGCCACGGTCGGGTTGCCGTAGCGGGCGTAGATGAACTCGTCCGGGCCGGACTTCAGAAACCGCGCCTCGGCCTGCTCGGCGCTGTCATAGGCGAAGCCCTGGGTGAGAAAAATCGCTTCGCTGAGCTCGCCCCACTGGCTGCGCTTGGTGCCGCCGTGAACCGCGTTCGTGCGAGATCCCTTGCTGGTCATGTCGTATCCTTTCGCGGCACCCCTCGCCGCAATTGAAAAAAGCCCCGTCGCGGTCAAGCGAAAGGGGCTTTCGTCTGACCTCTTTAGCGGCATGTTTAACGTGGCCCGCAATCCGGTAACAAAGCGCCACGGGCCGCGCATTACGCCTCTCGCGCCCTTGCGTCAAGCATTCCGGTTGTGACAGCCGGCGCGTGCCCGCCGGTCTTTGCATCGAATGCGCGCGATTTGTGCGGCGAAGCGCGCTGGCCGGCGCCGAGGGCGGTTGTCATTGCCGCCCGCCCTGCCCCATCATGTCGTGGGCAGAGGCAGCGAGACGACTATGGACGGATTTCTCTTTCAGGCATCGATCTACCTGATGGCGGCGGTGATCGCGGTGCCGATCGCGGCGCGGCTGGGGCTCGGCTCTGTGCTGGGCTACCTCCTCGCCGGCATCGTCATCGGCCCGGTCCTGCATCTGGTCGCCGCCACCGAGGACCTGCGCCATTTCGCCGAGTTCGGCGTGGTGATGATGCTGTTCATCATCGGGCTCGAGCTTGAGCCGCGCACGCTCTGGGACATGCGCCACCGGCTGGTGGGCCTGGGCGGGTCGCAGATCGCCATCACCATGCTCGCGGTGATGGGCGGCGCCATGGCGCTCGGAGTGAGCTGGGCCCCGGCGCTGGCCTGCGGCATGGTCTTCGCGCTCTCGTCGACCGCCATCGTACTGCAGACGCTCAACGAGAAGGGGCTGATGCAGTCGACCGGCGGCCGCTCGGCCTTCTCGGTGCTGCTCACGCAGGACATCGCGGTGATCCCGATGCTGGTGGTGCTGCCGCTGCTGGCGCTGCCGGGCGTGGCGCGCATCTCGCCCGACGGCTCGATCGACCTGGGCCACGGCGGCGACAACGGCCATCACGAGATGTCGATCGTCGAGGGGCTGCCGGGCTGGGGCGTGGCGCTGGTGACGCTGGCCGCCATCGCGCTGATCATCGTGGCGGGCATCTACGGCGCGCGCCCGCTGTTCCGCCATATCCATTCCGCCCGCCTGCCCGAGATGTTCACCGCCGTGGCGCTGCTCATCGTGGTCGGCATCGCCTTCCTCATGGAGCTGGTGGGCCTGTCACCGGCGCTCGGCACCTTCCTCGCCGGCGTGGTGCTGGCGAACTCGGAATTCCGCCACCAGCTCGAGTCGGATATCGAGCCCTTCAAGGGGCTGCTGCTGGGGCTGTTCTTCATCACCGTGGGCGCCGGCATCGACATCCTCGCCTTCCTGCGCGAACCCTTCGTGATCCTCGGCCTCGCGCTCGGACTGATGCTGCTGAAGGGCGCGATCCTGATGCTGCTGGCGAGGATCTTCAAGCTGCACACCCGGGCACGCTGGCTGTTCACCCTGTCGCTGGCGCAGGCCGGGGAATTCGGCTTCGTGCTGATCTCCTTCGCGCTGCAGCTCAACATCTTCAGCAACGCGCTCGGCCAACGGCTGCTGCTGGTGGTGGCACTGTCGATGCTGATCACCCCCCTGCTCTTCATCCTCTACGACTGGCTCTCGACCCGGCTCGAGGAGGCCCGCGAGGCACAGCAGGAAGACACCATCGAGGCGGACGGTCCGATCATCATCGCCGGGATCGGGCGCTTCGGGCAGATCGTCAACCGGCTGGTGGGCAGCTCGGGCTATCGCACCGTGGTGATCGACCACGACATGAAGACCATCGAGCTGATGCGCCGCTTCGGCCATCGCGGCTTCTTCGGCGACCCGACCCGGCCGGAGCTGCTGCACGCGGCTGGCATCAAGGATGCCAAGGTGCTGGTGGCGGGGCTCGACGATCCCAAGGCCACGACCAAGCTCGTGCGTTTCGCCCGGCGCATCCGCGAGGACGTGTTCATCGTCGCCCGCGCCCATGACCGGACCCATGTCTACGAGCTCTACCAGGCCGGCGCCGACAAGATCGTCCGCGAGATGTTCGACAGCTCGCTGCGCGCCGGGCGCTACGTGCTCGAGGAGGTCGGGATGACCGAGTACGAGGCGGCGATCGCGCAGGAGACGTTCTATCACCACGACCGCGAGACGGTGCAGGAGCTGGCGCAGCTCTGGGATCCCGATGTGCCCTCGGCCGAGAACGAGGCCTATATCAAGCGCGCCCGCGAGCTCGAGAAGGAGCTGGAGACGGCGCTCTACACCGCCCTGATGGAAGGGCGCGAGGACGCGGCCTGAGGCGATCTGCGCGGGCTCGGCTGCGCGCAGGCGCGGGGCTCGGACAGCAGCGGGAGCGCCCTGCCCCAACGGCCCACCCCCAGACGAAAAAAGCGGACCTGAAGGCCCGCTTTTCCCGAATATTCGTGTCCGATGAGGATCAGGCGGCGCGCAGCCCCAGAACCTCGTCGACCTGGCGCGCGGCGGCCACTTCGTCGCCACCGGAGACGGCAGCCACTTCGCGGGTCAGACGCTCGAGCGCGGCCTCGTAGAGCTGACGCTCGGAGTAGCTCTGCTCGCGCTGATCGTCGGCCCGGTGCAGGTCGCGCACCACTTCTGCGATGGCGATCAGGTCGCCCGAGTTGATCTTCTGCTCATACTCCTGAGCGCGGCGCGACCACATCGCGCGCTTGACCTTGGCCTTGCCCTTCAGCGTCTTCATCGCCTGGCTCACCACGTCGGGCGAGGAGAGCGAGCGCATGCCGATCTCGGTTGCCTTATGGGTCGGCACCCGGAGGGTCATCTTGTCCTTTTCGAAAGAGATCACAAACAGTTCCAGCTTCATGCCGGCGACTTCCTGCTCCTCGATCGACATGATCTGACCCACGCCATGGGCGGGATAGACCACGTAATCGTTGGGGCGGAATTCGTTTTTCTTGCTCTTGGTCATACAACAGGGTCCTTAGCAGCCAAGCCACGGCTCATCACGACAAGATGACGTGGCGACAAAAAGACGGACGGATGTGCAAAGCAACCCGTTCGCCTGAAAACGTCACGTCTTCGATTATTCCCCCGGCCGGTTCCCGACCTGATCATGTCTGCGTGGCTTCGTCATGTGTGCGTCATACTATAGCACAAACGGCGCCTCTTTCCCAGATTCTTGGCAGAAACACAGAATTCGCGCAAAATCAGGGATTTGCGCAAATCCAGCAAGGCTTTTGAAACCGCTTTGACTGGGAAACGGCGAATCGCCGCTCAGCCGCCCTCGCCCGGCGCCTCGGAGAAGTATTTCTCCATCTTGCCCGGCTCGCCATCGCGCTCCTCGGCATCGGGCATCGGATCCTTCTTGGAAATGATGACCGGCCAGAGCTCGGAGTACTTGCGGTTGAACTCGACCCACTTTTCCATGTCCGGCTCGGTATCGGGCCGGATGGCGTCGGCCGGGCATTCCGGTTCACAGACGCCGCAGTCGATGCATTCGTCGGGATGAATCACCAGAGTGTTCTCGCCCTCGTAGAAGCAATCCACCGGGCACACTTCGACGCAGTCGGTGTATTTGCAGGCGATACAGTTTTCAGTGACCACGTAAGTCATGGGCAATCATCCGTCAGGGTCTCACGATCAGTGGTCTAGCTAGACCACGTCGCGGGATCATTCAAGCATATCCCGATGCTTGTCGAGCTGGCGCCGGTCCCTCTTGGTGGGCCGCCCGCCGCCGTCGAAGCGCGGGGTCTGGGGCTCCGGCGCCCGCGGCGCCGGAGGATCGAGGTCTTCGTAGAGCGCCTGGGCCTCGGGGGCCGGGCCGCGCCTCGTGCCGAGGGCGATCACCTTGATCACCCGCACATCGCGCCCCTGCGAGAAGGTCAGGACATCGCCCGCCCCCACCGAGAAGGCGGGTTTGGCGATCGGCTGACCGTTGACCCGCAGACCGCCCGTGACGATCTTGGCGGCGAGGCTCCGCGTCTTGAAGAAGCGGGCCTGCCACAGCCACTTGTCGATGCGCAGCTTGGTCGCCGGCTCCGACACTCAGGACTTGCCCTTAAACCCCATGAGCGCCGCAGCGAAGGGGTTGTCGGGGTCGATCTTCTGCTCCTTGCGGGGGCGCGACTCGTAGGACTTGGGGCCCTTGTCGCCCTGCGGCTTGCCGCCCTTGCCCTTCTTGCCGCCGGGGCCGCCCTTGCCACGCGGTGCGCCGCCCTTGCCGCGGGCGCCCTTCTGGCCATCGCGGCCGCCGCCGTCGCGCTCGCGATGACCGCCGTCGCGCTGGCCACCCTCGCGGCGCGGGCCGCGGTTGTTGCGGTTGCCGGCCCAGGTGAAGGTGTAGAACACCTCGGTCTCGGGGCCCGCCAGCGCCTCGTCGGGCGCGGTGCCAGGCAGCAGCTCTTCTTCCGGCGTCTCGGCGATGTGATCGTCGACCTCGACCGCCTCGGGATCCTCGTTGATCGGGGCGAAACCCTCGTCATCGATGGACTCGGAGCCGGTCACCACATCGGCGGCCGGCGGCGTGGCGGACGGATCGGCCATCGCGGCCGGGGTCGCCTCTTCCTCGCGGGCGGCGTCGAAGACCGGCTCGTTCTCGCCGGGCTCGCCCGACGGCTCGGAGGTCTCGGTCAGGATCTGGTCGGCGCGGCGCACCTTCTCGCGCTCGCCCTTCTCGCCGCGGTAGCCCAGGCCCTGCATCAGGTCGGCGAACTGCTCGAGCGTCATGCCGGTGATCGACAGCATGTCGGCGTTGGCCTCGAAGCCGCCGCGGCTGTCCTGTGCGCGCAGCAGGTCGGCGAGGCGCTCAAGCATGTCGATGCGGATTGCACGCTCACCCGCCGGGCGGTAGCCCGCCAGCGAGTAATGCTGCATCGGAACGTCGCGGATGTTCGGCACGGTGACGAGCCCCGGCGGCGGCGCCTCGGGGAAGGTGTCGAGATCGTTGAACAGCGACCACAGCACCAGCCGCAGGCGCGTCGGCGCGGGCTTGAGCAGCAGCGGCATGAAGATGGTGTACTGGCCAAAGCGCATGCCGTGCTTGCGCAGCGCACCGCGGGCGTCCTGGTCGAGTTGCTTGACCTCGTCGGACACGAGCTGGCGCGGCAGGATGCCCATCGCCTCGACCATGCGGAAGGCGAAGCCACGGGCGAGACCGGTCAGGGTCTCGTCGCGCTGCATGTTGAGCAGCGGCTCGAAAAGCGCCGCGATCTTGCGGTCGATGAAGTGCTGCAGACGGCGCTCGACCTTCTGGATCACATCCGGGCCGGCGGTGTCGTCGACGAAGGCGACGACGCGCGGCTTCAGCGGATCGTCGCCCTTGGCGAGCTTGCCCACCGCCTGGTCGCCCCACATCAGGCCACCCTGCTCGGTGAAATCGATCTCGGTATCCGGCGCATTGTAGAACCGATCCGCCCGCAGGTGGAAATGCGGCGCGAGCGCCTGAAGCGACGCCTGTTTCAGCGTCTTGGCCTCCTGGCCCGTCGCACCCTGGTCCTGACGGAACCGGAACCCTTCCAGACGACCGACGAATTCTCCTTCGACGGTCACCTCACCCTTGTCATTCACCTCGGCCAAAAGGGCCTCCTTCTGCTTCAACCGCCGGAGCAATACGCTTGTCCGCCGGTCAACAAATCTCTGAGTCAGACGCTCGTGCAGGGCGTCGGACAGTGCGTCTTCTACAGCGCGGGTCGCCTCGCGCCAATGGCTTTCGTCATCGACCCAGCCGCGGCGCTGCGCCACGTAGGTCCATGTGCGGATAAACGCCAATCGCTTCGACAATGTGTCGATATCGCCATCGGTGCGGTCGATCCGCTTGATCTGACGGGCCATGAAGTCCCTCGGGATCTCGCCGCGCTCGTGCAGATGCTGGAAGATAACTTGCAAGAGGCCCGCATGTTCCGCGTGGCTGATTCCCCGGAAATCGGGGATCCGGCAGACATCCCAGAGAAGCTGAACGGAGCGCGGGTTGCTGGCGCGCGCCTGCACCTCCGCCTCCTGCCCGAGCGATTTCAGCACCATCAGGTCGTCAGCCTCGCGGGCCTTGGCGAGCCACTCGTCATTGGGGCTGAGCTCGAGCGAATGCACCAGCCCCTGGATCGAGCCGAAATTGAGCTTCGGGTTGCGCCAGTTGAGCTTGCGCAGCGGCGTGAAGCTGTGGCTGGTGATCGCCTCGACCCAGTCGTCGGGGATCTGGCCGGCATCGCCGGTGGTACCGAAGGTGCCGGGCTTCATGCCGCGCCCCGCCCGCCCGGCGATCTGCGCCAGCTCGTTGGGCTGCAGGGGGCGCATGCGGCGGCCGTCAAACTTGGTCAGGCTGGAAAAGGCGACGTGATCGATGTCGAGGTTGAGCCCCATGCCGATCGCATCGGTTGCGACGAGGTAATCGACCTCGCCATTCTGGTAGAGATCGACCTGCGCGTTGCGGGTGCGCGGGCTCAGCGCCCCCATCACCACCGCGGCACCGCCCTTGGTGCGGCGGATCAGCTCGGCGATGGCATAGACATTATCCACCGAGAACCCGACGATGGCCGAGCGTGCCGGCATCCGGCTTATCTTTTTCGAACCAAGATAGCCCAATTGGCTCATCCGCTCGCGGCGGATGAACTCGCAACCCCTGACCAGCGCGTTGATCGGCCCGCGCATGGTGTCGGAGCCGAGAAACAGGGTCTCGTGTAGGCCGCGCATGCGGAGCAGGCGGTCGGTGAAGACATGGCCGCGCTCGGGATCGGCGCAGAGCTGGATCTCGTCGATGGCGACGAAATCGCAGCCCATACCCTCGGGCATCGCCTCGACGGTGCAAATCCAGTACTGCGCTCGCGGCGGCACGATGCGCTCCTCGCCGGTGACCAGCGCCACCACGCCCGGGCCCCGCGCCGCCACGACCTTGTCATAGACCTCTCGGGCCAGCAGCCGCAGCGGCAGGCCGATCATGCCGGTGCGGTGACCGAGCATGCGTTCGATGGCGTAATGGGTCTTGCCAGTGTTGGTCGGGCCGAGAACGGCCGCGATCCGTGCGCGTTGGGGCATGGTGCCGCCCTGTTCCTTCCCTCAGAGGTTCAGATCTCGATGCCCTGGACCTGGCCCGCAAGCCGCTCCAAAGCACCGGTCACCTCTTCGTCAAACGGTCTGAGTTCCAGTACCCGCGTGTAGGCGTCATATGCAAGCGCCTCGTTGCCGAGCTGCTCGTGGATCGCAGCAACGCCGCGCAAGGCGCCGAAATGCTGAGGGTTTTCCGCAAGGACATGTTCCAGGGCATCCATCGCCGGACCGAACATCTCGGCCTGGTAGTAGGCCAGTGCCAGCGCGTGCCAGCCTTCGGCAAACTGCGGCGCGTGATCGGTGAGCGCGGTCAGGTGCTCGATGGCGGATGCGGTCTCGTTGACCTCGAGCGCGTCGCGGCCACGCTTCAGAAGCAGGTCCATCGCGGCAGAGCCGGATTTCGACCATTCGAGATAGATCGCCTTCTCGATGCGGTCGGCCTCGGCGGCGCTTTCTGCCGCGCCAAGCTCTTCCAGCAGATCTCCCGAGGCCGCCTGCGCGAGTGCCGCGACGGGTAGGGAAAACATGACTGTGACGGAAAGTGCCGCCACGATACGTTTGCTCTTGCGTAGGCCCATGCTCATAGATTCCGAGTGTAACCCGAAGATGCTGGATTGCCAGCACAGGTTTTCGTGAAGGAAGGGATCAGAATGAGCGAAGTCATCACCGCAGCGGTCGACGCGCTGAACAAGAAGCTGGACGGAGAAGGGTTCGACGGCACCGCCAAGTTCGTCATCGAAGACGAAGGCAGCATCATCATCGACGAAAACGGCGCCCGCGCCGGTGACGACGACGCCGATGTGACGCTCTCCGCCGATACCGAGACCTTCCAGCAGATTCTCGAGGGCGACCTCAACCCGACCTCGGCCTTCATGTCGGGCAAGCTCGCCATCGACGGGGACATGGGCGCCGCGATGCGCCTCGGAGGAGTTCTGTCCTGAGATGATGCTCGACGCGCCCTTTCACGCCGACTTGGCCGAGGGTCCCGCAGGGGCCCGCGCGTTCTGGGCTCGGACCGAAGACAACCTGCGCATCCGCCTGGCCCATTACCCGGGCCCCGAGGCGGCGCAGGGCACCGTGCTGCTGTTTCCCGGCCGCACGGAATATGTCGAGAAATACGGGCGCGTCGCCGGCGAATTTGCTGATCTGGGCTATCATACGCTGAGCGTCGACTGGCGTGGACAGGGCCTTGCCGACCGCATGCACCGCGATCCACGCGCCGGTCACGTCACGCTGTTCCAGGACTACCAGTTCGACGTCACCGCCATGCTCGAAGCCGCGGAGGAGCTGGGCCTGCCCCGGCCCTTCTACCTGCTGGCGCATTCGATGGGCGGTTGCATCGGGCTGCGCGCCCTGATCGAGGGGCTGCCGGTCGAGGCCGCCGCCTTCACCGGGCCGATGTGGGGCATCCGCATGGCCGCCGCCCTGCGCCCCGCCGCCTGGGCGCTAGGCTGGGGCAGCACGCAGATGGGCATCGGCCATGTCTACGCGCCCTCGACGGGCCCCGACAGCTACGTCGCCACCGTGGTCTTCGAGGACAACCTGCTGACCCGCGACCGCGACAGCTGGGAGTACATGCAGCGCCAGGTCCACGACATGCCCGAGCTGCAGCTCGGCGGGCCGTCGCTGCGCTGGCTGCACCAGGCGCTCAACGAATGCCTGACGCTGGCCCGCCTGCCCTCGCCGACGGTCCCCGCCCTCGCCTTCGTCGGCAGCGACGAGCGCATCGTCGACGTGCCGCGCATCGCCGCGCGCATGGCGGCCTGGCCCGGCGGCCAGCTCGAGATCATCGAGGGTGGCCGCCACGAGGTGCTGATGGAAGACGCGATCACCCGCGGCCAGATCGTCACCCGCATGGCCGACCTCTTCTCGACCTCGCGCAAACACGGCAGCTCCGCCAGCCGCTCGGCATAATCTGGCCCGCGGCCTGCGCCGCGCTACCCTCTGGCGCATGACAGAGCCGGTCCTCAGCTTCACCGAACGCGGCATCTACTGCCCGGCGGGCGATTTCCACATCGACCCGTGGCGCCCGGTCGCGCGCGCGCTGATCACCCACGGCCATTCAGACCACGCCCGCCCGGGCCACGGCGCCTATCTCGCCACCGAGGCCGCCGCACCGGTGATCCGCCACCGGCTGGGCGACATCCCCCTCGACACCATCCGCTTCGGCGAGCGCCGGCAGATCGGTCGGGCCACGGTGAGCTTCCACCCCGCCGGCCATATCCCCGGCTCGGCGCAGATCCGCGTCGAGGTCGGCGGCGAGGTCTGGGTCGCCTCGGGCGATTACAAGCTGGCGCCGGACGGGCTCTGCGAGACCTTCGAGCCGGTGCGCTGCCACGCCTTCATCACCGAGTGCACCTTCGGGCTGCCGGTCTTCACCTGGCGCCCGCAGCACGAGATCGCCGCCGAGATCAACGACTGGTGGGCCTCGACCGCCGCCGAGGGCCGGTACTGCCTGCTGGGCGCCTACTCGCTTGGCAAGGCGCAGCGGCTGCTGGCGCTGCTCGATCCCGAGATCGGCCCGATCCTCACCCACGGCGCGGTGGAAAACACCAACGCGGTGCTGCGCGCGCAAGGATATGCCCTGCCCGATACGCATCACGTGACGCCCGATCTCGACATCAAGGCGCATCCCGGCGCGCTGGTCATCGCGCCGCCTTCGGCGCTCGGCAGCACCTGGGCGCGGCGCTTCGGGCGCGCCTCCACCGGCATGGCTTCGGGCTGGATGCGGATGCGCGGGGTGCGCAGGCGGCGCGGGGCGGACCGGGGCTTCGTGCTCTCCGACCATGCCGACTGGCCGGAGCTGCACGAGGCGATCCGCGAGACCGGCGCCGAGCGCATCTTCGCCACCCACGGCTACACCGAGATCTTCGCCCGCTGGCTCAACACCCAAGGCTATCAGGCCGAGGTGGTGCCCACCGAGTTTGGCGGCGAAGAAGACGCGGCAGACGCTGCGGAGGATGCCGCATGAAGGCCTTTGCCGCGCTCTTCACCGCCGTCGACCAGAGCACCAAGACCACGGTCAAAACCGCCGCGCTGGCGGAATATTTCCGCACTGCGCCGGATGACGACCGGCTCTGGACCATCGCGCTTTTCTCCGGCCGCCGCCCGAAGCGCGCCGTCACCACCACGCAGCTGCGCGGATGGGCCGCCGAGCGCGCGGAGCTGCCGCTCTGGCTGCTCGAGGAGAGCTATCCCATCGTCGGCGATCTGGCCGAGACCATCGCGCTGCTGCTGCCACCGGCGAGCCGCGACTCGGATCAGAGCCTCAGCCAATGGCTCGCGGCGCTCTCCGACATGCCGAACCGCGATCTGGACGAGCGCAAGCGCTTCATCCTCGAGGCGTGGGACCAGCTCGACGAGACCGGGCGTTTCCTGTTCAACAAGCTGATCACCGGCGGCTTCCGCATCGGCGTGAGCCGCAAGCTGATGACCCGCGCGCTGGCGCAGGCCACCGGGCAGGACGAGGCAGCACTGGCGCTGCGGCTGATGGGCGACTGGACGCCGCAGAGCACCAGCTGGCACGCGCTGGTCGAGTCGCCCGACCCGGAGGAGAACGAGAGCCGCCCCTACCCGTTCTACCTCGCCTACCAGCTCGACGACGGCCCCGAGAGCCTCGGGCCGCCGGAGGATTGGCTGGCGGAATGGAAATGGGACGGCATCCGCGGCCAGCTCATCCTGCGCGGCGGATCGCATCACGTCTGGTCGCGCGGCGAGGAGCTGATGACCGACCGCTTCCCCGAGCTGGCGCGGGCGGCGGATTTCATCCCGCCCGGCCATGTCTTCGACGGCGAGATCGTGGCGTGGGACGGTGCGCAGCCCCAGCCGTTCAACACGCTGCAACAGCGCATCGGACGCAAGACCGTGCCGAAAAAGCTGTTGAAGGAGGCGCCGGTCATCCTGCTGGCCTATGACCTGCTCGAAGCGGATGGGCAGGATCTGCGCGACACGCCCCTGGCCCGGCGCCGCGCCCGGCTCGACGCGCTGCTCGCCGACCTGCCGCCGGATGCCCCGATCCGCCCCTCGCCGCGCCTCACGTTCGAGACATGGGAGGGGCTGGCCGAGACCCGCGCCACCGCCCGCGAGCGCCGCGCCGAGGGGCTGATGCTGAAGCGGCTGGGCGCGCCCTACCTTGCGGGGCGGAAGAAGGGCGATTGGTGGAAGTGGAAGCTCGACCCGCTCAGCGTCGACGCGGTGATGATCTATGCCCAGCAGGGCCACGGGCGGCGCGCCAACCTGTTCACCGACTTCACCTTCGCCGCCTGGGACGGCAACGATCTGGTCCCCTTCACCAAGGCCTATTCCGGCCTCACCGACGCGGAGTTCAACAAGATCACCTCATGGGTGCGCCGCAACACGCTGCAGCGCTTCGGTCCGGTGCGGCAGGTCAAGCCCGAGCTGGTCTTCGAGATCGCCTTCGAGGGCATCCAGCCGAGCCCGCGCCACAAGTCGGGGCTCGCCCTGCGCTTTCCACGCATGGCGCGCTGGCGCCACGACAAACCGGTGCAGGAGGCCAACACGCTGGCCGACCTCCAGGCGCTTCTGGCGGCCTATGGCTGAGGCCCGACCTCAGCCGCAGGACGCCTCGAGCCCGACCATGCCATTGCCGACGCCGGTCACGGTCACCGAGCAGGCGCCCCCGTCGGTCTCGACCTCGACGCTCTCGCCCGCGCCAACTGCCTGCGTCTGCACGCCGTTGACGGCGATGCGCGCCGCCGATCCGTCCTCCGCCAGCCCCGAGACGAAGACCCGCAGCTTGCCGTCGGCCAGCATCGCCACCTCTCCGGCGCGGTAGCCATCCTCGGGCGCCCCGGTCGACGCCGCGGCGCTCTCGCCCGCCTGTTCCGCGCCCTCCTCGGCCTCTTGCGAGCCCTCCTCGGCCGCTGCCCCGCAGTCCGAACCGAGAGTCGCCTTGCCGGCGTCGAGCCCCATCACCGCGACGGTGCAGGTGCCCTCGCCCAGCGTGGCCTGCGTGGTGCCGCCTGCGCCCAGCGCCGCGGCCTCGCCGTTGACCATCAGGCGTACTGAGCCGCCCGCCGGATCGACCCGCGAGACGAAGACCCGCACCTGCCCGTCGGCAAACAGCGCCGTCTCGCCGACACCCAGCGGATCGGTCACCATCATACCCTCGGCGCTGGCGCTCTCGTCGCCCGTGGCCCGCGCCGCGACCGCCGCAGCGGCCATCTGCGCCGCCTCCTGCATGCCGCCAGACAGCTCGGAGAGCGCCCCGCGCATCGCCTCGGCCTGCGACTCGGCCCGCGCCGAAAGGTCCTCGAGCCGGCTCTGCATCTCGGATTTCATCGCGTCGAGCCGCTCGCCCAGCGCGGCGGAGAGATCCTCGCCGCCCTCATCCTCCGACATCGCCGACTCGAGCGCCGCGATGCGCTCCGAGAGCCCGTCAAGCGCCGCCTGCTGGTCCGAGGCCGCCTTGCTGGCCGCCTCCTGCGCCGGCCCCATGGCGCGGCCCACCGCGTCGGTGATCTTGCTGCCGTTGATGGCGCTGCCGGCGGCGACACCGCCGAGAAAGCCCAGAACGATCCCCACCGCGCCGTAAATGATTGGTTTCTGTGACATACGTAAATTCCCTCCCATACTCTGAAATGCAGGCCCGCCCCCTCCAAGGCGGACCCGGTGCCGAGTTTAGACCAATACCGCCCTTGATCTACGAATTTCCTTACCCGGGCGGCGATACATAGGTCGCAACGCCGCGCGGCCTGTCGGCAGGCGCCGGCGCAGGCACGCCTCCGTCGCGCTTTCCCGGCCGCGCCCATTGCCTTCTGCCCACCCCCGACCCTATGTCAGAGGGAAACTTCTGATGAGGACTCCATGACGAACGCCTTTTCCCATCCCCGCCCCGTCTTCGACGCCAACGCTTCCGGGGGCCGCGACCTCGGCAAGCTGCCGGAATGGGACCTGAGCGATCTCTACGAGAGCGAGGACGCACCCGCGCTGAAGCGCGATCTCGACTGGCTGGAAGACGCCTGCGCCCGCTTCGCGCAGGATTTCGAGGGCAAGATCGCCGGACTCGACGCCCCGGGCTTCCTCGAGATGGTCCAGCGCCACGAGAAGATCGAGGCGGTGGGCGGTCGGCTGATGTCCTTCGCCGGGCTGCGCTACTACCAGAACACCATGGACAGCGAGCGCGCCAAGTTCCTCTCCGACCTGCAGGAGAAGGTGACGATCTACACCACGCCGCTGGTGTTCTTCACCCTCGAGCTCAACACCATCGAGGATGACGCCTATGCCGCGCTCTTCGAGGCCAATGACGAGCTGGCGCGCTACAAGCCCGCCTTCGACCGCATCCGCGCCATGAAACCCTACCAGCTCTCCGACGAGCTCGAGCGCTTCCTGCACGACATGGGCGTGGTGGGCGACGCGTGGATGAAGCTCTTCGACGAGACCATCGCCGGGCTGACCTTCACCATCGACGACGAGGAGATGTCGATCGAGGCGGCGCTCAATTTCCTGACCGAGCAGGATCGCTCCAAGCGCGAGGCCGCCGCCCGCGAGCTGGCCCGCGTCTTCGGCGAGAACATCCGCACCTTCGCCCGCGTGCACAACACGCAGGCCAAGGAGAAGGAGGTCATGGACCGCTGGCGCGGCATGCCCTCGGCGCAGATGGGCCGTCACCTCTCCAACGATGTCGAGCCCGAGGTGGTCGAGGCGCTGCGTGACGCGGTGGTCGCGGCCTACCCGCGCCTGTCGCACCGCTATTACGAGCTTAAGCGCAAGTGGCTCGGCCTCGACACCATGCAGGTCTGGGACCGCAACGCGCCGCTGCCGATGGAGAGCACGCGCATCGTCGGCTGGGACGAGGCGCGCGACACGGTGATGCAGGCCTATGCGGGGTTCGATCCGCGCATGGCCGAGATCGCCGAGCCGTTCTTCACCAAGGGCTGGATCGATGCCGGCGTGAAGCCCGGCAAGGCGCCGGGCGCCTTCGCCCACCCCACGGTCACCGACGTGCACCCCTACGTGATGCTGAACTATCTCGGCAAACCGCGCGACGTGATGACCCTGGCACACGAGCTCGGCCACGGCGTGCACCAGGTGCTGGCCGCCGGACAGGGCGAGATGCTGGCCTCGACGCCGCTGACGCTCGCCGAGACCGCCTCGGTCTTCGGCGAGATGCTGACCTTCCGCGCCATGCTCGACAAGGCCACCGACCCGAAGGAGCGCAAGGTGCTGCTCGCCGGCAAGGTCGAGGACATGATCAACACCGTGGTGCGGCAGATCGCGTTCTACGATTTCGAGTGCAAGCTGCACGAGGCGCGCCGCTGCGGCGAGCTGACCCCGGACGACATCAACGCGCTGTGGATGTCGGTGCAGGCCGAGAGCCTCGGGCCGTGCTTCGAGTTCATGGAAGGCTACGAGAGCTTCTGGGCCTATATCCCGCATTTCGTGCACTCGCCCTTCTACGTCTACGCCTACGCGTTCGGCGACGGCCTCGTGAACGCGCTTTACGCGGTCTACCAGGAGGATCCGGCGGGCTTCGAGGACAAGTATTTCGACATGCTGAAGGCCGGTGGCTCGAAGCACCACAAGGCGCTGCTGGCGCCCTTCGGGCTCGACGCCTCGGATCCCAAGTTCTGGGACAAGGGCCTGTCGATGATCGAGGGCTTCATCGACGAGCTGGAGGCGATGGAGGGCTGAGCGCCCTCCCCGCACCCCATGCAAGAGCCCCAGCCCCGCCGCACCAAGCGCTCGCTCAAGGGCCGGACACGCCGCTTTCAGGTGCATGTCCGGCGCCGGGTGCCGCCGGGGCTGCGGCTGGTGCTGGGGCTCTTGCTGATCGGCGGCGGCATCCTCGGCTTCCTGCCGATCCTCGGCTTCTGGATGATCCCGCTTGGCTTCGCGGTGGCGATGCTCGACCTCGTGCCGCTCTACCGCGCCGGCCTACGCCGCGCCGGACTCGACACGCCCACCGACACCGATGCCCTGCACCCAACGGATATCGATCCTCTGCGCCCGAGCGATACCGATCCCCCGCCGCTGACCGACAGCGATCCTGATCCCCGGTGAGTCTCCGGCGGGTCAAGGATGGCCGCAGGCCACCGCGCGCGGCGGCGCAGGCGTCCTTGAGGCGACAGCGACTCGCCCCCAGACTCGCAAAGGCGCTCTGAGCGCAGACCTGCCTCTCAGACGCCTCTCCGCAGACGGACAAGCCCGCCAACGGGCCCCACGCCAAGATGTCCGCAAGACCCGCCCCACCGGCGCCAACCCGAGGTCCCGGCCCGAAGGGCCGGGGACGAGACGACCTGCGCGGGCGCCCTGCGCCCGCTCCGCCAGATCAGCTCCGCGTCAAGGTCATTTGAGCTGGGAATCCTTCGAGCCGCGCCGGTTGATGCCGCCGCGCGCCCGCTGCGCCCCGTCGCGCTCCTGCTGGCAATCGATGCAGAGCTTGACCCCGGGCAGCGCCAGCCGGCGCTTCTCCGGGATCTCCTCGCCACATTCGGCACATTCGGTCAGGCTTTCGCCCACCGGCGCACGGCGTGCTCGCATGCGCTCCAGCTCCTCCGAGATCGACGCCTCGATCTGTTCACTCACCGCCCCGTCGCGGCTCCAGCCTCCGGCCATGGCACACTCCCTTTCCGGGAAAAAAGATAGGCCCGCGCACGCCCTCTGACCAGCCCCATTGACTTCGCCCGCGCCGCCCTATCTTGCCTGCTCAAAGGAGTGCCCGCATGTTCCGCGTTCTCGCCACCCTCGCCGCCCTGATCCTAGCCCTCCCCGCGCTTGCGGCGCAGGGCTTCAGCTTCGGCAATATCGATGGCGGCGAGCTCAACCTCGAGAGCTATCGCGGCCAGCCCGTGCTGGTGGTCAACACCGCCTCGCGCTGCGGCTTCACCCCGCAATATGACGGGCTACAGGAGCTCTACGACACCTACCGCGATCGCGGACTGGTGGTTCTGGCGGTGCCCTCCAACGACTTTCGGCAGGAACTCGGCAGTGAGGCCGAGGTCAAGGATTTCTGCGAGCTTAACTTCGATCTCGACCTGCCGATGACCACCATCACTCACGTAACGGGCTCGCAGGCCCACCCGTTCTACCGCTGGCTGGCCCAGCAGGGGTTTTCACCGTCCTGGAATTTCAACAAGGCGTTGATTGCCCCCGACGGCAGTTTCGTCGAGGGCTGGGGCGCGCCCACGCGCCCCATGTCCGCGGCGATCACGTCGCGGGTGGAATCGCTGCTCGAGTGACCGCTCAGGCGGCCTCTCGGGTCAGCAGCGCATAGAGCTCGTCCTTCAGCAGCGCACGTTCCTTGCGCAGGTCGTTCTCGGCCAGGCTGTCCATCGGCTGCACGAAGGTCTCGACCCGGTGCACCTCGCGGTTCACCTCGTGATAGCGCGCCGCGAGATGGGCAAAGCGCTTGTCGGAAGCTTTGAGCTCCGAGATCCGGTCGGCGAGGTCGGGAAATTCCTTGGCGAGGTCGTGCGGGACGTGGGACATGCTCTGTCTCCTCCTTCTTCGGGTCGTCGTCTTCGGGCCGTTCGCCCGCCCGGCGCCGTCATGAGACCGGCGCGGGAGCCCAAGCTGGCACGCGCCGCGACGCGCCGGCCTTGACCCGGATCAAACCGCCCGCTGTTTTCGCGACATTGTTTCGCTAGCGCTTTGCCCGGCGCCAGCCGGCAGCGCGGGCCTCGGCCTCGGAGCAGAACCACCGCTCGCCCTTGCCGGGGCTGATCCGCGTGGCGCCGTAATGCTCCTGCCCCGGGACGTGGTAGATCCTCACGCCCTTGCTCGAGATGTTGCCCTTGATGGCGCAGCCCTGCGGCGCACCGGCGCCGTTGGCCACCTCGCGCCCCTTGCGGGCATCTGCCCGGAACGCCGCCGGCGCCTGAACCCCGGTGCCGTGCAGCCCGAGTTCGCGCACCGCCGCGCGCTTCTCGTCGAGATCATAGGCCATCGAGTATCGCCTGTAGGCGAAGGCCAGCCCGCCGCGGACCATCTCGCGGCCGATATCGCGGCCACCGACCTCGCAGCGCGCCACCACGCGGCCGTAGCGGTCGGTGTCGAGCGTCTCGCAGCGCGCCAGCCGGCCCTCGTAGCGGTTGCGGGCCTCCTGCGACACCCACGCGCCGCACGCCCATGTCGGCGCGCCCTCGCCGCCGCACATTTGCTTGACCTCGGGCGCGTCTATGCCGTGCAGCCGCACCCGCGTGCCGCCCACGTCGAGCGTATCGCCATCGACCACATGCACCTGCCCAGACGGCCCGGCCGCCGCCGCGGCCCCGGCCAGCATCAGGAGAATACTGGAAAAAATCTGTCTCATCCTGCCGACCTAGCGGGCAATTCAGGCGAAACTCGGGCAGTTGCGCCAAACCCCCGAGAGACCGCCACGGCACAGGCAGAGACCCGCCGCGAACGCCCCCGGCATCCCGTCTTGCACCACCCTGCCCGGGCGCGATAAAGCAGGCGGCATTGCAATCCGCTTCGGAGCCCGCGTGACCCGCTACCTCGCCCCCCTGCTCTTCGGCCTGATCGGCGCCGGCATTCTTGTCGGCCTCGGCCTGTGGCAGCTGCAGCGGCTGGACTGGAAGCTCGGCGTGCTGGCCGATATCGAGGCCCGCATCGCCGCCGATCCCGAGCCGCTTCCCGTCATGGTCTCGCCCACCGAGCAGCGCTACCAGCCGGTGGCACTCAGCGGCGAGATCCTGCCCGGAGAGGCCCGCGTGCTGGTCAGCCGCAAGATGATCGGCGCCGGCTACCGCATCGTCTCGCCGTTCCGCACGGACGGTGGCCGACTGGTCCTGCTCGACCGCGGCTTCACCGGTGACGCCAACAAGGACGCCGCGCGCTATACCGGCCCGGCCGAGATCACCGGCAACCTGCACTGGCCCGACGACCGCAATTCCTCGACCCCCGAGAACGACGTGGCCGCCAATATCTGGTTCGCCCGCGATATCGGCGCGCTGGCCGAGACGCTGCAGACCGAGCCGCTTCTGGTCATCGCCCGCGAGATTTCGCCCGGCGACCCGCAAATCGAGCCGCTGCCGGTGGACACCAGCGGCATTCCCAACGATCACCTGCAATATGCCCTCACATGGTTCTCGCTGGCCGTGGTGTGGCTCGTCATGACCGCCTATTACATCGTGCGGCTGAAAAAGACCGGAGAGACCTGATGCGCTACATCTCCACCCGCGGACAGGCGCCCGCGCTGAGTTTCGAAGAAGCCATGCTGTCGGGCCTCGCCCGCGACGGCGGGCTCTACGTGCCCGAAACGGTGCCGACCATGTCGCCGGACGACATCCGCGCGCTGCACGGGCTGAGCTACGAGGAAACCGCGTTTCGCGTGATGCGGCCTTTCGTCGGCGACGGCTTCACCGACGAGACCTTCGGCGACCTGATCTCGAAGGCCTATGCCAATTTCGGCCACAACGCCCGCGCGCCGATGGTGCAGCTGGCGCCGGGGCATTTCCTGCTCGAACTGTTCCACGGCCCGACGCTGGCCTTCAAGGACTTCGCGATGCAGCTGATCGGTCAGCTCTTCGAGGAGGCGCTGACCCGGCGCGGCGAGCGCGTGACCATCGTCGGCGCGACCTCGGGCGACACCGGCTCTGCGGCCATCGAGGCCTTCAAGGGGCTCGACGCAGTCGACGTGTTCATCCTGTTCCCGCATGGCCGCGTCTCGGAGGTGCAGCGCCGCCAGATGACGACGCCGAGCGAGGCCAACGTCCACGCCCTCGCGCTCGACGGCCATTTCGACGACTGCCAGGCCAAGCTCAAGGACATGTTCAACGACTTCGCCTTCCGCGACGAGGTGCGGCTCGCAGGCGTCAACTCGATCAACTGGGCACGGGTGCTGGCGCAGGTCGTCTACTACTTCTCCGCCGCCGTTTCGCTCGGCGCGCCCGACCGCAAGGTGAGCTTCACCGTGCCCACCGGCAATTTCGGTGACATCTTCGCCGGCTACATCGCCAAGAAGATGGGCCTGCCGATCGACCGGCTGGTGGTTGCCACCAACCAGAACGACATCCTGCACCGCTGCCTGTCCTCGGGCGATTACCAGACCTCCGAGGTCTTCCCGTCGATCTCGCCCTCGATGGACATCCAGGTCAGCTCGAATTTCGAGCGCGCGCTGTTCGATGCCTATGGCCGCGACGGCAGCGCCGTGGCGCAGCTGATGGACGAGCTCAAATCCGGCGGCGGCTTCCACGTCAGCCAAGGCGCGCTGCAGGCGCTGCGCGAGCATTTCGAGAGCGGTCGCGCCTCCGAGGAAGAGACGCTGGCGACGATCCGGAAGGCCCATGACAGCATGGGCGAGCTGCTCTGCCCGCACTCCGCCATCGGCGTGAAGGTGGCCGACGAGCACCGCGACCCGGCAACGCCGATGGTCACGCTCGCCACCGCCCATCCGGCGAAATTCCCCGACGCGGTGGAGACCGCCAGCGGCATCCGCCCGCCCCTGCCCGAGCGCATGGCCGATCTCTTCGACCGGCCCGAGCGCGTGACCCGCGTGGCCAACGATCTCTCCGCCCTCGAAACCCTGATCCGGGAGCGTATCAACAAGTGACTGTCGAACTGACCACCCTGAAGAACGGCCTGCGCATCGTCAGCGAGCGCATGGACGGGCTGCAATCCGCCTCGATCGGAGTCTGGGTCACCGCCGGTGGCCGCAACGAGCGCATCGAGCAGAACGGTGTGGCGCACTTCCTCGAGCACATGGCCTTCAAGGGCACCAAGACCCGCTCGGCCCTGCAGATCGCCGAGGCGATCGAGGATGTGGGCGGCTATATCAACGCCTATACCTCGCGCGAGGTCACGGCCTATTACGCCCGCGTGCTGGAAAACGACACCAAGCTGGCGCTCGACGTGATCGCCGACATCCTGCGCAACCCGGTCTTCGACGAGCGCGAGATCGAGACCGAGCGCCACGTCATCCTGCAGGAGATCGGCCAGGCGCTCGACACGCCCGACGACGTGATCTTCGACTGGCTGCAGGAGCGCGCCTACCAGCAGCAGCCGCTGGGCCGCACCATCCTCGGCGAGGCCGCCAATGTGCGCGGCTTCGGCAAAGGCGATCTCGAGACCTTCGTCGACGAGCATTACGGCCCCGAGCAGCTGATCATCTCGGCGGCGGGCTCCGTCGATCACGAGGCGCTGGTCGAGCAGGCCGAGGCGCTCTTTGGCGACATGGGCTCGCGCAAGGCCAAGGAGCCCGAGACCGCGCGCTTCACCGGCGGCGAGATCCGCCGCGAGAAGGAGCTGGAGCAGGCGCATTTCGCGCTCGCCTTCGAGGGCCCCGGCTATCGTGATCCCGGCTTCTACACCTCGCAGATCTATTCCATCGCGCTTGGCGGCGGCATGTCCTCTCGGCTGTTCCAGGAGATCCGCGAGAAGCGCGGCCTGTGCTACACGATCTTCGCCCAGAGCGGGGCCTACGAGGATACCGGGCTGATGACGGTTTATGCCGGCACCAGCGGCGACGAGCTGGCCGACCTCGCCCATCTCACCATCGACGAGATGAAGCGCGCCGCCGACGACATGTCGCCGGAAGAGATCGCCCGCGCCCGCGCCCAGATGAAGGCCGGGCTGCTGATGGGGCTGGAGAGTTCGTCGTCACGGGCCGAGCGTATGGCGCGCATGGTGCAGATCTGGGGCAAGGTGCCTCCCATCGAGGACACCGTCGCCCGGATCGACAATGTCACCACCGGCGATGTCCGGCTCTTCGCCGAGCAGATGGCGGCCAGCGCCCCGGCGGCACTGGCGCTCTACGGGCCGGTAGGCAAGGCGCCCGACCTCGCCGCGCTGCAGGCACGTCGAGCCGCCTGATGCTCGGACGGCGGCGCAGGTTCCGGCTCGACACCGAGCGGCTGGTGCTGCGGCCGCCGCAGCATGGCGACTTCAACGCCTGGGTCTCGCTGCGCGTCGAGAGCGAAGCCTACCTGACGCCCTGGGAGCCGTCCTGGGCGCCCGATCACCTGACCCGCCGCGCCTTCACCAACCGCGTCTACTGGGCCAACCGCTCGATCGCCGCCGGCACCGCGGTGCCGTTGTTCCTGTTTCGCCGCGAGGACGAGCAGCTGCTGGGCGCCATCACCCTCGACAACATCCGCCGCGGTCCGGCGCAATCGGGGGTGCTGGGCTACTGGACCGGCCAGCCCTTCGCCCGCCACGGCTACATGCGCGAGACCATCGCGGCGCTGGTGCACCACGCCTTCGAGCGCCTCGACTTGAGCCGCATCGAGGCCGCCTGCCTGCCGGAGAATGTCGCCTCGCGCGGTCTGCTCGAGCGTTCGGGATTCAAATACGAGGGCGTGGCGCAGAGCTACCTGCAGATCAATGGCCGCTGGCGCACCCATGTGCTCTATGCCGCGCTGCGCGGCGACCGGCGCGGCAAGACACAGGTCGGCTGATCACGCCCGAGCCCTCTCTGCCCTGCCCGCGCTTTGGGCGCTGTCGCCCCGGGATGTGCCGAAAGCCTGACCCTACGGAAATGTCAGGTGGCAGGCGCGGCTTCCCTGCTAGGCTGGTCTCACGCAACAAGGAGACCCGCCCATGCTGCGCCACGCGCTCGCCCTCGGACTTGCCCTCTTCACCGCCGCCCCGGCGCTGCAGGCCCAGCAGGCCCGCCAGCCCTCGCATTGCATCGCCATCGCCGATGCCGCGCCGGGGCTCCAGTATCTCCACAAGGCCGCCTGGACCGATCCGGTGCCGGAGTACTCCGTGCGCATCCGCTACCTGTCGCATGCCAGCTTCCTGATCCAGACCGTCGGCGGGCTCGAGGCGGTCACCGATTACACCGGCTTCATCGGCAACACGGATTTGGTGCCCGACATCGTCACCATGAACCACGCCCACTCCTCTCACTGGACCGCCACCCCCGATCCGGCGATCCCACATGTGCTGCCCGGCTGGGGGCCGTTCGGCGAGGGCATCGAGCACCACCTCGACCTTGGCGAGATGCTGGTGCGCAACGTCTCGACCGATATCCGCTCGGCGATGGGCGGCACCGAGGAGCGCGGCAACTCGATCTTCGTCTTCGAGGCCGAGGGGCTCTGCATCGGCCATCTCGGCCACCTGCACCACGAGCCCAACGATGCGCAATACGCGGCCCTCGGGCGGCTCGACGTGCTGATGGTGCCGGTGGATGGCGGCTACACGATGCGCCTCGACACGATGATCGAGGTGGTCGACCGGCTGAAGAGCTCGATCATCATCCCGATGCACTGGTTCTCGGGTTATTCGCTCAATGCCTTCATCGAGGGGGTCTCAGACCGCTTCGTGATCGACCGCCGCTCCGGGCCGGAGATGGTGGTCAGCCTGCGCGACCTGCCCTCGCGCCCCACGGTGGTGGTTCTGCAACCGATGCCCCTCAGGGACTAGCGGCGCGATCCCGCACAGGGGCCCCAAATCTTTCTTCGAAAGATTTGCCCGCGCCCGCCCCTGACCGCCCCTTGGCTTCGGGCGGAAAATCGGCACAGTCGGCGCCGAAAGGAGCCCCCATGACGCTCACGCCCGCCGACGACCGCTTCGCCGAGACCCTTGCCGCCCGCTTGCCCGAGGCCACCCTGCGCCGCGCCGAGCCGCGCTATCTCGAGGAGCCGCGCGGCCGCTGGCAGGGCAGCTCGGGGTGGGTCGCGCTGCCACGCAGCGCCGAGGAGGCCGCGATCATTCTGCGCGCCTGCAACGAAGCCCGCGTGGGAGTGGTGCCCTATGGCGGCGGGACCGGGCTGGTGGGTGGACAGGTGGCGCAGGACGGGCCAGCGCCGCTCTTGATCTCGATGGAGCGCATGTCCGCGATCCGCGCCGTCTACCCGCGCGAGAACGTGCTGATCGCCGAGGCCGGCGCGGTGCTGGCCGACGTGCAGGCAGCGGCGCGCGAGGAAACCCGGCTCTTTGCCCTGTCGCTCGCCTCGGAGGGCACCGCTCGGATCGGCGGGCTGCTCTCGACCAATGCCGGCGGGGTCAACGTGCTGCGCTACGGCAATGCCCGCGAGCAGGTGCTTGGGCTCGAGGCGGTGCTGCCCGACGGCACGATCTGGCACGGGCTGAAACGGCTGCGCAAGGACAACACCGGCTACGACCTGCGCCACCTGCTGATGGGGGCCGAGGGCACGCTGGGGCTGATCACCGCCGCTGCGCTCAAGCTCTCGCCGGTGCCCGCCGCCACCGGCACCGCGCTCTTCACGGTGGCAAGCCCCGCCGCGGCGCTCGACCTGCTCGCCATGGCGCGCGACCAGCTTGGCGAGGGCATCAGCGCCTTCGAGCTGATCTCGCGGCAGGGGCTCGCCTTCCTGACCGAGAAACTGCCGGACGTGCGCCAGCCCTGGCCAGAGGCCCCGGAATGGTGCGTCCTGGTCGAGCTCGGCCTGTCGCGGGGGCTCGACCCCGAGGCGGCGCTGGAAACGCTCTTCGGCAACGCGCTCGAGGCGGGTCTGGTCAGTGACGGGCTGGTAGCGCAATCCGAGCAGCAGCGCGCGGAGTTCTGGGCCATCCGCGAGCGCATCCCCGAGGGCAACAAGGCGATCGGCGCTATCTCGTCGCATGACATCTCGCTGCCGCTCGGGCTGGTGCCGGAGTTCATCGAGCGCGGGGCGCCACGGCTGGCGAAGGTGGGCGATTTCCGCATCAACTGCTTTGGCCATCTCGGCGATGGCAACCTGCACTACAATGTCTTCCCCCTGCCCGGTCACAGCAAGGACGAACACGTTCACCAGCGCGAGGAGATCAAGCGCACGGTGCATGACCTGGTGCACGAGATGGGCGGCTCGGTCAGCGCCGAGCATGGCATCGGGCGGCTCAAGGTCGACGATCTGGAGCGCTACGGCGATCCGGCGAAGCTCGCGGCGATGCGGGCGATCAAGGCGGCGCTCGATCCGAACGGCATCATGAATCCCGGCGCAGTCCTGCGCGGCTGAGACCTGCTGCGCCTCGGTCGCCGCCGAAAGATTTTTCGTACGAAAAATCTTGGGCGGGCTTCAGTTGGCCGACACCCGGAACACGCAGCCATCCGAGATCAGCTCGGGCGGGGTCAGGCACAGGCCCCGCGCCACGCTGAACGCCGCCAGCACCTTCGGCACGTAATCGCGGGTCTCGGCATAGGGGGGCACGCCCTTGTGCTTCGGAATGGAGTTCTCGCCGGCATTGTAGCCCGCCAGAACCATGATCGGATCGCCGTCGAAGGTCTCCATCAGGAAATCGAGGAAGGCCACGCCGCCCCGGATGTTCTGCACCGGGTCCAGCGAATTCGCGACCCCGAAGCGCGCGGCGGTGGCGGGCATCAGCTGCATCAGCCCCTGCGCGCCGGCGCCGCTCACGGCATCCGCGCGGCCCGCGGATTCGATCGCCATAACCGCGAGCGCCAGCGCCGGCGACACCCGCGTCCCGACCGTGGCGGTCAGCAGCTCGACGCCCCAGGACGCCGCCATGGTCTGCAGATCCTGCAGTCGCGGCGCGGCAACGCCGTATCCCTGCGGCGGGGTCGAGAGCTTGATCAGCGTCGGCTCGAGCCGCCCCGGCCCGCTATCGGCCAGCGCCGGCGAGACCGCCTCCCAGAACCAGCCATAGGAGCCCGGGCCGCCGGTGCGCCCGGAGGGCACCGCCACCGCGGCCTCCGGTGCCGGCAGCGGCCTCGGCTTCATCGGGGCGGGCGCGATCTGAACGGTGATCCGACGCTTGGTGCCGGGCTTCGGCGGGGTCACCCGCTTGGCGGAGAATTCCGGGAACGGCGCCGGCTGCTCTGCGATGAGCGCAGGCGCGCTTGCCATGGCCACGAAAACCGCGGCTGCCATCATGCGAAACATTTTTGGACCTGCCTCTGGTCTCTGCTCTTTTGCGGGAGTCTCTCACGCAATGGCAAATCGACCAAGACGGCCCGGGGGAATCGGTCTCGCGCCGTGCCATTTTCGCCGGCGATGCAAGAAGACAAGAGGAGCGAGAAAAGATATCCCATTGATTTCGTTGTGATTTCATTAAGGTGACGCTGCCAGAATGTTTCCTTCCACCTCCTGAAAACAAACCAATTGCGCCAAATTCGTGCCCGATTCCGGGGGCTATATATGCCCATACCGCAACGGACGGGGCATGAGAGAGAGGCCTCGAGGCACCGGCGCGGTGAGTGAGTGAACTGAGACCAGTATTACATTACGGAGAGAGACATGCTTAACTTCATCAAGAACTTCCGCGCAGACGAAGACGGTGCCGTGACGGTTGACTGGGTCGTGCTGACCGCAGCCGTGGTCGCGATGGCGATCGGTGCCTACACCACCATCAAGAACAACTCGGACAACATGATCGGCGCGGCTGGCAACGCTATCGCCGCAGAACAGACCAACCTGTTCAACTAAGTCGAACGATCCGGATTTCTTGCCCACCGGTCGGCCAGACGACCGGTGGGCAGATCCACCCACGTTTTCGTTTTGATCAGTTTTCCCTTGGAGGGTCTCGATGTTGCAACGTTTCCAGGATTTTCTGAGCGACGAAAGCGGCGCCATCACCGTTGACTGGGTCGTTCTGACCGCCTCGGTCGTCGCGATGGCCGCAATCTCCTTCTACCAGATCCGCGACAACAGCGCGAATCTCGAGAGTGCTGCAGGCAACGCCGTCGCCGACGAGCAGGCCCGCCTCTTCCCCGACTGACCGGCGCGACAGGCCGGGAGCTTGTGCAAGCCGCCTTCCCGAGAGGCGGCTTTTCCAATGCTTCGGCCCCTCGCCCAGCCCCCCGCTTCCCGCCCGGAAAGCGATACACCCATGGCCAAGTCTGGCCATATTTGACGATTAACGTACGCGTTAACGCCCCTTTTGGACGGCCCGATGCCGTCTCGGACAGGGCGAGAACTCGAGAGGTAAAACCATGCGATTGGTATTTGGACTTGTGCTTGTGGCGGGCCTCGCCCTGGCGGGTTTCGCCGTGCATCTGGCCCAGAAGCAATTCGGCGCCTATCAGACCGCTCTTGAGCAGGAACGAAGCAAGGCCGTCGAAGCCGTGCCGACGCATCACATCTACGTCACGGTCAAGCCGATCGCGCGCGGCGAGGTGCTCACCGAAGACGCCGTGAAGCTCGCGCCCTGGCCGATGGAAATCATGCCCGAAGGCGTCTTTGCCGAGGAGCGCCCGCTCTTTGTCGAGGGCGATGCCCCGCGCGTCGTAACCCGCGCGATGGACAAGTTCGAAGCGGTGCTGAGCTCGCGCGTCAGCGAGCCGGGCGGCGATGCCGGCCTGACCTCGCAGCTCGAGCGCGGCGAGCGCGCCTTCGCGCTGCGCGTCGACGTGGCCACCGGCGTGTCGGGCTTCCTGCGCCCCGGCGACCGCGTCGATGTCTACTGGACCGGCCGCGTCGCCTCGAACAACCCGAACCAGCCGCAGGGCGACGTCACCAAGCTGATCGAGACCGGCGTCCGCCTGATCGCCGTCGACCAGACGGCGGATTCCGCCGCCGCCGATGCCACCATCGCCCGCACCGTGACGGTCGCCGTCACGCCGCAGCAGGTCGCCGGGCTGGCGCAGGCCCAGAGCACCGGCCGGCTATCGCTCTCGCTGCTCGCGGTGAACGATGAGAGCGTCGCCGAGAATATCGAGATCGACCAGCGCGCCCTGCTCGGCATCGTCGAGCAAAAGCGCGAGACGGCGCAGGCGGCACCGGAAACCTGCAGCACCCGGGTGCGGCGCGGCTCCGAGGTGGTCACGATCCCGATCCCCTGCACGAACTGAGCCTTTTCAAGAGCTTGAACAGGGGCGCCTCCGGGTGCCCCTTTGTTTTGGCCCGGTGCCGACAGCGCGCCCTGTTGCCCACACCCCACATGAGCGACGGCACTGAAATCATTGATTCTTGCATGAAAACCGAAACTGGCGCACAGTCACCCGCAAAGTGGGCAGAAAAGACCCGCACCCGAGGCGTGATCGAAAGGCAGGTCACATGAACATCGATAAGACCCTCAAGGCGGCCCTCGTCGGGCTGGCCCTGGCCGCGAGTCCGGTTGCGCAGGCGAGCTGGGCGGACACTCTGCGCGTGGTCCAGACCGGCACCGAAAGCGTGCTCAGCGTTCCGATGAACCGCGCGGTGGTCGTCGAGAGCGAGAGCCCTTTTGCCGAGCTCTCTATCGCCAACCCCGCCATCGCCGACATCTCGTCGCTGTCGGACCGGACGATCTACGTCCTGGGCAAGACCCCCGGCACCACCACGCTCACCATCCTCGATGCCAACGGGCAGCTGATCACCAATGTCGACGTGCGCGTCGCCGCGGACGTGACCGAGTTCAAGGAACGGCTGCGTCAGATCCTGCCCAACGAGCCCATCGAGGTGCGCACCGCCAATGACGGCATCGTGCTATCGGGCACCATCTCGAGCTCACAGAAGCTGCAGCGCGCCCTCGACCTGGCGGAGCGCTACGCGCCCGAACGGGTCTCGAACCTGATGACGGTGGGCGGCGTGCAGCAGGTGATGCTGAAGGTGCGCTTTGCCGAGATGCAGCGCTCGGTCGCCAAGTCCCTGCGCTCCTCGCTTTCGGTCACCGGCACCCTTTTCGGCAATGACGAGACCTCACTGGCCTCCCAGACCGGCACCCTGATCGGACAGGGCGGAGGCAGCGGCGTCAACGTCAGCGACGACACCGAGGGCGCCTTCCTCCTCGGTTTCAATTCCGGCGGCCTCGAGGTCGGCATCCTGCTCGAGGCGCTCGAGGCCAAGGGCATCTCGCGCACGCTCGCTGAGCCCAACCTGACCGCCCTGTCGGGCCAGGAAGCGCGCTTCCTCGCCGGCGGCGAATATCCCGTGCCGGTGTCCCAGGACGAGGGCACCACCACGGTCACCTACAAGCCGTTCGGGGTCGAGCTGAACTTCATTCCGCGCGTCATCGACGGCGAGCTGATCAATCTCGAGCTCGAGGCGGCGGTGTCGTCGATCGATGCCGCCAACGGCATCAGCAGCGGCGAGATCACCATCGATGCCTTCCGGCGCCGCGAGACCTCGACCACGGTCGAGATGCGCGACGGCGAGAGCTTTGCGATCGCGGGCCTGCTGCAGGACGATTTCACCGACCTCAACGGCCAGGTGCCGTGGCTCGGCGACATCCCGGTGCTGGGGGCGCTGTTCCGCAGCGCCGAATATGCCCGCGAGCAATCCGAACTGGTCATCATCGTGACCCCGCACCTGGTGTCTCCGACTCGGGGCGAGGTGCTGGCGCTGCCGACGGACCGCGTGCGTCCGCCCACCGAGAAGGACCTGTTCCTCTATGGCCGGACCGCTTCGGATAGCCGGCGGCCGCAATCCGGCGGCGCGGCGGAAGTCGCGAAGCAGGATTTCACCGGCTCCTACGGCTATGTGATGGACTGAGATGAGGACTGGCGAGATGACCGGGCGCAGCAAGATGATCAGGATCGGCCTCGCGGGGCTCGGACTCTCCCTCCTCGCCGCCTGCGGCGCCTCCAGCCAGTGGGGGCAGGAAGCCGGACGGGTTGTCGACAACGGCAGCTTCGGCAACGCCACGATGAACAACACCCAGTTCCAGAACGGCGAACGCAATTACGTCATCGACCTTGGCTCGCGCTTCGCCGAGGAGGTGCCGACCATGGTCACCTTCGCGTTCAACAGCTCTCAGCTCGACAACGGCGCCCGTGCCACCCTGCGCGAGCAGGCCAACTGGATCCGCCAGTTCCCCGAGGTGCGTTTCCGCGTCTACGGCCATACCGACCTCGTTGGCTCCGCCGCCTACAACAAGCGCCTTGGCATGGCCCGCGCGCAGGCCGTCGTCGGCTATCTTGCCTCGCTGGGCATCTCCCGCGCGCGGCTCGAGGCGGTGGTCTCCTACGGCGAGACGCAGCCGCTGATCGTCACCAGCGATCGCGAGCGCCGCAACCGCCGCACCGTGACCGAGGTCTCGGGCTTCGTGGGCTCGCATCCGATGGTGCTCGACGGCAAATATGCCGAGGTCATCTACCGCGAATACATCCGCTCCGCAGAGCCGGCCACCGGCCTGACGGGCATCTCCGGCGCAGAGCTCTCAACCGATAGCTAATTGCGGCGCGCGGCCACTGATCGTCCAGCTTTACCGTACAATTTCGGTTTTTCGGCCCAAATGTCGCCCAGTTTCTGAGTGAATTTACCGTCAAAGGGACAGTTGTGCCGAGCGACTCGGTACAGCATCCCGGCGACGGGAAAAGATATGTGTGCTGTCTTTCCACGCCTCGCCGGGTGCGTCCCCAAGAAGGCAAAGGATGACAGGCAAATGACGAGTATCACTGCTGTTCAGAACGACCCGAGCCCGATCGTCGCCTGCACGATCAGCCGCAACGTGCAGAATTTCGATCTTCTCATCGAGGACATGGAAGCACTGCTCGGCGAGGGTTGGGGCGATCTCGGCTTTGGCGAGGCGCTGGCCTTCCTCGGCCAGCCTGACGCCGCCGAGCTCGAGTTCGTCGCGATGGCCATCGACGAGGAGGACGAGGACAATCTCGCCCTGATCTCCGAAGTCATCGGCGCCGCCAAGGAACGCAACATCAAGGTCGTGCTGATCGCCGAGGATGTCACCCCGGCGGCACTGCACCAGCTGCTGCGCCGGGGCGCCGACGAGTTCGTCCCCTACCCGCTTCCCGAGGGCGAGCTCGCCTCGGCCGTCGACCGCATGCGGCGCGAGACCGTCACCGCCGCGGCAGACCCGCAGGGCGTCAAGCTGTCGGGCGATGGCGATGGCGTGCTGATCGCCGTGCAGGGCATGTGCGGCGGGTGCGGTGTCACAAACTTCGCAGTCAACCTCGCCTGGGAGCTGGCCAACGTCACCAAGGATCGCCCCCCGCGGGTCTGCCTGCTCGATTTCAGCCTGCAATTCGGATCCGTCGCCACCTATCTCGACCTGCCCCGCCGCGAGGCAGTGCTCGAGATGCTGAGCGACGTCGAGTCGATGGATGGCGAGAGCTTCGGCCAGGCACTGGTGAGCTTCGAGGACAAGCTGCAGGTGCTGACCTCGCCCGCCGACCTCGTGCCGCTCGACCTGATCGGCCCCGAGGAGGTGAAGCAGATCCTCGACGTCGCCCGCGAGCATTTCGATTACGTCGTCGTCGACATGCCCTCAACGCTGGTGCAGTGGACCGACACCGTGCTGACCGAGGCCCAGGTCTATTTCGCTCTGCTCGAGCTCGACATGCGCTCGGCCCAGAACACGTTGCGCCTGAAGCGCGCGATGCAGGCCGAGGAACTGCCGTTCGAGAAAATGCGCTTCACGCTCAACCATGCTCCGAAATTCACCGACCTGCAGGGCAAGAGCCGGGTGCGCCGGATGGCGGAAAGCCTCGGCATCAGCATCGACCTGCAGCTTTCGGATGGCGGGCGCCTGGTCGGGCAGGCCAACGATCACGGCATGCCGCTGGCGCAGCACGCGCCGAAGAATCCTCTGCGCAAGGAAATCGCGAAGCTGGCGGCCGAGCTGCACAGCATCGGCCAGTCCGACGCGCAAGCGGCCTGAGAAGGAGCCTGACGGATGTTCTCCCGCTACAAGAAGCCTTCGGCCAAGAGTGCCGAACCTGTCGTCGCGCTGGCGGAGGGCCAGGCAGCGGCCAAGGCCCCTGCCCCGCAGCAGCCCAAGGCCACCCCCAAGCCGACCCCGGCCAACATGCGCAAGCCGCGCAGCAAGCCTGCCGAGGTCAGCCCGCAGGACCGCGAGAAGAAGCGCAAGGAGCGCCTCGGCGACATCAAGCTCGAGATGCACCGGGTGCTGCTCGACAACCTCAACCTCGCGGCCATCGACCAGGCCAGCGAGAAGGAACTGCGCGAGGAAATCAGCGCCATCGTCGCCGAGACCCTGCAGGACAAGGGCATCGTGCTGAACCGCGAGGACCGGCAGGCCCTCAACCAGGAGCTCTATGACGAGGTCAAGGGGCTCGGACCGCTCGAGGCGCTGCTGCAGGACGACACGGTGTCCGATATTCTCGTCAACGGCCCGCACCAGATCTTCGTCGAGCGCGCCGGCAAGCTCCAGATGTCGGACATCGTCTTCAAGGACGAGCGGCACCTCATGCGGATCATCGACAAGATCGTCTCGGCGGTGGGCCGCCGGGTCGACGAGTCGAACCCCTATGTCGACGCCCGTCTCGCCGACGGCTCGCGTTTCAACGCCATGGTGCCGCCGATCGCCGTCGACGGCTCGCTGGTCTCGATCCGGAAATTCAAGAAGGACAAGCTGTCGATCGACGACCTGATCCAGTTCGGCGCCTTCACCGAGGAGATGGCCGTCTACCTTCAGGCCGCCGTCGCCACCCGGCTCAACGTCATCGTCTCCGGTGGCACCGGCTCGGGCAAGACCACCACGCTCAACGCGCTGTCGTCGTTCATTGATGACAGCGAGCGCATCCTGACCATCGAGGACACTGCGGAACTCCAGCTTCAGCAGAGCCATGTGGGACGCATGGAAAGTCGTCCGCCCAACGTCGAGGGCAAGGGCGCCGTCACCCCGCGCGACTGCCTCAAGAACGCGCTGCGGATGCGCCCCGACCGCATCATCGTCGGCGAGACCCGCGGCGAGGAGGTGATCGACATGCTTCAGGCCATGAACACCGGCCATGACGGCTCGATGACCACGATCCACGCCAACAACCCGCGCGACGGCATCTCTCGGCTCGAGAACATGATCGCGATGGCCGGCGTGGAAATGCCGCTCAAGGCGATGCGCAGCCAGATCTCCTCTGCGGTCAACCTCATCGTGCAGGCCTCGCGCCTGCAGGACGGCTCGCGCCGGATGACCTCGATCAGCGAGATCACCGGCATGGAGGGCGACGTCATCTCCATGCAGGAGATCTTCCGCTACCAGCGCGTCGGCCTGACCCCCGACAACAAGATCATCGGCCATTTCACCGCGACGGGCGTGCGTAGCCACTTCTCCGAGCGCTTCAAGATGTGGGGCTACGATGTCCCGCCGTCGATCTACGAACCCTTCCGTCCGGAGTAACCCGCGATGTTTTCCGCAGAACTGATTATCTACGGCCTGATCTTCGTCGGCGTTCTGATCCTCGTCGAAGGCGTCTACCTCGTGGCCTTCGGCAAATCGATCAGCCTCAACAGCAAGGTCAATCGCCGGCTCGAGATGCTCGACAAGCACGCCAACCGCGAGGAGGTCCTGGCCAAGCTCCGCAAGGAGATGGACCAGCACATGAAGAGCCGCGGCCTGCCGCTCTACTCGCTGCTGGCCGACCGGGCCCAGAAGGCGGCGCTGGCCTTCACCCCGAACCAGCTCATCATGATGATGGTGGGCGTCAGCGCCTTCGCCTTCTTCGGCCTCACCATGGGCACCGAGGCCGGCCTTGGCGTGCGGGTGGTGATCGCCATCGGCATGGGCGTCGGCGGGGTCTTCATGTGGGTCAACGGCAAGGCCAAGAAGCGCCTCGCGCTGATCGAGGAGCAGCTCCCTGATGCGGTCGAGCTGATGGTGCGCTCGCTGCGCGTCGGCCACCCGTTCAGCTCGGCGATCTCCGTGGTCTCGAAGGAGATCAAGGATCCGCTCGCCACCGAGTTCGGCGTCATCGCGGACGAGTCCACCTATGGCCGCGATATCGGCGAGAGCCTCAAGCACATGGCCGAGCGGCTCGACATGCAGGACCTGCGCTTCCTCGCGGTGGCCGTCTCGATCCAGCAGCAATCCGGCGGCAACCTCGCCGAGATCCTCGAGGGTCTGGCCAAGGTGATCCGCGCCCGCTTCCGGCTGTTCCGCCGCGTCAAGGCGATCACCGCCGAGGCGCAATGGTCGGGCAAGTTCCTGTCGGGTTTCCCCGTTGCGGTGCTGCTGGTGATCCAGCTGACCGACCCGAATTACTATGACGAGGTTCTGGACCACCCGTGGTTCATCCCCGCCTGCTTCATCGTCGCGATCTTTCTGGCGCTGAACCTCATCGTCATGCGCATGCTCGTGAACATCAAGGTCTGAGAGGGGCTCCCCGATGATCGAAACGCTCAACACCATGGTGACCGACATGCTGGGCCCGGCGGGTCCGCTGATGGTGGTCGCCGGCCTCGCCTTCCTGCTCATCGTCGCGGCGATCCCGCTGATGCTCAGCCAGAAGCCCGATCCGCTCGACAAGCTGGCCAAGTCCGGCCGCGACCGCGTCGACGCCGAGACCAAGGCCATCCTCCGCGAGAAGGGCAAGAACGCCAAGCTCAACAAATACGCCCAGTATCTCGAGCCGAAGAGCGCCGAGGAGCTCGGCGAGGTGCGCATGAAGCTGCTGCAGGCGGGCTATCGCACCCGCGATGCGGTGCGGCTCTACTACCTCGCACAGATGGTCATGGGGCTCGGCCTGCTGGCCGCGGGCCTTGCCTATTACCTGATGTTCATCGACGGCCCCGAAAGCACGATGCAGCAGAAACTGATGTACATCATCCTGCCCGGCGCGCTCGGCTACCTGGCGCCGAAATACTGGATCACCAAGCGGGTCGAGGAGCGCAAGAAGCAGATCGAGGAAGGCTTCCCCGATGCGCTCGACATGATGCTGGTCTGCGTCGAGGCAGGCCAGTCGCTCGACCAGTCGATCGTGCGCGTCTCGAAGGAAATCCGCGCCTCCTACGCGGCGCTGGCCGACGAGTTCGAGATCATCAGCCACGAAATGAAGGCCGGCAAGGACAAGTCGGCGGTGCTCAACGACATGGGCGAGCGCTGCGGCGTGGCCGATGTCTCGTCCTTCGTCACGGTGCTCAACCAGGCCTCGACCTTCGGCACCTCGATCGCCGACGCGCTGCGCATCTATGCCAGCGAGATGCGTGACAAAAGAGTCATGCGCGCCGAGGAAAAGGCAAACAAGCTGCCGACAAAGATGACGCTCACCACTATGATGCTCACCGTGCCGCCGCTGCTGATCATCCTGGTCGGCCCGTCGGTCGTGAACATCACCAAGCTCGGGAGCCTCGGCTTCTAGCAGCGCCATGTAAGACCGCCATGCTCCGAGGCCTGATCGCCTGCCTGACCCTACTGCTGCTGGCCGCCTGTTCTTCAGGCGGCCAAGTCTTGCCCGAAGACCAGGTCTATGCCCCTGCCCTCGATCCCGGCGGCGAGGCGGTCGACGGTCTGATCGTCGGCCACCGGCTGATGGAGGCGGGCCAGTACGAGCTCGCGCTCGAGGCCTTCACCCGCGCTGCCGGCACCCACGGCCTCACCGGCGAGGTGCTGAGCTCGCTCGGCACCGCCAATCTCGGGCTCGGGCGCCTCAACCAGTCGGAAGCGCTGCTGCGCCGCGCCGTCGAGGAAGAGCCCGACTGGGCCGAGGCTTGGAACAATCTCGGTGTCGTGCTGATGGAACGCGGCGAAACCTCCGAGGCCTCCGAGGTCTTCCGCCGCGCCTACGCGCTCGACAATGGCGAAAGTGACGCAATTCGCGACAATCTGCGGTTGGCGCTCGCAAAAATGGAAACTTCGGGATATGGTGAGCCCAGGCAAGAAGACTACAAGTTGGTCCGCCGGGGCAGCGGCAGCTACCTCATCCGGTCGATCGACTGACGAGGCAAGAGCAGCAAAAGGACGCAAACATGCGCCACCCCATCCTTGCGACCCTCTGCGCGGCAGGGGTGTTCGGACTCTCCGCATGTGACAAGACCATCGACAAGGACGCCGTCGACCGCGAGTTCACCGGTGTGAACGCCATCGACGGGACCGGCCTCAACGATGTCATGCTCAAGGCGGCCGATCCGGCCGAGGCGGTGGTCTATTTCCAGCGCGCCGACAGCATGGACCCGGGCCGCATCGACCTGATGCGCGGCCTCGCCGCCTCGCTGGTGCGCGCCAAGCGCAGCCAGGAAGCCACCATCGCCTGGGCCAAGGTCGTCGATCACGCCGACAGCACCAGCGATGACCGCGTGGCGCTGGCCGATGCGCTGATCCGCAACAATGACTGGGAGCGCGCCGAGCAGACGCTGAACTCGATCCCGCCGACCCACGAAACCTACAAGCGCTACCGGCTCGAGGCGATGATCGCCGACGCCAACCAGAACTGGGACAAGGCCGACAGCTTCTACGAGACCGCGGTGGGCCTGACCACCAAGCCGGCCTCGGTCCTGAACAACTGGGGCTATTCCAAGCTCAGCCGCGGCGACTACGAGGGCGCGGAAAAGCTGTTCTACGAGACCCTGCGCCACGATCCGTCGATGTTCACTGCGAAGAACAACCTCGTGCTGTCGCGCGGTGCTCAGGGCAACTATGCCCTGCCGGTGATGCAGATGACCCAAGTCGAGCGCGCCGAGCTGCTGCACACGATGGGCCTCTCGGCGATCAAGCGCGGCGATGTGCGCATCGGGAAGGGCCTGCTGGAAGACGCGATCGAGACCCATCCGCAGCATTTCGATGCCGCAGCCACGGCGCTGGCGGCGCTGGACCCCGGCCTTACGAACTGAGCCGATGCTGTCGATTTCCGCCGCCGCCGCGACCTGGTTCGCGCCGTTCGTGCTGCCGATCTGTCTCTATGTCTGCTTCACCGACATGCGCGAGATGCGGATCACCAACCAGGCCAACCTGGCGCTGCTGCTGGTCTTTGCGCTCATTGGGGCCTTCGTGCTGCCCTTCGACGCCTATCTCTGGCGCTACGCCCATTTCGGCGTCGCGCTTGTGGCCGGCATCGCGCTCAATGCAGGCGGCATCATGGGCGCGGGAGATGCCAAGTTCATCGCCGCAGCGGCGCCCTTCATCCACGTCGGCGACCTGCGCTTCCTGATGGCGCTCGGCGCCGCCGTGACGCTCGCTGCCTTCCTTGCCCACCGCATCGCCAAGCTGACCCCGCTGCGCAGGCTGGCGCCCGAGTGGAAGAGCTGGTCGAGCGGCAAGCGATTCCCGATGGGCGTGGCGCTCGGCGGGACACTGGCCATATACCTGATCCTCGGCATACTCTACGGCACCTGACGGGCGCGGGATCGGCCGGCGCCCGCCGCAAGGAGGGCCGCCATGTTCCTGCGCCTGCTCTGCGTCGCCGCGCTCGGCCTGCTGGCTGCCTGTGGCGAGCGTGTTGCCCCCGACAGCGATGCCCGCATCCTGATGATGGGCGACTCGATGCTCGCCACCCATCGCGGCACCGGGCAGTCGGTGGGCGACGGGCTCGAGGCGCTGCTCGGCCAGCCGGTCATCGACCGCTCGGTGCCGGGCGCCCGGATGATCTATGTCTTTCCGATCAGCGGCAGCGCGGGTCTGCGGATTCAGGCGCAATACCGCGCCCATGACTGGGACTGGGTGGTGCTCAACGGCGGCGGCAACGATCTGCTCTTCGGCTGCGCCTGTGCGCTCTGCGACGCCCGCCTCGACCGGATGATCTCGGAGGATGGCAGCAGCGGCGTGATCCCCGATCTCGTGACCAAGCTGCGCGCCGGCGGCGCCCGCGTGGTCTATCCCGGCTATCTGCGCAGCCCCGGGCGCTGGTCGCTGATCGATGGCTGCCGCGAGATCGGGGGCCGTTTCGAGAGCCGCCTCGCGAGGCTCGCGGAGCGCGACCCCGGGGTCAGCTTCGTGTCGCTGGCCGACCTGGTGCCCGAGGGCGACCGCTCGTTCCACGGCCCCGACCTGATCCACCCCTCCCCCAAGGGCAGCCGGGCCATCGCCCGGCGCATCGCCGACGCGATCGAGGCAGCGCCGCCCCCCTGAGCCTGCCCGCCCTTGCTGCGCCCTGCCTCGAGGCGCCGCTGCAATTCCCAAGCCCGGTCAAGCTGTTGCCACAAAGCTACCGTTTCCTCATCGGCAACACTTTCTACGGGACCCCCGCCAATGAACATGGAATCGAGCTCCGTCATGGCTCCGCCGGCGCCCAAGCGTCTGGACGAGATGAGCCTGTCGACGGTCTTCATGCGTGACATCGCGATCAAGACCCTGTTCCGCAAGAACGCCAATACCGTCACCGCGCTGGCGAAGGCGCTCTGCCTGCCGATCGGCATCACCCAGGAGCTGATCGACCTCGCCCGCTCGCAGAACCTCGTCGAGGCGATGGGCACCTTGAGCGCCAGCAGCAGCGGCGGGGAGATGGGCTACCAGCTCACCGATTCCGGCAAGGCCCGCGCTCTCGACGCGCTGTCGCAGTCGGAATATTTCGGCGCCATGCCGGTGCCGCTCGAGATCTACCGCCAGCAGGTCAAGCGCCAGTCGATCCGCAATATCCAGATCACCCGCGACCAGCTCATGCGCGCGATGGGCCATCTCGTGCTGCCCGAACAGCTGATCTCGCATCTTGGGCCGGCGGTCGGCTCCGGGCGCTCGATCCTGATGTATGGCCCGCCGGGCAACGGCAAGTCCTCGATCTCCAACGGCATCCGCGACGCCATGGGCGACAAGATCTACGTGCCGCGGGCCATCGAGTATTCCGGCCAGGTGATCTCGGTCTACGATCCGATCGTGCACAACGCCGCCGAGACCGCCGAGGACGACCCCACCGCCCTGCGACGCACCAACCGCTTCGACACCCGCTACGTGCTCTGCGAGCGCCCCACGGTGATCACCGGCGGCGAGCTGTCGCTCAACATGCTCGACCTCGTCTACAACCCCACCGCGCGCACCTACCAGGCGCCGCTGCAGCTCAAGTCGACGGGTGGCATCTTCATCGTCGACGACCTCGGCCGCCAGGCCGAGCCGCCGCAGGCGCTGGTCAACCGCTGGATCGTGCCGCTGGAGGAATCGAAGGACATCCTCGCCCTGCAGTCGGGCGAGAAGTTCGAGGTGCCCTTCGACACGCTGGTGATCTTCTCGACCAACTTCCACCCCAACGAGATCTTCGACAAGGCGGCGCTGCGCCGGATCTTCTTCAAGATCAAGATCGACGGCCCCAACCAGCAGGACTTCCTGAAGATCTTCGCATTGGTTGCGCGCAAGAAGAAGCTGGAGCTCGACGAGGGCGCCCTGGTCTACCTGTTGAAGAACAAGTACCCGACGATCCAGAACGTCTACGCCAACTACCAGCCGGTCTTCCTGATCGACCAGATGATCGCGATCTGCAACTTCGAGGGCTGGCCCTACCGCATGACCAAGGAGTTGGTCGATCGCGCCTGGGCCAACATGTTCGTGAAGGATGAGACCATCGTGAAATGAGCCCCCGCAAGGGCCCTCCACCGCCTCGCACGCCGCCCTTTCGGGGCGGCGTTTTGCGTCCTGCCCCGGCCATTGCGGCGCGTCGGATTGAGGCGGCGCGTTCAATTTCAGAAACCGCGAAAAATCGCGTCTTTTCCGCTTGACGAGTCAGCGCCCCTGTCATACCCACCGCTCCACGGTTTGGCGGAGTAGCTCAGTTGGTTAGAGCAGCGGAATCATAATCCGCGTGTCGGGGGTTCAAGTCCCTCCTCCGCTACCAAATCCCCCCTCAGTTCTGAATACAGCCACTGGCTTGCGCACGGCATTCGAGCATCGGGCAGGCTTGGTCTTGTGGATGCGTGGAGAGGCCGCGCGTGCGCAGCATCGCATTGACAAGCGGCGCACCGCCCGCACCTTGGTGGCATAGACCCGAGGAGCTCCCCATGCCCGACCTTCACCTCTACGGACACCCCGACAGCGGCCATGCCTGCAAGGTCGCCCTGGCGCTTTCGCTGGCCGGTCTCGCGCACCAGACAACCCGGATCGACATCTGGGCGGCGCCGGAAAGCCGGCCCCCGGCGTTCCTCGCCGTCAGCCCCTTCGCCGAGGTGCCGGTCCTGCTCATCGACGGCACCGCGGTGTTCCAGTCCGGCGCGATCCTGATGGAGCTGGCGCAGCGCTTCGCGGTGCTGGGCGGCGACACGCCGGAGGGGCTCCGGCGGGGGCGCGAGATCCTGATGTGGGAGGCCAACCGCATCGGCATGTGCCTGCCGCAGCTCAAGGAAGCGCGGCGCCCCGGCAACGGCGGGCTACCGGCGGAGGTGATCGCCTGGCTGACCGCGCGCTACGAGATCGACCGACAGAATTTCGACCGGCTGCTGGGCGACGCCCGCTTCCTTCATGGCGATGCGCCGGGCATCGGCGACTGCGCGGTCTGGGGCTACGTCCAGTGGCTAGAGGCGGCAGGGGTTGCCCCCTCCCCCGCCATGGCCGGCTGGCGGGCGGACATGGGCGCGCTGACCGGAATGAAGACACCGGACGCCTTCTTCCCCACGTAGCGCCGCCCCGCTCCCGACGCAGCAGCGCAAAGCACGCGACGGCGCGATCCGGGCCACTTGCGCCGGCATGGCCTCAGCCTGCATCGCGCAGCGCGGGGGCCCCGATCAGCGTGTCGTTCTCCGCCAGAAGCGCCCGCGCCTGCCAGCGCCGCAGCACCGGGCGGGCCGCCGGCATCGCCCTGCCATCCCAGACCTTGCGCAGCCCGTCCCACTGGCCGCGCGTCAGACTGGCCTGCGCCCGCGGCGCCGGGCGGTAGCTTTCGCACAAAACACCGCTTGCGCTGAGAAGCTGGTGCTCCCCGGTCATCAGATGCACCCAGGTCACCCGCGTGCAGGGCGCACGCCGCACCCCGGCGACACCGCAGAGCGCCGCGGCCGGCAGCAGCACCTCGGATGTGCCGAAGAGCAGCTCCGCCCGGGGCGATCGCAGCAGCACCAGGTGCCGCGCCGAGAGCCGCAACGGGGCGCTTGCGCCCAGCACCCCCGGCGGCACCAGGACCGGCGCCCGATGCCCGCCCTGCCCCGATGCCCGCACATGGCCGACCCAGACCAGCGCCTGCCATCCTGCATCGAGCGTCCAGACCCGGTCGCCGGGCTGCAGCTGCACCGCCGGTCGCGGCCCGCGCTCGGTGCAGAGCTGCGCCTCGGCGGCAAAGCACAGCGGCTGGTCGACCCCGGCGGTGTAGATGCCGCTATACTCGACGCCATTCCACGTGCCGAGCGTGACCGAGCTGACCTCGTTCGGGAAGATGTTGGGCGGGATGGAATAATCCATCAGCCGCGCGCCCCAGCTGCCGTCGGTGAACAGCGTCACCTCGATATCGAGCCCGGTAAAGACCTGGCCATCCGCCACCATCGTCGAGCCGGTATAGAGCGCGATCTCGGCCGGATATAGGATCGTCGAGGGGCCGATCACGTATTCGCCGAGATCGCCCGCCGACCCGTCACCACTGTCGAAATCGCGGATCACCCCGTCGCCATCGGCATCGCGCATGGTGAAGATGATGTATCCGGCGGGATCGATCGAGGTGCCGTTCAGCCGGGCATCGAGATTGTTCTGGTTGAGCGGGTCCCAGCCAGGATAGATTCCCGACTGGTACCAGCCCCAGGTGGTGACATCGACCATGGCGCCCCACGCCTGTTCCGCGTTGTCACGAGACTAGGAGCTTAAGGTGAGGCTAAGGTTAACGGCTGCTTTGCCCTGCTCTGCCCCGGAGACAGTGCTGGGCCTGCCGAAGACGATGCGTCAGCGTCGGAGGAGGTTTCTCAGCCGGGTCTTCTTGTCGGCATCGCTGAAGTTTCCGTAGAGGATGGTGCGAACCCGGCCCCATTTCTCGGGCGGGATGCTGGCCGGGTCGGTCCCCGGCAGCAGGAAGACCACCTGCTGCTGTTCGCCGTCCGTCAGCGCATTGGGCCGGCCCATGCTCATCGCAAGGCGCTCGCCCGCGTCGCTGCGTGCCTCCTCGCGGCTCTCGGGCGCCCCTCGCGCCGCCTGGGCGACACCGGCCACCGTCACCGCGGCGGCAAGGAGAATGATGAAGAGTTTCATGGCCAAACTGCCTTTCCTGCATGTGGCCCGAGGATAGCCCATCGCGGCGCCGGGGCAAACGCGCCCGCGCGGCCCCGCCGACGCAATGCAAAAAGGCCACGCGCGGTGTCGCGCGTGGCCCCTGTTTCGAGCGTGGTCGCGGCTCAGTGGCCGGCGATCAGGCCCATGCTCTCGAGCTTCAGGATCACCTGGTGCGCGCAGTTGTCGACATCGGTGCCCTCGGTCTCGACCCGCAGCTCCGGGTTGGCCGGAACGTCGTAGGGATCGGAGATGCCGGTGAACTCCTTGATCTTGCCTTCGCGGGCCAGCTTGTAGAGGCCCTTGCGGTCACGGCGCTCGCACTCCTCGATCGAGGTCGCGACATGCACCTCGATGAAGGCGCCGAACTGCTCGATGTCCTCGCGCACCGCGCGGCGGGTGGTCGCGTAGGGCGCGATGGGCGCGCAGATCGCGATGCCGCCGTTCTTGGTGATCTCGGAGGCCACATAGCCGATGCGGCGGATGTTGAGATCGCGGTGCTCCTTGGAGAAGCCCAGCTCGGAGCTGAGGTTCTTGCGGACGATATCGCCGTCGAGCAGCGTCACCGGGCGGCCGCCCAGCTCCATCAGCTTGGTCATCAGAGCGTTGGCGATGGTCGACTTGCCCGAGCCAGAGAAGCCGGTGAAGAACACGGTGAAGCCCTGCTTCGAGCGCGGCGGCTTGGTCTTGCGCAGCTCGGCGACCACCTCGGGGAAGGAGAACCACTCGGGGATCTCGAGGCCTTCCTGCAGACGGCGACGCAGCTCGGTGCCCGAGATGTTCAGGATGTTGACGCTGTCCTTGTCGGCGATCTCGTCGGCGGGCTCGTACTGGGCGCGCTCCTCCACATAAACCATGTGTTTGAACGGCACCATCTCGATGCCCATTTCTTCCTCATGCGCCTTGAACAGCTCCTGCGCGTCGTAGGGGCCGTAGAAATCCTCGCCGGCGGAGTTCTTGCCGGGGCCGGCGTGGTCGCGGCCGACGATGAAGTGGGTCACGCCGTAGTTCTTGCGGATCAGGCCGTGCCAGACCGCCTCGCGGGGGCCGGCCATGCGCATGGCGAGCGGCAGCAGCGACATCGAGGTGGTGGCGGCCGGGTACTTGTCGAGGACGGCCTCGTAGCAGCGCACGCGGGTGAAGTGATCGACGTCGCCCGGCTTGGTCATGCCGACGACCGGGTGGATCAGCAGGTTGGCCTGCGATTCACGGGCGGCGCGGAAGGTCAGCTCCTGGTGGGCGCGGTGCAGCGGGTTGCGAGTCTGGAACGCCACCACCTTGCGCCAGCCGAGCTTACGGAAATAGGCGCGCAGCTCGTTCGGCGTGTCGCGGCGGGCGCGGAAATCGTAGTGCACCGGCTGCTGGATGCCGGTCACCGGGCCGCCGAGATAGATCTTGCCGGCGTGGTTGTGCAGGTAGTTGACCGCCGGGTGCGCATCGTCATCGGCACCGAAGACCTTCTCGGCTTCCTTCGACTTGTTCGGCGCCCACTTGTCGGTGACGGTCATGGTGGCGAGGATCACGCCTTCCTGGTCGCGCAGGGCGATGTCCTGACCGATCTCGATGCTGTCGGCGAAGTCTTCCTTGACGTCGAGGGTGATCGGCATCGGCCAGAGCGTGCCGTCGGCCAGACGCATGTTGTCGACGACGCCGTCATAATCCTCTTCCGACAGGAAGCCCTTCAGCGGGTAGAAGCCGCCGTTCATCAGCAGCTCGAGGTCGCAGATCTGGCGCGGCGAGAGATCGTGCGAAGTCAGCTCGCCGGCTTCGACCTTCAGTTTCTGCGCGCTGTCATACGAGACGTAGAGCTCGGGAATGGGAGCGAGATTGTTCTGCATAAATCTGGTCCTGTTAGTGGTGGGAACGTAGCCGATGGCGGTCCCGGTCAATTCGGCATGAAGCGCCTGGTACTCGAGGAACTTCCGCGCCAGAAAGCGGTCCGTGAGCCGGGCCTTTTCAGCCGCGCCGCGCGAAGTCAGGGAATAGGCGAAACGCTGGCGCCGGTCGGGCCCCGAACGTTCGCGGATGGTGATGAACCCGGCTTCGGCTGCGGCCCGAAGCTGTGCATTGAGACCCCCGAGCGACACCCCGATGGCCGAGGAGATCTCCCGCTGCGACGCATCCGGCGACAGATCGAGCTGACGCAGAAGCCGAAACAGCGGGCCTTCCTCATCGGTAATCGGTTTTGCACCAGGCGCGGACATAAATGGACGACTCAAAGTGTGTTCACGAGTGAACGCATTGCACAGACGATCGGCTCAGGGAAGGAAAAATTGCTGCAGGCGCATAATTCGCGCCTGCCGCGAGCTCAGAGTTGCGAAGATGCGGCAGACCTTCGCCTCAACCAATGATTGTCGCCGCTGCGTCAACGGCCCAAGTCGGCCCCGATTCTGCACTACAACGAGAAAGGGGCGCGCCAGTGGCACGCCCCCGAAAAAAACTCGCGCAAAATCGCGCCCAGTCGCGGCCTTAACCGGCGACCGGGTTCTCGGCACCGTAGCCCAGCGGCTCGGAGGTGTCCTTGCCCTCGTCGATGCCCTGCTCGGCCAGCCAACGCTCGGCCTCGAGCGCTGCCATGCAGCCCATGCCAGCGCTGGTCACCGCCTGCCGGTACTTGTGGTCGGTCAGGTCGCCAGCGGCGAAGACGCCCGGGATCGAGGTCGCTGTGCTGTCGGGCTGGGTCTTCACATAGCCGCCCATGTGGGTCTCGAGCACGTCCTTGACCAGCTCGTTGGCCGGCGCGTGGCCGATGGCGATGAACACGCCCTTGCAGGGGATCTCGGTGATTTCGCCGGTCTGCACGTTCTTGGCCCGCACCGCGGTGACGCCCTTGGGGCTGTCCTCGCCCACCACTTCCTCAAGCGCGTGATGCCAGAGCGGCACGATCTTCTCGTGCTTGAGCAGCCGGTCCTGCAGGATCTTCTCGGCGCGCAGCTCGTCGCGGCGGTGGATCAGCGTCACCTTGCTTGCGAAGTTGGTGAGGAAGAGCGCCTCTTCCACGGCGGTGTTGCCGCCGCCGACCACAACGATCTCCTGGCCGCGGTAGAAGAAGCCGTCACAGGTGGCGCAGGCAGAGACGCCGAAGCCCTTGTAGGCCTCCTCGGACTCGAGACCCAGCCACTTGGCGCGCGCGCCGGTGGCGAGGATCACCGCGTCGGCGGTGTAGGTGGTGCCGCTGTCGCCATGCGCCACGAACGGGCGCTTGTCGAGCTCGAGCTTGGTGATGATGTCGCCGATGATCTCGGTACCCATGGCGCGGGCATGGGCCTCCATGTTGACCATCAGCTCGGGGCCCTGCACCTCGGTGTGGCCGGGCCAGTTCTCGACCTCGGTGGTGGTGGTCAGCTGACCGCCCGGCTCGAGCCCCTGCACGAGGATCGGCTCGAGCATGGCGCGCGAGGCGTAGACACCGGCGGTGTAGCCGGCCGGGCCGGAGCCGATGATCAGGACCTTGGTGTGGCGGGTATCGGACATTGGGCAATCCTCGGACAAAGCGTTTCGCGCTCATATAGTCGCCTTGCCAGCGCAGCGAAAGCCCTGCCCCGAAGCGCTTGCCGTTTCCGCCGCAGCGCGGCATAAGTCGCGCGATCCGGACCGGGACGCGCCTGCCCAGAGCGAGACGTACGGACCGGAGCGGATGACGGCTTCAACCATACAGTGTCATGATGCGAAAAACGGCGCTTCGGCGCAGCAGATCTTAATATTCTTTCGCCAGAGTGAAACTTTATTGCGCCAGCCTGTCGGGATGCTATAACAATCGCGAAATCAAAAGAGGTATGACGATGCCCGGGAACCGGCTCGATCCGATCGACCGCAAGATTCTGGCGGAGCTGCAGGCCGATGGTCGCATGACCAATGTCGAGCTCGCCAAACGTGTCGGGATCTCCGCCCCGCCCTGCCTGCGCCGAGTGCGCACGCTCGAGGAACAGGGCTTCATCCGCGGCTACCATGCCGATGTCGATCCGCGCGAACTGGGCTTTGAGGTTCAGGTCTTCGCGTCGGTCGGGCTCCAGAGCCAGGCCGAGGTCGATCTGCGCGCCTTCGAAGAGCGCTGCCGCAACTGGCCGCTCGTGCGCGAGTGCCACATGCTCAACGGCGAGGTCGATTTCATCCTGAAATGCGTGGCGCCAGATCTCTCGACCTTCCAGAGCTTCCTGACCGGAGAGCTGCTCACCGCCGAGAATGTCGGCAGCGTGAAGACCTCGCTGGTGATCCGCGGCGCCAAGGACGAGCCGGGCGTGCCGTTCGACGTTCTGGAGGAGCGGCTGAGCCGCTCCGCCTGAGGCCGCCCGCCTCCGGGCTTCAGAGAGAGGTCAGGCTGTCGATCACCTCGCGCGAGCTGCGCGTGAGGCTGAGCTCGCCGAAATCCTGAAGCCGCTCGATATTCGGGAACATCGACAGGAACAGCGCGGCCGCCGCCTCGCCCATCGGGCGAGTCACGGCCTTGCCGGGGTGATAGCTTTCCATCTCGATGCCGCCGATCTGCACGGTCGCGTGACGGCCGAGCATGAAGTGGTAGAGCTGCACCGAACCCACCGGCGTCACCTCGACGATGCGGTCGCCATCGGCGAAATCCGACACCGGCACCAGCACGGCTTCGCTGCCAATCAGCGATTTCAGACGGTCGCGCCGCATCACCATATGCGCCGCCGGGCCGACCAGCACGTCGACCATCGGGCGGCCGGGGCCGAAGCTGTCTGAGGTGATGCGCGACAGCGAGGCGAGGGTCGTCGCATCGTCGGGAATGCCGGGAACATAGGTGGTCGAGCCGATCCAGGTCACCGGCTGGGCGCCGTGGCTGCTCTGGACGTAATCGCCGGGCAGCAGATCCTCGACGGCGATCGGGCCGCGCACCGTGGGAATCAGCGTGCCGCGCGCGAAGGCGGTGCAGGCTTCCTCGAACAGCGGGCTGGCCGGAGCGATGTGGCTCTTGAAGGAGATCGAGAGGTCCGGCATCAGCGCGGACGCTTCGTATTTGCGCATCAGCGCCGAGCTGCGGCGCGGGCGCTCGGCCCGAAGCGGCGCGGGCTTGCGCGGAATCTGGAGAGAAACCCTGCGTGCGACGGCAGAGTGAGACTGGTTAAGACTAGACACGTGAACACCCCTTAAAGGACTGGTCACAACCGTGTTGGCCCCCACCAACAACAACAGAAGGACTGTTGTAAAACGAATGATGACAGGTAGGGCACAATGCCCCCGGTCTGTCAAAATTTAACCGGATTTGACCGATCTGGCGCGATCAATCCGGCGCGTGACGAAGGATTGTCACCATATTTGACCCCAATCCGCCGGATCGTGCCGAAAGCACGGCGAATCGGGATCGAAATCAGGCCCGCTTGAGAATGAGCGCCTGCCCCTTCCTGCGCGCGATGGCGGCTTCCCGACGCGTGCCGCGCGCCCAGGGAAGCTCCATCTCTGCCGACTTGGAGGTCGCGACGACCGACTTGATGAACCGGCTCTGCTTTTTCATTTCACTGCTCCTGCTCGATTTTCTTGCCTGTTTCCGCAGGTGCCTGCCTGCGGCCTTGCCGGGACATTGCCGGGCAATTGGGGCGCCTTTTTGACAAAGCGCGGACAATTTCAGGGGCGCGGCAGGTTTGTTTCCGATCTCGCGATCAGATCCGGATCGACGAGATCAACCGGCCGTAATCCGCCTCGCGCTCATGCACCGAACGCCGGAAGGAGAAGAAGCGCTGCGGGTCGGAATAGGTGCAGTGGCGGGTCCATTCCGCCTCGACCCCGGCCTCGCGCAGCTTGTGCAGGCCGAAGCCCGGCAGGTCGAATTGCATCCGGTCGCCCTCGCCGCCGGCGAAGAAGCGGCCGTTCACCGCGTCTTCGCTCATGAAGGCGTCGAAAAACTCGGGGCCAACCTCGTAGGCGCGCTGGCTGATGCTCGGCCCGATCACCGCGCGGATGCGCTCGCGCGCCGCGCCGAGCCCGACCATCGCGGCAACGGTCTCTTCCAGAACCCCGTCGATGGCGCCGCGCCAGCCCGCATGGGCGGCCCCCACGACGCCGGCCTCGGCATCGGCGAAGAGAACAGGCTGACAATCCGCGGTGAGCACCGCGATCGCCAGACCCGGCGTTGCCGTCACAAGGCCATCGGCCTCGGGCGTCGGGCCTTCGTGCGGGCCGTCGACCACCAGCACCTTGGCGGAATGGGTCTGGTGCACGTTGACCAGCCGCTCGACCGGCACCTCCATCGCCGCCGCGACCCGGGCGCGATTGATTGCCACGATCTCGGACTGGTCCGAGGAGCCGTTGCCGCAGTTCAGCCCGGAGAACACGCCCGACGAGGCGCCTCCCTTGCGGGTGAAGAAGCCGTGCCGAAGGGGGGCGAGGCTTTCCGAGGTGATGATCTCAAGCGTCATGTGTCAGCAGTCCGGGCGGAGGGGCAGCGCCCTCGGGGAAGGCCCCGAGCGTCTTGAACAGCGAACCCATTTCCTCGGGGTGCGTCAACCGGCGATGTGCGGCGACGTGGCTGTCGAGCTGCGCTCCGCTGAGCCGTGCGGCAAGCGCGCGCGCCCGATCGGTGATGCCGAGGCGCTCGAGGAAAACGCCCTGCGGCGTGAGCGCGCTGGTGGCGCAGGGCGTGGCGGCGGCGAGCGCGCCGAAATCCACATGCGCGGTGAGGTCGGCGCTGCCCGGCGCGGAGAGCGGCGAGACCTTGTCGTGCCGCCGCACCGCCTGAAACGTATCGCCGAGGCTTCGCGCGCTGCCGTAATCGACGATCAGAGCCGCGCCGCCATGCGCCTGAAGGCGGCGGCCGATCTCCTCGGCGATGCCGGCGGCGGGGGCGCAGGTCTCGACCAGGTCGCCCTCCTGCGTGTCGGCCAACCGGGATTCGAGATCGCCGCGCGGCGCCGGCTCGGTCAGGCCGAAGGCGAGCGCGCCGTCCTCGAAGCCGACCACGCGCTCGCACCACGCATCGCCTTTGCGGAGGAACTGGCGGATCGGCAGCGCGTCGAAGAACTCGTTGGCAAGCAGGAAGAGCGGTGCCTCGGGCAGCTTCTCAATGCTGTCATGCCAGACCGGCATCAGCGGCGCGAGCCGGCGGTGCTGCTCGTCGCGCAGGCGCGGCGAGGTCTCGACGAGATGCAGATGCGCCGCCTCGAGCATCCCCGGCACGCCGCGCATGGCGCGGGTGGCGTCGGCCATCAGCGTGCCGCGGCCGGGCCCTAGCTCGGCCAGAACGAACGCGCTCGGCCGCCCCTGCTCCAGCCAGCATTGCGCGAGGCAGAGCCCAAGCAGTTCGCCGAACATCTGGCTGATCTCGGGCGCGGTGGTGAAATCGCCCGCCGCCCCCAGCGGATCACGAATCTGGTAATAGCCGTGCTGCGGATGGCCGAGACAGGTCGCCATGTATTCGGCGATGGTCATCGGCCCCTCGGCGGCGATGCGCCGGTGCAGGATGTCCTCGAGCGGGCTCATGCCCGCCGCCTCGCCGTGACCAGCAGCGCAACCCCGATGAGAATCATCGGCAGCGACAGGATCTGCCCCATGGTCAGACCATAGCCGCCCACCTGCAGCGCAAGCCCCAGCGGATTGCCCGGCGCGACGAACTGCGCATCGGGCTGACGGACGAACTCGACGACGAAGCGCGCGAGCCCGTAGCCCGCGAAAAATGTCCCGGCGACGACGCCCGGCCGCGTCAGCGCGCCACGGGCGAAGGCCAGCCAGACCAGCACCGCGCCGAGGATCAGCCCTTCGAGCCCGGCCTCGTAGAGCTGCGAGGGGTGGCGCGCGCAGAGCTCCCCCGCCGCCTGCCCGCAGGCCTGCGCCGCCTGACCGGGGAAGATCACCCCCCAGGGCAGATCGGTGGGTCGGCCCCAGAGCTCGGCGTTGACAAAATTGGCGATCCGTCCGAGCAGCAGCCCCGGCGGCACAGCGAGCGCCATCAGGTCGGCGGTGGGCATCAGCCGGATGCCGTGCTTCAGGCAGAAGGCCAGTGCTGCCAGAATCACCCCCAGGAGTCCGCCGTGAAACGACATGCCGCCGTGCCAGATCATCAGGATCTCGCCGGGATTGGCGAGGTAATAGGCCGGCTGGTAGAACAGCACGAAGCCCAGTCGCCCGCCGAGGATGATGCCGAGGATCACCCAGGTGAGCAGTTGTTCGAGTTGCTCGGTGCTCATCGGCGGGGTGTCGTCGCGCCAGAGCCGCGTCCGGCGCAGCGCCGCGGCGGCGAGCTGCCAGCCGATCAAGATGCCGGCGATATAGGCCAGCGCGTACCAGCGCAGGGCGAACTCGAAACCGCCGAGCGAGATCGAGAACAGTTCGGGCGAGAGCGAGGGGAATTGCAGGGCAGCTTTCATGCCGGCATGAGTGCCGTCGCTTTACGGGCGAAGTCAACCTTGAGGCCGGCGCCCGCAGGTCCCATATTGAGGCCAACATCGTATCAGGAGCAGCCCATGCAGACCCGCAACAAGGTATTCGACGACATCTCGCAGCTGATGACCAACGCCATGGGCGTGGCGCAGGGCGCCAAGGACGAGGCCGAGACCGCGATGAAGTCGATGATCGACCGCTGGCTGGCCGATCGCGATTTCGTCACCCGCGAGGAGTTCGACGCGGTGCGCGCCATGGCACAGAAGGCCCGCGAGGAGAACGAGGCGCTGAAGGCCCGTCTCGACGCGCTGGAGAAAGGCGCCGAGTGATTGCCCGGCCTCGGCGTGGCAAGGGGGCGCTGCCCCCTCTTGGCGCTGTGCGCCAATTCACCCCCGAGGTATTTTGAAACCAGAGAAGGCGGGAGCACGGCGCCCCTGGCTTCTCTTCGTGAAAAATACTCCCGCCGGAGGCAGGCCGATCCGTGACGTCGCGCTGCCCATCGGATAGGGCACCGCCGAGCCGCGCCCTTGCTTTGGCGGGGACACTGCGTTACAGGCCCCCGGTGGCCTCGCGCCACTGATTCAGAAAACCAAGAAACGCCGTGGTTGGCCCGTTCGCTTCGGGGTCACATCCGGCAATGGAGAAGCGACATGAAACTGAATGAACTTCGCGACAACCCGGGTGCCACCCGGTCCAAAAAGCGCATCGGCCGTGGCCCGGGTTCGGGCAAGGGCAAGATGGGTGGCCGTGGTATCAAGGGTCAGAAATCGCGTTCGGGTGTGGCCATCAACGGCTACGAAGGCGGCCAGATGCCGCTCTACCAGCGTCTGCCAAAGCGCGGCTTCAACAAGCCGAACCGCAAGAGCTACGCTGTCGTCAACCTGGGCCTGATCCAGAAATTCGTCGACGCCGGCAAGCTCGACGCCGGCTCGATCACCGAGGACAGCCTGGTGGCGTCGGGCCTCGTGCGCCGCAAGCTCGACGGCATCCGCGTGCTCGCCAAGGGCGAGGTGACCACCGCGCTGACCATCGAGACCACCGGCGCGTCGAAATCGGCCGTCGAGGCGGTCGAGAAGGCCGGCGGCGCACTCAAGGTCACGGCTGCGGCAGCCGCAGAATAAGCGGGTTGTGAGCGGTGAGACAGCCGCTTACATAGGACCCCACGTTTTCCACGAACGCCGCCGGAGCCGGAAAGCGCTTCCGGCGGCGTTCTGCCTTCGAGAGGACCCGCATGGCATCCGCTGTGGAACAAATGGCCGCCAACACCAGTTGGGCGGCGCTTGGGAAGGCCACTGACCTTCGCAACCGCATCCTATTCACCCTCGGCCTTCTGATCGTCTACCGGCTGGGCACCTTCATCCCCGTCCCCGGCATCGACGGCGGCGCGCTCCGCGACTTCATGGAGCAGGCCGGCCAGGGCATCGGCGGCATGGTCTCCATGTTCACCGGCGGCGCGCTGGGACGCATGGGCATCTTTGCCCTCGGGATCATGCCCTACATCTCGGCCTCGATCATCGTGCAGCTCCTCGCGGCCATGGTGCCGGCGCTCGAGCAGCTCAAGAAAGAGGGCGAGCAGGGCCGCAAGAAGATCAACCAGTACACCCGCTACGGCACCGTCGCGCTGGCGCTGTTCCAGGCCTACGGTCTCGCGGTCTCGCTCGAGGCCGGCGATCTGGCCCACGAGGCGGGCTGGTATTTCCGCGCCGCCGTGGTCATCACGCTGGTCGGCGGCACCATGTTCCTGATGTGGCTCGGCGAGCAGATCACCGCCCGCGGCGTCGGCAACGGCATCTCGCTGATCATCTTCGTCGGCATCGTCGCCGAGATTCCGGCCGCGCTGGCGCAGTTCTTCGCCTCCGGCCGCTCCGGCGCCATGAGCCCGGCGATCATCGTCGGCGTTATCGTCATGGTCATCGCGGTGATCATGTTCGTGGTGTTCATGGAACGCGCCCTGCGCAAGATCACCATCCAGTACCCGCGCCGCCAGGTCGGCATGAAGATGACCGAGGCGCAGCAGTCGCACCTGCCCGTCAAGGTCAACCCGGCGGGCGTCATCCCGGCGATCTTCGCCTCCTCGCTGCTGCTGCTGCCGACCACCATCGCGACCTTCAGCCAGGCCGGCTCGAGCGGTCCGGTGATGTCGACGATCCTCGCCTATTTCGGCCCCGGACAGCCGCTCTACCTGCTGTTCTTCGCCGCGATGATCGTGTTCTTCGCGTATTTCTACACCTTCAACGTGTCGTTCAAACCCGATGACGTGGCCGACAACCTGAAGAACCAGAACGGCTTCATCCCGGGCATCCGCCCCGGCAAGCGTACCGCCGACCACCTCGAATACGTGGTCAACCGGATCCTGGTGCTGGGCTCGGCCTATCTGGCGGCGGTCTGCCTGCTGCCCGAGATCCTGCGCTCTCAATACGCGATCCCGTTCTATTTCGGCGGCACCTCTGTTCTCATCGTGGTATCGGTCACGATGGACACCATTCAGCAGATCCAGAGCCATCTGCTGGCACATCAATACGAAGGTCTTATTCAGAAGTCGCAGCTCCGCGGTAAGAGTAAGACCCGCAAGCGGAGGGGACCTGCACGCCGATGAACATCATTCTTCTTGGACCGCCGGGCGCCGGCAAAGGCACACAGGCCGGATTCCTCGTCGAGGAGCGCGGCATGGTGCAGCTTTCCACCGGCGACATGCTGCGCGAGGCCAAGGCCTCGGGCAGCGAGATGGGCAAGCGGGTTGCCGCAATCATGGATGCCGGCGAGCTGGTCACCGACGAGATCGTCATCGGCCTGATCCGCGAGAAGCTGCAGGGCACGAAGTCGGCCGGCTTCATCTTCGACGGCTTCCCGCGCACGCTGAAGCAGGCGGACGCGCTGGGTGAGCTGCTCGACGAGATGGGGCAGAGCCTCGACGCGGTGATCGAGCTGCGCGTCAATGACGAGGCCCTCGTGGGCCGGATCGTCGGCCGCGCCGAGGCGGCGGTTGCCGCGGGCGACAAGCCGCGCGCCGACGACAACGCCGAGAGCCTCAAGAAGCGTCTGATGGAATATTACAAGCAGACCTCGCCGCTGATCGGCTACTACTATGCCAAGGGCATGTATTCGCGCGTCGACGGCATGGCCTCGATGGACGAGGTCAAGGCCGCGCTGGCGGCGAAGCTCGACGGCTGATCCCGGCGCTTCGGACAAGACAAAAGGCGGACCTTCGGGTCCGCCTTTTTCGTTTCCGGCACGACGGCCCCTGCCCCGTCACCCAGACACGCCGGCGATCCGGCCGACCCGGTCGAAGGCCAGAAGCACCGCGCGCGGCGGGCCGGCAAAGCATCGCGACAGGATCGCAGCGTCGGACGAGGACAGGGTGGCATACCCCATCGACCAGCCGAGAAAGCTGCGCTCGGCGACGTCGCGCTGCATCCGCAGGACGATCTGGTAGTGCCGCGGATCGAGATGGATCCGTTCATAGAGGCTTTCGAGCACCTCCCTCGGACCCTCGAGAACCTGGCAGAACCGGTCGGTATCGCGCAGCAGGTATCCCGTCACGCCCCGGTCGCGATTGTTCTGCATCGCGTGTTGAAGGATGTCGAAATCCGACGAATGCCCTCGCGGATGGCGCGACAGGCTTGTATAGAGCATCTGAGTGATCATATGGGGATCAGGCGCGCTTTCCGCGTGCCGGGCTCTGGCGGGAGATGTTGTTCTCGATCATCATGTCGGGACAAACGCGCCGCGCCGGGACAAGGTTCCCCATATGGGGTTGACGCCTGTCCCGAATCCTCATACCCACCCGCATCTCTATCAGAGAATCGATGTTTGCGGGGCGGGTCGCACCCCTACCGCAGATCACCTCATCAGCGGACAGCCCGACGGCGATCGCGCCTCGGGCTCATGTTGTGAAAAAAGGTTCTGGCACTACGGAACCGCAACGAAAAGGAACAGAGATTTGGCACGTATCGCCGGCGTCAACATCCCGACCAACAAACGGGTGCCTATCGCCCTCACCTACATCACCGGTATCGGCCACACCTCGGCCAAGGCCATCTGCGACGCCGTCAACATTGACGCCGCCCGCCGGGTCAACGAGCTGTCCGACGCCGAAGTTCTCGCGATCCGCGAGCACATCGACGCCAACTACACCGTCGAAGGCGACCTGCGCCGTGAAGTTCAAATGAACGTCAAGCGCCTGATGGACCTCGGCTGCTACCGCGGCCTGCGTCACCGTCGCAACCTCCCCGTGCGCGGTCAGCGTACGCACACCAACGCCCGCACCCGCAAGGGCCCGGCAAAGCCGATCGCCGGCAAGAAGAAGTAAGGGAGGCTACTCGATATGGCACGTGATACCCGTCGCGGAGGCAAGAAGAAGGTCTCCAAGAACATCGCCGCTGGCGTGGCGCATGTGAACTCGTCGTTCAACAACACCAAGATCCTGATCTCGGACGTGCAAGGCAATGCGATCTCCTGGTCGTCCGCCGGCACCATGGGCTTCAAGGGCTCGCGGAAATCGACCCCCTACGCCGCTCAGCTGGCCGCAGAAGATGCCGGCAAGAAAGCGCAGGAACACGGCGTGAAGACGCTGGAAGTCGAAGTCCAGGGCCCCGGCTCGGGCCGTGAGTCGGCGCTCCGTGCGCTGGCCGCCGTCGGCTTCAACATCACGTCGATCCGCGACGTGACGCCGATCGCGCACAACGGCTGCCGCCCGCCGAAGCGCCGCCGCGTCTGATCTTTCGCTACACCAAGGTGGGGCCCTGCCATTGTGCGGGGCCCCACCTTACGTCATTTCAACCTCGGGCGTCTGAGCCTTTGGACATGGGGCACGGACAGGAATGGAGGGACGCATGATCCACAAGAACTGGGCTGAACTGATCAAGCCGACCCAGCTGGAGGTTCGCCCCGGCGCCGACCCGAGCCGCGTGGCCACCGTCGTCGCCGAGCCGCTCGAGCGCGGCTTCGGTCTGACCCTCGGCAACGCGCTGCGCCGGGTGCTGCTGTCGAGCCTTCAGGGTGCGGCCATCACCAGCGTGCAGATCGACAACGTGCTGCACGAATTCTCCTCCGTCGCGGGTGTCCGCGAAGACGTGACCGACATCGTCCTGAACCTGAAGGGCGTCTCGCTGCGCATGGAAGTCGAAGGGCCGAAGCGCCTGTCGATCAACGCCACCGGCCCGGGCGCCGTCACCGCGGGTGACATCGCCGAGACCGCCGGCATCGAGGTGCTCAACAAGGATCACGTGATCTGCCACCTCGACGATGGCGCCGATCTCTATGTCGAGCTGACCGTCAACACCGGCAAGGGCTATGTCTCTGCCGACAAGAACAAGCCGGAAGACGCGCCCATCGGCCTGATCCCGATCGACGCGATCTACTCGCCGGTCAAGAAGGTCGCCTACGAGGTGCAGCCGACCCGTGAGGGCCAGGTTCTCGATTACGACAAGCTGACCATGAAGGTCGAGACCGATGGCTCGGTCACCCCCGAGGACGCGATCGCCTTCGCAGCGCGCATCCTGCAGGACCAGCTGTCGATCTTCGTCAACTTCGACGAGCCCGAAGCGGCTGGTCGCCAGGACGAGGACGATGGCCTCGAGTTCAACCCGCTCCTTCTCAAGAAGGTCGACGAGCTCGAACTGTCGGTGCGTTCGGCGAACTGCCTGAAGAACGACAACATCGTCTATATCGGCGACCTGATCCAGAAGACCGAAGCCGAGATGCTTCGCACCCCGAACTTCGGCCGCAAGTCGCTGAACGAGATCAAGGAAGTGCTGTCCTCCATGGGTCTGCACCTCGGCATGGATGTCGAGGACTGGCCGCCGGACAACATCGAAGATCTCGCCAAGAAGCTCGAAGACCAGTTCTAAGAGCTTAGAGACAAGGAGCGGGGCGCGGTGAGAGGGCGCCCCGTTTCCTTCTCCCTCTCGGGGGAACCCCGGGCATCCTGCCCCAAGGTGAGCGGTCCGCAACGCATGGGCCGCCTGACAAAGCAAAACCGCCCGTAGAGGGCAAACCGGAGTAAAGAGACATGCGTCACGCAAAAGGCTACCGCCGCCTCAATCGCACCCACGAGCACCGCAAAGCACTGTGGGCAAACATGGCCGGCTCGCTGATCGAGCACGAGCAGATCAAGACCACCCTGCCCAAGGCCAAGGAACTCAAGCGCGTCATCGACAAGCTGATCACCCTCGGCAAGCGCGGCGACGTGCACGCCCGCCGTCAGGCCGCCGCCCAGCTCAAGCAGGACATCCACGTCGCGAAGCTGTTCGAAGTGCTTGGCCCGCGCTACGCAGAGCGTTCGGGCGGCTACTGCCGCGTGCTGAAGGCCGGCTTCCGTTACGGTGACATGGCGCCGATGGCGATCATCGAGCTGGTCGACCGCGACGTCGACGCCAAGGGCGCAGCCGACAAGGCCCGCCTCGCAGAGCTCGAGGCCGCAGAGGAGTAATCCTCTCGACCCGCGACCAAACGAAAGGCGCCGCAGGGTTCTGCGGCGCCTTTTTTCTTGCCCGGTTCTAGAGCCCGACGGGAGGCGCTCAGGCGGCGTCGAGCTCTTTCTTGACCAGCGTCTCGATCTTGTCGATCGGGTGGTTGGTCAGAGTCTTGGGCACCTCGGCGACCACCTTGTCGGCCACCTCCTTGTGCATCTCCCGGCGCAGATCACCCAGAACCTGCGGCGAGGCCACCAAGACCAGGTGTTCGAAGGCGCCCTTGTGAGCCTCGGCATAGAGCTGGTCGGCGAGGTCCGCCGCGAAGCGCTCCTTCTGCAGCTCATGCCAGTCGGTGTCATCCAGCGACGAGCGCTGCCCTACCCCGGTATCGTGCATGCGCCCGGGGCGGTTGGCCCCCTGCTCGCGGTCGGAGGGGTTCTCCTGCTCCTCCTCGTCGAACATCTCGAGATTAGGGTTCTCGTGGTCGGTCAGGTTGCGCAGGAACAGCGCCTTCTCGCTGTCGGTGACAACAACCCATGTGCCTTGCTTCAACTCGGTCATCTCGGTCTCCTCTCCTCAGCCGTCCTGCTTCTCTTCGGATTTGCGCACCCGCGTGACGCCCGGGCGGTCCTGTTCGGCCCGCTTGAGAAGATCGCGCGTCCCCACCTGCCGCTCGGTCGCGCCGCCGGCGCGGCCCTGCTGGTCGGGGGTATCGGTGCTGTCGGTATAGGCCTCCGTCTCGCGGCGGCCGTCCTCGGATCTCTGACGCTCTGGCATGGGAGCCTCCTTTCAGTCTGTGCACCCTCAACGCCGAGCCTCACGTCCACGTTCCTTCGCCCGTCTTGATTCCGCCCCCTCGCACGGGCATATCGCTGGGGCACAGGAGGATCGCACCATGCTTCGCAACGCCGTTGTCGCGCTCACCCTTTCCATCCTTGTCCTCGTCCCCCTGCCCGCCCTCGCCGAGAGCCGCGTGCCGCAGAGCCAGGCCGAGATCTCGCTCAGCTTCGTGCCGCTGGTGAAGCAGGCGACGCCGGCTGTCGTCAACATCTACGCCCGCCGCACCGTCGAGACCCGAAGCCCCTTTGCCGGCGACCCGCTCTTCGGCAACCTCTTCCGAGACTTCGGCGGCCGGCCTCGGGTGCAGAACTCGCTGGGCTCCGGGGTGATCCTGTCGGAGGACGGCATCGTGGTGTCCAACTACCACGTGGTCGGACAGGCGACCGACATCCGCGTGGTGCTGAATACCGGCGAAGAATACGCCGCCACCGTGTTGCTCGGAGACGAGGAATCCGACCTCGCCATCCTCAAGCTCGACGGCGCCTCCGACATGCCGCACCTGGCCTTGCGCGACAGCGACACCGTCGAGGTCGGCGAGCTGGTGCTGGCGATCGGCAACCCGTTCGGCGTCGGCCAGACGGTGACCTCGGGGATCGTGTCGGGGCTGGCGCGCTCCGGCACCGCCACCGGCAATGCACGCGGCTACTTCATCCAGACCGACGCGCCGATCAACCCGGGCAATTCCGGCGGCGCGTTGATCGACGTGAACGGCGACCTGATCGGGGTCAACACCTCGATCCTGACCCGCTCGGGCGGCTCCAACGGCATCGGCTTCGCCATCCCCTCGGCGCTGGTGGCGCAGTTCGTCGAGCAGGCCCGCGCCGGCAACGAGGACTTCGCCCGGCCCTGGGCCGGGATGTCGGGCCAGCCTGTGGATGCGGACCTGTCGGAGAGCCTCGGGCTCGGCCTGCCCGGCGGCGTGCTGATCTCGGCCATCCACCCGGCGAGCCCCTTCGCCACCGCCGGGCTCGGGGTCGGCGACGTGGTGCTGGCGGTGGACGGCCAGCCGGTCAACACGCCGCCCGAGATGATCTACCGTATGTCGGTGGCCGGGCTCGGCCACGTGGCCCGCATTCGCTACCTGCAGGACGGGGAGGAGCGCGAGGCCGATGTCGAGATGATCGCCGCCCCCGAGGATCCGCCCCGCGACGCTGTCACGCTCAATGAGCGCGCCGTTCTGCCAGGCCTGTCGCTCGCGCGCGTGAACCCCGCCGTCGCCACCGAGCTCGGCCTGCCAATGGCGGCCGACGGCGTCGCGGTCACCGATCCCGGGCCCTATGCTGCGCGCATCGGCCTGCGTCAGGGCGATATCCTGCGGAAGATCGACGGCCGCGCCGTCAGCGATCCGGGCGGGGTCGACCGCCTCCTGCGCCGCGCCGCCCCGCGTGTCGAGATCGAGGCGCTGCGCGGCAACCGCCGGGTCATCCTGCGCTTCCGAACCTGAGCCCGGCGCATCGCCCTCGCCAGGCGGCGGCGCGAACGTCAAAGGCAGATGCCTCCGGCGGGAGTATTTTTGACGAAGAGAAGACAGGGGCGCGGTGCTCCTGCCCTTCTCTGGTTTTCAAATACCTCGGGGGAGTCCGCGGCACGCGGGCGGGGGCAGCGCCCCCATCCGACCGTGGAGCCAGCGCTCAGCCGAGGATTCGCTTCACCGCCGACAAAAAGGCCGCGACCTCGGCCTCGGAGTTGTAATGCGCCAGCGACACCCGCACGCAGTCGGGCTGGCCGAGCGGCGTGAGGATGTTGCCCGAGTAGTGGTCGGCCTTGCGGGTGTGGGTGCGGATGCCGAGCTCCGACAGCGCCGAGACCAGCTCAGGCGACGGACGGCCGGCGACGTAGAAGCTCACCAGACCCTCGCGCGCCGGATTGTCGGTACCGCCGACGATGACCACGCCCTCCATCTCCGCGAGCCCCGGCAGATTGCCGGTGCCGTGCAGCATGGCGTTGGTCAGCGCCGCCTCGTGATCATGGATCACGCGGCCCGCCGCCTCGATGCGCGCGCGCGGGTCGGTGGCGTCGGAGACGCGGCTGCCGAGCCATTCGAAATAATCGACCACGTCCGAGAAGGTGGCATAGGCGCCGGTGTCGCGCGTGCCGAGCTCCCAGTTGCCCTCGGGGCCGCCCACAAGCGCGTCGTGCTGCAGCGCGCTCAGCCGGTCCGAGGCCCAGGCGATGCCGTAGCCGTGGCGCGAGAACACCTTGTAGGGCGAGATCACGTAGCCATCGACATCGTAGGACGCAATGTCGATGCCGCCGTGACAGGCATGCTGGATGCCGTCGACGATGATCAGTGCCTCGGGCGCCTTGGCGCGGATCGCCTTGGCGATCGCGGCCACATCCATGCCCATGCCGGTCACCGGAGAGGTGTGTAGGATCGTCGCCACGCGGGTGTCTTCGGTGACCTCCGCCGCATAGGCCTCGGCCGTGACCACGCCGGTGGCGTCGTCATGGGCGATCAGCACGTGACGCTTGCCGGCGACCTCGGCCCAGCGGGCGCAGGCGCTGCGCGAGGCCGGATGTTCGACGGTCGAGCCCAGCACGATGCCCTCGGGCGTGCCGAGGCAGGCATCGGCGATCAGGCGGAACAGCAGCTCGGTGCCGCTCTCGCCCACGAACACCTTGCCGCCCGGCGCGTTGAAGAAACTCGCCGCATCCTCGCGCGCCTTGGCGATGATCTCGCCGAGCGCGGCGGAGGCCGGGTTGTCGCGGCCCTGGTTGTCGGGGATCGCGGCGAAGCGGGCGGTGGTCTCGACCACGGAATTCAGCGTCAGCGCGCCGCCGGCATTCTCGAAGAACACCCGAGGGCCGGTGAAGGGGCATTCCTCCACATGGGCGAATTTCGACCGGATCTCGGTGAGCAGCTCGGGGGTGATCGTCGTCAATGCTTGGTTTCCTCTTGCCGGGCCTTCTCGGCGGCCTCGATGGCCTCCTCGATATCCTCGGGATCGGTGGACGGGATGGCGTAGCTGCCCGAGACCCATTTCGCGAGGTCGATATCGGCGCAGCGCTTGGAGCAGAACGGACGGTATTTCGTCTCGGTCGGCTTGCCGCAGATCGGACAGCTCATTTCAGCACCTCGCGCAGCGGCATGCGCTCGCGCTTGCGCTGCAGCTCCATCAGGCCGAGCTGGGTCCAGCCGGCGAGGATGGTCTCGGTGGCGTCCTGCTTGAGGGCGGCGCGGAGCACCTGCTCCATCTGGCGGCGGTCCTTCTTGGGGGCGGGGGCGGCATCGACGAGGATCTGCCCGCCCAGCCCGCGCAGCCGCAGCTGGCGCGGCAGCTCGCGTAGAGCCGCCATGTTGGCCTTGAGGCCGGCGGCGGGCGAGGTGTCGTTGCCGGTGTTGATGTCGATGGCGACCAGCGCGCGGGTGGGTTCGATGCACATCGAGCCGCCGCCCGGGAGCGCCACCAGCGGCGAGCGCAGTTCCTCGAGCGCGTCGAGCACGCCGTGACGCTCGAAGCTGCCGGGCTCGGCATCGACGTCTTCGCTTTCCCACTCGCGCCAGGCCAGCGCGTGCGGGCCATCGCCCTCGACCAGCGTCTCGGCCTCGCCGGTGGCGTCGGCCATGACCTGCGCCGCGAGCTGCACCATGGCGGCGATGTCCTCGGCGATGTCGTCGGCATCGCCCGAAGCGCAGGAGGAGCGCAGGATCAGCCCGTGATCGCCCTCCATCACCTCGTGGGCGATGCCCAGAAGCTCGTCGCGCAGGTCGTCATCCTTGATCTGGCGCGAGACGTTGATGCCCGGCGCGCCCGGGGTGACGATGGCGTAGCGCGACTTGAACAGCAGCCGCGTGGTCACCGGGATGGCCTTGCCGGGCTCGGCGAAGCCGGTGACCTGCACCAGCAGCGCGTCGCCGGGGGCGAGCCCCTTGACCTGCCGCAGGAAGGCGTTGCCGTCGGGGGTGCGCAGGAACATGCCGCCCTGCCCCTTGACCGGGCGCAGGGCCACGGCGCGATAGATCGTGCCCGGACGCGGATGGTCGCTGTCGATGAGCAGATCTTGGAGCTGTCCGTCGACGATCAGCGCAGCGGCCTCCGTCCCGTCGAGCTCGTCCAATGCGATGGTTCGTCCCTTCATGGGGCCGACTTGTAGAGCGGGAACCCGGCGGCTTGAAGCAGATTCGCGGTCTCTGCGAGCGGCAGGCCCACCACGGCGGTAAAGGAGCCGCCGATCCACGGGATGAAGGCACCGGCCATACCTTGTATGCCGTAGCCCCCGGCCTTGCCGCGCCAGTCGCCGCTTTGCAGATAGGCGTTGAGCTCCTCGTTGGAGAGGCTCTTCATCTTCACCTGCGTGACCACGTCGCGCTCCCAGACCCTGTCGCCGCGGCGCACCGCGACGGCGGTGATCACCCGGTGGCGGCGGCCAGACAGCGCGGTGAGGAAGGAAGCGGCCTCCTTCTCATCTTCCGGCTTGCCGAGGATTCGCCGCCCCAGCGCGACAGTGGTGTCGGCGGAGAGCACGATCTCGTCATCCCCGGCGGGGATCGCCTCGGCCTTCTCGCGGGCAAGGCGCACGCAATAGGGCCGCGGCAGCTCGCCGCGACGGGGATCTTCGTCGATGTCGGGGGGGCGGATGTCCGCAGGCACGATGCCAAGATGCGCCAGCAGCTCACGCCGGCGCGGAGATCCGGAGCCCAGAACGAGCTTCATGCGCGGGCCCGAGCGGGCGCTGCCCGCATTGCGGGGTTCGCCAGTATCTTCAGGCCCATGCGAGGCTTACTTGAAGCGGTAGTTGATCCGACCTTTGGTCAGATCGTACGGGGTCATTTCCACCTGGACGCGGTCGCCAGCCAGAACACGGATGCGGTTCTTACGCATCTTGCCTGCCGTGTGCGCGATGATCTCATGGCCGTTCTCGAGCTCGACCCGGAATGTCGCGTTGGGCAGGAGTTCCTTCACGACGCCGGGGAATTCGAGAATGTCTTCCTTGGCCATGGTCACTCCTGTGATTGCAATCCCGCCCTAGTTCGCGGAACGCACAAGGATATGCGCTCAATTCGCGCGTAATTCAAGGGCGCATTGGCCCGGAAATCAGGAAAGGCTCCGCAAGACGGCGGGGCTGTCACGCCCGGCCTGCTCTGCCCAGTGGGCGCGGTTGAGCACGACACCATCCTTGCGGACCCGGCTGACGGCGTCAAGTTCGAGCGTGGCATAGGTCCATCCGGGCTGGTTCATCTGCCCCTGCGCCAGCACGCCATCGGCGGGAAAGCCGGTGTCGGGCGGGCCGAAGATGCCGCCCATGCCGCAATTGGTGTCGACCGCCTCGGACCAGTCGCAATCGCCCACGGTGGAGGACATCACCGTCACGCATTGCTGCTCGAGCGCGCGCGCCATGGCGCCGATGCGCACCCGGTTGTAGCCATGCGCGGCCTCGGTGCAGGAGGGGACGAGAATCAGGTCGGCCTCCATCATTGCGCGGGCCAGCAGCGGGTATTCGCTGTCGTAGCAGATCAGGATGCCGATCTTGCCGAGGCTTGTGTCGAAGAGATGCAGCGGCCCGCCGCCCACGACGCCCCAGTCCTCGCGCTCGAAGCGGGTCATGATCTGCTTGTCCTGGTGCCCCATGGCGCCGGAGGGGGCGAAGAAGCGCGCGCGGTTGACCGGGCGGGGGCCGATCGCGGGGTCAAACACCGGGGCGGAGGCGGCGAGGATGTGGACGCCGTGGCGTCTCGCGAGCTCGGCATGCAGCGCGTCGACCTGCGGGATGCGCTCGGAGACCGCGTGCAGCGAGGCCTCGAGATCGGCGGCGGCCTCTTTGCCTGCAAGCGTCGCCAGCTCCATCGCGCCGTATTCCGGAAACACCAGCAGGTCGGCCCCCTGCCCGGCCGCGTCTTCGACCCAGGCGGTGAGCTTCGCGGCGTAGGTCTCCCAGCTGTCGAGGAAATCCATCTTGTAGGCGGCGGTGGCGAGTTTCATGGCGGCGGTCCTTTTAGTGGGGGCGGACCGGGGCGCTGCCCCGGACCCCGGGATATTTTCGGCCAGAAGAAGCCCGGGGGCGGCCAGTTGGCGGTCAGGTGAGGGATTTAATCCAGAACTGCAAGGAATGGTCGGTTTCCGTGGGCTGATCGATGTCTTTCCATCGGAAATGTGCAGGAGCGCCGTCGAGCGGCTCGTAGCCGCGCTTGCGCCAGAACGGGTCGAGCGGAGCGTAATCCGCCGGGCGGAGCGGGTGATCGGCGGGGCGCTGAACGGCGCAGAAGGCGGAGCAGGTGCGGCCCAGTGCGCGGGCATGGGCCTCGCGCAGGTCGAAGAAGCGGTGACCGACGCCGCGGCCGCGATAGCCGGGCAGCAGCACGGATTCGGCGCAGTAGAAGATCCTGGAGAGGTCGAGGCCGGTTTCGGCGAAGGCGCTCGCGAAGTCGTCGGAATGGTCTTCCATCGGCGTGCCGGTGGCGGCGCCGACGAGCCTGTCGCCGTCGAAGGCGCCGACGAGGACCGCGCCGGGGCTGTCGCGGTAGGTCTGCAGGTAGGCGCGTTCGTAGGCGAGATCGCCGTCATAGAGATAGGGCCAGTCGCGGAACACCGCGATGCGCAGCCGCGCCACATCGTCGAGCGCGGCGTCGAGCGCCGCGCCGGTCAGCACCTCGACCCGCATCAGCCGACCTGCCGGATCCAGTCCGCGAGGTTGTAATAGGTCACCACGCGGGTGATCTTGTCGTCCTTCAGGGTGAAGAACGAGCCCGCCGGCAGGCGGTAATTCTGGCCGTTGGCCTCGGGCAGGCCGGAATCGGTCACGAGATAGGTGCCGTTGACGATGTATTCGGCGGCGGCGCGGGTGCCGCCCTCGGCCTCGAACACCACCATGTCGGTCAGGGTTTCGTCGTAGCAGTGGGACATGTGGGCACAGAACTCGGCGAACTTGGTCTTGCCGGTGCGCACCTGCCCCTCGTTGACGTGATGCGCCACATCGGCGTCGAGGCAGGCCAGCATGGCCTCGGTGTCCTTGGCGTTGAAGGCGTCGAAATAGCGCCGGATGGTGTCGGTTGCGCTCATGTGGCTCCCCATCTGCTCTTCAGCTTGTCGGTGATCTGGTCTCGGGTCTGGCGATAGGCGTTGAGCTTCATCTCGCGGGTCTCGCCCAGCCCGGTCGGATCCATGACCGGCCAGTATTCGACGGTCAGGTGGTAATATCGCGTGAGATCGAGCGCGGCGCGCTGCGAGGCCGGCGACATGGCGACGATCAGGTCGAAGCCCGACAGCGCCTCGCCTATCTCCTCAAGCTCCTCGAAGCTGCGCGAGCGGTGCTTGTCGAGCTCGACGCCGATCTCGCGGCAGACCGCGATGGCGAAGCCATCGATGTCGAGATCGTTCACCACGCCCACCGATTGCACGTAGGTGTCGAAGCCGTAGAGCTTCTTCATGATCCCTTCGGCCATGGGCGAGCGCACTGCGTTGTGATCGCAGCAGAACAGCACCGATTGCGGCAGTCCGGCCAAGCCTCAGCCTCCGAAATGCAGCACGCAGATGAGGGTGAAGAGCCGGCGCGCGGTGTCGTCATCGACCTCGGCCTTGCCCTCGAGCCGCTCCTGCAGGATGCGCGCGCCCTCGTTGTGAATGCCGCGGCGGGCCATGTCGATGGTCTCGATCTGGCTCGGAGCCGCCGTCTTCACGGCGTCGAAATAGCTTTTGCAGATCTGGAAATAGTCTTTCACCACCTGCCGGAACGGCGACAGCGAGAGGTGGAACTCCGCCGCCTTCTCGTCGGCCTCGGTGGCGATGTCGAAGACCAGCCGCTTCTCGCGGATCGCGAGGCCCAGCTTGTAGGGCCCGGCGGGCACCTCGCGGCCGTCGCGCGCGGGCAGCGTGAAGGAGTTCTCCTCCATGAGGTCGAACATGGCGACGCGGCGCTCCTGCTCGATCTCCGGCGTCGGCGGCGGCAGGTTGGCGTCGTCAAGATCGATCTGCGAGATGTGGCTCATGAGCACTGTCCTTCACCGGGCCCGAAAGGCTTAGCGCGGCCGCGATCCCACTGCAATGCGCCAGAAGCGCCGCAGCGCGCCGGCCGCGCTCAGTCGTTCATCTTGCGCAGCCGCGCGGTCACGCTGAGCCCGTGGGCCTGAAGGCTCTCCGAGTTGGCCAGAATCTCGGCGGCGGGGCCGATGGCGCGCAGCGCCTGCGGCGACATCTGCGCCAGCGTGGTGCGCTTGAGAAAATCCAGCGCCGAGAGCCCTGAGGAGAACCGCGCCGAGCGCGCCGTGGGCAGGACGTGGTTCGGGCCGCCGACATAGTCGCCGATGGCCTCGGGCGTCCACTGGCCGAGGAAGATCGCGCCGGCGTGGCGGATCTTTTCCGACAGCGCCAGCGGGTCGGCGACGCAGAGTTCGAGGTGCTCGGGCGCCACCCGGTCGGAGAGCGCCACCGCCTCGTCGAGATCGCGCGCCACGATGATGGCTCCGAAATCGCGCCAGCTGGCACCGGCGATGGCGCCGCGCTCGAGCACCTCGATCTGGCGCTCGACCTCGGCGGCGACCGCCTGCCCGAAGGCGGCGTCGGTGGTGACGAGGATCGACTGGGCGCTCTCGTCGTGCTCGGCCTGGCTCATCAGGTCGAGAGCGATGAACTCGGCATCGTTCTCGGCATCGGCGATGACGAGGATCTCGGAGGGGCCGGCGATCATGTCGATGCCGACCTTGCCGAAGACCCGGCGCTTGGCGGCGGCGACGAACGCGTTGCCCGGGCCGGTGATCTTGTCGACCGGCGCCACGGTCTCGGTGCCGTAGGCCAGAGCCGCGATCGCCTGCGCGCCGCCGAGGCGGTAGATCTCGTCGACGCCTGCGATGCGCGCGGCCAGCAGCACCAGCGGGTTCACCACGCCGTCGGGCGTCGGCACGGTGATGCAGAGCCGCTCGACGCCCGCGACCTTGGCCGGGATGGCGTTCATAAGAACCGAGGACGGATAGCTGGCAAGCCCGCCCGGCACGTAGAGCCCGGCGGCGGCCACCGGTGTCCAGCGCCAGCCGAGGGTGGCGCCGTCGGGATCGGTCCAGAGCGCGTCTTCCGGCATCTGGCGCACGTGGTAGGCGCGGATCCGTTCGGCTGCCTTTTCCAGAGCGGCGCGTTCATCGTCGGGAACGCGGGCGCATTCCGCCTCGATCTCCTCCGGGGTGAAAGCCAGCCGCTCGGGCGTCAGCTCGAGCCGGTCGAATTTCGCGGTGTAGTCGATCAGCGCGGCATCGCCGCGCGCCCGCACCTCGGCGATGATCGCCGCGACCGTGTCGTCGACATCGGGGCTGTCCTCGCGCTTGGCCGTCAGCAGGCGGGAGAACTCGATCTCGAAATCCGGGTCTGTGGTGTCGAGGAAAACGGGCATGGCGCGGTCCTTTTCGCTGTCCTGCGCCTCTTACCCGCTGCCCGCCCCCGCCTCAAGCGCCTGCCGCCTTGATCCCGGTCAAGGCCCTGCAAGGACGCGCGCGCTAACATTCGAAAGACGGGGAGTGTGTCACTTTGGGGAGGAGGAAACCCATGAAGACCCTTGCAACAATCGCCGGCGTGCTGGCGCTTGCACTGCCGTTCACGGCGTCTGCGGACGAGGCCGGCGAGATCGAATACATGAACCACTGCGCCGCCTGTCACGGCGAGAGCGGCATGGGCGACGGGCCATTGGCCGAGCTGATGACCGTACCGGTGCCCGACCTGACGCAGGTCTCGGCGCAGAATGACGGCGTGTTCCCGCTGCTCGACATGATCCAGGTGGTCGACGGGCGCACCGGCATCCGTGGCCACGGCTACCCGATGCCGGTCTGGGGCAAGCGCTTCAAGAGCGAGATCGAGGGCGACATCGGCGCCTATGCCAGCGAGATCGTGGTGCGCGGACGCATCCTGTCGCTGGCCTATTACCTCGAGTCGATCCAGGCCGAGTGATCGGCCCGGAGCCGTCTTACAGTTCGTGATCCGGCGTCTTGCCGGAGACGGCCTGGTAGGGGCGGGTGACGTCGCGCAGGCGAAGCTCGAGCGCTTCGACCTGCGCGCGCAGCGCACCGTCGCCGGCGAGGGTGAAGACCACGTGGCCCGCGCCCTCCTCGGTCGGCTCGAAGCTCACCGCCAGGATCGACAGCACCATCTCCGGATCGTCGCGCGAGACGCCCTGGCTCGAGACGCCGATGACGTTTTCGACCGCGAGCAGCGCACGCACCCGCTCGGGCGGTGAGACGTGCACGCCATCCTCGCGGCGCAGGCGGTTGACCAGCAGGGTCAGCCGCTGGTGCCGTTTCTGCCAGGCGACATCGCCCACGGTCAGCACCGCGTCCTGCAGCAGCGCCGAGAGCACCTGCAGGTCCTCGGGGTCCATGGCGCCGAGGTTCAGCGGCGCACCGGCGGCGTCTTCAAAGCGTGCGTCTGTCACTCGTTTCTCACCCGTTCAATCTTGGCGCCCACGCCCGAGAGCTTGCGCACCACGTGTTCATAGCCGCGGTCGAGATGGTAGACCCGGTTGACCACGGTTTCGCCCTCGGCGGCAAGCCCCGCGAGGATCAGCGAGACGCTGGCGCGCAGATCGGTGGCCATCACCGGCGCGCCCTTGAGCTTGTCGACCCCGGTGACCTTCGCGGTGCCGCCATGGACATCGATCTGCGCGCCCATGCGCATCAGCTCGGGCGCGTGCATGAAGCGATTCTCGAAGATCTTCTCCTCGAGCACCGAGGTGCCCTCGGCGGTGCAGAGCAGCGCCATCATCTGCGCCTGCAGGTCGGTCGGGAAACCGGGGAACGGCTCGGTGGTGACGTCGACCGCGCGCACCCGGCCATTCTTGCGGCTGACCTTGAGCCCGGTGGGGGTTTCCTCGACCGAGATCCCCGCGGCATCGAGCGTCTCGCAGAAGCTCTGGACCAGCTCGATGGTGCCGCCGAGGCACTCGACCTCGCCGCCGGCAATGGCAGGCGCCAGCATGTAGGTGCCAAGCTCGATGCGGTCGGTGACCACGCGGTGGGTGGCGCCGCCAAGGGTCTCGACGCCCTGCACCTCGATGGTGCTGGTGCCCTCGCCCGAGATCTGCGCGCCCATCTTCTGCAGGCAGCGCGCGAGATCGACGATCTCCGGCTCGCGCGCGGCGTTCTTGATCAGCGTGGTGCCCTTGGCCAGCGTCGCCGCCATCAGCGCATTCTCGGTCGCCCCGACCGAGACCAGCGGAAAATCGACGATCCCGCCCTTCAGGCCGCCCGCCGGCGCCTTGGCATGGACATAGCCCTCGCGCAGGTCGAGCTCCGCGCCCATCGCCTCGAGCGCGCGCAGGTGCAGGTCGACCGGGCGGGCGCCGATGGCGCAACCGCCGGGCAACGAGACCTCGGCATGGCCGTGCTTCGCGAGCAGCGGGCCCAGCACCAGAATCGAGGCACGCATCTTGCGCACGATGTCATACTCGGCGCGGGTCGAGGTCAGCGCGTGGCTCGACAGCGCCAGCACCTGGCCCTCGTTGAGCGCCTGCACCTCGGCGCCCAGCGACTGCAGCAGCGTCGTCATGGTGCGGATGTCGGAGAGGCGCGGCGCGTTGGTCAGCGTCAGCGGCTCGTCCGAGAGCAGCGTCGCCGGCATCAGCGTGAGACAGGCATTCTTCGCGCCCGCGATGGGGATCTGGCCGGACAGCGGCCCGTTCCCTGTGACGATGATCGAATCCATGTCCTACGTGTCCTTTTCACTGCTCTGGTCGCGCGCGGTGCTCTCCGCGCTGCGGGCCTTGGCCTGCTGTTTTCGCCGGGCGAGATTCGCCTTCAGCGCCGCTTTCAGCCGCGCATCACGCTCTTCTGCCTTGGTTTTAGTGCTGCCTGTCTTGCGCTCCATGACACTTCTTTAAAGCAGGGGCAAAAAAGCGTCCAGATTGCGCTTGCGCCCGTCTGAAATTGCCTTTAGAGACGCCGCCACGCCACCAAGGCGCACCGGCGCTGCTGTAGCTCAGAGGTAGAGCACTCCCTTGGTAAGGGAGAGGTCGAGAGTTCAATTCTCTCCAGCAGCACCACTCTTCCCAAACAATATCAAAGAGTTGGAAACCAGCGCCCGTGCTGCACCGTTTGCGCGTGTTTCTTAACAGAGCATAAACGAAACTGCCCGATCCTGCGCATCCAGTGGTTTGGACGCGAGTGGATGGAATGTCATTTTATGTCTGGCTCGATCGGGCCTTCCCTAGGAGTTTTCCAGTCAAGGTTTTCGCCGTCGCCTTCCTCGGCACGCACGTCCCGCTGATCGCCGTGGTGCTCTATGCACTGATCCAGACCGGCGGCATCGCGGCCCATCTCGACGTGCTTGCCCTGCTGCTCGCCGCGACCCTGACAGGCTGCGGCGGGACACTTGCCGGCCTCTGGGCCCTGCTCGCGCCGGTGCGCCGAATGAACGGCGCCATCGAATCGCTCGAACGCGGCGATTCGATCCCGCCCCTGCCCGATCGCCATCGCGACGAGGTCGGCGCGCTCATGCGACTCACCAACCTGATGGCCGACAGCATGCTGAGACGCCAGCAACAGGCGCAGACCGCGGCGCAGACAGACCCGCTGACCGGGCTGCCCAACCGGCGAGGATTCGATGCGCGCGTGCCCCGGCAGGCGCCCGGGGCCATCCTATTTCTGGACCTCGATCATTTCAAAAAGGTGAACGACACCTATGGTCATGCCATCGGCGACGATGTTCTGTGCCAGGCCGCGAAGGTGATCTCTGGCGAGCTGCGGCGCGACGATGTGGTGGCACGATTCGGCGGCGAGGAATTCGTGATCTGGCTCCCCGGTGCCACGCGAGACGCCGCGTGGAACGCGGGCGAACGCCTGCGCCTGGCCATCGCCGGCAGCGTCCGGGTGGCCGAGCAGCCCGTGACGGCCTCAATCGGACTGGCCCTCTGCGACGCCGAGGATCGGCGCGAGGCGGTCATTGCCCGCGCCGACGCTGCGCTCTACGCCGCCAAGAACGGCGGCCGAAATCGGGTCGTCGAACGCTGCGAGAAGGCGGACGGGGAGCCCTTCGCCTTCGCTCACGATCGGGTGTTGCGGGCAGTCTGACCGCCCTGCCCCGGCTCAAACCGTGCGCAGCAGGCGCAGCGCGTCGTAGATCGCCGCGTGGGTGTTGCGGGCAGAGACCGCGTCACCGATGCGGAAGAGCTGGTAGCCCCCCTCCGGATTGCGGCGGATCTCCTGCGGGCGCAGCGCGATCAGCGCCTCGTAATCCACCTCGCCGAGATTCAGCGAGCCAGGGCGGAGCTCGAAATAGAGATCGTCGAGCGGCCGCGTGCCGCGATTGACCACAACCTGATCGACCCGCCGCTCCGCCGTCGCGGTGCTGAAATCGCTGCCCAGCGTGGCGACAAGCTGATTGCCCTCGCGCCGCACGGCGTCGAGCCGCCGTGTCACGGTGAAGCGCACGTCGCGCCCCTGCAGCGCCCGCATCGCCGGGGTCAGCGACATCGACATGACCTCGCTCGAAATGTTGCGGTCGCGGGTGACGATCTCGACCGACGCGCCCGCCTCCGAGAGCAGCTCTGCCGCCTGCAGCGCGGCGAAATCGCCGGCATCATCCCAGATCAATGCGTTGCTGCCCGGCTGCGCATCGCCCGAGAGGATGTCCCAGGCCGACACCACCAGCCCATCGCCACTCTCGAGCCCCTCCGCGTGGGGCAGCCCGCCGGTGGCGATGATCGCCATGTCGGGGGCCTCCTCCAGCACCGTCTCGGCCTCGGCGAAGCTGTTGAACCGGAAGCGCACCCCCATGCGCTCGCACTCGGCGAAGCGCCAGTCGATCAACGACATCATCTCGGCCCGTCGTGGCGTGCGCGCGGTGAGACGCACCTGCCCGCCGGGATCGCTCGCCGCCTCGAACACCACCACCTCGTGGCCGCGCAGCGCCGCCACCCGCGCCGCCTCGAGCCCGGCCGGCCCTGCCCCCACGATCACCACCTTTCGGCGCGTCGCAGCGGGTGCGATCTCGTGCGGCATCTCGAGTTCGCGCCCGGTCGAGGGGTTGTGCAGGCAAAGCGCGCCGCCGCCCATGTAGATGCGGTCCAGGCAGTAATTGGCGCCGACGCAGGGCCGGATACGGTCTTCCTCGCCGCGCAGGATCTTGGCGACGATATGCGGATCGGCCATGTGGGCGCGGGTCATGCCGACCATGTCGAGCTTGCCGCTGGCGATGGCGTGACGCGCGGTGGCGACATCCTGGATCTTGGCGGCGTGGAAGGTGGGCAGCGCGGTCTCGGCGCGGATCTCGCCGGCGAAGTCGAGATGCGGCGCGCTGCGCATGCCCTGCACCGGGATGACATCGGTCAGCGCCGCGTCGGTGTCGATGCGGCCACGGATCACGTTGAGGAAATCAACAAGCCCGCTGGCCTTGAGCCTGCGGGTGATCTCGAAGCCCTCATCTTGCGTGATCCCTCCCTTGGCGCATTCATCCGCCGAGTAGCGGATGCCGACGATGAACTCCTCGCCGACGCGCTTGCGGATCGCCCCCAGCACCTCCATGGCAAAGCGCATCCGGTTCTCCAGCGTGCCGCCCCAGGGGGCGTCGAGCTCGTTGACCAGCGGGGTCCAGAACTGGTCCATCAGGTGGCCGTAGGATTCGATCTCGATGCCGTCGAGCCCCGCCGCCTGCATGCGCTCGGCGGCATCGGCGTAATCCGCGATCAGCCGGGCGATGTCCCAGTCCTCGACCTTTTTCGGAAAGGCCCGGTGCGCCACCTCGCGCTCGTGCCCGGCGGAGAGCGAGGGCAGCCAGTCCCCCTTGTCCCAGCGGGTGCGGCGGCCGAGGTGCGTGAGCTGGATCATCACCGCGCAGCCATGATCGTGGCACTCGTCGGTGAGCTCGCGCATCCAGCCGACGACCTCGTCCTTCCAGGCAAGGATGTTGTTGAAGGCCGGCGGGCTGTCGCGCGAGACGCTGGCGGAGCCCGCGGTCATGGTAAGGCCGATCCCGGCCCGCGCGCGCTCGGCATGGTAGGCGCGGTAGCGCGCCTTGGGCATGCCGTCCTCGGCATAGGCGGGCTCGTGCGAGGACAGCATCAGCCGGTTCTTCAGCGTGAGATGCTTGAGCTGGAAGGGTTGCAGCAGCGGATCGGAGGTTGGGGACATGGGCGCTCTCCCTGTTGGCTGGGACGAACGCTGCGCCAAAATGTTCACACCTGTCAAGTTTGAGTTCACCCCTGTCCATTTTTCATTGTGAGCCGCGTTGTCGGCGGCTAGGTTTGCGGCATGAGCAATGAAGCGATGGATGGCGAGAAACCCGCCGGCTGGCGCGGCTCGCGCGAGCTTTGGCTCGACGCGGCCAAGGAAGCGTTTGTCGAGGGCGGGCTCGAGGCGGTGAAGATCCAGCCTCTGGGCGCGCGGCTGAACCTTTCGCGCACCAGCTTCTACTGGTTCTTCAAGGACCGGAAGGCGCTGCTCGCGGCGCTGCTCGAGCATTGGGAGGCACGCAACACTGGCGCCATCCAGGCCAGCTGCGCGGCCTATTCCGAGACCCTGCCCGAGGCGGTGCTGTCGCTGATCGCGGTGTTCCTCGACCCGCGCGCCTTCGAGCCGCGCTTCGATTTCGCGGTGCGCGGCTGGGCGCATGCGGATGAGGCGGTCGCGGCCCGGGTGCATGCCGCCGACGAGGCACGGCTGACGGCGATCCGGCAGATGTTTGCCCGCTTCGGGCTCGCCGCGTCGGAGGCGGATGTGCGGGCGCGGACAGTCTACCTGACGCAGATGGGCTATGTCTCGATGCAGGTCCAGGAGACGCTGGACGTGCGGCTGGCGCGGATCGAGGACTACGTCGCGATCTTCTCAGGCCAGCGCGCCGCGCCGCGCGAGCTGGCGCGGTTCCGGGCGCGTTTTGAACTCGTTTCTGAAGCCTGACCAGAACACCCGCGCCAACCCGAAGACGCCCGACATAGATTCGAGCGATGGCCGGCGCGGAGTCAAAGCGATGCGACAGCGCGGAAACTAGGCGAAGCCTCCGCGCCGGCGCCGGCCCGCCCGGACGAGCTGGCAATTTGGTGGCGCCGAGCGCCGGCTGTCGAGGCCCTTCGGACGTGATCAGGATAAGACAAGGGCTTTAAAACCACGGATTGCCCCACAGCGGGCCAGCGATGGCGCAGCTCTCCCGATGTCGCCCCGACTTAGCCAGACGCAGCCTCAAGGCGTGAGACCCGGGTTCAGGGCCAGCCCCTGGATCCGCTACGTGATGTCGCCAGGGGCCCCTCTCAACTCCCGCTGCGGATCTGGCTAAGCGTGCGGTAGGGCGTCAGCGCCTCCTTGTCGACGATCAGCTCCAGCAGCGCGCCGGTGGGCGAGGCCAGCGCCCGCTCGAAGGCCTCGGCGAACCCTGCCGTCTCGGAGACCACCTCGCCATGCAGGCCGCACGATTGCGCCAGAACCGCGAAATCCGGGTTCACCAACTCGGTGCCCGAGACGCGGGTGGGGAATTCGCGCTCCTGATGCGCGCGTATGGTGCCGTAGGTGCCGTTGTTCACGACGATCACGATCACCGCGGCCCCCGCCTGACGGGCGGTGGCAAGCTCCTGCATCGTCATCTGGATGTCGCCATCACCGGCAAAGCAGATCACCGTGGCCTCGGGGCGCTCGATCTTGGCGGCGACCGCCGCCGGCAGACCGTAGCCCATCGCGCCAGACTGCGGCCCCAGAAGCCGCATTCCGGGGCGGAAGCGGAAGAAGCGCGTCGGCCAGGCGGTGAAATTGCCAGCACCGTTGGTGAGCACCAGATCCTGCCCCGCGAGCCGGTCGCGCAGATGCGCGCAGACCGCCACCATATCGACCGGGCCGGGCTGCGCCGGCGCGTTGTCGATGAAGCCAAGATAGGCCTCGCGCGCCTTGCGGCGCCAATCGGCCCAGCCGCCCTGCACCGTCTCGCCCAGCGCTAGCGCGAAGCGCTGCGGACAGGCGTGGATGCCCAGCGCCGGGCGGTAGACCTTGCCGATCTCGCGGTCCGAGGCCATCACATGGATGATCTTCTGCACCGGGTCCGGCACCTCGAGGAGCGTGTACCCGTCGGTCATGTTCTCGCCGAAACGCGTGCCCAGCGCGAGGATCACGTCCGCCTGTCCGAGCAGCGCCTTGGTCGCCGCGCTCATGCCCACGCCCGCGTCGCCGCAGAAGCAGTCGGAGCCGTTGTCGAACTGGTCCTGGTAGCGGAACGAACTGATCACTGGGATGTCCGAGCCCTCGGCAAAGCGCTTCAGCGCATCCTGCGCGTCGCGATCCCACGGCGCGCCGCCGACGATGATCAGCGGCCGCTCGGCGCGCACCAACATCCCCATCGCCTCGGCCACCGCCGCCGGCGCCGGCTCCGGCGGGAAGACGGGAACCGGCCCCGAGACCGGCGCCGCCTCCGTCTCGGCCATCAGCATATCCTCGGGCAGCGCGATGACCACCGGGCCGGGGCGGCCGGTGGTCGCCGTGGTCCAGGCGCGCGACAGGATCTCGGGGATGCGCGCGACATCGTCGATCTCGGTCACCCACTTGGCCATGGTGCCGAAGACGGCGCGGTAATTGACTTCCTGGAAGGCCTCGCGCTCGCGCATCTCGGTGCCGATCTGGCCCACCAGCAGGATCATCGGCGCGCTGTCCTGCATCGCGGTGTGCACCCCGATCGAGGCGTTGGTCGCGCCGGGGCCGCGGGTCACCATGCAGATGCCGGGCTGGCCGGTCAGCTTGCCATGCGCCGCCGCCATGAAGGCCGCCCCGCCCTCCTGCCGGCAATTGACGAAATCGAGCTGGCCGCCGGTGTCGTGCATCGCATCGAGCACCGCGAGGTAGCTCTCGCCCGGCACCCCGAAAGCGCGGCGCGCCCCGAGGGCCACGAGGCATTCCACCACCAGCTGTCCACCATTGCGCGCCATCGACATTCTCCCTTTGCTTTGTCGCCTCACTTGTAGGGGATGCCCCGGCGGCTGCAAGCGGGCTGCGAAAACCGACACGCCAGAACGCTTTGTTAAGACACCGACCGTATGTCTCATGCCAGACCCCGGGCGGCGCGGCCGCGGCGCGGGTCCCCCGACCCGAGGCTGGCAGAGGCACCGAGCAGACGATGTCCGACCCACATCTCCACGTCCTGGAACCCGTGCGGAACCGCAATGGCGAAGACGCTCTGGTGCCCTTCCTTCTTGGCGCCCGGCATGCGCCGGTCACGATCTCGGCGCGCGATGTCGCCCGGCTCGATGCGCACCGCCTGCAGATCCTGCTGGTGGCCCGCAAGCAATGGCAGCGCGAGCAGCTGCCGTTCCGCGTCACCGAGGTGAATGACAGTTTTCGCGCCGGCCTCGAACGGCTCGGCCTCGCCCCCGATCATTTCGACAAGGACCAGACCTCATGAGCACCAAAGTCCTCGCGATCGACGATTCCCGCACCATCCGAAACCTGTTGCGTGTCTCGCTCGAGGGCGCGGGTTTCGAATACCACTCGGCCTGCGACGGGGTCGAAGGGGTGGAGCAGTTCTCCGAGGTCGAGCCCGACGTGGTGATCACCGATATCAACATGCCCAACATGGACGGGTTCGGCGTCATCGAGAACCTGCGCAGCGGCCCCAACCGCACCACCGTGCCGATCATCGTGCTGACCACCGAAAGCGGGCCGGATCTCAAGGCTCGCGCACGCGAGGCCGGGGCCACGGGCTGGATCGTGAAGCCGTTCGACGATGCGTCGCTGGTCTCGGTCCTGCGCCGGCTCACCGGGCACGTGGTGTAAGCCATGTCCAACAGCTCGATCCGCGATACGTTCTTCGAGGAATGCGAGGAGCTTCTCGAGGCCCTCGTCGAGGGGCTCGCCGCAATGGAGGAGAACGCCTCCGACATGGAGGTGGTCAACGCGGTGTTCCGCGCCGTGCACTCAATCAAGGGTGGCGCCGGGGCCTTCGCGCTCGACCGCCTGGTGAACTTCGCCCACACCTTCGAGACGGTGATGGACAAGGTCCGCTCCAAGCAGCTCGATGTCGATGAGCAGCTCATGATGCTGTTCCATCGCTCCGGCGACCAGCTCGCCGATCTGGTCGAGGCGGCGCGCGACGGGCGAGAGCCCAATGCCGAATCCGAGGCCGCCATATTGAAGGAGCTCGGCGCCTATCTCGACGATGCCGAAAACGAGGAAGAGCTGGCCTTCGATGCCGCGCCCCTCGCCTTCGATGCGGCGCCGATGGCAATCGATCTGCCGGAGGCCGAGGCCGAGCCGCCCGGCGAGCCCGAGCAGCGACGCTTCGACATTCGCTTCCGCCCCAGCCCGGCGCTCTATGCCAACGGCCACGAGCCGCTGCTGCTGTTCGACGCGCTGGCCGAGCTCGGCACGCTTTCGGTCATCGCCGATCTCTCGCGGCTGCCCGAGTTCGACTCGTTCGATCCGGAGGATGCCGTCATCGACTGGCGGCTCACGCTGCAGACCTCCGAAGATGAAACGGTGCTGCACGAGGTGTTCGAGTTCGTCGATGCCTTGTGCGAGCTCGAGATCGAGGTCTCCGAAGAGCCTGCCGAGAGCCTGCCGGCAGATCTACCCGAGCCCGCCGACCCGATCGCTGCCGCACCTCCGCCCCCGGATCCCGCCGTGCCCGCGGCCCTGACGACCGAGCCACAGGGGCCCGCCCAGAAACCCGCCAAGCAGAGCCCGCCGCGCGACGAGCCGCGCGGCCCGCGCCCGACCCTGCGGGTCGATCTCGACCGGGTGGATCGGCTGATCAACACGGTCGGCGAGCTGATCATCAACCAGGCGATGATTTCGCAGCGCATCGAAGAGCTCGAGCTGCCGGCGGTCGCGCATCTCACCAACGAGCTCGAGGCCTACAAACTGCTCGCCCGTGATATCCAGGAAGGGGTCATGGCGATCCGCGCCCAGCCGGTGAAACCGCTCTTCCAGCGCATGTCGCGCATCGTGCGCGAGGCCGCGGAGGCGACGGGCAAGAAGGTCAAGCTGGTGACCGTCGGCGACTCGACCGAGGTCGACAAGACGGTTATCGAGCGTCTGGCCGATCCGCTCACCCACATGGTGCGCAACGCGGTTGATCACGGGCTCGAACGCCCGGACAAGCGCAGCGAGCTTGGCAAGGATCCCGCCGGGTCCATTCGGCTATCGGCCTCTCACCGCTCAGGAAGCGTCTTCATCGAAATCGCCGATGACGGCGCCGGGCTCAACCGGACCCGCATCCTCGAGAAGGCGATCGAGAAGGGGCTGGTCTCGCCGGAGGCCGAGCTCTCCGAGCAGGAGATCGACAATCTCTTGTTCCTGCCCGGGTTTTCAACCGCATCCGAGGTCTCCAACCTTTCGGGCCGCGGTGTCGGAATGGACGTGGTCAAGAATGCGGTCGCGGCGCTCGGGGGCCGCGTCTCAATTGCCTCGACCCCCGGCATGGGCACGACCTTCACCATCGTCCTGCCGCTCACGCTGGCTGTTATGGACGGGTTCGTGATCTCGATCGCCGACCAGACCATGGTGATCCCGATCGCCTCGATCATCGAGACCATCCGCCCGAACCCGCGCGACCTGCACTGCATCGGCACCGACGGCGAAGTGATCTCGGTGCGCGGCGCCTATGTGCCCATCGTGGATGTCGCCCGCAACCTCGGCCTCTCCGGAGAAGGGGCCGACAGCAGCGGCGTGCTGCTTCTCGTCAGCACCGAAGGCCAGGGGCTCACGGCGCTCCGCGTGGGTGCCATCCACGATCAGCGCCAGGTGGTGATCAAGAGCCTCGAGAGCAATTACGGCGCGATTGCCGGCGTCTCTGCGGCCACGATCCTCGGCGACGGCAAGATCGCCCTGATCCTCGACCCGGACGAACTCGTGAAACTCACCCCAGCGGCGCTCTTCCTGCCGCCCGCCCCACCACCCAAACCGGAGCTGCGCCATGCTTGACGTCACCGAAGCCCCAACCGAGGCCCAGTTCGAATTCATCACCTTCTCCGCCGGAGACCAGAGCTTTTGCCTCGAGATCACCCAGATCCGTGAGATCCGCCGCTGGACCCCGGTCACCAAGCTGCCCCACACTCCGGACGATGTTCTCGGCGTGATGAACCTGCGCGGGGCGGTCATCCCGATCTTCGATCTTTCCGCCCGCTTCGGCCTCGGCGAGACCGTCGACAATGAGCGCAACGTGGTGATCGTCGCCGCCGGCGGTGGCACCACCATCGGCCTGCTGGTGGAATCCGTCTCGGAAATCCTGTCGGTGGCAAAATCCGCGATTCAGGAAACCCCCGACATCAAGTCGGAAGCGGCCCGGCAAGCCATCCTCGGGGTCATCTCCGTTGGCGAAAACATGGTGCGCGTGGTCAATCTCGATGCCGTTCTCGACACCGAGGGGAGCTCGGTATGATCTCTGCGGCGACGGTCGGGGGATCTGGGGATTTCCGTTTCACCGACGAGGATTTCAAAGCACTTGCCCAGCTGGCCCATGCCGAGTTTGGCCTCGCTCTTGCCGAGAGCAAGAAGCCACTGGTCTATTCGCGCATCGCCCGGCGGCTGCGCGCCCGCAAAATCGACGATTTCTCGAGCTACATGGCCTTGCTGAAGACCACAGGCGAAGCGGAAGAGCGGCTTGAGCTGATCTCGGCGCTGACCACGAATGTCACCAGCTTCTTCCGCGAGAAGCACCATTTCGAGACATTGCGTAAGGAACTGATCCCGCAACTTGCCCGGCAGCCGCGCATTCGGATCTGGTCTGCCGGATGCTCTTCCGGACAGGAGCCGTTTTCCATCGCGATGACCTTGATCAGCAGCTTGCCCGAACCGGCGCTGCGCAATGCCCGAATTCTCGCAACCGACATCGATCCCGCGATGATCCGGCGCGCCAACGAGGCGCGCTACCCCAACGAGGACCTGACCACCATTCCGATCGACCTGCAGAAGTCCGGCACACGGCCGTCCAGCGACGAACACGCCTGTTTCGAACTGAGCGATCCGGTGCGCCGCCTCGTCACCTTCGGCGAGCTCAACCTGATCGAAGCCTGGCCCTTCCAAGGTCCGTTCGACGCCATCTTCTGCCGCAACGTCGCGATCTACTTCGATCACGAAACCCAACGCCGGCTCTGGGCCCGGTTCACCAGCCTTCTGCGCGACGGTGGTTTCCTGTTCATCGGCCATTCCGAACGGGTCTCCGGCCCAGCTCTCGATGATCTGCAGACCGCCGGCGTCACCACCTATCGCAAAACCGCCGCGCGCAAGCCCGCTGTGGCTCCATAGGAGACAAGAATGAGCCTGAAGGACTCCCTGCGCATCATGGTGGTCGATGACATGGCCACCAGCCGTGGCCTGATCACCCAGGCGCTCGATGAGATCGGCATCAAGAACTACCTGACCGAGAATGACGGTCAGCAGGCCCTTGCCCGTCTCTCGGCCAACCCCGTGCACCTCGTTCTGTCGGACTACAACATGCCCAACATGGATGGGCTCGGCCTGCTCCAAGCGGTGCGCCAGAATAAGGCGACGCAACGCATGGGCTTCATCCTCGTGACAGGCAAACCGACCCCGGACATGGTCGCGACCGCCAAGAAATGGGGCCTGAACAATATGATCAAGAAGCCATTCACCTCGATCGCAATGAAGCAATGCATCGAGAGCGTGGTGGGAAAACTGTGAGATGAGTGTCGATGAAGTCCGCCTGTCCCCGAGCGAGGCGATGCGCATGCTTTCTGAAGAGATCCGGCATCTGCATCACCGGCTGGCGCGTCTCGAACATGGCATCGAGCATGTCTATGCCTGTAACGGCGAACCGCTTGGCTCGGTCGCCGTGACGGCACTTCAGGAGCTCGACATGCTGGCGCAATCCACCGACGCGCTCGCCGCCTATTCAGAGAAGCTCTCGCGCCGGCTCGAGGACCGCACTGAAATCGACCTGACCCGCGAGGTCTCCGCGATCCCTCTGCGGGCCCTCGGGCAACGGCTGAGCGGCATCACACATGACGATCTGACCGCGAACGCGCCCGAGCTCTTCTGACGGCGCGATCCCGCGCCCATCACATATAGGCCAGCAGCGCGGTCCCGCGCTGAAAGAGGGCGCCCAGCCCTCCCGACCGCAAACAAACCCGACGCGGGGTTCCGTTTTCGAAAGGGGATCCGATGAATCCGATCTCGCTGATCATCGCCATAGCCGACCGGACCCGCCGGCGTCGGGTCTCGCAAAGCATTGACGGATCACCGCTGGTCGAGATCGTCGCCGAGACGCCCGACCTCATGACCACCTTCGCCGAGGTCGAAGAGCGCCAGCCGATGGCCGTCATCATTGATGGCAGTCTTGCGCGGGCCGAAGAGTTCGAGGTGATGCGCGCGCTGTTCGCGGCGCTGGATGTCCGCTGGATCGTCATTTCAGACGAACCCGATAGCGGCAATCGGGTCGCATCCGCGCCCTGGGGGCGCAGCTCAGACCTGTTCGCGGTGCCGGCTGACATCTCCGCCGAGCCGCTGATCGAGCGGCTGCGCAGCCTGACCCGCACCGCCCGCCGCGCCGGCCCCGCCGCCCTGCCGAGGACGCCCGCGCCAGCAAGGCCGGAGGAGGGGTTGAGCCGCCCCCGCAGCAACCGCTTCATCCTGATCGGCGCCTCCACCGGCGGGGTCGACGCCTTGCTCACCGTCTTGTCAAATTTTCCGGCGGATTGCCCGCCGACCTTCATCGTCCAGCATACCGGCGGCGGCTTCGGCGAAAGCCTGACCCGCCTGCTCGACCGGCAGTGCCGCGCTCAGGTCCGCCCGGCGCGCGACGGCGATCAAGTCACGCACGGCGAGATCGTCCTCGCCGCCGGCAGCCGGGCCCATATGCGCCTGGCCGGCGGCAAACCGATGCGCATCACCCTGCAGGCCGGCGGCCCCATTTCCGGACATATGCCCTCGGTTGACGCGATGTTTCAGTCCGCGGTCCCAGGAGCCAAGCGCGCCGTCGCCGCGCTTCTGACCGGCATGGGCCGCGACGGGGCGGCAGGGCTGAAGGCGCTGCGCGAGGCCGGCGCCACGACCTTCGCGCAGGATGAAGCGACAAGCACGGTCTATGGCATGCCGCGCGCGGCGATGGAGATCGGTGCCGCCCAGCGCGCCCTGCCCCTGCCCCGCATCGGGCCGGAGATCCTCGAGGCCTGCCAGACCGATGCCGCAGAGATCAACCAAAGGACGGCGATGCGATGACCCCGGGTGAGAAATTGGTGAATGTTGTCCAAGGGGAGTATCACATCTCCTCCGAACCGGATTGCGTCATGTCCACCGTGCTGGGCAGCTGCGCGGCGGTCTGCCTGACGGACCCCTCGCAGGGCATCGGCGGCATGAACCACTTCCTGCTCCCGCATCGGGCCGGCCGCGCCGAAGATGTGCGCTACGGAGCCTACTCGATGGAGTTGCTGATCAACGGCATGCTCAAGCGCGGCGCGCGCAAGAACCGCATGGTCGCCAAGCTCTTCGGTGGTGCCAAGATGTTGAGCCACCTGCGGGACATCGGCGATTCCAACGTCGCCTTCGCACGCGAGTTCCTGCAGAACGAGGGCATCCCCATCGCCTCGGAAAGCACCGGCGGAAACGCCGCGCGGCGCATTCGCTTCTGGCCTGCAGATGGCCGGGTGAAGCAATTTGTCGTCCCCGGCGCGGTGGAACGTGTCGCCCCGCCAGCGCCTCCGCCGGCGCCTTCGGTCGGAGAAATCACGCTATTCTGAGACGCGACCAACCTCCAAGCCCCCAACCAGACAGAGAGGAGGCATCGTGTTGCCCTTCGAGAGCCGCAGACACGGCAGATGGCCAGCGCAGGCCGCAGCGCCGCCCGCCAAAGCAGCTTGGAGACAAGAACCCAGCGGGCCGACAGCCTTCACGCAGCGTTTTGGTCCTGGCGCGCTGCGCGGACCGACACGACATGGCGTGCGCAGGCAGACCTGCGACAGCGCGCACGCCCATGACGATGCGTGCTGAGACGAATGCGTCCGGCGCCGGGCGATGGCGCCCTCGCGCCTCAGATCGGATCGATTTCCTGGAACGCGTTGCGCAGCGCCTCGGACCAGGCGGCGCTCATGCGGGCGAAGCCCTCGTCATCGGCCTCGATCCGGCGGGTGCGGCCGATCTCGAAAGCGTCGGCCTCGATCACCGTGAAATCCAGCGGCATGCCGACGCTGAGATTCGAGCGCAGGGTCGAATCCATCGACAGCAGCACGGCCTTCTCGGCATCGGCGAGCGACGTTCCCGGCTCGATGACCCGGTCGAGGATCGGCTTGCCGTATTTGTGCTCGCCGATCTGCAGGAACGGCGTGTCGGCGGTGGCCTCGATGAAATTGCCCTCGGGATAGATCAGGAACATGCGCATCGGGCCGCCCTTGCGCTGCCCGGCGACGATCATCGAGGCGGTGGCGTTCTGGCTCATCCGCTCCATCTTGGCGGAGACTTCCGAGGTCACGTCAGACAGGGTCGCGCCGACGATCTCGGCCACCTGCAGCATGGTCGGCGCGCGCAGGATCGAGCGTTCGTTGTCGGGCTCTTCGATGGCATCAGTGAGCCGCGCCATGGTGGTCTGGGTGATCGACAGGGAACCGGCGGTCATGATGCCGATGGCGCGCTCGCCCGGCTGCTCGAACAGGAACATCTTGCGATAGGTCGCGATGTTGTCGAGACCGGCATTGGTGCGGGTGTCCGACAGCAGGACAATGCCCGCGTCGAGAAGCAATCCCACGCAATAGGTCATGGCCGAATCCTCTTGGGGCACCGTGCCCCGACTGGCGTCTTACTGCCGTTGCCCGGTTCGGGCAATGGCCGCGCGCCGGCGTGGTTACTGCTGTTGCTGCTGCCCGGTGGCGACCACCACCTCGACCTCGAGATGCTCTTCCGGCGTGCTGCCCTGCACCACGCCACGGATCGGTGCCGCGTCCTGCGCGTCATATCCCGACCCAAGGCGGATATAGCGCTCGTCCGGGCAGCAACGATTGGCTGCATCGAAGCCGACCCAGCCGAGTTCCGGCACGAAGAGCTCGGCCCAGGCGTGGCTGGCCTCGTGCTGCTGGCCGTCTTCATCCGCCTGCAGGTAGCCGGTGACGTAACGCGCCGGGATGCCGGCCGCATGGGCCACGGCGATCAGCGCGTGGGCGTGATCCTGGCACACGCCCTTGCCGCCCGAAAGCGCCTCGGCGGCGGTGGTGTGGGCCTTGGTCTCGCCCGGCGCGTATTCGATCGCCTCCGTCACCGCCTTGGCGAGCGCGTGGGCGCGGTCGAGATCGCTGGCGCCGGTCATGCCCCCGAGCGCCGAGGCAGAGAGATCCTTGAGATCCTGATCCGGGCGCACCTGCCGGGTCGAGCGCAGGTAGAGCGAGGCCGGCCCCTTCTCACGGTGGTCGCGGAGCACCCCGAAGAGATCGACGGTCTCGACCTCGCCGATGACCTCGACGGTCAGCGTCTCGAGCGGGCCGCGCCAGCTCGCCAGCGCGGTGCGGTCGCCCGCCCCGTCGGTGAACTCGGCGCCGCGCATGGCACCTTCGGTCTTCACCTCCCAGGACAGAACCTTCTGCGAGGCGCAATCCGCCGGCCACAGCCGCAGCGATTGCACCACGCCGCGCACCGGATGGTCGAACTTGTAGCGGGTGGTATGTCTGACACTCAGTTTCATGCCGGTATCCCGTGAAGATAGACGTCCTGAACCGTGGTCGCGAGCCCGGCGTTGCGGGCCATGAAGCGCCCGAGGAACTCGTGCAGGCCCTCGTCGAAGATGTCGTCGACGGTGATGTTGTGCAGATCGTCGAGCAGCTGGTGCGCGGCGTCCTGCGCCCGCGAGCCGGTCTGGTAATTCGCCGCGATGTTGTCGAGGTGATCGCAGGTCCACTGCACGCAGGACAGCAGCGAACGCGGGAACTTGCGGTTGAGGATCAGCAGGTGGGCGATCTTCTGCGCGGTGATCTCGCCGGTATAGGTCCAGTTGAAGGCGCGCTGCGCGGTCATCGATTGCAGGAGCAGCGCCCATTGGCTCTGGTCGAGCCCGGAGCCCACGTAGGACAGCGACGGCAGCAGCACGTAGTACTTCACGTCGATCAGACGCGCGGTGTTGTCGGCGCGCTCGATGGCGGTGCCGATGCCCATGAAGTCATAGCCGTCATTGCGCAGCTGCGTGGCCTGCAGGCAGCCCCGGACGAGATAGCAGGTGCGCATCGTCCAGTCTGTCAGCTCGCTGGTCATCAGCTTGCTGCGCTCGACGCGCTGCAGCTGCTTGAGCTCCTGGTAGGCGCCGTTGAGCGCGTCCCAGACCGGCGAGGTCAGCGCCGTGCGCACCACCCGGCCGTTCTCGCGCGCGGCGTTGATGCAGGACAGCACCGAGGACGGGTTGTCGGCATCGAAGAACAGGTAGGTCTCGATGTTGCGCTGGTTGGGCTCGCCATATTTGTCGAGGAAGGGCTCGAGCGCGCCCTTAGCCTGAAGCACGGCCTCCCAGTCGTTGCGATAGCCGCCCGAGGGATCGGGCAGCAGCGCGTTGCGGGCCCCCACCTCAAGCAGGCGGCCGGTGGTTTCGGCCCGCTCGAGATAACGGGCCATCCAGTAGAGGTGATCTGCGGTACGGCTCAGCATGGTCTTCTTACTCCGCCAGGACCCAGGTGTCTTTCACCCCGCCGCCCTGCGACGAGTTCACCACCAGCGACCCTTCGGTCAGTGCCACGCGGGTCAGCCCCCCGGGCACCAGTTCGATCTTTTCTCCCACGAGGCAGTAGGGTCGCAGGTCGACATGGCGCGGCGCGATCCCCTCCTCCACGAAGGTCGGACAGGCCGAGAGCGCCAGCGTCGGCTGCGCGATGTAGTTCTCGGGCTTGGCGCGGATCTTGGCCTCGAAGGCCTCGATGGTGGACTTGTCGGCCTTCGGCCCGACCAACATACCGTATCCGCCCGAGCCGTGCACCTCCTTCACCACCAGCTCCGGCAGGTGCTCGAGCACGTATTTGCAATCGTCCTTCTTGGCGCATTGCCATGTCGGCACGTTCTCGAGCACCGGCTCCTCGCCGAGGTAGAAGCGCACCATCTCGGGCACGTAGGTGTAGATCGCCTTGTCGTCGGCAACGCCCGCGCCCGGTGCCGAGCAGATCGTTACGCCGCCGGAGCGGTATACGTTCATCAGCCCCGGCACGCCCAGCATCGAGTCGGGGCGGAAGCACAGCGGGTCGAGGAAGCTGTCGTCGATCCGGCGATAGATCACGTCGACCTTCTTGGGGCCCTCGGTGGTCTTCATCCAGACGAAATCGCCCTCGACGAAGAGATCCTGCCCCTCGACCAGCTCGACCCCCATGAGGTCGGCCAGGAAGGAGTGCTCATAATAGGCCGAGTTGAACTGGCCCGGCGTCAGGATGACGATATTGGGCTCGTTCTGGCACTTCTTCGGCGCCACCGAGGCCAGCGTCTTTTTCAGCAGCCCGGCATAGCCGTCGACCGGCGCGATGCGGTTCTCCATGAAGAGCTGCGGGAACATGCGCATCATGATCTCGCGGTTCTGCAGCATGTAGCTGACGCCCGAGGGCGTGCGACAGTTGTCCTCGAGCACGTAGAACTGATCGGGGCCGGTACGCACGAGGTCGACGCCGACGATGTGGCTGAACACCCCGCCCGGCGGCATGAAGCCGATCGCCGCCTTCTCGTAGGCTTCGTTGTTGGTCACGAGATGCTCAGGGATGCGCCCGGCGCGGATGATCTCGCGGCGCCCGTAGACATCGCAGAGAAACGCGTTGAGCGCGGCGGCGCGCTGGCGGATGCCGCGGTCGAGCTTGCGCCATTCCGAGGCGGTCAGCACGCGCGGGAACATGTCGAACGGGATCAGCCGTTCCGGATCACCGCCCTCGCCATAGACCGCGAAGGTGATGCCGACGCGGCGGAACAGGTCCTCGGCTTCGGATTGTTTCAGGCTGCGGAGCTCGGAGGGCATCGACCGATACCACTGCTCGAGGCTCTGGTAGGCGGCGCGGACGTCCGCGCCGTTCATCATCTCGTTGAAGATCGGGGCTTGCTTGGCGCTCATTGTCTTCCCTTCGCTCTGCGCTTCAACGTCCAACTAATCTGCCGCAAGTGAAAGGCCTCAGGTAAAAAAATTTGTCCAGTTCGCCAATTCTCGCCCAATTCTTGAGCGCTGCCGGATTCGGCGTTTTGCATAGGATAACCACCTAAACGCATGGATCGGACCAAATTGCCGCAATTTTTCGCACCATTATTATGCAAACGCAGGAATTTTCGCCTACAAATTGCGCGCCACGCCGCGATCGGGAAACACCGGGGCAAATTGACGTGGCGACCGGGGAACCCCCGGCTAAGCAGTTACCGCGCTCCAGACGGGGCGTGAACAACGGGGATGCCACGGCGGCAAGAGGCTCAAGCCCGACACCCGCCCTGGCTTACAAAAACGAAGCGGCGAGCAGTCAATTTCTGCTCCGCCCGGCAATGCGTCGGGCGGGTACGGGAGGATCGCGCCGCGTACAAGGGAAGTGACCTTAATGATCAAGACATTGAAACTCTCGGGTGTGGCCGCTGCGGCCCTGATCGCCGCAGGCGCAGCCAACGCCCAGGACGTGGAATGCCCCATCAAGGTGGGCGTGCTGCACTCCCTGTCCGGCACCATGGCGATCTCGGAGACCACTCTGAAAGACACCATGCTGATGCTGATCGAAAAGCAGAACGCCGATGGCGGCCTGCTCGGCTGCGAGCTCGAAGCCGTGGTCAAGGATCCGGCCTCCGACTGGCCGCTCTTCGCCGAGAAGGCGCGCGAGCTGATCTCGAACGACGAGGTCGACGTGACCTTCGGCTCCTGGACCTCGGCCAGCCGCAAGGCCGTGCTGCCGGTTCTCGAAGAGCTGAACGCGCTGTATTTCTACCCGGTCCAGTACGAGGGCGAGGAGAGCTCGAAGAACGTGTTCTACACCGGCGCCGCCCCGAACCAGCAGGCGATCCCGGCCACCGACTATTTCCTCGACGAACTCGGCGTCGAGAAGTTCGCCCTGCTCGGCACCGACTACGTCTACCCGCGCACCACGAACAACATCCTCGAGTCCTACCTGAAGTCGAAGGGCATCGCCGAGGAAGACATCTTCGTCAACTACACCCCCTTCGGTCACTCCGACTGGTCGACCATCGTCTCCGACGTCGTGGCGCTGGGTGAGGACGGCAAGCAGGTCGGCGTGATCTCGACGATCAACGGCGACGCCAACATCGGCTTCTACAAGGAACTCGCGGCGCAGGGCATCTCCGCCGACGACATCCCCGTCGTGGCCTTCTCGGTCGGTGAGGAAGAGCTCTCGGGCCTCGACACCTCGAACCTCGTCGGCCACCTCGCCGCGTGGAACTACTTCATGACCGCCGAGTCCGAAGCCAATGACGAGTTCATCGCCGCATGGCACGAATTCATCGGCGACGAGGCCCGCGTGACCAACGACCCGATGGAAGCCCATTACATCGGCTTCAACATGTGGGTGAACGCGGTCGAAGCGGCCGGCACCACCGATGTCGACGCGGTGCGCGAAGCGATGTGGGGCCAGGAGTTCCCGAACCTGACCGGCGGCACCGCCGTAATGGGCGTGAACCATCACCTCTCCAAGCCGGTGCTGATCGGCGAGATCCGTGCCGACGGCATGTTCGACATCATCTCCTCGACCGAGCCGGTCCCGGGCGATGCATGGACCGACTACCTGCCGGAATCCGCTCCGCTCAAGTCGGACTGGAAGGAGCTCGAGTGCGGCATGTACAACACCGAGACCTCGACCTGCGTCCAGCTCAAGTCGAACTACTGATCTGACGCTCTGACAGCGTTAGCGGCGGGCGCTCCTTCATGGCGCCCGCCGCCCGAGTTTCCTCGAATTTCCAAGACCTTTCGCAAAGGCTGCCCATGCTGCGCGCGCTCTTCCTCGCCCTCGCGCTGATCCTCGGCCTGTGCCTGCCCGCCTCGCGGGCCGTGGCGCAGGATGCCGGACAGGATCTGCAGGCGATCCTCCAGACCCACGCCGAGGAGGTCGCCAGCCCCGGCCGCCGCAGCGTCGGCACGGTGATCGACGCCCTCACCGCCTCCGGCCTGCCCGGGGTGCCGCTGTTCCTCGAACGCTGGGCCGACCGCAGCGTCTACCAGCGCAGCGGCGACGGGCTGTTCTACTACGCCGAGAAGCAGGGCAACGAGTATGCGCTCTCCGACATCGCCACCGGCGAAGCCGCCGGCACCGCGCCAGCCTCCGAGATGACCGAGATCCGCCCCAACGGCGGCGTGCGCCGGGTCATCGGCACCGCACTGGTGCAGTTCCAGCTCTCCGATCCCGACATCGCCCGCCGCACCGCCGCGCTCGATGCCATCTCCCGCAGCCCCGAGGCCGACCAGCTCGAGCCGCTGCGCAACTCGATCGAGGGCGAGACCGATGCCGGGCTGCTGGCCCGCAAGGAGCGGCTCGTGGGCATGCTCGCGGCGCGCTACGGCGACACGCAAGAGGCGCGCATCGCCGCCATCGAGGCGCTCTCCGATGCCATCGCCGTCGATGTGCGCGCGGTGCTGAACCAGATCCTGACCACCCGACCGGGCGTCGCAGCCGAACTGCCCGAGGGCGCCAACATCGCCCGCACCCTCACCCCCGGGGACGATCTGACCGAGGCCGAAGCCTATGCCCAGCTGGTCGAGGCCGGGCTCGCCCCCGCCGCCCAGACGCCGGCCCAGATCAAGGCCGCGCTGACCGACAACATCGACGGCGGCAGCGTCGGCGGCGTCCCCATCGGTCAGCTCGCAACCGAGGCCGGGCGCGATCGTGCCTATGCCGCCCTTGCCGACGCCGGCACCGTGCCAGCGCGGGTGACCGAGGACGATGTCGAGACAGCCCTCGCCTCGCACGTGTTCTACGAGGAATACACCGAAAGCGACTCCGCGATCACCGACGCCGCGCGCGAAGCGCTCGACGAGATCGAGACCCGCGTGGCGCTGAACCAGGCGCTGGATCTCGGGCTCGACGCGCTGTCGCTGGCCTCGATCTATTTCCTCGCCGCCATCGGCCTCGCCATCACCTTCGGGGTGATGGGGGTGATCAACATGGCCCATGGCGAGTTCATCATGATGGGCGCCTATACCGGCTACGTGGTGCAGCAGATCATCCCCGATTACACCCTGAGCCTGATCGTGGCGTTGCCGCTGGCCTTCGCGGTGACCTTCGGCGCCGGCGTGGCGATGGAGCGGCTGGTGATCCGCTGGCTCTACCACCGCCCGCTCGAGACCCTGCTCGCCACCTTCGGCATCTCCATCGCGCTGCAGCAGCTGGCGAAGAACATCTTCGGCACGCAGGCCCGCCCGCTGACCTCGCCCTCCTGGCTCGACGGCGCCTGGGTGATCAACGACGTGGTCTCGATCGCCAATATACGCATCGCGATCTTTGTGCTGGCGCTGATCTTCCTCGGGCTGATCCTCTTCGTGCTGAACAAGACCCGTCTCGGCCTTGAGGTCCGCGCGGTGACGCAGAACCCCGGCATGGCCGCCTCGATGGGCATCAACCCCGACAAGATCAACATGCTGACCTTCGGCCTCGGCTCAGGCATCGCCGGCATCGCCGGCGTCGCCATCGGGCTCTACGCCAAGGTCACCTCCGAGATGGGCGCCGACTACATCGTGCAGAGCTTCATGACCGTGGTCGTGGGCGGCGTCGGCAATGTCTGGGGCACGCTCGCCGGCGCCGGGCTGATCGGCATCCTCCAGAAGGGCATCGAGTTCTTCAACCCGTCCAACACGCTGGCGGCGCAGACCTACATGATCCTCTTCATCATCCTGTTCATCCAGTTCCGCCCCAAGGGCATCGTCGCCCTCAAGGGCCGTGCGGCGGGAGACTGAGCATGCGCGCATCTGTCCCGAACACCGCACCCGGCCGCGAAATCCGGCCTGCCTCCGGCGGGGATATTTGCAGCCAGAAGAAGCTGCAGGCCGCGCCCCTGATTTCTTCTGGCCGAAAATATCCCGGGGGTGAGCGCGCCCCGGCGCGCGAAGGGGGCAGCGCCCCCTCCCTGACCAGCGAAAGGGCCCTCGCATGACCCGAACCTTCCTGACGCAGAACCGCTCGGTGTTCTGGTTCCTGCTGGCGCTGGGGATCTTCGCCCTGATCGTCACCGTGCTTTCCGAGGCCGCCGGCAACGGCATGATCTCGACGAGCTTCGTCAAGACGCTCGGCAAGACGCTCTGCCTGATGCTCGTCGCCGTGGCGATGGACGTGGTCTGGGGCTACACTGGCATCCTCAGCCTCGGCCACATGGCCTTCTTCGGGCTTGGCGGCTACATGATCGGCATGTGGCTGATGTATGCCCGCACCGAGATCATCGTCACCGAGAGCCTGCTCGCCGCCGCCATCCCGCCGACCCCGCAGGAAATCCACGACTCCATCGGCACACAGATCTTCGGCGTGGTGGGCAGCTCGGAATTCCCCGCGGTATGGATCTTCGCCCACAGCTTCTGGCTGCAGATTGCCATGGTCGTGCTGGTCCCCGGCCTGCTGGCGCTGGTCTTCGGCTGGCTCGCCTTCCGCAGCCGGGTCACCGGCGTCTATCTCTCGATCCTGACTCAGGCGATGACGCTGGCGCTGTCGCTCTACCTGTTCCAGAACGAGAGCGGGCTGCGCGGCAACAACGGCCTTTCGGGCCTGCAGAACCTGCCCGGGCTCGACGACGTGCCGCAGGCGACGCTGTCGATCGCCTTCTTCTGGGCCTCGGCCGTGGCGCTTGGGCTGGGCTATGTGCTCTTTGCCTGGGTCACCTCGGGCAAGTTTGGCTCGGTGATCCGCGGCATCCGCGACAACGAGAGTCGGGTGCGCTTCCTCGGCTACCATGTCGAGGGCTACAAGCTCTTCGTCTTCACCCTGACCGGCATCGTCGCAGGCATCGCCGGCGCGCTCTACTACCCGCAGGCCGGCATCATCAACCCGAACGAGATCGCCCCCATCGCCTCGATCTACCTCGCGGTCTGGGTCGCCATCGGCGGGCGGGGTCGGCTCTACGGCGCGGCGCTCGGCGCGGCCTTCGTGTCGCTGCTGTCGAGCTGGTTCACCTCCGGTGCGGTGCCCTCGGTGCCGCTCGGCTTCTACACCATCCAGTGGACCGACTGGTGGCTGGTGCTGCTCGGCGTAAGCTTCGTCGCGGTGACGCTGCTGGCGCCCAAGGGTATCGGCGGGCTGTTCGATCTCGTCACCACGCGCCACCCGGTGCCCGAGCGGATCGGCGATTTCGGGCCCGACAAGGGCGCGCGCCGCACCGTCGAGGGGGAGGAAGAGAAATGAAGACGCTTCTCGAAATGTCCGGCGTGTCGGTGAGCTTCGACGGGTTTAAGGCGATCAACAACCTGAGCTTCCGCATCGGCGAGCCCGAGCTGCGCGCCATTATCGGCCCCAACGGCGCCGGCAAGACCACCTTCATGGACATCATCACCGGCAAGACCCGGCCCGACGAGGGCACGGTGATCTACGGCGAGAAATCGATCTCGCTGCTGAAGATGTCGGAAAGCCAGATCGCGATGGCCGGCGTCGGGCGCAAGTTCCAGAAACCCACCGTGTTCGAGGCCCAGACCGTGCGCGAGAACCTCGCCATGGCGCTGAAGAACAAGCGCGGGCCGTTCGATGTCTTGCTCTACCGGAAGACCAGGCGCGGCGCCGAGCGCATCGAGGAACTGGCCGAGATCATCGGCCTGACCGACGCCCTGCCCCGCGTCGCCGGTGAGCTGAGCCACGGTCAGAAGCAATGGCTCGAGATCGGCATGCTGCTGGCCCAGGACCCGCGCCTGCTGCTGGTCGATGAGCCTGCCGCCGGCATGACGCCCGCCGAGCGCGAGCACACCACCGATCTTCTCAAGCGCGCCGCCGAGAAGCATGCGGTGGTCGTGGTCGAGCACGACATGGAGTTCATCCGCCGACTCGACTGCCGGGTGACGGTGCTCTGCGAGGGCTCGGTGCTGGCCGAGGGCTCGCTCGATCACGTGACCTCGAACCCCGAGGTCATCGAAGTCTATCTCGGGCGCTGAACGTGGCGCCCGCCAGATCCTTCCGCACGCCCCCGCAGCCCTCGCCCGAGGCGGCTGGGGCGCGGCGCCGATCAAGACCCGGACGGGCAGGAGACAGAACATGCTGAGCGTCGAGAACCTCACCCTGCATTACGGCCAGAGCCAGATCCTGCACGGCATCTCGCTCACCGCCGAGCCCGGCAAGGTCACCGCGGTGACCGGCACCAATGGCGTGGGTAAGACCTCGCTTCTGAAGGCCATCGCCGGGCGTCACCCCTATTCGGGCGGCACCATCACGCTCGACGGCAAGCCGCTCAACCACCTCACCGCCTTTCAGGCCGGACGCGCCGGCATCGCCTACGTGCCGCAGGGGCGCGAGGTGTTCCCGCTGCTGACCGTGCAGGAGAACCTTGAGACCGGCTTCGCCTGCCTGCCGCGCTCCGAGCACAAGGTGCCCGAGCACATCTTCGAGCTGTTCCCGATCCTCAAGGATTTCCTGCATCGCCGCGGCGGCGACCTCTCGGGCGGCCAGCAGCAGCAGCTCGCCATCGCGCGGGCGCTGATCTCGCGGCCACGGGTGCTGCTGCTCGACGAACCGACCGAGGGCATCCAGCCCAACATCATCCAGCAGATCGGCCGGGTGATCTCGCAGCTGCGCGACCAGGGCGACATGGCGATCATCCTCGTGGAGCAGTATTTCGATTTCATGTGGGGGCTGGCCGACAGCTTCGTCGCGGTGACGCGGGGAGAGGTTGCGCTCTCCGGTAGAGCGGGCGAGATCGACCGCGAGGCATTGCTGGCCAAGGTGTCGATCTGACGGTTTATCGCTAACTTGCCGCACTGCGGCAGATTTTTCCCTTGCCCAAATCGCTTTGAGAGACAACTCTCCGGCACGGGAGAGTTGTTTGCATGCTGCTATCGGCAAACAGAATGAGAGGCGAGACACGGCCCGCGCGATACCGCGTGGCGCGTAAGTTCACCCCAACCCGAATTTTGACAGTCCGTCGTTGCCCGGCCCCGGGCGGCGCGCCCGTTGTTTTACCGATTGTCTTGCACGTTCACAGGAGGACCCCATGACATCCATGCGCAAACCGCTGCTCGGCAGCGTCGCGATGGCCCTGGCGCTGAGCGCCGGCGCCGCCGGGGCGGAGACCATCCGCTTCTGGACCACCGAGGAGCAGCCCGAGCGCCTCGCGCGGCAGGAGGCGATGGCCCAGGAATTCGGCGAGGCCTCGGGTCACACCGTCGAGGTCATCCCGGTGACCGAGAGCGAGCTCGGCACCCGTGCCACCGCCGCCTATGCCGCCGGCGATCTTCCGGACGTGATCTACCACCCGCTTGCGCTGGCCCTGCCCTGGGCCGAGGCCGGCATTCTCGACCCTGACGCTGCGACCGACGTGATCGAGGATCTCGACCCCGAGACCTTCGCCTCCGGCGCGCTCGAGATGGCACGCTTCGACGACGGCAGCTGGGCCTCGGTCCCCGCCGATGGCTGGACCCAGATGATCGTCTACCGCGCCGATCTCTTCGAGGAAGCCGGCCTGGAGCCGCCGACTTCCTACGCCGCCGTCGAGACCGCGCTGGAAGCGCTGCACAACCCGCCGGAAATGTATGGCTTCGTCGCCGCCACCAAGGTCGACGAGTCGTTCATGAGCCAGGTGCTCGAGCATGTCTTCCTTGCCAATGGCGTCAGTCCCGTCGGCGCAGACGGCTTCGCGCCGCTCGACGAGGCCGCCACCACCGAGGTGCTGGAGTTCTACAAGGCCATCGCCGAGGCCTCGCCTCCGGGCGATCTCTACTGGGACCAGTCGCGTACGCTCTACTTCTCGGGCAACGCCGCGATGATCATCTGGTCGCCCTTCATCCTCGACGAGCTGGCTGGCCTGCGCGACAGCGCCCCGCCCACCATCAACGATGACCCGACCTCGACCGAGCTGGCCTCGATGACCGGCATCGTGACCAACTTTTCCGGCCCGTCGAACCAGGATGGTGCCGCCTGGGCCTCGATCAACATGTTCGGCATCACCGGCGACGCCCAGACCGACGCCGCCATCGAGTTCGTGAAATACTCGATGGACGAGGGCTATGTCGACACGCTGGCCATCGCGCCCGAGGGCAAGTTCCCGATCCGCCGCGGCAACGCCGACGATGCCGAGGCCTTCGTCAACGCCTGGTCCGAACTGCCGGTGGGCGTCGACCGCAAGGCGGCGCTGAGCGATCTCTACCCGCAGGAGATGATCGACGAGATCGTCGCCGGGCTCGACGTGGCCCAGCGCTGGGGCGTCGAGGACGGCCAGCTTGCGCTGGCCTCGAAGATGATCGGCAGCCAGGCGCTGAACCGCGTGGTGCGCGAGTATATCGACGGCCAGATCGACGCCAGCGCGGCGGTCGAGAAGCTCAACAGCGAGCTCAGCGCCATCCAGTAAGGCGCCCCGCCCTCCCCGGCGCGCCGCCGGAGAGGGCTCCGCATTCGACAGACGAGGGCGAGATGACCGACGCCACCCCTCCCATTGGCACCGGCCCGCTGGCGAAGCGCGAGGCGCGGCTGGCCTGGGGCCTGCTGTTCCCGACGCTGGCGGCGGTGTCGCTGGTGGTAATCCTGCCGCTGCTGGCGGTGTTCTGGATCAGCTTCAAGCCGGTGACCCTGGCCGACCTGCGCCCGCCCACGCCGATCGTGCGCGAGGACATCCGCGGCGATCTCGAGGCGCCGGGTGACGAGGCCACGCTGCGCTATCGGCTGCGCAACTCCTCGCAGGATCAGCCGATCCTCGGGGTGACGCTGAGCGACGCCTGGCCCGAGGGGCTCGAGGCCGGCGAGCTCGACCCGGCCTGCGCCATCGCGGACGGCCGGCTGGACTGCGATTTCGGCGACTGGGAGGGTGGCCAGCGGGTCACCCTGCAGATCCCGGTGACCGCGAGCGAGACCTATCTCGCCGGCCCTCCGGCAACCGACAGTGCCCCCGAAATGAGCGGCAGCGCCACCAACGTGCTGACCAGCTTCGACTTCACCGTCGAAAATTTCGTCCGCATCTTCGACGGCGACGAGTTCTGGTCGGTGCTGGGAGTGACGCTGTTCTACACCATCTTCGGCACGCTGGGCGCACTGGTGATGGGGCTCTTCGCTGCCATGCTGCTCAACAAGTCCTTCAAGGGACAGGGCATCCTGCGCGGGCTTTACCTGTTTCCCTATGTCGCGCCGGTGATCGCGGTGGCCTTTGCCTGGATCCTGCTCTTCGATCCGTTCTCGGGCTCGGCCAACGCCCTGCTCTTGCAGATGGGCGTGACCACGCAGGCGATCAATTTCTTCGGCGAGCGCCCCCTGGCGCTGATCATGGTGACGCTGTTCGAGATCTGGCGCTATTTCCCTCTCAGCTTCCTGTTCATCCTGGCCCGGATGCAGTCGATCGATCACGACATGTACGAGGCCGCCGACATGGACGGTGCCTCGCCGTTCCAGAAATTCTGGTACCTGTCGCTTCCGCAGCTTTTGGGCATCCTGTCGGTGCTGTTCCTGCTGCGCTTCATCTGGACCTTCAACAAGTTCGACGACATCTTCCTGCTCACCGGCGGCAACGCCGGCACGCGGGTGCTGACGGTGAACGTCTATGAGCAGGCCTTCGCGCTGTCGAATATCGGCGCAGGCGCGGCGGTCGCGGTGGTGATCTTCTGCTGCCTGCTGCTGTTCTCGGTGTTCTTCTTCCGGGTGATGAGCCGGGAGGAAGGGCTGTGAGCGTGGCGCAGGTGGTGAGGGTGTTGAGGGGCGCTGCCCCTCTGCCGCCCGGGGGCCGGCATTCACCCCGAGGTATTTTTGAACCAGAGAAGATCAGGGGGGCGGCATGAAACTCCTGCGGCATGGATATCTGACCGGGCCCATTTTGGGGGCGCTGTGGTCGCTGGTGGTGGCCACGACGGTGGCGGTGGCGATGAGCCTGTTCACCGGTGACGCCTTCCGTCCGACGCTCTGGGGCGGGCTGATCGCCGGCGTGGCGCTGGGGCTGGCCTGCCTGCGCTTCGGCGGGCGGCAGCGGCTGCTGGCACCGCTTGCGGTGGCGCTCGCTCTGCTGGCGCTGAGCGCGGTGGCGGGCATCGGCCCGCTCGAGATCGGCGAGGGCAGCGCACCGCTGGCCGCCTGGACCGGGCGCGTGGCGACGATCGGCTTCACCGGGCTCGGGCTCTGGCTGATCCTCGAGGAACTGCGCCCGGGCGCCCTTACCCGGCACGAGTTCGAGGAGGCGGTGATCCGCTTCCTTACCGGCTTCGGCTATATCTTCTTCACCGCCATCGTGCTTATCCCGTTCTACGTCATGGTGATGACCAGCCTGAAGAACCAGTCCGAGCTGATGGCCAACCCGCTCGATTTCACCATCGACCTGAGCCGCGGCGCCGAGCTGTTCCGCAGCTATTCCGAGCTGATGACGCAATACAGCTTTGGTCGCTACCTGTGGACCAGCTTCTACGTCTCCGTGCTGACCGTGCTGATCACGCTGGCCTTCGCCATCCCCGGCGCCTACGCGGTGGCGCGGCTGCGCTTCAAGGGACAGGCGCTGTTCTCGCGCTCGATCCTGCTCATTTACATGGTGCCGATGATCGTTCTGGCGCTGCCGATCTACATCGCGTTCTCCATGACCGGGCTGCGCAACACCATCTTCGGCATCGTGATGATCTACCCGGTGACCACGATCCCGGTGGCGCTCTACATGCTGCAGGGCTACTTCCGCGGCCTGCCGGCGGAGATCGAGGAGGCCGGGCTGATGGACGGTCTGAGCCGGCTCAAGGTGATCTGGCAGATCACCCTGCCGCTGTCGCTCCCGGCGCTGGCCAGCGTCTCGCTCTACGTCTTCATGATCGCGTGGAACGAGTTCCTGCTGGCCTTCATGCTGCTCGACGATCCGTCGAAATACACCCTGACCCGCGGCATCGCCTCGCTGAACTCCTCGGAGGTGCCGCGTCAGCACCTGATGGCGGGATCGGTGATCGCCACGGTGCCGATCATGGTGCTGTTCCTCGGGCTCGAGCGCTTCATGACCAAGGGGCTCACCGCCGGGTCGGTGAAGGGATGACGCGGCGCGACGATCAGGCCCGCGCCATCCTGCGCGGCAACGACCGGGGCGCCTACACCGTGCCCACCGACATGCTCTACCCATTCCAGTGGAACTGGGACAGCGCCTTTGCCGCCTGGGGCTTCTCCACCTTCGACAGCGACCGCGCCTGGCGCGAGTTCGAGACGCTTTTCGCCGCGCAATGGGCGGATGGCATGGTGCCGCACATGGTGTTCCACGACGAGGCGCCGGGCTATTTCCCCGGCCCCGATGTCTGGGGCGCGGGCGGCGACGTGCCAACCTCGGGCATCAGCCAGCCGCCCGTCGCGGCCACGCTCATGCGCGCGGTCTGGGAGGCCGATCCGGAGGCGGGCACCGCGCGGCTGCGGGCGCTCTACCCCAGACTGCTCGCGTGGCACCGCTGGTGGATGCAGACCCGCTGCGCCAGTGGCGCGGTGGCGGTGTGCCACCCGTGGGAATCGGGGCGAGACAATTGCCCCGACTGGGACGTGGGTCTCGCCAATGTCGACGGCTCCGGCGCCGGCGACTACGCCCGCCGCGACGAGGCGGAGGTCGACGGCGCACAGCGCCCGACCAAGCTCGAATACGACCGCTACCTCGCGCTGGTGCGCTTCGGCAAGGAGTGCGGCTGGAACCAGCAGACCATCGTCGCGGAGTGCCCGTTCCTGATGACCGATCCCGGCATCACCTTCATCCTGATCCGCGCCCATCACGATCTCGCAGCCCTCGGCCGGGCGCTGGGAGAGGATGTGCGCGAGATCGAGGGCTGGGCGGCGCATCTGCGCGCGGGCGTGCAGACGCTCTGGAACCCGGAGCTGCAGAGCTACGACGCCAAGGACCTGCGCAGTGGTAGATGGGCCGGGGTGATCGGCTCGGGCGCGCTGCTCTGCTGGCTGGCGCGCTGCGAGACGCCGGAGATGGAGGCGCATCTCGCCCGCATGTGGGACGCGGTGGCCTACGGCCTGCCGTCGTCGGACCCGGAGGCGCCGAGCTTCGAGCGCAAGCGCTACTGGCGCGGGCCGGTCTGGCCGCAGATGAACGCGCTGATCGGGCTCGGGCTCGCCAGCGCCGGGCGCGACTGGGACGAGGCGCGGCTGCGCGAGGAAACCGCCGCGCTGATCGAGCGCGCGGGCTTCCGCGAATATTTCGACCCGCTGGATGCCGCCCCCTGTGGCGGCGACAATTTCACCTGGACCGCCGCGGTTTGGCTGGCCTGGGCCGGAAGGTAAGGACAACAGACATGGCAAGCATCGAGCTGAGAAGCGTCGAGAAATGGTACGGCGAGGCGCAGGTCATCAAGGGCGTGGACCTCGCCATCGAGGAGGGCGAGTTCGTGATCTTCGTCGGGCCCTCGGGCTGCGGCAAGTCCACCCTGCTGCGGATGATCGCGGGGCTGGAAGAGACCTCGCGCGGCCAGATCCTGATCAGCGGGCGCGACGCCACCGCCGAGCCCCCCGCGCGGCGCGGGCTCGCCATGGTGTTCCAGAGCTACGCGCTCTATCCCCACATGTCGGTGCGCGAGAACATGGGCTTCTCGCTAAAGGCCGCGGGGGTTGCGAAATCCGAGATGGACGCCAAGGTCGACGAGGCCGCGCGCGTCCTCAAGCTCGAGCCGCTGCTCGAGCGCCGGCCCAAGGATCTCTCGGGCGGCCAGCGCCAGCGGGTGGCGATCGGCCGCTCGATCGTGCGCGACCCGACAGCTTTCCTGTTCGACGAGCCGCTCTCCAACCTCGATGCCGCGCTGCGCGTCGAGATGCGCTACGAGATCGCCAAGCTGCACCAGACGCTGGATGCGACGATGATCTATGTCACCCATGACCAGGTCGAGGCCATGACGCTGGCCGACCGCATCGTGGTGCTGGAGGCCGGCCGCGTCAGCCAGGTCGGCTCCCCGCGCGAACTCTACGAGCGCCCGGGCAACCTCTTCGTGGCGCAGTTCATCGGCTCGCCCAAGATGAACGTCTTCCCCGCCACCACGGCAGGGCTGACGCTCGATGCCCCCCTGCCCTCCGAGGCCGAGCATTTCGGCATCCGCCCCGAGCACATCTCCCTCGGCGCGCCGGGCAGTGGCCAGATCGACGGCACCGTCGACGTGATGGAATATCTCGGCGCCGACACCTACGTGATCGTCGATTGCGGCGCCGCCGGGAAGCTCACCGTCCGCACCCACGGCGACACCGGCCTCAAGCCCGGTCAGCCCTGCGGCCTGATCTTCGAGCCCGGCCAGACCCATCTCTTCGGTGCCTCCGGCCTCGCGCTGCGCTGACCCTCGCGCGCGGCCCCGCCCTTCTCTGGTTCCCAAATACCTCGGGGGAGTCCGCGCGTCCCGCGCGGGCGGGGGCAGCGCCCCCGAACGGCACGACCTTGACAAGCGGGCCGCCGCAGGACACATCGCGCCCATGTTTTACACGCTTCTACAGGTCGCCGCGGGCGGCGCACTGGGTGCCAGCGGGCGCTATCTCACCGGCGTCGGCATGACCGCACTGATGGGGCGCGGCTACCCGTGGGGCACGCTGACGGTCAATATCGTCGGCTCCTTCCTGATGGGCGTGCTGGTGGTGGTGCTGGCGAATTTCTCCGCCACCCGCTTCGCTCCCTTCCTCACCGTGGGGCTTCTCGGCGGCTTCACCACCTTCTCGAGCTTCTCGCTCGACGTGGTGACGCTCTACGAACGCGGCGAGGTCGTGCTCGCCGCGAGCTACGTCACCGCCTCGCTGATCCTGTCCATCGCCGCGCTTTTCGCCGGCCTGCTGCTGACCCGGAGTATCTTCGCATGAGCCGCGTGCAGACCATCACCGTGGGCCCCGGCGACGGCGACCAGCGCCTCGACCGCTGGCTCAAGCGCCATTTCCCGCATCTCCAGCAGGGCCGCATCGAGAAGATGTGCCGCAAGGGCGAGCTGCGCGTCGATGGCGGCCGCTGCAAGGCCGCGACCCGCCTCGAGGTCGGCCAGCAGGTGCGCGTCCCGCCCCTGCCCGAGCCCGACGAGGCGGCGGCCGCCGCGGCCGCGGCCAAGCCGCGCCAGCCCAAGGTCAGCGATGCCGACGCCAAGATGATCCGGGACGCGGTGATCTACCGCGACGACCACATCATCGCGCTCAACAAGCCCCCGGGCCTGCCGGTGCAGGGCGGCAGCAAACAGGAGCGCCATGTCGATGGCCTCTCCGAGGCGCTGCGCTTCGACTATGACGAGAAGCCGCGCCTGGTGCACCGGCTCGACAAGGACACCTCCGGCGTGCTGCTCCTGGCCCGCACCCGCGAGATCGCCCAGGCGCTCACCGCCGCGATCCGCCACAAGCAGACCCGCAAGATCTACTGGGCGGTCGTCGCCGGCGTGCCGACGCCCTATCTCGGCGAGATCCGCTACGGACTCGTCAAGGCCCCCGGCCACGGCAAGTCCGGCGAGGGCGAGAAGATGATCTGCGTGCACCCACGCGAGATGGACCGCACCCCCGGCGCCAAGCGCGCCCATACGCTCTACGCCACGCTCTACCGCGTCGCGGGACGTGCCTCGTGGGTGGCGCTCGAGCCGATCACCGGCCGCACCCACCAGCTGCGCGCCCACATGGCCGAGATCGGCCACCCGATCATCGGCGACGGCAAGTATGGCGGCTCGGGGCAGGAAAACCTCGGCGACGGCTGGGGCGCCCAGCTCGGCGGGGTGATCTCCAAGAAGCTGCACCTGCACGCCCGCTCGATGACCTTCCTGCACCCGGTGACCAAGAAGCCGGTCACCGTGACGGCCTCCCTGCCCACGCACATGGCGCACACCTGGGAGACACTCGGCTGGGCCGAGGACATCGCCGCCGACGATCCCTTCGCGGAGCTGCACTGAGCATGTCGCTGCGCCTCGTGATCTTCGACGTCGACGGCACGCTCGTCGACAGCCAGGCCGACATCCTCGCCTCGATGCAGGCGGCCTTCGGGGCCATCGGCCTCGCGGTGCCCCCGCGCGAGGAGATCCTCGCCATTGTAGGGCTGTCGCTGCCGCAGGCGATGGCCAAGCTCGCCCCCAAGGCCGACAAGGCGGCCCGCGCCGAGATGGTCGCGGCCTATAAATCCGCCTATCTCGCCCTGCGCGCCGAGAAGGGCACGCCGGAGAGCTCGCCGCTCTACCCGCATGTGCGCAAGGTGCTGACCCAGCTGCACGCCGAGCCCGACACGCTGCTGGGCCTCGCCACCGGCAAGTCGCGCCGCGGTCTCGACAAGCTGGTCGATGGCCACGACATGCGCCAGCTCTTCGTCACCCAGCAATGCGCCGACGACCACCCCTCCAAGCCGCACCCCTCGATGATCGAGGCGGCGCTCTCGGAGACCGGGGTCGAGGCGCATCGCGCCGTGATGATCGGCGATACCAGCTACGACATGGACATGGCCCGCTCCGCCGGCATCCTCGCGATCGGCGTCACCTGGGGCTACCACGACGCCGAGCGGCTGCGCGACGCGCATCTCGTCATCGACGATATCCGCCTGCTGCCCGGCCTTCTGACACAGATCTGGGAGCAGACCGCATGAGCGAATGGGCCCCCCGCCGCTTCTACGAGACCGCCACCGCCACCGAAGTCGAGGGCGGCCACGGCGTCGCGCTGGACGGCCGCCGGGTGATGACGCCGGGCAAGTCGCCGCTGGTGGTGCCGACCCTCGGGCTGGCCGAGGCCATCGCCGCAGAGTGGCAGGCGCAGGGCGAGAAGATCGACCCCAACACCATGCCCTTCACCCGCACCGCCAACAGCGCCATCGAGAAGGTTGCGCCGCAGCGCGAGGCGGTGGCGCAGATGCTGGCCGATTACGGCGACAGCGACCTGCTCTGCTACCGCGCCGACCAGCCCGAGGAGCTGGTGCAGCGCCAGTCCGAGCGCTGGGATCCGCTGCTCGACTGGGCCGCCGCGCGCTTCGGCGCCCGGCTCGCGCCCCGCGCCGGGGTGATCCACGCGCCGCAGGAGGCGCAGGCGCTCGACGCGCTGGCCCGCGAGGCGCACGCGCTCGACGCCTTCCAGCTCGCCGCCTTCCACGACCTCGTCTCGCTCACCGGCTCGTTGGTCCTGGGCCTCGCGGCCACCGATCCCGAGCACGATCCCGAGGCGCTTTGGGCGCTGTCGCGGCTCGACGAGAGCTGGCAGGAAGAGCTCTGGGGCGTCGACGAAGAGGCGAGCGAAGTCGCGGAACGAAAGCGTCAGGCCTTCCTGCACGCGCATAGGTTTTACAGCCTGTGCAAGGCTGATTAATCAGGCCGCGCGAACCGATTGACTGCTCAATTAGGCGGCACGTAAGGGTGATTTCTCAGGCAGAACGGCTTGACCTCTCAGAAGGAATCCTCCCAAACTCGCCAACACCAGAGGGGGGGAGCACCCATCCTAGGTTATGACGGCCCATATGGGGCCAATGAACCGGCCCGACAGGGGCTGGAAAACAGGAAGAGGTTAACATGAAGAACACCGTAATCCTTGGCGCGCTGACCGTTGCCGGTCTCGCCGCTGGCGCCGCAAGCGCCGCGACGCTCGACGACGTCAAGGCACGTGGCAATCTGAACTGCGGCGTGTCCACCGGCCTGACCGGCTTCTCGGCCCCCGACGCAAACGGCGTCTGGCAGGGCTTTGACGTCGCCGTCTGCCGTGCCGTTGCAGCCGCTGTCCTCGGCGACCCGATGGCGGTCGAGTTCGTCTCCACCACCGGCCAGACCCGCTTCACCGCGCTGGCATCGGGCGAGATCGACATGCTGGCCCGCAACACCACCTGGACCTTCTCGCGCGACAACGACCTCAAGTTCGAATTCGTCGGCGTAAACTACTATGATGGCCAGGGCTTCATGGTTCCGAAGGAGCTGGGCGTGTCCTCGGCCAAGGAACTCGACGGCGCCACCGTCTGCATCCAGACCGGCACCACCACCGAGCTCAACCTCGCGGACTTCTTCCGTGTGAACAACATCAGTTACGAGCCGGTTCCGATCGAGACCAACGCCGAAGCGCAGCAGCAGTACCTTGCCGGTGCCTGCGACGTCTACACCACCGACGCCTCGGGCCTCGCCGCCACCCGCGCCTCCTTCGAAGCGCCGGGCGATCACGTGATCCTGCCGGAAATCATCTCGAAAGAGCCGCTCGGCCCGCTGGTTCGCCACGGCGACAGCGAGTGGGGCGACATCGTGCGCTGGAGCCTCAACGCCCTGATCGCGGCCGAAGAATACGGCGTGACCTCGGCCAATATCGAGGAACTCTCCTCGGCAGCGACCGACAACCCCGAGATCAACCGCCTGCTCGGCACCGAAGGCGAGCTCGGCGCGATGATCGGCCTCGAGGCCGACTGGGCCAAGAAGGCGATCATGGCCAACGGCAACTACGGCGAGATCTTCGAGAAGACCATCGGCGAAAACACCCCGATCGGCCTGTCGCGCGGCCTGAACGCGCAGTGGACCGAGGGCGGCCTGATGTACAGCCCGCCGTTCCGCTGATCGGACGGAAAACGACGGGGCGCGGGGAGACATTCCCGCGCCCTTCCTAACTGACGACGAACAAATCAGACTATAGGTCGAAACGACCAAACTGAGTTCCCGGAGAGGGGCTGGATGCCGGAAAAACCGGCGCGATGCCTTGGAAAGAACGGGAACCACCGGGGAGACGACATGACGACGATGACAGACCCGCCGGGGCAGGGCTTCCGGCTGTCGCAGCTTATTTACGACACACGCTACCGCTCGCTCACGATCCAGGTCGTGGCGATGATCGTGCTGATGCTCCTGTTCTCGTGGCTGGTGTCGAACACCATCCACAACCTCCAGACGCTCGGCAAGGATTTCGATTTCGGCTTCCTGACCCAGCCATCGGGCTACGACATCAACCAGCGCCTGATCGAGTATGACAGCCAGTCGACCCACGGGCGCGCGGCCGTCGTCGGCATCCTCAACACCCTGCTCGTCGCCGTCCTCGGATGCGCACTGGCCACCGTGCTCGGCGTGATCGCCGGCGTTCTGCGCCTGTCGAACAACTGGCTCGTCTCGCGCCTGATGGCGGTCTATGTCGAGGGCTTCCGCAACGTCCCGCTGCTGCTCTGGATCGTTCTGATCTTCGCGCTGATGACCGAGAGCACCCCGGCCCCGCGTGCCTTCCGCGGCGATACGCCCGATGCCTCGATGCTGTTCGACGCCGTCGCGATCACCAACCGCGGCGTCTATATCCCGGCGATCCATTTCGCCTCGCCCTTCTTCACCAACGGCCTGTTCAACTGGCTGCTGATCCTCGCGGTGCTGGGCGCCTCGATCTTCGCCATCAGCCGCCTGCGACACTGGGCCACCGAGAAGCAGGAAGCCACCGGCGACCGACCGACGACCTGGTACCTGATCCTCGGCCTGCTGATCGTGCCCACCGGCCTGCTGATGCTGCTGATGGGCGCCTTCCTCGACATGCCCTCGCTGCAGGGCTTCAACTTCGGCGGCGGCGTGCACCTGCGAAACTCGCTGATCGCGCTGTGGCTGGCCCTGTCGCTCTACACCGGCGCCTTCATCGCCGAGATCGTCCGCGGCGGCATCCTCGCGGTCAACAAGGGCCAGACCGAGGCCGCCTACGCGCTCGGAATCCGCCCCAGCACCACGATGAACCTGGTGATCCTGCCGCAGGCGCTCCGGGTCATCATCCCGCCGCTGATCTCGCAGTTCCTCAACCTCACCAAGAACAGCTCGCTGGCCATCGCCGTGGGCTACATGGACGTCCGCTCCACCCTTGGCGGCATCACCATCAACCAGACCGGACGCGAGCTCGAGGGCATGCTGCTGCTCGGGCTGTTCTACCTCGTGCTCAGCCTGCTGATCTCGGGCGTGATGAACGTCTACAACGCCTCCGTGAAGCTGAAGGAGCGCTGAGATGAGCGATACACACGCACAGACCGTCGCCTATGTCCGCGAAACCATGGTCGAACAGAAGGAGCCGCCGCTGTCGCAGTCCGGCGCCTACAAGTGGATCCACGAGAACATGTTCTCGACCCCGCTCAATGTCATCCTGACGGTGGTGTCGCTGTTCGTGATCTGGACCGTGCTGAGCCACGTGCTGCCCTGGGCGGTGATGGGCATCTGGGACGCCGACAGCCTCGCCCAGTGCCGCGAGATCCGCGATCAGCTCTACGGCGCCGATGCCTCGGTGGCCTGCTGGGCGGTGATCTCTGAGCGCTGGAACCAGCTTCTCTTCGGCTTCTACCCGCCCGAACTCTACTGGCGCCCGGTCCTGGCCTTCGTGCTGTTCCTCGCCGCCATCGCGCCGGTGCTCTTCGCCTCGGTGCCGCGCAAGATGCTGTGGTTCTCCGCCGCAGCGCCCTTCGTGCTCTACTGGCTGCTCTGGGGCGGCTCGCTCTGGGGCCCGATCGCCGTGGCCGCGGGTTTCGCCCTCGGCGCCGTGGTGATGCGCTTCGCGGCCCCTGCCCTCGGCGCGCTCGCGGGCGTCCTTCTGGCGATCCTCGTCCCCCTGCTCTACTGGTTCCTGATCTCCGGTCCGCTGGCCGGCGCGCTCAACGCGGTGATCCCGCTCGAGCTGGTCAACGTGCGCTCCAATGACATGGGCGGCTTCATGCTGGCGATGATCATCGGCGTCTCGGGCATCGCGCTGTCACTGCCGCTGGGCATCGTGCTGGCGCTGGGGCGACAATCGGACCTGTTCATCATCAACAAGTGCTCGGTGTTCTTCATCGAGGTGATCCGCGGCGTGCCGCTGATCGTCTGGCTGTTCACCGCCTCGCTGCTGCTGAACTACTTCCTGCCGCCGGGTACCAATTTCGACCTCATGCTGCGGGTCATCATCATGGTGACGCTGTTCTCCTCGGCCTATATCGCCGAGGTGGTGCGCGGCGGTCTCGCGGCGCTTCCCAAGGGCCAGTACGAGGCGGCCGACGCACTCGGGCTCGACTACTGGAAGTCGATGCGGCTGATCATCCTGCCGCAGGCGCTCAAGATCTCGATCCCGGGCATCGTCAACACCTTCATCGGCCTGTTCAAGGACACCACGCTGGTGGTCTTCATCGGCCTGCTCGACCCCATCGGCCTGTCGAACGCCATCCGCGCCAGCACCGACTGGAACGGCATTTACTGGGAACTCTTCGTCTTCATCGGCCTCTGCTTCTTCATCTTCTGCTTCAGCATGGGCCGCTACTCCCTCTTCCTCGAGAAAAAGCTCCGTCGTGAGCACCGCTAAGGAGACCTGATCATGCAACAACAAGCGACCGATACCGTCGACCGCAGCCACATGACCGTCTCCGACGAGGTGGCGATTCAGATCACCAAGATGAACAAGTGGTACGGCAATTTCCACGTGCTGCGCGACATCGACCTCACGGTCCACCGGGGCGAGCGCATCGTCATCGCCGGGCCTTCGGGCTCCGGTAAGTCGACGATGATCCGCTGCATCAACCGTCTGGAAGAGCACCAGGCCGGCCAGATCGTGGTCGACGGGACCGAGCTCGGCTCGGACCTGAAGAACATCGACAAGATCCGCTCCGAAGTCGGCATGGTGTTCCAGCACTTCAACCTGTTCCCGCACCTGACCATCCTCGAGAACTGCACCCTCGCCCCGATCTGGGTCCGCAAAGTGCCGAAGAAGGAAGCCGAGGCCACGGCCATGCACTTCCTCGAGAAGGTCAAGATCCCGGAGCAGGCGCACAAGTATCCGGGCCAGCTCTCCGGCGGCCAGCAGCAGCGCGTGGCGATCGCCCGCTCGCTCTGCATGAAGCCGCGTATCATGCTCTTTGACGAGCCCACCTCGGCGCTCGATCCGGAGATGATCAAGGAAGTGCTCGACACCATGGTAAGCCTTGCCGAAGAAGGCATGACCATGCTCTGCGTGACCCATGAGATGGGCTTCGCGCAGGCGGTGGCAAACCGGGTGATCTTCATGGATGCGGGCCAGATCGTCGAGCAGAACGAGCCCAAGGCGTTCTTCAACAACCCGCAGCACGAGCGCACCAAGCTGTTCCTCAGCCAGATCCTCGGCCACTGAGCCCCCTACCCTACGGGCAGAGACATCATCGCAAAAGCCCGTCCAGATCGGACGGGCTTTTTTCGTGCCCGGCGTTCCCGGGTGCCCAAGAATTTTAGCTAAAATTCTTGGGCCAAGATTTTTCGTACGAAAAATCTACCGCCTCCCCAAAACGAAACACGCCCCGGAGAAGACTCTCCGGGGCGTGTCTCAATGCTGTAGACGCGGGAGGCGTCAGCCGCGCTCTTCGATGATCTCGACGAGGTGCGGGATCTTCGCGACCATGCCGCGCACCGAGGGGGTGTCCTCGAGCTCGCGGGTCTTGTGCATCTTGTTCAGGCCCAGACCGATGAGGGTCTTGCGCTGGACTTCGGGGCGGCGGATCGGCGAGCCGATCTGCTTCACGACGATGGTTTTAGCCATGGATCTCAGGCCTCCTCAGCGACTTGGCTCGACTCGGCCGGCGCGTCGTCGCGCTTGGGCAGAATGTCGGCCACTTTCTTGCCGCGACGCTGGGCGACGTTGCGCGGCGACTGCTCGCGCTCGAGGCCGGCCAGGGTGGCGCGGATCATGTTGTAGGGGTTCTGCGAGCCGATCGACTTGGCGACCACGTCGTGCACGCCCAGCATCTCGAACACGGCACGCATCGGACCACCGGCGATGATACCGGTACCTTGCGGTGCGGTGCGCATCACAACACGGCCAGCGCCGTGGCGGCCTTCGATATCGTGGTGCAGAGTGCGGCCTTCGCGCAGCGGCACGCGGATCATCTTGCGCTTGGCTTGCTCGGTGGCCTTGCGGATGGCCTCGGGGACCTCCTTGGCCTTGCCCTTGCCAAAGCCGACGCGGCCCTTTTGGTCGCCGACGACGACGAGCGCGGCGAAGCCGAAGCGCTTACCGCCCTTCACGGTCTTGGACACACGGTTGATCGCAACGAGGCGATCGGCGAATTCCGGGGCTTCCTCGCGTTCGCGACGGTTCCCGCGGCGGTTCTCACGTTCTGCCATCAGGCATTCCTTTGTTCAGGGTCGGCGCGCTACGGTCGTCTGACCGGAGCCACCGGGTTGAGGCAATCCAGGTGAGGCGCAGAAGGCGTCTCCCGGATCATCGAGGCGTTTCCGCCTACAAGAACGGGGCAACCGAGGCTGCCCCGAAAGGGATCGCCGGGCGGGGACAGGCCCCGCCGCGACAGATCAGATCTTCAGGCCACCCTCGCGGGCTGCGTCGGCCAGAGCCTTGACGCGACCGTGATAGAGGAAGCCGCCACGGTCGAAATAGGCTTCTTCCACACCGGCGGCCTTGGCACGCTCGGCGATCAGGGCGCCCACTTTCTGGGCCGCTTCCACGTTGCCCTTGCCGACCACGCCCAGGTCCTTCTCCATCGAGGAGGCCGAGGCGAGGGTCACACCGCGAACGTCGTCGATCAGCTGGACGCTGATGTTCTTGTTCGAACGGTGCACCGACAGGCGCACGCGGCCGGCGTTGACCTTGCGAAGCTTGTTCCGGACGCGCAGGCGGCGCTTCTGGAACAGTTGCAGTTTGCTGTTTGCCATTGTCCGCGTCCTTACTTCTTCTTGCCTTCCTTGGCGAAGATGTACTCACCTTTGTAGCGAATACCCTTCCCCTTGTACGGCTCCGGACGGCGCCAGTCGCGGATGTTTGCCGCAACCTGACCGACCTCTTGGGCGTTGTGGCCCTCGACGATGATTTCCGTCGGCTTCGGCGTAGTGACCGTGATGCCCTGCGGAATGTCGAAGTTCACATCGTGGCTGTAGCCCAGGTTCAGCTTCAGGGTCGAACCCTGGACCTGAGCGCGGTAACCCACGCCCTGGATCTCGAGCTCTTTCTTGAAGGTGTTCTGGACGCCGTAGACCATGTTCGCAACGACGGTCCGGGACATGCCCCACTGCTGACGGGCGCGCTTGGAATTGCCGCGCGGCGTCACGGTGATGGTGTTGTCCTCGACCGCGATGGTCACGTCGTCGGTGGCGGTGAAGGTCTGGGCGCCTTTCGGGCCCTTCACTTCAACGGTCTGGCCGCTGACGGATGCGGAAACACCCGAGGGCAGCTCGACCGGCTTTTTCCCAATACGAGACATGCGTCCCTCCTTAGAATACCGTGCAGAGCACCTCGCCGCCGACATTGGCAGCGCGGGCGTTTGCGTCCGACATCACGCCCTTCGGCGTGCTGACAATCGACACACCCAGGCCCTGACGGACCGAGGGGATGTCCTTCACACCCATGTACACGCGACGGCCGGGCTTGGAGACCCGCTGCAGTTCGCGGATGACCGGGGTGCCATCGTAGTACTTGAGGCTGATCTCGAGCGTCGGGTGACCGTTCTTGTCGGTCCCGGACTCGTAGCCGCGGATGTAGCCTTCGTCCGCCAGCACGTCGAGAACCCAGCCGCGCAGCTTCGAGGCGGGGGTCGACACGACCGACTTGCCGCGAAGCTGGGCGTTGCGGATACGGGTGAGCATATCGCCGATAGGATCGTTCATCTCATACCCTCCTTACCAGCTCGATTTCACGACACCGGGAAGCTGGCCGTTCGAGCCGAGGTCGCGCAGGGCGATACGGCTGATCTTGAGCTTGCGGTAGTAGGCGTGGGGACGGCCCGTCAGTTGGCAACGGTTGTGCAGACGGGTCGGCGAGGAATTGCGCGGCAGTTTCGCCAGCTTCAGGCGGGCCTTGAAGCGCTCTTCCATCGGTTTGCTTTCGTCGTTCGCGATCTCTTTGAGCTCAGCGCGCTTGGCGGCGTACTTCTCCACCAGCGCCTGGCGCTTCTTTTCGCGTTCGATCATGGATTTTTTGGCCATGTGTTCGCTCCTCAGGCGTTGAAGGGCATGTTGAAATGCTTCAACAGCGCCTTGGCTTCCGCGTCGGTTGCCGCGGTGGTGGTGATGATGACGTCGATGCCCCAGACCTCGTCGACCTTGTCGAACTCGATCTCCGGGAACACGATGTGCTCCTTGATGCCCATGGCGAAGTTGCCACGGCCGTCGAACGACGGTTTCACGCCGCGGAAGTCGCGGATGCGGGGCATCGCGATGTTCACCAGGCGGTCAAGGAAATCGTACATACGGTCACCACGCAGGGTCACCTTGGCACCCAGCGGCATGTCCTCACGAACGCGGAAGCCGGCGATCGACTTCTTGGCTTTCGTGGTGACGGCCATCTGGCCGGCGATCTTGGTCAGGTCTTCCTGAGCCGATTTCGCCTTCTTGGAGTCGCGCACGGCCTCGGCACCGCAGCCGATGTTCAGGACGATCTTGTCCAGACGCGGGATCTGCATGTCGTTGGTGTAGCCGAACTCTTCTTTGAGAGCGGCCTTGATCGTGTCGCGGAACTGCGTCTTGAGACGCGGGGTATAGGTCGCGGTATCAAGCATCGATCACGTCCCCCGTGGTCTTGGCGTAACGGACCTTCTTGTCGCCTTCCATGCGGAAGCCAACGCGGGTCGGTTTGCCGTTGGCATCGACGATGGCGAGGTTCGACAGGTCGAGGGGCATCGCCTGCGGCAGACGGCCGCCCTGCGAGTCCTGCGACTGGCGGGTGTGACGGATCGCCATGTTCACGCCGCCGACGATGGCCTTGCCAGCCTTCGGATCGACGGATTCGATGGTCCCGGTCTTGCCCTTGTCCTTGCCGGCAAGAACGATGACCTTGTCACCTTTTTTCAGCTTGGCAGCCATCAGAGCACCTCCGGCGCGAGCGAGATGATCTTCATGAAGTTCTTCGCGCGCAGCTCGCGAACGACCGGCCCGAAGATACGGGTGCCGACCGGCTCGCCCGCGTTGTTCAGGATGACGGCCGCGTTGCGGTCGAAGCGGATGGACGTGCCGTCTTCACGGCGGACTTCCTTGGCGGTGCGCACGACGACGGCCTTGCGGACGTCACCCTTCTTCACGCGGCCGCGCGGAATGGCCTCTTTCACCGAGACGACGATGATGTCGCCGACCGATGCGTAGCGGCGATGCGAGCCGCCGAGGACCTTGATGCACTGAACTTTCCGGGCACCGGAGTTGTCAGCGACATCCAGATTGGTCTGCATCTGGATCATGTGGTTTCTCCCGACCTTTGGGGGTTGTTCTAGGTCTACCCCCCAGGGTTTCGATCAAACTGGGCTGTGGGCGGATTATTCCGCGATCACTTCCCAGCGCTTCGTCTTCGACTTCGGCGCGCATTCGATGATGCGGACGCTGTCGCCGACTGCGAACTTTTCCGCCTCGTCGTGAGCGCGGTACTTCTTCGACTTCTTGATGGTCTTCTGCAGCACGGGGTGCTTGAAGCGGCGGACCACCTGGACCGTGACGGTCTGAGCGTTGGCGGTGGAGGTCACGGTGCCTTGCAGGATACGCTTGGGCATGGGGTTAACTCCTTATTCCGCCGAAGCCGCGGCAGCGGCTTTCTGGTTCAGCACGGTCTTCACGCGCGCCACGTCACGACGGACCTGGCGGATGCGTGCGGTGTTTTCGATGGCTCCGGTGGCCTTCTGGAAGCGGAGGTTGAAGGCCTCCTTCTTCAGGGCCACGAGCTCGTCCCGGAGCTGGTCCGGGGTCTTCGAGCTAAGCTCTTTGGCGTCCATAGCGGTCGCTCCTTTGTTGCAACATCACCGGAGAGCCCCGTCGTTATGCGGGTCACCCTGATTCCCGGTGGAGGTGGATGAGCGCGCTCTATAGGCCGGGATCGCGCATAAGGCAAGGGCTTTGGGGCCTGTTGCGCCCTGCCCGCCTCCCCCGCCTCCAATCCGCTGCCGGCTTCAGCCTCCATCCCGTGGCTCCGACCCGCCTTGCGGCATCTCAAAGCGCTCACATTCCTGCGGCACTATATTATCCACACGGGGCGCCGCGCCCCGGAGGAGGATCCCTATGTCGCGCCAGCAGATCATGTCCATCGCCACCGCGAGCCTGCTTGCGGCCTGCACCGCCAGCCCACAGCCGACACCCGGTTCGTCAAACCCGGATCTGCGCGGCCTGCCACTGCCCTCCGAGGTCCGCTCCGAACTTGCCGCCGAAATGGGCGCCCTTGCCACCCCGCAAGCCCGTCAGGCCTGCTCGGCGAGGGAGCTCGAATTCGCCGGCACCTCGATGCGCCTGATGGCGGTCCTCATGACCAGTGAGGAAACCCGTCCGTGGTCGCCCACAGAGACCGCCGCCGTCGAGACGTTGCAGAGCCGGTGGCAAAGCCTCGGCGGCGACGGCGTCACGATGTCGGAGCAATGCCTCTCGGCGATAGAACCGGTTTGAGCGGGCTCACTCCCACTTGTAGTTGAAGCTCACCGAGATGCGCTCATCTTCCGCCGTGTTGGGCGGCACCTCGTGGCGCAGCCAGGATTCCCAGAGCAGGATGTCGCCCACCGCCGGCGCCTCGTAGACGAAGGTCTTGAGCTCCTCGCGGCAGCCCTTGCGGCGCGCCGGCGCGGCCATCATGAAGCCCAGCCGCGGGTCCTCGAGCTTCAGCGCCGAAGTGCCGTCGGGCATCGAGACATAGGTCGTCCCCGAGATCACCGAGTGCGGGTGGATATGCGAGCTGTGCGTCCCGCCCTCGGGCAGGATGTTGATCCAGATATCCTCGACCACCAGCTTCTTGTTGCCGAGATCGAACTCGAGATCCTCGGCAAAGGCCGCGACATGCTTGTCGATCGCCTCGACCAGCGCCGCGAAGATCGGGAAGCGCCACGGCAGGTCGGTCAGCGAGGCATAGGAGGTGTAGCCCGGGTAGTTGTTTTCGTCGCACCATTCCTGCCCGGCCTCGTCATCCTCGGCGATAGACCAGCAGGAGGCCTCCAGCTCGTCAAAATCGATGGCGGGCGCCTGCTCGGAGAGCGGGGCGCGGTACAGGCGGGTCGCGAAGAGGGAGCGGATCTGGGTCATGCCCCGCTCATAGCGCGAGTCGTGGAAACTGGCGAGAGGCAAGCTTTTGTTAAGAGCTCTGTGCGATGCTTCAAGACAGGTCCCAGATGCCACTCACGGCCTGCAAACCGAGGCGTCGCCCTCCCGGCTTGCCTCTCGATGGCTCCATGTCTGCTGCGGCCGCTCTCTCGACGGCCGGGCGGCCAGAACGGCTCGGCCACCGCTCACGAACCCCTTCGCCGCCCCTCGGCGGCGAAGCAGGCCAATGACCTTGGCCGATGAACCCGGACGAGGTCAAAATGGCCCTCCTGCGCGCGCTTCTGGCGCTATCGATCCTGATCGCCCCCCTGCCGGGTCTTGCCGCGGCATTTTTACCTCTGCAGGGGGGCGGACAACCGCTCCTGCAACAAAGGCAGTCACTCTTCGGGTCCTCCGCGCCGCGTCGAGAGCAGGAGAGCCCGGGGGACGGGCCCTCATCGTATGCGCCGGGGAGCACCTCCCGGAAGGCCGAGCTTGCAAGCCTCGGGCCGGCGAGCCTCTTTGCCGGTCGTCGCGCCGGCGGGCTCTTTGCCCCCGTCGCGCCCCGTGCCGTGCCCCTGCTGCTTGGCCCCCTCACCGGCCCCGCTGCTCATCTGCGCAACATCATCGCGCTCGCGGAGGCCGGCCCCGCCGGCTATGACGCCGTGCAGCACGGCGCCCGCATTAGGCCACCCCGGGCGCCCACACGCCTGACTCTGGCGCAGATCTTCCAGTGGATCGCCGACACCCCCGGCCAGCCCCACGCCATCGGGCGCTACCAGTTCATCCCCGACACGCTGCGCCGGCTCGTCCACCGCGCCGGCCTGCCACGCAACACCCGGTTTTCGCCGCAGGTCCAGGACCGGCTCGCAGACCTGCTGCTGCTCGACGCCGGGCTGGGCGAGCTTCAGGCGGAAACCCTCACCCGTACGCAGTTCATGAACAACCTCGCGCAGATCTGGGCCGGCCTGCCGACCTCCAGCGGTCGCTCGCATTACCACGGCTATGCCGGCAACAAGGCCACCATGAGCTGGGCGCGGTTCGAACGGGAAGTGTCTCGCGTGCTGCCGGACTAGCGTCCTCCCCCGCCTTGCGGGGCAAAAAGAAAAGACCCCCGCCAGTCGCCTGGCGGGGGGCTCGATCTTGTTCTCAAGCGCGGAAGCGCCCGATCTTACCAGTCTTCGCGAACGACGACGCGGGTCTTGATCGGCAGCTTCATCGCGGCAAGGCGCAGAGCTTCGCGTGCGACATCTTCGGCAACGCCGTCGATCTCGAACATCACGCGGCCCGGCTTGACCTTGCAGGCCCAGTAATCGACCGAGCCCTTACCTTTACCCATCCGGACTTCGGTGGGCTTCGAGGTGACCGGGGTATCCGGGAAGATCCGGATCCAGACGCGACCCTGACGCTTCATGTGACGCGTCATGGCACGACGGGCTGCCTCGATCTGGCGCGCGGTGACGCGCTCGGGCTGAAGAGCCTTGAGACCGTAGTGACCAAAGTTCAGATCAGAGCCGCCCTTGGCTTCACCCTTGATCCGGCCCTTGAACATCTTGCGGAATTTTGTGCGTTTCGGTTGCAGCATCAGTCAAACTCCCTCAGCGACGGCCGCCCATGGCGCCGCGCGGAGCCGGACCGTCCTGGATTTCCTGCGACTTGCGATCGCGGGCAGCCGGGTCGTGCTCCATGATCTCGCCTTTGAAGATCCAGACCTTGATCCCGATGATACCATAGGGGGTCGTGGCTTCGACGTGCGAGTAATCGATGTCGGCGCGCAGGGTGTGCAGCGGCACACGGCCTTCGCGATACCATTCGGTACGGGCGATCTCGGCACCGCCGAGACGACCAGCGACGTTCACACGGATGCCGAGGGCACCCATGCGCATGGCGTTCTGGACCGCGCGCTTCATGGCACGGCGGAACGACACACGACGCTCGAGCTGCTGCGCGATGCTCTCACCCACGAGGCGGGCGTCAAGCTCGGGCTTGCGGACCTCGACGATGTTGAGGTGCAGCTCGCTGTCGGTCATCTTCGCCAGCTTCTTGCGCAGGACTTCGATGTCCGCGCCTTTCTTGCCGATGATGACACCCGGGCGTGCGGTGTGAACGGTCACGCGGCACTTCTTGTGCGGACGCTCGATGATCACGCGCGCAACGCCGGCCTGCTTGCACTCTTCGTGGATGAACTCGCGGATCGCGATGTCTTCCAGAAGCAGGTCGCCGTAATCCTTGGTGTCAGCGTACCAACGGCTGTCCCAGGTGCGGTTGACCTGAAGACGCATGCCGATCGGATTGGTCTTGTTACCCATTAGGCTTGCTCCTCGATCTGACGCACCTTGATGGTGAGTTCCGAGAACGGCTTGTTGATGCGGCCAAAGCGGCCACGGGCACGGGGACGACCGCGCTTCATCACAAGGTTCTTGCCCACATAGGCCTCGGCGACGACGAGCTCGTCAACGTCCAGACCGTGGTTGTTCTCGGCGTTCGCGATAGCGGACTGAAGGCACTTCTTCACGTCCACGGCGATCCGCTTCTTCGAGAAGGTCAGGTCCGTGAGGGCCTTTTCCACCTTCTTGCCACGGATCAGCGCGGCCACCAGGTTCAGCTTCTGCGGCGACGTACGCAGCATGCGCAGCTTCGCCATTGCCTCGTTGTCCGCCACGCGGCGGGGATTCTTATCCTTGCCCATGGCTTACTTCCTCTTGGCTTTCTTGTCGGCAGCGTGACCGTAATAGGTACGGGTCGGCGCGTATTCACCGAATTTCTGACCGATCATGTCTTCCGACACGTTGACCGGAACATGCTTCTGGCCGTTGTAGACGCCAAACGTCAGACCCACGAACTGGGGCAGGATCGTCGAGCGGCGCGACCAGATTTTGATGACTTCGTTCTTGCCGCTTTCGCGTACCTTCTCGGCCTTCTTCAGGACGTAGGCATCAACGAAAGGGCCTTTCCAAACAGAGCGCGACATGTGTTAGCGACCCTTCTTCTTGGCGTGACGCGAGCGGATGATGAGCTTCTGCGACGCCTTGTTGGTGTCGCGGGTCCGCTTGCCCTTGGTCGGCTTGCCCCAGGGCGTCACCGGGTGACGACCACCGGAGGTCCGGCCTTCACCACCACCGTGCGGGTGGTCGATCGGGTTCATCACGACGCCGCGGACGCTCGGACGCTTGCCCATGTGGCGGACGCGGCCGGCTTTACCGAGGTTCTGGTTGCTGTTGTCGGGGTTCGACACGGCACCGACGGTGGCCATGCATTCCTGACGCACCATGCGCAGCTCGCCCGAGGACAGGCGGATCTGGGCGTAGCCACCGTCACGGCCGACGAACTGGGCGTAGGTGCCCGCGGCGCGTGCGATCTGACCGCCCTTGCCCGGCTTCAGCTCGATGTTGTGCACGATGGTACCGATCGGGAGGCCCGAGAACGGCATCGCGTTGCCCGGCTTGATGTCAGCCTTGGCCGAAGCGACGACCTTGTCGCCGATGGCCAGACGCTGCGGCGCCAGGATGTAGGCCTGCTCACCGTCATCATACTGGATGAGGGCGATGAACGCGGTCCGGTTGGGGTCGTATTCGATGCGAACGACGATGCCGTTCACGTCAAACTTGTTGCGCTTGAAATCGACGATCCGGTAGAGACGCTTCGCGCCACCGCCACGGCGGCGTGCAGTGATCCGTCCGGTGTTGTTCCGGCCGCCCGACTTGGTCAGACCCTCGGTGAGGGCCTTGACGGGACGTCCTTTGTACAGCTCCGAACGGTCGATCAGCACCAGCCCGCGCTGGCCCGGCGTCGTCGGTTTGTACGACTTGAGTGCCATGCTTCTGTCTTCCGTTTGCAGAACGGGTGAAACGGGTCCACCCTATGTGTGAGCCCCCTCGATCCCGGATGGATCCGCAGGTGGCCGATGGTATAGGCCCCCGAAGGTGCCCGGTTCGATGCCCGGCAAATACGTGGAACGGATCGGCGTGGGCAAAACGCGAAGCCCCGGACGAATCCGGGGCCGTAGCGGATGGGGTCGTTTAGGTGATCCACCGCGAGAGGTCAAGGCCCGTCGCGAGACCGCATCCAGACAGCATCGGGAAGCCTGCCAGCCCCCCTGCCCCGCGGCTCGGAAGGCCCGATCCACGCGCCGCCGAGAACGCGAAAAGCCCCCGGTCTCCCGGGGGCTCCTCGAATGTCGTGCAATCGCTGTGAGACGATCAGAGGCCGGTCGACACGTCGATCGAGTTGCCCTCTTCGAGGGTCACGTAGGCCTTCTTCACGTCGTTCCGGCGGCCGAGCTGGCCACGGAAGCGCTTCACCTTGCCCTTGGTGATGGTGGTGTTCACGGCCTTGACCTTGACACCGAAGAGCGCCTCGACGGCCTCTTTCACCTGGGGTTTGGTCGCGTCGATCGACACTTCGAAGACAACCGCGCCGTTCTCGGACGCCATGGTCGACTTCTCGGTGATGATCGGCTTGCGGATCACGTCGTAATGTTCGGGCTTCGCACTCATTTCAGTCGAGCCTCCAGAGCTTCGACACCCGCTTTGGTGAGCACCAGGGTGTCACGCTTGAGGATGTCATACACGTTGGCACCCATGCTGGGCAGCACGTCGAGGCCTTCGATGTTCGCCGCGGCGCGGGCGAAGTTCTCGTTGACCTCGGCACCGTCGATGACCAGGGCCCGCTTCCAGCCGAGGTTCTTGACCTGGCTTGCGAGGGTCTTGGTCTTGCCGTCGGCGTCGGCGTTCTCGATGATCACGAGGCTGCCGGCTTTCGCCTTGGCGGACAGTGCGAGCTTGAGACCCAGCTGACGAACCTTCTTGGGAAGGTCGTGGGCGTGGCTGCGCGGGGTCGGACCCTTGTAGATACCACCCTTGCGGAAGATCGGCGCCTTGCGGGAGCCGTGGCGTGCGCCGCCGGTGCCCTTCTGGCGATAGATCTTCTTGGTCGAGTAGCTCACTTCCGAGCGGGTCTTGACCTTGTGGGTACCGGCCTGCGCCTTGTTGCGCTGCCAGCGGACCACGCGGTGCAGGATGTCGGCGCGCGGCTCGAGATCGAAGATCTCGTCCGTCAGCTCGACTTCGCCCGCGGCACCGCCGTCGAGTTTGATCACGTCGAGTTTCATTCGTCGCCTTCCTTCTTCTCGGCCGCGATTTCCGCTTCAGCGGCTTTCAGGGCCTCTGCTTCGGCTGCTGCCTGCTCTGCGGCGGCTGCTTCGGCTGCTGCGGCTTCCTCGGCGGCGGCCTGTGCGGCGGCTTCCTCGGCGGCTTTCGCGGCTTCCTCAGCGGCGGACTTCAGGGCGGCGGGCAGGATTGCGTTCTCGGGGAACGGCTTCTTGACCGCGTCCTTGATCGTCACCCAGCCACCTTTCGAGCCCGGAACCGCGCCCTTGATCATGATGATGCCGCGCGATGCGTCGGTCTTCACAACCTGCAGGTTCTGCGTGGTGACACGGACGGCACCCATGTGGCCGGCCATCTTCTTGCCTTTGAAGACCTTGCCCGGATCCTGACACTGACCGGTCGAACCGTGCGAACGGTGCGAGATCGACACACCGTGCGTGGCGCGAAGGCCGCCGAAGTTGTGCCGCTTCATGGCACCGGCGAAACCCTTACCGATGGTCGTGCCGGACACGTCCACGTACTGGCCTTCGAAGTAATGATCAGCGGTGATTTCCTCACCGACGCCGATCAGGTTCTCGGCATCGACGCGGAATTCCGCGATCTTCCGCTTCGGCTCCACCTTGGCAACGGCGAAATGGCCGCGCATCGGCTTGGAGACGTTCTTCGCCTTGATCGAGCCCGCGCCGAGCTGAACGGCGGTGTAGCCGTCCTTGTCGCTGGTCCGCTGGGCAACGACCTGGCAGCCGTCGAGTTGGAGAACGGTCACAGGAACCTGCTTGCCGTCTTCCAGGAAAAGCCGGGTCATGCCGACTTTCTTTGCGATCACTCCAGAGCGCATCATCAGTTGCTCTCCTTACACCTTGATCTCGACATCCACGCCGGCGGCGAGGTCGAGCTTCATGAGCGCGTCCACCGTCTGCGGGGTCGGATCGACGATGTCGAGCAGCCGCTTGTGGGTGCGGATCTCGAACTGGTCGCGGGATTTCTTGTTCACGTGGGGGCCACGCAGAACGGTGAATTTCTCGATCTTGTTCGGCAGCGGGATCGGCCCGCGCACCTGCGCGCCCGTCCGCTTGGCGGTGTTCACGATTTCCTGCGTCGAAGCATCGAGGACGCGGTAATCGAACGCCTTGAGCCGGATGCGAATGTTCTGGCTTTGCATGTTCGGTCTGCCTTTTCATAGGCGTGAGAGTTGAGAGGAGGAGACAGGACCATCCCGCCCCCTCTTCGAACCCGTTCGGGCGCGGCCGAGGCCCCTGCCCTAAGACATGATGGGTGCCGAAGCACCCATCAGTATTCCAAGCTGGCGCGCCGGATAAGGCCGGACGCGCCTGCTGTCAAGATCACTCGACGATCTTGGAGACGACGCCGGAGCCGACGGTGCGGCCGCCTTCGCGGATGGCGAAGCGGAGGCCGTCTTCCATGGCGATCGGGGCGATCAGCTCGACCACGAACTTCAGGTTGTCGCCGGGCATGACCATCTCGGTACCCTCGGGGAGGGTCACGGTGCCGGTCACGTCGGTGGTCCGGAAGTAGAACTGCGGACGGTAGTTCGCGAAGAACGGCGTGTGACGGCCACCTTCTTCCTTGGTCAGGATGTAGACCTCGGCTTCGAACTTGGTGTGCGGGGTCACGGAGCCCGGCTTGCAGAGAACCTGGCCACGCTCGACGCCCTCACGGTCCACACCGCGCAGCAGTGCGCCGATGTTGTCGCCGGCTTCGCCGCGATCGAGCAGCTTGCGGAACATCTCGACACCGGTGCAGGTGGTTTTCTTGGTGTCGCGGATGCCGACGATCTCGATCTCGTCGCCAACGTTGATCACGCCACGCTCGACACGGCCGGTCACAACGGTGCCGCGACCCGAGATCGAGAACACGTCTTCGATCGGCATCAGGAACGGCTGGTCGACAGCGCGCTCCGGCTGCGGGATGTACTCGTCCACGGCAGCCATCAGTTCCTTGATCTTGTTCTCGCCGATTTCCGGATCACGGCCTTCCATCGCCGCAAGCGCCGAGCCCGCGATGATCGGAATGTCGTCGCCCGGGAAGTCGTACTCGGAGAGCAGCTCGCGGACTTCCATCTCGACGAGCTCGAGGAGCTCCTCGTCGTCCACCTGGTCGACCTTGTTCAGGAACACGACCATGGCGGGGATGCCCACCTGGCGGCCCAGCAGGATGTGCTCGCGGGTCTGCGGCATCGGGCCGTCAGCTGCGTTCACAACCAGGATCGCGCCGTCCATCTGCGCAGCACCGGTGATCATGTTCTTCACGTAGTCGGCGTGGCCGGGGCAGTCGACGTGGGCGTAGTGACGCGCCTCGGTCTCGTACTCCACGTGCGCGGTCGAGATCGTGATGCCGCGGGCTTTCTCTTCCGGTGCGCCGTCGATCTGGTCGTACGCCTTGAAGTCACCGAAATACTTGGTGATCGCCGCCGTCAGCGTCGTCTTGCCGTGGTCGACGTGACCGATCGTGCCGATGTTGCAGTGCGGTTTGCCGCGCTCAAACTTTTCCTTTGCCATGCGAAAGGCTCCTTTTTCTGTCAGGTGGTGGGCACATAGCCCACCCTACGGTGGTGGGTAGGGCGGGGACCGACCCCGCCACCCGGCTTATGCGTACTTCGACTGGATCTCGTCAGAGATGTTCTGCGGAACCGGATCGTAGTGGTCGAACTGCATCGTGAACTGCGCGCGCCCCGAGGACATGGAGCGCAGGTTGTTGATGTAGCCGAACATGTTGGCCAGCGGCACGAAGGCCTGGATCGCCACGGCGTTGCCGCGCGGCTCCTGACCCGACACCTGACCGCGACGGGAGGTGAGGTCACCGATGATCGAACCGGTGTACTCTTCCGGGGTCACGACCTCGACCTTCATCATCGGCTCGAGCAGCTTCGCACCGGCCTTGCGCAGACCTTCGCGCATTGCCATCCGTGCCGCGATTTCGAAGGCCAGGACCGAGGAGTCCACGTCGTGGAACTTACCATCGATCAGGGCGACCTTGAAGTCGATCACCGGGAAGCCCGCGAGCGGACCGGAGTCCATCACCGACTTGATGCCCTTTTCGACACCCGGGATGTATTCCTTCGGAACCGCACCGCCGACGATCTTGCTCTCGAACGAGTAGCCTTCGCCCGGCTCTGTGGGGCTGATGACCAGCTTGACCTCGGCGAACTGACCCGAACCACCCGACTGCTTCTTGTGGGTGTAGGTGTGCTCGATCTCGTGACCGATGGTCTCGCGATAGGCCACCTGCGGGGCACCGATGTTGGCTTCCACCTTGAACTCGCGCTTGAGGCGGTCGACCAGAATGTCGAGGTGAAGTTCGCCCATGCCCTTCATGATGGTCTGACCGGACTCGAGGTCGGTCTCGACGCGGAAGGACGGGTCTTCGGCGGCCAGACGGGCCAGACCCTGGGACATCTTCTCCTGGTCGTTCTTGGTCTTCGGCTCGACCGCGATCTCGATGACCGGATCGGGGAAGGTCATGGTTTCGAGCACGACCGGCGAGGACTGGGCGCAGAGCGTGTCACCGGTGGTGGTCTCTTTCAGACCGGCCAGCGCGATGATGTCGCCTGCGAAGGCCTCTTCGATCTCTTCGCGGTTGTTCGAGTGCATCATCATCATACGACCGATGCGCTCTTTCTTGCCCTTGGTCGAGTTCAGGATCGAGTCACCCTTGTTCATCACGCCCGAGTAGATCCGGGTGAAGGTCAGGGAGCCCACGAACGGGTCGTTCATGATCTTGAACGCGAGGCCGGAGAACGGCTCGCTGTCGTCCGCGTGGCGGGCGATGTTGCGCTCTTCCGACTCGTCGTCCGGCGAGAAGCCCATGTAGGGCGGCACGTCGAGCGGACCGGGCAGGAAGTCGACCACGGCGTTGAGCAGCGGCTGGACGCCCTTGTTCTTGAACGCCGAACCACCGAGAACCGGCACGAAGGACAGCGACAGGGTGCCCTTGCGGATCAGCTCGCGCAGCTTGTCGATCGACGGCTCTTCGCCCTCGAGATAGGCTTCCATCGCGTCGTCGTCCTGCTCGACGGCGTTCTCGATCATGTGCGAGCGCCACTCGTCGGCCAGGTCCTTGAGCTCGTCGCGGATCGGCTGGCGCACCCAGGAGGCGCCCAGGTCTTCACCCTGCCAAACCCACTCTTCCATGGTGACGAGGTCGACGATGCCTTCCAGCTTGTCCTCGGCGCCGATCGGGAAGTTGACCGGAACGGGCGTCGCGCCGGTGCGGTCCTTGATCATCTTCACGCAGTTGAAGAAGTCGGCACCGATCTTGTCCATCTTGTTGACGAACACGATGCGCGGAACCTTGTAGCGGTCGGCCTGGCGCCAGACGGTCTCGGTCTGCGGCTCGACGCCGGCGTTACCGTCCAGAAGGCAGATGGCACCGTCGAGAACCGCCAGCGAACGCTCCACCTCGATGGTGAAGTCGACGTGACCGGGGGTGTCGATGATGTTGTAGCGGAACTTGGTATCCGACGTGCCTTCGGCGGTCGGATCTTCCTGCCACTGCCAGAAGGTGGTGGTGGCGGCGGAAGTGATGGTGATCCCGCGTTCCTGCTCCTGCTCCATCCAGTCCATCGTGGCTGCGCCGTCGTGGACTTCGCCGATCTTGTGGGAGCGGCCGGTGTAGTAGAGAATGCGTTCCGTCGTCGTGGTCTTGCCCGCATCGATGTGGGCCATGATCCCGAAGTTACGGTAACGCTCCAGCGGATAATCGCGTGCCATGATGGACTGCCTTTCCTGGATTTACCAGCGGTAGTGGCTGAACGCCTTGTTCGCGTCGGCCATCTTGTGAGTGTCTTCGCGCTTCTTCACGGCCGAACCGCGAGATTGCACAGCGTCCAGAAGCTCACCTGCGAGGCGCTCTTCCATGGTGTTCTCGTTGCGCGAACGCGAGGCGTTGATCAGCCAGCGGATGGCGAGCGCTTCGCGGCGCTCGGGGCGCACTTCGACGGGCACCTGATAGGTGGCACCACCGACGCGGCGCGAACGAACCTCGACCGACGGTTTGATGTTGTCGAGCGCTTCGTGGAACACTTCCACCGGCGCGCGCTTCACCTTGCCTTCGACGCGGTCGAGCGCGTTGTAGACGATCTTTTCTGCGACCGACTTCTTACCGTCGATCATCAGGTTGTTCATGAACTTGGTCAGCACGACATCGCCATACTTGGCGTCGGGCAGGACTTCGCGCTTCTCTGCAGCGTGACGACGAGACATTTCCGTATCCTCTTACTTGGGACGCTTCGCGCCGTACTTCGAGCGACGCTGCTTCCGGTCCTTGACACCCTGGGTATCCAGCACACCGCGCAGGATGTGGTAACGCACACCGGGAAGGTCTTTCACACGGCCGCCACGGATGAGCACAACGGAGTGCTCTTGCAGGTTGTGGCTCTCGCCCGGGATATAGCTGATCACCTCGAAGCCGTTGGTCAGGCGCACCTTGGCCACTTTCCGCATGGCGGAGTTCGGCTTCTTGGGGGTGGTGGTGTAGACGCGGGTGCAGACGCCACGCTTTTGCGGGCATTCCTGCAGGTGCATCGACTTGGAACGTTTGACTTTGGGCTGCCGCGGCTTGCGGATCAGCTGCTGGATCGTGGGCATTTGGGTATCTTCCCCGTGTTTCTCACATATGTGCTGCACGGGGCGTCCCGTGCGGTTCATCATTCAAGGCGCCCTGCGCGTCCGCAGGTCACCGGCGATACATCTCCCCTGACCTGACAGTCAGAGACGACGCAAAGCACCGCATCCGCTCCCGTAAGGGAACGACGCGGTGGGTGTCCAGAGGATCGGGGCCGAGGCCCGGATCGTGACCGCTTCAGTACTGTAGAACGCACCGGACGCACTGATGCCTCCGGCGAATTGAGGCGCGTATAGGGGGAGTCGCGGACCTTGTCAACATGAGCCGCACCTTGTCAGGACAAAGCGGCGATGCGATGCAGGTCCGGGGCTTGTTTCAGAGGAGCGAGGGCGATGCAAGTGATCGGGCTGTGCCGGTTTTCCTATCCGGCCGAGGGCGGCTTCCAGGTCGAGCACGACGATACCGCCGCCCGTGAGGCCTATCTCTTCGCCCCGGCCCGGCTCGAGGAGCGCTTCCGGCACTTCGAGGCGATCTGCCTGCCGGGGCTGAAGGCCCAGAGCGATCCCGACTTCACCTTCCTCGTGCTGGTGGGCACCTCCCTGCCCCCCGAGGCGCGCGCGCGGCTCGAGGCGCTGCTCTCCGGTTTCCCGCAGGCCCGCATCGTGGCTCGACCACCGGGGCCGCACCGGGCGGTCTGTCAGGAGGTGATCAACGCCGCCCGCGAAATGGCCCTGCCCTGCCTGCAATTCCGCCACGATGACGACGACGCGGTGGCGGTGGATTTCGTCGCCACCCTGCGCGAGGCGGCGCAGGACGTGGCGTCGCTGCGCGCCAGGCACCGGCTGGTGGGGTTCGACTGGAATCGCGGCTATGTCGCCCGGCCCGACGCGCAGGGGATCTCCGCCGAGGAAACGGTGACGCCCTATTGGGGCGTGGCCGAGGCGATGGCGGTGGCGCCGGGCGTCAAGCAGAGCACGATGAATTTCGGCCACAACAAGATCATGCGCTTCATGCCCACGGTGACCTTCACCGACCGGCCGATGTATGTGCGCGGCCACAACGATCACAACGACTCGCGGCAGAAGAAGCACGTCAAACCCGTCGCCCTGCCCCGGCTCGACGCGGCCGGCGAAGCGCTCTTCCGCGAGCGCTTTGCCATCGACGCCGATCAGGTGCGCCGGATCTTCGCCTGAGCCAAGGCGCGGCGGCGCAGCTGGCCCTCGCGCCAGAGGTTGAAGCTGCCGGTGGCCACGATGATCGCCGCGCCCAGCAGGGTGAGCGGCACCGGCCAGTCGCCGAAAACCAGCAGCCCGACGACCAGCGCGATCAGCAGCCCGGTGTAGCGGAATGGCGCGACGAAGCTCATCTCGCCCACCCGCATGACGATCACCGACAGGCTGTAGCCGGCGATGATGAACAGCGTCGCCCCGGTCAGCAGCAGGCCCAGCCGCGGCGTGATCGGCGCCCAGTCCTGCCCCAGCGACATGGTCAGCGCGAAGAGGAACACCGCAACCGACGAGACCAACGTGACGGTCAGCGACGGCACCGCCGCCGACATCCGCCGGGTGACGAGATCCCTCAGTGTTACGAAGGCGACCGCCACCAGCGCGAAGATCGAGTAGAGGTTGAAGCCCTCGGTGCCCGGCCGCACGATCAGCAGCATGCCCGCGAAGCCCGCCGCGATGGCGAGCCAGCGCCGCCAGCCCACCTTCTCGGCGAAGAACACCGCCGAGCCCAGGGTCAGCGTGAGCGGCAGCATCTGCAGAAGCGCGGTGACGTTGGCCAGCGGCATGTGGCGCAGCGCGGTGAGGAAGAAGTAGGTCGAGCCGACCTCGGCCATCGCGCGGGTCAGCACCAAGGCCCAGTCGCGCCGCGGCAGGTCGAAGCGCAGCGCGTTCAGGCGCCACGCCATCAGCGCGATGAAGATGCTCGCGAAGAAGCCCCGGATCACCAGCAGCTGGGACAGCGAGATCGCCTCGCCGATCGCCTTCACGCAGGTATCGCCCAGCGTGAAAGCCGCCATCGAGGCCATCATCAGGAGCGCGCCGCGGGTGTTGTCGGAAAGCTGTGCCATGGCTTGATCGGTAGACCCGTCGCAGCGTTCCGCCAAGGGGAATCCGTTCGACCACGTACGATTTCCGCGGGCCCCGGAATGCGCCCCGAGAATACGAAAAAGCCCCCGCGCACGGCGGGGGCTTTCTCAGTTCGGGAAGAGGCGAGGCTTACTCGCGGCTCTCCGGCGTATCCACGACCAGGTTGTCGAACTCGTCGCCACCGATCACGTCGCTGCCCGAGAAGTCGGCGTCCGGTGCGGCGAGGGCTGCCGCGGCTTCCGCCTCGGCCTTCTTGACCTCGATCACCTTGCCGTCGCGGTCGGTCGCGATCTTGCGCACCCGCTGGGTCGCGCCACCGGTGCCCGCCGGGATCAGGCGGCCCACGATGACGTTCTCCTTGAGGCCCACGAGCTTGTCCTTCTTGCCCTGCACCGAGGCTTCGGTGAGGACCCGGGTGGTCTCCTGGAAGGAGGCCGCCGAGATGAAGGAGCGGGTCTGGAGCGACGCCTTGGTGATGCCGAGAAGGATCGGTTCGCCCTGTGCCGGACGGCCGCCCTTCTTCTCGATCTTGGCGTTGGCCGCGTCGAACTCGGCCTTGTCCACGTGCTCGCCCTTGAGAAGGGTGGTGTCGCCGCTGTCGGTGATTTCCCACTTCTGCAGCATCTGCCGGACGATGACCTCGACGTGCTTGTCGTTGATCTTCACGCCCTGCAGTCGATACACGTCCTGCACCTCGTCGATCATGTAGTTCGCCAGCGCCTCGATCCCCATGATGGCGAGGATGTCGTGCGGCGCCGGGTTGCCGTCCATGATGTAGTCGCCCTTCTGGACGTAGTCGCCCTCGACCACGGGAATGTGCTTCCCTTTCGGGATCATGTATTCCTTGGTGTCGAGCGTTTCGTCGACGGGCTCGATCGCGATACGGCGCTTGTTCTTGTAGTCCTTGCCAAAGCGCACGTAGCCGTCGATCTCGGCGATGATCGCGTGGTCCTTCGGACGGCGTGCCTCGAAGAGTTCGGCCACACGCGGCAGACCACCGGTGATGTCCTTCGTCTTCGCACCTTCGCGCGGGATACGCGCCACGACGTCACCGGCCTTGACCTCCTGCCCGTCTTCGCAGGACAGGATCGCGTCCACCGACATCGGGTAGGTGATCGGGTTGCCGGCCGCGTTGCGGACGGGCTCGCCGTCGCCATCCATCAGGATGATCTCAGGCTTGAGCTCGTTGCCCTTCGGAGCGGCACGCCAGTCGATCACGATCTTCTGGGTCATGCCGGTGGCTTCGTCGGTCTCGTCGCGCACGGCAAGGCCGTTCACGAGGTCGACGTGACGGGCCACACCATCGGCTTCCGCGATGATCGGCAGGGTGTAGGGGTCCCACTCGAACAGCTTGGTGCCGCGCGACACGGTCTCGCCTTCCTTGACGAAGAGCTTGGTGCCGTAGCCCAGCTTGTGGCTGGCGCGCTCAGCCCCGTCCTCGCCCTGGATGATGAGCTTCATGTTGCGGCCCATCACCAGCGTTTCGCCGGAGGTGTTCTCGAGCGTCGAGGCGTTCTCGAAGACGATGATGCCTTCCTGGCTCGCCTCGAGGAACGACTGCTGACCACCCTGTGCAACGCCGCCGATGTGGAAGGTCCGCATCGTCAGCTGGGTGCCCGGTTCACCGATCGACTGCGCCGCGATGATGCCCACGGCCTCGCCGATGTTGACCATCGTGCCGCGTGCAAGGTCGCGACCGTAGCACATGGCGCAGACGCCCTCTTCCGCCTCACAGGTGAGCGGCGAACGAATGCGTGCGGTCTGCACCGCGGCGCTTTCGATGGCATCGGCCATGCGCTCGTCGATGAGCTGCCCATCGCGGACCAGCACCTCTTCGGTGCCGGGGCGCATGATGTCCTCCGCCGCGACGCGGCCCAGGATACGCTCACCGATGCTCGACACGACCTCACCGTCGTTGACCGCCGCTTCCGCGGTGATCGCACGGTCGGTGCCGCAATCGCGCATGCGCACGATGCAGTCCTGCGCCACGTCCACCAGACGACGAGTCAGGTAGCCGGAGTTTGCCGTCTTCAGAGCGGTGTCCGACAGACCTTTACGGGCGCCGTGGGTCGAGTTGAAGTACTCGAGAACGGTCAGGCCTTCCTTGAAGTTCGAGATGATCGGGGTCTCGATGATGTCGCCGTTCGGCTTCGCCATCAGGCCGCGCATCCCGCCCAGCTGCTTCATCTGCGTGACCGAGCCACGGGCACCGGAGTGCGCCATCATGTAAACCGAGTTGGGTTCCATCTCGGAGCCATCCTCGGCGCGCTTGGCGGCGGAGATGGTATTCATCATGGCGTCGGTGACCTTGTCGTTACACTTCGACCAGGCGTCCACGACCTTGTTGTACTTTTCACCCTGGGTGATCAGGCCGTCCATGTACTGCTGCTCGAAGTCCTTCACCTGGTCGCGGGTTTCCTCGACCAGATCCCACTTGTTGTCGGGGATGACCATGTCGTCCTTGCCGAACGAGATGCCCGCCTTGAAGGCCTCCTTGAAGCCCATCGACATGATCTGGTCACAGAAGATGACCGACTCCTTCTGACCGCAGTAGCGGTAGACGGTGTCGATGACGCGCTGCACGTCTTTCTTCCGCAGCAGGTCGTTGACGAGATCGAACGGTGCCTTGGCGTTCATCGGCAGCAGCGCGCCGAGGCGCACGCGACCGGGGGTGGTCTCGTAGCGCTTGACGATCTCCTGGCCGGTCTCGTCGATCTGCTTGACGCGGCAGGTGATCTTGGCGTGCAGGTGCACTTCGCCGGCGGTGAGCGCGTGCTCGACCTCTTCGATGTTCGAGAACACCATGCCCTCGCCCTTCATGCCTTCGCGCATGATGGTGAGGTAGTAGAGGCCGAGGATCATGTCCTGCGACGGCACGATGATCGGGCTGCCGTTTGCGGGCGACAGCACGTTGTTCGTGGACATCATCAGGACGCGCGCCTCGAGCTGCGCTTCCAGCGACAGCGGCACGTGAACGGCCATCTGGTCACCGTCGAAGTCGGCGTTGAAGGCCGAACACACGAGCGGGTGCAGCTGGATCGCCTTGCCCTCGATGAGCTGGGGCTCGAACGCCTGGATGCCGAGACGGTGCAGCGTCGGCGCACGGTTCAGCAGGACCGGGTGCTCGCGGATCACCTCGTCGAGAATGTCCCAGACCTCGGGGCGCTCTTTCTCAACCAGCTTCTTCGCCTGCTTCACGGTGCTCGACAGGCCCTTGGCCTCGAGCCGCGAGTAGATGAACGGCTTGAACAGCTCGAGCGCCATCTTCTTGGGCAGGCCGCACTGGTGCAGCTTGAGCTCGGGGCCGGTCACGATGACCGAACGGCCCGAGAAGTCGACGCGCTTGCCGAGAAGGTTCTGACGGAAGCGGCCCTGCTTGCCCTTGAGCATGTCGGAGAGCGACTTCAGCGGACGCTTGTTGGCGCCGGTGATGACACGACCGCGGCGGCCGTTGTCGAACAGCGCGTCGACGGCTTCCTGCAGCATCCGCTTCTCGTTGCGGACGATGATGTCCGGAGCGCGGAGCTCGATCAGCCGCTTGAGGCGGTTGTTCCGGTTAATCACGCGGCGATACAGGTCGTTGAGGTCGGAGGTCGCGAAGCGGCCACCGTCCAGCGGCACCAGCGGACGCAGTTCCGGCGGGATGACCGGGATCACCGTAAGGATCATCCATTCCGGGCGGTTGCCGGACTCGAGGAAGCTCTCAACCACCTTCAGGCGCTTGATGATCTTCTTCGGCTTCAGCTCGCCGGTGGCTTCCTTGAGGTCGGCGCGCAGCTGCTCGGCCTCGGCCTCGAGGTCGATCTGGGCCAGCATCTCACGGATCGCCTCGGCGCCGATATTGGCGGTGAAGGCGTCCATGCCATAGGCGTCCTGCGCATCGAGGAATTCGTCCTCGGTGAGCATCTGGCCATAGGTCAGGTCGGTGAGACCGGGCTCGATCACCACGTAGTTCTCGAAGTAGAGCACGCGCTCGAGGTCACGCAGGGTCATGTCCAGCATAAGACCGATGCGCGACGGCAGCGACTTCAGGAACCAGATGTGGGCGCAGGGCGCGGCCAGCTCGATGTGGCCCATGCGCTCGCGGCGCACCTTCTGGAGGGTGACCTCGACGCCGCATTTTTCGCAGACGACGCCGCGATACTTCATGCGCTTGTACTTGCCGCACAGGCACTCGTAGTCCTTGATCGGGCCGAAGATACGCGCGCAGAAGAGGCCGTCACGCTCGGGCTTGAACGTACGGTAGTTGATCGTCTCGGGCTTCTTGATCTCGCCGTAGGACCACGAGAGGATCCGCTCGGGCGAAGCGAGCGACACCTTGATCTCGTCGAAGACCTTGGGCGGGGTCAGCGGGTTGAACGGGTTGTTCGTCAGTTCCTGGTTCATGTCAAAACCTTTGTGTCATGGCTGCGTCGGGAGAGGGCCCAAGATTTTTCGGAGGAAAAATCTTGGGCGGAAGAATTTTCGGAGGAAAATTCTTCGTCACTCCTCCCCGTCTGCGTCCAGGAGTTCCATGTTCAGGCCGAGGCCGCGGACTTCCTTCACGAGCACGTTGAAGCTCTCGGGAACGCCCGCCTCGTAATTGTCCTCGCCCTTGACGATGCTTTCGTAGACCTTGGTCCGGCCCGCCACGTCGTCCGACTTCACGGTCAGCATTTCCTGCAGGGTGTAGGCGGCGCCGTAAGCTTCCAGAGCCCAGACCTCCATCTCCCCGAAACGCTGGCCACCGAACTGCGCCTTACCACCCAGCGGCTGCTGCGTGACGAGCGAGTACGGGCCGGTCGAACGTGCGTGGATCTTGTCGTCGACAAGGTGGTGCAGCTTCAGCAGGTACTTCACACCCACCGTGACTTTCCGCGCGAACTCCTCACCGGTGCGGCCGTCGAACAGGCGCGACTGGCCGGAGGTGTCGAAGCCGGCACGGCTCAGCGCGTCGTTGACATCCGCCTCCTTGGCGCCGTCGAAGACCGGGGTCGCGATCGGCACACCACGGGTGACGTTGCCTGCGGCTTCCACCAGCAGATCCTCGTCCATGTCGGCGATGCCCTCTTCGTAGACCTCGTCGCCATAGGCGATGCGCATGGCTTCGCGGACCGGCGTCAGGTCGCCCGAGCGGCGGTAGTCGGCAAGCGCGTCGTCGATCTTGATGCCCAGGCCGCGCGAGGCCCAGCCCATGTGGGTTTCAAGGATCTGACCGACGTTCATGCGCGACGGCACGCCCAGCGGGTTGAGGCAGAAGTCGACCGGGGTGCCGTCCTCCAGGAACGGCATGTCCTCCATCGGAACAACGCGGGAGATCACACCCTTGTTGCCGTGACGGCCGGCCATCTTGTCGCCCGGCTGAAGCTTGCGCTTCACCGCCACGAACACCTTGACCATCTTCATCACGCCCGGCGGCAGGTCGTCGCCACGGCGGACCTTCTCGACCTTGTCCTCGAAACGGGCATCGAGGGCGCGCTTCTGCGCCTCGTACTGCTCGTGCAGCGCCTCGACGATCTGCGCGTCCTGCTCTTCGGCGAGCGCCAGCTGCCACCACTGGCCGCGGCTGAGCGTCTCAAGCAGCTCGGAAGTGATCTCCGAGTTCGGCTTCACGCCTTTCGGGCCCTTCACCGCGGTCTTGCCGAGGATCAGGTCGCCGAGACGGGCATAGATGTTGCGATCGAGGATGGCGAGCTCGTCATCCCGGTCACGGGCCAGCTGCTCGACTTCCTCGCGCTCGATCTGCAGCGCACGTTCGTCCTTTTCGACGCCGTGACGGTTGAAGACCCGCACTTCCACGACGGTGCCGTAGTCGCCCGGCTTCACCCGCAGCGAGGTGTCGCGCACGTCGGAGGCCTTTTCACCGAAGATGGCGCGCAGAAGCTTTTCTTCCGGCGTCATCGGGCTCTCGCCCTTCGGGGTGATCTTGCCAACGAGAATGTCGCCCGGCTCCACGTCGGCGCCGATATAGACGATGCCGGCCTCGTCGAGGTTGCGCAGGGCTTCCTCGCCGACGTTCGGGATGTCGCGGGTGATCTCTTCCGGCCCGAGCTTGGTGTCACGGGCGGCGACTTCGAATTCCTCGATGTGGATCGAGGTGAAGACGTCGTCACGCGCGATGCGCTCGGAGATCAGGATCGAGTCCTCGTAGTTGTAGCCGTTCCACGGCATGAAGGCGACGATGACGTTCTTGCCGAGCGCCAGTTCCCCCATGTCCGTCGACGGACCATCCGCGATGACCTCGCCCTTGCCGACCTTGTCACCCACCTTGATCAGCGGACGCTGGTTGATGCAGGTGTTCTGGTTCGAGCGCTGGAACTTGCGCATCCGGTAGATGTCGACGCCGGCATCGCCAAGCTCGAGATCCTCGGTTGCGCGGATCACGATCCGCTGTGCATCGACCTGGTCGACGATGCCGGCGCGGTGCGCCTGGATGGCGGCGCCGGAGTCGATGGCGACCTTGCCCTCGATGCCGGTGCCGACCAGCGGCGCTTCCGAGCGCAGGGTCGGAACGGCCTGACGTTGCATGTTCGCACCCATCAGGGCGCGGTTTGCGTCGTCGTTCTCGAGGAACGGGATCAGCGAGGCACCGACCGAGACCAGCTGCTTCGGCGACACGTCGATCAGGTCGACGCTTTCCGCCGGCGCGAGCGTGTAGTCACCGGACTGGCGGGTGTTGACCATCTCGTTGATGAACTGGCCGTTCTCGTCGATGTTGGCGTTCGCCTGTGCAACCGTGTGGCGCATCTCCTCGGTGGCGGACATGTAGTGGACCTCGTCGGTCACCTGCTTGTCCTTCACCACCCGGTACGGGGTCTCGATGAAGCCATACTTGTTGACGCGGGCGAAGGTGGCCAGCGAGTTGATCAGACCGATGTTCGGGCCTTCCGGCGTCTCGATCGGGCACATCCGGCCGTAGTGGGTCGGGTGCACGTCGCGGACCTCGAAGCCGGCACGCTCGCGGGTCAGACCGCCCGGTCCAAGCGCCGAGAGACGCCGCTTGTGCGTCACTTCGGAGAGCGGGTTGGTCTGGTCCATGAACTGCGACAGCTGCGACGAGCCGAAGAACTCGCGCACGGCAGCCGCGGCGGGCTTCGCGTTGATCAGGTCCTGCGGCATGACGGTGTCGATCTCGACCGACGACATGCGCTCCTTGATGGCGCGCTCCATGCGCAGCAGACCGACGCGGTACTGGTTTTCCATCAGCTCGCCGACGGAGCGGACACGACGGTTGCCGAGGTGGTCGATGTCGTCGACCTCGCCCTTGCCGTCACGCAGCTCGACCAGCGCCTTGATGCACTTGACGATATCGTCGCGGTCCAGCGTGCGCTGGGTATCGGGCTTCTCGAGCGCGAGGCGCATGTTCATCTTCACGCGGCCCACGGCGGAGAGGTCGTAGCGCTCGCTGTCGAAGAACAGGGTGTCGAACAGCGCCGAGGCGGCCTCGACGGTGGGCGGCTCGCCCGGGCGCATGACGCGGTAGATGTCCATGAGCGCGCTGTTGCGGTCCATGTTCTTGTCCTGCGCCATGGTGTTGCGCATGTACGGACCGACGGTGACGTTGTCGATGTCGAGGACCGGGATCTCGGTGATGCCCGCGTCGACCAGCTCCTTGAGGGTGCCGCCGGTCACGTCGCCGTCCTTGTCGACGGTCCAGGTCAGCTCGTCGCCGGCCTCGACATAGATCGCGCCGGTTTCCTCGTTGATGATGTCCTTCGAGACGAACTTTCCGACGATCTGCTCGAACGGCACCAGCAGATTCTGCACCGAGCCTTCGTCGATCAGCTTCTTGACCGCGCGCGGGGTCACCTTCTTGGTGGCCTCGGCGATGATTTCGCCGCTGTCCGCATCCACGAGATCATAGGTCGGGCGCGTGCCGCGCACCCGCTCGGGGAAGAACTTGGTCACCCAGCCTTCGCCGCGGCGCAGGTTGTAGGTGACGGTCTTGTAGTAGGCGTCCATGATCGCCTCCTGATCCAGCCCGAGGGCGTAGAGCAGGGTCGTGACCGGCAGCTTGCGGCGGCGGTCGATGCGGGCGAACACGATGTCCTTGGCGTCGAATTCGAAGTCGAGCCACGAGCCGCGGTAGGGGATGATGCGGCAGGCGAAGAGCAGCTTGCCCGAGCTGTGCGTCTTGCCCTTGTCATGGTCGAAGAACACGCCCGGCGAACGGTGCATCTGAGACACGATCACGCGCTCGGTGCCGTTCACGATGAACGTGCCGTTCGGCGTCATGAGCGGCATGTCGCCCATGAACACGTCCTGTTCCTTGATGTCCTTCACCGACTTGGCGCCGGTGTCCTCGTCGATATCGAACACGATCAGGCGCAGGGTGACCTTCAGCGGGGCGCTGTAGGTCATGTCGCGCTGCATGCACTCTTCGACGTCGTATTTCGGCTTCTCCAGCTCGTAGCTGACGAATTCGAGGACCGCGGTCTCGTTGAAATCCTTGATCGGGAAGACCGACTGGAACACGCCTTTGATCCCCTCGCCGTCGGTCGGCTGGGGCTGGTCACCGGATTTCAGGAAGAGTTCGTAGGAGCTTTTCTGAACCTCGATGAGGTTCGGCATCTCCAGAACCTCACGAATTTTACCGAAATATTTGCGAAGACGTTTCTGGCCAAGGAAACTTTGCGCCATGAGGTTTGTCACCTTTTCAGCTTCTCACCGGTCGCGCGCGCTGTCGGGCACCAGCGGCACGTCCATCCGAGACGACGGTTCTGATCCATTCCTGGCCCCTGTCCCACCAAGGGCCTCCCGATCGGTGAACTCGTCTGAGAAAAGCCCCTCCCCCGCACGCCGGCAAGGGGCCTCTCTGAGACGGGTTCGGCTGGGCCCGGGAGAACCCCGGACCCAGCCTGAAGTCGTGATCACATGCGGTGCGGATGCACCATGCGTGATTACTTGAGCTCGATTTCGGCGCCTGCTTCTTCGAGCTTCTTCTTGATTTCTTCGGCTTCGTCCTTGGACACGCCCTCTTTGACAGCCTTGCCGCCGGCTTCCACCAGCTCTTTGGCTTCCTTGAGGCCGAGGCCGGTGATGCCGCGGACTTCCTTGATCACGTTGATCTTCTTGTCGCCAGCCGACTTGAGGATCACGTCGAACTCGGTCTTTTCCTCTTCTGCAGCAGCTTCGCCGCCGGCAGCCGGACCAGCCATCATGACAGCGCCGCCAGCTGCGGGCTCGATGCCGTACTCGTCCTTGAGGATGGTTTTCAGTTCTTGTGCTTCGAGCAGGGTCAGACCGACGATTTGCTCTGCAAGTGCTTTAAGATCAGCCATTTTGCTTTTCCGTATCTTTAGATGTGTTCCAACGTGCGGGTGTTCAACCCCACGGGTTCTCGTGACTGCGCGTTACGCCGCCTCGGCCTTTTCCTCGATGGTGGAAAGGATCGAAGCGATGTTCGAAGCAGGTGCGCCAATGGCGCCGGCGATGTTCGAAGCGGGCGCGCCGATGCAGCCGACGATGGAAGCGATGAGCTCCTCGCGCGACGGCATTTTCGACACGGCCTCGACACCGGCCCGGTCCAGAGCCGTTCCGCCCATTGCGCCGCCAAGAATTTCAAACTTCTTGTTTTCCTTGGCGAAGTCCTCGACCACCTTGGCTGCCGCCACGGGATCTTCGGAATAGGTCAGAACGGTCATGCCTTCCAGGAAGCCCGAGATGCTTTCGCATTCGGTGCCCTGAAGGGCGATCTTGGCGAGCCTGTTCTTGGCGACGCGGACCGAAGTTTCAGCCGCGCTTGCGCGCGCCCGAAGATCCGTCATCTCGGCAACCGTGAGACCCTCGTAGCGGGATACCACCACGACGCCAGAGCTTGCGAAGATCTGGCCGAGTTCCTCGACCACTTTCTCTTTCTGGGCTCTATCCACAGTTTCACTCCAGTTGATGGAGGGGAGACCCCTCCGGCTCGTTCAAGCCAGGTTTCCCTGGCCAAGAAGGTCCGATTCGGGTCGTCGCATCGCGTCGCCGGAACACTTGGAGATCCGGTTCGTATGTCTCTTCCCGTCTCAGGCAGGATTTATTGGATGCCTCCAACCCACCGTCTCGGACGAAATCGAGGGCGCCCACGAATCGCGCGGATGCCCTCAACACCGGCTGGATAGCGGTTTTGCCCCGCCCTGCCAAGGGGCCCGGGCAAAAAGGTTCCGTCACGCTGCCGTGACCGTTTCCCCGCGCTTGACGATGCCTCCCTCTGCGACTACCTCGCTAGGGCCGAAAAACGTCTGGCCGGTTCGGTTATCCCGGTCCTCGCAGATCCGCGAGAGTTAGTCGATTCCCGAACCCGCGGCGCAACCCTCACCCGGGGTGCGCGTGCCGCCAGGACGGATGATCCCGCGCGCCCCCTTCCCCATTGCGGAGCGCAAGCATGACCGACCCGACCCACACCCCGCCCTTGAAGTCCACCGTGATCCTAGCGCAGGTGTTCATCTCCTGCATCATGGCCTTCCTGATGACCTGCATCTTCACCGCCATCCCCACGGCCCTCGCGCCGGGCTGGGTCGCCATCTGGCTGAGCCGGTTCGCGGTGGCCTGGCCGATCGCCTTCGTGCTGTCGATGGCGGTGGGGCCGCTGTCCTTCTGGCTGGCGCGCCAGACGCAGCACCTGGTGGCGACCGCGCGAGGCTGATCCCGGGCCGGGCGCCGCCGAGCTCCGGTGGCGCCCGATCCGCAGCACGACACCAGCCCAAAGAAAAAGGGCGGACCCGAAGGCCCGCCCTTTCCGATCAGATCGATCCGAAGATCACTCGGCGCTGGCAGCGTTTGCCACGTCGACGGTGACGCCCGGGCCCATGGTGGAGCTGAGCGAGATCTTCTTCATGTAGGTGCCCTTGGCGCCGGTCGGCTTGGCCTTGGCAACCGCGCTCACGAAGGCGCGGATGTTCTCGACCAGCTGAGCTTCGTCGAACGAAGCCTTGCCAACACCGGCATGGACCACACCGCCCTTTTCAGCGCGGAACTGGACCTGGCCGCCCTTGGCGTCCTTGACGGCCTGGGCGACATCCATGGTCACGGTGCCGACCTTCGGGTTCGGCATCAGGTTGCGCGGGCCGAGGATCTTACCGAGACGGCCGACGATCGGCATCATGTCCGGGGTCGCGATGCAGCGATCGAACTCGATGGTGCCGCCCTGGATGGTCTCCATCAGGTCTTCGGCGCCCACGATGTCGGCGCCGGCGGCCTGGGCTTCTTCAGCCTTCGGGCCACGTGCGAACACGGCGACGCGCATGGTCTTGCCGGTGCCGTTCGGCAGGCCGATCACGCCACGGACCATCTGGTCTGCGTGACGGGTGTCGACGCCGAGGTTCATCGCGATCTCGACGGTCTCGTCGAACTTCGCGCTGGCGCTGGACTTGATCAGGGCGACGGCCTCTTCGACGGTCACGTCTTCCTTGCCTGCAAAGGCTTCACGGGCGGTACGGGTGCGTTTTCCGAGCTTTGCCATCTTACTTCACCTCGATGCCCATGGACTTGGCGGAGCCAAGGATGATCTGCATTGCCGCTTCGACGTCGTTCGCGCTGAGGTCCTTCATCTTGGCCTCGGCGATCTCGCGCACCTGCTTGGTGGTCACGGTCGCAACGGTCTCGCGGCCCGGGTTCTCGGCACCACGCGGACGGTTCCGCTTGCCGACCGGCTTCAGGCCAGCCGCCTTCTTCAGGTAGTAAGACGCGGGCGGCGTCTTGATGTCCATGGTGAAGGACTTGTCCTGATAGTAGGTGATCACGGTCGGGCACGGCGCGCCGGGCTCCATTTCCTGCGTCTTGGCGTTGAACGCCTTGCAGAATTCCATGATGTTGATGCCACGCTGACCGAGGGCGGGGCCCACGGGCGGCGACGGGTTGGCTTTACCTGCAGGGATCTGCAGCTTCATGACGCCGGCAAGCTTCTTGGCCATTGTCGTTCTCCTTTACAACACCCGTCAGACGCGTCCTCGGGGCTACTGCGTTGCGTGGTCTGGTCCGGTCATCGCGATGACCTCGCCTCCCACGGTGAAGCGGCATCTCTGCCGCGGGCGGCGGGCAAGCCCGCCACCGATCCTCAGCCCTGCTTCGAGACCTGAGTGAATTCCAGCTCGACCGGGGTCTCCCGTCCGAAGATCGACACCGACACGCGCAGGCGCTGGTTGTCGTCGTCGACCCCCTCGACCATACCGTCGAAGCCCTCGAACGGGCCGTCGTTGACCTTGACCTTCTCACCCACCTCGAAGTGGATGAGGGTGCGCGGTGCCTCGTCGCTTTCCTGCACGCGGCCAAGGATCGCCTCGACCTCTGCATCGCGCATCGGCATCGGACGGCCCTGTGGGCCAAGGAAGCCGGTGACGCGGTTGATCGAGTTCACCAGGTGGTATCCCTGGTCCGACATCTCCATGTGCACCAGCACGTAGCCGGGCATGAAGCGCCGCTCGGTGGTCACCTTCTTGCCGCGACGCACCTCGATGACTTCCTCGGTCGGAACCAGGACCTCGTCGATCTGGTCCTCGAGCCCCTGCTCTTCGACAGACTGACGGATCTGCTCCGCGATCTTCTTCTCGAAGTTCGACAGAACACTGACCGAATACCACCGCTTCGCCATAGGGCCCCTCTTCCAACCTTGCGCCGGTCATCTCTGCCGGCAGTCTTTCGCGTCTACGCGACCGTCTTTCTCGCGAGGCGTTTGCGCCTCGGAACGGCCTCGCCCCAAACAAAAACCGGCGTGCAACTCGAATCGCTGCACGCCCGCCTGAGGAAAGTGTCCCGTCCCCTACCTCCCTGCCCGGCCGATTTCAAGGCCCGGCTGGCGGTTTCGCCCCGGCCTCAGCCGAAGAACGACAGAAGGCCCTGCAGCCCGCTGCGGATCAGGATGTCGACCAGAGCAAAGAAGCTCGCGGTCAGCGCCGCCATGATGAAGACGGTGACGGTGGTGAGCAGCACCTCGCGGCGGGTCGGCCAGACGATCTTGGCGACCTCGGCCCGGGTCTGCTGAATGAACTGAATGGGGTTGGCCATCGCGGCGTGCTTTCCGTTTCCTTGCGGTTTCGGGGCATATACGAGTCTCACGCCCCGCTGGCAAGGGTTGCGGGCACGACCGGCGCCCGTCCGTGGCGCCCGCCGAAGATCACGGCTCGGCGCGCTTCCCTCACGAAAAGCTGAAGGATAGGGCGTTTTTCGAACGCAACTTTTCAACTCGCCGCGCGTTTGCGCGCCCGTTGCAGAAAATCTCGCTCCGACAGGGGTTTGAAGAGATTTTTTTCGCAAATCCCGGATCGGAACCAATCCGGATCGGCGGCGGTTGTTGGATCACAATCGCAGGGCACCACGCTCTGCAGGACGAAACGCAGGGCACCACGCACTGCCACACGCAAGATTATACGTTGAAGACGAAAGGATCATATCATGAAACGCCTTCTTACCGCCACCGCCCTCGCCGCAACCATGGCCACCTCGGCTTTTGCAGCTTCGGACGCTGAAGAAGCGGCCATCACCATGTACTACCCGGACGCCAACTTCTCGGTGCTCTCGGATGACCAGGTCACCGAAATGTTCGCCGTCGCGAACAGCGGCAAGTCAGACACCGAGAAGCGCACCGAGATTGAGGCCATCGCCGCGATGGACAACCCGAGCCCGGCCTCCGCTGACGTATCGGACATGGACCTGACCGCCTACGTGCCGGAATGGCGCCTGAACGAGATGACCGACGCCGAGAAGCGTGAAGTGGTCGCTCTGGTGAACAAGGACGAGAACCCGGACAACGTGCGCATCCAGCTCCTGAAGGACATGGAAAGCGCTGCGCCGAACCTGACCACCGGTGAAATGCAGGCCGTGAAGGACATCGTTCCGAGCGCCGACCTGACCGTACTCACCACTGAGCAGGTGAACAAGATCCGAGCCGCCATCTACGGCTCCGACGAAGACACCGAGAAGCGCTCGGTGATCGAAGACGCCCTGTCGTGATCCGACAGCAGCCGATGAATAGGGGCCGCGCAGTTTGCGCGGCCCTTTTTTCATGCGCGAGGGCTTTCATGCGTGACGGCGTCCGCTCGCCGCGCGGCCCGCCAAGCGATCGGCGCGAGGCGCATCACCGCCCGACAGGCACATGCCTGAAGCAATCGATCCATCATCATTTGTGGAGAGTGGCAGGGGCAGCAGGGTTCGAACCCGCGACCTACGGTTTTGGAGACCGTCGCTCTACCAGCTGAGCTATACCCCTAAGGCCGGGCTCCCGTTTACGAGAGGCTCCACGGCTTTGCAAGCGGGAAAAACGCTTCAGATCCACCGCAATCTGCGCAGCACCGCCAGTTGCAGCGCAGCCACGATCACCAGCGCGCCAACGAAGATCCAGAAGGCCAGCGGCTCGCCGGTTCCGGGCAGTCCGGCGACGTTGATTCCGAACAAACCGGTGAGGAATCCCAGCGGCAGGAACACCGCCGAGAGAATCGACAACAGATACATGTTGCGGTTCAGCCGCTCCGAGGCCTGGCCGTTAAGTTCGTCGCGCACCAGCGCCATGCGCTCGCGCATCGCGTCGGCGTCTTCCACCACCCGCTCCAGCGCATCGAGCTCTTCCGCGAGGTGGCGCTGGTCGTCGCTTTCGAGCCAATCGGGCTGACCGTATTGCAAGCTGCGCAGAGCGTCGCGTTGCGGCTGCAGGTAGCGTCGCAGGATGATCGCCTGCCGACGCAGGTCGACGAGCTGCGCCCGGATTTCCGGGCCGGCCTCGTCGAGCACGGCCTCCTCGAGATCGTCGGCCAGATCGTCGATGCCGTTCCAGTGGCGCTCGATACGCTGCGTGAGTCGCTCGATCAGGGTCACCAGGAACTCGGCGCAGTCGCAGGGGCCACGGCCATGCGCGAGCTCCGAAGCGATCTCCTCGACAGCCCGCACCTTGCGCCGGGCGAGGCTGACGATCCGGTAGGGATCGATCCAGAGACGCACCGAGACCATGTCCTCGGGATCTTCGCCCTCGATCGTGTTGATACCGCGCAGGATGACGATGAGCCCGTCGCCGACGCGTGTCACGCGCGGGCGGGTCTCTTCCGCGACCAGCGCGTCGATGATCGTCGGATCGAGATAGGAGAGATTCTCGACGATCCAGGCCGGGGTGTCGGGATGCTGCGCCCGCAGGTGCACCCAGCCGAGCTCGTCGCTGCGCAAGACCTCCGGCATCTCGGCCGCCGAAAGTTCGCGGCCATGGCGGTCGCCCGCCAGGACAAAGGCCGAATGGATGACATCATCGGTGCGTGGGACAAGCTCGTTCATGGCTGAAAATTAGCGTCTCCCCCCTTGCAGGCAAGCATTCTGGCACTCCAAACCGGGCCTTTCCATTATGTGCATTTTCTCACAACACCTATCGCATCGGTCGGCGCCGGATCATTTCCGTTCACGGTTCACGCAGCTCTCGTCGAGGACGTGAGTGAGCGGGCCTCGGATTTGTCATGAAACGTTGATCTTTCAGAGCCTTCCACCCTGCATTGGGCGGCCGGAAGTCACTTTCAAGCCCACGATTTCGCGAGCGTGCGTGAGCCATCGCGTGATTTGAAACTGCCGGGGTTTCATCCGATATCCAACTCATCCGAAGCACGGACAACACGACAAACCGCACAACATGTGCACTAGAGAACCAAAGGAAACTCAAATGAAACGCTTCATCACTCTCACCGCCGCAGCCATCACCACCGTCGCAGCCCTGACCGGCGCCGCATCGGCTCAAGCCTACAACACCGGCGACAATGCCCGCGCCGCTCTCGAGCGCCTCGCACCCAACGCCAACGTTGCCGCGCTGACCAACGCACAGGCCGTTGCCGCCTACCAGCTGGTGCAGGACGAAGACAGCACCGCAGACCAGAAGGCCCGCGCAAAGGCCGTCATCAACTCGTACCAGTGAGTTGTGACCACCGGGAGGGAGCCCGCACATCGCGCCCCCTCCCGGACAGGGCCTGAGCCCTGACATGCAAAAGGGGCGCCCCTTTAATGTGTCCGGAGGGCCGCCGACGCGCCTCCACCGGCGCGGCAAGCTCGCACGATCCCCCAGCCCTGCCCGACGCGCAGTCCTCAGCACCAAGCGCAGGCATTCCGCGACACGCGCGCAACGCCTCTCCGAAGGCGGCGGTGCAGTCCTCCCTCCAGAGCCCCAGGCATGAAAAAAGGGCGCCCCGCAGGGCGCCCTTTCATTCAAGTCGGTGTGGTCGCGCCGACGGGCGCGACCGGTCCTGACATCACTCGACGATCTTGGAGACGACGCCGGAGCCGACAGTGCGGCCGCCTTCGCGGATGGCGAAGCGGAGGCCGTCTTCCATGGCGATCGGGGCGATCAGCTCGACCACGAACTTCAGGTTGTCGCCGGGCATGACCATCTCGGTACCCTCGGGGAGGGTCACGGTGCCGGTCACGTCGGTGGTCCGGAAGTAGAACTGCGGACGGTAGTTCGCGAAGAACGGCGTGTGACGGCCACCTTCTTCCTTGGTCAGGATGTAGACCTCGGCTTCGAACTTGGTGTGCGGGGTCACGGAGCCCGGCTTGCAGAGAACCTGGCCACGCTCGACGCCCTCACGGTCCACACCGCGCAGCAGTGCGCCGATGTTGTCGCCGGCTTCGCCGCGATCGAGCAGCTTGCGGAACATCTCGACACCGGTGCAGGTGGTTTTCTTGGTGTCGCGGATGCCGACGATCTCGATCTCGTCGCCAACGTTGATCACGCCACGCTCGACACGGCCGGTCACAACGGTGCCGCGACCCGAGATCGAGAACACGTCTTCGATCGGCATCAGGAACGGCTGGTCGACAGCGCGCTCCGGCTGCGGGATGTACTCGTCCACGGCAGCCATCAGTTCCTTGATCTTGTTCTCGCCGATTTCCGGATCACGGCCTTCCATCGCCGCAAGCGCCGAGCCCGCGATGATCGGAATGTCGTCGCCCGGGAAGTCGTACTCGGAGAGCAGCTCGCGGACTTCCATCTCGACGAGCTCGAGGAGCTCCTCGTCGTCCACCTGGTCGACCTTGTTCAGGAACACGACCATGGCGGGGATGCCCACCTGGCGGCCCAGCAGGATGTGCTCGCGGGTCTGCGGCATCGGGCCGTCAGCTGCGTTCACAACCAGGATCGCGCCGTCCATCTGCGCAGCACCGGTGATCATGTTCTTCACGTAGTCGGCGTGGCCGGGGCAGTCGACGTGGGCGTAGTGACGCGCCTCGGTCTCGTACTCCACGTGCGCGGTCGAGATCGTGATGCCGCGGGCTTTCTCTTCCGGTGCGCCGTCGATCTGGTCGTACGCCTTGAAGTCACCGAAATACTTGGTGATCGCCGCCGTCAGCGTCGTCTTGCCGTGGTCGACGTGACCGATCGTGCCGATGTTGCAGTGCGGTTTGCCGCGCTCAAACTTTTCCTTTGCCATCTTTCTAAGACGCCTCGCCTTTTCCAGGGGCCCCAAACGACCCGGTTTCGCATCGCGGGCCGTTTATTGGCTTGCAGAGGGAAAATCAAGCCGTTCATGCATGGCGCAGCCCAGGCTGACCCCGCCGCGCCCCGTGCGACACGGCTGCGCGGGCCGGACGCTCAAGCCCTTGTGATCGAGAGCGGATCGAGCAGGGGCGGACAAAGCCTGCCGCGCGGCGCCTTGCCACGGCGCGGTGCGGGCTCAGGACGCGGCCCCGGCCCCGGTTTCCTGCGGCGAATCCGCCGCCTCGGCACCGGCCTCCGCGACGGGCTTGGCCGCGCGCAGGTTGGCCTCGGGGCCGCCGAACCAGCCCTCCTCTTCCTGCATGCGCCGCATCCATTTCTCGATCTGCAGCGCCGCGTTGGCCGAGAGGTTGCGCATCTGCTGCGCCTTGGTCTGGGTCACGCCGGAGCCCACCACCGTCTCGGCAGTGAAGCTTTCGAGCACGGTGAACTGCTCGGGCTCGGCGTTGAGCTTGCTCTGGGTGGCATCGTCCCACGCGGTCACCCGCAGGATCAGCGCCGATTTCGGGCTGAACACCAGCGGCACGCCGGGCTGCGCCAGCACGAAGCCCTCGACGCTGATGCCCAGGTGGTAGAACTTCTCGCCCTCGTAGCGGCGAAAGCGCTCTTCGATGGCGGCGTCGACCGACGCGATCCACTCCTCATCGGTGGCATTGCGCGACACCGGCCCCTCGACGAGGTTCGGCGCCACCACGGCGGCATGGCCCAGCTTGAAATCCCCGATCGGCTCCACAGGCTCGTCGAGCTGGGACTGTCCGTTGGCGCAGGCCGCGAGGCCAAGCACCAGGCCGAGGGCGGGGATCAGGCGAAACATGAAGGGGCTCCGGTCGTCGCGTCAGGTCGGACCGGCTTAGCGCAGCGGGGCTGCACGCGCAATCGCGGCGCCCCGATGCAGCGCGATCACGGCCGCGTCATCGTGGCCACGGCGCGGCTTGCCATCCCGCGCGGCTTTGCGGACACTCTGGCGCGACTTCAGCAACGATCCGGCCCCACATTGCCCCTCTCCAGACGACTGACCGCGCTCCTTTTCCTGAGCTTCACCCTCTTCGTGGCCGCCTGTTCGACGCCGCGCCCCGAGGATCTGCCGCGCCCCACGGAGGCCCAGATCGCGGCGCTGGCCGACGAGATCCACGCGCTCGACCCCGGCATCGATGCCGGCGAGGCGGCGCGGGCGGCGGCGATCGCCTATGAATACCCGCTGCGGCTCGCCGTTGAGTATCAGGTCGAGGATCCGCCGATCATTCACAACATGAAGGTCAACCAGGGGCTCAAGCCGCGGGGCCTGTGCTACCAGTGGGCCGACGATCTGCAGGCACGACTGGCGCAGGAGGGGTTCCAGACCCTCGAGCTGCAGCGTGCCATTGCCAACTCGCAGAGCGCCATCCGCATTGAGCACAGCACCGTCATCGTCACCGCGCCGGGCGACAGCATGTACGAGGGCATCGTGCTCGATCCGTGGCGCAATGGCGGCCAGCTCTACTGGGGCGCCGTCACCGAGGACGACGCCTACCCGTGGCTGCCGCGACAGGAAGTCTTTGCCCGCAAGCGGGCGCTGCTGGCGGCGCGCTGACCGCGCCGCCGCATGGGCTCAGCGCAGAACGTGCACCGCGCATTTGGCGTGACGCACCACCTGCGTGGCGGTCGAGCCCATGAGCATGTCACCCATGCCCGGACGATGCGAGGCGATGACGATCAGGTCGGAGCCGTTCTCCTCGGCATAATCGAGGATGGTGCGGCCGGAATGGCCCTCGACCACGATCCCCGAGGCATGGCCCACCCGCGCCGCCATGGCGTCGAGTTCGTTCTGCACCGCCGCCCGCGATTGCGCGAGGTAGTCGGGGGGCATGTAGCTGATCGCGTAGCCCGGGATATGCTCCATGACGTGAAGCAGGGTGATGGTGCTGCCCTCGCCGGCCAGCTGACGGGCGACGGCCACCGCCGCCTCGGCCTTGGCGTCGCTGTCGAATGCGATCGGGACCAGGATATTGTTGTACATGCGCGGCCTCCTTCAAAGAATCTGCACGCAGATTGCGCTATCCGAAGGGGCTATGCCTTGATCCATATCACCCTCCCCCTGCCCGCTTCCGATCACAATTCGGTCGCAATCTGATCCTAGCCTCCTCCTGCAGGCCGCAGAACGCGCCACATCGACAGAGCCGCGGCGCCAGATCTTCCGAACCGCCAGATCCGCCGCCCGGCCGTGACAGATGCCCCGCAGCACGGCCGCCTCATCCCGCCGTGCCGACCGTTCCCGGACCGATCCCGAAAGACGATCCCGGACGATGATCCCGAATGACACGGAGCGAGGAGAGCCCGAGATGCGCTACCTGATTGGCGAAACGAACTGGAAGATGGTTAGCCTGTCCAAGGCGGTGGCCGAAAGCGGGCTGCTTCTGACGCGCTGCGAGGCCGGCGAGGAGCTCGCCGATTTCCACTCGATGGGGCAGCACGACCTGCTGGTGCTCGACGCGGCGCTGCTCGGGCGCGATGTCAGCCTCGCGGACCTGCGCGCCCTGCGGCCCGACATCCCGATCTGTCTCGTCGCCGCAAGCCCCGCCCCCGAACGCATCGCCTCCTGGCTGATGGCCGGCGCAGACGTCGTCATGGAAGACAGCACCCCCCTGCCCGAGATGCTCGCCCGGCTCGCCGCCGTGGCGCGGCGCGCCCACGGCATCGCCCATCCGCTGGTCGAGCGCGGGCCGCTTCTGCTCGACCTCGAGCGCCGGCGGGCGCATCTCGGCGATGTCACCCTGTCGCTCTCGCCCAAGCTCTACGAGATCCTCGAGTTCCTCGCCCTGCGCCCCGGCCGGCTCGCGGCCCGCGAGGCGCTGCTCGGCCATGTCTACGGCTTCGAGAACGAGCCGGCGCCGCGGGTCTTCGACGTCTACATGTGCAACCTGCGCTCGCATCTCGGCAGCGTGGGCGCCGCGCTCAAGATCGAGACGGTGCGCGGCTCGGGCTATCGGCTCGAGGTCAGCGAGCGCCGCAAGGAGGCGCGCCCGCTCGCGGCCTGACCCCCGCCGGGCATGAAAACTGCGGCTGACGCCTCGGCGTCAGCCGTAGCTCGCCGCCACGTCATACAGCACCGGCTCGAAACTGCGGCACAGCGCATGGAAGCGCCGGTTGTGCGCGCGCATCTCCTCGCTGCGCAGCATGGCCTGAAAATCCTCGCGCTTCTCCCATTGCGAGTAGTTGGCGATGCGGGTCTGGGCATCATTTACATGCAGCCCCGCGGCGATGAAGCCCGGCTGTTTCGAGATGAAGCCCGCATAGGCATCCTGCAGCGCGTCGAGCAGATCCTGGCAGGTGCCGGGCGAGGTCTCGAATGTGGTGATGACGGTCTGGCAGGGGCTCGGGCTGGTGATGTTTGGCCCAGTATGATTTGGCATGGGTCTCCTCCGTTCCTGCCCCAGTCTTGCACGGAACCGGGCCTGTCGCCAAAGCTTTCCAGAACAAACGGAATTCCCGCCCGGGGCTCGCCCGTCGCGGGCGGCGCCCGACCGATGCGCAACAGCCGCGCGAAACCCGCGCCTTGCGCGCAAGAAATCGCGCGCAATCCGCCACCTGCCCTGCTAGGTTACCGGCAAACAACACAGAGGCGGGCATGAGCAGACAGTCCCAGACCATCGACGAGACGCTGCGCGAGGAGATCATCTCGCGCCCCGACATGATCCTTGACGACCGAGACCTGATGCAGGCGCTGATCGCCGCCAACGAGCGCGCGATGGGCGGCAATATCGTCGACCTGCGCGGCATCGCCATGGACCGGCTCGAGGCCCGGCTCGACCGGCTCGAGGACACCCATCGCAGCGTCATCGCCGCGGCCTATGAGAACCTCGCTGGCACCAACCAGATCCACCGCGCCATCCTGCGCATGCTCGACCCGCTGGAATTCGAGCCCTTCCTGCGCGACCTCGGCGGCGAGGTGGCCGACATCCTGCGCGTCGACAGCGTCAAGCTGGTGCTCGAGTCGGTGCAGAACGACAACGATCCGGCGATCCGGCGGCTGGGCGACGTGCTCTCGGTGGCCGAGCCCGGCTTCATCGATGCCTTCCTTGCCGATGGCCGCAACCACGCGCCGAAGCGGCAGGTCACCCTGCGCCAGATGAACGAGGGCGATCCGGCGATCTACGGCGAGAGCGCCTCGTGGATGCGCTCGGAAGCCTGCCTGCGGCTCGATTTCGGCGCCGGCCGGCTGCCCGGCCTGCTGGTCATGGGCTCCGAGGATCCGCATCTCTTCACCCCGCAACAGGGCACCGACCTGCTGGCTTTCTTCGCCGGGGTGTTCGAACGCGCCATGCGGCGCTGGCTGGCGTGACGCTCGAGATCTCTCCGGCAGCGCGCGACGCGCTGGAGGGCTGGCTCACGGCGGCGCGCGCGCTGAAGGGCAATTCCGAGAACACCGTCACCGCCTATCGCACCGATGTGCTCGAGTTCATCGTCTTCCTGACGTCGCATCACGCCGAGCCGCAGGGGCTGGCGCCGTTGGCCCGCGTCACCACCCCCGACATGCGCGCCTTCCTCGCGCACCTGCGCGGCCAGGGCATCGGCTCGCGGACGATGGCGCGCAAGCTCTCGGCGGTGAAGAGCTTCTACCGCTGGCTCGCCGAGCGCGAGGGCTTCGAGCCCACCGCGGTGATGATGGCCCGTGCCCCAAAGTTCCAGAAGAAGCTCCCCCGCCCGCTGGCCGAGGATGCCGCGAAGGCGATGATCGACACCGTCGAGATGCAGGCCGCCGACAGCTGGGTCGGCGCCCGCGACGCGGCGGTGGTCACCCTGCTCTACGGCTGCGGCCTGCGGATCTCCGAGGCGCTGGGGCTCAAGGGCCGCGACCTGCCGCTGGGCGAGAGCCTGCGGATCGTCGGCAAGGGCGGCAAGGAGCGCATCGTGCCGGTACTGCCGGTGGCGCGCCGCGCGGTCGAGACCTACCTGCGGCTCTGCCCCTATGAGCTCGAGCCCGATGCGCCGGTGTTTCGCGGCAAGCGCGGCGGCGCGCTGAACCCGCGGCTGATCCAGAAGGTGACCGAGGCGGCGCGGCTTCAGCTCGGCCTGCCCGCCACCGCGACCCCGCACGCCATGCGCCACAGCTTCGCCACCCACCTGCTCGCCGCCGGCGGCGACCTGCGGGCGATCCAGGAGCTGCTGGGCCACGCCTCGCTCTCGACCACGCAGGCCTATACCTCGGTCGACGAGGTCCACCTGATGAAGGTCTACGAGGCGACCCACCCCAAGGCCGGCTGAGCCCACGCGGGCTGACGCATATCTTTTCGAAAAGATTTGCTCCTATACCCGCCGCTGCCTAGGTTTCGCGACGAACCATCCCCCGGGCCGCGCCCCGGGGCACAGCAAGGAGCAGAGCCATGAAACTGCTGAAGGCCGGCCCGTCGCCCTTTGTCCGCAAGGTGCTCGTCACCTTGCATGAAACCGGCCAATACGACGAGGTCGAACAGGTGCAGGTCACCGCCTCGCCGCTGGCCCCCGATCCCAACCTGATCGCCGCCAACCCGGTCGGCAAGATCCCGGCGCTGATCCGCGATGACGGCCCGACCCTCTATGACAGCCGCGTCATCTGCCGTTTCCTCGACCACCGCGCCCAGGCCGGGCTCTATCCCGAGACCCGGCCCTTCGACACGCTGACCCTCGAGGCCACCGCCGACGGCATCATGGATGCCGCCGTGCTGATCGTCTACGAAGAGCGCTTCCGCCCGGCCGAGAAGGTCTCGATGGAGTGGATCGAGGGGCAATGGGCCAAGGTCTCACGCGCACTCGATGCGGTCAGCACCCGCTGGATGAGCCACCTGCACGGGCGCATGGATATCGGCCACATCGGCATGGCCTGCGCGCTCAGCTATCTCGATTTCCGCCACGATGCGCGCAAGTGGCGCACCGGGCGCGATGCGCTGGCGGAATGGCATGCGGGCTTCGCCACCCGGCCCTCGATGACCGCCACGGAACCGGAGACGTGATGCCGCGCGGGCTTGCAACGGCCCGCGATGCTCCGTAAGCCACGGCAGTTTCCAAGACACGCGGGAGGATCCCAGCCATGCGGATGCGCGACACCTTCATCAAGCCCATGCACCCCGAGGGGCGCAAGTTCGTCGCGATCTTCGCCGCGATCACCCTGATCCTGTTCCTGATCTGGGAGCCGTTCGGCTGGATCGGCGTCGGGCTTACGGTCTGGTGCTACTATTTCTTCCGCGATCCCGATCGCGTCACACCGGTGCGCCCCGGCCTCGTCATCAGCCCCGCCGATGGCGTGGTCTCGCTGATCGAGCCCGCGGTGCCGCCGGCCGAGCTCGGCATGGGCCCCGAGGCGCTGACCCGGGTCTCGGTCTTCATGTCGGTGTTCAACTGCCACGTGAACCGCGCCCCCGTCGCCGGCGAACTGGTCAAGCTCGCCTACCGCCCCGGCAAGTTCCTCAATGCCTCGCTCGACAAGGCCTCCGAGGACAACGAGCGCAACGCCCTGCGCCTGCGCATGGAGGATGGCCGCGAGATCGCGGTGGTGCAGATCGCCGGCCTCGTGGCGCGTCGCATCATGTGGTGGAAGAAGGAGGGCGACTGGCTCGACCGCGGCGAGCGCTTCGGCCTGATCCGCTTCGGCTCGCGGCTCGACGTCTACCTGCCCGACGGGGTCGCGCCGCAGGTCCGCATCGGCCAGACCATGGTGGCGGGCGAGACGGTGATCGCCGACCTGACCAGCGGGGCCGGCGATGAGCACTGATCCCGAGACCGCCCCCGACGTCTCTGCCGAGGCGCCGCAGGAGGCGCCGCGCGAGCCCGGCGCCGAGAAGCTGACGATCATCCAGCTGCTGCCCAACATGCTGACCGTGGTGGCGATCTGCGCCGGCCTGACGGCGATCAAGCTCGGCCTTCAGGGCTCCTATACCTTCGCGGTGCAGCTGATCCTGCTGGCCGCCGTGCTCGACGGCATGGACGGCCGCCTCGCCCGCGCGCTGAAATCCGAGAGCGGCATGGGCGCCGAGCTCGACAGCCTCGCGGATTTCCTCAATTTCGGCGTCGCGCCGGGCCTGCTTCTCTACACCTGGGCGCTGGAAGACAGCCGCGGCTTCGGCTGGCTCGCGGTGCTGGTCTTCGCGGTCTGCGCCGTGGTGCGGCTCGCGCGCTTCAACGTGCAGCGCAAGTCCGAGGACAAGAGCCACGACAACGCCTATTTCACAGGCGTCCCCTCCCCTGCCGGGGCGCTGCTGGTGATGCTGCCGATGTTCCTTAGCTTCGCGCTCGGCTCGGGCCCGTTCCTGCCGGATTTCGTGCTTGCGCTGTGGATGGTGGCGATGGGCCTGCTGATGATCAGCCGCATCCCGACATGGTCTTTCAAGACCACCCGCATCCCGCGCAAGAACGCCAAGTTCTTCCTCGTGGCCGTGGCCTTCGCACTGGCCGCCGCGGTGAGCTATGCGTGGATCACGCTGGTGCTATTCTGCATCGGCTACATCGCCACCGTGATCGTCATGCTGCCGCGCAAGCCGCGCTTCGGCGCGGGCGACTGACAGGAAGGACAGGACATGACCGATCAGGAAGAAGAATGGGTCTATGACGAGGCCAGCGGCGAATGGCGCCCGGCCTCCGAGGTCGCCGCGGAGAGCGCGGTCGAGATCCGCGATGCCGCCGGCAACCTGCTGGCAGACGGCGATTCCGTGGTTCTGGTGAAGGACCTGAAGGTGAAGGGCGCGGGCCAGACGCTGAAGCAGGGCACGGTGATCCGCAGCATCCGCCTGACCGACAATCCCGACGAGATCGACTGCCGCCACGACACCATCAAGGGCCTCGTGCTGCGCACCGAGTTCGTCCGCAAGCGCTGAGCCGCGGCGCCATCTTTCCCAAAAGCGTCAGCCCGAGACGCTCAGTAACGAAAAAAGCGCCCCGAGGGGCGCTTTTGCGTTTCCGGCAGAGGCCGGGATCAGAAATTCAGCGACAGGCCGACATTGATCGCGTTGGTCTTGATGTCGGTCTCGAGCGAGCCGCCGCCATCGAGATCGGCCTCGTTGGTCGAATAGGTGAACTGGTATTCACCAAACACCGACACCCGGTCGTTGATCGGGTAGCTGACGCCCGCCAGCAGGCGCACCGCGGGGCCGGTCAGCTGGTAGCCATAGGTCTTGTCGCCACCGGTGGTCTCGACATCCACATGCGGGAAGGCGATGCCGAGGCCCGCGCCGGCATAGGGGGTCATGCTGCCCCACTGGTCAGGCCAGCGCTTCATCGCGTTCAGCGTCAGCAGGTTATGGCCGTCGGTGAATTCCATCCGGTCGAAGCCGATCGCCTCGCGCTCATCCTCGGGGGCGTAGACCTTGGCATGGGTGAATTCGAGCGCCACGCCAAAGGTTTCCGAGCGCCACCAGGTGCCGCGCAGACCATAGTAGGGCGGCATCTCGAAGCTCTTGCCATCCCAGCCGATGAGCGCGTCGTAATCGCCGCCGCCGGGATAGTCGCCCGAAACGCGGCTGTGCGGCGCGGTCTGCCAGCCGGTATAGATCGACAGTTCGAAATCCTGCGCAGCGGCTTGGGACGCCGCCATCGCGGCGACCGAGACGGTCGCTGTGAGAATCAGTGCTTTCATGGGATTGCTCCGGGCGCTCTGCATGGCTTCAGCGCTACATAGTTCGCGGGACGGAGCGTTTCAATTGCGACAGATGCGCACTTTGGGGGAAAGTGACTTCATGATTGCTTTACGGACACATGACAGATCGCTAAACACGCGAGCGGAATAGCCGTACCGGGACGCGGCTGTCTAGCTATTATGGCCATTCAAAAGGCCGTGAGGAATGGAGATTACCCCGTGACACAAGCAGAAGATCACGAAGGCACTCGGAGGGACTTCCTCTTTTATGCCACCGCCGGTGCAGGCGTCGTCACCGCCGGCGCAGCCGTCTGGCCTCTGGTCAACCAGATGAACCCGTCCGCCGACGTGCGGGCGCTCAGCACCATCCGCGTCGACGTCTCCGGCGTCGAGACCGGCACCCAGCTCACGGTCAAGTGGCTCGGCAAGCCGGTCTTCATCCGCCGCCGCACCGAGACCGAGATCGAGGCCGCGCGCGGCGTCGAGATGAGCGAACTGGTCGACTCGGACGCGCGCAACGCCAACGTCGCAGCTGGCGCCGATGCCAGCGATGCCAACCGCACCCTCGACGAGACCGGCGAGTGGCTGGTGATGATGGGTGTCTGCACCCACCTCGGCTGCGTCCCGCTCGGCAATGCCGGCGAATACACCGCCGGCGGCGTCGGCGGCTGGTTCTGCCCCTGCCACGGCTCGCACTACGATACGGCCGGCCGCATCCGCAAAGGCCCCGCCCCGCAGAACCTGCCGGTTCCCACGGCGGAATTCGTCGAAGAAACCACCATTCTGCTGGGATAAGGGAGGCATCTAGATGTCGGGTATTCCGCACGACCATTACGAACCGAAGACCGGCCCCGAGCGCTGGCTGCACAAGCGCCTGCCGATCGTCGGACTTCTCTACGACACCATCATGATCCCCACGCCCAAGAACCTGAACTGGATGTGGATCTGGGGCATCGTGCTCACCTTCTGCCTGGCGCTGCAGATCATCACCGGCATCGTGCTGGTCATGCACTACACGCCGCACGTGGACATGGCCTTCGCCTCGATCGAGCACATCATGCGCGACGTGAACGGCGGCTTCATGATCCGCTACCTGCACATGAACGGCGCCTCGCTGTTCTTCGTCGCGGTCTACCTGCACATCTTCCGCGGCCTCTACTACGGCTCCTACAAGAGCCCGCGCGAGGTCACCTGGATCATCGGCATGCTCATCTACCTGTGCATGATGGGCACGGCGTTCATGGGCTACGTTCTGCCCTGGGGCCAGATGTCTTTCTGGGGCGCCACGGTGATCACCGGCCTGTTCGGCGCGATCCCGTTCATCGGCGAGCCGATCCAGACCTGGCTGCTCGGCGGCCCGGCGGTCGACAACGCCACGCTGAACCGCTTCTTCTCGCTGCACTACCTGCTGCCCTTCGTCATCGCGGCGCTGGTGGCGGTGCACATCTGGGCCTTCCACTCGACCGGCAACAACAACCCCACCGGTGTTGACGTCCGTCGCGGTTCCAAGGCCGAGGCCGAGAAGGACACCGTTCCGTTCTGGCCCTACTACGTCATCAAGGATCTCTTCGCCCTGGCGGTGATCCTCGCGGTGTTCTGGGCCATCGTCGGCTTCATGCCGAACTACCTCGGCCACCCCGACAACTACATCGAGGCCAACCCGCTCTCGACGCCCGCGCACATCGTGCCGGAATGGTACTTCCTGCCGTTCTACGCCATCCTGCGCGCTTTCACCTCGGAAGTCTGGGTGGTGCAGATCGCCTCGTTCCTGACCGGCGGCATCATCGACGCCAAGTTCTTCGGCGTGCTGGCCATGTTCGGTGCCATCATCGCCATGGCGCTGGCGCCCTGGCTCGACACCTCCTCGGTGCGCTCGGGCAAGTACCGCCCGCAGTTCAAGTGGTGGTTCTGGCTGCTGGTGATCGACTTCATCGCCCTGATGTGGCTCGGTGCCATGCCCGCGGAAGAGCCGTATGCGAGCTTCTCGCTGATCGGCTCGGCCTACTGGTTCGGCTATTTCTTCGTGATCCTGCCGCTGCTCGGCGTGTTCGAGAAGCCGCTGCCGCAGCCCGCGACCATCGAGGAAGATTTCGAGGCCCATTACGGCAAGACCTCGGAAACCGGCTCCTCCGCCACGACCCCGGCCGAGTGAGACAGAAAGGACAGATGACCATGTTCAAGAAACTTGCCCTTTCGACCGCGATGGCCCTCGGCCTGGCCACCGGTGGCGCCTTTGCCGCCGGCGACATGGGCCATGTCGAGGATTACAGCTTCTCCTTCGAAGGCCCGTTCGGCGCCTTCGACCAGGACCAGCTGCAGCGCGGCCTGCAGGTCTATACCGAGGTCTGCTCGGCCTGCCACGGCCTGCGCTACGTGCCGTTCCGCACCCTCGGCGACGAGGGCGGCCCGCACTTCTCGGAAGATGAAGTGCGCGCCTACGCGGCACAGAACTTCGAGGTCTACGACGAGGAGCTCGAGGATTTTCGCCCGGCGATCCCGACCGATCACTTCCCGGTCAATGACGGCGTCGGCGCCCCCGACCTGTCGCTGATGGCCAAGGCGCGCGCGGGCTTCCACGGCCCCTACGGCACCGGCCTGAGCCAGCTCTTCAACGGCATGGGCGGCGCCGAGTACATCGCCTCGATCCTGACCGGCTACACCGGCGAGGAGAAGGTCGAGGCCGGCACCACCTTCTACGAGAACCACGCCTTCCCGGGCGGCTGGATCTCGATGGCCCCGCCGCTGGCGGGTGAGGATGTCGAGTACAATGGCGGCCACCCGAACTCCCTGCACCACGAGGCGCAGGACGTGGCGGCCTTCCTGATGTGGACCGCAGAGCCCAAGATGATGGCGCGCAAGCAGGCCGGTTTCGCCGGCGTGATCTTCCTCGCCGTGCTCTCGGTGCTGCTCTACCTCACCAACAAGCGCATCTGGCGCCCGATCAAGCACAAGCACGACTGATCGCGCCCGCCGCAAACGACAAAGCCCCGCGCATCGCGCGGGGCTTTTTTGTTGATCCGGTGGCTTGCGAGGAAAGCCCGCAAGGGCTTGAGGAGCGCGCCGCTCAGCTCCCGAGATAGCGCCTCAGCGCCTCCGGCGGATCGGCAAACAGCCGCCGCGTGGCGACCGGCGCCGCTGCGACGCCCGCATCCACCAGCACCACCTCGTCGGCGAAGCGCTTGGCGTCCTCGGGATCGTGGCTGACCATCAGCACCAGCGCACCGAGCTCGCCTGCCACGCCGCGCACCAGCTCCAGCATCTCGCCCTTGAGCGCCGGTCCCAGCGCCGCGAAGGGCTCGTCGAGCGCAATGATCGGCCGCGCCTGCAGCAGCACCCGCGCCAGCGCCGCCCGGCTCTGCTGACCGCCCGAGAGCGCCCCGGGCTTGCGATTTGCATAGCCCTTCAGGCCGACCCGGTCGAGCGCCCGCTCGACCTCGCGGCGCTCATCCGCCCAGAGCCGCCCGCCTTCGGGCCGCAGCGCCAGCCCGAGATTGCGCGCGAGGTCGAGATGCGGAAACAGGTTGTTCTCCTGGAACAGCATCGCCACCGGACGCCGGTCGGGCGCCGTGTCGGTGATGTCGCGCCCCTGCCAGAGCACCCGGCCCTCTTCCGGCCGCCGGAACCCGGCAATCAGGTCGAGCAGCGTCGACTTGCCCGCCCCCGATGGCCCGATGATCGCGACCCGCCGCCCCGGCGCGAGGCTCAGATCCGCCTCGAGCGAGAACCCTCCATCGCCGTAGCGGACCTTTTCAAGCGTCAGCATTGACCCGCCCTCCCCGGTCGAAGATCCAAAACGCCCCGAAGCTCAGCAGCAGCAGGAGCAGCGCCGCGCCGGCCGCCGCCTGCATCTGGTAGGAGCCCATCAGCCGGTAGACCTGCAAGGGCAGTGTCGCCCGGTCGGGATCGGCAAACAGCGCGATGACGCCGAGATCGCCCATCGACAGCGCCGCGGTCAGCCCCGCGGCAAAGCCCAGCGGTCGCCGCAGCCGCGGCAGGAAGACCAGCCGCAGCCAGGCCCAGCGGCTCAGCCCGAGCGCCAGCGCCAGACAGCCGTACTCCGCCCGCACTGCCTCGGCCTCCGGGCGCAGGATGCGCAGCGCAAAGGGCAGCGCCACCAGCGCGTTCACCACCATGGTGACCGGCAGCGCCAGCGCAAACGGGTTCACATAAGGCCGCACGATCAGGAACAAGCCGGTGCCCAGCACCAGCGGCGAGAGCGCGATGCCCGCAAGCCCCACCAGCTCGCCGCCCCGCGTCGCCAAGGGCAGCGCCCAGGCGATGCAGAGCGCGGTCGAGACCAGCGCCACGGTGATCGAATTCACCGCCGCCTCCCAGGTCCCGGGCCCCAGCGCCGCCAGCCCCGGCAGGCCACGCAGCGCCACCATGCCGAGCGGCGTCAGCAGGAACGCCGCCGCCAGCGAGATCCAGAGCCCGTCGAGCACGCGCGCGACAGGCCCCTGGCCGTCCCAGCGCCGATGCGCCCGGTCGAGCCCGGCGCCAAAGCCGCTCCCGGCGCCCAGCCGCAGCGCCACCAGCCCGGCGGCGAGCGCCAGCGCGAGCTGGATCACCGACAGGAGCGCCGCCCGGCCCAGATCGAAGTCAAACCGCACCGCCTGGTAGATCGCCAGCTCCACCGTGGTGGCCCTTGGCCCGCCACCCAGCGTCAGCGCCACCGCGAAGCTCGACAGGCAGATGACGAAGATCACCGCGAAAGCCCCCGGCGCGATGCGCAGCAGCATCGGCGCCTCGAGCGCCCGGAACATCGCCCAAGGCGACAACCCGAGCGAAGCGGCAAGCCGGAAGCGCTCGGCCGGGATCGCCAGCCAGCCCTGCAGCAGCAGCCGCACCGCCAGCGGCAGGTTGAAGAACACATGCGCGAGGATCACCCCGTGCATGCCGTAGATCGTCATCTCCGGCAGCCCCAGCGCCCGCAGCGCGCCGTTCGCCAGCCCGTTCTGCCCGAACACCGCGATCAGCCCGAGCACGGCGACGATGACCGGCAGGATAAACGGCGCCCCCATCAGGGCCACCAGCGCCCCCCGCCCGCGAAAGCGCCGCCGCGCCAGTGCGCGCGCCACCGGCACGGCAAGCGCCACGCTGGCGCCCGCCGAGGCCAGCGCCTGCAGCAGCGTGAAGCGCAGCGCCTGCCAGTCGCCAGGGCCGAGATCGCCCCAGCCACCGGCCCGCAGCAGCACCGCCGCCACCGGCCCCAGCGTCAGCGCCGCCACCGCCAGGCCGGCGGCCCAGGCCGCCGCAGAGCCCCGGCTCAGCGCGACAGCGCGCGGCGCCATGCCTCGACCGCCTCGTCGCGCAGCGCCGCCGCCTCATCCTCGGAGTAGAACAGCACCTTTTCAGGCAGCTCGAGCTCCTTGAACCCCTCAGGCCATTTTTCGCGCGGCAGCGCCGCCGGGAACGACCAGTTGCCCGTGGCGATCATCTCCTGAAACGGTTCACTCATGGTAAACGCCAGGAAGTCATCCGCCAGCTCCGGCTGATCCGTGCTCGCCACTTTCGCGGCGAGTTCAACCATGAAGTAGTGCCCCTCCGGGAAGATCGCGGCCTTCTTGGTGCGATCGTCCTCGGCGATGATGTGATAGGCCGGGGAGGTGGTGTAGCTCATCACCATGTCGGCCTCGCCGTCGGTGAAAAGGCCATAGCTCTCCGACCACCCCTTGGTCACAGTGAGGATCTTCGGCGCCAGCTTCTCCCAGGCCGCCTCGGCGCCCTCGCCATAGACCGACTGCACCCACAGCACCGTCGCCAGCCCGGAGATCGAGCTGCGCGGGTCCTGGATCACGATCTTCAGATCGTCGGGCGCCTCGAGCAGCGCATCGAAGCTCGCCGGCGGCTCGGCCAGCCGCTCGGTGTTGTAGATGAAGGCGGTGTGGCCGTAATTATAAGGCAGGAAGATCTCGTCCTCCCACTCGATCGGCAGGGTCAGCGGCGCGAGGTCAACGTTGTGCGACGCGAAGAGGCCGCTCTCGCGCGCCTTCTTGGTGACGTCGGTGTTGAGCCCGAAGACGATATCGGCCTCGGTGCGCTCGCCCTCGAGCAGGATCCGCGGCAGCAGGTCGCCGGGCTTGAACTGCAGGTCGCAGTCGCACTCGGCCTCGAACATCTCCTCGATCTTTGGGCCCGGGCCCCATTCCGAGACGATGTAATCGCCCGCGTAGACGGTCAGGACAGGGGTCTCGGCCAGCGCGGCGCTGGCGGTCAGAAGTCCCGCTGCAAAAGTGGTGGTGGCCTTCATGGCGTCCTCCAGACTTGCGGCGAGAGGGCAAGACTGGGCAGGATGCCGTCACCTTCCCTCCGCCGGTATCAACCGGTTCAGGTTCAACGGGTTCGCGTCATGCATCTCAGCCCGTGCGGGCACCCCGAGGTATCGCAAGACCTAATCTTGCGCGGGGGGCCTTGCAAGGTGAAATCCCTTGAGACGCCGCCGCCCCTGCCCTACAGGAAGCCGGGACAAAGGAGATCGCGCATGAGCATGAACACATTCGGCCACCTGTTCCGCGTCACCACATGGGGCGAAAGCCACGGGCCCGCGCTCGGCGCGACGGTCGATGGCTGCCCGCCGGGCGTGGCGGTGGACGAGGCGATGCTCCAGCACTGGCTCGACAAGCGCAAGCCGGGGCAGAACAAGTTCACCACGCAGCGGCGCGAGCCCGACGCGGTGCGCATCCTGTCGGGCGTGTTCGAGGGCCAGACCACCGGTACGCCGGTGCAGCTGATGATCGAGAACACCGACCAGCGCTCGAAAGATTATGGCGACATCGCCGAGAAGTTCCGGCCCGGCCATGCCGACATCACCTATTGGCAGAAATACGGCATCCGCGATTATCGCGGCGGCGGGCGCTCCTCTGCACGCGAGACGGCGGCCCGCGTGGCCGCCGGCGGGCTGGCGCGCGCGGCGCTCGACACGCTGGCGCCGGGCATCGAGGTCACCGGCTACATGGTGCAGGTCGGCCCGCACCAGATCGACCGCGGCAATGTCGATTTCGCGCAGATCCCGCAGAACCCGTTCTGGACCCCGGATGCGACGGCGGCCGTGACCTGGGCCGGCTATCTCGACGATCTACGCAAGTCCGGCGACAGCGTCGGCGCGGTGATCGAGGTGGTGGCGCGCGGCGTGCCGGCGGGCCTTGGTGCCCCGGTCTACGGCAAGCTCGACACCGATCTCGCCGCGGCGGCAATGTCGATCAACGCGGTGAAGGCGGTGGAGATCGGCGAGGGCATGGCCTCGGCGGCACTGCGCGGCTCGGAGAATGCCGACGAGATCAGCATGGGGCCGGATGGCCCGGTCTACAGCTCGAACCACGCCGGCGGCATCCTTGGCGGGATCTCCACCGGGCAGGACATCGTGCTGCGCTTCGCGGTCAAGCCGACCTCCTCGATCCTGACACCGCGACGCACGATCACCAAGTCGGGCGAGGAGGCGGAGATCATCACCAAGGGCCGTCACGATCCCTGCGTCGGCATTCGGGCGGTGCCGGTGGGCGAGGCAATGGTGGCCTGCGTGCTGCTCGATCACCTGCTTCTGCATCGCGGCCAGGTCGGTGAGAACCGCGGCAAGATAGGCTGACCCCGTCGCCGCGGCATCCTCTTGCCGCGGTGTCATATTGTCTGTCAGGCCACGCGCGCCAGCCCTCCAGGCGCCGCTTGCCCAACCGCCGGGCTCAGAAATCCTCCCACATGGTGACATCGTCTCCGGAAGCACGTTTCATCGGCGTCTCGCTCGCGACCGGGGCGGGTGGCACCGCCAGTTCCTCGACCGGGACGGAGACCGGTGTCACCTCTTCGAGCTGCCCGGGCTCGCCGCCCATGAAGCGGTTGAGCTGCGCCGTCAGGCGGTCTGCTTCGCTACTGAGCTGCTGACTGGCCGAGCTGGTCTCGCCGACCATGGCGGCGTTCTGCTGGGTGACCTTGTCGAGCTCGGCCACGCCCACGTTGATCTCCTGCAGACCGGCGGCCTGCTCCTTGGCTGCGGAGGCGATATCGCCCACCATGTCGGAGACTTCCGTCACGTAGCGCACGATGTCTCCCAGGGTCTCGCCGGTCTGTTCGACGAGCTGGCCGCCATCCTTCACCTGCTGCGAGCTGTTCGACACAAGGGCCTTGATCTCGCGCGCCGATTCAGAGGCGCGCTGGGCCAGGGAGCGGACCTCGGAGGCGACCACCGAGAAGCCCTTGCCGCTTTCTCCGGCGCGGGCCGCCTCGACCCCGGCGTTGAGCGCCAGCAGGTTGGTCTGGAAGGCGATGTCGTCGATCACCCCGATGATCTGGGTGATCTGATCGGAGGACGCGGCGATCGAGCTCATCGCCGCCAGCGCCCGCTCCATCACCGCGCCGCCTTCTTCGGCGCGGCGCCGACCGGCGCCGGCGCGCTCATCCGCCTCTTCGGCACGCTCCGCAGCGGCCCGCACGCTGCCTGACATCTCTTCGAGCGCCGCGGCGGATTCCTCGAGCGTGGCGGCCTGCACTTCGGAGCGCCGCGACATCTCCGTCGACATCGAGGACAGCTCCTGCGAGTTGCGCTGCACCATCTCGGCGGAATCGCGCAGCGAGGCGATCAGATCGCCGATCTGCTCCGACAGCTCGTTGAAATCGCGGCAGATCGCCTCGTAGCTTTCGCCGAGATCCGTCCATTCGGATGTGTCGAGACGGCTGTCGATACGCCCCTGCGACAGCCCGCCCATCGCGGCGCCGAGCGCGGAGAACAGCGCGATGCGGCGTTCATTGGCGACCCGTTCGCGCGCCGCATCCTCATCGCCCGCGCGCAGCCGGTCGCGCAGGTTCTCGAGGTTGCTCGCGATCATGCCCGCCTCGTCGCCATAGCCGGTGCCGCCGATTTCGGTGTCGTAATCTCCCTCGGCCAAGCGGCTGACCGAATCCGCCGCGGTCTTGAAGGGGACCGACAGCAATCGGCCGAAGACCATCACCAGGACGAAGGAGACCCCCGTCACCCCGGCCAGGGACAGCGCGAGAAGCGTCTGGCTGCGTTCGACCGCCGCAACGGTCTTGTCTTCGGTCACCGCCGTGAGCGTGCGCACGACCTCCTGCACCCCGTCCACATCCGCGATGATCTTGACCAGCCTGGTGTAGAGCCAGCCGATATCCGTGCCCTGAAACGCCCGTTCCTCCCCGTCCCCGGCCCATTCCGCGATACTCTGGGACAGGTCGGACACCTCGAAGCTGACGGCCTCGAAGATTTCGTGGAAATCATCGCGCCGGGCGCGCTGCGAGGCGGTATCATTGAACACGCCCTCGTGCTCGCCGATGTCGCGGATCACCTCCTGCAGGTTGCCCATCATGCTGGCATAGGCACCGCCCTCGCCGCGCGCCGTCCGCAACAGATCGGCGCGGGCCTGCTCGAGATCCTCGCGCACCCAGGCGATCAGCTCGTTCTGCTTGGCCACGTCGAAGGTGAAATGCACGTCGCGCGCGACCTTGCTCTGCATGTTCCACGACAGCACGCCGCTGGCCGCCAGCAGCAGCACGAACACCATGCCAAGGGCCAGGATCTGGATCCTGATGGAAAACCGTCTCATCACCGCCGCTTTGCTCCTGTTCCGACCGCGCACCCTATGCGCCGTGCCGTGAGCTAGCAGACAGGTGTAAACAAACCCTTCTAACGCGCCGGCCGCGCGGGCATCCGCGACAGCTGCACCGCGAGGATCCCGGCGGTGATGATCGCAACACCGACCACGTCCATGCGGCCCATCGGTTCGCCCAGCAGCAGCGCCGCGATGGCGACGCCGAAGAACGGGTTGAGGAAGTGGAAGGTCGCCGCCCGCGTCGCCCCGATGCGCTCGACCAGCAGCACCCAGACGAAGGTCGCCGCGACACCGGGAATCAGCACGGTGTAGGCGAAGGCCGCGATCAGCTCCCACGACCAGCTCACCTCGGGCTGCTCGAAGGCCAGCGCCATCGGCCAGAGCAGCGCGCTGCCCACCAGCATCTGCAGCCCGACGATCATCATCACGTTGCCGCCGCCGATGGCGCCGCGCACCGACAGCGTCGCCACCGCCAGCGACAGCACGCCCAGCACGCAGAGCATCACCCCGAACGGATCCGCCCCGCCCTGCAGCCGCGCGCCCATGATCAGCGTCACGCCGAGCACCCCGGCCAGCAGTCCGCCATAACCCACCGGGCGCAGCCGCTCGCCGAGCCAGAGCCAGCTGGCCAGCGCCACGATCAGCGGCATGGTGGAGGCAACGATCGAGGCCAAAGACGCCTCTACGGTCTGCATGGCGACGAAATTCAGCCCGAGATACAAGGCGTTCTGGCAGATCCCGAAGATGATCGTCGCGCGCCATTGCGCCCGCGTCAGGCGCCAGCTCTGGCCCATGATCCGGGCCAGCGCCACCGCCAGCAGCCCGGAGATCAGAAACCGCAGCGCCAGCGAGCCCATCGGCGGGGCGGCACTGACGATGATGCGGGCCGAGGTGAAGGCCGAGGACCACATGAGCGCAAAGCCCAGCCCCATGAAGATCGCGCGCAGATCCATGAACATACTCCGTTTGCGCACCAATGACCTGAGCGCGCGACGGGGTCAATCCGAAGGTCTGGAACTCCTTACTTGACCACCCTGGGGCCCTTTCATGAAACTGAAATCGCCATTCATTTCGGCGTTCAGATTTTATTTAGGGATTTCAATCATGACTCAGAACCGTGCCGAGAGCGCGTTGCGCATTCGTATCGATGCGGCAAAGGCTGCCCATCATCGCCCCCATCCCCGCCATGTCAGCAATGGCGACGAGGAGCGCTACTCCGCCGCCCATTACCCGATGAGTTTCACCAAGGGGCTCGACCATGATTTCGGGCTCGGGCTCGTCGCCGAGAAGCGCCATTTCGAGGCCTTCCGCAACTGTATCGACGAGGGCTGGATCGAGGCCTTCACCGCGCGCGTGCCGGTGCCGCTTTCCGAAGACTGCGCGCGTCGCAAGTGGGAAGCGCCGACCGCCGGCACCGCCTACGATCTCGAGGGGCCCGACGCGCAGGCCGTCACCATGCCGCCGGCCCCGGCGCTGTGCAGCGACGAGCTGGCCTTCGAGATGGCCGAGGTCTACGAGCTGGCGCTGCTGCGCGACGTGCCGTTCCAGAGCTTCGACCAGGATGGCGGCCCCGGCGACGGCCAGATCGACGACGCCATCGCGCGGCTCTCGGCCCTGCCCTATGCCGGCGCCGGCTTCCCCTCGCGCCCGCGCATGACCGCAGGTGGCAGCCTGACCCGCCAGACCATCTTCCGCGGCTCGGCGCCAGGCGTCGAGAAAGGCCCCTACCTGTCGCAGTTCATGTGGATCGGCAGCGGCAACCAGGCCGGCAGCAGCGGCGTCGCCGACGGCGTCATCACCTATGGCGCACAGGGCATCGACCAGCGCGTCCTCGTCGCCGAGCCGGGCGACGACTACATGCAGGACTGGCAGAGCTGGTACGATGTCCAGCAGGGGTTCGACGTCAACAAGTGCAGCCCCGGCCAGAACCTGTCGGGCAAGCGCCGCTTCATCTGCACGCCGCGCGATCTCGCCACCTACGTGCATTTCGACGCGCTCTACCAGGCCTATCTCAACGCCGCGCTGATCCTGCTCGGCATGGGGACGCCCTTCGACTCCGGCATCGGCAAGCTCTCCGGCATGCGCGAGATGTACAATCCGCTCAACCAGCCGACCGGCACGCCGCAGAACACCGGCGGCTTCGCGCTCTATGGCGGGCCGCACATCCTGACGCTGGTGACCGAGGTGGCGACGCGGGCGCTCAAGGCGGTGCGCTTCCAGAAGTTCAACACCCACCTGCGGCTGCGCCCGGAGGCGCTGGCGGCGCGAATGGAGAAGGCGGCGGAGATCGACAAGACCTTCCCGGCGCTTTGCGGCTGCTTCTCCGAGATGCGCGAGCAGATCGGCGACACCGTCAAGGCGGTCGAGAGCTTCAACCCCACCGGCACCGCGCTGCTGCCGATGGCCTTCGCCGAGGGCTCGCCGATGCACCCGACCTACGGCGCCGGCCACGCCACGGTGGCGGGGGCCTGCGTCACCATCCTCAAGGCGTTCTTCGACACCGGCACGGTGTTCGGCATCAACGCCGACAAGGGCAGCTGCCACGCCGGCCAGCCGGGCTTCTACCACGACATCGAGACGCCGCTGTTCTTCGCGCCCGGCAAGGGCTGCGAGACGCTGGAGCCGCACAAGATCCGCTGCCCGCTGACCCTCGAGGGCGAGCTCAACAAGCTGGCCGCCAATATCTCGATCGGGCGCAACATGGCCGGGGTGCACTATTTCTCCGACTATTACGACAGCCTGCGCATGGGCGAGCAGATCGCCATCGGAATGCTCGAGGAGCAGGCCATGTGCTACCCGACCGACCAGGTGGTGTTCTCGCTGGCGAGTTTCGACGGCGATTGCGTCCGCATCGGCGCGCGCTGAGCGCATCGCGGCGAGACAGCCGGAACCGCGAAAAAATGGCCCCGGCTGCGAGCGCAGACGGGGCCAGTCAGCGCCTGCAAGCGCAGGCACCGGCGGTGTTCTTGTGGTTGTCCGTTAGCCTCAGTTCGGGCGGGCGGCCATCTCGGCGCGGATCTGCTGGCGCAGCACGTCGATCGGGACGACCTTGCCGTCCTTGCGGAAATGCCAGTAGGTCCAGCCGTTGCACGAGGGCGCACCCTCGAGATGCGCGCCGACCTGGTGGATCGAGCCCTTCACATCGTCGCCCACCAGCGTGCCGTCGGCCCGCACCTTGGCGACCTTGCCATTGGCCGAGACCAGCATCTCGCCCGGGCGCAGAAGGCCACGCTCGACCAGCTGGCCGAAGGGCACGCGCGGCTCGGCGCGCTTGGCACGCGTGACCTCGAGCGACGAGCGGTCATAGGCGCGCACATCGGCGATGCGGCGCTCGGCCACCTCGCGATAGGCCGCCTCGCGCTCGATGCCGATCCAGTCGCGGCCGAGCATCTTGGCCACGGCGCCGGTGGTGCCGGTGCCGAAGAACGGGTCGAGCACGACGTCGCCCGGGTTGGTGGAGCCCACCAGGACGCGATGCAGCAGGCTCGCCGGCTTCTGGGTCGGGTGCGCCTTGTCGCCATTGGCGTCCTTCAGGCGCTCGCCGCCGTTGCAGATCGGCAAGACCCAGTCCGAGCGCATCTGGATGCCCTCGTTGAGCGCCTTCAGCGCCTCGTAATTGAAGGTGTATTTCGCGCCCTCGCCCTTCGACGCCCAGATCATCGTCTCGTGGGCGTTAGTGAAGCGCTTGCCACGGAAGTTCGGCATCGGGTTCGACTTGCGCCAGATGACGTCATTCAGGATCCAGTAGCCGGCATCCTGAAGCGCCGCGCCAACGCGGAAAATGTTGTGATAGGAACCGATGACCCAGATCGCACCGTTGGGCTTGAGCAGACGCTTCGCCGCCGCCAGCCACTCGCGGGTGAACTTGTCATAGGCCGCGAAGGAGGCGAACTGGTCCCAGTGGTCATCCACCGCATCGACGCGGCTGTTGTCCGGACGGTGCAATTCGCCCTTCAGCTGAAGGTTATAGGGCGGATCCGCAAATATCAGATCGACGGACTCCGCCGGCAGACTGTTCATCATGTCGATGCAGTCCCCGGCCAGAATCGTGTTGATAGGGAGCGCTTCCGCGCTCTTCGGTTTGGTCATCGCGTTCATCTCTGCCTCAAGCCCTATGGTGCTTTTGCACTCGTTGGTTGGCCCTAATTTTGAGTCAAAGGTGATTCGCGGTCAATTTCTTTTTTGAATCAGTCACTTGTGAAATTAGCTTGCCACAAGATATTGTGTATCGGCTTGAAGGATCGCCTATGGTGAGGGGTCACTCCCAGATTTTGGAGGGCATCCTTGTGCTTTTTCGACCCGTAGCCGGCGTTGGTCTCCCAGCCGTAGCCCGGATGCTGTTGCGCCAAGTCCCGCATCAGGCGATCGCGGTAGCATTTTGCGACAACCGAGGCGGCAGCGATGCTGACCGAGCGCCCGTCCCCCTTGATGATCGGCGTGGCATGGCAGGGCAGCTGCGGCGGGATGAAACGCCCGTCCACCAGCGCGTGCTGCACCGGAACCTCGAGGCCCGTTACCGCGCGGTGCATGGCGAGCAGCGAAGCCTGCAGGATGTTGAGCTCATCGATCTCCTCGACCGAGGCCACGCCGATGCTGACCTCGGCGCATTCGTGCAGCCAGGCCGAGAGCCGGGCCCGCCGCTTGGCGCTGAGCTTCTTTGAATCGTTGAGCCCCGGCGGGATGCAGAGCGGGTCGAGCACCACGGCGGCGGCCACCACCGGGCCCGCCAGCGGGCCGCGGCCGACCTCGTCGACCCCGGCCACGCGCAGGTTTTCTCCCCACAGGGGCGTCTCGAACGAGTCGTCAGGTCCAGTCATGCCGCCCAGAAAGACCATGGACGGCACGGGATCAAGGGCTCAGGCCTGCGGCGGCTGGCCGTTCGAGGCAGAAAGCCCGCCATCCACCGGCAGGTTCACCCCGTTGACGAAGCGCGCGTCGTCGGAGGCGAGGAAGGCGATCACGTCGGCGATGTCTTCCGGCTCGGCGGGGCGGCCCAACGGGATGCGCTCCATGAACTTCGCCACCAGCTCCTCGTTGTCGAGCATGTCGGCGGTCAGCTCGCTCTTGGTGAAGCTCGGGTTGACCGCGTTGACCCGCACGCCGCTGTTGCGCGCGTCGAGCGCCAGAGCGCGGGTGAGGTTGGTCACCGCGCCCTTGGCGGTGTTGTAGGCGTGCATGTTCCAGTCGCCGCCGATGCCAGAGACCGACGAGGTCATCACCACGTTGCCCTTGCTGGCCTTGAGATCGGACCACAGCGCCTTGGTCAGCCGCCAGACGCCGGTGACGTCGGTCTCCATGACCTCGGCGAAGCCGTCCTCGTCGACATCCTCGATGCTGCCCATCACCGCGGTGCCGGCATTGTTGACCAGAACGTCGACCCGGCCAAACGCCTCGCGCGCGGCCTTGGCGGCGGTCGCGACGCCTTCCTTCGTCGAGAGATCCGCGGGCACCACCTTGGCTGAGGGGATGTCTTGCGCGACGGCGTCGAGCTTCGACTGGGTGCGGGAGATCAGCACGACGTTGGCGCCCTCCCGGCCGAAGCGGCGGGCGGTGGCGGCGCCGATGCCGGAGCTTGCGCCGGTGACGATCACGGTCTTGTTTTCAAAACGAGTCATCAAGTTGCCTTTCCTTTCAATCCTTTGGAAAGACAACGGGGGCGCCCGGAGCTTCGTTCCGGGCGCGAAGGCGCCATGCAGCGATTGCATGGCGCCCGGGCCCTCCCTCAGCCGGCGGTCTGGAACCGTTTCGGGAAGGCCGTCCGCGTCACCGCCCCGAGCCCGGCCAGCGACAGCGCCATGATGGCGATCCAGCCGACCAGCGGGATCAGCGCCACCAGCGCCGCGATGACGGCGCCCGCAAGCGCCGCCAACGCCCGATGCTTGGCCTCCTGCGGATAGCCCCGCCCGGCGAGCTTCAGCGCGCCCACGCCGAGCGCATAGGCGCCGACGATATAGCCCATGAGCCCCGCCACCACGGCGAAGAACAGCGCTGCCGGGGTCAGCAGCAGGCCGATCAGGGTCAGCGCCAGCAGGATGCCGGCCCCGATCAGCGTCGATTGCGCGATGAAGCCGGTGAGCAGGGTGCGGAACGGGTGGCCAAGCAGCTGCGTCCGCATCGCGGCGAACTTCACCGGCATCAGCGCCGCGGCCACCGCCGCCACCAGCGCCACGATCAGCACGCCGATGGCAAAGCTGATGACAGCCTTCACGCCGGGCCAGAAGCCGCCCTCGCGGATCGGCTCCCACTCGCTGATCTCCTCGCGTTGCACGCGGTCGGCCGGGATGACGCTCTCCGGCACCGCGATCTCGCCCGGATCGTCCTCGTAGAGCGTCAGCGTGCCCTCGATCACCGCGTCGGGCCCGAAACGCAGCTCGCGGGCGCTGAGCGCGATGTCGCCCGCCACCGGCCCGTCGATCTCGACGAACTCGCCGCCCGCCAGCAGCGTGCCTTCGATCGGCGCCGAGAGGGTGATCTCGGAGCCGAAGACCCGCAGGTTGCCGGCGATCGGCGCGGTCACGTCGACGCGCTGGCCCGCCAGCGTGGCATTGCCGGAAACAGCACCCGCGACGCGCACCTCCTGGCCCGCGGCGTAGAGCCCCTGCCCCACCGGCTCCGTCACGCTCACCCAGCGCCCCGCCATATGCGCGGCTCCGGAGATCTCCGCCTCAAGCGCCACCCGCTCGCCGGCGAGGAACACGTCGGCGCGTCCGGGCTCCGCCATGGTGGCGGTGCGACCGGCGATGAACCGGTCACCGCCGAGGTCGAAACTTTCGGTCTTCTCCTGCGCCAGCGCCGGCAGGGCGGGCAGCAGGAGCAGCAAAAACAACAGATGAAAAAGCCTGAACATCTCACTCCCCCTCGGTTTGGATCGAGGGGAAGGCTAGCACCGGCGCAGACCGGGCACCTTACGCAGGATCAAATTCGGCTTCCTGCAACCAAACGGCGATCCCTGCGAACCGCCAGACATGACAAAGGGCCCCCGAAGGAGCCCTTTGCGTGCCTCGTGGCACAAGCAACCAGGATGGTCGCGGCGGCCTCCCGAGGGAGGCCCGCCGGATCACATCATGCCGCCCATGCCGCCCATGCCGCCCATGTCGGGCATTGCGGGGGCGTCTTTCTGCGGCTTGTCTGCAACCATCGCCTCGGTGGTGATGAGCAGGCCGGCAACCGAAGCTGCATCTTCCAGCGCGGTGCGGACGACCTTCGCGGGGTCGATCACGCCGAACGAGAACATGTCGCCGTACTGGTCGGTCTGGGCGTTGTAGCCGAACTTGAGATCGTCGGACTCGCGGACCTTGCCTGCGACGACCGAGCCGTCGACACCGGCGTTCTGGGCGATCTGGCGCAGCGGTGCTTCCAGGGCCTTGCGAACGATGGTGATGCCGGCGTTCTGGTCGCTGTTGGCGCCTTCCAGGCCGTCGAGGGCCTTGGCACCCTGAACCAGGGCAACGCCGCCGCCGACCACGATGCCTTCCTGAACGGCCGCGCGGGTCGCGTTCAGGGCGTCATCGACGCGGTCCTTGCGCTCTTTCACTTCGACTTCGGTCATGCCGCCGACGCGGATGACAGCCACACCGCCTGCCAGCTTGGCAACGCGTTCCTGCAGCTTCTCACGGTCGTAGTCCGAGGAGGTTTCCTCGATCTGGGTGCGGATCTGCGACACGCGAGCCTCGATCTCCGCCTTCTCGCCATGGCCGTCCACGATGGTGGTCTCGTCCTTGGTGATGGTGACGGTCTTGGCGGTGCCGAGCATGTCCATGGTCACGGACTCGAGCTTCATGCCGAGATCTTCCGAGATCACCTGGCCGCCGGTCAGGATCGCGATGTCCTGCAGCATGGCCTTGCGGCGGTCGCCGAAGCCCGGTGCCTTGACGGCTGCGATCTTGAGGCCGCCGCGCAGCTTGTTGACCACGAGGGTCGCCAGGGCTTCGCCCTCGACGTCTTCCGCGATGATCAGCAGCGGCTTCTGCGACTGGATGACCTGCTCGAGCAGCGGCACGAGCGGCTGCAGCGACGAGAGCTTCTTCTCGTGCAGCAGGATCATGCAGTCGTCGAGCTCTGCAATCATCTTGTCGGCGTTGGTCACGAAGTAGGGCGACAGGTAGCCGCGGTCGAACTGCATGCCTTCGACGACGTCGGTCTCGGTCTCGAGGCCCTTGTTCTCTTCGACGGTGATGACACCCTCGTTGCCGACCTTCTGCATCGCGTCAGCAATCTGGCGGCCAATTTCCTCTTCGCCGTTGGCGGAGATGGTGCCGACCTGGGCAACTTCGTTGGAGTCGTTCACCGGGCGGGCAGCCGCCTTGATGGCGTCGACGACCTTGGCGGTGGCCAGGTCGATGCCGCGCTTGAGGTCCATCGGGTTCATGCCCGCTGCGACCGACTTCATGCCTTCCTTGACGATGGCCTGGGCCAGCACGGTGGCGGTGGTGGTGCCGTCACCCGCTTCGTCGTTGGTGCGGGAAGCAACTTCCTTCACCATCTGGGCGCCCATGTTCTCGAACTTGTCTTCCAGTTCGATTTCCTTGGCGACCGAAACACCGTCCTTGGTGATGCGCGGGGCGCCGAAGGACTTGTCGAGCACAACGTTGCGGCCTTTCGGGCCGAGGGTCACCTTCACCGCGTCGGCGAGGATGTTCACACCCTTGAGCATGCGCGTGCGGGCGTCGGTATCGAACTTCACGTCCTTTGCAGACATCTGTCAGTTCTCCTGAATTCTGTTGGGAATAGGCGGGCGCACCCGCCGGTCAGTTCTGGGAAACGGGTCTCAGGCGGCTTCGGTGATGCCGAGAATGTCCGATTCCTTCATGATCAGCAGCTCTTCGCCGTCGATCGAAACCTCGGTGCCCGACCACTTGCCGAACAGGACGCGATCACCGGCCTTCACGGCCATGTCGATCAGTTCGCCGCTGTCCTTGCGTGCGCCTTCGCCACATGCGACCACGACGCCCTCTGCGGGCTTTTCCTTGGCGCTGTCGGGGATGATCAGACCACCTTTGGTCTTCTCGTCGCTCTCAACGCGGCGGACCAGCACGCGGTCATGAAGCGGTTTGAATGCCATCTTCGAGTACTCCTGGCTCAAAGTTTGTCCCAGTAACAGCCCCTTGCGGGGCCGTTAGCACTCACCTCTTCTGAGTGCTAATGGCGCATAGCTAGGGACCGCTGCGAGTCGTGTCAACGGGAGGATCCCGAAAAAATTCACTCCTCCCCAGCGCCTCGCAGCCCTCACCTAAGAACGATTTCGCAGATCAAAACCCGCTGGGCGCAAATATGCCGATCGCCCCTGCCCGGGGTTTCTGGAACGGCGACAAGCGGCGCGAAAGGCATGGCGCCCGGCGGCAATCCGTGAAATGGTATACCAAGAAGGCGCCCTCCCGCGCCGCCCCAGCCCAAGAGCCAGACATGCCCACCCATCCCGCTGCCTCCGTCGTGGTGCCGCACGCTTCCGCCCGCCCTGCCCCCGACAACATGAAGGGTATCCTGCTGATTACGCTGGGCTTCGTCTTCTTCGGCGCGACCGACGCGATGGCCAAGCTGCTGACCACCGAGCTGCCGGCGCTGCAGGTCGTCTGGATGCGCCAGCTCGGGCTGTTCTCCGGCGTCATCGTCATGCTGGCGATGCGCGGCCTGCACGTGATGCGCACCCGCCACCCGGTGGTGCAGATCTCGCGCGGGGTGCTCGCGACCTGCTCGGCGGGGCTCTTCATCATCGCCGTGCAGCACGTGCCGCTGGCCGACGCCACCGCCGTGACCTTCATCGCGCCGTTCATCGTCACCGCGATCGGCGGGCTGTTCCTGAAAGAGCCGGTGGGCTGGCGCCGCTGGGCCGCCGTGGCGGTGGGCTTCTTTGGCATGATGGTGGTGATCCGCCCAGGCATGGGGGTGTTCCACCCGGCGATCTTCATCACCGTCGCCGCCGCCACCGCCTTTGCCGCCCGCCAGATCCTCTCGCGCATGCTCAGCGGCGACGACACCATCGCCACCACGGTGGCCTATACCTCGATCACATCGACGCTGCTGCTGACGCTACCCATGCCATTCGTCTGGGAGATGCCGGCCGAGGGCTGGATCTGGCTCGTCGCCGCCGGCATGGCGCTCTGCGCCGCCACCGGCGAGATCTTCATCATCCGCGCGCTCGACGTGGCGCAGGCGGTGGTCGTCGCGCCGATGCAATACTCGATGATCCTGTGGAGCACGCTCTACGGCTTCCTGCTGTTCTCCGACCTGCCCGACCTCTGGACGCTGCTCGGCTGCGCCATCATCGTGGCCTCGGGACTCTACACCCTCAACCGCGAGCGCGTCGTCGCCAAGCGCCAGCGCAACATCGCCCGGGCCGAGGCGGCCAATGCCGCCGAAGCCGCCGCCCGCGCGGAAGAGATCTGAGCTACCAGCTATAGGCCCAGTGGGTGAGCCCGGCGCGGCCCTCGGCGCTGATCGCGTAAACCCCGGTCGCGACCTTGTCGAACCAGCCGTAATGGTTGTCACGCATGATCCGCGTCGCCTCCTTGACGCCGGTCGCCGCCACCACGTCGCGGCCGCGGCAGGCGCCGTGCTCGGCCAGGTGCGCGGCGCAGCGCAGCGCGTCCTGCCGGTAGCCCGTCACGATGCCGTGCCGGGTCGCGCCGCCGGCGTTCGGATCGCCCTCGATGCGCTGGAATTCCCGCAGGAGCCGCGCCTGCCTGCGCTTGTTCTTGCGCGGCGCGTAAGGCCCCGGATCGCACAGCACCTCGGCCCGCCCCTCCTTCACCACGATGAAGCCGAGCCCCAGCCGGCGGCAGAGCGCGAGGTTGTCCTTCAGCGCCCGCCTCGCGGTTCGTCCAGTGGGCTTCGGCACCGCGATATAGACCGCATCGCTCAGCGCCAGCCGCGCCACCGCCTGGTGAAACAGCGCCAGCGAGATCTTCAGCTTCAGCTCGACGATCACCGGCGGTTCCTCGCCACGCATCGCCACCAGATCGGCGGCACCGACCTCGCCCTTCACCTCATACCCCTGCCCCATGAGCAGCGCCTTGACCGGCGCGTAGAGTTCACTTTCCCGCTGCATGGCGCGGAGAGTGACCCCGCCGCTTGCCGCTGTCCATCCCCTGCCCTAGCCTGCGCCCGACCTGTTGCCGCCCCGTTGCCCGACCAGCGAGAAAGACCCGATGCGCCGCCTGATCCTTGCCGCCCTGCTGGGCCTCTCCCTCGCGCCCGCCGCCACCGCTCAAGCCGCCTGCGAGGGCACCGACCTGCGCCAGACCCTGAGCGCCGGCGAACGCGCCGAGCTCGACGCCCTCATCGCCGACATGCCCTACGCCACCGGCAATCACTGGCGCGCCGAGAAGGATGGCGAGGTCATCCACCTCGTCGGCACCATGCACCTCAGCGACCCGCGGCTCGACGGCCCGGTCGACCGTCTGCGCCCGGTGATTGCCGAGGCCGGCGCGCTGCTGCTCGAGATGCCACAGGCCGAGCAGGCGAAACTGATCGGCGCAATGTCCGACCGCCCGGAGCTGCTGCTGCTGACCGACACCACCCTGCCCGAACTGATGCCGGAAGACGACTGGCAGGCGCTGGTCGCGGCGGCCAAGGCGCGCGGCATCCCCGGCGTCATGGCGGCCAAGTTCCGGCCCTGGTATCTGTCGATGATGCTGGCCCTGCCGGCCTGCGCCCAGGCCGCGATGCAGGAGCAGAACGGGCTCGACGTGCGCCTCGAGGCGCTGGCCGATGAGGCCGGCGTGCCCACCCTGCCGCTGGAGCCTTTCGACACCGCCTTCGGCATCTTCAACGCCGCCCCGCTCGAGGAGCAGATCGAGATGATGTCGATGGCGCTGGCCACCGAGGATCAGGGCGAGGACGGCATGGCCACCACCGTGGCCGCCTATTTCGACGAGCGCCCCGGCGAGATGTGGGCGCTCTCCGGCATCCTGATGAAGCGCAGCGGCGGCTTTGCCCCCGGCGAGGCCGAAGCGCTGATCGCAGAGACCAACGAGGCGCTGCTGGCCAGCCGCAACCGCGCCTGGCTGCCGGTGATCCTCGAGGCCGCCGCGACCACTGAAGGCCCGGTCATCGCCGCCTTCGGCGCCGCCCACCTGCCGGGGCCCGAGGGCGTGGCGCGGCTGCTGGAGGAAGACGGGTTCACGCTGACGCGCGAACCCTTCTGAGGTCAGGCGGCGAGCCCGCGCCCCCTGAGCAGCGCCTCGACGCCGGGCATCCGGCCCCGGAAGGCGGTGTAGAGATCCTCCGCCTCCTGCGAGCCGCCCTTCGAGAGGATGAAACTCTCGAGCTTCTCCGCCGTCGCCGGGTCAAAGGCGTCGCCCGCCTCCTCGAAGGCGGCGAAGGCATCCGCATCCATGACCTCGGACCACATGTAGCTGTAATAGCCGCTGGAATAGCCATCGCCGGCGAAGACATGGGCGAAATGCGGCGTCGCGTGGCGCATGGTGATTGCCTGCGGCATGCCGATCCCGCGCAGGATCTCGGCCTGCCGCGCCATCGGATCGCCCGGGGCCGCGCCGGAGTGGAACTCCAGGTCGACCAGCGCCGAGGCCACGTATTCCACCGTCTGGAAACCCATGTCGAAGGTTGCCGCCGCCAGCACCTTGTCGAGCAGCGCCTTGGGCATCGGCGCGCCGGTCTCGGCATGAGTGGCGAACTCCTTGAGCACCTGCGGCACCTCGAGCCAGTGCTCGTAAAGCTGGCTCGGCAGCTCTACGAAGTCGCGCGCCACCGAGGTGCCCGAGACCGAGCCGAACTCCACGTCCGAGAGCATCTGGTGCAGCGCGTGGCCGAACTCGTGGAACAGCGTGCGCGCGTCGTCATAGGAGAGGAGCGCCGGCTTGCCCTTGGGCGGCTTGGCGAAGTTGCAGACGTTGACCACGATCGGCGTCTCGACCTTCGGCCGCTTGGCCTGGCTACGCATCGCCGAACACCAGGCCCCCGAGCGTTTTGACGCCCGCGCGAAGTAATCGCCGATGAACACCGCGAGATGCTCGCCGTTGCGGGTCACCTCCCAGGCCCGGCAATCCGGGTGGTAGAGCGCCACGTCGAGCGGCTTGAACGCGAGGCCGAAGAGCCGGGTGGCGCAGGTGAAGGCGGCCTCGATCATGCGCTCGAGCTGCAGGTAGGGCTTGAGCTCGGCCTCGTCGAGATCGTGGAGGGCCTTGCGGCGCTTCTCGGCGTAGTAGCGCCAGTCCCAGGGCTGCAGCGCGTCGTTGATGCCATCTTCGCGCAGCATCTCCTCCATATCGGCGGCATCGCGCAGCGCCTGCGCCCGGGCCGGCTCCCAGACCTGCATCAGGAGCTCGCGCACCCGGTCGGGTGTGCCCGCCATCTCGGTCTCGAGCTTGTAGGAGGCAAAATCGGCGTAGCCCAGCAGCTTGGCCCGCTCCTCGCGCAGCGCCAGGACCTCGGCGGCGATGCCGCGATTGTCGGTCTCCCCGCCATTGGCGCCGCGCGCCGCCCAGGCCTCGAAGGCCTTTTGCCGCAGATCCCTTCGCGGCGAGAATTGCAGGAACGGCACGATCAGCGAGCGCGACAGCGTCACCACCGGCCCGCCCTGCCCCAGCGCCTCGCCGGCGGAACGCGCCGCATCCACCACGAAGCCCGGCAGCCCCTCGAGATCGGCCTCGGAAAGCGGCATGAACCACTCGGCCTCGTCCTTCAGCAGGTTCTGGGTAAACTCCGTCCCCAGCACCGCCAACCGCGACTTGACCGCCTTCATGCGCTCCGCCGCATCGCCCTCGAGCGCCGCGCCGGCCCGGACGAAACCGCGATGGGTGAGGTAGAGCACGCGGGCTTCCTCGTCCGACAGCCCCAGCGCCTCGCGCCGCGCCCAGAGATCGGCCACCCGCCCGAAGAGCCGCGCGTTGGCATAGATCGCCGAGCTGTGCGCCGCGAGCTTGGGAGAGAATTCCCGCTGCAAGCCCTGCCGCGCGTCGTTGCTGTCGGCGCCCGCCACCGAGAAGAACACCGAGAGCACCTTGTCGAGCGCGTCGCCGGCCCCTTCCATCGCCAGGATCGTGTTGTCGAAGCTGGCGGGCTCGGGGTTGTCGGCAATGGCCTCGATCTCGGCCAGGTGCTCGGCCAGCGCCTGTTCGAAGGCCGGGGCGAAATCGTCATCGGAAATGCGGTCGAAGGGCGCGATCCGGAACGGCGTGTCCCAGTCGGCAAGCAGCGGGTTGGTCATGTATGAGACTCCTTTTGCCCCAAAGCTAAGCCCGCCCCGCCCGCACGACAATGGCAGCGACACGAATTCAGCACCCCCGCCAAACGCCCCATCTTCTCTTCGTCAAAAATACTCCCGCCGGAGGCATCCGCCCCGCCACCCGCGCGGTGCCTGCCAGAACGCGCAACACCCCCAAACCCGCGAGGACAGCCCGCAAGGGCTGGAGGAGCGCGGCGCCGGGAGCTCAGCCGCAGACCGGGCAGCCCTCGCGCCGCTTCAGCGCGATCTTCCGGGTCTCTCCCCAGAGCGCATCGTAGATCAGCATCTCGCCCAGCAGCGGCTGCCCCGCCCCGACGATCAGCTTGACGGTCTCCACCGCCATCATCGCACCAACGACGCCCGGCAGCGGCCCCAGCACCCCAGCCTCGGCGCAGGACGGCGCCAGCCCCGGCGCCGGCGCCTCGGGGAAGAGACACTGGTAGCAGGGCGTGCCCTTGCCGGGATCGAAGACCGAGAGCTGCCCCTCCCACTGGCTCAGCGCGCCGGAGATCAGCGGCTTGCCGGCGGCCACCGCGAAGCGGTTGGCGAGGTAGCGGGTGTCGAAATTGTCGGTGCCGTCGAGGATCACGTCATACTCGGCAAAGAGCAGCTCCGCGCTCTCCGCGTCGAGCCGCCGGTGATAGGGCCGCACCTCGACATAGGGGTTCTGCGCCTGCATCGCCGCCTGCGCAGAGAACACCTTGGGCATGCCGATGCGGTCATCGCTGTGGATCACCTGACGCTGCAGGTTGGCGTTCTCGACCACGTCGTCGTCGATCAACCCGATGGTGCCGACGCCGGCGGCGGCGAGATATTGCAGCGCCGGCGCGCCGAGCCCGCCGGCGCCGATCACCAGCACCTTGGCCTCGCGCAGCGCCTTCTGCCCCGGCCCGCCGAGCTCGCGCAGCACGATGTGGCGGGCGTAGCGCTCGAGTTCCGCCTCGCCGAAGCGCCCGCGCCGCTCCGGCACCTCCGGGGCCCGCGCCGCCTCCTGCGCCACCGCCCGCGCCTTCACCCGGCGCAGCACCAGCCCGTAGGCCAGAGCCAGCGCGCCGAAGCCGCCGAGGATCGCCCAGAAGGCCGGGCTCTCGCCCGTCGCCATGCGCAGCGGATGCCCGTCGGGCAGCACCAGGTGCAGCGCCAGCACCGCGACGTAGAGCAGCCCCAGCATGTAGAGCCGCGCCTGCCGCGAGGCCCCCATCAGCCGGCCCACGCCCCAGATCGCCGCCGCGAGGACGAGGACCAGCAGCATCAGGAGACGCCCGTCGAGCCGAAACCGCCGGTACCGCGCACGGTCTCGGGCAGGGTCTCGACCAGGTCGAAGCCCGCCTGCACCACGGGCGCGGCCACCATCTGCGCGATGCGGTCGCCATGGGCGATGGTGAAGGCCGCCTCGCCCGCGTTCATCACGATGACCCCGAGCGGGCCGCGGTAATCGCTGTCGATGGTGCCGGGGCTGTTGGGCAGGGTGATGCCATGCTTCAGCGCCAGCCCCGAGCGCGGCCGGATCTGCACCTCCCAGCCCTCGGGGATCGCCAGCCGCAGCCCGGTGGGCACCAGCGCCCGCGCCCCCGGCGCCAGCACGATCTCGCCCCGGTCCGGCAGGTTGGCGCGCAGATCCGCGCCGGCCGCCCCGGAGGTCTCATAGCTCGGCAGCCCCAGCTCCTGGTCGGCGCCCTCGTCCCACATCACTGCAATCGTCACCACGTCCGCATGTCCTCTTGATCGTTCTGTCCCCGCGGGGACGTGTTCAGGATCGGTTCCGTCCCCGCGGGGACGCGTTCAGGCGCCCAGCGCCTCGGCGATCCGCGCCGCCAGCCGCTCCGCCACCGCGCGCTTGCCCATGCGCGGCCACGCCTCGGCGCCCGCGTCGGAAATCAGCACCACCGCGTTCTCGCTGCCGCCCATGATCCCCGTTGCCGGGCTGACGTCATTGGCGACGATCCAGTCGCAGCCCTTGCGCAGCCGCTTGGCGGTGGCGTTGTCGACCACGTCATCGGTCTCGGCGGCAAAGCCCACGACGAGCCCCGGGCGGTCGTCTCCGAGCGCCGAGACCTCGGCGAGGATGTCGGGATTCTCGGAGAATTCCAGCACCGGCAGACGGCCGGCCTGCTTCTTGATCTTCGAGCCCGAGGCCTGCGCCACGCGCCAGTCGGCGACCGCGGCGGCAAACACCCCGGCCGCGACCGGCAGCGCGCCCAGAACCGCCGCGCGCATCTCCAGCGCGCTCTCGACCTCGATCACCTCGACCCCCGTGGGCCGGGCGATCTCGGCCGGTCCGGTGACGAAGACCACCTCGGCGCCGAGATCGCGCAGCGCCTCGGCGATCGCCGTGCCCTGCGCGCCGGAAGAACGGTTGGCGATGTAGCGCACCGGGTCGATGGGCTCGTGGGTGGGGCCGGAGGTGACCAGCACCCGGCGGCCCTTGAGTGGTCCGTCGGCCAGCGCGCGCTCCACCGCCGCCACGATCTGCGGCACCTCGACCAGCCGCCCCGGCCCGTATTCGCCGCAGGCCATGTCGCCCTCGTCGGGGCCGACGACGCTGACGCCGTCGCCCTTCAGGGTCTCAAGATTGCGCTGCGTGGCGGGGTGCTGCCACATCCGCACGTTCATCGCGGGGGCGATCATCACCGGCGTGTCGGTGGCCAGCAGCAGCGTCGAGGCGAGATCGCCCGCGAGCCCCTGCGCCATCTTGGCCATCAGGTCGGCGGTGGCCGGGGCGACCAGCACCAGATCCGCCACCCGCGACAGCTGGATATGGCCCATCTCGGCCTCGTCGGTCAGATCGAATAGATCGCCATAGACCTTCTCGCCCGCCAGCGCGCTCACCGAGAGCGGCGTGACGAATTCCCGCGCCGAGGGCGTCAGAACCGGGGTGACCGCGGCGCCGCGCTCGCGCAGGCGGCGGATCAGCTCGAGCGCCTTGTAGGCCGCGATGCCGCCGCTGATGATGAGAAGAATTCGCTTGCCCGACAGCATCCCGCGCCACTCCCTTGCCCGTTACCTCTCCTGTTAAGGCGCGGGCGAGGAAAACTCAATTGGCCGGAGGCTCGGGGCTCTCGAAGGCGGCGCAGGGATCGTCGCGCTCCACGGCTTCCGCCTCTTCCAGCAGATCGAAGCGGCCGTCCGGCGCGCCACGCCCGGTCTCGCCCTGCCCGAGCGCTGCCACCGGCACCTCGGGGGCGGCCATCCTCACCAGCGCAGGCGCGCCCCAGTCGGTGCGGGCGTGGCCGTTGCCGGTGATGACGACCACCGGCGCGCCATGCATCGACAGCGCCTCGAGCGCGGTCTCGGCCAGCCGCGCATCGCGCAGGCGCTGGATGCCGACCATCACCGGCAGCATCTCGGCGGGCAGCGCGTCGCAATGGGCGGCCATTTGCAGGGCCTCGCGCTCGGCCTGCTCCTCGGCGGGCAGAGCCTCGTCGAGCCCGTAGAAGCCGGAGCTCGGGCCGAAGACCTTGTCGAGCGGCTCGTCGCGCACGCGGCGGGCCTCCTCGCGGGGCATCGCGGCACCGAAGATGGCGGCCTCGCCGGCCGCCTGGAAAATCGGGTAATACATCGAGAAATCGGGCCAGCCCGACGCTTCCCAGTCGAGAAGCTCGGCAAGAGCCTCCTGGTCGTCCAGATGTTCGGGATGGATCTGTGCCGCCTGCTCGTTGGTCAGCATCTCGAAGACCAGCGCCACCGGCTTGATCTCGGCCACCAGCTCGGCCTGGCGGGCATGATGGGCGGGGTTGTCATGCACCTCGCCCAGAAACACCAGCTGCGCCTCTTCCAGCCTGCGCGCGTCATCATCCTCCTGAGCAAACGCCGCGGAAGCAGCCAGGGTCAGGGAGAGCAGCGGGGCACAGAGCTGGACAGGTCGCATCATGCGAGGAACTGTGCCACCTCTCGCGACTGGGCTTCAAGCGACTTGCGCATTTTCATGAAAGCGGCGGCCTCGAGCTGCCGCACCCGCTCCTTCGAGAGGCCAAGCTCCTGCCCGAGGCTTTCCAGCGTGCGGGTCTCGTCGCGCAGCTTGCGCTCCCGGACAATGAAGCGCTCGCGGTCGTTGAGCGAGGTCAGCGCCACCACCAGCCACTCGCGCAGCTGGTCATTGTCGAGCTTGCCCTCGACCAGCGACGAGCTCTGCTCGCCGTCATCCTCGAGCGTGTCGATCCACTCGCGCCCGTCCTCGTCGGTGGACTGGGTGGCGTTGAGCGAGAAATCTGAGCCCGAGAGGCGCCCGTCCATCATCTCCACGTCATGCAGCGGCACGCCCACTTCCTTGGCGATGGCCGCGTGCAGCGTGTGGCGCTCGAGCGAACGGCCCTCGGCGGCGGCTTCGCGCTCGAGACGGGCCTGAACGCGGCGCATGTTGAAGAACAGGGATTTCTGCGAGGAGGTCGAGCCGGTGCGCACCATCGACCAGTTGCGCATCACGTAGTCCTGAATGCTGGCCTTGATCCACCACACCGCGTAGGTCGAGAAGCGGACGCCGCGGTCGGGGTCGAACTTGTCGGCCGCCTTCATCAGGCCGAGCCCGGCCTCCTGGATCAGGTCGCCCATCGGGGCGCCGTAACGCTTGAACTTGGCGGCCATCGAGATCGCCAGCCGCATGTAGGCGGTGATCAACCGGTGCAGCGCTGCCTCGTCGCGGTGATCGCGCCAGGCATAGGCCAGTTGCAACTCGGTCTCTGCGTCGAGAAGCTCGGCCTTCATGGCCTTGCGGGAGAGGGTCTGATCGTTGAAGGCCTCAGGTGTCATTTGCGTTCCCCATCGATTTATTGGACGGGAGATCCCGCCTTCTCGCACAGTCTTGTTCCTGAGCAACGCGACAGGGACGCGAATAGTTTCGCGCTGGGGCACATTTTTCTCGGGGCTCGGCGAAAGCCCGCCCGGAGCAGCCATTCCCTGCGATGATGTGCTGGCGCACAAATCGGAATTTCCGCGCTCCGCGGATCGGCTGTATCGCTGCATCTAGAGCGTTTTCAGCACGAGGCGAGAGATGACCAACCGCTTGTTTCTTGGGGATTACACCTATTCCAGCTGGTCGCTGCGCGGCTGGCTGCTGTTCGAACGCTTCGGCCTGCCCGTCTCCGTCACCCGGATCAGTTTCCTCGACGGCCCGGTCGCCGATCAACTTTCCGAGATCGCCCCGGCGCGGACCGTGCCCTGCCTGCTCACCGAGGACGGCGCGCTGGTCTGGGACAGCCTCGCCATCGCCGAGGAACTGGCCAGCCGCTACCCCGATGCCGGGATCTGGCCCGCCGAACCGCGGGCCCGCGCGAGCGCCCGCAGCATGTGCGCCGAGATGCATTCGAGCTACGGCGCGCTGCGCGAGCAGTGCCCGATGAACCTCTCGACCGCCTATCGCGGCTTCGAGCCCTCGCCCGAGACCCGCGCCGACCTCGCCCGGATCGAGGCGCTCTGGTCGCTCGCACGTGAGCGCTTCGGCGGCAACGGCCCATGGCTTTTCGGCACTTACAGCGCGGCGGACGCCTTCTTTGCCCCGGTGGCGGCGCGCATCGCGGGATACGGGCTCGCGCTCGGCAGCGAGGCGCGCGCCTATGTCGCCGCGCATTTGGCCGACCCGGCCTTCCGGCGCTGGCGCGCCATGGGGCTCGCCCGCAACGAGCACCTGCCCTGGTACGACCGCGATTACACGCCCGCCCCCTGGCCCGGCCCGGCGCCGCGTCCGGCCCGCGCCGTGCCGAGCGGCCCGTCGGAGAACGCGCTCTGCCCCTATTCCGGCGATCCGGTCACGGAATTCCTAGAAATCGATGGGCGCGTCTTCGGCTTCTGCAACGCCTTCTGCCGCGACAAGACCCTGCGCGACCCCGAGGCATGGCCCGCCTTCGCCGCGCTGCTCCAGACACGCGCTTAACAGGGCCGGTCGCGCCTTAACCCTTTCCTAACCATCCGCCCCTCAGGCTCGGGCGACAGGAAAAGGGGGGGGCGCGGGTGATCGCACATGCCTACACGGTCGCTTTCGAAGGCGTCGAGGCGCGCACGGTCGAGGTGCAATGCGCGGTGACGGCGGGGGTGCCCGCCTTCGCCATCGTCGGCCTGCCCGACAAGGCGGTGTCGGAGGCACGCGAGCGGGTGCGGGCGGCGCTCACCGCGATGGCCATCGCGCTGCCCTCGAAGCGCATCACCGTCAATCTCTCGCCCGCCGACATGCCCAAGGAGGGCTCGCATTTCGATCTCCCCATCGCGCTCGGCCTGCTCGCGGCGCTCGAGATCCTGCCGCGTGACGAGATTGCGCGGACCATGGCGCTGGGCGAGCTGGCGCTCGACGGCACGCTGGTGGCGGTTCCGGGCGCCCTGCCCGCGGCAATGACCGCCGCCGAGGAAGAGCGCAGCCTGCTCTGCCCGCTCGGCTCCGGCCCGGAGGCAGCCTGGGTCGGCGCCTGCCGGGTGCTCGGCGCGCGAAGCCTGGCCGAGGTGGTGCGCCACTACAGCGGCGCGGCGCCCATCGCGCCGGCGGAGCCCGGCGAGTTGCCCGCCACCCCCGCCCAGCGCGACCTGCGCGACGTCAAGGGGCAGGAGCGCGCCAAGCGCGCACTCGAGATCGCCGCTGCCGGGCGCCACCACCTGATCCTCGTCGGCACTCCCGGATCCGGCAAATCGATGCTGGCCGCGCGCATGCCGGGCATCCTGCCGCCGCTCACCGCGACCGAGGCGCTCGAGACCTCGATGATCCACTCGCTCGCGGGGCTGCTCGACGAGGGCGGCATCTCGCGGACGCGGCCCTACCGCGCGCCGCACCACACCGCCTCGATGGCGGCAATCATCGGCGGCGGACGGCGGGCCAGCCCCGGCGAGGTCAGCCTCGCCCATAACGGCGTGCTGTTCCTCGACGAGTTTCCCGAGTTTGCCCGCACCGTGCTCGAAACCCTGCGCCAGCCGATCGAGAGCGGCGAGGTCATGGTGTCGCGCGCCAATGCTCATGTCAGCTACCCCTGCCGCTTCCTGCTGATCGCCGCCGCCAACCCCTGCCGCTGCGGCCATCTCACCGACCCGGCCCGCGCCTGTTCGCGGGCGCCGGCCTGCGGCGAGGAGTATCTCGGCCGCATCTCGGGGCCGCTGATGGACCGCTTCGACCTGCGCATCGAGGTGCCGCCAGTGGCGTTCACCGATCTCGACCTGCCCGCCTCCGGCGACAGCTCCGCCACCGTCGCCGCGCGGGTCGCTGCGGCGCGCTCGCGGCAGGCCGAGCGCTTCGTCGGGCATCCAGGGCTGCGCACCAATGCCGATGCCGAAGGGCAGCGCCTCGAGGAGATCGCCGAACCGGACCCCGAGAGCCGCGAGCTTCTTCTCCGCGCCGCCGACCGCTTCGGTCTCTCGGCGCGCGGCTATCACCGCATCCTGCGGGTGGCGCGCACCATCGCCGATCTCGCCGGCGACGATGCGCTGCGTCGCCCGCATGTAGCCGAGGCGCTGAGCTACCGGCTGGTCGCCGCGAGGCAGGACTGAGCGAAGCGCGCCGCGAGGCGCAGGGTCTGGCGCGCCTCGGGGATCCAGCCGTCGAAGACCGGCCAGGCATGCGGCGCGTCGGGCTCCTCGTGCAGCGTGACCGCGCCGCCCTCGGCGCGCAGCCGGGCCGCCATGTTGCGCGCGTCATCGGCGAGGATCTCGGTGCCGGAATGGCAGATCAGCACCGGCGGGCAGCCGGGAAAGGCGCCGTAGAGGGGCGAGATGCGCGGATCATGCGGGTCGGTGCCGCCGAGCACGATCTCGCAGAGCTCCGCGATGCGGGCGACCGGCAGGAAGCGATCCCGCCCGGCATTCGCCCGCAGGCTCGCGCCGGTCATGGCGAGGTCGGTCCAGGGCGAGAAGGCGATGACACCGGCGGGCGGCGTGCCCTCGGTGCAGAGCCGCGCCAGCAGCGCCAGCGCCAGCCCGCCGCCGGCGGAGTCCCCCGCCAGCAGGATGCGCTCCGGCGCGTAGCCCAGCGCCAGGCAGCGGCGCCAGGCCGCGAGGGCGGCATCGAAGGCGGCGGGCACGGGGGCGTCCTGGGCGAGCGGATAGTCCGGCGCGCAGGCTTCGATGCGGGACAGTTTCGAGAGCCGCGCGATCAGGCCCTGGTGGGTGGCGGGGCTGCCGGAGATGTAGCCGCCGCCATGGAAGTAAAGGATCATCCTGCCCGGCGCGCAGGGGCCGGCGCTGATCCAGTGCAGCCCGCCCGGTCGTTCGATCCGGCGCAGGTAGTGCGGCTGGCGCAGGGCCAGCGCCCCGAGGCGGCGAAAGTCGCGCTCCGCCGCGCCCGGCCCCGAGGTCCGCGCCAGCCGCGGCTTGACCGCGACGCGCAGGACGAGGTTGAGCGCGGCGAGCCGCCGGCTCATCCCCGCTTGGCTTCGATCGCCTGCCAGATCTTCTCGGCGACGTTGACGCCGTCGAAGCGCTCGAGCTCCTGGATGCCGGTCGGCGAGGTCACGTTGATCTCGGTCAGCCAGTCGCCGATCACGTCGATGCCGACGAAGACCTGCCCCTTCTCGCGCAGCACCGGACCGATCTTGGCGCAGATCTCGCGGTCGCGCTCGGTCAGCTCGACCTTCTCGGGGCGGCCGCCCACATGCATGTTGGAGCGCACCTCGTTGGCTGCCGGCACGCGGTTGATCGCGCCCACCGGCTCGCCGTCGACGAGGATCACCCGCTTGTCGCCCTTGGTCACCGCCGGGAGGTATTTCTGCACGATCAACGGCTCACGCGAGAAGCCGGTGAAGAGCTCGTAGAGCGAGCTGAGATTGCGGTCGTTCTCGTCGAGGCGGAACACGCCGGCACCGCCATTGCCGTAGAGCGGCTTGAGGATGATGTCGCCATGCTTGGCCTTGAACTCGCGGATGGTCTCGAGATCGCGGGCGATGGTGGTGGGCGGCGTCAGCTCGGGGAAGTTCAGCACCAGCAGCTTTTCCGGCGAGTTGCGCACCCAGAACGGATCGTTGACCACCAGCGTGCCGGGCATCAGCCGCTCGAGCAGGTGGGTGGTGGTAATGTAATGCATGTCGAAGGGCGGGTCCTGCCGCAGCCAGACCACGTCGACCTCGGATAGGTCGATCAGCTGCAGCGGCCCGAGCTCGGCATGATCGCCCTGCACGCGCTGCACCTTGAGCGTGCGCGCCCGCGCCATGATCCGGCCTTCCTGGAAGGAGAGGTGATCGGGCAGGTAGTAATACAGCTCGTGCCCGCGCGCCTGCGCTTCCTCGGCCAGTCGAAACGTGCTGTCTGCGTTGATGTCGATCGGACCGATCGGGTCCATCTGAAAGGCGATTTTCATGGGCTCTCCCGCTCTGGCTTTCGCCATACATGGCCCACAGACCGGGGACTGGCAATGCCCCCTCAGGGGCCAAGCGCGTTCTCCATCACCCGGATCATGCCCTGCTCGTTCATCAGCGCCACGTCGAAACGCATCTCGGTGAGCGAGCCCAACGGCTGGGTTCCGGCGAATTCCTCACCGGCCCGGAGCAGGCGCGCGATCTGCCGGGAGGACAGGCGCTGCAAGGCGCGATCGAAGCTGCGGCTCTTCTTCACCTCGACGAAGATCAGCCCCGCGCCATCGTGCAGGATCAGATCGATCTCGCCGCAGCGGCCACGCCAGCGCCGCCGCGCTACCCGGTAGCCGCGGCGCTCGTAATCCTGCGCCACGCGGGCCTCGGCGGAGAGCCCGGCGCGATGGCCCAGCGCCCCGCGCTCGACGCGGGCGCGGCGCCCGTCTTCATGTGCCTGCTCACGCGACGGCGCGGCAGGCGCAGGATTGCGGAAATCGAAACTGAGCTGCTGGCCCATCATCGACATGGGAGCCCCTTTCCGGGGATCACTCCCCGCCTTCGGCCCGCTCCTTCGCCAGCGCCATGGCGCGCTGATAGACCGGGCGCCGTTTCACGCCATACATGCCCGAGACCGCATCGGCGGCATCGCGCACCGACATCGTCAGCAGCGCCTCGGTCAGGGAGCGGTCTAGGTCGGAATCGCTAACATCCTCTGAATCGCTTTTGCCGATCAGCACCACGATCTCGCCCTTGGGCGTTGCCTCCGCGTAGTGCTCGGCGAGCTCGGAGAGGCTGCCCTCGCGGCATTCCTCGAAGCGCTTGGTGAGCTCGCGGCAGACCGCGGCCGGACGGTCCGGTCCGAGCGCCGCCGCCGCATCCGCCAGCATCGCGCCCACGCGCTTGGGCGACTCGTAGAAGGCCAGCGTCGCCGGCACGGTGCGCAGCTCCTCGAGCGCCTTGCGGCGCGCGCCCGAGGCATTGGGCAGGAAGCCCCCGAACAGGAACCGGTCGGTCGGCAGGCCGGCGATGGTCAGCGCCGCGATCACCGCGGAGGCGCCCGGTGCCGTGGTCACCGGCAGGCCCTCCTCGCGGGCCGCGCGCACCAGGTCGAACCCCGGGTCGGAGATCATCGGCGTGCCGGCCTCGGAGGCGTAGGCCACCGAGCGGCCCTCGGCCAGCGCCTCGAGCAGCTTCGGGCGCATCCTGGCGCCGTTGTGATCGTGGTAGGCGAGCACCGTGCGATCGCCCAGCGCCACGCCGTGGATCTCGAGCAGGCGGCGCAGGCTGCGGGTGTCCTCGGCGGCCAGCACATCGGCCTCACGCAGAATGTCGAGCGCCCGCAACGTGATGTCGCGCGCGTTGCCGATCGGGACCGCCACCATGTACAGCCCCGGCGCCAATCCGCGCCTTTCCGGATTCATTTCTGGACCCATCCCCTTGCTGGACTATGATCCCTCGTAAACCCACGCGGGCTTCAACCCGCGCTAATGATCGAGGGAGTTCACCACCATGTTCGCCGTTTTGTCCCGCGCCCGCAAGGCGCTCTGCACCGCTGCCGTCGTGGCGGGCGCAGGCCTCGTCACCGCCTGCGACGTCTCCACGATGACCGATCTCGGGGCATCGAATAGCGGCGGCCCGCGAATCAACCCCAACGAGAGCGTGCGCGTCGCGCTGCTGGTCCCGCAGAGCGATTCCGGCGCCGCCAGCATCGCCCGCGACCTCGAGAATGCCGCCCGGCTCGCCATCGCCGATCTCGACGGGGTCAATATCGACCTCGCGGTCTATGACACCGCCGGCTCCGGCGCCACCGCCGCGGCGCAGGCCCAGCGCGCGGTCGACGAGGGCGCCAAGATCATCCTCGGCCCGCTGCGTGGCGAGGTCGCCGTCGAGGCCAGCAAGGTGGTCGCCGACGAGGGCGTCAACGTGCTGTCTTTCTCGAACAACCCCTCGATCGCGGGCGGCAACCTCTTCGTGCTCGGACCGACCTTCGAGAACACAGCCGACCGGCTGATGCAATATGGTCGCCGCAATGGCCTGTCGAGCATCGCGATCCTGCATTCCGAGGACGTTCCGGGCCAGTTCGGTCGCAACGCCATCCAGCAGGCCGCCTCGCAGAACGGTGTGCGCGTCGCCACCGTCCAGCCCTACCCGCTCAGCGTCGAGGGCGTGACCAGCACCGCGCAGTCGATGGGCGACATCGCCCGCAACTCGGGGGCGGACTCGGTCTTCATCACCACCGATGCCACCAACGCCGCCATGCCGCTGCTGCTGCAGGTGATGCCCGAGAACGGCTTGAGCCCGTCGGAATTCCAGTATGTCGGCCTGACCCGCTGGGACGTGAAGCCCGAACTCTTCGCCTATCCGGGTGCCAACGGCGCCTGGTTCGCCCTGCCGAACCAGAATATGCAGCGCAGTTTCACCGCCCGCTACAGCGCCGCCTATGGCGAGAACCCGCACCCGCTGGCCGGCCTCGCCTTTGACGGCATCGCCGCCATCGGCGCGCTGGTGAAACAGGGCCGCGGCGACGCCCTGACCGGCCGCGCGCTGACGCAATCCGCTGGTTTCCAAGGCACGGGCGGTGTATTCCGCCTGAAAAGCGATGGCACCAACGAGCGTGGGCTCGCCGTCGCGACCGTGCGCAACAACCAGATGGTGATCCTTGACCCTGCCCCCTCCAGCTTCTCCGGCGCAGGTTTCTGAAGACCTCATGCAAGCCCCGATGCCGGACGACCTGATCGCCCCGGCATCGGAGATCTTCGACCTTCCCGCCCTCCGCGCCGAACTCTTCACCAAGGTCGCGGAGGCCGAAACCGAGGCCCAGGTGCGCGCCATCGCGGTCAAGCTCCTGTCCGCCGCGCGCGACCAGGGCCGCGCGGTCATCGCGCAGGCCTTCGCCGCCAATCCCCGTGCCGCCTTCCCGACCACCGAGGCCTATGCCTGGCTGACCGACGGCATCGTCCGGCTGGTCTTCGAGCTGGCGACGATCCGGCTGCATCCGCTCAATGCGCCGACCGAGGGCGAACGCCTGACGGTGATGGCGGTGGGCGGCTATGGCCGCGGCGAGATGGCACCGGATTCCGATGTCGACCTGCTGTTCCTGACGCCCTGGAAGATCACCCCCTGGGCCGAGAGCGTCATCGAGTCGATGCTCTACATCCTCTGGGACCTGAAGCTGAAGGTCGGCCATGCCTCGCGCACGGTGAAGGACTGCATCCGTCTCGGCGGCGAGGATTTCACCATCCGCACCGCGATGCTCGAGACCCGCTTCATCATCGGCCACGAGCCCTTGGCGCGCGAGCTCGAGAGCCGGCTCTGGGAAGACCTCTTCAAGGGCTCCGAGCGCGCCTTCGTAGCCGCCAAGCTCGAGGAACGCGACACCCGTCACCGCAAGCAGGGCCTGCGCTACGTGGTCGAGCCCAACGTCAAGGAAGGCAAGGGCGGGCTGCGCGACCTGCAGTCTCTCTACTGGATCACCAAGTACATCCACCACACCGACGATGCCGAGGAACTGGTGCGCATCGGCGTGTTCCGGCGCGAGGAGTACAACCTCTTCATGCGCGCCGAGGAGTTTCTCTGGGCGGTGCGCTGCCACCTGCATCTCGCCGCCGGGCGCGCTGTCGAGCAGCTCACCTTCGACATGCAGGTCGAGGTCGCCGACCGCATGGGCTATGTCGATCGCGGCGGGCGCCGCGCCGTCGAGTGGTTCATGCAGGATTACTTCCGCCACGCCACCGCGGTGGGCGACCTGACGCGGATCTTCCTGACCGCGCTCGAATCCGAGCATCAGAAGGATGCCCCGCTGCTGCTGCGCATGTTCAAGCGCGGTCCGCAGGTCAAGGATGGCTATGCGGTGGTCAACAACCGCCTCGCCATCGCCGATGACGAGGCCTTCCTCGCCGACAAGCTCAACCTGCTGCGCTATTTCGAGGAGGGGCTGCGCACCGGCCTGCTGCTGCACCCGCACGGCATGCGGCTGATCAAGGCCAACCTGCACCTGATCGACGACGAGCTGCGCGCCGACAAGGAGGCGCGGCGGCTGTTCCTCGACCTGCTGCTGAAGCACGGCAACCCGGAGCGTTCGCTGCGGCGGATGAACGAGCTGGGCGTGATTGGCGCCTTCATCCCCGAGTTCGAGCCCATCGTGGCGATGATGCAGTTCAACATGTATCACGCCTACACGGTCGACGAGCACACCATCCAGTGCATCGCGAACCTCAGCGAAATCGAGCATGGCGACCTTGTCGAGGAGTTGCCGGTCGCCTCGACGATCCTGAAGGAAGGCGTCAACCGCAAGGTGCTCTACGTGGCGCTGCTGCTGCACGATATCGGCAAGGGCCGCGACGAGGATCACTCGGTGGTCGGCGCCCGCATCGCCCGCAAGGTGGCGCCGCGGCTGGGGCTGACCAAGGCGGAATGCGCCACGGTCGAATGGCTGGTGCGCTATCACCTGCTGATGTCGGACATGGCGCAGAAGCGCGACATCGCCGATCCGCGAACGGTGCGCGACTTCGCCAAGGCGGTGCAGACCAAGGAGCGGCTCGACCTGCTCACCGTGCTGACGGTCTGCGACATCCGCGGCGTCGGGCCGGGCGTCTGGAACAACTGGAAGGCAGCGCTGCTGCGCGCGCTCTACCGGCAGACCCGGCGGGCGCTCGAGGACGGAATGGAGGCGCTCAATCGCGAGAACCGCGGCGCCGAGGCCAAGAAGGCCCTGCGCGAGGAGCTGGCCGACTGGGATGCCAAGGACCTGCGAGCCGAGACCTCGCGGCATTACGATCCCTACTGGCAGGGGCTGCATGTCACCGCCCACGCGGTGTTTGCCCGGCTGCTGCGCGATATCGGCGATACCGAGATCCGCATCGACATCCATCCCGACGAGGATCGCGACGCGACGCGGGTCTGCTTTGCGCTGGCCGATCACCCGGGGATCTTCGCCCGGCTCGCGGGCGCGCTATCGCTGGTGGGCGCCAACGTGGTCGACGCGCGCACCTTCACCTCCAAGGACGGCTACGCCACGGCGGCGTTCTGGATCCAGGATGCCGAGGGCTCGCCCTACGAGGAAAGCCGCATCCCGCGCCTGCGCGACACCATCCGCAAGACGCTGATGGGCGAGGTCAAGCCGCGCGAGGCGATCCTGTCGCGCGGCAAGCTCAAGAAGCGCGAGAAGGCATTCAACGTGCCGACCTCCATCGCCTTCGACAACGAGGGCTCGGAGATCTACACCATCATCGAGGTCGACACCCGCGACCGCCCCGGCCTGCTCTACGATCTGGCGCGGACGCTTTCGGAGAGCAATGTCTACATCTCCTCGGCGGTGATCGCGACCTATGGCGAGCAGGTGGTCGACACGTTCTACGTCAAGGACATGTTCGGGCTGAAGTTCTACACGCCCTCGAAGCAGAAGACCCTCGAGCGCCGCCTGCGCGCGGCGATCGAGGACGGCGCGGCGCGGATCGCCGGGAACTGACCCCGGCGGGGAGGAAAATTCTGCGAATTTTCCTCCCCGCCCGCGCAGCGCTTTGACGCCCGCCCAGCGTGTTGACGCCGGCGCAGCGCCCGGACGCGCGCGGGTCCCGACCGCAGGTGCCGCTCAGGTTGCGGCGCGCACAAGAAAATTCGCACGAATTTTCGTGGCCGCTGCGGTGCGGGCCCGGCTTGCGACAATGTCGCGCGTGGAAAATCAGCCGAAAGTCGTGTGAAGCAGCGCCCGTGCCCCGGATTCCGTGGACACGGCGATCCGTCACGGATCTGTTACCTTCCAGACGTCTAACCGGACCATTCCCATGACCTGAGGGCGCACGCCATGACCGCGACCGAGCTCACCCCGGACACCCTCTCGCCCTTCGATCCGATCGACGCGGTGCTCGCCCCCGCGCCGCTGCTGGTCTCGCCCGACATGACCTGCGCCCAGACCATCCGCCACTTCGCCCAGTCCACCCGCGAGGGCACCGAGTTGCTGGCCTTCGTCGTTGATGCGGATCAGCGCTTCCTCGGCGTGGTGCGCTTTGCCGAATGCGGCAAGGCGGCGCCCGGAACGCGCATCCGCGACGTGCTGCGCCCGGCGCGCCTCCATGCCGATCTGAGCTGGAGCGCCGAGGAAGCGGCGCAGACCGTGGTGGACGAGGAGCTCTCTGGCCTCGCGGTGCTCGACGCCGAGGGGCGCTTTGCCGGCGCGGTCTCGGTGCTCGGCGCGCACCGCTACCTGCTCGACAAGATCGACGACGATACCGACATCTTCGCCAAGCTGACCGGTGATTACGACGAGGAGTATTTCGACCTTCCCGTCTGGCATGATTTTCGCCGCCGCATCCCCTGGGTGCTGGGGCTGGCCATCGTCGGGCTGGCGGCGGGCTACGTGGTGCATGTCTACGAGAGCGCCCTCGACGCGCTGGTGATCCTGGCGCTCTACATGCCGATGGTGGCCGATACCGGCGGCAATGTCGGCACCCAGTCGGCCAGCCTCGTGACCCGCGCCATCAGCTATGGCGAGGTCGAGCTGCGCGATGCGGCGCGCATCCTTTGGCGCGAGACGCGGGTGGCCCTGATGCTTGCCGGTGTGCTGTTCCTCTTCGCCTGGCTCAAGGTGCTGTTCCTCTCCAATGGCGGCGATGTGCCGGCGGGCATGAGCCTCAACCAGATCGGCCTGGTCATTGCCATTGCCATCTCGGCGCAGGTGGTGAGTGCCACGCTGATCGGGGCGATCCTGCCGGTCGCCGCCGTGGCGCTGCGGCAGGATCCGGCGGTTGTCTCGGGGCCGGCGTTGACCACGATCGTCGACCTGACCGGGCTGCTGCTCTATTTCGGCATCACCACATGGTTGCTGGCAATTTGAGCGCCACACGCCCTGCGTTTAAAACCCTTGCCACGGGCGCTGCATTTTGCGCTACCATCGCGGTCTCTGAGGGAGGAGACAGAGATGATCAAGACCGTGGCACTCGCCGCTCTTCTGGCGGCGGCGCCCTTGGCCCTGCTGGCCGAGGGCAAGACCCATCACGTGGCGTTCCACGTGGATCAAAACGATCCCCACGTGCTGAACATGGCGCTCAACAACGCGAAGAACCTGACCGAGTATTACACTGAGCAGGGCGACGAGGTGAAGATCGAGATGGTCGCCTACGGGCCTGGCCTGCACATGCTGATCGAGGGCAAGAGCCCGGTGAAGGACCGCATCGAAACCCTGTCGCTCGAACTGCCGATCACCTTCTCGGCCTGCGGCAACACCATCGCCGGCATCGAGAAGAAGACCGGCGCGCCGGTGACCCTGCTCGAGGAGGCGCAGGTCGTGACCTCCGGCGTGGCGCGGCTCGTGGAGTTGCAGGAAGAGGGCTATTCCTACATCCGCCCCTGACACCTGACACCGCCCGCGGCGCCCAGCCCCTTCGCGGTCCGGCGCGGCGGGGCTGGCGTATCAGCGCTCCAGCAGGTGAAGCAGCTGCGCCTCGGCCCGGCGCAGCCCGCCGATCTCCGGCGCCTCGCGCGTCAGCGCCGCCCGCTCGTCCGGCTCGCTCTCGGCGAGCGCGATGACGTCGGGATGGATGTAGGACTTGCGGGCGATGGCGGGCGTGTTGTGCAGCCGTTCCGAGGCCGCCTCCGACATCGCCTTGATCGTCACCCGCTCGGCATCGAGCGCGCATTTCAGCGCCGCCGCCGTACCGTTCCAGGTCCGGAAGGTCTTGGCGGTCAGGGCGCTGTTGCCGGTGCGGTCGGCAAGGAAGGCGTTGACCTCTTCCGAGCGCACCGAGTGCGGCGCGCCGTCTGCGTCGAGCCAGGTGATCAGCTCGCGCCCCGGCAGGTCGTGCAGCCCGGTCATCACCCGTTCCAGCGTGCGGTCGCGCAGCACGCTTTCGACCTTGTTGCCGCCCTTGCCGGTGAAGCTCAGCTTTAGCTCGCCGCCATCGAGCGACATGTGCGTGCCGCGCAGGGTGGTGGCGCCATAGCTGCGGTTCTGCTTGGCATAATCGGCATTGCCGACACGGATCCCGGCGCGGTCGAGCAGCGCCAGCACCGCCGCAAGCGCGAAGGCCCGATCACCGGGATCGCGGCCGCGCAGATCCTCGAGGATGCGCCGCCGCAGCCCCGGCAGAGCATGGCCGAACTCGGCCAGATGCTCGAATTTCTGCCGCGCGCGGTGCTCGGTCCAGTCGGGGTGATAGCGGTATTGCTTGCGGGCGCGCGCGTCGCGGCCGGTCGCCTGCAGGTGGCCGTTGTCGCGTGGGCAGATCCACACCTTCTCGTAGGCCGGCGGCACCGCCAGCGCCTCGATGCGGCGTCGCTCCGGACCGCGCTCGATGCGGGTGCCGTCGGGGGCGATGTAGGAAAAGCCGCGCCCGCAGCGCCGGCGGGAAATGCCGGGGCGGTCATCGGGATAGTAGACGAGATCGGGCACGGTTATCATGCGCCGAAAACGCCGGGCGGTACGCGCCGGTTCCCCGGCCCCGCCGCGGCGCGGCTCACTTCATCGCGATGCTTTCCACCTCGCGGTCAGCGGGCTCGCGCTGGGAGGCATCGCGCTTGGCCCAGGGCACGTCGATGACGCAATGCAGCCCGGTCGGGGTCAGCTCGCGCACCAGCTTGCCTTCGAGTTGCAGCTCGATCATCAGCCTCAGAAGGCTCGAGCCGAAGCCCGGCACTTCGAACCCCTCGGTCTTCAGCGCCCCTGCGACCGTTTCGATCCATTCCAGATGCAGCCGGCCCTCAGTGACATCCCAGCGCACGTCGAGCGCACCGCCGGCATCCTTCAGCGCGCCGTGCTTCGCGGCATTGGTCACCAGCTCGTGCACCACCATGCCGAGCGTCTGGCATTCCTCGGAGCTCAGCACCACTGCGGGCCCGCTCATGCTCACCCGGATCTCGCCGTCGCCGGCATAGGGCGAGAGCTCCTGCGACAGCAGCTTGGTCAGCGCCACCGGCTCCCAGCGCTGATCGGCGAGCAGCGAGTGGTTCTGCGCCAGCGCGCTCAGCCGGTCGAGCAGCTTGGCGCGCATCACCTCGGGCTCCTCGGGCCGCGCAAGCCGGACGATCGCCTGCACCACCGCCAGCAGGTTGCGCGAGCGGTGATTGATCTCGTCCGACATCAGCCGCTCGCGCTCGGCGGCGCGGGCGCGGTCCATCAGCGCCATCATCCGCGTCAGCACCTGTTCGACGGTCTCGACCTCGAGATCGGTCCAGTGCCGCGCGCTGCAGGAATGCACGAAAAGAATGGCCTGGGTCAGCCCGTCCTCGACCCACGGCACCGCCAGCGCGGCCTCGCAATCGAGGGTCTCGAGCACCGTCCGGTCGATGTCGGCGCGGCTCGGATCGGTGCCGTCGAGCCGCATCACGCGGCCGTCGAGCAATTGCTGCCAGGCAGGATCGAGGATCGGCGCCTTGGCGACGCCGGAGGCCACCGGCGGCACGCCCTCCGCGGCCCATTGTTCGATCACCGGCAGCTTGGCGCGCAGCCCGTCCTGCACCCGTTCGCGCAGGCCGACCCGGTCGGCGCCGAGATGCGCGCCCAGCATGGCGATCGAGCGCCGCCGAAGCTCGACGAGATCGGTCACGTTGCGGAACACGTCGCTGAGGTCGAGCAGGAACCGGGTGTTCCCCTGCTGCAGCACCTGCCGCGTGGTCTCGTTGCCGGAGTTGAACACGCCGCCGATGGAGCCGTCATCATCCCGGATCGGGGTGAAATTGTAGGTCCAGTAGGTCTCTTCCTCGAGCCCGAAGCGGCGCATTGGCAGCATCTGGTCGCGGAAATAGACCCCTTCGCCGGTGCTGATCGCCTGGGTGAACTGCGGCTCGATGATGTGCCAGATATCCGACCAGACCTCGGCCGCGGGCTCTCCGAGGCAGCCGGGATGGCGCGGGCCGGGGATGTGCGACCAGCTGTCATTGTAGAGCAGGCGCAGCTCCGGCCCCCAGTAGATGCAGGTCGGGAAGGCCGAGTTCAGCGCGATACTCAGTGCCGAGCGCAGCGCCGCCGGCCAGTCTTCGGACGGACCGAGCGGATGCCCTGACCAGTCGAACTCGCGGATGCGGCGGGCCATCTCGCTTGGCCCGGAGAGGAAGGAATTCTTGTCAAAGTTCGGAGACTGACGGCGTAGCAACAAGTACTCCAGGGTCTGATCCGGTGCCGGACCTTTGCCGCCATGCGGTGGCATGGCTGGGCTAGAACGATAGGGAGAAGCCGCTGTCCTTGCAAACGGTTTCGGTGTTCAGATCGAGACGCGCGCGGGGCTGATAAGCGCCAGGTAGGCCGGTTGTGCCCCGATGCATCTCACGCGCGAGTGGTCCGGCGTAGAAACGCTGAAAATATCAACAGCGATTCATTTAGATTGAATTGCAAATCAATTCATCTGTGCTACATCTCCGTGATGACCACGCCGCCCCTCTCCCCGCGCTACCGACTCGGCATCCGCTTTTCGCTGCTGGCCCGACGCTGGCGCCGCGCGCTCGATGCCCATCTGGCCGGCAACGGCCTGACCGACGCCACCTGGGTGCCGCTCGTGCACCTCGCCGAGACCGGCGGCGGGATCCCGCAGAAGGCCCTCGCGGCCCTCGTCGGGGTCGACGGGTCGAGCCTCGTGCGCGTGCTCGACATCCACGTGCGCGACGGGCTCATCGAGCGCCGCCCCGATCCCAATGACGGGCGCGCTCGCCTCATTCATCTCACCGCAGCAGGAACCCGGCGGGTTGCCGAGATCCGCGCCGAGCTGGCCCGCGCCGAGGAAGAGTTGCTGGCCGATCTGAGCGATGCCGAGATCGAGACCCTGCTGGCGCAATTCGCCAAGATCGAAGCCCGCATCGCGGCGCGGCAGGCGGACGATATACAGGAGACAGACCCATGAGCGCGACCGACCCCTCGCTCGCCCCCCTCGCCCGCCGCAGCGAGGTGGCCCGTCACGTGCTGCGCGCGGACGCGCTGCGCGGCAGCCTGGCCTTCGCGCCGCAGCCCTCCCTGCGGAATTCCTGCTTGGCCGGGTTCCAGGCGGCGCTGACCGTGGCCATCGCCCTGCCCCTGTTTCACCTCTCTCCCTTTGCCCACCTGATCGGCTTTGCCGCGCTCGGCGCACTGGTGGCGCTCTTCGGGCGCTTCGAGCCGCGCAGGGGGCGCAGCCGGCTCGTTCTTCTGGCCGCGCTCTGCCAGGTCTCGGCGGTGCTGGTGATGTCGACGGCGGGCTGGCTCGGACTGACGCCGCTGCTCGAGCTCGCGCTGTTGGCGCTGGTCTGCGGGGTGTATTTCTTCATCACCGTCAGCGGCCGCTTCGGCCCGCCGGGCGCGCTGATCTTCGTCTTCGCCGCCGGCGCTGCGCTGGCCCCGGTCGGCTCGGGCGCGGAGGTGCTGGCGCGCGGCGCGGCCACCGGTGCGGTGGCGCTGCTGGCCTGGGCGATCTGCGGCCTGACCGAGCGGCTGCGCCACCTGCCCGACGAGACACGGCGCTTCCCGAGCGAGCCGGCCCGCCCGCTCGACCATCGCCTCACCGCGTCCCTGCGCATCGTGCTGGGCGCCTTCATCGCGCTGCTGGTCAGCCACGCATTCGGCGCCGACCACCCGGTCTGGGCGGCGATGGGTGCGCTTGCGGTGCTGCAGGGGCCGTTTCTGCACATCAACATCCACCGCGCATTGCAGCGCATGGCCGGGGCCGTCGTGGGGGCGACGCTGGCCTGGCTGATCCTTGTGCAGGATCCTTCGGTCTGGACCATCATCGCGCTGCTCTTCGTGCTGCAATTCGCGACCGAGCTGGTGATCGGCTCGAATTACGGGCTAGGGCAGGTCTTCGTCACGCCGATGGCGCTGCTGATGAGCCACCTCGCGGCGCCTGATGTTGCCGGGGTCGCAATGGCGCCCGAGCGGGTGCTCGACACGCTGCTGGGCGCCAGCGTCGGCATCGTCGTCGCGATCCTGCTGTCGACGCTGGACGATCGCCACCACGTCGCGGCACGGCGCCGGCCCGGCTGATCCGCAGCCAGGCGCCAAGAAAATTCTGCGAATTTTCTTAGCCCCAAGATTTTTCGTACGAAAAATCTTGGGGCGCGTGGCTCACTCGGCGACGCAATCGGCGAAGTAATGGGTCTGACCATCCTCGCCCTTCTCTGCCACGAGGCCGTGAATGTCGGTCTCGAAGCCCGGGCACTCGCGGGCAAACTCCCGGTTGAACTGCAGGTAATCGACGATCTTGGCGTTGAACACTTCGCCCGGGATCAGCAGCGGAATGCCCGGCGGGTAAGGCGTCACGAGGCTGGTGGTGATCCGGCCCTCGAGATCGTCGATCCCCACCCGGTCTGTCTTGCGCCGCGCGATATGCGAGAACGCCTCGGAGGGCGTCATCGCCGGGCGGTGATCGCTGAGATAGATCTCCGTCGAGAGCCGCGCCACGTCGTACTTGGCGTAGAGCGCGTGCACGTGCTGGCTCAGGTCGCGAAGCCCCATCTTCTCGTAGCGCGGCTGCTTGGCGCAGAATTCCGGCATCACCCGCCAGAGCGGCTGGTTCTTGTCGTAATCGTCCTTGAACTGCTGCAGCGCCGCAAGGAGCGTGTTCCACCGGCCCTTGGTGATGCCGATGGTGAACATGATGAAGAAGCTGTAGAGCCCGGTCTTCTCGACAACCACGCCATGCTCGGTGAGGTATTTCGAAACGATCGAGGCCGGGATGCCGGTGTCGCCGAAATTGCCGTCGATATCGAGCCCCGGCGTGATGATCGTCGCCTTGATCGGGTCGAGCATGTTGAAGCCGCGCGCCATGTCGCCGAAGCCGTGCCAGCTGTCGCCGCCGCCGCTCTCGAGCCCTTCCGCGTCGGTCTTCTTGAGCTCCCAGTCACGGGTGCGCCCGATGCCTTCCTCGGCCAGCTCGTCCGGCCCCCAGACCTTGAACCACCATTCGTCGTCGCCGTATTCCTCGTCGACCTTGCGCATGGCCCGGCGGAAATCGAGCGCCTCGTCGAGGCTCTCTTCCACCAGCGCGGTGCCGCCCGGCGGCTCCATCATCGCCGCCGCCACGTCGCAGCTCGCGATGATCGAGTATTGCGGGCTCGTCGAGGTGTGCATCAGGTAGCTCTCGTTGAAGAGATGCCGGTCGAGCTTGGTGGTCTGGGAATCCTGCACCAGCACGTGGCTGGCCTGGCTGATCCCGGCCAGGAGCTTGTGCACCGACTGGGTGGCGTAGGTCACCGATTTCTCGGTCCGGCCGCGCTTGCGGCCCATGGCGTGATAGGTGCCATAGAACGGGTGGAAGGCCGCGTGCGGCAGCCAGGCCTCGTCGAAATGCAGGTTCTCGATCCAGCCGTCGAGCAGGCGCTTGATCTCTTCGGTGTTGTAGAGCACCCCGTCATAGGTCGACTGGGTCAGCGTCATGATGCGCGGCGTCACCGCCTCGGCGTCGTAGCCCTCGAGCAGCGGGTTGTCGCGGATCTTGGCCTTGATGGTCTCCGGCTCGAACTCGGAATGCGGGATCGGGCCGATGATGCCCCAGTGGTTCCGCGTCGGGCGCAGGAAGACCGGGATCGCGCCGGTCATGATGATCGAGTGCAGGATCGACTTGTGGCAATTGCGGTCGACCACCACCACATCGCCCGGCGCCACGGTGTGGTGCCAGACCATCTTGTTCGAGGTCGAGGTGCCGTTGGTGACGAAGAAGCAGTGATCGGCGTTGAAGATCCGTGCCGCGTTGCGCTCGGAGGCCCCGATGGCGCCGTTGTGGTCGAGCAGTTGTCCCAGCTCCTCGACCGCGTTGCAGACATCGGCGCGCAGCATGTTCTCACCGTAGAACTGGTGATACATCTGGCCGATCGGCGATTTCAGGAAGGCGACGCCGCCCGAGTGGCCGGGGCAGTGCCACGAGTAGGAGCCGTCCTCGGCGTAGTCCAGCAGCTCCTTGAAGAACGGCGGCTGGATGCCCTCTAGATAGCCCTTGGCCTCGCGGATGATGTGCCGCGCGACGAATTCCGGCGTGTCCTCGAACATGTGGATGAAGCCGTGCAACTCGCGCAGGATGTCGTTGGGCAGGTGGCGCGAGGTCTTGGTCTCGCCGTAGACGTAGATCGGAACGTCGGCGTTCTTCCAGCGCACCTCCTCGATGAAGGTGCGCAGGTTGAGCACCGCCGGGTCGAGATCCGGGCCCGGGGTGAATTCCTCGTCGTCGATCGACAGCACGAAGGCGCTGGCCCGGCTCTGCTGCTGGGCAAACTGGCTCAGGTCGCTGTAGCCGGTGACGCCCAGCACCTCGAAGCCCTCGCGCTCGATGGCGTCGGCCAGGGCGCGGATGCCCAGACCCGAAGTGTTCTCGGAGCGGAAATCCTCGTCGATGATCACGATGGGGAATCGGAACTTCATCAGCCTCTCCTTTCGGCCGGCAGGGTCTTTGCCCTCGTTGTTTCCGCCCCTGCCCGCCCCGTCAAGGGCTTGCACGGACGGAACGCGGCCGGTCACGGCAGGGTGACGGCGCAGCTGGACGCGCGGCAGGGAAGCAAAATGTCTGGAAGCAGTGGCAGCCCGTAGGGGAATCGAACCCCTCTTTCCAGGTTGAAAACCTGGCGTCCTAACCGATAGACGAACGGGCCACTCTGCGACGATGAGATCGTCGGTATCCGCTTCGCTGGCAGCCCGTAGGGGAATCGAACCCCTCTTTCCAGGTTGAAAACCTGGCGTCCTAACCGATAGACGAACGGGCCAGAGCCGAAGCGTGACGCGGGTTTTAGGGAATTGCGTGCGGACCCGCAAGCCTAATTTTCATATTTTTCTCACATGTCTTCCGCCCCACCTCGGGCGAAATATCGATAGGCATTTCAGGCTCTTAAGCCGGTCCGGCTCAGCCTTCCGCCGGGGCCGCATCCTCCAGCCGCATCTGCACCGTGCGCCGCCCGTTCCACTCGTTGATCTCGAGCCGACCGGCGACGTGGAATCGCCGCCCCCGGTGATCGCAGAGCGCCTGCCCCAGCGGGCCGTCGAAGGCACCGAAGCAGATCGCGTCGATCTTCGCCCCCAGCCCGTCACCGAAGGAGACCTTGAGATGGCCAGAGCCGACCTGCTTGGCAAAGCCCACCTGCACGTCGGGCATGGCAAAGCGCGGTGCCGGCGCGCCGGCGCCGAAGGGCCCGGCCTGCTCCATCTGCTCGCAGAGCTCGATATTGGCCGCGCCGGGCATCAGGAGCCCGTCGAGCTTCAGGTCCGCCGCCCCGCCCTGCCCCGCGCCCTGCTTGGCCAAAAGCTCCGAGAGCCGCGCCATCGCCGCCTCGAGCCCGTCGCGCGCCACGGTGAGGCCGGCGGCCATCTTATGCCCGCCGCCCTTCAGCAGCAGCCCGTCCGCCGCCAGCCGCTGGATGCTGGCGCCGAGATCGACGCCCGAAACCGAGCGGCCCGAGCCCTTGCCCTCGTCGCCGTCGAGCCCGATCACCACCGCAGGGCGGTTGGTCAGCTCCTTGAGCCGCGAGGCGACGATGCCGACGACGCCCGGGTGCCAGCCCTCGCCCGCCGCCCAGACCAGCGGCGCGTCGAGCCCGCGCGCCTCCGCCTGCGCCAGGGCGGCAGCACGCACCGCCTCCTCGACCTCGCGGCGCTCTGTGTTGAGCTGGTCAAGCCGGGCCGCCAGCGCCTCGCTCTCGTGCCGGTCGCGGCTGGCCAGAAGACGGGCGCCAATGTCGGCCTGCCCGATGCGTCCACCGGCATTGACCCGCGGCCCGAGCACGTAGCCCAGGTGGTAGGAGGACGGTGCGGTGTCGAGCCGGGCCACATCCGACAGCGCGACCAATCCCGGCCGTTCGCGCCGGGCCATCACCGCGAGCCCCTGCCGCACCAGCGCGCGGTTGACGCCCTTGAGCGGCGCCACGTCGGCCACCGTGGCCAGCGCCACCAGGTCGAGCATCGCCATCAGGTCCGGCCCGCGCTGGCCTGCCTCGCGCATCTGCCGGCCGCATTCCACCAGCATCAGGAACACCACCGCGGCGGCGCAGAGATGCGCCAGCGCGCCATCCTCGTCCTGCCGGTTGGGGTTCACCACCGCGACGCAGTCGGGCAGCGTCTCGCCGCCGAGGTGGTGGTCGAGCACCACCACGTCGGCGCCCTTCGCCGCCGCGATCGGCCCGTGCGAGAGCGTGCCGCAATCGACGCAGATGATCAGGTCGTGGGTCGCGGCGAGCTTCTCCATCGCCGGCTCGTTGGGGCCGTAGCCCTCGTCGATGCGGTCTGGGATGTAGAGCGTGGCGCCGAGCCCGAGCTGGTGCAGCCAGTCGAGCAGGAGCGCCGCGGAGGCGCCGCCATCGACGTCATAATCGGCAAACACCGCGATGCGCTCGCGCCGCTTCACCGCCGCAAGCACCCGCTCGGCCGCTGCCTGCATGTCCCGCAGCGAGCGCGGATCGGGCAGCAGGTCGCGCAGCGTCGGCGCGAGATAGCCTGCCACCTCCGGCGCCTCCACTCCGAGCCGCGCCAGCACCTGGCACAGCCCACGCGGCAGGTTGCTCTGCTGCGCCAGCGCCTCCGCCTGCCGTTCCTGCTCGACCCCCGGCCCGACCCAGCGGCGCCCGGTCAGCGATGCCTCGACCCCGAGATAGCTCATGCCCAATCGATCCCCTCTGCCCGACTCCCCCCTGCCATAAAGCGAAAAAGCAGGGAACGGAACGCCGCCCCCTGCTTCTTCATGTTTGCAAATACTCACATCACGGCATCGCGGCCGGGAGCGGCCTCACTCGAACGGGTTGCGGTAGATCACCCGGCGGACGGAGCCGGTCTTCGAGCGCATCAGGATCGTCTCGGTGGTGATCCAGCCTGGCTCGCGCTTGATGCCCGACAGGATCGAGCCGTTGGTGACGCCGGTTGCGGCGAAGATCACGTCGGCGGTGACCATCTCGTCGCGCTTGTAGATCTTGTCGAGATCGGTGATCCCGGCCTTGGCGGCGCGGCCGCGCTCGTCATCGTTGCGGAACATCAGACGGCCATACATCTGGCCGCCCATGCACTTGAGCGCCGCCGCCGCCAGAACGCCTTCCGGCGCGCCGCCCGAGCCCATGTACATGTCGATGCCGGTCAGGTGCGCCTCGGCGCAATGCATGACACCCGCCACGTCGCCATCGGTGATCAGGCGGATCGCCGCGCCGGTGGCGCGCACCTCTGCGATGATCTCCTCGTGGCGCGGACGCTCGAGGATGCAGCAGGTGATGTCGGTGTTCTTGCAGCCCTTGGCCGCGGCCAGCGCCTCGACGCGCTCGGTCGGCGTCATGTCGAGGGTGACGACGTCTTCCGCGTAGCCCGGGCCGATGGCCAGCTTGTCCATGTAGACATCGGGCGCATGCAGCATCGAGCCGCGCGGACCCATGGCGATCACGGTGAGCGCGTTGGGCATGTCCTTGGCGGTCAGGGTGGTGCCTTCCAGCGGGTCGAGCGCGATGTCCACGCCCGGGCCCTCGCCGGTGCCGACCTCTTCGCCGATATAGAGCATCGGCGCCTCGTCGCGCTCGCCCTCGCCGATCACCACGACGCCCTTGATGTCGAGCTTGTTGAGCTGGTCGCGCATGGCGTTGACGGCGGCCTGGTCGGCGGCCTTCTCGTCGCCATGACCGATCAGCTTGGCCGACGCGATCGCGGCCTGCTCGGCCACGCGGGCCAAGCCCAGAGACAACATGCGGTCATTGAAATCCGTGGGGATCGACATGGAGAGGTCCTTTGAAATGACTGTCCCAGCGGGTGTAGCGCGCAGGCAAGACGAGTGGCAAGCCCACAGGCGCTAACAGGGGGCGGGACGCGCCGCTGCGATCAGAGGCGGGGCATCCGGGCAACGTCGGGCGTCACGAGTCTTGCGGCGGCGGCGCGGCTGCGCCACATGGGACAGCATGAGCGATGTCTATTCCCCGCCCCAGGGCGAGATCCCGATCCTGCACGAGGACAGCGACCTTCTCGTCGTCGACAAGCCCGCCGGCCTGCTGTCGGTGCCCGGCAAGGGGCCGGAATTGGCCGACTGCCTGATCGCGCGGCTCGAGCGTGCCTTCCCGACCGTGCGGCTGGTGCACCGGCTCGACCGCGACACCTCCGGCGTCATGGTTTTCGCGCTCACCGCCCATGCCCAGCGCCATCTCGGCCAGCAGTTCGAGACCCGCAAGACCCGCAAGACCTATATCGCCCGCGTCGCCGGTCGGCTCGAGCCGAAGACCGGCAGCGTGGATCTGCCGCTGATCGTCGACTGGCCCAACCGCCCGCTGCAGAAGGTCTGCTTTGACACCGGCAAGCCGGCGCTGACCGAGTACAAGGTGACGAAATCCGACGATTCCGAGAGCCGCGTACGCCTGCACCCGCTGACCGGGCGGAGCCACCAACTGCGGGTCCACATGCTGGCGCTCGGCCACCCGATCATCGGCGACCCGCTCTACGCGCCCGAGACCGCGGCGCAGTATCCGCGCATGATGCTGCACGCGGAGGAACTGCGGCTGCATCACCCGGAGAGCGGGATCGGGGTGAAATTTCGCGCCAAGGCCCCGTTTTGAAGCCCTGCGCCCGGTGGTGCGGGCGGGCCGTGAGTATTTCTCGACGTAGAGAAGACAGGGGCGGCGCTTGAGCGGTGGGCTCTTGCGGAGTGGCGCGATTACGAGGGCTGTCTTCTGGGGCGGTGCGCCCGGCGGGGGCGCGGCGCCGTGAGTATTTGTCGACGTAGAGAAGACAGGGGTGGCGCTTGAGCGGTGGGCTCGTGCGGAGTGGCGCGGTTATGGGGGGCTGTCTTCTCGAGCGATGCGCCCGGCGGCGGGGGCGCGGCGCCATGATCGTTTTGGAACGTAGAAAAGTCGGGGCGGCGGCGTGGTGCTGCCGCCCCGCGGCGCGTGTTATTCCGCGGCCCAGCCGCTGACGGCCTTGATCTCGAGGAAGTCGTGGATGCCGAGCATGCCGCCCTCGCGGCCATTGCCCGACTGCTTCATGCCGCCGAACGGCGCGCCCGGGGCGCGGCTCTTGCCGTTCATCTCGACCATGCCCGAGCGCAGCTGCCGCGCCAGGCGGTGACGGCGCTCGGCATCCTGGCTCTGGACGTAGTTGGTCAGTCCGTAGGGGGTGTCATTGGCAACCTCGACCGCCTCGGCCTCGGTTTCGAACTTCATGATCGACAGCACCGGCCCGAAGATCTCTTCGCGGGCGATGGTCATCTCCGGGGTCACGTCGGCGAACACCGTCGGGCGGACGTAGAAGCCCTTGTTGAAGCCCTCGGGACGCCCCGGCCCGCCAGCGACGAGGCGGGCGCCTTCCTTGATCCCGGTCTCGATCAAACCTTGGATCTTCTCGTATTGCGTGGCGTTTACCACCGGGCCGATATGCTTGCCCTCTTCCGACGGCGCACCGACCTTGACGCTCTGCGCCACCGCCGCGGCCTCCTCGACCACGCGGTCGTAGATCGGCGCCTCCACCATCATCCGCGACGGCGCGTTGCAGCTCTGGCCCGAGTTCTGCATCATGTGCTGCACGCCGCGCTTCACCGCCGCGTCATCGGCATCGGCGAAGACCAGGTTGGCGCCCTTACCACCGAGCTCCAGGTGCACGCGCTTCAGCGTCTCGGCGGCGGTCTTGGAGATCGCCCGGCCGGCGCGGGTCGAGCCCGTGAAGCTCACCATGTCGACATCCGGATGGCCCGAGAGCTGTGTGCCGACGCCCACGCCGTCGCCGTTGACCAGGTTGAACACCCCCTTCGGGAAGCCGGCCTCGTCCATGAACTCGGCGAAGAGCAGCGCCGAGAGCGGGCTCTCCTCGGAGGGCTTCAGCACCATGGTGCAGCCGGCGATCGCCGCCGCGCCGACCTTCAGCGTGATCTGGTTCATCGGCCAGTTCCACGGCGTGATCAGCGCGCAGACACCGATCGCCTCGTGGATCATCTGGGTATCGGGATGCGCGTCGGAGAACGGCGCCTCGAAGTCGAATGCCGTGGCGGCGTCGATGAAATTCTGCAGGTGGTAGAGCCCGGCGCCGACCTGGTTGGCGCGCGACAGCGCGATCGGGGCGCCCATCTCGAGGCTCATCGCCTGCGCCAGTTCCTCGGCGCGGGACTTGTAGACCGCCAGCAGCTTCTGCACGAGCGCGATACGCTCTGCGGCGGGCGTGGCCATCCAGCCCGGCAGCGCGCGCTTGGCGGCAGCCACGGCGGCATCGGTGTCGGCCTGCCCACCCAGCGCGATGATCGCGCAGGGCTCTTCGGTCGCCGGATCGATCACCTCGTGGTCGCGCCCGTCAAGCGCCTCGGTCCACGCGCCGTCGATATAGAACTGACGCTTCTCGATCATGGGAGTCTTCCTTCGTTGAGATTTGATCAAATTTCCCCGTGGCGACACTCTGTCACGCGGCCCTGCCCTCCGCAAGCCGGGGTCTTTACATCGTGCATCGAGGATGTACCTACATTGCGCACCGACAGCGCGAACTGACTCTGACCTGGAAGGAGCTTCCCATGGCACTGCGCATCAACGACGAGATTCCGAACCTCCACGTCGTCACCGACCTCGGCGAATACGACCTGCACGACTGGATCGGCGACAGCTGGGCGATCCTGTTCTCGCACCCCAAGGACTTCACCCCGGTCTGCACCACCGAGTTCGGCGCCGTGGCGCAGCTGGCCGACGAATGGGCCAAGCGTGGCACCAAGGTGATGGGCATCTCGGTCGACGGCGTCGAGGAGCACAAGAAGTGGAAGGGCGACATCGAGTCCACCTCCGGCGCGCCCGCGGGCTTTCCGATCGTGGCCGACGATGACCTGAAACTGGCCAAGGCGCTCGACATGCTGCCCGCCGATGCCTACCTGCCCGATGGCCGCACCCCCGCCGACAGCGCCACCGTGCGCTCGGTCTTCATCATCGCGCCGAACAAGAAGGTGCAGCTGATGATGACCTACCCGATGTCGGTGGGCCGCAACTTCGCCGAGGTGCTGCGTGCCCTCGACGGCCTGCAGCGTACCTACGAGCAGCCGCTCGCCGTCCCCGCCAACTGGGAAACCGGCAAGGACGTGATCGTGGCGCTGTCGCTCGATGACGCGGCGGCGGCCGAGAAATACGGCGAGCTGGACATTAAGCTGCCCTACCTGCGCTACGCCAAAGACCCGGCCTAAGCCGAACCGACCGGCTGCCGCGGCACACGTGTCGCGGTAGCCCTTCGCGCCACAGCTCTCGGAATCTGACATTCCGGCAACACCTCGCGCGCCGCGTTACGGCCCCCTCGGGCCTTTCCCCGACCTCCGATGCTAGCCTGCCGCCAAACCGCCCGGCGGGCCTTCTGGCGCGCCGCAAAGGCGGGCGTTTCGAGCAGTCGGCAGACAGGAAGGCACGGTCGGGATGCCGCTTCCCCGCAAGTTCCGCCGCGCGGCGATCGAGGCCACGGCGACGACCGGCGGCTTCTTTCGAGATTTCGACCGGCATTCGGCGGTGCATTTCCAGCGTGGCGAGACACTGATCGTCACCTTTGACAACATGAAGAGCCGCGACATGCCGGTACCGCGCTACCCGTGGGCGCATCAGTTCGTCGCGAAGCAGGGCCACTCGCATCTCGGCATCATGATGAAGCGGCGCAACGACTGGTTCCGCCACCGCCAGCTCTGCGATTTCTTCGACGAGCTTCGCGACAGCGGCTTCTTCGACCGCTTCGACGACGTGGTGTTCTATGGCAGCTCGATGGGCGGCTACGGCGCGCTCACCTATGCCAGCGCCTGCCCGCGCGCCCGGGCCATCGCGTTCTCGCCGCAGAGCACGCTGTCGCCCGAGCTGGTGCCATGGGAGCGGCGCTACGAAAACGCGCGGTTGCGGGGCGACTGGAGCGAGCCGCGCTATGCCGATGCCGCCGAGACCACGCGGGCGCTGCGCAAGGCGCTGGTGTTTTACGATCCCTACATGGCCGAAGATCGCGCCCATGCGGACCGGCTCGCGGCGCCGGGCGTCGTCCACCTGCCCTGCCCCTTCCTCGGCCACAAGATCCCGCGCTACCTCGCCTTCTGGGGGCTGCTGGGGACAGTGGTCCGGGGCGCCATCGACGACACCCTCAGCGACGAGGCGTTCCTGCGCATGATCCGGGTGCGACGGGATCACAAGAGCTATGTCAGGGAGGTTCTGTCGCGAGCCGTTGCGCAGGGGCACGGCGCGCTGGCGCGGCGCGCGCTCGAGGGCTTTGCGGCGCGGCGGAGCAACATTCCCGCCGACCGGCTGGCGCGGCAGATCGGGCTCGCGCCGCGTCTCGCCGCGAGGCAGGCGCCGCCCACCGAAGCCGCGCAGCCGCCCGCCGGGGGGAACAGCGCGGATCGGAGAGACGCCTGAGCGCCCCCCCCTCAGGACATGCAAACGCCCCCGCGAACTTTCACGGGGGCGTCGTCGATTTCATCCCGGCCGCCGTGGCGACCGGACGCTCAGGCTCAGAGCGTCGGGTAGATCGGGAAGCGCTTGAGGAACTCAGTCACCTCACCGCGCACCTTGGCCTCGACCTCGGCATTGCCCTCTTCGCCATTGGCCGCGAGGCCGTCGACCACCTCGATGATCCAGTCGGCGATCTGGCGGAACTCGGCCTCGCCGAAGCCGCGGGTGGTGCCGGCGGGCGAGCCCAGGCGGATACCCGAGGTCACGGTCGGCTTTTCCGGGTCGAACGGCACGCCGTTCTTGTTGCAGGTGATGTGGGCGCGGCCCAGAGCTTTCTCGGTGGCGTTGCCCTTGACGCCCTTGGGGCGCAGGTCGACCAGCACCACGTGGGTGTCGGTGCCGTGGGTCACGGTGTCGAGACCGCCCTTGATCAGCTGGTCCGACAGCGCCTGTGCGTTGGCGATGACCTGCTTGGCATAGGTCTTGAACTCGGGCTTCAGCGCCTCGCCGAAGGCCACGGCCTTGCCGGCGATGACATGCATCAGCGGACCGCCCTGGATGCCCGGGAAGATCGCCGAGTTGACCTTCTTGGCGATGGCCTCGTCATTGGTCAGGATCATGCCGCCACGCGGGCCACGCAGGGTCTTGTGGGTGGTGGTGGTCACCACGTGGGCGTGCGGGAACGGCGAGGGGTGCTCGCCCGCGGCCACGAGCCCGGCGAAGTGCGCCATGTCGACATGCAGGTAGGCACCCACGCTGTCGGCGATCTCGCGCATCTTGGCGAAATCGATCTGGCGCGGGATGGCCGAGCCGCCGGCGATGATCAGCTTGGGCTTGTGCTCGTTGGCCAGCTCCTGGACCTGGTCGTAATCGAGCATGTTGTCCTGCTGGCGCACGCCGTATTGCACGGCGTTGAACCACTTGCCCGACTGGTTCGGGCGGGCGCCGTGGGTCAGGTGGCCGCCGGCGTCGAGCGACATGCCGAGGATGGTGTCGCCGGGCTGGATCAGCGCGGTGAAGACACCCTGGTTGGCCTGGCTGCCGGAGTTCGGCTGCACGTTGGCGAACTCGCAGCCGAAGAGCTGCTTGGCGCGGTCGATGGCGAGGTTCTCGGCCACGTCGACCCAGTCACAGCCACCGTAGTAGCGGCGACCCGGGTAGCCTTCGGCATACTTGTTGGTCATCACCGAGCCCTGCGCTTCCATAACGGCGCGGGAGACGATGTTCTCGGATGCGATCAGTTCGATCTCGTCGCGCTGACGTCCGAGTTCGCCGGTGATCGAGGCGAAGAGCTCGGGGTCGCGGTCGGACAGCGACTGGGTGAAGAAGCCGTCATCGCGGTGCGGGGCGTTCATGAGGCAGGTCTCCGGTGTCATGGATTCGTCACGTGGCGCCTACGTAAAGGAAAGCGGGCCGCGCGCAAAGGGATCAAAGCGGCATTGTTCCGGTAGAGGGGCGACGGTACTGGCGGGTGCGGGGAAGTTGTGATTGTTTCGGAACGGCGTGACAGTCCAAGGAAACCCATGTCGCTGAAAATTGCCTTCTGCGCGTCCAACGCGCCCATCGCACAGGCCGCGCTGGCCGGGCTGACACGCCGCTACGGCAACCATGCCGAGGACGGCGCCGATGTCATCGTGGCGCTTGGCGGCGACGGCTTCATGCTGCACACGCTGCACCGCACCGAGGCGCTGGCCGTGCCGGTCTACGGCATGAACCGCGGCACCGTCGGCTTCCTGATGAACGAGTATTCCGAACACGCCTTCGAGGAACGGCTGGCCGCCGCCGAGGAAGCGGTGATCAACCCGCTCTCGATGCGCGCCCACCGCGCCGATGGCAGCGAGCACCGGGCGCTGGCGATCAACGAGGTCTCACTGCTGCGCGCCGGGCCGCAGGCGGCGCGGCTGGCGATCTACGTGGACGGCAAGCTGCGCATGCCCGAGCTGGTCTGCGACGGCGCGCTGCTGGCCACGCCCGCGGGCTCGACCGCCTACAACTATTCCGCCCACGGACCGATCCTGCCGATCGGCGCCGACGTTCTGGCGCTCACCGCCGTCGCCGCCTTCCGCCCCCGGCGCTGGCGCGGCGCCCTGCTGCCGAAGACCGCCGAGGTCACCTTCGAGGTGCTCGAGCCGGAGAAACGCCCGGTCATGGCCGAGGCCGACAGCCAGTCGGTGCGCGATGTGCTGCGGGTCGAGATCCGCTCGGAACCCAAGGTCGCGCACCGCGTGCTCTTCGATCCGGGGCATGGTCTCGAGGAGCGTCTGATCCGCGAACAATTTGTCTGATCCGGTGGAACTCCGCAGGCGCTAACGGCGTTTCTTGTCCGAACCCCGCGACGAGGCGGGACCAAGCCGAGACAAAGGAGAAACCCGATGAATTGGGATGTGATCCAAGGCAAATGGAAACAGCTGAAGGGTGAAGCCCAGGTCCAGTGGGGCAAGCTCACCGATGACGATCTCGACCGCGCCGAAGGCAACCGCGACAAGCTCGTGGGCGTCATTCAGGAGCGCTATGGCCTCGCCAAGGACGAGGCCGAGCGCGAGGTCGACGCGTTCTACAACAAGCACGCCGCCTGATCCCTCACAGGCAAGGCACGTAGAAGGCCCCGGGGTTCCCTCCCCCGGGGTCTTTCTTTTGCGCGGCGGTCTGGTAGCTCTGGGAGTCCCCTGCCCTTGGAGCCCGACGGACCCATGCTGACCGGATTTCACCACGTGGCCGTGATCTGCGGCGACTACGCCCGCAGCAAGGCGTTCTACACCGAGATCCTCGGGCTCGAGATCATCGCCGAGACGTACCGTGAGGCGCGCGACAGCTGGAAGCTCGACCTCGCGCTGCCGGGTGGCGGCCAGATCGAGCTTTTCAGCTTCCCCGCCCCGCCCGACCGCGCCACCCGGCCCGAGGCCAAGGGGCTGCGCCACCTCGCCTTTACGGTCCCGGACGTGGAGGCGGCCAAGCGCCGGCTCGAGGGACTCGACGTGATGGTCGAGCCGATCCGCACCGACGCGCTGACCGGAAAGCGCTTCACCTTCTTTGCCGATCCAGACGGGCTGCCGCTCGAGCTCTACGAGGGCTGAGGCGCGGATTTGATTGCCGGACTCACCCCTGCCTGCCATGCTGATGGCTCTGGTATGGGGAGGAGGGACCCGATGTACCGTCAATTCCTGATGACTGCCGCCCTGTCCTGCGCAGTCGGCGGCGCCGCCTTTGCCGAATGCGCAAGCGAGGCCGAGATCACCGCCTTCGTGGACAGCTACCTGGCCAAGACACCCGCCAAGGCGCTCGGCGCCGGGGGCACGATGGAGGATGCGCTCTGCACGCAGGCCAAGCTGGTCGAGGCGCTGAGCCCGCATCTCGGCCCCGTGGTCGGCTACAAGGCGGCATTGACCAGCGCCGCGATGCAGGAGCGCTTCAAGGTCGATGCGCCGCTGCACGGCGTGCTCTACCGCGACATGCTGCTCGAGGATGGGGCCGAGGTGCCGACGGCGTTCGGCGCCATCCCGATGCTCGAGGCCGATCTTCTGCTCGTCATCGGCAGCGACGCGATCAACACGGCAAGCTCGCCCGAGGAGGCGATCTCCCATATCTCGGAGGTCCGCCCGTTCATCGAGCTGCCCGACCCGATGGCCGCAAAGGGCGAGCCGATCACCGGCGAGACCCTGACCGCGATGGGCGTGGCGCCGCGGCTGGGTGTCATGGGCGCGGGCCTTCCGGTCGACGATCCCGCGGCCATGCTCGCGGCGCTCGAGGCGATGAGCGTCACGCTCACCGCGAGTGACGGGACCTTGCTGGCCGAGGCGCCGGGCTCGGTGGTGCTTGGCAACCCGGTCAATTCGGTGCTGTGGCTGGTCTCGGCCGGGATCACCCTGAAGGCCGGTGATATCGTCAGCGTCGGCTCCATCGGCCCGCTGATGCCCGCCGCCAAGGCCGGCGGCGGCGCAACGGCGACCTATACGGGGCTGCCGGGCGATCCCAGCGTTTCGGTGCGCTTCACGCAGTAGGGTTCACCCGCGCCCATCGAGGCCAACCGAACGCAAGAACGCCCGCTGCAGCACAGCGGGCGTTCTTGTCAGGCTCTCAGGAAAGCGTCGCCGTCAGGCTGGCACCTTCTTGGCGTAGCCCAGCCCCTCGAGTGCGACGCGGATCTCGTCTAGGATCACAGGGTCATCGATCGTCGCCGGCATCTTGAATTCCTCGCCATCGGCGATCTTGACCATCGTGGCGCGCAGGATCTTGCCCGAGCGGGTCTTGGGCAGGCGATCCACCACCGTGCAGAGCTTGAAGGCCGCGACCGGGCCGATCTGGTCGCGCACCAGCTTGACGCATTCCTTGCAGACCTCGGCATGGTCGCGATCGACGCCGGAGCTGAGGCAGATGAACCCCATCGGCATCTGGCCCTTGAGCTCGTCGGAGACGCCGATCACCGCGCATTCGGCGACATCGGGATGCGAGGCCAGCACCTCTTCCATCGCGCCGGTTGACAGGCGGTGCCCGGCGACGTTGATGACGTCGTCGGTGCGCGACATGATGTAGAGGTAGCCGTCCTCGTCCTTCATCCCCGCATCGCCGGTCTCGTAATAGCCGGGGAACTGGGTGAGGTAGGATTTCTTGAACCGCGCCTCGGCCTTCCATAGCGTCTGCAGCGTGCCCGGGGGCAGCGGCAGCTTGATGGCGATGGCGCCAAGCTCGCCCGGGGCCAGCTCGTGGCCGCCCTCGTCGAGGATGCGCACGTCATAGCCCGGCATGGCGACCGATGGCGATCCGAGCTTGACCGGAAGCTCCTCGATGCCGATCGGGTTGGCGGCGATGCCCCAGCCGGTCTCGGTCTGCCACCAGTGGTCGATCACCGGCACGTTCAGATGCTTCTGCGCCCATTCGATGGTGCTGGGATCGGCGCGCTCGCCGGCAAGGAACAGCGCCTGCAGGTCGTGCAGCTTGTAGCGCTTGATCCACTCGCCGTCGGGATCGGCGCGGCGGATGGCGCGCAGCGCGGTGGGCGCGGTGAAAAAGCTCTTCACCCGGTGGTTCTGGATGATGCGCCAGAACACCCCCGCGTGCGGCGTGCCGATGGGCTTGCCCTCGAAGACGATGGTCTGCGCCCCGGTGATCAGCGGGCCGTAGCAGATGTAGGAATGCCCCACGACCCAGCCCACGTCCGAGGCCGCCCAGAAGCGGTCGCCGGCCTCGATGTTATAGATGTTCTTCATCGTCCATTGCAGGGCGACGAGGTGCCCGGCGGTGGAGCGCACCACGCCCTTGGGCTGGCCGGTGGTGCCGGAGGTGTAGAGGATATAGGCCGGATGGTTACCCTCGACCGGCACGCACTCGGCTGGCTTCACGCCGTACTGGAAGCCGTGCCACGAGAAGTCGCGCCCTTCGATCAGCTTGGCCACCTCCTGCTCGCGCTGGAACACGACGCAGAACTCGGGCTTGTGCTCGGAGAGCTCGATGGCCTCGTCGAGCAGCGGCTTGTAATGCACCACGCGGCCCGGCTCGAGGCCGCAGCTTGCCGCGATGATCGCCTTGGGCGTGCAATCGTCGATCCGCACCGCCAGCTCATGCGCCGCGAAGCCGCCGAACACCACCGAGTGCACCGCGCCGAGACGGGCGCAAGCCAGCATCGCCTCGAGCGCCTCGGGGATCATCGGCATGTAGATGATGACCCGGTCGCCCTTCTCGACGCCGCGCATCTTCAGCGCGCCGGCGAGCGAGGCGACCCGATCGCGCAGCTCGGAATAGGTGATGCCCTTGCTGGAATGGGTGATCGGGCTCTCGTGCATGATGGCGATCTCGTCGCCGCGCCCGGCCTCGACATGGCGGTCGACCGCGTTCCAGCAGGTGTTGACCATGCCGTCGGCAAACCACTCGTACATGTCGCCGCCCTTGTCGAAGAGCGCCTTCGACGGCTTCTTGTCCCAGTCGATCGCCTCGGCGGCCTCCATCCAGAACCCCTCGGGGTCGGATTTCCAGGCCTCGTACACGTCCTTGTAGCCCATGGGGAAAGCTCCTCCTCTCGCCTTTGGGTATTTTGATTAGGCACGCGATTTGCGTGGAGCAAGTATGTTACCGCCGAGCATGACACAAAACCGCAGGCGATTTGCAAAAATCCGGCGTGATCGGCTCACACAATTTGCAAATACGCAAAAATCCGCTCTCGGCCTGCGAAGTCAGCGCGAATTTGCAAATTTCCAGGTCTGCAAATCATTCGCAGGCAAATAAATATCATTGTGATCACTTGGGAAGCACCTCTGACCTATTTCAGAATCGGCGCATTCCGCGGAATTATGGCGAAATCGCCATATTTCCCTCTGGACGCTCGGAAAAGATGCATCGCAAACCTCTTATTAAGTACCGATACGCCAAAAAAACCGAAAAAATATCATTTTAAAACAATGGCTATTCTCAAAATGATAGATTCATCAACGCTATATCAAATTGATATCACAATTGAGTCGCTCACTAGGAAGGGTGAGAGGCGCTAGAGCGGCACAACCCGCCAAGACTCTCCGCAGGAACTCAGTCCGGCCCCCGCAACAGGCCGGACATCAGGAGAGAAAGACATGGCACAGACCACGCTTCTACAGGCCTCCCTTCCCCGCGCACCACTCACGGCGGGGGTCCGTCCCGACCCCCGCCAACCGCTGGGAGACCACGCAGAGCACCGCCCGACCCGTGACAGCGCGGCTGGCAAGAGCGGCGAGGCCTGACCGACATGGCCGTTCTGTCCATCGACCTGCTCGCCAACTCGACCCACACCTATGACAGCGGCAACTCTGCCGACGGCGATACCGTCCAGATCACCGCGCTCGGCGACAGCCTTCTGATCGTCGACGGCGTCAGCCTGACGATCACCTCGATTGCCGGCATCAACCTCGGCGCCGCCCCGACCTTCCGCACCATCAACGGCGGCGACCTGACGATCGACAACGGTCTGCTCGACGCCTCGGCGCTGAGCAGCTTCACCTTCGAGGTGTTCGACAACAGCGCCATGACGCTGGATGCCTCGACCCTGAGCCTCGCCGTTCTGAACGGGCTGCTCGACACCTATGATGTCGCCTATTCCGGCCCCTACGGCACCGGCACCTTCACCTATGATCCGCCGGTGCTCTCGGTGCTCGGCATCCAGCCGGTGAACTTCGAAACCACCGGGATGCAGGCCACCGACCAGTTCATCGTCAGCGGACGCACCATCGAGCTCGACGAATCGACCCCGGGCGATCCCAGCAGCGCCTATGACGGCAGCGTGCTGCACCTGACGGTCGATGGCGGCCTGCTGACCCAGAGCGTCAATATCGACGTCCCGATGACGGCCGACGAGGCCTCGGACTTCTTCAGCAACCAGGCCACGCTGCTCGACGGCGACACCTTCACCTTCCCAGGCGTGGCCTTGGCCTGCCTGACCACTGGAACACCCGTTGCCACGCTGGCGGGCGATGTTGCGGTGGAAAACCTCCGCGTCGGGCATCGCGTCCTGACCATGGACAACGGCTATCAACCGATCCGCTGGGTCGGGTGCCGCCATCTCGCGGAGGAGGATCTGGAGCGCAATCCCGAACTGCGCCCCATCCGGATCCGAGCAAATGCCCTGGGAAAGGGGCGGCCCGAACGCGACATCGTGGTCTCGCCCCAGCACCGCGTGCTTGTCTCGAACGCCATCGCCGAGCGCATGTTCGGCCAGAAGGAGGTTTTGGTCGCCGCCAAGCACCTGCTGTCCCTCGACGGCATCAATATCGCCGAGGAGATTACCTCGGTCACCTACTGGCACTTCTTCTTCGATCAGCACCAGATCGTCTTCTCGAACGGGGCCGCCACGGAAAGCCTCTATCTCGGAAGCGAGTCGATCAAGGCGCTGCCGGCGGAGGCGCGTCGCGAGATCCTGACCCTGTTTCCCGACATAGAGCAGTATCTTTCGGCGCGCCCGCTGGTCTCCGGCCGACGCGCCCGCAAGCTCTCGGAGCGGATCTCGAAGAACCGCAAGATGCTGGTAGATCACTGAGCGCGCGCCCCGCCCCCGACCGGGGCGCGCGTCTCAGCTTCAGCCGTAACTGGCGACCGGCGTGCCGGCGATGGCGGCCATGTTGAGCAGGCCGCGCGAGGTGATCGAGGGCGTCACGATATGCGCCCGGTTGCCGAGCCCCATCAGGATCGGCCCCACTTCCAGACCGCCCGCCTTGAGTCGCAGGATGTTGCGCACGCCGCTGGCCGCATCGGCCTGCGCGAAGATCAGCACGTTGGCCGCGCCCTCGAGCCGGTTTTCCGGCATCAGGCGATCGCGCAGCTCGGGGTCGAGCGCGCTGTCCACGTGCATCTCGCCCTCGTACATGAAATCGCGCGGCTGACTGTCGAGGATCTCGAGCGCGGCGCGGATGCGCGGCCCCGAGCCGTCCGACTGGTTACCGAACTGCGAGCGCGAGCACAGCGCGATCTTCGGCGTCAGGCCGAAGCGGCGCACGTGGCGCGCGGCGCCGATCACCGTGTGGGCGATCTGCTCGGGCGAGGGCTCGGTCCAGACCTGGGTGTCGGCGAGGAACAGCGGCCCGTCCTCGAGGATCATCATCGACAGCGCGCCCTGCGGCACGTGGCCTTCATTGCCGAGCACCTGGTTGATGTAGTTTAGATGCCAGCGGTATTCGCCGAAGGTGCCGCAGATCATGCTGTCGGCCTCGCCGCGCTGCACCATGATGGCGGCGATCGCGGTGGTGTTGGTCCGCAGGATGGCGCGGGCCAGGTCGGGCGTCACGCCACGGCGCGCCATGAGCCGGTGATAGGTTTCCCAGTACTCGCGGTAGCGCGGATCGTTGTTGGGGTCGACGACGTGGAAATCGCGGCCCGGACGGATCTCGAGCCCCATGCGCTCGCAGCGGGTCTCGAGCACGTCGGGGCGGCCGATGAGGATCGGCTGCTCGGTGGTCTCTTCAAGAATGGCCTGCGCGGCACGTAGGACGCGCTCGTCCTCGCCTTCCGAGAAGACGATGGAGCGCGAGGCTGTGCGGGCGGCCTCGAAGACCGGGCGCATGAGCAGCGCCGACTTGAACACCGAGGCGTTGAGGCGATCCTTGTAGGCCTGCAGATCCTCGAGCGGACGCGTCGCCACGCCCGACTCCATCGCGGCCTTGGCCACCGCCGACGAGACCACGCTCGAGAGCCGCGGGTCGAAGGGCTTGGGAATCAAGTAATCGCGCCCGAAGGTCAGCTGCTCGCCGTGGTAGGCCGCCGCCGCCTCGGCCGAGGTCGTGGCGCGGGCCAGCGCCGCGATGCCCTCGACGCAGGCCACCGCCATGTCATCGTTGATCTCGGTCGCGCCCACGTCGAGCGCGCCGCGGAAGATAAACGGGAAACACAGGACGTTGTTGACCTGGTTCGGGAAATCGCTGCGACCGGTCGCGATGATCGCGTCGGGGGCCACGGCGCGCACCGCGTCGGGCATGATCTCGGGCGTCGGGTTGGCGAGGCCGAAGACGATGGGCTGCGCCGTCATGCGCTCCACGTGCTCGGGCTTGAGCACGCCAGGGCCCGACAGGCCAAGGAACATGTCGGCGCCGTCGATCACGTCGTCGAGCGTGCGCTTGTCGCTGGCTTGCGCGAACGCCGCCTTCTGCGGGTTCATGTCTTCCTCGCGGCCCTCGTAGACGAGGCCGTGGATGTCGCAGAGCCAGACGTTCTCGCGTTTCACCCCGAGCTTGAGCAGCATGTTGAGGCAGGCGATGCCCGCCGCACCGCCGCCGGTGGAGACGATCTTGATGTCCTCGAACTTCTTGCCGGCGACGTGCAGCGCGTTCATCGCCGCGGCGCCGACCACGATGGCCGTGCCGTGCTGGTCATCGTGGAAGACGGGGATGTTCATCCTCTCACGGCAGATCTTCTCGACGATGAAGCAGTCGGGGGCCTTGATGTCCTCAAGGTTGATCGCCCCGAAGGTCGGCTCCATCGCGCAGACGATCTCCGCCAGCTTCTCGGGATCGGGCTGGTTCAGCTCGATATCGAAGCAGTCGATATTGGCGAATTTCTTGAACAGGACGGCCTTGCCTTCCATCACCGGCTTCGAGGCCAGCGGGCCGATATTGCCCAGACCCAGCACCGCGGTGCCGTTCGACACCACCGCGACGAGGTTGCCGCGGGCGGTGTAGCGCGCGGCATTGGCCGGGTCGGCCTTGATCTCGAGACAGGCCTCGGCGACGCCGGGCGAGTAGGCGCGGCTCAGGTCGCGGCCGTTGGCCAGCGGCTTGGTCGCCCGGATCTCGAGCTTACCCGGCTTGGGGTTCTCGTGGTAGAACAGCGCCGCCTGGCGCAGGCTTTCCTGGGTGGTATCGCTCATGACCCGCAGCGCTCCCGAAATAGTTCAACACTGAACAATCAGTCGCTGGCGGGATAGCAGGAGTCCGGCAAGGCGTAAACGAAAATCGCCCCCGGGGCCGGGCGGGCTCTTGCCGAAAGGCGGCCTAAGGCCGACGCAGACGCCCCCCCCGAACAGCGCTCGGGCGGCGCATGGCGCCGGGGTCGGATCAGTAGACCACCGCTTCCAGCAGCTCGATCCGGTGCTCCGCCTGCTGCACGGTCAGGTCGGTATAGACCGGCTCTCCGGCGCGCTCCGAAAGCTCGCGCAGGCGGGCTTCCTGGGTGGCACTCATCGGCTGTCGCGGGTCCGGCGGCACGTCGAGGGCGGCGTCGATCTGGGCGGGACGGGTCATCGCGTTCATTTGATCATATCCTCTCGTTTGCAGTGTCAACACGCACCCCCTGCCCCGGGTTCCGACAGCCGCGCCACTGCTAGCGCTCACCCTTTGCAGGCGCGGCATTTCCACAGGTGACAAGGCCGCCCTCGCCACCTATAACCCGCGCCAAATTCCGATCCTCACCCAAGGAGCTATTTTCATGACCACCCTGGTTTTCGGCCACAAATCCCCCGACACCGACAGCACCGGCAGCCCGATCATCTGGTCGTGGTACCTGAACGAGGTGAAGGGCGTTGCGGCCAAGCCCGTGCTTCTGGGCGAGCCCAACACCGAAGCGGCCTTCATGCTCGAGCACTGGGGCTTCGAGAAGCCCGAGATCATCGCGGATGTCGAGGCCGACGCGCCGGTCGTCATCGTCGACACCAACAACCCGGCCGAGCTGCCCGCCTCGATCAACGACGCCGACATCACCGCGATCATCGACCACCACAAGCTGGTCGGCGGCCTCGAGACCAAGGGCCCGATCGACATCACCGTGCGCCCGCTGGCCTGCACCGCGACCATCATGGTCGACCTGATGGGCGCCGACGTGGCGAAGATGCCCGACGCCATCAAGGGCGCCGCGCTGACCTGCATCCTGTCGGACACGCTGGAATTCCGCTCGCCCACCACCACCGCCCATGACCGCGCCGTGGCCGAGACCCTGGCCGCCGATCTCGGCCTCGACATCTCCGAGTTCGCCGCCAAGATGTTTGCCGCCAAGTCCGACGTCTCGGCCTTCTCCGATGCCGAGCTGATCCGCATGGACAGCAAGGAATATGCCGTCGACGGCACGAAGTTCCGCGTTTCCGTGCTCGAGACCACCGCGCCCGAGATCCCGCTCGACCGCAAGGACAGCCTGATGGAGAGCTTCAAGACCGTCGCCGCCGAGGATGGCGTCGATCAGGTGCTGCTCTTCGTGGTCGACATCATCAAGGAAGAGGCCACGCTGCTGGTCCCCAACGACCTGGTGAAGACCGTGGCCGAGAAGAGCTTCGGCGCCACCGTCGAGGGCGACACCGTGGTGCTGCCCGGCATCATGAGCCGCAAGAAGCAGATCATCCCGAACCTCAAGGTCTGATCGACCTTTCCCGGAACGGATCGAAAGGGGCGCCCGGCGGGGCGCCCCTTTTTCGTGCCCTGTCATCGGCTTGCCACGGAACTCTGCCACAGGCTCTGGTCAATCCCCGCCGGCTGCGACAAGCTCGGCACGACCGCAAGACGCCCCCAGGATGAGCCCCGGATGAGCCACGATACGATCCAGATCGACAGCGACGCCCTGACCGCCACCATCGCGCCGCTCGGCGCCGAGATGCAGAGCCTGCGCACCAGCGGCGGGGCCGACCTGCTCTGGCATGGCGATCCGAAATGGTGGAGCGGCCGCGCCCCGATCCTCTTCCCGATCGTCGGCAAGGCCCCGGGCGACCGCATCGCCGTGGGCGACCACGAAGCCCAGATGCGCCAGCACGGCTTCGCCCGCCGCAGCGCCTTCACCCTCGCGAGCCAGGGCCCGTCCGATTGCCGCCATGTCCTGCAGGACAGCGCCGAGACCCGCGCGCTCTATCCCTTCGCCTTCGAGATCGCCGTGACCCACGCGCTCGAGGGCGCCACGCTCACGGTCAGCGTCGAGATCAGCAACCGTGACGCGAAGCCCATGCCTTTCGGCTTCGGCTTCCACCCGGCCTTCGCCTGGCCCCTGCCCGGCGCCGAGGGCACGCCGCACGAGATCCGCCTCGACAACGGCGCCGAGCCGGCGCTGGCCCGCCTGCGCGACGGGCTGCTGCCTCCCGAACGCCAACCCTCGCCCTTCCGCAACGGCCACCTGACGCTCGATCCCGACCAGTTCGAGGCCGACGCGATGATCTTCCCCGAAGGCGCGGGCCCCGGCCTGAGCTACGGCGTGCCCGGCGGCCCCGAGCTGGCCTTCACCTTCGACAACCTGCCCAACCTCGCGCTCTGGCAGCCGCCCGGCGCGCCGTTCCTCTGCATCGAACCCTGGCACGGCATGGCGGCCGAGCATGCCGCCTCGCCGCAGATCGCCGAGCGCCCGTTCAGCCTCACCCTGCCACCGCGGGAGACCGCCCGCTTCGGCTACAGCGTCACGGCCCGGATCTGACCGCCCATCGGGGCTGGCCAAGCGCGCCCCCGCGCCCTACCTAGGGCGCGACCCGAGCACAGAAGGTGACCCATGTCGCAGATCATCGAAGCCCTGTCCGACGTCTCGCAGAATTACGAGGCGCTGTTCGTCGACCTCTGGGGCTGCGTCCACAACGGCGTCGCCGCCTATCCAGAGGCCTGCGCCGCGCTGCAGGCCTACCGCAAGGCCGGAGGCATCGTGGTCTTGGTGACCAACTCGCCCCGCGCCCGCGTCGAGGTGGCCAAGCAGCTGGTGAAGTTCGGCGTGCCCGACGATGCCTGGGACACCATCGCCACCTCCGGTGACAGCGCCCGCGCCGCGATGTTCCAGGGCACGGTGGGCAACAAGGTCTATTTCATCGGCATCGAGGAAGAGAAGACCTTCTTCGAGCCGCTGCACCTTATCAAGGATCCGGTCGAGGTCACCTGCGTACCGCTCGAGGAGGCCGAGGGCATCGTCTGCACCGGCCTGTTCGATGCCAGCGCCGATCCCGCCGAGATGCGGCCGCAGTTCCTCTACGCCAAGCAGAAGGGCCTCAAGCTGCTCTGCGCCAACCCCGACATCGTCGTCGATCGCGGCCACCGCCGTGAATGGTGCGCCGGCGCGCTGGCGGCGCTCTATACCGAGATGGGGGGCGAGAGCCTCTACTTCGGCAAGCCGCACCCGCCGATCTACGATCTCGCCCGCCGCCGCCTGCACGAGATCGCCCCCGAGATCGGTGACAGCGCCATCCTCGCCATCGGCGACGGCGTGCGCACCGACATCCAGGGCGCGCAGGGCGAGGACATCGATTCGCTGTTCATCACTGGCGGGCTCGCGGCGGAAGAAACCCGCACAGAGAGCCAGCCTCACGCCGAGGCGCTGCTCGACTTCCTCGCCAAGGAAGGCATGACCCCGACCTACTCGATCGGCTTCCTGCGCTGAGCTCCTAGGTCTTTCCGGCCTGACACAGAAGGGCGCGCCGCAATTCCACGGCGCGCCCTTTTGCCATGCGCCAGCCGCAGGCTGCTGTCCGCCGCACGGTTCTTTGGTCGAAGCCCGGCGAAACGCTCTTGATTTTCTGCGCCCGCAAAGTAATAAAGTTACCCTAGCGGCGGATTTCGCCGCAGTTTTGTTACTAGGCCGAGGATCATGGAGGCTGAGATGTTCGATAACTTCCCGCGCGGAACCATCTGCATCGAGGATATCGAGATGGGGATGACCCGCCACCTGCGCAAACAGGTGACCGATCGCGACATCGAGCTCTTTGCCGAGGTCTCCACCGACCGCAACCCGGTACATCTCGACGATGCCTACGCCCATGACACCATCTTCGAGGGCCGCATCGCCCACGGCATGCTGACCGCCGGGCTGATCTCGGCGGTGATCGGCGAGCAGCTTCCCGGTCACGGCACGATCTATCTCGGCCAGACGCTGAAGTTCCTCGCCCCCGTGCGCCCGGGCGACACGGTCCATGCCGAGGTGAAGGTGGTCGATATCGATCACTCGAAGCGTCGCGTGACGCTCGACTGCCACTGCTCCGTCGATGGCAAGAAAGTGCTTGCCGGCGAAGCCAAGGTGCTCGCGCCCTCGCGCAAGTTCGACTGAGCCGGCCCGATCTCGGCACTGCCGACACTTTCGCCAAGTCATTCCCCACGCGCGCCGCAGCCACCGGCGCGCAGTCCCCGGATGCACCCATCGCCCCCCGGCCCGTCTTCGTCAGACCGCGCAGCGGCGACCGTCCCGTCCCCTGTCTTCTCTGGTTCGGCAAATACCTCGGGGGTGAATTGGCCGCAGGCCAAGAGGGGGCTGGCCCCCCCCCTCCCCCTCACCGGCGCGGAACATCGGGACAGCGCTCAGCCCGCCCCGTCTTCCGCCTCCAGCAGCGCCGCGAGCCCGGCGCGATAATCCGGGTAGAGCAGCGTCACCCCGAGCGCGTCCTTGATGCGCCGGTTCGAGACCCGCTTGTTCTCGGCGTAGAAGCTGCGCGCCATCGCCCCCATCTCGGCGCGCTCGAACGGCTCCTCCGGCGGCGGCTCGAGCCCCAGCAGCTCGGCGGCATGAAGGATGACCTCCTGCGGCGGGGCGGGATCGTCATCGCAGAGATTGTAGACCGCGCCTGGATCGGGCTGGCGGATCGAGGCCTCGAGCACCTGCGCGATATCATCCACGTGGATGCGCGAAAACACCTGCCCCGGCTTCACGATGCGCCGCGCGGTGCCCGCCCGCACCTTGGCGAAAGGCCCGCGCCCGGGTCCGTAGATACCGGCGAGGCGGAAGATGTGCAGGGGCAGATCGGGGATGGCACGCCACGCCTCCTCGGCGGCCAGCCGCATCGCGCCGCGCCGCGTGCTGGGCGTGAGCGGCGTGTCTTCATCGACCCAGCCGCCGCCATGATCGCCATAGACCCCCGTGGTCGAAAGATAGCCGAGCCACTCGAGCTCCGCCGCGCGCTCGGCGATGGCCGGGCCGCAGAGCCGCAGCGACGGGTCACCGTCGCTGTCGGGACCGGCGGAAACCAGAACATGGGTGACGCGCCCCAGCGCCTCCTCCACGGCCATCCGGTCCCAGAGCAAGGGCACGATGCCCTCTGCCCGCAAGCGCTCCGCCTTCGCCGGATCACGCGTGGTTCCGATCACCGTCCAGCCCTGCGGCAGGAGCTGCCGCGCCAATGCCTGGGCCGAATAGCCATGTCCGAGCGAGAGGAGTCTTTTTGTCATGCATCCAAGGTGAGATCTGCCGGCGAAATATGCAAGCGCGGAGCGGTGAGCGGCGCCCCGCCCATGCCCCGCCCAGAGGATAGGCAGCGCAGGCGTGACTCGCTATTCAGGGCCGAGGCCGTTCACAAGAGGTGTTCCATGCCGAGTCTGTCCCGCCGCGCGAGTCTGGCGCTGCTCTTCGGGGGGCTTGCCGCCTGCGGTGTCCGCCGCGACGAGCCGGTGTCCCGGAATCACAACCCACCGCTCTATCCCAACGAGACGCCGCAGCTGCGCAGTCAGATCAACCGCTGGTCGGATCACTACGAGGTCCCGCGCGAGCTGGTGCACCGGCTCGCGATCCGCGAGAGCACCCACAATCCGGCGGCGCGCAACGGCCCCTATTACGGCCTGCTGCAGATCCTGCCCCAGACCGCCCGCACCATGGGTTTTCGGGGCGCGCCCTCGGACCTGCTGAACGCGGACACCAATCTGCAATTCGGGGTGAAATACCTGCGCGGCGCGTGGCTTCTGTCCGATGGCAGCCACGATGCTGCCATCGGCTGGTATGCGCGCGGCTATTATTACGAGGCCAAGCGCCGCGGCATGCTGGTCGAGACAGGGCTGCGCCCTGCCTGATCCGCGCAGCGCTCACGTCACCGCCCGCAGCATCGCGGTGTTGGACTGGATGATGGTGTTCAGCTCGACGATCCGCGCCAGCCGCGCCTCGATCTCGTCCTGCCCCGCATCCAGCTGATCGACGATGCCCGAGAGCGAGTCGCCTGATCCGTTCAGCGCAGCGCTCTCGATCTTGCACATCATCCGCGTCGAGCTGAGGCCGGTGACATAACGCTTCATGTCGAGCACGCTGCGGCCCAGCCGGGTCGCTTCGCTCTCGACCACCTTCAGCGCCTCTCCGGCGCTCTTGCGGAACATCTTGGCCTCGGCCTGCAGGGTATCGCGATCCTCGATGAGCGCGGTGATATCAGGGGCAGATTTCATGTCTTCTTCGAAGAGCGACGACATCTCGCGCTGCATGATCGCGGCGCAGACGAGGAACTGGCCGCGCTCGATGGTCTCGCGCATGCGGACATAGGTGCTGTCCTTGCCCTCGACGAAGCCCTTCACCCAGCTCGCCATCTCGTCGAGCATGGAGCCGTAATTGACCGAGATCGCGCTGATCGGGCCGCCGGCATTCTCGAGCCGCGAGGCGAGGATGCGCATGTTCATCGGCACGGTCCGGATCATCTTTATGATCTCGGTCATCCGGTCGGTCTCCTCGCGGATCTGGGCGATGGTGCGCACCATGGTCAGGAAGCGGCTTTGCTGCGGATCCAGCGTCAGCCCGCTGCGCTTGGCGCGATCCTCGAGCTCGAGCGAGAGCGCCGCCGACATGTAGGCATCGTAATCCTCGTAGCCGAGCTCGGGCAGCCGGGCGAGCAGGGTCTCGGCGCTGCGCGCCGCCGAGACGCCCTCCTCGAGCTCGGCGCGGCGCAGATCCGCGTAGACCTCCTTCATCGTGGAAAACAGCTCCGTATGCGGCTTGATCCGCACGGAGAGATAGCCGCCGGGGATCGGCCAGGCCACCGCGAGCACCCAGTAATAGCGCCCGTCCTTGGACTTGTTCTTGACGTAGGCGGCGACCTGCTTGCCGGATTTCAGCCGCTCCCAGTAGAGATGGAAGACGCCCTTCGGCATGTCGGGGTGGCGCACCAGCTTGTGCGGCGCGCCTTTCAGCTCCTCCCAGCCGAAGCCCGAGATGCGGCGGAAGATGCTGTTGCCCTCGATGATCACCCCGCGCTCATCGGTGCGAGAGTAGAACATGCACGAAGCCTCGAACGGCACCTCGCCCATGCCGCTCCGGCTTTGGGTGACGAGCTGGGAATCATGCTGGGTCATCGGTGCCTCGTGCCTCAGGACGCAATCGCCCCGACCATGCACGCAGCCGCCTTTCCAAAAGCTGAACGCGGGCGCTTTTGACGCCCGCGTTCCGCATTTTTCCGTCGCTGTCGCCGGGGTCAGCCCGGGCTCATGCCCCGCAGACGCTCGGAGCGCCGACGCAGCAGCTCGACCGCGCTTAGCAGCAGGATCGAGATGCCGACGAGGATCGTCGCCGCGGCGAGGATGGTCGGCGAGATCTGCTCGCGCAGGCCGGTGAACATCTGCCACGGCAAGGTCTGCAGCTCGGCCGAGCCGATGAACAGCACCACCACGACCTCGTCGAAGGAGGTGATGAAGGCGAACAGGCCGCCCGAGATCACGCCGGGCAGGATCAGCGGCATCTGCACCCGGAAGAAGGTGGTGACCGGATCGGCGCCCATGTTGGCCGCGGCGCGGGTCAGCGAGCGGTCGAAGCCCACCAGCGTCGCGGTCACGGTGATGATCACGAAGGGAATGCCCAGCACGGCGTGCGCCAGCACGACTCCCCAGTAGGTGCCGACGATGCCGATCTTCGAGTAGAAGAAATACATGCCGGTGGCCGAGATGATCAGCGGCACGATCATCGGCGAGATCAGGATCGCCATGATGGCGCGCTTGCCGGGCACGTGGCTCTGGCTCAGGCCGATGGCCGCCAGCGTGCCGAGCGACACCGAGAGCAGCGTCGCCACGGGTGCGATCAGCAGCGAGTTCTTCACCGCGCGGGTCCATTCCGGGTTGGTCAGGAAGTCGCGGTAATGCTTCAGCGAGTAGCCCTCCGGGTCGAAGCGCAGCATCTCGGGGGTGAAGGTGAAGAAGTCCTCGGCGTTGAACGAGAGCGGCATCACCACGATGATCGGGGTGATCAGGAACACGAAGATCGCGCCGCAGATCACCCGGAAGGCATAGTGCCACAGCACCTGCCCCGGGGTGAGGTAGGGCACCAGCTTCTCGCGGTAGCGGCCGAAGCCGATCCAGTAGGAGAACCAACCGAAGAACCAGCCGAACAGCGCCCCGACCACGAGGCCGGGCAGCGCCCCGAGCAGGAAGCCCACCGCGGCGAAGACCGCGATCAGGCCCCAGCGGGCAAGCTTTTCCTTGCCCTTGCCAAGCACCGAGACGGTCAGGAAGCCGATCGCCGCCATGATGATGGCGCCGGCGACGATGCCCAGCAGGCTCGAGCCGTTGGCCGCGCCGACGAAGATGCCGGCGAAGGCGCCTGCGGCGGCGAGCACCGGCAGGGTGAAGGAGAGGGGTTTCTCTTCCACGGGTGTGAGGATCACGTCGTTCATTGCCTTACCCCAGCTTCACGTTGTCGATGCCGACGATGCGGTCGTAGGCCCAGTAGAGGATCAGCACCACCGCCAGCAGGATCGTCCCCAGCGCGGCCGCGAGGCCCCAGTTGAGCGACGACGAGATGTGGTAGGCGATCCGGTTCGAGATGAAGGTACCGGTGGTGCCACCGACGATCTCGGGGGTGATGTAATAGCCGATCGACAGGATGAAGACGAGGATCGAGCCGGCGCCGATCCCGGGGATCGACTGCGGGAAATACACCCGCCAGAAGGTCGTCCAGTTGGTCGCGCCGAGCGATTTCGCGGCCCGCACGTAGGAAGGCGGGATCGTCGACATCACCGAGTACATCGGCAGGATCATGAACGGCAGCAGGATGTGGGTCATCGCCACGATGGTGCCGAACTGGTTGTTGATCATGGTCAGGCGCGAGTCGTCCGCGACCAGCCCGATCCAGACCAGCACGTCGTTGATGACGCCCTGCTGCTGCAGCATCACCTTCCAGGCCGAGGTCCGCACCAGCAGGGAGGTCCAGAACGGCAGCAGCACCAGGATCATCAGCAGGTTGGCGCTGCGCATCGGCAGGTTCGACAGGATGTAGGCCACCGGGTAGCCCAGCAGGATGCAGCTGAAGGTGATGACCATCGACATGAACAGCGTGCGCTTGAACAGCAGCATGTAGATGCGTTCGTTGTCCGGCCGCGCCTCGGCGCCCTCCGGGGTCAGCTGCATGTCGACCGAGTTCAGGAAGTAGCCCGAGGTGTAGTTGGGGCTGTAGAGCTTGATGGTCTGCCAGATCGGCGGCTCCATCCAGTCTTCGTCGATCTCCTCGAAGCCGTCGAGGAAGGAGACCGTCTCGAACTCGGGGCTCGCGACCAGGGCATCGGCAGCCTGCAGCATGTCGGCGCGCGGCCCGCTGTAGGACGACATGTCGCCGGCGGCGAGATCGGTGTAGAGCGCGGTGTGCACCGCCGACCACGGCTCCTCCTCGAGCAGGTTCTTCTGATCTTCGACCTGCTGGAAGCGGGCGAAGGCGGCAAATTCGCGGGCGGTGGTGGGCAGGATCTCCTCGATCCCGTCGCGCAGCTCGAAACGCGGCTGGCGGCCGTCTTCGTCGGCGGCCCATTCCTGCTGCTCGGCGAGCCAGTCGGGATCGCCCATCAGCTCAAGCCAGGGCAGCGCCTCGTCCCAGTTCTCGTCGAGATCCTCGAACTGGTCCTGGTAGACTTCGCCGATATCGTCGAGCCCGCGGCCCGACTTGCGGAACAGCGACGATGCGCCGGTCAGCTCGTAGTTCAGTCGCGTGCCGAGGCGGGTGTGCTGCTTGCGCTCGGCGGCGAGGAAAATGTCGTAGTAGGCGGCCTCGAAGGCGGCCTCGGGCGGCATGCCCTGCCCGTCCCAGTTGCCCAGCTCCTCGGTGGTGAGCGGCAGCGTCTCGGAGACGATCTGGTTCTCGACCGAGCGGAACAGCATGTCCGCTATCGGCGCGATGAAGGTGACCAGCACGAAGAGCAGCAGCGGCGCGATCAGCATCAGCGCCCGCATCTTCTGCCGCCGCAGGGCCCGCGAGAGGCTCTTCTTCAGGGGCGTCCCGTCGGCGGCCAGCATCGGGCCGGAGGTCTTTTTTGCCTGACGCAGCGCGTTGTCTGGCGTCGGCCCGTCGAATGTATCTGGCCCAGTGGCGTCGCTCATGCGGATGTGGTCCCCGTTGGATCTGCGTCTTTGATGCGCATTTGATTTTTCTAGGGTGGAAGGGGGCCGCGCGGCCCCCTTCCCTGTCACTCAGCTCAGGCGCTTATTGCGCAAGCCAGGCCTGGAACTTCGCGTCGATGTCGTCGCGGTAGTCGGCCCAGAACTCGTAGTTGTAGAGCAGCGTGTTGGCAGCGTTCTCCGGGTCGGTCGGCATGTGCGGTGCCATGTCGATGCCCAGCTCCTCGTGCTGACCGACGAGCGGCGCGGAGGACTGACGGGCGGGACCGTAGGAGATGTACTTGGCCTGGTCGGCCAGACGCTGGGTGTCGGTAGCGAACTTCACGAAGTCCTTCACGCGGGCCAGGCGATCTTCCGGCAGACCGGTCGGGATGATCCAGCCGTCGAGGTCGAACACCTGCATGTCCCAGAGCATGCCAACCGGCTGGTCCTGCTCCTCGATCACCGAGAACAGGCGGCCGTTATAGGTCGAGCCCATGACAACCTCGCCATCGGCGAGCAGCTGCGGGGTGTCGGCACCGGCCGACCACCAGACGACGTTGTCCTTGATGGTGTCGAGCTTGGCGAGCGCCTGGTCCTGGCCCTCGGGGGTCTCGAGCACATCGTAGATCTCGTCCTTGGCGACGCCGTCGCAGTACAGGGCCCACTCCATGTTGTTGATCGGGCGCTTCTCGAGCGAACGCTTGCCCGGGTAGGCTTCGAGATCGAAGATCGCGCAGATGTCGGTCGGGGCGGTGTCGCCGACGAGGTCGGTGCGGTAGCCCACGGTGGTCGAGTAGACGATCTGCGGGATGAAGCAGTCGGAGACGATCATGTCGCCGAAATCATCCTCGGCCGAGGTGCCGTCGGGCGCTTCGGCGAGCAGGTCATCGGGATCGTATTCCATCGCCAGGCCTTCGTCGCAGAGACGCATGGCGTCTGCGGCCACGACGTCGACGAGATCCCAGGTGATGTTGCCGGCTTCGTTCATGGCGCGCAGCTTGGCCACGGCCTCGTTCGAGCTCTCGTCCCACGCGATGCTCACCTCGGGGTGCATCTCAGCATAGGGCTTGGCATAGGCATTGTCCTGGCTCGCCTGGTAGGCGCCCCCCCAGGACACGAGCGTCATGCTGTCCGCCATGTCCTGTGCGGCCACTGCACCGGCAGCGACGGTCAGCGCCGTCGAGGCCATAAGGGTCTTGGTCAGTTTCATAGGTTACTCCCTTTTCAACCCGTCGTATTGAAAGGACGGCCCCCGGGTTTCGGTACCGGCCTCGTGGTGGTTGCCGTACCGGCGAAGATCCGAAGATCCGCCGGTTCCGGCAAATCACAAATCTACTGCGCGTCGAGCGCCCGGCAATCCTCGGGCAGCCATCCGATGGTGACCTCGTCGCCGGGCGAGAGCCGCACCTGGTCGGGGCGGTTGCGCGTCTTGATGATGAAATCCTCGTTGCCCGCAACGCTGAGGCGGGTCCGGAAGATATCCCCCATGTAGATGAATTCCTTCACCTTTGCCTTGAGGGTATGGGCGCCTTCGCCGAGATCGGGATTGACCTCGACGCGCTCCGGGCGGATCGAGACGCGGGTGCGCTCGCCGACCTTGCTGACATTGACCGGCATCGCGTCGATGACTTCGCCACCGTCGAGCTGCACGGTGCAGCGGCTGCCGCTGATCTCCTTCACCACGCCCTCAAGCGTGTTGTTCTCGCCGATGAACTGCGCCACGAAGCTGTTCTGCGGCGCCTCGTAGAGCTCGTCCGGCGGCGCCAGCTGCTGGATGCGGCCATCGTCGAACACCGCGACGCGGTCCGACATGGTCAGCGCCTCGGTCTGGTCGTGGGTCACGTAGACCACGGTGATGCCCAGACGGTGCGCGAGATCGGTGATCTCGAACTGCATCTTCTCGCGCAGCTGCTTGTCGAGCGCGCCGAGCGGCTCGTCCATCAGAACCAGCTCGGGCTCGAAGACCAGCGCGCGCGCCAGAGCGATCCGCTGCTGCTGACCGCCCGAGAGCTGCGCCGGACGGCGTCCGCCGAAGGCGCCCATCTCGACCATGTCGAGCGCGCGCATCACCTTCTTCTCCCGCTCGGACTTGCCGATCTTGCGCACTTCCAGCGGGAAGGACAGGTTCTCGGCGACGGTCATGTGGGGGAAGAGCGCGTAGTTCTGGAAGACCATCCCGATGCCGCGCTTGTGGGGCGGGATGTTGTTGATGCTGACCCCGTCGAGCTTGATCTCGCCATGGGTGGCGGTCTCGAACCCTGCCAGCATCATCAGGCAGGTGGTCTTGCCCGATCCGGACGGCCCGAGCATGGTCAGGAACTCGCCCTTGGGCATGTTGAGGTTCAGGTCTTTGACGACGAGTGTCTCGCCATCATAGCTTTTCTGAACGCGTTCGAAGGCGACGAAGGCGTCGCTTGTCCCGGTATCTGGCAAATCCGGCTCCCCGTTGATGTCTCGCGGATTGTCCCCGCTGTCTTGTGGGTCAAACTAAACCGCGTCCGACCACGTCTTGCAACCGCATAGACGCGAGAGAAAGCCTACCCCCCTCAACACGGGAGATCTGATCCCGAAAGCGGCACTTCGCAGCCAAAACCGCCACCGGACGCACTCCATTCGGGACATTCGACTTTCAGATTCGGACTGCTTGACGCTACGGCACCCCATTCAAACCAGCCGCGCCCTCCGGCTTTTTCCGCGATTTCGAAGCGGTTAGCGCCCACAGTTGCACAACTTCTGATCACCCGCGCGGTTTTTCAGCGCGACCATTCCATGAGCGACGCGGCATGTCGGTTTTTGACAGCCACAGTTGTGCACAACTGTCTAGCTGGGGCGAAGACCACCCCCGGAGAGCCCCATGCGACAGCACCGATTCCAAAAAGACCTGCCCTTCTCCGAGGCCGAGTATGAACGACGTCTGGCCAAGACCCGCGCCGCCATGGACAAGGCCGGCGTCGAGGTTCTGCTGGTCACCGACCCGTCGAACATGGCCTGGCTCACCGCCTATGACGGCTGGTCGTTCTACGTTCACCAGGGGGTGCTGGTGTTCCACGACGCAGACCCGATCTGGTGGGGCCGCAACCAGGACAGCAACGGCGCCGTGCGCACCGTGTGGATGGGCGATGACCGGGTCATCGGCTACGCCGACAACTACGTTCAATCGACCGAGCGCCACCCGATGGAAGACCTCGCCCAGCGCCTGATCGGCATGGGGCTCGAGGGCGCGCGGCTCGGCGTCGAGATGGAGAATTACTACTTCTCCGCCAAGGCCTTCATGGCCCTGGCCGACAGCCTGCCCGGCGCCACCATCGTCGATGCCACGGCACTGGTGAACTGGCAGCGCAACATCAAGTCGGCCGAAGAGATCGCCTTCATGCGCAAGGCGGCGCGAATCTCCGAGAAGATCGTCGACGGCCTGCTCGAGCGGGTCGAGCCCGGCGTGCCGAAGAACGAGGTGGTGGCCGAGATCCAGCGCGACGCGATTCTCGGCGTCGGCGAGGACTGGGGCGATTACGCCTCCATCGTGCCGCTGCTGCCCTCGGGCTCCGACGCCGCCGCGCCGCACCTCACGTGGGATGGCCGCCCCTTCAAGAAGGGCGAGGCCACCTTCTTCGAGATCTCCGGCTGCTACCGCCGCTACCACGCGCCGTTCTGCCGCACGATCTTTCTCGGCCAGCCGCCCGACCTGTTCCTCGCCGCCGAGGACGCGCTGGTCGAGGGGCTCGAGGCCGGGCTCCAGGCCGCCCGCGCCGGCAACCGCGCCTGCGACATCGCCAACGCGCTGGCCGCGCCGCTGGAGCGCGCCGGGATCGAGCGCGGCGCCCGCTGCGGCTACCCGATCGGCCTCAGCTACCCGCCGGACTGGGGCGAGCGCACCATCTCGCTGCGCGCCGAGGACGAGACCGTCCTGCAGCCCGGCATGACCTTCCACTTCATGCCCGGCCTGTGGATGTCGGACTGGGGGTTGGAAATCACCGAATCGATCCTGATCACCGAAGACGGGGCGGCGGAATGCTTCTGCGACCGTCCCCGCCAGATGTTCGTCAAACCCTGAGGAGCCAACCATGCTGAAAGAGACCGAAGCGATTCTCGCCGACCTCATCTCCTTCCCCACCGTGTCGAGCGACAGCAATCTCGACATGATGGCCTGGATGGCCAACTGGCTCGAACATCACGGCGCAAAGGTCGAACTCTTCGCCGATGCCAGCGGCGCGAAGGCCAACATGTTCGCCACCATCGGCCCCGATGTGCCCGGCGGCGTGGTGCTCTCGGGCCATTCCGACGTGGTGCCAGTGACCGACCAGCTCTGGCATTCGAACCCGTTCCACCTGACCGAGCGCGACGATCTGCTGCTGGGCCGCGGCGCCTGCGACATGAAGGGCTTCATCGCCGCCGCCATCGCCATGGCCGATCCGCTCTCCAAGACGCCGCTGAAGCGGCCGGTGCACCTGTGCTTCACCCATGACGAGGAGGTCGGCTGCATGGGGGCCCGCGCGCTGGTGCCCGAGCTCGAGCGCCGCGGCTACGCCCCGCGCATGGCGATCGTGGGCGAGCCCACCGACATGAAGATCATCGAGGGCCACAAGGGCTGCTGCGAATACACCTGCCGCTTCCACGGGCTCGAGGGCCACGGCTCGGCCCCCGAGCGCGGCGTCAACGCGGTGGAATACGCGGTGCGCTACGTCACCCGCCTGATGAGCCTGGCCGAACAGCTCAAGACCCGGGTGCCGGCCAATTCGCGCTTCGATCCGCCCTGGACCACGGTCAACGTGGGCCGGCTCCACGGTGGCGTCGCGCATAACGTCATCCCCGGTCTCGCCGAGGTCGACTGGGAGATGCGCCCGGTGCAGTCGGGCGACGCGCAGTTCGTCAAGGACGCGCTGGAAGCCTACGTCGAGACCGAGCTGCTGCCGGCGATGCGCAAGGTCAACCCGGAGGCCCGCGTCGAGACCCAGGTGATCGGCGAGGTCGCCGGGCTCGAGCCGATGTCCGACAACGCCGCCCGCGACCTGGTGGCCCAGCTCACCGGCGATGCGACCTGCGGCGTGGTGCCGTTCAGCACCGAGGGCGGGCTGTTCCAGGAGATGGGCATGTCGGTGGTGATCTGCGGCCCCGGCTCGATCGCGCAGGCCCACAAGCCCGACGAGTTCGTCTCGCGCCAGCAGCTGTCGCAATGCCTGACCATGCTGGAGGGCATCGGGCGGAGCGTCGCCGCGTGAGCAGCGCCGCGGCGCGCCACCAGCGCCTGCACGCGGAGCTGCGCCAGCGCATCTGCCTGCTGGATTACCCGCCGGGCACGAAGCTCTCGGAAGAGGCGCTGGCGGCCGAGTTCGGCACCTCGCGCACGCCGCTGCGCCGGGTGCTGGCGCGGCTCGAAGACGAGGGACTGGTGGAAAGCCGCCACGGCATCGGCACGCTGGTGACCGATGTCGACATGGCGCTGATGGCGCAGGTCTACGATCTGCGCCTGCACCTGGCGGCGCTGGTGGGGCAACTCGACCCGCAACCGGTGACGCCGGCGCGGATGGCCGAGATCCGCGCCTTCGTCACCCGCGGCGAAGCGCTGCTCGCCAGCCCCGACCCGCGCGTCTTCGCAGAGCTCAACAGCGCCTACCACGATTTCGGCCTGTCGCTGACCGGCAACGCCCCCCTGCGCGAGACCGCCGCCCGGCTCTACTACCTCACCGCGCGGATCTGGCTGACCTCCATCCCGCGCATGGACCTGGCCTCCGAATGCGCCATATTCCTCGGCGAGATGCGCGAGACCGAGACCGCCCTCGCTGCCGGCGACACCGCCGCCGCCGCCCTGATCCGCCGCGCCCATATCTCGATGAGCGTCCACCGCATGCCCCGCTGACCCGACCAGCGCCCGGCGCTGGCCCGGTCACGGAGCTCCCCCCTGCCCCAAATCTTCTCTGGTTCAAAAAAACCTCGGGGGAGTCGCAGCTCCGCTGCGACGGGGGCAGAGCCCCCATCCCGCGCGGCCACGCAGTGCAGAAGACGCCCCTCGCACCGCACCTCCTCGCACGCCCCGGCACGCGATGACCGACCTCACGCCCGCAGCCCCGCGCCGCTCACCAGCCCTGCCTCGAGTGCCTTTCGCCGATCTTCGGGCAGGTCGTCGGGCCGCAACGCGAAGAGGTAGAGGCTGGTGAAATAGAGGCTCTTGGCCAGCACCGTCGCTGCCGAAATCGCCGCCGAGACAGTGAAGCTCAGCGCCAGCAGCCCCAGCGGCGGCAGCACGTTGACATCAACCTCGCCAAACCGTGCCAGGAACATCTCCGGTAGGCTGTCGGCAAAGACATAGCCCAGCGCGCCGCCCCCGAAGAGCCCGGTGACGACCCCGCCGGCGAACAGCGCCTGACCGACGCCCCCGGCAAGATCGATGCCGAGCACGCCCACCAGCGTTTCCGGCACATGGCCGCGCAGCTGTTTCAGCCGGGCGACAAGGGTCTTGAGGCCGGCATTCTCCACCACGATCGCCGAGATGCCGAAATTCGACACCAGGTCCCAGACCTCGGCCACCACGAAAACCAGCAGCGCCATGACAAAGCCTAAGATGCCGCCCTGCTCGACGCCACGCGCCCGCCGCACGAGGTAGGTGATCGCGCCGATGAAGAGCAGCGGCAGCAGGTTGCGCAGCAGCGTGACCGCGACCCGCGACCAGACCGGCCGGCCCTCGACCAGCGCATCGCGCGCCATCTGGCTCATCGCCGCCTGCAGCAGGGTCTGCACCACGATCTCCACCGGCAGATAGACCATGAAGACCAGCATCAGCGGAAACGCCCGCTCCCAGTCCTGTGTGACAAAGCCCATGTAGAGCAGCGCCAGCGACAGCAGGCCGCGCCCCGCCTTCAGCACGAAGAGGATCAGGAACGGCAGGAACACCTTCATGTCCGTTCCCAGCACCGAGAGCGCGGCGCGGATCATCCCCCCGATCCGGCCCGCCCGGGTCCCGAACAGGCGCAGCAATCTGCTCACGACCTCCATCTCGCGCTCCCTATTCCACCGTGAGGTCGCGCTGAGCGACGATGCGATCGCCATTGGCGTAGAAGAAGCGCAGCTCGTAGCGTCCGGGCGCCTCGGGGGCCGGCAGGCGCACCATCTGGCTCTCGGTATGCGCGTAGTGAACCAGGTGCGGCAGCGCGTCCCCGGCCTTGGCCACTGCGATGTAATCGGCCGGGTTGGGCGGAAAGCCTGTCCACAGAACCGCGATCTCGCCCCCGGCAGGGACCGTGTCGGGCGCGCTGAGCGTCAGCTCCGGGTCGCGCAGGGTGATCGGGCGGCGTGCCAGCACCTCCCATGGATCGGTGGTGGCGATGTAGACGATCTCGTAGGCGCCCGGCATTGACGGCATCTGCAACGGCTGAACCGTCTCGCCCACGGTCTCGAAATAGAAGCTGGTCGCGGGGAAGCCCTCGGCCAGCGGCGCGATGCCGATGAAATCACTCTCCGAGCCGCGCCCGGTCCATTGCACCGGCACCGTGCCGCCGGTGCGCGCGGCGTCGGGCGCGGAGAGCGTGGCGCCAACCGGGGTGACCTCGAGCGGCTCCCGCGCCAGCACCTCGCCGGTCAGGGCGCGAGTATAGATGACCTCGTAGCGCCCGGCGGTGATCGGCGCCGGCAGCGGCGCGGGGTTGCCATGCTCGATGCCGATCCGCGAGGCGAACTCCCCCGGCCCGTCGCCCGGTACCACGGCGCCGACCCAGTCACCCTCCTCGGCGGGCCCCTCCCACTGCACCGGCAGAGGATCGCCGGCCCGCGCGGTGGCCGGCAGCGACAGCGCCGCGCTGGCGGGCTCCCGGGCCGGCTCGGGCGCGGGCTGAGGCTCCGGCTCGGCAGGCGGCGCCACCGCGACCTCGGTCAGCGCCGCCGCCAGGCTCTCGGCATCCTCGGCGGCGCGGTAGCTGCCGCCGGTCAGCCGCGCCAGGCATTGCAGCTGCGCCCGGGTCTCGCGGTCGGCAATGGCGAAGCCGATGGCATGCAGGGTGAAGTCGACACCGCTCTCCTCGAGCGCCTGCCCCACCGCGCAAGGATCGAGATCGCAGGTCTCGGTGCCGTCGGAGACGAGGATCACCGTGGCCGCCTCCTCGGTATGGCGCAGCCCGTCCGCCGCCTGCAGAACCGCCGCGCTCAGCGGCGTCTTGCCCTTCGGAGACAACCCGTCCACTGCCTCGGCGATGGCCGCGAGGCTGCCTGGCGCCGGCGCAATGAGTTCCTCGATATCGCCGCAATCCCCTTTGCGGCGATGGCCGTAGACTGTCAGCCCGAGCGCCAGATCCTCGGGCAGCGCGCCCAGCAGCGTCTTGACCGCGCCCTGCGCGATGGTGATCTTGGCGACGCCGTCGATCTGGCCCCACATCGAGCCGGAGGCGTCGAGCACCAGCGTGGTGCGCGCGGGCTCGGCTGCGGCACAGGGCGCGAGCGACAGCAGAAGGGCCGCAACCCGGGACAGGGAGGCAACGGCGTTCATCTCAGTCTCCCACCCGGGTCCAGACCGCGGTCGTGACCCCAGAGCAATCGGTCGTCCCGAAGAGCGACGCCGCCTCCGGCGGCAGTACGACGTGCATTTCCGAACGGTGGGTTATCCGACCCGGGCTCTCGACCGTCAGCGTCCAGAGCAGCTCCGAGCGCCGACCGCCATGGCTCGGCGCCTGCGCGAAGACCTCCTCCATGGCGCTGGTCTGCCAGCGGTTCTCGCCCTGCGCCTGCCAATCGGTCGAGACCTCGCGGCTCATGCGCAGCTGCCCCGGGTGAAATGGCACCTCGAAGACCAGCGACTGAGCCTCGCGCGCCTCCACCGGCAGCGCCGCCATGTCGACGGGAAACCCGTCCCGGATCACCGCGGGGCAGCCCTCGAAGCTCAGCGGCCTGACCTCGAGCGACCACACCCCGCTCAGCGGCTGGATGCCGCCGCCGGGCGCCGCCTCCGATGTCTCGGCGATCTCGATCCCGAGCCCCCGGGGCGCGCAATGATCCGGCCCCACGTAGCGAAGCCGCCCGACCGCTTCCCCAAGCGCCACCCGCGCAGCGCCCAAGTCGTCTCGCCCGATCCAGTAGGCTTCGTCGCCGCGGATCAGGAGGGCATGATCCGAGCCCGGCGCCGCGCCGTGGGCGGCGTCGCGCGCCGCCAGCGCCTCCGCATCCGGAACCCGGAATTCGGCGCTGCCATCGGCGGCGATGGAAATGGTTGGCGGGGGGCACTCCTGCGCCGCGAGCAGGCCGGGCAGGAGGGCCGCTCCGATCAACACGTTGGCAATGGGCGTCTTCTGCACGGGCACTCCTGAAATCACACGTCACGCGGCAATGGTATTGACCTACCGCTTTCGTGCTTTCCGGACATGACCAGAATTGGTTATATGGTGCCGATTTTCTGCCCAGGACGATCTTACGGGAGGCAAGAGCATGACACCTGGCCCCTGCGCAAAGCCTGCCAATCGCCGCCGCGCATGGCGCCGGACGGCTTCCGCGCCGGCGGGCCATGGCTGAGCGGCCGCCCGACAGCGGCGCCCCGGGCGGGCAGAACGGCAGCGCCGAATGGTCCTCGCTGATCGGATCCCTCTACGAGGCCGCGGTCGATCCGACCGCCTTCACCCGGCTTCTCGATCTTGCCGAGAGCGGACTGTCGGACGACACGACCCGGCGCAGTTTCGAAGAGATCCGCAGCGAGTGCGAGCGCCACGTGAAGAAGGCCGAGGCGCTGCTCGCGGCGCTGCCCGGCACGCCGATGGCGCCCGAGATCCGGCCCGCCTTCACGGTCTCCGCCCGGGGCCGGATCGAGGATCCCAACAGCGTGGCCGTCGCGCTCTTCGCGCTCTCCGACGGCGACAGGCTCGCGCATCTCGCTCCCGAGCTGGATCTCGAGCTCGCCCGCTATCGCGCCGGCCGGAGCGCCCATGCGCCGGTGCTCCGGCTGCTGCGCCGCGATACCGGCAAGGCGGCACTTCTGGTCGCTGAGCGCCGTGGGCAAGACGGGGCGCTCCGCTTCACCGGCATGGACGCGGTCTGGCACCCGCGCGCCGGCGCCGCCGTGCAGGCGCTCTACGGGCTGACGCCCTCCGAGGCCGAGGTGCTCGGCCTGCTCGCCAGCGGTCACAGCCCGCAGGACGCGGCGGCGCGCCGGGGGCGCTCGGTCGAGACCATCCGCCAGCAGGTCCGAACGATGCTGTCCAAGACCGACGCCGCCGGCCTCGCCGAGCTGGCCCATGTCGGACGCGCCGTCGCCCTGTCGAGCGCCGGGCCGCCCGCCGCAGCGGCCGACGCCCCGCAGCGCGTCCTGCCCCTGGGCAACGGCCGGGTCATGCATGTGACCGAACAGGGCGCCCCCCACGGGCGGCCGGTGATCTACCTGCATGGCTGCCTCGGCGGCAATCGGCTGCCGGCGCCCGCCGACGCCGAGCTGCGGGCGCGCGGGCTGCGCTGGATCGCCCCGGCACGGCCCTGGCATGGCGAGAGCAGCGGCTTCGAGGCGCTGCTCCACGACCCGTCGGCCTATGCCGATGACCTCGCCACGCTGATCGCCGAGCTCGGCCTCAGCGACGTGACCCTCGTCGGCTACGATGCCGGCGCCGCGCTCGCCCTCTGCGCCGGCGCCGCACTGCAAGCGGGCTCCATCCGCGATATCCTCCTCGTCAGCGCCACGCCGCCAATGCGCGGGCTGCGCGATTTTGCCGCCGCGCCGCGCCAGCAGGCCTGCCTCGCGCTCGCTGCCCGCAGCTCGCTGCCGCTGCTGCGCTTCCTCTCCCTGGTCGGGGACCGCAAGCTGCGCGCCGAAGGCCGCGCGGCCTTCGCGGAGACGGTGTTTGGCGGCTCACCCGCCGATCTCGCCGCCTGCCGCGACGAGGCGTTGCTCGAGCTGCTCTGGACCGGGCATTTCTTCCACGTCGCCTCCGGCAATGACGGCTTCATCAACGATTGCCGCCTGATCGCCTCGGACTGGAGCCGCCACCTCCGCCCCCTGTCGGTGCCGCTTGGCCTGCTGCATGGCGCCGCCGACGCGATCGTGCCCCTGCCCTGGCTCAGGGCCTTTGCCCGGGAATGCGATGCGAATCTCCAGGTGGTCGAGGGTGCCGGCCACGCCCTGCCCTACAGCCACTGGACCGCCCTTCTCTCCCGCGTCTGCGCCGCCGCAGACTAGCCCCCGTCACCCACCCTGAGCGCCACCCAAGCAAAAGCGCGCCCCCAGTCTTCTCTGGTTCAGAAATACCTCGGGGGAGTCGCAGCTTCGCTGCGACGGGGGCAGCGCCCCCAAACCCGGCGCGCCGCCAGCCCCCTCAACACGAGGCCACCAACCTACAGCGAATCCTCGACCCGAAACCCTTCCGGGATCCCGTCCTGGCCCTGCAGCAGCAGCGCCGCCATCACCTCTGACACCTTCGGCGCCATCCCGAAGCCGATCTTGAAGCCACCATTGGCGATGAAATGCCCCTCCCGCCCGGGCCAAGCCCCCAGCATCGGCGCCCGGCTCCGCGCCCTCGGGCGCACCCCGGCCCAGCGCTCGACCACCTCGGCGCCGTGCAGCAGCGGCATCGCCGCGACGGCGCGCTCGACCAGCGCGTCGCATTGCGCGTCGCAGGAGGCGGGATCGTCGAACTCGCGCTCCGAGGTCGAGCCGATGGCCACCGTGCCGTCGTGATGCGGGACGATGTGGAGCCCGCCGGCAAAGACCTGCGGCGCCGCCCCGGCATCGAAGCGCAGAAGCGCCGACTGGCCCTTCACCCCCGCGCCCACACGCTTGTCCAGCGCCTCCGACAGCGCCAGCAGCCCCTGCCAGCCGCTGGCCCAGACCACCTGCCCGGCATCCTCCGCCTCGGCCACCACCTCGACGCCCATCGCGGCCAGCGCGGCCACCAGCGCGGCGCAGGCGCGGCGCGGCGACATGCGGGCGCTGAGCGTGTCGCGGATCAGCCAGCCCGTGGGCGTCAGCGGCGCGAAGGGGCCGGCCTCCTCCGCCCGGATCACCTCCCAGACCGCCGCCTCGCCCCAGAGCTCCCGCGCGGTCTGCTCGCGCCCGCGCGCCAGCGCCAGACCGGCCTCGTCGGCCACCGGCTGCAGCCGTCCGCTGCGGGCATAGTCGGGCGAGACGCCCCCCACCGCCTCGACCTCGGCCCAGGAGGTCTCAGCCATCAGCAGGCTCTCGAGCTGGAAGGCCTTCTTGGCGTTCCAGTTCTCCGGCACGTGCGGCGCCAGCGCGCCGACGATGCCGCCGCTCGATCCCGCCCCCGGCCCATAGGGGTCGATCACCTGCACCTTCGCCCCCGCCCGGGCGCAGGCCCAGGCGATCGAGAGGCCGAAGATCCCCGCCCCGCGCACTGTCACGTCGATGCTTGCCATTCGTCAGCCCTCCGGTCATGGTCGCGCCAGTTCTAGGACAGACCATCATGACGAACCAGCCCGACGCCCCTCTCTGGCGCGACGGCGAGGTACCGGTGTCGCCGCGCTTCGACGATCCGTATTTCTCGCTCGAAAACGGCCTTGCCGAGACCCGCCACACCTTCCTCACCGGCAATGACCTGCCCGACCGCTTCCGCGACGGGTTCCACGTCGCCGAGCTGGGCTTCGGCACCGGGCTCAACCTGCTCGCCACGCTGCAACTCTGGCGCGAGAGCAGCACGCCCGGCCAGCTCCGGTTCACCAGCTTCGAGGCCTTCCCGATGCTCGGAGACGACATGATCCGCGCCCAGACGGCCTTTCCCGAGCTGTCGACGATCGCCGAAGAGCTCGCGCCCTTCTGGCGCGAAGCTGCCCGCGAGATCGACCTGCCGGACCTGCGTTTCCGCATGGTCGAAGGCGACGCCCGCGCCACCCTGCCGGCATGGGACGGCGCAGCAGATGCGTGGTTTCTCGATGGCTTCTCGCCGGCCAAGAACCCTGAGCTCTGGGGCGAGGACCTGATGCGCGCGGTCGCCCGCCACACCGCGCCAGGCGGCACCATTGCCACCTATACCGCCGCCGGCCATGTGCGCCGCGCGCTCGAGGCGGCGGGGTTTGCAGTCGCCCGCGTGCCCGGATATGGGCGCAAGCGGCACATGACGCGCGCGGAGCTTTACTGATGGCGGAACAGAACACCAAATTCGGCATCTGGCTGATGGTCCTGACGACCTTCGTCTTTGCCCTGCAGGACGGCATCTCGCGGCACCTGTCGGACGCCTACAACGTCTACATGGTGGTGATGATTCGCTACTGGTTCTTCGCCGCCTTCGTGATGGCCATCGCCGGGCGGCAGGCGGGCGGGCTGAGATCCGCTGCCGCGACCACGCAGCCCTGGCTGCAGATCTTCCGCGGCGTGCTGCTTGTGGCCGAGATCTGGGTGATGATCACCGCATTCGTGCTGCTCGGCCTGACCGAAAGCCACGCTGTCTTCACGGCCTACCCGCTGCTGGTGGCGGCGCTGTCGGGGCCGATCCTCGGCGAGAAGGTCGGCTGGCGGCGCTGGTCGGCCATCGGCGTTGGCTTCATCGGGGTCATCATCATCCTGCAGCCTTCGGGCGGGGTTTTCTCGCCCCACGCCGCCGTGCCGCTGGTCGCCGCCCTGATGTTCGCACTCTACGGCCTGCTGACACGCTACGTGGCACGGCGCGACACCGCGGCGACCTCGTTCTTCTGGACCGGCGTTTCGGGCGCGGTGACGGCGACGCTGGTGGGGATGTGGTTCTGGGAGCCGATGTCGGCCCCCGACTGGGGCTGGATGGCGCTGCTCTGCATCACCGGCGCCAGCGGGCATTACACGCTGATCAAGTGCTACGAGGTGGCCGAGGCCTCGGCGGTGCAGCCCTTTGCCTACCTTCAGCTGGTCTTCGCTTCGGCCCTCGGCATGACGGTGTTCAACGAGACCCTGCGACCCAACGTGGCGATGGGCGCGGTGATCATCGTGGCGGCGGGGCTGTTCACGCTCTGGCGCGAGCGGGTGAAGCGCTGAGGCTCCGAGAGCTGACCCACAGCCTTGCGGACACCCAGAAACGAGGACCCTGACATTCGGCGGCTCGTTCGGACGCGATGAGCGCCGGGCGTGCCCAGTGCCCTCCCCGGCGCGGTCCCCGACAACCGCGCCTCTCCACCGGACAAAAGAAAAGCCCCGCGCGCTGCGCGGGGCTTCGTCCTGTCTGGAACAGGTCGATCGCGATCACATGCGCGAGGCGACGTTTTCCCAGTTCACCAGGTTGTCGAGGAAGTTGGCCAGGTAGGCCGGGCGCTTGTTGCGGAAGTCGATGTAGTAGGAGTGCTCCCACACGTCGCAGCCCAGCAGCGCGGTCTGGCCGAAGCACAGCGGGTTCACACCATTCTCGCTCTTGGTGATCTTCAGGCCGCCATCGGCGTCCTTGACCAGCCATGCCCACCCCGAGCCGAACTGGCCGGCGCCGGCTGCCGAGAAGTCTTCCTTGAACTTGTCGACCGAGCCGAAGCTCTCTTTCAGGGCCGCTTCCAGCTCCGACGGCATGGCGTTGTCGCCGGCGCCCATCATTTCCCAGAACTGGGTGTGGTTCCAGTGCTGCGAAGCGTTGTTGAACAGGCCCGACTGCGCCACGGCGCCAGCTTCATAGGTGCCTTTCACGATCTCTTCCAGCGACTTGTCCGCCCACTCGGTGCCGTCGATCAGCTTGTTCAGCGTGGTGACGTAGGTGTTGTGGTGGATGTCGTGGTGGTACTCCAGCGTCTCCTTGGACATGCCCTTGGAGGCAAGCGCGTCGTGTGCGTAGGGGAGATCGGGAAGTTCGAAAGCCATGGTGTTACCCTCTTGGTCCGAGTGAATTTGTATACCATTCCTAGACCCACGTTCAGCGAGGTCAAGGAGTGTCAGGGTTTAAACGTGCGATGACGCTCCATGTTCCGAAATCGCTCACGCCTCGTGGTAGCTCACCTCGCCGCCGGGCTCCGCCGCGAGCGACAAGACCTGGAAGGCATACTCGCCCACCGAGCGGAACACGAACACTTGAGCCTCGGTGTCGCTTTGCAGCCAATAGCCCGCCGCCACCTGCGCCAGCCGCGAGCGCCGCACCATACCCGGGGTGAAGGCATCCGGTGACATGTCTGCGGGCGTCACCTTGGCGAGCACGTCGCGCAGATGCGGGCCGCTCAGGCGGAACTGGGCGCGGGCGTCGGAGACATCGGTGATGGCGATAAACCAGCCTTCAAACGTGCTGCCCAGCCGCTCGAGCATCTCCGGCACCTGCTCATAGGGCAGCAGCAGCAGAAGCTCGTCGCGCGCCATCCAGAGCAGCGCCCGGTCGCCCTCGCGGGTCGCGCCAAGCGGCTCGGGAAGCTCGAGGCCCAGCAGCGCGCCGAGCTTGGTGCGGTAATCGTCGGAGAGCTCGCAGCGTAGGGAGATCTGGCCCTGCGGCGGCAGCGCCTCGACCGAGATCAGCCCGTCGGAGCGGGCATCTGCCATCGGTGCCATCACATCAGACATCCTGTTTCTCCCCTTTCGGATCAAAGAACACCGGGCTGACGATCTTCGCCTCGACGGTGGTGAGTTCGTCGCGGGTCTCGTCCTGCGCCTCGGCGGTGAAGGAGATCACCTCGCCCATGCGGTCGGGGCCGTGAATGACCAGCCCCATGGCGATGCCCTTGCCGAGCGTCGGCGAATAGTAGGTCGAGGTCACGCGGCCCTGGGTGTTGCGCTGGCCGTTGGCGTTCTTGCCCGGCGCGATGGCATAGGCGCCATCCGGCAGCACCGAGCCGTCGAGGGTCTCGAGCCCGACGAGCTGCCAGCGGTCTCCGCGCGCCATGTCGGGGCGCTGTTGCGCGCGCTTGCCGAGGAAGTCCTCCTTTTTCTTGGAGATCGCCCAGTGCAGGCCAAGATCCTGCGGGATCACCGTGCCGTCGCTCTCGTCGCCGATCATGATGAAGCCCTTCTCGGCCCGCATCACGTGCAGCGCCTCGGTACCGTAAGGCGTGATGTTCCACTCCGCCCCGGCGTCGAGCAGCTTGCCCCAGAAGGCGCGGCCGCGATTGGCCGGCACCGCGATCTCGTAGGAAAGTTCGCCCGAGAAGGAGATGCGGTAGACCCGCGCCGGCGTGTCGGCCAGCGTACCCTCGGCCCAGGTCATGAACGGCAGCGCCTCCTTCGAGACATCCATGCCGCCGAGCTTTTCCAGAAGCTTGCGGGCATTGGGGCCGACCACGGCGATCTGGGCGTATTGCTCGGTGAGGTTGGCGGTGTAGACCTTCCAGTCCCACCACTCGCATTGCAGCCAGTCTTCCATGTGGGCATGGACGTGATCGGCGCCGCCAGAGGTGGTGTGGCAGAGCCAGCTGTCCTCGGAGAGCCGCACCACGACGCCGTCATCCATCAGGAAGCCGTTCTCGTTGCACATCAGCCCATAGCGGCATTTGCCCACCGGCAGGGTCGACATCATGTTGGTGTACATCATGTCGAGGAAGCGGCCGGCATCCGGGCCCTTGACGAGGATCTTGCCCAGCGTCGAGGCGTCGAGCAGGCCGAGGCTCTCGCGGGTGGCGGTGATCTCGCGGTTGACCGCGGCGCGGCGGCTCTCACCCGGACGCGGGTAGCAATAGGGCCGACGCCACTGGCCGACGATCTCCCACGCCGCATTGCTGGCCTCGTGCCAGTCCTGCATCGGGGTGCGGCGCAGCGGCTGGAACACCGCATCACGCGCCTCGCCGGCGATGGCGCCGAAGCTGATCGGCGTGTAGGGCGGGCGGAAGGTGGTGGTTCCGGTCTGCGGGATCGGCGCACCCAGCGCATCGGACAGGATCGCCAGACCGTTGATGTTGCTGAGCTTGCCCTGATCGGTGGCCATGCCGAGCGTGGTGTAGCGCTTGGCGTGCTCGACGCTCTCGTAGCCCTCGCGCGCGGCGAGCTGGATGTCGGAGACCTTCACGTCGTTCTGGTAATCGAGGAAGGCCTTCATGCGCAGATCGGCGCGGGCGCCCTGCGGCATCAGCCAAACCGGCAGCAGCGGGGCCTCCTCGGTGGTCTCGGCACGCGGCACCGGGCTTTCCTCGAAGCCACGGCCCAGCGCCTCGACGGCGGCCTTGCCGGCGCCATCGGCGCAGGCCAGCGCCTCCTGCAGTCCGAGATGACCATTGGCGGAGCCCGCCGCGATGAGGAAAGGCTTGCCATCGGCGCCGGTGGGAGCGCGGGAGGGATCGGGGCGGAAGAAGGCGCCATCGGCGTCCCAGGTCAGCTTGCCGCCGCAATGGGACCAGAGATGCACCACCGGCGACCAGCCGCCGGACATCGCCACCGCGTCGCAGGCGATCTCCTCGAGCATCGAGCCGCCGCCGGCCTGGTCGCAGATCGCGACGCCTGTGACCCGCGCGCCGCCCAGCACCTTGGAGATGCCGCGCGCCGGCTCGACCCGGATGCCGAGATCGCGGGCCTCCTGCATCAGCGCGCCACCGCCCATCGGGCGGGCGTCGAGGATCGCCGGCACGTCGAGGCCGCTCTTCTTGAGCAGGATCGCGGTGCGGTAGGCATCGTCATTGTTGGTCACCACCACGGTGCGGTCGCCGGGGGCGACGCCGTAATTGACCACGTAATCGCGCATGGCAGAGGCCAGCATCACGCCGGGCACATCATTGCCGGCGAAGCTGAGCGGGCGCTCGATGGCGCCGGTGGCGGTGACGACCTGCCGGGCGCGGATGCGCCACAGCCGATGCCGCGGGCCCGGCGCGCCGGGCTTGTGATCGGTGAGCCGCTCGTAGCCGAGCACATAGCCGTGATCGTAGACGCCTGCGCCCATGCAGCGCAGCCGCAGGCGGACATTGTCCATCGCCTCGAGCTCGGCCACGGTTTCGGCGACCCAGGCCTCGGGCTCGCGCCCGTCGATCCGCCCGCCATCGACCGGAGTGCGGCCGCCCCAATGGGCGGTTTCCTCGATCAGCAGCACCTGCGCCCCGGCGCGCGCGGCGTTGCGCGCCGCCTGCAGACCGGCGATGCCGCCGCCGACGACCAGCACCTCGGTATGGACATGGAAATGCTCGTAACGGTCGGCGTCGCGCACCTCCGGGTGCGGCGCCTTGCCGAGACCGGCGGAGCGCCGGATCACCGGCTCGTAGAGATGCTTCCAGAACGCCCGCGGCCAGAGGAAGGTCTTGTAGTAGAAGCCGGCCGGCAGGAAGCGGGCGAGCTTGGCGTTGATCTCGCCGACATCGAAGGCGAGGCTCGGCCAATGGTTCTGGCTCTCGGCCACCAGCCCGTCGAAGAGCTCGGTGGTGGTGGCGCGCTGGTCAGGCTCGAAGCGCGCGCCCTGGCCGAGGCCCACCAGCGCGTTGGGTTCCTCGGCGCCGGAGGCGACGATGCCGCGCGGGCGGTGATACTTGAAGCTCCGGCCCACCAGAAGCTGATCGCCGGCGAGCAGGGCCGAGGCCAGCGTGTCGCCCTGGAAGCCGGTGAAGCGGCGGCCGTTGAAGGTAAAGCCGATCTGTTTGCCGCGATCGGTGAAGCGGCCGCCCGTGGCGAGACGCGTGCTCATGCCCAAGCTCCCGAGAGGTTGCGAGCGGGGGCGGGGGCTGTCTGCCCCCTCGCGCGCCGGGGCGCGCTCCCCCCGAGGATATTTTCGGCCAGAAGAAGCATCAGTGCGCCCCGGTCCAGCCGGGGTGGCGGGCGGTGATGCGGTCGACGATCTCCTGCGGCGGCGCGTGGGTCTGGGCGGCGTAGGTGCCGTAGACCTCCTGGGTGACGCTGTCGCGCGCAGCGAGGAACCACTTGCCGCAGCCATAGGCGTGGCGCCAGCGTTCCAGCACCACGCCGCGCGGGTTGTCGCGGGTGAAGAGATAGGTCTCGAGCGCGGCGTCGGAGCTGCCGGGACCCTCCCGCTTCAGATGCGCCTCGCCGCCGGGCGCGAGCTCGATCTCGGCGGCATCGATGCCGCAGCAGGGGCAATGGAGGATCAGCATGGCAGGGTTCCTTGTGCGGCGACGCCGGACGACAGCGGCACCCTGGCCCCTGCCCTAGCGGTCGTCGAGATTTTCCAGCGCGTTGGCGGCGTTGTCGAGCACCGAGGCGCCGCCTTCGGTCGGCACCGGGACGCGGACCCCGATGCCCGTCGATCCGGTCGAACCGGGTGCGAGCAGCGTGTAGAGCAGGACGGCAAGCACCACCGCGAGCACGGTGGCGAAGAGCACGGGCGCGAGGCGGCGGCCCGGGGCGCGCCGCGGGGCGGGATGTTCGGACATGCGGGCGCTCCTTTCGGCGGGCTGTCTGCCAGATCAACGCCCGGGCAGCAGGCGGCGTTCCGTCTCGCTGGCGCCGCATCTTCCGCCCATTCCCGCGGCAACTGCGCAAAAGGAAGGCAAACGCGCGGAATTCGCTGCTGGCACAGAGCGATCCGGGCCCCGATCACATTGTTTTCCCGGTGCACGCCTAGATTGGTCCTACGGCAACAAGAACGGGCAAACCCATGAGCAGGCTGACCACTCTCACACTCACGAGCCATCGCGGCCGGGATTACCCGGTCGAGCTGTTTTCTCCCGACACCGCGTTCACCCAAACCGGCGCGGTCTATCTCTACCTGAAGCTTCCCGAGGGACGCTCGCGGCAGGTGCAGGTGTTCTATGTCGGCGAGACCGAGGCGCTGGAGGCGCAGCTTGCAGAAGACCGCCGTCCCGGCGGGGCGTGGGAGCGCGCCGAGGCGCTCGGCTTCGACGCCATCGGCGGGCTGGCACTGGCGCGCCCCGAGGACCGGGCGATGATCGCCGCCGAGTTCATCCACAGCTGGCACCCGCCCTGCAATGACGGCCACGGTGCGCTGGCCGGGCTCGCGGGCCTCGCGGCGCCGGCGCCGTTCCGCATGAAGCGGGCGATGGTCGGCAAGTGAACCGCCGCTGAGAGGATCGCGCGGGGCGGTCAATGCGCCACCCCCGCCGCCACGCTCTCGTCGATGAAGCGTCCCTCGCGGAAGCGCTCGAGGCCGAAGGCCTCGGTCAGTGGCGAGTGTCCCTTGGCCATCAGCTCGGCAAAGCCCCAGCCCGAGCCCGGGATCGCCTTGAACCCGCCGGTGCCCCAGCCGCAATTGATGAAACAGCCCTCGAGCGGCGTCTTCGACAGGATCGGCGAGCGGTCGCCGGTGACGTCGACGATGCCGGCCCATTGCCGCAGCATCTTCAGCCGCGAGATCATCGGGAAGGTCTCGACCAGCGCCCGCACGGTCTCTTCGATATGCTGGAAACTGCCGCGCTGGGTGTAGTTGATGTAGCCGTCGGTGCCGCCGCCGATCACCATCTCGCCCTTGTCGGACTGGCTCATGTAGCCGTGCACCGTGTTGGCCATGACGACCACGTCCATGCAGGGCTTGATCGGCTCGCTGACCAGCGCCTGCAGCGCCACGCTCTCCAGCGGCAGCCGGAAGCCCGCCATCTCCGCCAGGACGCCGGAGTGCCCCGCCACCACGATGCCGAGCTTGTTGCAGGAGATCTCGCCCAGCGTGGTCCCGACCCCGGTGACCTTGCCGCCGGTCTGTTGCACGGAAGTGACCTCGCAGCCCTGCAGGATGTCCATGCCCATGTCGGAGCAGGCCCGGGCATAGCCCCAGGCCACCGCATCGTGGCGCGCGGTGCCGGCGCGGGCCTGCCAGAGCGCGCCCAGCACCGGGTAGCGGGGCCCGTCGATATTCATGATCGGGCACAGCCGTTTGACCTCGCGCGGCGAGATCATCTCGGTGTCGATGCCCTGCAGCCGGTTGGCATGCGCGGTGCGCTGGTAGCCGCGCAGCTCGTGCTCGGTCTGGGCCAGCATCATCACCCCGCGGGGCGAGAACATGACGTTGTAGTTGAGATCCTGGCTCAGCCCCTCGTAGAGCGAGCGCGCCTTCTCGTAGAGCGCGGCCGAGGGATCCTGCAGGTAGTTGGAGCGGATGATGGTGGTGTTGCGCCCGGTATTGCCGCCGCCCAGCCAGCCCTTCTCGAGGATGGCGATGTTGCGGATGCCGAAATTCTTGCCGAGGTAATAGGCCGTTGCCAGCCCGTGCCCGCCGGCGCCCACGATGATGACGTCATAATGGGTCTTGGGTTTCGGCTTGCCCCAGGCCCGGCCCCAGCCGGTGTGGTAGCGGGCCGCCTCTCGGGCGATGGCGAATGCGGAATAACGTTTCATCAATCCTCGAATCCGGGGCGCGCGGAGGCCCTTCGGGGACAAGATCAGCACGGGATATGCCCCGAGGGCAACCGCATCCACGCCTTCGTGAGATCGCACCGGCAATGCGTCGCGCCCCTGGGGCCTTTTTTCCGGCGCCTGCTGCCTATACATGGGGAGCGGACACAGGGACGGAGACAGCATTGACCCTCTTCTGGATCGTGGCGGGCGCGGTGGTGCTCGTGGTAGCAGCTCTGCTGGTACTGGCACTTCTGCGCGGCGAGCGCGCGACCGGGCCGGCCGAGGCCTATGACCTGCAGGTCTATCGCGACCAGCTGCGCGAGATCGAGCGCGATGCCGCCCGCGGGACCATCGCCCCGGAGGAGGCCGAGCGCCTGAAGACCGAGGTGTCGCGCCGGATCCTCGCCGCCGATGCGCGGATGCAGGCGGGCCCCGCCCGGGCCACCCGGGGCCGCGGCCCGAGCCTGGTGATGGCGGCGCTGATCGTGCTCGCCCTGCTCGGCGGCAGCGCCCTGCTCTACCTGCGGCTCGGCGCGCCGGGCTACGGCGATCTCGGGCTGCAGGCCCGAATCTCGGCGGCGCAGGAGGCGCGGGCCAACCGCCCCTCGCAGGCCGAGGCCGAGGCGCAGCTCCCGGCGCAGCCGCCGGTCGAAGCGCCCGAGGATTACCTCGCGCTGGTCGAGCGTCTTCGCGAGGCGGTCACCGAACGCCCCGACGACATCCAGGGCCATGTGCTGCTTGCCCGCTCCGAGGCGGCACTCGGCAATTACGCTCAGGCCTACGCGGCCCAGCGTCGGCTGATTGAGCTCAAGGGGGAGAGCGCCAGCGCCAAGGATTACGCCGATCTCGCCGACATGCTGGTGCTGGCCGCCGGCGGCTACGTCTCCCCCGAGGCCGAGCGCGCGCTCGACGAGGTGATGCGCCGCGATCCCGAGAACGGCGTGGCGCGCTATTACGGCGGGCTGATGATGGCCCAGACCGGCCGCCCCGACACCGCCTTCCGGATCTGGGACAAGTTACTGCGCGAGGGCCCGGCCGACGCGCCCTGGGCCGAGCCGATCCGCGAGCAGATCGCCGATCTCGCCTATGCCGCCGGCGTCAATGATTACGAGCTGCCCGCGCCCCCCGGCGCCCCTGCCCTCGCCGGCCCCGGCGCCGCCGATGTCGAGGCTGCCTCCGAGCTCAGCGCCGAGGACCGCCAGCAGATGATCGAGGGCATGGTCGACCGGCTGGGCGCCCGCCTCGCCGAAGAAGGTGGCTCGCCGCAGGAATGGGGCCAGCTGCTGGGCGCGCTCGGTGTGCTCGGACGCGGCGCGGAAGCCGCCGAGATCTGGCAGGAGGCCCAGGCGGTGTTCGCCGGCCAGCCCGATGCCCTCGCCATCGTCCGCGCCGGGGCCGCCCGCGCCGGTGTCGCCGAATGACGCCCGCCCCTTCTCTGGTACAAAAATACCTCGGGGGAGTCGCCCCCGGGCGACGGGGGCAGCGCCCCCACTGCGCGGCGTCACCGCGCATCGAAGCGCCGGGAGGTCTCGCCCTGCCCAGCCCCCACCGCTCCAACGAAGGCCTCTCGCGATGATCCAAGAAGAGATCGAAGACTTCGCCGCCGCCCTGCCCCGCGACCGCGCGCTCGCCGGGCTCGACCTCGGCACCAAGACCATCGGCGTAGCGCTCTCCGACCGGCTGCTGACCGTCGCCACCCCGGTCGAGACGGTCAAGCGCAAGAAGTTCACCCTCGACGCCGAGCGCCTGCTCGAGATCCTCGCCAAGCGCGAGATCGGCGGCGTGGTGCTCGGGCTGCCGCGCAACATGGACGGCTCCGAGGGTCCGCGCTGCCAGTCGACCCGCGCCTTCGCGCGCAATTTCTCGCGGCTCTGGGATGGCCCGATCACCTTCTGGGACGAGCGCCTCTCGACGGTCGCGGCGGAGCGCGCCCTGCTCGAGGCCGACACCTCGCGCGCCAAGCGCGCCGAGCTGATCGACCATGTCGCCGCCTCCTACATCCTGCAGGGTGCGCTCGACCGGCTGCGCCACCTGAGGGCCAACGGATGAGCGACGACGTCTGGAAGCGCGACGAGATCGAGAGCCCCTGCATCAAGATCTGCGTCATTCACCCGGAAAGCCGGCTCTGCACCGGCTGTCTGCGCAGCATCGAAGAGATCACCGCCTGGTCGCGGATGAGTCCGGATGCGCGCCGCGCGGTGATGCAGGAGCTTCCCTCGCGCGCCCCGCGCATCGCCAAGCGTCGCGGCGGCCGCGAGGGGCGCCGCGGCTGAGCCTCAGGAAAACTGCACCGCGATGTCCGAGGGGTCGATGCCTGCGGCGCTCTGGACGAAGATCGAGTAGGTCTGGCCGCCGGCGCTCAGCGCCACCTCGGTCAGTTCCACACCGTAGAAGGCATCGAAGACCGGATCACCGATGGTCAGCTCGGCCTCCTCCGCATCCTCTTCCGGCACGTCGAACAGAATGAGATCCTCGCCGGGCGTGAAATCCAGCACCACCCCCGACAGGCTGCGCTCCGAGGTCATGTCACCGACGAAGAGGTCGTGGCCGGCGCCGCCATAGATCTCGATGCCCTCCGCAAGGATCAGGTCATCGCCCGCATCGCCGCTGACGAAGCTGCCCGGCCCCGCATCGATGGTGTCGTTGCCCTCGCCGCCCGAGGCATAGATCGTGCCGCCTGCGCCGGATCGGCTCGCGACGATCAGATCGTCGCCCTCGCCGCCCAGCGCGTCGATATAGGCATCGCTCTGCTCGAGGTCGATGGAGATGGTGTCATTGCCCTCGTCGCCGGAGACCAGCCCGGCGGTGTTGCCGACGATGATCAGGTCGTTGCCGGCGCCGCCATAGGCCTCCTCGTAGGGCAGTCGCTCGACGGTTTCGTCGGTCAGCACGAGGATGTCGTCGCCATCTCCGCCCCAGAGCCGATCGCTGCCAGTGCCGGATTCGAGCACGTCGTCACCAGGACCGCCCTCGATACGGTCGTCCCGTACGCCGCCGCGCAGCGTGTCATCGCCGTCCTGACCGTCAAGCGAATCGTCTCCCGCGTTGCCTGCGAGGAAATCACTGCCCGTGCCCCCGAAAAGCGTATCGTTGCCGTCATTGCCACGCAGCCAGTCGTCGCCGCCCAGCGCATCGATGATGTCATCGCCGAGCCCGCCTTCGACGGTGTCGGCGTTCTCCGTCAGCGCGGCATCGTCATCGCCGTCGCCGAGGGTTCCGACCGCGGGCTGCCCCAGCGGGTCATCGCTGTCATCGCCACCGCCATCACCGCCGCCGACAAGTGAAATCCCAAGCGCCCCAAGCGAGAGGAGCAAAATAACTTCAAACATAATCGTACCTTCAGTCCCGCCGCGCCCCGGCCGCCGACCGTCAGGATAGCGGCAGGCTTCAACGTTTTTCCAGATTTTTCAGAACGCTGTTTCAGCCTGCGGCACAATCGTCCGCAAATGGCCGGATCGCGCGAGCGCCGCGATGACGCGGCGTTGGCACCTGGGAGCGAAGATCAGAAGAACGACTTGCGCAGCATGTTGGCCGCGACCACGAGGATGAAGAGCGCGAAGGCGCGCCGCAGGGTCTTCTCGTCGACCGCGTGGGCCAGCTTCGCGCCCAGCGGCGCGGTGATCAGCGTCATCGAGATGGCGATGAGGAAGGCCCCGAGATTGACCGAGCCCACTGTCAGCGGCGGGCGCACCTCGGCCGGCACCGGCACGAAGAAGAAGGCCAGCACCGAGGGCAGCGCGATCAGCAAGCCGAAGCCCGCGGCGGTGGCCACGGCGCGGTGGATCGGCACCGAGCAGAGGGTCATCATCGGCACCCCGAAGCTGCCGCCGCCGATCCCCATAAGCACCGACAGGAAGCCCACCACCGGCGACAGCAGTGCCCGCATCCCGCCGCCCGGCATTTCATCCGAGAGCCGCCAGTCGCGGCGCCCGAAGGCGAAATACAGGCCGATGAAGATGGCGATGCAGCCAAACAGCGCCTGCAGGAAATCCGAGCGCAGCCGCGCCGCGGTCAGCACGCCGATCAGCGCTCCGATGGCGATACCCGGGGCCCAGGTCCGCAGGATGCCCCACTCCACCGCCCCCTTCTTGTTGTGCGACAGCACCGATCGGATCGAGGTCACGATGATCGTCGCCAGCGAGGTTGCCAGGCAGGTCTGCATGACCTGCGGGCTGCCGTAGCCGATGGTCTCGAAGGTGAAGAGAAAGGCCGGCACCAGCACGATGCCGCCGCCGACGCCCAGAAGCCCCGCGATCAGCCCGGCAAAGGCGCTGGTGACGACAAGCAGCCCGACGAGGGGCAGCAGCGTGGCGATGTCCGGCATGGGAGATCCTTGAGCTGGTATACCAGCGGCTTAGTCCCCCTCCGGCCGACACGCAAGCCTTGCGCCGGTTGCGGTGATCAGGCTGCCGCCGGCACCCGCGAGAGCGCCTCTTCGACAAGCTCCGGCCCGGCGCCGTCACGCGTCGCGCCCTCGGAGAGCACCCGGCGCCACTGCCTTGCCCCGGGACGCCCGGCGAAGAGGCCCAGCATGTGACGGGTGATCTGGTGCAGCCGACCGCCGCTCGCGAGGTGACGCTCGATATAGGGCAGCATCGCCTGCACCGCGTCTTCCGGCGAGACCGGCTGGCTCGTCTCGCCATAGATCCGCGCATCCGCCGCGGCGAGGATGTCCCACGGCTGGTGATAGGCGGCGCGCCCGATCATCACGCCGTCGAGCCCATCGGCCAGCAGCGCCTCGGCACTGTCGAGATCGGCGATGCCGCCATTGATCGAAATGTGCAGTTGCGGGAAGGCCCGCTTCATCTCGCGCACCAGCTCATAATCGAGCGGCGGGATGTCGCGGTTTTCCTTGGGGCTCAACCCCTGCAGCCAAGCCTTGCGGGCGTGGATCACCACGCGATCGCAGCCGGCATCCGAGATCTTCTCGAGGAAGTCGGGCAGCACCTCGCGCGGCTCCTGCTCGTCGACCCCGATGCGGCATTTCACGGTGACGTCGATCTCCACTGCCTCGCGCATCGCGGCGACGCAGTCCGCCACCAGCCCGGGCGTGCGCATCAGCACCGCGCCGAAGGTGCCCGACTGCACCCGGTCCGAGGGGCAACCGCAGTTCAGGTCGATCTGGTCATAGCCCGCCTGCTCGCCGAGCTTCGCCGCCTGCGCGAGCTCATCCGGGTCCGAGCCGCCGAGTTGCAGCGCCACGGGGTGTTCCTCGGGATTGTAGTCGAGCAGATGCAACGCCCCGCCGCGCACCAACGCAGGCGCCGTCACCATCTCGGTATAGAGCAGCGCCCGACGCGACAGCAGCCGGTGCAGGTAGCGGCAGTGCCGGTCGGTCCAGTCCATCATCGGGGCGACACTGAGCCGCGCCGCCATCTGGAGGTCGGATCGCCCGATGTTCCCTGTCTCTGCGCTCATGGTCACCTGACCTGTTTACCTCGATTTGGGAGCCTTCTGCCCCCGTTCCCAGGGGCAGTGCAACAAATTGTTGCCCAAGGCGCCCGCCTGAGGATCCACGCATCGCCCCGTTGGCGGGCGCCGCGAACCGTCGTGATGCTGTCCTTGGCAGAAGGCAGCGACGACATGCCGCTGGTCGGCTTCCCCATCTCAGCGAAGGGCCCTGACCCGCATGGACCAAGCGGTGACGCGTCTCCCTGTCAGCGCGCCCGCGACACTGGACAACATCCGCTCCGAAGGCCGGGAGATGCCCGACGACACCGAGAGGCACGACCACCCGGCCGGGCGCCCATGCATCGGTCCGGCGAACAATACTGCAAACGACAAAGGGCGCCCGCTTGGGCGCCCCGAATTCAGGACAGGTCTGCAAGGTGCGGGGACTTCCGCAATTCCGCGCCGCACCCCGCGAAGGCAAAGCGTCAGTGCGTCCAAGCACCCCGGCGATCAACGGCGAAATTCTCGGCGTAGCCGCGGGCGCGCACGTTGGGCTTGCGCTTGTTCGGCTCTGTCACCGTTACCTCGAGCCCGTGCTCCTTGGCATAGTCGAGCGCGGCTTCCTTGCTGTCGAAGCGCAGCCGGACCTGGCTCTGGGTGTCGGAAGACGAGGTCCAGCCCATCAGCGGATCGACCTCGCGCGGCGCGCTGGCGGCGAATTCGAGCACCCAGTGTTTCGTCTTGCCTTGGCCCGAGGACATGGCCGTCCGGGCCGGCTGGTAGATCCGTGCACGCATGGAATCCCTCCTGAAGATCACCAGCGTTATCCGGAATTTGGCCGATCAGGGCAAGAGATCAGCACCGCTTTGTCGTCAAATCGTTGGCACCTGGCGGCGAATTTGGTGCAAACAGCGGCTGGTCCGACCTAAGGGCACAGGGGGAGCGAGGGGTGGGTATCGTGACCTCTGGCGGGCCGGGCCGGCTGCTTGCCATTGAAAGGTAAGTTTCGAGGTCGGAATTTTACAACGAAAAAGTGTGTCGTGCCCGGCGTAATTCCGAGCTTTTCGGCCCGCCGTCCGGCAAAATACCGGCAGCTCAACCCGTTAGCCCGGGTACCGCCCGGGCCTGCCGATCTGCCCGTTTTGACGGCACCTTGCCCCACCCCCTTGAATCTCGCCCCCGCGGCATCAATTCTTCTCTCCGTCCGCCCGAGGAGCCGCACCCGATGCCCTACGCCCATTCCGACAAGTCCCAGCCGATGCTGCACGCCCCTGCCCCGGACGTGCGCGAGCGCGAGAAGCTCGAGGGCGGCAAGCGCTTCGTCATGCATACGGAATTCAAGGCCGCCGGCGACCAGCCGACCGCCATCGCCGAGCTCTCGGCGGGGATCGACGAGGGCGAGCGCAACCAGGTGCTGCTCGGCGCCACCGGCACCGGCAAGACCTTCACCATGGCCAAGGTGATCGAAGAGACCCAGCGCCCGGCGATCATCCTCGCCCCCAACAAGACGCTCGCGGCGCAGCTCTACGGCGAGTTCAAGGGCTTCTTCCCGGACAACTCGGTCGAGTATTTCGTCTCCTACTACGATTACTACCAGCCCGAGGCCTACGTGCCGCGCTCGGACACCTATATCGAGAAGGAATCCCAGATCAACGAGCAGATCGACCGGATGCGCCACTCGGCCACCCGCGCCCTGCTCGAGCGCGACGACGTGATCATCGTGGCCTCGGTGTCGTGCATCTACGGCATCGGCTCGGTCGAGACCTACGGCGCCATGACGCAGGATCTGCACGCGGGCAGCGAATACGAGATGCGCAAGGTGATGGCGGACCTGGTGGCGCAGCAGTACCGCCGCAACGATCAGGCCTTTCAGCGCGGCTCATTCCGGGTCCGCGGCGACAGCCTCGAGATCTGGCCCGCCCACCTCGAGGACCGCGCGTGGCGGCTGTCCTTCTTCGGCGAGGAGCTGGAGGCGATCACCGAGTTCGACCCGCTCACCGGGCAGAAGACCGGCAGCTTCGAGCGCATCCGCGTCTATGCGAACTCGCACTACGTGACGCCGAAGCCGACGATGAATCAGGCCGTCATCCAGATCAAGAAGGAGCTGCGGCAGCGGCTCGACCAGCTGGTGAGCGAAGGCAAGCTGCTGGAGGCGCAGCGGCTCGAGCAGCGCACCAATTTCGACATCGAGATGCTCGAGGCCACCGGCGTGTGCAACGGCATCGAGAACTATTCCCGCTATCTCACCGGCCGCGCACCGGGCGAGCCGCCCCCCACGTTGTTCGAGTTCATCCCCGACAACGCCATCGTCTTCGCCGATGAGAGCCACGTCTCGGTGCCGCAGATCGGCGGCATGTATCGCGGCGACTACCGGCGCAAGTTCACCCTCGCGGAGCACGGCTTCCGCCTGCCCTCCTGCATGGACAACCGCCCGCTCAAGTTCGAGGAATGGGACGCGATGCGTCCGCAATCGATCTTCGTCTCGGCGACGCCGGCGGCCTGGGAGCTGGAGGAGTCGGGCGGTGTCTTCACCGAGCAGGTGATCCGCCCCACCGGCCTGCTCGACCCGCAGGTCGAGATCCGCCCGGTGGAGATGCAGGTCGACGATCTGCTCGACGAGATCCGCAAGGTGACGCAGGACGGCTACCGCACGCTCTGCACCGTGCTGACCAAGCGCATGGCCGAGGACCTGACCGAGTATCTGCACGAGCAGGGCATCAAGGTGCGCTACATGCACTCCGACATCGACACGATCGAGCGCATCGAGATCCTGCGCGACCTGCGGCTCGGGGCCTTCGACGTTCTGATCGGCATCAACCTGCTGCGCGAGGGCCTCGACATCCCCGAATGCGGGCTGGTGGCAATCCTCGATGCCGACAAGGAGGGCTTCCTGCGCTCCGAGACCTCGCTGATCCAGACCATCGGGCGCGCCGCGCGCAACGCCGAGGGCCGCGTGATCATGTATGCCGACCGGATCACCGGCTCGATGGAACGCGCGCTGGCCGAGACCGACCGCCGCCGCCAGAAGCAGATCGCCTATAACGAGGAACACGGCATCACGCCGGAGACGGTCAAGAAGAACGTCGACGACATCCTCGCCGGGCTCTACCAGGGCGATGTCGACATGAACCGCGTCACCGCCACGGTCGATCCCAAGCGCCAGGGCGGCAATCTCGAGGCGGTGCTGAACGGGCTGCGGACCGACATGCGCAAGGCGGCCGAGAACCTCGAGTTCGAGGAGGCGGCGCGGCTGCGCGACGAGATCAAGCGGCTCGAGGCGGTCGACCTCGCGGTGGCCGACGACCCGCTGGCGCGCCAGCAGGCGGTGGAGCGCGCCTCGGAAGAGGCGACCAAGGCGGCGGGCCGCTCGACCGCCGGCCGCCCCGGCCAGCGCGGCGGCAACGTGAAGCGACGGAAGCGCTAAGGGGCGCTCCAGGGCTCTATGACGTCAAAATCGTCGGCCTCGGGCCGGCTCGGGGCGTGGCCGGGATCGCGCGCTCTTGGGCTGGGAACGGGATCGTGCGCGCTCGGGGTGGGGCCGCCCTCGATGGCGACCACCCGCAGCGTCGGGGAACGGCTTACGGACCAGAAACGAGCGTCATCGAGAACTCCGGCGGCAGCCGCTCCTTTTGGAAGACGCGCTGCTGCGACGTGGTGATCCGGAGCTCATGGCATTGCTCCGCCGCGGAGCACCAGGCGCGAGCAGCTCCTGTCGCAACACGTTGTCCCGCCGCGTCATCTTCGCGATCTCGAAGCGCAGATGGTGAAGCTCGTCAACCGTGTGCATCGGCTCACCCTCCTCGCGGCAGGATGCTGCGATGATGGCAAACAGGTGGCTAACAAGAGCCCGTTTCCAGGCCGTCCAGCAAAAAGCCCCCTCCGCCGAACGGCGGAGAGGGCCTTTGCGTGCCTTACGTCCTTGAGGGACGCGGTATCAGCCGTCGTCTTCCGGCGGGTTCACTTCGACGGTCGGCAGCTCGATTTGCGCTTCCTTGGTGTCGACATCGACGTCGACATCCGGGACTTCCACGGTCTCGGTGGTGGTGCCGGTCTCGATCGTGCCCACTTCGGCATCGACCTCGGGCAGCTCACCGCCCTCGACGGCGACGTCCACGTCGGGCAGCGAGCCCTCTTCGGTCACGTCGAAATCAATCATGTAGGAGCCGATGGCGATCACGGCGACGGCAACGGCGGCAATGGCGATAACGGGTCCGGTTCTCATATCGGATGTCCTTCTGTCTGGTCTCTTTTCCGCGAGGCGCTCACGCCCCTGTTATTGACCAGACAACCCGCCATGACGGCGTTTGGTTCCCGCGCCTGACGGCGGGGAACGGCGCGATTGCGCCGAAGCGCCCCGACTCGGGGAACTGCCGCCTCCCCTGCTGCAGGTGTCGACTCGGCGGTCGTCAGCCGCAGAACAGCCTGAGGATCACGCCGTCATCGTCGGTCTCGATGTTCAGCCGCTCGGCCAGGAATTCCAACGTCATCGGCTGGCCCTGCTTCAGCACGCGGATCTGCGCGTCGGCGGGCAGGGTCACGGCGGCCACGTTGGTTCCGACAAGGTCGCTATAGGCTGCCATTCCGCAGGTGTCCTCGGCATCGGTGGCAAGCGGTTCCTCGGCCATGCAAGCCGTCAGCGGCAGCGCCGCGAGTGCCATGAGGGCGATATGTTTCATCGGTCTTCTCCTTGTTCCTGCGGCCGAGCCCCTGCCGTGGCGGCAGGCGCGGGCGCTGGTTCGGCTCCGATCCTGGCCGGCGGTGGCGCCGCCGCTGCAGCATCGAGCCACTGCCCCGCACTCAAGTCCTATCGCGGCGCGCGGCGGCGCGTCGAGGATGAAACGCAGGCGGCGCGCCGTCCCGTCGCTGCGCAGGGCACATTCGGATCAGCCCCGCAATCACTAGCGATCCAGAGCGGCGCCGCCGAGGCACCGGGGCGGCAGCACGGGGGCGTGATCGTTTGATCTGAGACAATCGACGCGCGCGCGTTTCCGGTTAAGCTGTGGCCATGAGACTCACGACCGCCATTCCGCTGATCGGGCTGCTTGCCCTGACGGCCTGCGCGACCCCGCGCGAGGCCTGCATTCGCGACGCTGCCGCTCCCTGGCGTGGCGCCGTGGCCGAGCGCGAGAGGATCGCGCAGGACCTGGCCCGGGGCTATACCTTCAAGACCGAGTTCGAGCGCGTCGAGCGCCAGAGATGGTGCCGCAACGGCGCGGCGCTCTATCCCTGCTGGACCACCGACACCCAGCCCGTGACACGCCGGATCCCGGTCGACGCGGAGGCCCTGCGGGCCCGGGATGCCGAGCTTGCCGCCGCCATCCCCGCGCTGCGCAGCGCCGCCGAAGCGGATGTCAGGCAATGCCAGGCCACCTATCCCGAAGAGTCCACACCGCCCGGCTGAGGGCGCTTGCCGGCCCGATCTGGAGCGGGCACCGCTGAGCGGTCAGTGCCCCTCGCCCCGATTGATCTCGTCCGGGACGGGTTCGCCCTTCGGCGGTTGCTTCGCCATCTCCCCGGAAATTCGCCAGAGGCCTATTGGAGCGCTGGTCTCGGAAGCATGGCCTCCGCACCGGCCACGCGCGCCTGCTCCGTGCCGCATTCGGCTCCGTGCGTCTGGCGGCCCCGTTTCGGTGCGGAAACGCCTGTGCGACGGCCCCGCCCCCGGCCCCAACTGCCTGTCATATGAGCTTTACGAAAACAGGGTAGCCAAGAGCCCGACACCGCATATTGCGAGGCTTGCCAGAGGGCAAACGCGAGATATAGTGGTTCAAGACTGGGGCGGGCTGTCCCGCTCTGGTGCTTCTAAGGCAGTCAGGGCAGGGAACGAGTCACTCCATGGACGGCAATTTCAGAACGCATTTCGTCAGGGAACCATCGGCGCTGAAGCAGCATCCGGCGCTGGTGCTCAACGCGGATTACCGCCCCCTCTCCTACTACCCTCTGTCGCTTTGGCCCTGGCAGGAAGCGGTGAAGGCGGCCTTCCTCGACAGGGTGGACATCATCGCCGAGTATGACGAGGAGGTCCGAAGCCCCTCGATGACGCTCAAGATCCCGAGCGTCGTGGTGCTGAAAGATTACGTGAAACCGAGGAAGCGCGTGGCATTCACGCGCTTCAATCTTTTTCTGAGGGACGAATTCTGCTGCCAGTATTGCGGCTCGAAGGGCGAACTGACCTTCGATCACGTGGTGCCGCGCGCCGCCGGGGGCGTCACCAGCTGGGAAAACGTCGTCGCCGCCTGCGCCCCCTGCAACCTGCGCAAAGGCTCGAAATCGCTGCGCAAGGCCAACATGTCGCTGCGCAAGATCCCGCGTCAGCCGGGCGCCTCGGAGCTGATGAATGTCGGGCGCAAGTTCCCGCCCAACCACCTCCATGACAGCTGGATCGATTTCCTCTACTGGGATGCCGAGCTCGAGGCCTGAGCGCTCCCCAGGCCTCTGCCGCTTGCCTCGCGGCGCCGCCCGTCCTAAGCCCCGCGCGGGCGCCGCCGGGCGCCGGAAAGGGGTGCCATGCTGCTCTATCGCCTGATCGTCTCGATCTTTGCCGCCGTCGTGCTGGCACGCCTCGCGCTGCTTCGCGACTGGGCGGCCCTGCGCCAGCGGCTCGCCCGGAGCCCCGCCCGGCCCGGCCCGCATCTGTGGCTGCACGCCGCCTCGAATGGTGAGCTCGCCTCGGCCAAGCCCCTGATCACCGCGCTGCAGGAGGCCCGGCCCGACCTCGCGCTGCTCGTCACCTGCAATTCCGAAGGCGGGGTGGCACTGGCCGAGAGCTGGGGGCTGCCCGCGCGTCTGGCGCCGCTGGACCTCGCGCGCGTCGCCCGCCGGATGCATCGCGACTGGAACGTGCGCGCACACATCACGCTCGAGTCCGAGCTCTGGCCCAACCGCGTCCGGACCTGCCCCGGACCGGTCTTCGTGATCGGCGGACGGCTGAGCGAGGGCACGGCGAAGGGCTGGCGGCTGTTCGACGGTCTGCTGCCGCGGGTGCTCGGGCGGCTGCGCTATGTCTCGGCGCAGGATGCGGGCTCGCTAGGGCGCTACCGGGCCGCCGGTCTGCCGGAGGCCGCCGCCGGGCCGGTGCTGAACCTCAAGGAATTCTACGCCCCCGATCCCCGGCGCGACGCCACGCTGGCCGCCGCGTTCGACCGGGCGCAGACATGGCTCGCCGCCTCGACCCACGAGGGCGAGGAAGAGACCGTGCTGGCGGCGCACAAGCTGGCGCGCGCGCAGGAGCCTACGTTGCGGCTGATCCTCGCGCCGCGCCATCCGCGCCGTGGCGATGCGGTCGAGCAGTTGATCCTCGAGGCGGGGCTGAGCTGCGCTCGTCGCAGCCGGGGTGAGGCAGCGGAGGGCGCCGAGGTCTATCTCGCCGATACGCTGGGCGAGATGGGGCTGCTCTACCCGCTGGCGGGGCGGCTCTTCATCGGCGGCACGCTGACCGATCGCGGCGGCCACACGCCTTTCGAGCCCGCCGCCTATGCCACCGCCCTGCTGCACGGCCCCGACGTCGCGAACCACGCCGCCCCCTTCGCACGGCTTAGCGCCGCCCGCGCCGCCATCGAGGTGGCCGATGCGCCCGCGCTGGCCGAGGCGCTCAACCGGCTTGCCGCCCGCGACGCGCAGGAGGCGCTGGGACAGGCCGCCCAGGAAACCCTCCGGCCCGAGACCGATCTCGAGGAACTCGTCGCGGCGATCACGCAACGGCTGGACCCGCCCGGTTAGCGGATGCATGGTCGGGGAGACTCGAAAGAAGACCGATCATGCCCAATGCTTCCGTCCGCAAGGTCCTGAAGACCCCCCGCATCAAGAAGATCCGCCGCCTGCAATACGCGGCGCTCTGCTATCGGCTCAATGGCGGCAAGGTGCAGATCCTGATGATCACCAGCCATAGCGGCCACCGCTGGACGATCCCCAAGGGCTGGCCGATGAGCGGCCGCAAGCCGGAAGAGACCGCAGCCCGCGAGGCCTGGGAAGAGGCCGGCGTGCGCGGCAAGGCCACCGACAACTGCATCGGCGGCTTCGCCTATCGCAAGCGCGCCAACCCGCAGCCGCATTTCGCGCTGGTCTTCCCGGTCCACGTGCGCAAGCTCGAAAAGCGCTTCCCCGAGCGCGGTGAGCGCAAGCGGCGCTGGGTGAGCCGCCGCAAGGCCGCCTCGATGGTCAAGGAAAAGGAGCTGGCACAGCTTCTGGAGCGCTTCGACCCGGCGGCGCTCGGCCGCTAAAGCCGCTTGATATTTCGGCCCAAACCACTAGATCTCATCCGATAATCCCGGAAAAATCAGATGATCCAGTATTCTCTCAGATGCGCGCAGGACCATCGCTTCGACAGCTGGTTCCAGTCCGCAAGCGCCTTCGACAAGCTGCGCGCCGCAGGCATGGTGAGCTGCGCGGTTTGCGGCTCGACGGAGGTGGAGAAAGACCTGATGGCGCCGCGCGTGAACGCAGGCCACGAAAAGCCCAAGGCGGCCCCCGAGGCGCCGCTCTCGGCCCCGGCAAGCCCGGCGGAGCAGGCGCTGCGCGAACTGCGCAAGGAGATCGAGAAAAACTCCGATTATGTCGGTCGCGATTTCGCCCGCGAGGCCCGCGCCATGCATTCCGGTGAGGCGCCGGCGCGCTCGATCTGGGGCGAGACCCGCGGCGACGAGGCGAAGAAGTTGATCGAAGAGGGCGTGCCCGTCGCGCCCCTGCCCTTCCTGCCGACACGGAAATCGAACTGATGCGCGCCTTGATCACCGGCGCCAACCGCGGCATTGGCGCGGCGCTCTCCTTCGAGCTGGCGGCGCGCGGATGCGATGTCATCGGCACCGCCCGCAACAGCGACGGGCTCGAGCGGCTGGACGTGACCGATCCGGCCTCCGTCGGTGCCCTCGCCGAGCGTCTCGACGGCGTCGCGCTCGAGGCGCTGGTCTGCAATGCCGGCGTCTATCTCGACAAGGGCCAGCCGCTCGAGGGCGGCTATCCCGCCGCCATGTGGGCCGAGACCTTCGCCGCCAACGTCACCGGCGTCTTCCTGACCGTGCAGGCGCTGCTGCCGCACCTGCGCTGTGGTGCCGCTCCGCGCATCATGATCATCTCGTCGCAGATGGCGTCGCACACCCGCGCCCCCGGCGGCAGCTACATCTACCGCGCCTCCAAGGCGGCGGCGCTGAACCTCGGCCGCAATCTCGCCGCCGATCTGAAGCCCGAAGGCATCGCGGTGGGCATCTACCATCCCGGCTGGGTGCAGACCGACATGGGCGGCACTGCCGCCGAGATCACCCCCGCCGAGGCCGCCAGCGGCCTTGCCGACCGGCTGCAGGCGCTGAGCATTGAGACAACCGGCTGCTTCGAGACCTGGGATGGCCGCGCCCATCCCTACTGAGCCGCAGGCGTTTCCGGCCGCCTTCGCCCGCGCCTGGGCCAGCCGCAGCGGCGCCGAGATCGCGGCGCTGTTCACCGAGGATGCGGATTTCGTCAACGTCACCGGGCTCTGGTGGACCGGCCGCGACGCCATTGCCAAACCCCACGACTACGCACTGAACAGCTTCTTCGCCGAGACCGAGCTGCGCCCCGGCCGTATCGAGACCCGCCTGCTCGGGGCCGAGCACGCGGTGGTCCGCGGCCGCTTCACCCTCACCGGTCAGACGCTCCCGGGCGGCGGTACGGCTGGCCCGCGTCAGACCATCCTCGTCTTCGTGCTCGCCCGCGGCCCCGAAGGCTGGCGCGCGGTGACGGCGCAGAACACCGACGTGGCGCCGGGCAAGGAGACCCACGTCAACGATGACGGGCTCAGCGCGGTCGACTACCGCCGCCCGTGAGGCCTGCGCGCGGTGCCCGGGCACCCCAGCCCCAAGCGCTTGAGCCTCTTGCGCGAAACGCGACAGCCGCGTAAACCGCGCCTGATTCAAGGCCATCCGGGGAAACTCCCATGCCCGTTCTCGTGATGAAATTCGGCGGCACGTCCGTGGCAACGCTCGACCGTATCCGGCGCGCGGCCAAACGCGTCGGTGTCGAGGTGGCCAAGGGCTACGACGTGATCGTGATCGTCTCGGCCATGTCCGGCGAGACCAACAAGCTCGTGGGCTATGTCGAAGAGACCTCGCCGCTGTTCGACGCGCGCGAATACGACGCCGTGGTGAGCTCGGGCGAGAACGTCACCGCCGGCCTGATGGCGCTGACCCTGCAGGAGATGGACGTTCCGGCGCGCAGCTGGCAGGGCTGGCAGGTGCCGCTCAACACCACCAGCGCCCACAGCGCCGCGCGCATCGTCGACATCCCCACCGACAACATCAATCGCAAGTTCGGCGAGGGCATGAAGGTGGCCGTGGTCGCGGGCTTCCAGGGCATCTCGCCCGAGGGCCGCATCACCACGCTGGGCCGCGGCGGCTCCGACACCACCGCCGTCGCCTTCGCCGCCGCCTTCGAGGCAGAGCGCTGCGACATCTATACCGATGTCGACGGGGTCTACACCACCGACCCGCGGATCTGCGACAAGGCCCGCAAGCTCGACCGCATCGCCTTCGAGGAGATGCTCGAGCTGGCCTCGCTCGGGGCCAAGGTTCTGCAAACCCGCTCGGTCGAGCTGGCGATGCGCTACAATGTGAAGCTGCGGGTGCTCTCGAGCTTCGAGGAACAATCCGACGAGGCCGGCACGCTGGTCTGCGACGAGGAGGAAATCATGGAACTGAACGTTGTCTCCGGGGTCGCCCATTCCCGCGATGAAGCCAAGATGACCCTGATCTCGGTCGCCGACCGTCCGGGCATCGCCGCCGCCATCTTCACGCCGCTCTCCGAGGCCGGCGTGAATGTCGACATGATCGTGCAGAACATCTCGGAAGATGGCCGCACCGACATGACCTTCTCCTGCCCCACCAACCAGGTGGCGCGCGCGGAAGAGGCGCTGAAGAAGTCGAAAGAGGCCGGCGACATCAATTTCCACGACCTCGTGGCCGACACCGATGTCTGCAAGATCTCGGTGGTGGGCATCGGGATGCGCTCGCATACGGGCGTCGCCGCGAAGATGTTCAAGGTGCTGTCCGATGAGGGTATCAACATCCGCGTCATTACAACCTCCGAGATCAAGATTTCTGTCCTAATCGACCGGAAATACATGGAACTCGCGGTTCAGGCGCTGCATGATGCCTTCGAACTCGAGAAGGCGGCCTGAGATAAACCCGGGTCGCCCGGACAATGCGACGGGGACAGGTCTGATCACCATGCCGGACGGCACGGAAAGCGAAAGCCGCAAGCTGCTTGGCCGGCTCCGCGACACCATGGCCGAAGAAGCGGCCGGGCAGGAGCGGCTGGACAAGATCACGCATCTGACGGCGGATTCGATGGGCACCGAGGTGTGTTCCGTCTACCTGTTCCGTGACGAGCAGACGCTCGAGCTCTGCGCCACGGAGGGCCTCAAGCAGGAGGCGGTGCACCACACACGGATGAAGCTCGGCGAGGGCCTCGTCGGCCGCGTCGCGCGCACCGGCAAGATGGTCAACACCGCCGACGCCCCCTCCGAGCGCGGCTTCCGCTACATGCCCGAGACCGGCGAGGAGATCTATTCGAGCTTCCTCGGCCTGCCGATCCAACGGCTCGGCGAAAAGCTCGGCGTGCTGGTGGTGCAGACCAAGACCAAGCGCGAGTTCACCGCCGACGAGATCTACGCTCTCGAGGTGGTGGCAATGGTGCTGGCCGAAATGGCCGAGCTCGGCGCCTTCATCGGCGAGGGCGCGGCGCTCAAGGCGCGGCATACCCAGCCTGCGATGATCCGCGGCATCACCGGGCAGGAGGGCACCGCAGAGGGCCATGTCTGGCTGCACGAGCCGCGCGTGGTGGTCACCAACCTCGTCACCGACGACCCCCAGCGCGAGCGCGACCGGCTCGAGGCCGCCATCGAGGCGCTGCGCGTCAGCGTCGACGAGATGCTCGAGGGCGCCAGCGGCGAGCAGCTCGAGGTGCTCGAGGCCTATCGCATGTTTGCCAATTCCAAGGGGTGGCGGGCCCGCATGGAGGAAGACATCGACCGTGGCCTCTCCGCCGAGGCGGCGGTCGAGAAGGAGCAATCGGTGGCCCGCGCCCGCATGAGCCAGGTCGCCGACCCCTACCTGCGCGAGCGCCTGCACGATCTCGACGACCTGTCGAACCGGCTGCTGCGCATTCTCACCGGGCAGGGCCGCGAGACCGGCGCCGAGATGCCCGCCGACCCGATCCTCGTGGCGCGCAATATCGGACCGGGCGAGCTTCTCGACTATGGCCGCAGCCTCAAGGGGCTGGTGCTCGAGGAGGGCTCGGTCGGCAGCCACGCGGCGATCGTGGCGCGGGCGCTGGCGATCCCGCTGGTGATCCATGCCACCCGCATCACCAACGAGGCACTGAACGGGGATCACATCATGGTCGACGGCGATCAGGGGCTGGTCCACCTGCGCCCAGACGACAGTGTCGTCGCCGCGTTCCGTGACAAGATCGCGATGCAGGCGCAGGCGCAGGAGCGCTATGCCTCGATCCGCAAGAAGCCCGCGACCTCGCTTTGCGGCAAGCGCGTGCACCTGCTGATGAATGCCGGCCTGCTGGCCGACCTGCCCTCGCTGCCGACCTCCGGTGCCGAGGGGGTCGGCCTGTTTCGCACCGAGCTGCAATTCCTGATCCGCAACCAGATGCCGCGCCGCACCGAGCTGGTCGAGGTCTACAAGCGGGTAATGGATTCCGCCGGTGACAAGCCGGTGGTGTTCCGCACGCTCGATATCGGCTCGGACAAGGTGCTGCCCTACATGAAGCCCACCGACGAGCCCAACCCGGCGCTCGGCTGGCGGGCGATCCGCGTCGGTCTCGACAAGCCCGGCGTCATGCGGATGCAGATCCAGGCCCTGCTGCGCGCTGCCGAGGGGCGGCCGCTGTCGGTGATGTTCCCCTTCGTCGCCCAGTACGAGGAATTCCGTGCCGCGCGCGCCGAGATCGAGAAGGCTCTCGCGATCGAGCGCAAGCTCGGCCACGCGGTGCCCGAGAAGGTCACTATCGGCACCATGCTCGAGACCCCGAGCCTGGCCTATGCCTCGAAGAAATTCTTCGAGGATGTCGAGTTCATCTCGATCGGCGGCAACGATCTCAAGCAGTTCTTCTTCGCCGCCGACCGCGAGAACGAGCGGGTGCGCCGGCGTTACGACACGCTCAACGTCAGCTTCTTGACCTTCCTCGAGCAGATCGTGCAGCGCTGCTCGGAAACCGGAACGCCGCTGAGCTTCTGCGGCGAGGATGCCGGCCGGCCGATTGAGGCGGTCTGCCTCGCCGCCATCGGCCTGCACCGCCTGTCGATGCGCCCAGCCTCGATCGGGCCGGTGAAGAGCCTGATCATGCGCACCGATCTCGATGCGCTCTACGACGTGATCTGCGACGCGCGCGAGCGCGGTGAGCAATCTGTGCGCGAGTCGGTGCTCGAATACCTGCGCTGGAACGGCTGAGCCGGGACAGCCACCCTTTCCCGAGCGATGAGCCCCCCTCTTCCTCAAGGCGCGTCTATTGCCTCAAGAATCCCCTTCTTGCCGAGCGCGCGTTGCGCCGAGCGCGTCCTTCACCCCGCAATCGCGCCTGCCTTCGCTACACATCTCCTCCCCCACCCCTCGCGGCGGGGTTTCGGAAAAAGCGCCCAACCAGACGATCCCTCTGGTCGGACGCCCCCTCGATCATACGCGCGCCATGCGCCGTTCTGGCCACAGACACTTCCCGCGCCTTCTACGCAGGAACGGCCCTGACGGGCGAGCGCGGTCGGCAAGACCATCGGCACCGGCTGAACATCCCGCAGCCCGCACCGTCACCCGGGAACCGAGCGGGACGGCTTCGCCGCCCCACGGGAGGGTGATACGCCGGAACCCCCAAAAGATTGGTTAACGCCGGCTCATTTCAGCCCTGAGCGCCGCGACCAGCGCCGCCCGCTCCTGGCCGCTGTCGCGCGCCAGCTTCAGCAGGCCGAAATGCACGAAGGCCATCTGCTGGTAATAGCTCGTGTAGGCGAAGTTGGTCGCCGCCCCCGCCGCCGCCCCGAGGATCGGCACGGTCTGCGCCGCGAGCTTCTGGCCCAGCACCGTCGCCAGCTTCGGCGAGACGCTGCGGATCAGCCCGTGCACCGTTGTGCCGGTCAGCGTGACCCGCGCCGAGAGGAAGCCCATGTCGGCGCCGTCGTCATGCTCGAGCGGCCCCGCAGCGCCGAACACCGCCAGGCATTCGCGCCGGATCTCGGGATCGTCGGGATTGAAGCCGTGCTCGGCGGCGATGCCCTGTATGGCGCGCAGCAGTACCGTGGTGGTCACCGGCAGCTCCGCCAAGGCCGTCGGCAGGCCGCCCGCGCCGCCCGCCGCGCCCATCGCGGTGGTCAGCGCGGTGTTGAGCCAGCTCTTCTGGTCCGGCACCACCCCGCGCGAGCCGGCGGCGGCGCGCATCGCCGTTTCGAGCGCCCGCTCGGTGGCCGTCTCGAGCCGGTCCTTGACCTTGTCCGGCAGCCGCTCGAGCAGGTTCTCGGCCTGCCCGCCGATGATGTTGAGCACCTGCAGCCCGACGCCGCCCGCCGAGCGGTAGCGGCGCGCGAGCGCGGCGATCTCCTTGCTGGTGTCCACGGCGACAAGCTCCGTTCCGGTCATGGCGGCCCTTTCCTTCCACTCTTGAAAAGATCGGTGCTCGGCGCCGGAAATCAAGCGTAGCGGGTGACCTCGCCGGCCACGCCCTGCCAGGCGCCGGGCATCAGCTCGAGCCCGAGAATGCGCTCGGGGTTGGTCGGCGCTGGCATCTCGACCCCCTCGAGATGGGCGAATCCGAAGCGCCTGTAATAGGGCTCGTCGCCCACCAGCAGCACCCGCGACCACTCCAGCGCCCGGGCGCGTTCGACCGTGTCGCGGATCAGCGCCGCGCCCAGCCCCTCGCCCTGCGCCGTGGGGTGGACGGCCACCGGCCCGAGCAGCAGCGCGTGCCAGTCGCCGATGCGCACCGGCCAGTAGCGGATCGCCCCGCCGAGGATGCCGGTCTCGTCACGCGCCACCCGGCACAGCTCTGCCACCGGCGGCACCTCGTCGCGCAGGCGGTAGGACGAAAGCAGCGTCCGCCCCGGGGCAAAGCTCAGGTCGTAGAGCGCCTCGACCTCCCACCAGTCCCCCGGCTTTTCCTGTGACAGCGTGAACAGCGCCGCTTCTCCCGTGCAATCATCCGCGATCCGGCCTATCTGTTTCAGCATATAGCTGCAAACAGTTGAGAGGACAGCAATGTTCTACCGCCCCGAGGATGGCCACGGCCTGCCGCACAACCCGTTCAACGCCATCGTGAGCCCGCGCCCGATCGGCTGGATCTCGACCCGTGGCGCGATGGGCGACAACCTCGCGCCCTACAGTTTCTTCAACGCGGTGGCCTACGTGCCGCCGCAGGTGATGTTCTCGTCGACCTCGGTGAAGCCCGATCGCGGCGACACCAAGGACAGCGTCGCCCAGCTGCGCGAGACCGGCACGTTCTGCGTCAACATCGTCGAGTTCGCCATGCGCGACGCGATGAACCTGACCTCGGGGCCATGGGAGGCGGGCAAGGACGAGTTCGCGCTGGCGGGTCTCGAGAAGGCCGAGTGCGAGACCATCGACTGCCCGCGCGTGGCCGCCGCACCGGCGGCGCTGGAATGCCGCGTGGTCGAGATCGTCAAGCTGCCGGGCGAGGCCAATTACGCCACCTTCGGCGAAGTGACCGGCGTGCATATCCGCGACGACTGTCTCGTCGACGGCCGCTTCGACGTGACCACCTTCCAGCCGCTGACCCGCATGGGCTACCGTGACTACTCGGTGATCCGCGAGGTCTTTGAGCTCAAGCGCCCCGGCGAGTAAGCTCACCGCAACGGAGCGCGCGCCCCTACCCGGCAGCAAAGGCACATGCCGGCTTCGCCTCCCCGCCCCACACCCCGGCGCGTGCACCCTCTGCGAGCCCCCTGCCGTTGCAGAGAGCCGCCCCCGGCTTCTCTGGTTCCAAACTACCTCGGGGGAGTCCGCGCATGGCGCGGACGGGGGCAGCGCCCCCACTCCCCCTCGGCCATCACGCCCCGGAGACATATCTCGCACAGACACGGAAAGAGGGGCGCGCACCGCAAGGTGCGCGCCCCTCGGGCGACGCGGGCAAAGCCCGCGGCGCAATCCCTCCCGGACGATGCCGCGATCAGTGCCCGCCGAGAATCCCGGTGCGCACGTGGTAATCCACCGCCAGCGCGTAATCGGGGTCGTCATCGCTGTCGACCATCAGGTGCCCGGCCTTGCTCAGCAGCCGGTGGCAATCGCGAGAGAGATGGCGCAGCTGCAGGCGCTTGCCCGCGGCCTCGTATTTCGCCGCCACCGCCTCGATCGCCTGCAGCGCCGACTGGTCCACCACCCGGCTGTCGGCGAAATCGACGATCACCGACTGCGGATCCTCCGAGACGTTGAAGATCTCGGCAAAGCCCTCCGCCGAGCCGAAGAACAGCGGCCCCTGCACCTGGTAGACCTTTGCGCCTTCCGGCGTCACGTAGCTGCGCGCGTGGATGCGGCGGGCGTTGTTCCAGGCATAGGCCAGCGCCGAGACGATCACCCCCACGACCACCGCCACCGCGAGGTCCTCGTAGACCGTCACCACGGTCACCAGCACGATGACGAAGGCATCGGTGAGCGGAACGCGGAACAGGATGCGCAGGGAGTTCCAGGCGAAGGTGCCGATCACCACCATGAACATCACGCCCACAAGTGCGGCCAGCGGAATGAGCTCGATCAGCGGTGAGGCGAAGAGGATGAAGCTGAGCAGGAACAGCGCCGCCACTACGCCGGCGATGCGGGTGCGGCCTCCGGAATTCACGTTGATCATCGACTGGCCGATCATCGCGCAGCCGCCCATGCCGCCGAAGAAGCCGGTGACCACGTTGGCGGTGCCCTGGGCGATGCATTCCTGGCTGGCGCCGCCGCGCTGGCCGGTCATCTCGCCCACGAGGTTCAGCGTCAGCAGGCTTTCGATCAGGCCGATGGCGGCCAGGATCACCGCGTAGGGCAGGATGATCTCCAGCGTTTCCCAGTTGAGCGGCACGGCGGGGATGTGGAAGGCCGGCAGGCCGCCCTCGATCGAGGCCATGTCACCGACCCGCGGCGTGTCGAGCCCGAAGCCGATCACCACGATCGCGGTGATCGCGATGCCCGCCAGCGGCGCGGGGATGATCTTGGTGACCTTGGGCAGCAGCCAGATCACCGCCATGGTCAGCGCCACCAGCCCCAGCATCAGCGCCAGCGGCATGCCGCTCAGCCATTCGCCGCCGCCCGGGCCGTGGCCCGCGGCCTCGGCGGTGCCTGGCACCTTGAACTGGGTGAGCTGCGCCATGAAGATGACGATGGCGAGGCCGTTCACGAAGCCCAGCATCACCGGGTGCGGCACCAGCCGGATGAACTTGCCCCAGTGCATCACCCCCGCAAAGACCTGCAGGATGCCCATCAAGACCACGGTGGCGAAGAGATACTCGACGCCATGCTCGGCCACCAGCGCCACCATGACCACCGCGAGTGCGCCGGTTGCGCCCGAGATCATTCCCGGACGGCCGCCGATGACGGCGGTGATCAGCCCGACCATGAAGGCGGCATAGAGGCCGACCAACGGGTGCACGCCGGCGACGAAGGCAAAGGCCACGGCCTCCGGCACGAGGGCGAGCGCCACGGTCAGACCGGAGAGCACGTCGGTCTTGACCTGGCCAGGGGTCAGCCGGGTGGTGGGCGCGATGCTGAGATCGGGCATCGAGATGCGTCTGGCGTAACGTGCCAGGAGGGCCTTTGCCATGTGTCTGTCCTGTTCGGTTGGTTTGGGCTGCGCGCCTGCGCGGATACTGCGTTGCGTCGCGAATTGCCAGCCTTTCGGGCCCGGACATGGCATCCGCAGCCGGAAACGCGCGGTTTCTGCCTGTCGAAAGACCGCCCCACCGGCCTCGCGCGCAGCGCGGCACAGGCCCGCCGCTCTGGTCTTCCCTTTCGCCTCTGGTCCGTGCAACCTGCCCGCTGACAGACACCCAGAGCCCCACCGGACCGGAGACCCAGCCATGACCAAGACCATGATCGGCGTGATCGGCGGATCCGGGGTCTACGATCTCGACACGCTGGAAGACAAGCGCTGGCAGGCGGTCAAGACGCCCTGGGGGACGCCCTCGGACGAGATCCTGACCGGAACGCTCGACGGCGTTGCCATGGCCTTCCTGCCGCGCCACGGCCGCGGCCATGTCCATAGCCCGTCCTCGGTGCCCTACCGCGCCAATATCGACGCGCTGAAACGGCTCGGCGTCACCGATGTGATCTCGGTCTCGGCCTGCGGCTCGTTCCGCGAGGAGATGGCGCCGGGGGATTTCGTCATCGTCGACCAGTTCATCGACCGCACCTTCGCGCGCGAGAAGAGCTTCTTCGGGACGGGCTGCGTCGCCCATGTCTCCCTTGCCCACCCGACCTGCCCGCGGCTCGGTGCGGCCTGCCTGAGCGCCGCGCGCGCCGCCGGCATCACCGTGCACGAGGGCGGCACCTACCTGGCGATGGAAGGCCCGCAATTCTCAACGCTGGCGGAGTCGCGCATGTATCGCGACAGCTGGGGCGCCGACGTGATCGGCATGACCAACATGCCAGAGGCCAAGCTCGCCCGCGAAGCCGAGCTCTGCTACGCCTCCGTCGCCATGGTCACCGATTATGACAGCTGGCACCCGGAGCACGGCGCCGTCGAGGTCTCCGACATCGTCCGCGTGCTCACCGGCAATGCCGAGAAGGCGCGACGCCTCGTCGGCCGCTTGCCCGCCCTCCTCGGCCCCGACCGCCCGCCCTGCCCGCATGGCTGCGACCGCGCGCTCGACCACGCCATGCTCACCGCCCCGGCGCGCCGGGATCCTGCGCTTCTGGCCAAGCTCGATGCGGTCGCGGGGCGGGTGCTCGGCTAGAGCCGCACGCATGCCCGCTCAGGGCAGCGGCACCTCGCGGATCAACCCGACCTTGGACCGCGCCACGACGTCGAAGGTGAACCCGCTCGCCCCCTCGCAGCTGCCCCCGGTCGGCGCGATGGCGCCGCGGTTCAGATCCGGGCAGGCCTCGCCGAAGCGCTCCGGCTCGCTGAAGAGAATCGGATCGGACTGGAAGCTCACGCCCACCGTATTGCGGCTGAAACTGCCATCGTCGCGCAGCCGCGTCTCCACCAGCGACTTGATGACGATGCAGGCGGTCTTCTTGCGTTCCACCACCGCGGTGACCACGTCGCAGAAGCAATCGCTGCGGATCCGGCTCTGCGGGCTGCCCTCGATCCGGCTCACCTCGCCGGTAAAGGACAGGCCGTTCAGCGAGGCCCTCACGACCGGCGGCTCGCCCCGTTCCAGCCCGAAGAGGCCTTTCGCGCGATCTGCAAAGGCGAAGACATTGTCCTGCGCGGCATCGAGCACGTTGTAATAGCGCGAGCGGATCTCGCTGTTGGGCGACTGGTCCGGCGTCAGGTCGACCGAGCAGAGCAGCGACTCGATCCGCGTCCCGTCCGGCGACAGCGCGACGATATCGCCGGCCTCGAGAGGATCGTTGCCGAGGTGGCGCTGCATCTCGTTCTTGATCGAGACATCCATCTTGCTGACCCCGGTCAGCAGGGCGAAGCACACCACCATCACGGCGCATAGGCCGATGGCGGTCATCACGGGCTTGAACATCGGCTCATCCCCCGAGCTTCGGGCAGCACACGCCGGGGCCACATTCGTAATGGCTGGCGGGGCACAGGGTCGGTGCAGGCAGCGGGGCCGGGATCGGCGAGGGCTGGGCTCCAGCCGCGAGCACGGCTCCGGCAACCAGCAAGACCGAAAGGAGACCGGCGCGGAAAATGCACGTCATGGTCAATTCTCCAAATGTGAAAAAAGGCAATCTTCGTCGCAATACCCCATAAAATAGCACAATCTTGCGACTCGCTCAACTCAGAGGCATTCCACTGTGGATCCGCCGGCCGCCGGAGCCGCCCCCTCGCGGCAAAATCCACCGTCACTGCACAGCGCGGTTGTCAGCACGCGGGAGAGGCGACATTCTGCCCGAAACCAAGGAGTTTCCATGCCCTTAGATCTCTGGCTGACCTTCGTCGTCGCCTCCACCGCCCTGCTGCTGATCCCCGGTCCGACGGTGCTGCTGGTGCTGTCCTACGCGCTCTCCAAGGGCCGCTCCGTCGCCGTGGCCTCCGCCACCGGCGTGGCACTCGGCGACCTCACCGCCATGTCGCTGTCGCTCGCCGGGCTCGGCGCGCTGGTGATGGCCTCTGCGACGCTTTTCACCGCGCTGAAATGGATCGGCGCGGTCTATCTCGTCTGGCTCGGCATCAAGCTCCTGCGCTCCGCCCCTAGGGATGGACTTGCCCTGCCCAGCACCGAGGTCACCGCGAGAGGCGTCTTCGCTCATGCTGCGGCGGTCACCGCGCTCAACCCCAAGAGCATCGCCTTCTTCATCGCCTTCGTGCCGCAGTTCCTGACGCCCACGGCGCCGCTGCTGCCGCAATTCGCGATCCTCGTGGCGACCTTCGTCACCCTCGCCACGCTCAACGCGCTGGCCTACGCCTTTGCCGCCGACCGGCTGCGCGCCGCCATCGACCGCCCCTCCGTCATCGCCTGGCTGACCCGCGCCGGAGGCGCCGCGCTGATCGGCATGGGGCTCCTCACCGCCACCCTCCGCCGCAGCGCCTGAGAGAGACATGATCCAGCAAAAACAGGTCCAGGACTACATCCGCTCCATCGTCGATTTTCCTCACGAGGGCATCATCTTCCGCGACGTGACGACGCTCTTCGCCGATCCACGCGGCTTCCGCATGGCGGTCGACCAACTGCTGCACCCCTACGCGGGCATGCGCTTCGACAAGGTGGTCGGGCTCGAGGCGCGCGGCTTCATCCTCGGCGGCGCGGTGGCGCACCAGCTCTCCGCCGGCTTCGTGCCGATCCGCAAGAAGGGCAAGCTCCCGGGCGCGGTGATCTCCGAGGCCTACACGCTGGAATACGGTGAGGCGGTGGTCGAGATCCACGATGACGCCATCGCACCGGGCGAGCGCATCCTTCTGGTCGACGACCTGCTCGCCACAGGCGGCACGGCCGAGGCCGGCATCAAGCTGGTGGAACGGCTGGGCGGCGAGATCATCGGCTGCGCCTTCATCATCGACCTGCCGGATCTCGGCGGCCGCGCCCGGCTCGACGCCATGGGCATGGACGTGCACGCGCTCTGTGCTTTCGAGGGTCTCTGATTTAAGGGCCATCCGCCCCTTGGCCGGCGGCCCGCCATTTTTGAGTACTTGGAACGTAGAGAAGATCAGGCCGCGTTGGCGGCGCTGCGCGGCTTGCCGGCATTGGCGTCGATGAACTCGAGCACCAGCGGGCGGATGTTGTTGCGCCAACTCTTGCCGGCGAAGATGCCGTAATGGCCCGCGCCCGGCTCGAGATGCGCCGCCTTCTTCGAATCCGGAAGGCCGGTGCAGAGATCTAGCGCCGCGACGCATTGGCCCGGGGCCGAGATGTCGTCATTGGCGCCCTCGACGGTCTTCACCGCGACATCGGTGATCTTTCCGATATCGACTTGGTGGCCATCGACGACGAAACGGTTCTCGGCGATCTCGCCGTTCTTGAAGATCCGCTCCACCGTCGAGAGGTAGAACTCCGCCGGCATGTCCATCACCGCGAGATATTCGTCGTAGAAGCGATTGTGGGCATCGTGATCCGAGGCCTCGCCGCGGGTCACGCGCATGATCTGGTCGTTGAAGGCTTTCGAGTGCCGCTCGGCATTCATCGCCATGAACGAGGTCAGCTGCAGCAGGCCCGGATAGACCAGGCGCCCCACGCCCTTGTACTTGAAGCCGACGCGTTGGATCATCGATTCCTCGAGCTGGCCCATGGTCACGCGGTGGCCGAAATCGGTCACCTCGGTGGGGGTCGCGTTGGGATCGATCGGCCCACCGATCAGGGTCAGCGTGCGCGGCTGCGCCTTGGGGTCGAGCTCGGCCAGGTAGGCGGTCGCGGCCAGGGTCAGCGGCGCCGGCTGGCAGACCGCGATGACATTGGTCTCGGGGCCCATGTGGCGCATGAATTCCATCAGGTAGAGGGTGTAGTCCTCGATGTCGAACTTGCCGCAGCTCACCGGGATGTCGCGGGCATTCTTCCAGTCGGTCACGTAGACCTCGGCATCGGGGATCAACGAGATCACCGTCGAGCGCAGCAGCGTCGCGTAGTGGCCCGACATCGGCGCGACCAGCAGGATCTTGCGTGCCTTCTCCTCGCGGCCCAGTACGTTGAAGTGAATGAGGTTGCCGAAGGGCTTCTCGAGCACCGTCTCCTTCTGGACGAGGTGATCCTTGCCGTCGTTGCAGGTGATGGTGCGGATGCCCCAGCTGGGCTTCACGACCATGCGCTCGAAGCTGCGTTCCGCCACTTCACCCCACGCCGCCATCCAGGTCAGCGCCGGGTTCGGCATCGCGGCGAAAGCCGGGTAGGATGCCATCGCCTTGGCGGTCGCACCAAGCCACTGGTTCGTGTTGCGAAGGGATTCCATCAGGTCGTAGGTCGCCATGAATCGCATGAGCGAAGTCTCCTGTCTCGTGACACGCCCAAGCGTTCAGAGCCCCGGCTGCCCCCTCCTTTGCAACCCGGACCGCTTCGACGTCAAATGAATTCGCCGCTTTGCCATCGGCTGCAGCGCCGTTATCGTTCTTGGTTAGGAAGATAGGGGGGATTCGAGCGCATGACAACAAAAGCCACCGTTCTCAGCGCCGAACGCGAGAAGCTCGACAACAATCTCGTGAAGATCGAGGAACTGTCACAGCGCCTGATCGAAGCGCTGGCACAGCGCAAACCGATCAACGCCGCGCTGCACGGCCCCGAGCCCCTGCTCTACGCCCAGGCCATGCAGGCCTACTGGCAGGACTGGATGAACAATCCTGCCAAGGTATTCGAGCAGCAGGTCGGCTACTGGGGCAAGTCGCTGAGCCATTTCCTCGAAGCCCAGAAGGCGCTGAGCGAGGGCCGCCTCGCCCCGCCCGAGGATACCGGCCCCACCGACAAGCGCTTCAAGAACCCGCTCTGGGACAGCCACCCCTACTTCAACTTCATCAAGCAGCAATACCTGATCAACTCCGACGCCATCCGCAACGCGGTCGACGAGATCGAGGAGATGGATCCGCAGGAGAAGCGCCGCCTGCGCTACTTCGCGCAGCAGATCACCGACATGATGGCGCCGACCAACTTCTTCGCCACCAATCCGGACGCGCTGCAGAAGGCCGTCGAGACCGAGGGCGACAGCCTGGTGAAGGGGCTCGAGAACCTGGTTGCCGATCTCGAGGCCAACAATGGCGAACTGGTGGTGCGGCTGGTCGACGAGGAGGCTTTCGAGGTCGGCGGCAACATCGCGACTGCCGAGGGCAAGGTGGTCTGGCGCAACCGCATGATGGAACTGATCCAGTACTCGCCCAGTACCGATCAGGTGCGCGAGACGCCGCTGGTGATCTTCCCGCCCTGGATCAACAAATACTACATCCTCGACCTGAAGCCGCAGAACAGCCTGATCCGCTACATCGTCGATCAGGGTTACACGCTCTTCGTGGTGAGCTGGGTCAATGCCGACGAGAGCTACCGCGATGTCGGGCTCGAGGACTACATCGAGGACGGCTACCTCACCGCCATGCGCGTCGTGCGCGAAATCTGCGGCGTCGACCGGCTCAACGTGGTGGGCTACTGCATCGCCGGCACCACGCTGGCGCTGACGCTGTCGCTGCTGAAGAAGCGCGGCGACAAGCAGATCAAGTCGGCCACCTTCTTCACCGCGCTCACCGATTTCAGCGATCAGGGCGAGTTCGTGCCGTTCCTGCAGAACGATTTCGTCGACGGCATCGAGAAGGAGATCGAGGCCAGCGGCATCCTCAAGAGTTTCATCATGTCGCGCACCTTCTCGTTCCTGCGCTCGACCGACCTGATCTACACCCCCGCGATCCGCTCCTACATGATGGGCGAGACGCCCCCCGCCTTCGACCTGCTCTACTGGAACGGCGACGGCGCCAACCTTCCCGGGCGGATGACGATGCAGTACCTGCGCGGGCTCTGCCAGCGCAACGAGTTTGCCGAAGGGCGGTTCGAGCTGATGGGCGAGACGCTCGACGTTCGGGATGTCGACGTGCCGCTGATGGCGATCACCGCCGAGACCGATCACATCGCCGCCTGGAAGGATTGTTACCGGGGCGTGCAGAAGATGGGCTCGCGCTCCAAGACCTTCGTGCTCTCGGAATCGGGCCACATCGCCGGGATCGTGAACCCGCCCAGCAAGAAGAAATATGGCCACTACCTGAACCCCGACCTCAAGCTCTCCGCGCCCGAATGGCAGGAGAGTGCGGAGTATCACGAGGGCAGCTGGTGGCCGGTCTGGGACGAGTGGTTGCGCAAGCGCTCGGGCAAGATGGTGCTGGCGCGCGAGGTCGGCGATTCGGAGCATCCACCGCTCTGCGACGCGCCGGGCACCTATGTGCGGGTCAAAGCCAACCAGTAAGTGGCCACAACTGCTGGTTTATGCTGCATTGCAGAAATTCCCCTTGAAATGCTGCGCCGCAGCATGCATATTGTTGTCAGCCGATGAATGCGGGGGGTGGGCCCCCGAGGCAGACAGACAGGAATTTTGAAATGGCCGCCAAGACGCAAGACTTCACCGCCATGATGAAAGACATGATGGGCGCCTTCCCCGTGGACACCAAAGCCATGGACGAAGCGTTCAAGACCACCGCGACCCTGAACGAGAAGCTCTCGGCAGTGGCTCTGGAAGCCGCCGAGAAGTCGACCGAGATCTCGGCCAAGTGGACCAAGGACACGCTGACCAAGCTGTCCGACATGTCCAAGGTCAAGAAAGAGCCGGCCGACTACGCCAAGGCGATGACCGATTTCGCCTCCGCTCAGGCCGAAGTGGCCGCCGAGAACATGGCCGCCTTCGCCGAGATCGCGAAGAAGGTCCAGATGGACACCGTGGAACTGATGATGGCCGCTGGCAAGGACTTCTCCGAAGACGCCACCGCCGCCATGAAGAAGGCCACCGACGACATGACCGCGGCTGCCAAGAAGGCAACCGTGAAGTGATCGATCTTCCGGCGCCTCTGGGCGCCGGACCGGAATTGCGCCCCTCTCCTCCCAAACCGGCGCAATGACGTGGGGCGGGTTCCTTTCGGAACCCGCCCTTTTTTCGTTTTTCTTCAGGAAATTGACGAATTCCCGGGCCGGCAAGGGCTCGCCCATCGAGGGAATTTTCTCTGAAATACACCACTGAACCCTTGCAATGCTGCAGCGCAGCAACGATGTTGTCTGAGCGTAAGCCAAGGCGGATTCTCCGCCAGATCACCCTGCCAAGGAGGAGAGACACAATGGCCGCGACGCAAGATTTCACCGCCGCAATGAAAGACATGATGGGCGCCTTCCCGATGGATATGGCCGCCTTCGAAGACGCCTGGAAGAATTCTGCCGGGATCAGCGAAAAGGCCTCGGCGATCGCGCTCGACGCCGCCGGCAAGACCGCCGACATCTCGGTCGGCTGGACGATGGAAACCCTGACCCGCATCGGCGATCTCGCCAAGGCCAAGCCCGCGCCGATGGATTACGCCCAGGCGATGACCGATTTCGCCACCGCCCAGATGCAGAGCGTGAGCGAGCACCTGACGGCGTATGGCGATGTCGCCAAGTCGGCCCAGAGCGATGCGATGGCGCTGATGATGTCGGTTGGCCAGGACGTCGCCGATGACGTGACCGCGACCACGGCAACCACCGCCAAGGCCACCGAGAAGGCCGCAACCAAGGCCGCCTCTGCCGCGACGACGACCGCCAAGCGCGCGACGACCGCTGCCAAGCGCACCACCACCACCGCCGCGAAGCGCAGCACCACGGCCGCGAAAAAGACGACGACCGCCGCGACCAAGGCGGCGACCACAGCCGCTGCTCCGGCCCCGGCGCCCGCGGCCGAGCCGGTGAAAAAGGCCGCCGAAGAGGCGCCTGCCGCACCCGCACCCGCGGCATCCATCGCGCCCAAGACGTCGCCGGCATCGGACGACGGCAAGAGCTGATCTGCCCCGGTCAGCGCCTGATCTGGAAACGCGGCCCTCGGGCCGCGTTTTTTCTTTCCGCCCCTGCCCTTCCGAAAACGAAAAACGCGGCCCCGAAGGGCCGCGCCAATCCGTTCAGAGCCGCGAGGGCGCTCAGTTGACGATGGTCGCCTCGGTCGCGGCGCGCAGCTCGTCCTCGGTCACGCCATCGGCCAACTGCACGATCTTGAGGCCGCCCTCGACCACGTCGAGCACGCCGAAATTCGTGATGATGCGGTCGACCACGCCCTTGCCGGTCAGCGGCAGGGTGCATTCCTTCAGCAGCTTGCTGTCGCCATGCTTGTTGGTGTGGTCCATGACCACGATGACGCGGCCGACGCCGGCCACGAGATCCATCGCGCCGCCCATGCCCTTGACCAGCTTGCCCGGGATCATCCAGTTCGCCAGGTCGCCGTTCTCGGCCACTTCCATGGCGCCGAGGATCGCCGCGGCGATCTTGCCGCCACGGATCATGCCGAAGCTCATGGCGCTATCGAAATAGGCCGTCTTGGGAAGCTCGGTGATCGTCTGCTTGCCGGCGTTGATCAGGTCCGGATCCTCGTCACCCTCGAAGGGGAACGGGCCCATGCCCAGCATGCCGTTCTCGGATTGCAGCGTGATCTCCTTGTCGCCGACATAGTTGGCGACCAGCGTCGGGATGCCGATCCCGAGGTTCACGTACATGCCGTCTTCGAGTTCCTCGGCCGCGCGTGCGGCCATCTGATTGCGATCCCAGGGCATTATGCTTCCTCCCGCTTGCGCACGGTGCGCTGTTCGATCCGCTTCTCGTGCTCGCCCTTGATGATGCGGTGCACGTAGATGCCGGGCAGGTGAATGTGGTCGGGGTCGAGCTCGCCGGGTTCGACGATCTCTTCCACTTCCATCACGCAGATCTTGCCGCACATGGCCGCCGGCGGGTTGAAGTTGCGCGCGGTCTTGCGGAATACGCAGTTGCCGGTGGTGTCGGCCTTCCACGCCTTGACGATCGACAGGTCGGCGAAGATGCCCTCTTCGAGGATGTAGTCCTGGCCGTCCCAGGTCTTCACGTCCTTGCCCTCGGCGATGACGGTGCCGACGCCGGTCTTGGTGTAGAAGCCCGGGATGCCGCAGCCGCCGGCGCGCATGCGCTCGGCAAGCGTGCCCTGCGGGTTGAATTCCAGCTCGAGCTCGCCCGAGAGGTACTGGCGCATGAACTCGGCGTTCTCGCCCACGTAGGACGACATCATCTTCTTGATCTGCTTGGTGTCGAGCAGCTTGCCGAGGCCGAAGCCGTCGACGCCGCAATTGTTCGACGCGATGGTCAGGTTCTTGACACCGCTCTCGACGATGGCGTCGATCAGCAGCTCGGGAATGCCGCACAGGCCGAACCCGCCCGCTGCGATCAGCATGTCGTCTCGCAGCAGCCCGTCGAGGGCCTCCGCTGCGGAGCCATAGACTTTCTTCATGGAATTCTCCCCTCCTGAAGCTGTTCGCACGGGTTGTGCCGCGCTGCAGAGCCAGAGTCAACGAAGGCGGCCCCGGATGGAACCGCCTTCGGCGCTAACACGAGAGATGCCTGCTCAGATCACCCGAACTTGGGTCCCAACCGGGCAAAGTTCGAACAGCTCCGCGATCTTCTCGTTGTAGAGGCCGATGCAGCCATCCGAGGAACGCCGCCCGATCTTGCGGGTATCGTGGGTGCCGTGGATGATATAGGCCGGCCAGCTGAGATACATTGCGTGTGTTCCCAGCGGGTTGTCCGGCCCCGGGCCGATCGGTTCCCAGTCGGGATAGCGTTCGAGCTGCGAGGGGGTCGGGGTCCAGCTCGGGCCCACCTTCTTGCGCACGATCTCGGTGTAGCCACGCTTGGTCAGCTCATCGGTCTTCGGCACCGAGGTCGGGTATACGCGGTAATCGCTGCCATCGGCGTTCCAGTAATGCAGCGCGCGCGAGGTGGTGTCGGCCACGATGCTGGACACGCCCAGCGTGTCGAAGTGATCGCGCCAGTCCTGCATCTCGAAGCTCGAGATGTTGTTGCGGATGACGGCCTGGGCGCGGGCCTGCGCGGGCAGCATGGGCAGCACCAGCGCGGCGCCGGCGGCGCCAAGAAGGGCACGTCGTGTGACGGGCGTGTCGGTCATGACAAGGCTTTCGCTATCTGTGATCGGTTCCGCTGCAGGATGGCGCTCCGGCCAACACATTGCCAATCACATATATTTGCATCTCTACCACGAACGCGTGACAGGCAATCTCCCGCCGATGGCTCGCCCGGACGACCGAGCGCCGGGGATCACTCCCCGGCGTCTTTCGCTGCCGGCTTCTTGGCAGCGGTCTTCTTCGCGGCGGGCTTTTTCGCCGCCGGTTTCTTCGCGGTCGTCTTCTTGGTGGCGGCCTTCTTCGGCGCGGCATTCTTCTTGCCGCCCTTCTTCGACGCCTTCTCTGCGATCAGTTCAAGCGCCTGCTCGAGCGTGGCATCGCCCGGTTCGGTCTCTTTCGGCAGGGTGGCGTTGATCTTTTCCCACTTCACGTAGGGCCCGTAGCGCCCCTCATAAACCGCGATCTTGCCGCCATCCGGGTGCTCGCCCAGCTCCTTGAGAACCTTGGCGGCACCGCCCCGCCCACGGCCCGGGTTGGCCCGCTTCTCGGCCAGAAGCTCCACCGCGTGGTTCATGCCGATCTCGAAAACCTCCTGGAATTCCTTGAGGTTGACATAGACCGGCTTCTCCTCGTCGGGGGCCTGGTGCATGATGTAGGGGCCAAAGCGCCCGAGGTTCGACTTGATCACCCCGCCATCGGGATGCATGCCGATCTCGCGCGGCAGCGTCAACAGCGTCAGCGCCTTTTCCAGCGTCATGTCATCGGGCGCCCAGCCGGGCAGGAAATTGCCACGCGCCTTGGGCAGCGACGCGCGCGGCGGTTTCTTGTTCTCCGGCGTCGGCTCGCCGCGCTGGACATAGGGCCCGAAACGGCCGGCCTTGAGCCAGATCTCGTCCTCGCCGTCGAGGCCGAGCATCTTCTCCTCGCCCTCGGCCCCCTCGCCCGCGATCGGGCGGGTGTAGGTGCATTCGGGGTAGTTGCCGCAGCCGACGAACCCGCCGGTGCGCGAGGTCTTGAGATGCAGACGCCCCTGCCCGCATTTCGGGCAGATGCGCGGATCCGAGCCATCCTCGCGCGGCGGGTAGAGCTGCGGCGCCAGCGCCTCGTCGAGCACATCGAGCACCTCGGAGATGCGCAGCTCGGAGGTCTCCGAGATCGCGGCCGAGAAATCGCGCCAGAACTTGCCGAGCAGCGCCTTGTAATCCATCTCGCCGGCCGAGACCTCGTCGAGCTCGTTCTCGAGCTCGGCGGTGAACTCGTAGCCGACATAGGTGCGGAAGAAGTTCAGCAGGAAGATGGTAACGATCCGGCCCTTGTCCTCGGGGATCAGGCGGTTCTGCTCCTTGCGGACATATTCGCGATCCTGGATCGTGCCGATCACGCTGGCATAGGTCGAGGGCCGGCCGATGCCGAGCTCTTCCATCTTCTTGACCAGCGTCGCCTCGGTGTAGCGCGGCGGCGGCTGGGTGAAGCTCTGGGTGCCGAGCACCGCGTCGTTGCCGGAGATCATCGCCGCGGGGCCGGCGGCCGGATCGGCCTTTTCCGAGGCCTTGGCATACTGGTCGCGCAGGCCGGCCTTGGCGAAATTCGCGGCCTCGCCCTGCATGATCTGCGGCAGGCGCTTGTCGTCATCGTCGGCGACGTCGTCGCGGCCCTCTTCGTAGACCCGCAGGAAGCCGTCGAAGAGCACCACCTGACCCGTGGCGCGCAGGCCGACCTGGCCGTCGGGGCTGGCGATCTCGACCGTGGTGCGCTCGAGCCGGGCGGCCTCCATCTGGCAGGCCAGCGTGCGCTTCCAGATCAGGTCGTAGAGCTTGCGCTGGTCGTCCTCGCGCAGCTTGAGGCTGGCGGCGTCCTTGGTCATGTCGGTGGGGCGGATGCACTCGTGCGCTTCCTGCGCGTTCTTGGCCTTGTTCTTGTAGATCCGCGGACTGCCGGGCACGTAATCCTTGCCGAAACGGTCGGCGATGGCGTCGCGGCAGGCGGCGACCGCCTCGGGGGCCATGTCGATGCCGTCGGTCCGCATGTAGGTGATGTGGCCGGCCTCGTAGAGGCGCTGCGCTGCGCTCATGCAGGCCCGCGCGCCCATGCCGAACTTGCGGCTGGCTTCCTGCTGCAGGGTCGAGGTCATGAACGGGGCCGAGGGGTTGCGAGAGCTGGGCTTGGCCTCGACGCTGGCGATCTCGAGCTTGCGCGAGGACACCGCCTGTACCGCCATCTCCGCCTGGGTGGCGTTCTCGATGTCGAAGCGGTCGAGCTTCTTGCCCGCCAGCATGGTCAGGCGGGCCTCGTAATCCTGCCCGCGCGGGGTGCTGAGCAGCGCCTTGACCTGCCAGTATTCGCGCGGCCGGAAGGCCTCGATCTCCATCTCGCGCTCGACGATGAGGCGCAGGCAGACCGATTGCACCCGGCCCGCCGAGCGCGCGCCCGGCAGCTTGCGCCAGAGCACCGGGCTGAGGTTGAAGCCAACGAGGTAGTCGAGCGCGCGGCGGGCCAGATAGGCCTCGACCAGCGGCGCGTCGATCTCGCGCGGGTTCTGCATCGCCTCGGTGACGGCGGCCTTGGTGATGGCGTTGAAGGTCACCCGGCGGACATCGGTGTCCTTCTTGATCGAGCGGCGCTTGGTCAGCGCCTCCTTCAGGTGCCACGAAATCGCCTCGCCCTCGCGGTCGGGGTCGGTCGCGAGGATCAGTTCGTTGTCGGTCTTCAGCGCTTCGGCGATGGCGGCGACGTGCTTGCGGGAGTCGTTTCCGATCTCCCATTTCATCGAGAAATCATGTTCGGGATCTACCGAACCGTCTTTTGGGGGCAGGTCGCGCACGTGGCCGTAGGAGGCGAGAACGGTGTAGTCGGACCCCAGATACTTGTTGATTGTCTTGGCCTTGGCAGGGGATTCGACGACGACAACGGGCATGAAATGACCACCTTTCCTGGAAATACGTCCACAGGCTGAGCGCGGAGGGCGTATGGCGGCGGAAGATGTGGGGTGCAAGGGGGAAATGTCAATGCGGGGCCAGATGACGCGGGCCTTCCGCACCAGTGTTGCGGCAAGAGATGCCAATCAGACGAGCGAGAGCAACCCTCCGGGCTGGCGCCGTATGCGACCATCGATCTCGAGATCGGTGAGCGCCGGGGCGACCGCGTCGGAGGGCGCGGCGAGATCGCGGATCAGCTGATCCTCGGCCAGCGGCGCCGGGCCGAGCCGGTCGAGGATCTGGCGGTGGAGAAGCGCGGTCTCCGCCAGCGAGCGGGTCTTAGGCGGCGGCGCGGGGATCTGCGGCGGGGCCTGCTGGACACCAGGTGCGGGGCGCTCGCCGGCGCCGCGACGTGTCTCGGGTGCCGGGCTCTGGCCCTGCGCGGGCGGCTCTTCCAGGGGCAGGCTCTGCTGGCGGGCTTCCGCTGGTGGCAGCGGCCCCAGCGCCTCGGCCACATCCTCGGCATGGCGCACCAGCCGCGCGCCATCGCGGATCAGCATGTTGCAGCCAGCGGCGCGGGCATCAAGCGGGTGGCCGGGCACCGCGAGCACCTCGCGCCCCTGATCGAGGGCGCAGCGCGCGGTGATCAGCGAGCCGGACTTGGCCGCCGCCTCGACCACCACGATGGCCGCCGAGATGCCCGAGACGATGCGGTTGCGCGCCGGGAAGTGCCGCGCCTGCGGATGCAGCCCCATCGCATGCTCTGAGACCAGCGCGCCGCCCCGGGCGCGGATCTCTTCCCCGAGGCGAATATTCTCGGACGGGTAGAGGATATCGACCCCACCGGCCATCACCGCCACGGTGCCTGTCTCCAGCGCGGCCTCATGCGCGGCGGCGTCGACGCCGCGCGCCAGCCCCGATACCACCACGCGCCCTTCGGCCCCGAGCCCTTTCGCCAGAGCCCGCGCCATACGAGTCCCGAGCGAGGAGGCGTTGCGCGCGCCGACCAGCGCCACCGCGGGGCGCATCAGGGCGTCAAGCTCGCCTGCGACCCAGAGGAAGGGGGGCGGATCGGGAAGGGCGGCCAGAAGCGGCGGGTAGCCCAACTCGCCAAGGCAGACCAAGCGCGCACCGTGCCGCCGCGCCGCCGTGATTTCGGACTGCACCACGCGCTCCGGGCAGATGCTGTAATTCTCGACCCCGGCGGCCGCGGCCACGCCGGGCAGCGCCTCGAGCGCTGCGGCCGCCGAGCCATGCTCGGCCAGCAGCCGCCAATAGGTCGCGACGCCCACGCGACGGGAGCGCAAGAGACGGAGCCGCTCGAACCGATCCTCTTCCGTGGGTGGTGGGAGTGGGGGGTGAGTGGAAGATGAGCTGTTGCTGTCCTCGGTCATCCCGTGCCCCGTCTGCTTGCAGGGCACGGTGTAGCGCACTCATCCTTAATCAGCGGTAAACCGAAAACCGATTTCTCCGCGGCAGGCGTCGAAAGGCCCGGATCAGCTGCCCGAGCCGCCCACCGTGAGCCCGCCGATCATCACCGTGGGCTGGCCGACGCCCACCGGCACCCACTGCCCCTGCTTGCCGCAATTGCCCATGCCCGGATCGAGCGCCATGTCGTTGCCGAGCGCGCGGATATGCTGCAGCGCCGTCGCGCCGTCGCCGATCAGCGTCGCGCCCTTCACCGGCGCGCCGACCTTGCCGTTCTTCACCCGGTAGGCCTCGGTGCAGGAGAACACGAACTTGCCGTTGGTGATGTCGACCTGGCCGCCGCCGAAGCCCACCGCCCAGATGCCGTCTTTCAGGTCGGCGACGATGTCGGCGGGATCGGCGTCGCCGCCCAGCATGTAGGTGTTGGTCATGCGCGGCATCGGCGCGTGGGCATAGCTTTCGCGGCGGCCATTGCCGGTTGGTTTGACACCCATCAGCCGGGCGTTCTGCCGGTCCTGCATGTAGCCCACCAGCACGCCGTCCTCGATCAGCACGTTCTTCGCCCCGGGCGTGCCCTCGTCATCGACGGTAATCGAGCCACGGCGGTCGGGGATGGTCCCGTCATCAAGCACCGTGACGCCGGGCGCGGCGACGCGCTGGCCCATGAGGCCGGCGAAGGCCGAGGAGCCCTTGCGGTTGAAATCACCCTCGAGCCCGTGGCCCACCGCCTCGTGCAGCAGGATGCCCGGCCAGCCCGGCCCGAGCACGATGTCCATGACGCCGGCCGGCGCCGCTTCGGCCTCGAGATTGACCAGCGCGATGCGCAGCGCCTCGCGCGCCTTGCCCTGCCACGAGTCCGGCGTCATCAGCCCGTCGAGCAGATAGCGGCCCCCTCCCGAGGCGCTGCCCTGCTCGCGGCGGCCATTCTCCTCGACGATGACGCTCACGGTGACGCGGGTCATCGGGCGGGTATCGGTCACCAGTGCGCCGTCGGGGCGCAGGATCGCCACCTCTTGGCAGCTCGCCGCGATGGTGGCGGTGACCTGCACGACGCGGGAATCCAGCCCGCGGGCATAGGCATCGATCTCGCGCAGGGTATCGACCTTCACCGGAAAGGACTGCCCGGCGATCGGGTCGGCATCGGTGTAGAGCGTGCGGTTGGTGCCCGCCGGCGCCGGGGCCAGCACGCCGCCGCCATCCCCCACCGCCAGCCGGGCGGTCTCGGCCGCGCGCTGGATGGCCGCTTCGGAAAGCTCGGTGGAATGGGCGTATCCGGTGACCTCGCCATTCACCGCGCGCAGACCGAATCCCTCCGAGGCATCGTAGCTCGCGGTCTTGATTCGCCCGTCATCCAGCACCAGCGCCTCGGCGCGGCGGCGCTCGACAAACAGCTCTCCATCCTCTGCCCCGTCCAGCGCGGCGCGCAGTTGCACCAGGGACCGGTCGAGGTCAAGCGCTGTTTCAAAGGGGCGGAAGGGGAGTTCGGTCATGTTTTCCTCGTATTATTTGATCCAGATCAAAAAAGCGCCTTTTTGCCGCAAGCGACCTGGTTTATTTGATGCACGATCTGTGCTTTTTAAAGAGCGGAACAAGAGGGAGGAGGACTGTTCCAGGGCGCGACGCCCGGATTGCATCCTCCTGCGAACGAACAAGAACGACAACCGGATCAGGTGACTCATGCGCAAGATTTCGATGCTTACGGGCCTCATGTCCAGCCTTCTGGCCGCCCCCGCCATCGCCCAGGACCTGGAAGTGGTCGGCCGCCCGCAGCAGGGGGGCATCGGCTTTCAGCCCGCCGCCACCGAACTGGCGCGCGACCTGCAATGGCTCGACGGGATGCTTCTCGTCATCATTACCGTGATCTCGCTCTTCGTGGCGGGTCTGCTGGTCTATGCGATCATCCGCTTCAACCGCCGCGCCAACCCGACGCCGGCGAGCTTCACCCACCACACCCCGATCGAGGTGGCCTGGACCATCGGCCCGATCCTGATCCTCGTGGTGATCGGCGCGTTCTCGCTGCCGGTGCTGTTCAAGCAGCAGGAGATCCCCGAGGGCGACGTGGTCATCAAGGTGACCGGCTACCAGTGGTACTGGGGCTATGAATATGTCGGCACCGACCTGGCCTATGACGGCTACATGATCGGCGCCCCGGCCACCGGCGGCGACAACCGCCTCAACGACGAGGTAGAGGCGCAGCTCGTCGAAGCCGGCTACAGCCGCGAAGACTGGCTGCTTGCCACCGACACCTCCGTGGTCGTGCCCGTGGGCGCCACCGTGGTGATGCAGGTGACCGGCGCCGACGTGATCCACTCCTGGACCATCCCCGCCTTCGGCGTGAAGCAGGACGCCGTTCCGGGCCGCATCGCCGAGCTGTGGTTCAACGCCGAACGCGAGGGCGTGTATTTCGGCCAGTGCTCCGAGCTCTGCGGCATCAGCCACGCCTACATGCCGATCACCGTCAAGGTGGTCAGCCAGGAAGCCTATGACGCCTGGTTCGCGGCGGCACAGGAAGAAGGCGGCTATGTCGACGTGCGCCAGTTCCTGGCCAACTCCTGATCCAAATGACCGGCGCCCCGGAGGCGGGGCGCCGGTGTCCTGACTGACTGACCCAGCACAAGACCCAGATGACCGATCTCAGCACCAACAGCCCCCTCAAGACCACGCAGCCCGGCGAGGCGCAGTTCGGCGATTATTTCGCCCTGCTGAAGCCCCGGGTGATGACGCTTGTGGTGTTCACGGCCCTGGTCGGTCTGCTGGCGGCACCGGTGCCGGTGCATCCGTTCATCGGCTTCTGTGCCATCCTGTTCATCGCCGTGGGCGGCGGCGCCTCGGGCGCGCTGAACATGTGGTGGGATGCCGATATCGACATGGTGATGAAGCGCACCTCGAAGCGCCCGATCCCCGCCGGCCGGGTCGAACCCGGCGAGGCGCTGGCGCTCGGCCTCGCGCTCTCGGCCTTCTCCTGCGTCTTTCTCGGGCTGGCGACCAACTGGCTCGCCGGTGCCCTCCTCGCCTTCACGATCTTCTTCTACGTGGTGATCTACACCATGTGGCTGAAGCGCTCGACGCCGCAGAACATCGTCATCGGCGGCGCCGCCGGGGCCTTCCCCCCGATGATCGGCTGGGCCGCAGCGACCGGATCGGTCGGCATCGAGGCGGTGCTGATGTTCTGCCTGACCTTCATGTGGACCCCGCCGCACTTCTGGGCGCTGGCCCTGTTCATGCGCTCCGATTACGACGATGCCGGCGTGCCGATGCTGACCGTGACCCACGGTCGCCGTTCGACCCGCGTGCACATCCTCGTCTACACCGTGCTGCTCGCCGCGCTGGCCATCGGCACCGGCTTCACCTCGATCGGCGGCCCGGTCTACCTCGCCGTGGCGGTGGTGCTGAACGGGCTGTTCCTCAAGGGCGCTTGGGAGATCTTCCGCCGCGACGAGGACGCCTCCGAGGCGGATAACTTCAAGACCGAGAAAGCCTTCTTCAAGCTTTCCCTGCTCTATCTCTTCGCACATTTCGGTGCCATCCTGCTCGAGGCCGGCCTCGCACGGTTCGGCCTGGGAGGATGGGCATGAGCATTTCCAAGCAGCATGACCTGCACAAGCGCCGCTTCGGCCGCAACGTGGGCGTTGGCCTGCTGCTGGTGGCGTTCATCGTCATCGTGTTCGGCATGACAATGGTCAAGGTCACCGGCGGCGACATCTCCGGCGCGCTGCAGGGCGACAGGGAGGTGCAGAATGGCGGCTGACGGCAAGAACAAGACGCTGCTGCAGTTGGTCGGCGTGGTGGTCTTCATGGGCGCCATGGCCTGGGCCTCGGTGCCGTTCTACAACTGGTTCTGCCGAGTCACCGGCTTCGGCGGCACCACCAACGTGGCCGAGGCCACCACCGGCACGGTGCTCGATCGCGAGATCAAGATCCGCTTCGACGGCTCCAAGGCGCGCGGCTTCCCGTGGGAATTCAAGCCGGTCCAGACCGAGATGACGATGAAGATCGGCGAGGACGGTCTGGCCTTCTACGAGGCCTACAACCCGACCGACAAGCCGATCGCCGGTCAGGCGTCCTACAATGTCTACCCCTACGAGGCGGGCGGATATTTCAACAAGATCGAGTGTTTCTGCTTCACCGAGCAGGTGCTGATGCCCGGCGAGCGGGTGCAGATGCCGGTGAACTTCTTCGTCGACCCCGAGATCGTCGACGATCCCGATGCCAAGCACATCAACCACATCACGCTCAGCTATACTTTCTACGAGATCGACCTGCCGGAAGACGTGCAGGCCGCGCTCGATACCAAGAACGCGGATGCAAACTCCGTGAACTGAACGCCGATCCAACGAGGGAAACGAGATGGCGCACGCTAAGAACCACGACTACCACATTCTGAACCCCTCCGTATGGCCCTTCGTGGCCTCCATTGCGGCCTTCGTCATGCTGTTCGGCGCGGTGCTCTGGATGCACGGCAGCGGCCCCTGGATCTTCCTCGCGGGCTTCGTCGGCGTGCTCTACGTGATGTTCGGCTGGTGGTCCGACGTGATCGCGGAGAGCCGCGTGGGCGACCACACCCCGGTGGTGCAGATCGGCCTGAAATACGGCTTCATCCTCTTCATCATGTCCGAGGTGATGTTCTTCTTTGCCTGGTTCTGGTCGTTCTTCAAACACGCCATGTACCCGATGGGCCCGCTCTCGCCGGCCGTCGATGGCGTCTGGCCGCCCGCCGGCATCGAGACCTTCGATCCCTGGCACCTGCCGCTGATCAACACCATGATCCTGCTCTGCTCGGGCTGCGCCGCGACCTGGGCGCACCACGCGCTGGTGCACGAGAACAACCGCCAGGACATGAAGTGGGGCCTGATCATCGCCATCGTTCTGGGTGTGATCTTCTCCATCTTCCAGGCCTACGAGTACAGCCACGCCGCCTTCGGCTTCTCGGGCAACATCTACGGCGCCAACTTCTTCATGGCGACCGGCTTCCACGGCGCGCACGTGATCATCGGCACGATCTTCCTGTTCGTCTGCCTGCTGCGCCTGATGAAGGGTGATTTCACCCCGACCAAGCATATCGGCTTCGAGGCCGCCGCCTGGTACTGGCACTTCGTCGACGTGGTCTGGCTGTTCCTGTTCTGCGCCGTCTACGTCTGGGGCGGCTGAGCCAGGGCTCTCACGCGAAACGCTTCGGAAAGCGGGCCTTCGGGTCCGCTTTTCTTTTGCCCGCCGGGCAGCCCCCTCCCCCGCGCAACGAAAGAGGCCGGAGCGCTTCCCAGCGCCCCGGCCCTCTCAATGTCATGCTCAGGCGATCAGACCAGATCGACCCGCATCAGCCGCTGCGCCAGCACCTGCACCTCGTCGAGCCAGCGATTCACCAGCTTCGGATCCGAGGGCGCCGCCGAGACACCCGGCGCGATCTCGCGGTTGAGCACCGCCTCGATGGCCAGCGACACCGGCACCGAGACCAGACGGCCCATCGCAAGCCCGCGCTCGTCGCCCCAGGCGTCCATCACCCAGGTCTTGTGCCAGACGGGCTCGCCGTCCTTCTCGGCCTTGAGCGAGACGCAGAGCACCACGCGGTCGGGCTCGCCCTCCTCGTAGGCGTTCTCCTTGAGCAGGTCGTCGGCAAGCTTGGCCAGCTCGGCGTCATCCGCCGTCTCGACCGTCGCGAAGATATCCTTCCACGCATCGGCCCAGCCGTTCAGGCGCAGCGTGCCGCGCACGAAATCCTTCACCTTCCAGCCGTCCTCGAAGCCGTACTCTTCCATGAAGGGGATCGAGTCGCGGTTGGGATAGACCTCGAAGGTCTCGGGCGGATCGAGCGGCGCGTCGTAGCGTCCGAGCGCATCCCAGGGCCGCGACACATTAAGCTCCGAGAATTGCCGGATCGAGCGCGACGGCGAGCGCAGCGCCTTCAGCACGCCGACCGGCGCCCAGGAGAATTTGTAGCGAAAGGCGTTGGCATTCTTCGGGACCCCGCCGCAATAGCTCAGGAAGCTCAGCGCGTTGTCGGGATCGAAGGCATCGGACTCGCGGTAGGCCCGCACCAGGTCATGCGCCATCAGGTGGTCGATCCCCGGATCGAGCCCGACCTCGTTGACCAGCGCCACGCCGGCGGCCTTGGCTTCGTCCTCGAGCGCCCGCATCTCCGGCGAGATATAGCTCGACGAGACGAAATGCGCGCCCTTGGCGATGGCGATCTTGGCCAGCGGCACGTGCCAGTCGGCGGGCAGCATCGAGACCACCACATCGCCCGGCTGAACCGCCGCTTCCACCGCCTCGGGGGCGAAGGCAAGGATGCGGTTGGTCAGGTCGCCCACCGCTTCGCGCGCCTTGGTCTCGGTGCGGTTCCACACCATGACATCGTGGCCGTTCTCGATCAGGCGTCGCAGCCCTGGGACCGCCGAGAGCCCCGTTCCACACCAGTGAATCATGCTCATGCCTCCGGTTTGTGAGTGTTGAAGAAATCTTCCGCCCGGCCCCAGACGCCCGCGTCGAGCGCGTCCAGCTGCTTCAGCCAGGGCAGCAGCTGCCCGGCGAAGTCGTGGCTGCTTTCCAGCGGCAGCAGCGAGGGAAGGTTGTCGATCGCCATGACGTCGAGCGCCGGCGCGTCGTGGACGCGCAGCACCGGGGCCGCCCAGCTGGTCGCCCGGTCATAGACCTTCACGGGCGAGAAATCACTGTCGGGATCGCAGGCGATATCGCCGATCACCGCGAGCTTGCGGGGGTCGGTCGGCGCCGAGGCCGGCACGAAGACCGGCGTGCCCGGGCGCGCGAGGATGCAGTTGAGGAAGAGCGCGTGGTCGAGCACCTCCGGAAACGGCCCGCCGCTCGCGGTCTCGGCCATGTCCCAGCGGGTGACCGAGACGCCCATCTTCTCGCACAGATCGCTCGCCCCGGTGCCGACCCGGCCGAGCGCGCCGATGACGATGGCATTCGGCCGCGCCGCGCCGGTCGCGTCGAGCGCCGCCAGCAGCTCCGCCTCCATCGCCTCGGCATCGCCCCAGGTCGAGACCGGCGCACAAAGCTCCCCGCCCTGCTGCGCCGCCCAGGCATAGAGCGAGACGGCGGCCCCGGCGTAGCCGGCCCAGTAGCCGAAGGCGGCGACGCGCCGGCCGTCGGGCTCGACGAGATACTCGAGATCGTAGAGCGTCCCGCCGCCGGCGGCAAAGCGCTGCAGCAGCACCTGCCCCGACGGCTGGCCCTTGTAGGCATGGCCGAACATGATGTGGCGATGTCTCAGCGGCGTGCCATCCTCGGGCAGCTCCTTGAGCCCGAAGACCAGCGCGTCGGCGGGTGCTTCCGGCCAGCCGCCCTCGGGCGCGATCTCGGCCCCGGCCTCGCGATAGGCCTGCGTCGGGATGATCCGCGTGGCGCTGTCCTCGACGGTGACGCGCATCCCTTGCGCGATCAGCGCCGCCACGCCCTCGGGGGTGATGCCCACCCGTTCCTCGTTCGGGCGCTGTTCGGCGCGCACCCAGAGATGTGTCATGTGTCTGCTCCGTCCGTTTGCGCGCAAACTATCCCAGCGCACCCCGGAGTGAAAGGCGCAGCTCAGAGATGGGTGCGCGCGTAGGCCCGGCCCGGCGCCTCGAGATGCGGCACGGCGTTGAACTGGGTCAGCGCGAGCCCGGTGGCCAGCGGCTGGAAGCGGTGCACCGAGCTGTTCTCGATGGCGAGGCAGGCATGCGCCAGCGCCCCCATCCCGAGCCCCATGGTCACCCGCATCGCCATGCCGATGAGGCCACCGGAGGTCACCACCACCGCGCGCCCCTCGCCGCCGGCGATCTCGTGCAGCGCCTCGCCGACGCGAGTCTCGAAGCTCTCGAAGCTCTCCGGCGCGCCCTCGAGGCCGCCCTCGCGCCAGATGGTGAAGAGCCGAGGCAGGTGCAGGATGAACGCCTCCCGGCTCTCGGGCACCGCCACACCATGCTGAGCGGCGCAAAGCTGTGCCATGGTGAAATACTCAAGCTCGTTGAGCCGTGCATCGGCCAACACCTCGAGCCCCAGCGCCATCTCCTCGGCGGTCTCGCGATGGCGGGTGAGGGTGCCGCTATAGGCGCGGGCGAAGCGCTCGCCGGTGCCGCGCATGTGCTCGCCGAGCCAGCGCGCCTGCTGCCGCCCGAGATCGCTCAGCCTGTCATAGGAGATCTCGTCGCGCGCGGTGGTGTTGGCCTGGCCGTGGCGCACAAGCGTGACATGGGACATCGGACACCTTCCTTTCCCAAGCCTCTTACGAGCCCGCGCCGAAAATGGAAACCCACCCGCCCACGCAGCCCAGGGCAAGCGCACCAATGCCCAGATCTTCTCTACGTCCCAAATACTCAAAACCGCCCCGGCGCCATCGGAGCAAGCCCAAGGCAAAAGCCGCACCAGCCCCAGCAGCGCCCGCCGCCACGTCCCGCCGCAGGCGGGGCGTGGCTCAACCTGCGCCGCGCCAGCGGCCCGATCAGAGACCGGCGGCGATCAGAGACCGGCGGCGATCAGGAAGTCAGGCGGCACCGCCCTTGTTGCGCTCGATCCAGCCGCGCATCTCCTCGGCCTCGTGGCGCGCCTCGCGCAGGCCTTCCATGGCCGCCGAGAGTTCTGCCTCGGTCTGGGCGAGCTGGTTGGTCAGCTCGGCCTCACGCTGCTGCAGGTAGGTGATGGCCTGGTCGCGGGTCTCCTCGGCCTCGTGCAGCTCCTGGCTCATGCGCTCGAGCTGGTCGACATCCGACTGGCTCACCCGCTTGAACCGGTGCACGAGCCAGTTGGCGAACCAGCCCATGCAGAAGGCCACGAAGAGAATGATCGCCGTGGCGATCACGAATTCGGCCCTGTTCATTCACCCGTCCCTTGTTCCGCCTCTGGGGCTTCCGTATCGCCTTCCCCGGCCTCTTCTTCAAGCTCTTCCAGCGCAGTCTTTTCCTCTTCGACCGGTTCCGGGCGGATCAGGCGGAAGGCGATGCGGCGGTTGGCCTCGCGGCCTTCCTCGGTACCGTTGTCGGCGATCGGCTGGGTCTCGCCATAGCCCTTGACCCGGTAGGATGCGGTCAGCACGCGGCGATTGCGCAGCGCGTCGAGCACCGCTTGGGCGCGATCCTGGCTGAGCTGCTCGTTCATCGATTCGCGGCCCTGGCTGTCGGTGTGGCCCTGGATCTCTAGCGGGATGTCGCCGCAGAGCTTCAGGAGCTCGGCGATGTCATCCATCACGTCCTTGGCCGAGGCGTCGAGATTGGCCGAGCCGGGCTCGAAGTTGATCTTGCGGTCGCCGATGATCTCGACGATCTGCGCCTCGCATTCCTCCGGCGTCGGGATGCCGAGCGTCGGATCGAGCTTTTCCTGGTAGGTGACGCTGATCTCGAACTCGCCGGTCTCGCCGAGCTTGTCGGCCAGCAGGCCCGAGATCTCGTCCTCGGCATCCGGGTTGCCGGTGTTGCCCGACAGGCTGACCCGGTCCGCGGTGACGCGGACCACCCCGTTCGACAAGCCGCTCAGAGCCTCGAGCCCGGCCAACACGCGGGGCGACCAGGTCGCAGGCAGGGTCTCGTCGATGCGGGCGGCGGTGTAGACCGAGGCCGAGGTGAAGAGCGCGCGGGCGAGACTGTCGGCGGTCTGGCGGGCGATCTCCGAGCGCACCCGGCCGCGCAGCTGCACCGAGCCCTCGGGGCTCAGCGTCGCGGTGAACTCGCGCGGGCCCTCGTCCTTGGCGTCGGGCGTCTCGGGCAGCACGGCCTTCAGCGCGAAGACCTCCGGCAAGCCGGTCTCGAGCTCGCCCACGACGCGGTCGAAGAGCGCCTGGTCGGTGCCTTCGAGCGCCAGCAGCGCGATGTCGGCGTTGGAGAAGGTGACCGAGCCGCCGCCCAGCTCCTTGATCGCCGAGATCGCCTGGATCGCGGCCTCCGACCAGCGGCGGCTCGGCACCCCGAGCCCGAGCCGACAGGTCTCGTCCTCGGACGCGCCGACACTGCGCGCGGCGGCGAGAATGGCGTCGCGGCTGGCCTCGGTATCGGCCGAGCAGGCATCGAACCGGGCGCCGCCCTCCTCGTCGATCAGGAAACGCAGGGTGAACGGCGTGATCACCGGGCGCGGCGCCGAGAGATCGAGCGCCAGCTCGAGCCCCTCGGGAGCGCGGCGCTCGAGGTTGGAGAGCAGGCGGCGCCGGTCGGTTTCGCTCTCGGTCATCGCCTTGATCGCGACCCCGTCGGCCGAGACCGAGACCTTGGAGCGCGGCAGGTCGCCGAGGTTGCGCAGGGCGTAGCTCAGGGCGGGCTCCCAGCCCGACGGCGCCGGGAAGTCGGCTACTTCAAGCAGGTCGGCCACCTCGCCGTTGCGGCCGGCAATGTCCTCGAAGCGCGACAGCATGTCCTCGCGGTCGGTGCTGGCCGGGATCAGGCCAATCACCGAGATGCCATCGTCGTTGCGCAGGATCTCGACCGAGAAGTCGGGCGGGCGGATGTCCTCGGCCTCGGCGATCAGCATCTGGTCGATGACCCGGGCCGAATCCACCACTGTGCCCGCCGCCGTCACCGCCTGAAAGCGCGCCGCTTCGTCCGGCGCCTCGCCGATCAGGAAGACCTGAAGCCCGTTCACATCGACATCGGCCCAGTCGAGCTCGGCGGTGTCGAGCGCCTCTTCCACGCCATTCCGCGAGCTGTCTTCGACAAGGTGCAGCGCGAAGACGGCGGTGATCACGCAGAGCACGGCCGCGATCAGCAGCGCAGCGGCGGGGATGGCAATCCTGGACAGGCGCATCGGCCTTCCTTCCTTTTGTTCTTGCTCTTGGCAGGGTGATACGCCCCGCCCTTCGAGCGTGCAATCAAGCCAGCAGGGCGACGGCGAAAAACAGCACAGGCACAAGGCCCGCGTCGCGGTTGGAGCGGAACAGCATGAGCAGGCGGTCGTGGTCGTTGACCTCGAGCCGGCGCATCTGCCAGAGCATGTGCCAGCCCATCGCCCAGGGCCCGCCGATCAGGATCACCAGCTGCAGGATCTCGCCGCGCGGCACCGCCGCGACGATGGCGAGCCCCATGAGCGAGACGGTGACCACCAGGAAGCCCGCCAGCCATTTCGGCGTGGCGGCATCACCGAAGAGCCGGGCGGTGGATTTCACCCCGATCAGCGCGTCGTCTTCCTTGTCTTGGTGGGCGTAGATGGTGTCGTAGAACAGCGTCCAGGCCATGCCCGAGAGGTAAAGCAGCACCGCGGGCAGCTCGAGGCGTCCGGAATGCGCGGTCCAAGCCAGCAGCGCGCCCCAGTTGAAGGCGATGCCGAGAAAGACCTGCGGCCACCAGGTGAAACGCTTGGCGAAGGGGTAGATCGCCACCGGCGCCAGCGACAGCACGCCGAGCGCGATGGCCATCGGCGGGAAGGTCACGAGGATGGCGAAGGCCACCAGCGACTGCAGCACTGCCCAGCCCAGCGCCTGTTTGGTGCTGACCTGGCCCGAGGGAATCGGGCGCGAGGCGGTGCGTGCCACCGAGCCGTCGATCTTGCGGTCGGTGATGTCGTTCCAGGTGCAGCCGGCGCCGCGCATCAGGAAGGCGCCGATGGCGCAGCCGACGAAGATCCAGAGGTCGAAGAGCGAGGCCTGCCCGTCATGCACCATCGACAGCAGAAGCCCCCACCAGCAAGGCAGTAGCAGCAGCCATGTGCCGATGGGGCGGTCGGCGCGCGACAGCCGCAGGTAGGGCCTTGTCCAGGCCGGGGCGTAGTGATCCACCCAGTTGCCGCGCACGGCGTCGGAGACCTGTCCGTCTGCCTCTGGCGTTGGTTCCGGTTGGCTCATATGGTGCGCCTCATGACTGCGAAGGTTCGCCTGTTTGTAGAGCACCCGCTGGGCGCGGGACAACCTGTCCCGCTGACACGGGAGCAGGCTCACTATCTTTTTTCCGTGATGCGCATGGCCACGGGCGGAGAGATTCTTCTGTTCAACGGCCGGGATGGCGAGTGGCGGGCCGAGATCGCGCAGGCCGGCAAGAAGGCCGGAGAAGCGGTCTGCGCCGCGCAGACCCGGGCGCAGGTGATGCCGCCGGACCTGTGGCTGCTGTTCGCGCCGATCAAGAAGGCGCGCACCGATTTCATCGTCGAGAAGGCGGTGGAGCTGGGCGTGCGGCGTATCCTGCCGGTGCAGACGCAGTTCACCAATTCCGAGCGCATCCGGCAGGACCGGTTGCAGGCCCACGCGCTCGAGGCAGCGGAACAATGCGGCGCGCTCTACGTGCCCGAGGTGGCCGAGCTGACGCGGCTGGACCGGCTTCTTTCCGAATGGCCGGAGCAGCGAGGGCTGCTGTTCTGCGACGAGGCGGAGGCGGGCAGCCGCTCCTCCGCCCTTGCGGGCGTCCTCGCCCCTGCCGCCGTTCTGATCGGCCCGGAGGGAGGCTTTTCGGATGCCGAGCGCGCGCGGCTGGGCCGCATGGAGCAGACCCGCGTGATCGCCCTTGGGCCGCGCATCCTGCGCGCCGACACGGCGGCGGTGGCGGCGCTGACCCTGTGGCAGGCGCAGAGCGGGGACTGGGCGTGATCCGGCCCGAAGCGAAGGCGGCGCTGTCACAATGGCGCGAGGCGCTGGTGGGGCTCGGCGTGCTGGCGCTGGGTCTCTACTGGGGCTTTTTCACCGGCGGCGGGCTGCTGCACTGGATCGGCTACGCGGTCGCCATCGCCGGGGCCCTCCTGATCATCGCCGGCATCCAGCGCGGGCGCTTCCGCATCGGCAGCGGCGGGCCCGGCATCGTGCACGTGCTGGAGGGTCGCATCACCTATTTCGGCCCATTGTCGGGTGGCGTCGCGGACCTCGATGCGCTGAGCGCGCTGAGCCTCGATCCGACCGGCAAGCCGCCGCACTGGATGCTGCACCAGCCCGGTCAGGAGCCGCTCGCCATTCCGCTCAACGCCGAGGGCGCCGACGCGCTTTTCGATGCCTTTGCCACCCTGCCGGGCCTGCAGACCGAGCGGATGCTGGCGGAAATGCGCCGCGACGGCACGCGCCCGGTGGAGATCTGGCGGAAGGCATCGTGCAAATCCACACACCTCCGTCTGCATTGACAAGCTTGGGCAGACCGCCCATGCCTGACCTTCAAAGCGATACGGCCAGACAATTCGGAGCGCCCTCATGTCCATCCCCCAATCCGGCGGCGGCCCGATCGAGAGCCACGCACAGCTCGCGGAATATCTCGAGGCCGGCTGCAAGCCCGAGAGCGACTGGCGTATCGGTACCGAACACGAGAAATTCGGTTACCTGACCGACACCCACGCGCCCTTGCCCTATGACGGGCCGCGCTCGATCCGCGCCGTGCTGGAAGGGCTGCGCGACCGCTATGGCTGGGACCCGGTCGAGGAGGGCGGCAAGCTCATCGGGCTGACCAAGGACGGCGCCAATGTCTCGCTCGAGCCGGGCGGCGCGCTGGAGCTGTCGGGCGCCCCGCTCGAGACCATCCACCAGACCTGCGACGAGGTGAACGAGCACCTGCGCGAAGTGAAGAGCATCGCCGACGAGATCGGTGTCGGCTTCATCGGGCTCGGCGCCGCGCCGGAATGGATGCATGACGACGTGCCGCTGATGCCCAAGGGGCGCTACAAGCTGATGGATGCCTACATGCATCGCGTCGGCACCAGCGGCACCACCATGATGCGCAGGACCTGCACCGTGCAGGTGAATCTCGATTTCGGCTCCGAGGCCGACATGGTCAAGAAGATGCGCGTGGCGCTGGCGCTGCAGCCGGTCGCCACCGCGCTGTTTGCCAACTCGCCGTTCTTCGAGGGCAAGCCCAACGGCATGAAGAGCTACCGCTCCTGGGTCTGGCGGCACCTCGATGCCGACCGCACCGGCATGCTGCCCTTCGTTTTCGAGGACGGGTTCGGCTTCGATCGCTATGTCGATTACGCGCTCGATGTGCCGATGTATTTCGTCTACCGCGACGGCAAATATATCGACGCGCTCGGCATGTCGTTCCGCGATTTCATGAAAGGACAACTGCCGGCGCTGCCCGGCGAGGTGCCGACGCTATCGGACTGGGCCGATCACCTCACGACGATCTTCCCCGAGGCGCGGCTGAAGAAATTCATCGAGATGCGCGGCGCAGATGGTGGCCCGTGGCGCCGGCTTTGCGCCCTGCCCGCCTTCTGGGTCGGGCTGACCTACGATGCCGGCGCGCTGGATGCGGCCTGGGATCTGGTGAAGGGCTGGGATGCGCCGACGCGGCAGGCGCTGCGCGTTGCCGCCGCCGACGATGCGCTCGCGGCGGAGGTCGAGGGCATCCGGATGCACGATCTCGCGGCCCGCACGCTGGAGATCGCCGAGGCCGGGCTCAAGGCGCGCGCCTGCACCGGCGCCGGCGGCATGCTGCCCGACGAGACGCATTTCCTGAATGCGCTGAAGGAGAGCGTCGAGACCGGCAAGGTGCCGGCAGACGAGCTTCTCGAGCATTACAATGGCGATTGGAACGGCGATCTCAGCCGGATCTATTCGCAGTTCAGCTACTGATCACCCGATCCATGTCGGAGATCCGTGTCTGACAAGGGCGGCCTCGGGGCCGCCCTTCTGCGTTCCGGCCCGGATCAGGACGCGGCGCGGCGCGAGACATTGCGGACGAAATACTCATGCACTTCCTGCTTGCGGCGGGCGACCTCCTCCGGCGAGGGCTGGGCGTCGGTCTGCAGCAGCAGCGCGTAGGAATCGAGCGCGCTGGTCTTCTGGTCGAGGGAGCGCTTTGCGCCGGTTTCGCGGGAGATGTCGCGCGGCTGGCCCCAGGCGTTCTCGCGATCCTGCGAGGGCAACAGCATCAGGATGATGAAGATGATCCCGCCAACCATTGGCACGAAGGTGACCAGCAGCCAGGCGCCGGACTTTCCGCTGTCGTGCAGGCGGCGGATCGCGATGGTGAAATTCGGGATCGCGCAGAGCAGGAAGAGCGGAACGGTCCAGTAGGCGAGCGGATTGAACGGCGGCACGCCGCCCTGCTGCGTCGCCCGCGCGACCGTCATGCCGTCGATCACCGCCGCGAGGATGAAGAGCAGCGTGTAGATCAGGGCCGGCCAGAGATATTCCGAGCGCGTGGCCCGACCGTTCAGGCGGAATGCGTTGAAAATATAGGATTCGAGGGCGGAAATCGGGCCGAACATCACGTGTGCTCCAAGTCAAAAAATCTCATTATCCGAGAGTTTGCCCGGCGAGAGGGCCGAATTGCGGCAGCAAATGGGAAAATTCGCGCTATGCGTGTTTGCGTGACTGTCGCGCGCGTCCCAACCCGCGCGCCGTTGCCGACCGCTGCGCCAAAGCGCAAGCGTTCGGCAAAGCGCTTAAAACATTGCGAATTGGGGGAAGTACCTCGGCGCCACGCACTGGGTGGGGGCTGAAACGGCGCGACGCCGAGGGAAGCCTTTAGCAGCTACCCTGCCGTTGTCGCCCTTCATTCGGGCGGAAATATGATCCGATGATGGAATTGCAGTGGCCCGGCCCGCCATACGCTGGCCGGCGCGCGATGCGGCGCTGCATCTCGGCCGAGCGATCGCTCAGCCGCCGCCGGGCGCGAGCACGACCGGGGGCAAGTTACTGATGAAGTTCGGGGGAAAGACCTCGGCGCCGCGCACTGGGTGGGGGCTGAAACGGCGCGACGCCGAGGGAAGCTCTAAGCAGCTACCCTTTCTGTATCGCGGGGTTTCTGGGCGCCAATGAGATCGGATCAGGGCGGTTTCGTGAAGGGCGGTTTCAATCTTCGGCATCTTGCCGGCTCGCGCCACGAAGCCGCAGCTCGAGGCAATTGGAGCTGCCACAGCGGCGATAGCACACAGTATCGGCAAGCCGTCGGATCAGATGCCAGCCGTAGCCGCCCTCCGCCAGCGCCGCGCGCTCCGGCGCGCTTGCGATTCGCCCGGATGGCGCGTGGCCGCCCGGCATCTCGCAGCCAAAATCGCAGATCCGGAACAGCGCAAGCCCGGCATCCGCCTGGATCTGCAGGTGGATGCGGCCATCCTCCCGGCCGTCATAGGCGTGTTCGACGACGTTGTTCAGCGCCTCGGCGAGCATCAGCTCAGCCTCCTCGCCACGCTCCGGATCGAAACCGATCCGCGCCAAGGCCCGCCTGGAGCGGGACAGGCCCTCGCGCACCTCGGCCGGCTCGGCACGGATCCAGACATCCAGGATGAGGGGCGGCGTCCTGTCCTGCGTGGGTTCCATCGCAGCGCGCCCCGGCCGATCCGCTCAGGGGTGAAAAGCGGCGCGGGCGGACGGCACCGCTTCGTGGATCGTGAAGATCGTGTCCATCCGGGTCATCCGGAACACCTTGTCGACCACCGGGCTTAGCGCCGCGAGCTCGAGCTGCTGGCCGGGATCCAGGCCCTTCATCGCGGCGATGATCGCCCCGAGCCCGCTCGAATCGATGAAGGCGACCCGCTCGAGATCCAGGATCACCCGGCTCACCCGCGGATCGATTAAGGCGCGCACCGCGTCCTTGAACTGGATGGCGACGACCGAATCGATGCGATCCTCCTCCACCCGGATCACCTGCACCGCGCCGGGAAGGTCCGCCCCTGCGGCGCCATCCGCATCCACGGGCCGCTGCGCAGCCGAAAGCCCCGGCTGCTCCGGTCCCAAAGCCGCTGGCGGCAGCCCATCCGACGCAGCAGATCTATCCGGAGACCCCCTGTCCGAAGCCTCCTGCACGGCACCACTTCGCGCATCGCTGCTGTCGCCGGCGCCCTCTTGCCCGGCGCCGTTTTGCCCTGAACCTGCGCTGATCTGCACGACGGTGAGCTGCATCTTCCCGGCCCCGCTACGGTTTTCGCCGCCAAGGCTAGACGGCATTCCTTACCATTCGGTAAGGATGTGCGGGAGAGAGGGAGGACTACGCATGACGGATGTTGTGATCACAGGCGCCGCGCGCAGCGCGATGGGCGGGTTTCAAGGCATGTTTTCGGATCTCGGCGCGGCCGATCTCGGTGGGGCCGCGATCCGTGCGGCGCGCGCCGAGGCCGGCAGCCCCGAGATCGACGAGCTTCTGATGGGCTGCGTCCTGCCCGCCGGCCAGGGCCAGGCGCCGGCGCGCCAGGCGGGGTTCCATGCCGGGCTCGGTGAGGGTGTTCCCGCCACCACGCTCAACAAGATGTGCGGCTCGGGAATGAAGGCGGCGATGTTCGCCTATGACCAGATCGCCCTCGGCCACGCCACCACGATGATTGCCGGTGGCATGGAGAGCATGACCAACGCCCCCTACCTGCTGCCCAAGATGCGCGGCGGAGCCCGCATCGGCCACGGCCAGGTGATCGACCACATGTTCCTCGACGGGCTCGAGGATGCCTATGACAAGGGCCGCCTGATGGGCACCTTTGCCGAGGATTGCGCCGAGGCGTTCCAGTTCACCCGCGAGGCCCAGGACCAGTATGCCATCGCCTCGCTCGACAACGCGCTCGACGCCGAGCGCTCCGGCGCCTTCGAAGCCGAGATCACCCCGGTCAGCGTTCATGCCCGCACCGGCGAGGAGATCATCACCCGCGACGAACAGCCCGGCCGCGCCCGGCCGGAGAAGATCCCGCAGCTCAAGCCCGCCTTCCGCAAGGACGGCACGGTGACCGCGGCCAATTCCTCGTCGATCTCCGATGGCGCCGCCGCCCTCGTCCTGACCACCTCCGCCGGAGCCGAGGCCGCCGGTGCCACGCCCCGCGCCCGCATCCTCGGCCATGCCAGCCACGCGCAGGCGCCAAGCCTCTTCCCCACCGCCCCGATCCCGGCGGCGCAGAAGCTGCTCGACCGGCTCGGCTGGAAGAAGACCGATGTCGATCTCTGGGAGGTGAACGAGGCCTTCGCGGTGGTGCCGATGGCCTTCATGAAGGAGATGGGCCTGCCGCGCGACATCGTCAACGTTCATGGCGGCGCCTGCGCGCTCGGTCACCCGATCGGCGCCAGCGGTGCCCGCATCATCGTCACGCTGCTGAACGCCCTCGAACGCCGCGGCCTCAAGCGCGGCATCGCCGCGATCTGCATCGGCGGCGGCGAAGGCACCGCCATCGCCATCGAGCGCCCCTGACCCCGGAAAGCGCCCGCCCCTTCTCTGGTTTCAAAATACCTCGGGGGTGAATTGGCCCAACGGGCCAAGAGGGGGCAGCGCCCCCCCTTTCCTTCTCAGGGCGCACCTGCGGTGCGACAGGGGGCAGCGCCCCCTCTTTCCTGCTCAGGGCGCACCTTTGGTGCGACAGGGGGGCAGCGTCCCCTCACCGCATCGGCCCGCTAAGGCGGGGCGATGCAAGACCTGCGCGCCCCGCCAGGGGCGCACCGCGAGATCCGCCTCAGACCTCTTCGATGCGCAGCGCCACCGGGTCGCCCTGCACCACGCCGGTGGCGGGGATCGCGTCCAGCGCCGCATCCAGCGCCGCGCGGGTGGTCTTGTGGGTCACGATCAGCACCGGCGCAGCGTTGTCGATATGATCGTACTGGCGCATCCGGTGGATCGAGACCCCGGCCTCGCCCAGCGCCGAGGCCACCTTGGCCAGCGCGCCCGGCTTGTCGGCGAGGTTCATGCGCAGGTAATACGGCGCCGGCGTCGCGGCCTTGGCGGGCGTCGCCTTCACCAGCTTGCTCGCCGGCGCGCCGAAGGTCGTCAGACGCGTGCCGCGCGCGATGTCGACCACGTCGCCCATCACCGCGCTCGCCGTCGGGCCCTCGCCCGCGCCGGCGCCGCGCATCACGATCTGGCCGACCTGGTCGCCCTCGATCACCACCATGTTGGTGCCGCCGTCGAGCTGGCCCAGCGGCGAAGACGCCGGCACCAGGCAGGGCGACATCGACTGTTCGAGCCCGCGCCCGGTCATCCGGCACACGCCCAACAGCTTGATCTTGTAGCCCATGTCCGAGGCCTGCCGGATGTCGTCGATGCTGACCCGACCGATGCCCTCCAGCTCCACCGCGTCGAAGGAGACCTGCGTGCCATAGGCGATGGCCGACAGCAGCGACAGCTTGTGGCCGGCGTCGATGCCGCCCACGTCGAGCTCCGGATCGGCCTCGAGGTAGCCCAGACCGTCGGCTTCGGCGAAGGCCTCGGCATAGCTCAGCCCGCCGCTTTCCATGCGCGTCAGGATGTAGTTGCAGGTGCCGTTCATCACGCCCATCACCCGGGTGATGTCGTTGGCGGCAAGCCCCTCGGTCAGCGCCTTGATGACCGGGATGCCGCCTGCGACCGCCGCCTCGAAGCGCAGCACGCAGCCATTGTCCTCGGCCAGCTGCGCCAGCGCCTGCCCGTGATGGGCCAAGAGTGCCTTGTTGGCGGTGACCACGTCCTTGCCGGCCTTCAGCGCCGCCTCGACCGCCGCCTTGGCGGGGCCATCCGAGCCGCCGACAAGCTCGACGAAGACATCGACATCGTCGCGCGTGGCGAGGGTCACCGGATCGTCTTCCCAGCCGTAATCGCCCAGCGGCACGCCGCGATCCTTCTCGCGGTTGCGGGCCGAGACCGCCGAGATGGCAATGCCGCGACCGGTGCGCGCTTCCAGCAGAACGGATTTCTGGCGGACAATCTTGACCACGCCGGCACCCACGGTGCCCAGGCCCGCGATTCCGAGACGGAGGGGGTCAGACATGGGAGCGCTCCTTCTTGCTGTTGACGCTGTCGCAGGTGTTCGGCCCGCATTATCGCCAAGCCCGCGCCGGTGCAACGGCGCGCTTACGGGATTCGGCCCGCGCTGCGGCGAAAGCGCTGCGCAACGGGGCTCGGAGCTCAACCGGAGACCGCCAGCCGCACCGCCTCGCGCTCGGCCACGCCCTCGTCATGACCCTTGGTAAAGGTGGCGAAGGTCACCGGGCGGGGCAGATCGGGGAAGTGGTAGACCGCGTTGACACAGAACGGCCCGGCGCCGGAATGCCCGATGGCGCGCCCCGCCGTCCCGACCGCCCCGCTCATCAGCCCCATCGCGTAGCCGTGCTCGGTCCAGGGACGCCCCGGCAGGCCCCCGCCCAGCCGCAGCGTCTCTCGCATCCGCACAAGGCTCTTGGGGCCCAGGAGCCGCCCCGCAAAGAGCCCCTGCATCATCGCAGCCGCGTCGCGCGCGGTGCCGATCAGGCAGCCGTGATAGACCCAGCCCGGATGATAGCGCCGTGCTGCGGGCCACGCGGTCCGGGCAAACTGCGCCCGCGTTTCCGCCAATTCCACACTCCCGAGCCCGAGCGGCCCCGCGATGTGCTCCCGCACCAGAACCCCGAGCCCCTGCCCGGCCACCGCCTCGATCCGCTCCCGCGCCAAGAGGTAGCCGACATTGGAATAGCGCCAACCCTGCCCTGGCGGGAAGGGCCGCCCCTGCGCCAGCGCCGCCTCAAGCAACACGTCGCGCGGCCAAGGTTCCTCATCCCCGCGCACCGCCGCGTGATAGGCCGGCAGGCTGCCGTAATCCGGCAAACCTGCGCGGTGGGTCAGAAGCTGATGCAGGGTAAAGGGCTCACCGGGCAGCGGCGCGTCGAGCTCCAGCGCCCCGCGCTCCGCCAATCGCAGCGCGCAGATCACGATGGCGGTCTTGGTGACGCTCCACCAGGGGAACAGCAGCGCAGGATTGCCGACCACGTCGCAGGTGCCATCCTCGTAGAGGCCACAGGCGTGGAGGGGCGGCGCACCGGTCATGGCCGCCTAGTCGTCCAGAGCGACGCCGCCATCCATCCGCGCCCTGTCGCCCTCCGAGACCACGGGCCCCTGCAGTCGCGCGGCGCGGGCCCTGAGCCCCTCGGCACGGTCCTCGATGCCCTCGCGCAGCTCCGGCGTGGCGCGCGTCAGCGGTGCGCGGGTCAGATCGTCGAGCGGCAACAGCGCCGGAAACGGCGCCCGCTCGACACCCGGCGTGCGCGCGGCGTCGAGGTCGGGAAAGCTGGCGCACCCCGTCAGGGCAAGCGGCAGCAAAAGCAGGAGAGGCGAGAGGCGCATGGCGGATCCGTCTGGTCTGTCACCCTCTTGCCGCACCAACGCGCGCGGGGCAAGCACGAGACCTTGTTCTGAACGCATGTTCAGTTAATCTGGGCAGCATGGCGCGCACACAAGGATCGCATTCCGACATCACAGGCCCCAAGGTCCGCGAGACCGCGCTGCGGCTGTTCGCCCAGCACGGCTATGCCGCCGTGTCGATGCGCCAGATCGCCCGCGAGGTCGGGGTGCAGGTGGGGGCGCTCTACAATTACACCCCCGACAAGCAGGCGCTGCTGTTCTCGCTGCTCAAGGGCCATATGGACGAGCTCTTGGCGACCTGGGAGGCAGAGCCCCGCCCCGACGGCCCGCGCGACCGGCTCGAGGCCTTCGTGCGCTTCCACATCCGCTTCAATCTCGACCGGCCCGAGGCGATCTTCATCTCCTACATGGAGCTGCGCAATCTCGCGCCGGAGAATTTCGCGGTGATCGAGGCGCAGCGCAAGGTCTACGAGGGCGCGCTGGAAGCCATCCTGCGCGACGGACAGGCGGCCGACGCCTTCTCGGTGCCCGACACAAGGCTGGCCTCCTACGCGCTCATCGCCATGCTGACCGGGGTCAACACCTGGTATCGCGCTGGCGGGCGGCTCTCCATCGAAGAGGTCGCCGATATCTACTGGGACATGGTGCGCAAGTCGGTCTCGGCGGGCTGAGGCCCGCAACCGGACCCGAGGCTCGACCGGCTCCGCCCCTCAACCAGCTTCCCCCCGAACATCAACCCACGCGACCCCGGCCTCTCCTCGAAGCCGGGCCCTTCGCGAAACCGTACCCGGACCCGGCGAGGTTCAGCGCGTCGCCTGGATCGATTCGAGATATTCCAGCAGCGCCACCATCTTGCGCGGCGTCGGCGTCAGCACCCCGTCGCCGGTGTCGAGCGGCACCAGATCGCCCTTGAGCAGTTCGCCGAATTCCGGCATCGCCGGCCCGTCGAGATCCGAGCGCGCGTAGCCGTCGATCATCGACAGCACCTTGGCGCGGGGGAATTCATCACCGTGACGCAGCGCGATCAGCGTGAGGTTCTTCGGCGCCACGGTCATGGCGCGGGCCATCTCGCCGTCGCCCTTGCCATCGGGGCCGTGGCAGACCGAGCAATACTCCATGTAGATCCCGCGCCCGTCGGCCGCCTGCGGCATCTCCTCGGGCGTACAGGCCGCGATTGCCAGCCCTGCCGCGAGCCATGTTCCGATCAGCACCCGTTTCATGCCCGATGCCCTCCCTGTTCTGCCTTTTCTTCTGTCTCGCCTGACACGCCCGGCAGATCAAGTCAAAGACTCTGCCCTTTTCCGGATGACAGCCCTGCCGCGCCGCCGCATGGTGCCGCAACACCGCTGTCCGCACCCGAAGGAGACCCCATGCCCATCCACGCGCTCACCATGCTCGCCGCCGGCATCGGCATCCCCGTCCTCGCGGCGCTGAACGCGCGGCTCGGGGGCTATATCGGCTCGCCCGCGGCGGCGGCCTTCATCCTGTTCATCGTGGCGCTGTCGGCGGCGACGGTGGTGATGTTCGTCACCGATCCGCGTCCGGTGGCCCGCGCCACGGGCGCGCCGAAGCACCTTTTCCTCGCCGGGCTCTTCGTGGCCTTCTACGTGCTGAGCATCACCTATGTCGCGCCGAGCTTCGGTGTCGGACGGGCGATCTTCTTCGTGCTGATCGGACAGCTCGTCAGCGCCGCCGTCGTCGACCATTTCGGCCTGTTCGGCGCCCGCGAAGTGCCGCTCTCGGCCTCTCGCGCCGGCGGCATCGTGCTGATGGGGCTCGGGGTCTGGCTGGCCCAGCGCGGCTAGGCCAGCGGCGGGGCTCAGCCCTCGACCAGCCGCCCCTCCTCGAGCCGCACCCGGCGATCCATGCGGGCGGCGAGCTCGAGGTTGTGCGTCGCGATCAGTGCCGAGAGCCCGGTCTCGCGCACCAGCCGCACCAGCGCGCCGAATACCGTGTCCGAGGTGGCGGGATCGAGGTTGCCGGTGGGCTCATCCGCCAGCAGCAGCTTCGGCCCGTTGGCCATCGCCCGGCAGAACGCCACCCGCTGCTGCTCGCCGCCCGACATGGCGGCGGGGCGGTGCGCGGCGCGCTCGCCGATTCCCACGCTCTCCAGAAGCTCCTGCGCCCGCGCCTCGGCCTCGGCCTTGGCGACACCGTTGGCGAGCTGCGGCAGGACGATGTTCTCGGCCGCAGTGAACTCGGGCAGCAGGTGGTGGAACTGGTAGACGAAGCCCACCTCCTGCCGGCGCAGGATGGTACGGCGGCGGTCCGAGGCGCCGGTCACCGTCTCGCCGGCGATCGAGACGTCGCCACGATCGGCGGTGTCGAGCAGGCCCGCGATGTGCAGCAGCGTCGACTTGCCGGCGCCGGAGGGCGCCACCAGCGCCACCACTTCGCCTCGCGCGACCGCGAGGTCGGCGCCGCGCAGCACCGCGATCTCGTTGGGATGTCCGGCATTGTAGCGCTTCTCGATACCCTGAAGGTGCAGGACCGGATCACTCATAGCGCAGGGCCTCCACCGGGTTCATGCGAGCCGCCCGGCGGGCGGGAAAGATCGTGACGACGAAGGACAGGCCGAGCGACAGCGCCATCGCGCTGAGCACGTCGCCCATCTGCAGCTTGGCGGGCAGCGCGTAGATGCCGCGCACCGCCGGGTCCCAGACCCCGCCGCCAGCGACGTAGTTCACGAAGGAGAAGATCGGGTCGATATAGATCGCGAAGAGGCAGCCCAGCACCACCCCCATCAGCGTGCCGATCACCCCGGTGAAGGCGCCGCAGATGAAGAACACCCGCAGCACCGCGCCCTCGGTGAGCCCCATGGTGCGCAGGATGCCGATGTCGCGGCCCTTGTTCTTGACCAGCATGATGAGGCCCGAGACGATGTTCATCGTGGCGATCAGCACCAGCACCGAGAGGATCACGAACATCACGTTGTCCTCGACCTCGAGCGCGCGCAGGAAGGCCCCCGACGCATCCTGCCACGTCCAGATCAGCGCGCCCTCGCCCGCTGCCTGAAGCACCGGCAGCGCTAGCCGCTCGACCCGCTCGGGATCGTCGATCATCACCTCGAGCTCGTCGGCCACGCCCTCACGGTTGAAATAGAGCTGCGCCTCCTCGAAGGGCATGTAGACCCGCGTGCGGTCGATGTCGTAGCGCCCGGCGGTGAAGATGTAGACCACGTCATAGAGCTTGACCCGCGGGCTGACGCCGAAGGCCGTCTTCACGCCATCGGGCGAGATCAGCTTGAGCTGGTCGCCGACGCTGAGGCCCAGCTCGCGCGCCACGCCCGAACCGATGGCGATGCCCTGCCCGAAGGCGTCGATATCGCCCTGCCCGGTCTCTGGATCGGCGATGCGCGGGATGCCCTTGAGATCGTCCTCGGCGATGCCGAACACCTCGACCCCGGCATTGCGGCCGTTCGACGTCCCCATGACCTGCCCCTTCACGAGGGGCGCCACGCGGATGACACCGGGGACCTCGGCCACGCGCTCGGCGCGCTCGGCGTAATTGTCAAAGGTGCGCACCGGGCGGTCATACTCGTCGAGCCGCTGGCTGGCATAGACCGTGACATGGGCGTTGGAGCCGAGGATGGTGTCAACGAACTCCGCCCGGAAGCCCGAGCGCACCGCCAGCGTGGCGATCAGGGCGAACACCGCCAGCGTGATGCCGACGAGGCTGATCCAGGTCATGACGCTGACCCCGCCCTCGGCGCGGCGGGCGCGCAGGTAGCGCCAGGCGATCATCCATTCGTACGGGGCGAAGGGGGCTGGGGTGGTTGCCATGTTCTCTTTCTGTGCGGAAGGGGGCCGGGGCTGCTCGGGCCGGAAAGTGGCCTTTTGCCGGAACGGGGTCAAGCGCACCTGCGTTGGCCCTCAAACAGGAGGGAGCACGGCGCATGAAACTTCTCGTGATCGGAGCCAGCCGCGGCATCGGCGCCGCGACGGTCGAAACCGCGCTGGCGAAGGGCCACATGGTCCGGGCGCTGGCCCGCAGCGCCGGCGAGATGGAGTTGCAGCCAGGGCTCGAGCCGGTGCCCGGAGACGCCACTGACCCCGCCTGCCTTGCCGAGGCGGTCGAGGGGGTCGACGCGGTCGCCATGACGCTTGGCCTGCCGCGTGACGGCTCGATCATCTGGACGCGAACCAAGCTGTTCTCCGAGGCCACCGCGGCGCTGCTTCCGGCGATGCAGAAGGCCGGTGTCCGCCGCCTGATCGCGGTGACCGGTATCGGCACCGGCGACTCGCGCTCGGCGCTGTCCTGGACCGAGCGGATGACCCACAAGGCGCTGCTGGGACGCGCCTATGCCGACAAGGACATTCAGGAAGAGATGATCCGCGCCTCAGGGCTCGACTGGACGCTGGTGCGCCCGACGATCCTGACCAATGGCGGCGTCGGGCATTACAAGGTGCTGGTCGAGCCGGAAGAATGGCGCATGGGGCTCGTCAGCCGCCGCGCGGTGGCCGATTTCCTCGTTCGCGCCGCCGGAGACGATACGATGATCGGCAAGGCGCCGGTGCTGGTGCGCTAGCTCTGGCCGAAGCGCCCCGAGACGCGCAGACTGCGGTCATGGCAAGCTGGCACCGACTCACCGAAGCGCAAATCCGCAAGGCGGAAGCCGAGGGCACCCTCTCGGGCCTTGCCGGAGAGGGCAAGCGCCTTCCCGATCGCCCGGGCGATGCGCTGATCGATGCCGGTGACGCGGCAGGCTACCGTATCATGGCCGAGGCCGGTGCGCTGCCCGAGGAAATCCGCCTCAAGGCGCAGCTCGACGCCGCCCGTGCCGACTGGCAGGCCGCGACCACCGAGGCCGACAAGCGCCGCCACATGGGCCGCATCGCAGATCTGCAGATGCGCTACGAGATCGCTCGCGACGCGCGCCGCAAGTTCCTGCGCTAGGGCGCGCATCCGCTTGACCGCGAACCACGGCAGGCCGTAAATCGCCGCCATGACCCACGGACCCAGATTTCCCGACCTCATCGCCCGCCTTCCCGCCACCGTGCCCTTCGTTGGCCCGGAGGAGCAGGAGCGCGCCAGCGGCCACGTCTTCCGCGCCCGCCTCGGTGCCAACGAAAGCGTGTTCGGCCCCTCGCCCAAGGCCATCGCCGCGCTGCAAGCAGCGGATGGGGATATCTGGAAATATGCCGATCCGAGCCATTTCGAGCTGAAGGAAGAGCTGTCCAAGCGCCTCGGCTGCGGCCATGGCAACATCGTCTTCGGCGAAGGCATCGACGGCTGCCTCGGCTATCTCGTCCGGCTGCTGGTCGCGCCCGGCGACGCGGTGGTGACCTCCGAGGGCGCCTACCCAACCTTCAACTACCACGTGAACGCCTATGGCGGCGTGCTGCACACTGTGCCCTATCGCGACGACGCCGAGGACATCGCGGCGCTGATGGCCAAGGCGGCCGAGGTCGATGCCAAGATCGTCTACCTCGCCAACCCCGACAACCCGATGGGCAGCTGGATCGATGGCGCCACCATCGAGGCTGCGCTCGGCGCTCTGCCCGAGGGCACGGTGCTGGCGCTCGACGAGGCCTATATCGAGTTTGCCCCCGAGGGCACCGCGCCGAAGATCGACCCGGAGGATCCCCGGGTGATCCGCTTCCGCACCTTCTCAAAGGCTTATGGCATGGCGGGGGCGCGGGTGGGCTTTGCCTTCGGTGCCGAGCCGCTGATCAAGGCCTTCGACAAGATCCGCAACCACTTCGCGATGAACCGCGCGGCGCAGGCCGGCGCGCTGGCGGCGCTGCTCGATGACGCGTGGCTGGACGAGGTCCGCGATCTCGTGGGCACCGCCCGCGATCGCATCACCGCCATCGCCGTGGCCAACGGGCTGAGCGCCCTGCCCTCCGCCACCAATTTCGTGGCGGTCGATTGCGGCGGCGACGGCGCCTTCGCCCGCGCAGTGCTCGAGGGGCTGGCGCAACGCGGCGTGTTTGTCCGAATGCCCTTCGTGGCACCGCAGAATCGTTGCATCAGGATCAGTGCCGGCACCGAGGCCGATCTCGACATCCTCGCCGAAGAGCTGCCCAAGGCGTTGGCAGAGGCGCGCGAAACCGTGTGCTGAGCCGGCTCCGCCCCGCCCGATCACGGAACCATTACCTTGCGTAAAGGGTTCGATCCCAAAGTCGCGGTGTCACCTGTGCTATGCTGGTGGCCCGCGCCGACATCTGAGGATCTGCCCATGGACAACCGCACCCGCCAGCCGGCACCGGATTACACCTCATCCGCGCTGTTCTTCCTGTTCATCAACATGCTGTGGATCTTCGGCGTGATCTGGGTGAGCTGGGGCCTTGGCGCGGTGGCGCTGGCAGGAGTCGCGGTCAACCACCTCATCACCCTGCTCGACCGGCGGCTGAACGGCGCGGCCTGAGCCGCACCGCCCGCGATCAGACGGCGTTGCCGATCACCTCGGCCGCGGCCACGACACCACCACGCCCGTGCGGAATGCCGACCGCATGCAGCCCCGCCTCGATCACACCCAGCGCACCAAGCACCATGTGAGCGTTGACGTGCCCCATGTGGCCAATGCGGAAGAAGCCGGTGCCCATCGGGTCGTCCGGCTCTGACATGCCCAGCCCGATGCCCAGCGTCAGGCCCGCCGTGGTGTCGGTCCACTTGCGCAGCTCGGCGCCGTAGGGGGCGCCGACGCGCAGCGCGGTGACGGCGTGGCTGCGCACCGTCGGATCCTCGACATTCATCGACAGCGGCCCATCCGATCCCCAGACATCCGCCGCGGCCCAGATCGCGCGGGCCAGCGTGGCGTGGCGCTTCCAGATCGCCTCCATGCCCTCGGCGCGGATGATGTCGAGCGCGGCGCGCAGGCCGTAGAGGTGATGCGCCGGCGCGGTGCCGCCGAAATACTGGTAGAAGAACTCGGGGTTGGCACGCGGCGTCCAGTCCCAGTAGCGGCTTACACGCTTCATCTCGACCCTGCGCGCGGCGGCGCGGTCGTTGAAGAACACGAAGCTCAGCCCCGGCGGCACCATCAGGCCCTTTTGCGAGCCCGCCACCATCACGTCTGCGCCCCACGCGTCCATCTGGAATTCGTCACAGGCCAGCGAGGCGATGCAGTCGATTATCAGCAGCGCCGGGTGGCCGAGATCGTCGAGCGCGCGGCGCACCGCCGCCACGTCGTTGCGCACCGAGCTCGCGGTGTCGACATGAGTGACCAGCACAGCTTTCAGCTCGTGGGCCTTGTCAGCCGCGAGCGCCTCGGCGACCCGGGCTACGTCGAGCGGGGTCTTGCGGCCGAAATCGATGATCTGCGGCTCTGCCCCGAGCCCCACCGCCATGTCAGCCCAGCCGTGACCGAAGCGCCCGGTGGCCGGCACCAGCACCTTCTCGCCCTCGGCCACGACGTTCGACAGCGCCGCCTCCCATGCGCCGTGGCCGTTGGAGATGTAGATCGCCACATTGCCCTCGGTCTGCGCCACGTAGCACAGGTCGGGGATCATCGCGGCCACCATGTCGACAAGCTCACCCTCGTAGATATTGGGCGATGCGCGATGCATCGCGCGCAGCACCGCGTCGGGCATGACCGACGGACCGGGAATGGCCAGGTACGGGCGACCGTGGGCAAGGGACATGGGTTTTCTCCGTAAAAGCACCCCTTGAAATTCCGGGGTCGGCGCCAACCTAAACGCGGGCGCGGCGGCGTCAATCCGCCCCGCCGCTTGCCACGCGCGGCCAAGGCCACTAAACCGCCGCAAGACCATCGGGACGCCATACATGCTCACCCAACTCTGGGAAAAGATCGAAACCGCCGAGCGCCGCTTCCGCCGCTCCTTCGGCAAGGACATCTCGACCCCGGGCTCCCGGGCGCTGTCGACGTTGCACTACAACCTCTTCGACCATGCCTGGCTGCGCAGCTTCTGGACCAATTTCTGGCAGATCGCCCCCGGCGTGTGGCGCTCGAACCACCCGACCCACAGGCGGTTCGAGAAATACGCCAAGATGGGCATCAAAAGCGTCATCACGCTGCGCGGCGAAGAGAAGTACTCGCACTATCTTTTCGAGAAGGAGAGCTGCGAGAATCTCGGCCTGACGCTGCTGCACGCCAAGCTCTGGGCCCGCATGGCGCCCAAGCGCGAGCGCATCCTCACCCTCATCGAGACCATGCGCAGCGCCGAAAAGCCGATGATGTTTCACTGCAAGTCCGGCGCCGACCGCGCGGGCTTTGCCTCGGCGGTGTATCTCATGGTGTTCGAGGGCGTGCCGGTGGAAGAGGCGCGCAAGCAGCTCGGGCTGAAATACGTCCATCTCGAGTTCACCCGCACCGGCATCCAGGGCTACATCCTCGACGTCTACGCCGCCCGCAACCGGCGCGCGCCGATCGCTTTCGAAGAGTGGATCGCGACGGAGTATGACAGCAAGCCGGTTCAGGCCGGGTTCGACGCCAAGCGCCCGCCGGAAGAGCTGGCGTGACCGGGCGGACGGAGAATTCCGGCAAGCTGTTCAGCTGGCTGTGGTGGAACTACCTCTGGAAACACCGCTGGCTGCTGGTCGTCGCGCTGATCTTCATGAGCATCGAAGGCGCCATGTTCGGCCTGCTCAGCTACATGATGAAGCCGATGTTCGACAACGTCTTCGTCGGCGGCAACAGCAGCGCGATCTGGTGGGTCGGGCTGGTGATCTTCGGCAGCTTCCTGCTGCGCGCCATCGCCAGCATCGTGCAGAAGGTGGTGATGTCGCGGGTCTCGCAGCTCACCGTCGGAGCGATCCGCAACGATCTCGTGACCCATCTCATGAGCCTCGACGGCAGCTTTCACCAGGCCTACGGCCCGGGCTACCTGATGCAGCGCATCGAGGGCGATGTCGGCAGCATCTCGAAGGTCTGGCGCATTATCATCACCGGCGCCGGCCGCGATGTGGTCGCGCTGATCTCGCTCTTTGGCGTGGCGCTGGGGATCGACTGGCGCTGGACGCTGGTGGCGCTGATTGGCGCTCCAATCATGGTGCTGCCCTCGGTCTTCGCGCAGCGCTACGTGCGCGGCAACGCTCGCAAGGCGCGCGACATCTCGGCCAAGCTCTCGACACGCCTCAACGAGATCTTCCACGGCATCGTGCCGGTCAAGCTCAACCGGCTCGAAGAATACCAGGCCAACCGCTACCGCAAGCTCACCGACAAGCGCATTCGCACCGAGGTGCGCGCCACTCTGGGCGAGGCCTCGATCCCCGGCCTGATCGACATCATGTCGGGCATCGGCTTCATGGGCGTGCTGTTCTACGGCGGCAGCGAGATCCTCTCGGGCGAAAAGACCGTGGGCGATTTCATGGCCTTCTTCACCGCCATCGCGCTGGCCTTCGAACCGCTGCGCCGGCTCGGCGCGGTCAGCGGCACCTGGCAGATCGCCGCCGCCTCCATCGAGCGCCTGAAGGAGTTGATGGACATGGTCCCGGCGCTGCGCGACCCGGACCAGCCCAAGCCCGCGCCGGAGGGTGTTCCGGGCATCGTGCTCGATGACGTGCACCTCTCTTATGGCGACGCGCCGGTGCTGCGCGGCACCAGCTTCACCGCCGAGGCCGGCAAGACCACCGCGCTGGTCGGCGCCTCGGGCGCCGGCAAGTCGACCATTTTCAACGTGCTGACCCGACTCGTCGATCCCGCGCAGGGCCGCGTCGAGATCGGCGGCACCGCGGTCTCCGAGATGAAGCTCACCGAGCTGCGCGGCCTGTTCTCGGTGGTCAGCCAGGAAGCGCTGCTTTTCGACGAGTCGCTGCGCGAGAACATCCTGCTCGGCCGCAAGGATGTCTCCGAGGCGCGCCTGCAGGAGGTGCTCGAGGCGGCCCACGTGGCCGATTTCCTGCCCCGTCTCGAGGGTGGGCTCGACGCCCAGGTTGGGCCGCGCGGCTCGTCGCTCTCGGGTGGCCAGCGCCAGCGCGTGGCGATCGCCCGCGCCATCCTGCGCGACACCCCCATCCTGCTCCTGGACGAGGCCACCTCGGCGCTCGACGTGCAGTCCGAGGCGGTTGTGCAGGCGGCGCTCGACGATCTCGCCAAGGGGCGCACGACGCTGGTCATCGCGCACCGGCTCTCGACCGTGCGCCACGCCGACAAGATCGTGGTGATGGATCAGGGCCGCGTGGTCGAGGAAGGCACCCATGACGAGCTTCTCGCCCGCGGCGGCGCCTTCGCGCGGCTGCACGCGATGCAGTTCTCGGAAACCTGAGCCACACCCCCTCGCACCCGCCGCCAAGGCACCCTAGATTGCCGGGCAGACGACGCGACGGACAGATCGGGAGAGCGCGATGACGAGCGAACGCAAGGTGCTGCGGGTGAGCGGCCCGGAGGCGGGGCATTTCCTGCAAGGGCTGGTGACCAATGATGTCGCCCGGCTGAAGGACGGGCTGGTCTATGCCGCGCTGCTGACGCCGCAGGGCAAGTACCGCGCCGATTTCTTCCTCGTGCCCAAGGGTGACGACATCCTGATCGATGTCGATGCGGCGCTGGCGCCGGACCTGATGCGCATGCTGAGCATGTACAAGCTGCGATCCAAGGTCGCGATCAGCGAGACCGACATCGCCGTGACGCGCGGCACCGGCGCCGAACCGGAGGGCGCCTTCGTCGATCCGCGCGATCCGCGCATGGGCTGGCGCGGCTATGATGGCCAGGCAGGGCAAGACGCCGACTGGGATGCCCTGCGCGTCGCCGCCTGCGTGCCCGAGAGCGGCGTCGAGCTGACGCCGGACACCTTCATCCTGGAAGCCGGGTTCGAGCGCCTGAACGGCGTCGATTTCCGCAAGGGCTGCTATGTCGGTCAGGAGGTCACCGCGCGGATGAAACACAAGACCGAGCTGCGCAAGGGGCTGGCGCAGGTCGACGTCAGCGGCAGCGCCCCCGTGGGCAGTGAGATCCTCGCCGGCGAGAAAGCCGCCGGGACGCTCTACACCCAGGCCGAGGGGCATGGCATCGCCTATCTGCGCTTCGACCGGGCCAAGGGCGAGATGACGGCTGACGGCGCAACGGTGCGCTACGCCCCATGAGCCTCGCGGCGCTCGAACCGGTCTTCGGCGCCACAGTTGCCTCGGCGCAGCCGCTGCAGGGCGGCGATCTCTCGGAAGTGCTGAAGGTCACGCTTGGCGATGGCCGGGTGATGGCGGTGAAGCGTGGCGCGCGGGTCGATACCGAGGCGCGGATGCTGGCCGCCATGGCCACCGCCGGCGCGCCGGTGCCCGGGGTGCTGCACCAGGCCGGAGAGCTGCTCTGTCTCGAATGGCTTGAGGACGTCCGCCCCTCGCCTGCGGGCTGGGAGGCGCTCGGCGCCGGGCTGGTGGCTTTGCACGAGCATTGCGGCGCAGGCTATGGCTGGCCCGAGGAATATGCCTTCGGTCCGCTCCCGATCGAGAACGGCCCGGCGCAGAGCTGGCCCGCCTTCTGGGCCGAGCGCCGGCTGCTGCCCTTCCTGCCCCACCTGCCCGCCGATCTCGCCCGCCGTGTCGAGGCGCTCGCCACCGCGCTGCCCGAGCGCCTGCCCGAGGCCCCGCCCCCTGCCCTGCTCCACGGCGATCTCTGGACCGGCAACGCGGTTTTCGGCGAGGCCACGGCGTGGATGATCGACCCGGCCTGCTACCACGGCGACGGCGAGGTCGACCTCGCCATGCTCGAGCTCTTCGGCACCCCGCCCGAGCTGTTCTGGAGCGGCTATGGCGGCACCGCGCCGGGCCGCGCCGAGCGGCGTCCGATCTACCAGCTCTTCCCCGCCCTCGTGCATCTGCGGCTCTTCGGCGCGGGCTATCGCGGGCTGGTGGCGCGCTGCCTCGACGCCGCCGGCGTCTGAGCCCTCACCCCAGCCGCTTCTCATAGACCTCCACCGCCCGCTCTGCGCCGGCGCGCTGCATCAGCCCGCGCGACGGCGCGTTGAAGCTGTGCACGCTGGCGATCCAGCCGTCGCAGCCGCGCGCCGCGATTTCGGCCTCGAACCCGACCACCAGCCGCCGCGCGATGCCGCGCCGCCGCCACGACGGCGCCACCGCGATGTGATCGAGCACGGCAAGCTTTCGCGGGCGCTCCACGGCGCTCACGGCCACCTCTCGCGGCCGCCAGAGCAGGTAGCCTCGCGCCACCCCCTCGGCACGGTAGACCAGCGCCTCCGCGCCGGTATCGAGCTCGTGGGCCAGCATCCCAGCCAAGGCCGGCTCGTCGGCCTCGGCGTGGAACCGATGCGGCACCCGCTGGACATGCAGGGCGTTGAGCCCGCTCAGCAGGCTGGCCACCTGCGGCAGGTCCGTCTGAAGAAGATGGTCGATCATGAAAAAGGCCTCCTGGGCTTTGCGCCGGAGGCCTTTGGTCATCTCGTCATGTCTGCCCCCGGATCGCACGGGGACAAGAGTGGTCGGCGCGCGGGTTATGCGCGTTCCGAATACTCCATGGTTTCGGTGTTCACGACGATGTCCTCGTCCTGCCCGACGAAGGGCGGGACCGAGATGCGCACGCCGTTGTCGAGCACCGCGGGCTTGAAGCTGTTGGCGGCCGTCTGGCCCTTCACCACCGGCTCGGTCTCGGCGATCTTGCAGACCACCTTCTGCGGCAGCGTGGCGTTCAGCGCCTCGGCATCGTAGAATTCGACCACGATGGTCATGCCGTCCTGCAGGAACGGGCGACGCTCGCCGAGGATGTCGGCGGGCAGCTGCACTTGGTCGTAGGTCTCGGTGTCCATGAAGATGAGCATGCCGTCATCCTCGTAGAGGAACTGCATATCCTTCTGCTCGAGACGCACACGCTCGACCTTGTCGGCGGAGCGGAAGCGCTCGTTGAGCTTGGAGCCGTTGCGCAGGTTCTTCAGCTCGACCTGAGCGAAAGCACCGCCTTTGCCGGGCTTCACATGGTCCACCTTCACGGCAGCCCACAGGCCATCGTTGTGTTCCAGCACGTTGCCGGGGCGGATTTCGTTACCGTTAATCTTGGGCATGGGTAGGCTGGACCTTGACCAAAGGTTGATGATTGTCTGGCCGGTCCTATATCTGCCCAGTCCCGACCATGCAAGACGACGCGCGCGGCCGGGAGCGGAATGTCGAGTGCGTAAGAAATAAGCAATGATGTGAGCGCATGTCAGCCATGCGTTTGTGGTGTATCCGAATCGAACGGAATGGTTCATAACGCCACGCACGCCGGAAAAGACAAGAGCAATAATCAAAGGTCGAAATATGAAAGATTTCGTGGATAGCACAGCCTTCAATGCCGAACAGGGCAACCGCGCACGCAAGCTTTTTGCGGCCGTGGTTCTGGCTGCGCTCGACGACGCGATCGCCGACGACAAGAAATACGGCAATGGCCCGGAGCAGATCGCCCGCTGGGCGCGGTCGCGCGACGGCCGTGAAGTTCTGAGCTGTGCCGGCATCGACCCGAACGAACGTGTTGTTCAGGGCCTGATGGAATTTGTCGGCAAGGGCATTCGCACCTCGGTCGCGCTGTCGCGCGAGGAGAGCGAGCGCCGCAACGCCGCAGCAGCGGCGGATCGCGCCGAAGCAGCCTAATATCTGCCGATCCCTCGGCACGTTGAACGAAAGGCGCTCCCTGAAAAGGGAGCGCCTTTCGGTTTTTTCGGAGATGCGAATTGCGGCGCGGGTCGGGGCGCGGACGCCCCGTCAGTCGAAATGCTCGCTGGTCACCATGCGGTGGATCTCGCGCCGGACCATCTTGCGCACGTTGCGCGTGATGCGCTCGCCAAGCGCGCCCTGAAGCTCCTGCCGGATCAGGTCGGAAACCAGCTCGCGCAGCATGTCCTCGTCGAACAGCTCGACCGGCGCCGGCAGCGCATCGCTGCTCTCGGCGGCGGCGACATCGGGCAGCCCGGGCATATCCGGGATCTCGGAGCGCGGAGCCCCCTTCCAGACCGGACCTTCGAGCACGAGCGCCTCGGGCTTGCCCCCCGGCGCGACCTCCTCGAACACGGCGGCCTGGGCCCATTCGGGCTGCTCCGGCGCGATATCCTGCGGCTCTTCGGCCACGTGATCCTGCCATTCCAGCGGGCGCTGCGGACGGTGGACGAAGGCGGCACGCGGCGGTTCCTCGCTCGACGCGGGCTCTTCCGGCAGCCCTGCAGAGGGCTCCAGTGTGATCTCTGCGGCGGGCTCCGGGGCCACTGCCTCGTCAGCCACCGGCGAATCGAGCCCCTTGTGGCGCGCGATCATCGCCTCGAGCGCCGCGATCTTGCCTGCCAGGCCACCATCGGGCTCGACCTCGGGCGACGCCTCGGGCTCCGGCAGCACCATCTCCGGAAGCTCCGGCTCGGGCAGCGGGACATCTGCGGTCGGGATGCCGTCGTCGAACGCCTCGTGCGCTTGCCCGCGCGGCGCGGCTTGCTGCTCCGGGGCCGCGATCTCGGCGATGCGGCTCAGCAGCGCATCCGTCTCCGGTTCGGCGGGCTCAGGCTCCGTGGCGGCGGTTTGCGCCGGCTCGGAGGCGGGCTCGGAAGTGGGCTCAGTGGCGGGCGACGCCAAGGCGCGGGCCAGCTCCTCCTCAACCAGCTTGCCGAGCAAGGTGGACGCATCGAAGGAGGGCGCATCGCCGGTGTCGTCGTAGATCTCTTCGAATTCGTCATCCGAGGCGGCCAGCCCGAGGGTCAGCCGGCGCGCGGCGGCGGCAGGGCCGGTCTTGCCGGCATCGGAAGCGTCGGATGCCGGTGTCAGGCTTTCCCGCCGCTCGAGCGCGGGGCGGCCTTCGCGGTGCGGGCGGAACGGAAAGGCGGCGCTGTCGCTCGACGCGCTTGCCTGCGGCTGCGACGCGGGCACCTCCGCCGCCGGCCTCGACGCTGGTCGGCTGCGCGGCTCCGCCGGCTTGGGAAGATCGTCAGGGACCCGCTGCGCCGGCGTCAGGAGAAGCCGCTCGGGCTTTCCGCGCGCGGCCTCGGGCGCCGCCTTGGGACGCGCGTCATCGGCGACAAGGCGCCGGATGGAGGACAGCACATCCTCGATTTCCACATTCGTGACGGGGTCGGACATTCAACTTCCACTCTTGCCTCGCGAAAACTCTACCGCGCTCCGCGATTCCAGACAACCGATGCGGAGAGCCTAGTTTTTTCCGAGGGCACGGAGGACACGGTCGAGCTCTTCGCCCTGTCTGGACGAGGCTGGAGCGGTCTTGACGAGGTCGTAATAGGCGGCCGGATCGTAGCGCGGCACGTCGAGGGCGAGCCGCTCGGCGGTCAGTTCCCCGATCGAGGCGAGCACCGCGTAGGCCGCGAGGGTCTGGTCGACCTCGGCCGAGATCTGCGCCGCCAACGCGTCGAGCAGCTCCTGCTCGGCATCGAGCACGTCGAGCGTCGTCCGGGCGCCCAGCGTGGCCTCTTCGCGAATCCCCTCGAAGGCGACACGGGCGGCGCGGACCTGCTCCTGCGTCGAAACGATCGAGGCCTGCGCGATGCGCAGCTGCGCATAGGCGCTACCCACCGATTGCTCGATCTGCTGACCGGCGGTGTAGAGCTGCGCCCGCGCGGAATCGCGGTTGGCCATCGCCTGCCGCACCCCGGAGGACAGCCCGCCGCCCTGATAGATCGGCCCGCTGAGCCCGAGCGTGACCGAACCGCCCTGCGAGGCATCCCGCGAGTCGAAGGTGCCGCTCATGCCCCATCGCCCCTCGAGGTTCACCGTCGGCTTCATCTGCGCCTTGGCGATGGCGATGGCGATGTCGCTGCCGGCCACAACGTGACGCAGCTGCACGATGTCGGGATGCTGGCGCAGCGCTTGCGCCTTGGCGGTGGCCACGTCCGCGGGGATGCGGGGCAGCCCCTGCGGCGGCACCGGGTTGTCGGGGAAGCTGCCGACCACCGCGTTGTAGATCTCCCGATTGACCGCGAGCTGGCCCTCGGCGGCCGCCAGAAGGCCGCGCGCCGCCGCCAGCCGGGCCTCGGCGGTGGCCACGTCGGTCCGGGTGACCTCGCCGACCTCAAAGCGATCCTCGGCCGCGCGCAGTTCCTCGCCGATGACGCGGACGTTGTTGCGGCGCAGCTGCACCGTCTCGAGCGACCGGCGCACCTCCATGAAGGCGGAGACGCCGTTGTAGAGCACCTGCTGCTCGACGCCGACAAGGCCCGCACGCGTCGCGAGCACCGCCTCGCGCGCAGCATCAAGCCCCAGCACCCGCGCGCCGCCGGCATAGAGCACGAGGGTGGCCACCAGGTTGGCGCTTGCGGTGGTGCTGGCGAAGTCGACCCAAACGCCCGCCGTCGAGGCGGCGTTCTGCGCGCCGAAGCTGCGGGTGACGCTTCCGGTCCAGCCGATCACCGGGCGCAGCGCCGCGACCGCCTGCGCGACATCCTCGTCGGCGGCGCGCAGCACCGCCCGGTTCTGATCCAAGAGGCCGCTGGTGATGTAGGCGCGGGAGAGCGCGCTCGCGAGGGTTTCGGCGCTTGCGGGAACCGCACCCGCCAGAGCGAGGCAGAGCCCGGTCAAGACCCCTCGTACCGATCTGCGCACCATCCGCCTCCTCCCTGTCGACGCGTTAGACGCCGCGCTTCAGAGGGCGAAGGCGTCCTGCTTCTCGAATCCCGGCAGCACCGGCGCGCTCGCGTTGAAGGCGAAGCGCCAGGTGATCGCGCCGTCGATCTTCCAGCCGACCCGCACGGTGCCGAGCGCCCCTTCCATGAACAGGCAGACGATGCGCCCGCCATCCTTGAGCTGATCGGTGATCGCTTCGGGAAGCTGCGCCACCCCGCCCTCGATGACGATGGCGTCATAGGGGCCGTGCTCGGCGGCGCCGGCGGCAAGAGCGCCCTCGTGCAGCACCACGTTGTCGGCGTGCTCGATCAGCAGGCGCTGCGCGTCGGAGGTGAAGCTCTCGTCCTCCTCGACGGCCACCACGGCCTCGGCAATGCGCGCGATCACCGCCGAAGAATAGCCAAGCCCGGCGCCGATATCGAGCACGAGGTCGTCATTGTCGATGTTCACCGCGTCGAGCATCTTGGCCAGCGTGCGCGGCTCGAGCACCACGCGGTTCTGGTCGAGCCGGACGTTGCGGCCGGCATAGGCCGCCTCCTTCTCGGAATCCGGCACGAAGACCTCGCGCGGGATCCGCAGCATGGCATCGATGATCGGGAACTTGGTAACGTCCGAGGGCCGGACCTGCGTATCCACCATCATGCGGCGGCGCGTGGCGAAATCGGTCATCCGCTAAACTCTTCCGTTCAGTAGGGTCCCTTAAGGTTCTGCCACACTATCCGGGGTGTCGCAATGTCGGAAGATGTCACATTTGTCGCAACGGAAACGGGCGCCCGCATGGGGCGCCCGCCTGGTCATCAATCGTCGTCGTCATCGCTGCGCCGGCCAGCGGCGGTGCCTGCCGCGCGCCCTGCGAGGAAGGCTTCCAGCAGGCTGGCGAGGCTGGTTGCCGGCGGTGGCGGCGGAGCCGGCACCTTACGGCGGCTGGCCATGAGCACGAGGATCAGGGCCAGCGCGAGATAGCCCCCGCCGACGATCAGCAGGGCCATTTGCGGGTCATACCGGGCTGCCAGCGCAACCAGCGCGGCTTGGGTGAAGTAGACCGCAGAGACGATGACGCAGATCAGCGCAAGCGCTCCAAAGACGATCCGGCGGATAAGAAGACGCAGCCGAAGCTCGAGCGCGTAGAACATGAGCTGATCTTACCTCCGGGAGTTCAGGTAGCCCAGCAGGAAGCCGGCAGCCGCCGCGATGCCCACGGCCTGCAGCGGCGTGGCGCGGATCTGGCCGATGGCCTGATCTTCGAACTCGGCGACGCGGCGACCGGCGTCGCGCAGCATCTCTTCGCCCTGCCCGCGCACATCCTCGGCCTTGGCGCGCGCCTTGGCTTTGGCCTCGCGGCCGCGGCGGGTGCCGATATCGCCGACCATCTCGGTCAGCGAGGACAGGTCCTTGCGGAGGGTGGCGATCTGATCGCTCAGGGCGTCGAGGTCACGGTCCTTGCTGCTCATGCTGGTCGAGGCTCCGGTGCTGGTCGGGGTGTTTGCCGTCGTGTTGGCCATCGGTCTGGCTCCTTTGATCGGTGTGTCCTTTGACAAGCCAACGATCAGTCCCGGCCAAAGGTTCCGACATATGGCGGCAAACGGGGTCGTCAGTTTGGGGCGCGGGATGCCGCCTCAGAACTCGCGCCAGAGCCCGATCTTCAGCGATGCCGCCTCGTTGGTCAACTTGTAGGCCCCGCCAAGCTCGAGAAAGAAGCCGTTATCGAGCTTGATGACATGCGACGGCGCGATCGAGAAGCCGTCATCGCCGCCGGTCGGGGCGGAATATTGGAACTGCACCAGCGACAGCGAGCCCGAGGCATGGTTGATGCCGAGGGTCGTGTCGATCTTGCCCTCCTCCGAACCATCGCCCCGGAAGGCGTAGGAGGTCTCGATCCCTGCCCAGGCATTGCCGAACCTCGTCTGGAAGCCGCGCCCCCAGGAAATCCCCGGGCGCAGCACGCCGAAGGTCTCGTCCTCGATCTCGATAGCCCCGATGCCGAGCTCGACCGAGATCCAGGTGCCGGCATCGGTCGAGACCACCGGCGTGCGCAGGAAGAGCAGCCCCGTCAGGTCGCCCGACCCGTCGCTGCGCCCGGCATCGATGCCGAAGGTCAGACGGTCGGTCACGCCGTATTCGTAGAACAGCGACGAGTAGTTGCGGTCGGTCGTCTCGTTGATCTGGAACTGGTAGGAATAGGACAGGAAGGATTTCCCCTCCGGACGCGGCCATGCCGCCGCCTGCGCCTGCGCTGCCGGAAACAGCAGAAGACCCAGCGCAAGGGGCACAGCGCCGCGCCGAAGCTCAGCCATCCGCGTGCATTTCGCGCAGCACGTCGGCAAGCGACAGCGGATCGAACGGCTTGGGCAGGACCTCGGTGGCGCCGGCATCCCGCAGGTCGTCACTGGCGACGGCGTCGGATTTCGCCGTGCACATCACCACCGGCGTCTCGGCATTGGCCGGATCGCTGCGGACCGCCCGCAACAGCTGGCGCCCGTCCGGCGGCGGCATCATCAGGTCGAAGACGAACATGTCGAAGCTGCCGCTGGCGATCTCCTTCATCGCGGCCTCGCCGGAGGTGACCGCGGTCAGGTCGATGTCGTCTTCGCCATCGAGCGCAAGCTCGACGAGGGTGACGATATCGGGCTCGTTGTCGACAAACAGAACTTTCATTCCGCGGCACTCCGTTGATCCATCTGGGCCAGCGGCAGGCGCACGATGAAGGTCGACCCGTGCGCCCGGTCACCACCGGCTTCATCCTGATGTATGCTTTCGAGCGACAAAGTCCCACCCATGCGCTCCACGAGTTCGCGGGAAATCGCCAGTCCGAGACCGGTTCCGCTCGCCTGCGTGTCCGGGCCGTGCACGGGCTTGGCAAAACGCTCGAAGATCGCGCTCTGCGCGGCCGCCGGAATGCCGGGGCCGTGATCGCGCACCCTGATCACCACCTCGCCCTCGTCGAGCACGCTGGAGACCTCGACGCTTTCGCCCTTCGGCGAGTATTTGACGGCGTTGGAGATCAGGTTGTCCATCACCTGCTGCATGCGGATCGGATCGACCTGAACCGAGGCGCCGGTGTTTTGCAGCTCGAGCATCAGGCCGACGCCGAAGCCATCGGCATAGCCCTGCATGTTGGTCACCGCCTCGCGGGCGATATCGTTCGCGCGGATTGTCTCGAGCGTGACGTCGAGACGGCCCTGGTCCATCGCCTGCAGCGTCAGGATATCGTTGACCAGCATCAGCAGCCGGCTGGCATTGCGCTCGGCGAGGTCCAGAAGCTGCCGCGCCTTCGGCGGCAGATCGGCCCCGAAGCGCGAGGTCAGCAGCCGCATGGCGCCGTTGAGCGAGGTCAGCGGCGTGCGCAGCTCGTGGTTGACCGTCTCGACGAAGGCGGTGCGGGCCCGGATCAGCCGCTCTTCCGCCGAGACATCGGTGAGCACGCAGTAGAGCGTATGGCCCTCGACCTCTTCGACGAAGCTGACGCGGCAGCGGATCTCGCGGCCGATCACCCCGGCACGACCACCGGCATCGGGCACGAAGATGAACGAGGTGCTGTCGACGAGCTTGTCGAGCTCCATCGGCGCGCTGGCGCGGAAGCGCTCGACCGCGGCGCCGGCACTGTCGACCCCGAAGAGCTCCTGCGCCCGGCGGTTCGAGGTGCGGAACTCGCCCAGCGCATCGAACACGATGATGCCGTCATCGACGTTCTGGAAGATCGCCTGGAATTGCTTCGCGGCGCGCTTGGACTTCCACGCCTCCCTCTCGATCTGGGCAAGGCTGCTGCGCAGGGCCAGCATCCGGCGGTGCGCGAGCAGTGCGGCGTAGAGCGCAAGACCGGAGATCAGCGCGAAAACCGCGGTGAAGGCGACGGCGCGCAGCACGAAACTGCGGATCACCACCGGCCGCGGCAGCGCCAGAACGGTCTTGAGCCCGGTGCCCGGGATCGGCGCCGAAACCGAGATCAGCCGGCCTTCCTGGCTCACCTCCGCCCCCTCGGAAATGAACGCCGCGGTGCCGTCCTCGGCGCGGATGTCGAGCGACATGGCGGGGTCGAAACGGGTCTCTTCGAGGAGGCGCCGGAAATAACTCGCCTCGAGCGACGAGGCCATCACCCCCAGCACCGAGCCATCCTCGGCGCGGATCGGCCAGGCGATCGGCGTCACCCGCATCCCGGTGATCGGGGAATCCAGCGGCGCGCCGACGATATAGCCGTTGCCGCCTCCTTCGAGCGTGCCCTGGAAATAATCCCTGTCGTTGAGGTAGAGGCCCAGCACCCCATCGATCGAGGACCAGCGCACCGCGCCTTCGTGGTCGATCACCACCATCGCCGCGATCTGTTCGACATTCTCGACGAAGCTGCGCAGCCCCTCGCCATGCTCCGCCTCGAGCGCGGGCACCCGGTAGAGATTGAACCCTGCCAGGCGGTTGGTCATCGTCTCGGCGCGCAGCGTCGCCAGCTCGAGAGAGCCCAGGAAGTGTTCGTTGAAGAGCTCGGCAACATGCGTCAGGTGCACCTCGCCCTCGCGCATCGTGCGCTGGTAGTCGTAGTGCAGGAAGAACAGCAGAAGCGCACCGCTCGCCAGAACGAGAGCGACGAAGCCGCTCCGGAAACCGCGTGCAAGTCGATGTGGCATCTGCAGGCTCTCCCTAGTGGTTGCGTCTGCTGGCACCGGCGACCCGGATGCCGTTGCCGCCGCGTTGCCCCTGCTCCTCGAGCGCCCCGAAGGCCTTGCCCAGCGCTTCCGAGACCGTGCCGGCCGTCCCCGGCAGGGTGACGCCCACACTGACGCCCGGAAGCGCCCCCTTGAGCTTTCCCGGCATCGCCTCGAGCGTGCGCTTCACCGACATCGCCAGATCGCGCACATCGGCCAGCAGGGCATCGTCGTCATGCACCAGAGACACGCCGCAGAACGTGTCGCCTTCCCAATGCGCCAACATGTTGCCGGCCGGCATCCGCACCTGCGCCAGCGCTTCGGCCACCGAGGCGAGGATCGCCTGCCGCTCGCGCGAACTGAAATCCACCGTGTTGCGGGCCGTGGCATCGACCGAGAGCGCGAACACGCCGAGCGCGTCGATCCGGTCTTCGCTGATCTGGCCCAGCGCGTCCTGAAGGGAGTCGCGATCTGCAAGCAGCCCGGGCAGCGAGAACTGCGCGCGGGCGCGGCGGGTGCCACGGCTGCTGCGCGGCCCCGACTTGCGCCGGTCGAGCTCGGCCTTCAGGCGCAGCTGGGCCCGCAGGCGGGCCTGGAATTCGATGCGGTCGAACGGCTTGGTCAGGTAATCATTGGCGCCGGCCATGAAGGCACGCGACAGGGTACTCTTGTCCTCGCGGCTGGTGAGCATGACGATCGGCACGTCGCGCCATTTCTCCAGCGCCCGGATCCGGGCGCAGAGCTCGACCCCGTCCATTTCCGGCATCATCACGTCGAGCAGGACCAGATCGGCCGCCGCGTCGGACGCGGCCATGCTTTCAAGCGCCTCCTTCGGATTTCCGAAGGAAGAAACATCGTGATAGCCGAAATCAGCCAGCGTCGCCTTGATCAGTTCGCGCGCGATCTCTGAGTCGTCGACCGCGATAAACTTTCGCACTTATGTGTCTCCTGCTCTGTTGAGACGATAGACCATCCAGCCACCCGAATCATATACGAGTTCGAATCTCGAATCGTTGTTATTCTTGAGTCCCGGTAGCGCTCGCAACAGGCGATCCCGGACAACTGGAGCATTTTCTTCCACCTCGATGACAACGAAGTTTCCAGCCGGGCGCCCGCCAAACAGCACACGATCGTAGGCCGGATCACCTGCAGCGATGAAATTCCTTGCATTTCCCATCGCCGCGACAAGATCGGGATGGCGTTCGACATCCGCCAGGACGCCGTCTTGATCGCGCAGGAAGGCCGCAACCTGTGCCGCCTCTGCCACAGGGTTAGGCACCGGGCGTCCGGTTGCGGCTTGCAGCCAGGCCCGGCTCTCCTGCCCGCCCAGCGCCCCCAGCGCCCAGAACCCGAGCAGCGCCGAGAGCAGCGTCAGCGCCGCCAGCGGGGTCGAGCGCAGCGAGGTGCGCGTCCACCAGCGCGCCGCCACCGGGGCCGCGCCCAGCGCCGGCGCCGCCACGAGGATCGGATCGGGCTCGACCGGATAGACCCGGTTGAGTAGCGCCATGCCGACAAGGGTGAGGATCACCCCGCCGAGCGGCATGGAGAAGCGCGGCTGCACGAAGAGCCTGAAGATCACCATCAACGGCACCGGCAGCAGGCAGAGGAGCGCCAGGAAGGTCGCGCCGGCCCAGCTGCTGTCGGGCGAGAGCAGCTGGACCGCGAAGAAATTGGTCTTCAGCACCGCGCTGACGAAGAACAGCGACAGCACCGCCGCGGCCACCGGGAAGAACATCGACACGAGGTATCCCGTGGGCGAGACCACCAGCAGGCTGGGGCGCGCCGCGAGGACCAGCGCCGGCAGCGAGGCCAGCGCGAAGAGCACGCCGAGCTCGTGCGACATCGTCGCGACAAGCAGGCCGAGCGCCACCTTCATCATGTCCGGCGCGGTGCCGAACAGGCGGATGTTGACTAGGCCGCGGAAATAGAGCCAGGACCCGAGGATCAGGAACATGATGCTCGGCCCCTCGCTCAGACAGCGTAGGAAGATCGGGTTCAGCACCAGCAGCAGCACCACGAGCACCGCCGACAGCCGGTCATAGGCCGCGCGATTGAGCAGGTTGTAATACCAGGCTACCGCCAGCAACCCGCCCAGCGCCGCGCTCAGCACGTGCGGCAGCGGGATCCCGGTGCCACCGCTCAGCGATTGCATCACCAGCGCGACGGAGAAGGGCAGCGGCGGATAGAAGGCATCGGTGGCCCTGAAGGCCGCCGGACCGTCGGTCATCACGATGGCCTTGGCCCACATCTGGATGGTCGCGGAGGACAGGAAGCCGTTCGCCTCGACCCAGGCGATGGGCACCAGCATCGCCGCGCTCACCAGCAGCCAGATCGAGACCTTCCAGACCAGCGCCCTCATGCCGCGGCCTCACCCTCGTCGCCGGCCGCCTTGAGCTCCGCGGCGGTATGCTTCGACAGGCCATGCTGGGTCTTTTCCCAGTAGAACGGGTTCGACACCAGCTGCTTCAGCGCCTTGTAGGAGGCGATGGTCATCAGCACCCAGTAGCCCACGACCGTCACCCCCCAGGGCGCGAGATAGGTCCAGCGCCGGCGGAACGGGGCGACCATCGTCAGGTAGATCAGCAGCGCGTTTCCCGCGAGCAGGTTGATCAGCGACAGGTAGAGGATGGTGGGCGGGAAATAGGGCTCGATGACATCGGCCCCGAAGATCATCCAGAGCACGAAGATGCCCCAGAAGATCGGGTTCAGCAGGCCCGAAAGGAACGTCCCGCCAATGAAGAACACGAAGCCGATCAGGCCCGAGAGCCCCACGGTGCGCGCCAAGTGGATCGGACGCCGGGTGTGCACCAGGAAAGTCTGCATGTAGCCCTTGATCCAACGCGAGCGCTGCCGGATCCAGTTCGGGATCGAGACGTTGGCTTCCTCGAAGGTGGTCGAGTCGATCACCCCCACCCGGTAGCCCTTCTGGGTCAGGCGGATGCCGAGGTCGGCATCCTCGGTGACATTGTGCGGATCCCAGGCCTTGAGCTGGCGCAGCACGTCCATGCGGAAGTGGTTCGAGGTGCCACCCAGCGGGATCGGCACACCGAGGCGCTGCAGCCCGGGCAGCATCAGGTCGAACCACAGCGAATAGTCGAGCGTGAACATCCGCGTCAGCCAGTTTTCCTGCGCGTTGTAATAGTTCAGGCGGCACTGCACGCAGGCGGTATTTGGCGGCGACTGGCGGAAGGTGGCGATCACCTTCTTGAGCTGGTCGGGCTCGGGCTTGTCCTCGGCATCGAAGATCACCAGGAAATCGCCACGGGAATACTGCAGCGCGTAGTTGCAGGCCTTGGGCTTGGTCTGCGGGTGCGAGGCCGGCACCAGCACGATCTCGAACACGCCCTCGAGATCGAGCGAGCGCGCCGCCTCGATGGTATCGTGATCGCTCTCCTCGAGCACGATCTTGATGTCGAGCTTGGCCAGTGGATAATCCAGGTTGCGCAGCGCGTTGGTGAGGATCGGCAGCACCTCGGGCTCGCGGAACATCGGCACCAGCACGGTATAGACCGGCAGCTCGTCATCATGCAGCAGCGCCGCCTCCGCGGCGATCGATTGCGACATGCGCTCCTGCGCCTCGCTGCCGACCCAGACCAGCGTCGCCTTGAACAGGAAGTTGCCGAGGTAGAACACCGTCATCGCGAGGTTCAGCGCGATCAGCGTCGGCACCGGCTTGAAGGCCAGCCCGAGCAGGAAAAGGCTGGCAAGGCCATAGAGCACCACCACCTGCGCCGGCAGGATCACCTTGGAGGCCGACATCACCGGGTCGGTCTCGGCCAGTCCGAACACCGCCTCGTGCGATTGCTCCTCGCGGAAGGCGGTCTGCAGCGCCAGCGAGATGTCGAGCCGCGTCGCCACGGCGATGTCTACGTCGCTGCCGAAGATCTCGATGATCCGGATCAGGGTGAGCGGGCCCGGGCGCGAGGTCGCCACCGTGAGCCGGCCGCCCTCCTCGCGGAACGGGATCACCTGCGCTTCGGTCATCTCGGTGACATCGTAGCGGCGCAGCAAGGCGGTGTCGGCGGGCGTCTCCGAGAGATCTAGCAGCGGCAGGTCGTAGTAATAGGCCAGCTCGCGGTAGATCGTGGCGGCCTTCAGCCAGCGCTTGCCCAGGAGCACTTCAACGAGCCCGAGATCCCAGGCCTCTGCCAGGTCCTCGGCCTCGTCGAGCTGCGCGTCGGTCAGGATACCCCGATCGTAGAGCAGGTTGCCGATGGCCTCGCTTTCCGCGTCGAGCGCCACCGATCAGCCCTCGGAGCTGTCCCGGCGCTTCCGGTAGACGCCCTGGAGGAAGCGGATCAGAAGCAGGGTCAGCGCCAGCCACGCGGCCCCGACGATCCACGGCCGGTACTTTGCGAGAAGCTGGAGCAGATCGGTCTGATCGGGATAGCGGATCTGCAGCAGGTCGGCGCGGCTGCGCGCCACCGAAAGCACCAGCCCGTCCTCGTCGAGGATCGCCAGCTGCCCACGGTCGAACTGCAGCGGCAGCGTGCGCGACGGCTCCGGTGCAGGGCCGTTGCCGGGGCGGATCCAGATGCCCGGCCCCTGCACGGTTTCGACGACCTGCACGAAGCTCAGCGCCTCGAGCCCGGCGCCCGCGAACATCACCTCGCCGCTGCCGTCGAGGATCTCGACCGTGCCCTGATCGAAGCGCAGCGCGGGATCGCTGCCCTCAGGCGGGGTCGCACCGACATAGATGAACGGCCCGTCGACCTGCGAAAGCTGTGCCGCGCCGGTCACCGTCGCGGTGTCGGGGATCAGCGCACCGGCAAGCGGCACCAGCAGGGGCCAGGCCTCCTGCGTTACCCCGGGATCGGCCACCACCGTCACGCCATCGCGGAAGGTCTGCCGCATCATGAAGAAATCGTCACCCGGCGCATTGCCGTCGCCCAAGAGCAGCCGGCTCTGCGGCAGGATCTCGGCCGGGTAGCCCTGCGGCGCGAAGCGGCAGCCGCCGCCCTCGACCTGACGCTGCACCAGGATGTCGACCTGGTTGTCGCGGCCGATGAGCCCGGCCGGCAGGGCGAAATCCATCCATTCCGGCTCGGCGCTGTCGAGCGGCCGCGAGCCGATCATCGCATCATTGACAAAGACGCTCACCGCAACCCCGCGCCCGGAAGCGGAATTGGCCGCCGCGACCAGCAGCTCGAGCCGCTCAGGCAGCGTGCCCGCCGGCAGCGCATCGGCGGCAAAGGTGAAGCTGAAGGTGGAGCTGCCGACCACGTTCTGACGCAGCTGCGGCGCGCCGAGCTCTGCGAAGGTGATCTGCGAGCGTGCCGCTTCCGCGCCGCCGAGAGAGACCGGCGCGATCCGGTCGATCGCCGCCAGATCCTGCCACTCGCTTTCCAGCAGCGCCAGCCCGAGCGCAGGATCGCTGCCGCCGAACGCGAGCGCCGGACGACCGTCGAGCACGCTGACCTCGACACTGCCGCCGCGCGCCCCGTCCGGCAGCGCCAGCAGCGCGCCGCTGGTCCACTCGCGGCCACCGGCATCGCTGCCGCCAAGCTTCACCGATCCGAACTCGGCGTCATAGGCCGCACCGGCCATCATCGCGAAGGGCAGCATCGCCGCCCCCTCCCCGTCGAGCACCAGCCGCTTGTCGCGCGGCATCAGCCGGGCAACGTCGAGCGGGCTCTCCAGCTCGCCGCCGCGCACGTAGAGCTCGAGCGCGGAGCTCGGACGGATGAAAACGAAATCCCCGGATGCCCGCTCATCGATGCAGAGCTGCTCGGAATGGGCGCCGGAATATGCCAGCGTGACCTTGAGAAAGCCCCCGGTGATCGCGCCCTCGGGCACCGGCACCTCGACGGTCATGCGCCCGGAGCTGCCCTCGAGCGGCGCCACCTTGACCACGCGATCGGCCAGCGCGACCGAGACGAAGCGTTCGGTCTCCATGCTCTCGCCATGCTCGAGCTCGATGCGCAGCACCGCACCCTCGATCGCCTCGGGGCGCGCCGCCGGAAGGAAGAATGTCGCGTCGCCGGAGAGCTGGCGGAACTCGAGACCCGTTTCGAAGCCGATCTCGTCGAAGCGGACGATGCGGCGCAGGGTTTCGGTCGCCCGCGGGGCGGCGGCGGTGGCTTCCGAGGCGTTCTGCGCCAGCGTCGGCAGCGCCGAGCCGATCTGTGCGACGGCCAGCCCGGAGAGCAGACAGAGAGCGGTCCTCAAAGAGCCGCCTCCCGCGCCCGCATGATCCCGGCCAGCGCCACGATCAGGGCGTTGCGCTCGGCTTCGGTCAGGGTGCGGTTCTCGGCTTCCGCCGTCTCCAGCATCTTCAGGGCATCCTTGAGCAGCAGGTGCAGGTCGTTGAAACCGAGCATCCCGGCATTGCCCGCCGCTTCGTGCAGAATGCGGTGCAGATCGTGGATCTCGGACAGATCGACGGCTTCCTTGCCCAGCGTTTCCTTGACCGGGCGTAGCATCTCGGGAAGCGTTTCGATGAACCTGCCCTGCAGCAGTTTCAACGTTGCCGAATATGCATCACTCACGCTTGCTCTCTCCTCGCGACAGGCAAAAAACCTTTTCGATCAAGGGTTAGATCAACCCTAGACCGTTTTCCACATTCTTTTTTTCGCCACAATCTTGACTGACGCAACGAGAGGTCTGGCGCGACGGGCGGGCCTTCGGAAAATTTGGACTGATCACGGCACTCGATAGCGAAGCCTAACCCCAGAGCGCGGGACAGGTGAAGGGCGAATGCAGCCTGAAGAGGAATCTTGTGCCCCCTGCCATAACCGCTTGACGCCCCCGCGACGGGGCCCTAGAGAGTGCATCACTCTGGCGAGTTGGCGGAGTGGTGACGCAGCGGATTGCAAATCCGTGTACACCGGTTCGATTCCGGTACTCGCCTCCATCCCTTCCTGATGGTTTTGAACCCCTTGCTTTGCATGCAAAGCGAGCGGGTTTTGGCGTTTCCGGACATCTGGAAACGCAGGAAAGGCCGAGACCTCAGCAGAGGCATCCTACCCTGCCCCTCCCTCAAACCCCTGTCATCATGCGGAAATACGCGCGAGCCGGACATCCGCCCGACCCGCAAATATTTTCAGCAGCCTCAGCGCCCCTGCGGCACGCCCGGCAGGGCGCAGAGCATCTCGTAGAGGAAATTCGCCGCGATCACGGCGGTGTTCCCCGCGGGATCGTAGGGCGGAGAGACCTCGACCAGATCGCAGCCCACGAGGTTCAATCCGGCGCAGCCGCGGATGATCTCGAGCCCCTGCATGGTGGTCAGCCCGCCAACCTCGACCGTCCCGGTGCCCGGCGCGAAGGCCGGGTCGAGGCTGTCGATGTCGTAGGTCAGATAGACCGGCGCATCGCCGATCTTGCCGCGGATCTCGGCCATCAGCGGCGCCAGCGACTTGTACCAGCATTCCTCCGCCTGGATGCAGGTCCAGCCCTGCTTGCGGCCCCAGTCGAAATCATCCGCCGCATAGCCGGTGCCGCGCAGGCCGATCTGGAACACCTTGTCGTTGATCAGGCAGCCATCCTCCCAGGCCCGGCGGAACGGGCAGCCATGCGCGACGGTCTCGCCGAACATCTCCTCGTTGGTGTCGGAATGCGCATCCACGTGGATCAGCGCGACGGGGCCGTGGCGCTCCTTGATCGCACGCAGGATCGGCCAGGTCAGCGTGTGATCGCCGCCAAGCGTCAGCGGGATCGCGCCTTGGGAGAGGATGCCGCGGTAATGCTTGGTGATGATGTCGACGGATTTCTTCAAATCGAAGAGGTTGATCGGCACGTCGCCGATATCGGCCACCTGCAGGTGCTCGAAGGGGGCGGCGCCGGTGGCCATGTTGTAGGGCCGGATCATCCGGCTCTCGTCGCGGATCTGGCGCGGGCCAAGCCGGGTGCCGGGGCGGTTCGAGGTGCCGATATCCATCGGGATGCCAATGAAACAGGCGTCGAGCCCCGCGGCGGTCTCGGCGGCGGGCAGCCGCATCATGGTGGCGGGGCCGCCGGTGCGGGGCATCTGGTTGCCCCCGAGGGGCTGGTTCAGGCTGCGCTCGGTCAACGCATTCTCCTTGCTTGTCGGGCCGGCGCCTTGCCTGCCCGTGGGTGTTCTCAGGGCGCGCTCAGAGGCCCTTCTCGCGCAGCCAGCCGGTGACGATCTCGCGCAGGCGCTCGCCCGAGAAGGACGGGAAATGGCCGCCATGCACCACCCGCACCGGCAGCTCTGCCAAGCGGCGCATCGAGCGCACGTAGGCTTCGGCATCGGCGTGATAGGCATCCTCGATCAGCGGCCCGTCATAGACGATATCGCCCGAGATCAGCACGCCCGAGGCGGCCTCCCAGAGCGCGATGCCGCCGGGGCTGTGGCCCGGCGTGTGGATGACCTCGAAGCGGCGGTCACCGAGATCGATCATGTCGCCATCCTCCAAGAGCCGCGTTGCCGGCGCGCCCTTCACCGCATAGCTGGTCGAGCTGTAGGGGACGTCGGGAAGCGCGTCGAAGATCTCGTCGGTGACGTAGGGATCGGCCAGCGTGCTGGCGCGGGTCGGGTTGGCGAGGATTTCAGCCTCGGCGGAATGACAGAGCCGGCAGGGAAACTCGTGATGGCAGCCGATATGGTCGAAATGGGTATGGCTCGCCACCGCGTCGAGCGGACGCTCGGAGACCAGCGGCACCCACTCACGCAGGGACACCACCCCCATGCCGCTGTCGACCATCAGGTCGCGGTCGCGGCCGCGCACGTGCCAGATGTTGCAGCGGTAGAACTCCTGGATGTAGGGCTCGTCGATCCAGGTGATGCCGTCGTCGAGCTTGCGCTGGCGATACCAGTCCTTGGGCGGGATGCGGGTCATGCGGCCTCCGGGGCGAGAACCACCGGGTTGCGCCCGAAGAGCTCGACCTCCTCGCCGAAGCCCGGGTGCGCGCCCTGCGGCAAGTGCGCGGTGAGCAGCATGTCGGGCGCGGCGAGCGGGCGGAAATGGCAGCGGTGATAGGAGCCGTAGAACGCCGCCTCGACCAGCGTGGCGCGGCCGAGGCTGAAGCCCTCCGCAAGGCCGAGGCTCTCGGGGCGCAGGCAGAGCATCCCCTTGGCGGGCGCGATGGCAAGCGGCCCGAGCGGCGAGTTGACGCCGCTGCCGGACGGCGTCACCGGCACGCGGTTGGTCTCGCCCATGAAATCGGCCGAAAACATCGTGCGGGGCCGCAGGTAGACCTCCTCCGGCGTGCCGCAATGCTCGACCTTGCCGTGGTTCATCACCACGATGCGATCGGCGATGGCCATGGCCTCTTCCTGATCGTGAGTGACATGCACGAAGGTGGTGCCGACGCGGCGCTGGATCGCCTTCAGCTCCTCCTGCATCTGCCGCCGCAGCTTCAGGTCGAGCGCGCCGAGCGGCTCGTCGAGCAGCAGCACATCCGGCTCCACCGCGAGCGCCCGGGCCAGCGCCACGCGTTGCCGCTGCCCGCCGGAAAGCTCGTGCGGACGGCGCGCCGCCTTGTCGGCCAGCCCCACCATCTCGAGCATCTCCAGCGCCTTGGCGTTGCGCGCGGCGCGCCCGACGCCGCGCATGCGCAGGCCGAACCCCACGTTGTCGCGCAGCGACATGTGCGGGAAGAGCGCGTAATCCTGGAACATCGTGGTGGTGGGACGGTCCTTGGGCGCCACGTGGGTCATGTCGCGCCCGCCGATCAGCACCTGCCCTTCCGAAGGCGTGAGGAAGCCGCCGATGATCGACAAGAGCGTGGTCTTGCCGCAACCAGACGGCCCAAGCAGCACGATGAACTCGCCCGCCGCGATCTGCAGATCGACCCGGTGCAGCGCGGTGAAGCTGTTGAACCGGTGCTCGACGGCCTTGATGTGAACATCCGCGGTCATTTCGATCCCTTCCGGAAAAGCGTAAGTTCGAGCGCCACCACCACGATGACCGAGACAAGGAAGACCAGCGATCCCACCGCGTTGGTGGCGGGCGACAGGCCCGAGCGCAGCATCGACCAGATCTCGACCGGCAGGGTGACATCGAAGCGGGTCAGCAGGAAGGCGATGATGAACTCGTCCCAGCTGAAGGTGAATGCGAGGAAGAATGCGGCGGCCAGCCCCGGGGTCAGCATCGGCGCGGCGACGAACCACAGCACCTGCCACTCCTTCGCGCCGAGATCGCGCGCCGCTTTCAGCGCGCTCTTCTGGTGCTCGCCGATGGCGGCGTAGAGGATGGCGAAGCAGAGCGGCAGGTTAATCACCACGTGGCCAATGCCGGTGGCCAGCAGCGAGGGCCGGATCCCCACCTTGTTGAACATCTGCAAGAGCCCCAGCGCGATGATCAGGTAGCTCACGGTCATCGGCGCGATCAGCAGCCCGCGCATCACCACCGTGCCCGGCAGCAACACGCGGGCGAGGCCGGAGGCCGCGAGAAAGCCCAGCACCAGCGCCACCAGCGACGACAGCAGCGCCACGATCAGCGAATTGCCTAGCGCCTCCATCAGCGCCCGGTCGGTGAGGATCTCCCGATACCAGTCGAGCGTCGCGCCCTTGAAGGGCGGCACCGGCAGGCGTCCGTCCTGGAAGGAGAAGATCACCAGCGTCACCACCGGCAGCAGGATGAAGGCGAAGAGCGCCAGCAGGTAGGCCCAGGAAAGAATGCGCATCAAAGCCGCTCCATCTTGAGCCAGCGGGCGCAGCCGGCATAGGCCAGCGTCACGATCACCATGAGCACCACCGAGAGCGCCGAGGCCATGGGGAAATCCCCCCGCCGCCCGAGCTGCAGCATGATCAACTGCGGCAGGCTGAGCTCGTTGTTGCCGCCAAGGATCTGCGGCGTGATGTAATCGCCGATGCAGAGCACGAAGGTCAGGAAGGCGCCGGTCATCACGCCGGGCAGCGTCAGCGGCAGGATCACCAGCCGGATCACCTGCCACCGCGAGGCGCCGAGGTCTTCTGCGGCGCGGGCGTAGTTGGGCGAGAGCTGGACCAGGTTGGAATAGATCGTCAGCGTCAGCAGCATGACGAAGAAATGCACGAAGCCGATGATGGTGGCGGCACGGGTCGCCATGATCTGCACCGGCTCGGCCAAGAGCCCCAGCCCCACCAGCGCGTTCATCACCACGCCCTTCTCGCCCAGCACCAGCGCCCAGGAATAGGAGCGCACCACGTAAGAGGTCCAGAACGGCAGCACCGCAAGCAAGAGCGCAATGCGCCGCCAACGCGGCGGTACCCGCGTGGCGATGATCCAGGCCAGCGGCCAGGCGAGGAGCACCGAGATCAGGGTCACCACGACGGTGATCTCCAGCGACACGAAGATGCCCCGGCGCAGCGACGGATCGGTGAAGATCTTCAGGTAGTTGCCGAGGTCATGCCCCTGCACGATGTCGCGCCCCTCCATATGGGCGAGGCTCATCATCACCATCGCCGCAAAGGGCACCACGAAGAACGCCAGCGTCCACAGCAGCGCGGGAGCGACCAAGGCCGCTCCCTGCTGTCTTTCCTGTCTCTCGATGCTCATGGCCTTGCCTTAGTTCTGGAGCATGTCGGTCCAGAGGTCCTGCATCGCCGTGTCGGTCTCGGCATCGGGCACCGGGTAGAGCTGGGCGCGGGCGAGGTAATCGGCCTGATCGTCCCAGCGCAGGATCGCCTTCTGCTCGTCGCTCATCACGTCGCCGGCGGCCTGGTTGGCGGGCATCCCCCAGTAGCAGGACGAGGTCGCAAGACGCGCCTGCCCCTCGGGCGAGGTCACGTATTTGATGAACTCGAGCGCCAGCTCGGGCTTCTCGGTGCCCTCGACGATGGCCAGCGACTGCGCCCAGAGCAGGCCGCCTTCCTCGGGGATGGTCCAGTCGAGATCGGGGTTCTCGGCATTGAGCACTGCGGTCAGCCACTCGCCGCCGCCGATCAGCACGTCGACCTCGCCGGTGGCGAGCGCGGTCTGGCTGCTGACCACGTCCGAGACCTGCTTGGAGGCGGCGCCCAGCTTCATCAGCGGCTCGCGCAGGGTCTCGAGCGCTGCGGCGTCGAGATCGGCGGTGGCGACGCCCGCCTCGAGGCCCACCAGCCCCAGCACCGGCAGGTAATAGTCATAGATGGCGATGCGGCCGTCATACTTGCCCGACCACAGCGCATCGAGACTCTCCATGTCGGCGGGATCCACCGCCGCCTTGTTGTAGGCGATGGTGTTGTAGCCAAACTTCTCGGTCACCGCGTAGGTCGTGCCATCGATCGTGGTGTGATCGGCGAGCACCGCTTCGGGGAAGTAGCTGTCGGTCGAAAGACCTTCCGTCGGCAGCGGCGCCAGCAGGCCCCGCTCCACCGCGCGGCCGACATCGACCGCGTCGATCACCATCACGTCCCAGTCGCCGGGGCGCGATTGCTCGAGCAGGGTGAGGCCGGCGGCTGTGCCCTCGTATTCCTTCACGTTGACGCGCACGTCATGCGCTTCCTCGAACGGCTGCAGCAGCTCGGGGTCGGCATGGTCGCACCAGATCAGCGCGTTGAGATCCTCGGCCTGCGCCGTGGAGGCGAGGCCGGCCATGACGGCCAGCACCGAGCAGGTCTGTTTGATGAGCATTTACCCTCTCCTGTGGTTTTTGGCGGCGCTTGGCGGCCGCGTGACATAAAAAAGTTGAGCGCATTCATTTTTACAGTCAATACTAATTTTGAAGACCAACAGGAGCGCTCATGGCCGGACTTCGCGAAAGACAGAAAGCGAAACGCAATCGCGCCATTCTGGAAGCGGCAAGCACGCTTTTTAAGCAGAACGGGTACGAGGCGGCCCGGATCGAGGCCATCGCCGAGAGCGCCGAGGTCTCGGTGGGGACGCTCTACAACTACTACGCCCACAAGGCCGACCTGCTGCTGGCCATCGTGTCGATGGAGGTCGAGGAGGTGTTGCATCAGGGCGAAAGCGTGGTCACCGCCCCGCCCGGCAGCGCACGGGAGGCGATCTGCGCCCTGATCGCGACCTATTACGATCACTCGCTGGTCTACCTGACCAAGGAAATGTGGCGCACGGCGATGGCGTTCTCGATCCAGAGCGCCGACACCAAGTTCTCACGCCGGTATCACGCGCTTGATCAGGCGCTCTCGGAGCAGGTGGTGGCGCTGATGCAGCGGTTGCAGGGCGACGGGCTGATCGATGAGGCGGCAGACGCGCGGGCTCTTGGCGAGGTGATCTTCCTCGCGCTGAACGGGCTTTTCACCCTCTACACGGTGTCGGAGGACATGAGCCTCGACGCGCTGAAGGCGGCAATGTTCCACAAGGTGGCGGCGCTGACGGAGCTGGTGGCGGTGCCGGAGCTGCCGGAGGAAGCGGTGCGCTAAAGGCCCCTGCCCTGCTTGCACGCTCGAACTGAGCGCAAGCCGCGCCATCGCCGGCCCGCGGGATGGGGATCCGTCGCTCAGAACCTCTCGATTTATCCCGGCCAGATCCGAAGGACCTCGACACAAAGCGCCAACGTCACCAAATCGCCAGCCCGGGGGGCGGGCCGGCGATGGCGCGGCGCCCTTCGGCCTTGATTCCGCGCGAGGGTACCGATCGACCGTCTATAGGCGAAGACCCCGCCTCTCGACGAGGCCTCTGATCTCAGCCAGCAGCCCGCCCCAGCAGCCGCTCGAGCGGGTCGTGCTCGGCCACCAGATGCCCGCCGCCCACATCATCCAGGCGCGGCACGTAGACCGCCGCCTCGCCGTCCTTCAGCCGCGACGGCAGGAAGCGCAGCGCGGCGCGGGGATCGAGTGGCGAGGGCAGCTCACCGGGGATGCGGATCCGGGCCCGCGCCCGCTCGGCCTCGGGATCGGGGATCGGCACCGCAGAGATCAGCGCCTGCGTATAGGGATGGCGCGGCGCATCGCAGATCGTACCGGCATCGCCCAGCTCGACGACGCGCCCGAGATAGAGCACCATAATCCGGTTCGAGATCGCCCGTACCACCGACAGGTCGTGGCTGATGAACAGCATCGACATGCCGAACTCCGCCTGCAGCTCCTTCAGAAGCTGCACGATCTGCGCCTGGATCGAGACGTCGAGCGCGCTCACTGCCTCGTCGCAGATGATCAGCCGCGGCTTGGTGATCATCGCCCGCGCTATGCCCACCCGCTGGTTCTGGCCGCCCGAGAGCTCGTGCGGGTAGCGGTTGTACATGATCGGATCGAGCCCGACCCGCTGCATCATCGCCACCACCGCCTCGCGGCGCTCGCGCCCGGTCATCTCGGGGCGGTGGGTCTTGAGCGGCTCGGCGATGGAATCGGAGATCGTCAGACGTGGATCGAGGCTCGCCAGCGGATCCTGAAACACGATCTGCAGATCCTTGCGCTCGCGTGTCAGCGCCTTGCGGTCCATCTTGTTCAAGGGCTTGCCGAGCCACGAGACCGCGCCCGCAGAAGGCTCGATCAGCTGCAGCACGGCGCGCGCCAGCGTGGACTTGCCACAGCCCGATTCGCCCACGATGCCCAGCGTCTCGCCCTCGCGCAGCGAGAAGCTCACGCCGTTGACCGCCTTCAGCGGCACCTTGCGCCCGAACAGCCCGCCCTTCTGCTGGATGTCGAAATGCACCTTCAGATCCTGCACATCGAGGATCGTCTTTCCGCTCACCTGCCCCGGCGCGTCGCCGGCATCGATGCGCGGCATCGCGGCCAGAAGCTTGCGGGTGTACTCGTGCTCGGGCGCGGCAAAGATGCGCTCCACCGGCCCCTCCTCGACGAAGGCGCCCTTGCGCATGACCTTCACCCGGTCGCACATCCGCGCCACCACGCCCATGTCGTGGGTGATCAGCGCAATCGCCGTGCCCAGCTCGTGCTGAAGCCGCGCCATCAGGTCGAGCACCTCGGCCTGCACCGTCACGTCGAGCGCGGTGGTCGGCTCGTCGGCGATCAGCAGCTTGGGCTCGCAGAGCATCGCCTGCGCGATCATCACCCGCTGGCGCATCCCGCCCGAGAGCTCGTGCGGATACTGGTCGAGCCGTCGCTCCGCCTCGGGGATCTGCACCCGGTTCAGCCAGTCGAGGCAGTGTGCCCGCGCCTCCGCCCCGCGCAGCCCCTTGTGGACCCGCAGCACCTCGGCCATCTGCGCGCCGATCTTGAGATGCGGCGTCAGCGCGGTGAGCGGATCCTGGAAGATCATGCCCACATCCGCCCCGCGGATTGCGTTGAGCTTGCCGATGGGCAGGTTGAGGATCTCCTTGCCGGCAAGCTGAACGGAGCCGGTGGCGCGCCCGTTGGGCGGCATCAGCCCCATCGCGGCCATGAAGCTCTGGCTCTTGCCCGAGCCGCTCTCACCGACGATGCCGAGGCATTCACCCGGCGCGATGTCGAAGGAGACGCCCTTCACGGCGTCGATTTTGCCATCGGGCGTGTCGAAGGAGACCTTGAGGTCTTTTACGGAAAGAACGGTCATGTCAGCGATCCTTCGGGTCGAGCGCGTCGCGCAGGCCGTCGCCCACGAAGAACATCGCGATGATCAGCGCGACGTAGAAGAAGAGCGGGAAGAGCAGCTGCCAGAGCGTGCCGTAGGCCATCGTCCCCGCCCCTTCGGCGATCAGCCGGCCAAGCGAGGTGTTGGGCTCGGAGATGCCGAGGCCGAGGAAGGAGATGAAGGACTCTGCGAGGATCATCTCGGGCACCAGCAGCGAGGCGTAGACGATCACCACGCCGGCGAGGTTGGGCAGGATGTGGCGCCAGATGATGGTCCCTTCCGAGACGCCCGTCGCACGGGCCGCCTCGATGAACTCCCGGCTCTTCAGCGCCAGCGTCTGGCCGCGCACGATGCGGCTCATGGTCAGCCACGAGACCGCGCCGAGCCCGAGGAACAGCGCCGTGAAGCTGCGCCCCGCGACCACGAGGATCAGGATCAGGACCAGCGTCAGCGGGATCGCCAGCAGGATGTCGACGAAGCGCATCATGATGCTGTCGAGCTTGCCGCCGTAATAGCCCGCCACGACGCCCCAGAAGGTGCCGACAAGCAGCGCCATCGCGGCGCCGATCAGCCCCACCAGAAGCGAGGTCCGTGTGGCCTGGATGGTGCGGGCGAAAAGATCGCGGCCAAGGTCGTCGACGCCGAAATAGTGCCCGGTCTCGAGCGACGGGCCGCCCATGCCCTTCACGTCGCCCATCACGACCCAGTCGATCTCCTCATTCGACCATTGCGAGAAGAACGGCCCGAAGATCACGAAGCAGACGATCAGCAGGAGGATCAGGAGGCTCGCCATGGCGGCCTTGTTGCGCAGGAAGCGGTTGAGCGCGTCGCGAAACAGCGACCGGCCCCGCACGGCGGTGAAATCGGTGATCTCGTCCGCCAGCGCCGCGGCTTTGGGGGAAGTTCCGAAGAATGCCATGTCAGTACCGGATCTTGGGATCGAACCACGCATAGGCGAGGTCGGTCAGCAGGTTCACGATGACGGTCAGGGCGCCGTAGAGGATCGTCACGCCCAGCAGCACCGCGTAATCGCGGGTCAGGGCGGAGTTCACATAGGCTTGGCCGAGGCCGCCGGTGGAGAAATACAGGTCGACGAAGACCGAACCGGTCAGCACGTAGACGAAGACCGGGCCGAGATAGGAGATCACCGGCAGCAGCGTCGGCTTCATCGCGTGGCGCCAGATGATCGAGCGCTGCGGCAGGCCCTTGGCCCGCGCGGTGCGGATGAAGTTGGCGTTCATCACCTCGAGCATGGAGGAGCGCGTGATGCGCGCGATCGAGCCCATGTAAGAGGTCGAGAGGGCGATCACCGGCATGATGAGATACTGCCACTGGCCGCCGTTCCAGCCGCCGCCGGGCAGCCAGCCGAGCCAGAGCGTGAAGGTCAGGATCAGGATCGGGCCCATGATGAAGTTGGGCAGGGCCTGCGCCGCGATGCCGAGACTCACGGCGAAATAGTCGACCCAGGTGTTGTGGCGGATGGCGGCGGCGATCCCCAGCGCGACGCCCACCAGCGTGGCCGCGAGGAAGGCCAGCGAGCCGTAGGTCAGCGAGATCGGGAAGCCGGTCGCGATGATGTCGTTCACGTCGCGGTCCTTGTAGACGAAGGACGGACCGAAATCGAAATGCAGCACGATGTTGGCGAAGTAATCCCAGAGCTGCTTCCACAGCGGCTGGTCGAGCCCGTAACGGGCCTCGATATTGGCCAGCACGTCGGGCGGCAGCGGGCGTTCGGAGGTGAAGGGGCCGCCGGGCGCGAGGTGCATCATGCAGAAGGCGGCGATGACCAGCAGCGCAATGGTCGGAATGGCGACCAGAAGCCGCCGGAGAATGTAGATCAGCATGTCGGGATGTCCCTGTGGGTGAGCGCCCCGCCGCATGGGAGGGGCGCTCGGGTCGGTTTACTCGGCGGCCTTGTAGAGGTCCTTCGAGTACCAGTTGAACTGGATGTTGTTCACCGGGAAGTTCTTCAGCGAGTCGTCGATCATGTAGACGCCGGCGTAGTGGTAGAGCGGGATCACCGGCATGTCCTCGGCGAGGATCTCTTCCGCCTTGGTGTAGAGCGGCGCGGTGTCGTCGGCGGTCAGCGCCTCGGCGAGCAGCTGATCATACTCGGGGTTGGAATACTTGCCGTCATTGTAGCCCGAGTCGGACTGCAGCAGGTCGAGGAAGGTCGAGGCCTCGTTGTAGTCGCCGCACCATGCACCGCGCGCCAGCTCGAAGTTCTGGTTGCCGCGCTCCTCGAGGAACACCTTCCACTCCATGTTGGACAGCTGCGCCTGCACGCCGAGCTTCTGCTTCCACATCTGCGACAGCACCACGGCCACCTTCTGGTGCGCCTCGGAGGTGTTGTAGACCATGTTGAAGCTGAGCGGGTTGTCCTCGCCATAGCCGGCCTCGGCCAGCAGTTCCTTGGCCTTGGCGTCACGCTCCGCCTGGGTCATCCCGGCCATCTCGGTCGCGGGCGCATCGAAGCCCGCGGTGGCCTCGGGGGTGAATACGTAGGCCGGGGGCTGGCCGCCGGCCATCACGTTGTTGACGATGATATCGCGGTCCACCGCCAGCGCCAGCGCCTTGCGCACGTTGGGATCCTTGAAGGCCTCGGGGCCGCTCTCGGACAGGTTGAAGCTGTAATAGTAGTTGCAGAGCTTCGGGAAGCTGTGCGCCTCCTCGCCATACTCGTCACGCAGGCGCGGGAACTGGCCGGCGGGGATGTCGGTCATGTCGATCTCGCCGGCGCGGTAGCGGGTCAGCGCCACGTTCTCGTCGTTGATGATCAGCGCCACCGACTTGTCGAGGATGACGTTCTCGGCATCCCAGTAGGTCTCGCTCTTCTCGCGCACGATGGATTCGCCCGGGTTCATCTGGGTCAGCACGTAGGCGCCGTTGCCGACGAAGTTCTCGGGGCTGGTCCAGGCCGAACCATGCTCCTCGATGACGCTCTGCGGCGAAGGGAAGGTGGTCGAGTGCACCACCATCTGCGGGAAGTACGGGAGCGGCGTGGTCAGGCGCACTTCGAGCGTGGTGTCGTCGATCGCCTCGACGCCGAGCTCCTCGGGGGCCATGTCGCCGGCGACGACGGCATCGCCGTTCTCGAGCTTCATCAGCGAGATGAACCACTGGTAGGGCGAGGCGGTGGCGGGATCGGCGGCGCGGCGCCAGGCATAGACGAAGTCACCCGCGGTCACCGGATCGCCGTTCGACCACTTGGCATTGTCACGCAGGTGGAAGGTGTAGGTCATCTTGTCGTCGGAGAGTTCCCAGTCGGTCGCCACGCCGGGCACCAACTCGCCGTTCTCGTCCTGGTTCAGCAGGCCCTCGAAAAGGTCGCGCACCACGTCGGAGCCGTCGGTGTCCTCGACGATCTGCGGGTCGATCGAGGAGATGTTGTCGAGGATGCGGTAGGTGAAGGTCTGGTCCGCGGCCAGCGCCTCGCCGGTTTCGGGATGGGTCTCCTGCGCCACGGCGCCGGCGGCGAGGCCGGCGCTGAGGAACGTGGTCAGGGTCAATCGGGTCAATCGCGTCATGGCATATGCCTCCCTGTTCTGGGGTCGAGGGCGCCGCGCCCTCTTCTCGCCAAGGTATATTGAATTCAAGATGCAGCAATCATTACGTGAAACGCGCCGCAAGCAGCGCATCCAAGGATTCTGCACTCTCGATGACATGGGGCGGACCAACATCCGATTTCGCTCCCGCAGACAAGGGGTGGCAACGCGACGTAATCGCGCAGAGCACGAAATTCGAACCGCTTTGCGCGAGTCCTTGCCGCCATTGCTCCCGCGATTTCAGGCTCGCGGACGGGAGCACGCGGCAGGCGGTTAGCAACACACGCCTAACGCGCGTCGGTGGAGAACTTTCCCGCACCCACCCGGCGCAAAGCCCTCTTTTGACCCACAATCATGCTGCATCTGCGAGATTGTTGGCATAAAAACGATCGAGGCGTCTAAAGGTCTATCTGTCGCCCAACTTTTTTCATCCTTCACCCGCAGGCAAAAAGCGTTCCGATCAGAAAGGTTTATGGAATGCTAGGTATGATATCGGGTGCCGCGTCGGGCCTCCTCTCCAGCCCTTCGGCGCAGCTGGCAGCGAAGCCTGCCCAGACCGAAGACAGCGCGCTTGACGCCGTTTCGACGACCACCCCCACCGCAGAGGCGCCGGAGACCGGCGCGTCCGAAAGCGCCGGCACGAGCGCAAGCGAAAGCCCCGCCCCGAGCCGGGCGCAACGCGCCGCCAGCGCCGACGCGCCGGCCCAGACCGCCAGCCCGGCCCAGACCACGCAGGCCGACAGCGAAGAGCAGAGCGCCGACTCGCTCGCCTCGTCCCGCGCCCAGGCCATCGCCGCGCAGGACAGCTTCATGAAGAGCCTGCTGGTTGCCAGCATGAACGGCGAGGCCGAGGGCCCTGCGACCGAGCTGGCCGCGACCCCGAGCCGTGGAGCAGAAAGCTACGCGGCCGCGCGCAACGCCGGCTCTGAGACCCCGGCGGGCAAGGGCGTGCAGGCCTGACCCGCGCTCCACGGATCGCGGCGCTTCCACAAGGCGTCGCGGTCCGTCCCGGAAGAACGCCCTTTCCGCAGACAAGAGCCGCGCCCCTCCGGCCCGCCGCCGGGATGTCAGGGGGCCAGCCCCCTCTTGGCGCTGCGCGCCAATTCACCCCCGAGGTATTTTGAAACCAGAGAAGACGAGGGCGCGGCGCCCCTGGCTTCTCTTCGTCAAAAATACTCCCGCCGGAGGCGTCCGACCGTGCCGTTTGCGCAAGGGCCGGGCCGCCGGGAAGCGCCGACCAAGGCGGCAGGTCAGCCGCGCGGACCGATGAGCGTGGTGATCTCCCCGACCCCTTCGATGACGACATCGCAACGGTCGCCCGGCACCAGCGCCCCGACGCCAGCCGGCGTGCCGGTCATGATCAGGTCTCCCGGTTTCAGGGCGACGCTCTGCGACAGGAAGGCCACCACGTCCTGCACCGGCCAGATCATCTCGGCCAGATCGCCGTCCTGCTTCATCTCGCCGTTCACCGACAGGCTGATGCGCCCCTTCGAGGGATGGCCGATCTCGCTGGCCGGAACCAGCGGCCCGATCACCGCCGAGCGGTCGAAGCCCTTCGACAGGTCCCACGGGCGGCGCAGCTCCTTGGCGGCATTCTGCATGTCGCGCCGCGTGAGATCGTTGCCCACGCCGTAGCCCCAGACATGCTCGAGCGCCCGGTCCGCGGCGATGTCTCGGCCGCCGGCGCCGATGGCGACCACCAGCTCGGCCTCGTAATGCAGGTTCTCGGTCTGCGGCGGGTAGGGGATCGTCGCGCCATCGTCCACCACGGCGTCGGCGGGCTTGGTGAAGAAGAACGGCGGCTCGCGGTCCGGGTCGCGCCCCATCTCGCGGGCATGGGCGGCGTAGTTGCGCCCGACGCAGAAGATGCGGCGGACCGGGAAGCGGTCTTCGCTGCCGGAAACGGCGACGGAGGCTGTTTCCATCGGGGGGATGACAAAGCTCATGCGAACTCCCGTGTCTCGTGCTGTTTCTAAAGGCTTACGCCCGGAGCGGCTCCGGATACCAGCCCCTTTCCCCGCGCCCCCAGATTGACAGGGGCGGTGAAGGGGCGCTTGATCCCGGCAACAGGAAAGGACGGCGCCGGGACGGTCGCCGCAAGAGGGTGCAAGATGAAGAAGACAGTGGCAGTGATCGGCGCCGGCATCGTGGGGGTCTCGACCGCGATCTGGCTGCAGCGCGACGGGCATGACGTGATCCTGATCGACAAGGCCGGCCCCGGCGAGGGCACAAGCCACGGCAATGGCGGCGTTCTGGCCTCGTGCTCGGTGATGCCGGTGCCCGGCCCCGGGCTGTGGACCAAGGCGCCGAAGATGCTGCTCGACCCGAACCAGCCGCTGTTTCTCAAGTGGTCCTACCTGCCCAGGCTGATGCCGTGGCTGATGAAATACATGAGCCACGCCAATGCCGACAGCGCCCGCCGCCGCGCCGCCGCCGCGACCTCGATCATCGGCGACAGCCTGTCGGACCACCTCGCCCTCGCCACCGGCACCGGAGCGGAGAAATGGGTCGTTCCGAGTGATTACGTCTTCATCTACAACACCCGCGCCGATTACGAGGCCGATGCCTTCGGCTTCTCGGTGCGCAAGGAGAACGGCTTCGATTGGGAACTGCTGGAGGATCAGGCCTTCCGCGACTACGATCCGATCTGGGGCCCGCAGATGACTTGCGCCGCGCGCTTCCCCGATCACGGCCGGATCGCGGATCCGGGCCAGTACGTGAAGGACTTGGCCGGTCACGTGCAGTCGCAGGGCGGACGGCTGATCATCGGCGAGGTGAGCGACATCGCGCGCGAGAAGGGCGCGGTCACCGGCGTGCGCATCGGCGGCGAAACCATCGCCTGCGACGCCGCGGTGCTGACCACCGGGGTCTGGTCGGGCCCGCTTGCCGCCAAGCTCGGCGTCAAGCCGCCGCTCGAATCCGAGCGCGGCTACCATCTCGAGCTCTACGAGCCTTCGGTCATGCCGCGCTCGCCGGTGATGATCGCCTCGGGCAAGTTCGTGGCCACCCCGATGGAGGGCCGGCTTCGGCTCGCGGGGATCGTCGAGCTCGGCGGGCTCGACCTGCCACCCTCGCGCGCGCCCTTCGCGCTGCTGGAAAAACAGATCCGCGCCGCCATCCCCGGCCTGACCTGGAAAAAGACCGTCGAGTGGATGGGCCACCGGCCCTCGATGTCCGATTCCTTGCCGGTGATCGGGGAATCCCCCGTGGTGAGCGGCGCTTACATGGGATTTGGCCACGATCATGTCGGTTTGACGGGCGGTCCGAAGACCGGGCGCATCCTATCTCAGCTGATCTCTGGCACCACACCGAACATCAACCTTGCGCCATACGCCCCCGATCGGTTTCACTGAAGGCACAGAAAAACATTAGAACACAAACAACAGGGAGTCCGAATATGAAGACCATCAACACATTGCTCGCCGCCACCGCGCTGGCCGGGATCGGCGCTGCCGCGCAGGCCGAGAAGTGGGACATGCCGATGGCCTATGCCGCCACCAACTTCCACTCCGAGGTCGGCGCCTCCTTCGCCTCCTGCGTGACCGAGGGCACCGGCGGCGATCTCGAGATCGTCACCCACCCGTCGGGCTCGCTGTTCGGCGGCGCCGAGATCAAGCGCGCGGTGATGACCGGCCAGGCCAATATCGGCGAGCGTCTGCTCTCGGCCCACCAGAACGAGAACGCGCTCTACGGCGTCGACTCGATCCCCTTCCTCGTCTCCTCCTTCGACGAGCACGAGAAGCTCTGGGAGATCGCCTCGCCCTACGTCGCCTCGGCGCTCGAGGAAGACAACCTGCACTACCTCTACTCGGTGCCGTGGCCGCCGCAGGGCCTCTACACCAACATGGCGATCGAGGACATCGCCGACCTCAAGGGCGTCAAGTTCCGCTCCTACTCCACCGCCACCGCCCGCATGGCCGAGCTGACCGGCATGCTGCCGGTACAGGTCGAGGCGGCCGAGCTGAGCCAGGCGCTGGCCACCGGCGTCGCCGAGAGCTTCATCTCGTCGGGCGCCACCGGCTATGACCGCGGCGTCTGGGAGCACCTGTCGCATTTCTACGAGGTCGACGCCTGGCTGCCGCGCAACGCGGTCTTCGTCAACATGGACGCCTGGAACGACCTCTCCGACGAGACCAAGGCCGTGATGGAGGACTGCGCCAGCACGGCCGCTGCCGACGGCCTCGCCAAGTCGAAGGACTATACCAGCTTCACGCTTGGCGAGCTGAAGAAGAACGGCATGACCGTCGAGCGCGCCTCCGAGCACCTGATGGGCCAACTGCAGGAGCTTGGCGCCACCATGACCAATGACTGGCTCGAGGCCGCGGGCGAGGACGGCAAGGCCATCGTCGACGCCTACAAGGGCGAGTAGGCCCGCGCGCGACAGCGCCAAGACAGGTCACAGGCCCGCCCCGGCGCGGGCCTGTGCGTTCCGGCCCCCACCGAGGGGCCTTCCCGACAGACAAAGGCGCATCCCTGCCCCGGCAGGACAAAAAAGCGCCGCGACCAACAGTGAGGGACAGGACATGGCCGCCGCAAAGGCGCTCAGGCGCATCCTAGACACGCTCTATCTCATCGGAGGCATCGTCGCCTCGCTCTTCCTGATCGCGATCCTTTCGATCATCGTGCTGCAGATGCTGGCGCGTTGGACCGGGCAGGTGTTTCCCGGCGCCACCTCCTATGCCGGCTACTGCATGGCGGCGGCCTCGTTCTTCGCCTTCGCCTACGCGCTGAACCACGGCGCCCATATCCGCGTGTCGCTGTTCCTCTCGGCGCTCGGGCGATTCCGCTGGTGGGGCGAGCTCTGGTGCTTCGGCATGGGCACCGCGATCTCGACGTGGTTCGCCTGGTACGCCATCCGCGGCAACCAGATCTCGCACCGCTGGAACGAGCTCAGCCAGGGGCTCGACGCCACGCCGATCTGGATCCCGCAGCTGTCGATGTCGATCGGCACGGTGCTGCTGGCCATCGCCTTCTGGGATCATCTCGTGCGGCTGATCTTCACCGGATCGCACGGCATCACCACCGATCTCGTCGACCAGAGCCAGGGAGAATGACATGGAACAGATGATCCCCATCGCCATCTTCCTCTTCGTGCTGTTCCTGCTGCTGGGCTCCGGCGTCTGGGTCGGCCTCGCGCTCATGGGCGTGGCCTATGTCGGGATGGAGCTCTTCACCTCGCGCCCCGCGGGCGACGCCATGATCACCAAGGTCTGGGCCTCGTCCTCGAGCTGGACGCTGACCGCCCTGCCCCTCTTCATCTGGATGGGCGAGATCCTCTATCGAACGCGATTGTCGGAAGACATGTTCCGCGGCCTCAGCCCGTGGATGGCGCGCCTCCCCGGCGGCCTCGTGCACACCAACATCGTCGGCTGCACGGTGTTTGCCGCGGTCTCCGGTTCCTCGGCAGCGACGCTGACCACGGTGGGCAAGATGTCGATCCCCGAGCTGCGCAAGCGCAACTACCCCGAGACCATGGTGATCGGCACGCTTGCCGGCGCGGCCACGCTCGGCCTGATGATCCCGCCCTCACTGACGCTGATCGTCTACGGCGTCACCATCAACGAGAGCGTCACCAAGCTTTTCATGGCGGGGGTCTTCCCCGGCCTTGTGCTGGCCCTGATGTTCATGGGCTACGTGGCGGTGATGTCCTTCGTCTCCAGGGGCTTCAATCCCGATCCCGAGCCGAAGATGAGCTTCGTCGAAAAGCTCAAGAACTCGCGCTTCCTGATCCCGGTGATCTGCCTGATCCTCGTGGTGATCGGCTCCATGTACATGGGCATCGCCACCGCCACCGAGGCTGCGGCCTTCGGCGTCATCGGCTCGCTGATCCTTGCCGCGACGCAGGGCTCTCTGAGCTGGTCGAGCTTCAGCGAAAGCCTGATGGGCGCGGTGCGGACCTCGGCGATGATCGCGCTGATCCTCGCCGGTGCCTCGTTCCTGTCGCTGTCAATGGGCTTCACCGGCATCCCGCGCGGCCTTGCCGACCTGATCGCCAGCTGGAACCTGTCGAAATTCGAGCTGCTGATGGCGCTTCTGGTGTTCTACATCATTCTCGGCATGTTCCTCGATGGCATCTCCTCAGTGGTGCTGACCATGGCGGTGGTCGAGCCGATGATCCGGGCGCAGGGCATCGACATCATCTGGTTCGGCATCTTCATCGTGGTGGTGGTCGAGATGGCGCAGATCACCCCTCCGATCGGCTTCAACCTCTTCGTGCTTCAAGGCATGACCGGCCACGAGATGAACTTCATCGCCAAGGCGGCAATCCCGATGTTCCTGATCATGGTGGTCATGGTCTTCGTGCTGATCGCCTTCCCGGAGTTGGCCACCTGGCTGCCCGACAACATCCGCAAGGGGCCCGCCGGCTGACCGGCGCGCCCAAGAATTTTAGCTAAAATTCTTGGCCCCAGGATTTTTCGTACGAAAAATCCTGGGGGTCACCCCTCCGGCGGCCAGTGCGGCAGGAAGCGGTCCTTCTCGGTCGCGATGAACTGCCAGACCGTGCGCGCCGCCCCGCTGAGCGGTGCCTCGGCCGGGTGCAGCAGGAACCAGTGCCGCATGATCGGCAGCCCCGGCAGGTCCAGCGTCACCAGACGCCCGCTGCGCAGCTCCTCCACCACCGTGTGATAGGAAATCAGCGCCACCCCCAATCCCGCGATCACCGCCTGCTTGATGGTCTCGTTGGTGCCCATCTCGGCGCGCTCGTAGGTCTTGCCCTCGCCGATCCGGTCGAGAAAGCGCGTGGCGAGGATGCGCGTGCCCGAGCCCTGCTCCCGCATCAGGATGGTCTCTCGCAGAAGCGCGTCCGGCGTGATCTCGCGCACCCCCGCCAGCGGGTGGTCCGGCGGCGCGATCAGCACATGCGGGTGATCGCCCAGCGACAGCGCGTCGAGCACCGGCTCGCGCGGCGGGCGGCCCATGATCGCCAGATCCAGCGCGCCGTCCTGCAGCGCTCCGATGATGGCATCGCGGTTGCCGATCTGCAGCAACACCTCGATCTCGGGGCAGGCCTTGCGCAGCCGCGCCACGATGGCAGGCGCAAAATACTTCCCCGTCGAGACCACGCCCAGAACCACCGTCCCGGCCATGCCCTTCTGCAACGCATCGATTCGGCGCAGGGCGAGGCGGAAGCCCGCATCGGCGCGCTCATGGGCGAGCAAAAGCGCCTCCCCTTCCGGCGTCGCAGAGAAAGGCCCGGCCCCCTCCCGCGACAGCATGGCACAGCCAAAGGTCTGCTCCAGCGCCTTGAGCTGGCTGTGCACCGCCGGGGCGCTGAGCCCGAGCTCCTCCGCCGCGCGTGAAATTGATCCTGTTCTATCAACGGCTTCCAGAGCGCGGAGCTGTTTGAAGGTCAGCGATGCCAATCTGCGCATTCAGGTTTTCCTAAAACAGGATCAAAAGTTTTAAATTTTCTAACAAGCGCTAATCGGGAAGATCAAGTCTCAGTCACCCGTCGAGGAGGAGGAGGCCTTGATGACCGACCGCAACCCCTATTCCGCCGACGCGCCGATCCCGGCCCGCCTGCGCCCCGCCATGGAAGCCATCGGCCGGGTCGGCCGCGATCTCGCCAGGCACATCGCCCGCGGCCCGCTCGCCGGCCAGCTCGCCGCCGCCGTGGGCGACAATGCCGATGGCGACGAGCAGAAGGCGCTCGACGTCATGGCCGACACGGCCTTCGCCGCGGCGCTGCGTGGCACCGGCATCCGCTGGTACGCCTCCGAGGAGCAGGACCGGGTCATCGAGCTCGATCCCGCCGGTCGTCTGGCGCTGGCCATCGACCCGCTCGACGGCTCGTCCAACATCGAGACCAACGTCTCGATCGGCACGATCTTCTCGATCCGCGAGGCAGGCGAGGCAGGCGAGCCCAGCTTCCTGCGCCCCGGCCACGAGCAGATCGCCGCCGGCTACATCATCTACGGTCCGCAATGCATGATGGTGGTGACCTTCGGCGACGGCGTGCAGGATTACGTGCTCGACCTCGAGACCGGGCTCTTCACCCTGATCAACACCCGCCTCACCATCCCCGACGAGAGCGCCGAGTTCGCCATCAACGCCTCGAACTACCGCCACTGGTCGAAGCCCGTGCGCGCCTATATCGACGATTGCCTCGCCGGCAGCGAGGGCCCCCGCGCCAAGAACTTCAACATGCGCTGGATTGCCTCGCTGGTGGCCGAGACCCACCGCATCCTCGTTCGCGGCGGGCTGTTCCTCTACCCGCGCGACGACCGCCCGGGCTATGCCGAGGGCCGCCTGCGCATGGTCTACGAATGCGCCCCCATCGCCATGCTGGTCGAGCAGGCGCAGGGCCGCGCCACCGACGCCACCACCCGCATCCTCGACAAGACCCCCCTGAGCCTGCACGCCCGCACGCCCTTCGTCTTCGGCTCGGCCACCAAGGTCGACCGCGTCACCGCCTATCACGACCTGCCCGAGCAGGAAGTCTCCGCCCTCTTCGGCCATCGCGGTCTGTTCCGCGTCTGAGACCCGTCAGGAAAGACCGCAGGAAAAACACATGAGCAAGAAACACCCCATCATCTCGGTCACCGGCTCCTCGGGCGCAGGCACCACCACGGTCAAGGCCACCTTCGACCAGATCTTCCGCCGCGAGGGCATCGAGGCGGTGTCGATCGAGGGCGACGCCTTCCACCGCTACAACCGCGCCGACATGAAGGCCGAGCTCGATGGCCGCAAGGCCGCTGGCGACGAGACCTTCTCGCATTTCTCCTACGACGCCAACGAGCTCGGCGAACTCGAGAGCATCTTCCACACCTATGGCGAGACCGGCACCGGCCGCACCCGCCACTACATCCACGACGACAAGGAGGCCGAGCGCCACGGCACGCCCCCGGGCCATTTCACCGACTGGAAGCCCTTCGCCGATGACAGCGACCTGCTGTTCTACGAGGGCCTGCACGGCGCGGTGAAGAACGACGAGGTCAACCTCTCGGCGCTGGCCGATCTCAAGATTGGCGTGGTGCCGGTGATCAATCTCGAGTGGATCCAGAAGATCCACCGTGACAAGGCCAGCCGCGGCTACACCACCGAGGCGGTGACCGACACCATCCTGCGCCGGATGCACGCCTACGTGCACTGCATCTGCCCGCAATTCGTCGAGACCGATGTCAATTTCCAGCGCGTGCCGGTGGTCGATACCTCCGACCCGTTCATCGCCCGCTGGATCCCCACCGCCGACGAGAGCCTCGTGGTGATCCGCTTCAAGAACCCGCGGGGCATCGATTTCCCCTACCTGACCTCGATGATCCAGAACTCATGGATGAGCCGGGCCAACTCGATCGTCATCCCGGGCGGCAAGATGGACCTCGCCATGCAGCTGATCTTCACGCCGATGGTGCAGCGCCTCGTCCATGATTCCAAGCGTGCCTGAAGGAGCCCTTTCGATGACCATTCAGCAAGCGATCCCCACCACCACCGAGGACTTCATGGCCAACGCCATCCGCGCCCTCGCCATGGATGCGGTGCAGGCGGCGAACTCGGGCCATCCCGGCGCGCCGATGGGCATGGCCGACGTCGCCACCGTGCTGTTCAACCGGTTCATGACCGTCGACCCGAGAGACGACACCTGGCCCGACCGCGACCGCTTCGTGATGAGTGCCGGGCACGGCTCGATGCTGGTCTACGCGATCAATCACCTGCTGGGCTATGACGACATGCCGCTCGACCAGCTCAGGCGCTTCCGCCAGCTCGGCAGCCGCACCGCCGGACACCCGGAATACGGCCACGCCAAGGGCATCGAGACCACCACGGGCCCGCTCGGCCAGGGCATCTCGACCGCCGTCGGCATGGCGCTGGCCGAGCGCATGATGAATGCCCGCTTCGGCAATGATCTGGTCGATCACTTCACCTATGTCATCGCCGGCGACGGCTGCCTGATGGAAGGCATCAGCCACGAGGCGATCGACCTCGCCGGACACCTGGATCTCTCCCGCCTGATCGTCCTCTGGGACGACAATGGGATCACCATCGACGGGGGCACCGACCTCTCGACCTCCACTGACCAGACGGCGCGCTTCGCGGCGGCCGGATGGCACGTTGCCTCCGTCGATGGGCATGACAAGGAGGCGGTCGCGGCGGCGATCGAGACCGCCCGCAGCGATCCGCGCCCATCGATGATCGCCTGCAAAACGATCATCGGCTTCGGCGCGCCCAACATGCAGGGCACGCACAACGTGCACGGCTCACCGCTCGGCGCCGACGAGATCGCCGCCACCCGCGAGGCGCTTGGCTGGCCGCACCCGCCCTTCGAGATCCCCGCCGAGGTCCGCGACGGCTGGCGCGCGGTGGCGGCCCGCGGCGGCGCCGCCCGCGAGGAGTGGCGCCGGCGGCTCAGCGCAAGCCCGAATGCCGAAACCTTCCGCGCCGCGCACGGCCCAGCCGATGCCGCGGCCCTCGACGCCGCGATCTGCGCCTACAAGCACCGGCTCTCGACCGACGCCCCCAAGGTCGCGACCCGCAAGGCCAGCGAGATGGCGCTCGAGGTGATCAACGGCACGCTGCCCAACACAGTGGGCGGCTCCGCCGACCTCACCGGCTCGAACAACACGAAGACCAAGGTGCAGCGCCCGGTCACACCGGGCGACTATGCCGGCAGCTACATCCATTACGGCATCCGCGAGCATGGCATGGCGGCGGCGATGAACGGCCTCGCGCTGCATGGCGGGCTGAAGCCATATGGCGGCACCTTCCTCGCCTTCGCCGATTACTGCCGGCCCGCGATGCGGTTGTCGTCGCTGATGGGGGTGCCGGTGGTCTATGTCATGACCCATGACAGCATCGGCCTCGGCGAGGACGGCCCGACCCACCAGCCGGTCGAGACCATCGCCTCGCTGCGCGCCATGCCCAACCACCTCGTGTTCCGCCCCGCCGATGCGGTCGAGACCGCCGAGGTGTGGCAGCTCGCCATTACCGAGACCAATCGCCCGAGCACGCTGGCGCTGTCGCGTCAGGGGCTGCCCACGGTGCGCACCCGCCACACCGACGCCAACCTCAGCGCCCGCGGTGCCTACCTGCTGCGCGACCCGGGCAAGCGCGACGTGACGCTGATCGCAACCGGCTCAGAGGTCGAGGTCGCGCTTGCCGCCGCCGAGCTGCTGGAGGCCGACGGCCTCAGGGCGGCCGTGGTCTCGGCGCCCTGCTTCGAGCTCTTCGCCGAAGCGTCTCCTGAGGCCCGCGCCGAGCTGCTTGGCGATGCCCCGCGCATCGGCATCGAGGCTGCGATCCGTCAGGGCTGGGAGCTGATGCTGCGGCCCGAGGACGGCTTTGTCGGCATGACCGGTTTCGGCGCTTCGGCCCCGGCCCCCGATCTCTACCGCCATTTCGGCATCACCGCCGAAGCAGTGGCAAGACTGGCGCGCGACATGACCTGACGCGCCCCGCCCGCAGACCAGACAGACAGCCCCGGTGCCCTCCGCGCCGGGCCGGAGGAGACTTGCCCGACATCGGGCCACAGAGCCACCAGAGGGAGGACATCATGGCGCTCATCACCCTGAGACAACTGCTCGATCACGCCGCCGAGAACGGCTACGGCGTGCCCGCCTTCAACATCAACAACATGGAGCAGGGCCTCGCGATCATGGAGGCGGCCGAGGCCTGCGACGCGCCGGTCATCCTGCAGGCCTCGCGCGGGGCGCGGAGCTATGCCGGCGACATCATGCTGCGCCACATGGTGCAGGCGTTGGCGGAGATGTTTCCCTCCAATCACATCGTGATGCACCAGGATCACGGCAACAACGACGCCACCTGCCTCTCGGCGATCCGCCACGGCTTCACCAGCGTGATGATGGACGGCTCGCTCGAGGAGGACATGAAGACCCCGGCGTCGTACGACTACAACGTGGAGATCACACGCCGCGTCACCAAGGCCGCCCACGCGGTCGGCGCCTCGGTCGAGGGCGAGCTCGGTGTGCTGGGCAGCCTCGAGACCGGCGAGGCCGCCGCCGAGGACGGCTCGGGCGCCGAGGGCAAGCTCAGCCACGACCAGTTGCTGACCGATCCCGATCAGGCGGTGGAGTTCGTCATGGCCACCAAGTGCGACGCGCTGGCCATCGCCTGCGGCACCTCGCACGGTGCCTACAAGTTCACCCGCAAGCCCGATGGCGACATTCTGTCGATGGAGACCATCCGCCGGATCAACGAGAAGCTGCCCAACACCCACCTGGTGATGCACGGCTCGAGCTCGGTGCCGCAGGCGCTGCAGGACCTGATCAACGCCAATGGCGGGCATATGCCGCAGACCTACGGCGTGCCGGTCGAGGAGATCGAGCGCGGGATCAGCATGGGCGTGCGCAAGGTCAATATCGACACCGATTGCCGCATGGCGATGACAGGCCAGTACCGCCGCATCGCGCAGGAAAAGCCCGAGGAATTCGACCCGCGCAAGTTCAACGCGCCGGCAATGGAGGAACTGCGCGCGCTCTGCCGCGACCGCTTCGAGCGCTTCGGCACCGCCGGGCAGGCCTCGAAGATCCGTCCCGTCTCGCTCGACGAGATGGCAAGCCGCTACGCCAGCGGCGCGCTCGACCCGCAGATCGCCGCGGCCAACGCCGCCTGACGCCCCCTGACAGGCGCCAACCCACAGACGCCACCCGACAGACGACATCCAGAGGAGGAGATGACCATGCTGGACAACGCAAAGACCGTCACCGACGCCAAGAAGCGCTACAGCGCGGGCGTGATGAAATATGCCCAGATGGGCTACTGGGAGCCGGATTACACCCCCAAGGACACCGACGTCATCGCGCTGTTCCGGATCACCCCTCAGGATGGCGTGGATGCGGTCGAGGCCGCCGCCGCCGTCGCGGGCGAGAGCTCCACCGCCACCTGGACCGTGGTCTGGACCGACCGGCTCACCGCCTGCGACAAGTACCGCGCCAAGGCCTACCGGGTCGATCCGGTGCCCAACAGCGAGGGCGAGTACTTTGCCTATATCGCCTATGATCTCGACCTGTTCGAGGGCGGCTCGATCGCCAACCTGACCGCCTCGATCATCGGCAACGTCTTCGGCTTCAAGCCGCTCAAGGCGCTGCGCCTCGAGGACATGCGCCTGCCCACCGCCTACGTGAAGACCTTCCAGGGTCCGGCCACCGGCATCGTCGTCGAGCGCGAGCGCCTCAACGTCTATGGCCGCCCGCTGCTCGGCGCCACGGTCAAACCCAAGCTCGGCCTTTCGGGGCGCAACTATGGCCGCGTGGTCTATGAGGCGCTGAAGGGCGGGCTCGATTTCACCAAGGATGACGAGAACATCAACAGCCAGCCCTTCATGCACTGGCGCGACCGGTTCCTCTACTGCATGGAGGCGGTGAACCGCGCCTCCGCCGCCACCGGCGAGGTCAAGGGCACCTATCTCAACGTCACCGCCGCCACCATGGAGGAGATGTACGAGCGTGCCGAGTTCGCCAAGTCGCTGGGCTCGGTGATCATCATGATCGACCTGGTGATCGGCTACACCGCGATCCAGTCGATGGCCAAGTGGGCGCGCGACAATGACATGATCCTGCACCTGCACCGCGCCGGCCACTCGACCTACACCCGCCAGCGCTCGCACGGGGTGTCGTTCCGGGTCATCGCCAAGTGGATGCGGCTTGCCGGCGTGGACCACCTGCACGCCGGCACCGTCGTCGGCAAGCTCGAGGGCGATCCGGCGACAACCAAGGGCTATTACGACATCTTCCGCGAGGAATATAACCCGATGGCGCTGGAGAATGGCATCTTCTTCGACCAGGACTGGGCCTCGCTCAACAAGATGATGCCGGTGGCCTCGGGCGGCATCCATGCCGGCCAGATGCACCAGCTGCTCACCTACCTGGGCGAGGACGTGGTGCTGCAGTTCGGCGGCGGCACCATCGGCCACCCGCACGGCATCCAGGCCGGCGCCACGGCCAACCGGGTGGCGCTCGAGGCGATGGTCTTCGCCCGCAATGCCGGGCGCGACATCTGGAACGAGGGCGAGGACATCCTGCGCGATGCGGCCCGTACCTGCACGCCGCTGAAGCAGGCGCTCGACACCTGGAAGGACGTCACCTTCGACTACGCCTCGACCGACGCGCCGGACTTCGCGCCGACGCCGGAAGTCTCGATGTGAGCCCGCGCGGGGGCGCAGCCGCGCCCCCTCCCCCTAGCGTTTCACGGGCAACAGCCCGATCACCTGAAAGGACATGACATGCGACTGAGACAGGGCCAGTTCAGCTTTCTCCCGGACCTCACCGACGACGACATCCGCACCCAGGCGCAATACGCCATCGACAATGGCTGGGCGGTCTCGGTGGAATACACCGACGATCCGCACCCGCGGAACAGCTACTGGGAGATGTGGGGCCACCCGATGTTCGACAATCCCGACGCCGCGGCAGTGGTCTTCGAGGTCAACGAGTGCCGCAAGGAGCACGGCTCGAAATACATCCGCGTGCTGGCCTTCGACGCCAGCGCCGGCTGGGAATCGATCCGCATGAGCTTCATCGTCAACCGCCCCGCAGAGGAGCCGGGCTTCCGCGTGGTGCGGCAGGAGGGCGAGGGCCGCAAGATCCGCTACACCATCGAGAGCTACGCCATGCGCGAACCCGAGGGCGCGCGCTACGCCTGAGCCCGGTGCGGGATGACCGACGCCGGACCGGGGGGCTTTGCGCCCCCCGGACCCCCCGCAGGATATTTTCAGCCAGAAGAAGACAGGGGATCCGCCCATGAATGCCGAAGCCAAGGGGATGACACCGCAAAGCGTGGACCTTGCCGCCTCTTACGAGGAGTCGGGCGTGAAGGACGTACTGCGCGAGCTCGACGAGACACTGATCGGGCTTGCGCCGGTCAAACAGCGCATCAAGGAGACCGCGGCGCTGCTGCTGGTCGACAAGGCGCGGCGCGAGATGGGGCTGGCCACCGAGACGCCCACCCTGCACATGAGCTTCACCGGCAATCCCGGCACCGGCAAGACCACGGTGGCACTTAAGATCGCCGACCTGCTGCATCGCCTGGGATACGTGCGGAAGGGCCATCTGGTCACGGTGACGCGCGACGACCTGGTGGGGCAGTATATCGGCCACACCGCGCCCAAGACCAAGGAAGTGCTGAAGAAGGCGATGGGCGGCGTGCTGTTCATCGACGAGGCCTATTACCTCTACCGCCCCGAGAACGAGCGCGATTACGGCCAGGAGGCGATCGAGATCCTGCTGCAGGTGATGGAGAACAACCGCGACGATCTCGTGGTGGTCCTGGCGGGCTATGCCGACCGCATGGACCGGTTCTTCGAATCGAACCCGGGCTTCCGCTCGCGCATCGCGCATCACATCGAATTCCCCGATTACAGCGATACCGAGCTCGAGAGCATCGCCGAGATCATGCTGGCGGAGCAGAATTACGTCTTTGACGAGGGTGGCAAGCGTGCGATGGAGGAGTATATCGGGCAGCGACGCGTGCAGCCGCACTTCGCCAATGCGCGCTCGATCCGCAATGCGCTCGACCGGGCGCGGCTGCGGCAGGCCAACCGGCTGTTCGAGACCTCGGACGGCCCGCTCGACGCCACGGCGCTGAGCACCATCACGGAGGCGGACATCCGCGCCAGCCGCGTCTTCCGGGGCGGGCTCGAGGTGGACCGCGCGCAAAGGGAGACATGCGCATGAGCTTCGACCGTTCGATCAAGATCGCCCCGTCGATCCTGTCGGCCGATTTCGCCAATTTCGGTGCCGAGATCCGGGCCATCGAGGCGCAGGGCGCCGACTGGGTGCACGTGGACGTCATGGACGGGCATTTCGTGCCCAACCTGACCTTCGGCCCGCCGGCGGTGAAGGCGTTCCGTCCGCATGTGAAGACCTTCATGGACGTGCACCTGATGATCGCCCCGGTGGACCCCTATATCGAGGCTTATGCCGAGGCCGGCGCCGACATGATCACCGCCCATATCGAGGCGGGCCCGCATATCCACCGCACCCTGCAGGCGATCCGCGCCCAGGGCGTGAAGGCGGGCGTGGTCCTGAACCCCGGCACCCCGGCGGAGGCTGTTGCCGACGTGCTCGATCTCTGCGACATGGTGCTGATCATGACGGTGAACCCCGGCTTCGGCGGGCAGAAATTCATCCATTCCGGCGTCGAGAAGACCCGCAAGGTGCGCCAGATGATCGGCGACCGGCCGATCCACATCCAGATCGACGGCGGCATCACCCCCGAGACCGCGCCGCTGGTGGTCGAGGCGGGAGCCGACGTGCTGGTCGCGGGCTCCGCCGTGTTCAAGGGCGGCTCGGTCGATACGCCCGAGGTCTACGGCGCCAACATGCGCGCCATCCGCGAGGCCGCCGAGGGCGCCCGCGCCAAGGCGGCCTGAGCCATGCCGGTCGTCCCGCCCGTCTGCGATTTCGGCCGGCCCGCGCCGGGCTTCTCGCTGCCCGGCACGGACGGCCGCAGCCACACGTTCCGCGACATCGCGGGGCCGAAGGGCACGCTGGTGATGTTCATCTGCAACCACTGCCCCTACGTGCTCGCGGTGCTCGACCGGATCATCCGCGACGCGCGCGATCTGCAGGCGCTGGGCATCGGCGTGGTGGCGATCAGCGCCAACGACGCCGAGGCCTACCCGCAGGACAGCTTCGCCAACATGAAGACGATGGCGGAACAGAAGGGCTTTCCCTTCCCCTATCTCTACGACGAGGGCCAGGGTGTTGCCCGCGCCTATGGAGCCGCCTGCACGCCGGATTTCTTCGGCTACGACGCCGGCGGCGGGCTGCAATATCGCGGCCGGCTCGACGCCTCGCGCAAGGAGGCCGGCCCCGCCGACCTGCGCCGCGATCTCTACGAGGCGATGCAGCAGGTCGCCGAGACCGGGCATGGCCCGAAGGAACAGATCCCCTCGATGGGATGTTCGATCAAGTGGAAGCCCGCCTGACCGGCGCGCCTCAGCGCAAGAACGCAAGCCGGAAGGAGTGCCCATGACCGCCCCCACCACCGCGCCCGTCACCAGGATCGTCTTCGACCTCGACGGCACGCTGATCGACAGCGCCCCCGACCTGCACCTCGCCGCCAATCTCGTCTTGCGCGACGAGGGGCTGCCCGAGATCACCTTCGAGCAGGCGCGCAGCTTCATCGGCAAGGGCGCGGCAGTGCTCATCAGCCGGGTGATGGAGGCGGTGGGGCTAGGCGATGATGGGCAAGAGCACGCGCGGCTGCTGGCCAAGTTCATGGCGCATTACGAGGGTGAGCCCGCCAACACCGTGCTTTATCCTGGTGTTGTCGACGCGCTGGCCCGGCTCGAGGCGGCGGGATATCCGATGGGGCTCTGCACCAACAAGCCCGGCGCGCCCACCCGCATCGCGCTGCGCCATTTCGGGCTCGAGCGCTTCATGCAGGCGGTTGCGAGCGCCGACACCCTGCCCGAGCGCAAGCCCGACCCGGCGCCGCTGCGCCACGTGGTGAACGCGCTGGGAGGCGGCCCCGCGCTCTACGTGGGCGACAGCGAGGTCGACGCCGAGACCGCCCAGCGCGCCGGCCTGCCCATCGCGCTCTATACCGAGGGCTATCGCAAGACCCCCGTCGAGCAGCTCTACCACACCTATCTCTTCGACCATTTTGACCAGTTGCCGGAAATCGTCGCGCGCCACGGCGCATCCGTCGAGGCATGAGCGCGCCGCTCCGGGCGCTGATCTTCGACGTCGACGGCACGCTGGCCGAGACCGAAGAGGCGCACCGGCAGGCCTTCAATGACATCTTCGCGCGCGAAAGGCTGGGATGGCACTGGAGCCGCGAAGACTATCGCCGGCTTCTCAAGACCACCGGCGGCAAGGAGCGGATGCGCGCCTTTATCGCCGAGACCGGGCAGAGCGGCGAAGGCTACGATATCGCGGCGCTGCACGCGGCGAAGACGGCGCGTTACGTCGAGATCCTAGAGAAGGGCGGGCTTGCCCTGCGCGACGGGGTCGCGGCGCTGATGGCGGCGGCACGCGCGCGCGGCATTCGGCTGGCCATCGCCACCACCACCAGCCGGCCCAATGTCGAGGCGCTCTGTCGCTGCTGCTGGGGCAAGGAGGCGGCGGAGCTCTTCGACGTCATCGCGGCGGGCGACGAGGTGGCGGCGAAGAAGCCCGCGCCGGATGTCTACACGCTGGCACTGAGGCGGCTGGGCTTGGCCGCAGAAGAGACCCTGGCGCTGGAGGACAGCCGCAACGGCGTGCTGTCGGCACAGGCCGCGGGGATCGCCGTGTTGGTGACGCCGTCGGTCTATACCGAGGGCGAGGATTTTGCCGGCGCGGACCTGGTCCCCTCGCTGGCCCCGACGGATCTGCCGCTCCGGGTCCGCGCGGCGCTTTGCTAGGGTGCCTGACCGCCCGGTGTGGCCGCCCTCAGCCCGCAGGCTTGACCGCCACGAGATCGATAAGCGCCGAGAGGCCCTTGTGTCCGTGGCCCTCGTCAAGCTCGGCCTCGTAGCTTTCGAGCACCCGGATCTCGAGATCCGCAAACGCCTCGCGCAGCAGTGCCTCGGTATAGAGGTTCTCCACCGCCTTCGGCCCACCGGTGCCATAGACCAGCTGCTTGGGCGTGTAGCCGTGCAGCATCAGCACGCCGGCGGGCCGCAGCGCCCGCACCATGCGGGCAAAGAGCCGTGCCCGCGCCTCGGGGCCGACGAACTGGATGAACACCCCGAGCACGAGATCATAGGCGGCCTCGGGCCAGTCCCACGCTTCTAGATCGGCCACCTCGTAGGCCACCTCGACCCCGGCCTCCTGTGCCAGCTTGCGCGCCTTGGCGATGGCCGAGGGTGCGCCGTCCCACGCGATGACCGAAAGCCCCTTCTGCGCGAGAAAGACCGAGTTGCGGCCCTCGCCATCGGCAACCGAGAGCGCGCTTGCGCCGGGCGTCAGCCAATCCTCGTGCTTGCGCAGGAAGGCCGCCGGGGCGCGGCCAAAGACGTAATCCTCGGTGTTGAAACGCTCTTCCCACATGCTTGCCTCTCCCGCTTGGCCTGCCGAAAAGGTAGCCGACCCGCGCGCCCTTGCAAGCGCGACACTGTAACCTTCCCCACCGGAAAGTCATTTGACGCCAGCAACGCGCCATTGCCATAAGCTATGGAAAATTTGGAAAAACACCGCACGACCGGGGAGGATCCCAGATGAAATCCATGCTTGCCGCCGCAACCCTTGCGGCCACGCTCGCCATGCCGGCCCTGGCCGATCCCGACCCGACCGACTGGGACGCGGTGACCGCCGAGGCCGAGGGCCAGACCGTCTACTGGAACGCCTGGGGCGGCTCAGACGTGATCAATGACTTCATCGCCTGGATCGGAGAGCAGGCTGCGGAGCAGGGCGTGACGCTCGAGCATGTGAAGCTCACCGACACCGCCGAGGCGGTGAGCCGGGTGCTGGCCGAGAAGAGCGCCGGCAAGGACGACGGCGGCGGCATCGACCTCATCTGGATCAACGGCGAGAACTTCGCCTCGATGAAGGAAGGCGGGCTGCTCTTCGGTCCATGGGCCGAAGCGCTGCCAAACCGCGCCCTGACCGATCCCGAGAACACCGCGCTGACGGCGGATTTCACCGTCCCGACCGAGGGCATGGAAAGCCCGTGGGGCATGGCGCAGCTGGTGTTCTTCCATGACAGCGCCCGCCTCGCAGAGCCACCGCGCAGCATGTCCACGTTGCTGGCCTGGGCGCAGGCCAATCCCGGCCGCTTCACCTTTCCGCAGCCGCCGGATTTCCTCGGCGCGACCTTCCTGAAACAGGCGCTGATCGAGTTCTCGCCCGACATGATGGCCCTCGAAGGCCCGGTCGAGGATGCCGATTACGAGGCCACCACCGCGCCGCTCTGGGCCTTCATGGACGAGCTGACACCCAATCTCTGGAGGCAGGGCCGCGCCTACCCGCAGAACGGCGCGCGGCTGGTGCAGCTGATGGCCGACAACGAGATCGACATCGGCTTCGATTTCAACCCCAACGCCGCCTCCAACGCCATCGCCAACGGCCAGTTGCCCGACACCGTGCGCAGCCACGTGCACGAGGGCGGCACCTTGGGCAACGCAAGCTTCGTCGCCATCCCCTACAACGCCAATGCCAAGGCCGGCGCCATGGTGGTGGCCGATATCCTGCTCTCGCCCGAGGCACAGGCCCGCATGGCCGACCCGGAGGTCTGGGGGCTCGGCACCGTGCTCGACGTGGCCTCGCTCGAACCCGAGCAGCTGCTGCTCTTCGACCGCATCGAATTTGGCCCCGCGACGCTCAAGCCCGAGGACCTCGGCGAGACCCTGCCCGAGCCGCACCCGTCGTGGATGGTGAAGCTCGAGGAAGACTGGACCGCGCGCTACGGCGTCGCGCAGTAAAGGCCCATGTCCCTGCTCCGGCGCGCCCCGGCCCTGACGCTGCTGGTGATGCTCGGCCCGGTCTTCGCCGGGCTGGCGGGCACGCTCCTGCCCGCCTTCGGCATCCTGCCGGCGCTGGGGCGGGTCGAGCCGGGGCTGATGCCGTTCTCCGAGCTCGCCGCATGGCCCGGCCTGCCGCGTGCCGTGGCGCTGAGCCTCGGCACCGGGCTCGGCGCGACCCTGCTGGCGCTGGCGCTCACCGTGCTGATCTGCGCCGGCTGGCAGGGCACGCGGTCCTTTCGTTGGCTCGAGCGCGCGCTCTCGCCGCTGCTTTCGGTGCCGCATGCCGCCGCCGCCTTCGGCCTCGCCTTCCTGATCGCGCCCTCCGGCTGGATCGCCCGCGCGCTGGCGCCGCTTCTCGGCTGGGAGCGTCCGCCGGACCTCTTGATCCTGCAGGACCCGTGGGGCCTGTCGCTGACCGCCGGGCTGGTGGTCAAGGAGATGCCCTTCCTGCTTTTGATGACGCTGGCCGCCCTGCCCGCCCTACGTCCGGGCCAGAGCCTCGCCACCGCGCGCAGCCTCGGATACGGGCGCAGCGCCGGCTGGCTCAAGACGGTGTTTCCCCGGCTCTACCCGCAGATCCGCCTGCCGGTCTACGCGGTGCTGGCCTTCTCGATGAGCGTGGTCGACGTCGCGATGATCCTCGGCCCCAACACGCCGCCGACGCTCGCCGTGCAGGTGCTGCGCTGGATGAACGATCCCGACCTCGCGCTGCGCCTCCGCGGCGCGGCCGGGGCGCTGCTGCAACTGGCGCTGACGCTGGCCGCGCTGGGGATCTGGCGCCTGGGCGAGATCGCGGTGGCACGGATGGGCCGCGCGTGGATCGAGACCGGTGCGCGTGGCTCCCATGACGCCCCCGTGCGGGCACTCGCCATCGGCGCCGGCGCGCTCTCGGCATTGGCGATCCTCCTCGGGCTCGTGGCGCTCGGCGTGTGGTCGGTGGCGGCTTTCTGGGGCTTTCCGGCAATGCTGCCGGATGCCTTCACCGCCAAGAGCTGGATGAAACAGGGACCACAGTTGCTTGCCCCGGCCGGCGACACCGCGCTGATCGCGCTCATTGCCACCGGCGTGGCGCTGGCGCTGGTGCTGGCTTGCCTCGAGGCCGAGCATCGCTTCGGCCTGCGGCCCTCGGCGCGGGCGCTCTGGCTGCTCTACCTGCCGCTCATCGTGCCACAGATCGCCTTCCTGCCGGGGCTGCAGATCCTCGCGCTGGTGAGCGGGATCGACGGCACGCTGGCGGCGGTGATCGCGGCGCATGTGATCTTCGTACTGCCGTACGTCTTCCTGTCGCTGGCCGATCCCTACCGCGGATGGGACCGGCGCAACGCCCTCGTCGGCCACGCCCTCGGCGCCAGCGCCGCGCGGGTGTTCTGGCGCCTGCGCCTGCCGATGCTGCTGCGCCCGGTGCTGACCGCCGCCGCCGTGGGCTGCGCGGTCTCGGTGGGGCAGTTCCTGCCAACGCTGCTGCTCGGCGGCGGACGGGTGCAGACCCTGACCACCGAGGCGGTGGCGCTGGCCTCGGGCGGGGCGCGGCGGGTGATCGGCGTCACCGCGCTGGCCCAGACGGCCGCCGCCTTCCTGCCCTTCGCACTGGCGCTGCTGGTCCCGGCGCTGGTCTGGCGCAACCGGAAAGGGCTTCGTCATGGCTGAGGGGCTCAGGCTCGAAAACCTCGCGATCACGCTCGACGGCCAGACAATGATGGCGCTCGACGCCCGCGTCGCGCCGGGAGAGGTGCTGACCGTGATGGGGCCCTCGGGCTCGGGCAAGTCGACGCTGCTGGCGGCAATCACCGGCGCGCTCGACCCGGCCTTTCGTCTCTCGGGGCGCGTCCTGCTCGACGGCGAGGACGTGACGCACCTCCCGACCGAGCGCCGGCGCATCGGCATCCTGTTTCAGGACGAGCTGCTGTTTCCGCATCTCTCGGTCGGCGGCAACCTCGCCTTCGGGCTGCCGCCCTCGATGCGCGGCCGCGCCGCCCGGCGCGCCCGCATCGACGCAGCCCTCACGGAGATCGGGCTGGAAGGCTTCGCCAACCGCGACCCGGCGACGCTCTCCGGCGGCCAGAAGGCCCGCGTGGCGCTGATGCGCAGCTTGCTGGCCGAGCCCCGCGCGCTGCTGCTCGACGAGCCGTTCTCCCGGCTCGATGCGGCGCGGCGCGGTCAGATCCGCGAGCTTGTCTTCGCCCGCGCGAAAGCCCAGCGCCTGCCGGTGCTGCTGGTGACCCATGATCGCGAGGATGCAAGCGCCGCAGGCGGAGGGGTGATCGAGCTCGGCGCCTAGAGCGCCCTCAGGAGACGCGCTTCAGCCGATCCTCGAGCTCCTTGGCAAACTCTGCCATCTTCACCCGGAAGCGTTTCTCGAGGTTCGATTTCCCAAGCTTCAGCGATTGCACCATGAGCCGCGCCGACAGCGTCTTGGGCTGCAGCTCGACGCTCATGCCAACCCGCGTCCGGCTGCGCGAGAGCGCCACGAAATCCACCTTGGTGACGGTCTCGAGCCCGCCCGACACCGCGTGGTAGGTGATCGCGTTCGGCGCATCGTACTCCGCCAGCGTCACGTCGACGGTCCGGCTCTTGCCGCGGAACGCGAAGCTCGCCTGCCAGCTCATGCCACGCGGCGTTCCGGCGCCGCCCTCAGAGGTCCGTTGCACGTCGATGCCGCGACGCATGATCTGGCGCTCGATCTGCTCGAAATTGGTGAGCTGTGCAAAGACCTGCTCGAGCGGCGCCTCGATATCCTCGCGGGTGGTGAATTCCATCTGCCCTCTGCCCCGTTCTGAATGTGGGTGTGTTGGCGGTCAGTCTTGCCTCAATCCAGACGGTCCGCAAGCCAGTTGCGCAGCAGGAAATTCGCGATGGACCCGCGCCTTGCCGGTTGCAGCGCCGGGTTCGAGCCGTCGAAGGACGCCGCCAGTTCCTCGCGGCTGACCCAGCGCGCGGTCTCGATCTCGTTCGGGTCGATCTCGATGGCGTCGCTCTCGGCCTCGCCGTGGCAGCCGATCATCAGCGAGGCCGGGAAGGGCCAGGGCTGGCTGGCGAGGTAGCGCACCGAGCCGACCTTGATGCCTGCCTCCTCGACCACCTCGCGGCGCACCGCCGCTTCCAGCGTCTCGCCCGGCTCGACAAAGCCCGCGAGGCAGGAGAACATCCCCTCCGGCCAGCCCGGCGAGCGGCCCAGCAGGCAGGCATTGCCGCGGGTGATCAGCATGATCACCACCGGGTCGGTGCGTGGGAAATGATGGGCGCCGCAGGACGGGCAGATGCGCTGCCAGCCCGCCATGAAGACATCGCTCCTGGTGCCGCACCGGGCGCAGAAGCCGTGGCTCTGGTGCCAGCCGAACAGCGCGCGGGCGGTGGCGCCAAGCTCGGCATCGCGCGGGGTGAGCTGGGTCAGCAGCGCGCGCAGCTCGACGAAATGCGCGCCTTCACAGGCCGGGTGGACCTGCTCGGAGCTGTCGAGGAAGCCGGCCTCGCCCGGCGCCTCGCCCTCGGGCGCCCAGCCCGAGATGTCATGGGAGAAGATGGCACCGCTCTCATCGCGCCCGAGAAACAGCGGCTCGCCGCGCGCCTCGCCGAGGACGGGATGGTCGAGCGGCAGGCGGCAGAGGCCGGACCCGTCCGACTGCATCAGCACCTTGCCACGCCAGAGCACGATCGTGCGCGTCTCGGGCGCCTGCATCAGCGCCGCCAGCGCCGGAATGTCGCCGCGAAGTTCCGCCGCCCGGTCGAGCCCGGATCCGCCGAATGTCACCTCTTCCGCATGTCGCATGATCGTCCCTGCCCCTGTTCTGTGTTGCGTCCGCCCAAGAGATCCCATCGCTCTCTCCCGGCAAACCTTTCCGACCGCCCGAACCGGCCCAGACTTTCCGACGGCGTTCCCGCGCAACTCCAGCCTGACCGCCCGATGCGACCCAAGCTGTCCCACGGCGCACCCCCGAAAAGCCAGACCGACCGCCCGAACCGGCCCAGGCTTTCCCACGGCGTCCCCGTGGCGATCCAGCCCGACCGGCCAGACCGGCCCACCAAATCCCATGACACGCCCGCCCCGGCGTGGCAAACCTGTTTCCGGAGGCGGGCTTCCGCAACGGAACTCATCTCCCGAAGGTTGAGCGCGATGGTTTTGTCTTCTCGTGTGATCTCGCTGTTGGAAAACTGGTCCACAAGCGAATCGCGCATCAGCAGGAGAGCCGCCCATGACCCGCTTCACCCCTTCCGAACTCACCCGCCGTTCGTTCCTGGCGGGCACAGCCGCGGGCTCCGCCTTGATCGCACTGCACCCATATTCCGCCAGAGCCGCCGCGAACCAGGCGCATCTGCGGATCATGGAGACCACCGATCTGCACGTGCACGTGATGCCCTATGACTATTACTCCGACAAACCGGTCGACACGGTGGGCCTGTCGCGCACGGCGACGCTGATCAACGGCGTGCGGGCCGAGGCCACCAATTCGATGCTGCTCGACAACGGAGATTTCCTGCAGGGCAACCCGATGGGCGATTACGTCGCCTACGAGCGCGGCATGAAGGAGGGCGACACCCACCCGGTGATCGACGCGATGAACGCCGTGGGCTTCGACGCCGGCACCATCGGCAACCACGAGTTCAACTACGGGCTCGAGTTCCTGATGAAATCCACCGCCGGGGCGCAGTTTCCCATCGTGCTGGCCAATGTCTCGAAGAGCCTCGGCGCCAACCCGCGCGAGGACGAGACGCTCTACAAGCCCTATGTCATCCTCGAGCGCGAGCTCACCGACGGGGCCGGCAATGCCCACCCCATCAAGGTCGGCGTGATCGGCTTCACCCCGCCGCAGGTGATGAACTGGGACCGCAAGCATCTCGAGGGCAACGTGATGGCCCGCGACATCGTCGAAACCGCCCGCGCCTGGGTGCCGCAGATCGTCGAGGAGGGGGCCGACATCGTCATCGCGCTGAGCCATTCCGGCATCGGCTCGGCCGATCACGAGGACGGCATGGAGAACGCCTCGGTGCCGCTGGCCGGCGTCGACGGGATCGACGCGGTGATGACCGGGCACAGCCACCTCGTCTTCCCCTCGCCGACCTATGCCGATTACGCCGCCGTCGACGCCGGCGCCGGCACGATCCACGGCAAGCCGGCGGTGATGGGCGGCTTCTGGGGCTCGCATATGGGCCTGATCGACCTGCTGCTCGAGCGCGACGGCAACGGCTGGCGCGTGGTCTCGGCCACCACCGAGGCGCGCCCGATCTCGCAGCGCAACGAGGATCGCTCGGTCACCGCGCTGGTCGAGGATGCGCCAGAGGTGCTGGCCTCCGTCGAACAGGCGCATGAGGAGACGCTGGCCTATGTGCGCCGCGCCGTGGGCAAGACCTCGGCGCCGCTCTACAGCTATTTCGCGCTGGTGGCGGATGACCCTTCGGTGCAGATCGTGTCGAACGCCCAGACCTGGTATATCGCGCAGATGCTCGCAGGCACCGAACACGAGGGGCTGCCGATCCTCTCGGCGGCGGCGCCGTTCAAGGCTGGCGGGCGCGGCGGGCCGGAGTATTACACCGACGTGCCTGAGGGCGACATCGCGATCAAGAACGTCGCCGATCTCTACCTCTACCCCAACACCGTGCGCGCGGTGAAGGTGACCGGGGCACAGCTCAAGGACTGGCTTGAGCGCTCGGCGGGGATGTTCAACCAAATCGCGCCCGGCGCGCAGGATGCGACGCTGCTGAACCCCGATTTTCCGAGCTACAATTTCGACGTGATCGACGGGGTGAGCTACAGGATCGACCTGTCGCAGCCGTCGAAATTCGGCCCCAAGGGCGAGCTCGAGGCCCACGACGCCAACCGCATCAAGGACCTGACCTTCGACGGCGCACCGGTCACCGACGACATGGAATTCGTCATCGCCACCAACAACTACCGCGCCTCCGGCGGCGGCAGCTTTCCGGGCACCGGCGACACCATCATCTTCGAGGGCCCCGACACCAACCGCGACGTCATCGTGCGCTACATCGTCGAGCAGGGCACGATCAATCCCAGCGCCGACGGCAACTGGTCCTTTGCGCCGATGCCCGACACCACGGTGCTGTTCGAGACCGGCCCCGCCGCCCGCGCCTATGCCGACAGCGTGCCGGGGCTGAACCTCGAGGATGCCGGCGACACCGAACAGGGCTTCGCGCTGTTTCGCATCGCGCTCTGATCCGCCTGCCCCGGCCCGGTCTTTGCGGGCCGGGGTTGCGAATCCATGACAAAGATCCTAGATGACGCCTTGAGAGGTTGGCGCGGGCAGGCGCCTCGCCAACCCGGTCAGGTCCGGAAGGAAGCAGCCGTAACGAGCCCCGCTTGGGTCGTTGTCCAGCCTCTCACTTCAGCCCTCGAGCAAGATAAACATGTCGCAAGGCATGCCGGGGGCGGCGCGCCGCGCAGGCGGTTCGAGCCATCTTTCCCCAGACAGGCCCGCCGCTAGCGGTGCGAGGCGGGATCCGCCCTCGTGACGATCCCGCTGCGCGAAAAGGTGCCGCGGGTCCCGAGAAAATCAGTCTAATTTTCTTGGCCTGGCTCAGTCGCCGTGCCGGTGGAACACCGCCGCTTCGCGCTCGGCCGCCAGCGCCCAGCCCATCTGCGCCTCGGTCTCGACCGCGCAGGGCCGCACGCTCCGCAGCCGCGCCAGCGCCTCGTCGGGCGCCTCGCCCGCCTCGATCATCAGCCGCAGAGCCACCATGCCCGAGCGCCCGCAGCCCCCCCGGCAATGCACCAGCACCCGCCCGCCGCCCTGCAACGCGTGCAGCGCCGCACGGCTGACCTCGGGCCAGCGCTCCTCGAACAGCGCGCAGGGCACGTCGAAATCCACGATCGGCAGATGCTCCCATCGCGCGCCATGATCCGCGACGAAGCCGCCCACCGAGCCGGAGCCCGCGGCCTCGAACTCGGCGGCACTGACCAGCGAGATGACCAGCGACGGCCGCCAGTCGGCCACGTGCTGCAGGTCTCCCACGAGATCCCCGCTCGCCCCGGGAAGGGGCGAGATGGCGAGAATTCCGTCCAGAACCCGAAGCGCGTGGAGGATGGTCATTCAGAGGCTCGATGCGTTGAACGTGTCACATCCGCCAATGCTGCCCGATTCGTAGCCTCTTGCGAACCAGCTTTCGCGCTGCTCCGAGGTGCCGTGGGTGAAGGTATGCGGCTGCGGCACCCGCCCGGCACTGCGTTGCAGGTGATCATCGCCGATCATCCGCGCCGCGTTCAGCGCCTCGGCCATGTCGCCCGGCTCGAGCAGCCCGTCAACGTGATGCGCCCAGACCCCGGCGAGGCAATCCGCCTGCAGTTCGAGCCGCACGGTGATGGCGTTGGCCTGCGCCTCGCCGGCGCGCTGACGCACCGAGTTGACCTGATCGAGGATGCCGAGTTCGTCCTGCACGTGATGCGCGACCTCGTGCGCGATCACGTAGGCGGCGGCGAAATCGCCTTCGGCCCCGAGCCGCTGCGACAGCGTCGCGAAGAACTGGGTATCGAGATAGGCCTTGCGGTCGAGCGGGCAGTAGAACGGCCCGGTCGCGCCGCTGGCGCCGCCGCAGGGCGACGAGGTCGTGCCCGAGAACAGCACCAGCACCGGCGGCTCGTAGGGCGCACCCACCTCGCGGGGGAAGATCTCGCTCCAGACCTCCTCTGTGGTCGCGAGCACCTGCGAGGAAAACTCCGCCGCCGCCTCTTCCTGCGGGGTGATCTCGCGCTGGGTGCTGCTCTGCGTGCTGCCCTCGAGGATCGGCGTCACGTCGATGCCGGTGAAATAGCCGATCGCCAGTACCAGCAGCACGCCGACCCCCCCGAGCCCGCCGATCGCGATGCCGCCACCGCCCCTGCCGCGCCGATCCTCGATATTGCTGCTGCGTCTGACACCCCTGAGCCGCATGGGCCGATCCTCCGACTGGCGTGGCGCGACCATCACGCCACCGTGAGCCATACTCGCTCAACGCCTGCCGATGCGGTTTGGTTCACCCCGCTTTTCCGCGCCGCGCCCGGTTTACCTCTGGCGGCGGCGCGCATACCTTGTGCAGGTCCCGTCACCCGGAAGGCCCCAGATGTCCGAGCAATCGCCCAAGTACCAGGTTCTCGCCCGCAAGTACCGCCCCGAGACCTTCGCCGATCTGGTCGGCCAGGACGCCATGGTGCGCACGCTCAAGAACGCCTTCAAGGCCGGGCGCATCGCGCAGGCCTTCATCATGACCGGCATCCGCGGCACCGGCAAGACCACCACCGCCCGGATCATCGCCAAGGGCATGAACTGCATCGGCCCCGACGGCGAGGGCGGCCCCACCACCGAGCCCTGCGGTGAGTGCGAGCATTGCAAAGCGATCATGGAGGGCCGCCATGTCGACGTCATCGAGATGGACGCCGCCTCCAACACCGGCGTCGGCGATATCCGCGAGATTATCGACAGCGTGCACTACCGGGCGGCCTCGGCGCGCTACAAGATCTACATCATCGACGAGGTCCACATGCTCTCGAACAGCGCCTTCAACGCGCTGCTCAAGACGCTGGAGGAGCCACCGGCCCATGTGAAATTCATCTTCGCCACCACCGAGATCCGCAAGGTGCCGGTGACGGTGCTGTCGCGCTGCCAGCGCTTCGACCTGCGCCGCATCGAGCCCGAGGTGATGATCGCGTTGCTGCGCAAGATCGCCGGCTCCGAGGGCGCCGAGATCACCGACGACGCGCTGGCGCTGGTCACCCGCGCCGCCGAGGGCTCGGCCCGTGATGCCACCTCGCTGCTCGATCAGGCGATCAGCCACGGCGCCGGCGAGACCACCGCCGAGCAGGTCCGCGCCATGCTGGGCCTCGCCGACCGGGGCCGGGTGATGGACCTGTTCGAGAAGATCATGTACGGCGACGCCCCCGGCGCGCTGACCGAACTGTCGGAGCAATACGCCGATGGCGCCGACCCGCTGGCGGTGCTGCGCGACTTGGCCGAGATCACCCACTGGACGTCGGTGGTGAAGATCACCCCGGAGGCCGCCGAGGATCCGACGATTTCGCCCGACGAGCGCGCCCGCGGCGAGACCATGGCTGCCAATCTCGGGATGCGCGCGCTGACCCGCATGTGGCAGATGCTGCTCAAGGCGCTCGACGAGGTGGCGCAGGCGCCCAACGCCATGATGGCCGCCGAGATGGCGGTGATCCGGCTGACCCACGTGGCCGAGCTACCCTCGCCCGAAGAGCTTCTGCGCAAGCTGCAGGACACCCCGCCCCCGCCGCCGTCGGGCCCCGGTGGCGGCTATGCCCACGCGCCCGCCGCTGGCGGCGCCCAGGCGACCGGCGGCCACGTCCAGCCCACGCATCCGGCGCCTTCTGGCCCGGTCGCGACGCAGGGCAACGCGGTGCTGGCGGTGGCGGCGGATCACGCGCTGGCCCGCTTCCCGACCTTCGAGCACGTGGTCGAGCTGATCCGTGCCAACCGTGACATGACGCTGCTGATGGAGGTCGAGCGCTGCGTGCGGCTCGCCGCCTACCAGCCCGGCCGCATCGAGTTCACCCCCACCGACAACGCCCGCGGCGATCTCGCCCAGCGCTTGGGCAGCGCGCTGCAGCGCTGGACAGGCAATCGCTGGGGCGTGTCGCTGGTCAATGGCTGCGACACGGCAACGATCTGGGAGCAGGCCCACGCCGCCGAGCTGGCGATGAAGGCCGAGGCGGCGGAGCACCCGCTGATCCAGGCCGCACTGGCCGTCTTCCCGAAGGCCGAGATCGTCGAGATCCGTACCCCCGAGGCCGCCGCGCAGGAGGCCACCGCCGAAGCGCTGCCGGAGGTTGAGGACGAGTGGGACCCGTTCGAGGAAGAGTGAGGGGCGCAGGGCACATGCCCGATCGGCACTTCACTTCCTGGTAGGCCTATACCGGGTGGTTTGCTATGTCGGGAAAGCCAAATCTATATCGTTAGGTGTATCGCGATCTTGACTAATTCAAATGCAAATCTCGGTACGAAGAAGTCTCGCTACGTCGTCTACAGGATCACTTTTCCAAACAAGAAGATCTACATCGGAAAAGATGTCGGCGGTGACGGGCACTCTATCCGATACTTCGGGAGCTGGGATCAGAGAGCGGTCGAAGCTGAATTCACGAAGGAGGAACTGATGGATTTTAGGATCCGACGAGAGATCCTCTTCGAAAGTGATGACAAGCGGGAAGTGGCAATTAGGGAGCTGGAATTGATTGTATCTGAGCAGTCAAACGACCCTTCGATAGGATATAATCGATCACCAAAATTCCGAGGCTGATGCGTAGACCATAGTTTTCGGATCGGCAGGCGGCAGACCGGTCGTCCTGCGTTCGGCCTCCTCCGTAGATTCAAGACAAGTCCGAACCCCTTAAGCTAGGTGCTGGCGTCACCAGACTGCCCGCCCGAAGGGTGAGAATTGCCAAAGGTGTGCTTTCAGCATGACTGATGCACGGCGGCGCGAGACACCTTTCAGCCGCCCATCACCTCCACCGTCCGCCGCAGCCCTTCCTCGATGCCCACGACCGGCTGCCACCCGAGCAGCCGCCCGGCCCGCGAGATATCGAGCACGCTCGACTTCAGCTCGCTCTCCAGCGGCGCGCGCTCCAGCGCCAGCGCCTGACCGGTCACCCGCTGTACCAGCGCCACGAGATCCGCCAGCGAGGTGCCCTGACCGGTGCCGATGTTGAGCGTCGTCACCCGCTCGGGCAACTCTACGACGCAGGCCCGCGCCACGGCGGCGCAGAAATCCGAGACGTGAATGTAATCGCGCAGGCTCTCGCCGGTGCCGAAGAGCTTGAACGGCGTGCCCGTCGCCAGCGCGTTGAGCAGGATCGTCACCACGCCATAGCCCGGCCCCGCCAGCGGCGAGCCGTAGGCATTGGCGAGCCGTAGGATGGTCAGCCGGAAGCCGTGCCGGTTGGCGAGCATCACCAGCGCCTGCTCCACCGCCATCTTCTGCAGCGCATAGTAGGACTTGGGGTTAAGCGGCGCGTCTTCTGGGATGGGCAGCGCATCGGTGTCGCCATAGACCCCGGCGGAGGAGACGTAGACCATGTGGCCACGCCAGCCGCGCGCCAGCAGGGCCTCGACGAAGCGCGCCTGCGGCTCGATCTCGCGGCGACTGAGATCGGCATAGCTCTCGAACGGCACCCGTGGGCTGGCGAGCCCGGCACAATGCACGATGCTCGCGTGTGTGTCGCGCTCCGGCAGCCAGCCGGGCGAGAGCACATCGGCGGTCGAGATCTGCGGCAACCCCGCCGCCTGCCGCGGCAGGGCACGCCGTGCGACCCCGGTGGCGTCATGGCCAGCGGCCCGCAGGTGGTAGAGGATCTCGCAGCCCAGAACGCCGGAGCTGCCGGTGACGTAGATGCGCATGGCGGCCCCCTCAGGCAAATCGCGCCGGCGACAGCGCGGCGCGGCTCTCGGCGCCGACCGACGCCTCGCGCCCGGCCACCAGCGCCGCGGTCAGCTCGGCCAGCGCCGGGGCGGTCTGGATGCCGTGGCCACCCTGCCCGGCGAGCCAGAAGAAGCCCTCCGCGGCGCCGTCGAAGCCGCAGACCGGGGTCTTGTCCGGCGCGAAGCTGCGCAGCCCCGCCCAGCTCGAGACCATGCGGGTGACAGGCACCGTCACCGCGCTTTCGTAGCGGTGCAGCCCCTCCGCCAGCACCATGTCGTCGGGCCAGGCATCCTGCGGCGGCACCGGGTCGGCATCGGCGGGGCTTACCATGAGCTGGCCGCCCATCGGCTTGGCATACCAGGTCTCGGCGATCGAGCCGAAGAGCGGCCAGAGGCCCACCTCATGGGCGTCAGGCGCCGGCAACACCGCGGCAGAGCGCCGGCAGGGCTGGATCGGGATCGGCTGCGCGCCCGCCATGCGCGCGACCTCGCCCGCCCAGGCACCGGCGGCGTTGATCACCACCGGCGCTGCGTGGGTCTCGCCGCCCGCCACGATCTGCCACAGCCCCGCCTCGCGGCTCAGCGCCGAGACCGGCGCCTTGCAGCGCAGCGCGCCGCCGCGCGCCCGGAACTTGCGCAGGTAGCCCTGCAGCATGGCGTCGACGTCGATGTCGCGGGCCTCGGGCTCCAGCACCGCGCCGGCGAAATGACCGGGTTTCAGGATCGGCACCAGCCGCTCGGCCTCGGCGGCGCTCAGCCGGTCGAGCCCGGCGCTGCCGGCGGCATACTCCTCGAGCAGATCGAGCTCCTCGCCGGTGGCGAGCAGCAGCTCGCCGCGCGGCGTCAGCAGCGGCGCCTCGACATCGATGTCGGGTGCCTCGAAGAAGCCCGCCGCCCGGTCGTTCAGCGCACGCAGGGCGGCGTTGCCGTAATTGCGGATGAAGATCGCCGCGGAGCGCGCGGTGGAGTGCCGCCCGGTTCCCGGCTCGGCCTCGAGCAGCAGGACCTCGGCGTCCGCGGCCAGCGCCGCCGCGGCACTCACCCCGGCCATGCCGCCGCCGATCACGATGATGTCGGGCATGTCGTCTCCTTCACGTTGCGTCTTGCAGCACTAGCTTGCCTCTCAACGGGATAGACAGCCCGAGGGGACGGGGCAAGCGATGCAGAGGAGACACACACCCGGCGCTTCCCCGCCTGTTCCACGCGAGAAGCGCGGCGGAGGGCGTAAGATGCGATTGCCTTCCCTAGCGTCCACGATTGCACTGGGTTACTGTGGATCGATCTCGCCCCAAGGGCGAACAGCCCCATGGCCCGAGAAAGGAATTCCTCAGTGACCATCCGGCGCTTTGCTGCCGCTTCCGGCACCGCCCTTTGCCTCGCATCCACCCCTGCCTTCGCGCTCGAGAACCTGAACTTCTCGACCCCCGGCATGGACGAGGACCTCCGCGCGCAAATGCGCAACAACTCGGCGCTCGCCTCGGTCGAGGCCGAAGCAGAGGATGCGCCGCCGACCGGGCAGGACGTGCTCGCCGCGGCGCTGTCGGACTATGGCATCCTGCTCGAGACGCTTTACGCAAACGGCTACTATGGCGGCGTCATCAGCATCCGGATCGACGGTCGCGAGGCCGCGGATATCCCGCTCCTGCAGACCCCGGACCGCGTCGACACCGTCGTGGTCAGCGTGCAGAGCGGCCCCGCCTTCACCTTCGGTCGCGCCGAGATCGCGCCGCTCGCCCCGGAGACAGAGCTGCCCGAGGGCTTCAAGCGCGGCGAGACTGCCGAGGCCTCGCTGGTGGGCGATGCCGCCGATGCAGGGATCGACGGCTGGCGCCAGATCGGCCATGCCAAGGCCGAGATCTCCTACCAGAACGTGGTCGCCGATCACCGCAACAGCGAGCTCGATGTCGAGATGCGCATCGCCCCCGGCCGCGAGCTGCGCTTCGGACGGCTGATCACCGTCAACGACAGCGCCGTGCGCACCGCCGCGCAGCGCCGCATTGCCGGCTTCCCCAACGGCGAGCGCTTCGATCCCGACGAGCTCGAGGAGGTCGAGCGCCGCCTGACCCGGACCGGCGCCTTCACCAGCGTCACCCTGCGAGAGGCGGAGGAACCGAACCCCGACGGCACACTCGATGTCGAGCTGCGCGTGGTCGACAACAAGCCCCGCCGTTTCGGCTTCGGTGCCGAGATCTCGTCGCTCGAGGGGCTGAGCCTCACCGCCTTCTGGCTGCATCGCAACCTCTGGGGCGGCGCCGAGCGCCTGCGCATCGACGGCGAGGTCACCGATATTGGCGCCTCCGGCAGCGACGCGCTCGACGCGAGCATCACCGCGCGGCTCGAGATTCCCGCCGCCATCGCCGAGCTCGGCCCCAACACCGACGCCTTCTTTGAGGCATCGCTCTCGACCCTGAACGAGCCGACCTACTCGGCCAACACCGCCGAGCTGACGGCCGGTCTGACCCGGCGCTTCAACGAGGATCTCACCGGCGAGATCGGGGTCGGCCTGCTCTATTCCGAGACCGAGGATGATCTCGGCGAGCGCGAGTTCCTGCTGTTCACGCTGCCGCTCTCGCTGACCTGGGACAAGCGCGACATCGATCTCGACCCGACCTCTGGCTGGTATCTCGATGCCGAGCTGACCCCGTTCTACAATCTCGACGGCGAGGGCCACGGCGCCCGGCTCTACACCGACCTGCGCGGCTATTACGGCTTCGGCGAGAGCAAGAGCACCGTGCTCGCGGGCCGGCTTCAGCTTGGCTCGGTCGTCGGCGCGGAGCTGGAAGACACCCAGCCCGAATTCCTGTTCTACTCCGGCGGCGCCGGCACCGTGCGCGGCCAGCCCTACCAGTCACTCACCGTCGATCTCGACGGCGACGAGACCGGCGGCCGCAGCTTCCTCGGCCTCTCGACCGAACTGCGCCAGGACATCAACGACACCTGGGGCGTGGTCGCCTTTGCCGACGCGGGCTACATCAGCGAGGCCAGCACCCCCGGCACCGAGGGCGACTGGCACGCGGGCGCCGGCCTCGGCGTGCGATACTCGACCCCGATCGGCCCGCTCCGGGTCGATCTCGCCAGCCCGGTCTCGGGCGATACCGGCGACGGGGTGCAGCTTTACATCGGCATAGGTCAGGCATTTTGAAACGCTTTCTCCTCCTCCTCTCCCTGCTTCTCGGACTGTCCCTGCCCGCGACGGCGCAGGAGGATGACGAGGGCACCCGGCTTGAACGCCTGATCGAGAACGCGCTTTCGTCGGACGGCACCAGCGTGACGGTGCGCGGCTTCCGCGGCGCGCTGAGCTCGCAGGCCACGATGGAGCGCATGACCATCGCCGACGCGCAGGGCATCTGGCTGACGCTGGAGAATGCCGAGCTCGACTGGAGCCGCCTGGCATTGCTGCGCGGCCGCCTGCAAGTCGACGAACTGAGCGCCGAGCGGCTGGAAGTGACCCGCCTGCCCGCCTCCGGCTCCTCCGCGCCGGCCCCCGAGGCCAGCGGCGGCAGCTTCGCGCTGCCCGACCTGCCGGTCTCGGTCAATGTCGGCCGTTTCGCCATCGACGCCGTCGAGCTTGGAGCGCCGATCATGGGCGAGGCGGTGACGCTCAATGTCGAGGGCGCGGCGCAGCTTGCCGATGGCGAGGGCAACGTGGAGCTTGCCGTGGTGCGGCAGGACGGCCCCACCGACGCGCTGAACTTCACCGGCAGCTACGCCAATGACAGCCGCGAACTGCTGGTCGATCTGGTGCTCGAGGAAGGCTCCGGCGGCCTTCTGACCACCAAGATGGGCCTGCCCGGCGCGCCGCCAATCCGCCTTGCGGTGCAGGGCGAGGGCGTGGTCGACGATTTCACCGCCGATCTCTCGCTCGCCACCGATGGCGAGGACCGCTTCGCCGGTCAGGTCACGCTTGAAGGCATCGAGGCGCAGGGTCACCGCTTTGCCGCCAATCTCGAGGGCGATCTGCGCCCGCTGCTGCCCGTCGAGCAGCGCGCCTTTCTCGGTAACAACCAGCTTCTGCGCACCAGCGGCATGCTCGAAACGGGTGGCGCCATCGCGCTCGACGAGCTGACGCTCGAGACCGCCGCGGTCTCGCTGAGCGGCGAGGCGCGCATCGGCGCCGAGGGCTGGCCCGAGCGGCTGCGGCTCTCCGGGCGCATCGCTTCGGAAGACGGCAGCCCGGTGCGTCTGGCCTTCGCGCAGGACGAGACGCTGCTCGAACAGGCGACGTTGTCGCTGTTCTACGACGCCTCAATCGGCGACGAGTTCACCCTCGAGCTTGCCCTCGAAGGGCTCGACCGCCCCGAGATGTCGCTCGAGAGCGCCCAGCTCTCCGGCGCCGGCGTCATCGCCCAGAACGAGACCAGCAGCCTGCCCGGCGCGGTGCGCGGTCAGCTCAATCTCGACGTGGCGGGGCTGGCCTTCTCCGATGCCTCGCTGGCCGAGGCCACCGGCGACGCCATGACCGGCGCGCTGCAATTCGACTGGCAGGAAGGCTCGCCGCTCGAGATCACCGGCATCGACCTGACCGGCGCCGGCATCGACGTGCAGGGTGACGTGGTGCTCTCGGGCCTGACGCAGGGCGCCGACCCGGCCATCGAGCCGGATCTGCAGATCCGCGCGCAGGACCTCGCACGCTTCTCCGGCCTCGCCGGGCGCGAGCTTGGCGGCGACGCCGATGTGCGCGTGACGGGCCGGGCAGAGCCGGTCTCCGGCCGCTTCGATCTCACCGTGGAAGGCAACGCCACCGATCTCGCCGCCGGCATTCCGCAGGTCGATGGGCTGCTGGCCGGCAACCTGACGCTCGACGCCACCGCCGCGCGGACCGAGCAGGGCACCTTCCTACGCAATCTAGATCTCGACGGCCCCGGCATCGTCATCACCGCCGACGCACAGCTCCAGACCGGCGCCAGCAGCGGCAAGTTCGATCTCACCCTGCCCGACCTGTCGCTGGTCGATCCGTCGATGAGCGGCGCGGCCACGCTGACCGGCACGCTCGACGAAGGCGAGGACGCCTACGCGCTCGACCTCGTGGCCGAGGGCCCGGGCAACACCCAGTTTGACGGCGTCGTCACCGCCGGCAAGGGCGAGGAAGGCAGCATCGTCTCGGTGGGCTTCACCGGCGACGCCTCGGCGGGCGATCTCGCCGCCTTCGCCGCCATTGCGGGCCGTCCGCTGGATGGCGCGGCAAGCTTCCAGGGCAGCGGCGCCTACACGCTTGAAACCGGCTATTTCGACGCCGACGGCAGCTTGCAAACCCGCGATGTGGAAATCGGCATCGACGCGGTCGACGGTCTGCTGGAAGGCACCACTGACGCCGAGGTCAACGTCACCCGCGACGCCGATGGCATCACCATCCGCCGCGCCGAGGTCGACGGCCCCGGCATCGAAATGACCGCCACCGGCACGCTGCTCGACGCCGGCAGTTCGGCCAGCTTCGACATCACCCTGCCCGACCTCGCGCGCCTGCGCGCCGAGGGTCTCTCGGGCCGCGCCAGCCTGCGCGGCACGCTCGAGGAAAGCGCCGAGGCCTACCTGCTGAACATCGCGGCCACAGGCCCCGCCCAGACCCAGATCGACGGTGATGTGACCGCCACCAAGGCCCCCGACGGCGGCATCGCCACGGTGAGCTTCGACGGCACCGCAGCCGGCGGCGACCTCTCGGCCTTCGCCGATCTTGTAGGCCGCGAGCTCGACGGTTCCTTCAGCTTCGACGGCGAGGGCTCCTACGCCCTCGAGACCGGCTATTTCGACGCCGACGGCACGCTGGTGACCAACGATCTCGCCATCGGCATCCAGCAGGTCGACGGGCTGCTGGAAGGCACCACCCGGGCCGAGATCGACGCCTCGCGCAACGCCGAGGGCATCACCATCCGCCGTGCCGATGTCGACGGTCCGGGCATCCAGCTCACCGCCAGCGGCAACCTCGTTGGCGATGGCAGCACCGCCACCTTCAACCTCACCCTGCCCGACCTCAGCCCGGTCGCGCCCGGCATGTCGGGCAGCGTCTCGGTTTCGGGCGACCTGCAGGAAAGCGCCGAGGCCTACACGCTCGACTTTACCGCCCGGGGCCCCGGCCAGACCCTGGCCGGCGGCATCGTCACCGCCACCAAGACCGAGGATGGCCAGATCGGCACCGTGGGCTTCGACGGCACCGCCTCGGTGGGCTCGCTCGCCGCCTATGCGCCGCTCACCGGGCAGAACCTGCGCGGCTCGGTGAGCTTCGACGGCTCCGGCGCCTACACGCTGGCGACCGGTGCCTTCAGCGCCGACGGCACGCTCAACTCCCGCGACCTCGCGACCGGCATCGAAATCGCCGACAGGCTGGTCGGCGGCAGCGGCAGCGCCGTGGTCTCGGCACGGCGCGACGACGACGGCAACATCACCGTCGAAGAGCTCGACGTGACCACCTCGCAGATCACCGCCACGATGAACGGCACGCTGAGCCAGTCCGGTGCCAGCGCGCTGAGCTTCGACGTGGCGCTGAACAATCTCGGCGTGATCGTGCCGCAGCTTCCGGGCCGCGCCACCGCCAGCGGCACGATCGGCGGCAGCGGCGACGGGCCGTGGCAGGTCGACACCCGGATCAACGCGCCCGGCGGGACGCAGGCGACGGTCTCGGGCACGCTGGCGCAGAGCTTCGACAGCGCCAATCTCGCCATCGACGGCAATGCGCCGCTGTCGCTCGCCAACCGCATTGCCGAGCCCAACCTGCTCTCCGGCATGGCGCGGCTGAACCTGCGCCTGAACGGGCCGCTGGCGCCCTCTTCGCTCTCGGGCAGCGTCACGGTGAGCGGCGCCGAGGTGGTGCTGCCGGGGCCGGGGATCTCGCTCAACGGCATCAACCTCAGCGCCAACCTCGGTGGCGGCCAAGTCCGGCTCGACGTCACCGGCCAGCTGGCCACCGGCGGACGGCTCGAGACCACCGGCACGATCGGGCTAAACGCCCCCTACAGCGCTGACCTGACTGTGCGGATGCGTGAGCTGCTGCTCGAGGATCGCCGGCTCTACCAGGCCACCGCCAGCGGGCGCGTCACCGTGCAGGGCCCCCTGCTCACCGGCCCGACCATCGGCGGACGCATCGACATCGAGCAGGCCGAGCTGCGGATCCCGGAAACCGGCCTCGGGCCGGGCAGCCGCAGCTTCACCCTCACCCACCTCGCCGAACCCGGACCGGTGCGGCAGACCCGCGCTCGCGCCGGCCTGATCGAGACCCGGAGCTCCGGCGGCGGCTCGTCCTACACGCTGCCGCTCGACCTCGACATCCGGGCTCCCTCGCGCATCTTCGTGCGCGGCCGCGGCCTCGACGCCGAGCTTGGCGGCTCGCTGAGGATCACTGGCACCACACAGGACATCGTGCCGGTCGGCCGGTTCGACCTGATCCGCGGTCGGCTCGACATCCTTGGCCAGCGCCTGACGCTCGACACGGCGATCCTGCGCCTGACCGGCGATTTCGTCCCGACCATCGAGGTCGAGGCCACCGCCGAGCGCGAGAGCACCGTGGTGACGGTGTCGATCGAGGGCGAGGCCACCGAGCCGGAGGTGACCTTCAGCTCGACCCCCTCGCGCCCCGAGGAAGAGGTGCTGGCGCTGTTGCTCTTCGGCCGCGACGTGACCGACCTCTCGGCGCTGCAGGCGCTGCGCATCGCGGCGGCGGTCAATACGCTGGCGGGCAAGGGCGGCGAAGGCATCGTCGGCAACCTGCGCAAGGGCTTCGGTCTCGATGATTTCGACGTCACCACCGATGATGAAGGCAATGCTGGTCTGCGGCTGGGCAAGTATATCAGCGATGATCTCTACACCGACGTCGAGGTCGATTCCGGCGGCGAGACGACGATCAACCTGAACTACCAGATCAATCGAAACGTGAAGGCCCGCGCCAGCGCCGACAGCGGCGGCGACAGCGGCCTCGGGATCTATTTCGAGAAAGACTACTGATTGCACGGGGCGGATCTTCGGATCCGCCCCGCTCGTTTCCGGGCCGCACCGCGCGTCTGCCCCCTTGAGCAGCCGGAAGCAACGCGGGCGCTGCAGCCCCCCTCCCCGCCTCCACGCCAATCTCCTGCCCGGCTTGCGCCAAATCGTCCGGGCCGGGCATCGCGTCTTGGTTCCGTCAGAGACAGTGCGTAAGCTTCCGGCCAGCGCTCCGCGCCATTTCTTTTGCCCTTTTCCCAGACCTTCGACGCTCAGATGACATCCTCGCCCTCTGCCAAGACGCCGCCCCGCACCGAGCTCAGCTTCGAGGACGATCCCGGGGCCGGCCGCGCCTGGCTGATCGCGCTCGCCATCATCGTCGGGTTGACGCTCTGGATGCTGAGCGGGGTCTTCCGGCCCGCGCAGACCGGCGAGGATCAGCCCATGCCCGCGCCCGGCATCCCCTCGGTCGCCGTGCAGCGCTCGCAGGCGGGGCCGGTGACGCTCTACTTTCACGCCGAGGGGCAGGCCCTTCCCAAGCGCGACACGATGATCCGCTCCGAGGCGTCGGGCACGGTCGAGGAGATCCTCGTGGAGCCCGGAACCGATGTTGCCGAGGGCGCGCTGCTGGTGCGGCTCTCGACCGAGCGAGCGCAGGCCAATCTGGTCTCCGCTGAGCGCGAGTTCGAGCGGGCACGGCGCGAATACGACAATGCCGCCACCCTGCTCGACCGCGGCGTCGCCACGCTCGACCGGGTGACACAGGCGCAGGCGGCGCTGGCTGCCGCCGAGGCGCAGCTTGCCGCGGCGCGGGAGGCGCGCGACCAGACCGACATCGTCGCCCCCTTCGCCGGGCGGATCGAATATCTCGGGCTCGAGCTCGGCGAGGTGGTCTCGGTCGGCATGGAGGTCGGGCGCATCATCGACCACGACCCGCTGACCGTCAGCGTCGAGGTTCCGCAGCAATCGCTGCGCCGCATTCGCACCGGGCAACTGGCCGAGGTCAGTTTCCTCACCGGCGAGAGCCGTGAAGGAGAGGTGAGCTTCGTGGGCACCGCCGCACAGGCCCAGACCCGGACCTTCACCGTCGAGATCACCGTGCCCAACGCTGACGGCGCGATCCCCTCGGGGATCTCGGCGCGGGTGCGCATCCCCACCGGCGAAACCGAGGCGCATTTCCTCTCCGGTGCCGACCTCTCGCTCGACATCGACGGCACGCTAGGGGTCAAGACCGTGACCGGGGACAACCGCGTCGCCTTCCACCCGGTGCAGGTGGTCAGCTCCGAGCTCGACGGCGTCTGGGCCACCGGCCTGCCCGACCCGGCGGAAATCATCGTCGTCGGGCAGGGCTTCGTGGTCGAGGGCGAGGAGGTGACGCCGGTGCCCGCAGAGGAGCCCGGGCAATGAACACCCTCATCGACGCGGCCTTCTCGCGCAGCCGCGCGGTGTTGCTCGCGCTGCTGATGCTGATCGGCTTCGGCAGCTACGCCTATCTCACCATCCCCAAGGAGGCCGCCCCCGAGGTGCCCCTGCCCTATTTCATCGCCACCACCGCGGTCGAAGGCATCTCACCCGAGGATGGCGAGGCGCTGTTGCTGCAGCCGCTCGAGCGCGAGTTCTCCTCGGTCGACGGGCTGAAGACCATGCGCAGCGTGGCGATGGAGAGCGCCGCACTGGTCCTTCTGGAGTTCGAGCCCGGCACCGATGCCGACGACGCGCTCGGCCGGCTCCGCGATGCCCGAGACCGCGCCAATGCCGATCTCCCCGACAGCGCCACCACGGTGGAGCTCATCGAGATCAACACCGAAATGTTCCCGATCCTGTCGATCATCCTCAGCGGCCCGGTGCCCGAGCGCACGCTGAGCCGGATGGCCGAAGAGCTTCAGACCGAGATCGAGAAGATCAACGGCGTGCTCGAGGCCGAGATCGGCGGCGAGCGCGAGGAGTTCCTCGAGATCCTGATCGACCCGACGGTGTTCCAGACCTACGGGCTGACCTTCGACGAGCTGCTCGGGCAGGTGCAGGCCAACAACCGCCTGATCGCCGCCGGCGCGATGGATATCGGCCGCGGCCGCATGGCGCTCAAGGTGCCCGGCCTGATCACCACCCTGCCGGACCTGCAAGCGATGCCGGTCAAGGTGCGCGACGGCACCGTGGTCAGCCTTGGCGACATCGCCACCATCCGGCAGGCCTTCGAGGACCCGGAGGGCTTCGTGCGCTTCAACGGCCAGCCGGCGCTGTCGCTCGAGGTCACCAAGCGCTCGGGGGCCAACGTGATCGAGATCGTCGATCAGGTCATGGACCGCGTCGAGGCGGCGCGCGAGGGCTGGCCCGAGAGCGTGCAGGTCACCTACCAGTCCGATCAGTCCGAGCAGATCAAGACCATGCTTTCCGAGCTCGAGGCCAGCGTGATCGCCGCCGTGGTGCTGGTGATGATCGTCATCGTCTACGCGCTCGGGCTGCGCTCGGCGGTGCTGGTGGGGGTGGCGATCCCGGGCTCTTTCCTCGTTGGCGTCGCGACGATCTGGCTGATCGGCTACACGCTCAACATCATCGTGCTCTTTGCGCTGATCCTCGTGGTCGGCATGCTGGTCGACGGCGCCATCGTCACCACCGACCTCGCCGACCGCCGCCTGCATGAGGGCGCGCCGCCGAAACAGGCTTATGCCGATGCCGCGAAGCGCATGGCTTGGCCGATCATCGCCTCGACCGCGACCACGCTCTCGGTGTTCTTCCCGCTGCTGTTCTGGAGCGGAATCATGGGCGAGTTCATGAAATACCTGCCCGCCACGGTGATCCTGACGCTGATCGCCTCGCTGTTCATGGCGCTGATCTTCGTGCCGGTGCTGGGCGGGCTGATCGGACGGCGCCAGCCGCGCAGCGCTTCCGCCAAGGCCGCGCTTTCCGCCTCCGAGCATGGCGATCCGCGCGCGCTTTCCGGCTTCACCGGCGCCTATGCCCGCCTGCTCGACCGCGCGGTCCGCGCGCCCGGCGTGACGCTGCTGATCGCGGTTGCGGTGCTGCTCGGTGCGTTCCAGCTCTACGGGCTGTTCGGGCGCGGCGTCACCTATTTCCCCGCCGTCGAGCCCGAGGCGCTGCAGGTCGAGGTGCGCGCCCGCGACAGCTTCTCGATCCACGAGCGCGATGCACTGGTGCGGCAGGTCGAGCGGCGGCTCTTCGGCTTCGACGAGATCAATGGCATCTACGCCCGCTCGGCGCTCAACTCACAGCTCGGCAACGAGGAGGTGATCGGCACCATCAATCTCGAGCTGGCCGACTGGCAGGAGCGCCGCAAGGCCGATGTCATCGCCGCCGAGATCCGCGAGGCGCTGGCCGATATCGCCGGGGTCGAGATCCAGGTGCAGAGCCAGGCAAACGGCCCCACGCAGGGCAAGCCGGTCGAGATCCGGGTGCTCGCGTCCGACCCGGAGGCGCAGAGCGCCGCCGTCAGCCATATCCGCGAGGTCATGGAGCGCATTGGCGGATTCAGCGATGTCGAGGACGACCGCAGCCTGCCAGGCGTCGAGCTCGCGATCAATGTCGACCGCGCCGAAGCCGCGCGCTACGGCGCCAGCGTCGCGCTGCTGGGACAGGCGGTGCAGTTGCTCACGCGCGGCGTCGACGTCTCGACCTACCGCCCACCGGCGAGCAGCGACGAATACGACATCCGCGTGCGCTTCCCGCGGGAGAGCCGCAACCTCTCCGAACTCACCAACCTGCGGGTGCTGACCTCGGCCGGACAGGCGCCGGTGTCGAACTTCGTCAGCTTCGCGCCGGTCGACCGCATCGGCACCATCCGCCGCACCGACGAGCGCCGGGTCCTGACCATCGAGGCCGACGTGGCCCCCGGCCTGCTGGTCAACGACCAGATGCTGCTGCTCACCGCCGCGCTGGAAGACGATCCCTTGCCCGGCGGTGCCAGCTTCGAGCTGGGCGGCGAGGCCGAGGAGCAGGCCGAGGCGTCGTCCTTCCTCGTGCTCGCCTTCGTCGCGGCCATCGCGCTGATGTTCGCGATCCTGCTGATCCAGATGAACAATTTCTACCAGGTCTTCGTGGTGCTGAGCGCCATCGTGTTCTCGGTGGCCGGCGTTCTACTCGGGCTCATCATCATCGGGCGGCCCTTCGGCATTGTCATGGGAGGCATCGGGGTGATCGCGCTGGCGGGCATCGTGGTGAACAACAACATCGTTCTGATCGACACCTACAACGAGATCCGCGCGGCTGGCGCTTCCGCCCGCGAGGCAGCGCTGCGCGCCGGCGCCCAGCGCCTGCGGCCGGTGGTGCTGACCTCGCTGACCACGGCGCTGGGGCTGATGCCGATGGTGCTGGGGGTGACGCTCGACGTCTTCTCCCGAGAGATCCTCGTCGGCGCGCCCTCGTCGCAATGGTGGACCGAGCTGTCGAGCGCCATCGCCGGCGGGCTGATCTTCGCAACCGTGCTGACACTGGTGCTGACGCCCTCCATGCTGGTGCTGCGCGACCGCCGCAGCGAGCGCCGCGCGGCAGCGTGAGGCATCGCCAGACAAGGGAATTCGCAACATGATCGTGCCCGCCTTCCTCTCCGCCACCATCGGCATGCTGGTCTATTTCATCGGCGTGCGGCTGACCGAGAAGATCGCTTTCCTGCGCGATTTCAACATTCCCGAGCCGGTCTCCGGCGGGCTGGCCGTGTCACTGCTGACGCTGCTCCATCACCTGTTCACCGGGACCGAGATCGACTTCGACCTGAGCGGGCGCGATTACCTGCTGCTGGTGTTCTTCTCGACCATCGGGCTCAACGCCCGGCTCTCGGATCTGATGAGCGCCGGCAAGGTGCTTTTCTACCTCGCCCTGATCACCGTCGCCTTCCTGGTGATCCAGAACGCCGTCGGGCTGGCGGGTGCGGCGCTTTTCGGCCTGCCCCTGCCCGCCTCGGTGCTGCTGGGCTCGGCGGCGCTGATCGGCGGGCATGGCACCGCGATCGCCTGGGGCCCCTATATCACCGAGCTGACAGGCGTTGCGGGCATGGCCGAGATGGGGCTCGCCACCGCGACGCTGGGGCTGGTGCTGGCGGCGCTTCTCGGCGGGCCGGTGGCCAAAATCCTCATCGAGCGCAACCGGCTCGAGGGCCCGCATGATGCCGCCCCGATGGTCGGTCTCGAATTCGATGACGAGGCAGAGCCCGCCGAAGCGGTGAACCACGTCAACCTGATGCGCTCGATCCTCGTGGCGCATATCGCGATCATGATCGGCTACCTGCTTCATGCCGAGTTCACCGCCATCGGGCTCGACCTGCCGCTCTTCGTACCCTGCCTGATGGCCGGCATCCTGCTGTCGAACACCGTGCCGCTGCTGCGCCCCAAGCTGCCCTGGCCGGCGCGCACGCCGGCCCTCGCGGTGCTGTCGGATTTCAGCCTGTCGCTGTTTCTCGCCATGTCCCTGATGAGCATGCAGCTCTGGACGCTGGCCGGGCTCGGAGGACCGCTGGCCACGGTGCTGCTGGTGCAGGTGCTGGCGACGGTGGTCGGCGTGCTCTTCGTGTTCTTCCCGCTGATGGGGCGCGACTATACCGCCGCCGTGCTCTCGGCGGGCTTCGTTGGGTTCACGCTGGGCGCCACCCCCACCGCCATCGCCAACATGTCGTCGGTGACCAAGCGCTACGGTGCGGCGCCGCTGGCCTTCATCGTGCTGCCGCTGATCTCGGCTTTCTTCGTCGATCTCGCCAATGCGCTGGTGATCCAGCTCTTCGTCTCGCTCTAGACGCGCCCTCGCCCCCCGAGACGAAAAGACCCGGCGCGTGAGGCGCCGGGTCTGGTTGTCTTGGTTCGGGCGGCTGCTCAGAGGAACTTGAACCCGAAGATCTCCTTGATCCCCGACAGGATGAAGGTCGGCAGCGCCGCGATGAAGCCGCAGGCCAGCAGGATCGGCATCGGCAGGCTCGCCGTGCCCAGCACGTAGTGGCCGAAGGGCGAGTAGACGGCGATGGCCGAGAGCACCAGCGAGATCCCCACCGCCATCAGCAGCTTGGGATTGCCGAAGGGCGACTTGCGGAACAGCGTCGTGGTCGTGCGGGCATCGAAGACATGCCACAGCTGCGCGAACATGATGGTCACGAAGGCCATGGTCTGCGCCATCTCGAAGCCGAGCTCCATCGCCAGCCCCTGCGAGAAGGTGTAGTAGCTGATGCCGCCCACCGCGAGGCCGCGGATCAGGATGCGCTCCTTCATGCCGTCCGAGAACAGGTCGTGATCGCGGGTGCGCGGGGCGCGCTCCATCACGTCCGGCTCGGCCTCCTCGAAGCCCAGCGCCAGCGCCGGGATCCCGTCGGAGACGAGGTTTACCCAGAGAATCATCAGCGGGGCGAGCGGGATCAGCGGCTCGTTGCCCATGAGCAGGAAGGCGAAGAGGATGGTCGAGACCTCGGCGACGTTCGAGGTCAGGGCCTGGCGCACGAACTTGAGCAGGTTGTCATAGATCCGGCGGCCCTCGCGCACGGCGCTGACGATGGTCGAGAAGTTGTCATCGAGCAGCACCAGCGCGGCGCTGTCCTTGGCCACCGAGGTGCCGGTGATGCCCATCGCCACGCCGATATCGGCGGTGCGCAGCGCCGGCGCGTCGTTGACCCCGTCGCCGGTCATCGCGGCGACCTCGCCATTGGCCTGCATCGCCTTGACGATGCGCAGCTTGTGCTCGGGTGTCACGCGGGCAAAGACGGCGGCGTTCTTCGCGACCTCGGCCAATTGCGTGTCGTCCATGCCGTCGATCTCCTGGCCGGTATGAACGGTCTGCGCCTCGGAGGTGCGGATGCCGATCTGCTCGGCGATGGCCTGCGCGGTGACCGCGTGGTCGCCGGTGATCATCACCGTGCGGATGCCGGCGGAGGTGGCATCGGCCACGGCAACCTTCACCTCGGGGCGCGGCGGATCCATGATGCCGTGGATGCCGAGCAGCACGATGTCGTGCTCGGGATCCTCGGGATCGAAGGTGCCGTCCTCGGCATAGCGGAAGGCCACCGCCAGCGTGCGCAGCGCACGGCCGCCGAACTCGGCGATCACCTCTTCGACCTGCGCCCGGATGCCATCGTCGAGCGGCTGGATCACGCCGTTGAGCAGGATGCCCTTGGCGCGCGACATGATGACGTCGGGCGCCCCCTTGGCGACCAGAACCTTGCGGCCGTCGGGCATGCGCACATGCATGCTCATCATCTTGCGGGTGCTGTCAAAGGGGAAGGATTGCAGGATGTCATAGTGATCCTGCTTCAGCGCATCGCGGTTGATGCCGACCTTTGCCCCCGCGACGACCAGCGCCCCCTCGGTGGGGTTGCCCTGCACCGCATGGCGGCCGTCCTTCACCATCAGCTCGGCCTCGTTGCAGTAGACCGACACCTCGAGCATCCGCGCCAGATCCTGCTCGTCCGCGATGACGGCGGCGTTGCCCTCGGCGTCGAGGAAGTCACCGTTGGGGTCGAAGCCCTCGCCGCTCAGCTCCCAGGTCTTGCCACCGGCCCAGAGCCGCATCACCTGCATCTGGTTCTGGGTCAGTGTGCCGGTCTTGTCGGAGCAGATCACCGAGGTGGTGCCCAGCGTCTCCACGGCGGAGAGCTTGCGCGCCAGCGCGTTGTTCTGGACCATGCGCTGCGAGCCCAGCGTCAGCACGATGGTGACGACCGTCGGCAGACCCTCGGGGATGGCGGCGACCGAGAGCGAGATCCCGGTGGTGAGCATCTCGGACAGGCTCATGCCGTGGAAGATGCCGATGCCGATGACCACGGCCACCACGCCCAGCGCGGCGGCGATGAGCACCTTGGAGAGCTTCTCGATGCGCTCCTGCAGCGGGGTCTTGGGCTCTTCGGTGGTGGCCATCATGTGGGCGATGTGGCCGACCTCGGTCTGCATCCCGGTCGAGGTGGCGATGCCGATGCCGGTGCCGTTGGTCACCTTGGTCGACATGAAGCCCATGTTGAGCCGGTCGGCCAGCGTCAGCTCTGGATCGTCGATGGCCAGCGTGTGCTTGTCGACGGGCTCGGATTCGCCGGTCAGCGCGGCCTCGTCGACCGCCAGCCGCGCCGCCTCGATGAAGCGCACGTCGGCGGCGATGATGTCACCGGCCTTGAAGCGCAGGAAATCGCCCGGGACGATGTCGGCGGCCGGGATCTCGGCCCATTCGCCGTCGCGTTTGACGAAGGCCAGCGGCGCGGCCATCTCGCGCAGGGCGGCGAGCGAGCGGGCAGCGCTGAATTCCTGGTAGAAGCTGATCACCGCGTTCAGCACCACGATCACCGCGATGGCGATGGCATCGACGAGGTGGCCGGTCGCCAGCGAAATCACCGCGCCGATCATCAGGATGATCAGCAGCGGGTTCTTGAACTGGACGAGGAAGAGCATCAGGGGCGAGGTCTGCTTGCCCTCGGCAAGCTTGTTGGGCCCGTGCTGGTCGAGCCTCTGCTTCGCCTCCGACGTCGAAAGACCGGTACCGGCATCACTGCGCAGGACGGCCGCGACGTCTTCGCCGCTGCGCGTCCAGGGCACAGCGGTTCCGGCGCCGGCCTCTTGGGCGGGAACAATCTGGGCGGTCTGGTCTTTCATGTTCGTATCTTTCTAAAATGTGGGTGGCCCGCGCTTACGCGCGGACCAGTTCAACGTCGGCGACCTCCGGGTCGATGGTTGTTCCGGTCTCGCCCCGCAGCGCGGCGGCGACATCCTTGAGAGCACAGATCACGGCACGCTTGCCGCTGGCGCGGACGAAATTCTGCGCCGCCTCCACCTTCGGCCCCATCGAGCCTGCCGGGAAGTCATAAGCGTCCATCTGGTCGGGGGTGGCCCGCCGGATTGCCGTCTGATCGGGCGTTCCCCAGTCGAGGAAGACCGCATCCGCATCGGTGGCGACCACGAACACGTCGGCATCGATCTCCGAGGCCAGCAAGGCCGAGCAGAAATCCTTGTCGATGACGCATTCGACCCCGGTGAGATGGCCCTCGCGGTCATAGACCGTGGGGATGCCGCCACCGCCGGCGGCGATCACCACCGCGCCATTGTCGAGCATCCAGCGGATCGGGCGCACCTCGAAGATCCGCTTCGGCGCCGGCGACGGCACCACGCGGCGCCACTTGTCGCCGTCGGGCTTGATCGACCAGCCCTTCTCGGCGGCGTTCTTCTTGGCCTCCTCTTCCGAATAGACCGGACCGATGAACTTGGTCGGGTCCTTGAAGGCCGGATCCTCGGCATCAACCTCGACCATGGTCAGCACGGTGGCGAGCGGAGTTTCGAAGGGCAGAAGGTTGCCCATTTCCTGCTCGATCATGTAGCCGATCATGCCCATGGTCTCGCCGACGAGGACGTCGAGCGGATACTCGTCGACCTCGGTATAGGCGGCTTCCTGAAGGGCCAGGAGGCCGACCTGCGGGCCATTGCCGTGGGTAACGACCAGATCGTTTCCATCTGCCAGCGGGGCCAGGGCCTCGGCGGCGATGCGGACATTCTCGCGTTGGTTCTCCGCCGTGAGCGCCTGCCCACGGCGAAGAAGCGCGTTGCCCCCAAGAGCGACAACGATCCTCATGGTCATGCCCCCAGCGTGGCCACCAGAATGGCCTTGATGGTGTGCATGCGGTTCTCGGCCTGCTCGAACGCGATGTTCATCGGGCTCTCGAACACTTCCTCGGTCACCTCCAGCTCGGTGATACCGAACTTCTCGGCGATGCTGGCGCCAACCTTGGTCTCGGTGTTGTGGAAGGCCGGCAGGCAGTGCATGAACTTGACCTGCTTGTTCTTGGCCTTTTTGATCAGGTCCATGTTGACCTGGTAGGGCTTGAGCAGCTTGATGCGCTCTTCCCAGACCTCGGCAGGCTCGCCCATCGACACCCAGACATCGGTGTGGATGAAGTCCACGCCCTCGACGGCGTTGACGTCATCGGTGATGGTGATGCGGGCGCCGGTCTGCTCGGCCCACTCTTCCGCCATCTTGATGATCTCGGGCTCGTTCTGGTTGTCCTTCGGAGCGATCATCCGCACGTCCATGCCCATCATGGCGCCCAGCAGCAGCAGCGAGTTGCCCATGTTGTTGCGGGCGTCGCCCAGGTAGGCATAGGCGATCTGGCTGCGCGGCTTGTCGGAGTTCTCGACCATGGTCAGCATGTCGGCGAGCATCTGGGTCGGGTGCCAGTCGTCGGTCAGGCCGTTATAGACCGGCACGCCCGAGTAGTCGGAGAGCTGCTGCACCATGTCCTGGCCGGAGCCGCGGAACTCGATGGCGTCGAACATCCGACCGAGCACGCGGGCGGTGTCCTTCATCGATTCCTTGTGGCCGATCTGGCTGCCCGACGGATCGAGATAGGTGATGTGCGCGCCCTGGTCGTGAGCGGCCACCTCGAAGGCGCAGCGGGTGCGTGTGGAGGTCTTTTCGAAGATCAGGCAGATGTTCTTGTCGTTCAGCGCCTTCTTCTCGGAGCGGGAATACTTGGCGCGTTTCAGGTCGCGGGCGAGATCGAGCAGGTAGAGCATTTCGCGCTGCGAGAAGTCTGCGATGTTGAGATAGCTGCGGCCTCTGAGATTAAGAGCCATGTCGGCCTCCTGAAATATGAGAATTGCGGTTTTCGCGTTTGAGGAATTGGGATTGGGAAGGTTGGTTCAGACCGGATCGCGGAGCAGCGGGCAGGTCATGCAGTGACCACCCCCACGACCGCGGCCAAGCTCCTGGCCGTTGATCTCGATGACTTCGACACCGGCGGCGCGCAGCTTCTTGTTGGTGAAGGTGTTGCGCGAGTAGCCGACCACGACACCGGGCTCGAGCGCGACGACGTTGTTGCCATCGTCCCATTGCTCGCGTTCGGCCTGGAAATCGTCACCACCGGTGGCCACGATCTGCAGGTCCTCGACGCCCATCACGTCCTTGTAGACATCGAAGATCGAGCCGCTTTCCTCCGAGATGACGGTCTTGCCGTCATTTCCGGGCCGGCCGGAGAAGCAGCGGATCTGGCTTGCCACCTCCATGAATGCCGTGACCTTGTCGACGTCGAGGCAGGAGAACACCGTGTCGAGGTGCATCGCGGCGCGCGACTTGGGCATGATGCAGGCCACCACGCGCTCCACCGCGCCCTGGTCGAACAGGGTCTGGGCCAGTTGGGTCACCGCCTGGCGGGTGGTGCGCTCGCCCATGCCGATGAAGACCGTCTTGTTGCCGATCGGCATGACGTCGCCGCCTTCGACCGATGCGGCCTGGAAGTTCTCGTCGCTGTCGCCCCACCAGATCTTGAAATCCGCGTCGCGGAACATCGGGTGGAATTTGTAGACCGTGCGCTGGAACAGGGTTTCCGGCTGGCGGGCCGGCCAGAACATCGGGTTCACCGTGACCCCGTTGTAGATCCAGCAGGAGGGATCGCGCTGGAACTGGGCGTTGGGCACGGCGGGGATGATGAAGTCCGTGTGGCCCAGGGTGATGCGGGCATCGCGGCGCACCTGCGAGTCGGGCAGATCGTCGACGATGATGCCGCCCATCAGCTGGCGGGCGAGGTCGCGCGGGGCCATCTCTTCCAGCCAGGGGCGCATGTAGCGGGCCAGGCCCGGGCCGCAGAGGTTGGGGGTGATGAGGCGGTCGAGGATGAAGGGGCGGGCGTCGTCGGTCTGTTCGAAAGCCTCGGCAAGCACGTCCTGGATGTCGAAAACCTCGACGCCGCGGGCCTTCATCTTGCTGACGAAATCGGCGTGATCGATGCGGGCCTGTTCGACCCAGAGCACATCGTCGAACAGAAGTTCCTGGCAGTTGCGGGGGGTCAGACGCTCATGGGCGAGCGACGGGCGCGAGACCATGACCTTGCGGAGTTTTCCAACTTCGGAATGAACACCAAATTCCATCTTAATTTCTCCGTAGAATTAGAAAGATCGGGGTCGGCGGCCACGGCCTGGCGCGGCCGCCGGGTTGATCTGGTCAGGTCAGCTGATCACGGCGCCGACGCTGAGGAGAGCCATGATGATCACGGCCAGGACGATCACTAGCGGCAGCACGAAGCGCAGCCAGCGGTCATAGGAGACCCGTCCGATGGCAAGGCCACCCATGACGACGGCGAAGGTCGGGTTGAACAGGTTCACGAGACCGTTTGCCGATTGGTAGGCGGTGACGACCAGGTCACGACCGACGCCTGCGAAGTCTGCCATCGGGGCCATGATGGGCATGGTCAGGGTGGCAAGGCCGGAGGAGGACGGGACGAGGAAGGACATCAGGAGCTGGATTCCAAACATCACGTTGATGAAGAGGAACTCGCTGAGACCGGAGACCACGCCTTCCGCGGAGTGCAGGATCGTGTCGGTGATGCGGCCGGCATCCATGATGACCACGACACCGCGGGCCACACCGATGATCAGGGCAACGCCAAGCAGGTCACGGGCGCCTTCGACAAAGGTGTCGACGAAGGTCTTCTCGTCCATGGAGGTGCCCTTGTCGAACTTCGACACGAACCACACGACGATGGACATTGCCAGGAACAGGCCGGCCATTTCGCCCATCCACCAGTCGAGCGCGACGACGCCGTAGATCATCACCACGAAGGTCAGGCCGAACAGGGCGAGGATCGCGGCGCGCACACCGCTCAGGGACGGGAGGGCATCGCCCTCGGCGGAGGCCTTGAGGAAGTGGCTGCGGTTGACGGCGGCCATGTCTGCGACCACGGACTTGGAGGGATCGGCTTTGACGCGGGCGGCGTAGCGCATCACGTAGAAGATACCGGCGGCGAGCGAGGCGGCGAGGATCACGACGCGGAGCACGATGCCCGAGGTGAAGGGAATACCGGCGCCCTGGGAGGCCACCACGGTGGCGAAGGCGTTGAAGGTGGAGCCCAGCGTCCCGATGCCGGCGCCCAGCATGATCACGGCGACACCTGTCAGCGAGTCATAGCCTGCGCGGATGAACACGGGGATGATCAGGGCATAGAAGGCGAGGGTTTCCTCGGCCATGCCGTAGCTGGTGCCGCCAAAGGCGAAGGCGAGCATCAGGATCGGGATCATCAGGTGCTCTTTGCCCTCGAGCTTGTTGAGCAGGGCACCGATGCCGGCGTCGATCGCGCCAGTCTTGGTGACGACCATCAGGAAGCCGCCGATGATCAGCACGAAGAAGGCCACGTCGATGGCTGCGCTGGAGGCGGATCCGAGCAGGCCGGGATCGTACATGCCTGCAATGGGCGCAAGGATCACGGAGATGATCCCTTGCGGGTTGGGTTCGACCTGTTCGTAAGTGCCGGGCACGGGAGCCATGGCTCCGAGACCCTCGTTCATCTCACGGAGATATTCACCGGCGGGGATGACCCAGGTTAGTGCTGCGACAACTGCGATCAGGACGAAGAGAATGGTGAAGGCGGTGGGGAACCGGAACTTCGACATCGTCCTACCTTTCTGGTTGTGTCTTGGGGGATAGAATCATCATTAATTCTGAATGCATTTAACCTCTCCAATCTGAACACCGACATGATCCAGGTCAATTTATCATGATAAATATAAAGTTGACTGAGCGTAAACACTCGAATCTCCTTTAAGTTGTAACCGAAAACCGCGCCAAGCGCGCTAATTTGCTGACCGCGAACGGGAAAAGACGTTATCTCGCCGACACGTCGGGGCCTTGGAGGTCGCAAAATTTGATCGAGGCCATAGCCAGCGCGTTGAAACTGTCGGTAGATTCGCAACACCCACCCGCTCTGAACCGCGCCGCCCAGACGCCGCGCTCCGGGGCCGCCGGGGCGCAGTCCGCAGCGATGCGGAGGGCCATGCAAGACGGAGACCGACAGTTTGACCGACCCACAGATGCCCGCCACGGAACGCCCTGAACCCCGCGCGCCGACGATGCTCTGGGCGCTGGTCCCGATCGTTGCACTGGTCGCCATGCTTGCGGCCGCCTACGGGCTCTACGGCGACGAGGCAGCGCTCGGCGCGAACCAGATTGCGCTGATGCTGGCGGCGGTCATTGCCGCGATGGTCGGGCTGCGCTGCGGCCACAGCTTCGACGAGATGCGCGAGGCTGCCATCGCCAGCGTCAACACCGGGCTGACGGCGCTGTTCATCCTGCTGGCAGTGGGAGCGTTGATCGGCACCTGGGCGATGAGCGGCACGCTGGTGGCGATGGTCTACTGGGGGCTGCAGATCCTGTCGCCGGACTATTTCTACTTCACCGTGGTGCTGATCTGCGCCGCCACGGCGCTGGTCATCGGCAGCTCCTGGACGGTGGCCGGCACCATCGGCATCGGCCTCATGGGGGTCGCCGCGCAGATGGGGCTGAACCCGGCGATCACCGCCGGGGCGATCATCTCGGGCGCCTATTTCGGCGACAAGTCCTCTCCGCTCTCGGATGCCACCAACCTCGCCACCGCCGCCGCCGGGGCCAAGCTCTACGACCACATCATAGAGACGCTCTGGACCTCGGTCCCCACCCTGCTGGTCTGCCTCGTGGTGTTCTGGCTTCTCGGGGCGCCGGGCGAGTTCGATGCCAGCGCCATCACCGAGGGGCTGGCGGCGAATTTCAACGTCGGCTTCATCCCCTTCGTGCCGCTGATCCTCGTGCTGGGCCTTGCCGTGGCGCGGGTGCCGCCCTTCCTGACGATCTTCGTCGGCGCGCTGGCGGGCGGCATCGTCGCGGTGATCATCAGCCCGGACAGCGTCGCCGCCGCGGCCGACGACACTGGCCTCCCGCACGCGTTGCAGATGATCAAGGGCGTCTGGACGGCGCTGGCTTCGGGCTTCGTCTCCGACACCGGCTCACCCGGGCTCGACCAGCTGCTGAGCCGGGGCGGCATGGAAAGCATGCTGATCACCATCTGGCTGATTCTGAGCGCGCTGTCGTTCGGCGGCGTGGTCGACAAGATCGGCGCGCTCGACCGGGTGCTGGCGCCGGTGCTGAAGGCCGCCGACACCACCGGCAAGCTGATCGGCGCGCTGGTGGCGGCGGCGCTCGGGACCAACATCCTCGCCTCGGACCAGTACATCGCCATCGTGCTGCCCGGGAAGCTGTTCCAGCGCGCCTTCCGCAAGATGGGGCTGGCGCCGGTGGTGCTGTCGCGCGCGGTGGGCGACTCGGCCACCGTGACCAGCGCGCTGGTGCCGTGGAACAGCTGCGGCGCCTACATGGCGGCGACGCTGGGCGTGGCGACGGTCAATTACCTGCCCTTCGCCTTCTTCAACATCCTCAACCCGCTGGTGACGATCCTGTTCGGGGTCATGGGCTGGCGCATGCTGCGCAGCGACACCCCGAAGGCCGCCGCGGCGGAATAGGCGCCCGCGGCGCGGCAGGGCAACGCCCCTGCCCGCCCGCTCACAGCGGCTCCGCCAACGCCCGAGAGCGGCCTAAGTCATTATTTTCACATCCGGAAAATAAGAAAGCCCGCTGCGCTATGCAGCGGGCTTTCCGGAAACTGGCGGACCGAGGAGGATTCGAACCCCCGACCCCTTGATTCGTAGTCAAGTACTCTATCCAGCTGAGCTATCGGTCCGTGGAGGCGGGGTTTAGACTTACCCGCGAAGATGCGCAAGGGGGGGAAATGCGTTTTTCTGAGAAATTTCCTTCAGCCCATTTCTCCCATCGGCAGACGGATCTCGAAACAGGTTCCGGTCTCGTCCGAGCGCGCCAGCCGCAGCTGGCCGCCGTGATTGCGCACCAGCTCGGCGACGATGGCGAGGCCCAGCCCCGCCCCGCCCTTGCGCACGCCGCCCTGAAACGGCTGGAAAAGGTGCTCGCGCGCCTTCGGCGGCAGGCCGGGGCCGGTATCGGTCACCTCGATCACCCATTCGGTATCGCCCGCCCAGGCCGCGACGTTGATCTCGCCCGGCTGGCCGGTGCCGGTGATCGCCTGCCGCGCGTTGCGCACGAGGTTGCCGATGATGCGGTAAACCTGCTCCGGGTCGCCGCGCATCTTCAACGTGGCGGGGATATCCTCCGACAGCGAAACGTCGTGCTCGTCGATCGCCAGCCGCTCGGCCTCGAGCACCTCGTTGACCAGCTCGGCGAGGTTGAACTGCGTCAGCACCGGCGCCGGCTCCTCGGCGCGGCCGAAGGCCAGCGTGTTCTCGCAGAGCGAGACCGCGCGGGTGATCGAGCCCACCAGCTTCGGCGCCATGCGCTTAACCGACGGGTCCTCCGACATCTCGATGCGGTCGGTGAAGAGCTGCGCCGAGGTCAGGATGTTGCGCAGGTCATGGCTGACCCGCGCCACCGCGCCGCCAAGCTGCGCCAGGCGCTCCTTCTGCCGCAGCGAGGCGGCGAGTTGGGTCTGCAGCGATTGCAGCGCCTCCTCGGCCTCGCGCAGCTCCTTGACGCTGGCCGAGGGCTTGATGATCCGGCGCGCATCTTCCGGCGCCTCGGCGAAGCGGATCATGTGACCGACGACGCCCTTGATCGGGCGCACCAGCAGCCGCCGCACCGCGAGGAACAGCAGCAGCGCGGTGATCACCGAGATCACCGCCGAGAGCATCAGGATGCGCAGGCCGTAATCGAGCATCGCGCTGCGCAGCGGCCCGGCCTCCATGGTGATCTCGATGAGCTGGCCCGCCTGCCGCGACGGGTAGCCCAGAACCCGGATCACCTCGGGCTCGGGGCTCAGGAGCCGCGCGATGGCATCGTGCATCAGCACGACCGGCCCTGCTTCGCGCAGGTCGAAGCTCTCGGCCACCGGCCCCGGGACCTCCGAGGACAGCATCAGTTCGCGCGTGGCATTGCGCTGCAGGGCGACGTTGTAGACCCCGGCATTGGCCAGCAGCTCGCGCTCGAGATCGGGGTCGAGCATGTCATCGGCCAGCAGCGCCAGCGAGGCGATCTGCGCCCGCTCGAGACGGTCGGTGAGATAGTCGGCGCGGAAGCGGGCGACGGAGGGCACGAAGATCAACACCTCGGCCAGCATCACGAACACCGTCGTGAGAATCAGGAAGCGGCCGGAAAGAGAGTTGAGCATCTAGAGTACTGCTTGTCCCGTCAGGGCAGCCAGCGCTGCACCAGTCTTACAATTCTTTTCACTGTTTCGTTTTCAAACAGACGGGGAGAGAAATAGGTTCCCGCGACGCGTTTGTTAAGCTCTGCGATGGTGGGATAGGGCACAACCATGCCTGCAATGGCGCTCATCTTGAGCTTCGAGCCGATCGCGAGCGACCAGAGCCCGATCAGTTCGCCCGCCTGCGCACCGGCAATCGAGGCGCCCACCGGCCGCCCCTTCACCACCATCACCTTGAGCAGCCCGGTGGTCTGGCGCTGCGCGATGGCGCGGTCGTTGTGCTGGTAGGGCAGCCGCACGACCTCGAGCCTGTCGCCATATGCGACCCGCGCCTCGGCCTCGGTGAGCCCGACCTGCGCCAGCTCGGGCGCGGTGTAGGTGGCGCGCGGCAGGATCTCGGGCCTGACCTTGATCGGCAGGCCGAAAAGCGCGTTCCGCACGATCAGCCCGCCGTGATAGCCCGCCACATGGGTGAACTGCAGCCCGCCCGCCGCGTCGCCGATGGCATAGACGCGCCGGTTGGTCGTGCGCAGCCCCTCGTCGATCTTGATGCCCGCCTTGGTGGTCTCGATCCCCGCCTTGTCGAGGCCGAGCCCGGCGAGATTGGCCTTGCGCCCCACCGCCACCAGAAGGTGCGAGCCGTGGATCTCACCTGCCGAGGTCTCGACCGCGATGGCGCCGGCGCTGCCGCGCACCCGCTGCGCTTGCGTCTCCTCAAGAATCTCGATGCCCTCGGCGCGCAGCTCCTCGAGCACGATGGCGGCCATCTCCGGGTCTTCACGGCCAAGCGCGGTCTGCGCCTCGATCACCGTCACCCGGCTGCCGAGCCGGCGATGCGCCTGCGCCATCTCGAGCCCGATGGGCCCGCCGCCGATGATCACGAGGTGCTCGGGCTGCTCGCGCAGCTGCCAGAGCGTCTCATTGGTGAGGTAGGGCACGTCAGAGAGCCCGGGAATCGGCGGCACGAAGGGAGAGGAGCCGGTCGCGATGACGATGCGCCGGGCCGAGATGACATGGGCGCCCGCCTGCACCTCTGTGGGCGAGATGAAGCGGCCATGCTCGCGGATGACCGTGACGCCGAAGCCCTCGAATCGCTCCTGGCTGTCCATCGGCTCGATCCGGGCGATGGTCTCGGCCACGTGGGTCTGTGCGGCGGCGTAATCCACCTGCGGCGTCACGCTGGCCACACCGAAGGGCGCGGCATGGGCCATCGAGGAGGCCCGCGCGGCGCTGGCAATCAGCGCCTTCGAGGGCACGCAGCCATAATTGAGGCAGTCTCCTCCCATCTCGCCGCGCTCGAGCAGCACCACCGAGGCGCCCATCTGCGCCGCGCCCGCGGCCACCGAAAGCCCGCCAGAGCCCGCGCCGATCACCAGAAGATCCGTCTTCATCACTCTATTCCCTCAAAGCTCAGGCTTGCCGCGCGCGGCCTTGATCAGCATCGGCAGCGCCGCCAGGGCCGCAAGGCCCAAAAGCGGCAGGAGGATCTGCGGCGCCCAGAGCAGGCTCAGATCCGGCGCCTCGCCGCGGTCGAAGACCTCGCCCACGCCGACACCGATCGAGGTGAAGACCAACGCGCCGGGGATGATTCCCAGGGCGGTGGTCAGCACGAAGTTGCGGAACTGCACGCCCACCAGCGCCGGCAGAAGGTTGGCGACGAAGAACGGCACCACCGGCACCAGCCGCAGGAGGAACATCACGCTGATCTCGTTTTCGCGCAGCCGCTCGCGCAGCCGCGAGAGCTTGCCGTCGGAGGCGTCCATCTTCTCGGCCAGCGCCGCACCGAGCCCGGCGCGGGCGGCGAGGAAGATCAGCACCGCGCCAACGGTGGCGGCCAGCACGTTGAACACCGTGCCGGCGGCGAGCCCGAAGAGGAACCCGCCGGTGACCGAGGCCACCGCCGCGCCGGGCAGCGAGAAGGCGACGATGGCGATGTAGGCGAGCAGGAATCCCCCCGCGATCAGCAGGTAATGCTGGTCTCGCAGGGCCAGCAGCGCCTCGCGATTGTCGCTCAGCGTGTCGAAGCTGAGGTAGTCGCGCAGCGTGAAGAAGCCGGTGACGGCGACGATCAGGATAATCGCCAGCGGCAGGTGGCGGGTCAGGCTGCGCTTCGGCGTCTCGGCCATGTCAGCCTCTCGGGTCTGGTGCGTGTCGGTCATGGCCTTCAAGATGCGTCAGGCGGTCGCATCGCAACAGCCCTCTCACGCCGCCTTGATCGCGGGTGACGGGAAAGCCGGGGTTTTGACCTCCCCGCGCCCAAACTGTAACATATGGAGAGGCACCCGCCCTGCCCCGCGCCCGAATGTTGCAGACCGGCACGATAGAGGTTTGACATGCGGCCCTCACCTCCCTATAGGACGGGCTTCGAATGACATGGCCCGGCGAATCCGTCCCGGGCTGCCCGAGAAACGGAGTAGAGCGCGATGAAACGCACCTTTCAGCCGTCGAACCTGGTTCGCAAGCGCCGTCACGGCTTCCGCGCCCGCATGGCAACCAAGGCGGGCCGCAAGGTCCTGAATGCGCGCCGCGCCCGCGGTCGCAAGCAGCTCAGCGCCTGAGCCGCACGCTTCGCCTTGGCGAAGCGGGACGCATGGATCGACAGAAAAGCCGCTTCGGATGCGTCCGGAGCGGCTTTTCGTCGTGATCTGTCGGCAGTGATCCTATGGCAATGCCTGCAACGCGTGACCTGAAAGCCCTGGAATGAGCGAAGACACCCCTGCCAAGATCGAGACCCTGTGCAAGCGGCCCGAGTTCCTCGCCGCCGCGCGCGCCCGGCGCCAGCCAGCCAACGCGATGCTGGTGCAGGCGCGCGAGCGTGGCGACGGCTCCGACACGGTGCGCGTGGGCTTCACCTGTTCCAAGAAGGTCGGCAATGCCGTGGCCCGCAACCGCGCCAAGCGCCGGATGCGCGAGGTCGCGCGGCTGACGCTGCCCGCGAAGGGCGTTCCGGGCTGGGATTACGTGCTGATCGGTCGCCGCGATGCCACCGCCGAGCGCCCGTTCGAACTGCTGATCAAGGATCTGGAATACGCCCTGCGCAAGATTCACGGCCCGTCGAAGTGAGCCCGCTGGCCCATATCGTGGCCCTACCCGTGCGGTTCTACCGTCTGGTCTTCTCGCCCTGGGTCGGCCACGGCTGCCGCTTTCAGCCGACCTGCTCGGCCTACGCGATGGAGGCGCTGGAAAAGCACGGTGCGTTCAAGGGCAGCTTGCTTGCCGCGCGCCGCATCCTGCGCTGCCACCCGTGGGGCGGCTCGGGAATCGACAACGTTCCCGAACCGCGAAAGCGCGACTAGCGCGTCAGGACGCCGCCTCGACGATGCCGCAGGCAATGCGCGCCCCGGCCCCCGCCTCGTCGCCGTAGCTGTCGGGGCCTTCATGGATGATGAAGGCCGAGCCGTCCGAATCGAGGATCGGGGCCTCGCCGCCCTGAAGCGTCAGCGCGGTGCTTGCCATGTCGGCCGCGACATGGCCGTCGGCCGTCGCGTAGACGTTGGGCAGGTCGCCCGCATGCGGCGCTTCCCCCGAGAGCAGGCCATGCGCCTTGCCCTCCGGCGCGTAGTGACCGCCGGCGGAGGTAAAGTCCGCCGCCGAGCAATCGCCGGTCTCGTGCAGGTGGAAGCCGTGCCAGCCTTCCGGGATCCCATCCGCCTCGACGCGGATCAGGACGCCCTCGGCGGTCTCGTAGAGCTCGGCCATGCCGACGGTCGCGCCGTTGGTGTCCTTGAGCATGGCCAGCGCTCCGGGCGACTCGCCGCCCATCGCGTCCTGGGCCTGGGCGCCAGCGGCGAGGCCGGTGGCGGTGACTGCTGCGAGCAGCAGGGTTGCGGTTTTCATGGGATCCTCCTTCGCTCATGTCCCGCACAACGCCGCCCGGGCCCGCCGCGTTCCAGCAGCGCTCTTGCCTGAGACGCATTCCCCGCGTATCTGCCAGCCCATGTTCGATGATGCCGACGATATCCACCCGCTGTTCTATGGCGCTCCCAAGAGCACCGAGTTCAAGAAGCTGCGCAAGCGCATCGTGCAGCACGCGCGCGAGGCGGTGGAGCAATATGGCATGGTCGAGCGCCGCGAGGATGGCAGCGTGCCGAAATGGCTGGTCTGCCTGTCCGGCGGCAAGGACAGCTACACCCTGCTCGCGGTGCTGCACGAGCTGAAATGGCGCGGGCTGCTGCCGGTCGAGCTTCTGGCCTGCAACCTCGACCAGGGCCAGCCGGGCTTCCCGGCGACGGTGCTGCCGAAATTCCTCGAGGACATGCAGGTGCCGCACCGGATCGAATACCAGGACACCTACTCGATCGTCGTCGACAAGGTGCCCCAGGGCCGGACCTACTGCGCGCTCTGCTCGCGGCTGCGGCGCGGCAATCTCTACCGAATCGCCCGAGAGGAAGGCTGCTCGGCGGTGGTGCTGGGCCATCACCGCGATGACATCCTCGAAACCTTCTTCATGAACCTGTTCCACGGCGGCCGCCTCGCGACCATGCCGCCGAAGCTGGTCAACGAGGAGGGCGATCTCTTCGTCTACCGCCCGCTGGCGCATGTGGCCGAGGTCGATTGCGAGAAGTTCGCCCGCGCGATGAACTACCCGATCATTCCCTGCGATCTCTGCGGCAGCCAGGACGGTCTGCAGCGCCAGCAGGTGAAACAGATCCTCGACCAATGGGAAAAGAACAGCCCCGGCCGGCGCCAGGTGATGTTCCGTTCGCTGATGAACATCCGCCCCTCCCACATGCTCGACCCCAAGCTCTTCGATTTCACCGGGCTGATGCGCGATGTCGCTGCGAAAAGCGGCGAAGACGACGGTATCCCCGATTTGCGTTAAGTCCGGAGTTACCTCCGTGCGCTAGTCCTGCCCCTGCCGACCACGGCAAGAAGGAGGCAGGCGATGAGACCGATGCTGCGGGCCGCACTGATGCGGCACCACGCCCGGCTCGCGCGGTGGCTGCATGGCAATCACATGCTGGCCTTCTTGCCGGCGCTGACGCTGGCGGCGTTCTGGATCGGCGGTGAGATCTCGCTGATCGCCATCGCGATCGGGCTGCCCGTGCTCTACGCGGTCGCCGGGCAGGAGGCGCCCGGCGGGCTCGATCTCGATCGGCCGCTGCCGGATCTCATCGATGCGCCCACCGCCGAGGGCCTCGCCGACCACATGCTGTCTCGCGCCACCGCGGCCAAGCTCGCCACCGCCTGCATCATGGTCGAGGCCGAGGGGCTCGACGCGATCCGCCGGCGCGCCGGCGAGGGCGCCGTGCAGGAACTGCGCGAGAGCCTGCTGCAGCGCCTGCGCGGGCAGCTGCGCCGTGGCGACCGGGTCGCCCGCATCGGCGACTCGCGCTTCCTGGTGCTGCTCGGCCCGTCGCTGCGGCTCGATCTCGAGGCCTTGCTGACGATGGCCGAACGGATGCAGCGCGCCCTCGAGGAGCCGGCCGAAACCGAGGGCGGGACCCATTTTCTCACCGTCGCCATCGGCTTTTGCAGCTCGACACGGCTGCGCGGCCATGCCGGCGGCGCCCAGCTGATCGACGCCGCCGCCACCGCGCTGACCGAAGCCCTGGCCAACGGCCCCTCGGCGGTGAGGGCCTGGTCAGAAAGCATGCGAACCCAGCGCCGCGCCCGCAGGACGCTGCTCGAAGAGGTCGAGCGGGCGCTGGCCAAGGGCCAGATCCGGCCCTGGTTCCAGCCCCAGCTCTGCACCTCGACGGGAGCGATCAGCGGCGTCGAGGCACTGGCGCGCTGGCTGCACCCGGAACGCGGCATCGTCCCGCCCGACGAGTTCCTCACCGCGCTCGAAGAGGCCGGCCAGCTCGACCGGCTGAGCGAGGTGATGCTCGATCACAGCCTCTCGGCGCTGCGCGGTTGGGATCAGGCCGGGCTCGCTATTCCCCGGGTCAGCGTGAACTTTTCCGATGTCGAGCTACGCAATCCCCGCCTCGTCACCCGCCTGAAATGGGAGCTCGACCGCTTCGGCCTTCCCGCCTCGCGGCTTGGCGTCGAGGTGCTCGAGACGGTGATCGCCGACGCGCCCGAAGGCGTTGTCGCGCGCAACATCACCGCGCTGTCGCAGCTCGGCTGCCAGATCGACCTCGACGATTTCGGCACCGGCCACGCCTCGATCACCGCGCTGCGCCGCTTCGCCGTCCACCGGCTCAAGATCGACCGCAGCTTCGTCACCCGGGTCGACCGCGACGAGGAGCAGCGCCGCATGCTCGCCGCCGTGCTCGGCCTCGCCGACCGGCTCGGCCTCGAGACGGTGGCCGAAGGCGTCGAGAGCGTCTCCGAGCACGCGCTGCTGGCGCAGCTCGGCTGCGACCACGTGCAGGGCTTCGGCATCGCGCGGCCAATGCCCGCCGACCAGCTCGCCGACTGGGCCCGCGGCTATGCCGAGCGGGTCGCTGCGGCGCAGAACATCGGACGCAGCACCGGCACCGCCTAGCGCCTTTGCCGGTTGCGTATCTGGTCACAAAACCCGCCTCAGACCCGGAATCGGCTTGACCTTTGGGGGTCCTGCCTGTTGAACCCGGCGGTGACTTTTCCAAGGACAGGGCGGCGCCTTCGCATGGACGATCAGAACAAGAACCTGCTCATCGCAACCGGTCTGAGCTTCGTGGTGATCCTCGTCTGGTTCCTGCTCTTCCCACCCCCGGAAGAGCAGCTGCAGGACCAGGCCGGCCCGAACGCGGTCGAGACCGTCGAGGGCGACACCGCCTCGACCCCGGCCGCCGCGCCCTCGGCCACCACCGGCGGCAGCGACACCGCCGCGGCGCCCGCGCAGGCCGAGACCGTCGATGCCCCGCGCCTCGCGATCGACACCGCGCGCCTCGGCGGCTCGATCTCGCTGACCGGCGGTCGCATCGACGAGCTGATCCTGAAGGACTACACCGTCACCCTCGACGAGGGCTCGCCCAACGTGCAGATCCTCGAACCGGTCGGTGACAGCAATCCCTATTACGCGCTCTATGGCTGGGCCCCGGGCTCGGGCCTCGGCCTCGAGGATGTGCCGGGCGCCAACACCGCCTGGCAGATCGAATCCGGCGAGACGCTGGGCACCGACAGCCCGGTCACCCTGCGCTGGGAAAGCCCGGCGGGCCTGATCTTCCGCCGCACCATCGCGGTCGATGAGGATTTCATGTTCTCGGTCACCCAGTCGGTCGAGAACGCGAGCGAGGGCACCGTTTCCGCCGCACCCTACGGCATCATCGCCCGCCATGGCGAGCCGGCCGACCAGAAGAACTTCTTCGTCCTGCACGAGGGTGTCGTTGCGATCGCCGACGGCAAGCTGACGGAAATCGGCTATTCCGACATGCCCGACATGGACATCAACCAGAACGAGGGCGCCCGCGCCGAGGTCACACAGGTGACTGAGAACGGCTGGATCGGCTTCACCGACCACTACTGGATGACCACCCTCATCCCGCAGCAGGGCGCGCCGTTCAAGCAGGCCGCGAAGTATGACGAGCGCCGCGACATCTACCAGACCGAGGCGGTGCTGCCGACCATGACCCTCGCCCCGGGCGAGACCCAGGAGGTCACCACCCAGCTCTTCGCCGGTGCCAAGGAATACGAGACCATCCGCGATTACGAGGATGCCGGCGTCGTGCGCTTCATCGACTCGATCGACTGGGGCTGGTTCTTCTTCCTCACCAAGCCGATCTTCTGGATGCTGCACCAGCTGCACCTGCTGATCGGCAACATGGGCTGGTCGATCATCGGCCTGACCCTGATCATCAAGGCGATCCTGTTCCCGCTGGCCTTCAAATCCTATGTCTCGATGGCGAAGATGAAGGAGCTTCAGCCGGAGATGGAGAAGCTCAAGGAGAAGGCCGGCGACGACCGCCAGAAGCTCCAGCAGGAGATGATGGCGCTCTACAAGAAGGAAAAGGTCAACCCGGCCTCGGGCTGTCTGCCGATCCTGCTGCAGATCCCGATCTTCTTCTCGCTCTACAAGGTGATCTTCGTGGCCTTCGAGCTGCGTCACGCGGCCTGGTTCGGCCCGTTCCAGGATCTCTCGACCCCGGACCCGACCTCGCTGTTCAACCTGTTCGGCCTGCTGCCCTGGGCGGCACCCGAGCCGGGCACCACGCTGGCGCTGATCTTCATCGGCATCCTGCCGCTGCTGCTCGGCATCTCGATGTGGCTGCAGCAGAAGCTGAACCCGGCGCCCGCCGACCCGACCCAGAAGATGATCTTCGCCTGGATGCCCTGGGTGTTCATGTTCATGCTCGGCGGCTTCGCCAGCGGGCTCGTGGTCTACTGGATCACCAACAACACGATCACCTTCACCCAGCAGTACCTGATCATGCGCAGCCAGGGCTACAAGCCCGACGTCTTCGGCAACATCAAGTCGGGCTTCAAGCGCAAGGCCAAGGCTGACGGCGACGCCAAGGGCAAATGACCGCAAGGCTCGCCCAGATCGCGCGCTACCCGATCAAGGGGATCGGCATTGAGCCCCTTGAGACGGCGATCCTGGATAAGGATGCGCCCATGCCCGGAGACCGGGCATGGGCGCTTCAGCACGTGCATGCCCCGGAAGAGCTCGGCTGGCTGCCACGCAAGAACTTCGTCGTGGTCGCCAACGGGCCGGCGCTGGCCCAGGTCCGCGCCCGCACCGAGACCGACGGCCGCATCGCGCTCTCCCATCCCGACCGCCCCGATATCGCCATCGCCCCCGGCAGCGACGGACCGGCGCTGACCAGTTGGGTGCGCCCGCTCTGGCCCGACACCGCCCCTGCGCCGCGCCTGCTCGTCCCCGCCCCGCCGCAGGGTATGGCCGACAATGGCCGCGCCGAGCTCTCGATCCTCAGCCTTGCCAGCCTGCGCGCCCTCGAGGAGCGCATGGGCCGGGCGCTGCAGATCGAACGCTTCCGCGGCAACCTGATCCTCGACGGGCTCGCCCCCTGGGCCGAGTTCGACTGGATCGGCCAGCGCCTGCGCATCGGCGATATTGAGTTCGAAATCACCGAGCGGATCGAGCGCTGCCGCGCCACCGAGGCCAGCCCGGAGACCGGCACCCGCGATGCCGAGCCGGTGCGGGCGCTGCATACCGGCTGGGGCCACCGCGATTTCGGGGTCTATGCGCGGGTCACGAAGGGCGGCATGATCGCCACAGGCAACGAGGTTACCCCGATATGACATCGCTCCCCTTCCCGCTCGCCGAAGAGCCCGATGACGACGCCCTTGAGGCGGCGCGCAAGCTCTTTGCCGGCGAGGTCGATTTCCTCAAGGGCGTGGTCGCCATGGACGGTCTGCCGCCCGATGACCGCGTCGAGGTCTGCTTCGCGGGCCGGTCCAATGTCGGCAAATCGAGCCTGATCAACGCGCTCACCGGCCGCAAGGGGCTGGCACGGGCGTCGAACACGCCGGGCCGCACCCAGGAGATCAACTTCTTCACGCTGGGAGACGAGCGCTACCTCGTCGACCTGCCGGGCTACGGCTTCGCCAACGCACCGGTCTCGGTGGTCGAGAAATGGCAGCGCCTGCTCAAGCAATATCTCTCGGGCCGGGTCTCGCTGCGACGGGCCTTCGTGCTGATCGACGCGCGCCATGGCGTGAAGGCGGTCGACGAGGAGATCATGACCCTGCTCGACCGTTCGGCGGTGACCTTCCAGGCGGTGCTGACCAAGGCCGACAAGGTCAAGGAGAAGGACCGCGAGAAGGTTCTGGCGCAGGTGCGCGAGAAGCTCGCCAAGCACCCGGCGGCGTTCCCCGAGCTGGTGCTGACCAGTTCCGAGAAAGGCGACGGCATCGCCCTTCTGCGCGCCATCATCGCAGGGCTCGACTGAGAAACCTCTTCCGCGAAGAGGTTTCGCCCACCCGCCGCGCGGAGAGATTTTTCGTACGAAAAATCTTGCGTCCCGCGCGGTCATCCCGGACACAGGAAGGCAAATCGACCGCATCGGAAGGATGCCTTCTAGACATGAAGCAGCAAAAGATGAACCGAGACTGGATCGCCACAGCCCGCACGCTCAACGAAGCCCTCCCCTACATGCAGCGCTATACCGGCGCCGTGGTGGTGGTGAAGTTCGGCGGCAATGCCATGGGCGACGACGAGGCCATGGCCGAGTTCGCCCGGGATATCGTGCTGATGCGCCAGGTGGGCGTGAACCCGGTCGTCGTGCATGGCGGTGGTCCGATGATCAACGACATGCTCAAGCGGCTCAACATCGAGAGCCATTTCGTGCGCGGCAAGCGGGTCACCGACAAGGCCACCGTCGAGGTCGTCGAGATGGTGCTCACCGGGCTGGTGAACAAGCGCATCGTGCAGGCCATCATGGACGAGGGCGGACGCGCGGTCGGCCTCTCGGGCAAGGATGACGATCTCATCGTCTGCGAGCCCGACGATCCCGAGCTGGGCTTCGTCGGCCGCCCGATCGAGATGAACGTGCAGGTGCTGCGCGATCTCTTCGACGCCGGCATCATTCCGGTCGTCGCTCCCGTGGCCACCGGTACCGAGGTCACCGAAACCTACAACGTCAATGGCGACACCGCCGCCGGCGCAATTGCCGGCGCGCTCAAGGCCGACCGGCTGCTGCTGCTCACCGATGTCTCGGGCGTCAAGAACGCCAGCGGCGAGGTGGTGACCGCCATGACCCCCGAGGACGTGCGCGCGATGACCGCCGATGGCACCATCGCCGGCGGCATGATCCCCAAGACCGAGACTGCGCTGAAGGCGATTGAGGAGGGCGTGCGCGCGGTGGTGATCCTTGACGGCCGCGTGCCCAATGCCTGCCTGCTCGAGCTCTTTACCGAGCACGGCGCCGGCTCGCTGATCCGCTCCGCCGACCTTCCGCCGGTGCGCGAGCGCGAGTGAGCCTCGCGGCGCTCTCCGGGACGGCCCGCGCCTGCGGCCTCGCCCTGCGCGGGGCATTTCATCCCGATCCCGGTGATCGCGCCCCCGAAGGCACGGGCACGCTGGTGCTGCTCGGGCCCGACGAGCCGGGCATCTGGACACGGTTCGAAAGCTCTCCCGAATACCAGGACGGCCTTCCGGACCCGCTCGACCGCTGGTCGGAGCGGGTGCTGGGCGGGCTGGCGCAGCGCTTCGGTGGCGCCGCCATCCTGCCCTCGGACGGACCGCCCTGGCCGCCCTTCCTGCACTGGGCCGAACGCACGGGAGAGGCCTTCCCCTCCCCCATCGGGCTCTACACGCACGTCGAGGTCGGGCTGATGATCAGCTACCGCGGCGCCATCGCCCTTCCCGACCGCCTCGCCCTTCCAGCAGGCCAGGCCTCCCCCTGCGAAACCTGCACCGCGCGCCCCTGCACCACCGCCTGCCCGGTCGGCGCGCTGAGCGCCGGCGCGACTTACGATGTCCCCGCCTGCCAGCGCTTCCTGCGCAGCGTGGAAGGCCGGAGCTGTCGCGAACGGGGCTGCCGCGCCCGACTCGCCTGCCCGCTGTCTCACCCCCTTCGAAGGCGCGACCAACAGGCAGCTTTTCACATGGCCGCCTTCATGGGAAACTGGGACGACAGCAAGGGAGAGAGCGCATGAAACGACTGATCCTCATGCGGCACGCCAAGTCCGACTGGTCGTCCGGCGGGGCGGATCACCAGCGTCCGCTGAACAAGCGCGGCCGCAAGAGCGCCAAGGCGCTGGGAGACTGGCTGCGTGCGCAGGGTCTTGTGCCGGACCAGGCGCTCTGCTCGAGCGCCACCCGCACCCGCGAAACGCTCGACCTGCTCGATGTGCACGCCACCACGCGCCACGAGGACAGGCTCTATCACGCCGGCCCGGTGGCGATGCTCAAATGCCTGAACGAGGCCGAGGGCGATACGGTGATCATGGTCGGCCACAATCCCGGCATCGCAGAGTTCGCCGACGAGCTGATGGCCGAGCCGCCACGCCATCCCCGCTTCGCCGATTACCCCACCGGCGCCACGCTGGTGGCGGAGTTCGAGATCGACGACTGGGCGCAGCTCCAGCCCGCCACCGGGCGTGCCGCGGCATTCGTCATCCCGCGCGAGCTGCTCGAAGAAAGCGAGGCCTGAGCCTCGTGGCCCGGGCGCGGAGGCCCGGGGCTGGGCTCACTTGCCCTCTTCCGTCATTTCCGGCGGGTGATCGTAGAGCGCCCAGCCATAGTCGCGGCCCGATTCCGGCAGATCCTTCCGGCGCACCTTGTCCTGCATGTAGGTCTTGGCGATGAAATTCGCGGTGATCGGCGCGGTCAGGAACAAGAACAGCGTGATCAGCAGCTCGTGGAACGAGAGCTGGTTCTCGATCAGCAGGAAATAGAGCATCGAGCCGATCAGCGCACCGCCGACGCCGACGGTGGTGGCCTTGGTGGGGGCGTGAAGGCGCTGCAGGGTGTTCTGCAGCCGGATCAGGCCGATCGAGCCCACCAGCGCGAAGAACCCGCCGATGACGAGGAAAAAGGCCACCAGAAGCTCGGCCAGCAGGGACAGGTCTTGGTCCATCGGGTCCTCCTCACTCGATGATGTCGCCGCGCAGCACGAAGCGGCACAGGGCGACGGTTGAGACGAAGCCGACCATCGCGATCAGCATCGAGGCTTCGAAGTAGAGCGCGGTGCCCTGCCAGATGCCGTAGAGCACGATCAGCGCGATGAAGTTGATCACCATGGTGTCGAGCGCGAGGATGCGGTCGGCCTGGGTCGGCCCGATCAGCATGCGCCACATGGTCGAGAGCAGGCCGAAGCCGAAACAGGCGAAGGCGAAGATCAGGGCATAGGTGACGATCATCGGAAGATCTCCATCAGGCGGCGCTCGTAGCGCGTCTTGATCTCGTCCCGAACGGCATCCGGGTCATCGGTGTGCAGCGCGTGCACCAGCAGGCTGCCGCCATCGGCGGCCAGCGTCGCCGAGACGGTGCCCGGCGTCATGGTGATGGTGCCCGCGAGCACAGTGATCGCCTCGGGCGAGCGCAGCTCGAGCGGCACCACGACCCATTGCGAGCGGATCCGGTCGTTGCGCTTGAAGAGCACGATCGCGGCGACCTCAAAATTGGCGACGATGATGTCCCAGAGCACCACGAGCGCGTATTCGACGGCCATCAGCGGCGCGCGCAGCTTCGGGCGGTTGGGCCAGTAGGGCGCGGTCATCACCGGGATGACGACGCCAAACAGCACGCCGAGAAACAGGTTGCCCAGCGTGACCTTGTTGACCAGCATCAGCCAGACGATCACCAGCGTCAGCGACAGGATCGGGTGCGGAAAGACGCGTCGCAGCATGGTCAGTGGCCCTCCTCGGATGCGGTGCCGGGCTCTGTGTCGTCACCGGCGCCATCCTCTGCGCCAGCCTCACCATAGGCCGCCCCCTCGGTCTCGTCGTCGTAGGATTTCTTCGACGAGGGATCCTTGGTGCCCTCCTGGTCGACCAGCACCGCGGTGACATAGGCGCTGGGATCGAAGAGCTGCGCGGCGGTGGCCTCCATGTGGCGCGCGACCGGACCGGCGAAGATGGTGAGTCCGGCGAGCGAGGCCAGCGCCAGCAGGCTCGGCGCGGCCAGCATCGGGCCGATGGTGTTGGCCGGCGGTTGCGCCTCGTCGTCCTCCGGCGCGAGCACGGGCGCCACGAACTCGGCGGAGGTGGATTTCCAGAACAGCAGGCTGCCGGCGCGGGCGAAGCCCACGATGGTCAGCAGCGAGCCCACCAGCACCACCGTCCAGACCAGCCAGGTGTAATCGGAGACCCGCAGCGCATCGAGAACCAGCAGCTTGCCGAGGAAGCCGCTCAGCGGCGGCATGCCGGCGATACCGATGGCCGCGGCGAAGAAAAGCGCCGCGAGGAAGCCGTTCTGCACCGTCGCGGGCGCCGCCTTGAGCAGGTCGCCGCTTTGGCGCCGGCTCAGCAGCAGGTCGGCCACGAGGAACAGCGCCGCGGTCGCCATGGTCGAGTGCAGCAGGTAGTAGAGCGCCGCCGTCGCCGCGTAGGGCGTGAAGGCCGAGACCGCCAGCATCAGCGTGCCGGTCGAGCCCAGCACCGCGAAGGCGATCAGCGGCATCAGCCGCCGCGAGCCCAGCACGCCGAAGCCGCCGATGGCCACGGTGATCAGGGCCGCCGGCAGCAGCCAGTCCTGCGACAGCGTGCCGATGGCGGCGGCGTCGGGGCCGAAGACCACCGTGTGCATCCGCAGGATGGCATAGGCGCCGACCTTGGTCATGATCGCGAACAGCGCCGCCACTGGGGCGGGCGCGTTGGCATAGGTGCCCGGCAGCCAGAACTGCACCGGGAACATCGCCGCCTTCACCGCGAAGACGATCATCAGCAGCATCGCCGCAACGCGCACCAGCGCCGCCTCCTCGACCGGGATCTCGCGCACCTTCACCGACAGGTCGGCGATGTTGAGCGTGCCGGTGGTGGCATAGAGTGTGCCGAGCGCGATCAGGAACAGGCTCGAGCCGGCGAGGTTCATGATCACGTATTGCAGGCCCGATTTCAGCCGCGCCTTGCCGCCGCTGTGGATCGCCAAACCGTAGGACGCGATCAGCAGGATCTCGAAGAGCACGAAGAGGTTGAAGGCGTCGCCGGTCAGGAAGGCGCCGCAGATGCCCATCAGCTGGAACTGCATCAGCGCATGGAAATGCCGCCCCCGCGTGTCCCAGCCGCTGGCAGCGGAATGCATCAGCACGATCAGCCCCAGCACCGAGGTCAGCAGGATGAGCAGCGCCGAGAGCCGGTCGAGCACCAGAACGATGCCGAAAGGCGCAGGCCAGGCGCCGAGGCGGTAGACATGCACGCTGCCATCGGCCGACAGCATGAAGAGCCCGGCGGCGATGGCGGTCAGCATCACCGCGCCCGCCAGCGAGGCGGCGCGCTGCAGGGTGATGTCGTGGCGCATGACGAAGGCAATGACCGGCGCCAGCAGCGCCGGCAGCACCACGGGGGCGATGATCCAGTGATTCACGTGTCACCCTCCCCGCGCGGCGTCTCGGTCAGGTCGACCTTGTCGTCGCCGGTCTCCAGCGCCGCGCCGAGCGCGATCAGCACCAGCACGGCGGTCATGCCGAATGAGATCACGATCGCCGTCAGCACCAGCGCCTGCGGCAGCGGATCGGTATAGGCGGAGGCGGCATCGTTCAGTACCGGCGGCACGCCCACGGCCAGACGGCCGGTGGCGAAGACGAAGACGTTGACCGCATAGGTCAGCAGCGTCAGCCCGAGGATGACGGGGAAGGCCCGCAGCCGCAGGATCAGGTAGACCCCGGCGGCGGTCAGGCCGCCAATCGTGGTTGCCACGACAAGTTCCATGTTATGCCTCGTCCTTCTTGTCGGCCTCGATCGCAGCGTCGACGCGCCGCGAGGGGTCGTAGTCCATCGGCTCCAGGTTCACCGTCTCGCCGGCATAGCGCGCCATCCGTGACAGGCTGTAGAGCATCAGCATCACCGCCCCGAGCACCGTCAGGAACACGCCGAGATCAAACAGCATGGCGGTGGCCAGCTCGAACTCCTCGAAGGGCGGAATGGTGAAATAGCCGAAGGCGCTGGTCAGGAACGGCGCCCCGGCAAGCCAGGCGCCGGCGCCGGTCAGCCCGGCGATGATGACACCCCAGCCGATCATCGCGTGATACTCGAAGCGCTTGCGCTCCTGGGTCCAGGCGAAGCCAGAGGCCATGTATTGCATCAGCAGCGCGATCGAGATCACCAGCCCCGAGACGAAGCCGCCGCCGGGCAGGTTGTGGCCGCGCAGGAAGATGTAGACGCCGACCAGCGCCGCGATCGGCATCATCACGCGGGTCGCCACCACCATCATCAGCGGGTGCCGGTCGCGCGAGCGGTCGGGCGGGAAGGTCCAGTTGCGCAGGCGGCGCGAGGCCGGCCCGTTGAGCAGCGCCTCCATCAGCGCGTAGAGCGTCAGGCCGGCGATGCCGAGCACGACGATCTCGCCGTAGGTGTCATAGCCCCGGAAGTCGACGAGGATGACGTTGACCACGTTGGTGCCGCCGCCGCCCTTGTAGGAGTTGGCGAGGTGGTAATCCGAGATCGGGCTGATGTCGGTGAGCAGGAAGCTGTAGGCCAGCGAGGCCACCGCGGCCCCGGCAATGACCGCGATCACGCCGTCGCGGATGCGCATGGAGAGCGGGCTCTCAAGCGGCGTGTACTTGGGCAGGAAGTGCAGCGCCAGCAGCATCAGCATGACCGTCACGGTGTCGACCGAGATCTGTGTCAGCGCCAGGTCGGGCGCCGAGAGATAGACGAAGCCCGCCGAGACCATGAGGCCCACGACGCTGACAAGGATCAGGGTGCGGAAGCGGTTGCGGTGGGCAAAGACCGTGGCCAGCGTCGCCAGCATGGTCAGCACGAAGCCCACGCCGACCAGCGGCGGGACAGGGAGCATCTCGCGCGTCGGCTCCGGCGTGCCGCCACCCTGGAAGGCAGCGAAGCCCAGCAGCACCGTCGCCACCACGAAGATCGCCAGGTAGCGCGAGATGGCGCCGTTATGCGTGCTCTCGATCAGCCAGCGCGCGCCCAGCACGGTGCGCGCAACGACGCTGTCGAACATTGCCTTGGCCTCGGGGCGCGGCGTGCGCTGCCAGGCGCGGTCGAGCGGGCGGTGCAGCCAGAGCAGGAAGGCCCCGCCGGCCACCGCGATGATCGACATGAACAGCGCCGGGGTCACGCCGTGCCAGAGCTTGAGATGCACGTGCTCCGCCCTGCCCCCGGTCACAGCCGCGCTCGCGACGTCGACGATGGGGCCGGCAAAGACCATCGGGAAGAGGCCGATCAGCACCACCATCGCCGAGAGGAAGGCCGGGGCCAGCAGCATGCCGGTGGGCGGGTCGTGCGGGTGATGCGGGTAGTCATCGCGCACCGGGCCAAAGAAAGTGTGGCCGATGAAGCGGAACGAATAGGCCACCGAGAGCAGCGCGCCGGTGGTGGCAAGGATGATGATCGGCCACTCGCCGCCCCACCAGTTCGTATGCGCCGCCTCTTCCAGCATCAGCTCCTTCGACATGAAGCCGTTGAGCGGCGGAATGCCCGCCATCGACAGCGCCGCCACCACGGCGATCAGCGCGGTGGCCGGCATCAGGCTGGCGAGCCCGCCGAGGCGCTTGATGTCGCGGGTATGGGCCTCGTGATCGACGATGCCCGCGCTCATGAACAGCGCCGCCTTGAAGGTCAGGTGGTTGAGGATGTGGAACACTGCCACCGTCGCCGCCATCGGCGTGCCGAAGCCCAGCAGCATGGTCAGCAGGCCGAGATGGCTCACCGTCGAGAAGGCCAGCAGCGCCTTGAGATCGTCCTTGAAGAGCGCGATCAGCGCCCCGAGCACCATGGTGACGAGGCCGACGGTCGAGACGATGTAGAACCACGCATCGGTGCCCGCGAGCGCGGGCCACATGCGCGCCATCAGGAACACGCCCGCCTTCACCATCGTCGCCGAGTGCAGGTAGGCCGAGACCGGCGTCGGCGCCGCCATCGCGTGCGGCAGCCAGAAGTGGAACGGGAACTGCGCCGACTTGGTGAAGGCGCCGAGCAGGATCAGGATCAGCGCCGGCAGGTAATATTCCGAGGCGCGGATCTCGTCGCCGTGCTGCAGGATCACCGAGAGGTCATAGCTGCCGACGATATTGCCGAGGATCAGCATGCCCGCGATCATCGCGAGGCCGCCCGCGCCGGTCACCGTCAGCGCCATGCGGGCACCCTGCCGGCCCTCGGGCAGGTGCTTCCAGTAGCCGATCAGCAGGAAGGAGGACAGCGAGGTCAGCTCCCAGAACACCAGTAGCATCAGGATGTTATCCGAGACCGAGATGCCGAGCATCGCGCCCTGGAACAGCAGCAGGTAGGTATAGAACTGGCCCATCGGATCGTCGCCCGAGAGGTAGAACCGGGCGTAGAGCGTGATCAGCAGGCCCATGCCGAGGATCATCCCGGCAAACAGCAGCCCCAGCCCGTCGAGGAAGAAATTCGCGTTCAGCCCGAGCATCGGAAGCCACTCGATGCGGGCGGTCACGGTGCCGCCCTGCATCACCTCGGGCGCAAGCACCCCGAGGAAGACCAGCGCCAACAGGGTTGGAACGGCGGTGAACGTGGCGCATGCGTCGCGCCCCGCACGGATCATCAGCCCCGGCACCAAGGCGCCGATGAAGGGCAACAATACCATGACGGCCAAAAGTCCGCTGCCTGAAACCATCCCTGTTCCTTCGTCTTCTCCGCCGGGGCCTCTGCGGGCCGATGACGGGGTGCGTTCGCGTTTATTGTCGTATGTTTAGTATGTATTCTTTCCCACTATTCAATATTTGCGCACAAAAATCGCCCCTTGCAGCACCCGGATTTGGAGATTGTTTCGCTTGACGAACCACACCATGCCGTGATTGCCGGCCACATCCATTTGCTGCAAGGTATCGCCATGCGCCTTTTCGATAGACAAACATGATCGCAAAACTCGAGATGCTCATCGCCCTCGCGCGCGAGCAGCATTTCGGCCGCGCCGCCGAAAGCCTCGGCATCACCCAGCCCTCGCTCTCCACCGGCATCCGCCAACTCGAGGAACAGCTCGGCGTGAAGCTGGTGAGCCGCGGCTCGCGCTTCGGCGGGCTGACGCCCGAAGGCCAGCGGGCGCTGATCCGGGCCCGGCAGATCGTCGGCGACACGCGGCGGCTGCGCGACGAGATGCGCGCCTCGCGCGAGGGCCTTGCCGGCCACCTGCGGCTGGCGGTGATCCCCACGGCGCTGACATGGGCCTCGCGGCTGGTCACCGGATTCACCGCGCGGCATCCGAATGTCAGCTTCACCGTGCTGTCGCGCGCCTCCGCCGAGATCCTGTCGCTGCTCGACGATCTCGAGATCGACGTCGGCATCACCTATCTCGACAACGAGCCCTTGGGCCGGGTGACCACCCGCCCGCTCTATGCCGAGAGCTACACGCTGGTCTGCCGCCCCGATCATCCCTTTGCGCAAGGCGGCCCGATCGGCTGGAAGGCGCTCGGCGAGGCGCGGCTCTGCCTGCTGACGCCGGACATGCAGAACCGCCGCATCATCAACCGACATTTCATGGAGGCCGGGATCGGCCCGGCGGCGCTGATCGAATCGAACTCGACGGTGGTGCTTGTGGCCAATGTCCTGCACGGCGACTGGGTCACCATCCTGCCCGACGATCTCGCGCGGTTTCTCTGCGAGGGCAAGCCGCTGGCGGTGGTGCCGCTCAAGAGCGAGGGCGCGGCGCCGGGCGTCGGGCTGATCGCGCCGCATCAGGAGCCCTATACCCCCGTTCTGCAAGCGCTTCTGGACGAGGCGGAAGGGCTGACGCGGCCGGCATTTTGATAGCCAAACACTATCAACTGACGGAACAGCGATATTGATTCACAAATCATGGATCTGGCAAAACCGATGAAATCCATGGGAGGAGAAGCCCGAATGCGCCACTCACACCCGACATCGGAAGAGCTGCAGGCCCTGATCGACGCGCAGATGCACCTCGAAGGGCCTCTGCTGCCGATCCTGCACGCCATCCAGGAGGCCTGCGGGCACGTCCCCGAGGCGGCGCTGCCGCTGATCGCCGAGACGCTGAACCTGAGCCGCGCCGAGGTGCACGGGGTGATGTCGTTCTACCATGATTTCCGCAAGGCCCCCGCCGGCCGCCACGTGGTCAAGATCTGCCGCGCCGAGGCCTGCCAGTCGATGGGCGCAAATGCGCTCTCCGAGGCGGTGCTCGACAAGCTCGGCATCGGCTGGGGTGGCACAACGCCGGACGGGCGGGTGACGGTAGAGGCGGTCTATTGCCTCGGCCTCTGCGCCTGCGCGCCTGCCGCGATGGTCGGCGAACGCCTGATCGCCCGGGCCGATGTCGCCCGTATCGACGCAGAGCTGGAGGGCGCCGCATGAAGATCTGGGTTCCCATGGACAGCGCCGCCAAGGCGCTCGGCGCCGAGGCGGTGGTCGCGGCGATCCGTGCCGAGGCCGAGACGCGCGGCGTCGAGGTCGAGATCGCGCGCAACGGCTCGCGCGGGATGATCTGGCTCGAGCCGCTGGTCGAGGTCGAGACGCCGGAGGGCCGCATGGCCTACGGTCCGATGACCCCGGCGGATGTCTCGGCGCTGTTCGAGGACGGCCACGAGAAGGCGCTTGGGCTGACCGACGAGCTCGACTGGATGAAGCGCCAGACCCGGCTGACCTTCGCCCGCTGCGGCCTCACAGATCCGCTGTCGCTCCCGCAGTACGAGGCCCTTGGCGGCCTCGCGGGCCTGCGCCGCGCCATCGGCATGAAGGCCGAGGAGATCATCGACGAGGTCAAGCTCTCCGGCCTGCGCGGTCGCGGCGGGGCGGGCTTCCCGACCGGCATCAAGTGGGACACCGTTCGCATGGCCCATGCGGACCGCAAGTATATCGTCTGCAACGCCGACGAGGGCGACAGCGGCACCTTCGCCGATCGCATGATCATCGAGGGCGACCCGTTCTGCCTGATCGAGGGCATGGCGATCGCCGGCATCGGCTGCCACGCCGAGAAGGGCTTCGTCTACCTGCGCTCGGAATATCCCGACGCCATCGCGGTGCTGGGCCGCGCCATCGAGATCGCCCGCGCCGCCGGCGTGCTGGGCGCGGACGTGCTGGGCTCGGGCCACGCCTTCGACATGGAAGTGCGCGTCGGCGCCGGGGCCTATGTCTGCGGCGAGGAGACCTCGCTCTTGAACTCGCTCGAGGGCAAACGCGGCGTGGTCCGCGCCAAGCCGCCGCTGCCGGCGCTCGAGGGCGCCTTCGGCAAGCCCACCGTCGTCAACAACGTCATCTCGCTCGCCACCGTGCCGGTGATCTTCGAGAAGGGCGCCGAGCATTACGCCAATTTCGGGCTCGGGCGCTCCAAGGGCACGATCCCGCTGCAGATCGCCGGCAATGTCCGCCATGGCGGCCTCTTCGAGACCGCCTTCGGCATGAGCCTCGGCCAGATCGTCGAGGATCTCGGCGGCGGCACCGCCTCGGGCCGCGCGGTCAAGGCGGTGCAGGTCGGCGGCCCACTGGGCGCCTACCTGAGCCCGGAACAGTTCGACACGCCCTTCGGATACGAGGAGTTCGACGGCCAGGGCGCGCTGATCGGCCATGCGGGGCTGGTGGTGTTCGACGACAGTGCCGACATGCTGGGCATGGCGCGCTTCGCGATGGAATTCTGCGCCGTGGAGAGCTGCGGCAAGTGCACGCCCTGCCGCATCGGCGCGGTGCGCGGCGTCGAGACGCTGGACCGCATCGCCGCCGGCGACGCCAGCGCGATCCCGCTGCTCACCGATCTCTGCGAGACCATGCAGGACGGCTCGCTCTGCGCGCTGGGAGGCTTCACGCCCTACCCGGTGATGTCGGCGCTGCGCCTGTTCCCGGAGGAGTTCGGGGCGGTCAGGGAAGCGGCGGAATGAGGTGTTTCGCCTTGCCTGCGGCAAGGCGACCGGTCGGGGGGCCAGCCCCCCGAACCCCCCGAGGTATTTATGAACCAAAGAAGATGCGGGAGGCGTTGAGATGAAGGACTTCATCATTCCCTGGGACGACCGGGACATGGGCACACCCGCGAAATCGGGCAAGCCGGTGCATCTGACCATCGACGGCATTTCCGTCACCGTCCCCGCGGGGACATCGGTGATGCGCGCCGCGATGGAGGCCGGGGTCAAGGTCCCGAAGCTCTGCGCGACCGACTCGGTGGAGGCCTTCGGCTCCTGCCGGCTCTGCGTCGTGGAGATCGAGGGGCGGCGCGGCACGCCGGCCTCCTGCACCACGCCGGTGGCGGCGGGGATGAAGGTGCACACCCAGTCCTCGAAGGTGAAGAAGATCCGCAAGGGGGTGATGGAGCTCTATGTCTCGGATCACCCGCTCGACTGCCTGACCTGCGCCGCCAACGGCGATTGCGAGCTGCAGGACATGGCCGGAATGGTCGGCCTGCGCGACGTGCGCTACACGCCCGGCGAGAACCACTACGATCCCTCCGGCACCGGCGCCCGCAGCCAGGCGGAGGCGCGGCTGCGCATGCCCGTGGGCGAGGCCAACCCGCGCTACATGCCGAAGGACGAGAGCAACCCGTATTTCACCTACGATCCCTCCAAGTGCATCGTCTGCTCGCGCTGCGTGCGGGCCTGCGAGGAAGTGCAGGGGACATTCGCGCTGACGATTCAAGGCCGCGGCTTCGAGAGCCGGGTCTCGGCCGGCGCGGCGGGCGACGATTTCCTCAGCTCGGACTGCGTCAGCTGCGGCGCCTGCGTGCAGGCCTGCCCGACCGCCACGCTACAGGAGAAGAGCGTTGCCGAGCTCGGCACGCCCGACCGCGAGGTCGTCACCACCTGCGCCTATTGCGGCGTCGGCTGCTCGTTCAAGGCCGAGCTCAACGGCGACCAGCTGGTGCGCATGACGCCGTGGAAGCACGGCAAGGCCAACCGCGGGCATTCCTGCGTCAAGGGCCGCTTCGCCTATGGCTATGCCGAGCACCCGGACCGCATCCTCAACCCGATGATCCGCGACAGCATCGACGAGCCCTGGCGCGAGGTCAGCTGGCCCGAGGCGCTGGCCTTCGCCGCCGAGAAGATGACCGGCATCCGGGAAAAATACGGCCGCCGCAGCCTCGGCGTCATCACCTCGAGCCGCTGCACCAACGAGGAGACCTTCCTCGTGCAGAAGCTCACGCGGGCGGTTTTCCTCAACAACAACACCGACACCTGCGCGCGGGTGTGCCATTCGCCGACCGGTTACGGCCTCGGCCAGACCTTCGGCACCTCCGCCGGCACGCAGGATTTCGACAGCGTCGAGAAGGTCGACGTGGCGCTTGTCATCGGCGCCAACCCGACCGATGGCCACCCGGTCTTCGCCTCCCGGCTGAAGAAGCGGCTGCGCCAGGGCGCCAAGCTGATCGTCATCGACCCGCGCCGCATCGACATGGTGAAATCCGCCCATATCGAGGCGGCGCATCACCTGCCGCTGACCCCGGGCACCAACGTGGCCGTGGTCACCGCGCTGGCCCATGTCATCGTCACCGAAGGGCTCTACGACGAGGCCTTCATCCGCGAGCGCTGCGACTGGGACGAGTTCCAGGCCTTTGCCGAGTTCGTCTCCGACAAGCGCCACGCCCCCGAGAGCACCGCGCTGCTCACCGGCGTCAACGCGCAGGAGCTGCGGGCGGCGGCGCGGCTCTTTGCCACCGGCGGCAACGGCGCGATCTATTACGGGCTGGGCGTCACCGAGCACAGCCAGGGCTCGACCACCGTCATGTCGCTGGCGAACCTCGCGATGATGACCGGCAATATCGGTCGCGAAGGCGTGGGGGTGAACCCGCTGCGCGGTCAGAACAACGTGCAGGGCTCCTGCGACATGGGCTCCTTCCCGCACGAGCTGCCGGGCTATCGCCATGTCAAGCTGCCCGAGGTCCGCAAAGTCTTTGAAGACGCCTGGGGCGTGGAGATCGACCCCGAGCCCGGCCTGCGCATCCCCAACATGCTCGACGCCGCGGTCGAGGGCACCTTCAAGGGGCTCTACTGCCAGGGCGAGGACATCCTGCAATCGGATCCCGACACGCGCCACGTGGCGGCCGGGCTCGCGGCGATGGAGTGTGTCATCGTGCATGACCTCTTCCTCAACGAGACCGCGAACTACGCCCATGTCTTTCTGCCGGGCTCGTCCTTCCTCGAGAAGAACGGCACCTTCACCAATGCCGAGCGCCGGATCAACCGCGTGCGCAAGGTGATGGCCCCGAAGAACGGCTATGAGGACTGGGAAGTGACCCAGATGCTCGCCAACGCCATGGGCGCCGGCTGGGCCTATACCCATCCCGAGCAGATCATGGCCGAGATCGCCGCCACCACGCCGAGCTTTGCCGGCGTGACCTACGCTCTCCTCGAGGAGAAGGGCTCGGTGCAGTGGCCCTGCAACGAGGAGCATCCCGAGGGCACGCCGATGATGCACGTGGATGGCTTCGTGCGCGGCAAGGGGCGCTTTATCGTCACCGAATACGTGGCCACCGACGAACGCTCGGGCCCGCGCTTCCCGCTGCTGCTGACCACAGGTCGGATCCTGTCGCAATACAACGTGGGCGCCCAGACACGGCGCACCGCCAACAGCGTCTGGCACGAGCAGGACCTGCTCGAGATCCATCCGCACGATGCCGAGAACCGCGGCCTCAAGGATGGCGACTGGATCAAGCTGGCGAGCCGCTCGGGCGAGACCACGCTGAAGGCCAAGGTCACCGACAAGATGAGCCCGGGCGTGGTCTATACCACCTTCCACCACCCCGACACGCAGGCCAACGTGGTCACCACCGACTATTCCGACTGGGCCACCAACTGCCCGGAATACAAGGTGACCGCGGTGCAGGTCTCGCCCAGCAACGGCCCGACCGACTGGCAGGAGGATTACGCCGCGCAGGCCGAGCGCTCGCGGCGCATCCTTCCGGCGGCGGAATGAGCCGGCTGAGCGCCAGCAGGCCCGGGGTGGCGGTGCATCGCGAGGGGACGCGCTCGATCGTGCGCTCCCTGCCCGAGGAGGTGCCGGTGGCGATGGTGTTCGACGGCACCACGCAGGCCGTCATGATGGCAACCCCGGCCGACATCGCCGATTTCGCCTATGGCTTTGCGCTGAGCGAGGGCATCATCGCGCAGCCGGGCGAGGTGGCCGAGTTCGAGGCGGTGACCCATGCGCGCGGCATCGAGGCGCGGTTCTGGCTGCGAGAGGAGCGCGGGCGCGCGCTCAAGGAACGCCAGCGCACCATGATGGGGCCGACGGGCTGCGGGCTTTGTGGCATCGACAGCCTCGATCAGGCGCTGCGCCCCCTGCCCCGGCTGCCCGAGGGCGGCCCCAGCCTCACCCGCGCCGAGGTGGCGCGCGCCACGGATGAGCTGCGCGCCCACCAGCCGCTGCACGACCAGACCCGCGCGGTGCACGCGGCGGGCTTCCTGCTGCCCGGCAAGGGCATCGTCATGGCGCGCGAGGATGTCGGGCGGCACAACGCGCTCGATAAGCTGATCGGCGCGCTGGCGCGGCAGGATGTCGACGCCTCCGAGGGCGCCATGGTTCTGACCAGCCGCGTCTCGGTCGACATGGTGCAGAAGACCGTGCTGGCCCGCTGTCCGATCCTGATCGCCGTATCCGCCCCCACGGCGCTGGCGTTGAGCATGGCCGAGCAGGCCCGGCTCACGCTGGCCGCCTTTGCCCGTGGCGGCGGCTTCGACCTTTACGCCGCGCCCGAGCGCATCGTCGATGGAGCATCCCATGTCGCCTGAAAAGATGGTCATGATGGCCAACCAGATCGCCACCTTCTTCGCCACCCAGCCGGGTGATGACGGCGCCTCAGGCGTGGCGGACCACATCAACGATTTCTGGGAGCCGCGGATGCGCGCCCAGCTGCTCGACTACGTGGAAACCGGCGGCGCAGGGCTGCACAAGCTGGTCATCGAGGCCGTGCCGGAAATCCGCGCACCGGCCGAGAAAGCTTGATCCGGCGCAAGACACAGCCAGCGCGAACCCGCTAGACTCGCGGCCATGGAGGGAGAGCCATGGCCGATCTCGCGTATCGCGCGGACGCCCTGACACGCACCTATGGTGAGGGAGCCTCGGCGGTGCACGCGCTGCGCGGGGTCGATCTCGAATTGCCCGCGGGCGAGGTCGTGGTGCTGCTTGGCCCCTCGGGCAGCGGCAAGTCCACGCTTCTCAACATCCTCGGCGGGCTCGACCGGCCAAGCTCGGGGCAAGCGTGGTTTCGCGAGCACGAGCTGACCGCGATGAGCGACCGCCAGCTCACCCGCTACCGGCGCGATCACCTGGGCTTCATCTTCCAGTTCTACAACCTCATGCCCTCGCTCACCGCCGAGGAGAATGTCGAGCTGGTGACCGAGATCGCCCGCAATCCGATGACGCCGGCGGAGGCGCTGGCGCTGGTGGGTCTCGAAGGTCGGCGCGGCCATTTCCCCAGCCAGATGTCGGGCGGCGAGCAGCAGCGCGTTGCCATCGCCCGCGCCGTGGCCAAGCAGCCCGACGTGCTGCTCTGCGATGAGCCCACCGGCGCGCTCGACAGCACCACCGGTCGCGAGGTGCTGGGCGTGTTGCAGCATCTCAACCAGAGCCTCGGCACCACGGTGCTGATCGTCACCCACGCCGCCGCCACCGCCGCCATGGCTGACCGGGTGATCCGCTTCGCCGATGGCGCCATCCGCTCGGTCGAGACCAACTCCAGCAAACTCCGCGCGGAGGAGATCGAATGGTAGGCCCGCTCGATCGCAAGCTGATCCGCGACCTGTGGCGGATGAAGGGACAGGCGCTGGCCATCGCCGTTGTCATGGCGCTCGGCGTGATGATGCAGGTGATGATGTCGGGGCTGGTCAGCTCCCTCGACGAGACGCGGCGCGGCTATTACGAGCGCTACCGGCTGGCCGACATGGTGGCGCCGGTGACCCGCGCTCCGAACCACGTTCTGCACCAGATCGCGGCGCTCGAGGGCGTCGGCGCCGTCGAGGGACGGGTCAGCGGCGCGGCGCTGATCGACCTACCCGGGCAGGCGGTGCCGCTGCAGGCGCAGGCGCTGTCGCTGCCCTACGAGGGCGACACCGCGCTCAACGCCATCCGGCTCGAGGCCGGGCGACTCTTCGAGCGCGGACGCCCCGACGAGGCGGTGCTGCTCGACAGCTTCGCCGCCGCCCACGGGCTCAGGCCCGGCGACACGCTCACCGCAACGATGAACGGCGCGCTGCGCGAATTCCGCATCACCGGCCTCGCCCGCGCGCCGGAGTTTCTCTACACCGCTGCCCCCGGCGAGATGGTCCCCGATGACAGCCGCTTCGGCGTGCTCTGGCTGTCGCCCGCCGCGATGGAGGCCGCCTTCGACATGAGCGGCGCTTTCAACCAGGCGCTGGTCGGGCTGGCGCGCGGCGCCGAGGAGCAGCCAGTGCTCGGTGCGCTCGACCACCTGCTCGACCGCTACGGCGCGACCGGCGCTTTCGGGCGCGAAGACATGTTCTCCAACCGCTTCGTCTCGGAAGAGATCGACGGGCTGCGCGACAGCGCCCGCGCCATCCCGCCGATCTTCATGGCGGTGGCGGCCTTCCTGCTCAACATCGTCATCGCCCGCATGGTGCAGGCCGAGCGCGAGGAGATCGGCCTGTTAAAGGCCTTCGGCTACCGCTCCGGCGAGATCGGGCTGCATTACCTCAAGCTGGTGCTCGCCATCGCGCTCCTGGGCGCGCTGCTGGGCTGCCTGCTGGGCGTCGCGGCGGGGCGGGCCATGGTCGGGCTCTACCTGCAGTTCTTCAAGTTTCCCTTCCTTGTCTTCCGGCTGGAACCTGCGGCCTTCGCCATCGGTATCGCGGTGAGCGTGCTGGCGGCCACCGCCGGCGGCGCCATCGTGCTGCGCCGGATCTTCGCCCTCGACCCGGCCGAGGCGATGCGCCCGCCCACCCCGGCCGACTATGCCAGCGCCGGGCGCTGGCGCGGGCTGACCGCCTGGCTCGACCAGCCCTCGCGCATGGTGCTGCGGCGCTTCAGCCGCACCCCCTTCCGCATGGCCGGTGCCATCGTCGGCATCACCTGCGGCATGGCGCTCTCGGTCGGGATGATCACCATCCACGCCGGTTTCGCCCATGCCATCGAGCTCAGCTTCGAGGTGATGGACCGCTCCGAGGCGCAGGTCACCTTCACCCACGCGGTCTCCGACAAGGTGCTGTTCGAGCTGCAAAGCCATCCCGGCATCACCCGCGTCGAGGGCCGCCGCGACGTCCCGGTGATCCTGCGCAACGGGCGGCAGAGCCACCGCGGCAGCATCACCGCCCTGCCCCACGACCCGGTACTCTACCGCGCCCTCACCCCGGGCCTCGCGCCGATTCCCATGCGCGACGAGGGTCTGGTGCTAAGCCGGGCGCTGGCCAGCAAGCTCGATCTCGCGGTGGGCCAGAGCCTCACGGTCGAGGTGCGCGAGGGAGCGCAGCCGGTGCTCCAGCTGCCGGTCGCGGCGATCTCCGACACGGTGCTGGGAGCGCCTGCCTACATGGCGCTGGACGGGCTCAACCGCGCGCTCGGCGAGCCGGGCCGCGTCTCGGGCGCGGCGCTGCTGCTCGACGAGGCCGAGGCGGGTGCGGTCTATGTCTGGCTCAAGGACCTGCCGACGGTGGCCGGGGTGAGCCTGAAGCATGAATCGCGCGAGGCCTTCGAGGAGCTGATGGACCAGGGCGCCGGCTGGACCCGGTTCATCATGTCGGCCATCGCCTTCGTGATCACCTTCGGCATCGTCTATAACGCCGCCCGCATCGCTTTGGCCGAGCGGCTGCGCGATCTCGCCTCGCTGCGGGTGATCGGCTTCTCGCGCGGCGAGGCGGCCTATGTGCTTCTGGGCGAGCTGGGCATCGTCACCCTGCTCGCCCTACCGTTCGGCGCGGCGCTCGGCGCCGGGCTCTCCTACCTGCTGGCCGCGGCCTATTCCTCCGAGATCTACACCATCCCGGTGGTGTTCCACGCCACCACCTTCGGCAGCGCCGCGCTGGTGGTGATCGGCGGCGCGCTGGTCTCGGGGCTTCTGGTGAAACGCGATGTCGACCGGGCCGATCTGGTCGCAGCGCTCAAGACACGGGATTGATGACATGGCAGACACCCGCAACCGCACCCGCCTGATCCTGTGGAGCCTGATCCTGCTGCTGCTCGGCGGCGCGCTCACGGCGGCATTCTGGCCGCGCCCGGCGCTGGTCGATCTCGGCGCGGTCACGCGCGGGCCGCTCACCGTCACCATCGACGAGGAGGGCCGCACGCAGGTGCATGACGTCTATGTCGTCTCGACCCCGGTGGCGGGGCGCCTGCTCAGGGTCGGCGCGGTGGCGGGCGACTCGGTCGAGCAGGGCGAGAGCGTGGCGCATATGCGCCCGGTGAACCCCGACGCGCTCGATATCCGGACCCGCGAGCAGGCGATGGCGCTGCTCGACGCCGCCCGGGCCGCGCTCAAGGTGGCCGAGGCCGAGGTCAACGCCGCCGCCGCCAATGCCGATCTCACCGAGGCCGACTTCCAGCGCAGCGAGGCGCTGGCGGCGCGTGGCGCGGTCAGCACGGCGACGCTCGACCGCGCCCGCTCGGCAGCGCGTGCGGCGGCGGCCCAGCTCGAGACCGCCAAGGCGGCGGTGGCGATGCGCGAGGCCGAACTGGCCAATGCCCGCGCCCAGCTCATCAGCTTCGAGGATCTCGGGCTGGCCGCGGCGGTGGCGGGCAACCACGCCAATGACATCTCGCTGGTGGCGCCGATCTCGGGGCGCATCCTGCGGGTGCTGCAACAGAGCGAGACCATCCTCGGCGCCGGCAGCGCCGTGCTCGAGATCGGCGATATCGAGACCGATCTCGAGATCGTGGTCGAGCTGATCTCCTCGGACGCGGTGCAGGTCGGTCTCGGCGACAGGGTGATGATCGACGATTGGGGCGGCGATGCGGTTCTGGATGGCGAGGTCACTCGGATCGCGCCGCAGGGTCGCACCAAGGTCTCGGCGCTGGGGGTCGAGGAGCAGCGCGTCGAGGTCACGGTGCGCTTCACCGGCAGCGCCGAGGACCGCGCCGCGCTCGGGCATGGCTACCGGGTGGTGACGCGGATCGTGGTCTGGGAGGAGGCCGACACGCTGCAGGTGCCGCAGAGCGCACTGTTCCGCCAGGATGGCGGCTGGGCGGTGCTGCGCGCCCGCGAGGGCCGGGCCGAGCAGGTGCCGGTCGATCTCGGCCCCGGCAACGGCAGCGCCGCGCAGGTGCTTTCGGGGCTGGAAGAGGGCGACCGCGTGGTGCTCTACCCCGCCGCCGATCTCGCTGACGGCGCGCGCATCGCGCCGCGCGCCGCCGAGTGAGCGCTCAGCTCGCCAGCATCTTCAGACCCTGCGTCACGTCGGAGCGCACCGCGAGCCGCAGCCCCGGTTCGTCCCCGGCCTTGAGGGCGGCGATGATCAGGCGGTGAAACTGCGGCGCCTCGGAGCGGCGCAGGCGGCCGTAGAGCGCCCGCATTGTCGGCCCGAGCTGCAGCCAGACGGTTTCGGCCATGGCCAGCATCGCCGGCGCCTGCGCGCGCAAATAGAGGGTCCGGTGGAACTCGAGGTTGGAGCGGATATAGCCGACCGCGTCGCGGTCGCGCACCACCTCGGCGATGGTGCCGTTGATGGTCTGCAGCCGGTCGATCAGTGCCATGTGGGCACGTGGCAGCGCCCGCGAGGCCAGCTCGACCTCGATCAGCGAGCGCAGCGCCGCCAGCTCCTCGATTCGCTCGTTGGACAGCTCCGGCGTCTGCACCCGGCCCGAAGACGACATGCTGAGCGCCCCCTCGGCCACCAGCCGCCGCACCGCCTCTCGCGCGGGCGTCATCGAGACCTCGAACTCCTTGCCGATGCCGCGCAGGGTCAGCGCCTCTCCAGGCGCGATCTGACCCAGCATGATGCGGGTGCGCAGGCCGCGGTAGACGCGGTCATGGGCGGAGGAGACGATTTCGGTGGGGCGGGTGGCTGGATTCATGATCCGCGTAATGTGATCACAAATCGGGGCGCCGTCAATCGCCCTCGTGCCGCGACGGGCTCAGTCGCCGAAACGGTAGCGATGCAGGCTGCCGCCCTCGTCATGCAGCCAGCGGCGCTGCGGGCGCCAATCGCCGTAGAGCGCCTCGACCGTGTCCCAGAACGCCTTGGAGTGGTTCATCTCGGCAAGATGGGAGACCTCGTGGGCGGCGACGTAATCGAGCACGTCGCGGGGCGCGAGAATGAGCCGCCAGGAATACATCAGTGCGCCTTCGGAGGTGCAGGAGCCCCAGCGCGAGCGGGTGTCGCGCAGGGTCAGGCGCGTATAGGGCCGCCCGAGCCTTGCGGCGTAGCGGTCCGAGGCCTCGGCCAACCGCTCGCGCGCCAGCGTGCGCAGCCAGCCCTGAAGCCGCGCGGCGACCCGCTCTTCGGGGCCCGGCACCTCGACATGGGTCTCGCCCAGAACCACGCCGCGCCCTGTCCCGGGGCGGATCTCGCGCATCACGCCCTCGATCGGCAGCACCGCGCCGAGGCAGATTCGCGCGTCATCGCCGCGCGCCTCGAGATGGCCCCGGAGCCATGCCTCCTTCTCGCGCAGGAAGCCCACCGCCTCGCGCTCGGGCACCCGGCGCGGCAGCGTCAGCGTCACCCGCCCGTCGATCTGGCTGAGCCGCAGCGACAGGCGCCGCGCCTGCGCCGAACGGCGCAGGGTCACCGCGATCGGCGGGTTGCCAGGAAGTGTGATCTGCCCCATATGCTCTGCCTCGGATGCAATACGGCCAAAGCCTTTGACACCGCTCCCCTGATATGGCAGAGGGCGCGGATTGTCGACATGACCGGACAGGATGAAAGGGATCTCCCATGCCCAAGGAAGAATGGGGTACGAAGCGCGTGTGCCCGACCACCGGCAAGCGTTTCTACGACCTGAACAAGGACCCGATCGTCAGCCCCTACACGGGCGAGGTTCTCGAGCTGGACACCGGCAAGCGCGCGATGCTCGTCGCGGACGCGGCCGATGGCGCCAAGCGCAAGCCCGACGCCGATAACGACGACAGCGATGATCTGCTGGATGATGATGTCGAGGTCGATCTCGACGATGATGATGTGCTCGAGGACGACGATGACGACAACGTCTCGCTCGACGACATCACCGATGTGGCCAGCGAAGACGACGAGAGCTGAGGCTCTGAAATTTTTCGTCGCGGGCGGTGATTTTTTCCCTTGAACCCGCCCGCGGCTTTGCGTAGATCACGCCGCACGACGCCGAGGGCGTCAAACAAGATGGGGCCTTAGCTCAGCTGGGAGAGCGCTTGCATGGCATGCAAGAGGTCAGGGGTTCGATCCCCCTAGGCTCCACCAAATTCCCAGTATTCCCACCGAACCGCAGCATTTTCGCCAAGAGGCCCACGCCTCCGGAAGATCTCCTGCCGGGTTCGCTGTGAGACACGGGTTCAGCAATCTATCGCCTACCACCACGCCCTGCCCTTCCCGGCTCAGGCGCTCCGTCGCTTGCCCTGTCCGTCCGGAGTCTCGGGCGCCCCCTCCGGCATCTCCGGCGCGGTGCCTGCGCCACGGCCCAGCGCTGCGAGGCTGGGCTCCTGCTGCAGGATCCGCACCTGCCCCTTCGCGACATCGATGATTCCCTCGGCCCGCAACCGGCCCAGCGCCTTGTTCACGCTCTGGCGTGAGCAGCCGAGGATCTCGGCCAGTTCTGCCTGGTTGGCGCGCACCCGGTCGCGCCCGTCGCACATGATCCGCAGCCGCTGAAACAGCCGCTCCTCGAGTGAGCCGTGCTGGTCGAGCACCTTGACCGCGTTGTCATGGGCCAGTCGCGCGCGGAACACCGAGGCGAGGTTGCGGATGAAGAGCGGCAACCGCATGAACTCGTTGAACACCGGGGTCGGGCAGAAGAGCAGCGTCGTCAGGGGCTGCGCGAAGCACGAGGCGATGCAGGGCTCCGCGGAGAGGCTCTCGAGCTCGCCCACGATCCCGCCGGGCCCGTAATGGGCAACACGCGTCTGCTCGCCGCCCGGCCCGGAGACCACGACGTCGATGCGGCCATGCGCCACCATGAACAGCCCCGGCGACATCTGCCCCTGCTCGAGAAACAGCTCGACCTCCTGGCAGATCCGCAGCTCGGACCGGTTGAGAAACTCCGCGCGCAGCTCCTGCGGCAGGTCTGCGAGCAGCGGCGCGCGCAGCAGGTGCGGATAGGCCACGGCATTCTTCATCAACGCGCGTCGCCCTCGAGATAGGCGCGGATCTCGCGGACGTTGCAGGCGGGCTGCACGGGGTCGGCGCAGCACGAGCGGATCTCCCCCAAAGCCGCGCCATAGATCTCGCCCCAGGCCTCTTCCGAGAGGCCGAAATAGGGCGGCATGGCATGGCTGAGCGGATAGCTCTGCGCCGCCTGATCGGCACCCGCGACCGGCGCGCCGGTCATCCGGGAGGCCAGCTGCCCGCAGGATCCGGGCTTTTCCGCCGCCGGATCGGGCGGGGTCAGCAGCCCGGTGCCGATGCGGTGGCAGCCAAGGCAGGTGTTGTCGCGCGGCAGCATCTCGTGGGTCGGCCAGTCGGAGAAGCCGAAGCCCGCGTCGACATGGGCATAGGGCCCCAAGGGATTGCTTGGAACGTGGCCCCAGACCTGCCCGACGAAGGGCGAGTACATGAACGGATCGTTGTCGTGGCACGTCCCGCAGCCATCGGCGACCACGGTCTCCGGCGCGGCCCAGAAAGCCTCGCTGGCCGGGTCGGTCGGCGACGGCACCGAAGCGCCGCTGACCGGCGCGCCCTCCGCGCCCTTGGCCTGGAACCAGCAGGTCGCGCCGGTGGCCGGGTTGTGGGCGATGACGTCGATCTCGTCGAAGGCGGAGCTGTCGACGCTGCGGAAGCGCTTCTGCCGGCACATCACCGAGACCTGCGCGGTCTCGGTCGAGAGGTTCAGGATGCGCGAGAACGGCACGCATTGCCCGTCCGAGCCCGGCCCGTTGTCGAGCAGGCCGGGGCGATCGCAGGTCGCAGGCGCGCGGTCGGTGATCTCGATGCCGTCGATGGTGATCGGCACGGTGACACCCTCGGCGCAGTCGAAGCCGGGGATCGGAGCGATGGCCGCCGCGCAGGCGGCGCCGTAGACCGCGTGCGGTGACTGGGCGTTTGCCGGGGCTGCGAGGGCGCAAAGCGCCATCCCGATGGCAACGAAGAGGGTTCTCATAGCTCGATCGCCTCCCCCGCGTTGACCGCCTCGGCCAGCCCGCGCAGCGCCTCGAAATAGCGCACATAGCCGGTGCAGCGGCAGATATGGCTGCCGATCGCCTCCATCATCGCCGCTTCCAGCTTCTCCGGCGGCACCGGCTGCGCCTGCAGCCCGGACAGGAAGATCCGCGCCGCCATGACGAAGCCCGGAGCGCAATAGCCGCACTGGAAGGCGAAGTGGTCGAGGAAGGCCTGCTGCACCGCGTCCGGCTGGCCGTCGCGGGCGACGCTCTCGATGGTCGAAACCTGGGTGCCGTCGAGCGTCGAGAGCGCGGTGGAGCAGCTGATCGTCGGCGTCGGCGCGAGGCTTGGCGGCTTGACCACCTGCACGGTGCAGGCCCGGCAGACCCCGATGCCGCAGCACAGCTTGGTGCCGGTGAGGTTGAGCTCACCATGCAGGAAATCGAGCAGCGTCTCGCTGCCGCGGCTGTCGGGTAGCTCGAAGCCGATGCCGTTGATAGTCAGGCGGATGGTCATGGCGAAAGCCCTTCGAGGATTTTCTCCGGGGTGATCGGCAGCGAGGCGAAGCGCAGGCCCGTCGCGTCGCGCAGCGCGTTGGAGATCGCCGGCGGGATCGAGCACATCACCGCCTCGGCGATGCCGCGACCGACTCGCGGACTGCCCGGCGGCGGCGGCAAGATGATCAGCTCCTGCGCCCGCGCGCCCGGCGCGTAGCGCGTCTTCAAGGGCACGTCGCCAGCGCGAGATACGTGGTAGCGGTTGAGGTTCCAACGCCCGTCGGCGGGGCCCTCCATGCCCGGCGGCATGTCCTCGAGCAGGCTGTAGCCGATCGCCATCGCCACGCCGCCCTGACTCTGCCCCGAGACCAGCTCGGGCACGTGGATGTGGCCGGCATTGAGCACGCTCAGCACGTTCTCCACCTGAACGATCCCGGTCGCGCGGTCGAGCGTCAGCCCCACCACGTTGACGCAGGGCGCCCAGACATAGCGCGAATAGCGCGCCGTCTCGGGCGCGGGATACTGGCCATTGGCGCGCGGGATCGGCTGCGGCGCGGTCTTGCTGCCGTGGTAATAGGCCAGCCCGTCGAGCTGCAGGCGCAGCGTGCCGCCTTGGGTGTCGTAATCGGCCTCGACCCACTGGTTCTGGAAATAGGCATGACCCAGCGCGCCCGTGGGCAGCCCCAGATCGTGGATCACCTCGGCCAGCCCCGCCAGCGTCAGCGGCTCGCCTGGCCCCTCCACCGGCCGCAGGGCCCCGTGTTCCCAGACCACATCCTCGGGCTTAAGCGGGCCCTTGCCCCAGAGCTTTGCCGCCGCGACAAGCAGCGAGCCGCCGAGCAGCGCCTGCGCCACCTGCTGCACGGTGTTCACCTGGTGCAGCCCGGTGAGGCAGGCCGAGGAGGAGCCGGTGCCCTTCTGCGTCCACATCGGATCGTGCCAGCGCTTCGGGTTGCTGCTGTCATCGCTCAGCCCGGTCTGCGGGAAGAGCCTATAGCCGCCCATCTCGACGCGGGCGGCGTTGGCCCCGAGAATCGGCCCGATGGTGACCCCGAGCGTGGTGGCCGAACCATTGCCCATGTCGACCGCGTCCGATTGCACCGTCAGCGTGCCATCGCGCTCCAGATGCACCGCCGCGACCATGCCGTCGCCCGAGGTGCCGTAGGCCTGCAGCGACATGGCGAGCCCGGTGCCGTAGCTCCGCCCCTCGGCCTCGTGCGCGGCCTTGATGGCGGAGCGCTCGGCCCAGAGCGGGTGGGCCTCGGCCATGTCGAGCATTTCGGGCAGGCTCAGCGATTGCTCGATGGGGCCGCCGGTCACGGTGGTGTCGCCCTCGGCGATCAGGTTGGCGCGGCGCAGCGCCAACGGGTCCCAGCCCTGCGCGGCGGCGAGATCGTCGAGCGCGGTCTCGATGGCGAAATAGGCCTGCGGCCCGCCGAAGCCGCGCTGCGAGCCGCCCGAGATGTTCTCGGTGTGCAGTGCCTCGGCGTGGATGTCGGCCATCGGCAGCCGGTAGCTGCCCCCAGCGCAGAGCGCCCCCAGCGAGGCCACGTAGGGCGAGAGGTTGCGCCGCCCGCCGCCATCGAAACTCATCTCAAGCTGCACCGCCTCGAGCCGCATGTCGTCATGGGCATAGAGCGTGCCTTGGGCGCTGGTGGCGTGGCGCTTGAGTCCGACGCGGAACTGCTCGAACCGGTCATAGGCGAGCCGGACCGGGTTGCCCTCCGCGAAGGCCACCGCCAGCGCCAGCATCAGCGAGAAGGGCGAGCTGTCGCGCCCACCGAAGCCTCCGCCGGGGTAGCAGCTGTGCAGGGTCACGCCCTGCAGGTCCGGAATCGGAGAGCCCGCGCTGCCGAACATGCTGCCGATGTTGCGCACGTCGCCATCGGGCGACTGGGTGCCCAGCACCAGCTGCATGTCGTTGCTCGAGGGGTCGATCCAGGCGAGCCCCGCCTCGGGTTCCATGAACATCGGGTCCATCGCCCGCATCTCGGCCCGGATCGGTTGGCGGATCAAACCGGTCGCCGCGTCGAGCGACTTGCGGATGCGGGCCTGCACGCCGGGGGCCTCGCGGGTGTAGGTTTCGGCATCGACGCCGGCATAATCGAAGCCCGGCGCCTTGACGTAGAGCGTGCGCGGATCGAACGGCTGATCCGGCAGCGGCGTGCCCTCGGGGCCTGCGCCGGGCCCGTAGCGCTGCACGATGCCGTCATCCCCGGCGAGAAACCTTCGCGCCGCGCGATAGCCGGAGAGGCTGTCGAAGAGCAGCAGCGCCACCGCCTGCCCGAGAAAATTCGGCGTCGTTCCGGGCATCACCAGCAGGTCGAAGCTCAGCCCGTCGGGCAGGTTGAAGCTGCCGCCCTTGGCGGCCTTCTTCTGTTCTTCGGTCTTGTTCGCCAGAAGGTCGTCGACATGCAGATCACGGTTGAACTGAACCTCGGCGTCAAACAGCGCGGGATCGAGATCGCTGCCGAGGATCACCCGCGTGGGCGTTGCCTCGGGCGGTAGGGCCGCAAGGTCGAGCCCGAGAAAGGCCTCCTGCGTGCTGCGCGCCCGGATGTAGAGCGCATGCCATTGCCGATCCGGCCAGCCCGCCATGTCGCGCGCGTGGAAGTCGCGGGCATAGATCTTCTGCCCGGTGACCTTGGCCAGCCCCTCGACGCGCTGCGCCGCGACACCGGGCACCGGTCCGAGCGCCGAAGGGCGCTCTGGCGCCGCCGCCGCGGCGGGGCACGGCAGGCCGAGGACGCGCAGCGCAACCACGCCTGTTGCGGTCTTCAGGAAGCTGCGACGCGAAATCCGCGCCGCGTCGCTGGCCGACAACGCTGGCATGTTTCTTCCTCCCGTCACGACCCCGACGACCCGCATAGCCGCCCATCCAGAGCGGTCATGTAAATCGTGTTCAGATCATGCAAGAAGCCTGCCGGGTGTTTTTTCAACCGTCAAGTGACGTGACACGGATCCCTTGCACGGAGGAGGCGACAGGGGCGCTGAGGGAAACAGTGGAGGGCATTTTGCGGCAGGGACAGGCTGCGCCGCTACGCAAAAGAGCGGGCCGAGACGCAAAACGGACCGGCCCGGACGCGGGCGTTACCGACCGCGTCCGACCCGGAAGGCCACGACGGCCCATCACTCGTACTCCTGCATCCGATGCCAAAGCACCGGCACACGCCGACCGCAGCCGCAACATGCGGCGACGCTGCAGGTCACACCTCATCCGCACCGATGGCGAAAAACCATGCCAACGGCCGGGCGCAGGTCGGCGGCGACGCAGCCCGAAACACGACACACTCCTGCGCCGCCGCCAAACTCGCCTGCCGGTCAACTTTCGAAGGAACCCCAGAAGCCTTCCGAGCGGCAAGCATCAATGCAGGCACAGTGACACGCCCCTCCCGCTTCGAGAACCGGCAATTATCGCGAGATGTCAGCGCCTTGACATATGCGGTTTGCATAATGTTAGCGCGGTTTCGAGAGCGCCGGACGGCGCGCGATCCGCTCGCGGTTGAGCTTCGCGGTGCCGGGTCGGGGCAGATCCATCGCTCCGAGGGGCACCGCCCGCGCTCACTGGATGGCGCGGATCGGGGCATAGGCGGCACGGAACCGCGCATAGGCCTCGTCGAAGGCAGGGACCAGCCCGGGCTCCGGGGCGATCTCCTCGCTGACCTGCGGCGGGGTCATCACCTCATCGATGCCAGCCGCTCCCGACGCCACCATGCCAAGCCGCGCCGCGCCCAGCGCCGCGCCGAACTCGCCGCCCGCGGGCAATTCCAGCGTCACGTCGAGCGCCGTGGCGATGAGCTTGAGCCAGTAGCGCGACCGCGCGCCGCCGCCGATCGCCATCAGGCGCTCGAGCCGCAGGCCGGTGGCGGCCAGCGCCTTATGGCTGTCGCGCAGCCCGAAGGCCACGCCCTCGAGCACCGCCCGGGCGATGTCGTCTCGGCTGGTGTCGGCGCCCAGCCCGGTGAAGCTGCCGCGGATCTCGGCATCGTTGTGCGGGGTGCGCTCGCCCGAGAGATAGGGCAGGAAGCGCACCCGCCCCGGCGCCTGCAGGGTCTCGCCCAGCGGCGCGGTGAGCTCGGCGGGCTTGGCGCCGGTGATGCGCGCCAGCCAGTTCAAGCTGTCGGTGGCCGAGAGCATCACCCCCATCTGGTACCAGCGCGCCGGCACCGCGTGGCAGAAGGTGTGCAGCGCCGTCTCCGCCGCCGGGTGATAGCCGTCGCGCGCCGCCAGCAGCACGCCCGAGGTGCCGAGCGAGACAAAGCCCTGCCCCTCGTTCATCGTGCCGATGCCACAGGCCGCGGCGGCGTTGTCGCCGGCGCCGCCCGCGACCACCACCGAGGGGCTCACCCCCCAGCGCGCCGCCAGGTCCGGGCGCAGCGTGCCCCCCGCCTCGCAACCCTCGACCAGCCGCGGCATCTGCTCGCGGCGCATGTGCCCCGCCGCGAGCAGCGCCTCGGACCAGTCGCGCGCGCCGGTGTCGAGCCAGGAGGTGCCGGCGCTGTCGGACATGTCGGCGAAATGCTCGCCGGTCAGGTAAAGGTTGAGATAGGCGGTGGGCAGCAGCACCTTGTCGATGCGGGCGAAATTCTCCGGCTCGTGGGCACGCACCCATTCGAGCTTGGGCGCGGTGAAGCCCGGGAAGACGATATTGCCCGAGAGCGCGCGCACGCCGTCGGTGGCATCGAGCCGAGCGGCCTCCTCGTGGCTGCGGGTGTCGTTCCAGAGGATGCAGGGCCGGATCACCGCGCCGGAGGCATCGAGCAGCGTGGCGCCGTGCATGTGCCCGGCGATGCCGATGCCCCTGAGGCCGGCGAACTCTGGATGCGCCGCGCGCAGCTCCTCCGCCGCCCCCTCGAGCGCCGCAACCCAGTCGGCCGGATCCTGCTCCGACCAGCCCGATCGCGGATGCGCCGCGCTGTAATGGCGCTCGGTCGAGCCGAGCGGCTCTCCGCGCTCGTCCACCAGCAGGGCGCGCAGCCCCGAGGTCCCCAGATCGATACCAAGATAAGCCATGACCTCTCCCTTTCGCCGGACGGTCTCCGCCGGGTCGGCGCGCCCTTGCGCCGCCGCCCTGCCCCTCCTCCGGTCTTGATGCCCGCGCCACGACGGCGCCCGTTGTCCCGCGGAGTTCTGCCCGCCGATGGTAGCGCTGGTCAAGCGGCGATGCGCGCGTGGCGGCGGCCCGGCGCTCCGCTGCCGCATCTCCGGGCGGCATCCCGCGATGCCCCCTTCCTCCACCCAGCGCGATCGGCTACCCATTGGCAAAGGCCGACACCTAGGAACGGCCATGCGAGGGCCCGAGCAGACATGAAACCCATCCGCCTGATCTCGGGCATCCTCACCGTCGGCTTCTGGACGCTGGCCAGCCGGGTGCTCGGCGTCACACGCGAGATCCTGATCCTCGCCTATATCGGCCCCGGCCCGGTGATGGACGCCTTCGTCGCGGCGTTCCGCCTGCCCAACATGTTTCGCCGCTTCTTCGCCGAGGGTGCCTTCAACGCCGCCTTCGTGCCGATCTTCTCGAAGAAATACGAGGGCGAGGAAGACCCGCTGCTGTTTGCCCGCGATGCGCTGAACGGGCTGGCCTTCGTGCTGCTGATCCTGAGCGCGCTGGCGCTGATCTTTATGCCGGCGCTGGTCTGGGCCACTGCCGGCGGCTTCGCCGGCGATGAGCGCTTCGCGCTGACCGTGGGCTATGGCCGGATCATCTTTCCCTACATCCTGTTCATCTCGCTCTCGGCGCTGTTTTCCGGCGCGCTGAACGCTACCGGCCACTTTGCCGCCGCCGCTGCGGCGCCGGTGCTGCTGAACATCTTCGTCATCATTGCCATGATCGTGGGCGCGGTGGTCGGCGGCGACGTGATCCAGTGGCTGGTCTGGACCATCCCGTTTGCCGGCATCGCGCAGCTGGCGCTGGTCTGGGTCGCCGCCGAGCGCGCCGGGGTGAAGGTGCGCCCCGGGATGCCGCGGCTCACCCCCGACATGAAGCGGCTGGTGCGCGTCGCCGTGCCCGCGGCGCTGGCCGGCGGCGTCATGCAGATCAACCTGCTGGTCGGCCAGCAGGTGGCCTCGCAGTTCGACAAGGCGGTGGGCTGGCTCTACGCCGCCGACCGGCTCTACCAACTGCCGCTGGGCGTCGTCGGGATCGCGGTGGGCATCGTGCTGCTGCCCGACCTGTCGCGCCGGCTCAAGGCCGAGGATGACGGCGGCGCGCGCCATGCCTTCTCCCGCGCCGGGGAGATGGCGCTGGCGCTGACCGTGCCGGCCGCCGTGGCACTGATGGTGATCCCGCTGCCGATGGTCTCGGTGCTGTTCGAGCGCGGCGCCACCTCCGCCGATGACAGCGCCGCCATCGCGCTGGCGGTGGCGATCTACGGGCTCGGCCTGCCGGCCTTCGTGCTGCAGAAGGTGCTGCAGCCGCTGTTCTTCGCCCGCGAGGACACCCGCACGCCGTTTCGCTACGCGCTGTGGTCGATGGCGGTCAACGCGGTGATCGCGGTCGGGCTGGCGCCGCTGATCGGCTGGATCGCCCCGGCCATCGCCACCACCGTCGCCGGCTGGGTCATGGTGCTGATGCTGGGCATCGGCGGGCGCCGGATCGGCGACACCGCCCGCTTCGACCAGCGATTCCGCCGGCGCATCTGGGGCATTCTCGCCGCCTCGGTCACGATGGGCGTGATTCTCTGGGGAACCTATCTGCTGCTCGATCCGTTGCTCACCAGAGACTATTGGCGCTACCCGGCGCTGCTGGTGCTGCTTGTCGTGGGGATGGTCTCCTACGGGGCGGCCGGGCAGCTCTTCGGCGCCTTCCGGCTCTCGGACTTCAAGGCCGCCCTGCGGCGCAAAAGGACCTAGTACGGACAGACATGACCCTGACCTCGCTGATCACCGCCGCCGAAGGCTTTCCAGCTCTGGAGAAACTCGCGGCTTCGGCGCGGGAAGAGCTGGTGATGTCGTTTCGCATCCTCGATCCCAAGACCCGCCTGCGCACGCCCGAGCTGACCGAGCGCGGCCTTGAAACATGGGCCGACCTGCTGGCGATGCTGTCGGAGCGCGGCGTGAGGATCCGCATGGTGCTGTCGGATTTCGATCCCGTCTTCGCCTCCGACCTGCACCGTCTTGCGTGGAGCTCGGCCACCGGGTTTGCCTCGGCGATGAAGGGCGACGTGCAGATCGTCTGTGCGCCGCATGGCCAGATGGCTGGCCCGCTCTGGCGGATCTTCATGCGCGGACGGATCGCGCGGATGCTGAACAAGCTGCGCTCGGAGGACACCGGCAAGCTCACGCCCGTGCAGCGCGCATTGCTCAAGGGCCCGGCGCGGCTGCGCCCGGTGACCATCCACCAGAAATTCGCCGTCGCCGACAACGCCCGCTGCATCATCGGCGGGCTCGACATCAACGAGCGCCGCTACGACACTCACGAGCACGATCGCCCGCCGGAAGAGACCTGGCACGATGTCTCGATGCAGGTCGATGACCCGGACTTTTCCGCAGCGCTGCGGGTGCATTTCTCCGACACCTGGAACGACGCGCTCGATTGCGGCGTGGCCTGCGTCGGCGACGAGGCCGAGCGCATGGACACCGGCACCCGCCCGCAGCCGCCCGCCGACCTGCGCCTGATCCGCACCGTGTCGTCGCCCTGCCCCGGTCCGGCCCGGCTTGCGCCGCGCGCCAAGGTGCAGGATCACGAGAAGGCGCTGATCGCGATGATCGGCGAGGCGCAGCACCACATCTATATCGAGACCCAGTTCCTGCGGCACCGGCCCGTCGTCGACGCGCTGGTCAAGGCCGCCGAGCGCGCGCCCGAGCTGCAGTTGGTGATCATCCTGCCCCCCGCCGCCGAGCGGGTGCTATTCAGCAGCGACATGGGCTGGGACGCGCGCCACGGCCACGGCCTTCAGACCGAGGCAGCGCACCGGCTGACAAAGGCCTATGCCGAGAACCTCGCGATGATCTCGCCGGGGCAATCGAGCCCCGCCAAGGACGGCGAGGCCGACGTGCTCAAGGCCGGTCCGATCTACGTGCATTCCAAGGTGACGCTGGTCGATGACCGCGTGGGGATGGTGGGCTCGGCCAATCTCAACGGCCGCTCGCTGCGCTGGGACACCGAGGCCTCGGTGATGTTCCGCCGCCCCGAGGACGTCAAGGCGCTGCGCGAGCGGCTGGCAAAGATCTGGCTGGGGCCACGGCTCGGGGCTCAGAGCACCACCTTGGCGCGCACCTGGCGGCAGGCGGCGCTGGCCAATGCCGCGGTCGAGCCGGGCGAGCGCGAAGGCTTCGTGCTGCCCTACCCCTCGGCCACCGGCAAGGATTTCTCGCGTCGGATGCCGATCCTGCCTGACGACATGTTCTGAAGCGGCGCCGTCGTCCCTCCGGTCGCGGCGCAGTGGCAACCCCTGGTCGTGACCCTGGGCCGGGTTCGGATCGCAAAACCGGTCGTCGCTGGGTGATGGCTTCGGTCGCGCCTCAGTCGCGGCGCAGCTTGTCGAGCAGCCGCGCCCATCCGCCGGGCACCAGCAGCAGCGTCAGGGTGAAACCGGTGGCGAAGCCCGCGAGATCGGCCACCCAGTCCTTGCTGCCGCCGAAGATCAGCCCGAAGACCAGCTGGATCGCCAGCAGCATCCCGATCAGCGAGAAGGCCCGCACCTGCTGCGCACCCATCTGCCCGAGCCGCAGCCAGAGCAGGTAGGTGAAGCCGCCGATGAGGCCGTAGACTGCCGGGAAGGCGCCGATCAGCGGCACTTGGGTGTCGACGATCAGCCCGTAGGCCAGCGCGCCGGCGAAGGTCGAGGCAAAGAAGATCACCACCGTGCGCAGCGAGCCCAGCGCCTCGGCCACCATCTTGCCCATCGCCAAGAGCATGACCCCGGCAAAGAGCGCGTGGGTGAAGCTCGCATGCACGAAGGGATAGCTGAAGAAGCGTACCAGGTGCTCGGCGGGGAACTGCCCCGTCGCCAGCATCCAGCGCAGCACCTGCCCGAAAAAGGCGAAGCGCTCGAGAGCCTCGAGCCGCCAGCCCAGCGCCGCCGGCCCGCCGATCAGCCCGTATCCGCCCAGCGAAAAGGCCGCCTCGACCCCCACGATGACGATGAACAGCGCCATCACCACCGGCGGCATCGGATTCAGGGGCGGTTCGTTATGCGGATGCACCATTGGTGGGGGCTCTTTCTTGACGGCATGTCAGGGCATGGGTAAGCCAGCCCCACCCGAATTTCCAGACGGAGTTGAGCCCATGTCCGAGGCGGCCCAGAGCAATCCCGCCTTCACCCCGCGCGTGTTTTCCGGCATCCAGCCGTCCGGAGGCCTGACGCTCGGCAATTATCTCGGCGCGATCAAGCGCTTCGTGGACATGCAGGGAAGCGGCATCGAGACGATCTACTGCGTCGTCGACATGCACGCGATCACCGTCTGGCAGGATCCGCAGGCGCTGGTGCGGCAGACCCGTGAGCTGACCGCGGGCTATCTTGCCGCCGGTCTCGACCCGGCGAAGTCGATCCTGTTCAACCAGAGCCAGGTGCCCGAGCACGCCCAGCTGGGCTGGATCTTCAACTGCGTCGCACGTCTGGGCTGGATGAACCGGATGACCCAGTTCAAGGACAAGGCCGGCAAGAATGCCGAGAAGGCCTCGCTGGGGCTCTACGCCTACCCGGCGCTGATGGCCGCCGACATCCTGCTCTACCACGCCACGCAGGTGCCGGTGGGCGAGGACCAGAAGCAGCACGTTGAATTGACCCGCGACATCGCGGCAAAGTTCAACCACGACTACGAGACCGAGTTCTTCCCGATGACCGAGCCGGTGATCGAGGGCGCGGCGACGCGGGTGATGAGCCTGCGCGACGGCTCGAAGAAGATGTCGAAGTCCGATCCCTCGGATGCCAGCCGGATCAACATGACCGACGATGCCGATGCCATCGCCAAGAAGATCCGCAAGGCCAAGACCGATCCCGAGCCGCTGCCCTCGGAGGCGGCGGGCCTCGCCGAGCGCCCCGAGGCGCGCAACCTCGTCAACATCTACGCGGCGCTGTCGGAGCAGTCGGTCGATGCGGTGATGGCCGATGTGGGCGGCAAGGCGTTCTCGGAGTTCAAGCCGATGCTGGCGGATCTCGCGGTGGCCAAGCTGGCGCCGATCTCGACCGAGATGGCGCGCTACATGGAAGATCCGGCCGAGATCGACCGCATCCTCGCCGATGGTGCGGCACGGGCCCGCAAGATCGCCTCGCCGATCCTGCAGAAGACCTACGAGATCGTCGGCATGGTCGGGGCATAAGCCCACCCTACCGATAAAGGTGGGCGCCTGAGCCCACCTGACCGCCCGAAAGATTTTTCCTTTCGAAAATCTTGGCCCCGGGGTTTGACGAAGAGTTCCCGGATGAAATCTCTTCGCGCCCCGCCCTCAGCCCTGAACCGCGATCCGGGCCGAGAGCCGCAGCGCGTGGCTGGCATCGCGCGCCTGCACCGGCATCACCGGATCATAGGCGGCGCGCAGGAGCGCCCCGATCTCCGGTCGCAGCACCACGCGGCCATCCTCGAGCACGCCCAGCGGCGAGCGCTCGGCGAAGGCGCGCTCGGACCAGAGCAGCATCACCTGCACCACCTGCGCCAGCGCCAGTTCCTCGGCAGGCTGTTCGGCCAGCGCGTCATCGACCCGCAGGAAGACGAAGGCGGCCTTGATCGCGCCCTGCTGGTCGAAGCGGAAGGCGCGGTACTGGTTGGCGTCCGCGCCCTTCAGCTTCGCAACCAGCGGCTCGAGATCCTCGATCAGCCGCCCGAGATCCGGCACCTCGAGAAGCTCCGACCAGTCGCGGAAGAAGAACACCATGACATTGGCGCCGAGCTCGGGATCGGTCTCGGCCATCTTGGCGCCGGCCAGCGCGCAGATTGCCTCGAAGGCACCCTTGATCACCGACAGCGTCTCGTCCTCGACCCCGAAGACGATGGGCACCAGCGGCCGGCCCCAGCGGGCACAAAAATAGCTGCCGTCATTGCGGGTGAAGAGCGGTTCGATCTCCTGCGGCTGCATCGGGTCTCCTTGAGCGCTGTCTGGTCGGGCGCCGCGCTTATAGGGCAAGCGCCGCGCCGGTTGAAGCGCTGTCAGCGCCGGCCCCAGAGCCTGCGCCGCCCGGGCGCCGGGCTGTCCTTCTTGCGCTCGCGCAGGAAGACGAAGAGCCCCGCCCCCACGATCAGCGCGCACCCGACCCAGACATTGGCCCCCGGCCACTCGCCGAAGATCAGCCAGCCCCAGAGAATCGCCAGCGGCAGGCCGACATACTCGAACGGCGCGATCGTCGCCGCCGCCGCCAGCCGGTAAGCGGCACTGAGCGCGTAGCCGACGAAGCCCGAAAGCGTGCCCAGCGCCAGCAGCACCATCGCGTCGCGCATGTCGGGCATCACCCAGGGCCGCAGCAGGAAGCGCAGCGCCTCGCTCTCGAAGCGCTCCGCATAGCGCCCGTCGCCGGCCACCAGCCAGAAGCCGAAGGCCACCACGAGGAAGGTCGCCTGCAGATAGACCGCCAGCGCCGAGGCCCGCGTGGTCAGCCCCAGCCGCCGGGTCAGAACCTGCAGCATGGCGTAGAAGAACGCCGCGATCACCGGCAGCAGCAGAACCACGCGCGAGACCTCGAGATCGTCCTTCCACGGCTGCTGCATCACCAGCACGCCGAGAAAGCCAACCACCACCGCGCCAAGCCGCAGAGGCCCGACCTTCTCGCCGAGAAACGGGATCGACAACAGCGTGATGAAGAGCGGCGCCACGAAGAACAGCGCCGTGACCTGCGCCAGCGACAGCACCGCGAAGGCGGCGTAGAAGGTCATGTTGGCGAGCACCACCAGAAGCCCGCGCAGCATGTGCAGCACCGGCGTCTCGGTGCGCAACAGGTGCCAGCCGCCCTCGACCTTCACCAGTGTCAGCGTGATCACCAGCCCCATGCCGGCGCGCGCGGCGACGATCTCGTGCAGCGGGTAGCCGCCCGAGAGCAGCTTGATCAGCATGTCGTTGACCGAGATCGCGGCCACGCCAAGACAGATGAAGAGGATGCCCAGCCCCGGGCGGTCGGAAAGCGTGTTCATGGCCATCTTGCTAGAGCGCGGGCGCGCCGCGCGCCAGCGGCAAAGCGTGGCGCACAGATGGGCCTGCGCGCTCGCACGTTGCGTTTTGGCGCTATCAGACTAGGTTCCGGCACCACAAGACAGGACGGAAGGGACCGCGATGGCGATGGTCGAACTGCGGCAGGTCCGCAAGGTCTATGACAGTGGGTTCGAGGCCCTGAAGGGCGTCGATCTCGCGATCGAGAAGGGCGAGATCCTCGCGCTGCTCGGCCCCAACGGCGCCGGCAAGACGACGCTGATCTCCACCGTTTGCGGGCTGGTGACGCCGAGCTCGGGCAGCCTCACCGTGGGCGGGCATGATGTTGTCACCGCGTATCGCGCCGCGCGCTCGCTGATCGGGCTGGTGCCGCAGGAGATCAGCCTTGAGCCCTTCGAGAAGGTCGGCAACGCGGTGCGCCTGTCGCGCGGGCTCTTCGGCAAGCCCCGCAACGACGCGCTGATCGAGGAGATCCTCCGGCGCCTGTCGCTCTGGGACAAGCGCGACACCCCGATCCGCGCTCTCTCGGGCGGCATGAAGCGCCGGGTGCTGATCGCCAAGGCGCTGAGCCACGAGCCCGAGGTGCTGTTCCTCGACGAGCCCACGGCGGGCGTCGATGTCGAGCTGCGCCGCGACATGTGGGAGATCGTCGCCGATCTCAAGGCGCGCGGCGTCACCATCATCCTGACAACCCACTATATCGAAGAGGCCGAGGCCATCGCCGACCGCATCGGCGTCATCAATCACGGCGAGATCCTTCTGGTCGAGGAGAAGGCCGGGCTGATGAAGCGGCTCGGCCGCAAGGAGCTGCGCATCGAGCTGGCGGAGCCAGTAAGCGCGGTGCCCGAGGCGCTCTCTGGCCACAGCCTGCGCCTCGAGGAGGAGGGCCGCGTGCTGGTCTATGATTACGACACCTCCGCAGAGCGCACCGGCCTCGCCCACCTGATGGCCGAGCTCAGCGCCGCCGGCCTCAGCGTGCGCGATGTCGACACCCGCAAGAGCACGCTCGAGGACATCTTCGTCGATCTCGTCAAGCAACAGGAGGGCGCGGCATGAGCGGCATGAACTGGCGCGGCATCTGGGCCATCTACAAGTTCGAGATGATGCGGTTCTTCCGCACCCTGCTGCAGAGCTTCGTCTCTCCGGTGATCTCGACCTCGCTCTATTTCGTCGTCTTCGGCACGGCGATCGGCGGCCGCATCGACCAAGTCGAGGGAGTAAGCTACGGCGCCTTCATCGTGCCCGGTCTGATCATGCTGTCGGTGATCACGCAGGCGATCTCCAACGCCTCCTTCGGGATCTACTTCCCCAAGTTCATCGGCACGATCTACGAGCTGCTCTCGGCACCGCTGAACTTCCTCGAGATCGTCATCGGCTATGTCGGCGCGGCGGCCACGAAGGCGCTGTTCATCGGGGTAGTGATCCTTCTGACCGCGTCGTTCTTCGTCGAGATCCAGATCCTGCACCCGCTGGCGATGGTGGCCTTCCTGCTGCTCACCTGCCTGAGCTTCGCGCTGCTGGGCTTCATCCTCGGGCTCTGGGCGGGCAATTTCGAGCAGCTGCAGCTGGTGCCGCTTCTGGTGGTGACACCTTTGGTCTTTCTCGGCGGCTCGTTCTACTCGATCTCCATGCTGCCCTCGGCGTGGCAGACCGTGGCGCTGTTCAACCCGGTGGTCTACCTGATCTCGGGCTTCCGCTGGGCCTTCTTCGGCATCGCCGATGTACCGGTGGGGCTGAGCCTGCTGGCCATCGCGGCCTTCACCTTGCTCTGCCTCGGGGTGATCTGGTGGATCTTCCGCACCGGCTGGCGGCTGCGCTCCTGACCCCTCAGGCCGGCGCGCAAGAGCGCCGGCCACCCATCAGAAGATCGGTGGTCATGCCGCCGATCCACATGCAGAACAGCGCCAGCCAGGCGGTGCCGACGAAGATCGACCCGCCTGTCACGCCGGCGCCGATGGCGCAGCCCCCGGCCAGCATCCCGCCAAAGCCCATCAGCACCGCGCCGAACATGGCGTTGCGCAGCGGCGTCGGCCCGTCGAAGCCCTGCACCTTCAGCTCGCGGCTCCACGCCGCGGCAAGGAAGGCGCCGAGGAACACGCCGGGCACCAGCCCGATGTCGAATTCCAAAACCGCGTTGCGGTCGAGGAAGAACATCAGCGTATGCGCCGAGGGGCCGCTGAAGGTGGCGCTCTCGATCTGCACCGGCTCGAAGGCGAGGTTGGCCAGCGTGTAGGTCAGCACCCAGCCCAGCGCCACGGCGAAGCCCACGCCCGAGGCGAAGACCAGCCGCCTCGCGCCGATGCGGTTGCGCCGCGACAGCTCCAGCGCCAGCACCGCGATGGCGAGCCCGATCACCAGCCCCGCCTCGCGCGGCAGGTGCGCCGCCGCCAGCAGGTCCATGTTCCGCCCGCCCGAGGTCACCCAGAGCCCGGCGATGCGGTCACGCCAGGGCGCCAGGATGCCGCCGAGGCTCATCTGCGCCACCACCGCGAAGATCAGCCCCGAGATCACCGAGCGCAGGTTGCCCGTCGCCGCCATCACCAAGAGCCGCCCCGAGCAACCATTGGCGAGCACCATGCCGGCGCCGAACATCAACCCGCCGATGATCGCCCCCGACCAGCTCCCGGGCACCGCCATCATGCGCGCGTTGGAGGCATCGAACACGCCGAGGAGCTGCGCCCCCTGTACCCAGACCAGCGCCGTCGAGAAGGTCAGCAGCCAGACCGCCACCCGGTCCTTCATCTCGCCGCGCGCGAACTCCACCACTGCCGCGCGCAGGCAGAAACGCGAGCGCTGCGCTGCGACGCCGAACACCACGCCGGTGATCAGCCCGAACAGCGCCGCGGTGGGGCTTCCCCCAAGGCGGTCGACCAGCGAGACAAGGTCCATGACGGCATCCTCCCATGCGATTGGCGGGGACTCATGCCCGCATGCGAATATGTTGTCCTTGATTCAGGTCATGCGCGCTGCCGCGGCCTCCCGACGCCCGCAGCACCGTCCCTTCGCGACATCGCGGTCGCAATCCGGCGCGACGCACCCTCCCCGCCGGGCTATCCCGTCTCAACCCCGCAGGAGGATGCGCCATGTCCGAGATCCAGACCGATCAGAATTTCACCTCGCAGGTTGCCGCGCTGGTGTCGCTGGCGGTGATGGCCGACGCCAGCGTCGCGCCGCTCGAGGGCGGCGAGGATCCGGCCTTCGGCACGGTGCGCTGGCGGACCCTGTTCAGCGGCGAGCGCACCGCCACCACCGGCATGGTGCTTGGCATTGCCGAGTTCGGCCCGCTCGGCACCCTGCTGCCGCACCGCCACGGCCCGGCGGAGATCTATTTCGGCCTCTCCGGCGCCGGCATCGTCACCATCGACGGGGTGCCGCACCCGATCGGCCCCGAGATCGCGCTCTTCATCCCCGAGGATTCCGAGCACGGAACCATCGCTGGCACCGAGGGGCTGCGCTTCCTCTACGTCTTCCCGCGCGACCGCTTCTCCGACGTCGAGTACCGCTTCTCGCAGGGCTGACCGGCGCGCCGCACCGCGCCCTGTGCGCTGGCGCGCAGGAAGCCGTCTCGCCAAAGCCCGTCAAAGCGCCTAAGCCTGAGCCATGCCCCGTATCGTGCCCCTTGCCGCGGCGGGCGCCCTGCCGGTCTGGCGGCGGCCCGTGACGCTTCTTTTCCTCATGGCCATCGCCATGCCGCTCAGCTTTGCCACCTGGTCGGCGCTGCTCAACAACTTCGTCATCGACGCGGCGCAGTTCGACGGCTCCGATATCGGCTGGCTGCACACGGTGCGCGAGATCCCGGGCTTTCTCGCGATCGGGGTGATCCTGGTGCTGCTGGTGATGCGCGAGCAGGTGCTGGCGCTCTCCGCCCTCACGCTTCTCGGCGCCGCCACCGCCGCCACCGCCTGGTTCCCCTCGATGGCCGGGATCCTGGTCATCACCATGCTGAGCTCGATCGGCTTCCACTACTACGAGACCGTGAACCAGAGCCTGCAGCTGCAATGGCTGCCGAAGGACCGCGCCCCCCAGATGCTCGGCTGGCTGCTGGCGGCGGCCAGCGGCGCCACCTTCCTGGCCTATGTGGTGATCGTGATGACCTGGGAGGCGCTCGGCCTGTCCTACAATAGCGTCTACATGGCCTCGGGCGGGCTGACGCTGGTGATCGTCGCCTATTGCGCCTTCGCCTTCCCGCAATTCGAGAGCCCCAATCCGCAGCGCAAGAGTTTCGTGCTGCGCCGGCGCTACTGGCTCTACTACGCGCTGCAGTTCATGTCCGGCGCACGGCGGCAGATCTTCGTGGTCTTCGCCGGCTTCATGATGGTCGAGCGCTTCGGCTTCGCGGTGCACGAGGTCACCGGGCTCTACCTGATCAACCTGATGGTCAACCTCGTCGCCGCGCCGCTGCTCGGCAAGGCGGTGCACCGCTTCGGCGAGCGCCGGGTGCTGATCTTCGAATATGTCGGACTGACACTGGTGTTCCTCGCCTATGGCGGGCTCTACTGGTTCGGCTGGGGCGTGCTGCTGGCCTCGATCCTCTACGTGATCGACCACATCTTCTTCGGCCTGGCGCTGGCGCTGAAGACCTATTTCCAGAAGATCGCCGACCCGGGCGACATCGCTCCCACCGCCGCCGTGGCCTTCACCATCAACCACATCGCCGCGGTCTTCCTGCCCTTCCTGCTGGGCTATCTCTGGCTGGTCTCGCCGGGCGCCGTCTTCGGCCTCGCCGCGGGCATGGCGCTGATCTCGCTCAGCCTCGCACTGATGATCCCGCGCCACCCCGAGCCCGGCAACGAGACGATCTTCGCTTCCCTCACCCCCGCCCCGGCGGAATAGCCTCGCCACAAGCGCCAGCCCCCGCGCCCAACCGCCCTCCCCTTCTCTGGTTCGACAAATACCTCGGGGGAATCGCGGCGCAGCCGCGATGGGGGCAGCGCCCCCGACTGCCCTGGCCGGCCCCGCCGGGCCAGGGCTCCCAAAGCGCAGCCCGCAGGGCTGCCCCACCTGACAGAACGCCCTCTCCGCAAAAGAAAAGCCCCCGATCATACGACCGGGGGCAAGGCTCTGGAGGTCCGCGCCGGACGTGGCCGGCGCGCTCTTTCAAGCTCCGGGGCTCAGCTCGGCCCGATCATGAAGCAGGTCACCTGCCGGGCCTGCAGCCGGCGGCAGGCGAGATCCGCGGTCTCCCGGCTCAGCCCCATGAAGTTCGCGTCATAGCCGGAGCTGCGGTCGATCACCTTGCGCAGCGAGCCATCCAGCGTCGAGGTTTCCATCAGAGCGGTCTTCAGCAGCACCTTCTCGGCCGCGTATCGGCTGGGATAGCGGCCGACATTGATGCCCCAATGGCGTCCTCCGGAGGTCGAAAGCCGGGTCACGACCTCCTGCGTCTCCTGCGCCGGGGCTGACACCGCAACCGCTTCCGCCTCCGTCGGCGCCGCCGAGGCGGCCGCCAGCAGGATGCCCTGCGGCCGGCGCACCGGCTTGATCGAGGCGCTCGGCGCGACCTCGGAGGCATCCGCGGCGGGAACGACCGCCGCCACCTCGACCTCGGACACCGCGATTTCCTCCGCGGTCTGCACCTTGGCGAGCACCGTCTCGATATCGCTCTCCACGCTGGCCACCAGCGGCGCGATCTCCTGGCTGCTCGGGCCCGGACGCGATTGCGGCCGCAGGCTGCGGGTGACCGCTGCCGAGACCACGCGGATGGTCTTGCCGCGGGCGCCGTCCGGCGACGGATCCGCACTGCGCGCGACCTCGACCGAGCCAAGCCCTCGATTGCCGAGATAGGGCGGCTTGCCCGGCGCGCGCAGCGCGACGCGGGTCTTGGCACGCTTGAAGCCGAGATCCATCAGCTCCGCCACCTTGGCATTGCGCGACGCGGTGGAGCGGCCGCCGAAAACCGTGGTGATCACCCGCTCGCTGCCGCGCTCGGCGGAGGCCACGAGGTTGAAACCCGCGGCACGGGTGTAGCCGGTCTTGATGCCGTCGGCGCCCTTGTAGGCTCCGAGGAAGCGGCGGTTGGTGTTGTAGACCTCGTGCATGCCAGCATGGGTCGTGATGCGCGAGAACAGGTTATAATACTGCGGGTAGTCGTAGATCATGTGCCGACCCAGCAGCGACATGTCCCGCGCCGTCGACATGTGACCGGTCTCGGTCAGGCCGTTGGCGTTCTTGAACGTGGTGCGGCTCATGCCCATTGCCTTGGCGGTGCGGTTCATGCGCCGCGCAAACGCCGCCTCGCTGCCGGCGATGGCCTCGCCGATCGCGGTGGCCGCATCGTTGGCCGATTTCACCGCCGCCGCGCGCACCAGGTAGCGCAGCTTGATCTTCTGCCCCGAGCGCAGCCCCAGCTTCGAGGGCGGCTCTGCCGCGGCATTGCGCGAGATGGTGACCACCGTGTCCATGGTCAGCTCGCCGTTCTCCACCGCCTCGAAGGCGATGTAGAGGGTCATCATCTTGGTCAGTGATGCCGGGTGCAGCGGGGTGTCGGCATTCTCGGAATGCAGCACCTCGCCGGATCTGGCATCCATCACCATCGCCGCGTAGGGCGCAGCGAGCGCGCTCATCGGAGCAGCGATGAGGAACCAGAGTAGTGTAAAAAATTGCAGGCCTGCTCGGCCCGGCCTTTTCTGCCTGTGCCGTCCCGTCACGGTATCCGCCTTCTTTGCCTCAGTGTTCCCGGTTTTTCCGGTGAACTTCTCGTTATGATTGTTTGAAAGCGTAGCACGGAAGATCTTATCGCGGAAGACCGCAATATGTTGATTTTCTGCCTCTTTCAAAGGCAGCCGATTCCACATCTTGGGGGCCGTCGCCGGTCAACCGACTATCACGGCGATTGAGGCGAAAATGTGGCACGCGCGCCCGCCTCAGCCGATCTCCTCGACGAGACTCACCAGCCCCCCAAGATCGACCAGCTCGACAAAGCGCGGGTGCGCCGGCTTTTCGGCGGCCTCCAGAGACCACATCAGCTCATGCGGCACATAGACCCCCCAGCCGCCCGCCTCGATGGCCGGGCGCACGTCCGATTTCAACGAGTTGCCGACCATCATCGCGCCCCCTGCCCCGCCCGGAGAGCCCGCGAAGATCCGGGCGTAGGTCTCTGGCTGCTTGTCCGAGACGATCTCGACCGCGTCGAAGAGGTCCCCCAGCCCCGACTGCGCCAGCTTGCGCTCTTGGTGCAGGAGGTCGCCCTTGGTGATCAGAACGAGATGATGCCCGCCCGCCAGCGCCTCGACCGCCTCGCGCGCGTGCGGCAGAAGCTCGATCGGATGCGCCAGCATGTCCTGCCCGGCCTTCAGGATCTCGCCGATGACATGCCCCGGCACCCGCCCGTCGGTGACCTCGATCGCGGTCTCGATCATCGAGAGCACGAAGCCCTTCACGCCGAACCCATAGTGGCCGATGTTGCGCCGCTCCGCCTCGAGCAGCCGCGCGTCGAGATGATCGGTCTCGGCGTGATCCTCGAGCAGGTCCGCGAATCGCTCCTGCGTCAGCTTGAAGAAGCGTTCGTTGTGCCAGAGCGTATCGTCCGCATCGAAACCGATTGTCTGCAAATTCGCGGCCATCAGGCGAAGACTCCGTGCTATGCCCTTTTCTCCGGGCGATCCCCGCTTTATATAAACGCTTCGAGCCACCAACCGCAAAGCGCCTTGAGCCCGAGATGACCCACACCATCACGGAAAAGACCATCCGCCTCGCGAACACGCCCTCCCTTCCGGGAGACGGCGATGGCGATGCCGATGTGGTCCTGCAGACCAAGCCCAAGACCAAGCGGCCGCCGCTCTACAAGGTGCTGCTGCTCAACGACGATTACACCCCGATGGAATTCGTCGTTCACGTGCTCGAGCGGTTCTTCGGCATGTCCCATGCCCAGGCTTTCGAAATCATGCTCACGGTGCACAAGAAGGGGGTCGCGGTGGTCGGCGTTTTCAGCCACGAGATCGCCGAGACCAAGGTCGGACAGGTGATGGATTTCGCCCGTCGCCATCAGCATCCGCTGCAATGCACCATGGAAAAGGAGTGAGCCGCGCCCTCGCGCCGGCCCTGCCATGACAGCCGACAGATTGAGTTTCGCAACAGAGGCAGGCCTCGCCCTGCCCGAGGATGGCCGCATCCTGCTGATCGGCGCCCCCGGAGACCTGCTCTCCGAGGCGCTGCCGCTTGAGCGCTGCGCCGTGGTGCAGGGCTTCAAGCCCGATCATGACCTCTGGCAGCGCCGCGGCGTGCCGGTGTCGCTGGCCCCCGAGGGCGAGTTTGCCGCCGCCATCGTCTTCCTGCCCCGCGCCCGCGAGCTGGCCGAGGCGCGCATCGCCATGGCCTGCGCCGCCGCTCCCGGCGGGCTGATCGTCATCGATGGCCAGAAGACCGACGGCATCGAGCCCATCGCCAAGGCGGTGAAGGCCCGCATTTCGCTGCGCGGTCAGGTCTCCAAGGCGCATGGCAAGACGGTCTGGTTCACCGCCAGCGATGCCTTCGCCGACTGGGCCCGCGACCCCGCGCCCAATGCCCACGGGCTCTGGACCGCGCCGGGCGTGTTCTCGGCCGATGCGCCGGATCCGGGCTCGGCCGCGCTTCTGGCAGCGCTGCCCGAGAAGCTCGGCGCGCAGGTGGCCGATCTCGGCGCCGGCTGGGGCGGGCTCGGCGCCGGCCTGCTGACCCGCGCCGGCATCAAGACGCTGCACATGGTCGAGGCCGATCACGCCGCGCTCGACTGCGCCCGCCGCAACGTCACCGATTCCCGCGTGCAGTTTCACTGGGCCGACGCCACCGCCTGGACCCCGCCCGAGCTGCTCGATGCCGTGGTGATGAACCCGCCCTTCCACCAGGGACGGCGCGCCGATCCCTCGCTCGGGCAGGCCTTCATCACCGCCGCGCGCAAGATGCTGAAACCCTCGGGCCAGATCTGGCTGGTGGCCAACCGCCACCTGCCCTACGAGGCCACGCTTGCCACACAATTCCGCAACAGCGACGAGATCGCCGGCGACAGCCGCTTCAAGATCCTGCACGGCTCTCGCCCGAACCGCTGATCTTCGCTAACGTCGCCCCGACGCGCCAACTTTCAGGGACCGCCGAATGAGCTATTCGATCGAAGGCAAGACCGCCATCGTCACCGGAGCCGCCAACGGCGTCGGCCTCGCCATCGCCCGGCATTTCGCCGACAAGGGCGCTAACGTGATGTTCGCCGACATGGACGAGAACCGGCTCGCGAAGGAGTGCGGGCAGGAAACCGATGGCGGCAACATGTGCTACTTCGCCGGCGACCTGCGCGAGAAACTGACGCTGAACAACCTGCTCTCGGCCACGCTCGACCAGTTCGACCGAGTCGACATCCTGATCAACGGGGCGCGGCAGATGATGCCCACCGACCCGCTCGACCTCGAAGACGACACGCTCGAGACGCTGATCGGGCAGAACCTCGTACCGGCCTACCGGCTGAGCCAGATCGTCGCGAAGCGCATGATGAAACAGGCCAATGGCGATAGCGACCGACAGGCCGGCGCGATCATCAACCTGTCCTCCATCGCCTCGCGCCGGACCCAGAAGCAGATCCTCTCCTACTCCGTCTCCTGCGCCGCGCTCGACCAGATGACCCGCTCGATGGCAGTGGCGCTTGCGCCCGAGCGCATCCGGGTCAACGGGGTCGGCTTCGGCTCGGTGATGTCGGCCAGCCTCAAGGACAAGCTCAAGGATCATCCCGATTACCGCAAGGAGATCGAGGCCAACACGCCGCTTGGCCGTATCGCCGCCCCCGGCGCGTTGGCCGAGGCAGTGCAGTTCCTCGCCTCCGACGGCTCCGGCTTCATGACCGGCCAGATCCTGACCGTCGATGGCGGCCGCACCCTGATCGACCCGGTGGTCGCGCCCGCGCATTGATTGCCCCCGCCCTCGCTTGGGTCTAACACGGGGCCGCATAGCGAGGAGATCCACGATGACCGACACCGACGCCTTTGCCGAGCGCAAGAGCCGCGCCGCGGACTGGTTCCGCGCCCTGCGTGACGAGATCGTGGCCGCCTTCGAGGGGCTCGAGCAGAGCCACGCCTCGGGCCCGTTTTCCGACGAACCCGCCGGGGCCTTCGAGGTCACGCCGACAACGCGCAGCGCCGAGGACGGCTCCGATGCCGGCGGCGGGCTGATGAGCGTGATGCGCGGCGGCCGGGTGTTCGAGAAGGTCGGCGTCAACGTCTCGACGGTCTACGGCACGCTGGGCGAGGCAGCGCAGAAATCGATGGCGGCGCGCGGCGTTCCGGGCATCGAGAGCGACCCGCGCTTCTGGGCCAGCGGCATCAGCCTCGTCGCCCATATGCGCAATCCGCACGTGCCGGCGGTGCACATGAACACCCGCATGTTCTGGACCCCGAACGCCTGGTGGTTCGGCGGTGGTTCCGACCTCAACCCCTGCATCGAATATGCCGAGGACACGGCGCATTTCCACGCCACCCAGAAGTCGCATCTCGACCCGCACGGGGAGACGCTCTACCCCGAGCTCAAGGCCTGGGCCGACGAGTATTTCTACGTCCCCCACCGCAAGCGGGCGCGCGGCGTCGGCGGGATCTTTATGGATGATCGCAACACCGGCGACTGGGAGGCGGATTTCGCCCTGACGCAGGATATCGGCCGCGCCTTCCTGCCGGCCTACCTGCCGCTCGTGGAGAAACGCCGGGTGATGCCCTGCGACGCCGCCGATCGCGAGGCGCAGCTGGTGCATCGCGGGCTCTATGCCGAGTACAATCTCGTCTACGACCGCGGCACCAAGTTTGGCCTGGCCACCGGGCATGATGCCAACGCGGTGCTGATGAGCCTGCCGCCGCTGGCGAAATGGATCTGATCTTGGGCTGACGGCGGGGCGCCGGGCGGTCAGAACAGCCCGGCTTCCTTGGCGATCATCGCCGCGTGGGTGCGGTTCGAAGCGTCGATCTTGCGATAGAGCGACTTCACGTGCAGCTTCACCGTGGGCTCCCGGATGTCGAGATCGCGGGCGATTTCCTTGTTGGACTTGCCCTGCGTCAGCCCCTCGAGCACCTCGAGCTCGCGCGGCGAGAGCTTCTCGGCCAGCGGGTTGACCTCTTCCTCGACCTCGGCGCGCATAAAATCGAGCGGCGCGTATTGCTCGCCCATCGCCATGAAGCGGACCGCGTTGACCAGCGACTTCGCCGACAGGGTCTTGGGCAGGAAGCCGGCGGCGCCGGCCTCGAGCACCTTCTCGGCGACCTCCTTGCTGGCGGTGCCGGAGATGATCGCAACCCGCCGGGCGCCGGGCAGCGCCTGCATGCGGGTGAAGCCGGTGAGCCCGTTCATGCCGGGCATGGAATAATCGAGCAGGACGAGATCGAACGGGCCATCGGCCACCACGCGCGCCTCGGCCTCGGGATAGCTCGACACGCCGATGGTCTCGAACTGGCCCTCGCCCTGGAGGAAAAGCTCGAGCGTATCGCGCAAGAGATCGTGGTCATCCGCGATGAGGACACGCATTGCAGCCATCTGTCGGGCGTCGGGACGCATCGCTAAATCAACCTTCACCTCTGAGTCCCCTGCCAAGTTCCACGAATCATCTTTTGGTTGTTCTTCAAGGTTCGGTGCGAAAGGAGGTAAAATTAAGGAACCGTCGCGTTCCGTTACGGAACCTGCGGTGCCTATCCGACTGGTTACGCTTTCATCCTAGCCGATCCCACCCGGAAAGGATGTATTTTATCTAGATGTTTCGCGGCTGTTGCGCCAGCACCTCGCTCAGCGTCTTTTTTTCGGCTAGGCGGCCCTCAGGTTGTCCTTCGCGGTGTTGTCACCGAGCTCGAACTCCGACACCAGCCCGGCGAGGTGCTGCGCCCGCTCGGCGATCTCATGGGCGCTGTCACGGCTGCCCTCGGCGGCGCCGCCATTCTGCGAGGTCAGCTCGTTGAGGCGATGGATGGCGCTGTTGATCTCCTCGAGCTCCCTGCTCTGCCCATCGGCCGCAGAGCTCACGCCCGACAGGACCTGGTCGACCCGGCGGATCTGCTCGAGGATGGTCTGAAGGGCTTGGCCGGTCTCTCCGACGAGATCGACCCCGCTCTTCACCTCGGCGGCGCTCTCCTCGATCAGCGCCTTGATCTCCAGCGCCGCATCCGCCGAGCGCCCGGCGAGCCCCTGCACCTCCATCGCCACCACGGCAAACCCCTTGCCGCTCTCGCCCGCGCGCGCTGCCTCGACCCCCGCATTCAGCGCCAGAAGGTTGGTCTGGAAGGAAATGTCTTCGATCACCGCGGTGATCTGGGCGATGCGCCCGGAGGATTCCGCGATGCGATCCATCGCCTCCACCGCGCGCCCGACGACATTACCCGACTGGTCGGCCCGCTCGCGCGCATCATCGGCGAGATCCTTGGCGTCGCGCAGCGAGCTGCTGGTCTGTTTCAGAGTCTCGGTCAAGCCCGAGACGGTGTCGGAGGTGCGCGCGATCATCTCGACCTGCCGGGTGGTGCGGTCGGCCAGATCGGTGGCCGAGCTGCGCATCTCGGCGGCCTGGTCGCGCAACTCCGAGACGGTGGCCGCAAGGGTCAGCATGACCTCGCGCAGGCGCGCCGTGCTGGTGTTGAAATCCTGGCGGATCGAATCGTATTCCGGCGCCAGCGGGGTCTCGAAGCTCAGGCTGAGCCGGGCATGGGCCAGCGCATTGAGCCCCTCGGTCACCAGGTCCATCACCTGCTGATGCTTGTCGTGCAGCCTGGCCTCGTCCTGCTCGCGCTTCTCGGTCGCGGCGCGGGTGATCTGCTTGAATCGGTAGATCGAGCGCGCCATCAGCCCGATTTCTCCGCGCGCCTTGATATGCGGCACCCAGACATCGAAGCGCCCGCCGATCACCTCGTCCATCACCGCCGTCAGACGCCGCAGCCGGCGGGTGACGAGCTCGGACTGGAACAGCGCGAAGCCGGTGCTCAGCAGCACCACCCCAACAACCAAAAGCGCCTCGAAGCGCAGCGCCCTCCAAGCGGCATCGGCGGACTGCCCGGTCACCGCGGCCAGCTCATCGGTCAGCCGCGCCTCGACCAGGCGCAGATCGTCGATCCAGGCGGTGGAGGCTGCGAACCATTGCGGCGCGGTGAGCCCGTCACGGCCGGTGCCGTAGGGCAGCGACAGGATCGTCTGGCGCATCGCCCCGACCGTCCGCGCCGCCTGCTGCTTCTGCAGCTCCTCGACGAAGCCCGGCTCTCCGAGCACGGTTTCGGCGCGGGCGAGAAACGCCGCCTGCTGCGCGCCGAGATCCGCAAACCGGCGATAGACCGTCGGGGCGAAGTGATCGCCTCCGAGCCCGGTCGCGCCCATTGCACGCTCGAGCCCGGCGCTTTCCTTGGCCAGCGCCACGAGCTCCGCCGCCTCCATCAACACCGCCCCGCGATCGCCGCCCGCCCCGAGCCGGACCTGGCTCGACGCCGCCATTAGCTGCCGGATGATGCCGGTGTAGTAGCCCGCAAGTTCCGGCACGCGCAGCTCCAGCGCATCGATCGCGCCGCGCTGCACGTCGAGCTGCGCGAGCGCTTCCCCGGCATCCGCAACCGCTTCAGACGCGATTTCCGACAGCCGCGCACGATCCAGCCGATAGGCCAGCAGCGCCGTATCCGTCTCGATGCGCTGCGCCGCCAGCGCATCGGCGAAATTGCCGCCCGACGAGGAGGTGAACCCGGCGGAATAGCCGCGCTCCTTCTGCAGTTCATGCACCAGGTCCGACACCCGGCGCGATTCCCCGGCGATCTCGGACACGACCGCCTGGCGCTGCGACTGGGCCGACAGCAACCGCACCTCCTGCCCCGCGAGGTAGAGAGCAAGCAGCAGCAGCGGCGCCACCGCGCTGAGCAGCATCATGCGCAGGCTCATGTCAGATCATCCCGTTTGCGTCACACACCCGCAAAGATGTGCGCCGACACCGGTTAAGATCCCTTGAACGCCCGCAGCCGCCCGCAAATCCTGCCTGACGCGCCGGCGGGCCTGTCGCCCCGCTGATGGCTGTGCGACACTCCCCGAAACAGCAGCGGAGGCCGGCATGGCAGATCTCGAAACCCGCATCGCGCAGGGGCGCGGCGACGCCCCGGCAGAGCTCGTCCTGCGTGGCGGCCGCATCCTCGACCTGATCACCGGTGAGCTTCTCGAAGGCGATGTCGCGATCTGTGGCGACACCATCGTGGGCATCCTCGAGGAGTACGAGGCTGAGAAGGTGATCGACGTCAGCGGGCTGATCCTGGTGCCCGGCTTCATCGACACCCACCTGCATATCGAGAGCAGCCTCGTCACGCCCTTCGAGTTCGACCGCTGCGTGACCCCGCGCGGCGTCACCACCGCGATCTGCGACCCGCACGAGATCGCCAACGTGATCGGTGCGGCGGGCATCCGCTACTTCCAGGAAGCCAGCGCACAGACGCTGATGGACATCCGCGTCCAGCTATCCTCCTGCGTCCCCTCGACCCACATGGAGACCGCGGGCGCCGAGCTGCTGGCCGAGGATCTGGCGCCGCTCATGGGGCACCCTTCGGGCATCGGGCTGGCGGAGTTCATGAACTATCCCGGGGTGATCTTCCGCGACCCGGAGGCGATGAAGAAGCTGCGGCTCTTCGAGGGGGGCCATGTCGACGGCCACTGCCCGCTGCTCTCCGGCAAGGATCTCAACGCCTATGTCGCCGCCGGCATCCGCACCGAGCACGAGGCGACCAGCGCCGAGGAGGCGCTCGAGAAGCTGCGCAAGGGGATGCGGGTGCTGATCCGCGAGGGCTCGGTCTCGAAGGACATGCACGCGCTGCAGCCGCTCCTGAGCGAGCGCACGGCGCCCTACATGTGCCTGTGCACCGATGACCGCAACCCGCTGGATATCGCCGAGCACGGCCATCTCGACTACATGATCCGCACCATGATCGTGCTTGGCACGCCGCCGCTCGCCGCCTATCGCGCCGCGACCCTGTCGGCGGCGGAGGCTTTCGGGCTCAAGGATCGCGGCATGATCGCGCCGGGCAAGCGCGCCGATATCGTCGCCATCGACACGCTCGAGGGCTGCCATGCGCAGCTGGTGCTGGCGGGCGGCGTGGTGGCGGACGAGCCCGCCTTTGCAAGGCGCGGAAGCGTCGCGCCGGTGGGCCGCGGCTCGGTCAAGGCGCCGCGTCTGTCGCCGGAGCAGTTCCGCGCCACCGGCAATCGCGAAGAGACCGACGTGATCGGCATCCGCGAGGGGCAGATCCTGACCGATCACCTCCGCGAAACCATCGCCATCGCCGATGGCGACAAGCGCCCCGATGTCGCGCGCGATCTGGTGCGCATCGCGGTGGCGGAGCGCCATGGCAAGAACGGCAACGTGGCGACGGGCTTCGTGAAGGGGTTCGGGCTGCAGAGCGGGGCCATCGCCTCGACCGTCTGCCACGATCACCACAACATCGCCTGCGTCGGCGTCGACTATGCCGACATGGCGCTGGCGGCGAACCGGCTCGAGGAGATCGAGGGCGGTTTCGTGGTGGCGAAGGGCGGCGAGATCCTCGCCGAGCTGGCACTGCCGGTGGCAGGGCTGATGAGCCTCGCGCCCTTCGAGGAGGTGCGCGACCGGCTGGTTGATCTGCGCGCCGCGGCGCGGTCGCTCGGGGTGACGCTGGAAGAGCCCTTCCTGCAGCTCGCCTTCCTTGCCCTGCCGGTGATCCCGTCGCTGAAGATCACCGATCGCGGCATGGTCGACGTGCTGAAATTCGAGATCATCCCGGGCTGATCAGCCGCCTTCGCAGCGCTGATAGGTCAGGTCCACGGGCGCGGCCTCGGGCCCGGTTTCCCGCCGCGTGAGCGTGTCGCCCTGCTCCGAGAGGGTGAGCAAAACGTCATGCGACCAGGTCTGGCCTTCGCCGGTGTAGGAGAACTGCGCCTCAACCTTTTCCGGACCAAGCTGCACGACATCGCGCATGGTGGCGCGGGACTCGTAGAAAGTGAGGTGGCGCGCGGTGACGACCATCAGCCCCTTGGCATCGGCCCGGCCCGGTCCGCAATCCTCCGCGACGAGGCCCCAGCGACCGCGCATCTCGTCGGGCAGCACCTGAAGCTCCACCTCTTCGGATGGGGTTGGCGCCTCGTCCGGCGCACACATTCCGACCTGCAACAGCGAGAGCAGGGCGACCGGCAGTGCGATATCCCGTATCATGCACGGGTAACGAAAAGCCCCGGCGCCCGGTTCCGATCCGTATCAGAGCAGGTTCAGCAGCTCGAGGGTCGGCCAGCCATCCGCCGGCAGGCCGAGCTTGGCCTGCATGTCGCGCACCGCCGAGCGCGTCCCGGCGCCGAGAATGCCGTCGATGCCGCCGACGTCGTAGCCCCGCGCATCGAGCGCGCGCTGCAGCGCCTGCATCTGCTCACCCGAGAGACCGGGGGCCGGATTGCCCGGATCGTAGACCGGGGCGCCCTCCAACCGCGTGGCGAAGTAGGCGGCGGTCATCACGTAGGTAAAGCTTTGGTTCCACTCGAAATAGACGCGGAAATTCGGGTAGGCGATGAAGCTCGGCCCGCCGCGCCCCTGCGGCAGAAGGATCGACGCCTCGAGCCGCCCGTCATCGAGCGCCCCCTCGCGGGCGCGCACGCCGAGGCGCTCCCACTCGGCCACTGTCATCGTGGTTTCGAGCCCGGTCTGCGACCAGTCCATGTCGGCGGGCAGGACAACCTCCTGCAGCCACGGCTCACCATGCCGCCAGCCCAGCTCCGAGAGCATCCTGGCCCCGGAAAGCAACGCATCCGGCGCCGAGGTCTTGAGGGTGACATGGCCGTCGCCATCGCCGTCCATGCCGTTTTCGAGGATGTCCTTGGGCAGCATCTGCACCATGCCGATCTCGCCTGCCCAGGCGCCGGTGGTGCGGGCGGGATCGAAATCGCCGCGCTCGTAGAGCTCCAGCGCGGCGAAGATCTGCGGCCGGAAGATCTCGGGGCGGCGGCAGTCATGCGCCAGCGTCACCAGCGCGTTCAGCGTGTTGAAATCGCCCTGGAAGGCGCCGTAATCGGTCTCGAAGGCCCAGAACGCCAGAAGCACGCCGCGCGAGATGCCGTAATCGCGCTCGATCCGCGCGAAGACCTCGTCCCAGCGCTGCGCCAGCTGACGGCCGCGGTCGAGCCGGTCCTGGCTGATCAGCTTGCGCGAGAACTCGATGAAGGGGGTCTGGAAGATGCCCTGCGCCCGGTCGCGGCGCAGCACGCTGCCGTCCTGCCGCACGCCGGAGAGAAAGCGCTCCGTCACCTGCGCGTCATGGCCCATCGCCACCGCCTCGTCCCGGAGACCCGCCTTGAAGGCGGCGAAGTCACCGCCGCAAGGCACCTCCTGCGCGGCGGCGGCGCCGGAAAGGGTAAGGGCGATGAGACAGGAGAGCGCGCGCATGTGAACCTCGTTTCCGCGTTTGGCGGCACAGTATCAGGCCCGGTTCGCGGCGCAAGAAGCGCCATCCCGCCGATGTTTGCCTTTCGTTCACATTCCTTACGAGTTCGTTAAACATTTCTTTAGAAGTGAGGAGGACAAAGGCGGCATCGCTGGGGGCGATAGCCAACGGAGGCGCGCATGAACGTGCTCATCGTCGAAAGCCGGGAAGAGCTGGGCGGCCTGTGGTCGCGCCATCTCGCGCGGCTTGGCGCCACGGTCCAGATCGCGCGGACCGAGGAGGAGGCAACCGCCCGCCTGCTCGACAGCCCGGTCGACATCATGGTTCTGGATCTCGTGCTCGACGAGGGCAGCGCCATCGCGGTGGCGGATTTCGCCAATTACCGCCGCCCCGGGGCGAAGGTGATCTTCGTCACCAACACCTCGTTCTTCTCGGACGGTTCGATCTTCCAGCTCTGCAGCAACGCCTGCGCTTACCTGCCAAGCGCGACGCCGCCGGCGGATCTGGCCGCGATGATCGAGCATTTCGGGCAGCCAGAGCCGCATTGATCCTCGGGTCAGGCGGCCTTGAGCGCCTCGCGCCCATGCGGCGCCATCAGGTCGAGATCGGGGCCGACCGGGATGATCCGGTTCGGATTGATCATGTCGTGGCTGTAATAGTAGTGCCGCTTGAAGTGGTCGAAATACACCGTGTCGGCGACACCCGGCCATTGGTAGAGCTCGCGGGTGTAGGCCCAGAGGTTCGGATAGTCGACGATCCGCGCCTTGTTGCACTTGAAGTGGACGTTGTAGACCTGATCGAAGCGGATCAGCGTGGTAAAGAGCCGCCAGTCAGCCTCGGTGATCCGGTCGCCCATCAGGTAACGGCCTTTCGAGAGCCGCTCCTCGATCCAGTCAAGGCTCTCGAAGAGCGGGCCGACCGCGTCGTCATAGGCCTCCTGAGAGGTGGCAAAGCCAGCCTTGTAGACGCCGTTGTTCACCGTGTCGTAGATCCGTGCGTTGATCGGCTCGATGGCTTCGCGCAGCTCTTCCGGCCAGTAATCATCGCTGTTGCCGGTGAGCCCGTCGAAGGCCTCGTTGAACATGCGGATGATCTCGGCGCTCTCGTTCGAGACGATGGTCTCGCGCTCCTTGTCCCACAGCACTGGCACCGTGACGCGGCCCGAGATGTCGGGCTTGGCCTTGGTGTAGAGGTCGCGCAGGAAGGGCAGATCGTAGAGCCGATCACCGGTTGCGCCGGGGAAATCGGTCTGGAAGGTCCAGCCATCCGAGAGCATGTCGGGATGCACGACGCTGACCGGGATCAGCTCTTCCAACCCCTTGAGCGCACGGAACACCAGCGTCCGGTGCGCCCACGGGCAGGCATAGCTGACATAGAGATGGTAGCGCCCCGGCTCGGCCTTGAAGCCGCCCTCACCGGACGGACCGGCACTGCCATCGGCGGTGATCCAGTTGCGAAACGCGGTCTCGCTGCGTTGAAATTTGCCGCTGTCGTCGTTGTAGTCCCAGCGGTCCTGCCATTCGCCGTCAACCAGCAAACCCATCGGCTCTCTCCTCTTTGGTTGGGGAAGAACCTAGGGTTTCGACGCGTGCAAGCAATTCCGGGGCCGCGCGCAGGATCCTTGCGCAGCCGCACAGCCCGGCGCGGAGCCTTCCCCCCGCGCCGGAAAATGCCCCTATTGCTGGATCGACTCGAGGTAATAGGCGATCGACAGGATGCGCCCGCGCGCCAGCGCCTCGGCACCGCCCATCATGCCGCTCTCCCCCATCAGCCGCGACTTGAACACGGTGCCCCAGATCGGCATCGGATCGCCATGGGCGCGCAGCGTGGTGCGACCGTCGATGATGTGAATGACCTCGAGCATCGGGAACACGCCGTCATTGTTGGCCGCGAGATGCGTCAGGTCGGGCATCTCCACGGTCAGGAGCTCGGCCAGAGGCCCCTGCCCCATGCCGCTCTCGCCATGGCAGCCGGCGCAACCCTCGATGAAATCCTGCTTGCCCATGTCGTCGGCCAGCCCGGCCCCGGTGCTCAGCGCAAGGGCCGCGGCGGCGGCCAGCGTGGTTTTCAGACGTGTCATGTCGTGTCTCCCCTTCATCGGTGATGAACCTCCCTCACGTCGCGCGGTCACATGCGCGAAGTGACATGTCAACGAAGCGCCGGTTTACGCGGCGCCACCTTGACCTGCCTCATTGACAGGAGTGGGAGCGGGAGAAACGAGGGCGGCGTGGTTCAGCGCCGGTTGTAGACCTGCCAGAGCCAGAGCAGCAGCATGGCGCCCAGCACCGCGCCGATGAGCCCGGCCAGCGCGCCGGTCACCGCGATCAACAGCCGCAGTACCAGCCCGCCGATCACCGCCCCGGCGATGCCGATGGCGACGGTCTCGACGGTGCCGAGATTGACCTTCATGACACGCGTGGCGAGGAATCCCGCCGCCGCGCCGATGATGATGAGCCAGACGACCGACATGGGCCTTACCTCCGTCTTCGCCAGTGAAACGGCACGATGATCAGCGCCCCGATCGACGAGGCGATGGCGTTGAGCCCCGGCGAGCCGAAGCCGATGCCAAACATCAGCCGGATGAAATAGGCAAGGAACGCGCCGCCGATGCAGATGATGATGCTCGGCAGGATGCCGTTGCGGGTGAAGCCGCTGCGCTCGGAGGCGTAGCCGACGATGCCCGCGATCACCACCGTGCCGATCAGCGTGGGAAACATCAGCCCGCCCCCAGCTGCGCGCCCTGCGGGATCGCCATGCCACGCAGGAAGCTCTCGACATCCTGCGCCCCCTTGCCGGCGCGCTGCGCGCGGGTGATCTGCACGGCGCCGTCGCCACAGGCGATGGTGAAGCCATCGTCGAGCGCGGTGCCCGGCGCGCCCTGCCCTTCGGTCACGCGCGCCCCCAGCAGCTTGATGCGGTGCTCGCCCAGCATGGTCCAGGCGCCGGGGAACGGCGCCAGCCCGCGGATCTGGCGCGAGATCTCGTCTGCCGGGCGCGACCAGTCGACCGCCGCCTCGGCCTTGTCGATCTTCTGCGCGTAGGTGACGCCCTCCTCGGGCTGCACCTCAGGGGTCAGCGTGTCCAGCCGCGACAACGCCTCGACGATCAGCCGCGCGCCCATGGCGCTCAGCCGGTCGTGCAACTCGCCGGTGGTCTCCTCGGGGCTGATCGCAGTGGCCTCGCGCAGCAGCACCGGCCCGGTGTCGAGCCCGGCCTCCATCTGCATGATGCAGATGCCGGTTTCCGCATCGCCCGACAGGATCGCCCGGTGGATCGGCGCGGCGCCGCGCCAGCGCGGCAGCAGTGAGGCGTGGATGTTGAGGCAGCCACTGGCGGGCGCGTCGAGAATGGCCTGCGGCAGGATCAGCCCGTAGGCCACCACCACCGCAATATCGGCTTTGAGCTCGGCGAAGCGCGCCTGCTCCTCCGGCGATTTCAGACTCACCGGGTGGCGCACCTCGAGCCCCAGCGCCTCGGCGCGGGCGTGCACCGGCGTGGGCCGGTCCTTCTTGCCCCGCCCGGCGGGGCGCGGCGGCTGGCAATAGACCGCGGCGATCTCGTGCCCGGCCTCGACCAGCGCCTCGAGCACCGGCACCGAGAACTCCGGCGTTCCCATGAAGATCACCCGCATTGGCCTGCTCCTTGCTCAGCTCAGTCCTCTCCGAGATAGTCGCTCGGAGGGGCGGAGGCCAGTGCTCAGCGCTCCTTGAGATAGGGCTCGCCGCTGGCGCGCGGCGGGATCGCCTTGCCGACGAAGCCCGCGAGGATAATGACGGTCAGGATGTAGGGCAGCGCGTCCATCACCTGCACCGGGATCACGATGCCGCCGAGGTCGATGTTCTGGTAGCGCAGCGCCACCGCCTGCAGCAGTCCGAAGAGCAGGCAGGCCCAGAGCGCGTACCACGGCCGCCACTTGGCGAAGATCAGAGCCGCCAGCGCGATGTAGCCGCGCCCGGCTGTCATCTCGCGCACGAAGCCCGCCTGCAGGCCGGTGGCGAGATAGGCCCCGGCAAGGCCGCAGAGCAGGCCGCAGATGGCGATGGCGGCGTAGCGCAGCCCGATCACCGAGACACCGGCGGTGTCGACCGCCTCCGGCGCCTCGCCCACCGCGCGCAGGCGCAGGCCGAAGCGGGTCCGGTAGAGGACGAACCATGTCAGCGGCACCATCAGGAAGGCGACATAGACGAGGATCGAATGGCCCGAGATCAGCTCGGCATAGATCGGCCCGACCACCGGCACGCCCGAGAGCGCCTCGGCAAAGGGCAGCGTGATCGGGGTGAAGCGCCCGCCGCCGATCAGCGAGGGGGTGCGGCCACCCTGCCCGAACCAGCTCTGCGCGATCAGCACCGTGAGGCCGGAGGCGAGGAAGTTGATCGCCACGCCCGAGATCAGCTGGTTGCCGCGGAAGGTGATCGAGGCGAGCCCGTGGATGGCGCTCATCAGCGTGGCCGAGACGATCCCCGCCAGCAGTCCGAGCCAGACCGAGCCGGTCACCGCGGCGACGGCTGCGGAGGCGAAGGCGGCGGCGAGCATCTTGCCCTCGAGGCCGATATCGACAACGCCCGAGCGCTCCGAGAACAGCCCCGCGAGACAGGCGAAGAGCAGCGGCGTGGCGAGGCGCACGGTGGAGTCGAGCACCTGCAGAAGGGTTGCGAAATCCATCAGCCGTTCCTCCGCCGGGTCGCCAGGAAGATGCGTTCGAGCGGCATCCGCACCATGTTGTCGAGCGCCCCGGTGAACAGGATCACCAGCGCCTGGATCACGGTGATGAGCTCGCGCGGGATGTTGGTCCAGAGCGCCAGCTCGGCGCCGCCTTGGTAGAGGAAGCCGAAGAGCAGCGCCGCGAGGAAGATCCCCACCGGGTGCGAGCGGCCCATCAGCGCCACCGCGATACCGATGAAGCCGGCGCCTTCGGTCGCGTTCATCACCAGCCGCTCGGCCTCGCCCATGGTGGTGTTGAGCGCCATCATGCCGGCCAGGCCGCCCGAGATCAGCATCGCCACAATGGTGATGCGCACCGGCGAGATGCCGGCATAGCGCGCGGCGCTCTCGGAATGGCCGAAGGCGCGGATCTCGTAGCCGAGCTTGGTGCGCCACATCAGGAACCAGAAGGCGACGCAGGCCAGCACCGCGAGGAAGAAGGTCACGTTGGCCGGCGAGCCGCGGAACAGCGGGTTCTCGGCGGTGGCGAAGATGTCCTGGAAGGTCGGCAACCGGGTCGCCTCGGGAAACTTGGCGGTGGCCGGGTCCATCGCGCCCTGCGGGCGCAGCACGTTGACCAGCACGTAGTTGAGCACCGCCGAGGCGATGAAGTTGAACATGATCGTGGTGATGACGATATGGCTGCCGCGCTTGGCCTGCAGGTAGGCCGGGATCAGCGCCCAGAGCGCCCCGAAGGCGCCGGCGGCCAGCGTCGCCACCAGCAGCCCGACGCTCCAGTGCGGGAACGGGATGAACAGGCAGACCAGCGCCACGCCCAGACCACCGATCATCGCCTGCCCCTCGCCGCCGATGTTGAACATCTTGGCATGGAAGGCCACCGCGACGCAGAGCCCGGTGAAGATGAAATTGGTGGTGTAATAGAGCGTGTAGCCCCAGCCTGCGCTGCGCATCAGCGCTCCGTCGACCATCAGCCGGAAGGCGTCGACCGGGTTCTCGCCGATGGCGAGGATCACCAGCGCCGAGAGCGCGGCGGCGAGCAGGATCGAGATCAGGGGCACGAGCACCGCGTCGGCCCAGGCGGGCATCTTATCCATTCGGGGCCTCTTGGTTCAGTGGCGCGCCCTGCGGGCGCGGGTGCCTCCGGCGGGAGTATTTGGGACGTAAAGAAGCAGCGGTCGCTTCAAGGGGGGCGGCGGCGCGGTCAGTCATACTGCTCGGCCTCCCGGGCTTCCTTCTCGTGAAGCGAGGCATCGACCGCCTCGATCAGCGGCTTGTCGGGCATCTCGGTGACGCCGGCCATCAGCAGGCCAAGCTCGGTCTGGTCGGTCTCCGAGGGCAGGCGCTCGCCCATGATCTGACCGTCGAACATCACCGCGATGCGGTCGCTCAAAGACAGGATCTCGTCGAGCTCGACCGAAACCAGCAGGATCGCCTTGCCCTTGTCGCGCAGGCGCACGATTTCCTGGTGGATGAACTCGATGGCGCCGATATCGACGCCGCGGGTCGGCTGGCCGATCAGCAGGATGTCGGGGTCGCGCTCGATCTCGCGCGCCAGCACGATCTTCTGCTGGTTGCCGCCGGAGAAATTCTTGGCGGCGAGCTGCGGGTTCGGCGGGCGCACGTCGTAGCGGGTCATCTTGTCCTGCGCCTCCTCGCGGATCAGCGCGTTGTTCATCAGCATGCCCGACTGGTAGCGCGGGTCGCGGTGGTAGCCGAAGACGATGTTCTCCCACGCGGTATAGGGCATGATCAGCCCCTCGGTCTGCCGGTCCTCCGGCACGTGGGCGATGCCGCGGGCGCGACGCGACTGGCCGTCGGATTTCGCGCCGGTCAGGTCGATCTCGTCGCCGTTGACCAGCACCCGCCCGGTGGCGTCGGCATAGCCGCCCAGAACCTCGAGCAGCTCGGACTGGCCGTTGCCGGCGACGCCCGCGATACCGAGGATCTCGCCGGCGCGGACCTCGAGCGAAACGCCCTTGAGGCGCTCGACGCCGTGGCTGTCCACATGGCGCAGGCTCTCGACCTGCAGCACCGGGGCGCCGACCTGGGCCGGGGCCTTGTCGACCCGCAGCAGCACCTTGCGGCCCACCATCAGCTCGGCCAGCTCCTCGGGCGAGGTCTCACTGGTCTTGACCGTGGCGGTCATCTCGCCGCGGCGCATCACCGAGACCGTGTCGGTGATCTCCATGATCTCGCGCAGCTTGTGGGTGATCAGGATGATCGTCTTGCCCTCGGCCCGGAGGTTGTCGAGGATCCGGAACAGGTGGTCGGCCTCGGCGGGCGTGAGCACGCCGGTGGGCTCGTCGAGGATCAGGATATCGGCCTGCCGGTAGAGCGCCTTGAGGATCTCGACGCGCTGCTGGTGGCCGACGCTGAGATTCTCGATCAGCTGCTCGGGATCGACCGAGAGCTCGTATTCCTCGGACAGCTGGCGCAGCACACCACGGGCGCGGGCCAGCGAGGCGTTGAGCATCGGCCCGTCCTCGGCGCCGAGGATGACGTTCTCGAGCACGGTGAAATTCTGCACCAGCTTGAAATGCTGGAACACCATGCCGATACCGGCGGAGATCGCCGCCTGGCTGTCGGTGATCTCGGTGCGCTGGCCGTTGATGAAGATCTCGCCGGCATCGGCCTTGTAGAAGCCGTAGAGGATCGACATCAGCGTCGATTTCCCGGCGCCGTTCTCGCCGATGATGCCGTGGATCGTGCCCGGCATGACGCGGATCGAGATGTCCTTGTTGGCCTGGACGGGGCCGAAGGCCTTGGAGATGCCTTTCAGCTCGATGGCGGGGGCGGTCATGGCAAATTCCCGGGTCGTATCTGGAAACGCGGCTCCTCCGCCCGTGCGGGCGTCATCGCGAGGACGCCTGCAAGGGCGGAGGAGCCGGCCCTGTTTGGGGAGCGGGCCGGAATCACCGGCCCGCCATGTCTCAGAAGTTCAGCACGGGGCAGCTGTCATCGGAGGAGTAGTCATGCACGGCGATCTCGCCCGCAATGATCTGCTCGCGCGCCGCATCGACCGCCGCCTTCATCTCCTCGGAAACCAGCGCCTCGTTGTTCTCGTCCAGCGCGTAGCCGACGCCGTTCTCGGCCAGGCCCAGCACCATCACGCCGGTCTCGAGATCAGCGCCCGCACTCATCGCTTCCTGCACCGCCACGTCGACGCGCTTGAGCATCGAGGTCAGGACCTTGCCCGGGTGCAGGTGGTTCTGGTTGCTGTCGACGCCGACCGAGAGGATGCCCTCGTCGGCCGCGGTCTGCAGCACGCCGAGACCGGTGCCACCGGCGGCGGCATAGATCACGTCGGCGCCCTGGCTGACCTGCGCCTTGGCGAGCTCGGAGCCCTTCACCGGGTCGTTCCAGGCCGCCGGGGTGGTGCCGGTCATGTTGGCAATCACGGTGGCGTCGGGGTTCGCGGCCATCACGCCCTGGGCATAGCCGCAGGCAAACTTGCGGATCAGCGGCACGTCCATGCCGCCCACGAAGCCCACGGTGCCGCTCTCGGAGGCCATCGCCGCCATCATGCCGACGAGATACGAGCCCTCGTGCTCGGAAAAGAGGATCGAGAGCACGTTCGGATGCTCGTCGGGGTTCACGAAGCCGTCGATGGTGACGAACTTGGTGTCCGGGTAATCCGCCGCCACCGAGGCGATCGGGGTCGACATGGAGAAGCCGGTGGTGACCACCGGGTTGAAGCCGGCCTCGGCGAAGCGGCGCAGGGCCTGCTCGCGCTGCGCTTCCGACTGCAGCTCGATGTCGCGATAGGCACCTCCGGTCTCGGCGGCATAGGCCTCGGCGCCATTATACGCGGCCTCGTTGAAGCTCTTGTCGAATTTCCCGCCAAGGTCGTAGACCAGCGCCGGATCGGCCAGCGCGGCACCTGCGGTCAGCGCCAGCGCGGCGCTCGCGCCGAGGAATTTGGTCATCAGGGTCATATGTTGCTCCCAGGTGGTGGTGGCGGCGCGAACACGCGCACCGCTCTTATGCCTGATCCGTGCAGATCATGGTTGATTTAAGGCTTTGAGAAGCAACAGGGTCAACCGGATTCTGCACCGGGTGACGCGGCGATTTCCGCCCTGCGGGCGCTAACCTCGGGTCAGCGCCTTCGTCATGAGCAGCGCGTCGTCGCGGCTGCCGTCGGCGCGCCGGTAATAGCCCTTGCGGCGGCCGCTCTCGACATAGCCGCAGACGACGTAAAGCCCTCGCGCCGGGGCATTTTCCGCCGCAACCTCGAGAAAGACCGAAACCGCGCCGCGCCCGATGGCATCCTGCTCGAAGGCGGCAAGCGCCGCCCGGCCCCGGCCCTGTCTTTGGCCATCAGGATCGCTGGCAAGCGCCAAGATCTCGGCCTCGTCGGCGATCACCCGCCCGAGCACGAAAGCGCCATCGACCGTTGTCAGCAAGGCGGTGGGGTGATCCAGCGTCGCGGCGAAATCAGCCTCCGACCACGGCTGCATGTGGCGATAGGCCCGCGCCGCCAGCGCGGAGAGCTCGGCCGGGCTCACGGCAGGATCGCCGGCGGCGCCTCGCGCGAGGGCGCCGCATCGGCCGGGCGCACATAGACCGGGCTCGGCCTTGCCAGATCCGCGTCACGGAAGCGCTCGCCGGCCACCCGCGCCACGCCCTCGACGAGGCTCTGGGCCGGGCGCGCGAACGGCAGCGAGTGGCTCAGAACCGGCATCCCGCCCAGCTCGCCCGAGATCGCCTCGCCATCCGGAAGCGACAGCACCGGCCCGGCGCCATCCGCCGCGAAGCGCTGCGCGTAGGACATCCGGCGCGAGCCGAACACCGCCGCCGCGACCGGGCGCGTCGCGCCCCAGACCGTCGCCTCCGGCGCCGTCACGCCCACCGCGGGAATACCGAGCGACAGCGCCAGCCCGCGGGCCGTCGCCACAGAGATGCGGATGCCGGTGAAGTTGCCGGGCCCGGTGCAGACCCCGAGCGCATCGAGATCGCGCCAGCCCAGGCCAGCCTCCGCCAGCATCTCCTCGAGCATCGGCACCAGCCGTTCCGCCTGACCGCGCGCCATCTCCTCCTGCCGCAGACACAGCACCTCCGCCCCGCGCAGCAGGCAGGCCGCGACGCTGGCAGAGGAGGTGTCGAAGGCGAGGATGGTGTCGGTCATGCGGGTGTGTGCCCGGACCTCTCCGCCCGGGTCTCGAGGCCGGTGTCGCGCGCCGCCGTCAGACGGCGACCGGGCGCACCTCGGTCACTTCGGGGATGTAATGGCGCAGCAGGTTCTCGATACCCATCTTGAGGGTCAGGGTCGAGGACGGGCAGCCGGCGCAGGCGCCCTGCATGTGCAGGTAGACGACCCCGCGCTCGAAGCCGTGGAAGGTGATGTCGCCGCCATCCTGCGCCACCGCCGGGCGCACCCGGCTGTCGAGCAGCTCCTTGATCTGGCCGACGATCTCCTCGTCCTCGCCCTCGAAGGCGGCATGGCCCGAGGCCCCGCCCTCGCCCGCCATCACCGGCTCGCCGGACTGGAAATGCTCCATGATCGCGCCAAGCACGGCGGGCTTCACGTGATCCCAGTCGGCACCGTCGGCCTTGGTCACGGTGACGAAATCCGAGCCCAGGAAGACGCCGGTCACACCGGTCACGCCGAACAGGCGCTTGGCCAGCGGCGAGGCGTCGGCGCCCTCGGCGCTCGGGAAGTCGGCGGTGCCTGCGCCCAGAACCGTCTGGCCGGGCAGGAACTTCAGCGTCGCGGGGTTCGGGGTGGATTCGGTCTGAATGAACATCTCAAGGGTACCTTTCTCCGGGCCCCTCCTATATGCGCCTCCGGCGCCGAAGCGTCAAGGTTTAGAACCATTCTAAGCAACAGCGCCTCGGAGTCGACAGAAAATGACATTCTACACCGAACTGCCCCCAGACGGCCCCTACCCCCGCAGCCCACGCCCCCTGCTTCTCTACGTTCCTAAATACTCACATCCCGACGCCAGCCACCCAGCGCAACGCCCAGATGATGCCCCAGCGCCCGCCTCAAGCAGCCCCGCGCCGCGACAGTTTCGAACCCGACAGATCCTCCACCCCCGCCCGGTCCGCAGCCCGAGCTTACCCGCCCGCAACCCACGCTCCCTGCTTCTCTACGTTCCTAAATACTCACATCCCGACGCCAACCACCCAGCGCAACGCCCAGATGATGCCCCAGCGCCCGCCTCAAGCAGCCCCGCGCCGCGACAGTTTCGAACCCGACAGATCCTCCGCCCCCGCCCGGTCCACAGCCCGAGCTGACCCGCACGCAGCTCACGCCCCTGCTTCTCTACGTCGCTAAATACTCACATCCCGAAGCCAACCACCCGGCGCAGCGCTCAGGTGATGTCCTCGAGCCGCTCCTTGGAGAGCTCCCCCGGCACGATGGTGACCGGGATCGGCAGGCTGCCGGAACTGCGGCTGAGCTGGCTCACCAGCGGGCCGGGCCCCTTCTTGCCGGAGGCCGCGCCCAGCACCAGCACGCCGATCGCGTCGTCGGCGCGGACCTGGTCGAGGATCTCGCTGACCACGTCGCCCTCGCGGATCACCAGCTCGGGATCGACGTCATGCCGGTCGCGCATCCACTTGGCGAAGACCTCGTAATGGGCGTGGATGCGCTCCCGCGCCTCCTCGCGCATCAGGTCGCCGACGCCGATCCAGTGGTTGAACTCGTCCGGCGGGATGACCGACAGGATGGTCACGCCGCCCTTGGTCTTCTCGGCCCGCATGGCGGCGAAGCGCATGGCGTTCAGGCATTCGCGGCTGTCATCCAGAATGACGAGAAACTTGCGCATCTTGGCTCTCCCTTGCCGCGATCATGGGGCAGCGTTCGAGCCTTGGCAACGGGCCATCTGCGCGCCGCCCTGCGGCGGATCAGCCGGTGGTCGCGGCCCAGTCCCAGTAAAGCTCGCGGACCCGGCGGGTGACCGGGCCGACCTGGTAGGAGACCTCCTCGAACGCCGTCACCGGGGTGACCTTGTTCATGTTGCCCGACAGGAAGACCTCGTCGGCGGCCTCGAAATCGGCGAAGCTCAGAACCGCCTCGTGCACCTCCATGCCATCGGCGCGCATGTTGGCGATATGCCGTGCCCGGGTGATGCCCGACAGGAAGGTGCCGTTGGCGATCGGGGTGAAGGTGACCCCGTCCTTGACCATGAAGACATTGGCTGTGGCGCTCTCGGCGACGTTGCCCATGGCGTCGGCCACCAGCGCGTTGCCGAAGCCGCGGGCGTGGACCTCGGCCAGCATTCTTGCGTTGTTTGGATAAAGGCAGCCCGCCTTGGCATTGACCACCGCATCCTCCATCACCGGGCGTCGGAAGCGGGTGCGGCCGAGCGTCGTGGCGGCGCTTTCGGGGGCCATCGGGATCTCTTCGAGGCAGATGGCGAAGCCGGTCTGCTCCTGCGAGGGCACGATGGCGGTCTTGTCGCCGCCGATGCCCCAGTACATCGGGCGAATATAGACCGCCGCGCCCTCGGCATAGGCGCCGAGCCCTTCCCAGATGATCTGCACCATCTCCTCGGTGGTGACCGTGGGGCGCAGCATCAGCGCCTCGGCGGAGCGGTTGACCCGGGCGCAATGGGCCCAGAGATCCGGCGCCAGCCCGTTGACGAAGCGGGCCCCGTCGAACACCGTGCTGCCGAGCCACGACCCGTGGTCGGCGGCGCGCATCACCGAGACGTCGCCCTCGTGCCAGGTGCCCTGGAAATAGGTCCGGATGTTCTTGCCGACTGCCATGCGCCTGCCCCCTTCAAATTGCGCCGCCAACCTAGGGCCGGGCGCAGGCGAGGTCCAGTGCGCGGCGCAGCAATTCGGGCCGCGCCGGCGCGGGGGCGCTCAGCCCTTCTCGTGGAAGAAGGCGTAGATCCGCTCGGCCAGCGCCGCGCTGACGCCATCCACCGCCTTGAGATCGGCGAGGTTGGCGCGGCTCACGGCCTTGGCGGAGCCGAAATGCGCCAGCAGCGCGCGCTTGCGCGCCGCACCGACGCCGGGCACCTCGTCGAGCGGGTTGGCCATCTGGCTCTTGGCGCGCTTGGCGCGGTGGGTGCCGATGGCAAAGCGGTGGGCCTCGTCGCGCAGGCGTTGCACGAAGTAGAGCACCGGATCGTTGTGGCGCAGCGCAAAGGGACGCTGGCCTATGCGGTGGAACTCTTCCTTGCCGGCATCGCGGTCGATGCCTTTGGCCACACCCACCATCGGCACGTCCTCAACCCCGAACTCGCGCATGATCTCGGCCACCGCCGAGACCTGCCCGGCGCCGCCGTCGATCAGCAGCAGATCCGGCCAGAGCCCCTTCTCGCGCTCCGGGTCATCCCGCAGCAGCCGGGTGAAGCGGCGCGTCAGCACCTCCTTCATCATGCCGAAATCGTCGCCGGGGACGAGCTCTTCGCCCTTGATGTTGTACTTGCGGTACTGGTTCTTCATGAACCCGTCCGGCCCCGCCACGATCATCCCGCCCACCGCGTTGGTGCCCATGATGTGCGAGTTGTCATAGACCTCGATGCGCTGCGGCGGACCGTCGAGCCCGAAGGCCTCGGCCAGCCCCCGCAGCAGCTTGGCCTGTGTCGCGGTCTCGGCCATGCGTCGGGCGAGGCTCTCGCGGGCATTGCGCGCCGCGCCCTCGACCAGCTCGGCCTTCTCGCCCCGGAGCGGCACCGCGATCTCCACCTTGCGGCCAAGCTTCTCGCTCAGCGCCTGGCACATGAGGTCGGGATTCTCGATCTCGTGATTCAGCAGCAGCAGGCGCGGCGGCTCCTTGCTGTCGTAGAACTGGCCGATGAACGCCTCCAGAACCTCCTGCGGCTCCACGTCCTCGCCGACGCGGGGGTAATAGTCCTTGTTACCCCAGTTCTGGTTGGCTCGGATGAAGAACACCTGCACGCAGGCTTGCCCGCCCTCCATGTGGAGCGCGATGACATCGGCCTCGGCCACGGTCTGCGGGTTGATGCCCTGCACCGTCTGCACCTGCGTCAGCGCGCGGATGCGGTCGCGCAGGGCGGCCGCGCGCTCGAACTCCATCGCCTCGGAGGCCTCGGCCATCTGTGCCGCCAGCGTCTCCTGCACCCGGGTCGACTTGCCCGACAGGAAGCGCTCGGCATCGCGCACACTCTCGGCGTAATCCGCCTCCGAGATGTAGCCGACGCAGGGCGCCGAGCAGCGCTTGATCTGGTAGAGCAGGCAGGGCCGCGTGCGCCCCTCGAACATCGAGTCCGAGCAGTTGCGCAACAGGAAGGCCTTCTGCAGCTGGTTTAGCGTGCGGTTCACCGCGCCCGCGCTGGCGAAGGGGCCGTAATAGGCGCCCCTCTCGGTCTTGGCACCGCGATGCTTGCGGATCTGCGGAAAGGCGTGCTCGGTGGTGACCTGGATGTTCGGAAACGACTTGTCGTCGCGCAGCAGCACGTTGAACTTGGGCTTGAGCTGCTTGATCAGGTTCTGCTCGAGCAGCAGCGCCTCGGTCTCGGTGCGCGTGGTGAGAAACATCATCGACGCGGTTTCCGAGATCATCCGCGAGATGCGCCGCGAATGCTGCGCCGAGGGGCGCGAATAGTTCGACACCCGCGCCTTGAGGTTCCGCGCCTTGCCGACATAGAGCACCCGGCTCTGATCATCGAGCATGCGATACACGCCCGGGCTCGAATCCAGCGTCCTGAGATAGGAGTGGATGAGCTCGTAGCCGCGCAGCGCCGGCGTTTCGTGGGTGTCGCTCTCCTCGGTCATGATCGTTTGTGCCCGAACGCTCTCAGTCTCGTGATTCCCCGTCTCTGCTGCAATGCCCGACCAGCGAGATCAACATTTATGTAATCCACGGATCCTGTGGATAATCCTTTGGGCAAATTCTGGGGAACTGCGATTTTCCCTTGTTAGAAGGCGGTTTCGGCTAAAAGATGGATTTTTAGGCATTTTTATAACCTATTGAAATCCATTAAAACTTTTCTCCGCACCCGCCAAACCATTGAAGAACCGACGATTTTGTAACAAACCTGCGACAGCCGCGTGAGCCGGTGCACAACCTGACGCTGGGGCAGTCACTCGACGCCCAACACATCCGGCGTCTGCCACGCGAGATGCTGCCCGCCATCAACACAGAGAAGCTGTCCGGTGAAGCCGGGCGACGCGAGAATGTAGCCCAGGGCCGCGGTGATGTCGGCCGGGTTGGCGCCGCGTTCGAGCACCGTGGCGGCGCGCTGCCTGGCGAAATGCTCGTCGCTCTGGCGGGCGCCCTGCAGCGTCGGACCGGGGCCGATCGCGTTGACCCGCACCCTGGGCGCCAGTGCCATCGCGGCGGTCTGCGTCAGGGTCCAGAGCGCCGACTTGGCCAGCGTGTAGCTCATGAATTCCGGCGTCAGCTTGCGCACCCGCTGGTCGATCATGTTGACCACCACGCCCTGCGCCACCGGCTCGCCCATGTCGTCGGTCAGCGGCTCGGGCACCTGCGCCGCCAGCGCCTGGGTCAGCACGAAGGGCGCCCGCAGGTTCGACTCGAAATGCCGGTCCCAGCTCTCCCGGGTGGTGCTCTCGATGTTGTCGTAATCGAAGATCGAGGCGTTGTTGACCAGCACGCTCAGCGCCCCGCCCAGCGCCTCGGCGGCCTGCGGCACCAGCGCCTGCGCGGCGTCTTCCTCGAGCAGGTCGGCCCGAACCGCCGCGGCCTTGCGGCCCTTGGCGCGGATCATCTCGACGACCTCTCGCGCGGCCTCCTCGGAGCCCGCGTAATGCACCGCCACGTCAAAGCCGTGATCCGCGAGTTCCAGCGCCATCGCGCGGCCAAGCCGTTTGCCAGCGCCGGTCACCAGCGCCCTTTTCACCTGCAATGTCATGCCTTGCTCCCTCTCATCCACCGATCAGCACGATGGAGACATAGCCCACATAGAGCGCCGACAAGATCACGCCCCAGATCCACCCGAGATCCCGCTTCAGGAACACGAAGGGGATCAGCAGCAACGAGGCCGCCAGCATCACGCCGAAGTCGAAGAAGAGCGCGTCGAGATCGACCGGGATCGGCTTGATCAGAGAGGCGATGCCGATGATGGCGAGCAGGTTGAACAGGTTCGAGCCGATGACGTTGCCCAGCGCCACGTCGGCCTGCCGGCGGATCGCGGCCATCACCGTGGTGGCGAGCTCTGGCAGCGAGGTGCCCAGCGCAACCAGCGTCAGGCCGATCACCGTGTCGGACACACCAAACATCTTGGCGATCTCGGTGGAGCTGTCGATCAGCAGATCGGCGCCCAGCGGCAGACCGATCAGGCCCAGCACCAGGAACAGCGCGATCTTCCACCACGGCATGTCCGGGTCGGCGCCCTCGGGCTCCTCGAGATCCTCGAGTTCGGCCTCGGCCTTGCCGTTGCGGCGATGGCGCAGCGCCTCGCGGGTCTGGTCGAAGAGGATCACGCCCAGCACCACCAGCATCAGCGCGCCGGCGACCCAGTCGAACACGCCGCGGAAGGCCAGCGCGATGAACAGCACCGTGGCGCCCAGCATCACCACATAGCTCTTGCGGGTGTCATGCGCCGAGGTGTGCATCACCGCGATCAGCGCCGGGATGCCCAGCACCAGCAGCACATTGGCGGTGTTCGAGCCCACCACGTTGCCGAGCGCGATGCCCGGAACGCCGGCCCGCGCCGCCTGCACCGAGATCAGCAGCTCCGGCGCGGAGGTGCCGAAGGCGACGATGGTGAGGCTGACGATGAGGGCCGGGATCCCGACCCGCAGCGACAGGTTCACCGCGCCCTTCACCAACGCATCGCCGGCGAGCAGCAGGATAACGAGGCCGAGGGCCGCGTAGACGAAGACCATGATCAGCCTTTCTTCTTGCCGCAGTCACAGGGGCCCTTACCGATCCGGTAACGGCCGCAGCGCGGGCATTTCATCTGGGACAGGCGGGCCGCCCCCGGCATCCGGAGCTTTCCGAACATGCCGAGCAGGGCAATCACCACCAGGAATATCGCAACGATCTTGGCCAGCACGTCAGAGACCGAACCTCGCAAAGGCGGCGCGCTCGTCGAGCGTGGCCAGCGCGTCCTGCGCCAGCGAGGCGCCGAGCCGCGGCAGCAGGCGGCGCTTCTGCTCGTAGCGGCGGAAGCGGACCTTGTCGCCGAACTTCTCCTTCATCACCGGCACCAGATGGCCGATGCCGTCGGCGAGCCCGACCTCGCAGGCCGCCTGGCCGATCCACACCTCGCCGGTGAACAGGTCCGGGTTGTCGGCCAGCTTGGCGCCGCGCCGGTCCTTGATCTGCGCGATGAAGGTCTCGTGCAACTGGCCGAGCAGACGGTTGAGCCGAGCCACGTCTTCCTCGCTCTCGGGTCGGAACGGGTCGAGCATGCTCTTCGAGCGCCCGGCGGTGTGGACCCGGCGCTCGATACCCTGCCGCTGCAGGAACACATGCGCGCCGAAGCCCGCGGAGATCACCCCGATGGAGCCGAGGATCGAGCTGGGATCGGCATGGATCTCGTCGGCGGCGCTGGCGATCCAGTAGCCGCCCGAGGCCGCGACGTCCTCGGTGAAGGCAAAGACCGGCACCTCGCATTCCTCGGAGAGCCGCCGGATGCGCGCGCCGATCAGCGAGCTCTGCACCGGCGATCCGCCGGGCGAGTTGATCTCGAGCGCCACCGCCGCCGGCTTGCCCTTGCGAAAGGCGCGCTCGAGCAGGGGCCGCAGGCTCTGGTCGGACAGCGCCATGCGCCCGCCGGTGCCGATGGCGCCCTGCAGGCGCACAACCGCAACAAGGGGCTTCTTTTTCAGAAACGGAAACCAGCTTTTCATGCGTTGAGATGTAGAGGGCAGATGCGGGACAAACAAGGCAGCGGCAAAAAGAAGCAGGGCCTGCGCCCGCAGCGTCATCCCCGCCCTGCCCCACGGCGGCCGGATCCGGGCAGCTCAGGCCTCGAGCCGCATCCGCCCGAGTCTCAATTAGACGGCGCGAATGGAAAAGGGCGGCCCGCCGGGGCCGCCCTTTCGGAGCCCTGCCCTTTCAGGCTCAGGCGATGCCGAATTCCAGCCCGACGATCAGCGGATCGTGGTCGGAGGAGGCATAGACGCCATCATTGTAGAAGGCCGGGTCGACGAAGCTGGTGTCGTAGTTGATCAGCGAAGGCTCGTCGGCATTGATGTGCCACTCGGTGACCCCGGTGACGCTGGCCGCGAGAGCGTCATCCGCCAGCCCCTGATCCAGCGTGCCGCGCTGGCCGTCGAAAACGTAGGAATAGGCCTCGTCCTGGCCCCCGGGAATGAACTCGTCGATCAGGTCGACCAGCCCGGCATCGTCATCGAGATACTGGACCGCGTCTTCCTCGGCATAGGAGTTCATGTCGCCGAGCAGCACGTAGTTGCTGGTGCCGCCGCCGTTGTACTCGGTCTCGATCCACTCCGAGAGCTCGATCGCCCCGTCGAGGCGGGCGCCGTTCCAGAAGCCCTGGCCATCGCCCTGATCGTAGTTCGGATCGGCGTAGAGATCCGCCAGAAGCCCCTCGACGGTGGCATAATCGGGATCGCCGGCATTCGAGGCGAGCCAGGTTTCGGCTCTGTTCGCCAGCGTGTCGAGGCCGCTGGAGCCCTTCGACTTGAAGTGCGAGGAGACCACGGTGAAGGCGGTGCCGGTGTCGTTGTCGAGGAAGGTCGCCGCCACCGAGGGGCGGTTGCGGTCGTAATCGTCGAAGCTGCCGCCGATGATGTCGGTGAGGGCCGTGCCGATGGCCGCGGTGGCGGTCGCCGAGGGCTCCTCGTAGACGAGATACTCGGAATGCAGCAGCGTCACCGCGTTGGCATCATAGACGATGCCCGTGGTGATCGCGTCGGTGCCGATGAAATCGCCGCTGCCGGTCGGGTCGACATAGGCATAGCTCGCGCCCGTGCCCTCGGCATTCAGCAGGTCGACCAGCGTACCGATGGCGGTGGTGCCGTTGTTCTCGATCTCCTGCAGCGCCAGAACCTCGGCACCGGTGCCGATGATCCCGTCGACGATCTTCGCCGCCTGACGCTCGAACTCGGCGGCGGTGTCGGCGCCGCGCGGATCGAGATCGCCGTTCGGGCCGGTGGCGTTGGAACCCTCGTCGATCGTGGTGAAGAAGTTCAGCACGTTGTAGGAGGCCACCTGCAGCGATCCGCCGACATCGGCAGGCGCCGCCTCGCGCGGGTTGGCGCTGTCATCGATCACCAGCGTCTCGGTGACCTGCAGCGCCCACTCGCCGAAGGAATAGCCCAGCACCCCCTCGATCGGCTGCGCGATCTCGCTGCCGAGGCGCACGGTGGTGCCCGTGTCGCCGAAATCATCCGCCAGATCGAGATAGTCATTGTCGTCGAGCGGGTTGTTGTCGGGCAGGTATTCGAACGCGTCCGGGTTCTGGCTGCTCACACCGTCGTCGAGCAGCAGCGCGGCATTGGCGTTGGCCTCGCTGAGCGCAGCGATCTCGGCCTGCTCGGTCTGAGCGTCGTAGATCTGCGTCGGCTGCACCTGCGCCCCCGCCGCGACCGCGATCTGGCCGTAGCGCGCGAGGTTGTAGTTCTCGGTGATCGTCAGCGCATCCGTGGTGCCCGAGACCACCTCGAGCCGCATGCCCTCCAGCGTCTCCCAGTCCGGCGCGGTGTCGGGCGAGAGCGCGACGACCGTGGCGGTGGGCAGCGGGTTGCCCGAGGATTGCACCACCACGCCCGAGACCGAGGTGATCTCGGTCAGCCCGAAATACTCGGTCACGGTGCCGGTGACCTCGACGAGATCGCCAAGACTGACCGCGTAACCGCCATCGGTAAAGACATAGATGCCTTCCGAGGTCAGCGCGTTGCCGTCGCTGTCGAGATCCTCTTCCTGCAGCCAGAAGCCCTCGTCGGTGAGCGCGGTCACGATGGCCGAGGCGGTGACCTGCTGGCCCTCCATGTCGGTGGCGTCGCCGGCGCCCTGGATCTCCGAGATCAGGGTGATCTCGCTCACCGGCGGCGGCACCACGGCCTCCGGATCGGAGGTGATCACCACGTTGTCGAGATAGAGCGCCTCGGAGGCGGCATTGCTGTCGAATTCGGCGATCAGCTGTGCGCTGGTCACCTCCGCGCCCACGGTGGCCGAGAGGGTCATCCAGCTGCCTTCGATGCCCAGATCGTCGATGTCCATGCCGGTGCTGTCGAGCAGCGCGACCTCGCCCTGATCGGTCTGGATGTAGATCTTCACCAGGTCATCGGACTCGTAGCCCGTCGATTGCAGGAAAGCGTCGATCGAGAAGGTCAGCTCGCCCACCGCCGTCAGGTCGAGCGTGTCGAAGCTCAGGCGCAGCAGGCCGTCGGCGTCGGAGAGCTCGTAGCCCTGAACGCCGTCGCTGAAGGCGCCGACCGCGCCGGTAAAGGACTGCACGCCGATGAAGTCGCCATCCGACAGGCCCTCGGCGGCCCGGGTGTTGACCCATGTGAGGTCGAAGCCGAGCAGCCCCTCGGAGGCCGCGGTGCTGTCGACCGTGGCGAGGCCGGGGATGTTGGGCACTTCGGCCTCTTCGCCAAAGGCGGTCTCGCCATCAGAGGCGTCGGCGAGCGCGTATTGGCTGCCGGTGGCCTCGGTCTCGAAGCTCTGGGTCAGCTGGAAGACCTCTTGCAGCTTGATGTTGTCGAGATAAAGCGCCTCGGCGGTGGCGTTGGAATCGAGCTCGACGATGAGCGACGCGGAGCTCACCTCGGCGGGCAGTGTCGTCTGCAGGGTCTGCCACGCGCCCTCGATGGCGAGGTCGTCGATATTAAGCCCGGTGGTGTCGAGCAGGGTGAAGGTGCCCAGATCGGTCTCGACGAAGATGCGCACGAGGTCATCCGGCTCCCATCCGGTGTCGATCAGGAACAGGTCGAGCGCGACCTTCACCACGGTGTTGTCGGCCCGGGCCGAGAGATCGACCGGGTCGAAGGTCAGGCGCAGCAGGCCGTCGGCATCGGAGAGCTCGTAGCCCTGCTCGCCCTCGGAGAAGCTGCCGACATCGCCGGTGAAGCGCTGGATGCCGATCCAGTCGGAATCCGCGATGCCGGTGTCATTGCGGGTGTTTTCCCACTCGAGATCATAGCCCCAGAGGCCCGCCGAGGCCGCGGTGCTGTCGACGGTCGCAAGGCCCGGAACGTTGGGCAGGTCGACGATCTCCCCCAGCTCGGTCAGCGCCCCATCTGCCGGGTCGTAATCATACTTGCCACCGCCGGACTCGGTCTCGAAGCCCTGCGTCAGGGTGATCGGATCCCAGAGGTCGCGCACCGAGACGGTGATCGCGCGCGCGTCGCGGGCCCCAAACTCATCGGTGACGACGACCGTCAGCGCATAGCTGTTGTCGCCATCCGCATCCGACGGCGCCTCGTAATCCGGGCCTGCGACGAAGCGGATGGTGCCGTCCTCGGAGATCTCGAACAGGGCCGCATCGTCGCCCTCGAGGCTGTAGGCCAGGGACGCGCCGTTATCCACGTCGCCGGCCGAGACGGTCGTGACCGCGGTGGTGTTCTCGTCGATGGTGATCGCGGCGTCGGACACCGTGAGCACCGGGGCATCGTTGCTGCCGGTGACCGTCACGGTGACAGTGGCCATGTCGGTGCCGCCATAGCCGTCATCCACGGTGTAGGTGAAGCTGTCCTCGAGGATCTCGCCCTCGGCCAGCGCGTCGAAAGCCGGAGTGTAGACGATCTCGCCGTTGGCGAAGGTCACGCTCGCACCAAGCGCCGAGGTGGCGTCGACCGAGGTGATGGCGATGCTGTCGCCGTCGAACTCGCTGTCATTGGCGAGAAGATCCGCCTCCGCAAGGGTGAGCGCTTCGGTCTCTGTGGTGGTGGCGCTGTCGTCACCGGCCAGAACGGCATTGTTGGTGCCGTCGAGGAACAGGGTGTAATCATCGGCGGCGAAGTGCAGCGCCTCGACCTTCTTGAGAACGTCGATCGAGCTCACGTCGCCCTGCGCATCAGTCAGCGTAACGATGGCGGTGGAGGCGTTCAACCCGTGATGCCGGCCCTTCCTGAGCCCCGAGAGCGCGATATCGGCATCGAGGATCGAGCCCTCGTAGATCACCATGTCGAAGCCCCGGCCACCATCGATGAAATCGAGCCCGTCCGACGCGGTCACGGTGTCGTCCCCGGCGCGGCCGAAGATGAAATCGGTTCCGGCGGTCCCGCTCAGCTGGTCGCCCCGGCGCGAGCCGAACTCGAAATTGAACGGATTCTGAAACTGGCGACCGAAGGCTTTGCCGAAAGGCGCATTATGAAACATGGGATCCCCCGAGAAAGAGCTTTTCGCGATGCGTGACAGCCCTTCGTAACAGGGATTTGACGGCCGGGCCGCGCCACGCAAGATGCAACTCTAGGAGGAAATTTTGCCAATCGGTCAAAAAATTTTTCCGGACTTCGCGCTGACGTGGCGGCACCCCGCCCGCAATGCACCGGAATTGGGCCAGAGTCTGGATCGCCTGCACGTTGCATGGCGCCCGCCGAAGGGAGCTCGGCAGGCAGCTCCGTCTCGGCCTGACCTGCGCGCCCTGAGACGGGGCGCGCAGTCAGTTCATCGCAGCCGGATCACTCCAGCGTCAGGATGGTCTGGCCGGTGGTGCGCCGGGCTTCCAGCACCCGGTGCGCCTCGGCCACGTCCTCGAGCGGGAAGCGCTGGTCGATGCGGATCTTGACCTCGCCCGACGAGACCTTGCCAAACAGCATCCCCGCCATCGACTGGCAGGTGCCGTGATCGGCGATATGGGTGAAGAGCGTCGGCCGGGTCACCTTGAGCGATCCCTTCTGCGCCAGCAGGCCGAGGTTGAACGCGTCGACCGCGCCGGATGCATTGCCGAAGGAGATCATCATCCCGAGCGGCTTGAGACAGTCGAGCGAGCCCTCGAACGTGGCCTTGCCGACCGAGTCCATCACCACGTCGACCCCCTTGCCGTCGGTCAGCTCGCGCACGCGGGCGACCCAGTCCTCGGTGGCGTAGTTGATGCAGGAATCGGCGCCGTGCTCCAGCGCCAGCGCGCATTTCTCGTCCGAGCCGGCAGTGCCGATCAGCCGGATGCCCTCGGACTTGGCCCATTGGCAGGCGATCAGCCCGACGCCCCCGGCGGCGGCATGGAACAGAACCGTGTCCCCGGCCTGCAGCGGCGTGGTGCGGTGGAAGAGATACTGCACCGTCAGCCCCTTCAGCATCATCGCGGCGCCCTCCTCGAAGGAGATCGCGTCGGGCAGCCGGCAGACCTGCGCCGCGGGCATCACCCGCGCTTCGCAATAGGCCCCCGGAGGCGCCGCGGCATAGGCGGCGCGGTCGCCCACCTCGAGATGCATGACGCCCTCGCCCACCGCCTCGATCACGCCCGACGCCTCCATGCCGAGCGCATGCGGCAGGGTCATCGGGTAGAGCCCCGAGCGCTGGTAACAATCGATGAAGTTGAGCCCGCAGGCCTTGTGCCGGATCCGGACCTCGCCCGGCCCCGGCTCTCCCACCGGCCAGTCGGCCAGCTTCAGGGCCTCGGGGCCGCCATGTTCCTCGATGATGACCGTGCGTGCGGTATTCGCCATGAGATCCTCCTCTGTTCGCGCAGGCGTTGGCGCAGAGACTGCGTCGCCCGCGCGGCGGACACAAGGGTGCGCAGGAGGGCGCGCGGGCACGGCCCGCCGCGCCCGGCTCAGCGGACCTTCAGCACCATCTTGCCGACATGCGCCGAGCTCTCCATCCGGGCATGCGCCGCCGCGGCCTCCGCCAGCGGGAACTCGGAATCCATCACCGGGGCGATGCGGCCCGCATCGAGTAGCGGCCAGACATGCTCGCGCAGCGACGCGGCGATGCGGGCCTTCGCCTCGACGCTCTGCGGCCGCAGGGTCGAGCCGGTGATGGTCAGGCGCCGCACCATGAGATGCACGAAGTTCAGCTCCACCTTCGGCGATTGCAGGAAGGCGATCTGCACCAGCCGGCCATCATCGGCCAGCGTCTTGACGTTGCGCGGGATGTAGTCGCCGCCCACCATGTCGAGGATCAGGTCGGCCCCGCCCTCGGCCCGCAGCACCTCGACGAAATCCTCCTCGCGGTAGTTGATCGCCCGCTCGGCACCGAGCGACAGGCAGGCGGCGCATTTCTCCGCCGAGCCGGCGGTCGCGAAGACCCGTGCGCCCATCACATGCGCCAGCTGGATCGCGGTGGTGCCGATGCCCGAGGAGCCGCCATGCACGAGGAAGCGCTCACCGGCCGCAAGCCGACCGCGCTGGAACACGTTCGACCAGACGGTGAAATAGGTCTCGGGCAGGCAGGCCGCCTCGCGCAGCGCCATGCCCTCGGGCACCGGCAGGCAATGCGCCGCCGGGGTCGCCACGTATTCGGCATAGCCGCCGCCCGGCAGCAGCGCGCAGACCGCGTCGCCCACCGCGGGCCAGGTCACCCCGGGCCCCACCGCGGCCACGACGCCGGAGGCCTCGAGCCCCGGCAGGTCGCTGGCGCCGGCGGGCGGCGCGTAGCGGCCCGCCCGCTGCAGGGCGTCGGGGCGGTTGACCCCGGCCCAGGCCACTTCGATCACCACCTCGCCATGGCCCGGCTGCGGCACCGGGCGGTCGGTCAGGCGCAGCACCTCCGGCCCGCCGGGCTCGGAGATCTCGACGGCGCGCATGCTGTCAGTCATTCGGTCAGTCCTGTGTTGTCAGCGCGGGGCGGTCCAGCCGCCCGGCAGATCGTTGTCCCGGACGGCGCGCGGCGCGCGGATGCTGCCCAGCACCTTCTCGGGTCCGGCGAAGACCCGCTTGAGCAGCGGGTTCTCACGCATCTTGGCCTTGGTCTTCTCGAAGCGCATCACGTCCTCGATGCGACGGTCGAGGAACTCCCAGGTGGCCTGGTGGTCGAGCGAATCGTCGCCCAGCCAGTAGAGCACGGTGGAGGAATAGACGCCGCTGAGCGTCGCGCGCTTGCTGTACCAGTTGAAATCCCGCGCGGTGTCGCCGAGCACGGTCCAGATCCGATCGGCGGTGCCCCAGATCAGCTTGGCACCGTCGGGCGCGTAGATCGGCAGGGCAAAGAGCGTGGTGCCGCGGCGCACCGCCTCGCGATCCTTGACCACCTCGATGCGGGTGCGCACCGCGCGGGTCACCTTATCGCGGTAGCGCAGCGGCTCGGCATCGGGGTCACGGTCCATCTCGGACAGCGCCGCGACCATGGCATCGTCACCGCGCTTGTGGAACGCCACCGCGAGATCGACCGCGCCGCGCGGGAACAGGCCCCGCGCCACCACGGGATCCACCCCCGCATCCGCCACCGCCGCACGGAAAGTCGTTTCCGACCAGCCATCGAAGGCAACATGGTTCAGCGCCGCGTCCAGCAGGCGCCCGGCTGCATCGTCCGTCATGGGCCTCTCCTTCGACTCAATAGAGTTTCTAGACCCTAGACAATTTAGTCCGGCCTTGCTATACGGCCACCTCCTGCAATTCCTTGCAACTCAAACTTAGAAAGGTGGTGAAAACCACATGCAGGTTAGTGTTCGCGACAACAATGTCGATCAGGCGCTCCGTGCCCTGAAGAAGAAGCTGCAGCGCGAAGGCGTGTTCCGTGAAATGAAGCTCAAGCAGCATTTCGAGAAGCCGTCCGAGAAGAAAGCGCGCGAGAAGGCCGAGGCCATCCGCCGTGCCCGCAAACTGGCACGCAAGAAAGCCCAGCGCGAAGGCCTCCTCTGAGCCCTTTGCCACGGATTTTCCGGCGCAGGTCAGGCAGCTGACCTTCCAACACAAGAAGTCGACGACCCCCGGGGCCCTGCCTTTCGGGGGTTTGTCTTTTTTGCCCCCCGATTTGCCCTCGGCGTGCTCCTCCGCCCTTGCGGGCGTCCTCGCAGGCGAACGGCACGCGGCGCGCGCCTGACCGGCCTCTCCCTGGCGCAATCGTCCGGCCTGCCTCCGGCGGGAGTATTTTCGACGAAGAGAAGACAGGAGCGCTGCGCCCTCCCCTTCTCTGGTTTTCAAATACCTCGGGGGTGAATTGGCCCAACGGGCCAAGAGGGGGCAGCGCCCCCTTTCTCTCTTACAACGGCAGGGCCAGGCGTGGCGCGTCAGCATCGTCGCGCGGCCGGCCAGACGCGCGAGACCGCCCCTCTGCAGCAAAGAAAAGCCCCCTGCCCCGGCAGGGGAGGGGGCTCTCGCGTTGCGATCAGGCCTGCTCGGGCACCAGGATCTCGCGCTTGCCGACGTGGTTGGCGGGCGAGACCACGCCCTCGTCCTCCATCTGCTCCACCAGGCGCGCCGCCTTGTTGTAGCCGATGCCAAGCTTGCGCTGGATGTAGGAGGTCGAGCACTTGCGGTCCTTGATGACGATCGCCACAGCCTGGTCGTAGAGCGCATCCTCGCCGCCGGTGTTGCCCCCGGTGTTGAGCCCCAGAACCGCGTCGATATTGTCGGCCTTCTCCTCGTCCGGGCCCTGGACAACGCCCGAGACGTATTCCGGCGGGCCGTAGGCCTTGAGGTGATTCACCACCTCCTCGACCTCCTCGTCGGAGCAGAACGGGCCGTGGCAGCGGGTGATCTTTGCGCCGCCGGCCATGTAGAGCATGTCGCCCATGCCCAGGAGCTGCTCGGCGCCCATCTCGCCGAGGATGGTGCGGCTGTCGATCTTCGAGGTCACCTGGAAGGAGATCCGGGTCGGAAAGTTGGCCTTGATCGTGCCGGTGATGACGTCGACCGAGGGGCGCTGCGTCGCCATGATCAGGTGAATGCCCGAGGCCCGCGCCATCTGCGCCAGGCGCTGGATGCAGGCCTCGATCTCCTTGCCCGCCACCATCATCAGGTCGGCCATCTCGTCGACGATGACGACGATATAGGGCATCTTGCGCGGCTCGAACTCCTCGGTCTCGAACACCGGCTCGCCAGTCTCGTCGTCGAAGCCGGTCTGCACCGTGCGCTTGAACAGCTCGCCCTTCTTCAGCGCCTCCGCCACGCGGCCGTTGTAGCCGTCGATGTTGCGCACGCCCATCTTCGACATCTTGCGGTAGCGGTCTTCCATCTCGCCCACCACCCACTTCAGCGCCACCACGGCTTTCTTGGGATCGGTCACCACCGGCGAGAGCAGGTGCGGGATGCCGTCATAGACGCTGAGTTCCAGCATCTTGGGGTCGATCATCACCAGCCGCAGGTCATCGGGGCTGAGCTTGTAGAGCAGCGACAGGATCATCGTGTTGATCGCCACCGACTTGCCCGAGCCGGTGGTGCCCGCGATCAGCAGGTGGGGCATCTTGGCGAGGTTGGCAACCACCGGGTCGCCGCCGATGTCCTTGCCGAGCGCCAGCGGCAGCTTCTGGTTGCCGTCGCCGTAGTCGCGGCTCGACAGGATCTCGCGGAACGACACCATCTCGCGGTGCTCGTTGGGCAGTTCGATGCCGATCACCGAGCGGCCCGGCACCGTCGAGACACGCGCCGAGAGCGCCGACATCGAGCGCGCGATGTCGTCGGCAAGGCCGATGACGCGGCTGGCCTTGAGGCCCGGCGCGGGCTCGAGCTCGTACATCGTCACCACCGGACCCGGGCGCACCGAGACGATCTCGCCCTTGACGCCGTAATCGTCGAGCACGGTCTCGAGCATGCGGGCGTTTTCCTCGAGCGCCTCGTCGCTGAGATGATGGCGCTCGATGGCGTCGGGGCTGGCGAGCAGGCTCAGCGGCGGGAATTCGAAGTCCGAATGCGCCTCCTCGAAGCTCAGCTTGGGCTGCGCCTCCTCCTGCGCCCGGCGCGACGGCTGCATCGGCCTGCGCTCGGGTTGCTGCACGACCTTCTTCGGCTGCACCACCGGGATCGCCGGGCGGCGGTCGGCGTATTCCGCCGGCATCTCGGGGATGTAATTGTCCTCCTCCGCGTAGTCGGCGGCATCATCGGCATAATCATCGGCATAATCATTGGCATCGCCGAGGGCTTGGCCATCGTCGGCGAAGACGTTGCGCGGCTCCTCGCCGTAGCCATCCTGGCCGTAGCCGTAATCGCGGTCATCTGCCGCGTCGTAGCCCAGGCCATCAGAATCGGAGTGGCCATACTGGTCATCGTAGCGGTCATCGTGGTGTCCGCCCTGTGCGGCGGCGTCGTAGCCGCCGGCGGGGCGGTAATCGGCGAAATCGTCGCTGTCGTCGGTCACCGCCTCTTCCGGTTCGGGCTCGAGTTCGAAGGGCGGCGGCGCGGCACGGCCGCGGCTGACAAGGCGCGAGCCGCCTTCGCCGGGTGCGGCGGGGGCTTCCGGGGCGAACGCCACCGACGCGGCGGCGGCGGCGGCCACCGGTGCGGCGGGCAGACGCGGCGCGGTGAGCGGCGGCTCGGCCGGCAGGCCCTGCGCGGCGGCATGGGCGGCGGTCAGCGGTGGCTCGGCGCGGGCGGCGCCCGGCGTGCGATAGATCAGCGGCTCGGGGCGACGGCCCCGGCCCTTGGTCAGCGGCTTGTCCGGGTCCGGCACGAAAGCGGCCTCTTCCGGTTCGGGGCCGCGGCGGCGGGCGCGGATCACGTCGGCGATCTTGGCGCGGATACGCTCTTCGCCGGGCTCTTCCTCGATGACGTAGCCATCCTCGTCGACCTCGATCATCTCCGCCGCCGGCAGCACCTCGTGGCGCTTGATCAGCGAGGGGACCCGCGACAGCAGGCCAGGCTTCTTGGGCTCAGGACGCGGCTCGGGGCGCGGCTCGGGCGTCTGCATCGCCTGCGGCTCGGGCCAGTGGGCCTCGGGCTCGTGCGGCTGCGGCGCGTCATAGGCGGACTCGGCATAGGTGACCGGTGCCGGCGCTGCGGCGGAGGCCGGGCGGCGCACCAGCGGCGCAGCGGACGCTTGCGGCGCCGGAGCCACGGCCGGCTCGGGCGCGTAGCCCTGCTCGGCGGCCCAGGCGGCCTCCTGCTCGGCAGCCCAGGCCGCGGCCTCGGCATCTTCCTGTCGGCGACGCTCGCGGCGCTCCGACTGCGCCGCCTGCAGGCGCTGCGCCGCCGACATGGTCGAGCTCGCGCCACGGCCCAGCAGGCGCAGGACCGTGTCATAGGCCATCACCGTTCCGATCAGCAGGAAACGCCCGATGGCGCCGAGCTCGGGCTTGGTGAAGCCCAGCACGAAGGCGCCCATGGCGACGATCCCGGCACCGAGGACCAGCATCACGAGTTTCAGCCCGAGCCCCGCCCCCATCGGCAGGATGCCGAGCACGGTGCCCATCATCATGTCGCCGAAGAGGCCGCCAAGGCCGAAGCTGTGGGTCCATTCCGGCCCCACGGTCTGTCCGGCGGCATAGACGGCGGACAGGGCGATCCAGATCGGGGCAAAGACGATGCGGGAGAGCGCGCGCTCTTCGCCCTGGTGGAGGGCGAGGCGAGCCCCCCAGACCATGAGCACGAGCGCCAGACCCCAGCTGCCCCAGCCGACGATCATGAACAGCGGCGCGGCGATCGAGGCCCCGATCCGGCCCATCCAGTTCTGCACCGGCGCATCGGTTGCCGAGAGCCAGGAGGGATCGTCGGGCGTGTAGGAGCCGATCATCGCGGCGGCCATCAGGCCAAGGGCGATCAGGGCCAGTCCGGCAAGCTCCTTGCCGCGCTTCTCGATCGCCGCCTGCATGTTGCTGTCGAAGAGGGGGTCACGCCCCCGTGCCTGATATGCCATCGCTCGCCTCGTCTTTTTCTTATTGCCCATAGAGACAGTCACGGATCCGCGTGAGTCCCTGTTCGGTCTGCTCCCGGTCTGCCACGAGGGCGACCCTGATATATCCCTTGCCCGGGTTGCCCGCCGCGGTGTCGCGCGACAGGTAAGCTCCCGGCAGCACCCGCACGCCGGTCTCCCGCCAGAGCTTCAGCGCCGCCGCCTCGCCATCCTCGACCGGCAGCCAGAGGAAGAACCCGGCCTGCGGCGGCTCAAAGCCCGGCACGTTGCCGAAGATGCGGTCGGCCATGTCGAACTTCTCGGCATAGAGCCGGCGGTTCTCGACCACGTGGTCCTCGTCGGCCCAGACCCGCTCGCTGACCCGCTGGATCGGCAGCGGCAGCGGTGCGCCGGAATAGGCGCGCAGCTGCTTGATGCGCTTCATGCATTCGGGGCCGCCGGCGACGAAGCCCGAGCGCAGCCCGGGCAGGTTCGAACGCTTCGAGAGCGAGTGGAAGATCACCACGCGCTCGGGATCGGCCCCCATCTCGCGGGCGACCTGGAGCGCGCCGGCGGGCGCCTCGCCGCGGTAGATCTCGGAATAGCACTCATCCGCGAGGATGCGGAAATCGTGTGTCTCGGCCAGCGCGATCAGACGCTCCCAGTAGCCCCGATCCGCCACCGCGCCCTGCGGGTTTGCGGGCGAGCAGATATAGGCCAGCGCGGTGCGCTCGAGCACCTCTTCCGACAGGGCGTGGTAGTCCGGCAGGTGGCCGGTCTCTTGCGTGGCGTTCACGAAGACCGGCTCGGCCACCACCGAGACGGTGGCCACCGCGTAGACCTGGTAGAACGGGTTCGGGATCAGCACCGCCGGCTGCTTGCCGTACTTCTGCTCGGGGCAAAGCGCCATGGCGGCGTTGTAGAGCCCCTCTCGGGTGCCGTTGAGCGGCATCACCTGGGTCGCGGCATCGACGCGCACGCCGTAGCGGCGCGCGATCCAGTCGGCGATCGCCTGCTGCAGCTCCGGGGTGCCGTCGTTGGGCGGATACTTGGCGAACTCGGAAACGTGCTCGGCCAGCACCGCGCCCACCCAGTCGGGAAACGGGTGCTTGGGCTCGCCGATCGACATATGCGTGACCTCACCGCCCGGCGCATGCGCGTCGAGCAGCGCCCGCAGACGCGGAAACGCATAGGGCGGCAGGTTCGAAAACCGCTCGGGAAACATGGCAAATAAGCCTTTGACTGCCTGCAATACTGCTTTTTATCCGGGATCGTTTTCGCCCCGATTTGCCGCCACGATACGAGAAAACCCGGGCTTGCGTCCAGCGCTGTGACCACGCCCGCGCCGCCTGTGGCGGGAATGCCGCAACCGGGCGGAAAGGCCGCAAGGCCCCTTCCGCGTTGCATTTCTGCCCGGTTGCGGTGGGGCGTGGACGCTGACATGTGCCGGGCGACCTGACGAAGACGAAGGCCCCGACCCGCGCGGAACGCGGTCTCAGCGTTGAGGCCCCTGACCTGCTCGCATGCAGACGTAGAGCATGACCTGCCCCCCCGCGACATCGAATACTCACACTACTCGCGTTTCAGATGGGGCTGACAGCGCGGGACACATCCGAAAACAGCCCTACGCAAGCTCCACCTTCAGCCCACCTTGCCCTCCCCAATGCACCAATGTCGAATGTGCGGAAAGCATAGGCGAGCGCCTGAAATTTGCATCAGTTCATGAGAAGAGCGTCTACACCGACCGAGAGGAAGCCGATCACCTTGCGCGGAGTGCCTCTGGTCTGCGCCAATGACACATTGGTTAGGTGCGAGTTGGTATCATGGATTGCAGCTTCCTTCACGTCGCCGCGAGTGACGGCTCAGGTGGAAAAACCTGCGCGTTTCTCTGGGTCGAGTTTGCCCGCATGGTCGCGCAGATCACCCTACCCATAGTTGCCGGCGTCGTCGCATGGGCGACCTTCAGACTCAACAAAGCAAAGCGGCTTGATGCGCTCAATGCCCAGCTTGCAGAGCTACACGATCATTTCTGGCGCGAGCCCGATATGGCCAGAGTTCGCGAAATCATCATGGTTGATCTCGAGTACGGAAGTGTCCAAGCAGCCTTCGAGAACCGCCTCGAGGGCCGACAATTCGTCAGCTCGGACGATTATCAGGTGCTCGAAAAAGTTGATCGGTATGTCAATTTTGTACTTCGTGTCGACGCGGTAACAAAACGCTATCAGAAGAACGGAGTCCGCCCCAACGACGGCAAATTCGTCGAGGAAGTGCTGTTCGAGTATTGGCTGCGCCAAATTGTCGTCCGAAAACGATACGCCCTCTTTGCCTACGTCATCACCTTCTTCTTCGTCATTCCGGCAACGAGAGGCCCAAACAAGAATGACAAGGAACCGCACAGCTCCTTCTGCCTGCTCTACGACCAGCTCTGTGTCCGTAAGGTGCTGCCGGGAGGAGCGGCGTCCGGCGGCGCGACAGAGGAAGAATACCAAAGCTTTACGAGAGCGCTGGTCAACGCCCTCAGGAATCGCAAGCAGCTTCCCGAGAAGGACGCGACGCTTGTGCCTGACCCAGAGGACGGGCTGTGCAGGCAGAAACCACATTGGAAGAAATGGGAGTGCGTGTTGTGCGGGCGTAGCAAGCACTCAAAGCGAAGCGCGGTTGACGTGTTCTGTAGCTCGAAGGACGAGAGCTACATGAACCGTATAGAGCCGGTACGCTTTCCCAAGCCAAAACCGAATTTTTCTAGAGACCAACGATAGAACGCCCCACTGGGGCGCTCCCCCCGGTTTGTTCAACCAGAGAAGACGAGGGGGTTGGTCTGCGGGTGGGTCGTGTCAGGCCAAGGCCCGTTCGGCGGCGAGGCCGAGGCGCAGAAGGCGGTCTTCCTGCATCGGCGGCGCCATCAGCGACAGGCCGCAGGAGGGGGCGCCGGTGGGCAGCGTGAGGGCGCAGCCGCCCATGACATTGCCGACGCGGGTGTTGCGCAGGGCCAGCAGGTTGGCGGTGACGTAGTACTCGCCCTGCTCCATCAGCTTTTCGATGTTGGGCGGCAGTATCGGCGCCGTCGGGCAGAGCACCGCGTCGAAGCCGGCGGTGGCGCGGGCATAGGCGGCGCGGGCGGCGGCCATGCGGTCGAGCGCGCGCAGATAGGCGGCGCCGGTCACCGGCTTGCCGCCCTCGAAACGCTCGCGGATCGGCGCGAACATCTTCTCGGGCGCCGCCTCGATGGCCTCGCCCCAGGCGGCCCAGGCCTCGGTGGTGTAGAGCACGCCCGCATCCTGCATCGGGATGGCGATCTCGGGCACGTCGAGATCGACGATCTCGGCACCGGCGGCGGCGAGCTTGTCGAGCGCGGTCTCGTGGGCGGCGGCGGGCTCGGGGCTCATGTCATCCAGCACGATGGTGGTCAGCCGGGCGAAGCGGCGGCCTTTCAGCGAGGTGCCGCGCAGGTCGGGGGCGTCGCGGCCCTCGAGCGCCGCGAAGGTCAGCGCCGCGTCCTCGACGCTTCGGCAGAGCGGGCCCACCGTGTCGAACGCGACCGCCAGCGGCACCACGCCGTCGAGCGAGATCCGGCCGGAGGTGGTCTTGAGCCCGACAAGGTCGTTCCAGCAGGACGGGATGCGCACCGAACCGCCGGTGTCGGAGCCGATGGCGGCGGCGGCAAGGCCGAAGGCGACCGAGGCGGCGGCGCCCGAGGACGAGCCCCCGGCCACGGCGCCGGCGTCGTTCACGCAAGGCGGCGTCGCGGTCATCGGGTTGAGGCCGAGCCCGGAAAAGGCGAGCTCGGACATATGGGTCTTGCCGAGGCAGACCAGCCCCATCGCCGTCGCCACCTCGAGCACGGCGGCATCGCGCGCGGGCACCCTGCCCTCGAGCAGCTTCGAGCCGGCCTCCGTGGCGATGCCGGCGGTGTCGAAGAGATCCTTCCAGCTCACCGGCACCCCGTCGAGCGGCGAGCGGCGCTGCTTCAGCTCGGCGCGGCGGCGGGCGGCATGGGCCTCGGCCAGCGCGCGCTCGGGCGTCAGGCGGGAATAGATCCGGTCCTTCAGCGGATGCGCCGCGATCTTGTCGAGAAAGGCCTGGGCGAGCGCCACCGGATCGATCTCGCCCGCCCCGATGCCCCGCCCCAGCGCCGCTGCGCTCATGCCCGTCAGATCGCTCATCACCGTCCCTCACTTTTCGCGTTCGCAGCATTGGTAGCGGCAGCGCAGCGCATGGACAATCCCGCGAGGGGCCGCATATTTGCGCTCATGGAACATGATTGCGACATCTTGATCGTGGGCGGCGGGCTCAACGGCCCCGCCCTGGCGCTGGCGGCGGCGAAGTCCGGGCTGAAGAGCATCGTCATCGACGCCCTGCCCGAGGCGGCGCGCACGCAGGAAGATTTCGACGGCCGCGGCTACGCGCTGGCGCTGTCCTCGGTGCGGATGCTGGCCAATCTCGGGCTCTGGGAGCGGCTGGCGCCCAACGCCCAACCGATGCGCGAGATCAAGGTGACCGACGGCCGCGTGGGCGATGCGCGGGTGTTTCTTGGCCTGCATTTCGACAGCGCCGAGATCGAGGAAGGCCCGATGGGCCAGATGGTCGAGGACCGCTACCTGCGCCGCGCCCTGCTCGAGGCGATGGACGGCAATGCCCTGATCGAACAGCGCGCCGGCGAGACGGTGATCGCGCAGGAGAGCGGCGCAGGCGGCATCAGCGTGACGCTGGCCAGCGGCGAGACGCGGCGGGCCCGGCTGCTGGTGGGCGCCGACGGGCGCAGGAGCGGCACCGCCGCGCGGGCGGGCATCCGGCGCACCGGCTGGGGCTACGGCCAGACCGCGCTGGTCTGCGCCATCGCGCATGAGCAGCCGCATCACGGCATCGCGCATCAGTTCTTCATGCCGCCGGGGCCGCTGGCCATCCTGCCGCTGCCGGGCAACCGCAGCTCCATCGTCTGGAGCGAGACCGACGCCCGCGCGCGCGCCATCAACGCCCTGCCCGACGACCAGTATCTCGAGGTGCTGCGGCCGCGCTTCGGCGAGTTCCTCGGCGAGATCTCCCTCGCGGGCAAGCGCTTCGTCTACCCGCTGAACCTGACGCTGGCCAACAGCTTCATTGCCGAGCGCCTGGCACTGGTAGGCGACGCGGCGCACGGCATGCACCCGATCGCGGGGCAAGGCCTCAACGCCGGGCTGCGCGACGTGGCGGCGCTGGCGGATGTGCTGAGCCACGCGCAACAGCGCGGCGAAGACATCGCCTCGCCGCTGGTGCTGGCGCGCTACCAGCAATGGCGGCGCTTCGACACCGCCTCCTTGGCGGCGGCGACCGACCTGTTCAACCGGCTGTTCTCCAACGACAACCCACTCCTGCGCCTCGGCCGCGATCTCGGCATGGCAGCGATCAACGCGGTGCCGGGGCTGCGCCGTGGCTTCATCCGCGAGGCCGCCGGCATCACCGGCGACCTGCCGGAGCTGATGCGCGACTGAGCGCAGCCGCGCCAAGCAGCGATGCACAGACCCTGCGCCAAGGCGAACCCTCGGCGCCCTTGCTCCGTGGGCGGCGGTCTTCCTATCTCCTTGATCAAGGGCGGCAAAGCCCGCCAAGACGGATCAAGGAGCCGTATTCATGAAAAACATCGGATTTCTGTCCTTCGGACACTGGTCTCCGACCCAAGGCAGCGCGGTCAAGACCGCGGCCGACGTGCTGACCCAGTCGATCGAACTGGCGGTGGCCGCCGAGGAACTCGGGCTCGACGGAGCCTATTTCCGGGTCCACCACTTTGCCCGCCAGCTCGCCTCGCCCTTCCCGCTGCTCGCCGCCGTCGGCGCCCGCACCTCGAAGATCGAGATCGGCACCGGCGTCATCGACATGCGCTACGAGAACCCGTTCTACATGGCCGAGGATGCCGGCGCGGCAGACCTCATCGCCGGCGGACGGCTGCAGCTCGGCCTCTCGCGCGGCTCGCCCGAGCAGGTGATCGATGGCTGGAAGCATTTCGGCTACCGCCCCGCCGAGGGCGAGAGCCCGGCCGACATGGCGCGCCGTCACACGCAGGTCTTCCTCGACCTGCTCGAGGGCAAGGGCTTTGCCGAACCGAACCCGCGGCCGATGTTTCCCAACCCGCCGGGCCTCTTGCGGCTCGAGCCGCATTCGGAAGGGCTGCGCCAGCGCATCTGGTGGGGCGCCGGATCGAACGCCACGGCGGAATGGGCGGCCAGGCTCGGCATGCACCTGCAAAGCTCGACCCTCAAGGATGACGAGACCGGCGAGCCGTTCCACGTCCAGCAGGCCGACCAGCTGCGCGCCTACAAGGCGGCGTGGAAGGAGGCCGGGCACGCCCATGCGCCGCGCACCTCGGTGAGCCGCTCGATCTTTGCCCTCACCAACGATACCGACCGGATGTATTTCGGCCGCGGCGGCAAGGAGACCGATCAGGTGGGCTTCATCGAGCAGCAGCGCTCGATCTTCGGGCGCGGCTATGCCGACGAACCCGACAGGCTCATCGAGCAGCTCAAGGGCGACGAGGCGATTGCCGAGGCCGACACCCTGCTGCTGACGGTGCCGAACATGCTCGGCGTCGACTACAACGCCCACGTGATCGAGACCATCCTGACCGAGGTGGCCCCGGCGCTCGGCTGGCGCTGAGCCCGCTTCCCTTCCTCCTTCCCGCGTGCCAAGAACCCCTTGGGAGATCACGGGAGGGAGGACCCACATGACCCAGAAATGCGCCATCGTCACCGGCGCCGCGCGCGGCATCGGCCTGGCCACGGCAGACCTGTTCCGCGAGCGCGGCTGGCGAGTCGCGATGCTCGACCGCGACGGCGAGGAGCTGCGCCGCGTCTGCGCCGAGCGCCCTGAGGTGCTGGCGCTCGAGCTCGACATCTCCGACCCGCAACAGGTCGGCGCGATGGTCCGCGAGACGCTGGGCTGGGCGGGCCGCATCGACGCGCTGGTCAACAACGCGGGCGTGGCGCTGTTCGGGCCGATCCAGGACTGCGATTACAGCATGTGGCGCGAGGTCATGGCGACCAATCTCGACGGCGTCTTCCTGTGCAGCCAGGCCTGCACCGACGCGCTCAAGGAGACCCGGGGCGCCATCGTCAACATCGCCTCGATCAGCGGGCTGCGCGCCTCGACCCTGCGGGTGGCCTACGGCACCTCGAAGGCGGCGGTGATCCAGCTCACCAAGCAATACGCCGCCGAGCTCGGCGAATTCGGCATCCGGGTCAACTGCGTCGCGCCGGGCCCGGTGCGCACCAAGCTCGCCATGGCGGTGCATACACAGGACATCATCGACGCCTATCACGATGCCATCCCGCTCAACCGCTACGGCTCCGAGCAGGAGCTGGCCGAGGCCATCGTCTTCCTCGCGTCTGACAAGGCCTCCTACGTGACCGGGCAGGTGCTGGCGGTGGATGGCGGCTTCGACTCGACCGGCGTCGGCCTTCCGGCCCTGCGCGGCGGCAAGAGCGAGGGCGCCTGAGCGCCCCCGTTTCGCCTGAAGGGGTTGCCTCTGGGCGCCCCCCGCCGCCAGCGGCTCAGGCGTTGGCCAGCACCGCCCAGCGCTCGATGAGCCGCGATTGCAGCATCTTCGCCCGCGCATTCCACGACCGGGCGCCCTCGGGGCGCTCGCGCTGCGCCATGCTCAGCGCCTCGCGGCGCGGAATGTCGCCGCAGAAGATCGCGAAGGCGAGTTCCGAGCCGTCCGGCAGCTCGGCGAAGCCCGACAGCCCGCTGACGAAGTTCAGCGTGCCGGTCTTGGCCTGCACCTGCACCGGGTGATCGTTGACCGAGCGCCCCTGCTGGTCGCGCATCTTGAACGGCTTCAGCAGCGGCTTCAGCTCGAGCCGCGTGCGAAGCTCCTTCATCGCCGTTGCCATGTCGACCGCCGCGATCCGGCTCAGCCCGCTCAGCCCCGAATGATCGACCAGCGCCACGTTGGTCAGGCCAAGCTCCTCGCGGGCCCAGGCGTTCATCGCCGCCGCCGAGGTCTCGAGCGAGGTCACCATGCCGGTGCGCACCCGCGTGGCGGTCTGGCCGACGATCTCGGCGGTCAGGTTGGTCGAGTATTTCAGCATGTCGCGCAAAATCTCGCGCAGTACGTCGCTTTCACGGCGGGCGAGGCTCTCTCCCTCGGGCCGTGCGAGCACCACCTCGGGCGCCGGAAGCCTCAGGCCGCGCGCGCCGGCCAGTGCCTGAAACACCTCGCCGGCGTAGAGCTCGGGCTTGCGGACGGGCAGCCAGCGCGCCCCGCCATTCCCGAGCGCACCCCGCGCCACGGTCCACTCGTCGCGCGCGCCGCCATCGGTATAGGTGTAGACCGGCAGGCTGCGCGCCACGATGCCCATGCGCGCCATACGGACCGCTGGGCGCAGCGTGTTCGAGGGCGCGTCCATGCTGACGTCGTAGTCGCCACCGGCTTTCTTCCACTCGAAATGCACGCGGTTGTAATTGAGGTTCAGCCCCGACAGCGCCGGGCTGTAGCCCAGATGCGGCGGCTGCCCGGGGTCGATGGTGCGGGTAAAGGGCAAAGCCGAGCCGCAGACCAGGAACTTGCCGCTGACGCCGGTGATGGCCTTCTCCTCGAGCTGCGCGGCAAGCTCCGCCAGCCCGTCGGTGTCGAGCGTCGGATCGCCGCCGCCCAGCAGTACGAGGTCGCCTTGCACCACCCCGTCGCGCACCGGCCCGGTGGCGAGGATCTCGGTCGGAAACCGGTACTCGGGGCCCAGGGTATCGAGCGCGTAGCCGGCGGTCAGCGCCTTGGCCACGCTCGCCGGCGGCATGCCGGTGGCGCCGGCATGTTGCTCGATCACCGCCCCGGTGGCGAGGTTGATGACCGCGAACCCCACAGTGCCATCGAGCCGCGCCGCGTCGATCAGCTCCTCGGCCGACTTGAGCGTGCGCAGGCGGATGTCCTCGCCGCGGGCGACGGGACGGAGCGATGCGGTGGGCGCCTCGGCCCATGCCGGCAGCGCGGCACCCGCGCCGGCCGCCGCGAGCGATGTCAGGAATGCGCGCCTGGAAATGCCTTGTTTCATGGCGTCGATCTAACCGCAGCGATTGTCCGCCGACAAGCGGCCCCTCGGCAGCGCCCGATCACTTTTTGCTGCCCGCGTCGCCACCCGCCGCCCGGCCCCTTGCGCCGCGCAGCTCGGTCGAGCTCAGATCCACCATCGGCACGTTGACGAAGCTCCAGGCCGGCGGCACCGAGCGCGCCAGCAGCCCCGCGGCACGATCCGGCAGGCGGGCGTGGCGGTAGACATCCGCCGCCACCGAGCCGCGCGCCGCCATGCGGCTGCCCGGCCGCGCCAGCACCCCCACCGGCACCCGCTCCATGATCTCGCGCCAGTCTTCCCAGCGGTGCAGCTGCGCGAGGTTGTCGGCCCCCATCAGCCAGACGAAGTTCACCCCCGGAAAGCGCGCCTGCAGATGCGCCAGCGTGCGCGCGGTGTGGCGGGTGCCGAGCAGGCGCTCGACATCGCTCACGATGACCCGCGGATGCGAGAGGATGCGGCGCGCCGCCGCGATACGCTCGTCGAGCGGCGCCGGCCCGTGCGCCTTCAGCGGGTTGCCTGGGCTCACCAGCCAGACCACGCGGTCGAGCCGGAAGCGGCGCAGCGCCTCGAGGGTGATGTGCACGTGCCCGGCATGGGGCGGATCGAACGATCCCCCCAGCAGACCAACGGTCATCCCCGGGACCAGGTGCAGCCCCGCCTCATGCGCGTTCCAAGCCATTGCGGCCTTTCCGTTTCAAAGTCGCGGCAAGAGACACCGGAACGGCCCGCGATGACAACCGGAAACCGGTTTCCCGCGCTCTCTTGCGCCTGTGTCTGGTGCCGGTGGCGCGCTCTGCCGTCAGGGGCTTTGCATTCCCCCGCCCCGGTGCGATACAGGCGCCCAACCAGTCACCGGAGGACAGCATGGCCAGCTATCAGTACGTCTACCACATGGATGGAGTCTCGAAGACCTATCCGGGCGGCAAGAAGTGCTTCGAAAACATCCGCCTGAGCTTTCTGCCGGGTGTGAAGATCGGTGTCGTCGGCGTCAACGGCGCCGGTAAGTCGACCCTGATGCGAATCATGGCCGGCATCGACAAGGATTTCACCGGCGAGGCCTGGGCCGCCGAGGGCGCCAAGGTCGGCTACCTGCCGCAGGAGCCGCATCTCGAGCCCGAGCTCACCGTACGCGAGAACGTCATGCTCGGTGTCGCCGAGAAGAAGGCCAAGCTCGACCGCTTCAACGAGCTGGCGATGAACTACAGCGACGAGACCGCCGACGAGATGGCGGCGCTGCAGGACGAGATCGACGCCAACAACCTGTGGGATCTCGACGGCCAGATCGACGTCGCGATGGAGGCGCTGCGCTGCCCCGCCGACGATGCCGACGTCACCACCCTCTCGGGCGGCGAGCGCCGCCGCGTGGCGCTGTGCAAGCTGCTGCTCGAAGCGCCCGACATGCTGCTGCTCGACGAACCGACCAACCACCTCGATGCCGAGACCATCGCGTGGCTGCAGAACCACCTGATCGAGTACAAGGGCACGATCCTCTGCGTCACGCACGACCGCTACTTCCTCGACGACATCACCGGCTGGATCCTCGAGCTCGACCGCGGCCGCGGCATCCCCTACGAGGGCAACTACTCGAGCTGGCTCGAGCAGAAGGCCAAGCGCCTCGCCCAGGAGGCCCGCGAGGACAAGGCCAAGCAGAAGACGCTCGAGCGCGAACTCGAATGGATGCGGCAGGGCGCCAAGGCGCGTCAGGCCAAGTCGAAGGCGCGTATCTCGGCCTATAACGACCTCGCCTCGCAATCCGAGCGCGAGCGCGTCGGCAAGGCGCAGATCGTCATCCCGAACGGCGAGCGCCTTGGCTCCAAGGTGATCGAGGTCGAAGGCCTGAAGAAGGCGATGGGCGACAAGCTCCTGATCGAGGATCTGAGCTTCTCGCTGCCGCCGGGCGGCATCGTCGGCGTCATCGGCCCCAACGGCGCCGGCAAGTCGACGCTGTTCAAGATGCTCACCGGGCAGGAACAGCCCGACGAGGGCAGCATCGAGTTCGGCGACACCGTGCATCTCTCCTATGTCGACCAGTCGCGCGACGATCTGGAATCGGATGCCACGGTCTGGGAGGCGATCTCGGGCGGGGCGGAGATCATCGAGCTTGGCGACGCGCAGATGAACTCGCGCGCCTATTGCGGCGCGTTCAACTTCAAGGGTGGCGACCAGCAGAAGAAGGTCGGCCTGCTCTCGGGCGGTGAGCGCAACCGGGTCCACATGGCGCGGCTGCTGAAGTCCGGCGGCAACGTCATCCTGCTCGACGAACCGACCAACGACCTCGACGTGGAAACCCTGCGGGCGCTGGAAGACGCACTGGTCGACTTCGCCGGCTGCGCCGTGGTGATCTCGCACGACCGCTTCTTCCTAGACCGGATCTGCACCCACATCCTCGCCTTCGAGGGCGAGGCGCATGTGGAGTGGTTCGAGGGCAACTTCGAGGATTACGAGGAAGACAAGAAGCGCCGCCTCGGCCCCGATGCCGTCGAGCCCAAGCGGGTGAAGTTCAAGAAGTTCACCCGCTGAGCAGAGCGCGCGGGTCGGACGGTCCGCAACGCATGAAAAAGGCGGGGGCATTCCCCGCCTTTTTTCTTAAAATCCAATGTACCAAGCCCCATCGGCCGTAGATCGACAAGGGATGGTTCGAGAGTCCGCTGCGCCGTCGCCGGCCTGCGGGCTGGCGATCTAGACGAGGGCCTCTTGGTTTATCGTGGCCAAGTCCGAAGGACCTCGACACTCGGTACTGATGCCACCAGATCGCCAGCCCGGGGGCCGGCTATGGCGCGGCGGCCTACGGCCTTGTTCCGCGCATGCGAACCGTACGACCGCAGGCCCTCAGAGCGCCCGGCGGATCGCCCGCACCGCCTTCGAGGCGATCTGGCTCTCGACGCTGCGGCCGCGCTTCACCTTGTGGTGGCGCACCGGGCGGTTTCGGACGGGGGTGCCGGCATGGTGGCCCCCACGCTTGCTGCGGGCATAGGCAGACAGGGCTTTCTTCGCGATACGCTGGATCGACATCGGTTTCTCCTCTCCTGAGCGTTGTGTCAGGCAAGGAAACGCCCAGAACGGGAAAGCCGTTCCCGCCCTCGCGTCAAAGCTTGTGCGACTCAGGCCGCCATGGCATAGCTCAGACTGCTACTCTCTATTCGACCTGTTCCTTTTACGGCCGCTGTCGAGACTAGACGACGACGCCGGGCCGCAGCATTTCCGCGTGTGGCATCAATAGGAAAGGGTTCTACCCATGGCAACTGGCACCGTGAAGTGGTTCAACACCACCAAAGGCTACGGCTTCATCGCTCCCGAAGGCGGCTCCAAGGACGTGTTCGTGCACATCTCCGCACTCGAGCGCTCCGGCCTGACCGAGCTCAAGGACAACCAGAAAGTGTCCTACGAGCTGCAGTCCGGCCGTGACGGCCGCGAAAGCGCGATCAATCTCGAGCTGCTCTGATCGATCCGATCAGACCGGCCAGAAGGCGCGCCCCTCGGCGCGCCTTTTTCGTTTCAGCGGCCTCAGGCCCCGAACAGCCGCCAGCCCGCAAGCCAGCGCGTCAGCGTGGTCAGGAAACAGGCCGCGGCAAAAATCAGCGACAGCACCGGAAACAGTCCCGGCAGCAGGCAGAACAGCACGAAAAGCGCGATGGTCTCGGCCCCCTCGGTAAGCCCGCCGAGATAGAAGATGCCCTTCGACGGGTAATCCTCAGAGGTGATCCCGCGCCGCTCGGCGATGATCGAGAAGGCGAGGAAGGACGAGCCGGTACCCACGAAGCTCGCCACCAGAACGGCCGCCGGCAGCGCATTGGCGCCCGGATCGGCGATGGCAAAGCCCAGCGGGAACAGCGCGTAGAACAGGAAATCGAGCGCGATGTCGAGAAACGCGCCGCGATCCGTCGGCCCTGCCAGACGCGCCACCTCGCCGTCGAGCCCGTCGGCCAGCCGGTTCGCCACCAGCCCCGCCAATGCCAGCCAGACCAGCCCGAACGCCGCGCCCGCCACCCCGACGAGCCCCAGCACGAAGCCCACAAGCGTGATCGCGTCGGCACTGACGCCGCGCGCGTGCAGCCGCTCGGCAAGGGGGTGGATCAGCCGCCGTTGCAGCGGCAGGAGCTTGGCGTCGAACATGGGGCCTCCCGTCTGTCTCGCGCGACTGTTTCGCGCCGCGCTTGCAAGCGCAACCGCGATCCCGGAAAGTTGAGCCATGACAGAGCTGCCCCCGCCCCCTGATCCCCACGACGACCCCGAAGGCGATCCCGACCCCCGCCTGCGCCTGCGCATCCTGTTTGGAGACAGCGCGATGCTGGGCCCGGGCAAGGCCGAGTTGCTCGACCGGATCGCCGAGACCGGCTCCATCGCCGCCGCCGGACGCGCCATGGCGATGAGCTACAAGCGCGCCTGGAGCCTCGTCGAGGAGATGAACCGCGCCTTCCGCGCGCCGCTGGTCGAGCGCAGCCGAGGCGGCACCCGCGGCGGCGGGGCGCAGCTGACCGAGACCGGCCAGCGGGTGCTGGCGCATTACCGCCGCGTCGAGCGCGCCGCAGCCGCGGCGGGCGCCGAGGATATCGCGGCGTTGAAGTCGCTGCTGAGCGATATGTCCCACGAGAAATAGCGCTTGCCTCGCGAGGGGTGACCGATATGTTTCCCTAAACATATTGATCCCGGAGCCGCCATGCCTTGTCCCACCCTGCCCTCGCTCGCCGCCCTCGCCCTCGCCGCCCTCGCGGCCGGCGGCGCGGCAGCCGGGCAGGTGACGGTGTTTGCCGCCGCCAGCATGAAGACCGCGATGGACGAGATCGCGCCCCTCTTCGCGGAGGCGACCGGCGACACCGCCGTGGTTTCGCTGGCCGGCTCCTCGGCGCTGGCGCGACAGATCCAGGCAGGCGCGCCGGCGGATGTCTTCATCTCGGCCAATCCCGGCTGGATGGATGCGCTTGAAGCCGACGGGCTGATCGAGGCAGACAGCCGCACCGACCTGCTCGGCAACAGCCTCGTGCTGATCGCCCACGACCCGCAGGCGACCCCCATCGAGATCACGCCAACCCTGCCGCTCTCCGAGATGCTGGGCGAGGATCACCTCGCCATGGCGCTGGTCGAGGCGGTGCCCGCCGGGATTTACGGCAAGGCGGCGCTGAGCGCGCTGGGGCTCTGGGACGGCGTCGCGCCGAAGGTCGCGCAGGCCGACAACGTGCGCGCCGCCCTCGCTCTGGTCGCCACCGGCGAGGCGCCCTTCGGCATCGTCTACGCCACCGACGCCCGTGCCGAGCCCGGCGTCACCGTACTGGGCACCTTCCCCAAGGGCAGCCACGCGCCAATCACCTACCCCGCCGCGCGCATCCGTGACGGAGACAGCGCGGTCGCCGACGCATTCCTCGCCTTCCTGAAAGGCCCCGTTGCACGCGCTGCCTTCGAGCGGCAGGGTTTCACCGTCCTGACGGAGTAACCGCCCCCATGTCCCTGCTCGGCCCCGAGGAATGGCAAGCCGTCGCGCTGTCGCTGCGCGTCGCGCTCTGGGCGACGCTCGCCGGGCTGCCGCCGGGGATCCTCGTGGCCTATGCGCTGGCGCGCTGGGAATTTCCCGGCAAGCAGGTGCTGAACGGGCTGGTGCACCTGCCGCTGATCCTGCCGCCCGTCGTAACAGGATACCTTCTCCTGCTGACCTTCGGCACCCGAGGCCCGATCGGCGCGGCGCTGAAGGAGATCGGCATTGTCTTCGCCTTCCACTGGACCGGCGCGGCGCTGGCCGCCGGCATCATGGCCTTCCCGCTACTGGTGCGCGCCATCCGCCTATCGATCGAGGCGGTGGACCCCAGGCTCGAACAGGCCGGCGCCACGCTCGGGGCCTCGAAGCTCTGGGTCTTCGCCACCGTCACCCTGCCGCTGACCCTGCCCGGCATCCTCTCCGGCGCCATTCTCGCCTTCGCCAAGGCGATGGGCGAGTTCGGCGCCACCATCACCTTCGTGTCGAACATCCCCGGCCAGACCCAGACCCTGCCCTCGGCCATCTATGCCTTCCTGCAGGTGCCGGGCGGCGAGGCCTCGGCGCTGCGGCTGGTCGCCGTCTCGGTCGCCATCGCCATGGCGGCGCTGATCGCCTCCGAGGTGCTGTCGCGCCGCATCGCAAAGCGGGTGGCGGGCGCATGAGCCTCGAGGTCGCGATCACCCATTGCTTCGGCGGCTTCCAGCTCGACATCGCCTTCGAGGCGCCGCCGGGGCTCACCGTGCTGTTCGGGCGCTCAGGCTCGGGCAAGACCACCATCGTCAACGCGGTGGCGGGGCTCTTGCGCCCGGATGCGGGCCGCATCGCGCTTGGCGATCAGGTGCTGTTCGACAGCCAGCGCCGCCTCTGGCAGCCGCCGCATCGCCGCCGTCTCGGCTACATCTTCCAGGACGCTCGGCTCTTCCCGCATCTCACCGTGCGGCAGAACCTGCTCTACGGCCGCTGGTTCGCCCCCAGCGACAGGCGCCCCGACGAGTTTGACCGCGTCATCGAGATGCTTGGCATCGCGCCGCTGCTCGGCCGCCGCCCCGGCGCGCTCTCGGGCGGCGAGCGGCAACGCGTGGCGATCGGGCGCGCCCTGCTCGCCAAGCCGCGCCTGATCCTCGCCGACGAGCCGCTGGCGGCGCTGGACGAGGCGCGCAAAGCCGAGATCCTGCCCTATTTCGAGCGCCTGCGCGACGAGACCCGCGTGCCGATCCTCTATGTCAGCCATGCCCCCGCCGAGGTCGCGCGGCTCGCCACCTCGGTGGTCGCCTTGCAGGATGGCCGGGTGTCACGCCACGGCAGCGCCACCGACGTGCTGGGCGATCCGGCGGTGACCCCGCTCGGGGCCGGGGCCGCCGGCGCGGTGATCGAGGCGCGCATCCTGCGTCACCACGACGACGGGCTCACCGAGCTCGAGGCGGCGGGCGGGCTGCGCCTGCTGATCCCCACCGTCCCGCGTGCGCCCGGCACGCCGCTGCGCATCCATATCGAGGCGCAGGACGTGATGCTCGCGACGCGCCGGCCCGAGCAGATCTCAGCGCTCAACGTGCTGCCCTGCCGCATCAAGGCGCTGCGCATGGGCAACGGGCCGGGTGCGCTGGTCCAGCTCGACGCCTGCGGCAACCTGCTGCTCGCCCGCGTCACGCAACGCTCGGTCTCCACGCTCGGGCTGCAGGACGGGCAGGAAGTCTTTGCGGTTCTGAAGGCGGTTTCCGTCGCCAAGGGCGCCATCGCCGGCGGCCCGGAACCGGGCTGACCGCGCGCGCTCGCCGCGCTGCAACATTTTCCCTGAGAGCCCCGGAACCCGGCTCGCCCCAAAGGCGTTTTTCGCCGGGATGCGATCCGTCACATTCCCGATACACGCTGCCGCGATAACGCGGACGAGCGAACAAGGAAGAATGCCCCATGCCGCCCTCCCCCGCCGGCAGCCACGCCCGACGCACGCTGCGCAGCCTGTTCCTGTCGGACCTGCATCTTGGCGCCCGCGCCAGCCGCCCCACCCAAATCCTCTCCTTTCTCAAGAACATCGACGCCGAGACGATCTACCTGGTCGGCGACGTCTTCGATCTGTGGCACGGCGGCCGCGTGCATTGGGGCGATGCCCACGAAGCGGTGATGGACGCGTTTCGAGAGCGTCGCCGCAACGGCTCGCGCATCGTCTATCTCCCCGGCAACCACGACACCGCCATGCGCGCGCCCGGCGCCGCGGTCGAGGGCTGGGAGCTGCGCGAGGCGGTGATCCACCGCGCCGCCGACGGGCGCCGCTACCTCGTGCTGCATGGCGACCAATGCGACCCGCGCATCCTGCGCTGGCACGCCATGACCCGGCTCGGCAGCCGGCTCGACGCGATGCTGCGGCAGGTCGACGACTGGCAGCGCCAGCGCGGACATGTCCCCGCGGGGACACAAAGCCCGGCCCAGCGCGTCATCGCGCGTGCCAACCAGCTCCTGGCGATGGGCGACCGCTTCGAGCGCCGCCTGATCAAGCTCGCCCGCGCCGCCGGCACCGAGGGGGTGATCTGCGGCCATTCCCACAAGCCCGGGCTGCGCGCGCATGGCGAGATGCTCTACGCCAATTGCGGCGACTGGATCGACAGCCTCACCGCGATGACCGAGGATCTGCAGGGATCGCTCAGCCTCGTCGAATACGCGGCGCCGGCCCTGCCGGCCGCGCCGAAGCCCGCCGCCGGCAAGAACGGCGCCCTGGCCGGAGGCCTCGCATGAGCGATCTTCTCGTCTTCACTCTGGTGGCGATCCTCGGCGTCACCCTTGCCGCCCACCTGCTCAGCGCCGCGCTGGCAGCCTGGCGCTATCGACGGCCTGCCGCGCCCGTCCAGGACGATGGCGCGCTGCCCTTCGTCTCTCTGGTGCGCCCGGTCTGCGGGGTCGACGCCTTCGACCGCGAGACGCTGGACTCGTCATTCCGGCAGGATTACCCGCGCTACGAGATCCTGTTCTGCGCCCCCTGCGAATACGATGCCGCCGTGCCGCTGGTGCGCGCGCTGATCGCCGAGAACCCGCAGGTCAAGGCGCGGCTGCTGTTCGGAGAGACCCCGATCAGCGGCAACCCCAAGCTCAACAACCTGCACAAGGGCTACGCCGAGGCGCGCGGCGACTGGCTGGCGATGACCGACAGCAACCTGCTCTTGCCGCGCGACTACCTGCGCAGCCTGATCGCCACGTGGCGCGAGGATACCGGGCTGGTCTCCTCGCCGCCCGCCGGCATCCGCCCCGGCAATTTCTGGGGGGCGGTGGAATGCGCCTTCCTCAACAGCTCTCAGGGGCGCTGGCAGCTCGCCGCCGACAGCCTCGGCCAGGGCTTCGCGCAGGGCAAGACGCTGTTCTGGCGCCGCGACGTGCTGGAAGCGGGCGGCGGCCTCCCGGCACTCGGTCGCAACCTCGCCGAGGACGTGGCCTCGACCAAGCTAGTGCGCGCGCAGGGCAAGCGGGTGCGGCTGACGCCGCGGCTCTTCGCCCAGCCCATCGGCCACCGCCATGCCCGCGCGGTCTGGGACCGGCAGCTGCGCTGGAGCAAGGTGCGGCGCGACGGCTTCCCGCTGATCTTCTGCGCGGAGTTTGCCCAGGGCCCACTGCTGCCGCTTGGCGCAACGCTCGGTCTGGTCGCAACGGCCACCGCGCCGCTCGCTTCCCTGCTGGTGCTGCCCGCCCTGTGGTACGGCACCGAGATGGCGCTCGCGCGCCTTGCCGGCTGGCCGGCCAGGCCGCGTGATCTTGCCGCCATGGTGATGCGCGACGCCTTGCTACCGGCGCTCTGGATCGCCACATGGACAGGGCGCGGCTTCACCTGGCGCGGCACCGACATGGCGCCGGCAGAGGCCGCAAGCCCAGCGGAGTAAGCCTTGTTCGGTCTGGAAACCGTCACCGCCCTGCTCGCCAAGAACGGGCTGGTCCTGCTCGCACCGATCGCGGTGCTCGAGGGCCCGATCGTCACGGTGATCGCGGCGTGGCTGGCCAGCCGTGGCCTGCTCGATGTCTGGAGCGTCAGCCTGGTGGTGATCCTCGCCGACCTGTTCGGAGACCTGATGTTCTACGCGCTCGGGCGCTGGGGCCTCCACCGCCTACCGCTGCGCTGGCGTTACCGCATGGGCCTGAGCCGGGCGCGTCTGGCGCAGGTGGCCGGGCATTTCGAGAGCCATGGCGGGCGCACGCTGGTGGTGGGCAAGCTCACCCACTCCGCTGGCGCCGCGGTGCTGGTCGCCGCCGGGCTGGCGAAGATGCCGCTGCTGCGCTTTCTCTGGGTCAACCTGCTCGCCACCATTCCCAAGAGCCTGTTCTTCGTCGCCATCGGCTACGCCTTCGGCGCCGCCTATTCCCGCATCGACGACTGGATCGCACGGATCTCTTTGCTGCTCCTGGGCGTTCTGGTGCTGGGCGCCATCGCCTGGTTTCTCAAGAGGACGACACAGAAATGACCCGCGCGCTGTCCATCTCCTGCATCATTCCGGCCTATAACGAGGCCCCGCGCATCGGCGCTGTGCTCGATGCGGTGCTGGGCCATCCGCTGATCGACGAGGTCATCGTGATCGATGACGGCTCCTCCGACGGCACCGCCGAGGCGGCGGAGGCGCATGGAGGCGGCGCGCCCGGGCTGCGGGTGGTGCGTCAGCCGCGCAACGGCGGCAAGACCCGCGCCGTCACCCGCGGCATCGCCGAGGCGCGCGGCAGCCACGTCCTGCTGCTCGACAGCGATCTTCTGGGGCTCGGGCCGGAGCATCTCAGCGCCCTGATCTCGCCGGTGCTGGAGCAACGCGCCGAGGCCACGATCAGCCTGCGCCGCAACGCGCCGCTGATCTGGCGACTGATCGGCATCGACTACATCTCCGGCGAGCGGGTGATGCCGCGCCGCCTGCTGGCGGACCAGACCGAGGCGCTGCTCAATCTGCCGCGCTTCGGACTCGAGGTGTTCATCAACCGGCTCTGGCTGGCCGAGGGGCTGCACATCGCCATCGTGCGCTGGCCCGAGGTCGAGAGCCCCTACAAGCACGCCAAGCGCGGCGGCTGGATCGACGGGCTGCGCGCCGACATCGCCATGCTGGGCGATATCTTCCGCACCGTGCCGCCTTCCGAGACCATGCGCCAGGTGGTGGCGCTGCGCGCCCGCCGGGTCTGACCCCCGCCCCCGATCAGGCTCGCGCCACCAGCGCTTCGAGCATCTCCATGCAGCCAGCGAGCTGATCGAGTTCGATGAACTCGTCGGGCTGGTGGCCCTGTGCCATGTCGCCGGGGCCGCAGACCACGGTGGGGATGCCGGTCGGCTCGAAGACCCCCGCCTCGGTGCCGTAGGAGACCTTGCCGAGCCCGCGCGCGAGTCCGCGCAGCGTCTTCAGCGCCGGCAGATCGGGATCGGTATCGAGGCCCGGATAGGCGAAGACCTGTTCCAGCGCGATATGCTCCAGCCCGGCCATGACGCGCGGGACGATCTCGTCCGGGGTTTCGGCCGCGAGGTGGCGGATCTCCCAGTCGACCGTCGCGCGATCGGGGACGATGTTGAGCGCGGTGCCGCCCTGCATCTTGCCCACGTGAAGCGTCGAGCAGGGCACGTCATAACCCGCATCCTGCGCACCATCCTTCATCAGCCGCGCCTGCTCCGCCCGGAGATTGGCGACAAGATCGCAGGCCCCGTGCAGCGCGTTGCGGAACTGCGGCGCCATCGCCGAATGCCCGGCCTCGCCGTGGCTGACCGCGCGATAGGCGGCCTTGCCCTTGTGGCCGGTGGCCATCACGAGCGAGGTCGGCTCGCCCACCACGCAAAGCGCCTGCGGCCCCAGCGCCGCTTCGAGATGCGGGATCATGTGCGGGATGCCGCGGCAGCCGACCTCCTCGTCCCACGAGAGCACCAGCGAGAGCGGCCCCTGCCCCTCCGCGGGCTGCTCGGCCAGCGCCAGAGCGCAGGCGACGAAGCCCTTCATGTCGGTGGTGCCGCGCCCGAAGAGCCTGTCGCCCTCGCGCGTGAGCTTGAAGGGATCGCGGGTCCAGGCCTGACCTGCGGCGGGGACGACATCGGTATGGCCCGAGAGCACCACGCCTCCCGCGCCGCCGCGATTGGCGATCAGCCCCGCCTTCTCGCCACAGGGCGAGGGCACGCGCGTGACGGCGAAGCCGCAGGCTTCGAGATGGGCCTCTGCCCAGTCGATCAGCGCGAGGTTGCTCTCCGACGAGACGGTCGGGAAGGCGATCAGGCGATCGAGCAATTCAAGCACGCGCATCATTCGTCTCCCGGCACGCCGTAGGAGGGCGCGGCGGAAGGGTCGAGCGCGCGGGTGACGTAATCCGCCGCCTGCGGCTGGTAGACCTCCCAGGCGCGGGCGATGGCCTCGATCGGGCAGCCCTCGTCGATCCAGTCGCAGCGCAGCTCGGCAAAGGGCCAGCTCTCGCGGTCGACGATCAGCATGCCCGCCGAATGCACCGGCCCGGCCTCGCCGCCCGCCGCGACGCCGGCGCGCATCGCCGCGATCAGCCGGTCACCCAGCGCACCGGTGGCGGCCTCGAAACCCGCGACCATGGCCTGCGGGACGCCGTCATTGGCCAAGAGGTTGCCGCCTGCGGCAACGTCCTGCCCCTCGGCCTGGGTCCAGATACCGAGCGAATTCGGCCCGGAATGGATCGCCGTGCCGCCCTGCGCGTCGACCGCCAGCACCTGTCGGTAGGCCATGTGCGCGGCGCCTTCCTGCAGCGCCTTGACCGCCTCGGCAGCGCCCGCGCCCTGCGCCATCAGCTCAAGCGCCTGCGGCCCGAGGCGCGGATCGGTGACATTCTGCGAGGCCACCGCGCCGACGCCCGCCAGGGCATAGGCGCAGCGCGCCGCCACCGCCGGCGAGGAGGACGAGATCGCCACCCCGAACTGGCCGGTCTCGGCGCAGCGCGCCACGAGGGAAAAAGTCATGAATTCTCCTTGGTCTTCTGCCGACCTGGCTCAGGTCGGGATCTTGCGCGCAATCCAGGTGGCGAACTCGTAGTTCGGCCGCTCCAGATGCGACAGCGCGCCGGGCACCGCGTGGCGCGACTGCATGCCCCTCCAGACCCGCTCGGTGCATCCCTTGTCCTCGTCGTTGACGTGATCGAGCAGGCCCTTGAGGGTCTCGAAATGCTGCGGCGCCTCGGCATCGGCTGCGAAATCGGGGTGCAGCCCGCCGCCATAGATGATCTTGACGTGGCCCGGCCCGTCGGGCGTCAGGCTGAGATACCAGAAGTAGCCCGGCGTCAGCGTGATCATCAGCGAAGGGTAGACCGAGAGCAGCCATGTCCGGTAGCGGTCCTCGCCCTGCAGCTCGGTATTGTCTTTGTGGGCAATCGACAGCGCGATGCTGTCATCCTTCAGGATGTGGTGGAAATTGAAGCCGGGATAGCCCTCGGGGCAGGTCATCTTCTTCAGGTCCACCGCGCCGCCGATGGTGCCACCGTGGCACATTGGCAGGTGGTAGCTCTCCATGAAGTTCTCGGCGAGGATCTTCCAGTTGGTGTTCCAGCGATGCTCCTCGCGGAACACCTCCACATAGTCTTCCATCGGCAGGTAGCCGACGAGGTCGTCCATCTCTTTCAGCGTCTCGTGCGGCTCGGGCAGGTCGGGGTCGAGTGTGACCATGATCCAGCCCTTCCAGTCGACGCAGCGGACCGCCGGCAGGGCGTTGTCGGACTTGCAGAAGCTCCGGTTCATCTCCATCGCCGGCGCGCCGCGCAGGCTGCCGTCGAGATTGTAGGTCCAGGCGTGGTAGGGGCAGGTGATGGCGCGCACGTTGCCGCGCCCTTCCAGCAGGATCGACATGCGGTGCCGGCAGACATTCGACATCGCGCGCAAGCCGCCGTCGCGGTCGCGCAGCACGATCACCGGCTCGCCGGCGATCTCCATCGTCAGGTAATCGCCCGGCGCCTTCAGCGCGTCGGCGCGGCCGGCGCAGAGCCAGCTCCTGGCGAAGACATGCTCCTGCTCGAGCGCGAGGAAATCCTCGCTGGTATAGACCGAGACCGGCATCGCCTGCGCCGCCTCGAAGGGCGTCGCGACATTGGCGCGGAGCTCCGCTGCGGGGTCGTGGATGTTCATCGTCGTGCTTCCCTGCAGCTCGCGCCGGGGCGGAACCACCCGCCGCCGGGTCGAGCCCTCTTTTCGTCCACGCTTGTCCGCGCCCGGTCAAGTCTGCCGTGTGTTCGGGCGCCCCGAAAGCCGGCCAAAACGGCCCGCGCCGCCCCGATCTTGAGCCGGAGCGGCGCGGTCTGGTCAGCTTGTCAGAGCGATAGCCGCGACGAAAGAAGAGCCTTCCGAAGCGCGGCTTAGGAAAATCCTAAGGCCCGGCCCGCAGGTCACAGCTCGGCCATCACCTCGGTGATGCTCTCGCGCAGGATGCCACCGATGGTGGCGATCTGCTCGGGCGACAGGATCAGCGTCGGCGACAGGATCAGGATATGCCCGAGCGGGCGCGCGATGAGTCCCTTCTGCTGGCACTTCTGCGCCACCTTGAGGCCGATATTGATCGCCGGGTCGAAGATCTCCTTGCTTGTCTTGTCCTTCACGAACTCGATGCCGATCATGAAGTGGCTACCGCGCACCTCGCCGACGATGTCGAGATCGGCGAGCCCCTTGAGGGTGGTCTCGAAGAGCTTGCCGGTGGTCCGCGCGGTCTGCGGGATCTCGTCGCGCTCCATCAGCGCGATGTTGGCGAGGCCGGCGGCAGAGGCGGCGGGGTGGCCGGAATAGGTCATGCCGTGCAGGAACATGCCGCCGGGGCCCGAGATCACCTCGTGGATCTCGTCGGACAGGATCGTCGCCGAGAGCGGCTGATAGCCCGAGGTCAGCCCCTTTGCGGTGGTGATGATGTCGGGCTGGAAGCCGAACACGTCCTTCGAGGCGAAGAAATGCCCGAGGCGCCCGAAGGCCGTCACCACCTCGTCGGAGATCACCTTGATCTCGTAGTCGCGGCAGAGATCGGCGACGCGCGCATGGTAGCCCTCCGGCGGCACGATGACGCCGCCCGCGCCCATGATCGGCTCTCCGATGAAGCAGGCGATGTTCTCGGCGCCGATGCTCTCGATCTCGGTCTTCATGTCGTCGAGCAGGGCGTCGGTGAACTCGGCCTCGGTCATGCCGTCGCCCTCGCGCCAGTAATGCGGCTTGCGCAGGTGGTGCACGATGCCCTCGGCCTTGTGCCAGCCATCGGAATATTCCGGCGTCGTCATGGCGATGGCGAGGTGGGTGGAGCCGTGATAGGCGCCGTGGCGGCTCAGCACCTTGCGCTTCGAGGGCTGCCCGAGGCGCTTGTAGTAGTGGTGCAGGATGCGCACCGCGCTGTCATTGGCGACCGAGCCGGAATTGCCGAAATGCACTTTGTTGAGCGAACCCGGCGCCAGCTCGGCGAGTTTGGCGGCCAGCGCCGCGGCGCTCGGGTGGGTGAAACTGTAGAAGGTCGAGTAGAAATCCAGCGTCTCGAGCTGCTGGTTGATCGCCTCGATGATCTCGCGCCGCTTGTGGCCGACGTTGACGCACCACAGCCCGCCGATGCCGTCGATCAGCTCGTTGCCCTCGCTGTCGGTGACCATGGTGCCCTCGGCGCCGACGATGGCGGTGCGCGCGCCATCCTGCTTGAGCGCGTTCAGGTCGGCGAAGGACTGCACCAGGTGGACATCCTCGGTGAGGATGTCGTCGGTGGTCTTGGGCAGATCGAGGGTCATGATCAGAGCTCCCGGTAATCAGCGAGTTGGGTGGAAAGCGAGGGCCTGGGCAGGTCGTCGTTGACGCTCAGGTCGGCGACCAGAAGCGCCTCGCCGCGCCCGGCGGAGACCATCGGCTGGCCCAGCGGGTCGGCGATCAGCGACAGGCCTCCGAAGGGCAGCCCGGCCTCGGTGCCGCAGTAATTGGCGTAGACGATGGTGATGCCGAGCTCGGCGGCGCGGCCCGGCACGGTGGCGCGCTGCACGTGGTCGAAGCCCACGGCGTTGGCGGTCGGGACCAGAACCAGGCTGACGCCCTGCTCGGCCAGCGCCCGCACATGCGGCGCGAACTCCACGTCGTAGCAGATCAGCAGGGCGGCCTTGTGGCCGCCGAGCTCGAAGGTGCAATAGCCGTCTCCGGGCGCAAAGGAGGCCTGCTCCATCGGCCCGAAGAGCTGGATCTTGCGGTAATGGCCCAGCACCGCGCCGTCCGGCCCGAAGGCCGTGGCGGCATTGTAGACCGTCTCTCCCTCGCGCTCGGCCCAGCCGATGGTCAGGCCGCAGCCAGCGGCGCGGGCCATCTCGGCGAGCCGGGTCTCCCACGCACCGCCGCGCGGCTGCGACAGCGAGGCGTGGAAAGCGGGCTGGTTGTAGCCCGGCAGGAACAGCTCGGGCATGACCAGCATGTCGGCCCCTGCGGCGGCGGCGGCGGTGAGCTGGGTGGAGACGCAGGCAAACGTCTCCTCCGTGGCCCCGCTGATCGCGGGGCCCTGATAGAGCGCGAGTTTCATCGGTCGGGCTTACTTCTTCAGGTTGGTCCAGATCGCGTCGTAGAGCACCTGGACCTCTTCCGGGCAGGCCTCGACGAAGACGGTCGTGGTGCCTTCCGGCGGGTTCGATTCAGGCGAGTTGGCGACCTCCGGGTCGAGGAACTCGGCCACGCCCTTCACGCCTGCCGAGTACTGCGCGTAGTTGGTCAGCGTGGCGGCGTTCTCCGGCTCGAGCATGAAGTTCATGAAGGCCAGCGCGCTGTCGCGGTTCGGCGCGTCCTTCAGCAGGGTGATGTTGTCCATCCAGACGATCACGCCCTCCTTGGGGAAGGCATATTCGATCGGCGCACCCTCGCCACGGGCCTTGGCGGCGAAGCCCGACCAGATCATCCCGGCGGCGGCGTCGCCCGAAACCAGCACGTCCTTGGCCACGTCGGAGCCGAAGGAGGCCCAGTCGGCCTTGGCGCCCATGACCAGCGCATTCAGCGCCTTGAGCTGGTCGCGGTCCGAGGTGCATTGCGGGATGCCGAGATGCATCGAGGCCAGCGTCAGCGTCTCGCCCGAGGTGTCGAGCACGTTGATCTTGCCCTTCAGCTCCGCCGGCGGCTCGAAGATGATGCCGGTGGTCTGGATGTCGCCGTCGAACACCTCGCGGTTGACGGCAAAGGAGGTCGAGCCCCACTGGTAGGGCACCGAGCTCTTGCGGCCCTCGTCGAAGGGCACGTCCATCCACTGGTCTTCAATGTTGACGAGGTTCGGGACTTCCTCGGCGGTGAAGGTGCCCAGCATGTCCTCGTCGCCGAGGATCTTGACCATGTAATCGCCCGGCACGGCGAGGTCGTAGGAGCCCAGCTTGCCCGCCTTCAGCGAGGCTAGCAGCGCCTCGTTGCTGTCATAGGTGTCCATGGTGACGGTGATGCCGGTCTCTTCGGTGAACTTGTCGAGCAGCTCCTGCGGCATGTACTCGAACCAGTTGTAGAGCTTCAGCTCGCCCTCGGCCTGCGCCGCCGATGCGGCGGCCAGCGCGATCAGGGAGGTTGCAAGGATCTTCTTCATGGGGTGTCTCCGCTGTTGGGTTTTTATGGTTTTTTGGGTCTTTAGGGTTTTTTGGCCTGGCCGCTGCGTCCGATCAGCCAGGAGAGCGTGACGAACACCACCGAGACGCCGAGCATCAGGGTAGAGATCGCCATGATGTTGGGCTTGATGCCCTGTTTCACCGCGCCGAAGATGGCGGTCGGCAAGGTCTCGACGCCGGCCCCCTTTACGAAATTGGTGATCAGGAAGTCGTCAAGCGAGATGATGAAGGCGAGCAGGAAGCCCGAGAAGATGCCGGGCATCATCAGCGGCAGCAGGATCAGCCGGAACGCCTCCCAGGGCGTCGCGTAGAGATCCATCGCCGCCTGCTCGTAGCTGTCGGGCACGCTCTGCATCCGTGCCGCGATCGGCAGGTAGGCGAAGGGGATGCAGAAGGTGATGTGGGCCAGCAGGATCGTTCCGATGCCACCCGAGAAGCCGATGGCGGTGAAGAAGATCAGGCTCGCGACGGCGGTCACCACCTCGGGCACCATGAGCGGCAGGTTGATCAGCGCGAAGGTGGCGGTCTTGCCCTTGAAGCGCCCGGCGCGGTGCATCGCCACCGCCGCCGAGGTGGCGATCAGCGTGGCACAGAGCCCGGCCAGCACCGCGATGATCAGCGAGTTCATCGCCGCGCGCTGGAATTTCGGCGACTCGGGCCCGGTGAAGACATCGACATACCAGTCGAGCGAGAAACCGCCCCAGTTGGTGATCGAGGTCGAGGCGTTGAAGCTGTAGACCGAGACCACCATCAGCGGCGCGTAGAGCACCACGACGCAGAGCAGCGTGATCGCGAAGAAGCCGGGGAAGCGGCGCAGGTCAAGCTGCTTCATGCCTTGGCCTCCCGGGTCTGCGAGCGCGCGTAGACCAGCAGCACGATCATCACGATGGTCATCAGGATCATCGCCGCCGCCGCCCCGAAGGGCCAGTTTCCCGCCGCGCCCTTGAACTGCTCCTCGATCAGCGAGCCGATCATGAAGCTCTTGGCACCGCCCAGCAGGTCGGGGGCGAGGAAGGCGCCGAGCGAGGGCACGAAGACCAGGATGCAGCCCGCGATGATGCCCGGCTTGACCACCGGCAGGATCACCAGCCGCAGGGTCGTCCAGCGCCCGGCATAGAGATCCGCAGCCGCCTCGGAGAGCGCGAAATCGTAGCGCTCGACCGCGGCATAGATCGGCAGCACCATGAACGGCAGGTACGAGTAGAACAGGCCCAGCTGCACCGCGAGGTTGGTGTTGATCAGCCCCAGAGGCTGGTCGATCAGCCCGCTCCAGAGCAGCATGGCGTTGAGCGGGCCCTCGTCACGGATCAGGAACTTCATCGAGACGGTGCGGATCAGCAGGTTGACCCAGTAAGGCACGGTGACCACCAGCAGCCAAACGGTGCGCATGCGCGCGTCGCGCGTGGCGATGAACCACGCGGTCGGGAAGCCGATGAGCAGGCAGAGGATGGTCGCCAGCCCGGCCTGCCAGATCGAGCGCCAGAAGATGGTGATATAGGTCCACTCGATCTTCGGCGGCTCGTCGCCGAACAGGCCGCGATCGAGGAAGAACTGGTCATAGGCGGCGAGCGAGAACTCCCAGATCACGCCGCCGCGGAATTCCTTGGTGAGGAAAGAATAGGTGGCCATCAGGGCAACCGGGACCAACAGGAAGACCCCGATGACCACCCATGTCGGCAACAGCAATCTGCTTGCGTTGCCCTTGTAGATTTCCGAGGAGGATGCGCCGCCCGGCGCCATCGCCGCCATCAGGCCGAGAGCAGGCGGGCGGCGCCTGCTTCCAGTCTCAAGCCCACCTGCGTGCCGCGCTCGGGCAGCCGCGTGGCCTCGGCGTTTTGCAGGCGGATGGTCATTTCCTGACCGCCCTCGAGCTGTGCCTTGAGCTGGATGTCGGTGCCGAGATAGACCTGATCGGTGGCGATCACCGTGAGGTCGGCCTCGGAGGCGGGGCAGAGATCGATGCGCTCGGGGCGCAGCGACAGGATCCCCTGCCCCACCGCGCGGCTGAGAGGCGTCGGGCAGCGCAGGGTGCCACCGCCGGGGAGAGAGACCTCGGCCATGCCATCGCTGATGCCCAGAACCGGCACCTCGATCAGGTTGGTCTCGCCGATGAAATCCGCCACGAAGCGGTTGGCCGGAGCCTCGTAGATCTCGCGCGGCGCGCCGATCTGCTGCACGTGCCCGTCCGACATCACCGCGATGCGGTCGGACATGGTCAGCGCCTCTTCCTGATCGTGGGTGACGAAGACGAAGGCGATGCCGGTCTCGCGCTGGATCTGCTTGAGCTCCATTCGAACCGCCTGCCGCAGCTTCAGGTCGAGCGCCGAGAGCGGCTCGTCGAGCAGCAGCACCTTGGGCTCTGGCGCCAGCGCGCGGGCCAGCGCCACGCGCTGCTGCTGGCCGCCCGAGAGCTGGCCGGGGCGGCGCTTGAGGAATTGCGACAGGTGCACCAGCTCAAGCGCCTGCTTGGCGCGGCCCTCGGCATCGACCACCGACCAGCCCAGCCGCTGCAGCCCGAACATCACGTTCTCGAGCACCGTCATGTGCGGGAACAGAGCGTAATGCTGGAACACCGTGTTGACCGGGCGCTTGAACGGCGGCAGCGGCGCGATGTCCTCGCCATGCAGGCGGATCTGCCCGCCGCTCACCGGCTCGAACCCGGCGATACAGCGCAGCAGCGTGGTCTTGCCGCAGCCCGACGGCCCGAGCAGCGTGAAGAATTCATTCTCGGCGATGTCGAGCGACACCTCGTGAAGCGCGGTGAAGGTGCCGAAGCGTTTCACCACGCGGTCGATATTGATCACGGTTCCGGTCACGATGCCGAACCACCCCCTGCGGCTGTTGTCCCTGTTTCGGGCTATACCACCCGTTATGATGGGTATACCCTAGGCGCAGGACATTCGGGGGGTATATACCCCTAGAGAGGTATGATGCGCAAACTGCCGAACATGACGGAGAACTTCCTCGGGCGGGCCATCTCGGCGCTCGAGACCGAGGCGTTCGCCAGCCTGTTCTTCCAGTGGCTGATGCGCTGCTACGAGATCGACAACACCACCATGCTGGCGTATTTCCAGAACCGGCCGCCCGAGCTTCTGTTTTCCCATGCACAGGAAAAGCGTGTCCACGAAAAGCTCGAGGATGACTACCTGACAGGAGCTTATCTGCTCGATCCGTTCCACGCGCTGCACATCGAGCGGGCAGCGGAGGGGCTCTACCGGATGCGCGACATCGCGCCCGACCAGTTCACCCGCAACGAATATTTCTCGGCCTATTACCGCCGCACCACGCTGATCGACGAGGTGGCCTATGTCGCCTACCCCTCCGAGGGCGTGTCGGTGCATGTCTGCCTCGGGCGCGATGCCAGCTCGGGACGGGTATTTTCCTCGCGCGACATGGAGCGCGCCGAGCAGATCGCGCCCATCGCCTGCGCGCTGGCGGCGCGGCACTGGTCCGGGCTGCGCTCGACCGGGGATTTCAGGGATTCCGCGGTGACCGAAGCGCTGCAGAAACGCATGGAGCAGGAGCACGGCGTGGCACTGACCGGACGACAGGCCGAGATCGCGCTACTGATTCTCAAGGGCCACAGCTCGGCCTCGATCGCCATGCGGCTCGAGATCAGCCCGCAGACCGTGAAGGTGTTTCGCAAGCAGCTCTACCGCAAGTGCGAGATCTCCTCGCAGGCCGAGCTGTTCTCGCTGATGATGCCGATGCTGTCGTCGCTGGAATTCTGATCCCGCCGCGAGACCCGCATGGAAAAGCCCCCCGCAGCGCGCTGCGAGGGGCTTTGTCATGGTCTGTCTGCCACCAGATCAGTTGGCGCAGCGCTTCTCGGCGTCTTCGACCGCGGCGGTGAAGCCCAGCAGCGAGAAGGTGTCCTTGGTCTGGGTGCCGCGGGCCGAGCGCGCGGTCAGCACCGCGTCGGCTCCGCGCTTCATCGCGGCGATGATCTGGCTGTCATCTTCCGAGGTGGCCGGCCAGGCCCATTCGCCATCGACGTAGAGCTCGAACTCGGAGCCGCCGATGTTCACCCCGACCGTGGAGCCGGGCGCGAAGGGATAGCCGCCGGTGAAGGCCACCTGCCCGTTCACGCCGCCCTCGGGGCGGTAGAACACCATCAGGAGAATGTCTCCGCGGCGCACCGAGACGACGCGGCCATCCTTGGTGTTCACGCTTTCCTTGTAGGTGGTGACGGCCCAGCATTCGCGCGGGTCGCTACCCTCGAACACGGACCAGTCGGTCATGGCGTTGACCCGGTTCTGGCTCTCTTCCTGAGCGAGCGCCGCCGTGGTGGTCAGCGCCAGCAGGGCGCCGCCCAGAACTCCACCGAGAATTGACTTCATACCGTGCAGCCTCCAGCTGTCTTGTGCCTCAATCGCGCGGTCGGCGCCCGGCCAGTTTCGGCCCAATCGCGCGCGCTTCCGATTTTCTACTCGACGCCGCGAAGATAGACTGAAAAAGCTGCCGCCATAAACCCCCTGTTGGCAAGATATCGCTTAGTTGTGAAGGACCCGAGCATGCCGAACGCGCCCGAACTCATGGTCGAGATCCACCGCGGCCCGCTGGCCGAAAGCTCCCATTCAGGTCACGCGGTGATCTGCGACGACAGCGGCCAGATCGTTCAGGCCTGGGGCGATCCCGGCAAGGTGATCCTGCCGCGCAGCTCGGCCAAGATGATCCAGGCGCTGCCGCTGGTGGCCTCCGGAGCGGCAGAGGCGTTCGGCCTGAAGACCGAACAGCTGGCGCTGGCCTGCGCCTCGCACCAGGGCGCGCCGCTGCATGTGGAGGCGGTCAACGCATGGTTGGCCGAGCTCGGGCTCGGCGATGACGACCTGCGCTGCGGCCCCGAGGTCTCGCGCGACAAGGAACTGAAGCTGCAGATGATCCGCGAGGGCAAATGCCCCTGCCAGGCGCATAACAACTGCTCGGGCAAGCACGCGGGCTTCCTGACCCTCAACAAGCATCTCGGCGGCGGGGCAGAGTATTGCGACCCCGACCACCAGGTGCAGCGCGAGGTCCGCGAGCTGTTCGAGACGGTGACCGGGATGGAGAGCCCCGGCTACGGCATCGACGGCTGCTCGGCGCCCAACTTCGCCACCACGATGGAGGGCATGGCGCGGGCGATGGCGTGGTATGCCAGCGCCGGCAAACGCTCGGACGCGCTCAGCAAGGCTGCGGCGCAGTTGGTCGAGGCGATGATCGCCTTCCCGGAGCATGTCGCGGGCAAGGGCCGGGCCTGCACCCACCTGATGCGCGCTGCCAAGGAGCCGGTGGCGATCAAGACCGGGGCCGAGGGCTACTTCGTCGCCATCCTGCCGCAGCGTGGCCTCGGGCTGGCACTGAAGATCACCGACGGTGCCACCCGCGCCGCCGATTGCGCGGTGGCGGCGCTGCTGGTGCAGCTCGGCGTGCTCGATGCGGCGGATCCCGAGGTGCAGCGCTTCCTCTGCCCGCCGATCCACAACCGCGCCGGCATCGAGGTCGGCGCCATCAGGACGGCGCCGGGCTTCCCCTGATCTGTCAAATGGCGCGAGGGGGTCGCCCTCTCGCGCTCCCGTCTCAGACAGTGTCAGACGGTGGCGAAGTCTTCCCGGGCGTAGCCCTGCAGGTAGAGCAGCGCGGTCAGGTCACCGTGGTTCACCCGCAGGTCGCATTGCGCCTGCACCGAGGGCTTGGCGTGTAGCGCCACGCCCATGCCGGCGCGGCCCAGCATGCCGAGATCGTTGGCGCCGTCGCCCACCGCCAGAACATCCGCCTCAGGGATGCCCAGACGCGCCGAGATCTCCTCGAGCGCCTGCACCTTGGCCTCTCGGCCCAGAATGGGGCGCGCCACCTCGCCGGTGAGCTTGCCATCTTCCATCAGCAGCGTGTTGGCCCGGTTTTCGTCAAAGCCCACCAGCCCCGCCACCTTCGCGGTGAAGGCGGTGAAGCCGCCGGAGACCAGCGCAGCAAAGCCGCCATTGGCCTTCATCGTCGCCACCAGTTCGCGGCCGCCCGGCATCAGGGTGATGCGGGTCTCGAGGACCCGGTCGATCACCGTCTCGGGCAGGTCCTTGAGCAGCGCCACGCGCTCGGTCAGCGCGCCCTCGAAATCGAGCTCGCCGTTCATCGCCCGCGCGGTGATCTCCTTCACATGCGCGCCGACGCCCGCCTCCTCGGCAAGCTCGTCGATGCATTCCTGCTCGATCATCGTCGAATCCATGTCGGCCAGCAGCATGGTCTTGCGACGTCCCAGCGCCGGCAGCAGGTTGAGGTCGGCCTGATCGGCCACCGCGTCGCGCAGCTCCGCGAGATTGGACGGCGCATGATCCAGCGGGAACTCCGCCGCCTCGCCCTGCGACAGCCAGATCGCGGCGCCGCCGCCCGTGGCATTGCGCAGCGACGACACCAGCGCGGCCTCGAGCGTGCCGGGACGGGCGATGAGCGAAAGAATGAACATGGGCGCGGCCTCCTGAGCGTTGGCCGCGCTTCTGGCATGGGCGGGCACGATTTGCCAGTCCCACGAAAGGACGGAGCAGGCGCAAGAATTTTAGCTAAAATTCTTGGCCCCGGCTCAGCGCTCGGTCAGCTTCAGCTCGATGCGCCGGTTCTGCGCCCGCGCCGCATCGCTGTCGGCGGGATCGACAGGCTGGTACTCCCCGAATCCGTTGGCGGAGAGGCGCTGCGGCGGGATGCCCATCTCGTCGACCAGGAAGCGCACCACCGAGAGTGCCCGCGCCTGGCTGAGCTCCCAGTTGTCCGCAAACCGCGCGCCGGGGCGCAGCGGCGTGTCGTCGGTATGTCCGTCGACGCGCAGGATCCAGTCGATGCCCTGCGGGATGTCGGACATCACGCGCTGCAGGATGCCGGCGATGTTGGCGATTTCGCCCTCGCCCAGCGGCGAGAGCCGCGCCTCGCCCGGCGCGAACAGCACCTCGGAGGAGAACACGAAGCGGTCGCCCTCGATGCGGATGCCGTCCTGATCGCCGATCACCTCGCGCAGCCGTCCGAAGAATTCCGACCGGTAGCGCTCGAGATCCTCGGCCTGCGCCTCGAGCCGGCGGCGTTCCTCTTCCTCGAGCTGGCGCCGGCGGCGCTCCTCCGCGGCGACGCGGGCCAGCGCGGCGTTGAGCTCGGATCCGAGATTCTGCAGCTGGATCTGCGCCTCCGCATCGCTCTCGCGGGCCTCGTCGAGCAGGCCCTGAAGCTGCGAGAGCTGCGAGCGCAAGGCGGCGACCTGCTGGTTCAGAAGCTCGCGCTGGCGCTCGGCCTCGCTGGCGCGGGCCTCGGTCTGCGACAGCGCGCTGCGCGCCTCCGAAAGCAGCGCCGCGCGCTGCTCGGCCTCGCTCAGACGCGCGCCGGCCTCGGCCTCGGCGGCCTTCTGGGCGGCAAGCGCAGCGGTCAGCCGGTCGCGCAGCTCTTCCTGCGTGAGCTCTGCCGCGCCCTGCTCTTCGAGCAGCGCCGCCAGCCGGCTGCGCAGATCTTCGGCGGTGGCCCGGGCCTCGGCCAGATCGTCCTGCAGGGTCTCGGCATTGCCTGCCGCATCGCGGGCGCGCTGTAGCGCTGCCTCGGCTTCGTCCTGCCGCAGCAAGGCGGCTGCCAACCGGGCGTCGAGATCGTCTTCCGCTTCGCGTGCCGCTGCCAGAAGCGTGAGCGTCTCCTCGGCGCGCTTGCGCTGCGCTTCGAGCGCCATGGTCATCGCGGTGAGCTCGCTGTCGGCGTTCTCCAGCCGCGCGCGCAGGGCGGCTGCGGCCTCGGATTCGGCCAGCCGCTGCGCCTCTTCCTCGCTGAGCTCGGCCTGCAGTTCGTCGACCCGGGCAGAGAGCCCGCCGATCTGCGCATCGCGATCCGCCGCCTGCGCCCGCATGTCCTCGACCAGCGCCTCCAGCGCCTCGCGGCGGGCGGCGGCAAGGCGCGCCGCCTCTTCCTGCGCGTCGACCTCGCTGCGCGCCTGCGCCAGCGCCAAGTCGAGCGCGTCGCGCTCGGAGGTCAGCTCGGCACGGGCCGCCTCGAGCTCTGCCTGTGTCGCGGTGAGCGCGGCGATCTCGTTCTCGGCGGCGTCGCGGTCGGCCAGCAGGGCCGTGACCTGCTCCTCGAAACCGGCAATGCGGCTGGCGGCGGCGGAGAGCTCCTCGGCCTGCTGGTCACGGGTGGCGGTGAGCGAGGCGATGATGCTCTGCTGCTCGGTCAACCGGGTCTCGGCATCGTCGATGGTGGTCTCGAGCTCGCCGATGCGATTGGTCAGCGCGATGTTCTGGCGCTCCTGCAGGCCGAGGCTGCGCGACAGTTCGGAGATCTCGGAAGACAGGCGGTCGAGCTCGGTTTCCTGCCCGGTGATGGTGTCGCGCAGCACCGACTGGATGACCATGAAGATGGTCAGCACGAACATCAGCACCAGCAGCAGGCCGGTCATCGCATCGACGAAGCCGGGCCAGATATTGGCCTGGAAGCGCGCGCCGGTGCGTCGCGACAGCGACATGGATCAGGCCCCGCTCTTGCCGCCGGAGCCGCCGGCCCCGCCGGGGCGCACCGGGCGGATGGTCACCGATTGCGGCTGCGCCGGGGCGCCCTGGGACAGCTTTCCAAGGGTCCGGTTCAGCGCCGCGAGATCGGTGCGCAGCTCGGCCATGCTCTCCTGCCGGCCGGCAGCGACCTCTTCGAGGAGCCGCAGCATCTGGACGTCGATCGAGCGCAGACGCATGCGGCTCTCGGCATCGAGCCCTTCGGAGGTCTCGCGCTCGGCCAGCACCTCGGCCAGCCGTTCCTGCCCCTCGGCGATGCGCGCCAGCGAATTGGCCGAGGGCGCCGTGGCCTCGAGCCGCTCGGTCATGCGCTCGACGGAATCCGCCAGTTGCCCGAGCCTTGCGTCGACCTCATTCTGGCCCTCCTGCGCGCGGGCGAACATCAGGGTCAGCCGCTCCATCTGATCGGTCATCTGGTCGAGCACCTGCTCGACGATGCCGGTGTCGCTCGCCTGCTCGCCATCGCCCGAGAAGCTGAGCTTGGTGATGGTGCTGAGCCATTCCTCGAGCTCGCGGTAGAAGCGGTTCTGGCCGTGGCCGGCGAAAAGCTCGAGCAGGCCGACGATCAGCGAGCCTGCGAGGCCAAGCAGCGAGGAGGCGAAGGCCACGCCCATGCCGCCGAGCTGGCTTTCCAGCCCCGACATCAGGCGGGTGAACACCTCCATGTTGGTCTCGCCCTCGCTGGGGGCGAGGCTGCGGATGGTGTCGACCAGCGCGGGCACGGTGGTGGCGAGGCCGTAGAACGTCCCCAGCAGGCCGAGGAAGATCAGCAGCGAGACGAGGTAGCGGGTGATCTCACGCGCCTCGTCGATCCGGGTGGCGACCGAGTCGAGGATCGAGCGGGTCGAGCTGGTGGTGATCTGCATCCGCCGGTCGCGGCGGCGCAGCAGGGCCGCCAGCGGCGCCAGCAGGCGCGGCGGGGTGTTGCCGGCATCGCGGTCGGTGACGAACTGCTCGATCCAGCGCACCGACTGGATCAGCTGTGCCACCTGCAGGAAGCAGGCCACCACGCCGAGCAGGAAGACGAAGATAATGAAGCCGTTGAGCCACGGGTTGGCCTCGACCACCGGAAGCACCCGGGGCAGCGCGACGAAGCCGCCGGCCACGCAAAGGCCGAGCACCGCCAGCATCATGGCGATCTGGCGGAACGGCTGGCTGAAATGCGGTTCTGCCTCGAAATCGGCCTTGTGCATCTAAGTCCCTGAGAAAGTGGTTCGCGTTGGCCCGACCCTATTGCGGGGGCTGCATCAAGCCAAGCCGTTATCCACAAGCTGCCGCACGCGGTCGCGCAACCAGTGCAACTCGGCATCGGGTATGCCCAATTCGTCGAGATGGGCGGCGGTGTTGTAGAGATATTCGGTGTTGGGGCCACGCCCGCCAACGGCGCGTGCGATGATCGCCGCCTGCTCCTCGAGCGGCAGGCCACCGCAATATTGCACATGCGCGGCGTCGATCACGTAAGTCACCGCCTCGACCCGGCGGCCGTCCTGCAGATCGACGTGCAGCATCTTCTCGAGATAGGCCGAGGAGATCAGCTCGCGCTCCCGCAGATAGGCGATGGTCGCGTCCTCCGTGCCATCGGCGGCGCGCAGCGCCAGCCCCTCGCAGATCGCGCCCGGCTGCTCGTCGAGCGCAAGCACGAGGCCGGGCTCGGCCTCGCTGCCGCGATGGTGGATCGAGCGCATGCAGAAGCTGCGGTGATAGTCGGGCAGGCTGGCCTGCGCCGCCTCCGCCACCTCGAAGCCGGGATTCCACAGAAGCGAGCCGTAGCCGAAGACCCATAGCGCCATGGTTCTGGTCCTTTCCTTTGGCGGGCTGTAAACACCATCGCGCGTGTCCGGAAAAGGGGGGAGCCGCGGTGAAACGTCTGACACTACTGGTGATCGCGGCGGCGCTGGCCTGGTCGGCCTACTGGGGCTGGTCGGCCTGGATGCAGCGCAGTGCCATCGAGGCCTGGTTCGAAGACCGGCGCGAGGACGGCTGGGAAGCCTCCTACGAGGATCTCGCGGTGCGCGGCTTCCCGAACCGGCTCGACACCACCTTTACCGACCTCCTGCTGGCCGATCCCGAGACCGAAACCGTCTGGGAGGCGCCGTTCCTGCAAGTGCTGCAGGTGGTTTACAACCGCGACCACGTGATCGTGGCCTTCCCGGAAACCCAGGTCCTGACCCGCGACGGCGCGCGCCACGAGATCAGCTCGGAGGGCCTGCGCGCGAGTGTCGTGCGCGACGGCGAGGCGCTGCTGCGCGCCAATGCCGAGGCGGGGCTGCTCAACATCTCCGGCGAGGCACCGCTGGCGCTGCGCGACCTGACCGCCGCGATCGGCCGCGCCGAGGACAATGACCGGCGCTACCGCATCGCGGTCAATGCCGAGGGCATCGCCACCGGCGGGGCGGCGCTGCCCGGCGGCAGCGAGGACGGGCTGGAGCTTGACGCGCATGTGATGCTGGCCGAGCCGCTCTCGCTCGGTGCCGCGGGCGAACCGCGCCTGACGAGGATCGAGATCGCCCGGGCCGAGATCGGCAAGGACGCGCTGCGCCTGGCCGCCACCGGCGACATGGAGGTCGACGAGGACGGCTATCCCGAGGGCGAGCTGTCGCTGCGGGTGGAGAACGTGGCCGAGGCCATCGAGGCCGAGCGCCGCGCCGGGCGCGTGCCCGAGGAGCTGCTGGCGCTGATCGAAGGCGGGGCGCAGCTGCTCGCGGGGCTCTCGGGGCGGCGCGACACCATCGACGTCACCTTCGAGTTCCGCGACCGCAGGGCCTGGCTCGGCATCCTTCCGATCGGCCCCGCCCCGCAACTGCGCTGACCGCCCGGGCGCAAGAAAATTCGTACGAATTTTCTTGGCTTCGACCGTCTCGTCGAGCGCGTGGGCGGCTCGGCCGTCCACTGGACGCCCCGCCACTTGTCAGCGGTTCGCGCACGCCCTCAGGGGCCGGCGCCTGGCGGCGCTTCCGGTCGCCGGGCCGTCCACTGGACGCCCCGCCGCTTGTCAGCGGTTCGCGCCCGGAACCCACAACACGTCGGCGCGGCCATCGTCGTTGGCGATGCGCGAGGCAACGAAGAACCAGTCGCTGAGGCGGTTGAGATATTTCACCGCGTGCTCGTTGACCTCCTCGAGCGAGGCCAGTTCGACCGAGCGGCGCTCGGCACGACGGGCCACGGTGCGGCACTGGTGCAGATGCGCCGAAACCGCCGAACCGCCGGGCAGCACGAAGCTGCGCAGCGGCTCGAGCTTCGTGTTCATCGCGTCGATCTCTTCCTCGAGGCGGTCGACCTGCCGCGCCACCATGCGCAGCACCGGGTAGCCGGCCTCGGCATCCTTGGCCATGTCGGGCCGCCCGAGATCGGCGCCAAGATCGAAGAGATCGTTCTGTATCCGTGAGAGCGCCGCGTCGAGATCGGCCTCGGCGTGCAGCCGGGTCACGCCCAGGACCGAGTTCAGCTCGTCGACGGTGCCGTAGGCCTCGACCCGGGGATTGTATTTCGGCACGCGGGAGCCATCGACCAAGGCGGTCTCTCCCTTGTCGCCGGTGCGGGTGTAAATCTTGCTCAGGACAACCATTCTCAGCTTCCTCCGCGGATCAGGACGAACAGGATGATCAGCACCACCGCGATGAATTGCGCGATGATGCGCCAGCGCATCGCCTTGTTCGCGTATTTCTTGTTGAACTCGCCACCCCGGGCGAAGGAGCCGATGCCGAACAACAGGATTCCGACCACCGCTAGCATGGCGATGGCCATCACGATGAACAGGGGATCGTCTTTCATTGTCACCTCCTCCGGGGCTTTGCCCGTGACATAGCCGCTCGGGCGGAAAAAGCGAACCGGTTATCGGGCGCGGTCGATCAGCGCATCCAGCGCGCCGGTGGGCAGCAGGCGGCGCAGACGGCCCATGAGATGGGTGGGAAAGGTCACGTAGTAGCGCGGGCGCGGCGTCGGGTGCTCGAGCGCATGCACCAGCTTGGCGGTCACGGCGGAGGCCGGCAGCTCGAAGCGGTCCTTCGAGGGCGCGGCGTAGAGGCGCTTGAGCAGTGAGGCCTCATATTGCGCGGCGCGCGGCGAGGCACGCCAGTCGATCCATTTCTCGAAATACGGCACCGAGTTGGCCCGGATGCGCGAAGTGATCGGACCGGGCTCGATCAGGATGATCTCGATCGGCGTGTCGCGCATCTCGATGCGCAGCACATCCGTAAGCCCCTCGAGCGCGTATTTCGTCGCGACATAGGCGCCGCGCCACGGCATCGGCACCAGCCCCAGCACCGAGGAGCAGTTCACGATGCGGCCGTGTCCCTGCCGGCGCATCACCGGGATCACCGCGCGGGTCAGCTCGTGCCAGCCGAAGAGGTTGCCCTCGAATATCTCGCGCAGCGCACCGGTGGGCAGATCCTCGGTGGCGCCGGGGATGCCGAAGGCACCGTTGTTGTAGAGCGCATCCAGCGTGCCGCCGGTGGCCTCGAGCACCTCGCCCAGCGCGCGATGGATGCTGGCCTCGTCGGTGTAATCGAGCTGCGGGCTCTCGAAACCCTCCTCGCGCAGCCGCGCGCAATCCTTCTCCTGTCGGCAGGAGGCGAAGACCCGCCAGCCCCGCTCGCGCAACCCGTGCGCGGCGTCATGCCCGATGCCCGAGGAGCAGCCTGTGATGAGGATCGTCTTGCCGGTCATGCGCGCCCTTTCCTGCTCTGCGCCGGGTAGATCATGGCGCAGGGCAGATCAAGCGGCGCTCAGTTGGCGGCGCGCAGGAAGCGGGCGGACATCCAGCCGACGCGGTTGGTCTCGAGCACCTGCAGCTTCACCCAGCCCTCGCCGGGATCGGCCAGCACCTCGACCTCGTCGCCACGGCGCAGCTGGCTGACCACCGGGAAGCCGGTGCTCGGACCGTTGCGCATGTTGACGACGTTGCCGGTGACGCGGCGCAGGTCGAGCTCGGGCGCAAGGACCGGCTCGGGCTCGGCCCCGAAGACCACGCGCTCGACGGTCGCGCCTTCAACGGTGGCGTCGCTGCGGGTGTCGAGCGCCGCGACCTCGACGGCCTTCTCAGGCTCGACCGCGGGCTGCGGAACCGCGGCGGCGGAGGCCAGCGTCACGCCGAGCTTGTCCACCGCGGGCCGATCGGCCTTGGCCTGCGTGGCAGCGGCGGGCGCCACGGTGGTGAGATCGACGGTCTCGGCGCGGGCCGCTTCCGCGGCGAGCATCTCGTCCGACTCGGCCGATGCGAAATCGATGGTGGGCAGGTTGACGGTCTGGGTGCCGGGCTCAAATTCGGCGCCGCCGGACATCTCGTACCATGCCAGCGAAAGAAACCCGAAAGTCATGACAATAAAAACGAACCGCGTCATACCGAACGGCCCTCCTTCCAATAGTGAGAATAAATCGCGTCATAAAATGAGGTCCGCGCAACGCGCACCGTTGCCCTCATCATAGCCGATTCCCGGCCGTCGCGCTCGTTCAAAGCGGAAAATTTTTCTCCGAAGGCCGCGCATCGCTTTACCGCTCCGCGCCCTGCAGGTATCTCAGCATCTATGAATGACATCGTCGATGACCCCAATATGAACCCCCGTGACGTGGCCGAGCCTCTGCGCCGCGCCATCGGCGACCGCTACCTGACCTACGCGCTGTCGACGATCATGAACCGCGCCCTCCCGGATGCCCGGGACGGACTCAAGCCCGTTCATCGTCGTATCCTATATGCAATGCGCAGACTCCGTTTGAGTTCCAACGGAGGCTTCCTGAAGTCCGCAAAGATCTCGGGCGACACCATGGGGGACTTCCACCCCCACGGCGACGCGGCGATCTACGATGCGATGGCGCGACTCGCGCAGGACTTCACGATCCGCTACCCGCTGGTCGACGGTCAGGGCAATTTCGGCAACATCGACGGCGACAACCCGGCGGCCTCGCGCTACACCGAGGCGCGCATGACGATCATGGCCGAGGCGCTGCTCGACGGGCTCGACGAGAACTCGGTCGATTTCCGCCCCAACTACGATGGCCGCCTCGAGGAGCCGTCGGTGCTGCCGGCCTCCTACCCCAACCTTCTGGCCAATGGCGCCAGCGGCATCGCGGTCGGCATGGCGACCAACATCCCGCCGCACAATATCGGCGAGCTGATCGATGCCTGCCTGCATCTCATCAAGGCGCCCGGCGCCGGCGATGACACGCTGCTGCAATACGTGCCCGGCCCCGATTTCCCCACCGGCGGCGTGATCGTCGAGCCGCGCGACAACATCGCCCAGGCCTATCGCACCGGGCGCGGCTCGATCCGGCTGCGCGCCAAGTGGGAGGTCGAGGACCTCGGCCGCGGCCAGTGGCAGGCGGTGGTCACCGAGATTCCCTACCAGGTGCAGAAATCGAAGCTGGTCGAGCGACTCGCCGAGCTGATCCAGACCAAGAAGGTGCCGATCCTCGCCGACATTCGCGACGAGAGCGCCGAAGACATCCGCATGGTGCTCGAGCCGAAGTCGAAGAATGTCGATCCGGACCTGCTCATGAATATGCTGTTCAAGAACAGCGATCTGGAAACCCGCTTCTCGCTCAACATGAACGTGCTGATCGACGGCGTGACGCCCAAGGTCTGCTCGCTCAAGGAGGTGCTGCGCGCCTTCCTCGATTTCCGCCGCGAGGTGCTGTGCCGCCGGGCCCGCCACCGCATGGCCAAGATCGACAACCGGCTCGAGGTGCTCGAAGGCCTGATCATCGCCTTCCTCAACCTCGATCGCGTGATCGACATCATCCGCTACGACGACGACCCCAAGGCGGCGCTGATGTATGAGGACTGGTCGAAGCCGCACCAGGCCACCATCGCCCGCGCCACCGACGAGAGCGACTACCGCTCGCCGCTGGCCGGGGTCGACGTCAAGGCGCTCGAGCTGCGCCCCGACCCGGAGGCCGAGGCCCGCGGCGTACTCGCCGACGAGGGCACGCCGGCGCAGATCCCGCAGCGCTTCGGCGGCCGCTCCGAGGGGCTCTCGGACGTGCAGGCCGAGGCCATCCTCAACATGCGCCTGCGCAGCTTGCGCCGCCTCGAAGAGCTTGAGCTGGTCAACGAGCGCGACAAGCTGATGGAAGAGCGGGCCGGTCTCGAAGACCTGCTGGCCAGCGACGAGCTGCAGTGGAAGCGGGTCTCCGAGCAGCTGCGCGAAGTCAAGAAGGCCTTCGCCAAGGATCTCGACCGCGGCGCCCGCCTGACCTCCTTCGCGGAGGCCGGCGAGGCCGAGGACGTGCCGCTCGAGGCGATGATCGAGCGCGAGCCGATCACCGTGGTGTGCAGCCAGATGGGCTGGATCCGCGCCATGACCGGCCATATCGACCTCACGCGTGAGCTGAAGTTCAAGGATGGCGACGGCCCGCGCTTCATCTTCCACGCCGAGACCACCGACAAGCTCCTCGTGGTCGGCTCGAACGGGCGCTTCTACACGCTGTCGGCAGCCAACCTGCCCGGCGGGCGCGGCATGGGCGAGCCGGTGCGGCTGATGGTCGACCTGCCCAACGAGGCCGAGATCCACGATCTTCTGGTGCACGTCCCCGGGCGCAAGCTGCTGGTGGCCTCCTCGGCCGGCGATGGCTTCATCGTGCCGGAAAACGACGTGCTGGCGCAGACCCGCAGCGGCAAGCAGGTGCTCAACGTCAAGGACGGCGTCAGGACGCAGGTCTGCAAGCCGGTGACCGGCGATGCGGTCGCGGTGGTCGGCGAGAACCGCAAGGTGCTGGTCTTCATGCTCGACGAGCTGCCCGAGATGGGCCGCGGCAAGGGCGTGCGGCTGCAGAAATACAAGGATGGCGGGCTGTCCGATGCCACCACCTTCACGCTGGCCGATGGCCTGAGCTGGAAGGACCCGGCCGGCCGCACCCGCACGGAAGCGTCGCTCGAGGAATGGGTCGGCAAGCGCGCCGGCACCGGCCGCATGGCACCGCGCGGCTTCCCCCGCGACAACACCTTCACCTGATCCGATCTTGCCCTGCCCCCGCCGGTTTCCGCCCGGGGGCAGAGCGTGTAGCCTGCCCGCACGCGGAGGCGACAGGAAGATTTCAGCATGGATGACGGCAATTTCGGCCACGGCGAGTATACCGGTGACGGCAAGGCGCTGTTCTGGCTGGCGCTGCGCACCGGGCTCCTGACCCTGCTCACCCTCGGCATCTACCGCTTCTGGGGCAAGACTCGGATCCGCCGCTACATCTGGTCCTCGGGCCGGCTCGAGGGCTCGCGCTTCGAATATACCGGCACCGGGCTGGAGAAATTCCTCGGCTTCCTGCTCGCGGTGGTGTTCCTCGCGGTCTATCTCGGGCTGATCCAGATCCTGCTGTTCTGGTTCGGCATGACGCTCTTTGCCGAGCCGCAGAGCCCCGAACAGGCGCTGGCGCAGGGCGCCGGGGTCTCGCTCTCCGCGGTGGCGCTGCTGCCATTCATCTTCTTCGCGATCTACCGTGCCCGGCGCTACAAGATGGCCCGCACCCGCTGGCGCGGCATCCGCTTCGGCATGGAGAAAGCCGCCTGGGGCTACGCGGTCCGGGCGCTGGGATACTGGGCGCTGACCCTGCTCTCGCTGGGGCTGCTGACCCCGCTGATGACCTTCCGGCTCGAGAAATACATGGCCGACCGCAGCTGGTTCGGCACCGCGCGTTTCGAGCAGCAGGGCACGTGGACGGCGCTCTACGGCTGCATGCGGCAGATCTTCGTGGCGCTGGCGCTGCTGGCCTGCGGCGGGCTCGGCATCGCGCTCGGCAAGGTCGTCCTCCCGGTGCTTCTGCTGCCGGTGGGCGCGGTCTGGCTGGTGATCGGGGTGATCTCCTACCGCGTGCAGAGCTTCGCCTACCTGTCGCGCAACAAGATGCTGGGCGGCAAGGTCGCCTTCCACGCCCACCCCCGCACCCAGACGGTGATCGGCACCTACGTCGTCGGCGCGCTGCTGCTGGGCCTCGGGCTTTCGGTGGCCACCGGGATCTTCGGCGGCATCGCCGCCTTCGCGCTCTCGGGGCTCGATTTCGAGAGCCTCGAGCCCGGCTTCCACCCCGGCATGATCCCGCCCGTGCTGATCACTGCCGCCGGCTACCTGCTGACCCTGATCGCCGCCCGCGCCGGCGCTCTGGCGCTGATCACCCAGCCGATCCTCAGGCACTACGTGACCACCGTCACGGTCATCAACCTGCCGGCGCTGGCGCAGATCCGCCAGCGCGCCGCCGATACCGGCGCCGATGCCGAGGGCTTTGCCGACGCGCTCGATATCGGCGGGGCGATCTGAGCGCGATGCAGGGCGCGGCGCATCTCTATGACGGCCACTCGGCGGCACGGCACCCGGTCGAGGTGGCACTCTCGCGCGAACGGCAGGCGCTGGTCATCACCGGCGAGGGGCTGGCGGCACCGCTGGTCTGGCCGCTGCAGGATCTGCGGGCGCTGCACGACCATGCCGATGACGGCCAGCTCATCCTCACCCGCCATCTCGAGACCGAGGACGAATCGCTGCGCGACACCGCCCGGCTGGTGGTCGAAGACGCCGAGATGGTCGCCTGGCTGCGCCGGACCCGGCCCCGGCTCGCCCGCCGCGACCTGCGCGAGGGCACCTGGCGGCGCATCGGGCTGCGTGCCGGCGGGGCGCTGGCCGCCGTCTTGCTGATGATCTTCGTGATCCTGCCGGCCCTCGCCGGCACCCTGTCGCGGCTGATCCCGGTCGAGAAGGAGATCGCCTTTGGCCGCGGGGTGAAGGCCCAGATCGAGCGCGTCTTCGGCGCCACCGAGGCCGGCGCGCTCGACTGCTCCGCCCCCGATGGCACGGCGGCGCTGGAGCGCATGGTGGCGCGGCTGACCGAGGGGCAGGAGATCGGCTACCCGCTCGAGATCAGCGTGATCGACCACAAGATGATGAACGCCTTCGCGGTTCCGGGCGGCCAGATCGTGGTGATGCGGGGCCTGCTCGAAGGCGCGGGAGACCCCGACATGGTGGCCGCCGTGCTGGCCCACGAGATCGGCCACGTGGTCCATCGCGACCCGACGCGCAACGCCCTGCGCACCGCCGGCTCGGTCGGACTTTTGGGACTCCTGTTCGGCGATTTCACCGGCGGCGCGGCGACGGTTCTGCTGGCCGAGCGCATGATCAGCGCGAGTTACAGCCAGGAGGCCGAGGCCGAGGCAGATACCTATGCGGTCGAGATGCTGCGCTCAGCCGGGCTGCCGCCATCGGCGCTCGGCGACATGTTCGAGCGGTTTCGCGAAGAATATGGCGATGTCGAGGGCGCGATGGCGCATTTCGCCTCCCACCCGCGACTCAGCGATCGCATCGCGGCGGCCGGCGCGGCGGCGTCGGGCGACTCACCTCACCGTCCGTCGCTCGCGCCGGAAGAGTGGCGCGCGCTACAGAATATTTGCGACATTCGCGCCAATACACGGGACGCCGGCTGACGACGCGCCGCCCGCGGGCCCGTCAGAGCGCGATTTCGGCGAAAAACGCGGCGTCTGTTAGGGCCAACATGTCGTTTTAGGCCTGTTTCCCTCGCGTCCTCTTCGCTATCACCCCCGGTGAGACAGTTTTCCAAGTCGCGCCCGACGCGACGCACTCAAGGGAGATACCGCCGATGAAGGTGCTTGTGCCTGTGAAGCGCGTGATCGACTACAACGTGAAGGTTCGTGTCAAAGCGGACGGAAGCGGCGTCGATCTGGCCAACGTGAAGATGTCGATGAACCCGTTCGACGAGATCGCCGTCGAAGAGGCGATCCGCCTCAAGGAAGCCGGCAAGGCCGAGGAAGTGATCGTCGTCTCGATCGGCGTCAAGCAGGCCCAGGAAACCCTGCGCACCGGTCTCGCCATGGGCGCTGACCGCGCCATCCTGGTGACCGCCGCCGACGACGTGCATGACGACATCGAGCCGCTGGCCGTCGCCAAGCTGCTGGCCGCCATCGTCAAGGAAGAAGAGCCGGGCCTGGTGATCTGCGGCAAGCAGGCCATCGACAACGACCTCAACGCCACCGGCCAGATGCTGGCCGCGCTGACCGGCTACGCGCAGGCGACCAACGCCAACGCGCTCGAGGTCGACGGCGACGCCGCCACCGTGGCGCGCGAGGTCGACGGCGGCCTGCAGACCATCAAGGTCAAGCTGCCCGCCATCGTCACCACCGACCTGCGCCTCAACGAGCCGCGCTACGCCTCGCTGCCCAACATCATGAAGGCGAAGAAGAAGCCGCTCGACGAGAAGACCCCGGCCGATTACGGCGTCGACGTCTCGCCGCGTCTCGAGATCGTCAAGACCGCCGAGCCGGCAGAGCGCGCCGCCGGCATCATGGTGGGCTCGGTCGACGAGCTGGTCGAGAAACTCAAGGAAAAGGGTGCGATCTGATGGCTGTTCTCCTTATCGCAGAAATCAATGACGGCGCGCTGGCGATGGACGCCACCGCCAAGGCCGTCTCCGCTGCCGCGCCGCTTGGCGACGTGACCGTGCTGGCCATCGGCGCAAGCGCCAAGGCCGCCGCCACCGAGGCCGCGACCATCGCCGGCGTTGCCAAGGTTCTGGTTGCCGAGGATGCGCTCTACGGTCACCGCCTGGCCGAGCCCACCGCGGCGCTGATCGTCTCGCTGGCCGGCGATTACAGCCACATCGTCGCTCCGGCGACCACCGACGCGAAGAACATCCTGCCCCGCGTGGCGGCCCTGCTCGACGTGATGGTGCTGACCGATGTCACCGCCGTGGTCGATGCCGACACCTTCGAGCGCCCGGTCTATGCCGGCAACGCGGTGCAGACCGTGAAATCGAAGGATGAGAAGAAGGTCATCACCTTCCGCACCTCGACCTTCGAAGCCGCCGCAACCGGTGGCTCCGCCGCTGTCGAAGACATCGCCGCAGCCGAGGATCCGGCGCTCTCCGAGTGGGTCGAGGACAAGGTTGCCGAGAGCGACCGTCCCGAGCTGACCTCCGCCAAGATCGTCGTCTCCGGCGGCCGCGGCGTGGGCTCGGAAGAGGATTTCGCGATCATCGAGAAGCTCGCCGACAAGCTCGGCGCCGCCGTGGGTGCCTCGCGCGCCGCGGTCGACTCGGGCTTCGCACCGAACGACTGGCAGGTCGGCCAGACCGGCAAGGTCGTGGCTCCGGATCTCTACGTCGCCTGCGGCATCTCGGGTGCGATCCAGCACCTCGCCGGCATGAAGGACAGCAAGATCATCGTCGCGATCAACAAGGACGAAGAGGCGCCGATCTTCCAGGTCGCCGATTTCGGCCTCGTCGCCGACCTCTTCGAAGCGGTTCCGGCGCTGACCGAGAAGGTCTGAGCCCCGCTCCAGAGACAGGAAAGGCCCGCCGGAAACGGCGGGCCTTTTTCGTTGCGCAAGCGCGCAGGGGCTCGTGCAGGGATGCAGGGCAGCTGTGCAGTCCGGTCCATTGCCGCGACGCAGCATGTGACTAGGTTTGTGCACAAGAGACGCACACACCCAGACACACCGAGACATGGAAGGACATTTCTCATGGCCCTCAAACTGAAGATCATCGTCGGCAGCACCCGCCCCGGCCGCATCGGCCCGCAGGTCGCAGCCTGGGTCGACAAGCTCGCCCGTGAACAGAACAGCTTCGACGTGGAGCTGGTGGACCTCGCCGAGGTCGGCCTGCCGCTGCTCGACGAGCCGAACCACCCGCGCGCGCAGGATTACCAGCACGAGCACACCAAGAAATGGGCCGCCACCATCGACGAGGGCGATGCCTATATCTTCGTGACCCCGGAATATGACGGCTTCCCGCCGGCCGCGCTGGTCAATGCCATTCAGGCGCTGGCGCTGGAATGGAACCGCAAGCCCGCGGCCGTGGTGAGCTACGGCTTCGCCACCGGCGGCATGCGCTCCATGCAGGAGCTGCGCGGCCTGCTGACCAACGTCAACGTGATGCCGCTGGCGACCTCGGTCGGCCTGCCCTTCGTCTACGACATGCTCGGCGAAGACGGCGTGCTGCGCGCGCCGGAGCCGGTCAACGAGGCCGCCGCCGCGATGTTCGCCGAGATTACCGCGTGGGGCGAGGCGCTGAAGCCGACCCGCGCCGCGGCCTGAGCCAGAGTTCACTCACGGAAGGGGGCTGTCGGAGCGATCCGGCGGCCCTTTTTCGTGCGCGGCTCGCAGGCATTGCTCCGGCCTGCCTTTCGCACATCTCCTGCACGGCAAGGCGCGCCCACGATAGACGCGAAAAGGGCGGCCGGATCGCCCCGGCGGCCCTTTCGCTTGGAGCCCTTTCTGCCTCTCAGCTCGACACCTGCTCCCGCAGGATCGAGGCGGTGAGCGAGATCATCAGGTAGATGCCCGAGAAGATCAGGAAGGCGAGGATGGTGTTCTCGAATTTGCGCGGGTAACTCGGATCCTCCGACGCCACCGGCACCACCGATGTGGTGAGGTAGCGCGCCTGGCTGTCGGCGTCGCGGCGGGCCTGCTCGAGCCGCTCAAGTGCCGATTGCAGCATCAGGTCGCGGGTCGCGAGGTCGGCCTCGGCAAGCTGCACTTGGACCGCGATCTCGGCCAGCGAGTTCTCTCCCGTGGTGGCGGTGGTCATGTCGGCATTGAGCTCGGCCAGCAGGTTCTCGAGGCGGCGCACCTCGCCCTCGGCGCCCTGCACGCGGGCCGAGTTGGGGCGGGCGTTGTCGAGCTGCGCCTGCAGCGCGAGCTTTTTCTCCTGCAGCTGGATCTCGATATTGTTGATCTGGCTGCGCAGCGCCGCGATCCGACCTTCGGGATCGATCACCGCGCCCTCCTGCTGCATCCGCACCAGCTTCTCCTGCGCCGCCGAGCGGGCCTCCTCGGCCTCTGCGAGCCCCTCCTCGGCATCGGTCACCGCGTTCGAGCGCTTGCGCAGCGACAGGTTGTCGACACGATCCTCGGCATAGCCGATCAGCGCGCGGCTGAACTGGGCGGCGGTCTCGGGATCGGCAGCCATGATCTCCATCTTCAGCACGCCCTCGGTCGGGTCGTAGCCGATCTCGATATTGCGCTTGTAGAGCTTGTAGGCCTCTTCGTTGGAGGCGCCGGGATCGAGGCGCTGGATCGGGTCGATCCACTCCTGCTCGTAATGCGCCTTGAAGCCCTCGTCGCCGTCGAGCCGCAGCATCGCGTCCTTCGAGAGCAGGTAGCTCTGCACCGCGATGGCATCCTGGTTGGTGGCAAACTGGGTGCCCGAGAACAGGCTCCCCATCGAGGAGGCGGAATTCTCGGCCTTGAGGATGAGAAATTCCGACTTGGTGGCGTACATCGGCGTGGCGACGACATAGAAGTAATAGCCGGCGATCAGCGTCGGCAGCATGACGAAGAAGGCCAGCCGGGTCAGCAGCAGCATCAGCCGCTTGCGGCGGCGCGCGGCGAGCTCCTGCTGGATCTTCAGGATCTCGGCGGCGCGGCGCTCGGCCGGGCTGGCGGTCTGGGTCGAGGGCAGCTGGATCTTGCCGCTGGCGGGCATGGTCTGGGGCAGCTGCACCTTGCCGTCCGGGCGCGGCGCCGGCGGCGGCGCGGCGGCGTCACCACCGGGCGGCACGGCCCCTGCCCCGCCGGCGCCAGCGGCATCCGGCACCACGAGCTCGAGCATGTTGGCGCGCTGGAACGGGTCGATGCCACGGGCGCGCAGCAGGCGCACCGCGTCGAAATCAGAGGTCGGCGCGAGCCCGTGCTTCTGGGCCACCCGCCGCGCCATGCGCAGCTGGCGCCCGGTCAGCCCCTCGCGACGGATCGCATCCATGTCGAGCTCGCCCGAGACCTGCGCCGCCGAGCTGACCTCGCCTGCACGCGCCACGGGCTGCCCCGGCGCCTCCTGCGAGCGCGAGAATTGCGGGCGCGGCGCCTGTGGCGGCTGCGATGTCCGGGCGGCCTGCTTCTGGCGCGACGCCGGCGGCACGGCAGCGGCCGGAGCCTCTGCCTTGCGCGGGGCCTGCGGGCGCGGCGCCTGCGGGGTGCTGCTATCCTCGGTCGGCGAAACGGCCCGCTCCCCGGTCGGCTGGGAGGCGGCGGCGGCGCTGCGGCGGACGCGGAACTTTCTAGCCTTGGGTTTCGTAGTCATAGAGCTGCTTCGCTTCTTCCAAGGTTTCAAACATGTGCAGTTTGCCGTCCATCAGCACGGCCGCCTTGCGCGCAAATTTCTCGAGGATCTGCGGCTGGTGCGAGACGATGATGATCGTCGTGGTGCGCAGCCGCTCGGCGAGGATATCGCCGGCCTTGCGGTTGAACTCGACATCGGTCGAATTCGGCATGCCCTCGTCGATCAGGTAGATGTCGAAGTCGAGGGCCAGCATCAGCGAAAAGGTGAACCGCGACCGCATGCCGCTGGAATAGGTGCCGATCGGCTGGTCGAAATACTCTCCCAGCCCGCAAAGCCAGCGGCAAAAGCTTTCGACATAGTCGGGATCGATGCCATACATCCGCGCGATGAAACGGGCATTCTCGCGCGCCGAGATCTTCGAGATCACCCCGCCCATAAAGCCGAGCGGGAAGGACACCCGGCAGTTCTGCCGGATCTCGCCCTCGTCGGGCTTTTCGAGCCCGGCCATCATGCGGATCAGGGTGGTCTTGCCGGTGCCGTTGGGGGCGAGAATGCCGAGTGACTCGCCCAGCTCGACCCGGAACGACACGCGGTCAAGGATCACCTTGCGCTGCACGCCGGTCCAGAAGGACTTGCTGACCATATCGAACTCTAACATCACCGTGCCTCGGCTCACCGGCGCCACTCGTTCTACCGTTGGCGCATTAAGCATGTCTTAGGTGCGAATTCAGGTGATATTATGGCCCGAATGGGAAACAAAGAACAATCCACCGCCAAGATAGCGCATGGATTGTTCTCGATTGAGACCCTCTCAACCATGCCATGTAAGACGCGGCCTCACGACCTCGAAGGCCGCTCCGTCATGGCCCCGGATCAGGCGTAGGCACCCCAGAGCAGGCCTGCGATCATCGCGCCGAGGATCGCGTAGCCGAGATAGGCGGCGAAGACCCGCGGCTTGACCAGCGCCCAGACCGCCACCGCGGCGGGGATGCAGCTCACACCGCCGGCCACCACGAAGCTCATCGCCGCTCCCGGGGCCATGCCCTGTGTCAGCAGCGCGTCGACCAGCGGCACCGCGGCATAGCCGTTGAGATAGGCCGGCGCGCCCACGAAGGCGCCGAGCAGCACCGGCCACAGGCCCGAGCCCCCGAGCAGGCTGGCGATCATCTCGGCCGGGATGTGACGCAGCATCACCGCTTCGAGCAGGTAGGCCAGCAGCAGCCACTTGAGCAGGAAGACGAAGTTGGTCGCCGCCTCGGTGCGGAAGGTCTCGCGCCGTTCGGCCTCGCCCCAGAAGCGCCAGACCGGCTTGCCCTGGAACGGCTTCTTCACCCCGCAGCAGCCGCCGACCTGCGGCTTCTCGCGCAGCGGATCGGCAAAGACCGGGCTGTTCTTGAGCAGCATCGTCCCGAGCCCGCCCAGCAGGCCGATGCCGACCGCGGCCAGCGTCTTGCCGATGGCGAACTCCCAGCCCAGCGTGCCGGAGGTGATCAGGAACATCGCCGGGTCCATCAGCGGCGAGGCCAGCCAGAACGCCATCACCGCGCTGAGCGGCGCGCCCACCGCGAGCAGCGCCGCGATGAACGGGATCACCTGGCAGGAGCAGAAGGGAGAGAGCCCGCCCAGCAGCGCCGCCAGCACGATCATCCGGGTCTCGCGCCCCTCGAAGGCCCGCGACAGCAGCGTCTCGGCCCCCGCCGCCTTCACATAGGCCACCGCCAGCACCGCGAAGAGGATGAACGGCGCGGTGCCAAGCAGCGCCTCACCGGCGAAGGTGATGCTCGGCCAGAGCTGATCCGGCTCCGCCAGCGCGATGCCCGCCAGCAGGACAGCGCTCGCGGCCCAGGCCTTGTCGATCTTCGGCAGGCGGCTCGTGAGGGTGGTGGTATCAGCCATGATCGTGCTCCGTCTTGCCGCAATCGGCGCAGCATTGGGTGAGAAGGAAGTCCGACAGGGCCCGCACCTTGTCATAGGCGGCGGCGGCACAGATGATGCTGCGACCCTCGCGGGCCTGCTGCACCAGCCCGGCCTGGGTCAGGATGCGCAGGTGATGGGTAAGCGTGGAGCCGGTGACACCGGCACGCTCGCCCAGCGCGCCGATGCTGAGCCCCGAGGGCCCCGAGCGCACCAGCACCTTCAGCACGTTGAGCCGCTGCTCGGAGCCGAGGGCGGCAAATTTGGAGGCGGCGATCTCGAGCGCCATCTCTTCGGTCTGGGCCGGGGGGGTATCGTGTTTCATATTTCTAGAATTATCGAAATCAGCGAGTCGGGCAAGACTTATTTCGACAGATCTAGAATTATCGAAGCACTGGCGGATAGGCCCCGCACGCCCTAGCTCTGGGGCATGACGGAAACCCTCCCCGCCCTTGCAGACGAGCTCTCGCGCTGCCGCCTCTGCGCCGAGCGCTTCGCCGCCACCGCCACGCGGCATTCCCCGCGCCCGGTGGTGTGGTTCGCCCCCGGCGCGCGGCTGCTGATCGCCAGCCAGGCGCCGGGGATGCGCGCGCACAACGCCGCCCGCCCCTTCGACGACCCCTCGGGCATCCGCCTGCGCGCCTGGCTCGGGCTCGACGACGCCACCTTCTGGGATCGCTCCCGCGTCGCGATCATGCCGATGGCCTTCTGTTTTCCCGGCTACGACGCGCAAGGCGCCGACCTGCCGCCGCCGCCGATCTGCCGCCACACCTGGCATGACCGCCTGTTCGCGGCGCTCGGCGAGGTGCGGCTCAGGCTCTATATCGGCGGCTATTCCCAGCGCTATCATCTCGGCGTGAAAACCGGCGTCACCGAGACCGTGCGCAACTGGCGCGACCATCTTCCCGACGCTATCCCCTTGCCGCATCCGTCCTGGCGCAATACGGCATGGTTGAAACGCAACCCGTGGTTCGAGGACGAGCTGTTGCCCGTCCTGCGGACCCGTGTCCGCGAGGTGATGGAATGACCGAAACGACCCCGCTCGACGCCGCCCACGCGGCGATGGAGGCCGCGCCGCTGGATGGTGCCGCGCGCCTGCGCTTCTACGAACGGCTCGCCGACAGCGAGCTGTTCCTCCTGCTGACCAAGGAAGCCGAGGGCGACCAGATCGAGCCCGAGCTCTTCGAGCTTGGCGATGCCAGCTTCGTGCTGGTCTTCGACCGCGAGGAGCGGCTGTCGCAATTCGTCGGCCAGGCGGTGCCCTACGCGGCGCTCTCGGGGCGCAACGTGGCGGCCATGCTCGCCGGGCAGGGCATCGGGCTGGCGGTCAATCTCGAGGTCGCGCCGTCCTCGATCATGCTGCCACCCGAGGCGGTCGACTGGCTCTCCGAGACGCTGGGCCACGGCCCGCAGGAGGCCGAGGCCGGGATCGAGGAGGTGACCCCGCCGGGCGGTCTGCCCGAGGTGCTGATTACCGCCCTCGACACCAAGCTCGCCACCGCCGCGGGGCTCGCCCGCTGTGCCTGGCTGGCGGGCGTGCGCTATGCCGATGGCTCGCGCAGCCATCTGCTGGCCTTCGCCGGCGCCACCCCCGGCGCCGAGGATGCGCTGGCCCGCGCGGTCAACGAGGCGCTGGTGTTTTCCGGCATCGAGGCCGGGGCGCTGGACGTCAGCTTCGTGCGGGATGCCGACCCGCTGGCAGCGCTGCTGTCCCGGGTCGGCCTGCGCTTCGACCTGCCCGAGCTGCATGAACCCCAGCGCGCCGAGCGCGCCGCCCCCGGCTCCGACCCGGAGCGCCCGCCGATCCTGCGCTAGAGGCTAGAGACCCAGCTCGGCGCGCAGCGTCGGCAGCGTGTCCCCCGGGGCGGGCGTGGCCTCCCAAACCGCGCGGGCGATGGCGCGCGCCAGGCAGATGCTGGCCGCGTGCCCGATCTGCGCCAGTTGCAGCCCCGGCGCCTGCAGCGCGCGGCGCCCGGTGGCGGCGGCGAACACCAGATCTCCATCCATCGGCGTATGGGCCGGCACGATGGCCCGCCCGATGCCGTCATGCGCCGCCACCGCCATCCGATGCGCCTGCGCCTTGTCGAGCATGGCATCGGTCGCCACCACCGCGATGGTGGTGTTGCCCATGCCTGCCATCGCCGCCGCCTTGCGGCTCCGGGGCAGCGCGGCCCCGCTCGCCGGATCCACGCCCAGCGCCCCGAACTCACCACCGATCTCGTGCGGCGCGGCCCAGAAATGCCGCCCCGACGGCGTCGTGACGCTGCCCAGCGGGTTCACCGCCACCAGCGCGCCCACGGTGATGCAGTCCTCGAGCACCAGGCTCGCCGAACCGAGCCCACCCTTGTGCATCGCCGTCTGCGCGCCGCAGCCCGCCCCGACGCTGCCAAGCTCGAATTCCGCGCCCGCCGCCGCCAATGCCCTGCGCCCCAGCGCCGGGTAGGGGTTCTCCCCCCAATCCTTGTCGCCGCCATTGAGCAGATCGAAGAGGATCGCCGCCGGTACCAGCGGCACCCGCGCCGAGTGCACGGCAAAGCCGCGCCCGGCCTCGTGCAGCGCGTCCATCACCCCCTGCGCCGCCGCGAGCCCGAAGGCGCTGCCACCGGAGAGCACCAGCGCATCCACCCCCGGCGCCGACTTGTCCGGCGCCAGCAGATCGGTCTCGCGCGTGCCCGGCGCCCCGCCCATCACCGCCACCGAGGCGACAAAAGCCTCCTCCGCCGTCACCACGCTCACGCCCGACTTCAGCCGCGCATCCTCGGCCTGCCCGACCAGCAGCCCGCCGACATCGGTGATCAGGTTTCTCGGTCCCGGTCGCATCACATTCTCCCCTGTCTTCCGGCGACCCTCGCCAAGCCCGGGGACCAGCGCAATCCCCCGCCCCTTCTCTGGTTCAAAAATACCTCGGGGGAGTCCGCGCCTGCGCGGACGGGGGCAGCGCCCCCAGGAAAGCAACGCCTCACACGGCGCACGCCCCGGAAGGTCCAGCGCCCGCGACACCACGCTCTCCTCTCCACCACCTTCTCTACGTCGCAAATACTCCGCGAGAGTCCGCGCAAGCGCGGAAGTGGGTAGCGCCCCCACCCTACCCGCAAACGCGACGGCCCAGCCGCTAGATGCAGCGCCCGCCATCGACCTCCATGCAGACTCCGGTCACCATCGAAGCCTCGTCGGAGCACAGGAACAGCGCCGCATTGGCCAGGTCCTCAGGCGTCGAGAACCGCCCGATGGGAATCGTCGAGAGAAACTTCGCCCGCATCTCGGGCGTGTCCTCCCCCATGAAGCTCGTCAGCAGCGGCGTGTCGCCCGCCACCGGGTTCAGCGCGTTGACCCGCACCCCCGAAGGCGCCAGCTCGATCGCCATCGCCTTGGTGGCGGTGTTCATCCAGCCTTTCGAGGCGTTGTACCAGTTGAGCCGCGGCCGCGGCGAGACGCCCGCCGTCGAGGCAACGTTGAGGATCGCCCCGGCGCCGAGCTCCTTCATGTGCCCGACCAGCGCCCGCGCCGTAAGGTAGACCGACTTGCAGTTGACCGCGAAGACGCGGTCGAAATCCGCCTCCGAGACATCTTCCATCGGCGCCGGCAGGTGGGTGATCCCGGCGTTGTTCACGAGGATGTCGACCCGGCCCATCTCGGCCACCGCGCGGGCGACCATCTCGGCCACGCTGTCGCCATCCGCGACGTCGACCCGGCAGGCGATGCCGCCGCAGGATGCGGCGACGCGCTCGGCGCCCTCGGCATTGATGTCCGCCACCATCACCTGCGCCCCTTCGGCGGCGAAGCGCCTGGCGATGCCTTCGCCAAAGCCCGATCCTCCGCCGGTCACGATGGCGCGTTTGCCCTCAAGTCTCATATCCTGTCTCCTCCCTCTTTACGTTGTTCAACCGTGATGCGCGGCGACGGTCTTGAGCACCGAGAAGCCGTAGAGCGCCTCGAAGCCCTTCTCGCGCCCGTGGCCCGACTTGCCGACGCCGCCGAAGGGCAGCTCCACCCCGCCCCCGGCGCCGTAATTGTTGAGAAACACCTGCCCGGCGCGCAGTTTCTTCGCGAGCCGCATCTGGCGTGCGCCGTCGCGGGTCCAGACGCTGGCCACGAGGCCGTAATCGGTGCCGTTGGCGATCCGCACCGCCTCTTCCTCGCTGTCGAAGGGCACGATGACCTGCACCGGGCCGAAGACCTCGTCCTGCGCCAGAACGTGATCCGCCGGCACCGGGCCGAACAGCGCCGGACGGACGTAATTGCCGCCCTCCGGCAGGTCGTCGGCGAGCCGGGCGCGGGCGAGCAGTGGCAGGTCGGCGCCCTTCTCGAGAAAGCCCTCGACCCGCGTCTTCTGGGTCGCGTTGATCAGCGGGCCGACATCGTGATCGGCCATCGCCGGCCCCACGACCTTGGCGGCATAGGCCTCGGCCATGCGGCGGCTGACCTCGTCATAGACCGGGCGCTCGACGAGAATGCGCGACGAGGCCGAGCAGGTCTGCCCGGCATTCTGCAGCCCGGCATTGACGAGGAAGGGCAGCGCGGCGTCGAGATCGGCATCGGCGAAGACGAGCTGCGGTGACTTGCCGCCAAGCTCGAGCGTCACCGGCACCACGTTGGCCCCCGCCGCCTGCTGCACCGCCGCCCCGGTGCCCACCGAGCCGGTGAAGCTCACGTGGTGGATGCCGGGATGGGCCGAGAGCGCCGCGCCGGCCTCGGCGCCGAGCCCCGGCACCACGTTCAGCGCGCCCGCCGGCAGCCCTGCCTGCTGCGCCAGCCGGGCGAAGGCCAGCGCCGTCAGGCAGGCATCTTCCGCCGGCTTCAGCACGCAGGCATTGCCCATGGTCAGCGCCGCGCCGACCGAGCGCCCGATGATCTGCATCGGGTAGTTCCACGGCACGATATGGCCGGTGACCCCGTGCGGCTCGCGCAGGGTGTAGACGGTGTAGCCGTCGAGATAGGGGATGGTGGTGCCGTGAACCTTGTCGGCGGCGCCGCCGTAGAACTCGCAGTAGCGCGCCAGCGCCACCGCGTCGGCGCGGGCCTGGGTCAGCGGCTTTCCCACGTCCATCGCCTCGAGCTCGGCAAGCTCCTCGACATGCTCCAGCACCAGCGCCGACAGCCGGGTCAGGATGCGGCCGCGGTCGAGCGCCGTCATCCGGCCCCAGTCGCCCTCGAGCGCCGCCTCCGCCGCGTCGACCGCGGCGTCGATATCCGCCGCGGTGCCGCGGGCGATGCGGCCGATCTCCTCTCCGGTCGACGGGTTCACGATGGGAAGCGTCGTGGCGCAGGCGCGCCATTCGCCGCCGATCAGCATCTGGGCGCTGTCGTCTACTAGGGGCAAGCGCGCGTCGTCACGCGTCAGGCTCTGGGTCATCCTCTGGTCCTCCTCCCGGTGGCCGCGGCAGGGATGGTGCGGCAGCCAGCAGGGATTTGGTATACCAGTGAGCGGGGTTGTCAAATACCGTCTCGGTCTCCCCGGCCTCGACGATCTCTCCGCCGCGCATGACCAGCACCCGGTCGGTGATGCCGCGGACCACGCTGAGGTCGTGCGAGATGAACAGGTAGGTGAGCCCGTATTGCCGCGAGAGATCCGCGATCAGGTCGAGGATCTGCGCCCGGACGCGCACGTCGAGCGCCGAGACCGCCTCGTCGAAGATCACCAGCTCGGGGCGGATGATCAGGGCGCGGGCGATGGCGATGCGCTGGCGCTGGCCGCCGGAGAAGGCGTGGATATGCTGCCCGGCGTGCTCGGGTTTGAGGCCCACATCGCTGAGCGCCTGCGCGATGGCAGCGTCGCGCGCGGGGCCGCGCGGCGGGTCGTCGAGCAGGTGGAAGGGCTCGGCGATCAGCCGCCCGACCCTGTGGCGCGGGTTGAACGAGCCGTAGGGGTCCTGGAACACCACCTGCACCCGGCGGCGCACGGCGCGGTCCGGCTTGCCGTGGCGATAGACCGGCGCGCCGCCCAGCGTAATCTCGCCCGCCTGCACCGGCTCGAGCCCGAGGATGGCGCGGGCCAGTGTGGACTTGCCACAACCCGATTCGCCCACCAGCCCGACGCGCTCGCCGCGGGCGACCTCGAGGCTGACGCCATTGACCGCGATGTGCGGCTGGCCAGGGCGGAAGAGCCCGTCGCGGGGGCCGGGATAGTGGCGGGTGACCTCTGCGACCCGCAGCAGCGGCCCGTCGGGCCGCGGCTCGGGCAGGTCGGCGCGGTGGCGCGAGGCCTCGAAGAGCTGGCGGGTATAGGGATGGCGCATCTCGGCGAAGAGGCGCCTTGTCTCGCCCTGCTCGACGATCTCTCCGGATTTCATCACCGCGATGCGGTCGGCCATCTCCGAGACCACGGCGAGATCGTGGGTGATCATCATCAGGCCCATGCCCTCCTCGCGCACCAGATCGCGCAGCAGGTCGAGAATCTGCGCCTGGGTGGTGACGTCGAGCGCGGTGGTGGGCTCGTCGGCGATCAGGAGCTTCGGGCGCAGGGCGATGGCCATGGCGATCACCACGCGCTGGCGCTGGCCGCCGGAGAGCTCGTGCGGGTAGCGGGTGGGCGGCACCCGCTCGGGCGGCAGGCCGACGCGGGCGAGCATCTCGGCGGCGCGGGCGTTTGCCACGCCGCGGGGCATGGCCTTGTGCACGAGGATGGTCTCGGCCACCTGCGCGCCGATGCGCTGCACCGGGTTGAGCGCGGTCATCGGCTCCTGGAAGATCATGCCGATCTCGCGGCCACGGAGGGCGCAGAGCCGGCGCTCGGAGAGCGCGCAGAGATCGGTGCCGTCGAGGCGCAGGGCGCCGGTGATTTCCGCGCCCTGCGGCAAGAGCCCCATGGCGGCGAGCGCGGTCATCGACTTGCCCGAGCCCGACTCGCCGGTCAGCGCGACGATCTCGCCCGGGGCGATGGTGAGGGTGAGGTTTTTTAGGATGGGTTTGTCGTGGATTGCGAGCGAGAGGGCGTCGATCTCGAGCAAGGGTTTCGAATCGGACTGCGTCCGATCCGACAGGTGCGAGGGGCGCTGCCCCTCGCGCTCCCCGAGGTATTTGGAAACCAGAGAAGGGATCATGTGCGCACTACCCCCAGCCTCGGATCGAGCCGGTCGCGGAGGCCGTCGCCCAGCAGGTTAAGGCCGAGCACGGTCAGGACGATCGCGAGGCCCGGCAGGATCGCCACGTGCGGGGCGAGGGCCACCATGGTCTGGGCGTCGGCCAGCATGCGCCCCCAGGAGGGGATCGGGGGCTGAGCGCCGAGGCCGACATAGGAGAGGCCGGCTTCGGCGAGGATGCCCAGGGAGAACTGGATGGTGCCCTGCACGATCAGCAGGTTGGCGATGTTGGGCAGGATGTGTTCGGCACTGATGCGGGGCGCGGACTTTCCGGCGGTGCGCGCGGCGAGGATGAACTCGCGGCGCCAGAGGCTGAGCGCCGCGCCGCGCGACAGGCGGGCGAAGACCGGGATGTTGAAGATGCCGATGGCGATGATGGCGTTGAGCGCGCCCGGGCCGAGGATGGCGGTGATCAGGATCGCGATGACGAGGCTCGGGAAGGCGAAGATCAGGTCGTTCATCCGCATGATCGCCTCGTCGAGCCAGCCGCCGGAACGCGCCGCCGCGGCCAAGCCCAGTGGCACGCCGAGCCCCAGCCCGATGCCCACCGCCACCAGCGCCACGGCGATCGAGGTGCGGGCGCCGACCATGATCAGGCTCAGCATGTCGCGGCCGAAATGATCGGTGCCCAGCCAATGCGCCGCCGAGGGCGGCTGCAGCCGCTCGGTGATGGCCACCGTATCGGTCGGATAGGGCGTCCAGAGGAAGGAAAGCAGTGCCGCGCCGAGGAAGAGCGCGGTCAGAAGGGTACCGAGGATCAAATTGCGGCTCATCGGCGCCCCCTCAGGCGCGGGTCGACCGCCGCATAGGCGAGATCGGTGAGGAAGGTCACCACGATCACCGCGAAGACCAGCAGCATCACCACCGACTCGACCACGATCAGGTCGCGCTGGGTGATAGCCTGAAAGATCAGCCGCCCGAGGCCGGGCAGGAAGAACACCTGCTCGATGATGATTGCGCCGGCGAGCAGGAAAGAGAATTGCAGGCCGATGATGGTCAGCACCGGGATCAGCGCGTTGCGCACCCCGTGGCGCCACAGCGCCTGCCGGCGCGAGAGCCCCTTGGCGCGGGCGGTGCGGATGAAATCCTCGTGCAGGATATCGATCAGCGCCGAGCGCATGACGCGGGCGAGGATCGCCGCCTGCGGCAGCGCCAGCGCCACCGCCGGCAGGGTCAGGGCCTTCAGCCCCTGCAGCGGATCGTCCCAGCCCGGGAAACCGCCGGCGCTGAACCAGCGCAGCTTCAGCGCGAAGAGCAGCACCAGGAGCATGGCGAACCAGAAATTCGGCACCGCGACGCCGAGCTGCGTCGCCCCCATCACCGCCACGTCGCCGGGTTTGCCGCGGCGGGCGGCGGCGAAGATGCCCGCCGGGAAGGCGATGAGGGTGGACAGCAGCAGCGCGTAGAGCGCCAGCGGCAGCGAGACCTGCACCCGCTCGGCCACCATTTGCGCCACCGGCGCGCGGTAGGTGTAGGAGGTGCCGAAATCGCCCTGCACCATGCCCGTGACCCAGGCGAGGTAGCGCTCATGCACCGGCAGATCGAGCCCGAGCTCGGCGCGCAGCGCGGCGATGGTGTCGGGGCGGGCGTTGATGCCCAGCATGAAGCTCGCGGGGTCGCCGGGCGCGACCTCGACCACCACGAAGATCACCAGCGAGGCCACGGCGAGGCTCAGCGCGAGGATGACCAAGCGTTTCAGGGCATAGGCCAGCATCGCACGCCTACCGGGCCAAGGCGGGAAGCGCCGCGCCGCTCATGAGGCCAGAAGCTCCAGCGGATCGTAGCCGGGGCCGGTTTCCCAGGCCACCTTCGGCAGGCTGTCGGGCTTGTAGCGCAGCCCTTTCATCTCGTCGCGGGTGACGAAGCGGCGGGTGTGCACGACGCCCTCCGGGTCGCGCCAATCGTCGGAAAGGGCGCCGTCGGTGATCTCGCAACGGAAGAACAGCTCGACCTGGTGAAAGCCGGTCTCGGGGGCGTGGTATTCGTTGACCAGGCAGGGCAGGCCCACGCGCACGGTCAGGCCGGTCTCCTCGTGCACCTCGCGGGCGAGGTTGTCGGGCAGCGAGGCGCCCTTCTCGACGCCGCCGCCGGGGGCGCACCAGAGATCGCTCTTCTGACCCGGCCAGGCATTGACCAGCAGCAGGCGGTTCTCGTGCAGGATGATGGCGCGGGTGGCGAGGCGGGGCGAGGTCGACATGGGGCGGAGATTTGCACCTTTCGCGCGGCGGTGGAAGGCCGTATTCCCACGCGCATGATCCGCGTCTCCGTCCCGCCACTCAGCTCTGCCAAGGGGGCCTCAAGATGATCGAACTCTGCTTCGAGAATGCCCGCGTGATGCGCCCGGGTGGCTGGGACGACGCGCCGCTTTCGGTGAGCGGGGACGTGATCGCCGATGCACCCACGGGGCGGCGGGTGGATCTGGGCGGCTATGACATCCTGCCGGGCATCGTCGATGCCCATGGCGACGGGTTCGAACGCCACATGGCGCCACGGCGCGGGGCGCTGCGCGAGCGCGATGCGGGCATGGTGGCCTGTGCCGCCGAGCTTGCGGCGAACGGCATCACCACGGCGATGCTGGCGCAGTTCTGGTCGTGGGAAGGCGGCATGCGCGGGCCGGAATTTGCCGAGGAGGTGTTTGCCTCGGTGGCCGAGGTGGCGCCAACGGTGCCGGTGGACCTGCGGCTGCAGCTGCGGCTCGAGACCCACTACCTCGACGCCTTCGCCCGCGCCGAGGAGGCCATCGCGCGCTGGGGCATCGGCTACGTGGTGTTCAACGATCATCTGCCGCACGCGCGGCTTGCCGAGGGGCGCAAGCCGCCGCGGCTCACCGGACAGGCGCTGAAATCGGGCCGCTCGCCCGAGACCCATCTCGCGCTGATGCAGGCGCTGCACGCCCGCAGCGACGAGGTGCCGCAAGCACTCGACGGGCTCTGCGCGCGGCTGGCGGCGCGCGGCTGCCGGATGGGCAGCCATGACGACCGCAGCGCCGAGGGGCGTGCGATCTGGCGGGCGCGGGGCGTGCGGGTGTCGGAGTTTCCCGAGACGGTGGAGGCGGCGCAAGCGGCGCGCGAGGGCGGTGATGCGGTGGTGCTGGGCGCGCCCAACGTGGTGCGCGGGGCGAGCCATGCGGGCAACGTGGCGGCGAGCGAGCTGATCGGGCTCGGGCTCTGCGATGCGCTGGCCTCGGATTATCACTACCCCGCCCCGGCGCGCGCCGCATGGCGCTGCGTCGAGCTTGGCCTGCTGAACGAGGCGCAGGCGTGGCGGATGGTCTCGGAGGGGCCGGCGCGGCTCTTGGGGCTGGAGGATCGCGGCCGGCTGGAGCCCGGCCTGCGCGCCGATCTGGTGGTGATGGACCGCGCCACCCGCCGCATCGTCATGACGCTGGCGGGCGGGCGCGTGGCGTGGCTCTCGGGCGAGATCGCCGAGCGGCTGCTCTAGAGCCCGCCGCCTCAGCCCACCGCGATATTGTCGATCAGGCGCACCCCGCCCAGCCAGGCGGCAGCCAGAAGCCGCGCCGGGCGGTCGAGCGTGGCCATCGGCGCGAGCCCGTCGGCGGCGCGCAGCTCGAGATACTCGACCCGCTCGAACCCGCCCGCGAGGATCGCCGCTTCGGCCTGCCCGCGCAGTGCCTCCACCGAGCCGCCACCGCGCAGCCCCTCGGCCATCGCCACCATCGCGCGGTTGAGCGCCGGTGCCGCGGCGCGGGTCGCCTCGGGCAGCAGCACGTTGCGCGATGACAGCGCCAGACCGTCGGGCTCGCGCACCGTCTCGCAGCCGATCACCTCGACCGGAATGTCGAGATCCCGGGCCATGCGGCGCACCACCTGCAGCTGCTGGTAGTCCTTCTCGCCAAAATAGGCCCGATCCGCGCCGGTCTGCAGGAAAAGCTTCGAGACCACCGTCGTCACACCGTCGAAATGGCCGGGGCGGAAGGCGCCGCAGAGCCCCTCGGTCAGGCCTTCGACCGCCACCGAGGTGGCGAAGCCGTCGGGATAGATCTGCTCGGGCCCCGGCACGTAGATCACGTCGACCGCGTAGGGCGCGAGCTTCTCAGCATCGGCATGTTCGGTGCGCGGGTAGTTCTCGAGATCGGAGGCGCTGTTGAACTGCTTGGGGTTCACGAAGATCGTCACGATCACCCGGTCGCAACCGGCCTTGGCGGCCTCGACGAGGCTCAGGTGCCCGGCATGGAGAGCGCCCATGGTCGGCACCACGCCAACGCTCTCGCCGGCGCGTTTCCAGCCTGCGAGGCGGTCACGCAGCTCGGCCTTGGTGCGCAGCATCTCGGTCATGGTTTCGCTCCCGGGGCGGTATCGGCAAAGACGTGTTCGGTGGCGGGGAAGGCGCGGCTCCGCACCTCCTCGGCATAGGCGGCGATGGCGGCCTCTGCCTCCTCGCCGAGCGCTGCGTAGCGCTTGACGAATTTCGGTTTGAAGGCGGTGAACAGCCCCAGCATGTCGTCGACCACGAGGATCTGCCCGTCGCAGCCCGCCGAGGCGCCGATGCCAATGGTGGGGATCGTAAGCTCTGCGGTGACCCGGTCGGCAAGCCCCTGCGGCACCTTCTCGAGCACCACGGCAAAGGCCCCTGCCCCGGCCACGGCGCGGGCATCGGCCATGAGCTGCTCGCCGGCGCTGCCGCGCCCCTGCACCTTGTAGCCGCCCAGCGTGTTGATGGATTGCGGCGTGAGACCGACATGCGCCATCACCGGGATGCCGCGCGCAGTCAGGAAAGCGATGGTCTCTGCCATGCTCTCGCCGCCCTCGAGCTTCACGGCGCCGGCGCCGGTCTCGGCCATCAGGCGGGCGGCGTTGCGAAACGCCTGCTGCGGGCCTTCCTCGTAGGAACCGAAGGGCATGTCGACGACCATCATCGCCCGGCTGAGGCCGCGCTTCACCGCCTGCGCGTGCAAGATCATCATCTCCATGGTCACGCCAAGCGTGCTCTCCAGCCCGTGCAGCACCATGCCGACGCTGTCACCGACGAGGACGAAATCGCAATGCGCGTCCATCATCTTGGCCATCGGGGTGGTGTAGGCGGTCAGGCTGACCAGCGGCACCCCGCCCTTGCGGGCCCGGATATCGTCCGGCAGCGGGGCCGACTTTCGCGCCGTTGCGCTCATTGGCGTCTCCTCCTCGTCAACAAGGCTGGCGTCGTCTAGCAGCCTGCCCCCTCATATTCCAGTGCGCATGTGCTTGCGCCGCCGCGGAAATCGGGCACACTTCGCGGCATTGCCCCCGCAACGGAGTGCCCTGATGTCCCGCCCCTTCTCTTACCTCGCCCCGGCCGCCGCCGCTCTGCTGCTTTCGGCGCAGGTGCTGAGCGCCCAGCAGACCGACCTGACCATCGCGCTGCAGCTCGAGCCGCCGCATCTCGACCCGACCTCGGCCGCCGCCGGCGCGATCGACAGCGTGCTCTATGCCAATGTCTTCGAGGGGCTGACGAGGTTCACCGAGACCGGAGAGATCGTGCCGGGCCTGGCCGAGCGCTGGGACATCTCCGACGACGGGCTCACCTACACCTTCCACCTGCGCGACGGCGTCACCTTCCATGACGGCAGCGCAATGGACGCGGAAGACGTCAAGTTCAGCCTCGACCGCGCCCGCGGCGAAGACAGCCTCAACGCCCAGAAGGCGCTCTTCGAGGGCATCGCCGAGGTCACGGTCGTCGACCCGCTGACCGTCGAGGTCACGCTCTCCGAGCCCGATGGCAATTTCCTCTTCAACATGGCCTGGGGAGACGCGGTGATCGTGGCCCCCGAGAGCATCGAAGGCATCCAGCAGACACCGGTCGGCACCGGGCCCTTCACCTTCCAGCGCTGGGTCACCGGCGACCGCATCGAGATGAGCCGCAACGCCGAATACTGGGGCGAGGCGCCGGCGCTCGAGGCGGTGACCTTCCGCTTCATCTCCGACCCGACGGCGGCGTTCGCGGCAATGATGGCGCAGGATATCGACGCTTTCGCGGGTTTTCCGGCGCCCGAGAACCTCGCCATGTTCGAGGCCGATCCGCGCTTTCAGGTGCTGGTGGGCTCGACCGAGGGCGAGACCATCCTCGCGATGAACAACGGCGACGATCATTTCGCCGACCCGAAGGTACGCGAGGCCGTGGCCCATGCCATCGACCGGCAGGCGATCATCGACGGCGCCATGTTTGGCTATGGCACGCCCATCGGCACCCATTTCGCGCCGCACAATCCCGATTACGTCGACCTGACCGATCTGTCCTCCTACGATCCGGAGCTTGCCAGGACGCTGCTGGCGGATGCGGGCTATCCGGACGGCTTCACCACCACGCTGAAGCTGCCGCCACCCTCCTACGCCCGGCGCGGCGGCGAGATCATCGCGGCGCAGCTGCGCGAGGTCGGGATCGAGACGCAGATCACCAATCTCGAATGGGCGCAGTGGCTCGAGGAGGTGTTCCGCGGCAAGGATTTCGGGCTCACCATCGTGTCGCATACCGAGCCCTTCGACATCGGCATCTATGCCCGGCCCGACTATTACTTCCAGTATGACAACGCCGCCTTCCAGGAGCTGATGACCACGCTCACCGGCACCACCGACCCGGCGGCGCGCTCGGAGCTGATCAAGCAGGCGCAGACGATGATCGCCGAGGATCACGTCAACGGCTACCTGTTCCAACTCGCCTTCCCGACGGTCGCCGATGCGCGGCTCGAGGGGCTGTGGCAGAACCAGCCGACGCAGGCGACCGACCTGACCGGGGTGCGCTGGACCGAGTGACCTTTCACGCGGCTGGCGCCCGCCGCGAGCGCCGCCGCGTATCGTCTGCTCTTCCGGCGACCTCCGGAGACCGCGTCACGGGCCCGAGCGCGTCAAGAGACCGACAGCGCAGAGGGCGAGCTGACACTGCGCGGCGGCAGGTGACGCGCCGTTGCCGCGCGTGGCATGTCCGGTGCGCGTCTCACCCCCTCCGCAGCGGCACCACCGAGACGGTCACGCCGCCCAGCACCATGAGGGCCGCGAGCGCGAACCGGGCGGTGAGCGCCTCGCCGAGAAACACCATCCCGCCCGCCATCGCGATCACCGGAACGGTGAGCTGTGCCACCGCGGCGACCGAGCCCGGCAGGCGCGGCAGTACCGCGTACCAGAGCGCGTAGCCCAGCCCCGAGGTCACCGCGCCCGAGACGACCGCAAGCACCACCGCGCCGGGGCTCCACGGCCCCAGTGAGCCGGAGAGCATCAAGCCCAGCAGAAAAACAAGCCCAAGCCCGGCGGCGAGCAGGAAGTTGGCGGCGGTCGAGACCAGCGGCTGCTCTGCCTTGCGGCCGGCAAGCGAGTAGATTCCCCAGCCGAAACCGGCGAGCAGCATGGCCAGAGCGTGCGGCAGGCTCGGGGCTGTGCCGCCCCCCGGCCAGAGCAGCCAGACCAGACCGCCGAAGGCCAGCCCGGCGCCGCACCAGCGCCGCGCGGGCACGCGCTCGCCGCCCGCCACGCTGCCGCCGAACATCGTCACCTGCACCATGCCGAAGAGCAGCAGCGCCCCAAGCCCGGCGGGCAGGCCGAGATAGGCCGCCGAGAAGCCGTAGATGTAGAGGAACAGCCCGGCAACGCCTGCGACGCGCCCCGGACCGCCGAGGCTCAGCCGGCCCTGCCGCAGCAGCACCAGCGCGGCCAGAACGATCGCGCCGGAGAGCAGGCGCAGCGTCCCGAAACTCGTGGCATCGATGCCGCCCGAAGCGAGCGCTGCACGGTTGAGCACGGAATTGGCCGCGAAGGCGGTCATCGTGAGCGCCACCATAAGCAACAGTTTCATTGCGGCCGGCCTCCCCTTGCCCTCGCGCGGCCCGCCGTGCTCACTCCTTGGAGTTGCCGCCACCGGCCCGCGTCTGCTTGCTCTTGAGTGCCGCGAGCTTCGACTTGAGCGCACCGCGGCGCCGGCTCTGATAAGCGCGGATCACCGGCACCGTCAGGTAGTAGCACACCAGCCCACAGGTGATCCCGGGCAGGATGCAGCCGATCAGGTAGGGATAGAACACCTTGTCGTAGAACAGGATCAACTCCGACCAATTGGTCGGTTCGCCGGTGAACCACGACACGAGATTGTGCCACAGATCGCCGCCGGCATAGGCGAAGCGGTCGAGCACCGACTTGTGGTCGGGCTCGTGCCGGTCGATACCGAGAAACCAGTAGCCGGTGCGCAGCGAGCTGAAGGCGATGGGCACATAGGTCAGCGGATTGCCGAAGAAGGTCGCCAGAAGCGCTGCGAGGATATTGCCGCGCAGCGACTTTGCGATCAGCGCCGCGAGCACGAAATGCAGGCCGTAGAGGGGTGTGAAGGCGGTGAAGACCCCGGCGAAGACGCCCCGGCCGATCTTTTCCGGCGGGTCGGGCAGCCGGTGCAGACGGTGCTGGATATAACGCGCCGCGCGCCCCCAGCCGCCCCGCGGCCAGAAGAACTCGACCAGTATCCTCCAGACAGGTCGTCTGTCACGGCGTTTGAAGACCAAAGGCCCGTCCTGTCCAATCCTCCGCAGCCCCGCGGGGCCGCGATTCCCTTCGGCCGCAACCGCTTCCGGCTGCGCCCCCTTACTGTGCCGCCGCCGGAAGCGCCGTCAGCGAGGCATCTCGCCGGCGGTGCACGGAGGCGACATCGCTTTCGGCTTCGAGGGCGGAGATCACCGAGTGGAGGTGTTCCGCGTCGCGGAATTCCACGTCCATCCGGATGCGGAAGAAGTCCGGCTTCCTGTCCACGAAGACGAGATCCGAGATATTGGCCATCCGCTCGCCGATCAAGGTGCAAACCCGCCCCAGCACCCCGGCATCGTTGCCGATGGTTAGCTCGAGGCTTACGTCGTAGGCAGCCGGGTGGGTGCCCTCCTCCCAGCGCAGGTCGACCCAGCGATCGGGCTGGTCCTCGTAGGCGGCGAGGGATTCGCAATCGATGGCGTGCACGAAGACGCCCTTGCCGCGCTGGGTGATGCCGATGATGCGCTCGCCGGGCAGCGGCTGGCAGCAGCGCGCCCGGGTGAAGCCGGTGCCCGGCTCGAGCCCGATCACCGCGCGATGTGCATCGACCTGCGCGTCGTCTGCGGGGCCGAGATCGGGATAGACCGCGTGCACCACCTCGCGCGAAGTCAGCTCGGCGCTGCCGAGACGTGCCAGAAGTTCATCCTTGTCCTCGAGCCGCAGCGTCTGCGCCGCCTTCTCCAGAACCTTGTCGGTGGCCTTCTTGCCGACATGCTCGAAGGCCGAGCGGGCGAGCTCGTGGCCGAGCCGCACGAAGCGCTCGCGCCCGGCCTCGCGCAGGGCGCGGCGGATCGCGGTGCGGGCCTTGCCGGTGGTGGCGATGTCGAGCCAGGTCGCCTGCGGGGTCTGGCCCTCGGCGGTGATGATCTCGACCGACTGGCCGTTCTTCAACCGGGTCCAGAGCGGCACCCGGATGCCATCGACCTTCGCACCCACGCAGGCCGAGCCGATGCGGGTGTGGATGGCATAGGCATAGTCGAGCGGAGTTGCCCCGCGCGGCAGCTTCACCACGTCACCCTTGGGGGTGAAGCAGAACACCTTGTCGGAGTACATCTCGAGCTTGACCGCCTCGAGGAACTCGTCGTGATCCTGCTCGCTGTCGAACTGCTCGGTCAGCGATGCGATCCAGCGCGCCGGGTCGACGGCAAACGGGTTCTCGGCGCGCTGGCCATCGCGATACGACCAGTGCGCGGCGACGCCGGTCTCGGCGACCTCGTGCATTTGCCGGGTGCGGATCTGCACCTCGACGCGCTTGCCGTCGCGGCCCGATACGGTGGTGTGGATCGAGCGGTAGCCGTTCGACTTGGGCTGGCTGACGTAATCCTTGAAGCGGCCCGGCACCGCGCGCCAGCGCTGGTGGATCACGCCCAGCGCGCCGTAGCAGTCCATGTCGTTGCGGGTGATGACGCGGAAGCCGTAGATGTCAGACAGGCGCGAGAAGCCCATGCCCTTTTCCTGCATCTTGCGCCAGATCGAATAGGGCTTCTTGGCGCGACCGAAGACCTCGGCGTCGATGCCGGCCTCCTCGAGCTCGTGACGCATGTCGCCGGTGATCCGGTGGATCACGTCGCCGGCCTCTTTCTGCAGGGTGATGAAGCGGCGGATGATCGAGGCGCGCCCCTCGGGGTTGAGCACCCGGAAGGCCAGATCCTCGAGCTCCTCGCGCATCCACTGCATGCCCATCCGGCCCGCCAGAGGCGCGTAGATGTCCATCGTCTCGCGCGCCTTCTGGATCTGCTTCTCCGGGCGCATCGCCTTGATGGTTCGCATGTTGTGCAGGCGGTCGGCGAGCTTGACGAGGATCACCCGCAGGTCCTTGGACATCGCCATGAACAGCTTGCGGAAATTCTCGGCCTGCTTGGTCTCGGAGCTGGAGAGCTGCAGGTTGGTCAGCTTGGTGACACCGTCGACGAGATCGGCGACGTCCTCGCCGAAGCGATCGGCGATGTCCTTCCACGAGGCGCGGGTGTCCTCGATGGTGTCATGCAGCAGGGCGGTGATGATGGTCGCATCGTCGAGCTGCTGCTCCGTCAGGATCGCGGCAACGGCGACGGGATGCGTGAAATAGGGCTCGCCGGAATGGCGCATCTGCCCGTCATGCATCGCGCGGCCAAACTCGTAGGCCGCGCGGATCAGCTCTTCGTTGGTCTTCGGGTTGTAGTTGCGGACCAGTGCAACCAGGTCTTCCGCCGCGATCATGGGCGCCTATCCTTCACTTGGCCCGCATCCAAGAGCCTCAGCTCTCGCCCTGGGCCTCCATGAGCGCGCGCAGGAGCTTCTCTTCGGACATATCGTCCTCGACCGGCTTGTCCTGCTCGGCACCCATGAGAAGCGCCATGCTGTCTTCCTCGGGCTCGTCGACCTCGATCTGGGTCTGGTGGCTCTCGATCAGACGCTCGCGCAGCTCGTCAGCCGACTGGGTCTCCTCGGCGATCTCGCGGAGGGCGACCACCGGGTTCTTGTCGTTGTCGCGGTCGACCGTGATCGGGCTGCCGGATGCGACTTCGCGCGCACGGTGCGCGGCGAGCATCACCAGCTCGAACCGGTTCGGGACCTTGTCGACGCAATCTTCTACCGTTACGCGGGCCATATGCGTATCACCTATTCGGGTTTGCCGTCAGAAAGTGACTCCCTAGCCTGTCATTGCCCGAAACACAAGCGCGGATCGCTCAGAGGGGCCTTACCTCGTCACGGTCCGCCTGCGGCAGCGCGGCACAGAGTTCGCGCACCGTCTTGCCCAGCAACGGATGGCGCCAGTCGGGGGCCACGTCGCAGAGCGGAACAAGCACGAAAGCGCGCTCGTGCATGCGCGGATGGGGGAGAATCAGTTGTTCCGGAGCCCGCGTTTTCTGCTCCTCCAGAGGCAGCATGCGCCACGTTTTCTGAGAAGCAGCATCAGGCAATACTACCTGACCGTGCGCGATCAAGTCCAAATCGAGACTTCTGCTACCCCATCTCTGCTGGCGCTCGCGGCCGAATTTCCGCTCGATTCTATGCAGTAGCGCAAGCGTATCGGCAGCCGAAAACTCGCCCGAAGATACCAGACAGGCGTTCACATAGTCGGGGCCTGCCCCCGCAGGAAAACAAGGGGTTGCGTAGAACCGGCTGACCTGGGCGACCACCTCTCCCGCCGCGGACAATTCCTTGATCGCAGCGTGGAGCGTTTCCGCTGGAGAACCAATCGCGGACGATAGGTTCGCGCCGAGTGCAATCAACTTTTCTTGTTCCACTGCCACCGTTACGCTATCCTTCGGGAGTATGTCTTGCGGCTTGAACCGCTGATTGAATACCTTAATCTTTGTACTTCGGGTGCGCCAACCCACTCACACACACTCACGGACCAGGCGCGCTCTATTGCTGAAAGGACATTTGATGTTTTACAAAGACGAACGGCTCGCGCTGTTCATAGACGGGTCGAACCTGTATGCCGCCGCCAAAGCGCTCGGCTTTGACATCGACTACAAGCTCCTTCGACAGGAATTTGTACGCCGCGGCAAGATGGTTCGTGCCTTCTATTACACAGCCCTTCTGGAAAACGACGAGTACTCGCCGATCCGCCCGCTCGTGGATTGGCTGCACTACAACGGCTTCACCATGGTGACCAAGCCGGCGAAGGAATACACCGACAGCCAGGGCCGCCGTAAGGTCAAGGGCAACATGGACATCGAGCTCACCGTCGATGCCATGGAGCTTGCACCGCGCGTCGACCACATCGTGCTGTTCTCCGGTGACGGGGATTTCCGCCCGCTCGTGGAAAGCCTGCAGCGCCAAGGCGTGCGCGTCTCGGTGGTTTCGACCATTCGCAGCCAGCCTCCGATGATCGCCGACGAACTGCGCCGCCAGGCCGACAACTTCATCGAGCTCGACGAGCTTCGCGAAGTCATCGGCCGCCCGCCGCGCGAGCAGCAGGCGGAGCGCAACTTCGAGGTCGCCAGCAACGGCAACTGATCGTGAACGCGGGACTTTCGGGGAAGAGGCCCCGCGATCATGCTGGCTGAAGCCGCCGCGCTTGGCGGCCTGTTCCTGGCAGCGTTCGGCGCAGCCACGATCCTGCCCTTCCAGTCGGAGGTGGTCTTTGTTGGGATGCAGCTCGGGAACGCGGCACCCCTGGCAATGATCGTGCTGGTGGCCAGCGTCGGGAACGTCCTCGGCGCGGTGTTCAACTACGTGCTCGGCCTGTGGCTCGAACATTACCGGCACCGGCGCTGGTTTCCGGTCAGCGAGGCCCAGCTCGACCGCGCGCAGCGTCTTTACGCGCGCTGGGGCGTCTGGACCCTTCTGCTGAGCTGGGCGCCGCTGGGCGATGCCTTCACCGTCATCGCCGGCGTGATGCGGACTCATTGGGCGGTATTCCTCGCCCTCGTCACCATCGCCAAGACCGGCCGCTACATGGTGCTGGCCTGGGCCACCGCGGCAACGATGGGCGGCGCAGCCTGAGCCCGCCTGACCAAACGCGGCCTCTGCGCGGGCGCTACTGGTAGACCGAGGCGCGGGCGTTGATGTCGTTGTGGATCTCGACCACCTCGTCCGGCCAGGTGCTCTTGATATAGGCCATCACGTCGAGGATCTCGTCCTCGCTGAGGATCTCGCCGAACCCCAACATGTTGGAGCGGTAATCGCCACCGATCATCGCCTCGGTGCCGTGGGTGACGATGGCCAGGAGCTGCGCATCGGGATGGTGCCAGGTGTGGCCGGTGGAATCGTGCGGCGGCGCCGGCAGGAAGCCGTCGGCATCGCGCTCCTTCCAGTCCGGCTGGCCCTCTAGCTGCGCGCCGTGGCAGGCGGCGCAATTCACGGCATAGAGCCTCTCGCCATTCGCGACCCGCTCGGCATCAGTATAGGGAAACAGGCCCGGCACCGGCTCCGCCGCCATCTGGGCCAGCGCCCAGCCGCCTGCCAGCAGCGCCGCCGCCCCCACACCGATCGCAATCCGCTTCATCTCGTCCTCCCCGTCGCGCCGCGCAACTATTCCGCCAGCCCCCGCTACCATCAAGTCACAGCTTCGTCAGGCTTGCCGAAGGGGTCGACGGCAGCGCCCGCAGGCATTACCTCGGAGAGGAACAGGAGACGCCAATGAAGAATCCGCTCATCCTCTACCTCGCCGCCCCGCGCGGCTTCTGCGCCGGTGTCGACCGGGCGATCAAGATCGTCGAGATGGCGCTCGAGAAATGGGGCGCGCCGGTCTACGTGCGGCACGAGATCGTGCACAACAAGTTCGTCGTCGACGGGCTGCGCGACAAGGGCGCGGTCTTCGTCGAGGAGCTCGAGGACTGCCCGCCGGACCGTCCGGTGATCTTCTCGGCCCACGGCGTGCCCAAGGCCGTCCCGGCCGAGGCGGCGCGGCGCGAGATGGTCTATGTCGATGCCACCTGCCCGCTGGTCTCCAAGGTCCATATCGAGGCCGCGCGGCACCACGAGAACGGCCTTCAGATGATCATGATCGGCCATGCCGGCCACCCCGAGACCATCGGCACCATGGGTCAGCTGCCCGAGGGTGAGGTCCTGCTGGTCGAAACCGTCGAGGATGTCGGCCATGTCGAGGTGCGCGATCCCGCGCAACTGGCCTTCGTGACCCAGACCACGCTCTCGGTCGATGACACGATCGACATCGTCGCTGCGCTGAAGGCGCGCTTCCCGGCCATCGTCGGCCCGCACAAGGAAGACATCTGCTACGCCACCACCAACCGCCAGGAAGCAGTCAAGGCCATCGCCCCCGATTGCGACGCGCTGCTGGTGGTGGGCGCACCGAACTCGTCGAACTCGAAGCGGCTGGTCGAGGTCGCCCGCAAGGCCGGCTGCAGCTACGCACAGCTGGTGCAGCGCGCCGAGAACATCGACTGGCGCGCGCTCGAGGGGATCTCCTCGGTCGGCGTCACCGCCGGCGCCTCCGCCCCCGAGGTGCTGATCGACGAGGTGATCGACGCCTTCCGCGACCGCTTCGACGTCACCGTCAAGATGGTCGAGACGGCGCAGGAGAATGTCGAGTTCAAGGTGCCGCGCGTGCTGCGCGTGCCGGCCTGAGCGTCGCTCCCGAACGGGCGCCTTGCGGGCGTTGACAGCCCGCGCCGAATGGGAAACCCTTCCGCCGTCCAAGGGAGGATCCCATGCTGAGCCTGCAATTCCTGCTCACCGCGCTGGTCGTGGTGCTCGCCCCCGGTGCCGGGGTGATCTACACGCTCGCGATCGGGCTCGGCCAGGGCCGCCGCGCCGCGATCTGGGCGGCGCTCGGGTGCACCTTCGGGATCGTGCCGCACCTTGCCGCCGCGATGCTCGGGCTCGCTGCCCTGCTGCACACCTCCGCCCTGCTCTTCACCACCGTCAAGCTCGCCGGCGCGCTCTACCTGCTCTGGCTCGCGGTACAGGCGCTGCGCGCCACCGGCGCGCTGGCGGTCACCGCCTCGCCCCGGCGTGAGAGCGGCCCCCGCACCGCCCGCCGCGGCGCCCTGCTCAACATCCTCAACCCCAAGCTCTCGCTGTTCTTCCTCGCCCTGCTGCCGCCCTTCCTGTCGGGCGCCCCCGAGACCGCGCGGGCCGAGATGATGCTGCTTGGCGGCGTCTTCATGGCGATGACCTTCGCGGTCTTCGTGCTCTACGGCCTCTTCGCCGCCCGCGCCCGCGACTGGCTGCTGGGCAGCGAGCGCGCCATGCGCTGGCTCAACCGCTCCTTCGCGGCGATCTTCGCGCTGCTCGCCGGCCGCCTCGCCATGGAGCGCGCATGAGCCGCACCGTCCCCCGCAGCGCCCTGTTGCTGACCGCCGCGGGCGTCCTGCCGTTCCTCTGGGGCGTGCTGACCCTGCTGTCGGACAGCGCCTACGATCTCGCCTACGGCACCGTCGGCGGCCGCTTCGTCGGCCCCTACGTGCAGCTCGCCTACGGCACGGTGATCCTCGCCTTTATGTCCGGCGTGCTCTGGGGCTTCGCCACCAAGGCCGACCCGCGGCAGGCCCCGGTCTGCTACGCACTGTCGGTCATTCCGGCGCTCTGGGCCTTCTTCATGGCCGGCGGCGGACCGGTCTCGGCGGGGATGAACCTGATCTTCGGCTTCCTCGGCCTCTTGGCGCTCGACTGGCAATTCTGGCGATGGGGGTTGGCGCCGCGATGGTGGATGCACCTGCGCCTGCCGGTCACCGCCGCCGTGGTCGCCTGCCTGCTGGTCGGGGTGCTGGTGTGAGCGACGCACAGACCCTCGCGGTCTATGCCGCCCGCGCCCGCGATTACGCCAATCTGCAGCCCGACGCGCCATTCGAGACCCTCTCCGCCTTCATCGCGCAGCTTCCCCCGGGCGCGCGCGTGCTTGATCTCGGCTGCGGCCCGGGCCACGATTCCGGCCACATGGCCAAGGCGGGCCTGACAGTCGAGGCGCTCGACGCCTCGCCCGAGATGGTGGCGCTGGCCCGCGCCAGCCACGGCGTCGACGCCCGGCAGGGCAGCTTCGACGATCTCGACGCGGTCGCCCGCTACGACGGCATCTGGGCCAGCTTCAGCCTGCTGCACGCCCCGCGTGCCGAGATGCCCCGCCACCTTGCCGCCATCGCCCGCGCGCTGAAGCCCGGCGGCCTGCTGGGCCTGTCGCTCAAGGAGGGCACCGGCGAGGGCCGCGACCGGCTGGGCCGCTTCTACACCTTCTATACCGAGGAGGATCTGCGCGCCCTGCTCGGTGATGTCGGCCTCAGCATCGGTGCGGTGACCCGCGGCGAGGGACGGGGCCTTGACGGCAGCGCCTCGACATGGATATCGGTCCTCGCCCATGACTGATCTTTTTGCATACACCGACGGAGCCTGCTCCGGTAATCCCGGCCCCGGCGGCTGGGGCGTCCTGATGCGCGCGATGAATGGCGAGGAGATCGTCAAGGAGCGCGAACTCAGCGGCGGCGAACCCGACACCACCAACAACCGGATGGAGCTTCTGGCGGCGATCAACGCGCTGGAATCGCTGACCCGCGCCTCGCGCATCACCGTGGTGACCGACAGCGCCTACGTGAAGAACGGCGTCACCGGCTGGATCCACGGCTGGAAGCGCAACGGCTGGAAAACCGCCGCCAAGAAGCCGGTGAAGAACGCCGAGCTCTGGCAGCGCCTCGACGAGGCCCAGCGCCGCCACGACGTCACCTGGGAATGGGTCAAGGGCCACGCCGGCCACCCAGAGAACGAGCGCGCCGACGAGCTCGCCCGCGCCGGCATGGCGCCGTTCAAGCCCGGCAAGGGCACCTGAGGGCGGGCCGCGATGAGCCCGCTCGAACTCCTCGATTACGCCTCCGTCCTGATCTTCGCCCTGACCGGCGCGCTGGTGGCCAGCCGCGCCCAGCTCGACGTGGTGGGCTTCGCCTTCCTCGCCTGCCTGACCGGCGTCGGCGGCGGCACGCTGCGCGACCTTCTGCTGCGCCGCGAGGTGCTGTGGATCGCCGACCCTACCTATCTTGCCGTGGCCTGTGGCGCGGCCATCGTCGTGTTCTTCACCGCCCACCGGCTGGAAAGCCGGCAGCGCGCCATCCTCTGGCTCGACGCGCTGGCGCTGTCGGTGGCGGTCCCCGCCGGCGCCGGCATCGCGCTCGCCGCGGGCGCGCCGGTCTCGGTGATCCTCGTCATGGGAGTGATGACGGGCTGCTTTGGCGGGCTGATGCGCGACGTGGTCGCAAACGAGCTGCCGCTTGTGCTCAAGCAGGGCGAGCCCTACGCCACCTGTGCGCTCGGCGGCGCCGGCGCCCTGCTCGCGGCCCATGCCTCGGGCATCGAGCCCGGCAAGGCCGCGCTGATCGGCGCCATCTTCACCTTCGTGCTGCGCGGCACCGCGCTGGCCTTCGGCTGGCACATCCCGATCTACAAGGGCCGCCCGCCCCGCGCCTGACCGCTCCTCGAGCACACCGGCACCGACGCGCCTCCGGCCCCAGTGAGCCCCCGCCCCTTCTCTGGTTCAAAAATACCTCGGGGTGAATGGCGCGCCCCGCGCGCCAGAGGGGCAGCGCCCCTCCTCCCCCCGACGCCATCCCTCACTGCAGGTCGGCAAAGGCCGCCTTGAGCCGCGCGCAGGCCTCTTCCACCCGGACCCGCGGCGTTGCGAGGTTGAAGCGCAGCCAGCTCTCGCCGCCGGTCCCGAAGGCCGGGCCGTGATTGGCGGCGATCCGCGCCTCGCGCTCGACCCGCGCGGTATACTCCGATGCCGCCATCCCGGTGTCGGAGAAATCCACCCAGGCAAGGTAGGTCGCCTCGAGCGGCATCGACCGCAGCCCAGGGATCTCCGCGATCGCCTCGTCGAAGATCTTCCGGTTGCCGTCGAGATAGGCACAGAGCTCGTCGACCCAGGCCGCGCCCTCGGGCGAATAGGCCGCCGTCGCCATCACCAGGCCAAAGCTGTTGGGCGACATCCCCAGCGCCGCGAGGCACTGCGCGAAGCGTTTGCGCAGCTTCGGATCGGCGATGATGACGTTGCCGGTATGCGAGCCGGCAATGTTGAAGGTCTTGGTGGTCGCGGTCAGCATCACCAGCCGGTCGGAGATGCTGTCATCGACCAGCGCCATCGGGATGTGGGTCTGCCCCGGCATCACCAGGTCGTGGTGGATCTCGTCCGACACCAGGATCAGGTCATGGCGCTTGGCGAAGTCGGCCACCTGCTGCAGTTCCTCGCGGCTCCAGACCCGGCCGCCGGGATTGTGCGGCGAGCACAGCACCAGCATCCGCTCGCGCCCCGTCATCTGCGCGTCATAGACAGCGAAATCCATCTCGTAGCGCCCGTCCTTCATCACCAGCGGGCACTCGACCACCTCGCGCCCGGCCGCTTTGATGACGCGGTGGAAGGCGTGGTAGACCGGCGTGAACAACACCACCCCGTCGCCCGGCGCAGTAAAGGCGTCGATGCAGAGCGCGGTGCCGTTGACCAGCCCGTGCGTGGTGGTGATCCACGCGTCCTCGACCGCCCAGCCGTGGCGCTCGGCCATCCACCAGCGGATCGCGGCGAGGTAGTCGCTCTCGTCACCGAAATAGCCGTAGACACCGTGATCGAGCATCGCCTGCAGCGCCTCCTGCACGCAGGCCGGCGGGCGGAAATCCATGTCCGCGACCCACATGGCCAGCCCACCCTCGGGCGAGACGCCATAGATGTCTTCCATCTTGTCCCACTTGGCGGAATGGGTGCCGACGCGGTCGATCACTTCGTCGAAACGGCTGGTCATGCGGTTTGGTCCTTGCTTGTGGTGGCGGGCCGCACGCTACCGCGCCCCGCCCCGAGCGCAACCCCTCGCGCGCCGCACCCGGTCCGCGCGACTTGCGCGCTCACGCCGTTGTGCATAGATGAGGCGCATGAAACGCCCGATCCTCATCCACCCCGATCCGCGCCTGAAGAAGATCTGCGCGCCGGTGTCCGATCTTTCGGACAAGCTCCGCGTGCTCGCCGACGACATGCTCGAGACCATGTATGACGCGCCCGGCATCGGGCTGGCGGCGCCGCAGATCGGCGTGCTCGACCGGCTTATTGTGCTTGATTGCGCCAAGGCCGATGATGGCGAGGAGCCGCGCCCGCTGGTGATGTTCAACCCGCAGGTCGTGGCATCCTCGGACGAGCGCAACACCTACGAGGAAGGCTGCCTGTCGATCCCCGACCAGTATGCCGAGGTCGAGCGCCCCAAGGTGGTCGATGTCGAGTGGCTCGACCGCGACGGCAACCTCAAGCGCGAGACCTTCGATGGCCTCTGGGCGACCTGCGTGCAGCACGAGATCGACCATCTCGACGGCAAGCTCTTCATCGACTACCTCAAGCCGCTGAAGCGCCAGATGATCACCCGCAAGATGGTCAAGCTCAAGCGCGACCGCGCCCGCGCGTGATCGCCGCCCTGCCGCGCTCTGGCCGGCGCGCCCGCCGCGCCTATCTCTGAGACATTCCCCGAAGCGGAGACCCCGATGGCCCTGCGCGAGATCCTTCTCTGGCCCGACCCCAAGCTCAAGCAGCCCTGCGCCGAGGTCGGCGATCCCGCCTCAGTGGCCGAGCTGGTGACCGACATGTTCGAGACCATGTACGACGCCCCCGGTCGCGGCCTCGCCGCCCCGCAGGTGGGCGTGCTCAAACGGGTCTTCGTGATGGATGCGGGCTGGAAGGAGGGCGACATGACGCCGCTCGCCTGCATCGACCCGCAGATCCTCGCCGTCTCCGACGAAACCGCCTCAGGCGACGAGGGCTGCCTGTCGATCCCCGGCATCACCGCCTCCGTGACGCGCCCGGTCTGGGTCCGCATGGCCTATACCGATCTCAACGGCGAGCGGCAGGAGCGCAAATTCGAGGGCGTTGAGGCCATTGTGGCACAGCACGAATACGATCATCTCGACGGGCTGGTGCATTTCGACCGGCTCGATCCGACCACCGCCGCCGATCTCATGCACGCCTACGAGCGCAACAAATGACCGCCCGCACCTGTATCCCCTGGCCCGACAAGCGCCTGCGCAGCCCCGCCGCCCCGGTCGAGGCGATCACCGACGAGATCCGCGCCATCTGGGACGACATGATCGACACGATGGAGGCGATGCCCGGCGTCGGCCTCGGCGCGCCGCAGATCGGCGTGATGCTGCGCCTCGCGGTGGTCGATGCCTCCGAGGAGCGCGGCCAAGCGGTGCGCATGGCCAATCCCGAGATCCTGCACGCCAGCGTCAAGCTGCGCAGCCATGACGAGGCCAGCCCCAACCTGCCCGGCGTCTGGGCGAAGATCGAGCGCCCCCGCGCCGTCACCGTGCGGTTTCTCAACGAGGCGGGCGAGATCGAGGAGCGCGATTTCGTCGGGCTCTGGGCGACCTCGGTGCAGCACCAGATCGACCACCTGAACGGCAAGATGTACTTCGACCACCTCAGCAAGGTGAAGCGCGACATCCTGCTGCGCCGCGCCAAGAAGGCGCGTTGAGCCGCGCAGGCCCGGGGCCCTGCGCTGTTCGCCGCATTTCCAGCGCAATTTCCCCCTAATTTTCGACAATTCGGAGCGCATCACTGCGCGGAAGACCCGGGCCAGCCCGGTCTTTGGTGGTTTTGTGAGGTGAAGGCGGTCCGATGGCGATCTTTCTGGTAACGCTCGACAACTGGAACGATCCGGGTTTCTGGTCGACGGTGACAACCGGGGCCGAGAGCAACATGCTCGATTTCTCCGCCCTGCCCGAGAGCTTCACCATCACCTTCGCCCGAGACGGCGCATTCCTGACGCTCTTCGACGGCGCAGACAGCTTCACCATCGGCGAAGACAGTGGCGGCGACGCGACGCTCGGAACGCCGGGCGAGTTCGGCCTCTTCGAACTCGCCGCGGGCTCCGCAGGTGACGACCTGATCGACGGCAATGACGCGGCCGATACGCTCTCAGGCGGCGCCGGCGATGACAGCCTGCTGGGCTATGGTGGCGACGATTCCCTGACCGGTGGCGACGGCGCGGACACGCTGCGCGGTGGCATGGGCGCCGACACCCTCCTCGGCGACGCGGGCGATGACGTGATCTACGGCAACGAGGGCAACGATTCCCTGATCGGTGGCGACGGCGCGGATTCGATCTACGGTGAAACCGGCGACGATTATGTCGAGGGGGGTGCCGGCGACGACCATCTCGAAGGCAACGAGGGCAACGACACGCTGATCGGCGGCGATGGGAACGACTGGATGCGCGGCTCCTACGGCAATGACGCGCTCTGGGGCGGCGCCGGCGACGATTACCTCTGGGGCGGCTACGGCGACGACACCTTCCACATCGAGAACGGCTTCGGCAACGACACCGTCGATGCCGAGGATATGGACGAAACCGAGGGCGACCTACTCGACCTGTCGGCGGTGACCGACGGGCTGCGCATCGACATGCGCTCGGCGGATCCCAAGAGCGGCAGCGTCAGCGATGGCAGCTCGACGCTGGTCTTCGACGCGGTGGAGCGCGTGCTGCTGGGCGCCGGAAACGATACCATCGCGCTGGCCGATTACGGCGGGCTCGACAGCGTCACCGGCTTCGCCGCGCCGGAGCTGCAGGACGATGGCAGCTACCTCGCGCGCGATGCGCTCGACGTCTCCGCCCTGACCGACTGGGACGGCAACCCGGTCGATACCGCCGACGTGACGGTGAGCGACACCATCGGTGACGGCAGCGGCGACGCGGTGCTGAGCTTCCCCGGCGGCGAGGCGATCACCCTCGTTGGAGTCTCGGTGGAAGCCGTCAGCACCCCGGCGCAGCTCGCCGCGCTCGGCATTCCCGCTGCGGACGCCGTGGAGGAAGGCGAGGAGCCCGCCGCCGATACGCCTTCGAGCGAAGACGATGCCGAAGGGGAGACCGACGCCATCGAGCTGCCGCAGATCGACGGCGCCTTCGAGTTCGAGGCCACGCTGAGGGTCGATGATCTCGCCGCGGGCAACGGCCAGACCGTGTTTGAATATGGCGGCGGTGGCGCCAATGCCATCACCTTCGGCCAGCTCGGCCCGAGCTCCGCGATGATGCTCGAGATCGTGCAGGACGGCGTGACCCATTATGTCGTGGCCGAGGATGCCTTGGTCGCCGGCGAGACCGCGACCTGGACCGTCGGCATCGACGAGACCGGGCAGATGTATATCGACAAGGATGGAGCGACGCTGATCGAGGGCGAAGGCGTCGTGCCGGCGGATGTCGAGCGCCTGCCCGCGCTTCTTGGCGACAGCGCCGTCGTGACCCGCAGCACGTTTGGCGGCGAGATCACCGATGTCAGCCTCGCGCAGGGCGACACGATCTGGTCCCCATCCGACGAAGACCCGACGGAGACCGAGACCGAGGACGCCCCCGAGGCCACGGAAGACACGCCCGCACCGGATGCCACCGTGGACGATACCGCGCCGGAGGCCCCGGTGGACGACATCGAGGAGGAGGAAAACGAGTCGCCGGAACCACCGCAGACCGACCTCTCCTCCCCCGGCGAGGACGCCGCGGAGGAGGAGGCGACAGACGAGGAGGCCTCGGAAGATCACCGGGAGCACGAGGCGTTGTCGGAGTTCTTCGCCTCGCTGTTTCAATGGGGCCCCCACGCCCACGGCGATCGAGACGCCGCGGAGGAGGAGGACGAAGAGGACGACGGCCCTGACAGCGTCTTCGGCAAGCTCTGGAGCTTCTTCGGCAGCCTCTTCGGCTGACCGCCGTCAGCCTCGCCGCAGCTGCGCCAGCAGGGCCTGCGAGGGCTGGCCGGTCACCGGCAGCCCGGCCCGTGCCTGGTAAGCGCTGATGCCGGCCTCGGTCTTGGATCCGAACACGCCGTCCGGCGTGCCGACATCGTAGCCCGCACGGTTGAGCAGCGCCTGCAGCTCCTTGCGCTCGTCGATCGTGAAGCCATAGCGATCCGGCGGGAAGGTGCCGCGCACCGGCCCGCCGCCGGCCAGACGGTCCGACAGATGCCCGACGCCGACGCCGTATTTCTCGGCGTTGTTGTAGCGCAGGATGACGTTGAAGTTCCGGAACACCAGGAAGGCCGGTCCGGTCACGCCAGACAGCGCAAGGACCGAGCCGGTGCCGCCGGGCAGCGATCCGCCATTGGCCGCGGACACCCCGAGCGCCGCCCATTGCGACGATGACTTGCGCACCCCCCGCCCGGTCAGCCCCGAGCTGAAGCCTGCCGGCAGGCGCACTTCGAGCCCCCAGGGCTCGCCCCGGCGCCAACCGCTGCGCGACAGGTAGTTTGCCGTCGATGCGAGCCCGTCGGTAGGATCTTCCGACCAGATGTCGCGGCGTCCGTCACCGCGGAAATCGACGGCGTAATCCTGGTAGGTGGTCGGGATGAACTGGGTGTGCCCCATGGCACCGGCCCAGCTCCCGGTAAGCCGCGCGGGCGTGGTATCGCCGCGTTCGAGGATGCGCAGGGCGGAGATCAGCTGCGCCTCGAAAAACTCCCCGCGGCGCCCATCATAGGCCAGCGTCGAGGTCGAGGAGATCACCGGAATGTCGCCCCGGCGGGTGCCGTAATTGCTCTCCATGCCCCAGACCGCGGTGACCACCTCCGGCGGCACGCCGTAGCGCCCTTCGATCTCGCGCAGGAGCGCCATGTTGCGGCGCAGCTCTGCGCGCCCGGTCGCAACCTTTTCTTCGGAGGCGGCAATGGCGAGGTAATCCTCGAGCGTGCGGGTGAACTCGGTCTGGCTGCGGTCGCGGGTGACCACGCCCGGAAGGTAGCCCGCGCCGCGGAAGGCGGCGTCGAGCGTCCCGGCGCTGATGCCCCGCGCAGCCGCGCGGCCACGGAACGATGCCACCCAGGCGTCGTAGCCCGGGTTTGGCTGCGGCAGCAGATCCGGTGCCAGCCCGCCCGAGGGGGTCGAGACGGTGGCGCCTCCACCACAGGCCGCGAGAAGCGCCAGCGCACCGCCGCTGGCAAGAAGATGACGTCGTGAAACCTGCATGGGACTGCTCCTCCCCTGTTGTCTTTGCCCTCACTCTGTCGTGTCGGGGGCGTGACCACAAGGCGGCGTCCGCCCCCCGCTGCGGCGATGCGCGGAGCCATGCCCATCGCGCGCGCCCTCCCCTCCGACTGCGGCTCAGAACGGCGGCGCGTAGCCGAAGGCCGCGATCTCGCGGGCATAGATGTCGCGCACCAGCTCGACGCTCTCCGCGTCGTAATACTCGGCCGGGGACTTGCGCGCGTCACGGATCCCCGCCTTGGCGCGATGCCCTCCCAGCGCCAACGGCAGGCCGAGCTGTGCGCCGAAGGCCGCGATCTCTTCCGACAGGTCCTCGTAGCGCCCCACCCTGTCGACCGCGATCTCATCGTCGATGGCGTAGATCTCCCAGTTGGACATCAGCGGCGGGCGCAGCCCCTCCGGGTCGGGTCGCTCCGGATCCGCCAGCCGGCGCAGATAGTCCGCAAAGCTCACATTCGGCTGCTTGCAGAGATGCATCCGCCAGCAATAATCCGAGACCGCGTGGGTCCAGGGGTTCCGAACGATGGCGAACGTGAAATAGCTGTCCCAGGCGTCGGGGTCGAAGGCCCGAACCTCGCTGGCCCGCGCATGCGCCCCGTGGCTGAAGCCGTGACGGTTGCAAAAGTGATGCTTGGTGATGCGATTCACCGCCTCGGGAGACACAGCGAGGCGGCCGCACTGGCGCGAGTGCGCGGCGGAGCGGCGCCAGAGCAATCGGGGATCCGACATCGCCACCAGAAGCGCCTTGCGATTGAAGCGGCCTCCGCCGGCGATCGTCTCGGGCCAGGCTCCGAGCTGGATGTCGTGCGGACCGAGAAACGGGTTGAGCGCTGCCGTGACGGAGCTGCCCGCCGTCTTGCGCGAATGCATGAAGATGAACTTGTGCCGATGACTGATGATCAAGGCGACGTTCCGAACATCAAGTGGCGGGCCGATCGCGGACCGCGGTTCTTGATTTTCTAGACTCGGATTCACTTTCGTTCAACCTAAGCGACTCATCGCCTCAGCCTCCCGGCCGCGCCCGCGCGGCGCAGCGCCTCAGCCTGCGCTCCGGGCGCCGCGCCAGATCTCCGGAAGCGCGACAAGCGCCAGCAGCAGCCCACAGAACAGGAAGGTCACCGGGCCGAAGAAGCGATGCGCCAGCACGCCGAGGATGCCCCCGACCAGGAACGCTAGGATGGTGGTGCAATGTAGCGCCAGCAGGCCGCGGTAGCGCGGAGCCTCCTCGCTGCGGAGCCAGAGCCCCGCCAGCGACAGGCCGATATCGGTGGCCATGCCCGACACATGCGTGGTGCGCACGCGGGCCCGCGAGATCCGCGTGGTGACCGCGTTCTGGATCCCGAGCGAGAAGGCCAGAACACAGATGAACGCGGCGCCCTCCTCGCGTGCCAGACCAAGCAGCCCGGCGCCCCCGACAACGACCAGGATCGCCGCTTCGCAGAGGATGGCGAGGGCGTAGATCATCCGGATCCGCCTGCGCCGTCCGACCTCGATGATCAGCCCCGCCAGCAGCGCGCCCAGGATGAACACCACGACGATCAGCCCGAGCAGCAGCGCGCCCCCCCAGCCGCCCTTGGCCAGGCTGTCGGCCATGCCCGAAAGATTTCCGGTCATGTTGGCGGAGAACAGGCCAGCAATCTCGAAGCCCGCCGCATTGAGGGCTCCGGCCACCATCGACAGCAGCCCCGCGAGGCGCAGGTCGATGGTCTGGTTGCGTTCCTTGCCTTCGCGGATCAGCACATGCGGCCCCTGCGGTTGACGCTCAGCCCTTCATCCAACGCCGAGCGTCGGCTTGCAAGCGGCGCGCTGCCCGGGACGACGGCTGACGCGCGGGGAGGCAGGCATTGGAGGCTGGGACATCCGCTGGCGATCCCGGCAGGATTCGAACCTGCAACCTGCCCCTTAGGAGGGGGCTGCTCTATCCAGTTGAGCCACGGGACCGCTCGCTTCCCATTATCGCCTGCCGATGCCTTTGTCATCCACCTGCGCGAATTTTGCGCACCCGGCACACGCGCCTTGCCTGTCCCGGGAGAAAAGATAACATCGCAGGCAGTTACTGCGTTTAGGAGGCCAGTTCCGTGGCAGATGATGATCCCCGCCCGCTCACCCTGAGAGATGTGTCTGAAGCCTCCGGCGTTTCCGAGATGACCGTCAGCCGCGTGCTGCGCAACCGGGGCGATGTCTCCGAGGCGACCCGCGCCAAGGTGCTCGAAGCGGCCAAGACGCTGGGCTACGTGCCCAACAAGATCGCCGGCGCGCTGGCCAGCCAGCGGGTCAACCTCGTTGCCGTCATCATCCCGTCGATGCGCAACATGGTGTTTCCCGAGGTGATGGCCGGGATCTCGGCGGTGCTCGAGAACACCGAGCTGCAGCCGGTGGTCGGCATCACCGATTACGAGCCCGAGAAGGAAGAGCGCGTGCTCTACGAGATGCTGTCGTGGCGCCCCTCGGGGGTGATCATCGCCGGCATCGAGCATACCGAGGCCTCCAAGGCGATGCTGCAGGCCAGCGGCATCCCGGTGGTCGAGATCATGGATACCGACGGCAAGCCGATCGACACCGCCGTGGGGATCTCCCATCGCCGCGCCGGGCGTGAAATGGCCAAGGCGATCCTGCGCGCGGGCTACCAGAAGATCGGCTTCCTCGGCACCAAGATGCCGCTCGACTTCCGCGCCCGGAAGCGGTTCGAGGGCTTCACCGAGGCGCTCGCCAAGGGCGGCGTCGAAGTCATCGAGCAGGAATTCTATTCCGGCGGCTCGGCGCTGGCCAAGGGCCGCGAGATGACGCAGGCCATTCTCGAGCGCGAGCCCGAGCTGGATTTCCTCTACTATTCCAACGACATGATCGGTGCCGGCGGCCTGCTGTACCTTCTCGAGCAAGGCCGCGACATCCCCGGCGAGATCGGCCTTGCCGGCTTCAATGGCGTCGAGCTGCTGCAGGGCCTGCCGCGCAAGCTCGCGACGATGGATGCCTGCCGTGCCGAGATCGGCAAGAAAGCCGCCGAGATCATCGCGGCGCGGGTCGATGGCTCCGACTCGGAGTTCGAGAAGATCATCGAGATGACGCCCAAGATCAGCTACGGCGATACCCTGCGCCGCTGATCCCGCGGCGCGGATTTACAGGAAGGGCCGCTGCGGAAGTGCCTCGATCTCGGTCGCGGCGACTTTCGCGAGTTCTTCCAGATCTGGTACGGTGAGCTTTCCCTCCGACCATTCCAGCAACCGCTGGGCGCGCAGGCGCGAGAGCGTCTTGTTGGTGTGTACCAGCGACAGGCCGAGTGCATCTGCCAGATCCTGCTGGCGGTAGGGCAGCGGCACGGTGCCGGGCACCGTTTCGAGCCCCAGCCCGCGCAGCCGCACGAAGAGCTTCACCAGCGCCCAAGCGATGCGCTCGGTGCCATCGCGCTGGCCCAGCGTGGCCACCGTCTCACCGAGAAAATACTCCTCCGCGGCGGCGATCCACGTCAGGTCGAAGGCCAGCTCGGGGCGGTTGCGGTAGAGCGTCCAGAGATCATCGCGGCGAAACACACAGCAGCGCATCGGCGTCACTGCCTCGACGGAGTGGTTCATCTCGCCCATGATGCCGGCCTGGAGACCGATGAAATCCCCCGGCAGCACGAAGTTGATCACCTGCCGCCGCCCGTCCTCGAGCGTCTTTTCACGTAGCCCCATGCCCTCGAGAACTGTGAAGAGCTGCGGGGTCTTGGCCCCTTCCATGAGGATCTGCGTGCCCGGGGACACCGCCATTTCACCCGCCTTGAACTTTTCCAGGAAGTCCTTCTCGTCATCCGTGTGCGGAAGGAACGGGCCGCAATCCTGAAGCGGGCAGGCATGGCAAGAAATCATCTTCATACGGGTGCATCTCACGGTCTGATATGTCGCAGTTTAATGCGCGGCCGGTGGCTTTGTTCCATAGAGCGGGCCTTGCCGCCCGAAGGAACGCCATGACTCCGACCGACGGCCCCGCGCCGGCCCCCTCTTTTCTCGTTGCTGTCACCGACCAGCTGGTCGGGATCGACATCGCGACGATTCTGCGTGACGCGCATCCCGACGCCGTGGTGGTCACCGCGCCGGACAGGGAGGCTGCGCTGATCTCGGTGCGCGGGGGCGCCGCGCCGAGCATCGCGGTGGTCTCGCTGAGCCCGGAGGAAGCGCGATCCTCGGCGCTCGGGCAGGCGCTGCTCGAGATCGGCACGCGCATCGTCCTGATGGGGCACGAGGCCGAGCTGCATGGCGAAGCGGACGGGTTCGAGGTGTTGCACCGGCCGTTCCGCACCGTGGACCTGCTCGCACTGCTGGGACGCTGATCGAGGGCGCCGAAACGTCACGCCCCTGTCACAGGGCGCGCATAGGACTCGCGGCACAGATTGATGCAGGCTAGCGCGCCACTCGTCATGTCCCCGTCAGCGTGGCGTGCGAACCGAATTAAACCAAGGTGATTTCAAGCAAGCGAAGGGTGGCCGTTGCGGCCACCCTTTTTCCTTGCGACCCGCGCGCGGGCCACGCGCGAGCGGGCCTGTCGAAGGGCCGGGCGCCTTCGCCTCCGGGGCGAAACGCTTGGCTCTCGCGCTCAGCTGGCCTCGGCCGAGACCTCGAAGCCACCGTTGTAGGTCTCGCTTTTCCGACGCACCTGCGAATGCTCGACGATGCGCTCGCGCGCGAGGCCGCGGAATTCCTCGATCGAGCCATAGCCCTTGCGGTCGAGATAGGCGCTCAGATCCTGGGTCAGTTCCTGAATCAGCTTCACACCGACGCCACCGCTGCCCTTTTCCTCCATCGCGGCGGTGCAGACCTGAAGGTTGCCGGCGCCGTGGACGATGAAGTTGAAGGCCTCTCGGAAGCCGCGGATGCCGCCGATGCCGGAAATCGCCTTGTCCGGATAGGCGCGGTGAATGTCGGAGACCCGCTGCAGCGCCTGCGGCAGAATCGCCAGACCGCCAAGACCACCCGAGGTCACCAGCCCGTCGACCTCGACCTCGAACTTCAGCGTCTCGGGATCCATCAGCGGCAGCGAGGGAAAGGTATTGCACAGCGAAATCGACGACGCACCGGCCTCGTAGGCCGCACCGGCCGCGTCGACCAGCGTCGAGGTCGCCGGCGTCAGCTTGACCCAGATCGGAACGCTCACCACGCTCGTCACCGCCTTCAGGATCGAGCGGATGATGTCTTCGTCATTGGCGATATGCGCGCCCATATCCTTGCGGTCCATATGCGGACAGGAGAGGTTCAATTCGAGCGCGTCGCAGCCGACATTCACGCAGGCCGTGGCGAGCTTTTTCCAATTGTTCATCTCTTCTTCGCCACCGGCACCGGCCATGATCGAGGCGATGAGCATGCGATCCGGATAGGTGGTTTTAATTTCCTCCAGATCCGGCAGCCACAATTCGAGCGCCTGATCGGAAATAAGCTCCCAATTCCAGGAGGAATGCGAAACCGTATCAGGCCGCTTCGTGCGGGAGACATAGGGCTTCTCTTCGCTCGACCGCTGAAAGATGGTCTTGGGTCCGGCGACGTTTTCCACCGGATGCAGGCCGATCGTCTTGGTGACGACACCGCCCCAGCCAGCCTCGAAAGCCTTTAGAATCTTGCGCTTGCTTTCCGTCGGCGGGGCAGATGCCAGCACGAAGGGATTGACGAACTCAAGGCCTGTGAAGGTTGTAGAAAGCGTGCCCATCAGCGTGTTCCCGATTGCGGTTTCTGATATAAGATATTCAACTTTTAGCCTCTAAAAGTCAACGTTTCTGAGATTCTTTCACCCTCTGATCGCAAATTGTGATCTCGAAAGGCGGAAATTGACAATACCCAGGAATGCGCCCGAGAGGCGTGATTAAATTCCACGGGTAATGTCGGCAATTCTTGAATCCAACCTTGCCGCCAACTGAAAAACGAACCCGTTCCCAGGCTCGATTTCGTTCAGATGCGCGGCCACAGGTCAGACCTGTTTCGCGGGGGAAAGGCGCATTCGCAGATGCGCCTTTCCGGATCGCGACCGGCCGGGCTTACTCGAGCGCCGCGTCGGTGATCTCGTGGGTCCAGGCGGCCTCGCCCGGGTTCTCGGTGATCACCGGATCGGCGCCGGCCGAGAGCAGAACCTCGACGGTGCGCTCGAAGTCGGCCGGGTCCAGCGCGCCGTTCGAGCCGGCGGTGAGCTTGGCGATCTCGCCCATCATGCGCTTCTGGTGAACCTCGGTCTGGGCGCCGGTGGCATCGTTCTCGAGCACGATCTCGGCGGCCTCGTCCGGGTTTTCCTCGGCGTATTTCCAGCCCTTCATCGAGGCGCGCACGAAGCGGGTCAGCTTGTCGACCATCTCCGGGTCCTCGAGGTTGGCCTCGGTGGTGTAGAGACCGTCCTCAAGCGTCGAGATGCCCTCGTCCTCATACTTGAAGACCACCAGATCCTCGGGCGTGAGGCCCGCGTCGATCACCTGCCAGTACTCGTTGTAGGTCATGGTGGTGGCGCACTCGACCTGCTTCTGCAGCAGCGGATCGACGTTGAAGTTGATCTTCTGGATCGTCACGCCGCCCTCGGAGCCGTCGGTGGCGTAGCCGAGCTTGGACATCCAGGAATAGAGCGGCAGCTCGTTGCCGAAGAACCAGGTGCCCAGCGTGTGGCCCGGGAAATCCTCGGGGCTCTCGATGCCGTGCTCCTTGAGGCAGGTCAGCATCAGGCCCGACGACTTGAAGGGCTGCGCGATGTTGACGATCGGCGCGCCGTTCTCGCGGGCGGCCAGCGCCGAGGGAAGCCAATCGACCATGACGTCGGCGCCGCCACCGAGCAGCACCTGCACCGGCGCGATGTCGGGACCGCCCGGCTTGATCGTCACGTCGAGGTCTTCCTCCTCGTAGAAGCCCTTGTCGGCGGCCACGTAGTAGCCCGCGAACTGCGCCTGGGTGACCCACTTGAGCTGCAGCGACAGCTCGTCGGCGGCGTGGGCCGCGCCCGCGGCCAGCGACAGCACCGCGGCGGTGCCCAGTTTGGTGAGTGTTTTCATCGTTACCTCCATGTTGGTCTTTCTTGGTCCTGTTGAGTGTTTGTTGTTGTGGTCAGCCCCGTTGCGAGGGGTGCCAGAAGGTGACGGCCTTCTCGAGCAGCGCCACGCCGCCATAGAAGGCCGAGCCTGCGATCGCCGCAACGACGATCTCGGCCCAGACGAGATCGAGCTGCAGAAGCCCGACGCTGGTGGAGATCCGGAAGCCCATGCCCCGGATCGGAGAGCCGAAGAACTCGGCGACAATGGCCCCGATCAGCGCCAGCGTGGTGGCGATCTTGAGGCCGTTGAAGATGAACGGCATCGCCGCCGGCAGCCGCAGCTTGAGCAGCGTCGTCCAGTAGCCCGCGGCATAGGTGCGCATCAGGTCGCGCTGCATCGACGAGGTGTCGCGCAGGCCCTCGACGGTGTTCACCAGCATCGGGAAGAACACCATGACGACCACCACGGCGGCCTTCGACTGCCAGTCGAAGCCGAACCACATGACGAGGATCGGCGCGGTGCCGATGATTGGCAGGGCGGCAACGAAATTGCCCACCGGCAGCAGGCCGCGGCGCAGGAAGTCGAAGCGGTCGACCACGATGGCGGTACCGAAGGCGGCGGCGCAGCCCATGACGTAGCCGGTCAGCGCGCCCTTCACCACGGTCTGCACGAAATCCTCCCACAGCACCGCGCCGGAGGTGGCCATGCGCGCCGCGATCACCGAGGGCGCCGGAAGCAGAACCGGGGAGATGCCGAAGCCGCGCACCGCCGCCTCCCAGACGACGATGATGGTCAGCCCGAAGATGACCGGCACGGCCAGCGTCGTGGCGGTGCTGCGCGGCATCCGCGCCAGCCAGACGTTGAGCGCCGATCCGATGATCCAGGCGAGAAGGCCGAGCAGAATCCACATCACGCCATCCCCATCCGCTTGAGGGTGACGCGCTGCACCAGCCCGATCAGCCCGACCATCGCGGCGGCGACGAAGGCGGCCATGAACAGCGCCGACCAGATCTGGATGGTCTGGCCGTAGTAGCTTCCCGCCAGCAGGCGCGCGCCAAGGCCCGCCACCGCACCAGTCGGCAGCTCGCCGACGATGGCGCCGACGAGGCTCGCCGCCATGGCGATCTTCAGCGAGGCGAAGAAATACGGCATCGACGAGGGCAGCCGCAGGCGCAGGAACTCCTGGCTCTGGGTGGCATTCCAGGTGCGCATCTGGTCGAGCTGCATCATCGAGGGCGCCCGCAGCCCCTTCACCATGCCCACGACCACCGGGAAGAACGACAGGTACATCGAGATCATCGCCTTGGGCAGCAGCCCCGAGAGCCCCATGGCGTTCAGCACGACGATGATCATCGGCGCGATGGCGAGGATCGGAATGGTCTGGCTGGCGATCACCCAGGGCATCACGCTCATGTCCATCACCCGGACGTAGACGATGCCCACCGCCAGCGCGACGCCCAGCGCCGTGCCCATGGCAAAGCCCGCCAGCGTGGCGCTGAGCGTCACCCAGGCATGGTAGACGAGGCTGCGCTTCGAGGTGATGTTCTTTTGAACCGTGGTCTCCCACAGCTCGGTCACCACCTGGTGCGGCGCCGGCAGGCGCGGCTTGTCCTGGCTCCAGGTCTCGAGCACCAGCTCGGCGCTGCCGATCTCGCGGTCCTGCCGCGCGGCGGTATCCAGCACCCATTGCGCGTTGAGCCACACGGCGGCGGCGTACCAGATCGCCACGATGACGGCGACGACGGTGAGAACGGGAATCAGGTTTCTCATCCGTGCCACTCCATGCGCATCTCGGGCACCGTTTCGGGCGGCTCCGGGGCGATCTCGCCGCCCACCGCGACAAAGCCCTCACGACGGTAGAAGGCCTGCGCCCGGGTATTCGTCACATGAGTGTGCAGCCAGAGGAAATCGCGCCCCTGCTTGGCGGCCTCCATCAGCGCCTTGCCACAGCCCTCGCCGGTGCGGGTGCAATAGAGCGCGCCGACCTTGGCGGTCGCGGGATCGAGCGAGAGGTAGCCCTCGATCGGGTCGCCCACGACCCAGATGATGCGGTCCGGAAACGCCGCTCCGATGAAGCCCTCGATCGCTTCGGCGCTCTCGGTGCGCGGCATCCAGTCGGTCTCGTCGATCCAGCGGTTGACCACTGCGGCGATGCCCGCGATGTCCTCCTGACCGGCGCGGCGAGGGGTGAACGGGTCAGTCATAGGCATGGCCCGCCCGCAGCCCTTCGCGCACCCGGTGCGCGATCTCGAGGAATTCCGGCGTATCGCGGATGTCGAGCGGGCGCTCCTTCGGCAGCGGGCTCTCGATGACATCGGTGATCCGCCCCGGGCGCGGCGACATCACCACGATCTTGGTCGACAGATAGACCGCCTCGGGGATCGAGTGTGTGACGAAGCAGATGGTCTTCTGCGTGCGCGCCCAGAGCGCCAGGAGCTGCTCGTTGAGGTGATCGCGCACGATCTCGTCGAGCGCCCCGAAGGGCTCGTCCATCAGCAGGATGTCGGCCTCGAAGGCCAGCGCCCGGGCGATCGAGGCGCGCTGCTGCATGCCGCCCGAAAGCTGCCAGGGGTACTTGTTCTCGAACCCCGCCAGCTCGACCAACTCCAGAACCTCGCGAACCCGCTCCGCCTGCGTCGCCTTGTCGTAGCCCATGATCTCCAGCGGCAGCCGGATGTTGCCGCCGATGGTGCGCCACGGGTAGAGCCCCGCCGCCTGGAAGACGTAGCCATAGGCCCGCGCCTTGCGCGCCGCCTCGGGGCTGACCCCATTGACCAGCACCTCGCCCGAGGTCGGCTGTTCGAGATCGGCCATCACCCGCAGGAAGGTGGTCTTGCCGCAGCCCGAGGGACCGATGAAGGAGACGAAATCGCCCTTCCCGACCTCGAGATTGACGTCGCGCAGCGCGTGCACCGGCCCATCATTGGTCTGGAAGGTCAGGTTGAGCGCCTTGGCGGAGATCACCGATGTCTCGGCCTGCTGGGGCATGGCGTTGGTCACGCGAGAAGTTCCTCAGTTCTGCCTGTCACGTCGCCGGCCTCTTGGCAGCGACGTGCAGATCCTGCTTGTGGTGGGACGCGCCGGCCGGGCGGCGCGATCCGGTCCCATATCGTGCTGCCGCCGATGGCGCGGCTCGGCCCGTCCCGCTCCATAGCGGGGATCGGTGCCGAGCTGCGCATCGGCACGCGCCGCTCAGACGCCGCTGGCGGGGATGCCGCTGCGCTCAACGGGCCGCGGCGCGGTCAGCTCCTTCCACGAAGACAGCGCCTTGTTGACCGCCCCCGACGGCGCGCGCTTGACGAACTTGCCGTGGCCCGGCTCCGGCTGCATCTCGCCATCCATCACCGCGACGCGGCCGCGGGTCAGAACGAAGCGCGGCAGGCCCTTGACCTCCTTGCCCTCGAAGACGTTGTAATCGATCGCCGATTGCTGGGTGGAAGCGCTGATCGTCTTGGTCTTCTCCGGGTCGAGCACGAGGATGTCGGCATCGGCGCCCACGAGGATCGCGCCCTTCTGCGGGTAGCAGTTGAGGATCTTGGCGATGTTGGTCGAGGTCGCCGCGACGAACTCGTTGGGCGTCAGACGCCCGGTGCCCACGCCGTAGGTCCAGAGCATCGGGATGCGGTCCTCGAGCCCGCCGGTGCCATTGGGAATCTTGGTGAAATCACCCACGCCATAGCGCTTCTGGTCGGTGGTGAAGGCGCAGTGATCGGTGGCCACGCAGGAGAGCGACCCCGAGGCCAGCCCGTTCCACAGGCTGTCCTGGTGCATCTTGTTGCGGAACGGCGGCGACATCACCCGGCGCGCGGCGTGGTCCCAGTCCTTGTCGAAATACTCGCTCTCGTCGAGCGTCAGGTGCTGGATCAGCGGCTCGCCCCAGACCCGCTTGCCCTGCATCCGGGCGCGGCGGATGGCCTCGTGGCTGTCCTCGCAGGAGACGTGCACCACATAGAGCGGAACGCCGGCCATGTCGGCGATCATGATGGCGCGGTTGGTGGCCTCCCCCTCGACCTGCGGCGGCCGCGAATAAGCATGGCCCTCGGGGCCGGTGTTGCCCTGCGCCAGCAGCTTGGCCGACAGCTCGGCAACGACATCACCGTTCTCCGCGTGCACCAGCGGGATGGCACCGAGCTCGGCGCAGCGCTGGAAGCTGGCGTAGAGCTCGTCATCGTTCACCATCAGCGCACCCTTGTAGGCCATGAAGTGCTTGAAGGTGGTGATGCCGCGCTGCTTCACCACGGCTTCCATCTCGTTGAAGACCTGCTCCGACCACCAGGTGATCGCCATGTGGAAGGAATAATCGCAATGCGCGCGGGTGGACTTGTTGTCCCACATCTGCAGCGCGTCGAGCAGCCCCTGCCCCGGGCTCGGCAGGGCGAAATCCACCACCATGGTGGTGCCGCCCGCAAGCGCCGCGCGGGTGCCGCTTTCGAAATCGTCGGCGCTGTAGGTGCCCATGAAGGGCATCTCGAGATGGGTGTGCGGGTCGATCCCGCCCGGCATCACGTAGCAGCCGGTGGCATCCAACACCTCGTCGCCATTGAGGTCGGGGCCGATCTCGATGATCTTGCCGCCCTCGACCAGCACATCGGCCTCGTAGCTCAGATCCGCGGTGACGATGGTGCCGTTCTTGATGACTGTGGTCATGTCTCTTGCTCCCTGTCCCAGGGGCGCTCCCCCCCGGTCATCTTCTGTCTTCTTCTGGCCGGAAATATCCCGGGGGTGTGGGGGCAGCGCCCCCACGTCTCTCTGCCTACTCGACGATCTCCGCCGTCTCGAGCACCGCGTGCAGCAGCACCTCGGCGCCGGCGGTGGCCCATTCCTTCGAGATGTCCTCGGCCTCGTTATGCGACAGCCCGCCGACGCAGGGGCACATGATCATCGTGGCCGGTGCCACCTTGGCGGCCCAGCAGGCGTCGTGCCCGGCGCCGGAAATCAGGTTCATGTGCGAATGGCCGAGCTTCTCGGCTGACTTGCGGACGTTTTCGACCAGCTCCGGGTCGAAGGTCACCGGGTCGAAGTGACCGACCGGCTCGACCGAGCAGCCGACGCCGATCTCCTCGCAGATCTCCGCGGCGCGTTTCTCGACCTCGGCCCGCATGCCGTCGAGCTTGTCCTGGTCGGGCGAGCGGATATCGACGGTGAACACCACCGTGCCCGGCAGCACGTTGCGCGAGTTGGGCGAGAACTGCATCTGCCCGACACCGCCCACCGCATTCGGCTGGGCGGCCATCGCCACCTCCTGCACCATCTCGAGGATGCGCGCCATGGCGAGGCCGGCATTGACCCGCATCGCCATCGGCGTGGAGCCGGTATGCGCCTCGCGCCCGGTCAGCGTGAACTCGAGCCACCACAGGCCCTGGCAATGGGTGACGACGCCAATATCCTTGCCTTCGGCCTCGAGGATCGGGCCCTGCTCGATATGCAGCTCGTAATAGGCATGCATCTTGCGGGCGCCGGTCTCCTCGTCACCCTTCCAGCCGATGCGCGCCAGTTCCTCGCCATAACTCTTGCCCTCGAGATCCTTGCGCCCGTAGGCGTAGTCCTGGCTGTGCACACCGGCGAAGACACCCGAGGCCAGCATGGCGGGGGCAAAGCGCGCGCCCTCCTCGTTGGCCCAGTTGACGACCACGATCGGGTGCTTGGTCTTGATGTCGAGATCGTTCAACGAGCGCACCGCCTCGAGCGCGCCGAGCACGCCCAGGACGCCGTCATACTTGCCGCCGGTCGGCTGGGTATCGAGGTGGCTGCCGACATAGACCGGCAGCGCATCGGGGTCGGTGCCCTCACGGGTCATGAACATGGTGCCCATCTGGTCGACCCCCATGCTCAGTCCGGCCTCGTCGCACCACGACTTGAAGAGGTCGCGGCCCGCGGCATCCTCATCGGTGAGGGTCTGGCGGTTGTTGCCGCCGGCAACACCCGGGCCGATCTTGGCCATCTCCATCAGGCTGTCCCACAACCGATCGCCATCGATCCGGAGGTTCTCTCCCGGTGCCGCCATTCTCTTACTCCCTCTGCCGCTGGTTCTTTGCGCGTTCAATGTGCGATGCGCGTCTGTTTTTTACCATTTGGTAAAGGCACGATTGCAACGGGCTCGGAACGAGTCAAGAATCGTGTTCCGGGAGCGTCCCGGAATAGTGTCAGATCCCGGGTGCCATTGCCCGAAAAATGAGCGGAGAGACGCGCGCATGACCGGTGAGCCCGCCAAGAAACCGAGTCGCATCCAGATCCGCAACCGGCGGCGCATCCTCGATGCGGCCCTCGAGGTCTTTTCGCAGCACGGCTATCGCGGCGCGACGCTGGACCAGATTGCCGAAGCTGCGGGCATGTCGAAACCCAATCTGATCTATTATTTCGACGGCAAGGCGGCGATGCATGTCGCGGTACTGAACACCCTGATGGAGGAGTGGCTGTCCCCGCTCGCCGCAATTGACGAAGCCGGAGAACCGCTCGAAGAGATCCTCACCTACGTGCGCCGCAAAATGGAGATGAGCCGGAAATTCCCGCGCGAAAGCCGGCTTTTCGCCAATGAGATCATCCAGGGCGCACCACGCATGGGCCCGAATCTCGAAAGCGGGCTGAAGCCACTGTTCGACGAGAAATGCGTGTTGATTCAAAGCTGGGTCGACGACGCACGCCTGGCGAAGGTCGATCCACAGCAGCTGATCTTCTCGATCTGGGCCATCACGCAGCATTATGCGGATTTCGAGGCGCAGGTGCGGGTTCTGATCGAGGACGAAACGGCCGGATGGAAGGCCGCGGACGCCCATGTGGAGACCCTGTTCCGCAAGTTGCTCGTGCCCGAAATAACATCTGATTAACCAGAATCAGGGGAAGGTGCGCCATGCAACACGTGTCCATTCGCCCACCTCCGAAAGAGCCGGCCGCGCCCGCCCCGCACAACCCGGCCTGGCAGGCTCAGCTGTTCTCCGCCAAGGCGGTCGAGCGCGGCGGCATCGTGCGGCGCAAGAAGCGAGACGTGCATCGGGAAGTCGGCTACGAAGCGCTTCTGGCAGAGGTAAAGGCGCGCGGGTTTCACCTGATCGAGTGCGGCAATCAATACGTGATCATCTGCAATGCCGGACAGATGCGGGTGCATTGCTGACCGCGGGTGACCCGTAGAAAATTCGTACGAATTTTCTTCCAACAAGATTTTTCGTACGAAAAATCTTAAGGTGTGAAACCCGCAAGGATTGGGCAACGAAAACATCGCCAGCAAACGAAAAAGGCCGCCCCCGAAGGAGCGGCCTTTCCCAGATCGGAAGCGCTGAACCGGATCAGTTCTGCGCGTAGAATTCGATGACGAGGTTCGGTTCCATCTGGACCGGGTACGGCACGTCGGCGAGGCCGGGGGTGCGCACGAAGGAGGCGGTCATCTTGGAGTGGTCGACCTCGAGGTAGTCCGGCACGTCGCGCTCGGGCAGCTGGGCGGCTTCCAGAACCACGGCGAGTTGCTTGGACTTCTCGCGGACCTCGATCACGTCACCCTCTTTCACGCGGTAGGAGGGGATGTTGACGCGCTTACCGTTCACCAGCACGTGGCCGTGGTTGACGAACTGACGCGCGGCGAACACGGTCGGCACGAACTTGGCGCGGTAGACGACGGCATCGAGGCGGCGCTCGAGCAGGCCGATGAGCAGCTCACCGGTGTCGCCCTTGAGACGCTCGGCCTCGGCGAAGATGCGACGGAACTGCTTCTCGGTCAGGTCGCCGTAGTAGCCCTTGAGCTTCTGCTTGGCGCGGAGCTGCAGGCCGAAGTCCGACAGCTTGCCCTTGCGGCGCTGACCGTGCTGGCCGGGGCCGTATTCGCGGCGGTTGACCGGGGACTTTGCGCGGCCCCAGATGTTCTCGCCCATGCGGCGATCGATTTTGTACTTGGCAGACGTGCGTTTGGTCACGGCTGATCTCCTTCGTTCAGGTTTCGAAGGGCGTTGTCCTCTCTCCGGATCTGGCCGAAGCGACAGGGCATCCCCTCGCGGGGGCCACCAACACCAATGAAGCGGCGCTTATATGCGCCTTCGCGCCCGAGTCAACACCCTCCGGAACGAATCCGGCGACCGTCTCGCCAGCCTTTACCGGCCATTAAGCCCTGCGCCCCAAACTGCCCCGGCCGCAACCGCACGCAGCAGGAGGGCAACGGCGCATGCAAGGGCACTCGGCAAGCCAGGGTCAGAACCCGCTCGAACTTGCGCTGGCCAAACGCGACACCGCGATCATCCGCACAGTGCGCGAGGCAATCCGTCACCGTCAGGTCATGCTGGCCTACCAGCCCGTCGTCCGCGCCCGCCGGCAGGAGAGCATCGCTTTCCACGAAGGCCTGATCCGCGTGCTCGACGAAACCGGCCGTATCGTGCCAGCGCGCGATTTCATCGAAACCGTCGAGGACAGCGAGGACGGCCGGCGGCTCGATTGCATCGCCCTCGAGCTGGGGCTGCGCGAGCTCGATCGCGAACCGGGTCTGCGCCTGGCGATCAACATGTCGGCTCGCTCGATCGGCTACCGTGCCTGGCGCGATACGCTGACCCGCGGCCTGCGCGCAGGGCCGACGGTGGCTGAGCGCCTGATCCTGGAGATCACCGAATCCTCGGCCATGCTGGTGCCGGAGCTTGTGATCAGCTTCATGGACGAGATGCAGGCCCGGGGCGTGGCCTTCTCGTTAGATAATTTCGGCGCCGGCCACACCGCTCTGCGGCATTTCAAGCAGTTCAGCTTCGACATGCTGAAGATCGACGGTCAGTTCATCAGGGGCATCGCCGAGGATCCCGACAATCAGGTGATGACCACCGCCATCGTCGACATCGCGCGCCAGTTCGACATGTTCACCGTCGCCGAATCGGTCGAGCGCTCGGACGACGCGCAGCTCCTCGCCGGGATCGGGCTCGACTGCCTGCAAGGCTACTTCTTCGGCGCGCCGACCGTCTCTCCGGCCTGGCGCGAGTCTGCCCGCCAGAGCGCCACGGGCTGAGCCGGGCCGCGGCGGATCACCGCGACACACCCCCTCCAGACCGGATTTCCGCCACCTGTGGCGCTACCATGGGTGGATTTCCACAGACACCCCCTGTCCCATGCCGCAACGGCACGCTATCAACAGAGCGCAAGATCAATGAGGGGGGTCTTGCCGGACGGCATGGCCTCCCGCCTTTCGCTCTGCTTGGAGGAGTCATCCATGACCAATGTCGTCATCGCATCCGCGGCCCGTACCGCCGTCGGCAGCTTCGGCGGTTCGTTCGCCAACACGCCCGCGCATGATCTCGGCGCGGCCGTGCTCGAAGCGCTGGTTGCCCGCGCCGGTATCGAGAAGGGGGAGGTCTCCGAGACCATCCTCGGCCAGGTGCTGACCGCGGCTCAGGGCCAGAACCCCGCCCGTCAGGCGCATATCAATGCCGGCCTTCCGCAGGAAAGCGCCGCCTGGAGCATCAACCAGGTCTGTGGCTCGGGCCTGCGCACCGTCGCCCTCGCCGCCCAGCACATCATGCTCGGCGATGCCGACATCGTCTGCGCCGGCGGCCAGGAAAACATGTCGATGAGCCCCCACGCCCAGAACCTGCGTGTGGCTCACAAGATGGGCGATGTGAAATACATCGACACCATGATCAAGGATGGCCTCTGGGACGCCTTCAACGGCTACCACATGGGTCAGACCGCCGAGAACGTCGCCGAGAAGTGGCAGATCAGCCGCGAGCAGCAGGACGAGTTCGCCCTCGCCTCGCAGAACAAGGCCGAGGCCGCGCAGAACGCCGGCAAGTTCGATGATGAGGTGATCCCCTTCACCATCAAGACCCGCAAGGGCGAGACGGTGGTCGACAAGGACGAATACATCCGTCACGGCGCCACCATCGAGAACATGCAGAAGCTGCGCCCGGCCTTCACCAAGGACGGCTCGGTCACCGCGGGCAACGCCTCGGGCATCAACGACGGCGCCGCCGGCGTGCTGCTGATGTCGGCCGAGAACGCCGAGAAGCGCGGCATCAAGCCGCTCGCGCGCATCGCCTCCTACGCCACCGCCGGTCTCGACCCGTCGATCATGGGCGTGGGCCCGATCTACGCGTCGCGCAAGGCGCTGGAAAAGGCCGGCTGGAGCCCCTCCGACCTTGATCTCGTAGAAGCCAACGAAGCCTTCGCCGCGCAGGCCTGCGCCGTGAACAAGGACATGGGCTGGGATCCGTCGATCGTGAACGTCAACGGCGGCGCCATCGCCATCGGCCATCCGATCGGCGCCTCCGGTGCACGCATCCTCAACACCTTGCTGTTCGAAATGCAGCGCCGCGACGCCAAGAAGGGCCTCGCCACGCTCTGCATCGGCGGCGGCATGGGTGTTGCGCTCTGCGTCGAGCGCGACTGACCGGACAGGCCGGGGGGCGGCGCGCTCCCCGGCCCTTCCTGCCATGACGGTACTTCCCGAGGACCCCGCCCAGATCGTCTTTTCCGGAGGTGGCCTGCGCTGCTTCTGGCAGGGCGGCTTCCTGACCACCCTGTGCCGGCACCGGACCCTCGCGCCCCGGCGCATCACCGGTGTCAGCGGCGGCGCGCTCGCCGGCGCCGCCTTCCTGAGCGGCAACGAACGCCGCCTGCTCGACGAGATGTGCGCCGCGTTCGAGACGCAGGACAGCAATCTCGACCTGTTCCAGCCCGACGAGAACGGCATCACCCCGCACCAGGAGCTCTATTGCGAGGTCGTGGGCCGGGTCATGGATGACGAAGCCGCCCGCAAGATCGCCGACGGCCCGCAGTTCCAGATCCTCATCGCCCATCCGCCCGAGACCGGTCTGCCGACGCTGACCGGCACCGCCATGGCGCTGGCCTACGAGGCCGAGCTGCACACGGTGAACTCGCCGCATTTCAGCTGGGCGGAGAAGCTCGGGCTGACCTCGCATCTCGTCGATGCCAACCAAGCCGCCCGCGAAGGCAAGCTGGTCGAACTGATCAGCGCCGCCGCGGTGATCCCGCCGGTCTTCGAGCCGCCGCTCTGGAACGACCGCCGCGTCGTCGATGGCGGCATGGCCAGCCAGGCGCCGCTGCCCGAGCCCGACGAGGGCGAGACGCTCGTGCTGCTGACCCGCGATTACAAGCGCCTGCCCGAGGTCGAGGGCCGCCACTACATCTCGCCCGCGCAGGAAACCGCCGCCGATAAAATAGATTTCACAGACCCGCAGAAATTGCGTGATACCTGGAGCCACGGGGAGCGCGACGCGCAGCGCGTCCTCGACCAAGGTTGAAGTTTTGACGCAACATTGTTGCGCATTAGGAATTTGATGAGTAACGATGTTTCTAAATAAAATTGCCAGGATTGGAGGATGATGATGGCGAAAGTTGCACTGGTCACGGGTGGAAGCCGCGGTATCGGGGAGGCGATCTCGAAGGCGCTCAAGGCCGAGGGTTACGAGGTTGCGGCGACCTACGCGGGCAATGACGAGAAGGCCGCGAAGTTCACCGAGGAAACCGGGATCAAGACCTACAAGTGGAACGTGGCCGATTACGAGGCCTCGAAGGAAGGTCTCGCCAAGGTCGAAGCCGATCTCGGCCCGATCGACGTGGTGGTGGCCAATGCCGGCATCACCCGCGATGCGCCGTTCCACAAGATGACCCCCGAGCAGTGGAAAGAGGTGATCGACACAAACCTGACCGGCGTGTTCAACACCGTACACCCGATCTGGCCCGGCATGCGCGAGCGCAAGTTCGGCCGCGTCATCGTGATCTCGTCGATCAACGGCCAGAAGGGCCAGTTTGCTCAGGTGAACTATGCCGCGACCAAGGCCGGCGACCTCGGCATCATCAAGTCGCTGGCCCAGGAAGGCGCCCGCGCCGGCATCACCGCCAACGCGATCTGCCCCGGCTACATCGCCACCGAGATGGTGATGGCGGTGCCGGAAAAGGTGCGCGACTCGATCATCGCGCAGATCCCCACCGGCCGCCTCGGCGAGCCGGAAGAGATCGCGCGTTGCGTGGTGTTCCTCGCCTCCGACGATGCGGGCTTCATCAACGGCTCGACGATCTCGGCCAATGGCGGTCAGTTCTTCGTCTGATTCCGCCCCGACAGATTGATGCAGAGCCCCGGCGCATCCCGCCGGGGCTTTTTCTTTCGGATACTCTGTCGCGCAAGCGCGGCCGCCCGGCTTGCCGCGCGTGCGGCGCTGCACAGAAACGGCGCGCCGCCGCCAATATGCCAAGCGCGCCCCGCGCCCTATATTTGCGATCACACGGACCAGAGGAGACCCGCCATGCTCAGCCAGATCCTAGGCCTTCACCATGTCACGTCGCTGGCCAGCGGCGCGCAGCAGAACAACGCGTTCTTCACCCGGACGCTGGGCCTCCGACGGGTCAAGAAGACGGTGAATTTCGACCGGCCCGACGTCTATCACCTCTATTACGGCGATGAGATCGGCACACCCGGCACGGTGATGACCTATTTCCCCTTCCCCAACGCCACACGCCGGACCCCCGGCAGCGGCGAGGTCTCGACCACCGCTTTCGCGGTGCCGAAGGGCAGCCTGCCATTCTGGCAAGAGCGCCTAGCCGGGCGCACGCCGAGCCTGCGCGAAGAACGCTTTGGCGAGGCGCGGCTGCGCTTCGACGGTCCGGATCGCGATGACCTGACGCTGGTCGAGAGTGATGACGACCGCAGCCCGTGGACCGGGAGCGGCGTCTCAGCCGACGCCGCCATTCGCGGCTTCCACTCGGTGGAGATGGCGCTGTCCGACATCGGCCCGACCGCCGAACTGCTGCGCTTCATGGGCTATGAAGAGGCCGGGACCGAGGGGGCCGTGACCCGCTTCGTCATGCCCAACGGCAACGGCGCCAACCATGTCGACCTCGCGCAGAGCGACGCGCCGGAGGCCGGACAGGGCGCCGGCAGCGTGCATCACGTGGCCTTCGCCGTTGCCGATCGCGCGGCGCAGAAGGAGGTGCAGCAGGCGCTCGAGAGCGAGGGCTTCCGCGTCACCGAGCAGATCGACCGAGATTACTTCTGGGCGATCTACTTCCGCAGCCCCGGCGGGGTTCTGTTTGAGGTGGCGACCGGCGAGCCCGGCTTCGACCGCGACGAAGACCGTGCCGCGCTCGGCGAGGCGTTGAAGCTGCCCGACCAGCACGCCCACCTGCGCGAACGGCTGGAAGCGGCGCTCGAGCCGATCAGCGACTGAGCAAGTGACCAAACGAAGTGACGGCGCGGGCGTTTCCCTCCGCGCCGTCACCAGCGTTTTACAATCCGATGTTTAATTTGTGTCAGCTCCGATTCGAGCTGCTGTTACCTCGGAATTCCGGGGCGGCCGGGCGGTCCTGCGACCACCAGACCGGTGATTTGCAAAGTGCGTGGGGATCAGTGCGGCTGCGTGCTCAGCCGGGTGATCTCTTCCTTGAGGCGGAGTTTCTGCTTCTTCAGTTCGGCGACGTGCAGGTCGTCAACGCCCGGACTGCGTTGCATTTCTTCTACAGCGGTCGAGAGGTGGTGGTGCTTTTTCTTCAGTTCCTGCAGATGCGAACTCAAGCTCATATTGTCCTCCTTTGCTGGGCAAGAGCCTTCAGTGCAGCACATCCGGCGATTCAAGTCACGCTGCAGATGCGAACGTCCTCAACATTGCCTTACCGTGCGTCAACACCGACCGGTCACGGCGGGAAATTGAGCGCCTCGCCTCCCCGCAGCACCGTACGGATGAGATCGGTATAGTCCTCGCCATCTTCAATATGCGCGGGGCCCGAATGCAGGATCAGCGGCGCGTGAAGGCGAAATGCCGCGCGTCCGCCCTTGCGCCCGCGGGCGAGAATCAGCCGAGGCGCCCGCCCCTCTCGCGGCGCCAGTGGCCAGAGCTCGAGCGAGCCCAGCCCTTCCGCCATCGACGCCAGAAGCTCGGGCAGGCGCTCGGCGCGCTGGATGAAGGTGGCCGTGCCCCTGTCGCGCAGGCGCTTTGCCGCGAGCCGCACCCATGCGCCAAGCGGCACCTCCCCTGCCAAAGCCATCTCGCGCCCGGCATCGGGAGCGATGGTGCGGCGCTCGGTCTCGAAATAGGGCGGGTTGGCGAGGACGTGATCGACCGTGAGCGCCTTCAACGCCCCGGGCGGCGCACCAATATCGCCCTCGATGACCTCGCCCGAGAGCCGGTTTTCCGCGAGGTTGCGCCGCGCCAGCGCCGCGTAGGCGGGCTGGATCTCGAGCCCGGTGAGCCGCAGCCTTGGCACCCGCGTACCGAGGCAGCAGAGCGCCGGTCCGGCGCCACAGCCCAGTTCCAGAACGCTCTGACCCGCCTTTGCCGGCACGCAGGCCGCCAGCAGCACCGGGTCGATACCCGCCCGGTAGCCCTCGCGCGGTTGCCAGAGCCGCACCTGCCCGCCAAGGAAATCGCTGCGCTGCAACGCGTCCTCGGCGAAGGGCTCAGTCCTCAAAGCGCACCCCGTTCATGCGCAGGATGCGGCGGGCATCGTCGATCTGGTCGGCTCGGACCATCAGCCGCCGCGGCAGAATGCCCAAGCTGCCCTCGAGCACGCTCATGTTTACGTCCAGCTCGAAGCTGTCTATACCCTCCCCGTCGAGAAGGGTTTTGACCAGCGGGATCAGCGTGATGTCGTTTGTGCGCAGAAGCTCTTCCATGCCGGGGATGTAAGGACAGGGGCGCCTCCTTGTCGAGGCCGATACCGAGGGTTTGATGGGTTTGGATACGCCGATGCAGAAGCCGCATGACCGGCTCGCCACGCTGCTGACCGGGGACATGGACGGGGTCAACGCCCTGATCCGCGAGCGCATGGCGTCGAAGCACGCGCCGCGCATTCCCGAGGTCACCGCGCATCTCGTCGAGGCCGGCGGCAAGCGCCTCCGCCCGCTGCTGACCCTCGCCTCGGCGCGGCTCTGCGGCTACGAGGGGCCGTTCCATGTCCATCTCGCGGCGACCGTGGAGTTCATCCACACCGCGACGCTGCTGCATGACGACGTGGTCGACGAGAGCAAGCAGCGCCGGGGCCGCCCGACCGCCAACCTGCTCTGGGACAACAAGTCGAGCGTTCTGGTGGGCGATTACCTCTTCGCCCGCGCCTTCCAGCTGATGGTCGAGCCCGGCAACCTGCGGGTGCTCAACATCCTCTCGAACGCCGCCGCCACCATCGCCGAGGGCGAGGTGCTGCAGCTTACCGCGGCGCAGGATCTGCGCACCAACGAGGACATCTACCTGCAGGTGGTGCGCGGCAAGACCGCGGCGCTGTTCTCGGCGGCGACCGAGGTCGGCGGCGTGATCGCCGGCGTGGCCGAGGAGCAGGTGCAGGCACTGTTCGATTACGGCGACGCGCTGGGGATCGCCTTCCAGATCGTCGACGACCTGCTCGACTACCAGGGCGACAGCGCCGCCACCGGCAAGAATGTCGGCGACGATTTCCGCGAGCGCAAGCTGACCCTGCCGGTGATCAAGGCGATCGCCGCCGCCGATGACGAGGAGCGCGCCTTCTGGAAGCGCACCATCGAGAAAGGCGACCAGCAGGAGGGCGATCTCGAGCAAGCTCTGACGCTGCTCGAGACGCATGGCGCGCTGGATGCGACCCGCGCCGACGCGCAGGCCTGGACCGACAAGGCCAAGGCCTCGATGCAGAAACTGCCGCAATCCGAGCTGCGCGACCTGCTGGTCGAGCTCGCCGATTTCGTGGTGTCGCGGGTCTACTGACCCCGCGGCGCCGCCAGCGCCGAACAATCGCCCAGCACGCCGCTCGCCACCCACCATCCCGGCTCTGCCGCAGCGATGGCCTCGGCGGACGCTTGCGCCTCCTTCTCGGACAGAAACAGCCCGAAGCACGTGGCCCCCGAGCCCGACATGCGGACGAGACTGCAGCCCGGCTGGCCTCCGATCCGGGCGAGCACGTCGCGGATCGCGGGCTGAACCGCGCAGGCGGGCGCCTGAAGGTCGTTGCGCATCTCGTGCAGGAAAGCGATCAGCTCCGCCGCGTCCGCCATCTCCGGAATGTCGTCCGGCATCGGTGTGTTGTCGCGGCTCTCGAGGGCGCGGAAGACCGAGGGCGTCGAGACCTGCAGGCGCGGGTTGACCAGAACGGCTGCCACCGGCGGCAGCGCCAACGGCGTGAGCCGCTCGCCGATGCCCTGCGCCCGCAGGGGCCGGGAGGCGACGCACATCGGAACATCCGCCCCCAGCGCAAGGATCGCCGCGCCGTGCCGCTCAAGCAGCGCCTGCGGCGACGCATCGCTGCCGCCCCAGGCCGAGAGCCCGCGCAGGGCCGCGGCGGCATCGGCCGAGCCGCCGCCGATGCCGGAGGCCGCCGGCAGCGCCTTGTCGAGATGCAGCGCCGCGTCTCCACCCAGCAGGGACGCCGCCTTCATCACGAGATTGCTGCCATCCTCCGGCACGCCCTCGGCCTCCGGGCCAGAGACCCGGAGCGACAGGCCCTCGCCTTCGGAAATCGTCAGAAGGTCACCGACCGGCGCGAAGCTCACCAGCGAATCCAGCATGTGATAGCCATCCTCGCGGCGGCCGGTCACATGCAGGGTCAAATTGATCTTGGCCGGTGCGAAGACCTCACTCGCCATTGGCCATCTTGAGCGGCGGCTTGCCTTCCTCGGCGAGCACCTTGTCGAGCCCGACCTCCAGCTTCTGGCGGATGCGCTCGGGATCGATCTCGTCGGAGGCGTCTTCCCAGTCGATGAAGCTCAAGGCGCGCTTCCACTGGAACTCGGCCTCGAGCTTGCGCCCGACCGCCCAGTAGACATCGCCCAGGTGGTCGTTGACCACCGGATCGACCGCCATCAACTCGGCGGCGCGCTCCATGTGGACCACCGCCTCCTCGTAGCGGCCAAGGCGATAGAGCGCCCAGCCGAGGCTGTCGATGATGTAGCCGCTCTGCGGCTGCGCCGCGACCGCCTGCTCGATCATCGAGAGTGCCTCGTCGAGCTTCTCCTGCTGCTCGACCAGAGAGTAGCCGAGATAGTTGAGAACCTGCGGCTGGCCTGGGTTGAGCTCGAGCGCCTTGCGGAAATCGGTCTCGGCCATGCCCCATTTCTTCAGCCGCTCGTTGCTGATGCCGCGGGCGTAATGCAGGAACCACAGCGAGGGGTTCTCCTCGTCGAAGCTGGCCAGCGCGGCATCATAGGCGGCCACCGCCTCGTCGTAACGCTCGAGCTGGCGCATCATGTCGCCCAGCGCCGACTGCACCGTGGCCTGACTGCCATGGGTGCCTGCGAGCTGCTCGAGCACCTCGACCGCAGCATCGACCTTGCCGCTCGAGCGCAGCGCCTCGGCGCGGCCGAGCTCGGCGGCGTGGTAGGAGGAATCGTCGCGCGGGACCTGCTTGTAGGCGGCCACCGCGAGGTCATACTGATCGAGCGCCTCGAGCAGCGAGGCGGTCATCAGGATCGCGCCGGAATGATCCGGGCGCAGGTATTGCGCGATGCGGGCGTAGAGCAGGGTGAAATCGTCATCCGCCTCGTTGGCGAGCGCGCCGGCGAGGGTGTAGAACACCTCGGCAATGCCGTCTTTCGGGGAATTCACGTAGGTGAAGGGCAGGCGCTCGCCCTCGACCAGCCGCTGCCGCATCTCGGCGAGGCCCGGATCCATCGGCGGCGGGAAGCCCTCGTCGATCATCGCCACCGCCTCGTCCTGACGGTCGAGCTGACTGAGGATCTCCGAGCGCGCCATGACCGCGCGGCGGGTGTATTGCATGCTGCCGGCACGGTTCTGGGCGAAGATCGCCTCGGCGCCCTCGAAATCGCCGACCGAGGCCAGCGCCATCGCCTTGTGGTAGAAGGCGAAGGGGGCAAGGCCACGCTCTTCCGAGACCGCGTCAAACGCCTCGAGCGCGCCGCTCATCTCGCCCTGGCCGAGGATCGACCAGGCCTCGACCAGACCGTCGACCAGCGGTCCGATGGCGGTCTTCTCCTCGATCCGCGCCAGAAGCGCGTCATAATCGCCGCTCTGGGCGAGCTTGGCGATCTGGGCCATGTGGCCGACCTGGCTCTGGAAGCCCTGCTCCGACAGGCGATCGGCCAGCGCCACCGCGCGCTCGACATCGCCGAGCGACAGGTTGGCAAGCGTGGCCCGTTCAAGCAGCGCCGGGTTGCCCGGATCATAGGCCACGGCGCGGCCGTAATACTCGGCCGCGGCCTTGAAATCTCCGTTGAAGCTGGCCTGACGCGCGGCGAGGTAATCGCCAGCAAGGCTTGCCGCGGCGGCTGGTGCCGCCACGCCTGCGATCATCGTCAGCGCAAGCGCCGTGTTGCGAAGAAGCCCGAGAGCCTTGCCTGCCATGCCAGTGCCTCCTTTTATCGGTTGGCCAAGCCTATAGGCGCCTGCCTTGCCGCGCAATGCGCAGGCGGATCACGCAAGCGTCACCAGACGGCATGTCCTTGCCGATCGCCGCCCCGGTGATCGCCGCTTGCCGCTCGCGGTTGCGTGAAATGGGGCGTTTCCAACGTTTTCAGACCTTCCGAAGACAGGGTGTTTGCCGCTATTGCGTGGGCCATGGACATCGTTGTTGTTACGACCGTCATCGCGTCGCTGTTTCTTGTCATCGGTCTGGCCGAGCCGCTCGCGGCGCGTTTGCGGCTGCCCTATAGCGTGATCCTCGCCGTGCTCGGCATCCTGATCGCCGCCGGGGCGATCTTCTTCCTGCGCACCACGCTGACCGACGCGCTCAACCCGGTGGCCGAGGCGATCCTCGGCCTGCCGATCCGCGCCAGCGTGTTCCTCTACGTGTTCCTGCCGACGCTGCTGTTCCAGGCGACGCTGGGGCTCAACATCCGCCGGATGATGGACGACTGGGTGCCGATCCTGTTGATGGCGGTTGGGGCCGTCGTCGTGGCGACGCTCAGCGTCGGCTACGCGCTGTCATGGTTCTCGACCCTGCCGCTGGCCGCCTGCCTGCTGATCGGCGCGATCGTCTCGACCACCGACCCCTCGGCGGTGATCTCGATCTTCCGCTCCCTTTCGGCGCCGCGCCGGCTGGCACGGATCATCGAGGGCGAAAGCCTGCTCAACGACGCCGCCGCCATCGCGCTCTTCGGGTTCTTCCTCGGCTTCGTCATGCTCGGCCTGCCCGACCCCACCCTCGAGGACGCGCTGAGCCAGTTCCCGCTGCTGATCTTCGGCGGCGCGCTGACCGGCTGGATCCTCGCCCGCATCGCGGTGCGGCTGATGGGGATTTTCGGACGCTACGAGCTGGCGCAACAGTCGATCTCGGTGGCCCTGCCCTACCTCGCCTACATCATCGCCGAGCAGAGCATCGGCGCCTCCGGAGTGATCGCCGTGGTCGCCGCGGGCCTCACGCTCAACATCGTCGGACCGGGCCGGCTGCCGCCCGAGGCCTGGACCAACCTGCGCGAGGTCTGGGACCTGCTGGCGCACTGGGCCGGGGCGCTGATCTTCATCCTCGCCGCCCTGCTGATCCCCCGGATGCTCGAGGAGTTCCGGCTCTCCGACGCCGGGCTCGTGCTCGTCGTCGTGCTCGCCGCAATCGCCGCCCGCGCCTTCATCCTGTTCTTCGTGCTGCCGATCATGGGGCGGCTTCGCCTGTCGCCGCCGGTCGAACGCCCCTACCGCAGCGCGATCCTCTGGGGCGGGTTGCGCGGCGCCGTCACCCTGGCGCTGGCACTCGCAGTGACTGAAAACTTCCGCGTGCCGGTCGAGATCAAGCGGCAGGTCGGCATCCTCGCCACCGGCTTCACCCTATTCACCCTGCTGGTGCAGGGCACGACGCTGCGCTGGGTGATCGGCAAGCTCGGGCTCGACCAGCTCTCGCCGCTCGACCAGGCGCTGTCGAAACAGGTGGTGGCGGTGTCGTTGCAAACGGTGCGCGAAGACGTCTCGCGCACAACGGCGAATTACGATCTCGACCAGCGCATCGTGCGCGGCGAGGCCAAGCGCTTCGGCGATCGGCTCGAGGAGGCGGTCAAACAGGCCGAGGAAGACACCGAGATCCTCGACAAGGACCGCGTCACGCTGGGCCTGATCGCGCTGGCCGGTGCCGAGCGCGACACCATAATCGAGCGCGTGCGCGATCACTCGATCTCGTCGCGGCTGTCGGAAATCCTTCTGTCCGATGCCGACCGGCTGATCGAAGCCACGCGCACCGGCGGCCGCAGCGGCTATCGCCGCGCCGCGCGACGCGTGGTGGCCTATGGCAAGGGCTTCCGGGTGGCGGCAGTGCTGCACAACCGGCTCGGCCTGTCCGGACCGCTGGCCCGGCTCACCGCCGACCGGTTCGAGCTCCTGCTGTCGCAGAAGCTGATCCTGCGCGATCTCGACGGCTTCATCCACGGCCGCATCCGCCGCATCCACGGCCGCCGCGTCTCCGACCTGCTGACCGAGCTGCTCAACCGCCGCGTCGAGACCGTCAACACCGCGCTCGAAGGGCTGCGGCTGCAATACCCGGGTTATGCCGAAACGCTCGAGCGCCACTTCATCCGCCGCACCCAGCTGCGGCTCGAGGAGCGCGAATACAACGCCATGCGCGCCGATGGGCTGATCGGGGAAGAGCTGCACACCTCGCTTATGCAGGAGATCGCCGACCGCCGCGCCGCCAGCGAGAAGCGGCCGCGCCTCGACGTGGCCCTGCAGCGCTCCGAGCTGGTGCGGCAATTCCCGCTGTTTTCCGATCTCGACGCGCCCTCGGTCAAGCAGCTCGCCCGGGCGCTCTCTGCGCGCTACGTCAACCCCGGGGACGTGATCCTGCGGCCCGACAGCACGGCGCGCAGCGTCTATTTCATCGCCAACGGCGCGGTCGAGCTGGAGCGGGGCGGCCAGACATGGCGGCTGGGCCGCGGCGAGATGTTCGGCCAGCTCGCGATCCTGACCCAGAAACCGCGCCGCTTCGAGTCGCGCGCCATCGTGCCAAGCACCCTTCTGGTGCTCGACGAGGCGCGGTTCCGGCGGTTGCTGAAGCGCAGCGAGACCCTGCGCGAGGCGGTCCGGGCCAGTGCCGAGAAACGCGGCGTCGATCCCGACACGATCATCCCGGCCGGCGAACCGAAACCCCGAAAGAAAAAGACCCCGGCCTGATCGGGCCGAGGTCGTGATCCGCGCTACCGGCGGAGCCATGCCCGCACGGGATCAGAGCGTATCGAGCTTGCGCGCCAGCTTGGCGTCGAGCGCCGAGAGCCCGCCCACGTCATGGGTCGAGAGCGTCACCTCGACGGTCTTGTAGACATTGCTCCATTCCGGGTGGTGATCCCATTTCTCGGCCCAGAGCGCGGCGCGGGTCATCCACGAGAACGCCTCGGTGAAATCCGCAAACTCGAAGGTCTTGTGGATGGCGTCGCGGCCCTCGACCATCTCCCAGCCGGCCTCGAAGAGCGGGGCGAGCATGGTGTCGCGGGCGGTGTCGGAGAGTTTCTCGGTCATTCCTGTTCTTCCCTATGGTCCTTTCGGAACGGGCCATAGGCGGTGAGGATCTCGATATCCTCGCCAATGGCCCGCCGCTCCTCCTCGAGATAGCGCGCCACCGCCTCGGCGAAACCCCGGTCGGCGATCCAGTGCAGCGAGTGGGTCTCGGTCGGCAGGTATCCGCGGGCCAGCTTGTGCTCGCCCTGCGCCCCGGCCTCGACCCGCGCCAGCCTGTGTCGGATGGCAAACTCGATGGCCTGATAATAGCATGCCTCGAAATGCAGGCAGGGGTGATCCTCGACGCAGCCCCAGTAACGGCCATAGAGCGCATCGCGGCCGATGAAGTTGAGCGCGCCCGCCACGTCGCGCCCGTCGCGCATGGCCACCACCATGGCGATATCGTCGCGCAGCGTCTCGTGGGCGATCTCGAAGAAGGCGCGCGTGAGGTAGGGCGAGCCCCATTTGCGCGCCCCGGTGTCCTGATAGAACCGCCAGAAGCTGTCCCAGTGCTCGGCCGCGATCTCGTCGCCCACCAGCATCCGGATTTCGCCGCCGAAGCCCTGCGCGGTGCGGCGCTCCTTGCGGATGTTCTTGCGCTTGCGCGAGCTGAGGCTTTCGAGAAATGCGTCGAAATCCGCGTAGCCGTCGTTTTCCCAGTGGAACTGCTGGGTGACCCGGCGCAGCAGCCCCATGCGCTCGCCGGCGATGGCCTCGGCCTCGGTGCAGAAGGTGGCGTGCAGCGAGCTCAGCTCGTTCTGCGCCGCGAACTGCACCGCGCCCTGCACCAGCGCCGACATGCCGGTGGCCTCGTGGCCGGGCCTGGTCAGGAAGCGCCGCCCGGTCGCCGGGGTGAAGGGCACTGCGATCTGCAGCTTGGGGTAATAGTCGCCGCCTGCGTTCTCGTAGGCATGGGCCCAGCTGTGGTCGAAGATGTATTCACCCTGGCTGTGGCCCTTGGCGTAGAGCGGCGCCACGGCGATGATCTCACCATCGAGCTCGGCGCTCAGATAGCGCGGCTCCCAGCCGGTGCCGCGCCCGACCGAGCCCGAGGCTTCCAGCGCGTGCAGGAAGCGGTGGGTGGTGAACGGATCCTTGGGCCGCCCGCCATCCGCCGCTTCGGGGCAGGCGCAGGCATCCCAGTCGCCCGGCGCGATCTGGTCCAGCGATGTGAGGATGTTGACGGCGATGGTGCCGCCGGGGCTTTGATCGGTCATGCGTGTCTTCCCTGCTGGCCACTATCTGGCCTGCAGCGCGCCGGGTTCAAGCCGCGTATCCCTCGAACGTGATGTTGTTGGCAACCGCGCGCGCCACCGCCTCATCCTCGGGCGAGCGCACCGTCCAGCACAACACGGGAACCCCGGCGGCGCGCAGCTCGGCCACGCGCGGCGCGTTCAGGTCGCGCCAGTCGTGGCTGATGAAGCAGGCACCGGTGCGATCGAAATCCGCGATGGCGCGCAGCCCGGCGAGCCGCGCCTCGGGCAGCTGCTCGGCATCCTCGCCTTCGTAGGCACAGGTGGTCAGCCCGCGCGGAATACCCGGCGCCAGCGCGGCCAGCGCGGCCACCGAATGCGGGTTGAACGACATCAGCGCCACCGGGCCGTCATAGCCGTTCAGGGCCTCGGCGGCGGCCGCCTCGAGCGGGCCGACATCAGGGCCCATCGCGCCGTCCTGATCCTTCACCTCGACCAATAGCGGCACCTGCCCGGCCACCAGCGCCAGCACCTCGGCGAAGGTCGGGATGCCCCTCGAGCCATGTCGGAGCGGGATCGCCCCGAGCGCGGAGGCGCTGCGCGCCCGCACCGGGCCGGTTTCGGCGGTCAGCCGGTCGAGGTCGTAATCGTGGAACACCATCGCGACGCCGTCGGACGACAGCTGCAGGTCGATCTCGATGCCGTAGCCGGCCTCGATCGCGGCGATGATCGCCTCGACCGAGTTCTCGGGCCGGCCCGCCGCGATGTCGTGATAGGCACGGTGCGCGATGGGCCGGTCGAGGAAGCTTGCGGGAAGCATGGTGCTCAGGCGATCTCGAAGATGCCTTCGATCTCGACCGCCACGCCCATCGGCAGCGACGCGGCAGAGACCGCCGAACGCGAGTGGCGGCCGGCATCGCCCAGCACCGCGACCAGCAGGTCCGAGGCGCCGTTGATCACCTTGGGCTGGTCGGTGAATTCGAGCGTGGAGTTTACGAAGCCGGTCAGCTTCACCACGCGCTTGAGCTTCGACAGGTCGCCTCCGCAAGCCGCCTTGACCTGCGCCAGCAGGCCCAGCGCGCAGGCGGCCGCGGCCTTGGCACCGGCCTCGACTTCCATGTCGGCGCCGAGCTTGCCGAGGATCAGCCCGTCGGGGCCCTGGCTGATCTGGCCGGAGACGAAGACGAGGTTGCCGGTCTGCACGAAGGGCACGTAATTGGCGGCGGGTGCGGGCGCCTCGGGCAGGGTCAGGCCAAGCTCGGCAAGGCGGGCATCGATATCGCTCATGGGAACCTCCGGATGTGAGTCGGCGCGAGGCTATCCGCCCCGCGCCGCAATGGAAATAGCCGCTTGAGCCGCGATCAGCTTTCGCGGAAGGCCTTCGAGAAGTAGTCGGTGAAGGGCTTCACGAGATAGGCCAGGGGCGTGCGATCGGCGGTGCGCAGATAGGCCTCGACCGGCATGCCGGGGATCAGCGTGCTGTCTTCCGGAAGCTTGCTCAGCTCGCCCTCGTTGAGCACGATCTCGGCGCGGTAGTAGCTTGCCGAGGTCTGCTCGTTGGTGAAGGCATCGGCCGAGATCTGCGTGACCGTGCCGAAGAGCTCCGGCGTGGTGCGCTGGTCGAGCGCCGAGAAGCGCAACGTCACCTCCTGGCCGACATGGGTCTGGTCGATGTGGATCGGCTCGATGTTCACCGCGATCACCAGCGGACGATCCTGCGGCACGAGGTAGAGCACTGGATCGGCGGCCCGGATCACCGAGCGCGGCGCGAACACCGTCATGCCATAGACCACCCCCGCCACCGGCGCGGTGATCTCGAGCCGCTTGAGCTGCTCGATCAGGGCCAGGCGCTGTTCGGCCAGCTCGCGGCTGCGATACTGCATGTCGCGCAGGGTGGTGATCGCCTGCTCGCGGCGGGCGGTGTCGAGCTTGATGATCTCGATGTCGATCTCGGTGATCTCGCCCTCGGCCTGCGCCTTGGTGGCCACCAACTCGCCGCGCTCGCCGGCAAGCCGCGCCGCCTCGCGCTGGAGGGTCAGAACCCGGCTGGCCTGCGCCAGACCGCGATCGAGCAGCGATTGCTGGCTCGCGAGCTCTTCCTCGACGAAGGACAGCTGCGCTTCCAGCGCCTCGACCTGGGACTCGACGCCCTCGATCTGGTTGCCGATCTGGTCGCTGCGCTTGTTGAGCTGCTCGACCTCGCGATTCCTCGAATCGCGGCGGGCGAAGAACAGGTTGCGCTGGCCGCTGACCAGCTCGGCGACCTCGTCATCTGTTTCCACCCGCTCCAGCAGGATCTCGGGGAAAACGACCTCGTCGGCGCCGTCGCGCTCCGCCTCGAGGCGCGACCGGCGGGCCAGCAGCTCGAAATACTGGCCTTCGACGATCTTCAGCTCGGAGCGCAGCAGGGTTGGATCGAGGCGGATCATCACTTGGCCCTCGGCGACTGTGTCGCCCTCCTCCACGAGGATCTCCTGCACGATGCCGCCATCGACATGCTGGACGACCTGCCGGTTCTGATCGACCTGGATCTGGCCGCCGGCAATGATCGCGCCCGAGATCTCGGTGGTCGCCGCCCAGGTGCCGAAGCCCGCCACCAGGATGAGCAGGGCCATCAGGCCGAAGGTCATCGGCGTGCGCAGCGAAAAGCCCTTGTCGTCGTCGCTCATCTGACCCCTCCCGGCCCGGCCGCATTGGCAATCTGTTCGTGGTTCTTGACGCGCGAGCGCATGACCTCCTCCTTGGGCCCGAAGGCCGCCCGGGTGCCGTGCTCGAGCATGAGGAGCATGTCGCACTCGCGGATCGCGGAGGGCCGGTGTGCCATGATGATCACCGACCTGCCCTCTTCCTTCATCGTGCGGATCGCCCGGTTCACCGCTTCCGACCCCTCGTTGTCGAGGTTCGAGTTGGGCTCGTCGAGCACCAGCAGCACCGGCTCGCCATACATCGCGCGGGCCAGCCCGATGCGCTGCATCTGACCGCCCGAGAGGCGGCCGCCGGTGGCCGACACCTTGGTGTCGTAACCGTGCGGGAGCTTCAGGATCATCTCGTGGGCGTCGGCCTTCTTGGCCGCCTCGACGATCTTGGCCGGGTCCGGCGTCTGCGACAGGCGCGCGATGTTCTGGGCGATGGTGCCGTTGAACAGGGTGACGCGCTGCGGCAGGTAACCGATATGCTCGCCCAGCGCCTGCCCGTATTGATCGAGCGCCGCGCCGTCGAGACGGATCTTGCCGCCCGCCGGCTTCCAAGTGCCGGTGAGCGCGCGCGCCAGCGTCGACTTGCCGGCGCCGGACGAGCCGATGACGCCCAGCGCGTGGCCGGGCTCGAGGGTGAAGCTGACCAGCCTGAGCGACGCCTGATGCTCACCGGGCGGCACGATGGTGAGCTGGGTCACCTCGAGGCGGGCCTGCGGCTTGGGCAGCGGCAGGCGGGCCGGCTCCGGCGGCTCCTCGCCAAGCAGCTGGGCCAGGCTGTCCCAGCCCTTGCGGGCCCGGGTGACGGCCGGCCACTGGCCGATGGCCAGCTCGATCGGCGCCAGCGCCCGCCCCATCAGGATCGAGCCCGCGATCATCGCGCCCGCGGTCAGCTCGCCCTGCAGCACGAGATAGGCGCCAAGCCCGAGCATCGCCGATTGCAGGAACAGCCGGAAGGTCTTGGTGGCGACGGTGAAGGTGCCGATGATGTCGGTGGTGCCGATCTGGCCGCGCAACGCATCGGAGCGGGCGGCGTTCCAGCGGCGGAAGGCATCCTCCCGCATACCCAGCGACTGCACCATCTCGGCCTCGTTGCGGATCTCGTCGGAATTCCGCTCAGCCACCAGCAGCGCATGGTTCGACTTCAGCGTCGGGTTGCGGCTGAACATCTGGTTCAGCGCAGTGACGGCGATGAGCACCAGGCCGCCGGCCAGGGCCAGGTAGCCGAGCCAGGGGTGGAAGACGAAGATCCCGGCGATGAAGAACGGCGTCCACGGCATGTCGAAGAAGGCCATGAGCACCGGCGAGGACATCAGCCGCTGGATCGATTCCAGATCCTTGAGGCCGGTGGCCGACAGCTCGTCGGGCTTGACCGCCGCGCGACGCATCACCGCATCGAAGACGCGCACGTCCATCGCAGCCTGGAAGCGCGCGGCGACCCGCGCCATCACCCGGCCGCGGGCATAATCGAGAATCCCCATCATGCTGTAGAGGAACAGAACCAGCGCCGAGAGCGCGAGCAGGGTCGCGACCGAGCGCGATCCGAGCACCCGGTCATAGACCTGAAGCATGTAGAGTGGCCCGGTCAGCATCAGCAGGTTCACGAAGAAGCTGAAGATCGCGACGAACCAGTAATAGGGTCGGCTTTGGCGGCGAGCGGCGACCAGTTCGTCGCGCCCCGCTTCTTTCGAACGCGGTGTCATCGGAAAATGCGCTCTCCTTGGGTCGTATATGTTTGCCGCATAAAGTGCGGATAAGTCCTTAACGAATGGGCTGTCGCCATTCCGTCACAGGCTTGTGACCTGCGCGGCAGCGGCTTGTGGCTCGGGCCCAATCTGCAAGTATGGTCCTTCTTATAGCAAGAACGGAATTTTCCAATGCACCATAATTTTAGGTAACTGCGACATGCCGACACCGAAGACCGTTCTTGCTCTTTGCGCCCTCCTGTCGCTCGCAGCCTGCGCCGTTCCCGGCCCCGGCGAGGCGCCGGACGGCATCTACGATCCCCAGGAAGGCGCCAATCGCCGCATCCACGCGTTCAACAAGCGCGTCGATTCCGCGCTTGGCGGCGGCGGTGACGGCGGCGCCAGCGCCATCCCCGCCCCGATCCTGGCCGGTGTCGCCAACATGGCCGACACGCTGCGCACGCCGCGGACCGTCGTCAACCAGGTGCTGCAGGCCCGGCTCGGCCGCGCCACGCGCAACACGCTGCGCTTCGGCGTCAACGCCACCGTCGGGATCGCCGGGCTGTTCGATGTCGCCAGCGGGATCGGGCTGCCGGAAGACAAGAGCGACTTCGGGGAAACGCTGCATGTCTGGGGCTTCCCGGAAGGCGCCTATATCGAGCTGCCGCTCATTGGCCCCGCCACCGAGCGCGAGGCGGTCGGCAAGCTCGTGGATATCGCCCTGAATCCTCTCGGCTATGTCTACCTGCCCTCCCCCGAGCGCTACTACTCGGTCGGCATTCGCGCCGCCGGCAAGGTGGCGGAGCGGGTCGAATACGGCGACACGCTCGACACGCTGCTCTATGACAGCGCCGACAGCTACGCGCAGACCCGCAACAGCTACCTCTCCTACCGGCGCTACCAGCTGGGGGATACAGAGACCGGCGCGGCGGACTATATCGACCCAGAGGCATTGGACACGGAGGGATTTTGATGACCCGGCATTTTCTAACCCGCAGGGAAATGATCAGCGGCAGCGCGGCGGCGGCCCTCTGCGCCCTTGTGCCAGGCGCCGCGCTGGCGGTGACCGCGGCGCAGGCCTCGGCGCTGGTCGAACGCATGCTGGCCGACATCAACCGGGTGATCGAGTCCGGCAAGTCGGAAGCGGCGATGATCGCCGATTTCGAGCGTATCTTCCGAAGCTACGGCGACATGCCCTATATCGCGGCCTACGCGATGGGCGCCGACGGACGCCGCGCCACCCCGGCGCAGAAGAAAGCCTTCACCAATGCTTTCGCGGGCTATGTCAGCCGCAAATACGGCAAGCAGTTCCGCAAGTTCATCGGCGGCAAGCTCGAGATCCAGGGCAGCAAGAAGGTCAAGAACGCCTACCAGGTCTCGACCGTGGCGCTGCTGCGCGGCCAGTCGCCCTTCGACGTGACCTTCTTCGTCGGCGAGAAATCGGGCCGATTCTACAACATGTATGTCGAGGGCGTGAACATGCTGCTCACCGAGCGGACCGAGGTCGGCGCCATGCTCGACCGCCGCCGCGGCGACATCGACGCCATGATCGCCGACCTCAAGCGCGCCGGCTGACCGGCGCGCAGGGGCAGTCTTACATCGCCTCGAGCAGGCTCTCGCCGGCCGAGATCTCGCATTCGCCCGGGCTGGCCTCGGCGTGGAACAGGGTGACCGTGCCGTCCTCGACCAGCATCGCGTAGCGCTTCGAGCGCCCGATCAGGCCCGCCGGCGGCGCGGTGAAATCCATGCCGATCGCCTTGGTGAAGGCGCTTTCCGGGTCGCCCAGCATGGTGATCCCGGCCTCGCTGGCGCCGGTGGACTCGCCCCACGCCTTCATCACGAAAGGATCGTTGACCGAGACGCAGATGATCTCGTCGACGCCCTTTTCCGCGAAGCCGTCCTTGGTGCGGATGAAGCTCGGCACATGCGCCGAGTGACAGGTCGGGGTGAAGGCTCCGGGCACCGCGAAGATCACCACCTTGCGGCCCGAGACCTTGTCTTCGAGCTTGACCGTCTCGGGGCCGTTTTCCCCGAATTGCACCAGCGTTGCGCCGGGCAGCGTGTCACCTTTGGAAATGGCCATGTCGCGCGTCTCCCTAGATTGCGTTTTCCGACGTCAGGGATATAGGCTGCGCCCGAATAGGCAAATGCAAAAACCGGGGGCAGGCAGATGAGCAATGTGGTGGTGATCGGAGGCGGCCAGGCCGGCGCCTCCCTGGTGGCGCGGCTGCGCTCCAAGGGCTTCGACGGCAAGATCACCTTGATCGGCGCCGAGCCGGTGCCGCCTTACCAGCGCCCGCCGCTCTCCAAGGCCTACCTGCTGGGCGAGATGGAGGAGGAGCGCCTCTTCCTCCGCCCGCGCGCCTACTATGACGAGCAAGACATCGAGCTGGTGCTGAACGCACCGGTCACCGCCGTCGATACCGAAGCCCGCGCGATCATCGCCGACGGGCGCAAGATCTCCTATGACGACCTCGTGTTCTGCACGGGCTCCAACCCGCGCAAGCTGCCGGCGGCGATCGGCGGCGATCTCGACGGCGTGTTCTGCGTGCGCGGCATCGCCGATGTCGACGCCATGAAGCCGCGCTTCACCGAAGGCGCCAGCGTGCTCATCGTCGGTGGCGGCTATATCGGGCTCGAGGCGGCGGCGGTGGCCGCCAAGCTCGGCCTCAAGGTGACGCTGGTCGAGATGGCCGAGCGCATCCTGCAGCGCGTCGCCGCCCCCGAAACCGCCGACTACTTCCGCGACCTGCACACGGCGAAGGGCGTCGACATCCGCGAGGGCGTGGGGCTCGGAAAGCTCACCGGCACGGATGGCAAGGTGACCGGTGCCGAGCTGACCGATGGCAGCACGCTGCCGGTCGATTTCGTCATCGCCGGCGTTGGCATCCTGCCGGCGCTCGAACTCGCCGAGGCCGCCGGCATCGACATCGAGAACGGCATCCGCACCGACGCCACCGGGCGCACCTCGGCGCCCAATGTCTGGGCCGCCGGCGATTGCGCCTCCTTCCCCTATCGCGGCGCGCAGATCCGCCTCGAGAGCGTCGGCAACGCCATCGACCAGGCCGAGGCGGTGGCCGACAACATCATGGGCGTGGGCCGCGCCTACGAGGCCAAGCCGTGGTTCTGGTCGGACCAGTATGACGTGAAGCTGCAGATCGCCGGGCTGAACACCGGCTACGACCGGGTGGTGGTGCGCAAATCGGGCGATGCGGTGTCGCACTGGTACTACGCCGGCGCCACGCTGCTGGCGCTAGACGCGATGAACGATCCGCGCGCCTACATGGTCGGCAAACGCTTGATCGAGGCCGGGAAGTCGCCCGAGCCGGAGGCCGTGGCCGACCCCGAGACCGACCTCAAGGCGCTGTTGAAAGCGTGAGGATCATCGCCGGAGACTGGCGCGGACGGGCGCTTACCCCGGTTGGCAAGGGCGATCCCCGGGCGCATCTGCGCCCGACCACCGACCGCGTGCGCGAAAGCCTGTTCAACATGCTGGGCGGTGGCCGCTTCGGCGAGCCCTTCGAGGGCGCCCGCGCGCTCGATCTCTTCGCCGGCACCGGCGCACTGGGGCTCGAGGCGCTGTCGCGCGGCGCCGAGGCCTGCACCTTCGTCGATGACGGCCGCAAGGCGCAATCGCTGCTGCGCGACAACATCCGCCTGCTGGGCTGCGCCGACCGCACGACGCTGATCCCGCGCGACGCTTGCCGCCTGCCCCCGGCAGAGGCGCCTTGCGACCTCGTCTTTCTCGACCCGCCCTACGGCAAGGATCTCGGCGCCCGCGCCCTGCAGGGCGCCCGCGCCGCCGGCTGGATCGCGCCCGAGGCGCTGATCGTCTGGGAAGAGAGCGCGCCGCAACTGGCGCCCGAGGGCTTCACCCTGCTCGACACCCGCCGCTACGGCGACACCCACGTGACGGTGCTGCGCGCCGGCTGAGCGCGGCGCGGCCTTCCCGCTGGCATTCGCGCCCGCATCCTGTATCTTATTCGCATATGTCTATTCGTGCGACGAGAGAGGGAGGCTCCGCATGACGCTCTTCAAACCCAGCCGGCGGGATATCCTCGCGATGGCCGCCGCGGCTCCGGCGCTGACCCTGCCCGCGATCGGCCGCGCCGAGCTCGGCGCCCCCGCCACCGGCAACCCGACGCATTTCGCCTTCACCCTTGGTGAGGCGAAGATCACCGTGATCTCCGACGGCTCGCTGCAGCTGCCCACCGATGGGCTCGGGGTGAATGCCGATCCCGCGGAGGTGAAAGCCTTCCTCGAGCAACACTTCCTGTCGCCCGAGATCAACTACTCTCACACCAACCACCTGCTGGTCGAGATCGGCGAGGCCATCGTGCTGGTCGACGTGGGCTCCGGCAACCGCTTCCTCGACACCGCCGGTCGGCTGATGGCCAATCTCGATGCGGCCGGGATCGATGCCTCATCGATCACCCATGTTGTGATCACCCACGCCCACCCCGACCACATCTGGGGCATCCGCGATGATTTCGACGAGGCCATCCTGCCCGATGCCGCCTATTTCCTCGGCCAGGCGGAGCATGATTTCTGGATGCAGGACGGGCTCGCGAGCCAGGTGCCCCTGGAGATGCAGCAGTTCGTGGTGGGCGCGCAGAACTCGATCCAGGTCGACGGCGCCGACTGGCAGATGATACGCGACGGGCAGGAGATCGTCCCCGGCCTCCGAGTCCTCGACACACCCGGCCACACGCCGGGCCACATGAGCCTGATCGTCGAGTCCGGCGGCCAGCAATTGCTCGTCACCGGCGACGCCATGAGCCACGCCTACACCAATTTCGCCCACCCGGAGTGGTACAACAGCTTCGACATGGATGGCGAGGTCACCGTGACGACCCGCAAGCGCCTGCTCGACATGGCGGTGGCCGATCGCATGGCGGTACTTGGATACCACTTTCCCTTCCCCGGTGTCGGCCACGTCATGCGCGAGGGCGAGGCCTATCGCTTCGTGCCGGCGCTGTGGAAATGGAGCTGATGCCGCGTCCTTGCCGCTGACCTGCACGCGCGGCACCGGACGGCCTGCCTCCGGCGGGAGTATTTTTGACGAAGAGAAGCCAGAAGTGCTCCGCTCATGTCTTCTCTGGTTTAGAAATACCTCGGGGGTGAATTGGCGCATCGCGCCAAGAGGGGGCAGCGCCCCCTCCGCGTCTCTTCTATGCCCCTCGGGCCTGCGGGCGGGGACGCTCAGTCAGCCCGCCAGCTCTGGTCGAACCAGTCCGACACCCCGCCCGGCCAGGCGAGCGCTGCGCCATCGGCGCCGCGCAGCACCTCGCTGCCATAGAGGAACTTCGCCATCGCCTCGAGCCGCTCCGGGTCGATCCGGCCCACCGGCGTGGTGCCATCGGTGAGATAGCCGCCCGCGTCGATCGCCGCCATCGAGCCACGCACCAGCGCCTCGTTCGGGAAATCGCCGGCAGCGATCAGGATCTCCGCCGCCTCCTGCGGATGCGCGGCGGCCCATGCGTAGCCCTTCTCGGTCGCGCCCATGAAGGCCGCCAAGGTCTCGGGCGCGGCGCTCAGGGTCTCGGTGCGGGTGCCGATATAGCCGCCCTGCGGCTCGGGGACGCCATAATCCGCGTAGATGAAATGCGACTGGTCACGCCCGAGAAGTTCGCTGTTCACCCCTTCCCAGGTGGCAACTTCGAGGGTGAAATCCACTGCGCCGGAGGCCAGCGCCTCGTAGGCACCGGTGCCAAGCGTCACGGTGTCATAGACAGCCCTGCCGCCATCGTTCTCGATCATCGTCGAGATCAGCGCATCCTCCCAGGCGCTGCCGAAGCCGGCATAGGTCTTGCCCTCGAGATCCGCGGGGCGCGAGATCTCGGCATTGTCGCTGTTGTAGACCAACCGGCCCGCCTCCCGCTGCATGGTGACCCAGAGCGCGGTGATCTCGGCGCCGCCGGCCTTGGCGCTCATGAAGCCGAGCGCGGTCATGTAGGCGAAATCCACCGCCCCGGCGGCCAGCAGCGCGGTCGAGGCGCTGTCGGAATAGGGCAGGATCTCGACCTCGAGACCCGCCGCGTCATAGAAGCCTTTCTCCTGCGCCACGACGAGGCCGACATGGTTGGTGTTCAGGGTCCAGTCGAGCGCGATGCTCACCTCTTCGGCCTGCGCCACCGGCGCGGCGAGGCAGGCCATCAGGGCCAGGGAAATGCGGGTCATCTTGTGTCCTCCAGGAGCAGGGTTTTGAGCGCCGAACGGGTCTCGGCCAGGGCGGCCTCGCTGCGCCCGGCGCGGGGGGTGGGAATGGCGATGTCGGCGATGATCCGGCCAGGGCCCCTGGCCATGACCAGCACCCGGTCGGCGATCTGGGTCGCTTCGAAGAGATCGTGGGTGACCATCAGCACGGCGCGCGGCGTCTCTTCCAGTCGGGTGAGGAGCCAGTCCTGCATGGCCAGCCGCGTCACCGCGTCGAGCGCCGAGAACGGCTCGTCGAGCAGCATCACGTCGGCCTTTTGCACCAGCGTGCGCAGCACAGCGGCGCGCTGGCGCATGCCGCCGGAGAGCTGGTCGGGAAAGCTCTGCTCATGCCCCGCGAGGCCGAAGGCCGGGAACAGCGCCTGAACTTCGCGCCGCGCCACGGCGCGCGCGCTGCCGCGGATCTCGAGGCCGAGCGCGGCGTTTTCCAGGATGGTGAGCCAGGGAAACAGCGTGTCCTGCTGCGGCTGGTAGGCGATGGCCCGGTCGGGCAGCGTCAGCGCCACCCCGTCCAGCCGTGCCTCTCCGGTGACCCGCAGCTCTGGCGCGAGCACGCCGGCCAGCCATTTCAGCACCGAGCTCTTGCCGCAGCCCGAGGGGCCGATCAGACAGGTGAGCCGCCCGGTGGCGAGGGTGAGAGATAGGTCTTCCACGAGGGCCGTCTCCCCGGCATGGATGTTCAGCCGACAGACCTCAAGCATCGCGCGCCCCCCGGAAGCGGCGCCCGGTCGCGCGGTCGACGAGCTGGATCAGTGCCAGCAGCGACAGCGTCAGCAGGGCCGAGACCACCACCGCCGAGAGCACCAGATCGGCTCGGAAGGTGTTTTTCGCGGTCAGGATGTAGATGCCGAGCCCGCGCCGCGCGCCGGCATACTCGGCGAAGATCGTCGCCACGATGGCATAGGTCGCCGAGATCCTGAGCCCGGCGAAGAAATGCCCGCGCGCGGAGGGCAGCGTGGCGCGGCGGAACACCTGCCAGCGCCCGGCCCCCATCGAGACGAGCTGATCGCGGAACGCCCGCGGCAGGGTCGCGTAGCCGGCCATCAGGCTCACCACCATGGGGAAGAAGGTCACCAGGATGACGAGCAGCACTTTCGGCAGCAGCCCGAAGCCGAACCACAGCACCATCAGCGGCGCCAGCGCCACGATCGGTACGGTCTGGCTGGCGACAAGCAGCGGCAGGAGCCCGCGCCGCAACCAGCCAGCGAAATGCAGCAGCACCGACAGGACGACGGCGAAGAGCACAGAGAGGCCGAACCCCACCGTTGCGACCCCGATGGTCGCTGCCGCATGCGTGGCGATCCGGCGGCGCTCGATCCAGAGGCCGTTCGCCACGTCGCTCGGCGCCGGCAGGACCAGCGGCGAGGCGCCGCTCAGGGTGACGTAGCCCTCCCATCCGACAAGGAAGGCCACGGCCAGCAGCAGGGCCGGAAGGATATGTCGCAGAAACACCATGCATTACCGAACGGCGCGGACGCGTAAGCGCCCTGCCGTCCCTGCGCGATCAGCGCAGGCTGGGGCTGTTGGCGGAGGCGGTCAGGTCGATGGTGACATGGCCCTGCGCTGGCCCGAAGCGCAGGAAGGCCTGCTGCAGGGTCGCGAACACCGCGCCGGCATCGCCGCGCAGCCGGGTGCAGAAGTTCTTCGAGCGCAGGAAGGTGCCGCTCTTCTTCAGGAAATCGATGCAACCATAGATCTCTTCCATGTGGTCGCCGCCACCCATGACGTAGAGCGAGAACTGCACGTCGATCTCGACGCCGGCGACGGGCGCGCCGGTCACCGCCTCGGCCGCCAGCGCCTGCCGCTCCGCGAGACCTTGCTCCTGGGCGCGCTCCAGCGCCTCGCAGCGGCAGCTCGGGTCATCGGGCTCGCCGGGGCAACCACGCGACAGGGTGACATGCATGGTCACGTGCTCGGGGCGGCGGGCGGCGGCAGCGAACAGATCTCGGATTGCCGCGAAGAGCGCCTCGGGCGCACCGACCATCAGGGTCGACATGTCGTCGGTCTCGATCCGCAGGTCGGAACGGTAGGAGGTGAGGGCTTCGAGCCCGTCGGTGATGACCGCCACGAAATCGGACGTCATCGGATATAGCGACACTTGCGCGCCTATGAACATGATAGCACCTCGCTCCGCTGGTATTATCCAGATCAGCTGTAAGAGGGTTCGCGCGATCGCGCATCTCAGCCCCGGAAAGGAGCACCCCTGGTTATGTGCGGCCACCCTGTGCCAGCGCGGATGGGATGTCAACCGGGGGTCGGAAAGCGCCAGGAGAGCGGCGGCGACTTAAAAACCGCGCGCTCCGGTGCTATCATCGCGGGCACCCAGACCGCTGGTGCGAGGCCGTTGCCGATGCCGCCGTTTCCAAGACCGCCGTTCAGCTTCTCCTACGATCCCGCCGTGGAGATCGATCGTCTCCGCGCCTGGCGCGACACCGAGCCCGGGCGCGCCATCCCCGCGCGACAGGACGGCAAGCTGCTGCTCGGCAGCTGGAACATCGCCAATTTCGGCGATGCCGCGCAGCCGCGCAGCGATGACGACCTCCGCATCATGGCCGAGATCCTGAGCTGGTTCGATCTCATCGCCATCCAGGAGGTGAAGGAGGACCTGAGTGATTTCCGGCGCTTGCAGGCGGCGCTCTCGCCCGGCTACGGCGCAGTGCTCTCCGACCAGGCCGGCAATGACGAGCGCATGGTCTTCCTCTTCGACACCACCCGCGTGAGCCGGCTAGAGCTGGCGGGAGAGATCGCCATTCCGCCGGCGGCGCATCGCTACATCAAGCTGCCGACCACCAAGCAGAGCTTCCACGGCTTTGACCGCAATCCCTATGCGGTGGCCTTCCGTGCCGGCCAGCGCGAGTTCACCGTGGTCAATGCGCATCTCTATTTCGGCAAGGACAACGGCCATTCCCGCAACCGCCGTGCGCTGGAATGCTATGCGCTCGGCCGCTGGGCCGATCTGCGCCAGCGCCGCGGGCGGGCCTATTCGGAGAACGTGGTGGTGATCGGAGATCTCAACATGCCCGCGACGGAGCCGGGCGATCCGGTCTTCGATGCCCTGACCCGGCGCGGGCTGCACATTCCCGAGCACCAGACCCGCATCGGCACGGTGATCGGCGGCGACAACCAGTATGATCAGCTCGCCTTCCTGCCGGGCGATGCCGGGCGGGCCTTTATCACCGACGGGGTCTTCGATTTCGATGGCGCGGTCTTCGGCGATCTGTGGACGGCGCGCGGCGCTCAGCCCTTCGACGCCTTCGTCCGCTTTCACATTTCCGATCACCGGCCGATCTGGGCCCAGTTCGACACCGGTTGATGGCCCGCGACACACCGAAAGACGGCCCGCGCGCACCGCTCCGCAAGATGGTGCGTGGGCGGCACGACATGATATCGCGCCGCCTTGAACCGACGCGGCGACCGGACCGATGCCTGCCGTGCCCGGCTTGCTGTCCTCGTCGCCCCTATTGCGCCGCGATGGCGCCGTCCTCGTCGCGCTCGACCATCAGCGTACGCGTCGGGAAGGGGATGTCGACCCCGTGCTGGTCGAGCGCTTCCTTCACCTTGCGCTTCATGTCGGCCTGGTACTGGAAGTAATCGGCGCTCTCGACCCAGACCCGGACGAGGAAATCGACCGAGCTGTCGTTGAGGTTGTTGACCTGGATGAAGGGCTCGGGATCGGATTTCGAGCGCTCATCGGCCATGATAGTGCTCAGGATCACCTCTTCGGCGGTCTTGAGATTGGCACCGTAACCCACGCCGAAGGTCCATTCCGCGCGGCGGGTGCTGTAGACGGAGTAGTTCTCGATCACGTTGCCCCAGATCGAGGCGTTGGGCACGATTACCTGGGTATTGCCGATCGAGGCCAGCTCGGTGGTGTTGAGGGTAATGTCCTTCACCGTGCCCATCTCGCCGGCCACCTCGATGAAATCGCCGAGCTTGAAGGGCCGGAAGACGATGATCATCACCCCTGCGGCGACATTCGACAGCGTGCCCTGCAGCGCCAGTCCGACGGCAAGACCGGCGGCGCCCAGCGCGGCGATGATCGAGGTCGTCTGGATACCGAGATTGTTCAGCACGATCAGCCCGGTGAAGACCAGCACCACGTAGCGGGCGATCTGGCCGAGGAAGGCGAAGAGTGTGTCGTCGAGCCGCGCACTGCGCTTCGAGATCGCCACCACCCGGCGGCGGACCCAACCGGCAATGAGGAAGCCGACGAGAAGGATCAGCAGCCCGGTGACCACGTTGCCGAGGATTCCCGCGAGGAAATCCAGGGTGAGCACGTCCGACAGGGAAGTGCCGTTGTAGATCTCGGTATTCATGACATTGTCGAGCTGTTCCATCGTCCCTCGTCCGGTTTATCGCGTTATGGCATCGTTCCTGACGCTCTCATGGGCAACACGCAAGGGGAGAGCGGGGTTCCGGCGGTCCCCTCTGGCAAAGCGGCGCGCGAGGGTTTAAGTAACGAACTCGAATTCAAACGGAGCGCGCAGCCTTGAGACATGACACCGGCGGACGCCTCACCCGCGATGGCATCCGCATTCACGACCCCGAAGATTTTGCCGGCATGCACGCCGCCGGCGCCGTCGCCGCGAAGATCCTCGACGACGTCGCGCCGCATGTGCAGCCCGGCCAGACCACCGGTGGTCTCGAAGCGGTGATCCGCGCCGCGGTCGAGGCCTCGGGAGCGACCTCGGCCACCATCGGCTATCGCGGCTACCAGCACGCCAGCTGCATCTCGGTGAACCACGTGGTCTGCCACGGCATCCCGGGCAGCAAGATCCCCAAGTGGAAGAACGACAACCACGCCCGCATCGATGACACGCTGCTCGACGGCGACATCCTCAACATCGATGTCACCGTGATCGTCGATGGCTGGTACGGCGACACCAGCCGGATGTACGTCGCCGGCGAGGCCAAGCCCTATGCCCAGCGCCTGATCCAGGTGACACATGACGCGCTGATGATCGGCATCGAGCAGGTCAAGCCCGGCAACACCTTCGGCGATATCGGCCACGCCATCCAGAGCTTCGTCGAGGGCCACCGCATGTCGGTGGTGCGCGATTTCTGCGGCCACGGCCTTGGCCGGGTGTTCCACGCGCCGCCCAACGTCCTGCATTACGGCCGTGCCGGCAGCGGACCGCAGCTCGAGGAAGGCATGTTCTTCACCATCGAGCCGATGGTCAATCTCGGCCGCCCCGAGACCAAGGTGCTGAAGGACGAGTGGACCGCGATCACCCGCGACAAATCGCTCTCGGCCCAGTTCGAGCATTCGGTCGGCGTCACCGCCGACGGGGTCGAGATCTTCACCCCCTCCCCCGGCGGCCTGTTCCACCCGACCTCTGTATAAGCTCGGGCGCCCGCTGAACGGCCGATGCGGTGGCGGTGACGCCGCCGCTTTGGACTGGGTTTGGGGAAAGGCGCTTTTGGGTGACCTGGGGCGCTGCGGTCGCGGGCGCGCCGGTTCGGGGGCGCTGCCCCCGTCCGCGCGGAGCGCGGACTCCCCCGGAGTATTTTTGACGAAGAGAAGACAGGGGTGCAGGTGGTGGGTGCCGTCACCGCTGGCCCTGCGCTGCGGTGCTGTCTCTGAGACGACGGGCTGCCTGTGACAGGTTGGGCGCGGGCGTTTCCGTCAGGCGGCGCGGAAGGGGAGCGGCCTGCCGAGCGTGACGCCCTCCTGGGTGATGGCGCAGTCGAAGGCCAGCACCTCGACACCGCGGGCGGTGGCCTCGGAGAAGGCTGCCGAATAGGTCGGGTCGAGATCGGCGGCGAGGGTGACCTCGCTGCAATCGGTGCGCTGCACGAGGTAGAGCATCACCGCGCGGTGACCGGCCTCGGCCATGGCGGCGAGCTCGGCGAGGTGCTTGGCGCCGCGGGCGGTGACGCTGTCGGGGAACTCGGCGAGGCCGGGCTGGCGCGACAGCGTGACGGACTTGACCTCGACATAGGTGTCGGGGCGGCCCTCGGCGGTCAGCAGGAAATCGATACGGCTGTTCGCGCCGTATTTCACCTCCGGGCGCACGCTGTCGTAGCCCTCGAGCCCGGCCACCCTGCCTTCGGTGAGGGCGGCGCGCAGCATGCGGTTCGGCACGCCGGTGTCGACACCGGTGAAGGCGCCGTTCTCGTGCTCGACCAGCCGCCAGGCGTATTTCAGCTTGCGCTTCGGGTCGTCATTGGGCTCGAGCCAGATCGTCAGCCCCTCGTCCTTCAGCCCCAACATGCTGCCCGGATTGGCGACGTGGGCGGTGATCTCGCGCCCGTCCTCGAGCCGTGCATCGGCGAGGAAGCGTTTGTAGCGGCGCAGCAAAACGGCGCGGACGAGAGGGGTTTGAAAGCGCATGGCGCGGGCCTATACCATTGCGTGAGGCGCGCCAAGAAGGACAGTTCGATGACCAATCCCACCGCAGCGATGATCGTGATCGGGGACGAGATCCTCTCGGGCCGCACCCGCGACAGCAACATGAACCACCTCGCCCGCGAGCTCACCAAGGTGGGCATCACGCTGCGCGAGGCGCGCGTGGTCTCCGACGACCGCGACGCCATCATCGACGCCATCAATGCGCTGCGGGCGCAGGTCGACCACGTTTTCACCTCGGGTGGCATCGGGCCGACCCATGACGACATCACCGCCGATTGCATCGCCGCCGCCTTCGGCGTCTCGATCGACATCCGCGAGGATGCCTACGCGCTCCTGGCCGCGCATTACGAGCGCCAGGGCTCTGAATTCAACGCCGCGCGGCAGCGCATGGCGCGGATCCCCGAGGGCGCGGTGCTGATCGAGAACCCGGTGTCGATCGCGCCGGGCTTCGCGATGGAGAACGTCCATGTGATGGCCGGGGTGCCGGCGGTGTTCGAGGCGATGGTGGCCAGCGTGCTGCCCAAGCTCACCGGCGGCGCGCCGCTCTTGTCGCAGAACCTGCGCATCGAGCGCGGCGAGGGCGAGATCGCCGGGCCGCTCTCGGAGCTGGCATCGGAATTCACCGACCTCTCGATCGGCTCCTACCCGTTCCAGAAGAACGGCATCTACGGCGCCAACATCGTCATCCGCGGCGCCGACGGGGCCCGTGTCGATGCCGCGATGACCAGGCTCTGCGAGATGTTCCCGGCATGAGCGCGCCCGGCCTGACCCGGCTCTACGACGCGATCGACGGCACCTGGCCCGCCGCGAACGTGATCGAGGCCGGGCCCTGGCGCCTGCGCGACGGCGGCGGCGGCGGCAAGCGGGTCTCCTGTGCCACCGCGACGGGCGCCTGGGATCCTGACGATCTCGCCGCCGCCGAGCAGGCGATGCGGCTGATGGGGCAGGACGCGCTGTTCATGATCCGCGCCGGCGAGGATGCGCTCGACGCCGCGCTCGCGGCCGAGGGCTACGCGGTGATCGACCCGGTCACCCTCTGGCTGGCGCCGGTGGCCAGCCTCACCGATATCGAGATTCCGCGGGTCAAGGCCTTCGCGATCTGGGAGCCGCTGGCCATCATGCACGAGATCTGGGCCGAGGGTGGCATCGGCCCGGCGCGCTACCGGGTGATGGAGCGTGCGCAGGGCCCGAAGGCGGCGATCCTCGGACGCACCGAGGACAAGCCCGCCGGCGCCGGGTTCTGCGCCATCCATGACCGTATCGCCATGGTGCATGCGCTGGAGATCCGCGCCGCCCATCGCGGCAAGGGGCTCGGCAAGTGGATGATGCGCCGCGCCGCTGCTTGGGCGCAGGAGAACGGGGCGGAATGGATCGCCGCGCTCTGCGTGAAGGAGAACGCGCCGGCCAACGGTCTCTACGCTTCCCTCGGCTTCGAGCCCGTGGGAGAGTATCACTATCGCATCAAGCCAGAGACCTGACACATGACCAAGGACCTGCCCACCGCCCTCAACCTGCCGATGGTGGAGCCGCTGCCGCCGGAGACGCAGAAATACTTCGACATCTGCGACGAGAAGCTGGGCATGGTGCCAAATGTGCTCAAGGCCCACGCCTTCGACATCGCCAAGCTCAACACCTTCACCGCCATGTACAACGAGCTGATGCTGGCCGACTCAGGGCTGAGCAAGCTCGAGCGCGAGATGATCGCGGTGGTGGTCTCGTCGATCAACAAGTGCTTCTACTGCCTGACCGCCCATGGCGCCGCCGTGCGCCAGCTCTCGGGCGACCCGAAGCTCGGCGAGATGCTGGTGATGAATTGGCGCGTGGCCGACCTGCCCTATCGCCAGCGCGCTATGTTGAGCTTCGCTGAGAAGATGACCAAGGCCAGCGCCGAGATCGCCGAGTATGACCGCGAGGCGCTGCGCGACGCCGGCTTCTCCGAGCGCGACATCTGGGACATCGCCAACGTGGCGGGGTTCTTCAACATGACCAACCGGGTGGCCTCGGCGACCGACATGCGGCCGAATGACGAGTATCACGCGCAGGCTCGCTGAAGCGGCGCTGCTGGCGACGCTGTGTTCGCCGGCGGCGGCGCTCGAACTGGCGCTGCCCGGCGGCGCGCGGCTGATGGCCGAGCGGGTCTCGGACCCGGGCAGCTACGCGGTGCCCACCGGCCCGTGGCAGGATGAGACCGGCATCCCCGTGGTTCGTTCCGAAGGCCGCATCCTGCGGCAGGCCTGGCGCATCCCCTCGCCCGACCTGACGACGCTGCAGGTTCTGGCGCCGCTGCGCGAGCAGCTTCAGGCCGAGGGCTACGAGATCCTGTTCGACTGCGCCTCGGCGCGCTGCGGCGGCTTCGACTTCCGTTTCGGCACCGAGGTGGTCCCGGCGCCCGAGATGTATGTCGACCTCACCGCCTTCCGCTTCCTCAGCGCCCGCGGCCCGGAGGGCGACCATGTAAGCCTGCTGGTCAGCCGCTCGAACGCGGCGAGCTACGTACAGGTGATCCGCAGCGGCGGAGGCACGGAGACCGCGCCGGCCGCAGCGCCAGAGGAGAGCCCATCCGTTGCCGTGGTGACCACCGGCTCCGGCTCCGGGTTTGAGCTCGAAGCGAACGGCCACATGATCCTGCACGACCTCAGCTTCGAGAGCGGCTCCTCCTCGCTGGGCGAAGGCGCGGTGGCCTCGCTCGACGCGATTGCCGCCTACCTGGCCGAGACCCCGACCCGGCGCGTGCTCTTCGTCGGGCACACCGATGCGACAGGCTCGCTCGAGGCCAACATTGCGGTTTCCCGCAAGCGGGCTGACGCGGCGATGGCCTATGTGCGGGGCAAGGGGGTGTCGGACGGGCAACTCGGCTCGGAAGGCGCGGGCTACCTCGCGCCGGTGGCCAGCAACCTGACCGAGGCGGGCCGTGAGGAGAATCGCCGGGTGGAGGCGATCCTGCTGCCGAACGAGTGAATTTCGGGACTCCGGACAGCGCCAGCGCTGGCCGAAGTCCCCAGGCGATCCCTAAGGGGGTGAGTCGAACCGCCTGTTTGCGGAGGGTCAGATCTCAGCCGTCATGGACGAGGGTCTGACCCAGGAATTCTTCGAAGAGAACCGCGGTTCGGCTCGGCGTTCCCTGGTCGGGATGGCGGGCCGAGATCACCTGCCGGCGGCTCGACAGCCCCGGCATTACCGGCACCAGCCGGCCCTTGTGCAGATCTTCGCGCACCATGTAATCGGGCAGCAGCGCGATTCCGAGCCCCGCCTGGCAGGCGGCGAGCTGAGAGCGCCGGTCCTGGAACAGCAATTGCCGTCCCGAGGTGATCGGCACGTCGCCGCCATCTTCGTCGATCAGCCGCCAGGCGCGCTCGTTGGCGCCGGCATGGCGCAGCAGGCGATGCAGGCTCAGGGTGCTGGGCTCGCGCGGGATGCCCTCCTGGTCGAGATAGTCGCGCGAGGCGACCAGCATCTTGCGGGTGGCGCCGATGATGCGCGCTGCGAGCGGGCGGCTCTCGGCAGGACTCACGGTCAGCGACAGCTCCCAGCCGTCGTTTCCTTCCGCGTCGGGATCATCTTCGCACGATCTGAAATCGAGCCGCACTGTCGACATGCTGTGCAGGAAACCCGAGATGCGCGGCATCACCACGTGGTCGACAATCTCCGGCTCGGCGATGACCCGCAGCGTTTCCCAGTCGGTGCTTGCGCGTTTCATCGCGCGCGCGATCAGGTCGGCCCGCGCCGTCTCGTCGAGGATCTGCCGGGCGCGGTCGTAGTAGACCCGCCCCTCGTCGGTCGGGGTGACCTGGCGCGTCGTGCGTTCGAACAACGACAGGCCAAGGCGCCGTTCGAGCGACGCCACCTGTTTCGACACGGAGCCTTTCGACAATCCGAGTGTTTCCGCAGCGCTGCTGAAGCACCGCTGTTCCATAACCTGGGCGAACGCCCTCATCTCACTGAATCTATCCATCGCGCGTACTCCCTAGCCGCACGTTCGAGCCGCTACGGATATAGGGAGAGAAGTAAACAGCGTCAACATTTTGATGACATTTTTATTTACATTGTTTGCGTTTGTGCTGCCGTCGCGATAGTATGGTTTTGATTTTTCACACGAACAGGCGCTTTTGATGCCGAACGATCAGCATTCTCCCCGACGCGGCCGCCTGACCCAAAAGGACAGGCAGAGCGCAGCCACCAAGGCGCGGCTCATCGAGGCGGCGCGCCGGCTGTTCCGCGAGTATGGCTATCACGGTGTCTCGGTCACCGAGATTGCCCGCGAGGCGGGCGTCACCCATGCCATGATCAACGTGCATTTCCACTCCAAGGCCGGGCTGCTCTACGAGCTGATCCACGAGAACAACGATGCCCAGATCGCCGCGCTCGAGGCCGGGTTGCCAAACGAAGGCACCACGAGCGAGCGGCTGCGCGGGATTCTCGCCCTCTATGCCGAGCACGATCTCGAGGATCCCCAGTTGATGGCGGTGATGCAGGCCTATTATTGGCAATGGCCCCGCGAGACCGAGGATCGCAACCGCGCCCAGTTGGTGCGGGCCCTGACCCCGATCGCCAATATCCTGCGCGACGACCCCGGTCTCGCCACGCTCGACGAGGGTGCGGTCTGGAGCCTGATCGACGCGATCTACGCGATCTACACTTTCGGCCTAAGGCCAGCGGTCTATCGCGACACGCCGCGCGAGGCCTGCGTCGATGCGATCATGGAACGGGTCGACATGCTGCTCGATGGCGCGCGTTTGCAGGCGCAGGCCAGCGCCGTCTAGGCGCGCAGATCCTCGAGATAGATCCGCACCGCTTCCTGCACGTGGCGGAAGCGGTCGCCGCCCAGATGCTTGCCGCCATACCAGCGTGTCACCACCACGAGGTGATCCTGCAACGCCTCGCGCTCGAGCATCCGAAGGATGACCATCCCGGCACCGCTCTCGCCATCGTCGTTCTTGACCGGCCCCTCGGCGGTCAGCAGGCCCCAGGTGTTGTGGGTCGCCTTGGCGAACTTCTTCTTGCGGCAGAGCTCCTTGATCAGCGCCTTGGCCTCCTCCTCGGAGCGGCAGGGCGCGCCGGAGACGGCGTATTTCGAGCCCCGGTCGCTGATGATGTTCTCGATGATCCGCATGCCAGCGGTCTAGCCGCGACCCTGCAGCAAGGCAACCGCCGGCGCGGGATCAGTCGCCGTAGGGCGAGTCTGCCGGCGCGCCGCCGAGCGTGGTGTAGCCGCGTTCGACGATCTTCTGGCTCTCGGGATCGCGACGCAAGCGCAGCACGCGGTCGGCTTCGGGATAGGTCACCACGTCGCGCGCGGCGCGGGTACCGATGACGAGGTAGCGCACCGGCGCGTCGCTGGCGTTCTCGGCAAAATGCCCCTCGGCCACCCCGGCCTTGAAGGTCGCGGCCTCCCCAGGCGACAGGGTGTAGGTCTCGGCGCCCTCATGCACCGTCAGGGTCCCCTCGAGCATGTAGAGCATCTCGTCCTCCTCCGAATGCCAGTGCCGGATCGAGCTGGACGAGCCCGGCGGAAGCGTCTCGAGGAAGGCCCCGAACTGGCTCAGACCGCCGCTGTCGCTGAACAGCACCGCCTCGAAGGGGCCGCAAATGCCAGCGCCGGTCTCACGCTGCGCGGTGGTCTCGGTGAATTTCGGCATCTGGCCCTCCTACCCTGGCTTCGGGTCAGCCTAGCGCAGCCTGAAGCTCTCGTCAGCGGCGCTCGTCGAGCCGCGCCTCGATGGCGGCCAGCCGCTGAATGACCTGCTCCCGGTAATCCTCGGTGGCGGCGACCTCCTCGACCGCGTGGGCCTCCTGCATCGAGTTGACGATCAGGCCGACCACGAGGTTCACTACCGCGAAGGTGGTGATCAGGATGAAGGGAACGAAGAACAGCCAGGCCTCGGGATGGACCTCCATCACCGGGCGCACGATGCCCATCGACCAGCTCTCGAGCGTCATGATCTGGAACAGCGAATAGGCCGAGGCCCCGAGCGTGCCGAACCACTCGGGGAAGGTAGTGGAGTAGAGCTTGGTGGCGATCACCGAGCCGATGTAGAAGATGATCCCCATCAGCAGGAAGACCGAGCCCATGCCCGGCAGCGCCGAGACGAAGCCCTCGACCACCCGGCGCAGGGTCGGCGCCACCGAGACCACGCGCAGCAGTCGCAGGATGCGCAACGCGCGCAGCACCGCGAGCCCCTGCCCCGCCGGCACCAGCGCCACGCCGACGATGACGAAATCGAAGACGTTCCAGCCGGAGCGGAAGAAGGAGAAGCCGCGCGCATAGAGCTTGGCGGCGAGCTCGGCCACGAAGATCGCGAGGCAGAGCGTGTCGAGCGCGACGATCAGCCAGCCGATCTCGGCCATCACGGCAGCGGAGGTCTCGAGCCCGAGGATCACGGCATTGAACAGGATCACGCCCATGATCGCGTAGCGCGTCGAAGGGCGGTCGAGGAACTCGGCAAGCGTCTGGCGCATCTGGTAAAAGGCTCCGGTTTGGCGTCCGTAGCGATCTAGGGATCGCGGTGGCGACAATCCAGTCCCGACGCTGCATTTGCAAACCGGCGCGCGCCCCTGCACGCCCGTGTTCGGCGGGCCTCCGCGCGATGGTGCAGACCGGCAAAGAAACGCCCCGGCGATGGCCGGGGCGAGGCGCCTCAAAACACGCGAGGCGAGGGAAATTCTGGAAGGGCCTTACCAGTCCTGCGGGCCGCGCTCGGCGAAGGCATGGACAAGGAAATCGATGAAGGCGCGCACCTTGGGCTGGGTGAAGCGGCCCGGCGGATAGACCGCGTAGATGCCTTGGGTCTCCACCGGAAGATCCGGGATCGCATCCTCCACCAACCCCTGCTTCATCGCATCGGCATAGAGGTAGGACGGCAGGTAGGCGATGCCGAGCCCGGCGATGCAGGCATTCAGCAGTGACTGGCCATCATTGACCGAGAGCCAGCCGGCGGTGCGCACCTGGCGCTTCTCGCCGGACGGCGCGGTGACCTTCCAGACATTGCCGCTCGACTGGTTCGAGTAATGCAGCAGCTTGTGCTCGTTGAGATCGTCGATCCGCGACGGGCGGCCGAACTTCTCGAAATAGGCCGGCGAGGCGATCATCCGCTTGGTGGTGTCGGTGAGCTTGCGGGCGCGCAGCGTGCTGTCTTCCAGCTCGCCGATGCGCACGGCCATGTCGAAGCCTTCCGAGATCAGCTCCACGTAGCGGTTGTTGAGCACCATGTTGACGGTGATCTCCGGGAACTCGGCGAGGAAATCGCCCAGCACCGGGCTCAGGTGATTGACGCCGAAATCGGTGGCAACCGAAATGCGCAGCAGCCCCGAGGGCGCCGATTGCATCGAGGTGACGAGCGCGTCGGCCTCTCCGGCATCGTTCAACACGCGGCGGGCGCGGTCGTAATAGGCCAGGCCGATCTCGGTCGGCGAGACGCGGCGCGTGGTCCGGTTCAGCAGGCGCGCGCCAAGGCGGGCCTCCAGCGATGACACATGCTTCGAGACCGCCGACTTCGAGATGCCCATCTTCTTGGCGGCGTCGGTGAAACCACCTTGGTCCACCACGGTGGCAAACGCCTCCATTTCGGTCAGACGATCCATAACCAGTCCTCACTCGTTCTTCGTTAAGCCCACGATATGGTCTCGGATTGGGGCGCGATTTAGACACGGGCGGGACAATACCGGGGTTTCATCGCGCTTTGTATTTCGCGCGGAAACCTGTCAACCAAACCGCAGAGGGCCGCGCCCCCTGCGGGGGAGCGCGGCCATCCATTCAAGCACCAGTTTGATGCCGGAACAGGCTCAGGCCGCCTTTTGGTTGTGACGGCCTTCCTCGACCTCCTCGACGATCTTCGACACGAAGTCCTTCAGATCGTTGGGGTTGCGGCTGGTGACGATGCCGCTGTCACAGACCACCGACTCGTCCATCACGCGCGCGCCGGCGTTCTTCAGGTCGGTGCGGATCGACGGGTAGGCAGTCATTTCGCGGCCGGCCACGATGTCGGCCTCGATCAGCACCCACGGGGCGTGACAGACGGCGGCAATCACCTTGCCCTGCTTGGCGAAGGCGCGGACCAGCGCAATCACGCTGTCCTCGACGCGCAGCAGGTCGGGGTTAATCTGGCCGCCGGGGATGACCAGCGCGTCATACTGGTGCGGGTCGGCATCGGCGATCTTGAGATCGGCCTCGGCGTCGCGGCCCCAGTCGGTGCCTTCCCAGCCCTTGATCTTTTCGCCGTCGAGCGTGGCGACATGGACCTCGGCGCCCTTGGCGCGCAGCTGGTCACGGGGAAACTCGAGCTCGGACTGCTCGAAGCCGTTGGTGGCGATGATGAGGATCTTGGAGTTGGTGATGCTGGGCATGTTGGCCTCCTTCCCATTGCGTTTGGAAAGAGAACGCGTCACCCCCGGGCGGGCGTTCCATCGCGGCGATCACCGGAGATCACGCTCGCGTGAACAGCCTACTCAGAATCCCTGCGCCGCCTTCACCGCGCGCTTCCACGCCGCGTATTTGCCGCTGCGCAGATCGCCGTCCATTGCCGGCTCGAACTGCCGCTCCAGCGCCCAGCTCTCGGCGAATTCCTCCATCCCGGGATAGATCCCGGCACGCTGACCGGCGAGCCAGGCCGCGCCCATCGCGGTGGTCTCGAGCACCTGCGGCCGGTCCACCGGCGCGCCGGTGATGTCAGCAAGGAACTGCATGGAATAGTCGCTGGCGCTCATGCCGCCATCGACGCGCAGTGCCGCCTCGTCTGCGCCGCCCCAGTCCGCGTGCATGGCGTCGAGCAGATCGCGGGTCTGATAGCCGACGCTCTCCAGCGCCGCGCGGGCAAACTCGGCCGGGCCGCTGTTGCGGGTCATGCCGAAGACCGCGCCACGGCACTCGGCATTCCAGTAGGGGGCGCCGAGCCCTGTGAAGGCCGGCACCAGCACCAGATCCTGCGAAGGGTCGGCCGCCTCGGCCAGCGGCTGGGTTTCGCTGGCGTGGCGGATGATCTTGAGCCCGTCGCGCAGCCATTGCACCACCGCGCCGGCGATGAAGATCGAGCCCTCGAGCGCGTAAGTGCGCTTGCCGTCGAGCTGGTAGGCGATGGTCGACAGCAGCCGGTTCTGCGAGCGCACCAGCTCTTCGCCGGTGTTGAGCAGTGCGAAGCAGCCGGTGCCGTAGGTGGATTTCAGCATGCCGGGGCGGAAACAGGCCTGCCCGATGGTGGCCGCCTGCTGGTCGCCCGCCACGCCGAGAATCGGGATCTCGGCGCCGAAGAGATCGGCCCGCGCCATACCGAAATCGGCGGCGCAATCCTTGACCTCGGGCAGCATCGACATCGGGATCCCGAGCATCTCGCACATGGTCGAGGACCAGCGCCCCTTGCTGATGTCGTAAAGCATGGTGCGCGCGGCATTGGTGGCGTCGGTGACGTGGGTGTGGCCCGCCGTCATGTTCCAGATCAGCCAGCTGTCGACGGTGCCGAAGGCAAGTTCGCCGGCCTCGGCGCGGGCCCGTGCGCCGTCGACATTGTCGAGGATCCACGCCACCTTGGTCGCCGAGAAATAGGGGTCGAGCAGCAGGCCGGTCTTTTCCGTCGCCACCGCCTCGTGGCCCTCGGCCTTGAGGCTCTTGCAGAAGTCCGAGGTGCGCCGATCCTGCCAGACGATGGCATTGTGGATCGGGCGGCCGGTCTTGCGGTCCCAGACCAGCGTGGTCTCGCGCTGGTTGGTGATGCCGATCCCGGCGATGTCGGCGGCGCGCACGCCGGCCTTCTCCATCACGCCCCGGCAGGTCGCCGCGGTGGTGGTCCAGAGATCCGAGCAATCATGCTCGACCCAACCCGAGGCCGGGTAGTGCTGCGGGAATTCCTCCTGCACCGACGCGGCGATCTTCAGATCCTTGTCGAACAGGATCGCCCGGCTCGAGGTCGTGCCCTGATCGATCGCAAGAATGTAGCCCATGTCTCCCCCTCCGGTCTGCCTGCCGCGGCGCGGCTGCCGCTCAATCTGTTGCGCCCAACGGCGCCGTCCAGCCCCACCGCTCCTCGGCGCGGCCGTCTCGCCGGGCCGCTCAGCCCGCCGCGCGGTTGCGGCGCACCCGCATGTAATCCTCGAGCGCCGCAACCTGCGCGTCGCTGAGATGCAGCCCCAGCTTGCTGCGTCGCCAGAGGATGTCCTCCGCGGTGCGAGCGTATTCGCGATCCATCAGCCAGTCGACCTCAGCGCCGGTCAGGTGTTCGCCGAAATCCGGCCCCAGCGCCTCCGCCTCGCGCGCCTCGCCGAGGATCTTGCGCGCCTCGGTGCCGTAATGCTTGACCAGCCGCCGCGCCCAGCGCTCGTTGAGGAACGGATAGGAGCGCTGCAGGCCCGAGATCAGCGCCGGCACGCCATCGACCGGAAAGTCGCCGCCCGGCAGGGTGACGCCCGCGGTCCACGGGCCGGTGACCGTCCCCGGCAGCGCCTCGCCGATCTTCTCGAGGGCGCTCTCGGCGAGGCGGCGATAGGTGGTGATCTTGCCGCCGAACACGTTGAGCATCGGTGCCCCGCCGGCGCCCTCGACCTTGAGCGTGTAGTCGCGGGTGGCCGCGGTGGCACTGCTGGCGCCGTCGTCGTAGAGCGGGCGCACGCCGGAATAGGTCCAGACCACGTCCTTGGCCGAGATCTCCTGCTTGAAGTAGCGGTTGGCGAAATCGATCAGGTATTGCTGCTCCTCGGGAGTGCATTCGGGGCGCTTGTCGGGATCGTGGTGCTCGGCATCGGTGGTGCCGATCAGGGTGAAATCTTCCTCGTAGGGAATCGCGAAGATGATCCGCCCGTCGGTGCCCTGGAAGAAATAGCACTTGTCGTGATCGTAGAGCTTCCGGGTCACGATATGCGAGCCGCGCACCAGCCGGACGCCCTCCTTGACGTTGAGATGCACCTTGCCGTGGATGATATCGCCAACCCAGGGCCCGCCGGCATTGACCAGCATCCGCGCGTGATGGGTCGTCATGGCCCCGGTTTCGGTATCCTGCACCTGCACCCGCCACAGATCGCCATCGCGCACCGCCGAGAGGACCTTGGTGCGGGTCATGATCTTGGCGCCCTTGGCCTCGGCATCGCGGGCGTTGAGCACCACCAGCCGCGAATCCTGCACCCAGCAGTCGGAATACTCGTAGGCGGTCTCGAAGCGGTCCTCGAGCGGCGCTCCCTCCGGGCTGCCCTTCAGCGACACGGTGCTGGTGCCGGGCAGGATCTTGCGGCCGCCGAGGTGGTCATACATGAACAGCCCCAGACGGATCAGCCAGGCCGGGCGGCGCCCCTTCATCCACGGCATCACCGCGGTCAGCAGCTTCGAAGTGGGCGTTTCGCTCTCGAAGCGCATCGAGGGGTGATAGGGCAGCACGAAGCGCATCGGCCAGCTGATATGCGGCATGGCGCGCAACAGCACCTCGCGCTCGATCAGCGCCTCGCGGACCAGCCGGAACTCGAAATATTCGAGGTAGCGCAGGCCGCCGTGAAACAGCTTGGTCGAGGCGGAGGAGGTCGCGGAGGCGAGATCGTTCATCTCGGCCAGACGCACCGACAGCCCCCGCCCCGCCGCATCACGCGCGATGCCGCAGCCGTTGATGCCGCCGCCGATGATGAAGAGATCCGTCGCCTCATGCGTCTGCTGGTCTGCCATGGCCCTATCCTTGCTGCGCGTGGTTTTCTATCGGTAGCCGAAAGCGCGTCGGTTTCGCAAGCGCGACGCTTTCGCTTTCTTTCGTTTCCGAAACTCAAGCGAAAAACCGCGCCCTTCGGGAAAATTACGTCCCAGGCTCAATAATCGTGCAACTCTGCTTGAATATCCCGGTAACATGGCACCACTTTATCATCGCGCGATGAGCGAAAAGGCGCTATAGCCTTGAGCCACCCCGGCGCCAGCGGCCCGGTTACGAACAAAAACGAAAGCACTGCATGTCCAGTTCCTTCCGCCATCCGGAAATCCTCGAGATCGCGCGCCGTGACGGCAAGGTCAGTGTCGAGCTGCTGGCACAGCACTTCGGCGTCACCCTGCAGACCATCCGCCGGGATCTCGCGGATCTCGCCGAGGCGGGCCAGCTCGACAGGGTGCATGGCGGCGCGGTGCTGCCCTCGGGCACGGTGAATATCGGATACGAGGAGCGGCGCGAGCTCAATCCCGCCGCCAAGACCGCCATCGCGCGGGCCTGCGCCGAGCAGATTCCCGACGACATCTCGCTCTTCCTTAACATCGGCACCAGCACCGAGGCGGTGGCGCGGCAGCTTCTCAATCACCGCAACCTGCTGGTGGTCACCAACAACATGAACGTGGCCAACATCCTCGCCGGCAATCCCGATTGCGAGGTCATCGTCACCGGCGGGCACCTGCGGCGCTCGGATGGCGGCCTGGTCGGCAACCTCGCCGCCGGCACCATCGGGCAGTTCAAGTTCGACCTCGCGGTGATCGGCTGCTCCTCGCTCGACGCCGAGGGCGACCTGCTCGATTTCGACATCCAGGAGGTCGGCGTGAGCCAGGCCATCCTGCGCCAGTCGCGCCGCACCTTCCTCGTGGCCGACGCCTCCAAGCGCACCCGCAGCGCCCCGGCGCGCATCGCCTCGCTGAGCCAGATCGACACGCTGTTCACCGATGCGCCGCTGCCCGGCCCGCTGGCCCAGCGCTGCGCCGACTGGGGCACCGAGATCGTCGTTGTGCCGTCGGCCTGACCCCGCCTGCCCTCACGTTTGCAGGGCGCGGCGCCGCAGCCCCCGGACGGCTGCCTTGACACTCCACCGCCCGCCGCCCATGAAGCCGGGGTCACACGGCATGAAAGGCACGGGTCATGGCGAAAGAGAAAGAAACCGGCGGCTTCCTCGAGACCGTCAAGACGATCGTCTACGCCCTTCTGATCGCGGGCGTGTTCCGGACCCTGTTCTTTCAGCCCTTCTGGATCCCCTCCGGCTCTATGAAGGACACGCTGCTGATCGGCGACTTCCTCTTCGTCAACAAGATGAGCTACGGCTATTCCTACGCCTCCTGCCCGTCGATCCGCCTGCCCGTGGTCGGGCTCGACATCGACGCCCAAGACATCTGCGGCTGGCTCGGCGATGACAACGGCCGTATCTTCGGCTCCGAGCCCGAGCGAGGCGACATCGCCGTTTTCCGTCACCCCGTCACCGGGCGCGACTTCATCAAGCGCGTGATCGGCATGCCGGGCGACCGGGTGCAGGTCACCAACGGGCTGCTCTACATCAACGACGAGCCGGTGCAGGTCGAGCGCAACGGCACCTTCTCCGAGACCGCCGAGCCGCAGGGCCCGCAGCAGCTGCGGCCGCGCTGCGAGAACGGCCCGGTGGGCACCGGCGGCGTCTGCGAGAAATCGCGTTGGACCGAGACCCTGCCCAACGGCAAGTCGCATGACATCCTCAACATCGCGATGCAGGGCTCGGACAACACCCGCGTTTACACCGTCCCCGAAGGCCATTACTTCATGATGGGCGACAACCGCGACAATTCCTCCGACAGCCGCGTGCCCAGCGCCGCCGGCGGCGTCGGCTTCGTGCCGTTCGAGAACCTGATCGGCAAGGCCAACCGCGTCGTCTTCTCGTCCTCCGGCCGGTCTATGCTGTTCTTCTGGACCTGGCGCGGCGACCGCTTCTTCCACAAGCTGCAATGAAGCGGTCTGCCGAGATCATCGCGCTCGAAGAGCGTCTCGGCCACCGCTTCGACCGGCCCGAGCTGCTGCGCCGTGCGCTGACGCATTCCTCGATGTCGGCCCCGGGCCGCGAAGACAACCAGCGGCTCGAGTTCCTCGGCGACCGGGTGCTCGGCCTGGTCATGGCCGAGGCGCTTCTGGCCGATGACCGCGCCGCCTCAGAGGGCCAGCTCGCCCCCCGCTTCAACGCGCTGGTGCGCAAGGAAACCTGCGCAGACGTGGCGCGCGAGATCGATCTCGGCGCCGCGCTGAAGCTCGGCCGCTCCGAGATGATGTCCGGTGGGCGCCGCAAGATGGCGCTGTTGGGCGATGCGATGGAGGCGGTGATCGCGGCGGTCTATCTCGACGCGGGCTTCGATGCCGCCAAGGAGCTGGTGCGCCGGCTTTGGGGCGAGCGGGTCTCGCGCGTCGACGAGGATGCGCGCGACGCCAAGACCTCGCTGCAGGAATGGGCGCAGGCGCGCGGCATGCAGCCCCCCGCCTATGTCGAGGTCGGGCGCTCCGGCCCGGATCACGCCCCGGTCTTCACCATCGAGGCGCGGCTGGCCTCCGGCGAGACTGCGCAGGCCACCGCCGGCGCCAAGCGCAAGGCCGAGCAGGAAGCCGCCGCGGCGCTGCTCGCCAAGGTGACGGGTGGCTGAGCGCGACGCCTCGGGCAATATGCTGGGCGCGCTGTTCATGTGCGCCGCCATGACGCTTTTCGCCATCGAGGACGCGCTCTTCAAGTCGGTGACCCCGGCGCTGCCGCCCGGCGAGGCGACGCTTATCTTCGGTCTCACCGGCACCTCGATCTATGTCTTGCTGACCCTGCGCGCCCGCGAGCCGGTGCTGCACCCGGCCATCCTGCGCCCGAGCCTGATGATCCGCACGTTCTTCGAGATCGTGGGCCGGCTCTTCTTCGCCCTGTCGCTGGCCTACACGCCGCTCGCCGTGACCTCGTCGATCCTGCAGGCAGCGCCCTTGGTGGTCACCGCAGGTGCTGCGCTGCTGCTGGGAGAAAAGGTCGGCCCGCGGCGCTGGATCGCCATGGCAGTGGGCTTCATGGGGGTGCTGATGATCCTGCGCCCGACGCCCGACGCCTTCCGCCCCGACGCGCTGCTGGCCGTTGCCGGCATGATCGGCTTCGCGATGCGCGATCTCTACACCCGCGCCAGCCCGCCTGCGGTCTCGACCAACCAGCTCGGCGTGCTGGGCTTTGCGGTGATTATCGTGGCGGGCCTCATCATGCTGCCCTTCGACCCCGCCCCACCGCGCCTACCCACCGGCACGGAGCTCGGGCGCCTGCTGCTGACCGGCGTGGTCGGCGTCACCGCCTACACGGCGCTGACCCGAGCGATGAGGGTGGGCGAGGTCTCGGTGGTGGCGCCGTTCCGCTACTCGCGGCTGCTGGTGGCGCTGACCTTCGCCTTCCTGTTCTTCGGCGAACGCCCGGATCTCTGGACCCTCGCCGGCGGGCTGCTGATCGTGGTCAGCGGGGTCTACACGCTCCTGCGCAGCGGCAAGCCCCGCCGCGCGGCCTGATCAGAGCTTCTCGCAGCTGACCTCGATGGCGGCATCGCGCCGCGTGCCGCCAAGCGACTCCTGCGCCAGCGCGATGGCCTGCGCGTTCTTCGCCTTCCAGCGCTTCGCCTGGCTCTGGCACTCGCCGAGGGAGACGCCCTGCTCGCTGCCCTTGAGCGGCGAGTCGCGGTAGCTGCCATCGCCCTGCAGGGCGTGGATCGTCGGGACGTAGAGGGTCTCGGCGCTTGCCACCGTGGCCAGCCCCATCGTCATCAGGGCCAAAGCTGCCGCCTGCACCTGTCGCATCGAAATCTCCTTGCGAGTCGCTCTGAAACGAGCCCTGCGGGATATAGGGCAGAGTGTCTTCCCTTACAGCACAGCGATCTATGGCTCTTTGGTCAAAAAACGATTATGTGATGCGGATCATTCCCCAACGGACCAGCCAATGACCACACGCGCCGGATTTGTCGCCCTGATCGGAGAGCCCAACGCGGGCAAGTCCACCCTCACCAACCGTATGGTGGGGGCCAAGGTGAGCATCGTGACCCACAAGGTGCAGACCACCCGCGCCCGCATCCGCGGCGTCGCGATGGAGGGTGACAGCCAGCTTGTCTTTGTCGACACGCCGGGTCTGTTCAAGCCGCGCCGCCGGCTCGACCGAGCGATGGTCGCCGCTGCGTGGGGCGGGGCGGCAGATGCCGACATCATCGTCCTGCTGGTCGAGGCCCATCGCGGCATCACCGAGGGCGTTGAGCGCATCCTTGAGGGGCTGGCCGATCTGCCCAAGGGTCGCACCGTGGCGCTGGCGATCAACAAGATCGACCGCGTCGAGGCCAAGGTGCTGCTCAAGCTGACCGAGGATCTCAACGAGCGCTACGCCTTCGCCAAGACCTTCATGATCTCCGCCGAGAAGGGCCACGGCGTGAAGGATCTGCGGCAATGGCTGGCGGGCGAACTGCCCGAGAGCCCGTGGCTCTATCCCGAGGACCAGATCGCCGATCTACCGATGCGGATGATCGCCGCCGAGATGACGCGCGAGAAGCTGACTCTGCGCCTGCATCAGGAGCTGCCCTACCAGCTCACCGTCGAGACCGAAAACTGGGAAGAGCGCCCCGACGGCTCGGCCCGGATCGACCAGATGATCTACGTCATGCGCGACGGCCACAAGGGCATCGTGCTGGGCCGAAAGGGCGAGACGGTGAAGGCCATCGGTCAGGCGGCCCGCGCCGAGCTCGAAGAGTTTCTCGGCCGCAAGGTGCACCTCTTCCTGCAGGTGAAGGTGCGCGAGAACTGGCTCGAGGAAGCCGAGCGCTATTCCGAGATGGGACTCGATTTCAAGGACGGCAACTGACCCCGTGGCCCGTCTGACCACGCGGTTCTGGGTCGACGCCTATCTCGCACGGCTGTCGTTCCAGAACATCCCCGCCTACGTCACCGCCCATGGCGACGACCATGCCGGCGCTGTGCTGGTCAAGCTCGCGACGCTCGACGGCAAGGCGCAGGCCTTCACCCGCGGCTTCGACCTGATGACCGGCGCCCGGCAATGGACCGAGCTCGCCTCGGGCGACGAGCGCGAGGTCGATGCCAGCATCGCCAAGCAGCGCAGCTTCGATCCCGATCTCTGGGTAATCGAGGTGGAGGATCGCGCGGGCCGTCACCTGCTCGATGAGGACGGCCTCTCGGACTGAAGCCCGGTCAGCCCTCCGACCGGATTGCCGGTGTCAGGATCGCCCTACGCCACTCGCGCTCCATGCCCACGAGCGGGCCGTGATTGTCTCTGGCGGCCTGCGCGCATCACGGCGAGGATGGGTGCCAAGGATGGCGCGACATCATTGGAGGCGAGAGGATGAGTGAAACGCAAGCAGGCTGTCTCTGCGGCGCGGTGCGCGTCAAGGCGACGGGCGCGCCCGAGCGGGTCGGCATCTGCCATTGCCTCGATTGCCGCAAGCACCACGGCGCCGCGTTCTTCGCCGCCGCGATCTTCCCGGCCTCCGCGGTCTCCGTAAGCGGCAGCCCGGCCAGCTATCGGGGGCGGCATTTCTGCGCGCGATGCGGCAGCTCGGTATTCTCGCGCAGCGGCGACGAGGTGGAGCTGCATCTGGGCGCGCTCGACACGCCCGGCGCATTCACGCCCGACTACGAGCTCTGGACCTGCCGGCGCGAACCGTGGCTGCCGCCGTTTCCCGGGCTGGCCTCCTTCCCGCGCGACCGCGACGAGGATTAACGCAGCAGCCGGGCGATCCCCACCTGCAGCCCCCCGGCGCCGGCGAAGCTCACGCACAGCAGCGCCGACCAGCGCAGCACGCCGTCCCAGCCGATCCGGGTCGGATCGACGAAGAAATAGGGATAGGCGCCGTCGACCTGCCCGCGCAGCAGCGCGTAGACCACGTAGACCAACGGCCAGAGCAGCCAGCTCGCCGCGCTCGTCAGCGTCAGACCGTGCTTCGGCGCGCAGGTCAGCCAGAACAGCACCGTCAGGACCGGCGCCACCAAGTGCACCAGCCGGTCCGCCAGCGCGTCGAGCCCCGAGAGCTGGTTGGCCAGCAGCGCGTAGTAGACCACGCCGACGATGGCGATCCACAGCGTCAGCCCGCCGAGCCACAGCGCCCCCGCCATCCGCCTGCGCAGCGCCATCCAGGTGAAGCTCACGGCGACAAGCGCATTGGTGAGGATGGTGAAGTAGCGCGCGAGGTTCCAGATCGTCTGCGACGGCGCGAGCGCCGGGCTCTCGAGTGACGCGGTGACGAATTGCAGCACCAGCCCCGCGATGGACACCAGGGCGATGAGCGTTGCGAAGAGATGCGCGCGACGGGTCATGGGCTTCCCTTTGACGCAACTTGCCGATCCCGGCAAGGCGAAGGATAGTCGCCCACATGGACTGGCGCGACACTGGCATTCTTCTCTCGGCCCGCAGGCATGGCGAGACCTCGGCGATTCTCGAGGTCTTCACCGCCGAGCATGGCCGCCACATGGGCGTGCTGCGCGGCGGCACCTCGCGCAAGATCGCGCCCTCGCTTCAGCCCGGCGCCCAGCTCGACCTGACCTGGCGCGCGCGGCTCGAGGATCACATGGGCGCCTGGACCGTCGAGCCGCAGCGCTCGCGCGCCGCCAGCGCGATGTCGGACCGGCTGGCGCTGGCGGGGCTCAACGCGGTGGTGGCGCTGCTGTCGTTCTGCCTGCCCGAGCGCGAGGCACACCCGGCGCTCTATGCCCGGACCGAGCAGTTGCTCGACCTGCTGGGCGAGCCCGACCTCTGGCCGCTGGCCTACATGCGCTGGGAGATGGCGCTGCTCGACGAGATGGGCTTCGGCCTCGATCTTTCCGCCTGCGCGGTGACCGGCACCAACGAGCCGCTCGACTATGTCTCGCCGCGCACCGGCCGCGCGGTGTCGGCCTTCGGCGCCGGCGACTGGGTGGCGCGGCTCTTGCCGCTGCCGCCGGTGATGCTTGGCCGCGGCACCGCGCCCGACGCCGAGATCCTCGACGCGCTGCGCACCACCGGGCATTTCCTCGAAAATCGGCTGGCCCCGGCGCTCGGCGACCGGCCGCTGCCGGCGGCGCGCGGCCTGTTCCTCGACCGGCTGGCGCGACAATCAGGCTGAACTGTCGCGCGCGGCTCCCTTTCCTCGCCCGGAAAAGGGCGCTACGTATCGTCCATGCGCTGGACCCTGCCCAACACCCTCACCGCCCTCCGCCTGCTCGCCGCTCCCGGCGTGGCGGTGATGTTCCTGTATTTCTCCCGTCCGCTGGCGGATTGGTTCGCGCTGCTGCTGTTCATCAGCGCCGCCGTAACCGACTGGTTCGACGGTTATATCGCGCGGACATGGAGCCTCGAATCGAAGCTCGGCGCGATGCTCGACCCGATTGCCGACAAGGCGATGGTGGTGATCGCGCTGATGGTCATCGTGGGCTATTCCTCGATGTCGCCCTGGCTGGTGCTGCCGGCGACCTTCATCCTCTTCCGCGAGGTCTTTGTCAGCGGACTGCGCGAGTTCCTCGGCGACACCGCCGGCACACTGAAGGTCACCAAGCTGGCGAAGTGGAAGACCACCTTCCAGATGGTCGCCATCGCTGTGCTGTTCGCGCAGGGCGTGTTCGAGCACTACCTCGCGGTCAGCGTCGAGGGCGTGCCGCCGGAGCAGGTCAGCGCCATCCTCAGCCGCGAGGCCGAGGACATCCACGGTCTGGCCTGGAAGGAGCAGGGCATGCTCTGGGCAGGCTATCTCGGCCTGACGCTGCTATGGATCGCCGCCTCGCTGACGCTGATCACCGGCTGGGATTACTTCGTGAAGGCCTGGCCGCACCTGAAGGACGACACATGATCGACGTGCTATATTTCGCCTGGGTGCGCGAGCGCATCGGGCTGCCCAAGGAGAAGATCGAGACCTCGGCCGCCACCGTGGCGGCGCTGGTCGAGGAGCTGAAGGCGCGCGAAGAGCGCTACGAGGCGGCCTTTGCCGATCTTTCGGCGCTGCGCGTCGCGGTCGACCAGGAGCTCACGGATTTCGACGCGCCGCTCGCCGGTGCCCGCGAGGTGGCCTTCTTCCCGCCGATGACCGGCGGCTGAGGGAGGGCCGGGCGATGTCGGATCAGGGCGGGCTTCGGAGCGGGCTTCGCGTCGTGGTGCAGGAGGCGCCGTTCGATTTCGGCGCCGAGGCCGAGCGCTTTGCCGCCGGGCGCACCGATCTTGGCGCGGTGGTGACCTTCACCGGCGTGGTGCGCGACGTGGCCGGCGGGCTCGAGGGCATGGAGATCGAGCACTACCCCGGTATGACCGAGAAGGCGCTGACCGAGATCGCCAGCGAGGCGCAGGCGCGCTGGTCGCTGGGCGAGGTGCTGGTCATCCACCGCTACGGCAAGATGGCGGCGGGCGACCGCATCATGATGGTCGCCACCGCCTCGGCGCATCGCCAGCACGCCTTCGAGGCGGCGGAATACCTGATGGACTACCTCAAATCCCGCGCCCCTTTCTGGAAGAAGGAAAGCGCCGGCGGCGACCAATCCTGGGTCGCGGCCAAGGACGAGGACGAGGCCGCGCTCGACCGCTGGTAGGCGAAAGCGCCGCGACCTTCGTCCCGGATCGCGCCGCTTGCCTTGCGTCGGATGTTCGCCCGGTCATATGATCTGACCAATTCACGCAAGATCGGATCCCTCTCATGCCCTTCCGCCCCGTGCATTCAGAGAAGCTCGCCGCCGCGGTGGTGCGCCAGATCGAGGAACTGATCCTGCGCGGCATCCTGCGCCCCGGCGAGCGGTTGCCGGCAGAGAGGGAACTGTCGGAGCGGCTGGGCGTGTCGCGCCCGTCGCTGCGCGAGGCGGTGGCCGATCTGCAGGCTCGCGGCCTGCTGAGCTCGCGGGCCGGGGCGGGGATCTTCGTCACCGAGGCGCTTGGTTCGGCCTTCTCCGACACGCTGGTGCAGCTCTTCGCCCGCCATGACGAGGCGGTGTTTGACTACCTGAGCTTCCGCCGCGACATGGAAGGGCTGGCCGCCGAGCGTGCCGCCCTGCAGGGCACCGAGACCGATCTCAAGGTGATCGACGCGCTGTTTGCCCAGATGGAAGCGGCGCATCAGAAGCGAAACCCGTCCGACGAGGCGCGGCTGGATGCGGATTTCCACCTCGCCATCATCGAGGCCAGCCACAACGTCATGATGCTGCACATGATGCGCTCGATGTACCAGTTGCTGCGCGAGGGGGTGTTCTACAACCGCTCCGTCATGTTCAAGCAGCGCACCACCCGCGAGGCGCTGCTCGACCAGCACCGTGCCATCAACGTGGCGCTGCAGGCGCGCGATGCCGAGGCCGCCCGCGCCGCCGTCGAGGCGCATCTGAGCTATGTCGAGGATGCGCTGGCCGCCGACCGTCAGGCCGAGCGCGACGAAGACATCGCCCGCCAGCGCTTCGAGCGGGTCCGCACCAAGGGCTGAGCCCGGCGCCCGGCCTCTGGCCCCAAATCCCGAGCCTCGTCCCTTGCCCGATGAAGAGGCATGATCCGGCGTCCCGCAGGCTGCAGGCGCGACCTTTGCGTTGCCAAGACCCCGAGGCCCTCCCCTCGCCTGAACAAGAGGCAGGACCCGGCGTGTCGATAAGCGCAGGCGCGGCGCCACCCCGATCTCCCGATCATCCGCTTCGGCCCGCATCCGGGCTGCGCTCGCTTCACCGCCCTCCGCCGACCATCAGGCAACAAAAAACCCGGGCGCGAACGCCCGGGCAGTTGGTCACGAAAGGCTGATAGGAAGGAGGAGATCAGCCTTTGGAGAATTCCGGGTAGGCCTCCATGCCCAGCTCGCCCATGTCGAGGCCCGCAACTTCTTCCTCTTCCGAGACACGGATGCCCATGACCAGCTTGAGGATGAACCACACGACCGCGGAGGTGACGACGGTGAAGATGCCGACCACAACGATGCCGTAGAGCTGCGTGCCGAGCGAGGCGTCACCGTTGGTGAATACCACGGCGATGGTGCCCCAGATGCCGCAGATCAGGTGGACCGGGATCGCGCCGACGACGTCGTCGATCTTCATCTTGTCGATCGCCGGGATGGCGAAGACCACGATGATACCGCCGATGGCACCGATGATGGTGGCTGCGCCCAGCGACGGGGTCAGCGGCTCTGCGGTGATCGAGACGAGGCCTGCGAGGGCGCCGTTCAGGACCATGGTGAGGTCGGGCTTCTTGAACATCACCTGGCTGACGATCAGCGCGGCGATGGCGCCACCGGCAGCGGCAGTGTTGGTGTTGGCGAAGATGCGCGACACGTCTGCGACGTCACCCACGGTGCCCATTGCGAGCTGCGATGCGCCGTTGAAGCCGAACCAGCCGAGCCACAGGATGAACGTGCCGAGGGTGGCGAGGGTCAGGTTGGAGCCCGGGATCGGGATCACGGTGCCGTCTTTGAACTTGCCGATACGCGGGCCGAGGATGATGGCACCGGTCAGAGCGGCCCAGCCACCCACGGAGTGCACAACGGTCGAGCCGGCGAAGTCGAGGAAGCCTGCTGCGTCGAGGAAACCGCCGCCCCACTTCCAGGAAGCCTGCAGCGGGTAGATGATCGAGGTCAGCACGATCACGAAGATCAGGAACGGCCACAGCTTGATGCGCTCGGCCAGGGTGCCCGAGACGATCGACGCGGTGGTGGCGCAGAACATCAGCTGGAAGAAGAAGTCCGAGCCGGTCGAGGCGTAGGAGTAATCATCCGCGCCTTCTGCGGTCACGCCGACGACTTCAAGAACCGCGGGGCCCCAGACGCCGGAGATGATGCCCTCGGAGGCCCAGGTGCCGAGCGGGTACATCAGGTTGTAGCCGATCAGGTAGTAGAAGATCGCGGCAAGCGAGAACAGCGCGACGTTCTTCATGCACTGCATGGCGACGTTCTTGGAGCGGACCAGGCCGGCTTCCAGCATGGCAAAGCCTGCGGCCATCCACATCACCAGGAAACCACCGATGAGGAAGAGCAGCGAGTTGAAGATGAAGACGGTGTCGGTCGAGGCGTTGACGCCCGGAGCGGGGCCCTCGTCCTGTGCCAGGCCCAGGGTGGGCAGCGCGATCAGCGCGGCAGCCGGGGCGAGAGTCTTGAGAAGTTTCATGTTCCGTTGTCCCTTGTAATCTTTGCGAACGAACCGCGATCAGATCGCGTCAGCGTCGGTTTCGCCGGTGCGGACCCGCACTGCCTGCGCCACGTCCAGCACGAAGATCTTGCCGTCGCCGATCTTGCCGGTCTGCGCCGTCTTGGTGATCGTTTCGACAACCTGGTCGGCCATGGAGGCGGCAACCACGATCTCCAGCTTGATCTTCGGCACGAAGTTCACAGCATATTCTGCGCCGCGGTAGATTTCGGTGTGGCCGGACTGAGAGCCGAAGCCCTTGATTTCCGTCACCATCATGCCGCGCACGCCGATACCGGTGAGCGCCTCGCGCACCTCCTCGAGCTTGAACGGCTTGATCGTCGCAATGATCAGTTTCACCTTGGTCCCTTTCAGTTTTGCAGACAGGTGCCTGCGGTATGCATGGGCAGAAAGCCGCCCGATGCCCCGCATTGGAAGAAAGCGCCCTTGTAACGCCCAACGGACTCCCCATTGGCGCACAAGAAAAGTGCGCAATTTGCCTGTTTGCATATTTTTAATGCACATCAAAAAGTCATTAATCAGGCGGTTTCGCGGTCTACATCGCGCGGCAAAGCCGTTATCCTGCCGCAAAAGAGCAGCATCCCAGGCAAGCGACATGAGTGATTCAGGCCGGGGCAAGGGCCGGCTGGTGGCGGAGCGACGCTACCAGGAGAAGGCCGGCCAAACGCCCAAGAAATCCAAGCCGAAGAAGACCAACCGCAAGGCGCCGCGGCGCAAGCCCGTGCGCAAGCGCAACCCCATTGCCGCGTTCTTCATCGGCATCTTCCGCTGGGTCTTTGGCCTGATCTGGAAGATCACCTGGCGCATCACCGCGGTGGTCGCCCTGCTTCTCACCATCGGCGTGGGCTATTTCTATGCCCAGCTGCCCCCGGTCGAAGAGCTGCTCGACGGCCGCGCCCGCGGCTCGGTCACCCTGATGGACCGCAACGGCCAGATCTTCGCCTGGCGCGGTGACCAGTTCGGCGGCGCGGTGACCGCCGACAGCGTCAGCCCGCATCTCAAGAACGCCGTCATCGCCACCGAGGACAAGCGCTTCTACCGCCATTTCGGCATCTCGCCGCGCGGCATCGCCAGCGCCGTGCGCATCAACATGTCGGAAGGGCGCGGCCCGCTCTCCGGCCACGGCGGCTCGACGATCACCCAGCAGACCGCCAAGCTGCTCTGCCTCGGCGTGCCCTTCGACGCCAAGGAATGGGAGAACGAGGGCGAATACATCTCCGACTGCCGCCGCACCACCCTGGCCCGCAAGGGCCGCGAGGCGCTCTACGCCATGGCCATGGAGGCCAAGTATACCAAGAACGAGATCCTCTCGATCTATCTCAACCGCGCCTACATGGGCGGCGGCGCCTACGGGGCCGAGGCCGCGGCGCAGCGCTATTTCAGCAAGCACGCGGGCGAGCTCAACGCGCAGGAATCTGCGATGATCGCCGGGCTGCTGACCGCGCCCTCCTCGCTCTCGCCCACCAACGACATCGACCGCGCCCAGGCCCGCGCCGCCACCGTGCTGCGCCTGATGAACGAGCAGGGCTTCCTCAGCGCCGAGCAGACCCAGCGCGCGCAGGCCAACCCGGCGCAGCTCTCGGAAGAGGCGCAGCGCCGGCTCGGCGGCTATTTCGCCGACTGGGTGATGTCGACCGGGCCGGAGTTCTTCACCCGCGACACCACCGAGGACGTGGTGATCGCGACGACGCTCGATCCCAAGCTGCAGCGCGCCGCCGAGGAGGCGATGAACGCGGTCTATTCCGAGAAGGTCACCAAGCCGGGCTCGGTGGTGCAGGCGGCGATCGTGGTGATGTCGGCCGACGGCGCGGTGCGCGCCATGGTCGGCGGCAAGAAGACCGGCGTCACCGGCGTGTTCAACCGCGCCACCCAGGCCAAGCGCCAGACCGGTTCCTCCTTCAAGCCGTTCATCTACGCCACCGCGCTCGAGCTCGGCTACTCGCCCTACGACACCGTGATCGACGAACCGTTCTGCATGAACATCCCCGGCTCCGGCCAGTGGTGCCCCGAGAACTACAGCCGCAACTACAAGGGCACGGTGACGCTCACCGATGCGCTGAAGCAGTCGCTCAACATCCCGGCAATTAAGATCTCCGAGAGCGTCGGCCGCGATCTGGTGCACAAGGTGGCCAACGAGTTCGGCATCAAGTCCGAGCTCAACGACACCCCCGCCATGGCCCTCGGCACCTCCGAGGCGTCGCTGCTCGAAATGACCGGCGCCTATTCCGGCTTCCTCAACGGCGGCTCGGCGGTTGTCCCCTACGGGCTCAAGGAGCTGCGCCTGAAGGGCGAGGACGAGGTCCTGATGGGCACCGGCGGCGGCATCCGCGAACGGGTGATCCAGCCCGAGGCCGCGGGCCAACTCACCTGGATGATGGAGAAGGTCATCACCGAGGGCACCGGACGGCGTGCGCTGCTGCCCGATGGCCGCCCCGCGGCGGGCAAGACCGGCACCTCCAACGATGCCCGCGATGCCTGGTTCATCGGATTCACCGCCGACTACGTCGTCGGCGTCTGGATGGGCAACGATGACAACTCCCCGCTCAGCGGCGTCACCGGCGGCGGCCTTCCCGCCGACATCTGGCGCGAGACGATGGTGCGGGTGAATGACGGGCTGCCGATCAAGCCGCTGCCGGCCATCGCGCCCGAAGGCCCCTCGCCGCAGATCGTCGAGGAGCAGCGGCAACAGCAGCAGGCCCCGACCCAGCAGCGCCGCCAGCGCGACAGCTTCATCCAGCAGGTTCTGCGCGACCTTCTCGGCGGCGGCTGACTGACGCCACGGCGCGCCGCGCGGGGAGCGGGATTTTCCTTTCCCTCGCGCGGCGGACACGGTCTAACACTGGCCATATCCCTTTGAGGCCAGATCCGTTCGAGGAAGGAGCCCCGGCATGAGCGTGAAAGAGATCTTCGAGAGCATGGAATACGGTCCCGCCCCCGAAAGCGCCGTCGAGGCGCTCAACTGGCTCGTCGATCAGGGCGACCGCTTCGGCCAGTTCATCGATGGTGCCTTCACCGCCCCCGGCGAGACCTTCGAGAGCTGCAACCCGGCCACCGGCGAGGTGCTGGCAAGCCTGACGCAGGCCAGCCAGGCCGATGTCGAAGCCGCCGTCTCTGCTGCCCGCGCGGCGCAAGGCAAATGGGAGCGGCTCGGCGGCCCGGGCCGCGCCCGTCACCTCTACGCCATCGCGCGCCTCGTGCAGAAGCACGCTAGGCTCTTCGCGGTGCTCGAGACGCTCGACAACGGCAAGCCGATCCGCGAGAGCCGCGACATCGACATCCCGCTCGTCGCCCGCTACTTCTATCACCACGCTGGCCATGCCCAGCTGATGGAGAGCGAAATGCCGGGCCGCGAGGCGCTCGGCGTCTGCGGCCAGATCATCCCGTGGAACTTCCCGCTGCTGATGCTGGCCTGGAAAGTCGCCCCGGCGCTCGCGATGGGCAACACCGTGGTGCTGAAGCCCGCCGAATGGACCTCGCTCACCGCGCTGCTCTTTGCCGATATCTGCCGTCAGGCGGGGCTGCCGAAGGGCGTCGTCAACATCGTCACCGGCGATGGCGCCGTGGGCGAGATGATCGTGGCCTCCGAGGTCGACAAGATCGCCTTCACCGGCTCCACCGAAGTGGGCCGAAAGATCCGCGAAGCCACCGCCGGCAGCGGCAAGGCGCTGACCCTCGAGCTGGGGGGCAAGTCGCCCTACATCGTCTTCGAGGACGCCGATCTCGACAGCGCCGTCGAGGGGCTGGTGGATGCGATCTGGTTCAACGGCGGGCAGGTCTGCTGCGCCGGCTCGCGCCTGCTGGTGCAGGAGGGCATCGCCGAGCGCTTCCACGCCAAGCTCAAGGCGCGGATGGAGAAGCTGCGCATCGGCAACCCGCTCGACAAGTGCATCGACGTGGGCGCCATCGTCGACCCCGTCCAGCGCGACCGCATCGCCGCGATGGTCTCGGGCAGTGACGGCGAGATCTTCCAGCCGGGCGCCTGCCCCGAGGGCTGCTACTACCCGCCGACGCTGATTTCCGGCCTGTCGCCGGCATCGAAGCTAATGCAGGACGAGATCTTCGGCCCGGTGCTGGTCTCGGCCACCTTCCGCACCCCCTCCGAGGCGGTGCAGATGGCCGACAACACGCGCTACGGCCTCGCCGCCAGCGTCTGGTCCGAGAACATCAACACAGCGCTCGACATCGCACCCAAGCTCGCCGCCGGCGTGGTCTGGGTCAACGGCTCCAACATGTTCGACGCCGCCGCCCCCTTCGGCGGGCTGCGCGAGAGCGGCTTTGGCCGCGAGGGCGGCCCGGAGGGCCTGCAGGCCTACACCCGCGAGACCCGCAAGCCCAAGGCGCTCAAGCCCATCGCGCCGTTCCACGGCGACGAGGCCGAGCCGCAGCCGGTCGACCGCACCGCCAAGCTCTATATCGGCGGCAAGCAGGCGCGCCCCGATGGCGGCTATGCCCGCGCGGTCAACGACAAGCGCGGCAAGCTCATCGGCCAGGCGCCGCTGGCCAACCGCAAGGACATCCGCAACGCCGTCGAGGCGGCGCGCGGGGCGGCGGCGTGGTCCTCGGCCAGCGCCCACAATCGCGCGCAGGTGATCTACTATATCGGCGAGAACCTCTCGGCCCGCGCCGAGGAGTTTGCCGCCACCATCGACCGCATGACCGGCGCCCGCACCGGCGCGAAAGAGGTCGAGAAATCGGTCGAGCGGCTCTTCACCTACGCCGCCTGGGCCGACAAGTTCGACGGCCGCATCGCCAACGTGCCGCTGCGCGGCGCGGCGCTGGCCATGCGCGCGCCCTGCGGCGTGATCGGCGGCTTCTGCCCCGACGCCTTCCCTCTGCTCGGGCTCGTATCGCTGATGGCCCCGGCCATCGCGATGGGCAACCGGGCGATTCTCGTGGCCTCCGAGCCCTTCCCGCTCGCTGCCACGGAATTCTACCAGGTGCTCGAGACCTCCGATGTGCCCGGCGGCGTGGTCAACATCCTCACCGGCAGCCATGCGGAGCTGGCGCCGACCATGGCAAGCCACATGGATATCGAGGCGGTCTGGAGCTTCTCGGGCAGCGATCTCTCGACCGAGATCGAGCGCGGCGCGGCCGGCAACCTCAAGCGCTCTTGGGTGAATTACGCCCAGGACCGCGACTGGATGGGCGCCGACGGCGAGGGCCACGCCTTCCTCGAGGCCGCCACCGAGGTCAAGACCGTGTGGATCCCATGGGGCGCATAACGGCGCGCGACGCGCCTATGATGCGGGGTTGAAGCGCCGCGGCGCCGGCGTTAAGCGGTGCGCTGCCCTGCGATCATTGAGATTTTGCGACTCCGATGTTATCTTATAGGCACGCCCGGCGCCGGGGTGGCTTTCGGCGCTTGCAACCAAGGAGGACAATGTCCTGTCACTTTCTGCGAATGCGGCCGGTGCCGCAGAGCCGGGGGCACCGATGAACGGCCTGCCCCAATCCGAGGTCACGAGCGATCAGATTCTCGCCCGCATCCTCGAAAGCCTCGATGACAACAAGGCGGAAGACGTCGTGCAGATCGACCTGCGCGGCAAGACCTCCGTGTGCGATCACATGGTGATCTGCTCGGGCCGGTCCTCGCGCCAGGTTGTCTCGATCGCCGAGAAGCTCGTCGAGGATCTCAAGCATGATCTTGGCGTGCTGCCGAAAATCGAAGGTCAGGACACCGGCGACTGGGTTCTGGTCGACACGGGCGATGTCATCGTCCACGTCTTCCGCCCCGAGGTCCGCGAGTTCTACCAGCTTGAAAAGATGTGGATGCCGCTCGGCAAGACCGCGCAGACCGTGACCTGAACACGGTCTCATGCGGGTGCATCTTTGCGTCGTCGGGCGCCTTCGGGCCGGACCCGAGCGCGATCTTGTTGACGATTACCTGAAGAGATTCGACCGCACCGGTCGCGCGCTCGGGCTTGGCCCGGTGCGCGTGGTGGAGGTCGACGACCGCAAGGGCGGCGGCATGGCCGCCGAGGCGGATCTGCTGCGCCGCGCCCTGCCCTCCGGCGCGCGGCTCTGCATCCTCGACGAACGCGGCAAGCTGATGAGCTCGCCCGATTTCGCCGACACGCTGGGCCGCTGGCGCGACACCGGCACCCAAGACCTCGCCTTCGTCATCGGCGGCGCCGACGGCATCGACCCATCGCTGCGCGCCGAGGCCGACATGGCGCTGTCCTTCGGGCAGATGGTCTGGCCGCACATGCTCGTGCGGGTGATGATCGCGGAGCAGCTCTACCGCGCCGCCTCGATCCTTGCCGGAAGCCCCTATCATCGCGTGTAACCGCCCAGGCCGATTCACCTAGGCGGGAATTCGCGTGTGCAGCATTCCCCAACGGCGGGATTCCGCTAGCGGTATTTCAGCACCATTGCCAAGGCCGAGCCGCTTGAATTAGCAGGATTCCGAAGCGTGTGCTCGCTGCCTGAAAACGCGCGCATGCGTCGGCACCCCTGTCCCCAGCGGTCAATTCCCGTCCGCGAGTCGGCGCATCTCAAGGCCCCGGAGTTCCCCAAACTCCGGGGCCACCTTCTTTCCCGGAAAGAGACTGCTCAGCTATAGGCGTAGATCAGCAGACCGGCGCCGAGGATGACACGATATATCACGTAGGGCGTGAAGCTCACCGAGTGCAGCAGGCGCATCATCAGCGTCAGCGCCGCCAGCGCCGCGCCGAAGGCGAAGACCGCGCCGATGAGCCCGTCGATGGCGACGCTGGCATCGGCCTCCGAGGCGACCTCGAGACCCAACAGCGCGCCAGAGGCGAGGATGGTCGGGATCGACATCAGCATCGCGATCTTGGCGGCATCGTGCCGGTTGTAACCGAGGAAGCGGCCGCCGGTGATGCAGATGCCCGAGCGCGAGGTGCCCGGGATCAGCGCCACCGCCTGCCAGAGCCCCATCTTCAGCGCATCCATCGGCCCCCAATCCTGCTCCTCCTTGTGCACCGGCCCGCGCTGGTCGGCCCAGTAGAGCACGATGCCGAAGCCGAGCATCGTCCAGCCGATGACGGCGACCGAGCGCAGCGCCTCGTCGAGCCCGGTGATCTTCATCAACAGCCCCGCGATGATCACCGGGATCGTGGCGATGATCAGCCCGAAGGCCAGCCGCGCCCCCGGCGTCTCGCGCCGTCCGCGGAGCAGGTCGACCGTGCCCAGCGCCGCGACACGCACGTCGCGCCAGAAATACAGCACCACGGCGGCCAGCGTGCCGACATGCACGGCGACGTCGATCGCCTGCCCCTGGTCAGCCATGCCGGTCAGATTCGGCAGAAGAATCAGGTGACCTGAGGAGGAAATGGGCAGAAACTCGGTAATGCCCTGGATCAGGGCCAGCAGGATGAGCTGCAGCATTGGCATGGGCAGGAACCTCCGGCTAGCCTCACATCGTTTCTATAACGCCCTTGTTTCAAGGGGAAAAGCGGCAAATAGGTCCGGCTTGTTACCCAGTTTTCATCATAGAATGCTGTGGATCGAGTCGTGCACGCAAAATAAAGCGAATATATGTCAGTCTTTCTGACTTTTCTTTCATTCCAGCTTTCAGTATTGAAGCCCGACCCAAGGACTTGTTCGGAGACCCAGGAACATGGCGAAGCAGCCGATGCTCAAATTCGTGAAGATCGAGCGGGACATGCCCGAGAAACGCGAGGCAGATGTCCGGAACAAGGACTTCGATGAAATCTATGCCGAGTTCGCCGACGCCAAGGCGACCGAGCAGGCGAGCCGTTGCTCGCAATGCGGCGTGCCCTATTGCCAGTCGCACTGCCCACTGCACAACAACATCCCCGACTGGCTGCGCCTAACCGCGACCGGCCGCCTCGAGGAGGCCTACGAGGTCAGCCAGGCGACCAACACCTTCCCCGAGATCTGCGGCCGCATCTGCCCGCAGGACCGTCTCTGCGAAGGCAACTGCGTCATCGAGCAGTCGGGCCACGGCACCGTGACCATTGGCTCGGTCGAGAAATACATCACCGACACCGCGTGGGAGAACGGCTGGGTCAAGCCCGCCGCCCCGGCGCAGGAGCGCAAGGAGAGCGTCGGCATCATCGGTGCCGGCCCCGGCGGCCTCGCCGCCGCCGACATGCTGCGCCGCGCCGGCGTTCAGGTGACGGTCTACGACCGCTACGACCGTGGCGGCGGCCTGCTGACCTACGGCATCCCGGGCTTCAAGCTCGAGAAGGAAATCGTCATGCGCCGCATGAAGCAGCTCGAGGATGGCGGCGTCCGCTTCGTGATGAACTGCACCGTGGGCGAGGACATGTCCTTCGAGGACATCCGCGAGCAGCATGACGCGGTGATCATCGCCACCGGCGTCTACAAGTCGCGCGACCTGCGCGGCCCCGGCGCCGGCGCCAAGGGCATCGTCAAGGCGATCGATTATCTCACCGCCTCGAACCGCACCGCCAATTTCGGCGACAGCGTGCCGGAATACGAGAGCGGCGAGCTCAACGCCAAGGGCAAGAAGGTCGTTGTGATCGGCGGCGGCGACACCGCGATGGACTGCGTCCGCACCGCGATCCGCCAGGGCGCCGAAAGCGTGAAGTGTCTCTACCGCCGCGACCGCGCCAACATGCCCGGCTCGCAGCGCGAGACCCAGAACGCCGAGGAAGAGGGCGTGCAGTTCGAGTGGCTGACCGCGCCCAAAGGCTTCATGGGAGATCCGGTGAGCGGCGTTCTGGTGCAGAAGATGCGCCTCGGCCTGCCCGACGCGTCCGGCCGCCAGTCGCCCGAGCTGATCGAGGGCTCCGACTATGAAGAGCCCGCCGATCTGGTGATCAAGGCACTCGGCTTCGAGCCTGAAGAGTTGCCGACGCTGTGGGGCGCGCCCGAGCTGGAAGTGACCCGCTGGGGCACCGTCAAGGCCGAGTTTACCTCGGGCCGCACCGCCCTGCCCGGCGTCTATGCCGTGGGCGACATCGTGCGCGGCGCCAGCCTCGTGGTCTGGGCGATCCGCGACGGCCGCGATTGCGCCGAGCACGTGCTGCAGGACTTCAACAAGACCGCCGCCGTCGCGGCAGAGTGATCCCGGGCGCGCGCCGTCGTGGCGCGCCCCGCAAGCCGGCGCGTCGGATGGACCGACATGCCATGCCAGAGGACAAGGTGATGACCGGACGGACAGGCGGATGCATGTGTGGCGCGGTGCGCTTCACGGCGAAGTCGCTAGGCGGCTTCGGCGTGTGCCATTGCGAGCAGTGCCGCCGCTGGGCCGGCTCGGCGCTGTTCGCCGTCACCGTGCCGGTCGCCGACATGGCGATCGAGGATGCGTCCGGCATCCGCGCCTTCCGCTCCTCCGACTGGGCCAGCCGTGAATTCTGCGGCACCTGCGGCTCGGTGCTCTGGTATCGCCACGACAAGGGCGTCGACGGTGCCGGCGATTACGAGATCACCATCGGCCTGCTCGACGATGCCGACGGGCTGGTGCTCGAGCGCGAGATCTTCTCCGACCAGAAGCCCGATTGCTGGGCGCTGCAGGGCGACCACGCGCGCATGACCCGCGCCGAGACGCTGACCAAGTACGGCGTGCAGGTGGACGGCGCATGATCCGCGCCCTGCCCCCTCTCGCGCTCGTCGCGCTGCTGGCCGCGCCCGCCGCGGCCGAGATCCAGCCCTATGCCGGGCAGGACTCGCGCGACATCGCATCGCTGAGCGAGGACGACATCGCCGCGATCCTCGCGGGCGAAGGCTGGGGATTGGCAAAGCCCGCCGAGCTCAACGGCTACCCCGGCCCGGTCCACGTGCTGGAGCTGGCCGCGGAGCTGGAGCTGACAGACGAACAGACCGCCTCGGTGCAGGCGATCTTTGAAGACATGAAGCGTGCGGCGATGAGCGCCGGCGCCGAATACGTCGCCAGCGAAGAGCATCTGACAAAGATGTTCCGCGCCGGCCACACCGAGCCCGATATGCTCGCCGCCCTGCTGCAAAGCTCGGCCGGGGCGCTATCGCGGCTGCGAGAGGTGCACCTTGCGGCGCATCTCGCGGTGACGCCGCTGCTGAGCGACGACCAGAAAGAGACTTACGCGCGTCTGCGCGGATATGGCGGCGGGACCGGGGGGCACGAAGGTGCCGGCCACGATCACCCGCAGCATTGATCAAGGAGGCTTGACCATGACCACTTACGACCAGAACTGGGCCGCCGCCGAGGAAGCCAAGCGCAAATGGATGGAAGAGAACGCCATGTTCCGCGAGGAGCATGAGCATTCGTCCTGCGGCGTGGGCCTCGTGGTGTCCATCGACGGCAAGCCGTCGCGCAAGGTTGTTGAGGCAGGCATCACCGCGCTGAAGGCGATCTGGCACCGCGGCGCCGTCGACGCCGACGGCAAGACCGGCGATGGCGCCGGCATCCACGTGCAGATCCCCGTCGCGTTCTTCTACGACCAGATCGACCGCACCGGCCACGCGCCGCGCAAGGGCGAGCTGATGGCCGTGGGCCAGGTCTTCCTGCCGCGCACCAATTTCGGGTCGCAGGAAACCTGCCGGACCATCGTCGAGACCGAGGTCCTGCGCATGGGCCACTACATCTACGGCTGGCGCCACGTTCCGGTGAACGTGGACTGCCTCGGCGAGAAGGCCAACGCGACGCGCCCCGAGATCGAGCAGATCCTGATCTCGAACGCCAAGGGCGTCGACGAGGAGACCTTCGAGCGCGAGCTCTATGTCATCCGCCGCCGTATCGAGAAGGCCGCCGCCGCGGCCGGCATCAACGAGCTCTACATTGCCTCGCTGTCCTGCCGCTCGATCATCTACAAGGGCATGATGCTTGCCGAGCAGGTGGCGGATTTCTATCCCGACCTGCAGGACGAGCGCTTCGAGTCCGCCTTCGCGATCTACCACCAGCGCTATTCCACCAACACCTTCCCGCAGTGGTGGCTGGCCCAGCCCTTCCGCATGCTCGCCCATAACGGCGAGATCAACACACTGAAGGGCAACACCAACTGGATGAAGAGCCACGAGATCCGCATGGCCTCGTCGACCTTTGGTGACATGGCCGAGGACATCAAGCCGATCATCGCCAGCGGTGCATCGGACTCCGCCGCCCTCGACGCGGTGTTCGAGGTGCTGGTCCGCGCCGGGCGCAACGCCCCGATGGCCAAGACCATGCTGATCCCGGAATCGTGGTCCAAGCAGGCGGTCGAGCTGCCGCAGGCGTGGCGCGACATGTATTCCTACGTCAACTCGGTGATGGAGCCGTGGGACGGCCCCGCCGCCCTGGCGATGACCGATGGCCGCTGGGTCTGCGGCGGTCTCGACCGCAACGGCCTGCGCCCGATGCGCTACGTGGTGACCGGCGATGACCTGCTGATCGCGGGCTCCGAGGCGGGCATGGTTCCCGTCGACGAGGGCACCGTCCGCGAGAAGGGCGCGCTTGGCCCGGGCCAGCTCATCGCCGTCGACATGGAAGAGGGCAAGCTCTACCACGACACCCAGATCAAGGACCGCCTGGCGGCTTCGCAGCCCTTCGGCGAATGGGTCGGCAAGATCACTGATCTCGACGAGCCGCTCTCCAAGGTCACCGAGAAGCCGGTCTTCACCGGCGCCGAGCTTCGCAAGCGCCAGATCGCCGCGGGCTACTCGATCGAGGAGCTCGAGCAGATCCTGTCGCCGATGGCCGAGGACGGCAAGGAAGCGCTGGCCTCGATGGGCGACGACACGCCCTCTGCCGTGCTTTCCAAGAAGTACCGCCCGCTGAGCCATTTCTTCCGCCAGAACTTCAGCCAGGTCACCAACCCGCCGATCGACTCCTTGCGCGAATTCCGCGTCATGAGCCTCAAGACGCGGTTCGGCAACCTCAAGAACGTGCTCGATGAATCCTCGGCCCAGACCGAGATCCTCGTGCTCGAGAGCCCGTTTGTCGGCAATGCCCAGTTCGAGGCGCTGAAAGAGCACTTCAACGCCGGCATGATCGAGATCGACTGTACCTTCCCCGCCGATGGCGGCGAGGGCGCGCTGCGCGAGGCGCTGGCTCGGATCCGCAACGAAGCCGAGGACGCGGTGCGTTCGGGCGGCGGGCACCTCGTGCTCACCGACCAGCACCAGTCCGAGGACAAGGTTGCGATGCCGATGATCCTCGCCACCTCTGCGGTGCATTCGTGGCTGACCAAGAAGGGCCTGCGCACCTTCTGCTCGCTGGGCGTCCGCTCGGCCGAGTGCATCGACCCGCATTACTTCGCCGTCCTCGTGGGCTGCGGCGCGACCATCGTGAACCCCTACCTCGCCGAGGACAGCCTGGCCGACCGCATTGACCGCGGCCTGCTCGACGGCTCGCTGACCGAGAACGTCGCGCGCTTCCGCGAGGCCATCGACCAGGGTCTGCTCAAGATCATGGCCAAGATGGGCATCTCGGTGATCTCGTCCTATCGCGGCGGTCTCAACTTCGAGGCCGTGGGCCTGTCGCGCGCCATGTGCGCCGAGTATTTCCCCGGCATGCTGAGCCGGATCTCGGGCATCGGCGTGCATGGCATCCAGACCAAGGCCGAGGAAATCCACGAGCTCGCCTTCCGCGGCGGCCGCGACGTGCTGCCCATCGGCGGCTTCTACAAGGCGCGCAAGTCGGGCGAGACCCATGCCTGGGGGGCGCAGACCATGCACCTCATGCAGGCCGCCTGCAACAAGGCCTCCTACGAGCTGTGGAAGACCTATTCCAAGGCGATGCGGGCCAACCCGCCGATCCACCTGCGCGACCTGCTCGACGTGAAGCCGCTCGGCAAGGCGATCCCGATCGAGGAAGTCGAGAGCATCACCTCGATCCGCAAGCGCTTCGTTACCCCGGGCATGTCGCTGGGCGCGCTGTCGCCCGAGGCGCACAAGACCCTCAACGTCGCGATGAACCGCATCGGCGCCAAGTCGGATTCCGGTGAAGGCGGCGAGGATCCGGCACACTTCGTGCCCGAGCCCAACGGCGACAACCCGTCGGCCAAGATCAAGCAGGTGGCCTCGGGCCGCTTCGGCGTCACCGCCGAGTACCTGAACCATTGCGAAGAGCTCGAGATCAAGGTCGCTCAGGGCGCCAAGCCCGGCGAGGGCGGCCAGCTTCCGGGCATGAAGGTCACCGACCTGATCGCGCGTCTGCGTCACTCGACCAAGGGCGTGACGCTGATCTCGCCGCCGCCGCACCACGACATCTACTCGATCGAAGACCTCGCGCAGCTGATCTACGACCTCAAGCAGATCAACCCGCGCTGCAAGGTGACGGTGAAGCTGGTGGCTTCCTCGGGCGTCGGCACCATTGCCGCCGGTGTTGCGAAGGCCAAGGCCGACGTGATCCTGATCTCGGGCCACAATGGCGGCACCGGCGCGTCGCCGGCGACCTCGATCAAGTATGCCGGTCTGCCGTGGGAGATGGGCCTCACCGAGGCGCACCAGGTCCTGGCGATGAACAAGCTGCGTGACCGCGTCACGCTGCGCACCGATGGCGGCCTTCGCACCGGCCGTGACATCGTCATGGCCGCGATGATGGGCGCCGAGGAGTTCGGCATCGGCACCGCCGCGCTGATCGCCATGGGCTGCATCATGGTCCGCCAGTGCCAGTCGAACACGTGCCCGGTGGGCGTCTGCACCCAGGACGAGGAGCTGCGTGGCAAGTTCACCGGCAATGCCGACAAGGTGGTCAACCTGATCACCTTCTACGCCACCGAGGTGCGCGAGATCCTCGCCTCCATCGGCGCACGCAGCCTGAACGACGTGATCGGCCGGGCCGACCTGCTGCGCCAGGTCTCGCGCGGCGCCGAGCATCTCGACGATCTCGACCTCAACCCGCTGCTGATCCGCGTCGATGGCGCCGACGACATCGTCTACGACCGCTATAAGGACCGCAACGCCGTGCCGGATACGCTCGATGCCGAGATCGTCCGCGACGGTCACCGCTTCCTCGAGGATGGCGAGAAGATGCAGCTCTCCTACGCGGTGCAGAACACCCACCGCACGGTGGGCACCCGGACCTCGTCGCACATCGTGTCGAAGTTCGGCATGCGCAACGCGCTGCAGCCCGATCACCTGCACGTCAAGCTGACCGGCTCCGCCGGCCAGTCGCTGGGCGCCTTCGCGGCACCGGGCCTCAAGATCGAGGTCTCGGGCGATGCCAACGACTATGTCGGCAAGGGCCTGTCGGGCGGTCTGATCGTGGTGCGTCCGCCGATGATGTCGCCGCTCAAGGCGGAAGAGAACACCATCATCGGCAACACCGTGCTCTACGGTGCCACCGACGGCCACCTCTTCGCCGCCGGCCGCGCCGGCGAGCGCTTCGCGGTGCGCAACTCGGGCGCCAAGGTGGTGGTCGAGGGCTGCGGCTCCAACGGCTGCGAATACATGACCGGCGGTGTCGCGGTCATTCTCGGCCCGATCGGCGCCAACTTCGGTGCCGGCATGACCGGCGGCATGGCCTATCTCTACGATCCCGAGGGCAAGGCGCAGGACATGATGAACATGGAAAGCCTCGTCACCTGCCCGGTCACCCAGGAACACTGGGAAGCCGAGCTCAAGGATCTGATCGAGCGCCACGTCGCCGAGACCAAGAGCCGCAAGGCGCAGGACATCCTGCAGCACTGGGAGCTCGAGAAGGGCAACTTCCTGCAGGTCTGCCCCAAGGAGATGCTCAACAAGATCGCCCACCCGCTGGGAATCGAGGACAGCGTCGCGGTGCCGGCCGAGTAAGCCGATCCGCCACGGAAACAAAAAGCGCCCGGGGTTTCCCGGGCGCTTTCGTGTTTTCAAGGTGTTAACAAAATCGCTGCCCCGCAGCGGCCTCATTCTCCCCCCAGTCGTGTCGCAATGCCGTGGGATAACAGATCCTGTTCCGGGTCTTCCGGAGCACAGCGTGGTGTACGGGTACGAGTGACAGGACCGACTTTGCCGCACAGAGGCGGTCTGGGTCCGGTACGTTCGGGCGTGCCGGGCCCTTTTTGCGAACGATACTTCCCCGAAAGGAATCTCGCGTGTAGACCAAGGGCATGGCGCGAGCAGCAAAGACAAGCAAATCAAAGAAGACCGGCGAGTCAGCCCCGCGAAAGACGGCGGGGGTGGTCGACACGCTGCTGGCCCCGGTGCGCTGGCTGATGCGCAACGCGGTGCGGGCACTGATCCTCCTGATTCTTCTGGTCATCGGCCTTGTGGCGCTCTACCGCATCGTCGATCCGCCGATCACCTACACCATGTGGTCCGAGGGCCGGCGGCTGGGCCAGCCGGTCGACCGCGAATGGGTCGATGCGGAACAGATCGCGCCGGTGATGCTGCGCTCGGTCGTGGCGGCGGAAGACGCCAATTTCTGCACCCACTGGGGTTTTGACATGCGCGCGATCCGCGATGCCATCGAGGAAGGTGGCAACCGCGGCGCCTCGACGATCTCGCAGCAGACCGTCAAGAACGTCTATCTCTGGCAGGGGCGAAGCTGGCCGCGCAAGGCGCTCGAGGCGATGATCACGCCGGTGGCCGAGGCGCTCTGGCCCAAGCGCCGCATCCTCGAGATCTATCTCAACGTGGCCGAGTTCGACGAGGGCGTGTTCGGCGTCGAGGCCGCGGCACAGACCTATTTCGGAGTCGGACCAGAGGCGCTCAGCGCCACGCAGGCGGCGCGGCTGGCGGCGATTCTGCCCGATCCCAAGGGCCGCTCGGCCTCGAACCCCTCGAGCTTCGTCCAACGCCGTGCGGCCCAGATCCGTGACGGCGCCGCCACCATCCTGCGGGACGGGCGCGACGATTGCTTCGAATAGAAAGTCCGCCCGGAATTTGACCCACAGGCGGAAACATTTTAATTCCAGAATCAATCCAATATGTGATATGAATTTTTCAAGACACACCCCAAAGGCGTAAAAAGAAACCTGAGTTTCATTTGGAGAGTACTCCTCTCAAAGCCACAGCCCGGAACACCCCTCCTTCAAAAGGGAACCGGCGCCAGATGGGGATATCTGACGCCGGCCCTTGCTGAAACAAAATACTATAAGCGCCACTCACTAACGCCATTAAAAGAACTTTTTACAAATATTGCCGATCCAGGGAACGCTACGACGGGAACTCGTTACCCCCCTCTCTCGACGGGATCTAATCTTTCATACCCGCCAAGAAGTTGAAATTGGCGTGATTGCCTGCGTAGTTTTGCCTATGCACCGCGCCCACCTGCGCCATTGCCCGAAGCGCCCCTTTGTGGAAAAACTCGGGGGCGGGTAAGCCACCGGCCGGCCGGCAAAAAACTGGCACGGGGGTATGATGCGCGTTTCACTGGGAGCATTGCTGGCAATTGGTCTCGCCGGGCTTCAGTTCGTCGCCGTGCTCGCGGTGGTGTTCTCTTCCTACGTGACCTCCGAGCGCGCCCTTCTCGACCATGCCCGCGATCTGCTCAGCGATGTCGGCACCAATACCATTGAGCATTCGCGCGGTTTCCTCAGCCCGGCCCGCGGCGCCGCCGAGCTCTCCGCCCGGCTGGCACAGGACCGCGTCATCGCCAGCGACGTGCCCGAACTGCTCGAGCAGCTCTTGTTCCAGCAGCTCCAGCTCGCGCCGCAATTCGCCGGAGTCTACCACGGCAGCGAAGATGGCGATTTCGTCTATGTCATGCGCGCCGATAGCGGCCCCGGCCCCTTCCGCACCAAGATCATCCGCGTCGAGGGCGACCAGCGCACCACCGAGCTGATCTGGCGCGACGACGAGTTCCGCGTGATCGAACGCCAGCTCGACCCCGACGACCCCTACGACCCGCGCAAGCGCCCGTGGTATATCCGCGCCCGCCAGCAGCTCACCACGATCTGGACCGATCCCTACATCTTCTTCTCCTCCCAGCAGCCCGGCATCACGCTGGCCTCTCCGGTGATGGACGGGCCCGACAGCGTGCGCGGCATCGTGGGCGTCGACATCGAGATCAGCGACATCTCGGACTTTCTCGCCCGCCTGCGCATCGGCAGCACTGGCCGGGCGCTGATCATCCACCGCAACGGCGACGTGCTGGCGCATCCCAACCAGTCGCTGCTGAAGACCAAGGATGCCGACGGCACGCTGCGCTTCGTCGATATCCGCCAGTTCGAGGATCCGATCGCCCGCGCCGCCTTCGCGCAGGTGATGGAAAACGGCGTCGCCGCCGTCGAGGAGGAGACGCTGTCGCAGTTCCGCTACGACGGCGAGACCTACGTTGCCGTGGTGATGCCGCCGATCAGCGAGCACCTGCCCTGGACCATCGCCGCGTATGCGCTCGAGAGCGATTTCACAGAGGTCATCAAGGAAAACCGGCTGACCAATATCTGGATCGCGGTGGTCGTCGCGGCGATCACCGGGCTCTGCGGGCTGGCGCTGGCGAATTTCATCTACAAGCCGGTGCGCGCCTTCGCCGTGCGTTCGGCGCTGATCTCGCAGGGCGAGCTCGATCCCTCCGAGCCGCTGCCCAAGACCTACCAGGAGCTCGAGAACGCCAATGAAACGCTGATGCAGCAGATCGCCGCACGCCGCGAGACCGAGATGGAATACGGCAGCACCTTCGCGCTGTCATCGCGCGGCATGGCCCAGATCGACGCCCGCACCGGCCGCTTCCTTCGGGTCAACGAGCGCTTCTGCGAGATCACCGGCTACAGCGCCGAGGCGCTTCAGGGCATGGCGATCTCCGACCTGATCCACCCCGACGATCCCCCCTTCCGCCTGTTCGACGGCGACGACCGCGATCCGCCGCGCGAGATCAACCAAGAACTGCGCTGCGTGCGCCGCGGCGGTGTCGCGATCTGGACCGCGGTCAACGCCATCCTGATCTTCAACCAGCAGGGCCGGGCGCTGCATTTCGTGCTGACGATGGATGACATCACCCAGGCCAAGCACACCGAGGAGCAGATCGCCGAGCTCAGCAAGGACCTGTCGAACCTCTCGCGTGACAATACCATGGGGCAGGTCGCCGCCGGGCTGGCGCACGAGCTCAACCAGCCGCTCACCGCTATCGCGCAGAATGCCGACAGCGCGCTCTATGCCGTCGACCAGATGAGCGCCGCCGATCCGGAGCTGCGCGCGACGCTTGAGGAGATCGCCGAGCAGTCGGTGCGCGCTGGAGAGATCATCCGCGCCCTGCGCGCCTTCATCCGCCGCGACGAGGGCATCCGCACCGATTTCGATCTCGCCGAGCTGGTGGCCCAGACCCAGCGGCTGGTGATCGCCGAGGCCCGCGCCGCCGGGGCGACGATCTGCACCGAGCTCGAAGACCTGCCGCCGGTAAACGCCAACCGTCTTCAGATCGCGCAGGTTCTGGTCAACCTGCTGCGCAACGCCATCGAGGCCGTGGCCGAGAACAACGGCGACGAGCGCCGGGTGACGATCCGCGCCCACAAGCTGGGCAAGCAGGTGCTGGTCACCGTCGCCGATACCGGCCCCGGCGTGTCGCCCGACATCAACCTGTTCACCGAATTCGAGACCACGAAGCCCAGCGGCATGGGGCTCGGCCTATCGATCTGCCACTCCATCGTGCAGGCCAATGATGGCCGCCTCTGGCACGAGCGCTGCGACCCGCGCGGCGCCTGTTTCCGCTTTACGGTGAATGCCGCGAATTCCGAAATCTGAAATCCGGGATTCGCGAAAAGGGCGATCGTGTCGAGCAGGATGCAGCGTCCTCCCGCCGCTCTCGTAGCAGTTGCAGACTCCCAAAAAACCTGACATGCCACGGTGAAACTTCGCGAAAAGTATTTTACGCTTGCGATGTTTTTTAATTCAGGTGTCGATTTTCGATGAGTGACAGCAATCACATGATCTTCATCGTCGATGATGATCAGGACATTCGGACGTCCTTGACCCGCGCGCTCACGCAGCGCGGCTTCGAGGTCGAGGCGTTTGCCTCAGGGCGCGAGTTCCTCGCCGCCTATGATGGTGAGCAGGCCGCATGTCTGGTGCTGGATCACGGCATGCCCGGAATGAGCGGGCTCGAGCTCCAGGCGCTGCTCAACGGTCAGGGCAGCCCGCTGGCAGTGGTGTTCATCACCGGCCATGGCGGGGTGCCGGAATCGGTGCAGGCGATGAAGGCCGGTGCCGTCGATTTCCTCGAGAAGCCGTTTCGCCAGTCGGTGCTGATCGAGCGCATCGAGACCGCGCTCGAGATCGCCGGTGCCAAGCGCGACGCGCTCGAGACCCGCCGCGCGCTTCAGGCCAGGTTCAACCGGCTGACCGCGCGCGAGGAAGAGATCGTCAAGCGCATGCTCGCCAACCCGGCCGAGGTGTCGAGCAAGGAGATCGCCAACTCGCTGGGCATCAGCCCGCGCACCGTCGATCACCACCGCGCCCGCATCCTCGAGAAGCTCGAGATCCGTTCGCTGGTCGAGCTGGTCGATCTGGTCAGCAAGCTGCGCGGCGAAAGCCCCGCCAGCCTCTAGCCCGCCGCGCCCCGGTCAGGCCACCCGCTCGCGCATCGCCTGCCGACGATATTCCGACGGCGACAGCCCGACCTCCTTCTTGAACGCCTTGCAGAAATAGTTCGCGTCGCTGAACGACAGGTCGAGCGAGACATTGCCCACCGGCAGATCGCTGTCGCGCAGCAGCACCTTGGCGCGCTCGATGCGCTGCGCCTTCACGTAGGCGATGAAGGTGGTGTCCATCTCCTTGCGGAACAGCCGGCTAAGGTAGCACGGGCTGATCCGGGCAAACTCCGCCGCGTCCTCGAGGGTGACGCCCTTGTGCAGGTTTCGCTCGATATAGTTCAGCACCTCGGCGATGCGGTCGGCGGCATGGGCGCCCCCGGGATCGGTCACCTCGAACAGGACGTCGGCGATCTGGAACACCAGCTCCTGAACTTGGAAATGGCTGTGCAGGTCGAGATTGCGCTGATCGAGCTCGGCGATCCTGCGCTCGAGCGCCCTGGGCAGATCGAGCCCGCGGGTGCGGATCATCGCCGCCAGCTCCGACAGCAGCTCGCGCACCTCGCGGCGCAGCACCACGCCCTCGCGGGCATAGATGCTCTCGACCTTCTGGCGCAGCAGGGCGAGACACTCGCGGTAATCGTTGGCCTCGATCAGCTCGCCGACCCGGTCCGCCACCGGAGCCCGTGCCGCCGCACTGGCCCTTTCTGGAAGGCTGCCGAGACAGCCGCGCACCGCTTGCAGCAGATCCTCGGTGCGGATCGGCTTGAGCAGGAACTCGTCGGCCTTGAGGTGGATCGCCTCCTTCATGATGTCGAAGTGATCGTAGGCGGTCAGGATGATGATCTTGGTCGCCAACCCGCGATCGCGCACCATCTGCATCAGCTCGATGCCGTTGGGGCGCGGGATGCGGATGTCGAGCAGCATCAGGTCGATCTGGCGGGTGTCGAGCAGCGCCACTGCCTCGTTGCCATTGCGCGCCTCGCCGATGACCTGCGCCCCCTCCAGCCTGCTGTCGAGGATCCTGCGCAGCGCCCGCCGCTCCAGCTCCTCGTCCTCTACGATGACGATGTTGAACATGGGTTTGCTCTCTTTCCTGCTGCGCCTTGGTCGGGGCGCCGCGATCACAGCGGCAGCGGAATCGCCGCGGGATCGAAATCCACCGGAATGCGCAGCCGCACCAGCGTGCCGCGCCCGTCCTCGTGCGGGCTGACGATCTCCAGCCCGTGATCCTCTCCGAAGTAATGCCGCATCCGGCTGTCGACATTGCTGATGCCGATGCTCTTGCGCTCGTCGCCCCCCGCGTTGCCCGCCAGCGCCGCGGCCTTGCGCTCGGGCGAGATGCCCTCGCCGTTGTCGATGATGTCGACCAGCACGTCATCGCCCTCGCGCCGGGTCTCGATGCGGATCACCCCGCCGCTCTCGCGCGGCTCGATGGCGTAGTTGATGCAGTTCTCGACGATCGGCTGCAGCACCATGAACGGGCACAGCACCGCGCCCGTCCCCTCGCCCGCCACGATCTCGAAATCGAAGCGGTCGCCCAGCCGCAGGGCCAGCAGGTAGAGGTAGTTCTCGACATGCTCGATCTCGCTCGAGAGCGGCACCAGCGGCGCGCCGCTCTTGCGCAGGATATAGCGCATCATGTCGGCAAAGGCCTGCACCGTGGTTTCGGTCTCTTCCGCGCCCTCGATCAGCGCCAGCCGCCCGATGGTGTTGAGCACGTTGAACAGGAAATGCGGGTTCACCTGATAGGACAGCGCCCGCAGCTCGGCCTCGCGCAGCGATCCTTCGAGCTCGGCCCGGCGCTTGGATTCCTCCATCAGCCGCAGCTTGTTACGGTAAAGCTCTTCCGAGACGCTGTTACGGTAGCTTTCCTCGACGATGTAGGAGGAGATGTAATAGAGCGAATAGGCCGCGGCGCGCAGCTTGTCGTAGGAGATGGTGCCGATCTCGCGGAACATCCGCAGCAGCTCGTCATCGCGGCGCCAGGCCTCCTCGGTCGGGAAGAGCTCCGACAGGTCCATGAATTTCGGCGCCGAGCCATCCTCCACGAGGTTCATCTGGCCGCAGATCACCGCGCCGAGATACTCGCCGCAGATGGTGATCGGGGCGGCGAAATCCACCAGCCCGCAATGGCATTTGTAGATGCAGGGCTCGCCGTTCGACAGGGCGGTGCGGCCACCGACAGAGTCGCAGTGGCAGCAGCGCTCCCGCCAGCCGGGGCGGCTCCGGATCGCGGCACAGAACGAGGTAAACCCACTTGGCTCGGTTACAGGTTCCCCGTCCGGTCCCACGATGACCATCGCCGCCCCGACCGCCGCGCTGAAATTGTCCTGGATCTTCTGCAGCGTCGCGACGCTCATCAGATCTGCCAGACGCTTTCGGCGGGAGCCGTCGGTCGAACATCCCGGCCGTTGCACCGGGAGAGCGACTTGCGACAGATCGAAGTCCCATTGCGCGCCGCCGCCCGTTCCAGGGCGCTGCGCAATGCCGATGTCCGATCCGTCCATTCCCATCGGAACCCCTCATTCTCACGGCCGAAATGGCCGTAGCTTGCGGTTCTGCGGAAATTGGGTCGGCGCAGGTCGAGGGTTTCGATCATGCCGGAGACCGACAGAGGAAACACCTCCCGGATGACCTGCGCGAGTGTGTCGACGTCGATTCCGCACTCTGGGTGTATCTTTACATCGATCATTTCGGGCAAAAACTGACCTATCGCAAATGCGAGTGACACTTCACAGCTTCGTGCAAGCCCCGCGGCGACAACGGTCTTGGCGATGTAGCGCGCCATGTAGGCGGCGGTGCGGTCGACCTTGGTGGCATCCTTGCCCGAGAAGGCGCCGCCGCCGTGGCGGCCGATGCCGCCATAGGTGTCGACCATGATCTTGCGCCCGGTCACGCCGGTATCCGCCCCCGGCCCGCCGCGCACGAAGCGGCCCGTGGGATTGATCAGCACCCGCGTGTCATGGCGCAGCCAAGGCCCCATCACCGGCACGATGACCTCGGCCAATAGCCCGCGCACCATCTCCTCGCGCGGGACCGCCTCGGCGTGCTGGGTCGAGAGCACGAGGCTGGTGAGCTCGCAGGGCTGGCCGTCGGCGTCGTTGCGGAACGTGACCTGCGCCTTTCCGTCGGGCCGCAGCCACGGCAGCCGGCCCTCGTGGCGCGCCGCTGCCAGCGTCTCGGTCAGGCGGTGGGCATAGTGGATCGCCGCCGGCATCAGCGAGACGGTCTCGTCGCAGGCATAGCCGTAGAACACGCCCTGATCGCCGGCGCCCAGCGCGGTGCTGCGCGACACGCCCTGCGCGATGTCGGGGGACTGCTCGTGCAGGTCGGTCAGGATGAAACAGCCCTCGGCGTCGAAGCCCAGCGCCGGGTCGTCATAGCCGATCTCGCGCAGCACGCCGCGCACCAGCGGCGCGATCTCCACATGCGCCTGCGCCGTGACCTCGCCGGCGATGTGAACCGTGTTGCCCGATACCATCGTCTCGACCGCCACCCGCGCAAGCGGATCGCGGGCGAGATAGGCGTCGAGGATGGCATCGGAGATCTGGTCGCAGACCTTGTCCGGGTGGCCCTCGGTCACCGACTCGGATGTGGTGTAGGTGCTCATCTCGGCCTCCCCTAGCCCCCGACAACGCAGTCGAGACCCATGGCCTCGACCACCGCCGCCAGCGGCGCGATGTCGGTGGCGCTCAGGTTGGGCGTGTCGCCCATCGGGTAGTCGCGGCCGAGCAATGCGTACTTGTTCTCGCCGAAGGTGTGGTAGGGCAGCAGGTGGACCTCGCCCACGCCATGCATCAGCTTGGCAAAGGCCCCCACCGCCGCGACCGCCTCGGTCGTGTCGTTGACACCGGGCACCACCGGCACCCGCACCACCGTGTGGCTGATCTCCGAGATCGCCAGCGCGTTCTCGAGGATGATGCGGTTGTCGACGCCGGTGTTGTCCCTGTGCACCTTCGGGTCGATCGCCTTGAGGTCCATCAGCACGTGATCGACATGCGGGATCACATCGCGCACGATCTCGCGGCTGGTGTAGCCGGTGGTCTCCATCGCGGTGTTCCAGCCCTGCTCGTGGCAGGCCTTGAGCAGCTCGCGGGCGAAGCGGTGCTGAAACAGCGGCTCGCCGCCAGAGAGCGTCACCCCGCCGCCCGAGCGGCGGTATTGCGTGGCGTCCTTGCGCAGCTCCTGCATCACCTGCTGCACGCTCATGCGCTTGCCGGTGAGGGTCAGCGCCTCGGTCGGGCAGACCGCAGCGCACTGGCCGCATTTCAGGCAGGCCTCGCGATCCACAAAGCCGGGATTGTCGCGCGACAGCGCCTGCACCGGGCAGACCGGCTTGCAGCCGCCGCACTTGATGCAGCTGGCATCGCGGTAGAAGAGCTCGGGCTCCGGCGCCTGGCTTTCCGGGTTCGAGCACCAGCGGCAGCGCAGCGGGCAGCCCTTGAGAAAGACGATCGTGCGGACACCGGGGCCATCGTGGATGGAGTAGCGCTGGATGTCAAAGACGATGCCTTCGCAGTCATAGTCGGTGTCGGTCATGATGCGTCCTTTTTCTGTCTCTGGCGGCCGCTGCCCCGCGAAGGGTCAGAACCCGGCCGACTGCCCTGCCTCGATGGCCTCCATCGCCGCCTTCACGGCGGAGGTCTCTCCCAAGACGGCAAGGGTCGTGGTGGTTTGCGGGCAGGTCCCGAACAGCTCGACGGTGAACACGTCCGAGGCCTTCTGCGCGATGTCGGAGTAGTAGAAGAGGTCCGGCACGCTGGCCTGCACCATCCCGATGGCCGAGATGTGGTGCTCTTCCACCCATTTGCGGGTGTGCGGGGCGACACGCCGTTTCAGCATGTCGAGCACGCCCTCCTGCGGTGCGTTGATGATCCGCATGTTCATGGTCGCTCTCCCGTCTTCTCTCTCTCGCCAGGCCCTCAGCGCACGTTGAGCGCTTCGCACATCACGCAGCGCCGCTTGCGGGCAAAGGATCTGGCCGAGGTCAGCCCCTCGCCGGTCGGGCCCGCGATGGTGAAGGTGTTGAAGCCCTCGCCGCCGGCACCGAGCCCGGCATAGGACGGCCCGTTCTTGACGAAGACGGTGGTCTGGATGAGCTTGGCCATCTTGGTCAGCTTGCGCACGTTGGTCGAATGCATCATCGCGGTGTGGCGGTTGCCCTTCTCGAGCTCGACGGCGAGGTCGATGGCCTCGTCGACGCTGGGCGCGCGCACCACCGGAAGGATCGGCATCATCAGCTCCTCCTGCACGAAGGGGTGCGTCTTCGGCAGCTCGATCAGGATCAGCTTGACGTCGTGGCCGGCCTTGATGCCGACCTTCTCAAGCAGGTGTGCGGCGCTCTTGCCGACGCACTCGGTGGCCGGGCCGCCCTTGTCGTTGAGCACGGTCTCCTCGAGCCTGCGGATCAGGGCCGGGTCGGAGACCAGATAGGCGCCGCGGGCCTGCATCTGGGCCACGAGGTAATCGGCCACCTGCTCGACCACGATCACCTCCTTCTCGGCGATGCAGGGCAGGTTGTTGTCAAAGCTCGACCCGTTGACGATGTCCTGCGCCGCCTTGTCGAGATCGGCGGTCTCGTCGACGACCACCGGCGGGTTGCCGGCGCCGGCGCCGATGGCCTTCTTGCCGCTCGCCATCACCGCGCGCACGATGCCCGGGCCGCCGGTGGCGACCAGCATCCGCACCTTGGGATGGGCCATCATGGCGTTGGTGTTCTCGATCGAGGGGGCCTGCACCGTGACGATGAGGTTCTCCGGCGCGCCCAGCGCCGCGAGCTTGCGGTTGAGCAGCTTGATCAGCATCAGCGAGACCTTGGTGGCGCGCGGGTGCACGCTGAACACCACCGAGTTGCCGGCGGCCAGCATGCCGATGCCGTTGCAGATGATGGTCTCGGTCGGGTTGGTGGTGGGGGTGATCGCGCCGATCACGCCATAGGCCGAGTACTCGACCAGCGTCAGGCCGCTGTCGCCGGTGCAGGCATCGGTGGTCAGATCCTCGGTGCCGGGCGTCTTCTCGGCGGCGAGGCGGTTCTTGATCACCTTGTGGGCGGCGTTGCCCATGCCGGTCTCCTCGGCGGCCATACGGGCCAGCCGGTTGAGCATCGCGGGCGCGAGAACCACCTCGCGGATGCCGTCGACAAAGCGCTGCCGCGCCGCCATCGAGCAGAAGAGATACTGTTTCTGCGCCGCATCCGCCGCCTCGACGGCCTCGTCCATGGTGGCGAAGACGCCATCGCCAAGCGCGGTAAAGCCGGTCTCCGAGATCGCCTCGAAGGAGGCCGCAAGGCTCTCGGGCAGCGGCAGCTCGTCTTCGACGCCCTGCGCGTTCAGCACCCGGGTCAGCACCTCCGACACCAGGTCCGGGCTCTCCGCCTTTGTGGCTTCCCAGGTGCAGCCCATGCTGCCCGGCTCGAAGGCGCGCCTGGTTTTTGCTGCTGTCTCCGCCGAACTCTGGGCCGGTGCCTTGGCGGCGATCCCGGCGAGGATCTCGGCCACCAGATCGCGCTCGGCCACCGGCTTCGGCGCGGCGGGCGCGGCCACAGGGGCCACCGGGGCTGCGGCGACGGGAGGTTTCTCGAGCACCGCGGTGTCGCGCCCTCCGAGGAAGGCTTCGACTGTCTTGCTGATATCTGCGTCGTTCATCGTTCCACTCCGTCTTCGGGCCTCAGCCCGCCTGTTCGAAAAATCCGTCCAGCGCATGGGCGGCGATCACAATATCCTGCGCCACCGTGCCGCCGCTGATGCCGATGGCCCCGGCGATCCGCCCGCCCCGCAGGAGCGGCAGCCCGCCCCCGAAGAGCACAACGCGGCCACCGCAGCTTGTCTCGACGCCGGGAAGCATCCCGCCCGGCTGCGCCTGACGGCCCAGCGCCTCGGTACTCATGCGGAAGGCAGCGGCGCTCCAGGCCTTGTCTCGGGCGAGCCGCGCGCTGGCGGGGAGGCTACCCGCCATGCGGTGGAACAGCAGCTCCACGCCCTCCGCATCGACCACCGCGACCGAGACCGGCACGCCGATCTCTTCGGCCTTGCCCTCGGCGCGGGCCGCGAGCCGCAACGCCTCGGCCAGCGTCACCGGGCCTAGCGCCCCCGTGGCCAGCGCGTCTCCGAGAAGGCGGTCGATCAGCTCTGCGGTCTGCATGGCGCGCCCTCCTCTCAGTGTGTCTCGACCGTGTCGACGATGCCGACGATGCTGGCATCGGCCACCGAGCCGCCCAGCGTTCCGGCCTGCCGCGCGGCGCTGCCGGCGGTCACGATGACCAGCTCGCCATGCCCGGCCCCCACGGTGTCGACGGCAATCTCGGTGAAGCCGTCGCGCTCCTGTTGCTCGTTGAGCCGCGCGACGATCAGCAGTTTCGAGCCCGACAGGCTCGGGTCCTTGCTGGTCGAGACGACGGTTCCGATGACGCGTCCCAGATGCATGTCGCTCTCCTTCACACCCGCACGAGCCGCACGTGGCGGGCCCGCAACTCCTCAGCCGCCAGCGGCGTGACCAGCACGCCCCTGTTCAGCCGCACTTCCTCGCCCTCAAAGGCCTTCGCATCGGCCCAGCCGAACACCCCGCCGCCGCGCGGTTCCGGCGCAGCGGGGGCGGGGTCCGGGGGCACCGGCGCAGGGGCGGCCCCACCCGCCACCGCGCCGTCGAGTTGTGAGGCCCAGACCAGCTCGACCCCGAGTGTCTCGAGCTGGCCCAGATGATGCGCGGCCTGCGCCTCGGCGGCCGCGCTCTTGTTCCATCCGCGCGCAAGGCGCTCCCGGCTCGCCGGGCAGCAGCCGTCACGGGCGGCGACGATGCGCACCCCCCGCTCCAGCGCCCCGGCGAGCAGGCCCGGCACCGCGCCGTCCGAGAGGCCGAGCGCGAGCCGCGCGGCGAGCGGGCGACTGAGCGTCGGCACGATCACCAGCGCGTTGCGCTGCAGGCAGGTCTCGATCTCGCGCGGGGCCAACGCTGCATCCCCGGCGGCCGGCGCTTTCGCCCCCCCGGCCAGTTCGCGCAGCGTCTCCTCCCCGATCAGCCCCGACGCATCCGCGGTGCGCCGTATCTCCAGCCGCCATCCGGTGGCGCAAAGCCGCGCCAGCGATCCCAGCGCCGGGCGCAGGCCCAGCTCGGTGCCCGAGACCAGCACCAACGCCGAGCGCTGCTGCAGCCGCAGCCGTGCCACGATCGCGTCCGACAGCATGTCGAGCAGGGCGCGGGTGATCAGGGTCTCGAGGCGGGCGGTCATCACACCCTCCCGTCGGCAAAGGGGTACATGGCGATGCCCAAGGGCGTTGCCAGCAGTGGCTCGGCGGGGATCACCACGCGCTTGCCGGTCTGGTTGGCGAAGGCGTCGCGGAACTCGCTGAACGAGCAGGCGCCGCCAACCACGTGGATCGTCGCCACCTCGGGGAAATCCTCGAGGAAGCGGTTGACGATGCTGGCCATCTTGTCGACCACCGGGCGCACCAGCGCGAACGTGTCGCGCTCGTGGTCGCTGTCGAGCTTCTCGGCCTCGGCCTCGGCGAAGGGGATGCCCTTCGCGCCAGCGAGAACGAGCGTCATGTGGGTGCCGCCGGTGGCCTCGTCGAAGGAGGCGAGAACCTCGCCACCCCGCAGCACGCTGATCCCGGTGGTGCCGCCACCCACGTCGACCACGGCGCCGTCGCGCAGGCCCAGGAAACGGGCGGCGGCGGTGGGCTCGTCGACGATCTCGGCAAGCTCGAAATCGGCGGCCTCGACGATGTTGCCGATGGCGCGCGTGCTGCCGGGATGGATGCCCGGCGGGATGGCGGCGGCGGCGCGGTCGAGCTTGCGCCCGATGCGCTCCTCGAGCTCCTGCTTCATGTTGCGCACCGCGTGCACCGCACCCATGTAATCGACGACGATGCCGTCGCGCACCACGCTCGAGCGGTGGGTGATCCCGGCCACGGGCCGGTTCTGAGCGTCGAGCACGGCCAGCACCAGATTGGCGGTGCCAAGGTCGACCCCGACCTTCAGCGGCCCATCGGCCCATTGATCGGGCGAGGCCACGGAGCGGAACCGGATCAGCCCGGCAAATTCCCGCAATGTCAGGTCGGTATGTGCCATGTCCCGTCTCCTTCAGGCGGCGTTCAGTGTGTTTCGATCCGAACCAGATCGTCGTTGCCGAGGCCGAAGGCGTTGGCCTCCTCGATGTCGATATGCATCTCGAGCGCCGAGGCCTCGGCGGCGCGGATCGCCACGTGCTCCATCACCCCGCCACGCGGGCCATCGACGATCACATCGACCTCGTCGCCGTTGAGCAGGCCCCATTTGGCGGCATCCTCGGGCGACATGTGGATGTGGCGCATGGCGATGATCACGCCGTAAGGCTTGTGGACGGTGCCCTGCGGGCCGACGATGTCGAGCCCCGGCGAGCCGTCGAGTTGGCCCGACATGCGCAGCGGCGGCTGCACGCCGAGCGCGTAGCCATCGGCGCGGGAGATCTCGATCTGGGTCTCCTTGCGCAGCGGTCCGAGCACCCGGACCTTGCCGATCTGGCCGCGCGGGCCGCGCAGGATCACCGTCTCGGCGGCGGCATACTGGCCCGGCTGCTTCATCGCCTTCATGCGGGTGAGCATGGCGCCGGGGCCGAACAGCGCGTCCATGTCCGGGCGCGACAGGTGAATATGGCGGTTCGAGACACCGACCGGCACCAGCGCCGGGGCCTCGTCCGAGGCGAGCCTGCGGGCAGCATCGCGCCCCTGCTCGAGAAGCTCCGAGACGATCCGGTCGATCAGGGTGGTTGTCTGGGTCATTGTTCTGTCCTGTCTTCAGATCCCGACCGGAGCCGTGTCCGGTGATGGGTGGCGCGGCGGGCGGACCTGCCGCGCCCCTGTCAGTGGGTGGTGGGCTCCGGCTTGCGTGGAGATTTTCCCACCGTGCCCCGGCCCCGCTTTACCGCCGGGGCGGCGGGTGCTGGCGCCGGGGGCTTGGCCGCCTGCGGCGGCTGAGGCGCTTCCGCCTTCGGCGCTGCCTCGGCAGGCTCCGGCGTGACCTCGGCCTCGGGCGCGGCCGGCTCCGGTTCGGGGACTGGGTCCGCCACGGCCTCGACAGGCGCGGGCGCTTCGGCCCGTGCCGGGACAACGGTGCCCCGGGTCTCGCTGCTGCCGATCAGGGCCGAAAGCCCGGTGCCCGGACGGGCAATGACATCGGTGGCGACGACCTTGTTCACCCGGCTCGCCGCCTGTGCTCCGGCCGCGACGGCGGCCTTGATGGCCCCCACCTCGCCCTGGAGTTTGACGACCGTCATGCCGGCACCCTTGGCGAACTCGTAGCCCACCAGGTCGACATTGGCCGATTTCACGGCAGCGTCCGCAGCCTCGACAGCGGCTGCGAGACCGATGGTTTCGATCAATCCCAAGCTAAGTTGCGACATGACGGTCCTCCTTTTCGCGCGCTCAGATATACGGCGTTGTGGTCGAGATCAGCGGCGCCGGGTCGAGGGTGCCGAGCAGCTGCTTGCCAACCTCGCGGGCCGCCTGGATCGACTGGCGGACGGCGCCCGAGTCTCCGCTGAAGGTGAAGATCACCTCGTTGGAGAAGCTGGTGCCCTTGGCCGGCGACGAATAGCCGACGACATCCACGGTGGCGGCCTTGGCGGCGGTATCGGCCATCAGCACGCCGATGGCGGCGGGCGCCCCCACGGTGATCCCGAAGGCCTGCCCCACCGGCGCGTTGAACGCCTTGGCGAGGGCAAAGCTGGCGCGGGCTGTGTACTGGAACTCCAGGTGCCCGGCGCTGTTGCCGTAGACATCGCCGAAGGTCCGGTCGAGCTCGCTGAGGGTCACCTCGACGGCCCGGCGGGCATCGGAGACGTCTTCCGCGCCGAACAGGATGAGGCAGCCGTGACCGGCGCCGCCCTCGGTGTCGCGCGCCAGTTCGATCAGCACCACTTCGCTGTTGGTGGCCTTCACCGCTTCATCGGCGGCGAAGATGTGCGGGCCGGCACCGGTGCGGGCCCCGACGATGCCGATCGAGCGGTACTTCTTGTCGATGCCCATCTGCTGGTGCAGCATCGGGTCGACATTGGCGATCACCATGCCGATGGTGTTGCCGATGGCGGTGCCGACGAATTCGGTCAGACCGCAGCGCGGGGTCGCCCTGCGCGCCGGCCGGGCCTCGGCCTTGGGGGCTTCGGGGGCGGCTTTCTCGCCGCCCATCTTCTGAAGCACTTCCCCCATAAGTTTTTCGACGAGATCGTCTTGCATGACGGATCCTCCTAGGGTGTCTCAGGGGTTACTCGGCAGCCACGGCGGCGGGGTGCGGCAGGATGCGCTCCACCTCGGTATGCGGCCGCGGGATGACGTGGACAGAGGCCACGGTCCCGACCTTCTCGGCGGCCACGGCCCCGGCATCGGTGGCGGCTTTCACCGCGCCGACGTCGCCGCGCACCATCACGGTCACCAGGCCGGAGCCGATCTTTTCATAGCCGACCATGGTCACGTTGGCCGATTTCACCATGGCGTCTGCGGCTTCGATTGCGCCGACAAGGCCTTTGGTCTCGACCATTCCCAGTGCTTCCTGTTGCATCGTTCTCTCCTTGCTCACGATGTTCCGGTTGTCAGTAATTGCCTTCCGGCGTTGGTCTTTCCGCTCTGCATCATCCGGGTCCGCGGGTTACCCGGCCAAGGACGCGAGCAGGCTGTCCAGCTCGGCTTGGGTCGGGGTCCGCGGGTTGCTGGCCGTGCAGGCATCGGCCAGGGCCGCCGCTGCGATCTCGGATCGGATGCGGCAGAATTCGTTGAGGTCGACCCCCATGCCCTTCAGCGTCGAAGGGATGCCGAAGCGCTTGTTGAGCGCCTCGATCTCGCGGGTCAGGGCGCGCACGCCGGCGCGCGGGCTCGGCACGTCGAGGCCGATGCGGCGGGAGATGCGGGCATAGCGCCGGGCGGTCTTGGGCGCTTCGGCGTTCCACGCGATCAGCACTGGCAGCAGCAGGGCGTTGAGCCGCCCGTGCACCAGGTGCAGCCGGCCACCCAGCGCATGGGCCAGCCCGTGGTTGAGGCCGAGCCCGGCATTGGTGAAGGCGATGCCCGCGAGGCAGGAGGCCTGGTGCATGGCGTCGCGCGCCTCCATGTCGTCGCCATCCTCGTAGGCGCGCGGCAGGTAGCCGAAGGCGAGCTCCAGCGCCTTCTCGGCGCAGGCATCGCTGAAATTGTTGGCCCCGGTGGAGACCACCGCCTCGATGGCGTGGGTGATCACGTCCATGCCGGTATCGGCGGTGACCCTGGCCGGCGCGGTGCGCACCAGCTCCGGATCGAGAAGCGCGATGTCGGGCACCAGCTCCTGCGAGACCAGCGGGAATTTCAGCCCCTTGGCGGGGTCGGAAACCACGGCGTAGGCGGTCACCTCCGAGCCGGTGCCGCTGGTCGTCGGGATGGCGACGAGCTGGATCCGGTGATCGCTGTCGAAGCCGCGCACGATGGCGAGGATCGCCTTGGCGGCATCGATCGGCGAGCCGCCTCCCAGGGCCACGATGGCGTCGGGCTTGAAATTCTCGAACATCCGCGCCCCGCGCTGCACCACCTCGAGCGGGCTCTCGGGGGCGGCATCCTCGAAGACCTGCACCTCGGCGTCGCGCAGGTGGTGCATCACCCGCTGGAGCGCGCCGGAGCCGGCCAGGAAACTGTCGGTGACGATGCCCACGCGCTGGCCGCCAAACGCTTCCAGACGGTCGAGCAGCCCGGGGCCGAAGACGATCTCGGTCTTGGGATGGAAACTGGTGTAGCGGGTCATCGGAGCACCTTTGCGCCACAATTCGGAAGGGTCCGGGGGGCGGTCACCGGCGGTGGCTGCGGGCGCGAAGAACCGTCGCCGGTTCCTGCCCCCCGAGATCGGTCCCCGCGCAGAGAGCATGCGCGGGAACCGAGAGGCGCGCTCAGAACTGCTGTTCCGTGCGGCTGATGATGTCGTCCTGCACTTCCTTGGCGAGCACGACGAACTGGGCGCTGTAGCCGGCGACCCTGACCACGAGGTCCTTGTGGGCTTCGGGGTTCTTCTGGGCGTCGAGCAGCGTCTCACGGTCGATCACGTTGAACTGCACGTGCATGCCCTTGTGATCGAAGTAGGAACGGATCAGCGACGCGAAGTTCTGCAGCCCGGCATCCCCGGCAAGGGCGGAGGGCAGGAACTTCTGGTTGTAGAGGGTCCCGTTCGAGGCAATGAAGTGGTCGAGCTTGGCCACCGAGTTGGCCGCGGCGGTCGGGCCGTTGGTGTCCTTGCCCTGACGCGGCGAGACCCCGTCGGCGAGCGGTGCCTTGGCGGGCCGCCCGTCGGGCAGCGCGCCGACGTCCTTGCCGAACAGCACGTTGGCCGACACCGGGTAGATCCCGGCCTGGAATTGGCCGCCGCGCGGGTTGGTGTATTTCTCCACTTCCTTGCAGTAGATCTGGGCGCATTTCCGCGCGATCAGGTCCACCTCGTCGAGGTCGTTGCCGAAGGCTGGCGCGGTGTCGAGCAGGCGCTGGATCTTGGCAAAGCTCGAGTCGTTGGCCGGGGCCTCGGACTGGGCGAGGGTGCGATAGACCTCGTCCTTGAGCGTGGTGACATCGGTCGAGCCGCTATGGGCCAGCACCTTGCGCACCGCGGCATAGACCTGCTCTTCCGAGAGGTCGGCAGGCGCGGCCGCCGGCGAGTTCTGACCCGCGGCCATGCCGAAGTTGGCGTCGAGCGCCGCTTTCAGCTCGGACATGGTGATCTTCTTCTCGTCGAAGACGAACTTCTTCATCGCGCTGACCGAGTCGCCGGTGTCGGCGACACCGAAGGCCTGCGGGCCGGTAAAGTTGTAGATCGCACCGCCTTCCTGCACCGATTTGCCGCGTCCCATGCAATCGTCGACCATGGCCGACAGGAACGGCAGCGGGCAGCGCTCGGCATGGGCGAGGTCGACGCAGTTGTCGGCTTCGGCCAGGTACTTGACGAAATAGGCCATCTGGCCGCTGAAGGCTTCGTAGAAGTCCTCGAGCGAGGCCCAGTCGACCATCGGCCTGGTTTTTGGACCAAGCTGGGTGTCGCCCACCTTGCCGGCGTTCATGGTGATTTCGAGCACCTTGGCGACGTTGAAGAAGGCGGCGTCATGCCAGCCCTCGGTGCGGTGGATCGCCTGCGGCTCGACGCAGCCGACGATGCCGTAGTCGCGGGCATCCTCAAGGGTCACGCCGCGGTTCTGCAGCGCCGGGATGATCACCTCGTCGTTGTAGACCGCAGGCACCCCGAGCCCGAGCCGGACCACTTCGGCGGCACGGTGCAGGAACTCGTCGGGCGTGCCCTGCCAGACGCGGATCGAGAAGGACGGGGCCGGCAGACGGACGTGCGACACCGCTTCCATGCACATGTAGGACACGTCGTTGGTGGCATCGAGCCCGTCGCTGTCCTGGCCGCCGACGCAGAGGTTCTGGAACACGGCGTAGCCGGCAAAGGCTTGGGCCGAGCCCTCGTCACGGGTCTTGTTGACGTCGTTGAGCTTGATCCAGATGCAGTCGACCAGCTCCTGGGCGAATTCGCGGCTGATCCCCTTATCCGCCTGGAGATAAGGATTCATGTACTGATCGAACCGACCCGGCGAAATCGAGTGACCCGAGGATTCGATCTGCAGCATGGACTGCACGAACCACATCGACTGGCAGGCTTCCCAGAAGGTCCGGGCGCCGTTTTCCGGCACGCGCCAGCAGTTCTTGGCGATCTGCTCGAGCTCGGCCTTGCGGGTCGGATCGCTCTCGGTGCGGGCCAGCTCCTCGGCCTTCTCGGCATAGCGATGGGCGAAGTTGATGGCGGCGTTGTAGGTGATGATGATGGCGTTGTAGAACTGCTCTTTCTTGATCGACTCCGGGTCCATCCGATCGAGCGTCTCAAGCGCCATGACCGCGTCAGCGATCACCCCCTTGAAACCCTCGTCGAGGATCTTGCCATAATCGACGCAGACGTGGCCGACACCGCCGTAGAAGTAGTTGCCCACGGTGAACACGCCGTTGGCGATGCAGTCCTTGGCCTCTTTCGACATGTAGGACGAGGCGAGATCGCTGGTGGTCTTGCCGGGCCAGTACTTGAAGGCCTCGTGCAGCTGCTGCGCGGTCTCTTTCGGGATCTCGAACGGATCGGCCACGCGGGTGGCCATGGTCTCGAATTCCTTCTCGACCCAGTCGAACGAAAACTCCGGGCAGATCTCGGTCGAGCGCGGGTTGCGGGTGATCGCCCCGACGATCAGCTCGTCGTCGCGGATCGTCACCGGAAGCTCGTTGAAGATCTTCTCCGCCACCTTGGCGCGCCGCGTGATCGCCGGCAGCCCCTCGGTTTCCTTGTAGGCTTCGGTCGCGAGGACCGCGCGGTCGGCCTCGACGTATGGGCGGGCGTTCAGGATCTGCGCCTTCAGCCGCTGCACACGCTCGGTCGGTTGTGAAAAGCCCTTCTCAATCATGGTTTCCTCCAGGCTAAGCTGCCATTCTTCCTTCAGGACAGGGTTTCGGGAGCGACGCGCTGCACGAAGGCGCGCAGCAGCCCCGGATGCCCGGGCCATGCCGGGGACGTCACGAGGTTTCCGTCGATGATGGTCTCGTCTGGCGCCACGGCGACGAAGCTGCCGCCGACAGCGCGGATCTCGGGCTCCACCGCCGGGTAGGCCGTGAGCCGGCGGCCCTCAAGCACGCCGGCCGCGGTCAGGATCTGCGCGCCGTGACAGATCGCGGCGATCGGTTTGCCCGTCACCGCGAAGGCACGCACCAGCTGCAGCACCGCTTGGTCGAGCCGCAGATACTCGCAGGCACGACCGCCCGCGATATAGAGCCCGGCATAGTCCGAAGCCTCGACCAGCCCGAAGCTCGCGGTGAGGCGGAACAGGTGGCCGGGTTTCTCGCTATAGGTCTGGTCGCCCTCGAAGTCGTGGATCGCCGTCTTGATGACGTCGCCACGGCGCTTGCCCGGACAGACCGCATCCACCGAGAGCCCCAGCATGATCAGCGCCTGGAACGGCACCATCACCTCGTAATCCTCGGAGTAGTCTCCGACGATCATCAGGATGCGTGTGTCGTGAGGGGCGTTCATTTCCGTGACCTTCCCGGTGTCGCTTTCGCCCTGAAGAAGTGCGCCCGAAAGCCGGTTTGGACAACGCGAGGAAATTGACAATGGCAGGTGATCTTTTGCCCGGCGCGGAACAGCCAATAAAACAAGGCGGAGTCCGACCTGTCTTTTCAATTCGCAACCCGTGCGGGAGATCACGGCTTTCAGAGACGGGTAATTTCTTGCCTCGACCGGGGTATTTCTTGTCCCCGCGGGGACAAGCTCTGCCTGGCTCAGGCCGCCCGCGAAGGGTTGGGCAAGGAGCCCGATGGGATTGCCCATCAATTTAGATCTTAGAAACATAGACTTACAGGAACACCGAAGGCAGATGGCCACGGATCAGAGAAGGTGACAAGAATAAGCCTCTTCTTGGCAAATCCGTCTCGTTGACCGAAAGCGACCCGACCTCCTATTTCAATGACGACTTGCGCTCAGAAACCGCAAGCCGGCCCGTTGGCAGTCATGCACCGCAAAACGTGCAAACCCGACCCGTGACTCTTCGAGTTCCGGGAGCGGTGTTTCTGTGTCTGGTCGGTATCGGGAGGAATTGAGGCGGCAAGCGAAACACGAACGGGCATTCCTTCGCGAGTCACAGTCCATTTCCCGCGAGACATGCCGGAAATCTGAAAAGAGGACACAATGACTGCACTCGGTTTACTCGCCGCCTTCGGGGCCGGCATATTCGGGGCCGCCATCGGCGCGCTGCCGGCCTTTGCCTTCGTCGGACTGCTGACCCTGTTCGGAGCGGCCATCCAGCTGGCCATCCTGCCCGAGGCCACGGACTTCTTCACCAACATCCCCTTCGGCGTCTTCGGCCCGCATGTCGGGGGCTTCGCCGCCGGCGTCGCCGCCGCCGCCTATGCCGCCAAGAAGGGCAAGCTCGACAGCGGCCGCAACATCGTCACCGCAGGAATGGGGCTCAACAGCCCCGACGTGCTGGTGGTCGGCGGCCTGTTCGGCATCGTCGGCTACGTCATCATGTGGGGGCTCACCTTCGTTCCGAACTTCAGCCCCGAGCTGGCCTGGACCGACCTGCCCGGACTGACGGTGGTGATCTCGGGCATCATCGCCCGATTCATCTGGGGCAGTTGCGGGCTTTGCGGCAAGGCCGAGCCCGGCCGCGGCTTCTTCCAGCCGACCGACGCCACGAAATGGCTGGTGTTCCAGAGTGACACCACGCAATTGCTGGTCATCGGCCTTGGCGGAGGCCTGTTCGCCGGCTGGCTCGGCCTGACCTATGGCGGCACCGGGGTGATGCTGGCCTTCGGCCTCGCCGCGGCAAGCCTGATGTTCCTCACCGTCGGCGTGCTGACCCCGGTGACACACCACATCATGCTCCCCGCCGCCATCGTCGGCGCGGCCTCCGGCAGCCTGATCTGGGCCGGCCTCGCGGGCCTGCTCTGCGCCTTCCTCGGGGAGTTCTTCGCCCGCGTCTTTCTCGACCACGGCGACACCCATATCGACCCGCCCGCCTGCACCATTGCGGCGACGACGCTGCTGTTCAACTTCCTGACCTATGTGGGGCTCTGGACGATGATCCCGATGCCGCTTTGAATTGGGTTGTTTCGCCTTTGACAGACACCGGCGCGACCTTCGTGCCGGTGTTCTGTCTGTGGCTTTGGGGAGCCAACCGCGAACCGCTTTGCCCGAACCGAGAGACGGTTGCGCTGGCGGAGGGAAGACTGCAGCACCGATCAGACGGCTCCGACGCGACAGCATAGAGACGGCAGGTCGAACCGAGGCCGGTTTCTTGCCTTCTGCTGACGAACAGGTGAGCTGGATGGCCAGGATCCAGGGCGATAAAACACAAAAAGCCGCCAGACGTGTGTCGGCGGCTTTGTTGTTTTTTGATTTGGTTGCGGGAGTAGGATTTGAACCTACGACCTTCAGGTTATGAGCCTGACGAGCTACCGGGCTGCTCCATCCCGCGGCAATTTTGACCCTCGAGGGTGATTTGATCGAGGGTTTATCG
>NZ_JAHVIA010000002.1 GCF_019801965.1 Salipiger bermudensis
GCCTGAACGAGCACCTGTTCGCCAATCTGCGCCACGCCCACGAGTTGATCGCCGGCTGGCGCAACGACTACAACCATCACCGCCCCCACACGAGCCTCGACGGGCTCACCCCGTGGGAGTATCACCAACGGTCAGTAGAGGACCAAACCCTGAACAGAGCTAACTCATAAACGCGGACTCTATGGGGAGCAGGTCACGATGACAGGGCGGAGCTGAGGTGCGCTGACACGCGATGTGCGGGGCTTCTGGTGGCCCTGGACGGTGGCGTCTCAAGGGTCTGACAGGGCACTGTGCGGGGCAGGCGGCGCGCTTGTGTCGCTTGGGCGGAGAGAAGGGACGCATCTGAAGAGGCTGCGCCAGCCGCGTCGAATGACCGTCGTGGGCGCCAAGGCGCCGGGCTCGATGCGGCAGCCTGACCCGGCACCAGCACCAAGAATCACCGATGACCTCACGCCGAGCGTGGCGCACGTGCGGCCGACGCTCCTGCGTGCTCAAGAAGCATCCCCCGTCATGCCGCTCGCGCGCTGCGCCGCCGTCGCGGCAAAGAAAAAGGGGGCCTCGCGGCCCCCTTCCTGATCCCGTGCTGTCGGCGCGATCAGCCGCCGAAATCGTCGAGCATGATGTCTTCGCGATCAACGCCCAGATCGAGCAGCATGTTGATCACCGACTGGTTCATGATCGGCGGACCGCACATGTAGAACTCGCAATCCTCGGGGGCGGGGTGGTTCTTCAGATACTCCTCGTAGAGCACGTTGTGGATGAAGCCCGTGTAGCCTTTCCACTCGTCCTCGGGGAGCGCATCGGAAAGCGCCACGTGCCATTCGAAGTTCGGGAACTCCGCCGCCAGATCGTCGAAATCCTCGACGAAGAACATCTCGCGCTTGGAGCGGGCGCCGTACCAGAAGGTGATCTTGCGATCCTTGTTCTTCAGGCGCTTGAGCTGGTCGAAGATGTGCGAGCGCATCGGCGCCATGCCGGCACCGCCGCCGATGAAGACCATTTCCTTCTGCGTGTCGCGGGCAAAGAATTCGCCGAACGGGCCGGAGATGGTGACCTTGTCGCCGGGCTTGAGGTTGAAGATGTACGAAGACATCTGCCCCGGCGGGATGCCGGTCGAGCCCGGGGGCGGCGAGGCGACGCGGACGTTGAGCATGATCAGGCCCTTCTCGTCCGGGTAGTTGGCCATCGAGTAGGCGCGCTCGATCGGCTCGTCGACCGTCGATTCATACTGCCACAGATTGAACTTGTCCCAATCCGGGCGATACTCCTCGGCGATGTCGAACTCCTTGTAGGAGAGCTTGTGCGCGGGCGCCTCGATCTGGATGTAGCCGCCGGCGCGAAAGTTGACGTCCTCGCCCTCGGGAAGCTCCAGGACGAGGTTCTTGATGAAGGTCGCGACGTTGTCGTTGGAACGCACGGTGCATTCCCACTTCTTGACGCCGAAGACCTCCTCGGGAACCTCGATATCCATGTCCTGCTTGACCGCCACCTGGCAGGACAGGCGGTCGCCGCAGGCGGCTTCGCGCTTGGTGATGTGCGATTCCTCGGTCGGCAGGATCGAGCCGCCGCCGGAATGGATCCGCACCCGGCACTGCGCGCAGGTGCCGCCGCCGCCGCAGGCGGAGGGCACGAAGAGCTTCTGGGCCGCCAGCGTCTGCAGCAGCTTGCCGCCCGCCGGGACCGAGATGGTCTTCTCGTGGTTGATGGTGATGTTGACGTTGCCTGACGACACCAGGCGCGAGCGCGCGACCATGATGATGGTCACCAGCGCGATCACGATCAGGGTGAAGAGAACGACGCCGAGGCTGAAAGTAAGCATTGTGGTTCTGTCCTCCGCCTCAGAGATTCACGCCGCTGAACGACATGAAGGCCAGCGCCATCAGTCCCGCGGTGATGAAGGTGATGCCCAGACCCTGCAGCCCGTCGGGGATGTCGGAATACTTGAGCTTTTCGCGCACGCCGGCCATGGCGGTGATCGCCAGCGCCCAGCCGAAGCCCGAGGAGACGCCGTAGGTCAGCGCCTCGGGGAAATCGTAGGCGCGTTCGACCATGAACAGCGAGCCGCCGAGGATGGCGCAGTTCACCGTGATCAGGGGCAGGAACACACCCAGCGCGTTGTAGAGGGGCGGGAAATACTTATCGAGCACCATCTCGAGGATCTGCACCAGCGCGGCGATCACCCCGATATACGAGATCAGGCCGAGGAAGGTGAGATCGACGTCCGGGAACCCGGCCCACGCCAGCGCGCCGGGCGCCAGCAGGTAGGTCAGGATCAGGTTGTTGGCCGGCACGGTGATGGCCTGCACGATCATCACCGAGATGCCGAGGCCCATCGCGGTCGAGATCTTCTTCGACACGGCGATGAAGGTACACATGCCGAGGAAGAAGGACAGCGCAAGGTTCTCGACGAAGATCGCCTTCACGGCGAGGGAGATGAGACCTTCCATCAGTGTGCCTCCACCGTCTGGATCTTGTACTCGCGCTCTTCGACCTGCTTCGGCTTCCAGGTGCGGATCGCCCAGATCAGGAGGCCGATGACGAAGAAGGCCGAGGGCGGCAGCAGCAGCAGGCCGTTGGGCACGTACCAGCCGCCGTTGTTCACGGTCTCCAGGATGGTGATGCCGAACAGCGAGCCCGAGCCGAAGAGCTCGCGGATCACGCCCACGGTCATCAGGATGACGCCGTAGCCGAGCCCGTTGCCGACACCGTCGATGAAGCTGGCCACCGGCGGGTTGCTCATGGCGAAGGCTTCGGCGCGGCCCATCACGATGCAGTTGGTGATGATCAGGCCGACGAAGACCGAGAGTGTCTTGGAGATCTCGTAGGCATAGGCCTTGAGCACCTGGTCGACGAGGATCACCAGGCTCGCGATGATCACCATCTGCACGATGATCCGGATCGAGCTCGGGATCTGGTTGCGCAGCATCGAGATGAACAGCGACGAGAAGCCCGTCACCAGCGTCACCGCGATGGCCATCACGAAGGCCACGCTGAGCGACGAGGTCACCGCAAGGGCCGAGCAGATGCCCAGGACCTGCAGCGTGATCGGGTTGTTGTCGATCAACGGATCGACAAGTTGCGATTTGCGTGTCTGAGCCATCAGATCTCTCCTGCCTTAAGCCGCTCGAGGAACGGGCCGTAGCCCTGCTCACCCATCCAGAAGCGGACAAGGTTGTCGACGCCGCGCGAGGTCAGGGTCGCCCCTGCCAGCGCGTCGATGTAGTACTCGCGGCCGGCCGCCGGCGGGGTCTTGGCGACGGTGATCTGCAGATCGCCATCCTCGTCCCGCAGCTTCTTGCCGTTCCACAGCGCCTTCCAGCGCGGGTTGTCGACCTCGGCGCCGAGGCCCGGGGTCTCGCCGTGCTGGTAGAACTGCAGGCCGTAGATGTCGTTGCCGTTCTCTTCCAGCGCGATGAAGCCGTAGAGGGTCGACCAGAGGCCATAGCCCTCGATCGGCAGGATCACCTTGTCGATGCCGCCATCCTCGCTGCGCAGGATGTAGACCATGCGGAAGGCCTGCATCGAGCCGCCGAGACCCGCCGGGTCTTCGTCGAGCGCACGGATGATCGCGGGATCGCCCTTGGCGGCCAGCTCGTCGAACGTGTCGATCTCGAACTGGTCGGTGAACTCGCCGGTGTCGAGCTCGAGCACGTGCGGCTCCATCGCCTCGAACGCCTCGGCCACGCTGACGTTGGGATCATAGACGCCGGCCACCTGCAGCACGTTCGACTGCTTGTCGCGCAGCGCGTTGGCCTGCTGCACCGGGCGCAGCGACACCGCTGCCGCCGACACGATCATCGAGGCCACGAGGCACAGGGTCACCGCCACGAACACGGTCTTGCCGACCGAGTCGTTGGGCATGTCGAGGAAGCGACGGATGAGGCCTTTTTTCTCATTCGCGTCAGGCATTGCGCTTGGCCCTCCGTTTGATGTTGGCCTGAACGACGAAGTAGTCGATCAGCGGCGCAAAGACGTTGCCGAAAAGGATCGCGAGCATCATGCCTTCCGGGAAGGCCGGGTTCACGACGCGGATCATCACCACCATGAAGCCGATCAGCGCGCCGTAGATCCAGCGTCCGGCATTGGTATGCGAAGCCGAGACCGGCTCGGTCACCATGAAGACGAGGCCGAAGGCGTAGCCGCCGACGACGAGGTGCCAGTACCACGGCATCGCGAACATCGGGTTGCTGTCGGAGCCGATGACGTTGAGCAGCGAGGAGAACGCGATCATGCCGAGCAGGCAGCCTGCGACGAGGCGCCAGTTGGCGATCTTGGTCACCAGCAGGAAGGCCAGACCGATCAGGCAGGCGATGGTCGAGGTCTCGCCGAGGCAGCCCTGGATCGTGCCGATGAAGGCGTCCATCCAGGTGATGCCGCGCTCGGGCAGGGCGGCGTAGCCGTCGCTGGCGCTGACCGAGAGCGCGGTGGCGCCGGAGAAGCCGTCGACCGGGGTCCAGACCGTGTCACCGGACATCTGCGCCGGGTAGGCGAAGTAGAGGAAGGCACGGCCGACAAGCGCCGGGTTGAGGAAGTTCTTGCCGGTTCCGCCGAACACTTCCTTGCCGATCACCACGCCGAAGATGATGCCGAGCGCGACCTGCCACAGCGGCGTCGAGGCCGGCAGGATCAGGGTGTAGAGCATCGAGCTGACGAGGAAGCCCTCGTTGACCTCGTGGCCGCGCACCACCGCGAAGATCACCTCGAAGATGCCGCCGGCAACCAGCGTGACGATGTAGATCGGCAGGAAATACAGCAGCCCGTGCAGCATGTTGGCCAGCGGGTTTGCCGGGTTGAAGCCGATGCCCAGCGTCTCGATGATCCAGGCACGCCAGCCCGAGGCGCCATATTCGGCGATCGCGAGGTTGGTCTGCAGGCCGGTGTTGTAGAGGCCGAACAGGATGCACGGGATCGTCGCCAGCACCACGTAGGTCATGATCCGCTTCATGTCGATGTAGGAGCGGGCATGCGGGGCGACGGTGGTCACCGTCTTGGGCGTGTAGACGAGACTCTCCACCATCTCGTAGATGGAGTAGTATTTCTCGAACCTGCCGCCCTTGTGGAAGGCCGGCTCGATCCGGTCGAAGAGATTGCGAAGACCCACGGCCTTACCCCTCCTTCTCGATCTTGGTGAGGCTGTCGCGCAAGGCGAGGCCATATTCATACTTGGCCGGGCAGGCGAAGCCGCAGAGCGCGAGGTCTTCCTCGTCGAGCTCCATCGCACCGAGCGCCTGCGCGGTGTCCGTGTCCATCACCAGCAGCGCGCGCAGCAGCTGCGTGGGCAGGAAATCCTGCGGCATCAGCTCCTCGAAGGTGCCCAGCGGCACCATGGCGCGGCGGCCACCGTTGAGGTTCGAGGTCAGCGCGTAGAGCTTCTTGCTGAAGGCCGAGCCCAGCACCGGCTGGTAGGCATATTTCGACGGCATCGGGAGGATCCAGCCGAGCGTGTTCTGCTCGCGGTCTTCCTTGATCAGCGTGATCTGGCGCGCGTAGCGGCCGAGATAGCAGGTCGGACCGTCGCCCATGCGGCCGCTCAGGATCGAGCCCGAGATCACCCGCACCGGCAGCTTGGTCTGCAGGTCGTCGTGGCAGAGATCGGCCATCGACGCGCCGGCAATGGTGCGCACCAGCCGCGGCTTGCGGCAGAGCGGGCCCGAGAGCGCGATGGTGCGCGACATGTCGAGCCTGCCAGTGTCGAGCAGCTTCCCGATCGCGATGATGTCGTGGTAGCCGACGGTCCAGACCGTCTTGCTGGCCGAGGGCGGCTCGAGGAAGTGCATGTGGGTGCCCGCGAGGCCCGCCGGGTGCGGCCCGGAGAAGCCCGCCACGAACACGCCCGGCATGCCGGCGCCCGGCACGTCGCTGTCGGCGTCCTGGCAGAGGTAGACATGGCCCTCGGTCAGTAGGGTCATCGCCTGCAGGCCGTGGGTGAAGGCCTTGCTGTCCTCTGCGATGATCGCCGCCGCGTCACCGCTCAGCGGCTCGCTGTCCATCGCCGTGACGTAGATCGCCGCCGGACGGGTCTCGGGATCGGGGACCTTGGAATAGGGACGGGTACGGAACGAGGTCCAGAGGCCGGCGGCGCAGAGCCGCTCGACGACGCCTTCCGGCGTGTGCGGATCGCCGACTCCGGAGAAGTCCACCGGCTCGGCGGCGCTCGGATCGATCTCGATCTCGACACTCACCAGCTTGCGGCGGGCGCCCCGGTTGATCGCCTTGATTCGGCCGGAGACCGGCGAGGTGACTTGAACCGTGGGGGTGTCCTTATGCGCCAGAATGGGCGCGCCGGCGGCCACGAGATCGCCTTCCTGGACCGCGAGGCGCGGCTTCAGACCGATGTAATCGTCTCCGAGGATGGCGACTGTTCGGACCGCAGGAGCGTCTTGGATCCCGCCTTCGGGTGCCCCCAGTACCGGGACATCCAGACCTTTCTTTAACGTATATCGCTGCACGTTGTTTCGTCCTGTCCATTTTTGCCGGTCTTATGCGCTGCCGAGCCGGATTTTGGAAGTTCTTCAGAGGCGATTCTCCAATTTATTGTTGAACTGCCCCGGAACTTCGCTCAGAAGCCCATCATCTCATCGTCGTACATGAAGCAGCCTTCAGCGGAGATATCCCCGTGACCAAGCCCCTCCTCCTTTCTCGCCGTAGCCTCCTTGCAATGCCGCTCGCCCTGGCAGCCTGCAAGAAGGGATGGTCGATCCTCGAACTGACCGGGCTGACCATGGGAACCAGCTATTCCATCGTGGCGGTCGATCATTCGCGTCAGATCGACAAGGCGGAGCTCAAGGCCGCCGTCGAGGCCAAACTTGCCACGGTGAACACCCAGATGTCCAACTGGGATAGCAGCTCCGAGATCTCGCGCTTCAACGCGACCGGCTCGACCGGGCAGTTCGGCGTCTCGCACGAGTTGGCCTATGTGATGCAGGCCGCGCAGGACGTGAACACCGCCAGCGACGGCCGCTTCGACGTCACCGTCGGCCCGCTGATCGATCTCTGGGGCTTCGGCGCCAATGGCACCCGCAACGACGAGCCGGGCGAGCGCGAGATCGCCGAGGCGCTGGCCTGCTGCGGTCAGACCGAGTCGATCCGCGTCGGCAATGGCGCCCTGCAGAAGCTGCGCCCCGAGGCAGAGGTCTATCTCTCGGCCATCGGCAAGGGCTTCGGCGTCGACCAGGTCGCCAGCGCGCTCAAGGATTTCGGCCTCACCGACTACATGGTCGAGATCGGTGGCGATCTCTACACCGCCGGCCGCAACCCCGATGGCCAGCCCTGGCAGATCGGCATCGAGTCGCCGGAAGCCTTCGATCGCGGCGTGATGAAGGTCGTGGGCCTGTCGGATCACGGCATGGCGACCTCGGGCGATTACCGCAACTTCTTCGAGAAGGACGGCCAGCGCTTCTCGCACATCATCGACGCCACCACCGGCCGCCCGGTCACCCACGCCACCGCCTCGGTGACCGTGATGACCGAGAACGCCATGCTGGCCGACGCCTGGGCCACCGCGCTGCTGGTGCTGGGCACCGAGCGCGGCCTCGAGATCGCAAATGATCGTGATATGGCGGTGCTCTTCGTTGATCGCGCCGGCAAGGCGGGCGACAAGGGCTTCACCACCACGGCCAGCGCGCGCTTCGAGGCGCTGCAGGCCTGAGCCTGAAGGCGGCCTCCGGGCCGCCGCCTCACATCTGATACTGAAAGGGTCGGTCCGACGTGTCGACGTTCCTTCTCGCCTTTGGTCTTCTGATGATCGTGATGCTGGGCATGGCGCTCGGCGTCATCCTCAACGGGCGCACCATCAAGGGGAGCTGCGGCGGCCTGAACGCGATCGCCGACGCGGATCACTGCGTGGTCTGCAAGCAGGAGATCGACCCCAACAGCCCGCTGCGCGACCGGCTGCACTGCCCCAAGGCGCGCAAGATGCTCGAAGATATGGAGCGCGAGCAGGCCTGAGTTTCAGGCCGGCGGCACATTGCCTTCGGGAAGATTGGATGCCCTCGCACGCTGCTGCGAGGGTTTTTCATGTCCGGAGGTCGCTCCCGCCGCAGGCCGGTGGCAACGCGTCTTGCGCGAGGCCCGTCAGGGGGCCAGCGCGGCCTCAGCCTTCCGACATCGGCAGCAGCCCGAGCGCGAGAAGCAGCACCGCAGCCACCGTTCCGAACAGCCAGAGCTGCCAGCGCGGACCTTCGGTTTTCCAGACCGTCCGGTAGCGATAGCCCGCAAGGCAGGCGATCACGAACAGCACCGTGGCGCTGGCGGGCGTGAGCGTGAGCTCGGGCAATCTGCAACCTCTCTGAAACAAGCGCGTTTACAGATGAGCTGATTGCACTAACCTGAAACAGGATCAAGGGAGGTCACGCCATGCCTGCATCATACCAACCCCACACCGTCGGTGACGACGATCAAGAACGGACCATGAGCCAGACCGTCGACACCAACCTCTCCGCCGCCGAGGCGACGGTGCGCCACGTGCTCGACGACAAGGGCGAAGAGGTGTTCTGGATTCAGCCGCAGGAGACCATCGGCAAGGCGGTCGAAGTCCTGCGGGACAAGCGCATCGGCGCGATTCTCGTGAAGGATCCGCAGGGCGCGCTGGTGGGCATCCTTTCGGAGCGCGACATCGTGCGCCGACTCGCGGACACCCCGGGGCGCACGCTGCCACAGAAGGTCGAGGAGCTGATGACCCCCGAGGTCGAGACCTGCAGCCCGGACGAATCGCTGGTGGTGGTGCTTCGGCGCATGAACGATGGCCGATTCCGCCACATGCCGGTGATCGAAGAGGGCGCGCTGATCGGCCTGATCTCGATCGGCGACGTGGTGAATTACCGCCTGACCGCGCTGGAATACGAAGCGCTCAAGCTGAAGCAGCTGATCGTCGGCTGAAAGCGCCCTTAACAGCCTGTTTCATGAGCATTTGCATCCCGGTTCCGCATCACGCGGGGCCGGGATTTTTGCTGCACTGCAGCGCAAAAGCGAAATCGAGAATTGCAAGTCCAACCGGCAAGATGCGGCATTGTGTCACGACGAATCCGTGCTACCGTTCTCCTCAGGGAGGAACACAACATGATGCTTTTTATCGTCGGCCTCGGAATCGGCCTTCTGATTGCGACACCGTTCATCGCGCTTGCGCTTGGGGCAGGGATCCTGACCCGCAAGACGGTGAATGATCTGGCCGAGGTTGAGAGCGATCCCTACCTGCCGAACGTGATCGCGTTCCGGCCAGGGCGCGCCTGACGCGCGTTTCAACCGTCTGCAGAATTTCCGCAGGCCTGCCCGATCCGCGTGGTCGGGCAGGCCTTGTGCCGTTCAAGTGGCGCGGGCGAGTCGAGCGCCCGCCGCGCCGCCCGGTGAGAGGATCTCGGCCGACGGCGTCGTTGTGCTGAAAAAACCATCAGAGCGGCCGCGTTCCGCAACAGGAGCCGCCCCGGACAGTCTTGACATGGCGCTGTATAGATAGGCCAGACTGGCCGCCGAACGCAGGGGATTTCCTGATCGGATACGCGGGAGCAGCAGGGTGCCGCAGCAGGCAGATCATGTCGGAGAAACGCTCAGCATCTCGCTTCTGGGAGAGCTCCGCGTGTTTCGCGGCGAGCAGGAGCTCGCCCTCCCGGCATCGCGCAAGGCAAGGGCGCTGCTGGCCTTCCTCGTGGCCACTGGCCGGCCGCATCGCCGCGAGCGCCTGTGCGAGCTGTTCTGGGATCTGCCCGATGATCCGCGCGCCGCGCTGCGCTGGTCGCTGACCAAGCTGCGCAAGGTGATCGACGATCCCGACCGGCCGCGCATCGTCGCGGATCGCGAGCGCGTCGCGGTCGATACCGAAGGGCTGAGGCTCGACATCCGCGCCGTCCGAGAAGACATCGCCTCCGGCCTCGACAGCCTGCCGCTCGAGACTCTCGAGCGCATGGCGCGGCGGCTCGACGAGGTCTTGTTCGACGGGCTCGACGGGGCGGGGGGCGAGGCTTTCGGCGCGTGGCTCAGCGCCGAACGCGCCGATGCCGAGGCCGAACGGATCGACGTGCTGCGCCATCTTGCCAACCATCCCGCCAACCCGCCTGCCATCGCCGAGAAGTGGCGCCGCCTCTGGCATGCCGCCGATCCTGGCGCCGCGTGCGATGCGCCGGACCCGGCCCCGCCGCGCGCCCCCGCGCCGACCGGCCGGCCGCCGCGCATCTCGAGCGGCTTGCGGGCCCAGAAGATCGGCTTCTGCGACGTCGCCGACGGCACCACCATCGCCTATGCCACCGTGGGCAGCGGTCCGCCGCTGCTCAAGGCGGCAAACTGGCTGACCCACCTTGAGTTCGACTGGACCAGCCCGATCTGGGGCGAGTGCTTTGCCGACATCGCCCGCGAGCGCAGCTTCATCCGCTACGACGAGCGCGGCTGTGGCCTGTCGGACTGGGACACCGACGACCTGAGCTTCGATGCCTTCGTCGAGGATCTCGAGGCGGTGGCCGACCGGCTCGAGCTCGAGCGCTTCCCGCTTCTGGGCATCTCGCAGGGCGCGGCGGTGTCGATCGAGTATGCCGCGCGCCATCCGGAGCGTGTCTCGGGGCTGATCCTGTTCGGGGGCTACGCCGCCGGCTGGCGCCATACCACCAGCGATGACGAGAAGGCCCGCCGCGAGGCGGTGCGGGATCTGACGCGGGTCGGCTGGGGCACGGACAACCCGGCCTACCGGCACATCTTCTCGCAGACCTTCATGCCCGGCGTGGCGCCCGACGAGCTGGCATGGTTCGACGAGTTCCAACGCCTTACCACCTCGCCGGAGAACGCCGCGCGCTTCCAGGACGCTTTCGGCGACATCGACGTGCGCCACCGGCTGGGCGACGTGACCGCGCCGACGCTGGTGCTGCACTCGACCGGCGACCAGCGCATCCCGGTGAGCGACGGGCGCCAGATCGCACGCGGCATCCCCGGCGCGCATTTCGTGCCGCTGGAGAGCCGCAACCACGTGCTGGTGGGCTACGAGCCCGCGTGGCAGACCTGCATGGCCGCGATCCGCGATTTCCTGACCGAATACGGTATCTGAGCCGCGCGGGTTTTCGCTCTGCAAGACCCGCCATGCTGAACCTTTCGAGCCGGAGGGGGCACCTATGGGCACCACCCGTCCCCTGTCTCTGAGAGGTTCGCCTCATGCGCATCGTTGGTGCCCTGCTGATCGCCCTCGCCATCGCCGCCGCGCCGTTCTCGTGGCGCTATGCCCAGACCCTGATCCCCGCGACCGAGCCCGATGCGCCGGAGCCCGCGCCGGCCAGCGCAGAGGCCGCCCCGGCGGCGCTCGAGGCGGAGGTGGCGTTTCTCTCCGATCAGCTCGCCCGACTGAGCCAGCGCGTCGACGCGCTCGACAGCCGCACGGCGCTCAACCTCGCCAGCGTGGCGCGCCCGCTTGAGCCCCGCGCCGAGATCCCCGAGGCCACGGATTCGCTCAAGGATGCCTTCGCGCAGGTGGTGCTGATCGCCGATCGGCGTTCGGCCAATGACGGGCTCAGCCACGCCACCCCCTCCTTCCTGCGCGAACTCATCGGCCTGCCGCGCCCGGATCTCACCGACAATTGCCAGTCGGCCACAAACCCCAGGCTGCGTGATCTGCTCTCGACCGAGGATGTCGGCCCGATCCGCGCCACGCTGGTGCGCCCGGCACTGGTCTCGATCCGGCAGGTCTTTGCCAATGTGCAGGTCTTCGAGCCCGAGCTCTACGACCGTATCAAGACCGCCGGCTCGCTCTGCGTGCGCCGCATCCGGGGGGCGCAGAGCGCCGCCTCCGCCCATGCCTACGGGCTCGCGGTTGACATCAATATCGACGGCGTGCTCGACAGCCTCGCCGACGGCAAGACCCAGCTCGGGCTGATCCTGCTGGCGGATTTCTTCAAGAAGGAAGGTTGGATCTGGGGCGCCGGCTTCGGCCGCGAGGACTCGATGCATTTCGAAGTCAGCCGCGACAAGCTCGAGCAGTGGCGGCGGCTGGGAGAGATCTGAGCGCCGCGCTCGCGGTATGTCAAAAGGTGGGCCTGTCTCGTCTGGAGGCGTGCCCTGGTCTGCCGGACCGGTGTTTCCCGTGAAGCAAAGCCACCGCGCTCACGCGCAGGGGCAGAGCGAACACATGTCGAAGGGCTCCATGTCGAGCGCCATCTGCAGCGAGCCCTGCAGCGCCAGCGCCACGTTGAGGAAGGGCGCGATGGCGAGGCGCGGCGGTGAAAACGAGGCCAGCCCGGCCAGCGCCGTGCTGCTCGCCGCCGATTCTCCCAGCTTGAAATCCTCGAAGCTCGGCAGCATTGCGAGCTTGTTGGCCAGCGTCAGCGCGCCGAGCGGCAGCCCCATCCGGAAGCTCGCCCAGAGCCGCAGCATCGCCTGGATGCGCGACAGGGTGGCGGGCGAGAAGCCGTCCGGGCCGAAGGCCTGCTCGATGGTGGCCAGCGCCTCGAGCACCATGGCGAGCTTCTGCAACAGCGGCATCGGGATGATCAGGCTCGGCGGCGACAGGCTCGCCAGCCCGTGCAGTCGGTTCTGCAGCCCCGAGACCGACCCCGGCTCGCCCAGCGGTGGCAGGTCGAAGGCCGCGTTCATCGCGAGGAGCTGCGGCAGCCCTCCCATCAACTGCGCCATGCGGAACTGCGGCCGCGTCAGGGCGAGGGCGACACTGTCGAAATAGGGCGCGGGCGGCGCCTCCGTGGCGTGGAGGGGGTCGAGCCCGAGGGCGCGCAGGTCGAGCACCAATCGCGCCACGAGGGAATAGGCGATCAGCGGCTGGATCTTCAGCTGGGTCAGCCAGCCGAGCCGCGGCCAGACATTGCGCGCGATGCTCTCACCCGCCTGCTGCATCTGCAGTTCGAGCTGCGGCAGGTCATCGAAGGCGAAGGTGCCGGTCATCAGCGACAGCATCATCGCGATATTCGCGAGCCCGCCGCCGCCCATGTCGAGACTGGGCATCACCACCGGGTCGAGCGCGGCGGCGATCTGCAGGTCGAGCCGGTTCTCCGGGTCGAGCGCCGGCAGCGCCGCGGCGAGCTTCAGCGAGAGCGGAATCGGCGGCAGGATCGGGATCGCGCCGATCTGGAAGCGGTTGCGGGCGGCGCTGGCGGGGATCTCGCAGAAACACGGCATGGCTCAGGCCTCCACCAGGATCAGGGACACGTTGTCGGTGCCGCCGCCGTCGAGCGCGGTCTGCAACAGGATTTCTCCGGCCCGCGCCAGCGCCACGCCGTCGACCTGCCGGCGCAGCGTCTCGGCGCTTGCGTATCTGGTCAGCCCGTCCGAGCACAAAAGGAAGCGGTCGCCGGGGCGCACATCGCCGCGGCGCTTGTCGGGCGCGAGCGTCTCTCCGACGCCCACGGCGCGGGTGATCTGGTTTGAATGGGGATGGTGCTCGGCTTCGTCCCAGTCGAGATGGCCCTGCTCGACCAGCTCTCCAACCACCGAGTGATCGGCGCTGATCATCTCGATCTGGCCGTCGCGCAGACGGTAGAGCCGGCTGTCCCCGGCCCAGAGGCACATGAAATGGCCCTCGGCGACGACCAGAAGCACGACCGTGGCGCCAATGGGGCCCTGTCCGAGCCGCATTCCCTCGGCGCGGATGGCGGCATGGGCGCGGTGCAGCGCGTCGCGGGCGGCGCGCGGGATCTGTTCGGGGGCCAGATCGCCGGGCAGTGCTTCGAGCGCAGCGATGACGGTCTGGCTGGCATAGTCGCCCGCCGCGTGCCCGCCCATGCCGTCCGAGACGACCCAGAGGCCGAGCTCGGGGCGGGCGAGGACGGCGTCCTCGTTGATCTCGCGCAGGTGCCCGGTATGGGTCAGGGCGCAATGGTTCAGGGCGGGGGCCCTGGTGCTGCGGATCATGTCGGCGCCCTCTCGGATGCGGTGGCCTGCGGCAGGCGTCGGCCCCAGACCGGGGCGTCGATGTCGAAGATCGCCGCGGCCTGCGCGCGTCCGCCGGGCAGGTCCGGCAGCACCAGGAGCCGCGAGGCCCCATTATGCCCGGACTGCCAGAGGCCGACTGGATCGCGGGCGGCTAGGGCGGCGAGCGCGATATCCGGGCCGCTGCAGCCGACCAGCGCTGTGGCGTCCCCGACGCGCACCTGAGAGGCGGGCCGCGCGGGCAAGGGCACCGGCACGGCGGCAAGCGCCGCGTCGAGATCGGTGGGCGTGGCGCCGTCCTCCAGCATCATCAGCGCCGCCGCCTCTAGCGACTCGACCAGCGGCGCAAGGGCGCAGAACGCCTGCCAGGCGCTGCCCTCGAGCTCGCAGGCCAGGCAGAGCGGAAACTGCCGGCCAACCCGGTCGACACTGGGCATCATGATCCCGGCGCTGGCCCGGGCGCCGAGCACGCCCGGAGAGATCGCGAAGCGCCAGATCGGGGCGCCGTGATAGCAGCCCTGCCAGCGCGGCCCGAGCGCCTCGCGCCCGTCCAGCAGAAGCGCCTGCATGGCCGCGTCCCACGCGCCGACGAACCCGGGGGAAAGACCCGCGCGCAGGAAATCCCCGCGGCACGGCGCCTTGCCGTAATAGCCGTATGTGCCTGCCTTCCCCATCACAGAGAGGCCGGGCAGGAGAAGCTCGACAGCGCCGAGACGGTGAACGGGTTCAGTGCCGAGCCCGCACGCAGCTGGAAGATCGCGATGCGGCCGCCGAGGTTGAAGATCACCCGGTTGCGGTCGGAGACGTTGGTGCGGCGCAGCTCGGCGGTGTCGAGCAGGCGGAACCACGCCCAGGGCCCGTCGGCCTGGATGGCGTTCTCGCGGTCGGGGCTGTTCGGGGCAAAGCGCACCCGTGTGCGGCCGCCCTGTCCGGGCCATGTCATCGGGGTGACCTGCGGAGGGCCGTGGGCATAGATCAGGCTCTCTCCCTCGACCTCGAGCGTCACCCGCTCGACATTGGGATCAAGCGCCACCGGCGTCACATCGAAGGTGATCGAGGGCTGGCCCGGGGCGAGGAAGAAGCTGTCCTGGATCTCCGAGGCGCGCTGGAACTGCGCCACCACCGCCTCGGAGATGCCGAGCTCGACGCCATTCACGCGCTTCAGCCGCCACGGGTTGGTGGTCTGGTCGACAAACGGCGCGAGGTTCTCTTCGAAGAACGTGTCGATGAGCCCCTGCGGCGCGAAGAGCCGGGAGAAATCCTGCAGCGTCACGTCGGCCTGCGCCTGCCGGGTAAACGGGTAGCGGCCCTCGATGGTCTGGCGGCAGACCGGCAGCACCTGCGCCTGCCACTTGGCGTTGAGCTCGGCCCGCGCCCCGCCCACGGCGGCGCCCGAGGAGCCCTCGACCACCTGCGCCGCCCAGCGTTGGAGCGGGTTCGGAAGCCGCGCTAGCCCGGCCTGAAGCTCCGCCGCCGCGCCGGCGCCCTGGCCCGCGATGGCGGTGCCGGTGCTCTGGCCCAGCGACAGGCGGTTGAGATCGCCGAACACCGCGTTCATCTGCGCGATCACCTCGTCGAGCTGCGACGGCGCGCCCTCGAAGCGGGCGGTGAGATCGTGCAGCGGGCGGAAGCGCTCCTCGACGAACTGGCCGGGCTGACGCGCGTCGCCGGTCTCCTTCGGCGCCACCGAAGCCAGCGCCTCTGCGATGGCGGAGCCTTGCGAGTCGAGCGCCGAGAGCACCTCGCCCTGCACGAAGCCCAGTGCCGCGCCGGCGGCGTCCTCGGCAAGCTGGGCGCTCTCGGGCAGCTCGGTGAGCCGGGTCTCGTCGGAGACCGCCTCGAGGATGTTGCGGATTGGCGAGGCGGGGCCGGAGAGGATGTTGATCACCTCCGTCGCCTGCCCGAGGCTCTCCATCGGCAGGATGTCGAGATCGCCCAAGAGCTGGTCGTAGCGGGTGACGTAATCGTTCTCGTAGAGCGCCAGCACGTCACGGCCCAGCCGGTCGAGCACCGCCGGCGTCACCTCCTCGGCGCGGTCGCCGAGCACAAGGTTCTCGAAGCGCGCCCGCTCGGCCACCCGCGTCAGCTCGGGCAGCACGTAGCCATAGAAGCCGTCGCGGGTGAACACGCCCTCGACCCCGGCGCTGAGTGGCTTGCCCGAGGGCCGCAGGATCACCCGCGACACCGCCGGCCCGCCGACTTCGGTGATGCGGAACGGATCGAGCGCGCGGGCGGCGGGGGCGGTGATGATGCCCTGGTAGAGGCGCTCGGCCAGCGGGGTCTCGGCCAGCAGGCCCTGGATCTGCGCGACCAGCGGGCCGTTGAGGGCGATCTCCTGCATCGGCTGCGACAGCATGGCCGTGAGATGGACCATCAGGTCCTCCTGCAGCGCCGGATCGTTCGGGAAGGCGAGCCCCCACTCGATCTCCATCCACTGGGTGACAGTGTCCTCGTCCATCTGCCCCTGCAGGCCCAGCATCAGGTAGACCTTGAGCGCCTCGAAGAGCAGCTCGGGGTCGTTGAGGCTGGCCTGCATCTGGGTCTCGAGCCGCAGCAGCAGGCGCGGCAGCAGCAGGGTGTTGAGCGCGCCGCGATAGCTCTGGGCGCTCTCGGTGCCGATGGCGTCACCCTGGTAGAGCCCGAAGGTCAGCTCCACCGGCGGCTCGGGATCGCTGGCCGAGGGATTGCCCGGCAGCTCGCGCAGGATGTTGAGCGCCGGCACCACCGAAGGCAGGTCGGCATCGCCCACCCGGTCGCGCGGGATGTCGGCAGTCAGGTCACGGAAGCTGTCGAGCCGGGTGCTGGCCTCGGCGACGAGCTGACGGTTGCCGAGGAAGCTGTTCGACAGCACCGCTGCAGTGCCACCGAAGAGAAGCACGCTGGCCGCCACCGCCCCGGCCCGCACGAGACGATAGCGCCGCTCGACCGCGTCATTCGCCGAGACCAGTCCGGATTCGCGGAAAATCACGCCGTTCAGCAGCCGCGTCAGGAAGAAGCTTCGCCCCTGTCCCTTGCCGCTTCCGATGGCCTGGCGGCCAATGCCGAAGGTGCGCGCCATGCCCATCATCAGCCGGTCGATCGGGGTGCCTTCCTGGGTGCCGGAGGTGAAATAGATCCCGCGCAGGAGCTGGCCGTCCTCGAAGCGGCTCTCCTGGAAGATGTCGCCGAGGAAGCTCTCGGCGACGCCGCGCAGCGAGGCGACCTGCGCCGGGAAGCCGGCGATCAGGCTGCGGCGCTGGTAATCGGTCTCGGCCTGCATGCGCTCGAGGCTGCGGTTCGAGAGCTGCGCCAAGAGCCCGTCGAACTCGGCCCCGAAGCCCGCCAGCGGATCGCCTACGGCCTTCTTCTCGTGCGGCAGGGTAAAGCCCCAGACCTGCTCGCGCTCCTCGCTGCCGAGCGTGTCGAAATACTCTTGGAAGCCGGCGATCAGGTCGGCCTTGGTGAACAGCACATAGACTGGGAAGCGGACGCCCAGCCGCCCGCGCAGCTCGCGCAGGCGGGTGCGCACCGCTTTCGCGTGGGCGCGGCGCTCCTGCTCGTCCTGAAGCGAAAGATCCGAGAGGCTGATCGCCACGATGGCGCCGTTGATCGGCTGGCGGCGGCGGTGCTTCCTGAGCATGTCGAGAAAGCCGCCCCAGGCCTGGCTGTCGGCCTCGGCATCGCTGTCCTGCGTGGTGTAGCGCCCGGCGGTGTCGAGCAGCACCGCCTCGTTGGTGAACCACCAGTCGCAGTTGCGGGTGCCGCCGATGCCGCCGATGGCACCCTTGCCGAGATGGTCGGCGAGCGGAAATTTCAGCCCTGAATTGACGATCGCGGTGGTCTTGCCGGCGCCCGGCGGGCCGATCACGATATACCAAGGCAGCTGGTAGAGATGGCGTGCACCGAAGCGCCCGCCGAGCTTTGATTTGCGCAGCATCACGAGCGCCTCGCCCATGCGCCCGCGCAGCTCGGCCAGCTCGGCCTCGACGGCGGTATCGCGGGCATCGCTGGCGGCGGCGCTGTCGGTGATCGCCTCGGTCATCGCCTGCTCGCGGGCGCGGCGGCGCAGCAGCAGGATCAGGATCGCGATGGTGGTGGCGGCGGCGATGCCCGCCAGCGCGATCAGCCGGTTCGACTGACGGTCGAAGGGCCGCAGATTGCCGATCGAGACCAGAGGTCCGAGATACCATGTGGCGGCGGCCAGCGCGAGGCCGAACAGGATCACAACGCCGATCGGGCTGAAGATCTTGGAGAGGAGTCTACGGGTCATGGGTCAGCCTGCCTTCACGAGAATGACTTCGATGCGACGGTTCTTGGCGCGCCCCTCGGGCGTGTCGTTGGGGGCGATGGGCTCGCGGTCGGCGCGGCCCTCGGCGCTGATGCGTGTGCTGTCGACCAGCGTCTGCGAGATCCGATTCATGACGAACTGCGCCCGCGCCAGCGACAGCGCGAGGTTCGAGGGGAAGCGCGCGGTGTTGATCGGGATATTGTCGGAATGGCCGGCGACGATGATCTGCCCGCCTTCCTCGTTGAGTGCGCCGGCGACGCGGTCGACCACCTCGGCAAAGCGCGGCTCGAGCGTGTCGGAGGCCGGGGCGAACATGTTGGCCCCCGAGATCTGCACCGTGAGCGTGTTGCCGGCGCTCTCCACCGTCACCAGCCCCTCGTCGATCTCGGGCTGCAGGAAGGCCGAGACGGTCTCGACCGTCTCCACCTCGCGCGGGGCGGGCGGCGCCGGGGGTGGCGGCGGGGCCGGACGGTCGAGCTCAACCGGCCCGGTCACGTCGAGCGCGGCGATCTGGCCCCTCAGCGCCTCGGTCGAGCCGTTGAGCGCGAAGGAGAAGCCGGCAAAGGCGGCGCAGACCCCGAAGAGCGTCAGTCCGCCCGCCAGCCAGGCCGGTGTCCAGGCCGAGAGCAGGCGGTGCGCCACCTCGACGCCCCGCCAGCGCGGCGAGAGATCGCGCTCGGCCTGTCCGCGATGGCTGCGGATCAGCCGCGCCAGCCCGTCGCGGATGGCGAGATGCTTCTCGGCGCCGCGCGGCTCGACCCGGAGCCGGCCCTCGAAGCCGAGGCTGAGGCACATGTAGAGGAATTCCAGCAGGTCGCGATTGGCGGCGGGGGCCGCCTCGAGCCGCGACAGCAGGTCGTAGAACCGGTCGCCGCCATGGGTCTCCTTGTGGAAGGTGCCGACCATGCTGCGCTGGGCCCAGACGCTGCGCCCGCCCCAGGGCGTGTTGAGCACCACGTCGTCGATGGTGGCGCAGATGGCATAGCGCGCCACCCGCACGGTCTGGGCCGGAACGCCGGCCTTGAGGGCGGCGTCCTCGAAGCTGCGGATCTCGGCGATGACGCTCTCGCGCAGCGCCGCCGGGTCCGAGTGCTGCGCCCGGTTGCGGATCCGCGCCACCAGCGAGAACAGCGTGGAGGCGGCGGCGTTGAGCGGGTTCATCCCGGTCGCCGCCGCGCCCACCGCCACGGCGGGGGGCTGCGGGACCGCTGAAAGCGCTGGGCGTTGCGGCGCTGGCGTTGCGGCGGGCATCGGCGGCGGGGCCGGCGGCATCTCTGCCTGCGCGCCCTGCGGCGGCGGCATGTGCGGCGGCACCGCGGGGCGGCGTCCGCCGGGATTGGGGCGCACAATGGTCTTCTCGGTGTCCGAGGGTTCGGCGAAGGGGTCGTCGCGGGTCATGACATCGCTCCTCAACGGGGGCCGCCTCAGCGGATCGCCCAAAGTTCCATTTCAAGGTCGGGGAAGTCGCCGGAGACATGCACGGCCAGGCCGCCAGAGCTGGCCATCTGCTTCCAGTAGGCGCTGTCGCGGTCGAGCTCGAAATAGACCACGCCCGAATGGTAGGGCACCTGACGCGGCGCCACCGGCAGCGGCCGCATCCCGATCCCCGGAAGCGCCGAGTTGACCAGCTGCCGTATCTCCTCGACCGGGCCCATCTTGGCCTGGGTCGGGAAGTGGCGGCGCACGTTCTCGGGCGGCACCGCGGCCTTGGCGGCGAGCACGAAATTGGCCGAGCCGAGCAGCCGCTTGTCCGAGATCATCGCCACCGAGACGCCATACTTGCGCGGCTCGATCGGGATCGCCACGGCGGTCTGCTCGAGCACCGCGCTGAGATACTGGCGCAGGGCGCGGAACACCGGCTGGAAGACGTTGGTTAGGTCGTCATGGGCGTAGGCCGGGAACTCCGGCGCGCGCTTTTCCGGCGTCATCAGCGTGGAAAGCTCACCGGCAAGCGCGGTGAGGCTCTGGAAGATCGCCTGCGGATGGGCGTTGCGCAGGGTCATCAGGTGGCGGATCTGCGGCAGGGTGCGGTTCACGCACATCAGCAGCAGGAAATCCGAGATCTCGGCCACGCCCTTGGCGGCGCCGGTCTGGGTCAGCCGCCCGGCCAGCGCCTCGGCCCGGTGGCTCAGCAGGCCCTCGAGCTCGCGCAGGAAATCGTGCAGCGGCGCGCCGGCGCGGGCATCGAGCGCCGAGGGGATGAAGGCCCGGTCGAGCACCACCTCGCGGTCGGGGCGGACCTCGATGATGCGCGCCACCGGGATCACCAGCTGGTCCGACAGGTCATCGAGATCGAGCGCCAGCGTCATCCGCAGCTTGCCCACCGCCATCTGCACCGCGCGCCGGTCGCGGCCCATGCTGTCGGTGACCTCGATCTCCTCGGGCCTGTAGCGCGCCGCCGATTGCTCCGCGCCGCTCAGATCGACCTCCGCCGCGCCATGGCGGCGCGCCGGGATCGCGAGATAGACCACCGTGTTCTTCGCGCTCTCTGGCACGTCGAGCGCCGGCGGCAAAGCATCGGCCTCGGGCACCCGGAAGGCGGCGCCGTCGGGGGTGAGGCCGGAGCAGGATTTCACCGCCAGCTTGCCCAGCTTCAACAGCTCCTGGTCGAGCGACAGCTCGGTCACGCCCCAGCCATAGGGGGTGAGCGCACCCGCCACCCCGGAGACCAGCGCTTCGACATAGCGGTCGTGCTGCTGGAAGTGATGCGGCTGGAGGAACATCCCCTCCTGCCAGACGACCTTGTTTTCCCAGGACACGGTGGTGATCCTTCCTTGCGTTGCGGGGGCCGCGATCAGCGGATCGAGACGGTGTTGGCGCCGATGCTGACGCTGACGGCGTTGGGGCTGTCGGGGATCAGCGCGCGGCTGGCGAGGAAGCGGCTGCCGTCGATGTCGCGGAAGGCCGCGACCACGCCGATGGCGCCGGGTGCTTGCGCGAAGCTGCGGCTGTCGCTGACGCTGCGGCCGGGGGCGAGCTGGAAGTCGTCGACCGCCACGAGATCGGAGCCCAGTGTCGCCTCGGGCTCGTTGAACAGCGCGAAGAAATCGCCCGAGCGGAAGCTGGCGTCGGAGGTGAGGTAGTAGACCTTCACCTGCGTCGGCAGGCCGCCGTTCATCTCTGCCGAGGCAGAGATGTTGAGCGCCACGCCGGTGCTCGGCGGCTCGGGGTTGGAGATGCAGCCCGAGAGCGTGACCGAGAGGAAGAACGCGGCGATGAGGGAGAAGAGCTTGAACATGGGGAGTCCTTTCAGAGTTTGCGGAGTTGGTCCTGGTAGGCGCGGGCGAATTCGCGTCCGAAGGTCGACTGGAAGTCATCTTCGGTTTCGCGGGCGATCTGGGCGTACATTTTCTCGTAGGCCTCCCAGTAGCGGGCCTTCTTTCCGCCCAGCAGACCGCCGAGCGAGCTGCCCTGCTCGATGCGCGAGGCGAGCTGGTCGGGGCCGAGCCGGGCCAGAAGCGCCTTCAGCGCCGCCTCCATGCCCGCCATCATCGCGACCTCGTGGGCGCGGATGTCGCCCAGCGCCTCGTGGGTGGCCACCTCGGCATCGAGATAGCCGCGCACGGTGGGGCGGATCATCGCCTCGACCGCCTGCTCGGGGGAGATCGAGAACTTCAGGGGGTTGTTGCCGCCGTTGTTGATCATCGTGCGGTCCATCCGCATCTCGCTCTTGATCGCGGCGCGGGTCATCAGGATCTCGCGCATGCCGGCGGTCATGGCGGCAAAGACGCGGCCGAGCCGGGCCATGGTCTCGGGCGTCTCGGCCTCGGGAATGGCGAGATGGGGGGCGCCGGCACCCTCGAGGAAGGCGCGCAGGGCGGCGTCGGAGGCGGTGGGGGCAGGCGGGACGGGCGCGGCAGACGGCGGCGGGGCCGGCTGAGGCGCGGGTGCAGGAGGTGGCGCGGGTTGCATGGGTGCCGCGGGTTCGGCAGCCGGCTTTGGCGCGGCCTCGGGCAGGGGCGCTGCGGGCGGCTCGGGGGCAAAGAGATCGTCCCAATCGTCGGGGATCTGGCCCGGCTGCACCTCCGGCGCGGTGAAGGCGTCCTGCGCGGCGGGGCTGTGATCGGGCGCGCTGGCGCCGAGGGCGGGCCAGGCCTCGGGCGGCGTGTCGCCCGCGGGCAGCGGATCGGCGGCGAAGGGATCCTTGGGGATCGCGGCGCGCTGGGCCGAGGGCTCGGCAGGGGCACCCAGGAGCGCATCGAGGAAATCGTCGTCCGAGCCGCCGAGCGGATCGTGCGAAACCGCCTCGGCGGTCGGGGCCTGCGCCGGCAGCAGCAGGCTGTCCCCGGCGGGCGGCAGCGGGGCGTCCGGGGCACTCGATGCGCCGGCGATCTCGACCACCAGCTCGAAGCTGCCGATCTGGATCACGTCGCCATGGCTCAGCGGCGCGGGAATGTCGCCGATGTGCTCGCCGGCGTAGTTGAGGAAGGTCCCATTGGTGCTCAGGTCTCGCAGCACGTAGTCGCCGCCGCGCTCCTCCAGCACGCAATGGCGCTTCGACAGCGTCCGGTCGGGATCGGGCAGCGAGAGGTCGTTCTCCGCGCCGCGCCCGACGGTCAGCGCGCCGTCGGTCATCTCGATGCGGTCGCGCCCGTCGGGCAGCGGGCCGGAGCTTGTCAGTCGCAGACACAGGGACATCGCTTATCCTCCCACCAGAACCGTCGGGCAGCCCATCACCACCGCGCCGCCATGGGCGCAGGTGTCCGAGAGCCGCGCCTGCGGCTTCTTGCCGGTGAGCACCTTGGTCGAGCCCTTGGCGATCATGTCCGGCGGGCCGACGCAGACCGCCATGGCGGTCGCGGTGGCGGCGGGCAGCTTGCCGATCAGCACCGTCGGGCAGGGCACCACGATGGGCCCGCCCACATGCGGGATGATGCCGGTGACCATCGGGCAGACATGCGTGTCGGTGACGCGGACGGCGGGCAGGGTCATGGCGTGCCCTCCGCCTGAGCGGGCAGCGCGCCGTTGCCGCCGCGGGCGATGTCGAGCGCGCGGGCCAGCAGTTCGGGGCCGCGCTGCTCGACCTTGTCGTCGTCGTGGTAGAGCGCGGTCAGCGCCATGCCGAAGGCCGCCCCGCCGACCGCGCCCGGAGGGGCGGCGTAATCTTCGAGCTCGCCCGGGCCGAGCGTGCCGTCGGCCATCGAGGCTGCCATGGCGCAGAGCGCGGTCTCGTCCTCGTTGCCTGCAGCGTCCAGCGCGGCGCGGGCGGCGGCGCGGGTCTCGGTCCCGGGCTTGAAGACCCAGGCCTCGGCGGCACGGAGCGGCGCGGGCATCGACGTGCCTTCGGGAACCGTCTCGCGCGCGGCGAGGCAGGCAAACCACGTGGCCTCGCGCGGGGGCAGGGCGTGGCAGAGGAGCAGCAGCATGTCGAGCAGCGCGGCCTTGGCCTCGAGCGCCGCCAGCATCTCGGGCACCGTGGCCGAAGCCGGCAGGTCGAGCGGCGTCTGCAGCACCGCGTTACCGGCGGCGAGCAGCTTCGCGGCGGGGGCCTCGGGCAGCTTGCGCAGACCGGCGAAGCGGTCGGTATGATCGGGGGCGCTCATGTCAGTTGATCATCGTGAGGGCGCCCTTGGCGAGGAGCAGCCCGGAGGATTTCAGTTGCGTCATGCCGCCGCCCTCGAGCTTCAGCATCCCGGCGCCCTTCAGCGCCGCCTGTCCCTTGGCCTCCATCTTGAGCTGGCCGCCGGCGGTGAACTTGCCCGTCGCGCTGGCCTTCACCTCGACCTGCGCCGAGGAGACGGTGATCTTGGAGGGCGTCATCTCGATCTTCGAGCCGCCGCAGGTCAGGACGATCTTAGACCTGGCCGAGATCTCGAGCGCCGCGCCCACGTCGATCCTATAGCCCTTGCCGATGTCGTCGGTCTTGCCGCCCCTGACGTCGAGCGACTGATCGCCCGCGACGCTCAGCGCATCGTCGGCCCCCACCTTGGTGGCGCGCGCCTTGGCGATCTCGACGCTCTCCTTGCCCTTGGCGACGGTGAAGGCGTGGTCGCCCTCGCGGATGGTCTCGGTCTTGTCGCCGTGGATGGTCTGGGTGAAGGTGCCGCCCGTCTTGTGCTCGAGCCCGACGGTGATCTCGGCGTTGTTCTTGATGATCTGCCGGAAATCACGCTCGGACTGCAGGCGGACGAACTCGGCATCCTTCTTGTCCTCGAAGATCAGCTCGCTGAAACCGCCGCCGCCCTTCGAGCTGTTGGTCTTCAGCCCCGTCTGGGTCTGGTTGCCGGGCAGGGCATAGGGCGGATCGGTGTCGCCGTTATAGACCATGCCGGTGATCAGCGGGCGGTCGAGATCGCCCTCCTCGAACTGCACCACGACCTCCTGGCCGATGCGCGGCACGCCGACCATGCCCCAGCCCTTGCCGCTCCACGGCACCGCCGTGCGGATCCAGCATGAGGCGCTGTCGTCGGCGCGGCCCTCGCGGTCCCAGTGGAACTGCACCTTCACCCGGCCATAGCGGTCGGTCCAGATCTCCTCGCCCTTCTTGCCGACCACGACGGCGGTCTGCACGCCGGGATGCTCGGGGCGCGGGGTGACCTGCGGTGCGCGGAAGGCGGCCTTGATGGGCTGCACCTCGAAGAGGCAGCGATAGGTGTCGGGGCTGGTTTTGCGGTCGAAGGCCAGCAGCGGGCCGAGGATCGCCTCGACCATCTCGCGGTCTTCGATATCGGCGTCGATCTGCAGCTGATGGCGGGCCGAGATCACCAGATACTCGGCATTCTCGGACTTGCGCGGGTGCAGCTTGAGCTTGAACTTTGCGCCCGCACCCATCTGGCGCACGTTGCACGCGCCGGTGGCGCGCTGGGCCTGCGCCGCAAGCCCCTCGACGCGGACCCGGGCGTGATGTTCGCCGGTGCGGGTGTCGCTATGACGGCCGGGATAGTCGTAGAGCTCATAGCTCTTGAAGGCGTGCTTGCCCACCGGCAGCGCCTTGACGGTCCGAAGGTCCGACCTGGGCTTCTCGAAATCGTAATCCTGCAGCGTGACGCGGCCAGTCTGGATGCTCTCGCCGCCGCGCCAGTCGAAGACGTGATCGTCGCGGCGGCGGTACTCGGGGGCGCGGAAGTGGAAATCGATCTCGGCATGGTCCTCGACCGCGCGGTGGGCGCTGGCTTCGTCGGCGAGGATCAGCACCTCCTTCGATTTCTCGTGATCGTGGTAGTAGTAGATGCCTTCCTCCTCCATCAGCCGGCTGAGGAAGTCGAAATCGCTCTCGCGATACTGCACGCAGTAGCCGCGCTTGGGATAGGCATGCTTGGTGCGGTCGCGGAAATCCGAGAAGCCGTGCTGTGAGAACACCTCCTTGATCACGTCGATGACGGATTTGTCCTGGAAGATCCGGCAATTGGCGCTGCGGGTCAGGAACCACAGCCAGGGCCGCACGGTGGCGCGGAAATAGCCGCGCCCGGCATGGGAGCCGAGATATTCGGCGCCGGTGCAGCGGCCCTGGAAATAGCGGATCTTGTCCTTGGGGGCGTCGATCTCGAGCGGTAGGCGCTCGCCCACCAGCTTTTGTAGGTCGAGGTCGATGTCCGGGGACATGAACTCGATGGTGGTCTCGGTGAGGCGGCTCAGACCCTCGTCGACCTGCGCCCGCATCAGGAAGCCCTTGAGCTTGCCGGGGAGCTTGAGCCGGACCTGCCGGCCCTCGAGAACGGTGTCCTGTGCCATGTCGCTCAGCCCTCCTCCGGCAGCGTCATCACCTTGAGCTGGCCGTCGCGCTCGAGCCGCGCCACGATGGCGGGGTGGATGGCCCAGAGCGCGCCGGTCTCGAGCCCCTCGGGCAGCAGCGCGTCGAGCGCGTCCATCGAGGGCAGGCTCAGGCAGCGCACCGGGGTCGGGTAACCGTCGGTGCTGGTGAGCAGGGCGTCGAGATGGGCCTCGCCGTCGATCAGCCAGCAGGCATTGCCGATCCGGGCGAGCAGGATGCCGCTTTCGCCGCCGGGGCCGTCATGAGGAAGATCGTCGCGCATCACAGGTCCTCCAGCATGGCCGCGAGGGCCGGGTCGATGTCTGCGTCGTCCTCGGCGGGGGTGTCGTCGCCGAAGGCGGCCAGCATGTCGTCGAGATCGCTGTCATCGAAATCGGGCAGGGCGGCGTCGCCGTCGCCGTCGCAGTCAGGCATGTCGGAGCTTCCGAAATCGGCGAAGGCATCGTCGCCGTCGAAGTCTGGCAGGTCGCCCGCATCGAACTCGGGCGCTGCGTCATCCTCACCGAAATCGGGAAAGGCGGTCTCGCCCATGTCGGGCAGGCCGTCCTCTTCTCCGAACGCGGCCAACGGATCGTCGTCGCTCGCCCCCGAGTTGTCTCGGGCGCTCGCGGTGGCGGGTTTGGCCCCGGCCGGCGGCTTCCCGAAGCCTACGCTGGTCTCGTGGCCGCCTTTTGCCTTGCCCGACGCCAGCGCCCAGGGGCCGGCGAGCATGTCGCCGCCGAGCGCCTGGAACGAGCCCTGGCGGACCTCGTTGCGGCCCTTGATCGACAGGAGCGGCATGAAGCCACGCGCGACAACCTCTGCCATGCTGCACGTGGTGAGCAGCCGCTCGGTGCAGGGCAGGGCGACCTGGTCGCCATGGGCGTCGGTCATCACGTGCACCGGCATGTCGCCGAGCGACATGATCTCGCCCAGCCGCATGTTCTTGCCGGACTTCGCCACGCTCGCCGCCAGCAGGGTGGCCGAGAGCACCGCCGGGTTGGCCCAGAGCATGCCGTGCAGCCCTTCGCGCAGGCTGAATTCCTCGAAATCGAAGGGCTCGATCGGATCGGTGCGGCGCCCATAGGGGGCGCGCAAGAGAAAGCGCGGCGCGGCGATGCCGAGATTGCGCGCCTCGGGCAGGGCGCGAAGGGCGTCCCAGCTCTCGGCCACCAGCGGGTGGCGATCCTGCTTGGGCGTATCGAGGAAGCGCGGCGAGATCGCTGTCACGAAGGGGGCGTTCATCCACGCCGCGATCTTGCCCATGCGGGCGAGCAGCGCCGCGTGGGGCGGGGTTTCCTCGAGCGTGTAGAGCCCGAAAACCGCCGAGATCGGACCCTGCTGGGCGTCGAGCCGGGGCGCTTCGGCGAGCATGCGGAACAGGCCGCTCTCGGCGAGATCCTCCTGCGCCGAGAGATCGGCGGCCCATTCCTCGGCCGAGACGTCGTAGAGCACGATCTCGAGCTTCGGCCCGGTCTCGACGCGGCGGGCGAGAAAGTCGAGCGCGCGCCAGCTGGCTTCGACCGCCTGGAAATCGGGGTGGTGCAGGATGGCGCGCATGGCATCGGACAGCGCGGCGTCGATGGCGGCGAGCATGGCGGGTTGCGCCGGGTCGGGGGCGGCCTGCACATGCGGGCCAACGATGCGGGCGATCAGCGCCTCGGCGGCGTCGCTGTCATGGGCGAAAGCCGGGCTGTCGCCGAGCAGCGCCTGAAAGTCGCTCAGACGGCGGTCGGCGGGCACCGCGCTGCCCTTGGCGCGGGGACGGCTGGCGGGCATCGGCTGGCCATGTTCTTCAGCCCAGCCGTGAAGCTCGGCCAAGGCACGGCTGTCGCCACGGGCGACGCGCTGGCGCAGATCATCGAGCTCCTCGAACAGCGCGACATTGTCGTAGAGCTCATCGGGATGCAGGTCGTCGATCTCGCGCAGGGGGACCTCGACGGCGGCGCCGTCGCGCCCGATCGGCAGGGTGAGGGTAGTGGCGAACCCGGCGATCACCGCGTCGAGCCGGTCGACATCGAAGCGGATCGGGCGGCGGCGGGCGAGATCGTCGCCGATGGCAAGCGTGCCCCGGCTGGCGCGGCCGGAAAAATCGCCGAGAATGGCGATGCGGAAGCGCTCGCGCGGGGCGTCGAGATCCTCGGGCCGCTCGGCATCAAGGCATCCGAAGGGCAGGGCGGTGTACTGCGCAAGGCCGGTCTCGGAGGCCGGTTCCGGCTCGACGATGGTCTGATCGCTGTTCGGCATGGGGCGCGTTCTCGGCTTTTGGGGGCTGGCCGGGCGGGCTGCCGCGACCGTTCTCACCCCGTTAGTGCCGGGAGCGCGCCGGAGGGTTCGCGACTCTGGAGAAAAAAATCGCCACGGTTGGACGCCAGACAGCAGGAAGCCGCCCCGCGCGGCTGGCGGGGCGGACGCGCGGGGCGGTTGCGCCTCAGCCGAAGGCGTAGGTGAACTCTGTGCCCTCCACGTCGACCGAGACGTGACCGACCCTGCGGCCCTCCATCATCCGGGTGAGGAACTCGGTCGAGATCTCGGGCAGCATGGTGTTGGTGACGATGGCGTCGATCATCCGACCGCCGCTCTCGAGCTCCTGACAGCGCGACACGATGGTCTCGACCACGGCGTCGGAATAGCGGAACGGCACGTCATAGGTCGCGGCGACGCGTTTCTCGATGCGGCCAAGCTGGAGCCGGGTGATCTCGGCGATCATGTCGGGGGCGAGCGGATAGTAGGGGATCGTCACCATGCGTCCCAGAAGCGCCGCCGGAAAGACCCGGAGCAGCGGCGCGCGTAGCGCCTTGGCGATGGCCTGGGGCTCGGGGCGCGGGTCGGGGCGCGCGCAGAGCTTCATGATCGCCTCGGAGCCGACATTCGAGGTCAGCAGGATCAGCGTGTTGCGGAAATCGATCATCCGCCCCTCGCCATCCTCCATCACGCCCTTGTCGAAGACCTGGAAGAACATCTCGTGCACGTCCGGGTGGGCCTTCTCGACCTCGTCGAGCAGTACGACCGAATAGGGCCTGCGCCGCACCGCTTCGGTCAGCACGCCGCCCTCGCCATAGCCGACATAGCCCGGAGGCGCGCCCTTCAGGCTGGAGACGGTGTGAGCCTCCTGGTACTCGGACATGTTGATGGTGATGACGTTCTGCTCGCCGCCATAGAGCGTCTCGGCCAGCGCCAGCGCGGTCTCGGTCTTGCCGACGCCGGAGGTGCCGGCGAGCAGGAAGACACCCACCGGCTTCGACGGGTTGTCGAGCCCGGCGCGCGAGGCCTTCACGCGCTTGGCGATCATCTCCATGGCGTGATCCTGCCCGATCACCCGCTTGGAGAGATGCGAGGCGAGGGTGAGCACGGTGCGAATCTCGTCCTTGACCATGCGGCCCACCGGGATGCCGGTCCAGTCCGCCACCACCGAGCCCACCGCCTGCGCATCGACGATTGGCAGCATCAGCGGCGCCTCGCCCTGAAGCGCGGTTAGCTCGGCCTGTTTCGCGTGTAGCTCGCGGAGCACCGCTTCGCGCTCTGTCCCCGAGAGCAGTGCATCGGCCTCGGGCGGGCATATGGCGGGAGGCTCTGCGGTACTGCCGGGCGTGGCCTCGGGGGGCGTGTCGACCGGCTGGGCCCCCTCGCGCAGCCGCGCACGCAGGTCGAGGATGTCGGTGACCAGCGCCTTCTCGGCCTGCCAGCGCCCGGTGATCTCTGCGAGGCGCGCGGTCTCTTCGCCAAGCGCGGCACGGGCGCGGGCCTCTCGGTCGCCGATCTCGGCCCCGGCGCTGGCATCGCGGGCGATGATGGCAAGCTCGGTCTCGAGCGCATCGATGCGGCGCTGGGCGTCGTCGACCGGGGCGGGCACCGCGTGCAGGCTGATCGCCACGCGGGCGCAGGCGGTGTCGAGCACACTCACCGACTTGTCTGGCAGCTGGCGCGCCGGGATGTAGCGGGCGGAGAGCGTCACCGCTGCCTCGAGCGCCTCGTCGAGGATCTGCACCCCGTGGTGGCGTTCGAGCATCGAGGCCACGCCGCGCATCATCAGCACCGAGCGGGCCTCGTCGGGCTCGGCGACCTGGACGACCTGGAAGCGGCGGGTGAGGGCGGGGTCCTTCTCGATGTGCTTCTTGTACTCGGCCCAGGTGGTGGCGCCGATGGTGCGCAGGGTGCCGCGGGCCAGCGCGGGCTTGAGCAGGTTGGCGGCGTCGCCGGTGCCCGCCGCGCCGCCGGCGCCGACCAGCGTGTGGGTCTCGTCGACGAACATCACGATCGGCACCGGGCTCGCCTGCACTTCGTCGATCACCCCGCGGAGGCGGGTTTCGAACTCGCCCTTCATCGAGGCGCCAGCCTGCAAGAGGCCGACGTCGAGAGACAGCAGCCGTGCCTCGCGCAGGGCAGGGGGCACGTCGCCGCGGGCGATGCGCAGGGCGAAGCCCTCGACCACCGCGGTCTTGCCGACCCCCGCCTCTCCGGTGAGGATCGGGTTGTTCTGGCGCCGGCGCATCAGCACGTCGACGATCTGGCGGATCTCCTCGTCGCGGCCGACGATCGGGTCGATCTCGCCGGCGCGGGCCTTCTCGGTGAGATCGGTGCAGAACTGCGCCATCGCCGCGCCGCCGCCGAGCTGCGCGGGGGTGCCCTCTTCGGATCGCTCCGGCGCAGGCGCCGTCGCCGCCTCCTCGGGAGAGCCCGCGAGCAGATCATTGAAACGCTCGGAGAGGGCATCGGCACCGATCTTGCGGAACTCGGGCGAGATCGCCTGCAGCACGTTGCGCAGCCGCGGCGTCTTGACGATGCCGAGCACGAGGTGCCCGGTGCGCACTTGCGTCGCGTTGAACAGCAGCGAGGCATAGACCCAGGCGCGCTCGACCGTTTCCTCGAGATGCGGCGACAGGTCGGAGACGGCGGTCGCCCCGCGCGGCAATGCGTCGAGCGCACGCACCAGATCGGCGGCGACGCGGCCCGGGTCGAGGTCGAATCCGTCGATCAGGCGGTGCAGATCGCTGTCCTGCCCCTGCAGGATCTGGTGCAGCCAATGCGCCAGTTCGACATAAGGGTTGCCCCGCATCTTGCAGAACACGGTGGCGCTTTCGATGCTCTGATAGGCCAGCTTGTTGAGCTTGCCGAACAGGGCCACGCGGCTGATTTCGGTCATCGGTTCGTCCTTCTTGGTGTCTTGCGACGTGTCGGGGCGCGGCTCAGGGCAGGGCCCGCTGCGGCGCGGTGAGGGAGAGATCACAGGCGTCGTTGGCGGGGCGCTGGCCGATCCAGCTGGTCAGGCCGAGCCGGGCGCTGCCGCCGAGCGCCGTGGGCGGGACCTCTTCGGCGCGCAGCACCAGAGTGGCCTCCCAGTCGAGCGTGTCGCCGGTATAGGCGCGGATCAGCGCGGCGAGCCGCTTGAGGCTCTGGCCGCCGGGCAGCAGGCGGCGGTAGTCCTCGAGCGAGAGCGGCTCGATGCGGAGCCTGAACTTGGCCTCGCGCGACCAGACCTTCTCGCCGAGGCTGGCACTCTGGCCGAGTACCGCGCCCCCGAGCGTGCCGCGATCCTGCGGTTCGAGATGCAGCCAGGAGCCCACGAAGCTCTCGATCTCGACCTCGGCCCCAAGGAACCGGCGCAGGATGGCGGCGAGCCCGGCCTCGCTGCGCGGCGCGGCGCCGAGCAGCCCGGCGAAGTGGCGCCGGGCGCTGTCGGGCATGGCATCGCGGCAGTCGAAGGCCTCGCCCGAGACGCCGGCCAGCGCGTCGAGCTTCTCGCCGAACGGGTCGTCGTCGGGGCGGTCGAAGGAGGGCGCGGGCTCGGCGCTGGCCCAGGCGCGGTAGAACAGCGAGATCATGCGGTGGTGCAGCATGTCGGCAAAGCCGACAAACGCGCCGTCGCCATTGTTGCGCTGCCGGTCGCGGGCGTATTCCGTCAGGTGCAGCGGCAGCGCGCCATGCGGGCCGAAGAGGCCAAAGGCCTGCTGGGTGAGGCGGTCGCGCCCGGTGGTCTCGTCCGGGCCGAAGCCGGTGACCGTGGAGCGCGGGAAGGCCAGTTCCGGCGCCTGTCCGAGCCGCACCTGATCCTCTGCCGGACGCCGCGAGCGCCCGAGCCGGGGCCTCTCGGGATGCGCCGCCTCGATGAGGCGCAGCGCCTGGAACAGGTGATGGGCCTGCGGGGCCTCCCTGAGCGCATCAAGGCGGCTCAGATCAGCACCCGGCGGCCGCTTCTCGGCATCCATCGCGTGATGTCTCCCCGTTGCTGTGAGTGAATGACGGTCTCGGTGAAGCTGTTGAGCGAGACATACTTGGCGAAGAATGCCTCGAGCACCGCGCCCAGCAGGTAGCAGCCGGTGCCCTCGAAGAAGCTCTCGTCGAAGCCCACCCGCAGCTCGAGCCCGCGCACCGCGGTCGAGAGCACCCCGTCGGCCATGCGCCGCACGATGGGGCGCGAGGCGACCGAGACCAGCCCTTCGAGCTGCGCCGCCATCGAGGGATCGCCGAGCGGGGCATAGAGCCCCACCAGCTCGCGCAGGGCCGCCGCTCCGGTGCCGCGATCGGCATCGGCGATGGAGAGGTAGTTGAGGCTCAGGTGGCTGATCAGCTGCCAGGCGCGCTGCCCCTCGGCGAGGCTCTGGCGCGGGCGGGTCGGCGGCACGATGGCGCGGATCTCGGTCACCGGGCCGCCATCGGGGAGAAAGAAATCGGTGCTGCCGGCGCCGATCGGGGTCAGCAGCGGCAGGTCGCGGTTGGTGCAGAGCGCGATGACCGCGAGCTGCTCGATGCGGCCCGGGTAGGGCGCCTGCGACCGGTCGGCGAGCGACAGGTAGAGATCGCTGCCGAGATAGGAGGTGCGCTGACCCTTGAGGCGCTGCTTTTCCGAGCGCTGCCGCATCCGGCGGCGGATGCTGTAATAGGCGCTCTGCCGGTCGCCGAAGGGGGTGAAATCCTCGGCGCTGTAGAACGGGCGGAAGGTCACGTCGTCGGCATCGTCCCCGGCGATCCCGGTGACGCTGTCGAGGCGGTAGATCTCGTAATCGAGCGGCGCGGTGCGGTCGGGGATGACGTGATGGTCGATCTCGCGGCCCGAGACCGGCACCCGGTCGCAGCGCTTGGGGAAGAGGTTGATCGCGGGGACGGCGTGCAGGTCGAAGCTCGATGGCGTGATCGATTTCAGCGCCGGGTTGCCCTCGGAGAGCAGGATGTAGAGGTCGAGATCGCTGCCCTCGGTGCGCCGGATGGCCGGGTGTAGGCCGCAGAGGTCGATGAAGAAGAAGCGCTGCGGCATGGCGAAGTATTCCTGCAGCAGCCGGTAGCCTTCGAAAGATTGCCCCGGCACCGGCAGCAGCGCCTCTTCGGGATCGAAGCCGCGTGGGCGGATGTCGTGCCCGAGCGGGAGGGACCAATCGGCGCGGCGGTCGGTGGAGCGCCCGGCGAGCGCCACGCCCTGGCCCAGAATGGACTCGTAGAGCCGCCACGGCTCGGCCCCGGCGCCAGCGAGGAACAGCGTGAGCTTGTCGAGCGGCAGCGCCGAGAGCGGCGCGCCGCCGCTGCGCGCCAGCCGCAGGCGCAGCGCCGCCTTGGCCTGGTTGCCGGTGCCCAGCCCCGCCGCCACCAGCTCGGAGCGGCCCTCGACATACTCGGCCTCGGTGATCTCCACCGGCCAGAGCGTCGCGTCCTGCGCGGTGGTGAAGCGGCAGGCGGTCTGCTCGCCCTCGAGCACCTGCCCGCGCATCAGCGTGCCGCGCGGCAGGGTGAAGCCCTCGGACAGCCCGCCCTGCGCGGTGTCGGGCCGGAGCCGCGCCACCATCATCGAGGGCGTCGGCGCGAGGAAATGCGGGTAGACGATCTCGAGCAGGTTCTGGGTGAAGGCGGGGTATTGCTGCTCGAGCTCGAGCTGCACCCGTGCGGCCATGAAGGCGCTGCCCTCGAGCAGCCGCTCGACGTAAGGGTCCATGACCTCGAGCTGGTCCATGCCGAGCCGTGAGGCGATCTTGGGATAGGCTTCGGCAAACTCGGCGCCCATCTCGCGGAGATAGCCGAGCTCGGCCTCGTAATGGCGCAGGAGGCGGGAATCCATCTTCGCTACCCCTGCCGGCTGACGCTGACGTCGCCGGTCGACATGTCGAGCGCGGTGCGAAGATAGAGATCGACCGGCAGCGGCTCGGCCCAGAGATCGCCGCGGATGTCGAAGGAGACGATGGCGCCCGAGCGGGCACGCTCCTGCCGGACCACGATCTCGAGGCTGTGGGGCAGGATGCGCGGCTCGAAGCGCTCGATGGCGCTGCGGATCGCCTGCCGCAGGGTCTCGGCGCGGCGGCGGGTCTCGTTGCGGCCCGACGCGGCAGGCAGGCCGTAATTCAGAACCGAGCGGGCGACTTGCGGATACGCCTCGAGATCGTGCTCGGCCTCGAGATTGGCGCAGTTCAGCAGCCAGGCGAGATCGCGCTGGAGGATCTGGCGCAGGCGGGTGACGTCGATCATCCGGTGCGCGGCGGTGTCGGTGGCGCGGTCGGGCGCCTCGTCGGTGAGCCGGTCGAGCAGCGAGGGCTGCAGGCGTTCGGCCAGCATGCGGTCGGCCATGGCCGGTCTCCTTGGGGGGATGGATGAGGGGGCGAAGGTCCGGGCGCGACGGGCACGCGCCCGGACGAACGGTCAGACCACGTAGTCGGCCTTGTTCTTGACCTGGCTGAACTTGGTCTCGCCCTGGTCGCCGGAGGCCTTGGTGAGCTTGCCGGTCTTGTCCTGCTTGTAATACTCGACCTTGATGGCGCCGTAGTTGAAGATAACGGTCTCGTTGCAATTGTCGTCGCCGTCGGAGCCTTCCCAGGTCATGTCCTTCACCATGACCAGCTTGAAGTGGAACTTCATGAAGGTGGAGCCCGAGGCGCTGGTGGAACCGCCGGAGCGGCGCAGCTCGATGATCGCCTCGTCGAAATGGGTGCCGTTGCACAGCGTGCTGAACAGGCCGCAGGAGGCGGTGTCGGTGGATTTCGAGACCTCGAAATCCTTGAACCAGGCCTTGCCCGCGCCGCCGCCGCCGGTGGCGGAGCCGATGTTGATGTTGTTCTCGGCACCGAAGTTGAAGGAGACGATCTCGAAGGCCTTCTTTGCGGCCATCGCCTCGTCATGGGTTTCGCCCTGCACCCGGGATTGGCCGGGGAAGTACATGTAAGCGTCGAACGCCATTGGAGTGTCCTTTCGTCAGTCTGGTTGGACGGTGGGGGAGAGCGGCCCGGGATCTTGCTCCGGGCCCGGGGGGATCAGGCAGAGGCGACCAGCTCAGTCGCCCCTCTGGGACGGCAGCTTCGAGACCAGCCGCAGCGAGACCGAGAGCCCCTCGAGCTGGTAATGCGGCCGCAGGAAGAAGCGCGACGCGTAGTAGCCGGGATTGCCCTCGACCTCGTCGACCAGCACCTCGGCGGCGGCCAGCGGATGGCGCGCCTTGACTTCTTCGGGCGAGGTCTCGGCGTTGTAGTCGACGTAGTTGTTGATCCAGTTCTGCAGCCATTCCTGCATCTCGTCGCGCTCGCGGAACGAGCCGACCTTGTCGCGCACGATGCATTTCAGGTAATGCGCGAAGCGGCAGGTCGCGAAGAGATAGGGCAGGCGCGCCGCGAGATTGGCGTTGGCCGAGGCGTCGGGATCGTCGTATTCCGCCGGCTTCTGCAGCGACTGGGCGCCGATGAAGGCGGCCATGTCGGTGTTCTTGCGGTGCACCAGCGGCATCATGCCGTTCTTGGCGAGCTCCGCCTCGCGGCGATCGGAGATGGCGATCTCGGTCGGGCATTTCATGTCGATGCCGCCATCGTCGGTGGGGAAGCTGTGGGTTGGCAGGTTGTCGACCGTGCCGCCGGATTCGACCCCGCGGATGCGCGTGCACCAGCCGTATTCCTTGAACGAGCGGGTGACGTTGCGCGCCATGCCGTAGGCCGCGTTGACCCAGCAGTACTTCTCCGAGCCGGCGCCTTCCGTGTCTTCCTCAAAGGCAAAGGCCTCGACCGGCTCGGTCTTGTCGCCATAGGGCTGGCGGCCGAGGAAGCGCGGCATGGCGAGGCCGAGATAGCGGCTGTCCTCGCTTTCGCGCAGCGAGCGCCAGGCGGCGTATTCCGGGGTCTGGAAGATCTTCGACAGGTCGCGCGGGTTGGCGAGCTCCGACCAGCTGTCCATCTGGAACAGCGACGGATCGGCCCCGGCGATGAACGGAGCGTGGGCCGAGGCCGCGACCTTGGACATCTCGCCCAGCAGCTCGACATCCTTAGGGCTGTGATCGAAATGGTAATCGCCGACGAGGCAGCCATAGGGCTCGCCGCCGAACTGGCCGTATTCCTCTTCATAGAGCTTCTTGAAGATCGGCGACTGGTCCCAGGCGGTGCCCTTGAACTTGCGCAGGGTCTTGGAAAGATCCTTCTTCGAGACATTGAGCACCCGGATCTTCAGCTGCTCGTCGGTCTCGGTGTTGTTCACCAGGTAGTGCAGCCCGCGCCAAGCGCTTTCGAGCTGCTGGAAATCCCTGTGGTGCAGCACGAGATTGACCTGCTCGGTGAGCTTGCGGTCGATCTCGGCGATGATGCCCTCGATCGAGCGCAGCGCGTCGTCCGAGACCAGCGTCTCATTGGCCAGCACCTGCTCGGCGAGCGTACGCACCGCCTCTTCCACGGCGCTGCGGGCCTGCTCGGATTTCGGCCGGAATTCCTTCTCCAGCAGGGCGGCGAACTCGCCCGAGCCGAAGGTCGTCTCGGCGGTCTCGGCGGCGGCCTCCTGGGCGGCGTTGGTCTGCATCTTGGTCATGGCCTAGTCCTCGGTCTCGGAGGACGGCGTCGGGGCCGAGGCCAGGGCCTTGAGCAGATCCGGGTCCTGCAGGAGCTTGGTGACGAGCTCCTCGGCGCCGGTCTTGCCGTCCATGTAGGTGGTCAGGTTGGAAAGCTGGGTGCGCGCCTCGAGCAGCTTGCGCAGCGGCGCGACCTTGCAGGCGATGGCGTCGGGGGCGAAATCGTCGAGGCTCTCGAAGGTGATGTCGACGGCGAGATTGCCCTCTCCGGTCAGGGTGTTGGGCAGGTTGAAGGCGGCGCGCGGCTTCATCGAGGCCATCCGGTCGTCGAAATTGTCGGTGTCGATCTCGAGAAACTTGCGGTCGGCCACCGCCGGAAGCGGCTCCACCGACTTGCCCGAAAGGTCCGACATCACGCCCATGACAAAGGGCAGCTGGACGGATTTCTCGGCGCCGTAGAGTTCGACGTCGTATTCGATCTGGACGCGTGGCGCGCGGTTGCGGGCCACGAATTTCTGACTGCTGTCGGCCATGGTGAAAACTCCCGTGTTGGTCTGCAAATGAGTGCCCGGGCCCGGGGGAAAGGTTCACGCGAGGCGGAGATTATTCGTCGTCGCTCTCTTCGAGCCCGCCGATCAGCGCGACGTTCTCGACCCCGAGCGGGGCCATGTCCTTCATGATCGAAAGGAAATCCGCCGAGACGAGCCGGCGTGCGCGCGTCAGCAGCAGCGGCACCGGGCTCGAGGGTTCGGTGCGGGTGTAGTAGTCGATGATCCGGTCGATGGCGCGCTTCACATCCTCGGGCGAGGCGATGGCGCCGGGGGCGCTTGCGGTTGGCGCGGCGCCTGGCGCGGGGAAGTGCGGGGCGTGCTCGACCCCGTCGCCCGTCTCGGCCTCCGTCGTGTCCTCTTCTTCGGCATCCGCCGGGGCCGCGACGTGCTCCGACAAGCGCCGGACGATCTCGCGCAGGACGCGCTCAAGCGGCTCGAGATCCGGCCCGTCGCTGCCGATCCGGGCGTCGAAGGTTTCGGAGATGGCGCGCACATGCGCGAGGCTGGTCTCGGCCGCCGCGGCGCGGGCGGCGAGCGCCTCGGGGTCGCTGTCCATGAAGGCCGCCTCGATGCTCTGCGGGCTCAGCGCCTCGCCCTCCGGGGGGGCGGGCAGTTCACCCTCGGCGATCTTCACGTCGCGCAGCGAGACATGCCCGAAGGCGCGGCTTTCCGCCAGCGCTGCCGCGCGCAGCGCCGCGAGAACCGTGTCGCGATCCGTCAGGCCCAGCACGGCGTTGACGCGCATCGTCGGATCGTCGTCATCCTCGGCGTCGAGCTGGGGATGCACGCTGTCCCAGTGCGCTTCGAGCCCGTGGCGGATGTAGCCCAGCACCGTCTCGAAGCCGGTAAGCCCGTCGGTGCGCAGCGTGGCATTGGCGAGGATCACCGCCACCCGCAGGTCGCGGCTGCGCTCCAGAAGTGCGCGGGCCGCGCGGGTGACCTCGGCGAAATCCGGGTCTTCGGCGGGGATCACCGCGTCGCCGATCACGCGCTCCTCGCCGGGCGCGTTGGCCAGCTCCAAAGCGGTGAACTCGGGGTCGTATTCGAGATCGGGGCCGCTCGGCGCGTCGGCGTCGATGGCGGCGAGGAAGGCGGCGAGGTCAAGCATGGCGGGGCCTTTCGCGGGTCAAAGCAAGTCAGGTCAGGGCGGCGCGCAGGAAGCGCGCGCGCTCGTCGGGGGCGGAAATCGCCTCGGAGAGCGTCTGCGCCAGCGCCTCGAAGCTCGCGGCCTTGCGGGCGCTCTTGCGCACCAGCACCGGGGCGATGGGGCCGAGATGCGGCGTCAGCAGCTCGGTCAGGCGGGTGAGCGCGGCGTCGGGCAGGCCCGGCGCGGTGCCGAGCGCGGTGGCGTCCTGCGCCAGCGCGCTCTCGATGGCGCGGCGCAGGGTCTGGCGCTCGGCCTCGTCCTCGACCTCGGTCAGCACCGCGGCGACGAGCTGCTCCGTCGTGGAGGCCTTGGCGGCGGCACGGCGGGCGATCACCCGGCCCATGGGGCCGAGGCTGCCGGTCAGGTGCTGCTCGAGCCGCGCCAGCGTGCCGCCGCTCATGCGGGTCAGCATGGTCTTGGTCAGCGTGGCATCCGGGGCCCGGGCGCTGGGCGCGGCCTCGATCAGCCCGGTGCGGTTGGCGGCGGGTAGGATCCCCGCAAGCGCGGCGCGCATCTCCTCGGCGCGGGCAAAGCGCCTTTCTGGATCGACATGCATCGCGGTCATCACGATATGGTCGAGCTCGGCCGGGATGCCCTCGTTGATCTCGCCCGGACGCGGCGCCCGGCCCTCGCGCACGGCGGCAAACAGCGCCTCGACGCCGCCGCCCTTGTAGGGCTTGCGTCCGGTCAGCAGCTCGTAGAGCACCACGCCGCAGGCATAGATGTCGGCGCGGGCATCGATCTCGCCGCCGGTGAGCTGCTCGGGCGCCATGTAGGAGGGGGTGCCGACCATACCGGCGCCGGTGGCCTCCATCGCGGTCAGCCGTGCGATGCCGAAATCGGTGAGCTTCACCGTGCCGTCATCAGTCAGCATGACGTTGGCGGGCTTGAGATCCCGGTGCACGATGCCGGCGGCATGGATGCCCGAAAGACCGGCGAGGATCTGGGCAAAGATCGCGTGGATCTCCTCGTGCGGCAGCCGCGCGCCGTCGGCCAGCCGGTCTTCGAGCGTCACCGAACGCACCCGCTCCATCACGAGGTAGGGCACGCCCTCCTGCTGCAGGAAGTCGAACACGGTGACGAGGTTGGGATGCTGCACCCGGCCCGCGGCGCGGGCCTCGCGGGCGAAGCGGTCGAGCCAGTCCTGGCTGCCCGCCGCGCCGACCAGGTGCTGGTGGATGGTCTTGATGGCGACAGGGCGGTCGATATCCGGGTCCTGCCCGGCATAGACCACACCCATGGCGCCTTCGCCGAGCACCCCGTCGATGCGGTACTTGCCGACCATGCGGCGCCCGCCGCCGGGCACGATGACCGTGGCGTCAGACATCGATCATGCTCATCGCGCGTTCGAGGCTGCGGCGCATCCGGTTGAACGAGACCGACAGCGAGCTGATCTCGTCGCGCCCCGGCTTCTTGTATTCCTCGACCGAGAAATCGCCCATGCTGACCTTCTCGGCCACCTCCGACATCCGCCGTACCGGGCGCAGCACGATGCGGCCGAGCATCAGGTTGGTGAGCACGAAGACCAGCAGGAACACGCCCGCGAGCCCAACGATCAGGATGATCCCGGTCTCCAGCGCGCGCTTGTCGGCCAGCGCCATCGGTGCCGAGATGATCTGCGCGCCCACGGTCTCGCCCAGCTCCCAGCCGAAGCCGTGATCGGGGCCGTAAAGATCGACCATGGCGGGCGGCGCGGCCTCGGGGGTCGAATGGCAGCGCAGGCAGCCCTCCTGGTAGATGGTCAGCGGGAAGGCGACAGTCAGGACGCGGCCGCTCTCGCCCTCGATCACGGTCGAGAGCTGCTCGAGCGCGGGATCGGCGCGGAACTGCTCGATCAGCTCCTTCTCGAGCGGCGTGGGCAGATCGGCGGGGTTGGTCGGGTCGAGCGCGGCTTCCTTGTAGCTGAACTCGGGGAAATGCTCCTGCACGTTGGCAAAGACCGAGCGCGCCGCGAAGGAGGTGACGGTCTCGGGCAGGAACAGGATGTCGTTGTCGTCCGAGAGCAGCGGGTCGATATTGGTCAGCGTGTAGGAGCGCACGGCGAGGGCGTTGGCGCGCAGGAGCCGGATCGATTCCTCGATCTCCTCCACCGCCGATGCCTGCACGAAGCGGTAGGAGAGGCCGGCGGCGGCGCCGATGCCGATGACGCAGGCCAGAAGCAGGACGATGTTGTACTTGAAACGCAGGCCCATGGGCTCGCTCCTTCCAGGTTGTGCGCGGCTCGGCGCGGGCGGGTTCGCGCATGCGTGCGCAGGGGTGGGCAGGCGGGACCGAGCCCGCAGCGGGGCAGGCGGGCGCGTGGCCCGAGGGGATCAGGATCTGAGGTCGAGAAGCTGGCGGCGGTTGAGCACGCCGGTGGCCTCCTCCGAGCGGCTCTGCTGGAAGTCGGTGATCGCCTCGCGGGTCTGGGGGCCGAAGATCCCGTCGACGAGTCCGCGATAGAAGCCCCCGGCGCGCAGCTCGCGCTGGATGCCGCGCTTGGCCGAGCGCGAGAGCGACTGCTCGAGGATGCGCAGCTCGTCGATGGTTTCGGCGGGCAGTTCGGGCGTGGCCGTTGCCTCGACCACCGGTTCGGGCTCTGCCACCGGCTGAGGGGCCGCGACCGACTCGGGCGTGGCTGCCGGGGTCGCAACGGGGGCCGGTTCAGGGTCCGCGGCGAGTTCGGGCGCGGCGCGCAGCAGGATGCGGTTCGAGGGCAGGTCGGAGAGCGTCACGCCGTCCTTGGTGAACATGCCGCGCAGGATGGTGCCGAGTTCGACCTCCTCCTGCCGTGCGGCGGCCTCGAGCACTGTCAGCACCGGGCCGAAGGCGCCGATCCCGGCCACCACGACCGCGGCCGCGCCGGCCACCGGATCGGGCGCGCGCTCGACCTTGCTGATGCCGCCCGGCAGGCCGGAAGGCGGCGCGGTCACGGTCAGCACCACGGCGCCGCCCTGCTCGGAGAGCGCGGCAGAGCGGGCGAAGGCCAGTGTCGGGATCGCCTGCGTGAAGAGATCGGTGGAGCGGCCCAGCGTCGCGCCCGCTGGCAGCACGTAGTCGCGCCCCTCGAAGATCACCGCGGGCGCATCGAGATAGACGAATGTGGCGCGGGAATCCTCGGCCTCGCGGGCGAAACGCTTGAGGATCGAGCGCAGCTCGGCGTTGTTCGGATCGGCGGCGCGCAGGGTCTCGGCGCCCATCAGCTGGAGCTGGGTCTGCACCGCGTCGGCCCGGGCGCCGCCCTCTCCGACCGAGATCACGAGCGCGACGGTGCGGTCGCTGGTCTGGGCCGCGCCGGACAAGGCGGCGAACATTAGGCTGAGGGTCGTCAGGACAACGCGGGCAAACATGGCGGGGCCTCTCTTCCGTTGGCGTCGTGGCGCCGGAGCGGAGAGGCGGGGCGGGGGAGAACGCGCCCGACCGGTCTCGGCTCCGGTCATCCCGTAGGTGCCCGGAGCCGAGAGAGAGGTTCATGTCATGGGGGAATTATTTTGCCGCGAGGCGCGGGTCAGTCGTGGCAGGCCGGGGCGCTGGCCTCGACCGCGCGCAGCGCCTCGCAGGCATCGACCATCGGCACATCGCCATGCATCACCACCGCGCCATGAAGGGCGTGGGCGATGTCGGGCGCGGCGAGATCGTGGTGCCGGGCGCGCAGAAGCGCCACGACGCCGCTCACATGGGCGGCGGCGACGGAGGAGCCGGAGACATAGCGGTAATCGTTGTGCGGTGCCGCGCTGATCACGTCGACCGCGGGCGCCGGCACCTGCCGCTCGGTGCCATTCCCGGCGGCGATCACCCCCGGAAGCGAGGCCGGGAAGGTGGGCTCCGCGCTCTCGCCCCAGGCCGCGACGACGATCATCCCCGCCGCCTCGGCCGCCTCGACCAGCTCCTGCAAAAGCGGGTCCGGCGGGCCGCCGAGGCTCATGTTGAGCACGTGCACGTCGTTGAGGATGGCGAAGTTCAGCGCCCGCGCCAGCGAGAAGCTGTTGCAGCGCCCGCCCAGCCCCTCCGGCTGCCAGCAGGCGCGCAGGCCCACGAGTTCGGCCTGCGGCGCGACGCCGATCATGCCGATCTCGTTGCCCGCATCGGCGGCGATGATGCCGGCAATGGCGGTGCCATGCGGCTCGGCGGCGCTGCCCTGCGCGTTGCCGACGAAATCGCGCAGGTCGGCGAGGCGGCCCGCGAGATCGGGATGGTCGCTGTCGATGGCGCTGTCGATGACGCCCACGCGCACGCCCGCGCCGGTGCTGAGGCGGTGGGCGGCGGCGGCGTTGATCTGTTTCAGCGCGCTTTGCATCGGCAGCAGCGGATCACGGTAGAGCGCCTCGAAGACCTGGAAATCGTTCATCCGCTGCACCGTCCGGATCTCCGCATCGGCCTGCATCCGGGCGATCAGCGCGTCGAGATCGGGATTGCCCTCGGTGTCGACCACGAGGCAGTGAACGGCGAGCGATTGCAGCGGCCACTCGGCGGTGAGCGTGACATTGAAACGGGCCTCGATGCCGGCGGCGACGGCGCTCAGTGCGTCGGGGTCGGCCAACGGCACGGTGAGGATCAGGTGGGTCTGCGTGGCGATGCCATCGGCCGGCACCAGCCGCCAGGGCGGGGCCTGCTGCGCCCGCGCGGGGACGGCGAGCAGGAGGGCGGCAAGCAGGAGCGAGACGATGGCACGCAGCATGGGGATCACTCGTCGGGGGCGGCGAACAGGACCTCGGGCGTGGCCATCAGATCCCGTGCGGCGGTGGCAAGGTCGGCCTCGGCGGAGGCCGCGGCGGTGTAGACGCCGGCCTCGGAGGGGCCGTCGATCAGCGTCAGGCCATGCGCGGCGAGAAGCTGCGCCAAGGCGTCGGGGGACAGGTCGCCGGCGAGCTGGAACTTGATCGCGGGGCCGGCCTCCGAGCCGCTGGTCAGGGTCTGGTAGTCATCGCCCTCCGGCTGGAACAGCACCACCGCGAGCAGCACGCAGGCGGCGACGCCCAGCCCTCCGAGCGTGTAGCCCCCGCGTAGACCGGCGAGCCAGCCGCGGGACCGCGGCACCGGGGCGCGCGCCGTGGCTTCGGCGTCGATCTGGGCGCGCAGCTTTTCCCAGCTGCGGTCGACGGGGGCGTCAGAAGGGTCGACAGTGGCGACCTGCTGCGCGAGGTCGTGCTGCCGCGCCACCTCGGCGGCGAATTCCGGGGAGATCCGGGCCTGGTGCCGCACCAGCTCCGCCTCGTCCTCGGGGAGGCTGCCATTGACGTACCACGGGATCAGCTCCCAGGCAGTCTCGTAGGCCTCTGACCTGGGTATGGGCTTGGAATCATGCAACTGCGTTCTCCGAACTTTGGTGCGCCTCGTCCGACAGCATCTCGCGCAGGCGTTTGCGTGCCGTCATCATGCGCGTCTTCACCGTGCCCACCGGGCACTCGAGGATTTCCGCGATCTCTGTGTAGAGATAGCCGTTATAGTAGGTGAGCTCCACGACCGCGCGCAATTCCGGCGTCAGCTGCTGGAGCGCGGCGGCGAGATCCTTTTTGTGCATCACCGATGTTTCGGTGTCGCTGCCATCGGCGATCAGTCCTTCGTCCAATTCCACGTCTCCTCTGCGCTTGCCGAGCTTCTGGCGCTGCTTGAGCGACATCCGGTAGGCGATGCCGAAGATCCAGGACGAGGGCTTCGACAGGCCCTGGAAGCGGTCGGCGGTGCGCCAGACGGTCATCAGCGCATCGTTGGCGACCTCCTCGGCGGATTCGGCATTGTCGGTGATGCGTCGGGCGAAATGCATCAGCTTCGGGAAATATTTCCGATGCAGCTCCTCGAAGGCGGCAACGTCGCCCTTGGCCACCGCAGCCAGCAAGGCCTCGTCGGTTCTGGGTCTTGGGCCGGTACGGGCGGCCCGGAGGGAATTGAGTATGCGCATGCCAAAATCATCGCTTTGCTGTCTGCGGTGATAGGTGCCCTGCCGGTTGAAAAAGGTTCATCGGATCAACAAAAAATTTGGGCACCGGGTTACCGGAGTGAATATCTGCATCCGGCCCAATGCTGCCTGGGCGGCGAAGACATTGCTGCGTGCATCCCCTTGTGCAGGGGCGCGACGCGGGAAGGATCCGGCTTGGCGCCACCGGGCGGCATCGCATCTGGCCGTGCGACCTGCCCGTGTTGACGTGGCGCTGGTGTGGAGATCCTCTCCCGGTTGATGTCTCGCCGCCGGGGTGGCCCGCCGGTTCGGTCCTGAGCGCAATTCCTAAGTGGCTCACGAACAACGATACATCACTCGATCGGGCAAAGCGTTGTCGTGAGCGTTGTAATTTTCGTTGTAATTGACCCTACGTTCTCTCGTGGTGGCTTATCAACCTGAAGTTGCCGAAATTCCACGCGTGAATGCGTCGTCGTCCGGGTCGTCTCGAGCGGAGGGCCTGCAAACGCAACACGGCCCGGAAGCCCCTAGGGAGCTGCCGGACCGTGCGCGGGGAGGAAGGGAGTGCGGGGGGATTACTTCAGCACGTGCCAGACGCCGCCGACGCCGTCGCCCTTGGTGTCGCCCGGCTTGCGGTCGCCGGCCCAGTAATAGAGCGGCATGCCCTTGTAGGCCCATTGCTCGGCGCCGTCCTTGCGGGTCACGAGGCTGAAATTGCCCTCGGCGCTTGCGCCCGACTTGGCGACGAAGGGCGGCCAGCTCGCGGCGCAGCCGCCATAGCAATTGGTGGTGCCCGGGGCGTCCTTGTCGAAGATGTAGAGGGTCATGCCCTCGCCATCAACGAGCACGCCGCCACCGGACATGCCGGCCGGGGCTGCGATTGCGGTGGACGCGGCAACGGACAGGGCGGCGCCGGCGATCAGGGTAAGAAGTTTCATGCAAATGTCTCCTGTGGTGGTGTCTGGCCCAGACCATCTCGCTCTGGATACCGGGTTAGTGCCGGTGCCCCTCCACAGGGTTCATTCGCGTGCGAGATATTTTGCGCGCCCGCCGGCGCGGCTCAGCCCAGCGCGATGATCGGCCCGTCGAGCAGCCCCATCAGGTCGCCGAAATAGCCGGCCGAGCGGGCCGGGCGCGTCGGGTCGGAGGTGATGGCGACAGCGAGGTCGCGGGCCGGGTGCGCCGCGATCACCTGACCGCCATAGCCGCGCCCGAGGATCCAGCCGCTGTCGCTCAGGAACCAGCCATAGCCATAGCCGAGCCCCGACCACGGTGAGCGGGTCCGCGCCTCCTGCGAGGCCTCGACCCAAGCGGCGGGCAGCGCCTGTTCACCGCGGTAGCGTCCTTCGTCACGCATCGCCACCGCCACGCGCAGCATCGCCTCGGGCGTCAGCGCCATCTCGTTGCCGCCGAAGTAGTAGCCCTGCGGGTCGCGGGTCCAGGCCGGGATCTCGATGCCCAGCGGAGTGCCGAGATGCCGCCGCGCCAGCGTCAGCAGGCTCTCGCCCGTGGCCGTCGCGATAGCGGCGCCCAGCAGGTGGGTGGTGCCGGTGGAATAGATCATCCGGCCGCCGTTCTCGGCGATGCGCGGCTGGCGCAGCACGTAGGAGACCCAATTGGACGAGCTGACCCAGGCGCCGTAGTTCCCCCCCGAGGTGCCTTCGAGCCCGCCACGCAGGGTGACGAGATCGCGCATGGTGAGGTCTTCGACGCCCGCGGTGGCGCCGGAGGGGATCAGGCCGGGGGCAACGTCACCCAGCCGCGCCTCGACGCTCTCGATGCCGCCCTCGTCGATCACCGCGCCGAGGATCAGCGCCAGCAGGCTCTTGGAGCAGGACTTGATATTGGCGACCCGGCCCAGCCCCGGCCCGCGCGGCGCCTCGGCCAGCAGGGTCTCGTCGCCGCGACGGATCTGGATCGAGTGCAGCTGGTCGAGGTCGACCGCGAGGTCGCGGATTTCGCCGGGGCCCTGCTGGGCGCGCAGCAGCGACGGCGCGGCGAGGCTGCCGGCGAGGGCGAGGGAAAAACTGCGGCGCGACAGCATGGCGGGGCTCCTGCGGGCTCGGAAAGGGATACCACAAGACTTGGCCGCAGGGCCGCGAAAGGAAACCCGCCGGGCGCGCCTCGCCGGTCACAGGCCATCAACAGCAGGTGAGGCGGCGCTCAGAACAGCTCGATATAGCGCTCGATCTCCCACGGGCTGACGTGGCGCAGGTAATCCTGCACCTCGAAGCGCCGCGAGCGCACGAAATGATCGACGAAGGTATCGCCGAAGAGCGAGCGGGCCGCCTCGCTGGTCTCGAGCCGGTCGGTGGCCTCGACGAGATCGCGCGGGAACCGCGCGCTGGCAGCGGGCTGCACTTCGTAGGCGCTGCCCTTGACCGGGGCGGGCGGCTCGGCCCCGGTCTCGATGCCGCGCAGACCGGCGGCGAGGCAGAGCGCCATGACGGCGTGCGGGTTGGAATCCGCCGCCGGGACGCGGAATTCAAGCCGGGTGGCCTCGGGGCTGTCGTTGATGATGCGCACCGCGGCGGTGCGGTTCTGCACCCCCCAGCTCGCCCATGTGGGGGCCCAGGCGCCGGGTACCAGCCGCTTGTAGGCGTTGACCGTCTGCGCCGTCAGCACGAGCATCTCGGGCATCAGCTCGAGCAGCCCGCCAAGGAAGTGCCGCGCCGTCTGCGACAGGCCGTCCGCCGCGTCGGGATCGGCGAAGGCGGGTGCACCGTCCTTCTGCAGCGAGATGTGGAAATGCCCGGACTGGCCCGAGAGTTCCGGCGAGAGCTTCGACATGAACACGGTGGTGAGCGCGTTGCGGGCGAAGTAGGCGCGCGCGAAATTGCGGAACAGTGCCGCGTCATCCGCCGCCTTGACGCCCTTCGCCACCGTCAGAGGGGCCTCGAAACAGCCCGGCCCGAGCTCGGTGTGCAGGCTGTCGAGCCCGATATCCATCAGGCTCATGCATTGCCGCAGACCGTCGAACAGGTCGCCATAGGCGGCGGCGGATTGCAACGAGTAGGTGCGGTTGGCCTTGGCGAAATGCTGCAGGTTACGATAGCCCTTCTCGCGCAGGCTGTCGGCGGTCTCGTCGAGCAGGAAGAACTCGTATTCGAAGGCGGCGGTGACCTCGAAGCCCATCGCCTCGGCGCGGCCCAGATGCTTCAGCAGCTGGTTGCGCGGGGATTTCTTGCCGAAATCGCCGGTGAAATCGGCGACCATCACCTCGGCATTGGCGCCGAAGGGCCAGTGGCGGCGGGTCTCGGGGAAGATCTGCGCCGGGCGATCGATATAGGTCTCGCTGTCGTCCCAGGTCTTCTCGGCACTGTCCCAGGCGTGCAGCACGTCGCAGAAGCTGTAGCCCTTCTCGATCAGCTTGTCGGCCTTGGCCCCGTCCATGAGCTTGTGGCGGAACAGCCCGTCGAGATCGAAGATGCCCACGTGGACGTCGCGCGAGACGAGTTCGGGAATGCCGTTGCTGTCCATGAGAGGGCTGCTCCTTGTTGGTCTTTCTGGCCCGCCACGGCGGGATCGGGCGGAGTTTGCCCGGCGCCCCCGGACTGTCAAGGAAGCGCGCGGAAATGGGGGCGCGGAAGGGAAGCATCTGGCGAAAATGGATAAATTCTGCGCAGGCGCCGTTAGCGGTCACGTTGCGGTCAGGGGCGCGGCGCCGATTGCCACGGCGCGCGGCCCGCGCATAGTATCGGCGCATGGACGAGCCCGGCACGCTGACGCAAGACGATCCCAATGCCATGACCGACGAGGCGTGGCAGTCGGTGCTGCGCGCCGTCGACCAGACCTATAGCGAGCTGGTGGCGCATCAGGAGCAGCTCGAGCACCAGAATGCCGAGCTGACCGCCGCCAAGCATCTCATCGAGGGCGTTCTGCACTCGGTGAGCGACGTGCTCATCGTGATCGACCGCGACGGCAGCGTCGCCGAGGCCAGCGAGTCGCTCTTCGCGCTGGTCAGCGGCGGGGCGGCGGCGGTGATCGGGCGCCCGGTGGCCGAGATCTTCGATGCCGAGGGGGCGGCGCAGATCGGCGCGGCGCTGAACCAGCTGCGAATGAACCACGCGGTGGCGGATTTCGAGGCCAGCATCCCCACCGAGACCGGCGCGCAGCCGTTTCACATCGTGCTCTCGCCGCGGCTCGACGCCCGCGACCGCTTCGGCGGCGCGGTGCTCAGCGGGCGCCCGCTGGGCGAGCTGCGCCGGGCCTATGCCGAGCTCGAGCTCAGCCATGAGCAGCTGAAGCAGGCGCAGAGCCAGATCGTGCGCAACGAGAAGCTCGCCTCGCTGGGCCGGCTGCTGGCGGGGGTGGCGCACGAACTCAACAACCCGATCAGCTTCGTCTATGCCAGCGTGCACGCGCTGGAGAAATACGTTGGCCAGTTCGAGACCTATTTCGAGCAGGTTCAGTCGGGCGCGCCGCGCGAGGAGCTGGTGCGGCTGCGCAGCGATCTCAAGCTCGAGCGCGCGCTTGGCAATCTCTCGACCGCGATCCACGGCGCCCGTGAAGGCGCCGAGCGGGTGCGCGACATCGTGGCCGACCTGCGCCGGCTGTCTTCCGAGGGCAGCGGCGAGAAAGTGCCGTTCGATCTCGCCGAGACCGCGCGCGTGGGCGCGCGCTGGGTCGAGCGCGGCGCCAAGTCGGGGGTCACGGTGGCCTTTACCGGGACCGAGAGCCTGCGGGTGATCGGCGTGCCGGGGCACATCCAGCAGATCGTGATGAACCTCGTGCAGAACGCGCTCGATGCCGTCGACGGGGTCGCGGCGCCCGAGGTCCGCATCGACCTTGCCGCGCATGGCGGGCGGGCGCGCATGACCGTCTCCGACAATGGCCCCGGCATCCCCGACGAGCAGCGGGCGGCGGTGTTCGACCCGTTCTTCACCACCAAGCCGGTGGGCAAGGGCACCGGGCTGGGGCTTTCCATCAGCGCCAAGATCGCCGATGAACATGGCGGGCAGCTGTCGTTGCTGCCCGGGCCGGGGGCGGTCTTCGTGCTCGAGCTGCCGCTGGCGGACACACCGGGAGAGGCCTGAATGAATATCCTCTGGCTGCAATCGGCCGGCTGCGGCGGCTGCACCATGTCGCTGCTCTGCGCCGAGAATCCCAACGTGCTCGACACGCTGGGCGATGCCGGCATCGAGTTTCTCTGGCACCCGTCGCTCTCGGTCGAGACCGGCTGCGAGGTGCAGGCGCTGCTGGGCTCGGTGGAGCGCGGCGAGATCGCGCTCGACGTGCTGTGTTTCGAGGGGTCGGTGGTGACCGGCCCGCGCGGGACGGGCAAGTTCCACATGCTGGCCGGCACCGGGCGCTCGATGCTCGATTGGGTGCGGGCGCTGGCGCCGATGGCCGAACACGTGGTCGCCGTCGGCACCTGCGCGGCCTTTGGCGGCATCACGGCGGCGGGCGGCAACCCGGCGGGCGCGGTGGGTCTGCAATATGACGGCCGCCAGAAGGGCGCGGCGCTCGACGAAGGCTTCACCAGCCGCTCCGGCCTGCCGGTGATCAATGTGGCGGGCTGCCCGACGCATCCGGCCTGGGTCACCGAGACGCTTCTGATGCTGGCGGGCGGGGCGCTGGGCGCGGGCGATCTCGACGCGCTGGCCCGGCCGCGCTTCTACGCCGATCACCTCGTGCATCACGGCTGCACCAAGAACGAGTTCTACGAGTACAAGGCCAGCGCCCGGACGCTTTGCGAGATGGGCTGCATGATGGAGCACCTGGGCTGCGTCGGCACGCAGGCGGTGGGCGATTGCAACATCCGGCCGTGGAACGGCGAGGGCTCGTGCACGCGGGGGAATTACCCCTGCATCGCCTGCACCGCGCCGGAATTCGAGGAGCCGGGCCACCCGTTCACCGAGACGCCGACCATCGCCGGCATCCCGGTGGGGCTGCCCTCCGACATGCCGAAGGCGTGGTTCATGGCGCTGGCCTCACTCTCGAAGGCCGCGACGCCGCAGCGCATCGAGCGCAACGCCCATTCCGACCGCCTCGTGCAGGCGCCCAGCGTGAAGGCCCGGAAATGAGCGACAGGCAGCTTCTGGTTGGCCCCTTCAACCGCGTGGAGGGAGATCTCGAGATTGCCCTCGACGTGCGGGAGGGCCGGGTGGTCGAGGCGCGGGCCAACTCGCCGCTGTTCCGCGGTTTCGAGATGATGCTGCAGGGCAAGGCCCCGAGCGACGCGCTGACCCTGACGCCGCGGATCTGCGGCATCTGCTCGATCAGCCAGTCGGCGGCGGCGGCACTGGCGCTGGCCGATGCCGGCGCGGTGACGATGCCGCCGCAGGGGCGGCTGGCGGCGGCGATCCTGCACGGGGTCGAGAACCTCTGCGATCACATCAGCCATTTCGCGCTGTTCTTCATGCCGGATTTCGCCCGGCCGGTCTATGCCGGGCGCGGCTGGCACGATCGCGCGGTGGCGCGCTACACCGCGCAGGAAGGCTCGGCGGTGCGGCCGCTGATCGAGGCGCGGGCGCAGCTCTTCCACATCGTCGGGCTCCTCGGCGGCAAGTGGCCGCACACGCTGGCGATCCAGCCCGGCGGGGTGACGCGCGCGCCCGATGCGCGCGACCGCATTCGCATCCAGACCACGCTGCGCGCCGCCAGGCGCGTGCTCGAACGCGAGCTTTTCGGCGGGTCTCTGGAGGATTTCGCGGCGCTGGGATCGGTCGCCGCTTGCGAGGGCTGGACCCGCGGCGACGTGGCGCTGTTCTCGGAGATCTCGGCGGATCTGGGGCTGGAGGCGATCGGCGTCGGGCCGCGGCGCTACCTCTCTTGCGGCGCCTACCCGCTGGCCGAGGGGCGGGTGACCCGCTCTGGGGTCTGGGAGGGCGGCGCGGTCTCGGAATTCGATCCCGGCGAGATCGTCGAGGATGTTAGCCATGCCTGGATGCTGGGCGATGCGGCGCACCCCGCCCAGGGCGCGACGCTGCCCGACGAGGACATGGCCGAGCCGGGCTACAGCTGGTGCAAGGCGCCGCGCCTGGGCGGCCGCACGGTCGAGGTCGGCGCGCTGGCGCGACAGGTGGTCGACGGCCATCCGCTGGCGCTGGGCCTGGCCGACGAAGGCTCGGTGCGGGCGCGCATCGCGGGGCGGCTGCTCGAGATCGCCCGCACCGTGCTCTGGCTCGAGGACTGGGCGGCGGCACTGGACCCTGGGGCGGTGTTCATGGACCCGGCGCCGTCGCTGCGCGAAGGCGTTGGCGTGGGGCTCGTCGAGGCGGCGCGCGGCACGCTGGGGCACTGGATCGCGGTCGAGAAGGGGCGGATCGCGCGCTACCAGATCGTGGCGCCGACGACATGGAACTTCTCGCCGCGCGACGCTGGTGGCGTGCCGGGGCCGGTGGAGGCGGCGCTGGTCGGTGCGCCTGTGGGCGAGGGCGAGACCACGCCGGTGATGGTGCAGCACGTGGTGCGGAGTTTCGATCCATGCATGGTCTGCACGGTGCATTGATGGCACGGGCAGAAGGGGGCGCTGCCCCCGTCCGCGCGGGGCGCGGACTCCCCCGGGATATTTTTGGCCAGAAGAAGATGCGGGCGTGCTGAGCGGGCGGCGCATAAGGGTGCGCGGGCAGGTGCAGGGGGTGGGGTTTCGGCCCTTCGTCTGGGCGCTGGCGCGACGCTTCGGGGTCTCGGGCGAGGTGTCGAACGATGCCGAGGGGGTACTGATCCTCTGCGCCGGGGGCGATCTCGAGGGCTTCGAGGCCGCGTTGCGGCTGGATGCGCCGCCGCTGGCGCGGGTCGATGCGGTGGAGAGCCGTGCGGCGCAGGTTGCGGAGGGCGAGGGCTTTGCCATCGTGGCCTCTGGCGGGCCGGGTGCGGAGACGCGCGTCACGCCGGATGCGGCGAGCTGCGGCGAGTGCGTGGCGGAGATCTTCGGCGACGGGCGGCGGCGGGGCTATGCCTTCACCAATTGCACCAATTGCGGGCCGCGTTTCACCATCCTGACCGGGCTTCCCTATGACCGGGCGCAGACCACCATGGCGGGGTTTGCGCTCTGCGAGCCTTGCCGGGCGGAATACGAGGATCCGGGCGACCGGCGCTTCCACGCGCAGCCTGTGGCCTGCCCGGATTGCGGGCCGCGGCTGTGGTTCGAGCGTGATGGAGGTGAGGTCGGGGGCGATGCTCTGGCGCTGGCGGCGGAGGCCTTGGGACGCGGCGAGATCCTCGCGGTGAAGGGCCTGGGCGGATTTCACCTATGCTGCGATGCCACCGACGCGGCGGCGGTGGCAGCGTTGCGGGCGCGCAAGCGGCGGCCGGCGAAGCCGCTGGCGCTGATGGCCTCTTGCGAGGTGTTGGAAGGCTATGCGGCGCCGGGGGAGGCGGAGCGGGCGCTGCTGCGCGAGGCGGCGGCGCCGATCGTGTTGCTCGCGAAGCGGGAGGGGGGGCTGCCCGAGGTGCTGGCGCCGGGGCAGGGGGCGCTCGGGTGGATGCTGCCCTACACGCCGCTGCATCACCTGCTTTGCGCCGCGCTCGGGCGGCCTCTTGTGATGACCAGCGGCAACCTCTCGGGCGAGCCGCAGGCGATCGGCAACGGTGAAGCGCGGGAGACGCTTGGCGGCATCGCCGACGGCTTCCTGATGCATGACCGCGACATCGCCCGGCGGCTTGATGATAGCGTTGAGCGGATCACGCCGCACGGGCCGATGGTGCTGCGGCGGGCGCGCGGGCGGGTGCCGGGGACGTTGCCTCTGCCAGAGGGTTTCCCGGAGCGGCAGGTGGTGGCCTATGGCGGGCAGATGAAGGCGGCGATCTGCCTGGTGAAGAATGGGCAGGCGATGCTTGGCCATCACTTGGGCGAGCTCGACGAGGCGCTGACCTGGGAGGCCTTCCTGCAGGCGGATCGCGACTATGCCGCGCTCTTCGATCATCGCCCTGAGGCGGTGGCCTGCGACCTGCACCCGGGGTACCGCGCGACGCAGCATGCGCAGGGGCTGGGCCTGCCGGTGCTGGAGGTGCAGCATCACCACGCCCATCTTGCCGCCTGTCTGGGCGAAAACCTCTGGCCGCTGGAGGGCGGGCCGGTGGCGGGGATCGTGCTCGACGGCACCGGGCTCGGCGCGGACGGGACGCTCTGGGGTGGCGAGCTGCTGCTGGGCGATTACCGCGGTTTCGAGCGTGTCGGCTGGCTGCGGCCGGCGCCGCTGGTGGGCGGCGACAAAGCGGCGCGGGAGCCGTGGCGCAACGCGCTGGTGCGGCTCGATCAGGCGGGGCTGGCGGAAGAGGCAGAGGCGCTGTTTGCTGCGCAGCCGCTGGCGGCACTGCGGATGGCGGCGGAGCGGGGCCTAAACGCGCCGCTTTCCTCCAGCGCCGGGCGGCTCTTCGATGCGGCGGCGGCCTGTCTCGGCATTTGTGCCGAGGCGCAGAGCTTCGAGGGCGAGGCGGCGATGCGCCTCGAGGCGATGGCCGAGGGGTCGGGGGAGGGCTACGGGCTGCCCTTCGAGAGCGGGGTCTTCGAGACCGCGCCGATGATCCGGCAACTCGTGCAGGACGGGCGCGACGGCGTGCGCGCGGGCCAGCGGGCGTGGCGCTTCCATGCCGGGCTGGCGGAGGCCTTCGCGGCGCAGGCGCGGGCGCTGGTCGAGAGTGGGCGGGCCGAGGCGGTGGCGCTCTCGGGGGGCTGCTTCCAGAACGCGCTTCTGCTCGATCTCACGGTGAAGGCGCTGGGCGATCTGCCCGTGCTGATTCACCGCAGCACGCCGGCCAACGATGGCGGCCTCGCGCTCGGTCAGGCGCTGGTGGCGCTCGCAGGGCTGGAAAGCCGCTGACCGGAGCCCGGCGCGGCCCGGAAAGCCCCTGACCGCGCCACGCCCCGGCATATCCATCTAACATACTGTCTAGGTTCATCTTTTCCAAGCGCCCGCGAAACGGGCATCGGCCTTCCGCACACGGCGGCATACCGCGATGCTCGGTTAATGCTGCGCGACAGGGAGCGTCGGCGCAGGGATTTCGCGAATTGGAGGAGGGCGCCAGCTTGAGCCAGATCGAAACCTTCTACGAGGTCATGCGCAGCCAGGGGATCACCCGGCGCAGTTTCATGAAATACTGCTCGCTGACCGCCGCCGCGCTGGGCCTCGGGCCGGCCTTCGTCCCCAAGATCGCCCACGCGATGGAGACCAAGCCGCGCACCCCGGTGATCTGGGTGCACGGGCTCGAATGCACCTGCTGCTCCGAGAGCTTCATCCGTTCGGCGCACCCGCTCGCCAAGGACGTGGTGCTGTCGATGATCAGCCTCGATTACGACGACACGCTGATGGCGGCGGCCGGCCATCAGGCCGAGGCGGCGCTGCAGGAGACCATCGACAAGTACAAGGGCAACTACATCCTCGCGGTCGAGGGCAACCCGCCGCTCAACGAGGATGGCATGTATTGTATCGTCGGCGGCAAGCCCTTCGTCGACCAGCTCAAGCACGCCGCGGAGCACGCCAAGGCGATCATCTCGTGGGGGGCGTGTGCCTCCTATGGCTGCGTGCAGGCCGCCAAGCCCAACCCGACCCGGGCCACCCCGGTGCACAAGGTCATCACCGACAAACCGATCATCAAGGTGCCGGGCTGTCCGCCCATCGCGGAGGTGATGACCGGGGTCATCACCTACATGCTCACCTTTGACCGTCTGCCGGAGCTTGATCGGCAGGGGCGGCCGGCGATGTTTTACTCTCAGCGTATCCATGACAAGTGCTATCGCCGGCCGCATTTCGATGCCGGTCAGTTCGTCGAGGCCTGGGACGACGAGAACGCGCGCAAGGGCTATTGCCTCTACAAGATGGGGTGCAAGGGGCCGACCACCTATAACGCCTGCTCGACGGTGCGCTGGAACGAGGGTGTCTCGTTCCCGATCCAGTCGGGCCATGGCTGCATCGGCTGCTCGGAAGACGGCTTCTGGGATCAGGGCAGCTTCTACAACCGCGTCACCGACCTGACCCAGTTCGGGGTCGAGGCCAATGCCGACAAGATCGGCATGGCGGCGGCCGGCGTGGTCGGTGGCGGCATCGCGCTGCACGCCGCCGTCTCGGCGCTGAAAACCGCACAGAAAAAGACCCAGACGTCTAAAGAGGAGGTGTAACCGATGGTTATCCAGACCCCCAATGGCTACACGCTCGACAATGGCGGCCAGCGCGTGGTGATCGACCCGGTGACCCGGATCGAGGGCCACATGCGCTGCGAGGTCAACGTCAACGATGACAACATCATCACCAATGCGGTCTCGACCGGGACCATGTGGCGCGGGCTCGAGGTCATCCTCAAGGGCCGCGATCCGCGCGATGCCTGGGCCTTCACCGAGCGCATCTGCGGCGTCTGCACCGGCACCCACGCGCTGACCTCGGTGCGTGCGGTGGAGGATGCGCTCGGTATCTCGATCCCCGACAACGCCAACTCGATCCGCAACATGATGCAGCTGGCGCTCGAGATCCACGACCACGTGGTGCATTTCTACCACCTGCACGCGCTCGACTGGGTCAACCCGATCAACGCGCTCAAGGCCGACCCGAAGGCGACCTCGGAGCTGCAGCAGACCGTGGGCCCGAACCATCCGCTGTCGTCGCCGGGCTACTTCCGCGACGTGCAGAACCGGCTGAAGAAATTCGTCGAGAGCGGCCAGCTCGGACTCTTCAAGAACGGCTACTGGGACAACCCCGCCTACAAGCTGCCGCCAGAGGCGGACCTGATGGCGACGACCCACTATCTCGAGGCGCTCGATCTGCAGAAGGAGATCGTCAAGGTCCACACCATCTTCGGCGGCAAGAACCCGCATCCGAACTGGCTGGTGGGCGGCGTGCCGTGCCCGATCAACATGGATGGCGTGGGCTCGGTCGGCGCGATCAACATGGAGCGGCTCAATATGGTCTCGTCGATCATCGACCAGACCCAGGAGTTCAACCGCAACGTCTATATCCCGGACGTGAAGGCGATCGGGGGCTTCTACCGCAACTGGCTTTACGGTGGCGGCCTGTCGTCGCAGGCCTGCCTCGCCTATGGCGACATCCCCGAGCATCCCAATGATTTCTCGCCCGAGCAGCTGCACCTGCCGCGCGGCGCGATCATCAACGGCAACCTCAACGAGGTGCTCGATGTCGACGTGCGCGATCCCGAGCAGGTGCAGGAATTCGTCGATCACTCGTGGTACACCTATGGCGAGGCCGGCAAGGGCCTGCACCCGTGGGATGGCGTCACCGAGCCGAAATACGAGCTCGGCCCCAACGCCAAGGGCACCCGCACCGATATCAAGGAGCTCGACGAGGCGGCGAAGTACTCGTGGATCAAGGCCCCGCGCTGGCGCGGTCACGCGATGGAGGTGGGCCCGCTGGCGCGCTACATCGTGGGCTACGCCAAGGGCCACGAGGACATCCGCGATCAGGTCGACCGGCTGCTGTCGGACATGGACCTGCCTATGGAGGCGCTGTTCTCGACGCTGGGCCGGACCGCGGCGCGGGCGCTTGAGTCCGAGTATTGCGGCCGTCTGCAGAGGCACTTCTTCGACAAGATGATGACCAACATCCGCAACGGCGACGAGACGACCGCGAATGTCGAGAAGTGGGATCCCTCGACCTGGCCCTCCGAGGCCAAGGGCGTGGGCATGACCGAGGCGCCGCGCGGCGCGCTGGGCCACTGGATCAAGATCAAGGACGGGCGCATCGAGAACTACCAATGCGTCGTGCCGACCACGTGGAACGGCTCGCCCCGCGATACCGCCGGCAATATCGGTGCCTTCGAGGCCTCGCTGATGAACACCAAGGTCGAGCGTCCCGAGGAGCCGGTCGAGATCCTGCGCACGCTGCACAGCTTCGATCCCTGCCTTGCGTGCTCCACCCACGTGATGTCGCCCGACGGCGACGAGCTCGCCAACGTCAAGGTCCGCTGAGGAGGAGAGACCCCATGAAACAGGCAATCGCATTCTGGCTGGCCTCGGCCTCCGCCGCTTTCGCCCATTCCGGCCACGACGCTGCCCTGCCGGCCGACAGCGCGGCGCACTGGCTGCTCTCGCCCCTGCATGGGCTGGGCGTTCTGGCGCTGGCCGTCATCCTGTGGGCGGTGATCCGCGCCCGCCGCAAGGAGTGATCCGATGGAGCAGAAAACCATCCACTCCCCGAACCCGGGCGTCGAGCCGCTCTCGACCGCCCGGCTCACCGGAGACGCCACGGAACAGGACATCGAGTCGATCCGCCGGCGGACCTCGGTCTTCGTCTACGAATGGCCGGTGCGGCTCTGGCACTGGATCAACGCGGCGCTGATCATGACCCTGATCGGCACCGGCTGGCTCATCGCCTCGCCGCTGCCGACGATGAACTTCGCCGAGGCGACCTACCAGTTCGTCATGGGCTACAACCGCTTCATCCATTTCGCCGCCGGCCAGCTGCTGACCGTGGCCTTCGCCGGTCGGGTCTACTGGGCGCTGGTGGGCAACCACCACTCCAAGCAGCTGTTCTACGTGCCGGTGTGGAAGAAGGCGTGGTGGAAAGAGGTTGTCCACGAGCTGCGCTGGTATGCCTTCCTCGAGGACGTGCCGAAGAAATACGTCGGACATAACCCACTGGCACAGGTGGCGATGTTCTTCTTCATGACGGTGGGCATCACCTTCATGCTGCTGACCGGCTGGGCGCTTTATGCCGAGGGCGCGGGGCAGGGCTCGCTGCCGGATCTGGCGATGGGCTGGCTGATCGCCTGGGTGCAGAACACGCAGGTGCTGCACTCGCTGCATCACCTCGGCATGTGGTTCATCATCATCTTCATGATGATCCATATCTACGCCGCGATCCGCGAGGATATCATGTCGCGCCAGTCGATGGTCTCGACGATGATCTCCGGCCACCGCACCTTCAAGGACGACCTGCCGGACTGAGCTTTCCGGTTTTGCATAAGACGTGGAACGGGCCCTTGCAGGGCCCGTTTTTCTTTGCGGAACTTTGCCTTGCGATGATGGTGAATTGTGGAAAGTATCTTTCCGTCATGCGCCTGGCCACTGCTGCCGTTTTAGGCGTGTTTTCTTTTATTTTCAGAGGGATGAGTAAAGGTGACTGTGAGATGCAGAATCCCTGCCGTCCCGGGGCGGAAACGATAAGGTCGTTCGGGCCAGCAGGCGGAAACAGATCTTTCGCCGGGCAAGCAAGGGGAGGGGACGGCATGGCGCAAAAGGCGCTCATTCTCGGCATCGGCAACGTGCTCTGGGCAGACGAGGGATTCGGCGTGCGCTGCGTCGAGCATCTCGCCGAGACTCTCTCCTTCGGCGACGACGTCAAGGTGCTCGATGGCGGCACGCAGGGGCTCTACCTGCTGCCCTTCCTCGAGGAGGCCGACCTGCTCGTGGTGTTCGACGCGGTGGACTACGGCCTCCAGCCCGGCACCATGAAGGTGGTCGAGGGCGACGAGGTGCCGCGCTTCATGGGCGCCAAGAAGATGTCGCTGCACCAGACCGGCTTTCAGGACGTGATCGCCACCGCCCAGCTGATGGACTACTGCCCCGCCGAGCTGCTGCTCGTCGGCTGCCAGCCCGAGGAGCTCGAGGATTACGGCGGGGGGCTGCGCGCGGTCGTTGCAGCGCGCATCCCCGAGGCGGTCGGGATCGCCCGCCACTGGCTCGCCGCGCGCGGCTTCCACGCCGCGGAGGGCCGCACCGAGACCGACGCGCTGGCCGACAGCTCGATCCGGCATCAGGCCTACGAGGCCGGCCGCCCCTCCGAGGACGAAGCCTGCCGCACAGGCGACGCCCGCTTCTTCCCGGCGGCGGAGTAGGGCCGATGTGCGTCGGCATCCCGATGAAGATCCTCTCGGTCGACGGCATCGCCGGCCGCGCCACCGGCGACGAGGGCGAGGCGCTGATCGACCTGTCGCTGGTCGGCGACGTGGCGCCGGGCACCTGGGTGCTGACCCATCTCGGCCACGCCCGCGAGGTCATCACCGAACAGGAGGCCGAGCTCATCGCCCGCGCCCTGCGCGGCCTGCGCAGCATCATGCAGGGGGCCGGGGCGGGCGATGCCTTTGCCGATCTCGACAACCGCAGCCCGAGCCTGCCGCCGCATCTCGAAGCGGCGCGGCTGGCGGGCAAGACAACCGCCTGAGCGAGGCGGCCCGAGCAGGGCAGCCCGCGCAAGACGACCCGAGCAAGACCGCCTGACAAGCGCCCGAGGAGGACCTATGTCACACCCCCTGATCGACCGGCTGGTGAGCGAGCTTGGCTGGCCCCGCCTGAGCACAATGGCTGATGTCGCGGCCTTCACCGAGGCGCCGGGCGCCCATTGCCTCTTCGTGCCGGGCGACCCGAAGCGCAACCTCGAGAGCGCCGACGTGGCGGTGATCCTGCCCGAGCTGCGCATCGCCTTCCAGCGCGCCTTCGATTGCGCCGTGGTCGATGACGCCATCGAGACCCAGCTGCGCGAGGCCACCGGCGTGCTGAAGACGCCGTCGCTGATCTTCTTCCGCGACGGGGCCTGCCTCGGCGGCATTCCCAAGGTGCGCGATTGGGATGACTACATGGCGCGCATCCCGCAGATCCTGAACACGATCCCGGCCCCGGCGGCCTGACGGAGGACACGATGGTCAACAATTTCCACATGCCGCCCGTGGGCTACGGTCCCGGCTCGCAGCCCGAGGACGAGGCCGAGCTGGAATACATGCCGCTGCCGCAGGACATGCGCACCTTCTCGGTCCACATTCCCGATGTCGAGGACACCGGCGGGCTGGCCCCGGCGATGGACCTGCTGGCGCGGGTCGCCGCCGCCGCCGACCGGGTGGCCGCGCAGGGCGGTGCCGAGCGCTTCGACCTCGCAACGCTCGACGCGCCCAACCGCCGCCTCATCGCCGAGACCATGGGTGAGGGCGAGGTGGCGATGAAGATCCGTGGCCTGCCCTCGGTCAGGGCGCAGGAATCGGTCTTTGCCGGCATCTGGGTGCTGCATGGCGCCGGGCTCGACGCCATCGAGGTGGCAAGCGTGCCCTCCGATGCCCGCGCCCGCGCCTTCGAGCCGTTCCGCCCGGGCGATGCCAACGCCGCTGGCGCCGGCGTGGTCAACGCGCCGGCGCTGCTGGTCGAGCTGCAGGACAAGAGCGCCGGCTACAGGGCAAGCGGCGAGCTGCACGTGGTCAACCTCACCCTGCTGCCGCACACCGAAGGCGATCTCGCCTGGCTCGACGCGCGGCTGGGGGTGGGTTCCACCGACATCCTGTCGCGCGGCTACGGCAATTGCCGGGTCACCGCGACGGCTTTGCCGCATGTCTGGCGGGTGCAGTTCTACAACTCGATGGACCAGCTCATCCTCGACACCTTCGAGGTCACCGACATGCCCGAGGTCGCCATCGCCGCCGCCGAGGATCTGAGCGACAGCGCCGAGCGCCTGCGCGAAGTGCTGGAGGCGATCACATGAGCTTCGAGGGCAGCTATCTCGGTGCCAATGACCGGATCTCGGATCAGGCGATCATGGAGTGCAAGATCTGCTGGACGCCCTACGATCCGGCGGAGGGCGACGACACAAGGCAGGTCGAGCCGGGCACGCCGTTCCACGCCCTGCCGGAGGACTGGTCCTGCCCGAACTGCTCGGGCCCAAAGGAGCAGTTCATGGTGCTGGAGGATCCCGGCGCGGCGGATCTGCTCGAGGCCACCCGCATCCGCGCGGTGACCGATCGGCTGGTGGTGGATTTCCGCGAGGTCTACAACGCCAAGATGCGCGATGTGCCGATCGTCAACAAGGCGCTGCAGGTCGAGGCCATCGACTTCCAGAAGCACGGCGACTGTCTGCTCGGCGTGCTGGTCAGCCCGTGGTTCATGAACCTCGTGTTGCTGCCCGATGCCGGGCAAGAGTGGTCGGGGCTCACGGCGGGCGAGAAGGAGGTGATCTCCTTTCCTTCCGGTGATTACGAGTTCATCCACAACAGCCGCGAGCTGACGGGCGGCTACAAGGCCTGCTCGCTGTTCTCGCCGATGCACGAGTTCACCCGGCAGAAGGACGCGACCGATGTCGCCCGCGCGGTCATGGTGGCGCTGTTCCAGGAGGAGCACCGCGCCGAGACCGATCGCGCCGCCGAGATCCGCGCCTCCCGCGAGGCCGAGCTGGCCGCCGCCGAGGAGGCCGCGCAAGAGGCCGAGGAGGCTGCGCCCGATGCGAGCCCCTCGCGCCGCGCGGTGATCACCGGCGGGCTGTCGCAGGATGTGCAGGACGCACCGGAACAGGGCGCCGCCTGATGCTGGACAAGCGCCCCACAGCCCGGCTTGTCGCCCAGCCAGCCCCGGGCCTCCCGGTGGCGCGGCTGGTGCTCGGCAGGCCGGTGGCCGAGGTCGAGGCGACTCTCCCCCGTCTCTTCAACCTCTGCCGCGGGGCGCAGGCGGCGGCGGTGTCGGCGGCCCTTGGACGGGCCGATGACCACACCGCCGCCGCTGAAATCGCGCAGGACGTGCTGCGCGATCACCTTCTCAAGCTGCACGCCGCCTGGCCGAACCTGCTCGGCCTCGCGCCGCAGCCGCTGCCCGACGACTGGCGCGCCGGCGGGGCTGCGCTCCTCGAAGCGCTCTTTGGCCCCGAGGTCGCGGCCCCTGCGACGCCCGCGGCGTTCCGGGCGTTCCTCGCGAGCGAGCGCCCCGTCGCCGCGCCGCTGGCCCGCATCGCGCAGCTCTTCGCCCCCGGCGAGGCGGTGGCCGAGGGCCTGCCCGCGCCGCAGGCCCAGGCGATCTGGCAACGCGCCCCCTGCGAGAACTCCGTCGCCGCGCGCCACCTCGCGCACCCGGTGATGCGGGCGCTCGAGGCCAGCCACGGTCGCGGCCCGCTGTGGCGCGCCACCGCCCGGCTCTATGACATCGAGGCCGCCGCCCTGGGCCGCCTCCCGGCGCTTGAGGCGGCGCCCGGGCGGGCGCTTGTCCCTGCCGCGCGCGGGGCCTATGCCATTCGGATGGAAGTGGAAAACGGCCACGTTATCACCTTCGACCGGGTCACCCCCACCGATGCGCTGCTGGCGCCGGAGGGCATCCTTGCGCGCTGCCTCGCCACGCTGCCGGCAGAGAAAACCGGCCTCGGGGCGCTGCTGCTCGACATTCTCGACCCGTGCAGCCCGGTGCGGCTGCGGGAGGTGCAAGATGCATGAAATGTCGCTCTGCGAGGGCATCCGCCGGGTCGTCGACCAGGCCGCTGCGGCGCCGGAGATCCAGCGCGTGACCCGCGTCCGGCTTGAGATCGGCCGCTTCGCCGGGGTCGAGAAACCGGCGCTGGAATTTGCCTGGGAGGTCGTGATGCGCGGCTCCAAGGCCGAGGGCGCGGCGCTCGAGATGATCGACCTGCCGGGCCGCGCGCTCTGCTATGACTGCATGGAGACGGTGGAGATCGCCCACCGGCTCGATCCCTGCCCGACATGCGGCGGCGGAAAGCTGATGCCCGACGGGGGCGACGAAATGAGAATCAAGGATATGGAGGTCATCTGATGTGCACGGTTTGCGGCTGCAGCGGCAGCACGGTCGACGGGCATTCGCACGATCACGGCGCGGGGCATACGCATGACCACGCCCATGGCCACGCGCATGGACATGGCCATCACCATCACCACCACGATCACCACCACCATCACGGCGCCCATGGCGACATCCATTTCGGCACCGGCGCTGCCGGCGTCGCGGTGGGCAACATGAGCCAGGAACGGCTGATCGAGATCGAGACCGGCATCCTGTCGGAAAACGACCGCTACGCTGCGGCCAACCGTGCCCGGCTGGCGCGGCAGGGGGTCTTCGCGGTCAACCTCGTCTCTTCGCCCGGTTCGGGCAAGACCACGCTGCTCTGCGCCACCATCCGCGCCATGGGGGGCGATGTCGCCGTCATCGAGGGCGACCAGCAGACCAGCAACGATGCCGACCGCATCCGCGAGACCGGGGCGCCTGCGGTGCAGATCAACACCGGCAAGGGCTGCCATCTCGACGGCCACATGGTGGGCCACGCGCTCGATCACCTGCACCTGCACGACGAGGCCACGCTGTTCATCGAGAACGTCGGCAACCTCGTCTGTCCGGCGGCCTTCGATCTCGGGGAGGATGCCAAGGTGGCGATCCTGTCGGTCACCGAGGGCGAGGACAAGCCGCTGAAATACCCCGACATGTTCACCGCCGCGCGCATCGCGCTGCTGAACAAGGTCGATCTCGCGCCGCATTGCGATGTCGATCTCGATCTCTACGAGGCCAACCTGCGCCGGGTGAACCCCACCATCGAGGTGATCCGGGTCTCGGCCCGCACCGGCGAAGGGCTCGACCAGTGGATCGGCTGGCTGCGCAGCGAGGCGCTCGCCAAGCGCCGCGCGCAGGCGACGGAGTAAGAGGGATGTCGGGCGGCACGCTTCCCACCGTTCTGGTCGTCGATGACGAGCCGTTCTCGGTCGCCTCCATGCGCATGGCGCTGGAGGACGATTTCAACGTGCTCGAGGCCACCGACGCCGAGGCGGCGTGGCGCCTGCTCGAGGAAAACTGGGTGCAGGTGGTGGTCTCCGACCAGCGCATGCCCGGCCGCACCGGGGTCGAGCTGCTCTCGGACGTGCGCGACCGCTGGCCCGAGACGGTGCGCATCATCGTCACCGGCTACACCGAGAGCTCGGACATGATCGACGCCATCAACAAGGCGGGGATCTACCAGTTCATCACCAAGCCATGGCATCCCGAGCAGTTCCTGATGGCGGTGCGCAACGCGGCGCGGCTCTTCGAACTGAGCCGCGAGCACGAGCGCATGAGCCTCGAGATGCGCTACCTCGGCAACACCGCGACCCAGAAGATGCAGGCCAGGCGCCAGCAGGCGCAGGAGGCGGCGGGGTTCGACAAGGTGCTGCGCGGCACCGGCAGCCCGCTCAACCCGACCATCGCTCTTGCGCGGCAATATGCCAGCTTCGAGGTGCCGGTGCTGATCACCGGCGAGGCGGGCACCGGCAAGGGCGATCTGGCCCGCGCCATGCATTACGGCTCGCTGCGCGCCGACCGGCCGTTCTACAAGCTCAATTGCGCCGGCATGTCCGACGAGGTGCTGGCGGCCGAGCTCTTCGGCGCCAAGCGCGGCGCGGTGCCGGGCGCGGTGCAGGCGCGGGCGGGTCTGCTGCAGAAGGCCGATCGCGGCACCCTCTTTCTCAACGGCGTCGACGCGCTGAGCCCGGCGATGCAGCTGCAGCTCCTGCACCTCGTGACCGAGGGCAGCTTCCAGCCGGTGGGTGGGCACGAGACCCTGCAGAGCGGCGCGCGGCTGCTCTTCGGCACCCATCGCGACCTGCGCGCGATGATCCAGCGCGGCCAGTTCCGCAGCGACCTGTTCTTCGAGATGGCGGTGACCGAGCTTGCCATCCCAGCGCTGCGCAGCCGCGTCCCCGACATCCCGCTTCTGGCCGAGCGCATGTTGCACGAGGCGGCCGAGCTGCATGGCAAGCCGGTGCGCGGCATCGCCCGCCCGGCGCTGGCCTTCCTCGAGAGCTACGACTGGCCGGGCAACCTGCCCGAACTGCGCAACGAGGTGACCCGGATGCTGATCCTCGCGCAGGACATGACGCTGGGGCCCGAGCTGATCTCGCGCCACATCCTGCAGGCGGGCAATCACGGCGAGCGCGCCGAGGGGGCCGAGCTGCCGGCGAGCGGCACCGATCTCTGCACGCTGGAAGGCACGCTGAAGGAACGCGTCGAGCTGATGGAGATGCGCATCCTCGGCGAGACGCTGACCCGGCTGAAATGGAATAAGTCGAAGGCGGCGGCAGAGCTCGGGCTCAGCCGCGTCGGGCTTCGGGCAAAGCTGGACCGGTACGGCATCGAGCCGCACGCGTCCGTATCGGAGGAGGACTGAGCCATGTGTCTGGGCATTCCCGGCCAGATCACCGAGATCACCGACCCATACCGCCAGATGGCGATGGCCGATGTTTCCGGGGTCAAGCGAGAGGTGAGCCTCGCCCCGGTCGCCGACCGTCCGCTCGCGGACCTGGTGGGCGAATGGGTGCTGATCCACGTGGGCTTTGCCATGGCGGTGATCGACGAACACGAGGCCGCCGAGACGCTCGAGGCGCTGCGCGGCCTCGGCGAGGCGCAGGAGGCGCTCGAGGCGATGGAAGAGGGCGCACGGGCCTTTGACGAGCCCGCTAAGGTGGAGGCGGCACAATGAGATATGTCGAGGAATTCCGCGATCCCAAGGCCGCCAAGGGCGTTCTGGCGGCCATCGCCCGCGTCGCAGACGAGATCGGCGCGACCCGCGAAGCGCCCGTCCGCATCATGGAGATCTGCGGCGGTCACACCCACGCGATCTTCCGCTACGGGCTCGACAAGCTGGTCCACGAGGGCATCGAGTTCATCCACGGCCCCGGCTGCCCGGTCTGCGTGCTGCCGATGAGCCGGGTCGACGAATGCGTCGAGATCGCCGAGCGTCCGGGTGTCATCTTCACCACCTTCGGCGATGCCCTGCGGGTGCCGGGCTCGCGCAAGTCGCTGATGCAGGCCAAGGCCGATGGCTGCGATATCCGCATGGTCTACTCGCCGCTCGACGCGCTCGAGCTGGCGCGGCGCAACCCCGACCGCGAGGTTGTGTTCTTCGGGCTCGGCTTCGAGACCACCACGCCCTCGACCGCGCTGACCCTGCAGCAGGCTGCGCGCGAGGAGATCGCGAATTTCAGCGTGTTCTGCAACCACATCACCGTGCCGCCGCCGATCAAGGCGCTGCTCGACGATCCGCACATGAGGCTCGACGGCTTCGTCGGGCCAGGCCATGTCTCGATGGTGATCGGCATCCACCCTTACGATTTCATCGCCCGCGATTACGGCAAGCCCATCGCCGTGGCCGGGTTCGAGCCGCTCGACCTGCTGCAATCGGTGCTCATGGTGCTGGAGCAGATCCGCGACGGCCGCGCCGAGGTGGAAAACCAGTATGCCCGCGTGGTGCCCGAGCATGGCAACCCGGTCTCGCTTGCGGCCATCGCCGATGTCTACGAGGAGCGGCCGTCGTTTGAATGGCGCGGCCTTGGCGAGATCGACGCCTCCGGCCTGCGCATCCGCGCGGCCTATCGCGCCTGGGATGCGGAGGAGAAATTCGGCATCGGCTACGCGGTCGGGCGGAAAAAGATCGAGGAGCCCGAGGGTTGCGCCTGCGGCGCGGTGATGACGGGGCGGATCAAGCCCACCGCCTGCCCGCAATTCGGCCGTGGCTGCACCCCCGACACCCCTCTGGGCGCGCTGATGGTCTCGTCCGAAGGCGCCTGCGCGGCGTACTGGACCTATGGCGGGGCGCGGGTGATGGAGCCGGCGGAATGAACATGGCCTCCAAACCTTCCCGCCTGCGCGGCGACCGCGTGACGCTGGCCCATGGCGGCGGCGGGCGCGCCATGCGCGACCTGATCGAAGAGGTTTTCACGGGGGTCTTCCGGCCCGAGAGCGGCGAGGACCAGGCTCGGCTCATGCATGACGCGCTGCAGGTCACGGGCGCGCGGCTGGCCTTCACCACCGACAGCTACGTGGTCACGCCGGTGGAGTTCCCCGGCGGCGACATCGGCAAGCTCGCGGTCTGCGGCACGGTCAACGATCTCGCCGTGGGTGGCGCCGAGCCGCTCTGGCTCTCGGCCTCCTTCATCATCGAGGAGGGCTGCGAGATCGCGCTCCTGCGCCGCATCGTTGCCAGCATGGCGCGCGAGGCCGAGGCGGCGGGGGTGAAGATCGTTACCGGCGACACCAAGGTGGTCGAGAAGGGCTCCTGCGACACGGTGTTCATCACCACCTCCGGCGTCGGGGTGATCCCGGCGGGGCGCGATCTCGGAGCGGTGCATATCCGGCCCGGCGACGTGGCCATCGTCAACGGTGTGCTGGGCGATCATGGCGCGACGATCCTCGCAGCGCGGGGCGACCTTGCGCTGTCGGCGCCGCTGCAGTCGGACTGCCAGGCGCTCGGGCACCTGGTGGCCGCCGTGGCGGAGGCCTGTCCGAACCTGCGCGCGGCGCGGGACGCAACGCGCGGCGGGCTGGCCTCGGCGCTCAACGAGATGGCCGAGGCGGCGGGGGTGTCGGTGGAACTCGACGAGGCGGCGCTGCCGCTGCGCCCGGAGGTCAAGGGCATGTGCGAGATCCTCGGGCTCGATCCGCTCTACCTCGCCAACGAGGGTGCGCTGGTGCTCTTCGTGCCAGAGGTCGAGGCCGAGGCGGCATTGGCCGCGATGCGCTCGGTCGAGGCAGGGCGCGAGGCGGTGATCGTCGGACGGGCGGTGGAGAAGGGCAGCGTCCCGGTGCGGATGCGTTCGGCCTTCGGCGGCACACGGATCGTCGACATGCTGGTCGGGGAGCAGTTGCCGCGGATTTGTTGAGGGGTGCTACTGCTTGGGTGAGCACGCGGCATTTGAGCGTTGCCCCACGCGGAATCAAGGCCGCAGGCCGCCGCGCATCGGTCATGCTGAAAGCATCCATCAAGCTTGATCCTCGGAGCGTTGAGCTGCGCGGGATCAAGGCGCTGCAAGCGCCGCCGCGCATCGCCGGTCCGCCCCCCCCCCCCGGGCCGGCGATATGGTGACATCCGCGCACAGCTTTACATCCGCGCACAGCTTTGAGGTCTTTCGGACTTGGCTGGGATAAATCGAGGGATTCACCGGTTCGTTCGCCGCCCCGCGGACCGGCGATGCGCGGCGGCGTCCCGACGTTGAGCCCCCAAGAGAAGACGCCGTGCCGCGCGGTCTTTGCCTCTACCGTGCCACCACCACCGGACGGCCCTTGTGCTGCAACAGTTCGAAGGGCGTGTCGAACACGTCGCGCAGGGTCTCTTCGGTGAGCACCGACGCGCTCGCATCCTGCGCCATGATCCGCCCGTCCTTCATCGCCACGATGTGATCCGCCCAGCCGGCGGCGGCGTTGATGTCGTGCAGCACGATGACGATGCTGCGCGCGCCATCGCGCGACAGCCCGTGCAGCCGCGCCATCAGGTCGCGGGCGTGGCGCGGGTCGAGCGCGTTGAGCGGCTCGTCGAGCAGCATCCACGGCGTGTCCTGTGCGTAGGTCATCGCGATGAAGGCGCGCTGGCGCTGGCCACCCGAGAGCGTGTCGATGGTGCGATCGGAGAGCTCGGTCAGCGCGAAGGCCACCAGCGCGCGGTCCACGGCCTCCTCGTCGGCTCGGCAGGGCCGGCCCTGATGATGCGGCCAGCGCCCGAAGCTCACCAGCTCGCGCACCCGCAACCGGCTCACCAGCGCCGGCGATTGCTGCAGCAGCGCCACCGTCTTTGCCCGCTGCCGATGTGGTACCGAGAACGGGTCGATACCATTGATGCGCACGCTGCCCGAGGAGGGCTTCTCGAGCCCGGAGATGCAATGCAGCAGGGTCGACTTGCCGGCGCCGTTCGGGCCGATCAGCGCGGTGATGCCGCCGCACTCGATCCGGGTCGAGATGTCGTGCAGGATCGGGGTCGGTCCGGCATGGTAGCTCAGCGAGGAAATCTCGATCATCGACGTCTCCGTTTCAGCACGAGGAAGAGGAACACCAGCCCGCCGAAGAACTCGACGATCACCGCCAGCGCCGACTGGCTGCCGAGGAGGCGCTCGAAGAGGAACTGGCCGGCGACGAGGATCAGCGCGCCGAGTATGGCGGCGGCGGGCAGCAGGACGGCGTGGCGGTGGCTGCCGGTGACCTGACGTGCAAGGCTGGCGGTGAGCAGGCCGAGGAAGGTGATCGGGCCGACGAGGGCAGTCGAGACCGAGACCATCGCCGCCATCAGCAGGAGCGCCGTCATCACCACGCGGTCATGGTTGAGCCCGAGCCCGCGCGCGGTGTCGCGGCCGAGCCCGGCCACGTCGAGCGCCGGGGCCATGCGCAGGGCCACCGCCATCGCCGCCAGCAGGACCACCGCTGAGAACGCCAGTTGCTGCGGGTCGACCCGGCCGAAACTGGCGAACATCGCCTGTTGCACCACGGCGAAATCCGACGGGTCCATCAGCCGCTGCACCATGCTCGAGAGGCCGCGCAGCAGCACGCCGAGGATGATGCCGGTGAGGATCATGCGGGTGATGTCGCGCGCATCGCGGCGCAACAGCAGGCCGAAGAGCGCCACGGAGGCGACGCCGAGGGCGGCGACCTCCATCAGGAAGCGCGGGCCTGCGGGCAGCGACGCGGCGCCGACGCCGCCGAGCAGCAGCACCAGCAGCGTCTGCATCAGCACGAAGAGCGCGTCGAAGCCGACGAGGCCCGGGGTCAGCAGGCGGTTGCCGGCGACGGTCTGGAACAGCACGGTGGCGGCGCCGGTGGCGGCGCCGACGCAGACCAGCGCGCCGAGCTTGGCGGCGCGGAGGCCGAGGATGAAACCCATCGGTGCGCGCAGCTGCCACGCCAGGAAGGCGCCGCAGAGCACCAGCAGCGCGAGGCCGAGCCAGAGGACGCGCCGCTCAGCCATGACGTCGCCCCGGGGCCGCATGCAGAAGCCAGAGGAAGACGCCGGCGCCGAACACGGCGACGACCGTCGCGGCGGGGATCTCGAAGGGATAGCGGATGGCCCGGCCGATGATGTCGGCGGTCAGCAGCAGCATGCCGCCGCCCACCGCGATCAGCGGCAGGTTGACGCGCAGGTTGTCGCCGCGCCAGCGCGCGATCAGGTTCGGCGCCACGAGCCCGACGAAGGGAAACGCACCCACGGTGACCAGCACCAGCGCGGTGATCACCGAGACCACCACCAGCCCCAGCGCGCGGGTCTGGGCATAGTCGAGCCCGAGGCTGCGGGCCTGCGCCTCGCCGAGCCCGAGGATGGTGATGCGGTCGGCCACCACGTAGAGCAGTCCGGCCAGCGCGGCGATCGCCCAGAGCCACTCGTAGCGCCCGATCATCACGCCGGAGAACTCGCCCAGTTGCCAGGCGCCGAGAAACTGCATCAGGTCGGTGGCCCAGGCGATGTAGACGCAGATGGCGCCGACGATGCCGCCATAGACGATGCCGACGATGGGCAGCAGCATCGGATCCTCGCGCGGCAGCCGGGCTGCCAGCGCGAGGTAGCCCGCCATGCCCAGCAGCGCGGCGGCAGCGGCGATCAGCATCTTGCCCGCCACCGCCATGCCCGGCGCGATCAGTGTCACCAGCAGCAGCCCCAGCATCGAGGCCTCCGGCGCGCCGGTGAGCGACGGCTCCACCAGCCGGTTCTGCACCACCTGCTGGACCACCACCCCCGCCAGCGCGAGCCCGGCGCCGGCAAGAAGCGCCGCGGCGGTGCGCGGGATGCGGCTCACCATCAGCAGCCAGCCGGCGTCATCGCCGAACGAGGCCGCTCCGAGCGACAGGCTGGTCACGATCAGCGCGGCCAGCAGGGCGAAGGTGAGGGTCCAGAGGCGCACGGCGGGATCAGCTCTCGCTCGCGCCGCCGAAGGCCGAGATGATCTCGTCGAGCGTGTGCATCATCGAGCTGGCGCCGCCGCCCGAGACATACATCGGCGCGGCGTCGAGATAGACGATTTGGCCTTCCTGCGCGGCGGTGCTGCGCGCCACCAGCGGGTTGTCGAGGGTCGAGGCGGCGGCCTCGCCATCTGCGCCGATGGCGGCGGCACGGTCGATCACCAGCAGCCAGTCGGGGTTGGTCTCGGCGATGAACTCGAACGAGATTGCCTGGCCGTGGGTGTCGTCCGACAGGCCCGGATGCGCCTCGGGCAGATCGAGCGCGCTGTGCAGCCAGCCGAAGCGGCTGTTGACGCCATAGGCCGAGATCTTGCCGCCATTGGTCAGGAGGATGAGGCCGGTGCCCTTGCCCTCGACGGCGGCGCGGGCCTCCTCGATCTTGGCGTCGAGCGCCTCGGTCAGCGCGGTGGCCTCGTCCTGCTTGTCGAACAGGGTGCCGAACGCGGCGATGCGGTCGCGCGCCTGCGCCAGCATGTCATCGCCCCAGATCGTCATGTCGATGGTGGGCGCGATCTGGCGCAGCGCCGGGGCCTGCTCGGACGAGCGGCCGCCAATGACGATCACGTCGGGCTGCATGACGGCGAGGGACTCGAAATCCGGCTCGAACAGCGTGCCGACCACCTCGGCCGAGGCCTTCACGTCATCGATGCCGTCAAGGTAGAGCGGGCTCGGCAGGCCGGCGATCGGCTGGCCGAGGGCCGCGATGGTGTCGATCGAAGCCGGATCGAAGACGACGACGGTTTCGGGCGGATGCGGCACCTGCATCGGGCCGGCGGCGGTCTCGATGGTGATCTCGTGGGCGAGGGCGGAGGCGGCGGAGGTGCAGGCAAACAGCCCTGCAAGCAGCAGAGGACGCATGGGAGGCTCCCGGTCGTTGAGGGGTGCGTGGCGTGGCGTCAGCCGGCTTCGCAAGGATATTCGTCTGATAACGGATTGTTTCTCCTGCCTGCAATGCGGTAACTGACATAAACGATCAACTTTTGGAGTGCCGTCATGGCTCTGCAGCAAACCGGCACGTTCCAGACGCCGAATGCCTCGAAATACCTTCAGCAGCTCTGCAAGCACTTCGCCCACAAGGTGGCGGTGATCTTCGACGAGTCGGAGGGGCGCGCCGCGCTGCCGCCGGGACCGGCGCTGCTCAGCGCCAGTGCCGAGGCGCTGCTGGTGGAGATCAGCGCGCAGAGCGAGGCAGATCTCGCGGAAGCGCGTTTCATCATCGATGACCACCTCAAGCGTTTTGCCCATCGCGAGGACTTCGCGGGCATGAGCTGGAGCTGAGTCGGAGCCGCCTCTAGCGCGCCAGCGCGAGCAGGCCGGTCACGTCGAGATGGGCCTCCATGTGCGCGGCCAGCGCGTCGAGCACCGCCTCGACGGTGGCGTCATACCGCCCGGCGGTTTCCACGCCGAAGCCGGCGAGCCAGGCTGCGCGGAAGCCATCGTCTCTGAACATGCCGTGCAGGTAGCTGCCGGCAATGCGGCCATCCGGGCTCACCGCGCCTTCCGGGCGTCCCTGGACATGGGCGAAGGGACGGGCACGGTCCGGGCCGTCGCTGCGGCCGTTATGGATCTCGTAGCCGTGGAAGCGCTGGCCGGTCGCGGCATGGGTGGCGTGGGTCTCGGTCAAGCGCTTGTCGCCGGTCATCACCGTGTCGATCTCCAGCAGCCCGAGACCCTGCGTAGTGCCGGGCGTGCCCTCGATGCCCTCCGGGTCGGAGACGCTGCACCCCAGCATCTGGTAGCCGCCGCAAATCCCCAGCACCCGCCCGCCGCGCCGCACATGCGCCCTGAGGTCCACGTCCCAGCCCTGCGCCCGCAGGAAGGCGAGGTCGCCGCGGGTCGACTTGCTGCCGGGCAGGATCACCAGATCGGCGTCGCCCGGGATGGCGCGGCCCGGCCCCAGCATGGTGAGCCGCACGCCCGGCTCATGCGCCAGCGGATCGAGATCGTCGAAATTGGCGATCCGCGAGAGCGCGAGACAGACCACGTGCAGCCCTTCGGCGCGGCGCGGAGTGTGGAGGTCGAAAGCGTCTTCGGCGGGAAGTTTCCAGGCGTCGGTAAACCACGGCAGGGTGCCGAAGCCGGGCCAGCCGGTCTGCGCCTCGATCATCCGGAAGCCATCGTCGAAGAGCCGGATATCGCCGCGGAAGCGGTTGATCAGGAAGCCTTTCACCATCGCCGCGTCGGCGGGATCGAGCACCGCCTGAGTGCCGACGATCTGCGCGATGACGCCGCCGCGGTCGATGTCACCGGCCAGCACCACCGGCACGTCGCCGGCACGGGCAAAGCCCATGTTGGCGATGTCGCGCGGGCGGAGGTTGATCTCGGCCGGGCTGCCCGCGCCCTCGACGATCACCAGATCATGGCGAGCGCGCAGCCGGGCGAAGCTTTCGAGCACTGCGCCTAGCAGGCGGGGCGTGAGCGCGCCGTATTCGCGCGCCTCGGCGGCGCCGAGCCGCTGGCCCTGCACCACGACCTGCGCGCCGGTGTCGGTCTCGGGCTTGAGCAGCACCGGGTTCATGTCGCTTGAGAGCGGCAACCCGCAGGCCAGCGCCTGCAGCGCCTGCGCGCGGCCGATCTCGCCGCCATCAGCGGTGACGGCGGCGTTGTTCGACATGTTCTGCGGCTTGAACGGCGCCACGTCGATGCCGCGCTTGCGGGCGGCGCGGCAGAGCCCCGCGACCAGCAGCGACTTGCCCACGTTCGAGCCGGTGCCCTGGATCATCAGCGCTGTCATCGGCGCGGGCTCCGGCTCAGGCGTCGGGCTTGCGGCGGGCGCGGATCAGCGTGTGCTGGCTGACGATCTCGTAGCCCAGCCGCGCCACCAGCTCGGCGCGCAGGCGGTTGATCTCGTCGCTGGTGATCTCGATCACCTCGCCGGTGTCGATATCCACCAAGTGGTCGTGATCGGCGGAGGGCATGACCTCGAACCGCGCCGGCTCGTTCTCGAAGCTGAGGCGCTGGATCAGTCCGGCCTCCTCGAGCGCCGAGAGCGTGCGGTAGACCGTCGCGAAGGAGACCGAGCCGTCGATCTCGCGGGCGCGGGTGAAGACCTCGTCGGCATTGGGATGGTCCTGCGCCTGCATCAGGATCGACAGCACGCGCAGACGCTGCTGCGTCACGCGCAGCCCCGCGGCGCGCAGCGCCTCGGCGAAGTCGGTAGTTTCCGCAGTCATGCGACCTGTCCGTTGCCCTGAATGGCCCTCTTGGTATCGCCGCCGCGCGGGGCTTGCAAGAAAAGGCCGAGCGTCGCGCCGGTGATTCGCCGTGCCGGCGCAGGGAGATGGCGGAGATCGGCCGGGGCGGGGAGACGCGCTGACACAAAATTGCGTGTCGCGAAGATGTGGCGAAGTGCCGGTTTCGGACCGGCGCAACTTTCGTCGATTTCCTTCAGCAAACCGCCGTTTCCCATAGGAGATGCCGGTTTCCGGAGGGGCGCGGGCGGCGCCCCGGCGAGGGGTGGCTCGGGCAATTCTCGTGCAAACGGCAAAAAGATTCGCTTGCCTTGTCGCGTCCGGGGGCTTAGCTCCAGCGGCGGGACACCCCTCCCCAACGAGGGGCATCTATCTGGAAGGTTAGGCAGATATGGCTACCAAGCACCCGTCCGCGCGGCCGGCAAACCCGCGTTTTTCTTCTGGCCCCTGTGCCAAGATTCCCCATTATTCCCTGGATATGCTCGCCGATGCTCCGCTCGGCCGCTCGCACCGTGCCAAGGTCGGCAAGGACAAGCTGAAAGCCGCCATCGAGGGCACCCGCGAGGTTCTGGGCATCCCCGCCGACTACAAGATCGGCATCGTCCCCGCCTCCGACACCGGCGCCGTCGAAATGGCGATGTGGTCGATGCTCGGCGCCCGCAAGGCCACCATGGTGGCGTGGGAGAGCTTCGGCGCGGGCTGGGTCACCGACGTCGTCAAGCAGCTCAAGATCGAGGCCGAGGTCAAGACCGCCGAGTATGGCGAGATCGTCGATTTCGCCGAGATCGACTTCGACACCGATGTCGTCTTCACCTGGAACGGCACCACCTCCGGCGTCCGCGTCCCCAACGGTGACGCGATCCCCGCCGACCGCGAGGGCCTGACCATCTGCGACGCCACCTCGGCCGCCTTCGCGCAGGATCTGCCCTGGGACAAGCTCGACGTGACCACATTCTCCTGGCAGAAGGTGATGGGCGGCGAAGCGGCCCACGGCATGCTGATCCTGAGCCCGCGCGCCGTCGAGCGGCTCGAGAGCTACACCCCCGCCTGGCCGCTGCCGAAGATATTCCGCCTGACCAAGGGCGGCAAGCTGATCGACGGCATCTTCACCGGCGCGACGATCAACACGCCCTCCATGCTGGCGGTCGAGGATTATCTCGTGGCGCTGGATTGGGCTCGCAAGATCGGCGGCCTGCCGGAGCTGATGAAGCGCGCCGACACCAACGCTAAGGTGCTGTGGGACTTCTGCGACCGCAACGACTGGATCGCCAATCTCGCGGTCGATCCGGTGACGCGCTCGAACACCTCCGTGTGCCTCAAGTTCACCGACGACCGCATCCAGGACGGCGCGGCTTTCGCCAAGGCGGTGGCCAAGAAGCTCGAGGATTACAACGCCGCCTATGATGTCGGCGCGTATCGCGATGCCCCTGCCGGCCTGCGCGTCTGGTGCGGCGCGACCGTCGAGTCGTCGGATGTCGAGGCCCTGACCCTCTGGCTCAAGTGGGCCTTCGAGGAAGTGCTCGAAGCGCAGACCGCGACCGCGTGATCCGCAAGGGTGGGCGATGCGCCCACCCGACCCTCCAAAGAATACCTGAATGACAGTGCGGAGCGGGCCGGAGCGCCCACCGTCTTCTCTCATCATATCCAAAGGACAAGCCCAATGGCCCCCAAGGTTCTCGTTTCCGACAAGCTTTCCGAAACCGCCGTCCAAATCTTCCGCGATCGCGGCATCGACGTCGATTTCATGCCCGATCTCGGCAAGGACAAGGACAAGCTCGCCGAGGTGATCGGCAAGTATGACGGCCTCGCCATCCGCTCGGCCACCAAGGTCACCCCGACCATCCTCGAGCACGCCACCAACCTCAAGGTGGTGGGCCGCGCCGGCATCGGCACCGACAATGTCGACAAGGAAGCGGCGTCCAAGAAGGGCGTGATCGTGATGAACACGCCGTTCGGCAACATGATCACCACCGCCGAGCACGCCATCGCGATGATGTTCGCCGTGGCCCGCCAGATCCCCGCCGCCGATGCCTCGACCCAGGCCGGCAAGTGGGAGAAGTCCAAGTTCATGGGTGTCGAGCTCACCGCCAAGACCCTCGGCGTGATCGGCGCCGGCAACATCGGCGGCATCGTCTGCGACCGCGCCCGGGGCTTGAAGATGAAGGTGGTGGCCTACGATCCCTTCCTGTCGGAAGAAAAGGCCGCGCAGATGCAGGTCGAGAAGGTCGAGCTCGACGAGCTGCTGCGCCGCGCCGATTTCATCACCCTGCATGTGCCGCTGACCGATGGCACCCGCAACATCCTCTCGAAGGAGAACCTCGAGAAGACCAAGAAGGGCGTGCGCATCATCAACTGCGCCCGTGGCGGCCTCGTCGACGAAGCCGCGCTGGCCGAGCTGATCAAATCGGGCCACGTCGCCGGCGCTGCTTTCGACGTCTTCGCCGAGGAGCCCGCCAAGGAAAACCCGCTCTTCGGTCTGCCCAACGTGGTCTGCACCCCGCATCTCGGCGCGTCGACCACCGAGGCGCAGGAGAACGTCGCCCTGCAGGTCGCCGAGCAGATGTCGGATTATCTGCTGACCGGCGCCGTCAGCAACGCGCTCAACATGCCGTCGGTGACCGCCGAGGAAGCCAAGGTCATGGGCCCGTGGATCAAGGTGGCCGAGCATCTCGGCGGCTTCATCGGCCAGATGACCGAAGAGGCGGTGAAGGCGATCAACATCACCTATGACGGCGAGGCCGCCACGATGAACCTCGAGGCGCTCAACTGCGCCCTGATCGCGGGCATCATGAAGGCCAGTAGCCCCGAGGTGAACATGGTCTCCGCGCCGGTCATCGCCAAGGAGCGCGGCATCCAGATCGCCACCACCCGCCAGGAGCAATCCGGTGTGTTCGAGGGCTACATCAAGGTCTCCGTGACCACCGAGAAGCGCGAGCGGTCGATCGCCGGCACGGTGTTCTCGGACGGCAAGCCGCGCTTCATCCAGATCAAGGGCATCAACATCGATGCCGAGGTCGGCGAGCACATGCTCTACACCACCAACGAGGACGTGCCGGGCATCATCGGCAAGCTCGGCACCCTGCTGGGCGACCACAAGGTCAACCTCGCGAACTTCACCCTTGGCCGCGCCGCGCAGGGCGGCGAGGCCATCGCCATCGCCTATCTCGATGAAGCGATGGAGCCGTCGGTGGTCGAGGCGCTGAAAGAGACCGGCCTGTTCCGCCAGGTGAAGCCGCTCGAGTTCGACGTGGTCTGATCCTCGCAGAAGGATCCCGAAACCAAGGCGCCGCCCCGATCCCCGGGGCGGCGTTTTTCGTTGCCGGGTGTCAGCCCTCGCCGTCGAGCGGCGGGCCGGTGAAATCGAGGTGGTAGCGTTTGCCGGTGGCGACCACGTCTTCCATATCCTCCGGAATGCGGCAGGCGCGCTCGGCCATCTCGGCAAAGAAGCCCTCGAAGCCGCCGGGGTTCAGGATGATGAGGTGGCGCGACGGGCCGTCGCCGATGATCCGGAATGTGTGTTCCTTGCCGCGCGGGATGAAGGCGGTCTCGCCGGGGCCGCAGGTGAAGGTCTCGCCTTCGAGCCAGAACAGGCAGTGCCCGGTCAGCACCACGAAGGTTTCGTCGGCGTCATGATGGATATGGCGGGGCGGGCCGCTGTGCAGCGGGCTCACGCTGTCGGTCACCGAGATCGCGCCACCGCTCGCCGCGGTGCTCAGGATCGTCTTGTAGCGGGTTCCCAGCCACTCGAGCGCGTCCGGCCCCAATTCGTTTTGCGTCATGTCTTTGCCCTCGCAATGGATAACAAACCGCGGGCGGCATCGCGCACCCGTGCTGTCAGCATGGCGCGAAAACGACGAGTATCAAATGGAGATTATATTGCGAGGCGGAGCGCGTTTTCCGCCAGCCGGCGCTCGCGCTAACATTTTCCGGAGGCTGGGTTGCGCCGCGCTGCAGCAGGCGGCATCTAGGATAGGGAAGCAAAGGACGAGTATCATGCACCCCATCTTCGCGATCGGCGACATTCACGGCCAGATCGACGAGCTTATCAAGGCCCTCGAATTCACCCTCAATGACGAAGCGGCGGGTCAGCCGATCGTGTTTCTCGGCGATTTCGTGGATCGTGGTCCCGATAGCCGCGGGGTCATCGATTTCCTGATGGAAGGGCAGGCCCAGGGGCAACCCTGGACCTGCATCATGGGCAATCACGACCGCTTCCTGCTGCGTTACCTTGAAGACCCGACCTACCAGGATCCGCAGGTCAGCCGGCCGCTGCTCTACACCGATCCGCCGATCGGCGGTGACAAGACCCTGGCCTCCTACGGCGTCGACATGGACCCGCGCCGCAGCGCCGAGGCGATCCACGCCGACGCGCGCGAAGCGGTGCCGCAGGCGCATCGCGACTGGATCGCCGCGCTGCCGCGCCTGCACGAAACCGAGGAACAGATCTTCGTCCATGCCGGGCTGCGCCCTGGCGTGGCGCTCGAGGACCAGGTCGAGGATGACCTGCTGTGGATTCGCAAGGGCTTCCTCGAGCATTCCGGGGATTACGGCCGGCTGGTGGTGCACGGGCATACGGCGCTCGATCTGCCGCATCTCTACCCGAACCGGCTCAACATGGATGGCGGCGCGGGCTACGGGCGCCCGCTCTACCCGGCTGTGCTACTGGGCCGCGACGCCTTCCTCCTCGGACCCTTTGGCCGCTCCCGGCTTTAGGGCGCACCACGCGTCATACTGCGACAGGAACACCCGGCCGGAGAGATCCTGCAGGAAGTGCGAGCGTTGCAGGCGGTCCATCACCGGGCCCTTCACCTCGGTGAGGTGCAGTTCGATGCCCTGCTCGGCCAGCCGCCGGTTCAGCTCCTCGAGGGTTTCAAGCGCGCTGTGGTCGACCTCGTTGACCGCCGGGCACATGAGCACCACGTGGCTTAGCTTCTCGCAGTCCGCCACACGCTCGAGCACATAATCCTCGAGGAAGCGGGCATTGACGAAGTAGAGGCTCTCGTCGACCCGGAGGGTGAGCACGCCGGGCAGGGTCTCGACCTTGTGGCGCTTCACGTTGCGGAAATGCTGGGTGCCCGGCACCAGCCCGACCTCGGCCACGTGCGGCTTCGAGGTCTTGTAGAGGTGCAGGAAGATCGACAGCAGGACGCCCGTCGAAACGCCGACCTCGACGCCGACCAGCAGGGTCAGCACAATGGTTGCGGTGACGGCGGTGAAATCGACCTTCGAGTAGCCCCAGGTCTTCTTGAGGATCGAGAAATCGACGAGGCTCAAAACGGCGACGATGATCGTCGCGGCGAGCGTCGCCTTGGGCAGGAAGTACAGCAGCGGGGTCAGCACCAGCGTCGCGATGCCGATGCCGATGGCGGTGTAGGCGCCTGCGGCGGGGGTCTCGGCGCCGGCGTCGAAATTCACCACCGAGCGCGAAAAGCCGCCGGTGACCGGGAAGCCGCCGGAGATCGCCGAGGCGATGTTGGAGGTGCCGAGACCGATCAGTTCCTGGTCGGGGTCGATGCGCTGGCGGCGCTTGGCGGCGAGGGTCTGGGCGACCGAGACCGACTCGACGAAGCCGATGATCGAGATCAGCACCGCCGGCAGCAGCAGCGTCTGCCACATCGACAGGTCGAAGGATGGCGCCGAGAGCGGCGGCAGGCCGGTCGGCACCTCGCCCACCAGCTTCACGCCGTGATCGCCGAGGCCGAGGGCCCAGGCCGCCAGCGTGGTGACGACCACCGCCGCCACCGGGCCGGCCTTGGCGAAGATGTCGGCCAGGCGCGGTCCGAGCCCAGCCTTGCGCAGGAGCGGCTTCAGCCCCTTGCGGACCCAGAACAGGAAGGCCGTCGCCGAGACGCCGATCACCAGCGTGATCAGGTTGGTCTCGCCGATATGCGCGCCGATCGAGATCACCAGCTCGACCAGCGTGTGCCCGCCCGCATCGATGCCGAAGATATGCTTGAGCTGCGAAGCGGCGATCAGCACGCCCGACGCGGTGATGAAGCCGGCGATCACCGGGTGCGACAGGAAGTTGGCAAGAAATCCCAGCTTCAGCACGCCCAGCAGCGTCAGGAACACGCCCGAGATGAAGGCCAGCGTGATCGCGGCGAGCGCGATGTCGCCGGGGCTGGAGAGCCCGAGCTGGCCGATCGCCGCCGCGGTCATCAGCGAGACAACCGCCACCGGGCCCACCGCCAGCGCCCGGGAGGTGCCGAAGATGGCGTAGGCCACCAGCGGCAGGATCGAGGCGTAGAGCCCCATCTCGGCGGGCAGGCCCGCGAGCAGCGCGTAGGCCAGAGATTGCGGGATCAGCATGATCGTCACGATCACCGCCGCCACCAGGTCAGAGGTCGCGGTGTCGCGGTTGTAGACCCGCGCCCAGGTCAGGATTGGGAGATAGCGGAAGAGCGTCTCGCGGGTGGGTCTGGGCACGGTCATGGAGATGGTCCTGCGGATCGGTGGCAGAAGGGGCGGCTGGGGAGAGTCGCCGAGTTGCCGCTACATATATTCAAAACATAGAATTTGTGAAGGGGGGAAATGGAATATCGGTGTCCCCCTCCCTCGATAGGAGGGAAGCCGGCCCCGGATCAAGCCCGGAGCCGGAAGGATGTTCTGGCGCCGCCTGCGCGGCTCAGCCGGCGGTGACCTTCTCGGGCTTGGCCATCCATTCCTTCCCGCGCAGCATCGCCTTCCAGTAGACCGGCGGCAGGATCTGCTCCTTCAGCAGCCAGGCGGCGCGGGTCGGCTTGGTGCCGTCGAGCAGCCACTTGGGGAAGCTCGGCAGCAGCGCACCGCCATAGCCGAACTCGGCCAGCACGATCTTGCCGCGCTCGACGGTAAGCGGGCAGGAGCCGTAGCCATTGTAGACCGCGTGCGGCGACAGCCCGTCGATATCGGCGGCGACGTTCTCGGCCACGATCGGCGCCTGCATCCGGGCGGCGGCGGCGGTCTTGGCGTTGGGTGCGTTCATCACGTCGCCGAGGCTCCAGACATTGTCGAAGCTCTTGTGGCGCAGCGTGCTCTGGTCGACATCGACCCAGCCCGCCGCATCCGCCAGCGGCGAGACGCGGATGAAGTCGGGCGCGGTCTGCGGCGGGCAGACATGCATCATGTCGAACTCGACCTCGACCGTGGTCGGCTCGGTGTCGGGTGCGTTGACCGCGAAGGTGGCTTTCTTCGCCGGGCCGTCCACCGCCACGAGGTTGTGGAAGAAATTGAGCGTGGCGTCGTAGCGCTTCACGTAGTCCATTAGAGCGGGGACGTAATCCTTCACCCCGAAGAGCACACCGCCGGCATTCATGAACTGGATGTCGATGCGCGGCAGGATGCCGGTGCGGTGCCAGTGATCGCCCGAGAGATACATCGCCTTCTGCGGCGCGCCGGCGCATTTGATCGGCATCGGCGGCTGGGTGAACAGCGCCTTGCCGCCCTTCAGCCCCTTCACCAACTCCCAGGTGTAGGGCGCCAGATCGTAGCGGTAGTTGGAGGTGACGCCGTTCTTGCCCAGCGTCTCGACCAGCCCGTCGACCTTGGCCCAGTCGAGCTTGAGCCCCGGGCAGACGATCAGGCGCTGGTATTTCACCACCCGGCAGCCATCGAGGATCACCGCGTTGTTCTGCGGCTCGAAGGCGGCGACGGCGGATTTGATCCAGTGCACGCCCTTGGGGATCAGGCTGCCCATGGTACGGGCGGTGGTCTCGGGCTCGAAGATGCCGCCGCCGACCATGGTCCAGCCGGGCTGGTAGTAATGCACGTCGGCCGGATCGAGCAGGGCGATCTCGAGATCGGGCTTGCGCGCCTTTAGGCTGGCCGAGACGGCGATGCCCGCCGCACCACCGCCTACGACCACCACGTCGAAACTGGCATCGCCGGTGTCGGTGGGGGTCTTGCCGCCGTTGACGATGCGCCGGACCACGCCGGCCATGTCGTAGCCCGCCTGCTTGGTGGCCATCAGGATGCGCGCCGGCGCCATCTGGTCGGCCTGGCTCAGCGACCACAGGGTCGCCGAGCGGGTGCCGGTGCGGCAATAGGCGAAGACCGGGCCGGGCAGCTCGCGCATGGCGCGGCCAAAGGCGTCGGCGTCGGCATCCTGAACCTTGCCGGCGATCACCGGCAGGTAGCGCGCCTCGAGACCGACCGCTTTCGCCGCCGCGTCGATCTCTTCAAAGCCCGGCTGATCGGCGCCCTCGCCATCGGGGCGGTTGCAGATGATCGAGCGGTAGCCGGCTGCCGCGATCTCGGACAGGTCGGCCGGAGCGATCTGCGGCGAGACCGTGAGGTCTTCGTTGATTTTGCGGAATTCCAAGGCGCGTCTCCTCCAGCACAGGAATCATGGGCAGGGTGTCTATACATTCATTGTAATGAATTTGTCCTGCGTTGTCGCGTCGCATGGTTGCCATTGGTGCAAGGCCCGCCATTTCGTGCCGATCCGTCGGGCTTCGGCGCATGGGAGGGGGGGGGCGCTGAAACGAAAAACGCCGCCCCGAGGGGCGGCGCTTCGCGATACCGAAAGGCGTTGGCTCAGAAGCCGAGGCCTTCGTATTTCTTCTTGAACTTCGACACGCGGCCGCCGGTGTCCATCAGGCGCGAGGTGCCGCCGTTCCAGGCCGGGTGCACGGTCGGGTCAACGTCGAGCGACAGGGTGTCGCCTTCTTTGCCCCAGGTGGTGCGGGTCTGGTAGATGGTGCCGTCGGTCATCTTGACGTCGATGACGTGGTACTCGGGGTGGATGCCCTTTTTCATGACGTCGCTCCTTATGCGTCGGCGCCGGCGAGCGGCTTGTAGTTGGTGTCTTCCGCGATACGGGCGGATTTGCCGCGACGCGAGCGGAGGTAGTAGAGCTTGGCGCGACGGACGCGGCCGCGGCGCACGACGGTGATCGAGTCGATGTTGGTCGAGTACAGCGGGAACACACGCTCCACGCCTTCACCGAAGGAAATCTTGCGAACGGTGAACGAACCCGCGATGCCCGCGCCGTTCTTGCGGCTGATGCAGACGCCTTCGTAGTTCTGCACACGGGTACGGGTGCCTTCGGTCACCTTGTAGCCGACGCGCACGGTGTCGCCGGGCTTGAAGTCGGGGATGTCTTTCCCCAGGGCGGCAATCTGTTCCGCCTCGAGCTGTGCGATCAGATCCATCTGACCTTCTCCTTTTTCATCACGGTTTTCCCGCGGGTGATGTCCTTGACAGAGCTGTGCAGGCACAGATGCGTCGGCTGTTCTTTGTTTTGTGGCGGCGGCCCGCGATCGGCCCGTCCACCAATATCCAACGGCCCCGAGTCGCCCCGAAGCCGTGAATGCGCCCTGTTAAGCCGCCTCGGCCCGCAAATCAAGGGGTTTCGGCGGGGGCGGGGCAGGCGCGGGGCCGGGCTCAGCGCTTGGGCTTGGGGGCCTCGGCCAGCGCCCGCTCATGCGCTTCCCAGAGATCCGGGCGGCGGGCACGGGTGATCTCTTCGGATTGCTGGCGGCGCCATTTCTCGATCTCGCCGTGATGGCCCGAGAGCAGCACCGGCGGGATCTCGTGGCCCTGCCATTCGGCGGGGCGGGTGTATTGCGGATGCTCGAGCAGCCCGTGCGAGAAGCTCTCCTCCTCGATCGAGTCGGCATTGCCGAGCACGCCCGGCAGCAACCGAACGGTGGTGTCGAGCATGGCCTGCGCGGCGATCTCGCCGCCGGTCAGAACGTAGTCCCCGAGCGAGACCTCCATGACGCCGTAATGATCCAGCACCCGCTGGTCGAGCCCCTCGAACCGCCCGCAGATCAGCGTGACGCCGGGGGCCTGCGCCAAGCGGCGCGCCATCGGCTGGTCGAAGCGGCGTCCCCGCGGGGACAGGTAGATGATCGGCGCGGCGTTGGAGATCTTGCGGCGCGCGGTTTCCAACGCCCGGCCCATCACGTCGGGGCGCAGCACCATGCCGGCGCCGCCGCCGGCGGGGGTGTCGTCGACATTGCGGTGCTTGCCTTCGCCGAAATCGCGCAGGTTCACCGGGTCGATCTGCCAGAGCCCGTCCTGCAGCGCCTTGCCGGTCAGCGACAGGCCGAGCACGCCGGGGAAGGCCTCGGGGAAAAGGGTGATGATCTGCGCCGTCCAGGCGCGGGCCAGCGCCGGGCGGTCGGTCATCAGCTCGCGCGGCTTGAGGCTCGGGCGGATGGTCTTGCGACCGTGGGATTTGGGTGACTGGCTCATGCGCCTCCTGTAGCCGCAAGGGCAGGGCGGCTCAAGCGGTGCCGCGCGCCTCGCGGCTCGCCGGGCGCGCGCGCTCGAAGCGCTGCCGCCGGGCGTCGATCTCGAGGATCCGGTCGCGGATCTCGAGCACGGTGTCGGGCTTGCGGAAGTTCTGCGCCAGTTCGCCGGCCCGGCGCGGCGGCGCGGCGATCAGCTGCCTGAGCAGCCAGAGCGCGCGCAGCTGGGTGTCGTCGAGCGCCGCGACGCTATCGGCCCGCCAGATCTGCAGCACGCGCGACAGCACCCGGCAGAGCGCGTCGGTCGCGGTCTCGGGGCCTGTGGCAGCGGCGCTGTCGCGCCGCGCGGGCGCGCCCAGAAGCAACGCCGCGAGATCCTCACGTAGCCTGCCCGGGTCGGGCAGATCGCGCTGGAGGCGACGGCGGGCGGCACGGGTGAGCAGGGCAGGGTTGCGGCGCTCCGGGGCACGGCGGGCGTGGTGCGAGAGTAGGGCGGCGACGATCGTGAGCGCGGTCGCCGCGGCAATGCCGGTCACCGCGGCGGCGTGGCCGGTCCGGAACGGGCCAAGCCAGTGCGGAAGGATGAGGATGACGAGCGCCGGGGCGGCGACGGCACCAGACCAGACCACACGTTGAACTGCCGGCACCAAAAGCGCGCCCTCCTCCCGAGACAACGGTCTCAGATTGGCACGAATTTCTTCAATTGCCAGAGAGATCGGGTTCTGGCGCCGGGTTGTTTCCCGGGGCTCTACGATGGACCTGTTTCGGTTCCTCTGTTTGCGATCTTGCGCAGGATTTTCTTCGCGTCGCGCAGATCCTCGTCGTCCAGCCCGCTGCGATTCAGGGCGAGGAAGACCTCGTCGAGACCGGCGACGGGCTGCGCGTTGACCGGGGGGAGCAGCGTGAGCCGGGCGCGGATCCCTGGATCGAGAGCAACCAGATCGAGCAGCGGCGCCAGCGGCCCCTCGCGGCGCGTGCGGCTCTGCTCGAGCGGTTCCGACAGGACGCGGGCCGGGGCCACCTGCCGCGCCACCGCCTCGACGGTCTGCGACAGCGGGGCGGCAAGCTCCGGGCGCGCGGCGTAGAGGTCGAGATCGTCGATGATCCGGGTCGAGCGCAGGTTCTGCCACCAGGTCGAGTGCAGCCAGCTGTCCTGCTCGCGCGTCGAGAAGAAGAAGCTCAGCTCGAGCGCTTCGCCGAAGCGGTGGCGGGCATTCTCGGCGATCACCGACATGATCCGCGGCGCGGCGTGATAGCCCGGATGGCGCCGCCGGCCCGGCAGGTGACCCGACAGATCCTCGGAGGAGATCAGCAACGGCCGCGGATCCTGGCGATCGATGCGGCGAAAGAAGCGCAGGGCGTAGCGCCCGACGGCGTTGAGCGGCTCCTGTTCCTCGGGCGCGGCGCAATGCGCCCGCGTGGCCTCTGTCAGAGCTTCGAGGTCTTCCTTGAGATACACCCGCAGATGCGGCTCAAGCAGGCCGCGATTGGCGCGCAGCGTGCTCTGGACGCTGCTGGTTCCTGTCTTGTGAAAGCCTGCATGGATGACCACGCGGGTCATTCGAGCAGGCCCTCCGGCGGATCGGCGACGATGCGGCCCGAGGCCAGATCGACCGTCGGCACCGCGGCCTGCGTGAAGGGCAGCAGAACGGTCTTGGACTGGCCGGGGATCGTCAGCTCGAGCAGGTCGGCGGCACCGTGATTGAGCACCGCTTTGACCTTGCCGAGCTCGGCGCCGCCGGTGTCGTAGACCGCGAGGCCGATCAGGTCGGTGTGGTAAAACTCGTCATCGGGCAGGGCGGGCAGCCGGTCGCGCGGGGCGTAGAGCCCGGTGCCGCGCAGGGCGTCGGCCTCTTCCTTGCTGCGCACGCCGGAGAGCCGCGCCGCGAAGCCGCCCTTCACCGGGCGGGTGATCTGCACCTCGAAGCTGCGGCTGCCATCCTCGGTGGTCAGCGGGGCATACTCGGCCAGCGCCTCGGGCTCGGCGGTGAAGCTCTTCAGCCGCACCTCGCCATGCACCCCGAAGGCGCCTGCAATCGTTCCGACACAGATGGTTTCGCTCACGTCGGCCTCGCTCATGCCTGAAATACCGCGCTACTGGATAGACCAGAGCCGCGGCGCTTGGCAATCGACGCGGGATCAGAAGTTGAGACGGATCACGCGGATGACGCCGAAGCGGACGCTCCACTGGTCCTTCGCACCCTCGTCGACGATCGGGCTGTCGGCGGCATCGTTGAGCAGCGAGCGATAGGTCACGCCGCCCTCGAGGCCCCAGTCGCGGTTGAGCTGGTAGCGTGCCACGAACTCGGCGCCGGCGCCGAGCAGGCCGCCATCGGCATCGAAGGCCGCGCGGTCGGCGGTGGCTTCGGAGGCGGAGACGCCGAAATAGGTGTCGGCGACCTCGTCATTGCCCCAGTAGAGCCGCGGGCCCATGCTCAGGCGCCACGCGCTGGTGGGGCGGGTGATGAAATCGAACCCGGCCTCGCCGACCCAGCCCTCGTGGCCGCCAAAGCCGCGGCGCACGTCGGCATAGGTGCGATAGTTCTCGGTGGTGTAGCCGACGCCGATGCCGAGCTCGACCGTCGCGTCGATGTCATCCATGCCGCGCAGCTCGTCATATTCCGAGGAGTCGCGCTTGCCGATGTAATCGAAGGAGCCATGCACATCGACGCCGCGGAAATCGTTCCACGCATCGGCGTCGCCGAAATCGAGCCCGTCCGACAGCCGCAGGCTGTGGAAGCGGAAGCCGAGATCCGGCACCACGGCATATTCGTCGGAGCCGAGATATTTCGGCGCCATGCCGACGCCGCCGCGCAGGGAGAAGACGAAGCCGCGCGGGCGGGCGCCCTGACTCGACAGCGTCGCGGTCGAGGCGGCGTAGTCGGACGGCGCGTTTAGGATCGATTTCACATCCTGCGCGCTGGCCACGGCGGGGGCGGCAAGCAGGGCGAACGCAAGGGCGGCGGCTTTGCGAAGGGATGTCATCGGGCGGCTCCTGACTGGGGCGATGCGACTCGTAGTCTAGCGCCTTTGGCACCGTTTCCCACTGTCATGGAACAAAAAAGGCGCAGCGGGGCAAACCCGCTGCGCCTGTGTTGCCGAAAGGCAGCCGAAATTACTCGGCGGCGGCCTCTTCGGACGCTTCTGCAGCTTCGGCGGCCTTGGCGGCCTTGGCTTCGGCGCGCTCCTGAGCAGCCTTGCCCGGCTTCGCCTTGTTCGGGTTGTTGCGGGCTTTCTTCTCGGCGATGCCGGCGTTCTCGAGGAAGCGCGCGATGCGGTCGGTGGGCTGGGCGCCCTGGCCGAGCCAGTACTGCACGCGCTCGAGATCCATCACCACGCGGCGCTCGTCGTCCTTGGCGAGCAGCGGGTTGTAGGTGCCGAGCTTCTCGATGAAGCGGCCGTCACGCGGCATGCGCGAGTCGGATGCGACGATGGCGTAGTGGGGGCGCTTCTTGGAACCGCCGCGGGCGAGACGAATCTTGATGGCCATTTCAGTTTCTCCTTATCGAATGGCGTTGGGTCGTGCCGGTTGAGCCGGCCTTACGATTGGTGTTGTTCGTGGTGCTTGATGACTTCCTGAATCACGAAATTCAGGAACTTCTTGGCGAAGTCGGGGTCGAGATCCGCCTTCTCCGCCAGATCCTGGAGCCGCGCGATCTGCTTTTCCTCTCGCGCGGGGTCGGAAGGGGGGAGGTCGTGATGCGCCTTGAGGACGCCCACGGCCTGGGTGTGCTTGAACCGCTCGGCCAGCGTGAAGACGAGGATCGCGTCGAGCCGGTCGATGCTTTCGCGGTGTTCCTTGAGCAGCGCCGCGGCGCGTGCCACCGGATCTTGGGTCTCAGTCAATGGCCCAGCCTTTCGGTTTGAACAGGGGATCCTGGAAATTCGCGATTTCCATGTCGATGCCGTGGGCGAGCTGCGTGCCACGCAGCGCCGCCGGGGCGGGATGACGATAGACCGCGTCGGAGCCGTCGATCGAGGGCGCCTCGGCGTCCTTCTTGGCGCCGAGCCGTTCCGCAAGGCGGATCGAATCGAGGTTCTTCGGGTCGATATAGCTGACCGCGGTCTCCCAGCCCTTCTCGTCGTAGAAGTGCGCGCGGACGCGGTGGGTGGCCTCGAGGGCAAAACCCTTGCCGGCCTTGTCGGGCCAGATGATCCAGGCGATCTCGCGCTCCGGCCACTTCGCCGGGTACCAGCCGCCGGCCATGCCGACGGTCTCGCCGGTGTCGCGCAGGTGGACCATCCACATGCCGTAGCCGCGGATCTCCCAATGGCCGATCTCGGCGGCGTAGAGCATCCATGCCTCGTAGGCATTGAGCGGACCGCCCATGAAGCGCGAGCGATACGAGGCGAAGGTCGCCTTGAAATCCGGGTAGTCCTGCGGCTCGGGGGCGCGCAGCACGAGGCGGGCGGTTTCGAGCACGGGAATATCATGATGCGCCATCACACGCCCTCCCGCTGCTCGGGGTGGCGGTAGACGTGGCAGGTCTGCCCGAAGAGCGTGTCTTCGCCCTCGAAATGCGCGCCGAGGCGCAGCGCCAGCGCCCGCGAGCGATCGTTGGTCGGGTCGATCATGCTGATCAGGCGGGTCAGGCCGAAGTGGCGCGCGGCAGCGGCGCGCGCAGCCTCGACGGCCTCGTGGGCATAGCCCTTGCCCTCGTAGGCGGCGAAGATGCCGTAGGCGAGCTCCGGCTCGGGCCACTCGATGTGGTGCAGCACGCCGGCATGGCCGATCATCTCGCCGCTGTCGCGCACGGTGATGTGCCACAGGCCGTAGCCGCGCAGCTGCCATTGCCCGGCGCTGCGCAGCAGCATCCGCCAGACCTCGCCGCGGTCATACGGGCCGCCGACATATTTCGAGCGCTCCTCGGCGAAGAAGCCGCAGAGCGGATCGAGATCCTCGAGACGCGGGGCGCGCAGCACGAGGCGGTCGGTTTCGATCACGGGCACCTCGACGCTCATCCCAGCACCTCCTCGGGTCCGGGATGGCGATAGAGCATGTCCTCGCCCATGTTGTAGTTCACGTAGGTGCGCTCGTAGGTGGCGCCCATGCGCTCGGCCAGCGCCACCGAGCGGGCATTTCCCGGCACGATGTTGGAGGTCAGCGTGGTCAGGCCGAGATCCTCGTAGGCATAGCGGCGCACGCGCTCGGCGGCCTCGCGGGCAATGCCGCGGCCCTCGAAGCCCTCGAAGACGACCCAGCCGATTTCCGGCTCGGGCCAGCCCTCGGGATTCCAGATGCCGGAGATGCCGGCCGGCGTGCCGGTCTCTTTCATCTCGATGGTGAAGTAGCCGTAACCGCGCAGCTGCCAATGGCCGATGTTGAGCGCGAACCAGCGCCACGCGTCGCCGCGATGCTCGTAGCCGCCGAAGCCGTCGGCGCGCTCGCGGTCGAGCAGGAAGGCGATCATCGGCTCGGCATCGGTTGCTTCCGGGCCGCGCAGGATCAGGCGCTCGGTCTCAAGGCGGGGGGCGTTGGGCACGATCATGCGTAGGCCTCCGGGCTGCCATCCGCATCGGCGCGGTGGCGGTAGACCACGGTCTCCGCCGGGGTTTCGCCCTCGGGCAGAGGTGCGCCTGCGTCCTGCGTTGCGCCAAGGCGCTCGGCCAGCGCGATGGAACGGTGGTTGCCGGGGGTGATGTAGGAGACCAGCGTCTCGAAGCCGTTCCCCCATGCCCAGTGCAGCGCCGCCTGCGCCGCCTCGGCGGCATAGCCGTTGCCCTCGGCGCCCTCGAGCAGGGTCCAGCCGATCTCGGCCTCGGGGAAATGCGGCGGCTGCGACAGGCCGACCTGCCCGAGGAAGGCGCCGTCCTTCGTCTCGATGCCCCAGTAGCCGAAGCCGCGCAGATCCCACATGCCGACCTCGGACGCCATCCAGCGCCACGCCTCCTTGCGCGGAAGCGGGCCACCCATGAAGCGCGCGCGGTCGGTCTCGAACAGGTCGCAAAGCGCCTCGAGATCGGCCAGCACGTGGCCTCGCAGGGTCAGCCGCGGGGTATGGAGGACGGGGGCGGGCACGGGCTTACTTCTTCTTCCCCATGCCGCTCAGGCCGGGCGGCAGACCGCCGCCACCGCCGAGTCCGGGCAGGCCGCCGGGCATCCGGCCGCCCATCGCCTTGGCCGCCTGTTCCAGCGCCTTCGGGTCCATCTGGCTCGGGTCCATGCCCTCGGGCATCCCGCCCTTGCCGAACATGCCCTTCATGGCCTGTTTCAGCATGCCGCCTTTGCCCATCTTGCCCATCTTCTTCATCATGTCGGACATCTGGCGCTGCATCTTCAGCAGCTTGTTGAGATCCGACACTTCCATGCCGGCGCCCTTGGCGATGCGCTTCTTGCGCGAGGCCTGCAGGAGTTGCGGGTTGGCGCGCTCCTTCTTGGTCATGGAGTTGATCAGCGCGATCTGCTGCTTGAGGATCTTGTCGTCGATCCCCGCGCCGTCCATCTGCTTGGCCATCTTGGCGGCGCCGGGCAGCATCTGCATCATGCCTTCCATGCCGCCCATCTTGATCATCTGCTCGAGCTGCATCTTCAGGTCGTTCATGTTGAACTGACCCTTAGAGAAGCGCTTCATCATGCGCTCGGCCTGCTCGGCCTCGAGCGTCTGCTGCGCCTTCTCGACCAGCGCGACGATGTCGCCCATGCCGAGGATGCGGCCGGCGACGCGGTCGGGCTCGAAGGTTTCGAGCGCGTCCATCTTCTCGCCGAGGCCGACGAACTTGATCGGCTTGCCGGTGACGGCGCGCATCGAGAGCGCCGCACCGCCGCGGCCGTCGCCGTCCATCCGGGTCAGCACCACGCCGGTAATGCCGATTCGCGTGTCGAAGTTCTCGGCGGTGTGCACCGCGTCCTGACCGGTGAGGCCGTCGACCACCAGCAGCGTCTCGCGCGGGTTGGCGACATCGCGAACCGCCTCGACCTGCGCCATCAGCTCCTCGTCGATCGACAGGCGGCCGGCGGTGTCGAGCATGTAGACATCGTAGCCGCCAAGGCCCGCCTGGGTCTTGGCGCGCTTGGCGATCGAGACCGGATCCTCGCCCTTGACGATCGGCAGCGTGTCGACGCCGATCTGGGTGCCGAGGATGGCGAGCTGCTCCATGGCGGCGGGGCGGTTGACGTCGAGCGAGGCCATCAGGACCTTCTTGCCGTCGCGCTCCTTCAGCCGCTTGGCGAGCTTGGCGGTGGTGGTGGTCTTGCCGCCGCCCTGCAGGCCGACCATCAGGATCGGCGCGGGCGGGCTGTCGACGCGCAGGGAGCCGGGCTCGCCTTCGCCGGCCAGCACCGCGATGAGCTCGTCATGGACGATCTTGACGACCTGCTGGCCCGGCGTCACCGACTTGGTGACCGCGGCGCCGGTGGCCTTCTTCTCGACCGCCTTGATGAACTGGCGCGCCACCGGCAGCGAGACGTCGGCCTCGAGCAGGGCAACGCGAACCTCGCGCAGCGCCGTGCGGACATCGTCCTCGGACAGTGCGCCCTGTTTCGTCAGCCGGTCGAAGACGCCGCCAAGGCGCTCTGATAGATTCTCGAACATGGGGCCGCGGGCCTCCCGTCTGTTGTCCTTGTGTCCCCCCGAGATAGGAGTGACGGCGCGATGAGTCATCGGGGCAATGCAGAATGGCCCCCGTGGGCGCAACGCGCTGACGGAGGGCGATCCCGGGCAGACCCCAAGGGACCGGAGGCGCAATTCGGCTTCCGGAGTCGGGTCGCGGATACGGGGCGCGGGGCTTGGAGTCAAGTATTATGGGCTTTGCATGCGCAGCATTAATCCTATTCAAACCGTTGTCGTGGCACACGCTTTGCGCTAGCTGTTGATAAGATCGGATCCGAATGGTGGATGCCTCGCGCGCTCACCGGACGGCGTTGCCGGCAAACTGCGCAAAAATAACACACGTGGCTATTTTACGCGCGGAATGCTGCCGTAACGTGAATTCGGACTGGTTGAATCGGCAAGAAGCCGGTATTGAAGACTTGAGAAACGCTCATTTTGCAAAGGTGTAGCATGAAACTGAAATCCCTCATGACCTCGGCGGCCATCATCAGCATGCTCGCCACTTCCGCAGCATATGCAGCTGGCCCGACCGAAGTTGTCGTCGAAGACGATCCCTTCGTTGTTGCCGAAGCAGCAAGCTCGCTCTCGCCGGCAGCCATCGCGGCCATCGCAGGCGGTGCCGTGCTCGTCGCTCTGATCGCATCCTCGGATGACGACGACGGCAGCTCGTCGACCACCACCACCATCGTGGCCGACTAAGCCAGCGCTTCGGCGATCGCCCGAGGGTGACGCTGTGCGACAAGAAATTCGATGCGCCCGGCCTTGTGCCGGGCGTTTCGTGTTTCAGGCCCCGGGATCGCCGGCTAATTTGCGCCGGTTGGCGCGAAACGCGCCTGAGCCATTGAAATCCTGCACGAATTCCCGGCATATCGGGGCTGTATGTGATCCGACGCACAGGCAGCGACATGACCAATTGGGATGAGATCCGCACCGCTTACCAGGTGGCGCGACTGGGCACCGTCAGCGGCGCGGCCGAAGTTCTCGGAGTTCACCACGCCACGGTGATCCGGCATATCGATGCGCTCGAGGCCCGCATGGGCGTCAAGCTCTTCCAGCGCCACGCCCGCGGCTACACGCCCACCGAGGCCGGACAGGATCTTGCCCGGGTCGCGCAGGCCACCGACGACCAGTTCCAGCAGCTCGCAGGGCGCATCAAGGGGCAGGGCGAAGGGGTCTCGGGCGAGCTTCTGGTGACCTCGCTGATCAATTTCTCGCCGCTGATGGTCGGCGCGCTGCAGTCCTTCCGCGAAGCGCATCCCGAGATCGTCGTGCGCTACCTCACCGGGACGCGCCTGTTTCGGCTCGAATACGGCGAGGCCCACGTGGCGCTGCGCGCCGGCTCGGCGCCGCAGGAGCCCGACAACGTGGTGCAGCCCTTCGCGCGGCAGGCGGTGGCGCTGTTCGGATCGCGCGGCTACGTCGAGCGGCGCGGCAAGCCCGAGGGCGTCGAGGCGCTGCAGAGCCACGATTTCGTCGGCTATGACGACCCCGATTCGCGCGCGCCCTATGCCATCTGGATGAAGAAGAACGTGCCCTTCGAGCGCGTGGTGTTCCGCGCCGAAGACGGCCGGGTGCAGCAGGAGGCGGTGCGCGCCGGGGCCGGGCTCGGCTTCATGGCCGAGCAGGAGGGGCGGGCGGATCCCGACCTGGTGCAGATCCTGCCGGCGCAGGAAGACTGGTCGTCGCCGCTCTGGCTGGTGACCCATGTCGACCTGCACCGCACCCCGAAGGTGCAGGCCTTCCTCAAGCACCTGAAGGATTACGCGACCGAGCGCGACAAGACGTGAGCCCCGCAAGTCAGGGCCACCTCGCGATGCTGGCCTTCTCGGCCCTCGTCGCGGGCTCCTTCGCCATGGGATCGCTGGCGGCGCCGCATATCGCCCCCACCGCGCTCAACGCGGTGCGCTTCGTGCTGGCGGCGCTGATCCTCTCGGCCGTGGCGCTGGCCAGCGGCAAGGTGAGCCGCGCCTCCCTCGAGGCGCCGTGGCGCTACCTCGTGCTCGGCGGTCTGATGATCGCCTATTTCGTGCTGATGTTCGAAGGGCTCAAGACCGCGGCGCCGGTGAGCATGTCGGCGGTCTTCACCCTGACGCCGCTGATGGCGGCGGGCTTCGGCTGGCTGCTGATGCGCCAGCGCATGACCTCCCGCATGGCGCTGGCGCTCGCCGTGGGCGCCGTCGGGGCGCTGTGGGTGATCTTCCGCGGCGATCTCGGCGCGCTGCTGGCCTTTGGCGTTGGGCGCGGCGAGGCCGTCTACTTCGTCGGCTGCGCGGCCCATGCGGTCTATGCGCCAATGGTGCGCAGGCTCAACCGCGGCGAGCCGGCGCTGGTCTTCACCCTCTGGACCAACCTCGCGGGCACCGTGCTCCTGCTGATCTGGGGCTGGCCGGCGCTGATGGCGACCGATTGGGCGGCGCTGCCGCCGATCGTCTGGATCACCATCGCCTATACCGCCATTGCCGCCACCGCCGCCACATTCGTGCTGCTGCAATTCGCGGCGCTGCGACTGCCCTCGGCCAAGGTCATGGCCTATACCTACCTCACGCCGTCCTGGGTCATTCTCTGGACGCTGGCGCTGGGGCAAGGGGTGCCGCCGGCGACGATGCTGGTCGGCGTCGCGCTGACGATCGCGGCGCTGCTGCTGTTGCTGAAGGACGAGTGAGGCTGCGGCTCAGGGCGTGGGGCCCGTTCCCAGCTCCTCTGCCAGGAAGCGTTCGAACGCGTCGAGATTGACCGGTTCGACCAGCCCGAACCCCACCATCCAGACCGAGGCCTCGCGCAGCGCGTCGGGCTCGAGCTTGCACCACTTCACACGGCCGCGCTTCTCCTGGCTGATCAGCCCGGCGGCAGCGAGGATGGCGAGGTGCTTCGACACCGCTGCCAGCGACATCTCGAAGGGCTCGGCCACGTCGGTCACCGCCATGTCATCCTCGAGCAGCATCGCGAGGATGCGGCGACGGGTCGGGTCCGCGAGGGCGGCGAAGACGGCGGAGAGCGTGTCGGTCATGCCGCCATAAGCGATGCCCCCGGGGCCGCCGTCAAGCCGCTCCCGGCCATGCTCAACCGCACAGTTGAATAAGGATTTGGGTCGGCGTTGGCGCTAACCGGGCCGAGGGGATGTGAAGGTGGTGCAGGTCGTGAAACTAAATTTGTTTAATATCAGATGGATGGGTGGCCTTGATCCTCTGTTCACCGGTTCTTGACTCAGGGCGTCCCGCCGCATAGCAACATCGCGGAACTCCTTTGGGGCTGAACAGTGAGCGATCCCGATCCAAAGCAGCAACTCGATGCGCTGGAGGCGAAGATCGCGGCGGCCAAGGCCGCCCGGGAAAGCGACAAGGTTCACCAGGAGGAACACTATTCCCAGGCACAGCTCGCCTGGCGGATGGTCACGGAGATGGTTGCCGGTCTCGGGATCGGCTTTGGCATCGGATACGGGCTCGACGTGCTGTTTGGCACAACCCCGTTCCTCATGGTGCTGTTCACATTGCTGGGGATCGTGGCGGGCATCCGGGTGATGCTGCGCAGCGCAGCCGAAATCCAGCAGGCGCAACTGGCCAAGCAGGCCGGAGAAGACGAGAAGAGGGATCGCAATGGCGACTGAAGCAACGCAGGGTGCTGAGATGGCCGGACATGGTGCGGAGCACGCAGCTGAAACGGGCGGTCTCGTCTTCCACCCGATGGATCAGTTCATCGTCAAGCCGCTGTTCGGCGACGGTGCGGTCGGCATGTTCACCATCACCAACGTCACCCTGTGGATGGCGATCGCGATCCTGGTCATCGTCGCTCTGATGGTGCTTGGCACCTCGCGCCGTGCCGTGGTTCCGTCGCGCAGCCAGTCGGTGGCCGAGCTTGCCTACGGCTTCATCCACAAGATGGTCGAGGACGTGACCGGCAAGGAAGGCCTCGTCTACTTCCCCTACATCATGACCCTGTTCATGTTCATCGTGGTGGCTAACTTCCTCGGCCTGATCCCGATGAGCTTCACCACCACCTCGCATTTCGCGGTGACCGTGGTGCTGGCACTCTGCGTGTTCCTCGGCGTGACCATCCTCGGCTTCGTCAAGAACGGCCCGTCCTTCCTGTCGATGTTCTGGGTGACCTCGGCGCCGCTGGCGCTGCGCCCGGTGCTCGCCATCATCGAGATCATCTCGTACTTCGTGCGCCCGGTGAGCCACTCCATTCGTCTTGCCGGCAACGTCATGGCAGGCCACGCGGTGATCAAGGTCTTCGCAGGCTTCGCCGGCCTCGCCATCATCTCGCCGCTCTCGATCGTCGCCATCACCGCGATCTACGGTCTCGAGGTCATGGTGGCCTTCGTGCAGGCCTACGTCTTCACGATCCTCACCTGCGTCTACCTCAAGGACGCACTGCACCCGCATCACTGACGTAGCGGCGGGGCGCTGTTGCCCCGCTCTACCCCGCAGAACACCCTATCGATCACTTCCACACGTAAGGAGATACCACCATGGAAGGTCAACTCGCACACATCGGCGCAGGTCTCGCAGGTCTCGGCACCGGTCTCGCCGCACTTGGTGTGGGCAACGTCGCAGCGAACTTCCTCGCCGGCGCCCTGCGCAACCCCTCGGCTGCCGCATCGCAGACCGCAACCCTGTTCATCGGCATCGCATTCGCCGAAGCACTGGGCATCTTCTCCTTCCTCGTTGCTCTGCTGCTGATGTTCGCCGTCTAATAGACGGAACGAAAATCCTTACGCGCGGGCGGTCCCGTCCCTGACGGGCCGCCCGATGTAGAGACAACGTTCCGACGGAGGACGACATGGCGACAGACCCCATCGCCGGAGAAATCACCAGCGCCTGCGTGGACAGCCATGGCTCCGCCATCGGCATGCCCCAGCTCTGCGCTGAGTGGATCCCGAACCAGGTCTTCTGGCTTGTCATCACGCTTGTGGTGATCTTCTTCGTGCTGTCGCGCATCGCTCTGCCGCGGATCGCTTCGGTCCTGGCCGAGCGCCAGGGCACGATCACGAATGACATCGCCGCCGCAGAGGAGCTGAAGCGCCAAGCCGCCGACGCCGAAGCGGCGTATGACAAGGCTCTCGCGGATGCCCGTGCCGAGGCTCAGGCCATCGGTCAGCAGACCCGTGAGGACATCAAGGCGAAGCTCGAAGAGGCGACCCGCGAAGCGGACGCCCAGATCGCTGCCAAGACCGCCGAGTCGGAAGCGGCCATCGCCGAGATCCGCGCGTCGGCGCTCGCGAATGTCGAGATCGTCGCTAAGGACACTGCGGAGGCCATCGTGGCCGCTCTCGGTGGCAAGACGGACCAGGCAGCCATCTCGACGGCTGTCGACAACCGGATGAAAGGGTGAGCCGATGCGCAAGCTGATCATCACCAGCGCCATTGGCGCAAGCCTTGCCAGCCCCGCGCTGGCGGCGTCCGGCCCGTTCTTCTCGCTGCGCAACACCGATTTCGTCGTGCTGCTCGGCTTCCTGCTCTTCCTCGCCGTCCTGGCCTACTTCAAGGTCCCGGGCATGCTGGGCAAGCTGCTGGACAAGCGCGCCGACGATATCCGCAACGAGCTCGACGAAGCCCGCGCGCTGCGTGAAGAGGCCCAGACGCTTCTTGCCTCCTACGAGCGCAAGCAGCAGGAGGTCTCGGCACAGGCAGAGCGCATTGTCGAGAACGCCAAGCAAGAGGCCGAGATGGCCGCCGAACAGGCCCGCGCGGACCTCAAGGATGCCATCGCACGCCGTCTCGCCGCCGCCGAAGACCAGATCGCTTCGGCTCAGGCATCGGCCGTGAAGGAAGTGCGCGACCGTGCCGCAGCCGTGGCCGTGGCAGCTGCCCGCGATGTCATCGCGCAGCAGACCAGCGCTGCAGACAAGGACCGGATGATCGACGAGTCGATCGCCGAGGTCGGTGCCAAGCTGCACTGACCCGCAAGGTTCCTGAGATTTCGGAAGAGCCCGGCCATCTGGTCGGGCTTTTCTGCGTCTGGTGGTCGGATTTGCGGCACGTGGAACACGGTCGGGGCTTGCCTTGTCGGGATGCCGTCGGCAAGACTTTGCTTGTTGGCGCCCACCAGATACGGTAGCCCAACCGGGTCCACAGCGGAACATGTGGTCATCAGGACAAGAGGGTAGCGTGGCACATATCATCGTCGTCGGGAACGAGAAGGGCGGGGCGGGCAAATCCACCGTCTCGATGCATGTGGCCACCGCGCTTGCCCGTCTGGGCTACAGGGTCGGCGCGCTCGACCTCGACCTGCGCCAGCAGACCACCGGCCGCTACTGCGACAATCGTCGCCGCTTCCTCGAGAGCGAGGGGCTCGAACTGCCCAGCCCGCATTACATGGAGCTGCCCCAGGTCGATCCCTCCGAGCTGGCGCCGGGTGAGAACGCCTATGATCATCGCCTGAGCAAGGCGGTGTCGATGCTCGAGGCCGAGAGCGATTTCATCCTGATCGACTGCCCCGGCTCGCACACCCGTCTGAGCCAGGTCGCGCATACGCTGGCCGACACGCTGATCACCCCGCTCAACGACAGCTTCATCGACTTCGATCTTCTGGCCCGGATCGACAGCGACGGCGACAAGATCATCGGGCCCTCGGTCTATTCCGAGATGGTCTGGAACGCCCGCCAGCTGCGCGCCCAGGCCGGGCTCAAGCCGATCGACTGGATCGTGCTGCGCAACCGTCTCGGCGCCCAGCAGATGATCAACAAGATGAAGATGGAGAAGGCGCTCGAGCGGCTCTCCAAGCGCATCGGCTTTCGCATTGCGCCGGGCTTCTCCGAGCGGGTGATCTTCCGCGAGCTGTTCCCGCGCGGGCTGACGCTGCTCGATCTCAAGGATATCGGCGTTAAGCAGCTCAACATTTCCAACGTGGCCGCCCGGCAGGAGCTGCGCGACCTGATGTCGACGCTCAACCTGCCCGACGTCGAGATCCGCTTCTGATCCGCCCCTAGCGCAGCCGCCAGGCCAGCGCCGCGACGCCGATCCCGGAGCTCAGGAGCTCGATGCCGAGAAAGATCCCGAGGATGCCGCCGCCGGCTTCCGGGATGGCGAAGATGATCCAGAGACCGAGCGCCACCGAGATCGCCCCGGCAAGCGCCAGCCAGCCCCAGCCGCGCCGCTCGCGCAGGTGAAAGGCGAGCAGGACGCGCAGCAGCCCGACGGCGATGAAGAAGCCCGCGATGATCAGCGTCAGGGAGACGATCCCGGCCAGCGGGTTGGCCAGCAGCGCCACGCCGAAGGCCAGCACGAGAAAGCCCAGCAGGCCCGAGACCAGCCGCTCGGTGCCGGGGCCATCGTAGCGGAACGCGATCCAGAGCTGGAGGACGCCTCCCAGCAGCAGGATGCTGCCGGCAATGGCCACGGCGGTCAGCGACGCGGCGAAGGGGTTCAGGAAGGCCACGATGCCGCCGACAACCAGCAGCGCGCCGAGAACCAGCAGCCAGCGCCAGTCGGGGCCGAGCGGGCGGCGCGGCGGTGTGTCGTGTTGGGGCATGGGGCCGGACATGTGTCACTCCTCTGTGCTGCAGGGGTAACCACGCTGGACCGTCCCCGTTCCATCACCATGACGCGAAACGAGATTGCGCGAAAGAAAAGTCTCCGACTCGCCTATATCGCGAATAGGGGCAGGGCCGGAGGGTGTTCCTCCGGCCCTGCCTGGCGTTTCGTGAGTGTGGCACCGGGATCATTCGGCCGGGATGGCGATCTCCTCGCGGCGGCCGAAATGCTGGCGGTTCAGCCGTAGCACCAGCCAGACCGCGATGGCCTGCGCGATCAGCGCCACGGCGGTCAGGGTCCAGAAGGCGAGGCTGAACTTGTCGACCATGCCTGCGGCCACCAGACCCTTGTTGATGAAGAACTGGAGCATCACCGAGAGCGCCACGGCCGGGCAGACCAGGGCGTAGGAGCCGGGCGAGGTCTTGGGGCCGAGCACGAAATCGCGGAAATAGCCCTGGGCGCGCAGCACCGTCATCCCGAGCAGCAGGAACACCACCTGCACCGAAAGCATCCGGGCTAGGAAGACAAGCGTCTCGCCGGCATTGCCATGCGCGTCGAAGGTGGTGTGCAGCCCGTGTGCCTGCCTCAGGAACATGATGCCGAGCACCGTCATGATCGGCACGATGATCAGCAGGGTGGGACCGGCTTCGCGCGCCGTGCCGTAGTGCAGCATCGAGCTCAGAGCGGTGATTGCCGCCATCACGGTGTAGATCATCGCGGTCACGCCGAGGAAGGTCGAGAGCACCAGCGCCGTGCCCACGGTCACCGGGTTGCTGCTCATCGCGGCGGGGGCGGCGAAGCCCACGGCGACCATGGCGATGGCGAAGGCCGGCAGCAGCTGGGCGAAGGAGTTGTGCGCGGTGACATCGAAGATACCGCCCTTCGAAAGCACCCGGCTGAGGAAGGCGCCGAGCTGCCGGAAGGCCAGCACGCCGATCAGCGTGAAGGCCACCATGGCGAAGGGGAAGAGGTATTCGACGACCGACCACAGGCCGGGCACGAAGACCAGCCCGAGGATGAAACCCACGTTCACCGTCATGGCGAGCGCCAGCGGCATCGCGAGCACCGAGCTCTCGGTGTTGGCCTGTTTCATCTCCTGCCAGGCGACGGTCTGCTTGAAGGCGCTGAAGCTGCGCAGGTTCCAGATCAGCGACTTGATGTTGAGCACCGCGAAGACCGCGATCCCGAGCATGGCGACCGCGATCGCCACCTGTTGCGGCAGCGCCCCCTTGGCCCATGCGGCGGCGATGTCCTCGAAGACCGGAACGGCCTGCCCGGGGTGGGGCACCCAGAACATCAGGTACATGAAGAATGAGACCGCCGTACCGCCCGCGCCCAGCGACGCGAGGAAATAGGTCGGCGAGTAGGTGTCTGCGGGTCGTGCAAGCGTGCGTGCCATGACGGCCTCCCATAAATTCGCTTTACGGAATGTATAATACATTCAAAAAAAAGAATGTCAAAATACTACCGCCCGCGCCAAAAGCGCGCACCGGCCCGAGAGCCCGCCGGGCTTAAGGGCTGGTTAACCAATCCTTGCCTATGTTGCGGCATGAGATGGGTGCTGCTCACGGTGGTTTTGCTGATCTCCGCCTGCAATATGGGCGGGCCCGGGTTTCGCGGCCTTCCGGCGCAAAAGGTGGAGGTTGAGGGCACGCGTTTCCTTCTACGGGTTAACGGCGCGATGGCGGAGGCAACGCGCATCAGCCCGGAATTTCCCGCCCGGTTCGAGCCGATTGCCCAGCGGGCGCAGACGGCTGCCTTCCTTCACACCGGCTGCGAGCCCGACTGGGTCATTGGCGATCCTGCGGTGCTGGTGATGGGTCTGTCCTGCGATGGCGCGCCGGCGCCGAGCAAGCCAAGGCGGGGCCGGATCTCCTGCGCGATCTTCAGCGGCTATGCCAGCGCCGGGCTCGGCGGCAGCGCGGAGCTGGACTGCAGGGGATACTGAGGCTGACTGCGTTGGGGCGAAGCGATCTGCGAGCGCGCGTTGCGGCGGCGCTGGGGCGAAGCGAACTGGCGGCCTCCGTTGTATCGGCTCCAGCGGTGCGTTCGGAAGGGGCGGTCAGGCTGAGCCGCGCGCGGGCAGCGCCACCGATTTCTCATAGAAGATGCTCGACGGGCTGTCTTCGTAGGTGCCGAAGGGCGGGCGCCGGATGAAGCCCGAGCCCTCGTAGAGCGACACCGCGGCGGCGAGCTTGTCGCCGGTCTCGAGCCGCAGCATCGGCAGGCCCTCGGCCAGCGCCGCGCGCTCGATATGGCAGAGCAGGCGGCGGGCCACGCCGATGCCCCGCGCCACCGGCGCCACGAACATCGACTTCACCTCGCCATAGCCATCGCGCCGGGCCAGCGCCGCGCAGCCGAGAAGGTCTCCCCCCTCTTCCTCTTCGGCGCCATAGAAGGTAATGCCCTCGGCACAAAGCGCCTCGATGTCGAGGTAATGGTTCTCCTCCGGCGGAAACAGTGCGTTCATCAGCGCGTGGCTTTCGCTCAGCAGCGCCCGGGCGCGCGGGTCGCGGGGCGAGATCGGTCGTATGGCTAGAGGCATGGGGCAGCTCCTCGCAGGCGCGATGATGAAAAGCGCTAACACGCCATTCGTCAAGAACTCGTTTTCACGGTAACTACGCAATATCTTGTGGATAATGAGCGGCTCTCCGCGATATGCAGCGCAAAGCGTTTGACTCGCCCCCGGCCGGACAGCGAAAATACCCGATAATCAGGAATCAGGGCAGCCAGACTTGCGATTTTCCCGCCTCAGACTCACGGGCTTCAAGAGCTTCGTCGACCCCACCGACCTCGTCATTTCCGAGGGGCTGACCGGCGTCGTCGGGCCGAATGGCTGCGGCAAGTCGAACCTGCTCGAGGCGCTGCGCTGGGTGATGGGGGAGACCCGCGCCAAGGCGATGCGCGGCTCCGGCATGGAGGACGTGATCTTTGCCGGCGCCTCCTCGCGCCCGGCGCGCAACTTCGCCGAGGTCTGCCTGACCATCGACAATTCCGACCGTCTGGCGCCGGCGGGCTTCAACGAGAGCGACCAGCTCGAGATCGTCCGCCGGATCACCCGCGATGTCGGCTCCGCCTACAAGACCAACGGCAAGGACGTGCGCGCCCGCGACGTGCAGATGCTCTTCGCCGACGCTTCCACCGGCGCGCATTCTCCGGCGCTGGTGCGGCAGGGCCAGATCTCCGAGCTGATCAACGCCAAGCCGAAGAACCGCCGCCGCATCCTCGAGGAGGCCGCCGGCATCTCGGGTCTCTACCAGCGCCGCCACGAGGCCGAGCTGAAGCTCAACGGCACCGAGGCCAACCTGCTGCGCGTCGATGATGTGATCGAGCAGCTCGCCTCGCAGCTGTCGCAGCTCGAGCGGCAGGCCAAGCAGGCGGCGCGCTACCGTGCCATCGGCACCGACCTGCGCCGCGCCGAGGGGCTTCTGCTCTACCGTCGCTGGAAGGAAGCCGACGAGGCCCGCATGAAGGCCGAGGCCGAGCACCGCGAACGCGTCACCGCCGCCGCGCAGGCCGAGGGCACTGCCCGCGCCGCCGCCAAGCTGCGGGCCGAGCGCGAGGAGGCGCTGCCGGCCTTGCGCGAGGAAGAGGCGATCGCGGTGGCGATCCTGCAGCGTCTCGGCGTGCAGCGCGATGCGCTGGCCGACCAGGAACGCCAGGCCGCCGAGACCATCGCCGCGCTGACCCGCCGCATCGAGCAGATGCGCCGCGACATGGAGCGCGAGGCCGGTCTCAACCGCGACGCCGGCGAGACCATCGAGCGACTCGAATGGGAGGCGCGCGAGCTCGAGAAGGCCGGCGCCGGCCATGACGAGCGCGTCGCCGAGGCCGCCGAGGCCGCCAGCGAGGCCTCCGCCATGCTGCAGGAGCGTGAGGCGGATCTCACGCAATACACCGAGGACGTCGCCCGGCTTGCGGCCCGCCACCAGTCGGCGCAGCGCTTTCTCGCGGATGCCCGCCGCATGCTCGAGCGCCACGAGGGCGAGGCAAGCCGCGCCCGCGAGGCCGTGACCTCTGCCAAGCAGACGCTGGAGGAGTCCACCGACCGCGTCAGCGAGGCCCGCGTCCGCGCCGAGGAGGCGCAGCACATGGCCGAGCGCTGCGAGACCCTGCTCACCGATGCCGACGAGGCGCGCGCCGACGCCCAGTCGCGCGAGGCCGAGGCACGGGCCGAGCGCTCCGAGGCGGAGGGCGAGTTCAACGCCCTGCGTGCCGAGGTCACCGCGCTGGCCCGGCTGCTCGACCGCGACACCGCCGAAGGCGGCCAGATCCTCGACCGGCTGCAGGTGCAGCAGGGTTTCGAGAAAGCGCTCGGCGCGGCACTGGCCGACGATCTGCGCGCCCCCGAGGTCGATGCCGAGGGCCCCTCCGGCTGGACCGTGCTGCCGCCCTACGATGGCGACCAGCCGTTGCCTCCGGGCGTCACCGCGCTGACCAACCACGTCTCGGTGCCCGAGGTGCTCGAGCGACGCATGGGCCAGATCGGCCTGGTCGATTCCGATGACGGCGCGAGTCTGCAGCCGCTCCTGAAGCCTGGCCAGCGCCTGGTAAGCCCGGAGGGCGATCTCTGGCGCTGGGACGGCTACCGCGCCTGGGCCGAGGATGCCCCCTCGGCGGCGGCGCTGCGGCTCGAGCAGCTCAACCGGCTCGAAGAGCTCAAGCAGGAGATGGCGGCTGCCGAGGCGCGCGTCGAGGGCATGCGCACCGCCCATGAGGCGCTGGTGATGCGGCTGGCAGAGCTGACCCGTGCCGACAAGGCGGCGCGCGAGGCGCGGCGCGAGGCCGACCAGCAGCTCAACGAGAGCACCCGCGCGATGAACCGCGCCGAGGCCGACCGCAACCTTGCCGAGGGCAAGCTCGAGAGCCTCGCGATGACCGTGACCCGCCACGAGGACGAGGCCACCGGCGCGCGCAAGCAGTTGCTCGAGGCCGAGCGCGCGCTCGAGGAGCTCGACGATCTCGAGACCGCCCGCGCCGAGGCCGAGGACATCAAGATGACGGTCGAGGCGGCGCGCATGACCATGATGACCCGGCGCTCGGCTCATGACGAGCTGCGCCGCGAGGGCGACGCCCGCAAGGCGCGCAGCCAGCAGGTCACCAAGGAGCTCTCGGGCTGGCGCCACCGGCTCGAGACGGCGCGCACCCGCTCCGACGAGCTCGAAGAGCGCAAGGCGGCGGCGGAGGCCGAGCTTCAGAGCGCCTCAGCCGCGCCCGCCGAGCTCGCGGCCAAGCGCGATGAGATGAGCCAGTCGATCGCCGAGGCCGAGGAGCGCAAGGCGGTGGCCGGCGACGCGCTGGCCCATGCCGAGGCGCAGCTGCGCGAGGCCATCGGCGCCGAGCGCGACGCCGAGCGCAGCGCCTCCGAGGCGCGCGAGGCCCGCGCCCGGGCCGAGGCGCGGGTCGAGGCGGCGCGGGAGACAGTCGATGCCGCCGCCGAGCGCATCGAGGAGGAGCAGGAGACCACGCCGTCGAAACTGCTCGATCGGCTCGAGGCCAACCCCGACGAGATGCCGCCCTCCGACCAGATCGAGGCCGAGGTCAACCGGCTCAAGCGCCAGCGCGACAGCCTCGGCGCGGTGAACCTGCGCGCCGAGGAGGACGCCAAGGAGGTGCGCGAGGAGCACGACCAGCTGGTCTCCGAGAAGCAGGATCTCGAGGAGGCGATCAAGACGCTGCGCGCCGGCATCTCCTCCCTGAACCGAGAAGGGCGCGAGCGTCTGCTGACCGCCTTCGAGCAGGTCAACAGCAACTTCTCGATGCTCTTCACCCACCTGTTCAACGGCGGCGAGGCCAACCTGGTGATGGTCGAGAGCGACGACCCGCTCGAGGCCGGTCTCGAGATCATGTGCCAGCCGCCGGGCAAAAAGCTCTCGACCCTGTCGCTGCTGTCGGGCGGCGAGCAGACGCTGACCGCTCTGGCGCTGATCTTCGCGGTGTTCCTCGCCAATCCGGCGCCCATCTGCGTGCTCGACGAGGTCGACGCGCCGCTCGACGACGCCAACGTGACCCGGTTCTGCGATCTGCTCGACGAGATGTGCCGCCGGACCGACACCCGCTTCCTGATCATCACCCACCACGCGGTGACGATGGCGCGCATGGACCGGCTCTTCGGCGTCACCATGCAGGAGCAGGGCGTCTCGCAGCTGGTCTCGGTCGATCTCAAGAAGGCGGAGCGCATGGTCGCGTGATCGCGCCCTTGCCGAGGATCAGCGCTGACCCACGGGCCGGCCTGCCTCCGGCGGGAGTAGTTTTGACGAAGAGAAGCCAGGGGCGCCGCGCCCTCGTCTTCTTTGGTTCAAAAATACCTCGGGGGTGAATTGGCCGAAGGCCAAGAGGGGGCTGGCCCCCTTCTGCTCCTGCCACCAGGTGTTAACCGTCGGCGATCTTGTGCCGCCGCCGCACGCTGTCCGGGCGCCCGGGAAGCGCGAGGCGGGCGTCGTTGCGCGCCTGCCGGGAGACAATCTTGCCCTTGGAGATCACGCAGAGCCGGTCGGGGCGCAGCCGCAGCGCCTCGATGCTCGAGCCAGCATCCATCACCAGCAGCGAGGCCATCTTGCCGGCGGCGAGGCCATAGTCGTCCAGATGCATGATCCTGGCGTTCTCTTCCGTGACCATGGTGAAGCAGCGCGCCATCTCCTGCGGCGAGGTCATCTGCGCCACGTGCAACCCCATGAAGGCCACGTCGAGCATGTCGGCGGTGCCGAGCGAATACCAAGGGTCGCGCACGCAATCCTGACCCCAGCCGACGGTGATGCCATGTGCCTGCATCTCCTTCACACGGGTCAGGCCGCGGCGCTTGGGGTAGGTGTCGTGGCGGCCCTGCAGGGTGATGTTGATCAGCGGGTTGGGAATGGCCGCGATCCCGGCCTCGGCGATCAGCGGCAGCAGTTTCGAGACGTAGTAGTTGTCCATCGAGTGCATCGAGGTCAGGTGCGAGCCCGCCACCCGGCCCTGCAGCCCGAGCCGCTGGGTTTCAAAGGCCAGCGCCTCAATATGGCGCGACATCGGGTCGTCGGTCTCGTCGCAATGCAGGTCGACCAGCAGGCCGCGCGCGGCGGCGATCTCGCAGAGCTCGCGCACCGAGGCGGCGCCGTCGGCCATGGTGCGCTCGAAATGCGGGATGCCGCCGACCACGTCGACGCCCATGTCGAGCGCGCGGAGGGTGTTGGCCCGCGCCGTCGGGTCGCGGTAGAAGCCGTCCTGCGGGAAGGCCACGAGCTGTAGATCTAGGTAAGGTTTCACCACCTCGCGCACGTGCAGCAGCGCCTCGACGCCCTTCAGCGTGTCGTCGCAGGTGTCGACATGGCTGCGCACCGCCAGCAGCCCCATGCTCACCGCCCAGTCGCAATAGGTCAGCGCGCGATCGACCATCTCGTCGACACTGGCGATCTGCTTGAGCTCGCCCCAGAGCGCGATGCCCTCGAGCAGGGTGCCGGAGGCGTTGATCCGCGGCGTACCGTAGCTCAGCGTCGCATCCATGTGGAAATGCGGATCGACGAAGGGCGGCGAGACCAGGTCGCCCGCGGCGGCGATCACCTCGCCCGCCTCCGCGCCGGTCAGGTCGCCGATGGCGGCGATGCGGTCACCGGTGATGCCGATGTCCTTGACGGTGCCGTCGGGCAGGGTGCCGCCGGTGACGAGGATGTCGAAGCTGGCCATCTTAGCGCTCTCCGCGGTTGAAGGGGGTCATCAGGGCGGCGGGCACCCGGGCGCGCCGCGACATCAGGATCAGGGCGAGGATCGACAGCAGGTAGGGGATCATCAGGAACACCTGGTAGGGCACCACCTGTCCCATGCCGGTCTGCTGCAGCCGAACCTGAAGCGCGTCGAACCCGGCGAAGAGCAGCGCACCGAGGAGCGCCTTGCCGGGCTTCCACGCGCCGAACACCACCAGCGCAATGCAGATCCAGCCGCGCCCGTTGACCATCTCGAAGAAGAAGGACGAGAAGGCCGACATGGTCAGGAAGGCGCCGCCCACCGCCATCAGACCCGAGCCCACGATCACCGCGCCGATGCGGATCGCGCCGACCGAGAGGCCCTGGGCTTCGACAGCGTGGGGGTTCTCTCCGGCGGCGCGCAGGGCGAGGCCGAGCGGCGTGCGGTAGAGCACCAGCGCCACGATCGCGACGCAGGCGAAGGCGGCCCAGGTCAGCGCGGTCTGGGAAAACAGCGCCTGGCCGAGCCAGGGCAGGTCCGACAGGCCTGGGATGTGCAGGGTCTGGAAGGGCTCGATGCGGGGCGGGTTGGTGACCTCGGGCAGCGCCAGCCGGTAGGCGTAATAGGCCGAGGCGGTGGCCAAGAGCGTGATGCCGAGGCCGACCACGTGCTGCGACAGGCCGAAGGGCACGGTCAGCACGCCATGCAGCGCGCCGAAGGCCATGCCGGCGAGCATCGCCACGGCGACGCCGGTCCAGAGCCCGCCGCCCGCGTAGACCGTCATCCAGCCGGCGAAGGCGCCGATCACCATGATGCCCTCGATGCCGAGGTTGAGCACGCCGGCGCGCTCGCAGATCAGCTCGCCCATGGTGGCGAAGATCAGCGGCGAGGCGATGCGCAGCACCGCGGCCCAGAAGCTGGCGGAGATCAGGATATCGGCGATCTCGGTCATCCGCGCACCACCCGGTATCGTGTCAGAAGGATTGCCAGCACCATGAAGAGCAGCGCCGCAGCGAGCAGGATGTCGGCAATGTAGGTGGGGACCTCGGCGGCGCGTGACATGCTGTCGGCGCCGACGAAGATGCCCGCGACGAAGAGCGCAGAGACCACCACGCCCAAGGGGTGCAGCAGCGCCAGCATGGCGACGATGATGCCGGTATAGCCGAAATCGGGCGAGAGATCGGAGGTCAGGTTGCCCTTGAGGCCGGCGACCTCGGAGAAGCCTGCAAGCGCCGCCAGGCCGCCGGAGATCAGCGCGGTCTTGACCAGCACCCGGCCCACCGGGATGCCGGCGAAGCGCGCCGCCTGCGGGTTCTGGCCGACAGCGCGGATCTCGTAGCCCAGCGTGGTGCGGGTCTGCATCACCCAGACGCCGGCGGCGCAGATCAGCGCCAGGGCAAAGCCCCAGTGCAGCCGCAGCCCCTCGACGATGCGCGGCAGGCGGGCGTCGCGGGGCAGGGCGGGGGATTTCGGCCAGCCCATGCCCATCGGATCCTTCAGCGGGCCCTCGAGCAGGTAGGAGATGAACAGCGCCATGATGAAATTCAGCAAGAGCGTGGTGACCACCTCGTCGACCCCGAGCCGTGTCTTCAGCAGCACCGGGCCGAGCAGCACCAGCGCGCCGGCCACGATGGCGCCGAGCGCCATCAGCGGGATCGCCAGCGGGCCGGGAAGACCGAGCTGGGTGCCGATGACCACGGTCATCAGCGCGCCGGCATAGAGCTGCGCCTCGGCGCCGATGTTCCACAGCCGGGCGCGGAAGGCGACGGCCACGGCGAGGCCGGTGAAGATTAGCGGCGTGGCGCGGTTGAGGGTCTCGAGCGTGGCGAATCTCGACCCCACGGCGCCCTTCACGATGAGGCCGAAGGTCTCGAGCGGGTTGGCGCCGGCGATGGCGGCGAGGCCTGCTGCCAGCGCGATGGTCGCCAGGATGGCGAGCGCCGGCAGGCCCAGCGTGCGGGCCGGGGAGGGCGCGGCGATGGGGTCTAGTCGCATCATGGGTGCACCTGGCGGAGAGGGCGGTTCGGGGGCGCTGCCCCCGGACCCCCGGGATATTTTGGGCCAGAAGAAGACAGGGGCGTCGGTCTGGGGAGGGCGGGGTCAGGCGGCATGGTCGAAGCCTTGGCCGGCCATCCACTGGCCGAGCTCGGCCGGGGTCTTTTCGCCGCGGGCGAACTCGGGCGAGAGCCGGCCGCCTGAGATCACCCGGATCACGTCGGAGAGGGTGAGGATCTCGTCGAGATCCTCGGAGATCAGCAGCACCGCGGCGCCGGCGTCGCGGGCGGCGATGAGCTGCTCCTGGACATAGGTCACGGCGCCGATGTCGAGCCCGCGCACCGGCTGGTTGGCGAGGATGATGCGCGGGGCGGCCTCGAGCACGCGGCCCAGGATGAGCTTTTGCATGTTGCCGCCGGAGAGCAGGCGGATGCGGGCCTCGGGACCGGGGCAGCGCACGTCGTATTTGGTGATGATGGCCTCCGTGGCGCGGCGGGCGGCGGCCCAGTCCATCCAGCCGGCGCGGGCAATGGGGGCGTCGCGGTAGCTCTCGAGGACGGCGTTCTCGGTCAGGCTGAAATCGGCCACCGTGCCGGTGCGGTGGCGATCCTCGGGGATGCGGCCAATGCCGGATAGCAACGCGCTGCGCGGACTCCAGCCGGTGACCGGGTGGCCGGCGATCTCGAGCCTGCCGGAGGCGGGCGCCTCGAGCCCCGAGATCAGGTCGGCGAGCGCACCCTGGCCATTGCCGGAGACCCCGGCGAGGCCGAGGATCTGGCCCGCCTTGAGCTCGAGATCGACGGCTTTGAGCCCGGGCCGGTTGCCCTGCGGCGCGGTGCTCACGCCATCGAGCCGCATCAGCACGGCGCCGGGGCGGGCCTCAGCGGGGGCGGGGGCCTCGATCTCTGCGCCGACCATGAGGGTCGCGAGCTGGTGGCGGTCGGTGGCTTTGGTGGCGGTCTCGCCCACCAACTTGCCATGGCGCAGCACCAGCACCCGCGAGGAGATCGCCATGACCTCGTGCAGCTTGTGCGAGATGAAGATCACCGACAGCCCCTGCTCCACCATCTTGCGCAGGGTGAGAAAGAGCGCATCAGCCTCCTGCGGCGTCAGCACCGCGGTGGGCTCGTCGAGGATCAGGATGCGGGCATCGCGGTAGAGCGCCTTGAGGATCTCGACGCGCTGCCGCTCGCCCACCGAAAGCTCGGCGACGCGGGCGTCGGGATCGACGAGCAGGCCGAAATCCTGCGCCAGCGCCTGCAGCTTGCGCCGCGCGGCGGGCTTGCCAAGGCCGGGGGACCAGAGCGATCCGGTGCCAAGCAGCACGTTCTCGAGCACGGTCATGTTGTCGGCGAGGGTGAAATGCTGGTGCACCATGCCGACGCCGGCGGCCAGCGCGGCGCCGGGCTGGCCCGGGGGCAGGGCCTGGCCGAAGACCTCGACCATGCCCTCGTCGGCGGTGTAATGGCCGAAGAGGATGTTCATCAGCGTAGTCTTGCCGGCCCCGTTCTCACCCAGCAGCGCCACGACATCGCCCTTCGCCAGCGAGAAGCTGATCGCGTCGTTGGCGGTGAGCGCGCCGAAGCGCTTGGTGATGCCGGAGAGGCGCAGGACGGTCTCGCCCTGCGCCGTGTCTTGGTCTGTCATCAGGAGGAGGTGGGCTCGCTGTCGTCGATCTCGACGGTGAACTCGCCGGCCTTGATGGCGGCCTCCCGTTCGGCCACGAGGTCGAGCGCCTCCTGCGGCACCTTGCCCTCGAACGTGCCGAGCGGGGCCAGAGAACAGCCGCCTTCCTTCATGAAGCTGTAGACGCCGTAATTGTCGGCCTCGAAGCTGCCCTCCGCCACCTTGGCGAGTGCTGCCTGCAGGGTCGGCTCGAAATGCCACAGCGCCGAGGCGGCCACGGTGTCGGGATAGTCGGACTGGGTGTCGATGACGTTGCCGATGGCGAGGATGCCCTTCTCCTGCGCCGCGTCGGAGACCCCGAAGCGCTCGGCGTAGAGCATATCGGCGCCGTTCTCGATCATCGCGAAGGCGGTTTCCTTGGCCTTGGGCGGATCGAACCAGGAGCCGATGAAGCTGACCTGGAAGCTGGCGTCGGGCTTCATTTCCTTCACGCCCGCCATGAAGGCGTGCATCAGGCGGTTGACCTCCGGGATCGGGAAGCCGCCGACCATGCCGATATTGCCGGTCTCGGTCAGCGCACCGGCGATGATGCCCGAGAGATAGGAGGCGTCCTGGATGTAGTTGTCGAACACCGCGAGGTTCGGGTAGGCCGGGTCGGGCATGAAGGACGAGCCCATCAGGAAGGCGGTGTCGGGGTAATCGAGCACCACCTCTCGGGCCTCCTGCTCGACGCCGAAGATCTCGCCGATGATGAGCTTGGCACCGGCCTCGGCATATTCGCGCATGACGCGCGGATAGTCGGTATTGGCGGTGTTTTCCGAGAAACTGTAGGTGATCTGGCCGGCTTCCTTGGCGGCCTCGGCGGCGATGTGGATGCGGCTCACCCATTGCTGCTCCACCGGCACGGTGTAGATCCCGGCGACCGCGATCGGCTCTTGCGCGAGCAGGCGCGAGGGCAGAAGTCCGGTGCCCGCCGCGGCGGCGAAACCGGCCGTGCCCATGAGCATGCGGCGGCGGCTGAACTGGGTGAGAAGCGTGCGTCTGTCGGTCATGTGGCCCCCTGGCTTTGGTCTAAATTTTGACCAGACGGTAAGCGTTTCGGCAGGGGCTGGCAAAGGAAGAAGCGTCGCATGCGGCGCAAACCGCATGCCCGGTAATCATTGGCGTCGCGCGGTGCCCGCGAAACGGGCAGGGGCGGCGCCGCGTCAGCCGATGGCGTGACGCCAGCTCGCGGAATAGGCGCCGGTGACGTGATGCTCGAGCTGGCGCTCGATATCGCCCAGCAGGCTCGAGGCGCCGAAGCGGAACAGGTCCGGCCGCAGCCAACGGTCGCCCAGCTCTTCCTTGACCAGCGCCAGGTAGGTGATCGCGTCCTTGGCCTTGGAGATGCCGCCGGCGGGCTTGTAGCCGACGCGGTAGCCGGTTTCCTCGTAATACTCGCGGATCGCTCGCATCATCACCAGGCTCACCGGCAGGGTGGCGTTGACGCTTTCCTTGCCGGTCGAGGTCTTGATGAAATCGGCGCCGGCCATCATGCAGACCATCGAGGCGCGGGCGACGTTCTGCAACGTGCCGAGCTCGCCGGTGGCGAGGATCGCCTTCACATGCGCCTCGCCGCAGGCCTCGCGGAACTGGCGCATCTCGTCGTAGAGCCCCTCCCAGTCGCCGGTCAGCACCAGACGGCGCGAGATCACGATGTCGATCTCGCGGGCGCCGGCCTTGACGCTCTCGCCGATCTCGGCAAGCCGCAGCGGAAAGGGCGAGAGCCCGGCGGGAAAACCGGTCGAGACCGCCGCCACCGGGATGCCGCTGCCTTCGAGCGCGCTGACCGCGGGGGCGATCATGTCGTGGTAGACGCAGACAGCGCCGGTGGTCAGACCCTGCATCCCGAGCGCCTCGAGCAGGTCTTCGCGCACCGGCTGCCGCGCCTTGGCGCAGAGCCGCGCCACCCGGCCCGGGGTGTCGTCGCCGGCCAGCGTGGTCAGGTCGATGCACGAGATTGCGCGGGCCAGCCAGGCCGCCTGGAAATCCTTCTTGAGGCTGCGCCGGCCGGGCAGGCTGGCGGCGCGGCGCTCGATGGCCGAACGGTTGGCGCGGGCGCGCATCACCCGTTCCATGTCGAGCGGCATGCCCGGGTTGCGGGGCTCAAGCGTTTGCGGCAGCTGGGTCACGGTCATCGGGGCCTCGGTGGTCTCAAGCATGTCTCGCTCCTCCGGCCCCGACCGTCGCACGCCCCCATGGCGCAGGCAAGAGAGGCCGTGGCGTTACCGCAATCGCAGCCCCTCCCATGGGCGCAACCCCCCTGCCTTCTCTACGTTCCAAATACTCAAAAATTATCCTGCCCTCGCCACCGCCACCACGCCGGTCATCTCGACCGCGATCGCCCCATGGCAATCCCCGCCGGGGCAGGACAGACTGCGCGCAAAAGGGAGGAACACCATGATCGCCATCATCTTCGAAGTCACCCCCGCCGAGGGCAAGCGCGACGCCTATCTCGACATCGCCGCCGCCATGCGCCCGCTGGTCGAAGAGGTCGAGGGGTTCATCTCGGTGGAGCGCTTCGAGAGCCTGACCAACCCGGGCAAGCTGCTCTCGATCAGCTTCTTCGAGGACGAGGCGGCGGTGCAGCGCTGGCGCCAGCTCACGGCGCATCGCGGCGCGCAGCGCAAGGGGCGGGAGGAGATCTTCGCGGGCTACCGGCTGCGGGTCTGCCACGTTCTGCGCGATTACGGCATGGAGGACCGGGCCGAGGCGCCGCAGGACAGCCTGGCCGAACACGGCTGACACGCGACATTCGGCAGACAGGAGCGTCAGGCCGGCCAGGGGCTCCGAGGCGACGGGCTGAGGCCCGGCGGCGAGACGGCATGGGCGGGGCCCGCAGGCCCCGCTCCGCTTCGTAGTGAAGGGATCAGATCCCGGATTTGACGATCGCTTCCGCGAGGATCGGCACCGAGGTCTTGTTCAGGCCCGCGATGTTGAGGCGCGAGTCGCCGACCATGTAGATGCCGTGATCGCGGCGCAGGGTCTCGACCTGCTCCGGCGTCGCGCCGAGGCGCGAGAACATGCCGCGGTGCTGGGCGAGGAAGCCGAAGCGGTCCGAACCCGACAGGCGCTGCAGCTCGGAGGCCAGCTGCTCGCGCAGGCCCAGCATCGAGTTGCGCACTTCCTCCAGTTCGGCGGCCCACTCGGCGCGCAGCGCCTCGTCGGTCAGCACCATGGTCACCAGCCGCGCGCCGTGATCCGGCGGGAAGGAGAAGTTCTGCCGGTTGAGGTAGTTCAGGCTGTCCTGGTTGAGCTTGCGCTGGCCGGCATCCTTGCTCACCGCCATCAGCAGGCCGGTGCGCTCGCGGTAGATGCCGAAATTCTTCGAGCAGCTCGCTGCGATCAGCACTTCCGGCATCTTCTCGGCCACCATGCGCACGCCCTCGGCATCGGCATCGAGCCCGTCGCCGAAGCCCTGGTAGGCGATGTCGATCATCGGCACCGCCTCGCGCTCTAGCAGCAGCTCGATCACGGCCTTCCACTGCGGGATGTTGAGGTTGGCGCCGGTCGGGTTGTGGCAGCAACCGTGCAGCAGCACCACGTCGCCCGGCATCACCTGGTGCAGGTCAGCGATCATGCCGGCGAAATCGACCGAGCGAGTCTCGCTGTCGAAGTAGCGATACGAGATGAACTCGATGCCCATGTGCTTGAGGATCGACAGGTGGTTCGGCCAGGTCGGATCCGAGACGAAGACGCGGGCCTTGGGGTTGGCCATGCGAATGAGGTCAAAGGCCTGGCGCACCGCGCCGGTGCCACCCGGGGTCGCCGCGGCGGCGACGGTCTCGCGCGCGACCGCATCGCCCAGGACCAGCTTGACCATCGCGTCGGCAAAGCCCGGATCGCCTGCGAGCCCGGTGTAGGACTTGGTGGTCTCGGTTTCCCAGAGCTGCTTCTCGGCGGACTTGATGGCGCGCATGATCGGGGTGTTGCCGCTGGCATCCTTGTAGACGCCGACGCCGAGGTCGATCTTCTGCTCGCGCGGATCCTCGCGATAGGCCTGCATCAGGGCGAGGATCTTGTCGGCGGGTTGCTCTTTGAGGTTCTCGAACATCAGTGCTCTCCGGTGGCGACGGGCAGGGTGGGGAATTGCCCCCACTCGCTCCACGACCCGTCATAGAGGGAATGGTCGTCCTTGCCGATAACGGTCAGGGCAAGGTTGAGGATGGCGGCGGTGACGCCGGACCCGCAGGAGGTAATCGCGGGCTTGCCGAGGTCCACCCCGGCGGCCTCGAACACCGCGCGCAGCTCGGCGGGCGCCTTCATCGTGCCGTCCTCGTTCAGCAGCGTCGTATAGGGGACGTTCTTCGAGCCCGGGATGTGGCCGGCGCGCAGGCCAGGGCGCGGCTCGGGCGCCTCGCCGCGAAAGCGGATGGCGGCGCGGGCGTCGAGGATCTCGGTGTCCTGCAGCTTGGCGGCGGCGGAGACTTGGGTCACGTCCTTCACCAGCTGGTTCTGGCGCCGCACGGTCATGTGGCGGTCGCGGATCACCGGCGGCAGATCCTCGGTCTCGCGGCCCTCGGCCTGCCACTTCGGCAGGCCGCCGTCGAGCACGGCGATGTCGTTCTGGCCCATCAGCTTGAACAGCCACCAGACCCGCGCCGCCGAGAACAGCCCCTGGCTGTCATAGACCACCACCTGGTGGCCGTCGCCCACGCCCATGGCGCGCAGCCGCGACATGAACTTCTCGACGGGCGGCACCATGTGCGGCAGGTCGGAGCGGTTGTCGCTGACATCGTCGATGTCGAAGAAGCGCGCGCCCGGGATGTGGGCGGCATCGTATTCCGCCTTGGCGTCGCGGTCGGACCCGGGCAGGAACCAGCTGGCATCGAGGATGCGCAGGTCGGGATCCTTGAGATGGGTCGCCAGCCAGTCGGTCGAGACAAGCGTCTTGGGATCGTCTTGGTTCATGAAACCTTTCCCGGGCAGTCAGGGTCGGTCACGTCTCTAAGCCGCGGGGGGCAGCAATACAAGGGGATGGGAGGGCGGCGCGGGACAAGGTCGCTGCTTCGCGAAGGGCGGGACGCGGCTCCGGATGGTTGAAGCGGCCCCCGTGGCGTTGATGGGCTGAAATTGAGGGGTGTGGAACGGATCGCCGTTCGAACTCAGACCCCGCGCGAAATCAAGGCCGCAGGCCGCCGCGCATCGTTCATGCTGAAAGCATGCCTCCGGCATGACCCGCCCCCACGGACCGGCGATTTGGGTGGGCTAGGTGTCAGGCTTCGAGGTCCTTCGGACTTGGCGGGGATAAATCGCGGGATTCCGAGCGTGGATCGCCATTCCGCGGCCCGACAATGCGCGACGTGCTCAGCCGCTTCGGCTTCAGCCAGAGCGTTTCTGCCGCCTGCCTTGAGAGCCGATTGAGGCCAACGCGGCTTCGCATTTCGAAACTCTTTTCCAAGGTTTTGTCAGGGGTGTCGATGCCAACCCGGGGAGGAAAAGGGGAGATACCGGTCACGACACGCCATTCTCAGCAACCGTCCCAAGCGCCGCTCAGGCAAGGCGGCGACCCGCGGCACTCAGCCCTGCTTCAGCAGACGCTGCTTCTGGCGGTTCCAGTCGCGCTTGGCCTCGGTCTCGCGCTTGTCGTGGTTCTTCTTGCCCTTGGCGATGCCGACCTTCATCTTCGCCACGCCCTTGTGGTTGAAATAGAGCACCAGCGGCACGATGGTCATGCCCTTGCGCTGGGTCTCGTTCCACAGCCGCGCCAGCTCTTTCTTCGACACCAGCAGCTTTCGCCGGCGGCGCTCCTCGTGGCCGAACATGGCGCGTTCGTAGGGGGCGATGTAGCTGTTGACCAGCCACAGCTCGCCATCCTCGACCGCCGCATAGCTCTCGGCGATGTTCGAGGTGTTCTCGCGAAGGGACTTCACCTCGGACCCGGTCAGCACGATGCCGACCTCGAGATCGTCTTCGATCGCGTAGTCGAAACGGGCACGCCGGTTCTCGGCGATCACCTTGTAGTTCGGGTCTGTCTTCGGTTTGGCCATTGTGTGCATGTAGTCCCTGCCGCCCCGCCTGTCCATAAGCGCGATGCGGGGGACGGGGCCTAGACGCGTGAGGATGCGAAGGGCCGGGACCGGGTGCGCGGTGTGGCAGGTCACCGGGTTCAGGCGCAGAGAGGGGCGCGCTGGGGGCAGGTCAGTGGCGATGGTGCGCGGAGATGCGAGCCATCGGGTTCAGGTGCAGGGTGCGCGCGTCACTGCATTAGTTCGTGCCGCACCGCGCGACGGGCGCAGCCAAGCGCGGGGGCAAAGCGACGGGAGCTGGCCCCGGCCTCAGCTGCCGCGATAGGTGGAATAGCCGTAGGCCGAGAGCAGCAGCGGCACATGGTAATGGGCGTCGGGGTCCGACATGCCGAAGCGCAGCGGGATCTGGTCGAGAAACAGCGGCTCGGCGCCGGCCTGCCCTGTGGCTTTCAGGTAATCCCCGGCGAAGAAGACCAGCTCGTAGCTGCCGGTCTTGAAGGCCGCCTTCGGCAGGATCGGGCTGTCGGTGCGGCCGTCAGCGTTGGTCACCGTCTCGGCGATCTTGCGATGGGAATTGCCCGACACCCGGTAGAGCGCGATTTTCACCCCCTCGGCGGGAACGCCGCGGGCGGTGTCGAGCACGTGGGTCGTGAGGTATCCGTCGGCCATTCCTCTTGCTCCTTTCGTGGGCAGGGCGGATAAGCGGGGCATCGCCGCGCCGCCGGGTCCAGCCTTTGCGGTTCCGTCCCGGTTAGAGCGCGATTATCCGATGATGACAACAAGACCCAAGTCAGGAGGGGCCAGATGCAGCGTTATCCCCGCAATTTGATCGGTTACGGAGCGGATCGCCCCGACGCGAAATGGCCCGGCGGCGCGAAGATCGCGGTGCAGTTCGTGCTGAACTACGAAGAGGGCGGCGAGAACAACGTGCTGCACGGCGATGCCGCCTCCGAGGCCTTCCTGTCGGACATTCCCGGTGCCGCCATGTGGCCCGGCCAGCGGCACTGGAACATGGAGTCGATCTATGAATACGGCGCCCGCGCCGGCTTCTGGCGGCTGCACCGGCTGTTCACCGCCGCCGGCATCCCGCTGACGATCTACGGCGTCGCCACCGCGCTGGCGCGCAATCCCGAGCAGGTCGAGGCGATGAAGGACGCGGGCTGGGAGATCGCCAGCCACGGCCTCAAATGGGTCGAGCACAAGGACATGCCCGAGGAAGAGGAGCGCGCCGCCATCGCCGAGGCGATCCGCCTGCACAGCGAGGTGGTGGGCGAGCCGCCGCGCGGCTGGTACACCGGGCGCTGCTCGGAAAACACCGTGCGGCTGGCCGCCGAGATCGGCCAGTTCGCCTATATCTCGGATACCTATGACGACGATCTGCCCTACTGGCTCGAGATCGACGGCGCCGATCACCTGATCATCCCCTACACGCTCGAGGCCAACGACATGCGCTTCTCGGTCAGCCCCGGCTGGATCGAGGCGGAGCAGTTCTTCACCTACCTGAAAGACAGTTTCGACACGCTCTATGCCGAGGGCGCGGCGGGCAAGCCGGCGATGTTCTCGATCGGGCTGCACAACCGCCTGATCGGCCGCCCCGGCAAGGTCGCGGGGCTCAAGCGCTTCCTCGACTATATCGCGGGCTTTGACGGCGTCTGGACCCCGCGCCGCATCGAGATTGCCGAGCATTGGGCCGCGACGCACCCGCCGGTGAAGCGCGAGCGCCCGAGCCGGATGGACCGCGAGACGTTCGTGGCCAGGTTCGGCGGCATCGTCGAACATTCGGAATGGGTCGCCGAGCGCGCCTTCGAGCTCGAGCTCGGCCCGGCGCATGACACGCCGGTGGGTCTCGCCAACGCGCTGGCGCGGGTGCTGCGCAGCGCCAGCGCCGAGGAGCGCATGGGCGTGCTGCAGGCGCATCCCGACCTCGCCGGCAAGCTCGCCGCCGCCAAGCGACTGACCGAAGACAGCACGTCTGAGCAGGCCAGCGCCGGGCTCGATGCGCTGACCGAGGCCGAGCACGCCCGCTTCACCGAGCTCAACACCGCCTATGTCGAGAAGCATGGCTTCCCCTTCATCATCGCGGTGCGCGATCACGACAAGCCCGGCATCCTCGCGGCCTTCGAGCGCCGCATGGGCAACGCGACCGAGGTGGAATTCGCCGAGGCCTGCCGGCAGGTCGAGCGCATCGCGCGGCTGCGGCTGGAAAGCGTGCTGGCATGAAGACGATCCTTGCCGAGCCGCTGACCGCCGGCGCTTTCGCGCCGTTCGGGGATGTGCTGGAGATCTCGGGCGATCCCGACAAGATCATCAACCAGGGCCTCTGCGGGCGCTACCACGACCGTGCCGCGATGGATTTTGGCCCCGGCGGGCGGGCCGGCATCAGCCTGTTCGACGCGGTGCCGCGCGATCTGCCCTACCTGCTCGAGATGGTCGAGCGGCACCCTGAGGGCAGCCAGGCCTTCCTGCCGATGCACCGCAACCCGTGGCTGGTGATCGTGGCCGAGGCCGGGGCGGAGCCGGGGGAGATTTCCGCCTTCCTCGCCGCGCCGGGGCAGGGGATCAACCTCTATCGCGGCACCTGGCACGGCGTGCTGACGCCGCTGCAGGCGCCGGGGATGTTCGCCGTGGTCGACCGCATCGGTGCGACGCCGAATCTCGAGGAGCATTGGCTCGACACTCCGGTGATGATCACAGCGCCCGCCGCGGCGGGATAAAAAGAGCGCGCGGGGCCTGCTCGGCACCCCGCGCGCTGCGCCACCGGGCGGACGGGACTCCGCGCCGATGCCGCTGTCTCTTTCGTTCAGTACTGGCGATGATAGGGGCGCGGCAGGTTCGGGCCGTCGCGGCGCACCGCCTCCAGCCCATAGCCCTTGCGGCGCAGGCAGGACCCGTCGAAGGCCCGCTCCTTGCGGCCGCCGTCACGCACATACATCTCGCAGGCATCGGGCAGTCGGCTGGTGCGGACCCCGGCATTGGTCATGCAGTCGCGGTCGAAGGCATAGCGGCTGCCGCCGCCGTCGATGCGCATCATGCAGCGCGACGGCAGGACGTATTTCGTATCCTGCCGCTGGCCGAAGGCGGGGCCGACGACACGCGGCGGATCGTTGCGGCGGTTGTCATGACGCTCTTCGCGGCGCTCCTGGTGGCGCTGGCGCCACTGCTTGGCGAGCTCTTCCTGGCGCTGCTGTTCCTTTTTCTTCTTCTTGTCCTTCTTGCGGTCGTCCTTGGCGTCTTCGCGGGCCTCGGCGATGGCATTGCCAAGCATGTAGAGCACCCCGGCGGTGCCGAGCGCCTTCAGCACGTCCCGGCCATCGGCGGCGCGGGCAGGGGCTGCGGAGAAGGTGGTGATGGCGAGCGAGGCGGCCAGAACGGCGGCGATGAACTTGCGGGACATGGGCAGTCTCCTGTTGGTGTGTCTGTCGTGTCTTGCGGCGCCGCCGTCCTGGCCGACGCGCCTCCCGACCCTCGCCCCGGCCCCCAATTTCAGGCAATATCGGCCCCCTGTTATCGGATAACCGGCCCCTTCCGGGCGCTCTGCTATTGAATTGCACCCCGCCCGGGCGCAGGGTCGCGGCCATGAAACGCATCCTTCTTCCCCTCTTCCTGGCGCTTGTCCTGCCCGCCGCCGCGCGGGCGGACTGCTATGTCGAATACAAGGCCAAGCAGGACAGCCCGCTGCGCCTGCATTACGGCATCTCGCGCCTGTCGGGGGATTGCCCCGGCAAGGGCGCCGCTGCGGAGCGGCTCTCCGCCGCTCTGGCCCGCGATGGCTGGACGCTCTTGAACGTGGTCGGGCTTTCGACCAAGGAACCCGGTGACAAGAAGAGGGCCAACGCCGGTGACTACTACCTCCGCTACTGACGCAAGACGCACCGGCGCGCGGCTGGTGGGCGCGGGCATCGCCGCCATCGTGGCGCTGCTGGTGGGCGCCGGGGTGCTCTTGATGTTCACCCTGCCCGACGCCAATGCCTTCAATGCCCGCGTCGAGCGGCTGTTCATCGAGAATGACGACCTGACCGGGCAGGCCGAGGTCAAGCTCCTGGAGATCCTCGCGCAGTCGGGCACCGCCTTCTCCGACACGCTGGCGAGCTACCGGATGGTGATCTTCGTGCTGCTGGTCTTCGCCACGGCGCTGCTGGTGGCGGCGCTGGTATTTCTCGTCATGCTGGTGATCCTCAACCGCCGCATGGCGCAGATCGAGCGCTCGGGCATCCAGGTCAGCTCGCTGATCATCAGCCGCGAGGAGAACACCGTCTATCTCAACACCATGGGCTTCAAGCTCACCGAGGCGATGGTCGAGACGCTGGCGGTGCTGGCCGAGGCGCGGATGGATGACGAGATGCTCTCGGGCGCGCAGATCGAGGCGATGATCTCGGGGCGCGATGCCAGCGATTGCGAGGAGGCCGCCGGCGCCACCCGCATCAAGCGCCTGCGTGACGGGCTCGGCAACCAGATGGTCAGCGAGCTCCTGGTCAAGAACATCGCCCGGCGCGGCTACATGCTGGCCATCGACAAGGACGTGATCGAGGTTATCTGAGACACTGGCAGATCGGCGGCGCATCGCGCGAGCCATCGTGCCCAGTTGAAACCTCGGGGGATTGGGGGCAAAGGTGCTCGCAGTTCCCAAATCTCTCGGATACCATCGCCCCATGGCCAAGCTTTATCACGTGCCGCTGTCCCCATTCTGCCGCAAGGTCCGCCTGAGCCTTGCCGAGAAGAAGATCGAGTGCGAACTGGTCGAGGAGCGCTACTGGGAGAAGGACACCGACTTCCTGCGCCGCAACCCGGCGGGCAAGGTCCCGGTGCTCAAGATCGACGGCAAGACGATGTCGGAAAGCGCCCCGATCTGCGAATGGATCGAGGAGAAATACCCCGAGCCGCCGCTGATGCCGCGTTCGGCCGATGCCAGGCTCGAGGTGCGCCGGCTGGTGTCGTGGTTCGACGACAAGTTCCACCATGAGGTGACCTCGAAGCTGCTCTACGAGCGCGTTAACAAGAAGATCATGAAGCAGGGCTTCCCCGACAGCAGCAACGTCAAGGCCGGGGCGAAGGCGATCAAGTATCACCTCGACTACATGGCCTGGCTGCTCGATCACCGGCGCTGGCTGGCGGGCGACGTGATGACGCTGGCGGATTTCGCCGCCGCGGCGCATCTCTCGGCGCTCGACTACATCTCCGACGTGGACTGGAACCGCTCAGAGACGGTCAAGGACTGGTACGCAAAGATCAAGTCGCGCCCTGCCTTCCGCTCGATCCTCGCCGACCAGGTCCCGGGCTTTCCGCCGCCGCCGCATTACGCCGATCTCGATTTCTGAGAGCTGTGACTGGGGGCACGGCCCCCCGTCGAATCGTGGATAGGCAATCGGACGCGACCCGTCTCGTGGCAAGAGGCCGTGCCGCGCGGTCGGCTCGGGCCAGCCGCCCGGCGCATCCGCGGGATCGCTTCGACACGGCGCTCGACCCTTCTCCGGGACGGCGAACCCGCGGCTCAGCCTTCGGTGAAGAAATCTTCCGGGAGGACGTCCTGCAGGCCGTAGAAGAAGATGTCGATCTCGAGCGCCAGCCCGACCTCGAAGGCGTTGAGCTCGGGCCCGCTCCAGCGCTGCTGCTCGAGACGGGCGAGGAACTCGCGGCAGGTCTGATCGGCGCGTGGGTCGAGCGTGAGCGCGCGGGCGGCACGCAGCTTGTCGATGCGCTTGTGGACCTCGCGCATGGCTGAGAACGCCTCCATCATCGCGCGCGTCAGCCGCGGCTCGGTCTGCCAGCTCTGGCCCCCGAAGACCTCTTGCACCACGCGGTTGCCGGCGCCGAGGCAATCGTAGGCGACGCAGCCCGGGAAGCCCTCCTGCGTCAGCCGGTCGTGGATCGAACAGCTGTGGCCCGAGAGGTTGCGGCAGGGCTCGCCGGGGTTCTTGTCGAAGGCGAAGTCTCGGCCCTTGTCGAAGGCCAGCGCGAGGCAGCACAGCGCCGCGCATTTCGAGCAGTCGGTCTTGAGGAGGTCGGGCTGGGACATGCTGGCTACTGGTCGTCTTTTCAGGGCGTGTGGCGGGCGTCTGGGCCGCCGGTATCCCGTGAAAGCGGGGCGGATTGCAAGCGGTGGTGCTGTTGGGGCGTGGCGGGCTGCGCCGGTCGCGGCGGGCGCCGGATGCGTTGACAGGGCTCGAGCCGGGCCCCTAAACGGCGATACGTGCCGAACGCGGGACGCAGTTGCGCCTTTGCCCGCGAGGCGGTGTGAGACGGAGAGCCGGGAGGGGGCGCTGCCCCCGTCGCGCGCAGCGCGACTCCCCCGGAGTATTTTTGACGAAGAGAAGGGCAGGCAGGTGTCTTTGAAGCGCAAGCTGGTGGCGGAAGCGGCGGAGGTGGGGTTTGCCTCGTGCAAGATCTGCCGTCCCGGCGACGTGCCGCAGGTGGCGGAGCGGCTGGCGGCGTTTCTCGAGGCCGGCCGGCACGGGCAGATGGGCTGGATGGCCGAGCGCACCCATTGGCGCGGCGACCCGCAGGCGCTCTGGCCCGAGGCGCGCTCGGTGATCATGCTGGCGGAGAACTATGGACCGGCACATGATCCGCGCGACGTATTGGAGCTGCGCGACCGGGCGGCGATCTCGGTCTACGCGCAGAACCGCGACTACCACGACGTCGTCAAGAAGCGGCTGAAGCGGCTCGGGCGCTGGCTCATCGCCGAGGCCGAGCGCGAGGGCGGCGGGGCGGAGATCAAGGTCTTCGTCGACACCGCGCCGGTAATGGAGAAGCCGCTCGGGCAGGCGGCGGGCCTCGGCTGGCAGGGCAAGCACACCAATCTCGTGAGCCGCGAGCTGGGCTCCTGGTTCTTCCTCGGCGCGATCTTCACCACGCTCGAGCTGGAGACGGACGGGGCCGAGCGCGACCATTGCGGCTCGTGCCGCGCCTGTCTCGACGTCTGCCCGACCGACGCCTTCCCGGCGCCCTACCAGCTCGACGCGCGGCGCTGTATCTCCTACCTGACGATCGAGCATCACGGCCCCGTCGACGAGGCGTTGCGGCCGGGACTCGGGAACCGCATCTACGGCTGCGACGATTGCCTCGCCGCCTGCCCGTGGAACAAGTTTGCCGAAGAGGCGCAGGAGATGAAGTACCACGCGCGGGAGGAGCTGCTGTCTCCGGAGCTGTCGCAGCTGGCGGCGCTCGACGATGCGGCGTTCCGGGCGCTGTTCTCGGGCTCTCCGATCAAGCGCATCGGGCGCGACCGCTTCGTGCGCAATGTCTGCTACGCGATTGGCAATTCCGGCGATCTGGCGCTGCGGCCAGCGGCGCAGACCCTTTGCGAGGACGCTTGCGAGACGGTGCGCGACGCGGCGCGCTGGGCGGTGGCGCGGCTTGGATGACGCAAAGAGGCCCGGCCCCCGGGAGCGAGGGGCCGGGCCGGGCGCGCCCGCAGCGTGGGTCCGGTCAGGGGCCGGTCAGGGGAAGGGCCGGGCGGGCGCGCGTCTCGTGGATCAGGCGCGGTCGTCGATCAGCACGGTGACAGAGCCGTTGGCATCCTGGTAGACGCCGAGCACGTTGTCGGAGCTGAAGCCCTCGGCCTCGAGAGCCTCGGTCAGCACTTCGCTGCCATCGACCTGGGTCTGCAGCATGTCGAGCGAGGTCTGGGCGCGGGCCAGCGCGTTGTCGAGCGCGGCGGCGCGGTCGGCGCCTTCGCCCTCGAGATCGCCCAGCGTCATCGTGGTGACCTGCGTGTCGTCCGGGATCTCGCCGGTCGGGATGGCGACGCCGTCGCCGCCGAGATCGGCCATCAGCTCGCCCAGCGTCTCGGGCACTTCCGTGGCGCCGAGGCGGGTCTCGACGCTGGCTTCGGCGTTGGCCTGTGCGGTCAGGTCGGTGTCGGTCGCGCTCTGGGCGAAGGCCGCGCCGGCGAGGCTGGTGGCGAGAAGGGCGGCAAGGCCAAGCTTGGTCGAACGGATGGTCATCGGGGATCCTCCTTTGGGTCCGTTGCATCCGACGCGGTGTCGCGTCGCTCTGAGAGGTAAGGGCGCGACAGCGCGATTGGATCCCTCGCGAGAGCCTGTCCGAGCCGGAGCGGCGGCGCTCCGCCGGGACGCCGGGCCACGGGGTGGCGGAGCGCCGCCGGTTCCCGCGGCAAGATCCGGGCCGGCGAGTGCCCGCGCGTGGCGCGGGCCGATCACGGCAGGGTCAGGCCGATGAAACAGCCTTTGCATTGATGCAGATCGGACCCATCTTAAGGGCAAACGGATCATGGAGGCGCCAATGGCAACTTATGAAAGAAACCCCGACGTGATCGCCGCGCTCGATCCCGAGCAGTACCGCGTCACGCAGGAAAACGGCACCGAGCGCCCGGGCAGTGGCGCCTATCTCGACAACAAGGAGCCAGGGATCTACGTCGACGTCGTCTCCGGCGAGCCGCTTTTCGCCTCGTCGGACAAGTACGAGAGCGGCTGCGGCTGGCCGAGCTTCGTCAAGACCATCGAGCCCGCCCATGTGCAGGAGCTGCGCGACACCTCCTACGGCATGGTCCGTGTCGAGGTGCGATCGACCCATGGCGACTCGCATCTTGGCCATGTCTTCCCCGACGGGCCGGCGGATCGCGGCGGGCTGCGCTACTGCATCAACTCGGCGTCGCTGCGCTTCATCCATCGCGATGACATGGAGGCGGAAGGCTACGGCGCCTATCTCGACCAGGTGGAGGATGTGACATGAGTGAACGTGCAGTTCTTGCGGGTGGCTGTTTCTGGGGCATGCAGGATCTGATCCGCAAGCTTCCGGGGGTCGAGGCAACCCGCGTCGGCTATACCGGGGGCGACGTGCCGAACGCGACCTACCGCAACCACGGCACCCATGCGGAGGGGATCGAGATCATCTTCGATCCGGAAAGGATCAGCTACCGGCGCATCCTCGAGGTGTTCTTCCAGATCCACGACCCGACCACTCTGAACCGGCAGGGCAACGATGTCGGGATGAGCTATCGCTCGGCGATCTACTATGTCGACGCGGCGCAGAAGCAGGTCGCGCTCGACACCATCGCCGATGTCGATGCTTCCGGGCTCTGGCCCGGCAAGGTGGTCACGGAGGTCGAGCCGGTGGGCGATTTCTGGGAGGCCGAGCCTGAGCACCAGGATTACCTCGAGCGCTTCCCCAACGGTTACACCTGCCACTACCCGCGCCCCGGCTGGGTCTTGCCGCGCCGCGACGCGGCGGAATGATTCACGGAAGCGGTGGGGGCGCCTCGCGGCGCCCTTGCCGCGCGTCAGGCGGGGCTGACCCTGTCAGCCCCCCACGACGTAGGTCTCTTCGCCCTCTTCGAGCACGCATCCGATGCTCTTGCGATCGAGGATGCGGATGCGGCCCCGGCCGACCTCGACCGTCCCGCTATCGGCCAGATCCTTCAGCATCCGGTTCACCTTCTGCCGCGAACAGCCCATCAGCGTCGCGAGATGCGCTTGGCTGATGCGGATGTCGGGATCGTCCGGGGTGCTCAGGACGCAGAGGTAATTCAGCAGCCGCGCATCGACGGTTTGGAATTGCTCCACGGCGCGGTTCTCGTTGTCGCGCACGAGGCGCCCGTGCAGGATCCGGGCGATGTTGCGGATCACCTGCGGCTTCTGGGCATAGTCCAGCAGCAGCGATGTCGGGGCATAGAGCATCGTGGTGTCGGGCAGCGAGGTACAGGTCGCGGCGCAGGGCATGTCGGAGAGCGCCTCGACGTCGCCCATGATCTCGCCCGGGCCCGCCACGTGGATCACGCTGAGGTTGCCCTCGACATCGAGAAAGCTGATCACCACCCGGCCGCGGGCGACGATGTAGAACCCGGAGGTGTGCTCGGATTGGGTGAGCAGGGTGGCTTCTTCGCTGTAATGCCGTGGCGTGCAGGCATCGAGGAAGGCGCGTTGCTCATCCTCGGACAGGCCCTTGAGCAGGCAGATGCCCATCAGATCGGGATAGGTGGCGCTGACCTTCAGTCGGGTGGTCATGCGGCACTACATCGATTTTTGGAAAGCGGGCTCTGAGACGGAACGTTGCAGGTCCGGATCTGTGGCGCGAAATTGCGCAGCTCCATGTCTCGCTCCCGGATGTGAAAAAAGCCTCCGGCGCGCGGCACGGATCCGCAGCGCCGGAGGCGTTATACAACCCTGGCAGGAGGGTTAAAATCCCCGACTTGAAAAAACACTCGCGAAACCGCGAAATTGGGTCCGGACGCCGCATCCCCGACTTCCGAACCAAGCCCCTGCCAAGAGACACTGGTTACACAAAAAAATGCCGCTGCGCCTTGCTCGGATGAGCTTAAAATTGCTCAGGGCATGACAATGTAGTTACATTGATTCGTATCTGGCGTTGTGTCGCCGAGGTGACGGTTCTGGTCGCTTTATGCACCGAGCGAAACAATTTTCCTAAAGCTGTCGGGTCTTACGGCATCGCGAATTTCCGAATCGCCTGAGATTCGTGCAATTTTATGAATTGCCGCGTGCAGGGAGTTCGCTATCCTCTCCCTACCGCTCTACGGAGAGTGATTTTCATGTTTGTAAACGCAAATCTTTTCACGGCTATCGCTCTGGTTGTTTGGCTTAGCCTCCCAGACGCCGCAAGAGCGCTCGATCCATCCTTCGATTGCAGCAAGGCGCAATCCAGCGCCGAAGAAACAATCTGCGGCTCTGACGCGCTGGCCTCGCTCGATCTCGAGCTGGCACGGCTCTACAAGGCTGCGTCGACCGGGCCCAACATGACCCCGGAGGCGCTCGGCATCCTCAAGGCAACGCAACGCGGCTGGATCAAGGGACGCGACGGCTGCTGGACGTCCGACCTGGGCGTGCCGCTCTGCACCGCCAACGAATACGCCTTCCGGATCTTCGAGCTGCGGCAGGGCTATGCCGACGCCCGTGCCGAGGAGGGCGCCTCGCTCGGGCCCTTCCCCTATCGTTGCGAGGGGATGGGGGCGACGATCAGCGCGGTCTTCGTCAACACGCTCGAGCCGATGGTGGTGTTGAGCTGGGCCGACAACACGGTCGTGCTGCCGCGGGTCGAGTCTGGCTCGGGCGCGAAATATGCCTCCGACGCATGGTATGGCGGTCCGGCGCTGTTCTGGACCCAAGGCCGCGAGGCGCAGTTTGCCGCCCCCGGCGGGGACGAGACCAGCTGCCAGCAGGACGACATCGGATAGGAGGCACCTCATGGGTTTCGTCGACGCCATCAAGAACGGCTTTTCCAACTACGCCACCTTCAGCGGCCGCGCCTCGCGCCCGGCCTATTGGTGGTGGATGCTCTTCGTCGTGCTCGGCGCGGCGGTGCTGGGCGTTGTCGATCTGGCGATCTTCGGCGCCGATCCCGAGACCGGAGAGGGGCGGCGGATGCTGTCGGGCCTGTTCCAGCTCGCGGTGCTGCTGCCGACGCTGGGGCTGGGCTTCCGGCGGCTGCACGATACCGGCCGGCCCGGCTGGTACTACCTGCTGCCGTTCCTGATCTCGGTCGCGCTAATGTTCGTGCTGCTGAGCGGGGTGATGGTCGCCACCGGCCTCGAGATGGAGGCAGGGACGCCGCCGACGGCCGGGCTGATCGTCGGCGGCCTCGGCGTGATCGTGCTCTGGGTGGTGCAGCTGGTGATCTTCATCCTGCTGATCTGGTGGCTGACCCGGCCCTCCGAGCCCGGAGAGAACGCCTACGGGGCGCCGCCCACCGCATGAGCGCCGCGTTCTGGGACAGGATCGCCGAGCGCTACGCCGCCCGGCCGGTGAGCGATACCGCCTCCTACGAGGCGACGCTCGAACGGGTGCGCCACTGGCTGCGCCCCGACATGCAGGTTCTCGAACTCGGCTGCGGCACCGGCTCCACCGCCGAGCGGCTGGCGCCTGCGGTGGCCCGGATCACCGGCAGCGACTTCTCCGCGGGGATGATCCGGATCGCCGAGAGCCGTCGCGACGCCCCGAACCTTGGCTTCCTCTGCGCCGGTGTCGGCGAGGCGCTGGCCGATGGGCCTCATGATGCGGTGCTGGCGTTCAATCTCCTGCACCTGCTCGACGATCTCGGGGAATGCCTGTCGCAGGTCCACGCGGCGCTGTGCGAGGGCGGGCTGTTCCTGTCGAAAACGCCCTGCGTCGGCGCCAGGTGGTATCTGCGGCCCGCGGTCTGGGGGCTGCAAAAGCTCGGCAAGGCCCCGGCCGTCCTCTTCCTGAGGCCCGCCGAGCTCGAGGCGGCGATCCGGGAGGCGGGGTTCGAGATCGTCGAGACCGGCGACTACCCCGCGAAGCTCCCCAACCATTTCGTCGTGGCGCGCAAGCGGTCCACGACCTGAAGAGCCGCGCAAAGGAGCCGCCCCATGCCCGATCTTTCCGACCTTCCCGCCACCGGAAGCTGCCGCTGCGGCGCGCTGCGGATCGAGGTCTCCACCGCGCCGATCATGACCGCCGCCTGCCATTGCCGGGGCTGCCAGAAGATGAGCGCAAGCGCCTTCTCCCTAACCGCGATGCTGCCGGCGCAGGGCTTCCGCGTGGTCGCGGGCACGCCTGTCCTGGGCGGCATCAAGGGCCCGGTCTGCAACCATTTCCATTGCGCCGACTGCCTCACCTGGGTCTTCACCCGGATCACCGGAATGGATGATTTCGTCAATCTCCGCCCGGTGATGCTTGACCGGCCGTCGTGGTGCGAACCCTTCATCGAGACGGTCTGCGCGGAGAAGCTGCCCTGGGTCTCGACCCCGGCGCGGCACCGCTTCGACGGCTTCCCGCCGGAGGACACCTACATGGCCCTCATGGCCGAGTTCGCCGACGTCATGGCAGGCCGGCTCTGACGCGACGTTTCGACTGACAGCGGCACGGGCCATTGGCAGGGTCGCGCGCAAGGAGGACCCGCCAATGACCAGCTATCCCCACATGCTGCGCCCGCTCGACCTTGGCTTCACCACGCTGAAGAACCGGGTGCTGATGGGCTCGATGCACACCAATCTCGAAGAGCGCGGCGACTGGAACCGGGTGGCCGCCTTCTATGCCGCGCGGGCCAAGGGCGGCGCCGGGCTGATCGTCACCGGCGGCATGGCGCCCAACGCCGAGGGCGGCGTCTTCCCCGGCGCCTCGGGTCTGTTCACGGCGGAAGACATCGCGCATCACCGCATGGTCACCGACCGGGTCCACGAAGAGGGCGGCAAGATCGCCATGCAGATCCTCCACGCCGGGCGCTACGCCTACGGGCCGGATTGCGTCGCGCCCTCGGCGATCAAGTCGCCGATCTCGCCCTTCCCGCCCAAGGAGCTCGACGAGGCGGGCATCGAGAAGCAGATCGCCGACATTGCCACCGCCGCCGCCCACGCCCGCGAGGCGGGCTATGACGGGGTCGAGGTGATGGGCTCGGAGGGCTATTTCCTCAACCAGTTCCTCGTCACCCACACCAACCGGCGCGAGGACCGCTGGGGCGGCTCCTACGAGAACCGCATGCGCCTGCCGGTCGAGGTGATGAAGCGCGTCCGCGCCGCGGTGGGGGAGGATTTCATCGTCATCTTCCGGCTGTCGATGATCGATCTCGTGCCCAATGGATCGACCCACGAGGAGGTGGTGCAGCTGGCGCGGGCGATCGAGGCGGCCGGGGCCAACATCCTCAATACCGGCATCGGCTGGCACGAGGCGCGGGTGCCGACCATCGCCACCTCGGTGCCGCGCGCGGGCTTTGCCTGGGTGACGAAGAAGCTCATGGGCAAGGTGGGTATCCCGGTGATCACCTCGAACCGCATCAACACGCCGCAGGTCGCCGAAGAGCTGCTGGCGGAGGGCTGCGCCGACATGGTGAGCCTCGCCCGCCCCTTCCTTGCCGATCCGGATTTCGTCGCCAAGGCCGAGGCCGGACGCGCCGATCTCATCGCGCCCTGTATCGCCTGCAACCAGGCCTGCCTCGATCATACTTTCCAGGGCAAGGTTTCATCCTGTCTCGTCAATCCGCGCGCCGGGCACGAGACCGAGCTGGTGATCGACAAGGCCGAAACCCCGCGCCGCATCGCGGTGGTGGGGGCGGGGCCGGCGGGGCTGTCCTGCGCGATCACCGCCGCGCAGCGCGGCCACGATGTGACGCTCTTCGAGCAGGCGGACGAGATCGGCGGCCAGCTCAACATGGCCCGCAAGGTGCCGGGCAAGGAAGAGTTCGACGGGCTGGTCGACTGGTTCGCTGCGATGGTGGCCGAGGCCGGCGTGACGCTGCAGCTCGGCACCCGCGCCGACGCGGAGGTGCTTGCGGGCTTCGATGCGGTGGTCGTCGCCACCGGCGTGCTGCCGCGCGATCCGCAGATCCCCGGGCAGGATCATCCCAAGGTGCTGAGCTATGTCGATGTGCTGCGCGGCGCTGCCGAAGTCGGGCCGCGCGTGGCGGTGGTGGGCGCCGGGGGCATCGGCTTCGACGTCTCCGAATTCCTCGTCACCGGTAAGAGCCCGACGGTGGACCTGCCCGAGTGGCTGCGCGAATGGGGCGTGACCGACCCGGAGCAGGCCCGTTCGGGCCTCGCGCCGGAGGGGCCGCAGCCGGAACCTGCCGCGCGGGAGGTGGTGCTCCTGCAGCGCAAGGCGGAGAAGGTGGGCAAGCGTCTCGGCAAGACCACCGGCTGGATCCACCGCGCCGCGCTGATGCTGAAGGGCGTGAAGATGAAGGCGGGCGTGAGCTACGAGCGCATCGACGACGCCGGCCTGCACATCCTGCGCGATGGCAAGCCCGAACTGATCGCCTGCGACACGGTGGTGCTCTGCGCCGGGCAGGAGAGCCTGCGCACGCTGGCGGATGCGCTGGCGGGGGCGGAGGTGCATGTCATCGGCGGCGCCGACGTGGCCGCCGAGCTTGATGCCAAGCGCGCCATCGACCAAGGGGTGCGGCTGGCGGCGGGGCTCTGAGCTCACGCATCCGGCTGGCCAGTCTGGGACATGAAAAGGGCGGTGACCTTGGTCACCGCCCTTTCTGTTTTAATTTGGGATATCGCCTTACCCGAGCAGGCGCCGTGCGATCACCTGCGCCTGAATCTCGGCGGCACCCTCGAAGATGTTGAGGATGCGGGCGTCGCAGAGGATGCGGCTCACGGTGTACTCCAGCGCGAAGCCGTTGCCGCCGTGGATCTGCAGCGCGTTGTCGGCGTTGGCCCAGGCCACGCGGGCGCCGAGCAGCTTGGCCATGCCGGCCTCGAGATCGCAGCGGATGCCCTCGTCCTTCTCGCGGGCCGAGAAATAGGTCAGCTGGCGGGCGATCATGATCTCCACCGCCATCATCGCCAGCTTGCCAGAGACCCGCGGGAAGGCGATCAGCGACTTGCCGAACTGCTTGCGCTCCTCGGCATAGCGCATGCCCACATCAAGCGCCGCCTGCGCCACGCCGATGGCGCGGGCCGCGGTCTGGATGCGGGCGCTCTCGAAGGTCTCCATGAGCTGCTTGAAGCCCTTGCCTTCCTCGCCGCCCAGCAGGTTCTCGCCCTTGACCTTGAAGCCGTCGAAGCCGAGCTCGTATTCCTTCATGCCGCGATAGCCCAGCACCTCGATCTCGCCGCCGGTCATGCCCTCGGTCGGGAACGGCTCTTCATCGGTGCCCGGGGTCTTCTCGGCCAGGAACATCGACAGACCCTTGTAATTGTCGGTCGAGGGATCGGTGCGCGCCAGCAGCGTCATCACGTGGGTGCGCGCGGCGTGGGTGATCCAGGTCTTGTTGCCGGTGATGGTGTAATCGCCGCTCTCGTCCTTGACCGCGCGGGTCCGGAGCGAGCCCAGGTCCGAGCCGGTGTTGGGCTCGGTGAAGACCGCGGTGGGCAGCTTCTCACCGGAGGCCAGCGCCGGCAGCCATTTCTGCTTCTGCTCCTCGGTGCCGCCCGCGATAATCAGCTCGGCGGCGATCTCCGAGCGGGTGCCCAGCGAGCCCACGCCGATATAGCCGCGCGACAGCTCCTCCGAGACCACGCACATCGAGGCCTTCGACAGGCCGAACCCGCCGTATTCCTCGGGGATGGTGAGGCCGAACACGCCCATCTCGGCGAGCTCCTCGATGACCTCCATCGGGATCAGCTCGTCCTTCAGGTGCCACTCGTGCGCGAAGGGCTCGACCTTGTCGACGGCATAGCGGCGGAACTGCTCGCGGATCATCTCGAGCTCTTCGTCGAGCGCGGTCTTGCCGACGGTGATCTCCGCCGAGCGCTCCTGCATCAGCTCGACGAGGCGCGAGCGGGCGGCCTGGCTGTTGCCGTGGGCCATCAGCGTCTCGGTGGCGTCGGTGCGCAGCGCGGCCGCGGCCTCGGGGCTGACGCCCAGGTCAGCCAGGCGCACCATCTCGCCCTGGTTCATCTGGATGCCGCCGGCGATCTGGTTGAGATACTCGCCGAACGCGATCTGGTGGATCAGCTGTTCGACCTCGCCGAAGCCGCCCTCGCCGCTCAGCTTGTCGGCCCAGTACTGCATCTGGCGCAGGCTCTCGACATAGGTGGCGAGCCAGGCAAGCCCGTGGGCGGCAAACTGGTTCTCCTCGATCAGCTTGCCCGAAACGCGGCCATCCTCCTCGACCAGGGCACGCACCGCGGCGCGGGCGGCCTCGAGAACCGCCTCGGCGGGGACGATGGCGGCCTTGGTGAGGCCGGTGAGATCATCAAGCAGGATGCTCTGGCCGAGGGCGATGTCCTGTCCGTCATGTGCCATGAATCACTTCCTTCTCCTGGGTCTTGGAGGGGATAGCGATTTCGCAGGTGCAGCGCAACAAAAATACCCTTGTGGGTGTACGAAGGTTCTATTATTGCGCAATGATTTCAGAGGCAGAGGGGAAACGGGCATGATATGAGCGGCTTATGGAGATGCTATTCACCCTGATTTCGCCGCAGGCGCTCGCGCTTGCCTTCGCAATCGCGGCATTGGCCGGGATGATCAAGGGCATGGTGGGATTCGCCCTGCCGATGATCCTGATCTCAGGGCTTGGCAGTTTCCTGTCGCCCGAGCTGGCGCTGGCCGGTCTGATCCTGCCGGCGCTGATCAGCAACGCGGTGCAGGCGCTGCAGCAGGGCTTTGGCGCGGCGCTCGCCTCGATCAAGCGGTTCCGGGTGTTTCTGGGCGCGGGGCTGTTCTGCCTGCTGATCTCGTCGCAGCTTGTGCGGGTGCTGCCGGTTCCGGTGCTGCTGGCGATGATCGGCGGACCGGTGGCGCTGTTCTGCATCATGCAGATCGCCGGCTGGCGGCCGCATCTGAAGAACGGGCAGAACCGCTGGGCAGAGGCGGTGATCGGCAGCGTTGCCGGGTTCATCGGTGGCATGTCCGGGGTCTGGGGGCCGCCGATGGTGGCCTATCTCACCGCCATCGACACCGAAAAGCGCGAGCAGATCCGGGTGCAGGGCGTGGCCTACGGCCTAGGCGCGCTGTCGCTGACCGGGGCGCACACGGTCTCCGGCGTGCTGAACGCGCAGACCGTGTGGTTCTCGTTGCTTCTCGTGGTGCCGTCGATGGCAGGCATGTGGCTCGGCATGAAGGTGCATGACCGCATCGACCAGGCGGCGTTTCGCAAGATCACCCTCTGGGTGCTGCTGGTCGCCGCGCTGAACCTGCTGCGCCGGGCCTTCTTCGGCTGAGGCCTCAGCCGAGCGCCTCGGCTTGGGCGTATTTCGCCAGTATCGCCGGGTCGACCGAGACGCCGAGACCCGGCCCCTCGGGCACGTGTACCCGGCCGTTTCGCACCGGGAAGGGCTCGGTAAGGATGTCTTCGCTGGCGTAATAGGTCGACATGTAGAACTCGCAATCGAGCCGCAGCTCGGGCAGCGCCGCCATCAGGTGGGCACCGGCGGCATGGGCGAGGCCGGTCTCGAACATGCAGCCGCCATAGACCTCGATCCCGGCGGCGCGGGCGATGGCGTTGACCTCGAGGGCGCGGCGGATGCCGCCCGACTTCATCACCTTGAGCGAGAAGATGTCGGCCATGCGAATCTGCACCCCGTGCATCGCCTCGCGCACGCCGAAGACCGACTCGTCGGCCATGATCGGGGTCTCGATCACGTGGGCGATATGGGCCAGCGCCTCGCGCTCGTGCATCTTCACCGGCTGCTCGACGAAGGTCGGGCGGAAGGCCTCGAGATCGCGGATGCAGCGCACCGCGTCATAGGCCGGCAGGCCCTGATTGTAGTCGATGCGCAGGTCGGCCTCGGCGCCATAGACCACGCGCAGCTTCTCGAGCCGCATCAGGTCGAAGGCGTGGCTCTTGAAGCCGGTCTTGATCTTGAAGATCCGCACGCCCTCGGCCCACATCTCGGCCACATCCTCGAGATCCTTGCCGAAATCCGGGTTGGCGACGGAAAAGCTCAGCCCCATGTCGTCGCGCATCCGACCGCCGATCAGCTCGCAGACCGACAGGCCCGAGATCTGCCCGGTCAGGTCGAGCAGCGCCATCTCGATCGCCGCCTTGGCCTCCGGGTGGCCCACCACCAGCGCCTCGGCGTCGCGCATGTGGCGCTCGACCTGCACCGGGTCCTGCCCGATGAGATGCGGGCGGATATAGGTGTAGAGCGCCGCGACGGTGCCCTCGGCGGTGCCGGTGAAGGCGGGCCAGGGCGAGGCCTCGCCCCAGCCGGTGAGGCCGGTGTCGGTGATCACCTCGAGGATCACAGAGTGGATCCCCGCCACGTCGCCGATGCCGTGCGAATGCACCGCCTTGCCCGGGATCAGCACGCGGTGGACGCGAATGCGCTCGATCTTGTGGTCGCTCATCTTGGGCTCCGTCTGACGGGGGATGCCACGTCAGGCGCGGCGGCATTTCGCGCTTGGTAGCGCCGATCCGTGCGCTCGGCCAAGAGCGGTTGACTGTCCTGCGGAGGTTTTCCCGGTTTCTGCGACCGGACGTGCGGAGAATGCCGTGGAAACAGGCGCGCCGCGCGCCGCGCCGACGCCTTCAAAGCTCTGCATGTGATGCAAGGGGGCTTTCCGCGCCAGCCCTGATCTCGATCAAGGATAGCAGCAGGGCTGCGTGCTCTTAGACATGCAAACGATTTGCATGAAAGGAGAGGCCATGAGCTTCAAGGACCAGATCGCCGCCAATGCCGGTCACATGCGCGAGCTGCGCAAGGCCATGCCCGAGACCTTCGCCGGCTTCATGGAGCTGCAGAAGGCGGCCACCGTCGACAACGCGCTGAGCAAGAAGCAGAAGGAATTCGTGGCGCTTGGCATCGCCGTGGCGATCCGCTGCGAGGGCTGCATCCTGTCGCATGTAAACGCGCTGGTGAAGGCCGGCGCGAGCCGCGAGGAGCTGGTCGACGTGCTGGGCATGTCGGTGCAGATGGCCGGCGGCCCGGGGCTCAGCTACGCCGCCAAGGCGCTGGCGATCTTCGACGAGCTGACCGCCGAAGGCTGAGCGGCAAAGTTTTTCCGGCGGGGCGCGGCGGAAACGTCGGCGCCCCGCGTTGTATTCGCGTAACCGAATGCATTACGGGAAAGGACAGCCAGATGGCACGCTTCATCACAGCCACCGCCCTCGTCGCCTCCATGGCGCTTGCCGGAGCGGCAACCGCGCAGGAGCCGGGGGCACATTTCATCGAAAACTGGGATCTCGACGGCGATGGCGTCGTGACGCAGGCCGAGGCGCGGACCCGTCGCGGCGACGTGTTCATGAGCTTCGACGCCGATGATAACGGCATGCTCGATGCCGAGGAATATGCCGTCTTCGACGAGGCCCGCGCCAATGACATGGCCGGGATGCCCGAAGGCGGGCAGGGGCTCATGCAGGGTGTCGCCGACGGCATGAAGCTCAGGGCCAATGACCGCAACGGCGATGGCCGGGTCAGCCGCGACGAGTTCGTCGGCGGTGCCAGGGCCTGGGTGCAGGGCATGGATCGCGACGGCGACGGACGTGTCTCGAAGGGCGATTTCGCGCAGGCGGGTCTGGGCCGTCAGTATCAGCAGCAACAGCAGATCCATCAGCAACTCCGCCAGCCGCAGGCGATGATGGGCCAGGGGCAACAGAAGGGCCAACAGGCGCAGTCGCGCAACGGGGCCCGGCTGCAGGCTGGCTTGGGCTCGGGCATGCAGCGCGGCCAAGGCCAGGGCGCACGTCCGGGCAATGGCGCCGGCAACGGCATGGGCATGCGTCACGCGCAAGGCCACACCCCGGGCGTCTGCGCACAGGGCCAGCAATGTCCGCGCGCCGGGAACTGAGCGAACCCTGAAATACAAAAGGCGCGGCCTGCAAGGCCGCGCCTTTCCTGTCTCGAGCTGGGAGGTCTCAGCCGCGCAGCGTGCCGCCGGTGGCCTTGGTCACCTTCTCGACGATCTTGGCGCCGACCGCCTCGATGTCTTTTTCCTTCAGCGTCGCGTCGGAGGGCTGAAGCCGCACGGTGATCGCCAGCGATTTCTTGCCCTCGCCGAGGCTGCCCCCGATGAACTCGTCGAACACCCGGACCTCCTCGATCAGCGCCTTGTCGGCGCCCGCCGCGGCATTGACCAGATCCAGCGCCGCCACGTCGGCATCGACCACGAAGGCAAAGTCGCGCTCGACCGCCTGCAGGTCGTTGAGTTTCAGCGCCGGACGGCCCGAGCCCTTGGAGCGCGGCAGCGGGATCTCGGCGGGGTAGAGCGTGAAGCCCACCGCCGGGCCCTTGACGCCAAGCTCGGCCAGCACCTTGGGGTGGATCTCGCCGAACACGCCCAGCACCTTCTTGGGGCCGAGGCAGAGCTTGCCGTGACGGCCCGGGTGCCACCAGGCCTCGGCGCCGCGCAGGATCTGCATCTTGGCCGGGGCACCGATGGCAGACAGCACCGCCTCGGCATCGGCCTTGGCGTCGAAGATATCGACGGGGCGCGAGGCGCCGTGCACGTCCTTCGGCCCGCTGCGGCCGACCAGCAGGCCGGTGATCTGGGTGTGCTGCTCTTCCGGCTCACCGCCGTGGAAGGCCGCGCCGACCTCGAACAGCGCCAGATCGGCAAAGCCGCGCGCCTGGTTGCGCGCCGCCGCCTGCAGCAGGCCCGGCAGCAGCTGCGGCCGCATGTGGCTCATCTCCGAGCTGATCGGGTTGGCCAGCATGGTGGCATCGTCGCCGCCGCCGAAGAGCTCCGCCGCCGCCTTATCGATGAAGCTGTAGGTGACGCACTCGTTGTAGCCGAGCTCGGCCACGGTGCGGCGTGCGATCTGCTCGCGCTTCTGCATCGGCGACAGGATCGGGGCAGGAACGCCGGCCTGCGGGCGCGGCATTGGCTGGCCCTTGAGCTTGGTGAGCGAGGCCACGCGGGCGACCTCCTCGACCAGATCCGCCTCGCCCATCACGTCAGGGCGCCAGCTCGGCACATGGGCCATGTCGCCCTCGAGCGTGAAGCCGAGCGCCTCGAGCGTGGCGCGCTGCTCCTCCGCCGGAATCTCCATGCCGACGAGGCTCACCACGCGGTCGGTGTCGAGCTTGTAGGCGCGGCTCACATCCGGGGTTTTCCCTGCGACCACCACCTCGGAGGCCTCGCCGCCGGCGATGTCGAGGATAAGCCTGGTCGCTGCCTCGATGCCGGTCTCTGCCGAGGACGGGTCGATGCCGCGCTCGAACCGGTAGCGGGCGTCGGAATTGATCTTCAGTCCGCGCCCCGTATAGGCGGTGCGGATCGGGTCAAAGTAAGCCGCCTCGAGGAAGACGTTGACGGTCTCGTCGCTGACACCCGTGGGCTCTCCGCCCATCACGCCGCCAAGGCTCTCCGGCCCGCTGTCGGCGGAGATCAGGATCATCCCTGGCTCCATGGTGTAGGTCCGCTCGTCGAGCGCCTCGAGCGTCTCGCCGCCTTCCGCCGCGTGGACCCGCAGGTTGCCCTGCACCTTGTCGGCGTCGAACACGTGCAGCGGGCGGTTGCGGTCGAAGGTGAAGAAGTTGGTCACGTCGACGAGGAAGGAGATCGGGCGCAGGCCGATGGCCTTGAGCCGGTCCTGCAGCCATTGCGGCGAGGGGCCGTTCTTCACGCCCTTGATGACGCGGCCATAGAAGACCGGGCAGCCGTCCTTGGCGCTGTCCTCGATGGTCACCGAGATCGGGCATGGGAAGCTGCCCGCGACGGTCACCTGCTCAAGCGGCTTCAGCGAGCCGAGGCCGCGCGCCGCGAGGTCGCGGGCGATGCCCTCGACGCCAAGCGCGTCGGGGCGGTTGGGGGTGATGGCGATCTCGATCACCGGGTCGACCTTGGCGGGATCGTTCTCGGCCAGCCAGTCGGTGAAGCGCTGTCCGACTTCGCCCGAGGCCAGCTCGATGATGCCGTCATGCTCTTCCGACAGCTCCATCTCGCGCTCGGAGCACATCATGCCGTAGCTCTCGATGCCACGGATCTTGCCGACCTGGATGGTGGTGTCGATGCCGGGCACGTAGGTGCCGGGCTTGGCGACGACCACGGTGATGCCCTCGCGCGCGTTGGGTGCGCCGCAGATGATCTGGCTCTCGCCCTCGTCGGTCATCACGGTGCAGACCCGGAGCTTGTCCGCGTCCGGGTGCTTCTCGGCCTTGAGCACCTTGCCGATGGTGAAGGCCTGCAGCCGCTCGGAGGGGTTCTCGACCCCTTCGACCTCGAGCCCGAGATCGGTCAGCGCCTCGGTGATCTCGTCGACCGAGGCTGTGGTGTCGAGGTGCTCTTTCAGCCAGGAAAGCGTGAATTTCATCGCGAAGCCGCCCGTGTTGGTGTCACGTATCGCGCCGCTCTTAGCGGATCGCCGCGCAGGGGGAAAGGGGCCGGCGCCCAATGCGCCCCCGCGCTGCCCCTCCAATCTCCCTCACCCGGCCGCCCGCGCTCCAACGCCGGGCCCTCCGCGCATCGCCCTCATCTTCACTTCGACAAAAATACTCCCGCCGGAGGCATCCCGCCCGCTCCGCTGCAGACCAGGGCCGGGCCAGAGCGCCGCAACTGTCTCCCCCCCCAGCACCGCAACGAGGCAGGTCTCATTCCGCCCACCCTCTTTTCTTCGTCAAAAATACTCCCGCCGGAGGCGTCCCGCCCTCTCCGCTGCAGACCAGGGCCGGGACGAAGCACTCCGTCAGCGCGGCTCGAAATAATCGAGCGGGATCTTCAGGTAGCGCCGGCCATCGCCTTCCGGTTCCGGCTTGCGCCCGCCGCGGATGTTGATCTGCAGCGCCGCGAGCATGAGCTTGGGCAGCGGCAGGGTGGCGTCGCGCTTGTCGCGCACGGCGCGGTACTCCTGTTCCGAGGGTGCGTCCTTGAGGTGGATGTTCGACGCCTTGTGCTCGGCCACGGTGGCGCAGCAGGCGGCGTCGCGGCCCTCGGGAGCGTAATCGTGGCCGACATAGAGCCGGGTGTCGTCGGGCAGCGACAGGATCTTCTGGATGGTCTCGTAGAGATCCGCCGAGGAGCCGCCGGGGAAATCGGCGCGCGAGGTGCCGCTGTCGGGCATCATGAAGGTGTCGTGCACGAAGGCCGCGTCGCCGGCGACATAGGTGATCGAGGCCAGCGTATGGCCCGGTGAGAAGATCACCCGGACGGGAATCTCGCCGACCATGAACTCCTCGCCATCGGCGAAGAGCCGGTCCCACTGGCTGCCGTCGGTGGGAAAATCGGCGCCAAGGTTGTAGATCCTCTGCCAGAGCGTCTGTACACCGGTGACCTTCTCGCCGATGGCGGTGGGCGCGCCGAGCTTTTCCTTCAGCCAGGGGCCGGCCGAGAAGTGGTCGGCATGGGGGTGGGTGTCGAGGATCCAGACGATCTCGATGCCGGTCTCCTCGATATAGGCGAGGATCTTTTCGGCGTTCTCGGTCCCGGTGGCGGCGGCCTGCGGATCGTAATCCCAGACCGGATCGACGATCGCCCCCTTCATGGTGGCGGGATCGTGGAAGACGTATTGCCAGCTTCCGGTGGCTTCGTCCCAGAAGCTCTTCACGGTGGGGCTATGGGTCATCTCGGTCCTTTCCGTCCTGTCGTGCGGTCAGCGCGAGCTTTCGCGCTTCGATTACATTTGTTTTGCTGAATGTGATATGGGGCCATCCTCCGGCCTGTCCAGAGGGCGGACGAAGACTCTTTGAAGCGCAACGAAAAACGCGCCGCCCGGGGAGGGCGGCGCGTCTCTTGATCAGGCTATAGGGGCGTGGGTGTCAGGCCGTCTCGGCCTTCTGGCGCGCCAGCTCCTTGGCTTTCTTGCGGCCGAAGATGCGCTGCACCACGACGAAGAACAGCGGCACGAAGATCACCCCCAGCACGGTGCCGGTGATGGTCCCGCCGAGCACCGCCGAGCCGACCGCGGTGCGGCCGCCGGCGCCGGCGCCGGAAGACAGCACCAGCGGCACCACGCCCAGCGAGAAGGCCAGCGAGGTCATGATGATCGGGCGGAAGCGCTGCTTCGCCGCCTCGGCCACCGCCGCCAGGAGTTCCTCGCCGGCCTCGTAGCGTTCGCGGGCGAACTCGACGATGAGGATGGCGTTCTTGCCGGTGAGGCCGATGACCGTCAGCAGGCCGACCTGGAAGAACACGCCGTTCTCGAAGCCGAACCAGTAGGCCGCGCCCATGGTGCCCAGAACGCCGATCGGCATCGCCAACATCACCGAGAACGGGATCGTCCAGCTCTCGTAGAGCGCTGCGAGGCAGAGGAAGATCGCCGCCAGCGACAGGGCGTAGAGCAGCGGTGCCTGGCCACCGGAGTCCCGCTCTTCCAGTGACAGGCCGGTCCAGGCGATGGCATAGCCCGGTGGCAGCTGCGACACGAGGCGCTCCATCTCGGCCATCGCCTCGCCCGAGGTCACGCCGGCGGCCGGCTCGCCCTGGATCTGCATCGAGGGGATGCCGTTGTAGCGGCTCAGGCCCTGCGGGCCGTAGGCCCAGTCCTCGGAGGTGAAGTTGGCGAAGGGCACGAGATCGCCATTGGCGTTGCGCACCCGCCATTTCTGCAGGTCCGACGGCGTGGCGCGGCTGTCGGCATCGCCCTGCACGTAGACCCGCTTGATGCGGCCGTTGTCGTTGAAGTCGTTCACATACTGGCCGGCCCAGGCGATCGACAGGATGTTGCCGACATCGGTGGGCGAGACCCCCACGGCACCGGCGGCGCGCCAGTCGATGTCGAGGTTGAACTGCGCCGCGTCCTCGAGACCCGAGGGGCGGACGGAGCCGATCAGCTCGCTTTGCGAGGCCATGCCCAGCAGCTGGTTGCGCGCGTTGAGAAGCTGTTCATGGGTCTGGCCGGCCTGCGCCTGCAGGTAGAAATCGAAGCCCGAGACGTTGCCGAGCTCGATCACCGAGGGCGGCACGATCGGGAAGACCTGCGCGTCCTGGATGCCCATGAAGGCGGGGAAGGCGCGGCCCGCGACCGCCTGCACGCTCTGGCTCGGGTCCGGGCGTTCCTCCCAATCCTTCAGTCGCACGAAGGCGAGGCCCATGTTCTGGCCCTGACCGGCGAAGGAGAAGCCGACCACGCCGAACACCGACTCGACCGTGTCCGCCTCGTTTTCGCGGAAATGCGTCTCGACCTGTTCGATCACGTCGAGCGTGCGCTCGGCAGTGGCCCCGGTCGGACCCTGCACCAGCACCATCAGGATGCCCTGGTCCTCGTCGGGCAGGAAGCCGGTTGGGGTGTTGTTGAACAGGTAGACCATGCCGCCAGCAAGGGCGAGATAGACAAGCATGATGCGCAGCGGGCGCTTGATCAGGTAGCTCACGGTGCCGCGGTAGCCGTCGGCGGTCTTGTCGAAGCCCTTGTTGAACCAGCCGAAGGGCCCGCGCTTGGTGTGCTGCACGTCCTTCGACTTGAGCAGCGTGGCGCAGAGTGCCGGGGTCAGGGTCAGCGCCACCAGCACCGACAGCGCCATGGCCGAGACGATGGTGATCGAGAACTGCCGGTAGATCACGCCGGTCGAGCCCGGGAAGAAGGCCATCGGCACGAACACCGCCGAGAGCACCAGCGCGATGCCGATCAGGGCGCCGGTGATCTGGCCCATCGACTTGCGCGTCGCCTCGCGCGGGGAGAGCCCCTCTTCCTCCATGATGCGTTCGACGTTCTCCACCACCACGATGGCGTCGTCGACCAGCAGGCCGATGGCCAGCACCATGGCGAGCATGGTCAGGGTGTTGATGGTGAAGCCCGCCACCGCAAGGATGCCGAAGGTTCCGAGGATGACGACCGGGACGGCAAGCGTCGGGATCAGCGTCGCCCGCAGGTTCTGCAGGAACAGCAGCATCACGAAGAACACCAGCACGATGGCTTCGATCAGGGTCTTCTGCACCTCGTGGATCGAGATCTCGATGAACGGGGTGGTGTCGTAGGGAATGACGTAGCCCACGCCCTCGGGGAAGAACTCGGAATACTCCTCGATCCGCTGCTTCACCCGCTCGGACGTGTCGAGCGCGTTGGCGCCGGAGGCGAGCTGCAGCGCCATGCCTGAGGAGGGTTGGCCGTTGTAGCGCGCGATGGTGGAGTAGTTTTCCGCCCCGATCTCGACCTCGGCCACGTCCTGCAGCAGCACGAGGCCGCCATTGGTCTCGGTGCGCAGCACGATGTTGCGGAAGTCCTCCGGGGTGGAGAGCAGCGACTGCGCGGTGATGGTGGCGTTGAGCTGCTGGCCTTCGGGGGCGGGCAGGGTGCCGAAGGAGCCGGCGGAGATCTGGGCGTTCTGCGCCGAGACCGCGCTGACCACGTCCGATGGCGTCATCTCGAAGGCGGCGAGCTTAGAGGGATCTAGCCAGATCCGCATGGCGTATTGCGCGCCGAAGACCTGCGCCCCGCCGACGCCCTCGATGCGGGCGAACTCATCGACGAGGTTGGAGTTGAGGTAGTCCGATAGGTCGGCCTGCTCGAGCCTGCCATCCTCGGAGATCAGGCCGATCACCATGAAGAAGGACGACGAGGCCTTCTCGACGGTAACGCCCTGCCGCTGCACCGTCTCGGGCAGAAGCGCGGTGGCCTGGCTGAGCTTGTTCTGCACCTGGACCTGCGCCACGTCGGGATCGGTGCCCGACTCGAAGGTCAGGGTGATCGAGGCGGTGCCGGCGGAGGTCGAGGAGGACGACATATAGCGCATGCCGTCGAGCCCGGTCATCTGCTGTTCGATGATCTGGGTGACGGTATTGGCCACGGTCTGCGCCGAGGCGCCGGGATATTGCGCGCTCACCCGCACAGAGGGGGGTGCGATCTGGGGATACTGCGCGATGGGCAGGGTGAGCAGCGACAGCACGCCGATGCCCATGATGAGGATCGAGATCACCCATGCAAAGACCGGACGGTCGATGAAGAAACGGGCCATAAGGGACTCCTGGCGCTCGCGGCGCGGCTTATTCGGTGGCGGTCTCGGCGGCGTCTTCGGCAGCGGGCTCCTCGGCCGCTCCCGCAGCCTCCTCGCCCGCGTCGGCGGCGCGCTCCTGCGGCGACACGGTCATGCCTTCGGAGACCTTCTGCAGGCCGGCCACGATGATGCGGTCGCCCGGGGCGAGACCGTCGGTCACGACCCAGTGGTTGCCCTGATCGCGCTGCACGGTGAGTTGGCGGGTCTCGACGGCGTTCTCGGCGTTGACCACCATCGCCATCGGACGGCCCCGGCGGTCGCGGGTGACGCCTTCCTGCGGCGCGAGGATGGCGTTCTCGACGATGCCCTGCGGCATCTCGACCTGTACGTACATGCCCGGCAGCAGGAACTGATCGGGGTTGGGGAACTCGAGGCGCAGCACGATCACGCCGGTCTGCTCGTTGACATAGGGCTCGGCGGCGGCGAGGCGGCCGGTATGCTCGTAGGTCTCGCCATCGGCCAGGGTCAGCGCCACGAGGCCGTTGCCATCGCCCTCGACATCCATGCCGGAACGGCGCCAGCGCAGCATCTCGGCGGCGGACTGGGTCACGTCGACATAGATCGGGTCGAGCTGGCGGATGGTGGTCAGCGCGGTTGACTGGCCGGAGGTCACCAGCGCGCCCTTGGTCACCTCGCTGAGGCCGGCGGAGCCGCTGATCGGGGCGCGGATGGTGGTGCGCTCGAGGTCGATCTCGGCGGAGAGCAGGTTGGCCTGCGCCACCTTGACCGCGGCCTCGGCCACGTCGCGCGCGGCGAAGGCATCGTCGAGGTTCTGCTGGCTGGCGACGTTGCGTTGGCGCAGCTCTTCCTGGCGGTCGGCATCGCGCTGGGCCGAGCTGAGCGTGGCCTCGGCCTGCGCTAGCGACGCCTCGGCGGCGGCCATGGTGGCCTCGTAGACCGCCGGGTCGATGCGGTAGAGCGCCTGGCCCTGCTCGACCTCGGCGCCTTCCTCGAACAGGCGCTCGGTGATGATGCCGTTGACCTGCGGACGGACCTGGGCGACGCCGGAGGCGGCGACACGGCCCGGCAGGGTCGAGGTGAGCGTCACGTCGGACGCCTCGAGCGTCACCACGGTCACCGGCTGCGGCGGGCGCTCGCCGCCCTGTTGCGCGGCGGCGGGCAGGGTGGCAGCGGCCGTGACCAGCGCGACGGTGGCAAGGCGCAGGTTGCGGGTAAGTCCTCTGAGCATAGGGGCACTCCAAAGAAGGCAAAAGGCCGCTGGAAAGCGGAACGGTCTTGAATGGCGATATGGAAACTGTGTAGTTTTGTAAAGCGCGCCGCGCCGGGGGAAGGGGATTTTTCTCTGCGTTGCGGCACAGGAGATGTGCAGTGCCAGATCAATCATCACAGACCGGGGCGGTTTCGCCAAGGCGCCGCGGCCGCCCGGTGCAGATCGATCACGAGACTCGCGAGGCGATGGTGCTCGACGCGGTCGGCGAGCTGTTGACGCACTGCCGGCTCGAGGACATCAGCATGTCGGGTATCGCGCGCAAGGTGGGAATGTCGAAGCGCACGCTCTACACCATCTTCGCCAGCCGCGAGGAGCTGCTGGGCGCCACCTTCGCCCGGATCGGGCGGCGCATCTTTCGCCCGCTGGAGTCCGATGAGCGCGGCCTGCCGCTCTCCGATCGCCTCGACAAGCTACTGACGCTGAACGAAATTCCTCAGTTCGAACAGGGCGCTGTCGAGGTGCTGCGCGCGGTGATCGCGGAAGCGCCGATCCATCCCGGCATCGCGCGCCAGTGGGATGCCGAAGGCCGCGGCGCGTTGATCGGCTATATCTCGGCCGAGCTTGCCTGCGCCGCGCAGGCCGGCGAGGTGACCCTGCACGAGATGGCAGCAACCGAGGCGGCGGAGCTGCTTGTCGACATGGTGATGGGCGAGGTGCTGCACGACCTGCTGAACCCGCACGAGCGCCATCCCGACCCGTGCCTGCCGCGGGAGGACAAACAAATTCGTCGTCGCCGCGCGATTCGGGTCTTTCTCGAAGGGGTGCGCCTGCGCTGAGCTTTGCGGCTGCGCGCGGAGCGGCTAGGGTCGCGGCGAGATGTGCCGCCACGAGGACCCCGGACCGTGACAACCCCGACACCGCTTGCCAACCCGATGGCCGCCGCGCGCCTCGCCGGCGCGCTCTACCTGCTGATCATCCTGCTCGGTCTCACCAGCGAGCTCGCCCTGCGCGGCAGCCTGATCATCCCCAGCGATGCCGTGGCCACCGCGACAGCCATCCTTGCCAGTCCCGGCACGCTGCGGCTCAGCCTCGCCGCCGACACGGTGATGGCGCTGGCCGACGTGGCGCTCGCGGTGCTGCTCTATCTGCTCCTGCGGCCGGTCAGTGCCGCATTGGCACTGATGGCGATGGTGTTCCGGCTGGTGCAGGCAGGCCTGATCGCCATGTCGCTGCTGTTCCAATACGGCGCGCTGCTGATCCTGCAGGGCGACGGCGCGCCGGAGGCGGCGTTGCTGGCGCTCGAGCTGCACGGCCACGGCTATGATCTCGGGCTGGTGTTCTTCGGGGTGAACAGCCTGCTCACCGGCTGGCTGCTGGTGGTCTCGGGCTTTGTCCCGAAGCTGCTGGGCTGGCTGATCGCGGCGGCGGGCATGGTCTATTTCCTCGGCAGCGCGCTCCTGTTCCTCGCCCCGCCGCTGGCCGGTCCCTTCGCGCCGGCCTACCTGCTGCCGGTGCTCGCCGAGACGGCCTTCTGCCTGTGGCTGCTGATCCGCGGCCTCGGCCCCCGCGCCACCGCCTGAGCCCGCCCGGCAGAAAATCGGCAGCGCAAGCACGCCCGCGCCCTGATCGGCCCGCGGCACCGCCCGGGCGCTTGCCAAATCGGGGCGTCGGTTTCAAAGATGGATCATGCAGATCTACCTCCCCATCGCCGAGGTTTCGGTCAACGTCTTCCTGCTCTTCGGCCTCGGTGGGCTGGTCGGCGTCTTGTCGGGCATGTTCGGCGTGGGAGGCGGCTTCCTGATCACGCCGCTGCTGTTCTTCATGGGCATTCCGCCCGCCGTGGCGGTGGCCACAGGGGCCAACCAGATCGTCGCGAGTTCGGTTTCCGGGGTGCTGGCGCATCTCAAGCGCAAGACCGTCGATCTGCGCATGGGCACGGTTCTTCTGGCTGGCGGCCTCGTCGGCGCGGCGCTCGGGGTCTACGTCTTCAACCTGCTCAAGCAGGTTGGCCAGGTCGATCTGCTGGTGCGGATCTGCTACGTCGTCTTCCTTGGTATCATCGGCTCGCTGATGTTCTTCGAGAGCCTGCGGGCGCTCAGACGCTCGAAGCGGGGCGGCCCGCCGAAGCGGCGCCATCACGGCTGGGTGCACGGGCTGCCGCTGAAGATGCGCTTCCGCACCTCCGGGCTCTACATCTCGGCGATCCCGCCGGTGATGGTCGGGCTGTCGGTGGGGGTTCTGTCGGCGATCATGGGCGTGGGTGGCGGCTTCATCATGGTGCCCGCGATGATTTACCTGCTGGGGATGCCCACCAAGGTGGTGGTCGGCACCTCGCTGTTCCAGATCATCTTCGTCACCGCCTTCACCACCATGCTGCACGCGGTCACCAACTATACCGTCGACATCCTGCTGGCGCTGGTGCTGCTGATCGGCGGCGTCATCGGCGCGCAGTTCGGTACCGCCTTCGGCACCCGCCTCAAGGCCGAGCAGTTGCGCATCCTGCTGGCCTCCCTCGTGCTGCTGGTCTGCGGCAAGCTGGCGCTCGACCTGTTCCTGACGCCGGCCGATCTCTACGAGCTGGGGGCGCAATGATTCGTCTGCTGCTCCTGCTCCTGGCGATCACCGCCCTGCCGGCCCGGGCCGAGGAGGTCGTCATGGGGCTCAGCAAGGACCGGGTCTCAATCACCGCCGATTTCGACGGCTCGGAGATCCTGATCTTCGGTGCGGTCAAGCGCGAGACAGCGATCCGCACCGATCCGCCGCTCGAGGTCATCGTGACCGTTTCCGGCCCGGTGACGCCGGTCACCGTGTGGCGCAAGGCCCGGCGCTTCGGCATCTGGGTCAATACCGACGCGGTCGAGATCGACGCCGCGCCCTCGTTCTACGCGGTGGCCACCTCCGGCCCATGGTCGGAGGTGATCTCCGAGGTCGAGGACCTGCGCCACAAGGTCTCGGTCAACCGTGCCATCCGCTCGGTCGGCGCGCCGATGAACATCACCGATTCGCAGAGCTTCACCGAGGCGCTGATCCGCCTGCGCGAGAGCCGCGCCCTCTACCAGCAGCGCCCGGTGACCGTGTCGTTCAACGAATCCACCCTGTTCGACACCCAGATCTCGATGCCCGCCAACATCGTCGAGGGCACCTACACGGTCCGCGTGCTGCTGACGCGCGGTGGCCGGGTGGTGTCGCAGTACAGCTCCGAGCTCGAGGTCGGCAAGGTCGGGCTCGAGCGCTGGCTCTACAACCTCTCCCGCAACCAGCCGCCGCTCTACGGCCTGCTCGCCCTGGTGATCGCCATCGCCGCGGGCTGGGGCGCCTCGGCGGCGTTCAGAGCCCTGAGATCCGGATGACCCGCAAAGCCCCTTCCCGCCGCGATGAGTATCGCGCCTTCTTCCCGATCCAGACCCGCTGGGACGACAACGATCTCTACGGCCACGTCAACAACGTCACCTACCTGAAGTATATCGATACGGTGGTGGCGCTCTGGCAGATCGGGCAGGGCATCGACCTCGGAGCCGATGCGGATCTGCGCTACCTCGTGGTCGAGAGCGGTGCGACCTACCATTCCGAGGCGCGCTTTCCCGAGCAGCTCCACGCCGGTCTGCGGGTGGGCAAGCTCGGAAACAGCTCGGTGCGCTACGAGGTCGGCATTTTCCGCGAGGATGACGAGATCGCCTGCGTCGAGGGATTCTTCATCCAGGTCGCCGTCGACCGCGATACCCGCCCGACGCCCGTCCCCGGCGCGCTGCGCGCCGCGCTTGAGACAATCCTCGCCTGAGAGGCGGAAATCCCGGGCCGGGGTTTGACATCGCGCCGCGCCGTCCGCAGGGTCCGCCCCGAAAGGAGTGCTGCCATGCTGCCCGTCGATCCCAAGCGTTTCCTCGAGGACCTTCACGCCCTGCGCCGCTTCGGTGCATCCGGTGTCGGCAAGGGGGTGACGCGCCCCGGCTTCTCCGACGAGGACATCGCGGCGCGCGATTGGCTCGCGGAGCGCATGTCCGAGGCGGGGCTGGTGCCGCAGTTCGATCCGGTGGGCTCGCTCTTCGGGCTCGCGGAGGGCCGCTCACTGCTGATGGGCTCGCATTCCGACAGCCAGCCCGAGGGCGGCTGGCTCGACGGCGCGCTGGGCGTGATCGCGGCGCTGGAGATCGCCCGCGCCGCGCAGGACGCCGGCGGGCCTCCGGTCTCGGCGGTGTCCTTCGCCGACGAGGAGGGGCGCTTCGGCGTCACCACCGGCAGCTCGGTCTGGGGCGGCAACCAGACGCTCGAAGGCGCCGACGCGCTGCATGATCCGCAAGGCGTCAGTTTCGCCGAGGCCCGTGCCCGCTTCGGAGACCGGCGCGGGGCGTTCGTCGATCCGACGCGCTTCTCGGGCTATATCGAGATGCATATCGAGCAGGGGCCGGTGCTCGACACCAGCGGCGAGAAGATCGGGGTGGTCGATGCCATCGTCGGCATCCGCGACATGCATGTGAGCTTCACCGGCCAGCAGAACCATGCCGGCACCACGCCGATGCACCTGCGCCGCGATGCCTTCCAGGCGCTCTCGGGCTTCAACGCCGCGCTGCGCGAGCGCTTCGCCAACGTTGTGACGCCGCAGACCGTCTGGACCATCGGCCATGTCGCCCTGCATCCCAACGCGCCCTCCATCGTGCCCGGCCGGGCGCGCTTCTCCGTGCAATGGCGCGACGGTGATGCCGAGCGGCTGGCGCGGATGGAAACCATAATCCGCGACACCGCCGCCGAGATCGCCGCGACGCATGGCATGGGGCTGGAGTTCGGCCCGATGCTGGGGCTTGACCCGGTGACGATGGACCCGGGCCTGCGCGCGGCGCTCGAGACGGCCGCCGCGGCCGAGGCGCCGGACAGCTGGCGGGTGATGCCCTCGGGCGCGCTGCACGACGCCACCAACGTGGCGCGCTTGATGCCGGTTTCGATGCTCTTCGTGCCCTCGATCGGCGGCATCAGCCACGACTTTGCAGAGGATACCGACGAGGCTGATCTGGTGACCGGACTCAACACCCTCGCCCGCGCGGTCTCGGCGCTGGGCTAGGTGGGAACCCGGCGCATCCTCGCGCGTTTTCGGCTTGTCTCCGGAGGACATAGCAATGACCGACCCCCAGCCCATCACCGCGACCGCGGACCAGCTCTCGACGCTTCAGGACCTGCTCTCGCGCAGCGCGGAGACCCATGCCTGGTTCGAGGAAATGGCCGAGAAGGCCGAGCCTGATTTCCGCCACGTGGCGCTGAAGTTCCGCGGCCTGCACGCGGAGCAATGCGACCGCATCACCGCGACGATCACGGCGCTTGGCGGCGAGCCGGACCGCTCGGGCGGGGTGCGTGCGGCGGTCAACCGAACCTCGGTGTCGCTGCGCTCGCTCTTCGAGGAGATCGACGACGACATGATGAGCGCCGTCGAGGACGCCGAGGCGCAGCTTCTGGCCGAATTCGACGCCGCCTTGAGCAGCCTCGCCCCCTCGCGCTATCGCGACGAGTTGGAGCAGATGAAGGGCGAGCTGATGAAGCTGCTCTCGGAGGAGCCGGGCGACGCGTGATTCCAATCCGCATTGCCAATTCTCTTGAGTATTTTAATTTCTGATGCATTGAATGAGCCGCATGGGAAAAGTAGTTCTCTTGCACCGATCAGACTCGATCTATGAAGATGAGCCCGACGTCAAATATGACTTCCCCAGATCATACCTGAAGACAATGACCCGGGCGATAGGTGACTGGGTCCTTTACTACGAGCCTGTAAAGGCTGGCGCGCGCGGGTATTTTGCGGTGGCCAAGGTTGAAAGGGTCATCCCGAAGCCAGGACAGGACGGTCGCTATCTCGCTTTAATTGAGAAAGGTAGCTTTTTGCCATTTGATGAGGATGTCCCTAGATTGATTGATGGGCGCCCATTAGAGGCGAGTTTGGCGGACGAGAATGGTTTTCCCAAGAAGGGAGGCGCGCAGCAGCTTGCCGTTCGAGATATTTCCGAGGGCGATTTTGCCCGAATCGTCGATTTGGGTTTGCCAGCGCAGCTCGAGGAAATCGAGGCGCAGCGTTATTCTCTTCATCCTGCGGAGATGGACGACGCTCAAACACCATTTCAAAGACCTGTCGTTGAGCGCCTGACCCGCCGTCCGTATCGCGACGTAGCGTTCCGTCGCAAGGTGCGTGAAGCCTATGGCTACCGCTGCGCGATCTCGGGGTTGCTCCTTCGGAACGGCGGCGGGAGACCGGAGGTCCAGGCCGCACATATTCGCCCCGTTGAAGAAGGCGGGAGTGACAGTGTGAGGAATGGTTTGGCGCTCTCCGGAACACTGCATTGGATGTTTGATCGTGGGCTGATTTCGATCGACCCTGAGGAACATCGCATTCTGGTTTCTCACAATAAAGTTCCGAGTGAAGTCGTGCAGCGTCTGATCCAACCTAGTCAAAGGCTGACACTTCCTGATGACCAAAAGAATTGGCCGCACCCGGAGAATCTCCGTTGGCATCGTGAGAATAGATTTGGGCAAAGCAGCTTTGGCGCTCCCTAGCGGCCGTTTGGGTAACTCAGAATAGGTCTAGGTGGCTTGCGCTAACCTTTGACTATGAGGGTTGTCGAGTTTCGGGTTCGCTGTGCTAGGCTGGAGAAGCGCGCAGGAGCGGAAGCATGGATTTGGTCAGTCTCGTCTATTACGCCATCATCTGCGGGCTGCTGTGCTGGGCCGGTCCGAGGATCGGCGGCCCGGTCCTGCGAGTGCTTGCAGGGGTGCTCGTGGGCGTGCTCGCAGCAGCGGTGCTGCCGGCGCTGAAGGCGGGGCTTGGGTTCTAAGGCGGCGCTTGGATTCTGATGGGGGTCACCTCTGCCCGCCACCACCTTCCCCGATATGCCCGGCATGCGAGCTGCAGGCGTCAGCGTCTCCGCGAAGCCCTCAGCCCGCCGTGAAAGAGGTCCCGGACCGGCGGCAAACCCGATGCTCCTGCGAGAGCCGTCTAACCTTCCCCGCGCTCACACCCATTCCACGTCGCCGAGGAAGATATACCCGGCGCCGTAGATCGTTTTGATCAGCCGCGGGTTTTTCGGATCCTCCCGCAGCTTGGTGCGCAGCCGCGAGATCCGCACGTCCATCGCCCGGTCAAAGCTCTCGCCCGCCGCGCCGCCGAGGCTCTCCTGCATCTGCGCCCGGGTGATCAGCCGCTTGGGGCTGTCGAGGAACAGCCGCAGCACCTCGCCCTCGGCGTGGGAAAACGGCGTCTCGCCACCGGCCTCGTCCTCCAGTGCGTAGCGGTCGAAATGTGCGGTCCAGCCGTTGAACCGCGCGCGCTCGCTCTGGCGCGGAGCGGCGCGCGGGCCGCGCAGCCGCGCCCGGATCCGCGCCACCACCTCGGCCGGATCGAAGGGCTTGATGATGTAGTCATCGGCCCCGAGCTCGAGCCCGGTCACCCGGTCCTGCACCTGCGCACGGCCGGAGATGATGATCACCGTCGCGCCCTGCTCCAGCGCCAGACGATGCACCAGCGTCAGCCCGTCGCGGTCGGGCAGGCCGAGATCGACGAGGCAGACATCCGGCGTCGCCCGCTTCAGCGCCGCCTCGAACTCGGTGGCGCGAGCGAAGCTCAGGGTGCGGAAGCCGGACTCGGTCAGCGCCTCCGACAGGATGGTGCGGATCGCCGGCTCGTCGTCGAGGATGAAGACCAGAGGCGCGCTCATGCGGCATCCCTCCGGTGGCCGAGAAAGGCGCGCAGCTCGTCTTCCGAAAACGGCTTGGCCAGCACCGGGGCCGCCTGCCGCGCCGCGACATGCAGCGGGTCGTCGGGCGGCAGCGAGGTCATCAGCCGCACCGGCAGGTCCGGCAGCAGCCCGGGCAGGGCGCTGCCTGGCAGCGCCCCCTCGAGCGAGATGTCCGACAGCACGAGATCGATCTCGAGCCCCTCGGCCAGCGCGCAGGCTTCCTCCACCGAGCTCGCCTCGACCACGCTGTGGCCGATCCCGGTGAGCATTTCGCGCACCTGCGCGCGCAGCTCGGGGCTGTCCTCGACCAGAAGCGCCAGCCCGGCCATCGGCTGCGTCTCGGGCCGGCGCAGCGGCAGCCGCAGGGTCACGCAGGCGCCGCGCGCGCCGTTGCCGAGCTTCACCTCGCCGCCCGCCAGCTTGACCATGTCATAGACCATCGCGAGCCCCAGCCCCGAGCCCTCGCCGCCCTTGGTGGTGAAGAACGGGTCGAGCCCGCGCGCCAGCGCCTCGCGGCTGAAGCCCGGGCCGGTATCGGAGACCGCAAGCTCGAGCCAGGTGTCCTGCACGGTGCGCGCGGTGACGAGGATCTCGCCGGCCCCGCCACAGGCATCGGCGGCGTTGAGAACGAGGTTCAGCGCCGCGTCCTGCAGCATCCCCGGATCGATCAGGAAGGCGCCTTCGGCCTCCTGCAGGATGCGCAGCGAAAGCGCCTCGGGCAGCGACGGTCGCGCCAGCGTTTCGAGACCGCGCAGGAAGCGCGCCAGCGCCACCGGCTCGGGCCGCCAGGCGCGGTGGCTGGTGATGTCGGCGATGCGGTTGAGCAGGTCGCCGCCGCGCCGCGCCGCCTGCAGGGTGGCGGTGATCAGTTCCTCGGCCTCGGCCCCCTCGACCAGGCGCGCAAGCTTGGCCTGCATGCCGAGGATGATGGTCAACAGGTTCGAGAAATCATGCGCCAGCCCCGAGGTCAGCTGCGCCGCCAGCTCGCGCCGCTTGGTCTGCTGCAGCGCTGCCCGTGCCTGGGTTTCCTCGGTGACGTCATGGCTCAGGATATAGACGCCGGCCTCACTCGGATCGGGGGTGAAAACTGCCCGGATGCGCCGCGACGAGCCCTCATCGGTGAACTCGAAGATGCTCTGCGCCCCGCCGAGCGCGCGCTCGAGATGCGGTCGCACCTTCTGGTAGGCCGGTCCCAGCGCTTCCGACACGTGCAGCCCGAGGATTTCCGACGGCCGCCCCGGCATCACCGACGACAGCCGCCGGTTGGAAAACGTGTAGCGCCCCGCCGCATCGACCCGCGCCAGGTGCGCCGGCATCATCTCGGTGGTGAGCCGGGTGCGGGCCTCGATCTCGGTGAGCTCGCGCCGCGCCTCCTGCAGGGCGGCGTTGGTGGCCTCCAGCTCGCGGTTGCTGGCGGAGACCTCCTCGGAGCGCCGCAGCACCTCCTCCGAGAGCAGCTCCGAGCGGGTGCGCAGGAGCTGCTCCTGCCGCTTCATCCCGGTGATGTCGGTATAGACCGTCACCCAGCCGCCCTGCGGCAGCGGCGAGCCCTCGACCGAGATGGTGCGCCCGTTGGCGCGGGTACGCTCCATGTAATGCGGCTCGAAGGCGCGGGCCTGCTGCACCCGCACCGCGATGAAGCCCTCGACATCCTCAACCTGGCCATACTCGCCGCGCTCGACGAGATGCCGGATGGTGTCCTCAAACCGAGCGCCTTCGTCGGTGAGCCGCTTCGGCAGATCGAACATCTCGGCAAAGCGGCGGTTGCACACCGCCAGCCGCAGCTCGCTGTCATAGATCGACAGCGCCTGCTGGATCAGGTTCAGCCCCGCCTGTGTCAGTGCATCCTTGCTCATGACGCCTCCCGCCTCCCGCGCTCATGGCTAGCACTCCCCGTCGCCCCGCAAAAGCCGAACCGACGCAACGTCCCCTCGCGAGGCGCCCCTGTCTTCTTTGGTTCAAAAATACCTCGGGGGTGAATGCGGCTCTGCCGCAGAGGGGGCAGCGCCCCCTGCGACCCTGTCCCCAGGTGCAACGCCGGGCAGGTTGTGCGACGCCACCGTCACATCTCTCTTCCCCACCTGTTACAATTCGTAAGATTCCGGAAATCATCACGAAATGATTGACCATCAGCCTCGCCCTGACCCTTAATGAGGCCAGGCGCGCGGGAGACGCGTCGGACTTCGCAAAGGCGGGGTCGACGCCCGGAAGAGGAGCCGGGCGCATTGGGAGGAAACAACTTGGCTTACATGTCCGAGGGCGCGGAAGGTCTGCGCTCGATTCCGGCTCTGTTGCAGCGCAACGCCACGCGGTTCGCGGGCCGTCCGGCCTATCGCGAGAAGGAGTTCGGCATCTGGCAGAGCTGGAGCTGGTCCGAGGCCGAGACCGAGATCGAGGCCTTCGCACTTGGCCTGCTCAATCTCGGCGTCGAGCGCGGCGACCATGTCGCGGTGATCGGCCGCAACCGGCCGACGCTCTATTGGTCGATGGTCGCGGCGCAGATGTGCGGCGCGGTGCCGGTGCCGCTCTATCAGGACGCGGCGGCGGAAGAGATGGAATACGCGCTCCAGCATTGCGGCGCCCGCTTCGTCATCGCTGCCGACCAGGAGCAGGTCGACAAGGTCATCGACATCCAGGACGACCTGCACCAGTTCGAGCACATGATCTATGTCGATCCGCGGGGCATGCGGAAATACGATCACCGACGGCTGCACGAATATTCGCACATCCAGAACCAGGGCCGCGCTGCCTATGACGAGTTCATCGGCGAGCTGACCGCGCGCCGCGAGAGCCTGGGCTACGACGACACCTGCGTGATGCTCTACACCTCGGGCACCACCGGCAAGCCAAAGGGCGTGGTGCTGTCGAACCGCAACATCATCGAGACCGCCAAGAACTCGGCCGAGTTCGACAAGCTGGGGCCGGGCGAGGAAGTGCTCGCCTACCTGCCGATGGCCTGGGTCGGCGATTTCATTTTCTCGATCGGGCAGGCCTACTGGACCGGCTTCTGCGTCAACTGCCCCGAGAGCGCCGAGACCATGATGACGGACCTCCGCGAGATCGCGCCGTCCTACTATTTCGCGCCGCCGCGGGTGTTCGAGACCCAGCTCACCCAGATCATGATCCGGATGGAAGACGCGGGTGGGATGAAGCGGAAGATGTTCCACCACTTCATGGCCCATGCCCGCGAGGTCGGGCCCAAGATCCTCGACGGCAAGCCCGTCGGGATGCTGGACCGGCTGAAATACGCGCTGGGCTCGGGGCTGGTCTACGGGCCGCTGAAGAACGCGCTGGGCTTTTCCAACGTGCGCGTGGGCTACACCGCCGGCGAGGCGATCGGGCCGGAGATCTTCGATTTCTACCGGGCGCTCGGCATCAACCTCAAGCAGCTCTACGGCCAGACCGAGGCCTCGGTCTTCATCACCCAGCAGCCCGACAACGAGGTGCGGCCCGACACCGTCGGCGTGCCCTCGCCCGGGGTCGAGATCCGCATCGCCGAGAATGGCGAGGTGTTCTACCGCTCGCCCGGCGTGTTCGTGGAATACTACAAGAACGCCGAGAGCACCGCCGACACCAAGGATCCCGAGGGCTGGGTCGCCACCGGCGATGCGGGCTTCTTCGAGGAGGGCACCGGCCACCTGCGCATCATCGACCGCGCCAAGGACGTGGGCAAGATGGCCGACGGCGCGCTCTTCGCGCCCAAGTATGTCGAGAACAAGCTCAAGTTCTTCCCCAACATCCTCGAGGCGGTGGTCTTCGGGGCGGGCAAGGACCGCTGCACCGCCTTCATCAACATCGACCTGACGGCGGTCGGCAACTGGGCCGAGCGCAACAACATCGCCTATGCCTCCTACCAGGAGCTGGCCGGGCACCCCCAGGTGCTCGAGACGATCCGGGGGCATGTCGAGGAGGTCAATGCCAGCGTCGCCGAGGACGAGATGCTCTCGGGCTGCCAGATCCACCGTTTCCTGGTGCTGCACAAGGAGCTCGACGCCGACGATGGCGAGCTGACCCGCACCCGCAAGGTGCGGCGCAAGATCATCGCCGAGAAGTTCCACGACCTGGTGACGGCGCTCTATGACGGCTCGGACAGCATCTACACCGAGACGGAAGTGACCTACGAGGACGGGCGCAAGGGCAAGATCAAGGCCACGCTCGCGATCATGGACGCGAAGACGGTGCCGGCGGCGCCGCGCGCGATGGCGGCGGAATGACCGGGACGGCTGGACGGCGCTCTTGCTGCGCAACTCGCCCCGCCCGCCATCCCGCTGACCGGCGCACCCGCCGAGAGGGGCTGGCATGATGGACGGGACCGAACAGACACACTGGACGAAGGACGAAAGGCAGGCGGCCGTGAAGGACAGCGAAGGCTACGTGACCGCGGACGGGCGGCAAATCGGCGGGGTGCTGATGGAGCTTCGCAACATCACCCTGCGCTTCGGCGGCGTGGTGGCGATCAAGGACATCTCCTTCGACATCCGCGAGGGCGAGATCCGGGCCATCATCGGCCCTAATGGCGCCGGCAAGTCGTCGATGCTCAACATCATCTCGGGCTTCTACACCCCCTCCGAGGGCGAGCTTTGGTACAAGGGCTCGAAGCGCCCGCCGATGAAGCCCTACGAGGTGGCGCGCATGGGCGTGGCCCGCACCTTCCAGAACATCGCGCTGTTCGAGGGCATGTCGGTGCTCGACAACGTGATGACCGGGCGGCTCACCCACATGAAGGCCGGCATCGCGAGCCAGGCGCTGTGGTGGGGCAAGGCCCGCGACGAGGAGATCGCCAACCGAGAGGTCGTCGAGAAGGTGATCGACTTCCTCGAGATCCAGTCGATCCGCAAGACGCCGGTCGGGCGCCTGCCCTACGGCCTGAAGAAGCGCGTCGAGCTGGCCCGCGCGCTGGCTGCCGAGCCCAGCATCCTGTTGCTCGACGAGCCGATGGCGGGGATGAATGTCGAGGAGAAGGAAGACATGTCGCGCTTCATCCTCGACGTGAATGACGAGTTCGGCACCACGATCTGCCTGATCGAGCACGACATGGGCGTGGTGATGGACCTGAGCGACCGGGTGGTCGTCATGGATTACGGCAAGAAGATCGGCGACGGCCCGCCCGACGAGGTGCGTCAGAACCAGGACGTGATCGACGCCTATCTCGGCGTGGCGCATTGAGGAACGGAAAGACATGCTGAACGACATCTTCATCAAGCCTTTCGTGGACATGTTCTCCGCGCCCGACTTCCTGCTGCAGGTGCTGTGGGAGGGGCTGGTCTCAGGCATCCTCTACGCGCTGATCGCGCTCGGCTTCGTGCTGATCTTCCGCTCGAGCCGGATCTTCAACTTCGCGCAGGGCATCATGGTGGTGTTCGCCGCGCTGACCCTCGTCGGGCTGCACGCGATGGGCGTGCCGGCGTGGATCTGCGTGCTGCTGACGCTGGCGGTGATGTTCGGCCTCGCGGTGACCATCGAGCGGGTGGTGCTGCGCCCGCTGGTGGGCCAGCCCGACATCATCCTGTTCATGGCCACCATCGGCATCACCCTGTTCCTGATCGGCCTCGGGGAGATCATCTTCGGCGGCGAGAACAAGGTGATGATCACCGAGGAGCTGGGCATCCCGACCGACAGCGTGGTGCTCGAGCCCTGGGGCGGTCTGCTGATCCTCGAGCAGAAGGACATCACCGCTGTCATTGTGGCGGCGCTGCTGGTCGTGGCGCTGCTGGCCTTCCTCAACAAGACCCGCATGGGCCGGGCGATCCGGGCGCTGGGCGACGATCACCAGGCGGCGCTCTCGGTGGGCATCTCGCTGCAGCAGATCTGGGTTCTGGTCTGGTTCATCGCCGGCATCATCGCGCTGGTCACGGGCATCGCCTGGGGCGCGCGGGCAGGCGTCAGCTTTGCCCTCGAGGTGATCGCCTACAAGGCGCTGCCGGTGCTGATGCTGGGTGGACTCGAATCGATCACCGGGGCCATCGTGGGTGGCCTGATGATCGGGATGCTCGAGAAGCTGTTCGAGATCTACTGGGGCCAGCCGCTGCTCGGTGGCAATACCGAGACCTGGTTCGCCTTCGTGCTCGCGCTGATCGTGCTGCTGTTCCGCCCGCAGGGGCTGTTCGGGGAACGCATCATCGAAAGGGTCTAGCGCCGGTCTGCGCCTCTGGTGCGGCAGAGCCTCCGGGGGAGGGTCTGAGGCGCCAAAGGGCGGAGCCCCGGCAAGCGGGGACCCCGGCCAGCCTTCGGGCAATGGACAGGTGAGAGGGGCGCGATGCGCGACTGGATCACCGCGAAAGGGTGGAGCCCCCTCGAAGGCTCCGAGGAGAAAGGTGGGTGGCGCCGGAAAGGAGAGCCGGCGGCACCGCTGAAAGGGAGAAGACGAGATGGCGAAGCTGATCGCGATCCTCAACGTCACAGCCTGGGCCGGCTTCTGGGCCTTCGGGTACCTGGCGCTCACCGCCGACAGCGGTGCCGGTGGGCAGATGGTCACCGCGGTGATCCTTGCCGCTATCGGCGGCGGGCTCGGGCTCTGGGCGTGGTTCTGGCTGGTGCGGCACACCGAGGCGACGGGCTATGCCCCGGCACCCAAGCGGGCCTATCCGGACGAGGATCTGCGGCTGCACGAAGGCAGTCTCTGACACCGCGACACGCGGCTCTGTAACGACGGATTTTGCGGCGGATCTTCCGACCGCACGGGGCCCCTGCGGCCTGACAACAAGGGAGAGGACCCGGGATGCTCTATCGCACGGCCGGACAATTCAAGACCAGCTACCAGGCCGATCAGGCGCTGTTTCCGGTGCGGCAGGACGCGTTTCTGCTCGCCGTCATCCTCGCCTTCGCCTGGGTGATCTTCCCGCTGATGGCGAGCGAGTTCGCCTACCAGACGCTGCTGATCCCGATCCTGATCTATTCGCTCGCCGCACTCGGCCTCAACATCCTCACCGGTTACGCCGGCCAGCTCTCGCTCGGCACCGCGGCCTTCATGGGCGTGGGCGCCTATGCCTGCTACAAGCTGGTGACGTTGATGCCGTGGCTGAACCCGGTGGTGGCGATCCTGTTCTCGGGCGTGTTCAGCGCCGGGGTGGGCGTGGCCTTCGGCATCCCCAGCCTGCGCATCAAGGGTTTCTACCTTGCCATCGCGACGCTGGCGGCGCAGTTCTTCCTGGTCTGGCTCTTCGAGAAATGGGGCTGGCTCTACAATTACAACGCCTCTGGCGCGATCCAGGTGCCAAACCTCGAGATGTTCGGCGTCTATGTTGCGGGCCCTCAGGCCTCGTCGGTGACCCAGTACTACGTTGTGCTCGCCATCGTCACGCTGATGACCCTTCTCTGCATCAACCTCACCCGCGGCAACTTGGGCCGGACGTGGAAGGCAACGCGCGACATGGACATCGCCGCCGAGCTCATCGGCATCAACCTGATGCGCTCGAAGCTCACCGCCTTCGCCGTGTCGTCCTACGTGGTGGGTGTCGCCGGCGCGCTCTTCGTCTTCATGTGGCGCGGCGCGGCAGAGCCCAACCTCTTCGACATCCCGCTGAGCTTCCGCATTCTGTTCATCGCCATCATCGGCGGCCTGGGTTCGGTGCTCGGCAACTACCTTGGCGCGATCCTGATCGTGGGTCTGCCGGTGGTGCTCAACACGCTGCCCGAGGCGCTGGGCATCCCGATCAGCTCGGCCACCGTCGAGCACCTCAACATCATGATCGTGGGCTCGCTCATCATCTTCTTCCTGATCATCGAACCGCATGGCCTTGCACGGCTCTGGGCGCTGATCCGGGAGAAGCTCATCATCTGGCCCTTCCCGCACTGACGGGCGGGCCGGCGCAAGATCATCGAATAAAAGGGAGGAGACTTTGACGATGAAGACTTTCACGAGGATCGCAGCGGTCGCGGCACTGGGCGCACTCATGGGCACCAGCGCGCTGGCCGAGGGGCTCTACACCCCGAACCTCGCCTACCGGACCGGCCCCTTCGCGGCCACCGGCATTCCGCTGATGAACGGTCAGGCCGATTACATGAACATGCTCAATGCCCGCGACGGCGGCATCGGCGGCGTCATGATCGACTTCGACGAATGCGAGACCGGCTATTCCACCGAGAAGGGCGTGGAGTGCTACGAGAAGACCAAGGGCAAGGCCATCGTGACCCAGCCGTGGTCGACCGGCATCACCCTGCAGGTGCTGCCCAAGTCCAACGTCGACGAGATCCCGATCCTCGCCCCGGGCTACGGCTTCTCGCCGATGGCCGACGGCAAGGTGTTCCAGTGGGCGTTCAACACCCCGCTGAGCTACTGGGATGGCGCTTCGATCATCCTCAAGTACCTGCAGGATCAGGGCGACCTGAGCGGCAAGAAGATCGCCTTCCTGCATCTCGACCACCCGTTCGGCAAGGAGCCGCTGCCCTATCTCGAGCAGAAGGCCGAGGCGCAGGGCTTTGAGCTGCTGCCGATCCCGGTCGGTCTCAAGGAGATGCAGAACCAGTCGGCGCAGTGGCTGCAGATCCGTCGCGAGCGCCCCGACTACGTCATCATGTGGGGCTGGGGCGCGATGAACGCGGGCGCCATCACCGAGGCGGTGAAGACCAAGTTTCCGATGGAGAATATGCTCGGCGTCTGGTGGTCGGGTCATGATGCCGACCTGAAGATCGTCGGCGACGCCGGCAAGGGCTACAAGTCGGTCAGCTGGTCGTTCCCGAACCCGGACGCGCCTGTGATGGCCGACATCAAGCAGCACGTCATCGACGCCGGCAAGAGCCAGTCGAACGAGGAAGAGATGCAGGGCGTCTTCTACTCGCGCGGTCTGGTGATCTCGGCGATCCTCGCCGAGGGCATCGCGGTGGCGCAGGAGCATACCGGAAAGGCCGAGATCTCGCCCGCCGATCTGCGCTGGGGCCTCGAGAACCTCAACTTCACCGAAGCGCGCCTCGAAGAGCTCGGCATGACCGGAATGGTGCCGCCGTTCTCGACCTCCTGCTCGAACCACACCGGCCATTCCGGTGGCTGGATCCTCGAGTGGGACGGCGCGAAGTTCGTCAAGGCGTCCGACCTGATCATGCCCGACAGCGAGGCGATCTCGGAGCTCGAGATGGCCAAGGCCAAGGAATACGCCGAGGCCAACGCGCCGTGGCCGGTCAACGAAGACTGCGAGATGTGATCCGCACTCGTCCGGCGGCGGCCTTCCGCTGCCGCCGGACGCACCGATACCGACCCGTCAGGCGGCGGCACGCTCGCCGCCTGACACACCGACACTGGAGAAACATGACATGCTGGACGCCGGTCAGACGCGCGAGACCCTGCTCGAGGTCAACAACATCGAGGTGATCTACAACCACGTGATCCTCGTGCTGAAGGGGGTGTCGCTCTCGGTGCCCAAGGGCGGCATCACGGCGCTGCTCGGCGGCAACGGGGCGGGCAAGACCACAACGCTCAAGGCGATCTCGAACCTGCTGCATTCCGAGCGCGGCGAGGTCACCAAGGGCACGATCAGCTACCGCGGCGAGCGGGTGCAGGATCTCGATCCGGCGGCGCTGGTGAAGAAAGGCGTCATCCAGGTGATGGAGGGGCGGCACTGTTTCGAGCACCTCACCGTCGAGGAAAACCTGATGACCGGCGCCTTCACCCGCAAGGACGGCAAGGGCGCGGTCGAGGCCGACCTGCAGATGGTCTACGACTACTTTCCGCGCCTAAAGGAGCGCCGCAAGTCGCAGGCGGGCTATACCTCGGGCGGCGAGCAGCAGATGTGCGCCATCGGGCGGGCTCTGATGTCGCGCCCCGAGACCATCCTGCTCGACGAGCCGTCGATGGGCCTTGCGCCGCAGCTGGTGGAGCAGATCTTCGGCATCGTGAAGGCGGTCAACGAGGGCGAGGGCGTGTCGTTCCTGCTGGCCGAACAGAACACCAACGTGGCGCTGCGCTTCGCCCATTACGGCTACATCCTCGAGAACGGCCGCGTGGTGATGGACGGCCCCGCCGCCGACCTGCGCGAGAACCCGGATGTGAAGGAATTCTATCTCGGCATGTCCGACGAGGGCCGCAAGTCGTTCCGCGACGTGCGCTCCTACCGCCGCCGCAAGCGGTGGCTGGCATGATCCGCGCCCGGCGCGGCTGAGACATCACGAAGAGGGAGGGAGATGCGGTGCTTTCTGGCCCTGCCGATCCCGGAGCCGCTCCTGCCGCCGCTGATCGCGGTGCAGGAGGCGGTGCCGGTCGGCCGCGCAGTGCCGGAGGAGAACCTGCACCTGACGCTCGCCTTCCTCGGCGACCGGCCCGAGGCCGAGTTGCGCGAGCTGCACTTCGCGCTCGAGGTTCGGGCGCTGCCGGCGGTGACGCTGGCGCTGGCGGGGCTGGCAAGTTTCGGCGGGCGGCGGATCAAGCTGCTGGCCGCCGAGGTGAGCAAGACGTCCGAGCTCGTCGCCTTGCAGCGCGAGGCGCTGCGGGCGGTGACGGCGGCGGGAATGGCGCTCCCGCGGGAGCGCTTTCGCCCGCACGTGACGCTCTTGCGCTTCGGCGCGGGGCTGCGCGAGGCGGACCGGCCGCGGTTCGAGGCGGCGCTGGCGCCGCTGGCGGGGCTGAACACGGCGCCCGAGCCGGTCGCGGAGATGCGGCTGGTGGGGTCGACACTGACGCCCGAGGGGGCGGTTTACGAGACGCTGGCGGTCTATCCGCTGGCGACGGGATCCGGGACGGGATGAGAGGGAGGCTCGGATGAGCAGCTACTACGACGAACTCGAGACGCGCAGCGCGGAGGCGCGCGCCGCGGCGCTGGCCGAGGCGCTGCCGGAGCAGATCGCCCGCGCCAAGGCGCTGCCGGGCTATGCCGAGGCGCTGGCCGGGGTCGACCCGGGCGCGATCACCGACCGGGAGGCGCTGGCCAGGCTGCCGGTGCTGCGCAAGTCGGCGTTGGTCTCGGCGCAGGGGCCGGGGGCGCCGCTCGGCGGCTACGCCGCCAGGCCGGTGCACGGCTTTGCCCATGTCTTCCAGTCGCCGGGTCCGATCTACGAGCCGGGCGGCATCGAGCACGATTGGTGGCGGCTGGGGCGCTTCCTGCATGCCTGCGGCATCGGGCAGGGCGACATCGTGCAGAACTGCTTCGGCTATCACCTGACCCCGGCGGGGATGATCTTCGAGAACGGCGCCCGCGCGGTGGGGGCTGCGGTGCTGCCCGCCGGCACCGGCCAGACCGAGCTGCAGGCCCGCGCCGCGCATGATCTCGGCGTCACCGCCTATGCCGGCACGCCCGATTACCTCAAGCTGATCCTCGAGAAGGCGGACGAGATGGGGCTGGAGCTCGGGATCACCCGGGCGGCTGTCTCGGGCGGGGCGCTGTTCCCGTCGCTGCGCGCCTGGTACGCCGAGCGCGGCATCGCCTGCCGGCAATGCTACGCGACGGCGGATCTCGGCATGGTGGCCTATGAGAGCGAGTCGATGGAGGGGATGATCTGCGACGAGCGGGTGATCGTCGAGATCGTCACGCCGGGCACCGGCGATCCGGTGGCGTCGGGCGAGGTTGGCGAGGTCGTGGTGACCACGCTCAACCCCGACTACCCGCTGATCCGCTTCGCCACCGGCGATCTCTCCGCGGTGCTCGAGGGCGAGAGTCCCTGCGGGCGCAGCAACCTGCGGATCAAGGGCTGGATGGGCCGCGCCGACCAGACCACCAAGATCAAGGGCATGTTCGTACGCCCCGAGCAGGTGGCGGCGCTGGTGGCGCGCCACGCCGAGATCGACCGGGCGCGGGTGGTGGCCAGCCGCGAGGGCGAGATGGACGTGCTCACGGTGCGCATCGAGACCACCGCCGCGGACCCGGCGGCCTACGCCGGCACCGTCGCGGAGGTGCTGAAGCTCAAGGGCACGGTGGAGCTGGTGCCGCCGGGCGGACTGCCGCGCGACGGCGTGGTGATCGAGGACGCGCGGGTCTACGACTGAGGGGGGCTGGGGCGTGACGTTTGTGTTGCGTTGCTGTCCCGGCGGGGCACCTGGTGGAAAGACCGTGAGGGGGCTGTCTGCCCCCTCTTGGCGCGATGCGCCAATTCACCCCCGAAGGTATTTTTGAACCAGAGAAGACGGGAGCGTCTTGTTCGCGGTCAGAGAAGGTCGAGCACCCTTTCCGGGGGGCGGCCGAGGATGGCGCGGGGGCCTTCGATGGCGAGGGGGCGTTCGATGAGCCGGGGCTCGGCAGCCATGGCGCGCAGCAGGGTGTCGTCGTCGGCGTCCTTGCTCAGGCCCATCTCGCGGAAGGCGGGCTCCTTGCTGCGCATCATCTCGATGGCCGGCAGGTCTAGCGCGGTTTGCGCCGCCTTGAGCTCCTCGTAGGAAGGCGCGTCCTCGAGATACTTGCGGATCTCCGGCGAGACGCCCTTGGCCTCGAGCAGCGCCAGCGCCTCGCGGGATTTCGAGCAGCGCGGGTTGTGCCAGAGGATCACAGCCAATCCTCCCGGCCGGTGCCCACAGCCTCGGCGACCGTCGAAAAGCCGTCGCGGGCGAGCAGCGCGTCGAGGCCCTCGACGATCTCGGGGACCAGGCTCATGCCGCCGAAGACCAGCGCGGTGTAGACCTGCAGCGCCGAGGCGCCGGCGCGGATCTTGGCATAGGCCTGCTCGGCGCTGCCCACGCCGCCGACGCCGATCAGCGGCAGGCGGCCCTCGGTCAGCTGCGACAGCCGCGCCAGAACGCGGGTGGATCTGTCGAACAAGGGCTGGCCCGAGAGCCCGCCCGCCTGCGCCGCGAAGGGCGAGTTGAGCCCGTCGCGCGAGAGCGTGGTGTTGGTGGCGATGATGCCGTCGATGCCGGAGGCCAGCGCCACCTCGGCCACGTCCTCGAGCCCGGCGGCGTCGAGATCGGGGGCGATCTTGAGGAAGACCGGGATCGGCTTTGCCAGTTCGTCGCGCGCCGCAAGCACCCCGGCAAGCAGCGCCGAGAGCGCGTCCTTACCCTGCAGGTCGCGCAGCTTCTCGGTGTTGGGCGAGCTCACGTTGACCGTGGCAAAATCGAGATCCTTGCCGCAGCGCGCCAGCACCTGCGCGAAATCTGCCGCGCGGTCGGCGCTGTCCTTGTTGGCGCCGAGATTGAGCCCCAGCACCATGTCGCGCGGGCGATGCGCCAACCGGCCGGCAATGGCGTCCATGCCGTCATTGTTGAAGCCGAAGCGGTTGATCGCCGCCTGCTCCTGCATCAGCCGGAACAGCCGCGGCTTGGGGTTGCCGGGTTGCGGGCGCGGCGTGGCGGCACCGACCTCGACAAAGCCGAAGCCGGATTTCGCCAGCCCGGAAAGCGCCTCGGCATTCTTGTCGAAGCCGGCGGCAAGCCCCACCGGGTTGGCGAGATCCAGCCCGGCGACCCGGCAGCGCAGCCGTTCGGAGGTCAGCGTGCCGGGGGCAGGGGCGAGGCCCATCTTCAGCGCCATCATGGCGAGGCCATGGGCGGCCTCCGGGTCGATGCGGTGCAGCACCGCGAGGCCGGCGCGTTCGATCAGGCTCATGTCATGTCATCCGGAAACACGTGGCCGCCGAGGCCGAGCTGAAGCGGGCGCGACCAGCGCACATCCTCGAGCCTCAGCGGGCCATAGAGATGCGGGAACAGCGCCCCGCCGCGGGAGGGCTCCCACGTCAATGCGTCGCCGAGCGTCTCGGCCTCGAGGGCGAGAAGATACAGCCCCTCCTCTCCGGCGAAGTGCTTGGACGCGGTCTCGCGCACCTGCTCGAGGGTCGAGAAATGGATATAGCCGTCGGCCACGTCCACCGGGGCTCCGGCGGTCTCGGCTTCGGCCTGCAGCGCGGCCCATTCCCCGGACCTCAGAATTTTATAGATCAGCATGATCTCCAGATGACCGGGAACGCCGCGCCGGTCAATCCCCGGCGGGCGTGCAGGCCGTTACAGCCAGCGTCCGCAATGGCGGTGGATGCGCGGGATGATCACCCAGATCATCGTGGCGACGATGATCGGCACCATCACCAGATTGCGCTGCCAGATCTCCCAGCCGACGGTAAGCGGGGCAAGGGCGTAGATCAGCGCGGTGACCAGCGGGTAGACGCCGAGAAAGACGAAGATGGCGAGCCGGGCGCGAGAGGGCGGGCGGGGAGCTGTGGTCATGCGCGATTCCCTTGAGGATGCGAGGAGAGGATAAATAGAAACGGAACGTATCGTTTCTATAGGGGCTGGCCCCGGCGCCTGTAAAGAGGTAAGACCGAAAAAAACACCGGACCCGTTCTCGATGACCGAAAGACGAGCTTCCATCGGCGCCCGCCGCAATCCCGAGACCGAGGCTGCGGTGCTCGACGCCGCCGTGGCGATCGTCGAGGAGAAGGGCATTTCCGGGCTCAGCATGGAGGCGGTGGCGCGCCGCGCCCGTGCCGGCAAGGCCACGCTCTACCGCTGGTGGCCGACCCGGGGCGCGCTTCTGATGGCGGTCTACCAGCGCCAGAAGCGCATCGCGGGCTATCCCGATACCGGCACGCTCGAGGGCGATGTGGCGGGCTTCCTCGACACGCTCTTCAGCCATTGGAGCCGCCCCGAGGGGCGCCTCTTCCGGCATATCATCGCCGCGGCGCAGGGCGACGCCGACGTCGCCGAGGCGCTCGAGGCCTACCGGCAGGATCGGCTCGCCAGCCTGTCCGAGCTCTTCGAGCGGGCCCGGGCCCGCGGCGAGCTCTCAGCGGCGGTGCCGTCGGGCGACATGGCGCGCGCGGTCATGGCGATGGCCTGGCTGCACTTGCTGGTCGACCGTCTCGATGCCGATACCGCCGGTATGGCGCGCGCGCTGGTGCGCGGCTGGACCGTCTCACGGGGCGCCGGCGAGGCGCGCCCGCAATAGGCGCTGCGCAGGCGCCGGGGCGGGCGGGCGCTACGTAAGGTGAAGCCGTGCTTTGACTTGCTCGCGGAAGCGTTGCAACAATCCGGTCATAAAACGCCCACAGAGAGGTTTCTCCGATGAATTTCCGCCTGCTGACCAGTGCCGCCGCGCTTGCCCTCACCGCCGGTGCTGCGAGCGCCGAGTATTCGCTGACCATTCTTCACACCAACGATTTCCATTCCCGCTTCGAGCCGATCAGCAAGTACGATTCGACCTGCGGCGAAGAAGACAACGCCGCCGGCGAGTGCTTCGGCGGCTCCGCCCGCCTGGTGACGGCGCTCGAGGAGGCCAAGTCCCGGCTCGACAACTACCTGCTGGTGGATGGCGGCGACCAGTTCCAGGGCACGCTGTTCTACACCTATTACAAGGGCAAGCTCGCCGCCGAGATGATGAACAAGATGGGCTACGACGCGATGACCGTGGGCAACCACGAATTCGACGACGGCCCCGAGGTGCTGCGCGGCTTCGTCGATTCCGTCGAGTTCCCGGTGCTGATGTCGAACGCCGATGTCTCCGGCGAGCCGCTGCTGGCCGACGCGATCATGAAATCGACCATCATCGAGAAGAACGGCGAGAAGATCGGCCTGATCGGCCTCACCCCGCAGGACACCGACGAGCTCGCCTCGCCGGGCCCGAACGTGATCTTCACGCCCCCCGCCGACGCGGTGCAGGGCGAGGTCGACAAGCTGACCGAAGAGGGCGTGAACAAGATCATCGTGCTGTCGCACTCGGGCTACAAGGTCGATCTCTCCGTCGCCGAGAACACCACCGGCGTGGACGTGATCGTCGGCGGCCACTCCAACACCCTGCTGGGCGAGATGGACGGTGCCGAGGGCCCCTATCCGACCATGGTGGGCGACACCGCGATCGTCTCGGCCTATGCCTATGGCAAGTTTCTCGGCGAGCTCAACGTCACCTTCGACGATGACGGCAATGTCACGGCGGCCTCCGGCGCGCCACTGATCATGGATGCCAGCGTCACCGAGGACGAGGGCACCAAGGCGCGCATCGCCGAGGCCGCGGCCCCGCTCGACGAGATCCGCAACGAGGTGGTGGCAGAGGCCGCCGAGGAGATCGTCGGCGCCCGCGATGTCTGCCGCGCGATGGAGTGCTCGATGGGCAACCTGGTGGCCGATGCCATGCTCGACCGGGTCAAGGACCAGGGCATCCAGATCGCCATCGCCAACAGCGGCGGCCTGCGCGCCTCGATCGATTCCGGCGAGGTGACCATGGGCGAGGTGCTGACGGTGCTGCCGTTCCAGAACACGCTCTCGACCTTCCAGATCACCGGCGCGACGCTGGTGGAGGCGCTGGAGAACGGCGTCAGCCAGATGGAGGAGGGTGCTGGCCGCTTCCCGCAGGTCGCGGGCATGTCCTTCACCGTCGATCCCTCGGCCGAGCCGGGCAGCCGGATCTCCGAGGTCATGGTCGGCGGCGCGCCGGTCGATCCCGAGGCCACCTATGGCGCGGTGTCGAACAACTACGTCCGCAATGGCGGCGACGGCTACAAGATGTTCGTCAACGCCGAGAACGCCTATGATTTCGGTCCTGACCTGGCGGATGTGACGGCGGAATACCTGGCCGCCAACGCGCCCTACGCGCCCTATACCGACGGCCGCATCACCGTCATGGAATAATCCGCCTCACGCGGATCACGCCACGGGGCGCGCGGCCTGAACGCCGCGCGCCTTTTTCGTGTTTGGCGGTGGCGTCGGGCGGGAAACATCGCCGAAAACACCCCGGGGAGCCGCGCCCGGCCGCAGCGGACGGCCTGCCTCCGGCGGGAGTATTTTTGACGAAGAGAAGCCAGGGGCGCCAATGCTCCGGGCTTCTTCTGGCTGGAAATATCCCGGGGGAGTCCGCGCCCCGCGCGGACGGGGGCAGCGCCCCCGATGGCGCGGACGGGCACAGGCGAAACCGTGTCGCCGCGTCTCTCGAAACTGCCGATAGCCTTACGGTTAATGCGCTGCTAGGCAGAGCCCATGAAGGATTTTGACAAGTCGCGCTCCGCCGGCTACCTCGCCAATCACCAGGCCCGGCTCTTCGCCCAGGCACTGGCCGAGCGCATCAACCCGATGGGTCTCGCCCCGGCCCAGTTCCAGTGCCTGCTCGAGCTCTGGCGCGAGGACGGGCTGACCCAGCGCGACCTGGTGCAGCGGCTCGATGTCGAGCAGGCGACGATGGCCAACACGCTCAAGCGCATGGAACGCGACGGGCTGATCGAGCGCCGCGCCCACGAGGGCGACGGCCGCGCCCGCACCATCCACCTGACCGAGCGCGCCCGCGTGCTGCAGGGGCCGGCGCAGGCCGAGGCCCGCGCGGTCAATGCCCGTGCCACCGCCGAGATGAGCGAGGAAGAGCACGCGGCCTTTCTCGATCTCATGAGCCGCGCCGTCGAGGCGCTGCGCAGGTAGGTCACGCGCAGGGGCTGGATGCCGGTCGCGATCTGCGGCATCCTCGCCGGCGACGCCGCCAGCCCAAGCGCCCGCAGGAGAGGCCGATGGACCATCCGCTGATCGACCTGATCAATGCCCGCATCGCCAAGGCCGAGGGCGAGGGCGCCTTCGACAACCTTCCCGGCGCCGGCAAGCCGCTGCCCGCCTGCGACGATCCCGAGAACGCGGTCATCAACCGCATCCTGAAGGACAATGGCGCCGTGCCGGAGTTCGTCTCGCTGTCGCGCGAGCTCGCCAAGCTCCGCGAGGAGCTGCGCGAGACCGCCGACCGCAGCGAACGCAGGCGCCTGATGCAGGACATGTCGCTGCTCGAGGCGCGGATCGAGATCGCCCGCAAGGCGCGCTGAGGCTTGGACAATCCCGCCGCCCCGTGGCAGGGTCGCCGCCGCATCAAGGAGGGCCGCGCCGGATGGTCAGCGTCAAGGAACAGTACGAAGCCTTTCCCTATCCCGAGCGCGATCCCGAGGACGAGAAGACCCGGCTGATCACCGGCTCGCCGTCGCACCCGCTGGAGATGGACCACTTCCTCTGGCAGGGCAAACGCGACTGGTCGCAGCCGCTGAACGTTCTGGTGGGGGGCGGCGGCACCGGCGACGGGCTGATCCAGCTCGCGACGCTGCTCGACAAGGCGGGCGCGGCGGCCAAGATCACCTATCTCGACCTCTCCACCGCCTCGCGCGCCGTGGCCGAGGCGCGCGCCGCCATGCGCGGGCTGCCGAACATCGCCTTCCACACCGCCAGCCTGCTCGACGCCGCCGATTTCGGGCAGTTCGATTATATCGACTGCTGCGGCGTGCTGCATCACCTGCCCGATCCCGCCGAAGGCTTCCGCGCCCTGCGCGCCGCGCTGGCGCCCGGCGGCGGGCTCGGCTTCATGGTCTATGCGCCCTACGGTCGCTCCGGCGTCTACCCGCTGCAGGAGGCGTTCGGGGCGCTCTTCGAGGGGCTGTCGCCGGAACAGCGGCTGGCGCGTGCCAAGACCATCGCCGCGACCCTGCCCGAGGGCCATCCCTTCGCCAGCAACCGCAATCTCGGCGATCACCACAAGAGCGACGCGGGGTTCTACGACCTGCTGCTGCACGGGCAGGACCGGGCCTTCAGCGTGGCCGAGCTGCTCGGGGTGCTGGGCGAGACCGGCTGGGATCTGGCCTCCTTCACCACGCCCGCGATCTACGATCTGGCGCAGATCACCGAGGTGCCGGAGGGCATGGGCAAGCCCGAGCAGATGGCGGTGGCCGAGAAGCTGCGCGGCACCATCCGCATGCACACGGCCTATGCCGTGCCTCAGGGCAGCGGCGCAACCATCGCCAGGGGCACCGACCGCAGCCTCGTGCCGCATCTGCGCGGGGTGCAACGCCAGGCGCTGGCCAAGGCGGTGTCGCATGGCCGCGCGCTGCCGCTCAGGGTCGGGCAGCTCTCGGCCGAGATCTCCCTGCCGCGCGGCGCGGCGCCGGTGCTGGCGGCGATCGACGGGCGCCGGAGCCTCGACGAGATCGCCCGCGCCGCACGCTTCGACGCGCTGGGATTCGGCACCGTCTGGGCGCAGGTCGAGGCGGCGCTGGCGCCCTGGGGGCTGCTGCTCTACTCCGGGCTGCTGCGCAATGGCGGTCGCGCGCGCGGCTGAGATGCCCTGCGTGCCGGGACGTTGCGTCGCGGAACGGATGCCGTTACGTCCCCGACTCTTGCGCCAGAGGCTGATCCTTCTCAGACTATGGGCGAGGAGAACACGGCCCGGCAGACCGGGCTCGAGGGGAGGAGTCACATCATGAGCTTTGCGTCCGTAAGCGACCGCAACGCGATCGAAGCCGAGATGCCGTGGGCGGAACGCGATGTTCCCGCCACGCTCTGGGGGCAGCTGAGCCGCACGGCAGAAGCCTTCCCCGATCGCCCGGCGGTCAGCTACCAGCTGTTCTCGGGGCCGACCGACAAGGCCGAGACGGTGACTTGGGCGCAGCTGCGCGAGCGCACGGCGCAGGCGGCCAACCTGTTCCGCAGCCTCGGCGTGGGCGAGAACGACGTGATCGCCTACGTGCTGCCGAACTGCAACGAGACGCTCTACACCCTGCTCGGCGGCGCGGTGGCGGGGATCGTGAACCCGATCAACCCGCTGCTCGAGCCCGAGCAGATCGCCGCCATCCTGCGCGAGACCGACGCCAAGGTGGTGGTGACGCTCAAGGCCTTCCCCAAGACCGACGTGGCGCAGAAGGTGGCCGAGGCCTGCCGCCATGCGCCGCATGTGCACACCGTCCTCGAGATCGACCTCAACCGCTATCTCACGCCGCCGAAATCCTGGATCGTGCCGCTGATCCGCCCCAAGACCCACGGCCATCCCCATGCCGACGTGCTGTGCTTCAACAAGGCGCTGCGCAAGCAGCCGACCTCGCTGAACTTCGCCGACAGCACCGGCGACCGGGTCGCGGCCTATTTCCACACCGGCGGCACCACCGGCATGCCCAAGGTGGCGCAGCATCTCTACTCGGGGATGCTCTACAACGGCTGGCTCGGGCACAACCTGCTCTTCGACGAGCAGGACAACATCATGTGCCCGCTGCCGCTGTTCCACGTCTTCGCGGTGCACGTGATCCTGATGTCGGCGATCTGCTCCGGCGCGCATGTGGTCTTCCCGACGCCCGCGGGTTATCGCGGCGACGGCGTGTTCGACAATTTCTGGAAGCTCTGCGAGCGCTGGAAGATCACCTTCGTGATCACCGTGCCGACCGCGGTCTCGGCGCTGATGCAGCGCAAGGTCGATGCCGACATCTCGACAGTGAAGGTCGCGTTCTCGGGCTCGGCGCCGATGCCGATGGAGCTATTCAAACGGTTCGAGAGCGCCTGCGGCGTGACGATCTGCGAGGGCTACGGCCTGACCGAGGCGACCTGCCTCGTCTCGGTGAACCCGCCCGAGGGCGAGAAGAAGGTCGGCTCGATCGGCATCCCCTTCCCCTACACCCACGTCAAGATCATCAAGCAGACCGCCGGCGGCCCGCAGGAATGCGCCACCGACGAGATCGGCGAGATCTGCGTCGCCAACCCGGGTGTCTATGCCGGCTCGACCTATACCGAGGAAGACAAGAACCACGACCTGTTCCACGAGGGCATCTACCTGCGCACCGGCGATCTCGGCCGGGTCGACGGGGACGGCTATCTCTGGATCACCGGGCGGGCCAAGGATCTGATCATCCGCGGCGGTCACAACATCGATCCCGCCGAGATCGAGGAGGCGCTGCTGGCGCATCCGGCGGTGGCCTTCGCCGGCGCCATCGGCCAGCCAGATGCCCATGCGGGAGAGCTGCCCTGCGCCTTCGTCGAGCTGGTCGCAGGCGCCGAGGTGAGCGAGGAGGAGCTGATGAAGCACGCCCGCGTGCACATCCACGAGCGCGCCGCCTATCCCAAGCACATGACCATCCTGCCCGAGCTGCCGAAGACCGCCGTCGGCAAGGTGTTCAAGCCGCAGCTGCGGATGCACGCGATCGAACGGGTCTACAACGCCGCGCTCGAGGCGGAGGCGCTGCCGGCAAGGGTGGTCTCGGTCGTCGATGACCGCAAGCGCGGGCTGGTGGCCCAGGTGGCCCGCAACGGGGCCGACGAGGCGGCGGTGAGCCACTGCCTCGGCGCCTACACCCGGCCCTGGGAGTGGACGGAAGCGGCTGTCGAAGCGGCAGAATAGCGGGCGGGGGGCCGGTCTTCGAGTGAGGCCGGCCTCACCGCCTCCCGGTGCACCTGCCTGGAGGCGCAATCATTCTGCTTGGATGTCCCGGTCGGCCTAGGCCTCGGGCCCAGCAGCGTGCGACTGGACAGGGAGGCCGCGCCGTCAGCACTCGCCCTTGGCGCAGAAGATCTCGTAAAGCAGGCCGATGACGCGTCCGGTATCCTCGTCGGCGAGGCTGTAGTAGATCGTCTTGCCCTCGCGCCGCGTGGTCACCAGCGCTTCCTCGCGCAGCCGCGCGAGCATCTGGCTCACCGCCGCCTGGCGCGTGCCCAGCAGCTGCTCGAGCTCGCCGACGGATTTCTCGCCCGATCCGAGATGGCACAGGATCATCAACCGGCCCTCATGGGCCAGGGTCTTCAGGAAGGCCGCCGCGCTGCGGGCGTTTTCGGCCATTTCCTCGGGCGGCGGGGCAATCGTTGTCTGGTCGGTCACGGTGCGGGCTCACTTTGCGAATGCAGCATATATAGCACGGCGCGAAACGATTGCGAGGTTCCTGCGCGTCACGAGGCGTCAGACCCTGGACCCGGCGGTGCTGCGAGAGGATCCGCCTAGCCGCGCGTCGCGGCGGCGATGAAGCGGTCGAGCGCGCCGGGCTCCAGCGGTCTGCTCCCGGCGCTGTCGCGGCGCATCATCGCGTCGGCCAGCGCGCGGGCATGCGCCAGCGCCGCTCCGGTGCCCAGCATCAGCTGCGGCAGCGCAAGCCATTCGGTGAAGCGCGCCGCGGTGCCGCACTGGACACTGGGAAACATGCTGCGGATGGCCGAGGAATGCACCCAGAGCGCCGCCAATGCCGAGGCTTCGGTGCCGGTCTCGCCGGGGGCGCGGATCAGTGCCAGCGCCTGCGTGAGCTGCGCCGCCCAGTCGGCGATGGCGCGCGGTCCGCTGCGCTCCTCGCTCCAGTCGCGCACCGGATCGGAGAGGTTGAGCGCCTCCGCGAAGGCGGCGCGCAACGCGGCGTCGCCCCCGCCGAGCGAGACGCAGACCGCCCGCTCGCGCAGCTCCGGCAGCGCGTCGCGCAGCGGCAGCAACGAGCGCCCGCAAGACAGCGCGGCACAGGGCTGCCGTTCGCTCCGGGCCAGCGCCGCGAGCTGCCCCAGCAACGCTTCGATCTCGGTCTCGCAGATCACCAGCGCCTGCCGCAGGCGCAGCATCAGGGCGCTGTCCTCGATGTCCTGCGGGCGCGCGTCGTGCAGCAGGTACTGCGCGTAGTCCGGCGCCTGCATCAACCCGGCGAAGGCCTCGACCAGCGCCGGCACCGCGCTGCCATCCTCGGCGGTCCGCTCGGCCAGCCCGCGGGGATCGATCTGCAGCTCGAGCGAGGCACGGTGGATCGCCCGCGCGGCGGTCTCGGGGATGACTCCGGCATCGCCCTGCACCTTGGCCAGCGTGCCGAGAACGATCATCATGGCGCGGATCTCGGCGCTGTCGGAGAACAGCTTGCCAAGCGCGCCGGCGGCGAAGAGCTTGTGCAGATGGGCACTGTCGAAAGGCGTGGCGGTCATCGGGTCCTCATCCGTGGGCGGTGCAACCTATAGTGTTATCCGAGAATTCTGGCCAGCGTTTTGCCGGGGTCATCGCGTCGCAATCTCGGACAGGAGCGCCGCCAGCCCCTCCGGGTCCGAGAAGAAGGGCGAGTGCGACCAAGGCCGCTCGTGGATGTCGCGGTCGGGCAAGGACGCGGCCATCTTGCGCTGGCTTTCGGGCGGAATGGCCCGGTCTTCGCTGCACAGGATGTAGCTGCGCGGCACCGAGGCGATGCGGCCGCCGAGCGGCACCGGCTCGGCCTGCGGGCGGATCGCCTGCGGGGTCAGGTGGGCCAGCGCGAAGGCTTGGTCGGCCGCGCTGCAATCATGGTAGAACAGCTCCGGCGCCATCGCCGGATCGAAGTCGAAGGCGATGCCGTCCGGTGCGCGCCGAATCGCCGGCAGCAGCGGCTGACGATCCTGCGCGCGACGCAGCTCCGCGACGCTGTCGCCATTCTCCGGCCGATAGGCGCAGAGATAGACCAATCGGGTGACCTTGTCCGGCGCCCGGTCGGCGGCGGCTGTCGCGGGCACGCCGGCCATGCTGTGGGCCACGAGGATGGCCGGCTCGGGCAGGGCGCCGAGAATCGCCTCGATATAGCTCTCGAGGCCAACCTCGCCGGCGGGCGTCCGGTCCTGACCGTGCGAGGGAAGGTCGATGGCCCGCGCCGCGTGGCCGCGCCGCTCCAGCGCCGGCACCACGTCGCGCCAGCACCACGCCCCGTGCGAGGCGCCATGCACCAGCAGGAAGCGCGCCATCAGAGATGGCCCTGCGCGGCGAGAAACTCCGTCAGCACGCCCGCGTAGTCGTCCGCCGCCTCGACGCAGGCGATGTGCCCGGCGCCGCGGATCAGGCGAAACTGCGCGCCGGGGATCAGATCGGTGGTCTCGCGCACCAGGTCGGGCGGGGTCGAGCCGTCCTCGGAGCTTGCGATGCCGAGCGCAGCGAGCCGCAGGCCGGAGGTCGGGGTGATGAAATCGGTGCCGGCGATGGCGTGGCAGCAGCCGAGATAGCCCTGCACCGGGCTGCGTTCGAGCATGTGCTGCCAGGCGGCGCTTTCGGGCGTCACGCGGAACCGGGCGGAGAACCAGCGCTGCATCGTGCCCTCCGCCAGCGCCGCCACGCCGCCGGCCTCGACCTGGGCGATGCGCTCGGCCCAGATCGCCCGCGTGCCGATCTTGCAGGCGGTGTTCGACAGCACCAGCGCGCGCACCAGGTCGAGCCGCTTGGCGGCGAGGCCCTGGGCGATCATGCCGCCGATCGAGAGGCCGACAAAGACCGCGTCGCGCATCTGCACGTGCTCCATGAGCCGCTCGGCGTCGCGCACCAGCGTGCCCATCGAGTAGGGCGCCTCCGGCGCATCCGAGAGCCCGTGCCCGCGGGTGTCGTAACGCAGGATGCGCAGCCCCTCGGGCAGCCGCGCGACCACCCGGTCCCAGATCCGCAGATCTGTGCCGAGCGCGTTCGAGAACACCACCGGCGCGCCGTCTTCGGGCCCGTCGATGCGGTAATGCAGGCGAATATCGCCTAGATCGGCCATCTGCATGCGCGCACTCCTCTAATCCGCCGCGACCCTACCGCCCCGTCTCCGGCAAGAAAAGCCGCCGCCCACTCCGCGCCCGCCGCTCCTCAATGTTCCAAATAGGCTCGTCGCAGGCATCCGCCCTCTCCACCCGCTCGCCCGATCAAACCAAAGCGCGGCCCCACCGTTATGTTCGGAGAGCCGCCGTCGCCCCAGAGCACCCTGGCTCCTCTCTTCTCTACGTCTCAAAATACTCCCGCCGGAGGCATCGGCCCTCTCCACCCGCTCGCCCGGTCAAACCGAAGCGCGGCACTCCCACGAAGTTCGGAAAGCCCCCGACACCCCAGAGCGCCCCGGCCGAGTCTTCTCTACGTTCCAAAATACTCCCTCCAGAGGCTCCCGCGCGCCGCTTCCCCGCTGCCGGGACAAGGGCGCCGACCCTGACCAAACCGACGCAAAAAAAGACCCCGGGGCAGCGCTCACCGCCCCAGGGTCTCCGCTACGTCTCACACTCTCCCGCCGGAGGCCTCCGCCCCACCGCCGGGAGCACCGTTCAGGCGATCTCGACCAGCTCGATGGCGAAGGTCAGGTCCTTGCCGGCCAGCGGGTGGTTAGCGTCGAGGGTGACCTCGGTCTCGGTCACCTCGGCGACCACGACCTGCACGGTCTGGCCAGTGGGCGTCTGGACCTGCAGCTGGGTGCCGAGGTCGAGCGGAATGTGGTCCGGGATCTCGGTGCGCGGCACCTGCTGGACGGCTTCCGGGTGCACCGGGCCATAGGCTTCTTCCGAGGCGATCTCGACGGTCTTCTTGTCGCCCGGTGTCATGCCGGGGATGGCCTTGTCGAGGCCCGGGATGATCTGGCCGGAGCCTACGGTGAACTCCAGCGGATCGCGGCCGGCGCTCGAATCGAAGGTGGTGCCGTCGGAAAGGGTGCCGGTGTAGTGAATGCGGACAGTGTCGCCGGTCTTGACCTGCGTCATGAGAAACTCCGTGTCTTTTCGGGAAGATAATGCGTGAATGGACGAGGCCGCCGGGGGCGGGTGCTCGTGTCGCTCCCGGTCAAGCTAACCATCCACCTTGCGGAATGCAAACAGAGGCCCGGGATTCTCCTTTAAACACCGCCGCTGGCGTGCAAGTTTTCCGCCGGGAGGACGCGTTCATGACCATCACCACCTGTATCTTCGATGCTTACGGCACGCTCTTCGATGTCGCCGCCGCGGCCCGCGGAAAGGCCGAGCAGCCAGGGCAGGGCGCCCTGGCCGAGGTCTGGGTCGGGCTGGCCGAGGACTGGCGGCGCAAGCAGCTGGAATATTCCTGGCTGCGCGCCATCACCGGCGCTCACGTGCCGTTCTGGGAGGTGACGCAGGATGCGCTTGACTGGGCGATGGAGCGGCACGGGCTCGACGATCTCGAGCTGCGCGAGGACCTGCTGGCGCTCTATTGGCAGCTCGCCCCCTACAAGGAGGTGCCGAAGCTGCTGGCGCAGCTCAAGGCGGCGGGCAAGACCTGCGCGATCCTGTCGAACGGCTCGCCCGACATGCTGGAGGGCGCGGTCGACAGCGCCGGGATCGGGCTCTATCTCGACGCGGTGCTGTCGGTCGAGGAGGTCGGGATCTTCAAGCCGGCGCGCGCGGTCTACGACATGGTCGGCGCGCGGTTCGGAACCGATCCCGGCGAGGTGCTGTTTGTCTCCTCGAACGGCTGGGACGCGGCCGGCGCCGCGGGCTACGGCTTCACCACCGCCTGGGTCAACCGCGCGGGCCTGCCGCTGGACCGGCTCCCGGCGCGGCCGGGCCACATCCTGACCGACCTGACCACCATCCCGGAGCTTCTCTGATGCCGCATTTCACCACCTCGGACGGGCTGTCGCTGCATTACACCGACGAAGGGGACGGGCTGCCGCTGCTCTGCCTGTCGGGGCTGACCCGCGACGGGCGCGATTTCGATTACGTCGCGCCGCATCTCGAAGATGTCCGGCTGATCCGGATGGATTACCGCGGCCGGGGCCGGTCGGACTGGGGCGATCACAGCCAGTACACCATCCCGGTCGAGGCGCGCGACGCGCTGGAACTGCTCGACCATCTCGGGCTCGAGCGCGCCGCCGTGCTCGGGACTTCGCGCGGCGGGCTGATCGCGATGTTTCTCGCGGCCACCGCGCATGCGCGGCTGACCGGCGTGGCGCTCAACGATATCGGACCCGAGATCGCCCCGGCGGGGCTGGCGGTGATCGAGGCCTATCTCGGTCGCAACCCGGCCTTCGCGACGCTCGACGAGGCCACCACCGCCTTCGCGACGCTGATGACCCGCTTCGAGGGGGTGCCGATGACGCGCTGGCGCGCCGAGGTGGAAAAGTTCTACCGCGAGACGCCGGAGGGGCTGGAGATCGTCTACGATCCGAAGCTGAGGGACGCAGTGCTGGGCGACGGCGCGCAGCCGGTGCCCGACATGTGGCCGCTCTTCGATGCCCTGAAGGGCTTGCCGCTCTGCGCCATCCGCGGCGCCAACTCGGACCTGCTGACGCCCGAGACCTTCGCCGAGATGCGCCGCCGCCGCCCGGACATGATCGCGGTCGAGGTGCCGGGCCGCGGCCATATCCCCTATCTCGACGAGCCCTCTTCGCTCGATGCGCTCAGGCGCTGGCTGGCGATGCTGCGCTGATCGCCAAGATCTTTCGTTCGAAAGATCGTGATACGGCGGGCAGGAAGATTTTTCTGCGAAAAATCTTCGGGCGCTCACTCGGACGTGGGTTTGACAAAAACCCGGTTGGGATGCAGCTCGCCGCCCTTGAAGACGCCCACCGCCACGGCGCGGCCCTCGAACGAGGCCCAGGCCTCGTCGCCGTAGTCGACATCGCCCGGGATCACCATGCCGGGGTTGCCGTTGCGCAGGCGGGCGGCGCCTTCCGCGGTGCATTTCAGTTCCGGCAGCTCGGCCAGCCCGACCTCGAGCGGCAGCAGCCTGGCGTCGAGCTCGGGGCTCTTGGCAAGCGCGTCGACCTGCTCGATGCTGAGGCCGTCCTCGGCCTCGAAGGGCCCGGACCAGATCCGGCGCAGCTTCAGCACGTGGCCGTGGCAGCCGAGCGCCTCACCAAGATCGCGGGCGATCGAGCGCACGTAGCCGCCCTTGCCGCAGGTCATCTCGAGCTCGACATGGTCGGCGTCGGGGCGCCCGGTCATCACCAGTTCCTCGACCCAGAGCGGGCGCGGCTCGATCTCCATGGTCTCGCCGTCGCGGGCGCGCTTGTAGGCGCGTTCGCCGTCGATCTTCACCGCGGAGAACTGCGGCGGCACCTGCTGGATCTCGCCCACGAAGCCGTGCAGCGCTTCCTTGATCTCGTCATCGGAGGGGCGCGCGTCGGAGGAAGCGATCACCTCGCCCTCGGCATCGTCGGTATTGGTGCGCTGTCCCAGCCGCACGGTGAAGCGGTATGCCTTGAGCGCGTCTGTGATGAAGGGCACGGTCTTGGTTGCCTCGCCTAGCGCCACCGCCAACACGCCGGTCGCCTCCGGGTCAAGCGTGCCCGCATGGCCGGCCTTCTTCGCCGCCAGCGCCCAGCGGACCTTGTTGACCACCGAGGTCGAGGTCATGCCCGCCGGCTTGTCGACGATCAGCCAGCCGGAAATGTCGCGGCCCTTCTTGCGTGCCATGGTCTGCCCTCGCATGTGATGAGGCGCGCGAGGTAGCAAGCCTCTGCGTGGCTTGTCAATCGCGCAAGGTCGGGGGCGCTGCCCCCGCCGCGGCAAGCCGCGACTCCCCCGGGATATTTGCGGCCAGAAGAAGCCTGGGCGCGGCGCTCCTGTCTTCTTCTGGCCAAAAATATCCCCGCCGGAGGCATCCGGGGTTTCCGTTGGCGCTGTCGCCGGGCCGGGTGTGGATCAGTCGCGCTTGCCGGCGAAGCGGGTCTGCCACTCTTCACGCTCGTCATCGGTGATCTTGCGGAAGGTGACCTCTGGCACGGTGAAGGCGTGGCCGGCGGGCAGGGTGGAGAGCGCCGCGGGAACGTCGTCGGGCCAGCTGTCGTCCACGGTGTTCAGCGCGGCGAGGAGCTGCGCCGAGGCGTCGGGGATGAAGGGCTGCGAGATCACCGCGTAGAGGCGGATGACGTTGAGCGCCAGGCGGATCTGCGCGGCGGCGGCCTCCGGGTCGGTCTTGAAGGTCGACCAGGGCGCGGCTTCCTGCAGGTACTCGTTGCCGAGCACCCAGGCGGCGCGCAGCGCGGTGGCGGATTTGCGCACCTCGGCATGGGCCATGTGGTCTTCGTATTCGCGGATCTTCGCGGCAAGATCCGCGATCAGCTGCTCCTCGCGGGGGCCGAGCGCGCCGCCCTCGGGCACCACCTCGCCGAACTTCGAGCGGCAGAACTTGGTGACGCGGCTGGCGAAATTGCCGAGCACGTCGGCGAGATCCTTGTTCACCGAGGACTGGAAGTTCTCCCAGGTGAATTCGCTGTCGGAGCTTTCCGGGGCGTGGCTCAGCAGCCACCAGCGCCAGTAATCCGCCGGCAGGATCTCGAGCGCCTGGTCCATGAAAACGCCGCGGCCGCGCGAGGTGGAGAACTGGCCGCCGTCGTAGTTCAGGTAGTTGAACGACTTGATGTAGTCGACGAGCTTCCACGGCTCGCCGGACCCGAGGATGGTGGCCGGGAAGCTCAGCGTGTGGAAGGGCACGTTGTCCTTGCCCATGAACTGGGTGTAGGTCACGTCTTCCGCGCCCTTGTCGGTGCGCCACCAGCGCGCCCAGTCGTCGCCCTTGCCGGCATCGACCCATTCCTGCGCGCAGGCGATGTATTCGATCGGCGCGTCGAACCAGACGTAGAAGACCTTGCCCTCCATGCCCGGCCAATCCTCGTCGCCTTTTCTGACCGGGATGCCCCAGTCGAGATCGCGGGTGATGCCGCGGTCCTGCAGGCCGTCGCCGTCATTGAGCCATTTCTTGGCGATCGAGGTGGTCAGCACCGGCCAGCCCTCGCGGGTGTCGATCCACTGCTCGAGCTGATCCTTCATCCGGCTCTGGCAGAGGTAGAGGTGCTTGGTCTCGCGCATCTCGAGATCGGTGGCGCCCGAGATCACCGAACGCGGGTTGATCAGCTCCACCGGGTCGAGCTGCTTGGTGCAGTTGTCGCACTGGTCGCCGCGGGCATCCTCGAAGCCGCAGTTCGGGCAGGTGCCCTCGATGTAGCGGTCCGGCAGGTAGCGCCCGTCGGTGGGCGAGTACATCTGCGTCTCGGAGACCTCGCGGATCAGGCCGCGCTCGGCCAGCACGCCGGCGAAATGCTGCGTCAGCTTGTGGTTCTGCGGGCTGGACGAGCGTCCGAAATGGTCGAAGGACAGGCGGAAGCCCTCGGCGATCTTCGCCTGCACCTCGTGCATCTCGGCGCAGTACTCGGCCACCGGTTTGCCGGCCTTGGCGGCGGCGAGCTCGGCCGGGGTGCCGTGCTCGTCGGTGGCGCAGAGGAACAGCACCTCGTTGCCCCGGGCGCGCTGGTAGCGGGCGAAGAGATCCGCCGGGAGCTGGCTGCCCACGAGATTGCCCAGATGCTTGATCCCGTTGATGTAGGGGATCGCCGAGGTGATGAGATGCCGTGCCATGTATCGCCTGTCCTGTGGTCCGGTTTGATGCCGCTTTAGCGGAACTGGCCCGCCGTTGCCAGTGGCGCCGTGCCCTGCGCAGGGCTTGGGCAAAGCGCGCGTGCCAGGAGCGCGAGGCCGGGGTTTCGCGCGCCGCCCCTTGGCATCCGGGCGCGGCTCGCTAGGTTGGCGCCAACAATCGACCCACGGAGACCGCGATGAAGATGAACCCGCTTGGCCGGACCGGCATGACCGTGTCCGAGCTCTGCCTCGGCACCATGACCTTCGGCAACCAGACCGCCCCGGAAGACGGCCACGCCCAGATCGAGCGCGCGCTCGATGCCGGCATCAATTTCATAGACACGGCCGAGATGTACCCGGTCAACCCGGTGCGCGCGGAGACCATCGGCCGCACCGAGGAGATCCTCGGCGACTGGTTCGCCAAGACCGGCCGCCGCAACGAGTGGATCCTTGCCACCAAGCACACCGGCGACTCGAAGCTGGTGCGCGACGGCGCCCCGATCAGCGGTGAGACCATCCCCGCCGCCATCGAGGGCTCGCTGAAGCGGCTCAAGACCGACACCATCGACCTCTACCAGTTTCACTGGCCCAACCGCGGCAGCTACCACTTCCGCCAGAACTGGAGCTTCGACCCGTCCGGGCAGGACCGGGCGCAGACCGTGCAGCACATGCACGACGCGCTCGGCGCACTGCAGCGCGAGGTCGAGCGCGGCACCATCCGCGCCTTCGGCCTCTCCAACGAGAGCACTTGGGGCACGATGATGTGGCTGAAGATCGCCGAGGAGACCGGCGGGCCGCGCGTCGCCTCGATCCAGAACGAGTATTCGCTGGTCTGCCGCCTGGCCGATACCGATCTCGCCGAGCTGATGTGCAACGAGGATGTCGGCCTGCTGCCGTTCTCGCCGCTGGGCGCAGGTCTGCTGACCGGCAAGTACCAGGGCGGCGCGGTGCCCGAGGGCTCGCGCATGGCGCTCAACGGCAATCTCGGCGGGCGCAAGTCGGAGCGGGTGTTCCCGGCGGTCGACGCCTATCTCGAGGTGGCGCAGCGCTTCGGGCTCGACCCGGTGCACATGGCGCTAGCGTGGTCGGCGCGGCGGCCCTTCGTGGCCTCGTCGATCTTCGGCGCAACCACGATGGACCAGCTCGAGCACCTTCTGGGCGCGGTCGACGTGACGCTTTCCGACGAGCTGCTTGCGGCGCTCGACGAGGCCCACAAGGCGCACCCGCTGCCCTACTGAGCCGGCCTTCCTGTGCGGACATGAAAACGGCGGCGCGAGGGATCGCGCCGCCGTCTTTCCGGAATGCGATTTGAAATGCGATGAGGGGCCGCGCTCAGGCGGCGAGCCCCTTGTCGCCCATGCTGAGAAACTTGTCGCGACGCGCCTTGATCAGCGCCTTGGGCTTCATGTCACCCATTTCACTCAGCATCGCAGCGATGGTCTTGCCGACGGCGGCGATGGTCGCCTCGCGGTCGCGGTGGGCGCCGCCCAGCGGCTCGGCGATGACGCGGTCGGTGATGCCGAGCTTGAGCAGATCCTGCGCGGTCAGGCGCAGCGCCTCGGCGGCCTCGCGCATTTTCTCGGCATCTTTCCACAGGATCGAGGCGCAGCCCTCGGGCGAGATCACCGAGTAGACCGAGTGCTCGAGCATGGCGAGACGATTCGCCGTGGCAAAGGCCACCGCGCCGCCGGAGCCGCCCTCGCCGATGATGATCGAGATCAGCGGCACGCCGATCTGCAGGCATTTCTCGGTCGAGCGGGCGATGGCCTCGGACTGGCCACGCTCCTCGGCGCCCTTGCCGGGATAGGCGCCGGGGGTGTCGACGAGGGTGATCACCGGCAGGCCGAAGCGGTCGGCCATGTCCATCAGGCGGATCGCCTTGCGGTAGCCCTCGGGGCGCGCCATGCCGAAATTGCGCGCGATGCGGCTCTGGGTGTCGTTGCCCTTCTCGTGGCCGATCACCATCACCGGCTGGTCGTTGAACCGCGCCAGCCCGCCCATCACCGCGTGATCGTCGGCAAAGCCGCGATCGCCGGCGAGCGGCGTGTACTCGGTGAACAGCGCCTCGATGTAATCCTTGCAATGCGGCCGGTCCGGGTGGCGGGCCACCTGGCATTTCCGCCACGGCGTCAGTTTCTTGTAGAGATCCTTGAGGAGGTCCTGTGCCTTGCGGTCGAGCGCCGCGGCCTCGTCCTCCACGTGCATCTCTTCGTTCTTCCGCGCCATGTTGCGCAGTTCTTCGGCCTTGCCTTCGATTTCGGCGAGCGGTTTTTCGAAGTCGAGATAGTGAGTCATTTGCCCGGGCACTCTTGTTTTTCGCGGCCTATATGGCGTCTGAGGCGTCGAGTTGCAACAAAGCAAGATTTGTCCACCCGATCCCGGGCAGGGTGGCGCTGCGAGGCTTCCCGAAGAGGCGAAGATGGACGGACGTTACGAAGACCGCATCCGGCGGGTGCTGCAACACATTCACGATCACCCCGACGGCGACCTGTCGCTCGACGCGCTGGCCGGGGTCGCGGCGATGTCACGGTTCCACTGGCACCGGGTGTTTCTCGGCATGACCGGCGAGACGCTGGCGCAGGCGGTCCGCCGGATGCGCGCCCATCGTGCGGCCTTCTGGCTGGTCTCCACCGACTGGCCGCTGGAGCGGGTCGCGGCGCGGGCCGGATATGCCGGCCAGCGGGCCTTTTCGCGCAGCTTTCGCGAGCTCTACGGCGTGACGCCACTGGCCTATCGACGGGCCGGGTGCGTCGAGACCGTGCCCCTTCTCTCAAGACAAGGAGATCATGACATGCATCCCGTCGCCATCCGAAGCCTTCCGCCGCTGCGCCTCGCAGCCCTGCCGCATCGCGGCCCCTATATCGGGATCGGAGCCGTTTTCGAGCAGGTCTCCGCGATCTTTTCGTCGCGCGCGTTCTGGCCGCAGTCACGGGGCATGGTCGGGGTCTATTACGACCCGCCGGGCGCGGTGCCCGAGGCGGAGCTGCGCAGCCACGCAGGCATCGCCGTCGCGGATGGATTCGACATGCCGGGCGATCTCGAGGAGGTCGGGCTCAATGGCGGGCGGCACGCGGTACTGACCTTCACCGGCCCCTACGACCGGCTGCATCTGGCCTATGATTACCTCTATGGCGACTGGCTGCCGAAATCGGGGCAGGAGACCGCGGACCGGCCGCCCTTCGAGCGCTATCTGAATTCCCCGGCCGAGGTGGCGCCGGCCGAGCTGGTGACCGAGATCTGCGCGCCGCTGGCCTGACGGCCGCGCGCAGGGCAGTTCAGCCCAGCAGGACGGGGAGCAGCGAGGCGACCAGAAGCGCCGCCATCGTCCAGTTGAAGGCCCGCAGCCGGGAGGGGCGGTTCAGCAGCCTGCGCATCTCGCGCCCGAGCACGGTCCACGACGTGGTCGAGACCACCGACATCACGACGTAACAGCCCGCGACCCAGAGCACCGAGGCGAGATCGCGCCCGGCGGCGTAGAGCGTGATCGCGCCGAGCGCCATCGACCAGGCCTTGGGGTTGACCCACTGGAAGGCGGCGGCCTGCAGGAAGCTCAAGGGGCGGCCCTTGACCTCGGCGCCGGCTTCGGGCGGCGGCGCGGCATGGGCGATCTTCCACGCCAGCCAGAGCATGTAGAGCACCGAGAGCACCAGCAGCAGGTCATGGGCCAGCGGCCAGCGCTCGAAGATCCGCATGACGCCCAGGCCGACGAGAAGCACCATGGTCGGGAAGCCCAGTCCGATCCCCATCATGTGCGGGATGCTCCGGCGGAAGCCGAAATTGGCCCCCGAGGCGAGCAGCATCATGTTGTTCGGCCCCGGCGTGATCACCGAGACGAGCGCGAAGGCGGAGAGGGCAAGGAGCAGATCGGGTGTCATGGCGCAACAATTGCCGAAGCAGTGCGGAGAGAGATTGCGAAATGCCGCGCCGGATCGCTATTGTCGCAACTTATGAGCGCTCTTGACGATATCGATCGCAGGATATTGCAGGTTCTTAGCCGCGAGGGTCGGATCAGCAATCTCGCGCTGGCCGAGCGGGTCGGGCTGTCGCCCTCCGCCTGCCTGCGCCGCGTGGCGGCGCTGGAGAGCACGGGCGTGATCACCGGCTACCGCGCCGTGCTCAGCCCGGAAAAGACCGGGGTGGGCTTTGTCGCCTATGTCACGGTGGGGCTGAACTCCCACACCAAGAGCGTGCAGGAGGCCTTCGAACGCGCCATCGCGCGGGCGCCGGAGGTGCGCGAGTGCCACAACATCACCGGCAACTGGGAATACCTGCTGCGCATCGAGGCCGCCGACCTTGCCGCGTACAAGACCTTCCACACCGAGGTGCTGGGCACCCTGCCGCAGGTCAACGCCATCACCTCCTACGTGGTGATGGGCTCGCCCAAGGACCAGCGCGCCTGAGCCTTCGACGTCTCTCGCTTGCCGGAAGGAGCGCCCGGTCGATCGCTTCGGCCTGCCTCCGGCGGGAGTATTTTCGACGAAGAGAAGGCAGGGACGCTGCGCCCTTGTCTTCTCTGGTTTCAAAGTACCTCGGGGGTGAATTGGCGCCCCGCGCCAAGAGGGGGCAGCGCCCCCTTCGCCCCGCGCCACGAGCGATCGCAGTCGGCAGGGGCGAAACGAAAACAGCGCCCCGCGTCGGGGGCGCTGCAGAAGGTCTTCGAGCCAAGCCTGGTCAGATCTGGCGCACCGCGCCCTTGGCGGCGCTGGTGGTCAGGGCGGCGTAGGCCTTGAGCGCCTTCGACACCTTGCGCTTGCGCTGCTCGTCCGGCTGCCAGCCCTTCTCGTCGCGCTTCAGGCGGCGCTCGGCGATCACCGCGTCGTCCACCGCGAGGTGAATCTTGCGGTTGGGGATGTCGATCTCGATCATGTCGCCCTCTTCCACCAGGCCGATGGTGCCGCCCTCGGCCGCCTCGGGGGAGACGTGGCCGATCGACAGGCCCGAGGAGCCGCCGGAGAAGCGGCCGTCGGTGACCAGCGCGCAATCCTTCCCGAGGCCCTTCGACTTCAGGTAGCTGGTCGGGTAGAGCATCTCCTGCATGCCGGGGCCGCCGCGCGGGCCCTCGTAGCGGATCAGCACAACGTCGCCGGCATGGACCTTGTTGGTCAGGATCGCGCTCACCGCGCTGTCCTGGCTCTCGAAGATTCGGGCCGGGCCGGTGAACTTGAGGATCGACTCGTCGACGCCGGCGGTCTTCACGATGCAGCCATCCTCGGCGAGGTTGCCGTAGAGTACCGCCAGGCCGCCATCCTTGGAAAACGCGTGCTCGGCATCGCGGATCACGCCGTTCTGGCGGTCGAGGTCGAGGCTCTCGTAGCGACGCTCCTGCGAGAAGGCCGTGGTCGAGCGCACCCCGCCCGGGGCGGCGCGGAAGAAATCATGCACGCTCTCAGAATTGGTGCGCGACACGTCCCAGCGGTCGAGCGCGTGGGCCATGGTCTCGGCATGCACGGTGGGCACCGAGCTGTCGATCAGCCCGGCGCGGTCGAGCTGGCCGAGGATCGCCATGATGCCGCCGGCGCGGTGCACGTCTTCCATGTGCACGTCGTCCTTGGCGGGAGCGACCTTGCACAGCACCGGCACGTTGCGCGACAGCCGGTCGATATCGGTCATGTCGAAGGCGACCTCGCCCTCGTTGGCGGCGGCCAGCAGGTGCAGCACGGTGTTGGTCGAGCCGCCCATGGCGATGTCGAGGGTCATGGCGTTCTCGAAGGCCGGCAGGGTGGCGATCGAACGCGGCAGCACGCTGGCATCGTCCTGCTCGTAGTAGCGCTTGGCGAGATCGACGATCAGGTGGCCGGCCTCGATGAACAGGCGCTTGCGGTCGGCATGGGTGGCCAGCGTCGAGCCGTTGCCGGGCAGCGACAGGCCGAGCGCCTCGGTGAGGCAGTTCATCGAGTTGGCGGTGAACATGCCCGAGCAGGAGCCGCAGGTCGGGCAGGCGGCTTCCTCGATCGCCTGCACCTGCGCGTCGGTGTAGCGGTCGTCGGCGGCGGCGACCATGGCGTCGACCAGGTCGAGCGCCTTCTCGCCGTCTTCCCACTCGACCTTGCCGGCCTCCATCGGGCCGCCGGAGACGAAGACCACGGGGATGTTGAGGCGCATGGCGGCCATCAGCATGCCCGGGGTGATCTTGTCGCAGTTGGAGATGCAGACCATGGCGTCGGCGCAATGGGCATTGACCATGTACTCGACCGAATCCGCGATGATCTCGCGCGAGGGCAGCGAGTAGAGCATGCCGTCATGGCCCATGGCGATGCCGTCATCCACCGCGATGGTGTTGAACTCCTTGGCCACGCCGCCGGCCTTCTCGACCTCGCGGGCGACCATCTGGCCGAGATCCTTGAGGTGCACGTGGCCGGGCACGAACTGGGTGAAGCTGTTGACGATCGCGATGATCGGCTTGTTCCAGTCGCCATCGGTCATGCCGGTGGCGCGCCACAGGCCGCGGGCGCCGGCCATGTTGCGGCCATGGGTGGTGGTGCGGGAGCGATAGGCGGGCATGGATTTCCCTTCCATTGGCGGTGTCGGGGCTGTTTATCCTCCGGCAGCGCTTGCGGCAAGGGCAGAGCCGACTGGGGGCGCTGCCCCCGCCGCCCTGCGGGCGACACCCCCGAGGTATTTGGGAACCAGAGAAGGGCAGGGGGTGCGCTCTTGTGGATCGGGTGGCGAGAGGGCGGCGCAGGGGGCGGGGGCAGGGCTCGTGCGGATGGGGTGGCGCTGGCGACGTGCGTGCAGGTGGGCCGCGGCCCTTCTGGGACGGGGTAGCGGGTTTGGGCGTCGCAGGCGGTGGGGGCCGGTGCTGCGACGCAGTTCCAGGGGGCTATTGGGCGCGGCGACGCGGTTTCGGCGGGCGCGGGGCGACTTTTTCCTCGATATGCTGGATCACCAGGCCCGCAATGTCCTTCTCGGAGGTGCGCTCGATGCCCTCGAGACCGGGCGAGGAATTGACCTCGAGCACCTTGGGGCCGTCCTCGCCGCGCAGCAGGTCGACGCCGGCCACGTCGAGCTTCATGGCGCGGGCCGCCTTGACCGCGGTCTCGCGCTCGGCGCGGGTGATCTTCACCGGCTCGGCGGTGCCGCCCTGGTGCAGGTTGGAGCGGAAATCGTCGGGCTTGCCGCGGCGGCGCATCGCCGCGACCACCTTGCCGCCGACCACGAAGCAGCGGATATCTTCCCCGGCGGCCTCCTTGACGAAGCTCTGCACCAGGAAATCGGCCTTCAGCCCCTGGAAGGCGGAGATCACGCTCTCTGCCGCCTTCTTGGTCTCGGCCAGCACCACGCCCTTTCCTTGCGTGCTCTCGAGCAGCTTCAGCACCAGCGGCGCGCCGCCCACCAGGCTGATGACATTGCCCGAGTCCTTCGGCGAACGGGCGAAGGCGGTGGTCGGCATGCCGATGCGGTGGCGCGCCAGCACCTGGTGGGCGTGCAGCTTGTCGCGCGAGACGGTGATGCCCTCGGAGCCCGACAGGCAATAGGTGCCGAGGCTCTCGAACTGGCGTACCACCGCGGTGCCGTAGGAGGTCACCGAGGCGCCGATGCGCGGGATCACCGCATCGTAATGCGGCAGACGGCGACCGTCATAATGCACCTCGCCGCCAACAGCGCGGATGTTCATGTAGCAGCGCGACGTGTCGATCACCTCCATCGTGTGGCCGCGCGCCTCCGCCGCCTCGATCAGCCGGCGGGTCGAGTAGTTCGACGGCTCGCGGGTCAGGATGGCGAGGCGCAGGGCGCGGCGGTGCTGCTTGTGGCGCGGGATGGCGCGGTATTCGTCGAAGGACAGCTCGGGCTGCTGGAAGCTGTGGCTCGGCGACACGATCATGTCATCGGCCAGTGCCGAGCGGCCGAGCAACATGCGGTAGGCCATCGAGCCGCGATCGGTCAGCGTCACCTCGATCGGCCAGCTGCGGTCGTCCATCCTCACCGTGGTCTCGATCACGAAGCGCAGCTCGGTCTCGCCGTTCGACGAGGTGACTTCGCGGCGGTCCTTGAGCGGGGCCGAGCAGATGATCTCGAGGCCGGGATCGGCCGGGTCGGGGTGGATCGCGAAGCGCACCATCGGCTTGTCCTCGGGGCCGAAGGGCTCGATCGCGAAGGCGTGCAGCGCCGAGGTCCGGGCGCCGGTGTCGACCTTGGCGCGGATCGCCGGCAGGCCGAGATCGGGCAGGGCAAGCCACTCTTCCCATCCGAGGGTGAACTGAGACATGAACGGGCTCCTTTCGAGACGCGCGGTAGCGCGCTGTAGCGGGACAGTATGACAGGCACAATACGTCTGCCCAGCTAGCCTCGCGGATCGCAGCGGCAACGCAGGGCGCTCGCGCAAAAGGTGAAAATCGTCTATTATTTAAGCGTCAGAGTCGTGTTTTCGGCGCGGGAGGATCTGAAAAGCCGGGGTTGCGGGTGGAAGCCCCGCGGTCTTTGCCCCGAACCGGCGCAGACTGGAGCTCTGGAATCGCAAAGGAGACTGCCATGGGGGCCGCATTGCGCGATGGCGACGGCAAACTGTCGCTGACCACACGGATCATGATCGCCATGGGGGCGGGGCTCGTCCTCGGTCTGATCCTCAACGTTGCCGGGATCGAGGTGATCAACACGTATCTCGTCAGCGGCTTCTTCGGCATGGTCGGGCGGATGTTCGTCAATGCGCTGCAGATGCTGGTGGTGCCGCTGGTGTTCTTCTCGCTGATCTGCGGCGTGGCCGGCATCGGCGACATCCGCATCCTCGGCCGGGTCGGCGGCAAGAGCTTCGGGCTCTACATGGCGACCACCGCGACCGCCATCGCTGTGGCGATCCTGATCGCGCTGGTGGTGGCGCCGGGCGAGGGCTTCGTCATGGAAGGCATCGACACCTCCGGCGTGACGGGCCGCGAGGCGCCGAGCGTCTGGGAGACCTTCGCCGCCATCGTGCCGCGCAACCCGGTGGCCGCGTTCTCGGCTGGCGAGATGCTGCAGATCATCTTCTACACCATCGTTCTAGGTATCGCGGTGCTGATGCTTGGCGAGCGCTCGAAGACCTTCGTGGAAGCCTGCGAATACATGAACGAGCTGATGATGAAGGTGGTGCAGATCGTCATGTCCTTCGCGCCCTACGGCGTGTTCTGCCTGATCGCCAAGACCTTCACCGAACAGGGCATCGGCCTCTTCATGCCGGTGATCGCCTATGTGCTGGTGCTGGTGGGGGCGCTGCTGCTGCACCTCTTCGTCACGCTGATGCTGTTCCTCAAGCTGTTTTCCGGGCTCAACCCGATCACCTTCCTGCAGAAGATCCGCCCGGCGCAGATCTTCGCCTTCTCCACCGCCTCGTCGAACGCCACCATCCCTGTCACCCTGCGCTGCGTGACCGAGCGCATGGGGGTCAACAACTCGGTGGCCTCGTTCTCTGTGCCCTTCGGTGCCACCATCAACATGGACGGCACCGCGATCATGCAGGGCGTGGCGACGGTGTTTCTCGCCAATGTCTACGGCATCGATCTCGGGCTTGGCGGCTACCTGACGGTGATCGCCATGGCGGTTCTGGCCTCGATCGGCACCGCCGGGGTGCCGGGGGTGGGGCTCGTCATGCTGACCATGGTGCTGGGGCAGGTCGGGCTGCCCATCGAGGGCATCGCGCTGATCCTCGGGGTCGACCGTTTGATGGACATGATCCGCACTGCGGTGAACATCACCGGCGACGCGGTGGTCTCGACCATCGTTGCCAAGACCGAGGGCCAGATGGACCTCGCAATCTATGCCGATCCGAATGCCGGTGTGATCACCGCCGACGACCTGCATATCGACGAGGAGGCCGAGCACGTGCTGGCCGACGCTGTGCACAAGCCGGCGGAATAGGTCCTTCCGTCACGGGACTTGCGAGGGCGCCTTCGGGCGCCCTCTTTCTTTCTCACCAGACCTGCAGCACCCGGCGCGACAGGTGGAAGCCGTGGCCATCGGCGTTCTGGCAGCGCAGCCCGGTGGTCTCGGAAAGGCACGAGATGCCGCCCCAGGTGGCCGAGACGCCGTAGGGCGCGACATCGACGCCGGGCGCGCTGTTGGGCCGGCCCGGGCCGCCGCATTCCATCTGTACCGGGCCGCGCTCGAGGATCACGTAGCGGTGGCCCCAGCCGCTGCCGCAGGAGGCCGGACGCGGCACGTTGGGCGTGCCGCTGAACTGGAAGATTGTGCAGCCGAGATCGGCGGAATTCGGGCCGATGCCGATATAGCACTCGATGTTTCCCGATGGGGTCTTGAACGGGGTGACGTCGGCAAGGGTGGGGGAGGCCAGCACGAGGCCGGCGGCAAGAAGGCGTTTGAACATGAGACGATCCTGAAACGGGCAATTGGAAAAGGTCTTGCCCGGTCAGGGTCCGCTGCGCGGGCCAACCTGTCAATCGCGCTGTGCAGGGCATGGCGGAGCCTTGCCTTGCGGGCCGGCGAAGCGGCTCGGAAATCGCGCCGGCCTCTCGGTTGCCCGACGCGGAGCGGGCCTGCCTTTCGGGCCCGCGAATGCAAAAGGGCGCGGCCCCTCGCGAGGACCGCGCCCGTGTTTGCCCTCGCCGCGAGGCTCAGTGCCCGGCGATCATCTCGGATTGCTTCACGATCACCTCGGCCTGCTTGATCGAGGCGATGTCGACCAGACGGCCCTTGTAGACCGTGGCGCCTTCGCCCTTGGCCTTGGCTGCCTCCATCGCCGCGAGGATCTCGCGCGCCTCGGTCACCGCTGCCTCGGAGGGGGTGAAGACCTCGTTGGCCAGCGCCACCTGCTTGGGGTGGATCGCCCATTTGCCGACCATGCCCAGCGTCGCCGAGCGCAGCGCCTGCGCGCGGTAACCCTCGTCATCGGAGAAATCGCCGAACGGGCCGTCGACCGGCAGCACGCCGTGGGTGCGGCAGGCGGCGACGATGGCGGCCTGCGCCCAGTGCCACGGGTCGGACCAGTGCTTCTCGCCCTCGCGGAGCATGTAGTAATTCTCCTGCGTGCCGCCGATGCCGGTGGTGGCCATGCCCATCGAGGCGGCGAAATCGGCGGCGCCGAGGCTCATCGCCTCGAGGCGCGGCGAGCCGGCGGCAATCTCCTCCACATGCGCGATGCCGGCGGCGGATTCGATGATCACCTCGAACTTGATCGGCTTGGTCCGGCCCTTGGCGCGCTCGACCGCCGTCACCAGCGCGTCGACGGCATAGAGATCGGCGGCGCAGCCGACCTTGGGGATCATGATCTGGTCGAGCCGGTCGCTGGCCTTCTCGAGCAGCTCGACCACGTCGCGATACCAGTAGGGCGTGTCGAGCCCGTTGATCCGCACCGAGAGGGTCTTGTTGCCCCAGTCGATGTCGCCGATGGCCTGGATGATGTTGTCGCGGGCGCTGTCCTTGTCGGACGGCGCGACCGAATCCTCGAGATCGAGGTTGATCACGTCCGCCGCCGAACCGGCCATCTTCTCAAAGATCGCGGGGCGCGAGCCCGGGCCGAACAGCTGGCAGCGGTTGGGGCGTGCCGGGGCGGCGGGCTGGATGCGGAAGCTCATGCGGGTCCTCGTTGCGTAATGATATTTCGCTTACTCCGCGATTGGAGTTATTAAATTACTCTATGCTGCGCAAGCAAAATCCTCCCGCGAAAGGCGCTGCCTTGCGGCGTGAGAGGCGCGAAGCGATGCACGATTCTTCGGCGGTGCAGCGGAAATGCACGAAAATTCGGCGCAGGTCCCGGCGGATCGCTGGCATTCGCGATGAATTTGCGTGTGATGCGGGGCAACATGCCGCGAATCCAAACGACAGGGAACTGACATGATCGAGACGCCGTATCTGCTCTTTCTCGGAGACGCTCCGGACCCCCTCGCCGCCAAGGTGGCGCAGGGCATCAAGGACTGGCGCCCGGAGAACTGCGTGGGCCAATTCCGCCTCGAGGGCTGCAAGGCCGACATGAAACTGCCCGACATGACGCTGGCCGAGGCCAAGGCCGCCGGCGCCAAGACGCTGGTGATCGGCGTCGCCAACCGGGGCGGGGTGATCTCGCAGAGCTGGAAGAAGGTGCTTGTCGAGGCGCTGGAAGAGGGCTTTGACCTCGCCTCCGGCCTGCACAACCTGCTGCGCGACGAGGAAGATCTTGCCGCGGTGGCCCGCGCCACCGGCCAGAAGCTGCACGACGTGCGCATCCCGTCGGTCAAGTATCCGATCGCCAATGGCGAGCCGCGCAAGGGCAAGCGCCTGCTGGCCGTGGGCACCGACTGCTCGGTCGGCAAGATGTACACCGCGCTCGCGCTCGACGCGGCGATGCGCGAGAAGGGCATGAAATCGACCTTCCGGGCCACCGGCCAGACCGGCATCCTGATCACCGGTGACGGCGTGCCGCTCGACGCGGTCATCGCCGATTTCATGGCCGGCTCGATCGAGTACCTGACCCCGGACAATGACGACGATCACTGGGACATCATCGAGGGCCAGGGCTCGCTGTTCCACGTCTCCTACTCGGGCGTGACCATGGCTCTGGTGCATGGCGGCCAGCCGGATGCTCTGGTGCTCTGCCACGAGCCGACCCGCACCCACATGCGCGGCCTGCCGGGCTACCAGCTGCCCTCGCTGGAGGCGGTGCGCGACATGGCGCTGACGCTGGCGCAGGTTGCCAACCCGGATTGCAAGGTGATCGGCATCTCGATCAACACCCAGCACATGGGCGAGGACGAGGCCAAGGCCTATTGCGCGGAGATCGAGGAGCAGTTCGGCCTGCCGACGGTCGACCCGTATCGCCACGGCGCCGAGCGCCTCGCGGAGGCGGTTGCCGCGCTCTGAGGCCTACGGCACTCTGACACGCACTCGACGGGCGGCGGCGCGTGCTGCGCCGCCGCCCGCCTTGACGACGGAACGACAGACAAAGGGGCAGGGCTCTTGAGCATCGAGGTCACGCGCGACACGTTCAGACTGGCACAGGTCTTCACCATCTCCCGGGGCAGCCGCACCGAGGCCAAGGTGCTGACCGTGAAGATCACCCGCGACGGGGTGACGGGCTGGGGCGAATGCGTGCCCTATGCCCGCTACGACGAGACGCTCGAGAGCGTGACCGAGGAGATCGCGGGCCTTCCCGCCGACGTCAGCCGCGCCGCGCTGCAGGAGCTGCTGCCCGCCGGCGCCGCCCGCAACGCCGTCGACTGCGCGCTCTGGGATCTCGAGGCCAAGGCGCAGGGCAAGCGGGTCTGGGAGCTGCTGGGCATGACGAAGCCCGGGCCGGAGATCACCGCCTACACGCTGTCGCTCGACACGCCCGAGAACATGCAGGCGCAGGCCGCCAAGAACGCCGCCCGACCGCTGTTGAAGGTCAAGCTCGGCACGCCCGACGACATGCCGCGGCTCGAGGCGGTGCGCCGTGGCGCGCCCGACAGCACCATCATCGTCGATGCCAACGAGGGCTGGTCGGCCGAGGTCTATGCCGATCTGGCGCCGCATCTGGTGCGACTCGGCGTGGCGATGGTCGAACAGCCGCTGCCCGCCGGCGACGACGATGCGCTCATCGGCATGGAGCGCCCGGTGCCGGTCTGCGCCGACGAGAGCGCGCATGACCGCGCCTCGCTGCCGGGGCTCAAGGGCAAGTACGACATCGTGAACATCAAGCTCGACAAGACCGGCGGCCTGACCGAGGCGGTGGCGATGCGCGCCGCGGCCGAGGCCGAGGGCTACGGCATCTTCGTCGGCTGCATGGTCGGCTCGAGCCTTGCCATGGCGCCGGCCGTGCTGGTGGCGCAGGGCGCCGCCTTCACCGATCTTGACGGCCCGCTGCTTCTGGCAGAAGACCGCCCCACCCCCCTGCTGTTCGACGCGCAGGGCGTGCATCCTTCCGAGCCGGCGCTCTGGGGCTGATCCCGCCCGCCGCTCCCGACCGACCTGACTGGAGACCCCTTACATGACCCGCACTGTCTACGTTAACGGAGAGTACCTGCCCGAGACCGAAGCCAAGGTCTCGATCTTCGACCGCGCCTTCCTGATGGCCGATGGCGTCTACGAGGTGACCTCCGTGCTCGACGGCAAGCTGATCGATTTCGAGGGCCACCAGAAGCGGCTCGAGCGCTCGCTGAACGAGCTCGACATGAAGAAGCCCGCCGCCTTCGACGACCTGCTCGAGATCCACCGCAAGCTGGTCGAGCTCAATGGCATCGAGGAGGGGCTGATCTACCTGCAGGTCACTCGCGGTGCCCCCGGCGACCGCGATTTCGCCTTCCCCGACCCCGAGACCACCGAGCCGACGCTGGTGCTGTTCACCCAGAACAAGCCCGGCCTCGCCGACAACCCGACCGCCAAGAAGGGCATCAAGGTGATCTCGATCGAGGACATCCGCTGGGGCCGCCGCGACATCAAGACCGTGCAGCTGCTCTACCCCTCGATGGGCAAGATGATGGCCAAGAAGGCCGGCTGCGACGATGCCTGGATGGTCGAGGACGGCTTCGTGACCGAGGGCACTTCGAACAACGCCTATATCGTCAAGGACGGCAAGATCATCACCCGCAACCTCTCGACCGATATCCTGCACGGCATCACCCGTGCGGCGGTGCTGAAGTTTGCCCGCGAGGCGCAGATGACCGTGGAGGAGCGTCCCTTCACCGTCGAGGAAGCCAAGGAGGCCGACGAGGCGTTCTTCACGTCGGCCTCGGCCTTCGTGATGCCGGTCGTCGAGATCGACGGTGCCACCATCGGCACCGGCACGCCGGGCGATGTCGCAGGGCGCCTGCGCGAGATCTATCTCGAGGAAAGCCGCAAGGTCGCGGTCTGATCGCCGCGACGCGGTCAATTTCTCGCACACGTTAGAAGGGGCGTCCGGTTGCGGGCGCCCCTTTCGTATGTTGACGGCGCCGGCCCCCGCTATCATCGTCGGCCTCGCCGCGAGGAGGAAAGGGGGCGGGATGGAAGACAGGGCGATCTTGTGCTGGCTGGCGACGGTGTCCGACCAAGGGCTGCCAAACGTGTCTCCGAAGGAGGTCTTTGCCGAGCCCTCCGAGGGAGTGTTCCTGATTGCCGAGATCGCGTCGGGTCGCAGCCTGCGCAACATCCGCGCCAACCCGGCGGTCTGCATCAGCCTGATCGACGTGTTCAGCCAGCGGGGGCGGCGCCTGGAGGGGCACGCCCATATCGTGCCTGCGGGCAGCGAGGGGTTTGACGCGCTCGCCGCTCCGCTGCTGGCCCAGGTGGGCAACCGCTTTCGCATTCGCAACGTCATCACCGTCGATGTGAGCGCAGAAAGTGCCGTGCGGGCGCCGAGCTATCTCTTCTATCCGGAAACCGAGGTCGCCGAGATGCGCGAGGGCGCGATGCGCAGCTACGGCGTGCGCCCGCGCGACGACAGGTAGGCCGCCGCGTGGCGCCCGGCCCAGAGCCCGGTCGCGAAGCAGGCGGTGAGCAGGTAGCCGCCGGTCGGCGCCTCCCAGTCGATCATCTCCCCGGCCACGAAACAGCCGGGGCGCTGCGTCAGCATCAGCCTGTCATCGAGCGCGTCGAAGGCGACGCCGCCGGCGGTCGAGATCGCCTCGTCCATCGGGCGCAGGCCCTCATGCGGCAGCTCCAGCGCCTTGACGGTGCGGGCGAGCGCCGCCGGATCTTCGGGCAGCGGGCGGGCGCATTCCATCAGCAGGGCGCGGGCGGCGGGCGAGAGCTTCAGCGCCCGGCGCAGGTGGCTCGACAGGCTCTGCTTGCCGCGGGGCTTGGCCAGCCGCGCGGTCAGCGCCTCCTCCGGGACATCCGGCGCGAGGTCGATCACCAGGGCCGCCCCCTCGCGCAGTGTCGGCGAAAGGGGGTAGAGCCCGCCGCCCTCGAGCCCGCGCACCGAGATCACCGCCTCGCCGCGCGACACCAGCCCGCCGGCGCGGAACGCCACACCCTTGAGCGGCGCACCGAACTGCGGCGCCATGTGCTCCGACCAGGCGACGTTGAGCCCGGCATTGGCAGGCTGGAACGGCGCCACCTCGATGCCCTGCGCTTTCAGATGCTCCGCCCAGGCGCCATCTGAGCCCAGCCGCGCCCAGCTCGCGCCGCCCAGCGCCAGCACCGTGACCCGGGGGCGCAGGCTCAGAGGGCCATCGGGGGTGTCGAAGCGGGTCGCATCATCGTCCCAGCCGGTCCAGCGCCAGCGGGTGTGGCGCTCGAGCCCCATGGCGTCGAGCCGGGCAAGCCAGGCGCGCAGCAGCGGCGAGGCCTTCATCGCGGTGGGAAAGACCCGTCCGGTTGAGCCGGTGAAGGTGGTTTGCCCCAGCCCCTCGGCCCAGGCCTGCACGGTTTCTGGGGTGAACTCTGCCAGCATCGGGCGCAGCGCCGCCTCGGCGCCGCCATAGGCCGCGAGGAACGGGCCGAAGGGCTGGGCGCGGGTCAGGTTCAGCCCCGACTTGCCCGCCATCAGGAACTTGCGCCCGAGCGAGGGCTTGGCCTCGGCCAGCAGCACCTCGTGCCCGGCGGTGAGCAAAGCGTCGGCGGCCATCAGCCCGGCCGGACCGCCGCCGATCACCAGCGCCTCGATCTCGCGCCCTGCCTGCATCGATGCCCCCTTGATCCTGCCGTGAATGGCGCCAGTCTTCTGCCCTGCCAGACGCCCCCGTTCAAGAGCCGCGCATGACCGACCCGATCTGCCCTCTCTGCCTGCGCCCGATCCCGCCCGAGGCGAAACAGAGCCTGCATCACCTGGTGCCGAAACTGAAGGGCGGCAAGGGCGGGCCGGTGGTGCGGCTGCACCAGATCTGCCACAACGAGATCCACGCCACCTTCACCGAGGGGGAGCTGGCGCGCGAGTTCAACACGCCGGAAGCGCTGCGGGCCCATCCCCGCATGGCACGCTTCCTGGCCTGGGTGCGCAAGCGCCCGCCGGCCTTTCACGCCCGCAGCAGCGGCGGACGGCGCAATCGCTAGGCGGGCGTGGCGCCGTGAGCACGTGCACGAAGCTGCCATAAAGCGTGACTTGATCCGGGCGACCCGGATCGTCACCTTCAGGGGATAAAAAGCCCAAGAGCTGGAATCAGAGGCAGAGCAGATGTCGATCAGAACCGAATTGTGGGGAGTGTGCGGCCTTGTGGTCGCGCTTGTCGCCCTTCTTATGCATCCCGATGGGGAGGCCGAGCGCAAGGCGCTGGAGTGGGCGGCTTCCTCGGCCTTCTCGGCCGAGAATTTCGCGCTTCAATAAGGCCTTGCCTGCCGCGTCGCCCGCGTCAGTCGCGCGGCGGGCGCGGCTTCAGCGCCACCAGGCGCTCCACCCATTCGACGTGCTGCGGTAGGCAGCGGGTCTTGAGATCGTAATGCGCGCGCACATGGGCGCGCGCGTTGCGGCCGAGCCGGGCGCGAGTCTCGGGATCGTCGAGCAGCGTGCAGAGCCGGTCGGTGAGCCCTTTCACGTCGAAGAAATCGACCATCCAGCCGGTCTCATCCTCTGAAATCGCCTCTTTCACCGGCTCGGTATCGCTGGCGAGGATGGCGCAGCCGGCGCTCATCGCCTCGAGCAGCGACCAGCTCAGCACGAACGGGTAGGTGAGATAGACGTGCACCCGGCTGACCTGCATCATCGCGAGGAAGCGGTCGTAGGGCACCCGGCCGAGGAAGTGCACGCGCTTCCAGTCCTCTTCCGAGATCTGGTCCTTCACCTCGTCGATGAACATCTGCTTCCAGGTCGTGCCCTCGGGCGGCTTCGAGCCGTAGCTGACTTCGTCGCCGCCGATCAGGGTGATCTGGGCATTGGGCCGGCGCCGCAGGATCTCGGGCAGGGCACGCATGAAGATATGGTAGCCGCGATAGGGCTCGAGGTTGCGGTTGATGAAGGTGATGACCTCGTCTTCGCGGGTCAGCACCTTGCCGTCGGTCACCTCGAGCGTGGCCTCGGGGTTGGGGCAGACATGGTCGGTGTCGATGCCGTCATGCGCGACGGTGATGCGGTCCTGCCATTCCCCGGGGAAGGTGCCGGCCTGGAACCGGGTCGGCGAGATCCCCGCATCCATGATCTCTTCGTGCAGGCGGTTGTTGAGGTTCTTCATCCGGATGCGGAGCTTGTTGCTCTCCTGCACCGGGCCGTCGAACTCGGGGTCGAAGCCGACGAAGGGCTTGCTGGTGAGGTGGTAGAGCTCGCAATAGAGCCCCATCACGGCGCGGGGCCAGACATCCTTGAGGAACAGGCTCTCGCCCCAGCCGTGATGGGCGAGAATCACGTCGGGCTTGTAGCCGGTCTTGCGAAGCTGGAGGGCGCCGTTGTAGCAGCTCGTGCCGCGGATCAGCTTGGTCTCGAAATCGCCGAGCCAGGGATGGATGCCATTGGTGCTGCCGCCGGTGATCTTGTAGGGCAGGATCCGCACGCCATTCCAGTGCGTCGGCTCCTTGACCTTCAGCGTCAGCGCCGTGACCTCGTGACCGCGCTGCACCAGCGCAGGCGCGAGATGCTTGTACTGCCCAGGGAAATTCTGGTGGATGCAAAGGATCTTCATGTCACGAAACGTCTCGGAAATGGCTTTTGACGTTTGTGACACGACCGCGGCAGCGATCCAACCGCTGAGCGCCCGGGCAGGTGCCAAGCCGGGCCTCGGTTGCGGAAATGTCGCCTTTCGCTGGACGCCCGAGCGGCATGCGCCTATCACCCCGCCCCGAGACCCGTCCGTTCCGAGGGAATAAGAAATGTCGCGTTACGACCCCGCCACGATCGAGCCGAAATGGCAGGCCGCATGGGATGAGGCCCTGACCTTCAAGGCCACCCGCACCGCCGACAAGCCGAAATACTACGTGCTCGAGATGTTCCCCTACCCGTCGGGGCGCATCCATATCGGCCACGTGCGCAATTACACGATGGGCGACGTGATCGCGCGCTACAAGAAGCAGAACGGCTTCAACGTGCTGCACCCGATGGGCTTCGACGCCTTCGGGATGCCGGCGGAGAACGCCGCGATGGCCTCGGGCGGTCACCCGAAGGACTGGACCTATTCCAACATCGACACCATGGTCGAGCAGATGAAGCCGCTGGGCTTCGGGCTCGACTGGTCGCGCATGTTCGCGACCTGCGATCCGGAATATTACGGCCAGCAGCAGGGCCTGTTCCTCGACATGCTCGACGCCGGCCTCGTCTACCGCAAGAACGCCGTGGTGAACTGGGACCCGGTCGACATGACCGTGCTCGCCAACGAGCAGGTCGAGAACGGCCGCGGCTGGCGCTCGGGTGCGCTGGTGGAGCGCAAGGAGCTCACCCAGTGGTTCTTCAAGATCTCGGATTTCTCCGGCGAGCTGCTCGATGCGCTCGACGGGCTCGACGACTGGCCCGCCAAGGTCAAGCTGATGCAGGCCAACTGGATCGGCCGCTCGCGCGGGCTCGAGTTCGCCTTCTCGACCGTCGACGCCCCCGAGGGCTTTGACCGCATCGAGGTCTACACCACCCGCCCCGACACGCTGCTGGGCGCGAGCTTTGTCGGCATCTCGCCGGATCACCCGCTGGCGCGCACGCTCGAGAAGGACAATGCCGAGCTGGCCGCGTTCGTCGCCGAGTGCCGCCGCATGGGCACCTCCGAGGAAGAGCTCGAGAAGGCCGAGAAGCGCGGCTTCGACACCGGCATCACCGTGCGCCACCCGTTCGACACCTCGGTCGAACTGCCGGTCTACATCGCCAACTTCATCCTGATGGATTACGGCACCGGCGCGATCTTCGGCTGCCCGGGCCACGATGCCCGCGACCACGAGTTCGCCACCAAGTACGGCCTGCCGATCGTCGAGACCTTCGTGCCGATCGAGGGCGAGATCGACATTGCCGCCGAGCCCTTCGTGCCGCAGAAGTCGGAAAAGGTCCGCTACACCCGGCTCGTGGCGGGCGAGGAGGTCCAGACCGGCGACGAGGCGGTTGAGGCCGCGGTGGCGTTCTGCGAGGCCAACGGCGTCGGCCATGGCGTCACCAAGTACCGCCTGCGCGACTGGGGCCTGAGCCGCCAGCGCTACTGGGGCTGCCCGATCCCGGTGGTGCATTGCGAGGCCTGCGGCGTGGTGCCGGAAAAGAAGGAAAACCTTCCGATCCAGCTGCCCTACGACGAGGGCGGAAAGCCGATCGACTTCTCGATCCCCGGCAACCCGCTCGACCGTCACCCGGACTGGCGCGATTGCGCCTGCCCGTCCTGCGGCGCGCCGGCCCGGCGCGAGACCGACACGATGGACACCTTCGTCGACAGCTCGTGGTATTTCGCCCGCTTCACCTCGCCGCATGCCGACACGCCGGTCGATGCCGAGGAGGCCGCCTACTGGATGAATGTCGACCAGTATATCGGCGGCATCGAGCACGCGATCCTGCACCTGCTCTACTCGCGCTTCTTCGCGCGGGCGATGTACATCACCGGCCACCTGCCGGAGAAGTGCAAGGAGCCGTTCAACGCGCTGTTCACGCAGGGCATGGTGACCCACGCGATCTACCAGACCAAGAACGCCGAGGGCCGTCCGGTCTACCACTACCCCGAGGCGGTCGAGCTGCGTGACGGCAAGGGCTTCCTCGAGGATGGCACCGAGGTCGAGATCATCCCCTCTGCCAAGATGTCGAAGTCGAAGAACAACGTCGTCGACCCGGTCGCCATCATCGGCCAGTACGGGGCCGACACCGCGCGCTGGTTCGTGCTCTCCGACAGCCCGCCCGAGCGTGATGTCGAGTGGACGGCCTCGGGCGCCGAGGCGGCCCACAAGCACCTTGGCCGGGTGTTCCGCGCCTGCGCCGAGATCGCCGAGGCCGACGTGCCGCCGACCGGCGAGGACGAGGCGCTGCTGCGCGAGATGCACAAGGCGATCCACGACGTGACGATGGGCGTCGAGAGCTTCGGCTTCAACGCCGCGATCGCCCGACTCTACGCCTTCACCAACGCGCTGACCAAGTCGCGCGCGGGCACCGAGGCCAAGACCCAGGCCGCCAAGGTTCTGGCGCAGCTGATGTCGCCCATGACCCCGCACCTCTCGGAAGAGATCTGGCAGCTGCTGGGCGGCGAGGGGCTCATTGCCGATGCGCCCTGGCCCAAGGCTGACGAGGCGATGCTGGTCGAGGACACGGTGACCCTGCCGATCCAGGTCAACGGCAAGCGCCGCGGCGAGCTGACCGTGCCCAAGGACATGCCGAAGGAAGAGATTGAAAAACTCGTCATCGCGCATGAAGCTGTGGAACGGACCCTGCAGGGGGCCGCGCCGAAGAAGCTGATCGTTGTCCCGGGCCGGATCGTCAATGTGGTTGCCTGATCGCAGAACCTTCCTGATCTCTCTCGCAGCCCTCGCGGGCTGCGGGTTCACGCCGGTCTACGGGCCCGAAGGCGGTGGTGGCCGGCTGCTCAACGCCGTGGCGCTGCCCGAGCCCGACCGGCGCTACACCTACGATTTCAACGCCCGCTTCGAGGAGCGGCTCGGCCGCGCCTCCGGCCCATACTTCCTGAAGCGGCAGGTGCAGGTCGATTCCAGCGGTCTCGGCTCGCTGGCCGACGGCCAGACCACCCGCTACCAGCTCACCGGGCGGGCGACCTACAGCCTCAGCCTCGTGGGCAGCGAGGAGGTGCTGATCTCGGGCCGGACCGACGCCTTCACCGGCTATTCCGCCACCGGCTCCACCGCCGCCACGCAGGCCGCCGAGCGCGACGCCAAGCGCCGGCTGATGGTGATCCTCGCCGATCAGGTCATCGACCGGCTGATGCTCGACGCGAACAAGCTGCCGCAATGAAGCTGACCGGGCGCGACGCACAGGCCTTCTTCCGCAAGCCCGACCCGTCGCGCGCGGGGGTGCTGCTCTATGGCGAGGACGCGATGCGCGTCGCCCATCGCCGGCAAGAGGTCATCGGCGCGCTGGTCGGCCCGGAGGGCGAGGCCGAGATGCGCCTCACCCGCATTCCCGCCAGCGAGCTGCGCCGCGACAGCGCCATGCTGCTCGACGCGATCAAGTCGCAGGGCTTCTTTCCCGGGCCGCGGGTGGCCTTCGTCGAGGACGCGACCGACGGTCTGACGGATGTCATCAAGGCGGCGCTCGACGAGTGGCGCGAGGGCGATGCCCAGATCATCGTGACTGCCGGGCAGCTGGCGGCGAAATCGAAGCTGCGCAAGCTCTTCGAGGGCTTCCACAACGGCCTTGCCATCGGCATCTATTCCGACCCGCCGGGCCGCGACGAGATCGAGGCCGCGCTGAAGAAGGCCGGGCTCGAACAGGTCGACCGCGCCGCCTTCGAGGCGCTCGAGGGTTTTGCCCGGGCGCTCGATCCGGGCGATTTCCGGCAGGTGCTGGAGAAGGTCGCGCTCTACAAGCTCGACGATCCCGAACCGCTCACCCCGCAGGAGGTGGCGCTCTGCGCCCCGGCCTCGATCGAGGCCGAGCTCGACGACATCCTCAACGTGGTGGCCGAGGGCCGCAGCGCCGAGATCGGGCCGCTGGTGCAACGGCTCGAGGGGCAGGGGGTCAACCCGGTGACGCTGCTGATCATGGCGATGCGCCATTTCCGCGTGCTCTACGCGCTGGCCTCGGCGCAGGGCGGCCCGCAGGCCGGGCTGCAGCGCCTGCGCCCGCCGCTTTTCGGGCCGCGCCGCGACCGGATGCTGCGGCAGGCGCAGAACTGGTCGGCCGACCGGCTCGAGGCGGCGCTGGGCATGCTGATGGACACCGATCTCTCGATCCGCTCGGCGGGGCAGCGCGCGCCCGCCATGGCGCTGGTCGAGCGCGGCTTCGTGCGCCTCGCGTGGCTCTGCAACCGCCGCTAAAAGCCCTTGCGCCTCCGCAGCTTGCGCGCGCGCGGCTCTGCGCTTAGGGTCGCGCCGCGAGGCAAGGGGAGCCAAACGATGCTGCATGAATTTCCGGTGCGGGTGTATTACGAAGACACCGACATGGCGGGGATCGTCTACCACGCCAACTACCTCAAGTTCATCGAGCGGGCGCGCTCGGAATGGGTCAAGGGCATGGGCATCGACCAGAACGCCCTGCGCGAGCACGAGGGCGTGGTCTTCGTGATCCGCCGCATCGAGGCCGATTTCCGCGCCTCCGCGCGCTTCGACGACGAGCTGGTGGTGGAGACCAAGGTGCAGTCGGTCAGCGGCGTGCGGCTGGTGCTGCATCAGGAGGTGCTGCGCGACGGCGAGGCGCTGTTCACCGCCGAGGTGACGCTGGTGACCATGACGCTCGATGGCCACCCGACCCGCCTGCCGCAGCAGATCCGCCGCAAGGTGCACTGAGCCCGCCCGCTCGGCGGAGTTGCGCCGTCAAAACCCTGTGACACAGGGCTTTCACAGCCCCGATGACGCCAATGTGTTGGCGTTCGCCCTGCAAATCCGCTAGAATCGTCGGTAACGAGAGCCCAGTGCACACGGGCCCGATGAGGAAGAGCAGGCTTATGGATCCACAAACCCTCCAGCTCGCGCAGGAGATCGACTTCTCCATGTGGGGGCTGTTCGCGCGCGCCACCCTGACGGTGAAACTGGTGATGCTGATGCTGGTGCTGGCATCGGTCTGGGGCTGGGCGATCATCATCGAGAAGATCGTCAGCTACCGTGCCGCCCGGCGCGAGGCGGCCAAGTTCGACCGGGCCTTCTGGTCCGGCGAGCCCCTCGACGAGCTCTACGACCAGATCGGCCCCGAGCCCAAGGGCCGCGCGCAGCGCGTCTTCGCCGCCGGAATGACCGAGTGGCGCCGCTCGCATCGCGACGATGGCGGGCTGATTGCCGGTGCCCATGCCCGCATCGACCGCTCGATGGACGTGGCGATCCAGAAGGAGGCCGAAGACCTGCAGCGCGGTCTGCCGGTGCTGGCGACCGTCGGGTCCACCGCGCCCTTCGTAGGCCTCTTCGGCACCGTCTGGGGCATCATGCACGCCTTCATCGAGATCGCCGCCCAGCAGGACACCTCGCTGGTGGTCGTGGCGCCCGGCATCGCCGAGGCGCTCTTCGCCACCGCGTTGGGCCTCGTCGCGGCCATCCCGGCGGTGATCTTCTACAACAAGCTCTCTGCCGACGCCGACCGCATCATCTCGGGCTACGAGGCCTTCGCCGACGAATTCTCCACCATCCTCTCGCGCCAGCTGGACGCCTGATCCATGGGCGGCGGTGTGATGAAATCGGGCGGAGGCGGCGGCAGCCGCCGGCGACGCCGCAGCGGCGGCAGATCGCAGCCCATGGCCGAGATCAACGTCACGCCGATGGTCGACGTGATGCTGGTGCTGCTGATCATCTTCATGGTCGCGGCGCCGCTCCTGACCGTGGGCGTGCCGGTGGAGCTGCCCAAGACCGCAGCCAGTTCGCTGCCCTCGGAGACCGAGGAACCGCTCGCGGTGACGATCACCGCCGATGGCGTCGTGATGATCCAGACCACCGAGGTGGCGATGGACGAGCTGGTCAACCGGCTGCGCGCCATCGCGGTGGAGCGCGCCGACGACCGCATTTTCCTGCGCGCCGACGGGGCGGTGCCCTACCAGACGGTGGCGCAGGTCATGGGCGCGCTCAATCGCGGCGGCTTCTCCTCGATCGGGCTGGTCACCGACAGCGGTGGCCCGGCGCTCGATGGCGCGGACGGCGGCTGAGGGGGCCTGATTGCGCAGGAGTTTCTCCATATCCGCCGGGGCGCACGCCCTGGTGCTGCTGTGGCTGCTGGTCGGCAACGTGTTTCGCCCGGATCCGCCGGAGTTCGAGGTCTCGGACGTGTCGGTGATCTCCGAGGCGGAGTTCTCCGCCATGGTCGATGCCGCGCAGGCACCCGAGGTGCAGACCGAGGTCACCGCCCCGGTCGAGGCACCCGAACCTGCGCCACAGCCCGAGCCTGCCCCGGAGCCCGAACCGCAGCCCGAGCCTGCCCCCGCCCCGGAGCCGCAGCCAGCGCCCGAGGCCCCGGCACCGGAACCCGCCCCCGTACCGCAGCCTGATCCCGAACCGGCCCCGCAACCGGCGCCCGAGCCCGTGCCGGAACCGGTGCCCGCGCCGCCTGCCGCCGAGGCGGTGCCGCAGGTCTTTGCCCCCGACAACGCGCCGCGTCCGGTGCCGCGCCCGGCGCCCCGCGTCGCACCTGAGCCGGTCGCCCCGTCCGAGCCCGAGGTGGCCGAGGCCGAGGAGGTGCAGGAGGCGGCGCAGGAAGAGGCCGACAGCCCGGACGTCGCCGAGGAGGCCCAGGAAGCCACCGCACCGCCCGAGACCGCGACCGAGATCGTCACTGAAGCCGAAGAGCCGGCCTCGGCGCCGCCCGCCTCGGTGCGTCCGCGCCCCCGCCCGCGCGACATCGCCAGTGCCCAGACCACGCCCGAGCCCGCGCCGGAGCCGACCCCGGAGCCCGTGACCCCGAGCACGCCCGAGCCGGAGCCCGCGCCGTCGCAGCCCGGCGAGTCCGCCGTCGATGCGGCGATCGCCGAGGCGCTGGGGGGAGGTGCCCCGACGCAATCCGACGCGCCCGCCGGCCCGCCGCTCACCCGCGGCGAACAGGACGGTCTGCGCATCGCGGTGCAGCGCTGCTGGATCGTCGACGTGGGCAGCGAAGCCGCCAGCGTCACGGTGACCGTGGGCATGGAGATGGAGCCCTCGGGCCGCGTCGTCAGCTCGAGCCTGCGGCTGATCGGCTCGGAGGGCGGCAGCGCTGCGGCCGCGGACACCGCCTTCCAGGCGGCACGCCGCGCCATCCTGCGCTGCCAGGGCGACGGCTACCAGCTTCCGCAGGAGAAATACGAGCAGTGGAAACGCATCGAGATGACCTTCAATCCCGACGACATGAGGCTGCGATGATCATGCGACCGGCAAGGTCTTGCCCATCGCGGCGGCGGAACTTGGCTGTTCCCGCCGCCCGGGCGCACTATCCTGACCACCAACACAGCACGAGCAGATGCCGGTCCGGCAAGGGGAGCTTTGGAATGAAACAGGTTTTGGCGCAGGCAGTGGCGCTGGCCCTCGCCCTCGTGGCGGCGCTGGGGCTGGCGCTGCCCAATGCGGCGCAGGCGCAGGGCGGTCCGCTGCGGATCGAGATCACCGAGGGCACCATCGAGCCGATGGCCTATGCGGTGCCGGCCTTCGTCGCGGAGACGCCGGGCGCGCAGCAATATGCCGAGCAGATCACCCAGGTGATCGCCGATGACCTGACGGGCACGGGCCTCTTCCGCGAGATCCCGCGCGAGGCCCATATCAGCCGCATCACCTCCTTCGAGAGCCCGGTGCAGTTCGCCGACTGGAAGGCGATCAATGCGCTGGTGCTGCTGACCGGGGCGGTCTCCGAGCAGGAGGGCCGGGTCACCGTGAAGTTCCGCGTCTGGGACGTGTTCGCCGGCACCGAGCTCGGCGACGGCATGCAGTTCGCGGCGACCTCCGATGGCTGGCGCCGGCTGGCCCACAAGGTGGCCGACCAGGTCTATTCGCGCCTTACCGGCGAGAGTGGCTATTTCGACAGCCGCGTGGTCTTCGTCTCCGAGAGCGGGCCCAAAGACCAGCGCGCCAAGCGCCTCGCGATCATGGATTACGATGGCGCCAACGTGCAGTACCTGACCGACAGCCGCTCGATCGTGCTGGCGCCGCGCTTCTCGCCCAATGGCGAGCGGGTGCTCTACACCAGCTATGAGACCGGCGAGCCACAGGTGCACGTGCTGAACGTGGGGGCCGTGCAAAGCCAGATCATGTCGGCCGGTGGCGGCATCATGAGCTTCGCGCCGCGCTTCTCGCCGGATGGCAGCAAGGTGGTCTACTCGGTCACCTCCGGCTCCAACACCGACATCTACATGCGTGACCTGGCCAGCGGCACTACCACGCAGCTGACCTTCACCCCCGCGATCGAGACCGCGCCGAGCTTCTCGCCCGACGGCAGCCGCATCGTCTTCGAGAGCGACCGCTCGGGCAGCCAGCAGCTCTACGTGATGCCGGCCAGCGGCGGCGAGCCGACGCGGATCAGCTTCGGGCAGGGGCGCTACGGCACACCGGTCTGGTCGCCGCGCGGCGATCTCATCGCCTTTACCAAGCAGAACCAGGGCCGCTTCCACATCGGCGTGATGCGCACCGACGGCAGCGAGGAGCGCCTGCTCACCGCCTCGCATCTCGACGAGGGCCCGACCTGGGCGCCGAACGGCCGGGTGCTGATGTTCTCGCGCGAGACCCAGGGCGCCAGCGGCACCTCCTCGCTCTACAGCGTCGACGTGGCGGGGCGAAAGCTCACCCGGGTCCGCACCCCCGACGGCGCCTCCGATCCGAGCTGGGGCCCGCTGCAGTGACCAATGCGCCCGAAAAATCTTCTTCGAGAGATTTTTCGGGTCACCCGACCCCGGACCAGGATTTTTCGGACGAAAAATCCTGGTCTTCGCACGACATTTGCAAGCCAACATGCCTGTGATAATTTGCCGGCAAGAAACGAGCAGGACAGTTCCATGAAACATCTCTCCAAGGCCCTGATGATTGCCGCCGTACTGGGGCTGGCGGCCTGTACCAGCGGCGACCGCTTCGGCGCCGGCAGCGGCACCGACGCCTATGGCGCCGGGGCCGGCGCCAATGCCGGCATCGTGCCGGGCAGCGCCAGCGATCCCAAGTCGCCCGCCTATTTCAACCAGACCATCGGCGACCGGGTGCTGTTCCTCGTCGACCAGTCGACCCTGACGCCGCAGGCGCAGGCGACCCTCGACGCGCAGGCCGGCTGGCTGATGACCAACTCCGATTACCTCGCGGTGATCGAGGGTCACGCCGACGAGCAGGGCACCCGCGAATACAACATCGCGCTCGGCGCCCGCCGCGCCAACGCGACGATGGAGTACCTGATCTCCAAGGGCGTCGCGCCGAACCGGCTGAAGATCATCAGCTACGGCAAGGAGCGCCCGGTCGAGATCTGCTCGGAAGAGGCGTGCTACGCCAAAAACCGCCGCGCCGTCACCGTGATCTCCATGGGTCTCGGGAGCTGACGACCATGCGCCTTGCCGTCCTCGCCCTCAGCCTCGGTCTTGCCGCGGCCACCGCCGTGCCGGCCCAGGACAGTGAAACCCTCGCCGATATCCGGCAGGATCTGTCGCTGCTCAAGGGAGAGCTCTTGCGCCTTCAGCAGGAGCTCAACACCACCGGGGCGAGCGGCGTGCAGGTGAGCGGCAGCACGCTCGACCGGGTCAACATCATCGAGCGCGAGCTGCAGCGTGTCACGGCGCTCGCAGAAGAGCTGCAGCACCGCGTCGACGTGGTGGTGCAGGACGGCAGCAACCGCATCGGCGATCTCGAGTTCCGGCTCTGCGAGCTCGAGCCCGCCTGCGATATCGGCAGCCTCGGCGACACGCCGCTGCTGGGCGGGCAGGCGCCCTCCACCGGTGCGCCCGCGCCGGCCCCGGCGCAGCCCTCGAATGGCGGCGCAGAGCTTGCGATCGGCGAACAGAACGACTTCCGGCGGGCGCAGGAGGCGCTCGCCAGCGGTGACTTTCAGGGCGCCGCAGACCAGTTTGCGTCCTTTCGCCAGACCTTTCCCGGCAGCCCGCTAGAGCCCGACGCGCTGCTCGCCGAGGGCAAGGCGCTCGACCAAACCGGCGACACCCGCACCGCGGCGCGCCGTTTCCTCGATGCCTATGCCAATTACCCCGAGAGCGATGCCGCGCCGGAGGCGCTGTGGCGGCTCGGGGCGGCGCTTGGGGCGCTGCAGAGCCTCAACGAGGCCTGCGTGACGCTGGCCGAGGTCGGCGCGCGCTACCCGGACAGCCCGATGGTGGCCGAGGCCGAGGCCGAGATGGGCCGTCTCGGCTGCCAGTGAGGCGGCCCTCCGTGAGACGGCTCCGGTGACGCCCCAGCCCGACAGCCTCGACCAGCGCTTCGCCGAGGCGATGGGCGCGACGCTGGGGCCGGATTTTCCCTCCGATATCGCGCTCGCCGTCTCCGGCGGCGGCGACAGCATGGCGATGCTGACATTGGCGCACAACTGGGCCCATGTCTGGGGTACGAGGCTCTGGGTGGTGACCGTCGATCACGGGCTGCGCCCGGAGGCCGCGTCGGAGGCGGCGCTGGTGCGCGAGACCTGCGAAGAACTGGGCCATCCCCACGCAACGCTGCGCTGGCGCTGGGACGGGCAGGGCAACCTGATGGACGCCGGCCGCCGCGCCCGGCTCGACCTCATCGGCCGCTGGCGCGGCGGGCTCTCGCACGTCTTACTGGCCCATACACGCGACGACGTGGCCGAGACCTTCCTGATGCGGCTGGCGCGGGGCTCCGGGGTCGACGGGCTCTCGGCGATGCGCCCGCTGCGCGTAGTGCCGCAGGCGGATTGCGCGCCGCTCGCCCGCGAGGAGTGCTGTGGCGCGCGGCCGCCGGAGGCGGCGGTGCCGACCGGGTTCACCCTCGTGCGCCCCTGTCTCGACATGCGGCGCGCGGAGCTGCGGCATTACCTGCGCGTGCTCAAGGGCCGCTGGGTCGAGGATCCCACCAACGAGGACGACCATTACGAGCGCGCCCGCATCCGCAAGCTGTTGCAGGGGCTCGAGGCCGAAGGGCTTGGCGCCGAGACCCTCGCCGCCACCGCCGGGCGCATGTCGCGCGCCCGCGAGGCGCTGCGGGCGCGGGCGCTCTGGGCGTGGGAGCACTGCGGCCGAGAGGGGGCCGCGGGCGACCTGCTCTTCGAGCGAGACCGCTTCGCGGCGCTCGAGCGCGACACCCAGCTGCGGCTGCTTGCCGCCGCCCTGCAATGGGTCGCCTCGGCGGAGTATCGCCCGCGTGCGGCGGCGCTCGAGGCGCTGCTCGAGCGGCTGCTCTCGGGCGGCGCGGGGACGCTGATGGGCTGCGCGGCGCGGGCCGAGCCCACGCAGCTGCGGGTCTGGCGCGAATACGCGGCGGTCGCCTCCCTGACCGTCGCGGTCTCGGAGACCACGCTCTGGGACGGGCGCTGGCGGGTTTTCCATCCCGATCTCAAGGGGCTGACCGTGCGTGCGCTTGGCGATGACGGCTGGCGTCAGGCTGCCACTACTCGCGACGGGCGGGTCCCGCACGCGCTGGCGCTGCCCCTGCCTGCGGTCTGGGAGGGCGACCGGCTCGTCGCCTGCGACGCGCTCGGCGTCGGGCCGGGCGGCACGACGGTGCTGGACGGCAGCGACGGGCAGGGCGATGGTTTCCCGGGCTTCCTGCTTTCGCACTGAATTCGCATTGAACGTGCGGCTCCGATCCTTATGTTAGGCACATCGTGCTCCGATCGGGGCACGCGACGCATGTTTGGAGGCATTCCTTGGGCAACGCACGTAATATCGCCTTCTGGGTGGTCCTGTTTCTTCTGATCCTCGCCCTGTTCAACCTGTTCTCGGGCGGTGGCAGCACCCTTCAGAGCCGCGAGATCAGCTATTCCGATTTCGTCTCGGCGGTGGAAGACAACAGTGTCAGCTCGGTCACGATCGACGGTGAACAGATCCGCTACCGCAGCAGCGACGGCACCGACTACGTGACGGTGAAACCCCAGGATGCCCAGGTCACCGACCTTCTCATCGACAATGGCGTGACGGTGCGCGCGGAGCAGCAGGAACAATCTGGCTTCCAGGCCTTCCTGCTTTCGCTGCTGCCCTTCCTGCTGCTGATCGGCGTCTGGATCTACTTCATGAACCGGATGCAGGGCGGCGGCAAAGGCGGCGCGATGGGCTTCGGCAAGTCCAAGGCCAAGCTGCTCACCGAGAAGCACGGCCGGGTGACCTTCGACGATGTCGCCGGCATCGACGAGGCCAAGGAAGAGCTCGAGGAGATCGTTGAATTCCTCCGCAACCCGCAGAAATTCTCGCGCCTCGGCGGCAAGATCCCCAAGGGTGCGCTGCTCGTGGGCCCTCCGGGCACCGGTAAGACGCTGCTGGCGCGCGCCATCGCGGGCGAGGCCGGCGTGCCGTTCTTCACCATCTCGGGCTCCGACTTCGTTGAGATGTTCGTCGGCGTCGGCGCAAGCCGCGTGCGCGACATGTTCGAGCAGGCCAAGAAAAACGCCCCCTGCATCGTCTTCATCGACGAGATCGATGCCGTCGGTCGCAACCGTGGCTCCGGCTATGGCGGCGGCAATGACGAGCGCGAGCAGACCCTCAACCAGCTGCTGGTCGAGATGGACGGCTTCGAGGCCAATGAGGGCGTCATCATCATCGCCGCCACCAACCGCCGCGATGTGCTCGACCCGGCGCTGCTGCGCCCGGGCCGCTTCGACCGTCAGGTCATGGTCGGCAACCCCGACATCAAGGGCCGCGAGAAGATCCTCGGCGTGCACGCCCGCAAGACCCCGCTTGGCCCCGATGTCGATCTGCGCATCATCGCGCGCGGCACCCCGGGCTTCTCGGGTGCGGACCTCGCCAACCTGGTGAACGAGGCGGCGCTGATGGCCGCCCGCGTCGGCCGCCGCTTCGTGACGATGGAAGATTTCGAAAACGCCAAGGACAAGGTCATGATGGGCGCCGAGCGCCGCTCGATGGTCCTGACCGCCGACCAGAAGGAAAAGACCGCCTATCACGAGGCCGGTCATGCGGTGGTGGGCCTCGCCCTGCCGCAATGCGATCCGGTCTACAAGGCGACGATCATCCCGCGCGGCGGTGCCCTCGGCATGGTGGTTTCGCTGCCCGAGATTGACCGCCTGAACTGGCACAAGTCCGAGTGCGAGGAAAAGCTCGCCATGACCATGGCCGGCAAGGCCGCCGAGATCATCAAGTACGGCGAGCCCAACGTCTCCAACGGCCCGGCGGGCGACATCCAGCAAGCCTCGGCACTGGCGCGTGCGATGGTGCTGCGCTGGGGCATGTCGGACCGGATCGGCAATATCGATTACTCCGAGGCCCACGAGGGCTACCAGGGCAACACCGCGGGCCTGTCGGTCTCGGCCCACACCAAGGAGTTGATCGAGGAAGAGGTGCGCCGCTTCATCCAGGAAGCCTATGAGCGGGCCTTCCAGATCCTCACCGACCGCAAGGAAGACTGGGAGCGTCTGGCGCAAGGCCTGCTCGAGTACGAGACCCTGACCGGCGACGAGATCAAGCGCGTGATGAATGGCGAGCCGCCGCACAGCAGCGGCGATGCCGACAGCTCGGACGACGACACGCCCAGCGTCACCGCGATCCCGAAGACCAAGCCGAAATCCAAGCCCGCCGGCGAAGGCGGCATGGAACCCGAACCGACCGCATGAGCGGTTCGCAGACACCAGACTGGGACCCCGGACTCTACCAAAGATTCCGGGGTCTTCGTTTGCGCCCCGCCATCGATCTGCTGCGCAGCGTCGGCCCGCTGCCCGAGGGCGCGGTGATCGATCTCGGCTGCGGCAGCGGCGCGGCGGGCCCGGCGCTGCAGCAGCTTGGCCGCAAGCTTATTGGCGTCGATCTCAGCAAGAGCATGCTCGAACAGGCGCGGCGCACCGGCTGCTATGACGCGCTGATCGAGGAGGATCTGTCGTTCTGGCTGCCCGACGCGCCGGCGGCGCTGATTTTCTCCAACGCCGCGCTGCAATGGGTCGGCGACCATGCCAACCTGCTGACGCTGCTGGCCTCCAAGCTCGCCCCTGGCGGCACGCTGGCGGTGCAGATGCCGCATCAGAACAACGCCCCCTCGCACCGCTTCTGGCTCAGCCTCGCCGAAGAGCTGTTCCCGGGCCGCATCGACCCCGATGCCCAGCCCGAGGTCATGCTGCCGGCCGAGTATCACCGGCTGCTCAGCCCGCTCGGCCGCGTGGCGATCTGGGAGACCGAGTACTACCAGGATCTGGCCCCCGATGGCGAAGGCCACCCGGTACGGCGCTTCACCGAGGCCACCTTCGCGCGGCCGGTGTTGGCGGTGCTCAACGAAGACGAGCAGGCCCAGCTCATCACTGCCTACGAGCGCGTGATCGGCAGCGCCTACCCGACCGGGCCGGACGGGCGCGTGCTGTTCCCGTTCCGCCGCCTGTTCTTCACGCTCACCGTCTGACCGATGTGCTGCGCGAATTATTCGTGAATCCGCATAAATCGGCTTGAGACCCCGGCCGCGTTTCGGCACCCACGAAGGGTTGCCACGAGGAAAGCTTTCATGCCCGCTCTGAAGACCACCGATTTCCACGCCACGATCCGCTGGCTGGGCCGCGTCCCGCTCGAGGGCGACGGGCTGCGCTCCGAGGCGGTCGAGGCGCTCGACCTGCGCTTCGAAGGCGCCGTGGGCGAGCGGCATTCGGGGCTGACGCGGCCGTCCTGCAGCCGGGTGCTGTCGCAGCACCAGCGCGGCACCGAGATCCGCAACGTGCGCCAGCTCGCAATCGTCTCCGCCGAGGAGCTGGAGGCGATCGCCGAGCGCATGGGGCTCGAGCGCATCGAGCCGGAATGGATCGGCGCGTCGATGGTGGTCGAGGGGCTGCCCGACTTCTCGCATATCCCGCCCTCGTCGCGGCTGCAGGGCCCCGACGGCACCACGCTGGCGGTCGACATGGAGAACCGCCCCTGCGTGCTGCCGGGGCGCGAGATCGAGAAGGAGCGCGACGGCTTCGGCGCCCGCTTCAAGCCCGCCGCCGAGGGCCGACGCGGGGTCACCGCATGGGTCGAGCGGCCCGGACGGCTCGCGGTTGGCGAGACGCTGCAGCTCAGCATTCCCGATCAGCGTGTCTGGGCCCATATCGAGGCGGTGCGCAGCCGCTAGGGGCGGGCTTTTCACGGTGTTCTCCGCGCCCGCGATGCGGCACAGTTGCCGCAAACATCGCGAAGACGGAGGGGACACCGCCCATGGCTGCAAAACCGGATATCGAGATCGCCCGCGAGGCCGAGAAACGGCCCATTCAGGAGATCGGCGCCAAGCTGGGCATCCCGCCGGAGCAGTTGCTGCCCTATGGTCATGACAAGGCGAAGGTCACGCAGGACTTCATCGCCGGACTCAATGGCCGCAAGGATGGCAAGCTGATCCTCGTCACCGCGATCAACCCGACGCCGGCAGGCGAGGGCAAGACCACCACTACGGTGGGTTTGGGCGACGGGCTGAGCCGGATCGGCAAGAATACCGCGATCTGCATCCGCGAGGCCTCGCTGGGGCCGAATTTCGGCATGAAGGGCGGGGCCGCCGGCGGCGGCTATGCGCAGATTGTGCCGATGGAGGAAATGAACCTCCATTTTACCGGCGATTTCCATGCCATCACCAGCGCCCACAACCTGCTGGCGGCGATGATCGACAACCATATCCACTGGGGCAACGAGCAGGAGATCGATCTGCGCCGCGTGGTTTGGCGCCGAGTGATCGACATGAACGACCGCGCGCTGCGCCACACGGTGACCTCGCTCGGCGGTGTCGCCAACGGCTTCCCGCGCGAGACCGGCTTCGACATCACCGTGGCCTCCGAGGTCATGGCGATCCTGTGCCTTGCCGACGATCTGGCCGACCTGCAGCGCCGGCTCGGCGAGATGATCGTCGCCTATCGCCGCGACAAGAGCCCGGTCTTCGCCCGCGACATCAAGGCCGACGGCGCCATGACGGTGCTCCTACGCGATGCCATGCAGCCCAACCTCGTCCAGACCCTCGAGCACACGCCGGCCTTCGTGCATGGCGGGCCGTTCGCCAATATCGCCCATGGCTGCAACTCGGTGATCGCCACCCGCACGGCGCTCAAGCTCGCCGACTACGTGGTCACCGAGGCGGGCTTCGGGGCCGATCTGGGGGCCGAGAAGTTTTTCGACATCAAGTGCCGTAAGGCCGGGCTGCATCCCGATTGCGTGGTGCTGGTGGCCACCATCCGGGCGCTTAAGATGAACGGCGGACTGGCCAAGGAAGAGCTCTCGGCCGAGAACGTCACCGCCGTCCGCGAGGGCTGCGCCAATCTCGGGCGCCACATCCAGAACCTCAAGGGCTTCGGTGTGCCGGTGGTGGTGGCAATCAACCATTTCACCGGCGACAGCGAGGCCGAGATCGCCGCCGTCCGGGCCTATGTCGAGGGGCAGGGGGCCGAGGCGCATCTCTGCACCCACTGGGCCGAGGGCGGCAAGGGTACCGAGGCGCTGGCGACCCGCGTGGCCGAGATCGCCGATGCCGGCCACGCGCAGTTTGCCCCGCTCTATCCCGACGAGATGTCGCTCTGGCACAAGATCGAATGCGTGGCCGAGCGCATCTACCACGCCCACGAGGTCACTGCCGACACCCGCATTCGCGCCCAGCTCGAGGAGTGGGAGGCGCAGGGCTACGGCCACCTGCCGGTCTGCATGGCCAAGACGCAGTATTCCTTCTCCACCGATCCCGGCCTGCGCGGCGCGCCCGAGGGCCACGTGGTGCCGGTGCGCGAGGTGCGGCTCTCGGCCGGGGCGGGGTTCGTGGTGGCGATCTGCGGTGACATCATGACCATGCCGGGCCTGCCGCGGCAGCCGGCGGCCGAGGCGATCCGGCTCAACGACGCGGGGGAGGTGGAAGGGTTGTTCTGATCGGCGCCGCAAGAGCGCCTATCGGAACGGCTTTTGCCGCTTCAAGCCCTCAATGCGCCGCTTGGGGACGTTGATCATTGGCAACCGTCGCGGCATTAGGGGCGTGACGGCCTTGCTGGAGAGTCCCCGCCATGCGCGACCCCGCCACCCTTGGCGATATGACCGATCTTCGGTCCGAGGTGGATGCCACCGACAGAGCGCTCGGCGCGCTTCTGGCGCATCGCGCCCGGCTGATCTCGCGCGCGGCCGAACTCAAGGACGGCAACGGATGGCCGGCCCGCATCGATGCGCGGGTCGAGGAGGTCATCGCGAACGCACGCCGCAACGCCGAGGCGGGGGGCTGGGATCCAGACCTTGCCGAGACGCTCTGGCGCGAACTTGTGGAATGGTCGATCCGGCGCGAACAGGCCGCGCTCGGGCGCGAATGAAGGAGAGCTGCATGACGGCGAAGATCATCGACGGCAAGGCCTTTGCGGCCTCGGTGCGGGAAAAGGTGGCGGCGCATGTGGCGCGGCTGAAGGATGAGCATGGCATCACGCCCGGGCTCGCCGTGGTGCTGGTGGGCGAGGACCCGGCCAGCCAGGTCTATGTCCGCAACAAGGGCAAGCAGACCGTGGAATGCGGCATGCAGAGCTTCGAGCACAAGCTCGACGCCAGCATCTCCGAGGCCGAGCTGCTGGCGCTGATCGAGAAGCTCAACGTCGACCCGGCGGTGCATGGCATCCTCGTGCAGCTGCCGCTGCCGGATCACATGAACGCCGATGCTGTGATCAACGCCATCGACCCGGCCAAGGACGTGGACGGCTTCCACATCTCCAACGTCGGCCTGCTCGGCACCGGCCAGAAGAGCATGGTGCCCTGCACCCCGCTGGGCTGCCTGATGATGCTGCGTGACCAGCTCGGCTCGCTGTCGGGGCTCGACGCGGTGGTGATCGGGCGCTCGAACATCGTCGGCAAGCCGATGGCGCAGCTGCTGCTGGGCGAGAGCTGCACCGTGACCATCGCGCATTCGCGCACTAAGGATCTTGCAGAGGTGGTGCGCCGTGCCGATATCGTGGTCGCCGCGGTGGGCCGCCCCGAGATGGTGCCGGGCGACTGGATCAAGCCGGGCGCCACGGTGATCGACGTCGGTATCAACCGCATTCCGGCGCCCGAGAAGGGCGAGGGCAAGACCCGGCTGGTCGGCGATTGCGCCTACGAGAGCTGCGCCGAGGTCGCCGGCGCCATCACCCCGGTGCCGGGTGGCGTCGGGCCGATGACCATCGCCTGCCTGCTGGCCAACACCGTCACCGCCTGCTGCCGCGCCAATGGCCTTGCGGAGCCGGAAGGCCTCACCGCCTGATCTCATGATACGACCGCCGGGGCGCTTGCCGTGCCCCGGCGCTCTCGCTCGGACCGGAACCGCTCAGACCGGCACCATCGTCCCGGTGAGCAGCGCGGCGTGGGTCTCGACCCCGCCCTCGACCGCAAACACATCCGCCGTCACGATCACCAGCCGCCGCCCGGGCTTGACCACGCGCCCGCGCGCGATGAGCCTGTCGCCGCGCGCCGGGGCGAGCAGGTGGATCTTCATCTCCGAGGTGACCACCTCGCGATCTTCCGGCATCACCGTCAGGGCCGAGTAGCCCGCCGCGCTGTCGCCGATGGCGAAGGCCAGCGCCGCGTGGGCAAAGCCATGCTGCTGCGACAGGTCGGGGGTGATCGCGGCGTCGATCTCGACAGCGCCCGGCGCGACCGCGACCAGCCGCGCGCCAAGCGTCTTCATCATGCTCTGCCGGTCAAAGCTCTCGCGGATGCGGGTCTCGATCTCCATGCCGGCAGAGGGCCACGGCGCGCCGCGCTTGGCAAGCCCTCAGCGCGGCATCGGGATGGCCACGGGACGCGGCCCGGTGAGGATGGCGCAGGCGTCTTCGGCCATCAGCGCGCGGAGCGCCGCGCTGTCGCTGCGCAGCCCGCCGGTATAGGCGCCGTAAGCGGGCAGGATCAGCCGCTCGGCATCGAACAGGAAGCAGGGGCGCGACAGCGTCCGCCCGCGCAGCTTGAGCCGCGCCTTGGGGTGGTAATGCCCCGAAACCTCGCCCGCTGCGCCGCGTGTCGCGATATGCCGGAAGACCAGCCCGCCGATGCTCAGCTCAGCCAGATGGGTGCCGCCGAGCGCCACCGGCCCGGGATCGTGGTTGCCCTCGATCCACACCCAGTCGCGCCCCGCCTGCAGCCGGGTGATCCAGACCCGGTCGTCTTCCGGAAGTTCGCCCTCGACCTCGCTGGCATCGAAGCTGTCGCCGAGGCAGATCACCCGCGCCGCGCCGGTCGTCTCGAGATCCCCCTCGAGACGCAGCAGCGTGTCGCGGGTCTCGTAGGGCGGCAGTGCCGCGCCGCCGACCGCCGAGAGCCGGGCGCATTTGCCGAAATGCAGGTCCGAGACCACCAGAAGCCCCGCCTCCGGCCAGAACAGCGCCCCCGAGGGCAGCGCTTCGAGCCGCGCATCGCGAAACCTGAAGGGAAGGGTGTTCCTGGCCTGTTCCATCGTCGCCTGAATGCCGGATGCGCCCGGGCAGGGCAAGGGCACGAAGCGGCGATCAGCCCGTGACCATGCGCAGCAGACCGATCAGCCCCTTGATGATGAAAACCCAGAGCACCAGCCCGATCAGCATCGCGAACAGGATCCACCACCCACGCGGAAGCTGCCGTTTTCTCGAGGTGCACTCATGGTGTTCAGGCATATATTCCGATCTCGACCCCAACTCGTTGAATACCTTTTGCAACGGTAACGGGCAATTCAAGATTGAAACAATACCGCCTTATTTCTGAGTTTTCGTGGGCGATTCGGCGACAATGGTCGGATTCCCGGCATTCAATTGCGACAGCCCAGCCTCGTCGAGCAGCGCGGCGACCTCTTCCTGCATCAGCCGTTCATCGGCCAGTCCGGCAATGGGAATGCGCCCCGGCTCGAGGAAAAGCGGCGCCGAAAGCGGCGAGACGCGTTTCAACCTCAGCAGATCGATCCGGCCTTCGACCCGTTCGCACATCTCGCGGATGCGGCTGAAATCCACCAGCCCGCGCATCGCTTCCTCGCGGGTGATCTGCAGCAGCAGGTGGTCGGGATCGTATTTCACCAGCGTGTCGTAGAGGATATCGGACGACATCGTCGCCTGCCGCCCGCTCTTGCGCTGGCCGCCGGTGTTGCGCTCGATCAGCCCGGCAATGGTGGCGGAGGCGCGGAAGGTGCGCTTCATCACCGCGTTGCCCTGCAGCCAGGTCTCGAGCCCGGCCTCGAGCTTGGCGAGATCGAAGAGCGGCTTGGGGTCGGTCACCGCGTCGAGCCCCCAGATCAGCACCGCGTAATCCGAGGCCACGAAGCCCATCGGCGCCAGCCCCTCCTCCTCCATCCGCTTGGTCAGCAGCAGGCCCAGCGTCTGCATGGCATTGCGCCCGGCGAAGCCATAGGCCACGAGCTGCTCGCGCCCGTCATGCGGGAAGCTCTCGATCAGGAGGCGCTCGGGCTCGGGCAGGCGGCTGACCTCGCGCTGCAGACTCAGCCATTCGGCGGTGTGGCCGGGCAACTCGGGCCAGCGGTCCTGACCGAACATGCGCAGGATGCGCTGCGACAGCTGCGTCGAGGTGGCGAACTTGGTGCCGTTGAAGGTGGCGATCTTGGGCTTTCTTGCGGCATCGCGCGAGACTTCCACGGTCATCTCGCGCAGCCCCTCATAGCGCACGATCTGGCCGCCGATCAGGAAGGTGTCGCCGCGGCTCAGCGAGGCGGCAAAGCCCTCCTCGATCTCGCCCAGAGGCGCGCCGCCGCGACCGCGCCAGCGCACCTTGAGCGTGTCGGTGTCCTGGATCGTGCCGATGTTCTGGCGGATGCGCGCCGCCGAGCGCGGGTCGCGCAGCTGCCAGAGCCCGTCCTCGCGCTGCAGCAGCCGCTGCCAGCGGTCATAGGCGCGCAGCGCATAGCCGCCGGTGGCGCAGAATGCGAGGCAGGCGTCGAACTCGGCGCGGCTCAGGTCGGCATAGGCGCCGGCCTGTGTCATCTCTGCGAACAGAGCATCGGCGTCGAACGGTCCGGCGCAGGCGGCGATGAGGATGTGCTGGCAGAGCACGTCGCGCGGCCCGCGCCCACGCCACTCGCCGTCAAGCTCGCGCGCCTTTACCGCCTCGAGCGCGGCCACGCATTCCACCACCTCGAAGCGGTTGGCAGGCACCAAGAGCGCTTTGGAGGGCGCGTTGTAGCGGTGGTTGGCCCGCCCGATGCGCTGCACCAGCCGCTTGACGTTCTTTGGCGCGCCGATCTGGATCACCAGATCCACGTCGCCCCAGTCGATGCCGAGATCGAGCGAGCCGGTGCAGACGATGGCCCTCAGCTCGCCGCGCACCATCGCTGCCTCGACCTTTTCGCGCTGTCCACGGTCGAGCGAGCCGTGGTGGATGCCGATTGGCAGCGCGTCTTCGTTGGCAAGCCAGAGGTTGTGGAAGAAGATCTCGGCCTGGGCGCGGGTGTTGTGGAAGATCAGCGTGGTCCTGTGCTTCTTCACCTGCTCGAGCACCGCCGGGATGGCGTAGGCCGCGCCGCCGCCGGACCATGGCGGCGCCTCGTCGGTGACCAGCATCGAGATGTCGGGCTCGGGGCCGGGATCGGCCTGCAGGATCTCGCAGGGATCGGGATGCCGCGCCAGCAGCCGGGCGATGGCCTCCGGATCCTCGACCGTAGCCGAGAGCCCCACGCGCCGCAGCCCCGGGCACATCGTCTGTAGCCGCGCCAGCGCCAGCATCAGCTGGTCGCCGCGCTTGCTTTCGGCCAGCGCGTGGATCTCGTCGATGACCACCCGCTGCAGCCCGGCGAACATTCGCGGCGCATCCTCGTAGGAAGTCAGCAGCGCGAGGCTCTCGGGCGTGGTCAGCAGGATCTGCGGCGGGTCGGCGCGCTGCCGGCGCTTGCGCGAGGAGGGCGTGTCGCCGGTGCGGTCCTCGACGCGGATCGGCAGGCCGGCCTCCTCGATGGGGATCAGCAGGTTGCGCCGGATGTCGGCAGCCAGCGCCTTGAGCGGCGAGATATAGAGCGTGTGCAGCCCCTCGCGCGGCGCCTCCGAGAGCTCGACCAGCGTCGGCAGGAAGCCCGCCAGCGTCTTGCCGCCGCCGGTGGGCGCGATCAGCAGCAAACACGGGTCGGCGGCGCGCGCGAGCATCTCGCGCTGGTGGGGGTGGATCTGCCAGCCGCGCCGGTCGAACCAGCCTTGCAGGGGGGCGGGGAGCGTCGTCATGGGCCATAGATAGGGCGGCGCCCGCGATTGCGACAGAGACGCACTCGATTCGCGCGGCCCGGGCAGGCTGCGCGGCCCCGCGCGACTTGCCTGTGCCCCTCCGCACAGGGGCGGCACTGGCATTCCTGCCCAGTGACGTTACCTTCCGCCCAAACAGCGCAAGGGAAACGCAGAGATGACCGAAGAGTACACCCCGCCCAAGGTCTGGAAGTGGGAAAAGGACAATGGCGGCACATGGGGCTCGCTGAACCGACCCATCGCCGGCGCCACCCATGACAAGGAGCTGCCGGTCGGCGAGCATCCGTTCCAGCTCTACAGCCTTGCCACGCCGAACGGCCAGAAGGTCACGATCATGTTCGAGGAGCTGCTCGAGGCGGGCTTCACGCAGGCGGAATACGATGCCTGGCTGATCAAGATCGGCGATGGCGACCAGTTCGGCTCGGGCTTCGTCGAGATCAATCCCAACTCCAAGATCCCGGCGCTTCTCGACCGCTCCGGCGAGACGCCGGTGCGGGTGTTTGAATCCGGGGCCATCCTGATGCACCTCGCCGAGAAGTTCGGCGCCTTCCTCGGCGCGCCCGAGAACCGGGCCGAGATGCTGTCGTGGCTGTTCTGGCAGATGGGCAGTGCGCCCTACCTGGGCGGCGGCTTCGGCCATTTCTACGCCTACGCGCCCTACAAGATGGAATACCCGATCGACCGCTTCACCATGGAGGTGAAGCGCCAGCTCGACGTGCTCGACCGGGCGCTGGCCGACCGCAAGTTCATCACCGGCGACGATTATACCATCGCCGACATGGCGATCTGGCCCTGGTATGGCCGCACCGTGAAGGGCGGCTCCTACGACGCCGGCGAGTTCCTCGACGTGCAGATCTACAAGAATGTCATCCGCTGGGCCGACGAGATCGCCGAGCGTCCGGCGGTGCAGCGCGGCCGCATGGTCAATGCCATGAGCGGCGAGCCCAGCCAGCAGCTGCGCGAGCGTCACGCGGCCACGGATTTCGAGACCCGCACGCAGGACAAGATCGGCGACTAAGGTGCCGCGATACGGCCGCCCCTGACGCATGGACACGGGGCGGCCAGCCGCTATAGTGCGGGCTTCTTTTTGCGAGAGGTCAGGGCAGGAAATGGCGGAAGACACGGTCAAGGTCGGCATCATCATGGGCAGCCAGTCGGACTGGCCGACGATGGAAGAGGCGGCGCGGATGCTCGACGAGCTGGGCGTGGCCTACGAGGTCAAGATCGTCTCGGCCCACCGCACCCCCGACCGGCTCTGGGCCTATGGCAAGGACGCCGTGGAGCGCGGTCTTCAGGTGATCATCGCTGGCGCCGGCGGTGCCGCGCACCTGCCGGGCATGATGGCCTCCAAGACCCGCGTGCCGGTGATCGGCGTGCCGGTGCAGACCAAGGCGCTTTCCGGCGTCGACAGCCTCTACTCGATCCTTCAGATGCCGCGTGGCTTCCCGGTCGGCACCATGGCCATCGGCGGCGCCGGTGCGGCCAATGCCGGGCTGATGGCGGCGGGCATCCTGGCGCTGCAGGATCCGGCGCTGGCCGAGCGGCTGGATGCGTGGCGCAAGGCGCTCTCGGCCTCGATCCCCGACGAGCCGGTGCGCGACTGATCCGCAGGCGCGGCTTGTCAGCGGCGGCGTTTCGCGCAAGAAGCGGCCCGAGACCACGATTCCGGAGGCTGACATGACCGAACCACTTCGACAGGGCGCCACCATCGGCATTCTCGGCGGCGGACAGCTGGGCCGCATGCTCTCGGTCGCGGCCAGCCGCCTCGGCCTGCGTTGCCATATCTACGAGCCCGGCGAGGCCCCGCCCGCCGGCCACGTGGCCGACGCGGTCACCACCGCGCCTTACGAGGACACCGCGGCGCTCGAGGCGTTCGCCGCTTCGGTCGATGTCATCACCTACGAGTTCGAGAACATCCCCACCGCGGCGCTCGACACGCTGCAGGCGCTGCGCCCGATCCGCCCGGGTCGCGAGGCGCTGCGGGTGAGCCAGGACCGGCTGACGGAAAAGACCTTCCTCACCGATCTCGGCCTCAAGACCGCGCCGTTTGCCGACATCACCGATGCCGAGAGCCTTGCGCAGGCGCTCGAGGTCATCGGCGCACCGTCGATCCTCAAAACCCGCCGCTTCGGCTATGACGGCAAGGGCCAGGCGCGGATCAACACGCCGGAGGACGCGGCGGCGGCGCTTGAGGAGATGCGCGGCGCGCCGGCCATCCTCGAGGGCTTCGTCGAGTTCTCCTGCGAGGTCTCGGTGATCGCGGCGCGCAGCGCCGACGGCTCGGTGGCCTGCTTCGATCCGGGCGAGAACATCCACAGCGAGGGCATCCTGCGCACCACCACCGTCCCGGCGCGGCTGTCGCAGGCGCAGCGCACCGACGCGGTGCTGCTGGCGGCCAAAATCCTCAACGCGCTGAACTACGTGGGCGTGATGGGCGTCGAGCTCTTCGTGACGCCGCAGGGACTGCTGGTGAACGAGATCGCGCCGCGGGTGCACAATTCCGGCCACTGGACCCAGAACGGCTGCACCATCGACCAGTTCGAGCAGCATATCCGCGCCGTGGCCAACTGGCCGCTGGGCGACGGCAGCCGCTTTGCCGACGTGCAGATGGAGAACCTGATCGGCTACGATCTCGACAAGCTGCCCGAGCTGGCCACCGAGCGCGACACCGCGATCCACCTCTACGGCAAGGAGGCCGTGAAGGCTGGCCGGAAGATGGGCCACGTCAACCGCATCATCCGGGGCTGAGACCCCCTTCGCCCGGGGCGCGCAGCGGTGTTCCGGGTGGCTCGCAGCGAGGCCTGCGCGGCGCGCCAGATCAGCGCGAGCGACAGTTACAAGGCTTTTATTCTATTGCAGCCCCGGCTGGATCGCGCGGCGCCGCTGACCTTAGTCTGCGCCGGCTTCCAGCGGGCGCGCCTCGATCACCACGAAGGCCTGCGCCCAAGGGTGATCGTCGGTCAGGGTGACGTGGATGATTGCCTCGTGGCCCGGCGGGGTCATGCTGTCGAGACGTTCCTTCGCCCAGCCCGTCACCTCCATCACCGGCTGCCCGGTGCGCAGGTTGGTGACCGCCATGTCCTTCCACGCGATGCCCATGCGCAGCCCGGTGCCGAGCGCCTTGGAGCAGGCCTCCTTGGCGGCCCAGCGCTTGGCATAGGTGCCGGCGGTATCCTTGCGCCGCTCGGCCTTCGTCTGCTCGGTCTCGGTGAAGACGCGGTTGCGGAAGCGGTCGCCGAAGCGCTCCAGGGTGCGCTCGATCCGCTCGATATTGGCGAGATCGGTGCCGATGCCGAGGATCATGCCGCGCCCCGGTAGACCGCGTCGAGCCGTTCCGCGCCGAGCCCGCCATGCCACGTGAAGGCGTGATCACAGGCGCGGGCGTAATCGTCGATGGTGAGGCCTGGGAACTGGAAGAAATCCGGTGCCAGCTCCTGCGTCATGGCAAAGACCAGCCGGTCGATCCCGGCCCAGCGCATCGCCGCGAGGCACATTTCGCAGGGCTGCATCGAGGCGATCAGCGTGCAGCCGTCGAGCTTGGTCTGCCCCAGCTTGCGGCTGGCGGCCTCGATGGCTGTGATCTCCGCATGGCGCGAGGCATCGCAGCGCGCCGAGACCTCGTTGGCCGTGAGCGCCAGAACCTCGTCGCCGCGCAGCACCGCGGCGGTGAACACCGGGCCCTCGCCCGGGGTGAAGCGCGCGAGCGCGGCCTCGATCACCGCGTCGAGCGTGTCGCGCTCGGGCTGCGTCGGCGTCATGCGCGGGCGTCGTCCATCAGGCGGCGCATCTCCTCGATGGCCGGAGCGAGGCCGCGGAACAGCGCTTCGCCGATCAGGAAATGCCCGATGTTGAGCTCGATCAGCTCCGGGAAGGCGGCGATCGGCTGCACCGTCTCGTAGGTCAGCCCGTGGCCGGCATGGACCTCGAGCCCCAGCGAATGGGCGAAGGCGGTCATCTCGCGCAGGCGCTCGAGCTCGGCATCGCGCTCCGCCAGCTTGCCCTCGGCATGGTAATCGCAGTAGGCGCCGGTGTGCAGCTCGACCACCGCCGCGCCGATCCGCGCCGCCGCCTCGACTTGGGGCTTGTCGGCGCCGATGAACAGCGACACCCGGCAGCCCGCCGCGCGCAGCGGCTCGATGAAATGCGCCAGACGGTTCTCGTCCTTGGCGACCTCGAGCCCGCCCTCGGTGGTGCGCTCCTCGCGCTTCTCGGGTACGATGCAGACCGCGTGCGGCTTGTGGCGCAGCGCGATGGCCTGCATCTCCTCGGTGGCCGCCATCTCGAGGTTGAGCGGCAGCGACAGCGTCTCCATCAGCCCGTCGATATCGGCATCCGAGATGTGCCGGCGATCCTCGCGCAGGTGGGCCGTGATGCCGTCGGCGCCGGCCTCCTCCGCGAGCTTGGCGGCGCGCAGCGGGCAGGGATAGGCGCTGCCGCGCGCGTTGCGCACGGTGGCGACGTGGTCGATGTTGACGCCCAGCCGCAGGCGTCCGGCATATTCGGTCATTTCGCTTCCTCGCGAGGCAGTATTCGACGCGCGGACACTAGCCGCTTCCGCGACGCGGGGGAAACCGATTTCCGGGGATCAGGGCTATTCCGGTGCGGGCTGCGGGAAACATTTTCGTGCGATTGATGCCCGGCAGGGGCCCTGCGGCGAAATAAACGTCGCCATATCATGAAACCGTCATAGTTTATCTACCAAGGGGCTGTATTTCAGTAAAACACTTTAAAGCAGAATAGCGGAGTCGCATGACCGAAACAGGCGAGCAGATCGGCGCCCTCCCAATGCATTGGGACAAGAAGGGCAATCTCCAGGTTCTCATGGTGACGTCACGGGATACCGGACGCTGGGTGATGCCGAAGGGCTGGCTGATGGACGGCAAGAAGCCCTGGGCCGCGGCCGAGATCGAGGCGCTGGAGGAGGCCGGGGCGGTCGGTCATATCGGCAAGGAGATCATCGGCAGCTTCCACTACGACAAGGGGCTCGACGATGGCACCAGCCTGCGCTGCCGCGTCGATGTCTACCCGATGATCGTCGAGAAGCTGAAGCGCCGCTGGAAGGAGCGCGACGAGCGCACGCGGCACTGGTTCAGCCCGAAAGCCGCCGCCAAGCGGGTGCAGGAGCCCGAGCTTGCCGAGATGCTGATGTCGCTCACCGACAAGCCCAAGAAACAGCCGGTGATCCGGCAGCTGCTCAAGGCCTGCTAGGCCCGGTCCGTCCGGAACAGGCAGCCTCAGTCGGGGGTGAAGGCGCCGAAGGCCCCGGCCGAGAAGATCAGCGGCTCGCCCGGATGTGTCGTCACCCGCAAGACCCGCCCCACCACGATGGAATGATCGCCCGCATCATGCTGCGCCTCGGTGCTGCATTCGAACCGCGCGAGGCAGCCCTCGATCAGCGGCACGCCCTCCGGGCTCTCGATCCAGTCTGCCGTGTCGAACGCGTCGGCCGAGCGGGCGAAGCCGCGGCAGATCGCGGCCTGATCGCGGCGCAGCACATGGATGGCGAAGCGCTCGGTGGCCATGAAGAACGGGTAGCGCTGCGAGTCCTTCGCCGGCGACCACAGCACCAGCGGCGGATCGAGCGAGACGCTGGCGAAGCTGTTGGCGGTGATGCCGATCGGACCGTCATTGGTGGCGCAGGTGACCACGGTGACCCCGGTCACGAACTGCCCCAGCGCGTTGCGGAAGGCGCGGGAATCGGCTCCGGCGGGATCGAAACTCTGCGGGATCTGGCTCATGCCGTGCCCTCTTGCCGTGTCGCCGTTGCGTCTCGCACGCGGTCTCTCCTCGTGTCGCCTCTGTGCTCTTGTCGTCACGCATCGGTAATGCGCGGTCCGGCAGGGCAGGGCAAGCAACGAAACTGTTTGTCACTGCACATCCCCTCCCGCGAAACCTTGGTCTCGGAGAGCCGATGTCAAGGCGCGGGAGCCCTTTCTGCCTTTGCTTTTCGCCGCTTGCCGAGTGATTCCGTCGCAGGCGCGGGGCCGGTGGCAGGTGTTGATTTTCGACAACAGCCCTCGCGCCGCGAGCTCTCCGAGGCCGTTGGCGGGGCGATAGGCTCTGGTGGCCTTGGCCGGTCTGCGGTAACTCAGTACCGGAAAATAAAGGTCGCCACGCGATAAAAAACCGGCGACCACGAGTGGAGCAGTGTTGTCATGAACGCGATATATGTCGTGCCCCGTGCCCGCTTGGGTGCGGCCCGGAAGAGGTGCGCCGAAGCCGCAGGGCGCGCACCCTGTCAGCCCGGGAGATCGTGACAGGCCAGCCACGGCCACATCCCGCTTGTCGTCTCGCCTGAACTGGCGCCGTCCCCGCGGGGACGCGCCCGGTTTGCTGCGCGATGCGGCCTTCGCGGACCGAATTGCCGCCCCGGTGGATGCGCCGCCTGCGTCCCGGGGTCCAACTGGCGGGAGCGTCGTCTGACGGCGTTCCCGCTTTTTTCTTTTCTGGGCGCGCCTCACGGCCACCTCTGCCCAGCCGTGGCCGGCGTGCCGCCGCTTGCCAAAGCCGGGGCGAAGGCGCACACGGGCCGGCATGGATGTTCGACCGAACCCGCCCCTCGCCGCGGCGCTGACGCTGCTCGCCTCCGGCTTCGTCGCCGGTACCACGCTGCTGGCCAAGATGCTCGGCACCGACACGCTCGGCCCGGCGCTGCACCCGTTGCAGGTCAGCCAGGGGCGGTTCGTGTTTGCGCTTCTGGTGTTCTCCACCGCGGCGCTGATCCTGCGGCCGAAGATGACCCGCCCGGCGCTGCCGGTGCATACGCTCCGGGTGCTGTTCGGCTGGGGCGGGGTCAGCTTCATGTTCGCCGCCGCCGCCTTCATTCCGCTCTCGGACGCCACCGCGATCAGCTTCCTGAACCCGGTGGTGGGGATGCTGCTGGCAATCCCGTTCCTCGGCGAGAAGGTCGGGCGGGTGCGGATCGCGGCGGCGGTGATCGCGCTCATCGGCGCGATGATCCTGCTGCGCCCGACGCCCGAGGCGTTCCAGCCGGCGGCACTCTTGGCCCTCGGGGCGGCGCTCTGCCTCGGGGCGGAGCTGGTGGTGATCAAGCGTCTCTCGGGGCGCGAGGGGGCGTTTCAGATCCTGCTGATAAACAACCTGATCGGCGCCTGCATCGCCAGCGCCGCGGCAGTGGCGGTGTGGCAGATGCCGACCCCGGCGCAATGGGCGGCTTTGGCCGGCGTGGGGGCGCTCATGGCCTCGGCGCAGACCTGCTTCATCCAGGCCATCCGGCGCGCCGATGCGAGCTTCGTCTCGCCGTTCTGGTACGCCACGCTGATCTTCGCGGCGCTTTACGATTTCCTGATCTTTTCGGTGCGGCCCGACGCGGTCTCGCTGCTCGGCACGGCCATCATCGTCGCCGGCGCCGGGCTCCTTGCGTGGCGCGAGGCGCGGCTCAAGCCTTCAGGCGCCAGCCCGTCCGGAACAGCCCCCATGCCGCCAGCAACACCGCCGCCGTCGCCGCCAGAGCGATGACGAAGCCCATGGCAGGGTTGCTGTCGCTGACGCCGATCATGCCATAGCGCGCGCCGTCGATCAGGTAGAAGACCGGGTTCACATGGGTGATCTCGTAGAGTCCCGGCGGCAGCGCCTCGACCGAGTAGAAGGTGCCCGACAGGAACGCCAGCGGCGTCACGATGAAGTTGGTGATTGCCGCCATCTGGTCGAACTTGTTGGCCCAGAGCCCGGCCAGCATCCCCATCGCCGACAGGAAGGCCGCGCCGAGGATCACGAAGACCAGCAGCACCAGCGGATGCTGCGGCACCAGCCCGGTGGTGAGGAACAGCCCGGTGGAGATCGCCACTGCGACGATCAGCCCGCGCGCCACCCCGCCTGCGAGGTATCCCAATACCAGCTCGAACGGCGCCAGCGGCGGCATCAGCGTGTCGACGATATTGCCCTGCACCTTGGAGACCACGATCGAGGACGAGGTGTTGGCGAAGGCGTTCTGGATCACCGTCATCATCAGGATCCCCGGCGCGATGAAATCGGTGAAGGGCACCCCCATCACGTCTCCGCGACGCGGGCCGATGGCGATGGTGAAGATCATCAGGAACAGCCCTGCGGTGACCAGCGGCGCCAGCAGGGTCTGGGTCCAGACATTGACGAAGCGCATCACCTCCCGGCTGCAGAGCGTGTAGAGGCCGAGCCAGTTCACCTGTCCGAAGCGGCGCTCGCCGGGGTCTCTGTGCGGATAATCGGTCATGCGGGGGCCTTTCCTCTGCGGGCTTGGCTTGTAACTCGGAATGCGATGCTTACAATAGGGCCACCCGCGGAATTTCCAGGCGGTCCGGTGCAAGGGCCGCCTTTTTCAATGAGGATACGTCATGTCCTGGACCGATGAGCGCGTCGAGCTGCTGAAGAAGATGTGGGCGGAGGGACAATCCGCCAGCCAGATCGCGAAAGAGCTCGGCGGTGTCACGAGAAATGCCGTGATCGGCAAGGTCCATCGCCTCGGTCTGTCGAACCGGACCGGCGCCGGCGCTGCCCCGGCAGCTGCCGCGGCGCCCGCCAAGGAGGCGAAGCCGGTCAAGGAAGCCAAGCCGGCGCCCAAGCCCAAGCCCGCCCCGGCGGAGCCCGCGGCCGAGGCCGCGCCGCGCGAAGAGGCAGTCTCCGTGCCCGAGACCCGTCCGGCCGTGTCGCCGGCGCGAAAGCAGATCATCCCGGCCGGCCAGCCGCTGCCGCCGCAGCCCTCGGCCAACGAGATCAGTCCCGAAGCGCTGGCCAAGGTCAGCGAGATCGAGAAGAAGGCCAAGAAGCTCACCCTGATGGAGCTGACCGAGCGCACCTGCAAATGGCCGGTGGGCGACCCCGCGACCGAGGATTTCTGGTTCTGCGGGCTGCCGGTTCAGCAGGGCAAGCCCTATTGCGAGGCGCATGTGGGCGTGGCCTTCCAGCCGATGTCGTCGCGCCGCGACCGCCGCCGCTGAGGCACCCTCACCAGAAACGAGGCCAGCACGCCCATGAGCACGGGCCGGGATCATCTGCCTGCAGGCCGCGGGGCCGCGCGTGACGCGGCCCTCGACGGGCGCGCCGCCCGTGAGCTGACAGTCTGGCCGCGGGAGATCTGACCGATGCGCGACGCGCCGCTGCTCAATCTCGTGCTCGGCGTCGTTCTGGCCATCGCGATTGGCTGGCTGCTGATGATCGGGCAGGCCCTCCTGCTGCCGATCCTCGCGGCGGTCATCACCGTCTACATCATCGTCACCGCCTCCGGGGCGCTGGCCGGGCTGCCCGGCATGAACCGCCTGCCAAGCGCGGTGCCGCGCTTCGCGGTGCTGCTGCTCTTCACGCTGGTGGTGGCGGTGATCGCCGTCGTCGTGGCCTCCACCGCGCGCGAGATCGCCTCCGTGATGCCGCGCTACGAGGCCAATCTCGAGGGGCTGCTCGACCGCAGCGCCGCGATGTTCGACCTCGACACGCAGGAACTGCTCAACGAGATCCGCGCCGTCACCATCGACCAGATCGACATCCGCAGGCTGGTGGTGGCGCTGCTCGGCGGCTTCACCAGCGTCGGCTCGTCGATCTTCCTCGTCATCGTCTACGCCGCCTTCCTGCTGTCGGAGCGCGAGGGCTTCCATGGCAAGATCCGGGCCGCCTTTCGCGACGAGGCGCAGGCGGCGCGGGTCTCTGCGGTGATCGGCGACATGAACCGCAAGATCGGCGACTACCTGTTCGTCAAGACGCTGATCAACCTGATCGTCGGGGTGCTGTCCTTCGCGGTGCTCTGGGCGATGGGGGTGGATTTCGCGCTGTTCTGGGCGATCACCATCGGCCTGCTGAACTACATCCCCTACGTCGGCTCCTACATCGCCGTCGCCATGCCGGTGCTGCTGTCGCTGGCGCAGTTCGCCTCGGTCTCGACCACGTTGGTGCTGACGGCGCTGCTAGTGGCGGTGCAGGTCTTTGTCGGCAATTATCTCGAGCCGCGGATCATCGGCAAGGAGCTCAACCTGAGCCCCTTCGTGGTCATCGTCTCGCTGATCTTCTGGGCCTCGCTCTGGGGCGTGCCGGGGGCGATCCTCGCGATCCCGATGACCTCGGTGATCGTCATCGGGCTGTCGAGTTTCGAGGCCACCCGTTTCCTCGCGGTCTTGCTGGCCAACCGCATAGAGGACGAAAACGCGCTGATCTGCTCCGACCCGCGCTGAGCGGTTATGGCCATCGCGGCGAGGCCCGGGACGGCGCCGGGCAGAGGCGTCCCGCGCCGCCCTCTTGATTGGCGCCGGGACTCCCTGTATCCCGCGTCACATGACTCGGGTTCTCGACCTTGGCGACCGCGCGCGTCTGCGTGAACGGTTCTACGGCGCCACCTTCACGGTGCTCGCGCGGCTATAAGCCTGTCATCGCCCGCCCCGGCGCGGGACAATGATGCCTCGCGCCCAGCCCAGCTATTCCAAATTCCGGAGAGGAACCCATGTCCGGCAAGACGCTCTACGACAAGATCTGGGATGCCCATGTCGTCCAGCAGGACGAAGACGGCACCTGCCTTCTGTATATCGACCGCCACCTCGTGCACGAGGTGACCTCGCCGCAGGCCTTCGAGGGCCTGCGCATGACCGGCCGCACCGTGCGCGCGCCGCAGCGCACGATCGCCGTGCCCGACCACAACGTGCCGACCACGACCGACCGTGCCAACGGCATCGAGAACGAGGAAAGCCGCATCCAGGTCGAGGCGCTCGACAAGAACGCCAAGGATTTCGGGGTCAACTACTACCCCGTCAGCGACATCCGCCAGGGCATCGTCCACATCGTCGGCCCCGAGCAGGGCTGGACCCTGCCTGGCATGACCGTGGTCTGCGGCGACAGCCACACCGCGACCCACGGCGCCTTCGGCGCGCTGGCGCATGGCATCGGCACCTCCGAGGTCGAGCACGTGCTCGCCACGCAGACGCTGATCCAGTCGAAGTCGAAGAACATGAAGGTGGAGATCACCGGTCAGCTGCGCCCGGGCGTCACCGCCAAGGACATCACCCTGTCGATCATCGGCCACACCGGCACCGGCGGCGGCACCGGCTACGTCATCGAGTATTGCGGCGAGGCGATCCGCTCGCTGTCGATGGAAGGCCGGATGACGGTCTGCAACATGGCGATCGAGGGCGGCGCCCGCGCCGGCCTGATCGCGCCCGACGAGACCACCTTCGAGTATGTGAAGGGCCGTCCCCATGCCCCGAAGGGCGCCCAGTTCGAGGCGGCGCTGGCCTGGTGGAAGACGCTCTATTCCGATGACGACGCGCATTGGGACAAGGTCGTCACCATCCGCGGCGAGGACATCGAGCCGGTCGTCACCTGGGGCACCTCGCCCGAGGACGTACTCGGAATCTCGTCGACCGTGCCGGCGCCGGAGGATTTCACCGGCGGCAAGGTCGAGGCGGCCAAGCGCGCGCTGCAATACATGGGGCTCGAGGCCGGCCAGAAGCTCACCGACATCAAGATCGACACGGTGTTCATCGGCTCCTGCACCAACGGCCGCATCGAGGATCTGCGCGCCGCGGCGGCAATCCTCAAAGGCAAGAAGATCAAGGATGGCATGCGCGCCATGGTGGTGCCGGGCTCCGGCCTCGTGCGCGCCCAGGCCGAGGAAGAGGGCCTGGCCCAGATCTTCATAGACGCAGGCTTCGAGTGGCGCATGGCGGGCTGCTCGATGTGCCTTGCGATGAACCCCGACCAGCTCGCCCCCGGCGAGCGCTGCGCGGCGACGTCCAACCGCAACTTCGAAGGCCGCCAGGGCAAGGGCGGACGCACCCACCTGATGTCGCCCCAGATGGCGGCGGCGGCGGCGCTCACCGGTCACCTGACCGATGTGCGCGACCTGATGGAGGCGCCGGTCGAGGCCTGAGGCACCGCGCGGCACCGGCCCTGACCGGGGAAGGAGAGAGGGCGATCAGGCCTTGCGAAGCTCGGTTTCCGACTTCAGCACCTCGTCGCCATCCTCCTGCTCGATCCGGTAGGCCGGCTCGTTCTCAGAGGCGTCGCGCGTGACCTCGCTGCCCTTGATCTTGAGGGTGGTCTTGCGCGTGTACTTCTTGACGATCGTGCCGGTCCCGGTGCCGTTGCCCCAGTCCCATTCGACCTTGCTGCCTTCGCTGTAAGACATCGCTGAACTCCTGGTATATCCTGGCGGCAAACGCCGGCCCTCCGGCGCCGGTTCCGCCCTCCGAAAGGACCCCGAGATGGAAAAATTCGAAAAACTGACCGGGATCGCGGCCCCGATGCCGCTGGTCAACATCGACACCGACATGATCATCCCCAAGCAATTCCTGAAGACGATCAAGCGCTCCGGCCTCGGCGTGCACGCCTTCGACGAGATGCGCTACCTCGATGACGGCTCGGAAAACCCCGATTTCGTGCTCAACAAGCCGGCCTACCGCGAGACCCAGATCCTCGTCGCGGGCGACAATTTCGGCTGCGGCTCCTCGCGTGAGCACGCGCCCTGGGCACTGGCCGATTTCGGCATCAAGGCGGTGATCTCCACCTCCTTCGCCGACATCTTCTACAACAACTGCTTTAAGAACGGCATGCTGCCGATCGTGCTGCCGCAAGAGGCGGTGGACGTGCTGATGAAGGACGCCGAGAAGGGCGCCAACGCCCGCATGACGGTGGATCTCGAGAACCAGGTGGTCACCACCTCGGACGGCGAGGAATTCCGCTTCGAGATCGACAGCTTCAAGAAGCACTGCCTGCTGGAAGGGCTCGACGATATCGGCCTGACCATGGAGAAGGTCGGCGCGATCGACAGCTTCGAGGCGCAGGCCGAACAGAGCCGCCCCTGGGTCTGATCCCGGCGCGACCACGAAACTCGAAAGGCGGGGATCGCGTGTCCCCGCCTCTTCTCTTTTCTTGAGCCTCGCGCCTCCGTCTCCGTCCGGCCTGCCTCCGGCGGGGATATTTTTGGCCAGAAGAAGCCAGAGGCGCTCTGCCCCCTGCTTCTTCTGGCCTGAAATATCCCGGGGGAGTCGCCGCAGGCGGCGGGGGCAGCGCCCCCATCGGCACGACGGGTGTCAGCCGGTGCGCGACAGGTCCATCTCGGGCACCGCGTCACCGATCACCAGCTCTGCATCGGTGGCTGCGACCACCTGTTCGACGCTGACGCCCGGGCCGGTCTCGAGCAGGTGCAGCCCGTCTGCGCGCGGCTGCATCACCGCGAGCTCGGTGACGATCAGGTCGACGCAGCGCTGCGAGGTCACCGGCAGGGTGCATTCCGGCACGATCTTGGAGGCGCCCTTGGCGGTGTGGATCATCGCCACGATGACCTTCTTGGCACCGGTCACGAGGTCCATCGCGCCGCCCATGCCGGGGACGAACTTGCCCGGGATCATCCAGTTGGCGAGATGGCCCTTCGCATCCACCTGCAGCCCACCCAGCACGGTCAGGTCGAGATGGCCGCCGCGGATCAGCCCGAAGGAGAAGGCGCTGTCGATGATCGAGGCGCCGGGCACCGCCGAGACGAAGGTGCCGCCGGCATCGGTGAGGTGGCGGTCGGTCATGCCCTCGGGCGGGCGGTGGCCCATGCCCACGACGCCGTTCTCGGCCTGGAAGAACACGCCGAGGCTCTCGTCGAGGTGGTCGGAGACCAGCGTCGGGATGCCGATGCCGAGATTGACCAGCGACTTCGGCCGGATCTCGAGCGAGACGCGGCGGGCAATGATTTCCTTCGGGTCCATGGTCTGAAAATCTCGCATCACGCAGCCCTCTTGATCACATGGTCGACCAGCACGCCCGGGGTCTTGACCGCATCCGGCGGAATCACCCCCACCGGAACGATCTCTTCCGGCTCGGCGATCACCACGTCGCCGGCCAGCGCCATGATCGGATTGAAGTTGGTCGCCGACAGCATGTAGGCGAGATTGCCCACGTAATCGCAGCTGCGCGCCGCGATCAGCGCGAAATCGGCCCGCAGCGGCGGCTCGAGCAGGTAGGTCTTGCCCTCGACCTCGACGGTCTGCTTGCCCTCGGCGATCAGCGTCCCGAGCCCGGTCGGCGTCAGGATGCCGCCAAGCCCCATGCCGGCGGCGCGGATGCGCTCGACGAAAGTGCCCTGCGGCACCAGCTCGACCTCGAGCTCGCCGGCCTGCATCTTCTCCTGCACCACCGGGTTCACCCCGATGTGGCTGCCGATGAACTTCTTCACGCAACCGGCGCTGACCAGCGGGCCGACCCCGGTATGCGGCCGCGCGGCATCGTTGACGATCATCGTCAGGTCGCGCTTGCCGGCCTCGGCCAGGGCGCGGACGATGCCGTCCGGCGTGCCCACGCCCATGAAGCCCGAGAGCATCACGCGGGCGCCGTCGGGGATCATCTCCACGGCCTCCTGCATGCTGATTGCCTGGTGCATGGTGTCATTCCTCCTGTTCGGCTCGCAACTGTCGGGATCGGTAAAGACCTTTCCACGGGCCAAGACCTTGCGGTAGGTCAAACACTTGGCGAATTCGCCTTTTCCGTGTTTCGGGCCAGGGATGCCCATATCTTGTGGGTGAGAACGCTGGCGCCACAATCGGACCGTGTCTGATGCAAAAACGCACCGATCTGAACACGAAACCGCCCGAATCTCAGTCCTTTGCTTCATGGATCCTTGCCGCAGCTCAGGAAAGTAGGCAAAAATTGGGCAATATTGAGGCATACCGTCCGCGTGGCGGCGCTCGGCGAAATCAGGTGCATGGCAAAGAACCATGTCCGGCCGGGCCAAAGGGGCAGGACCATTGATCAAGCGTATGGTGAAAGCCGGGGCGCGCGCCGTCCTTATTGCATTGCTGGTGGCGATGCCGGCGTTGCTGTTGCCGCAGACCACGGCGGACGCGACCCAGATGATCGCGCTGCTGGCGCTGGTCGGGGCGCTGCTGACCTTCGTCGAGTATATTGGCGACTATCCCTCGATCATCGAGTTCCGCGATGCGCCGCCGTTCAACCGGCTGCGTTTCCTGGCGCTCTTCGCGACGGTGCTGATCCTGACGCTGATCTGTCGCGGCGAGGTCTACCCGTCGGTGCTGAGCCAGTGGTTGCGCGAGCTTGGGCGCGGCGTCGGCGACGTGCTCGATTTCCCCTATTCACCGGTGCGCCTGATGGTGCTCAGCGCCTCCGAGGAGATGTCGCTCGAGCAGGTCGACCTGATCCGCACCCATGCGGGCATCGCCTACCTGGTGTCGATGATGACGCTGGGGCTCTTCGTGCTGATCGTGCGGGTGCTGAACTGGCCGATCCGAAAGGGCGCGTTCAACTTCTGGGTCAACCTGCCGCTGTTCGACCCGACCGCCGGCGGTGATGTGCTGCGCCGGCTCAAGCGCGATGCCCATGTTAACGTGGCATTAGGGTTTCTTCTGCCATTCCTGATCCCGGCACTGATGAAACTGGCGGCGCAGGCGATCGAACCGATGTCGCTGGCGGACGCCCAGACCCTGATCTGGATCACGAGCGCATGGGCCTTCCTGCCGGCAAGCCTGATCATGCGCGGCGTCGCGTTGATGCGGATTGCCGAGCTGATCGAAGAAAAGCGCCGCCGCGCCTACGCGCAGGCGGATCTGCAGGCGGCCTGAGCCTTCTCCTATCGCTGTTCCTGACGCTGCCTCTGCTGGCCGAACCGCTGCGGCTGGCCACCTGGCATGCCGACCTGTCGCGCGACGGGCCGGGGTTGCTTCTGCGCGATTTGCGCAAGGGCGAGGGCACGGGGCTGGTGGCCGAGATCGCCGCCGTCGCGCCGGATGTGCTGCTGCTGACGGATATTGATTTCGATCACGACGGCGTTGCCTTGGGGGCGCTCGCGGCGCGGCTGGAGGCGGCGGGGCTGGCCTATCCGCATCGCTTCGCGCCGCGGCCCAACGCGGGCTTGCCGACCGGGCGCGATCTCGATGGCGACGGGCGGCTCGGCGGGCCGAGGGATGCGCAAGGCTACGGGCTGTTCTCGGGGCAGGGGGGCATGGCGCTGCTCTCGGCGCGCCCCCTGCGGCTGGAGGCGGATTTCACCGCCATGCTCTGGCGTGAACTGCCCGGCGCGCGGATGCGCAGCGAGGACCCGGCGCCGGAGCTGCAGCGGCTGTCCTCGGACGCGCATTGGGTCATCGGCATCGAGGGCGGACCGACGCTTCTGGCATGGAACGCGACGCCGCCGGTCTTCGACGGGCCGGAGGATCGCAACGGCCGCCGCAATGCCGACGAGCTGGCGCTGTGGCGGCGATATCTGGAGGGCGCGCTTGGGGAGCCGCCCGAGTGGCCGGTGCTGATCGGCAATGCCAATCTCGACCCCGAACGCGGCGAGGGGCTGCGGCAGGAAATGCGCGGCCTGCTGGGCGATCCGCGTCTGCAGGATCCGCTGGCGGGGCGGGCGACGGTGGCTTGGGAGCAGACCGGGCCGATGCGGGTGAGCTACATCCTGCCCGCCGCCGGGCTCGCCGTGCGCGACGCCGGCGTGCGCCCGGCCATCGACGGCCAGCGCCACCGGCTGGTCTGGGTCACGCTGGAGCTGCCCTGACGGGCGCCGCCGGGCCCAGCCTTTCTTGACCATTCCGCCCCCAGCGGCTACCGGGTTCGGGACATTCCGAGGAGAGGATATTCCCATGAGCAACCCTTCGCTTCTCATCCTGCCGGGTGACGGCATCGGCCCCGAGGTGATGGCCGAGGTCCGCCGGATCATCGACTGGTACGGCGACAAGCGCGGCCTCGCCTTCGATGTGAGCGAAGACCTCGTGGGCGGCGCGGCCTACGACAAGCACGGCACGCCCCTGCACGATGACACGATGGCAAAGGCCCAGGAGGTCGATGCCGTCCTGCTCGGCGCCGTGGGCGGCCCGAAATACGACGTCCTCGATTTCTCGGTGAAGCCCGAGCGCGGCCTGCTGCGCCTGCGCAAGGAGATGGATCTCTACGCCAACCTGCGCCCGGCCCAGTGCTTCGACGCGCTGGCCGATTTCTCGTCGCTGAAGAAGGACGTGGTCGCCGGGCTCGACATCATGATCGTGCGCGAGCTGACCTCGGGCATCTATTTCGGTGAGCCGCGCGGCATCATCGAAGAGGGTAACGAGCGCGTCGGCATCAACACCCAGCGCTACACCGAGTCCGAGATCGACCGCGTCGCGCGCTCGGCCTTCGAGCTGGCCATGCGCCGCGGCAAGAAGGTCTGCTCGATGGAGAAGGCCAACGTCATGGAGTCGGGCATCCTCTGGCGCGAGGTGGTGACCGAGGTCGGCAAGGAATACCCCGAGGTCGAGCTGAGCCACATGTACGCCGATGCCGGCGCCATGCAGCTCTGCCGCTGGCCCAAGCAGTTCGACGTCATCGTCACCGACAACCTGTTCGGCGACCTGCTCTCGGATGCCGCCGCGATGCTGACCGGCTCGCTTGGCATGCTGCCCTCGGCCTCGCTCGGTGCGCCGATGGAAAACGGCCGCCCCAAGGCGCTCTACGAGCCGGTGCACGGCTCGGCGCCGGACATCGCAGGGCAGGGCAAGGCGAACCCGATCGCCTGCATCCTCTCCTTCGCCATGGCGCTGCGCTACAGCTTCGACCAGGGCGCCGAGGCCGAGCGTCTCGAGAAGGCGATCGAGACCGTGCTGGCCGACGGTGTTCGCACCGCCGACTTGCTCGGCGAAGAGGGCGTGACCCCGGTCTCGACCTCGGGCATGGGCGACGCGATCCTCGCGGCGCTCGACGCCAGCCTCTGAGGCAGTGCCGCGCCCGAAGGGGCCGGGATTTGATGCATACGCGGGCGGCTCCGGACAGGGCCGCCCGTTTTCGTCTGCGCGGCTCAGTCCGGCTCGGCCGGGGCCACCTGGAGCCGGTCGGCGACCGGCATCTCGGGGCGGTCGAGTGCCGCCAGTTCGCCGTAATGCACCGCGCGCGCCGCGTGGTGGGCGGCGTGGCTGAGCCAGCGCATGGCGTCGGTCAGGCCGAACAGGTCGCGCACCTCGACGAGACCTGCATGTTCGCGCAGCAGCACCGAGCGCCTCAGCCGCTGCGTGCGCCCCTCGATCAGCCGCGCCAGCCGGGCGAGCGCCGCCGCGTCGATCCGGCTCGGGCGCTGCGCGGCACGGCGCATCGCCGCTCCCAGCGCCAGCGCCGGGCGCTGCAGCCCGACATCGACCAGCAGGCGGCGCATCTGGTCCTCGCGGGTGAGCCGGTGGGCGAGGCGGGTCATGTGATCGTACTGGTGCAAGAGCGCGGCGTAGCGGTTGGTGGCGGGCGCGTCATCCGGCGCGACCGAGATCTGCGACAGGAACGCATGGAGATCGTCGAGCGCCGGCTCGAGCCGCATCACCGCGCCGGAGGGCAGGGGGCCGCCCTGCGGCTGGAGATAGTGCCCGCCGGCGCGGAACATCTCGCACAGGATGCGGTTGGCGCAGGTCTCGGCGCCATCCATTGCGGCGTTGGCGTCGCCCAGCAGTCTCCGGTCGAGCGATTCGGTAAGCGCCGCGCCGCGCCCGGGCACGAGGCGCTCGATCAGCCGTGCGAAGGGCGCGGTCAGCGGCAGCATCACCGCCGCGCCGATGATGTTGAAGAGCGTGTGGAAGGTGACCAGCGCGGCGGGATCCTGCGGCGCGAAGGCCCGTGAGAGCAGTGGCACGATCAGCCCCAGCAGGGCGAAGGCCACGGCGCCGGTGACGATGTTGTAGGCGGTGTGGGCGATGGCGGTGCGGCGCATGTCGCGCGAGCCCCCGACGGTGGCGAGAATCGCGGTGAAGGTGGTGCCCACGTCCATGCCGATGACCAGCGCCGCCCCCTGTCCCAGCGTGATGGCGCCGGAGGAGAGCAGCACCAGCGTCGTCGCCACCCCGGCGCTCGAGGACTGGATCACGATGGTCACCGCCGCGCCGAGCAGCAGAAGCAGGGCGCGGCCGCCAAGACTGTCGGATGGCAGGATCTCGGGCGAAAGCCAGCTCTCGAAGCCGGCGGTGGCCTCCTTCATCATGTCGAGCCCGATGAAGACAAGGCTGAACCCGGCGAGCAGCGTGCCGAGCCGCGCCAGCCGCCCGCGCGCCATGGTCGCGGTCAGCGCGCCCACCAGCAGCCCCGGCAGCGCGATGGTGCCGAGCGAGAGCTTCAGCCCGAGCAGCGCGACGATCCAGCCGGTGATCGTGGTGCCGACATTGGCGCCGTAGATCACCCCGATGGCCTGCGGGAAGCTCAGGAGCCCCGCGCCGACAAAGCCGATCACCGTCACCATCGTCGCCGAGGAGGACTGGATGACCGCGGTGGTGGCCGCGCCAGAGAGCGCACCGGTCAGCGGCGAGGTGGTGAAGCGGGCGAGGATGGCGCGCATCTGTCGGCTGGCGAGGTCGCGCAGGGCGCCGGTCATCGACTGCATCCCGAAGAGGAACAGCCCGATGCCGCCGAGAAGGCTCAGAACCTCGATGCTCATGCGATGATCTCCTGCGAAATCATCGCATTCGCGCAAATCCGCCGCAAGCGTGGCGCAGGGACGCAGCGACCTCTTGTTGGGGCGCAAAACCAGTGTAAGGGTCGATTCATCTCCGTTTCGTAGAGTCGATCACCGTCATGGGACACAATGCCAAAGGCGCGCTTTTCGCGCTGCTCTCCTTCGCGCTCTATTCCGCCCATGACGTGGTGGTGAAGCTGCTCGGCGCGGTCTACAGCCCGTTCCAGATCGTGTTCTTCTCGGTGTTGCTCAGCTTCCCGCTGGTCAGCCTCATGCTGATCCGCGACACGACGCCGGGCCACCTTCGTCCGATCCACCCTTGGTGGACGGCGCTGCGCACCGTCTCGGCGGTGATCACCGGGCTTTGCGCCTTCTATGCCTTCTCGGTGCTGCCGCTGGCGCAGACCTACGCCATCATCTTCGCCCAGCCGCTGCTGATCACCGTGCTGGCGATTCCCATCCTCGGCGAGCAGGTGCGCCTGCGCCGCTGGATCGCGGTGCTGGTGGGCCTTGCCGGGGTGATCGTGGTGCTGCGCCCGGGCACCACAGAGCTGACGCTGGGCCATGCGGCGGCGCTGGTGGCGGCCTGCTGCGGCTCGCTGTCGTCGATCGTGGTGCGCAAGATCGGCCACGAGGAGCGCTCGGTGGTGCTGCTCCTCTACCCGATGATGACCAACTTCGTGATGATGGCCATCGCGCTGCCCTTCGTCTACCAGCCGATGCCGATCGAGCATCTCGGCGGGGTCGGCGTGATGGCGGTGCTGGCGCTGATCGCCTCCTTCGTGCTGATCGCGGCCTACCGCGCCGGGGAGGCGGTGATCGTGGCGCCGATGCAGTATTCGCAGCTGCTCTGGGCCACGCTCTACGGCGCGCTGATCTTCGACGAATGGCCCGACCGGATGACGCTGGCGGGCGCGGTTCTGATCATCGGCTCGGGGGTTTATATCGTGCTGCGCGAGGGCCGGGGCCGCTCGTCCGAGAACACGCCGGTGCTGCGTACGCGGACCCGTTTCGAGACCGGCACCAGCCTGCGCATCGGGCCGCTTCTGAGGGCGATGCGGCGGCGCGAGAAAACCGTGCAAAAGACCGCGCAATGACCCTTGCCAAGGTCGGCGGGCTGGGGTATTCCGCCCGCCACGGTCGGAGTGTAGCTCAGCCTGGTAGAGCACTGTCTTCGGGAGGCAGGGGCCGGAGGTTCGAATCCTCTCACTCCGACCAATGAAAAAGGCGCCTTCGGGCGCCTTTTTCATTTCTGAGACAGTTCCCTTTGGTTCGTTGAACCTGACACCTAGTCGAACTCCAGAGCCCTCGCCGCTTTGCGAAGGTGTTCCGGGCTGTATCGAGCATATGTCGAGGCAGTGATCCTCGAATCGGAATGTCCGAGATACTGAGCGATCTCGTCCATCGGGATACCTGCCTCAGCCATGTGGACCGCCGCGGTGTGCCGCAGGACATGCGGAGACACGTCAGGCAAGCCTGCTTCCAACGCTGCGGTTCTGAAGCCCTTCTTGATCGTGTTGACGGGGCCCCCTGCCCATTCCACTACATGGTCAGACAAAGCTGCCTTCTTCGCTTCCACAAGCGCCAGACGGAGGCTATCAGTCATCGGAACGATGGCTCGCCCCTTCCTCTGCCCTTCGCCTGTCCGGAGGTTGATCTGGCGACGCTCGAAGTCCACGCGATCCCAGGTCAATTCCAAAACCGCGGTCACCCGCGCGGCGGTTGAGAGCAACAGTCTAATGGCGAGCTTGATGTGCGGCGCGCATTCGGTCTCGAGCAGTCGCTGGATCTCCTGGCGCGACAGATACCTTTCCTTGGGGTCAGGCTTATTGGGACGCTCGACATAAGGCGCTCGCTCGATCAACCCTGTCTTCTCTGCCCAGTTCAAGCAGGTTCTCAGCTTGCCGAGCTGCGTCCAGATTGTTCCATCCTTCACGCCGGCGCGTCTCCGGTCCGCGATGTAGGCCTTGCAGTCCTGAACAGCAATCTGATCAGGGCGGAAGGCGCCGAACCAAGGCAAGACCGAGCGTCCCGTATACTCCATGCTCTCGTGAACCGGGCGGCCTATGACCGTCTCGCTGTAGGCTTTCCAGATTGCCTCCACTGTCAGTTCACTCGCTCGCGCTGTCTGTGCGAGGATGATGTCGCGTGCTTCTGCTTCCGCGGCTTCAAGGGTGCGTGCTTCAAGACGATACCTGCGCCTGCGTCCATCTTCCTCTCGCCAAGTGACGACGAAGCGATCGTGAAGTCGACCGATGCGGTATTCATGCACTGCTCATATTCCTCTACTGCCTGCGCCGGGATGCGAAACTGTCTGCCGACCCTGAAATTCTTGATTTTGCCTGATTTACAAAGCTGACGAACGGTTTCGGAGCTGCAGCTCCAGCGTTCAGCCAGGGTGAGAGGTGTAAAAGGGGGCGACATCGATGCACTCCATTCTGCTCGTGATGCCTCCACTATAGCGGTGCGCGAGCCGCACTGCTTCGAGAGCTATCACGTATCCGTGAACATCGTGTTGAACGATACCACTGGAGGGTCGCGGATCGTGGAGGGCTTCAACGATTGCAAGCAAACGGGATTCGTCTTTCGGTATCATTTTGTGGGTGCGGCAATTGGAGGTTTCGGCAATTTGATGTGCCATACGGTCAGACTGCGAAGATCGCGGACGGGGTTCGACAGATCGGAGTGACATCACGGATATCCGACCGCTGGCGACATGAGCCGTAATCAGCTTCAGAGGTTTGGAGAGCTCGAGCAGGGGGACGCCAGGCTGAGCTAGCCCTTTCGAATCTATCACGCGCCAAACTCTCTTGTCATGAACGGCGCGATGAAGCCGCTGAATCTTGAGCGTTGCTACTTTTCTGAAAGCATGTCCGGCCAGAGTTTGTGCTTCTGAGCGCGGCGCCTATCGAGACTGTGGCCGCGTCGATCCACGCCACGCAAGCGGCCTGCCTGCGGCTGGCATGGTCTGCTGGCCGCTGCAAAACCCTCCACATCCGCAGGGAGGGCTTCGAAGCTGACTACTACTTTCGTTTTACTTTTGACAAACCATATTTACAAAAGAAGTGCCTTTCGCTCTATTCGGCGACATGACACGTGAAGCAGACAAACCTGAGACAGCAGCAGGGGCGCCGGGCGTCCTTCGCGATGTGTCCAAGGCGCGGATCGGGGCGCTTGCCGATGCCGAGGTGCTGATCCTGGGTGGAGGTGTAAATGGCGTCGCTACGCTGCGCGAGCTCGCGCTCAACGGCGTGTCCTGCGTGCTGCTCGACCACGGCGATTACGCAAGTGGAGCCAGCGGCGCCTCAAGCCGGATGGCGCATGGAGGGCTGCGTTACCTAGAAGGGCGCGAGTTCCGCCTTGTCGCGGAATCCGCCCGCGAGCGGAACCGCCTGATCGCCAATGCCGGTCATATCGTGAAGCCCCTGAAGATTACCGTGCCTCTCGAGCACCTTGTCTCGGGTCTCGTCGGTTCAGTGTCGCGATTTCTGGGGCTTTCGCGTCGCAGCGGCCCGCTCTCTCTTGCGGCGCTCGAGGGTGCTCTGCGTCTCTACGAAGCATATGGCCGTCGCGAACATCCCCTGCCGGCTCATCAGACGATGTTGCGGCGCGACCGTTTTCCAGAGGGGCTTTCGCCGCGCACCCGTGCGGTCGTTACCTATTACGATGGCCAGATCACCCAGCCCGAAGGCCTGATGTTCGAAATGATCTCCGAGGCGATGGCGCAGGGGCCGCACGTGGCGGTGCTCAACCACGCGACGTGGCACCGCGAGAACGGACAGTTCATCGTTGGCGACAGGTTCAGCGGCGAGGTCTGGCGGCTGGCTCCAAAGGTCGTGGTGAACGCCACAGGCGCCGCGATCGACAAGGTGAACGCGCAACTGGGCGGAAAAACACGATATCTCCGTGGGGTGAAGGGCGCACACCTCGTGCTCGACAACCCTGAACTGCATGCGCGGATGAATGGCCACGCCTTCTACTTCGACGATGGCACCGGTCGCATGATCATCACCCTTCCCGTGGGCGACAACGTGCTCGCCGGCACCACCGAAGTCGAGACCGACGATCCGGAGGACCGATACGTCGCGGAGGGCGAAATCGACTACCTTCTGCAGGCCATGGACGGGCTGTTCTCGGACATCCCGGTCACGTCGGATCAGATCGTTTCAATGACAACCGGGATCCGCCCGCTGCGTCGCGGCGACGGCTCTGTGACGAGCGCCGCACGCGACCATGCGCTTGAAGAGAACATCTTTGCCGGTCTCGATGCGCTGGTCCTGTCGCTGGTCGGAGGCAAATGGACCACGTTCCGCGCATTCGGGGAAGAGGCCGCAGACCGTGCCCTCTCACATCTCGGCCGGAGGCGGAAGGTCTCGACGACCGGCCGACGCTACCCAGGCGCAGCGCCTTGCTTTGCCGACGATATCGTTTGCGAAACCGGCGTCACGCCGCAATTGGCCGAGCGGCTCTTGACGCGCTACGGCGCTATGGCGCGCGCTGCGGCACGATCGTGCACCGGGGCAGGCGCCACGCCTCTGACCGGTGCGCCTGAGTATTGTCACGGCGAGATCGTCTGGGCCATTCGCGAACGCGGCGCGCAGCGGATCGAGGACATCGTCCTTCGGCGCAGCCGCCTGACCTTCGGGCAGGGGCTACGCGACGACACGCTCACCGAGTTGGCTCGGATCCTTCAGGCCGAAACCGGTCGCCCGCGTGCAGATATTACGGCCGAGGTGAAGGCGATCCGGGCGGATCCCCGTCTGATGGGGATGCGCACCCGTTCCGGGGAGGACGCTGCATGAGCGGGGATCTCATCATCGCCATCGACGCCGGTGGAACGGCTGTAAAGGTCGTTGCTTTCGACCTGCAGGGTAATTCCTTCGCCTCGGAAACCGCGGATGTGGAAACGGTGCATTACCCCGACGGCCGGGTGGAGCGCGACGTCGCCGGCTTCTGGCAGGGCACGGTCTCGGCGCTGCGCCGGATCATGGCGGATTGCGCCGGCCGGCGGATCGCCGGCATCGGCTGCACTGGCTTCGGGAATGGCATCTTCCTCGTTGACGAGGGCGGCCATGGCACGCGCCCCGGCATCGTCTCGGTGGACCACCGTGCGCAGCCGTTGGTGGACGAGCTCGAGGCCGAGGGCGCTGGAGCGACCATCGCAAGCATCACCGGGAACCGTATCTGGGGCGGGCAGACCGTGATGCAGGTGGCACAACTTGCGCGCACCGAACCAGAGGTCATGGCGCGAACCCGCTGGGCGCTGGCCTGCAAGGACCTGATCCGCCTGCGGCTGACCGGTGAGGCCCTGACGGACCCGACGGAGGCCAGCGGCGGCGGGATGATGGACATCGCGCGGGGGGGCTATGCAACCGAGGCGTTTCGGCGGATCGGCCTTGCCCCACATGAACATCGCTTGCCTCCTATCGTTGAGAGCGACAGCATCGCCGGCCGTGTCTCGGCCGCTGCCGCCAAAGAGACCGGCCTGCCCGAAGGCACTCCCGTGGCGGGCTCGATGATGGACGTAGCTGCCTGCTCCCTTGGCGCCGGGGCCGTTGATGCGCCTGTGCTCACCATGATCGCAGGGACCTGGTCGATCAACAGCCTCGAGAGCGGTCCGCCCATGGGCGATGGAATTCCGATTCTGAACATGCACTATCGCGGCGTCGGGAAGCGACTGATCGCGGAGGGCAGTCCCTGTTCAGCGGCCAACCTCGGCTGGTTCCTCGAGACCGCCTTGGGACAGCGCATCACGATCGACGAGGCCAATGCGCTGGTTTCCGAAAGCCCCGTCGCGATCCGGCGCTGCCAGTTCCTGCCCTATGTCTTCGGTCCCGAGCCCCGGCGCGGCGGCTTCGTCGACATGGGTGTGACCGACGACCTTGGCTCGATGCTGAGAGCGATCTACGAGGGCGTGGCCTTCCAGTCCCGTCGCCACGCCGAGCACGCCGTGGCACTAGCCGGGCGCCCCTTTCCGCCGAGGATACGGCTTGCCGGAGGCGCGGCGAAATCGCCGGTCTGGGGTCAAATCTTTGCCAATGTGTGCCAGCGGCCCGTCGAGGCCGTGCGCGCCTCGGAGGTCGGGGCCCTCGGCGCCGCGATCTGCGCGGCGGTGGCCTGCGGCGCCTATGCCGATCTCGGTGAAGCGAGCCGCGCCATGTCAGGTGTTGCGCGCTGCCACACACCGGACCCCGCGCTTGCCGGGGTCTACGACGACAGGTTCCGCAGTTTCTGCCGGCTCGACGAAGGGATGGCCGCGTTGCTGGAGGAGGCGGCCCGACACGGCCGCGAGGAGACGACCGAAACCGCATAGGGAGGAAGACCAATGCATCGCAAGACTTTTCTGCTGGGCACGGCGCTCTGCGCTCTGGCCGCACAGGCTCAGGCTCAGGACGAGATGACCTGCAAGGGCGAGGTGCCGACGCTCAACGTCATCGGCCAGGGTATGCCCGCCGTCACCGCGCTGGACGACAAGCTCTCGGAGTTCAACGACAAGTGGGACACTGAGGTGCGCATCACAATGCTGGGCGAGAACGAGCGGCGCGCGAAGGCGCGGCTCGACGCCTCGACCGGTGCCGGCGCCTACCAGGTGCTCTATATCGACGAGGCCAACCTTGCCGAATATGTCTCGGCCGGCTGGGTCTACCCGCTCGACGAGATCGTTCCCGAAAGCTACGATCTGGGCGACTTCCGGACAGACCTGAGCAACGTCGCGACGGTGGACGGAGTGCAGTATTTCGCGCCCTTTGTGGGCGGCGGAGACGTGATGATGTATCGCACCGACCTGCTCGAGCAGGCCGGCATCGAGCCGCCGACGACACTCGACGAGATGGTCGCGGCGATCAAGACGCTCGACGAGGCCGACAACGGTGCACATGGCTGGTCGGCGCGCGGCCAACGCGGCTCGGGCATGAACGTCTGGCGCTGGACGCCGTTCTTCCGTGCCAAGGGCGGCGAATGGCTCGACGAGGGCGACATGCCGGCGTTCAACGGCGAGGCCGGCGTAGCGGCGACCGAACTCTACACCGAGCTCATGGACTACGCCCCGCCGGGCATCGCGACCTTCAACTGGTCGGACTCGGTCGAGGCCTTTCGTGGTGGCCAAGTTGCCATCCTGATCGAGTCCGACGTCTTCGGACCGTGGATGGAAGACCCCGAGAAATCCTCGATCGTGGGCAAGGTCGGCTATGCGCCGCCGCCGGATCCGCTGCCGTCGGCCGGCTGGGCACATGGCTGGGCGGTCTCGAAGGTTGGTGCCTCTGATGACTGCGCGAAGATCGTCGCAGGCGATTTCGTCGGCTGGGCGACGTCGAAGGAGATGGAACAGCGGCGGCTCGAGGCAGGCATCGCGTCCGACATCGGCCGCACCTCGACGCTGCAGAGCGACTCGTTCAAGGAGCTCGTGCCGCAAGACTACATCGACGCGCTGCTCGAGACCGGCCCGAAGACCGACCTGCTGATCATGGCGAGCCCGGTCTGGCCCGAGATCGGCGACACGCTCGGCCTGACGCTCGAGGAGATCTTCTCGGGCACGAGGGACGACGTTCAGGCCGCCCTGGACGAGGCTGCCTTCTTTGCCGAAGACAGCCTGATGCGGCTGAAATAACGCCGCTCTGCCGGCCCGGCGCGCCGTTGCTCCCTTGCGTGCCGGGCCCCATTCCCAAGAAGGATAGGACATGACCCGGAAACGGTTCGTAACCCTGACGCTGGTGCCGGCGATCGGGCTCCTGGCTACGCTGGCGCTCGTCTCGATTGCTGGCGCGGTCTGGTTCGCAGTCATGAACCGCACCCTGCGCTCGCCCGACTACGACTTCGTCGGCGCCTACAATTTCCTGCGCCTGCTGCGTGACCGGCGCTTCTTCAACGCGCTCGAGATCTCGGCCATCTGGGAGGCGGTCACCGTCGCTGGCACGCTGGCGCTTGCTGTCTTCCTTGCGGTGCTAATCTTCGAGACCGTTAAGAAGCCCCTCTACCGAAACCTAATCTGCTTCGCCTTCCTTGTGCCGGTGCTGTTGCCGCGTGTCGCCGCAGCCTTCATCTGGCGGTTCCTCTATTCTCCTTCGCTGGGGGTGCTGAACTATCTCTGCGGCCTCGTGGGGATCGGGCCGGTCGAGTTTCTCGCCGACCCCTCTCTCGCCCTGATCTCGGTGGCGGCGGTCGACATCTGGCAATGGGGGCTCTTTTTCTCCGTGATCCTGTTGAAGCTGCTCGAGACGCTCCCGCGCGATCCCATCGAGGCAGCAATGCTTGACAATGCACGCACTTGGGAAATCCATGCTTTTGTTACGCTGCCGATGCTGAGGGGACCGTTGATCAGTCTCGCGCTGGTCAAGGCGGTGGAGAGCTTGCGCTCGTTTGACCTCATCTTCGTGATGACCGGCGGTGGGCCGGGAACGGCGACGGAGACGCTCGATCTCTACGCATACCAGATGGGGATCAATATGGGGGGGCGGATCTCATACGCCTCGGCCATGTCGCTGCTGTTGCTAGTCGTCACCACTGTTGCCTTCACCATTATCTGGAAAGCGGGGAAGAAATGGGCAAGCTGATTTCCGCGATACTTACCCGAGCGGTGCTGGGGGGGCTGATTGTCGTTGCGCTGGGGCCGATTCTCTGGACCGTGCTCGGCGCCTTCAAGGAACTGAGAGACATCGTCACCCCTGTGCCGAAAGTGTTCTTCGAGCCGACCCTCGACAATTTCGCGACTATCCTGCGCAACCCCACGATCCGCGACGGGCTGCTCAACTCGGTGATCGTTGTTTCGGCCGCCGTGCTGGTCGGCGCGGTGCTGGGCATACCGGCGGCGCATACGCTGGCGCGCCACGCCCGCAAGTGGGGCGACGACGTGCAGTTCTTCGTGTTGTCACTGCGCTTCATGCCGCCGGTCGCCATCGCGATCCCCTTCATCGTGATCTACCTCGACCTCGGCATCTACGACACGCTCTTCGGGCTGGTGCTGGTCTACCTGATCGTAACCGTCTCGACGGTGATCTGGCTTGCCGTGCCGGCCTTCGAACGTGTGCCCCGCAACATCGAGGAAGCCGCCGCCATGGAGGGCTGCGGACCGGCTGAGATCTTCTGGCGCTTCTCCCTGCCGGTGGCCGCGCCGTCGCTCTTCGGCGCGCTGGTCTTCACCTTCGTGCTGGTCTGGAACGAACTGCTGCTGGCGCTCACCCTAGCGGCACAAAACGCCACGCTTCCGGTCGTCGCGGCCTCGATCACGTCGCTCGGCAAGGAGGTGCCCTGGGGCGTCATCAACGCCGCGACGGTGCTCCTGGTGCTTCCGCCGCTCGTCTTCATCGGCCTGCTCATGGGCCTTCTCAACACCATGGTCCGCAGCGGCCCGAAATAGGACACTTTCATGGCCAACATTTCCTGCAACGACATCGTCAAATCCTACGGGGCCCACCCGGTCATCGAGGGGTTGGACCTCGACATTCCCGACCATGAGTTCGTGGTCTTCCTAGGCCCTTCGGGCTGCGGCAAATCCACCATGCTGCGCATGATCGCGGGGCTTGAAGAGGTCACCGGCGGACGTATCGCCATCGGCGGCACCGACGTCACCGACTTGCCTCCGGGCGAGCGCGGCGTCGCCATGGTGTTCCAAAGTTACGCGCTTTACCCGCATATGAGCGTCGCCGACAACATCACTTTCGGCCTGCGCCGGCAGGGCGCCAGCCGCAGCGAAATCGCGCCGCGCCTAAAGCAGGTGGCCGAGCTGCTGGGACTCGAGAAATTTCTCGACCGCAAACCGAAGAACCTTTCGGGCGGGCAGCAACAGCGCGTCGCGATGGCGCGCGCGATGATCAAGACACCGCAGGTGTTCCTCTTCGACGAGCCGCTGTCCAATCTCGACGCCAAGCTGCGCGAAAAACTCCGGACCGAGATCCGCAAGATCCACATGCAGCTCAAGACCACGACGATCTTCGTCACCCACGACCAGCTCGAAGCGATGACCATCGCTGACCGCATCGTGCTGATGCGCGACGGGCGGATCGAGCAGATGGGCACCCCCGACGAGATCTACGAGCGCCCCGCGACGCGCTTCGTGGCCGATTTCATCGGCACGCCCGCGATGAATTTCGTGTCCGCCGACATCGCTGCCGGCGATCGCCTCATTGCACACGGCGAGGGCATGACACTGGAGCTCTCTCGTAGCGCCTTCCCGGATCTTGCACCTGGACAGCGGGTCGAGTTGGGTCTGCGTCCGGCCCGCATGGAGCTTTGCACGCCGGACACGAGCAACGCCATCACTGGCCGCGTGGTGCTGGTCGAGAACATGGGCGCCGAAGGACAGGTCATCACCGAGGTCGCGGGCCGGGAGGTGTCTTTCGTCACGCAGTCGTTCCGCGACCTGTCGCCGGGCGATCCGGTGTCCTTCACGATCTCGCCCGATCATATCCACGTCTTTGACTCATCCACCGGCCACAGCCTTCGCAGGAACTGACCTCATGACCATGACCACCCGCTTTGCCGACAAGATCGCCCGGATTCGCGCCGGGGACTACAAGGCCGGCGATTTCATGATTGCCGATGCCAAGGATGCCGACGTTACCGGCGGCATCACAGCCACCGGATCACGCCGAGACGCCTTGGGTCTTGTCACGGGCGCCCGCACGAGGCCGGAGTTTCTCGATCAGATCCGCAGTGTGATCGAGCAAGACGTGATCGACATCATGCTGACTTCGGCGGGCAATCTCGATGTGCTGAGCGAGACGGGCGCCTTCGAGGGCAGCGCCGTCCAGCCCGCCTTTCGCGGCAACGAGACCACCTGCGTCTGGGGCAACATCCGCGGCGGACGCTACGGCGCTGCCCCGTCCCGTCCTCATCGCGGCGCCGACCTTGCCTTTGCGCCAGGCGATCTGTGCCTCTATTCATTGACCTTCAACAATGACGCCGAGGCCGATGCCCGGATGCTTGAAACCTATGCCGCCTTTCGCCGTGACGCGCGAGACTCCGGCGTGCGGCACTTTCTCGAGGTCTTCAACCCGAACCTGCCCAACGCAGTCGACCCTGACATGCTCGGCACCTATGTCACCGACTGTATCATCCGCCTTCAGGCCAGCATGACCCGCGCGGAGCGGCCCGAATTCCTCAAGGTCGCCTACAACGGCCCTGAGGCGATGGAGCAGCTCGTCGCCCACGACCCCTCCATGGTGGTGGGCGTCCTTGGCGGCGCCGGCGCCACTCACCGCGACACCTTCGAACTCATCGCCCAGTCCGAACGACACGGGGGGCGGCTGGCGCTCTTCGGGCGCAAAATTAATCAAGCCGAGGATCAATGCCGGCTGATCTCCTGGATGCGCCGTGTTGCGGACCTGGATGTCAGCCCGGAGGAGGCGGTGCGTGGCTATCATGCTGATCTCGAGCGCGACGGGCTGCGCTCGGACCGTGCGCTAGACGAGGATATGCGGATCACCAGCGACGTGTTGCGCTTTGACGCCGCTACGGTCTAGCTCTAGTGTGCGCCGCTCCACGACGTAGCACGACGAGGCCCAAGATGGTGCGCTCCAATCACCCTTCCGACCGGATCGTCGCCGAGGTCGCCTGGCTCTACTACATCAAGGGGCTAAACCAGGCCGAGATCGCCAAGCAGCTCGGACTGTCGCGCCCAACCGTCGTGGCATACCTGCGGCTCGCCCGCGAGCGTCAAATCGTTGGCGTGAAGATCCAAGGGGCGCACTTCTGCATCAATGCGCTCGCCGACGGCCTGCGCGAGCGCTTCGGGGTCGAGACGGCCTTTGTCGTGCCCGAAGAGGACAGCGAGGCGGAGACTGCGCAGCAGGTCTGCGAGGCGGCGGCCCAGTTCCTGCCTGACTTCGTCCGGCCGGGCGATACGCTGGGTGTCAGCTGGGGTCAGACCGTGTCCGTTGTGTCCGAGCGGGTGCCGTGGTGGCCGATCGACGGGCTGGTGGTCCGCCAACTCATTGGTTCGATCGCCAACCCGTTGCTGCCGACCTGTGAGAGCTGCACAACCGAGATCGCCCGGCGTCTTTCGGCGCAATGCATAAACCTGAACGCCCCGGCCGTCTGCTCCGAGGCAGGGCTTGCCGACCGGCTGCGCGCTGAGCCGATCATCGCTGCGCAGCTGGACAGGCTGCGCGACTGCAACAAGGCGATCTACTCGCTGAGCCCGTGCACCTTCGACACCCACGTCGTTCAGTTCAATCTCGCCACTGAACAGGACATCTCCGATTACGTTGCAATGGGCGCAGTGGGCATCATCGCCGGCCGCTTCATCGACCGCGACGGGGAGCCTGTTCAAGGCGAGCTCGACCGCCGGATGATTGGTGCCGAACTTGATGTCTTGCGCGAAATGGAAGGGCTGCTGGTGGTCGCAGGACTCGAGAAGCTTGACGCGACGCGCGCGGCCCTGAACGGTGACTACGTCTCTCACGTCGTGCTGGACGCCGGCCTTGCCGAAGCGCTGCTCGGAGACGCCAAGCAAGCGGACTAGAGTGCCTTGCAGGTGCAGCAGCACCATTCTGCGAGACTGAATGCCGATCGGAGCGCGCCTGCGTCAAACCGGCCGAGGCCGGTATGATGGCTGTAGTCGATCTCTAGCAGATGGGAGGCTTTTGCCGTGGCTTCGCCACCGTGGGGTGCTGCTGACCTCATGTCTGTGAATGGAAAATGCCTCAACGACGTTTCGGCAGGCTGCACGATCTACTGCTGCGCTGCGAACTCGCGTCGAGTAGCCCGCTCCTCCTCAGCTCTCTTGAGCGACTTCCTGCTCCTCGTCCAAGGTCGCGGCTCGTCACGTTTTGCGTCGATGAGGTTCCAATTGTCGGAGCGGTTCACCACCTCGATCTTTTCGCGGATCGATCAGAGCAGCGCGACGCGAAAAGCAAAGGCAGGTGCCTTCTCCGAAATGCAGATAGGAGGTTCCGCTCGCCCGGGTGTCCCGGAACCAGAACGCATCCCCTTCGCGTCCGAGCGAAATTTCTAGGGCTTCGTGTTTAGCTGGGCACGATCGCCGGATCCCGGCGGGACGTCGAGCCATTTCTCTCCTGGGGTCTTCCTGCGCGCGAAGCACATACGTTGAGACCTGTCGCGGGGTATCGCTGCCACGGTCACCGGGAGGGCGCACTGGTGGATTTTCGCTGCCTTGGACGCGCGATCGGCTGGGTGGTAGGTGGTCGCGAGCACCCGGGTCGCAGCGACGCAGAGGCACGGAGTGCGTCCTTAGCGGGCTATGCGTTCTCTGCCTGACACCCTACCGCTACATCTAGATGGCCTCTCAGCGACTCGCGCAGCGCCTCGTAGGCCTTGTTTATGCCGGACCTGCCAGGCTTCACTGTCGCGGTCTCGGCCCGGAGCGCAGACACGACAGCGAGACGCAATGGGCATCGTTGATGCTGATCACGCGTAGCCGGCCAAATTCAAGATCGCAACCGTGAGACCTATGACCGCGAAGGCCGCGCAAAATGGGAGAAGTAGCGACTTCGCGGTGACACGTGATTGGTCCTCCATCTCTCTCCACGCAAGCGGCCTTCCGTATCGCAGATCGCTCACTTCCGCGCGGAGTTGTTTGACCTCTGCGCGCAGCTGCTCGATCAATGCACTCGTATCGCCTTCTTCGCTCCGGGTGTGTGCCGCATCACCGGAGCAGCATGGTGGTGAACTCGTCATCTCGCTCTCCCGTGTTCGATGAAGACATCCTGTGGGTCACCGAGAACAAAGTCCAGAAATTCCACCATGCACTCATCGACATCGCCGGAAGACCGATCGCCAGGACCAAGCCCGACCTCCTACGGCACTAGAAGGTGCCGAAGAGGGGGGTGAGCATCCGATACTTTGCGCGCTCCTGCTCGAGAAGCTTCATGGCCTTGGCGCGAGGCACGCGCACTCGAGAAGCAGTCCAGTCATTGCTATGCCCGGTCCGGATACCTCGGTCGTTCAAGAGCTTCGCGACCTCTTTATGGGTCAAACTGACCGGATCGGACTGGTGGCGCAGCACATCAGCGATTTTGTGAATGAGCGTCTCGCTCCTGTCCGACCAAACCTGCACCGCTAGCGGCTGCACACTGTAAATCTCCGGGTTCCCGAAGACTGCGCCTTTCGCGCGCTTCTTTGCCATCTCCTCCTTGGTGCGCCGGGAGATCTCATTTGCCACATGCTCACTGTGCTTATGGCGTGCAGCGCGAGAGGCTGCATCCAGTGAGCTGGGATCCTCGACGCAGACGATCTGTCTCTCATCCGGGAGAACATCGCGAATCTGCTTCTCGAACCCAGCGTGGCGGGTCAAACGGTCCCACCTCCAGACGATGATTTCAGCCTCATCGCACACCGCGTGCTTGAGCGCATTCTGCAGCCCCTGGCGCGCATGGAAGCTTTTCTCCCCGCGACCGGATGCAACGTCCTCATAGACCTCGAGAAGGACGTAACCAGCCTCCTCGGCGAAGGTCTCGATCGCGATCCGCTGGGCTTCAAGGCTCACGCCAATCGTTCCCTGCCTGTCCGTCGAGACGCGTGCGTAGCCGATTGCAAGCTTATTGTGTGCCCTCGCGTTGTGCTGCTCGTCTCTCATCGTGCTCATCTGCGTGGTCTTCCTCATCTAGACGTGTGCTCATGTAGCTAGAGAGCATTATAGCAAGCAGAGAGCTGGATTGATGGAGATGTGTGCGATTTCCTATCCGAGCCCCCTTAGGATCCCACATCGCTTTGAAGGCCGTGCGCTTTTTTTAGGGTAGTTGGCGTCTGTGTCTCGTTGCTCTTGAGGGGCTGGTCAAAGTGGAGGCGCTGCGATCGCCGTCTACGAAGAGCTGGCCGCGGTTCGCGTCATCCCGGCCCTCCTCTGGACCATTCAGGTCCATCGTCTCCACATGGTCGCTAAAGACTGCAGAGCATCCGGCCATGACTTGGCTGAGCAAGAGCGCAACGCTGGTGCTTCTTCAAGAACCTGAGGTCGGACGCAGTGTGGCACGACTAACACGCGCACAGACGCTCTCTGCCCCGTCCTAAGCGCGTTTCTCGTTGGCGTCGCCGGCTTGCCCTGCAAAATGTAAGGGTCGCGTCTGCTGCGTTCCTCAGTCAGCCCCTTGTTTTCTTAGGTCTCCAGGTCCGGACCCTTACATTTTTCAGCTGAAAACCTCTTTTCGCCGCCACTTTTGTCAGGATAGCGCAAGGTTAGTGTAAGGGTCTGAAGGCGATTTTAGGGTTTGGACGGGGTGCCGGCGCGCGTTTGGCTGTCTACGACGGTGACTAAGGGAAGGGTCATGTAAGGGTCATGTAAGGGTCATGTAAGGGTCTGGCGGGGGCCGGCGAACCACGGAGCTCGAGCCATTCTTCGCCGACGAGGCCCTGAGCATTCACCATTGGAAGAATGTCGTTAGGGCATGACTTGATGAAACCAGGAGAGGTTCTGCCCACTTGGGTCAACATGCAGTGGCGCCACTTCGCAGCGTTGCAGTCGCTTGCTCGACCGTCAGAAGCGTTCCTACCCGGCACCCAGGCTGGGAGGGCGGGAACTGACTTTCGCTGCGCTAGTCATGAACGGTAGCGGTGCGCAGGAAGCGGTCATGCGCCGCGCCGCGTCGGTAGACAAGATGGTTCGGCTAGGAAGCGGTCTGCCGGACCATTCATGGAAAGTGTGGCGCGTTACCACTCGTGTGATCCGAAGCTTAGCTCAGCGGCGGCGCGCGAAGGCACGAGTTGCCATCTAGGCCTGCAGCCAAGCCAACTAGAGGTCGAGGTCTAAAAAAAGGGTGATTTCCATGTTGGTTCACACTATGTTCCGTTGAACCGGAGAGGTAGACGTGTCTTTCGTGAGCTAAAGATCAGGGTGGACGAAATGCTGACGTATAAGAGAACCAGCCTTTTTGATGCCAATACGCAGACTTTGGTTAACACCGTAAACTGCGTGGGCGTCATGGGAAAAGGCATAGCAAAAGCTTTCAAGCAACGTGAGCCTAGCATGTTCAAAGCATACAAAGATGTATGTGAAAAAAAATTATTAGAGCCGGGAAAACTTTGGCTTTGGCGTGGTTCTGAGCAATGGATTCTGAATTTTCCCACAAAAAAACACTGGCGCAGCCCCTCGCGCTTCGAATGGATAGAAGCTGGGCTCGAAAAGTTCGTAGAAACTTACGAGGATCAGGGGGTGACCGATATTGCATTTCCAAAACTTGGTTGCGGCAATGGAAACTTAGAGTGGCGAGATGTAAAGCCACTTATGGAGAGCTACCTTTCGGAACTACCAATACCGGTATTCATCCACGATTTTACAGTGGACGTTGGCCTTCCTGAACATCTTGAACACTTGGCAAGTCAGGTTCGAACTACGGTAAAAGATTTGTCTTTTCCGAGCTTCATGCTTGCACTGGAGAAAATTGCGAAGGTAGCTCCAAAGCTGCGCGTTGATGATACTAAAGAGTTTGAACTGAAATTTAATGATGGCACGCTCGAAATAAAATCAAAAAATCAAGATTGGATATTCGGGGAGGACGACTTAAGAGGTATATGGTTGAGTCTTTTGAATGGCCTTGTGACCAAAGAAAAAGCTGGATGGACTGCAAGGGATGCGGCTGAGCCCTTGTTGGTGATGATGCAGTTCTTGCCTAATGTGCGAGCGGTTCAAATCCATCGGCATGGTAGATCGGAGCCAGAGGTGGCAGTCGAGCTGCGACCAGAGGCCGAATTCACCTACGAGACGAATAATCCAAATACGCAGGCTGAACTTCCATGGCATTGAGTGAGGAGTTTGTAGATCAGCACATCGTTCATTGGAGCGAACAACTTGGTTCAAGTTATTATTCCTATCGTAAGCATTGGCCTGCATGGCTGTTTCATCATGCGCCCCTTGAAACCGCATTGGCCATCTTAGCCGATGGACATTTAAGGTCTAGAAACGACCCTCATCGCCAACAATTGCAGGACGTGGCTGCTGATGGTGTGATTGATAACCGTCAAGAAGCTCATGAGCGCGTGCGCCTCTACTTTCGACCACGCAACCCGACACAATTCCACATCGAAGGCATCAGAAAGGATGCTGACTGCCAGTATGGACCGAATGCCCACGCGCCGATATTGGTGATGTTCGTGTTGGACGCTAAACGTGTTCTTACCCGACATAACGTCGCTTTTTCAGACCGAAATATGCAGAGACAGAACGCACGCAGTGGAAGTGACGAAGCGTTTTTTGCCAGCATACCATTCGCTTCAGTATTTCACGAAGGCGGCATAGGTGGTGATTATTCGATTATCGAGCATCGATGTGCTGAGGTCCTGCCTATCTCGCCGCTGCCATTGCAAGAAGTGTTGTCGGGACTTTGGTTTCGATCGGAACCCGAACGCGACACATTTCTTCACAAACTGGGAGCAACAGCCAGCCAGTGGCGCGATATTTGCTCAGTTTCTGAAGAGCTTAAGGTTTTCGATAAGCGCTTTACCTTTGTTTCGGATATAAGTCTATCTACGAAGGGTGTCAAATTTCGCCTCAATAACCGACATGATTTACAGGCAGTCGCTTTATCTATCCAAGTCATCAATTCTCACAATGAGATATGCGTCGACTTTCGGAATGATGCGCATGCAACTTTCAATAGTTCGCAAGGACGTTGGATATACAGGGCTGAGCTTGAGCCGGGCATATACTTGGTGAAGGTTCAGCTCGAGAACCACGAAGCCTACGAGGCAACGTTGCGCTTGGATGATAGCCTATTCTAAGTGGCAGTCTCCGGAGGATATGAGGTTGCACTCGGCCATTACCTCGATCGGGGCAACCGGCCGCTTTGGGCTTCCTACGGACTTTAGCTGCGCGCGCCACGAATGTCTGCTCGGGGCCGTTCGCGGCACCTCTAGTAGCGACGCAGCAGCGCAAGACCACAGAAGCAGATCTAGGGCTTAATCCTGTGTGGCGTGATCGGAATTGAAGTTAGCGTATCCGATAGGCTTGGAGACAGCTCGCATCCCAAACAATGGTGTTGCGCCGCGTTGTTGATTGCCGGGACCATCGTGGCGAGGCAGATGGTGCCTTTAGTCCTCTTTAACCGAGTAGGTCACTGGTAAGCGCGCCAGAGTCTCCAAGCCTCTCATGCTCTCTTGAGCGCGCAGAGGCGCCGCAAGAGCTGCACGCGGCGCAACGTGGGACAGGGGTCACGCCCGTCGGCGATGTCACGCAGAAAGCGCAGCCAGGCGCGCTCATTCGGGGTCATCTCTTCGTCCTCGTGCATGGTCTTACTTCCCGAACATCGTCCGGAGGGCAGCGCGCGATCTTGTCGTGAGCCGGGGGTCAGTGTGGTCAGAAAGCTCGCGGATCGCCTCGACCCAGCCCAGCTCATTTGCACTGACCGGCGTGCCGAGGATCTCGAAGATCGCCTGGGCGGCGGTGTCTCCTTCTGCCTGCTCCAGGGCCAGTCGCATGAGGTAGGCAGGATCGCAGTCCAAGGCCTTCGCCATGGACGGCACGCGGTCGATGGCAAGCTTGCTGGAGCCCTGCTTTATTATTGTCACCATATTAGGGTTCTGGAAACCCGCCTCGCTCGCGATCTGCTGCTGGGACTTCACGGGCTTGAGCTCAAGCACCCGGCGTTCGACATACTTTGCCAGCCGAGTGTTTTCGTGGGGTCTCTTGGTCATCGTCATTGTCCTCGATGTGACGCAGCATGCGCTGCACATCTTCGTTATAGCGACGGCTCGAGAAGGGCTTTGTGGAGGGAAAGACACTCTTGTCTTTTCGGATCTGGTGGTGATTTTCGTGCTGGAGATGCCGAGGTAGCACTGTGCCGGGCGTGTAGTATCTGTTCTCGCGGCGGCGTCTCCAATCAGCGCATCGCTAGGCGGGCAGATGGTAGACAGTTCCCTTCGGTTCAATGAACCTGTCGAGCGCGAAGTTCATTGGTTTGTTGGGGCTGAGGCGTAGGAAGACAGCGCTCGCTTGGCTAGAAATCAATGGGTTGGGGCACTACCCCGATTTTCGGGAGGCAGGGGCCGGAGGTTCGAATCCTCTCACTCCGACCAATGAAACAAGGCGCCCCTCGGGGCGCCTTTTTCGTTTCGCGCGGAGGGCGCACGCGGGCCAGCGCAGCGCAGCCACTGCGGTGGTCGAGGGGGCTCCTCGCGAGAGATGCCGCCGACCCTCGCCCGACCGGACGGCTGCGCGACGCTCCCCTTCTGGACCGCTCCGGCTCCGGGGCGGCGGGGTGGCGATCGCTCGGTTTGCGCGCCGGGCCGGCATGTGGGAAGATATCCCGGCTGAAAGCGCCCATCTGATCTGAAAAGAATACTGTTCCGGTGGGGTGCGCTCGTCTGGAAGGATGTTTTGTCTGGGCTGGTGACGCTACGCACTGTCCCGACCGGCTTGCGCGCGGGGGGATCGTTGTTCCGTCGGATCCGCGCCGCGCGGCAGGCCAAGCCCTTGCAGAGGCGCCACGATGCGACAAGTTAGGGCCAAGATTTTGCGAAAAGGGGACGTTCCACGATGAAAACCCAGATCCTTGCCATTGCCACCGCCACTTCCGCGCTGATGGCCTCCGCCGCGCTAGCCGCTCCGCTCGGCCCGCTTGTCACCGCGCCCGAGCTCGACGCCGCACTGCAATCCGAAGACGCGCCGCTGGTGCTCGACATCCGCGGCGAGGCCTATGACGCCGGCCATATCGAGGGCGCCGTCTCGGCCCCCTATGGCCTGTTCCGCGGCCCGGCGGAGAACCCGGGCCAGCTGGTGCCGGTGGATCAGCTCGAAACCACCTACGAATCGCTGGGGCTCGAGCCGGGTGAGCCGGTGGTGATCGTCACCCAGGGCGCCACCGACACCGAGTTCGGCGCTGCCGCCCGCGTCTACTGGACGCTGAAGAGCTCGGGTTTCACCGAGCTGTCGATTCTCAACGGCGGCGCGCAAGCCTGGGCCAATGCCGGCCTGCCGGTCTCAACCGAGGCGGTCGAGCCGACCCCCAGCGAGCTCTCGATCACCTGGGATGACACCTGGACCGCCGATACCGAGGAGGTCACCGCCGTGGTCGAGGGCACCGGCGACGCTGTGCTGGTCGATTCGCGCCCCGAGGATTTCTTCCTCGGCAAGAAGGCGCATGGTGCCGCCGCCAAGCCGGGCACCCTGCCGGGCGCGGTCAACTACCCCTACACCCGCTTCTTCCAGTCCGGTGCCACCGCCATCGGCCAGGTCACCGATGCAGGCGAGCTGCGCGATGCGCTGGGGCTCACCGGCGACGAAGAGGTCGTCTCGTTCTGCAACACCGGCCACTGGGCGGCGACCAACTGGTTCGCTCTGAGCGAGCTGGCGCAACTCGAGGACGTCAAGCTCTACCCGGGCTCGATGGTCGAGTACTCGAAGAGCGGCGGTGAGATGGCCAATGCGCCGGGCCTGATCCGCAACCTGCTGAACCAGTTCATGGGCAGCAACGGATGAGCCAGACGGCAACTCCTGACACTCCGGCGCTTGCCGCCGCGGGCTGGTCGAAACGCGCCGGGCTGCTGCTCGGCGCGCTTGTCGTTGTGGCGCTGGTCGGGCTCTTTGCAGGGGCGCGCTATGGCATGATGCTGGCCATTGGCCTTGGCTTCGGCATCGCGCTCGAGGGCATGCGCTTCGGCTTTGCCGGCCCGTGGCGGGCGATGATCCTGCGCCGCGAGCCCTCCGGGGTGATCGCGCAGTTGCTGTCGATCGCGGTGGTCGCGGTCGTGGCGATCCCGCTGCTGGCCAGCCATCCCGGCGAGCTGGTCGGCGCGCAGGCCCCGGTGGGCTTTGCGATGATCGGCGGCGCCTTCGTCTTTGGCGCCTGCATGCAGATCGTGCTGGGCTGCGGCTCGGGCACGCTGGTCAATGCCGGCAGCGGCAACCCGGTAAGCCTCTTGGCGCTGCCCTTCTTCGCGCTGGGCAGCTTTGCCGGCGCGTGGAACCTGATCTGGTGGACCGATCTCGGCGCGCTGCCGATCATCACCTTCGGCGGCACCTCGGGGCTGCTCATCACGCTGGTGCTGATCGCGCTGGCGGTGGGTCTGTTCCTGTGGCGGGCCGCGCCCGGCGCGGTGAAGCTGAGCCGCCGCCACGCCATCGCGGCGCTGGTGCTTGCGGCACTGGCGATCGGCAACCTCGTGGTCGCGGGCCAGCCCTGGGGCGTGGTCTACGGGCTCGGCCTCTGGGCCGCGAAGGGCTTCTCGGCGCTGGGCGGAGACCTCTCGGCCTCGGCCTTCTGGGCGGCGCCCGGCTCGATGGAACGGGTGCAGGCGAGCGTGCTCACCGATTACACCTCGCTCACCGATATCGGCATCATTCTCGGCGCCTTCGGCGTCGCGGCCTGGCGGCGCGGTGCGCTGTCGGCGGCGCTGCCGGGCTACCCGGCGCGGGCCTGGGTGGCGACGGTGGTGGCGGGCTTCCTGCTCGGCTACTCGTCGCGGTTGGCCTTCGGCTGCAACGTGGGGGCGTTCTTTTCGGGCATCTCCACCGGCAGCCTGCACGGCTGGGTGTGGTTCGTCGCGGCCTTCGGCGGCGCGTTCTACGGCATCAAGCTGCGCCCGATCCTCGGACTGGAGGCGCGGACATGACCCGGGCCTTCACCGCCTCGCTGGCGCTTGCCTTCGTCGTGCTGCTGGTGGGCTTCGACCTCGCCAGCGCCGAGCTCAACCCCTACCAGGCGCCCGCCGCCTTCGCGCTGGGCTCTGGGGCCGTTGCCTCCGGCGGCTTCTGCGGCGCGCTGCCGAATTGATATTGGGAGACCGGCGGCCTCGGCGCGCCGGTCTTTCGCCCGTGAATTCCTTGAGGGAAAGCGCGGCGGCCTTGGTTTCCTGTTTCGAGTCTTCACATCTCAAGGTTGACTCGACTCGGAGGATCGATGCTCCTGACTGAAGATTTCAGCAGGTACTGATCAATGAAATTCGCATGTCTTGGCTTCGTCGCAGGGCTCGCTGGAGCCCTCCTCCTCCAGCCCGCCATTGCCCAGCAGGGCCGGCCGCCACCCAAGCCCAACGATCCCGATGACTTCGTGCGCTACATCTTCGAGGTGAATGCCTGTGTGCTGACGGAGGCGCAAATCTTCGAGATCTACCAGCAGGCGGGCCATGGCCTCATGGGGGCGAACAATGCGGTGATCGCGGTCTCGAACCGGGAGGATATCGAGGTGCTGAGTCGCGAGCCCTTCACCTATCGCTACTATGGCTCGGAGTATTGCGGCTTCTGACCGGTCTCAGATCCGCCGCAGCGCCGCCAGCGCCACCACCGGCCCGGTGGCGACGCCACCCGGCGCGCCGCCCGACGGCTCGTCGGTGATCGCCAGGGTGGCGTTGAGCATCAGCGGGCGCAGCTCCTCCGGGATCGGCATCGCCGCCTGACCGGCATCGGGCATCACCCCGAGCGAGATCGGCGCGGCCTCCCCGGCGATCAGCCAGAGCTCGAAATCGCGGCCCTCGGAGGCGGGCGCGCCGCCCACCGAGACCCGCATCTCACCGCGCGCCTCGTCATAGAGCGCCGCCAGCCGCACCGTTCCGTCCTCGGAAACCATGTCGGAGACCCAGAGCGGCCCCGGCACGGTGGCCAGTGGCGCGCCGAACCACAGCACCGCTGCCAGCGTCGCGGTCGAGAGCGCCCCGGCTGCGGCGATCCAGCGCCAGGGCGAGAGGCGCCGTGCCTCGGGAAACAGGCGCGCCTCCAGCCCGCGCCATGCGGCTGCGGGCGGGGCGACCGGCGCCAGGGCGTCGTTCAGCGGATCTAGACGGGTCTCCCAGAGCGTGACTTCGGCGGCGAAACTCGGTTCGCGGTCGATCCGCGCCGCCACCGCGCTGCGTGTCGCGGCGTCGAGCGTGCCCAGCACGTATTCCCCGGCGAGGGCGAGATCGTCTGTCGAAAGGTCGGTCACGGCGAGAGGCAATTCCGCAGCTGGATCAGGCTGCGGCGCAGCCAGCTTCGCATGGTGTTGAGCGGCACCGAGTAGCGCTCGGAGAGCTCGAGATAACTCTCGCCCTCGACATAGGCAAGCCGCACCGCCTCGGCGCGTTCGGGCATCAGCCCGTCCATGCAGCCCTCGATGCGGCGCCCTTCCGAGCTGGTGATCGCGGTGGCCTCGGGGTCGGGGCCGGGATCGGCGACCTGTTCGGCGGCATCGAGCGTGTAGGACCCCGCCTTCAGCGCGCGCAGCCGGTCAATGGCGTGGTTGCGGGTCACGGTGTTGAGCCAGGCGGCGGGGCTCGCGAGATCGGGGGCGAAGCGGTCGGCGCCGTGCCAGATCTTGACGAAGACTTCCTGCAGCGCGTCCTCGGCCTCGCGGCGGTCCTTCAGCAGCCTCAGGCAGATGGCGAAAAGCTTGGGCGAGGCGGCCTCGTAGAGCGCCTTGAACGCGGCGCGGTCGCGCAGGGCGACGCGGGCCAGCAGATGGGCGAGGTCGGCGGCTTGGGTGCTCATCTCGGGCGCCTGGCTCCTTGCGAGGTTTTTTCGCCGGAAGTGAAACTTTTCTCACGCCCGCTCCGTCTCTTACTTCGTGACCATGACAAAGCGAGGCGAGTGTGACAAGCGCAGGCATGAAAACCGCCGTGATCGGCAGCGGCATCTCCGGACTGGCCACCGCGTGGCTGCTCGGGCCGCATCAGGACGTGACCCTCTTCGAGGCCGATGCCCGGCCCGGCGGCCATGCCCGCACGGCGGAGGTTGACGGGGTCTCGGTCGATACCGGCTTCATCGTCTGCAACCGGCGCACCTATCCGCTGTTCATCCCGATGCTCGAGCATCTGGGCGTCGAGCTGGCACCGAGCGACATGAGCTTTGCCGCGAGCTTCGGTGGCGGCAGGCTGGAATACGGCACCACCCGCACGCTCGACCTCTTCGCGCAGCCGCGCCGCTTCGCCGACCCGGCGCATTGGCGGATGATCCGCGACATTCTGCGTTTCTTCAAGGGGGCGCCCGATCACGTCAAACCCGGCACCAGCATCGGCGAACTGATCGCGGCGATGGGGCTCGGGCAGGAGTTCCGCGACCGCTTCCTGATGCCGATCTCGGGCGCAATCTGGTCGACGCCGACTCAGGACATGCTCGAGTTTCCCGCCGAGAGCTTCGTGCGCTTCTTCGAGAACCACGGCCTGCTGACGGTCAACGACCAGCCGCAATGGCTGACCGTGAAGGGCGGCTCGGCGCGCTATGTCGAGGCGATCCTGAAGGCGATGCGAGTCGAGCTGCGTCTCGGATGCCCGGTCTGGCAGGTGCGCCGCGATGGCGAGGGCGTGGTGGTGACCAGCGCGCGCGGCGAGGAGCGCTTCGACCGGGTGGTGATGGCGACCCACGCGCCGCAGAGCTTTGCCATGCTCGACCGGCCCGACCCGCAGGAGCGCGCCATTCTCGGCGCCTTCCGCACCGAGCCCAACCGGATGGTGCTGCATTCCGACACGCGGCTGATGCCGCGCACGCGCAAGATCTGGTCGTCGTGGAACTATGTCACCGAGGCCGAGCAGATGCTCACCGACCGGCCGATCAGCCTGTCCTACTGGATGAACCGGCTGCAGCCTCTGGGCACCGACCGGCCGCTGATCGTGACGCTGAATCCCGAGATCGAGCCGGTGAATGTCCATGACGAGGCGGTGCTGAACCACCCGCAATTCGACGCGGCCACGCTCTCGGCGCAGGCGCGGCTGCCGGAGATCCAGGGCCGCGGTGGGATCTATTACGCCGGGGCCTGGACGCGCTACGGCTTCCACGAGGACGGCGTGCTCTCGGCGCTGCGGGTGGCGCAGGCGATGGGCATCGACTGGCCGCTCGGCGCCGATCCCTGGGGCGGCAGCGTGGCACGCGAGGCGGAGGGCACGCTGGAGGCGGCGGAATGACCGATCTCTGGCAGGGCGCCCTGGTGGACTGCCGGATCTGGCATGCGCGAAAGGGCGATGTCGATCGGGAGTTTCGCTATCGCGCCAGCTACCTGGCGCTGCCGGTCGACGCGTTCGAGGCCGGGCGTCTGCCGATCCGGCCCGACAGGCGCGGGCTTTGGTCGGTGCGACCGGGCGATTACGGCCAGCGCGATGGCGCCTCAATGGGCGCCTTCATCCGGTCGCAGCTGGCGCCTGCGGGGCTGGAGCACTGCGAGGTGACGCTGGTCACCATGCCGCGCTCGCCGTTTTACGGCTTCAACCCGGTGAGCTTCTGGCTGGCGCGCGACGAAGACGGTTTGCGCGCGGTGTTGGCGGAGGTGTCGAACACCTTCGGCGAGCGGCATTTCTACCTCTGCCACCACCCCGACAATCGCACCATCGAGCGCTCGGATCGGATCGTTGGGCGGAAGATCTTTCACGTCTCGCCCTTCCTGCCGCGCGAGGGGCATTACGTCTTCCGCTTCGATCCCGGCCCCGACCGCTTCGGCGCCTGGGTCGACTGGATCGGCGAGGGCGGCGAGGTTAAGCTTCAGACTTCGATGAGCGGCCCGGCACGCCCCCTGAAAGGCTCCGCGCTGACCCGTTCCAAGTGGCGCCATGCCTTTCAGGCGCAGAAGGTGATCGCGCTGATCCATTGGCAGGCGCTGAAGCTTGTTCTGCGGGGCGTCCGGGTTATCTCGAAACCAGAACAACTCGCTGAGCGAGGTTCGGAAGCGACAGGGAATGTGGGGCACGATGTTTGAACGCCAGATCGAAAGCAAACTGCTGAGTTGTCTCGACAAGATCGAGTATGGAAGCCTTGAACTAACGACGCCGGACGGCAAGGTCCGGCAGTTCGGGGGGCGCCAACCGGGGCCCGCGGCGGACCTGACCATCGCCGACTGGCGGGCGGTGCCGGCGGCGGCGGCGAAAGGCGATGTGGGGCTCACCGAGGCCTATCGCGACGGCTGGTGCGACAGCCGCGATCTCGCCGCCTTCCTGGTCTTCGGCCTGAAGAACGAGGCGGCGCTCGAGCCCTTCCTCTATGGCCGCGCGTGGCAGAGTCTGCTGATCCGCGCGCTCTACATCTTCAACCGCAACACCAAGCGCGGATCGCGGCGCAACATCCAGGCGCATTACGATCTCGGCAATGATTTCTACAAGCTCTGGCTCGACGAGACGATGACCTATTCCTCGGCGATCTTCTCGCCGGAGGACGCGGCCAGCGCAGACCCGCTGGTGCCGGCGCAGCACCGCAAGTATGACCGCATCCTCGACGGGCTGGCCGCACAGTCGGGCCGGGTGCTGGAGATCGGCTGCGGCTGGGGCGGCTTTGCCGAGCGCGCCATGCAGCGCGGGGATTTCGCGCCCAAGGGCCTGACGCTCTCGCATGAGCAGGCCAGCTTCGCCCGCGAGCGTCTGGGCCGCGAGGCCGAGATCGTGCTGCAGGATTACCGCGACGAATACGGCACCTATGACCACGTGGTCTCGATCGAGATGTTCGAGGCGGTCGGCGAGCGCTACTGGCCGACTTATTTCGAGAAGGTCGCCCACGTGCTGAGCCAGAAGGGCCGGGCGATGATACAGACCATCACCGTGGCCGACCGCTATTTCGACCGTTACCGCGCCGGCGGCGACATGATCCGTAGCTTCATCTTCCCGGGCGGCATGTTGCCCTCGTCGCCGGTCTTCGAGGAGGTCGCCGGCAAGGCCGGGCTGCGCGTCGAGGACAACCACGCCTTCGGGCTCGACTATGCCCGCACCCTGCGCGACTGGCTCGACCGGTTCGACGCCAAGGTCGCGGAGGTGCGCGGCCTCGGCTTCGATGACGGCTTCATCCGGGTCTGGCGCTTCTACCTCGCTGCCTGCATTGCCTCGTTCGAGACCGGTCGAACCAACGTGCACCAGTACCGGCTGGCCCATGCCTGAGGCACCGCGCATCTGGATCATGGGCGCCTCCGACGGGATCGGCGCCGAACTGGCCCGCGCCTATGCACGGCGCGGCGCGAAGCTGGTGCTCTCGGCGCGCTCGGAGGAGCCGCTGCACAAGCTGGCCGACGAGATCGGCGGCGCCGAGGTGGTGACGGCGGATGTCTCCGATCTCGGGAGCCTGCAGGCGGCGGCGGATAGGATCGCCGAGGGCGGGCTGCTCGACAGCGCGATAACGCTGGCGGCGCTCTACGATCCCGGCAAGGTGATGGAGATCGACCCGGACTTTGCCGCCAAGATCGTTGCCGTGAACCTCACGGGCACCTTCCATTTCGCCCGCGTCGCCGAGCCGCTGCTGCGCGACGGCGGCGATCTGGTGCTGACCGGGTCGGTCGCGGGCTATGTCGGGCTGCCGCAGGGGCAGATCTACTCTGCCTCCAAGGCCGGGGTGATCAACCTCGTGGAAAGCCTGCGCGCCGAACTGGCGCCGCGCGTCAACGTGCGGATGATCTCGCCGGGCTTCGTCGATACGCGGCTGACCGAGAAGAACGATTTCGACATGCCGGCGGTGATCCAGCCTGAGGACGCGGCCAACCGCATCGTCAAGGGGCTCGACGGCAAGCGCTTCGAGGTGCATTTCCCGCGCCGGCTGACGCTGTCGCTGAAGCTCCTGCGTATGCTGCCCTATGCGATTTCGATGCGGCTGACCCGCAAGCTGGTGCAATGAGCCGGGCCCTGGCGCCGCTGGTTCTGCTGCTGGCGCTGGGTTTTGCGCTCTCGCCCACGGTGACGGGCGGGTTTCCCGGCTTCTCGCCGACGCAATTCCCGGTGGTGCAGTCGTTCTGGCCGGTGCAGCCGGTGGGCTGGGCGTTCTCGATCTGGGGCGTGATCTTCCTGCTGCTGATCGCCAGCGCGGCTTACGGGCTCTGGCGGCACCGGCTCGACCCGGCGTGGCAGCCGATGCGGGCGCCGTTGGCGGTGAGCCTCGGGCTTGGCATGTTCTGGGTCGTGGCGGCGCAGTGGCAGCCGGTGCTGGCCACGGTGATGATCATCTTCATGGCCGCCGCCGCCACCGAGGCGCTGTTGCGCGCGCCCCGGGAGCTTGCCGCGCGGGTGCCGGTGGGGCTCTACGCGGGCTGGCTGACCGCGGCGGCGGGCGTCGCCATGGGCGCAAGCCTCAGCGGCTACGGCGTGATGAGCGCGCAGGCCGCAGCACTGGTGCTGCTGGCGCTGCTCTTCGGGATCGCGGGTTTCGTGCTGTGGCTGCGGCCCGGGGCCTATGCCTATGCCTTCGGGGTCGGCTGGGCCTATATGGGCGTCATCGTCGCCAATCTCGAGGTCTCCAACACCCCCGTCATCGCTCTGGCGGCGGCGGGCATCGTGCTGGTGGTGGCGGTCCCGCTGCTGCGGCGGGCGCGACCGGCCTGATGGTCCGCTCAGCCGTGGATCCAGCGGGTGATCGTCAATCCCGCCCAGGCCGAGCCGCCGGTCAGCGCCGCGCCCCAGAGCGAGTCGGTGATGACCTGCTGGTAACTCCAGCCCTTGAGCGTCGCGAGGTTGGTGAACTCGTAGGTGCCGTAGCACATCAGACCCAGCAGCGCGCCGCCGAGCAGCGCCTGCGCCGGGCGGCCGGTGGCCAGCGCCGGCACCGAGACGAAATACAGCAGGCCGACAATGTAGAAGGCATAGAACAGCCCCGCCGGGCCAAGCCGCAGCGGATCGGCGAGCATGTCGCCCACGTGGCGCTCGAAGACCGGTTTGATGATCGTGGTGATGCCGATGATGTCGATCACCAGGAAGATGATCAGGGTCGAGGCGTAGAGGGTGACAAGCTGCATCGCGTTTCTCCTGCGGTTTTCCAAGGAACGAGTCGCGCGAGCGAAAAGTTGCGCCTTGCGGCGAAGTCCGGGGCCTGCCGCGGCAACGATCTCGAACGGGAGGATGACATGACCAGTTTTGCGATCCGGAACGGTCTTGCGCCTAATGGGGCGGCCACGGGCGGTTCGGCCGTATCGGGGGGCTGAGCGCATGGCGAAGATGCGCAAGAAGGCCGATCTGCCGCAGAAGCTCTGCGCCCATTGCGGGCGCCCCTTCGTGTGGCGGCGCAAATGGGCGCGTGACTGGGGCGCGGTGAAATACTGCTCCGACCGCTGCCGCAGCGAGGCGAGGGCCGGCGCATGACCGAGACGCTGCGCTTCGTGCTGGGCGACCAGCTGACCCGTTCGCTGTCCACGCTTTCGGATCTCGATGCCGAGAAGGACGTGGTGCTGATGGTCGAGGTCGGCGACGAGACCAGCTATGTCCGCCACCACCCGCAGAAGATCGCGCTGATCCTCTCGGCCATGCGCCACTTCGCGGAAGAGCTGCGCGAGAAGGGCGTCACGGTCGATTACGTCAGGCTCGATGACGACAAGAACAGCCACAGCTTCTCGGGCGAGCTCGAGCGCGCGGTGAAGCGCCACAAGCCCAAGCGCATCGTCGCCACCGAGCCCGGCGAGTGGCGCGTCTGGGAGATGATGCGCGACTGGGAAAGCGATCTCGACCTGCCGGTGGAGATCCGCGAAGACGACCGCTTCTACTGTTCGCGTGACGATTTCGCCAAGCTGGTCGACGACAACAAGACCGGTCGGATGGAGTATTTCTACCGCGAGATGCGCCGCCGGACCGGCCTGCTGATGAAGGAGGGCGAGCCGGCGGGCGGGGCGTGGAACTTCGACGAGGAGAACCGAAAATCGCTGCCCAAGGGGCTCGAGACGCCGCACCGGATGCGCTTTCACCCCGATGAGATCACCGAGGAGGTGCTGGAGCTGGTCTCTGCCCGCTTCGACAACCACTTCGGCGATCTCGAAGGCTTCGGCTGGGCCGTCACCCGAGAGGAGGCGCTGCGCGCTCTGCGGCATTTCCTGAAGGACTGCCTGCCGACCTTCGGCGATTACCAAGACGCCATGAAGACCGGTGAGGATTACCTCTTCCACGGGCTGATCTCGCCCTATCTCAACATCGGCCTGCTGACCGCTCGGGAAGTCTGCGACAAGGCCGTGCAGGCCTATGCCGATGGTGAGGCGCCGCTCAACGCGGTCGAAGGCTTCGTTCGGCAGATCCTCGGCTGGCGCGAGTTCGTGCGCGGTATCTACTGGACCGAGATGCCGGATTACGTGGAGAGCAATTACCTCAGCGCCAGGCGCGACCTGCCCGAGATGTACTGGGGGGCGGAAACCAAGATGCGCTGCATGTCGGAGTGCATCGGCGCCACCCGGCGCAACGCCTATGCCCATCACATCCAGCGCCTGATGGTGACCGGCAATTTCGCCCTGCTGGCGGGCGTCGAGCCGCGCCAGATCGAGCAATGGTATCTCGAGGTCTATGCCGATGCCTTCGAGTGGGTCGAGTTGCCCAACGTGCATGGCATGGTGATGCACGCCGACGGAGGCCGGCTGGGCTCGAAGCCCTATGCCGCCTCGGGCGCATACATCAACCGCATGTCAGACTACTGCAAGAATTGCGACTACAGCCTCAAGCAGAAGACCGGCAAGGAGGCCTGCCCGTTCAACTATCTCTACTGGAATTTCCTGATCGAGAACGAGGACAAGCTCGGGGACAATCACCGCATGGGGCTGATCTATGGAAGCCTGCGCAAGAAAAGCGAGGCCGAGCGCGAGGAGATCACGCGCTCGGCCAAGGCCTTTCTCGATGGCGGCGACTGGCCCTGAGGGCCGTGCCTACTCCGCCGCGATGCCGTCGGTGAACTGCAGCCTTGCCAGCCGGGCGTAGAGCCCGTCCTCGGCCACCAGCGCGTCGTGGCTGCCCTGCGCCACCACGCGGCCCTGATCCATGACGATGATGCGGTCGGCCTTCTTCACCGTGGCAAGGCGGTGCGCCACGATGATCGTGGTGCGGCCCTCGGCCAGACGGTCCACGGCGGCCTGCACGGCGCGCTCGCTTTCCGCGTCGAGCGCCGAGGTGGCTTCGTCGAGCAGCAGCACCGGCGCATCGCGCAGGATGGCGCGGGCGATGGCGATGCGCTGCTTCTGGCCGCCCGAGAGCATCACGCCGCGCTCTCCCAGATAGGTGTCATAGCCCTCGGGCAGCGCCGAGACGAAGCCATGTGCGGCGGCGGCCTTGGCGGCCTCCTCGATCTCGGCGTCGGTGGCGTCGGGCCGGCCGAAGCGGATGTTCTCGCGCGCCGAGGCGGCGAAGATCACCGGATCCTGTGGCACCAGCGCGATGTGCTTGCGGAAGGCATCGCGCGACAGGGTGTCGAGCGCCACGCCATCGAGCGTCACCCGGCCTGCATCGGGATCGTAGAAGCGCTGGATCAGCTGTACGATGGTGGTCTTGCCGGCGCCCGAGGGCCCGACCAGCGCCACGGTTTCGCCGGGACGGATGGTCAGGTCGAGATCGGCCAGCGCCGAGACGTCGGGGCGCGACGGGTAGGAGAACTGCACGTGCTCGAAGCCGATCTCGCCGCGCACCGGGGCGGGCAGGGTGGCGGGCCGGGCCGGATCGGTGATCGCGTCCTCGGTGTGCAAGAGCTCGACGAGGCGCTCGGTGGCGCCGGCGGCGCGCTGCAGCTCGCCGAAGATCTCCGACAGCGCCGCCACGGCGCCGGCGACCATCACCGAGTAGATCACGAACTGCACCAGCGCGCCCGGGCTCATGTTGCCGGCGCGCACGTCCCACGCGCCCATCCAGAGCACGCCGACGATGCCGGTGAAGACGAGGAAGATCACGATGGCGGTCATCAGCGCACGCACCCAGACCCGGCGGCGGGCGGCGTCGAAGCTCTTTTCGGTGACCTCGGCAAAGGCCCCGCGCGAGATCGCTTCGTGGGTGAAGGATTGCACCGTCTGCACCGCCTGCAGCGCCTCGGCGGCGTTGCCGGAGGAGGCGGCGATCCAGTCCTGGTTCTCGCGGCTGAGCTTACGCAGGCGCCGCCCCAGCGTGAGGATCGGCACGATGACGATGGGCACCAAGAGCAGGACCAGCGCGGTGAGCTTGGCCGAGGTCAGCAGCATCAGCGCCAGCCCGCCCACGAAGATCAGCATGTTGCGCAGCGCGATCGAGACCGAGGAGCCGATCACCGACAGGATCAGCGTGGTGTCGGTGGTGATCCGGCTCAGAACCTCGCCGGTCATGATGCGCTCGTAGAACACCGGCGAGAGGCCGATCACCCGGTCGAACACCGCCTTGCGGATGTCGGCCACCACGCGCTCGCCCAGCCGCGTCACCAGCGCGTAGCGCGCGGCGGTGCCGATGGCGAGCAGCCCGGCGAAACCGAGGGCTGCGAGGAAGTAGCGGTCGAGCAGCGCGCCGTCCTGCGCGTTGAAATTGTCGATCACGCGGCGGACGGCCATCGGCAGCGTCAGCGACACCGTGGCGGTGGCGATGAGCGCCAGCGTGGCGGCGACGATCAGCGCCTTGTAGGGCGCCATGTAGGGCCAGAGCGCCGCTAGCGATCCGAGCTTGCGGGATTTGTCTCGCTCCTCCGCGACTGCGGATGCGGGGTTACCGTGAGCCATTGCTCCTCCTGTCCTGCGCCGGGCCGTTTTGCCATGAAAGGCGCAGGATTCAAGCCGCGCAATGCCGCAGGCGGTGGGAAATCCGACTTATTTACGGGCGTCGAGCCGCATGGGGCCGGGAATTCGCGTTCTGGGAGAGGCTGGAGCGGGCGACGGGAATCGAACCCGTATCTCTTGCTTGGAAGGCAAGGGTCTTACCATTACACAACGCCCGCTCGGCTGAGAGGCTGGATATTTCATGGGCGCGAGAGCGTCAAGCCGGGTGTTGGCTGCGGCGTTGCGCAGGCGCTCGCGCCAGCTAGGATGGCGGCATGGAATTGCTGATCGTCTATCACAGCCGCACCGGCGGCAGCCGCCAGATGGCCGAGGCGGCGTTTGCGGCGGCGCAGGAGGAATGCGCCACGCGGTTGCTCTCCGCCGAGGAGGCCGGGCCGGAGGATCTCTTGCGGGCGCGGGGCTACCTGTTCTGCGCGCCGGAGAACCTCGCGGCGCTGTCGGGCGAGATGAAGGAGTTCTTCGACACCTGCTATTACCCGGTGCTCGGACAGATCGAGGGTCGGCCCTATGCCCAGATGGTCTGCGCGGGCTCGGATGGCGAGAACGCCGCGCGCCAGACCGCCCGCATCGCAACCGGCTGGCGGCTGCGCGAGGTGCAGCCGCCGCTGATCATCTGCACCCATGCGCAGAGCCCGGAGGCGATTCTCGCCGAGAAGACGATACCCGCGACGGATCTCGAGCGCTGCCGCGAGCTCGGCGCGGCGCTGGCGGCAGGGCTGGCGATGGGGGTGTTCTGACGCGGTCGAGCCGTCACTCCCCGAGCGCGATGCCCTCGCGCCGCGGATCGGCCCCGCCTTGCAGTGTCTCGCCCACGGCGATGGCGTGCAGCCCCGAGTTCAGCCCGCGCAGGGTCACCTCGTAGCCCAGTTCGACCAGCGGCGCTTCGAGCGCGGTGGCCTCCGTGCCCTCCTCGAGATCGTAGGCCCCGAAGCGGTTGACGAGATGCGGCATGGCGACGGCCTCCTGCACGTCCATGCCCCAGTCGACATGGGCGATAATCGCCTGCGCCACGTAGCCGATGATGCGGCTGCCGCCGGGGCTGCCGATCACCAGCGAGGGCGCGCCTTCGGACATCACGATGGTCGGCGCCATCGACGAGCGCGGGCGCTTGCCGGGCTCGATGCGGTTGGCGATGGGCACGCCGTCGGCGTGGCTGCGGAAGGAGAAATCCGTCAGCTCGTTGTTGAGCAGGAAGCCGCCCGCCATCAGCCGCGAGCCGAAGCCGTTCTCGATGGTGGTGGTCATCGACAGGGCGTTGCCGTCCGCATCGACGATGGAGATATGCGAGGTCGAGGGGAACTCGATGCTTTCATCATCGGCGAGGCGCAGGGCGTGGTCCCACTCGGGCTGGCCCGGTGACACCTCGGGCAGCGCGTCGTCGCCCGCGAGCAACTCGGCGCGGGACGCGAGGTAGTCCGGCGCCACCAGCCCCTTAACCGGAACGGGGACGAAATCGGTGTCGGCCATGTAGCGGCCACGGTCGGCGAAGGCGAGTCGCGAGGCATCGCCGATCAGCCGCCAAGCCTCGGCGCTGTCGGGGCCGAGCGTGGCGAGGTCGTAGCTATCGAGCATGCCGAGGATCTGCCCCACGGTGAGCGCGCCCGAGGAGGGCGGGCCCATGCCGCAGACCTCATGGGCGCGGTAGGTCGCGCAGACGGCGGGGCGCTCCTTCACCCGGTAGAGCGCCAGATCGGCGGTCGAGAGCCGGCCCGGATTGTCGTCAGCCTCGCGCACGGTGGCGACGATCTCCTCGGCGATCGCGCCGGTGTAGAATGCCTGTGCGCCGCCTTCAGCGATCCGCCGCAGGGTCTCGGCGTAGTCGGCATTGGTGAGCATGTCGCCGGCGGCGATGGGCTGACCCTCGGGGAAGAAATAGGCAGCGGTGTCGGGGAAGCGTTGCAGCCGCTCGGCATCGCCCGCCACCAGCTCGGCCAGCCGGGGCGAGACGGTAAAGCCGCCCTCCGCCAGCGCGATGGCCTCATCGAAGAGCCCCGGCCAGTTGGCGCGGCCCCAGCGGCGATGCGCCTCCTCCATCAGCTTCGGCGTTCCAGGCGTGCCCACTGAAAGCCCGCCGACCACGGCGTCGAAGAAGCCCAGCGGCTCGCCAGACTTGTTCTGAAACTGGCGCGGATCGGCGGCCAGAGGCGCGGTCTCACGGCCGTCGAGCGTGGTCAGCGCGCCGCTCTCGCCATCGTACCAGACGAGGAAGGCGCCGCCGCCAAGCCCGGAGGATTGCGGCTCGACCAGCCCCAGCACCGCCTGCACCGCGACCATGGCGTCGGCGGCGCTGCCGCCCTCGCGCAGCACCCGCGCGCCGGCCTCGACCGCCAGAGGGTTGGCCGCGGCGATCATCCAGTCCTGCGCTTCAGTGGGCGTGCCCGCCGCTTTCGCGTCGAGCGCCGCGCGGGCGGCGTCGGAGAGCCCGGCGAAGGCGGCGGCGGTCTCGGTCGCTGCCTCGGGGGCGACGGCGTCGGCCGCCTCCTGCGCGAGCGATGGCGTCGCGCTCAGCGCGAGCACGAGCATCAGGCTGGAGCGGGTCATGGCGGTCTCTCCCTGTGACGATTGGTTTGCGGCGAGCCTAGCAGCGCGAGGGCCGCCGGTCACTCGCTGCGCCCTTCGGTGGCTGGCATCCGCCGCGCGGGCGTGGTTCAACGGGGCAGCGGCAGGAGGCAGAGCATGGCCAAGGGCACCCCGGCGACAAAGGCGCTGAGCAAGGCGGGCATCGCGTATGAACTTGCGGAATATGACTATGACCCGGGCGCCGGGCGTGTCGGGTTGCAGGCGGCCGAGGCCATGGGCGTGGCGCCGGAGCGGGTGTTCAAGACGCTGATGGTCGAGCTCGACGGCGCGCCGCTCTGCGTGATCCTGTCCTCCGATGCCGAGGTCGACATGAAGGCGCTGGCCGCCGCGATGGGCGGTAAGTCGGCCCGTATGATGAAGCCCGAGGCGGCGGAGCGCATGACCGGCTACAAGGTCGGCGGCGTCAGCCCCCTTGGTCAGCGCAAGCGGGTGCCGGTGGTGCTCGAACAGGCGGCGCGGCGCTTTGCCACGATCCATGTCAACGGCGGGCGGCGCGGGCTGCAGATCGAGATCGCGCCCGGCGACCTCGTCTCGGTGCTGGGCTGCCGCGAGGCCAGCTTCGCGCGCTGAGGCGGCGCCTGCGGGAGACATTGAAGTTCCCTTTATGTTCCTGCCGGGCTATGCTCGCCCGAAACCATAAGGGCCCGGGGGACTCACCGAGGGGAGAGGCGCATGGCAGAGGCAGGCTATCTCGACAAACTCAATCCCAACCAGCGCGCCGCGGTCGAGTTCGGCGTGGGCCGCGATGCCGTGGCGCCGCCGCTTCTGGTGATCGCCGGGGCGGGCTCGGGCAAGACCAACACGCTGGCGCACCGGGTGGCGCATCTGCTGGTCAACGGCGCCGATCCGCAGCGCATCCTTCTGATGACCTTCTCGCGCCGCGCCGCCACCGAGCTCACCCGTCGGGTGGCGCGGATCACCGAGCAGGCGATGGGCAGCGGTGTCGCCGCCGAGGCGCTGACCTGGGCCGGGACCTTCCACGGAATCGGCGCCCGCATCCTGCGCGAGCACGCGCTGGCCATCGGTCTGCATCCCGAGTTCTCGATCCATGACCGCGAGGACAGCGCCGACCTGATGAACCTCTGCCGCAACGGGCTGGGGTTCTCGCAGGCCAAGGCGCGCTTCCCGGCCAAGGGCACCTGTCTCGCGATCTATTCCCGCGCGGTCAATTCCGGCGATCCGCTCGACGAGGTGCTGCGCGACCATTTCCCGTGGTGCAGCCCGTGGCAGGCCGAGCTGAAGCAGCTCTTCGGCGCCTATGTCGGCGCAAAGCAGGAGCAGAACGTGCTCGATTACGATGACCTGCTGCTCGCCTGGGCGCAGGTGATGTCGGACGAGGGCTTTGCCGCCCATATCGGCGGCGCCTGGGATCACGTGCTGATCGACGAGTACCAGGACACCAACCGCCTGCAGGCGCGCATCCTGATGGCGCTGAAGCCTGACGGGCAGGGCCTCACCGTGGTGGGCGACGACGCGCAGTCGATCTATGCCTTCCGCGCCGCCACGGTGCGCAACATCCTCGACTTCCCGGCCGGCTTCCAGCCGCCTGCGGATGTCATCACGCTGGATCGCAACTATCGCTCCACCCAGCCGATCCTTTCGGCCGCCAACGCCGTAATCGGGCAGGCGAAGGAGCGCTTCACCAAGGATCTCTGGACCGAGCGCGCCTCGGCCGAGAAGCCGCGCCTCGTCACGGTGGCGACCGAGGGCGACCAGGCGCGCTATTTCGTCGACCGCATCCTCGAGGACCGCGAGACCGGCACTAGGCTCAAGGAGCAGGCGGTGCTGTTCCGCACCTCGTCGCACTCGGTGCAGCTCGAGGCCGAGCTGACCCGGCGCAACGTGCCCTACGTGAAGTTCGGCGGGCTCAAGTTCCTCGACAGCGCCCATGTGAAGGACCTGCTGGCCTTCCTGCGGCTGGTGCGCAACCCGCGCGACCGAGTGGCAGGGTTCCGGGTCTTGCAGCTCATTCCGGGCATCGGGCCGAAGGCGGCGGGGCAGGTGCTCGACGCGCTCGATCTGGCGCCCGATCCGCTGGCCGCGCTGGAAGACGTGGCGCCGCCGCCGCGCGCGGGGGCCGATTGGCCGGGCTTCGTCGAGGCGATGCGCGCCAAGGCCGATTGGCCGGCGGCGCTGGGCAATGCGCGGGCGTGGTACGAGCCGCATCTCGAGCGCATGCACGAGGACGCCGAGGCGCGCCGGGCCGATCTCATGCAGCTCGAGCAGATCGCCACCGGCTACCCCAGTGCCGAGGCCTTCCTGACCGAGCTGACGCTCGATCCGCCCGATGCCACCAGCGATAAGTCGGGCGTGCCGCTGAAGGACGAGGATTACCTGATCCTGTCGACCATCCACTCGGCCAAGGGGCAGGAATGGAAATCGGTCTACCTGCTCAACGCGGTCGATGGCTGCATCCCCTCCGATTTGGGCACCGGCTCGACCCACGAGTTGGAGGAGGAGCGGCGCCTGCTCTACGTCGCCATGACGCGGGCCAAGGACCACCTGACGCTGGGTGTGCCGCTGCGCTTCTACGTCACCAGCCAGACCCGCAACGGCGACCGGCATGTCTATGCCATGCGCACCCGCTTCATCGAGAAATCCATGCTCGACCGGTTCGAGACCCTGCACTGGGCGCCGCCGGTCGGGCAGGGCGCGCCGCGCCCGGCGCCGGGGCAGATCGACGTGGCGGCGAAGATGCGCCAGATGTGGGGCTAGGCCTCGGGTTCCGCTTTCGGGCGCTGCGGTTCGGTGTAGGCTGCGGGGCAGAGACCATCCCCTGACAGGAGTTCCGCCCGTGATCCACTGCCTTCGCCTGCTTGCCCTGACCCTGATGCTTGCTCTGGGCGCGCCCGCCATGGCGCAGGACCGTGCCGCGGTCGAGCGCCAGTTCCGCGGCTGGCTCGAGCAGACGGTCTGGCCGCGCGCCCGCGCCGAAGGGGTCTCGCGCGGGACCTTCGAGGCGGCTTTTGCGGGCGTGGCGCTGGACTGGGATCTGCCGGATCTGGTGCCGCCGGGGGCAAAGGCGCAGACTCCGAAGCAGCAGCGGCAGGCGGAATTCGGCGCGCCGGCCAAGTATTTCTCGCGCGGCTCGCTCGACGGGGCGACCTCGGTGGGGCGGCGCATGGCGCGGCAGCACGCGCAATCGCTGGCGGCGGTGGAGCGGGCCACCGGCGTGCCCGGGCGCATCATCCTCGGCGTCTGGGGGCGCGAGAGCGGCTACGGGCAGGTGGCGATCCGCCACGATGCCTTCCGTGTGCTCGGCACCAAGGGCTTCATGAGCACTCGCGCGGGCTATTTCACCGACGAGTTGGTGGCGGCGCTGCGCATCGCCGAGGCCGGACACGTCAATCCGCGCAATATGAAGAGCAGTTGGGCGGGGGCGCTGGGCCAGCCGCAATTCATGCCGTCGAACTTCCTGAACTACGCCGCCGACGGCAATGGCGACGGCCATGCCGATATCTGGAATTCCGAGGCCGACACCATAGCTTCGATCGGCACCTATCTCGAACGCCACGGCTGGCAGGCGGGGCGCGACTGGGGCTTCGAGGTACGGGTGCCCGCGTCGGTCTCCTGCACACTGGAAGGCCCCGATCAGGGGCGCCGGATCTCGGACTGGGCGGCGATGGGGATCACCCGGGTCTCGGGCACGCCCTTTCCCGATAGCGAGGCGCGCGGCGAGGGCTTCCTGTTGATGCCGGCGGGGCGGCACGGGCCGGCCTTCATTGTGACGCCGAATTTCTACGTGCTGAAGGATTACAATATGAGCGATCTCTACGCGCTCTTCGTTGGCCATGTGGGCGATCGCATCCAGTACGGTATGGGCGATTTCGAGGCGCGCTGGGGCGACGTGGGGCGGCTTTACCGCTCGGAGATCGCCGCCATGCAGCGCGGGCTCGAGGCGCGTGGCCATGACGTGGGTGGGGCGGATGGCCTGCCGGGCTTCAAGACCCGGCGCTCGATCGGGCGGTGGCAGGAGGCCAATGGCCGCCCCACCACCTGTTTCCCCGAGCGCGCGATGGCGTCGGCGCTGGGCGGCTGAGCCGCCCGCGCCACGGCGGTCAGAGCCGCTCGATGGCCAGCGCGATGCCCTGACCGCCGCCGATGCACATGGTGACGAGGGCGCGCTTGCCGCCGATGCGCTCGAGCTCGTAGAGCGCCTTGACGGTGATGATCGCGCCGGTGGCGCCGACCGGGTGGCCAAGCGCAATGGCGCCGCCATTGGGGTTCACCTTGGCCGGATCGAGGCCCAGCTCGTTGTTCACCGCCAGCGCCTGCGCCGCGAAGGCCTCGTTCGATTCGATGACGTCGAAATCCGCGGCGCTCAGCCCGGTGCGCTCGAGCAGCGCACGAACCGCCGGAATCGGCCCGACGCCCATCACCTCGGGGCGCACGCCGGAATGGGCGTAGCCGAGGATGCGGGCGCGCGGGGTAAGCCCGGCGGCTTCGGCGGCGGAGGCGCGCGCCAGCACCAGCGCCGCAGCGCCGTCATTGATGCCGCTGGCATTGCCCGCGGTCACGGTGCCGTCCTTTTCGAAGGCGGGGCGCAGGCCGGCGAGGGTCTCGGCGGTGGTCGCCTTGGGATGCTCGTCGGTGTCGAACACCACGGTGCCCTTGCGCGAGGCGATCTCGACGGGAACGATCTGCTCCTTGAAGAGCCCTTCGGAGATGGCGCGGGCGGCGCGCGCCTGGCTCTCGGCGGCGAAGGCATCCTGCGCCTCGCGGCTGATGCCGTGCTCGCGCGCCACGTTCTCGGCGGTGACGCCCATATGGCCGGTGCCGAAGGGGCAGTTCAGCGCGCCGATCATCATGTCGACGGTGCGGATGTCGCCCATCTTCTTGCCCCAGCGCTGGTCGGGGTTGATGAAGGGCGCGCGCGACATGCACTCGGCGCCGCCGGCCAGCGCGAAATCGGCATCGCCCAGCATCAGCGACTGGGTGGCCGAGATGATCGCCTGCACGCCGGAGCCACAGAGCCGGTTGACGTTCATCGCCGGGACGGTCTCCGGCGTGCCCGCCTGCATCGCGGCGACACGGCTGAGATACATGTCGCGCGGCTCGGTGTTGATGATGTGGCCGAAGACCACGTGGCCGATCTGGTCGCCCTCGACACCGGCGCGCTCCAGCGCCGCCTTGGCCGCAGTGGTGCCAAGCTCGATCGGCGGCACGCCGGCGAGGGCGCCGCCGAAGGTGCCGATGGCGGTGCGCGCGCCGCTCAGGATGACGATATCGTCTGACATGGGGACCTCCTCAGATCTCGGGTTGCGCGGAGCATGGCCCGGCGCCGCGGCCTTGTCAGCCGCTACGTCCCGTCACGCGGCGGGGCGGAGCTTGGCGGCGCGGAAGAGGTCTGGCCGGAGGGCGCCTCGGAGGGAAGCGGGCCTGAGATCGGCGGCAGCGACTCGTTGACCACCCGCACCTCGCGCTGCGGGAAGGGGATGGAGATGCCGTTTTCCTTGAACGCGTCCCAGAGTGCCAGGTAGACATTGCCCCGGATATTGGTGAGGCCGCCGGTCGGGTCGGAGATCCAGAAGCGCAGGATGTAATCGACAGAGCTGTCTCCGAAGCCGACGATGTGGCAGACCGGCGGGCGGTCGCTCAGCACACGGGTGACCGAGAGCGCCGCCTCTACGGCGATCCTGCGCACGAGGTGGGGATCGTCGCCGTAGGAGGTGCCGAAGAAGATGTCGAGCCGGACGAAATCGTTGGAATGTGACCAGTTCACAACCTGTCCGGTGATCAGGTCCTCGTTGGGAATCAGGTATTCCTTGCCGTCGCGCGTGGTGATCGAGACGTAGCGCGCGCCGAGCGCGTTGATCCAGCCGAACGTGTCGTTCAGCGAGATCACGTCGCCGGGTTTCACCGACTTGTCGAGCAGGATGATGATGCCGCTGACGAGGTTGGAGACGACCTTCTGGAGCCCGAAGCCGAGGCCCACGCCGATGGCGCCGGAGAGGAAGGCGAGCCCGGTGAAATCCACGCCAACGAGCTTCAGCGCCATGTAGAGCGCGGCGCCGTAAAGCGAGACCTGCAGGAATTTCACCGCCAGCACCTGCATCGAGGGGCTGAGGTTGCTGTTGCGCCGGATTCTCGCGGCACTGGTGCCCGACAGGAAACGCGCAAGCGCCACCAGCACCGCCAACACCAGCAGCCCCTGCAGGATCAGCCAGACCGAGAGCCGGCTCTCGCCGAGCTCGATGGCGACATTGTCGAGCACCGCGGCGGTTTCCTCGCTGAGGCCGAGGATCCAGATCGTCACCCAGATCCACGCCCCGTAGCGCAGCAGGCTGCGCACCGCCGGGTTGCGGATCAGCCGCGTGCCGAGCGCGATGCCGAGCCAGGCGCTGGCAAGTTTTGCAATGACAATCAGGAGATAGGAGCGTGACGGCCAGGTGACCTGCTGCATGATGCCGACCACGTGCCAGATCAGGATCACGAAGAAGATCATCCGCAATCGCCGCTGCAGCACCAGCAGCACGCGCAGGCGCCACGTGGGCCAGCCGTCGCGGGTGCGCATCCATTCGCGCATCCTCGGGCTCACGATCTGCGCGATGAGATGGGCGATGAGGAACAGCGTCAGCGCGATGCCGAGCTGGTAGAAATTCCACGGCCGCACGAACGTGGTGAAAAAGCTCTCTGCCTGCGCCAGCGCCTCGAGCGCCGTGCTTTGCAGGGTATCGAGCGGGGCCTGCCCGACCTGCGCCGGGATCATCTCTGGAACCTCGTCATCACGGGAAACAGAGTTGCACCGGCGGCGCTGCGGGGCAAGCGTCTCGCGCTCACCGTTGGGCGAGCAGGGTCAGGGCAGAGCTCGAATCGCCGTGCGGCACGGCCATCAGGGCGAGGATGCCGAGCGCCGCGATCAGCGTCAGGGTGAGAGCGTTGAGAGGATCCTTCATGGCGGTGTCTCCGTGGCTGCGCAGACATACGCGCGGGCGGGCCGGGCGGTTCCCTGCACGGGATGCGCCCTGCGTCTGCCGGGAAAGGCCCTGCGGCGCGCTCGCGATCGCTCTGTCGGAAGAATACCCAACATCGCCCGCATCTTCCCGAAGGAAGCGATTGCCCTGACGATGTCGGTGCAGTGGTGAGCCGTGCAGGATTCGAACCTGCGACCCACTGATTAAAAGTCAGTTGCTCTACCAACTGAGCTAACGGCCCACTGTGGGGCGGCTTCTAGAAATTACGGGGGGTGGGGTCAAGCACATTTTTACAGATTTCTGACAGGAAATTTTCGCGGCTCTGGAAAGGGTGCCGCAACGCGCGTATATGCGCGCCATGGAACACACGCGCGAACCCCTGTCCTTCATGAAGATGCACGGCCTTGGCAACGATTTTGTCGTGCTCGATGGGCGTGCGCGCGCCATCGAGGTGACACCGGGTCTGGCCCGCGCCATCGCTGACCGCCATCGCGGTGTTGGCTTCGATCAGCTCGCCCTGATCGAATCCGGCGAGGGCGACGCGCAGCTGACCTTCTACAACGCCGACGGCTCCACCGCCGGCGCCTGCGGCAACGCCACCCGCTGCATCGCGCGTTTCCTGATGGACGAGAGCGGCAAGGACCGGCTCACCCTCGTCACCGAGCGCGGCCAGCTCTTCGCGCAAGACGCCGGCGACGGGCTCACCTCCGTCAACATGGGGCACCCGCAGCTCGACTGGCAGGACATCCCGCTGGCCTCCGAGATGGATACGCTGGAGCTGCCGATTGAGGGCAAGCCGGTGGCGACCGGCATGGGCAACCCGCATTGCACCTTCTTCGTCGAGGATGCCGAGGCCATCGATCTCGAGGCCTTCGGGCCGCGCTTTGAGCATCACCCTTTCTATCCGCAGCGCACCAACGTTCAGGTGGCGAGCCTGATCGGCCCGGATCACCTGCGCATGCGGGTCTGGGAGCGCGGCGTCGGCGTGACGCTGTCCTCGGGCTCGTCCTCCTGTGCCACCGCGGTTGCGGCAGCACGGCGGGGGCTGACGGGGCGCAAGGTGACGCTCGAGCTCGACGGCGGCACGCTGCGGATCGACTGGCGCGATGATGGCGTCTGGATGACCGGCGCCACCGCGCATGTGTTCGACGGCAGCTTCGGGCCTGCCTGGCTGGAGGCAGCCCGATGAGCGCGCCCAAGTTCACCACGCTGGGCTGCCGGCTCAACGCCTACGAGACCGAGGCGATGAAGGCGCTGGCCGAGGAGGCCGGCGTCGGCGATGCGGTCGTGATAAACACCTGCGCCGTCACCGCCGAGGCGGTGCGCAAGGCGCGTCAGGAGATTCGCCGCCTGCGCCGCGAGAATCCCGACGCCCGCGTCATCGTCACCGGCTGCGCCGCGCAGATCGACCCCGACAGCTTCGCCGCGATGGATGAGGTCGACGCGGTGATCGGCAATTCCGAGAAGATGTCGCCCGACACCTGGGCAGGGCTGTCGAACGGCTTCATCGGCGAGACCGAGAAGGTTCAGGTCAACGACATCATGTCGGTGACCGAGACCGCCGGCCATCTGATCGACGGCTTCGGCACGCGGAGCCGCGCCTATGTGCAGGTGCAGAACGGCTGCGATCACCGCTGCACCTTCTGCATCATTCCCTATGGCCGCGGCAATTCGCGCTCGGTGCCCGCCGGCGTTGTCGTCGACCAGATCAAGCGGCTGGTGCAGAAGGGCTTCAACGAGGTGGTGCTGACCGGGGTCGACCTGACCTCCTGGGGCGCCGACCTGCCGGGCGCGCCGCGGCTGGGCGACCTGGTGATGCGCATCCTGCGCCTGACGGACGTGCCGCGCCTGCGCATCAGCTCGATCGACAGCATCGAGGCCGATGACAACCTGATGCTCGCCATCGCCTCCGAGCCGCGGCTGATGCCGCATCTGCATCTCAGCCTGCAGCATGGCGACGACCTGATTCTCAAGCGTATGAAGCGCCGTCACCTGCGCGACGACGCCATCCGCTTCACCGAAGAAGCGCGCCGCCTGCGCCCCGACATCACCTTCGGCGCCGACATCATCGCGGGCTTCCCCACCGAGACCGAGGCGCATTTCGAGAACTCGCTGAAGCTCGTCGAGGAGTGCAGCCTGACCTGGCTGCACGTCTTCCCCTATTCCTCGCGCCCGGGCACGCCCGCGGCGAAGATCCCGAGCAAGGTCGACGGCACCACCATCAAGGCCCGCGCCGCTCGCCTGCGCGCGGCCGGCGAGGCCGCGGTGGCGCGTCACCTCTCGGCGCAGCAGGGCGTGACCCATCGCATCCTGATGGAGAACCCGACGATGGGGCGCACCGAGCAGTTCACCGAGGTCGATCTCTCGACCCCGCAGACCGAGGGTGCCATCGTCACCGCGACGATCACCGGCCAGCACGGCCAGCGGCTCGTGGCCTGAGATGCACCCGAACCCGACCTTTCGCGGCACCAAGTGCGATGAGAGCCTCGCCTTCGCGCGGCAGCGCGCCTTCGGCACGCTGTCGGTCTCGGCCGAGGGCGCGCCGCTGCTGTCGCACGTGCCCTTCCTGCTCGCGGAGGATGGCGGCTCTGCGGATCTGCATCTCGTGCGCTCCAACCCGATTGCGCGCGCGGCCAGGGACGGCCTGCCGGCGAGGCTCGCGGTGAGCGGGGCGGATGGCTACATCTCGCCCGACTGGTACGGTCTCGGCCCAGACCAGGTGCCGACCTGGAACTACGTGGCGGTGCACCTGACCGGCCGGCTTGTGCCGCTGCCACGGGAGACGCTCGAGCCCCTGCTCGCGGCACAGTCCGCCTTCTTCGAGGCGCGACTGCCCAAGGCGCCCTGGACCATGGAGAAGATGACGGAGGAGACAAGGACCAAGCTCCTGCGCATGATCCTGCCGTTCCGGCTCGAGTTGGAGAGCGTCGACAGCACCTGGAAGCTCGGGCAGAACAAGCCCGAGGCGGCGCGGCGCGCGGCGGCCGGGTCGCTGGGCGGCGGCATCGGGCAGGAGCTCGATGCGTTGGCGCAGCTCATGCGGGCGCCACCAGAGAGCGACTGATCGTTTGCGCTTGCCGCGCACATGCGGCATGACTGGCGAATGCCCATCGCGACCAAAGCCCTGCTCACCCACATGCTCACCGCGACCGGCGCTGTCTTTGCCATGCTGGCGCTGCTGGCGGCGGCACAGGAAGACTGGTCGGTGATGTTCCTGTGGCTGGTGGTGGCGTTCTTCGTCGACGGCATCGACGGCCCCCTGGCGCGGAAATACGACGTCAAGACCAACGCGCCGCGCTTCGACGGGGTGCTGCTCGACCTGATCATCGATTACCTGACCTATGTCTTCATCCCGGCCTTCGCGCTGTTCCAGTCGGGGCTGATGCCGGGCTGGACCGGATGGTTCGCGATCATCATGATCACCTATTCCAGCGCGCTCTACTTCGCCGACAGCCGGATGAAGACCGATGACAACTCTTTCAACGGCTTTCCGGGGTGCTGGAACATGCTGGTCCTGGTGCTGTTTGCGATCAAGCCGGGGCTCTGGGTGATCCTGATCCTTGTGGCGCTGCTCGCGGTGGCGATGTTCCTGCCGCTGAAGTTCATTCATCCGGTACGGACCCGGCGCTGGCGCGGGCTGTCGCTGCCGATCGCGCTGGCCTGGACCGGCTTTGCCGGCTGGGCCGCCTGGGTCGATTTCCACCCGGAGAGTTGGGCGCATTGGGGGCTGGTGGTCACCTCGCTCTACCTGATCTTCGTTGGCATCGTACAGCAGCTGATCCCCCAGCGTCGCCCCTGAGCACGGGCACGACCGTCCCGCCCAAACCTGGCGATATCGCCCGGCCGCGATCTTCGGCCTGCCTCCGGCGGGAGTATTTTTGACGAAGAGAAGCCAGGGGCGCTCGCCTCCCGTCTTCTCTGGTTTCAAAATACCTCGGGGGTGAATTGGCGCTCAGCGCCAAGAGGGGGCAGCGCCCCCTTGTCTGCGGGAGCAACAGGCGCGGCGCCGGGTTAGTCCGGGGCGCGGTCGCCGACGGCCTCGCGCCAATGCTTGCGGCAGAGCGAGATGTAGGTCTCGTTGCCGCCGATCTGCACCTGGTCGCCGGCGGTGACGACGCGCCCGTCGCCGTCCTGCCGGATCACCATTGTCGCCTTGCGGCCGCAATGGCAGATCGTGCGCACCTCGCGCATGGTGTCGGCCAGCGCCAGCAGCACCGCCGAGCCGGGAAACAGCTGGCCGCGGAAATCGACCCGCAGTCCGTAGGCCATCACCGGGATCTTCAGGTCGTCGGCAACGCGCGCCAGCTGCCAGACCTGCGCCTCGGTGAGGAACTGCGCCTCGTCGACGAAGATGCAGGCCAGGGTGCGGGTTTCCTGCTGCGACTGGACGCGGGCGAAGAGATCGTCCTCGGGCGTGAAGGTGTCGGCCTCCCGGCCAAGGCCGATGCGCGAGCCGATCCGTCCCTCGCCGGCGCGGGTGTCGAGCCGGGCGGTCAGCAGATAGACCTCCATGCCGCGCTCGCCGTAGTTATGCGCGGCCTGCAGTAGCAGCGTCGACTTGCCTGCGTTCATGGTGGAGTAGTTGAAATAGAGCTTCGCCATGGCGCAGAGCCATGCCGCAGCGGCGCAATCGGTGCAAGCGGGTCGCGGGGGAAAGCGCGCAGACCGTGGCGCAAAAGAATGCCCCCGCGGGGCGGGAGCATTCTCTGGACTGAAATGTCTACACAAAATCAGAGGTTTCGCGGTCCGTCATTCGGAAGTCTCGAGGATCGGACGGATCCTGATCCTGATCGTCCCGGGGCAGCTTTCGGGCCCGCGAACTGTGTCTTTAACTATGCTGTAACTATAGCACTTAGGTCGCGGTTTGACCTAGCGTAAATCCGCTCTATCCTCACAGGTGTGTTGACAGGTCCGGAAAGCGCGACGAATCCGGGTGTTAACGCTATCCCGCTTCTGTTTCGAATCGTTCAAATGCACGTATAACGTGTGTATTGCCGTGCGAATCACCTGCGCAGGAGCGGCGGTGCGGCCCGGGCCACGCGCGGCAGGCTCAGACAAGCCGCCCCCACAGGTCGTATTCGCCGGCCTCGTCGACCTCGACGGTCACGATATCGCCGGGCGACAGCGCCTCGTGGCCCTCGTCGATGAACAGATTGCCATCGATCTCGGGCGCGTCGGCCTTGGTGCGGCAGGTGGCGGCATCCTCTTCGACCAGGTCGACGATCGCCTCCATGCGGCTTCCGACCTTGGCGGCGAGCTTGGCCTCGGAGATGGCTTGCGCCTTCTCCATGAAGCGATCCCAGCGCTCCTGCTTGACCTCGGCGGGCACGTGGTCGGGCAGCGCGTTGGAGCGCGCGCCGGCGACGTTTTCGTACTGGAAGCAGCCGACCCGATCGAGCTGCGCCTCGTCCATCCAGTCGAGCAGGGTCTGGAACTCGGCCTCGGTCTCGCCGGGGTAGCCGACGATGAAGGTTGAGCGCAGCACGATCTCGGGGCAGGCGGCGCGCCAGGCGGCGATCTCGTCGAGGGTGCGGGCGGCGGCGGCGGGGCGGGCCATGCGGCGCAGCGTGTCGGGATGGGCGTGCTGGAAGGGGATGTCGAGATAGGGCAGGATGCCGCCCTCTGCCATCAGCGGGATCATCTCGCGCACGTGGGGGTAGGGGTAGACATAGTGCATCCGTACCCAGGCCCCGAGGCTCCCGAGGTCTCGGGCCAGCGACTGGATCGGCGCCTTCTCTGTGCGGTCCTTCCAGTCGGTGCCGTAGGCCGAGGTGTCCTGGCTGATCACCAGCAGCTCCTTGACGCCGGCCTCGACCAGCTTCTCGGCCTCGCGCATCACCGCGCGGTGCGGGCGCGAGGCGAGCTTGCCGCGCATGTCGGGGATGATGCAGAACTTGCAGGCGTGATTGCAGCCCTCGGAGATCTTCAGGTAGCTGTAGTGCCGCGGCGTCAGCTTCACCCCCGAGGACGGCAGCAGGTCGACGAAGGGATCGGGCGACGGCGGCACCGCGCCATGCACCGCGTCGAGCACCTGCTCGTACTGGTGCGGTCCGGTGACGGCGAGAACCTTGGGATGCGCGCCGGTGATGTAGTCGGGCTCGGCGCCGAGGCAGCCGGTGACGATGACCTTGCCGTTCTCGTTCAGCGCCTCGCCGATGGCTTCGAGGCTCTCGGCCTTGGCGCTGTCGAGGAAGCCGCAGGTGTTGACGATCACCGCGTCGGCGCCGGCGTAGTCGGGCGAGATGCCATAGCCCTCGGCGCGCAGCCGGGTCAGGATGCGTTCGCTGTCGACCAGCGCCTTCGGACAGCCTAGGGAGACCATGCCGATGGTCGGCTGGCCGTCGCGTTTGGTCTCGGAGATGCGGGCGCGCGCCAGGTCGGGGCGCAGGTCGGGGGGATTCTGCATGGCGCGCATATAAGCGAGGGATCGCTGCGTGGGAAGCCTGTTGCGGGGTTTGCTTGACCTCGGCGCCCATCGGACGAGGTTAGGAAGAAGAAAACAGAAAAAATCCCAAGCCGTGCCCGGTCGGGGCGGACCGACGGACATCCATTCGGTTCGCGCGGGGCGCAGCCCCGGGCCGGGCCGCGGCGGGATCGAGTGGACGAGAGGACTTCCATGATTGCACTGACCCGTCTCCGGCTGCGGGCGCTTGCCCTGCTGGCCGTGCCGAGCTTGTTGGCCGCCTGTGCCACGACGCTGCCGCCGAACCAGCTTGGCGAGATCAGCGACGACACCCGCGCGATGTATGCCGCGACGGTCGACAATGGCATCGAGATCCCGGCCGTCGACGACAAGTACCTGACCGAGTTCCGCAAGCGCCAGCTGGTGCCCTATCACGCGCCCTTCGCGCCCGGCACCATCGTCGTCGATCCGGGCGGCAAGTTCCTCTACCACCTGCAGGGTGAAGACATGGCGATGCGCTACCTGATCGCCGTGGGGGCGCAGGGCTATGGCTTCTCGGGCGAGGCGGTGATCCCGTTCCAGCGCGACTGGCCCTACTGGACGCCAACCAAGAACATGCTGCGCCGCGATCCCGAGACCTACGGGCCGGTGAAGAACGGCCTTCCGGGCGGCATGGAGAACCCGCTCGGGGCGCGGGCGCTCTATCTCTACAAGAACGGCCGTGACACGCTCTACCGCATCCACGGCACGCCGAGCCCGTGGACCGTTGGCCACGCCACCTCGTCGGGCTGTATCCGCATGTTCAACCAGGATGTGATCTACCTGGCCGAGCAGGTCGAGAAGGGCACCAAGGTGGTGGTGCTGAAGAAGGAGGAGGCCGGCAAGTGGACCGACGGGGCCGAGGTGCCGGAGCTGGTCGCGATGGCGGAACAGGCCAGCGGCTAAGGACGGGCGGGCCGGGCCTGACGGGCGCGGCCCGACGGTTCGGTGCGGCGGCTGGGCGCGGGCTCAGCTGCTGGGATCGACCTTGCCGCGCAGGGCCTTGACCTCGCCGCGCTGCTTCTTGCCCTCGAGACGGCGGCGTTTCGAGCCGAGGGTCGGCCTGGTCGGAATCCGGCGCTTGGGCTTCTCAAGCGCCTTGCGGATCAGCTCGGCGAGGCGCTCGCGGGCGATCTCGCGGTTGCGCGCCTGGCTGCGGGTCTCGTCGACCTGCAGCACCACCGCGCCCTCCTTGGTCCAGCGCCGCCCGGCGAGCTTGCGCAGGCGGGTCTTCACCGCCGGCGGCAGGTTGGGCGAGCGCTCGGCCTCGAAGCGCAGCTCGACCGCGGTCGAGACCTTGTTGACGTTCTGTCCGCCCGGCCCGGAGGCGCGGATGAACTGTTCGGTCATCTCCCAGTCTTCGATGCTGATGCGGTCGTTTATCTCGAGCATGGGCAGGATCTAGCACAAAAAGCGGGGGCCGCCACGGTCTCCCGGGCGGCCCCTGCGTCGCGCTGCACCCGGAGCGATCCGGGCGAGGCGGTCTGAAATGGGAAATGGGTCACCCTGCCTGTGGAGTGACCCATTCGAGACGTCAAGGAGGCGGGCCGGTTAGGCAATGCCAACCTCGATCGGATTTCTTGCCAGGGGCTGCCCTAGCAGATCATCCTCCGGGCTGTTCCGACACCTCTCTCCAATGTTTCTCTAGACACTGGATCACCTCCTTTCAGCTGTTATAAAACGCATCTTCAGGGTGCCACGGAAAGGCACACCGTCAAAACGTTTTTTGCAGCTCAGGCCATGGCCCGCGACGAAAGTGCCTTCGAAACGATCATCCGGAACGGCACCAGCGCGAGGATGGCAAGGCCGAGCTTCACCAGCCAGTCGGCGGTGCCCAGCGAGACCCAGAGCGGCACGATCGGGCCCGCGCCCAGTAGCGGCAGGGTTTCACCGGCCCAGCTGACATCGTTGCCGGGCTCAAGGAAGCTCAGCGCGCCCGAGAAGGCGATGGTGAAGAAGATCGCAGTGTCGAGGGCGGAGCCCACCAGCGTCGAGGCCAGCGGTGCACGCCACCACGAGCCCTCGCGCAGGCGGTCAAAGATCGCCACGTCCATCATCTGGGCGGTAAGGAAGGCGAGGCCCGAGCCGATGGCGACGCGGAGCGTCACGGCGGGGTAGGTGTAGCCGTCGCCCTCAAGCATGATCTGGGTGCCGATCAGCGAGCAGATCACGCCGACCACGAAGCCGGCAAAGACCACCTTGCGGGCGGCCTGCGCGCCGTAGAGGCGGTTCATCACGTCGGTAACGAGGAAGGCGAGCGGATAGGTGAAGGCACCCCAGGTCAGCCACTGGCCGAACAGGAACTGCACGAGGATGTTGGAGGCCAGCACGATGGCGGCCATGGCAAGAATGCCGGGAAGGTGTTTGCGCGTCATGTATCTCGACCCGTTTTGACAAGGTTGCGGGGACTTGGCCGCGCCGGGCGCGGCGGATTGGTCCCATTAAGGCCTGTCAGGGCTCGAGGCAAGAGATTCCGGGACGGTGTATTCGACCAGCTCGGTGCGCTGGAAGAAGTTGAAATTGTCATCCGAGATCATCGTCAGTCGGATCGCGCCGGCCGCGTCGCGCCAGACCGCGATGCCTTCGAGATTGTCGTGGCGAAGCAGGTGGCTCTCGAAGAGCGTGGTCTCCTCGGTCAGCGCATCCTCGGTCATGTCGAAGCGCCGGACCCGGCTGCGGAAGCCGATGCCGGTGAATTCGCGTTCGAGCAGGTAGAAGCGCCCATCCGGGCCAATATCGGCTCCGACCGCGAGAAAACCGCCGCGGCGGGGAATGTGATACGGCTCGGTCCAGCGGCCGTTGTCGTAGCGCCAGACCGGGAAGGGGCGGGTCAGTTCGCCGGAGCGCTCGGGCAGGGTATAGAGCCGGCCCTGCGCATCGATCGCGAGTGCCTCGAGGCTGGAATTGGCCTGCAATCCGCGGAAGAAGTCCGGTCGCGACAGCAGCATGGCGCGCGATGGCGTGTCATAGGCCCAGACCCGGGCGATGCCCTCGTAGGAGACGAAGGCGCGCCCGTCGGGTCCGAGCGCGAGCCCCTCGGAATCGCCCCGCGTGATGCGTTGCGGCTGTCCGTGTTCGTCCATCAGCTCTTCGATCGGGCCGGACCGCACCGCCACGATGCGCCCGTCCTTGCGCTCGAGCGTGCCCGAGACGATATGCGCCCGGTCGCTGATTGCGGTGAAGCGGGTGCCATCCTCCGACAGCTCTAGGCCCGAGAGCCCGCCGAAGGCGGGGTCGTCGAGTGTCCAGGTGAAGCTGGCGGTGAAACGGGCTTCGCCGCCGCTGGCCGCGGCGGCGAGGGCGAGCGCTGCCGCCAGTGCCGCGCCTATTGCGCCGCGAGTACGGTTGCGCATTGGGCCGGAAGGTCCCCCATGACGAGATCGCGCTTGGGCTTGGGCGGCGGCGCGTTGGGATCGGGCGGCGGCGGGTTGAGGATGTTGTTCACCCAGGCCTGCGCATCGGCGCAGCCGTCACCCGGCGGCGGCGGATCCTGGTTGACGCAGCCGCTGGCGCCCGGCGGGCAGTTGAGCCGCACGTGGAAATGGTAGTGATGGCCATACCAGGGGCGGATCTTGCGCAGCCACGACCGGTCGCCGGTCTCGTCGTTGCACATCTTCACCTTGGCGCCGGGAAAAACGAAGATCCGCGCCACGCGCGGGTCGGAGGCGGCGGCCTTCAGCAGCTCGTGATGGGCGCGGGTCCAGTTGTCGTTGGTGTAGGCGCCCGCCGAGCGGCGCAGCGAGATCGACGAGATGTTCTCGCGCTCGGTGCGGCTGAGAGAGAGATTGTTGGCGGGGCGCATCCAGATATCCGCGTCGAGCCCGATCTGGTGGCTGGCATGGCCCGAGGTCATCGGGCCGCCGCGCGGCTGGCTCATGTCGCCGACATAGAGCCCGTTCCAGCCCGGAAGCTGCGCCGCCTTGCGGCTCAGATCCTGCACGTAGTCGATCAGCTCTGGATGGGCCCAGTTGCGGTTGCGGCTGAGCCGCATCGCCTGCCAGGTCGGGCCGGTCTCGGGCAGTTGCGCGGCGCCGGCCACGCAGCCCTTGGAATAGGAGCCGAAGGACGCGGCGCGCTGCGGCGAGCCCACCTGTTCGGCGCCGAAGAGGCTCTTGGCGCTCTTGGTCGAAAGAACCCCGGTGACACGGGGCAGATCGGCTTCGGTGACTTTGGGCGCTGGGCGATCTTCGCCGCAGGCCGCGAGGGTCAGCGCGGCCACGGCGAGGGCGGTCAGGGTGCGGATCATTCTGCTCGGTCTCCGTCTGGTTGCACCCAGCGTAGCAGAACGAGGCCGATCACGAAAAGGCCGATGATGGGCGAAACCCCGATGCGCTGACTGTCGCTCACGGTGGTTGCCACCCCGATGAGCAGCGGCGCGAGGAACGAGGTGGCCTTGCCGGCCAGCGCGTAGAGCCCGAAGGCCTCGGTCATGCGCGCGGGGTTGGCCTGACGGCACATCATGGTCCGCGAAGCGGCCTGGATCACGCCGCCAGCCGCACCGATCGTGGCTCCGAAGAGCCAGAAAGCATAATCGGCGGCGCGCGACCCCTCGGGTAGGGCGATGCCGAAGAGCGCGTCGCGCTCGACCGAAACGATGCCCACGGCCACCGCGGTCAGAACGAGGATGCAGACGGTGATGACGGGCTTGGGGCCGAAGCGGGTGTCGGCCTTGCCGCCGAGCCAGGCAAACAGCGCCCCCGAGATGATCGCGATGATGCCGAACACCCCGGTATCGACAACCGACCAGCCGAGCACGCCTGCGGCGTAGATGCCGCCGAAGGCATACATGCCGTTGAGCGCGTCGCGGTAGAACATCGACGAGGCGAGGAAGGCGAAGAGCGAGGGCGTCCCGGGCAGGCGCCTGAGCGTGCCCTTGAGATCGGTCAGCGCCCGTTTGACGGCCCCCTTCGGTGCCGGGTGGCTGCGCGGATCGCGGACCCAGAGGAAGAACGGCAGCATGAAGATCACGTACCAGATCGCCGTCAGCGGCCCGACGAAGCGCGTGCCCTCGCGCATTTCCGGGTCGAGCCTGAGCGCGGGCGCGCGACCGAGGAAGGTCGTCCCGGTGGTGGCACTCTCCGCGAAGAAGCCAAGTGTCAGCACCAGCGCGATCAGCCCGCCCACGTAGCCGAAGGCCCAGCCATTGCCCGAGATCCGGCCGATCTTCTCGCGGGGGCCGAGATCGGGCAGCATGGCGTTGGTGAAGATCGTCGCGAACTCCATGCCGACGAGGCCGAGCGCGAAGAAGAACAGCGTCGAGAGCAGGTTGAAGTCGCCGGGGGCGGCAAACCACAGCATCGCCGAGCCCAGGACGTAGAGCCCCGAGAAGCCCCAGATCCAGCGCAGCCGGTTGCCGCCGGTATCGGCCAGCGCGCCGAGGATCGGGGCGAGCAGGGCAATAGCGACGCCCGCGGCGGCGATGCCGAAGCCCCAGGCGGCCTGTGCCTGGGTGCCATCTCCCATCAGTTCCTTGACGTAGGGAGCGAAGATGAAGGTCAGCAGCAACGTGTTGTAGGGCTGGCTGGCCCAGTCGAAGAAGAACCAGCCCCAGATGCGTTTGCGTGTCACGTGTCCGGTCATGCTGCCCTCCTGTCCGCGGCGCGATAGAACAGCCGGGCGTGGCAGGGGGCAAGGCGAAATCGGCCCGTGGCGTTACATCTGGCGCTACATCTGCGGCGGCCAGGGGCGCTGGTCTTCGGTGGCGAGCCAGCTCTGCACCCAGTCAGGCAGCTCCGGTGATTCGATCTCGTGGCCAAGCGCCGTCATGATCCGGTCCATCGTGACGATGCCGTTCCGGTCGGTCACCGCGCCGCGATAGACCGCGTGGTTGGCGCATTCGCCATCGGCCTTCCACATGGTCTGCTCAAGATACATGAAACGCGCGTCCCAGCCGATCAGCCGCGAGCGCATCTCGACCTTCTCCATCAGCTTGATGCGGCGGCGGTAGCGCACCACCGCGCCCGCCATCGTCAGCCCCCAGCGTTCGCGCCGCAGCACCCCGATCAGCCCCGAGCGCCGTGCCAGCGGGATGCGGCCGAGATCGTAGAGCGTCAGCGTGCGGCCGTTGTTGAGCTCCTTCCACAGGTCGAGATCCCACGGCCAGCAGATGTGGTAGGAGATGTGGCTCTCGCCGAGCTCCAGCGGCGGCTGGTTGCGCGAGATCCAAAGCTCCTTGGCCATGCGGATGAACGGGTACATGCGGGCATCTCCTTTTGTGCCCAAAGGGAAGCGCCGCGGCCGGAAGGTCAACCACGACCCTGCGGCACTATTGCCCTCGCGGGCGGGGATGCTTACCTGTTGGCGCGGATAGGCAAAGGAAACACACCACATGATGGCAATCTACGGCCCGCTGAAGCTGATCCTCGACGTGATCTTCTTCATCATGATCGTTCACATCATCATGAGCTGGTTGATCAACTTCAACGTGCTCAACCTGCGGCAGCCGCTGGTCGCCAACATCTGGACCGGGCTCAACCGCCTGCTCGAGCCGATCTACACGCCGATCCGCCGCATCCTGCCCAACACCCACCCGTTGGACCTCGCGCCGCTCGTCGTGTTCATCATCGTGATCTCGCTGCGCGACTATATCCTGCCGACCATCCTGTTCGGGTGATTTCCGCCACGGGCGGGCTTGTTCACCTAATCTTAGTATGAGACTGTGCGGAATAGAGCAGATATAGCGTAAAATCCGCAGGTCCCGCCCATGCCCCGCGACACCGCGCCCGGAGAGGCGCTGCTGAAAGAGATTTTCGGCTTCGATGCCTTCCGCCCCGGACAGGGAGAGATCGTCGATGCCGTGGCGCAGGGCGAGAACGTGCTCGCCATCATGCCCACCGGCGGCGGCAAATCCCTGTGCTACCAGCTGCCCGCGCTGATGCGCGGCGGCGTGACGGTGGTGATCTCACCGCTCATCGCGCTGATGCGCGATCAGGTGCGCGGGCTGCGCGAGGCAGGCGTCGCGGCCGGCGCGCTGACCTCCGGCAACACCCAGGAAGAGACCGACGCGGTGTGGGACATGCTCTCGCAGGGCACGCTCAAGCTCCTGTATCTCGCGCCCGAACGTCTGGCTTCGGGCGGGGCGCAGCGGATGTTGGCGGAGGCGGGCGTCAGCCTGATCGCCGTCGACGAGGCCCATTGTGTCAGCCAGTGGGGCCATGATTTCCGCCCCGATTACCTGCGCATCGGCGAGCTGCGCCGCAGCCTCGGCGTGCCGCTGGCGGCCTTCACCGCCACCGCCGATCAGGAGACGCAGGAAGAGATCGTCCGCCGGCTCTTCGATGGCGAGACGCCGCAGACCTTCCTGCGCGGCTTCGACCGGCCCAACATCCACCTCGCCTTCCGCCCCAAGGACAGCCCGCGCGCCCAGATCATGCGCTTCGCCGCCGCTCGCAAGGGCCGCTCGGGCATCGTCTATTGCGGCACCCGCGCCAAGACCGAGAGCCTGGCGCAGGCGCTGGGGCAGGAGGGGCACAGCGCCTGCTTCTACCACGGCGGCATGGAAGCGGATGATCGCCGCGCCGTCGAGGAACGCTTCGCAAAGGAAGACGGGCTGATCGTGGTCGCCACGGTGGCCTTCGGCATGGGGGTCGACAAGCCCGATATCCGCTGGGTCGCCCATGCCGACCTGCCGAAATCCATCGAGGCCTATTACCAGGAGATCGGCCGCGCCGGGCGAGACGGCGCACCGGCCGAAACGTTGACGCTCTACGGTGCAGACGATATCCGCCTGCGCCGCGCCCAGATCGACGAGGGCATGGCGCCACCTGAGCGCCGGATCGCCGATCATGGCCGGCTCAACGCGCTCCTGGGGCTCGCCGAGGCGCTGGGCTGCCGCCGCCAGCAGCTGCTGCGCTATTTTGGCGAAAGCTCCGAGCCTTGCGGCAATTGCGATCTCTGCGACAAGCCGCCCGAGCTCTTCGATGGCACCGAGGCGGTGCGCAAGGCGCTGTCGGCGGCACTGCGCACCGACGAGAGCTTCGGCGCCGGGCACCTGATCGACATCCTCATCGGCAACGAGACCGACAAGGTGCGCCAGCGCCGCCACGACCAGCTGCCGACCTTCGGGGTCGGACGCGATCTCAAGAAGGGCCAGTGGCAGGCGGTGTTCCGGCAGATGATGGGCTTCGACCTCGTGCGCCCCGATCCCGAGCGCCACGGCGCGCTTGTGATGACCGACGCGGCGCTGCCGATCCTCAAGGGTGAGCAGTCCATCACCCTGCGCCGCGACGTGATCGACCGCGCCGCCGAGCGCCGGCCGCAGGTCAAGACGCTGGTCAGCGAGGAAGACGCGCCGCTGCTCTCGGCGCTCAAGGCCAAGCGCCGCGCACTGGCCGAGACCGCGTCTCTCCCGGCCTACATGATCTTCCCCGACAAGACCCTGATCGAGATGGCCGAGACCCGGCCGCAGAGCCTAGACGACATGGCGCGGATCGGCGGCGTCGGCGCCAAGAAGCTCGAGCGCTACGGCGCCGAGTTCCTGTCGGTGATCACCGGCGCCAGCGAGGAGATGCACCCGACCCGGCGCAAGCTCGCCGGGCGCGAGGCGGGCTCGCTCTACGACACTCTGATGGCGGTACAGGCGGATCTGGTGCGCGGCATCGACGGCACCGAGAAACCGCTCTCCTGCTCGGCCTCGCTGCTCGCCAAGGTGGCGCAGGCCCGCCCCGACAGCGACGCGGCGATGGAGCGGCTGCTGGGCGACCGGCGCTTCGAGCGTTTCGGCCTGGCCTTTCTGGACGTTCTGGCCCGGGCGGACTAGATCGGACCCGGTATTCGTTTCCCCGAATATCACGACGATGACGGATGAGACCGGGCGCCGCCCGGCAAAGGAGATTGTGCGATGCTGGTAGTGGTGTCCCCCGCCAAGAAGCTGGACTGGTCGGAGCGCGACGTGACGATGACCGAGCCGCGTCTGCAGGACGAGGCCGTGCGCCTCGCGGCGGTGGCGCGCGAGCTGAGCGTCGACGACCTGAAGTCGCTGATGAAGATCTCCGACGATCTCGCCAAGCTCAACCGCGATCGCTTTCGCGATTTTCAGGACGCGCCCGAGGCCAATGCGCTGCGCCCGGCGGCGCTGGGCTTTGCCGGCGACACCTATCAGGGGCTCGAGGCAGCGTCTCTGGACAAGGACGAGATGGATTGGGCGCAGGATCACCTGCGCATTCTGTCGGGGCTCTACGGCGTTCTGCGGCCGCGCGACGGCTTCCAGCAATACCGGCTCGAGATGGGGTCGCGGCTGAAGACCGAACGCGGCAAGAACCTCTACGATTACTGGGGCGACCGGATCTCGACGCTGCTGAATGCCGATGCCGAGAAAGCCGGCGCGGACGTGCTGGTGAACTGCGCCAGCCGGGAATATTTCGGCGCCGTCGACCGCGATGCGCTGAAGCTGCGGGTGATCACGCCGCAATTCATGGAAGACAAGGGCGGCCAGCCGAAGATCGTCAGCTTCTACGCCAAGAAGGCGCGCGGCGCGATGGCGCGCTACATCGTCCAGCACCGGCTCACCGATCCCGACAGCCTGCGCGATTTCGACAGCGGCGGCTACGTCTTCTCCGAAGAGCTGTCGCAGCCCGACCAGCCGGTCTTCGTCCGCCCCTACGGCGGCTGAGCGGCGCGTCCGGCGCTGGGACAGCTGAACCACGCGTTCGGCCCCGGGGCGGCTGGGCCCGGCGTATCCCGCCTTGTAGCGGCTAAGCCGCGCGAATTGCCCTAGGGCGGCTGGGCCGCGCGACCGGCCCATGTCTCGATCAGACGGGCAAGCTCCTGCTTGCGCAGGGGTTTGGTGAGGTAGTCGTCGAGCCCGGCCTCGAGGATGCCGTCGCGATCGCCGGTCATTGCATGGGCGGTGACCGCGATGATCGGCACATGCGCCCCCGGCGGCTCCAGCGCGCGGATCTCCTGCGTCGCCTGCTTGCCATCCATGCGCGGCATCGAGATGTCCATGAAGATCAGGTCTGGCCGGCGCTCGCGATAGGCTTCGACCGCCTCGATGCCGTTGCCCGCAAGGCGCAGCTCGAGCGGCAGGCCGAGCCCTTCGGCCATCTTGCGAAACACCATCTGGTTGGTGCGGTTGTCTTCCGCAAGGATCACATCGAGCGGCCGGGCCGGGGTGGCGGCGGGCGCGGCCACGGCCCCGGAGCGGCGGCTGCGGAAGGTCGGCAGCCCCTCGGCCATCGCGGTCGGCGCTGGCTCCGGGGCGAGCGGCTCGGCGCAGATCGCCTCGAGCGCGGCGAACAGCGCCCGGCGCGGCGCGGGCTTGGGCAACACCGCACTCACGCCGCTGCGCTGCGCCTCTTCGGTCAGCGTTTGCGGCTCCGGTGAGAGCAGCATCACCGGCAGCCCGGGTTGCAGGCGCGCCAGCTGCTGCGCCAGCTCGAGACCGCTCATGTCGGGCAGATCCTGCTCGGCGATGATCAGGTCGGGCGGCTCGTCCATCCGGTCGAGCGCCTCCTCGGCGGTCTTGCAGAAGCTGACCGACAGGCCCACCGTCTCCATCTGCCGGGTCAGGATGGCGCGGTTGAGCACGTGATCGTCAACCACCAGCACCTCGCGCAGGCTCTCCGGCAGCGCCGCCGTCTCGATCTGCGCCGGCTCGTCGACCGGCAGCACCACCCGCAGGCCGAAGCACGAGCCGCGACCGGGCTCCGACTCGACCCAGATCTCGCCGCCCATCAGCTCGGTCAGCCGCTTGGTGATCGCGAGGCCGAGCCCGGTGCCCTCGAACTGGCGGTTGCGGTCATCCTCGACCTGATTGAACTCGCCGAAGATGTGCTCGATCTTGTCGGGCGGGATGCCGATGCCGGTATCCTCGACGGTGGCATGCACCGCCGCCGCGCCCTCCGCGTCGCAGCGCCCGGTGATGCGGATCAGCACGTGGCCTGCATTGGTGAACTTGATGGCGTTGCCGACGAGATTGGTGAAGATCTGCCGCACCCGGCCGGGATCGCCGATGAAGCGGGTGGGCAGGAACATGTCGTAATCCACCAGCAGCTCGAGGCCTTTCTCGCGCGCCGTCGGCTGCAGCAGCAGCAGCACCTCGTGCACGGTGCGCTCGAGATCGAAGGGCTCCGGTTTGAGCTGTAGCCGCTCGGCCTCGATCTTGGAGTAGTCGAGAATGTCGTTGATGATCACCAGAAGCGCCTCGCCGGAGTTGCGGATGGTGTCGACATAGAGCGCCTGCTCGTCGCTGAGGGCCGAGTCGCGCAGCAGCTCGGCCATGCCCACGACGCCGTTCATCGGGGTGCGGATCTCGTGGCTCATATTGGCAAGGAAGGCGGATTTCGCGTGGCTCGCCTCCTCGGCACGGCGCTTGGCCTCGACCAGCTCCTGCTGAATGTGCTTGGCCTCGGTGACGTCGATGCGCAGGCCCACCCGGCCGCCATCGGAAAGCGCCCGCTCGTAGATCCGCAGCCAGCGGCCATCGCCGAGCTGCTGCTCCATCTCCTGCTCGGCGCTGCGATGCGCCGCCAGCCGCTCCTCGAGCCAGGCCTCCTCGCGGCCCTCGGCCTCGGCATACTGGCCCTGCGACAGGCCGTAGCGCAGGATGTCCTCGAAGCTGGCGCCCGGGGTGATGGCGCGCGCGCTTTTGCTGTAGAGCCTGCGATAGGGCTCGTTGCACATCAGCAGCCGGTCTTCGGAATCGTAGATCACGAAGCCGTCGGGCAGCTCTTCGATGGCCTGCCACATGCGCATCAGCTCGGTGATGTTGACGCAAAGCGAGACCACGCCGCCGTCGGGCATGCGCCGGTCCTGGATCTTGATGAACTGGCCGGTCCAGAGCCGGATCGTCTCGGGCGGGATCGGATCGAGCAGCCAGCGCTCCTGCATCCGGTTCAGCCAGCTGCGACGGCGCTCGCCCTGCAGGTCGACGATGCCCTCCTCGACCAGCATCTCGAGCACGTGCCGGTAGCTGGCGCCGGGGCCGACCGAATCCAGATCCTCGAACGGAGCGAGAAAGGCAGGATTGGCCAGCTCGAGCAGACCCTCGGTATTGTACATCGCGAAGCCGTCGCGCATGGTCTGCAGCGCCTTCCAGAGCTGGCCCTCGACGAGCTCGATCTTCTCGTGCGCGAGGCCGAGCTGCGACTTGACCAGCCGGTTCTCCGAGCGCACCTCGGTGATCTCGGCGCGGGTTTCGTGGATCTCGTCGCTGAGGGCGCGAGCGTGTTTCCCGAGTTTACGATTGGCGGCAAAAAGCTCGGCCTGCTTGAGCTCGAGCAGGCGCTCTGCCGCGAGCCTCGCCCGCCGTTCCTCCGCCAGTCTTGCCGAGAGACTCATGCCCGGGCCGCCTCCTCAAATCGGGGCGAGAGTGGCGCGGTTTTGGTGAAGATCATCTTAAGGAAGACGGCGGAAATCATTGCCATTCTGCCGGGACGGGTCCACCATGACGGCATCTTTTGAGGAGGAGATTGCAGCATGCGCCGGCTGATGCTCGCTCTCGCCGCGGCCGCCTGCGCCGCCACGTCATCCCCTGCACAGGAGGGTGGCGCTCCGATCCCAGAGCGCCGACTCGTCGTCAGCCGCGATACGGATTTCTTCGGTGGCGACCTGCAGGCGCTGTTCGATACCTCGCTCGAGGCCTGCGAAGCGCTCTGCCTCGGCGATCCTGCTTGCCGGGCCTTCACCTTCAACACCCGCTCCAATGCCTGCTTCCCCAAGACCGGTGTCACCGAGCGCACGCCCTATGATGGCGCGGTCTCTGCCGAGGTCATCGCCGCCGGAGCCGAGGCGCTGGCGCGGGCCGGGGGCCGGGTGCGCGATCTGGCGTTCCTTGATGCCGGCGACCTGCGCGCGGCGCGGGAGGAGGCCGCGGCCATCGCGCTGCGGCATTCCGGCGGGCAGTGGAGCGTCGAGGCGCTGCGCGATGCCGCAAGCAGCGCCGAGGCGCAGGGCAATCTGCGCGACGCGCTGAGCTGGACCGGCGCGGCGCTGGCGCAGACCGATGCGGCGGGGCTCTGGCTGGACTATGCGCGGCTGTCGCGCGCCTATGCCGCCGCCCGCAACAGCGGCAGCGAGACCCGGACCCACGAACGACGGGCGCTTCTGGCAGCGCTCAATGCCTACCTGCGCGCCGGGCCCGAGGCGCAGCGCGCCACCGCGCTGATGCAGATGGCCGAAGGGCTGGAGGCCACCGGGCGGGGGCGGTTGACGGTGCCGACGCTGCGGCTGGCCGAGCGGCTGGCGCCGCGCGACGAGATCGGCCAAGCGCTCGACCGGGCCATCGCGCAATACGGCTTCCGCATCACCGAGCACGTGGTCGAGGCCGACAGCGCCGCGCCGCGGATCTGTGCCGAGTTCTCCGAAGAGCTGATCCGCGCCGGGCAGGATTACGCCCCCTTCGTGCGGCTGCCCGATCCCAAGCTCGCCGTGGTCTCGGACGACCGGCGCATCTGCGTCACCGGCGTGCAGCATGGCGAGCGCTACGAGATGACCTTCCGCGCGGGCCTGCCCTCGGCGCAGGGCGACTCGCTGATCCGCGACGTCCCGATCACCGCCTATCTGCGCGACCGGTCGCCCTCGCTGTCCTTCCCGGGCCGGGCCTACGTGCTGCCGAAGAGCGCCGATGCGGGCCTGCCGATCGAGACGGTGAACCTGTCCGAAGTCGAGCTCACCCTGCGCCGCGTCTCGGACCGCAACCTGATCCGCGCCATGCAGGACGACTACTTTGGCCGTCCGCTCTCGACCTGGGCCGAGGAGCGCTTTGCCGGCGAGCTGGCCGAGGAGATCTGGAGTGGCACCGGCGAGCTCGAGACTCGGCTCAACGCCGAGGTGAGCACGCGGCTGCCGATGGGCGAGGTGGTGGGTGATCTGCCGGCGGGGATCTACGCGCTGACCGCGCGGGTGCCGGGGGCCGACCCCTATGACGAGGCAGGTGCAACGCAATGGTTCGTGCTCTCGGACATCGGCCTGACCACGCTGGCCGGGACCGACGGGCTGACGGTGGTCGCCCGTGGGCTCTCGGATGCGGCACCGCTCGAAGGGCTCGAGCTCACGCTGCTGTCGCGCGCCAACCGCCCGCTGGGCACGGCGCAGACCGATGCCGAGGGCGTGGCGCGCTTCGCCTCAGGGCTCACCCGGGGCACTGGCGGGGCCGCCCCGGCGCTGCTCACCGCCACGCGCGGCGAGGAGGACATCGCATTCCTGTCGCTCACCGATCCCGCTTTCGATCTCTCCGATCGCGGTGTCGAGGGGCGCGCGCCCGCCGGGCCGCTCGACGCCTTCCTGACCACCGACCGTGGCGCCTACCGAGCCGGCGAGACGATCCACGCCACGGCGCTCTTGCGCGACGCGCAGGTGCGCGCGGTCGAGGGCGTGCCGCTGACCGCGGTGCTGACCCGGCCCGACGGGGTGGAACACGCCCGCATGGTCTCGAGCGAGGGCATGGCGGGCGGCCATGTGTTCACCCTGCCGCTGGCGCCCTCGGTGCCGCGCGGCACCTGGCGGCTGGCGCTCTTTGCGGACCCCGAGGCCCCGGCGCTGGCCTCGCAGACGCTGCTGGTCGAGGATTTTGTGCCCGAGCGCATCGACGTCGATCTGTCGCTGCCCGAGGCGCCGATCTCGCGCGCCGCGCCGCCGCTCCTTGAACTCGAGGCGCGCTATCTCTTCGGCGCGCCCGGGGCCGACCTTCCGATCGAGGGCGAGCTGACGCTGATCCCGCAAACCACACTTGAGGCGCTGCCGGGCTATCGCTTCGGGCGCCATGATGCCGAGGCCAACCCGCAGACCCAGCCCTTCCCGCCGGACCTGCGCAGCGACGGTGACGGCCGCGCGCAGCTGGCGTTGCCGCTGCCCGAGGGCAGCGCGGGCCAGCCACGGGAGGCGCGGGTGACGCTGCGCGTCTCCGAGGGCTCGGGCCGCCCGGTGGAGCGCTCGCTGAGCCGCCCCGTGGCGCCCTCCGGGCCGATGATCGGCATCCGCCCGGAGTTTGACGGCACCTTGACCGAGGGCACCGAGGCCAGCTTCCTGTTGCAGGCGGTGGGGCCGGATCTCGCGCCGGTGCCGATGCAGGTGGAATGGCGGGTGAACCGGGTCGAGACGCGCTACCAGTGGTACCAGCTCTACGGCAACTGGAACTGGGAGCCGGTGACCACGCGCAGCACCATCGCCAGCGGCTCCGCCACGCTCGGGGCCGAGCCGCTGCGGGTCAGCGCGGGTCTCGATTGGGGCGCCTACGAGCTGGTTGTCGAACGGACGGGCGGTGCCTATGTGGCCTCGTCGGTGGGGTTCGAGGCGGGCTGGTACGCGCCGGCGGGCGCGGTCGCCACGCCGGACGTGCTCGAGCTGTCGCTCGACCGCGAGAGCTATGCACCGGGCGACACCGCGCGGCTGCGCGTGGTGCCGCGCCACGCCGGCGAGGCGCTGGTCACGGTGCTGGCGGACCGGGTGATCTCGATGCAGGCGGTGGCGGTCCCCGAGGGCGAGAGCGTGATCGAGCTGCCGGTCACCGAAGACTGGGGCGCCGGCGCCTATGTCACCGCGCAGCTGCTGCGCCCGATGGATGTTGCCGCCGGGCAGAACCCGGCGCGCAGCCTCGGCCTTGCCCACGCCGCCATCGCCCCGGGCGCGCGCCAGCTTGCCGTCAACTTCGACGCGCCCGCGCAGAGCGCCCCGCGCGGCCCGCTGAGCGCCGCCGTGCAGATCGAGGGCGTGTCCGAGGGCGAGACGGCCTATCTCACCGTCGCGGCGGTGGATCTGGGCATTCTCAACCTCACCGGCTTCGACAGCCCCGACCCCTCGGCACATTACTTCGGACAAAGGCGGCTGGGGGTCGAGATCCGTGATCTCTATGGCCGCCTGATCGACGGCATGAGCGGCGCCATGGGTGCGATCCGCTCGGGCGGCGACGCCGACGCCTCCCTGCGTCTGCAATCGCCGCCGCCAACCGAGACGCTGGTGGCGTTCTTCTCCGGCCCCGTGACCGTTGGGCCTGAGGGCCGCGCCGAGGTCCGCTTCGAGATGCCGGATTTCAACGGCACCGTGCGGCTGATGGCGGTGGCCTGGAGCGAGAGCGCCGTGGGGCAGGCAGAGGCGGATGTGCTGGTGCGTGACCCGGTGGTGATCACCGCCTCGCTGCCGCGCTTCCTCGCGCCGGGCGACGAGACCCGGCTGCTGCTCGAGCTGACCCACGCCAGCGGCCCAACGGGCGCCATGCCGCTCGAGATCACTGCGAGCGGCGTCTCGCTGGGCAACGCGCCCGCCGAGGTCACGCTGGGCGAGGGCGAAACGCAGCGCGTCAGCCTGCCGCTGCGCGCGGATCTGGCGGGCGATCACGAGATCACGCTCGCGCTCACCACCCCCGACGGCGCGCGCCTCACCAAGACGCTGACGCTGGGCGTGCGCGCCAACGACCCGCAGGTCGGCACCACGCGCCGCTTCACGCTCGATCCCGGCCAGAGCTTCACGCTTGACGGCGCGGCGCTTACGGGGCTGCGGCGCGAGGGGGCAGAAATCATGGTCTCCGCCGGTCCGCTGGCGCGCTTCGACGTGCCCGGGCTGCTCGCCTCTCTCGACCGCTATCCCTATGGCTGCACCGAGCAGGTGACCTCGCAGACCCTGCCGCTGCTCTACCTCTCGGAGATGACCGAGCCGCTGGGTCTCGGCAACAAGGCCCAGATCGACAGGCGCATCGCGCAGGGCATCACCCGGGTGCTGACCCGGCAGGATGCCAACGGCGCCTTCGGGCTTTGGCGCGCGGGCTCGGGGGAATTCTGGCTCGACGCCTATGTGTCCGATTTCCTCAGCCGCGCCCGCGCCGCCGGGCAGGAGGTGCCCGAGACGGCGTTTGGCGTGGCGCTCGACAACCTCGCCAACCGCGTCGCCTACGCGCCGGATTTCGACGAGGGCGGCGAGGATATCGCCTATGCGCTTATGGTGCTGGCGCGTGAGGGCAGGGCGGCGATCGGCGAGCTGCGCTACTACGCCGACCAGCGCGCCGATGCCTTCGCCACGCCGCTGGCGCAGGCCCAGCTTGGCGCCGCGCTGGCGAGCTATGGCGAGCAGGCCCGCGCCGACCGGATGTTTGCCAAGTCCGCCGCGCGGCTGTCGGCGCAGGCCGAGGAGGGGCAGCTCTGGCGCGCCGATTTCGGCTCGCCCCTGCGGGATGCTGCGGCGGTGCTGACGCTGGCCGCCGATGCGGGCTCGGGGGCTGTCGATCGCGGTGCGCTGAGCACCCGCATCGCCGGGGCCGAGCGTCCGCTCTCGACGCAGGAGCAGGCGTGGTCGCTGATGGCGGCGCAGGCGCTGGTGGCAGACCCCGCCGCCTCCGGTGTCGCGGTGGACGGCACGCCGGTCGCGGGGCCGTTCCTGCGGCGCATCCCCGGCGACGCCCTCGACCCGACCGAGATCACCAACACCGCCACCGGCCCGACCCCGCTCACCGTCACCGCGCTCGGCGTGCCGGAGGGGGCGACGCAGGCGCAGGGCTACGGCTACGCGATCAGCCGCGAGTATTTCACTCTCGACGGCGCGACGGTCACTTGGCCCATCGCGCAGGGGGACCGCATGGTCGCGGTGCTCACAGTGCGCCCGGCGGAGGAGGGCGGGGCGCGGCTCATGGTCAATGATGCGCTGCCGGCGGGGCTCGAGATCGACAACCCCAACCTGCTGCGCGCCGGCGACATCCGCGGCCTCGACTGGCTCGAGCCCTCCGAGACCGAGCATGCCGAGTTCCGCGCCGACCGCTTCCTCGCGGCGGTCAACCAGTCGGGCAGCGCGCCGATCCGGCTGGCCTATGTCGTGCGGGCGGTGTCGCCCGGCACGTTCCACCACCCGGCGGCGCTGGTCGAGGACATGTACCGCCCCGAATACCGGGCGACCACCGCGTCCGGAACACTGGAGATCCGATGACCGAGACCATAGCAACCACCCGCTGGCGCGCGCTTGACCGTGACGGCGAAGACAAGTGTCGGCTGGCGCACCATAATGGCGGCTACATGCTGGTGGGCCACGCGCGCTTCCGCGATGGCGCCGGTTGGGCCGCGCTCGACTACGTGGTGCGGATCGATGGCGATTGGCAGACCTGCTCGGCGGATGTCACCGGCACCCATGGTGGCGCGGAGGTGGCGCTGAAGCTCGAGCGCGAGGAGGGGGTGTGGCGCCTCAACGGGGAAGCCCAGCCGCAGCTCGCGGGCTGCGCGGACGTGGATTTTGCCTTCACCCCGGCCACCAATCTGATGCCGCTGCGCCGCCTGCCCGATGTGGGCCGCCTGACCACCCGCGCCGCCTGGCTGCGGCTGCCTGGGCCGCAGGTCTCGCCGCTCGATCAGAGCTACACCCGCGAGCGCGGCAATCTCGTGTCCTATCGCGCCGAGCAGACCGATTTCAGCACCCAGCTCGTGGTCGACCCGACCGGTTTCATTGCGACCTACCCCGGGCTCTGGGAGGCCGATGCCTAGGCTCCTCGCCCTCGTCGCCCTGCTCTGGGCGGTGGCGCTGGGGCGCGATGCCGCCGACGACTGGATCGTGCGGACCGAGATGCCGGTGCTGGTCCATGCCACGGCGCCGGAGGTGCGCGACCGCGAGGAGCGGCTCCTGCGGGCCTACACGGTGGAGGACGGGCTCTGGCGCATGGAGCTTACGCCCGACCGGGTCGATCCGCTGTTCTTCGCGATGCTGATCGCCTACGAGGACAAGCGGTTTGAGGATCATCAGGGTGTTGATGCGCTGGCCTCGCTGCGCGCCGCCTGGCAGGGGCTGAAGGCGGGGCGCATCGTCTCGGGCGCGTCGACGCTGACCATGCAGGTGGCGCGGCTGCTCGAGGATGGCGGAACCGGCGCTTGGGCGGGCAAGCTGCGGCAGGTGAGGCTGGCGCTGGCGCTGGAGCGGCGGCTGGAGAAGCATGAGATCCTGCAGCTCTACCTGCGGCTCGCGCCCTATGGCGGCAATCTCGAGGGGCTGCGCGCGGCCACTTTGGCGTGGTTCGGCAAGGAGCCGGGGCGGCTGACGCCCGCCGAGGCGGCGCTGCTGGTGGCACTGCCGCAGGCGCCCGAGGCGCGCCGCCCGGACCGTCATTCCGAAGCCGCCCGTGCCGCCCGCGACCGCGTTCTGGCCCGCATGGTGCGCGCCGGGGTGATCGACGGCGAGACGGCCCGCGCGGCACTGCGCGATCCTGCGCCCAAGCGCCGCCATGCCGTCCCGCAGATCGCCCCGCATCTCGCCGACCGCGCCATCGCCGAAGGTGCGGGGCGGCACATGCTGACCCTCGACCGCGACCTGCAGCAGAGCCTCGAGCGGCTCGCCACGACCTACATGCAGGGCCGCGATCCCCGCCTGTCGCTGGCGCTGATCGTCGCCGACCACCGGAGCGGCGAGGTGTTGGCGAGCGTCGGCTCCGCCTCCTACGCCGCCACGCGCGGGCAGGGCTTCGTCGACATGACGCGGGCGCTGCGCTCGCCGGGCTCGACGCTGAAGCCGCTGGTCTACGGGCTGGCCTTCGACCGCGGGCTGGCGCATCCCGAGACGCTGATCTCGGATACGCCGGTGCAGTTCGGCACCTACGCGCCGCAGAATTTCGACGGCCAGTTCCGTGGCGAGCTTCGGGTGGCGCGGGCGCTGCAGCTCTCGCTCAACATCCCGGTCGTGCGGCTGACCGATGCCATGGGGCCGGCGCATGTGATGGCGGCGCTGGAGACCGCGGGACTCTCGCCTCAGCTTCCCGGCGGGCAGCCGGGGCTGGCGCTGAGCCTCGGCGGGGTGGGGCTGTCGCTCTGGGACATGGTCACGCTCTACGCGGCGCTCGCCGAGGGCGGCGAGGCACGGCAGCTGCGCTGGAGGCTGGGCGAGGAGGAGCGCGGAACGCGGCGACTGATGAGCCCCCGCGCGGCGTGGCAGGTGGGGCACGTTCTGGCGGGGCTGGCGCCGCCGCCGCAGGCCGGCCCGCCGGGGCGGGTGGCCTACAAGACCGGCACCTCCTACGGCCACCGCGACGCCTGGGCGCTGGGCTATGACGGGCGCTACGTGGCGGGCGTCTGGATCGGGCGGCCCGACGGCACGCCGGTGCCCGGCGCCTTCGGCGGCGAGCTGGCCGCGCCGCTGCTCTTCGAGGCGCTGGGCCGGGCGCGGGCCGAGCCGGTGCCGCTGCCCGCGCCGCCACCCGATACGCTTCTGGTGAGCAACGCCAAGCTGCCCGCGCCCTTGCGCCGCTTCGGCGGCAGCGCGGCACTGGCGCCGTCCTTGCAGGTGACCTTCCCGCCCGAGGGGGCGCGGCTGTTGGCGGAGCCGCGCGGCGTGCCGGTGAAGCTGCGCGGGGGCGTCCCGCCCTTCACGCTGCTGGCCGACGGCGAGGTGCTGGGCACGCGGCTGCGCGGCCCGGAGATCCTCGCGCCGCTCGCGGGGCCGGGCTTCATCACGCTCTCGGTGATCGACGCCACCGGGCAGGCCGGGCGGGTCTCGATCGAGCTGCGCTGAGTTGCGCGCCATGCCGGGGCCTCAGGCTGGGATCATGTGTACCAAAACGAAAAACCGGTCGACATCGCGGCCCGTGCGCGGTTGTCTGGCCCGGCAACCCGACAGCCGGAGGCGCCCATGAAACTGCTTTTCGACCATGATGAATACCGCGCGCGCGTGGCCCGCACGCAGGCCGCCATGCGGATCCGGGGCATCGACGTGCTGCTGGTCTCGAACCCGGCGAACCAGTTCTACCTGACGGGCTATGACGGCTGGTCATTCTACACGCCGCAGATGGTGGTGGTCTCGGTCGACGCGGAGGAACCGTTCTGGTTCGGTCGCAAGATGGACGCGGTGGGCGCTAAATTCACCGCCTATCTCAGCGAAGAGAACGTCATTCCCTATCCCGACAAATACGTCGGCAGCGACGAGCTGCACCCGATGGACTACCTCGTCGAGCTCTTGAAGGAGAAGGGCTGGGACAAGGGCCGCATCGCCGCCGAGCAGGACGATTACTACTACACCGCCAAGTGGAACCGCATCCTGACGCAGGGCCTCGGGCAGGGAGAGTTCGACGACGGTTTCCTGCTGGTCAACCGCGTGCGCATGGTCAAGTCCCCGCGCGAGCTCGAATACATGGCGCAGGCCGGCCAGATCGCCACGCTGGCGATGGACAGCGCCCGTCAGCTCTGCAAGCCCGGCGTGCGGCAATGCGACGTGATGGCCGAGCTCTACCGCGTCACCACCTCCGGCACGCCCGACTTCGGCGGCACCTTCCCCTGCAAGCCGCCCAATGCCATGGTCGGCGAGATCGCCTCGGCCCCGCATCTGAGCTGGACCGACGCGCCGCTCGAGGAGGGCGAGATCTTCTATATCGAGATGGGCGGCATCCGGCACCGCTATCACTCGCCGCTGTCGCGCTGCGTCTACGTGGGCGAGCCGCCCGCCGAACTGGTCGAAACCACCAAGGTGATCCGCGAGGGGCTCGAAGCGGCGCTGGGCGTGGTGAAGCCCGGCATCGAGTGCCAGGAGATGGCCCACGCCTGGGAGGCGGTGATCCGCCGCCATGGCATCGAGAAGGACAGCCGCATCGGCTATCCGGTGGGCATCGGCTTCCCGCCCACATGGGGCGAGCTGACCTGCTCGCTGCGCGCCGGGGACACCACGGTGATGGAAGAGAACATGACCTTCCATTGCATCCCGGCGCTTTGGCTCGACAAGTACGGCCTCGTGGTGAGCGAGACCTTCGCGGTGACGGACGGCGGGGCGCAGTGCTTCGCCGACTGCCCGCGAGAGCTTCTGACGGCCTGAGGGAGGGCAGAGATGGCAGGCTTCACGACACGCCCCGAGATCCGCGGCACCTTCGGCATGGTGGCCTCGACGCACTGGATCGCCTCGGCGGTCGGCATGGCGATCCTCGAGAAGGGCGGCAACGCCTTCGATGCGGCAGTGGCCACAGGGTTTGTCCTGCAGGTGGTCGAGCCGCATCTCAACGGCCCGGCGGGCGACTTGCCGGTGCTGTTCCACTCGGCTGAGAGCAGCGCGCCTGGCGTGCTCTGCGCGCAGGGGGTGGCCCCTGCCGCGGCGACCATCGAGGCGATGAAGGCGCAGGGCATCGAGGGGCTGATCCCCGGCTCGGGCTTGCTCGCCACCGTGGTGCCCGGCGCCTTTGACGGCTGGCTGCTCCTGCTGCGCGATCATGGCAGCATGGAGCTTTCCGAGGTGCTGGAGCCGGCCATCGGCTACCTCTCCGACGGCCACCCGATGCTGGCCTCGGTGGCCGGGGCCATCGCCGGGCTCGAGCGCTTCTTCGCGGCGCAATGGCCAAGCTCGCACGCGGTCTGGTGCCCGGAGGGGCGTGCACCCGAGGCGCTGGCGCTGTTCCGCAACCCCGATCTCGCCGCCACCTACACGCGGCTGGTCGAGGCCGCGCAAGGCGAGACGCGCGAGGCCCGGATCGACGCCGCCCGCGCCGAATGGCGCGACGGCTTCGTGGCCGATGCCATCGCCGAGTATCTGAAGGATGCCAAGGTGATGGACGTGAGCGGCGAGCGCCACGGCGCCTTGCTCACCCGCGAGGATCTGGCCGGGTGGGAAGCGAGTTGCGAGGCCCCCGCCAGCATCGACTACCACGGCTGGACGATCTGCAAGACCGGCCCGTGGGGGCAGGGGCCGGTGCTGCTGCAGGCGCTGCAGATCCTCAAGAATTTCGACCTTTCCGCGATGGATCCGCTGGGCGAGGAGTTCGCCCACACTGTCATCGAGGCGATCAAGCTCGCCTGGGCCGACCGCGAGGCCTATTACGGCGACCCCGATCACTACGACATCCCGCTCGAGACCCTGCTGTCCGAGGAATATGGCCGCGAGCGCGCCGCGCTGATCACCGAGCGGGCCTCGCAGGAGCAGCGCCCGGGCCGGATCCCGGGCCACGAGGCGCTGGCCGACGCCGCCATTGCCCGCGCCGCGCGGTGCATCGAGGTGATGGAAGACCCGGCCACCGGAGAGCCCACCATGGCGCACCTGACCGACCGCAAGGGCGACACGGTGCATCTCGACATCATCGACCGCTGGGGCAACATGGTCTCGGCCACGCCCTCGGGCGGCTGGCTTCAGTCGAGCCCGGTGGTGCCGGGCCTCGGGTTCCCGCTCAACAGCCGGGCGCAGATGTTCTGGCTCGACGAGGGGCTACCCTCCTCGCTGACGCCGCGCGCACGTCCGCGCACCACGCTGACGCCTTCCATCGCCTACGGCCCGAGAGGTGAGCGGCTCTCCTTCGGCACGCCCGGCGGCGACCAGCAGGACCAGTGGCAGCTGGTGTGGTTCCTGCGCTTCGTGCATCACGGCTTCGACCTGCAGCAGGGCATCGACGCGCCGCTGTTCCATTCGCAGCATTTCCAAGCGTCGTTCTACCCGCGCGAGGCCAAGCCGGGGCGAATGATGATCGAGGAGACCATCGGCGCGCAGGTCATCGAGGGGCTGAAAGCGCGCGGGCATGATGTGGCCGTCGCCGCGCCCAACAGCGTCGGGCGCCTGACCGCGGCGCTGCGCCATCCCGACGGGCTCTTGCAGGCGGCGGCGACGCCGCGGCTGATGCAGGCCTATGCCATCGGACGCTGAGTTTTGCAGAGAGGACGAGAGATGAGCGAGATCACCCGCGTACGCGGCCCCTACAAGGGGCGCAATTCCGGCACCGCCTTCAACGGCATGGGCTGGGCGGTGGCGACCACCCAGGTCGAGACCGACGACGTATATGACCAGACGGCCAGCACGCTGGCGCGGATCGACGAGATCCTTGCGGAAATGGGCACCGACAAGACCCGCATCCTCAACGCCACGATCTACGTCACCGACATCGCCAGCAAGGACGAGATGGACCGCGCCTGGTGCGACTGGATCGGCGACGACCCGCAGCACTGGCCGCAGCGCGCCTGTGTCGAGACCGGACTGGCGGCGGGGCACCGCGTCGAGATCGTGGTGGTCGCGGCGCTCTGATCATCGCGAGGGCAGGAGAAAAGCGATTGGCGCTTGGTCCCGGGGGCCGCGCGCTCTACCGTCACGAGAAATCCTCCCCCACCTGACGGAGCCCCTGCATGGCGTTCGACTTCATCCTGATGCTCACCGAGAACGACCGCACGATCCCCGACGCCCGGGCGCGGATCGACGAGGCGCTCGAGGGCGGCGTGCGCAATATCGGCTTCAAGGATGTCGGCCTGCCGTTCTCCGAGTTGAAGGGGCTGGCGGAGGCCATCCGCGCCGCCGGCGGGCGCTCCTATCTCGAGGTGGTGAGCCTCGACGAGGAGAGTGAGCTGGCCTCGGCCCGCGCCGCGGTGGATCTCGATGTCGACTGCCTGCTCGGCGGCACCCGGCCGCAGGCGGTCACCACCGTGACCCGCGATCACCCGCTGCGCTATTATCCGTTCTGCGGCAGCATCACCGGCCATCCGAGCGTGCTCGAAGGGCCGGTCGAGGCCATCGTCGACTCCGCGAAACGGCTGGCGGATCTCGAGCATGTGCACGGGCTCGACCTCCTGGCCTACCGCTTCGCCGGCGACGTGCCGGAGCTGATGCGGGCGGTCTGCGGCGCCATCGGCAAGCCGGTGATCATGGCGGGCAGCATCGACAGCGAAACCCGCATCACCGCCGCCGCCGAAGCGGGCGCTGCTGGCTTCACCGTGGGCACCGCGGCGCTTGCTGGCGCCTTCCCGGCGGAGGGGCCGGGCTTTGCCGCGCAGGTCCGCGCCATCCTCGGCTTCACCACCCGGGCCCGGATGCGCTCCACCGCGCCCCGACGCATCGCTCTGGCCGCGCATGACACCCGCAAGGCGCATCTGCGGGCCTGGGTGTCGCGCCATGCCGCGGCGCTCGAGGGCCACCGGCTGGTCTGCACCGGCGGCACCGGGCAGATGATCGCCGAGGCCGCGCCGCAGCTCAGCCTGCGCCGGCTGCAACGCGGCTCGCGCGGCGGCGACCAGCAGCTCGGCGCGATGATCGCCACCGGCGAACTCGACGCAGTGATCTTCTTCGCCGATCCCACCGTGCCGCATGGCGGCGAGGCCGACCTGCAGGCGCTCACCCGTCTCGCCGTGCTGCATGACACCCCCTTGGCGCTCGGGCCCTCCGCCGCCGACATGATCGCTACGGCCCTGCTGGTCTCGCCGCAGGGGTGACAGCCTGCCGCGGCTGGACGGCCAGCGGCTCCGGGGCTTTGGCGCGAAACGCCCAACTGTCGCCGCAATCTTCTCTTAACGCTGCCTTTAGCAAAGCGGTGGGGGCCGAGTTGTGCTGTTTGAAGGAGTGGTCTCATGCTGCGCAAAACCGGTCTTTTGGCCCTGACGCTGGGCCTTTTCGCTGCGCCGCTTCAGGCGGAAGAACATTCGGTCCTGCTGATGGGGCAGGGGTATTTCCCGAGCCATGTCTACCCGGTCGTCGGCGATACCGTGATCTTCGAGAACAGCTCCATCGTGCCGATGTCGGCCACCGCCACCGATGCAAGCTGGGACACCGGCGTGCTGCAGCCGGGCGATCAATACGTGCTCGAGGTGACCGAGGGCATGACCCGGACCTTCGTTGACAGCGTCGCGGAAGAGAGCCTCGCGGAGGGCGTGATCGAATACGCCGCCGCGCCGCCGCTCGAGCTCGAGCGCAACAGCGAGCCGAACCACGCCAGCAACTGACCGCAGGTCTCAGATCGGCCGGATGAGCTGCGGGCCGCTGGCGCGGTTAGAGTTCACTGCCGTATCGACCCGGTGAAAGCGCAGCGCGCCCTCGGGGGCGGGCTGCATCAGCGTGGCCGCGCCGCGCCCTTCCTCTCCCAGCCACAGCGCCCAGTCATCGGCCGCGATGATCACCGGCACCCGGTGATGGATCTTCGTCATCTCGCCCGCGGATGCGGTGGTCACGATGGCGCAGCTGCGCAGCATCTCGCCGTCGCGCTCCCAGTCCTGCCAGACGCCCGCGAAGGCCAGCACATCGCCCTCGGCGGGCTGGATGTACCACGGCAGGCGGGTGCCATCCTCGCCCTTGGTCCATTCGTAGAAGCCGCTGGCCGGGATCAGGCAGCGGCGCTCGCGGCAGGCGGCGCGGAAGGCGGGCTTCTCGGCGATGGTCTCGGCGCGGGCATTGATCAGCAGCGGGCCGTCACCCGGCGTCTTGTACCAGTGCGGGAGGAAGCCCCAGCGCATCGCTGAGAGGCTGCGCGTGCCGTCGCTGCTGCGCACGGTGTGGACCGCGTTGGTCGGGCAGACGTTGAAGTTCGGCACTTCGGGCAGATCGTTGCCGGGCACCGCCTCGAAGATCTGCGCCATCGCCTCCTTGGCGAGGGTGATGGCGTAGCGCCCGCACATCGCGCCCCGGCCCGCCTAGCGGATCAGCGCCTTGATGGCGCGGGAATGCGACGGCTCGGCGCCCATCGCGTCGGCGGCCAGCGCACGGGCCTCGACCAGAAGCGCGTCTGGCGCGACGATGCGATCGATCAGCCCCCAGGCCAACGCCTCCTCGGCGGGGATCTTCTGCCCGGCCATCAGGATCATCTTGGCCCGCGCCGGCCCCACCAGCGCAGTGAGCCGCGCCGGATCGGAGGGCTGGGGCAGGAAGCCCAGCTTCATCACCGGGTAGAAGAACTTGGCGGTCGGCACCGCGATGCGCAGGTCGCAGGCCAGCGCCATGCCCATCGCGCCGCCCGCCAGCGTGCCGTTCAGGGCGCAGATGGTCAGCCCCGGCAGCCGCGCGATGGCGCCCGAGAGCCGCTCCCAGAGCGGCGAGGTGGCGAGGCCCGCGCGGGCGGCTTCGAGATCGGCCCCGGCGGAGAACACCTTGCCGACCCCGGTCAGCACCAGCACATGCGCGTCGCGCGCGGCCTCGGCGATCTCGCAGAGCCGTTCGAGCATTTCGGGGGTCAGCGAGTTGGCCTTGTCGGGCCGGTCGATCACCGCGATCCAGTAGCCGCCGTCCTTCTCGAGCGAGATCATATCAGGCCCACCTTGCGGCGGATCTCTTCATCGCGCAGCGAGACCTCGCCGCCGAGGAAGCCGTCGGCCTCCGGGCCGCACATCCACAGCAGCGTCTTGGCGACCCATTCCGGCGGGATGTGATCGGACCAGTCGAGCTGGCTGACCGCGTTGACGCCGCTGGCCTTGATGGTGCGCTGCATCTCGGTCGCCACGGTACCGGGCGAGAGCGAGATCGAGCGGACGCCGCGGGCGCGGTATTCCTCGTCGGTGGCGCGGGTGATCATCAGCGCGGCGGCCTTCGAGGTGCAATAGGCCGACCAGCCCTCGAGCGGGCGCTGCGCCGCGCCCGAGCCGATGGTCAGGATGGTGCCGCCGCCCGAAGCCAACATCCCCGGCAGCGCCGCGCGCATGCCGTGGAAGACGCCTTTCACGTTGATGTCGATGAGCGCGCCCCAGCTCTCGGGATCTGCCTCTGCCAGCGGCGCGATGGGCTCGATCACGCCGGCATTGTTGATCACGATGTCGAGCGACCCGAAGGCGGTGTGGCAGTTTTCCACCGCCTGCTCGACCTCCCAGTAACGCGAGATCTCGCAGGGGATGGCGACGGCCTTGGGGCCGATCTCGCCGGCCAGTTCGGCGATGGCGTCGCGGCTTCGCGCCACTAGGGCGACATTGGCGCCGGCCTCGGCAAAGGCCTTGGCCGCAGCCGCGCCGATGCCGCGGCTGGCGCCGGTGATCAGGGCGGTTTTCCCTGTCAGATCCATGGGATGCCTCGTGTTTTCCGATTCCACTCATTGGTAAAGGCTGGAATACCCCCGGTCCAGCCTCTTGACCGCACGGACGCCGGTGCCGAAGTAGGCTACATTGATTAGACGATCTCGAACGAAAGGGTTGATCCATGCGTGTCTCCAATCTTGCCGCCGCCGCCACGAGCGCGGCGCTGCTCGCCGCCCCGCCTGCCTGGGCCGACGTGACGCCGGATCAGGTCTGGTCGGATCTGCAGGCCTATCTCGCGGGCTTCGGCTACTCCGTGAGCGCCGAGGAAAGCCGGGCGGGCGACGCGCTGACCCTCACCGACATGACGGTGACGATGACCTTCCCGGAAGACGACGGCGAGATGCGCTTCCAGCTCGAGGAGATGGTCCTCCGCGATCAGGGCGACGGCACGGTGGCGCTCGACATGCCGACCACGATGCCGCTGACGATCACCGTCGCACCGACCGGGGGCGAAGAGGCCGAGGCGGTGATCGATTACACGCTGCAGGACATGGAGATGGTGATTGCCGGTGATCCCGGCGACATGACCTACGTCTACAGCGCCGCGTCGATGGCGCTGGTGCTGAGCGAACTGGTGGTCGACGGCGAGGTTATCCCGCGCGACAAAGTGGCGGTGCAGATCAGCGCCGCGCCGCTCGACGGCGAAACCCAGGTCTCGCTCGAAGACGGCATGCGGCGGGTGCGCCAGTCGTTCACCGTCGGCGAGCTGAGCTACGACCTGACCGGCAGCGACGACACCGGCGCGGGGCTTCTGGCGGGAATGCTGACCGGGGTCAGCACCGACAGCACCACGGTGGTGCCCGAGGCGATGGACGCGGCGGACATGAGCGCGATGCTGCGCAGTGGCATGACGATCGATGCCGAGATGCGCTACACCGCCGGCCAATCGCGCTTCTCGGTCACCGAAGACGATCAGACCTCCTCCGGCGAGACCTCGAGCCAGGGCGGCAGCCTGACGCTGGCGATGTCGCAGGATGCGCTCACCTATGACCTGCGCGGGCTGGGAATGAACGTCACCCTGAGCTCGCCCGAGATGCCGTTCCCGATCGCGGCCGAGATGGACGAGATGCGCCTCGGGCTGACCATGCCGGTAGGCGCGTCCGAAGAGCCGGTCGATGCGAAGGCGCAGCTGACCATGGCCGGCTTCACCGCCAGCGACGAGGTCTGGTCGCTCTTCGATCCGATGGGCGTCCTGCCGCGCGATCCGGCCACGGTGCTGCTCGACCTCGCGGCCAAGGTGACGCCGACGGTCGATCTGCTCGATCCGGCGCAGATCGAGGCGCTGGGCGGTGAGACGCCTCCCGGCGAGCTGAACGCGCTGACGCTCAACAACCTCACCATTGCGGCGGCGGGCGCTCAGATCGTCGGTGACGGAGACTTCACCTTCGACAATGACGATCTGGAGAGCTTCGACGGCCTGCCGCGTCCCGAGGGGGCGCTGAACCTGCAGGTGAGCGGGGCGAACGGGCTGATCGACAAGCTGATCCAGATGGGGCTGGTCCGCGAGCAGGATGCGATGGGCGCGCGGATGATGATGAGCATGTTCGCGGTGCCCGGATCGGCACCCGACACGATGAGCTCGACCATCGAGGTCAATGAGCAGGGCCAGGTCTTCGCCAACGGCCAGCGCATCAAGTAAGCGCCGAGACGCTCAGGTCCGAGGGCCGGCCCGTTGTGCGGGCCGGCCCCTTTCATTCAGGGCGGCTCGGGTCAGGGCCAGACCGGCGCGCCCTCGAGCCCCGCGGTCTCCGGCAGGCCGCAGATCAGGTTGGCGTTCTGCACCGCCTGCCCGGCCGCGCCCTTGCCGAGATTGTCCACCGCGCCGAGCGCGATGATGAGGTTGCGCGCCGGGTCGGCTGCGTAGCTGACGAAGCTGAGGTTTGAGCCGCTGGCCCACTTGGTCTGTGGCGGCTGTTCGGTGACCCGCACGAAGGGCCGGTCGGCGTAGAAGCGCCGAGCCGCGTCGAGGCAGGCTTCGGTGGTGGCGCTGCCGCGGGCATAGATCGTCACCAGCAGCCCGCGGGTCATCGGCACCAGATGCGGCGTGAAAACCAGCCCTGCGGCGCTCGCGCCGCCAAGCTGCGCGATGGCGGTCTCCATCTCGGGCATGTGGACATGGCGGAGCAGTCCATAGGGCTGCAGGTTCTCGTTGCTTTCCGCGTAGCCGAAGCTGCTGCTCCCACCGCGCCCGGCGCCGGAAATCCCGGTCTTGGCATCGATGATGATGTTGTCGGTGGCGATCAGCCCGGCCGCCAGCAGAGGTGCCAGCGCGTTCAGCGTCGCGACCGGGAAGCAGCCGGGATTGGCGATCCGACCGAGCCCCTTGATCCGCTCGGGCCAGACATCGGCGAGGCCGTAGCCCCAGCCCTCGACATGGCGGTGATCGCCGCCGATATCGACGATCTTCACCGTCTCGGGGACCCGGGCCAGCGCCTCGGCAGAGCGCCCGGTGGGCAGCGAGGCGAAGAGCAGGTCGAGCTCGGGCAGGGCCTTGGGATCGAACCTCTCGATGACCAGATCGGCCAGCGCCGGCGGTACGCCGGGGAAGCGTTCCACCAGCCGGCTGCCGGCGGTGCTCTCTCCGGCGGCGTAGACCAGCTCGAAAGCGGGATGCCCGGCGATCAGGCGCAGCGCTTCGCCGCCGCCGAAACCGCTGATGCCGACGATGCCTGTGCGAATGCTCATGGGAAATTCCTTTTCAGAAGGGGAACGGAAAACGCCCCCGAAGCCGAGGGCTGCGGGGGTCCGAAACGCGGGTCGATGCGGATTCTGGCGGGGGCGGCTAGAAAGCGCCGCTGAGGATGCCGAGGGTCACGGATCGACGCGCAGCCCGAAGAGCCGCCGCTGGGATGCGGCGTCGGCGTCGATCAGGGAAGGTCTGGTGTCCGGACATGAACAAGGGTCATGTCGCCAAGAGCGCTGTCGGTCAAGTCGTATCTCGCCTGACCGTGCGGTTCGCTTATTTGGGCCGGGGCGCGCGCGGCAAGATGCGCGGCAGGAGCGGCCCGGCATTTTTGCGCTCAGAACCCTACCAGGGATCTGGCCGTGATACCGGCGGCGCCGAGGATGGGCAGAAGGCACAGGATGGCGGCGCCAAGCAGGGTCAGTCGAAAGCGGTTCATGGGAAACTCCCGGATCAAAAGGCACTTGAAAGAAACGAACGGCGAAAATTGCCTCGTTCCAGAGTGCCCGATGCGGGATGTTATGTAAAGTTTGGCGTCTTGCGACCTTGGTCGGTCGGCGCGTCCCGGCCGGGGCGACGCGCCGGTGGGCCGCCGTCAGCCGGGCAGGTGCCTGGCGCGGGCGCCGCGCTCGATAGCGGCGGCGTGCAGGCGGTCGATATCAAGCTCGTAGCGGATCTCTTCCAGCAGCCGCAGCTCTTCCTCGCGCAGGGTGCCGTCGGCGGCGGCCACGTCGCAGGCCAGCGCGTAGGCCGTCTCGAACAGGCGCTCGGGCAGATTATCGCGGATCAGGCCGAAGAGGGCGTCGAGCCCGTCTTCCTGATCGAAGAGCTGGAACACCAGGTCCGACATGTTGCGGATGCGGTCGATGTCATACTCCGCGAAGATCGGCAGGAGGTTCACCGAGGACTCGATCTTCACGAGTTCGGCGGTGCGGATGTTCTGGTCCGAGGCCGAGACGGCGATCATCAGGGCGACGAGACAATCCTGGGACGTCAGCGGGTGCGGGGTGGCTTCGTTCACGGCAGCTCTTTCTTCGATTGACCCTTTGGCGTCAATTTATTGACCGCGACCCCCGTCTGCAATAGGACGCGGGCGCAACCGCCACGGAGTCGCCGTGGGCGGTCCTTCCCCCGTGTTGCCAAATCACACGCGATCCAATGGAGTGTTTCAGATGTCTGATCTGCGCGAAGCCGCGATGAGTTCGAAGGCCTGGCCCTTTGAAGAGGCGCGCCGCGTCCTGAAACGCTACGAGAAGAAGCCGCCCGAGAAGGGCTACGTGCTGTTCGAGACCGGCTACGGCCCTTCGGGCCTGCCGCATATCGGCACCTTCGGCGAGGTCGCGCGGACCACGATGATCCGCCGCGCCTTCGAGCTGATCTCCGATATCCCGACCCGTCTGATCTGCTTCTCGGACGACATGGACGGCATGCGCAAGGTGCCGGAAAACGTGCCGAACCAGGAGCTGCTGCACGCCAACCTGCAGCGCCCGCTGACCTCGGTGCCGGACCCGTTCGAGGAGTTCGAGAGCTTCGGCCACCACAACAACGCCATGCTGCGCCGCTTCCTCGACACTTTCGGCTTCCAGTACGAATTCTACTCGGCGACCGAGTTCTACAAGACCGGCCAGTTCGACGAGATCCTGCTGCGCTGCGCCGAGAAGTATGACGACCTGATGGCCATCATGCTGAAATCGCTGCGCGACGAGCGGGCGTCGACGTACTCGATCTTCCTGCCGATCCATCCCGAGAGCGGCCGGGTGCTCTACGTGCCGATGAAGCACGTGGACGCCAAGGAAGGCACGATCACCTTCGACGACGATGACGGCAAGGAATGGACCCTGCCGGTCACTGGCGGCAACGTGAAGCTGCAGTGGAAGCCCGATTTCGGCGCCCGCTGGGCGGCGCTCGAGGTCGATTTCGAGATGTACGGCAAGGACCACTCGACCAACACGCCGATCTATGACGGCATCTGCCGGACCCTCGGTGTGCGGGCGCCCGAGCACTTCACCTACGAGCTGTTCCTCGACGATCAGGGCCAGAAGATCTCGAAGTCGAAGGGCAACGGCCTGTCGATCGACGAGTGGCTGACCTATGCCTCGACCGAGTCGCTGTCGTACTTCATGTACCAGAAGCCCAAGACCGCGAAGCGGCTGTGGTGGGATGTCATCCCCAAGGCCGTGGACGAGTATCACCAGCAGCTCCGCGCCTTCCCGGGTCAGGACGCCAAGGGCCAGCTCAACAACCCGGTGTGGCACATCCACGGCGGCGACGTGCCCGAGTCGAAGATGGTGGTGCCGTTCTCGATGCTGCTCAACCTCGCCTCGGCCGCCGGGGCCGAGGACAAGGAGACCATGTGGGGCTTCATCCGCCGCTACGCCCCCGAGGCGAGCCCGGAGAGCCATCCCGACATGGATCAGGCGGCTGGCTTCGCGGTCCGCTACTACGACGATTTCGTCAAGCCCACCAAGCAGTTCCGCGCGCCCGACGAGAAGGAGCGGGCGGCGATGGAAGACCTCGCTGCGCAGTTGCGCGGCTATGATGGCGAGGTCTCCGACGAGGCGCTGCAGACGCTGGTCTTCGCGGTCGGCAAGGAGCACGGCTTCGAGAACCTGCGCGACTGGTTCAAGGCGCTCTACGAGGTGCTGCTGGGCCAGAGCCAGGGCCCGCGCTTCGGCGGCTTCATCGCGCTTTACGGCGTCGACGAGACCGTGGCGCTGATCGAGAAAGGCCTCGCCGGCGCGCTCGGATAAGCCCGGTTTTGACCGTCTGACCGCCCGCGCTACCTTCTCCGGCAGGAGGAGGTGGCGCGATGCGGACCAAATTACGGAACCTGACCTTGAGCCTGATCGTGGGGCTGGCGCTCGCCGGGCCCGCGATCGCACAGGACGACGCGGCGATTGAGGGCGTGATCCGCCAGCAGCTCGACGCGTTTCTCGCCGGGGACGTCGACGCGGCGTGGGGCTATGCCAGCCCCGAGATTCAGCGGCTCTTTGGCAATCCCGAGAATTTCGGCCGCATGGTCGAGCGCGGCTATCCCATGGTCTGGGCGCCCGGCGACGTGCGCTTTGGAGCGCTGTCGGAAAGCGATGGCGGGCTGTGGCAGACGGTGATCGTGCAGGATGCCGAGGGCGCGCTGCATGCGCTGCAATACCAGATGGAACAGGTCGACGGCAGCTGGCGCATCGCCGGCGTGCGCTTCGCACCGGTGCCGCAGGTTTCGGCCTAGGCCCGCTCCGCGGCAGCAGCCTTCAGACCTCCGCCCTGCCGTTGCGCGGCGGGCGGGGAGCGGTGCGGTGACCGCAGATCCTCTTAACGCCTCAAAGTTATCTGCAATTTGCGCGGGATTTCACGCCGCCCGCGCGGCGGCGGTCTCTTGTGCATTGCAGGCAACAGAGGATCGAACGGATGAACAAGGCGGTAACCGACGGCGTGGTCTTCATGCCGACACCCTTCTCCCAGGGGCTGGATGTCTGGTCGCGCAGCGACGGCACGCCGGGCTCCGACACCTATGACACCGACGCCAACGCAGCCTTCGTGCCGGCGGATGCGGATTTTGCCGGCTGTCTCGAGCTTCTCAAGATTTCCGGCACCCAGCGCCTGCGCTATACGGGCGATACACCGATCCTGCCGGGCTGCTACCTGCGCGTGACCGCGCGGGTGAAGGCGATCTCGGGGGTGATGCCGGCGGTGCGCATTGCTGCCTGGGCCGGACGCGAGAACGGCACCGAGGTAACGGGGCTGCCCGTCACCGGGCCCTCGGTGCAGCTGACGAGCTATGGCGAGGTGGTCGAGGTCTCGGCCATCGTCGGCGTCGGCGACCGGGGCGGGGTCGACATGGTGTGGGGCACCGAGCCCGATCTCGGCCATTTCGGACTCGACCTCACCGGCGCCAACGGTGGCGTGGTGCGGATCGATGACATCGTCATCGAGGACATCACCAGCGTCTTCCTGCGCACCCTGATGAACTGGGTCGACGTGCGCGATTACGGCGCCATCGGCGACGGCAGCACCGATGACAGTGCCGCCTTCGAGGCCGCCGACGCGGCGGCCAATGGGCGCAAGGTGCTGGTCTCGGCGGGCAACTACCGGCTGGCGAGTTCGGTGACCTTCGAGAGCCACGTGGAATTCGAGGGCCGCGTCACCATGCCAGACGCGGCGATCCTGTCGCTGACCAAGGATTTCGAACTGTCGACATACGTCGATGCCTTTGGAGGCGACGAGGAGACGGCGCTGAAGAAGGGCCTGCAATCGCTGCTCAACAATTCCGATCACGAGAGCTTCGACCTCTCGGGGCGGCGGGTCTCGCTGAGCGCGCCGATCGACGTGCAGGCAGCGGTCGACAACCGCGACAGCTATGCCCAGCGTCGGGTGCTGCGCAACGGCCAGCTGCGCGCCGAGACCAGCTCCGCGTGGGACAGCACCACCGTCACCAGCCAGGGGACCTATTCCGCCTCGAACCAGTGGCAGCTGACCGGCGTCACCAACATCGCCAATATCGAGGTCGGCAGCCTGGTCGAGGCGGCGGGCGTCGGGCGAGAGATCTACGTTCAGGCGGTCAATGTCGGAGCCCAGAGCCTGACCCTGTCGCAGCCGCTCTCGGACGCGGTGGGCACCCAGAGCTACAGCTTCACCCGCTTCCGCTACCTGCTCGATTTCAGCGGCTTCAGCCGGCTCGACAAGTTCGAGATCGAGGATGTCGAGTTCCAGTGCAACGAGCTTTGCAGCGGCGTGATGCTGGCGCGCACGGGGGTGGTCAACGTGGTGCGCAACTGCGTCTTCAACCGCCCCAAGGATCGCGGCATCACCTCACCGGGCGAGGGCTGCCAGGGCATGCTGATCGACCACAACCAGTTCAACAGCGCCGAGGGCGGGCTGACCACGCAGAACCGCCGCTCGGTGGCGATCAACACCAATGCCAACGACGTCAAGATCCGCAACAACCGCGCCTCGCAGTTCCGCCATTTCGCGGTGGTCTCGGGCGGTAACGGGGTGATCGCCAACAATCATTTCTTTCAGGGCGACGAGAGCGGTATCCGCAGCGCCGGCATCGTGCTGTGCCTGAAGAACACCAACACCACCGTGTCGGGCAACTACGTCGACAACTGCTTCATCGAATGGACCAACGAGCGCGATCCGGATCCGGATTTCGTCTCGGGCTTCGGCTTCTCGGGCCTGTCGATCACCGACAACGTCTTTCTCTGCTCGGACATGTCGGCGCAGTTTTCCTTCATCGTGGTCAAGCCCTATGGCCAGAACCACCGGATCAACGGGCTCAACGTCTCGGGCAATCTGTTCCGTGCCTCCGGCGGGACGATCGACCGGGTCGAGCGCGTCGATACTTCCTTTGAGGGGCTGAACCTTGCGGCGATGCGGAAGGTGTATTTCACCAACAACACCTTCCTGAACGTCGAGATCGGCGTGGAGAATCCCCTGCTGGTCAGCCACGCGCAGAACACCCATGCCCAGACCTGGGTCATCGATACCGACGACCGTCTGCCCTTCGGCGGCTACGCCATGGAGATCGAGAGCCTGGTGCTGCGCTCGCGGCCGCGCGACACCAGCAATGTCAGCGTCTTTGCCACGCCCTATTGCTCGAGCCGCGAGGGCGGCGCGCAGGATCAGGTTCACGCGGTCTGGCCCGAGCCTGTCCTGGGCGACATGACGCTGCGGGTGCGCATGGACAATTGAACGCGCTGGCCTAGGCGCGTGGGGCGGCCGGTGTTCCTCGGAGCACCGGCCGCTTTGCGTCTTACACTCCGAGATCCGCAGGCGTGAGCTTGAAGGCCTTGCCGAAACCGCCATTGAGCAGGCCGCGTGCGATCTCGAAGCGCAGCAGCGAGAAATCCGCGAAACCGATATAGAGCTTCGCCTTGGGCTGGAGGCTCAGGTAGTGCTCCGCGAGGGCTGCGTGCTCGGGGGCGCCGTGGCGGATGAACCGCGCACTGGCCTGCAGGCTGAGGCGCGGATGGGTGAGCGGATCGCCCTTCGGGCCGGGTTCGCCCAGCAGCAACGCGCAGGCCGGGTCGGCCTTGAGCGCGGTGGCGTGGGCCGCGAGGTCCGAAACCAGGCTCAGCGGCAGCCCGTCGGGTCCGGGCACCACCACGACCCGGCTAATCATCGGCGACCGGATCTCGGGGTCGGTCACGGCCAGCGCCGCGAAGCGGGCGGTCGCGATCAGGTCTTGGGCGAGGGCGCGGGCCTCGTCGTCGGTGGGGCGGATCGGGTCTGTCATGGCGGCGAGAGTAGCGCGGCGCGGCGGCAGGCGGAAGCGGATCAGAACTCGGCCCAGAGCCCGAAGGTGAGCCCCATCGAGCTGTCGCCAAGCAGCCCGTAGCTGCCGCCGATCTGGGTCTTCAGGCGCTTGGTCAGCGGCTGCACGAGGGTCGGCTCGACCCGGACGAAGGGCGGATCGCCGAATTGCTGGCCGGTCTGGAACTGCACGATCAGCTTGCGCTCATCCCAGAGATTGAGCCCCCAGGTGAGATCAAGCTTGAGATCGGTCTCGCCGCTGCCGAGCGAGATCTCGGCCAGACCGTCGGCTGCTAGCCAGCCGTGCCCCAGCCCCAGCCCCAGCGACAGGCCGGGGCGCAGGACCATGTCACCCTCGATCTGGCCCAGCCCGAGCTCGGCGGCGAGCCTGAGCCGCTGCTCCTGCCCTCCGATCGGCAGGCGGATGAAGGCCACGTCCTTGCCGCCGCCCGAGATTGCCCGGCCCAGATCGAGCCCGACGGTGAGCCGCTCGGTCATCCCGTATTCGACATAGAGCGTATAATATTCGCCGGTCGGCTCGTAGGAGGTCCAGGTGGTGATGTCCTGCGGCCAGGACAGCCGGGCCAGGCTGCTGACGAACAGGCTGCCCTCCTCGCGCGGCCAAGCCCCGGCGGACGCGCTGCCGGCCAGCCCGGCCAGCGCCAGAGCCAGTGTCAGCCCCCTGATGATCCCCATGGCGGTTTTCCCTTGCCAGGGGAAAACCTTGCGTCCAGCGTGGTTAACGCGCCGTTAAGCAGCGCTTTACCGGCGGCGGCAATCGCCTATGCTGCAGGGCAGAACCACGAGGGGGATGGAATGGCAGGATCGGTGATCACGGTGGCGCAGCAGAAGGGCGGGTCGGGCAAGACAACGCTCTCGGCCAATCTGGCGATCGGGCTGCGCCTGGCGGGGCATTCGGTCGCGCTGATCGACACCGATCCGCAGGGCAGCCTCGGGCGCTGGTTCATGACCCGGCTCGAGCACAATCCCGATGCCGTCGAGGGGCTCGAGTTCGCCACCTCCTCGGCCTGGGGCATCACCTATGAATGCCGCAAGCTGGCGGAGCGCTTCGATGTCGTCATCGTCGACACCCCGCCCAAGGCCGACAGCGACCTGCGCCCGGCGCTGCGCGCCGCCGACCTGGTGCTGGTGCCGGTCTCGATGAGCCATCTCGATCTCTGGGCCACGGAAAGCGTGCTCGATCTCGCCCGCCGCGAGAACCGCGAAGTGATGATGGTGATGAACCGCACCCGTCCGGGCACGCGGCTCTCGGGCGAGATCACCGCCGCGGCCAACAAGATGGCGGCGCGCATCGCCGAGGCGCAGCTGGGCAACCGGGTGGGCTATGCCGAGGCCTTCGGCCACGGGCTGAGCGCCGCCGAGGGCCGCAAGACCCCGGCCCGCGACGAGGTCGAGGCGTTGTCGGCAGAGGTGGCGCAGGTGCTGGCGAACGGGTAAAGGGGGCGTCGGACCCCGCCTTGCGAGACGGGGCGAGCCCCGGAGAAGACGCCATGACCGATCACGCCGCCCTAGCCGAGACCATCCGCCGCCACGAGGCCGCGCAGGGCCAGCCGATCTCGCGGCTGGGCTATTTCTGTGCCCCGTTCCGGCCTGCCGAAGGGCCGTACTCGGATCGTGTCATCAAGGTTTATCGCGGGCTGCCGGACGCCGGTGCGCTCGACCGCCTCGCGGCGGCGCATGACGATTACGTCGCCGCCCTGCGCGAGACCGGCGTGCCGCTGCCCGAGACCGAGTTCCTGCTGCTCGAGAGCGACGGCGCGCGGGTACCGGTGATCGTTCAGGAAGCGCTGCCCGAGACGTCGCTGATGCGGCCGCGGATGCAGGCAGAGGGGCTCGAGGCGACGCTGGAGATGATGGAGGCTGCGGGCCAGGTCATCGCGCGGTTCTGGAATGCCGCCGACCGCTTCGACACTCGCATCGGCTTCCACCCCTCGATCCGCAATTTCGCCGTCGTCGACGGCACCGCGGTGTTCTACGACACCTTCCCGCCGCTGATCCATTACAGCCGCGACGAGATGGGCCGGATGCTGCTGCTGTTCTCGGAGAAGCGCCTGATGCGGCTGGTGGGCCCATTGATGCGCAAGCGGGTGACCGGGATCCAGGACGAGTGGTATTCCGCTCCCGAGACGCTGGTGGGACTGGTGGGTTCGGCCTGCCGCCTGCGCCCCGAGCATGGCGAACATTACCTGGCTTGGGGGCGGGACTTCGCCGCGCGCGAGATGCCGCGCTGGCGGGACGAGGCGATCGCGGGAATGCAGGAGATGCCGCGCCTGCCGGGCTACTGGACCGGTTTCCGCAAGCTGCTCGGACTTCAGGGCGAGCCCAACGTCTGAGCCAGAAGAATTTTCACTGAAAATTCTTGGGCGTCGCGCGGGGGAGGAAGCTTTATTGAGAAAAATCTTCGTGCCGCTGCGCCCTAGCTGTTCGGTTCGATCGACCCCATCACGGTGAGAAAGACCTCCTCGGGCAGCGCCGCGGCGAGGCACTCGCGCAGGATCGGCCACTCGTCCTCGTCATCCTCGGCGATCTCGCGCAGGTCCATAATGACGTCATGCACGCCGTGCGTCAGCACGCCAAGCCGGTCTCCGCCCGAAAGCGCGGTGTCGAGATATTCGTCGAAGGCGTCGCCGAAGACCTCCGGCGGCAGCCCGTGCATTTCAAGCTGGTAGGCTTGCCATGCGAGGATCACCGCCCGCTTGTCCAGCAGGCTCAGAGCAGCCTCTGCCTGCCGGACAGCGGGCGGGATCCGTCGCGTCATGATCAGACGATCTTGATGCCGGCCTTCTCGGCATCCGCAAGGAACGCCGCGAGGCCCTTGTCGGTCAGCACGTGGTTGGCCATCGCCTTGATCACCGCCGGCGGCGCGGTGGCCACGTCGGCGCCGATCTTGGCGCAATCGGACATGTGGTTGGCGCTGCGGATCGAGGCGGCGAGGATCTGGGTCTCGAAGCCGTAGTTGTCATAGATCTGGCGGATGTCGGCGATCAGCTCGAGACCGTCGATGTTGATGTCGTCGAGGCGGCCGACGAAGGGCGAGATGAAGGTCGCGCCGGCCTTGGCCGCCAGCAGCGCCTGGTTGGCCGAGAAGCAGAGCGTCACGTTCACCATCTTGCCTTCCGAGGTGAAGGTCTTGCAGGCGCGCAGGCCGTCGAGGGTCAGCGGCACCTTGATGGCGATGTTCGGCGCGATCTCGGCCAGCTTGCGGCCTTCCTCGACCATCGCCTCGTACTCGGTGGCAACCACCTCGGCCGAAACCGGGCCGTCGACCATGTCGCAGATTTCCTTGGTGACTTCGAGGATGTCACGGCCGGACTTGGCGATCAGCGAGGGGTTGGTGGTCACGCCATCGACGAGGCCCAGATCGTTGAGCTCGCGGATCGCGTCCACGTCGGCGGTGTCTACGAAAAATTTCATCGGCGTCAGCCCTCCCGGCTTTGCTTGGCATTCGGTCGCGCGTGTCATACCCCATGCAGGGGCCCTCAGGAAGCCCCAGAAGTTTTGCGCTAACGGAAACCCTGCAGATGGATGCGTTCTACGACGAAGGCACGCTGGTGGCCGTGCTGACCACGCAGCCGCTGGACCGGCTGCTCGACTACAAGGCGCCGGAGGGCGGCTGCTGGGAAGGCGCCTTCGTCGAGGTGCCGCTCGGGCCGCGCAAGGTGCTGGGCGTGGTCTGGGGGCCGGGCAAGGGCGATGTCGACTATGCCAAGGTGCGGCCCGTGACCCGGGTGCTCGACGTGGCGCCGATGCGTGCCGAGCTGCGCAGCTTTCTCGAGCGCGCCGGCGAGTACACCCTGACCCCGCTCACCGCGATGCTGCGGCTCGCCACCCGCGCGCCGGGGCTGGGCGAGGCACCCTCGATGCGCAAGATCTACCGGCTGGGCGATGCCGAGCCCGAGCGCATGACCGACGCGCGCCGCCGGGTGCTCGAGGTGCTCGCCGATATTGGCGGGCTGGCGCTGACACAGGGCGAGCTGGCCGAGGCGGCTGGGGTGACGCCCTCCGTCATCAAGGGGCTCGCCAAGATGGGCGCGGTGCGCGAGGAGGAAGCGCCGCGCGACACCGCCTTCCCGAGGCTCGATCCGGACTACGGCGGCAAGACGCTGGCCGAGGATCAGGCGCTTGCGGCGCAGAGCCTGCGCGAGGGCGTGGCCTCGGGGCGCTACGGCACGGTGCTGCTCAAGGGCGTGACCGGCTCGGGCAAGACCGAGGTCTATCTCGAGGCGGTGGCGGAATGCCTGGCGCAGGGCCGTCAGGCGCTGGTGCTGCTGCCCGAGATCGCGCTGACCTCGGAATTCCTCACCCGGGTCGAGGCGCGCTTCGGCGCCAAGCCCGCCGAGTGGCACTCGGGCGTCACGGTGACCGAGCGGCGCCGGGTCTGGAAACAGGTGGCGCAGGGCGGGGCGCAGCTCGTCGTGGGCGCGCGCTCGGCGCTGTTCCTGCCGTTCCGGGATCTCGGGCTGACGGTCGTCGACGAGGAGCACGACACCTCCTACAAGCAGGACGAGGGCGTGCTCTACAACGCCCGCGACATGGCGGTGCTGCGCGCCTCGATCTGCGCGGGCCGGGTGGTGCTGGCCTCGGCCACGCCCTCGCTCGAGAGCTGGGCCAATGCCGATGCCGGCAAGTACCAGCGGCTCGACCTCGTCTCGCGCTTCGGCGCCTCGGTGATGCCCGAGATGCGCTCGATCGACATGCGCGCCGAGACGCTGCCCTCGAACCGCTGGGTCTCGCCCTCGCTGCAATCGGAGGTGCTGGCGCGGATCGAGCGCGGCGAGCAGGCGATGCTGTTCCTCAACCGGCGCGGCTATGCGCCGGTGACGATCTGCCGGGCCTGCGGCCACCAGATCGGCTGCCCGCATTGCGACGCCCGCATGGTCGAGCACCGCTTCCTGCAGCGCCTCGTCTGCCACCAGTGCGGAGAGACCGTCCCCAAGCCGGAGGTCTGCCCGTCCTGCGAGGCCGAGGACAAGCTGGCGGCGGTGGGGCCCGGGGTCGAGCGGCTGGCCGAGGAGGCGGCGGAGCTGTTCCCGCAGGCGCGGCTGGCGGTGCTGTCCTCGGATCTCTTCGGCTCGGCGCGGGCGCTGAAGGAGGAGATCGAGAAGATCGCCTCGGGCGGCGCCGACATCGTCATCGGCACGCAGCTGGTGGCCAAGGGCCACAACTTCCCGCTGCTGACGCTGGTCGGCGTGATCGACGCCGACCTCGGGCTTCAGGGCTCCGACCTGCGCGCCGCCGAGCGCACCTTCCAGCTGATGCGGCAGGTGGCGGGGCGGGCCGGGCGCGCCGAGCGGCCGGGAGTGGCGCTGTTGCAGACCTACCAGCCCGAGCACCCGGTGATCCGGGCGATCCTCTCGGGCGACGAGGAAGGCTTCTGGCAGGCCGAGGCCGAGGAGCGCCGGGCTGCCGGCATGCCGCCCTATGGAAGGCTCGCCGGGGTGATCCTGTCCTCGACCGAGGCGCAGGAGGTGTTCGATCTCGGCAACGCCATGGCGCGGCAGGACGCGCCGCTGCGCCGCATCGGGGCGCAGGTCTACGGGCCGGCGCCGGCCCCCATCGCCAAGGTGCGCGGGCGGCACCGGGTGCGTCTGCTGGTCAAGGCGCCCAAGGGCGCGGCGCTGCAGCCGGCGCTGGCCGACTGGGCGGCGCAGTTCCGGCTGCGCGGCGAGCTGCGCATGGCGATCGACATCGATCCGCAGAATTTCTTCTGAGGCTTGAGAAGGGGGCGGGGATCCTTGGCGCGGCGGACGTCAGGGGCGCGGTCGTGCCTGTTGCAGGGATATCAAGGGGGCGCTGCCCCCTCTTGGCGCTGTGCGCCAATTCACCCCCGAGGTATTTGTCGAACCAGAGAAGGAGAGAGGGGCGCTCGGGGGCGGCGGTGGTTCGGCACCGGCGGTTGGGGGCCGGGGCGTTTGACCGGTGAGGGAACGGAGCGGCGCGCCGGACGTTGTGTCGGGCCCGGAGGAGGCAGGGCGCGCGGTCTTGATCGGCGGCGACCGGCTGCCGATATCGGGTTGAGCGGCCGTGCTATCGTATAACCGCGCCGGACATGCCATGTCGGGACCAGACCAGAGCAGACGAAGGACACACATATGCTCCGCATCCTCACCGCCGCGCTGACCGCGCTGATGCTGACCGCGCTGCCGGCGGCGGCGCAGAAGCTCTCGCTGAATGCGCTGTCGGGCTATCTCAACTCGATCCAGTCGGCCGAGAGCCCGTTTACCCAGATCAACAGCGACGGCTCGATCTCGACCGGCAAGATCCTGATCAAGCGTCCGGGCAAGGTCCGGTTCGAGTACAACCCGCCGGAGCAGGCACTGGTGCTGGCCTGGTCGGGGGCGGTCTATGTCTTCGACAAGAAGGTCGGCGGCCAGCCCGAGACCTACCCGCTGAGCCAGACGCCGCTGTCGATCATCCTCGACCGCAACGTCAACCTCGCGCAGGCGGGCATGGTGATCGGGCATGATTACGACGGCACCGCCACCACCGTCACGGCGCAGGATCCGAAACGCCCTGAATACGGCTCGATCCAGATGAAATTCACCGGCAACCCGGTGGAGCTGCGCCAGTGGATCATCCGCGACGGCAATGGCAGCACCACCACTGTGGTGCTGGGCGGGCTGCAGAAGACCAGCTTGCCCAACAGCGTGTTCGACGTGAACCGGGTCCGCTAGGCGGCACCGGCGGCCTCTGGCCCCGCGTGGCGCTCAGCGCGCCGCGCGGCAATTGGCCAGCTGCACCTCGTAAACCACGGCGCGGTTGCCGACATCGTCGGCGACCCGCAGCAGCCAGGCCTTGTTGTTGTAGGTGCCGCGCCGGAAGCCGCCGCGTCCCTCGTGATAGGCGAGGTACTGGTTGCGGGCGTCGCGCATGCTGATGCCGAGGCTGCGGGCGCTCTCGGCCATGTACCATCCCATGAAATCGGTCGCGTCGCGGATGTTGTCGCGGCGCGCGCGGCGCTTCCCGGTCGAGGCGAGGTATTCGTCCCAGGTGCCGTCGAGCGCCTGGCTGTAGCCGAAGGCCGAGCTCTGCCGGCCGTAGGGAATCACCCCCAGCGAATAGCGGAACGGGGTCCGGGCGTCGGACTTGAACTTGCTTTCCTGGTAGATCGTCGCCATCTGGACGTGCACGGGCACGCCCCATTTGCGCTCTGCGGCGCGGAAGGCGCGGGTGTAATGCGGGCGCTCCTTGAGGATCGCGCAGGCGTCCTCGAGGTTATTGGGCGACCGCCCGCTGCCACCGCCCCCGCAGGACGCGGCCAACAATACGATCACCAACGCGCGAAGCCATCTGCTCATCTGCCTCTCGCTTTTTATCTGATTTTATGTTTCTTGCCTCCCGCCAGTTTAGCCGATCAGCGGGCGAGTGGGAATCACAATTCCGATGGGACGCGGGATCGCGCGGCAGCGCGGGCCCTGTTTCGAAACCGGAGGTGAGCCGGCCCGGTTTGCCGCAATTGTCCACTGTCGGACCCGGGTTCACAGAGTGTTTCCCGGTTAAAGCCCTCTGAAGTTGGACAACTTGCCACGAAAATGCCAAAACTTGGACCAAGAGGTCTTTATGTACACACAGCGCGCCAAATATCATCTGGGCCAGGTTGTCCGGCACCGTAAGCACCCGTTCCGCGGCGTGGTGTTTGATGTCGACCCCGAGTTCAGCAACACCGAGGAATGGTACGAGGCGATCCCCGAGGACGCCCGCCCGGTGAAGGATCAGCCCTTCTACCACCTGCTCGCCGAGAACGAGCAGAGCTTCTACGTGGCCTATGTCTCGGAGCAGAACCTCGTTGCCGACTATTCCGGCGAGCCGGTCGACCATCCCGACATCCCCGATCTCTTCGGGGCGTTCGAGGATGGCAGCTACGCGCTGCATTTCCAGATGAACTGAGCTGAGCGGGCGGGGTGATGGATCTCCCGACCGCCCTCGCCCTTGTCGCCGCAACCCTCGCGCTCGTGGCGATCCCGGGCCCCAATGTCACACTGATCGTCGCCAACACCCTTACCCATGGCACCCGCCACGGCGTTGCCTCGGTGGCCGGCACCACGCTGGGCGTGGCGCTGCAGGTGGCGTTGCTGGCGCTCGGGCTGGCGGCGCTGATGCAGGTGGCGGCGGGGCTCTTCGAATGGCTGCGCTGGCTCGGCGCGGGCTATCTCGTCTGGCTCGGCGTGACCGAGTGGCGCCGTGGGCCGGGCCGGCTTGAAGCTGTCGCGCCGCAGCGGCTCAGGCCGCTGGCGCTGCTGGGGCAGGGCATGGCGGTGGCGGTCATCAATCCCAAGACATTGCTTTTCAACGCGGCCTTCCTGCCGCAATTCGCCGGGCCGCAGGGCGACGGGCTGATCCCGGTCGCGCTGCTCTACCTTGCGGTGGTGAGCGCCGGAGACCTGCTCTGGGTGTTGGCGGCGCGCAGCGCGCGCGGCTGGCTGGCCCGCGCCGGCGCCCTGCGGCACCGGCTGAGCGGGGCGCTTTACATGATCGCCGGGGCCGGGCTCGCGCTGGCGAAACTGCCGCGCTGAGGCGGCGGGCGGCTCAGGCCGCCGCGCGCACCAGATCGAGGAACTGCGCCACCTGCTCAGGGGTCAGCGACCAGTCGCAGACGAGGCGCGCGACGGCGGTCTCGTCGTCGGGGCCCTCGGGGGTGTCGAAGAGGTGATAATCGGCGCCCTGCGCCATCACCGCCTTGTGGGCGCCGCGCGACATCTCGAAGAACACCATGTTGGCATGGGTGTCGTTGAGGGTGGTGAGCCCGGCGCCCTTAAGCCCCTGTACGAGCTGGTCGCAGCGCGCGTTGGCGCGGGTTGCGAGATCGTGCCAGAGGTTGTCCGTCAGGTAGGCGTCCATCTGCGCGGCGAGGTAGCGGTGCTTGGAGAACAGCATCGCGCCGCGCTTGCGGCGGTACTCGAATTCCGCAGCTTTCGCTTCAAGCGCGACCGCTTCGCTACTTGAGTGCGCGGTCGTGTCGAAGATCAGCACCGCCTCGACACCCATCAGCCCGTTCTTGGTTCCACCGAAGACGCAGATGTCGACGCCGGCTTTCCAGCTCATCTCGGCCGGCGTGACGCCGAGCTTCACCGCGGCGTTGGCGAAGCGGGCGCCGTCGAGATGCACCGGCAGGCCGTATTCCTTGGCCACCGCTGTCAGGGCGTGCAGTTCGTCCATGGAATAGACGTTGCCGCGCTCGGTGAGCTGGGTGATCGAGACGGGGCCGCGCTTTGGGCCATGGACGCCGCGCGTCTCCTCGCCCTCGATGGCGGCGCGCAGGGTCTCGGGTGTCAGACGGTCGCTCTGGCCCGCGAAAGTGAGCTTGGCGCCGCCGGTGAAGAACTCGGGCGCGTTGCACTCGTCCTCATGGATATGCGCGGTCGGCGAGCAGAACACGGTGGCATAGGGCGGGCAGAGGCAGGCCAGCGACAGCACGTTGGCCGCAGTGCCGGTCGGCACGAGGTAAACCGCCGCCTCGGGGGCCTCGAAGAGCTCGCGCAGGCGCTGGGTGACCGAGAGCGTCAGGTCATCGGCGCCGTAGCCGGCCACGTGGCCCGCGTTGGCGCGGGTCATGGCCTCGAGCACCTGCGGCGGCACAGGGCCGGAATTGTCGGAGGCAAAGAACATCAGACGGGCTCCTCGATGATGTGGTCTTCCCAATCGTCCTCGTCGATCTCGAATTCGGGCACGGTGCGGTCGCGCATCGAGACGCCGGCCTGATGCACGGTCTCGGGATCGCCCGAGATCAGCGGGTGCCAGTCGAACAGCTTCTCGCCGGCCCAGAGCAGGCGGTAGGCGCAGGTCTGGGGCATCCAGTAGGCGTGCTCGTCGATGTTCGAGGGTTTCAGGACGATGCATTCCGGCACGAACTGGTGCCGGATCGGGTATTGGGCGCAGCGACAGGTGCCATCGTCGAACAGGCGGCAGGCGACATCGGTGAGTGCAACCTCGCCGGTCTCCTCGTCCTCGAGCTTGTTGAGGCAGCACTTGCCGCAGCCGTCGCACAGCGCCTCCCATTCGCGCTCGGAGAGGTCCTTGAGCGACTTGCTCTCCCAGAAGCGCGGGGCGAGGCCGCTGCGGTCGATCGGATCGCTCATAGCGCCTCCAGGATGTCGCGGGCGCGGGCGCAATCGGCGTCCATCTGTTCGATCAGCGCCTCGAGGCTGTCGAACTTCACCTCCGGGCGCAGGTATTCCACGAGGCCAATGGAGAGGGTGGCGCCGTAGAGGTCGCCCTTGAAGTCGAAGATGAAGGTTTCGAGGTTGGGTCGGTTCTCGCCGAACATCGGGCGCACGCCGATCGAGGCGGCGCCGTGGTAATGGCCCTTGTGTTCGCCGGTGAGCACCTCGACCAGCACGGCGTAGACGCCGAGCCGCGGCGGGTGCAGCCCGTCGATCGACATGTTGGTGGTGGGATAGCCCAGCTCGCGGCCGCGCTGCTCGCCGCCGATCACCGTGCCCTCGATGCGGTGCCAGTGGCCGAGCTGGGCGGCGGCGTCGCGGGGGCGGCCCTCGGTCAGCGCCGCGCGGATCGCGGTCGAGCTGACCTGCCCGCCCTCGTGCTCGAGAATCTCGGCCACGGTGACTCCGAAGCCCATCTCTTCGCCGAAGCGCTTGAGGTGCTCGACCGTGCCGGCGCGCCTGTTGCCAAAGCAGAAATCGGCGCCGACCACGACATGCTTGAGGCCGAGCCCGTCCTTGATCACCTTGCGGGCAAATTCCTCGGGGGTGAGCGCGGCGAGGGCTGCATTGAAATTGATCTCGTAGAGCCGCTCGATGCCGAGCTTCTCGAGCCGCGAGGCGCGCGCCTTGGCCGACATCAGCCGGAAGGGGGCCGAGTCGGGGGCGAAATACTCGCGCGGGTGGGGCTCGAAGGTGAGCACGCCAAGCGGCGCGTCGCCGCCGGCCGCGCGCGCGAGGCCGATCACCGCCTGGTGGCCGCGATGCACGCCATCGAAGTTCCCGATGGCCACGCTGGCGCCCCGGTCCTGGGGCTCGACATACTGGTAATCCCGGATGATCCGCATGAGCGAAGGCCTAGCCCCGTCCGCCGGCAGGCGCAAGACGGGGCGGTGCGGGGAGGGGGCGTGAGGGCGGTGATGGCTGCGAGGTTGGGCGCCGCCGCGCCATCGCAGGTGGTTGAGCGTTGCGGCGCGGAATCAAGGCGAAGCCGCCGCGCCATCGCCGGCCCGCCCGGACGGGCTGGTGATTTGGTGACGCTTGGCGCTGCGTGTCGAGGTCTTTCGGATGTCCGCTGGATAAATCGAGAGGTTCAAAGCGCCGCTTCGCCACCCCGCGGGCCGCCGATGGCGCGGCGTCACCCGGCGTTCCGCGGGGTGGCCGTGCAGTGCGGCGCGAAATCAAGGCCGCAGGCCGCCGCGCATCGCCGGACCGCCCCCCCCCCGGGCCGGCGATTTGGTGACGCCAACGCTGAGTGTCGAGGTGTTTCGGATTTGGCAGGGATAAATCGAGAGGTTCAGAGCCTTGGATCGCAGCCCCGCGGTCCGGCGAAGCGCGCCGGCTCCCCCCGAGGCGGAGCCGGCGAACCCCGCTGGCACCTCACCCGTAATCGCGTTCCCCGAAGATCGCCGAGCCGACACGCACGTGAGTCGCCCCGAGCGAGATCGCCTGCTCGAAATCCGACGACATGCCCATCGACAGCCCCTCGAGACCGTTGCGCTCGGCGATCTTGGCCAGCAGCGCGAAATGCAGCGAGGGCGTCTCGTCGACGGGCGGAATGCACATCAGCCCCTTGAGCGGCAGGTCGAGCCCGCGCACCTCCGCGATGAAGGCATCCGCATCGGCGGGCAGGATGCCCGCCTTCTGCGGCTCTTCGCCGGTGTTGACCTGCACGAAGAGATCCGGGCAGTGCCCCAGCTCCTGCGCCAGCCGCGCCAGCGTGTTGGCGAGCTTGGGGCGGTCGACCGCGTGGATCGCCGAGAACAGCTCCATCGCCTGCCGCGCCTTGTTGGTCTGCAACGGCCCGATCAGGTGCACGTCGATCCCCGCGAAGCGCTCCTTCAGCGCCGGCCACTTGCCCTGCGCCTCCTGCACCTTGTTCTCGCCGAAAAGCCGGTGGCCCTGCTCGAGCACAGCCTCGACGCGCTCGATCGGCTGCACCTTGCTCACCGCGATCAGCTGCACCGCGCCCTCGGGCCGTCCGGCCTTTGCCTCGGCCTTGGCCACGCGCTCGCGGATGTCGGTCAGTCCCATGGTTCGTCTCCCCACGCCTCGATGAAGGGTTGCAACTCGCGCTCGTGTTTCTTCCAGGCCTGCGCCGAGCCAGTGTAAATCGGCTGGCGCGCCTGGCTGACGCTGAGCGTCTTCACGGCGCCGCTCTTGTTCTTGTGGAAATCGAGGCAGGCGTCCTGCCAGTCAAGCCCCGCCGCGGCGATCAGCGCCCGCGACTGTGGCTCGGGATCGGACACCAGCGCCTCGTAGCGGATCTCGTGCACCACGCCGGGCAGCGCCTCTTTCCAATGCGCGACGAATCCCCGGAAGCGCTTGATGGCATGGGCGATGTCGGCGAGGTCGTTGCCGTAGCGGTGGCTGCCGGTGTTGAAATAGTTCTTGTAGATCGACAGCGCGATGTCGCGCGGATCGCGCTGCACGACGATGAAGCGCGCCTGCGGCAGGGCGCGGTGCAGCAACCCGATGATCAGATAGGAGAGAATCGACTTGTCGGTGATCACCGGACTGTCGCCGGGCACATCGCGCCGGGCCAGCGTGGTGTAGCGCTTGCCGAAGGCCTCGATTCTGGCAGTGTCGGTGATCGGGCGCATCTGCTCGCCGGCGCCGAAGGTGCCGTAGGCGAGCTTGAGCGCCAGCCCGAGCTCGTTGCCGGCGCTGACCTCGCCATGGGCGGCGAGGATACGCTCGACCAGCGTGGTGCCCGAGCGCGGCATGCCGGTGACGAAGACCGGGCGGGGGCTCAGGGCAGGCTCCGCAGAGGGCAGGGCGGGGAGGTCGGCCTGCGCGGCGCGCACGGCGGCGAACTCTCGATCCTGCGCGGCATTGTCGAAAGGCGCGGCCTTGCGCTGCAGGGCGTTGGCGCGGGCGACGCAGGCAAAGCCTTTCTCGGGCTGGCCGGTCTCGTCGAGCGCCTTGCCGAGCGCATAGCCAAGCTGGATGCGGGCGGGCTCGGGCAGATCCTTGCGGGTCCAGAGCTTTTCCATCGCGGGCAGCAGCGGATCGCCTTGGCTGAGTTTCTTGCCGCCAAGGAAGATGCGGTAGAGCTGCGCCTCGTTCGGGTGCTGCCTGAGGAGCTTGCGGAAAATCTTCTCGGCCTCGTCGAAGCGGCCGAGATGTTGCAGGTAATGGGCCTTGTCGGCTTGTGCGCCAAGCGTGCTGCCGGGTGCGGCGATCAGCCGGTCATAGGCGGCGAGCGCCTCATCGCTGGCGCCGAGATGGCGGAAGCGCTCGGCGGCGTGTTGGGTGAGCTGGAGATTGCCGGGGGCGAGTTTGACCGCCTTGCGCAGCTGGGCGAGGCAGGTCTCGCGGTCACCCTCCTCGAAGGCGATGCGTGACAGCTGGTAGGGGATGTCCGCCCGCTTGGGCTCGGCGAGGGCGAGCTGCTGCAGGGCGCTGCGGGCCTTGCTCAGACGGCCCTGTGCCATGTCGCTTGCGGCCTGTTTCATCAGCCGGGTCTTGGTGTCGGCGGAAAGCGGCAGCATGGCGGATGGCCCCTCTTGATCGGACAAAAAGAAAAGAGCGGGCAAATGCCCGCTCTTCCCTTACCTCAATCTCCGGGGAGATTAGAAGTTCATGCGCAGACCCAGCGAGTAGGTGTCGTAGTCGTCGTCGATGCCGCCAAGGTCGAACTCGGAGTAGCCGTAGCCGAAGCGGGCTTCGAGACCGCCACCCAGGTCGTACAGAGCTGCGAAGCCCCAACCGGACAGGCTGTCGCCGCCGTCGATGTCGTACTCACCGTAGTTCAGGCCGAGGGCCAGAGCGTTCATCTCGTAGCCGAGGCCGATGCCCCAGTGCTCGACGCTGTCGGTGTCGCCGAAGGAGTCGCTGGCGAGGTCGGCGTTGGTGTAGGTCAGACCGGCAGAGAAGCCGCTGCCGAAGCCACCGGTCACTGCGACGGTGGTGATGTCAGCATAGTCTTCCAGGGTCTGGTAGCCGAGGCCGACGTTCAGGTCGACAGTGGACACCTGGCCGGCGTACGAAACGCCGAGGCCCCAGATGGTGTTGCCGGTGACGTCCGCGTCTGCGCCGTCGTCAACCTGCTCAGCCGACAGCGAGAAGGTGAAGGCGTCGTAGGCGTAGTCGAAACGAGCGATCTGGCCGTCGCCGAGGCCGTCGAGCGAGAGGCCAACGCCGTCGGAGTCGAGGTCGAAGCCGTCGGAGTGGTTGAAGCCGAGGTGAACGGTTTCGTCGTCGTTCAGCGAGCCGCCTGCAAGCGCCAGTTCCGGGACGCGGGCGTCGAGTGCGCCGTCGGTGTCACCCATGGTGAAGGTCGCGCCACCGTAGGAGATGAAGATCGTTTCACCACCTTGCTGCGACCCGGTCTCGAACGCGCCGGTGTTCGATTCGTCGAGGTCGATCGACGCGCCGAAGGTCAGGCCGTTGTCGGCTTCGCCGGACATGGTGAAGGTGACGTCGATGTCGGTGAAGAACTGTGCTTCGCCGTCGATCACTTCGCCGTCTGCCTTGGTCTGGACGCCCGGCTGGAAGATACCCATCTCGGCCATGCCGGTCAGAGCGATTTCTGCGGAGGCGACGCCAGCGGTTGCAACCAGCGCGGTGGTAGCAAACAGAATGCTTTTCATTGTTTCCCTCATGTGTTCGTAAGGCACGTACCAATCCGGGTAGCCCGGCCTTGATGGGCTTTCTATGCGCCCTCGGAGCCTTCGTTTGCAACTGCGGGCTGGAAGGGGCGGGCAACAAGCAAATCAGTGATGCGCAATTGTCACAACGCCGCCCAAGGGCCCCGCGCGCCGGCCGGCATCGGCGGTTTTCCTGCGGCAATCCCGACTTGTCGCGCGTCCAGCGCACGAGTATGCAGGAGCAGAATTAAGAGACGGGCAGGAGCGCGAGCGGATGAGTTTTATGCGGACGGCGAAGGTTGCCATCTTCACGGGCGGGCTGCTGCTGCTCTCTGGCTGCGGAACGGTGAACAGCTGGTTCGACGGGCAGGGCGCCGACACCCGCAACGTGCCGCCGGGCAATGCCGAGACGTCGCAGGAGATCATCGAGCAGGAAATCTACGGTCGCGACGGGAAGCCCGACTCGACGATCTGGGATATCTTCGGCGCACGGGAGGATGCCGGCAAGGTCGGCGCGGTGAACCGCTACATCTGGAATGCCTCGCTCGACGTGCTGGATTTCCTGCCGGTCGACTCGGTCGATCCCTTCACCGGCGTGATCACCACCGGCTACGGCACCCCGCCGGGCGGCGGCGGCGCCTACCGCGCGACGATTTACATTTCCGACCCGGCGCTCGACGCGCGCTCGCTCAACGTCGCGCTGATGACCCGCGGCGGCCCGGTCGATGGAGCCACGACACGGGCTGTGGAGGATGCCATCCTGACCCGTGCCCGTCAGCTGCGGGCCCGCGACAGCAACCTCTAACAACGCGGCCTTCTGGTCCGTCCCGGGCGTAACCATCTGGCAGAATAAAAGGCGCGGACCACGGGGCCGCGCCTTTCTCGTTCCGGGCTGATTTCGGGCGCGTTTCGGGGCGGGGCTCGGCAGCGGCCCCGCGCGCCGGTTCAGCTCTTCTTGCCGACATTCTCCGCGAAGGCCGTCTCGAAGGCGGCTTTCTTGGCGTCATCCGCCGGCGTCTGGTTCAGCGATTTCCATTCGTCATAGGGCATGCCGTAGAAGATCTCGCGCGCCACTTCCTTGCCCATCTCGATGCCGCGCTCGGCAGCGGCTTCCTGGTACCAGCGCGAGAGGCAGTTGCGGCAGAAGCCGGCGAGATTCATCAGGTCGATGTTCTGCACGTCCTGCCGGTCCTGCATCAGGTGCTTTTGCAGCCGGCGGAAGGCGGCGGCCTCGAGTTCGATTCGGGTCTGGTCGTCCATGATGTCCTCCGTCGTCGTCTTGGGATGGGTGTCTGCCCGGTTATGTGGGGCTACTCGGGCACCGAGTCGAGAGCCGCCTGAAGATGCGGCGCGAGCCGCGCGCCCCAGTGGCGCTGCTGCTCTTCGGTCTCGATCAGGTCGTTGCGCAGCTCGATCAGCGTGTTCACCCGGCCATGGCGCAGCGCGTGGCGGTCGATGGCGTCGCCGGGCAGGTGGCCGGGATAGGGCTGGTTGCGTCCCACGGTCAGGTCGGGCTCCTGCTCGAGCCGGGCGATCAGCGGATCCGAGAGCCGCGCGTCCCAGGCGTGCAGGATACCGACATGCCAAGGCCGGGTGGGGCGGCCGCGCAGCTGCCGTGTGAAGGAGTGCACCGACACGATCGCCACCTCGCCCCGCGACGCGGCCAGCAACTCGAGCGCGGCGTGGTAGGGGCGATGATAGGCGTTGAGCCGGCGCGCCTTCTCTTCCTCGTCGGCATGGCGGTTGCCGGGAATGATCGAGCCGTCATAGAGTCGCATCAGCAGGGTGGGGTCGTCCTCGCCGCGGTTGGGATCGATCACCAGGCGCGAGAAGTCGGCCCAGACCAGCGGCGAGTCGAGCGCCTCGGCCAGGGCGCGCGCGGTTCCCAGAGCGCCTACATCATAGGCAATGTGGCGCGCCATGTCGGGCTCGGGCAGACCAAGGGTTCCCCCCAGATCGGGCGGCACGGTATTGGTCGCATGATCGCAGGTGACCAGAAAGCGCCCTTTCCGGCCCTCTCCCTCTATCTGGTATGGTGTGTAGGTCATGGCAGCCGTCTTGTTCGCACCCGCCGGTTTAGAGCAGTTGCGCCATGAAGGGAATTGCGCAATACCCCGGGTAAGAGGGCGTTAGCGGTAACTGGTTTAAACGCTGAACGAAATGCGGCGCCGGTCCGGCGTAGCAGCAGGGAGACGGAAAATGAGACGTTTGCGCAAAGTGAAAATCGTGGCCACGCTTGGCCCGGCGAGCAACACCTACGAGATGATCCGCACCCTGCACGAGGCGGGGGCGGACGTGTTCCGCCTCAACATGAGCCACGGCACCCACGAGGACATCACCAAGCTGCACCGGGCCATCCGGCAGGTCGAGAAGGATCTCGACAGCCCGATCGCCATCCTCGCCGACCTGCAGGGTCCGAAGCTCCGCGTCGGCGAGTTCGAGAACGGCGAGGAAGAGCTGGAATGGGGCGAGACCTTCCGCCTCGATCTCGACAAGGCACCGGGCACCAAGAAGCGCGTCTGCCTGCCGCACCCGGAGATCTTCCAGGCGCTCGGCGTGGGCGCGCACCTTCTGGTCAATGACGGCAAGATCCGCCTGCGGGTCGAGGAATGCGGCGAGGATTTCGCCAACTGCATCGTCGAGGCGGGCGGCACGATCTCCAACCGCAAGGGCGTCAACGTGCCCGACGTGGTGCTGCCGCTGGCGGCGCTTTCCGAGAAGGACCGCAAGGATCTCGAGTTTGCCGCGGCGCTCGGCGTCGACTGGCTGGCGCTCAGCTTCGTGCAGCGCCCCGAGGACGTGGAAGAGGCGCGCAAGCTCTGCGACGGCCGCGCCGCGATCCTGTCGAAGATCGAGAAACCCTCGGCGGTGAAGAGCTTCGACGCCATCCTTGAGGCCTCCGACGGCATCATGGTGGCGCGCGGTGATCTCGGCGTCGAGCTGCCTGTGCAGGCGGTGCCGCCGATCCAGAAGCGCCTGATCCGCAAGTGCCGCGCTGCCGGCAAGCCGGTGATCGTCGCCACCCAGATGCTCGAATCGATGATCGAGAGCCCGATGCCCACCCGCGCCGAGGTCTCCGACGTGGCGACGGCGATCTACGAGGGAGCCGACGCGGTGATGCTCTCGGCGGAATCGGCTGCCGGCCAGTACCCGGTCGAGGCGGTGACGACGATGAACAACGTCGCCGTCGGCGTCGAGAAGGACAGCACCTATACCGAGGTGATCGAGGCCAGCCGCAACATCGAGAAGACTGGCGTGGCCGACGGCATCGTCGCCGCCGCCCGCGAGATCGCAGAGTCGGCCAACATCAAGGTGATCTGCTGCTTCACCTCCTCGGGCACCACGGTGGCCAAGGTGGCGCGCGAGCGTCCGCGGGTGCCGATCATCGCCATGACCTCGCTGCGCGGCACCGCCCGCCGGCTGTCGCTGACCTGGGGCGTGAACTGCGTGATGACCGGCGAGCTCGAGCGCTTCAAGCAGGCGGTGGTCAACGCCGCCCGCGCCGCACGGGCGCAGGGCTATGCCGGCTCCGAGGACCAGATCGTGGTCACTGCCGGTGTGCCGTTCAACATGCCCGGCACCACCAACATCCTGCGCGTCGCCCCCTGCGACGAGCGGCTGATCTACTCCACCGACCCGGAGTGATCCGGTTGTAGGCCGAATCGAAGGGCCCCCGCGTCACAAGGCGCGGAGGCCCTTTCTGCTTTTCGGCCTCGTGTATCCTGCCAAGACAGCGCCCGAGCCCCGTGTTAGCCTCCGCCGCATGACACCCGATCAGCTGCTTGTTCTTGGCCTGTTTCTCGCCTGCTGCGCCGTTCTGGCGCTGTTCTCGGCCTATGCCGACAGCCGCAGGCCCTATATCGGCGGCGGGCTCGCGGTGGCGGCGCTGGCGGTGCTGCTGCACGGCAACACGAGCGCGCCCGGAGGCTATGCCTTTCAGGATGTGCCGGATGCGGTCTATGGCGTCATCGCCGATGTCGTGCGATAGCCGCCCCTGGGGGGCGTCGCTGCCCGTCCGCACCCGGATTCCCGCTTGCATCAAAGCCCCGTCGCGCCTATAGGAGCGCCTCCTACCGCGCGTCCGGCCCTCAGTGGCATGCCGAGTCGCGCGTTCACCGCAGAACGTCAAGGAGACGGAAATGCCCAAGATGAAGACAAAATCGAGCGCCAAGAAGCGCTTCAAGGTGACCGGCACCGGTAAGGTCGTCGCAGGTCAGGCTGGCAAGCGCCACGGCATGATCAAGCGCACCACGAAGTTCATCCGCGACGCTCGCGGCACCACCACGCTGTCGGCTCCCGACGCAAAAATCGTCAAGGGCTACATGCCCTACGACCGCTGATAGGAGGCTAGACACATGGCACGAGTCAAAGGTGGTACCGTCACCCACGCCCGTCACAAGAAGGTTCTCGATCAGGCGAAAGGCTACTACGGCCGTCGCAAGAACACCTTCAAGGTTGCCGCACAGGCCGTCGACAAGGCGAACCAGTACGCGACCCGCGACCGCAAGAACCGCAAGCGCAACTTCCGCGCCCTGTGGATCCAGCGTATCAACGCAGCCGTCCGCGCGCATGACGAGGCTCTGACCTACTCGAAGTTCATCAACGGTCTGACCAAGGCCGGCATCGAGGTCGACCGCAAGGTCCTCGCAGACCTCGCCGTTCACGAGCCCGAAGCCTTCGGTGCGATCGTGGATCAGGCCAAGGGTGCGCTGGCCGCGTAAGCGACCGACCCTTCGAGATCGAAAAACACCGCGTCCGGGGCTCCGGGCGCGGTTTTTTTATGTCCGGCGGTCAGGCAAGGCGGCTTAGGTGGAGCGGGGGTCGGAGGGGGCCTCGGACGCCTCTGGCTCGATCTGGCCGCGCCGCGCCAGCCAACGGGCCAGCAGCGCCACGCCGAAGGCCCAGGCAGCGCCAAGGCTCCAGCCTGCCAACACGTCGGACGGCCAGTGCACCCCGAGATAGACCCGGCTTGTGCCGACGAGCATGGCCAGCAGCGCCGCCATCAGGACGAGGAAGACCCGGATCCGGCGGCGCCTCTCGGTGCGCGCCAGCATCACCGCGAGCGTCAGGTAGGTCACCGCCGCCATCATCGAATGCCCCGACGGGAACGAGGCGGTGGCGACATCGACACCATGCGGAACAAGGTCGGGGCGCGGGCGCGAGAAGGCGAACTTGGCGAAATGCGACAGCAGCTGGCCGCCCAGTACGGCGCAGAACACGAAGAGCGCCGAGGCGCGCTTGCCGCGCAACACGAGGTAGATCAGCACCGCCGCCGTCATCAGCGTCAGGATGGTGACACCGCCGAGCGCCGTGAGATCGCGCATCGCAACCTCGATCTGCGGCCCGCCGATCGGGTTGGCCGGCTCGCCGGGCGTGCGCAGCGCCAGCAGCACCGCCTCGTCGAAGGCGTGCAGGTCGCCCTCGAGCATCTCCGCCGCTAGCGCCACGAAACCCCAGAGCGCCCCGGCAACGACGACGATGCCGAGCAGGGTCATCGCTTCGATGCGGCGGGTGAGGGCGGTGATCGGGGCGGGCAGGTGCATTCTTGGTCTCCTTCGCGGCCTTCGGGCTGCCGCCGACAAGGTGGGGCGCGCGCGGCGGGAGGCAAGCGGAGAGCGCCCGGGAGATCGGTTTCGAGATCGGCGTCGGAAGGGCGGGGAGAAGCGCGCTGGCGACCCGTCGAGGACTCGAACCCCGAACCTGCTGATTAGAAGTCAGCTGCTCTATCCAGTTGAGCTAACGGGCCGTGCGCCCGCCCGTTCTAGCCGCAAGAGAGGGGCCACGCAATCGGCCTTGGCGCGCGGGTTTTGCCCCTGCGACTTGCGTCTTTCCACCGGCCCCGCTAGGTGACGGACAACTCCTGGATACGAGGGTGCCGAGATGGATGATCTGCGCGGAAAATACATCGAGCTGATTGGGGCTGCTGCCGACGAGGCGGCGCTCGAAGACCTGCGGGTGCAGGCGGTTGGCAAGAAGGGCGAGATCAGCCTGCAGATGCGCAGCCTCGGCAAGATGAGCCCGGAAGAGCGTCAGGTCATGGGCCCGAAGCTCAACGCGCTCAAGGACGAGATCAACAGCGCGCTCGCCGCCAAGAAGGCGGCGCTGGCCGATGCCGCTCTCAACGAACGCCTCGCCTCGGAATGGCTCGACGTGACGCTCCCGGGCCGCACTCGCCGCCAGGGCTCGATCCACCCGGTGAGCCAGGTCTGGGAAGAGTGCACCGCGATCTTCGCCGATATGGGCTTCTCGGTGGCCGAGGGCCCGCAGATCGAGCAGGACTGGTACAATTTCGACGCGCTCAACATCCCGGGCCACCACCCGGCGCGCGCCGAGATGGACACCTTCTACATGCACCGCGCCGAGGGCGACGAGCGCCCGCCGCACGTGCTGCGCACCCATACCTCGCCGGTGCAGATCCGCTCGATGGAGGCGCAGGGCGCGCCGCTGCGGATCATCTGCCCGGGCCGCGTCTACCGCGCCGATTACGACCAGACCCACACGCCGATGTTCCACCAGGTCGAGGGCCTCGCCATCGACAAGAACATCTCCATGGCCAACCTCAAGTGGGTGCTGGAAGAGTTCTTCTCGGCCTATTTCGGCACCACGGTGAAGACCCGCTTCCGCGCCTCGCACTTCCCCTTCACCGAGCCGTCGGCCGAGGTCGACATCCAGTGCCAGTGGAAGGACGGCTCGGTCGTGGTGGGCGAGGGCGACGACTGGCTCGAGGTTCTGGGCTCCGGCATGGTGCACCCCAAGGTGCTGGCCGCCGGCGGCATCGATCCGAACGAATGGCAGGGCTTTGCCTTCGGCATGGGCATCGACCGTATCGCGATGCTGAAATACGGCATCCCCGACCTGCGCGCCTTCTTCGACAGCGACCTGCGTTGGCTGCGCCATTACGGCTTCGCCTCGCTAGACGTGCCGACGATCCGGGGCGGCCTCTCGCGCTGATCGCTGGTCTTCGCGGGCAGTAGACCTAAGGTCGGGGCAACGTCTCCCGACCGAAGGAACCTCCCGCGATGAAGCTCTTCAACCACGCCAACCGCCAGCGCAACGCCGACACGCGGCGGGTCTATGCGCTGTTCGAGATCGCCCACACGCTTGTCGATTTCGGTGCCGCCGTCTGCTTCACCATCGGCTCGGTGCTGTTCTTCTGGCCGGAATACGAGACCCCGGCGATCTGGCTCTTCACCGTTGGCTCGGTGCTGTTCATGGCCAAGCCGACGCTTCGGCTGGCGCGCGAGATCAAGCTTTACCGCATGGGCCAGCTCGACCGGCTGGCCGAGCGCGCCCAGAACGACTGACCCCGGGCCTGACCGGGATCAAGGCGGCGACTCTCCCAAGCTGGTACAATCCACGACTATGAGCGTGGAGGAGACCATGAACAGCATCGTCACGACAGACCGACTGCAGACCGATCCGGCGCCCGTCCCGGTGCCGCAGGAGTTCCGCATCCGTTGGAGCCTCGAGCCCTTTGCCGCCACCGGCGTGTTCGACGCCTGGCTCGATCTCGGCAGCGAGATGCAGAGCTTCTACGCCGACCGGATCCGCGCCGAGGTGGAAACCCAGCACGAGATCCTGCACAGCCGCAGCCCGGCCGAGCTCGCGCGGATCCAGGCGGCGTTCTTCCGCCGGGCGGTGTCGGATTACCGGGCGCATCTCGGCCGGATGACCGAGATGCTCGAGCAGATCTGGTTCCCGCAGCAGGGCACACGGGATCAGCCGAAGACCTAGCGCGCAGGCGCGTAGATCCGCTAGGACGAGGGCGCTCCCCAAAGGGGCGCCCTCAGCCGAAGACGTAGCTCCCCGGGGCCGCGCCCAGCGAGGGCAGGGGGGCGTTCTTGGCCGGGCGGCGGTCGGAGGAGTGTGTCGTCAGCCAGTCGCTCCATTCCGGCCACCACGAGCCCTCGCGCAGCGGATGCGCCTTGATCCAGAGATCGGGATCGGTGGCATGGCCGGGCACGGGGCCGACGCGATAATGCCGCCGCGGGTGGCCGGGCTCGGAGACGATGCCGGCATTGTGCCCGCCGCTGGTCAGCACGAAGGTGTTGGTCCCGTCGGCGAAGCGGGTGATCTTCCACGCCGAGCGCCACGGGGCCACGTGGTCGCGCTCGGTGCCCACGGCGAAGACCGGCACCTCGATATCCTCGAGCGAGATCGGACGGCCGCCGACGCTGTATTGCCCCAGCGCCAGCCGGTTCTCGAGGAAGAGCTTGCGCAGGTATTCCGCATGCATCCGCGCCGGCATCCGCGTGGCATCGGCGTTCCACGCCATCAGGTCGTTCATGTTGCCGCGCTCGCCGAGGAGATACTCGCGAATGGTGCGCGACCAGATCAGGTCGTTCGAGCGCAGCATCTGGAAGGCGCCGGCCATCTGGTCGGATTTCAGGTAGCCCTGCTCGGCCATGATGTCTTCGAGGAAGGCGACCTGGCTGTCATCGATGAACAGGGTGATCTCGCCAGCCTCGGTGAAATCGACCTGCGCCGCGAGCAAGGTCAGCGAGGCGAGCCGCGTGTCGCCATCGCGCGCCATCGCGGCGGCGGCGATCGACAGCAGCGTGCCGCCGAGGCAGTAGCCGGCCGCGTGGATCTTCTCGCCCGGCACGGCCTTCTCGATCACCTCGAGCGCGTCGAAGATACCGAGCCGCACGTAATCCTCAAGCCCGAGATCGGCATCCTCCTCGCCCGGGTTAAGCCAGGAGATCATGTAGACCTCGATGCCTTGGTCGAGCAGGAAGCGCACCATCGAGTTATGCGCCGACAGGTCGAGAATGTAGTATTTCATGATCCAGGCCGGGACGATCAGCAGCGGCTCGGCCTGCACCGTCTCGGTGGTCGGGCGGTAGCGGATCAGCTCGATTAGCCGGTTGCGATAGACCACCTCTCCGGGCGTGGTCGCGAGAGTCTCGCCGACCTTGAAGCCGCCGGTCTCGGGCGGGGCGCCCTCGGCGTCGCGGGCGAAATCCTCCATCCAGTTCTGTAGGCCGCGCAGCAGGTTGGCACCGCGCTCCTCGCGTGTGCGGTCGAGCACCACCGGGTTGGTCGCCGCGTAATTCGACGGCGCCAGCATGTCGAGGGTCTGGCGGGTGGCGAAGTTGACGATCTGCGCGTGGCGCGGGGCCATGCCCTGCACGCCGCTGGTGGCGGCGTTCCACCAGTCCTCGGTGAGCAGGAACCATTGCGCGACGAGGTTGTAGGGCGCGCGCTGCCATTCCTCGTCGCGGAAGCGCTTGTCGGCGGCCATTGCGGCGCAGCTCTCTGAGCTCGGACGCCACGGGCAGCTCACCGCCGCCTGCATTGCCTTCGCGGCATTGGACACGGCGCGTTCCTGCAGCTCGGCCTGCTTGGCGGGAGAGCCCGCCAGATGCGCCGCCCAGTCGAACCACGCGGTGGCGAGCCCCATCGGCGACAGGCCACCGGTCAGGCTGCCGAGCGCCGCGTGATAGGAGCGGTCGATGGCGGCGTGCGGGGGCGTGTCCCGTGAGGGGACGGCTTCTGCGGGGGTGATGGGGCCAGCATGTTCCATGGCTCCGGGGTCTCACGATCCGCCGCAAGCCGCCTTGATCCGGCGCAAGGTCTTTGGTGACGTTGCGTCGTTTTTCGAGAGTTTTCCAGATGTTGGCGGAAACAATCCGGGCGCGGGGGGCTCAGGCCGCCCGTGCCGCCGGGTGCGGGCGCAGCCGGCCGGCCCCCCAGGCGCTCAGCGCGACCATGATGGCGGCGGTGCCAAGGCAGAGCGGCAGCCCGCCAAGCTGGTAGCTCGCGCCCGAGAGCACCGTGCCCAGCAGCCGCCCGGTGGCGTTGGCCATGTAGTAGAAGCCCACGTCCATCGTCACCCGGCTGTCTTCGGAGAAGGCGAGGATAAGGTAGGAATGCAGCGAGGAATTCACCGCGAAGATCGCCCCGAAGACGAGCAACCCGAGCACCAGCGTGGCCGTCAGCCAAGGCGCGGGCGCGCCCGCGAACGCCACCAGCAGCGCCAGCAGCGCCGGCACCACGAAGAGCGCCAGCGCCCAGTGCCGCGCATCGCCGACCAGCGCCGCCTCGCCACGCTGCTTCGCCTTGAGCAGCCGCGGCGCCGCCGCCTGCACCGCGCCGTAGAGGATGATCCACAGCGCCATGAAGCTGCCGATGGTGAAGAAGGCCACGCGGTTGCCCGCCTCGCTGCCGTCGGACAGCACGGCGTAGAAATAGATCGGGATGCCGACGACGAACCAGACGTCGCGGGCACCGAACAGGAAGACCCGCGCGAAGCTCAGCCAGTTGACGTTGCGATTCTTCGAAAGCACCTCGCGGAACTTGGCATCCTTGCGGCCCGTGGGCAGGCCCTTGGGCATGCGCAGCGCCACCGCCACGAGGATCCCCGCCAGCACCCCCGCCATGGCGAGCACCGACGGCACGAAGCCTGCCAGCCCCAAAAGCGCCGCGCCGAGCAGGAAGCCAAGCCCCTTCACCGCGTTCTTCGAGCCGGTGAGCGCCGCGACCCAGCGGAAGAGCCCATCCTCGCCCTTCGGAGCGAGCAGCTTCACCGCCGATTTCGACGACATCTTGGCCAAGTCCTTGGCGACGCCAGAGGCGCCCTGCACCAGCATCACGAAGGCCACCGAGGCCCCGATCGCCCATTCCGGATCGAGCTGCGCCAGCGCCAGCAGCGCCAGCACTTGCAGGCCGAGGCCGGCATAGAGCGTCGTGGTCAGACCGAACCGCGCCGCGATCCAGCCCGCCGAGAGGTTGGTCACCACGCCCGCGATCTCGTAGAGCACGAAGAGATAGGCGAGCTGCACCGGCGAAAAGCCGAGCGTGTGGAAATGCAGCAGCACCAGCATGCGCAGCGCGCCGTCGGTGAGCATGAAGGCCCAGTAGGCGGCGGTGACGGCGATATAGGCCGCGAGCGGCTTCTCGGGGGCGTCGGTCATGGCGGCTTTCGTCGCTTTCTACGGTCTTGGATGGCCTAGCGGCAGAGCGTGACGCGCGCGTGTCAGAGCGACGCGCCGACCATCAGCGCCACGTCGGCGAGACGGTTGGCGTAGCCCCATTCATTGTCATACCAGGCGTAGACCTTGAGCTGGGTGCCGTTGACCACCGTCGTCGATTGCGCATCCACGATGCTCGAGCGCGGATCGTTGACATAGTCGCAGCTCACCAGAGGGCGGGTCTCGTAGCCGAGAATGCCTTTGAGCGGGCCGTTCGCTGCCGCTTCGAAGAGCGCGTTGACCTCCTCTGCCGTGGTCTCGCGCTCAAGTTCGAAGACACAGTCGGTCAGCGAGGCGTTGAGCAGGGGGACCCGCACCGCGTGGCCGTTCAGCTTGCCGGTCAGTTCCGGATAGATCAGCGTGATCGCGGTGGCGCTGCCTGTGGTGGTGGGGATCAGCGAGTTCAGAGCCGAGCGGGCGCGGCGCAGATCCTTGGCAGGGCGGTCGACGATGGTCTGGGTGTTGGTGACGTCGTGGATCGTGGTGATCATGCCGTGCTTGATGCCCAGGGCTTCGTGCACCACCTTGACCACCGGCGCGAGGCAGTTGGTCGTGCAGCTCGCCGCCGTCACGATGCTGTGCTGCGCGGGATCGTAGGCGTCGTTGTTGACGCCAAAGACGATATTGGCGCTCGGGCCGTCCTTGACCGGGGCAGAGACCACGACCTTCTTCACGCCGGCGTCGAAATAGGGGGCGAGCTTTGCTTCGGTCTTGAACACGCCGGTGCAGTCGATGACCACGTCGACGCCCGCGAGCGGCAGATCCTCGAGGCGCCTCTCGCAATGCACCGGCAGGCGGGTTCCGTCGATGGAGAGGCTGTCGGCGTCGTGCGAGAATTCGGCCTCCCAGCGACCGTGCACGGTGTCGAACTCCAGAAGATGCGCATGCATCTCCGGGTCGCCCACGGCGTCGTTGATCCAGGCGATCTTGGCGCCCTTCTCCAGCAGCGGGCGGAGGGCGAGCTTGCCCATGCGGCCAAGCCCGTTCAGTGCGTAGGTGGTCATCCGGCGAGGTCCTCGGTCTCGGTCTGGCCGATCTTGTCGACGGCCTGTTGCAGGGAAATCCGGTCGAGCGCCTCGATCGGAAGGGCGGTGAAGGCCGAGAGGCGGTGCTTGAGCATGCCGTAGACCTGCTGGAAGGCGAGGCTCTTCTCGGCCTCGGTGCCGGTGGCCTTCACCGGATCGGGCAGACCCCAATGGGCGCTGATCGGCTGGCCTGCCCAGGCGGGGCAGTCCTCGTTGGCGGCGCGGTCGCAGACGGTGAAGACGAAATCCATCTTCGGCGCGTCATGAGCCTGGAATTCGGATATGTTCTTGGCCCGCAGCCCCCCGGTCTTGAAGCCCTTATCACGCAGGGTTGCGAGTGCGATCGGGTTGAGCTCGGAATAGGGCCTGGTGCCGGCCGAGAAAGCGTTGAAACGGTCGCCTGCGAGTTCGCGCAGCAGCGTCTCGGCGATGATCGAGCGCGCGGAATTGCCGGTGCAGATGAACAGCACGTTGTATTTCCCGTCGGACATGGCCGGTCCTCCTTGCTGGCTGGCGAGCGCCTCGGGCGGGCAGAGATCCGGCCGCCCCCGGCAACAATCGTTGAACAGGAAGCCCACGAGACCGCGCAGCGCCGCGATATTCGCCCGGTAGAGCAGCGAGCGCCCGACCCGGGTCTGGGTGATCAGGCCGGCTTCGCGCAGAGTGGAGAGATAGACCGAGGCCGTGCTGGGCTTGAGCCCGAGGACTTCGGTGATCTCGCCGGCGGGCAGCGCATCGGGATAGCGCCGCATGAGCAGGCGAAACAGCTCCATGCGCTGCGGGTGGCTGAGAGTGCCGAGCTGTTCGAATCGTAAAGCTTCCATATTTCATGAAATATGGAAGCGTCTGGATTTGGGCAAGTGAAGAGTTGATGACAGCGCCCGGAAGGCCGATCAGCGGGCAGGGCGTCTGACGGTCATGCGCGGGACGCGATGGCGCGCTCGGGTCGGAGCATGGCCTTGCGCGGAATAGAGGCCGATGGCCGTCCCGCCACGCGCGAGGCCATCACCTTCAGCACGATGCAGCTTGACGCACGCCCGACCAGCGGGGCGCGTCTTGCGCCTCAGCCCAGTTTGCCGCTCATCCGCGCGTGGTGCAGCGCGGCCACCGCGCAGGAAGCGAGGCGGCTCATGTCGTCGTCGGAGCGGCTGTTGAGGATGATCGGCACCCGCGCGCCCAGCACCAGCCCCGCCGCCTCGGCGTGGGAAATATAGGTCAGTTGCTTGGCCAGCATGTTGCCGGCGTCGAGGTTCGGCGCCACGAGGATCTCGGCGTGGCCGGCCACCGCCGAGGTGATGCCCTTGGTGCGCGCCGCGGCGATGTCGACGGCGTTGTCCATCGCCAGAGGACCATCGACGAGCCCGCCGGTGATCTGGCCGCGATCGGCCATCTTCGACAGCAACGCCGCGTCGATCGAAGAGGGGATATCCGGGTTCACCGTCTCGGTGGCGGAAAGCACGCCGACCTTGGGCTGCTCGATGCCGAGCGAGATCGCGAGGTCGATGGCGTTCTGGGTGATGTCGACCTTGGTCTTGAGATCGGGAGCGATGTTGATCGCCGCGTCGGTGACCAGAAGCGGGTGTGGCTGGCCGGGCACGTCCATCACGAAGATATGGGTGAAGCGCCGGCCCATGCGCAGCCCGGTCTGCTTGTCGAGGATCGGGCGCAGCAGCATGTCGGTGTGCAGATGGCCCTTCATGATCGCCTCGGCGCGGCCTTCGTGGACCAGCTCCACGGCCCTGCGCGCGGCGTTGCGATGCAGCGGTTCGTGCAGGATCTCGACGCCGTCGAGGGTCACTCCCATGGCCGAGGCGACCTCGGCGATCTTGTCGGTATCGCCGATAAGGATCGGCTCGATCAGCGTGTGATCGCGGGCCTTGAGCGCGCCGCCGAGCGAGTTGGGCTCCTCGGGGCAGACCACGGCGGTCTTCAGCGCGGCGAGCGGCTCGGCGCGCTTCAGCAGCTTCTCGAAATGGCGGTGACGCTGCACCACCAGCCCGGGCAGGTCGTGGCTGTTGTAGCTGACCTTGCGGCGCGGGGTCAGCACCTCGGCCATGCCGGAGAGCACCAGCGCACCGTCGGAGAGGCGGCGCACCTCGGTCGCGAGCGTCACCGTGGTCTCGCGCTCGTTCTTGTCGGTCACGGTGACGCGGATCACCAGCTCGTCGCCGGCGAAGACGCGGGCGTGGAACTGGGCGTTCTGGGAGCGGTAGAGGGTGCCCGCGCCGGGCAGCACGTTGCCCAGCACCGCGCCGAGCAGCGCGCCGATGAACGAGCCCGGCGCCATCGCCTCGGGGCGACCATCGCCATCGCCATCCTGATCGAAGATGTGCAACGGATTGTGGTTGCCCGACACGTTGGCATAGACCAGCAGGTCGTCGGCAGTGATGAGGCGGTTCAGCTCTGCCTTGTCGCCCACCTTGAGTTCGTCGAAGGTGCGGTTCTCGATCAGCATGTAGGTCTCCGGCTGTTCACGGGCCTGCCGCCGGATGGCGGGCAGGGCAAGCTCCGGTCACAGCTATAGACGCTTTGCCTGCCGCGTCCACGTCCCCCGCATGCGTCCGCTCGCCGCACTGCGGCAAGCGATGTGGATCAATGCGTTGCGGGCGCGTGAGCGCTGAAAAACCGGGCAGCGCGGCTGCTTGGGCGTCAGCCGAGATACTCGGCGATGAGCGGCGTCAGTGCGGCGGCGGTCTCTTCATGGGCTAGCGGGCCCATGAGCTCGCCGGCGGCGCTGGCCTCGAAATCGCTGAACACCATCCCCGGCGCGCCGGGATGGCGGGCGGCCTCGCTCTGCGGCATCTCGATCAGCCCGACGGTGCGCGGGCGCAGGGCGTCGAGCATGGTGCGGTCGATGAGCAGCGGGCCGCCGCTGTCGAGTGCGCTGTCGGGCGCGTCGGGCGGCTGCTGCTCGGAGAGCCAGAGCAGCAGAACGCGGCCCCGAAGCAGGGTCAGCAGATGCTTCATCCGGGCCAGCCAGGCCTGCCGCAGCTCGCCGGCGATCTCGTCGAAACGCTCTTCCGAGAGGGCGCGCAGCCGGCCAAGCAGGTGGCGATTGAAGTGAAACTCGGTGAAATCGACCTCAGGATAGAGCGTCTGGAGCCGCTCGGAGGCGCGCAGGAACCGGTCATTGCGGCGCGGATGCACGCCGTAATAGCGGTTGGACATGTTCTGCGCGCCCATGATCTGCATGACGCAGAGCTCGGCCTGCTCGGCCACGTGCAGCACGCCGGGATCGTTGAGATAGAGATCCAGCCCGGCATTGGCGACGCCGAGATTGACGCAGGTCTTGCCGGATTGCCGCTCCACCAGCGCCGGAAAGGGCTCTTCGATGAAGCGGCCATAGGTTTCAGTCCCGCCGAGGAAGGCGAGGTAGGGTGCGTCGAGCGACCGCCTCGGCCCCCGGAACAGCACCCGCGATCGGCCATAGCGGCACGGAAAATAGTCCAGCGCCCCCGGCGCTGTCATGGCGAAGGTCATGGCTCCCACCTTGGTTCATTCTCACCCGATGGGGAGCCTCCGACAGTCGGGTTGAGATTCTGCTAATGCGAAAAAGCCCGACAAATCCGCCGTGCCCCGCTTGCGGCGGGTCGCGGCGCGTGACTATGTTTGGCGCGCAAACGGAAGGGTTATGGGCGATGGATATCAGCAAGATCGGTGTTGTGGGTGCGGGCCAGATGGGCAACGGCATCGCGCACGTGATGGCTCTGGCGGGCTACGAGGTCCGGCTGTCGGATGTCAGCCCGGATGCGCTCGACAAGGCCATGACCCTGATCGCCGCCAACATGGATCGCCAGGTCAGCCGCGGCAAGATCGCCCAGGAAGACCGGGACGGCGCGCTGGGCCGGATCTCGGCCACGCTCGACATCGCCGAGATCGGCCAGACCGACCTGGTGATCGAGGCCGCGACCGAGCAGGAAACGGTCAAGCAGAAGATCTTCGACAGCCTCGCGCCGCACCTGCTGCCGCATACCATCCTGACCTCGAACACCTCGTCGATCTCGATCACCCGGCTGGCCTCGCGCACCGATCGCCCGGAGAAGTTTCTCGGCTTCCACTTCATGAATCCAGTGCCGGTGATGCAGCTGGTGGAGCTGATCCGCGGCATCGCCACCGACCAGGAGACCTACGAGGCCTGCATGAAGGTGGTCGAGAATCTCGGCAAGACCGCCGCCAGCGCCGAGGATTTCCCGGCCTTCATCGTCAACCGCATCCTGGTGCCGATGATCAACGAGGCGGTCTACACGCTCTACGAGGGCGTCGGCAACGTGCGCTCGATCGACATGGCGATGAAGCTGGGCGCCAATCACCCGATGGGGCCGCTGGAACTGGCCGATTTCATCGGGCTCGACACCTGCCTCGCGATCATGAACGTGCTGCATGACGGGCTGGCGGACACCAAGTACCGGCCCTGTCCGCTGCTGACCAAGTATGTCGAGGCGGGTTGGCTTGGCCGCAAGACCAAGCGCGGCTTCTACGATTATCGCGGTGAGGAGCCGGTGCCGACGCGCTGACGCCGGCCAAGATTTTTCGTCCGAAAAATCTGTTTCGGGCGGAAGATCGGTCTGCGCAGGGGGATCAGAAAATTCGTATGAATTTTCTGCGGCCGGTTCAGAGCTCGGCGCGCAGGCCCAGCGTGGCCTCGCGCAGCCAGGCGACGAACTCGCGCTGCTTGCCGTTCCAGGCGCGCACCGTCTCGGGCGTGATCGGCGCGCCAACCACCGGCTTCTGCGGACGACCGCAGGCATGCATCACCTCGTGGATCAGCAGCCCCTGCCGCAGCGTCGGCGAGACCCGGTTGGCGATCTGGTAGGCCCGACTGTTCTGGCCTGGGAAGTAGATCGGCACAACCGTGGCGCCGGAGCGCTGGATCATCTTCGCGGTGAACGGGTTCCACACCGCCTCGATCGCCGGGCCCAGCAGCGATTGCGACGCCGCCACCACGCCCGACGGAAACAGCGCGATGACGCCGCCGCCCTTGAGGTGGTCCATGGCGCGGGCGCGCATCTCGAGGCTCTGTTCGCGGGCGGTCTCCTCGTGCGGGAAAGGCACGGGGATCATGAATTCCTCGATCTCCTTCACCCCGGTCAGCAGCGAGCGGGTGAGGATGCGGTAATCGGTGCGCACCCGGCCGATCAGGTCGGCGAGGATCATGCCGTCGACCAGCCCGTGCGGGTGATTGGCGACAACGACCACCGGGCCGTCCTTGGGGATGCGTGCGATCTGCTCGGCGGGGGTGTCGAGACGGATGCGCATGTGGCCAAGCGCGTGGCGCCAGAATTCCTGACCGTCGGGAATGCCGGCGCGCTCGACCCGGCGCACCAGCCGGATCAGGGGGATCTTGCCGGTGGCCCATTCCAGCGCGCGGATGGTGTTGGCCTTCCACGGGTTGGTGAAGGTGTTGGCATAGCTGAGCTTGCGTTTGTCGTAGGGGGCATGCTGGGGGCGTGTGACGCCGCCCTGACCGGCCGTGGCCTGATAGCTCTCAACCATGTGCCCGCCTTGTTCCGTCTTCCTGCGCCGGTGGGGTTTCCCGGCGGTCAGTTCTCTTCTCCGAAGCGGTTCGCGACCAGCGCTTCCAGCGCATCGGCCAGCGCGACCGCGTCCGGCCCCGAGGTTTCAACCTCAATAGAGCTTCCTTTGGAAGCTGCCAACATCAAAAGCCCCATGATGCTGTCGCCGCCGGCGCTCATGCCATCCTTGCTGACCTCGGCGCGGGCGTCGAAGCCCTCGACCACCTCGACGAGCTTGGCGGAGGCGCGCGCGTGCAGCCCCTTTTCGTTCACGATCTTCAGCTCGCGGTGCACGGTGTCGGACATAAACTACGATTTCCCTTGGGCAGATCCTGCGCGGTCCCGGTCACAGAGGCTCGGGTTTGACGTTGACGCTGTCGATGTATTTGCGTCCGGCTTCAAGTGCGCCTTTTACCGCATCCGGAACCGCTTTCTGGCGGCTCTTGGCCAGTTTGATCAGCATCGGCAGGTTCATGCCGTAGAGGATCCGGCGGTTCTCGGGCTGGCAGGCCAGAAGCGACAGGTTGGACGGCGAGCCGCCATAGAGATCGGTTACCACCACGACGCCGTCGCCGGTATCGACATCGTCGGCGGCGGTGCAGATCTCGGCCTGTTTGCCGCCGCGGTCATGATCGGCCTCGATGGTGACGGCGACGATCCCGGGCTGCTTGCCCACCACATGTTCGACCGCCGAGAGATACTCTCTCGCCAGTCCGCCATGGGCCACGATCACGATGCCGATCACCCGTTCTGTCCTCCGATGGTCCTGCGCTGGCCGGTCGCGTCGGCCAATCCGCGACGTTCGAGCTCGCGGTGTCTAATTGACACCTGCCAGCCGGTCTCTGCAAGGGCACGTGCGACCCTTTCCGTCACGGCAACGGAACGGTGTTGCCCGCCGGTGCAGCCGATGCCGAAGGTCAGGTGCGCCTTGCCCTCGTCCTTGCAGGCGGGCAGCACGAAGAGCGCCAGCTCGGTGAGCTTGTCGACGAAGGGCGCGAAGCGTGTATCGGTTTCGATGTAATCGACCACGGCGGCGTCGAGCCCGGTGAGGCCGCGCAGCTCGGGCTGCCAGTGCGGGTTGTCGAGGAAACGGCAGTCGAAGGCCCAGTCGAGCCCCTGCGGCAGGCCGCGCTTGTAGGAAAACGAGTGCAGCGCCACCGCAAGGCGCTGGCCGGTCTGGTCGGCAAACAGCCCCTCCAGCTGCGCCCGCAGGTCATGCGGCGACAGATCGCTGCTGTCGATCAGGATATCGGCGGCGATGCGCGCCTCCTCGAGCAGCGCCAGCTCGCGCTCGATGCCTTGGGTGTAGCTTTCGTCGGGGGCCATCGGGTGGCGGCGGCGGGTCTCGGAATATCGCCGGGCCAGCACCTCGGCGCTGCAATCGAGATAGAACAGCTGCGCGTCGAGCGCCGGCTCGGAGGCGAGGCGTCGGTGCAGGTCGAGCAGTCGCTGTACCGAGAAGTCGCGGTTGCGGATGTCGACACCGAGCGCCACCGGGCGGGTCAGCGCGCCGCCGTCGAGCAGCAGGCGCGGGATTAGGCTGAGCGGGATGTTGTCGATCGCCTCGTAGCCGAAATCCTCCAGCGCGTTGATCGCGGTCGAGCGCCCGGCGCCCGACGGCCCGGTGACCAGCACCACGCGCTGCTGTCCTTTCGACTGATCCTGCATCCTCGACTATTCCCTTCGATCGCCCCTGAGATATTGCATCAGGGCTGCGGGAAAATAGGGATGCGCGGTTTTGTGAAGCAAGGGAATTCTTTGCCCTTGCAGCATGGTTTCGCGGCGCTGCGGCAGGCGCGCCTCCTCTTCGCGGTCGAGATCGAGCACCGCGAAGAGCCGAACGGGGCCGCTGGTCTCGGCCCCCAGCAGTCCGATCCCGCGCGCCTCGATGAGCCCCTCGAGCGGGGCAGGAGCCTCGAGCCAGAGCGCGCCGTCGCGGGCACGGACGATGACGCGGTCATCGGCGACGAGCTGCGCGCCATGCGCCATCATCGCGAGCGCGAGGGAGGATTTGCCGCTGCCGGAGGCGCCGCGGATCAGCAGGCCACGCCCCGAGACCGCCACCGCGGTGGCGTGCTGGGTCTCGGGGGTGTCGGCGGACATGCGTGGGCGAAGATCAGATCGGCAGGCCGACCACGAAGCGCGCACCCAGCGGCTCGGAGGTCACGTCGGCCTCGGTGGGACGGATGTTCTCGGCCCAGATCACGCCGCCATGGGCTTCGACGATCTGTTTCGAGATCGCCAGGCCGAGGCCGGAATTGTTGCCGAAATCGTTTTCCGGGCGCTGCGAGTAGAAGCGCTTGAAGATCTTCTGCAGCGCCTCTTCCGGGATGCCTGGGCCGGTATCCTCGACCACGACGAGCACGCGGTTGTCGCGGCGGCGGGCCCAGACGCGGATCGCATCGCCATCCTCGCAGAAGCTGATGGCGTTGGTGATCAGGTTGACGAAGACCTGCGCCAGCCGCGGCTCGAGGCCGCTGATGTTGATCGGCTTGGCGGGCAGGTCGGTGATGAACTCGACCCCCTTGCCGCGGGCATCCTCGCCGAGGAACTGGGTGATGTTGCCGATCATCTCGAGCAGGTCGAACTCCTGCTCCTCTTCCTTGACCAGCTCGCTGTCGAGCCGCGAGGCGTTGGAGATGTCGCTCACCAGGCGGTCGAGGCGGCGCACGTCATGCTCGATCACGTCGAGCAGCTTGTCGCGGTGCTCTTCCTTCTTGACGATGCGCAGCGAGCCGATGGCCGAGCGCAAGCTGGCCAGCGGGTTCTTGATCTCGTGCGCCACGTCGGCGGCGAACTGTTCGTTGCTGTCGATGCGGTCGTAGAGCGCCGAGACCATGCCGCGCAGCGCTCCAGAGAGGCGGCCGATCTCGTCGGGCCGCGCGGTCAGGTCGGGGATGCGGATGCGGCGCGAGCTGCCCTTGTTGCGGTTGTTGCGGTCGCGGCCGATCTCGGCCGCGTCGGCGAGATCTGAGATCGGGTTGGCGATGGTCGAGGCCAGCACCAGGCTCAGGCCGATCGAGACCAGCGTCGCGATGACGAACATCTGCAGCACGCGCTCGCGCTCGGCGCTGACCACGGCGTCGATCTCTGCCTCGGTCGACAGCAGCGCCACGGTGCCGATCACCGCGCCGTCCTGTCGGATCGGCGAGAAGCCGGCAAACAGGGTCTCACCGGAATCGCCCTTGCCGGACTGGACCCGGGTGATGGTGGGGTCGCCGGTTTCGATCATCCGGCGCAGGCGGTCTTCGACGGTGAGCTGCGGGGCGCTTTCGAAATACGAGAAGATACCAGCGACGCCGCGCCAGATACCGTCAAGGAAATCGGAGATCAGGGTTGGGCGGGTGCCGTCACGGGGGCCGGACCGCAGCAGGGGCGGGCGGCTGCCGCTGGTCTCGCCGACGAGGAAGTTGCCGGCATCGAAGACCAGCAGGTCGGTGCCGTTGCGCAGGTCGAGCTGCTGCAGGAGCCCGTTGATATCGGCGGCGGCGCCGGTGCCGAGCGCGGCGGGGCCGCCCTCGGGCAGCCAGGCTTCGATCACGTCTGCGATCAGCTCGACCTCTGAGGCCACGGCATTGCCGCGCTGCACCACGAGCGTGTCGCGCGACGAATTGAGCCAGAGAATGCCCGCGACCAACACGTTCAACGCGATCAGGTTGAACGTGATGATCTTGCGGGTCAGCGGCGAGCGGTTGAGCGAGAACAGGCTGCGCCGCGCGCGGCTGTCGCGCAGCTCTTTTTCGATCGTGCTGTCGGGGGCGACGAAATCGTCACCCAGCACGACATCTGCATCCTGCCGTTCGCCCGGCTGGTCGTCGCGCATCGAGATCCTCTCGGCCAGCGCCATGTCTTACTCTTCGTTGTAACGGTACCCGATACCATAAAGCGTTTCGATGGCGGAAAAATCGGGATCCACCGATCGCATCTTCTTGCGCAGGCGCTTGATGTGGCTGTCGATGGTGCGGTCATCTACATAGACCTGATCGTCATAGGCCACGTCCATCAGCTGGTCGCGCGACTTCACGAAGCCCGGGCGCTGCGCCAGCGCCTGCAGCAGCAGGAACTCGGTCACGGTCAGCGAGACGTCCTGGCCCTTCCAGGTCACCGAGTGGCGCAGCGGGTCCATCGTCAGCGAGCCGCGGGTCATCAGCTTGGTGTCTTCAGTGTCGCCCACGACCTCGCCGGCGACCGCTTCCTGGCGGCGCAGCAGGGCGCGGATGCGCTCGACCAGCAGGCGCTGGGAGAACGGTTTCTTGACGTAGTCATCGGCCCCCATGCGCAGGCCGAGCACCTCGTCGATCTCATCATCCTTGGAGGTCAGGAAGATCACCGGCATCTTGGACTTCTGGCGCACGCGCTGCAGCAGGTCCATGCCATCCATGCGGGGCATCTTGATATCGAAGACGGCCATGTCGGGCATCTTCTTGTTGAAGGCGTCCAGCGCGGCCTGGCCGTCATTGTAGGTTTCGACCTCGAATCCCTCGGCCTCCAGAGTCATCGACACCGATGTCAGGATGTTCCTGTCATCGTCCACGAGGGCGATCTTCGACATGGGATTGTTTCCTTGTTCTGCTCGTAATGCCTGATTTTTTCGTCACTATGCGGGAATTTGCACTTTACAACAATCCCAAACTACGAATCAGGCCCGCTCGCCGCCTTATTCCGGACGAATATCCATAAGGAATGGCTAAAATGTCTCAGCGCGGGGCCCCTGCGCAGCAAGCTTTCGCCAGTGCTAACGCTAAACGATATTTGGTTGCGCTAACTTTGACATGTGTCCTGTTCCGACCCGGAAACGCCGTGTTAAAGCAGATTTTGCCGGTGGTGGTCATCACCGGTCGGCTGAGGTGGATTCAAGACCTTTTCGCCGTGACTTAACGACCGCCGCGGTTGGTGCGGCTACAGGAGCTTGGCAGATGACATTTGGACGGGTGAACCCGGATTTCCGGCTTGAAGATCAAGGGATCGAGGGCCTGGGGAATGTCTATTACAATCTTATGGAGCCGGCGCTGATCGAGGCCGCCCTGAAGCGCGGCGAAGGCACGCTCGGCAAGGGTGGCGCCTTCTACGTGACCACCGGCAAGTTCACCGGCCGCTCGCCGCAGGACAAGCACGTGGTCAAGACCGACTCCGTCGCCGACAAGATCTGGTGGGAAAACAACCGCGCCATGTCGCCCGAGGGGTTCGATACCCTCTACAATGACATGCTCGAGCACATGAAGGGCCGTGAGTACTTCGTCGAGGACCTGATCGGCGGCGCCGACCCGGCCTACTCGATCAAGGTGCGGATGGTGACCGAGCTGGCCTGGCATGGCCTGTTCATCCGCCACATGCTGCGTCGCCCGGAGCGCGACACGCTGGATTCGTTCATGGCGGATTTCACCGTCATCAACTGCCCGAGCTTCAAGGCCGATCCCGAGCGTCACAACTGCCGCTCCGACACCGTCATCGCGCTCAACTTCGACCGCAAGACGATCCTGATCGGCGGTACCGAATATGCCGGCGAGAACAAGAAGTCGGTGTTCACGCTGCTCAACTACATGCTGCCGCTCAAGGGCATCATGGCGATGCACTGCTCGGCCAACCACGCGCCGAACAACCCGGTCGACACCGCGATCTTCTTCGGCCTGTCGGGCACCGGCAAGACCACCCTCTCGGCCGATCCCGAGCGCGTCCTGATCGGCGATGACGAGCATGGCTGGTCGGATCGCGGCACCTTCAACTTCGAGGGCGGCTGCTACGCCAAGACCATCAACCTCTCCGCCGAGGCCGAGCCCGAGATCTACGCAACGACCTCGAAATTCGGCACCGTCATCGAGAACATGATCTACGACGAAGAGACCTTCGAGCTGGATTTCGACGATGACAGCCTGACCGCCAACATGCGCTGCGCCTACCCGCTCGAGTATATCTCGAACGCGTCGTCTACCGCGCTCGGCGGCCACCCGAAAAACATCATCATGCTGACCTGCGACGCGTTCGGCGTCCTGCCTCCGATCGCGCGGCTGACCCCGGCGCAGGCGATGTATCACTTCCTGTCGGGCTTCACCTCGAAGGTTGCCGGCACCGAGCGTGGCATCACCGAGCCGCAGCCGACCTTCTCGACCTGCTTCGGCGCGCCTTTCATGCCGCTGCGTCCCGAGATGTATGGCAACCTGCTGCGCGACAAGATCGCCAAGCACGGCGCGACCTGCTGGCTGGTCAACACCGGCTGGACCGGCGGTGCCTACGGCACCGGCCACCGGATGCCGATCAAGGCCACCCGCGCGCTGCTGCACGCCGCGCTGAACGGCTCGCTGGCGAAGGTCGAGTTCCGCAAGGATCCGAACTTCGGCTTCGAGGTGCCGGTCTCGGTCGAGGGCGTGCCCGAGCTGCTGCTCGATCCGCGCCGCACCTGGTCGGACAAGGAGGCCTTCGACGCGCAGGCGCAAAAGCTGGTGAAGATGTTTGCCGACAACTTCGAGCAATACGTGCCTTACATCGACGAAGATGTGAAGGCCGCCGCCATCGGCTGAGCCTGACCGCTCTCGCAAGATCTGCAGCGCCCGTCGCACAAGCGGCGGGCGTTTGCATGTCCGGAGGCCGGAGGGCTGCGCGATCGGGCGGATTGTCACCAGTTGCGCCGATGGCAGGGGGCGGGGGCTTTGCGTGCTGCAGCGAAGCCGCTATGGCAGGGGCGCATCCTCGCACCGGAGATCCCGATGGTTCGTCTGCTTTCTGCCCTCTGCGCCGCCCTGGCGCTTGCCCCGATGGCCGACGCGGCGCCGGGCGAGTCCTACGCCCGCGAGCCGGTGATCCTCATCGACCACGGCGTCATCTGTCAGGTCACGCCGGAGGGGTCGCGCGCGGCGCCGGATACGCTGGTCGGCGCGATCAACCTCATCGAGCAGACCCGCGACATGGATGTGACGACCCGCGTGGTGCCGGCCAAGGCGGGCATCAGCTTCGGGGTGAAGTTCACCCTGCGCCCGGGCGCGGGCGATCGCGACGTGACGATCCTCGTCACCCACCCGCCGATGGGCCCTGAGGGGGTGACCACCGAAACCTGGACCTCGCCGCTCTCTGAGGGCCGCGCCAGCCTCAACCTCTTCACCTTCGAGTTCCCCTACGAGATGGTCCCGGGCCCCTGGGTCATGGCGATCGAGGCGGATGGCGAGCGGTTGATGGAGCAGCATTTCGAAGTGGTCTCGGAGCTCGCGGCGCCGGCAGTGCTTTCGGTGTGCTACGGGCAGGATTTCGTCTCCTGACTGTCCACAGATCCGACGGGCTCTGCAGCGGCGCTTCCGGGCCCGGCAGGGTAGGCGCTTGCGCGCTCGAGGGCGCGATCGCTCCCCAGAACGCTCCACATATCCACAGCGTTTATCTTGGGCGGAGGCGTCAGCCATCCACAACTTATTGAGTGTGTCTCAAATATTTCGCTTTACAGTACATGCATGCCACAGGCACGATATCTGGTAAGGGGAGGGAAACAACTCCCAGCCCCTAGAGCAGTCAGCTAGCGCTTGGGGCGCTGCCCGTTCCCCGGCGCTACAGCAAAAATGAGGTGGCGCATGGCACTGTCCGAAGAGTTTCTGAGCGACGAGATTCACCCGATCGACATCGTCGAGACGCTGGCCGAACACCACGACTGGGATTTCGACCGTGTCGGTGAAGACCAGATCGCGATGGCCGTCGAGGGCCAGTGGCGCACCTATTCGATCACCCTTGCCTGGTCGCCCTATGACGAGACCCTGCGTCTGATCTGCAGCTTCGAGATGGAGCCGCCGCAGGAGACCCTGCCGGAGCTCTTCGCGGCGCTCAACACAGTCAACGATCAGTGCTGGGCGGGGTCGTTCAGCTTCTGGGCCGAGCCCAAGCTGATGGTCTACCGCTACGGCCTGGTGCTGGCCGGCGGCCAGAGCGCCTGCCCCGAGCAGATCGACACGATGATCTCGGCGGCGGTGCTGGCCTGCGAGCGCTACTACCCGGCCTTCCAGCTGGTGGCCTGGGCCAACAAGCCGGCATCCGAGGCGGTTCAGATCGCCATCGCGGAAGCCTATGGCCGGGCCTGAGGCGCGGAAGATTTTTCGTCGAAAAATCTTGGGCGGTGCGGCGGCCGACGTGAAGTCAGAGCTTGCCGGGTCGCCAGTTTGACGCGATCCTTCCTTCAGAGGACAACTTTGGGAGGAAAGACATGAGATACCTCGTACCGGCCATGGCGCTTGCCATGGCCGCTGCCGTTCCGGCGCAAGCGCAGCAGGATCAGCCCGCGGCGAGCGAGAGCCAGTGCAGCGCTCTGCGCGACACGGTGATCGACGCCGCCTTCGTCACCTCGGCGCGGGTGATGCCCGCCGCCGACACGCTGCCGGCCTATTGCGAGATCCGCGCCACCGCGCGCCCGGCGATCTCGATCGAAGTGCGGCTGCCGATGGAAGGGTGGAACGGCAAGTATTACCAGGCGGGCTGCGGCGGGCTCTGCGGCATTCTCGGCCGCGCCGATGCCGGCGGCGGCTGGGTCAACGCGATGCGCCCGGGGCTCGAACGGGGCTACGCCACGGCGACCTCCGACAGCGGCCACCATGGGCTCTCGGTCACCGATGGCAGCTGGGCGATGAACAACCCCAACGGTGAGCGCGACTGGGGCTGGCGCTCGATCGGCGAGACGCATCGCGTCGCCCAGGCGCTGATCGGGGCGTTCTACGAGGGGGCGTCCGAGCAGGCGATCTTCCAGGGCTGTTCGACCGGCGGGCGCATGGCGCATGTGGCGGCGCAGCGCTATCCCGAGATGTTTGACGGCATCATCTCCGGGGCGCCGGCGATGGATTACACCGGGCTGGTGGCAACCAAGATGGCGTGGCTGACGCAGGCCAATACCGCCGAGGATGGCAGCCAGATCCTCGGCCCGGGCGAGGCCACGCTGATCGGCGAGGCCGTGATGGCGCAATGCGACGGGGTTGATGGCAGCGAGGACGGTCTGATTGCCGATCCCCGCGCCTGCGAGATCGACCTGTCGGCGCTGGCCTGCCAGGCCGAGGACACGGCCTCGTGCCTGAGCGAAGAGGAGAGCGTGACGCTCACCAAGTGGCGGCAGGGGCCGCAGAGCCCGGACGGCACCCAGCTTTACCCGGGCGGCATTCCGGAGGGCTCCGAGCCGTTCTGGTGGCTCTGGCTCACCGGCAACGAGCAGGGCGCGGGTCGCCTCGTGCCGGCGTTCAACACCGATTTCGGCCGCTATATGGCTTTCCCCACCGATCCCGGCCCGGACTGGACCCCGGCGGCCTTCGATTTCGAGACCGATCCGGCGCGGCTCGAAACCATGGCCGAGGTTTATAACGGCGACAGCCCGGATCTCTCGGCCTTCCGGGCGGCGGGCGGAAAGATGATCGTCTGGCATGGCTGGGCGGATGCCATCGTCACGCCCTACAAGACCGTCGAGTGGTATGAGAAGGCCGCGGCTCTGGCGGGCTCCGAGGAGGCGCTGAAGGAGAACGTGGCGCTCTTCATGGTGCCGGGGCTCGACCATTGCGGGATCCTTCCCGGCCCCGGTGGCATCAATGCCGCGGCGCTCGATCCTATGACGCCGCTCGAGACATGGCTCAGCGAGGGCACGGCCCCCACCTCGATTATGGCGCAATGACCCTGCGCGGCGCCGGCCCCCCGAGCCCGGCGCCGCTCCTCCGCCCTGGCGGGCGTCCTCGCCGACATCACGGCGCCGCCTCGCCTATGCCAGACATCCGGCACGCGGCATCCTTCGACCTGCCTCCGGCGGGAGTATTTTTGACGAAGAGAAGCCAGGCGCGCGCGCCTCATGTCTTCTCTGGTTCAAAAATACCTCGGGGGTGAATTTGCGCTTGCGCAAAGAGGGGGCTGGCCCCCCCACCCCGGCCCCCCAGGTGAACCGCTCGAGTATCGCGCCGGCATCCATGCCCCGCCGGCTTGCAACCTGCTGGCTCTCGCGACAGATTGGCGCCGAGAACGGGAGAGTGACGAAGATGGAACACGGTGAAATCGCGCGGCGCGGGCTGGTCCTGCTGGGCTGCGGCAAGATGGGTTCGGCTATGCTCGAGGGCTGGCTGAAGCGCGGGCTGCCCGCGGGATCGGTCTGGGTGATGGATCCGCGACCGTCGGACTGGCTGCAGGCGCAGGGGGTCAAGCTCAACGCCGAACTGCCCGCGGATCCGGCCATCGTTCTGGTGGCGGTGAAGCCGCAGATGATGGCCGAGGCGCTGCCGGTGCTGCAGCCGCTCGGCAACGGCACCACGCTGTTCCTGTCGGTCGCTGCCGGTGTCACCATCGCCAGCTACGAGGCAGCGCTTGGCAAGGAGACCCCGATCATCCGCGCCATGCCCAACACGCCCGCCGCGGTGGGGCAGGGGATCACCGCGATCATCGGCAACGCGCATGCCTCAGAGGCGCAGTTGGCGCAGGCCGAGGAGCTGCTCTCGGCGGTGGGCGATGTGGTGCGGCTCGAGGGCGAGGCGCAGATGGACGCGGTGACCGGGGTGAGCGGCTCGGGTCCGGCCTACGTGTTTCACATGATCGAGTGCCTGGCTGCGGCGGGCGAGGCGCAGGGGCTGGCCCCCGAGCTCGCCATGCAGCTGGCCAAGGCGACCGTCGCCGGCGCCGGGGCGCTGGCCATGCAGGCCGCGGAGGATCCCGCCCAGCTGCGCCGCAACGTGACCTCGCCCAACGGCACGACGCAGGCTGGGCTCGAGGTGCTGATGAACGCGCAGACCGGCCTGCCGCCGTTGGTGAAGGCCACCGTGGCCGCCGCTGCCGATCGCTCGCGGGAGCTGGCCAATGGCTGAGATCAGCTATGACGATTTCCTCGAGGTCGACATCCGCGTCGGCAAGGTGATCCGGGCCGAGCCCTTCCCCGAGGCGCGCAAACCCGCGATCAAGCTCTGGATCGATTTCGGGCCCGAGATCGGCGAGAAGAAGAGCTCGGCGCAGATCACCGAGCATTATACCCCCGAGGCGCTCGTGGGCCGGCAGGTGATGGCGGTGGTGAACTTCCCGCCGCGCCAGATCGGCCCCTTCATGTCGCAATGCCTGACGCTGGGCTTCACCGACGCCGCCGGTGCGATCGTGCTGGCCGGTCCCGACGGGGAGGTGCCCCTCGGGGCACGGCTGCATTGAGCAGGGTTCTGATCGGTCGCAACCTGCCCGAAAGCGTGGTGGCAGAGGCGCGCGCGCTGTTCGACGTCACCTACCGTGACAGCCCCTACCCGCTGAGCCGCGACGAGATGCTCGAGGCGCTCGCGGGCTATGACGGCGTGTTGGTGACGCTGGGCGACGGCTTCTCGGCGGAGATCTTCGCGCAGGCGGGCGCGCCGCGGGCGAAGATCCTCGCGAACTTCGGCGTGGGCTTCAACCATATCGACGTGGCCGCTGCCAAGGCCGCCGGGATCACCGTGACCAACACCCCCGGCGCCGTCACCGACGCCACCGCCGATATCGCCATGACGCTGATGCTGATGTCCTGCCGCCGTGCCGCCGAGGGCGAGCGGCTGGTGCGGTCGGGGCGATGGGAGGGCTGGCACCCTGTGCAGATGCTGGGTCTGCACATGACCGGCAAGCGCGTCGGCATCCTCGGCATGGGCCGCATCGGGCAGGCCATTGCGCGGCGCTGCCATTTCGGCTTCGGCATGTCGGTGGCCTATGCCTCGCGCTCCGAGAAGAGCCTCGATTTCCCGGCCGAGCGCTACGGCTCGCCCGAGGCGCTGGCGGCGGAGGTCGACGTGCTGGTGGTGTCGGTCCCGGCGAGCCCCGAAACCCATCATATGGTCGATAAAGGCGTTTTGGCGGCGATGAAGCCCACGGCGCATCTGGTCAACATCGCCCGCGGTGACATCGTCGACGAGGCGGCGCTGATCGCGGCGCTGGAGGCACGGCAGATCGGCGGGGCGGGGCTCGACGTCTACGAGTTCGAGCCCAAGGTGCCCGAGGCGCTCAGGGCGCTCAACAACGTGGTGCTGCTGCCGCACCTGGGAACCTCGACGCTGGAAGTGCGCGAGGACATGGGGCGGATGGCGGTCGAGAACCTGCGGGTCTTCTTCGCGGGAGAAGAGGTGCCGAACCGGGTCGGAGCGTAGCCGCCCGGGCTGCGGCGTTGTGACGCTTGGGAAAGAGGCTGGCGCGGCGCTCCTTGCGGATGGGCGGGAGCCGCGCCGGCGCTCAGCTGTCGGTGTCGAGCCAGATCGTCACCGGGCCGTCATTGACCAGCGCCACCTTCATGTCGGCGCCGAAACGGCCGGTGGCCACGGGCACGCCCTCGGCCTGCAGCCTGGCGCCGAAATGCTCGTAGAGCCGCTTGCCCTCGTCCGGGGCGGCGGCGGTGGAAAAGCCCGGACGGTTGCCCTTGGTCTCGGCGGCGAGGGTAAACTGGCTCACCACCAGCGCCGCGCCCGAGACATCGCGCACCGAGAGGTTCATGCGGTCGGCGTCGTCCTTGAAGATCCGCAGCTTGGCGATCTTGGCGGCGAGCTTGTCGGCCTGCGCTTCGCTGTCGCCCTGCATGGCGCAGACCAGCACCAGAAGCCCGGGGCCGATCTCGCCCAGCACCGCGCCCTCGACCGTCACGCGGGCCTCGGAGACTCGCTGGATCAGCGCTCTCACAGCTCGGTCTCCCAGGGCGGGTTGGCGCCGGCGCGGCTGACGGTGACCGCCGCCGCCCTGGCGCCGAGCGCGATCGCCGCGCGCAGGTCTTCCAGCGCCGCGCCGCGCACCGAGCCACGCGACAGCAGCCCGTCGCGCCAGAGCCCGGCCAGGAGGCCGGCGTTAAACGTGTCACCCGCGCCCACGGTGTCGACCACCTCGGCGCGCTCCGCCGGGACAGAGATCTCGCCGGCGGCGGAATAGGCCACCACGCCCTCGGCGCCACGGGTCTCGAGCACCAGCGCCACGCCGCCTGCGATCAGCGCCGCGGGGGTGGTGCCGAGCCAGGCCATGTCCTCGTCGGAGATCTTGACGATATCGGCGCGGGCCAGCATCGCCTCGAGCCGGGCGCGGTAGCGCGGCTCGTCGGTGATGAAGCCGGGGCGGATGTTGGGATCGATCATCACCAGCCGCTCGCCGGCCCGCGCGCAGAGCGCCGCGTAGCTGTCGGCGGCCGGCTCGGAGACCAGGCTGATGCCGCCGAAGAACAGCGCCTCGGTCTCGTCGCCAAGCGCGGGCAGGTCGTCTTCCGACAGCATCCGCCCGGCGGTGTTCTCGTCGTAGAAGGCGTATTGCGCATGGCCGTCGGTCAGGGTGACGAAGGCCAGGGTGGTCGGGCGGTCGGAACGCGGGGAGAGCGCGAAATCCACCCGAGAGGCGCTGAGCGCATCGGCCAGCACGGTGCCGAAGAGATCGGTCGAGATGCCGCCGAGATAGCCGCTCGGGGCGCCGAGTCGGCCGATCGCGATGGCGGTGTTGAACACTGCGCCGCCGGCGACGGGGGCAAAGCTCGGCTCGCCGGTGGTGGCGGTCCGGGGCAGCATGTCGATCAGCGATTCGCCGCAGCACAGGATCATCTTCGGTCCTCCCTCTGTTAGCGCTGCAACTTGCCGCGTTGCGGGGCCGGAAACAAGGCCCGGATTTGCGCCGGATCAAGGCGGTGCGGGCGAAACAGTCGCAAAATGGCATATGTTGGGAGGACAGTGTGTTAGGGCCGATACGATGAAGCGGCCGGTGCCCATGTCTGGGCCGGTTTGCGCCGCTGGCGCGATGATCGGCAACAGGCGGGCCTGAGATCACTGCCCCGAGGATAGCGCCGGAGGAGAGCCGGGGCAGGACGATCACGGTGACCAAGGGATAGGTCGACCAAGGCGGAGATCCCCGTCCCGCCTTCCCCCGAGACCGGTCCCGGATGCCGTGACGTAGGGCGGGCAGCGATGCCCGCCCTATTTCATCGGGCTATTGCCCCTGGGCGAAGATGAACCCGGCGATCCCGGCAACGATCAGCCCCAGCACCACCGCGGCCGCGATCTTCCAGGCCGACCATGGCCGTTCGCCCTGCACCCGCCCGGTGGTGCCGTTGACCACGAAGCGGTAAGTCTCGCCGCGGTACTTGTAGGCCGCGAGCCAGACCGGCAGTAGCACGTGTTTGAAGGTGACCGCCGAAACCTGGGTGTCGACGCCCTCGATGCGCTGGCGGTCGCCGCCGATGTCGAACTTCACGTCGCGCTCGATCTGCCGGTCCATGATGGCGCGGGCCTCGCGGAAGCCCTCGTCGAGATCGACCTGGTAGCCCTCGGCGCGGAAGCCCGCGAGAAACTCCGGCTGGTAGGGTTCGAGCCTAGTCAGATCCCAGGGCTCGAGCGCGTCGGTGAACTTTTTCGGCAGCGAGCGCGAGGCCAGCACCAGCACGTCGTCGAAGAACCGCGCCACGCGGCCCGAGACCGAGCGCCAGCGCACCTTGGCGACCTGCACGGTCTGGCGCTTGCCGTCGCGCATCACCGTGCGGCGCTCGTGATAGACCGTGCCGCGCTGGCCGCGATAGGCCGAGTGGGTCTGCGCGTCGAAGGTCCAGTAGGGCACGTAAATGCCCTGCATCTTGCGCCCCTTGCGGGCGTATTCCTTCAATCCGTTCGGCGCGAACCAGAGCCGACCGAGCCAGCCCGTCATGGCATCATGGGCGGCGCGTTCATCGAGGATGAAGGGCAGCACGCCGCGCGGCTTGATCTGCCGGTGGGTGCCGGTGTCGGTGACCACGGGGGTGGCGCAGAACGGGCATTCGGTGGCGTGGGTGTCGGGGTCGAACTCGACCTCGGCGCCGCAATTGGGGCATTGGGTGACCCGCAGTTCCTCCATCTCCTGCAGCGGCAGCAGATCGTCGATGGCAGCGCGGAAATCGAGCTCGCGGATCGAATTGGACCACGGCCCGCTCTCGGCGATCTCCTGCACGTCGCCGCAATGGTCACAGACCAGCTGCCCCTTGGCGGGATCGTAGCGGTAATCGGCGCCGCATTGCTGGCAGGGAAAACGGTGTTCCTCGGTCATCACGGCCCCATTGTTTCCGGCAGGCCGACCCTAGGTCGGATGCCGGGGCGATGGAACCCGGTTTTCCTTTCCGGAACGGCTGTCTAGGGTGGCCCCGGACGGGCCCGCAGCGCGGGCCGCGAAACGACACGGGAACGCTGCAGGCTCGCCATGAGACACCGCATGAACGCCGCGCTGGCAGGGGGGCTGCTCTGCCTTTCCGCCGGGGCCACCAGCGCCGAGGAGGCACGCTACCGCTTCGAGTGGCAGGGCGGGGGCGGCTACGTGATGCGCGGCGGCATGTCTTTCGATGCCGACCTGCTCAGCGGCGGCATCGTCATGGCCAGCGACCTAACCTGCTTCTTCATCGAGGGCAGCCGCGACGGCGATCCGGTCGGGCGCTGGGCGCTCTCGATGCTCAACGAGGAGACCAGCTGGGTGCTGACCTTCCTGCCGCAGAGCTCGGAATTCGCCGTCTTCGGCGAGGGCGCGATGATGCCGCAGGCGTGGAACATGGACGGGTTCGGCACCGATTGCGGCGCCGGCGGCTTCGGCTTCAACATCGGCAACGCGGCGCAGGATCTGTGCATCGACGGCACGCTGATCCTCGCCTCGCAAGTGCCCCCCGAGCGCCCGTTCCCGGCGCTCCGCGACGATGCGCTGAGCTTCCCCGCCGATGCCTGCACGGGCCCGCTGATGATGAGCGCGCTCTCCCCGATCTCTTCTCCCCAACCGAAGGACTTAACAGATGTGCAATGAAGCCTCTGCCACCCAGATGATCTCGGACGCCAAGACCCGCGTCACGAGGTTCGATTTCGCGCCCGGTGCCGAGACCGGCTGGCATGTGCATGAATACGATTACGTCATCGTGGCACTGACCGACCTGACCATGCGGCTGCAGCTGCCCGGCGGCGAGGTGCGCGAGGTGGTGACGAAGGCGGGCGAGGCCTATCGCCGTGATGCCGGCACCGAGCACAACGTCATCAATTACGGCGACACGCCGATGAGCTTCATCGAGATCGAGCTGGTGGCCTGAGGCGGCTCAGATCTCGGCGAGGTCGTAATGGCGGATCGTGCGCGACTCGACCAGCGCGTCCTCGGCGGGATCGATATGCGGCGTGGTATAGTCCTCGCCGACAAAGGCCTTGAGCGCATCGAGATCGCGCCAGACCATCACGAAAGCGAACTCGCGCGGGCTCTCGGCCCGCGCGGCACCGGGCATCACCGAGACGATGCCGTCGGTGGTGTTCATCAAGGGGATCGCGACCTCGTGAAAGAAGCGGGAGAACTCCGCTTCCTTGCCGGGGCGGGTCGTGACTTGAAAGAGCCGCAGGATCATCGGGGAACCTCCTGAAATGCGGTTCCCGCCCGTCTGATGGCCTCTGAGGTCGGGCCCCTGCCTTCGGGCAGGGTAGCACGTTTGGCCTCGGCTGTCGCTCAGGCGCCCGGCGGCGGGGGCGGCATCACGGTGAAGAGCTGCGCCAGCTCGGCCACGTCCTCGGCGCGCTTCCAGCCATCCTGACCCTGCGTCCAGACATAGGTTTCGCGGCTGAGCCCGCCCTCGGTGACCATGCGCCCGAGCCGTGCCTTGGAGAACGGCCCGCTGGTCTGGCCATTCTCGGCCAGGTGCCAGACATGCTCCACCGGCGGCGGGGGAGGAGGCGGGGCGGCAGCGGTGGGCTGCTGCGCGGCGGGCGCGGGCCGGGCACCCCAAGGGCCGGGCTGCGCGCCGGTCATCTGCGCCCCCATCGACATGCCGAGACCCGCGCCGAAACCGGTGCCCATCGCCTGTCCGGCGGCGGAGCCTTCCTGCCCGAGCGCCTCGGCGGCCTGGAACTTGGTGTAGGCGTCGAGATTGCCGATCACGCCCATCGATGTGCGCTTGTCGAGCGCCGCCTCGACCGCCGGGGGCAGCGAGATGTTCTCGATATAGAGTTCGGGCAGCGACAGGCCGTATTCCGCGATGGTCGCCGAGATGCCGTCGGCGAGCATCTTGCCGAGCTCCTGGGTGTTGGCCGCCATGTCGAGCACCGGGATGCCCGAGCCCGCGATCAGGCGGGAGAATTCCTGAACGATGATGTTGCGGATCTGGAAGCTGATCTCGTCGGAGGTGAACTCGCCATCGGTGCCGACGATCTCGCTGAGGAAGCGCGCCGGGTCGGTGACGCGAACGGAGTAGGTGCCGAAGGCGCGCAGGCGCACCGGGCCGAACTCGGGGTCCCGGCAGATGATCGGGTTCTTGGTGCCCCATTTCAGGCCGTTGAACCGCGTCGTGTTGACGAAGTAGATCTCGGATTTGAAGGGCGAGCGGAAGCCGTGATCCCAGTGCTGCAGGCTGGTCATGATCGGCATGTTGTTGGTCTCGAGCATGTAGAGACCGGGGGTGAAGACATCCGCCAGCTGGCCCTCGTGGACGAAGACCGCTGCCTGCCCCTCGCGCACGGTGAGCTTGGCGCCGTACTTGATCTCGTGCCCTTCGCGCTCGAAGCGCCAGACCATCGTGTCGCGGGTGTTGTCGACCCAGTGGATGACGTCGATGAACTGACCGGAAAGGAAATCGAGAATGCCCATGGCGGTGCCCCGCTGAAACTGCGTTTGCCCTCAACTTAACCACCGCTTGGCCGGACACAAGCGGCGGCGGGCGGAAACCGCCGGGAAGGGCGGGCGCTGGCGGAAGAGAGGGCCGCAATGGATGCGGCAGGAGGCTCTCCGCCTGAGGCGCGGTCGGGTCGTGCGCCCCCGGTCGGCGGGCAGGTGGTGTGCGCCACGGGGCCGCAGGCGCGGCGCAGGCGGCGTGGGCTGGGATCTCGCGCGGAGCGCCCGGGGGCGACGGGATCCGGCGGTGGAGTTCGCGGGACTGCCTGATTGGAGCTGGCAATAACGCCGGTTGGAACGAACGGGGCACAGGGCCCGGGTGACCGAGCTCGATTGGACCATGCGGGGCCGCCCGGCGGTGGAGTTGGCGGGGATGCCGATTGGTGCTGGCAGGGGCGCCGGGCGGGACTTTCGGGCGCACTGGCCCTAGGCGGCCGATCCGAGGTGGGGCAGGCACGGCGCCCGGTTCAGGCGGCGGAGCTGGCATGATCCCGGGCGCCGGTGATCATTAGATCGCAGACATAGTCGAGCAGCAGCGACCAGGCCTTGCGATCGGCCTCGCACCAATCGGCGACATGGTATTGCAGCGTGTCGAGCAGCACCTCTGAGACCAGCGCATACTGATCCTCCGTCACGCCGTATTCAAGATGCCGCACGCCGAGCGCCTCGATCTCGGTCACCAGCATCTGCAGATGATCGAGCGATTGCACCAGCACGAGCACCATGTCGAAGAGCTTGTCGGACTGCGCCGACATGTCGGAGGGAAACATGGTGCGCAGCTCGGGCGCGCGTTCGAAGAGCCGGTCGTAGAAATCCTGCGTCAGCGCGCTGCTCGCGAGACGCAGCCGCAGGGCGCTGGAGAGAACCTGTTGTTTCGTGGCGTTGTCGAACATCGTTCCGTCCCGGTCATGCGGGTACGGTGCTACGCCCGAGAGGTAAACGCCCGCTTAAGCGGGGCTCAGGACGGGCCGCCCATCAGCTCGGCGGCACGGGAGGCGACGATCGGGCGGACCTCGTCCGCGTCCATGCCCGGCTTCACCTTCGGATCGTAGAGCAGCTTGAGCAGCAGCTCATCGTGGGTGGTCAGCAGGGCGAATTCGTCATCGTCGTTGAAGATCGACGGGCGCGCCTGCGGATAGTCGTTGCCGAGCCCGAGGCCCTGCGCCATTTCCTCGTGCACGCAGGAGCGGCGCAGCAGGTCGGGATGCTCGGAGCGGATCACCGCGATCGCCTCGCCATAGGCATAGCCGCCCGGCGTCTCGGAAAAGGCGATGACGAGACAGTGGATCGAGCGCGGCAGGTTGTCGAAGATGCGCAGCGAGGTGGGGTTCACGTCCGGCACCAGTGCGCGGATGCGCGGCGCGATCTCGGCCTTGTCGTCTTCCGACATGAAGAGCACGTGGAAATTGGTGCCGCTGTCGCTCATTTCGATCGGGTGGCCGCTGACATTGGCGAGACGGCGCACATATTGCGCCACCATGTTGCTGTCCTGCACCCGCTGGTTCTGTGGCACCAGCGTGCCGAACTCCACAGAGACCCGCACCGGCTTGACCCATTTCTTGATCCGCCCGAGCTCGCCCCGAGACGGGCGGAGCCCGGCGCCGCGCTCGTATTCCTCGGCCAGAGCGATTCGCTCGAAATTGCGCAGCAGCATGGTGTCGGTGAAGGGGGTGTCGGCGCCGCCACCATCGGTGCGCAGCAGCCCCTGCGCCAGCAGGTCGGCCTGCACGCTGGCGTAGTAGGTCTCGAGATCGCGGCTGGCGAGGGAGCGCCGGCGCGGAGTCGCGGGCGCCGCCTCGGGCTTGAGCCCCTCTGGCCGGGCGCTGGGCGGCACGTCGGTCTGGCGCGGCGCCAGCTGCGAGCCGTCGCAGGCCGCGAGACCCGCGAGCAGCCCGAAGGTCGCCCCGATATGAGACCAGCGCCCGCGCATGGCTCAGGCGCTTTTCGGCACGGCGGTGCCGGCATTGTCGCCGACGCCGTCGCGGCGCGCCTTGGCGGAGGCGAGCGTGTCGCGCAACTCGTGCTCCATGGTCTTGAGATCGGCCTCGGCGGCAGCGCGCCTGGCCTTGCCCTCGTCGGCGATCTGCAGACTCTCCTGAATGGTGGCGATCAGGTCGGCATTGGCCTGCTTCACCGCCGCGATGTCGAACACGCCGCGCTCCATCTCGGTGCGGATCGCCTTGTTGCTCTCGCGCAGGTTGGCGGCGTTCTTGGTCAGCAGCTCGTTGGTGAGGTCGTTGGCGCTGCGCACCGCGCTCGCGGCCTCGGCCGAGCGCTGGATGGTGACGGCCTGCGCCAGCTGGGTTTCCCAGAGCGGCACGGTGTTGACCAGGGTCGAGTTGATCTTGGTGACGAGGCTCTTGTCGTTCTCCTGCACCAGCCGGATCGAGGGCAGGGACTGCATGGTGACCTGTCGCGTCAGCTTGAGATCGTGCACCCGGCGCTCGAGATCATCGCGCGCGGCACGCATGTCGCGCAGCTCCTGCGCGGTCATCACCTGATCGTTCTCGGCCGCGGCCTGAACCTCGGCCTCCTTGGCGGGGATGGTGACGGTGTCGAGATCCTTCAGCTTCTCCTCGCCGGCGGCGATGTAGAGCGCCAGCTCGTTGTAGAAGGTGAGGGTCTTCTCGTAGAGCAGGTCGAGCGACTTGATGTCCTTGAGCAGCGTGTGCTCGTGCTTGAGCAGGCTGTCGGTGATGTTGTCGATCTGGCCCTGCACCTCTTCGTAGCGGGCGGTGAACTTGGCGAAGGGGGCGGCGCGTCCGAGCAGCTTCTCCCACCAGCTGCGGTCGCGGCGCACGTCGAGCTCGGAGATCGAGAAGCCGCGAATCGTGGTGACGATGTCGCGCAGGCTGTCACCGGCGGGGCCGACATCCTTGTTGCGCACGCCGTCGAGCATCGACTGGCTGATCTCCTGCAGCTCGACCTGCGCGCCCGAGCCGAAGGAGACGATCGAGTTGGTGTCGCTCATGTCTATCTCGTCCATGCGCGCACGGATTTCCTCGCCAACCTCGGGCGAGGCCTCTTCGAGCGAGACCACCGCCTGAGCCTCACCCGGCTCGGGCAGCACCACGGCATTGACCTCGTCGACCATCGCCAGCGTCTGCTGCGCCTCTGCTTTCACCTTCTCGGACATCCCGTATCCCCCAATCCTGTTCTGGCGCGACGCAGGCTCAACGCAGCCGCACGCCGTCCCGTTTCAATCGATCCCGCAAGACGTCGATCTCGACGGTGAGATCGGCATTGTTGTCGAGCAGCAGTTTTTCGTTCTTCTGTCCGAAGCTCTCTTCGAGATCGGTCAGCAGCAGCAGGAAATCGCGTTTCGCATTGCGATCCTGCGTGCGGCTGTAGATATCGGCGAATTTCACCGCCGCGTCGCGCGCGCCCATCAGGTAGACGCCGAGATAGCGCCGTGCCGCGGTCAGGTCGCGCGGGTCTTCCTCGACGGTGCGGATGAGCTGGGCCGCCTTCAGGCGGAAGCGCTCGACCCGCGCCTCGACCTCGCGATCCCCGGCGCGGCGCACCGCGTCTGCCATCTCGGCGAGATAGGTCTCGGCCTCGTCCACCACCTTGGCAACGCGATCCTGCTGGAAGCTGTCGATGCCCTCCATGCCCTTGCTCTTCAGCGGGTCGATGCCGAAGGCACCGAGATGGAGCGCCACGGCGGAGAGCCCGTAGAGCGTCGGTGCGACCAGGCCGGGCTCCGACTTGAAGGCGGCGATGGCGACCCCGATGCCGGCGAGCCCGGCAGCGAAGATCTTGCGCGGGATGGCCGGGCGGCGCGCCACGCGGCGCTCGTCGAAGGCCGCCTGCGCGCGCAGACCGTCGCGCAGCAGCCAGGCGCCGGCAAGCAGCACCCCAGCGCCGAGCAGGCCGGTCACGAGCCCGGCGGCACCGTCTCCCAGAGAGGTCGCGGCAAGCACGATGGGCGGAACGAAGAGCACGTTGGACCGCGCCCCCACCGGGTCGACCCGGGCGCCGGTGTAGTGGCTGGGGCGAATCGCGTCGTCGGTCTCTTCCGCGGCGGCGTCGGGGCTGTATTTGCCACCATAGCGCTGCGCCATGTCAGAGCCCCCCAAGCCAGCCTGACGTCACCCCGAAAAGGAGCACGATCAGGAGAACATAGGCCACTTTCTGCAGGGCCGTGCCGGACATGCCGCCTCCAATATTTCCGCGGTTCCCGGAAAACTTAGGGGCAAAGAAGGCAACTTGCTAGGGGGGGCTTCGGCGGGGCTCCGCCTATGCGGCGCGTCCGAGCGGTTTGCGGTTCCACAGCAGGTCGGCTTCCAGCTCGAAGGCGTCGCGGCCGGCCTTCTTGCCCGATTTACGGGCGAATTCCTCGAAGGTCTGGCCAAGCGCGGTGATCCGGGTGCGATAGCGGCGGCGTGCGCGGTCGCGCTCGTCGGTGTCCCAGGCGGCCAGCAGGTCATCATTCTCGCGCCGCAGCAGCTTGACGAATTTGACCACCGGCTTGTGCAGGCGCTCCATGCCGTCGGGGTCCTCGCCAAGCGCACGGATCAGGCCCATCACGGCGCCTTTCAGCGCCTCGCAATGGCGGGTGAGCTGGGTATCCCCGAGGGCGGCGATCTCGCAGATCATGCCCTCCAGCGTGGAGTCGATGCGGTCGAGGGCGACCTGGGTGTCGGGGCGCGGGCGGCGCGCGGTGGCCAGCGGCTCGGGCTCGCTGTCCTGGGCGCCCTTGTCGCGCATCGGGTCGATGCCGAAGGCGCCGATGCTGAGCAGCGTGCCGAGCACACCGAAGGCGGCCGGGACCAGCAGACCGGTGAAGTGGTGGCCGGCGAGGATCAGCACCATGACGCCGATCAGCAGCGCGCCGATGATCTTGCGCGGCAGGCGCGGGGCGCGGGCCGCGGCGGCGGCCTCGTAGGCGTTTTGCAGCTTCTGACCGCGCCGGATCATGCGCAGGGCGGCGGCGAAGAGCACCAGTTCGAGAACGGCGGTGAAGACCGAGGTCGCGGTGCCCTGGAACAGCAGCAGCACGATCGGGAAGGCGGCGAGGAACAACACGCTGAGACCGGAGTCGAGCGGTCCGAGCCCGTCATCCTTCTGTGTCGCGCGATGGGCTTCTGCGGTGTCGATCATCATCCGTCCTGCAGGTCTCAGAGAAGGAAACTGAGGGCGAAAATCATCACCCAGAGCGCCGCGAAGGAGAGCTTGGCCCCGGGGTTGCCGCTGCGCCGCAGGCGCCCGACCGCCTCGACCAGCGCGACGCGTGTATCATGCGCGACCATGCGCAGGTTGCCAAGCACCAGAAGGGTGCTCGCACAGAGAATCGCAAAGGCCAGGATCGTGGTCATCATGGCCTCATCATGGCGATCAAAATCGGCAGAATGTTGGCGCGAAACTGGAATTTAATAGAGTATTTTAGGACGAATTTTCATTAACTTACGTCTTTCCGCGCCGGGATTTGTCCGGAATTGGGCGCGCTTTGCGACGACGGCTGGGCTCGGGGCGAGTAATTTTGGCGCCTTCTAGCCCTAGTTGATCCCTGACGATTCGACCGCGCAGTTCGACCACTTCCCCGACCTTCATCTGGCCCAGCTGGAACGGCCCGTAGGAGATTCGGATCAGCCGGTTCACGGTCAGGCCGATGTCACTCATGGCGCGGCGGATCTCGCGGTTCTTGCCCTCGCGCAGGCCCACGGTGAGCCAGGCGTTGGAGCCCTGCTGGCGGTCGATCTCGACCTGCATTGGCTGGAACCGCTGGCCGTCGACCGTGATGCCGTCGCGCAGCGGCTTGAGCATCTCCTCGGTGGGCTTGCCGTTGACCCGGACGCGGTAGCGCCGCAGCCAGCCGGTCGAGGGCAACTCGAGCTTGCGCTTGATGCCGCCATCATTGGTGAGCAGCAGCAGCCCCTCGGAATTGAGGTCGAGTCGGCCCACGGTCATCACCCGGGGCAGATCCTCGGGCAGCTTGTCGAAGATGGTCTCGCGGCCCTGCTCGTCCTTGGTGGTGGTCACCAGCCCGGCGGGCTTGTGGTAGAGCCACATGCGCGGCGCCTCTGGCGCCTCGAGCGGCTTGCCGTCGACGGTGATCTTGTCCTTGCCGGTGACGTTGAGCGCCGGGCTGGCGATGGTCTCGCCGTTTACCGTGATGCGGCCCTCCTCGATCATCCGCTCGGCCTCGCGCCGGCTGGCGATGCCGGCACGCGACAGCACCTTGGCGATGCGGTCGCCGGGAGGCGTGTCGGTCGGGGACTTGTAGGGCGCTGAGGGGCGGGCAGGGGGCTTTTTCATGCGCCGAGCCATACTGCAAAGCTCAGCCCGGGGGAAGCGTCTCGCCAAAGCGCCACGGCTCGGCTATCACCCGGCGCCATGAGCTTTCGCAGTCACATGGAGCTGGCCCTTGCCGAGGCCCGCGCCGCCGCCGCCCGCGGCGAGGTGCCGGTGGGCGCGGTTATCGTGGCGCCCTCCGGCGCGGTGGTGGCCAGCGCCGGTAACCGCACCCGCGAGCTCGATGACCCCACGGCCCATGCCGAGATCCTCGCCCTGCGCGCCGCCTGCCGCGCCGCTGGCTCCGAGCGCCTGCCAGGGCATGATCTCTACGTCACGCTGGAGCCCTGCCCGATGTGCGCCGCGGCGCTCTCCTTCGCCCGCATCGCGCGGCTCTATTATGGCGCCGCCGATCCCAAGTCGGGCGGCGTCGATCACGGGGCGAGGGTCTACGCCCATGCCCAGTGCCACCACGCGCCCGAGGTCTATGACGGCATCTCCGCCGCGCCCTCGGAAGCGCTCCTGAAACGCTTCTTCGCGGAGCGCCGCACATGCTGATCCTGCTCAACAAGCCCTACGGCGTGCTGTCGCAATTCACCGACAAGGGCACCGCCGACACCCCGCGCGCGACGCTGTCGGACTATGTCGACGTGCCCAAGGTCTACCCGGCCGGCCGGCTCGACCGGGACAGCGAGGGGCTGCTGCTGCTCACCGATGACGGCCGGCTGCAGGCCCGCATCGCGCATCCGAAGTTCAGGAAGCCCAAGACCTATCTCGTGCAGGTCGAGGGTGATCCCTCGGAGGCCCAGATCGCGCAGCTGCGCCGCGGCGTGACGCTGAAGGACGGGCCCACCCGTCCGGCGCAGCTCCGCCGGCTGCCGCCGCCGGAGCTCTGGCCCCGCGTGCCGCCGGTGCGGTTCCGCAAGTCGGTGCCCGACGCCTGGCTCGAAGTGACGATCACCGAGGGCCGCAACCGACAGGTGCGCCGGATGACGGCCCATGTCGGGCTGCCCTGCCTGCGGCTGGTGCGCTGGTCGATCGGCGACTGGTCGGTCGAGGGGCTCGCGCCGGGGGAATGGCGCGTGGTCTGAGCCGGGCGCGCTGCCATCCCGGCCACGACGCGTCTTGGCACTGCCGGACGCCTCCGGCGGGAGTATTTTTGACGAAGAGAAGCCAGGGGCGCTGCGCCTTCGTCTTCTCTGGTTTCGAAATACCTCGGGGGTGAATTGGCGCGCAGCGCCAAGAGGGGGCAGAGCCCCTTTCCTCGGATCTGGCGTCCGTCACGAGAGCGCCCGGTCGATCAGCGCGGGGCTATTTGTGGACATATTATCTCCCGAAGCCGCTGGTCTTTCCCTGCTCCGCCCGTCAATGCTGCGCGCATGGACTTCTGGATCGTCGTCACCGTCGCCGCCGCCTTCTTTCAGACTTTGCGCTTCATGCTGCACAAGGTGCTGAGCATGGGTGGCCTGAGCGCCACGGGCAGCACCTTCGCCCGCTTCGCCTACGCGCTGCCGGCGGCGCTGCTGTTCACCGGTGCCTATCTCGTCATCACCGGGCAGGGCTGGCCGGCACTGCCCGCGGCGTTCTGGGCCTATGCCTGGATGGGCGCGCTGGGGCAGATCCTCGCTACCATCTGCGTCGTGGCGCTGTTCCGGCAGCGCAACTTCGCCGTCGGCATCACATTCAAGAAGACCGAGGTGATCCAGACCGCCATCGTCGGCTTCCTGATGCTGGGCGAGGCGATCTCGCTGGCCGGCTGGGGCGCGATCCTGATCGGGCTCGTGGGCGTGCTGCTGCTGTCGGACACGCCCGACATCACCGGCTCCTTCCTGCGCCGCATCGCCAACCGGGCGGTGGCGCTGGGGCTGGCTTCGGGCTTCTTCTTCGCCTTCTCCGCCGTCGGCTATCGCGGCGCCTCGCTCGAGATCGCCAGCAGCGACCCGATCCTGCGCGCCAGCGTCACGCTGAGCTGCGTGGTGCTGTCGCAATGCCTGGCAATGACGCTCTGGCTGCGGCTCTTCGAGCCGGGCCAGATCACCGCGGTCTGGCAGGCCCGAAAGGTGGCGCTCTGGCTCGGCCTCAGCTCGATGGCCGGTAGCCTCGCCTGGTTCACCGCCTACACGCTGCAGACCGCGGCCTACGTGCAGGCGCTGGGGCAGGTGGAGCTGATCTTCTCGCTGATCGCCTCGGTGCTGTTCTTCCGCGAGCACATCACCCGGCGCGAGCTCGCGGGCATCGGCTTCCTGACCCTGTCGATCATCGCGCTCGTCGTGGCGCTCTGAGGCGGGGCTAGTCGAACAGGGTCGACTGTCCGGGCGGCTGCGGCGCTGCGAGGCCGAGATGGGTCCAGGCGCGCTGCGCCAGCATCCGCCCGCGCGGGGTGCGCTGGATCAGCCCCTGTTGCAGCAGGTAGGGCTCGATCACCTCCTCGATGGCGTCGCGGCTCTCCGACAGCGCCGCGGCGATGGTCTCGATGCCCACCGGGCCGCCGCCGTAATGCTCGGCGATGAGCCCGAGATAGCGGCGGTCGGCGCCGTCGAGCCCGAGCCCGTCGACGCCCAGCCGGGTGAGCGCGCCGTCGGCCAGCTCCCGCGTCACCACGCCATTGCCCTCGACCACGGCGAAATCCACCACCCGGCGCAGCAGCCGCCCGGCGATGCGCGGTGTGCCGCGGGCGCGGCGGGCGATCTCGCGCGCGCCGTCGGGCTCAGCCCGGACGCCGAGCTTCTCGGCGTTGCGGGTGACGATGCTGTTGAGCTCCTCGACGGTGTAGAACTGCAGCCGCGTCGGGATGCCGAAGCGGTCGCGCAGCGGCGTGGTCAGGAGGCCGAGCCGCGTGGTGGCGCCGACCAGCGTGAAGGGCTGCAGCTCGATGCGCACGGTGCGCGCCGCCGGGCCTTCGCCGATGACGAGGTCGAGCTCGTAATCCTCCATCGCCGGGTAGAGCACCTCTTCCACGGCGGCGTTGAGCCGGTGGATCTCGTCGATGAACAGAACGTCATTGCGCTCGAGATTGGTGAGGATCGCCGCGAGATCGCCCGCCTTGGCCAGCACCGGCCCCGAGGTCATGCGGAAGTTGACCCCCAGCTCGCGCGCCATGATCTGCGCCAGCGTGGTCTTGCCGAGGCCTGGAGGGCCGTGGAACAGCGTGTGATCCATCGCCTCGCCGCGGGTGCGGGCGGACTGGATGAAGACCCGCAGGTTGGCGCGTGCCTCCGCCTGCCCGACAAAATCGCCGAGCATCTGCGGCCGCAGCGCGCGGTCGCGATCCTCGGGCATCGGTTCCGGGCGCAGGGTGGGATCCGGGTCGGTCATGCTCAGTTTCCGTTCAGGCCGAAGCGAAGTGTGTCGAGCCTAAGCTTCCAGGTTGTCTCTGCGGCGATCACGTCTTGATCGGGGGCTGTCGGCGACACCAATTCGAGTATCGAAAAACGAAAACTCGCAGGGCTTCGCTTGGAAAGCCCGACGGTGATGCCGCGGTCTCGCGCGACGTGCTGTCGCCATCGGCCAAGAAGGTTTTCCAACCCGTACGCCGATCCGACATATCTTGCTCCGTCGTCCTCGTCCACGATGAGGTAAACGCCACGCCATGCTCTGAGTGTGAACTCCCAGTCTCTGGGGAGGGTCGAGAGCTCCGCGCTTGTCAGCGTGAGTTCCCGCCAATTGGGCATTGTGGGGGCAACGCGGCCTTCACGAGAAAACTCTAGCACCTCCAGCGGGGTCGTGTCTGCGCGCCGCAGATAATTGCGACCGCCCGGGTCACGACAGATCAAGCGCTTCTCATAGGTCGATGTCTGGGCAAGCGGGGTGAGCTGAAAAAGCGTCCGACCCGCCAGCTGCCGGGCCTTCTCCTTGACCGTGCTGCGATGTCCTTCAACGCGCTCGTTCATCTCTCGAAGGCGCGCGTCATGAAGCCAATCTTGTTCCGTCAATGTCGGTCCAACTTCGCGCTCGAAGAGGCCGAGGAACGTCGCCTCTCCGGGCAGGAGCGAAAGGAAGGACGCAAAGTAGCGGCGATTGCGGATGGTCGCTTCGGCAAGCTCACTATGTGTCGCCTGAAAGGCGTCGAAAAGGTCTGGGCGTTCCTCAACGAGTACAGCCAGAGCGCGGCGCGTGATCGGGTCGCTCGGTTTGTGAAGGCACAAGGCGACGTCGCGCTGTGGAATGTCATGGAGCCGCAGGATGTCTTGGAAAAACACCGGCCTCAGCCCTTCGGCGCTAGCAGTTTCAGCGCCGCGCGGATCAGCTCGGCGGTGGTGGCCTCGGGCAGATCGCCCGCGGCCTGCGCCACGGCACCGGCGGCCTCGCCGGGGGCGTAGCCGAGATTGGAGAGGGCAGAGAGCGCCTCGGACTGGGCCGGGGCGGCAGCGGGCGCCGGGCGCGGGGCAGGGGCGCGCGGTGCGGCGGGGGCGGGCGTCGCGTCTTCGAGCACGTCGTCGCCGGGGCTTGCCACCGGGCCCGCGCCCATCGCCATCACCATCGGCGCCTTGTCCTTCAGCTCGTGGACCACGCGCTGCGCGGTCTTGGGGCCGATGCCCTTGGCGGCCTTGATCGCGGTGCCGTCGCCAAGCGCGATGGCGCGGCTGACGCCGTCGGGGCCGAGCGTGCCGAGGATGGCGAGAGACGCCTTCGCCCCCACGCCCTGCACCGTCATCAGCAGGCGGAACCACTCCTTCTCGACCAGCGTCGGGAAGCCGTAGAGCTGCAGCAGGTCCTCGCGCACCATGAGATCGGTATAAAGCGCCGCCGCCTCGCCGGGGCCGGGCAGGCCGGCGAGCACCCTGTCGGAGCAGTAGACCACGTAGCCGACGCCGCGCACGTCGATCAGCACGTGGTCCTCGCCCTTGTATTCGATGCGTCCTGCGATGCGCCCGATCATGCCCGTATCCTCGCCTGCTGCGGCCCGACGTGATGGGCGTGGCAGATCGCGATGGCCAGCGCGTCGGCGGCGTCGGGCCCGGCGATCTGCACGCCCGGGAGCTGCATCTTCACCATGTGGTCGATCTGGCGCTTGTCGGCATGGCCGACCCCCACCACTGTCTTCTTGACCTTGTTGGGAGCGTATTCGCCCACCGGAAGGCCGAACTGCGCCGGCACCAGGAGCGCCACGCCACGCGCCTGTCCGAGCTTCAGCGTGCCGACCGCGTCCTTGTTGACGAATGTCTGCTCGACCGCCGCGATCTGCGGGGCGAAGCGGGTCAGCACCTCGGTGAGCTGGCGATGCAGCGCGAGCAGACGGGTGGCGAGATCATCGCTTCCCTGCGATTCGCAGACCCCGTTCGCGACATGCCGGAGGCGGCTGCCTTCGGCGTCGATGATTCCCCATCCCAGCCGTCTCAGACCCGGATCGATGCCGAGAACCCTCATTCCTGCCCGCCTTTGTGTTGCCTGTTTGCCATCGAGTAGCACGAAACGCGAACATTCGCCAAGCAAGAAGCGCCGGAAGCGAGAAGACCGGCCTGCCCGATACAAGGGCGCGGGAGCCTGATTGCGACATCCCGAGATCCGCAAGCGACCGCGGAGCGCCGCGAAAATGAGCGGAATTGCAGGCCTTTAAGTTAATTTATGAGCTATTCGCAAAACGCATAAGGACCATGCATTTTCTGCGAGTTGTCCTCTCTTGGGCGCTTCACTAGATGCCTCGCATAGAAAACAGGCAAACTGAAAACATCAAGTCAAGGACACTGACCCATGTCGGCATATGACTCCTTCCGCCAGAACGCTGGTGCCGCCGGTATGGCCGGTCGCATCGGCACTGTCTTCCTCAACGGCTACGGCGCAGCGCCGGAGCGTGGCGCTTCGGTCTCCTACGAGATCGCAGCCTCGGTGAGCCGCTTCTTCGCGGCCGTCACCGACGCGATCATCGACTGGAACGACGCCCGCCTGACCCGCAAGAGCCTCGAGGCCCTCACTGATCGCGAACTCGACGATATCGGTCTGACCCGCGCAGACATCTATTCCGTCGCCCGCGGCAAATTCTGAGAAGACGGCCCCTTGCGAGGGGCCTCCCCCGCCACTCACGGCCAAGACGAGAAAGCCGCGCCCTTCATCGGAAGGCGCGGCTTTTTTCACGTTTGGCTGGTAGCGGGCGCCCGGCGCCCGGCCGTTCAGCCGATGAGGGACTGGATCAGGGTGGCGATCCACAGGCTCGCGGGGTCGAGACCCATCAGCCAGGCGCCGGCGCGCTCGACCAGTGTGCCCTGCGCCAGATGCGCGACGCGGGCGAGATATTCCTCGCCGCCGAGACTCGCGAACAGAACGGCCTTGAAGGCGAAGAAGCCGAGGAGGGCAAACAGCACGCCCTTGAGAGAGACGACCGGAACACGGCGGATCGGCCGGTGCTCGATGATCCCGTTGCGGTTCAGCTTGGTGACATAGCCGTTTGCGAGCTTGTGGTGCTTCATGACGACAGCGCGCTGGCGCTTGTCGAAGTCATTCAGAGCCTTATCCATGGCAACCTCTTACACAATCCGGCCCCCACCGGATGTGCCGCATATGAGCTTGGAATGGGGCGAAACTGTGACTTATGCCCAGAAACTCTCCAGGAATCTGAAATTCAGGTGGCGCTGCGCTGCAGCGTCAGGGTCACCCAGTCACCAATCTCCTCGCGGTGGGCCAGATTGATGCCGTTCTGCGCATAAACCTCGACCACCTCGTCGGCCTGCCGGGTGAGGATGCCCGACAGAATCGCGTAGCCACCCTCCTGAAGATGCGCCGCCATGTGCGGGGCGAGGTCGATCAGCGGCTGCTTGAGGATGTTGGCGAAGACCAGGTCGAACGGCGCGCGGGCCGCCAGCTCGGGGTTGTCGAAGCCGGCGGCCTCGACGCAGGTCACCTTGCCCTCGAGGCCGTTGGCGCGGACATTGGCCTCCGCGACCTCGACGGCGACTTCGTCGATATCCGACGCCATCACCGTGTCGGGCCAGATCCGGGCCGCGCCCATCGCCAGCACCGCGGTGCCGCAGCCGATATCGGCGACGCGCTTGCCGGTGAAACCGCCGGTGGCGAGTCGGTCGAGGGCGCGCAGGCAGCCCAGCGTGGTGCCGTGATGGCCGGTGCCGAAAGCCATGGCGGCCTCGATCAGCAGCGGCTCAGCGTCGGCTGGCACCTTGTCGGCATCATGGCTGCCATAGACGAAGAAGCGCCCGGCCTCGACCGGGGTCAGCTCGCGGCGCACCTTGTCGACCCAGTCCTGGTCGGGCACCTCGGAGACCACGAAGGGCTGGGCGCCGAAAGCGGCGGCAAGCAGGGCCAGCTCGATGTCGTCGGGCGCCTCGGTGAAGTAGCCGCCGACCTCCCAGGTCCCGCTGCCGTCCTCGATCTCGAAGACGCCGATGCCTGAGGGCGCGGGCTCGAGCTCTTCCATCGCCTCGCCGAGCGCCTCGGCAGGATCCTTGGCGGGAAGCTTGGTGAAGGCGGTCCAGGTTCTGGGCATGGAAGGGGCTCCGGGTTGTGTGCGGGCCCCGATACCGCGTTTGCCGCGCGGTGGGAAGAAAGATTGCGCGGCCCGGTCGGGGCCGGAGTGTTCATGGTACGAAAAGGGGGCGCTGCCCCCTCTTGGCGCGGTGCGCCAATTCACCCCCGAGGTACTTGCAAACCAGAGAAGGCAAGGGCGCTTCGCCCCTGTCTTCTCTTCGTCAAAAATACTCCCGCCGGAGGCGTCCGAGGGTCAAGCTCGCGCAGCGCTCAGCCGCGCCAGGCGAAGAAGCCGGGGCCCGCCTTTGCGAGAAGCTCCTCGGCCAGCGTGCGGCCCATGGCGGGGCCGTCGGCGGCGGGGCCGGTCAGCTCTCCCGCATGGGAGGCGCTGCCATCGGGGGCGAGGATCTCGCCGCGCAGGCGGAGCGTGTCGCCGTCGAGCTCGGCGAGGCCTGCGATCGGAGTCTCGCAGGAGCCGTCGAGGGCGGCGAGGAAGGCGCGTTCGGCGGCGAGGCGGGTGGCGGTGTCGGTGTCGTGGATCGCGGCCAGCATCTCGGCCGTGGGGGCGTCGTCACTGCGGCGCTCAATGCCGATGGCGCCCTGCGCGATGGCGGGCAGCATGTCGTCAGGCGACATGGCGGTCATCGGGATGTCGGTCATGTCCATGCGGCGCAGGCCGGCCATGGCGAGGAAGGTGGCGGCGGCGACGCCATCCTCGAGCTTTTTCAGCCGGGTCTGCACGTTGCCGCGGAACTCCACCACCTGCAGGTCGGGGCGGCGGTTGAGCAGCTGCGCCCGGCGGCGCAGCGACGAGGTGCCGACCACGGTGCCCTCGGGCAGCGCGGCAAGCCCGGCATGGCCCGGCGAGATGAAGGCGTCGCGCACGTCCTCGCGCGGGAGGTAGCAATCGAGCACAAGCCCCTCGGGCTGCTCGGTCGGCATGTCCTTCATCGAGTGCACCGCGATGTCGATACCGCCCGAGAGCAGCTGCTCCTCGATCTCCTTGGTAAAGAGCCCCTTGTTGCCAATCTCCTTCAGCGGACGGTCGGCGGCGATCATCGCGCGGTCGTCGCCGGTGGTCTTGATGACGACGATCTCGAAGGCGTTCTGCGGCAGCTCGAACGCGGCGGCGAGGCGGTCGCGGGTCTCATGGGCCTGGGCCAGCGCCAGCGGCGAGCCACGGGTGCCGATCTTCAGGGGCGCGGCGGGGGTCGGAAGCGGTGTCATCATGGGCCTGAGCTTTATGTCGCGTGTTCGCCTGTGGCAATGGGGCGTGATTTGACATATTGCCGCCTGCGACACCATCTGGGAGGCCGCGACAATGACCAAGACCATCCTCAGGGCGCTTGCCGGCGAGACCCTGCCCGTGCCGCCGGTCTGGATGATGCGCCAGGCCGGGCGCTACCTGCCGGAATACAAGGCGACCCGGGCGCAGGCCGGCGACTTCCTGTCGCTGTGCTACAATCCCGAGCTCGCCGCCGAGGTGACGCTGCAGCCGATCCGCCGCTACGGCTTCGACGCCGCAATCCTCTTTGCCGACATCCTGCTGCTGCCGCAGGCGCTGGGCCACGACCTGTGGTTCGTCACCGGCGAGGGGCCGCGGCTCTCGACCGTGACCACGCAGGCCGAGTTCGACAAGCTGGGCCGTGGCGAGATGATCCACGACACGCTCAGCCCGATCTACGAGACGGTGAAGATCCTGCGCCGCGAGCTGCCGGAAGAGACCACGCTGATCGGCTTCGCCGGCGCCCCCTGGACCGTGGCGACCTACATGATCGCCGGGCGCGGCACCAAGGACCAGGGCCCGGCGCACGCGCTGAAGGCCGAGAACCGGCCGGTCTTCGAGGCCATCATCGAGCGCCTGACCGAGGCCACCATCGATTACCTCTCGGCGCAGGTCGAGGCCGGGGCCGAGGTGGTCAAGCTGTTCGACAGCTGGGCGGGGTCGCTCTCGGGCGAGGATTTCCGCCGCTATGCGCTGGAGCCCGCCAAGATTATCACCCAGGAGCTCAAGGCGCGCCACCCGGGGCTGCCGGTCATCGTCTTCCCGCGACAGGCGGGGCAGGGCTATGTCGGCTTTCACGAGGCGACCGGCGCCGATTGCGTCGCGGTCGATGACAGCGTCACCCCGGAATGGGCCGCCGAGCACGTGCAGGTCTCGGGCTGCGTGCAGGGCAACCTCGCCTCCTCGCACATGGTCACCGGCGGCGACGCTCTGGTTGCAGAGACCCGGCGGGTGGTGAAGGCCTTCTCCAAGGGGCCGCATATCTTCAACCTCGGCCACGGCATCACCCCCGATGCCGATCCCGAGAACGTGCAGCTGATGATCGACACGGTGCGCGAGGGCGCCTGAGCCCGCTTGGCCCGGGCACGATCCGGGTTGCGATACCCCCGTCCCGATGCGATTGGGGCGGGGAGACAAGCCGGAGATCCCAGACATGCCCTTCACCCTCGCCACCTGGAACATCAACTCGGTCCGCCTGCGCGAGGCGCTGGTCTGCAAGCTGCTGACCGAGGAGGCGCCGGACGTGCTCTGCCTGCAGGAGTGCAAGAGCCCGGTCGAGAAGATCCCGCTCGAGGCGTTCAAGGCGCTGGGCTACGGCCATATCGTGGCGCGGGGCCAGAAGGGCTACAATGGCGTGGCGATCCTGTCGAAGCTGCCGCTGCGCGACGTGGGTGACCGCGATTTCGCCGGGCTTGGCCATGCCCGCCACGTCGCCGCCGAGCTTGAGAACGGTGTGACGGTGCACAATTTCTACGTCCCCGCCGGCGGTGACGTGCCCGACCGCGAGGTCAACGAGAAGTTCGGCCAGAAGCTCGATTACCTCTCCGAGATGCGAGACTGGTTCCGCGAGGACGCGCCGAAGAAATCCATCCTCGTCGGCGATCTCAACATCGCCCCGCGCGAGGACGACGTCTGGTCGCACAAGCAGCTTCTCAAGGTGGTCTCGCACACGCCCGTCGAGGTGGCGGCGCTGGCCGAGACCCAGGAGGCGGGCGCCTGGGTCGACATCACCCGCAAGGACATCCCCGAGGGGCTGCTCTATTCGTGGTGGTCCTACCGGGCGCGCGATTGGGATGCCGCCGACAAGGGGCGCCGTCTCGATCACGTCTGGGCGACGCCCGACATCGCCTCAGCCGGGCATTCGAGCCGGGTGCTGCGCGAGGCGCGCGGCTGGGAAAAACCGTCGGACCACGCGCCGGTTTTCGCGACATTCGATCTCTGAGCGCAAACAATGGCGTAGACGGAACCGGAAGCTCTTGGCAGGGTTGAGACCGACCTTGTAGGCATAGTTTCATGTTCATCGCCGACCTGCGCATCCTGATCTCCGTTCTCATCGCCATCCTTCTGCCGCTGGCGGTGGGGGTGGCAATCTGGCGGGTGCTGCGCCGGGCGCGCACGCCGCAGGGCTCGGTCGCATGGGTGGTGTTCCTGCTGGCTGCGCCTTGGTTCGCGCTGCCGGCCTACCTGCTCTTCGGCCATCACAAGCTGCACGGCTTCACCAAGCGCCGTCGTGCCAGCCACCGGCTGATGAAGACCTTCGGCGCCTATGCCCGCACGGTGCAGCCGAGCCGCGACCGCGACGCCTACAGGCTCTACGAGCGAATCTCGGAGCTGGGCGTGGTCGGCGGCAACCGGTTCGAGCTGCTGATCGACGGGGCGCAGACCTTCCCGACAATTCATGATGCCATCGATGCGGCGCAGAGCTACGTGCTGGTGCAATACTACACCATCGCCGACGACGACACCGGGCGGGCGCTGGCCGATCGCCTGATCGCGGCGGCGGAGCGCGGTGTTTCGGTGCGGGTGCTCTACGACGGCGTCGGCAGCTACAGCCTGCCGGCAAGCTACCGCGACCGTCTAGTCAAGGCCGGGGTCAACGTACTCGACCCGCGCGCCGCGCGTGGCCCGACCTCGCGGCTGCAGATCAACTTCCGCAACCACCGCAAGACCGTCATCATCGACGGCGAGGTCGGTTTCACCGGCGGGCTCAACGTTTCAGACACCTATCGCGGGTTGAACCCCGAGTTCGGGCCGTGGCGCGATACCCACCTGCGGCTCGAAGGGCCGACCGTGGCGCAGCTCCAGCTTGCCTATGTCGAGGATTGGCACTGGGCCACCGACGAGGCGCTGGGCGAGAAACTGCACTGGACCCCGGCGGCGCAGGAGGACGGCGCCGACGCGGTGGTGGTGCCTTCGGGCCCGGTCGACGAGCTCGACAGCGGCTCGCTGTTCTATTTCTCGGCCATCACCGCCGCCCGCGAGCGGCTCTGGATCTCCTCGCCTTACCTGGTGCCCGACGAAGAGGTGTTCGCGGCGCTGAAGGCGGCGGCGCTGCGCGGCGTCGACGTGCGGGTGCTGGTGCCGGAGGTCCGCGACCACTGGCTGACATGGCTGGCGGCCTTCACCTATTTCGACGAGCTCCGCGCCGCGGGCGTGCAGATCTGGCGCTACCAGCCGGGCTTCGTGCACCAGAAGGTGGTGGTCTGCGACAGCGAGTTCGCCGGTGTCGGCACCGCGAACCTCGACAACCGCTCCTTCCGCCTCAATTTCGAGACCATGGTGGCGGTGTTCGACGAGCGCTTCGCCGGCGAGGTGGCGGCAATGCTGGAGGCGGATTTCGAGGTCTCCGAGCGGCTCGAGACCAGCTTCGACGAGCAGCCGCTCTGGCTGCGGGCCGGCGCGCGGGTGACGCGTCTTTTCTCGCCGGTGCTCTGAGAGGGAAGGCGCGACATGAAGATCGCGAGCTACAACATCCGCAAGGCGCTGGGCACCGATCGCCGCCGCGATCCGGCGCGCATTCTCAAGGTGCTCAACCAGATCGACGCCGACGCGGTGCTGCTGCAGGAGGCCGACCTGCGGCTCGGCCCGCGCCCCACGGCGCTGCCGCGCTTCCTGATCTCGCAGGAGACCGACTACGAGGTCGCCGACCTGGCGATCAACGATGTCAGCATCGGCTGGCACGGCAACGCCATCCTGCTGCGCCGCGGGCTTGCGGCGGACCGGCTCGAGCGCATCGAGCTGCCGGGGCTGGAGCCGCGCGGCGCGGTGCTGGCCGAGGTCGGCGGCGTCACGCTGGTGGGCGCGCATCTGGGGCTGATGCGGCGCTACCGCCTGCTGCAGATGACCGCGATCCGCGAGCACCTGAAGGGGCGCGAGACCCGCGCGCTGATCGCCGGCGATTTCAACGAGTGGTCCGACGTGCGCGGCTACGAGCCGTGGGAGAAGAAGTTCGAGCTGCTGCTGCCGGGGCGCAGCTACCACGCCCGCCGCCCCTTCGTGGCGCTCGATGGCATCGCGCACGGGCGCGGGCTGCGCATCGCCGAGATGGGCGTCGAGAGCGGCGGCGCGGCGCGGCTGGCCTCGGATCACCTGCCGATCTGGGCCCGGATCGAACACGGTTAGCGCGGCTTTTCGGCGCTTCGTCCCGCTGCGGACGCCCGATACCCTTGCAACGCTTGGTCTCATGCGCCATCTGTCCCTGCAACGTGACCGCAAGCAGCGGAGGACAAGATGCTGGAACTGGGTGGCAATGCGCAGGCGCCGAAGGGCGACCTCATCAAGGATGTGACCGAGGCCGATTTCATGGCCGAGGTGGTCGAGAAGTCGCAGGAGGTCCCGGTGATCGTGGACTTCTGGGCGCCGTGGTGCGGCCCCTGCAAGCAGCTCGGACCGGCGCTCGAGGCCGAGGTGACCGCTGCCAAGGGCGCCGTGGTCATGGCCAAGGTCAATGTCGACGAGGCGCAGATGATCGCCGGCCAGATGCGCATCCAGTCGATCCCGACGGTCTATGCCTTCTACAAGGGCCAGCCGGTCGACGGCTTCCAGGGCGCGCTGCCGCCCTCCGAGCTCAAGGCCTTCGTCGAGCGCGTGGTGCAGGCCGCCGGCGGTGACGCCAGTGGTGGGCTCGATGATGCCGTCGACGCTGCCGAGGAGATGCTCGAGCAGGGCGCGGCCACCGACGCCGCCCAGACCTTCGCCGCGATCCTCGAGGAAGACCCGCAGAACGCCCGAGCCTATGGCGGCTTCGTGCGCGCCCATATCGCGATGGACGATCTCGATCAGGCCGAGGCCGTGCTCAACGGCGCTCCGGTGGAGATTTCCAAGAGCCCCGAGCTGGAAGCCGCACACGCGCAGCTCGAGCTGGCGAAGCAGGCCGCCGATGCCGGCCCCGTCGCCGAGCTCACCGCCGCCGTCGAGGCCGATCCGGCCAACCATCAGGCCCGCTTCGATCTCGCGCAGGCGCTTTACGCCAAGGGCGATGCCGAGGGCGCGGTGGCGCAGCTGCTCGAGCTTTTCAAGCGCGATCGCGAATGGAACGACGGCGCTGCCAAGGTCCAGCTTTTCACCATCTTCGAGGCGCTCAAGCCCAACGATCCGGTGGTGCTGAACGGGCGCCGCAAACTCAGCTCGATGATATTTGCCTGAGGCCCCCGGCGCACTAGCTGGGCTTGCATGGCGAAACTCATCGATCTGCCGGGAACGATCCCGATCTTTCCGCTTCCGGGCGCGCTGCTGCTGCCGCGCGCGCGGCTGCCGCTGCACATCTTCGAGCCGCGCTATCTGGCGATGCTCGACGATGCGTTGAAGACCGAGTCGCGGCTGATCGGAATGGTCCAGCCCGACCCGCTGTCGAAGCGCGAGGGCGGCGACGGGCTCTACAAGATCGGCTGCGCCGGGCGCGTCACGCAATTCTCCGAGACCGAGGATGGGCGCTACATGATCACCCTCACGGGCATGTCGCGTTTCCGCATCCGGCAGGAGATCGAGAGCTTCACCCCCTATCGCCGCTGCGAGGTGAGCTGGGAGGGGTTCGACCGCGACCTCGAGGCCGGGGAAAGCGATGCCTGCTTCCAGCGCGACGCGTTTCTCCGCCTGCTCGACCGCTATTTCGAGGCCAAGGGCCTGTCGGCGGACTGGGGTACGCTGAAGGAGGCGGATGACGAGCTGCTGGTGAACTCGCTCTCCATGCTGCTCGAGTTCGACTCCGAGGAAAAACAGGCGCTGCTCGAGGCGCCGTCGCTGCAGACCCGGCGCGAGACGCTGGTGACGCTGATCGAATATGCCCTGCGGGGCGGTGGCGCAGAGGACCGCGTTCAATGACCGAAGCCGAAACATCCCCCACGGCGTTTGACCGCCGCATGCTCGAGGCGCTGGTCTGCCCGGCGACCCAGCACCGGCTCGACTACGATCTCGAGCGGCAGGAGCTGGTCAGCAAGGCCGCCGGTCTCGCCTATCCGATCCGCGACGGCATCCCGGTGATGCTGGTCGACGAGGCGCGGCGTCTCGACGACTGAGGCATTTCGCCGGTTGCGCGCTCCCACCGATCTGGCCGATGATCTCCCAGAGGAGAGGCGGTGTTCGGGCTGGGAGGGCGCGAGATGCGGTTGACGGTCATTCTTTCCATGCTTGTGAGCGGCGTTGCGCCGGGGGCGCTTTCGGCCGAGGCAGAAGACGGTGCGGCGGTCTTCCAGCAGGCCTGCGCGCGCTGCCATCGCCACCCCTCGGAAGTGTCCTACGCCTTCGAGGGCGCCGAGGCCGCGGCGGAGATGGACGCCTTCCTGACCCGCCATCACGCTCGCGACCCCGAGATGCGGGCGGCGCTGATCGCGTGGTTTCTGGCTCAGATCAGCGAGTAGAGCGCCATTGCCGCCGCCAGGGCGGCGAAGATCGTCGCGAAGCCTGCCATCATCCGGTGATCCTTGCGCGAGAGCGGCCCCGCGCCATAGCTGAAGCGCTCGTAATGGATGCGCGGGAGCGGCACGCCGAGATCGTTGAGCGTGTCGGTCAGCGTCGTCATCATCGGCCCCGGGCCGCAGATCATCACCTCGACCCGCTTCGGATCGAGCCCCTCGAGAAGCTGGCGCATTTGTGCCTCTCCCAGCCTGCCTTGCGCGACCTCGCCGCCGGCGTTGCGGCTCGCGGTCAGGAGGGGCGTGACGTCGAGCGCCTTCAGGGCCGGGCGGAGCATCTCGTCGGGCATCATGTCGGACGCGTCATGCACCGAGTAGGCAAAGCGCAGCGGGCCGTCGCAGCCGTCGCGGGCGAATGCTTCGAGCATCGACAGGATCGGCGCGATGCCGACGCCGCCGGCGATCAGGATGAGCCCGTCGCGGGGGCCACCGCTCGGCCCGAAGCTGCCATGCGGCCCGTCGATGGCGACACGGGTTCCGGGCATGACCGCATCGAGCGAGGAGGTGAAATCGCCCGCCTCCTGGATCAGCAGGCGCAGCTGCGGTGCGCCGGGGGCGGAGGCGATCGAGAACGGGTGGTCATGCAGCGGGAGGCGCTGACCGCCGACGCTGGCCCAGACGAATTGGCCGGGACGGAAATCGAGCCGGTGGCCGCGCGGGTTCTCAAGCAGCATCTCGTGGATGCTCGGCGTGACGCTGCGGAGGCCCGCAATGGTCCAGCACTGGCCCGGCGGGCGGGTCAGGCGGCGGGCATAGACCCAGAGCGCCGGCAGGGTGACGGCGGCGGCGAAGCCGGCCCAGAGCGCGGTGCGCGCGGGGCTCAGCAGCCCGTCGGTGAAGAGGTGCGCCAGCACCAGCCCGACCAGCGCCAGCGCCCCCAGCGCGTGGCTGCCGCGCCAGACCTGGTAGCGCACCGGCAGCCGGTCTCGCAGCAGCGCCAGCAGTACCAGAAGCGCCAGCAGGATCAGCGCCAGCCGGGCGTCCCAGAGCCGCTCGGCGGTCATCAGCGTCTCGAGCCGGCGGGCGAAGCGGTTGGGGCGATCCGGGTCGGGCAGGCCGATCAGCAGGGCCACATGCGCCAGCGCGAAGGCCAGCGCCATCGGCGCGGCCCATTTGTGGAACGCCATGGTGATGTCGATGCCGATGCGGCCCGAGACCGCCTCGAAGCGGCCGCTGGAGATCATCTGAAGGAAGATCATCGCGGCGGAGATCGTGCCGGCGGCGGCGCCGAGCTGTACGGTGAGCTGCCGGTGGGTCTCGCCCAGCAGGGAGGCCAGCGCCAGCGGCAGCAGCACGGCGCCGACATAGATCAGCGCAAGCGTGAGCGGGGGGATGCCCCGGTGAATGATCGTGTGGCGCGGAAGATCCGACATCCGGCCCTCCATCGGTTTGCCGCCCGAGTCTGCACCCGCGCCGCAAACCGCGCCTTGAGCCGCGTCAAAGCGTGATGTCGAGCGCCCGCTTGAACATCTCGGCGTCGACATTGCCGCCGGAGACGGTGCAGATCACCGCGTCGCCGGCGATCTCGTCGCCACGGAACAGCGCCGAGGCCAGCGCCACCGCGCCGCCGGGCTCGGCGACGATCTTGAGGTGGCGGAAGGCGAGCTGCATGGCCTTCAGCGCTTCCTCCTCGCTGACCGCGAAGCCCGGTCCGCAGAGGCGCTGCATGATCGGGAAGGTCAGGTTGCCGGGCTGCGGCGTCACGATCGCGTCGCAGATATTGCCCGACAGCTGCGCGTTGCGGGCGATGGCACCCTCCGCCAGAGAGCGCTTCACATCGTCGAACCCCTCGGGCTCGGCGGGGCGCACGCGCAGCCCCGGCGCCCTGGCCTCGAGCGCCAGCGCAATGCCCGAGGTCAGCCCGCCGCCGCCGCAGCAGACAATGACGTCGGCCTCGCCCAGGCCCGCCTCTGCCGCTTGTTCGGCGATCTCGAGCCCGCAGGTGCCCTGGCCCGCGATCACCTCGGGCTCGTCGAAGGGCTTGATCAGCGTCAGTCCGCGCTCGGCGGCGAGCCGGGCGCCGATCTCGTCGCGATCCTCGCTGGCGCGGTCATAGGGCACCACCTCGCCGCCGAGTCCCTTGGTGCCGGCGACCTTGGCGGCCGGCGCGTCCGAGGGCATGACGATCACTGCGGGGATGCCGTGCATCCGTGCCGCCGCCGCGATGCCCTGCGCGTGGTTGCCGGAGGAAAACGCGATGACGCCCTGCTTGCGAACCTCCGGGTCGAGCGCCGAGATCGCGGACCACGCGCCGCGGAACTTGAAGCTGCCGGTGTGTTGCAGGCATTCCGCCTTCACGAAGAGCCGCCGCCCGGCGATCTCGTCTAGGAACGGGGAGGAGAGCAGCGGCGTGCGGCGGGCGTGACCGGCGAGCCGCTTTGCGGCCGCCTCGATGCGGGCGATGTCCATGCGATGTCCTGTGGTGCGGCGTTTGGCCGGAGCCTGCGCCGGGGCCCTGACGGTGTCAACGGGGGTTGCGGCGCGGCGCGCGCGGGGGCAGTGTCCGGCGCGATGATCGAACGGCAGCACAGCGCGGACGGGGTGACGTCGCGGGCGTATTATTCGCCCTGCGAGCGCTACCGCTACGGGCTCGAGCGGGCCTGGGGGCAGGGGCCGTCGCTGCTCTACGTCATGCTCAACCCCTCGACGGCAGATGAGCTGCGCAACGATCCCACCATCGAGCGCTGCCAGCGCCGCGCGGTGCAGCTGGGGTTCGGCGCCATGCGCATCGCCAATCTCTTCGCCTGGCGCGCCACCCGGCCCGAGGATCTGCACAAGGCGCACTTGCCGGTGGGCAAGGAAAACGACGCGCTGCTGCACGCCTGGCACGATGAGGCAGACATGACGCTCGCCGCCTGGGGCGTGCATGGCGCGCTCGAGGGGCGCGGGCCGGCGCTGGCGGCGGCGCTGCCCGGCGCGCTGCATCACCTCGGCCTCACCCGCGACGGGCACCCGCGCCACCCGCTCTACGTCTCCTACAAGATCGCGCCGGCGCTCTGGCCGGAGGAGGACCGCTATCGCGAGCTGCGCGCGAAGGTTGCCGGCGGTTAACCCTGAGTCGCGATTTCCGTTGAGTTCGTCGGGGCTTGGCAGGAGAGTCGCGCCGCGTCTTTCTGTGCGAGGTTGGCGGATGCTCTGGTTGGCGGGTCTGATGGGATTGATGGTGCTGGGATCGGTCGCGATCATCGGCACCCAGGGCACCGATAGCGATGACGACGATCCGCTTTCGGACGGGGCCGAGACCGACGAGGAGGTCGGGGAGGAGGCAGGAGAAGCCGTTCCGCGCGGCCTCTTCGCCTCGGGCACCGAGGGGCCCGACACGCTTCAGGGCAGCGACGAGACCGACCTCCTGGCCGGGCTTGGCGGCGACGACCTGATCGACGGGCAGGGCGGCGATGACGCGCTGGTGGGCGGCGAGGGGGCCGACACGGTGCTCGGCGGCGATGGCAACGATACGCTGCATGGCGATGCCGGGGGCGATCTGCTGATGGGGCTCGGGGGCTCGGACCTGCTCTATGCCCATGACGGCGGCGGCGCGCTCGATGGCGGCGATGACGATGACGAGCTTCAGGGCGGGCTTTCGGCGGATTCCCTGCTCGGTGGGTCCGGAGACGACGCGCTGCACGGGCGCGAGGATGACGACACGCTGATCGGCGGCGCCGGGCAGGACACGCTGTTCGGTGGCTGGGACGATGACCTGATCTCGGGCATCCTGCTCGGCGAGGGCGGGGGCGATATCGACGCGCTCGACTATCTCAACGGCGGCGATGGCAATGACCGGCTGGAGATCGGCGCGCATGACGTGGCCTCCGGCGGCGATGGCCGCGACGAATTCGTGCTCGGCACGTGGATCCGCGACGGGGACAACGCGACGCTGATGGATTTCGACCCGGAGCAGGACCGGCTGCTGATCGTCTACGACGACAGCGGCGGCGCCCGTGCGCCCGAGCTCCAGCTGCGCACCAGCACCGAGGTCCCCGGGCTGACCGAGATCGTGCTGGACGGCGATGTTCTCGCGGTGATGCCGGATGTCGACGCGCCGCCGCTCGAGGCCGTTGTGCTGCTGGGCGAGAGCGCGGCGGCGCTGGCCGGCGCCGCCTGAGCGCGGCCTGAGTGCGGGCTTCGTGGGCGTGGCGGCGCGCTTCGGGGTTTTCCCTTTTCAAACCGCCGGAATCGCCCTATACGCGCGCATCCGCTCCATTCGGGGGCGGGTTTCTCCACGGGCCTTGCTGGACGACATCCCGGCTCGCGCCATCCACACCAACCTATCAAGGAGACCCCGATGTCGATCACTGTCGAAGAAAAGAACCGCCTGATGAAGGAATTCGCCACCAAGGAAGGCGATACCGGCTCCCCTGAAGTTCAGGTGGCCATCCTCACCAGCCGCATCACCACCCTGACCGAGCACTTCAAGACCCACAAGAAGGACAACCACTCGCGTCGTGGCCTTCTCAAGCTCGTGGCCCAGCGCCGCAAGCTGCTGGACTACCTGAAGGGCAAGGAAGAGGCCCGTTACCAGGACCTCATCAAGCGTCTCGGCATCCGCCGCTAAGACGTCCGGGCTTCGCGCCCGATCAAGGTTACGAGCGCCCGGTCCGCAAGGAGCGGGCGTTTCGCGTTGAAAGGGCCTGTCTTCAGCGGGAATTCGCCGCTCTGATGGGCTTTGGTTGAAAGCCCGGCAGGCGCTTCCGATCTCTTGGCGAGGCTGGCGCGCCGCGGGTTTTCCTTTCAATCAGGGACAAAACCCTGTATGGCCGCGCCATCTGAGACGTGACGCCCTTGGCCCCCGGGCGCGTGCAGGAGGATAGGGGGCGGCGGCAATGGGGCCGCCACGAAAACGGGAGACGCGGGAGGGCCCGCGAGTGCTCCCTCACAGGATATGAATATGTTCAACATTACGAAGAAATCGATGCAGTGGGGCGAAGAGACGCTCACGCTGGAATCGGGCAAGGTCGCCCGTCAGGCCGACGGCACCGTCATCGCCACCCTGGGCGAGACCTCCGTCATGGCCAACGTGACCTTCGCGAAAGAGCCGAAGCCGGGTCAGGATTTCTTTCCGCTGACCGTCCACTACCAGGAAAAATACTACGCCGCGGGCAAGGTGCCCGGCGGCTTCTTCAAGCGTGAAGCGCGTCCGACCGAGAAAGAGACGCTGACCGCACGCCTGATCGACCGTCCGATCCGCCCGCTGTTCGTCCCCGGCTTCAAGCATGAAGTGCTGGTGATGTGCACCGTGCTCAGCCACGACCTCGTCAACGACCCCGACATCGTCGCGATGATCGCCGCCTCGGCCGCGCTAACCATCTCGGGCGTGCCGTTCATGGGCCCGATCGCCGGCGCCCGCGTCGGCTTCGAGGATGGCGAGTACGTGCTGAACCCGACCGTCGACGACATGCAGGGGCTGCGCAACAACCCCGAGCAGCGTCTCGACCTCGTCGTCGCCGGCACCAAGGACGCCGTGATGATGGTGGAATCGGAAGCCTACGAGCTGACCGAGGAAGAGATGCTGGGCGCGGTGACCTTCGCCCATGAGCAGATCCAGCCGGTCATCGACCTGATCGTCGGCCTGGCCGAAGACTGCGCCAAAGAGCCGTTCGACTTCCAGCCGCCGGATTACTCGGCGCTCTACGACGTCGTGAAGGGTCTCGGCGAAGACAAGATGCGCGCCGCCTACGCGATCACCGACAAGCAGCAACGCGTTGCCGCGGTCTCCGCCGCCAAGGAAGAGATCAAGGCCCAGCTTTCGGAAGAGCAGCTCGAAGACGCCAATCTCGGCTCGGCGCTCAAGAAGCTCGAGTCGACCGTCCTGCGCGCCGACGTGGTCAAGAACAAGCGCCGCATCGACGGCCGCGCGCTCGACCAGGTCCGCCCGATCCAGTCGGAAACCTCGGTGCTGCCCCGGACCCACGGCTCGTCGCTGTTCACCCGTGGCGAAACCCAGGCGCTGGTCGTGACCACGCTGGGCACCGGCGACGATGAGCAGATCATCGACGCGCTGCACGGCAACTTCCGTTCGAACTTCCTGCTGCACTACAACTTCCCGCCCTACTCGGTGGGTGAGGTTGGCCGCGTGGGTTCGCCCGGTCGTCGCGAGATTGGCCACGGCAAGCTGGCATGGCGCGCCCTGCAGGCAGTGCTGCCGGCCCCGACCGATTTCCCCTACACCATCCGCGTGGTCTCCGAGATCACCGAGTCCAACGGCTCGTCCTCGATGGCCTCCGTCTGCGGTGGCTCGCTGTCGATGATGGATGCGGGCGTTCCGCTGAAGGCGCCGGTGGCCGGCGTGGCCATGGGCCTCGTGCTGGAAGACGATGGTGAGTATGCGGTCCTGACCGACATCCTCGGCGACGAGGATCACCTCGGCGACATGGACTTCAAGGTCGCAGGCACCGAGAACGGCATCACCTCGCTGCAGATGGACATCAAGGTCGCGGGCATCACCCCCGAGATCATGAAGCAGGCGCTGGCGCAGGCCAAGGACGGCCGCATGCACATCCTCTCCGAGATGGGCAAGGCGCTTTCCGAGGCCGGCGAATTCTCGGTTCACGCCCCGCGTATCGAGATGATGCAGATCCCGACCGACAAGATCCGCGAAGTGATCGGCTCGGGCGGCAAGGTCATCCGCGAGATCGTCGAAGTCTCGGGCGCCAAGGTCGACATCAACGACGAGGGCCTGATCAAGATCGCGTCGCCGAACGGCGAGTCGATCCAGAAGGCCTATGACATGATCCACTCGATCGTGGCCGAGCCGGAAGAGGGCAAGGTCTACAAGGGCAAGGTCGTGAAGATCGTCGATTTCGGCGCCTTCGTGAACTTCTTCGGCAAGCGCGACGGCCTGGTGCACGTCTCGCAGATCGAGAACCGCCGCCTGAACCATCCCTCGGACGTTCTGAAGGAAGGCCAGGAAGTCTTCGTGAAGCTGCTCGGCTTCGACGATCGCGGCAAGGTGCGCCTCGCCATGAAGATGGTCGACCAGGAGACCGGTGAAGAGGTCTCCGCCGAGAAGAAGGAAGAGGCGGCCGACTGAGCCCCTCTTGCCTGACGGCTGATACAGGAACGCCCCGGCCAATGGCCGGGGCGTTTCGCGTTCCGGGCAGCCGTTCGCGGCTGCTCCTCCCTCGCTTGCGCGCGTCGTCGCCTCGACGGGCGGGGTCAGTTGCGGCGCGAGGGGGGCGGGGCGCCCTCGGGAGCGAAGACCAGCGAGGTGGTGCTGGCGCCGGCCCAGAAGCCCTCGAAGAATTCCGCCGGGTTGGCGCGGGCGCGTTGCGCCTCGGTCAGCGCCAGCAGCCCTGCGATGTCGTCATAGCCCCAGCTCAGCAGCAGCCCCGGCGCGGCCACGGCGGAGAGCTTCTCGCCGGGAAGCCCCACCGCCGGGTTCTCGCGGGAGAACGCCCCCGTCGGGCAGACCCGCGAGACCTCGCGCCACTCGCTCCAGAGCGTCACGTCCTCCTGGCCGAGTGCCTCGAGATAGTGCCCCAGCGCGGGCTCCATCGCTGCCGGCAGGAGGTCTTCCTCGGGCTGGTAGAGCCCGGTGCGATCGCAATACTCCGCCAGCCGCGCGGCCAGATCATGATCGGCCTCGGGAATCTCGCCGCCGATCGCCTGCAGCCAGACGGTGCGCGCGAAGCGGTCGAAATCGGTGGCACCGATGGCGAAGGCCACGTCGGACCAGGCGACGGCCGTTCCGCTCTGCTTGATCAGATCTTCGAACCCCTCTGGCGCCGGGTTGACCGGCTCGGGCATGCCGCCCTCCTCGATCTGCTCCATCAGCGTCTCGGGATCCATCGCCACGCGCATCGGCCCGAAGCTCGCCGTCTCGGGCGTGTAGCCGGGCACCTGGAAGAACGGGTTCAGCACGATGAAGACGTGGTCGTAATCGTATTTCCACCAGTCCAGAACCGGCACGTTGTCATACGGATGCTCGAGCCGTCGCGGGACGGCGCTCAGCCGGTCGTTCTGAAGATCGAAGTCCATTGCGTCCTGTGTAGCACGGAGTGTCGGCCAAGGCCAAACACGAGCGCGGCGGGCAGCGCAATCCGCGGCCTGCAGCGAAGGGGGGGAGGGGCGAGAAAAAAGGCCGGGCATGACGCCCGGCCAGGTCCAACAGGGAGGTGCATGTGATGACCCGCACATGCAACGGGATCCGTCTGATATAGGTTGTAAAGCTACGCGCACAATATGGCTTTGATCTGTCGCAAACGGAAACCCGTCGTTGCAGCCCTGCCGGCCCGCAGCCGCCGGACAGCCGCCGGCTGCGGGGAGGGATGCAGGGGAACCAATCCGCCGGCGCTGTCGTTGGGCGGGCAAGGCGGGGCGCACGGCCCGCAGCCCGGCATCCCGCGAATGCCCCGTTCCGACACGCACACAGAAAAGCGAGAGACCCATGGCCCAGAAGCCCACCCTGACTTCGACCTCCGGCGCGCCCGCCCCGACAAACCGGACTTCGCAGACCGCGGGCAACCGCGGCCCGGTGCTGATGCAGGACCATCATCTGCTTGAAAAGCTTGCGCATCAGAACCGCGAGCGCATCCCCGAGCGGGTCGTGCATGCCAAGGGCTGGGGCCTTCAGGGCAGCTTCACAGTGACCCATGACATCAGCAAATACACCTGCGCCAAGATGTTCTCCGAGATCGGCAAGACCACCGAGGTGCTGTCGCGCTGGTCCACTGTGGCCGGCGAACGCGGGGCGGCCGACGCCGAGCGCGACGTGCGTGGCTTCGCGCTGAAATTCTACACCGAGGACGGCAACTGGGACATGGTGGGCAACAACACGCCGATCTTCTTCGTCCGGGATGCGTTCAAGTTTCCGGATTTCATCCGCACCCAAAAGCGCCACCCCAAGACCAACATGCGCTCGCCGGAGGCGATGTTCGACTTCTGGGCGGGCCAGCCCGAATCGGTACACCAGGTCACCATCCTGATGTCGGATCGCGGCATCCCGCGCTCGCCCGCGCACATGAACGGCTACGGCTCGCATACCTTCTCGATGTGGAACGCGGACGGGGAGCGCCACTGGGTGAAGTTCCACTTCAAGACCCAGCAGGGCCATGACTGGCTGTCGGACGCCAAGGCCGCCGAGATCATCGGCCAGACCCGCGAGAGCTACCAGGAAGAGCTCTGGAACATGGTCAGTGCTGGCCAGTTCCCGAAATGGACGATGTATCTGCAGGTGATGAGCGAGGAAGAGGCGCTTGAGACGCCGTTCAACCCGTTCGATCTCACCAAGGTCTGGCCGCATGCGGATTACCCGCTGATCGAGGTTGGCGAGCTCGAGATGCACACCATCCCGGAGAACTATTTCCAGCTGGTCGAGAACGCGGCCTACAACGTCAACAACGTGGTGCCGGGCATCGGCTTCTCGCCGGACAAGATGCTGCAGGCGCGGATCTTCTCCTACGCCGACGCCCACCGCTACCGCCTCGGCACCCATTACGAGGCACTGCCCGCGAACGCGCCGAAGGCCGCCAAGGTAAGCCACTACCACAAGGACGGCGCGATGCGGTTCTTCACCAATGATTTCGGCAATCCCGATGCCTATTACGAGCCCAACCAGTATGACGGCCCGGTCGCGGATGAGACTGTGCAGGAACCGCCAATGCGCATCGACCCCGAGGCCGTGGCCGCCCGCTTCGACCAGGAAGAGAGCGATATCGACTACGTCCAGCCGCGCGCGCTCTATGCCGAGGTGCTGGACGACGACGAGCGCGACCGCCTGCACCGCAACATGGCCGGCGGCATGGCGCCATGCACCGACGGCGTGAAGGAGCGCTGGCTGGCGGTGCTCAAGAAGGTGCACCCCAGTTACGAGGCCGGCGTGCGCCGCGCGCTGGAAACCGGCCAGCATGGTGATCCGTCCCTGCCGGTGACTGACGACACCCCGATCCGCGCCGCCGAGTAGGTCGCGCAGCGCCGCAGGTGAAGAAGGCCGCCCGAAACCCGGGCGGCCTTTCTGATCGATAGGGTCGATTGGGGGCGCTGCCCCCGCCCGCGTGCCGCGGACTCCCCCGAGGTATTTGGAAACCAGAGAAGACAGGAGCGCCGTGCCCCTGTCTTCTCTTCGTCAAAAATACTCCTGCCGGAGGCGTGCCGGCCCGGACGACCGGGCGCTCCGCCAATCAGGCTACGAGGCGGTAGCCACCCGACTCGGTGACGAGGATACGGGCGTTGGAGGGATCGGGCTCGATCTTCTGGCGCAGGCGGTAGATGTGGGTCTCGAGCGTGTGCGTGGTCACACCGGCATTGTAGCCCCAGACCTCGTGCAGCAGCACGTCGCGCGGCACCACGCCCTCAGTCGAGCGATAGAGGAACTTGAGGATGTTCGTCTCCTTCTCGGTGAGGCGGATCTTGCGGTCGTCCTCGGTCACCAGCAGCTTCATCGACGGCTTGAAGGTGTAGGGCCCGACGGTAAAGACCGCGTCCTCGGACTGTTCGTGCTGACGCAGCTGGGCGCGGATGCGGGCGAGCAGCACCGGGAACTTGAACGGCTTGGTGACGTAGTCGTTGGCGCCGGCGTCGAGGCCGAGGATGGTGTCGGCGTCGGTGTCATGGCCGGTCAGCATGATGATCGGCGCCTTCACGCCTTGCTTGCGCATCAGCCGGCAGAGCTCGCGCCCGTCATTGTCGGGCAGTCCGACGTCGAGGATGATGAGCTCGTAGTTCTGCTCCTTGACCCGGCCCATGGCGGCGCTCGCGGTCTCGGCCTCGAAGACTTCGAAATCCTCGGTCATCACCAGTTGTTCGGCCAGCGCCTCGCGCAGGTCATCGTCGTCATCGACCAGCAGGATGTTCTTGATCTGAGCCATGTGTCTGTCTCCGTTCACGTTTCCCCTCACATGGAAACACCGTTGCGTGCGGGCAAGTTTTGCTGCACCAGTCTCACGCCCTCGTGTTGCAGGAGGGCTTTTGTTACAAGTTCGATGCTGGTTTGTTACAGCGCCGCTGTCCCGGAAGGCCGTCCCATGCCGCTTGCACCCAACTTGATGGAGATCCTCGCCCGCGCCCGCGCCGACCTGCGCATGGGCGTGCCGGTCGTGCTGTCCGGTGCCGGCGGGCGCGGCTTGCTGGTGCTGGCGGCGGAGACGGTCTCGGCCGACCGGCTGGCGCTGCTGCGCGAGGCGGATGGCGCGCTCGATCTGGTGCTGACCGCGCGCCGGGCCGCGACGCTGAAGGCGCGGGTCTATGACGGCGATCTGGCGCGGGTGGCGCTGCCGCGGGATGCCGGACTCGACTGGGTGCGCTCGATCGCCGATCCGGCGGACGATCTCGCCATGCCGATGAAGGGCCCGCTGCAGGAGCGGCGCGGCGGCGACGTGGCGCTGCACCGGCTGGCCATCACCTTGGCGAAATCGGCGCGGCTCCTGCCGGCGGCACTGGTGCTCGAGTTGGAGGCGCCGCAGGGCGTGGCGCTGCGCGAGAACCTCACGCTGATCGATGGTGTCGCGGCGGCGCCTTCGATGCTGCTGCTGTCGAACCTCGATCACGTGGTCTCGGCGCGGGTGCCGCTGGAGACCGCCGAGAATGCGCGGCTGCACATCTACCGCCCGCAAGACGGCTCCGAGGAGCATTACGCCATCGAGGTCGGGCGCCCCGACCGCGACGCGCCGGTGCTGGCGCGGCTGCACTCGGCCTGCTTCACTGGCGACGTGCTGGGCTCGCTGAAATGCGATTGCGGACCGCAGCTGCACGCGGCGCTGGCGCGGATGGGCGAGGAGGGGCACGGGGTGCTGCTCTACCTCAACCAGGAGGGGCGCGGCATCGGGCTGGCCAACAAGATGCGCGCATACGCGTTGCAGGACCAGGGCTTCGACACCGTCGAGGCCAATCACCGGCTGGGCTTCGAGGATGACGAGCGCGATTTCCGCCTCGGTGCCGAGATCCTGCGCCGCATGGGGTTCGGCGCGGTGCGGCTCCTGACCAACAACCCCAACAAGCTGGCGATGATGGAGCGTTGCGGCATCGCGGTGGCGGAGCGGGTGCCGCTGAAGGTCGGCAAGACCGCGTTCAACGCGCATTACCTCGCCACGAAGGCGGCGAAGTCCGGCCATTTGCTCTAAGCGCAAAGGAGAACTCGCATGGAGATGGTTCTCACGCCCATGGGGCTGCGCTTTGCCGGTCGGCTCTGGCCCTGTTCGGTGGGCCGTGGCGGCATTCGGGTCGAAAAGCGCGAGGGCGACGGGGCGACGCCGGTCGGCGCGCACCGCATCGCGCTGTGCTTCCACCGGCCCGACCGGGTGGCGGCGCCGGCGCCGTGGTCGCTGCCGATCCTGCCCGGTGACCTGTGGTCGGACGCGTCGGGCGATGCCGCCTACAACACGTTGGTGCGGGCGCCCTACGCCGAGAGCCACGAGCACCTGCGGCGCGCCGACCCGCTCTACGACATCGTGCTGACGACGGATTGGAACTGGCCCGACGCGCGGCCGGGGCGCGGCTCGGCGATCTTCCTGCACCAGTGGCGGCGGCCGGGCTACCCGACTGAGGGCTGCCTGGCCCTCCGTCGCGCGCATATCCGCGAGATCGCGGCGCTGGCGGTGCCGGGGACGCGGCTGATCGTGCCCGAGGCGCTGGCGGGCTAGCGAAGGGGGCCAGCCCCCTCTTGGCGCTGTGCGCCAATTCACCCCCGAGGTATTTGGAAACCAGAGAAGACAGGAGCGCTGTGCCCCTGGCTTCTCTTCGTCAAAATACTCCCGCCGGAGGCGTCCAAGGACGACGGCCACGCGAAGGCCGGGCGTGAGCGGCACCTCGCAAGGCGAAGGCAGGGATCAGGCCTTGCGGCTGAGGAGGTCGACGCCGAGGGTGGTGAGCACCTTCTCCTCGATGTGGCGCGCGTCGAGGCCGGCGGTCTCGTACATGTCCTCGGGGCTGGCGTGGTCGATGAAGGTGTCGGGCAGCACCATCGAGCGGAACCGGAGTCCGTGGTCGAACACGCCCTCGTCGGAGAGCAGCTGCGCCACGTGGCTGCCGAAGCCGCCGACCGAGCCTTCCTCGATGGTGATCAGCGCCTCGTGCTCTGCCGCAAGCCGCAGGATCAGGTCGCGGTCGAGCGGCTTGGCGAAGCGGGCGTCGGCCACGGTGGGCGTGATGCCTCGCGCCGAGAGCTTCTCGCAAGCCTTGCGGACCTCGCCAAGCCGCGTGCCGAAGCTCAGAAGCGCCACGCGGCTGCCTTCGGAGATGATGCGGCCGCGGCCGATCTCGAGGATTTCGCCGGTCTCGGGCATCTCGACGCCCTCGCCCTCGCCGCGCGGGTAGCGGAAGGCAATGGGGCCGTCGTCATGCGCGGCGGCGGTGGCCACCATGTGCTTGAGCTCGGCCTCGTCGGCGGCGGCCATCACCACCATGCCCGGCAGGTTGGCCATGAAGGCGATGTCGTAGGCGCCGGCATGGGTGGCGCCATCCGCGCCCACCAGCCCGGCGCGGTCGATGGCGAAGCGCACCGGCAGGCGCTGGATCGCCACGTCATGCACCACCTGATCATAGCCGCGCTGCAGGAAGGTGGAGTACATGGCGCAGAACGGCTTCATCCCGCCTGCGGCGAGGCCGGCGGCGAAGGTCACGCCGTGCTGCTCCGCGATGCCCACGTCGAACACCCGCGAGGGGTAGCGCTCGGCCATCAGGTCGAGCCCGGTGCCGTCGGGCATGGCGGCTGTCACCGCGCAGATGCGGCTGTCCTCGGCGGCGAGCCGGGTCAGCTCCTTGGCGAAGACCTTGGTGTAGGAGGGCGCGTTGGAGGGCGCCTTCTTCTGCTCGCCGGTGGCCACGTCGAACTTGGCGCGGGCATGACCGCGATCGGCGGAATCCTCCGCCGGAGCATAGCCCTTGCCCTTCTTGGTCAGCACGTGCAGGAGGATCGGCTTGCTGGCGCGGGCGCGCACCATGCGCAGCACCGGCAGCAGCTGGTGCAGGTCGTGGCCGTCGAGCGGGCCGAGATAGTCGAAGCCCAGCTCCTCGAACAGCGTGCCGCCCACGGTCATGCCCTTGAGCATCTCCTTGGCGCGCTTGGCGCCCTCGCGGAAGGGCCCGGGCAGCAGCGAGACCGCGCCCTTGGCGGCGGCCTTGAGATCCTGGAACGGCTCCTCCGCATAGAGCCGCGAGAGATAGGACGACATCGCGCCGGTGGGCGGCGCGATCGACATCTCGTTGTCGTTGAGGATGACGATCAGCCGCTTGCCGAGATGGCCCGCGTTGTTCATCGCCTCGTAGGCCATTCCGGCGCTCATCGCGCCGTCGCCGATCACCGCGATGGCATCGCCCGCGCCGGTGTCGCAGACACCGCCGAGATCGCGCGCGACGGCGAAGCCGAGCGCGGCGGAGATCGAGGTCGAGCTGTGGCCGGCGCCGAACGGATCGTAGGGCGACTCGGAGCGCTTGGTGAAGCCCGAGAGCCCGCCCTTCTTGCGCAGGGTGCGGATGCGGTCGCGACGTCCGGTGAGGATCTTGTGCGGGTAGGCCTGGTGCGAGACGTCCCAGATCACCTTGTCGCGCGGGGTGTCGAACACCGCGTGCAGCGCCACGGTGAGTTCGACCACGCCGAGGCCGGCGCCGAGATGGCCACCGGTCTCGGAGACCGCGGCGACGGTCTCGTCGCGCAACTCATGGGCGAGCTGCTCGAGCTCGGCATCGGAAAGGCGCTTGAGATCGGCGGGCGTGGTGACCCGGTCGAGAAGCGGCGTTTGGGGGCTGTCAGGCATGCTGTCCCTCGACACTCAGTTCCGGCGGGAAATAACGAAACGGGCGGCCTCCCGCAAGGCGTCGGCCCGGTTGCCATAGGGAGATAGCGCGTCGCAGGCCTCGGTCACGAGGCTCCCGGCGCGCTGTTTTGCCCCATCGAGCCCGAGCAGCGACACGAAGGTGGCCTTGCCACGATCGGCATCCTTGCCCACCGCCTTGCCGACGGTGGCGGCATCGCCCTCGACATCGAGGATGTCGTCGGCGATCTGGAAGGCGAGGCCGAGGCGCTTGGCATAGGCCGAGAGCGGCGCGAGATCGGCCTGCGCCAGCCGTGCACCGGCCTCGGCGGACCACGCGATCAGCGCGCCGGTCTTGCCATCCTGGAGGGCGGTGATCTGCTCGAGTGACAGCGGCGTGTCGGCACGCTCTGCGGCCATGTCGAGCGCCTGGCCCAGGACCATGCCGCGGGCGCCGGCGGCGCGGGCGAGGCTCAGGGTCAGATCGGCGCGCACGGCCGCGTCGCGGTGGCAGCGCGGATCGGAGACCATCTCGAAGCCAAGCGCCTGCAGCGCGTCGCCGGCCAGCACGGCGGTGGCCTCGTCCCACTTGCGGTGTACCGTCGGCAGCCCGCGGCGCAGGTCGTCATCGTCCATGCAGGGCAGGTCGTCATGCACCAAGCTGTAGGCGTGGATCGCCTCGATGGCGCAGGCCGGCCAGAGCGCGCGCTCCGGCGCAACGTCGTGCAGGCGGGCGCCTTCCAGCACCAGCCAGCCGCGCAGACCCTTGCCGCCGGCGGTGGCGTAGCGCATCGCCTCCGTCACCGGCAGATCGGCGAGGTCGCTCAGCACATGATCGAAATGGCCGGCCACGGCGCGGGCGCCGGCCTCCAGGCTGTCGCGGAACATCGGGGGTCAGAGGCCTTCGGCGGCCTTCAGCCCGGCGGGCTGGCCTTCGGCGTCGAGGGTGATCTGGGCGACCTTCTCCTCGGCTTCCTTGAGTTTGGTCTCGCAGCGCGCCTTGAGCTTGGCGCCGCGTTCGTAGAGCGCGATCGACTGCTCCAGCGGCACCTCGCCGCGTTCGAGCTGCCCCACCACCTGCTCGAGCTCGGCCATGGCCTGTTCGAATGTCATCTCCTCGACGGGCGTGTCGCTCATTTTCCTGCCTCGATCAGTTCTTCCACATGGGCGCGGGCCGAGCCGGCCAGCGCGGCGAGATCATAGCCGCCTTCCAAGACCGAGACCACCCGCCCTTCGCAATGCTCGGCGGCAATCCGGCAGAGCGCCTGGGTGAGCCAGGCGAAATCCTCGTGCTCCCAGCGCAGCTGCGCCAGCGGGTCGTCGCGATGGGCGTCGAACCCGGCCGAGATCACGATCAGCTCAGGGCGGAACTCTCGCAGGCGGGGCAGGGCCTCGGTGGTATAGGCGCGGTGCATCTCGGTGCCGCCGCTGCCCGGGGGCAGGGGGAGGTTCAGCACGTTGTCATGGGCGCCGCGCTCGCTGGTGGCCCCTGTGCCGGGCCAGAGCGGGAATTGCTGCGAAGAGATGAACAGCGCGCGCGGCTCGTCCCAGAGCAGGTCCTGCGTGCCGTTGCCGTGATGCACGTCGAAATCGACAACCGCGACGCGCTCGAGCCCGTGGTGATCGAGCGCGTATTTGGCCGCCAGCGCGGCGTTGCCGAAGAGGCAGAAGCCCATCGGGGTCTCGCGCTCGGCATGGTGCCCCGGCGGGCGGGTGGCGCAGAAGGCATTGCCGGCCTCGCGCGCCATCACCGCATCGACGGCGCGGATCGCGGCCCCGGCGCCGCGCCGTGCGGCCCGCATCGATCCGGGCGACATCCAGGTGTCTTCATCGATCGCGATCTCGCCGCTCTCGGGGGCAAGCCCGGCGATGCGGTCGATGTAGCGCTGCGGATGGACGCGGGCGAGATCGGCGTCGCTGGCCTCGGGCGCGCTTAGCCGCAGCAGGTCGAGCGGCGCGAGCGCGTGCAGCACGTGTTCGAGCCGGGCCACCTGCTCGGGGTGGCCGTCGGGGGTGACATGCTCGAGACAATCGGCATGGGTGATCAGCGCGGTAGTCATGGCAGAGCCTCCCTCATCGGTCCGGCCCAGCAGACCGCGATTGGCCGGCAGGGACAAGGTGCGAATTTCAGGATCGGCGGGAGGTCAGTCCGGGGTGAGCATGTAGCCCGCGCCGCGCACGGTCTGCAGGTAGCGCGGCTGCTTCGGGTCGCTCTCGATCTTGCGGCGCAGCCGGGTGATCTGCACGTCGACCGCGCGCTCCTGCGCCTGCCCCTTGTCGCGGCCCAGCTCCTCAACCAGCTGCGCCCGGCTCAGCGCCTCGCCCGGGCGGGCCGAAAAGATCCGCATCAGCTGGCTCTCGGTGGCGGTCAGGCGCACCAGTTCCTCGCCCTTCCACATCTCGCCGCGCTCGATATCGTAGCGGATCGGGCCGAGGCCGATGAGCTTGGGCACCGTGTCTTCGGAGGGGGTCTCGGGCATGCGCCGCAGGATCGCGTTGATCCGCAGCAAAAGCTCCTTGGGCTCGAAGGGCTTGGCGAGGTAATCGTCGGCCCCGGCCTCGAGCCCCTTGATCCGGTCCTCGGTCTCGCCGCGGGCGGTGAGCAGCATGATCGGGGTGCTCGATGTCTCGCGGATCGCGGCGGTGAGCGAGATGCCGTCCTCTCCGGGCATCATCACGTCGAGCACGATCATGTCGAACTCGAGCCCGGTCAGCAGGCGGCGGGCATGGGCGGCATCGCGCGCGGCGCTGACGAGGAAGCCGTTGCGCATCAGGAATTTCTGCAGCAGGCCGCGAATGCGCTCGTCATCGTCGACGATCAGGATGTGGGCGTCGGGATCGCTCATCCCCGGGCCTCGCGCAGACCGGAGTAGTGGCGCCGCATTTCGGGATCCATCATCGCCTCGAGCACCCGGCGGAAGCCCGCGACGGCCTCAGGGCCGGCCTGCCGGTAGGCGGCGCGCATCCGCGCGCGTTGCGCCTCGGAGAGCTGGTGTTCGAGCGCCGCGCCGGCCTCGGTCAGGAACAGGTGGCGCTCACGCTTGTCGGCGCGTCCGACCCGGCTTTCCACCAGCCCGTCCTCGATCAGGGTGCGCAGGACACGATTGAGCGATTGCTTGGTGACGCCGAGGATCGACAGCAGGTTGTTGACCGTGGTGCCGGGCGCGATGTTGATGAAGTGGATGGCGCGGTGATGCGCGCGGCCATAGTGCAGGCCCTGCAGGATGCGGTCGGGATCGGCGGTAAACGCCCGATACGCAAAGAACATCGCCTCGATGCCCTGCCGCAGCTGTTCGTCGGTGAGATAGAGCAGCAATTCGCCGCCATGCCCCTGACTGCCCGGACCGTCTGCCATTCCTGCCCCCTCCGTCTGTCGTCTTTTGAGGCAGTTTAAGTCAGCCTTGTTGACATTCCAATAGCAAACTGGTAGCGAGTCGCAGTTTTTACGCAATTATATGTCCGCATCGGACGTAAGTTGCGCAATAAATGAAAAGCGCCGAGAAGGAGACTCGCTATGGAAGGTGCGTATGACGACCGCGACGGAAAGATCTGGCTCGATGGGCAGCTGGTGGAGTGGCGGGATGCAAAGGTGCACGTACTGACCCACGCGCTGCACTATGCCAGCTCGGTTTTCGAAGGCGAGCGGGCCTATAACGGCAAGATCTTCCTTGGCCACGAGCACTCGAAGCGCCTGCGCTTCTCGGCCGGCGAACTGGATTTCGAGATCCCCTACAGCGCCGAAGAGATCGACGCCGCCAAGGAGGCCGTGCTGAAGGCCAACGGCTTTACCAACGCCTATGTTCGCGCGGTGGCGTGGCGCGGTGCCGGTCAGGACATGGGTGTGGCCTCGTCGCGCAACCCGGTCCGCCTCGCGGTGGCCGCATGGGAGTGGGGCAACTATTACGGCGATGCCAAGACCAAGGGCGCCAAGCTCGACATCGCCAAATGGAAACGGCCCTCGCCGGAGACCATCCCGGTGCATGCCAAGGCGGCGGGTCTCTACATGATCTGCACCATGTCGAAGCACGAGGCCGAGGCCAAGGGCTGCTCGGACGCGCTGTTCATGGACTACCGCGGCTATGTCGCCGAGGCGACCGGTGCCAACATCTTCTTCGTGAAAGATGGCGAGGTGCACACCCCGCTGGCCGACTGCTTCCTCAACGGCCTGACCCGTCAGACGGTGATCCGGCTGCTGAAGGAGAAGGGCATCACGGTGCACGAGCGCCACATCATGCCCGAGGAACTCGAGGGCTTCGAGCAGTGCTGGCTCACCGGCACCGCCGCCGAGGTCACCCCGGTCGGGCAGATCGCGGATTACAATTTCGAGGTCGGCGCGCTGACGCTGGACATCGCTGAGACCTACGAGAAGCTGGTGCGCAGCTGAGGCTGGCACCTCTTCGATGAGACAGGGCACCCCGTGGCTGAGGCCGCGGGGTGTTTTGTGTTTTGGCTGGGCGCGACGGCCTTCCTAAGAGCCTGGGCTTGAACCACGATTGCGCGGAAACAAGACCAAAGACGGCCTTTTGCACATCGCGATCCGCGATGTGTTGCCGGTAGGCGTTTGCAGGCAAGCGCCGTACGGCGCGCCATAGGGGATGCGGGAAGCATGGCGGTGCCGTGACCCGCCCCGACGGGCTGACGATTTGGTGGGGTTGGGCGACGCGTGTCGAGGTCCTTCGAATCCGGTCAGGATAAATCAAGAGGTTCGAGGCGCAGTTCGCCACCCCACGGGCAGGCGATGGCGCGGCGCCGTCCCGGAGTATCTGGCGTAGATCGGTTCGAACCGGACAAGGCGAGTGCGGCAGCCCTTTGCCATCCCTTGCACGGGCCACTCGCCGAGACCTCTCCCGACGTTAACGGTCACACCAGCGCTTGAACGCCCCGCGCCTTGGTGTCACCTTGCCTCGCAAATAAGCTGACGAGGCAGGCATGCAGGACAATCACGCACCGCTGGAGATCGTGTCTCCCGAGGCTCCGGAACCCGCGCTTTTTACCGATGCGGAGGCCGCCGTCGACCGGCTCTGCGCGCTCTACGAGCTCTCGATCACCTTCCTGCACGACCGCTTCCTCGACGCCATGGCGAACGGCCACCCGGGCGTCAGGCTGCGCGCCTTCTACCCGGAGGTGCGGATAACAACCGGCACCCATGCCAAGGTCGACAGCCGCCTTAGCTTCGGCCACGTCGCTGCCCCCGGCACCCACGCCACCAGCATCACCCGGCCCGATCTTTTCCGGCACTACCTCAAGCAGCAGATCGCCCTGCTGCTCGAGAACCACCAGGTGGCGGTGCAGATCGGCCTGTCGGCGACGCCGATGCCGGTGCATTTCGCCGTCGCCAACTATCCCGAGTTGGCCGTGCCGCAGGAGGGCGCCGGGCGCTTCATCCTGCGCGATGTGTTCGATGTGCCGGACCTGAGCTCGACCAATGACGACATCGTCAACGGCGTCGCGAAACCGGCCGAGGATGGCGCCGGGCCGCTGGCGCCCTTCACCGCGCAGCGCGTCGACTATTCGCTGGCCCGGCTGGCGCATTATACCGCCACCGACCCGCAGCATTTCCAGAACCACGTTCTGTTCACCAACTACCAGTTCTATGTCAGCGAGTTCGAGGCCTATGCCCGCCAGCAGCTTGCCGACCCCGAGAGCGGCTACACCAGCTTCGTCTCGACCGGCAATGTCGAGATTACCGACCCGGAGGCCTCGATCCCGCCGAGCCTGAAGATGCCGCAGATGCCGACCTACCATCTCAAGCGCAAGAACGGCTCGGGTATCACGCTGGTCAATATCGGGGTGGGGCCCTCCAACGCCAAGACCGCCACCGACCACATCGCCGTGCTGCGCCCGCATGCCTGGCTGATGGTCGGCCATTGCGCCGGGCTGCGCAGCTCGCAGAGCCTCGGCGATTTCGTGCTCGCCCACGCCTACCTGCGCGAGGACAAGGTGCTCGACGACGACCTGCCGGTCTGGGTGCCGATCCCGGCGCTGGCCGAGATCCAGGTTGCGCTCGAGCAGGCGGTGGCCGAGGAAACCCAGCTCGACGGCTACGACCTCAAGCGCATCATGCGCACCGGCACGGTGGCCTCGGTCGACAACCGCAACTGGGAGTTGCGCGACCAGTCTGGCCCGGTGCAGCGGCTCAGCCAATCGCGCGCCGTGGCGCTCGACATGGAGAGCGCGACCATCGCCGCCAACGGCTTCCGCTTCCGGGTGCCCTACGGCACGTTGCTCTGCGTCAGCGACAAACCGCTGCACGGTGAGCTGAAACTCCCCGGCATGGCGAGCGATTTCTACAAGACCCAGGTTGCACGTCACCTGATGATCGGGATACGTGCGATGGAACGGCTGCGCGGGATGCCGCTGGAGCGCCTGCACTCCCGCAAGCTGCGTAGTTTTGAGGAAACAGCTTTCCTGTGACATGGCGGCGCTGCCACGGATCTGCCGCTATATGCGCAGTTTTCCCTTGCAAATAGCCCCTAATCGTTGTGTTTGAACTCCAGATGATGTTACTTTCCCGTATCGAGGCCCAATCGTTCGGGCAGCTAAGGAGACCATGAAATGGCGAAACCGATGACCAAGACCCAGCTGGTGGCCGCTCTGGCCGAGGAGATGGGCGCAGACAAGAAGACCGCCTCCACCGCGCTGGATGCGATCACCGGGATCATCACCAAGGAAGTCGCCGAAGGCGGCGCGGTGACCCTCCCCGGCGTTGGCAAGATCTACTGCCGCGAACGCCCGGAGCGCATGGTGCGCAACCCCGCCACCGGCGAACAGTTCAAGAAAGAAGCCGACAAGCAGGTCAAGATGACCATCGCGAAGGCTCTCAAGGACAGCGTCAACGGCTGATCCCAGCCCGGACGACGAAGATTTCGAGAAGGACCGCCTTGCGCGGTCCTTTTCTTTTTAAAGTAATGACTTGATTGATTTTTTCGCCTCCGCCCCGGCCTGGCGGCGGCCTGCGCCCGCAGGCGACTGGCGCCTGTACGGGCGTTGGCGTCGCTGCCGCGGGGCGCAGGGTGGATTGATCACGTGCGCTTTGATCGCACACAACTTAATTGGGAGCGTTAACGAGGGGATCAACCTTCTTGCGATCTCTCAGAGCGAGATTTAACACTTTCTGATGCAATTGACCCCGCCTGACATGATCTGCTTTGCGCTCTATTCGGCCCAGCATGCAATGCAGCAGGCCTATGCGACGCTGCTCGAAGAGCTCGGCCTGACCTATCCGCAATATCTGGTGATGACGGCGCTTTGGGCTGAAGACGGGCGCACCGTCGGCGCGCTCGGGCGCGATCTCCAGCTCGAATCAAACACCCTCACGCCGATGCTCAAACGGCTTGAGCAGCAGGGCCTGATCCGGCGCAAGCGCGACCGTCAGGACGAACGCCGGGTGCTGGTGAAGGTGACGGGCCGTGGTGAGGCGCTGCGTGAGCGGGCGGCGGAAGTCCCGACGCGCCTGTGCGAGCGCATCGGTCTTCCGGTCGAGGACATCACCCGCCTGCGCGACGAGCTGCACGAGCTGCGTGCACGCCTGAGGGAGATGAGCGAGGCGGGCTAGCCCACGGCGCCGAGCTTGGCGATCTGGCGGCCGTCTTCGTCGAAATTCTCCGGTGCGAGCCAGTGCTCGAACCGCGCCTTCAGCGCCGGCCATTCCCGGTCCAGCACCGAGAACCACGCGGTGTCGCGGTTGCGGCCCTTGATGATCGCCGCTTGCCGGAAGGTGCCCTCGTATTGGAAGCCATACCGCTGGGCGGCACGCCGCGACGGCATGTTGAGGGCGTCGCATTTCCACTCGTAGCGGCGGTAGCCCAGCTCGTCGAAAGCGCGCGCCATCATCAGATACATCGCCTCGGTGGCGCCGGCGGTCTTCTGCAGACGCGGCGACATGTGGATGAAGCCGACCTCGATCGCGCCGTTGGCCGGATCGATGCGCAGGTAGGAGCAGAACCCGACCGGCTGGCCCTCGGGCGTGCAGATGGCGAAATAGAGCGGGTCTTCGCTGGCCTCGGCGCCGGTGGCCCAGTCCGTCGCGTCCGCCAGGTCGGCGAAGGGGCCGCGCGGCAAGTAGGTCCAGCCCCGCCCGGCCTCGTCCTCGGCGAAGGCCTCGAAGAGGGCAGGGGCGTGGGCCACGGTCAGCGGCTCGAGCCGCACGAAGCGGCCCTCGAAGACGCGGCGCTCCGGGCGCGGGCGGGGAAAGCTCCCGTCGACCGGCTGGCCGACGGGTTGTCCGAGATCGTTCAGGGGAGTGTCAGTCATCGCTCAGGCGAAGACCTTGGTGAGGCTCTGGTCCACCGCGTCGACGATCTGGTCGATGTCGTCGCTGGTGGCGATCAGCGGCGGCGCGAAGCACAGCACGTTGTTCAGCCCCGGCACCGAGCGGTTGGTTGCGCCGATGATGACGCCCGCGGCAGCACAGGCGCCGACCACGGCGCCGATCTGCTTCTCCGAGACCGGCTCCTTGGTGGCGCGGTCGCTGACCAGCTCGAGCCCGAGGAACAGGCCCTTGCCGCGTGCCTCGCCCACCACGGCGTGTTTGTCGCCGAGGGCGGCCAGCTTCTCGAGCATGTACTCGCCCATCTTGGTGGTGTTCTCGAGCAGGTTCTCGTCCTCGATGATGCGCATGTTCTCAAGCGCCGCGGCGGGACCGGCGGTGCAGCCGCCAAAGGTCGAGATGTCGCGGAAGTAGTTCATCGGATCGCTGTCATCGTCCTTGAACATCTCGAAGACACGCTCGGAGGTGACGCAGCAGGCGATGGCGGCGTAGCCCGAGGCGACGCCCTTCGCCATGGTGACGAAATCCGGCTCGATGCCATAGTGCTGGTAGCCGAACCAATGCGTGCCGGTCCGGCCCACGCCGCAGACGACCTCGTCGATATGCAGCAGGATGTCGTACTTGCGGCAGATCTCCTGCACGCGATCCCAGTAGCCCGGCGGCGGCACGATGACGCCGCCCCCGGCGGTCACCGGCTCGAGGCAGAGCGCGCCGACGGTGTCGGGGCCCTCGCGCAGGATGACCTCCTCGATGGCGTCGGCGGCGCGCTGGCCATAGGCCTCGCCGGAGAGGTCCCACTGGGCGCGGTACTCGAGGCAATGCGGCACCGAGACAAAGCCCGGCGCGAAGGGGCCGTACTGCATGTTGCGCTCGACCTGACCGCCGGCCGACATCGCACCGATGGTCGAGCCGTGGTAATCACGCTCGCGGTAGAGGATCTTGTTCTTCTTGCCGCCATAGCGCTTGTGGGCGATCTGGCGGACCATCTTGAAGGCCTTCTCGTTCGCCTCCGAGCCCGAGTTCGTGTAGTAGACCCGGCTCATGCCCGGCATCTTCGAGATCAGCTTCTCGGCAAACAGGGCACCCGGCACCGAGCCCGCGGCGCCGGCGAAGTAGTTCAGCTTCATCAGCTGCTCGGAGATCGCATCGACGATCGACTTGCGCCCGTAGCCCACGTTGACGGTCCAGACCGCGCCGGAGACCGCGTCGATATGCTCGCGGCCGTGCTGGTCCCAGACCCGCAGGCCCTTGCCCTCGACGATGATGCGCGGGTCGCTGGTCTCGAACGGCTTGTGCTGCGTCAGATGATGCCACACGTGGCGCTTGTCGGCCTCCACAACGTGGCTGAGATCGTTCTGCGTGAGCGTGCCGTCCATTGTTCCTGTCTCCTGGGAAGCGTGATTCCGGCCCCGGGGCCGTCTGGCGCGAATGTTAGCACACACATATTCGGTGCTGGCAACACCTGCCGCCCTCCGCGACGGGGCGCGCGCTGCCGATTGCGGGGAAACCCGGCATTCCGGTGCGGGGCCTTCCGCTTGTGCAGATGCACGATATTCGGGCGGACTAACGGGAAAAACCATTGATTGGCCGCTCAATATCGGCTCGGATTGGCCTGAGGTGCCCGGTTTTGCCGCGCGCGCCCCCAAACAAGGCCTCGCCGGACGAGCAGGGGTCGGATGACAGGGAGAGTCATGATGAAGACAATCAAGGGCCTGATGGCGGGCGCCGCCACCGCCGCGCTGATGACCGGCGCCGCCAGCGCGCAGGATCTGACCGTGGGCTATTTCCTCGAATGGCCGATGCCGTTCGAATACGCCAAGGCCGAGGGCCTCTATGAAGAGGCGATGGGCGTCGAGATCAACTGGGTGAGCTTCGACACCGGCACCGCGATGAGCGCCGCGATGGCCTCGGGCGACGTGCAGCTCTCGGTGAGCCAGGGCGTGCCGCCCTTCGTCGTCGCGGCCTCCGCCGGGCAGGACCTGCAGATCCTCGACGTGGCGGTGAGCTATGCCGACAACGACAATTGCGTCGTGGCCGAGGCGCTCGAGATCGACAAGGACTCCGCCGATGAGCTGGCCGGCAAGAAGGTCGCCGTGCCGCTGGGCACCGCCGCGCATTACGGTTTCCTCAAGCAGATGGATCACTTCGGCGTCGATATCTCCGGCATGGAGATCGTCGACATGGCGCCGCCCGACGGTGCCGCGGCCATCGCGCAGGGCTCGGTCGACATGGCCTGCGGCTGGGGCGGCTCGCTGCGCCGCATGAAGGAGCATGGCAACGTGCTGCTGACCGGCGCAGAGAAGGAAGAGCTGGGCATTCTTGTGTTCGACGTGACCTCCGGTCCGGCGGGCTGGGTGGCCGAGAACTCGGATCTCGTGGCGCAGTTCCTCAAGGTGACCGCCGATGCCAACGCCATGTGGGCCGACGAGGCCAACCAGTCGATGATGCTGCCGGTGATCGCAAAGGATGCCGGCATGGACGAGGATGCCACCGCCGAGACGCTGGCCACCTTCGTCTTCCCGACCGTCGAGGATCAGCTCACCGAGAAGTGGCTGGGCGGCGGCGCGCAGGAGTTCATGAAGGGCGTGGCGGATGTCTTCGTCGCGGCGGGCTCGATCGACGCGGCGCTCGACAGCTATGCCGACGCGGTCAACACCGGCCCGCTCGAGGCGGCCTCGGGCATGTAAGACGCGCGGGCGCGGGGCGATGCCGCTCCGCGCCCGACACTCTTCAACGACTTTGGCAGGGGTCCATGCAAGGCCCCTTGCGCCGGCAACGCACCGGCAGGCGGGGGCCATGAGCGGATTAGAAATCGAGAACCTGTCCATGCGCTTCGACCTGCCCAATGGCAGCTCGGTGCAGGCGCTGAAGGACGTGTCGCTGCATCTGGCCGAGGGCGAGCTGCTCTCGGTGCTGGGCCCCTCGGGCTGCGGCAAGACCACGCTGCTCAACATCGTGGCGGGCTTTCTCGCCCCCACCGAGGGCCAGATCCGGCTCAACGGCCACACCGTCACCGGCCCCGCCGCCGAGCGCGGCATGGTGTTCCAGCAGGGAGCGCTCTTCGAGTGGATGAACGTGCGCGAGAACGTCGCCTTCGGCCCGCGCATGGCCGGCAAGCGCGAGCGTGACTGGGCCGGCACTGTCGATCACCTGCTCGAGGTGGTGGGGCTCAAGGACTTCAAGGAAAAGGCCGTCTACGAGCTCTCGGGCGGCATGCAGCAGCGCGTGGCACTGGCCCGTTGCCTTGCCAACGATCCCGACGTGATCCTGATGGACGAACCCCTCGGCGCACTCGACGCGCTGACCCGCGAGAAGATGCAGTCGCTCGTGCTGAAGCTCTGGAAGGAGACCGGCAAGACCATCATCCTGATCACCCACTCGGTCGAGGAGGCGCTGCTTCTGGGCGAGCGGCTCTTGGTGATGGCGCCGCGCCCGGGTCGCATCCACAAGGAATACCGCCTGCCTTTCGCTGATCTCGGCGTGGGCGAGGATCTGCGCACGGTCAAGAAGCATCCCGAGTTCGGCCGCACCCGCGAGGAGATCCTCGGCATGATCTGGGACATGGAAGAGGAAATCATGGGCCGCACCGAGGAGACGCAATGATCGTCCTGCTGATCTATGTCGCGATCTTCGTGGCGGCTTTCTTCCTCGTGAAGCTCTTCGTCCACAAGACGACCCGCGATTTCACCGCCCGCAAGACCGTCACCTTCGGCGACGAGAGCGCGGTGCGCCCGAACCGCATCGCCAGCGTGGTCTCGGTGCTGACCATCTTCCTGCTCTGGGGCGCCTTCACCGGCTCCGCCTGGGTTCCGGGCTTCCTGCACGCGCCGGGGCCCTTCGTGGGCGATGCGAGCTTCACCTACACCGCCGAGGCCGAGGGCGTGGAGCCAGACAGCGCCACCGTGACCGTCCGGGTCTTTCCCGTGGGCGAAGAGGTCGAAGCGCCAGAGGTCGATCCCGGCGAGGGCTGGGCCAAGGATGACAGCGACACCGTGGGCGCCTGGCGCTCTGGGCTGATCCGGGTCGACCGCAACGACGAGTATGGCCGCGATGCCGGCCACACCGTGGTGGCGGTCAACGGCACGCCCATCGCGCCCGGCGGCGAGGTCATCACCGAGTTCGGCCGCGTCGGCATGTCGCCCAAGGGCACGCTGAATTTCGAGCCGCGCAAGGGCTGGCAGATGGAGCCGATCTGGCTGCCGCCGCCCGAGGCGGTGGTGGCGCGTCTCAAGGAGATCGCCCAGGACGGCTACCGCGACAGCACGCTCTGGGAGCATCTCGGCTGGTCGCTGTTCCGGGTCATCGCGGGCTTCTTCTTCGGCGCGCTGATCGGCATCCCGCTGGGCTATGCCATGGGCCTCAGCGACTGGTTCCGCGGCTGGTTCGATCCCATCGTCGAGTTCATGCGCCCGGTGCCGCCGCTGGCGCTGATCCCGCTGGTGATCATCTGGGCCGGCATCGGCGAGGTCGGCAAGATCATCCTGCTGTTCCTCGCGGCGCTCTGGATCATGGCCATCGCGGCGCGCTCCGGCGTGTCGGGGGTGAAAATCTCCAAGGTCCACGCCGCCTATTCGCTGGGTGCCTCCAAGGCGCAGATCATGCGCCATGTCATCGTGCCCAACTCGCTGCCCGAGATCTTCACCGGCGCGCGGGTGGCGATGGGCGTGTGCTGGGGCACCGTGGTCGCCGCCGAGCTGGTCGCCGCCGAGAAGGGGGCGGGCATGATGATCATGGTGGCCTCGAAGTTCCAGCTCACCGACATCGTGATCATGGGGATCATCCTGATCGGCGTCATCGGTTTCGGCATCGATATCCTGATGCGGCTGGCCGAGAAGGCGCTGGTGCCGTGGAAGGGCCGGGGCTGACGCCATCCTAGCGCGCAGGCCGTTCGACCGGGCGGCGCGCACGGGCAGGGCGCGAGGCGCAAGGCGCGGCCTGCCCGTGTCATGCCGTAATTTGCGAGAGCGTTGGTTACTCGCCGCCGAACTGCTGCATCAGCGCCCCGACCTGGCCGTCGAGCCAGAGCCGGGCGGTGTCGATCTGTCCGACATAGGCATCCAGGAGCGGCGTCGAGCCGGGGACCAGATCGGCGATCATCGGGGCCAGCAGGTAGAGCGCCACCGCGACGATGGCGAGCGCGATCACCAGCCGGAAGCCCCGGCTGAAGCCGCGGCTCTCCTCCTCGTCTTCTTCCTCGACGGCGGCGCGCCCTTGCGGCGTCTCCATGCTGCGGCGCTCCGAGGAGGCGCGCAGGGTCTGGTTGATCTCCTCGATATCGGGCAGCAGCTCGCGGCGCGAGCTCGCGGCGGCGGCCGCTGCGGCCACCTCGGGCGTGACCCTTGCGCGCGGCTCCGGGGCCGGCGTGGCGGCGGCAGTCTCGGCGCTCTCGACGACCTCCTCCGGCACGTCGTCGCCGCGCATCCGGGCCATGCGCTCGCGCGCCTCCTGCGAGCGACGCAACGCATCCTCGTCGGAGAGTTGCGGCTCGGTCAGGCCAAGCTCGGTCTGGGTCTCGAGGCTTCCGCCTTCCGACGCCCGGCGGCGGGCTTCGCGCTCGGCCTCCTGACGGAGAACCTCTGCGACCGACGGGTCGAGCTCGCGGCGGGGACGGGCGCGCGGGACGGGCTCCGGCTCCGGCGCGGGGTCGGTTTCGGGCTCCGGTTCGGCGGCGTCTTCCGGGCTGTCTTCCTCGAAAGGCACGCTTTCGGGCTCCGCGTCGAACGCATCATCCTCGTCGTCCGGCTCGACTGTGGCGGCGGGCGCTGCCTCCGGCCCGGGCTGCCAATCGTCCTCGGCAACCGGGCGGCCAAGCTCCTGCGCCAGTTCGGCGTCATCGTCGGGATGGGCCTGGAACCAGGTGTGGCCGCAATTCGAGCACTGAACGTCGCGCCCGCCTTCGGGAATGACATTGGTCGGTACTTCGTATTGCGCGCCGCAATTCGGGCATATCAGCCGCATCTGGTCCCCATATCCTGCCAAGGGTCTGCTGGTCCTTGTTGGATCACAATAAGTTACCGCCCCAAGTCGTGAAAGCCTCTTTTCCCAAACCCCGGCGGATTGCATATGCGCCGCGGCTCATGCACAACAGGGCCTGATTTCGGGATGGTGGAACAGGCGTGATCGAGCTCGACAATGTGGCCTACAGCTATGGCGGCGGGGAGCTCCTCTCCGAGCTGTCGCTCCAGCTTGCGCCCGGCTCCTTCCATTTCCTGACCGGCCCCTCGGGCACCGGCAAGACGACGCTGCTCAAGCTCTGCTACGGCGCGCTGCGCCCGACCGCGGGGCAAGCGCGGCTCTTTGGCACCGATGTGCGCGAGATGGACCGCGACGCCGTCGCCATGAGCCGGCGCCGCATCGGCGTGGTGCATCAGGATTGCCAGTTCCTCGATCATCTCTCGCTCGCCGAGAATGTCGCCCTGCCGCTGACGGTCGCCGGTGAGCCGATCTCGCCGCAGGATCAGAACCTGCGCGAGCTCCTCGGATGGGTCGGGTTGACCTCGCGTGCCAACGCGCTGCCGCCAGAGCTCTCGGGCGGCGAGCGTCAGCGCGCCGCGCTCGCCCGCGCGGTGATCTCCTCGCCCGAGGTGGTGCTGGCCGACGAGCCGACCGGCAATGTCGACTGGGAGATGTCGCAGCGGCTGCTGCGGCTGCTGGTTGAGCTCAACCGGATGGGCGTCACCGTGTTGATCGCGACGCATGACCTGCAGCTGATCCGTGCCGCCAAGAGTCAAGTGCAGGCGCGGGTGCTGCGCATCGTCAATCGCAAGCTGCAATCGGCGGGGGTCGACCTGTGAAGGTGTCGCTCGACACGCTGCGCGCCCTCGGTCGCGGTGACAAGGCCGGCGACCGTGTGGTGCCGCCGACCGGCTTCACCGCCCGGCTGACGGTCTTCGTCGCCGCCGCGATGGCCTTTCTCGCGGTCTTCGCGCTGGCGCTTTCGCTGGCCGCCGGGCGGCTGGCAACCAGCTGGGGCGAGGAGCTGGCGCGCGCCTCGACGGTGCGGATCTCGGCGCCCTCGGGGCAGGTCGCGACCCAGACCGAGGCGGCGCTGCGGCTGCTGCAGCAAACCCCGGGCGTGGCCTCGGCGCGGGCGCTGAGCGAGGCCGAGCAGCAGGCGCTGCTCGAGCCGTGGTTCGGGCCCGACCTGCCGGTGACGGAGCTTCCGGTGCCGCAGCTCATCGAGGTGACCGAAACCCCCGAGGGCTACGACGCTGCCGGCCTGCGCCTGCGGCTGCAGGCCGAGGTGCCCGGCGCGGTGCTCGACGATCACGCGCGCTGGCGCAAGCCGCTGGTGGCGGCGGCGGCGCGGCTGAAATTGCTGGGCTGGCTCTCGGGCTTGCTCATCGCGGCGGCGGTGGGCGCGATGGTGACGCTGGCCGCCAACGCGGCGCTCGCGGCCAATGCCCAGGTCATCGCGGTGCTGCGGCTCGTCGGCGCCACGGATGCCTATATCGCGCGCGCGTTCGTGCGCCGCTTCACCCTGCGCGCCCTGAGCGGCGCCGCCGTCGGCACGGTGCTCGGAGTCGCGGCCGTGGCGCTGCTGCCGAGCGGCGGCGAGACCGCGGGTTTTCTGACCGGGCTGAGCTTCCGCGGCTGGCACTGGGCGCTGCCGGTGCTGGTGCCGGTGCTCTCGGCGGCGGTGGCCTTTGCATCGACGGCGGTGGCCGCGCGCCGCGTTCTTGGAGGATTGAGCTGATGGCTTACGCGCTGCAATGGCTGCGCTCGCTGGTGTTCCTGGTGGCGATCTATGGCGGGATGGCGGTGATCGGCCTCCTGTTCTTCCCGTGGGCGATGGTCTCACGCAACGGCGCCCGCGCCGCCTGCCTGACCTGGTGTCGCTGGGTGCGCTGGACCGCCGCCTGGATGGTCGGGCTGAAGACCGAGGTGCGCGGCACGCCGCCGCGGGGCGAGGTCATCATCGCGTCGAAGCACCAGAGCTTCCTCGACATCATCCTGATCTTCGGCGCGGTGCCGGCGGGCAAGTTCATCATGAAGCGCGAGCTGCTCTGGGCACCGGTGCTCGGGCAATACGCGATGCGCATCGGCTGCGTGCCGGTCAATCGCGGCAAGCGCGGCGCGGCGATCAGCAAGATGCTCAAGGATGTCGATCGCGGCACGATCGAGCCCGGCCAGCTAATCATCTACCCGCAGGGCACCCGCGTCGCCCCCGGCGTCAAGGCGCCCTACAAGGTCGGCGCGGCGCTGCTCTACCAGCAAACCGGCCAGCCCTGCGTCCCGGCGGCCACCAATGTGGGGCTGTTCTGGCCGCGCAAGGGCATTTACCGCAAGCCCGGCACCGCCGTGGTCGAGTTCCTGCCGGTGATTGAGCCGGGGCTCTCGAAGCACGCCTTCCTCGCCCGGCTCGAGCAGGAGGTGGAGACCGCCAGCGAGGCGCTGCATCACGAGGCGGTGCCGCATGCGCAGGATTGAGGACGTCGCGGCGCTCGAGGCGCTCTACGGCGCGCCCTCGGCCCCGGCGCTGCGCAAGGTGGCGCAGCGGCTGACCCCGGCCTACCGGCGCTGGATCGGGGCGGCGCGGTTCTGCGTGGTCTCGACCGTCGGCCCCGATGGCACCGACGGCACCCCGCGCGGCGATGACGGCCCGGTGGTGCTCGAGCTTGACCCGGGCACGCTGGCGCTGCCCGACTGGCGCGGCAACAACCGGCTCGACAGCCTGCGCAACATCGTCACCGACGGGCGCATCTCGCTGATGTTCATGGTGCCCGGCGACAACGTGGTGGTGCGCGTCAACGGCACCGCGTGGCTCACCGATGACGAGGCGCTGCGCGAGCGGTTCCGCCGCAAGTCGATGCTGCCGGCCACGGTTGCGGTGATCGAGATCGCCGAGGTCTACGCGCAATGCCCCAAGGCGCTGCTGCGCTCGGGGCTCTGGGGCCGCGATGACAGCGACGCGACGCCGAGCCTCGGCGAGATCCTCGCCGAGATGACCAGCGGCGAGATCGAGGCCGGCGCCTGGGAACGCGATTATCCGGAGCGGGCGCGCAACACACTTTGGTGAGTGCGCAAATTATTTTCGGAACCCGGGAACGGAGACCGGGGGCGGCCACGTTGAACCTCTGAGTTTCATAATTCAGGAGTTTCCATGTCCGCCGATCGCCCCCGTCCCACCCGCCGCGCCATGTTGGCCGGTTTCGCCGCCTCTCCGGTCGTGGCGACCGGCGTCGGTGTGTTTCCGAGCGCGGCGCGGGCGCAGGCCAGCGCGGCGGGGCTGCTGACGCCGAATGTCTGCATGGTGATGCCCGAGGTCACCGAGGGGCCCTATTACCTCGACGAGCGCCTGATGCGCGCCGACATTACCGAGGATCGCGAGGGCGTTCCGTTGCGGCTGCAGATGCAGGTCGTGACGGCGGATTGCCAGCCGGTGCCCGAGGCCCGGGTCGATCTCTGGCATTGCGACGCGCAGGGCAATTACTCGGGCTATGCCACGCAGGGCAGCGAGGGCACCAACGACACCAGCGACGAGACCTTCCTGCGCGGCACCCAGATCAGCGATGACAGCGGTCTGGTGAGCTTCGACACGATCTATCCCGGCTGGTACCGCGGCCGGACGACCCACATCCATTACAAGGTTTATCTCGACGAGCGCACTGTGCTGACCAGCCAGATCTTCTTCCCCGATGCGCTGAGCCAGTATCTCTATCTCGCGGTATCGCCCTACAACGACCGCTCGGCGGAGCGCGACACCACCAATGGCAATGACGGCATTGCGCAGCAGGCGGGCGAGGGCGCCTATGCCGCCATCCGCGAACAGAAGGCGCGCTACGACGCGGCGCTGGTGGTGGGGATCGACCCGCAGGCGGAGAGCACCGAGGGCGCCATGGGCCGCCCGGCCGGCGGCCCGCCCCCGGGCGGTGAGCGGCCCGAGGGCATGGCACCGCCGGAGGGCGGTCCGACCGGTGCCGGCGAGGCCGAGGTCTACGTTCCCGGTCGCGACAGCTGAACGTGTCAGGGAGCCGCCCATGAGGGGCGCACCGACGAAAAAAAGGCCCCCGCAGCGCGCTGCGGGGGCCTCTCCGTTTCGGGCGAGAGCGCCGGATCAGGCGTGGATGGCGCCGTCGCCGCAGGCCAGAGCCGCCTCGCGCACCGCTTCCGAGAAGGTCGGGTGGGCGTGGCAGGTCAGGGCCAGATCCTCGGCGGAGCCGCCGTATTCCATCGCCACGCAGACCTCGTGGATCAGGTCGCCGGCCGCCGGGCCGATGATGTGGCAGCCGAGGATGCGGTCGGTTTCCTTGTCGGCCAGCAGCTTGACGAAGCCGTCGCCGGCGAACACGGCCTTGGCCCGGCCATTGCCCATGAAGGAGAACTTGCCGACCTTGTAGGCCTTGCCGGACTCCTTGAGTTCCTGCTCGGTGGCACCGACCGAGGCGACCTCGGGATGGGTGTAGATCACGCTCGGGATCACGTTGTAGTTCACGTGACCATGCTTGCCGGCGATGACCTCGGCGCAGGCCATGCCCTCGTCCTCGGCCTTGTGGGCCAGCATCGGGCCCTCGATGGCGTCGCCGATGGCGTAGATGCCCTTGACGCTGGTCGCCCAGTGGCTGTCAGTCTTGATCTGGCCGCCCTTCGTGGTCTCGATGCCGAGCGCCTCGAGGCCGAGCCCCTCGGTGTAGGGCTTGCGGCCGGTGGCGACGAGCACCACGTCGGCGTCGACCGTGTGCTCGCTGTCATCCTTGCGCAGCTTGTAGGTCACCTTGGCCTTGCCGGACTTGGTCTCGACCTTCGACACTGCCGCGCCGAGGGTGAACTCGAGCCCCTGCTTGGTGAGCATCTTCTTGAAGTTGCGCTGCACCTCGGTGTCCATCGTGGGCGTGATGGTGTCGAGGAATTCGATCACCGTGACCTCGGAGCCGAGACGCTTGTAGACCGAGCCCATCTCGAGGCCGATGACGCCGGCGCCGATCACCACCATCTTCTTGGGGATCTTCGGCAGCTCGAGCGCGCCGGTCGAGGTCACCACGACCTTCTCGTCGATCTCGACCTCGGCGCCGGGCACCGATGCGGGGGCCGAGCCCGAGGCGATGATGATATTCTTGGCCTCGTGGACCTCGTCACCGACCTTGACCTTGCCGGCCTCGGGGATCGAGCCCCAGCCCTTGAGCCAGTCGATCTTGTTCTTCTTGAACAGGAACTCGATGCCGCCGGTGTTCTGGCCGATGACGTCGTCCTTGTAGGTCAGCATCTGCTTCCAGTCGACCGAGGGCGCCTTGCCCTTGAGGCCCATCTTGGCAAAGTTCTCTTCCGCCTCGTGCAGCTGGTGGCTGGCATGCAGCAACGCCTTCGAGGGGATGCAGCCCACGTTGAGGCAGGTGCCGCCGAGGGTCTCGCGGCCCTCGACGCAGGCGGTCTTGAGGCCGAGCTGGGCGCAGCGGATGGCGGCAACGTAGCCGCCGGGACCCGCGCCGATGACGATGACGTCGTATTGTGCCATGTGGTGTGTCCTTTCCTTGTCGTCTAGGCGGGGAGGGGCGCTGCCCCTCTGCGGCTGCGCCGCATTCACCCCGGGATATTTCAGGCCAGAAGAAGCCTCATCAGAAGAGTGCCGCCACGAGCATGACGGCGGTCGCGAAGAGCCCCACGGCCCAGATCAGCGAGCGCCAGGGCGTCCAGCCGAGCAGGTAGGCGGGGATGTAGAGCAGGCGGGCGCCGAGATAGGCCAGCGCGCAGAGCACGGTGAGGGCCGAGGTCTTGTCGGCATAGGTGACGGCGGCGACCGCGATGGTGAAGAGGATGAGCCCTTCGAAATGGTTGTTCATGGCGCGCTGGGCGCGGCCGGCGCGGCCCTTGAGCTGGCGCGACTCGTCGCGCGGGGAGGCGGCATATTTGCGGCCGACCTGGCGCTGGGCCAGCACCGAGAAGATCGCCATCTGGACGATCTGCAGCAGCGCGGCGAGGGTGAGGGCGGTGAGCTCGGGGGTCATGGTCAGAAGACGCTCGCGAGGATCATGACGAAGCAGGCGAGGAAGCCCGCCATGAAGATCACCGAGCGCCACGGCACCCAGCCGAAGGCATAGGCCGGCAGGTAGAGGGCGCGGGCGGCGACGTAGACCCATGCGGCGAGGCCGGTGATCCAGCCATTGCTACCGGTGAACTCGACCAGCACCACCGCGGTGACAAAGAGGCCGATATTCTCGGTGTGGTTGGCCAGCGCCCGGCGCAGGCGCTTGGTGTGCTCGGAGAGGCGGCTGTCGAGCCCTTCGCGGGTGCCGGTATTGCCGTCATGGCCGATATCGGCCTCGAGCGCGCGCTGCGACCAGAGCACCGCGGCGAGCTGGATGAAGGCGGTGGCGGCGAGGGCGGCAAGTTCGGGGCTCATGCTCAAGCGGTCCTCAGGACATGAGAGGCGGCGGGGCCGTGGCCGAGCGCGGAGGTCTTCTCCAGCCAGCTCTTGGCCTTGGGCAGGTCGTTGACGGAAAACAGCAGCCATTGGCCGGTGCCGCTCTCCTCGGTCCAGCGCTGCAGCAGGGTGAGCCCCGCGTTGGCGCGGTTCTCGGCATCGCTGTCGAACTGGGCTTCGTCGAAGCCGGGGAAGTGAAGAAGTAGCTGCGTGGCCATGCTCAGGTCTCCGTTGGTCGAGTGATCTTGTACGGACTCTTGAAGCTAGCGCGGCGGCAGATGCCGGCGAGGCATCGGGGGCGGAGGCAGCGGCGGCCGGGGCCGGCGGCCGCATCGGGGACCTGATCGATCTGGTCGCGGGGCTGCGCGGCATGAACCTTCTCCGACAGGAGATCCCGGGCGGGACGGGCCCGCCCGGGGATCGGGATCAGAGATCCATCAGCAGGCGGCGCGGATCCTCGAGCGCTTCCTTGACGCGGACGAGGAAGGTCACGGCGCCCTTGCCGTCGACGATGCGGTGATCATAGCTCAGCGCGAGATACATCATCGGGCGGATCTTGATCTCGCCGTTGATGACCATCGGGCGGTCCTGGATCTTGTGCATGCCGAGGATGCCCGACTGCGGCGGGTTGAGGATCGGCGAGGACATCAGCGAGCCGTAGACACCCCCGTTGGAGATGGTGAAGGTGCCGCCCTGCATCTCGGCCATCGAGAGCTTGCCGTCACGGGCGCGCTTGCCCTTCTCGGCGATCTCGAGCTCGATCTCGGCAAAGGACTTGCTGTCGACATCGCGCAGCACCGGCACCACGAGGCCCTGCGGGGTGCCCGCGGCGATGCCCATGTGCACGAAGTTCTTGTAGACCACCTCGTTGCCGTCGATCTCGGCGTTGACCTCGGGGACCTCTTTCAGCGCGTGCACGCAGGCCTTGGTGAAGAAGGACATGAAGCCGAGACGGGCGCCGTGCTTCTTCTCGAACAGGTCCTTGTACTGCTTCCGCAGCGCCATCACCTCGGTCATGTCCACCTCGTTGTAGGTGGTGAGCATGGCGGCGGTGTTCTGCGCGTCCTTGAGGCGGCGCGCGATGGTCTGGCGCAGGCGGGTCATCTTGACGCGCTCTTCGCGGGCGGCGTCCTCGGCCGGGGAGGGCGCGCGCTGCGCCTGCGCCGGAGCGGCGGACTGGGCCGGAGCCGACTTGGCGGCGGCGATCGCGGCCGAGACGTCTTCCTTCATCACGCGGCCATCCTTGCCGGTGCCCTTGACGTTTTTCGGGTCGAGGCCGGCTTCGGCCATCGCCTTCTTGGCCGAGGGCGCGTCCTCGACATCGCCGCGGCCAGAGGTGGTGGGCTCGGCTGCGGAAGCGGAGCTCGGGGCCGGGGCCTCGACCGCGCCCTTGGCAGCGCCGCCGGCGCCGCCGGACATCACCGCGAGCTTGCCGCCGGCTTCCACCGTGGCGCCTTCCTCGGCGAGGATCTCGGTGAGCGTGCCGGAGGCCGGGGCGGGCACCTCGACGGAGACCTTGTCGGTCTCGAGCTCGCAGAGCATCTCGTCCTGCTCGACGCTGTCACCGACCTTCTTGAACCAGGTCGAGACGGTGGCCTCGGAGACCGACTCGCCCAGGGTCGGGACCATCACGTCGACCGGGGCGGCATCGCCGGAGGCCGGCGCGGCTTCGGGTTTGGCAGCGGAGGGGCGCGGCTCGACCTCGGTGGAGCCGGCCTCGCCCGCCGGGGCGATGTTGGCGAGAAGGGCATCGACGCCGACGGTGTCGCCTTCGTTGGCGACGATGTCCTCGAGCGTGCCGGCCACCGGCGAGGGGACCTCGACGGTCACCTTGTCGGTTTCCAGCTCGCAGAGCATCTCGTCCACGTCAACGCTGTCGCCAGGCTTCTTGAACCAGGTGGCCACCGTTGCCTCGGTCACGGATTCCCCGAGCGTGGGGACGCGCACTTCGGTCGTCATAGTCTCAATTCCCTTCGATGGTCAGCGCCTCGTTCACGAGCGCTTCTTGTTGTGCCTTGTGCTGGCTGGCCAGACCCGTGGCGGGCGAGGCCGAGGTGGCGCGGCCCACATAGACCGGCCGCTTGTGGGTGGCGTCGATGCGCCCCAGCACCCATTCGATGTTGGGCTCGATGAAGGTCCAGGCGCCCTGGTTCTTCGGCTCTTCCTGGCACCAGATCATCTCGGCGCCCTTGAAGCGCTCCAGCTCCTTCACCAGGCTGAGCGCCGGGAAGGGATAGAACTGCTCGATGCGCAGGATGTAGACATCGTCGAGGCCACGGGCATCGCGCTCTTCCAGCAGGTCGTAGTAGACCTTGCCCGAGCACATCACGACGCGCTTGATCTCCGCATCGGGCTTCAGCTGGGTGTCCGAATGGCCCTTCTCGGCATCGTCCCAGAGCACCCGGTGGAAGCTCGAGCCGGTGACGAAATCCTCGGCATTCGAGACCGCCAGCTTGTGACGCAGAAGCGATTTCGGCGTCATCATGATCAGCGGCTTGCGGTAGCTGCGGTGCAGCTGGCGGCGCAGGATGTGGAAGTAGTTGGCCGGGGTCGAGCAGTTGGCGACGATCCAGTTGTCCTGGCCGCACATCTGCAGGAAGCGCTCGAGGCGGGCCGAGCTGTGCTCGGGGCCCTGGCCCTCGAAGCCGTGCGGCAGCAGGCAGACGAGGCCCGACATGCGCAGCCACTTGGATTCACCCGACGACACGAACTGGTCGAACATGATCTGCGCGCCGTTGGCGAAATCGCCGAACTGGGCTTCCCAGAGCACCAGCGCGTTGGGTTCGGCCAGCGAGTAGCCATACTCGAAGCCGCAGACCGCGTATTCCGACAGCGCCGAGTCGATCACCTCGTAGCGGGCCTGACCCTCGCGGATGTTGTTGAGCGGGTAGTAGCGCTCTTCGTCATCCTGGTTGATCAGGCCGGAATGGCGCTGCGAGAAGGTGCCGCGGGTGCTGTCCTGACCGGACAGGCGGACCGGGTAGCCCTCGGTGAGCAGCGAGCCGAAGGCGAGGCTTTCGGCGGTCGCCCAGTCGAAGCCCTCGCCGCTCTCGAACATCTTCTTGCGATGGTCGAGGAAGCGGCCGACGGTCTTGTGTAGCGGGAAGCCCTCGGGAACCGTGGTCAGGCCGGTGCCGATTTCCTGCATGGTCTCGGGTTTGATGGCGGTCTCGCCGCGCTGGTAGTTGCCCTCTTTCTGCTTGTCGAGATGCGACCAGCGTCCATCGAGCCAGTCGGCCTTGTTGGGCTTGAAGGTCTTTCCGGCCTCGAACTCCTCGTTGAGATGGGCCTGGAAGGCGGCCTTCATGTCCTCGATCTCGCCCTCGGGGATCAGGCCGTCCTTGACCAGCCGCTCGGTGTAGAGCGTCAGCGTGGTCTTCTGCTTCTTGATCTGCTTGTACATCACCGGGTTGGTGAACATGGGCTCGTCGCCCTCGTTGTGACCGAACCGGCGGTAGCAGAACATGTCGATGACCACGTCCTTGCCGAACTTCTGGCGGAACTCGGTGGCCACCTTGGCGGCGTGCACCACGGCTTCCGGGTCATCGCCGTTGACGTGGAAGATCGGCGCCTCGACCACCAGAGCGTTGTCGGTGGGGTAGGGCGAGGAGCGCGAGAAGTGCGGCGCGGTGGTGAAGCCGATCTGGTTGTTCACCACGATGTGGATGGTGCCGCCGGTGCGGTGACCGCGCAGGCCTGAGAGCGCAAAGCACTCGGCCACAACACCCTGGCCAGCGAAGGCCGCGTCGCCGTGCAGTAGAACCGGCAGAACCTGGGTGCGCTCGACATCGCCGAGCTGGTCCTGCTTGGCGCGGACCTTGCCCAGAACCACCGGGTTCACCGCCTCGAGGTGCGAGGGGTTTGCGGTCAGCGACAGGTGCACCTTGTTGCCGTCGAACTCGCGGTCCGAGGAGGCGCCGAGGTGGTATTTCACGTCGCCCGACCCGTCGACATCCTCGGGCTTGAAGCTGCCGCCCTGGAATTCGTTGAAGATCGCGCGGTAGGGCTTGTTCATCACGTTGGCCAGCACCGAGAGGCGGCCACGGTGCGGCATGCCGACCACGACTTCCTGGATGCCGAGGTTGCCGCCGCGCTTGATGATCTGCTCCATCGCCGGGATCAGGCTTTCGCCGCCGTCGAGGCCGAAGCGCTTGGTGCCCATGTACTTGACGTGCAGGAACTTCTCGAAGCCCTCCGCCTCGACCATCTTGTTGAGGATGGCGCGGCGCCCTTCACGGGTGAACTTCACTTCCTTGCCGTAGCCCTCGATGCGCTCCTTCAGCCAGGAGGATTGCTCGGGGTCGGAGATGTGCATGTATTGCAGCGCGAAGGTGCCGCAATAGGTGCGCTTGAGCACGCCCATGATCTCGCGGAGCGAGGCGATCTGCAGGCCCAGCACGTTGTCGATGAAGATCGGCCGGTCCATGTCGGCCTCGGTGAAGCCGTAGGCCTTGGGGTCGAGCTCGGGATGCGGCTCGCGGCCATGCAGGCCCAGCGGATCGAGATCGGCGGCGAGGTGGCCGCGGATCCGGTGTGCGCGGATGATCATCAGCGCGCGGATCGAGTCGAGCACGGCGCGCTTGACCTGATCGTCGGTCAGGCTGACGCCCTTAGACGAGGCCTTCTCGGCGATCTTCTTGCCGGCGCCCTTGGCTTCGGCGGGGACCATCGGCATCGGCCATTCGCCGGTCAGCGCGGCGGTGATGTCGTCATCCGGGGTCGGCGGCCAGTCGGCACGGTGCCAGGAGGCGCCCTGGGCCTCGGCCTTCACGCTGGTCTCGTCATCGCCCAGGGCGCTGAAGAACTCCGCCCAGGCGGCATCCACCGCGCCGGGGTCGTTGGCGTAGCGGGCGTACATCTGTTCGAGGTACTCCGCGTTCGCACCCTGCATGAAGCTGGAGGCGTGGAACTGGTCGTTGGGACTTTGATCCGTCATCGCGCGTCTTCCTTTCTGACCGATCGCTGTAGCAGCAGGAAAGAGGCCGGACCGTCCGGCGCCTGTCGTGATGCTCAGCCAATCTGCTTGGCTTTTCAATGGCGCGTCCCGGGCAATACCCGGACCACGCGATGCTGATGACCGACATTTGTGCCGGTCGCCCCGAGCGCAAGCCCGGGGCGCGAAGATATTACCTCAGGCTTCCATCGCCTTGACGACGGCTTCGCCGAGGGTGGCGGGGCTGTCCGCGACCACGATGCCGGCCGACTTCATGGCCTCGATCTTGGACTCGGCGTCGCCCTTGCCACCGGCGACGATGGCGCCGGCGTGGCCCATGCGGCGGCCCGGAGGGGCGGTGCGGCCTGCGATGAAGCCAGCGGTCGGCTTCCAGCGGCCTTTCTTCTTCTGCTCCTTGAGGAACTCGGCGGCTTCCTCTTCGGCCGAGCCACCGATCTCACCGATCATGATGATGGATTCGGTTTCCGGATCGTCGAGGAACATGTCGAGCACGTCGATGTGTTCGGTGCCCTTGATCGGGTCGCCACCGATGCCCACGGCCGAGGACTGGCCGAGGCCGAGATCGGTGGTCTGCTTGACCGCCTCGTAGGTCAGGGTGCCGGAGCGCGACACCACGCCGACCTTGCCACGCTTGTGGATGTGGCCCGGCATGATGCCGATCTTGCAGGCGTCGGGGGTGATGACACCGGGGCAGTTCGGGCCGATCAGGCGCGACTTGCTGTCGATCAGGGCGCGCTTCACCTTCATCATGTCGAGGACCGGGATGCCCTCGGTGATGCAGATGATCAGCTCGACCTCGGCGTCGATCGCCTCGAGGATGGAGTCGGCGGCGAAGGGCGGCGGCACGTAGATCACCGAGGCGTTGGCCTCGGTCTTGTGCACGGCTTCGTGGACCGAGTTGAAGACCGGCAGGCCGAGGTGCTCCTGGCCGCCTTTGCCGGGGGTCACGCCGCCGACCATCTTGGTGCCGTAGGCGATGGCCTGCTCGGAGTGGAAGGTGCCCTGCGAGCCGGTGAAGCCCTGACAGATGACTTTGGTGTTTTCGTCGACGAGGACTGCCATTGGTGGCGTTCTCCTTATTGGGCCGCGTGCGCGCGGCGCATGTTTTGAGACGGCGCCGCGAGACGCGGGCCGATGACACGACAAGACAGCGCGCAGCCCTTGGGCGCGCACTGTCCGGAATGCTCAGACGTGAGAAGGTGAGGCGTTACTGCCCGTCGTGCCCCGCGACCTCGTCCAGCACCCGCGCCAGCAGGAGCGCAACGCCCCCGAGGATCAGCGAGCGACCGAGCGAGTCCGTCACGTTGGTGGGCGCGAAGGCCTGCACCCCGTCCCGGCCGCGCTGCGCCGCACGGCGCAAACGGCTGCGACGCGGACCGTCGCCCATGCGATTGGGCGGCGGCACGTGTCCGAGGCGAGGCTTGGCAATCAACAGCGCCGCGCCGATCGCCAGCAGACCGCCGGCATAGGCCACCGGCATCAGCCGGTCGCGACTGGCGGGAAGCGCCTTGTTGGACAGGGTGGGCAGGTTGGTGCGGCCGGGCAGCTTGATCGACATGACGGGACTCTCCTTTCGGGAGGCAACCCGCCAGGCCCGCGGAGTGTTCCGCGAAAAGCGTGATATGCTGCATCGACCGCATCAGGCTCAGCCCTTGACCGCCTTCACGATCTTCTCGGCACCGTCGGACAGGTTGTCGGCGGCGATCACGTCGAGACCGGACTCGTTGATGATCTTCTTGCCGAGCTCCACGTTGGTGCCCTCGAGGCGCACCACCAGCGGAACCTGCAGGCCGACTTCCTTCACCGCGGCGATCACGCCCTCGGCGATGACGTCGCAGCGCATGATGCCGCCGAAGATGTTTACGAGGATGCCTTTGACGTTCTCGTCCGAGGTGATGATCTTGAACGCCTCGGTCACCTTCTCCTTGGTCGCGCCGCCACCCACGTCGAGGAAGTTGGCCGGCTCGCCGCCGTAGAGCTTGATGATGTCCATGGTCGCCATGGCCAGGCCCGCGCCGTTCACCATGCAGCCGATCTCGCCGTCGAGCGCGATGTAGTTCAGGTCGTGCTGCGAGGCCGCGAGTTCCTTCGGGTCTTCCTCGGTCTCGTCGCGCAGGCCGACGATGTCGGGGTGACGGTAGAGCGCGTTGGAGTCGAAGCCCGCCTTGCAGTCGAGGCACTTGATCTCACCGGAGGTGGTCAGGATCAGCGGGTTGATCTCCAGCATCTCCATGTCCTTCTCGGTGAACATCCGGTAGAGGTTGCCGAGCAGGTTCGAGCACTGGCGCACGGCCTTGCCTTCGAGGCCGAGGGCAAAGGCGACGCGGCGGCCGTGGAAGCCCTGGTAGCCGACCGCCGGGTCGATCGAGAAGGAGAGGATCTTCTCGGGGGTCGAGGCTGCGACCTCCTCGATGTCCATGCCGCCCTCGGTCGAGCAGACGATCGAGATCCGCGAGGTGACGCGGTCGACCAGCAGCGCGAGGTAGAATTCGGAGGTGATGTCCGAGCCGTCCTCGATGTAGATGCGGTTGACCTGCTTGCCTGCCGGGCCGGTCTGGTGGGTCACCAGCGTGTGGCCGAGCATCCGGTTGGCTTCGTCGGCGGCTTCTTCCACCGACTTGGCGAGGCGGACACCGCCCTTTTCACCAGCTTCGTGTTCCTTGAAGGAGCCCTTGCCGCGACCACCTGCGTGGATCTGCGCCTTCACGACCCAGAGCGGGCCGTCGAGCTCGCCTGCGGCGGTCTTGGCGTCGTTGGCCGTCAGCACGATACGGCCGTCGGAGACCGGGCAGCCATAGTCGCGCAGAAGCGCCTTCGCCTGATATTCATGGATGTTCATGAAAGAATCTTCCCGTCTTGCTGCGATTTCCCCGCCGGTATAGCCATGCATGGCAGCGCGCGTTAATCGAAATATTGCCCGACCCCTCGAATTGCGAGCAATTTCTGCCCTTTGTGATCACACGATTTGAGCCTGTGATCACAAACGCGGGCGCTCTGCGTGCCATGTTAGCGCTTGCTCAAGGAATCATCGGGATTCGGTCGCTTCGTGTGGTCGGGGCGCGCCGCGCTTGCAGCCGCGTGGCGCTTGGACACGACGCATCGCGCCGCGGCGACGGCGGGGATGGACGGTCGGAACTGGTCGGGAGGGGAGGGGCGGAGCGCTCGATTGCGTCAGTCCGCGGGGGTGCCGGGGCGCTGTGGCGCGCCCCGGCGAAAGGCTCAGGCGAGCGAGCCGTCGATGCCCTTGCAGGCCTCGACGAGGCCCTTCACGGCGTTGACCGAGGTGTCGAACATCTCCTGCTCTTCCTTGTTGAGCTTGATGTTCATGATCTTCTCGACACCGCCGGCGCCGATCACGGTGGGCACGCCGACATACATGTCGGAGACACCAAGGTCACCGTCGCAATAGGCAGCGCAGGGCAGGACGCGCTTCTGGTCCTTGAGATAGGCTTCCGCCATCTCGATGGCGCTGGTCGCGGGCGCGTAGAAGGCCGAGCCGGTCTTCAGCAGGCCGACAATCTCGGCGCCGCCGTCACGGGTGCGCTGCACGATGGCGTCGAGCTTCTCCTGCGTGGTCCAGCCCATCTCGACGAGGTCCGGCAGCGGAACGCCGGCAACGGTCGAGTAGCGCACCGAGGGCACCATGGTGTCGCCGTGGCCGCCGAGCACGAAGGCGGTCACGTCCTTCATGGAGACGTTGAACTCGGTCGCGAGGAAGTGGCGGAAGCGCGCGCTGTCGAGCACGCCGGCCATGCCGCAGACCTTGTTCGCGGGCAGGCCCGAGAATTTCTGCAGCGCCCAGACCATCGCGTCGAGCGGGTTGGTGATGCAGATCACGAAGGCGTCGGGCGCGTTGTCGCGGATGCCTTCGCCGACCGACTTCATCACCTTGAGGTTGATGCCCAGCAGGTCATCGCGGCTCATGCCCGGCTTGCGCGGCACGCCGGCGGTCACGATGCAGACGTCGGCGCCGGCGATGTCGGCGTAGTCCTGGGTGCCCTTCAGCGTGGCGTCGAAGCCTTCCGAGGGGCCCGACTCGGCGATGTCGAGCGCCTTGCCCTCGGGGGTGCCTTCGGCGATGTCGAAGAGAACGACGTCACCCAGTTCCTTGAGGGCTGCGAGGTGGGCGAGGGTGCCGCCGATCTGTCCCGCGCCGATCAGGGCGATCTTGGGTCTGGCCATGGATCTGTCTCCGCTCCATTTGTGAATTCCGACGTTTGCGTAAGGGTTTGGCCCGCCACGCGCAAGAGTGCTGCACGGCAGCATCGGTCGCGCGCGCCCGCGAAGAGGCGCGATTGATGGCGCTAAAGACAAGAAAATCGAAGGGTTAGAGCGGCCCCGCAGAGATGCGTGCAATGCGGGTTTTCAGCCGCCGAGCCGCGAAAACGGGCCGCTTTGCCGCGACTTCGCGCAGGTCTGGTCGATTCTTGCGCCACCTGCCGGCTCCGCGTTTCGGATTATGCGTCGCTGTCGGTGGAGGGCAGGGGCTCCGACAAGGTCTCGTAGGATTGACCGCTCGCGAGCAGGCAGGTGAGCCCCGCGCCGGAGGTGATGGTGATGGTCCAGCTGCCGGTCTCGTCGGAGGCGAAAACCTCGATCAGCGCGTTGTCGCCGTTGAGGCCGATGCCCTGCCGGGTTTCGCCGTAAGTGTCGGCGAGCTTGCGCAGAACCGTGTCGCGCGGGGCGCAGGCCGGGTTCTGCGCCTGTAGCATCTGCGGCGCGATCATCGTGCCGAAGGCCATCGTGGCCATTGCCGTCATCACTCTCATTGCCTTGCCCTTCCGAATGCGGATCCTGCCCCTCCGAAGCGCGGCCGCACCCCTGCCGGCGCCGCCTGTCCCCTGCGGAAAAGGCTGACCCGCATTGCTCAAGGAAAGGTTAATGAAGCGGCGAAGGCCAAGGGCAGGCCTTTGCGGCACCAAGGTCGTGCTGCCTTTTTCTGCGTTGCGGCGCAAAGGCTCTTGCACTTTTCGCAATTTCCTGACCATTTTCGCGCAACTTTATTTCTTCGTGGAGGAGGAGACTCATGGACCTCACGATGCGTCCCTACCGTTCGGTGCTCTATATTCCGGGCTCCAAGGACCGCGCCCTCGACAAGGCGCGCACCCTGTCCGTCGATGCCATCATCTTCGATCTCGAAGACGCGGTATCGCCGGGCGAGAAGGAGGCCGCGCGCGAGACGCTGGCGCAGGCACTGCGTCAGGGCGGCTACGGCAAGCGCACCAAGATCGTCCGCATCAACGGGCTCGACACCCACTGGGGGCGCGAGGATGCGGCGGCGGCCAACGACATGGATTGCGACGCGGTGCTGCTTCCCAAGGTCGAGAGCCCCGAGCAGCTCGACGCGCTGGCCAAGCTCACCGACAAGCCGCTCTGGGCGATGATGGAGACCCCGCGCGGCATCCTCAACGCCGCCGCCATAGGCGCGCATGAGCAGCTCTGGGGCATGGTGATGGGCACCAACGATCTCGCCAAGGAGCTCAACTCGCGCTTCCGGCCCGACCGGCTGGCGATGCAGACCTCGCTCGGCATGTGCCTGCTGGCGGCCAAGGCCACCGGCTGCGTCATCGTCGACGGCGTCTACAATGCGTTCAAGGATGACGAGGGGCTGAAGGCCGAGTGCGATCAGGGCCGCGACATGGGCTTCGACGGCAAGACGCTGATCCACCCGGCACAGGTCGAGGTGACCAATGCCGCCTTCGCGCCCACCGAGGCCGAGATCGATCTCGCCCGCCGCCAGATCGAGGCCTTCGAGGAGGCCGAGAAACAGGGGCAGGGGGTCGCGGTGGTCGATGGCAAGATCGTCGAGAACCTGCACGTGGCGACGGCGCAGACGTTGCTTGCCAAGGCGGAGGCCATTGCTGCTCTGGCAGAATGATCGCAGGGTGGCCGGAAAGAGACCCGACCCAAGGAGACACCCATGGTCCTGCTCATTCTCGGCGTTGCGCTCTGGTGGGGCGCACACCTGTTCAAACGGCTGGCTCCGGCGCAGCGCGCCGCCATGGGCGACAAGGGCAAGGGCCCGGTCGCGCTGGCGCTGCTGGCCTCGGTGCTGCTGATGATCTTCGGCTACCGCATGGCCGACGGCGCGTTTTTCTGGGGCCGTTACCCGGCCACGGTGGGCATCAACAACCTGCTGATGATCGCCGCGCTCTACCTGACCTCGCCCGGCCCCAAGAAGGGCGCGCTGTTCTACAAGATGCGCCACCCGATGCTCGCGGGCTTCCTGCTCTGGACCATCGCGCACCTGCTGGTGAACGGCGACGTGCCGTCCTTCGTGCTGTTCGGCGGGCTCGGCCTCTGGGCCATCGTCGAGATGATGGTGATCAACCGCGCCGAGCCGGACTGGATTCCGCCGGCGAAGGGCAGCATCGGCAAGGACGCGATGTTCCTCGCGATCAGCGTTGTCCTGCTCTTCGTGATCGGCTTCATCCACACCTGGCTCGGCTATCCGACCTTCGGTTAATGAACTGGAAAGACATATGAAACTTTACCGCTTCCTCTCCGAGGACGACACCTCGGCCTTCTGTCACAAGGTCACCGCGGCGCTCAACAAGGGCTGGGAACTGCACGGAGATCCGACCTATGCCTTCGACGCCGCCAACGGCGTGATGCGCTGCGGACAGGCGGTCACCAAGGAGGTCGAGGGCACCTACACCCCCGACACCAAGCTGGGAGAGCAGTGATGGCCAAAACCAATCCGGGACGGTTCTTCGAGGATTACAGCGTCGGACAGGTGATCGAGCACGCGGTGCCGCGCACCATCTCGGGCGGCGAGCGGGCGCTCTACCACGCGCTCTACCCGGCCCGGCACGCGCTCTATAGCTCCGACGCATTCGCGCAGGCCTGCGGGCTGCCGGCCTCGCCGATCGACGATCTGGCGGCGTTTCACGTGGTATTCGGCAAGACCGTTCCGGATGTCTCGCTCAACGCGGTGGCCAATCTGGGCTATGCCGAGGGGCGCTGGCTGAAGCCGGTCTATGCCGGTGACACGCTGCGCTCGTCCTCGGAGGTGATCGGGCTCAAGCAGAACTCGAACGGCAAGACCGGCGTGGTCTATGTGCGCACCACCGGCAAGAACCAGCGCGGCGAGACCGTGATGGACTATTGCCGCTGGGTGATGGTGCGGAAGAACGATCTCGACGCGCCGGCGCCCGAGACGGTGCTGCCGGAGCTGAAGAAAGTGCTGGCGCCCGAGGATCTCGTGATCCCGGGGGGGCTGAGCTTCGAGGGCTACGATTTCACGCTGGCCGGCGAGCCGCATCGCTGGGGCGATTACGAGATCGGCGAGACCATCGACCATGTCGACGGCGTCACCATCGAGGAGGCCGAGCACATGATGGCGACGCGCCTTTGGCAGAACACCGCCAAGGTGCATTTCGATGCCACCTTCCGCCCCGATGGCCAGCGCCTGATCTATGGCGGGCACGTGATCTCGATGGCCCGCGCGCTGAGCTTCAACGGGCTGGCCAACGCGCAGATGATCGTCGGTCTCAATGGTGGTGCCCATGCCAACCCGTGCTTCTCGGGCGATACCGTGAAGGCGTGGTCCGAGGTGCTCGATAAGGCCGAGACCGATGCGCCGGGCGTTGGCGCGATCCGGCTTCGACTGGTGGCCACCAAGGGCGGAGCCCCGTTCGAGCTTCGCGGCGAGGATGGCAAATACAAGCCGGAGGTGCTGCTCGATCTCGACTACTGGGCCTTGATGCCGCAATAAGTCGCAGGCGTGTCGTAACCTTTTGTTTCCGGAATTGTTTCCTCTCCGCTAAGCTCAACCTTGCGGGGAGGAGATTCGGATTGTGCCAGGAGGAAACGACCATGGCAGCAAGACCCTTGCCGCACGGAACCAAGGATGTGCTCGACTTGCCCCCGAGCGAAATTCCCAATGCCATCAGCCGCCTGACCAAGGATCGGAAACTCAGCGGCCTGGTGTCGCGCATCCATCGTGACCTGCAGTCCCACGACCCGGCCCGCCGGAGCCAGGGGGCGCTCGCGCTCAAGCGCCTGGGCTTCCCCGAGTAACATTCGACGCGCCGGGCCAGCCTTGCCGACAGAATCAAAATGCTGCGCCTGCATCGCCTTGTGCGATGTTAGCGCACAATATGTGATCACACTTTTTAAGGTGTGATCACAGATCACGTGGATTTTTCATCAAAGCGATCAAAAAACGCGCCTGCTGCACGTGCACTCTGGTGACAGAGGTGCGAAAAACCCGTTAGAACGCCCTCACAAGGGAACCGAAAGGACTAGCCATGGCCGAAGCTAAACGGATCGAGCGCCCGCTCTCCCCCTTCATGTTCGTACAGTATTATCGCTTGCAGCTCACCGCGGTGACCTCGGTGATGATCCGGATCACCGGGAACGCCCTGATGGTGGCGACCCTGCTCGTGGTCTGGTGGCTGCTCGCGCTCGCCGCAGGGCCGGAAGCCTTCGAGACCGCCGAGTGGTGGATCACCTCGTGGGTCGGCAACCTAGTGATGTTCGGATCGCTCTGGGCGGTCTGGTATCACTACCTCGGCGGCCTGCGTCACCTGATCTTCGACGCCGGCAAGGGTCTCGAGATCGAGACCGCCGAAAAGCTCGGCTGGGCCTGCGTTTACGGATCGGTCGTCCTGACCATCCTCACCGTCATCATCTACTGGATCTGAGGGAGGCACGACCGATGCGTTACCTGACCGACCGCAAGCGCGCCGTAGGCAAGGGTTCGGCCCATGCCGGTGCCGAACATCACTGGTTCATGATCGTCAGCTCGGTTGCGCTGGCCTTCATGCTGCCGACCTGGCTGATCGTCTTCGGCCGCGCGCTGGGCTCCGGCTACGACGCCGCGCTGGCCACCATGTCGCGCCCGTTCCCGGCCATCCTGACCGCGCTGGTCCTGATCGTGGGCATGGTCCACTTCCAGAAGGGCGCGCGCACGATGATCGAAGATTACACCGGCGGCACCACCCGCAAGCTGCTGATCATGGCCTTTGCCGGCTTCGCCTACCTGATGATCGCCTGCGGGATCTTCGCGCTCGTCAAGATCGCGCTCTGAGACAGGAAGACCAGAAAAATGGCTGCATACGAATACGAGACGCATAATTATGACGTCGTGGTCGTCGGGGCCGGCGGCGCCGGCCTGCGCGCCACGCTCGGCATGGCGGAACAGGGTCTGCGCACCGCCTGCGTGACCAAGGTGTTCCCGACCCGCTCCCACACCGTCGCCGCACAGGGCGGCATCGCCGCGTCGCTGTCCAACATGGGCCCCGACAACTGGCAATGGCACATGTACGACACCGTCAAGGGCTCGGACTGGCTCGGCGATACCGACGCGATGGAATACCTCGCGCGCTCGGCTCCCGCCGCGGTCTACGAGCTCGAGCATTACGGCGTGCCGTTCTCGCGCACCGAGGAAGGCAAGATCTACCAGCGCCCGTTCGGCGGCCACACCACCGAGTTCGGTGAAGGCCCGCCGGTGCAGCGCACCTGCGCCGCCGCCGACCGGACCGGCCACGCCATCCTGCACACGCTCTACGGCCAGTCGCTGAAGAACAACGCAGAGTTCTACATCGAGTATTTCGCCATCGACCTCATCATGAGCGACGACGGCGTCTGCCAGGGCGTGGTCTGCTGGAAGCTCGACGACGGCACCTTCCACGTGTTCAACGCCAAGATGGTCGTGCTCGCCACCGGCGGCTATGGCCGGGCCTACTTCTCCGCCACCTCGGCCCACACCTGCACCGGCGATGGCGGCGGCATGGTGGCCCGTGCGGGCCTGGCTCTGCAGGACATGGAGTTCGTGCAGTTCCACCCGACCGGCATCTACGGCTCGGGCTGCCTGATCACCGAGGGCGCCCGCGGCGAAGGCGGCTACCTGACCAACTCGGAAGGCGAGCGCTTCATGGAGCGCTATGCCCCCACCTACAAGGACCTTGCGCCGCGCGACTACGTCTCGCGCTCGATGACCATGGAGATCCGCGAAGGCCGCGGTGTGGGCGAGCATGGCGACCACATCCACCTGAACCTCTCGCACCTGCCGGCGGAAGCGCTGGCCGAGCGGCTGCCGGGCATTTCGGAATCGGCGAAGATCTTCGCCGGTGTCGACGTCACCAAGGAGCCGATCCCGGTCCTGCCGACGGTGCACTACAACATGGGCGGCATCCCGACCAACTACTGGGGCGAGGTGCTGAACCCGACCGCCGAGGATCCCAACGCCGTGGTTCCGGGCCTGATGGCCGTGGGCGAAGCGGGCTGTGCCTCGGTGCACGGCGCCAACCGTCTCGGCTCCAACTCGCTGATCGACCTCGTGGTCTTCGGCCGCGCCGCCGCGATCCGCGCCGGCGAGGTGGTTGACCGCGCCGCGCCGATCCACGCGCTGAACCAGCCGTCGGTGGACAAGGCCTTCGATCGTTTCGACGGGCTGCGTTACGCCGAAGGCGCGACACCGACCGCCGAGCTGCGCCTCGAGATGCAGCGCACCATGCAGGCCGACGCGGCGGTGTTCCGCACCGACAAGACCCTCAAGGAAGGCGTCGAGAAGATGACCGCGATCGCCGGCAAGATGGGCGACCTCAAGGTTTCGGACCGTTCGCTGGTTTGGAACTCGGATCTGATGGAGACCCTCGAGCTGACCAACCTGATGCCCAACGCGCTCGCCACCATCGTGGGCGCCGAGGCACGTAAGGAAAGCCGCGGGGCCCACGCCCACGAGGACTACCCCGAGCGCGACGACGAGAACTGGCGTGTCCACACGATCAGCCGCGTCGAGGATGCCTCGGTGACGCTCAGCCACCGTCCGGTCATCGTCGATCCGCTGACCACCGAGGACAAGGGCGGCATCAGCCTCGCCAAGATCGCGCCGAAAGCCCGCACCTTCTGATGCGAGCGGCCTGCGCCCTCCTGCTGCTGCTGCCGCTCGCCGCGTGCGGGCCCCAGACGGCCGATCCTGTGACGAAATGCATGTTCCAGGTGAAGCCGGAAGGGTCCTACGAGTATGGCAGCGGCGCCTACCCGGTGGTGACACCGGGGCAGGGCGGGACGCAGGCCGGCGCCGACGCGATCAATGCCTGCGTGGCGGCGCGCCGTGACGGGGCGCCGGCCCCGGCGACCCCGGCGCCGCAGAGCGCTGCCGCGCTGCCGCAATCCACGACCGAGCGCTACGCCGAAGATGGCACCACGGTGCGCAGCTATACCTACGGCACCCCGCCGGCATCGAAGACTCCGGCCACGCCGGTCGCGGTGACGCGGGGATCCTACGAGAGCGCCGGCTGTCCGGCGGGGGTGAACGGCCTGTACCGGGGGACGCTGCTATGCCGCGACTGAGCCTGACCCTCCTTACGGGGCTTCTGCTCGCCGGGTGCGCCGGTGAAGAATACCCTCGCGATCCCGGCCGCGAGCTGCTGCCGCGGGCACTGACCTTCAAAGAGCAGGTGGCCGCCAACGCGGTGGCGCCGATCCTCGCCCGCAAGGCGCCGTCCGTGCCGACCGAGACCGCCGTCGGCTGCACCATCGCCTACGCCCGCCAGGGCCAGATCGATGCGCTGGCGGAGAATTCCGCGCTCGGTCAGCCCGAGCTCAACGATGATATCGTGACCGACATCCTCTTCGCCCAGGGCACCCGCGAATGCATGAGCGACAACCTCATCGACCGCGTGCTGTTCTAGGAGACCCGACTTGCGCAAGACCCTTCTCCTTACGCTGCTGCTCGCCGCCTGCTCGACCCAGAGCCAGGATGCGATCGCACGCGGTGCGGCGCGCTCGACGGTGACCAAGATCGTGGTCGATCGCTTCCCCGGGGCGCCGGTCGAGCCGGTGCTCGACTGCGTCATCGACAATGCTAGCGCGACGCAGATCTACGCGCTCGCCGCCGACACCATCGGCGGGCCGACCGAGAGCTCGATCCAGATCGTCGCCGACGTGGTGCAGAAGCCCGAGACCATCACCTGCCTGAGCACGACGGGGCTCGCCGCGGTTCTGTCCGGGGCAGGGGCGTGACGATGGGGATCGTTGCGCACAACAGCATGTTACCACTGGCGCGTTTCGCGCCGACCCGAAATTTTGTATGGTCCGGTAAGTCGTCCGGGCCGGACCTTGCCAACCCATAGACTCACCGAAAGGAAAGCAGAGGCTCGCCATGGTTCAGTTCACGCTTCCGAAGAACTCCCGCATCCGTACCGGCAAGACCTGGCCGAAACCGGATGGCGCGACGAACGTGCGCGCGTTCAAGATCTATCGCTGGGATCCCGATACCGGTGAGAACCCCCGCGTCGACACCTACTATCTCGACATGGACAAGTGCGGCCCGATGGTTCTGGACGCGCTCATCAAGATCAAGAACGAGGTCGACCCGACCCTGACCTTCCGCCGCTCCTGCCGCGAAGGCATCTGCGGCTCCTGCGCCATGAACATCGACGGCATCAACACGCTGGCCTGTATCTACGGTCTCGACGAGATCACCGGCGACGTGAAGATCTACCCGCTGCCGCACATGCCGGTGGTCAAGGACCTGATCCCCGACCTGACGCATTTCTACGCCCAGCACGCGTCGATCATGCCGTGGCTCGAGACCAAGACCAACCGCCCCGAGAAGGAGTGGAAGCAGTCCATCGAGGACCGCAAGAAGCTCGACGGTCTCTACGAGTGCGTGATGTGCGCCTCGTGCTCGACCTCCTGCCCGAGCTACTGGTGGAACTCCGACCGCTATCTCGGACCGGCAGCGCTGCTGCACGCCTACCGCTGGATCATCGACAGCCGCGACGAGGCCACCGGCGAGCGTCTGGATGCGCTCGAGGACCCGTTCAAGCTCTATCGCTGCCACACCATCATGAACTGCACCAAGACCTGCCCGAAGGGTCTGAACCCGGCGAAATCCATCGCCGAGATCAAGAAGATGCTGCTGAACCGGCACGTCTGAGCGCAGCTCGATCGCAAGACAGTAACGCCGCTCCCCTCGGGGGCGGCGTTTTCCGTTACTGGGGCGATTATGCGCGGGCGACGGAAACGCTCTGCGAGTGCAACGTGGCGGGGGCCTGGCTTTCCATGAAGGCGATGTCATAGGCATCGCGGCCGACGGCGATCAGCGCGAGGCTGTCGGCCCGGCACATGCCGGTGGCATCGACGAGGTGCCAGCCATCTTCGAGCCAGACCTGCGCCACGGCGTGGAAATCCTGCGGCGTGACATCGGGCCCGTAGGCCGAGCCCGCCCGCGCGGGGATCTGCGCCGCCCGCACCATGGCGCAGAACAGGTGCACGTAGTCGCGGCAGACGCCCTGCCGCCCGGCAAAGGTCTCGAGCACGTTGGTGTCGGAATCCGAACTGCCGGGCACGTAGGAGAGTTCGGCCTCGATCCAGTCGCGGATCGCCGCCACCTTTCGTCCGCCGGAAAGATGGCCGAAGCGCTTCTCAACGAAGGCGACGAACTTGTCCGACTGGCAGTAGCGCGAAGGCCGGATGAAGGGCGCGGCCTCGGCGGGCAGGAGATGCAGCGGCAGCGCCGCGCGCCCGTCAAGCGAGGGCGCGCCGCGGGTGATCTCGACCAGCGCACGGTAGCGCAGGCGCATCTCCTCGCCGGGGATCTGCGCCCAGATCCGTTCGCCCACGCCGCAATCGCCCTCGATGCGGTTGATCGTGGCATCGCCGAGATCGAGGCTGTCGCTGAGAATAGTCTGGCCCTCGGTCCGCGCCGCCTCGAGCACCAGAGCCACGGTGTTGGGCTCGGTGAAGCTATAGTGCATCTCTACGTCGATCGAAACGCGCATCGGGCTCGTCCTTTCCTTGGCTGTGTCGTGCGGCGGGTCTTGAGGGGAGGGCGCGGCGGCTCTGCCTGCCACGCTATAGCAACGAGGCGCTCCCTGTCCGGATTCGGATTGCGATGCAACCGGAAGGAGCGGCGCCGGTGCAATCATCGCGCCGCCCTCGCGTAAACATGCATCCAGTGCATTTCGCACTTGCAGCAAACGGGGGTGTGCTGCGCTGCAGCAAGGGCTATCTAGGGCGTGTAAGGGGAGGAAAGACGGACACGACACCGAAAGGCCAACCCGATGCAAGAGCAGACCCAACAACAGATCGACGCCGCCGAGGCCCTCGCCATCCTCGAGCAGGCCTATGCCTACTACCAGCCGGAGCCGGTTCTGGTGCACGACGCGGATCGCGTCGTCGATGAAGAGCCCGGCACCTGCGTCTATTACCAGGCCGCCTGAGGGCTGGCCTGCCGGGAAGGCAGAGCTAGAATTCCCTCATGGTTTCTGAACTCCCCGAACGAGGCCCACGGTGATTTTCGCTGTTGGCCTCGTTGTCGCATTCATCATCCTGCTGCTCTTCAACATGAAGAACCGCGACCGGAGGCTGTGCCGGTGGCGCGAGTACCGGCAGGGTGAAACCAGCCAGTGGCGCTGCATCCATTGCGGCGCGACCACGGATGGCACTCCCGGCGAGGCGCCGAAGCTCTGCTTCCGGGAGCGCGGCTGAGACGCGCTGGACCACCCGCGCAGCCTTTCATTTCCCTGTTCCGAGCGTTCGATCCGCTTGATCGCGCAATCCGGCGGCCCCTTGGGCGGCACCGGGAGCTCGCGCATGGACATCCCCGGTTTTTCCGTTAACCCTTGCCCGCAACGCCGGGCGCAAGATCCGGCAGGGGATAAGGGAAGAGAACAGGGAGTTCCGGAATGTCCATGAAAACGCTTCTCGCCGCGGCGAGCCTCGTGGCGATGGCCGCCAGCGCGCAGGCCGAGGTCAAGATCGGTATGATCACCACCCTCTCGGGCGGCGGCGCCAGCCTCGGCATCGACACCCGCGACGGCTTCATGCTGGCGATGGAGGCCGCGGGCCGCGACGACATCGAGGTGATCATCGAGGATGACCAGCGCAAGCCCGACGTGGCGGTGCAGCTGGCCGACAAGATGATCCAGTCCGAAAAGGTCGACATCCTGACCGGCATCGTCTGGTCGAACCTCGCGATGGCGGTGGTGCCGGCGGCGACGGCGCAGGGCAAATTCTACCTCTCGACCAATGCCGCGCCCGCGATGCTGGCGGGCAAGGGCTGCCACCCCAACTACTTCTCGGTCTCCTACCAGAACGACAACCTGCACGAGGCCGCCGGCGCCTATGCCAAGTCGGAAGGCTATACCAAGCCCTTCATCATGGCGCCCAACTACCCGGCGGGTCAGGACAGCCTGAACGGCTTCAAGCGCTTCTACGGCGGTGAGCTGGCAGGCGAGGTCTATACCAAGCTCGGCCAGACCGACTATGCCGCCGAGATCGCCCAGATCCGCGCCTCGGGCGCCGACAGCATCTTCTTCTTCCTGCCCGGCGGCATGGGGATCTCGTTCCTCAAGCAATATGCCGACAGCGGCGTCGAGCTGCCGGTGATGGGCCCGGCCTTCTCCTTCGATCAGGCCATCCTGCAGGCGGTGGGCGAGGCCGCGATGGGCGTCAAGAACGGCTCCAACTGGTCCAAGGATCTCGACAACGCGGCCAACGCCGCCTTCGTCTCGGGCTTCGAGAAGAAATACGGCCGCCTGCCGTCGCTCTACGCCTCCTACGGCTACGACACCGCGAACCTGCTGCTCTCGGCCCTCGAGACCGCCGAGCCCTCCGATGCCGAGGCCTTCCGCGCGGCGCTGAAGGCGGCTGACTTCGACAGCGTGCGCGGCAAGTTCAGCTTTGATACCAACCAGCACCCGATCCAGGATATCTACATCCGCGAGGTCATCAAGGAGGGCGAGGTCTACACCAACAAGATCGTCGCCACCGCCATCGAAGACCGCTCCTCGGCCTATGTCGACGAGTGCTCGATGAACTGATCCTGCGGGGGCCCGCGACGTCGGGCCCCTGACACGACGAAGGCCCCAGATGTCCCCGATCCTGCTTGCTGAACAGGTCCTGAACGGCCTGCAATCCGGCGTCATGCTGTTCCTCATGGCCGCCGGGCTGACGCTGATCTTCGGCGTCATGGGGCTGATCAACCTCGCGCATGGCTCGCTCTACATGATCGGTGCCTTCGCCGCCGCCGCGGTGGCAGGTGCCACGGGATCCTTCGCGCTGGCGCTGGTGGCGGCGCTTGCCGCCGCCGCCGCTGCCGGGGCGCTGATCGAGCTGGTGGTTATCCGCAGGCTCTATGCCCGCGACCATCTCGATCAGGTGCTGGCCACCTTCGCGCTGATCCTGATCCTGTCGGAAGGCACGCGCTGGCTCTTCGGCTCCTTCCCACTCTATCTCAACATGCCGCCGGCGCTTTCGGGCACCGTGAGCCTGCCCGGCGGCATCGTCTACCCGGTCTACCGGCTGGCGCTGATCGCCGTGGGCATCGCGGTGGCGCTGGGGCTGTGGTGGCTCAACGCCCGCACCCGGCTCGGCATCCGCATCCGCGCCGGCGAGAACGACCGCGAGATGATCGCGGCGCTCGGCGTCGACATCTCCAAGCTCTACACGCTCGTCTTCGCCATCGGCGCGGCGCTGGCGGGGCTGGCGGGGGCGCTGGTGGGCGCCATCCAGTCGGTGCAGGTCGGCATGGGCGAGCCGGTGCTGATCCTTGCCTTCGTGGTGATCGTGATCGGCGGCATCGGCTCGATCAAGGGCGCGCTGATCGGGGCGCTTCTGGTGGGGCTGACCGACACGCTGGGCGGCGTGCTGCTGCCCGAGCTCTTCAAGCTGTTCACCGATCCTGCCACCGCCGCCGCCACCGGCTCGGCCTTTGCCTCGATGGCGATCTACGTGCTGATGGCGGGCGTGCTGATCTGGCGCCCCACCGGCCTGTTCGGAGCACGGGCATGAGCCGCGAACGCCTGCTGAACGGCGCGCTGCTGCTGGCGCTGATCCTGATCCCTGCCTGGGCGCTTTACGCCGGCGAGCCCTTCACCATCACGCTCGCCACCCGCGCGGTGATCTTTGCGCTGGCCGCCGTGGGGCTCAACATCGCGCTGGGGCTCGGCGGGCTGGTGAGCCTCGGCCACGCGGTGTTCTTCGGCATCGGCGGTTATGCCATGGGCATCCTCGCCAGCCACGCCCAGAGCTACACGCCGCTGATGGACTGGCCCTTCGCGATCGAGGGCACGAAATCGATGCCGGTGATCTGGCTTGTGGCGATCGTGGCCTCCTCGTGCGCTGCGCTGCTCATCGGCCTTCTGAGCCTGCGCACCTCCGGCGTCTATTTCATCATGATCACCCTGGCCTTCGGGCAGATGATGTATTTCTTCGCCATCTCCTGGCCCGCCTATGGCGGTGAGGACGGGCTGTCGATCTACGTGCGCAACGGCTTTCCCGGCCTCAACACGCTCGACCCGATCCAGTTCTACGGCCTCTGCCTCGCGCTCCTGTGCCTCGTGCTGGCCTTCAACGCGCGGCTCATGCGCTCGCCCTTCGGGCTGGCGCTCAACGCCGCGCGGCAGGTGCCCGAGCGGGTGCGCGCGGTGGGGCTCGACCCGCGTCGGCTGCAGCTCGTGGCGCTGGTGATCTCGGGCGCCATCACCGGGCTTGCCGGGGCGCTCTTCGCCGATCTCAACCGCTTCGTCTCGCCCACCATGCTGAGCTGGCAGATGTCGGGCGAGATCATGGTCTTCGTCATCATCGGCGGCGTGGCGCGGCTCTTCGGCCCGGTGGCGGGGGCGGGGATCTACGTGCTGCTCGAGCACCTCTTGGGCGGGGTCAGCGAGTACTGGCAGATCTTCCTCGGGCTTGTGCTGCTCATGGTGGTGCTCTTTGGCAAGGGCGGGGTGGTCGGCATGATCGCGGGGAGGCGGCGCGATGACTGAGCCGGTTCTGGCGACCCACGGCCTTTGCAAGGCCTTCGGCGCGCTGCAGGCGAGCGACGCCATCAGCCTCGACCTGCGCCCGGGCGAGATCCATGCGGTGATCGGCCCTAACGGGGCGGGCAAGTCGACACTGATCGCGCAGATCTGCGGATCGCTGGCCCCCGATGCCGGGCGGGTCGAGTTCCTCGGGCGCGACGTGACGGGAGAGAGCACGCAGGCGCGGGCGGCGCGCGGGCTGGCGCGGACCTTCCAGACATCGGCGCTGGCGATGGAGGACACGGTGCTGCAGAACGTGCTCTTGGGCGCGCTCGGGGCCTCCGGGCGGCCATGGAGCTTCTTCTCGCGCGCCTCGCGCGATGCCGCCCTGCGCGACCGGGCCGAGGCGGCGCTGGAGGCGGTGGGGCTCGCGGAGCTCAAGGAGCTACGCACCGCCGAGCTGAGCCACGGCCAGCGCCGCCAACTCGAGGTGGCCGTGGCGCTGACGCTGGAGCCGAAGGCCTTCGTCATGGACGAGCCGATGGCGGGGCTGGGGCAGGAGGGCTCGAAGCGGCTCACCGGCTTTCTCGACGGTCTGCGGGCGCAGGCGCCGATCCTGCTGGTCGAGCATGACATGGACGCGGTGTTTGCGCTGGCCGACCGGATCAGCGTGCTGGTCTACGGGCGCGTCATCGCCACCGGCAGCGTCGAGGACATCCGCCGCGACCCGCTCGTGCGCGAAGCCTATCTGGGAGACGAGGCATGAGCCTGCTGTCGCTGCACCGGGTCACCGGCTCCTACGGCGCGAGCCAGGCGCTGTTTGGCGTCGATCTCGAGATCGCCGAGGGCGAGGCGGTGGCGATGATGGGCCGCAATGGCATGGGCAAGACCACCACGGTGTATTGCATCTGCCGGATGCTTCCCGCGCAGGGCACGCTGGTTTTCGACGGGCACGACCTGTCGCGCCTGCCGAGCCACCGCGCGGCGCGGCTGGGCATCGGGCTGGTGCCCGAGGGGAGGCGCTGCTTCCGCGATCTGAGCGTTGCCGAGAACCTGATCGCGGCGGCGCGCCCCGGCCACTGGGATGCGGCCCGCGTCGAGGCGCTGTTCCCGCGTCTGGCGGAGCGCCGGAGCCAGCGCGCCGCCTCGCTCTCGGGCGGCGAGCAGCAGATGCTGGCCATCGGGCGCGCGCTGATGACCAACCCGCGGCTGCTGATCCTCGACGAGGCCACTGAGGGGCTGGCCCCCACCGTGCGGCAGGAGATCTGGCAGGCGGTGGCGGCGCTCAAGGCCGAGACCGGCATGGCGCTCCTGGTGATCGACAAATCGCTGAGGGAGCTGCGCTGGGCCTGCGACCGGGCGGTGATCCTCGAGCGGGGGCGCAGCGTCTGGTCGGGCGAGATGGCCGCGCTGACGCCCGAGATCGGCGAGCGCCATCTCGGGCTCTGAGACCGGCGGCCCATTGCCTTCGCCTCGAAGGCTCACTAGCCATGCGGGCAACGTGACCCAAGGAGCGCCCGCCATGACCAAAGCCCCCGCCGATGCCGAGGCCCGCCGCGCGATTGCGCCGGTGATCTGCTATCCCAACGAGACCCTGCCGACGCCGCCCATGGCGCTCTACGCGCAGGCGCTCGAGGGCGCCGAGGTGATCGAGACGGTGCTCGCCGCGCCGCGCGACGCCTGCAGCTTTCGGGTCGGGGCCGGGCAGTTCTTCCGCATCAGCAGCGTCGAGGGACCGCAGGTGGGCGATCTCAACCTGTGGAACGCCGACGACCTCTCCGAGCGCTTCTACTCCGGCAAGACCCGCGCCCTGCACGGCACGCATCTGACCACGGGCGAGCGCATGTGGTCTTCCTTTCCGCATCTGCGCCCGATGGCCACCATCGTCGAGGATACGCTGGGTTGGTACGGCATCGACCCTTATGGCGGCTCGGTGCATGACGTGATCGGCACGCGCTGCGATCCCTATACCGGCAATCTGCTCTCGGGCTCGCAATACCACCATTGCTGCCACTCGAACCTGACCCGCGCACTGGCCGACGCCACCGGCATGAGCCTGCCTGAGGCCGAGCCGCATGTGCATGACGTGCTGAACGTGTTCATGTGCACCGGCTTCACCCGCGACACCGGGCAGTATTTCATGAAGGCCAGCCCGGTGCGCCCCGGCGATCACCTGACTTTTTTCGCCGAGATCGACCTGCTGGGCGCGCTGAGCGCCTGTCCGGGCGGCGATTGCTCGTCGGAGCACAGCTCCGACAGCGCCGCGTGCCATCCGCTGAAGGTCGAGATCCTCGCGCCGCACGCAGGGGCCCTGGAGGGGTGGCAGACGCCCGCGCGCAACGGGTATGACCGCAGCCACGGGCGCTAAGCCTGTCTTGAAGGGGGAGGCGGCCTAGCTGAAGGCCGCCTCGAGCGCGATCTGCACCATGTCACCGAATGTGCTCTGCCGGTCTTCGGAGGGCAGGGCTTCTTTCGTGAGAAGGTGGTCGGAAACGGTCAGCACGGCCAATGCGCGCACGCCGTGACGGGCGGCGAGATTGTAGAGCTCGGCCGCTTCCATTTCGACGCCGAGAATACCGTGACGGGTCATCATCTCGGTGAGGTCGGGACGTTCGTCATAGAACACGTCGGAGGAATAGATACCGCCGACATGGCAGGGGGCTCCGGTGCCTTTCGCCGCCTCGACCGCTGCATTGAGCAGGCCGTAATCGGCGCAGGGCGCGAAATTCAATTCCCGGAAAATACCGCGCGATGGGGTGGAGAGTGACGAAGCGGTCATCGCCACGATCACGTCGCGCACCGCGACATGCTCCTGCATCGCGCCGCAGGATCCGATCCGGATCAGCGTCTTTGCGCCGTAATCCCGGATCAGCTCATTGGCATAGATCGAAAGGCTGGGCATGCCCATGCCCGAGCCGTGAATGGTGACACGGTTGCCTTTCCACGTGCCGGTGAAACCCAGCATGCCACGGACCCGGTTCACGCAGACCGGATCATCAAGAAAGGTGTTGGCCGCCCATTCCGCCCGCAGCGGATCGCCGGGCATCAGCACCGTTTCGGCGATCTGCCCGGGTTCTGCGCCGATATGGACTGTCATCAGAGAGCCAGGTCTTCCATCGACTTGCCCTCTTCGAGAGCAGCGACCACCCAGTTGGGCTTGCGGCCGCGGCCGGTCCAGGTCTGATCCGGATCGGCGGGATTTGCGTATTTCGGAGCGCCTTTCGAACCCTTCTTTTCGTTCGCTGCGAGAATGTCCTCGAGCGAGAAACCGAATTCCTTTGCGGCCTGCTCGGCGGCCCGCTTGGCTTCGGCCCGGCGCCGTGCGTCAATTGTCTTGAGCGCTTTTTCGACGTCGATTTTGAGTTGGGTGAGTTCGTCTTTTGAAAGGGACTCCAGATCGAAGTTCATTTCTTATTCTCCTTGGTATTCTGAAGGTAGCCTCCTCTTTTGGTATTTTTCTTTTTATAGAGTAAACTCAAGAAGAAAATTGTGTCAGCGCAGCACATTTTCGCATAAATGGGCGAAGCCGCTCACCCTTTCCGGGAGCGGCTTCGCATGGCTGCCATTAATGGGGTCGCAATGCGTTATTGCGCGGCGACCGCCTGCGGATCGACCAGCGTCACGATATCCATCATGATAGTGTTTAGATTGAAGTCTTTCGGGGTATATACCTTCGCGACTCCCATCTCTTTCAGACGCTTTGAATCCTCGTCGGGAATAATGCCGCCGACGATCACCGGAACATTCGTCAGACCCTCGGCGCGCATCCGCGCCATGAGGTCTTCGACCAGCGGGATGTGACTGCCCGAGAGGATCGACAGGCCGACCACGTGGGCGCCGGTCTTGGCGGCCTCGACGATCTGCTCCGGGGTCAGGCGGATGCCCTCGTAATCGATCTCCATGCCGCAGTCGCGGGCGCGGAAGGCGATCTGCTCGGCACCGTTCGAGTGGCCGTCGAGCCCGGGCTTGCCGACCAGGAAGCGCAGGCGGCGTCCGAGCCGGTCGCTGACCGCGTCGACGGCCTCGCGGATGTCGTCGAGCCCCTCAGTCTTGTTGCTGACCGCGCGCGACACGCCGGTGGGGCCGCGATACTCGCCGTGCACGCTGCGCATCTGCTGCGCCCATTCGCCGGTGGTGACGCCGGCCTTGGCGGCCGTGATGGAGGCCGGCATGACGTTGCGGCCCTCGGCCGCTGCGGCGCGCAGCTCGGCCAGCGCAGCGCTCACCGCGGCCTCGTCACGCTCGGCGCGCCAGGCGTTGAGCCGCGCAATCTGCTCCTGCTCGACCGCCGGGTCGACCACCATGATGCCGCCATCCTCGCCGACCAGCGGCGACGGCTCGCCCTCGGTCCACTTGTTGACCCCCACGACGATGGTCTCGTTGCGCTCGATGCGGTTCAGGCGCTCGGCATTGGAGTCGACCAGCCGCGACTTCATGTAGTCGATCGAGCCGATCGCGCCGCCCATGCTGTCGATATTGCCAAGCTCGGCGCGGGCGCCATCCTTCAGCGCCTCGACCTTGGCATCGACCGCCGGGTTGCCGTCGAAGAGATCCTCGAATTCCAGCAGGTCGGTCTCGTAGGCGAGGATCTGCTGCATCCGCATCGACCATTGCTGGTCCCACGGGCGGGGCAGGCCGAGCGCCTCGTTCCACGCCGGAAGCTGCACCGCGCGGGCGCGGGCCTTCTTCGACAGCGTCACCGCCAGCATCTCGATCAGGATGCGGTAGACGTTGTTCTCGGGCTGCTGCTCGGTCAGGCCGAGCGAGTTGACCTGAACGCCGTAGCGGAAGCGGCGGAACTTCGGGTCCTCGACGCCGTAGCGGGTCTCGAGGATCTCGTCCCAGAGATCGACGAAGGCGCGCATCTTGCACATCTCAGTCACGAAGCGGATGCCGGCATTGACGAAGAAAGAGATCCGCCCGCAAAGCGCCGGGAAATCCTCTGGCGCGACGCGGGGCTTCAGCTCGTCGAGCACCGCGATGGCGGTGGCCAGCGCAAAGGCCAGCTCCTGCTCGGGCGTCGCCCCGGCCTCCTGCAGGTGGTAGGAACACACGTTCATCGGGTTCCATTTCGGCACGTTGGTATAGCAGTACTCTGCCACGTCGCCGATCATCTTCAGCGACGGCTTCGGCGGGCAGATATAGGTGCCGCGGCTGAGATATTCCTTGATCAGGTCGTTCTGAACCGTGCCCTGCAGTTTCGAGACATCGGCGCCCTGTTCCTCGGCCACCGCGATATAGAGCGAGAGCAGCCACGGCGCGGTGGCGTTGATCGTCATCGAGGTGTTCATCTGCTCGAGCGGGATCTCGTCGAACAGGGTGCGCATGTCGCCCAGGTGGCAGACCGGCACGCCGACCTTGCCGACCTCGCCGCGCGACAGGATGTGGTCGCTGTCATAGCCGGTCTGGGTCGGCAGGTCGAAGGCCACCGAGAGCCCGGTCTGCCCGCGCGCGAGATTGCTCCGGTAGAGCGCATTCGACGCTTTCGCGGTGGAATGGCCGGCATAGGTGCGGATCAGCCAGGGCCGGTCGGCCTTGGACGCGGGCGCGCTTTGGGGGCTGTCTTTCTGAACGTCCGTCATGTCGGTCTCCGTGGGCAGATCAGAATCGTGTTTGCAAGCTTGTTGCGTTCGGGACTTGGTATGCGAAATAAAATGTCTCGTCAATTCGCCGCGCTGCGGCGATCTCGGGCAGTTTTGCGACGCAGCGTCAGCTGAACCGCCTGTCAGGCACGAATTCTACTAAGGATTCGCCGATTCAGCGCTATTCTGGGCCCATCGCCGGCGCTCAGGGCGCGAAAATGGCTTCGACATTGGTCGCAGTGCCCCATGTTTCTGCAGCTGCTCGGTCATAAAATTACAAAATACACCTTGGTCGTTGTTGCATTGTTGCGCGGCCAAATGTATCTCCCTAGATCGAAGCCCCGCGATTCTGCACTGCGGCGCGGGGTTGGGAGACAAGACCAGACAAGATCATCACGATCGCAACGGATTACTTGAGGAAGGAGGCCCCGATGGCTCTGGATACGCAAACCGGGATCGCGCCCTACGATGCGCCGGAAAAAGACCTCTACGAGATCGGCGAGATGCCGCCGCTCGGTTACGTGCCGAAGAAGATGTATGCCTGGGCCATCCGCCGCGAGCGTCACGGCGAGCCCGACAAGTCGTTCCAGAAGGAAGTGGTCGACACCTGGCAGGTCGACAGCCACGAGGTGCTGGTCCTGGTGATGGCCGCGGGCGTCAACTACAACGGCGTCTGGGCCGGCCTCGGCGTGCCGATCTCGCCCTTCGACGTGCACAAGCAGGAGTATCACATCGCGGGCTCCGACGCCTCGGGCATCGTCTGGGCCGTGGGTGACAAGGTCAAGCAGTGGAAGGTCGGCGACGAGGTCGTGATCCACTGCAACCAGGACGATGGCGACGACGAGGAGTGCAACGGCGGCGACCCGATGTTCTCGCCGACCCAGCGGATCTGGGGCTACGAGACCGGCGACGGCTCCTTCGCCCAGTTCGCCCGGGTGCAGGCGCAGCAGCTGATGCCGCGCCCCAAGCACCTGACCTGGGAAGAGAGCGCCTGCTACACGCTGACGCTGGCCACCGCCTACCGGATGCTCTTCGGCCACCACCCGCACGAGCTCAAGCCCGGCCAGAACGTGCTGGTCTGGGGCGCCTCGGGCGGCCTCGGCTCCTACGCGATCCAGCTGATCAACACCGCCGGCGCCAATGCCATCGCGGTGATCTCGGAAGAGGACAAGCGCGACTTCGTGCTCGGACTCGGCGCCAAGGGCGTGATCAACCGGAAAGACTTCAACTGCTGGGGTCAACTGCCCACGGTCAACACGCCGGAATACAATGAGTGGATGAAAGAGGCCCGCAGGTTCGGCAAGGCGATCTGGGACATCACCGGCAAGGGCGTCAATGTCGACATGGTCTTCGAGCATCCGGGCGAGGCGACCTTCCCGGTCTCGACGCTGGTCTGCAAGAAGGGCGGCATGGTGGTGATCTGCGCCGGCACCACCGGCTTCAACTGCACCTTCGACGTGCGCTACATGTGGATGCACCAGAAGCGCCTGCAGGGCTCGCACTTCGCCCATCTCAAGCAGGCCGCTTCGGCCAACCGCCTGATGGTCGAGCGCCGTCTCGATCCCTGCATGTCGGAGGTGTTCGGCTGGGACGAGATCCCCGACGCGCATCTCAAGATGCTGCGCAACCAGCACAAGCCCGGCAACATGTCGGTGCTGGTGCAGGCGCCCAAGACCGGGCTGCGCACCTTCGAGGAGGCGCTGGAGGCGCGCGGTTAACCGCTCCTTCACCCTGACACTGATAGAAACGCCCGCGAATCGTGATCCGGTTCGCGGGCGTGGCCCGTTCTGGTTGGCCGAGCGGCCCGGGTCAGTGGCTTGCCGCACACGCCCCCGCCGTTTCGGGGGAGGGGATTTGCGTGAATTTATCGGGAATTGAGCAGCTGCTAGGCTGGTCTTTACCTTTTGTTAACGTAGCCCGGGAAACGCTTTCCATGCGACATGAATGGATCATCGACGTGCTGACCGATCTCAGGGGATATGCACGCGCCAATGCGCTCGAGGCTCTGGCAGAGCAGCTCTCAGATGCGCAGGCCGTGGCAGAGATCGAGCTGGCGTCGGCTGCCGGGGAGCGTGGTGTTGGGACGAGTGGACAGGGTGCCTGCGGCGGGAGGGTTTCTCGCCCCGCTTGAGGATGTGCAACGGCTGGAGGATCTCCAGCGCATGACGGAACAGATGAGGGATTGCCTGGGGATAGATCACCTCGTCTATCACTGGATCGGCACGCAGGGGGCGCAATACGGTTGCGGGACCTATTCGCCCGACTGGCTCGCGCGCTACGCCGCGCAGGGCTACCTGCGGGTCGATCCAGTGATCCAGGGCTGCCTACAGCGTGTCCACCCGGTCGACTGGAAGGCGCTCGACTGGTCCTCGAAGACGGCTCGGGCCTTCCTCAAGGATGCGCTGCGCCACGGCGTCGGAAACCAGGGCTTCACCGTGCCGATCCGGGGGCCGAACGGGCAGTTCGCCCTCTTCACCGTCAACCACGGCTGCGACGACGCGCGCTGGGCAGCCTTCATCGCAGAGTGGCGCGACGCCCTCGTACTCGCCGCCCATGGCATCAACGCCAGGGCCCTTGAGCTGATGCCGGGGCCGGCCACGCAGGCACCGGTGGCGCTCAGCCCGCGCGAGCGCGACGCCATGCGCCTGCTCGCCGCCGGGCTGAGCCGGGCGCAGGTCGCCGCGGAGCTGAAGATCTCCGAGCATACGGTGCGGGTCTATATCGAGGGCGCGCGCTTCAAGCTCGGCGCGCTCAACACCACCCACGCGGTGGCCCGGGCGCTCAGTTGCGGGCTGATCGCGCTCTAGCGTCGTGTCGCGCGCGATGGGCTCTGGCCCTCGCCTGCGCGCGGCTTTAGGGTCCGCGCCATGGATCTGCCCGCACTGACATTCTCCGAAGACCAGGCCGAGGCCTGGGACCGCGTGGCAGAGATGCTGCGCGAGGCCGGCGTCGATCTCGACGATGGCACCGTCACCCCCGCCAAGGAAGGTCCGGGACGCGTCATGGCGCTGATGGGCAAGGCGGGCTCGGGCAAGACGCTGCTGCTCTCCGAGCTCTGCAAGGCGCTGGAGGGTGCCGGCGCGGAGATCGTGTCGGGCGATTACGAGAGCCGTCGCAAGGGCGACAAGCGCAGCTTCGCGGTGCTGGCCCCGACCAACAAGGCGGCCAGCGTGCTGCGCATGCGCGGCGTCCCGGCGACCACGATCCACCGTATCATCTACACACCGGTTTACGATCCCGAATACGAGCGCATCGCCGAGTGGCTTATGGGCAATGTCGAGCAGCCCGAGATCGAGGATCTGAGCCCCGAGGCGCTTGAGCGCGCTTTGGCCTCCTACGAGGCCCACAAGTCGGTGCCCGCGGCGCTTGCCGCCGCCGGTCTGCGCGGCAGCGATTTCATCACCGGCTGGAAGCGCCGCGAGGAGCCGCTCGACATCGGCTTCGTCGACGAGGCCTCGATGCTCGACGACCGCCAGTTCGAGGACTTGCAGGAGATCTTCCCCAACCTCGTGCTGTTCGGCGACCCGGCCCAGCTCGCGCCGGTGAACCAGTCGGGCAAGATGGTGTTTGACAGCGTGCCCGAGAGCCAGAAGCTCGAGCTGCACCGCATCCACCGGCAACAGGCCGACAACCCGATCCTCGATCTCGCCCACGCGCTGGCCGACCCTGCGCTGGAGTTCCAGGAGTTCGAGCGCATGATCGAGGAGAAGGCGCGGCAGGACGATCGCGTGGTCTGGAGCCAGCGGGTCGAGGTCGACCTGATGGCGCGCTCGCCGGTGCTCGTCTGGCGCAACGCCACGCGGATCCGCCTGATCAATGCCTTCCGCGCGGTGCACGATGCCCCCGAGACCGAGCTTTTGCCCGGCGAGCCGCTGATCTGCGACGGGCTCGAACTGCCGCTCAAGCACCGCAAGAAGCGCCTCGATCTCGAGGCGCGCGGCCTGATCAAGGGCGCGCAGGTGATCTATCTCGGACCGGGCCGCAAGCCCGGCTTCTCGCGGCTGCACGTGATGGGCGCGCCCGATCCGCAGGTCTCCGCGGCCTCGATCGTGAAGATCGAGAAGCCCGACGAGGAAGAGCCCTTCATTCCCTTCGCCGCGCGCATGGGAGCGACCTTCCTGCATGGCGCCGCGGTGACGATCCACAAGGCGCAGGGCTCGCAATGGGAGCAGGTGCAGGTCTTCGCGCCCGACCTCTTCGTTGCCGCGCGCATGGGTCGGGTCGAGGCCGGCCAGCCGCTGTGGAAACGGCTGGCCTACGTGGCGATCACCCGCGCCTCCGAGCGGCTGCACTGGGTGGTGCGCAACCGCCTGTCGCGGCCCTCGGGGCTCCTCCGCACCGATGACCTGAAGGCGCCGGCGGTGGCACTGGAACTGGAAGCACAGGAAGGCGACCTGCTATGAGCGACGACCTCGACACGCCCTCGAACTTCGCCAGACATCTCGGCTACGAGCTGGTGGAATGGCGCGAGGACTATGCCCGCTACGAAATGCCGATCACCGAGTTCCTCGGCAATCGCGGCGGCATCCCGCATGGCGGCGTGCACGCCACCCTGCTCGACAGCGCGATGGGGATCTCGGGCTGCTGGACCGGCGATCCGGAGGTTCGCAAGACCGCGCTGACCCTCTCGCTGAACGTGCAGTATATCGGCCGGCCCTCCGGCACGCGGCTGATCTGCGAGGGCTTCCGCACGGGCGGCGGGCGCAGCACCTTCTTTGCCGAAGCGGTCCTTCGCGACGATACCGGCGCGCTGGTCGCCAAGGGCACCGGTGTGTTCCGACAGCGCACCAGCTGAACGCGGCGACTGTGGCACGGGCGGGGGGGGGCGCTGCCCCCTCTTGGCGCTGTGCGCCAATTCACCCCCGAGGTATTTTGAAACCAGAGAAGGGCAGGGCGCAGCGCCCCTGTCTTCTTCTGGCCTGAAATATCCCCGCCGGAGGCAGGCCGAACCCTGCGGCCGGGCGGCTGGCCGGGGTCAGTAGCCGGCGTCGCGGTCCACGAGGTGCAGCAGCGGCTCGCCCGCCTCGCCGCGGCGGATGTTCTCGGCGATGACGCGGGAGGCGCTGGGCACGCGGGTCTCGGAGGCAATGTGGGGCGTGACCGTCACCTTCGGGTGGGCCCAGAACGGGTGCTCCGCGGGCAGCGGCTCGGTGCGGAAGACGTCAAGCGTGGCGTGGGCAATCTGGCCGCTGTCGAGGGCGTCGATCAGCGCCGCATCATCGATCAGCGGGCCGCGGCCCGGGTTCACGATGACCGCGCCGCGCGGCAGTTGCGCGAGGGTCTTCGCGTCGAGCAGATCGTTGGTCGCCGCGGTGTCGGGCAGCAGCAGTACGAGGATCTCGGCGCTTCGCAGCGCCCCGGCGAGCCCGTCGGGGCCGTGCAGCGTCGTGATGCCGGGGATGGTCTTGACGCTGCGCGACCAGCCGGTGACCGGGAAGCCCAGGGCGCGCAGCGCCTCGGCGCAGGCCAGCCCCAGCGTGCCGAGCCCGAGGATGGTTACCGGGCGCTCGCCGGCCAGAGGCGGCACCACCGGGCGCCATTCCCGCGCGGTGTTGGTGATGTAGGCATCCATGCCGAGATGGTGGCGCAGCACGTGTCCGGTGACGTATTCCACCATGCCTTGGGTCAGCCCCTCGGCATCGACCATGCGCGCCAGCGGCACGGTGAGGGTCGGGTTGCCGGTGATTTTCTCGACCCCGGCCCAGAGGTTCAGCACCGCTTTCAGCCGCGTGTAGGGGGTGAAATCCTGCAGCCGCGAGCCGGGCGCGTAGATCACGTAGTCGACGGTCTCGGGCGCGGCCTCGCAGGTGAGATGGTAATCGAGCCCGGTGGCATCTAGGGCGGTGCGCAGCGGAACCTCGTATTCGGCCCAGAGCCTGCGACCGGCGGCGAAGAGAATGGTAGTCATGTCAGCGGGGCCTGTGGATGTGGGCGCTCTGCACCAGTCCGAAGGCGATCATCAGCACCAGCATCGCCGAGCCGCCGTAGCTGACCATCGGCAGCGGCACGCCGACCACGGGGGCAAGCCCCATGACCATCGACATGTTGACGGCGAAGAACAGGAAGAAGGTGAGACCGACGCCGAGGATCAGCAGCGAGGAATAGCGGTCGCGGTTCTGCAGCGCCGCCACGATGCAGAACATCAGGATCAGCACGTAGAGCACCAGCAGTGAGAAGCCGCCGACGAAGCCGAACTCCTCGGCCAGCGTGTTGAAGATGAAGTCGGTGTGTTTCTCGGGCAGGAAGTTCAGCCGCGACTGGGTGCCCTGCATGAAGCCGCGCCCGGTCCAGCCGCCGGAGCCCATGGCGATCTTGGCCTGGGTGATGTGATAACCGGCGCCGAGCGGGTCGGTGGAGGGATCGAGAAAGGTGTCGATCCGGCGGAACTGGTAGTCCTTCAGGAGCTGCCACGGCGTGCCGCGCGACAGGAACACGGTGTAGACCGCGCCGCCCGCCGCGGCGACCACGACGGCGAAATAGGCCCAGTGCACCCCTGCGAGGAACATCATCACCCCGCCGGCCGTCATCAGCAGGATTGCGGTGCCGAGGTCGGGCTGGGTCAGCACCAGGAAGGTCGGGGTGACGATCAGGATCAACGGCGCGATGACCCAGATCGGGCGCGACACGCGCTTCATCGGCAGCCAGTCGTAATAGGCGGCCAGCGCCATCACGAGCGCGATCTTCATCACCTCGGAGGGCTGCAGCCGCATGAAGCCGATGTCGATCCAGCGCTGCGCCCCCATGCCGACGGCGCCGAACAGCTCCACCGCCACCAGGAGCGCCAGCGCCGCGAGGTAGATCAGCGCCGAGAGGTTGCGCCAGAGCCAGATCGGCACCATCGCGGTGATGAACATCGCCGCGAGACCGAGGCCGAAGCGCTCCATCTGCGGCTCGGCCCAGGGCTGCAGCGAGCCGCCGGCGACCGAGTAGAGCATCAGGAAGCCGACGCAGGCCACCGCCGTGAGCAGGATGATCAGCGGCCAGTTCAGGTAGAGCACCTTGCGCCAGCCGGAAGGGACCGTCTTGACGGTATATTCGAGATAGCTCATGCCCGGCGCCCCGCTTCGGCAGCGCGCTCGGCGCGCTCGCGCTCGAGCCGCTCCTGCTGGGCCTGGATGCGCTCGCGGTCGCCCGCGGGATAGGCCTCGAGCGGGGGCGTGCCCTTGTAGAGCGCCTGCAGGGTGATATCGCGGGCGATGGGCGCTGCGGTGGACGAGCCGCCGCCGCCGTGTTCGACCACGATCGACACCGCGATGCGCGGCGCCTCGTAGGGTGCGAAATTGACGAAGAGCGCGTGGTCGCGCTCCTCCCAGGGCACATCCTGGTTGCGCACGACGCGGTTGAGCACCTGGCTGGTGCCGGTCTTGCCCGCGAGCCGCATGTCCTCGGCGATGATGCGGGCGCGGTAGGCTGTGCCCCTGCGGCTGTTGGAGACCACGAACATCGCCTTGCGGATCATCCGCAGATGGGCCGGGTCGATGTCGAGCGGTGCCCCGCCGCGCGAGGGGGTCAACTGCCCCCCGACGCTGCGCACCAGCCTCGGCTCGACGGCGCGGCCAGTGGCCACGCGCGCGACCATGATCGCCTGCTGCAGCGGCGAGGTCAGCACGTAGCCCTGGCCGATGGAGGCGTTGACCGTGTCGCCGATGCGCCACTCCGCCCCGCGCTCGCGGCGCTTCCAGTCGCGATCGGGCATCAGTCCGGCGGTGACCGCCGACATCGGCACGTCGGGTGCGGCGCCGAGGCCGAGCTTGCGGCCCATCTCGGCGATGCGGTCGATGCCGACCTTCAGCGCGAGGTCGTAATAGTAGACGTCGCAGCTGTCGCGCAGGCTCTGCTCGAGGTTGACGTGGCCATGGCCCGAGCGTTTCCAGCAGTGGAACCGGCGCGAGCCGATCTCCATGTGACCGGGGCAGTAGACCGTCTCGTCGGGGCCGATCAGCCCGGCCTCGAGCGCCGCCAGCGCGGTGACGATCTTGAAGGTGGAGCCGGGCGGGTAGGCGTCCTGGACGGTCTTGGACGCCAGCGGGCGGTGGTTGTTCTCGCGCAGCACGCCGTAATCGCCGATCGAGATGCCACGCACGAACTTATTGGGGTCGTAGGAGGGCGAGGAGGCGATGGCGAGCACGTCGCCATGCTCAAGATCGATCACCACGGCGGAGGCGCTCTCCTCGCCGAGCCGCGCCTTGATGTAATCCTGCAATTCGCTGTCGACGGTGAGCTGCAGGTCGGCTCCGGCCTCGCCCTCGCGGCGGTCGAGCTCGCGCATCACGCGGCCCACGGCGTTGACCTCGACGCGCTTGGCGCCGGCGGAGCCGCGCAGCTGTTCCTCGAACTTGGCCTCGATGCCGACCTTGCCGATCTGGAAGCGCGGGATGCGCAGTACTGGCTCGGGGTCCTCGTAGCGGGCGAGATCGCGCTCGGAGACAGGGCCGACATAGCCCACCACGTGGGCGAAGGTCTCGTGCTGCGGGTAGAACCGGCTGAGCCCGACCTCGGGATAGACCCCGGGCAGCGCAGGGGCGTTGACCGCGACGCGGCTGATCGCGTCCCAGCTGACCCGGTCGGCGACGGTGACCTGCAGGAAGGGCGGCGAGGTGCGCATTTCCTCAAGCGCCCGCGCGACATCTTCCGGGCGCAGGTCGACCAGCGCCGAAAGACGTCCGATGACCTCCTCGACATCGCCGGCATCCTCGCGCCGCATGGTGATGCGGTAGGTCTGCTCGTTCTCGGCGATGACGCGGCCCTCGCGGTCGAAAATGCGGCCGCGTGACGGCGGGATGAGATGGATGTTGATGCGGTTCTCTTCCGCCATCAGGCGGAACTCGGCGGCCTGATCGACCTGCATGTGCCGCATGCGAAGCCCCAGCACGCCGGCAAAGGCGATCTGTGCGCCGCCCAGCAGCAGGCCGCGCCGGGTCATCCGGCGGCTGCTTTCAGCGCTGTCACGCGGTGTGCGTCTCACAGGCTCCTCCCGGCATGATCGAAATCGCCCGGCGCCATCCGGCGCACCCCGAGCAGACCTTGCGACAGGATCACCACCAGCGGGTAGGCCGCGACGGTGGTGGCATATCGCATCAGGGTCAGGAAAGCGGTTCCGGTCGGCACGATCAAGAGGGCAAGCACCAGGCGATACGTGATCGTGATCACCAGCAGCACGATAGCGACCCGGACCCATTCCATGACAAAGGTCGTTTCCCGGTCGCGGCGATCGCGCGACTTGAGGAATTCCGTGGCCAGCAGCATCAGCGCGGCCCAGAGCCCGGGCGGCCGCTGGAACAGGATGTCGGCCAGGAGCATGACCCCGGCGATCGACAGCGCCGGGACGTAATCCGGCCGGCGCAGCACCCATGCGAAGCACAGCGCGACGAGCAGGTCGGGGCCGGCGAAGCGCGGCGGCATCATGTCGAGGGGCAGCAGGCGGTAGAACATCACCACCAGCGCGATCCCGATGAAGGCCGCGCGCATGATCCAGATGCGGGCGGGGCGGGCCTCAGCCATCGCCGGGCTCCGGCGCGGGCGGCAGCTCGATGGCGGGGGGCGTCGCCGGCAGGATCAGCGCCGAGGGCGAGCCCACGCGGCGGGCGCCGTGGTCGCGCAGGACGCGCAGGAATTCCAGCCGCTCGTAATCGGCGGCAAGGCGCACCCGCAGGCGGCCGCCGGGATCCTCGGCCACCTGGCCGATCAGCAGCCCCGGCGGGAATACCTCGCCGTCTCCGCTGGTGACGATGCGGTCGCCCGGGCGCACCTGGTCGGGATCCTCGAGAAAGTCGATCGGCGGCGCGGCGGAGTTGTCGCCGGTGATCAGCGCGCGCTGGCCCGAGGGCTGGATGATCGCCGGGATGCGGCTGGTGGCGTCGGTGAGCAGGATCACCCGGCTGGTGTTGGCGCCGACGCCCGAGATCCGCCCGACGAGGCCGATGCCGTCCATCGTGGCCCAGCCGTCGACGATGCCATCGCGCGAGCCCACGTTGATCAGCACCGACTGCCGGAACGGCGAGCCGCTGTCGGCCAGCACCACGCCGGTGATGTAGGTCAGCCGCGGGTCGAGCCGGACATTGTTGAGGTCGCGCAGCCGGGCGTTCTCCTGCTCGAGCTGCAGCGCGGCCTCCTTCCAGGCGGTCATGCGGCGCAGCTCGCGGCGCAGCTCCTGGTTCTGGTCGTAGATCCGCTGGTAGCTCTGGAAATCGCGCAGGATGCGCACCGCGCCGGTGACCGGCGCCATCGCCCAGTCGAAGCCGGGCATCACCGTGTCGACGATCTGCGCCCGGAAGCGCTCGGCCCGCGGGCTGTCGATGCGCCAGAAGATGAACAGACCCACGAGGCACAACAGCAGGACCGCCAGAAGCAGGCGCTTCAGCGGTCCGGCATAGTCCTCGGAATTGGTCCCATGCTTCGCCATTCAACTCATCTTAGCGTCGGCGGGCAGCCCCGCGAAGGGCCGTCACGAATCGTAATCGATGGCGTGACGCAGCTGCTTTTCGTATTCCAGCGCCTTGCCGGTGCCGAGCGCCACGCAGTTCAGGCTCTCGTCGGCGATCGACACGGCGAGGCCGGTCTGCTCACGCAGCGCGAGATCAAGCTCGCCCAGCAGCGCGCCGCCGCCGGTGAGCATGACGCCACGGTCGACGATGTCGGCGGCGAGGTCCGGCGGGGTGGCCTCGAGCGCGGTCATCACCGCCTCGCAGATCGCCTGCACCGGCTCCGAGAGCGCCTCGGCCACCTGGGCCTGGCTGATCTCGGTTTCCTTGGGCACGCCGTTGAGCAGGTCGCGGCCGCGGATCTGCATCGACGAGCCACGGCCGTCATCGGGCATGCGCGCGGTGCCGATCGAGGTCTTGATGCGTTCGGCGGTGGATTCGCCCACGAGCAGGTTCTGCTGGCGGCGCAGGTAGTTGACGATGGCCTCGTCCATGCGGTCACCGCCGACGCGCACCGAGCGCGCATAGACGATGTCGCCCAGCGACAGAACCGCCACCTCGGTGGTGCCGCCGCCGATATCGACGACCATCGAGCCGGTGGGATCGGTGATCGGCATGCCGGCCCCGATAGCCGCGGCGATCGGCTCGGCGATGAGGCCGGCCTTGCGGGCCCCGGCGCTCAGCACCGATTGGCGGATGGCGCGTTTCTCGACCGGGGTGGCGCCGTGCGGCACGCAGACGATGATCTTCGGCTTCGAGAAGGTCGAGCGCTTGTGCACCTTGCGGATGAAGTGCTTGATCATCTCCTCGGCGGTGTCGAAATCGGCGATCACGCCCTCGCGCATCGGCCGGATGGCCTCGATCGATCCGGGGGTGCGGCCGAGCATCAGCTTGGCATCCTCGCCCACGGCGAGCACCTTCTTCACACCGTCTTTCACGTGGTAGGCCACCACGGACGGCTCGGACAGGATGACCCCGCGCCCCTTGACGTAGACCAGCGTGTTCGCGGTCCCGAGGTCGATTGCCATGTCCGCCGAGAAGGCGCCCATGAGTCTGTCCAGTCCAAACATATAACGTCCTGCCCCAATGATAGGATGGGCCCGCGACTCTTCCCGAGCCCAAGCCGGAGCCCTTATAGGACCGCTTGGCCGATGGCGAAAGGGGCTGCCATGCGCAAATCAGCGTGAAACCGCCGCAAAATCGACCCGCGTGTAAACACCGTGCAGTTCCGCGAGACAGCCCCGTGGCCTTGTTGCGCCGCGCCCTTGCTGGCATAGCTCGGGGCAAATGCAAGCAAGGGGACCGACATGGGACTGACCGTCTATCTTTCCGGAGAGATCCACACCGACTGGCGCGAGCAGATCATCGAGGGCGCGCAGGGGCTCGACGTGACCTTCGCTGCGCCGGTGACCGATCACGCTGCCAGCGACGATTGCGGGGTGGCAATCCTCGGCGCCGAGGACAGCAAGTTCTGGCACGACCGCAAGGGCGCGCAGGTCAACGCGATCCGTACCCGCAAGGGCATCGCCGATGCCGACGTGGTCGTGGTGCGCTTCGGCGACAAGTATAAGCAGTGGAACGCCGCCTTCGACGCGGGCTACGCCGCCGCGCTCGGCAAGTCGCTGATCATCCTGCAGCCGGCGGAGCATGACCATGCCCTCAAGGAGGTCGACGCCGCCGCCCTCGCGGTCGCGCGGCAGCCGCGGGAAGTGGTCGAGATCCTGCGCTACGTCCTGACCGGCACCCTCCCGGCCTGATGCCGCAGACAGGGGCACCCCCCCCCGGCCCGCCGGGCAAACGCGCCCCTGTCTTCTCTACGCTCGGAAATACTCCCGCCGGAGGCCGGCAAACCCGTGCCGAATGTGCACCGTGCGAACCGTGGCGCGCCCTTGCCGCTTTCCGCGCCGGTCCAGCCGTGGCAGGATCGCGCGAAGGTTGTGCCGCGCCGCGGCGGAGCCGGGTATCGTCAGTGTCAGTCATCACAAGGAACGTGACCGTGATCAACGAATTCAAGGATTTCATCGCCAAGGGCAATGTCATGGACATGGCGGTGGGGATCATCATCGGGGCCGCCTTCACCGCCATCGTGCAGTCGCTGGTGGGCGACATCCTCAACCCGATCATCGCGCTGTTCACCGGGGGGATCGATTTCTCGGGCTGGTTCTACGCGCTCGACGGAAACGAGTATGCCTCGCTCGACGCCGCGACCGAGGCCGGCGCGCCGGTCTTCGCGGTGGGCAAGTTCATCATGGCGGTGATCAACTTCTTCATCATCGCCTTCGTGGTCTTCATGCTGGTGAAGATGGTCAACCGGGTGAAGGCCGCCGCCGAGAAACCCGACGAGGTCGCGCCCGAGGTCAAGACCGGCCCCTCCGAGCTCGATATCCTGATAGAGATCCGCGACGCGCTGAGAAAGTGAGCGTCCGGGGCGCCTGCGGGCGCCCGCCAGCCTTTCCGCCCGCGCAGCCCGGCTTCCCGCCTCGCCCGGTTGCGCGGCGCGGGTCGCTTCGCTAACAGACCCGGACCAGCGAAGAGGGTGCCATGAACCGAGCCATCAAAATCGCCTGCGGCAGCGTTGCCGTGGGCCTCGTGGTCCTTGCGATCAAGACCCTGTCCTGGTGGCTCACCGGATCCGTCGCCCTGCTGTCGGACGCGCTCGAGAGCATCGTCAACGTGGCGACGGCACTGGCGGCGCTGGTGGCGCTGCGCATCGCGGCGCAGCCCGCTGATGCGGATCACCCGTTCGGGCATCACAAGGCCGAGTATTTCAGCGCCGTGCTCGAGGGGGTGCTGATCATCGTCGCGGCGATCCTGATCCTGCGCGAGGCGTGGAGCGCCTGGCAGGCGCCGCGGCTGATCGAGGAGCCGTGGCTCGGGCTCGGCATCAACCTCGTGGCCAGTGCGATCAACGCGGTCTGGTCCTTCGTGCTGATCCGGGCCGGGCGAAACCTCTTCTCGCCGGCGCTCGAGGCCGATGGCAAGCACCTGCTGACGGATGTCTTCACCTCCGCCGGTGTCACCGTCGGCATCGTTGCCGCGGTGCTGACCGGCTGGAGCTGGCTCGACCCGGCGCTGGCGGCGCTGGTAGCGGTGAATATCCTCTGGGCCGGTTGGCAGGTGATGCGCCATTCCGTCGGCGGGCTGATGGACGCGGCGGCGCCGGAAGGCGAGCTCGAGCAGATGCGGGCGTTGATCTCGGCCAATGCCGAGGGCGCGGTCGAGGCGCATGACCTGCGCTCGCGCCGCGCCGGAAGCGCGCTCTTCGTCGAGTTCCACCTCGTGGTTCCCGGCGAGATGACGGTGGACTCGGCGCATGACATCTGCGACCGCATCGAGCACGCGTTGCATGCGAGCTTCGAGGGCAGCCGGGTGACGATCCATGTCGAGCCCGAGCACAAGGCCAAGCACAGCGGCATCGTGGTGCTCTGATAAAGCTGTATCAGCGTTTGTGCAGGTCGGATCGACGGCGCAAGGGGCCAGCACGCGCCCGGCGCGGACTCAAGGCGAAGCCGCCGCGCCGTCGCCGGCCCCCCGGCTCGCGATTTGTTTCTGCTGGGAGTTCCGTTGTCGGGTCCTTCGGACTTGGTTGAGATGAAACAAGAGGTTCCACGGGCACATCGCGCCCCCCGCTGAGGGGCGATGACGCATCGACAACCGGCGCACCGCAGACCGGCGCCCGTCAGGCGCCGGCCGGATCCATTCTCAGAGAACGCTCTCCGGCGCCACAAATGCGCGCCCCAGCGCCTCGCCCACCGGTGCATTGGTGAGCTGGCCCGCGTGTACGTTCAGCCCGGCGAGCAGGTGGCGGTCGTCGGCGCAGGCCTGTTTCCAGCCCTTGTCCGCCAGCGCCAGCACGAAGGGCAGGGTGGCGTTGCCAAGGGCAATCGTCGAGGTGCGCGGAACCGCGCCGGGCATGTTGGCGACGCAGTAATGCTGGATGCCGTCGACCTCGTAGACCGGATCGTCATGGGTGGTGGCCCGCGAGGTCTCGAAGCAGCCACCCTGGTCGATGGCCACGTCGACCAGAACCGCGCCATGTTTCATCAGCCCCAGCATCTCGCGGCTGACCAGCTTCGGCGCGGCAGCACCGGGGATCAGTACCGCGCCGATCACCATGTCGGCCTCGGGCAGCAGCTCGACCAGCGCGCCCTCGGTGGAGTAGCGGTTGCGGAAGGTGGTACCGAACACGTCGTCGAGATAGCGCAGCCGCGACAGCGAGCGGTCGAGCACGGTGACGTTGGCGCCCATCCCGGCGGCGATGCGCGCCGCGTGGGTGCCGACATTGCCGCCGCCCACGACCACCACGTTGGCCGGGCCGACACCGGGCACGCCGCCCATCAGCACGCCGCGCCCGCCATTGGCCTTCTGCAGCGACCACGCGCCCATCTGCGGCGCCAACCGCCCTGCGACCTCCGACATCGGCGCCAGCAGCGGCAGGCCGCCGCGGTCATCGGTGACGGTCTCGTAGGCGATGCAGGTGGCCCCCGAGGCCAGCAGGTCGTCGGTCTGGGCGGGGTCGGGCGCGAGATGCAGATAGGTGAAGAGCAGCTGCCCCTCGCGCAGCATGGCGCGCTCGGCGGGCTGCGGCTCCTTGACCTTTACGATCATCTCGGCGCCGGCAAAGACTTCCCTCGCGCTGCCCGCGATGCTGGCGCCGGCGGCGGTGTAGTCGGCATCCTCGAAGCCCGCGCCGAGCCCGGCGCCGCTCTGGATCAGCACCTCGTGGCCATGCGCGACCGCCTCGCGGGCGGCGTTGGGCGTCAGGCCGACGCGGTATTCCTGCGCTTTGACCTCTGTGGGGCATCCGAGTTTCATGGCTGAGTCCTCCCTAAGCTCTCTGCCTGAATCGTGACAGCGGTGGCTTGCAATTTCCCGCCGGATTTGATGCGTTGCGCCCGGGGTTCTTCGCAGAACCTTCGACAAATTGCGCCTTTCCTGAAAGAACCTGCCATGGACCTCGACGAAACCGACCGCCGCATCCTGCGTGTTCTGCAAAAACAGGGGCGGATGTCGAATGCCGAGCTCTCGGAGCTGGTGCATCTCTCCGCCTCGGCCTGCCACCGCCGGGTGCAGCGGCTCGAGAGCGACGGTATCATCCGCGGCTACGTGGCGCTGCTCGACGCGCGCAAGATGGGAATGCCCACCACGGTCTTTGTCGAGATCACCCTGAGCGCGCAGGCCGACGAGGTGCTCGAGGCCTTCGAAAAGGCGGTGGCTCGGATCCCGGACGTGCTCGAATGCCACCTGATGGCGGGCAGCGCCGATTACATCCTCAAGGTCGTCGCCGAGGACACCGAGGATTTCGCCCGCATCCACCGCCAGCACCTGACCCGGCTTCCGGGCGTGGCGCAGATGCAGTCGAGCTTCGCGTTGCGCACCGTCTTCAAGACCACCGCCCTGCCGGTCTGACCCACCCCGGTTGCGCGAACATGCCGCGGCGTCCGCATGGGCAGTTGCGCGTGCTTCAATTGTCTGACATATCAAATGTCAGACAATTGAAATGGGCGCCCCGCGCGCCGGGGGAGGGCAGCATGTCTTGGGATCACGTCATCATCGGAGCGGGCAGCGCGGGCTGCGTCCTGGCCAAGCGGCTGGCCGAGGCCGGGCGCCGGGTGCTGCTGCTCGAGGCGGGCGGGCGCGACACCTATCACTGGATCCACATCCCGATGGGCTACCTCTACTGCATCGACAACCCGCGCACCGACTGGTGCTACCGAACCGCCCCCGATCCCGGGCTCAACGGGCGCGCGCTGCTCTATCCGCGCGGCAAGGTGCTGGGCGGCTGCTCGTCGATCAACGGTATGCTCTACCTGCGCGGACAGGCGGCGGATTACGACGGCTGGCGCCAGATGGGCCTCGCGGGCTGGGGCTGGGACGACGTGCTGCCCTATTTCAAGAAGAGCGAGGATTTCGTCGAGGGCGAAAGCGAGATGCACGGCTCGGGCGGCGAATGGCGCGTCGAGAACCAGCGCCTGCACTGGCCGGTGCTCGACGACTGGATGGAGGCCGCGCACGAGGCCGGTCTGCCCAAGGTCACCGATTTCAACACCGGCGACAACGAGGGAGTGGGCTATTTCCGCGTCAACCAGCGCAACGGCTGGCGGATGAACACCGCCAAGGCCTTCCTGCGCACCACCGACAGCGAAAATCTCAGGGTCGAGACCCATGCCCATGTCACCGGGCTGATCTTCGAGGGCAAGACGGTCGTGGGTGTCGCCTACGAGCAGAACGGCCAGCCGCGCGAGGCGCGCTGCGGCGGCGACGTGATCCTCTCCGCCGGCGCGGTGAACTCGCCGCAGCTGCTGCAGCTTTCGGGCATCGGCCCGGCCGAGGAGCTGCGCGCGCATGGCATCGAGGTGAAGCACGATGCGCCGGGGGTGGGTGGCAACCTGCAGGACCACCTGCAGCTGCGCTGCGCGTGGCGCCTGACCGGGGCCAAGACGCTCAACCAGATGGCCAATTCGCTCATGGGCAAGATGGCGATCGGTCTGGAATACGTCGCCCGGCGCTCGGGCCCGATGTCGATGGCGCCCTCGCAGCTCGGCGCCTTTGCCAAGTCGCGCGAGGGGCTGGCCACGGCGGATGTGGAGTTCCACGTGCAACCCTTGTCGCTCGACGCCTTCGGGCAGCCGCTGCACAGTTACCCGGCGATCACCGCCAGCGTCTGCAACCTGCGGCCGGAAAGCCGCGGCACCATCCGGCTGGCCTCGAACGACCCGAAGGACGCGCCGATCATCGCGCCGAACTACCTCTCGACCGAGGGTGACCGGCGCGTCGCGGTGGACAGCATCCGCCTGTCGCGCCGGATCATGACCCAGGGCGCGATGGCGAAATACGCCCCCGAGGAGGTCAAGCCCGGGGCTGACTACCAGACCGACGAGGAGGTGGCGAAGGCCGCAGGCGATGTCGGCACGACGATCTTCCATCCCGTGGGCACGGTCCGCATGGGGACGGACGACGCGGCGCCGCTCGACGCGGCGTGCCGGATGAAGGGGCTCGCGGGGCTGCGGGTGGTCGATGCCAGCGTGATGCCGACGATCACCAGCGGCAACACCAACTCTCCGACCATCATGATCGCCGAGAAGGCGGCGGACATGATCCTGCGGGGGTGAGCCATGCGTGCTTCTGCCCGGGGGAGCGCCTGTGGCGGGGTCGGATGCCTCCGGCGGGAGTATTTTTGACGTAAAGAAGGGCTGGGCGTGGTGCTGGGGCGGTTGGCCCGGGGTGTTGCGGCGTTGCTCGTGGGGAGCCCGGCGAGCGGCATGTGGTCGGGGAGGGGTGCCTCCGGCGGGAGTATTTTGGCCGTAGAGAAGAGTGGAGAGCGGTGCTGCGGCGGTTGGGCGCTGCGTCTGGGAGGGGTGTTTGAAGGCTGCCCGACCAGGGTGCGCGTGGCGCCTGCGGCAGTCGTCTTCTCGACGGCGAGAGGGGCGGGGTTCAGTCCTGCTTTGGCTTGTCGTCGTACTGGCCTGAGAGGATGCGGGCGGCGTTGCCCTCGGGGTCGTCATATTGCTTGGTGCGCACGGTGATGACGAAGAACAGCAGGCCCATGCCGCCGAGGAAGAGCGAGATCGGGATCAGGTAGAGCAGGATGTTCATGGCGGGTCCTTGGCGTGGGGGCTTGGGGGATTGATCAGCGCAGCCGCAGCGCGTTCAGCGAAACGGTGATCGAGGAGGCCGACATCGCCAGCGCGGCGATCAGCGGCGAGCACAGCCCGGCGATGGCCAGCGGCACCGCGATGACGTTGTACCAGCTGGCGATGGCGAAGTTCTCGCGGATCCGGCGCGTGGCCTTCGTCGAGACCGTGAGCGCGTCCGGCACCGGGGCGAGCGAATTGCCGAGCAGCACGATGTCGGAGGCGACGCGGGCGGCGTCGAGCGCCGAGGCGGGCGAGATCGACACATGCGCGCCGGCCAGCGCCGCGGTGTCGTTGAGCCCGTCGCCCACCATCAGCACCCGCGCGCCCTCGTCGGCGAGCGCCTTGACGCGGGCCGCCTTGTCCTGCGGCAGTGCCTCGGCGATCCATTGCGGGATGCCCAGCCGCAGCGCCAGCGCCTCGACGGCTGCGGTGCTGTCGCCCGACATCAGGATCACCCGCTTCCCGGCCTTGATCAGCGTGCGAACCGTTTCTTCGGCGCCGTGGCGCAAGCTGTCGGTGAAGGTGAAGACCTGCGCCGGCCCGTCGCCCACCGCGAGCCAACTGGCGGTGAGCTCCGAGCTGCCGCCGCCGACCCAGGCGGCGCGGCCGAGCCGCACCCGGCGGCCCTGCCAGAGCCCCTCGGTGCCATGACCGGGGATCTCGGTGATCCCGGTCACCGGCGCGGGAGTGAGGCCCTTCTCGCGCAGCTCCGAGGTCAGGGCGACCGAGAGCGGGTGGGCCGAGCCTTCCGCCAGCGCCAGCGCGATCTGCAGGTCGGCGCGGGTGAAAGCGTCGGTGTTGGTGACCTCGGGGGCGCCGGCGGTCAGCGTGCCGGTCTTGTCGAACACCACCGTGTCGACCTCCGACAGCCGCTCCAGCGCTGTGGCGTCCTTGATCAGCAGGCCCTTCTTGAACAGTCGCCCCGAGGCGGCGGTGGTCACCGCGGGCACCGCGAGGCCGAGGGCGCAGGGACAGGTGATGATCAGCACCGCCGCGGCGATGTTGAGCGCGACGCGGAAATCCTGCGTGTAGAGGTACCAGCCCGCGAAGGCGATGGCGGATAGGATATGCACGCCCGGCGCGTAGAGCTTGGCGGCCTTGTCGGCCAGCGGCGTGTAGTTGGCGCGGCCCGACTCGGCCACCGCCACCAGATCCGCCATGCGGTGCAGCGAGGTCTCGCGGCCGACGGCGGTGGCGCGCACCACCAGCGGGCCGGTCAGGTTGACCTCGCCGGCGCTGACCAGGGTGCCGGGGGCGGCATAGACCGGGACGGTCTCGCCGGTGAGCAGCGAGCGGTCGAGCTCGGACTGGCCCTCCGTGATTTCGCCATCGACCGGCATCCGCCCGCCCGGGCGCACGCGCAGCAGATCGCCGATGCGCAGGTCGGCGACCGAGACCTGCTCCTCGCCATCCTCCGTCAGCCGCCAGGCGCGCGGCACCTCGAGCGCCGCCAGTTCCTCGGCGGCGGAACGGGCGATGGAGCGGGTGCGGTGATCGAGATAGCGCCCGGTCAGAAGGAAGAAGGTCAGCGCGATGGCGGCGTCGAAATAGGCGTGCTCACCCGAAAGCGAGGTCTCCCAGAGCGAGGTCACCACCGCCAAGAGGATCGCCAGCGAGATCGGCACATCCATGTTGAGCCGCCCGGCGCGCAGCGCGCTCCAGGCGTTGCGGAAGAAGATCTGCCCCGAGAAGGCGATGGTCGGCAGGGTGATCGCGGCCGACACCCAGTGGAACATGTCGCGCGTCGGCCCCTCGGCCCCGGACCAGACCGAGATCGACAGCAGCATGACGTTCATCATGGCAAAGCCCGCAACAGCCAGCCGCATCAGGAGGTCGCGCCCGGCCTTGTCGGTCTGGGTGGCGGACAGCGCGCCGGTGTCGAGCTCGTAGGCCTCGTAACCGGCGGCGGTGACCACCGGGATCAGGTCTTCGGCGGTGAGGCCGGCATCGGCCTCGACCGAGACCCGCTTCATGGTGAGGTTGACGCGGGCGCTGCGCACGCCCGGGGTTGCGGCGAGCGCATCTTCGACGCCGCGGATGCAGTTGGCGCAATGGATAGTGGGCAGCGACAGCACCACGTGGCTGTCATCGGGGAGCTGCGCCTCGGCCAGAGCCTCGGCGGCGGGTGCGGCGGAGCAGGCGGGGCAGGCCGAGACCTGCGGGCGCATCGCTGCGGTCATCGCGTCATTCCTTGACGTAGAGTTCCAGGCGCTGCTCGAAGAGGGTGCCGTCATGGGCCTCCGCGGTCAGCCAGATATTCCAGTTGCCCGGCGCCAGCGCATCCTCGACCACGTAGGCGCGGCCGTCGAAGCGGAACTCGGGCTCGCGGTCGTCACGCACGGTGGTGGTACGGCCGACCTTGGCCGAGAAGCGCGCCGGGCGTACCGGGTAGCCCTTGTCATCGGTGATGGCGAGGGCGAGCAGCCCGTCCTCGTGGGTGGTCTCGACCGTCCAGCCAAGCGCCTCCTGCGCCGCGCGGCGGTCATCGAAGGTCTGGCTGGCGACGTAGGAGTTCTTCACCTGCAGGCCGGGGAAGGTGTTCACCGCGTTGAAGGCCAGCGCCAGGTTGACCGCGATGATCACCCCGAAGGCGCCGACGAAGATGGCCAGGACGTGCCAGCCGGTGAGTTTGAAGTCCTTGGTCATCAGTTGTCCCGTCCGTTGAACACGGTGTCCTTGGTGGCGCTGTGGCCGGTGGTGGTGTCTTCCAGGCGCAGCTCGAACTCGGTGCGCTCGGCCTGTGCCGCGTCGGTGCCGGCGGGCGCGGTCACGTAGACGCGCTGCAGGTAGGTCTCGTTCGCGGGCACATCGACGATCAGATCGTCCTCGCCTTCGAGCGTGATGGCAAGCCTGTCATTGTCGGCGATGGAGAGCGCGAAGGGCCGCTCCTCGCCATGCTTGTTGCGCAGGCGCACGTCGTAGGTGTTGCGGATCGAGCCGTCGGAGAGCACCACGAAGGTCGGGTTGCGCACCGGGGCCACGGTCATCTCGACATCGGGGCGCAGCACCAGCGCCACCACGAGCCCGACGCCGACCAGCGACCAGAGCGCGGTGTAGAGGATGACGCGCGGGCGGAAGACGTGCTTCCAGACGGCGCGGGGCGCTTCGCCGGCGCGCTCGCGGGTCTCGTCGGAAAGAGCGAGGTAGTCGATCAGCCCGCGCGGCTTGCCGATCTTCTCCATCACGTCGTCACAGGCGTCGATGCAGAGCGCGCAGGTGATGCAGGCGAGCTGCTGGCCGTCGCGGATGTCGATCCCCATCGGGCAGACGTTGACGCAGGCGTGGCAGTCGATGCAATCGCCGAGGTTCTCGGCGCCGGCACCCTTGCGGTGCTTGCCGCGTGGCTCGCCGCGCCAGTCGCGGTAGCCGACGGTGAGCGTGTCCTCGTCCATCATTGCGGCCTGGATGCGTGGCCACGGGCAGGCATAGATGCAGATCTGCTCGCGGGCGAAGCCGCCGAAGGCGAAGGTGGTGGCGGTGAGCACCAGCATGGTGGTGTAGGCGACCGGGTGGGCGTTGCCGGTGACGAGGTTGAGCAGAAGGGTGGGGGCGTCGGTGAAATAGAAGATCCATGCGCCGCCGGTGGCCAGCGCGATCAGGAACCACGCCACCCACTTGGTGATCCGCAGGCGGATCTTGCGGATGTCCCATTTCTTCTGTCGGTGCAGGCGCAGGCGGGCGTTGCGGTCGCCCTCGATCCAGCGTTCGACGAGGATGAAGAGATCGGTCCAGACGGTCTGCGGGCAGGCATAGCCGCACCAGACCCGGCCGAGCGCCGAGGTGAAGAGGAAGAGCCCGAGCCCGGCCATCACCAGTAGCCCTGCGACGAAGTAGAACTCGTGCGGCCAGATCTCGATGAAGAAGAAGAAAAAGCGCCGGTTGGCGAGGTCGAGCAGCACCGCCTGGTCGGGAAGCTCCGGGCCGCGATCCCAGCGGATCCACGGCGTGACGTAGTAGATGCCCAGCATCACCGCCATCAGCCACCATTTGAGATTGCGGAATTTTCCGCTCACGCGGCGCGGGAAGATCGGTTCGCGCGCCTCGTAGAGGGAGGGGGCAGGTTGATGGGTGTCAGCCACGGGGATTCGCTCCGGTGTCAGTTTGCCTGTTGCTGGCCCTTTTCGCGCCGGCGGGTCGCGCAAACATTGATATGCATCAATATCTACATCCCCGATTAAGCTTTGACGGCCTCCCTGCGGAGCCACGATACGAAGTGTCGCAGGGGCGGACGGGCGACACCGGGCCGGGTGACGAGGAAGTAGCCCTTCTTGCGACTGTCCTCGAACAGCAGGCGCAGGCGGCCGGCTTCGAGATCGGGCTCGACGAACAGCCGGGCGGTGATCGCAACGCCCTGACCCTGCCGCGCCGCCTCGATCATCATGTTGCCGGGCAGGCCGGTCATGCCGCGGCTGCGGTCCTGTTCGACGCCATGCTCGGCAAACCAGTCAGTGGCCTCGTTGGTGCCGTGCTCCTGAAGCCAGGGAAACGGGCGCAGGTCGGCCGGGGTGGCGATCTCGCGATCTCCGACCAGATCGGTGGCGGCGACGACGACGATGGGCGAGCTCACCAGCAGCGTGCTCTCGAGCCCCGGCCAGTCGCCATTGCCGTAGCGGATCGCCACGTCGAGCCCACCGGGCTCGAGCGTGCGCAGCGCGGCGGAGGGGTCGATGGTGAGGCTGATCTCGGGGTGGCGGGCGCGGAACAGCGGCAGGCGTGGCATCAGCCAGACCGCGGCGAAGCCCGGCGTGGCCGAGATCTCGAGCGGCCGGTCAGCATCGCGGCCGGTCAGCTCGTCGCTGGTCTGCAGCATGGTGCCGAAGCCCTCGAGCAGCGCCTCGGCCAGCCGCTCGCCCTCGGCGCTGAGCTGCATCCGCCGCCCGTGTCGGTCGAGCAGGGGCACGCCCATGTGGCTCTCGAGGTTGCGGATCTGCTGGCTGATCGCGGCGTGGCTGACATTGAGCGCGCGCCCCGCCTCGGCCAGAGAGCCGCAATCGGCATAGGCGGCGAAGGCGCGCAGCGCCGAGAGGGGCGGGAGGGCGGACCAGTCCATGTTAGTTGAGCTTACATAGGCGCATTCTTCCTGACTCGCCCGAAACCGCGTGTTGCGTCAAGTATGAGCGCAGGAAAACGTCAGAACAGGAGAGACGAGATGCTCGGGATCTACGCCAGAACTTTCATGACCGCCAGCCGGCTGGACCACGACAAGCGCCGCTGGAGCGTCAGTGAGCGCAACGAGGCGGAGCGGCTGCGCCGCGCCAACGGTCGCCCGGAGGCCCGCCGCTGGTGAACGCAAAAGATGCACCGAATGATGATCTTCATACGGGCCCGCTCTTGATCGCATCGAGGGTGGGCCCTTAGCATTGGGCATCCCTCGCATGAGTGCTGCCGTTTGGGCACAAAAAAAGCGCCGGTGCCCCTGGAAACGCGCGAACAGGATGGGGCACCGGCGCCGGCCTCCGGGCCTTGCGGCCCGAAGGTGTTCTTTAGGGGGATTACTCGCCCCCGCCGAGCCCGTGGACATAGGTGGCCACGGCGCGGATCTCCGCCTCGCTCAGATCGGCCCCGCCCATCGGCGGCATGATGCCGTAGCGGGCGTTGTAGACCGTCTCGTGCAGCGTCTCGTAATCGCCGCCATAGAGCCAGATTGCGTCGGTCAGGTTCGGCGCGCCCTGGGTGCGGTCACCGGTGCCGTCCTCGGCGTGGCAGGAGGCGCAGTTGATGTCGTAGACCTCGGCACCGGCCTCGACCAGCGAGGCATCCTGCGGTTCTTCGCCCGAGAGGGTCATGACGAAGTTGACGACTTGGTCGATCTCTTCACCGCTCAGCAGGTCATCCCGACCGAAGGCCGGCATCGCGGACTGGCGGATGTATTCCTCATCCGTGTCCTCGTTCCGGATCCCCGCGGTCACCGTGTAGTGGATGTCCTCGATGGTGCCACCCCAGAGCCAGTCATCGTCGAGCAGGTTGGGGTAGCCCTTGGCACCGGCCGCACCCGACCCGTGACACTGGGCGCACCAGGTGCGGAACACCGCCGCGCCGGCGTTCTGCGCGTAGGTGTTCAGCTCGGGATCGCCGGCGATCTCGGTCAGCTCGGCCGAGGCCAGGCGCTCGTTGATCGGGGCCAGCTCGGCCTCGTGATCCTGGATTGCCTGTTCGACGTTGCCGCGGGTCGACCAGCCGAGCAGGCCGGCGGTGGCGGTGCGGACGCCGGGCCATGCCGGATAGGCGATGGTGTAGCCGACGCCCCAGACGATGCAGGCGTAGAAGATCATCAGCCACCATTTCGGCAGCGGCTTGTTGTACTCCTCGATGCCGTCCCAGGAATGGCCGGTCGTCTCGTAGTCGTGGTCGTCTTTCTTGTGCTTGTCGCTCATGTCCCGTCTCCTCAGTCCTGGCCGCGGTCGGCCGCTGCGGGCGCAATTGGTTTGTCTTCGTTGCGGAAGGGGATGTTGGCGACGTCCTCATGGGTCTTGCGGCTGCCTGGGCGCAGCGCCCAGACGATGACCCCAAGGAAGAAGACGAACATTGCCAGCAGGCCCCAGCTGTCCGCGAAGTGACGAAGCGTGTTGTAAAGCTCTGGATCCATCACGCGACCTCAGCGGCTTGCATCGGGCTCGAAGGTCGAGAAATCGACCAGCGTGCCAAGCATCTGCAGATAGGCGATCAGGGCGTCGAGCTCGGAGATGCCGGGCTGGCCGTCGAAGTTGCGCACGTTGACGTCTTCGCCGTAGCGCTCGAGCAGGCCGTCGTAATCCGCATCGGGGTTCGACTGGGACAGGAAGTCCTGAAAGCCGTTCTCGATCATCTCGTCGGTGTAGGGCACGCCCACGAAGCGATGCGTCGACATCAGGTCCTGGATGTGCTCGCCCTCGATCAGCTTGGCTTCGAGGAAGCCGTATTTGGGCATGACCGATTCCGGCACCACCGATTGCGGATCGCGCAGGTGGTCGACATGCCACTCGTCCGAGTAGCGGCCGCCGACGCGGGCGAGGTCGGGCCCCGTCCGCTTCGAGCCCCACTGGAACGGGTGGTCATATTGCGACTCCGCCGCCAGCGAGTAGTGGCCGTAGCGTTCGACCTCGTCGCGCATCGGGCGGATCATCTGCGAGTGGCAGACGTAGCAGCCCTCGCGGATGTAGATGTCGCGCCCGGCCAGCTCCAGCGGCGTGTAGGGCCGCATGCCTTCGACTTCCTCGATGGTGTTTTCGAGGTAGAAGAGCGGCACGATCTGGACCAGGCCCCCGATGGTCACCACCAGGAAGGCGAAGATGGCCAGCAGGGTGACGTTTTTCTCGAGGATTCCGTGTTTGTCGAGAATGCTCATTGTCTCGGCCCTCCTTATTCGGCCGGGGTGGCGTGAGCAGCCGCAGCGCTGGCCTCGACGGCCGGTGCCCGCTTCACGGTCATCCAGAGGTTGTAGCACATGATGATCGCGCCGGTGATGTAGAGGCCACCGCCGAGAGCGCGGACCACGTACATCGGGAACTTGGCGGACACGGTGTCGGCGAAGGAGTTCACCAGGAAGCCGTTGGCATCCACTTCACGCCACATCAGGCCTTCCATGATGCCGGTCACCCACATCGAGGCCGCGTAGAGCACGATGCCGATGGTGGCGAGCCAGAAGTGCCAGGAGACCAGGCTCAGCGAGTAGAGCCGCTCGCGGTTCCACAGCTTGGGCGTCAGGAAGTAGAGCGCGCCGAAGGTGATCATGCCGTTCCAGCCGAGGGCGCCGGAGTGCACGTGGCCGATGGTCCAGTCGGTGTAGTGCGACAGCGAGTTCACCGCGCGGATCGACATCATCGGGCCTTCGAAGGTCGACATGCCGTAGAAGCCGACCGAAATCACCAGCATCCGCATGATCGGGTCGGTGCGCAGCTTGTCCCAGGCGCCCGAGAGGGTCATCAGGCCGTTGATCATGCCACCCCAGGACGGCATCCAGAGCACGATCGAGAACACCATGCCGAGGGTCGAGGCCCAGTCGGGCAGGGCGGTGTAGTGCAGGTGGTGCGGACCGGCCCAGATGTAGATGAAGATCAGCGCCCAGAAGTGCACGATCGAGAGCTTGTAGGAGAACACCGGACGCTCGGCCTGCTTGGGCACGAAGTAGTACATCATGCCGAGGAAGCCCGCGGTCAGGAAGAAGCCCACGGCGTTGTGGCCGTACCACCACTGGGTCATCGCGTCCTGAACGCCCGAGAACACCTGCACCGACTTGGAGCCCCAGATCGAGACCGGGATGCTGAGGTTGTTGAACACGTGCAGCATGGCGACGGTGATGATGAAGCTCAGGTAGAACCAGTTGGCCACGTAGATGTGGGGCTCCTTGCGCTTCACGATGGTGCCGACGAAGACCGCGAGATAGGCGAGCCAGACGATGGTCAGCCAGAGATCGACGTACCATTCGGGCTCGGCATATTCCTTCGACTGGGTGCCACCGAGCAGGTAGCCGGTCGCGGCAAGGACGATGAACAGGTTGTAGCCCCAGAACACGAACCACGCGAGGTTGCCGCCCCAGAGGCGGGCCGCCGAGGTGCGCTGGACGACGTAGAAGGACGTGGCGATCAGCGCGTTGCCCCCGAAGGCGAAGATCACCGCCGAGGTGTGCAGCGGGCGCAGCCGGCCGAAGTTCATGTAGCCTTGGGCCCAGTCGAAATTGAGCACCGGGAAGGCGAGCTGCGCGGCGATGAAGGTGCCGGCGGCAAAGCCCACCACGCCCCAGAAGGCGGTGGCGATGACACCATAGCGCACGACGCCGTCGAGATAGGAGGTTTCCAGCACCTTGGCAGGCACGGGTTCATCGGTTTGGCGGAGGGTCCACAGGAAAAGCCCGGCTGTCACCAGGAAAATGATGATGGCGTGGACCATGTAAGCCGCATCCCGAGCGTAGTTGGCCGCGATCAGCGAGAAGATCGCCACCACGCCAAGCAAGATGAGCTTGATGTAATTGGTCATTGTTCGTCCCTTCGTCTCTCTCCCGCACGATTCGTTGCCGCGCAGGCGGTTTTAGACTGTTGGGTTAATGGGCATTCGTCTGCCTACATACTTTGATCTGCATCAAGGCTTTCGCTCCAAGCCCTTGAGCATTGTCAATGTGCGGCCATTGACGCAGCCGTAGAGTGCTGTTGAGGCCGCAGACTTCCGAGGAGACGAAAAGATGGGCTACAAAACAATTCTGACCGTGGTCAGCGACGAGGCCCTGGCCCAGTCGACCGTGGATCACGCCGCCGCGCTCGCCGCGGGCTGGGATGCGCATCTCGATGCATTGTGCTTTGGCGTCGACCGGACCCAGACCGGCTATTACTACGCCGGCGCCAACGCGATGATCCTGCAGGAGACGATCACCCGTGCCACCTCCGACGCCGAGAAACTCGCGGGCGTCGTCCGCGCCGCGCTGGGCAAGACCGATGCGCGCTGGGCGGTCGAGGAAGGCGTCGCGCAGCTTGCCGATATCGGCCGACACGTGGCCGGTCGGGCGCGCTTTGCAGATCTCGTGGTGCTGCCCAAGCCCTATGGCAAGGAGCATGGCGTCGAGCTTGAGCCGGTGACCGAGGGCGCGCTCTTCGAGGGCCAGACCCCGGTGCTGGTGGTGCCAGACAGCGTGACCCCGACCGCGACACCGTCGCGCATCGTGATCGGCTGGAACGAGAGCAACGAGGCGCTGCGTGCGGTGCGGGCTGCCCTGCCGCTGCTGAAGAACGCCGACAATGTCCACGTGGTGGTGATCGACCCGCCGCAGCACGGGCCGAACCGCTCGGATCCGGGCGGGGCGCTGTCGCAATACCTCGCGCGGCACGGCGTGAAGACCGAGATCGACGTGCTGTCGAAGACCATGCCGCGGGTGTCGGACGTGCTCTGCCGCCACGTGCAGGATCTCGATGCGGACATGATCGTGATGGGGGCCTACGGCCACTCGCGGTTCCGCGAGGCGATCCTTGGCGGCGCGACCCGCAACATGCTTGAGCAGGCGGAGGTGCCGGTCTTCCTAGCCCATTGAGCTGGATCAGACGGCAACCCGCAGAAACGAGGGCGGCGCATCCTGCGCCGCCCGTCCTGTTCGTGGGTGGCGCGAAACCGCCGAGCCGCGATGTCGCCGGGCTTGGGGGATCGGCGCCCCGGGGCTAGGCTCCCCCGGAGCGCAACAGGGAGGCACGACCCATGTCCTACGTATCCGGCTTCATGGCCGCGGTTCCGATCGAGAACAAGGAAGCCTATCGCGTCAGCGCCGAGAAGAGCTGGCAGCTCTTCAAGGAATACGGCGCCACCGGCTTCCGCGAATGCTGGGAGGCGGATGTGCCCGACGGCGAGGTGACGTCCTTCCCGATGGCGGTGAAGCGGCAGGAGGGCGAGGCGGTGGTGTTCTCGTGGATCCTCTGGCCCGACAAGGCGACCTGCGATGCCTGCTGGGCCTCGATGGAGACCGATCCGCGCTGGCGCGAGATGATGGAGATGCCGTTCGACGGCAAGCGAATGATCTTCGGAGGCTTCGAGACGCTGTTCGAGGGCTGACCGGCGGGGTCAGGCGAAGACGCCGCCATCGGCGTCGTCGCCGGCCTCTTCGAGAAGGCGGCTCATGTCGGGCACGGTGACGTGGCGCTTGCCTTCGAGCTCGATCACCCCGTCCTTGCGCAGCGCCGAGATCTGCCGGCTCACGGTTTCCAGTGTTAGGCCGAGGTAGTCGGCCATCGCCTCGCGGGTCAGCGGCAGGTCGAAGACGATGTTGCCATGCGCCGTGGTCATGTTGATCGAGGCATCGCGGCGGGCGATGATCGACAGCAGCGACGCGATCTTCTCGCGCGCGGTCTTGCGGCCCAGCACCAGCATCCACTCGCGCGCGGCGTCGAGCTCGTCGAGGGTCATTTCCAGCAACCTCTGGGCGATATGCGGAGTCTGGCGCATCAGCTCCTCGAACGGGGCCTTGCGGAAGCAGCACATCACCAGATCGGTGGTCGCGACCACGTCATAAGCGGCATTGGAGCGGCCGGGGCGGCCGACGAAATCGCTGGGCAGCAGGAGGCCCACCATCTGGGTGCGCCCGTCTTCCATCGTCTGGGTCAGGGTGGCGATTCCCGAAACCACGGAGCCGACGAAATCCATCCGGTCGCCGGACCAGATAACCGTCTGACCGGCCTCGAATTTCCGGTAGTACTTGATCTCTTCGAGCCGCTCGAGCTCGTCCGATTCGCAACGCGCGCAGACCGCACGGTGCCGAATGGGGCATTCAGCACATTCCTGCGAGACCGAGAGGCTGCGTTCGTTCAGCATGTTTCTTACTCATCCCTGCCTGCGCACCCGTTCCGAGATAAGACGAAGGTCGTTTCTTGATCTGGGTCAAAGTTGCGCTACCTATGCGTTTCTAAATGTAAGCGCATGAACACTCGAACACAACTCTCGCGGTTGGGTCTCTTCGACGCGAAGGTCCCCCGGTACACGAGCTACCCCACAGCACCGCATTTCTCGAATGCCGTCACACCGGGGCAATTTGCCTCCTGGATCGAATCCGTGCCGGAAAACGGGACGGTCTCGCTCTACCTGCATGTGCCGTTCTGCCGCAGGCTTTGCTGGTTCTGCGCCTGCCGGACACAGGGCACGGCCACGCTGGGTCCGGTGGAAACCTATGTCGAAACCCTCAAGTCCGAGCTCGAGATGCTCAAGCGGCATCTGCCGCGCGGGGTGAAGCTGTCGCGCCTGCACTGGGGCGGCGGCACGCCGACGCTGCTCTCGCCCGATCTGATGCGGGCGCTGATCGACAAGGTGCGCGAGGTCGCGGATTTCGCCGACAATGCCGAGTTCTCGGTCGAGATCGATCCCAACGAGCTCGATGGCGAGCGGCTCGATGTGCTCGCCGCCGGCGGCATGAATCGCGCCTCGATCGGGGTGCAGGATTTCGACGAGGAGATCCAGCAGACCATCGGCCGGCCGCAGGGCTATGACGTCACCCGCAAGGCGGTCGAGATGATCCGCGAGCGCGGCGTGCACAGTCTCAACGCCGATATCCTCTACGGCCTGCCGCACCAGACCCGCTCGCGCATCACCGAGACAGTGCAGAAGCTGCTCTCCTTCGCGCCTGACCGGGTGGCGCTTTACGGCTACGCCCACGTGCCGTGGATGGCCAAGCGCCAGCAGATGATCCCCTCCGAGGCTCTGCCCACCCCCACCGAGCGGCTCGACCTGTTCGAAACCGCCCGCCGGCTCTTCGTCTGGGACGGCTATGCCGAGATTGGCATCGACCATTTCGCGGCGCCCGATGACGGGCTGGCCATCGCCCAGAAGACCGGCCGGCTGCGGCGCAACTTCCAGGGCTATACCGACGACACCTCCGAGGTGCTGATCGGGCTCGGGGCCTCGTCGATCTCGAAATTCCCGCAAGGTTACGCTCAGAATGCGCCCTCGACCGGGGTCTATACCGGGGCGATCCGCGACGGCCGTTTTGCCACCGCCAAGGGCCATGCCTTTGCCGGAGACGACATGCTGCGGGCGCGGATGATCGAGATGTTGATGTGCGATTTCCGCATCCGTTCCGCCGAGCTGATGCGCGACTACGGCATCAGCGAGAGCGCGCTCTCGGCGATGTATGCGCGGGTGAACACGGCCTTCGAAGGGCTGTTGCAGATCACCGAGGAAGGGCTTTTCGTGCCGGTCGAGGCGCGGCCGCTGACCCGGATGATCGCGCGCCATTTCGACGCCTACGACCTGTCGAAGGCAGGTCACAGCTCGGCAGTCTGAGCGTCAGGACAGAAATTGGCAAACGCCCGGTGCCTCGAACAGGCGCCGGGCGTTTCCCGTGTCAGCCGGCCAGCTCGAAGGCCGCGGCAAAGAGCTTGCGGGTGTAGTCGGATTTCGGGCGCTCGAAGACCTCGGCGGCCTCGCCCATCTCGACCACGTCGCCCTGCTTCATCACGATGATCTTGTGGCTCATGGCGCGCACCACCTTGAGGTCGTGCGAGATGAACAGGTAGGCGAGGTCGTACTTGCGCTGCAGCTCGCGCAGTAGGTCGACGATCTGCACCTGCACCGTCATGTCGAGCGCCGAGGTCGGCTCGTCGAGCACCACCAGCCGTGGCCGCAGCACCATCGCACGGGCGATGGCGATGCGCTGGCGCTGGCCGCCGGAGAACTCGTGCGGGTAGCGGTGCTTGCTGGCGGGATCGAGCCCGACCTCGCGCATCACCTCGTCGACCGCCTGGGAGGCGGGCTTGCCGTCGGGCGAGCCGTGCACGCCGAGGCCTTCTGCGATGATCTGCTCGCAGGTCATGCGCGGCGAAAGCGAGCCGAACGGATCCTGGAAGACGATCTGGATTTCGGAGCGCAGCTTGCGCAGCTGCCGGGTCGACCAGTCGCGCACGTTCTGGCCGCGATAGGTGATGCCGCCCTCGGACTGGATCAGCCGCATCATGGCCAGCGCCAGCGTCGTCTTGCCCGATCCACTTTCGCCGACGATGCCCACAGTCTCGCCGGCGCGCACGGTGAAGCTGGCGTCGTTGACCGCCTTCACATGGCCCACGGTCTTTTTCAGGAAACCCTGCTGGATCGGGAACCAGATCTTCAGATTGTCGGCGCTGGCGATCTCTTCCGAGCCGGGCGCGACCGGGTCGGGCAGGCCGGTGCTCTCGGCCGAGATCAGCATCTGGGTATAGGGATGCTGCGGGTTGTCGAAGATGTCCCTGGTGCGGCCCTGCTCGACGATCTCGCCCTGTTTCATCACGCAGACCCTGTCGGCGAAGCGCCGCACGATGTTGAGGTCGTGGGTGATGAACAGGAGGCTCATGTGCTCGGCCTCCTTGAGCTCGGCCAGAAGCTCGAGGATCTGTGCCTGGATGGTCACGTCGAGCGCCGTGGTGGGCTCGTCGGCGATCAGCAGGTCGGGGCCGTTGGCCAGCGCCATGGCGATCATCACGCGCTGCCGCTGCCCGCCCGATAGCTGGTGCGGATAGGCCGAGAGCCGGCTTTCGGGATCGCGGATGCCGACCTTGTTCAGAAGGTCGATGATGCGGGCGCGGGCGGCCTCGCCGGTCAGGCCCTGATGCAGGGCGATGCTCTCGGAGAGCTGCTTTTCCAGCGTGTGCAGCGGGTTGAGCGAGGTCATCGGCTCCTGGAAGATGAAGCTGATGTCGTTGCCGCGCACCTGCCGCAAGAGCTTGCCCGGCGCGCCGATCATCTCCTGCCCCTTGTAGGTGACCGAGCCCTCGACGCGGGCGGCATCACCCAGAAGCGACACGGTCGAAAGCGCGGTGACCGACTTGCCCGAGCCCGACTCGCCAACGAGCGCGACGGTCTCGCCCTTCTTCAGGTCGAAGGACACGCCCTTGACCGCGCGGGTCTCCTTGCCGTCCTGCCGGAAGCTGACGACGAGGTCTTTCACCTCGAGAAGCGTGCTCATGAGAAGGTCTTCCTCGGGTCGAAGGCATCGCGCACGCCTTCGAAGATGAAGACGAGCAGGGAGAGCATCAGCGCGAAGACGGTAAAGGCGGTGAAGCCCAGCCACGGCGCCTGTAGGTTCTGCTTGGCCTGCAGCGTCAGCTCGCCCAGCGAGGGCGCCGAGGAGGGCAGGCCGAAGCCGAGGAAGTCGAGGCTCGCCAGCGTGCTGATCGTGCCGGTGACGATGAAGGGCAGCATGGTGAGCGTCGCGACCATGGCGTTGGGCAGCATGTGGCGGAACATGATGGTGGCGTTCGACACGCCGAGCGCCTTGGCGGCGCGCACGTATTCGAGGTTGCGCGCGCGCAGGAATTCGGCCCGCACCACGCCCACCAGCGCCGTCCAGCCGAAAAGCACGGTGAGGATCACCAAGAGCCAGAAACTTCGGCCGAGAATGGCGAAGAGGATGATGATGACGTAGAGCGACGGCGTCGCCGACCAGATCTCGATCACGCGCTGGAAGATCAGGTCGAGCCAGCCGCCGAAATAGCCCTGCAGCGCGCCCGCCACGATGCCGATCAGCGAGGCGCTGACGGTGACGATCAGGGTGAAGAGGATCGACAGGCGGAAGCCATAGATCACCCGCGCCGCGACATCGCGCTTGGTGTCATCGGTGCCGAGCCAGTTCTGCGCGTTGGGGGGCAGGGGGGCGGCTCCGGGGCGGTCGACGGGGGTGTTGAAGCTGTAGGGGATCGGCGGCCAGATCATCCAGCCCTTGTCGAAATCACCCTCGAGCGTTTCGCCCGCATCCACCGCCTCGATCAGCCCCTCGGGGTCGTCGAAGCACTCCTCCAGCCCGCCGGTCTTGATCAGGCATTGCACCTCGGGATCGCGATAGACCGCCTCGGTGCGGAAATCTCCGCCGAAGGCCGTCTCCGGGTAGAAGGAGAAGATCGGCATGCGGTATTCGCCGCGGTAGTTCACCAGGATCGGTTTGTCGTTGGCGATGAACTCGGCAAACAGCGACAGGGTGAACAGGATGGTGAAGATCACCAGCGACCAGAAGGCGCGGCCGTTCTTGCGGAAATTGCGCCAGCGGCGCTGGTTCAGTGGCGACAGGGCGAAGCGGCCGGGCTTGGGCTGCGGCGCGACCGACATCCCGGGCTCGGGCTGCGGGCGGATGCCTCCTCCGGCCTCGCGGCCGTCATCGGTGCGCACGGGATCGGGCTCGTAGCTCATCTCAGCCCTCCCGCTTCTCGAAATCGATGCGCGGATCGACCAGCACATACATCAGGTCCGACAGGATGCCGACCACGAGGCCGATCAGGCCGAAGATGAACAGCGTGCCGAAGATCACCGGGTAATCGCGCGCCACCGCCGCCTCGAAGCCGAGCCGGCCCAGCCCGTCGAGCGAGAAGATCGTCTCGATGATCAGCGAGCCTGAGAAGAACACGCCGATGAACACCGCCGGGAAGCCCGCGATGACGATCAGCATGGCGTTGCGGAAGACGTGGCCATAGAGCACGCGGCGCTCGGTCAGGCCCTTGGCGCGGGCGGTCATGACGTAGTGTTTCTTGATCTCGTCGAGGAAACTGTTCTTGGTCAGCAGGGTCAGCGTGGCGAAGGCGGCGATGGTCGAGGCGATCACCGGCAGCGCGATGTGCCAGAAGTAGTCGGCGATCTTCGCGGGCCAGCTCAGCATCTCCCAGTTGTCGGAGGTCAGCCCCCGAAGCGGGAAGATCTGCCAGTAGGAGCCGCCGGCAAAGAGCACCAGCAGCAGGATGGCGAAGAGGAAGCCCGGGATTGCATAGGCGACGATGATGACGCCCGAGGTCCAAGTGTCGAAGCTGCTGCCGTCCTGCACCGCCTTCTTGATGCCGAGCGGGATCGAGATCGCATAGGCGATCAGCGTCGACCACAGTCCCAGCGAGATCGACACCGGCATCTTCTCGAGCACCAGGTCGATGACGCTGATCGAGCGGAAATAGCTCTCGCCGAAATCGAGCCGCATGTAGTTCCACAGCATGTTGAGGAAGCGCTCGACGGGCGGCTTGTCGAAGCCGAACTCGCGCTCGAGCTCCTCGATGAAATCGGGCGGCAGGCCTCGGGCGCCGGCGTATTCGTCGCTCCCGCCGCCGCTGCCGGAGGCGACCTCGCCGCCGCCGCCGGCAAAGCCCTCGAACACGTCGCCCTGGCCCTGGACCTGGGCGATGATCTGTTCGATCGGCCCGCCGGGCACGAATTGCACCAGCGTGAAGTTGATGATCATGATGCCCAGCAGCGTGGGGATGATCAGCAGCAGTCGTCTTAGGATATAGGCGCCCATGGCCGGCTTACAGTGCTCCTGCGGCGCGCAGCTCGGCGGCCTTGTCTTCGTCCCACCACCACAGCGACATCACGCCGAGCCCGTAAGCGGGCGGGGTGTCGTCATAGGGGCGGCTATAGGCATCGAGATAGGCGATGTTGTGCACGCCCTTGTACCATTGCGGCACCCAGATATGCATCGCCCGCAGCACCCTGTCGAGCGCGTGCACCGCGGTGGTCAGCGCCTCGCGGCTCTCGGCATCGGCGATGGCGCGGATCAGCGTGTCGACGCCCTCGTTCTTCAGGCCTGCGATGTTGGACGAGCCCGGCACATCGGCGGTTTCCGAGCCGAAGACCGAGCGCAGCTCGTCGCCCGGGGTCTGGCTCATGGCGAAGCGCTGGGTGACGATGTCATACTCGAAGTTCTTCTCGCGCTCCTGCGCCTCGGCGGCATCGACGCGGTTGGCACGGGCCTCGATGCCGAGGCGTTTGAGGTTCTCGATATAGGGGTTGATGATGCGTTCGAAGGAGGGGCTATCGTTGAGCACCTCGATGGTCAGGCGCTCGCCGTCGCGGTAGCGGAACCCGTCATCGCCAACCTCCCAGCCAGCCTCGTCGAGCAGCTTGCCGGCGCGGCGCAGGGTGCGGCGATCGGCCAGCTCGGTCGAGCTCGAGGTGGCGGGAGTAAAGACCTCCTCGGTGAACACGGTCTTGGGGATGAACTCGCGGATCGGCTCGAGCAGCTCTAGCTCGGCCTCCGACGGCATGCCGCTTGCCTGCAGGGTCTGCGAGTTTTCCCAGAAGCTGTCGGTGCGGTCGTAGAGGCCGTAGAACAGGCTCTCGTTCGACCATTCGAAATTGAACGCCATGCCGATGGCCTCGCGCAGGCGCGGATCCTGGAACTTGTCACGGCGCAGGTTGAACCAGAAACCCTGTGTGCCGGCGGGACGGCCATCGGGCAGGGTCTCGACCTCGATGGTGCCGGCATTGATGGCGGGGAAGTTGTAGCCGGTGGCCCAGATCCGCGACTGGTATTCCTCGCGATAGGTATAGGCGCCGCCCTTGAAGGCCTCGAAAGCGGTCGTGTAATCGGCGAAATACTCGACGCGCAGGATGTCGAAATTGTTCTGGCCGATATTCACCGGCAGATCCTTGGCCCAGTAATCATCGCGCCGCTTGTAGGCGACGGAGCGGCCGGGATCGACCGACAGCAGCTCGTATGCGCCCGAGCCCATCGGCGGCTCGAGGCTGCTCTCGGCGAAATCGCGATCCTCGTAATAGGCCTTGGAGAAGATCGGCAGGCCGCCGGCGGTCATCAGCAGCTCGCGCAGCGGGCCGTCGGGATCAAAGGTGAACTTGACGGTGTGGTCGTCGAGCGCCTCGGCCTTCTCGATGTCGTTGAACTGCACCCGGAAGCTCGGCAGCCCCTTCTCGACGAGGATGTTGAACGAGAACACGACGTCCTCGGCGGTGACCGGCGAGCCGTCGCGGAAGGTGGCCTCGGGGCGCATGTGGAAGATGATCCACTCGCGGCTTTCGGGGTATTCGACGCTCTCGGCGACAAGGCCATACATCGCGTCGGGCTCGTCGAGCGTCCCGGTCAGAAGGCTGTCGTAGAACGCCGTCGACATGGCGGCGGCGTTGCCCTTGAGGATGTAGGGGGTGAGGCTGTCGAAGGTGCCGAAGGCCCAGGTCGACATCTCGCCGCCCTTGGGGGCGTCGGGGTTCACGTAGTCGAAATGCGCGAAGCCCTCGGGATATTTCAGCTCGCCGAAGGAGGAGACTCCATGCGAGGTGATGATGGTCTCGCCATCCTGCGCGCCATCCTGTGCAAAGGCGGCCGGGGCCGAGATCGCGAGGCTGAGGGCGAAGAGCGCTGATCCGAGGGACAGGGCGGGTCGGGCGGTGGCGGCGCGCGTCATCGTTCGGATCATCTGGGCTCCCCTTGCTGGCGGCTTCTTCCGTGCCGGTTGATCTAAGCTAAGGGTGCGCGGCGACCACATTCAAGCGGTGTTTGCTAGAGTCTGCGTGATCGGGGCGCGATTTCGCCTTGTCTTCGCGAAGCCGCGCGGCTGGGCGGCGGCGCAGCTGCGGGGGCGGATCCGGCGGAGGCGCCGCAAGCCCGGCAGGCGCAACGAAAAAGGCCGCGACGGAGCGCGGCCTTTCGGAATTTCCGTAACAGATCCGTGCGATCAGTTGGTGCTCTCGAGATAGGCGATCAGGTTCACCCGGTCCGCCGGCTTGTTCAGGCCCGCAAAGCTCATGGTGGTGCCCGGCGCGGCGTTGCGCGGGCTCTCGAGGAAGGCGAACAGGTTCTCGGGGCTCCAGACGTCGCCCACCTGGTCGAGCGCGCCGGAATACGCGAAGCCGCCCACGGCGCCGATCTCGCGGCCGACCACACCGTTCAGGTGCGGGCCGGTGGCGTCGGAGCCATCAAGCTTGTGGCAGGCGCGGCACTTGCCGAAGACCTTCTCGCCGGCACCGGCATCCGCCTCGGCCATCAGCGTGGCGAAATCCACCTCTTCTTCCGGTTCGGCGGCGCCTTCGCTGCCGGTGTCGATGACGTATGCGGCCGCGTGCTCCTCACCGTGGCCGCCACCCATGCTGTAGAGTGACTCGCCAACCCAGTTGCCTAGCAGGTAGATCAGAAGCGCACCGCAGAGTCCGCCTACCGCTTTGGTAATCGTCATCGTGTCAAACATATGCTGTGTGTCCCAAGAATGTCCTCCGGCCGGTGTCTACGGCTTCCCTTGTCGTCTGGCAAGGTATAGAAGCCGCGACCAATCGCGCAAGAGGCCATTGCGCATCGATAAAGAGAGAATTGGACGCACTCATGACCGATCGTATCGCCTTTCAGGGAGAGCTTGGCGCCTATTCGCACGAGGCCTGCCGCGATGCCCGGCCCGACATGGAGGCGCTGCCCTGCCACACCTTCGAGGAGGTGATCGACGCGGTGCAGAGCGGCCGCGCCAAGCTCGCGATGCTGCCGGTCGAGAACACCACCTACGGCCGGGTGGCCGACATCCACCGCCTGCTGCCGGCGAGCGGGTTGCGCATCGTCGACGAGGCCTTCGTGCGGGTGCATATCAGCCTGATGGCGCTGCCGGGGGTGAAGCTCGACGAGCTGAAGAAGGTGCGCGCCCACCTGGTGCTGATCCCGCAGGCGGCGAGCTTCCTGGAGAAATACGGCATCAAGGGCGAGGCGGCGGCGGACAGCGCCGGCGCGGCGGCCGAGCTGGCCCGCTCGCAGCATCGCGACGAGGGCGTACTGGCCTCGGATCTGGCGGCCGAGACCCACGGGCTCGAGATCCTTGCCCAGCATATCGAAGATCACGCCCACAACACCACGCGCTTCCTGATCATGGGCAAGCAGGCCGACCTGAGCCGTCGCGGCACGCATGGCATGATGACCACCTTCATCTTCGAGGTGCGCAACATCCCGGCGGCGCTCTACAAGGCGATGGGCGGGTTTGCCACCAACGGCGTCAACATGACCAAGCTCGAGAGCTACATGGTCAACGGCTCCTTCACCGCGACGCAGTTCTATGCCGACATCGAGGGTCACCCCGAGGATCCGGCGGTGAAGCGCGCGCTGGACGAGCTCGAGTATTTCACCAACCGACTGGAGATCCTCGGCGTCTATCCCCGCGATCCGCGGCGCGACTGACGCCCCGAGGAGGGAGGCGACATGGACGACACCCAGATCATCGCGCGGGTCAGCGCGACACCGGCGCGCCGGGTCATCGGCGTGGGCACGCTGGCGGCGCTCGGCGGGCTTCTGTTGTGGCTGCTGGTGGCCGAGCCGCCGGCCGAGATCTACTGGCAGGCGGTGCTCCTCGTGCTCGGCGTCGCGGCGCTGTGGATGGCGCAGATGATGTGGCGCGCCACCGGGCGCGACCTGATCCTGACCGAGCAGGGCTTGAGCGACAGCTCTGGCGCGGTGCTGGCGCGGGTCGAGGACATCGCCAAGGTCGACCGCTCGATGTTTGCCATGAAGCCCTCGAACGGCTTCCTGATCCAGCTCAACGAGACGCAGCCGCGCGCCTGGCAGCCCGGCCTCTGGTGGCGCATGGGCAAGCGGGTCGCCGTTGGCGGCGTCACCGCCGGGCGCGACACCAAGCCGATGGCGGATGCGCTCTCGATGCTGGTCGCGCGGCACAAGGGTGAGGCGCAGTTCTGATCCTTCGCTGCGTCTGAGATGCAAAAAGGCCGCGCCCTGAAGCGCGGCCTTTCTCGTTCTGTCAGGCTGGCACCGGAGCTTACGGGCCTCCGTAGCCTCCGTTCGGTTCGACGTTATTGGACCCGTCCTCGTTGCCGCAGTCGGTGGCGTTCTCGGCGTTGTTGTTGCACAGCGAGCCGCCCGGTGCCTCCTGGTCGCCGTTGCCCCAGCCGTTGTTGCCATTCTGCTGGCTGGCAAAGAGCACCTGCGGCGCATAGCGCGGATGGGTGAAGCTGTAGGTCTTGATCCGCATCGGATCGAGGCCGACGTTGAACGCCGGGTTATAGTCTTCCGCGGTCTCGACCATGATCACCTGGCCGCTGTTGGCCATGACCGGCAGGTGGTCGGCATAATCCCGGGCATCGTTGGTCTTGAGCTCGCCGAGGTCGCCGCGGGCCGCCGACCAGACCACCGAGTATTTGTCGCTCTTGGCGTTGTACTCGACCACGGAGATCCGAAGATCGGCGCTGTAGAGGCCGGTCAGCTCGTCGGCGTTGGTGGTGTTCTTGGTCAGCACGCCGTAGAGCTTGAAGGCGTTGTCGATATAGGTGTCGTCGATTTCCTCGGTTTCGCGCGACAGCATGTCGCCGATGGCGTAGTTGGCCTTCTGGTTCACCGATTGCTGGCGGAACACGTCGAAATAGACCCAGGCCGCGCCGAACAGGATGAACAGCACCGGCAGCATGAACATCACCTCGATGGTGACATAGCCATCGCTGTCGCGGCGGAAGCGGCGGAGCCGGGATCCAAGCTTGCTCGTGGTCATCTCGTCTCCTCCCTTACATCGGCTCGTGCACGAAGGTCGCCGTCGACACGACGCCGGTATAGCCGTCGGCATCGGTCTTGACCGGCCGCCCGAGCTTCGAGACCGGGCTGATCGGCCGGTACTTGTAGCAGGCGCGCAGCAGCATCGTCTCGTGCTCCTGACCGAACTCGAAATTGCGCTGCGGCGTCACGTCGAGCGCCACGTCGGTGCATTCCACGGTCGACGGCGGATCGGTCCAGTCGCGCATGTCGAGGCCGATCATCTCGAGGTGCAGCATCTCGCCGCAATCCGCGAGGATCGAGGTCTTGGCGCAGATCATCGCCTTGAGTTCGGAGTGGCTGTAGATCTGGCCGGTGCCGAGCTTGATCTCGCGCACGGTCAGGTCCAGCGCCCGCTCGAGCTGGGTGTGGCGCAGGGTCATCGCGCCCACCTCGACGGTGGAGAGCGCGACCCCGAGCATCACCGGGGTCCAGAGCGCGAAGGGGATCAGTGCCGAGCCGTCTTCGCCCTTGCGGAAGCGGCGGAAGGCCTTTGCGATGCGGGCGATCATTGGGTCAGCCTCAGCTGGTTCAGTGTCTGGGCGATGGTCGAGAAGGCCTCGGAGATCTCAACCCCTTCGACGCGGAAGAAGTGGGCCGGCGAAGAGGCGCAATCTTGCATCACCTGGGCGCCGTGGTCGGAGACCTCGAAGCCGATCGACCAGATCAGGATGCCACGGTTCTTGGCGGCGGTGCAGACGCTGCTCAGCAGCGAGTCACCGGTCGTCGCGTTGTACTTCTGGTAGTAGAAGCTGCCGCGGTTCCACGAGTTCACGTAGTAGTTCAGGTAGTGCCAGAGGTTGTACTGCGACCACAGCACCACCTCGTTCTCGTCATTGTAGGCCCAATCCTGGATCCGGTAGGAGCGGTCGTGCTGGCCGTCGGTCATCAGCACGATGGTCTTGAGCACGTCGGTATCGGAATAGGCCACCGGACGCCCCTGGAACACCGCGTCGACGCTGCCATTGGCGATCATGCCGGAGGCGATGGTCTGGGTCGACGGATCGAGCAGGGCGGTGCCCCACTTCATGCCCATGAAGATCGAGGTGCCGGCGCGCGGCTGGAGCTGGTTGATCTGCGTCTTCAGCGCGGTGGCGTCCTGGCTCCAGGGCCGGATGCGTTCGTAATCATAGCGCGGGCAGACCGTGTCGGTCAGCGAGTTGCTGCCGGAGTAGTTCCACTGGAAGTGCTGCATCTGGTCGTAGGTCGCCGACATGTCGAGCGCGGCCGAGGAGAAGGCGCTGTTCGGCATCTCGAGGCAATGCGAGTAGCCGTGCTTCCAGTTGACGTTGAGATGGCTGAGGATCTCGGGGCCGGCATTGACGTGCTCGGAATAGGGCACCAGCGAGATCGACACCAGATCGTCGGAGCCGTCTGCCAGCAGCGTGTCGACGAAGTCGGAGGCGGCAACCTGCAGCTCTTCCATCTTGTTGCCGTCATCCATCGAGCCCGAGATGTCGAGCACCATCGAGACCTCGACCTTGTTGATGCGCTCCATCGCCTGGGCGTGGCCGCTGGCGGTCATGTTGTCGATGCCGAGCAGCTGCATGAAGTTCGACGGCATGGTGCGCGTGCCATCGGCGGTCACCGTGCGGTAGTTCAGGCCCTCGTCCACATCCACCGCGACCAGCGCGTCGTCGAGGCCCATCTTGGTCATGTAGTCTTCGACCACGGCTTCCGCATCGAGCTCGTTGTCGAGATCGGCGGCGGCGAGCACGGCGCGGTCGAGCGTGTTCTGGATCTTGTTGCGCTGCAGTTCGGCATACATCATGTCGATGCCGATGCCGCCGAAGATCATCATGAAGAGCGACAGCGCGACAGCCATGATGGTCATGCTGCCGGAGTCGTCGCGATAGAAGCTGTGGAAGGGTGCGCCGAGGGCCGAGATCGAGGTCTCTGTCCGCCTTGGCCGACTGCCTCTGAGAATAGAGGAAAACTTCATTGTCCCGAACTCCTTCCTTCCGAATTCTTCCGGAAAGCCCCGCTTACAACACGCTTGCAACGGAGCTGGTTATGCTCGGTCTTCATGGCTAAAATTGGGCCAATTTGACCTTAAACTCATGGAATTACAGCGGGCATTGCGAACAAATCCGGCATGGCTGGCGGCGATGTTTCAGAGTGGAGGACAATCCCCGGTGTCAGCGATAATCCCCCGTTAATTCGCCGTCTCGAATCTGGAGCAAAAAGGGTTTTGCCAATCGATTCTGGCAAACTAGAGTTAACGCCAACGGTCGATCATGATCCGCAACAGGGCAGGCGGCCGAAGGAGGAGGGATCCATGTGCGCTGCACCGGCGAATGAGCCGACGTTCCGCGAGAGCGTCGATCTGATGTTCAATCGGGCTGCGGCCCTGATGGATCTGCCCCCCGGGCTCGAGGAGAAGATCAGGGTCTGCAACGGCACCTACACGGTGCGTTTCGGCGTCCGCCTGCGCGGCCAGATCCACACCTTCACCGGCTACCGCGCGGTGCATTCCGAGCACATGGAGCCGGTCAAGGGCGGCATCCGCTACGCCTCTGCGGTGGACCAGGACGAGGTCGAGGCGCTGGCCGCGCTGATGACCTACAAATGCGCGCTGGTCGAGGCGCCGTTCGGCGGCTCCAAGGGCGGGCTCTGCATCAATCCCCGCGACTATGATGAGTACGAGCTCGAGCAGATCACCCGGCGCTTTGCCTATGAGCTGATCAAGCGCGACCTGATCAACCCGAGCCAGAACGTGCCCGCCCCCGACATGGGCACCAGCGAGCGCGAGATGGCCTGGATGGCCGATCAATACGCCCGCATGAACACCACCGACATCAACGCGCGCGCCTGCGTCACCGGCAAGCCCCTCAACGCGGGCGGCATCGCCGGCCGGGTCGAGGCGACGGGGCGCGGCGTGCAATACGCGCTGCGCGAGTTCTTCCGCCACCCGGAGGATGTCGTCATCGCCGGTCTCTCCGGCAAGCTCGAGGGCAAGCGCGTGGTGGTGCAGGGCCTGGGCAACGTGGGCTACCACGCCGCCAAGTTCCTGTCGGAGGATGACGGCGCGCTGATCGTCGGCATCATCGAGCGCGACGGCGCGCTCTACGATCCCAACGGGCTCAATGTCGAGCGGGTGCGCGACTGGCTGGTGCGCCATGGCGGTCTGCGCGGCTACCCCGAGGCCAATAGCGTCGCCGATGGCGGCAGCGTCATGGAGAGTGAGTGCGACATTCTCATCCCCGCCGCGCTCGAGGGGGTGATCAACCTCACCAACGCCCACAAGATCCAGGCCAAGTTGATCATCGAGGCCGCCAACGGCCCGATCACCGCCGGGGCCGACGATATCCTGCGCAACCGCGGCACGGTGATCATCCCCGATCTCTACGCCAATGCGGGCGGCGTCACGGTGAGCTATTTCGAATGGGTGAAGAACCTCAGCCACATCCGCTTCGGCCGGATGCAGCGCCGACAGGAGGAATCGCGCCACCAGCTCGTGGTCGACGAGCTCGAGCGGCTCGATCACATGCTGGGCGATGCCTGGAGCCTGACGCCGAGCTTCAAGGAGAAATACCTGCGCGGCGCCGACGAGCTCGAGCTGGTGCGCTCGGGGCTCGATGACACCATGCGCATCGCCTACCAGTCGATGCGCGAGGTCTGGCACGGGCGCGACGATGTCACCGACCTGCGCACCGCCGCTTTCATCGTCGCCATCGACCGCGTGGCGAGCAGCTACCGCGCCAAGGGGCTCTGAGCCGGGGCGGGGCTGGGCGTCGGGCGGCGTGACTGCGACGCCCGCCTCCGGCTATGGGCGGCGTGACAGCGTCGCCCGCCTCCGCTATGGCTCGCCCCGATCGACATCTCAGCAGGAGCCCGCGACATGATCCTTCGCCTGACCCTCGCCGCCAGCCTCGGCCTTCTGGCCAGCCTTCCTCTCGCCGCCTCGGCGCAGCAGGACAAGGCCGCCGCCTGCGCGGAATCCGCCGGGATCGTCATGCAGGCGGTCGAGTCGCGCAAGGAGGGCGTCGCGAAGTCGAAGGCCCGCGCCGCCCTGCGCGATCAGATCGGCGACCGTGGCGCCGGCGACATGCTGGCCGACTGGATCTGGTCGCTGCCCGAGGATCAGCTCACCGACGAGGTCGGCGCGGCCTGGGAGGCGCAGTGCCTCGCGCAGTGACACGGCGCGATTCTTGCGGGCGGCACCCGGTGCCAAAGCGGTGGGTATTTGAGTAAAGCTCTTCAGAGCATCTGGACTCGGCTCGCCGCTGGCCCGATATTCGCAGCATGAGTCTGCCCCCCGGTTTCCTAGACGAGCTGCGCAACCGCACGAGCCTGGTTCAGGTCGTGGGGCGCAAGGTCATGTGGGACAATCGCAAGTCCAACCAGGCCAAGGGCGACATGTGGGCGCCGTGCCCGTTCCACCAGGAAAAGTCGGCCTCGTTCCACGTCGATGACCGCAAGGGCTTCTACTATTGCTTCGGGTGTCACGCGAAGGGCGATGCGATCTCCTTCGTGCGCGAGAGCGAGAACGTCGAGTTCATGGAGGCCATCGAGATCCTCGCCCGCGAGGCCGGGATGCCGATGCCCGCGCGCGACCCGCAGGCCGCCAAGAAGGCCGACCGCCGCGAGCAGCTGGCCGAGGTCATGGAGCAGGCGGTGCGCTTCTTCCGCATGCAGCTTCGCGCCGGCGCCGCCTCCGAGGCGCGCGCCTATCTCGACCGGCGCGGCCTCAAGGAAGACGTGCGCGACCGCTTCGAGATCGGCTTTGCGCCGGAAGGCTGGCAGAACCTCTGGGATCACCTGCGTGGGCAGGGCGTGGCCGAGGACCTGATCCTCGGCGCGGGGCTCGCAAAGGCCTCCGACCGCGGCAAGGCGCCCTATGACGTGTTCCGCAACCGCATCATGTTTCCGATCCGCGATGCCCGTGGCCGCGCCATCGCCTTCGGCGGCCGCGCCATGGATCCGCGCGACAACGCGAAATACCTCAACTCGCCCGAGACCGAACTCTTCGACAAGGGCCGCAACCTCTACAATCACGGTCCCGCCCGCGAGGCCGCCGGCAAGGGCCAGCCGCTGATCGTGGCCGAGGGCTACATGGATGTCATCGCGCTCTCGGAGGCCGGCTTCGGCGCCTCGGTGGCCCCGCTCGGCACGGCGGTGACCGAAACCCAGCTGCAGCTGCTCTGGCGCATCACCGACGAGCCCGTCGTGGCGCTCGACGGCGACAAGGCGGGCCTGCGCGCCGCCTACCGGGTGATCGACCTCGCGCTGCCGCTGCTGCAGGCGGGCAAGACCCTGCGCTTCGCGCTGATGCCCGAGGGCAAGGATCCCGACGACCTGCTGCGCGCCGAGGGGGCGGGGGCGGTCGCCAAGGTGCTCGAGGGCGCGATGCCGATGGTGCAGCTGCTCTGGCGGCGCGAGACCGAGGGCAAGGTCTTCGACAGCCCCGAGCGCAAGGCGGCGCTCGACGCGCGGCTGCGCGAGGTGCTGCGCCAGATCCAGGACCAGGGGCTGCGCCGCCACTATGGCGACGAGATCAAGGAGCTGCGCTTCCAGCTGTTCCGTCCGCAGCGCCCCAAGCGGGCGTTCGGCGGTGGCGGCGGTGGCGGCCAGCGCCGGGCGTGGAACGCGCCCGCCCCGCCGAGCGCCAGCGTCAAGAGCTCTCTTCTTGTCGCCGCCGGCGACACCGCCGAGAACGAGCTGCGTGAGGCGGTGATCCTCGCGGTGCTGCTCTCGACGCCGGAACTCATCGCCGAGTTCGAGCAGGGGCTCGAGGCGCTCAATTGTACCGATCCGGTGCGCGCCGCGCTGCGCGACGTGCTGTTGCGCAACAATGCCGACAGCGTCGCCGCGCTGCGCGAGGAGGCGGAGTATAGAATCGGGATCGAGCCCCTTGAAAACCTGCTCGCGGCACGCCATGTCGCGGTCGTTCCCTGTTTGCGACGGCCCGGTGACGTTGAGTTGGCGCGGATGACCGTGGCCGAGGAATTGTCGAAGATCACCGCGCGCTCCGGCGCCGCGGCAGAGATCGCCGAAGCCGAGGAAGACTTGGAACACCTCGCCGACGAGGCGCTCACCTGGCGCCTCGCCCAGGCCGCGAAGGCCCGCAACGAGGCGGTGCTGCGCAAGGATGAAGGCGAGATGGATTACGATTTCGGGCCCAACGGGGCCCGGTTGGACAAGGACGAACGAGACGCCTTCAAGGCGCTAACGGAACAGATTCGCTTTTCCAAGCACGGGAACTAACTGTGCGGAGAGGGAAAACTGGAGGAAAACGGGGTAAACGGGTGGCCGAATCGGTTGATTCCCCCCATGATTCGCAGCAACGAATCATTCTATCCTTTGCGACCGCCGGCCAGTCCGGCCGCCTCCCTTTGACGGAGCTCTAAATGGCAGCCAAAGACAACGACGACGCCAAGCCGGAAACTCAGGACGACGCGCATAGCCTCGACATGAGCCAGGCCGCGGTCAAGAAGATGATCGCCGAGGCGCGCGAGCGTGGCTACATCACCTACGACCAACTCAACCAGGTTCTGCCCCCCGATCAGGTCTCGTCCGACCAGATCGAGGACGTGATGTCGATGCTCTCGGAAATGGGCATCCAGGTCACCGAGGAAGACGAAGAGGCCGAGGACGACGCCAACAAGGGCTCGACCGAACTGGTCGACGCCTCCAAGGGGCGCGACGTCGCGCTGTCGTCGGGCACCAACGAGAAGCTCGACCGCACCGATGACCCGGTACGCATGTACCTGCGCGAGATGGGCTCGGTCGAGCTGCTGTCGCGCGAGGGCGAGATCGCGATTGCCAAGCGCATCGAGGCCGGCCGCAACACGATGATCCTCGGGCTCTGCGAAAGCCCGCTGACCTTCCAGGCGATCACCATCTGGCACCAGGAACTTCTCGAGGAAGAGATCCTGCTGCGCGACGTGATCGACCTCGAGACCACCTTCGGCAACCAGATGGACGAGGATGGCGACCTGGCCGAGCCGGTGGTCGATGCCTCGAGCACCGGCGCCAGCGCCGAGAAGCCCAAGCGTGACGAGCCGGAATACGACGCCGACGGCAATCCCATCGCCCGCGATGACGATGACGATGACGATGAGCAGGCCAACATGTCGCTCGCCGCGATGGAAAGCGCGCTCAAGCCGCGCGTGCTCGAGACCCTCGAGCGCATCTCGGGCGATTACGAGCAGCTCGCCGCCATGCAGGACGCCCGCATCAGCGCCACGCTGAATGAAGACGGCTCCTTCTCCGCCTCCGACGAGGCGCAGTATCAGCAGCTCCGCTCGGAAATCGTCGAGCTGGTCAACGGGCTGCACCTGCACAACAACCGCATCGAGGCGCTGATCGACCAGCTCTACGGCATCAACCGCCGCATCATGTCGATCGACTCGAGCATGGTGAAGCTCGCCGACCAGGCCCGCATCAACCGTCGCGAGTTCATCGACGAGTATCGCGGCCACGAGCTCGACCCGAACTGGATCGAGCGGATGTCGGAAAAGCCGGGTCGTGGCTGGCAGATGCTGATCGAGCGCTTCGAGGACAAGATCGAAGGTCTGCGCAGCGATATGGCGCAGGTCGGCCAGTATGTCGGCCTCGACATCAGCGAATTCCGCCGCATCGTCGGGCAGGTCCAGAAGGGCGAGAAAGAGGCGCGCCAGGCCAAGAAGGAAATGGTCGAGGCCAACCTGCGTCTGGTGATCTCGATCGCCAAGAAATACACCAACCGCGGCCTGCAGTTCCTCGACCTGATCCAGGAAGGCAACATCGGCCTGATGAAGGCGGTCGACAAGTTCGAGTATCGCCGCGGCTACAAGTTCTCGACCTACGCAACCTGGTGGATCCGCCAGGCGATCACCCGCTCGATCGCCGACCAGGCGCGCACCATCCGTATCCCGGTGCACATGATCGAGACGATCAACAAGCTGGTCCGCACCGGCCGCCAGATGCTGCACGAGATCGGCCGCGAGCCGACCCCGGAAGAACTGGCCGAGAAGCTGCAGATGCCGCTCGAGAAGGTCCGCAAGGTGATGAAGATCGCCAAGGAGCCGATCTCGCTCGAAACGCCGATCGGCGACGAGGAAGATTCTCAGCTCGGCGATTTCATCGAGGACAAGAACGCCATCCTGCCGCTCGACAGCGCCATCCAGGAAAACCTCAAGGAGACCACCACCCGCGTGCTCTCCTCGCTCACCCCGCGCGAGGAGCGGGTTCTGCGGATGCGCTTCGGCATCGGCATGAACACCGACCACACGCTGGAAGAGGTCGGCCAGCAGTTCTCGGTGACGCGCGAGCGGATCCGTCAGATCGAGGCCAAGGCGCTGCGCAAACTGAAGCACCCGTCGCGCTCGCGCAAGCTGCGCAGCTTCCTCGACCAGTAAGGCCCGCGCGGGCCGGGAAGGAGAGGGCAGATGTCGCTCTTGTCACGTCTCTTCGGCGGTGGCGGCTCGAAACCCGAGCCCAAGGCCGAGACCATCGAGTACAAGGGGTTCCGGATCACTCCGGAGCCCATGCCCGCCGACGGCCAGTTCCGCATCGCGGCGCTGATCGAGGCCGAGGTTGAGGGTGAGACCAAGAGCCATCACCTCGTCCGCGCCGATGTCATCCGTGACCGGGAGGATGCCGAGGAGGCATCGATCCGCAAGGCGAAGCAGATGATCGACGAACAGGGCGCGCGGCTCTTCGGCTGAGCGCCTGTTTCGTCTTGACCATGGGGCATGCGCCGCTACTTCCGGCCCATGCCCGATTACCGTACCACCTGCCAGATCCATGCCGCGGTGCTCGCGGCGCTGTTCGCCGCCTACCTGCTGCTGCCCTTCGTGCCGCTCTGGATCTTCGGACAGGAGGCGCTGCCCGGTGCCGTCTTCATGACGCGCCGCGCCTCGGTGGTCTTCCTCGGCATCGCCGCGATGCTCATGCTGTCGCGCAACGCGCCGCGCTCCGAGGCAAGGCAGGCCATCGTGATCGGCCTCATCATCGTCTATCTCGGCCTCGCCCTGATCGGCGCGCAGGCAACGCTGCGCGGCATTGCCGGCTGGCTGACATGGCTGACCGTGGTGGCCGAGCTGGTGCTCGCCGCGAGCCTCATACCGCACCTGCGCTCTCGTGACGCCGCGTAGAGCCGCGCTTCACCGGATCGCAACGAAAAGGCCCCCGCGACGGATCGCGGGGGCCTTTCTGCATCGCGGTGTTGCTCAGCCGTTCGGCATCACGAAGACTTCCTGAACGTTGGCGCGCTTGTCGGCGCTGAGCGCATAGACCACCGCATCGGCGATATCCTCGGGCTTGAGCTTGTCGGGCTTCGCCTCGTCGAAGAACGGCGTGTCGACCATGCCGGGCGCGATCACCGTCACCCGGGCGCCCCACTCGCGGAATTCCTGCGCGAGGTTGCCGCCGTAGCCATGCACGAACCACTTGGTGGCGCCGTAGACCGAGCCCTTGATATGGGTGCGGCCGGCGGCGGAGCCGGTCAGCAGCAGGTGGCCGCCATTGTCCTTGAAATAGGTCGAGGCAGCCTTGGCGGTCCAGAGCACGCCCATGATGTTGAGCTGCACCATCGCCTGCCATGCCTCTGGATCGCCGGCCAGCGTCCCGGCACCGGAGACGCCCATGCCGGCATTGGCGAAGGCGGCGTTCACGTCGCCGAACTGCGCCGCGAGCTTGCGCATCGCCTCGGTCTGATCCTCGAGCGAGGTGGCGTCACCGGGCAGGGCCAGCGCGTGTTCGCCAAGCTCCTCGACCAGCGCGGTCAGCTTGTCTTCCGAGCGCGCGAAGAGCCCGACATTCCAGCCGGCCTCCACGGCGGCGCGCGCGGTGGCCGCGCCGATGCCGGAGCTTGCGCCGGTGATGAAGAGGGTTTTGCGGGTCATTCGAAACCTCCGTTTTTCGTCTGCCACCCAACGCCCCGACGAGCATGTGGTTGCGGCGCTCCTTAAGCCAATCGGAACCATGCCGGGGCAGACTGCGTTGAATGAGCAACAACAGAGGATCTTCTTCCATGACCCGCCTTTTCGTCCTGACCGCCGCAGCCACCTGCGTTTCCGTCGCCGCCTTCGCCGCGACCGAAGCGCTGTTGACCGACGAGCCCGAGGTCATCGAGATCAGGGTCTCGGCGGACGAGCTCGCAGAGTGCCGCGAGACCCTTCGGGAGGTTGGCCAGATGCCCGCGGTGGCAGACAACGGTTCGCCGATCCTGTTCGACGACAGCACCGATCTGCCGCAGGTCGCCTGCGTCGTGAGCGAGGCCTGATCTCCACCGCTGGCCGCGCGCCCACTTCCGCGCTAGAGAAGGGCAGGGGGCGCGCATGGCACAGACGACATTCTCCATCCAGACACGCGGGCAAGGGCTCTACGAGTTCACCCGCGATGTTGCGAGCTGGGTCTCGGCGCACCAAGCGGGCGAGGCGCTGCTGACCCTCTTCGTGCGGCACACCTCGGCCTCGCTGCTAATCCAGGAAAATGCAGATCCCGAGGTCCGCACTGACCTGCGCAACTACTTCCATCGGCTGGTGCCGCCGTCGAGCGATCCGTCGATGGGATACCTCACTCATACTTATGAAGGTCCGGACGACATGCCGGCCCATATCAAGGCCGCGATGATGCCGGTTTCGCTCTCGATTCCGGTCAGCCGCGGCCGCATGGCGCTTGGCACGTGGCAGGGAATTTACTTGTTCGAACATCGGGATGCGCCGCATCGGCGCGAGATCGCCGCGCATCTCGCCTGATTTCGGGGCGCCCGCCTCCGTCATCTGGAGGTGCAGCCCCTTCATCTAGTTGCCCAAATTATCCTCTACCCAATCTCTGGCGGCTCCCCTATAGTGGCTGTGGATAAGTGGGGCTTAACCCCACGCCGAGGCAGACACCAACGGATAGGGAGACAGGCATGCGCTGCCCGTTTTGCGGACATATCGACACGCAGGTGAAAGACTCCCGACCGGCCGAAGAACACGTGTCGATCCGGCGCCGTCGCTTCTGCCCGGCCTGCGGTGGTCGCTTCACCACCTATGAACGCGTGCAACTGCGCGATCTCGTGGTGATAAAGTCGAACGGACGGCGCGAGGATTTCGACCGCGACAAGCTCGAACGCTCGATCCGCATTGCGCTGCAGAAACGCCCCATAGAGCCCGAGCGGGTCGACCAGATGATCAGCGGCATCGTGCGCCGTCTCGAGAGCCTCGGCGAGACCGATATCCCCTCCAAGCAGATCGGCGAGATCGTCATGGAGACGCTCGCCCGCATCGACACGGTCGCCTATGTGCGCTTCGCCAGCGTCTACAAGAATTTCCAGGCGGCGGATGATTTCGACAAGTTCGTCAGCGAACTGCGCCCCGACGCGACGCCCGCCGAGAAGTGACCGACGACATCCGGCACATGGCCCACGCGCTGCGTCTGGGCCGGAGACGGATGGGCCAGTGCTGGCCCAACCCGGCGGTGGGCTGCGTCATCGTCAAGAACGGGCGCATCGTCGGCCGCGGCGCCACCGCGCCCGGTGGTCGGCCCCATGCCGAGCCGCAGGCACTGGCGCAGGCCGGTGCCGCGGCGCGCGGCGCCACCGCCTATGTCACGCTCGAACCCTGCTCGCATCACGGTAAGACGCCGCCCTGCGCCCATGCGCTGGTCGAGGCCGGCGTGGCGCGGGTGGTCGCGCCGCTCACCGACAATGACGCGCGGGTCTCGGGGCAGGGCTTCGCCTATCTCCGCAAGCATGGCATCGAGGTGACGACCGGCGTGCTCGCCGAAGAGGCGGCGCGCGATCATGCCGGCTTCTTCCTGCGCAACGATGAGGGCCGGCCCCTGGTGACGCTGAAGCTCGCCAACAGCTTCGACGGCCGCATCGCCACCGCCACCGGCGAGAGCCAGTGGATAACCGGGCCCGAGGCGCGGCGCTACGTGCACGGGCTCCGGGCGAGCCATGATGCGGTGATGGTGGGGGCTGGGACGGCGCGGGCCGATGATCCGGCGCTGACGGTGCGCGGCTGGGGCGCGGTGCAGCAGCCGGTGCGGGTCATCGTCTCGCGGCTGATCGACGTGCCGCTGATGAGCACACTCGCCAGCAGCGCACGCGAGGTGCCGGTCTGGCTGGCGCATGGCTCGGACGCCGCCGCGATGACCAAGCGGGCCTGGCAGAGCTGCGGCGCGAAGCTCTTGCAATGCAAGGTCACCGGTGGCCGCATCGATCCTCACGCGCTGTTGACGGCTCTGGGCAAGGAAGGGCTGACCCGGGTTTTCTGCGAGGGGGGCGGCCAGCTCGCCGCCTCGCTGCTGGCAGCGGATCTGGTGGATGAGCTGGTGGGCTTCACCGCCGGCATCGCGGTCGGTGCCGAGGGCCGTCCGGGGATCGGCGCGATGGGCGTCGACCGTCTGGCCGAGGCGCCGCGGTTCGAGCTCGAGGAAGTTCGGGCGGTCGGCGGCGATGTGCTGCATCGCTGGCGCCGGAGCGGGGCCGCGTCTCGCTGACCGGCCCCGGGGCAGGCGGGGGCGCACCCCCGCCGCAATCACTCAGTGCACCGTCACCGGCGCGAAATCGTTCTGGCGCGCCAGGATGAAGGCCTGCTTGCGGTCTTTCACCAGCGCCAGGCGCTCGCCTTCCGCGTTGTGCACCGCGTAGAGCGTCTCGAGCCCGCCGAGCTGGCCCTGGATCTCTTCCGGGAGGTCTCCGGCAGCGACGGCACGCACATAGACGATGCGCTCTTCGCCCGGTGTATGGAAATCGTACTTGGTATTCATCGGATTACCCCTTTCTGATCCGGATCGTCTGAACCACCGTCTCGGGACGGGAGATGGTCAGATCCACGTGCAGCAAGCCATTCTCCATCACAGCCTCGCCCACTTCCACGCCATCGGCCAAGACGAAACTGCGCTGGAACTGTCGCGAGGCGATGCCGCGATGCAGGAATATGCGTTCGCTGCCGTCGTCACCTTGCCGCCCACGGATCACCAGTTGGCGATCCTCGACAGTGATCGACAGGTCGTCTTCCGAGAACCCGGCCACGGCAAGCGTGATCCGGTAGGAGCATTCCGAGGTCTGTTCGATATTGAAGGGCGGATAGCCCTCGCTCGATTTCGCCGTGCGTTCCAGCAGGCGCTCGAGTTGCTCGAAGCCGAGCATGTGCGGGTAGGAACCCAAAGTCATCTTGCTCATGACATGTCCTTTGCAGAAAGCGACCGTCCGCCGGGCCCCGCATTCGGCAACCCGACTGAAATCAATATGGGAAGCCCCCGGAATATCCGCAAGGGCTTTGCCAGAGCGTTTGGACTTGCTATCTAAGGGGTCTGTATCGCAAGGAGTTTGCCCGCATGGAGACGCCGCAAGACATCTCGATGAAGACCGAGGAAGTGCTGCGCGTCGAGCTTGAGGTTTTCAAGCGCGAACACCGCGATCTCGACGAGGCGATCTCGGCCCTGCAGGACCGTGGCATGGGCGACCAGCTGACGCTGCAGCGACTGAAGAAGAAGAAGCTGTTCCTGAAGGACAAGATCGCCCTGATCGAGGATCGGCTGACCCCCGACATCATCGCCTGAGCTGTCCGGCTCGCGAGAGCCGCCGGATCGCCTGAGCGCGTCCCTCACCCGAGGCTGAGCGCGGTCTCCTTCAAGAGCTCCGCCGAGCGCCGCAGGGCCGCGGCCTCGTCCTCGGCCAGTTCCGGCAGCAGCGTGGTCATGACGCCGCTGCGGCCCACCACGCGCGGCAGGCTCAGCGCCACGTCGCGCACCCCCTCGACCTCCGGCGTCACGATCGAGACGGAGAGCACGCTGCGCTGATCGTCGCGCACCGCCTGTACGATGCGCGCCAGCCCCGCGCCGATGCCGTACCACGTGGCGCCCTTGCCCTCGATGATGCGATAGGCGGCGCGGCGCACGCCCTCGTCGATGCGATCGCGCACCGAGGCCGTGATGGCGGCACCGACCTGCACGCCGAACCGCGCGACCGGCTCCGAGCCGGCGCGCGCCGAGGCCCAGGCCAGCACCTCCGAGTCGCCATGCTCGCCCAGCACGTAGGCATGCACCGATTGCGGCGCCACGCCGAGATGGTCGCCCAGCAGGCTGCGGAAGCGGGCGGTGTCGAGAATGGTGCCGGAGCCGATCACCTTCTCGCGTGGCAGGCCGGAGATGCGCAGCGCCACCTCGGTCATCACGTCGACCGGGTTCGAGGCCACCAGCAGCATGGTCTCGGGCGCGGCTTTCTGCACCCCCTTGATGACCTGCGCAAAGACCTCGGCATTGCGCGACAGCAGGCTGATGCGGTCCTCGCCGGGCTTCTGCGCGACGCCGGCGGCGAGGATCACCAGGTCGGCGCCTTCGAGCGCGTCGTAATCGCCCGCCGAGACCCGGCAGGGGTGTGCGAAGGGCACGGCGTGGGCGATGTCCTCGGCCTGCGCCACCGCGAGCGCCATGTTGCGGTCGACAAGGACGATCTCGCTGGCGCCGCCGCGCAGAGCGAGCGCATAGCCCGCCGCGGAGCCCACCATTCCCGCGCCCACGATCCCGATCTTCATGGCGAATCTCCCCGATTGGTTGTGCGAGAAACTTTGCACGCTAACGGCGAGGGGGATAGGGGGGCGCCGGCTTGCGCGGTGCTGCGAGAGCGGCATGGCTCAGAGAATTGGCGAGAAGTCTTCTCGGCGAGTCTCCCAACGCCGCCAGCGCGGATTCAAGATCGCAGGGCGCCGCGCTATCGTCATGCCGGAAGCATCCCTCTGGCATGCCCTGTCCCCCGGGCTGACGATCTGGTCGTGCTCGGTGCTGAGCTTGGAGGTCCTTCGGACGTGGCAGGGATAAACCTAGGGGTTCTACCGTCAGATCGTCATGCCGCGGGCCGGCGATGGCGCGGCGCCCGCCGCAATTCGCAGCGCCCAAGAATAGGGAGCCGCGGAACCCGGCGCCCCGACACTCAGACGTCGAGCTTCGCCATCAGCGTGCGCAGCGCCGTGCGCTCGTCCTCGTCGAGCTTCGCGGTGCGGCTGCGGAACAGCGTCGCCTGGCTGCGCAGCACCGGCTCCTCGTCGATCACCTTGAGATGGTTGGCGCGCAGCGTGTCGCCGGTCGAGGTGATGTCGGCCACCGCCTCGGCGGTGAGGTTCTTCACCGTGCCCTCGGTCGCGCCCTGCGAGTCGACGAGCTGGTAATCCGCCACGCCGCCCTGCCGCAGGTACTCACGCACCAGCCGGTGATACTTGGTGGCGATCCGCATCCGGAAACCGTGCTGCGCCCGGAACGCCGCCGCCGCCGCGTCGAGATCGTCGAGCGTGTCGACATCGACCCAGCAGGACGGCACCGCGACGATCAGGTCGGCCTGTCCGAAGCCCAGCTCGGCCAGCGGCTCGACCTTCTGGTCCCATTGCACCAGCTTTTCGCGGATCAGGTCGGTGCCGGTGACGCCGAGATGGATGCGGCCCGCCGCCAGCTCGCGCGGGATCTCGCCCGCCGAGAGCAGCACCAGGTCGACGCCCTCGACCCCGTCCACCGCGCCGGCATATTCGCGGTCGTTGCCGGTCCGGGTCAGGCCCACGCCACGGGCGCCGAACCAGTCGAAGGTCTTCTCCATCAGGCGGCCCTTCGAGGGCACCCCAAGCTTCACACTCATGCCCGCTCTCCCGTCTGCAGAAGCAGCCCCGGACGGACCACCCCGCCCACCGCAGGGGCGGCGCGGCCATTGCCCAGCCGCTCGGTCAGCGCATCATAGCGCCCGCCGGTCGCCACCGGCGGCAGGTCGGGCCGCGCGGTGGGCACGAAGCCGAAGACGAAGCCGTCGTAATATTCCATCGAGCTGCGGCCATAGCTCGCCTCGAACTCGAGCGTGGCAACATCGACCCCGCGCGCCGCCAGCGCCTCGCAGCGGCGCTCGAAGTGCTCGACCGCAGGGCGCAGTGCCGGCATGTCGACGGCGATGTCATGCAGCTGCTCGAGGGCAAAGGAACAGGTCTCGCGCACCGCCAGCAGCGTGTCGATCAGCGCCACCTGGCTGTCGCAGAGCGGGCCTTCGGCGGCATCCTCGCGCAGCGAGGCGATGCGGGCGGCGATCTCCGCCTCCGAGCGCAGGCCGATCGCCGGCCCGGCGCTCTCCATCGGGGCCTCTCTGGCCAGCAGCGCCTTGCGCGACGGCGGCACCGGGCTGCGGCCGGAATAGCGGTCGAGCAGGGCGCGGAAGCGGCGCGGGCGCCAGATGTGGCGCATCAGGGCGGTGCGGCGGCGCTCGGAGGTCTCGAGCCCGGCCACGGCGGCGGTCAGGATGCCGATATCGCCGGTTACCGCGCGCAGCCGGTAGGGCGCCAGCGTCTCGGCGAAGAGCGCGAAGACCTCGGCATCGGCCTGCGCCGGATCGTCATCGGCGAAGAGCTCGAAGCCGACCTGGAAATACTCCGGCGCGCGCTCGGGATGCTCTTCCTGCCGGCGGAAGACCTCGCCGGCATAGGTGTAGCGAGACGGCGCTGCGCCGGTCTCCATGTGCATCTGCACGACAGGGACGGTGAAGTCGGGCCGCAGCATGACCTCGCCCCGGGCAGGATCGTGGGTCACGTAGGTGCGGGCCCGGATGTCCTCGCCATAGAGGTCGAGCAGGGTCTCGGCCGGCTGCAGGATGGCGCAGTCGACATTCTCGGCCCCGGCCTCGAGAAACCGTGCCCGCAGGCGGACGGCTTCGGCGCGTTCCTGCGCGATGGTCACGCCCATTGGTTCAGGATCTCTCTCACCTTGGCGACCAGCTCGCCGCGCGGCACCTCGTATTGCGACGGGCGCTCCTTCCATTCCTCGAGGCTGGCGCTCTCGGCCAGCTTGGCGCCGAGGATCAGGTCCTTGATCTGCAGCACGCCGCGCTCTTTCTCGTCGCCGCCCTCGATGACGGCGACCGGCGAGTTGCGCTTGTCGGCATATTTGAGCTGGTTGCCGAAGTTCTTCGGGTTGCCGAGATAGACCTCGGCCCGGATGCCGGCATTGCGCAGCTCGGCGACCATGGCCTGATAATCGGCCATGCGGTCGCGGTCCATCACCGTGACGACGACCGGGCCCTGCACGGTGCCGCCGATGCGGCCCTTCTCGCGCAGCGCCGCCAGCAGCCGGTCCACCCCGATCGAGACGCCGGTGGCGGGCACCGACTGGCCGGTGAAGCGCTTGACGAGATCGTCATAGCGCCCGCCGCCGGAGACCGAGCCGAACTGGCGCTTGCGGCCCTTCTCGTCGAGGATCTCGAAGGTCAGCTCGGCCTCGAAGACCGGGCCGGTGTAATAGCCAAGCCCGCGCACGACGCTGGGATCGATCTCGATGCGGTCGCTGTCGTAGCCCTGCGCCGCGAGCAGCGCGCCGATCTCCTCGAGCTCGTCGACCCCCTCGGAGCCGATCTCGGAGCTGCCGATGGCGGCGCGCAGGTTGGCGATGGTGGCGCCGGCATCGCCGCCCTTCGAGGTCAGGAACGCCAGCACCGGATCGGCCTGCGCCTCCGAAAGACCCACGCCGTCGATATAGGCGCCGGAGGCGTCGAGCCGGCCCTTGCCCAGGAGCTCGCGCACGCCGGCCTCGCCGACCTTGTCGAACTTGTCGATGGTGCGCAGAACCGCGTCGCGCTGGGCGTCATCGTCGAGCCCCATGGCCTCGAGCACGCCGTTCAGCACCTTGCGGTTGTTGACCCGCACGAGATAGTCGCCGCGCGGAATGCCGACCACTTCCAGCGTGTCCGACAGCATGGCGCAGATCTCGGCATCGGCGGCGACGCTGGCCGCGCCCACGGTGTCGGCGTCGCACTGGTAGAACTGGCGGAAGCGGCCGGGGCCGGGCTTTTCGTTGCGCCAGACCGGGCCCATGGCGTAGCGGCGATAGGGCAGGGGCAGGTCGTTGCGGTGCTGGGCATAGACCCGCGCCAAGGGCGCCGTCAGGTCGTAGCGCAGCGCCATCCACGACTCGTCCTCGTCCTGCCAGGCGAACACGCCCTCGTTGGGCCGGTCGACATCGGGAAGGAACTTGCCGAGCGCCTCGACGGTCTCGACGGCGCTCGATTCCAGCGCCTCGAAGCCGTAGCGATGGTACACCCCGGCGATGGCATTGAGCATCTCGGCGCGCTCGGTCACTTCGGGACCGAAATAGTCGCGGAAGCCCTTCGGCGTCTGTGCCTTGGGGCGGGGGGCTTTTTTCACTTTGGCCATGGCGGGCTCCGGGCTCGTCCAGATTGCGCGCCCCCCTTAGCCGCTTGCGCGTGCGGGGGCAAGCGACCGCCGGCGCGCAACCGCCCTGCGGCATCGCGCGTGGCTTGTGCCGGATGCCTCCGGCGGGGATATTTGGAGCCAGAAGAAGACAGGGGCGCGGCGCTGATCCCCCGGCCTGAACTCTTCTGGCACAAAATATCCCGGGGGGAGGCCGTCAGGCCGGGGGGCAGCGCCCCCGACGCCCCCCTTTCCAAGCCGCGCGGCGGCGCTTATGTGGCGCAGCAGACGAAGGAGCCCGGACATGCCAAGCGACACCGACAGCCTGCAGGAACGCATCGCCCATCTCGACCGCGCGGTCGACGATCTCTCGGAGACCGTGGCGCGGCAGGATCGCGAGATCGCGCTGCTCACTCGCCGCGTGGCGCTGCTGCTCGAGCGCGAGGCGGCGCGGCAGGACGAGGGCACCGGCGGGGTGGTGATGGGCGACGAGCGCCCGCCGCATTACTGAACCGGCGTCGCCGCGTGAGCCCGGCGCGCGGGCTCAGAAATCCTCCACCGCCATCACCCCGTCGAGCGATTTCACCGCGCCCTTGATCTCGGGCGTGACAGGGAATTCCTGCTTCAGATCCATCTCGACCTCGCCCGGCAGGCCCGCCCCGGCAAAGCACAGCCGCACCGGGCCGCGCCCGGCGCGCGGCATCTGCTCGGCGGCGCGGCCCAGCACCGAGGCGACCTGCGCCACGGTGTCGGGGTTTTCGATGTAGATCTTCATCCCCGCCGCGCCGGCATCCGCCACCACCTGCTCGACCGGGCCGAAGGAGCGCGCCAGCAGCTTCAACTGGTCCGATTCCATCGTCGCCTCGACGGTGACCACCACCTTGGTGCCGGTCTCCAGCAGGTCGCGCGCCTTCTCCAGCGTGTCGGAGAAGATCGTCACCTCGTAGGCGCCGCTCGGGTCCGAGAGCTGGGCAAAGGCGAAGCGGTTGCCCTTGGCCGACTTGCGCTCCTGCCGGCCCGCCACCACGCCGCCCATCTTGGCGATGCAGGCGCCGCCGCGGGCCTTGTCCTCGACCTCGTCGAGGGTCAGCACGTCGCGCCGCTTGAGCGCCGGCATGTAATCGTCGAGCGGGTGGCCCGAGAGGTAGAAGCCGATCGCCTTGAACTCCTCCGAGAGCCGCTCGGCGGGCAGCCAGTCGGGCGCCGGCGAGAGCCGCGGCTCGGGCAGGTCGTCGCCGGCCTCGCCGAAGAGCGAGACCTGCGCCGAGGCCTTCTGCTCGTGGATCGCCGCCGAATAGGCGACCAGCGCGTCAAGCGATTCGAAGATCCGGCGGCGGTTGCGGTCGAGCTGGTCGAAGCAGCCAGCCCGCGCCATCATCTCCAGCGGGCGCTTGCCGACGCGCTTGAGATCGACCCGGCGGGCGAAATCGTAGACATTGACGAAGGGCTTGTCGGGGCTCTTCGGGTCCTCGGGGATCGAGCGCCGTCCCTCGACCACCAGCCGCATCGCATCGAGCCCGACATTCTTCAGCGCTCCAAGCGCATAGACCAGCTTGCCCTCCTCGACATCGAAACTCGCCTGGGAGCGGTTCACGCAAGGCGGGATGTAGTCGAGCTTGAGCCCCTTCTTGGCCTCGTAGAAATAGATCGAGAGCTTGTCGGTGAGATGGATGTCGCAGTTCATCACGCCGGCCATGAACTCGACCGGGTGGTTGGCCTTGAGCCAGGCGGTCTGGTAGCTCACCACCGCGTAGGCGGCGGCGTGGGACTTGTTGAAGCCGTAGTTGGCGAATTTCTCGAGCAGGTCGAAGACCTCGGTGGCCTTCTTCTTGTCGACGCCGTTCTTGGCCGCGCCGCTCTCGAATTTCGGGCGCTCGGCGTCCATCGCCTCCTTGATCTTCTTGCCCATCGCCCGGCGCAGCAGGTCGGCGCCGCCGAGCGAGTAGCCGGCCATCACCTGGGCGATCTGCATCACCTGTTCCTGGTAGACGATGATGCCCTGGGTCTCGGCGAGGATGTGGTCGATCGAGGGGTGCACCGAGGTGATCTCGCGCTGGCCGTTCTTGACCTCGCAATAGACCGGGATGTTCTCCATCGGGCCCGGGCGGTAGAGCGCCACCAGCGCCACGATGTCCTCGATGCAGGTCGGCTTCATGCGCTTGAGCGCATCCATCATGCCGGTACTTTCCACCTGGAACACGGCGACGGTCTTGGCCGAGGCGTAGAGCTTGTAGGTCTTCTCGTCATCCAGCGGGATGAGGTTCATCTGGTTCTCGCCGCCCTCGGCCGGCTCGTAGAGCTGGGTGCCGTCGGCGGCGACATGGATCGGGCGCCCCGACTTGAGGATCAGGTCGACGGCGTTCTGGATCACCGTGAGCGTCTTCAGGCCGAGGAAGTCGAACTTCACCAGGCCGGCCTGTTCGACCCATTTCATGTTGAACTGGGTCGCCGGCATGTCCGAGCGCGGATCCTGGTAGAGCGGCACCAGCTCGTCGGTCGGGCGGTCGGCGATCACCACGCCGGCGGCGTGGGTGCCGGCGGAGCGCAGCAGCCCCTCGACCTGCATGCCGTATTTCAGCAGCCGGTCGACGACCTCCTCGCGCTCGGCCTCCTCGCGCAGGCGCGGCTCGTCCTGCAGCGCCTTCTCGATCGAGACCGGCTTGACGCCCTCGACCGGGATCATTTTCGACAGCCGGTCGACCTGGCCGTAGGGCATCTGCAGCACCCGGCCCATGTCGCGCACCGCGGCCTTGGAGAGCAGCGCGCCGAAGGTGATGATCTGGCCCACCTTGTCGCGACCGTATTTCTCCTGGACGTAGCGGATCACCTCTTCGCGGCGGTCCATGCAGAAGTCGATGTCGAAGTCCGGCATCGAGACGCGTTCGGGGTTGAGGAAGCGCTCGAACAGCAGCGAATAGCGCAGCGGGTCGAGGTCGGTGATGGTGAGCGCGTAGGCCACGAGGCTGCCCGCGCCCGAACCCCGGCCCGGGCCCACGGGAATGTCGTGATCCTTGGCCCATTTGATGAAGTCGGCAACAATCAGGAAGTAGCCCGGAAAGCCCATGCCCTCGATGATGCCGAGCTCGAAGTCGAGCCGTTCCTGGTATTGTTCCGGCGTCACCGCGTGGGGGATCACCGCGAGGCGCTTCTGCAGGCCCTCATTGGCCTGGCGGCGCAGCTCGACGACCTCGTCATCGGCGAATTTCGGCAGGATCGGATCGCGGCGATAGGCCATGAAGGCGCAGCGCTTGGCGATCTCGACTGTGTTTTCCAGCGCCTCCGGCAGATCGGCGAAGAGCGTCGCCATCTCCTGCGGGGTCTTGAGGTAATGCTGTGGCGTCAGCCGCCGGCGCGGCTCCTGCTGGTCGACATAGGCGCCCTCGGCGATGCAGATCATCGCGTCGTGGGCCTCGTACATGTTTTCCTTTGGGAAATACACGTCGTTGGTGGCGACCAGCGGAAGGCCCATCTCGTAGGCCATCTCGACATGGCCGCGTTCGGTCAGGCGCTCGGCCTCGGGCAGCCCGTCCTCGCCCGGGTGGCGCTGCAGCTCGACATAGAGCCGGTCCTGATAGATCTGGTGCAGCCGGGTCAGCAGTGTCTGCGCCGCGGCACGGTGGTTCTCGCGCAGGAGGCGGCCCACCGGGCCGTCGGGGCCGCCGGAGAGGCAGATCACCCCCTCGCCATAGGTCTCGAGCTCGTCGAGCAGCACATGCGGCAGCTCGCCGTCGCGCCGCAGGTAGAGGCACGAGTTGAGCTTCATCAGGTTCTCGTAGCCGCGCTCGTTCTGCGCCAGCAGAACCACCGGCGCCGGCGGCTTGGGGCGCTCGCCCTGGGCCGGCTGCACGTAGCGAAGATCGACCTGGCAGCCGATGATCGGCTGCACCCCGGCGCCGCTCGCGGTCACCGAGAACTCGAGCGCGGCGAACAGGTTGTTGGTGTCGGTCACCGCCACGGCGGGCATCTCCATGGCCTCGCAGAGGCCGGGCAGCTTCTTCAGGCGGATGGCGCCTTCGAGCAGGGAGTATTCGGTGTGAACGCGGAGGTGGATGAATCGGGGATCTGCCATGCGCCCGACATTATGGCGCGGCCGCGCCCTGCGAAAGACCCGACTCACCCTCCGTGGAATGGCCGGATCACGGGGCGAAAACCGGCCCGAGGGCCTCGAATGGCGCTGAATCCGCGGTAATCAACACATTTCGTTAGACATGACGCCCAAATTTCTCCCAAGTTTCTCGGCAATTTGATCGCACTGAGCCCTTTTCCCCTGCCGCGGTGGCTTGTGCTGCACCGCGGCGATCCTTAGACGGTCCCGCGTCTCCCCCCGATCGCGGCATATGGTAATGAACAAGGCACTCGACAGCTCCTCCCGCGAGGTCACCGGCATGACCTTTGCAGAAACCGGCGGCACCGCACCTCTCTCCGGCGTCTCCAACGCCACCTCCGAATCCGGCACCGGGCTTGCGTCCCGCATCCGCGACAGCCGCCGCAAGGCGCTGCTGACCGCGGCCCGCGTGGCGCCGCGCCTGACCGCACGCCAGCTCGCGAAACGCTACCTGACCTCGACCGCCAGCCTCGACCGCGCCCGCGCCTGCGCCGGCGGCAAGGCCGAGTTCCTGCCCTCGGGCGATGCCGCGGCGGTGCTGCGCTATCCCGCGCTGGGCGAGCCCAGCGGCCAGCGCATCCTGCTGGTGCACGGCCACGATGGCCATGTCCGCCAGTTCGGCCGCCTGATCCAGGCGCTTCAGCTCGCCGGCGCCGAGGTCGATGCGCTGATCCTGCCCGGCCACGTCGAGCCCGAGCGCGCGCCCTGCAGCATGGCCGACATCACCCGCTCGATCCTCGACTGCGCCCGCTGCCACGGCCCCTATGACGGCGCCATCGCCCATTGCGTCAGCGCCAACGGCCTGATCTTCGCGCTCGAGGACGGTCTGGATTGCGGCCGCGTGGTGCTGGTCTCGACGCCGCTCGACCTGCGCAAGCTGTTCCGTCTCGGCGGCAGCCAGTACGGCATCGACGGCGATTGCCTCGAGCATTTCGTCGACGAGGTCAGCCGGCTCGGCGCGCCCTATCCGGCCGAGGCGCCGTGGCGCCAGATCGCCGAGTCCCGGTCGGAGCCGATGCTGGCGGTGCATTCCCGCCACGACTACGCCGCGCCCTCCGAGGATGTGCCGGAGCTGGCCGAGGTCTGGCCCGAGGGCCGCATCGAGATCTTCGAGAAGGGCGGCCACAACTCCATCGTCAGCCAGGCCGAGCCGGTCCGGGCGATCACCGAGTTCCTGACCGCCGACGTTCCCCGCTGCGGCGCCTGAGGCGCCCCCGGCTGACGCAACGTCGCGTTTCGGGGCGCCCGGCGCGGGCGCCTCGATCCGCGGCATGGCGGTGTCAGATGCCTCTCAAATGGGCATTTTCCTCTTGCCAAGCGGAAACCCCGGCCCCTAGCCTGTAGCGGATCAAGAATGGTCCGCACGCTTTCTACGCCGCATCGAGGGTGTGCATCACAGGGACGGGGTATCGCGGCGGGTTCTTCATATGGATATCTGCTTTCTTCTGAACGGGGAAAGAGTGGAGCTGCGCGGCGTATCCCCGACGCGCACGGCTCTCGACTGGCTGCGCGAGGAGCGCGGCCTGAGCGGCACCAAGGAAGGCTGCAACGAGGGCGATTGCGGCGCTTGCACGGTGATGGTCACCGATGCGCGCGGCTCGCGCGCGCTCAACGCCTGCATCCTGTTCCTGCCGCAGCTGCACGGCAAGGCGCTGCGCACCGTCGAGGGGATCGCCGGTCCCGATGGCAGCCTGCACCCGGTGCAGGAGGCGATGGTCAGCCATCATGGCTCGCAATGCGGCTTCTGCACGCCGGGCTTCATCGTCTCGATGGCCAAGGCCCACAAGGTCGGCGACACCGGCCATGACGACGCGCTCGCCGGCAATCTCTGCCGCTGCACCGGCTATGCCCCCATCGTGCGCGCCGCCGAGGCCGCCGCCGACGCCCCGGTGCCCGCGTGGATGGAGGAGCCCGAGCTGCCCGCCGCCGCCGGGCAGGTCTCCTCCGCCGATCTCAGTGCCCATTCGCCTGCCAGCAGCGACGAGCTGGCCGAGCTGGTGGCGCGGCACCCTTCGGCCACCCTCGTGGCGGGGGCGACGGATGTGGGGCTCTGGGTCACCAAGCAGCTGCGCGAGCTGCCCGAGGTGATCTTTCTCAACCGCTGCGAGGATCTGCAGCAGATCGAGGTCACCGACGATGCGATCCGCATCGGCGCCGGCGTCACCATGGACCGGGTGCTCGAGCTGATGCGCGAGCATTTCCCGAGCTACGCCGGCATGCTGCGCCGCTACGGCTCGGCGCAGGTGCGCGCGGCGGCCACCATCGGCGGCAACATCGCCAACGGCTCGCCGATCGGAGACAACCCGCCGGCGCTGATCGCGCTCGGCGCGCGGCTGCACCTGCGCTTCCGCGACACAAGGCGAGAGATGGCGCTGGAGGATTTCTTCATCGAGTACGGCAAGCAGGACCGCTACCCGGGCGAGTTCGTCGAGGCGGTGACGATCCCGCGCCAGCCCGACCGCCTGAAGGTCTACAAGCTCTCGAAACGCTTCGATCAGGACATCTCGGCGGTCTGCGGCGCGTTCAACGTCAGCGTGGAAGACGGCAAGGTCGCGGCGGCCCGCATCGCTTTCGGCGGCATGGCGGGCATCCCCAAGCGCGCAGCGGCGGTCGAGGCGGCGCTGATCGGCAAGCCGTGGAACGACGAGGCGGTGGTCGCCGCGTGGGATGCGTGGGACAAGGATTTCGCGCCGCTTTCCGACATGCGGGCGAGCGCCGAGTACCGGCTCGCCGCGGCGCGCAACATGCTGACCCGCTGCCTGCTCGAGGATCTGGGCGCGGCCACCGATGTGCGGGAGGTGCGGGCATGAGCGTCGCGAAACCGCTGCCGCATGACGCGGCGCCGCTGCATGTCACCGGCAAGGCCCGCTATATCGACGACATCCCGGTGCCGCCGGGCTGCCTGCACCTGGCCTTCGGGCTCTCGGAGATCGCCTCGGGCCGGATCCGCGAGATCGACCTCTCCGAGGTGCGCCGGACGCCGGGCGTGGTGAAGGTCTGGGAAGCGAAGGATCTGCCCTCGGACTGCGATTGCTCGCCCTCGCTGGGGGATGAGCCGCTGCTCTCGGGGGCCTCGGTGCATTACGTGGGCCAGCCGGTCTTCATGGTCGCCGCCAGCAGCCACCTCGCGGCCCGCAAGGCGGTGCGCAAGGCGAAGATCAAGTACCAGCCGCGCGACGCGGTGTTCAGCGTCGACGAGGCGATGGCGGCGGAGAGCCGCTTCGAGGATGGCCCGCGGATCTGGGAGAAGGGCGACGCCGACGCCGCGATGGCCGGGGCACTGCACAAGGTCTCTGGTACGCTCGAGATGGGCGGGCAGGAGCATTTCTACCTCGAGGGGCAGGCGGCCTTGGTGCTGCCGCAGGAAAACGGCGACCTGCTGGTGCACAGCTCGACCCAGCACCCGAGCGAGATCCAGCACAAGGTGGCGCATGCGCTGCACCTGCCGATGCATGCCGTGCGGGTCGAGACCCGGCGCATGGGCGGCGGCTTCGGCGGCAAGGAGAGCCAGGGCAACGCGCTGGCCATCGCCTGCGCCGTGGCGGCGGCGGAGACCGGGCGGCCCGCCAAGATGCGCTACGACCGCGACGATGACATGGTGATCACCGGCAAGCGCCACGATTTCCGCATCGAGTACAGTGCCGGGTTCGATGGCGATGGCCGCCTGCTGGCGGTGGATTTCGTGCAATATGCCCGCTGCGGCTGGGCGCAGGATCTTTCGCTGCCAGTGGCGGACCGGGCGATGCTGCACTCGGACAACGCCTATGACATCCCCTCTTTGCGGGTCGAGAGCCACCGGCTGAAGACCAACACCCAGAGCGCCACCGCCTATCGCGGCTTCGGCGGGCCGCAGGGCATGCTGGGGATCGAGCGGGTGCTCGACCACGTGGCCCATGCGTTGGGGCGCGATCCGCTGGAGATTCGGCGGTTGAACTACTACTCGGATGTCGGCGCGGCGGAGAGCGCGGACGGGGGGCTGTCTGCCCCCCGGGCGCCTGCGGAGCAGGCACCTCCCCCCGAGGATATTTCCGGCCAGAAGAAACCGGCTGCCGCGGAAGAGGACCTGACCTCGCGCGGGGCGCTCTCGAGCGTGCCGGAGGGGGCTGCGCCAGCGGTTCCGGCGGGGGTGCAGGTGACGCATTACGGCCAGCCGGTGGAGGATTTCATCCTCGGTGGGCTGACGGGGCGGCTGGCGGAGAGCTGCGATTACGCGGCGCGGCGCGCGGCGGTGGCGGAGTGGAACGCCCACACCCCGCTGTTGAAGCGCGGCATCGCGCTGACGCCGGTGAAGTTCGGCATCTCCTTCACGCTCACCCATCTCAACCAGGCCGGCGCGCTGGTGCATGTCTACCAGGATGGCTCGGTGGCGCTGAACCACGGCGGCACCGAGATGGGGCAGGGGCTGTTCCAGAAGGTGGCGCAGGTGGCGGCGGCGCGCTTCGGCCTGCCGCTCGAGGCGGTGCGGATCACCGCGACCGACACCGCCAAGGTGCCCAACACCTCGGCCACCGCGGCCTCCTCGGGCTCGGACCTGAACGGCATGGCGGTCAAGGCCGCCTGCGACACCATTCGCGAGCGCATGGCGGAGCACCTGGCCGGGCTGTTCCAGGCCAGGGCCTCGGAGGTGACCTTCTCGGATGGCAAGGTTGCGGTCGGGGGGGAGACGCTCAGCTTCGAGCAGGCCGCCAAGCTCTGCTACGAGGGCCGGGTGAGCCTGTCCTCGACCGGCTTCTACAAGACCCCCAAGGTCGAGTGGGACCGGATCAAGGGGCAGGGGCGGCCGTTCTTCTATTTCGCCTACGGTGCCGCCTGCACCGAGGTGGTGCTCGACACGCTGACCGGCGAATACCGCATCCTGCGCACCGACATCCTGCACGATTGCGGCGCCTCGCTGAACCCGGCGCTGGACATCGGCCAGATCGAGGGCGGCTACGTGCAGGGCGCCGGCTGGCTGACCACCGAGGAGCTGGTCTGGGACGACGACGGCCGGCTGCGCACCCATGCGCCCTCGACCTACAAGATCCCGGCCTGTTCCGACCGGCCCGAGATCTTCAACGTGGCGCTCTGGGACGGGCGCAACGAGGAGGAGACGATCTATCGCTCGAAGGCGGTGGGCGAGCCGCCCTTCATGCTGGGGATCTCGGCCTTCCTCGCGCTGTCGGACGCGGTGGCGGCCTGCGGCAAGCGCTACCCGGCGCTCGATGCGCCGGCGACGCCGGAGCGGGTGCTGATGGCGATCCGGAAGGTGCGCGATGAGCTTTGATCTCGAGGCGCTGCGGCGCGCGGTGGCGCAGCACGGCCGGGTGGCACGTGTGGTGGTGGCCGATGTCGCGGGCTCGGTGCCGCGCGGCCCGGGCACGGCGATGCTGGTCTGGGCCGAGGGCGCGGGGATTGGCCAGTCGGGCACCATCGGGGGCGGGGCGCTGGAGCTCACCGCCGCCGAGGCCGCGCTGAGCCGCGAGGGGCTGAGCCGGCATCCGCTGGGGCCGTCGCTGGGGCAATGCTGCGGTGGTGCGGTCGTGCTGCTGACCGAGCAGTATGATGCCGCGCAGGTGGCCGCGCTCGAGGGCCAGGAGGTCATCGCGCGCGGGCCGGGCGAGATGCCGCTCGCGGTGCGGCGGCTGATCGACCGGGCGCGCGGGCAGGGCATGCGGCCCGAGCCGCAGCTGGTGCAGGGCTGGATGGTGGAGCCGGTGACGCGGGCCGAGCGGCAGCTCTGGGTGTGGGGGGCGGGCCATGTCGGCCGCGCCGTGGTCGCGACGCTGGCGCCGTTGCCGGAGCTGGCGATCACCTGGGTCGACACCGCGCCGGAGCGCTTCCCGCGCGAGGTGCCCGAGGGCGTCACGGTGCTGCCGGCGGCCGAGCCCGAGCGGCTGGTGCGCCACGCCCCGCAGGGAGCCGAGCACCTGATCCTGACCTACAGCCACGAGATCGATTTCGCGCTCTGCCATGCGTTGCTCACGCATGAGTTCGGCTTTGCCGGGCTGATCGGCTCGGAGACGAAATGGGCCCGGTTCCGCAAGCGATTGGCGACGCTGGGGCATCCGGATGCCCGTATTGCGCGCATCTGCTGCCCAATTGGGCAGAAATCCTACGGCAAGCACCCGCAGGCCATTGCCATCGGGGTCGCTGCGCATCTACTCAACCGTGAAACAGGGGATGGACAGGCGTGGCAGACACACTTCTCAGCATCCGGGGCCTGACCAAGGCCTATCCGGGCGTCGTGGCCAATGACGACGTCTCCTTCGAGATCCAGAAAGGCGAGATCCACGCGCTGCTGGGCGAGAACGGCGCCGGCAAGTCGACGCTGGTGAAGATGATCTTCGGGCTGGTGAAGCCGGATCGCGGCGAGATGGTACTCGATGGCGGCGCCTACGCGCCCGCAAAGCCCTCGGACGCGCGCCGGGCCGGCGTCGCTATGGTGTTCCAGCATTTCTCGCTCTTCGAGGCGCTGGACGTGGCTGAGAACGTGGCGCTGGGCATGGAGAACCCGCCCAAGCCCCGCGATCTGGCGCGGCAGATCCGCGAGGTCTCGGAGACCTACGGGCTGCCGCTCGACCCCTCGCGCACCGTGGGCACACTGTCGGCCGGCGAGCGCCAGCGGGTCGAGATCATCCGCTGCCTGCTGCAGAACCCGCGGCTGCTCATCATGGACGAGCCGACCTCGGTGCTGACGCCGCAGGAGGTCGAGATCCTGTTCGAGACCCTGCGCAAGCTGAAATCCGAGGGCACCTCGATCCTCTACATCTCGCACAAGCTCGAGGAGATCCGCACGCTCTGCGACGAGGCGACAATCCTGCGGCTGGGCAAGAATGTCGGCACCTGCACGCCGCGCGAGGTCACGGCGCGGCAGATGGCCGAGATGATGGTGGGGGCGAGCTTTGCCACGCCCGAGGCCCGCGCCACCGGCACCGGCGAGGTGCTGCTCAAGTGCGACGCGCTGTCGATGCCGGCGCCAGGCGCCTTCGGCACGCCGCTGCGGGAGATCTCGCTCGAGGTCCGCGCCGGCGAGGTGCTGGGGATCGGCGGGGTCGCCGGCAACGGGCAGGACGAGCTGCTGATGGCGCTTTCGGGCGAGCGGCTGGCGCCGAAGGGATCGATCTTCTTCAAGGGCGAGGACATCAGCCGCGCCGGGCCGGTGGCGCGCCGCGACGCGGGGCTGCTCTCGGGGCCGGAGGAACGGCTGGGCCATGCGGCGGCGCCGAACATGAGCCTGACGGAGAATGGCGTGCTGACCGCCGCGCGGCGCAAGGCGCTGGTCTCGAACGGCTTCATCGACTGGGGCAAGGCCACGGGCTTTGCCGAGGAGGTGATCAAGCGCTTCGACGTGCGCACGCCGGGCCCGGGCACGGCGGCGCGGGCGCTGTCGGGCGGCAACCTGCAGAAATACGTGGTCGGGCGCGAGATCCAGCAGGATCCGGATGTCTTCGTGGTCAACCAGCCCACATGGGGCGTCGACGCGGCGGCGGCGGCGGCGATCCGGCAGGCGCTGCTCGATCTGGCCGCCAAGGGCGCGGCGATCATCTGCATCAGCCAGGACCTTGACGAGCTTATGGAAATCTCCGACCGCTTCGGCGCGCTCAACGAGGGGCGGCTGTCGCCGACCCGCGCGGTGAGCGAGCTGGATATCGAGAAGATCGGCCTGATGATGGGCGGTGCGCATGACATGGAGGTGGCCCATGTGGATGGCTGACCGCGACAGAGTTTTCGTCCGAAACCTCTGTGACCGTGCTTCGGGGGAGAAGATCTTTCCGGCGAAAGACCTTCCGGAGGCGCGCGCATGATCCGGCTCGAGAAGCGCCCGCAGCCCTCGAAGCTCTGGACCGGGCTGACGCCGCTGCTGGCTGTGGTCCTGACGATGATCGTCGGCGGCATCATGTTTGCCGCTCTCGGCAAGCCGCCGCTCGAGGCCATCCGCACGATCTTCTGGGATCCGCTGTTCCACCCGCAATTCGCCTCCTATTCGCGGCCGCAGCTGCTGGTGAAGGCCGGACCGCTGATCCTCATCGCCATCGGTCTCTCGGTGGGCTTCCGGGCGGGGATCTGGAACATCGGCGCCGAGGGGCAATACATCATCGGCGCCGTCACCGGCGCGGCGGTGGGCTTGGCCTTCTACCCTTCGGAAAGTGTGCTGCTGTTCCCGCTCATGGTGGTCGCCGGCGCGCTGGGGGGCTGGGCCTGGGCGATGATCCCGGCGCTGCTCAAGACCCGCTTCGGCACCAACGAGATCCTTGTCTCGCTGATGCTGGTCTATGTCGCGGAGAACATCCTCGCCTCGGCCAGCTCGAGCTGGCTGCGCAATCCCGAAGGGCAGGGTTTCCCGGGCTCGCGCAACTTCAAGCAATGGCCGGCGGTGTTCAATGACGAGCTCATCGCCAATACCGGCATGCACTGGGGCGTGGTCGCGGCGCTGATCGCAGTGATCGGTGCCTACGTGCTGATGGCGCGCCACATCCAGGGATTCAATATCCGCCTCACCGGCGAGGCGCCGCGCGCGGCGCGGTTCTCCGGCGTCAACCCGGTGCGCATCGTGCTGCTCTGCCTCGGCATCTCGGGCGCGCTCGCCGGCATGGCAGGGCTCTTCGAGGTCACCGGGCCCGCGGGCCAGATCAGCATCGATTTCGGCTCGGGCTACGGCTTCACCGCGATCATCGTGGCCTTTCTCGGGCGGTTGAACCCGTTCGGCATCCTGCTCGCGGGGCTCTTGATGGCGCTGACCTATATCGGCGGCGAGCTGGCGCAGCTGATGCTCGGGCTGCCCGGCGCGTCGATCCAGCTGTTCCAGGGCATGCTGCTGTTCTTCCTGCTCGCCACCGATGTCTTTACCAATTATCGCATCCGCTTCGTCGGACGGGAGGTGGCGTGATGGATCCGGTGCTGCTTGTTGCCTCGATCATGGTCTCGGCGACGCCGATCCTGCTCGCCGCCATCGGCGAGCTGGTGACGGAGAAATCCGGCGTGCTGAACCTCGGCGTCGAGGGCATGATGATCACCGGCGCGGTGATGGGCTTTGCCATCGCCGTCTCCAGCGGCTCGCCGCTGCTGGGCTTTCTTGGCGCCGCCGTGGCCTCGGCGGTCTTGTCGCTCAGCTTCGGCTTCCTGACGCAGTACCTGCTGTCGAACCAGGTCGCCACCGGCCTCGGACTGACGCTGGTGGGGCTCGGCCTCTCGGCGCTGATCGGCTCGAACTACGAGGGCCAGCGGGCGCCGAGCCTGCCCAAGCTCGACATCCCCGTGCTGGGCGACATCCCGCTGCTCGGGCGGATGCTCTTCGCGCATGATTTCGTGGTCTACCTGAGCCTCGCGCTGGTCGTCGCGGTCTGGGCCTTCCTGAAATACACCCGCGCCGGACTGATCCTGCGCGCGGTGGGGGAGGATCACGAAAGCGCCCACGCGCTGGGCTACAAGGTCGTGCGGGTGCGCATGGCGGCCATCGCCTTCGGCGGCGCCTGCGCCGGTCTGGGCGGTGCCTATGTCAGCCTCGTGCGGGTGCCGCAATGGACCGAGGGCATGACCGCCGGGGCCGGCTGGATCGCGCTCGCCATCGTGGTGTTCTCGTCGTGGCGGCCGCTCGGCGTGCTGATCGGGGCCTATCTCTTCGGCGGCGTCACCGTCATCCAGCTCAACCTGCAGGCGGCTGGCACCACGGTGCCGGTCGAGCTCCTGTCGATGTCGCCCTACCTGATCACCATCCTCGTGCTGGTCGTGATCTCGGCGCGCGGCGCGCATGGCGCGCCCGCCTCGCTGGGCCGGCCGTTCCACGCGACCTCGTGATACATCATGCCGGGGAGGGTGAGGCATATCGAGGCAAAGCAGCGGGTGCAGGCGGCGCTGGACGGGCGCGATCCGCGCTTCGGCGCGCGCATCCTCTGGGCGCTCTACGCGGTGATCATCCTGTCGGCGGTGGTCATCACGCTGGAGAGCATGCAGAGCCTGCCGCCGCTGATGCACCGCATCCTGGGCCTCGCCGAGTTTGCCATCCTCTGGATCTTCGCCGCGGAATACCTGCTGCGGCTCTGGGCGGCGCCGTCGCGCTGGCGCTACGCCGTGAGCTTCTGGGGCATTGTCGACCTGCTCTCGGTGCTGCCGGGGCTGGTGCTGGTGCAGCCGCAGACCCAGAGCCTGCGGGTGCTGCGCCTGATGCGGGTGTTCCGGCTGCTGAAGCTGCTGCGCCTGCGCCGCGCCTCGCGGCGGCTCGAGGACGCGCTGCGCGCCTCGCGCGAGGAGCTGATCCTGTTCACCGCGGTGGCGATCCTCGTGCTCTTCGTGGCCTCGGTGGGGATCCACTTCTTCGAGCACGAGGCGCAGCCGGAGAAATTCGGGTCGATCCCGAAATGCATGTGGTGGGCGCTCGCCACGCTGAGCACGGTTGGCTACGGCGATGTCTACCCGATCACCGCGGGGGGGCGCATCTTCACCGGGCTCACGGTGCTGATCGGGGTGGGCATCGTCGCCATTCCCGCCGGCATCATCACCTCGGAACTGCTGCGGCAGAAGCCGCGCCCGGAGATCACCTCCGGGGAGAAGCAGGCCGACGAACCAACAAAGACTGATACACCAATGGGAGACCAGAAATGATCAAACGCAGAACCCTTCTCGCCGCTTCCGCGGCGCTCGGCCTCGTGATGGGCGGGGCGGCCTTCGCACAGGATGTGCCGAAGATCGGCTTCGTCTATGTCGGGCCGGTGAACGACGGGGGCTGGTCGCAGCACCACCACGAATCCGCGATGAAGATGAAGGAGCATTTCGGCGACGCCATCGAGCTCATCGAGCAGGAAAGCGTGCCCGAGGGCGCCGATGCCGAGCGCGTGCTGACCCAGATGGCGCTGTCCGGCGCCGACCTGATCTTCACCACCTCCTTCGGCTACATGGACCCGACGATCAACGTCGCCGAGAAGTTCCCGGACGTGAAGTTCGAGCACGCCACCGGCTACAAGACCGCCGAGAACGTCTCGGCCTACTCGGCGCGCTTCTATGAGGGCCGCGCCATCACCGGCTACCTCGCCGGCGCCATGAGCGAGACCAACAAGATCGGCTACATCGGCTCCTTCCCGATCCCGGAAGTGATCCGCGGCATCAATTCCTCCTACCTGCACGCCAAGCAGGCCAACCCCGATGTCGAGATCGCCGTGGTCTGGCTCAACACCTGGTTCGACCCGGCCAAGGAAGCCGACGCCACCCAGGCGCTGCTCGACCAGGGCGCCGACGTGGTCCTGGCCCACACCGACTCCACCGCGCCGCTGGCGGTGCTCGAGAAGGCCGGCGCCTACGGCTTCGGCCAGGCCGCCGACATGGCCGAGTACAAGCCTGCGCCGCGCATCTCGTCGATCATCGACGACTGGGCGCCGTATTACATCGAGCGCGTGCAGGCGATCGTCGACGGCACCTGGGAGAGCCACAACACCTGGCAGGGCATCGGTGACGGAATGGTCGGCATCGGCGAGTTCACCGGCCCGATCCCGGAAGACGTGCTGGCGCATGTGACGCAGATGAAGGAAGACATCGCCTCGGGCGCCTACCACCCGTTCACCGGCCCGATCAACAAGCAGGACGGATCGGCCTGGCTCGCCGAGGGCGAAGTGGCCGATGACGGCACGCTCGCGGGCATGAACTTCTACGTCGAAGGCGTGAGCGGCTCGATCCCGAACTGATCTCTGCGCTCTTGATTGGCTTCTGGCACCGCCGGCGCATCTGCCCGGCGGTGCTTTTTGTTTGGAGGGTCGGGATTTGAGTATTTATCGACGTAGAGAAGACAGGGGGCGGTGCGTTCGGGGAGATGGGGCGCCGGGTGTTTTGTCGGCGCGCACGGTGGGGCTGGGCGGCGGCCCGGCTTCGGGTGCGGTGGCGGTCTTGGGGTTTGAGTATTTATCGGCGTAGAGAAGGGCGCGCGTAGTGCGTTTGGTCGTGCTGGGGCTTGATTGGCGCGCTGTGCGGGCGCTTGCCGGGTGCCGGGGCGCGCGACGGGGCTTGGGTCTTCGAGGTTTTATGTGCGTAGAGAAGCAGGGGCGCAGTGCTGTTCGGCGCGGTGAGGCTTGCGGCGATGTGGTCGGCGGGCGCGTGGTGACGTCGGGAGTTTGCCCGGGTCCTGGTTTGGGCGGGGTCGTGGGAGTTTGATTGTTTCTGGACGTAGAGAAGACAGAAGCGGGGCTCTGACGGTGGCCGTCGTGCTCGGGGCGGCGGTCTGGGCAGGGGGCATGCCCTCTCCGACGTTGCGGCGGCGGGCGGAGCGGGCCGTGGCGCTGTGGCGGGCCGGCGAGGTGGGCGCGATCCTCGGCTGCGGCGGCGTGGGCGTGCACGGGCCGTCCGAGGCCGCGGTGATCTGCCGGCTGGCGCGCGAGGCGGGCGTGCCGGAGGCGGCGCTTTTCCGCGAGGAGCGATCGACCACCACGGAGGAGAACCTGCGCTTCGCGCGGCCGCTGCTCGAGGCGATGGGCGCGGGCGAGGTGGTGATCGTGAGCGAGGCCTATCACCTGCCGCGGGCGCTTCTCGTCGCGCGGCGGCTGGGGCTCCGGGCGCGCGGGGCGGCGCCGGGCGTCGGGGGGACCCGGGCGCGCGCGCAGGCGCGGGCGGTGCTGCGGGAGATCCCGGCTTTCCTGTGGTACTGGCTGCGCGGGGCGGGTCGTTAGGGCCCCGGCCTCAGAGCACGCCGATCTCGGCCAGCGCGCCGGCCAGTTCGGGCGGCAGCGCGTCTTCGTCCTGGCGGTTGGAGGGCAGGTCGCGCGGCGCATCCTCGGGGGCGAGGTAGCGCCAGCCCTGGAACGGCCGCCGCGGCGCCGTGGTGACGCGGATCAGCCCGGGCTGCAGCACAATGGCGCAGCGCTCCACGCCATCGGCGCCGGTCACCGGGTCGAGCCGCAGGATCGGCTGGCGGCACTGGATCAGCCCCTTGAACACCCAGTAGATGCTGCCGCCATTCAGCACCTCGGCCTCTCGGCGCGGCCACATCCGCGTGACATGGCGCGGCAGCCCGTCCTCGGTCTGGGCGGCGCGGCTGGCCTGCCAGGCGGCGAGCGTCTCGAGGCTTTCGGTGCCGGCGCTGAGCTTTATCAGGTGCGTGAACTTGTCCACAGAGTCCTCCACAGGTACCGCAGTATATTGTAGGTTGCGCCAGCGCGCTTGCAAGGGCTGGTAGGGAGAGACCGGTTCACACTGTGCGGAGCCCTCTGGACGTGATAGCGTCGAGCCTGCTATCAGCCCGGTTCTGCCAAAGAGGATTCCGCTGCCATGAGCCGTTTCGCCGCCCCCATTGCCGAACAGATCTGGGACATGAAGTACCGCTTCAAGGAGGCGGACGGCACCCCCATCGACAAGTCCGTCGAGGACAGCTGGCGCCGCATCGCGCGCGCGCTCGCCTCCGTCGAGACCGACGCCGAGAGCTGGGAAGAGACGTTTTTCGAGGCACTTGAGGATTTCAAATACCTCCCCGCCGGCCGCATCACCGCCGGCGCCGGCACCGCGCGCTCGGTGACGCTGTTCAACTGCTTCGTCATGGGCACCGTGCCCGACAGCATGTCGGGCATCTTCGACATGCTCAAGGAAGCCGCGCTCACGATGCAGCAGGGCGGGGGAATCGGTTACGATTTTTCGACCATCCGCCCCAAGGGCGCGATCGTGCACGGCGTCGCCGCCGACGCCTCTGGGCCGCTCTCCTTCATGGATGTCTGGGACGCCATGTGCCGCACCATCATGTCGGCGGGCTCGCGCCGCGGCGCGATGATGGCCACCATGCGTTGCGACCACCCCGACGTGGAGCAGTTCATAGCCGCCAAGTCCGACAGCGCGCGGCTGCGCATGTTCAACCTCTCGGTGCTGGTCACCGATCCGTTCATGGAAGCGGTGAAGGCGGACGGCTCCTGGGATCTCGTGTTCGGTGGCAAGGTCTACCACACCGTGAAGGCGCGGGACCTGTGGAACAAGATCATGAAGGCGACCTATGATTACGCCGAGCCCGGCGTGATCTTCATCGACCGCATCAACGAGGCCAACAACCTCAACTACATCGAGCAGATCGCCGCCACCAATCCCTGCGGCGAGCAGCCGCTGCCGCCCTACGGCGCCTGCCTGCTGGGCTCGATCAACCTCGCGCGGCTGGTCACCGATCCGTTCACCGACGCCGCCGAGATCGACGACGCGGCGCTGGAGAAGCTCGTCTCCACCGCCGTGCGGATGATGGACAACGTGGTCGACGCCTCGCGCTTCCCGCTGCCCGAGCAGGAAGAAGAGGCGCAGAACAAGCGCCGCATCGGTCTCGGTGTCACCGGGCTTGCCGACGCATTGCTGATGAAGGGGCTGCGCTACGGCTCCGAGGAGGCCGCCGCCCAGACCGAGGACTGGCTGCACCGCATCGCCCGCGCCGCCTATCTCGCCTCGGTGGAGCTGGCCAAGGAGAAGGGCGCCTTCCCGCTCTTCGACGCCGAGAAATATCTTGCCTCGGGCAACATGATGAACATGGACGAGGATGTGCGCGAGGCGATCCGCACCCACGGCATCCGCAACGCGCTGCTGACCTCGATCGCGCCCACCGGCACGATCTCGCTCTATGCCGGCAACGTCTCCTCGGGGATCGAGCCGGTCTTCGCCTATGCCTACAAGCGCAAGGTGCTGCAGAAGGATGGCACCCGGACCGAGGAAGAGGTGGTCGATTACGCAGTGCAGATGTGGCGCGACCTGAAGGGCGACGCCGAGCTGCCCGACTATTTCGTCAACGCCCAGACGCTCGATCCGCAGGATCACGTGCGCATGCAGGCGGCGGCGCAGAAATGGATCGACAGCTCGATCTCCAAGACCATCAACTGCCCCGAGGACATCTCCTTCGAGGCGTTCAAGGACGTCTACATGCAGGCCTATGAGACCGGCTGCAAGGGCTGCACCACCTACCGCCCGAACGACGTGACCGGCTCGGTTCTGTCGGTTTCGGAGGAGAAGAAGGCGGCGCCAGAGGCGGTCGCGACCCCGGCGGCGGAGCCCAACCAGCCGCATGGCGACGTGATCTACATGGCCGAGCCGCTGGACCGTCCGCAGGCGCTCGAGGGCCAGACCTACAAGCTCAAGTGGCCCGACAGCGAGCATGCCATCTACCTGACGATCAACGACATCATCGTCGGCGGCCATCGCCGTCCCTTCGAGGTCTTCATCAACTCGAAGAACATGGAGCACTACGCCTGGACCGTGGCGCTGACGCGGATGATCTCGGCGGTGTTCCGGCGCGGTGGTGACGTGTCCTTCGTGGTCGAGGAGCTCAAGGCGGTGTTCGACCCGCGCGGCGGCGCCTGGGTTCAGGGCAAGTACATCCCGTCGATCCTCGCGGCCATCGGCGGCGTGATCGAGCGCCACCTCGTGGCGACGGGCTTCCTCGAGGGCGAGGGCATGGGGCTGAAATCGGATCCGCAGGCCAAGGTCGTCGGGCTAGAGGCGCCGCGCGGCAAGGCTTGCCCGTCCTGTGGCCAGTACTCGATGATGATGGTTGAGGGCTGCATGACCTGCTCGAGCTGCGGCCACTCCAAGTGCGGCTGAGCCGCCGCGGTGGTCACAGAATGTCGTGCCACATGGCATGACCTGAGCATCTCGACAGGCCATTCTGGCTGAGACGATAGGGAAGCGGCCTTGGAGTGATCCGGGGCCGTTTTCACGTCTGGGGCGGCTCCGGCGGTCTCAACGCAGGACCGGGCGCTTCTCACGGGAACCGCCGCAAACCAGCGCTGTTCAGGCATCCGCAGCGGTGAAGCCGCCATCCCAGGCACCGCGTTGATCGGGTGCGGCTCCCCGGAGCCAGGGCCGCTCACCGCGATCTTCGGAGCGATCCTCCGGAGCCGGCCAAGCCGCGCGCTCGTACGTGGACAAGCGAATCATCGGCACATCGCAGGGGCTGGGCGTCGGATGAGTTGCCCCCTGCGGCGCAGAGCGTGGGACGGGGGCAAGGCATTCGGCCCGGCGTCTATGCTGGGCCACAACCCCCTGTTGATCCAGATATCCTGAGAATTTCGCGGTCTGTGAGGCCATTTCCGGGTGATCGCACTGCACGTCGAGATTGACGGAACAGAAAGCTTCCGCCAACGTGGCGGAATTGAAGCATTTTCACGACCTTTCTCGAAAACTTATTCCGCGGGGAAAAATATGATTAACGATGGCAGCTCGCGCACCACGGGTGCGCAGGAGATCGATGTGTCGGCAGGCTCTGAAGGCCCGGGCCAAGGCGACGCTCCCTTTCCAGCGATCTTCGCGAGCAGCGCCGTCGCAAATTCGCCGCCCACCGCCCTTGGGGGCACGGCCAGCTTCAACGAAGACACCAGCCCGGTCTTTTCCGTCGCCAGCCTGACGGATGACCCCGACGGCGACCCCCTGAGCATCGACGACATCTCGATCAGCGCCGGTGCCACCGTCACCCTGCTTGGCGGCCTCGGCTTCGAGGTCACCCCCGACCCCGATTACAACGGCCCGCTGACCCTGACCTACAGCGTCACCGACGGCACCGACGTGTCGAACACCGCCCAGCTCGAGTTCACCGTGGTCCCGGTGAACGATGACCCGGTGGCGGCGAACGACCTCTACAGCGTTTATGAGGACGTACGTGGCTCGGCCAGTACTGCGCTCGGGGTGCTGCGCAACGACAGCGACGTCGATGGCGATCCGCTGACCGTCTCGCTGGTGACGGACGTCGCCCACGGCACGCTGGTGCTGCAATCCGACGGCGCCTTCACCTACGCGGCCGACGCCGACTGGACCGGCACCGACAGCTTCACCTACCTGGTCGATGACGGCAATGGCGGCACCGACGAGGCCACCGTGCGGATCAACGTGCTTGCGGTGAACGATGCGCCGACGGCCAGCGGTTCGTCGGCGACACTCTCCGAGGACATCCCGCAGGTCTTCAGCCTCTCCGGGCTCGTCGAGGATGTCGACGGCGACCCCCTGAGCATCGAGGACATCTCGATCAGCGCCGGTGCCACCGTCACCCCGCTTGGCGGCCTCGGCTTCGAGGTCACCCCCGACCCCGATTACAACGGCCCGCTGACCCTGACCTACAGCGTCACCGACGGCACCGAGGTGTCGAACACCGCTCAGATCGAGTTCACCGTGACCCCGGTGAACGATGACCCGGTGGCGGCGAACGACCTCTACGGCGTTTATGAGGACGTACGTGGCTCGGCCAGTACTGCGCTCGGGGTGCTGCGCAACGACAGCGACGTCGATGGCGATCCGCTGACCGTCTCGCTGGTGACGGACGTCGCCCACGGCACGCTGGTGCTGCGATCCGACGGTGCCTTCACCTACGCGGCCGACGCCGACTGGACCGGCACCGACAGCTTCACCTACCTTGTCGATGACGGCAATGGCGGCTCCGACGAGGCCACCGTGCGGATCAAGGTGCTTGCGGTAAACGATGCGCCCGTGATCGCGGTAAACGCCGGTCTGACACTGGCCCAGGGCGCGGCGGCGGCCTTGACCCCGGCGATTCTGCAGACCACGGATGTCGACAATACCGAGGCCGAGCTCGTCTACACCCTGACAGACGCCCCCTCCGCCGGCTCGATGGTCCGCGACGTCGACGGCAGCGGAACGGTGACCGCCGGTGACCAGGTGCTGGCGCTCGACGACACCTTCACCCAGGAAGATCTGACGGCTGGCCGGATCCTCTACGAGCATTCCGGCAGCGGGGATCTGAACGATGGCTTCGGTTTCTCGGTCAGCGACGGCATCGAGAGGCTGACGGGGCAGACCTTCGCGATCACCGCGGTGCCGCCGAACAGCGCGCCGGCGCCTGAAGCCGACAGCTACGGCACGGCCTTCGGCACCGCGCTCAGCATTGCCGGCCCCGGCGTTCTGGGCAATGACACCGATGCCGATGGCGACGCGCTCGAGGTCATCGGGTTCACCCCGCTCGATCCCCTGGTCGGCAGCCTCACCATCACGCCGGACGGCGCGCTCGATTTCGTGCCGGCGAGTGGTTTCTCGGGGATCGCCACCACCAGCTACACGGTCTCCGACGGGCTCGAGACATCGGTGGCCACGGTGAGCATCGAGGTCGGGCCGCGCCCGCCCACGCAATATTCGGTCAGCACCGAGAGCGCGGACGAAGGGCGCACGATGATGTTCACCGTCACCCGGCTCAACAACACCGATACCATCAGTCCGAGGCTGGGCATCGCCTGGGCCGACGGCACCGCGGTCGAGGGCACGGACTACCAGGAAACCTTCTACCCGCCGTTCGAGCTGGGGCTGGGCGAGGACACGCGGAGCTTCTTCGTGAATACTCTGCAGGACAGCGAGGTCGAGGGCGACGAGACCTTCTTCCTGCAACTGATCGATCTTTCCTCGGGTACCGTCCTTGCCAGCGGGCAGGGCACCATCCTCGACGACGACAGCGTCAACCTCGACCCGGAGGCGGGCGAAAACACCGTGCCGTGGCGCGAGGATGACGTCTTTAGCGGCGATTTCGACGACTACGCCAGTGACCCGGACGGCGATCCGCTGAGCTACCGCGTGATCGACGGGCCTGAGAACGGCTTCATCGTGGTCAACCCGGATGGCAGCTTCCAGTATCAGCCCGACAGCGACTGGTTCGGCACCGAGATCATCGTCTACACCGCCGAGGACGGGCGCGGCGGCATCAATACCGGCCGGCTGACCCTCGAGCTCGCGCCGGTCAACGACGCCCCGGTGGCCGGCAGTGACAGCTTCGACAGTCCGGCCGGCAGGTCGTTCACCTACGACGTGCTCGATATCGCCTCCGATGTCGATGGCGATCCGCTGCAACTCGCGAGCCTGTCCGCAGACAATGGCGCGAGCCTGACCCAGATCGGCGATACCCAGTTCCGGGTGACACCGGCCTTCGGCTTCACTGGGCTGGTGACCGTCAGCTTCACCGTCACCGACGGCACGGCGGCATCCAATGTCGGTACGCTGGAGCTGACCGTGACCGAGCCCAACGTCGCCCCCGACGCGCGCGACGATTTCTACGAGACCACCTTCCAGACCGCCATCTCGGGCATCAGCCTGAACGGGCTGCTGTGGAACGATGGCGATGCGGATGGTGACGCGCTGGAAGTGATCGGAACCCTTAACGCCATCGGCGGCACGGTAGACAGTATCAGCGCTTCGGGCGGCTTCCTGTTCACCCCGGATGCCGGGTTCACCGGCACCGCGAGCTTCGAATACATCCTGTCGGACGGCACCGAGACCTCGATTGCCACGGCGACGATCGAGGTCGCGGCCGTCGGTGTTCCCTACGTGATGAACGATCTCGTGGCCGAGGAAGGCCAGGTGATGTATTTCACGGCGATCCGGGCTGATGCCGGCGCCGCGAGCAACCTGCTGAGCGCGCGCTATGTTGACGGCACGGCCACTGGCGGGGCCGCCGCCGGGGCGGGGATCGACTACAACGCCGCAGGCTTCGCGCCCTTCAACTTCGGGGTCGGCCAGACCGAGTTGCTGCTGCCGGTGCCGATCTACGCGGATTTCGAGATCGAGGGCGACGAGACCTTCACCATCGAACTCTTCGACACCGTGACGGGCGAGGTCCTCGCGACGGCCCAGGGCACCATCGTCGGCGCCTATGACAACACGGCGCCGGTGGCCTACGACTTCACGGTGAATATCAACGAAGACGAGATGACCACCATTGAGCCGCTGGCCCATGCCTTCGATGCCGAGGGCGACTGGCTCTACATCAACGGCTATTCCGGGGTGGTCCCGGGCAGCCTGGCGCCGCTGCCGTCGAGCTGGCTCTACACGCCGGATCCCGATTGGAACGGCAGCTTCACCATCACCTACACCCTCGATGACGGGGTCTCGCTGTCCAACGAGGCAACGGTCACCGTCAACGTGTTGCCGGTCAACGATGATCCCGAGGCGGTAAACGATACCGCCAGCACCGTCGCAGACACGGCGGTCAGCATTGATGTCCTGGCCAATGACGGCGATGTCGATGGCGACAGCCTGACCGTCACCGCCGTCGCGGCGGCAGTGGGCGGGACGGTGGCGATCGACGGCGGAACCGGGGAGGTGGTATTCACCCCCAATGCCGGGTTCACCGGAACCGGTAGCTTCGAATACACCGTCGAGGACGGCAATGGCGGCAGCGACATCGGCGTCGTCTCCGTGACCGTTGCCCCCGGTGCAGGCGCCATCGTCGGCACGCCCGGCGACGACCGGCTGGAAGGCACGCCCGATCCAGACCAGATCTCCGGCCTCGCCGGCGATGACCTGCTGCTCGGTCGCGCGGCGGGCGATGACATGGACGGCGGCGCGGGCAACGACACCCTGCGCGGCGAAGCCGGCGACGACACGCTCGACGGCGGCGAGGACGACGACAAGGTGCAGGGCGACGAGGGCGACGACTCGGTCTCCGGCGGCAGCGGCGCGGACCGGGTCTATGGCGGCACCGGCGACGACACGGTGCTCGGCGGCGATGGCGACGACGTGCTCTACGGCGACGCGCCCAACGGCGCCGGCGGCGGCTTTATCGGGGCGGACATCTTCGCCTTCGACGCGGATGACGGCACCGACCGTGTCTTCGATTTCGTCTCCGGCGTCGACCGCATCCGTCTCGACGGCCCGGCGGGCCTGACGCCGGTCTTCTCCTTCGATGCGACGCGCGGCGACACGGTGATGACCTATGGCAGCACCACCGTGACCTTCTTCAACCAGATGGTCAGCGCGGCGGATAACTTGCTCTCGAGCCTCAACGGCAAGCCGATGGCGGAGCCAGACGCGGTCGAGACCGATGCCGGGGTGGCCGTCGCGATCGACGTGCTGGCCAACGACAGCGATCCCGATGGCGATGAGCTGTCGCTCGACGGCGTCGTGAGCGTGGCCTCCAACGGCATCGTGACCCTCGATGACGGCGGCACGGTGGGCGACGCGAGCGACGACAGCTTCGTCTACACGCCGAATGCCGGCTTCATCGGGCAGGACAGCTTCGTCTACCGGGTCGACGACGGGCAGGGCGGCTTCGCGGCCGGCCTCGTCACCATCGATGTCGGTGTCGAGACTCTGACCGGCAGCGCAGGCGCCGATCGCATCTCCGGCGGCGACGGGCGGCAGGTGATCGAGGGGCTCGACGGGGCCGACAAGCTGCTCGGCGGAACCGGCAGCGACACGCTGGAGGGCGGCGCCGGCAGCGACAAGCTGCTTGGCGAGGACGGCAATGACCTGCTGCTCGGAGGCGACGATGTCGACCGTCTCTACGGTGGCTTCGGCGATGACACGCTCGAAGGCGGCGCCGGCGACGACGTGCTCTACGGCGACCTCGCCGACCGCGACAACGGCGATCTCGGCGCGGACACCTTCGTCTTCGGTCTCGCCGATGGCACCGACAAGGTCTTCGACTTCGTCAGCGGCATCGACACGGTCGAGCTGGTCGGCAGCAACGCCTTCACGCTGTCGCAGGAGGACGGCGATACGACGATCCTCTTCGGGACCACCGAGATCACCTTCTACGACAGCCTGCTGGTGGCCGCCGACGTCAACGCCCATCTCTGATCCGGGATCGCGGGGCGGCGGCTGCGCGTCTTTCGCAGCCGCCGCCTACTGCGCCGGTTGCAGGCGCCAGAGGTTCGGGCCGTCCTGCACGAGGTTGCGCCGCTCGCCGGCGTGCAGCCCCTGCTTCAGCAGTTGCGCGAGGTCATCGCCGACCTCTGAATTGTAGATGTGGTAGAGATGCCCCGACGAGCTGCGCACCTGCAGGTCGCTCAGGTCGATCACCTCGACACCCTCGAGCTTCGCCACCGGGTTGCCGGCTTCGCCGAGGCGCGCGTAGCCGTGCAGCTGTGCCGAGAGCGCCAGCGGCCAGTCGCGCTCGGTGACGTAGACCGTGATGCTCGAGGCCAGCGGGCGGATCCGCGGCAGCAGGCGCTGGAAGATGCCGAAATCCATGTCCGGGGCCAGCAGCACCACCTCGCCGATCTGCTCGCCGGTGCCGCGGTTCGCCAGCTCGGCAAGCGCATGCACGACGCCGCGCGCGCCCAGGCTGTGTCCGGCAACATGCACCCGGTCGGGGCCGAAGCGGCGCTCCATCTCGCTGATCGCGTCGGCGAGGTCGGGCACGCTCCAGTAGAGATCGGCCTCGTCATGGGTGTAGTTCAGCGCGTCGCCGTCCGAGGGCCAGCTGAACCAGAGAAACCGTCCCTCGAGTCCGGCGTTCTCCTGAAGCGCGGTGGCGCGGCGGCAGCCTTTCTCGAAATCGATGTAGAAGCCGTGGGTGAACAGCACCGGCTCGGCCTCGCCGACATCGGCCTCGAAAGTGTCGAGCAGCTCGGCCGGCGGGCGCTCGCGGATCGCCTCGACGCGCAGGATCTCCTCGGGGATGTAGAACGGCGCCGCCTCGGCCACCGAGGAGAGCATCGGCAGGCGGCGCTCGCCGATATCGCAATGGCCCGCCTTCAGATCGCTGCGCTCGTCGCCGTAGACCTCGCGCGGGTCGTCGAGCCCGGTGTGGTTGCGGATGGTGAGATAGGGCACCCCGCGCGCCGGCGGCTCGGCGGCCTCCTGCGCCGAGGCCTGCGGTGCCAGCCCGGCCTGCGCGGCGGCCAGTGCCGCCATCAGCGCCAGCAGTTTCGGGATCCTTGTCGCGCGTGGCATCGTCATCCTCTCCGGTCCGGTGTCCCCGGAGCGGAGTCTACCCGATTTCGCGCCTCGGAGCAGCGACGCCGATTGCCGCGGGCGGGCGCGGCTAGAACGACATGCGCAGCATCAACCCGATTTGCGGACCCTCGAACGCCTTCTCCGCGTGCGTCGAGCGGTTGCGCATGTAGCCGCCATAGCCTTCGATGGTCAGCCGGTCCGTGAGCGCGTGCTCGAGCCCGACGCTGGCGCTGACGCGCCTGTCCTCGCGGCCGCCATCGACGTAATCGCGGGCGTAGCCGCCAAGGCGCAGGGTGAGCCGCGTGTCGCTGTCGAGCCGGTAGCGCGCCATCAGCCGCAGCCCGGTCTCCTCGTAGCTGTAGATGTCGCGCTCGGCGTCACGGCGCTCGTGGTAGAGCGCGCCGCGCAGGTACCAGGCCCAGTCCGGCGATTGCCAGGAATAGGCCAGCTCGCCCAGCCACTCGCTCTGGTCGTAGCCCTCGAAGCTGTTGGCCTCGTTCTGGTCGCGAAAGCCCACGCGGGCGCGCGCGGTCAGCATCTGCCGCGGCGCGGCGCCCATGCGATAGGTGGTGCCGAAGCGCAGGCGGGAATAGACCTCGCCGCCCGCGTCGCGGGCATGGGCGCCCTCGAGCCGGAAGGCGAGCTGGCGACGGTCTCCGGCGAGGTCGACGCGATACTCTGCCGAGGCGTCGAAGCGCAGCCGGTCGCCCTCGGTGGCGTCGGGGTAGTGCTCGCGCGACAGCCCGAATCCCAGAACCGTCTCGCGCCCCGCGACTTGGGAAAAGCTGCGCTCGGTGGCGAAACCGAAGCTAAACCTGTCTTCGAGCTGAAGCTGCCGCCCGCCGCCGCGCAGCTCGCGGTCGAGCGGATCGCGGTCGAACCCGGCGAAGGCGGTGGAAGACCAGCCCTCGGCCTGCGCCGCTGTGGCGGACAGTGCGAGGGCGAGCGAGAGAAGCGCAGCGAGGCGGATCGCGGGAAACCGTTTCATGTCAGGCGATCCAATCCGGTTTACTGCCGCGCTCGGCCAGCGCGGCGCGCCCATAGGCGGCCCGGCAGGTCGGGCGGAACCGCATCGAGAGCATCGATTCCAGCGTCAGGTAGGCGCGCAGCAGGCGAAACAGGATGTAGCGCGGCAGGTGAAGGATGGTGCCCGGCGAGCCGTTGAGCAGGCAGGCCACCACCGCGACCACCGCAGGCGCACCGACGAAGGTGGCGATGGCGGCGGACCAGCTCAGCGTGTCGAACCGGGTCAGCGGCGACAGCAGGCAGATATAGCCGAAGATCACCAATGGCACCATCATCGCCCGCCGCGCGAGGTTGATCAGCATGAAGGGCAGGATCAGCTTGCCGCGGATGGTGAAGGTCGGGCTGTAGATCAGCGCCCGACAGCGCGACGAGAAATGCAGCGTCGAGCGGAACCAGCGCATCCGCTGCTCGCGCAGGTGGGCGTAGCTGGCCGGGACCTCGGAATAGTAGCGCACCGATGGCGAGACGATGAGCTGAAAGCCCATCTCGCCGATGCGCAGCGACATGTCGGTGTCCTCGCCGTTCATGCCGTGCACGAAGCCGCCGAGCGCCTTGGGCAGCGCCGTGCGGTAGAGCGCGAACATGCCGGGGATCGAGGTCACGCCGTTGATGGCGTCGAAGGCGACGTTGTAGAAGCCGTGCCGGATATAGACCTCGAACTCGCGCGAGCGGTCGAACGGGCCGTCTCCCGGGGGCAGGGGGATGCCGCCCACCGCGCCGACCTCCGGGTCGGAGATCATGCTGGCGGCCTTGGTGAAGCTCTCGGGGCAGACCAGCGTGTCGGCATCGATGCGAATGAAAAACGCCGTCTCGATCCGTTCCAGCCCGGTGTTGAGTGCCATCGATTTGCCGGGCTCGGGCTGGTGCAGGATTTCGCCGTCGAGATGCTCGGCCGCAGTGAGCGCGGCCTGCGCCGTCGCGACGGTGGCGTCGGTCGAGCCGTTGTCGACGAGGATCAGCCTGACCGCGCCGCCATACTGCGCCGCCGCCGCGTCGAGCGCGCGGATGCAGTCGGCGATGATGTAGTCCTCGTTGAGCGCCGCCACCAGCACCGTCAGGTCGGGGCTGAAATGCGGATCGCGGCGCAGGTGGAAGCCGATCCAGGAATAGCAGAACAGCAGCAGGAAGAAGGCCGGGAACACCAGGAACAGCCCCGGACCGATGCCGCCCAGAAGCGCCAGCTGCCGCACCTGCGAGACCTGCGCGGGGAACAGGCTCAGCACCGCGCGCGAGAAGGCGATGGCGGCAATGGCCGCGATCAGGATGCGCAGCAGCGCCGCGCCGCTGCCGCGCTCGTCGATCGCCATGGGGACGGGGCTCGGCATGCGGCCCCACTCCATCATCTTGAGGGCGAAGACGGCGAAGCCGGTGAGCCCGCCGAGGATCTCGATCACCCGCAGGCTGAGCCGGATGTCGAGCACCAGGTCGATGGCGATGAGCGTCAGGTCGGTCAGCATGCAGAGCGCCAGGAAGGACAGCGCCATGTCGAGCGTCATCAACAGCCGGGTGCGCGGCGCATGGGCGGCGAAGCCGCAGAACGCCAGCAGGAAGGCGAGGATGAAGATCCGGATCGGCGCCGCGTTCTCGCCCCGCGCCGGGGCGAGGATCAGCGCGTCATGCGGGAACAGCGCCGCCACCGGCGGGTAGGCGTTGACCAGCCAGAGCAGGCCGATCGCCAGCGCCGTGAAGGTCAGCAGGACCTTGGGCGCGGTGCTGCGCGGTACCGGCTTGGCATAGCCCGGCGGCAGGCTCTCGCGCGACCGGTACTCGTTTTCCGAGCGTCCGCGGTAGAGCGCGCCGGGGTCGGAGCCGGCAGGGGGAAGAGCGCGGTTGGCCATGGCATCACGGCAGGCTGATCAGCAGCGCGGCGCGTCCGGCGGGCGGCAGGCCCGTCGCTGTCCCCGCGGGGACAACCACCGGCAGCAGGGCGCCATTGGCATCGCGGTCGAGCCAGACCAGCCAATGCCGGCCATGGTCCTGCGCAAGCGTCATCGCCGCGGCGGCGCGCTCGGCTAGCGCCTCGGTCGGCAGCACCGTGACGATGCCTTCCTGCGCCGGATCATCGCTCTCGAGCCGCAGCGTGCCGCGCGGGAAGGTCTCGCGCAGGGTGGCGCTGGCGATCATCGCCTCGCGGGCGGTGAGCGCCGGGTCGGCGCGCAGCGCGGCGACATCGCCGAGCCCGGCATGGATCCCGCCCATGAACTCCGGGTCGGGCGCCCCGCGCAGCACCGAGGCGGCGGTCAGCTCGCCGACCGCCGGGATCGGCTCGCGGCACTGATCGTCATTGTCGCCCTCGCGCCGCAAGGTGACGTCGATGGTGCCGGTCGGCGCGTCGCCCACGAGGGCAGGCAGGCGCACGTTGCGGGTGATGTCGAGGCGCTGGCCGCGCAGGCTCTCGCCATGCAGCAGCCGGCCGTCCTGCGTGACCGTCAGAAGCCAGTCCTCCGGGGCCTGCGCGGCGATGCGCAGACCGAGAGTGAGCGCATCCGGCGCGCCTTCGCCGGGCAGCAGGCGCCGGTCATAGGGAATGCGCCAGCTGGTGTCGGCATCGAGGTCGCGCAGGCGCAGGTTGGCGTTGAGCCGTTCGAGCGGCACCGGCCAGTCCGCGGGCAGATCCGCCGCCGCCCAGTGCCGGTCGGCGAGGCGCGTGGCCTCGTCGGTGGTGAGCGCAAGATCGCCCTCGCGCGCATCCGCCGCGGCGACGAACGCGATGCCGGGGCGGTTGGCGGCGAGCCGCAACAGCGCCGCCCGCTGCGCGGCATCCCCGGTCTCGGGCCAGAGCACCCGCGCCGGCATTCCACCGGCGAAAAGCAGGTCGCCGGGATCGCTCAGCGGTGCGTCGAGCGCCAGCCGCAGGTGGCTGGTGGGCCGCAGCCGGATCACCACGCCGCCATCCCAGTGCGAACGGCAGACCACCGCCGGCGCGACGCCCTCGGTGGCCAGCGTCAGCTGCACGTCCTCGGCGAGGAAATCCTCGGCCCGGAGCGGCAGCAGCACCCGGTGCTCGGTGATGCCGCTCTCGACCACGATCTCGCCCCGCTTGCTGCCGTTCACGTTGAGCCGCAGCCGCGCCACGGCGCCCTCCTCGAGCTCGGAGGTCAGCTCGACCACCAGCTCGCCGCCGGTGATGCCGACCGCGCGCGGCAGCGGGAAGCGCGCCCGGCCGAAGGCTTGGAGCCCGCTCAGCCCGGTCCAGTCCTCGGGCGTGCCATAGGGGATGGTGGCGGGCGGTCCATGCGGGCTTGGCAGCGCGGCGTCGGGGTCGCTTGCGCGCTGGTCGTGGACCACCGGCCCGCCGGAGGCAGCGGCGATCAGCTGCGGCAGGTAGTCGGCGCGTCGGTCATAGGCGAAGGTCGCCAGCACCGCGAGCAGCAGCACGAGCAGAAGGGTTCCGATCAGTCTCATCTCATTGCTCCTCGATGCAGGTCACGACGCGGGCTCGAGTCTGCGGGCGCGGCTCAGCGCCGCCTCGCTGACCTCGCCGGGGGCCTGCGCGGCGGTCCAGGTGGAGCGCGCGGGCACGGTCTCGGGGAGCACGCGGTCGATGTAACGCTCGGCGATCTCGACGGTCTCGCGCATCAGCCCTTCGCGCAGGGTGATCGGATGCAGCCCGAGATCGAGGAAGGTCTTGTTCGACACGAAAAGATCGTTCTCCGCCGCCTCGTTGCGCGGGTTCGGCACCAGCGCGACCTCGACCCCGGTGAGCTCGGCCACCAGCCGGGCAAGATCGCGCACCCGGTGGGTCTCGGTCATCTGGTTGAGGATCTTGACCCGGTCGCCGGGCTCGGGCGGATGCGCGACGGCGAGCGTGATGCAATTGACCGTGTCGTGGATGTTGATGAAGGCGCGGGTCTGGCCGCCGGTGCCGTGCACGGTGAGCGGGTGGCCGGTCGCCGCCTGCATCAGGAAGCGGTTCAGCACGGTGCCGTAATCGCCATCGTAGTCAAAGCGGTTGATCAGCCGCTCGTCGAGCCGGGTCTCGTCGGTCTGGGTGCCCCAGACGATGCCTTGGTGCAGGTCGGTGATGCGCAGCCGGTCGTTCTTGGCGTAATACGCAAACATGCGCTGATCCATCACCTTGGTCATGTGATAGACCGAGCCCGGCGCCGCCGGATAGAGGATCTGCCGCTGGTGCAGGCCACCCTCGCCGTCGGCCACGAAGACCGGCAGGTAGCCCTCGGGGATCTCGATGCCGGCATCGTCGTAGCCATAGACCCCCATGGTGCCGAGATGCACCAGGTGGGTATCGAGGCCGAGATGGGTGAGCGCCACGAGGATGTTGTGGGTGGCGCGGATGTTGTTGTCGACGGTGTAGCGCTTGTGGGCGGCATCCTTCATCGAGTAGGGCGCGGCGCGCTGCTCGCCGAAATGCACCAGCGCATGCGGGCGAATCTCGGCAAGCAGATCGCAGAGCGCGTCATATTCGCGCGCCACGTCGATGCGCTCGGGGCGGATGTAGTGGCCGGTGACGTCGAACCACGCGTCGATGCGCTCGGAGAGGCTGCGGATCGGGGTGAGGCTCCGGGCGCCGAGCTCGGCGTCGATGGCGCGGCGTGAGAGGTTGTCGACGATGGTGATCTCATGACCCAGCTTCGACAGGCGCAGCGCCGTCGGCCAGCCGCAGAAGCCGTCTCCCCCGATGATGACGATACGTTTGCGCATGGCGACCTGTCCCTTCCGCCGCACCGCCACGCGGCCCGGACACAAACCCCCGAGCCCGAGATTTACGCCCGCCCCGGCGCCGCACAACCCCACGAAAGGCATGGCGGGGTTGCCATGCAGAGCGCCGTTTTTCGCTTGCTCATCAGGGCTGTAGGTTGGACTCGCACGCGCTTCCCGCGGACGGCGAAAGCGGTGCCTGAGAGGGCGAAATGGCGGCGGATCGTTGCGCTCCGGGCGCCAGTCGCGGCGCCTGTCGGAGGGGTGCGAAAAATGCGGTCACGAAACCGGGAACTCTCGTTTTACTTGACCTAGATCACCTCGCACTCGCCTTAATAGGTTTATCCTCGGGTCAGATTTCGGATGAGAGACGATGTCTTTGGATTCACAGGAAACATGCGTCGAAGGCACGGTGGTCGCGGTCCGCGGCGCCGTTGTCGATGTGACCTTCCCCGACGAGGCGATCCCGGCGATCAACGATGCGCTCGAAACCACGGCCAGTGATGGCCGCCGGATCCTGCTCGAGGTCGAGGCGCAGCGCGATCGCAGCACCGTGCGCACCATCGCGCTGCACAACACCAATGGCCTCGCGCGCGGCCAGCAGGTGAGGCCGCTCGGCGGGCCGCTCACCGTGCCGGTGGGCGAGGCGGTTCTGGGGCGTCTGCTCGACGTCACCGGCAGCGCCGGCGACCGCAAGGACCCGCTCCCCGAGGATGCCCCCCGCCGCCCGATCCACGCCGCCCCGCCGCCGCTCAGGGCGCAGGGCAAGGCCAGCGATCCGTTCCGCACCGGCATCAAGGTGGTCGATCTGCTCACCCCGCTGGCGCAGGGCGGCAAGGCCGCCATGTTCGGCGGTGCGGGCGTCGGCAAGACGGTTCTGGTGATGGAGCTGATCCACTCGATGGTGGCGGGCTATGACGGCATCTCGGTGTTCTCGGGCATCGGCGAGCGCTCGCGCGAAGGCCACGAGATGCTGCTCGACATGACCGACGCCGGCGTGCTCGACCGCACGGTGCTGGTCTATGGCCAGATGAACGAGCCCCCGGGCGCGCGCTGGCGGGTGCCGATGACGGCACTCACCATCGCCGAGCATTTCCGCGATGCCGAGCAGAAGAACGTGCTGCTTCTCATGGATAACGTGTTCCGCTTCGTGCAGGCGGGCTCCGAGGTTTCGGGTCTTCTGGGGCGGCTGCCGAGCCGGGTCGGCTACCAGCCGACGCTGGCCACCGAGGTGGCCGAGCTGCAGGAGCGCATCGCCTCGGTGGGCGAGGCCTCGGTCACCGCGATCGAGGCGGTCTACGTGCCGGCGGATGATTTCACCGACCCGGCGGTGGTCGCCATCGCGGGGCATGTGGATTCGATGGTGGTGCTGTCGCGGGCGATGGCGGCGGACGGCATGTATCCGTCGGTTGATCCCATCGCCTCGTCCTCGATCCTGCTCGATCCGCTGCTGGTGGGCGAGGAGCATGTGCGCATCGCCAACGATGTGCGGCGCTCGATCGAGCATTACCGCGAGCTTCAGGACGTCATCGCGCTTCTCGGCATGGAGGAGCTGAGCCGCGACGACCGCAAGGTCGTCGAGCGCGCCCGCCGGTTGCAGCGCTTCCTGACCCAGCCTTTCACCGTCACCGAGGCCTTCACCGGCATGGCGGGCGTGTCGGTCGATCTCGAGGACACCATCGCCGGCTGCCGCGCCATCCTCGAAGGCGAATGCGACGAGTGGGACGAGAGCTCGCTCTTCATGGTGGGCACGCTGGAGGACGCGCGCGCCAAGGAAGAGGCGGCGCGGGAGGCGGCGTCATGAGCGGGGCGCTGCATCTGGTCATCACCACCACGATGGACGTGGTGGTCGACGATGCCGCGGTGACCTCGCTGCGGGCGCAGGACGAGAGCGGCGGCTTCGGCATCCTGCCGGGGCACACCGATTTCCTCACCGTGCTGCCGGCCTCGATCATCCGCTGGCGCAGCCCCGGCAAGCCCGAGCAGTTCGCCGGGGTGCGGGCGGGGCTGCTGTCGGTCAACGGCGGGCGCGAGATCGCCATCGCCTGCCGCGATGCCATCCTCGGCGAGGACATTCACGCGCTGGAGGAGCGCATCGCCGCCTTCCGCCGCGATCAGGACGATGCCGGCCGCCACGAGCGGGTCGAGCAGATGCGCCTGCACGCCAATGCCGTGCGCGAGATGATCCGGCTGCTGCGCCCGGGTCAGGGGGACGTGCTGCCCCACCCCTCGGGCTTCGGCGTCGAACAGGGAGAGCAACGATGAGCCGCCGCGAGAAAGACGCCGTCGAACACGCCGCGCGCCGCGCCGCCAAGCTCGAGCGCATGAAGCAGAGCGATCCCGAGCCCTCGCTCGGATCGCGGCTCGGCCAGATCGGCATTCTCGGCTGGGCGGTGCTGGTGCCGATGCTGCTGGGCGTGGTGCTGGGCCGTTTCCTCGACCGCGTGGCCGACACCAACATCATGTTCACCGCCGCCGGGATCTTCCTCGGCGCCGCCATCGGCATGCACGCGGTCTGGAGATGGATGCACAAACAATGACCCCGGATCTCGCATATGCCGCCCTCGGGCTCGTGGCGGGCTTCCTCGTGGGGCTGGCGCATTTCTCCAGCCTACGCCGGCTGACGGCGCTCTATCTCGAGGGGCGCGCGCCGAAAAAGGCCGTGGCGCTGCAGCTGCTGCGGCTGGGTATCGTGGGACTGGTGCTGTTCGGGCTGGTCCAGCTCGGCGCGCTGCCGCTGCTCGCGGGCGCGCTGGGGCTGGTGCTCGGCCGCGAGGTCGTCGTGCGCCGGGCGCGCAGGGAGGAGAGCTGATGCAGAGCCCGCTCGAACACGTCACCCTCTTTCATATCGGCCCGGTGCCGATCGCCGAGCCGGTGGTCGTGACCTGGCTGATCATGGCGGGGCTCGGGGCCTTCGCCTTCCTCGCCACCCGCAAGCTCAGCATCCTGCCGAGCAAGACCCAGACCGTGCTCGAGCTCTTCGTCACCGTGCTCGATGACCAGATTCGCGACACCATGCGCCGCGACCCGGCGCCGTTCCGGCCGCTGATCGGCACGCTGCTGCTCTTCGTCCTGATCGCCAACTGGTCGTCGCTGATCCCCGGCATCGAGCCGCCCACCGCCCATATCGAGACCGACGCCGCGCTGGCGGTGTGGGTCTTCGTGGCGACCATCGTCTTCGGCATCTCCGGGCGCGGGCTGAAGGGCTATCTCGAGACCTTCGTGGAGCCCAGCTGGGTGATGATGCCGCTCAACCTCATCGAGCAGATCACCCGCACGTTTTCGCTCATCATCCGCCTGTTCGGCAACGTCATGTCGGGCGTCTTCGTCGTCGGCATCGTGCTGTCGCTGGCCGGGCTCTTCGTGCCCATCCCGCTGATGGCGTTGGAGCTGCTGACCGGCGCCGTGCAGGCCTACATCTTCGCGATCCTCGCAACCGTCTTCATCGGCGCCGCCGCCGGAGAGAGCGAGGAGATCCCGCTAACCGCCAAGGAGTCTGACTGACCATGGAAGGCAATCTCGTTGAAATCGTCTCGGTGTTCTCCGCCGCCCTCGCCGTGAGCTTCGGCGCCATCGGCCCCGCGCTGGGAGAAGGCCGCGCCGTCGCCGCGGCGATGGACGCCATCGCGCGCCAGCCCGAAGCCGCCGGCACCCTCAGCCGCACCCTGTTCGTGGGCCTCGCCATGATCGAGACCATGGCCATCTACACGCTCGTCATCGCGCTGCTGGTGCTCTTCGCCAACCCCTTCGTCTGATCGGCACATCGCCATGACCATCGACTGGTGGACACTCGGTCTGCAGACCGTCAACGCGGCCATCCTGATCTGGCTGCTCGCCCGGTTCCTGTTCCGGCCAGTGTCCAAAATCATCGAAAAGCGGCAGGCGCTGGCCCACGCGGATCTTGATGCAGCGGAGGCGGCGAAGGCCGCCGCCGAGGCCGAACGCGCGGCGGCAGAGGCCGAGCGGGCCGAGATCTCGGCCAGCCGCGCCGCCCTGCTCGATGCGGCGCAGGCCGATGCCGGGCGCGAGACCGAGCGGCTGATGCAGCAGGCGCAGGCCGGGATCGCCGAGGAGCGCCGCCGTGCCGAGGCGGCGCTGGCGCGGGCCGAGGCCGAGCGCCGCCGGGCGCTCGACGCGCAGGCCGGCCAGCTCGCCGCCGACATCGCCGAACGGCTGCTGCGGCGGCTGCCCGACGCGGCGCTCACCGCGGGCTTCATCGACGGGCTGGTGGCGGCGGTGGCCGAGCTGCCCGCCCCGGTGCGCGACCGTCTGGGCAGCGATGGCCCGGTGCCGGTGCGCGCTGCGCGCATGCTGCTGCCCGAGGAGCGCGCCACGCTCGAAGCGCGGCTGGCCGAGACGCTGGGCCGCACGCTGCCGCTCGAGATCAGCGAGGATCCCGATCTTATCGCGGGGCTCGAGCTCGACGCCACCAACGCCATCGTGCGCAACCATTTCCGGGCCGACCTCGCCCGGATCACAGCGGAGCTGACACGCCATGACTGATCGCAGCACCGACACCGACTGGCTCGAGCGCAGCCGCGCCCAGCTCTCGGAAACCGAGCTCAAGCCCGAGGCGAAGGCGGTGGGCCGCGTGGTCCAGCTGGCCGACGGCATTGCGCATGTCTCGGGCCTGCCCTCGGTGAGCCTCGGCGCGCTCCTGAGCGTCGAGAGCGGCGCCTTCGCCTTCGCCCACAGCCTCGGCCCCGACGAGATCAACGCCGTGCTGCTCGACGAGACCGCCAGCGTCGCGGTGGGCGATCAGGTCAGCGACACCGGCGAGGTGCTGCGGGTGCCGGTGGGCGACGGCTTTCTCGGCCGCATCGTCGACCCTCTGGGGCGCCCTCTCGACGGCGGCGCCGCGCCGGCCCCGGAAGACTGGCTGCCGGTCGAGCGCCCGGCGCCCGAGATCATCGAGCGCGGGCTCGTGTCGGAGCCGCTCGAGACCGGCGTGCTGGTGGTCGACAGCCTCTTTGCGCTGGGCCGCGGGCAGCGCGAGTTGATCGTCGGTGACCGCGCCACCGGCAAGACCGCGCTGGCGGTCGATGCGATCATCAACCAGAAGCACAGCGACGTGATCTGCGTCTACGTCGCCGTCGGCCAACGCGCCACGGCGATCGAGCGCGTGGTCGCGGCGGTGCGCGAGCACGGCGCCATCGAGCGCTGCATCTTCGTCGTCGGCAGCGCCTCGGCGGCCCCCGGTCTGCAATGGATCGCGCCCTTCGCCGGCATGTCGATGGCCGAGCATTTCCGCGACAAGGGGCAGGACGCACTGATCGTCATCGACGACCTGACCCAGCACGCCGCCACCCACCGCGAGCTCGCCCTGCTGACCCGCGAGCCGCCGGGCCGCGAGGCCTATCCGGGCGACGTGTTCTACCTCCATGCCCGCCTGCTCGAGCGCGCGGCCAAGCTCTCGCCCGAGCTCGGCGGCGGCTCGCTGACCGCGCTGCCACTGGCCGAGACCGATGCCGGCAACCTCTCGGCCTACATCCCGACCAACCTGATCTCGATCACCGATGGCCAGATCGTTCTCAACACGCACCTGTTTTCGACCAACCTGCGCCCGGCGGTCGATGTCGGGCTCTCGGTGAGCCGGGTCGGCGGCAAGGCGCAGGCCCCAGCGCTGCGCAAGGTTTCGGGCCGGGTGCGGCTCGATTACGCGCAGTTCCAGGAGCTCGAGATGTTCACCCGCTTCGGCGGCATCGAGAACCCGCGCGTCAAGGCGCAGATCGCCCGCGGCGAGCGCATCCGCGCACTGCTCACCCAGCCGCGCTTCTCCGGGCTGCGGCTGGTCGACCAGGTGGCGCTTCTGGCGGCGCTGGCCGAGGGCGTGTTCGACACCGTGCCGATCGGGCGCATGGCCGAGCTGCGCGGCCGGCTGCCCGCCCGCCTCAACGCCGATGCCGCCGAGGCGGTGGCGGAGGTGAGCGAGACCCGCGCGCTCGGCGACGACGCCCGCGCCGCGCTGGTCGCGGCGGTCACGCGGTTGGCCGAGGCGTTCCGCGAGAGGGAGGCCGAGGAGGCATGAGCAGCCGGCTCTCAGAGGTCGAGAAACGCATCGTCACGGTGCACAAGCTCGATGCGGTGATCTCCGCCATGCGCGGCCTCGCGGCGGCGCGGGTGCAGGAGGCGCAGCGCCATCTCGAGAGCATCCGGGCCTATGCCACCACCATCGGCGATGCCATCGGCGAGGCGCTGACCTATTCGCCCGACCTCGATCTCGACGCGCCGCTGCACAGGGGAGAGGGGCGCCGGCTGGTGGTGCTCTTCGCCGCCGAGCAGGGCTTTGCCGGGACCTATTCCGACAAGGTGTTCCAGGCCGTCGAGCCGCTCTGGGACGATACCTGCGAGCTGGTGGTGATCGGCGATCGCGGGCATTACGTCGCCGAGGAGCGCGGGCTCGCCATCGCCTGGTTCGCCTCGATGATCTCGCACCCCTCGCAGGCGCCTGAGCTCGCCACACGGATGACCGACGCGCTGTTCCGCCGCATCACCCGCGAGGCGGTGACGCGGGTGACGCTGGTCCATGCCGATCCCGGCTCCGGCGGCGCCCTGAAGATCCGGGTCAAGGAGCTGGTGCCTTTCGATTATGCCCGTTTTCGGCCCTCGGCCCGCCGCGCGCCGCCGCGCGTCACCCTGCCGCCCGAGCGGCTGCTGGCGCAGCTCGTCGAGGAGCATATCTTCGCCGAGCTGATCGAGGCGGTGATGCTGGCCTTCGCCGCCGAGAACGAGGCCAGGATGCGCGCCATGGTGGCGGCGAAGGACAACGTCTCCGAGAGCCTGCAGGAGATGATCGGCGAGGCCCGCCGCCTGCGCCAGGAGGACATCACCCAGGAGATCACCGAGCTGGCCACCAGCAGCCTGGTCTGAGCTGCCCATTGCAGCCGCCGCACGGCTTTCCTAGGGTCGCGCCAGACCTGTCTCAGCGCGGATGACCATGACCGACATCACCTATCGCGGCGGCCCGATCTTCGACGGCCAGCGCCTGCTGCACGGTTTCGCCCTGCGCTGCTCCGAGGGCCGCGTGGCGGCGCTGGCCCCCGAGGTCGCGCTTGCGCCGCTCGGAGAGATCGTCGATCTCGACGGCGACCTGCTGGCGCCGGGCTATGTCGACCTGCAGGTCAATGGCGGCGGCGGGGTGATGGTCAATGACGGCCCCAGCGTGGCGGATCTCTCGACCATCGCGGCGGCCCACCGCCGGCTCGGCAGCACCACCATCCTGCCCACGCTGATCACCGACACGCCCGAACGCAGCCGCGCCGCCATCGAGGCGGTGGCGCAGGCCGTGGCCGAGGGCGTGCCGGGCATCGGCGGGTTGCATCTCGAGGGCCCGCATCTGGCGCTGTCGCGCAAGGGTGCCCATGACGGTGCGCTGATCCGCCCGATGGGCGAGGCCGATCTCGAAATGCTCTGCGATGCCGCCCGCCGCCTGCCGGTGCTGAAAGTGACCATCGCCCCGGAGAGCACCACCGAGGCGCAGGTCTCAGCCCTCGCCGAGGCCGGTGCGCTGGTCTCGCTCGGCCATACCGATGCCGATTACGACACCTGCCGCGCCTATGCCCGCGCCGGCGCCCGCTGCGTGACGCATCTGTTCAACGCCATGTCCGGCCTCGACAAGCGCGCGCCCGGCGTGGTCGGTGCCGCCCTCGCCACCGGGGGGCTTGCGGCGGGGCTGATCGTCGATGGCGTCCACGTGCACCCGGCCGCCATGCGCATTGCCCTAGCGGCCAAGCCCGAGGGGATCTTCCTTGTCACCGATGCCATGGCCGTGGCCGGCACCGAGGCCAAGAGCTTCCGGCTCAACGGCCGCGAGATCACCCGCGCCGAGGGCCGCCTCGTGCTGGAGGACGGCACGCTGGCCGGGGCCGATCTCGACCTCACCCGCGCCATCACCCTGCTCGTCAGAGAGCTGGACCTGCCGCTCGAGCGGGCCCTCGCGATGGCAAGCTCGATCCCGGCGCGGCTGGCAAACATGCCGGAAACCGTCGGCACGATCACCGAAGGCGGCTCCGCCGACATCCTGCGCCTCAAACAAACCGATCAGGGCCTGCAGCTCATCGCCCCGCTCTGACCAGCCCAGACAAGAAAAGGGCGCCAAGCGAACCGCACGCCTGACGCCCCTGTCTTCTTCTGGCCAGAAATATCCCGGGGGTCCGGGGGCAGCGCCCCCGGTCCGGTGTTCTCAGCCCAGAGCGACCTCAGTCGCCTCAGAGCATGCCTTCCGATTTCGCCCAATCGAGCGCCCGGTCGAGCGCGCGTCCGAAGCGGGCGAGGATCTCGGTCAGGTCGGCCTCGGTGACGATCAGCGGCGGGCAGAAGGCCACCGTCTCGTAGACGTTGCGCACGATCAGCCCCTCTTCGGCGCAGAGCGCCACCACCTTGGCCGCCATCGAGCCCGCCGGCTCGAAGGCCTCGCGGGTGTCGCGGTTCTTGGCCAGCTCGACGCCCGCGATCAGGCCGACGCCGCGCACTTCGCCGACCAGCGGGTGATCTGCGAACTTGCGCAGACCGTCCTGGAACATCGGCTCGAGGCGCTCGGCATTGCCCATCAGATCCTTCTCTTCGATGATCTTCAGGTTCTCGAGGCCGACGGCGCAGGCGACCGGGTGGCCCGAGCCGGTGAAGCCGTGGCCGAAGGTGCCGAGCTTGGCGGTGTTGTCGGCGATGGCGTCATAGACCTTGTCGTTCACCACGATGGCGGCGAGCGGCATGTAGGAGGAGGTTAGCTGCTTCGAGGTCACGAGGATGTCGGGGGTGAAGCCGAAGCGCTCGCAGCCGAAGGGCTTGCCGGTGCGGCCGAAGCCGTTGATGACCTCGTCGGCCACCAGCAGGATGTCGTATTTCTTGCAGATCTCGGCAACGCCCGGCCAGTAGCCCTCGGGCGGCACCATGACGCCGCCGGCGCCCATGACGGGCTCGCCGATGAAGGCGCCGATGGTCTCGGGGCCCTCGGCGAGGATGGTGTCCTCGAGCTCCTTGAGCAGGCGCGCGGTGAACTCGGCCTCGGTCTCGCCTTCCTCGGCGAACTTCCAGTAATGCGGCGTGGTCAGGTGGGTGACCGGGATCGCCGGAAGGTCGAAATCCTTCTGGTTCGCCGGCAGGCCGGTGAGCGAGCCCGAGGCGATGGTGATGCCGTGATAGGCCTTGTTGCGCGACAGGAACTTCTTCTTCTCCGGCCGGCCAAGGCCGTTGTTGAGGAACCAGACCATCTTGACGACGGTGTCGTTGGCCTCGGAGCCGGAATTGGTGAAGAACACCTTGTTGAGCCCTTCCGGGGTCATCTCGACGAGCTTCTCGGCGAGGCGGATCGACGGCTCGTGCGACTTGTGCGCGAAGGTGTGGTAGTAGGGCAGCTTCTTGAGCTGCTCGTAGGCCACATCCGCGAGACGGGTCTCGGAGAAGCCCACGGCGACCGACCACAGCCCGGCCAGCGCCTCGTAATATTCCTTGCCCTCGGTGTCGTAGACCTTGGCGCCGTCGCCATGGCTCATGATCATCGGACCCTTTTCCTCGTGCAGGCGCATGTTGGTGTAGGGGTGCATCGTGTAGGCGATGTCGGCGGCGTGAAGCGAGTTCGGACGCTGGTTCATGTCGGTCTCCGTGTTGGCAGTGGCCCCCGCAGGGCCTGAGGTTTCGGTTGGGGAGAAGGCCGCGGGAGACTCAGGTCCCCGTCGGCGCACAGTTAAGATGACTTTGGGTCAAAGGTCACGGGGAGAATTTGATCAAATTTCCTCCAGCCCGCACCATTCCGCGATAAACAGCGCGATCGTGCCGGTCACGCGCTTTACCGAGGACAGTTTCACCCGCTCGTCGAAGCCGTGGATGGCCTCGGAATAGGGGCCGTAGACGAGGCAAGGGGTCTCGCCGTAGATCACGAAGACCCTGCCGTCGAGATAGCCCGGCGTGACGAAGCTCTCGAGCGGCTTGGCGTAGCTCGACATGTGGGCGCGGGCGAGGGTCTCCTCGGCGGCGCTGCCTTCCTCGAGCACGTAGCCCTCGGCGAAGAAGCCGTTGAAGATGACCTGCGGCGGATTGTTGGCGAGGAACGGGATGCCGTCGGACACGCGGCGCAGGTGATCCTCGATCTCGCGCGCCGCGTCGGCGGCCTTGATGCCGGGATAGAGCGCGATGCGGCAGTCGAACTCGCACCATGCCGGCACCGACGAAGCCCAGTCGCCGCCGGCGATCTTGCCGACATTGAAATTGATCGGGTGGTCGAGCTCTTCGAAGTAGCGGTGCTCGCCCTTCTGCGCGTTCCATGCCTCCTCGAGCGCGCGCAGCCCCCTGATGAGCTCGTAGGCGGCCTCGATGGCGTTGGCGCCGGAGCCCGCTTCGCGCACATGCACCGGCGCGCCCTGCACCCGGACGCGGAACCACAGCACGCCGGTATTGGCGCGCACCAGCATGTCGTCCTCGGGCTCGGGGATGATCGCGGCGTCGGCGTTGTAGCCGCGCAGCAGCGCCGCCAGCGCACCGTTGCCGGTACATTCCTCCTCGACCACCGATTGCTGGTAGAGCGTGGCGGCGGGGCGGTAGCCGAGGCGCTTGAGCGCATCGACGGCAAAGATGTTGGCGGCGATGCCGGCCTTCATGTCGGCGATGCCGCGGCCATAGAGCCAGTCGCCCTCGCGGCGCGGCTCGAAGGGCGGCGAGGACCACATGTCGAGCGGCCCGGCGGGGACAACATCCACATGGCCGTTCAGGACCAGCGACTTTCCGGTCTCCTCGCGCGGGCGCATGGTGCCCACCACGTTGATGGCGTTGGAATAGTCGACCTCGACCGGCGAGAAGCCGGGGTGGTGCTTGATGTCGTCGACCTCGATGGTCCAGCGGTCCATCGCGTAGCCGCGCGCCTTCAGTTCGTCATGCAGGAAATCCTGCGCCGTGGCTTCCTGTCCCCGCAGGGACGGGTAGCGGCCGAGCGTTTCGGTGAAGGCGATCTGCTCCTCGAAGCCGTCCTCGACGGCGGCGAGGATCTTCTGGGTCAGCTCGGGCGAGAGGGTCATTTGCCGCGCCCCAGGAACCCTTCCATGAACGACACCAGCGAGGTGGTGAGATCTTCGGAGAGGTAACCGCCTTCCTGCACGATCACCGTGGGATAGCCCGCAGCGGCGATCATCTCGCCGGCGCGACGGAAGCCGTCCCAGCTGATCTGCATGCCAAGGAGCGGGTCCTTCTCATGCGCGTCGAGCCCGAGGCTCAGCATCAGCGCGCCGGGCTTGAAGGCGGCGATCTTCTCGAGCGCCTCGGCGATGGTCTCGAGCCAGACCGCGTCGGTGGTGCTGCGGGGCAGGGGGTAGTTGGTGTTGAAGCCCGCGCCGGCGCCGGCGCCGGTCTCGTGCGCGTAGCCCACGAAGAACGGGTAGTAGGTCTCAGGATCGGCATGAACCGAGATCGTCATCACGTCGTCGCGCTCGTAGAAGATCGCCTGCGTGCCGTTGCCGTGATGCACGTCGATGTCGAGCGTCGCGACCTTGGCGTGCTGTGTGCGCAGGCGTGCGGCGGCGACGGCGGAATTGTTCATCATGCAATGGCCGGCGGCCATGTCGGCGGAGCTGTGGTGGCCAGCGGGGCGGCAAAGCGCGTAGGCCGCAGGGTCGCCCGCGAGCACCGCGTCAGCCGCGGCCACGGCGCAATCGGCGGCACGGCGCGAGGCGACCCAGGTGTGCGGCCCGATCGGGGCCGAGGTGTCGCCCATGTGCCAGCCGGCGCGGCCCACGATGCTTGTCGGGTAGGTGGCGAAGCCGCGCTGCGCGAAGACGTTCGGCACGACCTCGGGGCCGGCGTTCGGAAGCGCCTGCCAGTCGTCCCATGCGGTTTCGAGGAAGGTGAGGAAGGCATCGGTATGCACCGCCTCGAGCGCCGCGCGCGGCGCCTCGGGCGGCTCGGTGGTGGCGAGGCCGAGCTGATCGAGACCGGCCTTCAGCAGGGTGGCGCGCTCGGCCTGCTCGGCGTTGCGCAGGATCTTGCCGTGGGTCAGGCGAAACACCGGATCGTGGCGCTCGGTTTCGGGGGCGTAGAAACACTTCATCAGTCTTGCTCGTCTTCCATTTTGCGGAACTGCTCGACGACCAGGTCGCGAGCGACTTCAATGTGGTAGCGCAGCGCCTCCACCGCCTCGGCCTCGTCGTGGCGCAGCAGGGCGTCGAGGATCGGCACGTGGGTTTCGGCGAGACGCTGGGCGTCATCATAGAGCCGGCCGATCATCATGATCGTCAGCTCGGACTCCATCGCGATCTGCTCGAAGGTGTTGAGGAACTTGGGGTTGCCCGAGCCGGCGCAGATCAGCCGGTGAAACTGCATGTCGGCCTCGACCTGGGTCAGCATGTCGAAGCCCGGGCCCGCGACGCGGCGCATCTCCTCGATCTGGCCGATCAGCTTGGCCTCGCTTTCGCCGAGCCCGTCGCGGATCAGGCGGCGCACCGCGGCGCTCTCGATCACCAGCCGGAACTCGTAGAGATTGCCCAGCTCGCGCGCACTCATAGAGCGCACGAAGAAGCCGCGATTGGGCAGGTAGGTCACCAGGCCGGAATTCTCGAGCAGGCGCGCCGCCTCGCGCACCGGGGCGCGGCTCACGCCGAGTTGGCGGGCCACCACCGATTCGGACAGCCGCTCTCCCTGCGAGAGCTGGCCGGTCACGATCGCCTTGCTGAGCAGGCGCGCGACACGCTGAACGAGCCCTTCGCGGTCGAGGGGCCGGAAACCGTCACTGTCTTGCTTTGGGTCCATGGGTCCGAGGGTAAAACGCACAAGTTGAGGTCACGCTAATTGTAGATTTGGCGATTGTCGACAATTTACTTGACCAAAGGTGCGTCTTTGGCCTTTCTTTGGGCCAAGCGATGAAAAGGACGACTTTGATGCCCGATGGAGCACCCGCCGACACCGTCACGCAGCTGCGCCGCGATCTTGCCGCGGCCTACCGCCTGATCGCGCATTTCGGCATGGATGACAGCATCTACACCCATATCTCGGCGCGCATGCCGGACGGTCCGGGAGGCGAGAAGCGCTTCCTGCTGAACCCCTATGGCCTGCGCTTCGACGAGGTCACCGCGGCCAATCTCGTCACCGTCGACGAGACCGGCGCGGTGGTCGACGACCCCTACGGCGCCGGCGTGAACGCCGCCGGATTCACCATTCACTCGGCGGTGCACATGGCGCGCCACGACGCGGTCTGCGTGCTGCACACCCACACCGTCGCGGGCGTTGCGGTCTCCTCGATCAAGGAGGGGCTGCTGCCGCTGAACCAGTGGTCGGCGCAGTTCTTCGACCGCATCGCCTTCCACGATTACGAGGGCATCGCGCTGAACCTCGAGGAGCGCGCGCGCATCGTGGCCGATCTTGGCGAGAAGCAGGTCATGCTGCTGCGCAACCACGGCACGCTGCTGCTCGGTCGCTCGGTCGCCGAGGCGGTGAAGCTGGCGCTAAACCTCGAACGCTCCTGCAAGGCGCAGGTGGCCGCGCTCGGCATGGGGCTGACGCCGGTTGTGCTGCCCGACGATGTCGCCGAGCACACCGCGAGCCAGTACCAGAAGATGTACGACAAGATGGAGAGCACCCCGGGGACCGACCCGGAATGGGCCGCTTTCCTGCGGATGCTGGAGAAGGCCGCGCCCGACTATCTGGGCTGAGGCCGGCAGGCTCCGAACAAGACCATAACCAAGGCGGTCCGGCCCAGAACCGGACCCATCACCCCCGAAACCAGAACTGACAGGGAAAACATGAAACATCTCAAAGCGACGACCTTCCTGATCGCTGCCGCCCTCGCGGCGCCGCTTGCCGCGCAAGAGGCCGGCGGACGGCTCGACATCGTGGTTCAGCCGGAGCCGCCGGGGCTGATGCTCGGCCTCGTGCAGAACGGCCCGACCCAGCTGGTTGCCGGCGATATCTACGAGGGCCTGCTGCGCTACGGCACCGACCTGCAGCCGCAGCCCGGACTCGCCGAAAGCTGGGAGATCTCGGACGATGGCCTGACCTACACCTTCAAGCTCCAGGAGGGCGTGAAGTGGCACGACGGCGAGGATTTCACCGCCGATGACGTGGTGTTCTCGGCCGATGTCTTCCTGCGCGAGACCCATGCCCGCCTGCGTGCCTCGCTGGCCTATGTCGAGAGCATCACCGCGCCCGACCCGCTCACCGTGGTGTTCCAGCTGAAGGAGCCCTTCGGCCCGTTCATCAGCGTTTTCGAGACCGGCACCATGCCGATCGTGCCGAAGCACATCTACGAAGGCACCGACTTCGCCAACAACGAGATGAACGCCACGCCGATCGGCACCGGTCCGTTCAAGTTCGAAGCCTGGGAGAAGGGCAGCTACATCCACCTCGTGAAGAACGAAGACTATTATGTCGACGGTCTGCCCTATCTCGACGAGGTCTATTACCGCGTGATCCCGGATGCCGCCGCCCGCGCCGTGGCCTTCGAGACCGGTGAAGTCGACGTGCTGCCCGGCGGCTCGGTCGAGAACTGGGACGTGCCGCGCCTGACCGAGATGGACAATGTCTGCTCGACCGGCTCGGGCTGGGAATTCTTCGCGCCGCACGCCTGGATGTGGCTCAACAACCGCGAAGGCCCGACCAGCGACGTGCGCTTCCGCCAGGCGGTGATGTACGCGATGGACCGCGACTTCCAGCGCGACGTGGTGTGGAACGGCTTCGGCAACGTCGCCACCGGCCCGGTCTCGTCGAAGACCAACTTCTACTCCGACGACGTGACGATCTATGACCACAACCCCGAGAAGGCGAAAGAGCTGCTCGAGGAAATGGGCTATGACGGCGAAGAGGTCCGCCTGCTGCCGCTGCCCTATGGCGAGACCTGGCAGCGCTGGGCCGAGGCCATCCGCCAGAACCTGAGCGAGGTCGGCATCAACGTGTCGATCGACAGCACCGACGTGGCCGGCTGGAACGAGAAGACCTCGCAGTGGGACTACGACATGGCCTTCACCTATCTCTACCAGTACGGCGATCCCGCGCTGGGCGTGTCGCGCAACTACACCGCCGACCGCATCCAGAAGGGCAGCCCGTGGAACAACGTCGAGGGCTACGATAACCCCGAGCTCGACGCCAAGTGGTTCGCCGCCGCGACGATGATCTCGCCGGAAGAGCGTCAGGCCGCCTATGACGAGATCCAGAAGGAGATCGTCGATGACGTGCCCGTCGCCTGGCTGCTCGAGCTCGAGTTTCCGACCATCTACCGTTGCGACATCAAGGACCTCGTGACCACCGGCATCGGTGTCAACGATGGCCCGCGCAACGCCTGGATCGAGAAGTAACTCCCCTGATCGGGCCGGCTGTCCCTTGGCCGGCCTGACCTCGGAGCGCTGCCCCATCCCCGTGGGTGGCGCTCCGGGAAACTGAATTCCCCCTGAGGACGCATGACCATTCTCATCGCAATCCTCTCGCGGCTCGCGAAGGCGGCACTGACCCTGCTTGCCATCGCTGTCCTGAACTTCTGCCTGCTGCACGCGGCGCCGGGTGATCCGGCGGTGGTGCTTGCGGGCGAGGCGGGCGCGGCCGACGAGCAGATGATCGCGCAGCTGCGCGAACGCTTCGGCCTTGACCAGCCGCTCTACGTGCAGCTTGGCAAGTATATCGCCGGCATCGTGCAGCTGGATCTCGGCTATTCCTTCCGCCAGAGCGCCCCGGTGATCGACCTGATCGCCGAGCGGCTGCCGGCGACGCTGCTGCTGACCCTGACCGCCTTCGTGATCTCGCTGACCTGCGGCATCGCGCTGGGCGTCGCCGCCGCCGCCCGCGTCGGCAAGGTGTCGGACTCGCTGCTGACCACGCTGGCGCTGCTGTTCTACGCCACGCCGCTTTACTGGCTGGCGCTGATGGCGGTGCTGGTGTTCTCGGTCTGGCTCGGCTGGCTGCCCGGCTTCGGCTACGAGACCGTGGGCGCCGATTTCTCGGGCTTCGCCCGCGCCATCGACATCCTCAAGCACCTGATCCTGCCGGCGCTGACGCTGGGGCTGTTCTTCATGGCGGTCTACATGCGCATGACGCGGGCCTCGATGCTCGAGGTCTCGACCGCCGATTTCGTCAAAACCGCCAAGGCCAAGGGTCTCTCGGGCGCGGTGATCCGTCGCCGTCACATCCTGCGCAACGCCATCCTGCCGGTGGTGACGCTGGCCGGCCTGCAGGCGGGACAGCTCGTCGGCGGCGCCGTGCTGACCGAGACGGTCTTTGCCTGGCCCGGCATCGGCCGGCTGATGTTCGAGAGCCTCGCCGCGCGTGATTACAACACGATCCTCGGCGTGTTCCTCGTCTCGGCCGCCATGGTCATCCTGTTCAACATCGTGACCGACATCGTCTACCGGATCGTCGATCCCCGGATTGGAGCGAGGGCCTGAGCCATGTGGAAACGTTTCAGAAGCAATATCGGCGCCATGGTCGGGGTCGTCCTGCTGGCCGCCGTCATCCTGATCGCCATCTTCGCGCCGCTGATCTTCGCCAACACGCCCTGGCAGATGGTGCAGCGCCCGTTCCTCGCTCCGTTCAGCATGGACAGCCTGCCGCTCGGCACCGACACGCTGGGCCGCGACGTGGCCGCGCAGCTCGCCTACGGCGCGCGGGTCTCGCTGCTGGTTGGGCTGGTCTCGACGTTGGTGGCGCTGCTCATCGGCGTGCCGCTGGGGGCGCTCGCCGGGTTCTATGGCGGCTATGTCGATGAAGGCGCGATGCGCTTCACCGAGTTCTTCCAGACCATCCCCAACTTTGCGCTGGCCATCGTGCTGGTGGCGATCTTCGAGCCGACGCTGGCCTCGATCACGCTGGCCATCGCCATCGTCTCCTGGCCGCCGGTGGCGCGCCTGGTGCGGGCCGAGGTGATGTCGGTGCGCAAGCGCGAATTCGTCGACGCTGCGACGCTGGCGGGCCTGTCGAAGCCGCGCATCCTGGTGCGGCAGGTGCTGCCCAACACGGTCTCGCCGATCATCGTCATGGCCTCGCTGATGGTCGCCACCGCGATCCTGCTGGAGAGCTCGCTCTCCTTCCTCGGCCTCGGCGATCCCAACGCCATGAGCTGGGGTTACATGATCGGCGCCGCGCGCACGGTGATCCGCTCGGCCTGGTGGCTGAGCTTCTTCCCCGGCATCGCCATCGTCATCACGGTGCTGGCGCTGAACCTCATCGGCGAAGGTCTCAACGACGCGCTGAACCCGCACCTCTCCCGGAAGGGCAAGGCATGAGCACGACACTTTCCATCGAACACCTCACCATCGGCCTGCCGGAGGGCGCGGATCGCCCCTACGCGGTCGAGGATGTGAGCATGGCCATCGAGAAGGGCGAGATCCTCTGCGTGGTGGGCGAGTCCGGCTCCGGCAAGTCGATGACCGCCAACGCTCTGATGGGGCTGCTGCCGCCGGGCGTCAACGTGAAGGCCGGGCGCGCCGTATTCGAGGCGCGCGATGTCATCCGTCTGCCCGAGGCCGAGAAGCAGGCGCTGCGCGGCGCCAGCATGGCGATGATCTTCCAGGAGCCGATGACGGCGCTGAACCCGCTGATGCGCATCGGCGACCAGATCGTCGAGGTGTTTGCCGCGCATGACCGCTACACCCAGTCCGAGCGTCGCGAGAAGGCGCTGGCGCTGATCCGCGAGGTGCAGCTGCCCGACCCGGAGAAGATCATCCGCGCCTACCCGTTCCAGCTTTCGGGCGGGCAGCGGCAGCGGGCGATGATCGCCATGGCGCTGGCCCTCGAGCCCAAGCTGCTGATCGCCGACGAGCCCACCACGGCGCTCGACGTGACCACGCAGGCGCAGATCCTCAAGCTGATCCTCGACCTGCGCGAGAAGCGCGGCATGGCAGTGATGTTCATCACCCACGATTTCGGCGTGGTGGCCGAGATTGCCGATCAGGTCATCGTCATGCGCATGGGCAAGGTGGTCGAGCGCGGCTCTGCCGCCGAGGTGCTCGAGAACCCGCAGCACGATTACACCAAGCGCCTGCTCGAGGCGATCCCGACGGGCAGGCTGCCCGAGGCGCGGCAGCTCTCCGAGACGCCGGCGCTCGAGATCAAGGGGCTGCGCAAGGTCTACCGCACCGGCGGCGGCCTGTTCAAACCGGTGCGCGAGGTGCGCGCGGTCGACGATGTCTCGCTCACCGTGGCGCGCGGCGAGGTGCTGGGGCTCGTGGGCGAGAGCGGCTCGGGCAAGTCGACGCTGGGGCGCACCGCGGTGCGGCTGGTCACCCCCGATGGCGGGCAGGTGATGGTCGGCGGCACCGATCTGGCGGCGCTGTCGGACGAGGAGCTGCGCAAGCAGCGCCACAAGGTCCAGATGGTGTTTCAGGATCCCTATGCCTCGCTCAACCCGCGTCAGCGTATCATGGGCGCGATCACCGACGGGCCAATCACCCGCGGCATCCCCCGCAAAGAGGCCGAGGCCCGCGCCCGCGAGCTGCTCGAGATCGTGGGGCTTGGCGCCGATGCCGCCAGCCGCTTCCCGCACGAGTTCTCCGGCGGCCAGCGCCAGCGCATCGGCATCGCCCGCGCGCTTGCGATGGACCCGGAGCTGATCATCGCCGACGAGGCGGTCTCGGCGCTCGACGTGTCGATCCAGGCGCAGGTGCTCGACCTGCTGCGCGAGTTGCGCGAGAAGCTCGAGCTGTCGATCCTGTTCATCACCCACGACCTGCGCGTCGCGGCGCAGCTCTGCGACCGCATCGCGGTGATGCAGAAGGGCAAGCTGGTCGAGATCGGCACGGTGCATGACATCTTCCTGAACCCGCAGCAGGACTACACCCGCAAACTTCTCGCCGCCGTGCCCGGCGCCGACTGGGATCAGCAGGGAGCCGCCTGAGCATGATCGGCGTCGTCACCAATACCGCGTTCGAGATGTTCGACCGCTTCAGCCCGATCTTTGCCACCGAGGCACCCGAGATCACCATCCTGCGCCCGGAAGACGTGGCTCGGCCCGAGGAGGTGAGCTTTGTCTTCACCTTCCGCCCGGCCGATGATGCCTTCGCGCCCTATCCCAACCTGAAAGCGGTGTTCTCCGCCGGGGCAGGGACCGATGCCATCGACGCCTGCCCGTCGCTGCCCGAGGGTGTGCCGGTTTATCGCGTCGAGGATGCCGATCAGGCGTTGCAGATGGCGGGCTATGCCGCCTTCCACGTGCATTGGCATCACCGTCACATGGCGCGATACGTGGCCCAGCAGCGCGACGCTGTCTGGGACCGGGTGCTGACCGGTCTGTCGCCGACCCACAAGCGGGTAGGGGTGCTGGGCTTCGGCCATATGGGCCGCGCGATTGCCAAGGCGCTTATGGCGCTGGGCTATCCGGTCTCGGCCTATGCGCGTTCGCAGCCCAAGCCGCCCGAGCCCGGCGTGCGCCATTTCACCGACGGCCAGCTCGACGCTTTCCTCGCCGAGAGCGACATGCTGGTCAACGTGCTGCCGCTGACCGAGCAGACCAAGGGGCTGATCGACGCCGCCTTCCTGCGCAAGCTGCCCGAGGGTGCGGCGCTGATCCACATGGGGCGCGGCGGCCAGGTCGACGAGGCGCAGCTTCTCGATGTGCTGGACGAGGGCCATCTCTGCGGTGCCTCGCTCGACGTGTTCGACACCGAGCCCCTGCCGGCGGAGAGCCCGCTCTGGGGCCATCCCAAGGTGCTCATCACCCCGCATGTGGCCTCGATCCCCGAGGCGACCTTCGTCGTGCGCGGCATCCGCGACCGGATGCGCGCGCTCGTTCCCGCCTGATCCTCTCCTCCTCCTCTCCCCGCAGGACGCTATGACCACCGACCCCAACGACCTCTCCGCCCGCGAACTTTCGGCCCGCGTCCGCTCCGGCACGCTCTCCGCCGCCTCGGTCATCCGCGACACGCTCGACCGCGTGGCGAAGATGAACCCGCGCGTGAACGCGATTATCCAGGATTGCGGCGCCGATGCCATGGCCGAGGCCGAGGCGCTCGACGCGCGCATCGCCAAGGGCGAGACGGTGGGGGCGCTGGCGGGCGTGCCGGTGACCATCAAGGTGCTGTCGGATCAGGCGGGCTATGCCTCGACCAACAGCTGCCGCATCTTCAAGGACGTGATGGCGACCGAGGATGCGCCCTTCCTGCGCCACCTGCGCGAGAAGGATGCCATCGTCATCGGCCGGACCAACACGCCGGCTTTCTCCTATCGCTGGTTCACCACCAATGGCTTCTACGGCGACACCAGGAACCCGCATAACGAGGCGCTGACCGCCGGCGGCTCGTCGGGCGGGGCAGGGGCCGCGGTGGCGACCGGGATGGGGCATATCGGCCACGGCACCGACATTGCCGGTTCGATCCGCTATCCCGCCTATGCCTGCGGCGTGCAGGGGCTGCGCCCGACGCTGGGACGGGTGCCGATGTTCAACGCCTCCTCCGGCGATCGCGGCGTGGGGCCGCAGCTGATGGCGGTCTCTGGGCCGCTGGCGCGCCGGGTCGACGATCTGCGGCTGGGGCTCGAGGGCATGGCGGGCTACGCGCCGGAGGATGTCTGGAGCGCGCCGGTGCCGCTCAACGGCCCGGCCTATCGCCGCCGGGTGGCGCTGGTGAAGCGCCCGGGCGGGATCGATCCCGATCCGCGCATCCTCGAGGATCTGGACCGCGCAGCCGCGATCTTCCGCGCCGCCGGCTGGCAGGTGGACGAACCGAGCGAGATCCCGGAGATTCGTGAGGCGGTGGAGCTGCAGATCGATCTCTGGCTCTCCGACGATCACGCCACCAAGCTGCGCATGGCCCATGAGGAGGGCGATCCCGGCGCCATCGCGCTGCTCGAGCATTACGCGCCCCGCGCCGAGGCCATCGATGCGAAGCGCTTCGGCGAGGTGTTCCAGCGCCGCGCCACGCTGGCCCGCCACTGGCGTCACTTCCTGCAGGACTATCCCGTGGTGCTGATGCCGGTCTCGGCGGAACTACCCTTCAAGCAGGATGCCGACCTCGCCGGTGGCGATGCCGTGGCGCGGCTCTGGGAGGCGCAGCTGCCGCAGATCGCCTTCCCGGCGCTGGGTCTGCCGGGCATCGCGGTGGCCTCGGGCGTGGTCGACAATGTGCCCTCGGGCGTGCACCTGATCGGGGCGCCCTGGCGGGAGGACGTGCTCTGCGACGCGGGCGAGGTTCTCGAACACGGCTTCGGCTTTCCCGGCCTGGTGTCCTGACAAAGCTTGACAGATGGGGCACGAAGCCCCATTTGGGACCGGTAACGCTGCGCTGCCGCGTGAGCTAGCCGTGCCATTGGGGAGATTGCCTCCCCGTCGGGCGCATCAGCGTTACCACGACCGATTTCCCCATCACGCAGGGTTCTCGATGCGACGGCCGGATGGCGCGGGATACGCCCGCCTGTCCCGAGGCCGCGCCGCACCCTGACCATGTCGCCCGTCCCGGGCGGCAGGTTCGTACGCCGTATTCGTGCCCGTGGAAGGGCCGTGCGGCCCGACAAAGGATATCTCTTGTTCGATTTCGACATGCTCGGCCTCGCGCCGACTCTCTCCGAAGCCCTGAAGCGCAACGGCTTTTCCGAGCCGACCCCGATCCAGAACCAGGCGATCCCGCTGGCGCTCGAGGGGCATGACGTGCTCGGCCTCGCCCAGACCGGCACCGGCAAGACGCTGGCCTTCGGCCTGCCGCTGATCGACGGCCTGCTGGCCCAGCCCGGCAAGCCCGCGCCCAAGACCGTCAAGGCTCTGGTGCTGGCGCCGACCCGCGAGCTGGTCAACCAGATCGCCGACAGCCTGCGTCAGCTTACCGATGGCACCAAGCTGCGCGTCGGCACCGTGGTCGGCGGCCAGTCGATCAACCGCCAGATCAACTTCCTGAGCCGCGGCACCGACATCCTCGTCGCCACGCCCGGCCGCCTCATCGACCTGATGGACCGCAAGGCGGTGGATCTCTCGACCGTGCGCCAGCTGGTGCTCGACGAGGCCGACCAAATGCTCGACATGGGCTTCATCCACGCCCTGCGCCGCATTGCGCCGCAGCTCGGCACGCCGCGCCAGACCATGCTGTTTTCGGCCACCATGCCGAAGCAGATGGAAGAGCTCTCCTCCGCCTACCTGACCAACCCGCGCCGGGTGCAGGTCTCGCCTCCGGGCAAGGCCGCCGACAAGATCACCCAGTCGGTTCATTTCGTCGACAAGGCGGGCAAGCCGTCGAAGCTGCGCGAGGTGCTGGGCCGCGATGACGAGTCGCTGACGCTGGTCTTCGCCCGCACCAAGCACGGTGCCGAGCGGCTGATGAAGGGGCTGGTGGCCGATGGCTACAACGCCGCCTCGATCCACGGCAACAAGAGCCAGGGCCAGCGCGACCGCGCCATCAAGGCGTTCCGCGACGGCGAGATCAACGTGCTCGTTGCCACCGACGTGGCCGCGCGCGGCATCGACATCCCCGGCGTGGCCTACGTGGTCAACTACGACCTGCCGGAAGTGCCCGACAACTACGTGCACCGCATCGGCCGCACCGCCCGCGCCGGCCGCGAGGGCGAGGCGATTGCCTTCTGCGCGCCCGACGAGGCCGATCTGCTGCGCCAGATCCAGAAGCTGATGAAGATCGACATCCCCGTGGCCTCCGGTGACGCGCCGACCGAGCTGACCGAGGGCGGCCCGCGCCGTCGTCGCGGTGGCGGCGGTGGCGGTGGCGGCCGGGGCCGTGGCGGCTTCGGCGGTGGCAAGCCGCAGGGCGCCGGTGGCAAGCCCGGCGGTGGCCAGGGGCAACGGCGCCGTCGTCCGCGCCGCCGCGCGGCCTGAGCGCCGATGATCGGGACGGGCCAAGATTTTTGGCTAAAAATCTTGGCGCCGGTGAAGACAAAACGCCCGGACGGGGGATCTCCGTCCGGGCGTTTTCTGTTCTCGGGGTGGCGCTGGCGCTTACTGGGCCAGCTTCTTTGCGACGATCTCGTTGACCGCCTTGGGGTTGGCCTTGCCGCCGGTGGCCTTCATCACCTGGCCCACGAACCAGCCCGCGAGCTTGGGGTTCTGCTTGGCCTTCTCGACCTGCGCCGGGTTGGCGGCGATGATCTCGTCGACCGCGGTCTCGATGGCTCCGGTGTCGGTCACCTGCTTCATGCCGCGCTCTTCGACGATCTTCTCCGGGTCGCCGCCCTCGGTATAGACGATCTCGAACAGGTCCTTGGCGATCTTGCCCGAGATGGCATCCGACTTGATCAGCCGCACGATGCCCGCGAGCTGCGCTGGCGAGACCGGGCTCTCGGTGATCTCGTGGCCTTCCTTCTTCAGGCGGCCGAAGAGCTCGTTGATCACCCAGTTGGCGGCGAGCTTGCCATCGCCCGCATCGCCGGCGACCTGCTCGAAATAGGCGGCGTTGGCGACCTCGGCGGTCAGCACCCCGGCGTCATACTCGGAAAGGCCGAAATCCTTCACGAAGCGCGCCTTCTTCTCGTCGGGCAGCTCGGGCAGGGAGGCGGCGATGTCGTCGACCCAGGCCTGCTCGATCTCGAGCGGCAGCAGGTCGGGATCGGGGAAGTAGCGGTAATCATGCGCCTCTTCCTTCGAGCGCATCGAGCGCGTCTCGCCCTTGTCCGGATCGTAGAGACGGGTCTCCTGGTCGATCGAGCCGCCGGCCTCGAGGATGGCGATCTGGCGCTTCGCCTCGTAGTCGATGGCCTGCTGGATGAAGCGCATGGAGTTCATGTTCTTGATCTCGCAGCGGGTGCCGAGATGCGAGAAATCCTGGGTTTCCTGGTATTTCTCGTACTGGCCCGGACGGCAGACCGAGACGTTGACATCGGCGCGCAGGTTGCCGTTCTGCATGTTGCCGTCGCAGGTGCCGAGGTAGCGCAGGATCTGGCGCAGCTTCGACACGTAGGCCGCCGCTTCCTCGGGGCCGCGGATATCGGGGCGCGAGACGATCTCCATCAGCGCCACGCCGGTGCGGTTGAGGTCGACGAAGGACATGTTGGGGTCCATGTCGTGGATCGACTTGCCGGCATCCTGCTCGATATGGATGCGCTCGATGCGCACGCGGCGAGCGACGCCCGGCTCCATGTCGACGATCACCTCGCCCTCGCCCACGATCGGGTGGTAGAGCTGGCTGATCTGGTAGCCTTGCGGCAGGTCGGGATAGAAGTAGTTCTTGCGGTCGAAGGCGGATTTCAGGTTGATCTCGGCCTTCAGGCCAAGCCCGGTGCGCACCGCCTGCTCGACGCAATACTCGTTGATCACCGGCAGCATGCCCGGCATCGCCGCGTCGACGAAGGCGACGTTGGCGTTGGGCTCGGCGCCGAACTTGGTCGAGGCCCCCGAGAACAGCTTGGCCTCGGAGGAGACCTGCGCATGGACCTCCATGCCGATCACCAGTTCCCAATCGTATTTCGCCCCGGCGATGACCTTGGGTTTGGGGGGCTCGAAGCTCAGGTCAAGCATGGCGTTTCCTCGTCTCGCAATTCGCGACGGGGATACGCCAGAGCGGCAGAGGGAGCAAGAGTGCTGGAGGCGCAGGGCGCCGGAGACAGGGTCACACCGCTGTCGGTGAAGTGAACTTCGCGCCCGAGGCGCAATTGATGGGCGAAATGCTCCGCCAGCGCCGAGCGCGCGCGGCTCTCGCCGAGGCGCAGGCGCTCGCCGCCCTCGGTCTTGCAGGCGAAGGGGCGCGAGCTGGCCCAGAGCGCGGGGTGGATCTCGCGCAGGTGATCCTCGACGATCCAGCCGAAGCAGCCGCTGATCCGGGCCCGGGCGCTGCTCGGCTCGGAGGCGCCGGAGAGGGTCATGCCGCAGAACGCCGCGAGCAGGTTGGCGGTGTGCTGGTCGGGGCGGCGGGTCAGGATGTCGTGCAGCCCTTCGGTGAAGAGCTCGGCGTCGACATGGGCGAAGCCGCGCTGATGCGCGCCCGAAAGCGCGTCGAGCCAGACCCAGACATAGCCGCCGGCCCCCCAGACATCGGCGGTGCGCCCGGCGGTGCGCCGGGCCTCGATCTCGAGCCGGTCCCAGTTGCCGAAGCGGCTGGGCATCAGGTCGCGGCCGAGAGCGCGCATGTGGGCCGGGCAGCCCGGGTCGAGATCGATCAGGTCTTCATATTCATCGGCCACCCGGCGGCTCGGTCGCGGATCGAGATCGAGCAGCGCGCAGCGCAGCGCGGCGATGCCGGCGGAATCGTATTCCAGCGGATGGAAGGGCGCGATCAGCCGCGCGGCAGTCTCGAGATGCTGCGAGCGCGCATCGGCGCGCAGCGCCGCGGCCTCCTGGCCGCCCGGCGCCATGAGCCAGGCCTCGGCGAGGGTGAGATGGGCGCGCGCCACGGCGCAGGAAAGCCAGGGATCCTCGCCCAGCCGATCGACCGCGTCGTGCAGGCAGAACAGCGTCCGGCGGGCCGTGGTCGGATCGGTTTCGGCCACCGCGGCGAGCGCGGTCTCGACGACGTCGGAGCAGGCGCCCTCAGCCAGCAGCAGAGCGATCGGCACCCCGCCCTTGGTCGCGGCGCGGGCGGTATCGGCCTCGCGCAGCTGGTCGGACAGCCGCGCCCACTCTTCCTGGCGCGCGAGGTAGCGCCCGGCGAGGCGCAGGCTTTCGCAATCCGAGGCGTCGGGAGAACTGCCGCGCACCGGGATGTGCAGGCGCGTCGGGGCGACCGTGTCGCGGGGCCGGGGCGGGGCCGCCTTCGCGCTCGCCGCCAGCGCGGCATAGGTGTCGACGCGGCTCCTGCGCGGCAGGAAGGCGCGGGCAAGGTGAAGCAGCGAGGCTGGGCGGGCGAGTACGGTCATGCCCACAAGATGTTTGGGGAATCGGGCACATTGAGGGCAGGGAGTGGGTCTAGCGGCGGCAATCCGCCGACGTTTCTTGGTCCGCTATCACGAAGAGTCCCAATGGTTTAACGAAGGTTTCGGCAATCTTGTTCCCACGGGGTTCAGCTGCGGCGAGAGCTGCGCTTTACCGAACCCACACCCTGTGGCAATTCTCCCGATATGCTGCCACGTCTCTTCACAGTTCTGTCGGCCCTGTTCTTCGCAAGCGCCGCCTGGTCAGAACCCGCCCCGATGCCGCCCGGATACTCTCTCCAGGCCGTCGTTCACTCCGTACGCCCGCAAGAGCGGAGCATGACGATCCCCGAAGCGCGCTGGGGCACCTCCGGCGAGCGCGGCACCTGGTCGCTTGCGGCGCTGTCGGCGCTGCGCGGCCCGGCCAGCAACCTGCCCGAGATCGTGCCGGAGGACATCGCAACCTGGTGCCCGGCTTATCCGAGCGCCGGTCGCGAGGATCGCGAGGCGTTCTGGATCGGCCTTGTCTCGGCGCTCGCCAAGCACGAGAGCACCTACCGCCCGACCGCCGTTGGCGGCGGCGGCCTGTGGTACGGCCTGCTGCAGATCCTGCCCTCGACGGCACGGCTCTACGATTGCCAGGCCGGCACCGGCGCCGAGCTGAAGGACCCGCATCTCAACCTGACCTGCGGTCTGCGCATCATGGCCAAGACGGTGCAGCGCGACGGCGTGGTCAGCCAGAACATGCGCGGCGTCGCCGCCGACTGGGGGCCGTTTCATTCGCGCAAGAAGCGCGAGGACATGATCGCCTGGACCCGCGCGCAGCCCTATTGCGCCGGCCTGCCGCGCTCGCTGAAGCCGGTGGCGCGCCCCGACAGCTGGGGCGAAGACGCGATTATGGCCGCGCTGCCCGCCCATGACGGCGTGATCGCCTACAGCGTTGACGGCGCCATCCTGCGCCCGACGCAGGACCCGATCATCGCCACTTCGGGCACAACCGAGTCTCAGGACGCCACGGCACAATAACCAAGACAATCCGCGCCCTGGCGCAAACCTGTCGAGCGCGCGCAGCATTGCGCATGAAAAAGGGGGCCAATTGGCCCCCTTTTTTGCGTCTGCTGAGCCAGCTCTCGCAAGGGCTGCCCTTGTCGAGGCAAACCCAACTCCCCTTGGCAAAGCCGGCAGGGCGCGCCGGCTTTTCGCGACCTGCAGGATTGACCGTCGTGGGCACTCGTGGGAGCCTTTCCGGACAGCACGCAGATTGGACCGGGAGATGGCTTATGCCGTTCACTAGCGATGAGTTCGATGCGATCTTCGCGGCTTGGAACGCGGCGGCATGGCCCTTCGCGCTGCTGGCCTATCATGCGGGCCTGCTGATATTTGTCCTCTGCCTGAACGGCAAAGACCGTTCGATGAAGATTGTCCTGCTGCTGCTCGGCATCATGTGGATCGTCTGCGGGATCGGCTATTTCGGAGGTCATTTCATCAGGGGCATTTCCTGGACATCCGCCATCTTTTCTCCATCCTACGCCTTGCAGGGAGTGTTTCTGATCCTGTTCGCGTTGACCACCGAGCTGCGCGCCGAGATCCGGCGCGATCTTCTCTCGGTCCTCGCGCTTGGCATCATGGCCTACGGGCTCTTTCTCTATCCGCTGCTCGGGTGGTGGTCAGAAGAGGGCGCTCTGTCGCTGCAGCTCCTCGGCGTTTCGCCCAATCCGACCACGATGTTTACGCTCGGCATACTCATGATCCTGCGGGGGACTGGCGCCGGCACGCTCTTCGTGTCTCCCGTGCTCTGGGGGGTGATTGGCGGAAGCACAGGTGCGTTGCTGACTATTCCGCCGGATTATGGTCTCCTCGCCGCGACTGCCGCGGTGATCCTTCTGTGGCGATGCGATCTCGAAGCCGATTCCGTCTTCAGCGAGGGCGCTGGCATCAAGGCCCGTTGACCTGAGGCGAAGATGTGCCGCGGCGGAGATCGCCGTGCGGAGCGATCGCTCCGCACGGCGTGGCGGCCAGACATGGTCGGCCGGAGCTGGGTGCACCGGCCATTCGTCAAGTATGATGCGACCTCAGGACAGCAGCCGGCCCACCATCTCGGTCACGTCGCGCGACAGGTCGGGCTTGGCGGCGATGCGCTCGAGCTCGGCCTTCATCAGCGCCTGACGTCCCGCGTCGTAGCGTTTCCAGGTCTGGAACACCGAGCACATGCGCGCCGCGGTCTGAGGGTTCTTGCCGTCGAGCTTGATCAGCCACTCGGCGAGCAGGCGGTAGCCGCTGCCGTCCTTGGCGTGGAAGCCGGCGTGGTTCATCGCCAGCGAACCCATCACCGCGCGGAAGCGGTTGGGGTTCTTCCAGTCGAAATCCGGCCGCTTGGTCAGCGCCTCGGCGCGCGGGGCGGCGTTCTCGGGACGGGTGGCGGCGACCTGCAGGGCGAACCACTTGTCCATCACCAGACGATCGTCCTTCCACTGCTCCTCGAAGGCCGCCAGCGCGGCCTGCTCGGCGCCGGCCATGATCAGGCAGGAGAGCGCGCTCAGCTGCATGGTCATGTTGTCGGCGGCGTCATATTGCGCCTGCGCGGCGGTGCCGCCATCGAGCCGGGTCTGCAGCGACAGCACGGCGTTGCCGAGCGCCCGCTTGCCCGATTGTTCCGCGTCGGGGCTGTAGGGCTCGGTGACGCGGGTCGCGGCCATCAGCTCGGGCAGCAGCGAAGACCAGCGCTCGGCCATGGCGTTGCGCAGGGTTTCGGCGGCGGCGTGGATGGCGTCGGGGTCGGGGGTGACGCCCTTGGCGTGCAGCATCTGCGCCAGTTCCGACTGGGTCGGCAGCGCCAGCATCAGCGCCCGGAAGGCCGGATCGAGGTCGCCGTCGCGGATCACCTGCTCGAGCGCGTCGATCCACGCGACATCCGGCCCGGCGCCCTCGGTCACCATGGCGAAGAGGCAGGCGCGGGCGAGATCGCGGCTCGCCTCCCAGCGGTTGAACGCGTCGGTGTCATGCGCCAGCAGGAAGCGCTTCTCTTCCGCCGAGCTCTCGCGGTCGAGCACCACCGGCGCCGAGAAGCCGCGCAGGATCGAGGCCACGGGCCGCGCGCTGAGCCCCTCGAAGGTGAAGCTCTGCTCGCCTTCGGTCATCTCGAGCACGGTGGTCGGCACCACCTCGTCGCCATTGGGGTTGAGCAGGCCCACGGCGATGGGCAGCACCTGCGGCGCCTTCTCGGGCTGGCCCGGGGTCGGCGGCGTGTCCTGCTTGAAGGTCAGGGTGAAGGTGCCGTCGGCATAGGCCTCGGAGACGCTCAGATGCGGCGTTCCCGATTGCGCGTACCAGCGCTTGAACTGCGTCAGGTCACGCCCGGTGGCATCCTCGAACACCTTGAGCCAATCCTCGATGGTGGCGGCGTCGCCGTCATGGCGCTCGAAATACAGATCCAGCGCCTTGCCATAGGCCTCATCCCCGACCAGCCGCTTGAGCATGCCGATCACCTCGGCGCCCTTCTCGTAGACCGTGGCGGTGTAGAAGTTGTTGATCTCCTGAAAGCTCTCGGGGCGCACCGGGTGCGACAGTGGGCCCTGATCCTCGGGGAACTGGCGGGCGCGCAGGTCGATCACGTCGGAGATCCGCTTGACCTCGGCGGAGCGCATGTCGGAGGTGAACTGGCTATCGCGATAGACCGTCAGACCCTCCTTCAGGCAAAGCTGGAACCAGTCGCGGCAGGTGATGCGGTTGCCGGTCCAGTTGTGGAAATACTCGTGCGCGATGATCGCCTCGATGCGCTCGAAATTGGCGTCGGTCGAGGTCTCGGGGGAGGCGAGAACGCAGGAGGAGTTGAAGATGTTCAGCCCCTTGTTCTCCATCGCGCCCATGTTGAAATCATCCACGGCGACGATGTTGAAAATGTCGAGATCGTATTCCCGGCCATAGACCTCCTCGTCCCATTTCATCGAGGCCTTGAGCGCCTCCATGCCGAAGGCGCATTTGCCCTCGTCGCCGGGGCGGACCCAGATGTTGAGCTCGACATCCTTGCCCGACATTGTGGTGAATTCACCGGGATGGTTGACCAGATCGCCGGCCACAAGCGCGAAGAGATAGGCGGGCTTGGGCCACGGGTCATGCCACTCGGCCCAGCCTTCGCCCCTGTCGGTGGGGTTGCCGTTCGACAGTTGCACCGGCTCGTCGCCCTCGATGCGCACCGTGAAGGTCGCCATCACGTCGGGGCGGTCGGGGTAGTAGGTGATCTTGCGGAAGCCTTCGGCCTCGCACTGGGTGCAATACATGCCGTTCGACATGTAGAGCCCCTCGAGCGCGGTGTTCTCGGCCGGCGCGATCTCGACCTCGCTTTCCCACAGGAACGGGCCGGAGGGCACCTGGCACTTGAGGCCCTGAGGCGTCAGCTCGGGCGTGACCTCGCTGCCGTTGATGGCGGCGCGGATCAGCTTGAGCTCCTCGCCGTGCAGGAAGAAGTCCTGCGCGGGCGCGCCGGGATTGGGCACGAAATGGATGCGCGAGACCACGCGCGTGGCCTTGGGGGCGAGCTTCACGGTCAGGTGAACATCCGCGACCTGCCAGCCGAAGGGTGTGTAATCCTTGAGGTAAATCGTCTGCGGGCTTGCGTCTTTCATGCGTCTTCATCCTGTCGGCGGGGGCGGCGCAGGAACTGCGCCCGATGGCGAAGTGTTAGGTCCGCAAGTCATCAGCCACAACCGTGTGGCCTCAAAAATTGAATTCGAGAGGAGCATTCCCATGTCGGCACCCGACACCAACATCAAGACGCAGGAAAAGCAGCACAAGGGCCCCCTGGTCGGCATCTGGGGCGGGCTGGGGATCGTCGCGATCCTTTTGGTGGGCTGGCTGGCCTGGGTCTTTGCGGCCGCCGATGACAGCGAGCCCGCCGCCGCGACCACCGAGCCCGCCGCCGCCACCGAGACCGAGGCCGGCAGCACGCAGATGGAGACGGCTCCCGCCGCCAACGACTGACGTGCACCGCGCATGGCGCTTTACCTGACCGGGCCCCTTCGGCACTCTGGACGCGATCCAGAGCCTGCCGGAGGGGCCTCATGCGTTCATTCGACGATATTCTCGCCATCGCCATCGCGCGCAAGGGCAGCCGCGAGGCGGTGCTGGGCGATGCGCCCGCGCCGCGCAGTGCGGATCAGATCGCGGCCATCCCCGATGATCGCTGGCTTGCCGGCATGGCGCGCGGGATCTTTCAGGCCGGCATCAGCTGGAAGGTGGTCGAGGCCAAGTGGCCCGGCATCGAGGAGGCGTTTGACGGCTTCGAGGTGGGGCCGTTGTCGCTGATGTCGGAGGAGCGCTTCGACGGCCTGCTCACCGATACGCGGGTGATCCGCTCGGGCCCGAAGATCGCCGCCATCCGCGACAACGCCGCCTTCATCCGGCGTGTCAGCGAGACAGAGGGCGGCTTCGGGCGCAAGATGGCCGACTGGCCGGGAGAGGATTTCGCCGGGCTGCTCGACTGGCTGAAGCGCGAGGGCGCCCGGCTTGGCGGCAATACCGGCGCCTACCTGCTGCGCAGCATGGGCAAGGATGGCTACATGCTGAGCAAGGATGTGGTGGCGCGGCTGGTGGCGGAGGGCGTGATCGACAAACCGCCGGGCTCCCGCAAGGCGATGCAGCCGATGCAGGAGGCGTTCAACGCCTGGGCCGCCGAGAGCGGCGAGAGCCTGACCACGATCAGCCGCGTGCTGGCCCGCAGCATCGGCTGATGGACGCCGGCCACGGCCGGATTACATCCCTCCCATGACCCCAGCGAGATGCGAGGTGAGGGACAGATGGACGGGAAGCTGGCAGGCCGCGCCTTTGCGGCATTGAGCGAGGCGGATGGCGAGGTGCCGGCGGAGGAGGCCCGCAACGGCCTGCGCCACGTCGTGTCGCTGTCCATGACCAAGCTGGCCGATGGCCTGATCAATCCCAAGCTGGTGCTGACATGGCTGGCGCAGGCGCTGGGCGCGCCGGCGGTCCTCGTTGGGCTGCTGGTGCCGATCCGCGAGGCCGGCGCGCTGCTGCCGCAGATGCTGCTGGCGCATCGGGTCGAGGCGCTGAGGCACCGCAAATGGGCCTGGGTGTTCGGCTCGCTGGGGCAGGGGATCGCCGCCGCGCTCATGGTTGCGGTCGCCTTCACCCTTGAGGGCTGGGCCGCCGGGGTCGCGCTCTGCGTGCTGCTGGCCTTCCTCGCGCTGTCGCGCGCGGCCTGCTCGGTGAGCTTCAAGGACATCCTCGGCAAGACCATCGAGAAGACCCGGCGCGGCGCGGTGACCGGCACCGCCGCCTCTGTTGCCTCGGCGGGGGTGATCCTCTTCGCGCTGCTGCTGATGACCGGCCTGTTGCAGGACGTGACGCCCCTGGCGCTCGCCGTGGGCCTCGCGGCGCTGCTGTGGTTCGGGGCGGCGGCGCTGTTCTCGACGCTTGAGGAAGAGGCTTCGGAAGAGACCGGCGATGCCCCGGCCATCGACCTCTCGCCATTCCGCGAGGATGGCCAGTTCCGCCGCTTCGTCTATGCCCGCGGGGCGCTCACCGCCACGGCGCTGGCGCCGCCCTATATCGTGCTGCTCGACACCGGCGAGGGCGCGCTGCAGAAGCTCGGCGCGCTGGTGCTCGCCTCGGCGGCGGCCTCCTTCGTCAGCTCCTATGTCTGGGGGCGGCTCTCGGACCGCTCGTCGCGGCAGGTGCTGATGTATTCCGGCTTCTCCGGCGCCGCGGCGATGGCGCTGGCGGTGCTGGCAGGCCTGACCGGCGTGGCGGGGGCGGCGATCTGGGTGACGCCGCTGCTGCTGTTCGCGCTGATGATCGCCTATCACGGCGTCCGTCAGGGGCGCTCGACCTACCTTGTCGACATGGCGCCCGAGGATGCCCGCTCGCGCTATGCCGCACTCGCCAACACGCTGATCGGCGGGCTGCTGCTGCTCTCAGGCGCCTTCGGCGGCGCACTGGCCTGGATCGGGCCGATCGCGGCACTGGCGGGGTTTGCCGCGCTGAGCGCGCTGGGGGGCGTGATCGCGCTGGGGCTCGACGAGGTCGAGACCGAGGCCGGTTAGGCCGGCACCAGCGCGGCGCTTGCGGCGCGGCGCACGGCGTCGGTGAGGCCGGTGATCGCGCCCGCCACCAGCCGGTTGACCTGCCAGTAGAGGGCCACGTCCTGCGGCTGGTCGGGCCGCAAGGCCACCAGCCGTCCCTGCGCCAGATCCTCGCGCACCAGCGGTTCGGGATTCAGCCCCCAGCACAGCCCGAGCCGCGCCGCATCGACAAAGCCCTGCGACGAGGGCAACCGGTGCAGCGGCGGGCTCAGCGCCTGTCCGGTGATCCGCCGCAGCCAGTCGTGTTGCAGCGCGTCCTTGGCGTTGAACTGCAGCATTGGCGCGCGGGCGAAGGCTTCGGTGGTGACGCCAGCTTTGAAATGCCTCTCGTAATAGCCCGGCGCGCAGGTCGCCACGTAGCGCATCTTGCCGAGCGCGTAGGCGTCGCAGCCCTGCACTGCGCGGGCATGGGCGGTGATCGCCGCCGAGACCTCGCCACGGCGCAGCCAGTCGGCGGAATGCGCCTCGTCATCCACCGCGATGTCGAAGAGCAGGTCATGCCCCAGAAGCGCCGGCAGGAACCATGTCGAGAGGCTGTCGGCGTTGATCGCGAGGCGCAGCCGGGCAGGGGTGCCGGGCAGTTCGAGATCGCGGGCCAGCGCCGCCTCGAGCAGCCGCACCTCGCCGGCGTGGCGGGCGAGCCTTGCGCCCGTGGGCGTGGCGGTGCAGGGCGCGGCGCGCACCACCAAGGCACCACCGACCCGGTCTTCGAGCGCCTTGATGCGCTGGGAGATCGCCGAGGGCGTGACATGCAGCTCCGCGGCGGCAGCATCGAAGCTGCCGAGCCGGAGCACCGCGTCGAGGGCGGCCAGTTGTTGGGGATCGAACGACATTAGCCAGACTTAACAGAACTAAATTTCTTTAACTAGGCTGTCGCGCCCGCCGCATGCTACCTGCCCTTGCCGACAGATGGAGGAAAGAGACATGCAGGCAGCGCTGGCGGGATTTGCCCTCGGGCTTTCGCTGATCGTGGCGATCGGCGCGCAGAACGCCTTCGTGCTGCGGCAGGGGCTGATGCGGGCGCATGTGCTGCCGGTCTGCCTGATCTGCGCGCTCTCCGACGCGGTGCTGATCGTCGCGGGCATCGCGGGGTTCGGCGCGCTGACCCAGGCGATCCCGGGGCTCGAGCCCGCCATGCGCCTTTTCGGCGCGGCCTTCCTGACCTGGTACGGCGCGCGCAGCCTGCGCTCGGCCTGGCGCGGTGGCGAGGCGATGGGCGAGGGGCGGGCGGCGCTGAGCCTCAGGGCGGCGGTGCTGACCTGCCTCGCCTTCACCTGGCTCAATCCGCATGTCTATCTCGATACGGTGATGCTCTTGGGCGCGATTTCGGCGCAATACGACCAGCCCGCCGCCTTCGGGCTTGGCGCCGTCAGTGCTTCGTTCCTGTTCTTCTTCAGCTTGGGCTACGGCGCGCGCGCGCTGGCGCCTGTCTTCGCCCGGCCACGGGCCTGGCAGGTGCTGGATCTGGCCATGGCGGGGATCATGTGGACGCTGGCGGCCAGGCTGGTGCTCGGCGGCATGGACGCTATCGCCGCGAGCTTTCCGCTTTTCGAGAGATTGTTCGTGGTCTAACACCATCGCATGAGCGCTGTTTCCGCCCCGGTAAGGGGCATTCTCTGGATGGTCGTCACCGGCCTGTGCTTCGTCGGCGTCACGGCGCTGGTCAAGCTGCTGGCCGGGCGCGTCCCGGCGGCGGAATCGGCCTTCCTGCGCTATATCTTCGGGCTGGTCTTCCTGCTGCCGGCCTGGCGCAGCCTCGCCGCGCTGCGGCTCAGCAAACGTCAGCTTTGGCTGGTGGTGCTGCGCGGGGCGGCGCAGACCGTGGGGGTGATCTGCTGGTTCTTCGCGATGACCCGGATCCCGATCGCCGAGGTCACGGCGATGAACTATCTCACGCCGGTCTATGTCACTATCCTGGCGGTCTTCGTGCTTGGCGAGCGGCTGGCGATGCGGCGCATCATGGCCATCGTGGTGGCGCTGGGCGGCGCGCTGCTGATCCTGCGGCCGGGCTTCCGCGAGCTCGACCCGGGCCATTTCGCGATGTTGGGGACAGCGCTGCTGTTCTCGGTCTCCTACCTCATCGCCAAGATCATTTCGGGCGAGATGAGCGCCGCCGTCGTGGTGGCGCTGCTCTCGATCACCGTGACGATCGGGCTGTTTCCTTTCGCGTGGAGCGTCTGGGTGACGCCGTCCTGGGGCGATCTTGGCATCCTCTTCCTCGTCGCCTGCTTTGCCACCGGCGGGCATTACGCGATGACGCTGGCCTTCGCCGCCGCGCCGGTGACGGTCACCCAGCCGGTGACCTTCCTGCAACTGGTCTGGTCGGTGCTGGTGGGCGCGATCTTCTTCGCCGAGCCGGTCGATCCCTGGGTGGTCCTGGGCGGTGCGATCATCATGGGCGCGGTGCTGTTCATCACCTGGCGCGAGGCGGTGCTGAAGCGGCGGGTCGCGCCGGCCGGGCCGGAAGCGCAGAGCTGAGCGGCGGGTCGGAAACGCAGCGTTTCCAATTCTCGAAAAATTCTCCACGTCTCCGCATTCGCGCCGCAATCCGGCGGCAGGCTGGGTTCAGTGATTGGCGTAGTGGAGAGTGTGATGTTTGCTGAGAACAAGATGACCGAGGACCTGAGCGAGGTCCGGGATTTCCTGATCAACGAGCGGGCCAAGACCCTGACCGAGACCGAATGGCGGTTTCGCATGCGGGGCTACGGCTACAACCTCCGCCGCGTCGAGGGCGGTGTCGAAGTGGCGCGGCTGCCGCAGAATAGCGTGCTCGGCACCATCGAGCTCTGAGTCCCGAGCCTTGAGCCCGTGGCCACCGGCCGCCCCTCGTGAGAGCGGCCGGGGCAAGCGCTTCAGCCTTCGCCCAGCTTGGGCGAGGCCTTGTCGAGGCACAGCTCGGCATCCGAGAACTTGAACGGCGAGCGCACGCCCGGGACGCCCTCGGGCGAGATCTGCATGCCGCGGGCCTGCACCTGCGGATCGGCCATGACCTCGGAGAGATCGTTGATCGGTCCCGCGGGGATGCCCTCGCGTTCGCAGCCGGCGAGCAGATCGGCCTTGGTCCATTTGCCGGTCTCGGCCATCAGATGCGCCTCCAGCGAGGTGCGGTTGGCGATGCGATCGGCATTGGTCAGGTAATCGGGATGCTCGGCCAGGTCGTCGAGCCCGAGCAGGCGGCAGAGCCGCTGATACTGCGGGTCGTTGCCGGTGGCGATGATGATGTAGCCATCGGAGCAGTCGAACACCTGGTAGGGCGTGAGGTTGGGGTGGTAATTCCCCGTGCGCCCGGGCGCCTCGCCGGTGGCGAGATAGTTCATCGCCTGGTTCGCCGTTGCTGCCACTGCGCAATCGAGCAGCGCCATGTCGATATGCTGGCCCTTGCCGGTGCGCTGCTTCTGGTGCAGCGCGGCGAGGATGCCCGAGACCGAGTAGAGCCCGGTGAACAGGTCGGTGATCGCGACGCCGGCGCGCTGCGGCTGGCCATCTGGCGTGCCGGTGATCGACATGAAGCCCGACATGCCTTGGATGATGTAGTCATATCCGGCGCGGTGGGCGTAGGGGCCATCCTGACCGAAGCCGGTGATCGAGCAGTAGATCAGGCCGGGGTTCACCTGCGAGAGCGAGGCGAAGTCGAGCCCGTACTTGGCGAGGCCGCCGACCTTGAAATTCTCGATCAGGATATCCGCATCGGCCACCAGCTCGCGCACCTGCGCCTGACCCTCGGGCGTGGAGATGTCGACCACCACCGAGTGCTTGCCCCGGTTGCAGCAATGGAAATAGGCCGCCGAGCGCTCGCTTTCGCGGTCGATGAACGGTGGGCCCCACTTGCGGGTGTCGTCGCCGCGCGACGCTTCGATCTTGATGACCTCGGCGCCGAGGTCGCTCAGAATCTGACCGGCCCAGGGGCCGGCCAGAATTCGGGCCAGTTCGATGACCTTCACCCCCTCGAGGGGGCCGCGTGGTGCCGAGGTCATTGCGCGGCTTCGAGACGCTCGTCGAGGATCTCGGTGAACTCGCTGTAGGGCATGTTGGTGTGCAGCTCGCCGTCGATCATGAAGGACGGGGTCGAGTTGAAACCGTCTTCCTCGACGTTCTGCTGATACCAGCCGACCAGCGCCTTGAGCTGCTCGCCGTCCTGCATGCAGGCATCGAGCTGCTCTTTGCCGATGCCGGCCTGCAGGCCCATCTTGCGGATCGCGTCGGCGACGCCGGCCTCGGTGCTCTGGCGGGCCCATTCGTTCTGGGTCTCGTAGATCATGTCGACGATGCCGAAATACTTCATCTCGCCGCCGCAGCGCGCCATCAGCGAGGCCCACATGTCGTACTTGTTGAAATAAGCCTCGCGGAAGGTGAACTTCACCTTGCCGGTGTCGATGTAGTCTTCCTTGATCTGCGGGAAGACCTCCTGCTCGAAGGTGGCGCAGTGCGGGCAGGTGAAGGAGCCGTACTCGATGATCTCGACCGGCGCGTCGGCCTGCCCGAGGGTCATGTCGGTCACCGTGGCGTCCTGCGCCGCGGCGGCGCCGAGCGGGGGCTGGGCGGTGGGGTTCAGAACCCAGCTGCCGCCTGCGGCGAGGGTTGCGGCCAGCGCGACGGTGGTCAGGATACGCTTCATGGGTCTTCCTTCTTTCTGCGACAGCCCCTCACGGGCCTCAGCGATGTGACTTGGTTATGACGTTTGCACCCAAACGATCAAGCGCCGCCCGCAACCCTTCGTCGCCAACCCCTTGCGTGGCGCGATGCACCTCGGCGCGGGTCTCGGGCGTGGGCTCTGGCTTGGCCTGTTCCTTGGGGCGGTGCTCGAAGGCGACGCGGCCCTCGGAGAAACCGGTGGCGGCGGTCTGGGTGACACGGATGCGGGCGATGGCGTTGTAGCCGTAGATTGCGTTGACGCGCTCGCGCAGCTCTTCCTTGCGCATCTCCAGCAGCGGCGCGTTGGCGCCGGTGGTGAGCAGGGTGAGCGTGGCGCCGAGCCCGCCGCGGCCATAGCCGATCTCGACCGGGCGCGAGATCGCCGCCATGTCGGCGCCGGCGATTTCTTCCCAGTGGGTGAGAACACGGGATTGCGCAAAGCCGCGGCTTTCGCTGGCCTTGCGGATGTTCTGCTTCAGCAGGCCCGCTGTCAGGGCGAAGCCCTTGGTGGTGCTCTTGCGCCGTTGCATCTTGAATCCCTCTCTGCGGCACTATTCTAGTGACCGCGCCAACGGGCGCCAGCCCGGAATCATCCAATCAAGGGAATGTCAGTTTTGCGTGACCCCGCCCGCGCCGCGGATCTTCTCGACTGGTACGACCGCCACGCCCGCGACCTGCCGTGGCGGGTGGGCCCGCGCGCCCGTGCTGCCGGACTCCGGCCTGATCCCTACCGGGTCTGGCTGTCGGAGATCATGCTGCAGCAGACCACCGTTCCGGCGGTGAAGCCCTATTTCGAGGCCTTCACCACGCGCTGGCCGACGGTCTCTGACCTCGCCGCGGCGCAGGATGCCGACGTGATGGCCGCCTGGGCGGGGCTCGGCTACTACGCCCGCGCCCGCAACCTGCTGAAATGCGCCCGCGTGGTCGCCTCCGAACACGGCGGCGCGTTCCCGGCCGATCTCGAAGGCTTGCTGAGCCTTCCGGGCGTCGGCCCCTATACCGCCGGCGCCATCGCGGCCATCGCCTTCGACATCCCCGCCACCGTGGTCGACGGCAATGTCGAGCGGGTGATGGCGCGGCTGCACGACGAGCACACGCCGTTGCCGCAGGCCAAGCCGATCCTCACCGAGATGGCCGCAGCCCTCACGCCCGAGCAGCGCCCGGGCTGCTACGCGCAGGCGGTGATGGACCTCGGCGCCACGATCTGCAGCCCGCGCAACCCGGCCTGCGGGCTCTGCCCGTGGCGCGGCGCCTGCGCCGCCTGGGAGGCGGGGACGATGGCCGAGCTGCCGAAGAAGGTGCCGAAGAAGCGCAAACCGACGCGGCTCGGCATCGCCTACCTGGTGCGCCGGGTCGACGGCGCCTGGCTGCTCGAGCGGCGCCCCGACAAGGGCCTGCTCGGCGGCATGCTGGGCTGGCCCGGCAGCGAGTGGGGCGAGTCGCCGGAGGAGGCGCCGCCGATCGCCGCCGAGTGGAAGGCGCTCAACGCCGAGGCGCGCCATACCTTCACCCATTTTCACCTGCGCCTGACGGTCAAGACAGCCCTGGTGCCGATGGACCGCCCGCCCACGCGCGGGGAATTCGTCGATGCCGAGGATTTCGATCCCAAGGATCTGCCCACGGTGATGCGCAAGGCCTACGATCTCGCCAGGGGCGGCTGAGGCAGAAAGGCCAGCCCGCCGGGTTTTGTTGCCGCGACCGGCGCTGGGGCCGTGACGCCGCCCGGGCAGCGGGCTAGTCTCGGCCCGCATGCGCACAGGGGAGCAGCAGAGAAGGAGGCCGAATGATCTCGTCGGACAGGATTGCCCGCATCGGGGCGGCCGCGCCGTTCTGGCTGACCTATATCCTGCCGCCGCTGGTCTGGATCGGCGCCGTGAAGGGCGGGCTCTGGGTGCTGCTGCCGCCACTGGCGACATGGTACCTGTTCTCGGCGCTCGACGCGGCGCTCGGCCTCAACACCGAGAATGCCGACCCGCAGACCGAGGAGCGGCACCTGATCTGGTACCGCGCCGGGGTGATGCTCTGGGCGCCGGTGCAGTTCGTGACGCTGGTCTCACTGATCTGCTACGTGCCGGGGGCTGCGCATCTGAACGGCTGGGAGACGTTCGGGGTGATGTTCGGGACCGGGGTGATGACCGGCTCGGTGGGCATCGTCTACGCCCATGAGCTGCTGCACCAGCGCAACAAGCTCGAGCGTCATCTCGGCGACGCGCTGCTGGCTATGGTGCTCTACTCGCATTTCCGCTCCGAGCACCTGCTGGTGCATCACCATTGGGTCGGCACCCCGCGTGATCCGGTGACGGCGCGCTACAACGAGGGCTTCCACCGCTTCTACCCGCGGGTGCTGCGGGAAAGCCCGGTCTCGGCCTTCCGCGCCGAGGCGGCGCTGCTGGCGCGGCGCGGGCTGCCATGGTGGCACCGGCGCAACCCGTTCTGGAAATATGGCGCCCTTCAGGCGGCGATGCTGGCGCTGGCGCTGCTGCTCGGCGGCTGGCCGGGGCTGCTGTTCTTCGTGGTGCAGGCGGGGGTGGCGATCTGGCAGTTGGAGCTGACCAACTATGTCGAGCACTACGCGCTGACCCGCCGCCACCTGGGTGATGGCCGCTACGAGCACGTGCGGCCGCATCACTCGTGGAACTCGGCCCACACCGCGACCAACTGGCTGCTGATCAACCTGCAGCGCCATTCCGATCATCACTACAAGCCCGACCGGCGCTTTCCCCTGCTGCAGACCTACCAGGAGAGCGAGGCGCCGCAGCTGCCCTATGGCTACCCGATCATGACCATGGCCGCGATGGTGCCGCCGCTCTGGCGCCGCATCATGAACCCGAAGGTACGGTCCTGGCGGCGCGCCTGGTATCCGGACATCGAGGACTGGACCCCGTACAACCGCGGCACCACCCCGATGCCGAAGGGCGCGCGGGGCTGAGGTCGTCCGGGCCACCCGGCGCGGCGCCGGCTTCAAGCAAAGAGGGGGGCCAGCCCCCTCTTGGCCTACGGCCAATTCACCCCCGAGGTATTTTGAAACCAGAGAAGCCACGGGAAGAGCGCCCCCTGGCTTCTCTTCGTCAAAAATACTCCCGCCGGAGGCAGGCCGGACGACTGGGCGGGGCGCGGCGATCGAGGTCGTCGCCGGTGGCGTCGCGGCAGGTGGTCGCTGCGGGGTTGCATTCGGGCAGGGCGGCTCGCAAACATGAGGGTCCGTAAGTCTGGAAGGAGTCTGGGACGTGGATCTCGAGAAAGCCGCGCGCGACGTGCGCGAAAACGCCTACGTGCCCTATTCGCGTTTCAAGGTGGGGGCGGCGCTGCGTGCGCCCTCGGGCAAGATCTATGCTGGCTGCAATGTCGAGAACGTTGCCTATCCCGAGGGCACCTGCGCCGAGGCCGGAGCCATCGCCGCCATGGTCGCGGCTGGCGAGACCGAGATCGCCGAGGCTTATGTCATCGCCGACAGCGCCCACCCGGTGCCGCCCTGCGGCGGCTGCCGGCAGAAGCTGGCGGAATTCGCCAGGGGCGACACGCCGGTGACGCTGGCCACGGTCGACGGCGGCACGCTCGAGACCACCGTGGCCGAGCTCCTGCCCGGCGCCTTCGGGGCGGGCCACATGGATCGCACATGATGGACGCGCGCACGGTGATCGCCGCCCTGAGGCGGGGCGAGGAGCCGGCCACCGAGGGGTTGCGCTGGTTCGCGGCGGGCCTTGCCGATGGCCGGGTCAGCGATGCCCAGGCCGGGGCCTTCGCCATGGGCATCTGCCTGCGCGGGCTGACCGAGGAGAACCGCGTTGCGCTGACCCTGGCGATGCGCGATTCGGGCCATGTCATGCGCTGGGATCTCGACGGGCCGGTGCTCGACAAGCATTCCACCGGCGGCATCGGCGATTGCGTCTCGCTGGTGCTGGCCCCGGCGTTGGCCGCCTGCGGCTGCTACGTCCCGATGATCTCGGGCCGTGGGCTCGGCCATACCGGCGGCACGCTCGACAAGCTCGACGCCATTCCCGGCTACATCGTCGCCCCCGACGAGGCGCGCTTTGATCGGGTGGTACGCGAGGCGGGCTGCGCCATCGTTTCGGCCAGCGCCGAGATCGCCCCGGCGGACCGGCGGCTCTACGCCGTGCGCGATGTCACCGCCACGGTCGAGAGCCTCGACCTGATCACCTCCTCGATCCTCGCCAAGAAGCTGGCGGCGGGGCTGCAGGGGCTGGTGCTCGACGTCAAGGTGGGCTCGGGCGCCTTCATGAAGACCGACGCCGAGGCGCGCCGGTTGGCCGAGGCACTGGTCTCGACCGCCAACGCGGCGGGCTGCCCGACCACCGCCTTCGTCACCGACATGAACCAGCCCATCGCCCCTGCACTGGGCAACGCGCTCGAGGTCGACGCGGCGATGGGCGTGCTGACCGGGCGCGACAAGGGCCCGCTCTTCGATCTGACGCTGGCGCTGGGCGCGGCGCTGCTCGAGGGCGCAGGCTTTGATCGCCCGGAGGCGCGGCTGCGCGAGGCGCTCGAGAGCGGCGCGGCGGCGGAGCGCATGGGGCGGATGGTCTACGGGCTCGGCGGGCCGGTGGAGTTCGTCGAGAACTGGGGGCGTTTCCTGCCCGAGGCCACGGTGATCCGCGAGGTGCCGGCGCCGGAGGCCGGCCACGTGGCGGCGATCGACGGCGAGGCGCTGGGGCTGGCGGTGGTTCGCCTTGGCGGCGGGCGCACCGTCGAGACCGACATGATCGACCCGGCGGTGGGCCTGTCGGACGTGGTGCGGCTCGGCGCGCGGGTCGAGACGGGCATGCCGCTGGCGCGGGTCCACGCGGCGCGCGAGGACCAGGCCGACGAGGCGGTGCGCGTGGTGCAGGCGGCGATCTCCCTCGGCGAGGCCGCCAAGCCCGGGCCACTGGTGCGGGAGCGCGTCGGATGAGGGCGTTTCTCGTGGTGATGGACAGCGTCGGCATCGGCGGCGCGCCCGACGCGGCGAGCTATTTCAACGATGGCGTGCCCGACACCGGCGCCAACACGCTGCTGCATATCGCCGAGGCCTGCGCGCGCGGCGCGGCCGAGGAGGGGCGCAGCGGGTCGCTGGCGCTGCCGGTGCTCGACGGGCTCGGGCTGGGGCGCGCGGTGGAGCTGGCGAGCGGCACGCTGCCGCCGGGGCTGGGGGCCGCGCCGCAGGGGCGCTGGGGCGCCGCGACGGAGAGCTCGCGCGGCAAGGACACGCCTTCGGGGCACTGGGAGCTGGCAGGGCTGCCGGTGCCGTGGGACTGGACCTATTTCCCCGACGAGCAGCCGGCCTTCCCGCAGGCGCTGATCGAGGCGGTCTGCGAGATCGCCGGCACCGAGGGCACGCTGGCCAATTGCCACGGCTCGGGCACCGTCATGCTCGACCGCTTCGGCGCCGAGCACATCCGCACAGGCTGGCCGATCTGCTACACTTCCGCCGACAGCGTCTTCCAGATCGCCGCGCATGAAGAACATTTCGGGCTGGAGCGGCTGCTCGATCTCTGCGAGCGCATGGCGCCGATGCTGCACGAGAGGAAGGTCGGGCGGGTGATCGCGCGGCCGTTCGTTGGCGAGGAGGGCGCGTTCAAGCGCACCTCGAACCGGCACGATTATGCGATCCGTCCGCCGGAGCCGATCCTGACCAACTGGGTGCAGGAGGCGGGCCGGACGGTGCACGCGGTGGGAAAGATCGGTGACATCTTCTCGATGGAAGGCATTGACCACTTGCACAAAGGCGATGACGCGACGCTGATGCGGCATCTGTCCGAGCTTGTGGATAAAGCTGAGGAGGGATCGCTGACCTTCGCGAATTTCGTCGAGTTCGACAGCCTTTACGGCCACCGCCGCGATGTCTCGGGCTATGCTCGCGCGCTCGAGTGGTTCGACGCCGAGTTGGGCCGGCTGCTGCCGCGCTTGCGCGAAGGCGACATCCTCGTGATCACCGCCGATCACGGCAACGACCCGAGCTGGAGCGGCACCGATCACACCCGCGAGCGGGTGCCGGTGCTGGTCGCGGGGGCCGGGGAAGGGGCGCTCGGGCAGGTTGCATTCGCGGATGTCGCCGCGAGCGTCGCCAAGCATCTGAACGTGCCGGCGCGCGGGCCGGGAAAATCATTTCTGTGAGGGAGACCGGCATGGACGAGGAGCGCATCGCGGCCATACGGGGGCTGCCGAAAGTCGAGCTGCACCTGCATATCGAGGGCGCGGCGCCGCCCGCCTTCATCCGTGGTCTGGCGCAGGAAAAGAAGGTCAGGCTCGATGGCGTGTTCGACGAGCGCGGCAATTACGCATTCAACGATTTCGTGCATTTCCTGTCGGTCTACGAGGCCGCCACCTCGGTGCTGAAGAGCCCCGAGGATTACGCCCGGCTGACCACCGCGGTGCTCGAGGAATGTGCTGAGACCGGCGTGGTTTACGCAGAGACCTTCATCTCGCCCGACTTCTGCGGCGGGGGCGATCTGGGGGCGTGGCGCGAGTATCTCCACGCCATCCGGGAGGCCTCGGACAAGGCGGAGACAAGCCTGGGGATAACTCTGAGGGGAATTGTCACCTGCGTGCGCCATTTCGGCCCCGAGACCGCCAAGCGCTCGGCGCTTTGCGCTGCGGAGACCGCCGGCGACTGGATCGTGGGCTTCGGCATGGGCGGCGACGAGAACCAGGGCAAGCAGAGGGATTTCGCCTATGCGTTCGACATGGCCCGCGAGGCCGGGCTGCGCCTGACCAGCCATGCCGGCGAATGGCGGGGGCCGCGCGAGGTCGAGGATGCGATCACCGACCTGCGGGTCGAGCGCATCGGCCACGGGGTGCGCGCGATCGAGGATCTGGCGCTTGTGGACAAGCTTGTAGAGAACGGCATCGTGCTCGAGGTTTGCCCGGGCTCGAACGTCAATCTCGGGGTCTATCCCACGCTCTCGAAACACCCGATCGAGCGGTTGCGCGAGCGCGGCGTCAAGGTCACGGTGAGCACCGATGATCCGCCGTTCTTTCACACCACCATGGCCGACGAGTACGAGGCGCTGGCGAAGACCTTCGGCTGGGACGAGGAGGTCTTCGGCGAGATCGCACGCACCTCCGCGGAGGCTGCGTTCTGCGACGAGGAGACCCGCAAGGCGGTGCTGAAGCGGCTGGACGCCTGACGCCGCTTTCCCGGGCTCCGGCGCTCGTGCTGCTGGTCGACGCGCCGGAACCCTGCGTGGCGCGGGTTCGGGGCGTTGCGGCGCGCGGGCGTGAGGTCTAAGGAGGAAGGCGATCAAAGCGCAAGGAGTCCCGGGGCCATGAAACAGCATCTCACCGTCGTCGATCACCCGCTCGTGCAGCACAAGCTGACGCTGATGCGGGAGAAGGACAACTCGACCGCGTCTTTCCGCCAGCTCCTGCGCGAGATCAGCCTGCTGCTGGCCTACGAGGTCACCCATGAGCTGCCGGTGACCACCAAGCGCATCGAGACGCCGATGTGCGAGATGGATGCGCCGGTGATCGAGGGCAAGAAGCTGGTGCTGGTGTCGATCCTGCGCGCCGGCAACGGCCTGCTGGACGGCATCCTCGAGCTGGTGCCGGCGGCGCGTGTGGGCTTCGTCGGGCTCTACCGCGACGAGGAGACGCTGAAGCCGGTGCAATACTACTTCAAGGTGCCGAAGAACCTCGAGGACCGCTGCGTGATCCTCGTCGATCCGATGCTGGCGACGGGCAATTCCTCGGTCGCCGCGGTCGACCTGATGAAGCAGGCCGGTGCCAAGGACATCCGCTTCCTCTGCCTGCTGGCCGCCCCCGAGGGTGTGGCGCGGATGAAGGAGGCGCACCCGGACGTGCCGATCATCACCGCAGCGCTCGACGATCACCTGAACGAGCACGGCTACATCGTTCCGGGACTAGGGGATGCGGGCGACCGCATGTTCGGCACAAAATAAGCGGTCACCGCGCTTTACAGGGCTATATGGATCAGGCATGATTCCGGCAATCCTGTGGGGGCTGACATGCGATTGAAAACTCTGGCGTTCCTGGCCATCACCACTGCGGCGGCAGGGGCCGGGCTCAGCCCGGCGCTGGCCCAGGGGATCACCACCATCGACACGCCGGCGGAGCTTCCGCCGGCCGGCTTCACCGGCACCCAATACGCCGACAGCCGCGGCTGCGTCTTTGTACGCGCGGGCTATGACGGGGCGGTGGTCTGGGTGCCGCGGGTGACCCGCGATCGCGACCAGGTCTGCGGCTACCCGCCGACCTTCGCGCAGGCCGCGCCGCGCGCCACCGCCGCCGCACCGGCCCCCGCTCCGAAACCCACCGTGGCGCCGAAGCCCGCCGCCGTCGCTTCCGCTCCCGCCCGTTCCGCTCCCGCCCGCACCGCGCCGCAGCGCCAGCCGGTCGAGACCGTGGCCTCGAAGCCGGCCGCACCGGCGCCGCAGCGCGTGGTCAAGGCACCGGCCTCCAAGCCGCCCTCGGCGCCGCCGCCGCAGACCGTTGTGAAGACGGTGCCGGCCCCGGTGACCACGGCGTCGCAGATGCCGCGCGTGGCGACGCCCTCGCAGCTCTGCCCGCCGGGCGCCACCGGCACCATCCAGACCAACGGGCGCACCGTGCGCTGTGGCGTGCAGTCGAGCCCCTTCGTCACCGAGCTGCGTCGCGGCGAGGCGCCGAGTGCCGGCAAGAACGTCTATTACAATTACGGCAACGGGCAGGGCAGCTGGCAGGACAGCAGCGCCGTCAGCGCGCAGGATGATCCGGTCGCCCTGGCCGAGCTGGCGCGCCAGCCGCAGGCGCGCATCGTGCCGAAGCATGTCTGGGAAGCCCGTTCCGAGGTGCCGCCGGTGGTGCCGCCCGGCTATCGCCCGGCCTGGGAGGATGACCGGCTGAACCGTTACCGGGCCTGGCAGACGGTCGAGGGTTACTACGCCACCCAGCGGCGCTGGACCAACACCGTGCCACGGGTCAACGACACCAGCCTGCGCCGGATCCCGGCCCGCGACCCGAAGCTCGTCTACCGTGACAGCGAGCCGGCTCCGCTGCCGGCGCAGATCATCGCCACCAGCGGCCGGACAGAGGCGCAGGCGCGCCGGACCGGCGTGGTCTCGACGCGCTCGGCGCCGGCGGCAGGGGCCTCGGCCCGGACGGCCGCCGCGGCGGCGCGCTATGTCGAGATCGGGCTCTTCACCACCGAGGACAAGGCCGCCTCCGCCGCCGCGCGTCTGCGCGGTGCCGGGCTGCCGGTCCGGACCCTGCGCAGCGGTGAGACCCGCCGCGTGGTGGTTGGCCCCTACAGCGATCCGGCGGCGCTGCAAACGGCGCTGCGCCGGGTCCAGCGCACCGGCTACGTACAGGCCTATCTGCGCTGACGGTTGGTCTATTCGCGAATTGTGGCCCCGGCGGAAACGTCGGGGCCTTTTGCCTTGTCGGGGAGGGACGCACGCCGGCGGGCCTTGTCGGTCAGCCGCCGCAGATCGCCTGCAAGCGCAGCCAGTCGGGATCGGAGAGCACGGGCCGGCTGCCTTCGAGCGCGCGCGGGTCGGCCTCGATCAGCGCCACGGTGCTCTCTCCGGTGACGTCGCGGGCAAAGGCGTAGGGCGTGCTGCGCAGTTCGGCGGCGGCGAAGGCGCGCAGCAGCGTGTCGGTCGGGACCGGGGGGCTCGCCTCGGTCAGCAGGGTCTCGGCATAGGCATCGAGCGCGGCGTCTGGCAGGGCGCCCGTGGTCAGCAGTTTCAGCGTCGACCACAGCCCGGTATGCTCGAGCAACTCGCCAAGCGGATCCGAGGCGCGGGCGCGCAGCGATTCCGCCAGCAGGTAGCCTGCGGCGGTGTCGGGATCCTCGTAATCCTCGATCAGCGCCCGGTTCATCAGGATCAGCCCGCCGGGCAGGTGGGCGGTGTCGCGCACGCCGCCGGGCAGCACCACCAGATCGTTGCGCCGCGCCTCCCCGAGCACCCGCTGGGCGAGGCGGCGAAGTGGCATGCGGGCCTCATCGGTCATGCAGGGCTGGCCCGAGATCCGGGTGATCCGCGCCAGCAGCGCCTCGCCGATCTCGTCGCGCTTGACCGCGGGCACCACCCGCCGCGTGTGCTCGAGCAGCGCTCCGGGCAGCCAGAAGACCGCCCCCGCGAGCACCGTGGCCGCCACCGCGCCCAGCAGCACGACGCGCAGCTTGCCCGGTTTCGGCCGCCGCCGGTCGATGGCGCGCAGGAGCCGCTCGATGGCCTCGATCATCGTGGTTTCGTCTTCCGGCAGTTCCAGCGTCTCGCCGGGATCGCCGTCGGGGTGGTAGATGGCGGGGGTCTGACCCCTGTTGGCGCGGCGCACCGCGGCCAGCGACCAGTGAGCGAGGGGGCGGCCTGAGAACTCCGCGATCGTGAGCGACGCATCGCCCAGCGACACGATCACTTCACGACGCTGCGCGTCGGGCTCGGGCCGCCACAGGCCCGATGCTTCCAACCGTTGATACTCTTTGAGTGCCGTCATTCAGGGCTGCTCTGCCTCGTTTCGCGGCACCGTAGCATGGGCGTCGAGACAGGGGCAACGCGTTCCGGTCGGGGCCGGGACGGTCGCGGTTTGGGAGCGCAGGTCTCTCTTGGGAGATTGGGCGTTGCGGGGCAGGCTCCGGGCAGGTAGGCAGGACGTGTAACGTTATAACATAATAGAATCACCTATCCTGAGAGGTCTTCATGTTGTCCATTCTTTCCAATCGCTTCGACCTGCCGGTCATGGCCGTGCTGATCGCGGCGCCGCTGGCCGCTCTCGCCCAGTCCGGCGACAGCCACGACCATGATCACGAGCACGATCAAGGACACGCGCAAGCCCATGATCACGCCAAGAGCGATGTCTATCGCGGCTATTTCGAAGACAGCGCGATCGCCCCGCGCCCGCTGTCGGACTGGCAGGGCGACTGGCAGTCGGTCTATCCCTATCTGCAGGATGGCACGCTTGACGTGGTCATGGCGCACAAGGCCGAAAGCGGCGAGAAAAGCGCCGCCGAGCACCGCGCCACCTACGAGACCGGCTATCGCACCGATGTCGACCGCATCGAGATCGATGGCCAGACGGTGACGTTTCACACCCCCGACGGCGCGGTCAGCGGCAGCTATGCCAGCGATGGCTACGAGGTGCTGACCTACGCCGCCGGCAATCGCGGCGTGCGCTTCATCTTCGAGAAGCAGGAGGGGGACGCGGAGGCGGCCGAGTATATCCAGTTTAGCGACCACAAGATCGCTCCGGAGTCTGCCGACCACTATCACCTCTACTGGGGCGATGACCGTGCGGCGCTTCTCGAGGAGGTCAGCAACTGGCCGACCTACTATCCCGCCGATCTGAGCGGCGAGGAGATCGCGCAGGAAATGATGGCGCACTGAGCGCTTCCGGGCACCGGGAGGGCCCGGTGCCTTGCGGATGGCAGAGCTGCAGGGCGCCGGGAGCCGGGAGCTTCGGGGGCCTCGCCTCGACGCGCTCAGATCTCCTTGGCGCGGGCCCGGAGCTGGAACTTCTGGATCTTGCCGGTCGAGGTCTTGGGCAGCTCCTCGAAGACGACCTTCTTGGGGGTCTTGAACCCGGCCAGCCGCTCGCGGGCAAAGGCGATGAGCTCGGCCTCGCTGGCCTCATGGCCGGGTTTGAGCTCGACGAAGGCGCAGGGCACCTCGCCCCATTTCTCGTCGGGCCTTGCGACCACGGCGCAGAGCAGCACCGCCTCGTGCCCCATCAGCGTGTTCTCGACCTCGACCGAGGAGATGTTCTCGCCGCCGGAGATGATGATGTCCTTGGCGCGGTCGGCGATCTGCACGTAGCTGTCGGGATGCAAGACGGCGATGTCGCCGGAATGAAAATAGCCGCCCTCGAAGGCCTCGCGGGTGGCTTTCGGCGCCTTGAGATAGCCCTTCATCACGCCGTTGCCGCGATGCATGATCTCGCCCTTGGTCTCGCCGTCGGCTGGGATGATGTTCATCTGCTCGTCCATCACCGTGACATGTTCCATGAACGGCATGGCGACGCCCTGGCGCGCCTTCATCGCGGCGCGCTCGGCGCCCTGCAGATGATCCCACCCGCCCTGCCAGGCGCATTCCACGTCGGGGCCGTAGGTCTCGGTCAGGCCGTAGACCTGGGTGACGTGGAAGCCCATGGTCTCGATCTTGGCCAGCGTTGCGGGAGCGGGCGGCGCGCCGGCGGTGAAGACCTCGACCACGTGCTCGAAGGCGCGCTTTTCCTGCTCGGGGGCGTTGACCAGCATGTTGAGCACGATGGGTGCGCCGCCGAAATGGGTGACGCCCTCGTCGGCGATGGCGTCGTAGATATTGTGGGCGGTGATGTCACGGCAGCAGACGACGGTGCCGCCCACCGCCGGCATCATCCAGGTGTGGCACCAGCCGTTGCAATGGAAGAGCGGCACGATGGTGAGATAGACCGGGTGCAGCACCATGCGCCAGCTCAGCACCTGGCCCATGGCGTTCAGGTAGGCGCCGCGATGGTGATAGACCACGCCCTTGGGCCGGCCGGTGGTGCCGGAGGTGTAATTGAGCGCGAGGCTCTCCCACTCGTCCTCGGGCATGATCCAGTCGAACTCCGGATCGCCGGTCGCGAGGAAATCCTCGTATTCGAGGTAGTCGCCGAAGGCCTTGGCGCCGCCATGCGGGTCGGCCACCTCGATCACTGTCGGCGGCTCCTGCTCCATCAGCTCGATGGCCTCGGCGAGATGCGGTATGAACTGCGGATCGCAGAGCACCACCTTGGCCTCGCCGTGATCGAGGATATAGGCGATGGTGTCGACATCGAGCCGGGTGTTGATGGTGTTGAGCACGGCGCCGCAGGCGGGCACGCCGAAATGCGCCTCGGCCTGCGCGGGGATGTTGGGCAGGATCGTCGCCACCACGTCGCCGGGCCTGATGCCGATCTTCGTAAGTGCCGAGGCGAGCTGGCTGACCCGGTCGTGATACTCGGCATAGTTCTTGCGGTGCGGGCCGTAGAGCACCGCCGGGTGATCGGGATAGATCTGCCGCGCCCGGCGCAGGAACGAGAGCGGCGTCAGCGGCACGTGGTTCGCGGCGCATTTCCCGAGCCCGGTTTCGTTGGCAAGCCAGCCCATGGCGGATCCTCCCTGATGTCTCCTTGCGCCGACTATGCGCAGATGGGCGCGCGCCGAAAAGCCCCGAATGGGGATTCCCGATGCGCGCGCGTGCGGTTACGCTGCCTGGCATGATCATCTCGCCCGGCCGCCGCTATATCTTCGTGCATATCCCCAAGACCGGCGGCACCTCGATGGCGGCGGCGCTCGAAGCGCGGGCGCATCGCGACGACATCCTGATCGGCGACACTCCGAAGGCGCAAAAGCGGCGGGGGAGGGTGGCGAAGCTCTCGGCGCGGGGGCGGCTCTGGAAGCACGCGATGCTGAGCGATATCGACGGCGTGCTGAGCCCCGGGGAGATCGCGGCGATGTTCACCGTCACGCTGGTGCGCAACCCGTGGGACCGGATGGTGAGCTATTATCACTGGCTCCAGGCGCAGAGCTTCGACCACCCGGCGGTGGCGCTTGCCGCGGAGCTGCCCTTCGCCTCCTTCCTGGCGCACCCGCAGACCGCCGCCAGCCTGCGCGCCGCGCCCTACGGGCGCTACATGCGCGATGTAACGGGGCAGGAACGCGCCACGCTCTACATCCGGCTGGAGCACCTCGAGGAAGACATGGCGCCCTTCGTGGCGCATCTCGGCTTTCGCCCCGAGATCGCGCGGATCAACGCCTCTGAGCGCCGGAGCGACTACCGAAGCTACTACGACGACGCGACGGCGGAACGCGTGGCGGGGCTCTGCGCCGAGGATATCGCCCGCTTCGGCTACCGGTTTGACGACGTGGTCTCAGACGCCTCGGCGTTGCCCGGGTGAGGCTGTCTGGCTGCCTCCGGCGGGGATATTTTTGGCCAGAAGAAGACAGGGCCGCTCAATCCCCTGCTCAATCCCCTGTGGCCAAAAGGAAACCCGCTCCCGAAGGGACGGGCGGCGAAGCCGAGGCTTCTCCTGGCACGGTCATCGGCGTCCCCGCCTGTACCGTGAAACCATTCTGAGCCGTTAATCTTAATAATGTGTTTCTTCTGGCTGAAAATATCCCGGGGAGCGCGAGGGGCAGCGCCCCTCGTGGCCGGAGATGGCGGTCAGCGCACCGGATCGAACAGCGCGTTGTCGAGCGAGCAGTCGCGCACCACGTCGCTGCCGCAGGGCACCGGATCGAGGTCGCGCGACAGGCAGAGCCGGGCCTCCTGGATGCGGCCCGCGCGGCAGGTGATGGTGAGCATGTCGGGCTCGAGACCGGGATTGGCCTGCAGGAAGGCGTCTTCGATGACCGTCGCAGGCAGGGTGACGGGCTCGTCCAGCCGGCGCAGCACCTCTGGCCGGGTGACGCGCCCGTAAGCCTCTCGGGACAGGGAGAAATACTCCTCCGCCGAGAGCCCGCTGCAGCTGCCGTGCTTCTTCCACTGGTGCCAGGCCAGGCCGCCGGAGCCCATGATATCGGCCATGGCGCCGGTCTGGGCGCGGCTCGGCGGCCGCGCGGAGCTGGGGCAGTAGGAGGGGTAGCCGCGGTGGTATTGCGGCCAGAGCCCGTGCAGGATCCAGCCGTGATCGCTCTCGCATTGCTCGGCACCGCGGGCGTCGCCTTCGAGCGCGCACCAGGTCGGCGACCAGCTCAGCGACAGCACGTAGTAATCGAAGCGCGCGGAGCGTTCGCCCTCGGCATGGGACAGGCTGGCCAGACCGGCCGACAGCAACAACACAACCAGCCAGCGCATTTTCTCTTCCCTCTTGGCGTCTCGATCACTATATAGCGCGCAAGTTCCCCGACAACGGTAACCTGTCCCGAGTTCAGATTCGGGACCTCCCGGCCCGAAGAGGGCCCGGGGGAGGGGACGGAGACTTGCAAGGAGACGAGACATGGCCAAACTGCTGCATCCCAAGGCGACCGCCGTCTGGCTGGTCGACAACACCACGCTGACCTTCAAGCAGATCGCCGATTTCACCGGCTATCACGAGCTTGAGGTGCAGGGGATCGCGGATGGCGACGTCGCCGCCGGCGTCAAGGGCTTCGACCCGGTCGCCAACAACCAGCTCGAGCAGTCGGAGATCGACAAGGCCGAGAACAACCCGCTGCACAAGCTCAAGCTGAAGTACAACGCCGCCGCCGTCGATGAAGACAAGCGCCGCGGGCCGCGTTACACGCCGCTGTCGAAGCGCCAGGACCGTCCGAACTCGATCCTGTGGCTGGTCAAGTTCCACCCCGAGCTGTCCGACGGCCAGATCTCCAAGCTGGTGGGCACCACCAAGCCGACGATCCAGTCGATCCGCGAGCGCACCCACTGGAACATCCAGAACATGCAGCCCATCGACCCGGTGGCGCTGGGGCTGTGCCGCCAGTCCGAGCTCGATGCCGCGGTGGCCAAGGCCGCCAAGAAGCTCGACGAGGTGATGACCGACGACGAGCGCCGCAAGCTGGTCTCGACCGAGCAGAGCCTCGGCATGGAGCCCGAGCCGCGTCTGCCCTCGGCCATCGAAGGGCTCGAGACCTTCTCGCTCTCCGACCCGCGCGGCGAGGATGACGAGGAAGAGGACACCCGCGGCCCGAGCGATTTCTCGGATGCGGACAGCTTCTTCAACCTGCCCTCGGGCGGCGACGATGACGAGGACGACGACAGCGACGATCCGCGCCGCTGATCGCGCCCCTCATCTCCAGAGACAGGAAACGCGCCGCGAGAGTGGCGCGTTTTTTCATGGTCCGAGGGGGGGAACGGCGCTCAGACCCGCTTGCGGGCGTTCAGCGCGGCGGTGATGGTGCCGTCGTCGAGATAGTCGAGCTCGCCGCCGATGGGGACGCCCTGGGCCAGCGAGGTCAGCTCCACCCGGGTCTCGAGCTGGTCGGCGATGTAATGCGCGGTGGTCTGGCCGTCGACGGTGGCGTTGAGCGCGAGGATCACCTCGGTGATCGCCTCGCCGTCGATGCGCGCCACCAGCTGCGGGATGCGCAGCTCTTCGGGGCCCACGTTGTCGAGCGCCGAGAGCGTGCCGCCGAGCACGTGGTAGCGGCCCTTGAAGACGCCCGAGCGCTCCATCGCCCAGAGATCGGCGACGTCCTCGACGACGCAGATCTGGCCGTTGGCGCGGCGCTCGTCGGCGCAGATCGGGCAGATCTCGGCAGTGCCGACATTGCCGCAGTTGAGGCATTCGCGCGCCGAGCGCGCCACCTGCTGCATGGCATCCGCGAGCGGCTGCAGGAGCAGCGCGCGCTTGCGGATCAGGTGCAGCACCGCGCGCCGCGCCGAGCGCGGCCCGAGGCCGGGCAGCTTGGCCATCAGGTCGATCAGCGCGTCGATTTCGGTGCGGTCGGGCAAGGGGAAACTCCGGCGGGCGCGGATGCGCGGCGCCGGGGGCCGGCGCCGCGAGGGGATCGTCAGGGCGCGGATCCGCCCGAAGGCCGGATCAGAACGGCAGCTTCATGTCGGCGGGCAGGCCCATCTCGGAGGTGAGCTTCTGCATCTCCTCCTGCGCTTTCTCCTGCGCCTTGGCCTGCGCGTCCTTGATGGCGGCGAGGATCAGGTCCTCGACCACTTCCTTGTCGTCGGAATTGAAGATCGACGGGTCGATGTCGAGCCCGCGCAGCTCGCCCTTGGCCGAGGCGGTGGCCTTGACCAGGCCCGCGCCGGACTCGCCGGTCACTTCCATCGCCTTCAGATCGTCCTGCAGCTGGGTCATCTTGCCCTGCATGTCCTGCGCGGCCTTCATCATCTTGGCCATGTCGCCAAGTCCGCCCAAACCTTTCAGCATCATCTCTCTCCTGCGTCGCGGGCGCGGGGATCGCGGCCCTGGCATTTGCCCCAGTATATCGCAGTCGTGGCCGCGATCGACAAGTGGGGCGGCCGCGACTAGCGGCGCCAGAGAGGCGCGCGACTGGCAAACAGGCCCTGAAGCTTGGAAAGCAGCCGGTTGGCCGGCCCGGGGCGCGGCAGGGCGCCGCTCTCGAGCCGATGGGCCACGAGCTCGACCGGGCAGGGCAGGCCGGTGAGCGGGTCGCGGTAGCGCGGGTAGGCAATGAGCGTGGCGTGGACGAGCGCCTCGAGCGTCGGGCGCGGCCCGCCGAGGCGGCGGGCGGGGATGGGCCCGAGATCGCGGGTCAGGCCCCAGCCTGCGTAGAACGGCGCGCCGAGCGTGGTGACCGGCAGGCCGCGCAGCAGCGCCTCGAAGCCGGTAAGCGAGGTCAGGGTCCAGACCTCGTGGACCTGTGGCAGCAGCGCGCCCATGTCGGCGTCCCGGAGCGTCAGGTCGGCCCATTGCTCGGGCGCCGCGACGTGGCCCGGGCGCAGGCCCGCCTCGACATCCGGGTGCGGCTTCCAGAGGATCACCGCGCCGGGGTTCGCGGCCCGGACGCGGGCGAGCAGATCGGCATTGCTCTGCATCTCCGGGCTGCCGAGGCGGATCGAGGCGTCGTCCTCGACCTGTCCGGGCACGAGGATGCGGTGGCCCTCGGGAAGCGGCGGCAGGGGGCCGGAGAGGTTGTATTTGGTGAGCCTGCCCGAGACGATGCGGGCAATGAGACGTCGGGCGCGCTCGCTCTGGTCGGGGCGGGGCTGGGCGGTCTCGGCGATGAGGCGTTCGAGCCGCGAGGGGCGCGTGGGATCGTAGTAGATACCGAGATCATCGGCCACCAGCGACAGCGGCGCCACCAGTTCGGCGCCGAGCCCGCGCGAGCGCAGGAAGCCATCCTCGATGCGGACGGTGCCGGGGTCGGCTTCGGCGGCGCCCCAGATCATCCGGGCGCGGCCCCCCTCGGCCCGCTGCCGGGCCTCCTCGGCGCTGCGGGCGAAGACCACGGGGCGTTCGCTGCCGAAGAATCCCTGCAGCGGCTTGCGCTTCCACAGCCGCATGTTCTCGGCGACCCAGCCGTGACGGTCCTCGCGCCAGGCCCGGGCGCGGGCCTCGAGCGTGGCGAGCACGTCCTCGATCTCGCAGAGCCGGTCGCGGTAGGGATCGTACCAGGTGGGATAGAGGATCATCGCCGCCGCGAAGAGCTGGGTGCGGGTCAGGCGGCGCTGGCGGCGGGGCAGGGGTGTTTCCTCGTCCGTCAGGCCCCAGCCGGCGTAGAAAGGCTGGCCGAAGACGCGCGGCCGGTGGCCGGCGAGGATCGCCTCGAAGCCCATCTGCGAGGACACGGTATAGACCGCGATGGCGCCCTCGAGCAGCGCCTGCGGCGAGGCGGGGTCGGTGAACAGCGTGACGCGCCCGGTGGCGTCCTCGGGGCGATAGTGCCCGCCGCGGAAGCCCTCGCGGGTTTCGGGGTGGCTGCGGATCACGATGCGCTGGCCCGGGTGCTCCTCCTGCGCCCAGTAGAGCATTTCGAGAAAGCGGTTGCGGTCGGCGCCGGAGGCGCGCACCGAGGCGTCGCCCTCGGTCTGGTCGATGACCAGGACATAGCCGGGCTCGGGCACCGGGTCGGCGGGATCGACGGCGGCATACTTGGTCAGATGCGCGGCCTGTATCCGTGCCATCGCGCCGCGGGCGCGCTCGAGCAGCGCGTGATCGTCGAGCGGATGGGTGGCCAGAAGCGTCTCGAGGTCGGAGACGGTTGCGGGATCGAAATGCACCCCCGCGCGGTCGAGCAGCAGGCCCAGCGGCGGCTCGCCGCTGCGGCCGGGATGCAGCGAGCGCAGGAAGGCATCCTCGATGCGCAGGAGGGGCGCGCCCCGCGCCGTTGCCACCCGCTCGCCGCGATGGGCATAGGGCGACTGGCCCCAGACCCCGACCATGTCGCCGTCTCCGGGGCGGCCCAGCGACACCCGGTAGCCTGCCAGCGACAGGATGCGGCGCAGCCTCGGCTGGCGCAGAAAACCGGCATTGTAGACGTAAAGACGCCGGGGGCTCTCACCCCCGGCGTCCGGTCGACCATCGTCGGTCTGGCTCAGGATCAGCCCCCCGATCCCTGCACCAGCGTCGCGGTCGTCGCCAGCGTGTTGACGGCGCCGAAGGAGCCGAGCAGCGACGAGATCGTCTTGCTCCACTGCGCGAAGGGCGCCTCGGTGACGTAGAGCGTGTCCTGGTCGCGCACCACGAAATCGCGCGCCATGAACATGCCGTTGGGCTGCGTCAGGTCGAGAACGTAGACCATGCGCTGCGCGCCGATCAGGTCGGAGCGGCCGAGCACCTGGTTGGCGATCTCGGCCGGCTCGTTGCGCATCACGAAGACGCCGGTGGGATCGGCGGTGGTCGACAGCAGGCCGCCGACCTGGGCGATCGCCTCGAGCGCCGAAAGCGTCTGGCTCTCGAACGGCACGCGGGCCTGGGTGCCGGTGGCGCCGAGCGCGGTGAAGGAGCGGGTGTCGGCCTCGACGAGGATCTTGTCGCCGCCGCGCAGTGCGATGTCGAAGCGCGGGTTCTTGTAGAGATCCTGGAACCAGATGCGCTCGGTCTGCTGGCCGCGGATCACCGAGATCTGGGTGATCTCGGGCTCCAGTGTGATGCCGCCTGCGCGGGCGAGCATGGCCGAGAGCGTACGGGTCGGGCGCTCGATGGCATAGACGCCCTGGCCGCCGACCGCGCCCACGAGGCTGACGGTGGAGCCGTCGCCGGCCAGGCGGCGAACCTCGACCTGCGGGTCCGGGGTCTGCTCGGCGAGGCGCTCGGTGATGATCCGGCGCACCGCCTCGGGCGAGTTGCCGGCGGCGCGGATGCGGCCGGCATAGGGCACGAAGATGAAGCCCGAGCCGTCGACCTGCACCTCTTCCAGCGTGGTGGCATTGGCGGTCTCGGCCACGAGCAGGCCGTCATCGACGTTTTCCCAGATCGTCAGCCCGAGCGTGTCACCGGGCTGGATGGTGTCGGAGCCCACGACCGAGGCGCTCTGGAAGCCCTCGGTGAAGCCGAGCGCCGGCACCACGGCGGTGGCGCGGCTCACCCGGTCGTTCACGGTGACGATGAAGGCGTCGCCTTCGCGCATCACCGAGCCGGAGTAGATCTCGCTCTTGGTGGGGCCAGACCGCGGCAAGGTGCAGGAGGCCAGGATGGACATCGCGGCCAGCACCGCGACGGTCTTCACCCATCGTGTGGTGGAAAGGTTCACTGCTCGGTCTCCTCGACCTGTTCTTATCTGCCTCAGGTTTTTTCGCTAACCTATCGGAATCCGGCCTCAAAAGCCAGTCCGAGGGCTTCTCGGCCTCAGCGCACCACGCGCAACTGTTGCCGAGGGGCCGCGGTGCCGTGACGCAGGGCATCGTAGGGATCATCGGCCGAGAGCATCATGTCGACCACCAGCCGCAGCAGCTGCCGGCGCCCGCGCGAGGAGTAGAAGCCGCCGGGAACTTGACTGGTTTCAAGCAGATAGCGCCGATAATCGCGATAGGCACGGGTGTCGGGCCGGGCCGGCTGGGCGAAGAACTCGGGCAGCGGCTGCGCCGAGACGAGCTCGGGCTTGGCATAGACCGCCTCGCCATAGACCTTGAGCGGGATGCCCCGCCACAGCACCTGCTGCCCGGCGGTGGAGTTCACCGTGACGGCGCTGCGGGCGTCGTTGAGCAGCTGTGCCAGCTTGCCGCCGCGCACGAAATGCACCCGGTCGGCGATGTTCAGGCGTCTGGCGGCCTCGCGGATGGTGTGCCGCACGGGCGCCCGCCCGTCCTCCAGCGGATGCGCCTTGAAGACGAGGTGATGGTGCCCCGGCGCGCCTTCGGCGAAGCCTTGCATCACCAGTTCGATGAACTCGGTCATCGAGGCGAAGGGCGAGTGCTGCCGGAAGCTCGCGTCATGCTCGAGCTGCATCAGAACGAGGTGATAGGGGAAGCCGCCGCGACGGATGCGCAGGGTCTCCGCCAGCCGCTCGACCCGGTGCAGCGGCATCAGCAGCAGGCGCTTGAGATAGAGCCGGAACTCCTGCGTCACGCTGAGGTCGCGATGCGGGCGGAAATTGCGGTAGGCGCCGTTCCGGAACATCACGAACCAGTGGTAGAGCGCGCCGTAGAAGATGTGCTGGCGCATGTCGCCCCAGTGCCCGGGCGGCAGCGGCGCTTCCATGTCGGATTGCGCGAGCGCGGCGCGCATTTCCGCGATGTCCATGTCCATCAGCCGGGAATGGCCGTTCGAGCCGCCGCGCTCGTAGCTGACCCAGTAGGGGCGCATGTAGCCTTCCTCGAAGACATGCACGGTCAGGCCGCGGGCGCGGGCGATGGCGACGGCCTCGGCATGGATGCGGCGGGTGTCGCCGTAGAGCACGAGATCGGTGACGCGCTTTTCCGCGAGCAGCGCCTCGAGCCGGGCGGGCCAGTCTTCGGGCGCGCCGTTGAAGGGGAGGTAGCTCGCGGCGGGGGACCAGAAGGCGCGGTCGCCGGCATTGAACCCCACCCGCCAGACCTCGGCCCCGGCGCGGCGCAGCATGGCGCCCAGCCGCTGGAAGAAGGGCCCGTGCGGCCCCTGCAGGAAGAGGAACACCCGGGCGGGAACGGTTGCCTTGCTCATGTCGCCCCGCTAATGCTTCGCCTGTAACAGCAATCCATACCGGGGTTTCCCGGCGAAATTAAGGCCCGCGTTGGGCGGGCCGGGAGAGGACGGATGTTCACCGGCATCGTGACGGATATGGGCGAGGTGCGCAGCCTCGAGCAGGCGGGCGACCTGACGGCGCGGATCGGCACCGGCTACGACACCTCCGGGATCGAGATCGGCGCTTCGATCGCCTGCGACGGCGTCTGCCTGACGGTGATCGATCTCGGCCCCGACTGGTTCGACGTGCAGATCAGCGCCGAGACCGTGTCGAAGACCAATCTCGACGCCTGGACCGAGGGCCGTCGGATCAATCTCGAGCGCGCCCTCAAGGTTGGCGACGAGCTCGGAGGCCATATCGTCTCGGGCCATGTGGACGGGCTGGCCGAGGTGGTGGCGATGCGCGACGAGGGCGACAGCACCCGCGTCACCCTGCGCGCCCCCGAGGCGCTGGCGAAATTCATCGCGCCCAAGGGCTCGGTGGCGCTGAACGGCACCTCGCTGACGGTGAACGAGGTCGAGGGCCGTGATTTCGGCATCAACTTCATCCCGCATACCAAGGAGGTCACCACCTGGGGCGGGGTGAAGGTCGGCGACCGGATCAATCTCGAGATCGACACCCTGGCCCGCTACGTCGCCCGCCTCGCCGAGATGAGCTGAGATCGCCACAGGCTCAAAGCCTCCAGGCGCTAACGCTCCCGCCTCGCCATCCCCTGTCTTCTTTGGTTCAAAAATACCTCGGGGGAGTCCGCCCCTGGCGGACGGGGGCAGAGCCCCCGCTTCCTTCGACTGTCGAGCCTGGCGCGACGGGGGCAGAGCGCCAAAAAACACCCCGCCCCTCACTCCGCCGGCTGGAACCCGACGATAAGCTGACGCAGCCCCAGCGCGGCGCCGGCGAAGATCGCCGCCATCGTGACCGGCGCCGAGAAGGCCAGCACCGAGAAGGCCGAGAGCCCCTGTCCGATGGTGCAGCCCATGGCGATCACGGCCCCGGCGCCCATCAGCGCCGCGCCGAGGATCTGCCGGCGCAGCTCGCGCGGGTCCTCGCAGGCCTCCCAGCGGAAATGGCCCTTGATCAGCGAGCCGAGGAAGGCGCCGGCCCATACGCCGGCGACCGAGCCCACGGCGAAGGAGAGCGGCCGGACCGAGCCGGTCATCCACCACAGGATGCTGTCGCCGAGCGGCGCGGCGAAGCTGTGCGAGACCACCGGCAGCCCGGCAAAGCCGGTGCGCGCCACCCAGGCGGTGCCGGCCCAGGCCAGCACCACGCCGAGCCCAACCATCGCCGCCCAGAAGATCTGTTTCGGCCGGGCCCAGAGCCCGCGCGAGCTCAGCGAGACGGCGAGCAGGCCCAGCCCCAGCACGAGGCCGATGATCTCCGCGGAGAGGCCGGTCACGCGGCCGAGCTGGTGGGCGATGCCGGGCGGCGTCGCGCTCATCACCTCCGCTTGCGGGAACAGCATGGCGCGCAGCGGTGCCAGCGGGCCGGCGAGGACCACGTAGGTCGAGACCCCCATGACCAGGACGATGACGAAGCTGCGCAGGTCGCCGCCGCCGAGCCGGGCGACGGCGCCGTAGCCGCAATTGCCCGCCAGCGCCATGCCGTAGCCGAAGGCCAGCCCGCCCAGGATCGAGGCCAGCGGCATCCAGCGGATCGAGAGGTAATAGCTGTCGGAGGGGGCGAAGAGCCCGGCGCTCATCAGTCCGAAGCTGCCGAGGATGGCGATGCCGATGGCGATGCCCCACATCCGCATGCGCAGGTCGGAGCCGCCGTAGAGCAGATCCTCGATCGCGCCGAGGGTGCAGAATCGTCCGAGTCGCGCCGCGAGCCCCAGCAGCAGTCCGCTGCCCAGCCCGATCAGGGCGACCACATGATGTTCGCTCAACATCTCGAACATGCCGACTCCTCCCTTCCGGCGGGCTCGATGCCACGGCGCGAGACTACGCGCGCGGGTGGGGAAGACTCAAGCGAAAGCTTGAATGTGTTCCGCAGGGGTAGTGCCGTCTCAAGCGCCGGAGGCGCGCCTCGTCAGAGCGGTGGGGTCGCGCCCGCCGCGTCAGGCGTCGTCCTGGCAGAACAGCTCGTAGACCGTCTCGAGCATGCGCTTGGGGCGGTCGTCGGCGAGGCGGTAGTAGATCGCCTTGCCCTCGCGGCGCGGCACAACCAGCCCCTCGAGGCGCAGCCGCGAGAGCTGCTGCGACACCGCCGCCTGGCGGGCGGAGAGCAGCTCCTCGAGCTCGGTGACGGATTTCTCACCGGTGACGAGGTGGCAGAGGATCATCAGCCGGCCCTCGTGGCTGATCGCCTTCAGGAAGGCCGAGGCCGCGGCCGCCTTGTCGGCGATCCGGTCGAGCTCGTCATCGCTCAGGTCGTCGTTGATCACCGGAAGTGCCATGTTCATCACCCACCCTCCAAGATCTGCGCGGGCGTCTCCATTGCCGCGTCGGGATCGAAGGCCGTATGTTGCTCCAGCAGGCGCGAGAGCAGGGGCCAGAAAAAATCTTCGCCCGGGTATCCTTCGAGCCGGGCGCGTTCAACACCGTCTTCTACCAGAATGAATGTCGGTGTGAACAAGACTTTACGCCCATAGGTGATCCCCGCCGGCGGACCGTCCCGCAGATCTGCCCGCAAAAGCGGCGCAAAGCGCCCTTCGGCCGTGTTGGGATAGGCCGGCGCGATCTGTGCCTCCCAGGCGGCGCAATAGGCGCAGCCCGGCTGGCCGACCATCACAAGCCGCACCTCCGCCCAGGCGGCGCCGGCGGCAAACAGCAGGGCAAGGCCCGCCATGGCCAGGGATCTGATAAAAGACATGGCTCACCAATTGACGTCGTCTTAACGTTCAACATAATATGAATATGTGAATTGTTCAAGCTAGCGGGGGAGGCGCCGTGCTGGACATCTCCTTCGCGGGCGCCGCGCTGGCCGGGCTGCTGAGCTTCTTCACGCCCTGCATCCTGCCGATGGTTCCGTTCTACCTCTGCTACATGGCCGGCATCTCGATGGCCGAGCTGCGCGATGACGCAGGCATCGAGCCGGGTGCGCAGCGCCGGCTGGTGCTGTCGGCGCTGGTCTTCGCGGCCGGGGTCACCACGATTTTCGTGCTGCTCGGCATGGGGGCAACGGCGGTGGGGCAGGCCTTCGCCGACTGGAAGCAGCCGCTCTCCTACGTCGCCGCCGGGGTGCTGCTGGTCTTCGGGCTGCATTTCCTCGGCGTGATCCGGGTTCCGCTGCTGCACCGCGAGGCGCGGATGGAAAGCAAGGCCGAGCCCACCAGCGTGCTTGGCGCCTATGTCATGGGGCTGGCCTTCGGCTTCGGCTGGACGCCTTGCGTCGGCCCGGCGCTGGCCTCGATCCTGATGATCGCCAGCGGCATGGGCGATATCTTCCGCGGCGGGCTGCTGCTGCTGGTCTACGGCATCGGCATGACCGCGCCCTTCGTCGTCGCGGCGCTGTTCTCGGGGCCGTTCCTGCGCTGGACCGCGCGGCACCGGGGCAAGCTGCAATATGTCGAGAAACTCATGGGGGTGATGCTGATCCTGTTCGCGATCCTCATCGCCACCGACAGCGTCAACATCATCGCGCAATGGATGATCGAGACCTTTCCGGGCTGGACCTCGCTGAGCTGAGCCCGGGTCTTTAGCGCGCCGGCCTCGTCTCGAGGCCGGGCAAGAGGAGGAGGGAGACGATGAAAGCATGGATCGGAGCCGCGCTCGTGGCGGCGCTGGCATGGCCCGTCTGGGCCGAGGTCGCCCCGATGGGCGATGACGGGCTCTACAAGGAGCCGTGGATGCGCGACACCTTCAAGGACCTGCGCGAGGATCTCGTCGAGGCCAATGAGGAGGGCAAGCGGCTGGTGCTCTTCGTCGAGCAGCGCGGCTGCATCTATTGCCACAAGATGCACGAGGAGGTGTTCTCGCAGCCCGACGTGGCCGCCTTCATCGAGGAGAACTTCTTCGTCGTCCAGATCAACCTGCACGGCGATACCGAGATCACCGATTTCGACGGAGAATCGCTCGCCGAGAAGGACGCGGCGCGCAAGTGGCGGGTTCTGTTCACGCCCAACATCATCTTCCTGCCGGAAGAGGTGCCGGAGGACGGCACCGCGATCGAGGCGGCGGTGGCGGTGATGCCCGGCGCCTTCGCCAAGGGCACCACGATCGACATGTTCACCTGGGTCGCCGAGAAGCGCTACGAGCTTGATAACGGGGAAGACTTCCAGCGCTACCACGCCCGCCGCATCCAGGAACGCGACAACGGCAAGTTCGACTAGGGCGGGAATGCTGCGATCGCGTAATCATCGTAAAATTCATGTCTGTGAATTTGTTGTTGCGTAAGCCCCGGACGGTAGACTACGGTATTCCACAGCTACGGAGGAGACAGCCCGCGTGTCGGGCTGCTGGAGCCAAGGGAGGGAACATGAAACTTACTGCACTGACGCTTGCCGGCGTGCTCGTCGCGGGCGCTGCACTGGCCAACGGCGTGGCCCCCGATGAGGTGACCTATGGCGAATACGGCGAGGTCGAAGCCTCGCTCAGCGGCGCCGAGGGCAATGCCGACAAGGGTCGCGAGATCTTCTCGACCAAGTCGATGGGCAACTGCGTGTCGTGCCACGCGGTCTCGGCGCTGCCCGACGTGCCCTTCCAGGGCGAGGTCGGGCCGATGCTCGATGGCGTCGGCGGCTATCGCTCCGCCGAAGAGCTGCGCGGCATCGTGGCCAATGCCAAGATGACCTTCGAGGGCACGGTGATGCCGGCCTTCTACAAAACCAGCGGGTTCATCCGCCCGGGCGACGGATACACCGGCAAGGCGGCCGAAGGCCCGCTCGAGCCGATCCTGTCGGCCCAGGATGTCGAGGACGTGGTCGCGTTCCTCATGACCTTGCAAGACTGACGCACGCGACCGCAACTTGTTCAGGAGAAACGGAACCATGGAATTCACACGTCGTGAAACCCTTGCCGTGGGCGGGGCGGCCGCGCTGGTCGCCATGCTGCCGAAGGGGGCCTATGCCGCCACCACCGAGGAGTGGATCGCGGAATTCACCGGCGGCGCCGATATGGCCGATGCGGGCATCGACCTGACCGCGCCGGAGATTGCCGAGAACGGCAACACCGTGCCGATCGAGGTCAGCGCCGAGGGCGCGTCCGAGATCCTCGTGCTCGCCACCGGCAACCCGACGCCGGGCGTGGCGACCTTCAAGTTCGGCCCGCTGGCGGCCTCGCAATACGCCTCGACCCGCATCCGCCTCGCCGGCACGCAGGACGTGGTGGCGATCGCCAAGCTGGCCGACGGCTCCTTCGCCAAGGCGTCGAAGACCGTCAAAGTGACCATCGGCGGCTGCGGCGGCTGATCGGCTTAACATAGGAGACACAGAACATGGCAGACGGCGTCAAACCCCGCGTCAAAGTCCCGAAGTCGGCATCTGCAGGTGAGGCGATCACGCTCAAGACCCTGATCAGCCACCCGATGGAATCCGGCCAGCGCAAGGACAGCTCGGGCAACGCGATCCCGCGCTCGATCATCAACCGCTTCACCTGCGAGTTCAACGGCGAGAGCGTCATCGACGTGACCATGGAGCCGGCGATCTCGACGAACCCGTATTTCGAATTCGAGGCCACCGTGCCCGAGGCCGGCGAGTTCAAGTTCACCTGGTACGACGACGACGGCTCCGTCTACGAGGAGACCAAGGCGATCGCGATCGGCTGACGCAGAACAGGACCCTGTCCCGCAGAGGTGCGGGGCAGGGCTTTTCAGGGAGGGAACCTAAATGAATTTCAGGACGATGACGGCGGCCGCCGCCATGCTGGCCCTGACCGCCCCGATGCTCGCAGCGGGCGGTGCCGATGATGACACGCTCATCATCAACGAAGACCTCGAGATCACCACCAAGGCCGCCGCGGCGCCGCATCTCGACGGTCACCTCGACGAGGTGATCTCGGGCTGGCATTTCCGTGATGACGACACCCAGGCCATGGAGATGGACGATTTCGACAACCCTGGCATGATCTTCGTCGACCAGGGCATCGACCAGTGGAACGCCGTCGAGGGCTCTGAGGAGAAGTCCTGCGCGTCGTGCCACGGCGAGCCCGAGGAGATGGCCGGCGTCAAGGCGGTCTATCCAAAGTGGAACGAAGAGGCCGGCGAGGTCCGCACGCTGCAGATGCAGATGAACGCCTGCCGCGAGGAGCGCATGGGCGCCGAGCCGTGGAAATACGACTCCGCCGACGCGATCAACATGGAGGCGCTGCTGGCCTCGGTGTCGCGCGGCATGCCGGTCAACGTCGCGATCGACGGCCCGGCCGCCGAGATGTGGGAGAAGGGCAAGGAGATGTACTACACCCGCTACGGTGTGCTCGAACTGTCCTGCGCCAACTGCCACGAGCAGAACTATGGCAACTACATCCGCGCCGACCACCTGTCGCAGGGCCAGATCAACGCCTTCCCGACCTATCGCCTGAAGAACGCCAAGCTCAACGGCTCGCATGACCGCTTCAAGGGCTGCATCCGTGACACCCGCGCCGAGACCTTCTCGCCGGGCTCGCCGGAATTCGTGGCGCTCGAGCTCTATGTCGCCTCGCGCGGCAACGGCCTCGATGTCGAGGGCCCCTCGGTCCGCAACTGATCCATTGCCCCGTGCGTGAGAACGCGCGGGGTTTCCCTTTTTCAACCAATTCACACATGCGAATGTGTGTCGCGAGCTAGACGAAAGATCCCTCCCATGATCTCAAGACGCGATTTCCTTCAGGTCTCGATGGCGGCCTCGGCGCTCTACGGCGCCAGCGGCTTCGGCAACTGGGCGCGGCTCGCCGCGCAGCAGAGCCTGACGCAGGACCAGCTGCTGCAGTTCGACACGTTCGGGAACGTCTCGCTGATCCACGTCACCGATATCCACGCCCAGCTCAAGCCGATCTATTTCCGTGAGCCCGAGGTCAATATCGGTGTCGGCCCCAACAAGGGCGAGGTTCCGCATGTGACCGGCGCCGATTTCCGCCGGCTCTACGGCATCGATGACGGCTCGCCCTCGCATTACGCGCTGACCTACAACGATTTTTCCTCGCTCGCGAAGGGCTATGGGAAGGTCGGTGGCATGGACCGCGTCGCAACCGTGATCAACGCCATTCGCGCCGACCGCCCCGATGCCATCCTGCTCGACGGCGGTGACACCTGGCACGGCTCGATGACCTGCCACAAGACCGCCGGGCAGGACATGGTCAACGTGATGAACGCGCTCAAGCCCGACGCGATGACCTTCCACTGGGAGTTCACCCTGGGCTCGGAGCGGGTGCAGGAGATCGTCGAGGGGCTGCCCTTCGCTGCCCTTGGCCAGAATATCTTCGACGCCGAGTGGGACGAGCCCGCCGAGCTCTTCAAACCCTACCAGTTCTTTGAGCGCGGCGGCGTGAAGGTCGCGGTGATCGGCCAGGCCTTCCCCTACATGCCGATCGCCAACCCGCGCTGGATGTTCCCGGAATACAGCTTCGGCATCCGCGACGAGCACATGCAGGAGATGGTCGACGAGGTCCGCGGCATGGGCGCCGAACTGGTGGTCTGCCTGAGCCACAACGGCTTCGACGTCGACAAGAAGATGGCCGGCATCGTCACCGGCATCGACGTCATCCTGTCGGGCCACACCCACGACGCGCTGCCCGAGCCGGTGCTGGTGGGCGAGACCATCATCGTGGCCTCGGGCTCCAACGGCAAGTTCGTCTCACGCGTCGATCTCGACGTGCGCGACGGCCGAATGATGGGCTTCCGCCACAAACTGATCCCGATCTTCTCCGACGTGATCACCCCCGATGCCGAGGTCGCGAAGCTCATCGACGAGCAGCGCGCGCCCTACAAGGCCGAGCTCGAGGAGGTCATCGGCCAGACCGACGAACTGCTCTACCGCCGGGGCAATTTCAACGGCTCGTGGGACGACCTGATCTGTGACGCGCTGATGTCGGAGCGCGAGGCCGACATCGCCATGTCGCCGGGCGTGCGCTGGGGGCCGAGCCTGATCCCGGGCGATCCGATAACCCGCGAGGACATCTGGAACGTCACCTCGATGTCTTATGGCGAGGCCTATCGCAGCGAGATGACCGGCGAGTTCATCAAGGTGATCCTCGAGGACGTGGCCGACAACATCTTCAACCCCGATCCCTATTACCAGCAGGGCGGCGACATGGTCCGCATCGGGGGCATGGGCTACCGCATCGATATCACCAAACCGCAGGGCGAGCGCATCTCGGAGATGACGCTGCTCAAGACCGGCGAGCCCATCGACCCGTCCAAGACCTACGTGGTCGCCGGCTGGGCCAGCGTCAACGAGGGCACCGAGGGGCCGCAGATCTGGGACGTGGTCGAGAGCCACATCCGCAAGCTGGGCACCGTCACCCTGGAGCCCAACACCAGTGTCGAGGTGGTGGGCGCCTGAGCCCGCCCCGCAGCAACAGGAGAGCCAACATGGCGACAGAGAAGAAAGCCGCCTCCGCCTCGCGCCGTCAGTTCCTGACCGGCGCCGCGGCCGTGGGCGCGGGCACCGTCGCGGCCGGCGTGGCGCGCGCGGCCGAGCCCGATCCGCTGATCACCGAGGTACAGGGCTGGGCCAGCGGCTTCGGCGACGGCGTCGATGCCACGCCTTACGGCCTGCCGATCAAGTTCGAGGACGATGTCGTCCGCCGCAATGTCGAGTGGCTGACCGCTGACACGATCTCGTCGATCAACTTCACCCCGATCCACGCGCTCGACGGCACCATCACGCCGGCGGGCTGCGCCTTCGAGCGGCACCATTCCGGCGCCATCGAGCTCAGTAAGGAGGATTACCGGCTGATGATCAATGGCGATGTCGAGACGCCGATGGTGTTCAGCTATGCCGATCTCGAGCGCTTCCCGCGCGAGAACCACGTCTACTTCCTCGAATGCGCTGCCAATACCGGCATGGAATGGGCCGGCGCGCAGCTCAACGGCGCGCAGTTCACCCACGGCATGATCCACAACATGGAATACTCGGGCATCCCCGTCCGCACCCTGCTGGCCGAGGCCGGCTGGTCGGGCGAGGTCGAGGGCAAGTGGCTCTATGTCGAGGGAGCAGATGCCTCCTCGAACGGGCGCTCGATCCCGCTCGAAAAGGCGCTCGACGACTGCCTGATCGCGATCAAGGCCAATGGCGAGGCGCTGCGCAAGGAGCATGGCTATCCGGCGCGGCTCGTGGTGCCGGGCTGGGAAGGCAACATGTGGGTCAAGTGGGTGCGCCGCATGGAGATCATGGACGGCCCCGTCGAGAGCCGCGAGGAGACCTCCAAGTACACGGACACGCTGGCCGACGGCACCTCGCGCAAGTGGACCTGGGTGATGGACGCCAAGTCGGTCGTCACCTCGCCGAGCCCGCAGATGCCGATCACCCACGGCCACGGCCCGGTGGTGATCACCGGCATGGCGTGGTCCGGCCATGGCAAGGTCACCCGCGTCGACGTCTCCAAGGATGGCGGCAAGACCTGGGAAACCGCGCGGCTCGCCGCCGATCCCGCCAACAAGGCGCTGGTGCGCTTCTACCTCGACACCGAGTGGAGCGGCGAGGAATGGCTGCTGCAATCCCGCGCCATGGACGAGACCGGCTACGTCCAGCCGACCAAGGCCCAGCTGCGCGAGGTGCGCGGCCTGAACTCGATCTATCACAACAACTGCATCCAGACCTGGTGGGTGAAATCCAACGGAGAGGCCGAAAATGTCGAAGTCTCTTAAACTCTATGCCGGCACGGCGATCGGCATCCTCGGGACGCTGACGCTGGCGGTGAACTTCGCCGACCGCTTCGTCGCCGATTTCCCCGAGAACCCGCGCACCATGGCGGCCTTGCCGGCAACGCAGGTCGAGCCGGTCGCCGAGGCGCCCTCGGGCGTGCTGATCGGCGCGGCCACCGCCGCCACCACGGATGGTGGAGGCACCTTCGGCCTGGGCCGCGCGGCGCTGCCCGAGGAGGTCGCAGCCTGGGATCTCGACGTGAGCCCGGACGGCACCGGCCTGCCTGCGGGCTCCGGCGATGTCTGGACCGGCGAGACGGTGTTCGAGGAGAACTGCGCCGTCTGCCACGGCTCCTTCGCCGAAGGCGTCGACAACTGGCCCAAGCTTGCTGGTGGCGACGGCACGCTCGCCGACGAGGATCCGCTCAAGACCGTGGGCAGCTACTGGCCCTATCTCTCGACCGTGTGGGATTACGTGCATCGCTCGATGCCCTTCGGCAACGCGCAGTCGCTCTCGGCCGACGAGGTCTACGCGATCACCGCCTATATCCTCTATTCCAACGATCTCGTGGATGACGATTTCGAGCTCAGCGACGCCAATTTCGCGGAGTTCGAGATGCCCAATGCCGACGGCTTCATCATCGACGACCGGGCCGAGACGGAATACAGCCTCTGGCGCGCCGAGCCTTGCATGGAAAACTGCAAGGAAAGCGTCGAGATCACCATGCGCGCCACCGTGCTCGACGTGACGCCGGATCACGGCGGCACCGAGGCGACCGAAGAGGCGGAAGCCTCGACCGGCGAGCAGGAGGCCGAGGTCGAGGAGGTCGCTGCGGTGGCCGAGGAGGCTGTGCCCGCGGCCGAGGAGGCGCCTGCCGAGGCCGCTCCGGTCGAGACCGCGGCGATCGACGCCGCGCTCGCCGCCGAAGGCGAAAAGGTGTTCCGCAAGTGCAAGGCCTGCCACCAGGTGGGCGAGGGCGCCAAGAACCGCACCGGCCCCGAGCTGAACGGGGTGGTCGGACGCGAGATCGCCGCCGTCGGCGACTTCAAATATTCCAAGACGCTGGCCGAGATGGGCGGTGTCTGGGACAGCGAGGCGCTGCACGGCTTCCTCGGCGATCCGCGCGGCTATGCCAAGGGCACCAAGATGGCCTTTGCCGGTCTGAAGAAGGCCGAGGATATCGACGCGGTCGTCGAGTATCTCAAGACCTTCGAATGATCCCGCGGCGCCGGTCCCGGCGCCGTCCCTTCCGCATCCGCCCTTGGATGCCCAACGCTCGGCCCGGCGCGATCCATCGCGCCGGGCCTTTTGCATCTCCCGCCCGGAGCGCCCGACCGGATGAGTGGCATTTGCTTCGAAAGGTCAGGAATTCCGCAATTGGCGCGCGGCGCTGCATGGGGCAGGATGGGGCAGAGCCAGAATGGCTTCGGACCGGCCGCTTTTATGGGTCGGGCCCGCTCGATATTTCCCGCGCCTCCAGCGCAGACGCCAATGTTTTTCCGTGGAGAGATCCGTGATGAGTTTCCGGTCCAGCATCGTTCTTCTTGCCGCATTGATCGCCCTTGCCGCCGCCCTCGGCCCGCTGGCCCGCACCGATCCCGCCCCAGACCCGCTGCCGCGCGCGGTGGCGATGCGCCTCTGAGCCAAGGCGGGCGCGGGCGCGGCTTTCGAGGTTGCTGTTAACGGGGCGTTTGGGCCGCGCATGCTAGCCGTGCCGGCATGTTAAGGGCCCGTTCGTTCCGGCTGATCCGATCCCGTGCCGCCGCGCTGTGCCCGATGTGCGGGCTGGTCCTGCTCGGCCTGCTGCTCTTCGCGGCTCCGGGCTGTTCCACGCCGCCCGCCAGCCTGCCCGTGGCCGATGCGAAGCAGCGCGCGGCGCTTGCCGGCGCGCTCATGCAGCTCTCGCCAGAAGTCGAAACCGCCACCGCCACGCGTCTGGCCGACCGCGCCTTCGATCTGTCGCGCAGCCTCGCGCCGGAGATGGCCGCGCTCGACCCGCCCATCGTACTGAGCGCGCGGCATCACGTCGGCATCAAGACCCCGAGCTTCTGCTTCACCTGGGCCGACCGCATGTATCGCCGCCTGCGGTCAGAGGCGTTTCCCGGGCTCGCGCTGCACGCGGTCATGTCGCCGGCGCGGCTGCTCCACCCGCTGGAGCACTCCGCCGTGCTGGTGACCGCGCAGGGCCGGCCGTTGTCTTCCGGCATCGTGCTCGATCCGTGCCGCCGCGAGGGCCGGCTGCTCTGGCGGCCGGCGGCCGAGGATGGCGCCTTCGGCTGGCAGCCGCGTGATGCTGTGCTCTGGCAGAAACGCTTCGGTCACCGGCCGTGGTATGCCGGAGACCCGCTCGATGCGCTGATCCAGACGGCGCCGCGCCCGTGATCAAGACTTGATGACTGCCGTCGGCTTGACCTTCCCGTCACAAGCGCGCGTTGTGGGCCTGAGCCTCCGGTGCGCCTCCGTGCCGGAGAACCGCTGCACAGCCAAGGCGAGCCCATGCCCCACGATCACCATCATCACCATATCGATCCCAATGCCGGCGACGGCAGGCTGATCGGCGCCATCGCGGTCAACATGGCGCTGACCGTCGCGCAGGTTCTCGGCGGCATCTTCTCGGGCAGCCTCGCGATGATCGCCGACGCGCTGCACAATTTCTCCGATGCGATCTCGCTGGTCATCGCCGCCGTCGCGCGCCGCATCGCGCGCCGTCCGGCAACCGAGCAGATGCCCTTCGGTTTCGCCCGGGCCGAAGTGGTGGCGGCGCTGGTCAACTACACCAGCCTGATCATCATCGGGCTCTACCTCGTGATGGAGGCGGTGCTGCGGTTCCTGTCGCCCGAGCCGGTGCAGGGCTGGCTGGTCGTCATCATCGCCGGGATCGCGCTCGTCGTCGATCTCGTCACCGCTCTGCTGACCTACACCATGTCGAAGGACAGCGTGAACATCCGCGCCGCCTTCCTGCATAACGTCGCCGATGCGCTGGGCTCTCTGGCGGTGATCTTCGCCGGCACGCTGATCATCCTCTTCGGCTGGACCTGGATCGACCCGGCGGTGACCCTGCTGATCGCCGGCTACATCCTGTGGATGGCCTTTGCCGAGATCGGCGGCGTGATCCGCATCCTGATGCTCGGCAGCCCGCCCGAGCTGGCGCCGGGCGAGGTGCTCGACGAGGCGCGCCGGGTAGAGGGCGTCGACGGCATGCACAAGGCGCATCTGTGGCAGATCGACGAGCATCGCGCGGCGTTGCAGGCGCATCTGGTGGTGCGCGAGGGCGCCTGGGGGCGGGCCGACACCATCAAGGCCTCGGTCAAGCAGCGCATGAAAGATCGCTTCGGCATCACGTATGTGGTGCTCGAACTCGAATGTGCCCGCCACGCCTGCACAACGCCGCAGGATTGGGGCGGGGCGTGAGCGCTGTCCCTACGACCTGCGTGCCAATTGAACCGCAGGCCCTTGCGGCCCCCCATGGCCGATACTAAGAATCTGGTAAGACACACGAGATAGGCACACGGAAGAAAGCAGGCAGGCGGATATGAAAGACCCTTTTGAGACATACATGAACACGCTCGTCCCGATGGTGGTCGAGCAGACCAGCCGCGGCGAACGCGCCTACGACATCTTCTCGCGCCTGCTGAAGGAGCGGATCATCTTCGTGTCGGGCCCGGTGCATGACGGCATGTCGAGCCTGATCGTCGCGCAGCTGCTTCACCTCGAGGCCGAGAACCCCGGCAAGGAAATCTCGATGTACATCAACAGCCCCGGCGGTGTGGTGACTTCGGGCCTCTCGATCTACGACACCATGCAGTACATCAAGCCCAAGGTCTCGACCCTGGTGATCGGCCAGGCCGCCTCGATGGGCTCGCTCCTGCTGACCGCGGGCGAGGCGGGCATGCGCTTCTCGCTGCCCAACAGCCGCATCATGGTCCACCAGCCCTCCGGCGGCTACCAGGGCCAGGCCACCGACATCATGATTCACGCCGAGGAAACGCTGAAGCTGAAGCGCCGCCTCAATGAAATCTACGTGAAGCATACCGGCCAGACGCTCGAGAATGTCGAGGCCGCGCTCGAGCGCGACAACTTCATGGCGCCCGAGGATGCCAAGGAATGGGGCCTCATCGACGAGATCGTCGAAAGCCGCGGCGCGGCGGAAGAGGCCAAATCCTAATCGCGTGCCCCGCCGCCACGGCGCGGCGGGGCATTTTTCAGATTGTAGAGCGCTGGGCACTGGCCTAGACTTTGCAGAATTGGCGAAAAAGATGGGCCTTCGGCTGGCAAGATGGCGCAGCCGAAACGATGAAATGGCCCTGAAAGGTGCGATATGGCGACGAATTCCGGCGGCGACAGCAAGAACACCCTCTACTGCAGCTTCTGCGGCAAGAGTCAGCACGAAGTGCGCAAGCTGATCGCGGGGCCGACCGTCTTCATCTGCGACGAATGCGTCGAACTCTGCATGGACATCATCCGCGAAGAGACCAAGGGCGCTGGCCTGAAGTCTTCCGAAGGGGTGCCGTCCCCGCGCGAGATCTGCGACGTGCTGGATGATTACGTGATCGGCCAGGCGATGGCCAAGCGTGTGCTCTCGGTCGCGGTGCACAACCACTACAAGCGCCTGAACCACAGCCAGAAGAGCTCGGATATCGAGCTGGCGAAATCGAACATCCTGCTGATCGGCCCGACCGGCTGCGGCAAGACGCTGCTGGCCCAGACGCTGGCGCGCATCCTCGACGTGCCGTTCACCATGGCCGACGCCACCACGCTGACCGAGGCCGGCTACGTGGGCGAGGATGTCGAGAACATCATTCTCAAGCTGCTGCAGTCGAGCGAGTACAATGTCGAGCGCGCGCAGCGCGGCATTGTCTATATCGACGAGGTCGACAAGATCACCCGCAAGTCGGAGAACCCCTCGATCACCCGCGACGTGTCGGGCGAGGGCGTGCAGCAGGCGCTGCTCAAGCTGATGGAAGGCACCGTTGCCTCGGTGCCGCCGCAGGGCGGGCGCAAGCATCCGCAGCAAGAATTCCTGCAGGTGGACACCACCAACATCCTGTTCATCTGCGGCGGCGCCTTTGCCGGTCTCGACCGGATCATCGCGCAGCGCGGCAAGGGCTCGGCCATGGGCTTCGGCGCCGATGTGCGCGACCCGGATGAGCGCGGCACCGGCGAGGTGTTCAAGGATCTCGAGCCCGAGGATCTGCTGAAGTTCGGCCTGATCCCGGAATTCGTCGGCCGTCTGCCGGTCATCGCGACGCTCGAGGATCTCGACGAGGACGCGCTGGTCACCATCCTGACCGCGCCGAAAAACGCCCTGGTGAAGCAGTACCAGCGCCTGTTCGAGATGGAAGACACCCAACTGACCTTCACCGACGACGCGCTGTCGGCGATCGCCAAGAAAGCCATCGAACGCAAGACCGGCGCGCGCGGCCTGCGCTCGATCCTCGAAGGCATCCTGCTCGACACCATGTTCGAGCTGCCGGGCATGGACGAGGTGACCGAGGTCGTGGTCAACGACGAGGCGGTCAATTCCGACGCCAAGCCGCTGATGATCTACGCGGACCAGAAAAAAGAAGGCACCTCGGCGAGCTGAGGTCGATAACGTTAGGCACGTCTGGGCGGGGTTTTCCCCGCCCTTTTCTTTGGAGTGAGAGATGACGATCAAGCGGATCCATACGGGCAGCCCGTTCGAAGAAAAGATCGGCTATTGCCGCGCCGTGGTGGCGGGCGGCTTCGTGCATGTCGCCGGCACGGTGGGGCAGGGCGACACGGTGACCGAGCAGTGCCGCTCGGCGCTCGAGGTGATCGGCAAGGCGCTGGCCGAGGCCGGGGCCAGCTTCGCCGATGCCGTGCGGGTGACCTATTACCTGCCCGACGCGGCGGAGTTCGAGCCGTGCTGGCCGATCCTGTCGGAGACCTTCGGAGACAACCCGCCGGTCGCCACGATGATCGAGTGCAACCTGATCGATCCGAAATACCGCATCGAGATCGAGCTCACCACGCTGGCGCCGTGATCCGCGCGGCGGGGCCCGGCGCCTGTGCGCTGGACCTCGCCCCCAAGGATCGCATATACGGAACAGGAAGATACCGAGGAGTCGTCCATGGGCATTCTGAACAAGCTCCTGAAGCTGGTCACCTGGTGGAACGGTGCCACGCTCAACACCCTTTGGTGGAGCAGCCGCAACGGCACCCGCGTCGGCGAGGATGAACAGGGCAACACCTTCTACCAGACCAAGGACGGCAAGCGCCGTTGGGTGATCTACAACGGCGAGGTCGAGGCCAGCCGGGTGAGCCCCGATTGGCATGGCTGGCTGCACCACACCTTCGCCGAGCCGCCGACCGAGCGTCCGCTGGCCCACAAGAGCTGGGAAAAGCCGCATATCGAGAACCTGACAGGCACCGCCATGGCCTATGCGCCGCAGGGCTCGATCCGCCAGCCCGAGCCGGCCACCCGCCGCGATTACGAGGCGTGGAGCCCGGAATAAGCATGACCACCTCCACCACAGAGGTGCTGGTCGGCGGGGCGGTCCTTGCCGCCGCGATCGCCTTTGGCGCCTATGCCGTCAACACCACCGGCTTCGAGCTGCACGAGACGGGCTACCCGCTCAGCGCCAGCTTCCGCTCCCTCGAGGGGGTGACGGTGGGCAGCGACGTGCGCCTTGCCGGCGTCAAGGTGGGGACGGTGACCGAGATCGCGCTCAACCCGCAGACCTTCCGCGCCGACATGGGGATGACCCTACAGGACGACATTCTGATCCCCGATGACAGCGCCATCCTGATCTCGTCCGAGGGGCTGCTGGGCGGCAATTTCGTCGAGATCAGCCCGGGCGGGTCGCCGTTCAACTATGAGGCCGGCGACGAGATCCTCGACACGCAAGGCTCGGTCAGCCTGATCTCGCTGCTGCTCAAATATGTCGCCGGGGGAGGCGAGGAATGATCCGCAAGCTCTGTCTTTGTCTGGCCCTGCTGGCCGCGCCGCTGCAGGCGCAGGAGGCCACCAACACCGGCACCGGTGCCATGCTGCGCGGGCTCGACAAGATCACCGGCCGCGCCTACGACATCTCGCTGCGCGCGGGGGAGACGGCGCAGTTCGACCGCATCGAGATCGCGCTGCAGGAATGCCGCTATCCCGAGGGAGACCCGGCGGGCGATGCCTTCGCCTTCCTGACCGTGCGCGAGGCTGGCGATGCCGAGCCGGTGTTTCGAGGTTGGATGATCGCCTCGTCGCCGGCGCTCAACGCGATGGATCACCAGCGCTACGACGTCTGGGTGTTGCGCTGCACGACCTCCTGACCGCTCGCCGCAAGCGGCGTCCCGGCCAGGTCGGGTGTCACCGATAGCGCCTCGCGCAGCTGCTCGCGATAGTTGGAGCGGGTGATCTCGAGCCCGCCCAGGCTGGCCAGGTGCTCGGTCAGGAACTGCGTGTCGAAGAGGGTGAAGCCCGCCCGCCGCAGCAGGTCGATCATCCAGCACAGCGCGATCTTGGAGCCGTCGCGGCGGCGCGAAAACATCGACTCGCCGCAGAACGCCCCGCCGATCTCGAGCCCGTAGACCCCGCCCGCCAGCTCGCCTTCAATCCAGACCTCGAGCGAATGCGCCAGCCCTCGCTGGTGCAGGGTAACGAAGAGGGCGCGGATTTCGTGATTGATCCAGGTCTCGCGGCGATCGGCGCAGGCATCGATGACGCCCTCGAAATCGCGATCCACGGTGACGGTGTAGTCATCGCGCCGGAGGCGCCGGGCGAGGCTGCGCGAGATGTGCAGCCCGTCCATCGGCAGGATGCCCCGCCGGCGCGGATCGACCCAGAACAGCTCCGGGTCGTCGCGGTGCTCGGCCATCGGGAAGATGCCCGAGCGATAGGCCTGAACCAGGAGCTCCGGGGTGATTTCGGTCATCCCCGGGGCCCCGTCGCACGCAGCGGGTGGTATCCGCCGCGCGCCGTTCTCATGCGGCCGAGAACGGGTCCTTGGCGAGCCACTTCTCCAGCCAGTGGATGTTGTAGTCGCCGGTCAGCACGTCGTCTTCCTGCAGCAGCGCGTGGAAGAGCGGGATGGTGGTGTCGACCCCGTCGACGATCAGCTCGCCAAGCGCCCGGTTGAGCCGCGACAGCGCCTCGTTGCGGTCGCGCCCGTGCACGATCAGCTTGCCGATCAGGCTGTCGTAATAGGGCGGGATCGAGTAGCCCTGATAGAGCGCGGAATCCATCCGCACGCCGAGGCCGCCCGGAGCGTGGTACTGGGTGATCTTGCCGGGGCAGGGCGAGAAGTTCGGCACCTTCTCGGCGTTGATCCGGACCTCGATGGCGTGGCCATTGATGGTCAGGTCGTCCTGCGCGAAGGACAGCGTGTAGCCCTCGGCCACGCGGATCTGCTCGCGCACGAGATCGACGCCGAAGATCGCCTCGGTCACCGGGTGCTCCACCTGCAGGCGCGTGTTCATCTCGATGAAGTAGAACTCGCCATCCTCGTAGAGGAACTCGATGGTGCCGGCGCCCGAGTATTTCAGGTCGCCGATCGCCTTGGCGCAGACCGCGCCGATGCGGGCGCGCTCTTCCTCGGTGATGCAGGGGCCGGGGGCCTCCTCGAAGACCTTCTGGTGACGGCGCTGCAGCGAGCAGTCGCGCTCGCCCAGGTGTACCGCGTTGCCCTTGCCGTCGCCGAAGACCTGGATCTCGATGTGGCGCGGGCGCTGGAGGTACTTCTCGATATAGACCTCGTCATTGCCGAAGGCGGCCTTGCCCTCGGCCCGCGCGGTCTGGAAGGCGCGCTCCATCTCGGCTTCGGAATTGGCGACCTTCATGCCGCGCCCGCCGCCGCCGGCGGTGGCCTTGATGATCACCGGGTAGCCGAACTCGCGGCCGATCTGCTTGGCCGCCTCGACATCCGGAACGCCACCCTCGGAGCCGGGCACGCAGGGCACGCCGAGCTCCTTCATGGTGTCCTTGGCGGTGATCTTGTCGCCCATCACGCGGATGTGCTGCGCCGAGGGGCCGATGAAGGTCAGGCCGTGATCCTCGACCATCTGCACGAAGCGGGCGTTTTCCGACATGAAGCCGTAGCCCGGGTGGATGGCCTGGGCGCCGGTGATCTCGCAGGCCGAGATGATCGCGGCCGGGTTGAGATAGCTGTCGGTGGAGGAGGCGGGGCCGATGCAGATGCTCTCGTCGGCCATGCGCACATGCATCGCGTCGGCGTCGGCGGTGGAATGCACGGCGACGCTGGCGATGCCCATCTCGCGGCAGGCGCGGATGACGCGCAGCGCGATTTCGCCACGGTTGGCGATCAGGATCTTGTCGAACATGGGGCCCTCCTTACTCGAGGATGACCAGCGGTGCGCCGAATTCCACGGGGGCGCCATCCTCGACGAGGATGCGCTTGACGGTGCCCGCACGCGGGGCCGGGATGTGGTTCATCGTCTTCATCGCCTCGACGATGACGAGCGTGTCGCCTTCGCTGACCTGCTGGCCGACCGAGATGAAGGAGGGCGCGCCGGGCTCGGGCTGCATGTAGACCGTGCCGACCATCGGCGAGGTCACGGCGCCGGGATGCGCGGCCGGATCTTCCGGGGCGGCTTCGGCTGCAGGCGCCGCGGGCGCGGCGGCGGCGGCCGGTGCCGGAGCGGCTGCGGGGGCGCTGACGGCGATCGGGGCGGCCTGCGGCAGGGCGCGGCTCACGCGGACGTTCAGGCTGTCGTCGTCGCCATATTCACGCTTGACCTGGAGCTCGGTCAGATCGTTCTCGCGGAGCAGCTCCGCCAACGCCTTGATGAAGGCGACGTCGGCTTCGTGGGTGTCTTTGCTCATGCAATCCTCGCCGGTGATTTGCCGGGCCTGCTTTTTCGTGGGCCCCTTGATCTGGCGCTTATAGGCCAAGCTTTTGGCCATGAAAAGCGACCCCGGCGGTGAAAAACCGCGGGTTTGCGCATTTTGAGGGCGCAGCGCGAGCGGTTCGCGCGACGCGGGTGGGGCCAGCGCCTGGCTCACGGGTGCCGCCCGTGCGTCGGATCGGCCGGCCGGGATCGCCTCAGGCCGCGGACGGGAAGACGCCGCTTCGTGCGCCCGGATCGGCGCTTCCGTATCCCGGGGCGGCGCTGTCGCCGTCAGGGACAGGCTCGGAGGGGACCATCTTCTGCGCCTGTTCCTCGAGCAGGGCGGCGATCTTGATCTGCATGATCGAGGGCGGCGCCACGTGCTTCTTTGGATCGGGAAGGCCGGTGAGGCCGCGCCAGAAATTGCTGGGTGGCTGGCCGCCCGGGTCCGGATCGGTTCCGGTTTGCGCCTGCTGCGCCACGGGCTGGACCCGGGTCTCGGCCGCCGGGCCGGCGGGCTGTGCGGGCAGGCCCAGGGGATGACCGGTGGCCAGAGGTGCCACCAGCGAGGGAACACCTGTCATCTGCATGGATTCGCTCCATCAGGTTAAAGGCCCCCACCGCGCAACTTTAGCACAGCTCGGGCGCACCGTGAGCGGATTGCCCCGGATTTTCTCGATTTTCCAACCTCTTGGTAAACATTTCCTTTTACTCTGGCGGAGCGGGGCGGACGGACGGCTGATCTGGCCACCCGCCCGTCCATCTCAGATCACCCCTTGTTGGCGCGGTTTTCGATGAGGTCGTCGACCACCGAGGGATCGGCGAGGGTCGAGGTGTCGCCGAGGGCGCCGTAGTCGTTCTCGGCGATCTTGCG
>NZ_JAHVIA010000003.1 GCF_019801965.1 Salipiger bermudensis
GTGCTCCTTCAGGATGCCAATGATCTGCTCTTCGCTAAAACGGCTTTTCCGCATCGTCTGTCTCCTCGTTTGGAGAACAGGCTAACTTCAAACCGCGGACTTTTCAGGGGAGCAGGTCATCGTGGATGAATGCATGAGGTGATCACGGATCTCGTGCCACGCGAAGGACATCGGACGCCTGCCTTGCGGCCAGGCGTCCGGCGCCTTCTCGTGGCCAGGTCAGGACGTCGCGCGTCTCTGCGATTTCGGGGGGTTGGGTGAATGCGCGCGTCAGCGCGCGGGCGCGGTCGCGTTGTTCAGCGTGCCACAGCCGCGGCAGGTCGCCTGCACCGGGAAGCCCACGAGATACTCGTGCCCCCGCGCGAAGCGCAGGTGCATGCGGCCGTCACGGCAGACGCCGAGCAGCTTGTCACAGCGCGTGCAGCGCCATTCCGAATTGTGGGAGGTGGGCTTGGTCTTCGCGGCGCCGGACCAGCTCGTCGGGGCTGCCTGGCGCGGGGGGAAGGGAGTCGGCATGAAAAAGCTCCTCTATGTGGAGCCCTTCCAATAATCAGCGGTTTGTTAGACCGTCTTCCGTCGCATGTTAGACCGTTATTAGACGGGTTCCTCGACCGGGGCTTCGGCTACGTCTTCGGCTGGCTGTGCTTCAACGAGAAGGCGCCAGTATCCCCGTTTCGCGCCCGCGCCGATGTAGACGTCGCGGATGCTGTCCCAGGCTTCTTTCCGGAAGGCCTGCTGCGGACTGCGCGACCCAAGTCCGTCCATCAGCTGCTTGACCTGGACATCGGGGCTGCCAGCCTTCTCGGCCGCGACCAGTCGTTCGAAGATCGTGATCTGATCCGCACCCGTCAGCGCGAGCGATGTCTTGCCAGGAATGTGTAACGTCGCCGATTGCGTGCCCGATCGCAGGACCTGCGGTGTCGCACCACCCCGCGCCAGCGAACGATTGGTTCGGTAGGCGAGTTCGAGCGCATCTCGGGAGAGAAGAAGATCGTCTGTGCCGGTTGAGATGCAACCAGAAACGGGGACGACGAGGTTCGGCCCCAGGTATCCGGGACCTTCAGTGCTGGCCGACAGCACGATTCCGACGCCTGCCGCGTTGCGCGCGCGCATCAGCTGATCTAGGCGCGAAATCGTCTTGAGGTCGTGAAGGCGGCGGGCGAAGTAGATCGGAACATCGGCACCGTCGATCCGCATGGAGCCGAGCAGCGACAGGTCCGGATCCAGCACCTGCGCCGCGAGCTTGTTCAGCATCGGCTTCAAAAGCCCAACCACGGTTTCGTGCAGCCACTCGCGGTTGATCTCGTACATCTCGAGATCCGATGTTGGCCTCAGGCCCCCATCTTTTCCGAAGGCACCTTCAACACGCGACATGCCTTCGATGCCGGATGGCTTGACCTCGGCTTCTCGGCCCAGGTCATCATCGTCGATAAGCACAATGTCTTGGCGCCCCCGCCGGTCGAGAAGACCGCCTTGGATCATGCGGTCCGGATCGAGACCGAGCTCGCGCAGATACTCGCCGCTGACATCGTCCTCGGTCCGGTCGTGAAGCATGACCAGTTGCGGGAATATCCCGCGCAAGTCGGTGGGCTCGATCTGCTTGAAGGCGCTGAGAATGCCCCAGGCGTCGAGAAGCGCGAACCCGAGGTTGCGTTCATCCGGATCCTTGTTGCTCTGGAGCTTGCAGCTCTTCGAGCCGGAAATGGTGATGTTGAGCGTGCGTACCTTGTCGTCTCCGATGCGGTTGTAGGTGACGGCGATCCCCACGCGGCTGAAGCCATCGGCGCGGCGGAAGATGTTGTTGGGCTTCAGATATCGGTCGGCGACCTCCTCGATGTCGTCGTTGGCCGCCACCTTCAGAAGAAGCTTCCGGCTCCACGAGCCAAGGCGGATTTCAGCCTCGAGGACGCGCGCGTCCGTGATCTCGTAGCCAGAGATACGCGGCAGATCGAGCCGCAGCGAACTGCGGAAACGCGAAAGGTTGTAGCGCTTCCAGGTCAGCGGCTTCTGCGACACGTCGTGCCCCAGCGCCTCCTCGGCGAATGACCCGGCAACGCCCTGCCGCACGACCGGACTGTCCGCGCAGACCTCGATCTGACGGATGGCGGGCGTGTAGATGAGAGTGGCCTCGTTCGGCGGGCGATAATAGATCGTGCCCCGGCGCCCGTCGTCACGATGGTCATGGACGCTCGACAGCGGCCCGCCATGGCGAACGATCAGCATGATCGACGCTGGGTGCGCGGCAGTGGCGGGCAGATCCAGCGCCTTCACCGTGCAGGCGGTTTTAAGTTGCAGAACCGACGTGATCTTCGCGGCCAGTGCCGCTTCGTCGATCGACCCCGAATTGAGGTTGACCGCTTTTTCGAGTTCCACCTCGAAGGCATCGTAAAGCTTGCCATAGTCCCTGAATTTTCGGGCGAAGTGGAAACTCTCTGCATCCTCGAATGTCTGGCGGGCATTCAGAAATGCCCAGATGCTCTTGCAGAGCGGATCGGGTTGCCGATCGAACTCGAGCGTTTGCTCGACGTCGAGTTGTTGTTCGGTGATTGCCGTGAGAGAATCGATACCCTTGCCTTCGGCGAGCGCCAGGACGCGGCGTGATCTCTGCTCGGCGGGCCGCAATTCGTCTGCATCGAATTTCGACAGGATTTCCAACAGGCTCTGCCGAAACCCGTGAGCCAATTCCTCATCCGAGGGATCTGGCACATCTGTGGGCAGGCCGAAATCGGGCTCGTTGTCGCCCTCTCGCACCGCGAGGACAGCCCGGACGAGGTCAATGCGGGCATCCTCGATCAGGCTATGGATGTGCGGGCCAACCGGGGATGCCTTTCGTGCCATGAAACCACCTCAACGAATAACTTCTCTTGTTTGATTCAACTTCCGATAATTGTGGACAAAACCGCACCCTGCAAGACCCGATGTTCTTAACCTGTTCGCGTCGAGGAAGCTCATGTCGCTTTGATGTCCCGTCTCCATCGCCCGGATGGCTTTTGATCGGTAGCAACTCTACCGAACACGGCCGATCCCCGCATGAAACGCCCCAATCCACTGCCTCCCGCCCAGATGACGCCCGCCGAACGCCGCACCGAGCTGTGTGGCCTGCTCGCCCTCGGGCTGGTCCGCCTGATGCGGCGCAATCGGAGCGAACCTTCTGACGATACTGGAGAAATTCGCCTACACTATTGGGCCGACCAATGCCGTCATGCAACCCCGAACCCAACGGAGAAAACATGACGACTCACGACCCCATCCCCGCGCGCCTGGCCGCGCTGAAGACTACACCGACGCCTGACCTGAAAAAGCAGTGGCGCGATCTGTTCGACAGCGAACCGCCGCCGTTCAACCGGCGCTTTCTCGAAAGCCGTATCGCCTACCGCATCCAGGAACTCGCCTATGGCGGCTTGAAGCCCGAGACGATCCGGCGGCTGGAACGGCTGGGCGAAGAACTGGACGGCGGCGACAAGAAGAAGCGCGGAATGCGCCTCGACCGCGACCGCCCCATCACCGGCACGCGCCTCCTGCGCGAATGGCAGGGTGTCGAATACATCGTCACTGTCACAGCCGATGGCTTCGAATGGCAGGGGCGGCCTTACAAGTCGCTTTCTGCCATCGCGCGGGCCATCACCGGCACGCGCTGGAACGGCTGGGTCTTCTTCGGCCTCAAGAACCACAGGGGGCGGACATGAAGAAGCCGCCCGAAAAATCGAAGGTCGTCCGCAAGCTGCGCTGCGCGGTCTACACCCGGAAATCCTCCGAGGAAGGGTTGGAGCAGGAATTCAACAGCCTCCACGCCCAACGCGAGGCCTGCGAGGCGTACATTGCCAGCCAGCGTTCCGAGGGCTGGGTGCTGGTCCGCGATCAGTACGACGACGGCGGCATCTCCGGCGGCACGCTGGAACGGCCCGGACTGAAGCGGCTGCTTGAAGACATCGAGGACGGGCTGGTCGACGTGGTGGTGGTCTATAAGATCGACCGCCTTAGCCGCTCGCTCGCCGACTTCGCCAAGCTGGTCGAGGTGTTCGACCGGAACGGCGTGACGTTCGTCTCGGTCACGCAGTCGTTCAACACGACCACGTCCATGGGCCGTCTGACGCTGAACATCCTGCTGTCCTTCGCCCAGTTCGAGCGCGAGGTCACGGCCGAGCGCATCCCGCGACAAGGTCGCCGCCAGCCGGAAGAAGGGGATGTGGATGGGCGGGGTGCCGCCCTTCGGCTACCGGGTGGATAACCGCAAGCTGCTCGTCGACGAGGACACCGCCGCGCATGTGCGTTGGATCTTCACCCGCTTCATCGAAATCGGATCCTGCACGGTGCTGGCCAGCGAGGTCGGCGCGCGTGGCCTCGGCACGCCACGTGGCAACCGGATCGACAAGAAGTATCTGTACCGGATGCTGTCAAACCGCGCCTACCTTGGCGAGGCGGTCCACAAGGGCGACAGCTATCCTGGCGAACACGACGCGATCATCGACCGCGAGACTTGGGACAAGGTTCACGCCATCCTGCAGGAGAGCCCCCGCAAGAGGGCTGCCCGGACTCGCTCCAGCACGCCCGCGCTGCTGAAGGGGCTTCTCTTCGGTCCCGATGGCGCCGCGTTCTCGCCGACACACACCCGCAAGGGCGGCAAACTCTACCGCTACTACGTCAGCCAGACGGTGCTGAAGCACGGCGCCGGGGCATGTCCCATCGGCCGCGTGCCTGCCGGCGAGATCGAGGCCGCCGTCATCGACCAACTGCGTGCCGTCTTCCGCCAGCCCGAGATTATCGCGGGCACATGGAAGGCGGCGCGGCCGCAGGGCGACGGGATCACCGAGGCCGATGCCCGTGACGCGTTGACTCGTCTGGATCCGCTGTGGGATGAACTCTTCCACGCAGAACAGGCGCGTATCGCGTCGCTGCTGGTCGAACGGATCGACATCGACACCGATGGCCTCGATGTTCGCCTGCGCATCGACGGGTTGACCGAGCTCGCGTGCGAAATGCTGGCAGATCTCGGAGCATCAAAATGAACCGTGCGAAGCCAACGCCGGAAACGGTGACAGTGCGAATCCCATTCCGACTGGTAAAGCGCGGCGGGCGCAAGGAGATGCAGCTGCCCGAAGGCGCGCCCCAGCGGCGGCGGACCGACAGCACACTGGTCAAGGCGCTGGCCCGCGCCTTCCGGTGGAAACGAATGCTCGAAACAGGCGCGTTCGCGACAGTCGCCGAGTTGGCTGCGCATGAGGGGATTGCACCGTCCTACATGACCCGATTACTACGGATGACGCTGCTCGCGCCGGAAGTAGTTCAGACTATCCTCGACGGGCGGCAAGGGGCCGAAATGACACTGGCGCGGATTCTGGAACCATTTCCAATTGAGTGGGAATACCAGACACTTGACGGTGCCGTTGAGTGGTACTCTAGGTTTTGAGGTGGCTGGCGAATGAATTCGATAATATGGTAGGCGGAATACCAGAAAGGAAACTAGGAATGTCTGATTGGTTTGAAACACACACAGCGAGTATCGTGGCTGACCGACCAGTTGCGCATGATGCTTCTTTGCCCGTCTATTCCACCAAGCTTGGTGAAATGTATCTGGGGCAGTCCGAGGACGTTCTTTGCACCAAACCTGTAAAAAAATATGCAGGCCAGGTTCAACTTGTGATGACCTCACCGCCATTCCCGTTAAACACTAAGAAAGCCTACGGAAATCGAACGCAGGATGAATACGTTGAATGGTTCGCCGATTTTGCGCCGATTTTGCGCGATATGGTGACCGAAGACGGGTCGATTGTAATTGAAATCGGCAACGCGTGGATGCCTGGTCGTCCCGTAATGTCAGTTCACGTTATGAAGGCTTTTCTGAACTTTTTGGAAAAGGGTGATTTACATCTTTGCCAAGAATTCATTTGGTACAACCCTGCACGTCTTCCGTCACCTGTAGAATGGGTCAATAAAGAACGATCTAGAGTCAAAGATGCGTTCACACGCATTTGGTGGATGTCACCGAACGAGCGGCCGAAAGCCGACAATCGAAAAGTTCTGCGCGAATACAGTCCCAGCATGAAGCGATTGATCAAGTCTGGAAAGTACAACGCCGGGCCACGGCCCTCAGCTCACAATATTGGGGCAGAGAGCTTTAAGACCGACAACAAGGGGGCGATCCCGCCAAATGTTGGTGATGTTGACGGCATTCCGCCGATCGACGGAGTGATTTCGCAAGAACAGTTCGAACAAACCCTGCAACTTGTCTCTGAGTTTCAGGGAGCCACGAACCTAATAAGGGCTGCCAACACAGTATCAAGCGATGGCTATCGCAAATTTTGCCTCGATCAAGGAACTCAGGTTCACCCAGCGAGAATGCCAAGGAGTCTGGTGGACTTTTTTGTGCGGTTTCTTACCGACGAGGGCGACATGGTTCTCGACCCATTTGCGGGAAGCAACACCACCGGCGCGGTTGCCGAGGATCTCGGACGTAAATGGCTCGCAGTTGAGGCCGATTGGAAATACGCAGCGCACTCAATAGGCCGCTTTCCTCCAACTAGCCTCTTATCCACATGTCAGGGCATCACGTTCGAACCTCGCCGGAATGGGCGATAAATAAATTCTACTAAATAGGAAAGAATCAGCCATGCACAGAAGCGTCAATTCCGCGGGAAATTCGATATTGCCCAAAGCTTGCCGATAGTTATTTACTCATCAGCTTCATCGGCTTCATCAGACAAGTCTCGCTCCTTTATCTCCCAGATACCATCCCCAAGGTAACGCGTACCTGACGACGAAAGCGCATGCGACACAGTACTCTTGTCAATCTGCCGTTCAGTGATGAATTCTAGCCAGTCCTTAATGTCCGAAATTTTCATTGGCCCTGGAACCTGTTGCATCAGCCTGTCGAGCGCAGTTTTAAGTGTAACCCGCCTGGTGCCGCCCCATTCTTTCAAGTAGGCGAAGCGGCCAACACCGATTGCTATTCGATCATCTAATGCAGCAATACTAAAGATGGCCTCCGCGTCCACCAAAGGCGAGCAATCGATGTACTGCTTCAGCTCATCTAGATGTATCCCGGCGCCCTTTTTCCGAAGCGCGCTGAAAACCTTGTCGACGAGGGCTGGTTGTTGGTCTCGCTTCACTACAAGATCTCGGTCGTTTAGCCCCCAAAGACCTCGTCCCACCCGCAATACTGGGTCACGGTTCCATATCTGAAAGGTACTGTTTACTCCTCTGAATTCAGAAAGACGCTTGTTGACTTCACCCGTTGAAAGTGGGCCGCCGGCAGCTTCCAAAATCCCAATGACGGCATCTCTAAGGTCAACGCGATGTTGATCATCCGCTTCGGGAAGAGCCCAAACTAGTCGACCAAGGTACTTCAATGGCGACTTCATCTGTAGTGCAACATTAAGCCCGTATTTATCCATTCTTTCGCATAGAGCGCCATCTATTTCTTGTAACTCCGACACCAATTCGGAGGCATGCCATTGACGGCCATCGGCTTGGTCCGCCACGATATCGAATGCCATTTCCGCCACCTTCTCAATCTCGGCATCGGATAAAGGAACGTGTTTCCTGAGGCCGTAGGTTCCTCGGCCAAGAAGAACACCTACGTTAGCAACAGCGTTGCGAATTTGAGACTCACCGATATGCCTGCCCGAGATTTCGCTAACCATCTGGGCCACCTCGCTCGTGTGGAGCGGGTTTGGACTATCTTCTAAGGCAACTTGAACCAGTTGCTCTATGCCGCGCCCGTAGGCAGTAAGGGTCCGCGAGTCCTCAGATCCGGAAAAATGACAAAGGCGGGATGCCTCAGCCCAGAGAAGTGGCGTCAATTCTTTCCCTTGATCAGGAAAGAAGCATTCAACTGTCTGGCGGCATTCCCTCTCCGACCAATTAAGGTCGACCGCGCTCTCGAGCAGTTGCCGAGCTTCCCTTAGCTTTTCGTTCCAAGTTTCCTGGTCGACACGGGATACATAACCAACAGTGCCGACTTTCAAAACATGGAAACGCTTCTCGCAAATCGAGTCTATCAGATACGCAAGGACGTCTTGCTTACCGGAAGTGCCTCTAAACCAGTCATCCACGACCTCTAACCCGAAGAGAGGCAATGGTTCTTCCCGAGACTCTAAAATAGCGCTTAGCCGATGGCGCATCACATCATCCCAGAGCTCTTTTGTGATGATACGATCAAGTGTTCGCTTCTCAATTTGACGAATTCGTTCGCGTGTTATGCCGTAATCGCCGCCGAGATCCTCGAGTGTTCGTGGCGGTTCATTGAAACCCATTCGACCGAGGAGGACCTTGCGATCCCGGTCTTCGATTTCATTTAATGTTTTGAGAAGGTTTCCAATCAATCCGAGCGAGATAGCCGCGGATGATTCGCCAGTCTGGCCACGTACAACATCGTTTTCTCGCGTATGTCCCGACCCCCGGTCAAATAAGGCCATTGAGGCGTGTGTATCGATCGCTCCACGACGGAGGCCTTCAAGAAGAGCTTCAGCTAAGTGCTTTTTTGAATGGCGCCCAAAGTTTTTCAGGCGAAAAAGTTCCGCCTCTGAATAGTGGTCCAGGTCGGAGACGATCTTTATCCGGTTGTTGCTAAAAACGTTCCCTAGACGAACCGTCAGAGACAATCTTCCGACTTCAAGAGACCGGAGCCACGGCGGCGCACAGCGCACAATGTCCAACGGATCGTCTGGGTCCTGAATCAAAGAGTCAAAGCGAAACTGCCCCAACGAGGTTCGAATTGAATCCTGCAACTCTCCCTCTTTCTCGAGGTAGCTTTCTTCATCATAGATGCCCAACTGATTCAAGTTTCCCTCAATCTCGGGAGCCACTGACAAGAATTCAGACACCCATCCACGCGCAACGGGCACTTGATTAACGCCGCATGCCGTGTAATCGTTGCCTGAAAATCCTGTTTGAGATATTAAACGTACAGTTGGATCCTTAATACTGTATCCCCAGCCTTCAAGAGCGAGAAATATAGGCAAGTCATCCACTTCGGCGACTTTTGCTACTGAGCATTTGAAAGGCTGCGGCAGCACAAATTTGGCGCTCTGAGTCACGAGCATCCGCCCTTCGTTGTTGCTAGCAACTTCATTGAAAACGCGTGTCGGCGGGCGCCCGAAACCTACATGTATGACACCTGCAAGTGCTCCATCCGCCAGTAACCTGGTCCATTCCTCGTGAACCTCTTCCAGTTTCTGGGAGACAAAGATTTTCCATTCCGACCCTCGTTTTTGGGTCATTAAAAAGAGTCTGAGCGGAGAGTTCATTGGGCTGATGCTTCGTCCACGCTCTTCAGAAGGGCAGCAAAATCCAGCTGCCCCTGCGAGGCCTGTTCATACAGTTCACGAACGCCCCAATCCGCCAGGCGCTCGGCGACTCGATAGACTGAGGTAGTCGTTAGTTCATCTTCGTACAATGCCTCGATAGCGCTCCGTATCAACTGCCCCGGGTCAAGCGATCCCACGTTAAACAATGTCTTTCGCTTTCCGATCTCTGAGGGAACAATACCGGAAGCAACAGCAAAACTGATCGCGAATCGATAGCCGTCCAGTTTATCAGCAAAGATTTCTTGCTCTTTCATCTGATCAAGGAGATCGTCGGCGTGCTCGGAAAGACCGACCGTTGTGACTTCAGATTCAATCATAGTTTGGACCTTTCGATTTTCGTCTGTGTCTCTGAGACCTCGATCAGATCGTAAACCGCGCCGATACGGTCCTTAATGGACTCAAGATCTGTTTCTCGACGAATCTCGCCGCCATGAACGAACAAGACAAACTGAGTGGTCACCGACGGTAGGTAGCCCAAAATGTTGTTCCGGTGCTTAGGGTCGAGGCGGCCGAATGGAGTGTCCATCACCACTGGTCCCGCCGATCGGCCCGTCCTGTTGAGTCCATCTATTAATGATAGTGCGACGATCTGTTCAGCACCGGCGCTTCGCATCGAAACGGTGCGTCCATGGCTGTCGATAATACTCAGACCATAATTTTCGTTTATCTGGAGACCTTGATAAGCGCCCTGCGTCGTCATTTCGCGAAAAGCGTCGCTCGCCAGTTGCTCGACTTTGCCACGAAGCCGGTCACGGAGCTTTTCGATACTAGCTGAGAAAGCTCTTTCCAAATTGGAGGTTAGTGCAACTTTCTTGGTGGTCTTGTCGGCCCTCGCTGATGCCACTCCTTCAATTGCCTTTCTTGCGATCGCGAGGTCTTCCTTAACCTTCCGGATATTGGTCCTCACACTGTCAACATCGCTGTTCAGCTTTCCTTCTTCCTTAAGGAGATCCGCAATCCGCGACCGTTTTCGAGCAATTTCGGTTGCGTCCTGCTCATCGATTTTATCCTCAATGTCTTCAATCTCGTTCTCCGCTTTCTGAAGCTTGATCTGCGCGAGATTCACGTCCTTTTGGATCTGAAACAACCGCTGCCCCGCACCAGATCCACGAATTTTTTCCAGGTTGCCAAGTTGAGCTGATATTTCATTAAGTCGGGCGCTTACATCTTTCTGAGCCATAAGCCCGGCTTGCATTTCACCGAGTGTCGTCTTTAGAGTTTCGCGGATTTGGCCCGTAACCGGCTGCAGACACGTTGGACAGGAGTCAGTATCAATCAACTGTTGGAGACGATCAATGTCCGCTTCAAATCGGGAGGTTGTCTTTATTTCTCCAGTAACGCGAAGCTGCTCCTCCCGCAGTTTTCTCTTCTTTTCGCCCAGTCGTGCGTCGAGCATGTCCTTCCAAGCAGAGGCTAGTACTTCATGGCGCTCGGTGTACTTCCGAGCAATGGTGGATTGGCTTTCGTCGCGGTCAGCTCGAGCGGCGTCAAGTTTGGCCTTTAGCGCAAGAACCGTCGCAGCAGCCTCAATTTCGTCTTCCAGGTTTTCGCGTTCCTCGCGAACCCCAGAGATCGAGGCTTCAAGATATTTTTGATCAGCTTCAAAGGCCTCTAGCTTCTCGTTCAAAGCGTCGGTGCGCAATGCTTGTGCTTTCAGGCCCTGGATGTGAGCCAGTGCCTTGGTTTGGGCTCGCGAAGCATTCTTTAGAATGGTGCCGAGTTCATCACGTCCTCTGACTAGAGTCGGAACACCTAAAGCTTGCTCAATCGCGTCTTTGATCTGGCGCCCTTGTTCGCTTCCTTCGAACAGAAGCTCCTCATACTCCTGAAGCAGTTCACCGTCAAAAAGGAAGAATCGTGACGTCTGCTCGGGGGCAACTTGATCGAGTTCATAGGCCACTTGGTTGCCCGCGACGACAGAGCCATTTTTCTTCAGTAGTACTGAGGTCTGCAGGTCTTCCGAACGGAAAGGACGCACGACTGGGGAGCGGCGGTCCGCCGTCCGGCGAAGCTCGAAGACATCACCGTTAGCTTCGAATTCAACAAACACTTCGACGCGCCAGTTGTCCTCGAGCAATGCGTCCTTATTGACGATATCTATCAGAGGGATGAGGCGGGAATGCCTTCCCAACGCCTTTTCATAGAAGCCCCATCGAAGTGCGTTGAGAAGCGAGGTCTTCCCCCTCATATTGTCGCCAAAGACGAGCATCACATTTTGGGACCCGTCTTTAGGAAAATCAATAACAGCCTGGTCTTTGTAAGGCATGAAGTTCTTCATTGTCAGACGGATGAGCTTCATTTGAAAACCTCGGATTCGGCTGACAGTTTCTCAACTTCGGAGTCAATTAGTCTTTCCATCTCAGCCATCGGCAGCGAGCGGTCAGAAGTAAACTGATTGTTCTTTTGAACAAAGTAGCATGCACGAATAAGCTCTTCCGGCAAGTCTGGGGCAACCTCCAAGCGTTGTGCCAAAAGTACTTCGAGTGCAATGTCTGGTCCTGACCGTTCAGTCATCTTCTTCTACTCCGTCTCGAGCTGCAAGGTCGTCTATGTCGATGCCCATTTCCATGGCAATCGCCCTCAATTCCGCTCCAGCTGACTTGTTGATGGCACCATTAGCGAACTCAATAGCACGTATCAGTTCCCCACGGAGGAGGCCAAGTTGCTCGGGTTCAGACTCCGACCTCAATGGTCGCACGATTGCGTCATGAATCTGTGCCATGTTCTTACCAGGAGAAATCCGCAATACTCTTCCTCGTCGCTGAATGAATTGCCTTGGGTTTTGAGACGACGCTAAAATCAGTGCGTGGGAAACCTTGGGTATGTCTACTCCCTCGTCGAGGCACTTGATTGAAACCAGAATGCCGCCAAACTTGTGGAACCATTCCATCGTGGCCACTCGATCGCCAATCATGTTCGAGTGGTACTCGATAGTCTCAATTCCCGTCACCCGAAGCGCGTTTACAACATCGCCAAGTTGCTCACTGTCCTCGCAGTAGATCAGCCAACTCTGACCGTCGCGGTACTCCCGTTTGATTGTACGAACTGCAAGATCCACCTTCGCTGTCGCCTTCTTGGCAATCCTCGAACGTTGAATGAGCAGCATTTTTGCTCGTTCGCTTAGCAGCTTTTTTCCGTTGGCATCGGTGCTGCTTCTTGCGATTTCCTTTTTTATTCTATTTGTGAAATCAAGCCATTGGTCCGCTTCATCCGCGTTAAGGCTGATCGCGTGCGGGAAATACTGATAAGGCACCAAGCGACCGGCTTTCATGGCATCTCCAAGCGTGATTGGTGGAGGCACAACACCGCCGAAGTAGTCCATGAGCCTTTTTGTTCCCTCAGTATCGCCGTAGCGCCGTGGTGTCGCGCTCAGTCCAAGTCTTAGGCCCGCCGCTATCTTGAGCGCACGCGAATTAATGGGACTGCCTATTTGATGAACTTCGTCAACAACCAGCAGCAGTTCGTCGCTCTCAGCGACCCCTGCCAGAAAGAGATCAGTTGCAGCGGTGGGCATCATAGCCAATGTTACCCGTGGTCCTAATTCCAGATCTGCAGCTGTCATGCTCTTGAGCCTACCGTGCAACTTCCAACGGTTTTGACCATCACCAGCCAGCATCAAGGCCGCGTCTGGTATCTCATCGCTTATCTCTTCAGCCCACTGATGCAGCAGTAGCCTGCTCGGCACGAGAACAAGGGCAGGTTTGCCGGTCCTGACATGATCTCTGATTGCTACGATCGCTGTGAAGGTTTTGCCAGTTCCAGTTGCGTGCTCAAAGATGCCGCGGCAACCTTGCCTTCGCCAAGCCTCAAGTGCCTCGGTTTGGTGTGGCAGGGGTTGTCGGCGTGACGTCGAGGTGACTGGGACGCTTTCCATGATTTCTTCGATGCTATTAGCGGCGTATTTGCGTAGATAGATTTCGGCCGTCTCGGGGAACGCCGAGACCGTGACGCTAGGATCCTTCCCCGACCAGAGTGTCGCGAAATGGTTTCTATGTTTCTCGATCCGGATCCTATCGGAAGGCCCATCCCAATCGCAAAAAACTTCAATTGCTTCGAAGTTTCCTTCTGCGTGCCAGCCGCTCCATGTTTCATTTGTTGATCCACGGAAGCTTACGGTGTGACCAAAGCCATCTGTGAAAAGTCCAATCTTCTCATGATATATGCCATTTCCAGAAATCAGTTGAGCTAGCCTAACCTCTAGTGCCCCACAAGAAATAAGAGTTGCTAGGGCTTTGGCAGGAAAGGCTGTCGAGGGCTCAGCTAGCAATCGATCAAATTCTTCAATAACCGCTGAGGCCAAAACTTCGTCGCGACGCGCGTAACCGCCTGAAATACTTCTGACATCCTCCTCACTGAGGCTCGGCGAGCAGATCAGTTGAATTCGACCTCCGCGACGTGCGAACTCGAGAAGTGTCCGTCCAATGATCAGCAAAACAGAAGATCGAAAATAGCCGACAGCTCTTTGATATAGATCAGCATTTCGAAGGCATTTTTTGTAAAAAGTCTCGACCGGATCATTCTTTGTAGAGCGGTATTCAGTATCAAGGTCGAGTTTTGATAAATCCCCCCTAAAAGCAATCTCCGTTGCATTATTAGTCATTATTGCTCTTTGCATTTCTCGGCTTTGATACAAGCCCTTCTTGTTGGACGAACGTTTTGACTTCTACCCTCGGACCATCTCCAGCTTCGGTCAATCCCGGTTCTACTCATCGGCCGCGGTTGGAAGGATTCGATTGGTGCCATGGTATGGTTTTCGATTCATGAGGATGCACTTCGGGAGCCGGCGGGGCAAGCAATGAAACGGTTGCACGCTTTCAAGAGCCGATCGGGGATTTCTGCTGCCTTGGCCAGTGGTTCGATGTGTGTTCCATAAGCCGAAACGACTGACGTCGAAGTGGTCAGATCGGCAGGTCAAAAAACTGTGAACTTTCTGTGCCTTGCAAGCCATTCACCTAACCGACGCAGTCATGAGGTCCGGAGAATATAGGCCCTGAGAGACTGCATCCAGGCCTCCTGGCGCGGCGGCCAGTGCTCAGCCCCACCCGCATAACCCCCGAATACAACGGAAAAATCCGGCCGCAGCCGGATCGGGAGAACGCTTTCGCGCGGGCAAGTGGCGGAGAGGAAGGGATTCGAACCCTCGAGACGGTTTCCCGCCTACACACTTTCCAGGCGTGCGCCTTCGACCACTCGGCCACCTCTCCGCCGACCCCTTTAGCGGAACACCCAACCCCGTTGCAAGGGGCAAAACCCCGATAAGACAAAGCCCCGGACAATGTCCGGGGCTTTGCCACACGCGACGCGAGAAAGCGCCGTTACATGTTGGGATAATTCGGGCCGTCACCGCCCTGCGGCACCGTCCAGGTGATGTTCTGGGCCGGGTCCTTGATGTCGCAGGTCTTGCAGTGGACGCAGTTCTGGAAGTTGATCACGAAGCGCGGCTTGCCGTCATCCTCGACGAACTCGTAGACCCCGGCCGGGCAATAGCGCTGCGACGGGCCGGCGAAGCTGGTGTAGTCGACCGCGACCGGCACGTTCTCGTCCTTAAGGCGCAGGTGGCAGGGCTGGCTTTCCTCGTGGTTGGTGAACGAGAACGACACGTTGGTCAGGCGGTCGAAGCTCAGCTTGCCGTCGGGCTTGGGATAGTCGATCGGCTTGTGGTGGCTCGCCGGCTCGGTCGAGGCCGCATCGGTCTTGCCGTGGCCCATGGTGCCAAAGAACGAGAAGCCGAGCTGGTTGGTCCACATGTCGAGCCCGCCCATCGCGAGCGAGGCCGACATCCCCCATTTCGACCACATCGGCTTGACGTTGCGCACCTTCCACAGGTCCTTGCCGATGGCGCCCTCGCGGACCTCGGTCTCGTAGGCGCTCAGCTCGTCCGACGCGCGGCCCGCCTGCAGCGCCTCATAGGCTGCCTCGGCCGCCGCCTTGCCCGAGAGCATGGCATTGTGGTTGCCCTTGATGCGCGGCACGTTGACCATGCCCACCGAGCAGCCCAGCAGCGCCACGCCGGGCGCGACCATCTTCGGCATCGACTGGTAGCCGCCCTCCGAGATCGCCCGCGCGCCATAGGCCACGCGCTTGCCGCCCTCGAGCAGCGCCGCCACGTGCGGGTGATGCTTGAAGCGCTGGAATTCCATGTAGGGGAAGAGGTGCGGGTTCTTGTAGTTCAGGTGCACCACGAAGCCGACATACACCTGGTTGTTGTCGATGTGGTAGATGAAGGCACCGCCACCGGCATTGCCGCCCAGCGGCCAGCCCATGGTGTGCTCGACCCGGCCCTCCTTGTGCTTGGCGGGATCGATCTCCCAGATCTCCTTCATGCCGAGGCCGAATTTCTGCGGCTCCTTGCCCTCGGAGAGATTGTATTTCGCGATGACTTCCTTGGAGAGCGAGCCACGCACGCCCTCGGAGAGGAACACGTACTTGCCGTGCAGCTCCATGCCCGGCTCGTAGCCCGGGCCGGCGGTGCCGTCGGGGTTCTTGCCGAACTCGCCCGCGATCACGCCCTTCACTTCGCCATTGTCGCCATAGACCAGCTCCGAGCAGGACATGCCCGGGAAGATCTCGACCCCGAGTGCCTCGGCCTGCTCCGCCATCCAGCGGCAGACATTGGCCATCGAGACGATGTAATTGCCGTGGTTCGACATGAACGGCGGCATCGGCCAGTGCGGGATGGCCATTTTGCCGGCCTCGCCCAGCATGTAGAACTTGTCCTCGGTGACCGGCACCGAGACCGGGGCGCCCTTTTCCTTCCAGTCGGGGATCAGCGCGTCGAGCCCGCAGGGATCGAGCACCGCACCGGACAGGATATGCGCGCCAACCTCGGAGCCCTTCTCGAGCACCACGACCTCGAGATCGGCATCAAGCTGCTTCAGGCGGATCGCCGCGGACAGGCCAGACGGCCCTGCCCCGACGATCACCACATCATATTCCATCGACTCGCGCTCGATCTCGGACATGCCGACCCCTCCGCTGGCTGCGTTTGAAATTTTCTTGCGCACCGAGGTAGCGCGGCAGCGCAGCGAAGGTCAATCAAAACACCGCGTCGCAAGTATTCGGAGAGCCTATTGCCGCCGGGTTACAGCACCTATGTCGCAGTTGTCCTGTCACCAAGGGCCGCATCCGAGCGCCGGCGCGGCATGCAAAGCCTCGCCGGTTCTTGGCCTGCCCACTTGACTTGGGGGGCGTGAGACACGTTATGTGCCATACTCAGACTGGAATGCACGAACCGTACGTTCAGGAGCCCCCTCCTTGGAAAAGATACTGATCACCCGCGCGGGCTTTACCGCGCTCGAAACCGAATTGAAGACGCTCAAGAGCAAGGAGCGCCCCGCCGTGATCCAGGCGATCGCGGAAGCGCGCGAGCTCGGCGACCTGAAAGAGAATGCCGAATATCATTCGGCCCGCGAGAAGCAGGGCTTCATCGAAGGCCGGATCAAGGAGATCGAGGCGGTGATGAGCCTCGCCGAGGTGATCGACCCCACCAAGCTCAACGGCGCGGTGAAGTTCGGCGCCACCGTCACGGTCGTCGACGAGGATACCGACGAGGAAAAGACCTGGCAGATCGTCGGCGAGCACGAGGCCAATATTGACAAGGGCCTGCTCAACATCAAATCGCCCATCGCCCGTGCCCTGATCGGCAAGGATGAAGGCGACAGCGTCGAAGTGCGCACGCCCGGTGGCGAGAAGAGCTACGAGATCCTCAGCATCGAGTTCAAGTAAGGTCCGCGCCAGATGGCCGACAGCAAAGACAGCCGCTCCACCCCCCTGGGGATCTATGACCGGCCGCAGCCGCCCGGCATCACCGGCATCGAGATCACCGCGATTGCGCTCAGCCTCGCATGGCTGGCGCTTTCGGGCGTGTTCTTCCTGTATTTCGACGGCGAGGGTAGCGACGGGCTGCGCTTCCTGCTGGCGATGATGGTGATGTTCATGCCGGTGGCGATGATCTGGGTCGCGGCCACCGCGGCCCGGGCCAGCCGGGTCATGCGCGATGAGAGCGCGCGGCTGCAGGCGGCGATCGACGCGATTCGCACCAGCTATATCAGCCAGGCGCAGGCCGGGCGGAAGGAGGCGGGCGCCGGCTCGCTGGCCAAGAAGCTCGAAGAGATCGCCGCCTCCCAGCGCAAGGCGGAAACCACGCTGGCGCGCTTCGCGGTCTCTCAGGGCCCGTCCGGTCAGCCGGTCATGGCGCCCGCTCCGCAGCCCGAGACGGCGCCGGCCGGCGACGATCAGCCGAGGCTCTCGCTCGGCACCCCGGCAGAGGTCCTGCAGCCGCCGGTCTCCAACGGCGATTTCATCCGCGCGCTTAACTTCCCCGAAAGCGCCGAGGACGAGACCGGCTTCGCCGCCCTGCGCCGGGCGCTGAAGGACCGGCAGGCCGCGCAGCTGATCCAGGCGGCGCAGGACGTACTGACCCTGCTCAGCCAGGATGGCATCTACATGGACGACCTGCGCCCCGACATGGCCCGCCCCGAGCTCTGGCGCGCCTTCGCCGAGGGCACGCGGGGCCGCGAAATCGCCGCGCTCGGCGGCGTGCGCGACCGCTCGTCGCTGACCCTGACCCATGCGCGCATGAAGCAGGACCCGATCTTCCGCGACGCGGCGCATCACTTCCTGCGCCTGTTCGACAAGGGCGTGGCGCGCTTCGCGCCCGAGGCCAGCGATGCCGAGATCACCGAGCTGGCCAACACCCGCTCGTCGCGCGCCTTCATGCTGCTGGGCCGGGTCGCGGGCACGTTCGACTGAGCCCGGAAGCGACGCCGCGCCACTCGCAAACCCCACCATCCAATCACGCGTTGCGTCCGGCCCCGGCTCGCGGCCGGACGTCGCCCCTGCAGGCCCGCACAATCATGGGTGCGCTTGGGCAGACCCGCTGCAATTGCATCTCTTCCCGCGCTTCGTTAGGTCAGAACTGTTCCCCCATAACGGAGAGGCAGGATGGACACGGGCGACCTGCGGTCAAGCTACATCAAGGGTCTCCGTGACGGAGCGCCCTTCATTCTCGTGATCGCCCCCTTCGCCATGGTGTTCGGCGTGCTCTCGAAAAGCGCCGGGCTCAACGTGCTCGAGGCGCTGGCCTTCTCGGTCGCGGTGATCGCGGGGGCGGCGCAGTTCACCGCGCTGCAGCTGATGCAGGACCAGGCGCCTACGCTGGTGGTGCTGGCCTCGGCGCTGGCGGTCAACCTGCGCATGGCGATGTATTCCGCCTCGCTGACGCCCTATCTCGGCCACCTGCCGCTTTGGAAGCGCGGCGTGGTGGCGTATTTCCTCGTCGACCAGGCCTACGCGCTGGGGATCGTGAAATACGAGCGAGAGCCCGACATGACGAATGGCGAGCGCTTCGCCTATTTCATCGGGACGATCACCCCGATCTGCCCGCTCTGGTACGGCTTCACCGTGGTCGGCGCGCTGGTGGGAGCGCAGATCTCGCTCGAGAGCGGTCTCGATTTCGCCATGCCTATCGCCTTCCTGGCGCTGGTCGGTCCGGCGCTGCGCACTGGTGCCCACGGCGCGGCGGCGCTGGTGGCCTCGGTTTCGGCGCTGCTCTTCGCCTTCCTTCCCTATAATCTCGGCCTGCTGGTCGCGGCGCTGCTCGGCATGATGGCCGGCGCCGAGATCGAGCGCCGGAGCGAGGCGACATGATCGACCGTACCGAGCTTTGGATCGTCATCATCGGACTGGGGTTAGGCAGCTTCGGCCTGCGCTTCGTCTTCCTCGGACTGGTCGGAGATCGCCCGATCCCGGCCTGGCTGATGCGCCACCTGCGCTATACCGCGGTGTCGGTGCTGCCGGCGCTGATCATGCCGCTGATCGTCTGGCCCGCCGCCAATGACGGCCAGCCCGAGCCGGTGCGGCTGGCGGCCGCCGCGATCACGCTGGGGCTGGGGTTCTACTTCAAGAACCCGCTGCTCGCGATGGTCGTGGGTGGGGTGGTGCTGGTCTCCGGGATCTACCTGACCAGCTGACCGCCCGCGCGATGGCGGCTGGCCTTACTGGCTGGCCAGCTCTTCCGAATAGGCCGCGATCGCCAGGCGCTTGTCGTCGGCATCGTTCTCACGCACCACGCGATCCTCGATTCCCGGCATCCCGGCGAGCTGGTCGGCGAGGTTGTTCGGGAACCAGGTGGTGCTGACGGATTCGAAGCCCGGCAATTGCTGCAGAACGCTCGATGTCGCCACCGTGCAGCGCGACTGCGAGACGGCGCCATAATCCTGCACCAGCCGCAGCGCACGCTCCGCGACCTCGGGCGAGACCTCGACCTGCTGGATGCGCACCCGGTAGGTCTCGCGCGCATGGGCGCGTTCGTAGACCCGCTCGATCTCGGGAGTGATTCCGTAGAGCACGTCATCCGCCTCCACCAGCCAGTCGGCCCGCACCGAGCCGGCGGGATCGAAGATCACTCGCTGCGACGGCGCATTGATCATCATGCTCGAATGCGCCCCCGCATCGCTGCGGTTGTTGATCATGGTGTAGAGCGTGATCGAGGCCGGGCCGTCATGCCGATAGGCGGCGCGCGCGATCTCGGCCTCGGTGGCGTTGGGCGTGCGGGCGCTCGGCGTTGTGCATCCGGCAAGCGAAAGCGCCGCCAGACCGGCAAGAATGGCGGCTCTGAACGTCATCCGAACGTGCTCCTGAAAGGGAAAAGGTGGCGCCCTCAGGCGCCGAAGATCATCAGAATGACCAGGATCGCAAAGATCACGTAGAGCGTGCGAATGGTGAACTTGATGAAGCCGTGGAAAGTCTTTTCCTGCTCCGTGATATCCATGGTTCCCAGCTTGTGCTCAGCCATCTCCAGATCCGTCCCTGTGGCATTCCAGTTGTCGCTGTTTTGACTAGCGGATTTCCCGGGCCCTGTCACCTGCCCAAAAGCCGTAGCTTGCAGCTATCTTTTGCGCCTGCCTGCGGATCAGACCGCCTGCCAGAGCCACGCCCCATCCTCGCGCCGCTCGCGGGTGGCACGGCCCTGATGCCAGAGGTGAAGGCAATGCGCCATCGCCTCGACCAGCGCGAGGCCATATTCAGCACTGCCGATGCGGCGCTTGAACAGCACCGGGAAACACTCCCCCGCCGCCTTCGGCTCTTCCAGGTAACCGTGCAGCCGGTCGAGCGCCGAATGGTGGTTCTCGATCAGCTGTGCCATGCGGAACGGCAGCCCGGTGAAAGGCAGCTTGTGGCCCCCGAGCACCAGGTGCTCGCAGCGCGCCAGGTCCGAAAGCCGTTCGCAGGAGGCAAGCCACTCCGCCACCGGGTCGGCCTCGGGCTCGGTGGCGTAGACGCCGAGATTCGAGCTGATGGTCGAGAGGATCTGGTCGCCGGACAGAACGAGATTGTCATCGCGCGACCAAAGCGTCGCGTGCTCGGGCGCATGGCCGTCGCCGATATGCACGTCCCAGCTGCGCCCGCCGATCTCGAGCCGGTCGCCCTGCCCGATGCGGGTGAAGCCCACCGGCATCGGCCAGACGCAATCCGAGAAGTTGAACGGACGCTCGTTGACGCGCTGCGCCAGCATCTCCGCATCCATGCCGCAGCGGCGCCAGTAGTCGACCTCGGCCGTCGAGGGCCGATCCTGATCGTCGAGCGTCAGCATCCGCGCGTAGAGCCAGGCGGTGCGGGTGGTGAGAAGTTCGGCGCCGCGTTCCTGGAACCAGCCCGCAAGCCCGACGTGATCCGGGTGGTGATGGGTCACCAGCACCCGGCGCACCGGCTTGCCCCCGAGCGGCCCTGCCAACAGCCCCTCCCAGAGCGCGCGGCTGCGGGGCGAGGAAAAGCCGGTGTCGATCAGCGTCCAGCCGTCGCCGTCATCGAGCGCGTAGACATTGACGTGATCGAGCGCCATCGGCAGCGGCATCCGCATCCACAGCACGCCCTCCGCCACCTCGATGACCTCGCCATGATCGGGCGGCGTCTCGAACGGGTAGCGGATGCCGGTGGTCATGCGTCAGGCCGCGAGATCGTCGGGCGAGATCGCCATCAGCTCGGCATCGTCGGCGCGCACATGCGCCAGGAGGCCTGCGTGCTCGGGCAGCAGCCGGGTGATGTAGAACCGCGCCAGCTTGCCATGGGCGCCATCGGGATCAGCCATCGCCGCGCGCAGGTGGTAATGCCCGCCCAGCACCCGGGCAAAGGCCCTGAGGTAGGGCACCGCGGTGCCGAACCGCGCCGGCATCGCCTGCGCCACCAGCCACTCGGTGGTCTCGCGCAGGGTCTCGGCGGCCTCCCAGACCGCCCCGGCCAGCTCCGGCATGGTGCCCTTGGCGGCCTCGGCCTCGGCCTCGATCTCGTCGAGCAGCCGGGTCGCGGCCTCGCCGCCATCCATCAGCTTGCGGCCGACCATGTCCATCGCCTGGATGCCGTTGGTGCCCTCGTAGATCGCCGTCACGCGGACATCGCGATAGAACTGCGCCGCGCCGCTCTCCTCGACATAGCCCATGCCGCCATGCACCTGCACGCCCATCTCCGAGACCTCGCAGCCGATATCGGTGCCGAAGGCCTTGGCGATCGGGGTCAGGAAGGCGGCGCGCGCGGTCCACTCGGCCTCGCCGGTGGCGCGGCCCATGTCGATCGACACCGCGCAGTCGAGCGCGATGGCCCGGGCGGCGAGGATCTCGGCCTTCATCGTGGCCAGCATCCGGCGCACATCGGCATGGCCGATGATCGTGTCGTAGGGGTTCTTGCCCTGCTTGCGCTCGTTGGCGAAGGCCAGCGCGTGCTGGTAGGCGCCTTCCGCCGCCCCCACGCCCTGCCCGCCGACGCCGAGCCGGGCATTGTTCATCATGGTGAACATCGCTTTCATGCCGCCACCGGGCTCGCCCACGATCCAGCCCTTGGCGCCCTCGTAGGACATCACGCAGGTCGGGCTGCCATGCAGGCCCATCTTGTGTTCGAGGCTGACCACCTTGAGCGTGTTGGCCACGCCCGGGTTGCCATTCTCGTCGGGCAGGAACTTCGGAACCATGAACAGGCTGATCCCCTTGGTGCCCGGGGCCGCATCGGGCAGACGCGCCAGCACCAGGTGGCAGACATTCTCAACGAGGTCCGAGTCGCCCCACGAGATATAGATCTTCTGCCCGGTGATCGCATAGGTGCCGTCGCCGTTGGGCTCGGCCTTGGACGAGAGCGCACCCACGTCCGAGCCCGCCTGCGGCTCGGTCAGGTTCATCGTGCCCGACCACTCGCCCGAGATCAGCTTGGGCAGGTAGAGCGCCTTCATCTCGTCGGAGGCGTGATGCTCGAGCGCCTCGATCTGGCCCTGGGTCAGCAGCGGGTTGAGCTGCAGCGACAGGCAGGCGCCCGACATCATCTCGTTGACCGCGGTTGCCACGGTGAGCGGCAGGCCCATGCCGCCGAACTCGGGATCGGCGGTGATCGCCACCCAGCCGCCCTCGGCGATGGCCTTGTAGCCCTGGTCGAAGCCCTTCGAGCTGCGCACCACGCCGTTCTCCAGCACCGCCGGGTGCAGGTCGCCATTGCGCTGCAGCGGCGCCATGACCTCGTCGCACATCCGGCCCGCCTCGGTCAGCACCGCGCTCACCATGTCGGGGCTCGCCTCCGCGAAGCGCTCGGTCTCCTGCACGGCCTTGAAGCCGATGACCTTGTCGAGGAGGAAGCTGAATTCGGAAACAGGCGCGCGATATGGCATGGTCAGGGTCCAATCCCGGTTGGCAATGACACGGCGCTCGGATAGTCAGAGCGTCACATTCTTGCCCGGGAGCCTACCGGCCCCCGCGCCCCTGTCCAACCAAAACGCGGCGTCATACCTCATGAGCGAGATCGCAACCCAGCGCCTTCACGCCGACCCGGCGGGGCTCGCCCGCGGGGCCGAGATCCTCCGGTCCGGAGGCCTGCTCGCCTTCCCCACCGAGACGGTCTACGGGCTCGGCGGCGACGCCTGCAACGACCGCGCGGTGGCGCGGATCTACAAGGCCAAGGGACGGCCGTCCTTCAACCCGCTGATCGTGCACCTCGCCGATCTCGACGCGGTCAAGGCGCTGGTGGTCTGGTCCGATCTCGCCGAGGCCGCCGCCGAGGCCTTCTGGCCCGGCCCGCTCACCATGGTTCTGCCGCTGCGCGACGGCACCAAGGTGTCGAAGCTGGTGACCGCGGGGCTCGACTCGCTGGCGGTGCGGATGCCCGCCAACCCGGTGGCGCGCGCACTGCTGTCAGAGTTCGGCGGCCCGGTGGCGGCGCCCTCCGCCAACCGCTCGGGCCGCATCAGCCCGACGCGCGCCGAACACGTGCTCGACACGCTCGACGGCCGTATCGAAGGCGTGCTCGACGGCGGGCGCTGCGACGTGGGGCTCGAATCGACGATTCTCGGCCTCGCCGGCAAACCGACCCTGCTGCGCCCCGGCCGCATCGGCATCGACGCGCTCTCGCAGGTGCTCGGACGCCCGGTGATGGAGCGCAAGGACCGCGAGCAGATCTCGGCCCCCGGCCAGCTCTCCTCGCACTACGCCCCGCGCGCCCGGGTGCGGCTCAACGCCGCCGAGTGGGAAGCGGGCGAGGCCCGGCTCGGCTTCGGCCAGACCGAGGGCGATTGCGACCTCAACCTCTCGCCTTCGGGCGACCTGGTCGAGGCCGCGGCCAATCTCTTCGAATACCTGCACCGTCTCGATGCCGGCGGGGCCGAGACCATCGCGGTGATGCCGATCCCGCATGTCGGCCTCGGCATCGCGATCAACGACCGCCTGAGCCGCGCCGCCGCGCCGCGCGACTGAGGCCGCAAACCCGTCACCACGCCACCCGCTCCGGTCCCGCCATCAACTCCCGGCCGCCGGTTTCGGCCTGCCTCCGGCGGGGATATTTTTGGCCAGAAGAAGACAGGAGCGCTGCGCCCTCATCTTCTCTGGTTTCCAAATACCTCGGGGGAGTCCGCGCATCGCGCGGGCGGGGGCAGCGCCCCCAATGCCTCCCGTCGGGCATGCCCTGTTGTCAGAGAGTTCGGAGCCGCGCCGCGCCCTCAGGCCCGTCCGCCCTCGGCGGAGAGCAGGTGTGCCGAGACGCCCATCGAGTTCAGTGCCGCCTCCCATTTCGAGGCATCGGCGGTCTCGAAGACCAGCTCAGGCGTGGCATCGCAGACCAGCCAGCCATTCGCCGCCAACTCCTCCTCGAGCTGCCCCGGCCCCCAGCCGGCATAGCCCAGCATCGCCATCCAGCGCGCCGGGCCGTCGCCGCGGGCGATGGTCTCGAGCACGTCGAGCGTGCCGGTCATCGAGAAGCCGTCATTGACCTGCAGCGTGGTCAGCCCCGACATGTAGTCGGGCGAATGCAGCACGAAGCCGCGCCCCATTTCGACCGGGCCGCCGAAATGCACCTGCCGCGGCCCGAGCTCCGCCGAGGGGGTGATCGAGAGCTGTTCGAGCAGCGCCGCCATGCTGACATCCGCCGAAGGCTTGTTCACGATCAGCCCCATCGCGCCCTCCGCCGAATGGGCACAGAGATAGATCACCGAATGCTCGAATCGCGGATCGCCCATGCCGGGCATGGCGATGAGAATCTTCCCTGTGAGATCGGTGGGATCAGAGGCGCTGTCCATGAGAGAGGGCTTTCCGTGCAAGGTCTCCCTCTCAACATGGCCCCCGCCCCCCCGCGAGGCAAGGGAGGAGCTGCAACAGGTCGGGCCGGACACGGCAGGCTCGACTCAATGTGACTTGGCATTTCATTCCTGACTCGCCATGTGATTTACCATGTTCCGTCGCCTGACTTCAGCCCTGGCCACCTGTCTGGCCCTTGTCCTGCCCGCCGCGCCCGGCTTTGCCGAGGAGCCGGTGCAGGCGCAATTGCTGCCCGGCTGGCGGCTGCCCAACGGCGACCACGTGGCGGCGCTGCACCTCATCCTCGCGCCCGGCTGGAAGACCTACTGGCGCGCGCCCGGTGATGCCGGCATTCCGCCCTCCTTCGACTGGGACGGTTCGCGCAATGCCGGCCGGATCGACGTGCTCTGGCCGACGCCGCACGTGTTCTGGCAATCGGACATGCGCTCGGTCGGCTACAAGGACGAGCTCGTGCTGCCGCTGCGCATCACGCCGCGCGGCGATGGCCAGATCGCGCTCAAGACCGAGATGCAACTCGGCCTCTGCAACGACATCTGCCTGCCGCACACGCTCGAGATCAATGCCACCCTGCCGGCGGGCGGCAAGCCCGATCCGCGCATCGCCGCCGCCATGGCCTCCGCGCCCTTCACCGAGGCCGAAGCCTCGGTGCGCGGCGTGCGCTGCACCGTCAGCCCCGCCAAGCGCGGCCTCAAGCTGCGCGCCGAGATTGACATGCCGCGCGCGGGCGGTCGCGAAGAGGCGGTTGTCGAGAGCGGCCAGCCGACGGTCTGGGCCGCCGAGCCCGCCACCCATCGCGAGGGCGGCATACTGGTCACCGAGACCAAGCTCATGCACATGGAGGGCAAGCCCTTCATGCTCGACCGTTCCCGTGTCAGGATCACCGTGCTGGGCGAGAACCACGCGGTCGACATCCAGGGCTGCGACAGCTGAGGCAGAGCGGGCACACCACCTGCACCCACCCCGTGACCTGATCCGTTCCCATAGTGCTGCACCCGCTTGTTTTGCGGGCAAGCCCGCTCAGGCCGAAGGCGACCGCCGGCTGAGCGCGAAGGCCAGCACGGCGACGGCCCAGATCACCAGCACCGCCGCGCCGACGCCGCCCACGAAGAGCAGGAAGCCGGCCAGCATCGGCGAGAGCATCGCCAGCGCCGGCAGCGCCACCGGCGGCCAGAGCGCGCCGGTGACAGCGGCGTAGCCCATGGTGGCGGCCAGCCAGCCCAGCACGCCCGCGAACGCCACCAGCATCAGCGCCCGCACCCGCCCGTGGCGGAAGCGCAGGCCGCGCCGGAAGGCCGCGATGTGGCGCGCCACATCGTGCTGCACCGCGATCAGGGCCGGCACCACCAGCAGCACCAGCACCATGCCGAAGCCCAGCCCGTAGCACAGCGTGATTACCGTGGGCTTGAGGAACTGCGCATCGGCCGAGCGTTCGTAGAGCAGCGGCGCAAGGCCCAGCACGGTGGTGGCGGTGGTCAGGAAGACCGGTCGCAGGCGGTCGGCCGCGCCGTCGACGATGGCCTGGAAGATGCCGCGGTCGGGGGCGTATTCGTCGATCTGCGTCACCAGGACGATGGAATCGTTGATGATGATTCCGGTCATGCCAAGCAGCCCGACCACCGTGAACATCGACAACGGCACATCCCACGCGGCGTGACCATAGATCGTGCCCACCAGTCCGAAGGGGATGATCGACATCACCACCAGCGGGCGGGTCCAGCTCGCAAAGACCCAGGCCAGCACGAGGTAGATCCCCAGCAGAACCAGCGTCAGCCCGGTGCCGGCGTCGGCGAGGAAGCGGTCTTCCTGCTCGGAGAGGCCGGCCAGCCGCCATTCGACCTGCCGCGTGGCGGCGATCTCGGGCAGGATCTCCTCTTCGAGCGCCCTCATGACCTCGGTGGCGCGGGCGGGATCGTCTTCGGAGATGTCGCCTGTGACCGAGATCACCCGCAGGCCGTTTTCGCGCCGCACCGTGGAAAAGCCCGTGGTGCGCGAGACACTGACGATATCGGCCAGCGGCACATAGGCCCCATCCGGCGTGCGCATCTGCATCCGCTCGAGGAAATCCGCGGTCTGTTCGCCATCGGGCAGCTCGACCCGGATCGCCGCAGAGCGCGGACCGTCGGGATAGGTCGCCGCCTCGATGCCCGCGACGCGGTTGCGCAGCACCTGCCCCAGCGCGTCGATCGTGAAGCCCAGCGCCTTGCCCTGCGGCGTCAGCTCGAGCACCAACTCGTCCATGTCGTAGGACAGGTTGTCTTCGACGCCGGAGACCTCGGGGAAGCGCAGCACCGCCTCCTGCAGGTCGAGCGAGGCGGCCTTCAGCGTGTCGGAATCGGCACCGTAGAACTGCACGTCCAGCGCATCGCCGCCGGGGCCCGAACGCCAGCCGCGGAAGCTGACCACCTCGAGTAGCGGGTGGCGCTCGACCTTTTCCTGCAGCTCGCCGACGAAGGCGAAGCTGGAATAGGGCCGCAGGTCGGCATCGATCAGCTCGATCGAGATCGCCCCAAGCTGATCCTCGTCCTTGCTCTCGGCGCCGGCGAGCGAGGGGCCGGAATTGCCGCCGATCTCGGCGATCATGTAGGCGATCGGATCGAGGCCGTAGCGCTCTTCGTATTCCCGCCCGAGCGCTTCGGCGCTTTGCTGCATGAGCCGCATCTGCGCCATCGTGTCTTCACGCGTGGCCCCGGGCGCCATGGCGAAATTGCCGGTCACCGAGGCCTGCTCCGGCGAGTTGAAGAAGCGCCATTGCACGTCGCCGCGGATGAACAGTGCCGCCTGGCTGGCCAGCGCCACCAGCGCCAGCGCCAGAACCACGTAGCGCGCCCGGATCACCCCCACCATCAGCGGCCGGAACAGCCGTTCGCGCACCCAGCGGAAGCCGCGGTTCACCAGCCGCGACGGCAGGTCGTACCAGTGCTCCTTCTGGGCCGAGGCGATGGCATGGGCCATGTGATTGGGCAGGATCAGGAAGCATTCCACCAGCGAGGCGATCAGCACCATGATGACGGTAAAGGGGATGTCCTGGATCATGTCGCCGAAGCGCCCGCCGATGGCGGTCAGGCCGAAAAAGGCGATGATCGTGGTCAGGGTCGAGGAGAACACCGGCAGCGCCATGCGCTGCGCCGCGGTCTCGGCGGCCTGCACCGGCCCGAGCCCGTGGCGCGACATGTGATCGGCGTGCTCGCCCACCACGATGGCGTCGTCGACCACGATGCCCAGCGTGATGATCAGCGCGAAGAGCGAGATCATGTTGATCGTGAGCCCCGAGGCATACATCAGCGCCAGCGCCGCGAGCATGGCGGTGGGAATGCCCGCCGCCACCCAGATCGCGATGCGCGCGTTAAGGAAAAGGAAGAGCAGCACCACCACCAGCACCAGCCCCATGGCGCCGTTGTCGAGCAGGATGTTGAGACGCCCGGTGATCGCCTCGGCGCGGGTGCGGATCAGGTCGATGCGCGTGCCCTCGGGCAGGGAGGCCTGGAACTCGCGCGCCACCTCCTCGACCTGGCGCTGGATCTCGATGGCGTCGCCCTGTGCCGAGCGGTCGACCCTGATCGAGATCGCCGGGTTCTCGCCGACGAAATAGGTCCGCGCGCGGTCGATGCCCTCGCGCCGCACGGTCGCCACATCGCCCACGGTGAGCTTGGTGCCGTCCGCGTCCGAGCGCAGCACGATCGCCTCGATCGCCTCGGCGCTGCGCTTCTCGACGCCGGTGCGGACGCGGGCATTGGCGCCGCTCACGTCGCCGGCCGGGTTGGCGTTGACCTCGCCCGAGATGGCGTCGGAAATCTCGCGCATGGTGACGTCGTGGCCGATGAGATTTTGCGACGGCACCTCGACGATCACCTGTGGCGCGGCGACGCCACGGATCGTGGTGCGGGTGACGCCCTCGGCGAAGAGCCGGATCACGAACTCGTCGGCGAAGCGGCCGAGCTGGTCGACCGCCACCGGTCCGGTGATCACCACGTCGGTCACCCGGTCGCGCCAGCCGCCGCTGCGGATGGTCGGATCGTCGGCATCCTCGGGCAGATCCGTAACCGAATCGACCGCGGTCTCGACGTCGTCGACCGCCTTCATCATGTCGTAGCCCGGCTCGAATTCGAGCTCGATGCGGGCGCTGCCCTCGCGTGAGCGGCTGGAGGTGTTGACCACCCCCTCGACCGCCAGCAGCGTCGGCTCGAGCAGCTGGACGATGCCGGAATCCACGTCCTCGGCGCCGGCCCCGTCCCAGCTCACGTTCACCGTCACATCATCGTCGATCACGTCGGGAAAGAACTGCGCCCGCATGTTCGGGCCGGCCAACAGCCCGGCGACCACGAGGATCACCAGCAGAAGGTTGGCGACGGTCGGGTGACGGGTGAAATAGCTGAGGATGCCGCTGGCCTGTCCGGGGATCTGGCGCATCGGTCAGCCTCCCATCCGGGCTTCGATGCGCTGCACCACCTGCGCCGGAACCTTGTCCTGCAAGAGCTGGGCGAGGATGCGCTCCTTGTCATCATCCGGCATGCCGTTCGCCGCCTCGACGAAGGCCATCAGGCGGGCGCGGTGATCGTCGGTCAGCTCAAGCATCTCGGCCTGAGACGGCGGTGCCTCGGGCGCCGCGGCGCCGCGCAGCGGCCGTACCTTGATACCGGCCCCCAGCAGCGGCGTGCGCTGCATCACCACGTCGCGCCCCTCGAGCGCCTCGCCGCGCACCAGCACGTCGTCGCCCTGACGCCGCACCAGTGTCACCGGCACGCTCTCGAGCCGCTCGTCTTCGCCGACCACCAGCACCGCACCGGCCGGATCCAGCGCGGTCGCGGGCAGCCGCGCCACCTGCGCGAGCGCCGGCTCGGTCACGTCGACGGTGACGAAATCGCCGGGCTTGAATCCCGCTGCCTGGTCGAGCGTGGCATAGAGCACCCTGCCGGTCTGCCCCTCGCCCACCGCCGCGCCCTCGCGCGAGAGCGTGCCGGTGGCCACGAGGTTGCCGCCGTAGAGCTCGAGTCTTGCGGTCACCGGCACCTGCCGCAGCCGCCCGTCCTCGCCCAGCAGCCTTGCGTATTGCAGGGTCGAGACCCGGAAGGCGACCTCGAGCGCATCGGGATCGATCAGCACCGCGAGCTGCTCGTTGGCCGAGACCCGACGTCCCGCCACCACCGCGACATCGCTGAGCTGCGCCGCAAACCCGGCGCGGATCTCGGTCTCATCGACCCGGCGCTGCGCGTCGTCGCGGGCGATCCGCGCCCGCGTCAGGCTGGTCTGCGCCTGGTCCACCCGCGCTTCGGCCAGCGCCAGGGACTGCCGGGCGGTCACCACCGCCTGCCGCGCCGACGAGGCGCTGAGCTCGGCCTCCTCGACCGCCGCCGCGGTGCCGACGTCGCGCGCCGCCAGGTCGGTCTGGCGCTCGAAGGCGCGCTGGCGCAGCGCCGCCTGCTCCTGCGCCGCCGTCAGCGCATCCTGCTCGAGTGCCACCGCCCGGCGCGCCTCGCGCAGCTCGGCCTCGGCATCGACCACGGCGCTCTCGGTGCGGGCCAGCTCGGCCTCCATGTCGGCCGGGTCGATGCGCGCCAGCAGCTCCCCCGCCTCGACGCGTCCGCCCTCGACGAAATCCGGCGCCAGATCGACCAGCGTGCCCTCGATGGCGGTGCGCAGCTCCAGGGTGCGCCGGCTCTGCACCTCGCCGAAGGCGGTCAGCACCGGGGTCACCGTCTCGAAACGCGCCGGCGTCACGTTGACCGCGAACACCCGCTCACGCGCCTGCGGCACGCGGGGCTCATCGTTCAGCCGCGCCTCGACCGCATCGCGCACCAGCGCCCCGGCATAGACCAGCAGGCCGAGCGTGACAGAGAGCAGAAAGAGCCCGACAAGGCTCTGTCGAAGGAAACGCATACCGTAACTTCCCGTTGTCTCGGGCTCTGAAGACCCGTTCAGGATATCATATGTGTGCGGTCGCGACCCCGCGCCACCGTATTCATACGTGGCAGAGGATCATTTCCGCCGCTGATGTTCGTCGAGACGTGGAAAAATCTCGACGAAGTTGCAGGGCCGGTGCCGGTAATCGAGTTGGAAGGCGAGGATCTCGTCCCAGGCATCCTTGCAGGCGCCGGTGCTGCCCGGCAGCGCGAAGAGATAGGTCCCGCCCGCGACGCCACCGGTGGCGCGGCTCTGCACCGCGCTGGTGCCGATCTTCTTCATCGAAACGATGGTGAAGACCGTGCCGAAGGCCTCGATCTCCTTCTCGTAGACATCGCGATGCGCCTCGACGGTGACATCGCGCCCGGTCAGCCCGGTGCCGCCGGTGGACAGGATGACGTCGATCTCGCTGTCGGCGACCCAGGCGCGCAGCTGGTCCGCGATCTTGTCGCGGTCATCGGTGCAGATCGCCCGCGCCGCAAGCGCGTGCCCGGCGTCGGTGAGCCGCTGCACCAGCGTATCGCCCGAGCGGTCCTCGGCGAGGCTGCGCGTGTCGCTGACGGTCAGAACGGCGATGCGGACGGGAATGAAGGGCTTGGTGTCGTCGATACGGGACATGCGGGCGGTCTCGGGTCTTTCAGGGGCAAGGGGCGGTCACGGGCAGGCGCGGCGCCTCGAAGATCCGCTCGAAGCGCCGCAGGGAGAGATCCTCCGCGATATGGGCGGCAAATGCCAGTGGCGCGGCGTCGCGGTCGCCACACGAGAGCGCGAGCGAGGCACGTTCGCGCGCCAGCGCCGCCTGCATGGCGCGGCGCGCCTCGGCCGCGTCCATCGCCGGGACGGTGTTTTCGGCGTAAAAGCGAACGCCGCGCAGGAGCTGTCCCGCCACCCGGTCGCGCTGCTCTGCCGAGAACAGGTCCGGGCAGCTCAACACCGTTGCTGCCGCGGTGGTCAGCCGCTCGAGGGCGCAGCCCGCCGCGCCCCAGCCACTCTGATCCTCGGCCCGCACCCGCCCGCCCCGGCGCTCGACGATCACCGGCCCCGGCAGATCGAGATGCGCCACACCCGGCGACGGGTGCTGCACGGCATCGGCCTCGCGCTCGAAGAGCAGGTCGTAATCGATGGTGAAACCCGGCGGCTCGGCGAGCGCCGGGCAGGCCGCAAGCGTCGCCACCAGGCAGGCGGCGGACAGCCGGCTCACGCCCCGGCCCGGAGCTTCGCCTTCAGCTCGAGCAGGTCGGCCCAGGCCTCGCGCTTCATCTGCGGCTGGCGCAGCAGGTAGGCGGGGTGAAACATCGGCAGCGCCGGGCGTCCCTGCACCTCGGCCCATTTGCCGCGCAGCCGGGTGATGCCGCGCTTGCCCAGCAGCGCGTCGCAGGAGATGTTGCCCATGATCACCAGCACCTCGGGCGCGACCAGCTCGATATGCCGGGCGAGGAAGGGCGTCATCATGGCGATCTCGTCGGGCTTTGGGTCGCGGTTCTGCGGCGGGCGCCAGGGCAGCACGTTGGTGATGTAGACGCTCTCCGCCCGCGAAAGGCCGATGGCCCCGAGCATGCGGTCGAGCAACTGCCCGGCGCGGCCCACGAACGGCTTGCCCTGCAGGTCCTCGTCGCGCCCCGGCGCCTCGCCGACGATCATCACCCGCGCCTCGGCCACGCCATCGCTGAACACTAGGTTGCGCGCGCCGCGCTTCAGCTCGCAATGCTCGAAGGCCGCCATCGCCGCGCGCAGATCGTCGAGCGTGGCCGCCGCCGCGGCCGCCTGCTTCGCAACCGCCACCGGGTCCGGCCCCTCGTCGATCTTCGGCGGCGGCATCCCCCCCCCGCCGCGCGGCGCGGGCTGCGCCACGGCTGCCGCAGCTCGCGCCGCCTGCAGCTCGACCTCCACGGCGAAGCGGTCGACCGGCGCCTCGCCGATCGCCTCGTCGGCGCCCAGCTCCAGCTGCCACTCAAGCGCCGCGCGGGCGTAATGCCAATCCAGTCCCGAATCCATGAGCCAGACCTTAGACGCAGCGCACGACGGCGGAAATCCCCGCTGTCTTCTCCATGTTTCAAATACTCACGATTCCACACGTGCCAAGACGCGCAGCATCGCCGCGCATCCCGGGCGCACGGGTGGGTGGGCGGGAGTGTGCCCGGGATGCGGGGCTGCCACTTGTCGCGTCCTCTCCCCCTTCCTATACAGGCAGGCAATCTTTCACGGAGCACCGCCATGCGTTTCGACCAGCGTCACCTTCTGGGCATCGAGCCCCTGCGCCCCGACGAAATCACCACGCTGCTCGACCTCGCCGAACAGTATGTCACCCTGTCGCGGCGCCGCGAGAAACACTCCAACGTGCTCTCCGGACTCACCCAGATCAACATGTTCTTCGAGAACTCCACCCGCACCCAGGCCAGCTTCGAGATCGCCGGCCAGCGCCTCGGCGCGGACGTGATGAATATGGCGATGCAGGCCAGCTCGATCAAAAAGGGCGAGACCCTGATCGACACCGCGCTGACGCTCAACGCCATGCATCCCGACCTGCTGGTGGTGCGCCACCCGCATTCCGGCGCCGTCGACCTGCTGGCCCAGAAGGTCAACTGCGCCGTCCTCAACGCCGGCGACGGCCGCCACGAGCACCCGACCCAGGCGCTGCTCGACGCGCTCACCATCCGCCGCGCCAAGGGCCGGCTGCACCGGCTCAACATCGCCATCTGCGGCGACATCGCCCATTCCCGCGTCGCGCGCTCCAACATCCTGCTGCTGCAGAAGATGGAAAACCGCGTCCGCCTCGTCGGCCCCTCGACCCTGATTCCCGCCGGCATGTCCGAGTTCGGCGTCGAGATCTACGACGACATGCGCAAGGGGCTCGAGGATGTCGACGTGGTGATGATGCTGCGGCTCCAGAAAGAGCGCATGGATGGCGGCTTCATCCCCTCCGAGCGCGAATACTATCACCGCTGGGGGCTCGACGCCGACAAGCTCTCCCATGCCAAGCCCGACGCCATCGTCATGCACCCCGGCCCGATGAACCGCGGCGTCGAGATCGACGGCACCATCGCCGATGACATCAACCGCTCGGTGATCCAGGAGCAGGTCGAGATGGGCGTCGCCGTGCGCATGGCGGCGATGGACCTGCTCGCGCGCAACCTGCGGGCAAGGCCCACGGAACTCTCCGCATGACGCAGATGCAGATCAACGGCTCCGAGACCGGCGTCGTGCGGCTCTTTCACCTCGACCTGCCGCCCGAGGCGATCGAACGCTACACCACCCAGGCCGGGACCGGTGAATACCCGCTGCAATACGGGCTCGGCGCGCAGCGCCTGCGGCCCTCCTTCGTCGACGTGGTGGCGATCCGCGATCTCGGCGACATGAGCCTCTCGGCCTATCTCGCCGAGGCCTACCAGCTCTCGGGCGGCGACTTCCGCGCCATGCGCCCGCGCATCGACGCGCTCCGGGGCCACGTGGTGGTGCTGCCGAGCCAGGCCTTCGCACATGTCTCGCAGGATCTGACCGTCGCCAGCCCGCTGCGCTGGATCGGCAGCTTCGAGGAAGAGGCCGCCCGACCGCGCGGCCTCTCGCCCCGCAGCAAGGCCGCCCGCAGCCGTCCCGCCGGCGACGGTGCCGGCCCCGCCCCGCGCGACCGGCGCGGCCGGGTGCTGCTGCTCGTCGGGCTTGGCGTGCTGGCGCTGCTGATCCTTGCCTGGCTGCTGCAGGGTCTGGCATGAGCCCTGCCGGCGCCGTCCCGCGCGCCCGCTTCGCGCCCGACCGCTCCACCTACCTGCAGAGCCACGTGACCCTGGCGCTGCTCGCCATGCCCGCAGCGATGATCCTGCTCTGGCTCACCGGCACGCCGCATGTCTGGACCGGTGCCGTCGGGGCGCTGGCCGCGGTGGCGGCGCGCGGCTGGTACCTGATGTCGGAAGAGCTGGGCCATGTCTGGGAAATGACCGACAGCGCCCTCACCGGCCCGGCCGAGCGCCACGTGCCGCTCACCGATCTCGCCAGGGTGCGCCGCATCGGCTCGGCGGTGCAGCTCGTCACCCACTCGGGCGACAAGCACCTGATCAAGTTCCAGCGCGAGCCGGCGGCGGTCGTCGCGCGCATCGGGGCCGCGCGGCCGGAGGCGGGATGACCCTTTCCCTTTTGCCGCTCTTGCACTACTCCACCCCTGCGCGGGCAGACGCCGCCAACCGCAGAGACTGACCGGGAACCGCATCGCATGACCGCAACGCTCCTCACCAATGCCCGCCTGATCGACCCCGAAGCCGATACCGTCTCGGAAGGCGCCGTGCTGCTGCGCGACGGCCTGATCGCCGAGATCTTCAAGGAGCCCGACCCGCAGGTCGCGGATGCCGAGCGCATCGACGCCGGCGGCGCCTTCCTCGCGCCGGGCATCGTCGATATCGGCGTCAAGGTTGGCGAGCCCGGCGACCGGCACAAGGAAAGCTACAAGACCGCCGGCCTCGCCGCCGCCGCCGGTGGTGTCACCACCATGGTCACTCGCCCCGACACCGATCCCGCGATCGACACGCCCGAGGTGCTCGAGTTCATCCGCGACCGCGCCGAAGATGACGCGCCGGTCCACGTGCTGCCGATGGCGGCGCTCACCAAGGGCCGCGCCGGGCGCGAGATGACCGAGCTGGGCTTCCTGCTCGATGCCGGCGCGGTGGCCTTCACCGATTGCGACCACGTGCTCACCGACACCAAGGTGCTCTCGCGTGCCATGACCTACGCCCGCTCGCTCGGCGCGCTGGTCATGTGCCACCCGCAGGAGCCCGGCTTGTCGAAGGGCGGCGCCGCCACTTCCGGCAAGTTCGCCTCGCTGCGCGGCCTGCCGGCGGTCTCGCCGATGGCCGAGCGCATGGGGCTCGACCGCGATATCGCCCTCGTCGAGATGACCGGCGTGCGCTACCACGCCGACCAGATCACCACGGCCCGTGCCCTGCCGGCGCTGGAGCGGGCCAAGAAGAACGGCTTCGACGTCACCGCGGGCACCTCGATGCACCACCTGACGCTCAACGAGCTCGACGTCTCCGACTACCGCACCTTCTTCAAGGTCAAGCCGCCGCTGCGCTCCGAAGAGGACCGGCAGGCCACCGTCGAGGCAGTGCGCTCGGGGCTGATCGACATCATCGGCAGCTTCCACACCCCGCAGGACGAGGAATCCAAGCGCCTGCCCTTCGAGGAGGCCGCCTCGGGCGCCGTGGGTCTCGAGACCATGCTGCCGGTGCTGCTGCGGCTCTACCATTCCGGCGAGCTCGAGCTGCCGACGCTGTTCCGTGCGCTGTCGCTCAACCCGGCGAAGCGGCTGGGCCTCGCCTCGGGCCGCATGGCCAAGGGTGCGCCCGCCGATCTCGTGCTGTTCGACGCCGACAAGCCCTTTGTGCTCGACCGCTTCAAGCTGCAGTCGAAGTCGAAGAATACACCGTTTGATGGGGCCCGGCTTCAGGGTAAGGTTCTGGCAACCTTTGTCGCCGGCACCGCCGTCTACCGGAGCGCCTGATGCTGCCCGAGATCACCACTCCGCCGTTCCTGCTGCTGCTCTGGGCCGTCATCGGCTACCTGCTCGGCTCGATTCCCTTCGGGATGCTGCTGACGCGGGCGATGAATCTCGGCGACCTGCGTAAGATCGGCTCCGGCAATATCGGCGCCACCAACGTCTTGCGCACCGGCAACAAGGCCGCTGCCGCGGGTACCCTGCTGCTCGATGGAGGCAAGGGCGCGGTCGCGGTGCTGCTGGCGCGCTGGCTCGCGGGCGAAGACGCGGCGCAGCTCGCCGGTCTCGCTGCCTTTCTCGGCCATTGCTACCCGGTCTGGCTGCGGTTTCAGGGCGGCAAGGGGGTTGCCACCTTCCTCGGCCTGATGCTGGCGCTGAGCTGGCCCGTGGGCCTGATGTGCTGCGCCACATGGCTCGCTGCAGCGGCGCTGTCGAGCATCTCGAGCGTCGGCGCGCTGGTCGCGGCGCTGATGTCGACCGCGTGGATGATCCTGCTGCGTGAATACGACCTGACGGCGCTCACCGTGGCGCTGACCATCGTGATCTTCTGGCGTCACCGCAGCAACATCTCCCGCCTGCGCGCCGGCACCGAGCCGCGCATCGGCAAGAAGAAGACGACCTGAACCCCACTCGCCATTTCCGGACCTCATTGCCCGCGCAGGCTCGCTCCGGGCCGGCCTGCGCGCTATGCTCGGCCCATGCTGGATTTCGACACATGCAATGCCGCAAGGATGCGCCGCGACCCCGCCTATGACGGGCTGTTCTTCACCGCCGTGCGGACAACCGGGATCTATTGCCGCCCGGTCTGTCCGGTGCGCCCGCCGCTGACCAAGAACGTGTCGTTCTTCCCCAGCGCCGCCAGCGCCGAGCGCGCCGGCTACCGCCCGTGCCTGCGCTGCCGCCCGGAGACCGCGCCGTTTTCCCCGGCGTGGAACGGCACCCGCACCACCGTCGCCCGCGCCCTGCGTCTGATCGAGGAGGGCGCGCTCGACACCGGCACCGTGGCGGCGCTCGCCGCCCGGCTCGGCATCGGCCCGCGGCATCTCTCCCGGCTTTTCACCGAGCAGGTTGGAGCCTCGCCGCTGCAGGTGGCCCAGACCCGGCGCATGCAGCGCGCCAAGCGGCTGCTGGATGACAGCGATCTGCCGATGGCCGAGATTGCCAGCCGTGCCGGGTTCGGCAGCCTGCGCCGCTTCAACGCCGCCTTCGCTTCGCTCTACGGCCGCCCGCCCTCCTCGCTGCGAAGGCCCGCGCCATGAGCCTGCGCTACTGCCACCACGACAGCCCCGTCGGCCCGCTGCTTCTGGCGGGCGACGGCGCGTCGCTGCGCCTCCTGAGCTTCCCGACGGGCCACAAGGCCGTCGCGCCGCAGGACGGCTGGCAGCCCGACCCCACACCGTTCGACGCCGTGCGCCACCATCTTGACGCGTATTTTAGCGGGCAACTTCGCGTATTTAGCGTGCCGCTCGACATTCGCGGCACGGATTTTCAAAAGAAAATCTGGGCCTGCCTGGCAACCATCCCCTATGGCGAAACCCGCAGCTACGGCGAGATCGCCCGCGCCCTCGGATCGCCCGGCGCGAGCCGTGCGGTCGGCGCTGCGAACGGCGCCAACCCGCTGCCGATTATTCTGCCTTGTCATCGGGTTATCGGAAGCGGCGGGGCGCTGACCGGCTTCGGCGGCGGGCTCGATACCAAGACCTGGCTGCTGCAGCACGAGGCCCGCATTGCCGGTGTGGCCGGGCGGCAACTTTCGCTGTTCTGATCCCCCGCCGGCGAATCACGGGCTAGAGCCGGCAGGGAACTTTCTCTACGACACGGGATTGGCTTACAAAGGAAAAGGAGCCACCCCCGATGAGCGCGATCGTCACCATTCTTCTCATGGCAGCCTGTGTCGCAGGTCTGTTTGCCCTGAACGCAGTGGCGATCTGGTGGTTCGGGCGGCTCCCGGTGGCCGACCAGCAGACAACCCCGACGGTCGGCCTCAACAAGCAGGCCTGAGAGCGATCGGGCAGACGCTCAGAGCTTGCCCGAGAGATGCAGGTCGAGATCCTCGAGACGGTCCTGCCCCCAGAACATCGCGCCATCGTCGAGCACGTAGAACGGCGAGCCGAAGACCCCCGCAGCGACCGCATCCTCGAGATTGGACGCGTAGATCTCCGCCCCGGTGAGCATGCCGCTGAAGGTCAGCGACGGATCGAAGCCCGCGGCCTTCAGGCAGTCCTGCACCACGGCATCCTCCGCGATGTCCTTCTCCTCGACCCAGACCGCGCGCAGGATCGATTGCACCAGCCCGCCCAAGTCGCCGCCGCCCGCCTTCTGCGCCGCGATGATCGCGTAGGAGGCCGGGGCCTGGTTGGTCGGCCAATGCGCCGGCTTGAAGTTCAGCTCCATCCCCGCCTTCTTCGCCTGCCTCGGCAGTTCCTGCGCCCGGTACGCGATGCGCGACGGGTGCCGATCCTTCGGCGCGGCACCACCGGTGCGCGGGAACAGCGCCATGATGTCCAGCGGCTTGTAGGTCACCGTGAGGCCGTGGCGCGCAACGATCTCCTCCATGCGGTTCCCGGCAAGGTAGGCGTAAGGGGAAAGAACGGTAAAATAGTAGTCCAGATGCGCCATGTCGTCCCTCGTATCGGAGTGCGTCTTTGCGCCACGCTAGCCGCATGCTAAGCGACCGGCAACGTCACGAATCTGTCATTCTGCTGCCGGAGCCGCCTCCCATGCCCACCGTCATCGAGCCCAAGCTTATCGCGGGCAACGCCAATAAGCCGCTGGCCACTGCCATCGCCCGCCGCATGTCCCTCTATCGCGGCATGTCCGTGGGGCTCGTCGACGCCCGGGTCGAGCGCTTCAACGACCAGGAGATCTTCGTCGAGGTCTACGAGAACGTCCGCGGCGAGGACATGTTCATCCTGCAGTCGACCTCGCGCCCGGCGAACGACAACCTGATGGAGCTGCTGATCATGGCCGATGCGCTGCGCCGCTCCTCGGCCGCACGCATCACCGCGGTGATCCCCTATTTCGGCTATGCCCGCCAGGACCGCCGGACCAAGGCCCGCACCCCGATCACCGCCAAGCTGGTGGCCAACATGATCGCCGAGGCCGGCATCGAGCGGGTTCTGACCATGGACCTGCACGCCACCCAGATCCAGGGCTTCTTCGACATCCCGGTCGACAACCTCTACGCCTCGCCGGTCTTCGCGCTCGACATCATGAAGCATTTCGCGGGCGAGCTCGAAGACGTGATGATCGTGTCGCCCGATGTCGGCGGCGTGGCCCGTGCCCGCGAGCTGGCCAAGCGCATCAACGCGCCGCTCTCGATCGTCGACAAGCGCCGCGAGAAGCCCGGTGAGGTTGCCGAGATGACCGTGATCGGCGACGTGACCGGCAAGAAATGCATCATCGTCGACGACATCTGCGACACCGCCGGCACCCTGTGCAAGGCGGCCGAGATCCTGATGAATCACGGCGCCACCGAAGTGCATGCCTACATCACTCACGGCGTGCTCTCCGGCCCCGCGGTCGAGCGGGTTAAGAATTCGGTGATGAAGTCGCTGGTGATCACCGATTCGATCGCCGCCACCGACGCGGTCGCCGCGGCCCCGAATATCCGCGTGGTGCCCACCGCGCCGATGTTCGCCCAGGCGATCCTCAACATCTGGAACGGCACCTCGGTGTCCTCGCTGTTCGAGACCGACACGCTCGGCCCGATCTACGAAGGCATCCTCTGATCCAACGCCGGAGAAGGGCGCTCCCCCTGCCCTTCTCTGGTTCCGAAATACCTCGGGGGTGAATTGGCCATCGGCCAAGAGGGGGCAGCGCCCCCCTTTTCATGCCCGACAACGGCCTGCTCACAGTTTCCCGAAAGTCGCCGCCCCTCCCCGCTCACAGCCAAGGCGGGCCGGAGAAGGGCGCCCCTCCCCTTCTCTGGTTAATAGTACCTCGGGGATGAATTGGCCGCAGGCCAAGAGGGGGCAGCGCCCCCCGGTGGGCCGACCTCCACCGCCCTGCCCGACGTCACAGCGCGGCACCGGCCCCCTTGCGCTCAATAGAGCTCCCAGTCCTCTTCGCTGCCGAGCTCGCCGATGGCCAGCCATGCCATGCGCACCCGCGCGATGCGCGAATCCGACCATGTGCGGAACACCATCTCGAAGCCGGTCTCGCTGACATTCTCTGCCTGCAGGTCGGCGCGGATATTGGCGCTGTGGTCCATGTCCCAGAGCGTCAGCGTCAGCTGGACGCTGGGCGGAGCGCGGAAGGGCTCGGAGAACCGCACCGCCCGGCGGCGCTCGCGGGCGCCGCTGCCGGTCCACATATCGCCGCCATCGGCGAAATCCGAAAACACTTCCACTTCGCCCTGATCGATCCCGATCAGGCTGGCATTCAGTCGGCGCATGCTGTCCTCATCTACCCTTGCGTGCATCATCTGCAAGGCGCCGCGAGATGGGAAGGCCCCGGCCACGGCCGGAGGCATAGCGTTGCGCTTTGGCGTCACGTCCCTTGTGCGCGGGCCCCAGACGCAGAAAACCCCGCCAGTGGCGGGGTTTCCGATCGATGTCGCACTGTGGCCCTGGTCAGAAGTTCGGCTGCTTCGGGTCGAGGCCGATATGGCCACCGACGGCAACCATATCCTGCAGCAGCTTGGCCGCGTCGTCGACCGGGCCCGGCTCGTTCTCGGTCTCTTCGACGACCTTCTTGTAGTAGGCCTGCGCCTCGCGCACGAGATCCTCATAGGTCTCCTGCGTCATGTCGGCGTAGGGAACGGCACGCTCGGCCAGCACGGTCATGGTGGTGCCGATCTCGGCGAAGCCACCGGTGACCACGAATTCCTCGGTGCCCTTCTCGGTCTCGACCTTGAGGATGCCGGGGCGCAGCGTGGTGATCACGGCGGCGTGGCCGGGGCCTGCCGTCATGTCGCCGTCGGTGCCCGGGATCGACACGGTCTTGGCCTGGGTCGACAGAAGGCTCCGCTCGGGGCTCACCAGATCGAATTGCATCGTATCAGCCATTAGGGCCTCCGGTTGGTAATGGGGGGCACGAAGGCCCCCCGGCAGTCATCAGGCAGCTTCCGCGGCCAGCTTCTCGGCCTTGGCGAGCACCTCGTCGATGCCACCGACCATGTAGAAGGCGGCTTCCGGAAGGTGGTCGTACTCGCCCGCAACCACGGCCTTGAACGACGAGATGGTGTCTTCCAGCGGAACCTGGACACCGTCCGAGCCGGTGAAGACCTTCGCCACGTCGAACGGCTGGGACAGGAAACGCTGGATCTTCCGGGCGCGGGCCACGGTCAGCTTGTCCTCTTCCGACAGTTCGTCCATGCCGAGGATGGCGATGATGTCCTGCAGCGACTTGTAGCGCTGGAGGATGCCCTGCACGTCACGGGCCACGTTGTAGTGCTCTTCACCGACGACCTGCGGGTCGAGGATCCGGCTGTTGGAGTCCAGCGGGTCCACGGCCGGGTAGATGCCGAGCTCCGAGATCGCACGGTTGAGAACCGTGGTCGCGTCGAGGTGGGCGAAGGTGGTTGCCGGCGCGGGGTCGGTGAGGTCGTCCGCGGGAACGTAGACGGCCTGGATCGAGGTGATCGAGCCGTTCTTGGTCGAGGTGATGCGCTCCTGCATCGCGCCCATGTCGGTGGCCAGCGTCGGCTGGTACCCCACGGCGGACGGGATACGGCCGAGAAGTGCGGACACCTCGGAACCGGCCTGGGTGAAGCGGAAGATGTTGTCGACGAAGAACAGAACGTCGGTGCCGGACTGGTCACGGAACTGCTCGGCCAGGGTCAGGCCGGTCAGCGCGACGCGGGCACGGGCCCCCGGAGGCTCGTTCATCTGACCGTAAACCAGGGCCACCTGCGACTCCGACAGGTTGTCGGGCTTGATGACGTTGGATTCGATCATCTCGTGGTAGAGGTCGTTGCCCTCACGGGTGCGCTCGCCAACACCGGCGAACACGGAGAAGCCCGAGTGCACCTTTGCGATGTTGTTGATCAGCTCCATGATGAGAACGGTCTTGCCCACGCCGGCGCCGCCGAAGAGGCCGATCTTGCCGCCCTTCGAGTACGGGGCCAGCAGGTCGATGACCTTGATGCCGGTCACGAGGATCTCGGTGTCGGTCGCCTGCTCGTCGAACTCGGGAGCGGGCTGGTGGATCGCGCGGTACTCTTCCGCTTCGACCGGGCCCTGCTCGTCGACGGGCTCGCCCACGACGTTGAGGATGCGGCCCAGGGTGGCGTTGCCCACCGGGACCGAGATCGGCTTCTCGGTGTCGACCACTTCCTGGCCACGGACCAGACCTTCGGTCGAGTCCATCGCGATGGTGCGGACGGTGCTCTCACCGAGGTGCTGTGCAACTTCAAGAACCAGAGTCTTGCCGTCGTTGGTGGTGGTCAGCGCGTTCAGGATCTCGGGCAGGTGGTCGTCGAACTGCACGTCGACCACGGCGCCGATGACCTGGGTCACTTTGCCTTTTGCGTTTGCCATTTATCGTCTCCGGTTCTTAGAGCGCCTCGGCGCCCGAGATGATTTCGATCAGTTCGTTGGTGATGACCGCCTGACGCGAGCGGTTGTACTCGATGGTCAGCTTGTCGATCATCTCGCCCGCATTGCGCGTGGCGTTGTCCATGGCGCTCATCCGAGCCCCCTGTTCCGAGGCGGCGTTCTCCAGCAGAGCCGAGAAGATCTGGGTAGAGACACCCCGGGGAAGGAGATCGGCAAGGATGGCTTCCTCGCCGGGCTCGTATTCATAGAGCGGGGACGCGCCAGCGTCGTCGCCCTCGGCCGCGTCGAACTCGGCCGGGATGATCTGCTGGGCGGTCGGGACCTGCGAAATCACGGTCTCGAACTTCGCATAGAAGATGGTCGCCACGTCGAACTCGCCCTCGTCGAAACGGTCGAGCAGGTTCTTGGCGATCGACTGCGCATCCGCGTAACCGATCTTCTTGACCTCGCTGAGGTCCACGTGACCCACGAACAGCGACCCGTATTCACGGGCGAGCTGTTCACGGCCCTTCTTCCCGACGGTGAGGATCTTCACCGTCTTTCCCTCGGCCTTCAGCTTCGCGATCGCGGCGCGGGCTGCCTTCACGATGGAGCTGTTGAAGCCCCCGCAAAGGCCGCGCTCGGCGGTCATGACGACGAGCAGCTGCACGTCGTCCTTGCCGGTGCCGGACAGCAGCTTGGGCGCGGTCGGGCTTCCGCCCACCGACGCCGCCAGCGATCCGAGCACCGCGTTGAAGCGCTCGGAATACGGGCGTGCCATCTCGGCCGCGTCCTGTGCCCGCCGCAGTTTCGCGGCGGCCACCATCTGCATGGCCTTGGTGATCTTCCGGGTCGACTTGACCGAGGAGATCCTGGTTTTGAGGTCCTTGAGGCTAGGCATAATCCTGTCCTTTCAGGGCGCTCAGGCGTAGGTCGCGGCGAATTCGTCGAGCGCAGCCTTCAGCTTGTCAGCGGGTTCACCCTTGATCTTCGGGTCTTCGCTCTCGATCCACTCGAGGATGTCCTTGCGCTGGCCGCGCAGGAAGGACAGCAGAGCGGCTTCATACTTGCCCACTTCACGGACCGGGATGTTGTCCAGGTAGCCGTTGGTGCCGGCGAAGATGATGCAGACGATCTCGGCGTTGGTCAGCGGCGAGTACTGCGGCTGCTTCATCAGCTCGGTCAGACGCGCACCGCGGTTCAGCAGCTTCTGGGTCGCGGCGTCGAGGTCGGAACCGAACTGTGCGAAGGCCGCCATCTCGCGGTACTGCGCGAGCGACAGCTTCACCGGGCCGGCAACCGAGGACATCGCCTTGGTCTGGGCCGAGGAGCCGACGCGCGACACCGACAGACCGGTGTTCACAGCGGGACGGATGCCCTGGAAGAACAGTTCGGTCTCGAGGAAGATCTGGCCGTCGGTGATCGAGATCACGTTGGTCGGGATGAAGGCCGACACGTCGCCGCCCTGGGTCTCGATGATCGGCAGCGCGGTCAGCGAGCCGGCACCGTGATCCTCGTTCAGCTTTGCCGAACGCTCGAGCAGGCGCGAGTGGAGGTAGAACACGTCGCCCGGGTAGGCTTCGCGGCCCGGCGGACGGCGCAGCAGCAGCGACATCTGACGGTAGGACACGGCCTGCTTGGACAGGTCATCGTAAATGATGAGCGCGTGCTTACCGTTGTCGCGGAAGTACTCAGCCATCGCGGTCGCGGCGTAGGGCGCGAGGAACTGCATCGGTGCCGGGTCGGACGCGGTTGCGGCCACGACGATCGAGTAATCGATGGCGCCGGTGGCTTCGAGGCGCTTCACCAGCTGCGCCACGGTCGAGCGCTTCTGGCCGACGGCCACGTAGACGCAGTACAGCTTCTTGCTGTCGTCGTCGCCAGCGGCGTCGTTGTAGGATTTCTGGTTCAGGATCGCGTCGAGGGCGATCGCGGTCTTGCCGGTCTGGCGGTCGCCAATGATCAGCTCGCGCTGGCCACGGCCGATCGGGATCATCGCGTCGACCGACTTGAGGCCGGTTGCCATCGGCTCGTGCACCGACTTACGCGGGATGATGCCCGGCGCCTTGACGTCGGCGACGCGGCGCTCGGCGGCTTCGATCGGGCCCTTGCCGTCGAGCGGGTTGCCGAGAGCGTCGACCACGCGGCCCAGCAGGGCGGGGCCGGCGGGCACGTCCACGATCGAGTTGGTGCGCTTGACGACGTCACCTTCCTTGATGTCGCGGTCGGAGCCGAAGATCACGATACCGACGTTGTCGCGCTCGAGGTTCAGGGCCATCCCCATGATGCCGCCCGGGAACTCGACCATCTCGCCGGCCTTGACGGAGTCGAGGCCGTGCACGCGGGCAATACCGTCGCCGACGGAGAGCACGCGACCCACTTCGGCGACTTCGGCCTCCTGACCGAAGTTCTTGATCTGGTCCTTTAGGATCGCAGAAATCTCGGCTGCTTGGATACCCATTTATCCGACCTCTTTCATTGCATTCTGGAGGGAGTTGAGCTTGGCACGGACCGACGTGTCGATCATCTTCGAGCCCACCTTAACGACGAGACCACCGATGAGGGATTCATCGACGGTCGACTTGATCTTCACGTCCTTGCCGACGCTGTTCTTGAGGGTCTCGGCCAGCTTGCTGGCCTGCGCATCGCTGAGCGCGGTGGCCGAGGTCACCTCGGCGGTCACTTCGCCCTTTTCCTCTGCGATCATCTCGCGCAGCTGCGCCACCAGGTACGGCAGCACGAACAGGCGGCGCTTCTCGGCCATCAGGCCCAGCGCGTTGTGCAGCGCCTTGTCGAGGCCCATCTTGGAAGACACGGCAAGGATGCCGTCCTTCTGTGCCTGGCGCGGATAGACCGGCGAGGAGATCATGTCGCGCAGGTCGGGGCTGTCAGCCAGCGCTTGAGCGAGGTCGTCGGTGTCGCTCTCGAGCTTCCCGACGGAGTTGTTCTCTTTGGCGATGTCGAAGATCGCCGTGGCATAGCGTGCCGCGATGCCGCTGGAGATCGAAGCTGGTTCTGACACGTCCACCCTTCCGATATGAGGCCCCCGCGACACACGGGTGTCTCCCGGTGTCCGGAGGCGTTGTCCCTGCCGCGGGAAGCCCCGTGGCGTCGAAATCAGCGCGGATGTAGCAGAGCCTCCCCGCCCTCGCAACATGCTTAGGCGGCTTTGGGACGGACTGGAACCCGCCTTTTTCCAAGCACTTGCGCATTTCCCCAAGGGAGGAACGCGGCAGGCGTTTGGAAACAGTGGATTTTTCATTAATCCGGACGGACCGGTTCAGCCTTTCGTCAAACTTCGGAGCGGTGGAGAGCGATAGCGCAAACGCGGAAAAACCGTTGCCGCGACGCAGCGCAACCGCCTGTCCTGCCCGACAAAAGTCGGAGCTCCGGCGTGTCTCAGGGAGATCGTGGTATCGCAAACGGCAGCACGGTCAAGACGAGGCGAGTCACGTCCCGGTGACCGATTCTTTTCGCCGGTCGCGCCGCTGCCGCAGGGAAACCGGGCTCAGATCGCCTTTGGCTCTTTTTTGGGCGATGGCGCCAGCACGTCGAGCGGGTTCGGCACCCGGACCTTGTCGCCCAGCCCCTTGCGCTGCGGCGGGTAGCGCTTCGAGGCACGCACGATCAGCACGCCCCCCGCGACCAGCGCCGGGATCGCCCGGCCGATGCGCTCCCAGGCCGGGCCGGTGCGCATCCAGAAGCGCCGGCTCGACGGCGGCTGGTAGAGCACCGACACGTGGCTCTGCCGGATGAAATCGTGCCGCTTGAGCTGGCTGTCGAGCTGGCTCAGCGAGTAGGGCCGGCCATAGCCGAAGGGCGTCGCGTCCGAGCGCGCCCAGAGCCCGGAGCGGTTGGGCACGATGAACAGCGCCTCGCCGCCCGGCCCCAGCACCCGGTAGCACTCGTCGAGCAGTTCGGACGGGCTGTCGGAGGTCTCGAGCCCGTGCATCATCACCAGCCGGTCGACATGGCCGGTCTCGAGCGGCCAGAGTGTCTCCTCGCAAAGCACCGTGACATTGGGCTGCCCCTGCGGCCAGCGCAGGACGCCCTGCGGGGCCGGCATCAGCCCGATCACCCGGCGGGCATCGGGCAAGTAGGGGCGCAGCAGCGGAACGGCGAAGCCGTAGCCCACCATGGTGAGCCCCTTGCCGTCGGGCCAGTAGCGCTGCACCTGGTCGCGCACGGCCCGTTGCGCCGCGCGGCCAAGCGCGCTGCGGTAATAGAAATCCCTGAGATTATGCACATCAAGGTGCATTGCGGCGCTCTCTGTGATCCTCCAAGTTGGGGGCCACTCTGGCAAAGCCGATAAGGAAAGACCATGGAGATCGTCACCGTTCCCTGTCTCAGCGACAATTACGCCTACCTGGTGAAGGCGCCCGAGGGCGTCTGCCTGATCGACGCCCCCGAGGCCGGGCCGATCATCGAGGCGCTCGAGAGCCGCGGCTGGGAGCTCGATGCGCTGCTCATCACCCATCATCACCACGACCATGTCGGCGGCGTCGCCGAGCTGCGCGAAAAATACGGCTGCACGGTCTATGGCCCCAAGGCCGAGAAAGAAAAGCTTCCGCCGCTCGACACCGCGGTCGAGGGCGGCGACACGCTGCGGATCGGCGGCACCCCGGTCGAGGTGATCTTCGTGCCGGGCCACACGCTGGGCCACGTCGCCTTCCATTTCCCTGAGGCAGAGGCCGTGTTCACCGCCGACAGCCTGATGGCGCTCGGCTGCGGCCGCATCTTCGAGGGCACACCCGACATGATGTGGGAGAGCCTGTCGAAACTGTCAGCGCTACCGGCGGAGACACTGGTTTGTTCCGGTCACGAATACACCACATCGAACGCCCGCTTCGCGTTGACTATTGAACCGGGCAACGAGGCGCTTAAATTGAGATCTGACGCCATTGCCAAAGCCCGGACAGAGGGGCGCGCCACTGCCACCTGCAAGCTGTCCGAGGAACTGGCCACGAACCCTTTCCTGCGTCCCGCATCCCCCGAGATCCGCGATCGACTGGGCATGAAAGACGCACCCGATGCGGCCGTATTTGCCGAGATCCGGGCCCGAAAGGACAGCTTCTGACCCGCCGCTTTTCACGCCAGATTGCAGGGATCACCGCAAATGTGAGCGCCAAGGGTCGAGAAAATTCTTGAAGCGAGGTCGGTATCGACCAAACTTTAAACCGTAGAAGGCAAAGTCGGGCCCCGAGCCCGACGCAGACAAAGAGGAGCGCCGCCGTGCCGTCTTTCTCGAATACCCTGGAACAGGCCATCCACGCAGCTCTGGCGCTCGCGAACTCGCGCAGCCATGAATTCGCGACGCTGGAACATCTCCTGCTCGCCCTGATCGACGAACCCGATGCTGCCCGCGTGATGAAGGCCTGCTCCGTGGACACCGAGGAGCTGCGGACCACCCTGGTGGAGTTCATCGACGAAGACCTCTCGAATCTCGTCACCGATATCGAGGGCTCCGAGGCGGTGCCGACCGCAGCATTCCAGCGCGTGATCCAGCGCGCCGCCATCCACGTGCAGTCCTCGGGCCGCACCGAGGTGACCGGCGCCAACGTGCTCGTGGCGATCTTCGCCGAGCGCGAGTCGAACGCGGCCTATTTCCTGCAGGAGCAGGACATGACCCGTTACGACGCGGTGAACTTCATCGCCCATGGCGTGGCCAAGAACCCCGCCTATGGCGAGGCGCGCCCGGTTCAGGGCGCCACCGAGGCCGAGGAAGAGGCCAAGGCGCAAGCGCAGGAGCCCGCCGGCGACAACAAGGAATCGGCGCTTGGCAAGTATTGCGTCGATCTCAACGCCAAGTCGCGCAAGGGCGATGTCGATCCGCTGATCGGCCGCGAGCACGAGGTCGAGCGCGCAATCCAGGTGCTCTGCCGCCGCCGCAAGAACAACCCGCTGCTGGTCGGCGATCCCGGCGTCGGCAAGACCGCCATCGCCGAGGGCCTGGCCCGCAAGATCGTCAACGGCGACACCCCCGAGGTGCTGTCGAACACCACGATCTACTCGCTCGACATGGGCGCGCTGCTGGCCGGCACCCGCTACCGCGGCGATTTCGAGGAGCGGCTCAAGGCCGTGGTGACCGAGCTCGAGGAACACCCCGACGCGGTGCTGTTCATCGACGAGATCCACACCGTGATCGGCGCCGGCGCCACCTCCGGCGGCGCGATGGACGCGTCGAACCTGCTCAAGCCCGCGCTTCAGGGCGGCAAGCTGCGCACCATGGGCTCCACCACCTACAAGGAGTTCCGCCAGCACTTCGAGAAGGACCGCGCGCTCAGCCGCCGGTTCCAGAAGATCGATGTGAGCGAGCCTTCGGTCGAGGACACGGTGAAGATCCTCAAGGGCCTCAAGCCCTATTTCGAGGAGCACCACTCGATCAAGTACACGGCCGACGCCATCAAGTCGGCGGTCGAGCTCTCGGCGCGCTACATCAATGACCGCAAGCTGCCCGACAAGGCGATCGACGTGATCGACGAGGCCGGTGCGGCGCAGCATCTGGTGGCCGAATCCAAGCGCCGCAAGACCATCGGCGCGAAGGAGATCGAGGAGGTCGTCGCCAAGATCGCGCGCATCCCCCCGAAGAACGTCTCCAAGGACGATGCCGAAGTGCTCAAGGATCTCGAAAAGACCCTCAAGCGCGTGGTCTTCGGTCAGGATACCGCCATCGAGGCGCTCAGCTCGGCGATCAAGCTGGCCCGTGCCGGCCTGCGCGAGCCCGAAAAGCCGATCGGCAATTACCTGTTCGCCGGCCCGACCGGTGTCGGCAAGACCGAGGTGGCCAAGCAGCTCGCCAGCACGCTGGGCGTGGAGCTTCTGCGCTTCGACATGTCGGAATACATGGAGAAACACGCGGTCTCGCGCCTGATCGGTGCGCCTCCGGGCTATGTCGGCTTCGACCAGGGCGGCCAGCTCACCGACGGCGTCGATCAGCACCCGCATTGCGTGCTCCTGCTCGACGAGATCGAGAAGGCACACCCGGATGTCTACAACATCCTTCTGCAGGTGATGGACCACGGCTCGCTGACCGACCACAACGGCCGGACGGTGGATTTCCGCAACGTGATCCTGATCATGACCTCGAATGCCGGCGCCGCCGAGCAGGCCAAGGCCGCCATCGGCTTCGGTCGCGATCGTCGCGAGGGCGAGGACACCGCCGCCATCGAGCGCACCTTCACGCCGGAGTTCCGCAACCGTCTCGACGCGGTCATCAGCTTCCAGCCGCTGCCCAAGGAGGTCATCCTCTCGGTGGTCGAGAAGTTCGTGCTGCAGCTCGAAGCCCAGCTCATGGACCGCAACGTCACCATCGAGCTCACCAAGCCGGCGGCCGAGTGGCTCGCCGACAAGGGCTACGACGACCGCATGGGCGCCCGCCCGCTGGGCCGCGTGATCCAGGAGAACCTCAAGAAGCCGCTGGCGGAGGAGCTGCTCTTCGGCAAGCTCACCAAGGGCGGTGTGGTCAAGGTCGGCGTCAAGGACGACAAGCTCTCGCTGTCGATCGAGGGGCCGGACAAGCTTCGCCTGTCCTCGAAGAAGCCGCCGCTTCTCACCGCCGACTGAGCCTCAGGGCAACAGTATCGCTAGGAGACTCCGCCGCGCCCCGCGCGGCGGAGTTTTTTCTGGCCCTCCTCGCAAAATACTGAACGTCAGCGCTGGCCCAAGGCAACTGACCGGCGTTAAGATGACATGATCCCGAGCGCCGCCCTGCCGGGCCGGTGACGGGCTCCCGGAGGACCTTGTGCCGCAACGATCCAAGAAATTCTCGCCCAAGCGCTCGCGCCCGGTGCAGCTTGCCGACACGATCAAGGAATGGGTCGTCGAGCACCAGCTCAAGGCCGGCGACCGCCTGCCCGGCGAGGCCGAGCTGATCGAGCGCTACGGCCGCTCCAAGGGCACCGTGCGCGAGGCGATGCGCATCCTCGAGGCGCAGGGCCTCGTCGAGACCCGCACCGGCCCCGGCGGCGGCAGTTTCGTGGCCGAGGTCTCACCCGACCGGGCGCATTCGCTGCTGGCGAACTTCTTCTACTTCCGCGATCTCTCGATCAAGGACATCTACCAGATCCGCAAGCTGCTCGAGCCAGAGGTCGCAGCGACCCTTGCCGGCAAGCTCAGCGAGGAGCAGCTTGCCGCGCTCGAGGCGGTGGTGGCGGAATATCCGGAGCCCGCGAAGACCGTCGAGGAAGAACGCGCGCAGCATGTCTCGTCGCTGCAGTTCCACGCCCTGCTCGCCTCCTATTCGGACAACGCGCTGCTGGCCTTTGCGGTGCGCTTCATGGCCCGCATGCTGACCGAGCTGACGGTCTGGCGCCGTCTCTACGAGCCGCACAACCGGGCGCTCTGGGAGGCGGGGCGGCGCCACCAGCTCGATCTCGTGAAGGCGCTGCGCGAGGGCGACGCCGAGAAGGCGCGCCGGATCATGCGCGATCACATGGAAGGCGCCGAGGAACAGATGCAGGAGCAGGAGGCCGAGGTGCTGCGCCGCTTCATCGCGGAGTGAACCGGCGGCCTCAGACCTTCGGCGCGGTCTTCGGCGCGCGGCTGCGGTCGACCGCCACTGGCACCACCTCGAGCCAGTCGGCATAGGGCGAGGAGGTAGCCCGCCCGAGCAGCGCCTCGAGCGCATCGAGCGGCGCCTCGGCATAGTCGATGCGCAGCGTGAGCGGCGGCCTCTCAGGGTGCAAGACCAGCAGCGCCGCCGATTTCAGCCCGCGCTTGTCGGACGCGTCCGCATCCGCCGCGCGCAGCGCCGCGACCAGCCGCTCGGCCATGCTGCCCACCGCCTCCAGATAGCCCCGCCGCAGCGCCGGCAGCACGCCGTCGCCGCCCAGCATGTTGCCCGCCACGACGAGCCCGGGCTCGGCGATGTGGTTGGCATAAGGCACGCTCGCATCCCCGGTGAACCCCGCCGTCCGCCCCGAGAGATCGAGGGCGCTCAACTGACGGTGTCCACGCCCCGGATCGGCACTTGTGATCGACGCCACCGCCTCGCGTGCGGACGATCCGTCGCGCATGGCGCGCAGCACATCCTCGCCCCAGAAGGTCGAAGGTGCGGTACCCTGACTGGCAGAGAGACCCGAATCGAGCCCGCCGCGCAGCACCCAGCCCCCGACGCAGAGGCTGCCCGTCGCCGCCGCGCCGCCATAAGTGCCGGATTCGTGGTCATGAACGAGAAGCGAGAAGGTCACTGGCGACTCCGTGGAGATTTCAAGTTGAATTTATCACGATAATTTGGCCTGCTTCAATTGATCATGATAATTTGTCGCACACAGCCAACGGAGAGGATGAAAAAATGGACCTGCTGACCTGGACCCGGAGGGGCATGCTCGCCGCCGGCACCGCGCTTGCCCTGAGTTTCGGCCTTCCCGCCGCGGCGCGGACCCCGCCCGGCGTGTTGATCGTCGGCCAGATCGCTGAACCCAAGGCGCTCGATCCGGCGGCTGTCACCGCGGTGAACGATTTCCGCATCCTGATGAATGTCTATGACGGGCTGGTGCGCTACAAGTCGGGTACGCTCGAGGTCGAGCCGGCGCTGGCGACGGAGTGGGAGATCAGCGAGGACGGCACCGAGTATACCTTCACCCTGCGCGAGGGCGTCTCGTTCCATGACGGCACCCCGTTCGACGCCGAGGCGGTGGTGTTCAACTTCGAGCGCATGCTGAACGAGGACCACCCCTATCATGATACCGGCCCGTTCCCGCTGGCCTTCTTCTTCTCCTCGGTGTCGAGCGTCGAGGCGATCGACCCCATGACGGTGAAATTCACCCTCTCGGAACCCTACGCGCCGTTCCTGTCGAACCTCGCCTACCCGACCGGGCTGATCGTCTCGCCGGCGGCGGTCGAGCAACACGGCGCCGATTTCGGCCGCAACCCTTCGGGGACCGGGCCGTTCACCTTCGCCGAATGGCGCAGCAACGAGGCGGTGGCGGTCGAGGCCAACCCCGATTACTGGGGCGGCGCGCCGGAGCTGCAGGCGGTCGTCTTCCGCCCGATCACCGACGCCAACACCCGCACCGCCGAGATGCTGGCGGGCGGCATCGACATGATGGTCGAGGTGCCGCCGGTGGCGCTCTCGCAGTTCCAGGGCGATGCCTTCCAGGTCTTCGAGCAGGCCGGCCCGCATGTCTGGTTCCTGATCCTCAACGCCAAGGAAGGCCCCTTCGCCGACAAGCGCGTGCGGCAGGCGGCGAACTACGCCATCAACAAGGAGGCGCTGGTCAACGACGTGCTCGAGGGCACCGCCGAGGTCGCCGCCGGCCCGACCCCGCCGGCCTTTGCCTGGGCCTATAACGAAGCGCTGGAGCCCTATCCCTACGATCCCGAGAAAGCGAAAGAGCTGATCGCCGAGGCCGGGGCCGAGGGCGCGGAGCTGACCTTCTACGTCACCGAGGGCGGCTCGGGCATGCTCGACCCGGTGGCCATGGGCACGGCGATCCAGGCCGATCTCAACGCGGTGGGGCTGACCACCAGGATCGAGACCTACGAGTGGAACACCTTCCTCGGACAGGTGAACCCCGGTCTCGAGGGCAAGGCTGACATGGCCGAGATGGCCTGGATGACCAACGACCCCGACACCCTGCCCTTCCTCGCCCTGCGCAGCGAGGCCTGGCCCGACAAGGGCGGCTTCAACTCCGGCTATTACTCGAACCCGGAGGTCGACGACCTGCTCGAGAAGGCGCGGGTGGCCACCGACCAGAACGAGCGCGCGGCGCTCTACAAGGAGATGCAGGAGATCGTCCAGGAAGACGCGCCCTGGGTCTTCGTGGCGAACTGGAAGCAGAACGCGGTCACCAACGAGCGGGTCGAGGGGTTCGAGCTGCAGCCGTCCTTCTTCCTGCTGCTGGACGGGGTGAGCAAGGACTGAGACTGTTCACAAGGGTTTCGGACCGGGCGTTGCCCGGTCCGACCGGCGCGGGCCTGCGGTCCGCGAAAGACGGGGGCGGGCCCACGGCCCGAAGAGAAAGGTTGCGGGCCTGCGGCCCGCCGGAAGAAGGGGCGCTGCCCCTCTGCGCTTGCGCGCATTCACCCCGGAGTATTTGGAACGTAGAGAAGATGCAGGGTCGCGCGGAGAGGATCGGCCGCGCAGGGTCAGGAAGGGGGCGGTTTGGGTCGCTATATTCTGAAACGTCTGGTCTCGGCGGTACCGGTGCTTCTGGGCATCACCGTGATCGTCTTTGCCATCATGGCGATGATCCCGGGCGATCCGGCCACCGCGATCCTCGGCAGCTATGCCACGCCCGAGAACGTGGAGAAGCTGAACCGGGATCTGGGCCTCGATAAGCCGGCGGTGCAGCGCTATTTCATCTGGCTCTGGAACATGGCTCAGGGCGATTTCGGGCGGTCCTTTTCGCTGAACAGACCCGTGCTCGACGAGGTGCTCGACCGCTTCGGCGCGACGCTGGTGCTGGCGGGGACCGCCTTCGTGCTGTGCTCGGTGCTGGGCGTGGCGGCCGGCGTGGTCTCGGCGGCGCGGCAATACGGGCTGGCGGACAAGGCGATCACCTTCGCGGTGCTGCTGGGGATCTCGATCCCGTCCTTCTTCCTCGGCATGATGATGATCCTGATCTTCGCGGTCGAGCTGCGCTGGTTTCCGGCCTCGGGCATGTGGCCGATCTACGGCGACCGGACAGTGCTGGTGCTGATGAAGCACCTCGCCATGCCGGCGCTGGCGCTCGCCGTGGTGGCCACCGGCGTGGTGGCGCGGCTGTCGCGCTCGGCCATGCTCGAGGTGCTGCGGCAGGATTACATCCGCACCGCCCGCGCCAAGGGGGTGCCGGAGCGCGGGGTGATCTGGCGCCACGCCCTGCGCGCGGCCATGGTCAGCATCCTGCCGGTGCTGGGCATCCAGGCGGGCTTCGTGCTGTCGGGGGCGGTCTATATCGAGATGGTGTTCCAATGGCCCGGGGTCGGGCGGATGCTGGTCGACGCCATCCTAAAGCGTGACATCCTCCTGGTGCAGGGCGGCGTGGTGCTGGTGGCGGCCTGCTACGTGATGTTCAACATCGTGGTCGACGTGGCGCAGAGCCTGCTCGACCCGAGGATCAAGACATGAGCACGCTGGCGCTTCTCGCGCGCAACAGGCTGGCGCTGGCCGGGCTGATCGTCATGGGTCTGGTGGTCGTACTGGCGCTGCTGACGCCGGTGCTGCCGCTGCCCGACCCAGACGTGACCAACACCGGCAACCGCTTCGTGAAACCGTTCTCCGAGGGCGCCCTGCTGGGGACGGATCATCTCGGCCGCGACCAGCTCTCGCGGCTGATGTGGGGCACGCGGCTGAGCCTCGCCGTGGGCTTCGCCGCCGCGGCGATCGCCGCGGTCCTGGGCGCGGCGGTGGGGATCGTCGCGGGCTATTACGGCGGCCGGGTCGACAACCTGATCATGCGCGGCGTCGACATGCTGATGGCGTTTCCCTACATCCTGCTGGCGCTGGCCATCGTGGCGGCCCTCGGCCCCGGCCTGCTCAACGCGCTGATCGCGGTGGCCGCCGTCAACATCCCGTTCTTCGCCCGCAACATCCGCGGCATCACCGTGGGCATCGCCAACAAGGAATTTGTCGACGCGGCACGGCTCGCCGGCATGAATGATGCGCGCATCATCCTCGGCGAGGTGCTGCCCAACGTGATCCCGGTCATCGTCATCGCCATGTCGACCACCGTGGGCTGGATGATCCTCGAGACCGCCGGGCTCTCCTTCCTCGGGCTCGGCTCGCAGCCGCCGCAAGCCGATCTCGGCTCGATGCTGGGCGAGGCGCGGGCGGCGCTGATCACCAGCCCGCACACCTCCATCGTGCCCGGCGCGATGATCCTGGTGATCGTCATGGCGATCAACCTGCTGGGCGACGGGGTGCGCGATGCGCTCGATCCGCGGCTGCGCTCGGGCGCGCTGACCCGGCCGATGGCGGCGACGCTGGTGCGGCGCGAGGGGCCTGTGCCGGAGCCCGTGGGCGATGACGTGCTGAGCCTGCGCGATCTGCAGACGCAGTTCCACGTGAAGCAACGGGTCTACCGTGCCGTGGGCGGGGTCAGCCTCGGGGTGAAGCCCGGCGAATGCCTCGGCATCATCGGCGAGAGCGGCTCGGGCAAGTCGGTGACGGCGCTGTCGGTGATGGGGCTGGTGGCCTCGCCGCCCGGGGTGATCACCGGCGGGGCGGTGCATTACAAGGGCGAGGATCTGGTGGGCGCGCCCTATGGCCGGCTGCGCGATCTGCGCGGGCGTGAGGTGGCCTATATCTTTCAGGACCCGCTGGCGACGCTGCACCCGCTCTACAAGGTCGGCGACCAGCTGGTCGAAGCGATCCGGGTGCACCATGCCATCTCTAACAAGGAGGCGCGGGCCAAAGCACTGAGCCTGCTGCGCGACGTGCGCATCCCCAACCCCGAGAGCCGGCTCGACAGCTTCCCGCACGAGCTTTCGGGCGGGATGCGGCAGCGCGTCGGCATCGCCATGGCGCTGGCCAACGATCCCGAGGTGATCATCGCCGACGAGCCGACCACCGCGCTCGACGTCACCGTGCAGGCGCAGATCCTGTCGCTGCTCGACACGCTGCGGCGCGAGAAGGGTCTGGCCATCGTTTTCATCACCCATGACTTCGGCGTCGTGGCGCAGCTCTGCGACCGGGTCGCGGTGATGTATGCCGGGCGCATTGTCGAGGAAGGGCCGACGCGCGCCCTGCTCGAAGCCCCGGCGCATCCCTACACAAGCCGGCTCATCGCCTGCGTGCCGGAGCTGGGCGGCGGCAAGCGCGCGCTGCACGCGATCCCCGGCCTGCCGCCGGCTGTCGACGACCTGCCGCCGGGCTGCGCCTTCGCGCCGCGCTGCGACAAGGCGCAACCGGCCTGCCGCGAGGGCGAGATCGCGCTGGAGACGCACGGGGCGCGCAAGCTGCGCTGCCTGTTCCCGGAAACCGAGCTGGAGGGCCGCGCATGAGCCTCGCTTTGCGGCTGGAAAACCTGTCCAAGACCTTCGCCGTAGGCAAGCGGCTCTTCGGCGCGCCCAAGGGGCACGTGCACGCGGTGCACCCGGTGAGCCTCGAGGTGGCGCAGGGCGAGACGCTGGGGATCGTCGGCGAGTCGGGCTGCGGCAAGTCCACTCTGGCTCGGATGCTTGTGGGGCTGCTCGAGCCCTCGGGCGGGCATATCGAGATCGAGGGGCAACCGCTCGACAATGCCGACCCGGCGGTTTTTGGCAAACGCATCCAGTATGTCTTCCAGGATCCGATTAGCTCGCTCAACCCGCGCAAGACCATCCGGCAGATCATGGAGGCACCGCTCAAGCGCCTGCATGGCATGGGGCGCGCGGAGCGCGAGAAGCGCATCTCCGAGATCTTCGCCCAGGTGAACCTGCGCGAGGAGTTTCTCGAACGCTACCCGCACGAGTTCTCCGGCGGGCAGGCCCAGCGCATCGGCATCGCCCGGGCGCTGGCGGCGGAGGCGCGCATCCTGATCCTCGACGAGCCGGTCTCGGCGCTCGACGTGTCGGTGCAGGCGCAGGTGCTGAACCTGCTGGCCGATCTTAAGGCGCGGCTGGGGCTGACCTACCTGTTCATCTCGCACGATCTGGCGGTGGTCGAGGCGGTGAGCGACCGCGTCGCGGTGCTCTATTTCGGCTCGGTGGTCGAGGTCGGGCGGGCCGAAGAGGTCTTCGCCGCGCCGCGCCATCCCTACACCAAGCTGCTGGCCGAGAGCGCGCCGGTGGTGGGTCGGGCGCTGAGCGCGCCCGAGGGCCGCGAGACCGAGCTGCCCGACCCGCTGGACCCGCCCAAGGGCTGCGCCTTCCGGGCGCGCTGCCCCAATGCCGGGGCGCGCTGCGCCGAAGAGGTGCCGCGGCTCGAAGGCGAGAGCGGGCAGGTCGCCTGCTTCCACCCGCTTCGCTAGGGCCTCGCCTTCAGTGAGAGATCATCCACGGCCGCGCCGCCGGGAAGCTTTTGGAGCCGTCGGGGCGGTGCAGCGTCTTCGACGGCAGCTTCTTCGATCCCGAGCAGCAGCCGCAGCCGGGCCCGTGCTTGCGGGTGCTCTTCGGGTCATGCCGGGCGCGCTCGTTGGTGGCGAAGGCGCCGCGCCGGGCGCCGTCCATCATCGCCAGCTGCGGCGCGGTGAAGAGCGCGCGCGGCGCCTCGCTGCCGCAGTCGGGGCAATCGCAGGGCTTGTCGTAATCGGCCATCGCCGCCATCGCGGTGAACGGGCCGCAATCGGCGCAGAGGTAATCGTAATAGGGCATGGTCATCCGCTCCGGGAAGTGCAGGGAGGGAGCCGGGGCGCTGCCGCCCCGACCCGCGAGAGGCCTCAGAGATCGGGGGCCAGCGGCACGTCGACCGAGCCGTCGAGATGCTTGGTCGGTCCGTCGGCGCCGGGCATGATGTCGAACTCGAAGATGTCGTTCGGCAGCCAGAGCGTGGCGCAGGCATTGGGAATGTCGACCACCCCCGAGATATGGCCCTGCACCGGCGCGGTGCCGAGGATGGCGTAGGCCTGCGCCCCGGTGTAGCCGAACTTCTTCAGGTACTCGATGGCGTTGAGGCAGGCCTGGCGATAGGCCACGTGCACGTCGAGATAATGCTGCGACCCACCCTCATCGACCGAGATGCCCTCGAAGATCAGGAAATCGTCGTATTTCGGCTGGATCGGCGAGGGTTTGAAGATCGGGTTCTTGATGCCGTATTTCTCCATGCCGCCCTTGATCAGCTCGACGCGGATATGCAGCCAGCCGGCCATCTCGATGGCGCCGCAGAAGGTGATCTCGCCGTCGCCCTGGCTGAAATGCAGGTCACCCATCGAGAGGCCCGCGCCATCGACATAGACCGGGAAGAAGCAGGTCGAGCCGCGCGACAGGTCCTTGATGTCGCAATTGCCGCCATGCTCGCGCGGCGGCACGGTGCGGGCGGCCTCGGCGGCGGCGGCGGCGCGCTCGTCGCCCTTCATCTTGCCCATGTGGGCCGACTGGGTGTTGGGCAGCTCGGCCAGCGCCGGTACCCGGTTGGGATCGGTGGCGACCAGCGCCGCCTCGCGGGCGTTCCACATGTCGAGCATCTTCCGATCCGGCAGGCAGCCGATCAGGCCCGGGTGGATGAGGCCGGCGTATTTCACACCGGGCACGTGGCGCGACTTGGTGAACATGCCCTCGAAATCCCAGATAGATTTCTGCGCCTCGGGGAAATGATCGGTCAGGAAGCCGCCGCCATTCTGCTTGGAGAAGAAGCCGTTGAAGCCCCAGTTCATCTCTTCCTTGGCGCCGATATCGAGGATGTGGACCTTGAGCAGGTCGCCCGGCTCGGCCCCCTTCACCCCGATCGGGCCGGAGAGGTAATGCACCTGCTGCAGCTCGACATCGCGCACGTCGGAGGCATCGTCGTTGTTGTGGATCTGCCCGCCGGTCCAGTCGTAGGTCTCGATCTTGAAATCGTCGCCCGGCTCGACCCAGACCGCCATCGGGATGTCGGGATGCCAGCGGTTGTGGATGTTCTCGTTGGTGTGGGGGCTCTCGGACAGATCGACCGAGATCAGCGTATCGGTGCCGGTGGTGGCGGAGAACGAGGTGTCAGGCATGGTAGTCTCCCTGCTTGGTTTGGTTAGACGGAAAGGAATTTCGAGACCTTGGCCTCGTCGATGCCCTCGCGCGGGCTGTCGTGGACGAAATTGCCGTTCTCGATCACCAGCACCCGGTCGGCGACGTCGAGCGCGAAGCTCAGCACCTGTTCGGACACCACGATCGACAGGCCGCGCTCGTCGCGGATGCGGCGCAGCGTGCGGGCCATCTCGCGGATGATCGAAGGCTGGATGCCCTCGGTCGGCTCGTCGAGAAGCAGGACCTTGGGGTCCGAGGCCAGCGCCCGCGCGATGGCGAGCTGCTGCTGCTGGCCGCCTGAGAGGTTGCCGCCGCGGCGGCCCTTCATCTCGAGCAGCACCGGGAAGAGCTCGTAGATATCGCCAGGCACGGTTTTCTTGCCGGTGACGGTGAGCCCGGTCTCGACATTCTCCTGCACCGTCATCGACGAGAAGATCATCCGGCCCTGCGGCACGTAGGCGATGCCGGAAGCGACGCGCTCGTGGCTCTTCATCGCGGTGACGTCGGCGCCGTCGATGCTGGCGCCGCCGGACTTGGTAGGCACGATCCCCATGAGGGTCTTCATGAGCGTCGTCTTGCCCATGCCGTTGCGGCCCATGATGGCGACGATCTCACCCTTGGGCACCTCGAGGTCGAGCCCGTGCAGCACCTCGGATTCGCCGTAGGCCGCGCGCAGTCGGGAAATGTTCAGCATGGCTCGCGCTCCTCAGTGGCCGAGATAGACTTCGATGACCTTGGGATCGTTCTGCACCCGCTCCATCGAGCCCTCGGATAGGACCTTGCCCTGGTGCAGAACGGTGACGCGGGTCGCGATGTCCTCGACGAAGCCCATGTCGTGCTCGATGACGATGACCGAGCGGTCCTGGATGATGCGGTTGAGCAGCTCGGCGGTCTTCTTGCGCTCGGCCACCGACATGCCGGCAACCGGCTCGTCGAGCATCAGAAGCTGCGGGTCCTGGATCAGCAGCATGCCGATCTCGAGCCATTGCTTCTGGCCGTGACTGAGATAGGCCGCCTTCTCGTCGAGCTGCTCGTCGAGAAAGATCAGCTCGGCGATTTCGAGGATACGCGCGTTGACCTCCTCGTCGCGGGCGAAGAACAGCGCCCCGAAGACCCCGTGGCCCTTGGGAAAGCTCAGCTCGAGATTCTCGTAGACCGAGAGATCCTCGTAGACCGAAGGGGTCTGGAACTTGCGCCCCACCCCGGCATGCACGATCTGGTCCTCGCGCATCCTGAGAAGCTCCTGCCCCTTGAACTGCACCGAGCCCTCGGTGGCGCGGGTGCGGCCGCAGATCAGATCGAGCACTGTGGTCTTGCCGGCCCCGTTCGGGCCGATGATGACCCGGCACTCGTTGGGCTCGACATAGAAGCTGAGGTCGTTGACCGCCTTGAAGCCGTCGAAGGAGACGGTCAGCCCCTCGACCATCAGCACGTAGTTGGGATTGCCCTTGGCGTGTTCCAGCATGTCGGGTTTCCTTATTCAGCGGCCGGGGTGGAGGGCGCAGCATCGGGCGTGCCGCTGTCGCCGCGCGAGCCGAGCTTGCGCAGCCGCGGCATGACGTGCTCCGACCAGACGCCCGCAAGCCCGTTGGGGAAGGCCATGACGACCGCGATGAACAGCGCGCCGAGACCGAGCAGCCAGAGCTCGGGGAAGCTCTCGGAGAAGGTGGTCTTGGCCCAGTTGACCAGCAGGGTTCCGTAGACCGCGCCGAGGATCGACAGGCGCCCGCCGACGGCGGCGAAGATCACCATTTCGATCGAGGGCACGATGCCCACGAAGCTCGGCGACATGAAGCCCACCTGCAGGGTGAACATCGCCCCGCCAACGGCGGCGAAGGCCGCGCCGAGGCAGAAGATGAAAATCTTGAAATTGGCCACGTCATAGCCGGAGAAGCGCACCCGGTCCTCCTGATCGCGCATGGCGATGAGCAGGCGGCCGAGCTTCGACTTGCGGACGTATTGCGCGATCCCGAGGCAGACGAAGAGCAGCGCGCCGTTGACGAAGTAGAGGATCTCCTTGGCCTCGTCGGTGCGGATGTCCCAGCCCAGCAGGGTGCGCAGGTCGGTGATGCCGTTGACGCCGCCGGTATAGCCCTGCTGGCCGATGATCAGGATCGTCATCACCGCCGCGATGGCCTGGGTGATGATGGCGAAGTAGACGCCCCCCACCCGGCGGCGGAACATCGCGACGCCGATGATGAAGGCGAAGGCCACCGGTACCACGATCACCGCGATCAGCGAGAGCGTCAGCGAGTGGAACGGCTCCCACCACCACGGCAGCGCGGTGAGTTGGTTCCAGTCCATGAAATCGGGGATGCCCGGGGTCGACTGGATCGAGGTGTTCTCGGGCGTCGAGGCCTCGAGCTTGAGGAACATCGCCATGCAATAGCCCCCCAGCCCGAAGAACACCCCCTGTCCCAGCGACAGGATGCCCCCCGCCCCCCAGCACAGCACCAGCCCCACCGCCACGAAGGCATAGGTCAGGTACTTGCCGAAGAGGTTGAGCCGGAAGGTGTCCATGATCATCGGGAAGACGATGAAGATGATGGCGGCGAGGATGGCGAAGCCGATCAGCTCGTAGCGGGTGAACAGTGAATTCTTGCGCGTGACTTGCATCGGTCCGGGCTCCTTACTTGCGCAGCTTGAGGGCGAAGAGGCCCTGCGGGCGCAGCATCAGGATGCCAATCACCACGAGCAGCGTGAGAACCTTGGCCATCGATCCCGAGAGGAAGAACTCCATGATCGATTGCGCCTGGCTGATGGTGAAGGCGGAGGCGATGGTGCCGAGCAGGCTGGCCGCGCCTCCGAAGACCACCACGAGGAAGGTGTCGACGATGTAGAGCTGGCCGGCGGTCGGCCCGGTCGAGCCGATCATCGTGAAGGCCGAGCCCGCGACCCCGGCGATGCCGCAGCCGATGCCGTAGGTCATCCGGTCGGTCCATTCGGTGTTGATGCCGACGGCGCCGGCCATGACGCGGTTCTGGTTGATTGCGCGGACCTGCTGGCCCCAGCGCGAGCGGTACATCATCACGTAGACACCGACGGAAATGCCGATGGCCAGCACCATCACGAAGATGCCGTTGATCGGGATCTCGATCATGTCGGTCAGCGGCAGCGACCCCATCATCCAGTCGGGAATCGTCACGCCGACCTCGCGGGCGCCGAACACCGAGCGATAAACCTGCTGCAGGATCAGGCTGAGGCCCCACGTGGCGAGAAGCGTATCCAGCGGGCGCTTGTAGAGATGCCGGATCATCGCCCATTCGACGAACATGCCCAGCGCGCCGGCGGCTATGAAGGCGAGGATCATCGCGATGAAGAAATAGGCCGGGAACAGCGCCGGCAGCGCCTCGGCGAAGAAGATTGAGACCAGGTAGGTCACGTAGGCGCCAAGGATCATGAACTCGCCATGCGCCATGTTGATGACGCCCATCTGGCCGAAGATGATGGCCAGCCCGAGCGCCATGAGCACGAAGACTGAGAAGAGGATGAGGCCGGCGAAACCCTGCATCGCGAAGATCGCGGTCAGCTCGCTCCAGCTGTAATCGGCAAACATGTGGTCAGCTTTCCTGTCGGGAGAGAACACCCGCGCGCCTGTCCCGACGCGGCGGGGGAGGAGCAGGGAACGGTTGGCCCGCGCCGAAGGGAAGACGGCGCGGGCACCTTGCACAGGGTCCGGTCGGGGTTGCCCGGCCCTGCGCCCCTGCCTCTTACTGGTAACCCTCGGGGAAGGGGTTCGGCTCGACGAGGTCCGCGGTCTCGAAGACCACCTCGTACTGGCCGTCGGCCTGGGCCCGCCCGACGCGGGTCTTGGACCACAGGTGGTGGTTCTCGTGCACCTTCACGTAGCCCTCCGGCGCCGAGGTCAGCTCGATGCCCGGGCTGGCCGCGCGCACCTTGTCGACATCGAAGGAGCCCGCCTTCTCGACCGCCGCCTTCCACAGCCACGGGCCGAGATAGGCCGCCTGCGTCACGTCCCCGATCACCATGTCGTCGCCCCACATCTCCTTGAAGGCGGCCACGAACTCGCGGTTGTTGTCGTTGTCGAGTGACTGGAAGTACTTCATGCAGGCGTAGGCGCCCTCGATGTTCTCGCCGCCGATGCCGCGGATCTCGTCCTCGGTCACCGAGATGGTGAGCAGCAGCGGGCTTTCCTTGGTCATGTCGATGCCGGCGGCCTTGAGCTGTTTGTAGAAGGCCACGTTGGAGCCGCCCACGACGATGGCGTAGATTACGTCGGGCTTCTTCAGGCGGATCTTGTTGATCACCGAGTTGAACTGGGTGTGGCCCAGCGGGTAATACTCCTCGCCCACGACCTTGCAGTCGGTGAGGAAGTTCTCGATGTGCTTGCGCGCGATCTTGTTCGAGGTGCGCGGCCAGATGTAGTCGGAGCCGAGCAGGTAGAAGCTCTTGGCGCCCTTCTCCTTGTTGACCCAGTCGAGGCCGGCGATGATCTGCTGCGTCGCTTCCTGCCCGGTGTAGATCACGTTCGGGCTCTCCTCGAGGCCCTCGTAGAAGGTCGGGTAGTAGAGGAAGCCGTTATACTGCTCGAACACCGGCAGAACCGCCTTGCGGGAGGCCGAGGTCCAGCAGCCCATCACCGAGGCGACCTTGTCGTTGACCAAGAGCTTCTTGGCCTTCTCGGCGAAGGTCGGCCAGTCGGAGGCGCCGTCTTCCTGAATGTACTCGATCTTGCGGCCGAGGATGCCGCCCTGCGCGTTGATCTGCTCGATGGCGAGCTTCTCGGCCTGAACCGAGCCGGTCTCCGAGATCGCCATGGTGCCGGTCACCGAGTGCAGGATGCCGATGGTGACGGTATCGTCGGTCACCGCGAGGCCGGTCGTGTTGACCTCTGCCGTCGGGTAATCCTGCGCCCGCAGGACCTTGGGTGCGAACAGCGATGCGCTCAGCGCGACCCCGCCCGCAAGCAGGGCGCGACGCGATACGCCGTTGTTTTTTCTGGACTTATCGAAATCAGACATGGTGCCTCCTTGTCGGTCAATTTTGCTTGATCGGGGTTGTGGGCCCCCTTGACCTGAAGGCTGGCAGCTTTGTCGCCGGGCGCGTATACGTTGAATGACGTATATTCATGCGCGTTTTTCCACCTATCATTTTGACCATGAACCGGAGCGCCACCGCAGGCGCGGAATCGCTCCGGAGACAACCGACAGGGAGTTCGGGAGAGCGCGAACGCGCCCGATGAGCTCGAGGACATGAGGACCGCGACAGCCACCGGACGGCGCCAAGGAGAGGCGCGCCCGGCAGCCGAGGGACATGCGCGGTCGAGGGAGGAGGGAATCGGCGAGGTAACCGCATGCTGGTCCCCTTTGACGCGACGGGTGAACGGCGGCGCTACAACCGCTGGGTCGCCAACGAGACGATCGAGGATTTCGCGCTGCGCTTCACCGCGCGGCGTGCACGGCGCTGGAGTTATGGCCGCGTGGCGAACACCGCGCTGGGGTCGATCTCGTTCCTCGCGCTCGAGGCCATCGGGGCCGCGATCACCCTGACCTACGGCTTCTCGCCGGCGATCATCGCGATCATGCTGGTGGGGCTGATCCTGTTCTTGACCGGGCTGCCGATCTGCTACTACGCCGCCCGCTACGGCGTGGATATCGACCTGCTGACCCGCGGCGCGGGCTTCGGCTATATCGGCTCGACCATCACCTCCCTGATCTACGCAAGCTTCACCTTCATCTTCTTCGCCCTGGAGGCGGCGATCCTGGCGCTGGCGCTCGAGTTCTGCTTCGGGCTGCCGGTGATGCTGGGCTACGTGGTCTCGGCGCTGGTGGTGATCCCGCTGGTGATGAACGGCTTTACCAAGATCTCGGCCTTTCAGGCCTGGACGCAGCCGTTCTGGATCATGCTTCACCTGCTGCCCTTCGGGCTTCTGGCCTGGCACGGCTTCGATCTCGAGGTCTGGACCAGCTTCGGCGGGCGCGGCGACTCGCTGGTCACCGTGGCAACGGTGGGCGCCGCCGCAGGGGTGGCGCTGTCGCTGATCGCGCAGATCGGCGAACAGGTCGATTTCCTGCGCTTCCTGCCCGAGCCCGGGACACCGAAGGAGCGCCTGCGCTGGTGGGCGGCGCTGCTCGCCGCGGGCCCGGGCTGGAGCGTGCTCGGCGTGGCAAAGATGCTGGCGGGCTCGTTCCTCGTCACCCTCGCGGTGGCCTCGGGTGTGCCGGCAGCCGAGGCAACAGATCCCACCAAGCTCTACTTCATCGCCTTCGATTACGTCCTGCCGCTGCCAATGCTGGCAATCGGGCTAACCGGAACCTTCGTCATCCTCAGCCAGATGAAGATCAACGTCACCAACGCCTATGCCGGCTCGATCGCCTGGTCGAACTTCTTCTCGCGGCTGACCCATTCGCACCCCGGCCGCGTGGTCTGGCTGGTGTTCAACGTCGCCATCGCGCTGCTGCTGATGATCCTCGGGGTGTTTCACGCCATCGAATACATCCTCGCGCTCTATTCCCACGTGGCGCTGGCCTGGATCGGGGCGCTGGTGGCCGATCTCGTCATCAACAAGCCGCTTGGGCTCAGCCCCAAGGGCATCGAGTTCCGCCGCGCCCATCTCTACGACGTGAACCCGGTGGGCATCGGTGCGATGGGGCTGGGCCTGACGCTCTCGCTCATCGCCTTCCTCGGCGGCTTCGGCCCGCTGGCGCAGTCGCTCTCCTCCTTCGTAGCGCTGGCGGCGGCGCTGGTCGCGGCGCCGCTGATCGCCGCCCTGACGCGCGGACGCTATTACATCGCGCGGCCCGTCGTCGGCGCCGAAGACCTGCCCATCGATGCGCAGGGCACCTGCAGCTGCACCGTCTGCGAATACCGCTTCGACCCGCAGGACATGACCGACTGCCCGTTCTACTCGGGCCCGATCTGCTCGCTCTGCTGCACGCTCGACAGCTCCTGCCGCGACGCCTGCAAGCCGCAGGCCCGGCTCGACACCATGACCGTGGCCACCATACGCCGCCTGCTGCCAGAGCGCGTGGCCAACGCGCTGATGTCGCGGCTGGCGCGGTTCATGATCGGGACGGCGGTGCCCGCCTCGGCCTTCGGCGTCGTGCTTCTGGTGATCCGGGCGCGGGCGGGGAGCGACAATTTCGACGCCGTGCTGACGGCGATCTTCTCGACCATGCTGGTGGTCATCGGCATCATCGTCTGGACCCTGATCCTCGCCACCGAGAGCCAGCACAAGGCGCGCGACGAGGCCGACCTGCAGACACAGCGCCTCCTGCGCGAGATCCGCGCCCACGAGCGCACCGACGCAGCGCTTCAGGCCGCCAAGGAGAAGGCCGAGGCCGCGAACAACGCCAAGACCCGCTACATGGCCGGCATCAGCCACGAGCTGCGCACGCCTCTCAACGCGATCTACGGGTTTGCCCAGCTGCTCGAGCACGACCCCGACATGCCCGACGGCCGGCGCGACGCGGTGCTGGCGATCCGGCGCTCCTCGGAGCATCTCGCCGGGCTGATCGAGAACCTGCTCGACATCTCCAAGATCGAGGCCGGCCGGCTCGAGATCAACCGCGACCGCATCAACCTGCCCTCGCTGCTCCGCCATGCCGCCTCGATCTTCGAGGGGCAGGCCCGCGCCAAGGGGCTCGATTTCGGCATCCGCACCACCGGCGCGCTGCCGGAATGGGTCGATTTCGACAAGAAGCGCCTGCGCCAGATCATCATCAACCTGCTGTCCAACGCCATCCACTACACCGAGAGCGGCTCGGTGACGCTGCATGTCCATTACCGCAACGAGGTCGCGGTGATCGAGGTGGCCGATACCGGCATAGGCATCCCGCAAGACCAGATCGGGCGCATCTGGTCGCCCTTCGAGCGGCTGCGCAGCAGCTCCGCCGCGGGCTCCGGCCTTGGGCTGACCATCACCAAGTTGCTGGTCGAGATCCTCGGCGGCGAGATCACCGTCGAGAGCGAACCGGGCCGCGGCAGCTGTTTCACCGTCAAGCTGATGCTGCCCTCGGTGGCCGGCAGCCCGCTGCGGCCGCGGGCCGAGCAACTCGAGCGCGGCGGCGAGCTGCCCGTGGGCTACCTCGGGGCGCGCCGCACGGTGATGGTCGTCGATGACGATATCAACCACCTGCGCCTGCTCGAGACGGTGCTGCGCCCGCTCGGCTTTCTGGTGCAGGCGATGCCCGATGCCGAGACCGCGCTGCAGGTGCTGGGCGACGTGGCGCCCGATGTCTTCGTGCTCGATATCGACATGCCCGGCATGGATGGCTGGCAGCTCGCCGAGCACCTGCGCGCCACCCCCGAGCATCGCACCACGCCGATCCTCATGGTCTCGGGCCACGCGCTCGAGGCCACCGAGCCGGTCGAGCGCAAGGGCCTGTTCGACGCCTTCATCGTCAAGCCCTACTCCATCGCCGACGCGCTCAACCGCATGGCCGGGATGATGAAGCTCGAGCTGGTCTACGAGCCGACGGTCAACGCGCCCACTGCCGCCGAGTCTGCCCTTGCCCCCGCCGTTCTGAGCCGCCTGTCGGAGCTCGTCGCCATCGGCCACGCGGCGGGGATCGCCCGCGAACTCAAGAGCCTCGAAGACAGCGGCAGCCTCGCCACCTCCCAGATCGAACGCTTCCGCGGACGCCTGCAGGAATTCGACATGCAGGGTCTCCAGCGCCTGATAGAAGAGATGAAACGCCATGCAGCCTGAACGACATCTCCTTCCCACCGACCGCTCCATCGCCCTCGTCATCGACGACGCGCCCGAGACCCTCGGGCTGGTCTCGGCGGCGCTGGAAGACAACGGCATGACCGTGCTCGTGGCCCGCTCCGGCGCCGAGGGTCAGGAGCTGGCCCGCCGGGTGCAGCCCGACGTGATCCTGATGGACGCGGTGATGCCTGGCATGGACGGGTTCGAGACTTGCCGCCGGCTCAAGGCCGCCGCCGATCCGATCACCGCGCCGGTGATCTTCATGACCGGGCTGACCGAGCCCGAGCACATCCTCAAGGGGCTGCGCGCCGGCGGGGTCGACTACATCACAAAGCCGGTGATCGTCGACGAGCTGATCGCGCGGATCATCACCCACGTGCTCAACGCCCGCGCCATCAGCTCGGCCCGCACCGCGCTCGACCGCGCCGGGCAGAGCGTCCTGGCCTTCGGGCCGCGCGGCACGCTGAACTGGGGCTCGGCCGGCGCGATGGCGCTGCTGGCGCAGCCCGCCGCGCAGGCGCTGGTACAGGACGGCCGCGCCACGCCGCCCCTGTCCAACTGGCTGGCAGAGCTCGGGCGGCAGCCGCTCTCGGCGACCTCTGCCTATACCGCCGACGGCTTCGCGCTGAAATATCTCGGCGCCGGCCCCGGCGAGACCATGGTCTCGATCCGCGCCTACCAGGAGGGCCAGAACGAGCGCCGGCTGGAGGCCGAGTTCGGCCTGACCCGGCGCGAGGCGGAGGTGCTGTTCTGGCTGTCGCGCGGCAAGACCAACCGCGACATCGCCGAGATCCTCGATCTCAGCGCCCGCACGGTGAACAAGCATCTCGAGCAGGTGTTTCACAAGATGGGCGTCGACAACCGCACCTCGGCGGCGGTGATGGCCGACCGGGCGCTGCAGGCGGGGCTCTGAGCCCAACCCGGGCCAGACGGAAAAGGGCGGACCCGCAGGCCCGCCCCTTCCCGGAATTTCATGCCAATCGCGCGGCGATCACTCGAGCTCGAAGGACCAGAAGAAGGTCTCGCCCGAGCTGTCGTCGACGCCGTCATTGTCGGTCGAGACATAGACGGTGCCCGCCTCGGTGATCGCCAGCCCCTCGACCTTGTCGACCACGTAGCCGCCCCAGCCCTTCAGGTCGGGGATCAGGTCGCGCACCTCTTCCTTGCTCACCACTGGCAGCTCGCCGCCCAGCGCCGCGGGCTGCATCTCGGCCAGCGGGATGCGGTAGACCTTCTTGGTCACCGCATTGGCGCCGATCTGGTTGTCGCGCTCGACGACGTAGACGTAATCGCCATGGGCGGTGATCTCCGACAGGCCGACCCAGCCGGTCTCCGGCGTGGCCTTGGCATAGCGCACGGCGCCCCATTCCCCGGTCTCGGGGGTGTAGGAGACCAGCTTGACGTGATCCGCCGGATCGTCGCCCCACTCGCGCTGCACCGCCATCCACAGCGTGCCGTCGACCATCGTCACCCCCTCGAAGCCGAAGCGCTTCTCGACGGCCAGCAGCTCGGCCGGCAGGGAGACCTCTTCCTCGATCTCGCCCTCGGCGCTCACGTGGTAGAGCGCGTGCGGCACGAGCCGGTCGCTGCGGCCCTCGGAGGCCAGCCAGAAACCGCCCTCGCCATCGGTGGTGATGCCCTCGAGGTCGAGCTTCTGCGCGTTGCGGCCCTTGCGGGTCACGTCGGTGGCCGCGACGATGCGCGCCGGGCTCTGCGACGGATCGATGGTGAAGATGCGCGGCTGGTAGCCGTAGAAGCTGTCATTGACGGCGTAGATCATGCCGTCATCGCCGGCGACCATGCCCGAGATCGCGCCCCAGCCAATCAGCTCGTCGGCGCCGTCCGAGGTCAGTGTCGGGTACTGCGCCGCGCCCTCGGCATACTCGTAGATCATCACGTGAGCGCGCACGCCGCCATCCTCGACGAGGTCTTCCTCGTTGGCGGTGACGAAGAGGTTGCGCTGCGGGATCGCCACGGCGCCCTCGGGGGCGATGCCCGAGGGCAGCAGCTGCTTGAGCACCGGCGCCGCCGGGTCGGTCATGTCGTAGACGCCGACCATCGAGGCGCGCTCGGCCAGCACGAAGAGGAAGGGAGTCTCGCCGAAACGCGCGAATTCCATGCCCTCGGGCTCGACGCCCTTGGCGTCGGAGCGCTTGTCCGGGTAGTGGCCGGCGCGGATCACCGCCTGCTCGAAGGTGATGCCGCTCTCGAAGACCTCGGTGCCGTCCTTGTGGAACACGGTGAAGCCGCGCGCCCCGCCATCCATGTCGCCCTCGTTGGCGATGGCGAAGTGGCTATCGTCGATCCACTGCACGCCATCGGGCTCGCGCAGGCGACCCTGCTGGCTCTCGGTGAAGAGCAGCGCGCCGCGCTCGTCGGTGGCGTCGATACCCTCGAGGTCGACCGCGCCGGCGGAGAAGTGCGACAGCACCTCGCCCGCCTTGTCCAGAACCACGATGTGGTTGTTTTCCTGCAGGGTGACGACGATCTCGCCGGCGCCGTTCACGTCGACGAACTCGGGCTCGGGATCTTCCGGTGCGATCTCTGCAAGGCCGGTGACATCGGCCTTCACGAGGCTGTCGCACGCGGCCACGCCATCGACCACGTCGAGGATCGCGACAAAGCCCGCGGGCATCTGCGGCACGCGGCCGTCACCCAGATCCTCGTCACGCTCGTTCTCGATGGCGATGGTGACGAAGCTGCCATCCTTGGCCATGGCGGTGCTGTCGGGCTGGCCGCCGAGGTCGCATTCGCCCAGCGTCTCGCCAGAGGTCGCGTCGATCATCACCAGCTTGCCCGAGGGATCGGTGTAGCTCTGGGAGGTGTTCACGCCGGCGAAGATGGTGTTGCCGGAGACGTAGACCGAGGTCGGCTCGCCATCGACGGCGATGTTGCCGAGCGGCTGCGGGTTGGCCGGGTCGGTGATGTCGATGCGGCCGATGACGCCGAGCGGGCTGTCGGTATAGACCAGCGTGTTGCCATCCTCGGTGGCGTAGATGATCTCGGCCGAGGTGACGCGCGCGCGGTCCTCGCCCTCGGCCATGTCGGCCGGGGTCGCGAAGGAGGCGATGCGGTTGAAGTTCATCTCGGCTGCGGCGGCGGTTGCCGACAGCGCCAGCGCCGAGGTGAGGCAGAGCGTGCGGAAGTGCATGGAAGGTCCCCTGTCTTGGTCCGGCAAGGCCATGCGCCCGCCGCGTAACGGCAGCGTGACAGGACGGTTAAGGATTTGCGAAACGCCGGGGTCGGGGCCGAGAAGCGGCCCGAAAGGGCCCGCCGAGGCGCTAGCCCAGAAGTCGCTCGATGATCGCGCTGTCGGGCTCGGCCAGCCCGTCGATGACGTTGAAATGGTGTTTGCCATCTGCCACCACCACCGGGCAGGACCACGCCTCGCCCAGCCAGCGCGCCTGATCGAGAAAGACCGGCCGTTCCTCGGCGCCGACCCAGACCGTCACCGGCCGCTCCGGCGGCGCCATCGCGACCGGGCTCTCCGCCCAGGCCTCGTCGGCGTCGAGCTGCAGCTTCTCGTTCATACCGGTCTGCATCAGCGGCCGCAGGTCCGAGAGCGGCGAGATCGGCATGACATGATCGACCCGCGCCGCGACCTCGTCCGGCAGCATCGCCGGGGCCAGCATCCGCGCCACCAGATGCCCGCCCGCCGAGTGGCCGGCCAGCCGGATCGGCCCGTCGATCTCGCGCGCCGCCGCCGTCACCGCCGCGGCGATCTGCCGGGTGATGCCGGAGATCCGCACCTCGGGGCAGAGATCATACGAAGGCAGCGCCACCGCCCAGCCCCGCACCACCGCGCCGCCCGCCAGATGCGACCAGGTCTCGCGCCCGAACGCCATCCAGTAGCCGCCATGCACGAAGACCAGCAGCCCCTTCGGCGCCCCCTTGGGCAAAAACAGGTCGAACCGCTCGCGCGCGCCTGCCCCGTAGGCAAGCCCCTCGCGCAGCCGCCCCTTTAGGGCCAATGCCTTGCGGTAACAGGAGGCCGCCTGCGTCCAGCGCGGAGGGTAGTCCTCGGCCTGCGCAATATATGGCCCGTTGGCATAGGCGTCGCTCAGGTCCATGGCTTTTCTCCCGGCTTAGACTAGACTTTCGTGCAAACAGATGCTCTGCCATGCCGCAACGTAAGACCATCCCCAAGGAGGATACCATGCTGGATCAGACCGCAACCAATCTCCCGTCGCTTCTCGACGATCCCAGCCTCCTGCAGACCAAGGCCTACGTCAACGGCGAGTGGATCACCGGCGCCGACGGCGAGTTCGAGGTCACCAATCCGGCCCGCGGCGACGTCATCGCCAAGGTCGCCAACCTCAGCCGCGCGCAGGTCGCCGGGGCCATCGACGGCGCCTACACCGCGCAGAAGAGCTGGGCCGCCTGGACCGCCAAGGAGCGCTCCACCGTGATGCGCAAATGGTTCGACCTGATCATGGCGAACCAGAAGGACCTGGCCACCATCCTGACCGCCGAGATGGGCAAGCCGCTGGCCGAGGCCGCGGGCGAGATCTCCTATGGCGCCAGCTTCATCGAGTTCTATGCCGAGGAGGCCAAGCGCATCTACGGCGAGACCATCCCCGGCCACCAGCGCGACAAGCGCATCATGGTGATGAAGCAGCCGATCGGCGTCGCGGCCTCGATCACGCCGTGGAACTTCCCCAACGCGATGATCACCCGCAAGGTCGCCCCGGCGCTGGCCGCGGGCTGCGCCTTTGTCGCCCGCCCGGCCTCCGAGACGCCGCTCTCGGCGCTGGCGCTGGCGGTTCTGGCCGAGCGCGCCGGCATCCCCGCGGGCGTTCTGAACGTGCTACCCTCCGACAGCGCCTCCGAGGTCGGCAAGGAGTTCTGCGAGAACCCCAAGGTCCGCAAGCTGACCTTCACCGGCTCCACCGGCGTCGGCCGCATCCTGCTGGCGCAGGCCGCCGACCAGGTGATGAAATGCTCGATGGAGCTCGGCGGCAACGCGCCCTTCATCGTGTTCGACGACGCCGACCTCGATGCGGCGGTGCAGGGCGCGATCATGTGCAAGTTCCGCAACAACGGCCAGACCTGCGTCTGCGCCAACCGGATCTACGTGCAGGCCGGCGTCTATGACGCCTTTGCCGCCAAGCTGAAGGAGGCGGTCGCCAACATGAAGGTCGGCGACGGGCTCGAGGACGGCACCGATCTGGGCCCGCTGATCACCGAGAAGGCGATCGAGAAGGTCCAGGACCACATCGCCGACGCCAAGTCGAAGGGCGCAGAGGTGATCCTCGGCGGCGGCTCGACCCTGCAGGGCCCGGGCTATTTCATCGAGCCCACCATCGTCACCGGCGCGACCCGCGAGATGAAGTTCTCCACCGACGAGACCTTCGGCCCGCTGGCCCCGCTGTTCAAGTTCGAGGACGAGGACGAGGTCATCGAGCTGGCCAACGACACCATCTTCGGCCTCGCCTCCTACTTCTACGCCAAGGACCTGAGCCGCGTGTACAAGGTCGCCGAGGCGCTGGAATACGGCATCGTCGGCGTCAACACCGGCATCATCTCGACCGAGGTCGCCCCGTTCGGCGGTGTGAAGCAGTCCGGCCTCGGCCGCGAGGGCTCGCATCACGGCATCGAGGACTACCTCGAGATGAAATACGTCTGCCTGAGCGTATGACGAGCAAGCGCCGGCGCGGGGGGCCTCTCCCCGCGCCGCACCAGCTTCCCAAACCATCCGATCTAGAACGCTGGCGTGTCGCGGCCCATACCGGCGCGGGCAGCCCCTGGCTCCCGGTCGACCTCGCCGAGGCGCTGGTGCGCTACGGGCTTTATCACGGCGAAGGGCTGCGGATGATGGAAGCCGCCTCGCTGATGCTGCACGAACCCCCGCGCGACGTGGCGTGGGAGATCATCGGCGCCGACAGCCCCGGCGAGAACTGGGACGACCACCAGGATCCCGAGCGCGCCTTTCGCCTGTTCCGCGCCAAGCTGCGCCGGGCGCAGGCCGAGGGCGCAAGGCTGCAATACAAGATCTGGCTCGGGCGCCGGAGCGGCTGACCCGCCGCGGGTCGCGCCCTCAGCCCTCTTCCGCCAACCCCTGCAGGATCGGGCAATCGGGCCGGTGATCGCCGTGGCAGGCCTCGACCAGCCGCGCCAGCGTGGCATGCATCTCGCGCAGCTGGGCGATCTTCTCCTCGATCTGCGCCAAATGCTCGGTCGCCAGCGCCTTGACGTCGGCGCTCTCGCGCGCCTCATCCTCGTAGAGCCCCAGCAGGGTGCGGCAATCCTCGATGGTGAAGCCCAGCGCCCGGGCGCGGGCGAGGAAGGCGAGCTTGTGCAGATCCTGCTCCGAGAAGGCGCGGTAGCCGTTCTCGGAGCGCTGCGGACGCACCAGCCCGATATCCTCGTAGTAGCGGATCGTCTTGGCCGGGATGCCCGCCCGCTCTGCCACCTGTCCGATGTTCATTCCGCCGCCTCCAGGGTCATGGGCTGCGCCTTCGCCGTCTCACGCGCCGGCGCCATCACCGGCGCCAGCCGCCGCAGCCGCAGCGCGTTGGAGAGCACGAAGACCGAGGACAGCGCCATGGCCCCCGCCGCCAGCATCGGCGACAGCAATAGCCCGAAGGCCGGGTAGAGCGCACCCGCTGCCACCGGCACCAGCGCGACGTTGTAGCCGAAGGCCCAGAACAGGTTCTGCCGGATGTTGCGCAGCACCGCGCCGCTGACATGGAACGCCTCGACCACCCCCGAGAGCTCACCCGAGACCAGCACGATATCGGCGCTCTCGATGGCGACGTCGGTGCCGGTGCCGATGGCGATGCCGACCTCGGCCTCGGCCAGCGCCGGGGCGTCGTTGATGCCGTCGCCGACGAAGGTCACCGGGCCGAAGCGCTCGCGCAGCGCCTTGACCGCCGCGAGCTTGCCCTCGGGCAGCACCTCGGCCTCCACATGGTCGATGCCCAGCTCGCCCGCGATGGCCTGCGCAGTGGCGCGTGTGTCGCCGGTGATCATCGCGACCTTGATGCCTTGCGCGTGCAGCGCCTGCACCGCCGCCTTGGCGCCGGGCTTGACCCGGTCGGCCACGGCAAAGACCCCGGCAATCGCGCCGTCGACGGCCACGAGAACCGGCGTCTGGCCAGCGGCGGCGATCTCGTCATGCGCTGATTCCAGCGGGCCGAGCGCGATGCCCTCCCGCGCCATCAGCCGCTTGGCGCCCACCAGAAGTCTACGGCCCTCGACTGTTGCAGAGAGCCCGTGGCCGGCGATGGCCTCGCTACTCTCCGGCTGGCTCAGCGTGCCTTGCGCGGCGGCCTCAAGCGCGCGGGCGATCGGGTGCTCCGAGCCCTGCTCGGCGCTGGCCGCGAGGCGCAACACTTCGGAGGGTGCAAAACCGGGAGCGGCCTCGGAGCGCACCAGCGCGGGCTTGCCCTCGGTCAGCGTGCCGGTCTTGTCGAAGGCCACCACGCGGCTCGCCTCGAGGGTCTGCAGCGCGTCGCCCTTGCGGAACAGCACGCCGAGCTCGGCGGCGCGGCCCGTGCCGACCATGATCGAGGTCGGCGTGGCCAGCCCCATGGCGCAGGGGCAGGCGATGATGAGAACCGAAACCGCGGTCACCAGCGCATGGGTCAGCGCCGGCGACGGGCCGAAGACCATCCACGCGAGGAAGGTCAGCGCGGCGGCGGCGATCACCGCGGGCACGAACCAGATCACCACCTTGTCGGCCAGCGCCTGGATCGGCAGCTTGGCGCCCTGCGCGTCCTCGACCATCGCGATGATCCGCGCCAGCATGGTGTCGCGCCCGACAGCTGTGGCGCGGAAGCTGAGCGCGCCCGAGCCGTTCACCGTGCCGCCCACCACCGTGTCGCCGGGGCCCTTGCCGACCGGAACGGGCTCGCCGGTGATCATGCTCTCGTCGATATAGCTGGTGCCGGCGATCAGCTCGCCATCGACCGCGATGCGCTCGCCAGGGCGCACATGCACCACGTCACCGAGCTGCACCTCGTCGATGGCGATCTCGGTGATCTGGTCCTTGCGTTCGATCCGCGCGGTGGCCGGGCGCAGCCCGACCAGCCGCTTGATCGCGGCGCCGGTGCGGCCCTTGGCGCGGGCCTCGAGGAAGCGGCCCAGCAGGATCAGCGTTACGATGACGCCGGCCGCCTCGAAATAGACCGCGCGAGTGCCTTCGGGCAGCAGTCCCGGCAGGAACAGCGCCACGGTGGAATAGCCCCAGGCCGCCAGCGTGCCGAGCGCTACCAGCGAGTTCATGTCGGGCGCGCGCTTGAGCAGCAGTGGCAGGCCGACCCGGTAGAAGCGACGTCCGGGGAAGGCCAGCACGGCGGTGATCAGCACGAATTGCAGCAGCCACGAGGCCTGCATGCCGATGCTGTTCATGATCAGGTCGTGAAAGCCGGGGATCAGGTGGCCGCCCATCTCGATGATGAAGACCGGCAGGGTGAGGGCGGCGGCAAGGGTCAGGTCGCGCCTCAGCGCACGATGCTCGGCGGCCTTGCGCGCCTCGTGCTCGGCGCTGTCATCGCCGGCGGGGCGGGCCTTGTAGCCTGCCTGCGCAACGACGCGGGCCAGATCGGCGGCCTCTATGCTGCCCGCCAGCAGCGTCACCTCGGCGGTCTCGCTGGCGAGGTTGACGCTGGCCTTCAGCACGCCCGGCACCGCGTTCAGAGCGGTCTCGACGCGGTTCACGCAGGAGGCGCAGCTCATGCCCTCGATGGCGAGCCTCACCTGAGCCTCGCGCGCCGGGTAGCCGGCAGAGGCCAGCGCATCGCGCAGCGCCTGAACACCCGCCGAACCCTCGACCGTCGCCATACGGTTGGCGAGGTTGACGCTGGCTTCCTCGACGCCCGCAACGCCTGCGAGCGCCTTCTGCGCCCGGCCGGCGCAGCCGCCGCAGTTCAGCTTGGTCACTTCGAATCGGATCGGTTCCGCGGCCATGGCAGACTCCCTTCGTCTGGTCTGGACCGGGATATAGTCCTTCCAGTGACTGGAAGGTCAAGGGGCGGGTCGCGCGGCTTGCGTCAGTTCAGCACGCAGCGCTGCCGCAGGCGGCATTCGCCGCAGAGCAGCGGGAGGCCAACGCGCTCGGCGGTATTCACCAGCGTCAGCACATGCACCGGCGTGACCAGCATCGTCGCCTCGGCCAGCGCCTGCTCGCGGTCCTGTTCGGTGGCGGTGAGCACGAACCGCGCGATGGTGCGCTCGTCCTCGCTGCTGCTGGCGGCGCCCTGCTGCAGGATCAGCGGGCTGTGCCAGCCGTGGCGGGTCAGCAGCTCGGCCAGTTCGCCGAAGGCGCGCAGGCAGGCGCGGGCGCGGGTGAAACCGAGCGCATCGCGCAGCACTAGTTGCGCCGAGGCCTCGTCATCGTCGCGCCAGAGCCGCAGCAGATCGATGACCCAGCGCTCCGCTTGCCTCAGCTCGACGCGGTCGAACCGTTCATGTCGCATGGAAACTCTCCCAGCCAGTGTCTTTGCACGACCGGGCTGCCCGGGGGGCGGGCTGGCTGGGTGAGTTAATCCTGACTTTTTAAATCAGGTAAGTCAAGCGGCGCCGCTCGCGCCGGTTTCGGCGGCGATCTGGGCGCGGGACTTGCGGGCGCGTTCGGTGGCCGATTTGAGCTGACCGCAGGCAGCCATGATGTCCTCGCCGCGCGGGGTGCGGATCGGCGAAGCGTAGCCGGCCTTGTAAACGATGTCGGCAAAGCGCTCGATCCGCTCCCAGTCCGAGCGCTGGTAAGGCGCGCCGGGCCATTCGTTGAACGGGATCAGGTTGATCTTGGCCGGGATGCCCTTGATCAGGTTCACCAGGCGGCGGGCGTCGGCGTCGCTGTCGTTCACGTCCTTGAGCATCACGTATTCGAAGGTGATGCGCTCCGAGTTCGACAGGCGCGGATACTCGCGCAGCGCGTTCAGCAGCGTCTCGATGTTCCAGCGCTTGTTGATCGGCACCAGTTTGTTGCGCACCTCGTCGGTGGTGGCGTGGAAGCTCACCGCCATCAGGCAGCCGATCTCCTCGGCGCATTTGGCGATCTCGGGCACGACGCCGGAGGTCGACAGCGTGATGCGGCGGCGCGACAGGGCGATGCCCTCGCCGTCCATGGCGATCTTCATCGCGTCACGCACGTTGTCGAAATTGTAGAGCGGCTCGCCCATGCCCATCAGCACGATGTTCGACAGCAGGCGCGGGCCACTCTCGCCGGTGCCGGTGCCGGGCTCGGGCCACTCGTCGAGATCGTCGCGCGCCAGCATGATCTGGCCGACGATCTCCCCGGCGGTCAGGTTGCGCACCAGCTTCTGGGTGCCGGTGTGGCAGAACGAGCAGGTCAGCGTGCAGCCGACCTGGCTCGAGATGCAGAGCGTGCCGCGGCCTTCCTCGGGGATGTAGACCACCTCGACCTCGTGGCCGCCGGCGATGCGCACGAGATACTTGCGGGTGCCGTCGACAGAGACGTTTTTCGAGACGATCTCGGGCAGCAAGATCTCGAAATGGGCCTCGAGCTTGGCGCGGTAGTCCTTGGCGAGATTGGTCATCTCGGCAAAGTCGCGAACGCCCCAGTGATAGACCCACTGCCAGATCTGGTTGACGCGCATCTTGGCCTGCTTTTCCGGCGTGCCCATCTCGATCAGGGCAGCGCGAAGCGCCTCGCGGGTCAGGCCCACCAGGTTCAGCTTGCCGCTCTCGGGCAGCTTGCGGGGGATCGTCATCACGTCCTGCGTGATCGGCGCATCTGCGGCCATCTCGGTCGTCCTCTGTCTGAAGAAGACGCCCCTATACAGGATTCGGCCAGAAAAACAAAGGCCGCGCTTGCCGGTGCCGCGCAGGATCGCGGAGCCGTGAGAACGGGCCTCCCGGGCCCGGCTCTCAGGTCACCACGCGCAGGGTCAGGTTGATGCGCCCGCCCTGCGGCAGCAGCGTCGAGGAGCCGAAGCGGATGCGGTCGACGCCATGGTGACGCAGCCGCGCCTCGCCGCCCATCACCACCACCGCGCCGGAGCGCAGCCAGACCGACTCGGTCTTGCCGCCGCGCTCGGTATTGCCCATGCGAAAGAGCCCGTCATCGCCCAGCGAGACCGAGACCACCGGGCAGGCGAAATCCGCCTCGTCCTTGTCCTGGTGCAGACCCATGCGGGCGCCCTCGCCATACCAGTTGATCAGACAGCATTCCGGCTGACGCGCGCAGCCCGCCACATCCTCCCAGATTGCCAGCACCTCGTCGGGGATCGGCGGCCAGTCCATGCCTTCGGGGTGGCGCGGCTCGTAGCGGTAGCCGCGCCGGTCGGTGACCCAGCCGAAACGGCCCGCCGCCGACATCCGCACCGACATTTTCTGTCCCCGCGCGGTCACCGGCTGGTAGAGCGGCGCGACGCGCAGGCAATCGCGCAGCCGATCAACAAGCGCCTCCTGCGCCGGGCGGTCAAGGTAGTCCGGGTAGATCCGGAAGCCGCGCTGTTCGATGTGATGTGCCATGGCCACTTTCTTCCGCAAAGGACGGGGCGTCGCAAAGAAAATCCCCGGATTCGCCGGATTCAGCCGTTGCAGGGCGCTTGCAGCGCTGAAACCCCCTCCTTATATACCGTCCGAAGCCGCGAGGCCCCGGCCAAACGGCATCGCAATCAGCGGGGCTGGATGCCGTAATCGGGTCCGACGCCTCGTGTCATCGCCTTGAATTGGAAAGGGATCGAAGTATGGGTAAAGTTATCGGTATCGACCTCGGCACCACGAACTCCTGCGTCGCCATCATGGACGGCAGCCAGGCGCGCGTGATCGAAAACGCCGAAGGCACCCGCACCACCCCCTCCATCGTCGCATTCGCCGACGATGAACGCCTCGTCGGCCAGCCCGCAAAGCGCCAGGCCGTCACCAACCCGGAAGCCACCATCTTTGCCGTGAAGCGCCTGATCGGCCGTCGCACCACCGACGCCGAGGTGACCAAGGATCAGGGCATCGTGCCCTACAAGATCGTCGACGGCGGCAATGGCGACGCATGGGTTGAAGCCAAGGGCGAGAAGTACTCGCCGTCGCAGATCTCCGCCTTCATCCTCGGCAAGATGAAGGAAACCGCCGAGAGCTATCTCGGCGAAGAGGTGACCCAGGCGGTCATCACCGTGCCGGCCTATTTCAACGACGCCCAGCGTCAGGCCACCAAGGACGCCGGCAAGATCGCCGGTCTCGAAGTCCTGCGCATCATCAACGAGCCGACCGCGGCCGCGCTGGCCTACGGCCTCGACAAGAAAGAGACCAAGACCATCGCCGTCTATGACCTCGGCGGCGGCACCTTCGACGTGACCATCCTCGAGATCGACGATGGCCTGTTCGAAGTGAAGTCCACCAACGGCGACACGTTCCTCGGTGGTGAAGACTTCGACATGCGGATCGTCAACTACCTGGCGGACGAGTTCAAGAAAGAGCACTCGGTCGACCTGACCAAGGACAAGATGGCTCTGCAGCGCCTCAAGGAAGCTGCCGAGAAGGCCAAGATCGAGCTGTCGAGCGCGACCCAGACCGAGATCAACCAGCCGTTCATCTCGATGGGCTCCAACGGCCAGCCGCTGCACATGGTCATGAAGCTGACCCGCGCCAAGCTGGAAAGCCTCGTCGGTGACCTGATCAAGAACTCGATCAAGCCCTGCCAAGCCGCTCTGAAGGATGCGGGCCTGTCCAAGGACGAGATCGACGAGGTCGTGCTGGTCGGCGGTCAGACCCGGATGCCGAAGGTCATCGAAGAGGTGACCAAGTTCTTCGGCAAGGAGCCCCACAAGGGCGTGAACCCGGACGAGGTGGTCGCCATGGGTGCCGCCATTCAGGCCGGCGTTCTGCAGGGTGATGTCAAGGACGTGGTTCTGCTCGACGTGACGCCGCTGTCGCTCGGCATCGAGACGCTGGGTGGCGTGTTCACCCGCCTGATCGACCGCAACACCACGATCCCGACCAAGAAGTCGCAGATCTTCTCCACCGCCGAGGACAACCAGTCCGCCGTGACGATCCGTGTCTTCCAGGGTGAGCGCGAGATGGCCGCAGACAACAAGCTGCTCGGCCAGTTCAATCTCGAGCAGATCCCGCCGGCGCCGCGCGGCCTGCCGCAGATTGAGGTGACCTTCGACATCGACGCCAACGGCATCGTCTCCGTGTCCGCCAAGGACAAGGGCACGAACAAGGAGCAGAAGATCACCATCCAGGCCTCCGGCGGTCTCTCGGACGAAGACATCGAAAAGATGGTCAAGGAAGCCGAGGAGAACTCCGAGAAGGACAAGGAGCGCCGCGAGCTCGTCGAGGCACGCAACCAGGCCGAGAGCCTCATCCACTCGACCGAGAAGTCGATGGAAGAGCACAGCGACAAGGTCGATCCGACGACCATCGAAGCGATCGAGCTGGCCGTTGCCGCGCTGAAGGAAGACCTCGAGAAAGACGACGTGAAGGCCGACAAGATCAAGGCCGGCATCCAGAACGTCACCGAGTCGGCGATGAAGCTGGGTGAGGCGATCTACAAGGCACAGGCCGACGCCGGCGACGGCGCGGACGAGCCCGAGGCCGCCGACGACAGCAACTCGAACGCCGGTGACGACGATATCGTCGATGCCGATTTCGAGGACCTTGGCAACGACAAGCGCAGCTGAGGCCGCGCGTAGGAACAGAGCGGGGGCCGGTCCGGATGCCGGGCCGGCCCCTCTCCGTTCCGGGATACAGGAGGGCATGAATGTCCAAGCGTGACTATTACGACGTGCTCGGTGTCAGCAAAGGTGCCTCCGCGGACGAGATCAAGAAGGGCTATCGCAAGAAGGCCAAAGAGCTCCACCCCGACCGGAACGCCGACAACCCCGATGCCGAGAACCTCTTCAAGGAGGCCAACGAAGCCTACGACGTCCTGAAGGACCCGGAGAAGAAAGCCGCCTATGACCGCTTCGGTCACGCCGCCTTCGAGGGTGGCATGGGCGGCGGTGGCGGTCGCCCCGGCGGCGGCTTCCAGGGCCAGGGCGATTTCGCCAGTGCCTTCTCCGACGTGTTCGATGACCTCTTCGGCGATTTCATGGGCGGACGCCAGGGCGGCGGCGGGCGGCAGCGTGCCGCGCGCGGGGCCGACCTGCGCTACAATCTGCGCGTGACCCTCGAGGAGGCCTTCAACGGCCTGCAGAAGACGATCAACGTGCCGAGCTCGGTGCAATGTGACGAGTGCAGCGGCACCGGCGCCGAGGGCGGCGCCGAGCCGGTGACCTGTCCGACCTGTTCGGGCATGGGAAAGGTCCGCGCCACGCAGGGCTTCTTCACCGTCGAGCGCACCTGTCCGACCTGCTCGGGCCTCGGCCAGATCATCAAGAACCCCTGCTCCAAGTGCGGCGGCCAGGGCCGGATCCAGAAGGAACGCGCGCTGTCGGTCAACATCCCGGCGGGCGTCGAGACCGGCACCCGCATCCGCCTTGCCGGTGAGGGCGAGGCCGGGATGCGCGGCGGGCCTCCGGGCGATCTCTACATCTTCATCGAGGTGAAGAAGCACGAGATCTTCGAGCGCGAGGGCAATGAGCTGCATTGCCGGGTGCCGGTGGCGATGACCACCGCGGCGCTTGGTGGCGACATCGAGGTGCCGACGATCGACGGCGGCCGCAGCCGGGTGAAGATCCCCGCGGGCAGCCAGTCGGGCCGCCAGATGCGCCTGCGTGGCAAGGGTATGCCGGCGCTGCGCGGCGGTGCCGCCGGGGACATGTTCATCGAGCTGGCGGTCGAGACGCCGGTCAACCTGACCACGCGCCAGAAGGAGCTGCTGCGCGAGTTCGAGGAGCTGAGTGAGGACAACAACCCGGAATCGCACAGCTTCTTTTCATCGGTCCGCAACTTCTGGGATTCGATGAAAGGCTGATCAGGCGCGCCAAGCCCGACAGGACAGCGACAGGCCCGGAGGCATCCCTCCGGGCCTGTTGCGTTTCGCGGCCCGCGGATCGGGGTTAACCATATCTAAAGGCCGCTGCGGCAGGCTCACGCCATGACACGGGATGCGCAGTTTTCGGAAACACAGACCTCGCTTTTCGGAGGAGACGAGGCCCCGGTCACGCCCGTCCCGGGCGGCAAGACCCTGCCCTCCTACCTGCGCGATCATCGCGCCCGGCTGCGCCAGCGCTTCCGCGAGGGCGGCGCCGATGCCCTGCCCGATTACGAGCTGCTTGAGCTGGTGCTGTTCCGCGCCATTCCCCGCCGCGACGTGAAGCCATTGGCGCGGGCGCTGCTCGACGCGTTCGGAGACTTCAACGGCGTGGTCTCCGCCCCTGAGCCGCGGCTGCGCGACGTGTCGGGCGTGGGCGAGTCGGTGATCACCGAGCTCAAGCTGGTGGAGGCGGCGGCGCACCGGCTGGCGCGCTCCCGCGTGCTTCAGCGCCCCGTGGTCAGCTCGTGGGATGCGCTGCTGAGCTATTGCCAGACCGCCATGGCGCACGGGCAGACCGAGCAGTTCCGCATCCTGTTTCTCGACCGCAAGAACGTGCTGATCGCCGACGAGGCGCAGGCGCGCGGCACGGTCGACCACGTGCCGGTCTATCCGCGCGAGGTGGTGAAGCGGGCGCTCGAGCTGAACGCCAGCGCGCTCATCCTGGTGCACAACCACCCATCGGGCGATCCGACCCCGAGCCAGGCGGATATCGAGATGACCGACCAGATCCGCAACGCCGCCGAGGCGCTGGGGATCACGCTGCACGATCACCTCGTCATCGGCCGCTCGCGCGAGCTGAGCTTTCGCGCCGAAGGCCTGCTGTGAGCGGGCGAGGAGAGTCCGCAAGGGCTCGAGGAGCCCCTCCTCCGCCCGTGCGGGCGTCCTCGTTCAGCGCAGCCAGACCTCGACCCGCCGGTTCACCTGCCGGCCCCAGACCGTGTCATCGCAGGCCATCGGCATGGCCTCTCCGAAGGCCTCGATCCCGAGCTCGAGGTGGCGCAGATCCGCAGCCTCCGCCGCCTCGAGCACCGCCGCGCGCACCGCCCGCGCCCGGTCATAGGCAATCTCGAGATTGGCCTCCGCCGCGCCCTGCGCATCGGAAAACCCGACAAAGACCAGCTCGCGCCCGTCATACTCTCCAGCCTCCAGCGCGCGCGCCAGTTGCTGCACGTTCGAGCGCGATTGCGCGTCGAGCCCGCTCGAACCCGCCTCGAAGCGGAAGGACGTGGTCAGCCGCCGCATCGGCCCGAGCGTCGCCACCAGACGCTGCAAGCCGACGAGCCCCTGATCACCCTCCGCCACGACGATGGCGTTGGCCAGCCGGTCGCCCTGCTGGCCGAGCCCGATCTGTTCGGGCAGCTGGTCGACGAAGCCGGCACGTCGGATGACGATCTGCGCCGGCGTGCTGCGGGTATAGGCGAGAAACTCGCGCGCCAGCGCCGGCAAGCGGCGCGCCGGGAGGTAGAGAAACAGCGGCGAGGTCAGCGGGTAATCCTCGGTCTTGATGGCGGCACGGCTGCCGCGCAGCTCGAAGCCGCAAGGGCCGGTGAGGCGCAGCGGCTTGCCGCTGCCGATCTGCGCATAGCTCGCCAGCCCGAGCGCCAGCGGATCGCGGGCTACCGCATCCGCCAGCGCAGTCCCGTCGCGATGCCGCGTGATCTCGCCGCCGAAATCCCGCCCGGTGGGTCGCAGCAGGCGGTCCTCGATGCCCTGCGACACGCCGGATGTCGCGTTGCGCAGGTGCAGGACGATCGGTGCGTCGGCCCCTCCGAGCACCGACCAGTCGTCGACCTGGCCCGAGAGCACATCCGCCAGCGCCGCGAGCGAGATCGCCTCCACCGGGTTGCCTGACGCCACCACCGGGATCACCGCGTCGAGCGCCAGCACGCGGCTGCGGTTGGCCTCGGAGAGATCACCCAGCCCCGCCTCGCGCGCCGCAGCGCGCTCCTCGGGCCGGATCTCGCGCAGCGCCATGACCATGTCCGCCTCGTCATCGAGCAGGTCGCGGAACCCGTCTTCCGTGCTGGTCAGATGAAAGCCGAACCGCCCGACCACGCGCGCCTCCTCGGGATCGGTGAGGGTATAGCGGAACCGCCGGTCGCCAAGCGCCTCGCGTTCGGCCTGCAGGCCGTTGCGCTGCGCGAAGGCCTCGATCAGCGCGGGCATCAGCACCTCGCCGATGGTGGCGGAGCCCGAGACCCGCATCTCGGCAACGAAATCGGTGAGCGAGGGGCAGCCCGGCCCGTCGCAGAGCACGCCCGAGGCATCGACGGTCAGCTCGCCGTAGCGGGTTTCGATGCGATAGAACTCGCCGTCGAAGCCGAGCAGCGTGCCAGTAAGCTCGATGCCGCCATCCCGGGAGCGCAGCGCGATGTCCTGCGCCCAGAGCGGCGCGCCGGCAATGAAAAGTGCGGCGAAGATCGCCGCACGAACCAGTCCCATGAAGTGACCTCGATAGACCGTCAGTTGGTGGCGATCTTCAGGTCTTCGATGAGGTTTTTCAACACCAGAAAGTCACCAACGCTGTCGCAGGCTGGCAGGTCGAGGGTCAGGTCATGCACCCGCAGGCCCGCCTCGCCACGAAGCTCCAGCGTCTGCGCCTCGACGGGTTTGCCGCAATTGGCGGCGGTCAGCTCGGCCTCGACGCTGACCGCGACCTCGCCGGACTTCTGAGCGGCGCCGGCCGGGAAACTGTAGATCTCGGCCATGCGCGGGGCGGCAGCGTCGGGGTTGCCGAGGCGGGTCAGGAAGCCGCCCACCCCCTTGGCGGTGCGGCCCATGTCACCGGCAGAGGCGGCCCAGACATGCCCCTCCGAGAAATAGTCGGCACCGAATTCGCGGGCGTGCAGCTGTAGCCCGGCCTGATCGCGCCATTGCAGGGCGACGCGATCGTAGAACGGCAGCGCCGGCACCTCGACGACCGCGGTGGCGCCGGCATCATTGTCGAAGGAGGCGATGAACAGGGCCTTCTGCGCCAGCGCGGGCACGTCGATGGCGAGCTGGCCGTCGGGGCCGGTCAGCTCGGTGAACATCAGCCCGTGATGATGGATGGTGACGCGCTCCGAGGCAAAGCACGGCGCCCGCAGCGACAGCGCGACCATCGCACCGGCGCGGGCCTCGGCGGAAAGTGCGACGCCGCACTCCGCCACGGTGGCGAGAGCCGCGCGATCCTGCGGCGCTTCCGGCAGCGACGCGACCGGCTCGGAGACGGCCTTGGCGGCGGCGGGCTGGAGCGTCGCCAGCGCGCCGGCAAGATCCGGCGCCAGCGCGGCCTCGACCGGCAGGCGGGGCATCGCGGCGGAGGAGGTGTCGGTGATGTCGCTGACCACGACGCCGGCATCCTGCCCGGCCTTGCGCGACTGCGCTCCGCTCTGCATCACGAAGCCGATCGCCAGTGCGGCACAGACCGTCACCGCGGCAAGGAGATATGTCTTGAGCCGTGCCATTGCACCCTCCGCTCGTTTTCAACCCGTTCCCTTGTGGAAAATCTATCGCGCTGAAAAAGGGCGCCGGTTGGGCGCAAGGAAGGAGTCAATTCGTCAGGTCCGACATGGATCTGTCGGACCTGACGGAGATCTTGTGGTCAAGCCAGCCGGCCGTGGCAGTGCTTGAATTTCTTGCCCGACCCGCAGGGGCAGGGATCGTTGCGGGACGGATTGCCCCAGGTCGTCGGATCCGATTCGTCGAAGCCCTCGACGAGCGGCGCATCCGGCGCCTCGGGCGCGCCCGGCTCGCCCGGGGGCGGTGCCGCGGCAGCGGGCTCGTGGCCGGCGGTGGCCGCCTCGGCCTGACGGCGCAGCTGGGCCTGCTGCTGGGCGAGCTGCTCCATCATCCGGCGCTGCTCTTCCTCGTTCATCGGACGGACGCGGCTGAGCTGCTCTGTGACCTGCTCGCGCAGCGACTCGAGCATGGTCTCGAAGAGCTGGAACGCCTCGGTCTTGTATTCGTTCAGCGGATCGCGCTGCGCGTAGCCGCGGAAGCCCACCACCGAGCGCAGGTGCTCGAGGGTCAGAAGGTGCTCGCGCCACTTGGTGTCGATGGTCTGCAGCAGCACCTGCTTCTCGATCTGGCGCATGGTGTCGGGACCGAAGGCCTCGGCCTTCTCCGCCATGAACTTGTCGGAGGCCTCTTCCAGACGCTCCCGGATGGTGTCGGCGTCGACGCCCTCTTCATCGCCCCAGGCAATCACCGGCGCGTCGATGCCGAGCTTCTCGAGCGCGGCGGCGTAGAGCCCCTTGGTGTCCCACTGGTCGGCATAGGTCCGCGGCGGCACGTAGGTGTCGACCAGCTCGTCGATGACCTCGTGGCGCATGTCCTCGGTGACCTCGGAGACGTCCTCGGCCTCCATGATCTCGAGACGCTGGGCGAAGATCACCTTGCGCTGGTCGTTCATCACGTCGTCGAACTTGAGCAGCTGCTTGCGGATGTCGAAGTTGCGACCCTCGACCTTGGCCTGCGCCCGCTCGAGCGACTTGTTCACCCACGGGTGGATGATCGCCTCGCCTTCCTTCATGCCGAGCTTGGAGAGCATCTTGTCGAGCCGCTCGGAGCCGAAGATGCGCATCAGGTCATCTTCGAGCGAAAGGTAGAACGAGCTGCGGCCCGGGTCACCCTGACGTCCGGAGCGGCCGCGCAGCTGGTTGTCGATGCGGCGGCTCTCATGGCGCTCGGTGGCGAGCACGTAGAGGCCGCCGGCGGCCTTCACGGCCTCCTCGTCGGCGGCGTGCGCCTCTTCGATCCGTTGCCGGATCTCCTCGGGATCGCCCTCGGGATCGGCCTCGAGCGCCTCCATCACCTTGAAGTCGACATTGCCGCCGAGCTTGATGTCGGTGCCGCGGCCGGCCATGTTCGTCGCGATGGTGATCGCGCCCAGCTTGCCGGCATCGGCGACGATCTGCGCCTCCTGCTCGTGCTGGCGCGCGTTCAGGACGTTGTGCGGCAGCCCGGCCTTGGTCAGCAGCTGCGACAGCATCTCGGATTTCTCGATCGAGGTGGTGCCCACGAGGACAGGCTGGCCCTTCTCATGCGCCGCCTTGATCTCCTCGGCGATGGCCGCGTATTTCTCGGCCCCCGTGCGGTAGACCTTGTCGTCCTCGTCGATCCGCGCGATCGGGCGGTTGGTCGGAACCTCGACCACCCCGAGGCCGTAGATCTCCATGAATTCCTCGGCCTCGGTGGCCGCGGTGCCGGTCATGCCCGAGAGCTTGTCGTAGAGGCGGAAGTAGTTCTGGAAGGTGACCTGCGCGAGGGTGACGTTCTCGGGCTGGATGTTGCAGCCCTCCTTGGCCTCGATGGCCTGGTGCAGACCGTCGGAGAGGCGCCGGCCGACCATCATGCGGCCGGTGAATTCGTCGATCAGCACAACCTGCCCGTCGCGGACGATGTAGTCCTTGTCGCGGGTGTAGAGCTTGTGGGCGCGCAGGCCCTGGTTGACGTGGTGCACCACGGTGGTGCTTTCCGGATCGTAGAGCGTCTGGCCCTCGGGCAGCACGCCGCGCAGGTGCAGGATCTCTTCCAGCGCCTCGTTGCCCTCGTCGGTGAAGGAGACGTTGCGGGTCTTCTCGTCGATCGTGTAGGCGTCGTCGGAGAGCTGCGGGATCAGCCGGTCGATCGCCATGTAGAGATCCGAGCGGTCCTGGCTCGGGCCGGAGATGATCAGCGGCGTCCTCGCCTCGTCGATCAGGATGCTGTCGACCTCGTCGACGATCGCGAAATAATGCCCGCGCTGCATCATCTGGCCCAGCTCGGACTTCATGTTGTCGCGCAGGTAGTCGAAGCCCAGCTCGTTGTTGGTGGCATAGGTCACGTCTGCGGCATAGGCGGTCTTCTTCTCCGCCTCGGGCTGCTGCGGATAGACCACGCCGGTGGTCAGGCCGAGCGCGCCGTAGACCTTGCTCATCCACTCGGCATCGCGGCGGGCGAGGTAATCGTTGACGGTAACGATGTGGACGCCCTTGCCGGTCAGCGCGTTGAGATAGGCCGGGAAGGTGGCGACCAGCGTCTTGCCCTCGCCGGTCTTCATCTCCGAGATGTTGCCCTGGTGCAGGAAGATGCCGCCCATCAGCTGGGTGTCGAAGGCGCGCAGGCCGAGCGCCCGCTTGGCGCCCTCGCGGCAGTTGGCAAAGGCCTCGGGCAGCAGCGCGTCGAGCTTTTCACCGTCGGCGATGCGCTTCTTGAACTCTTCGGTCTTGGCGATCAGCCCGGCATCGTCGAGCGCTTCGAACTCGGGCTCCAGCGCGTTGATCTTTGCGACCAGCGGGCGTGTCGCCTTGATCTTGCGGTCGTTCGGCGTTCCAAACACCTTCCGCGCGAGAGTTCCGATACCCAGCATGCCTGCCCGTTCCTGTCTGACAAAGTCGTGTTCTCGTCGTGGCATCCGCTTGCCCGCCTCGAACACAGCCCATATGACACAGGGGAACGACCGGCCTTGCAGAGCCTTATGGGCATGTAAGGCTCGGCTCAGAAAGTGTCAACGCTGCCCTCGCGGGCAGTCCACGAAGGACCCGAAAGGACCTTATTCGATGCGCAAAACCCTCACCACGCTCTCCGCCGTTGCCCTGGCCGCCACCCTCGCGATGCCGGCACAGGCCCAGGATCAGGCCGAGGAGATGGAGCTCGACACCGTCGTCGCGACCGTCGGCGGCGAAGACATCACCCTCGGCCACATGCTGATGGTCCGCACCACGCTTCCCGAGCAATACCAACAGCTTGGCGACGATGTGCTCTGGGATGGCATCCTCGATCAGCTGGTGCGTCAGGCGGCCCTCGCCCAAGACGAGAAGGCGGTCGAGACCAAGCGCGTGACGATTGCAATCGACAACGAGCGCCGCGCCCTGCTTGCGGGCGAAGTGGTCAAGGCGATCGCCGAGGATGCGGTCACCGAAGCCGCCGTTCAGGCCACTTACGAGAGCAATTATCTCGGCGCCGCCTCCGGCATGGAGTTCAACGCCTCGCACATTCTCGTGGAATCCGAGGAAGACGCCCAGGCGCTGGTCGAAGAGCTCGAGGGCGGGGCGGATTTCGCCGAGCTGGCGCGCGAGAAATCCACTGGCCCCTCCGGCCCCAATGGCGGCGAGCTCGGCTGGTTCGGTCCCGGCATGATGGTCGAGCCGTTCCAGGTGGCGGTCGAGACCCTCGAGGTCGGCGCCGTCTCCGCCCCGGTGCAGACCCAGTTCGGCTGGCACGTGATCAAGCTCAACGACACCCGCACCAAGGAAGCCCCTGCGCTCGAGGAGGTGCGCGGCGATATCGAGACCATGCTGCAGCAGCAGGCGGTCGAGAAATATATTGACGAAACCCTCGCATCGGCGGAAGTCACCCGCATGGACAAGTCCGAGGCCGCGGTCTCGGCGCTTTCGAACATGCAGCTCCTGGAGGACTAATTGGCCAAGATCACGTCCGTTTCGCCCCTCGCCCCCGCCGCCTTCCCGGATCTTCCGGTGATCGAGGGGGTCCGCTTCGCTTCGGTCGCCGCGGGGGTCCGATATGCCGGGCGAACCGACGTGATGCTGACGCTTCTCGATCCCGGCAGCACCGTTGCCGGGGTCTTCACCCGCTCCGCCACCCGCTCGGCCAACGTGCTCGACTGCCAGTCGAAGATCGGCGGAGACAGCGACGCAGGCGCGGCGATCATCGTCAACTCGGGCAATTCCAATGCTTTCACCGGCAAGGCCGGCGACGGCTCGGTGGCGGCGATCTGCGCCGCCGTTGCCAAGGCCACCGGCCTGCCCGAGGCGCGGGTCTTCACCAGCTCCACCGGGGTGATCGGCGAGCGCCTGCCGCATGACCGCATCATCGCCAAGGTCGACGATCTCGTGGCAGCGCTCGACGCCGGCAAGGGCGCCGAGGCGGCCCGCGCCATCATGACCACCGACACCTTCCCCAAGGGCGCCTGCACCACCGTGGCGCTGCCCGGCGGCGAGGTGAAGATCGCCGGCTTCGCCAAGGGCTCCGGCATGATCGCCCCCGACATGGCGACGATGCTGGTCTACATCTTCACCGACGCCAAGGTGTCGCGCGGCGACCTGCAGACCATGGTCTCCGAGATCAACGACCGCAGCTTCAACTGCATCACCGTCGACAGCGACACCTCGACCTCCGACACCTTGCTGATGGGCGCCACCGGCGCGTCCGGCGTCGAGGTCACCCTGGCCGACAGCGATTTCGCACAGGCGCTCGAGGGCGTATTCCTCGACCTCGCGCACCAGGTCGTCAAGGATGGCGAAGGCGCCACCAAGTTCGTGACCGTCAACGTCACCGGTGCGAAGACCGATGCCGATGCCCGCACCCACGCGCTGGCCATCGCCAACTCGCCGCTGGTCAAGACCGCCATCGCCGGCGAGGATCCCAACTGGGGCCGCATCGTCATGGCCGTCGGCAAGTCCGGCGCCGCCGCCGACCGCGACAGGCTGACCATCCGCTTCGGCGACGTGCTGGTGGCCGAGAACGGCTGGGTCGCGCCCTCCTACAAGGAGGAAGACGGCGCCGCGCTGATGAAACAGCCCGAGATCGCGGTCAATGTCGATATCGGCCTCGGCGCCGGCAAGGCCACGGTCTGGACCTGCGACCTGACCCACGGCTACATCTCGATCAACGCCGATTACCGGTCCTGAGCCCCTCCCTTCTCTGGTTCTGAAATACCTCGGGGAGTGCGAGGGGCAGCGCCCCTCGCCGGCCTGACCTCGCCACCGGGAGTTCCCACATGTCGAAGATCATCCTCGTCTCCGCCGTCGCGCTCATCGATCCCGACGGTCGCATCCTCCTGGCGCAGCGCCCGGAGGGCAAATCCATGGCCGGTCTCTGGGAGTTTCCCGGCGGCAAGGTCGAGCCGGGCGAGAGCCCCGAGGTCGCGCTGATCCGCGAACTGCAGGAAGAGCTGGGCATCGACACCTGGGAGAGCTGCCTCGCGCCGCTGACCTTCGCCTCCCACGCCTACGAGGGCTTCCACCTGCTGATGCCGCTCTTCGCCTGCCGCAAGTGGCAGGGTACGCCACAGTCGAAGGAAGGCCAGGCGCTGAAATGGGTGCACGCGCGAGAGCTGCGCGATTACCCGATGCCACCGGCCGACATTCCGCTGATCCCAATCCTGCGCGACTGGCTCTGAGCGGCAGTTTGTCCAGAAATTTCTGCATTGCAGCGCGGAAAAACTCCCGAAAATGGCCCAGATGCTAGGTAATTAGGCGTAGTTGACAAAATTTGTTCTGGTTCCGTTAACGATTCGCCGGTATTCATATTTCTGTAATATCCGTATCGGGGAACACTGAAATGCTGCGTACCATCATTCTTGGCAGCTGCGTCTCGGTTCAGGGCATTCTCGAGAAGAGTCTCCCTGACGGTCGCATTGCCGTTCGTGTCGGAAATCAGGTCTTTACCGGGAACCCGGTGGCAGCCTGAACCGAACGACAAGTTCTGAGTTCTGCTGAAAAGCCCGGAGGGAAACCTCCGGGCTTTTCCATTTTCTGGCGGCCCCACGGCCTCTCTTCAACGCATGCGGGAACCACAGTTTCACGAAAACGAAAACACCCGGAGGTTTCCCTCCGGGTGTTCCCGTGTCTGCGATGCGCCCGATGGCGGGCTGGCGATCAGAGCGAGCGCTCGATCTCCTCGCGCTCGAAGATCTCGATGACATCCTGCGGGCGGACATCGTCGTAGTTCTCGAACGCCATGCCGCATTCCTGGCCCGACTGGACCTCTGCCACTTCGTCCTTGAAGCGCTTCAGCGTCTTCAGCGTACCCTCGTGGATCACCACGTTGTCGCGCAGCAGGCGGACGCCTGCGGAGCGGCGGGCAACCCCCTCGGTGACGAGACAGCCGGCGACCTTGCCGACATTGGAGACCTTGAAGACCTCCTTGATCTCGGCATAGCCGATGAAGTTCTCGCGGATCTCGTTCGACAGCAGGCCGGAGGCCGCCGCCTTCACGTCGTCCACGAGGTCGTAGATCACCGAGTAGTAGCGGATCTCCACGCCCTTCTGGTTGGCGCTGTTGCGGGCCGGTGCGTTGGCACGGACGTTGAAGCCGATGACCGGACAGCCCGAAGCTTCGGCGAGGCCGATATCGGTCTCGGTGATGGCGCCCACACCGTAGTGGATCACCCGCACGCGGACCTCGTCGTTGCCGACCTTCTCGAGCGCCTGCACGATGGCCTCGGCCGAGCCCTGCACGTCGGCCTTCACGACCACCGGCAGCTCGGAGACGTTCTCGTCGTCCTTGGCCTTCTTCATCAGCTGCTCGAGCGTCGTCGCGGCGCCTGCGGCGGCGCGCTTCTCTTTCGCGGCGTGCTCGCGGTATTCGGCGATCTCGCGGGCCTGCGCCTCGGTAGAGGTGACGTTGAGAACGTCGCCGGCCTCGGGCGTGCCGTTGAGGCCGAGCACCTCGACCGGAACCGAAGGACCGGCTTCCTGGACGCGCTCACCCTTGTCGTTGATCAGCGCACGGACCTTGCCGTACTGCTCGCCCACGACGAAGATGTCGCCCTGCTTCAGGGTGCCGTTCTGCACCAGAACCGTGGCGACCGGGCCGCGGCCCACGTCGAGCTGGGCTTCGATCACGGCGCCTTCGGCGGCGCGGTTCGGGTTGGCCTTCAGTTCGAGAACCTCGGCCTGCAGCGCGATGGCTTCGAGCAGCTCGTCAAGACCCTGCCCGGTATGGGCCGAGACCTCGACATCCTGCACTTCACCGGACATCTGCTCCACGATCACCTCGTGCTGCAGCAGGTCGGTGCGGACCTTGGTCGGGTTCGCCTCGGGCTTGTCGACCTTGTTGATCGCGACGATCATCGGAACGCCGGCTGCCTTGGCGTGGCTGATGGCCTCGACGGTCTGCGGCATCACCGCATCGTCGGCCGCAACCACCAGCACCACGATATCGGTCACCTGGGCGCCACGCGAGCGCATCGAGGTGAACGCCGCGTGGCCGGGCGTGTCGAGGAAGGTCAGGACGTCGCCACCCTTGGTCGTCACCTGGTAGGCGCCGATGTGCTGAGTGATGCCGCCGGCCTCGCCAGAGGTGACGTTGGCTTCGCGGATCTTGTCGAGCAGCGAGGTCTTGCCGTGGTCGACGTGGCCCATGATCGTGATGACCGGCGGACGCGGCAGGAGATCTTCCGGCTTGTCGTCGACGGTCTTGATGACGTCCTCGACGTCGGCATCCGACACGCGGGTCACGCGGTGGCCGAATTCCTCGATGATCAGTTCCGCGGTGTCGGCATCGATCGACTGGTTCTGGGTCGCCATGATGCCGTTCTGCATCAGCGCCTTGACCACGTCTGCGACGCGCTCTGCCATGCGGTTGGCCAGCTCGGCAACGGTGATCGCCTCGGGCAGCTGAACGTCACGGACGACCTTCTCGCGCTGCTGCGCACCGCCCATCGCCTTCTGACGCGCACGCTCCTGCTTGCGCTTCATCGCGGCCATGGATTTCTGCCGGCCACCTTCGCCGCCGAGCGCCTGGTTCAGGGTCAGCTTGCCGGAGCGACGGTTGCCGTCGCCCCCGCGGCCACGACCGCCACGGCCACGCTCTTCGCGCTCGCGGTCGGCCTTGCGCTGCTGCGGCTGGCCCGCCGGGCCGCCTGCCGGAGCGCCGGCTGCGGGCTTGGCGCCGCCACGGGCTGCGCCGGCTGCCGGATCGGCCGCCGGGGCCGCGGCTGCGGCCTCTGCCTTCTTGGCAGCTTCCGCGGCTTCGCGGGCCTTGCGCGCCTCTTCCTCGGCTTTCGCCTTGGCGCGCTCTTCGGCCTCGCGCTGCTCGCGCTCTTTCTGTTCCTTCTCGGCGCGCATCCGCTCGCGCTCTTCGGCGCGGGCCTTTTCCTGCGCCTCGCGCTCCGCCTGCTCCTCGACCTCACGGGCCTTGGCGGCCTGCAGTGCCTTCAGGCGGCGTTCCATCTCCGCGTCGGAGATCCCGGCCGGGCGCTTGCCACCCGAGCCACCCGGCACACCGCCGGAGCCCTTGGCGCCACCGGCGCCGGGCTTGGGCACGACCACGCGCTTGCGCTTGGTCTCCACCACGACGTTCTTGGTCCGCCCGTGGCTGAAGCTCTGCTTCACGGATCCCGAACGGGGACCCCCGCCACGAACACCCAAAGTCTTCTTGCCGTCGTTATCGCTCATTCAGCTCTTATCCTTTCCGGCGGCCCCTGCCGCCCCCGGCAGCCCCTGCTGCCGTCGCCGCGTCGGCCCTTCCGACGCGCAGCCCCTTCAGTCGTTGGGCTTCCTCTACAACACGTTTCGTGAGTCCACCAGCGCCAAGCGCCGCGTGTATCACCTTTTCCCGACCAAAGGCCAGCCCCAGCTCGTCCGCCGTGAGCCAGCCGATATAGGATCCCCATTGCGGGGTGGACAGCTTGGACTTGCCGCGGGTCGACCCGTCTTCGGCCTGAAGAAGCACATCGGCCTCTTCCTTGCCCAGCCAATCCTTGACCTTCTCGTAGCCAGAAACCGCGCCCCCCGACTTGCGGGCGAGGCTCAGCAGTTCGACCACCCGGCGGGCGAGCATCTGCTCGACCAGATTGGGCAGATCGTCGGGCACCGTGACCGGTGCCCGCGCGGCACGGGCAAAAAGCCCTTTGCTTGCAGCCTTCTCGAGCGCTGCCTTGTCCGACGACACCCAGATGCCGCGCCCGGGCAGCTTGCCTGCGAGATCGGGCACGACCTGATTGTCCGGCCCGATCACGAAACGGATCAGACCGTTGGCGGGCTGCGTCTCGCCAGTGGCGATGCAGCGCCGCTCCGGACCATCGGCCCGGTCCTTGTCCCGGCCGCCCCGGCTCATCGGATCAGACCTCTTCCTCGGTCTCGGACTCGTCACCTTCGCCCTCGACCTCTTCTTCGGCCTCGGCCACGAGCTCGTCGGGATCGACCCAGCCAAGCAGCACGCGCGCGGTCATGATGAGGTTCTGCGCTTCGGCGAGATCGACATCGAACTTCTCGAGCAGACCGTCATCCTTGACGCGCTCGCCGTCGACCGTGGTCCAGCCACCGGCCAGCTCCCAGTCTGCACAGGTGGCGAAATCTTCCAGCGTCTTCACGCCGTCTTCTGCCAGTGCCTCTACCATCTGGGGTGTCAGGCCGTCGAATTCAATAAGGCTGTCCTCGGCGCCGAGCTCGCGGGCGCGCTCGAGCGCCTTGCGGGCCTGCTCCTCGAGGAATTCGCGGGCGCGGGTCTGCAGCTCCTGCGCGGTGTCCTCGTCGACGCCGTCGATCACCAGCAGCTCGTCGAGCTCGACATAGGCGACCTCCTCGAGATTGGTGAAGCCCTCGGCAACCAGCAGCTGGGCAAAGAACTCGTCGAGATCGAGCGTGTCCATGAACAGCTTGGTGCGCTCTTCGAATTCCTTCTGACGGCGCGCCGACTCTTCTTCCTCGGTCATGATGTCGATGTCGAGGCCGGTGAGCTGCGACGCCAGGCGCACGTTCTGACCGCGGCGGCCGATGGCCAGCGAGAGCTGCTCGTCGGGCACCACGACCTCGATGCGCTCGGCATCCTCGTCGAGCACCACCTTGGAGACCTCGGCCGGCTGCAGCGCGTTGACCAGGAAGGTCGGCATGTCCTCGTTCCACGGGATGATGTCGATCTTCTCGCCCTGGAGCTCGTTGACCACGGCCTGCACGCGGCTGCCGCGCATACCAACGCAGGCGCCGACCGGATCGATCGAGCCGTCATAGGAGATCACGCCGATCTTGGCGCGCGAGCCCGGGTCACGGGCCACGGCCTTGATCTCGATGATGCCGTCGTAGATTTCCGGCACTTCCATTTTGAACAGCTCGGCCATGAATTCCGGCGCGGTGCGCGAAAGGAAGATCTGCGGGCCGCGGGCCTCGCGGCGCACGTCCTTGATGTAGCAGCGGATGCGGTCGCCCGGGCGATACGCCTCGCGGCCGATCTTCTCGTTGCGGCGCAGGATGCCTTCGCCACGGCCGATATCGACGATGACGTTGCCGTATTCCTCGCGCTTGACGGTGCCGTTGATGATGGTGCCGTTGCGGTCCTTGAACTCGTCGTACTGGCGATCGCGCTCGGCCTCGCGGACCTTCTGCAGGATCACCTGCTTGGCCGACTGCGCCGCGATCCGACCCATGTCGACCGGCGGCACTTCCTCGACATACTGGTCGCCCACCTTGGGATCGGCCATGTATTGCTTGGCCTGCTTCACGGTCAGCTCGGCCTGGTAGTTTTCGAGCTCTTCGTCCTCGACGACGGTACGCACGCGGGTGAAGGTGGCGCGACCGGTCTTGCGGTCGATCTTCACGCGGATGTCCATCTCGGAGCCGTAGCGCGACTTGGCGGCGCGCGCGAGGCTCTCTTCCATCGCCTCGATCACGAGCGCGGGGTCGATCATCTTCTCGCGGGCGACGGCCTCGGCCGTTTGCAGAAGCTCAAGCTGGTTGGCAGAGGTGATTGCCATTTTCTTCTTACTCCTCCTGAGCGGCCGCGTCGTCGGCCTGGATTTCGTCGAATTGGGTTTCGTCCACTTCCTGGGCCTTACGGGCACGCAGCATGTCGCGGATCAGGTCATCGGTGAGGATCAGCTTGGCGTCGCTGAGCCAGTCGAATTGCAGGCCGATGGTCTGCTCTTCGCCGCCCTCGCCCTCGATGTTGAACAGCACTTCGCCGCCCTCGGTCCCGGCGAGAACGCCGCGCCAGCGCTTGCGGCCGTCGATCATCTCGTGGGTTTCGATCTTGGCCTCGTAGCCCTCGTAGGTGTCGAAGTCCTTGAGCCGGGTCAGCGGCCGGTCGATGCCGGGGCTCGAGACCTCGAGCGTGTAGGCGTCGATGATCGGGTCCTCGACATCGAGCACCGCCGAGACGGCGGTCGAGATATCGGCGCAGTCATCGACCTCGATGCCGCCCTCGGGGCGTTCGGCCATGATCTGCAGGGTTGCGGTCTTACCGCTCATCAGGCGCAGGCGCACGAGCTCGAACCCCAGGTCTTCGATGACCGGGGTGACGATCTCGGCGAGGCGCCGATCGATGGCGGATTTGGCGATCAGGTCGGTCATGTGTCCGGGTCCGATTGAGCACAAAAAAACGGGCGCGCGGCCCGTCGATCTTTCCCGGTGGAACCTCGGGAGAGCCCCGACGCGCCGCTGTTGATAGGCCATATACGCGCCGGGATTCGATTCCGCAAGGGGGCGCGGCGTTCGGTGGGCGAAGAGAGCGGCGAGAGCAGCCGCGCCTTCGCCCCCCGGGCCGCGCTCAGGCGAAGCGCCCCTCGCGTGCCAGCACCTCGATCTGGTAGCCGTCGGGATCGGCCACGAAGAAGAACTTCGCCACCACATCGCCCGCCGGGGCGAACTCCACCAGCTTGCGCGGGTTCAGCCCCGCTTCGGTGAAGCGCGCATGCTCGGCCTCGAGATCCTCGACCGAGACCGCGAGATGGCCGTAGCCGTCGCCGAGATCGTAGGGCTCGGTACGATCCTTGTTGACCGTCAGCTCGAGCTCGAAGCCGGTCTCGGCATTCGAGAGATAGACCAGCGTGAACTCGGGGAAATCGAGCCGGTCGGCAACGGTGAGCCCGAAGGCCGTCTCGTAGAAGGCCAGCGAGCGGGCTTCGTCGAGCACCCGGATCATGCTGTGGATTGCCTTGGCCATGCGTCTCATCCTTTCCTGCGAAGGGCGACCTCGGGATGCGTTGCCGTGGGGCGGGCCGCCCGTTATAGGGCTGGAAACCGGATCGCACGAGGAGACACAGATGTCCAACGCACAGCTCGAAGCCGCCATCGAAGCCGCCTGGGAGGCGCGCGACGGCATCACCCCGTCGACCGGGGGCGAAACCCGCGAGGCCATCGAGGCCACGCTGCACGCGCTTGACAGCGGATCGCTGCGCGTCGCCGAGAAGCAGGACGACGGTAACTGGCACGTCAACCAGTGGGCCAAGAAGGCGGTGCTGCTCGGCTTCCGCATCAAGGACATGGAGATGCAGGACGGCGGCCCGCAGGGCAGCGGCTGGTGGGACAAGGTCGACAGCAAATTCAAGGGCTGGGGCGACAGCGAGTGGAAGGCCGCGGGCTTCCGCGCGGTGCCGAACTGCGTGGTCCGCAAGTCGGCCTACATCGCGCCGGGCGTTGTCCTGATGCCGTCCTTCGTCAACCTCGGCGCCTATGTCGACAGCGGCACCATGGTCGACACCTGGGCCACCGTCGGCTCCTGCGCGCAGATCGGCAAGGGCGTGCACCTGTCGGGCGGCGTCGGAATCGGCGGCGTGCTCGAGCCCATGCAGGCCGGGCCCACCATCATCGAGGACAACTGCTTCATCGGCGCGCGCTCCGAGGTCGTCGAGGGCGTCATCGTCCGCGAGGGCTCGGTGCTCGGCATGGGCGTGTTCCTCGGCCAGTCGACCAAGATCGTCGACCGCGAGACCGGCGAGGTCTTCTACGGCGAAGTGCCCCCCTACTCGGTGGTCGTCGCAGGCTCGATGCCGTCGAAGAACGGCATCAACCTCTACTGCGCGGTGATCGTGAAGCGCGTCGACGAGAAGACCCGCTCCAAGACCGGCATCAACGAACTGCTGCGCGACTGATGCGCTGGGGCGCGACCCTCGCGCTCGTGGTGGCGGCCCTCCCGGCCGCCGCCGTCGCCCTTGAGGGGCTCTACCGTCCGGCCTACGACTGGGCCGACGGATGGGATTGCCGCAGCATCGGCCGCGAAGGCGGCGCGGTGGTGCTGACCCCGAACGCCTTCATCGGCGTGGGCAGCCGCTGCTCTCTGGCCGACCCAACCGAGGTGCGCGGCATGCAGGCCAGGCTCTACGACGCCACCTGCCGCGAGGGCACGCGCGTCCGCACCGACCGGATCATGGTGCTGCGCACCGATGGCGGCATCGCCATCATCCGCGGCGGCGCCATCAGCCTTTTCGCCGCCTGCCCCTGACCGGACGGAACCAACCGGCAAGATCCTTGTTTCCCTTTCGTTAACAGGAATTGAAGGGAACATTGCCATGGGTCTTGGATTGATTGCATCCATCATTGTCGGCGGCCTCGCCGGCTGGATTGCCAGCATGATCATGAAGGCCGATACCGGTATCCTCTTGAACATCATTCTCGGCATCGTCGGCGCGGTGGTGCTCAACTTCGTGCTCTCGCTGCTGGGCATCTACGCCGCCAACACCTGGGTGCCTCAGCTCATCGTCGGCATCATCGGCGCCAGCGCGCTGATCTGGATCGTTCGAAAAGTCCGAAGCTGACCCTTTGATACAGGGTCTTTCGCTTCCGCTCCTGCTCGGGATCTTCGCCCTGGCAGGGGCCATTGTCGTGGCCGCCTCGATCCGCGCCACCAGCCTTGCCGACCTGCTCGCCGACCGGACGAAGCTCGGAGAGGCGATGGCGGGCGGCATCCTGCTCGGCGGCGCGACGTCGCTCTCCGGCGTCGTGGTCTCGGTCTCCGCGGCCTATGGCGGCGATGCCAGTTTCGCGGTGTCCAATGCCGTCGGCGGGATCGCTGCCCAGACGCTGTTTCTCGGGTTGGCCGACCTTTTCTACAAGCGCGTCAACCTGGAACACGCCGCCGCCGAGCCGGCGAACCTGTTTCAGGCGGTGATGCTGCTCATCCTGCTGTCGATGCCGATTGCCGCCATGGCCGGGCCCGACATCGCCTATTTCGGCGTGTCGCCCGTCTCGCTCGTGATGTTTCTCGGCTATCTCTGGGGCGTGCGCCTGTCCTCGATCGTCGGCGAGCGTCCGATGTGGCGCCCTGTCGAGACCTCCGATACCCGCCGCGACGAGCCCGACGACGAAAACGATCCCGACGCCCCGGTGCTGCGCCCGGCCCTGCTCTTCGTCGGACTGGTCGTCATCATGGGTCTGTCGGGCTGGGTCATCAGCCAGGTCGCCGGGGTGCTCATCACCCGCTACGAGCTCTCCTCGAGCCTGGTCGGCGCGCTGATCACCGCGATCATCACCTCGCTGCCCGAGCTGGTCACCACCCTCGTCGCCGTGCGCCGCGGAGCGCTGCAGCTCGCCGTGGGCGGGATCATCGGCGGCAACACGTTCGACACGCTGTTCCTGGTGTTCTCCGATGTCGCCTATCGCGACGGCTCGATCTTCCAGGCGGTGGGCGAGACCGATCTCTACTGGTTGGCCACCGGCATGCTGATGACCGCCATCCTTCTTGGAGGGCTGATCCTGCGCCAGCGCGAAGGCCCGGCGCGGATCGGCATCGAGTCGGTGCTGCTGATCGTGATCTACTGCTGTGCCGTGGCGGTCGAACTCTTCGCGCCCTGAGCTTCGAGGGCGCGCGGGGCTTGACTCGCCGCCATGCCTGCCGCATCCCGCCCGAAACGCGGGAGACGGCAGGCATGGCCAGCAAGAAACCATCGAGACAGCAGGTCTACACCCTTTTGGTCGAGGTCGGCCGCAAGGCGGGCGACGGGCTGCCCGACAAGTCCACCGGCGCGGCGCTGATGTGCTATGCCAGCGGCGTCGACGAGGCCGAGGCGGTGCGCGAGACCGTGGCGATCCTCAAGCAGGCAGATTTGGCCCCGCTCGACGTCACGGGCTACGGCACCGAGGAAGAGCGCCGGGCGCAGGGCCACGAGATCGAGGCCGACGAGCAGGAGCTGATGGCGCGCGCGCTCGAGGAGAATTCCGTCATTGTTGCGCAGGTCACCCCGTTCTTCGACAAGGACTGAGGTCGCCGAAGAAAATTAGCCAATTTTCTTGGACCGAAGATTTTTCGGACGAAAAATCTTCAGAGCGCGCCGGTCAGGCGACCCGCGCCTGCGCCAGTGTGATCGCCTCGAACGGATGCAGGATCTGGTAGCCCGCGCGGTGCTGTTCGGGCAGCAACGCGCTCGGACAGTCGGCCAGCAGCGAGGCGGCGAGATGCGCGCGCGAGCGCCGCAAACGGCCGACATAGAGGCTTTCGAGCGCCGCCCCCCCGGCCATCACCGCATCATGCGCCGGCAGCAGCAGCTGGTGATAGCGCAGCGTCATTGCCCCCACCTCGCGCACCGCCGCAAAGCCGTTGGCCAGGCTGAGCGCCGGCACCAGCACCGCTTCGCGTCCGAACAGGTACTCGACCTCAGAGCCGCCGATCACCAGGCGCTGATGCGGTGACACCACGAGATCTCGGGTCAGGCCGAAATAGGGCGCGCGCAGCCGCACCGGCGTAAAGGAGCCGAGCGCCGGCACCACGCGGCTCACCCGCTGCAGAACCGGGGCGGCGCCGCCACAGCGGGTCCGGACGGTGTCGCCGCTCTGCAGTTCTGCCACCGGGCGGGGCCCCTCAGGGGTCTCCACCGGCACGCGCCCGGTCAGGGAGGGCGTCGGCCCCACCGGCTCGATCTCGTCGGAGGCCGCGAAGAAGATCACGTCGGGATCGGTGCGGCAGAGCTGCGGCCGGTGCACGAGGTTTGACAGGTCCGCGAGCAGGAGCGGCGGTGGCGGCGGGGTCTCGCGGAGCGCCGTGCAGTCGCTTTCCGGCCGCTCGAGCGCCAACTGGCCCCAGCGCGCGGTCGAATCCCAGCTGAAGGTCACGCGCAGGATATCGGTGCGGGCATCGTCGGGATATTGCAGCAGCGTGTGGAAAGCATCTTCGCCCTGGCTCATCACCAGCACGATGCTGCCATTGGGCAGCGCCTGGAGCGAGAGCCCGCCGGGCCAGGGATGCTGGCGCTCGAAGGCCAGCAGGGTCTGTGGCCGGCCTTCGGCCGAGAGCCGGGTCTCGATCAGCAGCGACCCCTTGGCCAGGAGCGCGTCACGTGGGCGCCCTCCGGCGTCGAACACGCGGTCATCGGTCCAGCGCCTGCCCTCGCCCGAGATAGCGATCCAGCTCATGCTGCGCGATGCTCCGCGCGGCCATGACGTGAAGAAACCCCTGCCGTATTCATGCCTGTCACCCTGCCCGCGACACGTGCTGCCCGCAGCCGACCGGATCCGCCCGCGGCGTGGTCTGACACCGGCCTCCGGACGCTTCGGATCGCCGCCCCGCTTCGGGCAGTCTTGCCCCTTGTCCTGAGGCAATCCCTACCACGCACGCCGGTTTCAGGCCAGATCGATTGTCCTGTGACATAGCTGCTCTGCGCACGCCGCCCCGCGCGGACGCAGGGTTTGCCCTTGCGCCCGTGTCGGGGTAGCCAAAGCCGAGACACAGCAAGGAACCGTGCCATGACGATCGACCCCGTCGCCCTCACCGCCGATCTCATCCGCTGCCCCTCGGTGACGCCCGAGGAGGGCGGGGCGCTGGTGCTGCTGCAGACGCTGCTCGAAGAGGCGGGGTTCACCTGCACCCGCGTCGATCGCAACGGCACCGCCAATCTCTACGCCCGCTGGGGCGCGAAAGGCCACGCCCGCAGCTTCGGCTTCAACGGTCACACGGATGTGGTGCCGGTGGGCGACGCGGCAGCGTGGAGCGCCGATCCCTTCGGCGCCGAGATCCGCGACGGGGTGATGTTCGGGCGCGGCGCCACCGACATGAAATCCGGCGTCGCGGCCTTCGCCGCCGCCGCCGTCGATTTCGTCAAGGACACCCCCCCCAACGGCGCCATCGTGCTGGCGATCACCGGCGACGAGGAGGGCGATGCCACCGATGGAACCGTGGCGCTGCTCGACTGGATGGAGCGCCAGGGCGAGCGCATGTCGGTCTGCCTTGTGGGCGAGCCGACCTGCCCCTCCGAGATGGGTGAAATGATGAAGATCGGCCGCCGCGGCTCGCTGTCGGCCTGGTTCACGGTGACAGGCAAGCAGGGCCACGCCGCCTATCCGCACCGGGCGCTGAACCCGATGCCGGCGATGGCGCGGCTGATGGACCGGCTCGCCTCGCACGAGCTCGACACCGGTACCGATCATTTCGACGCCTCGACGCTGGCGGTGGTCACCATCGACACCGGCAACACGGCGACCAACGTGATCCCGGCGCAGAGCCGCGGCACCGTCAACATCCGCTTCAACGACACCCATACCGGTACGGCGCTCTCGAACTGGCTGCGTGAAGAGGCCGGCAAGCTGGATGCCGAGTTCGGCACCCGAACCGAGGTCGCGATCAAGATCTCCGGCGAGAGCTTCCTGACCCCGCCGGGGCCGCTGTCGGATCTGGTCGCGGCGGCGGTCGAGGCCGAGACCGGGCGCAGGCCGGAGCTCTCGACCTCGGGCGGCACCTCGGATGCGCGTTTCGTCAAGGATCATTGCCCGGTGGTCGAGTTCGGGCTGGTCGGCAAGACCATGCATCAGGTCGACGAGAACGTGCCGGTGGCGCAGATCGAGAGCCTCAAGGCGATCTACACCCGCATCCTGCGCGATTATTTCGCACGCTGAGACCCCTTTCCTGAGGCCCTGCAGGGAACATCTCTGCCGCCCGCCCGGTTGATCCTGCGATGAGCAATGGGCCGAGGAAGGGCAGCGCGATGGCGGATCTCACATGCGACGTGGCAATTATTGGGGCCGGCACCGCCGGTCTCGCGGCCGAGCGCAACGCCCGCAAGCACGGCGCAAAGACGCTGCTGATCGATCCGAGCTTCTCCGGCACCACCTGCGCCACCGTGGGCTGCATGCCCTCCAAGCTGCTGATCGCCGCCGCCCGCAACGCCCACGGCGCCCGGCAGGCAGGGCTCTTCGGCATCGAGACGGGCGAGGTCGCGATCCACGGCAAGGCGGTGCTGCGCCGGGTCCGCGAACACCGCGACCGCTTCGCGCAAGCCACCCGTGCCAGCATCATGGACCTGCCCGACGAGATCCGCGTACAGGCCCGCGCCCGGTTCACCTCCGCGAGCACGCTCACGCTGGATGACGGGCGCACCGTCGCGGCGGGCGCGGTCATCATCGCAACCGGCTCGAGCCCGATGGTCCCGGGCCCCTTTGCCAAACTTGGCGAGCTGGCGCTGACCAACGAGACCATCTTCGAGCTTGAAGACCTGCCCGAAAGCCTCGCGGTGATCGGCGGCGGCGTCATCGGGCTGGAACTGGCGCAGGCGATGGCACGGCTCGGCGTCCGGGTGGCGCTGTTCGACCAGCAGGAGACGCTGGCGCAGGTGCGTTGCAAGAAGGTCCACGCGGCGCTGAGCGAGGCCATGGCGCAGGAAATGGACCTGCATCTCGGCACTGACCCCAAGCCGTCGGAAGAGGATGGGCGCGTGCGCATCGACTGGGATGGCAACGCCGAGACCTTCGACAAGGTGCTGGTCGCCACCGGCCGGCCGCCGAATGTGAGCGACCTCGGGCTAGAGACCACGGGCCTCGACCTCGATGACAAAGGCATGCCCGGGATCGACCCTGAGACCATGCAATGCGGCGATGCGTCGATCTTCATGGCAGGCGACGCCAATGCCGGCCGCCCGGTGCTGCACGAGGCCTCCGACGAGGGCGCGATCGCCGGGCGCAACGCCGTCGCCTACCCGGCGCTGGTGCGCTCCGAGCGCAAGGTCAATTTCGCCATCACCTTCACCGAGCCGCCTCTGGTCGCGCTGGGCGACAGCCCCGATGACAGCGCAAAGATCGGCAGCGCGGATTACGCTGATCAGGGCCGCGCCAAGGTCGATGCAGAGAACACCGGCCTCGCCCGGCTCTACGCCGCGGCCCCCGATGGGCGGCTGATCGGGGCCGATCTGTTCTGCCCAGGCGCAGATCACATGGGCCATCTGCTGGCGCTCGCCATCGGCCAGAAGATGACCGCAGGCGACCTGCTCGACATGCCGTTCTACCATCCGACGCTCGAGGAAGGGCTGAAGGGCGCGCTGCGCGAGATCTGCCATGCGGTGCCGCTCAAGGTGCCCGGCGATCACGACACCGGCAACCCGCCGGGCGTCTGAGCGATAATTTCCCCGCTGCGCCTCTGTCCCGCCGGCAAAATCGCCAGAATCGCCATGACGGGGACGGTGCGCCGTGCTAGCTCAGGGCCATGAGCAAACTGCCGACCAAACCGGATATCCTCGACTGGATCGCCGCCAACCCGACCCTCACCTCCAAGCGCGACATTGCCAAGGCTTTCGGCATCAAGGGCGCGGCGCGGATCGACCTCAAGCGCCTGCTCAAGGAGCTGGAGCACGAGGGCCATCTGGAAAAGCGCAAGAAGACCTATCGAGACCCGGACCGCCTGCCGCCCGTCACCGTGCTGCAAATGAAGGCCGTCGACGGGAACGGCGATCTCTTCGCGCAGCCGCTGGAATGGCATGGCGAGGGCGTCGAGCCCACGGTGCTCTTCGTGCCGCGCGCCACCGATCCGGCGCTTGGCGAGGGCGACCGCATCCTCGCGCGGCTGCAGGTGGTGCACGAGGCCGACCACAATTACGAGGCACGGCTGATCCGCCGCATCGGGGCCAGCCCGCTCAAGGTGGTGGGGATCTTCCGCAAGGGCGCCGAAGGCGGCCGTATCCTGCCGATCGACAAGGGCTCCGACAAGGAATGGACCGTGGCGCCCGACGCCACCCACGGCGCGCAGGATGGCGAGTTGGTCGAGGCCGAGCAGGCCGGGCCGCGCGCCACCCGGATGGGTCTGCCGCGGGCGCGCATCGTCATGCGTCTCGGCGATCCCACCGCGCCCAAGGCCGTCTCGCTGATCGCCATCCACCAGCACGGCATCCCGGATGACTTCCCCGAGAAGGTGCTGGCCGAGGCCGACGCGATGAAGCCCGCTGGCCTCAAGGGCCGCACGGACCTGCGCGAACTGCCGCTGGTCACCATCGACCCGTGGGACGCGCGCGATCACGACGACGCCTGCTTCGCCGAGCCCGACGAGGACCCGAAGAACCAAGGCGGCCACGTGATCTGGGTCGCCATCGCCGACGTGGCGCATTACGTGCGCCCGGGCTCGGAGCTCGATCGCGAGGCGAAGAAGCGCGGCAATTCGAGCTATTTCCCGGACCGTGTCGTGCCGATGCTGCCCGACCGGCTCTCAGGCGACCTCTGCTCGCTGCATGAGGGCGTGCCCCGCGCCTGCATCGCGGTGCGCATGGTTATCGATGCCGAGGGCAACAAGAAATCCCACAAGTTCGTCCGCGGCCTGATGCGCTCGCCCGCCTCGCTGAACTACCAGGAGGTGCAGGCGGCGGTCGACGGTGAGCCCAACGACAAGACCGGCCCGCTGCTCGAGCCGGTGATCCAGCCGCTCTACGCCGCCTATGCGGCGCTGCGCGAGGCCCGCGCCCGACGCGAGCCGCTCGATCTCGACCTGCCCGAGCGCAAGGTGGTGCTGAGCGAGGAGGGCAAGGTCACGTCCGTCAACTTCGTCGAGCGCCTCGATGCGCACCGGCTGATCGAGGAGTTCATGATCCTCGCCAATGTCTGCGCTGCCGAGACCCTGATCGCCAAGCGGACGCCGCTGCTGTTCCGGGTCCACGAGGAGCCGCCGGCGGACAAGCTCGAGAGCCTGCGCGAGACCGCCGACGCCGCGGGGCTGACGCTGGCCAAGGGGCAGGTGCTGAAGACCGCGCACCTCAACCGTCTGCTGCATGACGCCGCCGGCAAGGAAGAGGCGGAGCTGATCAACATCGCGACGCTGCGCAGCATGACGCAGGCCTATTACTCGCCGAAGAATTTCGGCCATTTCGGCCTCGCACTGCAGAATTACGCCCATTTCACCTCGCCGATCCGACGCTACTCCGACCTCATCGTGCATCGCGGCCTGATCAAGGCGCATGGCTGGGGTGATGACGGGCTGAGCGAGCACGAGATCGAGACGCTGGAGCAGACCGCGCAGCATATCTCCGACACCGAGCGCCGCTCGATGATGGCCGAGCGCGACACCAATGACCGCTACCTCGCCGCCTTCCTCTCCGATCGCATCGGCGCCGAGTTCGGCGGGCGGATCAGCGGCATCGCCAAGTTCGGCGTGTTCGTGAAGCTCGACGAGACCGGGGCCGATGGGCTGGTGCCGATCCGCAACCTCGGCAACGAGTATTTCCATTTCGACCGCGAGGCGGGGACGCTGATGGGCGCCGATACCGGGATGATCATCGCGCTGGGGCAGCGGGTGCGGGTCAAGCTGGTGGAGGCCGCGCCGGTCACCGGCGGCATCGCGCTCGACCTGCTCGAGATCGAGGATGCCGAGATCCCGCAGGGGCGCGGCTCGGGCCGGCCCGGGCGCGGACGGGCGCGCGGGCCCGGTGGGCGCGGTCGCCCGGGCGGGCCGCCGCGCCGCAAGGAGGCCAAGGCCAAGCGCAAGGACGCCAAGGTCAAGCGCAAGGTCACCCGGCGGCGCAACACCAAGAGCTGAGGCCGCGCGTTCCGAGCTTTTTGAGAGCGCCGCCTACCCCCTCCGTGATGGAGCACGTGGGAGGCGGCGCGATCGGCTCGGGAGATCAGGCGCTTCTGAGCGTGTTCAGAGGTGTTCGCGGAAGGCGCTCAGCACCTTCTCGTAGACCTCGCGCTTGAACGGCACGATCTGCCCCACCACCTCGTCCGCCGCCAGCCAGCGCCAGGTCGAGAACTCGGGATGCTTGGTGGCGATGTTGACCTGATCATCGGAGCCGTGGAAGCGCAGCAGGAACCATTTCTGCTCCTGCCCGCGATAGCGCCCCTTCCAGATCCGCGGCACGATGTCATGCGGCAAGTCGTAGGGCAGCCACTCCTCGGTCTCGGCTTCGATGCTGACCAGATCCGAGATCACCCCCGTCTCTTCCCAAAGCTCGCGCAGGGCCGCGTCGCGCGGGGCCTCGCCCTTGTCGACACCGCCCTGCGGCATCTGCCAGGCCGGCACCTCGCTGTCGATGCGCTGGCCGACGAAGACCTCGTTGTCGGCATTCACGAGCATCACGCCGACGCAGGGGCGGTAGGGGAGCTTGGCGATGTCTTCGGGGGTCATGGAGCGGCCTCGTGCAGAAAGAAGAAGGGCGGGGAAATCCCCGCCCTTGTCCGTATCACTCGAGGTTCTCGGTTTCGAGCACCGTCAGCCCCTTGAGGATGTCGATCGCGTAGGCGAGCTGGTAATCCTCCTCGCGCAGCGCCGCGGCCTGCTCGGCCTGCTCGCGCTCGGCCTCGATCTGGCGGATTTCCTCTTCCGTGAGGCTGTCATTGTCGAGACGGCCGCGCAGATCGGCCTCGGAGCGGCTGAACGGGTTCGTCGCCTCCTCCTCGCCGTCATCGGGGCGCGGGCGCGGCTGCTCGACGACGATGTCGGGCGACACGCCGAGCGCCTGGATCGAGCGGCCCGAAGGCGTGTAGTAGCGCGCCGTGGTCAGGCGCATGGCGCCATCGCCACGCACCGGCATCACGGTCTGGACCGAGCCCTTGCCGAAGCTCTTGGTGCCCACGACCACCGCGCGACGGTGATCCTGCAGCGCGCCGGCGACAATCTCGGAGGCCGAGGCGGAGCCGCCATTGATCAGCACGACCATCGGCTTGCCGCTGGCCAGATCGCCCTCGGTGGCGTTGTAGCGGTCACCGTCCTGCGGGTCGCGGCCCCGGGTCGAGACGATCTCGCCCTTGTTGAGGAACGCGTCCGAGACCTTGATCGCCTGGGTCAGCAGGCCGCCCGGGTTGTTGCGCAGATCGAGCACAACGCCGTTGACCGCGTCGAGACCGCCGGCCTCTTCGATGCGCTCCGCGAGGCCCTCGGAGAGGTTCGGGAAGGTCTGGTCGTTGAAGGTGGTGACGCGCAGCACCACGGTGTCGCCCTCGAGACGGGTGCGCACGGCGGTGAGCTTGATGGTGTCGCGGGTGATGGTGACGTCGAAGGGCTCTTCCTCGCCCTCACGCGCCACGGTGATGACGATGTCGGAGCCCACCGGGCCGCGCATCAGGTCGACCGCCTCGTCGAGGGTCATGCCCAGCACGCTTTCGCCATCCACGTGGGTGATGAAATCGCCGGCCTCGATGCCGGCCTCGAAGGCGGGCGTGTCGTCGATCGGCGAGACCACCTTGACGAAGCCGTCTTCCTGCGTGACCTCGATGCCGAGACCGCCGAACTCGCCGCGCGTCTGCACGCGCATGTCCTCGGCATCGTCGGGCGCGAGGTAGCTCGAGTGCGGATCGAGCGAGGTCAGCATGCCGTTGATCGCCGCCTCGATCAGATCGCCCTCGTCAACCTCTTCGACATATTGCGCACGGATGCGCTCGAAGATGTCGCCGAACAGGTCGAGCTGTTCGTAGACGCTGCCCGACTTCTCGGCCTCCTGCGCCAGGAGCGGCCCGACAAACTGCGTTGTCGCGACGACGCCGGCGACCGTGCCACCGAGCGCGGCCATCAGAAACTTGTTCATGCCCATATCATCCCTTGTCGCTTGCGAACCACGTGAGCGGGTCCACGGGCCTGTCGCCCTGTCTGACCTCTATATAGAGCGTTTCCGTGCGTCCAGCGCCACCCCCTTCAACAGATGGTGACGGGTCGTTTCCCGGCGCGATACGCCCCATCAGCCCGACCGGGCTGCCCGCGGGCAGGACTTCGCCGGTCTGGCCGTAGATCACGTCGAGCCCGGCGAGCACGAAGAGCAGGTCGGGCTGGGGCTCGAGAATCGTCACTAGCCCGTAGTCGAGCAGCGGCCCGCTATAGCGCACGGTGGCCGCCGTGGGGGTGGTGACCAGCGCCTCGGGCAGGGTCGCGACGACGATGCCGGGCCGCGTGACGCCGGCGGCATCGGCCTCGCCGGCGCGGCGCAGGATCTCGCCCTGCACAGGCATCTCGAGCCCGCCCTTGCGATCGTCGATCGGTGGCAGCTGGGTGCGGGTCTCGTCCTCGGTGATCTGCGACAGCCCGCTGGCGAAACCTTCCAGCGTCTCGGTCGAGGAGATCAGGATCGCGGTGCGGATCGGATCCTCGGTAAAGCGCCTCGGCAGATCGGTGCGGTCGGCCACCGCCTGGCTGAGCTCGGTGCGGGCCTCCTGCACGCCGGTCAGCCCCTGCTGAAGCGTCTCGGCGGCGCTCTGCTGCAGGGCCCGCAGCGCCGTGACCTCGTCGAGATCGGCGCGCAGGGCACGGGCCTCGGCATTGAGCCCCGGCGTCACCGCAGCCAGCATCATCCCGGCCCGCGCCGCGCCGACTGGGCCGTCGGGGTGCAGCATGGCGCCGGGTGCCGCGCGACCGCCCATGCTCGAGAGCACGCCCAGAAGTTGGGCGATCTCGGCCTCTTGGCTCTGCAGCCGGCGGCTCAGCTCGGTCTCGCGAATGGCGGCATCGCGCAGCCCGTCGCGCATCGCGGCGAGCCCCGCCTCGTAGGCCTTCACGGTGGTGGTCAGGGCCCGCACCCGGTCGCGCGCGCTTTCGGCGCGGTCGAGCTGCCGCGAGGCCTCCTCGAGCGCCCGTGCGGCCTCGCGCGCGGCGGCACCCGGATCCTGCGCCAGGACCGGGGCGGCGAGCAGTGACAGGATCAGCGTGAGCCGCAGCATCAGTCGATGAGGCTCTTCCCGGTCATCTCCTCGGGCTGGTCGAGGTTCATGAGCTGCAGCAGCGTCGGCGCCACGTCGGCGAGCCGGCCGTCATGCACCGTCGCGCCCTCGGGGCCGCCGAACAGGATCACCGGCACGAGATTGGTGGTGTGGGCGGTGTGCGGCCCGTCGGTGGCCTCGTCCCACATGGTCTCGCAATTGCCGTGATCGGCAATCACCACCATCGCCCCGCCGGCCTTCTCCAGCGCCGCGACAACCTTGCCGAGCCCGTCATCAACCGCCTCGCAGGCCTTGATCGCAGCGTCGAGATCGCCGGTATGGCCGACCATGTCGGGGTTGGCGAAATTGGTGACGATGAGATCGTAGCCGGCCTCGATGGCCTCGACGAATTTCTCTGCCACCTCGGGCTCCGACATCTCGGGCTGCAGATCGTAGGTCGCCACCTTGGGCGACTTGGGCATGAAGCGGTCCTCGCCCTCCTCCGGGGTCTCCTTGCCGCCGTTGAGGAAGAAGGTGACGTGCGGATATTTCTCGGTCTCCGCGAGGCGGAACTGGCGCAGCCCGTGCTTGGCCACCCATTCGCCCAGCGTGTTGACGATCTCGCGCTTGGGGTAGGCGGTGGTCATGTAGGCGTTGTGATCGTCGGAATACTCCACCATGCCGAGCAGCGCCGAGAGCGCGGGCTTGTCGCGCTCGAACCCGTCGAAGCCCGGCTCGCCGATGGCCTTGAGGATCTCGCGCGCGCGGTCGGCGCGGAAGTTCATGCAGAAGAAGCCGTCGCCTTCCGCGAGCCCTGTGTAGCCCTCGATCACCGTGGCCGGGATGAACTCGTCGGTCTTGCCGTTGGCGTAGCTCTGGCTGACGGCGGTCACCGGGTCGGGCGCGGTCTCGCCCCTTGCAAGGATCATCGCCTCATAGGCCTGCTCGACCCGCTCCCAGCGGTTGTCGCGGTCCATGGCGTAGTAGCGCCCGATAACGGTGCCGATGGAGGCGCCCTCGGGCAGGCTGTCGTTCAGGTCCTTCACGAAGGCCTCGCCGGATTTCGGCGCCACGTCGCGGCCATCGGTGATCGCGTGGATGACGACCTTGCAGCCGAGATCGGTGAGCATCTTCACACCGGCCTTGATGTGTTCGATATGGCCATGCACGCCACCATCCGAGACAACGCCCATGACATGCGCGGTGCCGCCGGCCTCGGTGACCTTGGCAGCAAAGGCCTTGATCGCGTCGTTGTCGAAGAAGGAGCCGTCCTCGATGGCCAGGTCGATCTGGCCGAGATCCATCGCCACCACGCGGCCGGCGCCGATATTGGTGTGGCCCACTTCCGAGTTGCCCATCTGCCCCGAGGGCAGGCCCACATCCGGCCCGAAGGTCACCAGCGTGGCATGCGGGCAGGAGGCGTAGAGCTTGTCCATGGTGGGGGTTTTGGCGAGCTTCGGCGCGTTGAACGCCTCCTCGTCGCGCAGGCCCCAGCCGTCGAGAATGGTCAGGACAACGGGTTTCGGCGTGGTCATGTGGGAGGCCCTCCTGATGCGGTCAGGGCAGGCTTAGCAGGGTTGGGGGGGGATGTGGAGAGGACGCGGCGCCGCGCGGCCGGGATGGTCTTCTTGGCGCTGATGTTTGCCCAAGGTCGGGTCAGCGGAGCGAGCCGTGAAGGCCCGGGCCGCAGCGCGCGCTTACCGGTCGGATTAACTCAACCTTCGGGCCGGTCCGACGCCGGGTAGAAAGCGGAAGCCGCGCAAACGCCGGACCGTGGTATTGCGCTCTGCCTGTCGAACCTCCTGATTCATCCCGGCCAAATCCTAAAGTCCTCGACACGCAGCGCTGACGTCACCAAAGCGCCAGTCCGTGAAGCGGGACACGAGATCGCCCCTCCCCCCGAGCCTGCCGGACGCCGGACCAATAGAGCGAGCCGCGCAAGCGCCGGACCGTGGTTTGGCGCTCTGCCCGCCGAACCTCTCGATTTATCCCGGCCAAATCCGAAGGACCTCGACAGGCAGCGCTGGTGTCACCAAAGCGCCAGACCGCGGGGACGGTCCGGCGCTTGCGCGGCGCCCTTCGGGCTTGATTCCGCGCTGGGGCGTTGTTCGGACGTAAGAAAGGCGGGACGTTTCCGCCCCGCCTCATCTTAATTTCCTTCGCAAACGACCTTAAGAGGCGTTTCACTCCAAGTGTTCTGATCCATGAAGCGCCCCGTTTGGCGTCGCTTCACCTAGCTTCCGTTCGGGGCTTCACCCCTGCAGCGACTTCACCACGATTTCCCCCTCCTCGCGGGCCTTCATCGCCATCACCGCGGCGTGGGCACCGGCGGCGGTGGTGAAATATGGGATCTTGTCGTAGAGCGCGACCGAGCGGATCTCGCGGCTGTCCTCGACCGCGGCATTGCCCTCGGTGGTGTTGAGCACCAGCTGGATGCCACCGTCCTTCATCAGGTCGACCACGTTCGGGCGCCCCTCGTAGACCTTCTTGACCTGCTCGCAGGTGATCCCCGCCGCCTCGAGGAACTTGGCGGTGCCGCCGGTGGCGATCAGGGTGAAGCCCATCTCGACCAGCACCTTGGCGGCCTCGAGCATCTGCTCGGTCTTGTCGGCATCCTTGATCGACAGGAACACCGCGCCCTCGTGCGGCAGGTGGGTGCCGGCGCCCATCTGCGCCTTCAGGAAGGCGCGCGGGAAGGAGCGGTCCCAGCCCATGACCTCGCCGGTCGAGCGCATCTCGGGGCCGAGGATGGTGTCGACGCCCGGGAAGCGGGCGAAGGGCAGCACCGCTTCCTTCACGGAGAACCACGGCATGTTCGGATCGGCCAAGGTCATCTGGTCGGCGATCGGCACGTCGCTGTCATAGTCGGTATCGGCGGCGTAGCCCTCGCGCAGCGGGAAGGCCGAGAGCTTCTCGCCCGCCATGATGCGCGCGGCGATCGAGGCGATGGCCGAGTCGGTGGCCTTGGCGACGAAGGGCACGGTGCGCGAGGCGCGCGGGTTGACCTCGATGAGGTAGATCTCGTCGTTCTTGACGGCGAACTGCACGTTCATCAGGCCGACCACGTTGAGCGCCTTGGCCAGCGCCTCGGTCTGAACCTTCACCCGCGCGATCACGTCATCGGAGAGCGAGTAGGGCGGCAGCGAGCAGGCAGAGTCGCCCGAGTGCACGCCGGCCTCCTCGATATGCTGCATGATGCCCGCCACGTGCACCGCCTCACCATCGCAGAGCGCATCCACGTCGAGCTCGACGGCGCCGTCGAGATAGCTGTCGAGCAGCACCGGGCTGTCGCCCGAGACCACCACGGCCTCTTTGATGTAGCGCTCGAGATGGGCCATGTCGCGGACGATCTCCATCGCCCGGCCGCCCAGAACGTAGGACGGGCGGATCACCAGCGGGAAGCCGATCTCGTCGGCGATGGCGAGCGCCTGACCATCGGTCGAGGCGATGCCGTTCTTCGGCTGCTTGAGCTCGAGCTCGTGCACCAGCGCCTGGAAGCGCTCGCGGTCTTCCGCGAGGTCGATGGCGTCGGGGGTGGTGCCGAGGATCGGGATGCCCTCGGCCTCGAGCGAATTGGCGAGCTTCAGCGGGGTCTGGCCGCCGAACTGCACGATCACGCCGTGCAGGGTGCCGTTCGATTGCTCGACCCGCAGGATCTCCATCACGTGCTCGAAGGTGAGCGGCTCGAAATACAGCCGGTCCGAGGTGTCGTAGTCGGTCGACACGGTCTCGGGGTTGCAGTTGATCATGATGGTCTCGTAGCCGGCTTCCGTGAGCGCGAAGCAGGCGTGACAGCAGCAGTAATCGAACTCGATGCCCTGGCCGATCCGGTTCGGACCGCCGCCAAGGATGACGACCTTCTTCTTTTCCGAGGGCCGCGCCTCGCATTCCACCTCGCCCATCATCGGCTCTTCGTAGGTGGAATACATGTAGGGGGTCTGGGCCTCGAACTCGGCGGCGCAGGTGTCGATGCGCTTGAACACGGCGGTGACGCCGAGCGACGAACGGCGGCCGCGCACGTCCTTCTCGGAGAAGCCGGTCAGCTTGGCGAGGCGGGCATCGGTGAAGCCCATCATCTTGAGCTGGCGCATGCCCTCGGCCTCCTTGGGCAGGCCGTTCGTGCGGACCTCTTCCTCGGCCTCGACGATCTCGCGGATGCGGGCAAGGAACCACGGGTCGAACATCGTCACGCCGTGGATCTCGTCATCCGAAAGGCCGTGGCGCATCGCCTGCGCGATGGTGCGGAGTCGATCCGGGGTCTGCTGGCTGATCGCCTTGATGACGGCGGATTTCTCCGGTGCGCCCTCGATCTCGACCTCGTCGAAGCCGGTGAGGCCGGATTCCATCGAAGCCAGCGCCTTCTGCATCGATTCGTGGATCGTGCGGCCGATCGACATCGCCTCGCCCACCGATTTCATCGCGGTGGTGAGGTAGGGCTCCGAGCCCGGGAATTTCTCGAAGGCGAATTTCGGGATCTTGGTGACGACGTAGTCGATGGTCGGCTCGAAGCTCGCCGGGGTCACCTTGGTGATGTCGTTGTCGAGCTCGTCGAGCGTGTAGCCCACGGCGAGCTTCGCGGCGATCTTGGCGATCGGGAAGCCGGTGGCCTTGGAGGCCAGCGCCGAGGAGCGCGACACGCGCGGGTTCATCTCGATGACGACCATGCGGCCGTTTTCCGGGTTCACCGCCCATTGCACGTTGGAGCCGCCGGTCTCGACGCCGATCTCGCGCAGCACGGCGATCGAGCCGTTGCGCATGATCTGGTATTCCTTGTCGGTCAGGGTCAGCGCCGGGGCCACGGTGATCGAGTCGCCGGTGTGCACGCCCATCGGGTCGACGTTCTCGATGGCGCAGACGATGATCGCGTTGTCCGCCTTGTCGCGGACCACCTCCATTTCGAATTCCTTCCAGCCCAGCAGCGACTCGTCGACGAGAATCTGGTTCACCGGCGAGGCATCCATGCCGGTGCGGCAGTAGTGGATGTAGTCTTCGCGGTTGTAGGCCACGCCGCCGCCGGTGCCGCCCAGGGTGAAGGCGGGGCGGATGATTGCAGGCAGGCCGATGGTCTCGAGCGCCTCGAGCGCGATGGCGACGCCGGCGTCGAGATCGGCCTTGCCGTCGGGCTTGGTGGGCGCGGTGACGATGGTGGCGGCCGGGTTCTCGAGGCCGATGCGGTCCATCGCCTCGCGGAACAGCGCGCGATCCTCGGCCATCTCGATGGCCTCGCGCTTGGCGCCGATCATCTCCACGCCGTATTTCTCGAGCACGCCCATTTCCTCGAGCTTCAGCGAGGTGTTGAGGCCGGTCTGACCGCCCATCGTCGGCAGCAGCGCGTCGGGGCGCTCCTTCTCGATGATCTTGGCGACGACCTCGGGGGTGATCGGCTCGATATAGGTGGCGTCGGCGAGCTCGGGGTCGGTCATGATGGTGGCCGGGTTCGAGTTCACCAGGATGACCCGGTAGCCCTCTTCGCGCAGGGCCTTGCAGGCCTGGGCACCGGAATAGTCGAACTCGCAGGCCTGGCCGATGATGATGGGCCCTGCGCCGATGATCATGATGGATTTGATATCGGTTCTCTTGGGCATGTCTCGACCTCTGACTTGAGCGTATTCCGGGGCGTTTCAGGCGGGCACGGCAAAGCGGCGGAGAGAGTCGCTGCTGCCCGCAAATTGTCGTGCGTTATAGAGATCGGAAGGCGCGCTGCAACCCCATACCGTTCGCGCTGTCGCGGGCCGGCGCGAAGAATTTTCGGACGAAAATTCTTGCCGCCTGACGTAGGGGCCGCCGGCACCGCGGCGATCGGGCAAGGCGCACCGCCTGAGCGCGAGCCGGAGGCCGAAGGCACTCTTGGAGCCCCGCTCGAAAGTTGCTTCACCGGCAACGAGATAGACGCGCCCGAGCCGGAAGGCGCGCAGCACACGCCGCGCGCGCAGCTCCGGTAGCGCTGCCGTGAAACGGGTACGGTCTGCGACCATGCCGCGCGTCGCAGGCCCCGCCCTTGGCCATTGTCTCGTCGATCGCACCGCCGGAGACTCCCGGAGATGTCGCCACGCCGGACGCAGGGCACGGCGGGCCACCAAGGGGCGGCGGTCAGATGCAACGCATCGCGCCGAGCTCACGCAAGGGCGATTCCCTCCCCCGAGAACGGCGCCCCAAGCATCCCGAAACCGGCCCCGGATCACGGCCAGGACCGCCCCTGCCGGGTTTTCGCCAAGATAGCGGCCCCATTCCCTTGACTTCCGGGCCTCCGCGCGGTGTATCGGCGCCTAACTTTCCAGCATCTTCCAAAGGGCTCCCGATATGCACGCCTACCGCACGCACACCTGCGCCGCGCTGACCAAGGAGAACGTCGGCGAGACCGTCCGTCTCTCGGGCTGGGTCCACCGCATCCGCGATCACGGCGGCATCCTGTTCATCGACCTGCGCGACCATTACGGCATGACGCAGGTGCTCTGCGATCCCGACAGCCCGGTCTTCGCCGAGGTCGAGAAAGTCCGCTCCGAATGGTGCATCCGCATCGACGGCACCGTGAAGGCGCGTGACGCCGATCTGGTAAACCCCAAGCTGCCCACCGGCGAGATCGAAGTCTTCGTGCGCGACATCGAGGTGCTCGGCACCGCGAAGGAGCTGCCGCTGATGGTCTTCGGCGAGCAGGAATACCCCGAGGAAACCCGCCTGCGCTATCGCTACCTCGACCTGCGCCGCGAGGAGATGCAGCGCTCGATGACCCTGCGCTCCGACGTCGTCGCCTCGATGCGCCGCCGCATGTGGGACAAGGGCTTCCGCGAGTACCAGACGCCGATCATCACCGCCTCGTCGCCCGAGGGCGCGCGCGACTTCCTGGTGCCGAGCCGTCTGCACCCGGGCAAGTTCTACGCGCTGCCGCAGGCGCCGCAGCTGTTCAAGCAGCTGATCATGGTGTCGGGCTTCGACAAGTATTTCCAGATCGCCCCCTGCTTCCGCGACGAGGATCCGCGCGCCGACCGCTCGCCCACCGATTTCTACCAGCTCGACATGGAGATGAGCTTCGTCTCCCAGCAGGACGTGTTCGACACGATCTCGCCGGTGATCGCGGGCGTCTTTGAAGAGTTCGGCGAGGGCGCCAAGGTCGACGATCCCGCGAGCTGGCCGCAGATCCCCTATAACGAGGCGGCGCTGAAATACGGCACCGACAAGCCCGACCTGCGCAACCCGATCGAGATGCAGGACGTCTCCGAGCATTTCCGCGGCTCCGGCTTCGCGATCTTCGCCAAGCTGCTCGAGCAGGACGGCACCGAGATCCGCGCCATCCCCGCCCCCACCGGCGGCTCGCGCAAGTTCTGCGACCGGATGAACGCCTTCGCCCAGAAAGAGGGTCTGCCCGGCATGGGCTACATCTTCTGGCGCGACCAGGGCGAGGGCCTCGAGGCCGCCGGCCCGCTGGCCAAGAACATCGGCCCCGAGCGCACCGAGGCGATCCGCCAGCAGCTGGGCCTCGGCGTCGGCGACGCGGCGTTCTTCCTCGGCGGCAAGGCGGCGAGCTTCCAGCGCGTCGCCGGCAAAGCCCGCGACGTGATCGGCGAGGAGCTCGGCCTGACCGAGAAGAACCGCTTCGCCTTCGCCTGGATCGTCGACTTCCCGATCTACGAGAAGGACGAGGAAACCGGCGCGATCGATTTCGAGCACAACCCGTTCTCCATGCCGCAGGGCGGGGCCGAGGCGCTCGAGGGCGACCCGCTGGCGGTCAAAGGCTACCAGTACGACCTCGCCTGCAACGGCTACGAGCTGGTTTCGGGCGCGATCCGGAACCACAAGCCCGAGGTCATGCTGAAGGCCTTCGAAATCGCCGGCTACGGCGAGGACGAGGTCAAGAAACGCTTCGCCGGCCTCTACACCGCGTTCCAGTACGGCGCCCCGCCGCACGGGGGCTGCGCCGCCGGCATCGACCGCATCGTGATGCTGCTGGCCGGCACCTCGAACATCCGCGAGGTCATCATGTTCCCGATGAACCAGCGCGCCGAGGACCTGATGATGCAGGCCCCTTCCGAGCCGAGCTCGGACCAGCTCATGGAGCTGTCGCTGCGGGTGATCCCGCAGGAGTGAGGCCGCAGGCTTGCGACTGACCAAAGGGCGCCTGCGGGCGCCCTTTTTCGTGCCCTGCCCTGCGCCGCCACGCGGTCGCGCAATTTCACTTGCCAAACCCGCCGGCCCGCAGCATCTTCGCCCCGGGCAGGCGATGGCGTCGCCGGTGCCGCCAAGGCATGCCCGAACTCACCTGTCCTGCACGCCGGGACCTTGCTTTGCCACTGCGGCAGGGTCGGGTCCGACCCTCCGCGACTTCAAAGGAGGGCCTCACATGGACCGCCCCGAATTCTACCGTTTCCACCAGGGCGACCGCGTCCTGCCGTTCGCGCCCGAGGAATATGACGCGCGCCTCGAGGGGCTGCGCGCGAGCATGGACACCGCCGGTGTCACCGCCTGCGTCTTCACCTCGATGCACAACATCGCCTATTACTCGGGCTTCCTCTATTGCAGCTTCGGCCGCCCCTACGCGCTGGTGGTGACCGAGACCGAGAGCGTCACGATCAGCGCCGGCATCGACGCCGCGCAGCCCTGGCGCCGCTGCCACGGCGACAACATCACCTATACCGACTGGGCCCGGAACAACTACTGGCGCGCGATCCGCTCGGTGACCGGCGAGGGCGCGGCCATCGGCTTCGAGGGCGATCACCTGACGCTGGTGCAGCGCGACCTGCTGGAAGACTTCCTCAAGCCCTCGGTGACGCTGGACATCGCACCGGCGACGATGCGCCAGCGGATGCACAAGTCCGCCGCCGAGATCGCGCTGATCCGACAGGGCGCGCAGGTTGCCGATGTCGGCGGCTACGCCATCCGCGAGGCGATCCGCGAGGGCGCGCGCGAGGTCGACATCGCCATGGCCGGACGCGATGCGATGGAACTGGAGATCGCGAAGCGTTTCCCGGATGCCGAGTACCGCGACACCTGGGTCTGGTTCCAGTCGGGCATCAACACCGACGGTGCCCACAATCCGGTGACCGCGCGCAAGCTCGCACGCGGCGACATCCTGTCGCTCAACACCTTCCCGATGATCTCGGGCTATTACACGGCGCTGGAACGCACGCTCTTCGTCGGCGAGGTCGACGACGCGTCCCTGAAGATCTGGGAGGCCAACGTGGCGGCGCATGAATACGGCATGTCGCTCCTGAAGCCCGGGGTAAGCTGCGCCGAGGTCACTAGGGCGATCAACGCCTTCTTCGCCGAGCGCGACCTGCTGCAATACCGCACCTTCGGCTACGGCCACTCCTTCGGCGTGCTGTCGCATTACTATGGCCGGGAGGCCGGGCTCGAGCTGCGCGAGGATATCGACACGGTGCTCGAGCCCGGCATGGTGATCTCGATGGAGCCGATGCTGACCCTCCCCGAGGGCACGCCCGGTGCCGGCGGTTACCGGGAGCACGACATCCTGGTGATCACCGAAACCGGCAACGACAACATCACCGGCTATCCCTACGGCCCGGCGTTCAACGTGGTCGGCTGAGACCGGATCGGGGGCGCTGCCCCCGTCCGCGTGGGGCGCGGACTCCCCCGGGATATTTTCGGCCAGAAGAAACCGGGGCAAGCGCTCCTGGCTTCTCTTCGTCAAAAATACTCCCGCCGGAGGAAGGCCGGACCTCCCCGTTCGCACCGGATCCCGGCAAAGGCGTCAGGCCGGCCAGGACCGTGAGCCGCCACCGCGAGGTGGCGGCGAGGCAACCAGTGCGGCCGCAAGGTCGCGCCGCCTGGCAGGAGGGCTCAGCCGCGCTCGAGCATCCGGCCAAGGCCGCGACCGCCGAGGATGTGCACGTGCAGATGCGGCACCTCCTGGACGCCGTTCTCGCCGGCATTCGAGATCATCCGGAAGCCGTCGGCCTCGACCCCCTTCATCGCGCAGACCTTCGCGATGGCGCGGGTGTAGTCGATGATCTCCGCATCCGAAGCGTTGGCGGCGAAATCGTCGTAGGTCACGTAGGCGCCCTTGGGGATCACAAGCACGTGGATCGGCGCCTGCGGCCGGATGTCGTTGAAGGCGAGGCTGTGCTCGGTCTCGAGCACGGTATCATTGGGGATCTCTCCCCGCAGGATCTTGGCGAAGATGTTCTGGGGGTCGTAGGTGTAGGCCATTCTATCCTCAATCGACGAACAGGTTTTCGGTGTTGGCGAGCGTGCGGGCGGTATCCTCGGGCAGGCTCAGGAAGGCCGCGAGGGCCCGCGCGTTGACATCGGGCGGATCGATCTCGCGCATGCGCAGGTGATTGTCGAACTGGGCGTCGCGGATGCGGTCGCTCTCGTGCAGCATGTCGTTGCGCAGCGTCGGCAGCAAGCGGTTCAGCGTCTCCGTTGGCGTCCGCTCGCCCGCCAGCCCGGCCCGCATCGCGTGGCCCCGGAGATATGCGTCGCTGAACTGGCACTCGATCTCGAGCAGGCGCGACACCGACCGGTCGCGGCAGAAATCCTCGAGCAGGTCGAGATTCTGCGGATCTAGGCAGATCACCAGCCGCTCGCTCTCGTAGAACTCGAACAGCATGCGCATCATCGCGCGCCGGTGGCGATGGCGCTTGCTCATGCTTGACTGGATACCGCCGAGATCGGGCAGCTCGCAGCCCTCCTCGTTGAACAGGTACTCGATGCAGGGAATGTTGGTCTGCGCCCGGATGCGCTCGGCCAGGCGCTTGGCCACGTGCCACTTCTTGCACACCACGATCAGCAGCTCGCGCTCGCGCCCCAGCGAGCTCTCGGCCTCCCAGAAGCGCGGCGCGAAGCGGCGTCCGATCCGCCCCTTGCCGGTCAGGAAGCGAAACAGCGACTGGCCCTCGTTGGAAATCTGGTAGCTTACCCCCTCGGAGGCATAGAGCACGCCCAGGCGCCGCTTGAGCTCATGCGCCTCCGGGCTGATCTTGCGGGCGAAGAGGTAATCCTGCGCCAGCAGCAGATCGTAGTGGTCGTTGTAGAACACCACCGGCATGCCGTAATCGGTGAACATCAGGAAGGTCAGCGAGCGGCTGTCGATCTCGCGCTCCGGCACAAGATGGCGCACCAGCGTTTGGAAGAAGGTCTCGTCGGGGATCCAGGTGCTGCGGAAGAAGCGCAGCACGTCGGGCCTGTCGCGGCAGAAGGCGAGCATCGCCTCGATGCTGCGCCGGCGCAGGCACCACCATTGCGAGCCGATCATCACCTCGATATCCGCCGGGATTCGGCGCGTCAGGCCGAGCCGCTTCTGAAGCTCGAACATCGCGTAGAAGCGCTTCTTCTGGGTGCGCTCGTTGAACCAGTGACGGTAGACCAGCCGCTCCTCCTTCCAACCTGTCTTGATCCAGTCGGAATGGAAGTAATCGAAGCTCTCGATGTAATCGACGTCGCGCCGGTCGAGGAAGTCATGCGCGTATTCGGCCGATTTGATCGCCATGCAATCGCCCGAGAGCATGTAGAAATGCGACGCACGCGGAAACGCCTCTGCCGCCGTCTCGATGGCGTTCAGCGTCGCCTGCACGAGGCTCCACTCGCCCCAGCCGCATTTCACCCGACGCTTGGCGAAGGCCACGCTGGGATTGTCGGCCAGTGCGCTGCGGATCTTGTCGTAATCGGCTTGCGAGGCGCGGGCGTCGAAATGGATCGCCATGTAATCGCCCACGGCGGTCAGGCTCTGCGCCTGCTTGATGACGGCGTCAGGATCCTTGTGACACAGGAGGATGAAGGCAATCTTTGCCATTGAGGGAACCGTCTGCCCTAATTTTGGCCGCTCCACTCCGTTGATAAAGCCGAACGGGCGTTGAAGAAACCGGGTTTGTCTGATTTTTTGCGATCACAGGCGCATAACAATTCATCAGGCGTTGGCGCACGACGCGTCGTGAACAGGCTGCGCGACCAAGGCGCGCATACGGGAGGCAGGGCAGATGGGGTTTCCGGGCACGTGGATGACCGAAAGCGAGAGCGTGGTGTATCGGGTGGTGCCGAAATGCGCCTGCTCGACGATCGGCCAGATCATGTATTACTCCGATCACGGCCGGTTCTATGACGGCGATATCCATGACGCGCAGGAAGGCCTGCACAAATGGGGGCGCGACGACAGCCAGCCGATCATCCGGGCCAACGTGAAAACCCACGCCTCCTATGCCTTCAGCTGCGTGCGCAACCCCTACACCCGCGTGCTCTCGAGCTTCTTCGACAAGATCTGCGGCATCCAGCGCAACGGCAAGCGCTACCGCGGCAATCTGGTGCCGCTTCTGGTGCAGAAATACGGCATCGAGGTTGGCGGCGAGGACGGCAAGGACGAGTTCGATCAGGTCCGCAGCTTCCGCCGCTTCCTGCTCTTCGTGCGCGATACCATCCGCTGGCGCCGCCCGATGGAGCCCGACATCCACTGGTCGGCGGTCTCGGGCCATGTCTCGACCTTCATCGTCAATGGCGGGCGCTACGACCAGATCTTCTGGACCGAGAAGTTCAATGACGGCATGCAGGCGGTGCTCGACAACATCCGCACGCCGCACGCGGTCGATCTTTCGGCGATCCCGCGTTTCAACGAGTCCGAGGGCCACGGACCAAAGCGGCTGCATCCGGTGGAGGACTATTTCGACGACCTGTCGATGCATCTGGTCTACGAGATCTACAAGCGCGACTTCGAGCTCTTCAAATACGATTTCGAAAACCCGGCCAACAAGCTGCCGATCGGCGAGATCGACCTCGACGAGGTGCACGCCAAGCTCGGCGACTGAGCGCGGCAGAGGCTCAGCCGGCGGGGCGGAGCGGCGTCCGGGCAAAGGCCCGGCTGCGCAGCGCCTCGACCGGGAGCACGATGGCCAGCGTCAGGATCAGCAGCCAGAGGAACACCAGCGGCGCCCAGCGCGGCGCGTAGACCAGGGGCTGGGCGAAGTAGTAGCAGAGGAACGGGTGCACCAGCCACAGCGGCAGGGCACGCTGTCCGATGAAGGCGAGCGCCGCGGTCGGAGCGCGGCGCAGCCCGATCAGCCGATGCAGCAGGATCAACGAGGCGGGACAGCTCAGGATCAGCCACGGCGTCATCGCTTTCGGCGCGGCGAGCTCGACCGCGACCGTCCCGGCGACGAGCAGGATGGCGGCCCGCAGCGGGGTCAGCGCGGCGCGCATGCGCGGCAGATCCTGCGTTGCCAGAACCACGCCGAAGACGAACGGGAGTTGCCAGATCAGCAGGTTCGCAGGCGTCAGCACCGGAAGGCGCAGCCCGGCCACGTCGAGCGCCGCTCCCGCCACGAAGGCCAGCAGGCAGCTGGCAAGCAGCGCCCCCGGGCGGCGGCCCAGAGGCACGAGGAACGGTGAGAGCAGCAGGAGCAGCAGGTAGACCTCGGCGAACCACCATTCGTAGGCATAGTCATGCCGCAGGGCGAGCGCATTGGTGACCAGCCGCACAGGCTCCACCGAGAAGCGTGGGCCGCGGCCGGTCATCACGTCGCCGAAGAACACCGCACCGATGCCGATCAGCAGTGCGAAATAGACCCAGTAGGCCATAAAGAAGCGCCGCACCCGTCTCAACGTCGCGGCCCGGTCGACAGCGCCGCTTGCGGCAAGCCCGTAGCCGGTGAGCAGCAGGAAGAGCGCAACACAGACCTTGCCATAACGGCCGATCATGTAGTCGAGCGGCAGCCCCGGCACCGTAGAGACATAGGCGGCCGGCGGATGGATCAGGGTTGGCAGTCCAAAGAGGTGATGGGCAAACATCAGCAGGACGGCGAGGCCCTTGAGGATCAAGGCCTGATGCAGCGTGATGGTCATCTTTGGCTCGTCTCCGCCTCAACCCGGTGCGCCCGACGATGCCACGCAAATGCCTGCAGACAAAGCGCGTTGATGCCCGAACGCTCAGTCCGCGAGATCGTCAGCCGGGCTGATGGGGAAAAAGGCACCCGAGGACCAGACCCCGAACCAGCGCGCGCCGTCCTGCTCGTGCTCGGTGCCGAGCTCGACCAGCCGGTAGAAGCTCTTGCGATCGATCAGCGCCTCGAGATTGGCGCGCACCAGAACGTAGGGCGAGGGCTCGCCAGTCTCGGGATCGGTGGCGACGCGGATCGGGTGATCCGGGCCCGCGACCGCCTCGTCGCCCACATGGGTGCGGAAGGTCAGGACCTGCGCCGCGCCTTCCCCCTCGGCCTCGAAATCCGTGGCGACGAAGGGCGCATCCTCGACGGTGATTCCCACCTTCTCGACCGGCGTGACGAGCACGTACTCCTCGCCGTCCTTGCGAAGGATCGACGAGAACAGCTTGACCATTGCCGGTCGCTCGATGGGCGAGCCGAGGTAATACCACGTCCCGTCCCGGGCGATGCGCATGTCGATATCGCCCAGAAAGGGCGGGTTCCACTTGTGAACCGGGGGCAGCCCGCGGCCTTCGATGGCGCGTGCGGAGGCAGCGAGCCCGTCTGCGGAGGGTGTCACGGAATTTTGTGCCGTCATTGCTTTTGCCATTTTCCAAGCCCGGGATAGAGTTGACTCGTAAACAGGGTATTTCAAGGGAGTCAGCGCATGGCCGAGGATCTGGTCGCGGAGATCGAAGCGCTCGAGGAGAAGCTGGCCGAAGCCAAGCGCGCCATCAACAGCCGCTTCATCGGGCAGGAACGGGTGGTCGACCTGACGCTGGCCTCGCTGCTCTGCGGTGGCCACGCGCTGCTGATCGGCCTGCCCGGCCTCGGCAAGACCCGCCTCGTCGAGACGCTGTCGACGGTGATGGGGCTCAACGGCAACCGCATCCAGTTCACCCCCGACCTGATGCCCGCCGACATCCTCGGCTCCGAGGTACTCGAGACCGGCAGCGACGGCTCGCGCGCTTTCAAGTTCATCCCCGGCCCGATCTTCTGCCAGCTGCTGATGGCCGACGAGATCAACCGCGCCTCGCCGCGCACCCAGTCGGCGCTGCTGCAGGCGATGCAGGAAAAGGTGGTGACCGTGGCCGGTGAGACCCGCCCGCTCGAGCTGCCCTTCCACGTTCTGGCAACGCAGAACCCGATCGAGCAGGAGGGCACCTACCCGCTGCCCGAGGCCCAGCTCGACCGTTTCCTCGTGCAGATCGACGTCGCCTATCCCGACCGCAAGACCGAGAAGGACATCCTGCTCGCCACCACCGGCACCGAGGATGCGCAGGCACACCAGGTCTTCGATCCCGCGAGCCTGATGGCGGCGCAGACCCTGCTGCGCCGGATGCCGGTGGGCGATGCCGTGGTCGAGATGATCCTCGACCTGGTGCGCGCCTTCCGCCCCAACGATCCCGCCGCCTCCGAGCGGGTGCGCGAAACCGTGGCCTGGGGGCCCGGCCCGCGGGCCGCGCAGGCGCTGATGATGACGGTGCGCGCCCGTGCCCTGCTCGAGGGCCGGCTGGCGCCCTCGCCTGCCGACGTGATCGACATGGCGCGGCCGGTGCTGGTGCACCGCATGGCGCTGACCTTCTCGGCCCGCGCGCGCGGCGAGGATCTCGGCGCCATCATCGACGACATCGCGGGCGGGCTCACCCGCACCGAGGCCGCGGCTTGAGCGACAGCGTCACCTACCTCCGCCGCGACGCGCAGCAGGAAGCCAGCCGCTTTCCGGCGCTGCTGGCCCGCGCCGAGCATCTCGCCGGCACCGTGCTCCTGGGCGAGCACGGCCGCCGCCGCGCCGGCATGGGCGACGATTTCTGGCAATACCGCCCGCTGCGCTCGGGCGACAGCTACCGCAACATCGACTGGCGCCGCTCCGGCCGCGGCGATGAGCAGTTCGTGCGCGAGCGCGAATGGCAGATTGCCCAGAGCGTGCAACTCTGGGTCGATCACGGCGCCTCGATGCGCTTCACCTCGGACCAGAACCTGCCGCAGAAAGGCGACCGCGCCCGGCTCGTGGCATTGGCCACCGCGATCCTGCTGATCCGCGGCGGCGAGCGGGTGGGCTTCACCGGCTGGCAGCTGCCGCCGCGCAATGGCGACGTGCAGGTGCTGCGGCTGGCCGAGGCGCTCTCGACCGACAGCACTGAGGATTATTCCGAGCCCGAGGCGCGTGGCATGATCCCGCATTCCAGGGCGATGTTCGTGTCGGATTTCCTCGGTGATCTGGCTCCCGTCGAGGCGGCGCTCACCAAGGCCGCCGACCGCGGCGTGCGCGGCGTGCTCCTACAGGTGCTCGACCCGACCGAGGAGAGCTTTCCCTTCAAGGGGCGCACGATCTTCGAGAGCGTCGGCGGCAGCGTGGCGCATGAGACGCTCAAGGCAGGCGACCTGCGGGCCCGCTATCTCGAGCGGCTGGCGGAGCGCAAGGACCGGCTCGACCGATTGTCGCGGTTAACGGGCTGGCAATACATGTGTCATCATACCTCCGACAGCGCCCAGTCGGCGCTGCTGTGGGTATATCGTGCGATGGACGGAGGCCACGGATGACGATTCTCGGCCCCCTCGGCTTCACCGCGCCCTGGCTGCTGCTCGGGCTGCTGGCTTTGCCGGTCCTGTGGATCATCCTGCGCGCCGTGCCGCCGGCGCCGATCCGTCGGATGTTTCCCGGCGTGGTGCTGCTGCTCGGCCTGAAGGACGAGGAGCAGGTCACCGACCGCACGCCGTGGTGGCTGCTGCTGATGCGGATGCTGGCGGTGGCGGCGGTGATCATCGGGCTCGCCGGCCCGGTACTGAATCCGCAGGAACAGAGCGGCGCCGAGGCCGGGTCGGGCCCACTTCTGGTGGTGATGGATGCGAGCTGGTCCAGCGCCTCGGACTGGCGCCAGCGGCAGGACGCGCTCGACACGCTGCTCGCCCGCGCCGAGCGTGAGGCGCGGCCCGTCGCGCTGTTGCGCCTGACCGCGCCGGAGGCGCCGCAGTTCCAGGCCGCGGGCGTGCTGCAATCGCGCCTGACCGGCATCCTTCCCGAGCCGTGGCAGCCCGACGCCGAGCGCGTCGAGCGCGCCATAGAGATGCTGCCGGATCAGGATTTCGACAGCTACTGGATGTCCGACGGGCTGGCCCGCGACAGCCGCGCGCCGCTGCTGGAAGCGCTGGAGGGGCACGGCGAGGTGACCGTTTTCGAGAGTCCCCGCGCCCATTACACGCTCGCGCCTGCCCGGTTCGAGGATGGCCATGTGCTGCTGAGCCTGCACCGGCTGCGCCCCGGCCCGGAAGCCGAGGTCACCATCGCCGGCCACGGGCTCGACCCGGCGGGCAACCCGGCGGTTCTGGTGCGCAACCCGGTGATCTTCGAGCAGGCGGCGACCTCCGCCGAGCTGGAGCTGAACCTGCCCGCCGAGCTGCGCGCCCGCATCACCCGTTTCGAGATCGAGGGCGCCCGCAGCGCCGGAGCGGTGACCCTGCCCGATGACAGCCTGCGCCGCCGCGAGGTGGCGCTGATCGCCGGCAACGAGAACCGCGAGGGGCTGGAGCTGCTCTCGCCGCTGCACTTCCTCGACCGCGCGCTCGAGCCCACCGCCGACCTGCTCGACGGCACGCTCGAAGAGGTGCTGCCCGCCAACCCCGATGTGATCGTGCTGGCCGATGTCGCAACCCTCTCTCCGGGCGAGCAATCCGGGGTGCTGGGGTGGCTCGAGTCCGGCGGCACGCTGCTGCGTTTCGCCGGGCCGCGCCTTGCCGCCAGCGACGTGAGCCGCAGCGAGGAAGATCCGCTGATGCCGGTGCGCCTGCGCGCCGGGGGTCGAAGCGTCGGCGGCGCGATGAGCTGGGGCGAGCCGAAATCGCTGGCCCCTTTCGGCGAGGAGAGCCCGTTCTTCGGCCTCGCGATCCCCGAGGATGTCACCGTGACCTCGCAGGTCATGGCCCAGCCCGACCCGACGCTGGCGGCGCGGGTGATCGCGCAACTGACCGACGGCACGCCGCTGGTGACCCGCAAGCGCGTGGGCCAGGGGCAGGTCGTGCTGTTCCACGTCACCGCCAACGCCGAATGGTCGAGCCTGCCGCTCTCGGGGCTCTTCGTGCAGATGCTCGAACGGCTGGCGGTCTCGTCGATGCCCGCGGCGCCTGCGGCAGAGGATCTGCAGGGCACGATCTGGCAGCCGCTGCGCGTGCTCGATGCCTTCGGCCGCGTGGGGGATGCGGGCAATCTGCCGGGCGTCGAAGGCGAGGTGCTGCTCAGCGCGGCGCTCGGCCCCGATCTCATGCCCGGGCTCTACCAGGGCGAGGACCGCAGCCTCGCGCGCAACGTGGTCGGTGCCGAGAGCGTGTTCGAGCCGGCGGTCTGGCCCGAGCGGATCAGCGTCGAGGGGCTGTCGCGCCCGGCGGAAACGCCGCTCGCCGGCTGGCTTCTCGCCGGCGCCATCGCGCTGCTGCTGGCCGACGTCATCGCCTCCCTGGCCCTCTCGGGCCGCCTCGGCGGCGCCCGGCCCCGCGCCGGGACTGCGGCTATCCTCGCCGCCGTCGCGCTGAGCCTGACGCCCGCCCCCTCCCGCGCGCAGGACAGCACCGCCGGAGACGAGGCCGCCGCCATGCTCGCCGCCTCGGAGGTGACACTGGCGCATGTGCTGACCGGCGACCGCCAGCTCGACGATCTCGCGCAGGCCGGGCTGCGCGGCCTGTCGGAGATCCTGTTCTTCCGGACTTCCGTCGAGCCCGCCGACCCGGTGGGCGTCGATCTCGAGACCGACGAGCTGGCCTTCTTCCCGATGCTCTACTGGCCGGTCACCGCCGCCCAGCCAGTGCCCTCGGACGCCGCCTATGCCAAGCTCAATGATTACCTGCGCTCGGGCGGGATGATCCTCTTCGACACCCGCGATTCCGACGTGGCCGGCTTCGGTGCCTCGAGCGCCGAGGGCCGCAAGCTGCAACAGCTGGCCGCCCCGCTCGACATCCCGCCGCTGGAGCCGATCCCGCAGGACCACGTGCTCACCCGCACCTTCTATCTGCTGCAGGATTTCCCCGGCCGCTACGCCAGTCGCGATGTCTGGGTGGAGGCCGCCGCTCCCGATGCGGAGTTGATCGAGGGCATGCCGTTCCGCAACCTCAATGACAACGTGACCCCGGTGGTGATCGGCGGCAACGACTGGGCCTCCGCCTGGGCGATGGACGAGCGGGGCAACCCTCTGGTGCGCATCGGCTCGGGCTTCGCCGGCGAGCGCCAGCGCGAGATCGCCTATCGCTTCGGTGTCAACCTCGTGATGCACGTGCTCACCGGCAACTACAAATCCGACCAGGTGCACGTGCCCGCGCTGCTCGACAGGCTTGGCCAATGACCGGACAGATCGTTTTCGACCCGCTGCTGCCGTGGGCCGCCATCTACGCGCTTGGCGCCGTGGCGCTCGCGGGCGTGATCCTCGCGCTGTGGCGAGGGCTCAACGGCTGGCCGCTGCGCTTCTTCGCGGGGCTGATCCTCGTCGCGGCGCTGACCCAGCCCTCCTTCCAGGAGGAAGACCGCGCGCCGCTCTCGGATATCGTGCTGATGGTGGTCGACAAGAGCGCCTCGCAGCGCCTGGCCGACCGGCTCAATGTCACCGAAGAGGCCGCCGACACGCTGGAGGCCCGCATCGAGGCGCGGCCCAACACCGAGATCCGCCGCATCGAGCTCGGCGATGGCGAGGGTGACACCGGCACCCAGCTGATGACCGCGCTCTCCACCGCCATGGCCGAGGAACCGCGCGGCCGCATCGCCGGGATCTTCCTGCTCTCGGACGGGCGGCTGCACGATCTCGAGCGCGCGCCCAACCTACCCGCCCCCATGCACCTGCTGATGACCGGCCGCGAGAGCGACTGGGACCGTCGCCTCATCGTGCAGAACGCCCCGGCCTTCGCCATCCTCGGCGAGCCGGTGACGCTGACGCTGCGGGTGCAAGATGACGGCGCCGCCCCGGGTGCCACCGATACCCGGCTCGACATCTCGGTCGACGGCGCCGAGCCGCAGCAGTTCACCGTGCCCATCGGGCAGGATGTCGAGCTGCCGATCGAGCTGCCGCATGGCGGGCTCAACGTCATCCGCTTCTCGACTCCGGAGGCCGAGGGCGAGCTGACCGACCGCAACAACGCCGCGCTGGTCCAGATCAACGGCGTGCGCGACCGGCTGCGCGTGCTGCTGGTCTCAGGCGAGCCGCATGCCGGCGGCCGGACCTGGCGCAACCTGCTGAAATCCGACAGCTCGGTCGATCTCGTGCATTTCACCATCCTGCGCCCGCCCGAGAAGCAGGACGGCGTGCCGGTCACCGAGCTGTCGCTGATCGCATTTCCCACCCGCGAGCTATTTCTCGAGAAGATCGACGATTTCGACCTGATCATCTTCGACCGCTATAAGCGCCGCGGCATCCTGCCGGCGATCTACCTCGACAACGTCCGCAACTACGTCGAGAACGGCGGCGCCGTGCTGGTGGCCGCGGGCCCCGATTTCGCCAGCGCGGACTCGATCTACCGCTCGCCGCTCTCCGAGATCCTACCCGCCGAACCCACCGCCCGCGTCATCGACGAGGGCTACCGCCCGCGCGTCACCGAACTTGGCGAGCGCCATCCAGTCACCGCCGGCATGGGCGATCCGGAAAGCTGGGGCCGCTGGCTACGCCAGATCGAGCTCGACCCGCTCGAGGGCGACGTGGTGATGTCTGGCGTCGACGAGAAGCCGCTTCTGATCCTCGACCGGGTCGGCGAAGGCCGCGTGGCGCTGCTAGGCTCAGATCAGGCCTGGCTCTGGTCGCGCGGCTACGAGGGCGGCGGCCCGCAGCTCGACCTGCTGCGCCGTCTGGCGCATTGGATGATGAAGGAGCCCGAGCTCGAGGAAGAGGCGCTCTGGGCCGAGGCCAATGGCCAGACCATGCGCATCATCCGCCGCTCGCTGGGCGAGGGCGTGGGCGCCGTCACCGTGACCCGCCCCGACGGCGAGACCGAGGAGGTGACGCTCTCGGAGGTCTCCCCCGGCCGGTTCGAGGCACTTTACGAGGGGCCGGAAATCGGGCTCTACCGCCTGAGCGAGGGAGACGAAGAGGCGGTGATCGGCCTCGGCCCCGCTGCCCCGCGCGAGTTCGAGCAGACCATCGCCAGCGGCGACGCGCTGGAGCCGGTGATCGACACCATGCGCGGCGGCGTGATGCCGCTCGAGGACGGTCTGCCGAGCATCCGCGCGGTCAGTGCCGGGCGCCCCGCCGCCGGGCGCGGCTGGATCGGCCTCACCCCGCGCGAAGCCTACGAGACGATGGACGTGCGCCAGATCCCGCTGCTGCCAGCTTGGCTGACGCTGCTCCTGGCCTCGGGTTTCATCATCGGCGCCTGGCTGCGCGAAGGGCGGCGGTAAGCGCCGCTCTTTCGCCTTCAACGGGAAGAGCCGGTCTGTCAGGGCAGGTCGTGGACGGTGCGCTCCTCGCTCCACCCATCGACAAGGCAACGCGCGCGGAGAAAGACCCGCTCCGTACCTTCCGGGATCGACACGCCCGAGAGCGACCGGGTAAAGGGCTGCTCGGTCTCGTGCGGATGCGCCAGCACGCGGGTGCCGAGCACGGTGCCGTCCTCCATCTCCACCCGCCAGCCATCGGCATAATGCTCCCAGCCGCTATCAGGATGCGCGATGGTGACCGAGATGCGCCAGTTCTCGCCCTGGCGCGCGGCCTCGGTGGCAACGATCTCGGGCGGGTCGGCCAGCGCCGGCGCGGCGAGAAGCAGGAGGGGCAGGAGCGGTTTCATTGGGCCAGTCTACACCGGCTTGGCCCGAGCGGTGCATCACATCTGGTCGAGAGGCCCGCGCTCAGCCCAACCGCGCGTGCCGGGTCACCGGGCCATCGCCCTGCGCCTCGATCCGCGCCACCGCCTCCGCGAGCCCCTCATAGGCCACGGCCATGTGGTAAGCATTGGCGTGCAGGATGGTCTCCGGATCCGACACCCAGGCGACATGGCCCTTCCAGAACAGCAAGTCGCCGCGCATGGGCGTCGTGCCCGGCGCCAGCGTCTCGCCCAGCGCCTTCTCCTGCAGGTCGCTGTCGCCCGGGCAAGCGATGCCGCAGGCCGAGAGCCCGGCCTGAACCAGCCCCGAACAGTCGATGCCGAAGGCCGAATTGCCACCCCAGAGATAGGGCGTCCCGAGATAGCGCGCCGCTTCGGCGACCGGGTCGCCCGCCAGCGCATCGGTGAGATGCATCGTCGGCACCCAGCCAAGCTCGGTCTCGCAGAACCGCCCCTCGCGCCCCGTCACCACCAGAGACGAGAGCTGCGACAGGGCGCTGGTCTCGCGGCTCTTGAAGTCGGGCGCGGGGTAGACATGGGTGTGCCGCGCCGCGACGCGGTGGGTCGGGGTGCCTCGTGCTGCCGCCGGGCGCAGCGCCTCGGCCGGCACCCAGCCGGCATAGCCCGCGCCGGGCGCGAGGCCGAAGCCCAGGCCGTCGCGGGTCTCGAGCAGCTCGAACGCGTCGCCGTAGCGCAGCTGCCGCTCGCGCCGACCGCCGGGGCGGGCCACGAGATCGACCACCGGCTCGCAGACATAGGAGGCCACAGGATCGACCGGCACCAGCTCGGGGAACTCCGTCGCGAGCCTGCGGGCGACGACCCGGTCATTGGCGGCGGTCAGGCGCCGGTCGCTCACAGGCCCAGCACCTCCGGCAGCGCGGCGAGGATGGCGCGCGGGCCCTGCCCGACGCCGCCCTTGGGCCGCGCCGGCAGCGGCGACGGGTTCCAGGCGTAGATGTCGAAATGAGCGTAACGCGGGCTATCGGTCACGAAGCGGCGCAGGAAGAGGGCGGCGGTGATCGAGCCCGCCATGCCGCCCGCCGGCGCGTTGTCGAGATCGGCGATGCCGGGCTCGATCTTGGCCTCGTAGGGCTCCCAGAACGGCATCCGCCAGAGCGGGTCGGCCTGCGCCGTACCACTGCTGGAAAGCGCCGCGGCCAGCGGCTCGTCATCGGTGTAGAATGGCGCGAGGTCGGGCCCGACCGCGACCCGCGCGGCGCCGGTCAGGGTGGCCATGGAGACGATGAGGTCGGGCGTTTCCTCGTCGGCCAGCGCCAGCGCGTCGGCCAGGACCAGCCGGCCCTCGGCGTCGGTGTTGTTGATCTCGACGGTGAGGCCCTTGCGCGAGCTCAGGATGTCCTGCGGGCGGAAGGCATCGCCCGCGACCGAGTTCTCGACCGCCGGGATCAGCACGCGCAGGCGCAGCGGCAGCTCCAGCGCCATGATGGCGCGGGCGAGGCCGAGCACGTTGGCGGCGCCGCCCATGTCCTTCTTCATCAGCCCCATCGAGCTGCCGGGCTTGAGGTTGAGCCCGCCGGTGTCGAAGCAGACGCCCTTGCCGACCAGCGTCAGCGTCGGGCCGCTCTCGCCCCAGCGCATGTCGATCAGGCGCGGCGCGCGCGGGCTGGCCCGGCCCACCGCGTGGATCATCGGGAAGCCCTGCTCGAGCGCGGCCCCGGTGGTCACCTCGATCTGCGCGGAGAACTCGCCGGCCAGCGCGCGCGCGGCCTCCTCCAGCTCCTGCGGGCCCATGTCGGAGGCGGGCGTGTTCACCAGATCGCGGGTCAGCGCCTCGGCGCTGGCGAGGATCTCGATGCGCGCGGCGTCGATGCCCTCCGGCGCCACGAGCTGCGCGCCGGAGGCGGGGCTGCCGGCATAGCGGGTGAAGCGGTAGGACGCGAGCAGCCAGCCGAGCGCTTCCTCGGCGGCGGTCTCGTCCGGCAGACCGCTGGCGATGCGGTACGTGCCGGTGCCGAGCTTCGCCACCACGGCGGCCAGAGCGAAGCGGCCCCGGCGGCGGGCGGCGGCGGTGCCGTAGCCCGCCAGCGCCGCGGCGGGGGCGCCATCCTCACCGGGCAGGATCAGCGCCTCGCCGATGGCGCCGGAGAAGCCGCTCGCCGTGACCCAGCCACGCCACGCCTCTGGCTGCCCCTTGAGCCAGTCCGAGAGGGCGTCGGCCTCGATCAGGTGAAGCGGCAGGGCCGGGGTCGAGGGATCGGCGAAACGGAACGGCATGGGAGAGGCCTTTCTAGGAGGGACGTCAGTTGGCGCGAGCCTAGCGCAGCCCGCCGGACCTGCAAGGCCCTCCACACGCGGCAGAGATCCGGGCGGCGGCGCGATCGCACAGGGATCATCCCCCGTGCGGCAGCCAACGGGGACGGGCGCCACCCAAGCCGCCAGGGCGGATGTCGAGGGGTCTGCTCACCCTAGAGAGCCGCCCGCAAACCCAAGATGGATCAGGCGAGAGCAGCGCGCTCAGCCGTGCACTCAGCCAGCGCCCTCAGATCGTGAGGTCCTGCAGATCCCAGATCGCGTAGAGCGAGCGCTCTCCGACCCGCGCCATGCGCGCCAGCACCGCTGCCAGCGCCACCGCATCGGCACTGTCGATACAGAGCGCCACGCTCTCCGCAACGCGGCGCAGGACGGTCATGCCGATCTCGTCGGCCAGGGTGGCGAGGGCGCCGGCGCAGCTGCGCAACTCGGCGCGATCTCCGGTCTCGTAAAGGCGCGCGGCCTGTCCGAGGCGGAAGGCCAGCTCCTCCATCGCGCGGCAGACGAGATCCTCGCCCCGCTGCGCGCCGAAGCGTTCGTAAAGCTGCGCGAGCCGCGCGGGATCGACCAATGCCGGTTCCGCCAGCGTCAGTCTTGCGACCTGGTCCACAGCGGCCTCCATGCGTCACCTCCCCCACGGCGGAGGGGGATAGCGGCACGGAGTTCCCAAAAGGTTAGGCCAAGCCGATTTATTCTCTCGAATTCCGGAAGAATTCCGCGTATTGCCAAGCCCGGTGCGTGACCCGAACAGGAGGACGACATGCAGGACGCCAAGCCGCTTCCGCAATATCTCGTGCAGCGTTTCCATGGCTGGAAGGCGACGAGCTATGCCGAGAACCACGCCTGGTTCAAACGACTGGCCTCGGAGGGCCAGCATCCCCGCGCCATGATCATCTCCTGCTGCGACAGCCGGGTGCACGTGACCTCGATTTTCGGGGCCGATACCGGCGAGTTCTTCATCCACCGCAACATCGCCAACCTGGTGCCGCCCTACGAGCCCGATGGCGACCACCACGGCACCTCGGCCACAGTGGAATACGCGGTGACCGCGCTTAAGGTGGCGCATGTCATCGTCATGGGCCACTCGAGCTGCGGCGGCGTGAAGGGTTGCCTCGACATGTGCTCGGGCCGGGCCCCGGCGCTGGAGGAGAAATCCAGCTTCGTCGGCCGCTGGATGGACATCCTGCGCCCCGGTTACGAGAAGGTGAAGGATCTGCCCGAGGACAAGGTCTCGAAGGCGCTGGAGCACCAGGCGGTGCTGACCTCGCTCGAGAACCTGATGACCTTCCCCTTCGTGCGCGAGGCGGTGGAGAACGAAGAGCTGACCCTGCACGGTCTCTGGCACGAGATCGGCAAGGGCAGCATCGAGGTCTTCGATCCCAAGCTGGGCCGCTTCGAGGAAATCTGAGCCGGGCTCAGGCGTGCAGTTCGGCCGAGCACCCGTCTCGGCTGAGCCGCAGCGCCGGGCGCCCGAGGCGCGCCGCGAGCACCGAGAGCGGCATGCCGAGGCCGCGGCCGGTGCTGAGCGGGCGGCCGGTCTCGGTCTGCACGATCACCATGCGACCGCTGCGGAAGGTCAGGGCATAGCCCTTGCGGGCCAGGGCGCCGGCGAGGCCGGGCCAGTCGGTCGCGGCTTCCAGGATCGGCAGCAGTATCTGCCGGAGCAGGGCCGCGGTTTCGCTGTCGAGCTGGGGGGTCAGGGGGGCTGCGCCGACGGTGGCGCGGAACTCGTTACGCATCTGTCATCTCCTTGCCAGTTTGATGAAAATGCGACTCGAATTGGCCCGAATTATGGCAACAAGTTGCCGCTGGGGAAACAGAGCGTTCTGCGGATTTTGTAACCTACTGTTAACCTTGATCGCGCAAGGCTTACGGGCATGCGAGACGAGATTTTCACCCTGAAACTGAGCGCACCGCTGTATCAGGCGGCACAGCGGCTCGCGCGCGAGCGTGATGAGACGATCGGTCGGGTGATCCGAGATGCGCTTGCGGCGGAGATCCGGCGCGAGAGCCATCCTGCGAAGACGCTCAATCGGGCGGATGAGCAGCTCCTTGGCCCCTTGCAGGCCCTCCTCGCCGCGGATCTCGCCAGCGCCAGCGGCTGGGCCGATCTCGACCGCCGGCTGCGCGCCAAGGGCTATGCGTTCTACGAAGCCGGTGGCGGCCTCGCCCTGCACGCCCATCCCGGCGGACAGCGCCTGTGCAAGGCCTCCGAGCTTGGGCACAGCTACAGCGCCCTGATGCGGCGCTTCGGGCGCCCGTTCCCGGGCCATGCCCATGTGCAGCTGGCCCGCGCCGCACTCGGGCCCGCATGGGAGGAGGCCGATCCCGACCTGATCGAACCGTTCGAAGTCAGTCCAGGCGGCGGGGGAAACTGACGCGCCCCGCCGCCCCGGAGAGGGCGAGAGAGAAAGCGGGCGTGCGAGGCGCGGGGATCGCCGGTCGGCAGGCAAGGCCGAGCCAGCGGAAGATCCGGACACAGGCGCGGCGCGCCGGGCGGCTGCGCCGGCGGCACAGGCTCAGGCTGCGAGCGGTCAGCGCTTCGATGCGACGGTCACGGGCGAGTGCGAGAAAATCGGTGGTCATGGCCGGGCTCCTGCTTGGATCAGTTGCCGTTCTGGCGCAATGCACGGCGGGGTCTCCGCCTCGCCCCCTGTCTAGCGCGGCGCCGCCGCCCGTTGCCAGCGTCCCGAGGGCTAGGGCCTAGTGGCAACCGCATGGGCGCCCTATCCGTTCGGACAGGCCGATCCCGAGACGGCGCCGCGGCCCGAAACGAAAACGGGGCCCGCGCGGGCCCCGTCTCGATCAGCTTTCGGGTGCATGCCCGTCTCAGCCCTTCTTGAGCACCTTCTGGCCCAGAACCTCGGCGATCTGAACCGCATTCAGAGCCGCGCCCTTGCGCAGGTTGTCCGACACGCACCAGAAGTTCAGGCCGTTGTCGATCGTCGAGTCCTGACGGATGCGGCTGATGAAGGTGGCGAAATCACCGACGCATTCGACCGGCGTGACGTAGCCCCCGTCCTCGCGCTTGTCGACGACCATGATGCCCGGCGCCTCGCGCAGGATGTCGCGGGCCTCGTCCTCGTCGAGGAAATCCTCGGTCTCGATGTTGATCGACTCGGCGTGGCCGACGAAGACCGGCACCCGCACGCAGGTCGCCGTGACCTTAATCGACGGGTCGACAATCTTCTTGGTCTCGGCGACCATCTTCCACTCTTCCTTGGTCGAGCCGTCTTCCATGAAGACGTCGATATGCGGGATGACGTTGAAGGCGATCTGCTTGGGGTATTTCTTCGGCGGCACCTCGGTCACCGGGTTGTAGACCGCCTTGGTCTGATCCCAGAGCTCGTCCATGCCTTCCTTGCCCGAGCCCGAGACCGACTGGTAGGTCGAGACCACGACGCGCTTGATCTTGGCGCGGTCATGCAGCGGCTTGAGCGCCACGACCATCTGCGCCGTCGAGCAGTTCGGGTTGGCGATGATGTTCTTCTTGGCATAGCCCAGCACCGCGTCGGCGTTCACTTCCGGAACCACCAGCGGAACGTCGGGGTCGTAGCGGTAGAGCGACGAGTTGTCGATCACCACGCAGCCGGCGGCGGCAGCCTTCGGCGCGTATTCCTTCGTCGCATCCGAGCCGATGGCAAAAAGTGCGATGTCCCAGCCGGTGAAGTCGAACGTGGCGAGATCCTGGGTCTTGAGTGTCTTGTCGCCGAAGCTCACTTCGGTGCCGAGCGAGCGGCGCGATGCCAGCACCGCGATCTCGTCCACCGGGAACTCGCGCTCGGCGAGGATGTTCAGCATTTCACGGCCCACGTTGCCCGTGGCGCCAGCGACAACGACCTTATAGCCCATCTGGCTCTCCTTCGTTTGCAATTCGCGTGCACGCGGCTGCCGCGGCACGTCGGATTGGCGCGCGTGATACCTCAAGGGACCTGTCAGCGAAAGGGGGCTTGGCGCGGGCCAAGTGTTAAAGATCCGTTTAGATCGGTGCCCCAGAGCTCACCCCCGGCGTGAAACGCCCGTTCCGGAGGCGGCCGCCATTTTTCCCGGCAAAGCTGCGCAACAGATCGGTGAAATCTCGCCAATTCTCGCAGGCGCAGCAAATCCTTCCTTGTCTATTCAATGGGCAATCGCGTAAACGGGATCAAGATTTGATGACGAGTTAGGCACAAAATGGGGCCGCCCGGTAGCTTCCGGAAACAAATTGCGACCCATACTGTTTTGGACCCACTCGCTGAGCGAACTGTGTTCGTGAAGGACGGAAAGACATGCTCTACAAGATCGTCACCAGTTTGACGCGAGCGCAAAAACAACTCCTATTCCTGTTCATGGACGCGGCCGCAATCGGGATTGCCTTCTTCGCGGCGCTTCTGCTCAACGCAGCGGTGAATCACGATCTTCCGTCGCTCTACAGCTTCGTTCCCCTGACCGGCGCGCTCGTTGCCGTTGGCAGCGCGGCGTCCTGGTGGGTCGGCCTGCCGCTCTTCACACTCAATGCCTACGATATCCGCGGCGTCACCCGCACCGCCGGCTTCGCCGCGATCTGCGGCGTGCTCGGCGCCGGGCTGAACGGCTATCTCGCCCCGGCCCTGTCGATGGCGGTCTATGTCAATTTCGCCCTGCTGCTGCTCGTGCTCTGCGCCACCTGGCGCATCGTGCTGCGGCAACTCCTGATCGAGATCTACCGCCGCGGCCAGACCCGCATGCGGGTGCTGATCTATGGTGCGGGCCAGACCGGCCAGCAGCTCGTGGCCGCGCTGCGCCACGACCGCGCGGTCGAGCCGGTCGCCTTCGTCGACGACAACCCGACGCTGCAGAGCAAGCTCGTCGGCGGGTTGCGCGTCCATGCCGCCTCCGCGATCGGCGACATCATCACTCGCAAGCAGATCGACCGTGTGGTGCTCGCGATGCCGTCGATTAGCCAGCCCCAGCTGGCGCGCATCGCCCATCGCCTGCGTCAGATCGGCTGCGAAGTGCACGCCCTGCCCTCCTTTGCCGAGCTGGTCGGCGAGGGCGAGCTGCGCAAGCGCGTCGCCCCGGTGTCGCTCGACGACCTGCTCGGCCGCAACCGGCTCGAGCACGAGCTTCCGGGCGTCAGCCACGCCTATAGCGGCCGCCGCATCCTGGTGACCGGCGCCGGCGGCTCGATCGGCTCCGAACTCTGCCGCCAGCTCATCGCCTGCAAGCCCGATTGCGTGGTGCTCGTCGATCACGCCGAGCTCAGCCTCTACAACATCGACAAGGAGCTGCGCGATCTCGCCTCCGGGATGACGATCGTGCCGGTCCTGGGCTCGGTGCTGAACGAGACCCTGATGGCGGATCTGATGCGCGAGCACGAGATCGAGGTGGTGCTGCACGCCGCCGCCTACAAGCACCTGCCGCTGGTCGAATGCAACGTCCTGTCGGGCCTCGACAACAACGTCATCGGCACCAAGGTTCTGGCCGAGGCGGCGCGCGACGCGGGCGTCGAGCGCTTTATCCTCGTCTCCTCCGACAAGGCCGTGCGCCCGACCAACGTGATGGGCGCCTCCAAGCGCCTGGCCGAGCTGATCATCCAGGATCTCGCCACCCGCAGCAGCAGCACCCGCTTCTCGATGGTGCGCTTCGGCAACGTTCTCGGCTCCTCGGGCTCGGTGATCCCGCTGTTCGAAGAACAGATCGCCCGCGGCGGCCCGGTCACCCTGACCGACGCAAAGGTGACGCGCTACTTCATGACAATCTCCGAAGCCGCACGGCTGGTGCTGCTGGCGGGCTCCTTCGCCCGCGGCGGCGATGTCTTCGTTCTCGATATGGGCGACCCGGTGCCGATCCGCAAGCTGGCCCGTCAGATGATCGAAGGCGCCGGCTATACCGTGCGCTCGCCGGCCAACCCGGATGGCGATATCGAGATCAAGGTGACCGGCCTGCGCAAGGGCGAGAAGCTGCACGAAGAGCTGCTGATCTCCTCCGACATGCTGACCACTCCGCATCACAAGATCATGCGCGCGCAGGAGAGCTACCTGTCCGAGATCGAGATCGCCACCGCGCTCAAGGATCTGCGCCACGCCATCGCGACGCTCGACGAAGAGCTGGCGCGGGCGATCATCGCGCGCTGGGTGGAGCGCCACGAAGAGCCCGAAAGCGCCGAGGAAAAGCAGCGCGTCTGAGCGCGTCAGCCTTGCCCGCCACCGAGGCCGGGAGCGAAAACGAAACGGGAGGCCATTGGCCTCCCGTCTGCGTTTGCACGGGCCCCTGTTCAGCGGCCGGGAATATCATCGCGCGCCGGCGCGGGATCCCATTCCTCGATGATCGCCGCCGCCTCCTCGGCGGTCTCGACGAAGCGGAACAGGTCGAGATCCTCCGGGCTGATGGTGCCCGCGTCCTCGAGCGCCTCCCAGTTGATGATCTTCTCCCAGAATGCTCGGCCGAAGAGCAGGAACGGCACCCGCTTCATGCGCCCGGTCTGGATCAGCGTGAGTGACTCGAACATCTCGTCGAGCGTGCCGAAGCCGCCGGGGAACACGCAGATCGCCCGCGCCCGCATCAGGAAGTGCATCTTGCGGATCGCGAAGTAATGGAAGTTGAAGCACAGGTCCGGGGTCACGAATTCGTTCGGGGCCTGCTCATGCGGCAGCACGATGTTGAGCCCGATCGACACGCCGCCGACCTCCTGCGCGCCCAAGTTTCCCGCCTCCATCACGCCGGGCCCGCCGCCGGTGGCGACGACGAATTCGCGGTTGCCCGAGGCGATCGATTTCTCGGTCATCTTCTGCGCGAAGAGCCGCGCCTCCTCGTAGAAATGCGAGAGGTCGGCCAGCGTCTGCGTGCGCGCCCCGCCCTTCTCGGCCGGCGACGGGATCCGCGCCCCGCCGAACAGCACCACGGTCGAGGCGATCTCATGCTCGTCCATCAGCAGCTGCGGCTTCAGAAGTTCCAGCTGCAGCCGCACCGGGCGCAGCTCTTCGCGGCAAAGAAAGCCCTCGTCTGCAAAGGCCAGCCGATAGGACGGCGCACGGGTCTGCGGCGTATCGGGGATGTCCTCGGCGGTCTTCCGGTCGCGCCCGGCGTCGCGGAAGATGGAATGGCGTTCGTCGTTCATGCTCTGGGGTATCCTTGTCCTGCCATCAGACTGACTATAGCGTGCCGATCTGCCGCGACACTATCGGAAGACCGGAAATGGACTGGAAACACGAAATCTCGAGCGCCGCCGCCCGCATCAAAGGCCACGCTCAGATCACCCCCGTCATGACGACCGACGCGCTTTGGCAGCGCCCGGTCGAGCTCAAGCTCGAACAGCTCCAGCACACCGGCAGCTTCAAGGCGCGCGGCGCCTTCAACACGCTGCTCTCCGAGCCGGTGCCGGAGGCGGGCGTCGTCGCGGCCTCGGGCGGCAATCACGGCGCGGCGGTGGCCTACGCGGCCACGCGGCTCGGCCACAGGGCGCAGATCTTCGTGCCCGAGATGGCCGGCCCGGCCAAGATCGCGCTGATCGAGCGCACCGGCGCGGCGCTGACAGTGGTGCCCGGCGAATACGCCAACGCGCTCGAGGCGGCCCGCGCCTACGAGGCGGAGACCGGCGCGATGCAGGTCCACGCCTATGACGCCCCCGGCACGGTGGCAGGGCAAGGCACCTTGATGCGCGAATGGGAGGCGCAGGGGCTCGAGGCCGACACGGTGCTGATCGCCGTCGGCGGCGGCGGGCTGATCGCCGGGTCGCTGGCTTGGCTTCAGGGCGCGCGCAAGGTCGTGGCGGTCGAGCCGGAGACATCCTGCGCCCTGCACGCGGCCCTCGAGGCCGGGGCGCCTGTCGATGTGCAGGTCTCGGGCGTTGCCGCCAACGCGCTTGGCGCCCGCCAGGTGGGCAGCATCTGCCATGATCTGTCGCAGGCGCATCTCGGCGCCTCGGTGCTTGTTCCGGACGATGCAATCACCGAGGCCCAGACGGCGCTGTGGCAATCCCACCGCCTGCTGGTCGAGCCTGCGGGCGCCACCGCGCTCGCGGCGCTGCGCGCGGGCGCCTACGTTCCGGAGCCGGGGGAGCGGGTGGCGGTCCTGGTCTGCGGCGGCAACATCGCGCCCGACCCGCTGGGCTGAGCCCTCAGAGCGCGGCGCTCAAGACCACCCAGCCGGCGATCTCGGAGCAGAGCTGCACCGTGCCGAGAACGTCGCCGGTCTGGCCGCCGAGCAAGGCCTTGGCGCGCCGCCCGACGACCCAGGCGGCGGCGGCCATCACCAGCAGCGCCGCCATGCCCGGCACGCCGAGGAAGGGCGCGATCAGCAGCGCCAGCAGGCCGCCGGGGAACCAGCGGATATTGCCCTTGCCGGCGCTGGCAGCGAGATGGCCGAGCCCGTCCTCGCGGGCGGGCGGCAGCCATTCCATCACCATCAGGATCGCCAGCCGGCTGACCACGGCGCAGAGCATCAGCGCCAGTCCGGCCTCAAGCCCGCTCGGAAAGGCCGCAAGCGCCGCCGCCCCGAGGGCGACCGCGAGGATCAGCGCCAAGACGCCGTAGCTGCCGACCCGGCTGTCACGCATGATGGCCAGCCGCTGATCGCGGTCGCGCCCGCCCATGCCGTCGACGAAATCCGCCAGCCCGTCATGGTGCAGCCCGCCAGTGCCCAGCACCAGCGCGATCACCGCCAGCAGCCCGCCCGCCAGAGGCGGCAGGCCCAGCGCCGCGGCGCCGGACAGCACCGCCCAGGCGATCAGCGCCAGCGGGACGCCGACCAGAGGAAAGGCCCAGCGGGCGTGGGTGATTTCCGGCGGCGTCCCCTCGAACTGCCCGACAGGCAGGCGGGTCAGCAGCATCAGCGCCAACCGGATCTCGGGGAGGCGCCGCCGCCTCACCCGTCCGAGACCCCGGCCTCGGCGAAGGTCGCCATGCCATTGTGGCAAGCCAGCGCGCCGCGCAGGATGCCCAGCGCCAGTGCCGCGCCGGAACCTTCGCCCAGCGCCATGCCGAGATCGAGGATCGGGCGCTTGCCCATCGCCTCCGTCATGCCGCGATGGCCGGGCTCGGCGCTGGCATGGCCGATGAGGCAGTGATCGAGCAGCGCGGGCCGGGCCGCGAAGAGCGGCGCCACGGCAGCGGTGCAGATGAACCCATCGAGCAGCACCGGGATGCGCGCCAGCCGCGCCGCGATCACCGCGCCGCAGATCGCCGCCTGCTCGCGGCCGCCGAGCGCGGCGAGGATCTGGAGGCCCTTCGCGCCGTCATGCAGGGCCACGGCGCGGGCCACGACCTCGGCCTTGTGGGCAATCGCCGGCGTGTCCGAGCCGGTGCCGCGCCCAACCCAGTCCTTTGCCTCCCCGCCGAACACCGCATGCGCCAGCGCCGCCGCAACGGTCGAGTTGCCGATGCCCATCTCGCCGAGGATCAGCACATCGGCCTCCGGGTCCACCGCCTCGGCGCCACGGCGCATGGCGTCGAGCGTCTCGGCCTCTGTCATGGCGGGGGCTTGGGTGAAATCGGCGGTCGGGCGGTCGAGATCGAGCGCCACCACGGAGAGCGCCGCGCCGCCCAGGGCGCAGAGCTGGTTGATCGCCGCGCCGCCATGCTCGAAATTGGCCACCATCTGCGCGGTGACCTCCTGCGGGAACGGGTTCACCCCCTGAGCGCAGACGCCGTGGTTGCCGGCGAAGACCAGCGCCTGCGCCCGCTCGATCGCGGGCCGCGCGCGTCCCTGCCAGCCGGCGAGGAACACCGCCAGTTCCTCGAGCCGCCCGAGCGAGCCGGGGGGCTTGGTGAGCTCCATCTGGCGGGCGCGGGCGGCATCGGCGGCGGCAGCGTCGAGGCTCGGAAGCGCAAGCGTTTCGGCGTCTTGCAGCGAGGCAAGCGGCAAGCGGTCGGTCATGTCTATTTCACCTTCATCGGGTAGCCCGCGACGCTGAGCCAGAGCTCGTCGCTGACGGCGGCAATTCTCTGGTTCACCAGCCCCGCCGCGTCGCGGAAGGCGCGGGCCAGCGCGTTCTCGGGCACGATGCCGGCGCCGACCTCGTTGGTGACGAAGACCACCGGGGCGCGCTGCTCCGGCAGGATCGCGGCCAACGCCTCGGCCTCTCCCTGCCAGTCGTGCTCGGCCAGCATCAGGTTCGACAGCCAGAGCGTCAGGCAATCGACCAGCCGGGGCGCATCGCCATCGCTGTCGCGCAGCGCCCGGCAGAGGTCCATCGGCTCGGAGATCGTGTGCCATTCGGGGCCGCGCCGGGCCCGATGGCGGGCGATGCGCTCAGTCATCTCGTCGTCATGCGCCTCGGCGGTGGCGATGTAGATCGCAGGGCTGCCCAGCGCGAGCGTCATGCGCTCGGCCAGCCGGCTCTTGCCCGAGCGCACACCGCCGGTGATGAGGATCGACTTTCCCATAAGCCCGTGACAAAGCAGGTTCCGCGCGATTTGGAAAGCCCGCATGAGACCGCCCGAGACCAACGAGTTGCTGCTGATCCGCCACGCCCCCGCCGACCATGGAGGGCGGCTTTGCGGCCGCACCGACGTGCCGGCGCTGCTGCCGGAAGAGGATGTGATGGCGCCCCTGCGAGGCTGGCTTGCCGGCTGTTCGAGGCTGGTGAGCAGCCCGGCGCAACGCTGCGTGCAGACCGCGGAGGCGCTGTTTCCGAAGCGCGCCGTTGCGGTCGATGAGCGGCTCTGGGAGCAGGATTTCGGAGCCCATGACGGGCTGCGCTTTTCCGAGCTGCCCGATCTCGGAGTAATGGATCGCGAGACATTGGCGGCGCATTGTCCCCCGGGCGGCGAGAGTTTCGCGGCGATGGCCGCGCGGGTCTCGCCCGCGTTGATGGCGCTGGCGCAGGAGGCAAGGGCCGGCGGACCGGTGGCGGTGGTGGCGCATGCGGGCACGGCGCGCGCGGCGCTGGGGCTGGCGCTCGATCTGCCTTCGGCGGGGCTCGGCTTCGAGATCGCGCCGCTCTCCGTCACCCGGCTGCGCTGCCACGCGGACGGGCTCTCGATCATCGCGACCAACTGGGCGGGGCCGGGCGCATGATCTTTGCCGGGATGATGGCGGTGGGCTTCGCGATCGACGCCGCGCTGGGTTGGCCGAAAGCGCTGTTCGCAGTGTTGAAACACCCTGTGGTCTGGCTCGGAGCGCTGATCTCGGCGCTCGAAGGCAGGCTAAACGAGGGGCCGCCCTCCCGACGCCGCGCGATGGGTGGGCTGACGGTGATCCTGGTGCTGAACGCCGCGCTGATCCCGGCGCTGCTGCTGCAGCTTGCGCTGCCGGAGGGGCTCGCGTGGGTGATCCTCGGCGGCGTCCTGGCCTGGCCGCTGCTGGCGGTGCGCTCGATGCACGACCACGTGGCCGCAGTGGCGAAGCCGCTGGCGCGAGGCGATCTCTTCGCCGCGCGGCAGGCGGTGGCGATGATCGTCGGGCGGGATCCGCAAAAGCTCGGGCAGGCGGGCGTGGCCCGCGCCGCGCTCGAGAGCCTGGCCGAGAACAGCTCCGACGGCATCGTCGCGCCGCTGTTCTGGGGCGTGATCGGCGGGCTTCCGGGCATCGCTGCCTACAAGGCGATCAACACGATGGATTCGATGATCGGCCATCGCAACGACCGCTACGAGGATTTCGGCAAGGCGGCGGCGCGGCTCGACGACCTCGTGAACCTCGTCCCTGCGCGGCTCACCGGCTTGCTCTTCGCGCTGGCCTCGGGCCGCCCGGCCCGGGCGATCCGCGTGATGCGGCGCGACGCGCGCCAGCACCGCTCGCCCAATGCCGGCTGGCCCGAGGCGGCGATGGCCGGGGCCCTGCCGGTGCGGCTTTCCGGGCCACGGGTCTATGGCGACGTGATCGCTGACGAGCCCTGGGTCAATGGCGCGGCGCCCGACCCGGACGCGCACGCCCTGAAGCGCGGCCTGGCGCTCTACCGCCGCACGATGCTTCTGACCGCGCTGCTGCTGATCCTCCTTGCCCTTCCATGGCCCCTAGATCGCTACTCGGTCGGCCAGCCTGTCCTGCACCAGCCCGGCGACGCGGGCGATGTCGGCCTTGGTCGGGCGGCCCTCGAATCGGGCCTCGGCCAGCCCCTCGGCGGCGCGCTGCAATACGACATCCCCGGCGCTCACTGCCACGCCGCGCAGGAACTGGGTGACGTAATCGAGCATACGCTCGTCGCCATCATCGCCCAGCACGTCCGCCGCCAGCGCCATATCATCGCGATAGGCCAGCGGATCAGGGCAAATCGGCTCCTCCACCGCCATGCGCATCCCCGAAGGCCGCCGGTCGGCCGGCAGGTGCGAGATGATCTCGGACTGGAAACGCAGCACGCTCTCCACCGGCTTTGCGAGGAAACCATCCGCCCCGGCCGCGAGCGCCACATCCTCGGCGAAGCTGTCACCGCTGGTGCCGAGGATCACCCCCACCCGAGGCAGCGCCGAGACCATCTCCGCGATCAGCTCGGCGCCGCAGCCATCGGGCAGGCCGAGATCGACGATCGCCACACTGGGGCGGTAGACGTTGAGATGGCGACGCGCCGAGAGCAGGCAATCGGCGCGACGAATCCGCGCGCCGCTGCGCAGGCAGAGCAGGCGCATGGCATCGCTGGCGAAGCGGCTGTCTTCGACCACGAGCACCGTCATGCCCAGCAGCGGCCGTGTGGCACTGGGGCGCGGCAGGTGGGGCTGCCCATCCGAGTCGGTCATTCTGATCCTCCATCTGGCACTAAAGTCAGGATTGCCGGTTGCCCCTAACGGAGGGTTAACGCTCGCAGCATCTTGCGAACTCAGCCCCCCGCGGGCGATAACCATCGCGATCTGAGAGAGGAGACCCGCCATGATCGGCCGTCTTAACCATGTCGCCATCGCCGTGCCCGACCTCGAGGCGGCGGCGGAGCAATACCGCAGCACGCTTGGCGCCAAGGTCGGCGCCCCACAGGACGAGCCCGATCACGGCGTCACGGTGATCTTCATCGAGCTGCCCAACACCAAGATCGAGCTGCTCTACCCGCTGGGAGAGAACTCGCCGATCCAGGGGTTCCTCGACAAGAACCCCTCCGGCGGCATTCACCATGTCTGCTACGAGGTCGACGACATCCTCGCCGCCCGCGATCACCTGAAGGAAAGCGGCGCAAGGGTGCTGGGCACCGGCGAGCCGAAGATCGGCGCACATGGCAAGCCGGTGCTGTTCCTGCATCCGAAGGATTTTCAGGGCACGCTGGTGGAACTCGAGCAGGTCTGAGCCTATCTCGGGCCGAAAGGGAGGCTTTCCATGGGATTCACATCCGGGCTCGTGCTCTATGCCGTCATCTGGTTCATGACCTTCCTGGTCGTGATCCCGTTCCGGCTCGAAACCCAGGGCGACCGCGGCGAGGTGGTCGAGGGCACCCACGCCAGCAGCCCCGAGGTCCACAATCTCAAGCGCAAGGCGCTGATCACCACGGTGATCGCGCTGGCGCTCTGGGCGGTGATCGCCGGGGTCATCATCTCGGGCGTCATCACGGTGCGCGAGCTCGACAGCTGGATGTTCAACCGCATGGGCCCCCCCTCCGGACTCTGAGAGGCGTCACGCCGGCCAGAGGCCCCGAGCGCCTTGCGGCGAGACGACCTGTGCGGCGCGCTTTTGGCGCGCCGCTCCGTTTTTCAAAGTCTTTGCAGCGTCAGACCCGAAGGCATCATGCCCGCAGGCGCTTAGCCTCCAGCCGGTGGAACAGGTGGGTGAAGGTGGCCGCGCCGAGGATCGGCACCAGCAGGTTCACCAGCGGGATGGTCAGCGGCACCGCCATCAGCACGCCGGCGATCCAGATCGTCACGAAGTAGCGCTTGCGCAGCTGCGCCGCCCCGTCACGCCCGACCCGGCGGATCGCCGCGAGGGTGAAATATTCCCGTCCCAGCAGGAAGCCGTTCAACCCCCAGAAGATGAACGGCGCCAGCGGCGCGAGGAAGATGTAGAGCACCAGCGCGATGATGTTGGCGCCGATCAGCACGCCCAGGAAGGCCAGCGAATCGCGAATGTTGTCGATCAGCGACAGCTCGTTTGCGGGCCCCAGCGCCGGGTAGTGCCGGTCTTCCACCGCCTGCGCCACGTCGTCGAGGAAGATGCCGGTGATCGCCGAGGCCACCGGCACCATCAGGAACACCGACAAGAGCAGCATCAACGGGATCGCGCCCCAGCTGATGGCGTCGTCGACCCAGGTCACGGTGCCGATCCAGGGCAGCGACACGCTGTCGCCGAGGAACCAGCCCACCACCTGCACGAAGACCACGTAGAAGGCGACGAAGATCGCCACGGTGATGCCGAGCCCCTTGGCCAAGACCGCCTGGAAGCGGCGATCGCCGAGCTGGCCGACGGCGGCGAGGAAGGATGAGGCCGGGATCATTCCGACACCCACGTCGTGATGGCGTCGAGATCCGGGCGCGGGCGCTCAGGCGGGGCCGAGCTCTCGGTGCCGATATGCAGGAAGCCGGCGATGCGCTCCTGCGGTGCGAGGCCCAGCGTGTCTTCGACGAAGGGGCGGTCCTCGGCGATCCAGCCGGAGAGCCAGTTGGCGCCCCAGCCGCTGGCCAGCGCCGCGTTGAGCAGCGCCAGGCACACCGCGCCGGCGGAATAGGTCTGCTCGATCGCCGGCACCTTGGGGCTGTCTTTCGGCGATTCGACGACCGCCACGCAGAGCGGACTGTCGGCAAACTGCGCCCGGGCCTTGTCGGCCTGTGCCGGCTCGAAGCCCAGCGCCGCGCCGCGCCCTGCCGCCGCCGTGGCCAGCCGCTGCAGCGCCGCGCCTTCCAGCACGATGAAGCGCCACGGCTCGAGCTTGCCGTGATCGGGGCTGCGGGCGGCGGCGGTGAGGAGCGGCATCAGCGCCGCGCGGTCGGGGGCCGGGCCGGTCAGCGTCTTGGCCGGGCGCGAGCGGCGGCTCAGCAGGAAGTCCATCGCGGCGGGGTTCGGTGTGGGCATGCGCATCTCCTTGACGGTCCGACCCTATGTCAGGCTTTGGCCCGCGGGATTCAACCGCCCGCGTTGCCCGGGGCGCCCTCGGCTGCTAAGCGAACGCCATCCCGGCGAGGAAGGACGATGCACATGGCCAAGGCCACGCTGGCCCATCTGGCGACCCCCGGCACCACGCTTGAGCTGCGCGTGACACCCAAGGCCTCGCGCAACGAGATCCGGGAGGAGGACGGCCTGCTCAGGGTCTACGTCACCACGGTGCCCGAGGACGGCAAGGCCAATGCCGCAGTGCAGAAGCTGCTGGCCAAGGCGCTCGGCGTGCCGAAATCGCGGCTGGTGCTGGTGCGCGGGGCGACCTCGCGCGACAAGGCGTTCCGGATCGCGGCCTGAGCCTCACTCCTCCTCGTCGCCCTCGCCATCCTCGTCGCGAACGTAGACGCCTTCGGGCAGGTTGATCGCGGCCGCGAGGTCGCGCATCTGGGTCATGGAAAGGGTGATCTTGTTCACCTTGTCGGTGCGCGGATCATACTGCTCGACGGTGACGCATTCCTCGAACCCCATGACGATGACGTCTTCCTGGAGATGGGTGCTGCCCTCGTCGACAAGGGTGACGACCGTGGCGTCGAATTCGTGCTCGATGCTAAACATGGGATCAGCCTAGCCCAGCCGGAATCCGCTGCCTATCCCGAAAAGCCACGGCCCCGAGAGCCGTGACAGCGAGCCACTGGCGCTGCGGCCGCGCGCCACCTATGGTGATCGAAACCCTCTTGCGATCGGAGCCTGTTCTTGATCCTCCGCCTCCTGCTTCCCGCCCTTCTCCTGCCGCTCGCCGCCTGCGAGGTCGCCCCGGTCACGATGAGCCCGGAACAGGCCGCCACCCGCGCCGAGGCGGAGCGCGCCACCCGGCAATTCGTCGATGTCGCCAGCCGGATCGAGCCGATCGCCGAGTCCGAGTGCCGCCGCTCCGCGCCCCGGCTCAACTGCGATTACCTGATCGTGGTCGATGACCGTCCCGGGCAGGACGCCAACGCGTTCCAGACGCTCGACCGGCAGGGCCGCCCGATCATCGCCTTCAATCTCGCGCTCATCGCCTCGGTCGAGAATGCCGACGAGCTGGCCTTTGTCATGGGTCATGAGGCATCTCACCACATTCTCGGCCATCTGGCGCGAGTCGAAGAGGATGCCGCCATCGGCGCGATCATCTTCTCGGGCCTGGCAGAGATGTCGGGCGCCGATGCGGCCACGGTGCGCTCGGCCGAGGAGTTCGGCGCCAGCGTCGGGGCACGCAGCTTTTCCAAGGAATACGAGCTCGAGGCGGACCAGCTCGGCACGATCCTGACCATGCGCGCCGGCTATGATCCGATTCTCGGGGCGGAGTTCTTCATGCGCATCCCCGATCCGGGCGAGAAATTCCTCGGCAGCCACCCGCCCAACGCCGCCCGCATCGCCATCGTCAGACGCACGGCGGCGGCCTACGCCACCAACTGATCCCAACTCCCGGCCGTTGACATGCATCAAGGGCAGGGCTGCCCTGCGCTGCTAGGCTTGTCGCAGTCCAACTCTGCAACTTCCGGGAGATATGACGATGCCTAGCCGCACCGACTACACGCGCCATGCCCGGCTTGTCGACCATATGGCCGGCACGCTCGGTATCGACCTCGAAGAACAGATGATGCGTGGCAGGATCACCGCATCGCAGATCCACGACGCGGTGCTCAGCTGCACCGGCTGCACCCAGCCCTGCGCCTGCGACGCCTGGCTCGCCGCCCAGACCGAGACCGCCCCCGACGCCCCGAGCTATTGCCGCAACGTGGCGCTGTTCGACGCGCTGCGCGACACCTGACCCCATGAGCAAGGACAAGACCATGTTCGACACCCGGCCCAACCAGCCGCTTGGAGACACCAAGGATCATTACTGGCTCGTGCAGCGCATGGCACGGGCCAACGGAACCGATCTGGTGAGCGCCGCCGAAGAGGGCGCGCTGAGCCAGGAAGACTGGGCCGCGATGGTGCATCGCTGCCGCGCCTGCAAATGGACCGAAGGCTGCAAGCGCTGGCTGTCGCATCCGGAGACCGCGCTGCGGGAGACCCCCGAAGGCTGCGTGAACCGGCAGCATTTCGCGGCTCTACAAGCAGGAACAGAAGAGTAGAGACAATGCCACAGACGCTGGGAGATCCCGCCCGTCATTTTTGGATGACCCGCAGCGTGGCCCGGGTGATGGGCCTCAATCTGTCGGAGGCCCTGCAGACCGGGCGGCTCGAACCGGATCAATACGCCGGTATGGTGACCTGCTGCCGCGGCTGCGCGCTGGTCGAGGCCTGCGAGCGCTGGCTCGCGACCCAGACCGGCACCGCCAGCGCACCGCCACCGGGCTGCTGCAACGGCGTCTTGCTCTGTCAGCTCAAGCGGCCGCATTGAGCGCAGGCGACGCGCCGGATCCGGGCGCATGGGGGCTGCAGGGGGCATTGCAGCCACTCGGTCAGGGTGCGCGCAACACCGTGTTCCGCTGCGGCGCGCATGTGCTGAAGTCGACCGGGCATGGCGAGGCCGCCCTGCGCTGGCTCGCCCGCCCGCAAGCCGCCGCGCGCGCCGCCGGTTTCCTGGTGCCCGCGCTGCTTCCGACGCGCTCGGGTCGGCTGGCGCATCGCGGCTGGACTGCCGAGCCCTACCTGCCGGGCCCCCTTGCCAGCGCCGCGGATCTGGCCAGCCTCGCGCCCCTCATTCGCGCCTTCCACAGCCGCTGCCGAGACCTGCCCCAGCGCCCCGGTGCGCCCTCGGCGCTGTCCGCCGGGCGGCTGCTCCACCAGATGCCGCAACCGCTCGCCGCGTGCCTCGAACGATGCCTCGCACCGGTTGCGGGCATGGCAGCCGGCGCCATCCACGGCGACCTCAACGCAGGCAACGTGATCCTGACGGCGGACGGCCCCGCCCTCATCGACTGGGACGAGGCCCGGCGCGACGCGCTGTGTCTCGATCATCTCGCATTGGGTCAGCCCGGCACGCCGGCGCAGCAGCGCGCGGCACTGGCGTGGGAGATCGCCTGCTGCTGGCGCCCCGAGCCTGCGCGGGCACGCAGGCTCGCGCGCAGACTTATTCGGAGCGCAGGCCGCGCGCCGATTCCTTGATCGCGTCGTACTGCCCCGAGGGGCGGAAGCGCCACAGGTAGTCGGGCAGCACCGCCTCCAGCGAGGTCGGGGTGATTCCCAGATCCGCGAAGCCCTTGGCGCTTTCCGAGACGACATTGTCGTGACGCAGCGATTTCACCTGATCGCGGGTGATCTGCGCCGAGAACAGCCCGCCGGTCAGGCGCTGGATCCATTCGAAGGCCCAGCCCATGCCCGAGGCAATGCCGAAGGGGATGTTCACGATGAAGCGGCGGCGACGGATCACCCCCAGCATCTGGCCGATCAGGTCGCGGAAGCTCTCGGTGTCCGGCCCGCCCAGCTCGTAGATGCCCGGGGCAGCCTCGCCGGTCACCCCCTTGACCGCGGCCTGCGCCACGTCATCGACATAGACCGGCTGGAATTTCGTGTCGGCCCCGACCAGCGGCAGCACCGGCCCCATGCGGCTCATACCGGCGAAGCGGTTGAAGAACTGGTCCTCGGCGCCAAAGATCACCGACGGGCGCAGGATCACGGCGTCCGGCATGTGGCGCAGCACCGCCGCCTCGCCCTCGCCCTTGGTGCGGGCGTAATCGCTGTTGCTCTCGGCATCGGCGCCGATGGCGGAGAGCTGCACCATGCGCGCCACGCCCTGCTCGGCGGCGATCCGCGCCACGCGCTCGGCACCCTCGGCCTGGATGGCGTCGAAATTGTTCTTGCCGCGGGCATCGAAGGTGCCGACGCAGTTCACCACCGCATCCGCGCCCTGCATGACCATCCGCACCGACTCGTCGTCGCGGATGTTGCACAGCACCGGCTCGACCTGGCCGACGACGCCATAGGGCTTGACGAAGATCGCCTCGTTGGGGCGGCGCACCGCCACGCGGACCCGCCAGCCGAGCTTGGCCATGCGCCGCGCGATGTAGCGCCCCACGAACCCGGATCCGCCGTAAATCGTGACGAGTTTGCTCATTGGCCATGCTCCTGCTGCCAGGGTTTCCAGCCCTGAATACCGGCCCCGGCGGGGCCCGGCAAGGTGCGCGGCAGCGGGATGGAAAACAAACCGAAAAAACCTGCTTGACGGCGACTGGCAGGACCCTTAAACGCCCCCCTCATACCACCTGTGCCCAGGTGGCGGAATTGGTAGACGCGCTGGTTTCAGGTACCAGTGGCTTAACGGCCGTGGAGGTTCGAGTCCTCTCCTGGGCACCATTACTCCCCTTCGAGTATTGGCATAGTCGCACCTCGCCCCGAGGGGCCGATACGCTGCCGCCTTGATCCCATCGCGATCCGGCACCAGGGCGGAGCCGCCTTCGCTCGCGGTACAGGGCCACACATCCGCAGATTGAAATGCGCCGCCGCCTGCGGCTCTGCCCGCCCTCCGCACGGCAGAAACGCCGCTTTTGAACGGCGAGCCCTTGATTTGCGCCCATATCAGGCGCAGCTTTACCCCATGAACAGCCTAACGCCTTTTCCGGGGCCCGGGCGCGCGCAGGACGTCGTCGCCTTCCACCGGACCGAGTTGAACGTCATCCTCTCGCTCTACGGGCGCATGGTCGCAGCCGGCGAATGGCGCGATTACGGTATCTCGAGCCTGCGCGACGTCGCCATCTTCTCGGTGTTCCGCCGCACCGCCGAACACCCGCTCTACCGCATCGAGAAACGCCCCAAGCTGCGCAGCAAGCAGGGGCAGTACGCGGTGATCAGCATGGAAGGCCAGGTGCTCAAGCGCGGACATGACCTGCGCACCGTCTTGCGGGTGCTCGAGCGCAAGCTGATCCGCGCGGTCGACTAGCCGCGCAGCCTCAGCTCTCGGGCTCGCTCTGCAGCAGCACTTCGCGCGACTGCGAGGCGAACTCGCGGCGCAAAATCATCACCAGCGTGAAGATCGTGGTGGCGAGCAGCGCCTCCGGCCCGATCAGCCAGCCGGTCGAGGCAATGCCGAAATAGACCGCGCGCAGGCCGCGATTGTAGCTCTTCGCTGCGAAGATGTTGATCTCGGCCGCCTTGGCGGCGCGGGCATAGGCCAGGTCGCTGGGTTCGTTCGGAACCGAGCCCATCATCACCGAGCAATACCCGAAGAGCCGGTTCGACCAGACGAACTTGAGGAACGCATTGGCGGCGAAGAGCAGCGGCAGCAGCAGCTTCACCTCCCAGACGAAGACCGGCGCCACCCCGTCTGTCAGATCCCCGGCCACCCCGCGCAGCTGCTCGGTGTTGCCCAAGAGCGCGAAGATGCCGCCGATGGCGATCATCGAGGCGGAGGCGAAGAACGCGGTGCTCTGGCGCAGAGAGGCGACGATCTGCGAATCGAAGATGCGCGGCTGCCGAGTGACGAACTGGGCCATCCAGATGCGCCGGTAATTGGCCATCAGCCGCGACACCGAGGGCCGCCAGCTCGGCGGGTGCTCGACGAACCACGAGCACAGCAGCCAGCCCAGCACGAGCAGCAGCGTCCCGATCAGGTCGAGCAGGGTGAAATAGCCGAGTTGGTCGAGCCAGGGCATGGATCAGAACGGCTTGACCACGACGACCCAGAGCACGGCAATCACGCCGACCACGCTGATCTCGTTGAAGATGCGCAGGAACAGGTCGGATTCGCGGAACTCGCCGCGCTTGGCGCGGATCACCAGCTTGCCGGTCCAGACATAATGCGCCGCGAGCAGCGCCACCAGCGCCAGCTTGAGGTGGATCCACGGCGCCCAGGACCAGAACTGCGCCAGCACCAGCCCGGTGATCAGCGCGATCACCGCCAGCCCCGCCGAGAAGCGGTAGAGCCGGATGGTCAGGTCACCCAGCGGGCCGAACTCGCCCAGCCGGTCGTATTCGCGCTTCCAGTAGATCAGCGCGCGCGGCACCGCGAAGATGGAGGTCATCCAGCCCATCACGCAGAGAAGATGTATGATCTTTACCCAGTCCATGCCCCAGTCATGCTACCGTTTGCGCGGCGAAGGCAAGATGCAGCGGGGGCCTGATCAGGGCGCGTGGGAAAATGTCTGGCGCGTGCGCGGCAAATTGGTTATATCACTTTACCAATTCCAAGGGAGGACCCTCAGATGCAGATGCCCGAGCCCGATGCCAGGGTGCTGACCCGCAAGGCCGAGATCGTTGCCCGCCTGCGCGAGGTGCTGCCCGCCGATGCGGTGATCGACGACGAGGCCGAGACCCGCGCCTACGAGTGCGACGCGCTCACCGCCTATCGCTGCCCGCCGCTCTGCGCCGTGCTGCCGAGCACGACCGAGGAGGTCTCGGCGGTTCTGAAGATCTGTCACGAGGAGGGCGTTCCGGTGGTGCCGCGCGGCTCGGGGACCTCGCTTGCCGGTGGCGCGCTGCCGACGGCGGATTCGGTGATCCTGGGCGTGGCGCGGATGAACGAAGTGCTCGAGACCGATTACGACAACCGCTTCATCCGGGTGCAAACCGGGCGCACCAATCTCAGCGTCACCGGTGCCGTCGAGGAAGAGGATTTCTTCTACGCCCCCGACCCCTCGTCGCAGCTCGCCTGCGCCATCGCCGGCAATATCGCGATGAACTCGGGCGGGGCGCACTGCCTGAAATACGGCGTCACCACCAACAACCTGCTCGGCGTCACCATGGTCCTGATGGACGGCACGGTGATCGAGCTCGGCGGCGCGCATCTCGACCCCGGCGGGCTTGACCTGCTGGGGCTGGTCTGCGGATCGGAAGGCCAGCTTGGCGTGGTGACGGAAGCCACGCTGCGCATCCTGCGCAAGCCCGAGGGCGCGCGCCCGGTGCTGATCGCGTTCAACTCCAACGAGGTGGCGGGGGAGTGCGTCTCGGACATCATCAAGGCCGGCGTGCTGCCGGTGGCGATCGAGTTCATGGACCGGCCCTGCATCGTCGCCTGCGAGGCCTTTGCCAAAGCGGGCTATCCCGATTGCGAGGCGCTGCTGATCGTCGAGGTCGAGGGCTCGGAAGCGGAGATCGCCGAGCAGCTCGGGCTGATCACCCAGATCGCCCGCCGTCATGACCCTGTGGAGCTGCGCGAGGCGCGCGATGCCGACGAGGCCGGCCGCATCTGGCTTGGCCGCAAGAGCGCCTTCGGGGCGATGGGTCAGATCAACGATTACATGTGCCTCGACGGCACCATCCCGGTGTCGTCCCTGCCGCTGGTGCTGCGCCGGATCGGCGAGCTGTCGCGCGAGGTCGGGCTCGAGGTCGCCAACGTGTTCCACGCCGGCGACGGCAACATGCACCCGCTGATCCTGTTCAACGCCAACCAGCCCGGCGAGCTGGAGAAATGCGAGGCGCTGGGGGCGGAGATCCTCAAGCTCTGCGTCGAGGTCGGTGGCTGCCTGACCGGCGAGCACGGGGTGGGCATCGAGAAGCGCGACCTGATGGACGTGCAGTATGCGCCGGCCGATCTCGAAGCGCAGATGGCGGTGAAGGACGTGTTCGACCCGAACTGGCTGCTGAACCCGGCCAAGGTTTTCCCGCTGCACGTGTCGGAGACGCGGCGCGCGGTGGCGGCCGAGTAGGGGGCGCTGCCCCCGTCCGCGCGGGGCGCGCGGACTCCCCCGAGGTATTTTCGAACCAGAGAAGCACATGAGACCTGAGACAGAGACCGAGCTGGCCGAGATGATCAGAGCCGCGAGCGGCCCGCTGAGGGTGCGCGGCGGCGGCACCCGCGCCATCGGGAAGAGCGCCGGGAAGGTGCTGGAGACCGGCGCGCTCTCGGGCATCGTGCTGCACGAGCCGGGCGCGCTGACGCTGGTGGCGAAGGCGGGCACGCCGGTGGCCGAGATCGAGGCGGCGCTGGAGGCCGAGGGCCAACGGCTGGCCTTCGAGCCGATGGATCATCGCGGACTCTTGGGCACCGAAGGCGCCCCGACCATCGGCGGCGTGGCGGCGGCGAATGTCTCGGGGCCGCGCCGGGTGCAGGCCGGGGCCTGCCGGGATTTCATGCTGGGCCTGCGCTTCGTCGATGGCGCCGGCCGGGTGGTGAGCAATGGCGGCCGGGTGATGAAGAACGTCACCGGCTATGACCTCGTCAAGCTGATGGCGGGGAGCTGGGGCACGCTGGGCGTGATGACCGAGATCGCCTTCAAGGTGCTGCCGAAACCGGCGGCGACGGCGACATTGGTGATGGCCGGGCTGAGCCCGGAGGAGGCGGTGCCGGCGCTGTCGCAGGCGCTTGGCTCGCCCTTCGACGTCAGCGGCGCGGCGCATCTGCCCGAGGGGCCCGGGGGCGGGCCGCTGACGCTGGTGCGGATCGAGGGCTTTGCCGACTCGGTGGCCTACCGCGCCGGGCGGCTCTCGGAGCTTTTCGCCCGCCACCAGCCACAGGTCGAGACCGATGCGGCGCGCTCTGCCGCGCTGTGGAAAGCGGTGCGCGACGTGGAGGCGTTTCACGGGAAACCGGGCGATGTCTGGCGGATCTCCTGCACGCCGTCGGAGGCGCCCGCGCTTGCGGCGCGGCTGGGCGCGGAGGCGCTGGTCTTCGACTGGGGCGGCGGGCTGATCTGGGCGCTGCTGCCCGCGGGCAGCGACGCGCGCAGCCTGCTCGGCGCCGGCTTCCGCGGCCATGCCACGGCGGTGCGCGGCGGGGGCGATGTCCCGACCTTCCAGCCCGAGCCGGCGCCGGTGGCGGCGCTGAGCGCCGGACTCCGGGCGCGCTTCGACCCCAGGGGCCTTCTGAACCCCGGGCTGATGGCATGAGCCCTTCCGCCTTCATCGCCTTCGCGCTGTGCTTCGTGGCGGGGCCGCTGCTCTTCGCGCTGCTGTTGCGGCTTGGCGGTGGCCTGACGGCGCTGCTTGCGCTCGCGCTGGCGGTGGTGGCGAGCGCGCTCCTCGCGCTGGTGCTGCAGCCCGTCGCACCGGCCCCATCGCTGGTGCGGATGTGGCTTGGCTGGGTGTTGGCGGTGACGATGGTGGCGCTAGCCCTGCGCCGCCAGCTGACCGCCGCCGCCCCGCGCCGCGCCATCGCGATCCTCGGCCTCTGCGCCACTCCCCTTCCCTGGTTCGGGCTCGCCACCGCCCGGATGATGACCTCCTGAGAGCCCCATGCAGACCCATTTCACCGACCAGCAGCTTCAAGACCCCGGCACCGAGCGCGCCAACGAGATCCTGCGCGCCTGCGTGCATTGCGGCTTCTGCACCGCCACCTGCCCGACCTACCAGGTGCTGGGTGACGAGCTCGACAGCCCGCGCGGCCGGATCTACCTGATCAAGGACATGCTCGAGAACGAGCGGGTGCCCGACGAGAAGACCGTCAAACATATCGACCGCTGCCTGAGCTGCCTCGCCTGCATGACCACCTGCCCGTCGGGGGTGCATTACATGCACCTCGTCGATCATGCCCGCGCCTATATCGAGCAGAACTACAAACGCCCGTGGAGCGACCGCGCGCTGCGCTGGCTGCTGGCGCGGATCATCCCCTACCCGACCCGCTTCCGCGCCGCCCTCCTGGGCGCCAAGATCGGCCGGCCTTTCGCGCGGCTGATGCCTGACCCGCGCCTGCGCGCCATGCTCGAGATGGCGCCGAAGGTCATCCCGCCGGTCAGCCGCAATGACGACCCGCAGAGCTTTGCCCCCAAGGCGCCACGCCGCAAGCGGGTCGCGCTGATGACCGGCTGCGCCCAGAAGGCGCTCAACACCGATATCAACGATGCCACCATCCGGCTGCTGACCCGGCTGGGCTGCGAGGTGGTGGTGGCCAAGGGGGCCGGCTGCTGCGGCGCGCTGACCCATCACATGGGGCGCGAGGATGAGAGCCACGGCTCGGCGGCGCGCAACATCCGCGCCTGGTGCGCCGAGTTGGAGCGCGACGGGCTCGATGCCATCGTCATCAACACCTCGGGCTGCGGCACCACGGTGAAGGATTACGGCCACATGTTCCGCACCGATCCCGCGCTCGCGGCGGATGCCGCGCGGGTCTCCGAGCTGGCCTGTGACATCTCCGAGCTGCTGTCCGAGCTGATGCCGGAGGCCGAGGTCACCTCGCGCAACCTCGCCAAGGCCGAGATCGCCGGCACCGACATGGCCGAGGCACCCGGCGCCGAGGGCAGCGGGCCGATCCGGGTCGCCTATCACGCCGCCTGCTCGCTGCAGCACGGCCAGAAGATCAAGACCCACCCCAAGGCGCTTCTGAAGGGCGCCGGCTTCGAGGTGGTCGAGCCCGCCGACAGCCACCTCTGCTGCGGCAGCGCCGGCACCTACAACCTCCTGCAGCCCGAGATCTCGGGCCAGCTCAAGGCGCGCAAGGTGCGCACGCTCGAGGCCAAGCAGCCCGACATCATCGCCGCCGGCAATATCGGCTGCATGATGCAGATCGGATCCGGCACCGAAGTGCCGGTGGTGCACACCGTGGAGCTGCTCGACTGGGCCACCGGCGGGCCGAAGCCGAGGTCATTGGCGGAGTGATGCCGACGCGAGTGCCGGACCCGGTTGCGCCCAATTTTTGACAAAGACCGTCTATACTTCCCGAAACTGTAAGAAGGGGAAGTATTGGTGCGCGCATTTCTGGCGATCCTCACGATTTGCCTCTGTGGCCCGGTCTGGGCGGATGGCAGCCTGTTCTCGATGCAAAGCCGTCAGGATGGTCGGCCGTGGGAGGCGGTGGGGCGTCTCGAACTGGCCGGCAAGGCGTTCTGCACCGGCGCGCTGATCGCCCCCGATCTCGTCCTCACCGCCGCGCATTGCCTCTTCGACGTCGAGACCGGCGCCAAGATTCCCGCGGACCGGATCCAGTTTCTCGCCGGATGGCGCAGCGGGCGGGCCGCGGCCTATCGCCGGGTGCGCCGGACGATGGCGCATCCCGACTACGATTTCACCGCGCCCAGGGATGGTGACCGGGTCGGCACCGACATCGCACTGATCCAGCTGCAGCTTCCGATCCGCAACACCACCATCCGCCCCTTCCCCACCGGTCCGCATCCCGCGGTCGGCAGCGAGGTGAGCGTGGTCTCCTACGCGCATGACCGCTCCGAGGCGCCCTCCCTTCAGGGGCTCTGCGGCGTGCTCGATCGGCAGAGCCGAATGATGGTGCTGTCCTGCGAGGTCGATTTCGGCGCCTCCGGGTCGCCGGTCTTCTCCGGCCCCGAAGACGCGCCGGTGATCGTTTCGGTGATCTCGGCCAAAGCGCAGGCCGATGGCCGCCCGGTGGCGCTCGGGGCCGAGATCGGCAGCGCGCTGCAGGAGCTACGCGCTGCAATCGAGACTGACACTGTACGCCAGACAGTCAACGCCGGGATGCGGCGGGAAACGGGTGCAAAATTTATAACGCCCTGAGATATCTCGCCGCCGTCGGCATGGCACTTGCCAGCCTGAGCTCGGCCGCCGAGGCGCAGAGCCGCACGGCCTTCGACGTGATGGAGAGCCGCGGCGACATGCTCGGCTGGGAGGCGGTCGGACGGCTCGACCTGCCCGGCGGCTTCTGCACCGGCGCGCTGATCGCCCGCGATCTCGTGCTGACCGCGGCGCATTGCGTCTACGACTCGGCAACCCGGCAGCCCCTGCCGGCCCGCGGCATGGTGTTCCGCGCCGGCTATCACCACGGCAGCGCCATCACCGAACGCCGGGTGCTGCGCTGGACGGTCCCCGACCGCTACAGCGCCGAGCTGGCCGCCGGACAGGCAATGACCTCCGAGATCGCGGTGGCCACCGACGTGGCGCTGCTCAAGCTCGAGGCCCCGGTCTCGAGCGCCGAGGCCGATCCGTTCCGGGTGCACGAGACCCCATCCCCCGGCACCCGGGTCAGCGTCGTCTCCTATGGCCGCGGCCGCGAGGAGGTGCTCTCCCGCCAGCCCGATTGCGAGATCACCCAGCGCTACCGCGCCGACATCCTCGGCTTCGACTGCGACGTGACCTTCGGCTCCTCCGGCGCGCCGGTCTTCGTGCGTGAGAACGACCGGCTGCGCATCCTGTCGGTGGTGTCGTCCGGCAACGAAAGCGGGGAGGCCTACGGGCCGAGCCTGCCAAGCCTCTTGCGCGAGCTGTCGCAGCGGCTCAACCATGAGGATGCCCGCCCGAAGGTGACCACCGGGGCACGCCGCATCACCGTCGGCGGCAGCAACCGCGATGGCATCGGCGCGCGCTTCGTGAAGCCCTGACGCCGAGGTCTTGAAAGCCCGAATCCGCCTCCCCAACTAAGGGGTATCCGGGGTGCCTGTTGCAGGGCCCCGGACCGTTCAAGCCGCCTGTCCCATGCCGGGAAGGCGCATCACATATGGTATCGCTCAATGGAGGATGACCCATGCGTCACTTTGATTTCGCACCGCTTTACCGCGCAACCGTCGGTTTTGACCAGATTGCCGACCTTATGGACCGGGCGCTGACCAGCGACGTCGCGCAGCCGACCTATCCGCCCTACAACATCGAGAAGACCGCTGCAGATGCCTACCGCATCTCGATCGCCGTCGCCGGCTTCTCGGATGACGACCTGTCGGTCGAGGTGAAGGAGCATCAGCTCGTCGTGTCGGCCCGCAAGGCAGAGGAGGACGAAGCCCGCACCTACCTGCACCGCGGCATCGCCACCCGCGCCTTCGAGCGCCGCTTCACCCTCGCCGACCACGTGCGCGTGACCGGCGCGGTGCACGAGAACGGCATGCTGCATATCGACCTCAAGCGCGAGATCCCCGAGGCGCTGAAACCGCGCCGCATCCAGATCGCCCGCGCCTCCGAGACCCCGGCGCTGGAGAAGGACGTGGTCGACAGCACATCGGTCAACTGATCGTCCGCTGACAGAGGTTGCAAGGCCCCGGCATCCGCCGGGGCCTTTTCGTATGTGCACGAGCGCGGCCCCTCGCGATGACCCATCGCCGGAGCGCCGGGCCCGCCCCCCTCAGGCCGACCGATCACGCCTCTTTCACGCCAGCCCCCAGCCCTCCCGAAAGAAGCCGCGTCCCGCTTGCAGTTCCGGAACGGAAGAAGGCTCCCGTCCCGCTTGAAGGCCGGAAACGAAAGAAGGCGCCGCAATCGCTTGCGGCGCCTTCCCTATGCTTGCTCTGGAACAGCCTCAGTGCGCGGTGGCACCGGCGGCAGTGTCCTCGCCCTTGGCCAGGGCCGCGGCAGCCTCCTCGGCCTCCTCGTCCCACTCGATGGGCTCGGGCTTGCCGATCAGCGCGATCTCGAGAACCTCCGACACGTGCTTGACGGGGATGATCTCCAGCCCTTCCTTCACGTTGTCGGGCAGCTCGGCCAGATCCTTCTCGTTCTCTTCAGGGATGAGAACGGTCTTGATCCCGCCGCGCAGCGCCGCGAGCAGCTTCTCCTTCAGGCCACCGATGGCCGAGGCATTGCCGCGCAGGGTGACCTCGCCGGTCATGGCGATGTCCTTGCGCACCGGCAGCCCGGTCAGCACCGAGACGATCGCGGTCACCATGGCCAGACCCGCCGAGGGGCCGTCCTTCGGCGTCGCGCCATCGGGCACGTGAACGTGGATGTCCCACTTGTCGAAGCGCGGCGGCTTGACCCCGATCTGCGGCGCGATGGAGCGCACGTAGGAGGACGCGGCCTCGATGCTCTCCTTCATCACGTCGCCGAGCTTGCCGGTGGTCTTCATGCGGCCCTTGCCGGGCAGCTTCAGCGCCTCGATGTGCAGCAGGTCGCCGCCCACGGAGGTGTAGGCAAGCCCCGTCACCACGCCGACCTGGCTCTCATCTTCCGCCAGACCGTAGCGATACTTCCGAACGCCGAGGAAATCGTCGAGGTTCTCCGGCGTCACCGTGACCTCTTCGGCTTCCTTCTTGACGATCTTCGTCACCGCCTTGCGGGCCAGGCGCGCGATCTCGCGCTCGAGGTTCCGCACACCCGCCTCGCGGGTGTAGTAGCGGATGATGTCGGTCAGCGCCTCGTCGGTGAGGGTGAACTCGCCCTTCTTCAGCCCGTGCGCCTTGATCTGCTTGCCCAGCAGGTGGCGCTTGGCAATCTCGGCCTTCTCGTCCTCGGTGTAGCCCGAGAGCGGGATGATCTCCATGCGGTCGAGCAGCGGCCCGGGCATGTTGTAGGAGTTCGACGTGGTGACGAACATCACGTTCGACAGGTCGTACTCCACCTCGAGATAGTGGTCGACGAAGGTGCCGTTCTGCTCCGGATCAAGCACTTCCAGCATCGCCGAGGCCGGGTCGCCACGGAAGTCCTGGCCCATCTTGTCGATCTCGTCGAGCAGGATGAGAGGGTTCGTGGTCTTGGCCTTCTTCAGCGCCTGGATGATCTTGCCCGGCATCGAGCCGATATAGGTCCGGCGGTGACCGCGGATCTCGGACTCGTCACGCACGCCACCCAGCGAGATGCGGATGAACTCGCGCCCGGTGGCCTTCGCCATCGACTTGCCGAGCGAGGTCTTGCCGACACCCGGCGGGCCGACGAGGCAGAGGATCGGGCCCTTGAGCTTCTGGCTGCGCGCCTGAACCGCGAGATACTCGACGATGCGCTCCTTGACCTTCTCGAGGCTGTAATGATCGTGATCGAGCACGTCCTGCGCCCGGCCGAGATCCTTCTTCACGCGCGACTTGGTGCCCCACGGGATCGACAGCATCCAGTCGAGATAGTTGCGCACCACCGTGGCCTCGGCCGACATGGGCGACATGTTGCGCAGCTTCTTGAGCTCTGCATCGGCCTTCTCGCGTGCCTCTTTCGAGAGCTTGGTGGCCTCGATGCGCTCCGCCAGCTCGTTGACCTCGTTCTGGCCATCCTCGCCATCGCCGAGCTCCTTCTGAATGGCCTTCATCTGCTCATTCAGATAGTACTCGCGCTGGGTCTTCTCCATCTGGCTCTTGACGCGGGTCTTGATCTTCTTCTCGACCTGCAGAACCGACAGCTCGCCCTGCATCAGGCCATAGACCTTCTCCAGCCGCTCGCTGATCGGCAGCGTCTCCAGAAGCTCCTGCTTCTGCTCCACCTCGATGCCGAGATGGCCCGCGACGAGGTCGGCGAGCTTGGCCGGCTCGGTGGTCTCGGAGACCGCCGAAAGCGCCTCTTCGGGGATGTTCTTCTTGACCTTGGCGTAGCGCTCGAACTCTTCACCGACGGTGCGCACCAGCGCCTGGATGGCGGCGGGATCGCCGGGCATCTCGGCCACGTGCTCGGCCTTGGCCTCGAAGAACTCGTCGTTCTCGAGATATTCGGTGATCTTCACGCGGGATTGCCCCTCGACCAGCACCTTCACGGTGCCGTCGGGCAGCTTCAGGAGCTGCAGGACGTTGGCCAGCACACCAGCGCGGTAGATGCCATCGCTGCTGGGATCGTCGACCGCGGGGTCGACCTGGGCGGCAAGCAGAATCTGCTTGTCGTCGGCCATGACCTCCTCGAGCGCCTTCACCGACTTCTCGCGCCCAACGAAAAGCGGCACGATCATGTGCGGGAACACGACGATGTCGCGAAGCGGCAGCACGGGATAGGAGGAATTGAGAGGCTGTTGCATAAGCATTCCTTCGTCTTGGCAGGATGGCCCGGCCCCGGTTCTCCGGCGGCTCCCGCCATCCCCTGTCTCGGAAATTAAGGTGGGGTCACGCCCTGCGGAAATCAACCGCGCCTCGCTCCGGTCACGGCAGCATGAACAAGCGCGGCAAGCGCCGCAAGACGACTTTTGCAGGATTGCACCGAAAACACCGCCGGACAGGCGGATCGCCGCGTCACGGGGCGCGGAGGATGTGATCGGCGCATGGCGTTGCGGAAAGGGTGCGGATGCGGCCCTGATCGGTCGCATCCGCCGGTGGGCTCAGCCCTTGTCCTCGGTCTTGTCCTCGGCCTTGGACTGGGCGGCTTTCATCCGCGCCAGCAGCTCGGCCTTGCTGGCCGCTTTGCCGGCGGTGCTGGACTTGCCCTTGGGCGCATCCTTGTGGCGGTCGTAGCGCGGGGCGTTGCTGCCCGGGCGCGCGCCGCCCGATTTCGAGTAATCCATGATCCGGCTCCTTGCCGCGAGTGCAGGCCCCGCTATTGCCGCAAGGCGGGGGCCCACACAAGCATAACCGGATCAGGCGGCCTCGTCTTCCAGCGTCGGATAGTCGATCAGCCCCTCGGCGCCGCCACCGTAGAAGGTGCTCTGGTCGCCCGCGTTGAGCGGCGCGTCGCGGCGCAGACGGTCGACGAGATCCGGGTTCGCGATGAACGGACGACCAAAGGCCACCAGCTCGGCGTCGCCGTTTTCGACGGTCTTCAGCGCCAGTTCGCGGTCATAGCCGTTGTTGGCCATGTAGGCGCCATCGAAGAGCTTGCGCAGGGCGGCGATGCTCTGGCCTTCCTCGAGTTCGCGCGAACCGCCGGTGGCGCCTTCGACCATGTGCAGATAGGCGAGGCCATAGGCGTTGAGCTTCGGCACCACGTATTCGAAATCCGCCTGCGGGTCGGCGTCGTCGATGCCGTTGGCCGGCGAGAAGGGCGACAGGCGCAGTCCGGTGCGGTCGCCGCCGATCTCGTCGGTCACCGCGTCGAGCACCTCGAAGAGGAAGCGTGCCCGGTTCTCGATCGAGCCGCCATAGGCGTCATCGCGCTGGTTGGCCCCGGTCTTGAGGAACTGGTCGATCAGGTAGCCATTGGCGCCGTGCACCTCGACCCCGTCGAAACCCGCCTTGATCGCGAAGGCGGCGGCCTTGCGATAATCCTCGACCGTCGCCTTGATCTCGGCCTCGGTCAGCGCGCGCGGCTCGGAGGTATCCTCGAAGCCGTTTTGGGTGAAGGTCTGGACGCCTGCGGAAATCGCCGAGGGCGCCACGGGGGCCTGCCCGCCGGGCTGCAGCGACGTGTGCGAGATCCGGCCCACGTGCCAGAGCTGCACGACGATCCTGCCGCCATCCTCGTGCACCGCGTCGGTCACGCGCTTCCACGCCGCGGCCTGCGCCTCGGTGTGGATGCCGGGCGTCTGGATATAGCCCTTGCCGGCGGGCGAGATCTGCGTCGCCTCGGTGATGATCAGGCCGGCGCTGGCGCGCTGGCGGTAATACTCGACGTGCAGATCGTTGACGGTGCCGTCTACGTCATCGGCACGGTTGCGGGTCAGCGGGGCCATCACGATGCGGTTGCTCATCTCGATGGCGCCGGCGGTATACTTGCTGAACAGGGCTTCGGTCATGGTCATGTCCTTTCGCGCTCGGGCCGGGAAGCGGCCCTCCCTTGGTTCGGAGGCAGGACATAGGTGCGATCCGCGCCGCGACAATGCCGCGAGCTGTTGGCCAGCGCACATAACGCGATCACGAGTGCATGATCATTCGCAATCTGCACAACGCGCAGCCATCGACCGCAAAACGGCGCGCCCTTGAGAGGCGCGCCGCAAAGTCAGGCTGTCCTGCCGGTGAGGCTCAGTCGTCCCACTTGGGGAGTTCGGAGAGCTCCTCGGCGGTCATCAGCGTGCTGTAATTGCCGCTGTCGAAGGTGAGATCGTCGAGCGAGACGACGATGTCCTCGTCGCCGATGTCGAGAAAGCCACCCGCTTCGACCACGGCCGCGACCGGGATGCCGGTGACGTCGACGAGGATTTCCTCGACCTCGCCGATCTTGCTGCCATCGGGGCCAAGCACGTCCGCGTCATCGACGCTGTAAAGCGAGGACATGTCGACGCTCTGCGCGGCGGCGGCGCCGGTCATGAGGATCAACGAGAGGGCGGGGAGAGTGATGTGACGCATGGTGCCTCCTATTTGGCGTGTCTTCACTCTCCCAATGCCGGCGGCCCCGCCCGGGTTCCGCGATCGGCCGCACTCTTCGCTGCGGTCACGGCGGCGCGAAGCCCCCATCGGCGCCGCCTCGGCCACGCATGCCCTGCAGCCAGCGCTGCATCACGGCGCGGGCGCTCGGCGTCAGTTCGGCGTGAGCGTGCAGCAGCCGGTGACCGCCCGGCTGATCTTGCCGGTCAGGATCAGCGTCGCGTCGAGCCCGTAGAGCCGGTCGGACATGCCGTCGCTGCAGGCCGCATCCGGGGTCATGACGAGGATCGCCTGAAGATCGGGCGCCGCGGCCACGGAGACGAAGGGGTGCAGGCCCGCCTCCACCCGCCGGGTCTCGCCGGCGAGAAGATCGAGCGGGTCTTCGCCCAGCGCCGAGAAGGTCGCGACCTTGTCGGATTCGACCCGGTAGCTCCAGAACGGCTCGTTGCCGAAGCAGCCCACCTCGGCGGCGTCGGGCATGGCGCTGCCGGGCTGCATGGCGAGGAAGGAGAGCGAGGCCCAGCCGCTGCCCTCGCCGGTGTTGAGCCGGCCCCAGGTGCCGGCCTCGTTGATGGCGGTGATCTCGATATCGGTGGCGTCGGGCGCCAGCGTGCCGATCTGCGCGGCGCCGGGCTCGGGGGCGGCACGGATGTTGAGCTGGTCATCGCCGGCCACGCCGGTCACGTCATAAAGCGCGGGCGCGTCCTGTGCGGCGCTCGCCCCCGCAAGACAGGTGGCCAAGCAAAACAGTGCATATCTGAACATCGGTTGCCCTCCTTTGAGACGTTTGAACTCTTGGGATGCCCTCGCGGGAAGCCGCGCCTCAGCGCCGCGCGCTCCAGCTCGCCGAGGCGTGCTTGCGCGTATAGAACTCCCCCATGAGGCCGATCATGATGAGAACCAGCGACAGGTACAGCGCGTATTCCCATTCGGAATTGCGTGGGTTGTAATCGACGAAGGCATAGCCGCGCGACTGGTCGATGGTGTGGAACAGCGGGTTCCAGTCGAACATCACCAGCATGTAGCTGGGCAGCGTGTTGGCCACGAACATCTTTCCTGAAGCGATCATGTTGGCGCGCTGGTAGACCGTCGACAGGATCTGCACCGGCGTCGGGAACCACGGCTTCGCGGCCAGGAACACCATGCCGATCGCCGCCCCCGAGAACCACGACAGCAGGATCATCGCGAGGCAGCCGATGGGATCGTGGATCTCCTGCATGACGAAGGGATTGAAGGCCACGTCATAGACGAAGAGGATGAACACCAGGCTGAGGATCTGGATGTAGAGCGTGCTCAGCATCGCCGAGGCGATGGCGATGGCGGTGTTCATCGGCGCGTGCTGCATCATCGGGCTCGCCGGCCCCTCGGAGCCCACCACCGCGCTCAGCGTCTTGGTGTGGGTCATGTAGAGGAAGACGCCGGTCATGATGTAGATCATGAAATCGCCCCGGATCGCGGTGCTGCGCATGCCGAGGATCTGGAACATGAAGTAGAAGGCCAGCACGAAGATGATGGTCTGCAGCATGTTCATGAAGATCGCCATGAACGCGTTGCCGTGGGTCCGGCGGACGGCGCGCACCGAGTTGTGGTAGATCAACTCCGAGATGTAGAGCGCGGAACCCAGCCGCGAGCGCGGCTTCGTGGTCTGAAACATGGCAAAACTGCTCCGGTGCCAGCGGGGGCGACGGGTCTTTCTTGCCCATCTTCAATCAGGAAAGCATAAGGAAACGTGGCTGCCAACGCAAACATTGCGCCGCCGCGGTAAAGGAGAACCACTTTGAATTACGAAACTCTTGTTCAGGTCATGCGCCGCCTCGCCCTCGAAGCCGGCGACAAGATCATGGAGATCTACGAAAGCGACGATTTCGAGGTGAAGTCGAAATCCGATGCCAGCCCGGTGACCGAGGCCGACGAGGCCGCCGACGCGCTGATCTCCGCCGGCCTGCGCGAAGCCTTTCCCGACGTTGCGCTGGTCACCGAGGAGCAGGCCGACAGCCACACCCAGGACGTGATGACCTTCCTGATCGTCGATCCGCTCGACGGCACCAAGGAATTCGTCAAGCGCCGCGGTGATTTCACCGTCAACATCGCGCTGGTCGAAGACGGCGTGCCGACCCGCGGCGTGGTCTATGCCCCGGCCAAGGGCCGGATGTTCTACACCACCGCGACCGGCGCTTCGGTCGAGGAGACCGGCCCGTTCGACAAGGAGACGATGGGCGAGACCACGCCGATGAAGGTGTCGGACGCCGACAACAGCGCGCTGATGGTGGTGGCCTCCAAGTCGCACCGCGATCAGGCCACCGACGACTATATCAACAAGTATCAGGTCAGCGATTCCAAGAGCGCCGGCTCGTCGCTGAAGTTCTGCCTGGTGGCCACCGGCGAGGCGGATCTCTACCCGCGCCTCGGCCGCACCATGGAATGGGACACCGCAGCCGGCCACGCCGTGCTCAACGGCGCCGGCGGCCGCGTGGTGCGCTTCGACGACCACACCCCGCTGGCCTATGGCAAGGCGGAATTCGCCAACCCCTTCTTCATCGCCTACGCCCCCGGCGTCGAGCTGAAGGAAGGCTGACGCGTCGATGGGCGCGCTCCCGGTCAGCGTGGTGATCGTGAGCCGGGGCCGCCCCGGCGCGCTGTCGCTCTGCCTGACCGGCGTCGCCCAGCTCGACTATCCGGCCTACGAGGTGATCGTGGTGGCCTGCCCCGAGGGCACCGCCACGGTCGCCGCCCGCGCGGACGCGGACAGGATCAAGCTCGTTGCCTTCGATGAGCCCAACATCTCGGCGGCGCGCAATCTCGGCATTGCCGAGGCCGCCGGCGAGGTGGTCGCCTTTCTCGACGATGACGCGGTGCCCGAGCCGACATGGCTCACGCATCTCTGCGCGCCCTTCGCCGATCCGCAGGTCGCGGCGGCGGGCGGCTACGTGCGCGGGCGCAACGGCATCGAATACCAGTGGCGGGCGCAGGGCGTCACCGCCCGCGCGCAGGAGCGCGACCTGCCCCTCGAGGGCACCGGGTCGCGCATCCTGCGGGGCCGCCCCGGCGTCGCGGTGAAGCTGCAGGGCACCAACATGGCCCACCGTCGCCGCCTGCTGGCAGAGATGGGTGGCTTCGATCCGGCCTTCCGCTTCTTCCTCGACGAGACCGATCTCGACATGCGCCACGCCGCCCGTGGCCATGCGGTGGCGGTCGTTCCGCTGGCAGAGGTGCATCACGGCTACGCCGAGAGCCCGCGCCGCGCCGGCGACCGCAGCCCGCGCGACCTCACCGAGATCGGCGCCTCCTTCGCGGTGTTCCTCGCCAAGCATTGCCCCGAACCCGAGCGCCGCATGGCGTGGCTGGCGCTGCGCGACGCGCAGAAGCGCCGCTTGCTCCGCTTCCTGCAGCGCGGGCCGCTCGGCCCGGACGACGTGATCCGCCTGATGCGCGGCCTCGACAGGGGATGGCGCGAGGGGCGCGCGCGCCCTTTCGGCGAGCTGCCGCCGCTGCCCGCGTCGCGCGCGCCGTTTCTCGCCTATCCCGGGCGCCCCGGCGCGCCCCGCCACGTGCTCTCCGGACGGGTCTGGAACCGCGCCGGGATGCGCCGCGAGGCGGCCCGGCGCGCCGCCGAGGGAGAGATCGTCAGCGCCTACCGCTTCTCGCACACGGCGCTGTTTCACCGGCTCAGGTTTCGCCCGGAAGGCTACTGGGAGCAGATCGGCGGGCTCTGGGGGCGCAGCGACCGATCGGGCGCGGCGCTGCAACTGCACGGTTTCGCGCAACGCCTGCGGCTTGAGACTGCCCGAGTCTCAGCCGTTCGGGATAACGATGAACGAATTTAAGGCGTCAAATCCACTCAATCTACGGGGGATTTGACGCGAATTTGCCCTGTTTGCGCGGTAGGGCTTACATGGTAGAGAATCAAGTGCACGCGTGCAGGCCAAAGCCGCGTTTCGATTTTTAGGAGCAGGACATTATGAGCAACAAGGTCACCAAGGCAATCTTCCCGGTGGCGGGTCTTGGAACGCGGTTTCTTCCGGCGACGAAGTCGGTTCCGAAAGAGATCATGACCCTCGTCGATCGTCCGCTTGTGCAATACGCCATCGACGAAGCGCGGGCCGCGGGCATCAAGGAATTCATTTTTGTCACCTCGCGCGGCAAGAGCGCGCTGGAGGATTATTTCGACCACGCCCCCCAGCTCGAGCAGGAGCTCGAGACCAAGGGCAAGGACAAGCTTCTCGACGTTCTCAAGCAGACCTACATGGATTCCGGCGAGATCGCCTATATCCGCCAGCACAAGGCGCTGGGCCTCGGCCACGCGGTGTGGTGCGCGCGGCGCCTGATCGGCGACGAGCCCTTCGCGGTGATGCTGCCCGATGACGTCATCGCCGCCGACAAGCCCTGCCTGCAGCAGATGGTCGAATCCTACGAGGAGACCGGCGGCAACATGGTCGCCGCGATGGAAGTGCCGGCCGACAAGGCCTCGGCCTACGGCATCCTCGACGTGCAGGAAGACATGGGCTCGCTGGTCTCGGTCAAGGGCATGGTGGAGAAGCCGAAGGCCGGTGAAGCGCCCTCGAACCTCGCGGTGATCGGCCGCTACATCCTTTCGCCGAAGATCCTCGAGAACCTCGACGCCAAGACCGCCGGCGCCGGCGGCGAGATCCAGCTCACCGATGCCATCGCCAAGGAGATCGGCAGCGAGGCCGGCGTCTACGGCTACCGCTTCAACGGCCAGCGCTACGATTGCGGCTCGAAGGCCGGGTTCCTGCAGGCCACCGTCGCCTTCGGCCTGTCGCGCGACGATCTGCGCGACGATCTCGAAGCCTATCTCCACGAGGTCGTTTCGGCCCGCAAGGCAGCGCAGTAAGCGGGTACAGACTGACAGATGACCAACGTATTGGTGACCGGCGGTGCGGGCTATATCGGCTCGCACGCCTGCAAGGCGCTGAAAGCCGCCGGCTTCACGCCGGTGACGTATGACAACCTCGTCACGGGCTGGAAGGACGCCGTCAAGTTCGGCCCCTTCGAGCAGGGCGATCTCTCCGACAGGGCCCGCCTCGCCGCGGTGTTCGCAAAATATGAGCCGGTGGCGGTGATGCATTTCGCCGCCCTCAGCCAGGTCGGCGAGGCGATGTCCGAGCCCGGGCGCTACTGGCGCAACAATGTCGAGGGCTCGCTGACGCTGATCGAGGCCGCGACGGCGGCAGGCTGCCTGAACTTCGTGTTCTCCTCGACCTGCGCCACCTATGGCGAGCATGACAACGTGGTGCTCGACGAGAGCACCCCGCAGGAGCCGCTCAACGCCTATGGCGCCTCGAAGCGCGCGGTCGAAAACATCCTGCGCGACTTCGGTGCCGCCTACGGGCTCAAGCACGTGATCTTCCGCTACTTCAACGTGGCGGGGGCAGATCCCGACGGTGAGGTCGGCGAGCATCACCGCCCCGAGACCCACCTGATCCCGGTGATGCTCGAGGCGATCGATGGCAAGCGCCCGGCGCTGACCATCCACGGCACCGATTACGACACACCCGACGGCACCTGCATCCGCGACTACGTGCATGTCATGGACCTCGTCGATGCGCATGTGCTGGGCCTCAAGTGGCTGCAGGACGGCAAGGAAAGCCGGGTGTTCAACCTCGGCACCGGCAAGGGCTTCTCGGTGCGCGAGGTGATCGACGCCTCGGGCGCGGTGACCAACCGCGAGGTGCCCTATTCCGAGGGCCCGCGCCGCGCCGGCGACGCCACCAAGCTGGTCTCGGGTTCGACCCGCGCCGCCGCCGAGCTCGGCTGGACGCCGGAGCGCTCGACCATGCCGCAGATGATCGCCGACGCCTGGCGCTGGCACCAGAATGGTCACTACGAGGGCTGATCCACCGGCTCGCTTACTGGATCTGACGCGCCTCGTCTCGCGCGCCGGACGGCCCTTCACGGGGATCGACCGGGTCGAATACGCCTATCTCCGGGAGCTCTCCCGCACCGGCCCGCTCTTCGGGCTGGTGCGCTCTTCGCTGGGCTACCTGCTGCTCGACCAGCGCGGCTGCGCCGAGCTGAAGCGCCGCATCGACGCCGCCGACTGGCCCGAACCCGATCTGCTGGCGAGGCTGCGCCGGCTCGATCCCGGGCGCGCGGGGGCCGAACGCGCGCTGCGCTCCGTCGCGCTGGCCCGCTGCCTGCCCTCCGGGCTGGGCCGGGTGCTGCACAGGCACCTGCCCGCCGGAACGCATTACCTCAACACCGGCCACACCAATGTCACCGAGCGCAGCATCGCCGCGCTCCGCGCGCTGCCGGAGAGCCGCATCGCCGTCCTGCTGCACGACACGCTGCCGCTCGATTTTCCCGAGCATCAGGCCCCGGGGATTCCCGAACGCTTCTCGGGCATGCTGACGCGTATCGGGCGCCACGCGGATCTTGTGATCTGCAACTCGCAGCAGACCGAGCACGACCTGCGCCGCCACCTGCCCGACAGCCCCGCCGCGAGCGTCGTCGCGCATCTCGGCATCGATCTCCCGGAGCCGACGCAGCCCCCGCAGGGCCCGTGGCAGGGGCGGCCCTATTTCGTCGCGCTCGGCACAATCGAGCCACGCAAGAACCACGCCCTGCTGCTCGACATCTGGGAACGGGATCCGCCCGACGCAGAGCTGCTGATCTGCGGCAGCCGCGGCTGGAACAACGCCGAGGTCTTCGCCCGGCTCGACGCAGGCATCCCCCGCGTGCACGAGCTGCCCGGGCTCTCGGACGGGCAGGTCGCGGCGCTGCTGAAGGGCAGCGCCGGGCTGCTCTTCCCCAGCCTCGCCGAAGGCTACGGCCTGCCCCCGATCGAAGCCGCCGCGCTCGGGGTGCCGGTGCTCGCGAGCAACCTTTCGGTGCTGCGCGAAGTGCTTGGGGATATTCCCGTTTACGCTCCGGTAACGGAGCGGTATCTTTGGACCCAGTCGATAAAAACGATGGCCGAGGATCGGCGGGCAGGACGGGGCGAGGCACCAGGCGCTGCGGAGGCATTTGCCCCGCCGGGCTGGGAGGCGCACTTCAAGACCGTGTTAACCCTGATCTGATAGCCGCAGGGGAACGGGGCCGGACCTTCCGGCCGCACGAGGGCGCACAGTGGGTGCATGGCAGTCATACCGGCTGAGGCTTCAGCGCAAGCGCTGGCGCATTCGTGCGCTGCGCAAGAGCCGCGAGCTCATGCCCGTCACCAACCGGACCGACAAACTCCGCTCGAGCGATCTCCTGGTGTTCTGCACGCAGCGCAACGAAGGCGTCCGCCTGCCCTATTTCCTGAAGTATTACCGGGACATGGGGGTGAACCACTTCTTCTTCGTCGACAATGACAGCAGCGATGGTTCGCTCGACTACCTGTCGCGGCAGGAAGATGTCTCGGTCTGGAGCAGCCGGGGCAGCTACAAGCGCTCGCGCTTCGGCATGGACTGGATCAATTTCCTGCTGCGCAAATATGGCCACGGCCACTGGGCGCTGACCGTCGATCCCGACGAATTCTTCCTCTACCCGTTCTGCGACACCCGGCCTCTGCGCGCCCTGACCGACTGGCTCGATGCCTCCTCGATCAAGAGCTTCTCGGCCATGCTGCTCGACATGTATCCCAAGGGCCGGATCGACGCGCAGCCCTACGAGCGCGGGCAGAACCCGCTCGAGATCGCGTCGTGGTTCGATGCCGGCAATTACACGATCAGCCGCAACAAGCGTTTCGGCAACCTGTGGATCCAGGGCGGGCCGCGGGCGCGGGTGTTCTTTCCCGACCGCCCCGATCGGGCCCCCGCGCTCAACAAGATCCCGCTGGTCAAATGGGACAGGCGCTACACCTATGTCAGCTCGACCCACATGCTGCTGCCGCGCGGGCTCAACGCGGTCTATGACGAGTGGGGCGGCGAGAAGGCCAGCGGCCTGCTGCTGCACACCAAGTTCCTCGACACCTTCGGTGCCAAGGCCGAGGAAGAGCTGAACCGGCGTGAGCATTACGCCGGCTCGACCGAGTATCTCGCCTATGCCGCCGGCATCCGCGAGAATCCCGAGCTCTGGTGCAAGTGGTCGGAAAAATACATCAACTGGCGCCAGCTCGAGATCCTCGGCCTGATGTCGAAAGGGAACTGGGCATGAGCGTCGGCATCGTGATGCTGGTGCACACCGCGCTCGGCCGCGCCGAGCAGGTTGCCCGCCACTGGACCAAAGCCGGCTGCCCGGTAGTGATCCATGTCGACAGCATGGTGCCCAGGAAGGTCTATGACGGCTTCGTGCGCAGCCTTTCCGACGAGCCCGACATTCACTTCTCGCGGCGCCACCGCTGCGAATGGGGCACCTGGGGGCTGGTCGCGGCCAGCCAGGACGCCTCCGAGCTGCTGCTCGACGCCTATCCGGGCGTCCGCCATGTCTACCTGACCTCCGGCTCCTGCCTGCCGCTGCGCCCGGTCGAGGAGCTGATCGCCTATCTCGAGGAGCGTCCGCGCACCGATTTCATCGAGAGCGCCACGACAGCGGATGTCCCCTGGACGGTGGGCGGGCTCGACCACGAGCGCTTCACCCTGCTGTTCCCGTTCTCCTGGCGCAAGAGCCGCTACCTGTTCGACCGCTTCGTCGAGCTGCAGCGCCGCTTCGGGATGCGCCGCCGCATTCCCAAGGGGGTCGTCCCGCACATGGGCAGCCAGTGGTGGTGCCTCACCCGACAGACCCTGACAGCGATCCTGCAGAATCCCGAGCGGCGCAAGTTCGACCGCTACTTCAAGCGCGTCTGGATCCCCGACGAGAGCTATTTCCAGACCCTCGCGCGGCTCTACTCGACACGCATCGAGAGCCGCTCGCTGACGCTGTCCAAGTTCGATTTCCAGGGCAAGCCGCACATCTTCTACGATGATCACCTGCAGCTGCTGCGCCGCTCCGACTGCTTCGTCGCGCGCAAGATCTGGCCGCACGCCGAGCGGCTCTACGATGCCTTCCTCAACCACCCGGAATCGCAGCAGAACCGGCAGGAGCCCAACCCCGGCAAGATCGACCGCATCTTCGCCAAGGCGGTCGACCGCCGGACCCGGGGCCGCACCGGGCTCTACATGCAGTCGCGCTTCCCCAATCACGGCTGGGAAAACGGCCTCACCGCCAGCAAGTACTCGGTCTTCCAGGGCTTCTCGGAGCTGTTCAAGGAGTTCGAGGGTTGGCTCGGCCGCGCGACGGGCGCGCAGGTGCACGGCCATCTCTTCGGCCCTGAGCGGGCCGAGTTCGCCGGCGGGCAGACCGTCCTGAACGGCGCCCTCTCCGACAGCGCCGCGATCCGCGATGCCAACCCCAAGGCTTTCCTCACCAACCTGCTCTGGAACACCCGCGGCGAGCGCCAGTGCTTCCAGTACGGACCCCACGACACGCCCGAAATCATCTGGGATATCGCGCGCGATCCCAATGCCCAGGTCAGCGTGATCTCGGGCGCCTGGGCGGTGCCGCTGTTCAAGTCCAACGCCAATTTCGCCGACCTGCGCGCCGAGGCCGCGCTGCTGCAGAAGGTCGAGCACAGGATGCTCGATCAGCTGCGCGCGCCCGAAGCCAAGGCGCGGATCCGGATCTGGACCATGGCGGAGTTCATCGAGGCGCCGATGGAGCCCTTGCAGATCGTCATCGACGAGATCGGCCAGAAGGCGCATCGCCGCCTCGCAGAGGCCCCGGTGATGGAGGATCTGACCGGGTTCGGGCAGTTCCTGCAGAACCTAAAGAACCAGGGCATGCATCCCTACCTGATGGGCGACTTCCCGGTCGAGCACGCCGCCCACCAGCCCCGCCGCAGTGCGCGCAAACCGTATCTCGTGAAGAAATAGGCCCGCCATGTCCGACCGTTTCGATAGTTTCGTCGTCTTCGCCGAGATGCGCACCGGCTCGAATTTCCTCGAGGCCAACCTCAACACTTTCGACGGGCTGAGCTGTCTCGGTGAGGTCTTCAACCCGCATTTCATCGGCTACCCCAATTCAGAAGATGTACTTGGCATCACCCAGGCCGAACGCGACCGCGATCCGATGGGACTGCTGAAGGAGATCCGCCGCCACGAGGGCGGGCTCGCCGGCTTCCGCTTCTTCCACGATCACGATCCGCGCATCCTTCCCGCGATCCTCGAGGACCCAAGCTGCGCCAAGATCATCCTCACCCGCAACCCGGTCGACAGCTACGTGAGCTGGAAGATCGCGCAGGCGACGGGGCAGTGGAAGCTCACCAACGTCAAGAAGCGCAAGGATGCCAAGGCGCAGTTCGACGCCGCCGAGTTCGAGGCCCATCTCGAGGCGCTGCAGGCTTTCCAGGTCACCCTGATGACCGCCCTGCAGACCACCGGACAGACGGCCTTCTACGTCGCCTACGAGGATCTGCAGGATGTCGCGGTGATGAACGGGCTGGCCAAGTGGCTGGGCGCGTCCTCGCAGCTCGACAGCCTCAACACCGCGCTGAAGCGGCAGAACCCGGCGCATATCTCCGATAAGGTCGAGAATTTCGGCGAGATGGCGCAGGCCTTGGCACGGCTCGACCGCTTCAACCTGACCCGCACTCCGAATTTCGAGCCCCGGCGCGGGCCGGCGGTGCCGGCCTATGTCGGCGCGGCGCAGACGCCGCTGCTCTACATGCCGATCCGCTCCGGCCCGGAGACGGCGGTGCTCAACTGGCTCTGCGCGCTCGACGGCGTGGGCACGGACGCGCTGGCGCAGGATTTCAACCAGCAAAGCCTGCGGCAGTGGAAGCGCGAGCGCCCTGGGCATCGCAGCTTCACCGTGCTGCGCCACCCGCTGGCGCGGGCACATGATGCCTTCTGCTCGAAGATCCTCAGCACCGGCAAGGGCAGCTACAAGGGCATCCGCAAGACCCTGCGCCGCGCCCACAACCTGCCGATCCCGGAGGGCGAGCCCGGCGCCGACTACACGCTCGAAGCGCATCGCGAGGCCTTCACCGCCTTCCTGCTCTTCCTGAAGGCCAACCTCGCCGGCCAGACCGCGGTGCGGATCGATGGCCACTGGGCCAGCCAGGCGCAGGTGCTGCAGGGCATGTCGGAGCTGACCTTGCCCGACATGCTGGTGCGCGAAGACGAGATGGCGAGCTACCTGCCGGCGCTGGCGATGCAGGTCGGCCACGCCGCGCCGCCGGATCCGGTATCGGTGCCGACGCAGGCGCCCTACGCGCTGGCGCAGATCTACGACGACCAGCTCGAAAGCGCGGCCCGCGAGGCCTACCAGCGCGACTACCTGATGTTCGGCTTCGACGACTGGGGCTGACCGCCCACCGCCCCACTTCCGCAAAGGCCAACGCAAAGAGCGCGGCGACCCCGGGTCTTGCCGCGTGTGTGGCTGGTCATGTGGGAATTGGCGTCGAGGCCGTCCCGGCCGGGCGAGCCCGGCCGCGGAGCGATGCTCAGGCCGCCTGCGAGGAGCGATCCTCGGTGAGGATGGCGTGCAGCGTGGCGGCGTCGGGGTTGGCGCGCAGCTTGTTGCACAGCGCCGCGTCGCGCAGCGTGCGCGAGACCAGCGCCAGCGCCTTCAGGTGTTCGACCCCGGCATCCGCGGGGGCGAAAAGCGACAGAACCACGTCGACCGGCTGACGGTCGACGGATTCGAACTCCACCGGCTTCTCGAGGAGAATGAAGACGCCCTTCACCTCGTCGATGCCATGCAGGCGGGCGTGGGGAAGGGCGACGCCGTGGCCCACACCGGTGGGGCCAAGGCTTTCGCGCTCCATCAATGCCTCGACAACGGAGGGGGCCGAAAGACCATAGGCACTCTCGGCCAGCTCCGCGATGTCATGCATCAGGCGCTTCTTGCTGCTCGCCGCAGCGACGACCTTCACCGCCTGCGGTTTCAGAAGTTCCAGAAAGGTCATAGACCGCCTTTCACTGTCTGCTCTGGGGCGTTTCAGGCCGCGGCCGCATCAATCTTACGGATCGATCCAGCCGATATTGCCGTCGTCGCGGCGATACACGACGTTGACGCCATCCTTTTTCTCATTGCGGAAGACCAGCACGGGGGCCCCGGCCAGCTCCATCTGCATAACGGCTTCGCCAACCGTCAGCGATGGAATCTGGGTCTCCATCTCAGCGACAATGATCGGCTGCAGCGATTCCGGTTCGTCATCATGCGACTCGGCTTCGCCGGCGAGGATATACGAGGCTGCTCCGAAGAGTTCAACGGGCTCGGCACGCTCCTTGTGGTGGTCTTTCAGGCGGCGCTTGTAGCGGCGCAGCTGCTTGTCCACCTTTTCGGCCACGCCGTCGAAGGATGCGTAGATCTCGGTTGCCTTGTCCTTGGCCGAAGAGGTCAGGCCGGTGGACAGGTGTACCGTGACTTCGCAGATATATTCGTGTGCGCTCTTGGAAAAGGTGACGGTCGCATCCGTGGGCCTGAAGGCATATTTCTCCAGGACGGTGCCCAGCTCGTTCTTGACGTGAGTCTGAAGGGCTTCGCCGATATCGATCTGCTTTCCCGTGATCTGATAGCGCATTTTTGTTTCCTTCTCTTCTTTGGACCGGACTACAGCTCCTGCCTTACCGGCAGGTTAGATCTGGTGTCAGGTCATGGGAGACGCAAGGCAATTGCAGCAAAGACCCCTTCTTCCCTCTCCTCGGGGCGCTTCGTTCAGGCATGCAAGAATGCGCTGCGTCATGGGTATATTTGACGTGAAACGGGGCCGTTCTGTCAATGATCTGTCGCAAACCCTCGTCAAATCGCGCAGCCATCTGGGAACAATCCGCTTTATCCGATCCGGAAGTTCTCGCCGAGATAGACCCGGCGGACATTCTCGTTCTGCACCACCTCGGCGGGGCTGCCCGACATCAGCACCTTGCCGTCATGCAGGATGTAGGCGCGGTCGACGATCTCGAGCGTCTCGCGCACGTTGTGGTCGGTGATCAGGACGCCGATGCCGCGCTTCTTGAGGTCCGAGACCAGCAGACGGATATCGTTGACGCTGATCGGATCGACCCCGGCGAAGGGCTCGTCGAGCAGCAGGTACTTGGGATTCGCGGCAAGGCAGCGGGCGATCTCGACGCGGCGGCGCTCGCCGCCCGACAGCGCCAGCGCGGGGGCGCGGCGCAGGTGTTCGATAGAGAACTCGCCCAAGAGCTCCTCGAGCCGCTCGCGGCGGCGGTGCCGGTCGCTCTCGGCGATGTCGAGCACGGCGGTGATGTTGTCCTCGACCGAGAGCCCGCGGAAGATCGACATCTCCTGCGGCAGGTAGCCGATGCCGAGCCGCGCGCGGCGATACATCGGCATCCAGGTGGCATCGCGCCCGTCGATGGTCACCTTGCCGCCCTCGGGATTCACCAGCCCGGCCACGGCGTAGAAGGTCGTGGTCTTGCCCGAACCGTTGGGACCGAGCAGTGCCACCACCTCGCCCCGATCGAGATCGAGGGTCACGTCGCGGATCACGACGCGCTTCTTGTAGCTCTTGCGAAGGTTCCGGACGCGCAGGCCGCTATCGCCTTCGGTCACGGTCAGGTCAGGACGGGCCATCGGGGGTCGTTACTCTTCCAGCTCTTATTGGTCTTGGGTCTCGGAGCCCTGGGAGATCACCGTGCGCACGCGCCCCGTCATCTGCGCAGTGCCGTCATCTAGGTTCACGATCATGCGCTCGGAGGTCAGGGCATTCTGGCCCTGCGTGAGCAGCACGTTGCCCGTCATCACGACGGTGCCGTTGTCGATATCGTAATCGGCGCGCTCCGCCTCGGCGGCTTCCTCGCCGCTGACAAGCGTGACCCCGCCGGTCGCCTCGAGCCGCTCGATGCGGTTTTCACCCTCGGAGAACACCACCAGTACCCGCGGCGCGGCGAGGCGCATCTCGCCCTGCCCGATCACCACGTTGCCGGTATAGAGCGCGGTGCCGTCCGACTGGTTGACCTGGAGCTGATCCGCGCTGACCTCGACCGGCGCGCTGGTATCCTGCTGCATCCCCCCGAAGGCGACCTGGGCGCCCTGTGCCAGAACCGGCCCCGAAAGGGCGACAAGCGTGGCGGCAACGGTCAGAAATCGGAACATACAGGAACCCCTATGGATCTTTCGGGTCGTATATCAGGTTTACGCCTTCCGTGAAAAGCAGTTGCACGTCCTCGCCGGTCCCGTCGGGCGTGATCGTCAGCTTTCCCGCGGTAAAGCGCCCGGCGGGCCCCTCGCCCGAGACCGGCGCAAGGGTCTCCGCCTCGATCCGGTCGAGCGCGGTGCGCAGGCGCTCGGTATCGATCCGGTAGCCGTTCGAGCTCTCGATCCGTACCCCGCCCTCGAGATCCGCGCTCTGCTCGCCGTCGCTCACCAGCGCCCGGTCGGAGCGCAGGGTGATGTGGCTGCCATCCGAGACGTCGATGCGCGCATCGAGCTGGTGGGCCAGCACCTGGTCGAGCCCCTCGGCCGCCGGTTCGGCGCTGTCGGCGGTCAGGGTCAGCTGATCGCCCTTCGCGGTGACCCCGGCATAGCGCGGCGCGACGATCTGCTGGCGCGCCGGATCATCGCCGCCGTCGCGGTTGGCGAAGGGGATGTTCGCGGCCGGATCGCTGCCGCGGCCGATCAGGAACAGCGTCGAGAGAAGCGCCAGCGCCGCGAGCGGCAGAAGGATCTTCAGCCAGCCGATCACATAGGAATAGGTGTCTCCGCGCGGCGCCATCGGATCAGGAATGCGCGAAGATGTCGGTGTCGGGCCAGCCCTCGAGATCGAGCAGCGCCCGGGTCGGCAGGAAATCGAAGCAGCTCTGCGCCAGCGCGGTGCGGCCCTCGCGGGCCAGCATCGCGTCGAGCGCGTCGCGCAGCTTGTGCAGGTGCAAGACGTCTGATGCGGCATAGTCGCGCTGCGCCTCGGTCAGCGTCTCTGCACCCCAGTCGCTCGATTGCTGCTGCTTCGAGATATCGACCGAGAGCAGCTCCTGGGTGAGCGCCTTGAGCCCGTGGCGATCGGTATAGGTCCGGACCATGCGGCTGGCGATCTTGGTGCAGTAGACCGGCGCCGCCAGCGCGCCGAAGGCATGATACATGGCGGCGATGTCGAAGCGGCCATAATGGAACAGCTTGAGCACGCTCTCGTCGCGCAGCAGGCGGCAGAGGTTCGGCGCCTCGGTCTGGCCCTTGGCCACCTGCACCAGGTGGGCATTGCCGTCGCCGCCCGAGAGCTGCACCACGCAGAGCCTGTCGCGATGCGGCTCGAGCCCCATGGTCTCGCAGTCGATCGCCACGATCGGGCCAAGGTCGAGCCCGTCGGGAAGATCTCCCTTGTAGAGGTGGTTCGCCATGACGCGCCCTTTTCGATGCACAAGTGACCGGCTCGAAATAGGCCCCTGACCCGTGGCTTGCAACTGATGCCTGCCGAACCGCCCCGCCTCATTTGCGGAAAAGCGGTCCGGAATGTGGCGCGATTCGGACGAAATTCGACGATTCAGGGGCGTCAAGCCGCCCCGATTCGGGCGCCCGAACACGCGAAACTCCCTGCCTGTAACATTCCGTGAGCGCGCAGACTCCCCCTAAGCGTGTCGGAGCGATGCCCATCGCGCGGGCTCTTTTCGCAGGTCGGGCGGCGCCTGCGGGAGCCACGTCCCGCTGCGCCCCCTCCCCCAAAGGCTGTCAAACGCAGCATTTCCGCCCATCAGCATTGTTTCCAAATCCGTCGGAGCATGCCCGGCACGTCTCAAGGCGACGCTTCGGCCGGCGCCGCCCGGCTAACACCCCGTGAACGATGAATTCACAGGTCTGCATTTGTTTACGATTTTGAAACTCTTTTCGCCTTCAGGCGGCAAAGACTGTTTCGCCCCACCCAGGCACGCCGCGCCGGCCGACCTTCGGCCTGCGTCAATCACCGGCGCGCTCGGCGCGCCTTGCAAGCCCTGCCGGAGCGCTGGAAACAGCCCCGGATCGACCGGCTCGACAGGTGGCTCTCTGCCCGGCCCCACGGCGATGGTTCAACTTTTAATTGTGGCAAAAACGTGTTGTTGACCGGACTTAGCCCGAGATGCATAACCTTGATTGTCGAATGGAAGAACATATTTTCGACATACTACAGCACTGGGGGTTGGTGCTTCCACATGGGAGTTTGGTGAGTTTGCTTCGGTCTTGGTAGGACCAGATCTTTTCTGAAAAAGCCTGATGCGCTGCGCGCAATCTCGATCCCTGCAGCTTGCAGGGAAACGATAGATCGCGCCCTGCGCTCGCCCCGAGCACATTCACGCTTGAACTTCTGTCAATCCACGCCTCGAGGAGGTTCCGTTGACTATTCAAGTTCGCCGCCCGCTGCCGACCCCCGGTATCGAACGCCTGATCGACGACGCGCTCTTCGCCGCTCCGCAAGGCGCCTCCTACGATCGCATGGCCAAGCGCCTGCTCGACGTGATCCTCGTCCTGATCGGCGCGCTGCCGGTGTTGATGGTGACGCTGACGCTCGCGGCGGTCATCGCGCTCGACGGCAAGTCGCCCTTCTACCTGCAGAAGCGCGTCGGCCGGAATGGCCGGATCTTCTACATGTACAAGCTGCGCTCGATGGTGGCCGATGCAGAGGGCCGTCTCGAGGCCTACCTTGCCGCCGATCCCGAGGCCCGCGCCGAATGGGACCGGACCCAGAAGCTGCGCCACGATCCGCGCATCACCGCGGTTGGCCGGCTGATCCGCAAGACCTCGCTCGACGAGCTGCCGCAGCTCTGGAACGTGCTCCGCGGGGATATGTCTCTGGTCGGCCCGCGCCCGATGATGGTGGATCAGCAGGATCTTTACCCCGGCACCGCTTATTACGCGCTGCGCCCGGGCATCACCGGCTTCTGGCAGACCTCGGTGCGCAACGAGTCGAGCTTTGCCGAGCGCGCCGGCTTCGACACCGACTACCTGCGCCAGCTCTCCTTCGGCACCGATATCAGGATCCTGGCCCGCACCGTGCGCGTCGTGCTGAACGGCACCGGCTACTGAGCTTTGCGCGGAAGCGCTTCTTGAGAAGGCCCTCGCCAATGGCGGTGGCTTTCTCATTCCGGGCTCAGAACTCCAGCTCGGCGATCATGCACTGGCGCCCGTCCGCCCCGCGCACCCAGGCGCTGCCGGCATCGCGGCAGAGCGTGACCTCCTCGCCCAACGTCACCGGCGCGGTGGCGCGGAAACGGAAGCCCTTCAGCGGCGCCTGATCCTCGGCCATCAGCATCAGGAGCTGCGCCAGAAGCGGCCCGTGCACCACGAGATCGGCATAGCCCTCGACCGCGCGGGCATAGTCGGCATCGTAGTGGATGCGGTGGCCGTTGAAGGTCAGCGCCGAGTAACGGAAGAGCAGCGTGCTGTCGAAGCGCGCCACCCGCGCCTCGGTCTCGTTGCGGCGCGCCTCCGGCGGCACCGGGCGCGGCGCGTCGGGCGAGGGATCCTCGCGATAGACGAGATCCTGCCGCTCCTCGACGCAGAGCACCCCGCCCTGCCGGATCTCGTGGCGCAGGGTGACGAAGGCCAGCGGGCCGGTGCGCCCGGTCTTCTGGGCAACGTTTTCGCGAATGGTGCGCTTCTCGGCCTCCTGCCCGACCCGCAGGGACGCCAGGAAGCGCAGCGCGCCGCCGGCCCACATGCGGCGCGGCAGGCCGAGATCGGGGATCAACCCGCCGGTGCGCGGGTGGCCGTCGCGGCCAAGCCCCTCGGGCGGTTGCGCCTCCCAGAAATGGATCTGGTGAAAGAACGGCGGCAGCGCGTCGCCCGCCTCCAGCCGCTCGGGGCGGCCCAGCGCCGCCAGAAGCGCGTTGGCACGGGCCGGATCGAGCCCGTCGGTCAGGCGGGTTTCGGCTGTATCATCACTCATGGGCACCTCCCTGCGGAAAGGATCTAGACCACCCATGACGCCAACCGTCCAGTCTCTCGACCATCTCGTCCTCACCGTGGCGGATCTCGACGCCACGCTGGCCTTCTATACCGAGGTGCTCGGCATGCGGGCCGAGCGCTTCCGCCCCGCCGACGGCTCGCAGAGATGGGCGCTGCGCTTCGGCAGCCAGAAGATCAATCTGCACGAGGCCGGGGCCGAGTTCCTGCCCAAAGCCCGGCAGCCCACGGCGGGCTCGGCCGATCTCTGCTTTCTGACCGAGACGCCTCTGGCGGACTGGCAGGCCCATCTTCGGGCCCGGAACATCCCCGTCGAGGACGGCCCGGTGCGGCGCAACGGCACCGAGGGGCCGATCCTGTCGCTCTATCTCCGCGATCCGGACGGCGCCCTCATCGAGCTGTCGAACCGGCTCTGAAAAGAAAAGCGCGCCGCGGGAGGCCCCGCGACGCGCCGATCTCAGCCAGGCAACGCCGGATCAGGCGTTGGGCAGGATGACGATCTCGACCCGGCGGTTCTGCGCCTTGCCCTCGGGCGTCAGGTTGGACGCGATGGGCGCCGCTTCGCCGCGGCCGATGACCGAGATGCGGCTCGACGGCACGCCGCTCGAGACCAGCACGTTGGCCACGCTTTGGGCGCGGCGCTGCGAGAGGCCCTGGTTGTAGCCTGCATCGCCGTCGCTGTCGGTGTGGCCCACGACCTGCACGCTGGTGTTCGGGTAGTCGAGCAGCGAGCGGCCCACGGTGCGGATGTCGGCCTGCAGGTCGGTGCGCAGCGTGTCGCTGTCGAAGCCGAACAGGATGTCCTGCGGCATGGTCACGATCAGGCGGTCGCCGGTGTTGCGGATGCCGACATCGTTGCCGAGCTGCTGGCGCAGTTCCGCTTCCTGCTTGTCGAGCTGGTTGCCGATAACGCCGCCGGCGATGGCGCCCGCAGCCGCCCCGACCAAGGTGTTCTTGACGGCATCGTCATTGTTGCCACCGATGATGCGGCCCGCGGCAGCGCCGCCGAGCGCGCCGAGAAGGACGCCCTGGTTGGTGTTCCGGTTGGGGTTGTTCTCGTCGAACATCTGGCCTTCGGAACAGGCGCTCAGCCCCATCACGGCGGCGAGGGAAAGAAGAATGGACGTCTTGGCCCGGATCATGGTGTGCCTCTTGATCGTTATGGCCCCCACGTCGCGGGGGCGCTCCTCCTGAATTATAGAGCGACCATGCAACGGACCAACAGCGCTGTCACGGGGGTGTCGGCGGGTCTTCGCCCATTCCGCGCCTCACTTCACGGTGATGCAACCGCCTGTCACGCCTCAAGACGGGCCGCCTCCCATGCGAGGATGGCGCGTTTGACCGGCAGGCCCCAGTGATAGCCGCCAAGCCCGCCGGACTTGCGAAGCGCCCGGTGGCAGGGGATCAGCAGCGAGATCGGGTTGCGTCCGACCGCCGTACCCACCGCGCGCACCGCCTTCGGGCTGCCGACCGCCTGCGCGATCTCGGAATAGGTGGTGACATGGCCCGAGGGCACCCGCATCAGGGCCTCCCAGACCTTGATCTGGAACGGCGCGCCCATGAGGAAAAGCGGCACCTCGCCGCCGCCCTGCCCGAACGCCGCCGCGACCCAGGGCTCCAGCGCCGCCACATCCTCGACATAGGCCGCCTCCGGCCAGCGGCCGCGCAGGTCGGCCATGGTGGCGTCGTCGCCGGCCTCGGAGGCGAAGCCGATGCCGCAGAGGCCCCTGTCGGTGCCCATCACCAGCGCCCGGCCGAAGGGGCTGTCGAACCAGCCCCAGCGGATCGTCAGCCCCTCGCCGCCGCGCCCGTATGCGCCGGGGCTCATCGCCTCCCAGCGCAGGAACAGGTCGTGCAACCGTCCGCCACCCGAGAGCCCGGTGGCATGCGCCGTCTCGAGCGTGGTGAAGCGCTCGGAGAGCAGCGCCTTGGCGTGGCCGAGCGTCAGGTATTGCTGGAAACGCTTGGGCGAGACCCCGGCCCAGCGCGAGAACAGGCGCTGGAAATGCGCCGGGCTCATGCCCATGCCCGCCGCCAGCTCCTCGAGCGTGGCCTGCGGCCCCGCCGCGTCGACCAACTCGATGGCGCGGCGCATGACCTCGTAGTGATACCCTTGCGACATCTCCGACATGACCCGGCTCCCATATTGCCGGCCAAGGCTACGCCGCGACGCGCGGCTGTGCGACCCGGTTCCTGCGCTTTCAGGAGACCGGGTCGCGACCGGGATGGGAGGCCCCGGTATCTGCGAGTGTCAGTACTCGTCGGAGGTCAGCACCTCGGCGTCATCGCCCACGTTGGCCACCTTCTCGAGCGTGTTGATCGAGACATGCGGCCAGCCGATCAGGCCCGGAATGCCGTCGCGGCGGGGGAAGAAATCGAGCATGACCACCTGCAGATACTGCATCACCAGCTTGGGCTCGTCGCCGACGCCCGGCTCGTCGAGCTCCATGATCCAGAAGGTCGATTTCATCGAGGTGGCGTTGGCGTGCTTGACGATAAACGGAATGTTAAGGATTCCGGCCGCCTCGGTGGCGCTGGTTGTCATGTCGAGCCGGGTGGTCTTCTTCACCTTGTCGGGCGCCGGCTGTGCGCCGCGCAGCAGCTCTTCGGGATGCACCGGGTTGAAGCCCGGAAAGCCCGGTGTCCCCGCGGGGACGGTTCCGAAGAACGGATTGTCGTGGAAATGCTTGTAGGGCCCGAGATAGAGGCTTTCGAGCGGCTTCAGCAGGTCGTCCTCGCCGCCGGCCGTATCGTCGCGCGGCAACAGCACGCCCTCCGGGAAGCCGTTGACCGAAGGGATGTCGGGTGGGCCCTCGAAGATGTCGACCGCCGCGTCGAAGCGGCCCATTGCCAGCAGCGAGTCGCCATGCGGCACGGTGCCCAGCCGGGCGATGTTGATGCCGTCGGTGGTGTGGTTGGTCATGAACAGGAAGAGGCCGGGCTCGTGGTGGATCGCCGCGCCGGGATCGGCGAGCTTGTCGGTCTCGAGGTCGGGGCCGCTCTTGGGAAACTCGTCCACCGCCACCTGCTCGACCAGCTGCTGGTAGTCCAGTGCCACCACCAGTTGATCAAGGTCGGTGAGCCCGCCGGCATCGCGCTGGATGCCGCGGTTGGGCGCGCCCTTGTCGGCGGTGAAGAATTGCAGCGTCTCGCGGTAATGGTTGACCATCAGCCGGTAGTTGAACCCGGCGGGCGGCGGAGCGGTGACGAATGGCAGGGCGATGCAGTTCCAGCCGAACGGCACATCGGCATTGGTGTTCTTCCAGATCCCGGGCAAGAGCTTTAGCGGTCCGAGCTCATCGTCAAAGGGTTTGGCGATCTCGATATGGCGAGTCTTGGCACGGCTCACGGCCTCTGCGTTCAACATGGCTTCGATCCTTAAATGAAATTCAACGCAAGAAATCAGCGGCGGGCGGGCTGAAAACCTGAGCCGCCGCCAAGCGTGTTTGTATCATAAAAATACAATTTCAGATAGATGCACCACAACTCGAAAGTGTGTCAGGCGGTTTCAACTTCGCTCACTCCGGTTTCCCGGCGCCATGACGCCGCGCCGACTGGCAGCGCAAACGGCTTGCCGCAGCGGGAAAAGCGTTTCATATCCGGGGGCATGGCCAAGCAGCTCGATTATCATACCCTGCGCGAGATCTTCACCCGCTTCCACGAGGCGGAGCCCGAACCCAAGGGCGAACTCGACCACGTCAACGCCTATACGCTGGTGGTGGCGGTGGCGCTCTCGGCGCAGGCCACCGATGCCGGCGTCAACAAGGCGACGCGCGAGCTCTTCAAGATCGCCGACACGCCCGAGAAGATGCTCGCGCTCGGCGAAGAGGGCGTGATCGAGCATATCAAGACCATCGGCCTCTATCGCAACAAGGCCAAGAACGTCATCAAGCTGTCGAAGATCCTGCACGAGCAGTATGGCGGCGAGGTGCCCTGTTCGCGCGCCGCGCTCGAGAGCCTGCCCGGCGTCGGGCGCAAGACCGCCAACGTGGTATTAAACATGTGGTGGCATTACCCGGCGCAGGCGGTGGACACCCATATCTTCCGCGTCGGCAACCGCTCGGGGATCTGCCCCGGCAAGGACGTGGTGGCCGTCGAGCGCGCCATCGAAGACAATATTCCCGTGGATTTCCAGCAGCATGCGCATCACTGGCTGATCCTGCACGGGCGCTACACCTGTGTCGCGCGCAAGCCCAAGTGCCAGGCCTGCCTGATCCGCGACCTCTGCCAGTTCGAGGACAAGACCGTATGACCCTGACCCCGCAGCATCCGACCAAGAAGTACCAGGTTCTTGGCATCGGCAACGCCATCGTCGACGTGCTGACCCGCTCCGATGACAGCTTCCTCGAGATGATGGGGATCGAGAAGGGCATCATGCAGCTGGTCGAGCGCGAGCGCGCCGAGCAGCTCTACGGCGCCATGGAAAACCGCGTGCAGGCCGCCGGCGGCTCGGTGGCCAACACGCTGGCGGGGCTGGGCAATCTCGGCCTGCGCACCGGCTTCTTCGGGCGCGTGCGCGACGATGCGCTGGGGCGCTTCTACGCCGACGCGATGGAGAAGGGCGGCACAGATTTCGTCAACCCGCCGGTGCCGGGCGGCGAGCTGCCGACCTCGCGCTCGATGATCTTCGTCTCGCCCGACGGCGAGCGCTCGATGAACACCTATCTCGGCATCTCCGCCGAGCTCGGCCCCGAGGACGTGGCCGAGGAGATCGCCGGCCAGGCCGACATCATCTTCCTCGAGGGCTATCTCTTCGACAAGCCGAAGGGCAAGGAAGCGTTCCTGCGCGCCGCCCGCACCTGCCGCAAGGCCGGCGGCCTCGCCGGCATCGCGATCTCGGACCCGTTCTGCGTCGAGCGGCACCGCGAGGATTTCCTGCGCCTGATCGCCAATGAGATGGACTACGTCATCGGCAACGAGGCCGAGATCCGCTCGCTCTACCAGGACGACCATCTCGACAAGGATCTGGCGCGGGTCGCCGAGGTCTGCCCGCTGGTGGTCTGCACCCGCTCGGGCGATGGCGTCAGCATCATGCGCAACGGCGAGCGCACCGACGTGCCGGTCGACAAGGTGGTTCCGGTCGACGCCACCGGCGCGGGCGACCAGTTTGCCGCCGGCTTTCTCTATGGCCTCGCCACCGGCGCCGACATGGAAACCGCCGGACGCATGGGCACCGTGGCCGCCACCGAGGTCATCAGCCACATGGGGCCGCGCCCCGAGGCCGATCTCAAGGCGCTTTTCCGCAAGAACAATCTGATCTGACTCGCTTTTCACGCGGGGTTCACGCTGTTGACCTTCGTCGGAACAACTTAAGGGTGTATCATCGCGCTATTGGAAAAATCCATTAGAGCGAGATTTGCCATGTTCATCATCCTGCGTGACGAGAACGCCCCGCGCCGCAGCCGCTTGCCGCGGCCGGTCTCGCCCCCCGCAGCGCCCAACTTCGGCACCGCCGGGTTCGACGCAGGAACGATGGCCGACGCCCCGCCCGCGCCGAAGCTCGAAAGCGCCGAGCTCAATGCCAGGGACCTGCGCGAGATCAGCCGCGATCCGACGGTCACCGCGGTGGCGCGGGGGATGCCGACACGGCTGATCGAACCGCAGCCGCTCGACGAGGTCCGCAGCGAAGACGCCGAACCGAGCTGGGGCATCGCCGCCGTCGGGGCCGAGAGCTCCGGCTTCACCGGTGCGGGTGTGCGCGTGGCGGTGCTCGACACCGGCATCGATACGGGCCACCCCGCCTTCGATGGTGTCACGCTCAAGACCCGAGATTTCGCCGGATCGGGCATCGAGGATGCCAACGGGCACGGCACCCATTGCGCCGGCACGGTGTTCGGCCGCGATGTCGAGGGCACCCGCATCGGGGTGGCGCGAGGCGTCACCGATGCGCTGATCGGCAAGGTTCTCGGCGATGACGGCAGCGGCTCCTCGGACATGCTGTTCCGGGCGATCAAATGGGCCTCGGATGAGCAGGCGCAGGTGATCTCGATGTCGCTCGGCTTCGATTTCCCGGGCCTCGTCGAGGAGTTGATCGGGCAGGGCTGGCCCGAGATCCTGGCCGGCTCCGCCGCGCTCGAGGCCTATCGCATGAACCTGCGCATGTTCGACGCGCTGATGGACATGCTGCGCGCGCAGGCGGCGTTTTCCGGCGGGACGGTGGTCTGTGCCGCCGCCGGCAACGAGAGCCGCCGCAACATCGATCCGAATTTCGAGGTCTCCGCCTCGCTGCCCGCCGCCGCCTTCGGCGTGGTCTCTGTGGGCGCGCTGGGACAGGGCGCCGGCGGGCTGACCATCGCCAGCTTCTCGAACAGCAACCCGACCGTTTCCGCCCCCGGGGTCAACGTGATCTCGGCGGCGACGGGCGGCGGGCTGCGCCCGCTCAACGGCACCTCGATGGCCTGCCCGCACGTGGCCGGCATCGCCGCCCTCTGGTGGGAGGCGCAGCGCGCCTCGGGCAGCCCGGCCTTTGCCGGCGCGGTGCAGGCCCGGCTGATGGCCAGCTGCACCACCGCGCCGATCGACCCGGCAACCGATGGTCTGGATCGCGGGCAGGGACTGGTTCAGGCCCCCGCCATGGCCATCGGCTGAGACGCTCCGCCGCCGCCTAGTGGGCCTCGGCCCAGCTCTTGCCCTGCCCGGCATCGACCACCAGCGGCACGTCGAGCTTCACCACCGGCTCCGCGGCGCCCTCCATGACGGCGCGGGCGGCGGCGATGAGATCCTCCTCGGCGCCCTGCTCGACCTCGAAGATCAATTCGTCATGCACCTGCAGCAGCATGGTGGCGGGCAGATTGGCGATGGCGTCGGGCATGCGGATCATTGCGCGCCGGATGATGTCGGCGGCGGTGCCCTGGATCGGCGCATTGATCGCGGCGCGCTTGGCAAAGCCGGCGCGCGGCCCCTTGGCGGCGATCTCGGGGGTGTGGATCACCCGACCGAACAGCGTCTCGACGCGCTTGTGCTCCTTGGCGAAGGCCACGGTGTCGTCCATGTAGGTGCGGATCCCCGGGAAGCGTTCGAAATAGCGGTCGATGAAGCCCTGCGCCTCGGCGCGCGGGATGCGCAGGTTGCGCGCCAGACCGAAGCCCGAGATGCCGTAGATGACGCCGAAGTTGATCGCCTTGGCCTGCCGGCGGATCTCGGAGGTCATCTCCTCCATCGGCACGTTGAACATCTCCGACGCGGTCATGGCGTGGATGTCCTGGCCGTCGCGGAAAGCCTGCTTGAGCGCATCAATCTCGGCCATGTGGGCGAGGATGCGCAGCTCGATCTGGGAATAGTCGAGCGCCACGATGGTCTTGCCCTCAGGCGCGACGAAGGCCTCGCGGATGCGCCGCCCCTCCTCCGAGCGCACCGGGATGTTCTGCAGGTTGGGATCTGTCGAAGCGAGGCGCCCGGTGTTGGCGCCCGAGATCACGTAGGAGGTATGGACCCGGCCGGTCTCCTTGTTGATGTGCTCCTGCAGCGCGTCGGTATAGGTGGATTTCAGCTTCGAGAGCTGCCGCCAGTCGAGCACCCGCGCCGGCAGCTCGTGCTCCGTCGCCAGATCTTCGAGCACGTCGGCCCCGGTGGCATAGGCGCCGGTCTTGCCCTTCTTGCCGCCCTCGAGCCCCATCTTGTCGAAGAGGATCTCGCCCAGCTGCTTCGGGCTGCCCACGTTGAAGCTCTCGCCGGCCAGCTCGTGGATCTCGGCCTCGAGCGCCGCCATCTTCTGGCTGAACGCGTTCGACATGCGCGAGAGCGTGTCACGGTCGACCTGCACCCCCGCGATCTCCATCTCGGCCAGCACCGGCACCAGCGGGCGCTCCATGGTCTCGTAGACCCGGGTGACATGGTTGCGGTGCAGCTGCGGCTTCAGCAGGGTCCAGAGCCGGAGCGTGATGTCGGCATCCTCGGCGGCGTATTTCACCGCGTCCTCGATCGGCACCTGGTCGAAGGTCTTCATCTTCTTGCCCGAGCCCAGCAGCTCCTTGATCGGGATCGGCGTGTGCGACAGGTAGCGCTCCGAGAGCGCGTCCATGCCATGGCCATGCAGGCCCGCGTTCATCGCGTAGGACATCAGCATGGTGTCATCGATCGGCGCGATGCGGACGCCGTAGCGAGCGAAGATCTTGGCGTCGTATTTCATGTTCTGCCCGATCTTCATCACCGCCGGGTCCTCGAGCAGCGGCTTGAGGAGATCGAGCGCCTCCTGCATCGGCATCTGCCCTTCGGCCAGTTCGCCATCGCCGAACAGATCGCCCTCGCTGTCGCCGCGATGCGCCAGCGGGATGTAGCAGGCCTCACCCGGCAGGGTGCAGAGCGAGATGCCGACGAGATCGCAGGCCATCTCGTTGAGCCCGGTGGTCTCGGTGTCGACCGCGACCCAGCCATGCTGATGCGCCGCGGCGATGAAGGGCGCCAGATCCTCGGCGGATTTCACCCAGATGTATTTGTCCGGCTCGATGGCCGGCATCTCCGGCGCGCCGGCCTCGGGCGGGTTGGCGCCCTCGGGGGTGGTGTCGGGGATCACCGGCGCCTCGGCATCGAGCTGGTCGGCGATGCGCTTGGTTAGGCTGCGGAATTCCATCTCGGCGAGGAAACCGAGAAGCACCTCCGGATCGGGGTCCCTGACCTCGAGATCGTCGAGGCCAAATTCCAGCGGCGTCTCCTCGTCGAGCTGCACGAGGCGCTTCGACAGCTCGATCTGCTCGCGCTTCTCGATCAGCGTCTGGCGCCGCTTCGGCTGCTTGATCTCCCCGGCCCGGTCGAGCAGCTCCTCGAGCGAGCCAAACTCGTTGATCAGCAGCGCGGCCGTCTTGATGCCGATGCCCGGCGCCCCGGGCACGTTGTCGACCGAGTCGCCCGCCAGCGCCTGAACGTCGACCACGCGCTCGGGATAGACGCCGAACTTCTCGAACACGCCGTCGCGGTCGATGCGGCGGTTCTTCATCGCGTCGAGCATCTCGACCCCGTCGCCCACGAGCTGCATCAGGTCCTTGTCGGAGCTGATGATCGTCACCCGCCCGCCGGCCTCGCGCGCCTGACGCGCAAGGGTGGCGATGATGTCATCGGCCTCATAACCCTCGAGCTCCTTGCAGGCGATGTTGAACGCCTCGGTGGCCCGCCGGGTCAGCGGGATCTGCGGCCGCAGATCCTCGGGCATCGCCTCGCGGTTGGCTTTGTAGAGATCGTAGAGATCGTTGCGGAAGGTGTGGCTGCCCTTGTCGAAGATCACCGCCACATGGGTCGGCGCATCGGGGCCGGCGCTGTCCTCGACGTATTTCTGCAGCATGTTGCAGAAGCCCGACACCGCGCCAATCGGCAGCCCGTCGGACTTGCGCGTGAGCGGCGGCAGGGCGTGATAGGCCCGGAAGATGAAAGCCGATCCGTCGATCAGATGCAGGTGGCAGCCCTTGCCGAACTGGGTCATGGTCGCGTCTCCCTTGGCCGTGCGCCCGCTTGGTTTGCCACGGGCGCGGCCCGGCTTCCAGCGGTTATACGGCTTCGCCACGGCGTGGAGGGGGCAAGGCCCTGTCGTACTGTGGGCGCGCATGTCAGGGAGGATGTGGGGGCCAGCCCCCTCTTGGCCCGTTGGGCCAATTCACCCCCGAGGTATTTTCGAACCAGAGAAGGCAAGGGTGCGGCGCTCCTGTCTTCTCTTCGTCGAAAATACTCCCGCCGGAGGCAGGCGGATGCCAACCGCCCGCGCGAGATCGGGCAAGGGCGCAGCCGATCTCACGCAGCGGCGAGGACGCCCGCAAGGGCGGAAGAGCGGCGCCCGGTTCAACCGCTGCCGATCAGCACGCCCGCCGCCAGCACCAGCGCGCCGCCCAGGACCACCTGCATCGAGGCGCGCAGAAAGGGCGTCTCCATGTACCTGTTCTGGATCCACGCGATCGCCCAGAGCTCGATGAAGACGATGATCCAGGCGATGCTCGTCGCGGTCCAGAAATGCGGAATCAGGTAGGGCAGCGCGTGGCCCAACCCGCCCACCGTGGTCATCACCCCCGAGGCGATGCCGCGCTTCAGCGGCGAGCCGCGCCCGGACAGCTCGCCATCGTCCGACGCCGCCTCGGTGAAGCCCATCGATATCCCCGCCCCGACCGAGGCCGCGAGGCCGACGAGGAACGTCGTCCAGGTGTCCTGCGTGGCGAAGGCGGTGGCGAAGATCGGCGCCAGGGTCGAGACCGAGCCATCCATCAGCCCCGCCAGACCCGGCTGCACCCAGGTCAGCACGAACTGCCGATGCGCCAGCCGGTCCTCGTCGCTGCGCGCATCGGCGTCGAGATGCTCTGCCGTCAGCGCGGCGGCGCGGGTCTCGTGACCGGCCTCGGCGGCGGCGAGATCGCCGAGCAGCTTGCGCGTGCCCGCATCGGTGCTGCGCTTGGCCGCCTCGAGATAGAACCGCTCGGCATCGCGCTCCATCATCTCCGCCTCTTCGCGGATGCGCTCGAGTCCGAGATTCTGCATCAGCCAGACCGGCCGGCGGGCATAGTACCCCGCGACGTGTTCGCGCCGGATCAGCGGAATCACCTCTCCGAAGCGCATCCGGTGCGCCGCGATCAGCGCCTTGCGGTGACCGTCCTCCTCGAGGGCCATGCCGTCGAACACCTGCGCCGTATCGGGATAGTCCGCGCGCAGCATCTCGGCATAGCTGCGATAGATGCGGGCGTCGTCCTCCTCGGAGGAAATCGCCAGCGCGAGCACTTCCTGCTCGCTGAGATCCTTGAATTGGCGACGTTGGGTGAAGAAACGCATGGGGCAACCTCAGTTTGGAATGATTCTAAACTAACGCAAGCGCGCCCGGATGCAACGTCCTTCGCTCTGCCGGCTAATGCGCCGATTGCCGCAGCCCCTGGAGCGCGGGAGGGGCGGCGGATCGCGCCACGCTTGCCGGATCTAAACCGGCCGGTCTATGATCCAGATCACCAGAGGAGAGTGTTCATGCCGGGGAATGCGGCGAGCGTCCGGCGCGGGCGCAAATATGACCAGGTCCTGAACGGCGCGCGCGAGATCTTCCTGCGCGACGGGTTCGAGGGGGCCAGTGTCGACGAGATCGCCAGAACCGCCGGCGTGTCCAAGGCCACGCTCTACAGCTACTTCCCCGACAAGCGCCTGCTCTTCATGGAGATGGCCACCGCCCAGTGCCAGGCGCAGGCGGACGCGGTTCTGCTGGCGCTCGATCCAAGCCAGCCGCCCAGGATCGTGCTGCGCTATATCGGCCACAGCGTTCTCGGCTTTCTGCTGTCGGAGATGGGCCTGCGGGTGTTTCGGATCTGCGTCGCCGAGGCCGACCGCTTCCCCGAGCTCGGAGCCCAGTTTTACGAATGCGGCCCGGTGCTGGTGCGAAACGAGTTGAAATCCTACCTCGCCACCGCGATGGCGCGCGGCGAAGTCGAGATCGACGATCTGGGGCTTGCCGCAGATCAGTTCATCGAGCTCTGCAAGGCGGATCTCTGGATCAAGCGGCTGTTCGGGATCCGCGATGACTTCTCCGAAGACGAGATCGCCCATGTCGTGGATGCGGCGGTCGAGACCTTCCTCGCGCGGTGCGGCCCGTCGAACTGAGATCGGAGCGCCCGTGACACCGGCCTTTGCCTTCGCAAACGTCACAATCCGCGAGCTGTCCCCGGTGCCGGTCGCGATGCTGTCGCATGTCGGGCACCCCGCGGGCATCGCCGCGAGCGTCGAGCGCTTCATCGCCCTGAGAAAGGCTGCGGGGCTGCGCCCGCCCGAGAGCGCCACCTACAATGTCTACCGGATCGGCCCGTCCGACGCGGCGCCCGAGCGCTTCCGGATGGATCTCTGCGCGGGCACAAACGGGCGCAGGGAAGTGCTCGAAGGGCTCACGCTTGGCGAGATTCCCGGCGGCCGCCGCGCGGTGCTGCGCGTCACCGGGCCCGAGGCGCTGCTCGAGGCAGCGATCCCCTGGCTGCGGCGCGACTGGTTCGTGAGAAGCGGCGAGACGCTCGGCGATTTCCCGGCCTATTGCCAGCGCGTCGCCATGCCGCCGCAGGTCCGGGCGACCGCGATGGTCAGCGATCTCTTCCTGCCGCTCAGGCCGCGCTAGTCGAGCCGGCGCACCAGCAGCTGATTGCCCGGGCCGCGCTTGGTCTCGAAAACCTTGAGCTCCGACACCAGGTCCGAGAGCTTGCGCTTGCCGTAGCTGCGGGTGTCGAAATCCGGGTTCGCCGCGGTGATGAACTGGCCGAGCTGGCCCAGCGTGTACCAGTCATCCTCCTGCTCGATGGCATCCATCGCGGTGAAGATGAGGTTGCGCGCCTCCTCGAGCTTGCCGGCGGCGCGCGGCGCGCGGTCGCCGCTTTTGCGCTCCGGCGCACCATCGAGGTTTTCGAGGAAGATGAAGCGCTTGCAGGCCTTGCGGAAGGCATCCGGCGTTTTCTGCATGCCCATGCCGTAGACGTCGAGCCCCTGCTCGCGGATGCGGCTGGCGAGGCGGGTGAAATCGCTGTCGGAGCTGACCACCACGAAGCCGTCGAAGCGGCCGGTATGCATCAGGTCCATGGCGTCGATTACCAGCGAGATATCCGACGAGTTCTTGCCCACGGTGTTGGCCGGCGAGTGGTGCGGCACGAGGCCAAACTCGGCCGAGATCTTCGACCAGCCCGAGATCTGCTGGCTGGCAAAATCGCCGTAGACGCGCCGCACGCTGGCCTCGCCCAGCGAGGCGATCTCGTCGAAGATCGCCTTGGCGTATTTCGGCGAGGTGTTGTCGGCGTCGATCAGGACGGCGAGCAGGCGGGTGTCTTCGGCCACGGGAAAGGCTCCTGAAATCAGTCCGTTTCGAGGGCCTTATACATGACCAGCGCGTCGACATAACCCTTTTCCGGGTGATGGAAGGCGCCCGGCAGGCGGCCCGCGATGTCGAAGCCGGCGCGCTGCCAGATCTCCACCGCGCGGCTGTTGCTGGAGACCACGAAATTGAACTGCATGGCGCGGAAGCCCAGCGCCTTGGCGGTCTCGAGCGCATGGGCCAGCATGGCGCGGGCGATGCCCCTGCCGGCCTGCGCCGGGTCGGTGGCGAAGCCGCAATTGCAGACATGGCTACCGCCGCCCTTCTGGTTGCGCACGATGTAGTAGCTGCCCGCCACCGCGCCGTCGATCAGCGCCGAGAACACCCGGCGCTCGGGGCCGCACCAATAGGCCAGCGCATCATCGCGCGGGATGTCGGGGTCGATCGCATAGGTCTCGCCGGCCCGGAACACCGGCTCGAGGATGCGCCACAGCGCGGCCTTATCTTCCTGGGCATAAGGGCGGATCGCCACGTCGATCATCAATACTCGCCTTCGGTTTCGATGTGGATGACGGTGCCGCAATGCTTGCAATGCACCGCATCGGCATCATGCAGCGACAGCCCGCAGGTGCCGCAGGTCTCGCGCACCTTGGCGGGGCGGAACAGCACCTGCGCCAGCCGCAGGAACAGGGTCACGCCGCAGATCATCACCACCACGGAGATCATCCGCCCCAGCGAGCCTGTGAGGGTGATGTCGCCGAAGCCGGTGGTGGTGAGCGCGGTCACGGTGAAATAGAGCGCGTCGGCGTAGTTCTCGATCTGGGGGTTGGTGCGGTACTGGGTGGCATAGACCAGCCCGGTCATCACGAAGATGAAGACCATCAGGTTGAGCGTCGCGCTGAACACGTCCTGGTAGCGGCGGAAGAACGGGAAATCCTCCCGCAGCCGCCGGAACAGCTGGTAAGTGTGCAGGAAACGCAGCGTCCGCACCACGCGCAGGAAGCCCAGGCCCTCGCCCGCCAGCGGCGCGAGGAAGGAGCCGATCGAGACGATGTCGGCCAGCGTCACCGGGCGGATCAGGAAGCGCAACTTCTGCGGTTCGATGGACATCCTCGCGAGGAAATCCGCGAGGAACACCACCCCGAAGAGCATGTCGACCGTCTCGACGACGCGGCCGTGATTGCTGAAGGAGGTGGCGACCACGTAGAGGATCGTGCCGATATCGAAGGCCAGGACGCCGTAGCGAAAGCGGTGCGCCCGGTCGCTGTCGCCCTCGTAGAGCTCTCGCAATGTCTCGAGCGCCTTGGCCATGCCATTCAGATCCTTGCTGTCTTTCTCCGCTATACCCATTGGGGCGGGCGCGGGGCAAGGCTCGCGGTCGATTGCCGCCGCCGGCGCAGGGCGCGCTGGCGACGGGGAGTCGTGGCATCAGGCTGAGGGATCAGAACCGCTCGAGCAGGCGTTCGAGGTAGTCGAGCTCTTCCTGCGGGCGCTCGCCCTCGCCGGACCGGCGGCGGATCTCGTCGAGCAGCTCGCGGGCACGGCGGTAGACGTCTTCGTCCTGCACCATGTTCTCGTCGGTGCCGATATTGCCGTTGGCGCCGGCATTGCGGCCCAGCGGGTCGCGCTGCTGACCGGGATTGCCGCCCTGCTGCTGGCCCTGCTGGCCGGGGTTCTGCTGCTGTTGCTGCGCCATCGCCTCGCCAAGGCTGCGCATGCCCTCGCGCAGCGCCTCCATGGCTTGGGACTGGTTGTCGATGGCGCCAGCGAGATCATCCTGCCGGAGCGACTCCTCGGCCCCGTCCATGGCCTCCTCGGCCCGGCGCAGCGCATCGCGCGCGGCCTCGCCGGGCTCGGTCCCGGCGCCGGGCAGGTTCTGGCGCTGGCGGTTCAGCTCGTCGCGCAGCTGCTGCTGGCGGTTGGCGAGGCTGTCTTCGAGCGACTGCTCTCCACCCTGCCCCTGCTGGCCCTGCTGTTCGCCCTGCCCTTGCCCCTGCTGCTGGCCGCCCTGACCCTGCTGGCCCTGCTGCTGACCTTGCTGGCCCTGTTGGCCTTGCTGACCCTGCTGACCGGGGTTGAACTGCTCCTGCAGCTGGCGGAACGCCTCGTCCGACAGGCCCTGCTGTTCGCGCAGCGTCTCGCCGAGCCCTTCCATCGCCTGCTCGCCCGGCGACTGGCCCTGCTGGCCCTGCGTCACCTGCATGTTCTCCATCAGCTCCTGAAGCTGGCGCAGCGCCTCCTGCGCCTCGGCCATGCGGCCCTGCTCCATCAGCTCCTGGATCCGGTCCATCATGCGCTGCAGGTCGTTCTGGCTCATCTCCATGCTGTCTTGCGACTGCGCCATCTCGGGATTCTGCTCGGCCTGCTGCTGCGCCTGCCGCGACAGCTGCCGGAGGTAATCGTCGGTGGCCTCGCGCAGCTCCTGCATCAGCTCGGCGATCTCCTGATCGGAGGCGCCGTTCTTCATCGCCTCCGAAAGCCGCTCCTGCGCGCGCTGCAGCCGCTCGAGCGCCGAGGCCAGATCGCCCTCCTCGAGGATGATTGCCAGATCCCACATCGCCTTGGCGATCTCGGCCTGCTGTTCGTCGCCCATCGACGGCCCCGCCGCCTCGAGCTGGCGCAGGATGGCGCGCAGCCGCAGGTACGGCACCGCCGAGCGGAACACGTCGTCGGGCAGGTGGCTGACGGCACGGATGATGCGGCTGATCTCGGGGATGTTGTCGCGGGTCCAGAGCAGCGCCCGGCGCTGCTCGATCACCGCCGCCGCCATCGGATCGAAAAAGCGCCTCCCCGGCAGGGTGATGGTCTCGACCTCGGCCTGCCCGGTCTGGCCGGCCTCGTCCTCGACGCTGATCGTCAGGCGCACCGGCAGGTTGGCCCAGGGATGCTCGGAGAAATTCTCGACCAGCGTCTCTGTAAATTCGGCCCGGTCGCCGGCGATGGGCATCGGCAGCGGCACCTCGATGGCCGGGCGCGGCTCGGGCTCGGCGGCGAGCAGGTAGTCGCGCGCGACCTCGCCCAACGCCAGCTCGATGCGCGCGCTGCCCGCGACCACGCCGTAATCGTCGCTGGCGGCGAAGGGGATCTGCGCGTCGCCCTCGTAGCTCGATTCGATCTCGCCCTCGCGGCGCACGCTGGGGGCGGCATCGGCGGTGACGCTCACCTCCCAGGCCCGACCTCCCGGGCCGTCGATGGCCAGCCGCCCGGATTGCAGCACGGCGAAATCCTGCGCCGTCTCCTGCGCCGCCTCGGGCGAGACCGCACGGCCCGAGACGCTCTCGTCGACCGACAGCGCCCCCACTTCGCCATACATGCGCAGCGTGATCTGCGCGCCCTCGGGCACGCTCAGACCGGGCGCGGTGATGTCGTTGAGATAGACCGACGGCAGGCGGGTGTAGCCCGGCGGCTCCATCCAGCCCTCCCACGCGGGCCCGGCGGCGAGATCGACGCCGCTCGGCCCCATCGCCGTCACCGAGGAGACGCGCAGGAACGAGCCGAAGACCAGCGCCGCGGCGAAGGCCAAGAGCGCCACGTAGCGCAGCGCGAAGGGATCGGCCCTGGCGACCCGCAGATCCGGCTCCACCGCCCGGGCCTCGGCCAGCCGGGCGCGCATCCGCGCCTGGTGCGCCTGCCAGACCGCCTGCGAGCCCATGTCGCCCGCCCCGATGGCCTGGTCGTCGAGCGCCGCCTGGATCGGGTTGCCGCGCAGGCTGCCGTCGAGCCGCGCCATGGCCTCGGCCTTGGTCGGCCAGACCAGCATTCGCGCCCCGCGCCAGATCGCCCAGCCCACGGCAGCCAAGAAGACCACGGCCGCGACCCAGACCCACTCCACCGTGACGAGGTCCTGCACGCCCAGCATCAACAGTCCCAGCGCCGCGATCAGCAGCGACCAGAGCGGCCAGAAGGCACGCGTGATGCGCTCCGCGCCCATGCCCCAGAGGGTCAGACGCAGCGGCCACTTGATGGGTTTCAGGATGTCCGGCGGCGGTGTTCCCGTCTCGGGCATGAAGGTCTCCTGCGGTCCCGGCCGCAGGAGGAATGCCCTACAGCCACTCGGGCAGGCTATCGCGGTTTATGATTTCCTCAAAGCTCGGTCTCCGGCGAATGACGGCGAATTGATCACCTTTCACCAGCACTTCGGGGATCAGTGCCCGCGTATTGTACTCGCTCGACATCACCGCGCCATAGGCGCCCGCCGAGCGGAAGGCGACGAGATCGCCCGCCCCCAGCGCCGGCATCATCCGGCCCTTGGCGAAGGTGTCGCCGGATTCGCAGACCGGGCCGACGATGTCGAACGCGGCCTGCTCGGCGCCGGCCTCCGGCTCGATCACCGGCACGATGTCGTGATGCGCCTCGTACATGGCCGGGCGGATCAGGTCGTTCATCGCGGCGTCGAGGATCAGGAAGTTCCGCCCCTCGCCTTCCTTGAGGTAGATCACCTCGGAGACGAGGATGCCGGCATTGCCGGCGATCAGCCGACCCGGCTCGATCTCGATCTCGCAGCCCAGGTGGCCGAGCTCGCGCTCGATCATCGCGCCGTATTCGACCGGCAGCGGCGGTGCCTCGTTGCTGCGGGTGTAGGGAATCCCGAGGCCGCCGCCGAGATCAAGCCGCGAAATCTCGTGCCCGTCGGCGCGCAGCGCCTCGGTGAGCTCGGCGACCTTGCGATAGGCCATGGCGAAGGGCTCGAGCTCGGTGAGCTGCGAGCCGATATGCACGTCGATGCCGATCACCTTAAGCCCGGGCAGGGCGGCGGCCTCGGCATAGACCGCGCGGGCCTTGGCGATCGGAATGCCGAACTTGTTCTCGCTCTTGCCGGTGGCGATCTTGGCGTGGGTCCTGGCGTCGACATCCGGGTTCACCCGCACGGTGACCGGCGCCACGACGCCCATCGCCGAGGCCACCTCCGAGATCACCCGCATCTCGGGCTCGCTCTCGATGTTGAACTGGCGGATGCCGCCCTCGAGCGCGGTGCGGATCTCTTCGCGGGTCTTGCCGACGCCGGAGAACACGATGCGCTCGCCGGGCACGCCGGCGGCCCTGGCGCGGGCGTATTCGCCGCCCGAGACCACGTCCATCCCGGCCCCGGCCTCGGCCAGCGTCTTCAGGATGGCCTGGTTCGAGGCCGCCTTCATGGCGTAGCAGACGAGATGCGGCCCCCAGGCCAGCGCCTCGTCGAAGAGGCGGAAATGGCGCAGCAGCGTGGCGGTGGAATAGACATAGACCGGCGTGCCGACCGCGGCGGCGATCTCGGCCACCGGCACGTCCTCGGCATAGAGCTGCCCGTCACGATAGAGAAAATGGTCCATACCGGCCTCCTGCGCTACAGGCGCCGCCATAGCGCAGCCCCGGCGCTTTCACCAGCCCCCGCGACCACTGCGCGCAAACCGACGGCACCGCCCTGACGCCCCCGTCTTCTCTACGTCCCAAATACTCAAACCCCTGCCCGCGCCACATGCGCACCGCCGACCAGACGCCGGACCCGAGACGCCCCATCCCCAGCTTCTCTACGTTCCAAATACTCAAAAACGCGCCGCCTCCACGCGCCCCCCCTCCGGCAAACGCGTCAGACCATCCACAGGCCCCCGCGCCGGTGGCCAAAGGCCGCCGGCAAGACGACCTGCGCGCGCCCCGCGGGCGCGCACCGCCTGTTCAGACGGGCCGGGAGCGGAGCCAGAGATAGAGCGGCAGACCGCAGCTCACGCCGATGAGGAAGGTGGCCGGGATCGCCCAAAGCGCCTCCCAGTTGCGCCGCACCGCGACTTCGGCCAGCACCCAGAGCGTCAGGACCACGGCGCTGATCACCAGATCCCAGGCCAGCCCGGTCACGGCGGCATTGGCAAACCACGCCTCGATCATCCCGCTGAGCGACCAGCCGTTCCGCGCCAGCCAGCCAACGAAATACACCATCGGGTGCACCGCGCCCCAGAGCGCCAGCGCCAGCCAGAGATGGCGCAGCCGCAGGCTCACCGCTTGGCGATTCCCACCGAGGCCGAGCCCGAGATCGAGATGCCCGTCGGCGGCGTCTCGTCCTTCGGCTCGGGCGTGATCGGCGCGCCATCGGCGCCGCAGGCGGCGAGCAGGGCGACAAGCCCGAAGCTCAGGACGAGGCGTGTCACGCGAGGATCTCCTTCCAGCGGGCGACCTGCTCGCGCACGCGGGCAGGGGCGGTGCCGCCATGGCTCAGGCGGCTCGCCACCGAGTTATGCACACCCAGCACGTCATAGATACCCTCGGTGATCGCGGAGCTCACAGATTGCATCTCCGAAAGCGACAGGTCCGGCAGGTCGCAGCCCTTGCCCTCGGCCATCGCCACCAGCGATCCGGTGACGTGATGCGCCTCGCGGAACGGCAGGCCGGTCTCGCGCACCAGCCAGTCGGCGAGGTCGGTCGCAGTGGAGAAGCCGGCGGAGGCGGCGGCCTCGAGGTTCTCGACATTGGCCGACATGTCCTTGACCATGCCTTCCATCGCGGCGAGCGCCAGCATCAGGTTGTCGGCGGCGTCGAAGACCTGTTCCTTGTCTTCCTGCATGTCCTTGGAATAGGCCAGCGGCAGCCCCTTCATCACCGTCATCAGCGCCACGTTGGCGCCGAAGATGCGGCCGATCTTGGCGCGGATCAGCTCGGCGGCGTCGGGGTTCTTCTTCTGCGGCATGATCGAGGAGCCGGTGGAGAACCGGTCCGACAGCGCCACGAAGCGGAACTGCGCCGAAGACCAGATCACCAGCTCCTCGGCAAAACGCGAGAGGTGCATGGCCGAGATGCTGGCGGTGCTCAGGAACTCGAGCGCGAAATCGCGATCAGAGACGGCGTCGAGCGAGTTGGCGGTCGGGCGGTCGAAGCCCAGCGCCTCCGCCGTCATGTGGCGGTCGATGGCAAAGCCGGTGCCGGCCAGCGCCGCCGAGCCCAGCGGGCATTCGTTCATCCGCTTGCGGGCGTCGCGCACGCGGCTCAGGTCGCGGGCGAACATCTCGACATAGGCCATCATGTGATGGCCCCAGGTCACCGGCTGCGCGGTCTGCAGGTGGGTGAAGCCCGGCATGACCCACTCGGCGCCGGCATCGGCCTGATCGACCAGCGCGCGGATCAGCGCCAGAAGGCCGCTCTCGAAGGCGTCGAACTGGTCGCGCACCCAGAGCTTGAAGTCGGTCGCCACCTGGTCGTTGCGCGAGCGCGCGGTGTGCAGCCGGCCCGCCGGCTCGCCGACGATCTCCTTGAGCCGGGCTTCCACGTTCATGTGGATGTCTTCCAGCGCGGTGGAGAAGGTGAACCGCCCCTCCTCGATCTCTGACAGTACCGTGAGCAGACCTTCCCGAATGGTCTCGGCATCGCTATCACTGATGATGCCCGTGGCGGCCAGCATGGCGGCATGGGCCCGAGATCCGGCGATATCCTGCGCCGCGAGTCGCTTGTCGAACCCGATCGAGGCGTTGATCGCCTCCATGATCGCGTCGGGACCAGCGGCAAAGCGGCCGCCCCACATCTGGTTCGAGGACTTGTCGGACATGGCATCACTCCGGGAGGGATCATGAGAAAACTGGCGCTTGCGCTCCTCTATACCGCCACCGCGGCGCTTGCAAATCCGGCGCTCGCCGACACCAGTGCCGCCGAGGCGCTGCGCGACGGCGACATGAAGAAGCTCACCTTCCATTCCGAGGCCAAGCCGTCCGGAACGGCGGCGTTCGAGACCTTCGAGGGCGCGCCTCTCAAGCTCTCGGACTGGCAGGGCAAATGGCTGCTGGTGAACTTCTGGGCGACATGGTGCGCCCCCTGCCGCAAGGAGATGCCGGCGCTGGCGGCGCTGCAGGACGAGCTGGGCGGCGAGCGCTTCGAGGTCGTGACCATCGCCACCGGGCGCAACCCGCCGGTCGCGATGCAGGAATTCTTCGAGGAGATCGGCGTCGACAGCCTGCCGCTGCACCGCGATCCGGGCTCGGTGCTGGCGCGCGAGATGGGCGTGCTCGGCCTGCCGATCACAGTGATCCTGAACCCCGAGGGCGAAGAGGTCGCGCGGCTGCGCGGCGATGCCGACTGGGCGTCCGAGAGCGCGCGGGCGGTTATCTCCGCGCTGATCGGCCCCGAGAGCTGATGCCGGCAAGCTGATCCCGGCCAGGCCCGTCTCGCCGTGAGGCATTGCAGGGCCAAAGATCGTGCGACGCGGCTTTGCGGGGCAGGCGCCTGCCCGCCCCGCACCTTACGTCGATACCTGGACGCCCCCTCACGGGCGCATCCGGACTGTCACGGCGCCACGCCTTTCAGCGCAGCGTCATCAGGATCCGTCGCGACAGCGTGCTGCGGCCGCTCCGGTGATCCTTCTGCCATCCCGTCCTGGCGACGCCGAGCGGATCGAGCTCGAGCGCGCCGGTGGAGACCAGCCCGTCGAGCCCCCATTCCGTCCAGGCCAGGCCCAGAACCGTCTCCCGGGTCGCCCGTCTGCGGGTCTCCCGGAAGCCGTCGGAATGAAGGATCACGTAGCTGCATGTCCCCAGTGTGCGGGCACAGCGGTGCGGTTCAAACTCGGTGACCTGCCCTTCGGCTGTCACGCTGCGCACCACCTCGCCCCGGTCATTGGTGTAGTAGCTGCCCTGATAGACCGGCGCAGTGCCCTTGCCCTTGTAGGTATCGAACCGGAACAGACCGCCCTCACGGCCCTGCGCCACATGCGACAGGACCACACCGCCCTGCTCTTCCATCACCATCACCGACCCCGGCGCCATGCGCCCGGTCTGCCAGGCGATATCCCCCGGCAGCGGTGTGGCGGCCAGAACGGCCACGATGGACAAGACGAGAGCACGCATTGGCGTCCTACTCCGGTTCAGCGGCCCCCACCGCAGCTCCGAGAATTTGACGAAAATCAGACGCTTGGCAAGCGCGTGACACTTTTTCGCCTCAAACCACTCATTCTGGCAAACAATCCCGTCGGCACTTTCGGAATCGTTTCTGACCCGCACCGGAATACCCGCAACGCGGGTCGCGCAGACCTGCGGCCAGCGCCGAGTATGCCCGCATTTACGCGCCGAATCCGGCCGTCAGTCTGCCACCTGGTGCACTTCGATGATGTTGCCGTCGGGGTCGTAGAAGAAGATCTGTCGCCAGCCCTTCACCGCCGCGTGGCCCCAATCGGCATAGGGCACGCCCTCGGCCTCGAGATGCGCCTTGAAGGCGTCGAGATCGTCGGTGCGATAGGCGATGTGGCCGCGCACCAGCGGGTTCACCACCTGCCCGGTCTTGAAGCCGGCCATCACGTCCTTCTCGGCCAGATGGACCTGCACCGCGCCATCCCAGACGAAGCCCACGTCGCCGGCATAGCCCTTGCCCTTCTCGAGCGCCGGGAGATCATCCTCGGCCGCGTCGAGGCACAGGATCCGGCGATAGAACTCGGTCATCTCGCCGACCTTCTCGGTCGAGAAATTGATGTGGTGCAGCTTGAGCTTCATGTGTCGTCCTCCCGGGGCCAGCCTGCGTCGGGCGCGGCGGGAGAGCAAGCCGTGTCAGCGGCAGTAGGAGCCGCTGCGGTGGCGGGCCGTGTCGAAATGCAGGTGATCGCGGTGATAGCCGTCCGAGCCCGGGCCGAGCACCGTGCCAAAGCGGCCGCAGGCGGTCTTGTGCATCTGGCGCAGCGCGCGCCCCTTGGCGCCACCGCCCCAGTCACGCAGCACGCTGATCTCGGAGCCGTCCCGCAGCAAGACGCCCGAGATGTCGATGGCCCGGCCCTTGCCATGCTCGCTGATCTTGCCGCCGGGGCGGTTGTTCCGGGTGCGGCAAGCGTAATGCGCCGCCACGCGAAGCCCCTCGACCCCGCCGCCCTGGCTGCCGACGGCAGGCTTCAGCCCCTGCTCGATCCAGCGCTTCAGCGTCTTGGCGGTGGTGCAATCCATCAACGCCTGCTGGCTCAGCCTGACCCCTGCCACCGAGCGCAGCTTTACCGCGTTCTCGATGCCGCAGGCGGCGATCCGGCCGGGCACGTAGCCCATAGCCTGCCCCTGTATGGCGAGATCGCCGCAGACCGCGCCGCGGGCGCGCTCCTGCCGCCGCGCCATGGCTTTCTCGACCATCGCCTTGGGGCGCAAGAGTGGCCGCAGCGACAGCGCGATGGCCTGCGGCGAGCGCGCGGCAAAGGCCTTGGCTCGGGCGATGCCGGCGGCGGCGTCCTCCGGCACGAAGCCCGGCACGCCGGCGGCGCGCAGATCCTGCGCCAGCCCTTCTTCGAAGGCGGCGGCCATCTCGGAGGGGCGCTCCTCGGGGCGGCGGCGCGACAGCGTGCCATCGGGCGCGGCGCTGACGATGAAGGCGGAGGCGGGGATCGGGGCGGGCTGCGGCGCCGCATCGCGCGCCAGTGGGCGCAGCGAGGTTTCGGGAGGAGAGGCAGGGGCCTGCGACGCAAGTGCCAGAAGACAGATCAGCGTCCAGAGCCCCCGCATGCTCATTCCTTCCGAATCCGGCCGAAATCCGGTGCGTCGGTGTCCTGCCCGGCCTGCAGGATGCCGCGCCGGATCTCGCGCGTATGGGTGAAATAGTCGAACAGCGTGTCACCGTCGCCGGTGCGGATCGCCCGCTGCAGTGCGAAGAGCTCTTCGGTGAAGCGCCCGAGGATCTCGAGCGAGGCTTCCTTGTTGGTCAGGAACACGTCGCGCCACATGGTCGGATCGGAGGCGGCGATGCGGGTGAAATCCCGGAAACCGGCGGCGGAGAACTTGATCACCTCCTGGTCCGAGACCCGGCGCAGGTCGTCGGCGACGCCCACCATCGTGTAGGCGATGAGGTGCGGAACGTGGCTCACCACAGCGCAGACCAGATCGTGATGGGCCGCTTCCATGCGCTGGGTGTTGGCGCCCAGCGCCTGCCAATAGGTCTCGAGCGCGGCGGTCGCCTCTTCCGAGGCATCCTCGGGGACGATCAGGCACCAGCGGTTGTCGTAGAGGGAGGCGAAGCCCGATTCGGGGCCGGAATGCTCGGTGCCCGCCATCGGGTGGGCGGGGACGAAATGCACGCCCTCGGGAATATGCGGGCCGACCGCCTCGATCACCGCCTTCTTGACCGAGCCGACATCGGTGACGGTGGCGCCGGGCTTGAGATGCGGCGCGATGGCCTCGGCCACCCGGCCCATCGCCCCCACGGGAACCGCCAGCACGATCAGGTCGGCATCCTTGACCGCCTCTTCGGCGCTGTCGCAGACCGTGTCGCACAGGCCGATGCGGCGCGCGGTCTCGCGGGTCTCGCTGCTGCGGGCATAGCCCGAGACATGCGTCGCCATCCCGGCCCGCTTCATCGCCCAGTACATCGACGAGGCGATCAGGCCGAGACCGATCAGGGCGACCTTGCCGTAGCTCATCGCGCGCCTGCCTTGAACAGCCCGATGCAATGCGCCACCCGGCGGCACGAGGCCTCGTCGCCCACGGTGATGCGCAGCGCGGCGGGCAGCTTGTAGCCGGTCACACGTCGCACGATGATGCCCTGGCTCTGCAGGTAGGTGTCGCAGGCGGCGGCCTCGTCGGGGCTGGTGAAGCGGGCCAGCACGAAATTCGCGGTCGAGGCATCCGACGGCACGCCATGCTCGGCCAGCGCCTCGGCCAGCCAGGCGCGCAGGCGGGTGTTGTCCTCGCGGCTCTTCTCCACATGCGCGGTGTCGCGGATCGCCGCCTCGGCAGCCACCAGCGCCACGTTCGACAGGTTGAAGGGCTGGCGGATGCGGGCCAGCACGTCGATGATCTCTTTCGGGCCGTAGCCCCAGCCGACGCGCATCCCGCCCAGCCCGTAGAGCTTGGAGAAGGTGCGGGTCATCACCACGTTGCCACGCGACTCGACGAGCTGCGCGCCACCGTCATAGCCCTCGACATATTCGGCATAGGCGCCGTCGAGCACGAGGATCGCCTGCGGCGGCAAGTTCTCGGCCAGCCGCTCGATCTCGGCCAGCCCGATCATCGTGCCGGTCGGGTTGTTGGGGTTGGCGATGAACACCAGCTTGGTGCGCTCGTTGCAGGCCGCGAGGATGTTGTCGACCGACACCACGCGCTCGGTCTCGGCCACCTCGACCGGCGTCGCGCCGACGGCGTGGGCGAGGATCTTGTACATGGCGAAGCCGTGCTCGGTGTGGATCACCTCGTCGCCCTCGCCGGCATAGGCGTGGCAGAGGATTTGCAGCACCTCGTCGGAACCGACGCCGCAGATGATGCGCTCGGCATCGAGCCCGTGCACCTCGGCGATGGCGGCGCGCAGTTCGGCATGGTCGGTCGAGGGGTAGCGATGCATCTCGTGGACGACGCGCTTCACCGCCTCCTGCGCGGCGGGAGAGGGCCCGAACGGGTTCTCGTTCGAGCTCAGCTTGACGACGTTCGACACGCCCGCGACGCTGGATTTGCCGCCCTCGTAGAGCGCGATTTCCATGATCCCGGGCTGCGGTTCGATACCAGCCATGATGCCACCTTACAGATACTGCCGCGCCCTTCTAGCCCGCGCCTTGCGGCATTGCCAGCCTAGACCAGCCCCACCGCTGGAGCCGAAGAATTTTCGTCCGAAAATTCTTGTGCGCCGGGGCTCAGACCACGACGTCGCGGCGCTCCTGCTCGCCGACCTCGAAGACCCGCTTGTAGCGCGCGATCTCGCTCTCGGGCCCCATCGCCTTGTTGGGATTGTCCGACAGCTTCACCGTGGGCTTGCCGTTGGCGCTCACCGCCTTGCAGACGAGGCTGAACGGCGCCAACCGGTCATCCGGCGTCAGGCCGCGGAAATCATTGGTCAGCAGGGTGCCCCAGCCGAAGGAAACCCGCACCCGGCCGGCAAACTGCTTGTAGAGCTCGAGGATCTTCTCCTCGTCGAGCCCGTCGGAGAAGATCACCAGCTTCTGGGTCGGATCCTCGCCGCGTTTCTTCCACCAGTCGATGGCGATCTCGGCGCCGCGCGCGGGATCGCCGCTGTCGATGCGGATGCCGGTCCAGCCCGCCAGCCAGTCCGGCGCGCGCTCGAGGAAGCCCTCGGTGCCATAGGTGTCGGGGAGGATGATGCGCAGGTTGCCTTCGTGCTCCTGATGCCAGTCGGCCAAGACGTCGTAGGGCGCACGCGCCAGCGCGGCGTCGTCCTCGGCCAGCGCGGCATAGACCATAGGCAGTTCGTGGGCATTGGTGCCGATGGCCTCGAGATCGCGGTTCTTGGCGATCAGGCAGTTCGAGGTGCCGGTGAAGCGATCGCCCAGCCCCTCGGTCATCGCCTGCACGCACCAGTCCTGCCAGAGGAAGCTGTGGCGCCGGCGGGTGCCGAAATCGGCGATCTTCACGCCGGGCTGCTCGCGCAGGCGCTCGATCTTCTCCCAGAGCTTGGTGGCGGCGCGGGCGTAGAGCACCTGGAGCTCGAACTTCTTCATGTCGTCGAGCACGGCGCGGCTGCGCAGCTCCATCAGCACCGCCAGCGCCGGGATCTCCCACAGCATGACCTCGGGCCAGGAGCCCTCGAAGGTCAGCTCGTACTGGTCGCCGACGCGCTCGAGGAAATAGGGCGGCAGGCGCAGCTTCTCGAACCACTCCATGAAATCCGGGCGGAACATCTGGCGCTTGCCGTAGAAGGTGTTGCCGCGCAGCCAGGTGCTCTCGCCACGGGTCAGCGACAGCGAGCGGATGTGGTCGAGCTGCTCGCGCAACTCGCCCTCGTCGATCAGCTTGGCGAGCGGAACGTGGTGCGAGCGATTGATCAGGCTGAAGGTCACCTGCACGTCGGGTCGGTTGTGAAACACCGACTGGCACATCAGCAACTTGTAGAAATCGGTGTCGATCAACGAGCGGACGATCGGGTCGATCTTCCACTTGTGGTTCCAGACTCGGGTGGCGATTTCCACTGGCGGTTCCTCATGCGCAACGTCGATGCCCCTGATACGCCATCCGCGCCAAGGGGTCCAAGCGCTTTCTCGAAAGGGTTTTTTCGCGCCCGGGCCGGATCAGGCCAGCGTCACGCCCGCCGCCGTCATTCCCTCACGCGCTGCCGCCAGAGAGCCGTCGAGGTCGATGCCCCGGCAGGCGGCCTCGTGGACCGTCACCTCAAAGCCCAGCTTCGCCGCATCCACGGCCGAGAAATTGACGCAGAAATCGGTCGCCAGCCCGACCAGCGTCAGTCGGCTGATGCCGCGCGTGCGCAGGTAGCCCTCGAGCCCGGTGGGCGTGGTCTGGTCATTCTCGAAGAAGGCCGAGTAGCTGTCGATCCCGGCGCGGAAGCCCTTGCGGATGATCAGCTCGGCGCGATCGGTGTCGAGCCCGGGGTGGAAGGCGGCGCCCGGGCTGCCCTGCACGCAATGGTCGGGCCAGAGCACCTGCGGCCCGTAGGGCATCTCGATCATCTCGAGCGGCGCCTTGCCGTCGTGCTGACTGGCGAAGGAGGAATGCCCCGCCGGGTGCCAGTCCTGGGTCAGGATCACCGCGTCGAAATCGGCCATCATGGCGTTGATCTTTGCCACGATCTCGTCACCGCCGGCCACCGCCAGCGCGCCCCCGGGGCAGAAATCGTTCTGGACGTCGATGATGACGAGCGCGTGCATGGCAGAGCCTCCTGATCGCTTTCGGCAGACCCTGACCCCGCCCGGAGGCGGGGTCAAGGCGAGGCTACGCGCTCACTCCGCCGCCTTGCGCGAAGGGGCGTCAGGCCAGGCGGTGTGATCGACGTCGAGATCCGGGAACTGCGCCGGATCGAAGACCGGCCGCGACACGCCCGCATCCACCTGGGCGCGGAAATCGCGGATCAGGCGCAGCGCGATCGGGAACATCATCATCAGCGCCAGCAGGTTGACGATGGCGAGGATGCCCATCAGCGGATCGGAGAAGTTGAACACCACCGTCGCCCCCGGCGCGGTGGCCCCGAGGAAGACGATGCCGATGATGGCGATGCGCAGGATCTGCAGCGCCATCGGCTTCTCGGTCATGAAGGTCAGCGCGTTCTCGCCGAGGTAGTAGTTGTACATGATCGAGCTGAACGAGAAGAGCAGGATCGCGAAGGTCAGGAAATACTGCGCCCAGTTGCCGACGTGATGCACCATGCTCTGCTGGGTCAGCGCCACGCCGTCCACGCCCTCGGCGCCGGGCTGGTAGACATCGCCGAGCAGGATGACGAATGCGGTGCAGGAGCAGATGATGATGGTGTCGATGAACACCGAGAAGCTCTGGGTGATGCCCTGGCTCACCGGGTGCAGGTTGTAGGCGGTGGCGGCCACGTTGGGCGCGGAGCCAAGACCGGCCTCGTTGGAGAACAGCCCCCGGCGCAGACCATTGGCCAGCGCCGCCCCCATGCCGCCCGCGACGGCCTCGCGGAAGCCGAAGGCGTTGGCGACGATGTCGATGATCACCGCCGGCAGGCTGGTGATGTTGAGCACGATGATCAGCAGCGCCATGCCGATATAGCCGATCGCCATCACCGGGATGATCACGTCGGCGGCCTTGGCGATGCGGTGGATGCCGCCATAGACGATGACCGCCGTCAGGATCGCCAGCACCGCGCCGGTGGCGACCCGCGGGATGCCCATGCTGTCGGCGGCGGCGCCGGCCACGGTGTTGCCCTGGAAGGCGTTGAAGCCGATGGCGAAGGAGGCGATCAGGCAGACCGCGTAGATCGCCGCCAGCCAGCGGTAATGGCTGCCGAGACCATGGATGATCGAGCGTGCCGGGCCGCCACGATAATCGCCGCTGGGTCCGGTGCGCTTGAAGACCTGCGCCAGCGTCGCCTCGATCAGGCCCGAGGCCATGCCCACGAGCGCGATCACCCACATCCAGAACACCGCGCCGGGGCCGCCGGCGGTGATCGCCACCGCCACGCCGGCGATGTTGCCGCCGCCCACTCTGCCCCCGACCGAAACAAACAGCGCCTCGCGGGCGCTGATGTGGGACGGATCGTTGGTGTCGCTGCCCGAGGTCAGCACGCCGAACATCCGCTTGAAGAATCGGAACTGCACGAACCCGCTCGCCGCGGTGAAGAACACGCCGAGGATCACAAGGAAGGGCACCAGCGCCCAACCCCAGGTCAGATCATTGATTGCATTGAATATCGTATCCAGAAACCCCATCAGCACGATCCTTCATCTGTTCTGGCCACACAACGTGAAGGAGAACCCCCACAGCCAGACCCTACGCCTTTGACGGTCGCGCCCGAAAGCGAAAAGCGCCCTGTTTGCGCCAGTTTCCCCATAAGAAACGGCAGCTTGACCGATCCCGGGCGCTCTGGCGCGGGGCGCGCCATCCTGTCCGCTTGCGCGTGGCGCGGGCTTGGGCCTATGTCTCCGCCCATGTTTACCGTCTGCGCCCTCTACCACTTCACCCGCTTCGATGCCCCCGACGCCCTGCGCGCGCCACTGCTCGAGCTCTGCCGCGCCGAGCAGGTCACCGGCACGCTGTTGCTGGCCGGCGAAGGCATCAATGGTACCATCGCCGGGCCGCGCGCCGGCATCGACGCGGTGCTGGCGCATATCCGCGCCCTGCCCGGCTGCGAGGGGCTCGAGTGGAAGCTCTCGAGCGCACAGGAACGGCCGTTTGCCCGCATGAAGGTGCGGCTGAAGCGCGAGATCGTGACGATGGGCCAGGCCGATGTCGATCCGCGCGCGCAGGTCGGCCACTATGTCGAGCCCGCCGACTGGAACGCGCTGATCCGCTCGCCCGACGTGGCGGTGATCGACACCCGCAACGATTACGAGGTCGCCATCGGCACCTTCGAGGGCGCGGTGGACCCGCAGACCGAGAGCTTCCGCGATTTCCCCGCCTGGTGGGAGGCCAACAAGGAGCGCTTTCACAACAAGCGCATCGCGATGTTCTGCACCGGCGGCATCCGCTGCGAGAAATCCACCAACTGGCTGATGGGCCAGGGGGTCGAGGAGGTCTATCACCTCAAGGGCGGGATCCTGAAATACCTCGAGGAGGTGCCGGCGGAGGACAGCAGCTGGCAGGGCAGCTGCTTCGTCTTCGACGGGCGAGTCTCGGTCGAGCACGGTCTTCGCGAGGGGCCGCACCTGCTCTGCCACGCCTGCCGCCGCCCCATCCTGCCCGAGGATCGCGACCGCCCCGAATACGAGCACGGCGTCTCCTGCCATCTCTGCATCAACGAGACCTCGGAGGAGGACAAGGCGCGCTTCCGCGAGCGCCAGAAGCAGATCGCGCTGGCCCGTGCCCGCGGGGAGCGCCACCTGCACGCCGATGTGCCCGAGAACGATCCCGAGCTCTGATCGCGCGCGGCCTTTGCGGCTCTGGCAGCTCTACCGCGTCGGCCCACTCTGGTAGCCCTGCCGCGTCCGGCGCCTCTGGCGGCACTGATGGCTCGGGCGGTTTTGGCACTGCTGGCGGCTCTGGCACCGCGGGCGGCTCTGCCGGTTCTGGCGCGGCTAGAAGTAGCTGCGCACCAGCGCTCCAGCGAGCAGCGACCAGCCATCGGCGATGACGAAGAAGGCCAGCTTGAACGGCAGCGACACGATCGCCGGCGGCACCATCATCATGCCCATCGACATTAGGATCGCCGCCACCACGAGGTCGATGATCAGGAAGGGCAGGAAGATCAGGAAGCCGACCTGGAAGGCACGGGCGATCTCGGACAGCATGAAGCTGGGGATCAGCAGCGACAGAGGCGCCTCGGGCCGCAGCGTCTCGCCCCGGGCATCCGGGCGCAGATCGGCGATGCTCGCGAAGGTATCATCATCGGTGCGTCCGGCCATGAAGCCGCGGAACGGCACCAGCGTGCGCTCCACCCCCTCCTCGACGCTGATCTCCTCGTCGATCAGCGGCCTGAGCCCATCCTGCCAGGCGGCGGTGAAGGTCGGCTCCATGACGAAATAGGTGAGGAACAGCGCCAGGCTGACGATCAGCATGTTGGGTGGCGACTGCTGCAGCCCCACCGCCTGCCGCAGGATCGCGAAGACGGTGACGAGGAAGGGGAAGCAAGTCACCATGATGGCGATGCCGGGCGCCAGGCTCAGCAGGGTGATCAGCGCGATAAGCTGGATCGAGGTCGCGGTGAGCGAGCCGCCCTCGCCGAGATCGAGCCGCAGCTCCTGCGCGGCGGCACCCGTGGCCAGGATCATCAGGATCAACGCCGTGAGAGCCGTGCGCCGCATCGGTCAGCTCGGGCTCCGGAAGTCCACGACCTCTGTGAGACGCACCGCGAGCTGGCCGTTCTCGCCACCATCGACCACCTCAAGCGCACCGATGCCGATCAGCCGGTCACCGACATAGAGCTCGACCGGATCCTCGAGCCGCTTGTCCAGCGTCAGCACCGAGCCGGCGCCCAGCTTCAGCAGATCACGCACAAGGGGGCGGGCGCGGCCCACCGAGACAGTGATCTCGATCGGCACCGCGGTGAAGGGAGTGGCGGCCTCCGGCCGCGTGCTATCGGTCTGCTCAGCCATGGGCCGCCTTCCTCCGGTTGTCCTGCACGAATGCCTGCACCGCCTCGCTCACCTCCTGTACGAGCCCGCCGAGATCGACCTGCGTTTCGCTCTCGCTAAAGCGGATATCGGCCTGCCCCTCCGCCAGCGTCGGGTCCTCCACCAGGGAGAGCGGGAAGCCGAACTCCATCTCGATCAGCGGCGCCACCGAGGTGGACGCCCCGGGGGCCACGGCAATCACCACGTCGAGCCGCCCGATCTCGGCCGCCATGGCGCGCAGCTGCTCGGCAAGATGCAGGCCCAGCGTCTCCTGCAGGGACGCCGGCAGCAGCTTGGCGACGACCTCCTCGAGCAGCGGCGAGATGCCGTTCAGAACCTGTCTGCAGGCTTCATGATAGGTGAAGGACAGGTCCTGCAGGTTCTGGGCAAAATCGCTGGCGATGCGCAGCTGATCGTCGCTCTGCGCATTGATTGCGTCATCCCAGCCGGCGCGGTAGCCGCCATCGAACCCTTCGAGCTTGGCGGCCTCCAGCGCGCTCTCGTCGTGCAGCCCGGCAACCGGCGCGCGCGCGGGCGCGACGCCGAAATCCTCGAGAAACTCCGCCAGCCCAGTCATCTCGCCTCCTCCGTCCGGTCTTCGCCCTCGTCGAGCCAGCTGCGCAGGATCTCGACCGTCTCGCTCTTGCGCTCCTCGATCAGGCTGCGCAGGCGATCGACCGGATCCTCCTCGGCCGGGCTGTCGAAATCGACCATGCCCATGCCACCGAAGCCGCCGTCACCCCCCAGCGCCGGCAACCCGCCGAAATCGCCGCTGCCATCGTCGATCTCGCCATCGAGCGCGGAACCCGCCTCGAAGCCCTCCGCGCCGCCCCCGCCGGGCAGTGCCAACGCGCCGCCAGCCGCGCCGGGCAGGGCCGCCTGCGCAGGGGCGGTGAGGATCGGGCGCACCACGAAGAGCCCGAGGATCAGCGCCACCACGGCCAACACTCCGATCTGGATCAGAGTCATCGGATCGAGCGGCATGCTGAACCATCCCGGCTCCAGCGGGCCGGTGCCAAGCCCCTCGGGGCGCTCGAAGGGCATCGAGCGGATGGTGATCTCATCGCCGCGCTCCTCCTCGAAGCCCACGGCGGAAGCCACCAGGTCACGCAGCGCCGCAAGCTCTTCGTCCGGCAGCGGCGAGAATTGCTCGGTGCCATCGGCGCCGGGCGCCAGCGTGCCATTGACCAGCACCGCCACGGTCAGCCGCTTGATGGCCCCCGGCGCGCGGGTCACCTCGCGCATGGTTTCGGAGACCTCGTAATTCACCCGCTCGCGGGTCTCGCTGCTCTGGCTCTGCGAATTGCCGCCGCCGCCAGCATCGCCCTCCGGGAGGTTCGAGGCGACGGTGACATCGCCGCCACCGCTATCCTGCGAGGTGCTGCTCTCTTCCTCGGTATCGGTGGAGATCACCACGCGCCCCTCGGGATCGAACTGGCGCTGGCGGATGGTCTCGCTCTCGGTCACCGTGTCGACGCTGACCTCGACCACGGCATTGCCGAGGCCGACCCGCGCCTCCACGAGCCGTTGCACGCGGTCGCGCAGCAGCGCCGCGCGATCCTCCGCCGTGGGGCCGGCGCCGGGCTCGTCCTCCGCGCCGATGAGCCCGCCCTTGCCGTCGATCACCGCCACGTCCTCGGGCATCAGCCCGGGCACCGCGGAGGCGACGAGATATTTCAGCGCCCGCGCCTGTACCGGCGACAGCACGTCGCCATTGGTGGTGACGGAGATCGAGGCCGATGGCGAGACGTCGCGCTGAAACGGATTCGCAGTGGAATTGGCGATGTGCACCCGCGCGGTGGCGATCATCGGACTGGCGACGATGGTGCGCGCCAGCTCGCCCTCCTTGGCGCGCCAATAGGCGGCGTCGAACATCTGAGAGGTGGTGCCGAAGCCGGACAGCCCGTCGAGCAGCTCGTAGCCCTGGTTGGAATTGGCGGGCAAGCCCTCGCTCGCCAGGGTCATGCGCAGCGAATCGCGCTGCATGTCGGGCACGAGGATGGCGCCGCCGCGCACCTCGTAGGGGATGCCGCGCGCTTCCAGCGCCGCCACCACCTCGCCCGCGGCCCCCTGTTCGAGCCCGGCATAGAGCAGCGCCATCGATGGCTGCGAGGCCATGCGGCCCATCGTCAGGACCGCCGCGATCGTGGCCAGCGTCGCCACGATGACCATCAGCCGCTGGCGCCCCGCGAGAGACCCCCAGATTGTCGCGAGCTGCTGCAAGACCAACCTCCGTTCCGACCGTTCTGCCCGGTAGCCGCATCAATGGAGCATCAGACTTAACAATCGGTTAGTTTCTGTATGGCTATATCGGCGGCGAATGAACGAGAGGTCCGCCATGACCGATGCCACGGCCGACGCCCCCGCCGAGGACGAGGGTACGCCGCCAAAGAAAGGGTCGAAACTGCCGCTGCTGATCGGGCTGGTCCTGGCGCTTGCCGGGGGTGGCGGCGGCTTTCTCGCCGCGTGGTCGGGCCTGCTGCCCTTCGGGGGCGGCCACGCGCCGTCCGAAGCGGGCGACGGCGATTCGGGGCATGGCGACGGGCATGGCAGCGATCCGCCGCTGCCGATGCCTGACACCAATGTCGCCTTTGTCGAGCTGCCGCCGCTGACCATCTCGATGGGAACGATGGCGAATCTGCACCATCTGAGGTTTCGCGCCAGCCTCGAGGTGCCGCCGCAATATGCCGCCGAGGTGGAGACGCTCTCGCCACGGGTGATCGACGTATTGAACAGCTACCTTCGGGCGCTGCGGCCGGAGGATATCGAGGCGCCGGGCGCATTGATCCGGCTGCGCTCGCAGATGCTTCGGCGGCTGCAGATGGTCGCCGGCGAAGACCGCGTGCGCGACCTGCTGGTGCTGGAATTCGTGCTCAACTGACGGGGGACCGGAATGAACCTGATCGCCGACATCCTTCTCGCCGCCGGCGCGCTGGGCGCAGGCTTCTACTGTTTCGTCCTGTCGCGCCGCCTGTCGCGATTCACCGATCTCGAAAGCGGTGTCGGCGGAGCGGTGGCGGTGCTGTCGGCGCAGGTGGATGACCTGACCCGCACGCTCGGCGCCGCACAGACGACGGCGGGAGAGGAGACCGCGCAGCTCGAGGCCCTCACCAAGCGGGCGGAGGAGGCCGGGAAGCGGCTCGAGCTGATGCTGGCCTCGCTGCATGACCTCCCCGAACAGCCGCCGCCCGCCAAGGCCGAGTCGGAGTCGAGATTCGTTCGCCATCCCGGAGCATCACGATGAGATCGTTGCTGCGCAGATCGAAGCCCGCACGCCGCAAGCGGGGCATCGGGGTCCTCGCGGTCATCGGCGGGCTGCTCATCGCGTCAGCCCTGGCCAGGATCGGCATGCAGGCCGGGGCGGCGCTTGCCCTCGAAGACCCCGCGGCAGCCAGCCACGAGGCCACCGCACAGGAGACAGGCCAGGCGCATTCGCCCCCGGCGCATACCGAGGGCCCGGAGAGTACGCCGGATCACGGCGCCGCCGATACCGATCTCACGCCGATCCTCGAGGCGCTGAAGGCGCGCGAAGCGCGCGTCGCGAAGCGCGAATCGGATCTGCGGGCGCGCATGCAGGCGCTCTCCGTCGCCGAAGCCGAGATCGATCGCCGGATGCGCGCCATGGAGGAGGCCGAGCGCCGGCTGCGCGAAACCCTGGCGCTGGCCAAGACCGCGGCAGAAGATGATGTCGCCCAGCTGACGCAGGTCTACGCCACGATGAAGCCGAAGCAGGCCGCGGCGCTCTTCGAGGAGATGGAGCCGGATTTCGCGGCTGGCTTCCTTGGGCGGATGCGGCCAGACGCGGCGGCGGCGATCATGGCCGGTCTCAGCCCGCAGAAGGCCTATACGATCAGCGTCATGTTGGCCGGACGGAATGCCGGCGCGCCCCGGGAATGAATCGCCTCAGCCCACCCGTCCGGCGAAGGCCGCGATCTCGGAGGCCGGCAGCGCGCCCGACTGCCGCGCCGCCTCGCGGCCCTTGCTGAACCCGATCATCGTGGGAATTCCCCTGATGCCAAAGGCACTTGCCGCCGCAGGCTCGGCCTCTGTGTTGAGCTTCACAAGCCGCGCGCGGCCCTTGACGCCCTGCGCCGCCTTGGAGAATTCCGGCGCCATCATCCGGCACGGGCCGCACCACGGGGCCCAGAAATCCACCACCAGCGGCAGACCGTCGGTCCGGATTGCCTTTGCCAGCGTCGCCGCATCGATCTCATGCGCCTTGCCGTCGATCAGCGCCGCGCCGCAGGTGCCGCATTTCGGGCCCGCCGAAAGCCGATCCTCCGGCACCCGGTTTGCCTGACCGCATTCAAAACAGACCAGTTTGACCATCCCGCTCTCCACAGTCATATTCCATGATCATCATATGTGGTCCCCACGCCATTGTGACAATCCCCCGTGGAAACACGGCATTGCTTTCACGTTGAAGGTGATGAGAATGAATGCGCTGTCCAAATGAGGTCCGAGTCTTGCCCATGATCACCCGTCGCAAATTCGTCGCCAGCGCCGCCGCCGGCACCGCTCTCGCCGCCGCAGCGCCCGCCCTCGCCTTCGAGGTCGATCCGAAATTCCGGCCCCAGCAGGTCGGCATCAAGAACACGCTGTCGCCGGGGCAGATCCTGATCCTGCCGCGCGCGCATTTCCTGTATTACGTCACCGCACCGGGTCAGGCGATCCGCTACGGCGTCGGCGTCGGCCGCGCCGGTCTGGAATTCACCGGCGACGCGATCATCCAGGTCAAGAAGGAATGGCCGACCTGGCGCCCCACCGACGAGATGATCCAGCGCGAGCCGTCGACCTACAGCAAGTTCGTCAACAACGACTACGTGCAGCCGGGCGGCCCGAGCAATCCGCTCGGAGCGCGCGCGCTCTACCTCTTCCAGAATGGCCGCGACACCTTCTTCCGCATCCACGGCACCACGGCGCCGGAATCGATCGGTCGCTCGGTGTCGAACGGCTGCATCCGGATGCTGAACGAACACGTCATCGATCTTTACAACCGTGTTCCTGTGGGAACCCCGGTCACCGTGCTCTGACCAAGACCAACCGACTGACAGATAAAGCAAAGCCGGCGCGCCACCCAGTGCGCCGGCTTTCTTTTACCCACCAAATGAGACACGCATAGGTTGCAAATGTTGCGAGAATTGGTCCGGTATGGCCGTGGGCCGGCCACATTCCCGCCGGATTCGAAGCGCTAGATACCCCCATAGACGACGTAACCAGCACCACATTTTAAGGAGTGTCAGATGGCGGTTATTGCAATTCTCTTGGGCAGCGTTTTTGGCCTGATCGGAGCCCTCACCAGCTGGCTCGCCTTCGACGTCTCCTTCGGTTCCGCCGTCCTGCTCTACTTCGCAACCGCGCTCAGCTTCGGCCTGCTGCCGGTGATCGCGACCGCGCTCCGCGGCAACGACGACACCCGCGCCCTTGCCGCGAGCCCGGCACAGTAAGCCCTCTTCTCCGTGCGTCGGGCGGCGCTCAGTCGCCGCTCTGGATGCGCGAGATCAGCTCTTCGACCGACGGCCCCATCGCCTCGACGATCAGAGCCACCCCTTCGGCGTTCGGATGAATGCCGTCCCCCTGCATCATCCCCGCCGCGTCCTGCGGCGTGCCGCCCTCGGGCAGGATGCCTCGGAAGAAATCCGGATAATACAGCGTGTCATAGGTCTCGGCGAGCTCGGGATAGATCGCGTCGAACGTGGCCTTGTAGTCGGCCCCGTAATTGCCCGGCGCAGTCATGCCCACCAGCAAGACCTCGATTTCCTTCGCCTCCGCGACCTCCAGAATCCCCTCGAGATTGGCCCGCGAGGTCTCGGGCGGCAGGCCGCGCAGCAGATCGTTGCCGCCAAGCGCCACGATCATGCCCTCGATTTCCGGCGTCAGAGACCACTCCACGCGCGACAGGCCACCGGCGGTGGTGTCGCCCGACACGCCGCCATTGACCAGCCGGACGTCATGGCCACGCTCCGCCAGCCAGGCCCGCATCTGCGGCACGAAGCCCTCGTCCTCGATCAGACCGTAGCCCTGCGTGAGGCTGTCGCCCAGCGCCAGAAGGTGCACCGTCTCGGCCGCCGCGGGCAGCGCCGGGGCTCCGCAGAAGACAACCAGTCCCGCCAGCGCCTTGTTGCGCCACGCGGGGAACCCATATGTAAGCGAACGCATCATTTTCCGGACGCTCCTTCATGCCTGATCCCGTCATTGCCCTGAAAGATGTCACACTCAGCCTGCGCGGCAATGCCGGAATGGTGGAAATCCTCCACGGCATCTCGCTGGAGGTGGCCAAGGGCGAGACGCTGGCGCTGATCGGACCCTCGGGTAGCGGCAAATCCTCGCTGCTGATGGTGATGGGCGGGCTCGAGAGCGCCAGCTCGGGCACCGTCTCGGTGCTGGGCAGCGACCTGACCGCGATGGACGAAGACCGCATGGCGCGCTTTCGCCGCGATCACATGGGCGTGGTGTTCCAGAGCTTCAACCTGATCCCGACCATGACCGCGCTGGAAAACGTCGCCACGCCGCTGGAGCTGGCCGGCGACCGCGAGGCCTTTGCCAAGGCCGAGGCGGAGCTCGAGGCGGTCGGCCTTGGCCACCGCGCCGATCACTACCCGGCGCAGATGTCGGGCGGCGAGCAGCAGCGCGTGGCGCTGGCCCGCGCCTCCGCGCCGCGCCCGGATGTGCTGCTTGCCGACGAGCCCACCGGCAATCTCGACGGCAAGAACGGCGACGCGATCATGGATCTGCTCTTTGGCCTGCGCGACCGCCACGGCGCCACGCTGGTGCTCGTCACCCACTCCAACACTCTCGCGCAGCGTTGCGACCGGGTGGTGCGGCTGACCGACGGCACCGTCGCCGGCGAGGTGGCGAGGGCCGCCGAATGAGCCTTGCCATCTCGGCCCGCTTCGCCCGCCGCGAGCTGCGCGGCGGCCTGCGCGGCTTCCGCATCTTCCTCGCCTGCCTGACCCTCGGCGTCGCCGCGATTGCGGGTGTCGGCTCGGTGCGCTCGGCGATCCAGGCCGGGCTTGCCGATCAGGGTGCCATCCTGCTCGGCGGCGACGCGCAGGCGGAATTCACCTACCGCTTCGCCTCCGAGGAAGAGCTGGCCTGGCTCGAAGGCGTCTCGACGGCGCTCTCCGAGATTACCGATTTCCGCTCCATGGCGGTGGCCGAGACCGTGTCCGGCCCCGAGCGCGGGCTGACGCAGGTGAAATCGGTTGACGATGCCTATCCGCTGCTGGGCGAGATGGTGCTCGACCCTCCGATGCCGCTGGCGCAGGCGCTCGATGGCGGCGATTTCCCCGGCGCGGTGATGGCGCCGGTGCTGGCCGATCGGCTGGGCCTCGTCCCCGGCGACAGCTTCCGCCTCGGCACCCAGGACTTTACCCTAAGCGCCATCATCGTCACCGAGCCCGACGATGCCGGCGACGGCTTCGGCCTCGGCCCCCGCACGCTGGTGCGGACCTCCGATCTCGAGGGCTCCGGCCTGCTCGCCCCCGGCTCGCTCTACGAGACCGAGTACCGCATGCTGCTGCCCGAGGGCGCCGATCTCGACGCGCTCAAGGCGCAGGCCGAGGACCGTTTCCGCGACACCGGCATCCGCTGGCGCGATTCCCGCAACGGCGCGCCGGGGGTGGCGCGGTTCGTCGACCGGCTGGGCAGCTTCCTCGTGCTGGTCGGGCTCTCCGGCCTCGCGGTCGGTGGCATCGGGGTCTCTGCGGCGGTGCGCTCCTACCTCGCGCGAAAGACGCCGGTGATCGCGACGCTGCGCACCCTCGGTGCCAGCCGCGGCGTGATCTTCCAGACCTATTTCCTGCAGATCGGCGCGCTCAGCCTGCTCGGCATCGCGCTCGGCCTGATCCTCGGCGCCGGCGTACCGCTGATCTTCGCCCCGCTCATCACCCAGTCGCTGCCAATCCCGGTGCTCTTCACGCTCTATCCCGGCCCGCTGCTCGAGGCTGCGATCTACGGCGTGCTGACGGCGCTGCTCTTCACCCTCTGGCCGCTGGCCCGCACCGAGGAGGTCCGCGCCGCCGCCCTGTTCCGCGACGCGCTCGACAGCGCCCGCGCTCTGCCCGCCGCGCGCTACCTCGTGGCCACCGCCCTGCTGGTCGCGCTGCTCGTGGGCGTGGCGATGCTGTTCTCCGGCGATCCCCGCATCACCCTTTGGACCGCCGGCGGCATCCTCGGCGCGCTGCTGATCCTCGCCCTTGCCGCCACCGGCATTCGCGCGCTGGCCCGCCGCGCCACCGGCGCCGCCCGCGGCCGTCCGGTCTGGCGCTGGGCGCTTGGCGCCATCGGCGGCCCGCGCGAGACCGCGGCCTCGGTGGTTCTGTCGCTCGGGCTGGGCCTCTCGGTGCTCGCCGCCATCGGCCAGATCGACGGCAACCTGCGCGCCGCGATCAACCGCGACCTTCCCGAGATCGCGCCGTCCTATTTCTTCGTCGACATCCAGCCGAACCAGATCGACGGCTATCTCGCGCGTCTCGAGGGCGATGAAGCCGTGAGCCGCATCGACACCGCGCCGATGCTGCGCGGCGTGATCACCGAGATCAACGGCGTGGACGCGCAACAGGTGGCCGGAGATCACTGGGTGGTCCGCGGCGACCGCGGCATCACCTACGCCGCGCAACCGGACGCGCGCACCATCATCACCGAAGGCGAGTGGTGGCCCGAGGGATATGACGGCCCGCCGCAGATCAGCTTCGCCCGCGAGGAGGCCGAGGAGATCGGCCTTTCCCTGGGCGACGAGATCACCTTCAACGTGCTCGGCCGCGACATCACCGCCACGATCACCAGCTTCCGCGACGTGGATTTCTCCACCGCCGGCATCGGTTTCGTGATGACGCTGAACCCCGCCGCCCTGCAGGGCGCGCCGCACACCTTCATCTCCACGGTCTATGCCGAGCCCGAGGCCGAGGCGCAGATCCTGCGCGATCTCGCCTCCGCCTATCCCAACATCACCGCGATCCGCGTGAAGGACGCCATCGACCGCGTGGCCGAGCTGCTCGAGGGCGTCGGCAGCGCCATCCGCTGGGGCGCCGCGGCGACGCTGCTCACCGGCTTCCTCGTGCTGATCGGCGCGGCGGCGGCGGGAGAGGGCGCGCGCACCTACGAGGCGGCGGTGCTCAAGACGCTGGGCGCCAGCCGGGCCCGCATCCTGCAGAGCTTCGCCCTGCGCTCGGCGCTTCTGGGCGCCGGCGCCGGCATCGTGGCGCTCGGCGCCGGCATCCTCGGCGGCTGGGCGATCAGCCGCTTCATCATGGAGACCGATTTCGCGGTGATGTGGCCCTCGGCGCTCGGCATCATCGCCGGCGGCGTCATCGCCACGCTGCTGGCCGGGCTCGGCTTCGCCTGGCGGCCACTTTCCGCCCGTCCTGCCCGGGTCCTGCGGGCGCGCGAATAGGCAGCCTTGCACCCCGGCGCAGCCGCTGGCAAAGCCCGACACACACCCTGGCTGACCAAGGACCCGAGCGATGAGCGACACCCTCCCGATGCCGGTCTCGACCCTGAGCAAGGCGCAGCGCAGTTCGATCCTCAACCTCGTGCGCCGCGCCGCCCGGGCCGAGATCCTGCCCCGCTTCCGCAATCTCGAGAGCGGCGAGATCGACCAGAAGAAGAACCACCAGGACCTGGTGACAGAGGCCGACCGCGCCGCCGAGCGGATGATCGCCCGCGGCCTGCTGGCGATGTTTCCCAACGCGCTGATCGTCGGCGAGGAAAACGTCGCCGCCCACCCCGAGGTGCTCGACAAGGTGGCCGGCGCCGAGCTCGCCTTCACCATCGATCCGGTCGACGGCACCTGGAACTACGCCCACGGTCTGACAACCTTCGGAGTCATCGTCTCGGCGCTGCGCTTCGGCACCCCGGTCTTCGGCCTGATCTACGATCCGGTGATGGACGACGTGGTGCTGGGCGAGGCCGGCGGCCCGGCGGAGCTGGTCATGCCCACCAGGCGCAAGCGCCGCACCCTCTCGGTCTCCGACGGCGGCCCGGTCCAGGAGCTGCAGGGCTACCTGCCGCTCTACATGCTGCCCACCGACAAACAGGCCGAGATGGCCGCCCTCCTGCCCCGCTTCGAGCGTGTTCTGTCGCTGCGCTGCTCGGCCCACGAGATGCGCATGCTGGCGCAGGGCCACGTGGATTTCGTGCTCTCCGCCGGGCTCACCCCCTGGGATCACGCCGCGGGCGCCCTGCTCTGCCAGTTGGCCGGCGGCCATGTCGCCATGCTCGACGGCTCCGAGTACAACGCCGCAAAGCGCGACGGCTACCTGCTCTGCGCCTCTGACCCCGCCACCTGGGGCCGCATCCGCGACACCTTCGCCTTCCTCCTCGACCTGCCCGCCCCCTGACCGGGCCCACCAGAGACCGGCGCCCCTGCTTCTTCTGGCCCAAAATATCCCGGGGAGCGCGAGGGGCTGGCCCCTCGCTCCGGCGCCCGAAACCCCACGCCACCGCCCGGGCAAACGCCCCTCCCGACGGGCCGCCAACGAAAAGGCCCCGCCCTCCCAACCGGCGAGCGGGGCCGCTGCTTCTTCTGGCCGGAAATATCCCGGGGAGCGTGAGGGGCTGGCCCCTCACTCAGGCGCTCTCACACCCTACTCCGCCGCTTCGGCATAGTCGCTCATCGGCGGGCAGGTGCAGACGAGATGCCGGTCGCCATAGGCATTGTCGACCCGGTTGACCGGCGGCCAGTACTTGTCGACCCGGAACGCCCCCGGCGGGAAGCAGCCCTGCTCGCGCGAGTAAGGCCGATCCCAATCGCGCACGAGATCCTCCATCGTGTGCGGCGCGTGTTTCAGCGGGTTGTTCTCCGCGTCGATGCGCCCCTCCTCGATGTCGCGGATCTCCTCGCGGATCGCCAGCAGCGCGTCGCAGAACCGGTCGAGTTCGGCCTTGGTCTCCGATTCCGTCGGCTCCACCATCAGCGTGCCCGCCACCGGCCAGCTCATGGTCGGCGCGTGGAAGCCGCAATCGACGAGTCGCTTGGCGATGTCTTCCACCGTGACCCCGGCGGATTTCTCGAACGGGCGCACGTCGAGGATGCACTCATGCGCCACCCGGCCCTGCGGCCCGGTGTAGAGGATCTCGTAGGCCCCCGAGAGCCGCGTCGCGATGTAGTTGGCGTTGAGGATCGCCGACCGCGTCGCCTGCGTCAGCCCCTCGCCGCCCATCATCAGGATGTAGCCCCAGGAGATCGGCAGCAGCGAGGGCGAGCCGAAGGCCGCGGCCGAGACCGGCCCCGCCACGCCGCCTTTCAGCGGATCCGACGGCAGGTGCGGCACCAGATGCGCCTTGACGCCAATCGGCCCCATGCCGGGGCCGCCGCCGCCATGCGGGATGCAGAAGGTCTTGTGCAGGTTGAGATGGCTCACGTCGCCGCCAAGATCGCCCGGCCGCGACAGCCCCACCATGGCGTTCATGTTGGCACCGTCGATATAGACCTGCCCGCCATGCTCGTGGGTGATGGCGCAGACCTCCTTCACCGTCTCCTCGAAGACGCCATGGGTCGAGGGGTAGGTGATCATGCAGGCGGCCAGCGTGTCGCTGTGCTTCTCCGCCTTCTCGCGGAAATCGGCGAGGTCGATCGAGCCCAGATCGTCGCATTTCACCGGCACCACCTTCCAGCCGACCATCTGCGCCGAGGCCGGGTTGGTGCCATGGGCGTTGACCGGGATCAGGCAGACATTGCGCTGGCCCTCGCCGCGCGCCCTCTGCCACGAGGCGATGGTCAGCAGGCCGGCATATTCGCCCTGCGCGCCCGAGTTCGGCTGCATCGAGAAATCGTCGTAGCCGGTGATGGCGCAGAGCTTCGAGGACAGGTCCGCGATCATCTCCGCGTAGCCCTTCGCCTGGTCGGCGGGGGCGTAGGGGTGCAGCTCGGCGAACTCGCGCCAGCTCACCGGCATCATCTCGGCGGCGGCGTTGAGCTTCATGGTGCAGGAGCCCAGCGGGATCATCGCACGGTCGAGCGCCAGGTCGCGGTCGGCCAGCCGGCGCATGTAGCGCATCATCTCGGTCTCAGCGCGGTTCATGTGGAACACGTCGTGGGTGAGATAGTCGCTCTGGCGCAGCAGCGCGTCGGGCAGACGGTAGTCACCCTGCCCCTCATCCTTGCGCACGAGGCCGAAGGCCCGCCACACCGCCTCGATCTGCGCCGGGCGGGTGGCCTCGTCGAGGGTGATGCCGATCTTGGTCTTGCCGACGCGGCGCAGGTTGATGCCCTCCTTCACCGCCGCCTGCAGGATGCCTTTCTGCAGCAGCCCGACCTCGACGGTCAGCGTGTCGAAGAACGCCTCCGGCTGCACCTCGTAGCCCGCATCCTCGAGCCCCTTGGCGAGCCGCGCGGTCTTGAGATGGATGCGCTGCGCAATGGCCTTGAGCCCACTCGGCCCGTGGAACACTGCGTAAAAGCCCGCCATCACCGCCAGCAGCGCCTGCGCCGTGCAGACATTCGAAGTCGCCTTCTCGCGGCGGATATGCTGCTCGCGGGTCTGCAGCGCGAGGCGATAGGCGCGGTTGCCCAGCGCGTCGACCGAGACGCCGACGATGCGGCCCGGCATGGCGCGCTTGTAGGCATCCTTGGTGGCCATATAGGCGGCGTGCGGGCCGCCATAGCCCAGCGGCACCCCGAAGCGCTGGGTCGAGCCCACCGCGATATCGGCGCCCATCGCGCCCGGCTCCTTCACCAGGCACAGCGCCATGATGTCGGCGGCAACGATGCCGATGGCCTTGGCCTCGTGCAGCGCTTCCATCTCGGCCGAGAAATCGCGCAGCCCGCCATGGGTGCCGGGATACTGGAAGATCGCGGCAAACACCTTGTCGGCCTCGAGCCCTTCCGGCGCGCCAACGATCACCTCGATGCCCAGCGGCGCGGCGCGGGTCTGGATCACCGCGATGTTCTGCGGATGGCAGTTCTCATCGACAAAGAACGCATTGGCCTTCGACTTGGCAACCCGCTTGGCCATGGTCATCGCCTCGGCGCAGGCGGTGGCCTCGTCGAGCAGCGATGCGTTGGCGACCTCGAGCCCGGTCAGGTCCGACACCATGGTCTGGTAGTTCAGCAGCGCCTCGAGCCGCCCCTGCGAGATCTCGGGCTGGTAGGGCGTATACGCCGTGTACCAGGCCGGGTTCTCGAAGATGTTGCGCTGGATCGCCGGCGGGGTGATCGTGTTGTGATAGCCCTGCCCGATCAGCGAGGTCAGCACCTTGTTCTTCTCGGCCACCTCCTGCAGGCGCCAGAGCATCTCGCGCTCCGACAGCGGCGCGCCGAAATCGAGCGGCTCGGCCTGGCGGATGCCCTCCGGCACGGTCTGCGCGATCAGCGCGTCGAGATCCGCCACCCCCAGCGCCGCGAACATCTCGTCCATCTCGGCGGGCGACGGGCCGATATGGCGGCGATTGGCAAAGTCATAGGGCTGGTAGTCAGTGGGCGTGAAGGCCATCTCTCACCTCTTGCAGCGCGGCGGACAGGGCGCACCGCTGTGCTTCTCTACGTTTCAAATACTCAAAATCCGGCCACGCCCGTCCCGCGCAGAGGCCGGGACGGGGGCAGGATCTCGTCTTTCGGGCAGCCGTGCCAGCCGTCGCCAGGGACGGCCGGCGCGCGGCATCAGCCCACGAACTTCTTGTAGGCGGCTTCGTCCATCAGCTCGTCGAGCACCGAGAGATCCTCGATCTTGAGCTTGAAGAACCAGGCGTCGCCCTCCGGGTCCTCGTTGACCTTGCCGGGATCGTCGACCAGCGCCTCGTTGACCTCGACGATCTCGCCATCGACGGGCGCAAGGATGTCGGAGGCGGCCTTGACCGACTCGATCACCACCACCTCGTCATCCTTGCTGACCGTGGTGCCGGCCTCGGGCAGTTCGACGAAGACCACGTCGCCAAGCTGCTCGGCGGCGTGGCTGGTGATGCCCACCACGACAAGATCGTCCTCGACGCGCAGCCATTCATGTTCTTCGGTGAATTTCATCTCGCTGGATCCCTCTTGTCAGCGCTTGTAGCTTTGTTTCACGTGCGGCAGCGTCACCACCTCGACAGGCAGACGCTTGCCGCGCACCTCTCCGTAAAGACGCGTGCCCGGCGTGGCCCGTTCCGAGGGAACATACCCCATCGCCACCGGGCCGCCCACCGTCGGGCCGAAGCCGCCAGAGGTGATGCGCCCGACCGGCGCGCCGCCGGTCTCGTTTTCGAAAAGCTTGATCCCCTCGCGCATCGGCGCGCGGCCCTCGGGCTTCAGCCCGACGCGGACGCTCGGCGCGCCGCTGGCGATCTCGGGGAGGATAATGTCGGCGCCGGGGAAGCCCCCCGCACGCTCGCCATCGGCGCGCCGGACCTTCTGGATCGCCCAGAGCAGGTTGCCCGCCGCCGGCGTGGTGGTGGTGTCGATGTCGTGGCCATAGAGGCAGAGCCCGGCCTCGAGCCGCAGCGAATCCCGCGCGCCGAGCCCGATCGCATCGACCGCCTCCTGCGCCAGCAGCGCCTCGGCCAGAGCCACCGCCGCGCCTTCCGGCACCGAGATCTCGTAGCCGTCCTCGCCGGTATAGCCCGAGCGCGAGACCCAGGCCTCGACACCCATGAGCTCGACGGTGGCGACATCCATGAAGCGCATCTCCGCCACCGCCGGGTTCAGCGCGGCGAGCGCCGCTTCGGCGCCTGGCCCCTGCAGCGCCAGCAGCGCGCGGTCCTCGATATACTCGATCGAGACGCCCTTCGGCTCGAGCCCGGCGCGCAGTCGCGCGACATCGGTCTCCTTGCAGGCGGCGTTGACCACGAGGAACAGGTGATCGCCGCGATTGGCGATCATCAGGTCATCCTCGATGCCGCCCTGATCGTTGGTGAACAGCCCGTAGCGCTGCCGGCCCTCGGCCAGCGCTGCGACCGACACCGGCACCAGCGTCTCAAGCGCCAGCGCCACAGCCTTGGGATCGTCGCCGCGCAGGATCACCTGCCCCATGTGGCTCACATCGAAGAGCCCGGCGGCTGCACGCGTGTGCAGGTGCTCTTTCATCACGCCGAGTTTGTACTGAACCGGCATATCGTAACCGGCAAACGGCACCATCTTCGCGCCAAGCGCGAGGTGCAGGTCGTAAAGTGGCGTGCGTTTCAGCTCGTCCATGCGCTCTCACATCCCTCTGGCCCGGATGTGGCGCGTGGCGCAGCCCCGGACATTCCGTCACGCGGGCCGATCCCGCGCGTGAAATGCCCCCTCTGTCCGTTAGCCTGAGATCGTTATCCCTTCGGCGGGCGCGGTCCCCCGCGCCACTCTCCAGAGTTCTGTCACCGCAAAGGTCCGTGGGCCTGAGAGTTTCCGGGGCGGTTGCTCCTTCGGCACCGGCGATGCCGGTTCTCCCTCTGCGATGGCACTCAAGCTACGATGTTTGTCACTGGGCTGCAAGGACCGGGTCGACCTTGGCCATCGCACAGCGCCCCTCGGGGGCGAGAATGTCCATCAGCGGAGCATTGTCGCAGATCAGCGTGTCGAGGGTGATCGGGTCGAGCGTGGCGTAGAAGGCATTGGCCGCGTCGCTGAGCGCGATCTTCAGCCGGCAGGCCTCGGTCAGCGGGCAGGTGTTGTCGACATCGGCGAAGCACTCGGCCAGCGGCACCGGCGCCTCGAGCGCGCGGAACACGTCGCCGACGCGGATCTGCTCGGCCGGGCGCGCCAGCTCGAGCCCGCCGTTGCGGCCGCGCTGGGTGTGCAGGTAGCCCAGCTGCGCGAGCTGGTTGATGACCTGCGCGAGATGGTTTTCGGAGGCGTTGCATCGCTTGGCGATCTCGGATTTGGTCACCAGACGACCGGCGTTGGCCGCGCAATGCATCAGGACACGAACGGCGATGTTGGTTCTTTTTGTGACGCGCACAGCCCGTCCTCCATGTTCAAAGGATGCGGGAGTTATACATGATTAAGGAAATATCGATTTGACATACATCAATCCGGGACCGGCAAAACTAGTATGAGCAGCGCTTTTTTCTTCGGTTACGGCTCGCTTGTGAACCGCCTGACCCATGGCTTCACCCCGGCCCACACCGCCCGCGCCCGCGGCTGGCGCCGGGCCTGGCGCTGGACCGAGGCGCGCGAGGTCGCCTATCTCACCGCGATCCCCGACCCGGGCTGCGAGATCGAGGGGCTGATCGCGCCGGTGCCGCCGGATGGCTGGGCGGCGCTCGACCTGCGCGAACATGCCTATGACCGGCTCGATGCGCTGCACAGCGTCAGCCACGCCGCTCCCAGCGTCGAGCAGCTGGCGATCTACGCCATCCCCCCGGAGCGCATCTTCCCGCCCGATGCCCACCACCCGGTGCTGCTGAGCTATCTCGACGTCGTGGTTCAGGGCTACCTGGCCGAGTTCGGAGCCGGGGGCGCCGACCGCTTCTTCGCCACCACCACCGGCTGGGAGGCCCCAATCCTCGATGACCGCGCCGCGCCGCGCTACCCGCGCGCCCAGGCGCTCAGCGATGAAGAACGGCGCTTCGTCGATGACCGGCTGGCCGGGCTCGGGGCACGGAAGGTGGCGGCGTGATGATCTCGAAGACCCTGCTGCTGCTGCGCCGGGTGGCGCGCAACCTCACCGCGCGGGTGCTGTTCGGCGCCGTGCTGGCCTTTGCGATGGCGTTCCTGTCGCCGCTGTTCGAGCCGCTGCTGCCCGATGAATGGGAGATCAAGATCGGCCCCGATGCGGTGATCCCGATCCTCAACATCCTTGCCACGACGATGCTGACAGTGACCACCTTTTCGCTCTCGGTGATGGTCCAGGCCTACCAGGCCGCCGCCAGCCAGGCGACGCCACGCGCCTACCGGCTGCACCTCTCCGACACCACGACCCACACCGTCCTGGCGGTGTTCACCGGGGCGTTCCTCTACGCGCTGACCGCTCTGGTGATGTTCCGCGCCGGGCTCTATCCAGACAATGCCGCGGTGATGATCCTCGGGGTGACGGTGCTGGTGATCGTGGCGATCATCGTCTCGATCCTGCGCTGGATCGAGCATCTGAGCACGCTGGGCAGCATGGACGACACCCTCCAGATGGTCGACCGGCAGGCCCGCGAGCCGCTCTACAACGCGCTCAAGCGCCCCGCCCTCGGCGGGCTGCCGGTGGCGCCGGATGCCGAGATCCCCGACGCCGCCTGGCCGCTGCCCGCGCCGTCGAGCGGCTACCTGCAATTCGTCAACATGGAGGCGCTGAACGATGCGCTGGCCGAGGCCGGCGCCTCGATCACCCTGCGCATCTCGCCCGGCGCGCATCTGTTGAAGGGCGCGCCGCTCGGCTGGGTGCTGGGCGAGGTCGAGGACCGCGACGCGCTGACGAACTGCTTCACCTTCGGAGAGATTCGCACCGCCGAACAGGATGCGCGCTTCGGCGTGGTGGTGTTGAACGAGACGGCGGTGCGGGCGCTGTCGCCGGGGATCAACGATCCGGGCACCGCGGTCGACGTGGTGCATCGTCTTGCGCGGCTGTTCTCCGAGGCGGAGCCGCCGAAGGCGCAGCCGCCGCAATTTCCGCGCATTGAGGCACCTGCCCTGACTGCGACGCAGCTGATGGAAGACGGGTTCGAGCCGCTGATCCGCGCCGGGGCCGGCCACCCGGAGGTGATCGGCACGGTCCTGGATACGCTGGGCGCGCTCGAGCACGCCGAGTGGCGCGACCTGGCGCAGGCGGCACGGCGCACCCGCGCCTACGCGCTGCACCACGCGCAGGAGAGCATCGAGGTGAAGGAGGATCGCGACGCGCTGGCGCGTCGCGTCTGAGGCTCAGCCCTTGGCGAGCTTGCGCGCCGGGATGGTCTGCAAGAGCGGCAGAACGTCAGCCATCTCGGGGCCGCGCTCACGGCCCGTCAGCGCCTTGCGCAGCGGCATGAACAGGCCCTTGCCCTTGCGGCCTGTCTGCTCCTTCACCGCCTTGGTCCATTCGCCCCAGCTGTCCTGAGTGAGCGGGCCCTCGGGGAGGATCGCCATCGCCTCGGCGATGAATTCGCGGTCCTCGTCGGCGATCAGCGGCTCGGCGCCATCTCGGAACATCGCCCACCAGCCGGCAAGATCCTTGCGGGTCTCGATGTTCTCGCGCGTGACGCTCCAGAACAGCTCGGCCTTGTCCGCCGGCACGCCCAGCGCCGCGATCTCGTCGGCCACCGCGGAGAGCGGCAGACCGTGCAGCTTGCGGGCGGTCAGCGGGTAGAGATCCTGCACGTCGAACTTGGTCGGCGCGGCGCCGAACTGCGACAGCTCGAAGCCCTCGGCGATCTCCTCGAGCGACAGGCGCAGTTCCACCGGCTGGCTCGAGCCGAGCCGCGCCATCAGCGACAGCAGCGCCTCCGGCTCGATGCCGCTCTCGCGCAGGTCGCGGATCGACAGCACGCCGAGGCGCTTGGAGAGCGACTCACCCTGCGGGCCGGTCAGCAGCGAGTGGTGGGCAAAGCTCGGGACGTTGCCGCCGAGCGCGTTGATGATCTGGATCTGGGTCGCGGTGTTGGTGACGTGGTCGGAGCCGCGCACCACGTGGGTGACGCCCATCTCGGTATCGTCGACCACCGAGGCCAGCGTGTAGAGGATCTGGCCGTCGCCGCGGATCAGCACCGGGTCGGAGACCGAGGCGGCGTCGATCGAGATGTCGCCGAGGATGCCGTCGGTCCACTCGATGCGCTCCTGATCGAGCTTGAAGCGCCAGACGCCATCGCCGCGCTCGGCCCGCATCGCGGCCTTCTCGTCTTCGGAAAGCGCAAGCGCTGCACGGTCATAGACCGGCGGCTTGCCCATGTTGAGCTGCTTTTTGCGCTTCAGGTCGAGCTCGGTCGGGGTCTCCCATGCCTCGTAGAAGCGGCCGATCTCGCGCAGCTGGTCGGCGGCGGCATGGTAGCGGTCGAGCCGCTCGCTCTGTCGCTCGGTGCGATCCCATGTCAGGCCCAGCCACTCGAGGTCGCGCTTGATGCCGTCGACATACTCTTCCTTGCTGCGCTCGGGATCGGTGTCGTCGATGCGCAGAATGAAGGTGCCGCCGGCTTTGCGGGCGATCAGGTAGTTGAACAGTGCCGTGCGAAGGTTGCCCACATGGATGTGGCCGGTGGGCGAAGGGGCAAAACGGGTGACGGTCATGGGAGGCTCCTGCTTACGCGGACGGCACTTCCCACAAGCGCGCTCATTTGTCCAGTTCGAGGCTCTTGGCGAACCGCCGGTTGAGTGACATGGTGCCGCCATGAACGATATTCTGACCGTCACGCTGAACCCCGCGCTCGACCTGACGACGACCGCAGATCGCGTCGTCGCCGGACCCAAGCTGCGCTGCGATCCGTTCACCGTGGATCCCGGGGGCGGCGGCATCAACGTGGCCCGCGTGGTGGCCGCCCTCGGCGGGCAGGCCCGCGCCTTCGTGGCGCTGGCGGGGCCCAGCGGCATGCGGCTCGAGGCGGCGATGGCCGACCAGGGCATCCCGCTGGTGCGGATGCAGGCGCCGGGCGAGACCCGCGAGAGCCTCGCGGTGCATGACCGCGAGACCGGCCAGCAATACCGCTTCGTCATGCCCGGCCCGCTGTGGTCGGAGGAGCAGGTGACGGAAGCGCTCGACGCCATCGCGGTCTCGGTGCCGGAAGGCGGCATCGTGGTTCTGAGCGGCAGCCAGCCGCCGGGCGTGTCGGTCGAGTTCGCGACACAGCTCTGCAAGGCGCTCGAGGCGCGCAACGCGCTGGTGATCGTCGACACCTCGGGCCCGGCGCTGGAATATCTCGCCAAGGGCACCACCCCAGCCCCGGCCGTACTGCGCATGGACACCGAGGAGGCCGAGGGGCTGGCGGGCCGTCCGCTGGTGACGCGTCTCGAGTCGGCGCAATTCGCCGCCGAGTTGGTGGCGCGCGGCGCCGCCGAGCGGGTCATCGTGGCGCGCGGCGCCGATGGCTCGGTGATGGCGGGGCCCGACGGGCTGGTGCAGGTGAGCGCCGCGAATGTCTCGGTGGTCTCCGCCGTCGGCGCGGGCGACAGCTTTGTCGGCGCCTTCGCCTACGGCCTCGCCTCTGGGATGAGCGGCCCGGACGCGCTGGCGCTCGGCGCGGCGGCGGCCAGCGCCACCGTCACGACGCCGGCGACGGCGCTGTGCACCCACGAGATGGTCATGAGCTACCTGCCGCAATGCGGTGCGAGCCAGATCACAGAGTAAGCCCCCGGCGCCGCCGCGCCGGGCGGCGTTCGCTCACGCCACGGCGGCGGCTTCCGCCGCCTGGATGTTGAGCCGGACCATGGTCTGGTTCAGCAGCATGTAGGCGATCTCGCCGAAGGTGGCGGGGCCGGTGAAGCTGCCGGTCTTCTTGGCCTCGAGCTCGCCATAGATGTAATTCAGGATGCAGTTGCACGACAGCTCGCGGCTGCCCTCGCCCTGCGCGCGGGCGGCGAATTCCGAGGCGTAATCGCCCGGCAGCTTCGCGATGCGATAGCTCACCCCCTCGATCACCGGGGCGTAGAAACTCACCGGCTTGCCCGGCTCGACCGACTGGAACGAGACGTTGATCATCGCACCGGCGAAATTCGCCACCATCGGGCAGCGCGTGTCGACGCCCTGCTCGGTCAGGTAGCTCGCAAGCTCTACCTCCTGACCGTTGACCAGCGCGGTGCTGGCCGAAAAGCCCGTCTTGGCGAAGCGGATCTCATCGGCGCTCTGGTCGGGTTCGAAGAGGTTCAGAATGTCGATATCCGCGACCCGGTCGGCGCGCAGTTTCACGTGAAGCAGCATCGCGCCCTCCTCGAAGGCCATGCCGCGCGCGCCGTCGAACACCTTGGGCCTTGCGGTCTCGAGATCGTCGAGATGCACGCCGGTCACCCAGCCCATCAGCGGCTGGTCGAACACGCCGGAATAGCCGCTGCCGTGAATGGCGAACGCCTCATGCGCCTTGCTGAAGGCGGGGATCAGGATCACCGAGAGCCCGTTGTCGTAGCGGTTCATCGTCAGGCTCGGGAGATCCTCGCCGGCATAGAGCACCGGGCGCGCCTCCTCGGCGGCCTCGATCTCGGTCACGAAGAGGTTATCGCGGTCCACCCGGCCACCCGTATCGGTCATGAAATAGACCGAGGTGCCGCCGATCCAGCAGCCCTTGGGCAGCTGCGACAGCGCCGCCTCGGATCCCGCGATCACCAGCACCTTAGCGGCCTCGATCAGGGCCGCAGCCTCGGCCACGCTCATCATTGCATTCTTCATGGCCTGTCCTTTCAGAAGAGGGCGATGTCCTTCGCTGCAAAGGTGTTTTTCTCGAAATACTCGCGCAGCTCGACGATCTTGGGGCCCAGCGATCCGGGCCGTGCCTTGACCTCGCGCCGCATCCGCGTGACCAACAGCTTGGTCGCGAGCACGGCGCCGGACAGATCGGTCTCGGAGGTGAGGACGCGGCGCCAGCAAGGGTTGGATGTGTCGGGAATCATCGGCATCTCCGTCTTGGGGTGCCGTTGACTAGCGTCTCGGGTGTTAACAACCCGCAAAGCGCGCTCTGGCAAGACGGCGATGAAGATCTATTTCCGAGGCATCAACAGGAGGGAGTCCAAGACATGACGGAAAAGATGAGTTTCACCCGCCGCAGCGCTCTTGCCGGTGCCGCCGCCCTGCCGCTGGCCGCCGCCAGCGCCGGTGGCGCGCGCGCCCAGGCATCGCAGCAGGGCGCGATGGTGCCCAAGGTGAACCGGATCATGCTCGGCGATTTCGAGGTCACCGCGCTGATGGCCGGCACCGCCACGCGCGAGGATCCACAATCGATCTTTGGGCTCAACGCCTCCGAGGAGGAGTTTGCCGAAGCCGCCGAGTCCGCCAACATTCCCACCGACAAGGCGCAGTTCTTCTTCACGCCGACACTGGTCAACACCGGCAGCGAGCTGATCCTATTCGACACCGGCCTGAACCCCGACGGCATCGTCGCGGCGGTCGAGGCGGCGGGCTACGGGGCCGGCGATGTCAGCCACGTGGTCATCACCCACATGCACGGCGATCACGTCGGCGGCCTGACCGGCGGTGACGGCCCGACCTTCGCCAATGCCCAGCACGTCACCGGGCAGGCGGAGTACGACCACTGGTCCGGCGTCGCTAATGAGACCTTCACCAACAAGGTGCAGCCTCTGGCCGAGCAGTTCAGCTTCATCGGGAACGGTGAGAGCATCGCCTCCGGCATCACCTCGGTGATGACCCCGGGCCACACGCCCGGCCACATGAGCTACATGCTGGAAAGCGGCGGCAAGCAGCTGATGCTGATCGCCGACCTCGCCAACCACTACGTCTTCTCGCTAGCCCATCCCGATTGGGAGGTGAGCTTCGACAGCGACAAGGGGGCCGCCGCGCAGACCCGCCGCAAGACGCTCGACATGCTCGCCACCGACAAGATCCCGTTCATCGGCTACCACATGCCGTTCCCGGCGCTTGGCTATGCCGAGGCCCGCGACGACGGCTTCCAATACGTGCCGCACAGCTACCAGCTGATGCTCTGACAGCCCTCCGCCGCGGCCGATTTTGCGGCCGCGGCGGCTTTGACCCGCGTTCTCCCGCCAAGGCGCGAGTCCCACGTTTGGCCGACGTGCGTCTGCACCAGCCGGCACGCCGCGCCCTGAGGCCCGGCGCCCTCCGCACCTCCGCTCCCCGAAAATTCTCGCGTATCGACAGGCGGTTCCGCGACTTGCGTGGTCGTTTGCCTACAAGCAAGATCCCGCAGCCTTGAAGCAATCCGCGCAGGTGCCGAAAGTGCCGGTCCATCTCAGCCTGATATTAACTAACACACTGACATTAAAGCATCATTCCGAGGCCACTTTTGCGCCTCATCAATAGGTTGGTGTCAGACTCAACAAATTCTGAGATTCGATCATCGGAGCCGTTCGCCGTGCTTGCCATACTTCTTCAGGGGATCCTCGAGACCCAAACCAACTTCATCGCTGCCGCCGCCGGTGTCTGCGTGATCACCGCGGGCATGCTCGTTCTGCTGATGCGCAACAGCGACTACGCCACCCTCAGCCAGCGCTACGTGGTGGCGGTCTGGGTCGCGCTCGTTGCCGGTGTCGGTGTCTGGACCACCCATTTCGTCGCCATGATCGGCTATCGCCCGGACGCGGCGCTGACCTATGACCTGTCGCTCACCACGATCTCGATCCTCGTCGGCATCACCCTGGTCGGGCTGCCGATCGCCGCCAGCCTCTTTGTCGAGAGCGAGCATCGCCGCGTCGGCCTCGGGGTGACCGCCGGGCTCGGCGTCGCGGCCATGCACCTGACCGGCATGTCGGCGCTGGAGAACTGCCTTGCGATCTACAACCCGCTGACCCTGCTCATCGGCATCGCGGCCGGCATCGCCGGCTTCGTGCTCGCAATGCTGCAGGAGGGCGACGACATGCGCGCGCAGCTGCGCAAAGGGCTCGGCATGGTGTCGGGCGTCTGCGCGCTGCACTTCATCGCCATGGGCAGCGTTTCGATCGACCTGCTCGAAGGCATCGCCAACGGCGTCGGCGGCGCCTCGCTGTCGACCATGGTGGCCAGCATCTCGCTTGCCGTCTTCGCGATCTCGGTCATCGGCACCCTGAGCTATCGTCGATCGCTGGCGATGCGCCGTGCAGGCTACTGGACCGAGGGCGATCTGGGTCGCTTCTGAGCGCCCTAGCGGAAGGCCGGACCGTGCGCCCAGATGGTCATCGAGTGGCGCTCGCCGGCCTCGACCGGGGTCACCCGGTGCAGCAGGTAGGACGGGAACAGCGTGGCACTGCCGCGCGACCGCTCCGCCTCGATCACATGCGCCGAGGGCATGACCTCGAGCGCACCACCGCGATAGGCCTCCGGCTCAGAGAGCTGCACCACCATGGTGAGCTTGCGGCGCGCGGCGAGGCGCCCGTCCCCGACATCGGAATGCCAGCTGAAATGGCCCTGCCGCTCGGCGCCGTAGCGCGCCACCTGCGCGCTCTCGTCGAAGGCATCGAGATCGAAGCCGTAGACCGCGCGGTTGGCCTGCCGCACCAGCTCGATGATCTTCTCCATCACCCACTCGGCGCCCGCGACATCGTCAAGCCAGACCAGGTCCGCGCGGCGCAGGTTGTGATCCTGGTTGCGGCCCACGAGCCGCGCGTCGGCGCTCTCGGCGCTGCGCGCGAGATCGATGATGCGGTCGCAATCGATCTCGGAGAAGGCGGCGGGGATGCGATGAACGGCGAGCATGGGCGGGGCCTCTGGCTGAACGAGCGCTTGCTCTAGCGCGCTTCACCCGGCTTTCTGCGCCATTCGCGACACCGGCGGCGAAATGCGACCTTTTCCTCTCGCGCCACGCGCGCCATATCGAAGCGCATGAGCAGAACCGATCTCGCCGCCTTCGAAGCCATGGCCCAGCGCGCCATCGAGAGCTTTCCCGACCCCTTCCGCCGGAGTGCAGCGGAGGTGCTGGTGGAGGTCGTCGACTGGCCGCCCGAGGGGGTGCTGGCCGAGATGGAGATCGACGACCCGCTCGAGCTGACGGGGCTATACGAGGGCATCCCGCTGACCGAGCGCTCGGTGAGCGATCCCTCCCCCTGGCCCGACCGGGTCTGGCTGTTCCGCGAGCCGATCCTTGCGGAATGGCGCGACCGCGGGGACATCGAGCTCGAGGACCTGGTGATCCACGTCACGGTGCACGAGTTCGCGCATCATTTCGGCTGGTCGGATGACGACATCGCCACGATTGATCGGTGGTGGGAGTAGCCGAAACTCACCCCCAGCTCGAGGGCTTCTCCACGCGGTCGCGCCCCAAATACAGCCACAACACCCCCATTTCAGACGCACGTTCGCGGGACTCTTGTAGCGCCCACTCGGTCATCCGTTCTTCTTCATCTGGGGCCGTGTCTACCACGAGCATGACCGGGGTCATATCAGAGCCCCTCGCAATGATCTCTTCCTTGTGAGCCGCAAGCTTTTCGATATCGCGACATATTTCAGCGCGACCCAGTCGATTAAGGTGACGCTCGGAAGCCTTGACCTCGATTGCGACGAGCATCTCCCGCATCGTGTGCTCGGGGTTACGCCGTCGCCAATCTGCCCCAACAGTCGGTTTGAACAGAACGATATCTGGGATCGGCTCGAAACCACCACGATAATCCACGTGCTTTCTGAGGTCAGCCTTTCGAAACACTTCGCTTGCAACGTTTGTGATCCACTGCTTGACGTTCATACCGATCTGCCCACGCGGCCCACCGGAACTTCTCAAACAATGATAGATCATAGCTTGGTAGTGCAGCTCTCCACCGAGACATGCTCGGCATTCCTCAACAATCATCGGCCATGCGTCACGCAGAAGCGCGATGGCCTCGTCAGAGGTATTCAATCCTAAACTCCCAGCCTATTCTACGTACGATTATCTCGTATAATCATAGCCTTGGCCAGAAGTTCGACTGGCATAATCGAAGCCAAGGTCTGCGAAGACAGGTAAAAGCCAGAAATTCAGCAGGACTACTGAAGGAGCTTGTACGAAGAGGAAAATTGCGGAACGAGCTTCAACCTTCGTGAAACTTTAACCCCGGCATAATTTAACCTTGGTGTAACCCTACCCGGTCAGCCTTCGTTGATCAGCGCCTGCATCCGCTGCACGAAGCGCTGCGGCCCGAGCTCTCCGAGCGCGGTTTCGCGGGCGCCCTGCCCCAGCCGCCGGCGCAGGTCGGCATCCTCGATCAGCCGCACCAGCGCTGCCTCGACCGTCGCCGGATCATTGGGATCGCAGAGCAGGCCGTTCTCGCCCTCGCGGATATAGCCCGCCGAGCCAGCCTCCGTAGAGATGACCGGCACGCAGCCATAGGCCATCGATTCCGCCGGCGCGAAGCCCAGCGGCTCGTCGAAGCTCGGCAGGATGCAGATGTCGGAAGAGGCGTAGAGCCCCGGCATCTCGGCGAAGGGGATAAGGCCGCGCATCTCGATCCAGCCCTCGGCCTCAGCCTCGGCACGCAGCAATTCACCGTGCGCGCGGTCCTCGGGCGTGTCGAGAACGCGCTCCGAGCCGATCAGGATCAGCCGAGCCGCGCCGGCGCGCCCGGCGGCGCGCATGCCGTCAATCACCAGGTGCTGCATCTTGCGCTTTTGCCCGAGCTTGGCGACGCAAAGCACGGTGACCGGCCCCTCACCCTTGCGCTCGGGCATCGGCGGCGGCGGGTCGCCCACCACGGGCCAGGGCAGGTAGCGCGCCCAGCGGTCGGGGCGGGTCTCGCCCAGCCCCTTCGTCGCGGTCACCCGACGGATCGGCAGGCCCTTGCGCCAGAGGTAGAAGCGGCGCGAAAACGGCTCGTGCCGGTGATAGGGGTGCAAGTCATAGGACCAGAGCGCGGTGCCGTGGCGCCGCCCGACCTTGGCTGCCGAGAAGCGCAGCTTGGCGCTGTTGCGCAGGAAGGCGATGTCGGGCTTCAGCTCGGACCACGCCGCCTCCAGCGCCGCGATGTCGCCAGCATCGCGGAACACCTGCGGCTCGATATAGCTGTGATCCTCGGCCCCGCCCGAGCTCGACCCCCAGACCGCCACCTTCGCGCCCGCATCGGTCAGCGCCCGAACCGCGAAAGCGAGGTTGGTGTGGAAGCGCGGAACGACGAAGAGGATGGTGGCTTTCATGGGATCAGCTCGGGTCGCGCCAGCGGTTGACGATGGGATAGCGCCGGTCGAGCCAGAAGGCCCGCTTCGACAGGCGCGCGCCGGGGGCCGATTGGAAGCGTTTGTATTCCGAGATGTAGAGCAGGTGCTCGACCTTCTTGGCATCGGCCCGGTCATATCCCGCCGCGACGCAATCGGCGATCGAGCCGTCGTCATCGACGAGGATCTGCAGGATCCCGTCGAGCACCGGGTAGTCGGGCAGAGAGTCGCTGTCCTTCTGGTCGGGGCGCAGCTCGGCCGAGGGCGGCTTGGAGATGATCCGCTCGGGGATCGGTGCCGCCTCGGGCCCCATCATCCACGGCCGCGGGTTGGCGTTGCGCCAGCGGCAGATATCGAAGACACGGGTCTTGTAGAGATCCTTGATCGGGTTGTAGCCGCCCGCCATGTCGCCATAGATCGTGGCATAGCCCACCGCGACCTCCGACTTGTTGCCGGTGGTCAGCAGCATCTCGCCGAACTTGTTCGACATCGCCATCAGCAGCAGCCCGCGCAGGCGCGACTGGATGTTCTCCTCGGTGAGATCGGCGGTCCGGCCCTCGAAGAGCGGCGCCAGCGTCTCGGTGATGGCGTCGCGGCCCGGGGTGATCGGCACGAAATCATAGTGACAGCCCAGCGCCTCGGCGCAGGCCTTTGCGTCCTCTAGCGAATGCTCGGAGGTGTATTCCGAGGGCAGCATGACGCAGCGCACGTTTTCCGGGCCCAGCGCATCCACCGCGATGGTCGCCACCAGCGCCGAGTCGACCCCGCCCGACATTCCCAGCAGCACCTTGCCGAAGCCGGTCTTGCGGCAATAGTCGCGCAGCGCCAGCACCATGGCGTGGTAATCCTGCTCCATGGCGTCGGGATGGGTGGTGAAATCGCCCTCGAGCGCGCGCCAGCCATCCGCCGTCCGCTCGAGATCGACATGGGCGATGGCCGTCTCGAAGACCGGAAGCTGCAGCGCCACCGCACCGTGCGGGTTCAGCACGAAGGAGCCGCCGTCGAAGATCTGGTCGTCCTGCCCGCCCACCATGTTGAGGTAGATCAGCGGCAGCCCGGTCTCGACCACGCGGGCGATCATCTTGTTGAGCCGGGTCTCGTACTTGTTGCGGAAATAGGGCGAGCCGTTGGGGACCAGCAGGAACTCGGCCCCGGTCTCGGCCAGCGTCTCGGCCACGTCCTCGTACCACGCGTCCTCGCAGATCGGCGAGCCGACCCTCGTGTTGCCCACCGCGTAGGGGCCGCCGATCGGGCCGCTGTCGAAGATCCGCAACTCGTCGAACACGTTGTAGTTGGGCAGGTGATGCTTGAAGACCTGCGTCACCATCTTGCCGCCGCGGCAGATGATATAGGCGTTGTAGAGCTCGGTGCCCTCGATCCAAGGGCAGCCGATGCCGAGGCTCGGGCCATCGGCACACTCTTCCGCCAGCGCCTTGACCGCCGCCATGCAGTCGAGCGTGAAGGCGTGCTTCATCGGCAGGTCCTGCGCGTTGTAGCCCGCGATGAACATCTCGGGCAGCGCCACCATGTCGGCCCCGGCGGCCTTGCCCTTCTCCCAGGCGTCCTTGGCCTGCGCGGCATTGCCGGCAAGGTCGCCCAGCGTCGGGTTCAGCTGCGCGATGGTCAGACGGAAGCGATCGGCCATGTGCCCTGTTCCTTTCAGTCACATCCTCGTGCCGACATAGCAGAACCACGCCGGAGGGAAAGCGGGCCGGGCAAAAGAGATTGTCACCTAGCAGGGGCTTGGATACGGTTCGGGCAGATCCGAGGGGCCATCCGGCAGGGGACAAGACATGACACGCGCAGGCAGAAAACTCGCTGCCGCCGCCGCCATTCTGGCGTTCGCCGGAACCGCGCTGGCGCAGGACAGCGACGAGATCATCACCAAGCAGTTCGACGATGGCGGGGTCTATGAAGGCACCTTCCAGGACGGGCTGCGCCACGGCACCGGCACCTACCGCCTGCCCAACGGCTTCGAGTATTCCGGCGACTGGGTCGAAGGCGAGATCACCGGCGACGGCACCGCCCGCTATCCCAGCGGCGCGGTCTACGAGGGCCAGTTTGCCAAGGGCAAGCCCGAGGGCGTCGGGCGCATCGTGCTGGGCGATGGCAGCGTCTACGAGGGCTCCTGGCTCGACGGCAAGATCACCGGCCGGGGCGTGATCCAATATGCCGGCGGCGCGCGTTACGAGGGCGCCTTCCGCAACGCGCTGCATCACGGGCGCGGCGTTATGACGACGCCGGACGGCTACCGCTACGAGGGCGACTGGGTGAACGGCGTCGAGGAGGGCAACGCCACCATCACCTATCCCGACGGCTCGGTCTATGAAGGCCGCGTCGCCAACGGCAAGCGCTCGGGCCAGGGCACGCTCAAGATGGCCGACGGGCTGGTCTACGAGGGCATGTGGCGCGACGGCCAGCAGGATGGCCGCGGCAAGCTCAGCCTGCCCAATGGCGATGTCTACGAGGGCGAGTTGGTCGATGGCCGCCGCGAGGGCCAGGGCCAGGAGACCTATGCCAACGGCGATGTCTACGAGGGCGAATTCAACAACGACCAGCGCCAGGGCTATGGCAGCTTCACCGGCGCCGACGGCTACCGGCTCGAGGGCAACTGGGTGGCCGGCCAGATCGAGGGCGAGGGCCGCGTGGTCTATCCCGACGGCTCGGTCTATGAAGGCGAGATCCGCGGCGACCTCGCAAACGGGCGCGGCAAGACCACCTATCCCGACGGCTCGACCTATGACGGCGACTGGGTCGATGGCGTGATCGAGGGCAACGGACGCGCAACCTATCCCAATGGCGTGATCTACGAAGGCGCGTTCAGCAACGCCCGCTACAACGGCCAGGGCAAGATCACCTATCCCGACGGCTACACCTACGAAGGCGACTGGCAGGACAACCAGCGCCACGGCGAGGGCAAGGCCACCTATGCGGACGGCGCCATCTATACCGGCGATTTCCGCGAGGATCAGCGCCACGGCCAGGGCGAGATCGTCATGCCCGACGGGTTCCGCTATGTCGGCCAGTGGATGAACGGCACCTTCGAGGGCGAGGGCGTCGCCACCTATGCCAATGGCGATGTCTACGAAGGCAACTTCCAGGACGGCAAGCGTCAGGGCCAGGGCGTGCTGCGCTATGCCAGCGGCGACGAAGCGTCGGGCAACTGGATCAACGGCGTCCTGACCACCGCGACCCCGGTTCAGGACCCGGAAGCCGAGGAAGAGACCCCGGAGGCCGGGACTCCCGAAGCCGAGGCCCCCGCGACCGCGACTCCCGAGGCCGGGAGTCCGGATACGGATCAGGCCGATACCCCGAGCGCCAATGATGGCTGAGCCGCGGCCGCTCTAGCAGCGCGGCACCCCCATGCGGATGAGCTCTGCCCCGCTCAGGCTGACATAGCCATTGCTGACGAAGCGCGCCTCGGAGAGGAACCAGTCGCGCAGTGGTGCTGGATAGTGCTCGGCCATGCGGCGCGACCAGTAGTCGAAGCGATCCGGGCTGATCGGCTTGAACCGGTAATAGGGCCCGTGAAACCCGAACCGGGTATTCGAAGCCACGCAGACATCGCCGGCGCCGAGATAGAGCGTGCAGGAGGAGAGGCAGAAATTGCCGCGGATCTCGACCCGGACCCCCTGGCTCCGCAGCTGCCGGATCTCTGCCAGCCGGGGCTGCAGCCGGCCACCGCGATCATTGCCGACCACATGAACCGACGCGAGACGATGCGAGACCTGTGCGCCCGCCTCGGTCGGCGCGATGACCGCCCCGGCGAGCAAGGCAAGCAACGGCAGGACGGCGCAGAAGCACCGCGAGAAAGCGGTCCGGGACATGCAGGAAGATCCTTGTCGAGAGAGCATGGCGGCAAGGAACGGGATTCGCCCTAACACCCGGTTGAGAGGCGATTTTGTCTCTAATTATCGGTAAATCCGCGCCAGCACGCGGCCCGCATTGACGCGCGCCGCGCTTCGCGCACAAGCTGATCCCATGACCGACACCACCACAGCCCCCGCGTCCGAGACGCGGCCGAGCCGCGAAAAACTCAGCATGCATGACTGGGTCGGCGCCCTCTGGGGCACGTGGCTGCGCATGGACGAGCGCAATCTCGGGCTGATCTCGGCCGGGGTGGCGTTCTACGCCTTCCTCTCGCTGTTTCCGGCGATCTCCGCAGTGATTGCGATCTGGGGCTACTGGGCCGATCCCGTGGCGATCTCGGAACAGATGGAGCTGATGCGCGAGATGATGCCCGAGCAGGCCTACGTTCTGCTCGAGACCCAGATCACCCAGCTGATCTCGGCCAACCGCTCGACCCTGCAATGGGCCTCGATCATCTCCATCGTCGTGGCGCTCTGGTCCTCGCGCGCCTCGATCGCGGCGCTGATCCGCGGGCTCAATGCGGTCAGCGAGGCACCGCATCGCGAAAACGCCATCCGTCGCATCGCCGTGGCCTTCCTGCTCACCGTCCTGCTGGTCTTCGTCGCGCTGGTGGCCTTCGCCGCGGTCGTCATCCTGCCTGCCGCCATCGCCTTCATCGGCCTGCCGATGCATGTGGAGATCGCGGTGAGCGCGGTGAAGTGGCTGATCCTGCTGGCGGTTGTGTTCTTCGCCATCGCGCTGCTCTACCGCTACGGCCCCAACCGCCGTAGCCGGCGGATGCGCTGGTTTACCCCCGGCGCCCTACTGGCGCTGCTCTCATGGGCGGCGGGCTCGGTGCTGCTGACGATCTACATGCGCAATGTCGACCGGCTGAACGAGGTCTACGGATCGCTCGGCGCCGTGGTGGCGCTGCTGCTCTGGTTCTATGTCAGCGCGCTGGTCACGCTGCTCGGCGCGCAGCTCAATTCCGAGCTCGACAAGCGGCGCAGAAAGAGCGCTGAAATTTCTTAGAATTTTCCGGAACCCCGGTGGCCGGTCGACGTTCTGTTTGCAAGGACGCCCTGTTTCGTCCTGTCCCTTCGCGGGCCGCGTCCCTGTCCCGGACCTATCCCAAGCGGCCCGCACCTGTCCCCACCCCGCTCTCCCCCCGGAGAGCGGGGTTTTTCTTGTCCGGCCGGCACCGCAAAACCGCCGGGCGGAGACCCGGCGGCGCGACGCGTGTCAATCGGATGGAACGGTCAGGCCTGCCCGAAGATCGGCTTGGACGAGATCGAGGTATCGCCGAGGATGTCGAAGAGGCGCAGCAGGATCAGGGTCACCGGGATCGCGACGATGCCGCCCAGCGGGCCCCAGAACCAGAGCCAGAACACCAGCGACACGAAGATAAGGAACGGGTTGATCTGCACGTGCCGGCCGATCAGCGCGGGGGTGACGAATTGCGCCTCGGTCATGTTGCAGGCCAGGTAGATCGCCATCGGGGCGAAGGTCATCAGCCCGTCGTAATTGACCACGCCAGCCAGCAGCAGGCCCGCCGCCAGAGCCGCCGGCCCGAGGTAGAGCACGAAGTTCAGCAGCATCGCGGCGATACCCCAGACCACCGCGCCGGGCAGACCGAGCAGCATCAGCGCGGTGCCGACAGCAATGCCGAGCCCGGCATTGACGATCGAGATGGCGGCGAAATAGCGCGAGACCATCGATTCCGCGTCGCAGAACCGCTCGAGAAGTTTCGGCGTGTCCATCCCGGTGCCGATCTTGGCCGAGACGTAGCGATAGATCTCGTTGCGGGTCAGCAGGAAGAAGAACAGCCCACCGAGGAAGATCAGCATCTGCGCCAGGATCACCGGTGCCAGGAATACGGCGTCGGTCAGCCCCGGCATGTCGGTGGCTTCCTTCTCGCCGCTGCCGCTGCCAAGGGCGGCCTCGACCTCCTTGTTCATCTGGTCAAAGCCCTGAATGAGACCCTGATATTCGATGAACAGCTTGCGGATCTCGTATTTGATCGAAGGCAGGCGATCGATCACCGTCGTGATGTAGGGCTCGACGAGATAGGCAAGCGCCCCGATGGCGAAGAAGATGCCGACGATCAACCCCATCGCCACGGCGCCGCGCGGCAGGCCCAGCCGTTCGAGCCGGTCCGCAAGCGGGGCGAATATCACCCCGGTCACGATGGCCAGCGTCAGCGGCGCAAAGATGTCCTGGGCTACCTTGAGCCCGAAGAGCAGCACGCCAGACGCCATGATCACCGTCGAGACGCGCAGCACGGTGTCAGAGACGATGGCTGGCCTTTTCATGCGAGTAGAACCTCGCCTCTCTGGGCTTGGTTCCACACTCTGGACAAAATCGTTGCGGCCCCGCATCAGCGGGCAATCGCCCGCGCCCGCGCCGATGCCCGCCGAACCGTGGCCATGTGCTAAGATTGCCGCACGCTCCGGTGGAACCCGGTGCCGCACCGCGACGTTCGGGTTAGAGCCAGAAGGAAGACAAACCAATGACCGCGCAGACCCGACATCAGCCGGTGGGCGACATCGTGGACCGCCTAGATGCCGTCGTCGAACGCGACGAGATCCGGCTTCGCGATCTCTTCGAGGAGTTCGGTGAAAGCTCGTTTCTTCCGGCGCTTATGGTGCCGTCGCTGCTTGTTGTCTCGCCGCTCTCGGGGATCCCGCTGTTCTCGTCGGTCTGTGGACTGACCATTGCGTTCATCTCGGCTCAGATGCTGATCTCGCGACGCCATCTCTGGCTTCCCGACATGCTGATGAAGATGAAGATCGACGGCCCGAAGGCGCGGAAGGCGGTGCGGAAGCTGCGCGGCGGCAGCTCGTGGATCGACCGGCATTCCAAGAACCGGCTGCGCATCTTCACCTCCGCGCCGGCCCGCAAATGGCTGCAGCTGCTCTGCCTCCTCTGCGGGCTCGCCATGCCGTTTCTCGAGATCGTCCCGTTCTCATCCTCACTGCTCGGCGGCGCCGTGACGCTTCTGGCGACCGCGATGCTGGCACGTGACGGGCTCTTCGCCCTGCTGGGCAGCACCGTCATTGCCTGCGCCGTTCTGGTTCCCCTGAACGTTCTCGGGGTGATTTAGAGCCTGTTCTTCAGAAAAGATCGGCACCACGATGTTCAGGGTAAGAACATCTTGGAAACCGACGGTCGGCGAACAGCCGAGGAGCGTGTTGGCCGTGCCCCTTTCGGGGGAGCACGCAAGTCGCCCGCGCCGTGCGCTTCAGGCTTTTCTTAAGTGCGTTGGAGGTTGTTCGAGCGGCTCAGACCAGAGCCGCAATATTCAGGACGAAGACAACGAGGAAGCCGACCGCCACCAGCCACATCAGGAGCTTCGTCGCACTGCGCCCTTGCTTTCGGTCACTCGGAGTTTCGGGGCGGTGCAGCGGACGATCGCTGGCGCCGGCATCGCCGGGTCCCGCCCTGACATCGCCTTTCGGCAGCTTCGCCTGCGTCGACTCTGCGTCTGAACCGCTCATCTGATGCCTCCCGAATATACCTGCGAAACCAACGCCTAGAGTGCCGGCGCGGTTCCGGGTATCGCCGCGTCACGCCAGCCGCCATCGCCGAAATGGAAATGCCGCGTGCCCGCCGGAACGAAGGCCTCGCCGCGCGCGATCATCCGCGTCACCCGCGCTTCACGATCGGCGAGATCGAGCACCGCGAAATCGTTTTCCTGCCCGCGCAGACGGGTCGACAGCCCGGTGCCGACATGGATCTGGAGCACCTGCGCCCCGTGCTTGCGCGACAGGAAGGGCTCGGCCCGCCAGCGGTGCAGGTGGCCCGAGAGCACCAGGTGCGCGCCGCATTCCGCAAGCTGCTCGATGGCCTTCTCGGCTTTCGGCATCAGGCTCTTCTTGACGTCTTCGTCCTGCTCGAAGGGATGATGCGCGAGCACCACGCGGATTGCCTCGTCGCTCTCGGAGAAGATCTTGCAGGCATTGCGCATCTGCCGCCAACGGATCCGGCCGCGCTGCCAGCGGTACTGATCCACCGTGTTCAGGCCCACGGCGACGAAGCCTTCGCCGCGATGCACCGGGAAGAGATCGTTGCAGATATAGTCTCTATACCGCCTGAACGGGCGCGCCAGCCGCTGCCAGAGATTGTCGAGCGAGATGTCGTGATTGCCCGGTACGGCGAGCCACGGCGCCTCGAAGCGCTCGAGGAAGGCGCGGGCATCGCGGTACTGGCTGTTGCGGGCGCGCTGGGTGAAATCGCCCGTTACCGCGACGAGATCCGGCTCGGCGCCGTTCACCGCCGTGACGAGCGGGTCGAGCAGCTCGATATCGGTGCGGCCGAAATGCAGGTCGGAGATATGGACGATGCGGGTCATTCGCCGGCCCCGTCCTTCGGCACCATCACCCGCAACGGCTTATCCCGCAGCCGAATACGGATCGGGGTCTCCATCAGGGCCTTTTCGCCGTCGCGGGCCACGAGGGTACGCTTGCGGCCGGTGTGGATGGTGATGTCGCGCGCGGTGGCGAGGTCGAAATCCGAGCCCTTCTGCGCCGCGCCCCCCGCCAGCTTCAGCGCCGTCCGGACGAGATCGATGCTGCGCTCGCCCTTCGCGGTGAACAGGGCGAAACGTCCGTCGCGGATCGCGTCCGCGCCATCGAGATTGAACCGCTCGAGCTGGTAGGCGCTGTTGGCCACGAAGGCGAGCGGCGTGCGCAGCTTCTCCTCGCGCCCGTCGAGCGTGATCCGCAGCTTCAGCGGGCGGCGAAAGCCCGTCAGCGCCAGCAGCACCGACCAGTAGGCGGCCAGCCGAGAGCGCCCCCAGCGATTGTAGATGCTCTCGCGGCGATGCAGGATCAGCGGATAGACCCCGAGGCTGGCATTGTTGAGAAATACCTCGCCGTTCACCTCGCCGAGCGGCATGTCATGCAGCTGGCCGGTCGCGACGACCTCGACCGCGCCGTCCATGTCCTCGGGGATGTTCAGACCGCGCGCGAAGTAGTTGAAGGTGCCCTGCGGGATCACCCCCATCGGCACCCCGGCATCATGGCTGGCTGCCGCGACCGCGCCGATCGTGCCGTCGCCACCGGCGGCGATCAGCATCTCCGCGCCGCTTTTCTCGAGGGCGCGACGCGCGAACGCCACGAGGTCGAGCTTGCCTTTCGGAACAGCGATATCAGCCGATATTCCCGCCTGATCGAACAGGGCGGAGAGACGCGCCCGTCGATCCCCTTCGGAATGATCGCCAGAGCGTTCGTTGAGGATGACGCAGACTTTGCGCATGGCAGGATCCGTGACCTAAATTCGTGAACCCTAGGTCAACGTGTTGCCGCGGGCTCGGTTCCAGTGCCCTCGCATTTGGCAGCGAAGAAGAGATCTCGAAGATTTCAGAGCGTTTTGGGCGACGGACCCGCTCGAATCACCTAGTATCACGTCCTCACGTACGGATCGGAGGAGGGTCCGTGCGGCTTACAGGACAAGGATAGACAAGGCACATGGCTCACAGCCCCGCTTCCCGTAGCGCTGTCATCGTGGCGCACGGCAGCCCGTCAGACCCCGAGTCGCAGGAGGCCGCGCTCCGGGCCCTGGCCGCCCGCGTCGAGGCTCACACCGAAGGATGGCGCATCGGCAGCGCAACACTGGCCGCGAAAGGCCGGCTCGAAGCCGAGATCAGCGAACTCGGGAGGCCGCTGATCTACCCGTTCTTCATGGCGCGGGGCTGGTTCACCGGCCAGGTCCTGGCCAAGAAGGCCCGCGAGCTGGGCCTACGGATGCTTGAGCCGTTCGGGGTCGAGCCGGGCCTTGTGGCCTGCGCCCGGAGCGAATTGAAGGCGCAGCTGGCGCAGAATGGCTGGGACGCCTCGGAGACCGCGCTCGTCGTCGCGGCGCATGGAAGCGCCGTGTCGCGCACCAGCGCCGACAGTGCCTACAGCTTTGCCAAGGCGCTGCACGCGGGGCTTGGCTTCACCGCCACCCGCACCGGCTTCATCGAGCAACCGCCCTTCCTCAAGGACGTGGCGCAGGGGCTGGGCCAGGCGATCTGCCTGCCCTATTTCGCGCAGCAATCGGGTCACATGGAAGACGATGTTCCCGCCGCGCTGGCCGCTGCCGGCTTCGACGGGCCGATGCTGCCGCCCTTCATCGCCTGGGCCGACACCCCCGCCCTGATCGCCGCCAGCATCGAGCGCCAGGGCGCCGCGCTGGAGACCGAGGCCTCCTGAGAGGCAAGACCTGGCGAATGACATGAAAAGGGCCGCCCTCGATCGGGCGGCCCTTGGCGTTTTCGGCTCTGTACCGGCTCAGAAGTCGAGATTCTCGACGCTGAGCGCGTTCTGCTGGATGAACTCGCGGCGCGGTTCGACCACGTCGCCCATCAGCTTGGTGAAGATGTCGTCGGCCTCGGTCATGTCGTCGATGCGGACCTGCAGCAGGGTGCGGGCGTCGGGATCGAGCGTGGTTTCCCAGAGCTGGCCCGGGTTCATCTCGCCGAGACCCTTGTAGCGCTGCAGCGACAGGCCCTTCTCACCCTCTTCGAGGATCGCCTCGAGCAGCCCGAGCGGGCCGTAGATCGCCTGGCGACGATCCTTGCGGTCGAGCATGGCCGGGGTGGCGTAAACGGTCTGAAGCGCCTGCGTGAAGCTGCCGGTCTTGCGCGCCTCGCCCGAGCGGAGCATCGGGCCGTCCAGCGTCCGGACCTCTTCTACGCCACGCAGGATGCGCGCCAGTCGGATGCCGCGATCCTGGGTGATGCGGCCCTGCCAGCCCTTCTCGTATTCCAGCGCGATCAGGTCGAGCCGCTGGGCCACCTTGTCGGCGACGCCCTGCAGGTCGCTCTCGACCGCGCCGGGCACGAAGGCCCCGGCCACGGCGGCCTGCTCGAGGATGTGGCGCGGGTAGTGCGTCGGAAACGCATCCAGCACGCGCTTGAGCTGGCGCGCCTCGTCGATCACCCGGACGAGATCCTGCCCGGTAATGACCTCGCCATTGCCGAGCGTCAGGTGCGCGCCATCGACGCCCTGCTGGATCAGGTAGTCATCGAGCGCTGCCTGGTCCTTGACGTAGACCTCCGACCGTCCGCGCGCGACCTTGTAGAGCGGCGGCTGGGCGATGTAGAGATAGCCGCCCTCGATCAGCTCCGGCATCTGCCGGTAGAAGAAGGTCAGCAGAAGGGTCCGGATGTGGGCGCCGTCAACGTCGGCGTCGGTCATCAGGATGATCTTGTGATAGCGCAGCTTGTCGATGTTGAACTCGTCCCGGCCAATACCGGTGCCGAGCGCCATCACCAAGTTGCCGATCTCCTGGCTGCCGAGCATCCGGTCGAAGCGCGCGCGCTCGACGTTGAGGATCTTGCCCTTCAGCGGCAGGATCGCCTGCGTGCCCCGGTCGCGGCCGGTCTGGGCCGAGCCGCCTGCGGAGTCACCCTCGACGATGAACAGCTCGGTCTTGGACGGATCCTTCTCGGAGCAGTCCTTGAGCTTGCCGGCGAGGAAGTTGACGTCCATCGGGTTCTTGCGGCGGGTGAGCTCGCGGGCCTTGCGCGCGGCCTCGCGCGCGAGCGCCGCCTCGACGATCTTGCCGACGACCATCTTGGCCTCGTTCGGGTGCTCCTCGAACCACTCGGTCAGCTTCTCGTTGACCAGGTTCTCGACCGCGGGGCGGACCTCGGAGGAGACCAGCTTGTCCTTGGTCTGGCTCGAGAATTTCGGGTCGGGCACCTTCACCGAAAGCACGCAGGTCAGGCCTTCGCGGGCGTCATCGCCGGTGAAGCTGACCTTCTCCTTCTTGGCGATGCCGCTGTCGGTGGCGTAGCGGGTAAGGGTGCGGGTCAGCGCGCCGCGGAAGCCCGCCATGTGGGTGCCGCCATCACGCTGCGGGATGTTGTTGGTGAAGGGCAGCACCATCTCGTTGTAGCTGTCGTTCCACCACATCGCGACCTCGACGCCGATGCCGTCCTTCTCGCCGGTCATGTAGATCGGCTCGGGCATCATCGGCTGCTTGGAGCGGTCGAGATACTTGACGAACTCCTTCACACCGCCCTCGTAGTGCAACTCGGTGTGCAGCGGCTCGGCCGGGCGCTCGTCCTCGAGGATGATGCGCACGCCGGAGTTCAGGAAGGCGAGCTCGCGCAGGCGCTTTTCCAGCGTCGCGAAATCGTATTCGAGGTTCGAGAAGGTGTCGGTCGAGGCCAGGAAGCGCACCTCGGTGCCCTGCTCGCCCTCGGCATCGCCGACGACGCGCAGATGCTCGACCGTCTCGCCGTGGGAGAACTTGGCGTAGTGCTCCTTGCCGTTGCGCCAGATGCGCAGCTCGAGCCACACCGACAGCGCGTTCACCACCGAAACGCCCACGCCGTGCAGACCGCCGGAGACCTTGTAGGAGTTCTGGTCGAACTTCCCGCCGGCGTGCAGCTGGGTCATGATGACCTCGGCCGCCGAGACGCCCTCTTCGGCGTGCATGTCGACCGGAATCCCGCGCCCGTTGTCACGCACCGAGACCGAGTTGTCGGCATGGATCTTCACGCGCACGAAGTCAGCATGACCGGCCAGAGCCTCGTCGATGCCGTTGTCCACCACCTCGTAGACCATGTGGTGCAGGCCCGAGCCGTCATCGGTATCACCGATATACATGCCGGGGCGCTTGCGCACCGCCTCCAAACCCTTGAGAACCTTGATGGAATCCGCGCCGTATTCCTGCGGAGCGCCTGCCGGTTCGGCCATGTAGCCATCCTCTGTCTAGTTTGGGAATTTTATAGGTGAGAAGCGCTGCCTTGTCACGCAGATGACACAAGATTTGGTGTCAGATCGGCAGGTTTTCAACGATGGATTGCCCGGCCTCTTCGGTGACCTGAAGCCGCTGCGCGCGATCGCCCAGTTCCTCGAAAAGCTCGGGGCCGGTGCCGGTCATCCAGGCCTGCGCTCCGAGGGCGCAGATCTCGTCGTAGAGCGCCGCGCGGCGGCGCGCGTCGAGATGCGCAGCGACCTCGTCGAGGAGCAGCAGCGGCGGCGCGCCGATCTCGGCGGCCAGCGCCCGCGCGTTGGCGAGGATCAGCGAGATCAGCAGCGCCTTCTGCTCGCCCGTGGAGCAGTCCGAGGCCGGCACGCCCTTCGCGGCAAAGACCCCGTAGAGGTCCGAGCGGTGCGGCCCGACCAGCGTGCGCCCGGCGGCCATATCGCGGAAGCGGCCCTCGGCGAAGACGGCGCGCAGATCCTCCTCGGTCTCGGGGATGTTGGCCTCGGTCGAGACCAGCGCCAGATCGGCGGCGGGAAAGCTGGTCTCCGCCCCGTCCTGCGCCTTGGCCAACCGCGCCAGAGCCGCCTGCCGGTTCTGCTGGATCAGCGCGCCGCTCTGCGCCATCTGGGTCTCGAGCGCGGCGTACCAATGCGCGTCGCGGATCTGCTCCTTGAGCAGCCGATTGCGCTCGCGCATGGCCTTCTCGTAGGTCAGCGAGGCGTCGGCGTGATCGGGAAAGAAGCTCAGCGTCATGCGGTCGAGGAAGCGCCGCCGGCCCTCGGGCGCCTCGATCCACAGCCGGTCCATCGAGGGGATCAGCCAGAGCACCCGCGCAATGCCCCCGAGCGCCGTCTGCGGCGCGGGCTTGCCGTCGATCTCGACCTGTCGGGAGCCGCCGCTCTCGGAGCGCACCGAGATCTCGTTGATCCCTTCGGGCCCGTGCAGCACGGCGCCGATCTTCCAGCCCAGCGCCTCGGGCCGTCGGGTCATCTCCTGCGCCGAGGCGCGCCGCATGCCGCGCCCGGGCGAGAGCAGTGAGACCGCCTCGATCAGGTTGGTCTTGCCGGCACCGTTGGGGCCGTAAATGGCCACGGGCCGCGCGTCGACCTCCACCGCCGCGCGCTTGTGCGAGCGGAAATGCGAGAGCGTCAGGCTGGAGAGGTGGAGAGCGGTCATCTTCCGCCCTCCTGTGTCAGGTCGGGCCCGGTCAGGGTCACACGCGCATCGGCATCACGACATAGACGGCGCTGGTGTCGCTGCCTTCGCGCATCAGGGTCGGGTCGCCGGACGAGTTGAACATGAACACCGCGTTCTCGCGATCCACCTGGCTGGCGATCTCGAGCAGGTACTTGGCGTTGAAGCCGATCTCGAGCGGCTCGTCACCATAGGCCACCGCGAGCTCTTCCTCGGCGGCGCCGCTGTCGGGCGCATTCACCGACAGCACGAGGCGATCCTCGTCGAGCTGCAGCTTGACCGCGCGCGAGCGCTCGGACGACACCGTCGCCACGCGGTCGACCGCCTTGGCGAACTCGGTCGCGTCGACCTCGAGCCGGCGGGTGTTGCCGGTGGGGATGACGCGCGAGTAATCCGGGAAGGTGCCGTCGATGACCTTGGAGGTCAGGGTGATGTCGGGCGTGGCAAAGCGTACCTTGGTCTCCGAGACCGAAACGGCGATGTCCATCTCGTCATCGTCGAGAAGCTTGCGCAGCTCGCCCACGGTCTTGCGGGGCACGATCACGCCGGGCATAAGCTCGGCGCCGTCGGGCAGCGGAGCGTCGATCCGGGCGAGGCGGTGACCGTCGGTGGCGACGCAGCGCAGCACCCGGCCCTCCTCGCTTTCGGAGACGTGCATGTAGACGCCGTTGAGGTAGTAGCGGGTCTCTTCCGTCGAGATCGCGAATTTCGACTTGTCGAAGAGCTTGCGCAGGGTCTCGGCCTTGGCGGTGAAGTTCGTCGCGTATTCCGACGAGGCCATGACCGGGAAGTCTTCCTTGGGCAGGGTCGCGAGGTTGAAGTTTGACCGGCCCGCGGTGACGGTCAGGCGCCCGGCGGCGCTGTCATCGGCAAGCTGGACAAGCGCACCGTCGGGCAGCTTGCGGACGATCTCGTGCAGGGTCACGGCCGAGACCGTGGTGGCCCCTGCCCGCTCGACCTGCGCCGGCGCGCGATCGAGCACCTCGATGTCGAGATCGGTGGCGCGGAAAGTGACGGTGTCACCCTCGGCCTCGATCAGCACGTTGGCAAGGATCGGAATGGTGTTGCGGCGCTCGACCACCGATTGCGCCTGGCTGACCGCTTTGAGCAGCGTTGCCCGTTCGATACTGACTTTCATCCCTCACCCTCTCCGCCGTGCCGGAGGCGCAGCCTAGCGCCATGCGCGAGCCGCTCCAAGCCTTGTTTCTGCGATTGATCCGATTGTTTTTCAGTGGCGTCAAGGCCGCGAGGCCGCCCGAAGGCGGCCCCGTTCGGTTGTGTTGTGCCTGAAGCTCAGGCCCGTGTCTCAGGCCTCGAGCGCGCGGCGCAGAAGCTCGATATCGTCGGCGATCTGGCTGTCCTGCGTGCGCAGTTCCTCGATCCGCTTGACCCCGTGCATGACGGTGGTGTGGTCGCGCCCGCCGAAGCGGCGGCCGATCTCGGGAAGCGAGCGGGCGGTGAGCTGCTTGCACAGATACATCGCCACCTGTCGCGGGCGGGCAAAGTTGCGCACCCGCTTCGGGCCGATGAGGTCGGAGAGACGGATGTGGTAATGCTCGGCCACCTTGCGCTGGATCTCCTCGATCGAGATCTTGCGATCCGAGGCGCGCAGCACGTCGGCGAGGCAATCCTGCGTCAGCTCCATGGTGATCGGCTGGCCGACCAGCGAGGCGAAGGCGAAGAGCCGGGTCAAGGCGCCCTCGAGCACGCGGACGTTGGTCGAGATGCGGTGGGCGAGGAATTCCAGGATGCCGTCATCGAGTTGCAGCGCGGGATACTGCTCGCGATAGTTCTGGACCTTGGATTGCAGGATGCCGAGACGCAGCTCGTAATCGGTGGGATGCAGATCGACCACGAGGCCGGACTGGAGCCGCGAGCGGATGCGGTTCTCGAGGTCCTTGATCTCGTCCGGGGCGCGGTCGGCCGAGATGATGATCTGCTTGTTCTGGTCCACCAGCGCGTTGAACGTGTGGAAGAACTCTTCCTGGGTCGAATCCTTGCCGGCGATGAACTGGACATCGTCCACCATCAGCACGTCGACCGAGCGGAACAGCTCCTTGAAATCCATCATCCGGCGCTCGCGCAGGGCCTGCACGAAACGGTACATGAACTGCTCGGCGGAGAGGTAGAGCACGTTCAGGTCGGGCCGGTTGTTGCGCAGGTCCCAGGCGATGGCGTGCATCAGGTGGGTCTTACCAAGGCCCACGCCACCGTAGAGGAACAGCGGGTTGAAGGTCACCTGGCCGCCCTCTGCGACGCGTTTGGCCGCGGCATGGGCCAGTTCGTTCGGCTTGCCGACGACGAAGCTGTCGAAGGTGAAGCGGCCGTCGAGCGGGGCACCGGGCAGCAGATCGCTGTTGGTCTGCGCGGCCGTTGCCGGGGCCGGCTGCGCCTGCGGCGCCGGGCGCGGCTGCTGCTGCGCCGCCGCGGGGCGGTTGTCGGCATTGGCGACCTGGAACTTCAGCCGGCGCACGTCGGTGTCCATCCCCGACAGCTTGGCGAGAAGAATGTCCCCGAAATTCTGCGACACGTAGGTGCCGATGAAGTTTGTGGGCACGTTGAACACCGCCACACCGCCCGGTTCCACGCCGTGGAACTCCATGGGTTCGATCCAGGTCTTGTAGTTGTTTTCCCCGATCGTGCTACTCAGTTGGTTCTGCAATGCGCCCCACTGGTCTTTTGTCATTTGTCCCCGCTCCGAAAGCTCGACTGCCATTCATCCATCTCATCATCTCGGGGCTGACCGAGTGTGTCATCCCCTGCGGACACATGTGATGCGGGAACAGGTCTTTTGCCTCACGCCAAGACGGCATGAGCGGAAATGACTGGCATTCCGAACGGACAACACCTGACCGGGCCCTTGGCATCCCAACCAAGAGCTGACCTCATCAGGCGCTATTCGCGCATGTGTTTACCTCGGACTGGCAGAGCAAATGCCCTGTTTTGGCGGCTGGTGCAGCAGACCGCCAAAGCGCAGTGCAACCGCCAGAAAAAACCGCGGCGTTGCGCTGCTTGCCTGTCCCCCCAAGCAATGTGACTCGCTCGGTGAAATTAGCAATTTGGCGTGAACCACGGCAACCGAACTTAAATGTTGACTCAGAGGAATCCTGAAAAAGAATCTCTGAGCTCAAGAAATCGTGGCTCAATAAGAAAAAGGCACCACAGATTGTGGTGCCTTTTTATTCGTCTACAAATCGGGTGTGGCTTTTCAGCCCAGCGCTTTCACCCGCGATGCGAGGCGCGACATCTTTCGCGATGCGGTGTTCTTGTGGAAGACGCCCTTGGTCACACCGCGCATCAGCTCGGGCTGAGCGGCCTGCAGAGCGGCCTTCGCGGCGTCCTGGTCGCCCGAGGCAATCGCCTCTTCGACCTTGCGCAGGTAGGTGCGGATGCGCGAACGGCGCGCCTTGTTGATCGCAAAACGCTTTTCGTTCTGACGGGCGCGCTTCTTCGCCTGGGGGGAGTTAGCCATGATGATCAGTCCTCTGTCTTCTGCCCCTGCTGTGGGGGCCAACGGTATCCGGGTCGCGCAATGGCACTCTGACCCGGACGATTGTCACCGGACCGATTCTTGCCTGAGCGGGCATCACGCGCATGTAGCGGCGGCGCATACAGCAAAAATGCGCCCTTGCAAACCCCGGTCGGCGCGGAAACACGCCTGCCGGTCGCAGAATCACGCTCTAGACCCTATATTCAGAGCCGGACCCGATGGGGCCCGTTCATTCTGAAAGGAGGAATCAGAGATGAATGCGATGCAGATTTCCGAGTATGCCCAATCGCTCTACCGCGCGCATGGCGACCGAGCCGAGGCCGAGGCGGCCCAAAAGGCGCGCGCCTGCGAGGAGAGCGGCAACACCGCCCAGGCGGAGGATTGGCGCGCCATCCAGGCGGCAATCCGCAGCCGACGCGGTGCTCTGCAAGGCTGAGCCCAAAATGCGAACGGCCCGCCTCTCTGGGCGGGCCGTTCTCAAACTGGCGAAGCGGGGCTCAGCGGTCGCGGAACTGCGCGGTGCGCTTTTCCTGGAATGCCGCCATGCCCTCTTTCTGATCCTCGGTCGCGAACAGCGAGTGGAACAGCCGGCGCTCGAACAGCAGGCCCTCGGTCAGCGTGGTCTCGTAGGACCGGTTCACCGCCTGCTTGGCGGCGATGCTGGCCAGCATCGACTTTTCGGCGATCTTCTCGGCCGCCTGCTTGGTCTCTTCCATCAGCTGCTTGGCCGGCACGATGCGGCTCACCAGCCCGGCGCGCTCGGCCTCCTCGGCATCCATGAAGCGCCCGGTCAAGTGCATGTCCATCGACTTGGACTTGCCGACATAGCGCGTCAGGCGCTGCGTACCGCCGATGCCGGCGATGACCCCGAGATTGATCTCGGGCTGGCCGAACTTGGCGTTGTCGGCAGCAATGATGAAATCGCACATCATCGCCAGCTCGCAGCCGCCGCCCAGCGCGTAGCCGGCCACCGCGGCGATCACCGGCTTGCGCACCTTGCTCACCGCCTCGGTCGCCGGCTCGAAGAAATCTCCGAGGAACATGTCGACAAAGCTCTTCTCGGACATCTCCTTGATGTCCGCCCCGGCGGCAAAGGCCTTTGCCGAGCCGGTCAGGATGATGCAGCGCACCTTGTCATTGGCGTCCAGCTCGCCGAGCGCCTGCGCCAGCTCCTGCAGCAGGTGGCTGTTGAGGGCGTTGAGGGCATCCGGGCGATTGAGTGTGATCGTTGCGACGTGGTCATCTATTTCGACGATGATCGTCTCATAGGCCATGACTTCGGGCTCCCGTCCGTTAGCGTCAGACGGCAGCCTTACCAGCTTGGCCCTCGCAATCAAGCTATCTTTGGCACCGCGGACAGTAGAACGACGACCGCCCAGATTGAACGATCCGGTGCACCGTCTCACCGCAATCGGGGGTTCGGCAGGGTTCGCCCTCACGGCCGTAGACATCGAAGCTGTGCTGGAAATATCCAAGTTCGCCATCGGCTTGGCGAAAATCCCGCAGGCTCGATCCGCCTGCGGCGATGGCCTCTTCCAGCACCCCGCGGATCACCGGCACCAGCGCGGCGATGCGTTTCTCGGAAATCCGTCTGACGCGACGTCCGGGATGAATTCCGCAGCGATAAAGCGCCTCGCAGACGTAGATATTGCCCAGGCCCGCAACGATCTTCTGGTCGAGCAGCGCCGACTTGATCGGCATGTTGCGCCCCTTGAGCGCCGCCATCAGGTGGGATTCGCTGAACCCGTTGCCAAGCGGCTCGGGCCCCAGCGCGGCGAGCAGCGGGTGGGCCTCGGCGGTGGCGGTCTGCATCAGGTCCATCGCGCCGAAGCGGCGCGGGTCGTTGAAGGTCACCCTTGCGCCATCCTCGAGGTCGAGCACCACGTGATCGTGCTTCTTCGGAGCGGGGTGATCGTGCACGAAGCGCCCCAGCGCGTCGCCCGAAACCAGCATCCGCCCGGTCATGCCGAGATGGATCAGCAGCGTCTCGCCGGTGTCGAGATCGCCGAGGATATATTTCGACCGCCGCCGCAACTGGAGGATCCGCGCCCCCGTGAGCCGCTCGGCCATGCGCTCGGGGAAGGGCCAGCGCAGGTCGGGCCGGTTGACCTGCGCGCGGGCGATGCGGTTGCCCTCCATCACGGGGGCAAGACCGCGGCGCACGGTTTCCACCTCGGGCAATTCGGGCATGATCTCTCCGGGTCACAGCGTCTTGTCGAAGGGCCGCATTGCAGCGCCCCGCCTGCGCCCTATAAGGAGATGCAGCAGCAAAACGGCAAGACCCATGACCGACGACACCCAGAAAACCACGCATTTCGGCTTCACCGACATCCCCGAGACCGAGAAGGCCGGTCGCGTGCAGGGCGTCTTCAACTCGGTGGCGTCGAAATACGACGTGATGAACGATGCCATGTCGCTCGGCATCCACCGGGTCTGGAAGGACGCGATGATGGACTGGCTGGCCCCGCGCCCGGGGCAGCGGCTGCTCGACGTGGCCGGCGGCACCGGCGACATCTCGTTCCGCTTCCTCAAGCGCGCCGGCCACGGCCATGCGACCGTGCTCGACCTGACCGAGCCGATGCTGGTCGAGGGACGCAAGCGCGCCGATGCCGCGGCGATGGCCGAGCAGCTCGACTGGGTGGTGGGCGACGCCATGGCGCTGCCCTTTCCCGACAACACGTTCGATGTCTACACCATCTCCTTCGGCATCCGGAACGTCACACGCCCGCAGGAGGCGCTCAACGAGGCGTTCCGCGTGTTGAAACCGGGCGGCAGGCTGATGGTGCTCGAGTTCAGCCAGATCCCCAACGACATGATGCAGAAGGCCTACGATCTCTATTCCTTCAACATCATCCCGCGCATGGGCCAGATGATCGCCGGCGACCGCGACAGCTATCAATACCTGGTGGAATCGATCCGCAAGTTCCCCGACCAGGAGACCTTTCTCGGCATGGTGCGCGCCGCCGGGTTCGAGAACGCCAAGTACCGCAACCTGAGCATGGGCATCGCCTGCCTGCATTCCGGCTGGAAGATCTGAGCCATGCGCGGACCGCACAATATCTGGCGTCTGATCCGCACCGGCGCCACCTTCGAGCGCACCGGCGCGATGGGCGTGGTGCTCGACGCGTTCGATGCGCCGAAGATGGTGCGCATCGCCTTCCGCACGCTGGTCTGGCCGTTCAAGTGGACGGGGATCGAGGGCGATCCCTCGATGCCGCCCGCGCCCCGCGCGCTGACGGCGCTTGGCCCCGCCTATATCAAGTTTGGCCAGATCCTCTCGACCCGGCCGGACGTGGTCGGTGAGGACCTCGCCAACCAGCTCCGGGTGCTGCAGGACAAGCTGCCTCCTTTCGGCATCGAGCAGGCCGAGCGCCAGATCGAGGCGGAACTGGGTGCGCCCGTCTCCGAGATCTTCAGCGAGTTCAGCGCCCCCGTCGCGGCTGCCTCGATCGCGCAGGTGCATAAGGCGCGCCGCGCCGATACCGGCGAGACCGTCGCCGTCAAGGTGCTGCGCCCGGGCATCGAGCGTGCCTTCCGCACCGATATCGATGCCTTCTACTTCGCCGCCGACATGATCGAGACACTGTCGCCGGCCTCGCGCCGGCTGCGGCCGCGCGATGTTATCGCGCATTTCGAAAGCGTGGTGATGGGCGAGCTCGACCTGCGGCTCGAATCCGCTGCTGCCTCGGAATACGCCGCCAACACCGCCGACGATGATGGCTTCGAGCTGCCTTCGGTGGTCTGGGGGCTGTCGGGCCGTCGGGTCATGACCATGAGCTGGGCCGAAGGCGCGCCCCTGGGCGACAATGCCGCGCTCGATGCCGCCGGTCACGACCGCGAGCTGCTCAGCGAACGGGTGCTGCAACTGTTCCTCAACCACGCCCTGCGCGACGGTTTCTTCCACGCCGACATGCACCAAGGCAACCTCAAGGTCGCGCCCAACGGCAACATCATCGCCTATGATTTCGGCATCATGGGCCATATCGACGAGTACACCCGTCGGGTCTATGCCGAGATCCTCTATGGCTTCATCCGGCGCGATTACAAGCGCGTTGCCGAGGTGCATTTCGAGGCCGGATACGTCCCGGCCGACCGTGATGTCGACGAGTTCGCCCGCGCGCTTCGCGCCGTCGGAGAGCCGATCTTCGGCATGGACGCGACCCGGATCTCGATGGCCCGGCTGCTCTCCTACCTCTTCGAGGTGACCGAGCGGTTTGGCATGCAGACCCGCACCGAGCTGATCCTGTTGCAACGCACGATGGTGGTGGTCGAGGGCGTGGCGCGCTCGCTGAACCCGCGGATGAATATCTGGAACACCGCCAAGCCCGTGGTCGAGGATTACATCAAGACCTCCATCGGCCCGCGCGCGGCACTGCGGGACCTCGTCCAGACGGCACAGGTGCTCGGGCGCTTCGGGCCGCGCCTGCCAGGGCTGGTCGAAGCCGCGCTGATCCGGCAGTCGGAAGGTGAAACCGGCACCAGCCGCAAGCATTGGCGCACCCGCCTGGGCTGGGGCAGCGCGGGCGCCGCGATCGGGGCGGCGATCGTCCTTGTCTGGCACGTTCTGGCCTGATCGCTTCGCGATCGCGCTTTCAGGGCTCCGACCTTTGCGTCCATGAAGCATGGCATGTCGCCCCTTGGCATACCCCGGCGGCGGGGCTTTTCTTCGAGAACGGATCTGCCCTGCCGGATTCGCTCCTGTCTTGCTTCGGATCTTGGTCGTCGGCCACGGCCAAATCGCAAGACACGCGAAGCGACCGGACCAATTTGACCATGCCGCCCCGAAGCTGAAACGCCGCTGAGTGGACGCGATCTTCGGTCGGCTGGCCCGCCGATGCTCCGACTTGCACTGGAGGCGTTCGCGCATTAGGCGCCAGAAATGGCCAAGCGGGAGCAGCATCACCGCACGGATGTGATCGTCTCGGCGTCGATCTCGCTGCCGTCAGACAATGTCAGAAGCACCGACGGTCCATCGCGCCGCACCTCGATCACCGGGTTGTAAACCTGCGCAGGCTTGCTCGACAGGGTCGCAGACCCCGACAGGCTCTCTACGGTGAAGCGGTAAATCCCGGTCGGGAAAGGCGCCCCGCTCGCATCGAGCCCCGACCAGGCCACGACCGATCTCGAGAGATCCAGCGGCAGCCTCTGCACCACCGCGCCCGCAGCATCGCGCACGATGAGCCGCGCGGAGCTGGCTCCGGGCTCGAACACCGGGCGCATCACGAGCGGCGCGCCATCGAACTGTACCGGCGCCTCCGCCAAGACATCTCGCCCGATCCACGCGCCAAGCTGCTGCAGTGCGCCACCTCCGAGGGCATTGCCAAGCTCCTTCAGGAGATCGTTGGTCAGCACCTGCTGCTCTACGGAGGAAAAGGTCGCGAGTTGCGTGGCATACTCGCTCGATTCCACCGGGTTCAGCGGATCCTGGTATTTCATTTGCGTGGTCAGCATCTTGAGGAAGGTCTCGAAATCGCTGCTGAGAACCGCCCGTGTCGTATCAGAGCCTTTGTCGGCGACCTGACCCGCTGCGCTCGCCGCTCCGCTCGGGACGCCCTCGATTGCTGCAGTACTTTCCATAACGATCTCCTCAAAGTCTTAAATCCAGCCCTTCGGGCGCGGCCATGACCGATGCCCGTGCCGGCGCCTCTTGTGCCGCGGGCATCACCTCGTCGATCACCATCGGCGCCGATCCCTGCCCGGCACCTGGGCCTGCCTGACCCTGCCCGTCAGAAAAGCTGAAGCTTGCCGAGCCGTAGCCCAGATCCGACAGGTGACGCGCGAGTTGATCAACGTGGCGGCGCAGGAGATCGAGTGTCTCCGGTCGATCGGCGCTCAGGCTGAGGACAAGTCCGGCCTCGCCTTGGCCGATCCGAAATCGGAGCTGGCCCAGCTCTTCCGGCTTCAGCTTGAGCTCGATCACCTCGCCCTGCGCGTCGGCCGCAGCGGTCAAGGCCTCCGACGCCTGTCGCAGCAGAGTCGCCGTGTCACGTGTGACTGGGGCAAAGGAACCGGCATGCGAAGCGAGGGCGGTGGAGCGCGGCTCGCCTGGTGTTGCGCTCGACAGCGGATCCGCCGGCAAGGGCTCGATCACCGGAGAGGTCACATCCGGCAGGCCGGTTTGCCCGATTTCGGGAATGATTTTGGGCGCCCTCGCGCTGACCATCGGGGCTGAAGCCTTGGCGGACGTGATCATGCCGCGAGGCGGCGCGTCCCGATCCTCAGCGACAACGCGATTTCTCGGTCTGGTCTCAAACGGCTCCGCTGGCCGATCCCGCACTTCATCTCGGGCCCCCTTCGCGAGGAGCTCCCCAGCCCTTTGGCTCGAAGCTGCGACCACCTCTTTCGCTACTGCACCGGGCCGCTTCGAGCCCAAGGCAGACACGCGCGCAACGACGTCCGGATGCCCTGTCCGGCCTCGCTTGAGCTCAGCGCCCAAAGGCGCTGCCGACGAACCGATCTCGGCATTTACAGAGCCTGAATTCGCCCGGGACGGACCGCCCTTTGCAACGCTGCTCGCTTGGCCTGCGGACGCAATCAACACGCTCTGGCCGCCCCGAGCGCCTCTCGTATCGTCCTGCGCTTTCGGCTTCGTGATCGCGTCGAGCGGCCTCGCCCCTCCGTTGCGCGCGGCACCCAAGCGCTCAGCTCTCTGCTGGCTTAAGGATATCCGCGATTCGCCTAAGAGAGTTTCAAGCTCAAGGAACGAAGTGCGACCGGTTTCTGCTGTGGGAGGAGTTTCCGCGCTCGCGCCGGATCGCTCAGTTGTGAAAGAAGATGGGTATCCGTCTGCTCGTGAGCCCTCAATCAGCGGCGATTTTGCACCCCCTACAGTATCATCAGCCTGGCGCTGCGCAGATTTCTCCAGTCGGCCCTCCCACTCTGCGCCCCGACCGACTTCTGATCCCTGCGTGCCAGTGTCGCCTTGCGGAGCCATGGGCATGTTGGCGGGCTTCGCTCCGGACCCCGGTGCTTTCGAACCGGTTTCGATCAAGGCACCCATGACCTGTCGCGTCCCGGGCGCCTCGCCCTGCTCGAGCCTGTCTCGATGGCGACCGATCTCTTTCGAGCCTGCAGCATCCGGGATCTGCAGATGCTTAACTGTTTTGGCCTGCCCACCCGAGCGCTGCTCCCGGTGCAAGCCCCGCTGCGCATAAGAGCTGACACTATCGGTTGGAGCGCCCACTCTGAATGATCGCTGTTGCGGCGCAGCTCCGGTGACTTTCGGAATTGCTGCAGGGCGCGCTTCTCTGCTCGGATCGGAAGCCGACATCGCATTATCAGGCGCCGCGACCGCAGGATCCGTAGGCAAGGTTGATGTCACTCGCTGTTCGATGGCCTGCCCATTGCGGGCGAATAGCAGGCCGGAGTTCTGCGGACTGGTCACACCATTTTTCTCAGAAGGCACCGATGCGCTCTTTGCTACGCCCCTCGTTACCTCGGGCTCCGCTCTCGTTGGCTCACCCGCGAGCCGCAGAGAGGCCCCCGCGCGCGAGCCGGCGGCCATCGAGGCCGCCCGTTGCAGTTCAACCGAGCCGGGCCCGAGCGCCTGCCCTCTCTGTGCAGCGGATGCATTCCGCCGGCCGCTCTTGAGCGCGCCATTCGACCTGACGGTGCCCTTAGCAGCCGGCGCAGAACGAGTGTCATTCACAGGACCTCGGGCATCGGGGAGCTCTCTCCCACCCTTTTCCAATCCTCGGCGACTTTCCCGCGTCTCAGGATCGGTCTGCCCCGTAGAGGTCGCGCCGAGCGTGCCATTACGATCTGGCGCAATGGTAGAGGGCGCCCGACCCTCCGCCATCCCGGTCGTCGCGTTGGCCGCCGACGATGCCCCCGCAGGCTCCGAAGCGGTGGTGGGGGCCTTCTCGAGAGCGTCTCTGGCACTTGCCGCGGCCACCTGTTTTCGCGCGGCCGCGCTCGTATCACGGAGAGGGCCAAGCGGCACTCCAACGAGGTCTCCCGGCACGGTCCGTGTCTCTAACTGGCCCGAGCTCTCGACTGGCTGACTGAATTCGGGCGAGAACGGATCTGCGTCCTGAAGCGGCTCTTCCTTCGACACGCCTGCCTCGGCTTGCTCCCTCAGCTTCCCGGCATCATCCGCCTCAACCTTCTCCCCATCCGTCGCCATCGGGTCAGTCTCAGGAGGAGTCTCGAGAGTGCTCCCCCTCTCGAGGTCAGATCTCTCGCCATCATGCTTCCCGTAAAGCGCGCCGAGAACCTCTTCGAAGCTCGCCGCGCCCTCTGAGGCGCTCGCGCCTTCAACGGATGGCACATGAGACTGGGTCAAGGTCAGCAGACCGATCAGGGAGTTCAGCATAGTCGCTCCGGGAATTCTTCCACTGCGGCCGGTTTACCCCGTTTCTCCTTACCGATTCTTTACCGCCTTTGCCGCAATCTCACGAGCAATGCTGCAAATTGGAGAGACCCATGGATATTTCTTCGGCCCCCACGCCCGGGGCCACGGCCCATCTCTATCGCGCCGCCGTCGCGCTCGAGGCCAGCTTCCTCGCCGAGATGTTGCGCGCCGCGGGGCTTGGAGAGAGCCGGGGCGCCTTCGGTGGCGGCGTCGGCGAGGATCAGTTCGCTTCGCTTCTGGCCCGGGAACATGCCGAAGCCCTGGCCAGCTCCGGCGGAATCGGGCTGGCAGAGTCGATCTTTCAGGCGCTCGCGAGGAGACAGCATGACTGATCCGGTGGATGACCCGCTGGAGGCGCTCGGCCGCCTTCTCGCGCAGGAGCGCGCCTGCCTGCTGGCCGGCGCGCTCGACGAAATCGGACCGTTGATGGAGGCCAAGGCCGCGCTGATTTCCGAGCTCCGCGAGGCCTTGCCAGAGGATCGCGAGGCGCTTCGGCAGATGCATGAGCGCATGGTTCGCAACCAGGCGCTTTTCGATCAATCCCTTGCCGGGATTCGCAATGCGGCGGAGCGCTTCGGCGCCATGCGAAGGATGCGGTGCTCCATGGATGTCTACGATTCGGGCGGCCGCCGGGCGACCATCGACCTGCCCGCCACACAGAAGGTCGAGCGCCGGGCATGAGGCATTTGTGTTGAATCGATCCAAGCCCGCCAGAGGCGCTTAGCGCTTCGTTAGGGTTTGTCGCCCAAGGTCGCTCCTGCATCCGAGACGGATGGCGCAGCGGGCAAGCGGCCCTTCCTGCACTCGTCAGAAAGACGTTCAGATCGCCGGTTTCCGGCACCTCATCAATACGGCGCAAAGCGTCGCATGACCCAAGGACGAACATCCATGTCTAGCATTCTGACGAACAACGGCGCCATGGTGGCGCTGCAGACCCTCAAGACCATCAACAACAGCCTCGCCACCACGCAAGGTGAAATCTCGACCGGCAAGCGCGTTGCCGACGCCAAGGACAATGCCGCCGTCTGGGCGATCTCGAAGGTGATGGAAGCCGATGTGAAGGGCTTCAAAGGCATCTCCGACAGCCTCAACCTCGGCGAGTCGACCGTCGCCGTGGCCCGCTCCGCGTCGGAAACGGTCACCGACCTGCTGACCGACATCAAGGGCAAGATCGTTGCTGCGCAGGAAGAAAACGTCGACCGGGCCAAGATCCAGACGGATATCAACGCGCTGCGCGACCAGATCGATGCGGTCGTGGGTGCGGCCCAGTTCAACGGCCTGAACCTGCTGTCGAACACCGACACGACCGCCGATTCCGGCAATATCAATGTCCTCGCGTCGCTCGACCGCTCCGGGACCGGCGTTTCCGCCTCCGACATCGCCGTTGCGAAACAGGACCTGGGGACCGGGGAAGCCTCGACCGGCACCACGAACCTGGATGTTTCGACCAACACGACCGGTGTGGCAGTCGGCGCCACCGCTACATACGTGACCTTCGACGGGGTCGGCGCGGATGACGAGCTGGTCGCCGGCGCGAACTTCAAGGTGACCGGCAGCAGCAACTTCGCAGGCGATGTCTCTGCGGAAGCCTACGATTTCTCGGCAGATGTCGAATACGTGGCCCGCGACGGCGATACCCTCGCCGACGTCACCGCAGCCATGGTCGAGCGCCTGAACTTCCAGGCTGCTTCGGATGGTCTGCAAATCACCTTCTCGGTCAACGCGACCAATGCGGGTCAGATCGACTTCACCAACAACTACGATGAAGCGATCTCTGACGATAACAGCGTGGTGGAGCAATCCGACATCGCCGACATCGCGACCCTTGAGGCAGAGGCCGACGGCACCATCGGCGGAGGCCTCGAGCTGCTGGCCGAGTTCGACGTCACGACCGACGACGGCACCGACGCGGCGCTCGCCGGCATCGAGGGTCTTCTGCAGACGGCCATCGACTCCGCTGCCGCCTTCGGTTCGGTTCAGGGCCGCATCGAGACCCAGACCGAGTTTATCTCGAGCCTGATCGACTCTCTGAAATCCGGCATTGGCACGCTGGTCGATGCCGACATGGAAGAGGCTTCGGCCCGGTTGCAGGCGCTGCAGGTGCAGCAGCAGCTCGGCGTTCAGGCGCTCTCGATCGCCAACCAGGCGCCGCAGTCGCTGCTGTCGCTCTTCCAGTAAGACAAGGCTTCGAGGGCCGGCCCAGCCGGCCTTCATCCGCTAGCGAACCGCTTCAGCAGAAACACAGTCGGAAGGTTCCGCCGTGAACGCCCTTCTCATGGCGCAGCGCGCCTACACCCAGCCCACAACCAGCACGCGGACCGACCGGGCCATCGAATATGACCTGCTCGCGCGCGTGACGCATCGCATCAAATCTGCCGCACAGGCCGGGCCAACGGCCTATCCCTGTCTCGTGCGGGCGCTTTACGACAATCGCAGGCTCTGGACGGCCCTTGCCGTCGACGTAGTCAGCCCGGACAACGCATTGCCACAGGAGCTTCGGGCACAGATTTTCTATCTTGCCGAATTCGTTCAGACCCACACCGGCAAGGTGCTCGCCCGAAAAGCGCGGCTCGCCCCCCTGCTCGAGGTCAACGCCGCGATCCTGCGCGGTCTTGGTGGCCAGAGGCCGACACGATGAGCGGGCTCGTCCTCAAACTCGGACCGCGGGAACGGGTTCTGATCAACGGCGCCGTGATCGAGAACGGGGATCGCCGCAGCCGCCTCTCAATCGTCACTCCGAAGGCCAATATCCTGCGCCTGCGCGATGCCATTCACCCGGAGGAGGCCCGAACCCCGGTGCGCCGCCTCTGCTACATGACACAGCTGATCCTCACCGGCGATATCGATCCTGACGAGGCGCAGCGCCAGCTGCTCCGCGGCATCGAGGAGCTCAGCCGCATCCTGACCGACCCGGACAGCCGCGAGCTCCTCAACAAGGCCACGACCAGCTTGCTCGACGGCCAGTATTATCAGTCCCTGAAGGCGCTGCGGAGCCTTATTCCGCGAGAGGACCGGCTGCTCGCCGCGCGCCAGCAATGAGCTACACTCCAATGATCGGCGCGCCGGGGCTCGTCGGCTGGCAGATCCTCCAGAACACGATCGAGACCCAGCGTGCCGCCTTCAACAAGACTTCCGAACTGACACGCGAAGCCACGTATTTCCAGGAGCGCATCGGCGAGATCGGCTCTGCACAAGAGCTTGTCGACAATCGGCGGCTGCTCAGCGTGGCGCTGACGGCGTTCGGCATGGAAGATGAGGTCGACAGCAAATATCTCGTCAAGCGGCTGATCGAGGAAGGCACATCCGAGGACGATGCCCTTGCCAACAAGCTGAACGACAGCCGCTATGTCGCCTTGGTCGAGGCCTTCGATTTCGAACCTGTCATAGCGCACAAAACCCAGGAAGAGGGTTTCGCAGAGACGATCCTAGCCCGCTACGAAGAGCGCGTCCGCGCCAACCTCACCGAGACCCTGGCCCAGCCGGAATACCTTGCCGATCCGGACTATGCTGCGCTCTTCGCGGCTCAGGTCGAGGAGAACCTAGAGATCTCTCGCGCCTATTTCACCGAAAACATCTCGCGTATCTCTTCCGCGGATGCGCTCCTGCTCGATCCGGAGCTGCGCCAGGTTGCGATCACCGCGTTCGATCTGGGCGACCGGGCGCGCAGCAGCACCGTGCTTCGGCGCACGCTCGAAGAGGATCCGGCCGAGCCAAGAGCGCTGTCCAACCTTCTGGGCGATCCCAATCTGCGTGCCTTCTCCAAGGCCTTCGCCTTCTACGAGACAGAGACCAGGACGGTCCTGCAGACCGAGGGGTTCGCCACCAACATCACCGATCAGTTCCGCTGGCAACGTTTCGAAGATGCCGTGAGCGAGGTCGACGAGGCGATAGGTACGGCGCTCAAGTTCCAGCGCTCGCTGCCGGAACTGGCCGCCAGCGATCTCAGTGACAAGGCGAAGTGGTACAATATTCTCGGCAGCAAGATGATGCGCGAGGTCTTCGAGACCGCGCTCGGACTGCCAGACGGATTCAGCCAGATCGACCTCGACAAGCAGGTCGAAATCGTCTCCGACAGGGCCCGACAGCGTATTGGCATCGAGAGTTTTGCAGACTTGGAAGATCCAAAGACACTGAACCGGATCGTGCAGAGCTACCTTCTTCAGGACCAGATCTCGCAGGCGGGCGCCTTTGGCTCACAGCAGATCGCCCTCAGCCTCCTCAGTACCATCCGCTACAACCGCGACGATCGATAGCCGCCTAGCTCGCCGCCGAGAGCCGGGGGCGCGGCTGTGGCGGGCGTATACCGGAGCGGCGCAGGATCAGGCGAAGCTGATTGAACGCCGCCTCCGGCCCATTTGGCGCCGGGTCAGAGACAAAGGCATCGAGATCCGGCCACGCGCGAATGGCCTGATCGAGCACCGGATCCTCACCTTCGCGATAGAGCCCGGCGCGGAGCATCGTCTCCGACCGGGCATAGGCGCCCAGAAGCTGGCGCGCCTGAAGCAGCACCTCGTTCTCCTCCGGACTTGCTGCCTCTGGAAGGCTGCGAGACACCGATCGCAACACATCGATTGCCGGGAACCGGCCGCGCTCGGCAATCTCGCGGCTCAGAACAACGTGCCCGTCGAGCACGCCACGCAGGATATCGGCGATCGGCTCCTCCATATCCGACCCAGCGACCAAGACGCTGAACACGGCGGTGATGTCGCCCGCGCCGGGCAAACCCGGGCCGGCCCGCTCCGCAAGCCGCATGATCTGGTTGGCGGTGGAGGGCGGGAAGCCCCGCAGCGCCGGCATTTCACCTGCGGCGACCGCGACCTCGCGATGCGCTTCGGCGAAGCGCGTGATCGAGTCCGCGAGGAAGAGCACCTGCCGTCCGGCATCGCGAAAATGCTCTGCCACCGTCATCGCCGCGAGGGCACAGCGCCGGCGTTCGAGGGGCGAGCGATCCGAGCTCGCCGCCACCACGACGCTGCGGGCCATACCCTCGGGGCCCAGAATATCATGCACAAAATCATGTACTTCACGGCCCCTCTCCCCGATCAGGGCGAGCACCGCGACATCGGCCTCGACCCCCTGTCCGAGCGCGGCCAGAAGCCGCGACTTGCCCACGCCCGAGCCCGCGAAAAGGCCGATACGCTGCCCTCGCACAAGCGGCAGCAGCGTATCGAAAGCCGCCAGGCCGGTGCGCAGCCGCGGGCCGAGGCCCCGCCGTTGCGCGGCCGGTGGCGGGCTGGCTCGAAACGGTCGCCGGCGCGGCCCCGGTGCGAGCGGCCGCCCGTCCAGCGGATGACCATACGGATCGATCACCCGGCCAATCCAGTCATCCGACGGTGCCAGAACAGGCGGCCCGAGCACCGCGACCCGATCCCCCTGCGATACACCTTCCGGCCCCTCGTCGGGCAGCATGGCGACGAGTTCGTCGCGGATTCGCAGCACCTCGCCATCAAGCGCTCCGCCACCACGATAGAGCCGCACCCGATCGCCGATGCAGGCCAGATGCGCAAGCCCCCGAATCCAGATCACCGTCCCATCGACGGATCGCACCCGACCCAGGGCCCGCACCGGGCGGATCTGCGCAATCTGCGTCCGCAGGCCGGAAAATTCGATGTGCTCCATCGTGCGCCCCTTTCAGCGGTCTCAAACCATTTCTAAAGGAATCACCGTTAAGCCTTGATTGAAGCCAATCGAGGGAGAAGCCCCGATGTTCAAAGATCTCGGCGTGTTTCAGACCGCCATGGCGCTGGCCAGGCATTCAGGCCTGCGCCAGGCGCTGACCGCGCAAAACATCGCGAATGCGGACACTCCCGGGTATCGCGCGCTCGAAATCCCAGATTTCGCAGACACATTCCGAAGGCCGAGCGCCGATCAGCGGGCCACCCGCGAAAGGCATCTCAACGGGTTGCGCGAGGATGGCCTGCCCGAGCCGACTTTCCGCCGGAACAGTGTCGATCCCAACGGCAACGCGGTCTCGCTAGAAGATGAGATGGTTGCGGCGGTCGAGGCGTCGCGCAAGCACGGGCGCGCGCTGTCGGTCTACCGCTCGAGCCTCAACATCCTGCGCGCCAGCCTCGCCCGCTAAAGATGGAGACTACCAGATGAGCGCCTTTTCGGATGCCCTCTCCGTTTCCACCAGCGGCCTGCGCGCGCAGGCCAGCCGGCTGCGCGTGGTCTCGGAGAATATCGCCAATGTCGATACGCCGGGATACCGGCGCAAGACCCTGCCCTTCACCCTCGCCGATGGTGAAAATGGCGTGCGCCGGGTCGAAGCCGGCGACACCAGGCTCGATCGCAGCGCGCTCGAGCGGATCTGGGATCCGCAGCACCCGCTCGCCGACGCCGCCGGGTTCTATGACGGCACCAATGTCGACCTCATCATCGAGCTGGCCGACGCACGGGAGGCCCAGCGCAGCTACGAGGCCAATCTCAAGATGTTCGAACAGACCCGGCAGATGTCCAGCAGCCTGATGGATCTGCTGCGCCGCGGCTAGACCAGACACTGCGTGAAAGGAGACCAGAATGGACGTCCGATCGCTCTTCGCCGCTCAGAAATACGCGGCACAGCGCACCGCCACCGAGCCGCAACCGGCACCTGACAGCGCCGCCGCGCGCCTGTCGACCGCGGCGCAGAATTTCTCTGCAACGCTGCGGACCGCAGAGACAATCTCTGCCGCCGCGATGACCGGAGATGCCGATCCGCACGCGCTCGTCGAAGCGCTGGCCCAGTCCGAGCTCGCGGTGGAAACCGTGGTGGCGCTGCGCAACAAGGTCGTCGAGGCCTACCAGGAAATCCTCCGGATGCCGGTCTGAGCCATGCTGAGCGAAACCGTCTTCTACGACACGCTGCGCCAGGGGCTCTGGATCGCGACCATCACCTCGGTCCCGATCCTGACCGCGGCGCTCTTGGCCGGCGTCGGCGTCGGCCTGTTCCAGGCGCTCACATCGGTGCAGGAAATGACCCTGACCTTCGTGCCCAAGCTGCTGGCCATCGTGGTGGTGTTCTGGATGTCCATGAGTTTCATGTCCGAAACCCTGGTCGGCTTCTTCCAGGGCCGGATCATCCCGGTCATCACGGGAGGCTGAGATGGGGATCACGCATTATACCACCCTGTCCCGTCAGCGCGGCCTGATGCGCGAGATGCAGATGGTGGCGAACAACATCGCCAATATGGCAACGACGGGTTACCGGCAGCAGGGGGTGATCTTTTCCGAGTATATCCGCGGGACAGACCGTGACGGCAGCGTCGCCATGTCGGCAGCCCATGTGCGCAACACCTCTCTCGCGCAGGGCACCCTGACCCGCACCGGCGGCCAGCTCGACCTCGCCATCGAGGGAGAGGGCTTCTTCCTGGTGCAGACCCCGGCGGGAGAGCGGCTGACCCGCGCCGGCGCCTTCGCCAGCAGCCCGGCGGGCGATCTCGTCACGCAGGATGGCTACCCGGTGCTCGATTCCGGCGGTGCCCCGGTCTTCGTCCCGCCCGACGCCACCGACCTCGCCATCGGGCAGGACGGGACGATGAGCAGCAATGGCGCTCCGATCGGGCAGATCGGGGTCGTCCAACCGATCGACCCCGGCGCCATGGTGCGCGAAGGCGGCGTCTTGTTCCGCGCCGACGCCGGTTTCGACCCTGTCGAGGCGCCGCGCCTGCGCCAGGGCTTCGTCGAGAGCTCGAATGTCGACCCGGTGCTGCAGATCGCGCGGATGATCGAGGTCCAGCGTGCCTACGAAATGGGCCAGAACTTCCTGCAGCGCGAGGATGAGCGCGTCCGCGCCGCGATCAAGGCGTTGAGCACATGAGGAGATCGATATGCGTGCCCTGAAAATCGCCGCCACCGGCATGAGTGCCCAGCAGATGCGGGTCGAGGTGATCTCGAACAACCTCTCCAACATGAGCACCACAGGATACAACGCGCGCCGGGCCGAGTTTGCGGATCTGCACTACCAGCAGGTCGCCCGGGCCGGGACGGTCAATGCCACGGATGGCACAATGCTGCCCACCGGCGTCCAGCTCGGCCTCGGGGCCCGCCCTGCGGCGGTAACCATGAAGCTCGCCCAGGGAGCGCTGTCGCAGACCGGGGGTGACCTCGATCTCGCCATCGAAGGGCGCGGATATTTCGAGGTGACCTTGCCGACGGGCGTCGCGGGCTACACCCGGGACGGCGCGCTGAAACGAGACGGCGAGGGCCTGATCGTGACCTCCGATGGCCTGCCCGTGGCGCCAGAGATCGTCATACCCGACGACGCGACGAGCCTGTCGATCAATCCGCAGGGCGAGATTTTCGCCTATTTCAACGACGCGGTCGAAGCGCAGCTTCTCGGGCAGCTGACGCTGGTCGGATTCACCAATCCGAAGGGGCTCGAGGCGATCGGAGGCAATCTCTTCACCGAGACCGAAGCCTCGGGCCCGCCGATCCAGACAACCGCCGGGCAGGAAGGGCTCGGATTCTTCCGGCATGGCTATCTCGAGGACAGCTCCGTCGATCCGGTCTACGAGATCACCGAGCTGATCGAGGCCCAGCGCGGCTACGAGCTCAATTCCAAGGTCATCTCCGCCGCTGACCAGATGCTTGGCGCGACGGTCCAGGTGCGCTGATGAGGCTGGCGCTGCTCCTCTGTCTCGCGGCCTCGAGCGCGACCGCCGAAACCGTGATCGCGACGCGGACGATCCGCGCGCAGGAGATCGTGCCCCCGGATGCCGTCCGTCTCGACGCGGCAGAGATCCGCGGCGCCCATGGCGCGCTCGAGGACGTGGTCGGGCAGGAAGCGAGGGTGGCGCTCTATCCCGGCCGGCCGGTGATGCGCGGCGCCGTCGGCACACCCGCCCTGGTGGAGCGCAACCAGATCGTCGAGCTCAGCTTCGCCCGCAACGGGCTCTCCATCGTCACCGAGGGGCGCGCGCTCGACCGTGCCGGCGCCGGAGAGCGCGTGCGGGTGATGAACCTCTCCTCCCGAACCACCCTCTTCGGAACCGTGACCGATGATGGCGCCGTGCGCATCGCGGGAGACTGAGTTATGATCCTGCGCGGACTCGTCCTTCTTTGTCTTTGCCTGCCGGGCTGCGGGCGCCTGTATCACCTTGGCCAGGCCCCGAGCTTCACCCCGCAGAACCAGAGCCCCGAAAGAGTGGCGATGGCCTATTCCGGCGTGCCGACCGTCGCACTGCCGAAACGCCCGACCGATCAAGCCTCGCTCTGGAGCCGGGAAAGAAGCTCACTGCTCGGAGACCGGCGCGCCGTCAAACGCGGCGACATCCTGACAGTGGTGATCGAGATCGACGATCAGGCCAGCATCTCGAACAGCACCTCGCGCTCGCGCTCCGGCTCGGAAAGCCTCTCTATTCCGCAATTACTGGGTCTGCCGCAGCGTATCGACGAAGATCTTCCCGAAGGCGCAAATCTCGCCGACGCGGTCGATCTCAACGGCCAGTCCTCCTCCGGGGGGGACGGACAGGTCCAGCGCAGCGAAGAGCTGGCCCTCCGTGTCGCAGCCACCATCACCGATGTCATGCCGAACGGCGTTCTGTCCATCGAGGGCGCACAGGAAGTGCGGGTGAATTTCGAACTGCGCGAATTGCTGGTCTCGGGCTTCGTCCGCCCGGAGGACATCAGCCGCCAGAACGAGATCACCTATGACAAGATCGCCTCCGCCAAGATCTCCTATGGCGGGCGCGGCCATATCAGCGACATGCAACAGCCGCGCTACGGTCAGCAGGTGCTCGATATGATCCTGCCGTTCTGAGGGCCGCAATGAAGAAACTGCTTCCCATCCTCCTGGCCTTGATCGGCACCGGCGCCGGCATCGGCGCAGGGCTCTTCCTCGCTCCGGCACCGCCGACCGAAGAGCCGGCCCACGAGGCCGACGCCGCGCATGATGACGGTCATGGCACCGCAGAGCCCGGACACGAGACCGATGCGCATGACGATGCAGACGGTGAAGACACCGAAAACGCTCACGAATATGTCAAGCTCAGCAATCAGTTCGTTGTTCCTGTCGTCGGCGATGGCCGCGTGGCCTCGCTGGTCGTGCTCTCGCTCAGCCTCGAGGTCACCGCCGGCAGTAGCGAGATGGTCTTTGCCCAGGAGCCGAAGCTGCGCGATGTCTTCCTTCGTGTGCTATTCGATCACGCCAATATCGGCGGGTTCGAGGGCAATTTCACCGAGCAGCATCGCATGGATCGCTTGCGCCGCGCACTCTGGGAGGCCGCCCGCAACGTGATGGGATCGGCTGTGTTCGATGTCCTGATCACCGAGATCGCCCGGCAGGATTCCTGATCGTTCACCAGAAGCGCCGGCCCGCCAGCGAAAGCCGCCACAGCGCCTCGAGCCGATGGTCTTCATCGTGCAACGTCTTGCGGCGCGCGGTGGCAGCGTCTCGCCGCGCCAGCTGCAGCGCCGCATCATCGCGGGCGAGCGCAAGCCGTGCCCGGGAAAGGCTGTGAGCCTGACGCGCGCGGGATTGCGCCAACGCCTGGTTAAGCTCCCCCCGACGCTGCGCCAACCACCCCTGCCAGACCGTATCGGCACCGATCAGCCGCCGTGTCGCCAAGCTCGACTCAGCAGCGAAAGCTGCCTCGCGCAACGCATCGATCCGTGCCAGCTCCGACACGAGGCTCTGTTCGGTGTCGCATTCCCGGCGGTGCCGTTCGAAGGCCCGATCGCGCAGCAGCGCGGTCACCTGCCGAAGCTCGTCGAGGGGCGCGCTCACCGCTGGCCCCGGCGGCGGCGCATCGCCTCGCGCATGTCCTCGGCAAAGCGAATGGCCGCGGCCACCGGGCGGTAATGCTCGGGCGCGATCTGCGCGCCGATGCGGGTCGTGGCGTGCAGGGCCCGCGCGGTCGCCGGATCGGAATGCACCGGGACCCCCGCCTCCTCCGCGACCTCACGGATCCGCCGGGCGATCTCATCGACCCCCTTGGCCACGCAAACCGGCGCCTCGCCGGGCTTGCGGCTCCAGCTCAGGGCGACGGCATAATGCGTCGGATTGACGATCACCACATCGGCGCCGGGCACATCCGCCATCATCTGCGTCATCGCGATTTCCTGGGCGCGGGCGCGGCGGTGCTGCTTGAACATCGGATCGCCCTCGGCCTCCTTGAACTCGTCCCGCAGCTCCTTCTGCGACATCCGGTTGCGGCGGAGATGCTCGGCCCGCTGCCACAGGTAATCGATCGCCCCGAGGCACAGGGCCACCACCGCGGCGATGCCCAGCAGCTGGATCATCAGATCCGCCATCAGCGAGGCCGCCCCGGTGGCCTCGCCGCGCAGCACGCCCAAGATCAGATCGAAGCGGCTCGACAGGAACACGCCGAGAACCACCGAGTAGAGCACGAGCTTTGCGAAACTCTTTCCGAACTCGAACAGGCCGCGCCTGCCATACTTGTTGCGCGCATTCTCGATCGGCGACAGGCGGCTTGCCTTGAAGGCCAGCTTTGTGGGCGCGAAGACGAGCCCGCGCGTCGCAAAGAGGGTGCAGAGAACGGTCAGCGCCGGCACTGCCAGGCACGGCAGGATCGGTTTCAGAACCGCGCCGATGATACTCCCCGAGGGCGCGGTTGCCATGCCGCCGAAGAACAGCGGCGCGATGCGCTCGGGCCGTTCGATGAAGGGCAGCATGACATCGGCGAGCCGCAGGATCGAGGCCCCGCCCAACGTGAGCCCGGTCGCCAGCAGGCCGATATAGGCCGCGGCAGTCAGCAGGTCGGGGGAGCGGGGAATCTCGCCCTTGCGCCGCGCCTCTTCAAGCTTGCGCGGCGAGGCCTCGTGGGATTTCTCGGCGGAGCTGTCGTCTGCCATCTGCGCCTACGGAATCTGGCCGGCGAGGAAGCGATCGACCGCACCAAGCCAGACCGAGAGGATCAAGGGCGCGGTAACCAGAAGCAGCGCGATGGAGCCGAAGGTGATCACCGGCGCCCCGACAAAGGCCACCATGAGCTGGGGCATCGCCTTGTTGATGAAGCCGAGCGTGAGGTTGTAGAGCGCCGAGAGGATCACGAAGGGCGCGGCAAGCGTGAAGGCGAGGGTGAAGGCCATGGCCACCTGCGCGCGCCCGGCCTGCGCCACCAGGCCCGGATCCGGCCAGATCAGCGGCGGGAAGAGATCGAAGGACAGGATGAGAAAGGCCGCGACCTTGACGTGAAACCCGGTGACCATGAGCAGCGCCAGCGCGGCGACGCTCAGCACGTGGCCGATGGCCGGCATCGGATCGGCGCCGCTGTTGCCGAGCAGCTGCGCGAGCGAGGTCGCCTGCGCGGCGATGCTGCCCGCGGTCTGCAGCGCATGGATGAAGAGCCGAAGCCAGAGGCCGAGAATCAGCCCGATCACGCTCTCGGTCAGGAGCGCGCGCACGACCACCGCGAGATCGAGTGCGGGCAGCGCCGCCCCGGTGTCGATCGCCGGCATCACGGTCAGGGTCAGCATCAGGCCAAGCGCCAGCCGCAGACGCATCGGCACGGTCTGCTCTCCGAGCCCAGGCAGCACCGCCATCATCGCGGCGATGCGCAGAAAGACGATCAGCCCGAGCCACCACCACTCCGTCAGCAGCGGCATCAGCGCCGCAGCCGCGCTCACGCCGGCACCACGCCGACCAGGGAGGGCCGCGCCTCGATGCCGATCTCCTCGAAGGACAGCACCGGGTTGGCGATGCCCTTGGCCGACAGGATGGTGCGCAGGAAGCGGCGCCGGCGAGCGCTTGTCACCAGGGCCGGGAAGATCCCGCGATTGCCGGCGTCGCCGACCTCTTCGGCGACGCCGCTGGTCAGGCTCTCGAAAAGCTCGGGCGGCAGGGCAATGTCGAGCCCGCCGCCAGCGCCCTCGATCTGGTAGGTCGAGAAGGTATCCTCCCATTCCGGGGCCAGCTGGATCAGCGGGATCGTCCCGTCCTTGCGGCGCATGCCCGCCACGAGCTGGAAGCCGAGGCGCTGGCGGACATGTTCGCAGATCGCTTCCGCCCGCGCCTGCTGGCCGCGCATTTCCGAGATCGCCTCGAGGATCAGCGGCAGGTTGCGAATGCTGACCTGTTCCTCGAGCAGCAGCCGCAGAACCTGGTGCAGCGTGTCGATCTGAACCTTGTCGGGGATCAGCTCGTCGAGCAGCCGGCGATTGGCCTCGGCGCGCACCGGGTTGCTGAGGCTGACCATCTCGTCAAGCAGGCGGCGCAGCGCCTTGAGGGTGAGCAGGCGGCCGAAATTCCGCTTGATGACCTCGAGCAGATGCGTGGCGAGCACCTCCGTCGGGGTGACGATGGTGGCCCCGGTGAGCGCCGCGCGATCACGTTGCTCGGGCTTGATCCACCGCGCCGGGGCGCCGTAGACCGGCTCGGTCACATCGCGTCCGGCGGGCAGGCTGGCGTGGTCATCGGGCATCAGCGCCAGCACCAGATCCGGGTTGAGTTCGCCGCGCGCGACCTCGACCCCGTGGATCCGGATGACATAGATCCCGGTCTCGAGCGCGGCGGCGTCGGTGAGGCGGATCTCCGGCAGGATGATCCCGAAGCCCGACGCGATATGGCGCCTCATATTGTCGATCCGCACGTCGAGCCCGGTGCCGGGGTCGAGCACCATGTTGACCAGGTCCGGCGCGAATTCGACATGGATCTCGTCGACATCGAGGATATCCCCGATCGGTCGCTCGCGCGGCGGTTCGGCGGGCTCGGCCTCGGCGCTCGGCACGGGCTCGGACTGGCGCCGTGCCATGTGGACGGCCAGCGCCCCCAGGACGCCGGAGCCAAGGATGAAGGGCAGGAAGGGCAGACCCGGCACCAGCGCGAACAGCGCCATCAGAACAGCGACCGTGCCCAGCGCCGCCGGGTGCCGCGCCAGCTGCGCCGCCACCGCGACGTCGGTCGCGCCGATGGCGCCGCCTCGAGCCAGCAGCAGGCCCGAGGCGATGGAAATGATCACCGCCGGGATCTGCGACACCAGCCCGTCTCCCACCGTCAGAATGGCATAGGTCTCGAAGGCACGGCCCAGCGGCATGCCATGGCCGAAGATCCCCATCACCATGCCCATCACGAGGTTGAGCAGCGTGATCAGCAGGCCGGCGACCGCGTCCCCCTTGACGAATTTCGAGGCCCCGTCGAGCGAGCCGAAGAAAGTTGTTTCCTGCTGTTCCTGCTCGCGCCGCGCCTTGGCCTCGGCATGGTCGATGGCCCCGGCGGACACGTCGCTGTCGATCGCGAGCTGCTTGCCCGGCATACCGTCGAGCGCGAAGCGCGCCCCGACCTCGGCCATGCGCGCCGCGCCTTTGGTGATGACCGCGAAATTCACGATCATCAGAACGCCGAACACCACCAGCCCCAGGAAAACACTGCCCCCCATGACGAAATTGGCGAAGCCCTCGATCACGTCGCCAGCGGCCGAGGTTCCGGTGTGGCCCTCGCCGATGATCAGCTTGGTTGAGCTGACATTGAGCGACAGGCGCAGCATCAGCGAGGCGAGCAGGATGGTCGGGAAGGCGGAGAAATCGAGCGGGCGCTCGATGAACAGGGTGACCCTGAAGATCAGGATGGCCAGCCCGAAGGAGGCGGCAAGCCCGACATCGAGGATCCAGGCCGGCACGGGCAGGATCATCATCACGATGACGGCCATCAGCGCCACCGCCAGCAGCACCGTCGGTTTGAAGACCAGCCCCCCCAGCATCAGGCGCTTGCCCCTGCCTCGGGAGCGGAGCCTCTGCCGCCGTTTCGCCGGCGGCGACCCCGGTCGTGGGGAGCCCTTGCGAGCGCGGCCCCGGCGCGCCGGTCTGCGGTCTGCCAGCGGGAGGCGAGGGGCCGGCCCATGCTCACTCTTCCGCCATCCGGGTCTGGTCGAGCAGCGCGCGAAGCGTGTCGCGGGTCTCGGCGCCGGAGGTCGCCAGCGCTTCAGCCAGCGCGAGGCTCGGCACCGCGCCGCTCTCGGCAGGCAGGCCGGAGTCGACGAGCGCCGCCGCCGCAGCAAGCGCATCCTCCTCGCCCTCGACCGCGTCCCAGTCGCCCGCGAGCCAGGCGGCCCTCCGCGCTTCCCCGGTCTCGCCAAGCGACCCGAAGGCCGTCTGCGCGTAGGTGTAATCTCCCATCATTGCCCGCGCGCGTGCGCGCAGCTCCAGCGCATCATCCCCCTGCAGCCCGATCAGGGCGATCTCGGCCTGTTGCGGATCCGCGCGGACGAGATGGATCTCCGACTCGAGGAGCCGGCGCGCGCGAAGATCGCGGGCGATGACCGGCAGGGTCGCCCAGCTCAGCGCCTCGTCGGGGAGACCCAGCGCCAGAAGGCGGCGCGCCACCGCAAGCGCCGTGTCTTCGGAAACCAGTCGGTCATAATCCCGTTTCCGCGTGACCGCCTGTCGCAGGAAGCCGGTGTCGGATCCCTGCGCCGCGAGGGCCGACATCAGCTCCGACGCGGCCAGCCGCCGCTGATGCTCGGGAAAGTCGGCGCCGTCGCGCAGGGTCGCGACGGCCTGATCGAAGAGCCGGCTCGCCGTCAACGCGCGCAAATGGGCGAGCCAGAGATCGGGGCCCTGTTCCGTGGCGCGCAGCTCGGTCGAATAGGCGCCGGTCAGATCTGTCAGCCGCTTGTTGATCCCCGCGCCCTGCTCTGCTGCCAGCGCAACCGTGGCCACGACCGCATCCGGCGCGTGGCGCCCGGCCCCGTGCGAGAGATCCATCAGCGCATTCATCGCCTCGTCGACGGCCCCGTCCAGCCTGTCGATCTGCGCCTCGCTATAGCGCATCTCCTCGTCCGGGGCACCTCCAGACCGCGCCAGCCGCGAAAGCAAATTGCGCGCCGCGTCCCGGTGTCCCGCCTCTGCCAACCGCGTGGCCAGTGTCGGCCCGAGCAACTCACGCAGCGTCTCCGGCAAGGCCTCGAAGGCGCGGCGCACCGCCTTGTCGTCGATCATTGCGCCCTCCGGCAGGGACGGCGCGCCGGCCAGCGCCCAGAGCGACGCCGCACCTTTACAATCGGTCTGGCCGGCGAAGACCCCGGCGCGATCGGCGCCGCCATCGACGATGCCGGCCAGCGCGAAGAGCACCGGATCACGTCTCTCCTGATCAAGCTCGAGCAGGGCGCGCGCCTCGGCCCCGAAGCCGATATAGATATGTGCCCGGACGAGCTCGAGCAGGATCTCCGGGTCCAACGCGTCGAATTCGCCGTAGAGCCTTCGGCGCAGAACAGGAATCTCGCTGTCAAAGGTCTCGTCCGATCCCCAGGAAGTAAGGTCGAGCGCCGCATCCGGGACGCAACCTGTCCCCCCGACGCGGACCCGCGCCTGCATGTCGGAGGGCGAGCGCCCGAGGATCGCCGCCTCGATCGCCCCGCGATGCCCGGAGAGATCCGGAACGCCTTCGCCGGGCTCTTCGTCTTCCGCCGGCGTGGAAGACATCGCGCTTGGCGGAGCGGACGGTGCGGGGGTGAGCCCGGGAGAGAGAAGCCCATCGGTGGCGGCGATCGCGAGCTGCTCTGCGAGCGTATGCTCGAGCAGGGTTGGATCCATGCCGGCCCCCGGCTCGCGCGGCGCGCTCTCGGGCTCGGCCCGGCGCGCTTTCGGCACGAAGCCTGGCAAGAGCGGGTTGCGCTCTGGCGATGGGCCGATGCCCGGCAAGGCGCCGACCCGGATCTCCGACAGGGGCGCATCGTCAACGCGCGGCGCCGGCTCCACAGCGGCCTCGGATGCCACAAACTCCCCTGGCCGAATGTCGATCACCAGCATCGCCGGCTCGGCCAGGAAAGCCTCTGCGACACAGGCGCAAGCCAGCTCGATCCCGAGCCCGGCGCCATCCGGAAGCGGCTCGAGCCCGGTGATGCGCTCCCTGTCGATCCGGTTGAAGACCGTACTGCCATCGAACCGGAACCCGCCCTCCCGGAGCCGCAGCTCGACCCTGTTCGGCGCCATCTGCACCACGTTCCACGCAGTATCCACCGGCACGTCCAACGCCAGGCGTGTGAACGATCCATGCTCGCCGGAGCGCACCCGGATCTCCTGCGCGAGGCCCGCCCCGGCCCAGAGGCAAATCGTGAAGCAGAGAAGAGCAAGGCGGATCATGCGGCTGCCTGCTTCACGGATTTCAGCGCTTCCTCGAGATCGGTAAAACTCGGCCGGAAATGGGCCGGCGTGTTCTGGCGCCCGACCTCGATGCAGATATTGGTGGCGTGGTTGTGGAGGTTCGCCACCAGGACCTCGCGGATCAGCTGGTAGAAATGCAGATCCTCTTCCACCACTGCCTTGACCTTGACCGCGAAGGGGCCGGCGAACCCATAGGCCAGGAACACGCCAAGAAACGTCCCCACCAGGGCGCCGCCGATCAGCTTGCCGAGCACCTCGGGCGGCTGGTCGATCGACCCCATCGTCTTGATGACCCCGAGCACCGCCGCGACGATGCCGAGCGCCGGCAGACCGTCTGCCATCGCCTGCAGCGCGTGGCTCGAATGCATGCGATGATGCTCGAGCGCCTCGATGCGCTTGTCGAGCACCTCCTCGACCTGGTGCGGATCGTCGTAGTTCATAGACATCGAGCGCATCGTGTCACAGATCAGCTCGATGGCGATCTTGTCCCCCTGGATCTTGGGATACTTGGAGAAGATCGCCGATTCACCGGGCGATTCAACGTGTTCCTCGATGGCAACCGGGCTCTGGCGCGCCAGCCGGATCAGCTCGAACAGCAGGCAGAGCAGCTCCTTGTAGTCTCCCGGCTTCCACTTCGCGCCCTTGAAGACCTTGCCGACATCCTTGAGCGTGTGCTTCACCACGCTCGCATCATTGCCGATCAGGAAGGTCCCGAGCGCGGCCCCGCCGATCATCATCATCTCGAACGGAAGCGATTTGAGGATGATCGACATCTTGCCGCCAGCGAGGAGATACCCGCCGAAGACCATGCCGAAAATCACGACGATCCCGATGATTCCCATCATAGCGGCGACTCCTTCACCTTTCCCGCACCTCTGCTGCCTGTCTTCGCGTTGCTAGCGCAGGGGCGGTTAACAAAACCCTCAGCCCCGGCCATTCCCGGGGCTACATCACGAGGAAATCAGCGTGCAGCGCCCCGGCAGCCTTGATGCTCTTGAGGATGTCGATCATGTCGCGCGGCGAGACACCGAGCGCGTTCAGTCCGGCGATCACCTCCGAGAGCGAGGTGCCACCCGGAACCTCGGCCAGCCCGATGCCCGGCTCTTCGACGATATCGGCCCCGGTGCGCGGGATGACCACGGTTTCGCCCTCCGCAAACGGGTTGGGCTGCACCGCGATCGGGGTTTCCTCGATGCGCAGCGTCAGGTTCCCCTGCGACACGGCGACACGCGAAATCCGGACATCCTCGCCCATCACGATGGTGCCGGAGCGCTGATCCACGACGACCCGCGCCCGGCGCTCCGGCTCGACCGGCAGGTTTTCGATCGCGACCACCGCCTGCGCCGGAGAGCCTGTCCCGGTCTGGCGCAGGTCGACCGAGACCGTCCCGGCATCGAGCATTTCCGCAGCGCGCCGCCCGACACGACGGTTGATCGCCGCCTCGATGCGCGCCGCGGTGGTGAAATCCGGCTCGCGCAGTGCCAGCCGCAGGGTGGCAAGATCGCCGAAGGCAAACTCCACCTCGCGCTCGATCCGCGCACCGGCCGGGATCACCCCAGAGGTCGGCACCCCTTGGACCACGCGGGCGGCATCGCCCTCCGCCTCGACCCCGCCGGCGATCACCGTGCCTTGCGCAACGGCGTAGATCTGGCCATCGGCCGCGTTGAGCGGGGTCATGATGAGGGTCCCGCCAAGCAGGCTGCTGGCATCGCCAATAGCGGAAACCGTGACATCGATCTGGCTCCCGGCCCGTCCGAAGGGCGGCAGCCGCCCGGTCACGAAGACCGCAGCAACATTGCGCGGGCGAAACTGTTCTCCGGTGACGTTCACCCCGAGCCGTTCGAGGATGTTCTGCATGATCTCTTCGGTGAAGGGCGCATTGCGAAGGCCATCGCCCGTGCCGTTGAGCCCGACCACCAGCCCGTAGCCGACGAGATCATTGGACCGCACACCGTCGAATTCCACCAGGTCCTTGATCCGGACCGCCTGGGCCGGCGCGATCTGCGCAATGCAGAGAAGCATGGCCGAGAGAAGCGCGCAGAGACCGCGCCGCCTCATCTCAGGAACTCCACCAGCGACATGCGCGAAGAGCGCACCGTGATCGCGTAGAGCGCTTCGAGCTGGACGCGGGTGTTTTCGTATCGTGTTGCCGTTTCGAATTCATCGGTGCCGACCAGATCGAGACGTGCGATGCTCGTGGCGGTGCGCTCGGCGGAGTTGCGCGCCGTTACCTCCTCGATGCGTTGCTCCAGCGTTCCGAGCCCGGCACGCAGCTCGACCAGGCTCGCCACGGCCGTCTGCAGATCGAGCGCGGCATTCGAGATCAGCTCGATCTTGACATCGCCCGCGAGGCCCAGCGCGGAATCGCTCGCCAGCGCGGCCTTGGCCATTGCCTTCATCACGTCGCGAAACACCGGATCGTCGGCGCGGATATCGACACCGGCGCTCTCGGTCGCGCTGAGCTGGAGGGGCGCGAGCGACACCGTCGAGCCGAGATAGCCATCCGTCTCGAAGCCCCCGCCGAGCGTGTCGAACCAGGTGTCGAGCGCCGCTTCGACATCCGCCGCATCGACGGCACCGACCAGGGCGGTCTGCAAATCGGAGATCATCGTTTCGCTGTCGACCACCGCCGGGGTGTCCGTCGCCGTTCCGGAGAACAGGAAGCGGCCGGCGACCGAGCGGTTCAGGCCATTGAGCATGTTGCCCAGCGCGTTCTCCGCCTCGGTCGAGAACGTGCGCAGCATTTCCTCGTTCGGGGTCAGCTCAACCGAGAGCAGCACCTGCGACAGAAGCTCGGAACGGGTCTGGATCTCGTCGAGGGTGGTCTGCATGGTGCCGGAGAGAAACCCCGCTTCGGTGGTGTTGACGCGATATGTCTCGAGCTGCGCGAGGCGCCGGTCGATCGAGACCAGCGTCGACACGTCGCCGCCGAGATGCGCGACAGGATCGCGCACGAAGCCGGTGGCGATCTCGGTGCCGAGCCGGTCGAGATCGCGGTTGAGCCGCGTCTGGTGGGTTCGCAGGACCAAGGTCCTGGCGAGATCTCCAACGGTGTCCATGACCCCCTCCTCAGATAGCCAGCAATTTCTCCAACAGATCGTCGACCACGGAGATGACCCGCGCATTGGCCGCGTAGTGCTGCTCGATCCGCAGCAGCTCCTGCAGTTCGGCATCGGTATCGACGCCCTTCGACAGCTCCAGCTCCTTGAGCGCGGTGTTCTGGGCGCTGCTGAAGCTCTGCTCACCATCGGCCCGCAGACGCGCGGCGGCGATGACGGCGTGGAAATCCGCGACATGCTTGGCAAAGCTCTGCGCGCCGGTGCCAAGCGCCGAGGAACTCGGGCTGACCAGATCCTCCAGGGCCCCGGAATAGCCCTGCAACAGCCGTGCCTCGCCCACCGGACCTTGAGTGACCGCGCCGAGCCCGTCGCGCAGGCGCCAGGTGTCGCTTCCCAGGGGATCGACCAGAGCATTGAGCGCGATGCGCCCGGCGATGCCGGTCTCATCGAGCGGGTCGAACGCGGTTCCGGCATCGGTGAAGAGGCCGGGATCCGTTGCCGCCAGCGTGATATCGGGCCCGCCCGGGGCAAACCGCTCGATCAGATCCCGTGCGATGCCGTCGAGCACCGCCTGCATCTCCGGGCCGACCACATCCCGGATCTGGAACTGGGCGCCGAGGCTGCCGCCCCCCAGCGGCCCGGCATTGCTGCTGTTGATGGGCTTGTCGTTGATCTCGAGCCCGGAGAGCACGCCCCCGAGCCTCATAGCGGCGGTGACCGGATCCTGGGGCGCGAAGCTGATCCGCGCCGGATCGCTGTGAAAATCCGGGTCGAGAAGGATCGTTCCCGAGGCGGCGTAGAGCGCGATCGCGCCCATCTCGCGCGACACGCTCCGCAGCGGCACGATGTCGGAGATCTCGTCGATCACGCGCTGTCGCTGGTCCATCAGAGACGAGGGATCTCCGTCGCGCACCAGGCTGTCGGTGATGGCGATGTTGAGTTCGGAGACCCGGGTCAGCGCGCTGTTGAGGCGATCGACCTGCGCCGCGATCGTCCTGTCGGCATCGGTGCGTCCGGCCTGGATCTCCTCGCTGGTCTCGTTGAGCAGGGTGACAAAATCCTCCGCGCGCTGTGCCACGAGGATCAGGCGCTGATCCGAGGACGGATCCGAGGCCGCGGAGAGCAGCGCGGTTTCGAGCGCCGCGTAGCGCCCGACGAGGGACCCGGCGGTGTCGGTCGGGCCGAGCAGGGTTTCGATGCGGCTGGCAAAGCTCTGCATCTCGTCGGCGAAGCCGGATTGCGCGTCCGACAGGCGGCGGTCGGCCAGCACCGCGGTATCGACATTGCGGGTCACCCCGTCGACCAGGACGCCGCCCGAGCTGCCAAGCGCGCGTGACGACAGATCGAGCGTGCGCCTCCCGTAGCTCTCGGTCGTGGCGTTGGCGATGTTGGACGCCACCAACCCCGCCGCGCGGCTGTTGGCGGTGAGCCCGCTCAGCGCGTTGGACAGTGCTGAACCCAGTGACATGTTCCGCCCTCCTGTCAGGGGCCGATCCCGCTATCGGGATCAGCGCTTCATATTGGTGGTTTCCTGCAGCATCTCGTCGACGGTCTGGATCACCTTGGCATTGGAGGAATAGGCCCGCTGGGTGCGGATCATGTCCGTCAGCTCCTGCGCGATGTCGGTCGCGGATTCCTGCCTGGCGAAGGATTTGACGCTCCCCGTCGGGCCATCGCCCGCGTCCCACAGGAAGAACGAGCCGCTCTGCGTGGTCGGCCGGAAAGTCGAGCCATCGACCGCGCTCATGCCGTTGTAATTGGGCAGGTCGACCAGCGGGATCTGGTAGAGCACCTGGCTCTGGCCGCTGTCATAAACGGCGCTCACATAGCCGTTTTCATCTACCTCGACCGAGACCATGTTGCCGACCGAGGAGCCGTCCTTCGAGATCGAGATCGGCGCGAAGCTGTCGCCGAGCTGCGACAGCCCACCGGTCTCGCCCGCGGCGCCGATATCGAACTCGATCACGCCGCCGGCCACCGTGACCACGAAGACCCCGGTGGCCGGATCATAGGCGGTGCCGGTGGTTTCGGCCACGGTAGAGATGGTGCCGCCCGAGCCGGTCGTGTTGTCGAAGGTGATGAGATAATCCCCCACCACGGCGCCGCCCTGGGCGGAATCCGTCATCACCATTTGCCACTCGTTCGAGATGCCGGTGGCCGGCACCGTGGGCGTGAAGGTGATCGAGATGCTCTGCGAGATGCCGACATTGTCGAAATACTCGATCTCGAGATACTCGGCATCACCGGGCGCGCCGGCCTGGGTCGCGGTGGCCGGCAGGTTGAGCGCGACATCGACCGAGGTCGTCGGGTCGGCGGTCAGGCTGAGGCTGAACTGGATCGGTTCGAGACCGTTGATCGTATCGCGCGGATAGGGCGGGATCGATCCGTCGAGCGCCGCCGGCCAGCCCATCAGGTAATAGCCCTTCTTGCTGGCGAGGAAGCCATGCTCGTCGATCCGGTAGGAGCCCGTTGCGGTGAGCAGGAGCTCGGGCTCGCCGGTCGCCGCGAACTGGGCCTGCGAGGTCACCGGCAGCATGCCGATACCGTCGATCGCGAGATCGGTGGCATTGCTCGTCGAGACGATGGCGCCGCCCTCGTCGATCAGGCGGAGATTGTCGATCGCCGTGCCGCCCGCGGTATAGGCCTTCTGCTTGCCGCTCGACATCACCAGCGCGGTGAAATCCGTCTCGACCCGGCGATAGCCGTAGGTCGAGGAGTTCGCGATATTGTCGGAAATCGCGCTGAGGCGGCTGGCATTACCCGACAGCCCCGATACACCGGCATTGAGAGACGAGGAAATGGTCATGGACGCGCCTTTCTGCTGTCACCTTCGAAGAACTCGAAACCAGACTTAGAGGCGCCGGCTTAATCCGGTCCTAACAGCTAAAATCCGACACAGATCCGCGCCGCCTCAGCTCCGCAGGAAAATGATCTCGAGCCGCTCGTTGCGCGGATCCATCGGGTTGCTTTCCGACGGCTCGCGATCGGCATGGGCAGTCACCCGGTTGATGCGCTCCTTGGCGAGCCCGTCGGCCAGAAGCAATTCGCGGAACTGGTCGGCATGGCGGGTCGAGACCTCCCAGGAGGGATCCCGCGCCAGCACGATGGGATAGGCCCCGACATGTCCCTCGATGGCGAGCGGGTTGGTGACTATCTCCGACACCCGCGCGATCACGCCCGAGAGCGCGTGCAAGAGCTCGGTCGGGGCGCCGGCCGCGTCGAAGAGCGGCGCGTCCCTGGTCGCGAAGAGCTCGACCACGAGCCCCTCATCGGTCACCCGCGTCACGATGTGACGCATCAGGTTGTCGCTGAGCAAGCTCTCGCCACCGTGGCCCATGAGCATATCCTCGACCGCCTCGAAGGCCGGATCCTTCGGCGACGCCTCGGTGTCGTCCGGGTTTGCCGCGCCGCGGGCTTCGTCCTGCGTCGTCGGCCGCAGGCTGGTCGCCCCGGTGCCGACGCGCGGCAACTCGTTTTCCGAGAAGATGCTCTCGCCGCCGAGATTGCCATCGCCACCGCCCGACACGCGGCTGATCGCGATGGTCGGGCTGAAATAATCCGCCAGCCCCTTGCGCTGTTTCTCGGTCGTCGCGTTCAGCAGCCACATCAACATGAAGAAGGCCATCATCGCGGTGACGAAATCGGCATAGGCGACCTTCCACGCGCCGCCGTGATGCCCGTCACCGCCCGAAACCTTCTTCTTCTTGATGATGACCGGCGCGACACTGCTGTCGACCGCCATGTTCCACCACCTTGTCTTTCACCCCGACACAGGCTCTAGCGGAACAGCGGTTACCTCCCGCTTAACGATTAAAACTGTCGATGGATCCGGCGCGCAGATACGTGCCGAGAATCCCACAAACCGAGCCTGCCGGTTTCGCATAGATAGACAGCTGCCCGGTTTCCGAATAGCTCTAGGGGCCAAAGCGTTCACGAGAAACGGGATTGGCCACATGGCGGCGAGGGCAGCAAAGAAGGCGGGACAGGTCGGCGTCCTGGCGATGACGGCAGCGGGGATGCTGCTGGCCGGAAGCGCCCTGTCGCAACCCTTCCCGAGCTACAACACCTATGGCTCCCCGGGGCTGATCGACATGCCCACCGCGGAGATGGCCCCCGACGCCACCGTCGCGCTGACCTATGGCCATATCGCCGGCAGCAACCGCGGCTCGCTCGCCTTCCAGATGACCCCGTGGCTGACCGGCACCTTCCGTTACACGGGCATCGAGAATTTCGACGATCCGTCGAGCGTCGACGGGGTCTATTTCGACCGCAGCTTCGATATCCGCATGCAACTGCTGCGCGAGACCCGCCTGCGCCCCGCCATCGCGGTGGGCCTACAGGATTTCATCGGCACCGGCATCTATAGCGGCGAGTATCTCGTCGCCACCAAGACGCTCCCCAAGGGCGTGAAGATCACCGGCGGCCTCGGCTGGGGCCGTCTCGGCAGCTATGATCCGATCGCCTCGATGGGCACCCGCCCGGCAACCGTGCTCGGCCGCGGCGGCATCCCGACCTACGATCGCTGGTTCCGTGGCGACATCGCGCCGTTCGCCGGCATCAGCTGGGCTCCGAACGACCGCCTGACCTTCGAGCTCGAATACTCCTCGGACCAGTACGACCAGGAAACTCGGAAGAGCGATTTCGAGCATGACTCGCCGTTCAATCTCGGGATGCAGTATCGCTTCAACAACGACACCCAGCTGTCGCTCTACTACGCCTATGGCAACACCTTCGGCGTTCAGCTGAGCTACCCGTTCAATCCCAAGACGCTCGGCGTCCCGGGCGGCGCCGAGACCGCCGGTCTTCCGGTCAAGGCGCGCGCACCGGGCTCCGCCCGCGATCTCGGCTGGACCGCATCGCTGGAAGGCACCGAGGCCAGCGTCAAGCAGCGGCTCACCGCCAGCCTCGACCGCGACAAGCTCGATCTCGTCGGTTTCGATCTGAGCGCGACCCGGGCCACCGTGCAGCTGCGCAACCCGACCTACGGCGCGCCGGCGCAGGCCATCGGCCGCACCGCGCGGGCGATGACCCGCCTGATGCCCGCCTCGGTCGAGGAATTCGTCATCATTCCGACCGAGAACGGCCTTCCGATGTCTGCGGTGACGCTGCAGCGCAGTGATCTCGAGGCGCTGGAAAACGACGCCGCGGTCGAGATGCTCGCCCGCACCGCGATCACGGATGCCTATGGTCGCGGCGCCCTGCCCGATCTCGAGGAGTTTCCGCGCTTCACCTGGAAGCTTCTGCCCTACTACGATTACGCCACCTTCGACCCGGAGGCGCCGCTGCGGATCGACCTCGGCGCAAGCCTCTCGGCAAGCTGGGAGCTGCGCCCCAACGTCGTCCTGTCGGGCGCGATCAAGAAGAAGGTGTTCGGCAATCTCGACACCATCACGCGGGAATCGGAATCGAAGCTGCCGCGGGTCCGCACCGACTACAAGGAATACGCCACCGAGGGCGATCCCGCGATCAGCCGCCTGACGCTGGATGTCTATGGCCGCCCCGGCCCGGATCTCTACAGCCGGATGACGGTCGGCTATCTCGAGCGGATGTATGCCGGCCTGTCGGGCGAGGTGCTGTGGAAGCCGGTCGGAAGCCGCTTCGCACTCGGCGCCGAGCTGAACTACATCCGCCGGCGCTCCTTCGACGGCATGCTCGGCCTCGAGGAAAACGTCACCGTCGACCCCGTCTCCGGCATCGAGCGCGAGATCCCGGACGTGAACGGCCATGTCTCGGGCTACTACGCCTTCGGCAACGGGTTCCACGGTCAGGTCGATGTCGGCCGCTATCTCGCCGGCGATTACGGCGCCACCTTCACGCTGGAGCGCGAGTTCGCCAATGGCTGGCGTCTCGGCGCCTTCGCGACCTTCACCGATGTCTCGGAAGAGGATTTCGGCGAAGGCTCCTTCGACAAGGGCATCATGCTGACGGTCCCGTTCTCCATCGGCACCGCGAAGCCCTCGCGCGGCTCCGACACCTTCACCATCCGCTCCGTCCAGCGCGACGGCGGCGCCCGGCTCAACGTTTCGAGCCGGCTCTACGAACAGGTCCGAACATGGCACGAGCCGGAAGTCGCCAACACCTGGGGGAGGTTCTGGAGATGATCCCGCGCCTGCCCCGCCTTGCCGCGATCCTCGGACTGAGCACCACACTCGCCGGCTGCAGCAACGATCCATATTTCGATTTCCCGATCGACTCGTTCTACAACTCGCTTCTCAAGCGCGGCGGCGAGCCCTCGCAGGTCAGCCAGCAGGAGATCGTCGAGACGCTGTCGAAGAGCGATCTGCCGGTCACCTTCCTCGGCGTCGCCGACCGGGAGTCGCAGACGCTGCTGATCGGCATCGAACAGAACGGCCCCTACGACACCTACGCCAACGCTAACCGCCAGGCGATCACCATGCGAAACGGCATGATCACCGGCACGCGCGGCCTCAGCGGTGACCTGATGTCGACCGACGAAGCCGCGCTGCTCTCGCTGGTGCGTGCCCGCCGCTCCGGCCAGGCCACCTATATCCAGCGCTTCCTGACCCCGGAAGACGTGACCGAGGTGCTCACCTATCGCTGTGGCGTCGAGCCCGACAAGCCGGTCGATGTCGCCATGGGGCTGGTGCAAGGCAAGGCGACAGAGGTCGTTGCCGCCTGTGAGAGCGCCGATGGCCCGCCCTTCGTCGATTACTATGTCGTCGGCGGCGATGGCGAGATCCTCGCCTCCCGGCAATGGCTCGGCGAGAATCTCGGCTACGTCGCGATGCACCAGCTGCGCCGCTGAGCCCCGGGCTCAGTGCAGCGGCAGGCGGCGGATCACCGTCGCCAGAACCAGCCGCGCGTCGTAGCACAGGCTGCGCCGACGCGCGTAGATCAGGTCGAGCCGGGCCTTGCGCGGCACGCATCTCCGGCAATAGACCGCCTCGGTCTCTTCCTTGCTGCGACACGGCGCCAGCAGCTGCTCCTCGGTGCGGTGGTAGGCCAGCGTTGCCAGACCGGTGACCCCGGGCCGCGCCTTCAGCACCTCGCCATAGATCTCCGGAAACATCTCGGTGTAGCGGCGCAGCGGCGGCCGCGGACCGACGAAGCTGATATCGCCGCGCAGGATGTTCCAGAGCTGCGGCAGCTCGTCGAGACGGTAGCGCCGCAGCACCTTGCCGGTGCGGGTGATGCGGCTCGTCTTGTCGCCGCCCGACACGCCGCTGTCCGACCGGTCGGTGGTCATGGTGCGGAACTTCCAGAGCGCGAAGCCTTGATCGGGCGTCTTCATCCGCTCGGAGACGTAAAACACCGGCGCCCCGTCGCGCAGCAGGATCAGCAGCGCGATGATCAGGATCGCCGGCGTCAGCACCACCGCCAGCAGGCCGGCGAGCCCGATATCGAAGGCGCGCTTGGCCGGGCTCATGCGCGGATCCCCCGCTTATCCGAGGCCCCTGCCCCGGCGGCCGGTTCTCGCTTGTTCGGAATCGAGAGCGCTGAAACTGTCACGGTGGCCTGTCCGAATGGGAATTTCGACGATAGAAGATTGTCTAGCACCGGGCGCTGACGCTAAGAAGTTCGGTGAGACGACCGAAGGTTCACCGAGGGACGCTGTATTGCCAAGACCACACTTTTTCGTCGCTGCGCTCGTCCTCCTGCTTGCGGCAGCCTGCTCGCAACTGCCGCGCGGCGCGGCGGTCCAGGCCGAGATCGTCAGCGAATACAATGTCGAGAACCCATCTTTCCAGGCGATCCGCGTCACCCGCGCCAACATGCCGATGATCGCCACCTGGCCCCGCACCGGCTGGGAAAACGAATATCCCTGGCCCGGCACCTCGCACGGCGCCAATTCCAGCGTCATCCAGACTGGCGACAAGCTCGATATCGTCATCTGGGACAGCCAGGAAAACTCGCTTCTGACCGGCGCGGCCGAGAAATCCGCCGCACTGAAAGGTGTTGAGGTCGGCCCGAACGGCGCGGTTTTCGTACCTTATGTGGATGAGGTCTTCGTGCGCGGGCTCTCGCCGCAATCCGCCCGTGCCCGCATCCAGGACAAGCTGATGCAGATCGCGCCGTCGGCGCAGGTTCAGCTCAGCCTGCAGCAAGGGCGCAGCAACTCGGTCGAGCTGGTCGGTGGCGTTGCCAATCCGGGCGCCTTTCCGATGCCCTCGCGCAACTACAAGATCCTCGGCCTGATCGCCGATGGCGGCGGGGTCAGCCCCACCCTCAACAATCCGCGTGTCCGGCTGCTGCGTGGCGGCACGACATATGAGACCTCGGTCGAAGACCTGCTCGACAACGGCGTTCGCAATACGCTGCTGATGCCCGGCGATACGGTGATCATCGAGGAGGACAAGAAGACCTTCACCGCGATCGGCGCCTCCGGCCTCGAGGATCTGATCGACTTTCCCAAGGATGATCTCAGCGCAATCGAGTCCGTTGCCCTGTTCGGTGGTCTCGCAGATGCCCGCGCCGACCCGCAGGGTGTCTTGGTGCTCCGCGAATACGACGTGCACCAGCTGCGCTCCGATGGTAGCGCGCCCAGCATGCAGCAGGTGATCTTCGCCTTCGATCTGACCTCGGCCGACGGGCTCTTCGCGGCGCGCAAGTTCCGGATCAATCCCGGCGACACCGTGCTCGCCACCGAGTCGCCGCTGAGCCAGACCCGGACCCTGTTCTCGCTGATCGGCACGGCCTTCGGCCTGACCCAGCAGGTCGCGGGGATCAGTTTCTGACGCGAACCGACCCGAGCGGAACGCAAAAGGGCGCATCCTCGGATGCGCCCTTTCTGTTTGGCGATGACCGGCGGTCCTGACTCCGCCGGCCAAAGGTTACACGAAGCTTACATGTCACCGCCAAGCGAGGCGAGGTAGGCATAGACGTCGGCCGCGCCTTCGCGCAGCTTGAAGGTCATGCCCGAGCGCGCGCCGCTGTCGTCGAGATATTCGCGAAGGAAGCCGGTCGGATCCTGAACGTAGGCCTCGAACGAGGCCTCATCCCAGACCAGCCCCTTCTCGCCGGCTTCCTCGATGGACTTCTTGTAGCGGAAATCCTCCACCGAGCCGGCCTCGCTGCCGATGATGCCATAGAGGTTTGGCCCGGTGCGGCCGCCTTTCACGATGGTCTCGCCGGCATCGTCGACGATCATGTGGCAGGAGCGACAGCGCTTGCCGAACAGGTCTTCGCCGGCGGCGGCGTCGCCGGCCTCCTGAGCGACCGCGCTGCCGGCAAGAGTCACTGCGGCGAGGGCCGTGGCTATCTTGAGTTTCATGGATTCTGTCTCCCGTGACGTAGTTCCGGACAAAAACCTAGCGCAGGGGCGCAGAACTCAACAATAGCCGGACCCCTCACATGCGACCAAATGGCAGTGCCAGCTTGACGCCATCGGCACGGCATTGGAAAGAAGCGCCATGACCAACGACATCCCCGCATGGGTCGACGGCACGCTGACGCCGGTCGACAAGCTCGAGGCGCATCTCAGGGGCCTGCGGCACAAGGCCATCTCGGTGTTCCTGCTGCGCGGCGACGCGGTGCTGATCCAGCGCCGGGCGCTCGGCAAGTATCACACGCCAGGGCTCTGGGCGAACACCTGCTGCACCCATCCGCACTGGGACGAGACGCCGCTCGGCTGTGCCACGCGCCGGCTGCGCGAGGAGCTGGGGATCGAGGGCGTTGCGCTCAGCCCTCGCGGTCAGGTCGAATACCGTGCCGATGTCGGCGGCGGCATGATCGAGCACGAGCTGGTCGACATCTTCGTGGGCCATGCCCCCGAGGGGCTGGAGATCGCGCCCAACCCGGACGAGGTCATGGACGCTGTCTGGGTCGCGATCGACGAACTGCACCGGCAGACGCGCGAGGAGGCCGAGCGCTTCACCCCGTGGCTGCGGATCTATCTCGACCAGCATGCCGAGCAGATCCTCGCGGATCCCTGAGCCTCAACGGCGCTTGCGGAGATAGACGTAATAGGCGCCCGAGCCGCCATGCTTGCCATGCGCCTCGGAGACCTGCAGAACCGCCTGCGCCACCGGCGGCAGGCGCAGCCATTGCGGCACCTGCGTCTTCAGGACGCCGCGCCGGCGAGGCATCGGATCGTGCGGATCCTCGCGCATGCCCTTGCCGGTGATCACCAGCACCAGCCGCAGGCCACGGGTCTGCGAGGTCAGGATGAAGCGGATCAGCTCGGGATGGGCCTGATCAATGGTCATGCCGTGCAGGTCGATGCGCGATTCCGGCACCAGCTTGCCACGCTTCATCCGCGTGAACGACTTGGCATCCATCCGCACCGGATCGCGGGACAGACGATCCGAGGTGGTTCCGAGGAAATCGTGATGCTCGGGTGCCGGCTGGACGCGGCTGCCGAGATCGAAGGCGGGCAGGGGATCTCTTGGCGGCGGCGATTTGCGTGGCGGACGGCGGCTCGCGGCCTCCTCGGGCTCCGGTGCCGGTTTCTGCCCGGGCAGGCGCTCGGCGGAGCGCGCCACCTGTTGCCAGAGCTCGAGCTCCTCCGGTCGCAGCCGCCGCTTTCTCATAGCACCGATTCCGGCAGCAGCGCATAGGCGCGCTGGATCGGCAGCAAGACAACGAGACGGCCCGGATCCTTGATCTCGCCGGCCCGGCGGCCCGCCGCATCGCCGGTGCCGAAAAAGATGTCGGCCCGCTGCGCGCCCTTGATCGCCGAACCAGTATCCTGCGCTATCATCAGCCGATGCAGCGGCTCGGCCCCGGCCTTCTCAATCCAGACCGGCGCGCCGAGCGGCGTGAAGGCGGGATCGACCGCGATGCTGCGCAGCGTGGTGATCGAGCGATTCATCGCCCCGAGCGGACCGCGCTCGGCAGGCACTTCGCTCACCTCGCGAAAGAAGACGTACGACGGATTGTGATAGAGCAGGTCTTCGCCATCGAACGGGTTGCTGCGGACCCAGTTCTTGATCACTTGCGCTGAGACCTGGTGCGGATCGAAGGTGCCGCGGCGGATCAGCTCCTTGCCGATCGAGCGGTAGGGATGGCCGTTGGCCCCGCCATACCCCACGCGCAGATGACGACCATCGGGCAGGCGGATTCGGCCCGAGCCCTGCACCTGCAGGAAGAACAGCTCCACCGGATCGTCGACCCAGGCAATCTCGAGCCCGCGCCCCCGCATCACGTCGGTCGACAGGATCTCGCGCCGTTCGAGCCAGGGCCGGATCTCTTCCGCCTCGGGCGGCATGCGGTAGATCGGGTAGCGATAGCGCGGCGTCTCCACCAGCGATCCGTCGAGCTCGGGCTCGAAATAGCCGGTGAACAGCCCGTCTCCGCCATCGGAGATCAGAACCGGGCGGAAGAACAGCTCGAAGAAATCCTTCGCATCCTCCGTCTCACGGGCCACGGCGCAAAGGCTGCGCCAGTCGGGCTCGTCGAGATCGCCGCAGGTCTCCAGAAATACCGAAAGGGCGGCGGAGTGATCGTCCGCCGCCCAGCCGTCGAGATCCGAGAACTCGAGAATCCGGTATGTGGTGTCTGTGTCCGCCGCGCTCATGGTGCCTGCCAGTGCCATGCCGGCGAGGATCGCGGCACGGATCGCCTGTCGCATTATTCGTCGGTCGCGACCAGCTGCCAGTTGGGATCGTCGCTGCCCATGCGGCGGGCATAGGTCCAGACATCCTTCTGGCGCTTGACCGCGGTCGGGCTGCCTTCGATCACCTCGCCCGCGGCGTTCTTCACCACCGAGGTCAGCTCGCCGACATATTTTACCGTGATTTCGGCCAGGCGTTCGCCCTCGTCGAAGGTCGCATCCACCAGCGACAGCTCGCGCACGCCGACGAACTGCGCCTCGATGGTCAGGCCCTGCTGGGCGCGTTGCTCGATCACCTCGCTGAAGGTCTCGTAGAGCTCGTCGGACAGGAACGGCTTGAGATCCTCGATCTCGCCATTGTCGAAGCCCATCAGGATCATCTCGTAGGCGCCGCGCGCGCCGGAGAGGAACTCACCCACGCCGAAGGAAGGCTCGGCGCGCTTCATCTTGGCCAGCGCCTCGGCGGCGGGGCTGTTTTCGGGCACGTGATCGATGATATCGTGATCGGGGCCGCCTTCGATGACCTCGAAGTCGCGCGCGGCATCGTCGCGGCGGCTGGGCGCGGGGGCCTGGGGCTTCTCGAAGCCGTCGCGGGTTCCCAGGACGCTGCGCAACCGCAGGATCAGGAAAATCGCGATCCCGGCAAGGACCAGAAGCTGGACGATCGGCGTGTTCATCGGCACCTCATGCGCGCAAACGTGGAAGTTCTGTCGTTGCAATCCTATGTAGGGGCTGGGTCCCGGCAAGTCTACCGGCCCCCAACCCGAAGGGAGACCGCATATGTGGCTTTTTCTGGCATTTTTGCTCGTGCCGCTGATCGAAATCGGATTGTTCATCCAGGTGGGCGGCCTGATCGGCCTGTTTCCGACGCTGGCCATCGTCGTCATCACCGCGGTGATCGGCACATGGCTGGTGCGGTCGCAGGGCCTGAGGGCGATGGGTGATCTGCAAGGATCGTTCTCGCGGCTCGAGGATCCCACCACGCCGCTGGCCCATGGCGCGATGATCCTTCTCGCCGGCGCGCTGCTGCTGACGCCGGGCTTCTTCACCGATGCGGTGGGCTTCGCGCTGCTGACCCCGGCGTTCCGCAAGATGGTGCTGAATTACATCTCGCGCCGGGTGACCGTGACGCGGTTCGAAATGGGGGGACGCCCCGGGCCGCGCCCAGGCCCCCAGCCGGACATGCGACAAAATCCGCAGCATTCTTCGCAAGGCGATGTCATTGACGGCGAATTTACGGAACTGGGGCAAGACAAGAAGCCAAATCACCCCGGCTCGGGCTGGACGAAGCATTGAGACGCCGTGACGGGGCTGCTATTGCATACCCAAACCTGCTTCGAGGAGTGAAACATCATGGCAGAAGAAGCCACCCAGAACGGTGAAGCCGGTGCACAAGCGCCGGTGAAGATGAACGTTCTCGCACAGTTCGTGCGCGACCTGTCGTTCGAGAACATCCTGGCCCAGAAGGGCAGCGGCGGCGAAGTGCAGCCCGACGTTCAGGTCCAGGTCAATCTCGACGCCAAGAAGCGCTCGGCCGAGAACCAGTACGAGGTCGTCCTCAAGCTGAAGGTGGAGTCGAAATCCAAGGGCACCGACGCCATGCTGTTCATCCTCGAGATGGATTATGCCGGCGTGTTCCACATCGAGAACGTTCCGGAAGAGCAGCTGCACCCGTTCCTGCTGATCGAGTGCCCGCGGATGATCTTCCCCTTCGCGCGCCGCATCGTCTCCGACGTGACCCGCGATGGTGGTTTCCCGCCGCTGAACCTCGAGATGATCGATTTCGTCGCGCTGTATCGCAACGAGATCATGCGTCGCCAGCAGCAGGCCGCGGCGAGCGGCGAACAGAAGCTCGACGCGTAAGCTCTCAGCCGCGCGACCAGAGCGCGGCGTCTCCGAGTTTCTCGACAAAGGCGGCGTGAGCCGCCTTTTCTTCGTCGGTGATCCGCGGCGCGAGCGGCTCCGGCCGGCGCTGCGGGCGCCAATTGTCGTCGCCCCCCTCCGAGCCGCCGCCCTGTCGCACCGGGCTCAGCACGAGATCGGGCTGCTTGCCGCCGATCAGCTCGAGATAGACATCGGCCAGGATTTCGCTGTCGAGCAGCGCGCCGTGCAGCGTCCGCGACGAGTTGTCGATGCCGAAACGCCGACACAGCGCGTCGAGCGAGGCCGGCGAGCCGGGAAACTTGCGCCGCGCGATGGCCAGCGTGTCGACGGCGCAATCCTTCGGCAGGAGAGGGCGCTTGGCCCAGCCCAGCTCGGCGTTGAGGAATTTCACGTCGAAGGTGGCGTTGTGGATCACCAGCCTTGAATCGCCGATGAATTCGAGAAACTCGTCGACGATCTGCGCAAACAGCGGCTTGTCGCGCAGGAAATCGTCGCCCAGCCCGTGCACCTCGAAGGCCTCCTGAGGCATCGAGCGCTCGGGGTTGATATATTGGTGATAGGTCTTGCCGGTGGGCACGTGATTGTAGAGCTCCACCGCGCCGATCTCGACGATCCGGTCGCCGGTTTCCGGCTCGAAGCCGGTGGTTTCGGTGTCGAGTACGATCTCACGCATGTCGCCGCCTTTCGATATCCTGCATCACAGCCTGCACCTGAGCCTTCGCGTGCTCAAGCGTGTCGGTCTCGATGACATAATCCGCCCGCGCGCATTTTTCAGCATTGGGCATCTGCCGCGCACGGATCCGTTCGAGATCCTCGGCGCTCATTGTGCCGCGCGCCAGAACCCGTTCGCGCTGGAGTTCCGCCGGAATAGAGACACATGCAACCGCATCCATCGCGCGCTCGGCACCGGTCTCGAAGAGCAACGGGATGTCGAGCACGACGATCCCATCGGGATGCGCGGCGATAAAAGCGGCGCGGTCTTCCTGCACCAGAGGATGCACGATGGCCTCGATGCGGGGCAGGGCGGTCGGGTCGCCGGCAATGATCTTGCGCAGCCGATCGCGAGAGATCGCGCCATCTTCGATCGCATCCGGAAAATCCGCCTGCATCGGCGCCACGGCTGCGCCGCCCTTGGAATAGAGCCGATGCACCGCGGCATCCGCATCCCACACGGCACAGCCTTCCTCGGCGAAAAATCCCGCCGTTGTGGATTTGCCCATGCCGATCGAGCCGGTGAGACCGAGGAGAAAGCCCATCACAGGATCGCGGCGCGGGTCGCGTCATCGACCTCGGGGCGTTTGCCGAACCAGCGCTCGAAGCCGGGCACCGCCTGGTGGATTAGCATCCCCAGGCCATCGACGCAGGTGCAACCCTGCTCGCGCGCGACCCGCAAGAGCCGGGTTTCGAGCGGCGTGTAGACCAGATCGGTGACCACCGTTCCGGGCTGCAACCCGTCGAGCGGCACCCGCAGCTCCTGCTTGCCGACCATGCCCAGAGAGGTCGAATTGACCACCAGCGCCGCCTCGTCCATCGCGTTGCCCGCCTGCACCCATTCGACGACGCGGATCCGCGCGCCAAACTCCTCGCGCAGTTGCTCGGCGCGGTTGCGGGTGCGGTTCGAGATGCGGATTTCCGGCGCGCCGACCTCGAGCAGCGAGGCGATCACCGCCCGCGCCGCGCCACCGGCCCCCAGGACCATCGCCGGCCCGGCCTTCGGATCCCATCCCGGCGCGCCCTGGCGCAGGTTCTCGATGAAACCGTAACCATCGGTGTTGTCGGCGTGGATCTTGCCATCCTTGCGGAAGATGATCGTGTTGGCCGCGCCGATCAGCGTCGCCCGGTCGGAGACCAGATCGGCGATCTCCATCACCTTTTCCTTATGAGGAATGGTGACGTTGACGCCGACGAAGCCGAGATCGGGCAGGGCGCGGAAGGCACTCTCCAACTTGTCGGGCGCCACATCCATCGGAATGTAGTGTCCCTTGAGCCCGTAAGTCTTGAGCCAGTGGCCATGCAACAGCGGCGAGCGGGAATGCGCGATCGGGTGCCCGATGACGCCGGCCAGTGGAATTCGCGTGTCGGTCATGCGGCGATGATCTCCCGGACCTGCAGAAAGGCGATGAGCTCGAGCAGCGGCAACCCGAGAATGGTGAAATGGTCGCCCTCGATGCGGGCGAAAAGGCGCACGCCCTCTTCCTCGAGCTTGTAGCCGCCCACCGAATGGCGAACGCTCTCCCAGTTCCGGGCGATGTAATCGTCGAGATAGGCGTCGGAGAAGTTGCGCATCACCAGCCGCGCGACACCCACGTGACGCCAGATCGGCTCGCCATCCTGATAGATCACGGCCCCCGAATAGAGGTGATGCCGTTGCCCGCGCAGCCGGACGAGTTGCTCGCGGCAGTCTTCGGGCGTTTCGGGCTTCGCAAACACCTCTTTTCCAAGCGCGAGGATCTGATCACAGCCCAGAACGAAGGCGCCCGGGTTCTTTCGGGCCACGCTGCGCGCCTTATACTCCGACAATGCGTCCGCGATGTCGCGCGGCGAGGCTTCCTCGGCGGCCAGTGAGTCGCGGATGGCCGATTCATCGACGCGCGCGGGCTCGATTCGATGCGGAACCGCCGCTTTGCGCAGCAGCTCGGCCCGGATTTCGGACCCGGAGGCGAGGATGAACGGCAGACTCATGTGGAAAAACCTGTCGAAAGCTTTGGGGTCTTGTCGGGGGATGGTTCTGAGGAAAATCCCTCCGACATGCAAGCACGGGGAAAACCCGGGCCTTTCACGGCGCGCCGGGGTGATTCCTGAGTCTGTGGGCATGGATAACTCACCACTGGGGATGCCCCCCTCGCTCCCCTGCCTGTCCCAAAGTTGTCCCGAGACTGTTTCTTTCAAACAAGCTTATGATTATGAACAATAATTCCGTTTAGTTTGCGCACTTCTCGTATCGCACCCCACAATCTTATCCACAGGCAATCCGGATCGGGAAAACTCTGAGAGAACTCAATAATCCACCGGACTCGAGGGGGCCTAAACCAAAATCATCCTTTCTCTTTCTTTCTTGAGATAAGGGAGGCCCCGGCCTCGCGCCTCTCGATCTCTCAGCAAGATTGACTCACCCCCTCGGGATAGCTAAATCCGAGTCCGACGCCCGTCCGGGCTGATCAATTCCCAGAGAAAGACAGTTTTGAGGCCGACGACACGCTTGGCCCGAAAGGATTCAGCATGAGCAGCGAAACGCTCAACCTCTCTGACCTGAAGGCGCAGAGCCCGAAGGATCTGCTCGCCATGGCGGAGGAGCTCGAGATCGAGAACGCCTCGACCATGCGCAAGGGCGAGATGATGTTCCAGATCCTGCGCGAGCGGGCGGATGAAGGCTGGGAAGTCTGCGGCGATGGCGTCCTCGAGGTGCTCCAGGACGGTTTTGGCTTCCTGCGTTCTCCGGAAGCCAACTATCTCCCCGGTCCCGACGACATCTACGTCTCGCCGGAGATGATCCGGAAGTATTCGCTGCGCACCGGCGACACCATCGAAGGCGAAATCCGCGCCCCCGACAACGAAGAGCGCTACTTCGCGCTGGTCGACGTCTCGAAGATCAATTTCGAGGATCCCGAGCGTGCCCGTCACAAAGTTGCCTTCGACAACCTGACGCCGCTCTATCCCGATGAGCGGCTGAAGATGGAAATCGAGGATCCGACGATCAAGGATCGCTCGGCCCGCATCATTGATCTCGTGGCGCCGATCGGCAAAGGCCAGCGTTCGCTCATCGTGGCGCCGCCGCGGACCGGTAAGACCGTCCTGCTGCAGAACATCGCCACCTCGATCGAAAAGAACCACCCGGAATGCTTCCTGATCGTCCTGCTGATCGACGAACGCCCCGAGGAAGTCACCGACATGCAGCGCTCGGTGAAAGGCGAGGTCGTCTCCTCGACCTTCGATGAACCGGCGACGCGCCACGTGGCGGTGTCGGAAATGGTCATCGAAAAGGCGAAGCGCCTGGTCGAGCATAAACGAGATGTTGTGATCCTTCTCGACTCGATCACAAGACTTGGTCGTGCCTTCAACACCGTGGTGCCGTCCTCGGGCAAGGTTCTGACTGGTGGTGTCGACGCCAACGCGCTGCAGCGTCCGAAGCGCTTCTTCGGTGCGGCGCGGAACATCGAGGAAGGTGGCTCGCTGACCATCATCGCGACGGCGCTGATCGACACCGGCAGCCGTATGGACGAGGTGATCTTCGAAGAATTCAAGGGTACCGGCAACTCCGAGATCGTTCTCGATCGCAAGGTCGCCGACAAGCGCGTCTTCCCGGCGATCGACATCCTCAAGTCGGGTACCCGGAAAGAGGATCTGCTCATCGACAAGGTGGATCTGCAGAAGACCTTCGTCCTGCGCCGCATCCTCAACCCGATGGGCACCACCGACGCCATCGAATTCCTGCTGTCGAAGCTCAAGCAGACCAAGACGAACTCGGAATTCTTCGACTCGATGAACAGCTGACGCCGGCCGGGAGGCAGGTTTGGACACCATCTTTGCGCTTGCGAGTGCGCCGGGGAAAGCCGGCGTAGCGGTCATCCGCGTTTCCGGCCCGTCCGCCTGGGCGGCGGCGGAGCAATTGGCTGGCGCGCTGCCGAAGCCGCGCGAGGCTGTTCTGCGCCGGTTGAAGGATCGCGCGGGGCAGGTACTCGATGAAGCCTTGGTCTTACTCTTCGCGGAAGGGGCCAGCTTCACCGGCGAGGCCGTCGCCGAGTTTCATGTTCATGGCAGCGTCGCGATCCAGCGCGCCGTTCTTCGGGAACTCGAGGAAATGGACGGGCTTCGCATGGCGCAAGCCGGTGAGTTTACCCGCCGCGCACTGGAAAATGACCGGCTCGACCTGACGCAGGTCGAAGCTCTGGCCGATCTCATCGAATCCGAGACTGAAAGCCAACGCGTCCAGGCCCTCCGGGTCTTTGCCGGTGCGCTTGGAGAACGGGTTGAAGACTGGCGCCGCGATCTCGTTCATGCGGCCTCTCTGCTCGAGGTCACGATCGATTTTGCCGATGAAGAGGTTCCAGTCGATGTGTCCGGAGAGGTGCGCAGCTACCTGGAGCGCGTCATGGCCGGTCTCGACCGCGAGATTCGCGGCATGGACGGCGCCGAGCGCATCCGCACCGGCTTCGAGGTCGCCATTGTCGGCGCGCCGAATGTCGGCAAGTCGAGCTTGTTGAACGCGTTGGCGGGGCGCGACGCCGCGATCACCTCCGAGATCGCGGGCACGACCCGTGATGTCATCGAGGTGCGCATGGAGATCGCCGGGCTTCCGGTGACGCTTCTCGACACGGCGGGGCTGCGGGAGACGCAGGATCCGGTCGAGAAGATCGGCATCGCCCGTGCGCGTGATCGGGCCATGACCTCGGATCTTCGCGTGATCCTGAGTGACGAGCGCGGGATGCCGGATTTTGACGCCTTGGAGAGCGACATCGTTCTGCGCTCCAAGGCGGATCTCTCTGCCGATGGCAAAGGCATTTCCGCGAAGACGGGGCAGGGGCTCGATGGGCTGATTTCCGAGATCGGTGCGCGCCTGTCGGAAAAGGTCCAGGCGGCGGGGCTTGCGACGCGGGAACGTCATCGCGTGGCTTTTCTTGAGGGCCGGATCGCTCTGGAAGATGCGATGGGTCTGCTGCTGCGCGGGCCCGACGCTTACGATATTGCGGCCGAGGAAATCCGGGCGGCAATCCGCGCGCTCGAGCTTTTGATCGGTCGCATCGACGTTGAGAATCTGCTAGACGAGATCTTCTCAAGCTTCTGCATCGGTAAGTGAGGAGTGTTTCACGTGAAACATCGTGATTTCGACGTTGTCGTCGTGGGTGGTGGACATGCCGGCGCGGATGCCGCGGCGGCGTCTGCGCGCATGGGTGCCCGGACCGCTCTGGTCACGCTGACCGAGGCAGGGATCGGGGTCATGTCCTGCAATCCTGCCATTGGCGGGCTGGGGAAGGGCCATCTCGTCCGCGAAATCGATGCGCTTGACGGCGTTATGGGCCGTGTCGCGGACCAGGCGGGCATCCAGTATCGACTGTTGAACCGGCGCAAGGGGCCCGCCGTGCAAGGGCCACGCGCCCAGGCTGACCGGAAACTCTATCGCGAAGCCATGCTGCGCGAAATGAAGGCGACCGCAAATCTCACCATCATCGAGGGCGAAGTCATTGACCTGATGATGGCGGGGGACACCGTGACAGGCGTGATCCTGGAAGATGGTTCCGAGCTGTCCTGTGGATCCGTGGTTTTGACCACCGGGACCTTCCTTCGCGGCGTTATCCATATCGGCGACAAGAGTCGCCCCGGTGGCCGCATGGGAGATCGCCCTTCTGTGAAACTCGCCGAACGGATCGACCATTTTGGGGTCGAACTCGGGCGGCTGAAGACCGGCACCCCGCCGCGTCTCGATGGGCGGACCATCGATTGGTCTCAGCTTGAGGAGCAGCCCGGAGATGACGATCCGGTGCTGTTCTCGTTTCTGTCGAAGGCGCCCGCCGCGCGGCAGATCAGCTGCGGTATCACCCATACCAATGAGCGCACGCACGAGATTATCCGCGAGAATCTCGATCGCTCCGCGATGTATGGGGGCCATATCGAGGGGATCGGTCCTCGGTACTGCCCGTCGATCGAAGACAAGATCGTGCGGTTTGCCGACAAGACCTCTCACCAGATCTTCCTTGAGCCCGAGGGGCTCGACGATGACACGATCTATCCCAACGGCATCTCGACCTCGTTGCCGGAGGACGTCCAGCTCGACTATGTACGCTCGATCTTCGGCCTCGAGCGCGCCGAGATCCTGCAGCCGGGCTATGCCATCGAGTATGATTTCGTCGATCCGCGGTCGCTGGATCTGCGTCTGGCGGTCCGAAATGTCGGCGGCTTGTTCCTAGCGGGGCAAATCAACGGGACGACCGGTTACGAGGAAGCCGCAGCGCAGGGTCTTGTGGCCGGTTTGAACGCGGCGCTGGAGGCAATGGGGCAGGGGAGCGTGCAGTTTGGCCGCTCCGAGTCCTATATCGGCGTGATGATCGATGATTTGACGTCGCGCGGCGTGAGCGAGCCCTACCGTATGTTCACGTCGCGCGCCGAATTCCGGCTATCCTTGCGCGCAGACAATGCCGATCAACGGCTGACACCTAGGGCGATCGAGCTTGGCTGCCTCTCCGAGGAACGCCGTGTGGCCTTCGAGGCAAAGATGGAGAAGCTCTCGGAGGGGCGCGAGCTGTTGGAATCCCGTCAATTTGCACCGAAGGACCTCGGAGCCATGGGGATCCAGGTCTCTCCTGATGGGCAAAAGCGGAATGGCTTTCAGCTTCTCGCATTTCCCGATGTGACGATGGAGACCTTGACGCGGGGCGAGCCGTCCTTCGCAGAGATCGACGCTGTGATCGCTGAGCAGCTTGAGCGGGATGCGTTGTATGCGAATTACATTGCGCGTCAGCAGAAGGATGTCGAGGCGCTGCGGCGTGATGAGGCCATGACCATCCCGCGCGATTTCGAGTTTGCCACGGTGGAAGGCCTCTCAAACGAGCTGAAGCACAAGCTCTCGCTTGCACGACCGGAAAACCTCGCTCAGGCGTCCAAGGTCGATGGGATGACGCCGGCCGCGCTGTCCTTGCTTCTCCTCCGGCTCCGCCGCCATGGGCAGGTGAAGTCTGCATGAGCCTTCTCGACGCGCGCCTGCCGGAGCTTAATGTTTCACGTGAAACACAAGACCGGCTGCACCATTTCGCATCCATGCTCGAGAAGTGGTCTCCGAAGATTAATCTCGTCTCAAAGAGCACCCTCTCCGACGGATGGAACCGTCATATCATCGATTCTGCTCAGGTTTTCGAGCTCCGGAAGCACGATACGGGCCTCTGGGCGGATCTCGGGGCAGGCGGAGGCTTCCCCGGTCTGGTGGTTGCGATCCTGGCACATGAGCTTGCGCCCGGGCTGAAAGTGGCCTTGGTGGAATCCGATCAGCGCAAGGCGGTCTTCCTGCGTTCGGTTCTGCGCGAAACCGGGGTGACGGCAGATGTAAAGGTTGCGCGGATCGAGCAGCTCGAACCGCTTCAAGCGGACGTTCTCAGTGCACGCGCTCTTGCGGACCTTCCGACACTGCTGTCTTTCGCCGAGCGACACTTGGCGCCGGAAGGGCAGGGGGTGTTCCTGAAGGGCGCAAATTGGGAAAAAGAAGTCGCCGCCGCGCGGGAATCGTGGAAGTTCGATCTCGCGACGCGTACAAGTATAACTGATCCAAATGCAGTCGTCCTGACCATCGGAGAGCTGACACATGTCTGATCCGTCGCGGCCCCGCGCCCCCAAGATCATCGCCATCGCCAACCAGAAAGGCGGCGTCGGGAAGACCACGACGACGATCAATCTTGGCGCCGCGCTGGCGGAGAAAGGGTTGAAGATCCTGGTCGTCGATCTCGATCCTCAGGGCAATTCGTCGACCGGGCTCGGGATCGAACCGGATGATCGGCAATACACGACTTACGAGCTGCTGCTTGACGACGTCGCGCTTGAGGATGCGATCCTGCCGACGGATCAGGAAAACCTTCATCTGATCCCGGCGACGGTGGATCTCAGCTCGGCGGATATTGAGCTTGTATCGAACGAAAAGCGCAGCTTTCTGCTGCACGATGCGCTGCGCCAGACCGAGATCGACGCGTTCGGCTTCGATTATGTGCTGATCGATTGCCCGCCCTCGCTGAACCTGCTGACGGTCAACGCGATGGTCGCGGCGCATTCCGTGCTTGTCCCGCTGCAGAGCGAGTTCTTTGCGCTTGAGGGGCTGTCGCAGCTGATGCTGACGGTCCGCGAAATCCGCCAGAGCGCCAACCCGGACCTTCGGATCGAGGGCGTTCTGCTGACCATGTATGACGCGCGGAACAACCTGTCGCGCCAGGTCGAAGACGATGCCCGCGACAACCTTGGCGACCTGGTGTTTTCGACCGTGATCCCGCGCAATGTGCGGGTCAGCGAGGCGCCGTCCTACGCCATGTCGGTGCTGAACTATGACAGCCAGTCGAAGGGGGCTGCGGCCTATCGCGACCTTGCCGACGAATTGCTGCGCAAGAATGCGCGGCTCGCCGCCTGAGACCAGAAGAAAAGAAAGAGCAGAGATGGCAGAGAAGAAGGAAGCACGCCGGGGTCTGGGGCGCGGATTGTCCGCGCTGATGTCGGATGTCGATATTGCACCTGCCCGCGAGCAGGACAGCATGACCCCGAAGACCCCGGACCGCATGGTCCCAATTGAAAGCCTGGTCCCCAACAAGGACCAGCCCCGCCGCACCTTCACGACCGAGCAGCTGCAGGAGCTCTCGGAGTCGATCAAGACCAAGGGCATCATCCAGCCGATCATCGTGCGCCCGGCGCCGAATGAGGAGGGCAAGTTCGAGATCGTCGCCGGTGAACGCCGCTGGCGCGCGGCGCAGCTGGCGCAGCAGCACGAGGTGCCTGTTCTCGTGCGCGAGCTCGACGACCAGGAAACGCTCGAGATCGCCATCATCGAGAACATCCAGCGTGCCGACCTGAACGCCATCGAAGAGGCTGCGGGCTACAAGGCGCTGATGTTCCGATTTGGTCATACACAGGAGAAGATTGCCGAGGCCCTTGGCAAGAGCCGCAGCCATATCGCCAACCTGCTGCGCCTGCTGAACCTACCCGACAGCGTGCAGGATTACGTTCGCAACGGTGATCTGAGCGCCGGTCACGCGCGGACGCTTGTCACGGCAGAAAACCCCGACGTCATCGCGCGCGAGATCATGGCGAAGAAGCTGTCGGTGCGGCAGGCTGAAGCCCTTGTTCGCGGTGCATCAGAGCCGAAACGCCCCAAAGTGTCCGCTGCGGCGCCGCAGGCTGTCGAGAAGGATGCGGACACGCGGGCGCTTGAGGGCGATCTCTCGGCGGCGCTTGGCATGAAAGTCTCGGTGGCGCACAAGCCGGGCACCGAAGCAGGCAAGCTCACGATATCTTACGAGAGCCTCGAGGAACTAGATACGCTCTGCATGATCCTGAGCTCGTCGCGGTAGGGCAGGGTAGAGAGAGAAAGAAAAGCCCCGGGCCGGATGGCGCCGGGGCTTTTTTCATGTCTTGCTGGAGGGCTTCAGAGAAGCTCGGCGGTGAGGGTGTTGAGCAGCATTCGGCCCTGTTGCGTAGCCCCGAAACGCTCGCCCTCATGCCAGAGCAATCCAAGCTCGACCAGCGGATCGAGCGACAGGGCCTCTGTGCGACCAGGATCGATAAGGTGAGCGCGCGCAAGATCTAGGCCTTCGCTAAGGCGCAAACCCATCATGATGTATTCCGACCATACATCTTGGGAGGTCAGAGCCTCAATTTCGAGGTCCCCCGAACCGGCTTCTGCGGCGTTGATCCAGTCGCCCGGGGCGCGGCGTGCCACGGTGGCGCTACGCTGTCCGTTGACCGTCACCCGGCCATGCGCGCCGGGGCCGATGCCGACGTAGTCACCCCCGCGCCAATAGACCAGGTTGTGCCGTGACTCGTCGCCGTCACCGGCGTGGTTCGAGACCTCGTAGGCCGGCTTGCCTGCCACTTCGCAGATCTCCTGCGTCGCGAGATAGAGGTCGGCGCCGAGATCCTCGCTCGGAAGATCGCGCAGCTTGCCGGCCTGGGCACGGTCCCAGAAGGCGGTGCCTTCCTCGATGGTCAGCTGGTAGAGCGACAGGTGGTCGGCGGCGAGATCAAGGGCCTCGCGCAGCTCGGTTTCCCACGCCGCAAGACTCTGCCCCTGCCGGCCGTAGATCAGATCGAAATTGACCCTGTTGAAGGTCGATTTGGCGATGTCGAGCGCGCGAACCGCCTCGTCGACATCGTGCAGACGGCCAAGGCGGCGGAGGTCGTCGGGGCGCAGCGCCTGCACCCCGAGCGACACGCGGTTGACCCCCGCCATTGCGAAGCCCTCGAACTTGTTGATCTCGACGGAGCGGGGATTGGCCTCGAGGGTGATCTCGATATCGTTGGCCCAGGCCCAGTGATCGCGGGAGGCATTGAGCACGGCGCGAACCGTCTCCGGCGCCATCAGCGAGGGCGTGCCGCCGCCGAAATAGATCGAGCGCAGAACCCGACCCTCGGTCTGGCGACCGTAGCGGGCGAGCTCGCTGACCAGCGCCGCCGCCCAGCGGGCCTGATCCACGTGCGACACGACATGGCTGTTGAAGTCGCAATAGGGGCACTTGGCCTCGCAGAACGGCCAGTGCACGTAGAGGCCGAAGCCCCCGGGTTGCCAGGTCTCAGCCAAAACAGCCCGTCACGAACTTGGCGAAGGCATCGGCGCGGTGGCTGATCCTGTTCTTTTCCCAGCGATCCATCTCGCCGAAGGTGATGTCGTAGCCCTGCGGCTCGAAGACGGGATCATAGCCATGACCCTGATCGCCGCGCATCGGCCACACCACGCGGCCTTCCATCACCCCGGGGAAGACCTCGTCATGACCATCGGGCCAGGCCAGAACCAGGGTGCAGCAGAAGCGCGCGGTCCAGGGCTCGGGCTTGCCGGAGGCGACAAGCTCGTCATGGGCACGGGTCATCGCCATGATGAAATCGCGGCCATTGCCGGTCTCGGCCCAGTCGGCGGTGTAGACGCCGGGCGCACCGTCCAGCGCATCGATGGCGATGCCGCTGTCATCCGACAGCGCCGGCAGGCCGGTGGCCTTCGCGGCGGCATGGGCCTTGATGCGGGCGTTCTCGACGAAGGTGGTGCCGGTCTCTTCCGGCTCCGGCAGCTCCATCTCGGCGGCGCCGACCACCTCGACACCGAAGGGCTTGAGAAGATCGGTGATCTCCTCGAGCTTGCCCCGGTTGTGGGTCGCGACCAGAAGCGTTTTGCCCTCGAACTTGCGGGTCATGCGGTCGCTGCCTTCTGTGCCTCGACGAGCTGCGCCACGCCGGATTCCGCGAGATCGAGCAGCGTGCCCATCTGGTCGCGCGAGAAGGTCGCGCCCTCGGCCGACATCTGGACCTCGATGAGCTGGCCATCGCCGCGCAGGATGAAATTGCCGTCTACGCCGGCCTCGCTGTCCTCGGGGTAGTCGAGATCGAGTACCGGCTGGCCGGCATAGATGCCGCAGCTCACCGCCGCGACCGGCGAGATCAGCGGATCGGTTATCACGTCACCGGCCTTCATCAGCTTGTTGACCGCGAGGCGCAGCGCCACCCAGCCGCCGGTGATCGCGGCGCAGCGGGTGCCGCCATCGGCCTGGATCACGTCGCAGTCGATGCTGATCTGGCGTTCGCCGAGGGCAACGCGATCGACGCCGGCGCGCAGGCTGCGGCCGATCAGGCGCTGGATCTCGACGGTGCGGCCGCCCTGCTTGCCGGTGGTGGCCTCGCGGCGCATGCGCGATCCGGTGGAGCGCGGCAGCATGCCGTATTCGGCGGTGACCCAGCCGAGGCCGGAGCCCTTGATGAACGGAGGGACGCGCGGTTCGAGCGAGGCAGTGCAGATCACATGCGTATCGCCCATCTTGATCAGGCACGACCCTTCGGCATGTTTCGTGACACCCGTCTCGATTGAAACGGGGCGCATTTCGCTTAAATCTCGTCCTGACGGTCTCATGGAAGTCCCTTTCTCGGTTGCGCCCGGGATACTGGTGCCCCGCTATCCCCGCAACCCCGATTGACGGCGCAGGAGAGGGGCTTTTAATGGCCCAAGGACGCGGAGAGACACGGATGAAAGAAGGAACCCGGTTGCTCGAAGAGATGAACGATCGCTCGCGCGAGGTGTTCCGCAAGGTCGTCGAGAGCTACCTGGAGTTCGGCGAACCGGTGGGCTCGCGTACGCTGACGCGGTCGCTGAGCGAGAAGGTCTCGGCTGCCACGATCCGCAACGTGATGCAGGACCTCGAGTATCTCGGCCTGCTCGACAGCCCGCATGTGAGCGCCGGGCGGATCCCGACCCAGCTTGGCCTGCGGATGTTTGTCGACGGGCTGCTCGAAGTGCGCGATCTCGACCTCTCGGACCGCGAGAAGCTCGACGCCACGCTGGGGCCGGGCGGCGATGATGTTGGCGGCATTCTTGACCGCGTCGGCTCGGCGCTGTCGGGGGTGACTCATGGCGCCTCGCTGGTGCTGACGCCGAAGCATGAGGCGCCGATCAAGCATATCGAATTCGTCAGCCTGGGCCATGATCGGGCGCTGGTGGTATTGGTGTTTGGCGATGGCCACGTGGAGAACCGGCTGTTCCGACCGCCGCCCGGCCAGACGCCGAGCTCGATGCGGGAGGCGGCGAATTTCCTCAACGCGCTGATCGAGGGCAAGACGCTCTCTGAGCTGCGCGGGGTGATGGCCGAGGAGATCTCGCGCCGGCGCAGGGAAATCGACACGCTGGCCGCTGATCTCATCGAGGCGGGCATCGCCACGTGGGAGAGCGACGCCGACAATTCGGCCCGGCTGATCGTGCGCGGACGGGCGAATCTGCTCGGCACCGAGGCCGAGACCGAGGAGCTCGACCGCATCCGCAGCCTGTTCGACGACCTCGAGCGCAAGCGCGACATTGCCGAATTTCTGGAACTCGCCGAGACCGGCGACGGGGTGCGCATTTTTATCGGCTCGGAGAACAAACTTTTCTCACTTTCGGGTTCCTCTCTGGTGGTGTCTCCCTATATGAACGCGGATCGTAAGATCATCGGCGCGGTGGGGGTGATCGGACCCACGCGCCTCAACTACGGCCGGATCGTCCCGATCGTGGATTATACGGCGCAGCTGGTCGGCAAGCTGATTGCCGAGCGGAGCTAGAGGTGAACAATGGCAGACCCGAAGAACGACGAGTTTCTCGATGACATCGAAGCCGCCGAGGCCGAGGCCTATGCGGACGAGGCCGAGGAGATCGATACCGAGGCAGCGGAGATCGATGCGCTGCGTGCCGAGCGCGACGAGTTCAAGGATCGCTTCATGCGCGCGCTGGCGGATGCCGAGAACGCGCGCAAGCGGGCCGACAAGGACCGCCGCGAGGCGCAGCAATATGGCGGCTCGCGTCTCGCCCGTGACCTGCTGCCGGTCTATGACAACCTGCACCGCGCGCTTGGCGTGGCGCGCGAGGAAGACGCCGCCGCGGCGCTGATCGAGGGCATCGAGCTGACCCTGCGCGAGCTCACCAACACCTTCTCGAAGCACGGCATGACGACGATCTCGCCGCAGGTCGGCGACAAGTTCGACCCGCAGCAGCACGAGGCGATGTTCGAGGCGCCGGTGCCGGGCACCAAGGCGGGCGAGATCATCCAGGTCTCGGCGGAAGGCTTCATGCTCTACGACCGCCTGCTGCGCCCCGCGCAGGTCGGCGTGAGCTCGATGCCGGCGAGCTGATCTCTGCGTTCCCGACGCGGGAGGGGGGCGCTGCCCCCCGTCCGCCCGGGGCGGACTCCCCCCGGGATATTTTCGGCCAGAAGAAGACCGGGGTCATTTGAGCGATGTTGCACGTGGAGCGGTCCTTCCGGGGGCCGCTTTTTTAGTGCTCGAGCGCGGCCTTGAGGTCGTAGAGCGCCTGAAGGGCGTCGCGCGGGGAGAGATCGTCGGGGTTGAGGCTGGCGAGCTTTTCCTCGAGCGGCGAGGGGCCGGAGGGGCGCGCGGGCTGGGGGGCGGCCTCGGCGGCGGCGGAGAACAGCGGCAGGTCGTCGATCAGCGCCTTGGGGGCGGCGCGCTCGCGCTCGCCTTTCTCCAGCGCGTCGAGGATGGTGCGGGCGCGATCGGTGACCGCGCGGGGCAGGCCGGCGAGCTGGGCCACCTGCACGCCGTAGGAGCGGTCGGCGGCGCCTTCGCGCACCTCGTGCAGGAAGATCACCTCGCCGTCCCATTCCTTGACCGCGACTGTGGCGTTGCGCACGCCCGCGAGCTTGCCGGCGAGCACGGTGAGTTCGTGGTAGTGGGTCGCGAAGAGGCCGCGCACCCGGTTGACGCCGTGCAGGTGTTCGAGCGTCGCCCAGGCGATCGAGAGCCCGTCATAGGTCGCCGTGCCACGGCCGATCTCGTCGAGGATGACGAGCGCGCGGTCGTCGGCCTGGTTGAGGATGGCGGCGGTCTCGACCATCTCGACCATGAAGGTGGAGCGGCCACGGGCGAGATCGTCCGAGGCGCCGACGCGGCTGAAGATCTGGCTGACGAGGCCCAAATGCGCCGAGCGGGCCGGGACGTAGGAGCCGATTTGCGCCAGCAGCGCGATCAGGGCGTTCTGCCGAAGATAGGTCGACTTACCGGCCATGTTGGGGCCGGTGAGCAGGGTGACGGAGGCGGCATCGCCCTCGGCCGAGAGGCCGCAATCATTGGCGATGAAGGCGCTGCCGCCCTGCGCCTGCAGGGCGCGTTCGACCACAGGGTGACGGCCGCCCTCGATGGCGAAGGCGCGGCTGTCGTCAACCTGCGGGCGGCACCAGTCCTGGGCGCGGGCGAGATCGGCGAGGCCAAGCGCGAGATCGAATTCCGACAGCGCAAGGCCGGTCTCGGAAAGAGTGGGGGCATTGGCCAGGATGGCGTCTCTCAGGCTGGCATAGAGACGCTTTTCGATCTCCAAAGCCTCGTTGCCGGCATTGAGGATGCGGGTCTCGAGCTCGGTCAGCTCGACGGTGGTGAAGCGGACCTGGTTGGCGGTGGTCTGGCGGTGGATGAAGGTCTCGCTGAGCGGCGGCGACATCATCTTTTCCGCATGGGTGGCGGTGGTTTCGATGAAGTAGCCGAGCACGTTGTTATGCTTGATCTTGAGCGAATTGACCCCGGCCTGCTGGGCGTATTGCGCCTGCATGGCGGCGATCACGCCGCGACCCTCGTCGCGCAGCTTGCGGGCTTCGTCGAGTGCCTCGTCGTATCCGGGCGCGATGAAGCCGCCGTCGCGGGCGAGGAGCGGCGGCTCGGCCACCAGCGCGGCGTCGAGCAGGGAGAGCAGCTCGTCGTGGCCGCGCAGCGCGGCGCGGGAGCTGGCGAGCAGCTCGGGCAGGGCGGCCTCATCGAGCGCTTGCGCGATCTCCTCGGCCTGGGCCAGCGCGTTGCGCACCGCGGCAAGATCGCGCGGGCCGCCGCGGTCGAGCCCGAGGCGCGACAGGGCGCGGTCGAGATCGGGCACCTTTCGCAGCAGATCGCGCAGGGCGCTGGCAAGCGGCGTCTCGATGCCCCAGTCGAGCGCGTCGAGCCGGGCGGAGATCACCGCAAGCTCGCGCGAGGGCGAGGAGACGCGGCGCTCGAGCAGGCGGGCGCCGCCGGGGGTCACGGTGCGGTCGATCACCGACAGCAGCGAGCCCTGGCGGCCGCCATTCATCGATTGCGTGAGCTCGAGGTTGCGCCGGGTGGCGGCGTCGATCTGCAAAAGCCGCGAGACCGCGTCGCGCTGCGGTGCGCGCAGCAGCGGCAGACGGCCCTTCTGGGTGATGTCGAGGTAATCGACCAGCGCTCCCATCGCCGCCAGTTCGGCGCGCTCGAAGCTGCCGAAGCCGGCGAGCGTCTGCACCCCGAAGAGGCTGCAGAGCCGGGCCTCGGCACCGGCGCTGTCGAAGGAGGCGCGGCCGAGCACAGTGGGGTAGATGCCGAGATCGCCCAGCACCGCGCGCAGCTCTTCCTCGGCGGCCTCGGAGGTCAGCAGCTCGGAGGGGGCAAGCCGCGCCAGCTCTGCGCCGATACGAGCCTGGCCCAGCGGCATGACGTGGAACGCGCCGGTAGAGATATCGGCCCAGGCCAGCGCCCAATCGTCTCGAACCTTGGCCAAGGCGGCGAGGAAATTGTGCCGCCGCGCCTCGAGCAATGACTCCTCGGTGAGCGTCCCGGGGGTGACGAGCCGCACTACCTCGCGCTTCACCACCGATTTCGAGCCGCGCTTCTTGGCCTCGGCGGGGCTCTCCATCTGCTCGCAGACCGCGACGCGAAAGCCCTTGCGGATCAGCGTCAGCAGATAGCCTTCGGCGGCATGGACCGGCACGCCGCACATCGGGATATCGTCTCCCGCGTGCTTGCCGCGCTTGGTCAGCGCGATGTCGAGCGCCTCGGCGGCGGCGGCGGCATCGTCGAAGAACAGCTCGTAGAAATCGCCCATGCGGTAGAACAGCAGCGCATCCGGGTGCCCGGCCTTGATCTCGAGATATTGCGCCATCATTGGCGTGACTGCCGTCATGTCTGCCCCCGGGTGACTGCCTGTGCCTGCCTGTTCCGGCGAGACATACCAAAGCGTCCGACCCCGACGAAAGCCGAAATCCGCGCTGTTGAGCGATGCTTGACGCTGCGCTAAGAGAAACGACGCGCTGCGCTGGAGAAAGACGACATGGCCAAGATCAAATTCACCCGGGAGGAGGCGCTTGCCTTCCACCTCGAGCCCACCCCCGGCAAGTGGGAGGTGAAGGCCACCGTCCCGATGACCACCCAGCGCGACCTGTCGCTGGCCTATTCGCCGGGCGTTGCGGTGCCCTGCGAGGATATCGCCGAGAACCCCGAGCTGGCCTATGACTACACCAACAAGGGCAACCTCGTTGCGGTGATCTCCAACGGTACCGCGGTGCTGGGCCTCGGCAATCTCGGTGCGCTCGGCTCGAAGCCGGTGATGGAGGGCAAGTCGGTGCTGTTCAAGCGCTTCGCCGACGTCAACTCGATCGACATCGAGCTCGACACCGAGGACCCGGAAGAGATCATCCGCGCGGTCAAGCTGATGTCGCCGACCTTTGGCGGGATCAACCTCGAGGACATCAAGGCGCCCGAGTGTTTCATCATCGAGCAGCGCCTCAAGGAAGAATGCGATATCCCGGTCTTCCACGACGACCAGCACGGCACCGCGGTGATCTGTGCAGCCGGTCTGATCAACGCGCTGCACCTGAGCGGCAAGAAGATCGAAGAGTGCCGCATCGTGCTCAACGGTGCCGGTGCCGCCGGCATCGCCTGCCTCGAGCTGGTCAAGGCGATGGGCGCCAAGCATGACAATTGCATCATGTGCGACACCAAGGGCGTGATCTACCAGGGCCGCACCGAGGGCATGAACCAGTGGAAATCCGCCCACGCAGCGCGCACCGATCTGCGCACGCTGGAAGAGGCGATGGCCGGGGCCGATGTCTTCCTCGGCGTTTCGGCCAAGGGCGCGGTGACCCAGGCGATGGTAGAGAGCATGGCCGAGAACCCGGTGATCTTCGCCATGGCCAACCCCGATCCCGAGATCACGCCCGAGGAGGCCCACGAGGTGCGCCCGGATGCGATCGTGGCGACCGGGCGCAGCGACTATCCGAACCAGGTCAACAACGTGCTGGGCTTTCCCTACCTGTTCCGCGGCGCGCTCGATATCCACGCCCGCGCCATCAATGACGAGATGAAGATCGCCTGCGCCGAGGCGCTCGCCGCCATCGCGCGCGAGGATGTGCCCGACGAGGTCGGCCTTGCCTATGGCAAGCAGCTGGCCTTCGGCCGCGATTACATCATCCCGACGCCCTTCGACCCGCGCCTGATCCATCGCATCCCGCCCGCGGTGGCGAAGGCGGGCATGGAGACCGGTGCGGCGCGGCGCCCGATCATCGACATGGAGGCCTACGAAGAGACGCTTCGGGGTCGCATGGACTCGACCGCGCCGATCATCCGCAGCATCAACAACCGGGCGCGTCAGGCGCAGGCGCGGATGATCTTCGCGGAAGGCGACGATCCGCGCGTGCTGCGCGCCGCGGTCATGTATCAGCGCAACGGTCTCGGCAAGGCACTGGTCGTGGGCCGCGAAGACGACGTGAAGAAGAAGCTCGAGGATGCCGGGCTTGGCGATGCCTATCGCGAGCTCGAGATCGTCAACGCGGGCAACACCCGCCATCTCGATGCCTACAAGGATTTCCTCTACCAGCGGCTGCAACGCCGGGGCCGCGACCTGAAGGACATTCACCGCATGGCCGCGCGCGACCGTCACGTGTTTGCCTCGCTGATGCTGGCGCATGGCCATGCGGATGGTCTGGTGACCGGCGCCACGCGCAAGTCGGCCCACGTGCTCGAGCGCATCAACACCGTGTTCGATGCCAGCGCCGAGCATGGCGCGGTCGGCGTCACGGCGCTGCTGCTCAATGGCCGCATCGTGCTGATCTCCGACACGCTGGTGCATGAATGGCCAGAGCAGCACGACCTCGCCACCATCGCCGAGCGCGCGGCCGACGTGGCGCGCCATCTCGGCATGGAGCCGCGCGTCGCCTTCGTGTCGTTCTCGACCTTCGGCTACCCGGTCTCCGAGCGGGCGCAGAAAATGCATCTGGCGCCGCAGGTGCTCGACGCGCGCGGCGTCGATTTCGAGTACGAGGGCGAGATGACCGTCGACGTGGCGCTGAACCCGAAGGCGCAGGAGGCCTACCCGTTCCAGCGCCTCACCGGCCCGGCCAACATCCTCGTGGTGCCGGCACGGCACTCGGCCTCGATCTCGGTCAAGCTGATGCAGGAGATGGCGGGCGCCACCGTGGTCGGCCCGATCCTCGCGGGCATCGACAAGTCGATCCAGATCTGCTCGACCAACATGACCGCCAATGACATCCTGAACATGGCGGTGCTGGCAGCCTGTAAGGTGGGCTGACCGCAAACTTTCGGAGGAGGCACGGATGACGATCTACAATCTTGGCTCGATCAACGCGGATCTTGCCTATTCCGTGCCTCATCTGCCCCTGCCGGGCGAGACGCTGGCGGCATCAGGCATGATCCGCGGCCTTGGCGGCAAGGGCGCCAACATGTCGGTCGCCGCCGCCCGTGCGGCGGCTCGCGTGGTGCATGTGGGCGCTGTCGGCAAGGGCGGCGGCTGGGCCATCGAGCGGCTGATGGAATACGGCGTCGACACCCGGCACATTGCCACCGTCGAGCCCGAGACCGGCCACGCCATCATTCTCGTGGACGGACACGGCGAGAACTCCATCGTCATCCACCACGGCGCCAACCATGCCATTCCAGAGGAGCTGATCGGGCAGGTTCTCTCGGACGCCGATACCGGCGATATTCTCCTGATGCAGAACGAAACGCTGCTGCAGCCCGAGGCGGCGCGCATGGCGCGCAAGCTCGGGCTTCGCGTTGCCTATGCCGCGGCGCCCTTCGAGGCGGAGGCGGCGCTGGCGGTGCTCGATCACACCGACATCCTCGTGCTCAACGCGATCGAGATGGCGCAGCTCGAAGAGGCCACCGGGCTCGACCTGCCGCAAATGGGCGTGAAGACGGTAATCGTCACCGAGGGCGCCGAGGGCTGCCGTATCCATCTTGCCGAAACCGGCTGGATCCCTGAGCGCATCGCCGCGCCCAAGGTCGAGGCGGTGGACACCACCGGGGCAGGGGACACCTTCACCGGTTACCTGATCGCCGGGCTCGACCGCGGCATGCCGCTCCGGCAGGCCGCCGATCTCGCGACCCGCGCCGCGGCGATCATGGTGACGCGCCACGGCACCGCCGATGTCATCCCCGATCTGAAAGACGTGCAGGACGCAAGGCTGGGCTGAGCCTCAGCCTCCCGTGAAGGGCGCGGCGCTGCCCCAGAGCTGGCGCACGCGCTGGTCGCGGCCGCAGGCGTCGCGGTATTTCTTGTAGGCCTTGGCCTTCGAGATCGGGCCGAAGCGCGACAGGATGATGTCGTCGGACTTGTAGTAATCCTGGTGATAGGCCTCGGCATTGTAGAACCGGTCCGCCTGCAGGATCGGGGTCACGATCCTCTGCCCGAGCGCCGCCTGCGCCTCGGCCTTGGCTTTTTCCGCGGCGGCCTTTTCGGCGGCGTTGGAGACGAAGATCGCGGTCCGATAGCTCTCGCCGCGATCGCAGAACTGGCCGCCGGCATCGGTCGGGTCGACGGAGCGGAAGAACATCGCGTAGAGCTGATCGGCGCTCACCCGCGCGCTGTCATAGGTGATCTTTACCGCTTCGTAATGCCCGGTGCCGCCGCGGCTCACCTGCTTGTAGGTCGGGTTGGCGGTGCTGCCGCCGGTATAGCCGGAGACCGCCCCGGTCACGCCGCGCACCTTCTCGAAATCCGCCTCTACGCACCAGAAGCAGCCGCCGGCGACGACGATCTCGCGGCGCTCTCCGGCCTCGGCACGCTGCGATTGCACGCAAAGCCCCATGACGATCAGAACGGTTAGAATGATGCTGCGGACCATGATGCGCCTCCCTTTGGACAACAGGCTGCGGCCAGCGCGCCGCGCAATCAATCGCTGCAACGCGATTTCACCGCATGGTGAGCGCGCGTGACCCCTTCCTTAGGCCGCGAAACGCTCCTAGCGTGGCACGCATGGACAAGGTCACGACACATCAGGCGCAGGACGACGCCCGCAACGAAGAGATCCTCATCTGGGTCAACGGCACGCTCAAGCCCAAGGCGGAGGCGCTGGTCTCGGTCTATGATTCCGGCTTCATGCTGGGCGACGGCATCTGGGAGGGGCTGCGGCTCTACGACGGGCGCTGGAGCTTCATCGACGAGCATCTCGACCGACTCTTCGAGGCGGCGCTGGCGATCGACCTCGAGATCGGCATGAGCCGCGCCGAGCTGCTGGCGGCGATTGCCGCCACCCAGGAGGCCAACGGCATGGTCACCGATGCCCATTGCCGGCTGATGGTGACGCGGGGCATCAAGACGCGGCCGTTCCAGCATCCGGGACTGTCGATGCAGGGGCCGACGGTGGTGATCCTGATGGAGCACTCCAAGCCCTCGATCCCGCGCCCGATCCGCCTCGCCACCGTGCCGCACCAGCGCGGCCTGCCGATGACGCAGGACCCCAAGCTCAACTCGCATTCCAAGCTCAACTGCATCCTCGCCTGCATCGCCGCCGAGAAGGCGGGGGCGGACGAGGCGCTGATGCTCGACGTGCATGGCTTCGTGAACACCACCAACGCCTGCAACTTCTTCATCGTGCGCAAGGGCGAGGTTTGGACCTCGACGGGTGATTACTGCATGAACGGCATCACCCGGCAGAAGGTCATCGACCTCTGCCGCGCCAACGGCATCCCTGTGCACGAGCGCAACTACTCGCTGGTCGACACCTACGGCGCCGACGAGGCCTTCCTCACCGGCACCTTCGGCGCCCAGACCCCGGTGGGCGAGATCGACGGCCGCCGCATCGGCAGCGGCGAGATGGGCCCGATGACCAAGCGTCTTCGGGCACTCTACAAGGAGCTTGTCACGTCATGAAGATCGCCATGTGGTCCGGCCCGCGGAACCTCTCGACCGCGATGATGTATGCCTTCGGCAACCGCGCCGATTTCCATGTGGTCGACGAGCCGTTCTACGGCCCCTACCTGCGCATGACCGGGCTCGCGCACCCGATGGGCGAGGAGATCAAGGCCAGCCGCCCCGAGAGCGGCGAGGAGGTCGCGGTGCAGCTTGCGGGGCCGATCCCGGGGGGAAAGCCGCACGCCTATCACAAGCACATGTGCCAGCACATGATCTCCGGCATGCCGCGCGAGTTCATGGCCGAGTGCGTCAATATCTTCCTGCTGCGCCATCCGGCGCGCGTGGTGGCAAGCTTTTCCAAGGGCTATGAGAACCCCACCGCCGCCGATATCGGCTTTGCCCTGCAGGCCGAGCTTTACGAGCATGTCTCTTCCCTCGGGCTGACGCCCTACGTCATCGACAGCGCCGACATCCGCAATGATCCGGAGGGCAAGCTGCGCGCGCTCTGCGCGGCGATCGGGCTGGAGTTCGATCCGGCGATGCTGAGCTGGCCCGCCGGCGGCCACCCGCAGGATGGCGTCTGGGCGCCGCACTGGTACGCTTCGGTGCATCGCTCCACGGGGTTTGCCGGGCCGGAAGGCCCGCTTCCGGTGCTCGAGGGACGCGCGAAGGTGCTCGCCGAAGAGGCCATGGTTCATTACGACATGATGCGCGCCAAAACCCTGATCTGATTTTTTTTCAGGTTTTTTCGGTCCCTGCTGAAACTCCCCCCTCTCGGGCTCCGTGGTTAAGGGCAGATCAGGCAACACCGGGTTGCCTGCCCAAGACACGACAGGAGAGTATGATGAAGAGTTTCGCAGTTGCCGCCGCCCTGACCCTCACCGCCGGTGCGGCCCTTGCCGACGACCACGCTATGCCGATGGTCAAGGCGATGGACCAGAGCGTCTCCAACGGCGTCGTGAGCGCGGAAGCGGTCATGGCCGAGAGCAATGGCTGGCTCGTGGTGCACCGCACCGATGCCGAGATGAAGCCCGGCCCGGTGGTCGGCCATGCGCCGCTGCGCGCCGGCGAGACCATGGACGTGGCCGCCATCCTGACCGAAGAGGTCGCCTCGGGCGACATGCTGATGCTGATGGTGCATGGCGAAGAGGGCGGGATGGAGACCGGCGTGTTCGAATACACGCTCGGCGCCAAGGAAGACGGTCCGATCCGTCTCGACGGCAACCTCGTGATGACCACGATCACCGTCGAGTAAACAAGGTTCGTCTTGATGAGTTGACTGGGTTCGTAACGAGTAACCGGTTCCCGTAACAAGTATCCGGAGGCCGCCCTTCCTGGCTCAATGACGGTCTTCGGCGCCGTCCCCGCACTGGCCGCGGGGGCGGCTTTTTCTTGCCCGCCTCAGCCCAATGCGTCACGTGTGACAGGGCATCTTTCGCCGGAATAGAGCCTGTCTAGCACCTCGCGAAAACAGCCCGGCGCGCCCGGCACCGCCTCGAAAAGCGTCATGCAGGAGCGCAGCTTCAGCGCATCCACCGGGCCGAGGATCTCCACCGGCGCCGTGCCCTCGTGGCTCAGCAGAAGCTCGCTCACTTCACAGAGACGCGGCCCGAGGATTGGGTGGCCGAGATACGCCGCAGCCTCGTCCAGCCCGGACAGCCCGAAATGCCGCGCCATCTGCGAGCGGCCCAGAATGTCGAGCTGCGGGAACACGTACCAGATCCAGTGGGTGACCTTCCGCCCGTCGCGCAGTTCGGCGAGGATCTGCGGCCAGTGGCGATCCTGCGCGTCAACGAAGTCCTGAAGTTCTGCCATGGCGACCTCCGGCCGGTTGGGGCGCTGCCCCGCCCGCGCGGGGCGCGGACCCCCCGGGATATTTTGAGCCAGAAGAAGCCATGAGGGAAGCGCCCCTGTCTTCTTCTGGCCAAAAAATATCCCCGCCGGAGGCATGTCCGGCGGGGGCAGTCTTTCTCGACGTCTGAGGCTTGGCTCAGCCCTGGAAGCGGCGGTTGCGCGCGGCCAGCAGCTTCAGGCGCAGCGCGTTGAGCTGGATGAAGCCCTTCGCGTCTTCCTGATTGTAGGCGCCGGCGTCGTCCTCGAAGGTCACGTGGGCCTCGGAGTAGAGCGAGTGCTCGGACCAGCGCGCCACGGTGCGGGCAACGCCCTTGTAGAGCTTGAGACGGACGGTGCCGGTCACGTGCTCCTGGCTCTTGTCGATCAGTGCCTGCAGCATCTCGCGCTCGGGCGAGAACCAGAAGCCGTTGTAGATCAGCTCGGCATAGCGCGGCATGATCGAATCCTTGAGGTGGCCGGAGCCGGAATCGAGGGTGATCTGCTCGATGCCGCGATGCGCCTCGAGCAGCACGGTGCCGCCCGGGGTCTCGTAGATACCGCGCGATTTCATGCCGACGAAGCGGTTCTCCACCAGGTCGAGCACGCCGATGCCGTGCTTGCCGCCGAGTTCGTTGAGCTTGGTCAGGATCGTCGCGGGCGACATCGCCTCGCCGTTGATCGACACCGCGTCACCCTTCTCGAAACCGATTTCGATGAACTCGGGCGCGTCGGGCGCCTGCTCCACGGGCACGGTGCGCTGCAGCACGTAATCGGGCGCCTCGTCGGCCGGGTTCTCGAGCACCTTGCCCTCGGAGGAGGTGTGCAGGAGGTTGGCGTCGACAGAGAACGGCGCCTCGCCGCGCTTGTCCTTGGCGATCGGGATCTGGTTCTTCTCGGCGAAGTCGATCAGGCGGGTCCGCGAGGTGAGGTCCCACAGGCGCCAGGGTGCGATCACCTTGATCTCGGGGTTGAGCGCGTAGCAGGCCAGCTCGAAGCGCACCTGGTCGTTGCCCTTGCCGGTGGCACCGTGGGCGACCGCGTCGGCCCCCTCGGCGGCGGCGATCTCGACCAGCCGCTTGGAGATCAGCGGTCGGGCGATCGAGGTGCCCAGCAGGTAGAGCCCTTCGTAAAGCGCGTTGGCCCGGAACATCGGGAACACGAAATCGCGCACGAACTCCTCTCGGAGATCCTCGATATAGACCTTGGACACGCCCAGCATCTCTGCCTTCTTGCGGGCGGGTTCGAGCTCTTCTCCCTGACCGAGATCGGCGGTGAAGGTGACGACCTCACAGCCATACTCCACCTGGAGCCATTTCAGGATGATCGAGGTGTCGAGGCCACCGGAATAGGCCAGGACGACTTTCTTGGGCGCGGACATCGGGTTTTCCTCACGTGCAAACTGGAGCGCGGGTTACCGCCTTTTCGACGCAGGGGCAAGGATCGGGCGTTGACGCCCCCTCGGGCTGTGCTAGCCCTGCCGGGGTGAGGCGAAATGACGGGCGGTGCGATGGGCTGGACGATCTTCATGCATTCGGTGCGGATGGTGCTGGACAATCTCGGCCCGGCGCTGCGCGTCTCGGCGGTGCTCTACCTGCTGCAGGCGGCGTCGCAGATCCTGACCTTCTTCATGCCGCAGGCCGATCCGACCGCGGGGGATCCCACCGTGGCCCCGGTGGCGGCGGGAGAATTGCTGATCCTGATGGTACTTGCGCTGATCGCCAGCCTGTGGATCGCGGTCGGCTGGCATCGCTTCGTGCTGACCGGAGAGACCCCGCGCGGCTGGCTGCCGGCCTGGCATGGTTCCGAAATCCTGAGCTATCTCGGCCGCTCCATCGTCATCGGTCTGCTGATCGGGCTCGGCATCGCGGTGATCGGCGGGCTGGCGATGGGTGCTGCGATGGCGGTGCCCGGGCTGATGGGGATGGTGGCCTTCGGGCTCGTGGGCCTCGCGAGCTACGTGTTCTTCCGCATCGGGCTGATCCTGCCGGCCGCGGCGCTGGGCGAGAAACTGAGCCTTGGCGAATCGTGGCAGGCGACGGCCAAGGACGACAAGGCGATCCTCGTGCTGGCGTTGATCGTGATGGCGGGGCAGTTCCTGATCAGCGTGCCGGCGATGATCGACGGCAATAGCAGCTCGGTGATTAGCCTGGTCTATTCCATCGTGGTCAACTGGTTCGCGACGATGATCGGCATCTCGGTGCTGACAACGCTTTACGGGTATTTTGTCGAGGGGCGGTCGCTCGACTAGGCTTGCCTTGCGCCGGGGGATGCGCCAACTCTCGGCAATGGACAGCTTTCAAGACAAGGCCCGCGCCGCCGCACTGGCGATGCGCGAGGTCTTCCCCGAGACACCGCTTCTGCGCAACGCCCATCTCAGCGAGCGTTTCGGCGCCGATGTCTGGCTCAAGCGCGAGGATCTGAGCCCGGTGCGCAGCTACAAGCTGCGCGGCGCCTTCAACGCCATGCGCAAGCGCCCCGAGGCGGAGCTCTTCGTCGCCGCGAGCGCCGGCAACCACGCTCAGGGCGTCGCCTTCATGTGCCGCCAGTTCGGCAAGAAGGGCGTGATCTTCATGCCGGTGACGACGCCCGACCAGAAGATCCAGAAGACCCGGATGTTCGGTGGAGACGCGGTCGAGCTGGTGATGACCGGCGATTATTTCGACGACACGCTGGCGGCGGCGCAGGCGTTCTGCGCCGAGAAGGGCGGGCATTTCCTGTCGCCCTTCGATGATGAGGACGTGATCGAGGGGCAGGCCAGCGTCGCGGTCGAGGTCGAGGGCCAGCTCGGGCGGGTGCCGGATCACGTGGTGATCCCGGTGGGCGGCGGCGGGCTGGGCTCGGGGATGCTGAGCTATTTCGGCAATGACTGCCAATACACCTTCGTCGAGCCGCGGGGCGGCGCCTGCCTGCAGGCGGCGCTGCGGGCGGGCCACCCGGTGGCGCTCGAGCGGGTCGACAATTTTGCCGATGGCGCGGCGGTGGCGAAGATCGGTGAAAAGACCTTCGCGCGGCTCAAGGGGGTCGGGCTGGCCAACACGCTGACCATCAGCGAGGACCGGCTCTGCACCACCATGCTCGAGATGCTGAATGTCGAGGGGGTGGTGCTGGAACCGGCGGGCGCGCTGGCGGTGGATGCGCTCAAGGATCTCGGCCAGTCGATCCGGGGGCGCACCGTGGTCTGCGTGACCTCGGGCGGCAATTTCGATTTCGAGCGCCTGCCGGAGGTCAAGGAGCGGGCGCAGCGCTACTCGGGGGTGAAGAAGTATTTCATCCTGCGCCTGCCGCAGCGGCCCGGCGCGCTGAAGGATTTCCTCGGTTTCCTCGGGCCGGAGGATGATATCGCGCGCTTCGAATACCTGAAGAAATCGGCACGCAATTTCGGCTCGGTGCTGATCGGAATCGAGACCTCGGACCCGGTGCATTTCGACGAGCTGTTCCGCAAGCTCGACGCCCACGGCTACACCTATCGCGACATCACCGATGACGAGGTGCTGGCGCAGTTCCTGATCTGAGTGTTTGATCCGAGCGCCCGGCGGCCTCTCTCCGCAGGCTCGCCCTGATCTGGCGAGGCGCTCTGATTTGTGGCTTTTGCCTGATCCGGGGATCTTGCCTGATCTCGCCGGGGATGCCGCTCTCCGATCCGACGCAGGCTCGCGATTTCCCGGCGCTCGACCGGCTCGGCCGTGCCACTTTTGCCCGAGCCATGGCGTGCAACGCTTGAGAGCCGTCTCGCGGCCGGGGCTCAGGCGGCGAGACGGTCTGACAGATCGCGCAGGAAGGCTTCGCGGCTCTGCTCGTAGAGGCCGGCGATGAGGGTCATGTCGATGCCGCCTGTCGCCCCGGCGCGCGCTGCTGCTTCGTATTCGTCGCAGATCGCTGCGAAGGCCGAGAAGCCCAGGTTGAGCGCACTGCCACGCAGCGAATGCAATGCGGCTTCGGTTTCCGGGGCGCTGTGCAGCAGAACCGGGAGATCGCCGACGGTGGCTTCGACCTCCTGCAGGAAGAGGGGCACGACCTCCTCGAATTCCGCAGCGCCGATTTCATCGCGCAGCTCGGCAACGCGGGCCCAATCGATCATGGAACACCTCCTTGCCCGGGAGTAGCGTGAGAGCATGAAGAAATCCTTTCCAACGGACGCGTTTCCGGTCCGTGCTCTGGAAAGGAAGCGTTAGGGGCGATCGGCTAGAGATCGGCAACCTGCCCGAGCGAGGATCGCGCTTGCACCCGGACCGCACCGACATTCCCGACCCGAGCGTCTCGGGTACCCCGCTTCAGCGCATCCTGCTCGTCGATGACAGCGCCGTGCAGCTCAAGATCCTCGCCGCGATGATGCGGCACTGGGGCTTCGAGGTATGGCAGGCGGAAAGCGGGGCGGAGGCGCTGGCGCTCTGCGAGGAGATCGCCTTCGACGCGGTGCTGTCGGACTGGATGATGCCGGGGATGGATGGGCTCGAGCTCTGCCGCCGGTTCCGGCAGCTTCCGCGCGACAGCTACGGCTATTTCATCCTGCTCACCTCGAAGAACGAGCGCGGTGCCATCGTGCGCGGGCTCGATGCGGGGGCGGACGATTTCCTGACCAAGCCGGTGAGCTCCGACGAGCTGCGCGCCCGGATCAATGCCGGCGCGCGCCTGCTCTCGACCCAGCGCCAACTCTCCGAGACGCTGGCCAAGCTGCGCCGGGCCTATGACGCGATCGACCGCGATCTGCGGCAGGCCCGCACCATCCAGCAGGCGCTGGTGCCGCGGCGGTTCCAGCGCTTCCGCACCGCCAGCGTCAGCCTGCTGCTGAAGCCCTGCGGCCACGTTGGCGGCGATCTCGTGGGGATGTTCAGCCCCGATCTCTCTGGTGTCGGGGTCTATTGCATCGATGTCTCGGGCCACGGCATCACCTCCGCGATGATGACCGCCCGGGTGGCGGGCTATCTCGGCGGCGATTTCCCCGATCAGAACATTGCGCTAGAACGGCGGCGCGAGCGAAAGATGATCTTCTGCCCGCCGAAGGTCGTTGCGATGCGGCTGAACCAGCGGCTTTCGGCAGATCCCGGGGTGCTTGAATACCTGACGATGGCCTACCTCACGCTTGAGCTGGGCTCGGGGCTCGTCACGCTGGTGCGCGCGGGACATCCGCCGCCGTTGCTGATCCGGGCTGACGGGGGCATGGAGTATGTTGGCGCTGGCAGCTTGCCGGTGGGGTTGCTGGCCGATGCCAGCTACGAGGAGACACGGCTCTCCCTCGCGCCCGGAGATCGCATCCTGCTCTATTCCGATGGCATGACCGAGGCGCGTCTGAACGGCGGCGGCATGCTCGACGAGCGCGGCCTGATCGAGCTGGCGCGCGAATGCGTCTCGGCGCAGGGCACCGAGTTTCTCGATGATCTCTACTGGCGGCTGAGCCAGCTTACCCCGCCGGGCCACCCGCTCGAGGATGACGTCTCGGCGGCGCTGGTCGAGTATCACGGGCCGTGAGGCTTGGGCCGTGAGCCGTCAACACCGAGACGCGGCTCAAAGGGCGAAGCGTTGAACGAAGTCGCAATCGCCGGGATTGCCGAGAATGTCGGCGGCCAGCTCCGGCGCCACGAAATGCGCGCTGTGGCCGTCTTCGCTGGGCGGGCCGAGCGGGCGCACCGGATGCGCCATGTAGATGATGCAGAGCTTCTCGGCCCAGAGATCGTATTCCGGCATGTAGGTGAAGCGCCGGAATGCGCCGAGCCGCTGCGGCCAGGCGATGCGCCAGCCGGTCTCTTCCAGCACCTCGCGGTGCAGCGCCTCGAGCGGCGATTCGCCCGGATCGATGCCGCCTCCGGGCAGCTGGAACTCGGGCCATGGATCGGTCTGGTGGGTGAGCAGCAGCGCCCCGTCGCGGGGCAGGATCGCATAAGCGCCGGGGCGCAGTGTGTATTTCCGCCCGGCTTCCGGCGGCTGGCCATAGCGTGCGATCATCGGGGGCCCCCTTGGTTCCTGCCTTGTCCTGCCTATATGGTGCCGGTATGCCAACGCCCGGCAAATAAGGAAACCCCATGACCATCGGCAGCAAACTTGCCTGGGACGATACCGTCCTTCCGTTTCAGCTTGACCTCTCCGACATCCGGGGCCGTGTCGCGCGGCTCGACGGGGTGCTCAACGGCATTCTGAGTCAGCACGATTACCCGGCGCCGGTCGAGGCGCTGGTGGCCGAGATGGCGCTGCTCACGGCGCTGATCGGGCAGACGGTGAAGCTGCGCTGGAAGCTCTCGCTCCAGGTCCAGACCCGCGGCGCGGTGCGGATGATCGCCACAGATTACTTTGCCCCCGAGAAGGAGGGCGAGCCCGCCCGGATCCGCGCCTATGCCAGCTACGATGCCGAGAAGGTGTCGGATGCGCCGGCTTTCGAGCAGCTCGAGGACGGCTACTTCGCCATCCTGATCGACCAGGGCAAGGGCACCACGCCCTACCAGGGCATCACCCCGATCGCGGGCGGCTCTCTCGCGGCCTGCGCCGAGGCCTATTTCGCCCAGTCCGAGCAGCTGCCGACCCGCTTCGCGCTCAACTACGGCCGTGCCCTGCAGGCGGACGGCTCGGGCGAGTGGCGTGCCGGCGGCATGATGATCCAGACCATGCCCAAGGCCTCGCCCTTCGCCCAGAACCCCGAGGGCGGCTCGGGTGAGAGCGGCCTGCTGCGCGCCGAGGATCTCGTCGATGGCGACGAGGAGGAAAACTGGCGGCGGGTGAACTTCCATGTCGATACCGTCGACGAGCTCGAGCTCATCGGCCCCGACCTGCCGCCGACCGACCTGCTCGTGCGCCTGTTCCACGAGGAACAGCCGCGCGTCTTCGACGCCCAGCCGGTGCGCTTCGGCTGCACCTGCTCGGAAGACCGGGTGCGCCAGTCGCTGTCGATCTACTCGGCTCGCGACATCGAGAAGATGACCACCGAAGACGGGCTCGTTACCGCCGATTGCCAGTTCTGCGGCGCGCATTACGAGCTCGACCCGGCAAGCGTGGGGCTCGAGGCGAAGAAGTGAGCCGGGCGGAGGATCAGATCGCGGCCCTGCGCCGGGCGGTGACCGGGGAGCACACCCCGTCATCGGATTTCGATCTGAACCCCGAGACGGTTCTGCCCGCCAATCGCAAGCTGCGGCCAGCCGGTGTGCTGGCCGCGTTCCTGCCTGGGGAAGACGGGCTCGAACTGCTGCTGACCAAGCGATCGTCGCGGCTCAAGCATCATCCCGGCCAGATCGCCTTTCCCGGCGGCAAGGTTGATCCGGCAGATGACGGGCCGGTCGATGCCGCCCTGCGCGAGGCGCATGAAGAGGTCGGGCTGCCGCGCGACACGGTCGAGTTGCTGGGAACGATGGCACCGCACGAGACGGTGACAGGCTTCCTTGCCACGCCGGTTCTGGGCCTTGTCAGAGACGAATTCACGCCGCTGGCAGAGCCCGGCGAGGTGGCCGAAATCTTCCGCGTGCCCTTCGAACATGTCACCGATCCGGCGCGTTACAGCATCCAGTGGCGGCGCTGGCGCGGGCAGCGGCGCTATTACTACACCGCGCCCTTCGGCCCCTATTACATCTGGGGCGCGACGGCGCGGATGCTGCGGGCGCTGGCGGGGCGGATCTCGCCGTGACACGGGTCGGGGGGGAGTGGCTCAGCTGCGCATCGACGCAGGAGGTTCTGGCGATGCTGGAGCAGGCCGGTCACGCCGCCTACGCGGTGGGCGGCTGCGTCCGCAACGCGCTTTTCGGGGCACCGGTGGCCGATGTTGATATCGCCACCGATGCCCGCCCCGACACGGTCGTGGCGCTGGCCGTCGCTGCGGGGCTGAAGCCGGTGCCGACGGGCATCGATCACGGCACGGTCACTGTCGTCGCCGAGGGCATCGGCCACGAGGTCACCACCTTCCGAGCCGATGTCGAGACAGATGGCCGCCGCGCCGTGGTGCGCTATTCCGATGACATCGCCGAGGATGCCGCGCGGCGCGATTTCACCATGAACGCGCTCTATGCCGACGCGCGCGGCGCGGTGCTCGACCCGCTCAATGGCCTGCCGGACCTGGAGGCGCGCCGGGTGCGCTTCATCCGCGATGCCGGCGAACGCATCCGCGAGGATTACCTGCGCATCCTGCGCTTCTTCCGCTTTCACGCCTGGTATGGTGACGCGCAGGCCGGCGTCGATCCCGAGGCTCTGGCGGGCATCGCCGACAATCTCGACGGGCTCGAGGCGCTCTCGGCCGAGCGCGTCGGGCACGAGATCACCCGGCTTCTCTCTGCCCCTGATCCGGCGCCTTCGGTGGCGGTGATGGAGCAGGTGGGGGTTCTGGCGCGGGTGCTGCCCGGCGCCACGTCGCGGATGCTGGCGCCGTTGGTGGCGCTGGAAGAGAGCGCGGGGCTGGCGCCCGATCCGATGCGCCGGCTCGCGGTGATGGGCTATTTCGACGCGCGCAGCCTGCGGCTCTCTAAGGCGCGCCAGAAGCATCTCGAAGCGTATCAGAGCCTGTTATCCGCCAATACGGGCTATGCCGAGATCGCCTATCGCCACGGTGAGGCGATGGCCCGCGACGTCGCGGCGCTGCGGGGCGCGAGCCTTGGCCAGCCGATGCCGGATGATCTCGAGGCACAGATCGCTGCCGGGGCAGGGGCGAAGCTGCCGATCCGCCCGCGTGACCTGATGCCTGACTTCGAGGGCCCGGCGCTGGGCGAGGCCCTGCGCGAGCGCGAGCGGCGTTGGATCGCGTCCGGCTTCACCCTGACCAAGGCCGACCTTCTGAAGTGACCTTCCCCACATGAATATCGACCCGCTCTACGGCTTCGTCTTCTTCGGCCTGTTCTCGCCCGGCCCCAACGTCGTGCTGCTGACGGCCTCCGGCGCGCGTTTCGGCATCCGCCGGACGCTGCCGCATCTCTTCGGCGTTGTGCTGGGCGTGGGCATCACCGCAGGTCTCACCGGGCTCGGCATCGCGGCGCTGCTGCAGCAAGCGCCGATGCTGGAGCTGGCGCTCAAGATCGCCGCCAGCGGCTGGATGCTCTACATGGCGTGGGGGCTGTGGAACTCGGACCGACGCAAGGGCAAGGCCGAGCGCGACCGGCCGATGACGCTGATCGAGGCGGTGCTGTTCCAATGGGTCAATCCCAAGGTCTGGGCGGTGGCGCTGGCGGCGGCCTCTGCCTATCCCGGCACCAGCGGCCCGTGGTGGGAGGCAGTGCGGCTCGGCTCCGCCTTTTCCGGCATCAACCTGGTCTGCTGCCTGTTCTGGACCAGCGCCGGCGCGCTGCTCACCTACCTGTTGACGACCCCCGCCGCGTGGCGGGTTTTCAGCCGGATCATGGCCCTCGCTCTGGGCAGTTTTTCCGTCATGGTCTTCCTGTAGGGAATCGGGGAGACTGCGCCCTCAAGCGACAGGATGTCCCCAAGTGTTCCGCTTCTTCGAAAATCTCGTAGACCCCTACGTAGCTTACACCCCGACGGACCGGCCGCCGACGAGGCTGCTGCCGTTCCTGATGGACTACGCCAAGCCGTTCCGAAAGCTCTTCATCTGGGCCACGATCCTCTCGGTCGCGGTGGCATCGGTCGAGATCGGGCTGATCTGGGCGATGGGCTGGGTGGTCGACATCCTGAGCGGTCAGCCGGCGCAGGTCTGGGAAGAGCACGGCACCACGCTGATCCTGATCGGGCTCTTCATCCTGCTGCTGCGGCCGCTGATCCAGGCGCTCGACGTGCTCGTGCTGAACAACGCCATCATGCCGAGCTTCGGCATCCTGATCCGCTGGCGGGCCCATGCGCAGGTGCTGCGCCAGTCGATCGGCTGGTTCGAGAACGATTTCGCCGGCCGCATCGCCAACCGCATCATGCAGACCCCGCCCGCCGCCGGCGAGGCGGTGTTCCAGGTCTTCGACGCGATCACCTTCTCGCTCGCCTATGTGCTCGGCGCGGCGGTCCTGCTGGCGGATGCCGACCCGCGCCTGCTCCTGCCGCTGCTCCTGTGGTTCGGCGGCTATGTCCTGCTGATGCGCTGGACGATCCGCCGGGTCGGGCCGGCCTCCAAGGCGGCTTCGGACGCGCGCAGCCTCGTCAACGGCCGCGTTGTGGATGCCTATACCAACATCCACTCGGTGAAGATGTTCGCGCAGGACCGGCAGGAGCTCGACTACGCCAAGGAGGCGATCGACGTCGCGCGGGAGACGTTCCAGAAGGAAATGCGGCTCTATACCATCATGGATCTCGCCCTCGTGGTGCTCAACGGCCTGCTGATCGTCGGCGTCGTGGGATGGGGGTTCCTGCTCTGGATGCAGGGGGCGGCGAGTGTCGGCATCGTCGCAGCGGCCACCGCGCTGACGCTGCGGCTCAACGCCATGACCGGCTGGATCATGTGGGCGCTCACCACCTTGTTCCGCCAGCTCGGGGTGGTGGCCGAGGGCATGGAGACCATTGCCCAGCCGATCACCCTCGTCGACGGGCCCGACGCCAGGCCGCTGCGGCTCGAGAAGGGCGAGATCCGGCTCGATCACCTGACCCACCATTACGGGCGCGGCAGCGGCGGGCTCGAGGATATCTCGCTGATCATCGAGCCCGGTGAAAAGATCGGGCTGGTGGGGCGCTCGGGCGCCGGGAAATCGACCCTCGTGAAGCTGCTTCTGCGGTTCTACGACGCCGAGAAGGGGGCGATCCTGATCGATGGTCAGAACGTCTCGGAGGTCCAGCAGGACAGCCTGCGCCGCGCCATCGGCATGGTGCAGCAGGACAGCGCGTTGCTGCACCGATCGGTGCGCGACAACCTGCTCTACGGGCGGCCCGATGCCACCGAGGATCAGGTCATCGCCGCGGCGAAACAGGCACAGGCGCATGACTTCATCCTCACCCTGCAGGACCCTCAGGGGCGCACTGGCTATGATGCCCATGTGGGCGAGCGCGGCGTGAAGCTCTCGGGCGGGCAGCGGCAGCGGGTGGCGCTTGCGCGGGTGATCCTCAAGGATGCGCCGATCCTGCTGCTCGACGAGGCCACCTCGGCGCTCGACAGCGAGGTCGAAGCCGCGATCCAGGATACGCTCTACGGCATGATGGAGGGCAAGACGGTGATCGCCATCGCGCACCGGCTGTCGACCATCGCCCATATGGATCGCATCCTCGTGCTTGACGGCGGCCGCATCGTGGAGGAAGGCAGCCATGACGTGCTTTTGCAGCGTCAGGGCCTATATGCGCAGTTCTGGGCCCGCCAGTCCGGCGGCTTCCTTGATCCAGACACGGAGGCGGCGCAATGAGCCTATCCGACATCATCGACCCGTTCTCGCGCGCCGAGACGCCGCCGCCGCAGACCCTGATGCGGTTTGTCGGCTGGGCGCTGCGCGGGGCGTGGCCGGTGCTGATCCCGGCGGCGCTGCTCTCGGCGGCGGGCGGCGCCTTCGAGGTGCTGACAGCGAAGCTGCTGGGCGATGTGATCGATCGCACGCTCGACAGCACCGCCAGCACGGTGTTTGCCGATCACTGGCCCTTCCTGCTGTTTTGCGCGGTGTTCTTCATCGTCATCCGCCCGGTGATCGCGGGGCTCTCGGCCTTCGTGCAATCGGTGGTGATGCAGCCCAACGTCTTCAACCTGATCCTCAGCCGGGTGCACCGCTACACGCTGGGCCATTCGGTGACGTTCTTCGACAATGATTTCGCCGGTCGCATCTCGCAGAAGGAGATGCAGACCGCCCGGGCACTGAACGACGTCATCTCCGAAGTGGTGCAGGCGATCCTTTTCGCGCTGGCCTCGGTGATCGGCTCGATCCTGCTGGTCGGCTCGATCGACTGGCGCATCGGCATCGCGCTGGTGGCCTGGGTGGTGGCCTATGGCTTCCTGCTGCGCTTCTTCATGCCGCGCATCCGCCTGCGCTCCAAGGCGCGGGCCGCGGCGCGGGCGATGGTGACCGGGCAGCTTGTCGACACGGTCACCAACATCAAGACCGTGAAGCTCTTCGCGCATGACGATTTCGAGGACCGCGCCGCGCTCGACGCGATGTCGACCTATCGCGACCGGTTCATCGCCTTTGGTCATGTCTCCTCGGCGTTTCGGCTCTGCCTGATGGCACTGGCCGGCACGCTGCCGGTGCTGCTGATCGGCGGTGCGTTGTTGTTCTGGTCGCAGGGCTTCGTGACGGCGGGCGACATTGCCGCGACCGGCGCAGTGGCGATCCGGCTCAGCCAGATGACCGGCTGGGTCAGCTTCACGCTGATGGGGATCTTTGCCAATATCGGCGAGATCGAGGACGGCATCCGTACCATCACCCCCGCTCACACGCTGCTCGACGCCCCCGGGGCAGAGCCGCTTTCGGTCACCCAAGGACGCATCGAGTTTCGCGAGGTGGGCTTTGCCTATGGCCGCGAGGGCGGCGGCGGCATCGAGCATATCGCGTTGGATATCCGCCCCGGCGAGAAGGTCGGCGTGGTCGGCGCTTCGGGGGCGGGGAAGTCGACCATGGTGGCGCTGCTGCTCAGGCTCTACGACGCCGAGCAGGGCGGCATATATATCGACGGGCAGAACATCTCGGAGGTCACGCAGGAGAGCCTGCGCCGGCAGATCGGCATGGTCACGCAGGAGACCGCGATGTTCAATCGCTCGGCGCTCGACAACATCCGCTATGGCCGGCCCGATGCCAGCATGGAAGAGGTCATCGCTGCCGCCGAGAAGGCAGAGGCGCACGCGTTCATCCTGACGTTGCGCGATCACATGGGCCGCGAGGGCTATGACGCGCACCTGGGCGAGCGTGGCGTGAAGCTTTCGGGCGGGCAGCGGCAGCGCATCGCGCTGGCCCGCGCCATCCTCAAGGATGCGCCGATCCTGGTGCTCGACGAGGCCACCTCGGCGCTCGACAGCGAGGTCGAGGCCAGCATCCAGGAGGCGCTCGAGCGGGTGATGCAGGGCAAGACCGTTCTGGCCATCGCGCACCGGCTCTCGACGCTGTCCGAGATGGACCGGATCATCGTGCTCGACCGCGGCCACATCGCCGAAGCGGGCACCCACGAGGCGCTGCTCGCGAAGCGTGGCCTCTACGCGCGATACTGGAACCGCCAGTCGGGCGGCTTCGTGAATGCCGAGGACGATGCCGGAGAGGCCGCCGAGTGAGGCTTGCCTCGGGCCCCCGGATCGGGGCATGAGGCATGGCATGGAACAGGTCACGATCGAACGGCTCGGGCATCAGGGCGACGGCATCGCGCCGGGCCCCGTTTTCGTCCCCGGCGCGCTCCCCGGCGAGGTTGTCGAGGGCGATATAGAGAAGGGCGTCATGGCGGCGCCGCGCATCCTCACGCCCTCGGATCGGCGGGTGAAGGCGCCCTGCCGCCACGCCAAGAGCTGCGGCGGCTGCCAGCTGCAGCACGCGCATGACGCTTTCGTCGCCGAGTGGAAGGTCGGCGTGGTGCGCCACGCGCTCTCCGCCCACGCGCTCGAAGCCCCGTTCCGCCCCATCGCGACCTCCTCGCCGCAGAGCCGCCGCCGCGCGGCGTTTTCGGCCCGGCGCACCAAGAAGGGCGCGCTGGCCGGTTTCCACATGAAGGGCTCCGACGTCATCGTCTCGGTGCCCGATTGCCTGCTGGTCGATCCGAAGCTCGCCGCGGCGCTACCGCTGGTCGAGGCGCTGGCGGTGCTGGGCTCGAGCCGCAAGGGCGAGCTTTCGGTGCTGGTGACGGTGAGCCTCAACGGGCTCGACGTGGCGGTGAGCGGTGGCAAGCCGCTCGATGCGCAGCTGCAATCGGATCTCGCCGACCTGGCGCGCCAGCACGACGTGGCGCGCATCGCCTGGGGCGACGAGGTGGCGCTCACCCGCCGCCCGCCGGTGCAGCGCATGGGCCGCGCCGAGGTGGTGCCGCCGCCCGGCGCCTTCCTGCAGGCCACCCCCGAAGGCGAGGCCGCACTGCTGACCGGCGTCCGCGAGGCGGTGAAGGGCGCGCGCCACGTGGTCGATCTCTTCGCCGGCTGCGGCACCTTCGCGCTGCCGCTGGCCGAGGAGATGCGGGTGCACGCGGTCGAGGGCGACAAGGGCATGACCGCGGCGCTCGACAAGGGCTGGCGCATGGCCGAAGGGCTCAAGCATGTCACCCACGAGGCGCGCGACCTGTTCCGCAACCCGCTGCTGCCCGAGGATCTCGAGCGATTCGACGCCGCGGTGATCGACCCGCCGCGCGCCGGGGCCGAGGCGCAGGTCGCCGAGCTTGCCCGCGCCGGCATCCCGCGCATCGCCTTCGTTTCCTGCAACCCGGTGACCTTCGCCCGCGATGCCGCGACGCTGGATGCGGCGGGCTATGTCATGGACTGGCTTCAGGTGGTGGACCAGTTCCGCTGGTCGACTCACGTGGAGCTGGTTGCGAGCTTCCGCCTGCAGGACGCGTGACCGGCGCGCATTATCTAAAAAATACGAGACAACTGCCCGCTATCCTGAAGACCGTTTCTGCGCTATAAAGTCCGCGCAAGAATAATGCCAAAGGCAAATGAGCGAGCGGACAAATGCGAGTATTCAGGCTAGTTTTCCTGATCGTGATGGCGATCGGGCTCGCTGCGTGCAGCAGCAGTAAGTTCCGGACCTATAATGGTCCCGAGGTGACGCATGTGGTGGTCAAGAAGAGCCAGCGCAGGATGTACCTCCTTCATCATGACAAGGTGCTGAAGAGCTATGACATCGGGCTGGGCTTCCAGCCGCAGGGTCACAAGCAGTTCGAGGGCGACGGCAAGACCCCGGAAGGGCTCTATTTCATCGACCGGCGCAACCCGAACTCGAGCTTCCACCTCAGCCTCGGGATCTCTTATCCCAACCCGAATGACCGGGCCTTCGCCGAGGCGGCGGGCAAGAGCCCGGGCGGCGACATCTTCATCCACGGCGGCCCGCCGAAGGATCGCAAGCGGCTCGGCGGTGGCGACTGGATGACCAAGGGCAATAGTGTCGATTGGACATGGGGCTGCATCGCCGTCAGCGACGAGCAGATCGAGCATATCTATGCGATGGTGAAGACGGGAACGCCGATCACCATCAGCAGGTGATCGGCAGGGATCGTCGAGCGATCAGAAGCCGTTGCTGGCCACTTCGACCCCGCCCGGGGTCGAAGACAGGCCCGGGGCGCCGGTGACCAAGGTCCACCAGATCTTGCCGTTGCTCTCCTGATACCAGGCGAAGCCCATGTCGCGGGCGGAGGCATCGAGGATGACGTTGCGCGTCGCGGGCTCTTCCATCCAGGCGGCAAGGGTCTCGAGCTCGGTCTCGTAGGTCTCCGAAATATTCTCGCCCACGAGCCGGCCGCTATAGCCGACGCGCTGCACGCGGTCGATCGGCGAGGAGCCGTCGGAGCCGAAATGCCAGGGCCGGTTCTGCACCGACATGTCGCGCGAATGGGTGGCCGCGGCCGCGTTGAGCTTGGCGTTCAGCTGGAGGGCAGGGGCACCGGCGGCCTGGCGCAGCGCGTTGACCGAATCGAGCATGCTGTACTCGATCTTCGCCGAGGAGCCGGCGGGAATCCGGTAGGCGCGCGGGAGCGGCTTGCCGTCGGGGCCGATGGTCGGCGCGGTGATGCTTGGGCCGCAGGACGCGACAAGCAGCGCTGCCGCAACAGTGAGAAACGCGCGTCTTTGCATTATTCTGCCTGAAATTGTTGTTTCGGTCTCACTCTGCAATACCTTTTGGCGCGTCGCTAATCAAACGCACAACCCCGTGATGGGCGGGTCCGAAGCCCCTTCTGCCACTGACTGAGGCTTTACGGCACTACGGCTCGCACAGTATCATGGGCTTTAATGCCCCGTTAGGGGCTTTCGTTTTGCTACACGAGGATATTGGGACGATGGCACAGAAGGGTTTTGACCGACGCGTGTTTCTGGCCGGCAGCGCGGCGATGCTCGCCTCCCCGGCGCTCGCGCAGGACGTGAACACCGGCACCACCGAGATCGAGCGCAGCGTCAACGCTGCGACGCGCCGCAACATCTCGAGCTTCCGCACGCTCGACTGGCAGCCGTATTTCTCCAATCTCAGCAACGGCGCGATCCTCGTCGACATCTCGTCGCGGGCGCTGCACTACTGGGAACCGAACGGCGCCTATCACCTCTACCCCTGCTCGGTGCCACTGACCGAGGATCTGACCCGGCGTGGCCGCACCCGCGTCACGCTGAAGGACCCCCAGCCCGATTGGCGTCCGACCCCGTCGATGAAGAAGCGCAACCCGGAATGGCCCGATTATGTCGGCCCCGGCCCGGACAACCCGCTCGGCACCCGTGCCATGCACCTGAGCTGGACCTATTACCGCATCCACGGGACGCATGACACGCGCAAGATCGGCCGCCGCTCGTCGAACGGCTGCATCGGGCTCTACAACGAGCACATCGAAGCGCTGTACCAGATGGCGACGGTCGGCACGCAGGTGTTGCTTATTTGACGCCCGGAAAATTGCGGCAAAGGCGTGTCAAGCCCTCCAGATTGCATTTTACCGCATTTGCTGCTTAGACAGACTCACGAGGTAAGTCTTGGGTGCTTGTCGTGCAGTTTTGTTGTGCGACAAGCGATTATCTGGAGGATAACATGAAAAAACTCGCTCTCGCCGCAGTTCTGGCCGCCACCGCATCGACCGCAATGGCTGGTTCCTACGCCAAGGATGACGTGGTCATGGAACCCGTCGTCGTCGTGGAAGAAGCACAGCAAAGCTCGTCGTCGGCCGGCATCCTGATCCCGCTGCTGCTCATCGCAGTGGTGGCAGCGGCCGTTTCGGCTGACTGATCGCTTCCAGCGAACGAACATGGAAAAGGCGGTGCCGCTGGCACCGCCTTTTTCTTTTGTCCAACCGGTCTGAGGCCGCCGGGGCGGCGGCTCAGGTGAGCCAGCCGCCGAGGTTTTCCTCGATCACCTTCGACAGCGCGTCGATATGCGCCGGATCGTCGTTGAGACAGGGGATGTAGCTGAACTGCTCGCCGCCGGCATGCTCGAAGGCTTCCTTGATCTCCTCGTTGATCTCTTCCAGCGTCTCGATGCAATCGGCCGAGAAGGCCGGGGCGATCACCGCGATCTTCTTCTTGCCCTGCTTCGCGAGCTCGGCCACGTGCTCGACGGTGTAGGGCTTGAGCCATTCCTCGGGGCCGAAGACCGACTGGAAGGTGGTGGTGATCTCGGTCTTGTCCCAGCCCAGCCGCTCGCGCAGCAGGCGTGTCGTCTTCTGGCATTGGCAATGGTAGGGATCGCCCTGCATCAGGTAGCGCTTGGGCATGCCGTGATAGCTGACCACGAGGATGTCGGGCTTGTCTGCGATGCCGGAGTAGCCACGCTCCACCGACTGGGCCAGCGCCTCGATATACTGCGGATGCTCGAAATAGGGATCGACCACGCGCGCTGTCGGCTGCCAGGCTTCCTCCATCAGGGCGCGGAAGAACTGGTCATTGGCGGTGGCCGAGGTGGCCCCGGCATATTGCGGGTAGAGCGGGAAGAACAGGATCTTGCGGCAGCCCGCCTTGGTCATCGCCTCGACCTTCGACTTGGTCGAGGGATTGCCGTAGCGCATGCAGAAATCGACCATCACCTGATCGCCGTAGCGCTCTTGCATCTTCGCCGCGATGGCGGCGGTCTGCTGCTTGGTGATCGTCATTAAAGGGCTCTCGTTGAGCTCCTCGTTCCAGATCGACTTGTAGGCCTCGCCGGAGGTGAACGGACGCTTGCCGAGGATCACCGTCTGCAGCAGCGGCTGCCATTTCCACTTGGGATAGTCGATCACCCGCTGGTCCGAGAGGAACTCGTTCAGGTAACGCCGCATCGGCCAGTAGGAATAGTGATCCGGGGTGCCCAGATTGGCGAGCAGGATGCCCACCTTGGGCGCGGTGACTTTCGGGTGGTCGGCGGGGGCATGTGCCGGGCGAGCGGCTTGGTCGGAAGCGTCGAGCATGGTCCTGTCCTGAGTCTGTCCCTGATAGCTTTGCTTAGGTATCGCAAGTTTGGAATGATTCAATCTTCCAGAGGCGTTTCCCGCGTATTCAATGCATCGGCGAGACGTTGCGCCGCAGAGCCGGGTCGCAGCGGTTTCTGCTGGCTCGCGTCGGGGGCCCAGCCGGTGAGGGTGACGATCTCGAAACTCGCGGGCACGCGGCCCTCTGCATCGCCGAAGCTCTCGGCGTAGAGCGCGGCGGCGCGCAGGATCACCGCGCGGCGGGTGGGCTTGCGCAGGCGCGCCGCGAGCGCATTGCCCTCGCCCATGGCGCGCAGATCGCGCATCAGGTGCAGCGCCGAGCCGTAGCTGGCGGTGAGGGTGAAGCTGTCGGCCACCGGCAGCGCCAGCCCGGCGCGCTGCAGCAGGGCGCCGAGATCGCGGATCTCGCCCATCGGAGCGACCCGGGGCGACAGCCCGCCGGTGACCTCGATCTCCGCCTGCCCGAGCGCGGCGCGCAGCTCGTGCAGGGTCTGGCCGCCGAAGCACAGCGCCAGCAGCAGCCCGTCGGGCCTCAAGGCGCGGCGCGCCTGCACCAGCTGGCCCACCGGATCGTTGGCCCAGTGCAGCGCCATGGCGTGCACGACGAGATCATGCGCGCCTTCCTCGAGATCCAGCACCTCGTCATCCGGCAGCGCTTTCAGCCCCGGCAGCATGCCCTCCCAGACCTGCGGAAACGGCGTCACCACGGCGGGTGATGTAAAGGCCCTGTTAACCACGAACAGGCGATCCTGAACCTCGTCGCGGGCGGCCTCGTGCAGGAACAGGGCCGGATCGCGGGCCGCGCGGGCGCGATGCCGGGCGAGGGCGGTGCGGTCGGTGAGGGGCGCTGGGCTGGACATGGCAGAGTAGGTAGACCGATGCGGGGCCCCATGCAAACGCTGCTGAGAATGCTCTACCCGCCGCGCTGCCTGATCTGCGGCGGGCTGGTCGAGAGCGATTTCGGCCTATGCGCCGGCTGCTGGCGCGAGACGCCCTTCCTGTCGGGCCTTGCCTGCGCCACCTGCGGCGCCCCGCTGCCGGGAGAGTCGGAGCGCGAGGAGCATTGCGATGCCTGCCTCGCCAGCCCGCCACTCTGGCGCGCCGGCTGTGCGACGCTGGCCTATCGAGACAATGGCCGCACCCTGGTTCTCATGCTGAAACGCGGCGACCGGCACGACATCGCCGCCGCGGCAGGCCCGTGGATGGCGGCGCGGGCGCGGCCGTTGGCGGGCCCGGAGACGCTGGTCGTTCCGGTGCCGCTGCACCTGCGCCGTCACCTGCGGCGGCGCTTCAACCAGTCGGCACTGCTGGCGCGCGGCCTTGCCGAGGCGCTGGGCCTTGACTGGTGCCCCGACGCCCTGCTGCGCATCCGTCACACGCCGGTGCTTGAGGGGCGCGGCAGGGAGGAACGCTTCCGCACCCTCGCCGACGCCATCGTCGCCAACCCGAAACGGGCCGAGCTTCTGAAGGGCCGCCCGGTGTTGCTGGTTGATGACGTTCTGACCACGGGCGCGACGTTTTACGAGGCAACAGCGGCCTGTCGCGCGGCGGATACGGGCGCCGTGTGCGTCTGCGCACTGGCGCGGACGGTCAAGGATACCTAGATCACATGCAACAGATTGACCTATCCGAAGGGCACGACATGCAGACGATCGAGATCTACACCACCCCCATCTGCGGCTTCTGCCACGCCGCCAAGCGCCTGCTCACCCAGAAGAACGCCGCCTTTACCGAGATCGACGTGATGCAGGAGCCCAAGCGCCGCGCCGAGATGACCCAGCGCGCCAATGGTGGCCGCACGGTGCCGCAGATCTTCATCGGCGAAACCCATGTCGGCGGCTGCGATGACCTCTACGCGCTCGAGCGCGCGGGGAAGCTCGACGCGCTGCTGGCGGGCTGAGCCTCTGTCGCGGCGGTGACAGTCTCTATTGACCTCCGGGGGCCCGGGGGTCAGAAATGCCGGACCCCGCATATGACCCACTGTTCAGATCCCATAGTCCCGGAATGACCGATCCCCAGAACGCGCTTGCCATCTCGCTCTTCAGCGAGCTTCTGATGGCCGATCAGCTGCTTCGCAACCGGCTGACGCGGGTGCTTCCGAACAAGATGGAGATCTCGCATTTCTCGGTTCTGAACCATCTGGCGCGGGTGCAGGAAGAGCGCACCCCGGCGCAGCTGGCGCGGAGCTTCCACGTTACCCGCGGGGCGATGACCAACACGCTGACCAAGCTCGAGATTGCGGGATACGTCCATATCCGCCCCGACTGGGACGACGCCCGGCGAAAGATGGTGTCGATCAGCCCGGCGGGCCAGCGCGCCCGCGAGGCGGCGCTGGCGGCGATGGCGCCGGTGATCGCCGAGATGGTGGGCGAGCTCGGCGCCGACAAGGTCCGCGCCGCGCTGCCGGTCCTGCGCGAGCTGCGCCTCAAGCTCGAGGCAGACTGAGCCACAAGCGGTTCAGGCTGGTGTTCAGGCCAGCACCGGATGCCGGTTCGAGGCCGCGAACTCGGTGATCTGCACCGTCACCACGCCGGCGCTCACAAACGGATCCTCCGCCATCAGCGCCTCGATCGCGGCAAGCGATGCGCCGATCGCGATGACGATGCCACCGCTGCGCGGGTTTTTCGGCCCCGAGCACAGGAAATGCCCGTCGGCATAGCCCTGCCTGACGAAATCCATATGCGGCGCCAGCACCGGCTCGATCTGCTCGAAGGGCACGACATACTCGATATCGACGACGAAGAGGCTGTGGCCCTCGGGGATCACGCCCATGACGCGGCCTCCGGCTGGATCGCGGCGGTGACGTAGTTCACGGACAGGTCGCTGTCGGAGATTCTCCACGTCCAGCTGATCGGGTTGAAGACGTAGCCCTTGCGGTCGACCGGTTGCAGACCGGCCTGTCGCATCAGGTCGTAGAGCTCGTCGGGGGTGATGAATTTCGACCATTCATGGGTGCCCTTGGGCAGCCAGCGCATCACCCATTCGGCGCCGACGATGGCCATGGCAAAGCTCTTGGCGTTGCGGTTGATGGTCGAGCACAGATGCAGCCCGCCGGGTTTCAGCAGTGCGCGGCAGGCCTTGAGATAGGCCAGCGGGTCGGCCACGTGCTCGACCACCTCCATGTTGATCACCACGTCGAACAGCTCCCCCTCAGAGGCCAGCGCCTCGGCGGTGGTGTGGCGGTAATCGATCTCGAGGTCGGATTGCTCGGCATGGAGCCGGGCGACGGGAATGTTGCGCTCGGCCGCATCGACACCGACGACCTCGGCTCCCAGCCGCGCCATCGGCTCGCAGAGCAGCCCGCCGCCGCAGCCGATATCGACGATGCGCAGCCCCTCGAAGGGCTTCGGCGCGGTCATGTCACGGTCGTATTCGCCGGCGATCTGGCGGGTGATGTAGTCGAGCCGGACCGGGTTCATCATGTGCAGCGGCTTGAACTTGCCCTCCGGGTCCCACCACTCGGCGGCCATGGCCTCGAATTTCGCGATCTCGCTCGGGTCGACGGTTTCGGTCATTGGTCCTTTTTCCCCATGGTCTTTTGGGTGTCGCTGTTAATATAGATGGAACATGGACAAATACCCGGGCCAAAAGCGCGCAGTGCAGTATCTCTACCCGTCCATCGACCCCTTCGATCAACGCATGATCGACATGGGGGACGGACACAAGATCTATGTCGAGCAATGCGGAAATCCACGCGGTGTTCCGGTGATCGTGCTGCATGGCGGCCCGGGCGGCGGCTGCTCGCCGGGAATGCGGCGCTATTTCGATCCCCGCGTGTATCGCGTCGTGCTGTTCGACCAGCGTGGCTGTGGCCGCTCGCGCCCCCATGCTAGCGTGACGGACAACACCACCTGGCATCTCGTCGCCGACATCGAGCGCATCCGCGAGACCCTCGGAATCGACCGCTTCATCGTCTTCGGCGGCAGCTGGGGCGCGACGCTGGCGCTGATCTACGGCATCAGCCATCCCGAGCGGGTGCGCAACCTGGTGCTGCGCGGGGTCTTCATGATGACCCGCACCGAGCTTGACTGGTTCTACGGCGGCGGCGCCGGACAGTTCTGGCCCGAGCCCTGGGCGCGCTTCACCGACCTGATCCCGGAAGACGAGCGCGGCGACCTGATCGGCGCCTATCACAAGCGGCTGTTCTCCGGCGACATGCGTGAGGAGACCCGGTTCGCCCGGGCGTGGTCGAGCTGGGAAAACGCGCTGGCCTCGGTCTATTCCAACGGCTCGGGCGGCGATGCGCCGGGCGATTACGCCCGCGCCTTCGCGCGGCTCGAAAACCATTATTTCGTCAACGAGGGCTTCCTCGAGGAAGACGGCTGGATCCTCAACAATGTCGACCGGCTGCACGGCACCCCCGGGGTCATCGTGCAAGGCCGCTACGACATGATCTGCCCGCCGCGGCGCGCCTGGGAGCTGGCCGAGGCCTGGCCGGACGCGGATCTGCGGATGATCCGCAACGCCGGCCATGCGCTCTCCGAGCCGGGCATCAGCGCCGAGCTGGTGCGCGCCATGGACCAGATCGCGGAAACTCTCGGTCAGGAGCAGCAGGGCACCGGGCTCTAGCCCGTCCACAGGCAGGGAGGCAGGCTCGATGAAAGACGCGACCGACGCCGCAGCAGGCGGTGCACGCCTCTTTACCGTGTCGCCCTGCGCCACCTCGCTCAATCTCTACAGCCTAGGGCGCTCGCAGGCCGAGGCGGTGGCGCTGGTCACCGCGATCCGCAAGATCGAGGCGGTGACCGAGCGCTTCGAGGTCGATTACCCCGATTGGCCGTTCGGCTACGGCACCGTGCAGCACGATGCGCTGCCGGTGTTCTTTCAGCCGACCCTGATCCTGCGCCTCAAGGCCGAGGCGCCGGTTTCGGTCAGCCGTCGCGATGATCGGTTCGAGGCGCTCTCCGCCGAGCTGCACATCTACGACGATTGCCTCTCCGTGCTCTTCGTGGAGTGGGATGCCACCGAGGTGGTCTGCCCGGCGTCGCGGTTCGACGAGGCCTATACCGGCGCCGCCAAGAGCCTGTTCCGCGACCATATCCTTGGCGCGCTCTACGAGATCCAGCGCAGCCTCGCCCGCGACAGCGGCGCCATGAAGGTGCTGCGGGCGCCGGATGAATATTCCGTCTTCAGGCCTGCCGACGAGCTGCCGGACGCCCCGATCTGGACCGCGCGCGCGATGATCGTCACCGGCGACCGCGCCAATGCGCCGCCGCTGGCGGGCTGCCTCGGTGGCCTGCCCCCGGAGCCGCGGGAGCTCGAGGGGGCGCAGGCCTGGATTGGCTCCGGCAACAGCCTCTTCGCGGTGACCACAGGCGATCCCGAGCGCTTCGCCTTCGACTGGATGCGCAGCATGAGCCTGTGCCAGTTCTACGCGACCCTGCTGAACCACTACCAGTCGCTGCTGCTCTCCGAAGTGCGGATGCTCGAACATGCGGGCGATCGCGACATCAAGAAGCGAATCCTGCAGACCCTCGAGCGCAAGCTCGACCACCTCGATTTCATCCGCCTGCAGCACGAGCGTGCGCTCTACGGCCTTCAGGGCGCTCGGCGCGATCTCGTCCGGCACACCCACGAGGCCTGGCAGAGCGCGCTGCAATTCGCCAATGTCGAGGGCTGGGCGGCGCTGCTGCGCAAGCAGATCGACCGCTACTACCGCCGCCGCCAGCTGGCGCAGACCCGCATCCTCAAGAGCATTGTCGCCGCGATCGGGGGCTTCTCGCTCTTCGATCTCGCCATCGTGCTGGTCAATGAGAGCCGCAGCCAGCAGGGTGACGGCGTGGTGGGCATCCTCGATGTCTTTGCCGAGCGCTCGGCCGATACGGTGCTTTACTTTGCCGTCGCGATCCTCATCGTGCTGATGCTGTTCACCTATCTGAGCGAGAAATGAATGCCTGACGCGCCGCCCCCCTCGATCCGCCGCTGCCGGATCCTCGCCCTGATGGGCAGCGCCTCCGACCGGCTCGACGAGGCGGCCGACGAGATCGCCCGCGCCATCTCGCGCCGCTTCGCCGGCGTGACGATGAGCTTCGCCACCGGCTACTGGACCCCGGACGGCGAAAATGCCGAGGGGCCTTATGATGTCGAGAACCTGATGAAGGAGCGGGTTCTGCGCATCGATCTGCTGGTGATGCCCGCGTTCAAGGCAGAAGCGCTGGATCTGCTCGAAACCTGCTGTCGTGACGTCAACAGAAAGCTTGCTTTGGGCTGCGCGCACCTGCACATAGAATGCCTCGACGCCGAGGCGCACCATCGCCTCATCTCCTGAGCCGCGCCGCGCGGCCGGATACTGCCAGACCGACGGCCCCTGACAGGGCCGCACCAGACACGGGACCGACGCCAAGATGACGGCCTTCCGCCGCCGCCGCCTGATCCAGACAGCCCTCGCCGCCGCGGTGCTGGGCGCGTCCGGCGTTGCCGCGGCGCCGGCCCGCTCCGGCGGCACGCTGCGCGCGGGTCTCGGCGGCGCGCACCCGTCCGACAGCTGGGATGCCCGGACCCATTCCGATCTCTTCATGATCGCAGCAGGACAGGGCGCGGTCTTCGATACGCTGACCGAGGTCGCCGCCGACGGATCGCTGCGCGGCGAGCTGGCCACCGGCTGGGAGGCCAGCGCCGACGCCCGCGTCTGGACCGTGACGCTGCGCGAGGGTGTGCGTTTCCACAACGGCACGCCCTTCACCGCGCGCGACGTGATCGCCTCGCTCAGCCTGCATCTGGAGCCCGGCACCGCCTCGGGGGCGCGTCCGCTGGTCGAGACCATCGCGAAGATGGAGCGTCTCTCGGACCATCGCCTGCGCTTCACCCTGGCCGAGGGCAACGCCGATTTCCCCTACCTGCTCGCCGATTACCACCTGCTGATCTACCCGGCGGACCAGCTCGAGACGGCCATCGCGCAGGGCATCGGCACCGGGCTCTACCGGGTCGAAAGCTTCGAGCCCGGGCGGCGCTTCATTGGCCGCCGGGTCGAGGGGCATTACAAGGACGGACAGGCGGGCTGGTTCGACCAGATCGAGTTCCACGCGCTCAACAACGGCGCGGCGCGGGTCTCGGCGCTGCGCAGTGGGCAGGTCGACACCATCAGCCGGGTGGCGCCGCAGCGCGCTGCATGGCTGCGGGCGGAGCCGAGCCTGCGGCTGCAGGACATCCCCGGCAACCAGTATTACGGCTTCGCCATGCAGACCGGCGCCGCGCCATTTGACGCGCTGCAGATCCGGCAGGCGCTGAAGCACGCCATCGACCGGCAGGCCATCCTCGACCGGGTGCTGCTGGGCCATGGCCGCATCGGCGCCGACAGCCCGATCGGGCCGGCCAACCAGTATGCGGCGGATCTCGCGGCCCCGGCCTTTGATCCCGACCGCGCCCGCTACCATCTCAAGCAGGCCGGTCTTTCGAGCCTGACCCTGCCGCTTTCGGTCTCCGAGGCCGCCTTCGAGGGCGCGCCGGAGGCGGCGGCGCTGTTTGCCGAAAGCGCCCGCGCGGCGGGGATCGAGATCGCCCCGGTCGCCGAGCCCGCCGAGGGCTACTGGTCCGAGGTCTGGTGCAACCGGCCTTTCAGCGCCTGCGCCTGGTCGGGACGGGTCACCGAGGACTGGATGCTCTCGACCCAGATGCGCGACGGCGCGCCGTGGAACGACACGCAATGGGGCATGGCGCAGAGCCCGCGATTCCAGGCGCTTCTGCTAGAGGCCCGCGCCGAGCTCGACAGCGCCCGGCGGCGAGGGCTCTACGGCGAGATGCAGCAGATCCTGCGTGACGAGGGCGGGCTCCTGGTGCCGGTCTTCGCCAACCACCTGCAGGCCCATAGCGACCGCATCGCCACGCCGGGCCGCATCGGCACTCTCTGGGCCATGGACAACGCCCGCTTCGCCGAGCGCTGGTGGCGCGCGTAAGCCGCGCTAAGGCTCAGAGCTTCTCGGCGTAGTCCGACACCAGCAGGTGCAGCGGCGGCTCGTCTTCCTCGATCTCGGAAAAGCGCCCGATCTCCATCTCGAAGATATTGTCGGTCAGGTCATCATTGACCGTCGAGACCTCGCCGATCAGCACGTCGCTGCCCTCGCCCCAGAAGGCGTGCCAGGTGGTCGGGAACAGCGTTACCGACTCGCCGGGATCGAGCTTCAGGTGCCCGCCCGGCGGCAGCGTCCGCTCCATGCCGTCGCAGAGCACCGTCACCGGCGCGTGGCGGTCGATCTCGCCTTCAGGCGTTGCCGCGAAGAGCTCGAGCACCAGCGTGCCGCCTCCGCGGTTGATGATGTCCTCGACCTTGATGTCATGGCGGTGGTTCGGGCTGAGCTGGTCGCGCCGGGAGATCATGATCTTCTCGGCGTAGAGCATGGCGCTGTGCTTGCCGAGATCGGCATTGAGCCCGTTGCGGGTGGTGAAGAGAAACAGCCCCATCCTGTCGAAATCGCCGGCGCCGTAATCGGTGATGTCCCAGCCCATGTTGCGGCGCTTGATCTCGCCATGCTCGGCTTTGCGCAGCGCTTCGGGGGAGAGGTAGGCGAAGGGCGGCAGGCAGAAGCCGTGGCTGCGGATGAAGGCATCGCCTTCGCGGATGATCTCGTTGATGCGCGAACGTTTCATGCGGCTCCTCCTTGGGCTCTCGCCGCGACGATAGCCAGAGGGCCGGCGCGGCGGTAGGGGCGGGATGCCTCCGGAGGGAGTATTTTTGGACGAAGAGAAGGAGGGGCCGGTTCGGTGGTGCCGGGCTCGGGGGGAGCCCGGCGTTGGGCTGGTGGAGGGGGTGCGACGCCTCCGGCGGGAGTATTTGGGACGTAGAGAAGGAGGGGGCGGTTTGGTGGCGCTGGGCTCGGGGGGAGCCCGGCATTGGGTTGCTGGAGAGGGTGGGACGCCTCCGGCGGGAGTATTCGGGACGTAGAGAAGAGCGGGGGCGCCGCTCTTCTCGGAGGTTGGTCACGTGTGGGGGCGTCAGAGCACGTAGCGGCTCAGGTCGGCGGAGCGGGTCAGCTCGCCGAGATAGGTCTCGACGAAGTCTTCGTTCACCGTGATCTTGTCGCCGGCGCGGTCGGGGGCGGTGAAGGAGAGCTCCTCGAAGACCCGTTCCATCACCGTGTAGAGCCTCCGCGCGCCGATGTTCTCGACGCTCTCGTTGACTTGCGCCGCGATGCGGGCGAGCGCGTGGATGCCATCCTCGGTGAACTCGACGGTGACCTCCTCGGTGGCCATCAGCGCGGTGTACTGGCGCGTGAGGGCGTTGTCGGTCTCGGTCAGGATCCGGACGAAGTCATCCTCGGTCAGCGCCCGCAGGTTCACCCGGATCGGCAGGCGGCCCTGGAGCTCGGGCAGCAGATCGGACGGCTTGGCGATATGGAAGGCGCCCGAGGCGATGAACAGGATGTGGTCGGTCTTGACCGGGCCGTGCTTGGTCGAGACCGTGGTGCCCTCGATCAGCGGCAGCAGGTCGCGCTGCACACCCTCGCGGGAGACATCGCCGCCGCGGGTCTCCTGCCGCGCCGCGACCTTGTCGATCTCGTCGAGGAAGACGATGCCGTTCTGTTCCACCGCCTCCAGCGCCGCCTTCTTCACCACCTCGTCGTCGAGCAGCTTGTCGGCCTCTTCCTGGATCAGGATCTCGTAGCTCTCCGCCACCGTCAGCTTCTTGCGCGTGGTGCGCCCGCCGAAGGCCTTCCCGAACATCTCGGAGAGGTTCATCATCCCCATGCTCTGGCCGGGCTGGCCGGGGATCTCCATCATCGGGAAGGGCGAGGCGCTCTCGGCCACGTCGAGTTCGATCTCGGTATTGTCGAGCTCGCCATTGCGCAGCTTCTTGCGGAACATCTCGCGCGTGGATTCGCGGGCGTCGGAGCCGGCGATGGCCTCGATCACCCGCTCCTCGGCGGCCTTATGGGCCGAGGCCTTCACATCCTCGCGCATGTGCTCGCGGGTCAGCGCGATCGAGCTGTCGACCAGGTCGCGGATGATCTGCTCGACATCGCGCCCGACATAGCCCACCTCGGTGAACTTGGTCGCCTCGACCTTGATGAACGGTGCCTTGGCGAGCTTGGCGAGGCGGCGCGAGATCTCCGTCTTGCCGACGCCGGTGGGGCCGATCATCAGGATGTTCTTCGGGTAGACCTCGTCGCGCAGGTCTTCGCTGAGCTGCTTGCGGCGCCAGCGGTTGCGCAGGGCCACGGCCACGGCGCGCTTGGCGTCTTTCTGGCCGATGATGAAACGGTCGAGTTCCGAGACGATCTCGCGGGGGGTCAGGTCGGTCATGATGGTCCTTTCGCGGCGTCTCAGGCCGAAATGGTCTCTACGGTGAGATTGCCGTTGGTGTAGACGCAGATGTCGGCGGCGATGGCCATGGCACGCCGCGCGATCTCTTCCGCCGAGCGCTCGCTGTCCATCATGCCGCGCGCCGCGGCGAGGGCGAAATTGCCGCCCGAGCCGATGGCGGCGATGTCATGCTCGGGCTCGAGCACGTCGCCGGCGCCGGTGATGACATAGAGCTCGCGGCCGTCGGTGACGATCAGCATCGCCTCGAGCTTCTGCAGGTACTTGTCGGTGCGCCAGTCCTTGGCGAGCTCGACGCAAGCGCGCTGCAGCTGGCCCGGGGTCTTCTCGAGCTTGGCCTCGAGCCGCTCGAGCAGGGTGAAGGCATCGGCGGTGGAGCCCGCGAAGCCGCAGACCACGTCGGCACCGCCTGGCGACAGGCGCCGCACCTTGCGGGCCGAGCCCTTTATCACGGTCTGGCCAAGGCTCACCTGCCCGTCGCCCGCGACCACCACCTGCCCGCCCTTGCGGACGCCGATGATCGTGGTGCCGTGCCAGCCGGGGAATTCCTGATCGGCCATGTCTCGTCTCCTTCTCGTGCTGGGCGCCATATGGGGGCTGGACATTGCCGCGACAAGGCGATGCCCTTGCAAGCGACATAGAGCAGGGGCGAGCGGATGGAAATGCGGGGCGGGGATCTCGAGGCGGCGGCGCTGGCGCTCTGGCCGGATCTGGCGGGCGAGATGGGCGAGGATCCCGGGCTCTGGCAGGCCGCGCCGCTGGCCTGGCGCGAGGATGCGCGGGTGGCGCGGGTGCTGTTGCGGCTCACCGGGCCGGAGGGGCGGCGGCTGGTGTTGAAGCACCAGGCGCGGCCGGTGGTTCCGGAGACATTCGCGGAAGCCATCGCGACGCATATGGCGGTGCAGGAGGTCTGGCCCGAGGGGCTGCCGCTGATGCGGGCGGTGGACCTCGCGCGGCAGGCCTGCGTGATGGACCACCTCGAGGCGCGGCCGCTCTCGGTCCTGCTCGAGGACGCTCCGCTGGCGCGGCAGGCAGAGCTGCTGCGGCGGGCCGGGGCGTGGCTGGACGGGTTCCACCGCGCACTGCCCGGAGAGACGCGGGTGTTCCAGCCGAAATTCACCGTCCGCTTCCTGCGCTCGGTGATCGACGATCTGCGCGCAGGCGAGCGGGATGTGGCCGAGCCCGCGCGTTTCCTCGACTGCGCCGAGGCGCTCTGCGCGATGCAGCCGCGCTTCGAGGGGCAGGAGACGATGAGCGCGCAGACCCACGGCGATCTGCACCAGCGCAACCTCGTGCTGGATGACAGCCGCTGCTGGGGCGTGGATTTCGCCGGGGGCAGGGTGGTGCCTGTGGGGCACGACATCGCGCGCCTGCTGACCGATTACGCCATCCTGCATGCCCCCAAGGAGGCGATCCCCGAGGGCGAGGTGCTGCCGCCGGAAGCGCAAGCCGCCTTCTTCGAGGGCTACAGGATCGTCGGGCCCGGGGATCCCTCCGTGCAGCTGCTGCTGCGCAACCGGGTGCTGGCGGAATGGTGGGGGCTTCCGGCGCGCGCGGCGGCGCGGAGCCGGGCGCAGGCCCGGCGCTTCACGCGGCTCATGGCGTTGGCGGAACGGGTCTTCGCGGGGCACGCCTAGCAAATGACGGACCGGGCGATGTGAGCCTGATGCGCCGGAAAAGGGTCGTCAGGCCCTCGGCGCAAGGCTTGCGTGCACCGCCCGTCCTTCCGGGCGGTGCCTGTCTCGTGGCGGTGGTGAGTGGCCCCCGCTCGCGGCTCAGCCGTAGACCGACTCCTTGCCGAAATGCTTGGTCAGCATGTAGTAGACTACGGCGCGATACTTGTTGCGCTCGGAGCGGCCATAGGTCTCGACCACGGCGTTGATCGCCTCCATCAACTCGGGGCCGTCGGCAAGGCCGAGCTTCTTGACGAGGAAATTGTCCTTAACGGTCTCCAGCTCGCCCGGCTGGCTCGACGCGACGGTCGAGGCGTCGTCGTTGTAGATCGCCGGACCGCAGCCGATTGTGACCTTGGTCAGCAGCGCCATGTCGGGCTCCATGCCGCACTTGCTGCGCAGGTCCTCGGCGTATTTCTCGATCAGCTCGTCTCTCTTGCCCATGTTCGCTCTCCCAGATTATGCGGTCGCGGCCGCCCCCTATCGCCGCAGACACCAACGCTGCGATCGCGGTCAGCTTACCGCTACCAATACGGATAGAAAGGGTTTTTTCGTCGCGACAGGCGGCTTTGGGCGGGGTTAAATCGCTTTGGGATGCACAATTTTGAGTTGTTTCACAAATAATCCGTGACACCGACCCGCTTCGTCACCGAGCATTGTTTCATTCGCGGCGCAACGAAACCGGGCCGTAACAAGCATAACAACAACGGGGATATTCAAGATGAGTTCGGAGACTTTCGTGGTCGCCTACGAGGGCGATCCAGCCGATCCCGCGGTGCTCGACTACGCGATCATCCGCGCCAAGGCCGAGGGCGCCAAGCTGCTTCTGGTGCATGTGCTGGAGTGGTCGGCCTATTCCTTCCTGACGCCTCAGGAAGTCGAGGAGCGCCACGGTCGGCGCAAGAAGGAGCTGTCGCGCGCCAACGAGGTGGTGATGGCGCCGGCACTGCAGAAATGCGAGGCGGCGGGCATCGCCGCTGACGGGGTGATCCGCTACGGGCAGGTCGTCGAGCTGATCCTCGAAGAGACCAAGAAGGCCAGCGCCTCGGTGATCTATGTCGGGCGTTCCGGCTCCCAGTCGATGGCCGCGCGGGTCTTCGGCTCCGTGACGCTGGGCCTTGCCCAGCTGGCGCCGGTTCCTACCGTTATCGTTCCCTGAGCCGAGGAGACCTTCCCTTGTTCAATCGTATCGCTTCGCTCTTCGCGCTCCTCGCCGCAGTGCTGCCTGTCCAGGCCGCGGCACAGGGCATCGATGAAACCATCAACACCATCTTCTCAGACTATACCGGCTGGTACGTGTCGCTGATCTTCGCCGATCTGCCGGGCACCAACTTCTCGTGGATCGCGCTCTGGCTGGTGGTCGCCGCGCTGGTCTTCACGGTCTATTTCGGCGCCATCCAGCTGCGCGGCTTCGCGCATTCGATCTCGCTGGTGAAAGGTGACTACTCCGATCCGCACGATGCCGGCGAGGTCAGCCACTTCCAAGCCCTCGCCACGGCACTCTCGGGCACCGTGGGGCTCGGCAACATCGCGGGCGTCGCCGTCGCGGTGGGCATCGGCGGGCCGGGCGCGACCTTCTGGATGATCATGGCAGGCCTCTTCGGCATGGCCACCAAGTTCACCGAGTGCACCCTCGGCGTGAAATATCGCAACGAGTATCCCGATGGCCGGGTCTCGGGCGGCCCGATGTACTACATCACCAAGGGCTTCGCCGAGCGCGGCCTGCCCGGCGGCAAAATCCTCGCCGTGCTGTTCTGCATCTTCACCATTCTCGGCGCGCTGGGCGGCGGCAACATGTTCCAGGCAAACCAGGCGCATGCGCAGCTCGCCGGCGTGCTGGGCGATTACCCGGGATGGATCACCGGCCTGCTGCTCGCCGCGGTGACCTTCCTCGTCATCGTCGGCGGTATCAAGTCGATCGCCCAGGTGACCGAGAAGGTGGTGCCGTTCATGGGCATCTTCTACGTCGTTGTGTCGCTGATTATCCTGCTGATGAATTTTGACCAGATCGGCTGGGCCTTCGGGCGCATCTTCGAGGGCGCCTTCACCGGGCTCGGGGTTCTGGGCGGCTTTACGGGCGCGCTGATCCAAGGCTTCCGCCGCGCCGCCTTCTCCAACGAGGCGGGCATCGGCTCGGCCGCCATCGCCCACTCGGCGGTGCGCACCAAGGAGCCGGTGACCGAAGGTTATGTCGCCCTGCTCGAACCGTTCATCGACACGGTGGTGATCTGCACCATGACCGCGCTGGTGATCGTCATCACCGGGGTGCTCAACGTCGATCCCGAAACCGGGCTCTACATCTGGAACGCCGAAGCCGGCCGGATCTCGACCTCTGGCGAGGTCGCGGGCGTCGAGCTCACCTCTGCGGCCTATGCCCAGGCCTTCTCGTGGTTCCCGGCGCTGCTTGCCATCGCGGTGGTGCTCTTCGCCTTCTCGACGATGATCTCGTGGAGCTATTACGGGCTCAAGGCCTGGACCTATCTCTTCGGCGAGGGCACGGCCAAGGAGACGGTGTTCAAGGTCCTGTTCTGCCTGTTCATCGTGATCGGCGCCTCGGCCAATCTCGGGCCGGTGATCGATTTCTCCGACGCCATGCTGTTCTCGATGGCGGTGGTCAACGTGATCGCCCTCTACCTGCTGATGCCGATCGTGAAGCGCGAGCTCTCGAGCTATATCAGCCGGCTCAAATCCGGCGAGATCAAGCGCTTCAAGGGCTGAGCCCGGCGCTTCGCAAATGACACTGGCAAACGACAAGAGGGGCGCCTTTCGGCGCCCCTCTCCATTTCTTGCCTGTAGCCTGCAAGCCCGCACCGGCCCCGAGGGAAGAGGGGCGGTGCGAGGCTGCCTCGATGCGCTCCCGGCGTGCCGACCGGAAGGCTCTGTCTGGTTATCCCGCGATCAGAAGGTCAGCTCGAGGCCGACATAATAGGTCCGGCCGGGGCCGTTCCCGGTCGAGGCCCAGGGGGTGTATTCCTCGTCGGTCAGGTTCGAGACCTTGGCCGAGACGAAGAGATTGTCGCTCGCCTCGTAATTGGCAAAGAGATCCCACAGCCCGTAATCGTCGCTGTCGGCTTCGCTGTCGAGCGACACGCCGGCGGCGGTGTAGCTGTAGGTCGCCCCCGTGGTCAGGTCGCCGCCGAGGAAGCGCCGGGCCAGCGTCGCCGAGAAGGTTTCGGGCGGCTGCAGCTCGTAATCGTCATAGCCCGAGGGCGGGGTCGAGTCGGAATGGGTGTAGGACATCGCCGCCGACCACAGCTCGGTGTCATAGGCGGCTTCGAGCTCGATGCCCTGGGTGACGGTGGTGCCGGGGATATTGTCGTAATAGGCCAGCGTGGTCGGCCCGACGGAGGTGTAGCTGTCCTCCTGGACATAGGCCACGTAGTTGTCGACGTTCATCTTGTAGTAGGCGAGGCGTGCGGTGAGGCTGTCGCCCGGCGTGAAGAGGTTCTGCCTGGCGATGTTCACGCCGATCTCGCCGCCTTCCGAGGTCTCGGTCTCGAGATCCGGGTTCGGCCCGAGATAGAGGTTGAAGAAGCCATAGCCGTGGAAGCTCTCCTGCAGCGTTTCCTGCAGCGAGGGCGCGCGGGTGCTGCGCGAGAACGAGACATAGGGCTGCAGCCAGTCATTGACCTGGTAGGCGATGCTGATCTTGGGATCGACCGAGCTGTCGTCGATATCGACATCGCCCGACTGCAGCTCGTTGTCGAGCCGGCCATGCAGGCTGTAATCGCTGTAGCGCAGGCCGGCCATGATCTCCCACGGGCCATTGCTGAAGACGTTCTCGGTGAAGATGCCGAGCGTCTTGGACTCGCCATAGGTCGGGTTTGCCCCGCCCTCGGCCCCGCCCAGCACATCCTCGATATACTCGAAGCCGTTGGTCGAGGTTACGGCCCAGCCGCCGAGCATGAAATCGCTGACATTGGTGATATCGATACCGGTGGTGATGGTCTCCATCTGGCGCCCGACATAGGAGCCGGTGCCGGTGATAGAGCCGGTATATTCGTTGTCGGTCACGGCGCGGTAGAGATTGGCGGTCAGGTTGAGCGCCGGGCTGTGGTCGAGATGGTAGCTCAGCTTGTAGATGTCCGAGGTCATCTCTTGGAAATAGGAGTTCGACGCGTAATCGGCGTTCATCCGGGTTGCAAGGAATTCGAGGCTCTGGGTCTCGGTGAGCTGGTAGCCGGCGCGCAGCAGGTAGCTGTCGAGGTCGCGGTCGGTGTTGTCGACGGTGTTGCCGGCGCCATCCTCGAAGGCATCGGCGGTGGTGCGGGCATAGGCGCCGAGCAGCGAGAAGCGCTCATCGACATAGCCCGCCGCCGCCATGCGACCGAAATTCTCGCCGTTGTCGCCATAGGTGAGCCTGACCCGGCCGCCAGCGCCATAGCCGTCGACGATATCCTCGGCGTCGATCAGGCGGAAATTGACCGCGCCGGCGGAGCCGCTGCCGCCCGCGGTCAGCACCGCGCCGCGGGTGACATCGATGCCCTGCAGAAAGAGCGGGTCGAAATTGGCGTAGCCTTCCGAGGCGTGGCCGTTGAAGCGGAAATTCTGCGGCACGCCCTCGACGGTCATCGCCACCCGGCCTTGGCCCTGAAGGCCACGGATCGAGACCGCAACGCCCGGCTGGCCGGGGTTGAGCCGGGTCTGAACGCCGGGCACCTGCCGCAGCACGTCGTCGATGGAGGCGGTGCCGCCCTGCGCCGTCACCGCGTTGCCCTCGAGCCGCGAGATGTTTTCGCCGGCATAGACCGGGGTTCCGTCCTCGGAATAGCCCAGCACGATGCGCCCAAGGTAATGCGTGTCGGTCACGGCGGCGTCCTGCGCCGCGGCGCTGCCGGTCATCGCCGCAAGCACCAGCGAGATCGCCGTGGCGTTGCGGTAGAGTGCTGCAAGTTTCATCTGTCCCGTCCTTCTTGTCCCTGTTCCGGGCCGTGCGGGCGGTTGCTGCGCCCGCAACGGTCGGACGACCGGCGCTCCGATGCAGATGTCGCGAGGACGGCATGGAAGCGGTCGGCCGCTTTTCATTTCGAAAATGGAAAGCTGGCTGGCGGAACGAAGGGCGGAGCGGTCTCCGCGGGGTTCGGCTGGCAACTGGGATTGCGTTAGCGGTGTCGGACAATAATTGTCAAGTATTTTACTTGGGTATCGGCGGAATGCACGTAAAAGCTGTGCCGCCGCGTCTCCAACCGGCACCATTGAGGGGGATACGACTTAAAACGAAGACGGGCGCCCGGAGACGCCCGTCGGTTCTTGTACGAGGAAAAGAGCCTTACTCGGCGCTGAGAAGCTCCGGCACCGACAGCAGGATGAACTCGTTATGCGCGGCCTCGCCGGGCACACGACCGCCCGAGAAGGGCAGGTTGTTGTCGTTGGCCACGAGGATGTGGGTCTCGTCGACGCGGGCCACGTCTTCGATGGTGAAGAACGGGAAGGTGAAGTTGCCTTCCACCGGCTTCAGACCTTCAAGTGCGACGGCGTCTGGATCGGCGATGTTCAGCAGGTCGATATGGCCGATGCGACGGACATAGCCGTCCGCGTCGATGTCGCTCATGTCGACGAGCACGACGTTCTTCACCCGGGCCGGGTTCGGGTAGCAGGCGGAGGTGTCGGTGGCGCCGTCGGCGCAGGCATTGGCGGCATCGCCCTCGCCATTGTCGCGCTCGATGACCAGGGCGCGGGTCTCGTCGATGAAGTTGAAGTCACCGATGGCGGTCGCGCCCTCGGCCAGCGCGAATTTTACGCTCTCGCCGGTCCATTCCCCTGCCTTGGGGTCGAATTGAATGACGCGCAGGAAGGGGCCCTCGGTCTCGCCACCCTCGAGCAGCAGCGGCTTCTCCATCATCGCCCAGAGCATGTCGGTGCCCGGCTGCAGGGCCATGCCCTCGTAGCCGCCCGAGCGCTGCACCTGAAAATCGGTGCCGGCGGTGGCGGGAACGTAGACGCTGTAGGTGTCGGGGCCGGTCAGGGTCTGGCCGTCGAGCTCGGTGGCGTAGACCTCGCGGACGACGCCATCGAGCGAGGCGCGGATGATGTAGGGGCCGAACTCGTCGCCGATGAAGACCTCGTCGCCGAGCACCTGGATCGACTCGAGGTCGAAATCGGCGCCGGTCAGGTAGCGGCTCTCGGTGCCCTCATAGGCGATGCGGAACGGCACCTTGCCGTCGGGATCGCTGAGGAAGATGGTCTCGCGACGCTCGACGGTGCCGGAGTCGAAATCCGGCGCCATCTTGTGGAAGAACAGCATCGCGTCGGGCGAGTTGCGCTTGTTGCCGAAGCCGTTGTCGGTCAGCGTATACCAGCTGCCATCCTCGGCGCGGGTCATGGCAAAGCCCGACATGCCCTGCACCGGCTGGCCGATGAAGGGCAGCGAGATGCCGGTGTCATGCGCGCCGTAGTTCTTGCCGGTGTTGCCCATGACGGTCATTGGCCGATCGTTGCGGGCGCCCGCGGTATACTTGCCCGAGATCCACAGGTCGCGCGGCGCGTCGGCCGGCGGCTCGACCAGCGACAGCGCCGGCATGTAGGCGTGGCCGGCGAGCGTTGCCGGGAACATCTCTTCGGCGATGGCGATGGCGGGGGCGGCCAGCACATTGGCCAGCGCGAGAACGGAAAGCGAAAGGCGCATTCTTCACATCCTTCTGAGTGACTGAATGCGCCCCAGCTATCGTGGCACGGTAACGCTCCCGTGGCTCTCCGGTGTCAGTTTGGTAACGGTGGCACGGTGTTCAGATCGGGTTCCGATGGCCCGCACCGGCAAGCGATCCGAGCCGCGCTCAGCCGCTGAACACCTGCTCCATCTCGTCTTGCGTCATCTCTCCGGCGCCCTTGCCGCCGGCGATCATGCGTGCCGCAAGCGCCGCCATGCGGGCATTGAGCGTCGCGTCAGCGCCGTGCAGGCGGCCGAGCAGCGCCACCTCGCCATTGAGGTAGTCGGTTTCGACGCTGCCCGCCCCGCGCGCGATGCTCTGCCGGGTCGAGCTGCCCGAGCGCGGCGTGCCCTCGATCTCGACGATCTGCATGAACTCCTTGCGCCGCGGATCGTCGAGCCCGACATCGCGCCACGCGATGTCTGCCGCCTCAAACACCGCCTTCGCCTCGTCCTTCAGCCGGTCGGTGAAGCGCGGCTTGTCGGCGTCGAGCGGCAGCATGGCATCGACGATGTTGCCGAGGTTCATCAGCAGCTTGCCGTATTTCGACTCCATCACCGCCTCTGAGGTGAAGGTGGCGATATTGGCCTTGTCGAGAACCGCTTTCAGCGCCGCATCGGCGGCGTCCGAGCCGACCGGATAGCGGCCGATCTCGAAGAGCCCGTAGCAGGGCCCACCGTGGGTGATGACTTCGCCGGGCTCGAGATAGGTCGCCGGCATCATCACCGTGACGCCATGCACATTGGGGAAATAGCGCAGCGCGGTGCGCTCATTGGCGGTCCCATTCTGAAGGCAGAACAGCGGCTGTTCCGTCATCCCGGCGGCGCGCAGATCTATGAGCGCGGCCTCGGTGTCCTGCCCCTTCACGCAGAGCAGCACCACGTCATCGGGGCGGAAATCGATCTCGGAGGGATGCGCCACGCAGGGAAGATCGACGGTGACGCGGCCCTTGGGCGAGATCATCGTCAGGCCGTGTTCGCGGATCGCCTCGAGCATGCGGCCGCGAGCGATGCCAAGCACCTCGTGCCCCGTCTCGACAAGAGCCGCGCCGACGACACCCCCGATGGCGCCCACGCCGTGAATGATGATCCGCATGTTGCCTTTTCCTTCCCTAGATCCGTCCTGCCGCAGCGCGGCACGGCTCTGATCTATCACGCGGGAAAGCAGGAGCCAGAAAAGAAGACGCCCCGCGCGGGTGGCGGGGCGTCTCGCGATCGAAGGGCCGGCAGCGATGCCCGCCGGATGATCAGTAGCGGTAATGTTCCGGCTTGAACGGGCCTTCCGGCGTGACGCCGATATAGGCGGCCTGCTCGGGCGAGAGCGTGGTCAGCTTGACGCCGATGCGGTCGAGATGCAGGCGTGCGACCTTTTCATCGAGATGCTTGGGCAGGATGTAGACCTTGTTCTCGTACTGGTCGCCGTTCTTGTAGAGCTCGATCTGCGCCAGCACCTGGTTGGTGAACGAGGCCGACATGACGAAGCTCGGGTGGCCGGTGGCGTTGCCGAGGTTCAGCAGGCGGCCTTCCGAGAGCAGGATGATGCGGGCGCCCGAGGGCATCTCGATCATGTCCACCTGGTCCTTGATGTTGGTCCACTTGTGGTTCTTCAGAGAGGCCACCTGGATCTCGTTGTCGAAGTGGCCGATGTTGCCGACGATGGCCATGTCCTTCATCTCGCGCATGTGCTCGATGCGGATCACGTCCTTGTTGCCGGTGGTGGTGATGAAGATGTCGGCGCTCGAGACCACGTCTTCCAGCAGCACCACCTCGAAGCCGTCCATGGCGGCCTGCAGGGCGCAGATCGGGTCGGCCTCGGTGACCTTGACGCGGGCGCCAGCGCCGCGCAGCGAGGCGGCCGAGCCCTTGCCCACATCGCCATAGCCGCAGACCACGGCGACCTTGCCGGCCATCATGGTGTCGGTGGCGCGGCGGATGCCGTCGACGAGGGATTCCTTGCAGCCGTACTTGTTGTCGAATTTCGACTTGGTGACGGAGTCGTTCACGTTGATCGCCGGGAAGGGCAGCAGACCCTTCTTCTGCAGGTCATAGAGACGGTGCACGCCGGTGGTGGTCTCTTCCGAGACGCCCATGATCGCCTCGCGGGTCTTGGTGAACCAGCCCGGGCTCTGCGCCATGCGCTTCTTGATCTGCGCGTGGATCACCTCTTCCTCTTCCGAGGTCGGCACGCCCAGATCCTCGCCCGCCTCGGCACGCGCGCCAAGAAGGATGTAGAGCGTGGCGTCGCCGCCATCGTCGAGGATCATGTTGGCGCCTTCGGGGAACTGGAAGGAGCGATCGAGGTAATCCCAGTGCTCGGTCAGGGTCTGTCCCTTGATCGCGAAGACCGGGGTGCCGCCGGCGGCGATGGCGGCGGCGGCGTGGTCCTGGGTCGAGAAGATGTTGCACGAGGCCCAGCGGACGTCGGCTCCGAGCGCCACGAGGGTCTCGATCAGCACGGCGGTCTGGATCGTCATGTGCAGCGAGCCGACGATGCGAGCGCCCTTGAGCGGCTGCTCTTCGCCAAACTCGGCGCGGCAGGCCATCAGGCCCGGCATCTCGGTTTCGGCGATATCCAGTTCCTTGCGGCCGAACTCGGCCAGTGCGATGTCCTTGACGATATAGTCTTCAGCCATGTTCCGGCGCTCCATTCCTGCATTGCGGATTTGAGGTGGGAGGTAGCATCCCTTGTATTGCCCGGCAACGTGGATCAGAAAATGGCACCAACAGAAGGATAACGCTGCCGCGACGGCAGGGCACACCAGGCGAAGGGCAGGACATGGACGAGGCCGACGCAGTCTACCCCTCGAACGAATACGGGCGCTACTGCGTGCCGAAGGGGCTCGAGAACCGGCCCGCCGCGAAGGCGGTGATCGCGGGCCGCGCCTACGAGCCCGACACGCTGCGCTTCATGCGGAAGCACGCAAGCGACGGCGATATCATCCACGCCGGCACCTTCTTCGGGGATTTCCTGCCGGCGCTCTCCACCGGGCTGGCGGAGGGTCGCAAGCTCTGGGCGTTCGAGCCGAACCCGGGCAATTACGCCGCCGCGCGCGAGACCATCGCGCTCAACGGGCTGAGCAATGTCGAGCTGACCAACGCGGCGCTGTCGAACCGCGACGAAGAGGTGCTGTTCCGCACCCGCGATGAAGAGGGCCGCTCGCTCGGCGGCCTGTCGCATTTCGTCGAGGCGCCTGGGGAGGGGATCGAGCCTGTTGCGGCGGTGATGCTCGATTACACGGTGCCGCTGGCGCGCAAGGTCTCGATCCTGCAGCTCGATGTCGAGGGCCACGAGAAGCAGGCGCTGCGCGGCGCCTGGCATATCGTGCACCGCTGGCGCCCGATCCTCGTGCTGGAGTATTTCCGGCAGGAGGCCTGGATTCGCCGCACCTTCCGGGGCCTCGGCTATGCCCATCGCGGCAAGCTGCACAGCAATCACGTCTACAGCACCGACCCCCTGGAGGTCTGATCATGCCGAAACAGAGCCGCGCCTGGCAACGGATGCTCTCGGGCCGCAGGCTCGATCTGCTCGACCCGACCCCGGTCGATATCGAGATCGAGGACATCGCCCACGGGCTCGCCTTCGTGGCGCGCTGGAACGGCCAGACCGAGGGCGATTTCCCCTACTCGGTGGCCGAGCATTCGCTTCTGGTCGAAGCGCTGTTCAGCCGGATGTATCCCAATGCCACACCGGCCCAGCAGCTCACCGCGCTGCTGCACGACGCGCCGGAATACGTCATCGGTGACATGATCTCGCCGGTGAAGGCGGCGGTGGGGCCGGAATACAAGGAGCTCGACAAGCGGCTCGAGGCGGCGATCCACATCCGTTTCGGCCTGCCGGCGCTCTGCCCGGTGACGCTCAAGAAGCGCATCAAGAAGGCCGATATGGTCTCTGCCTACATGGAGGCAACGCAGATCGCGGGTTTCACCGACGCCGAGGCGAAGAAGTTCTTCGGCCGGCCGGATGATGCGCTGATGGAAGGGCTCGACATCCACCTGCGCCCGCCGGTCGAGGCCCGCCACGCCTTCACCGCGCGCCACGCCGAACTGTTGGAGCAACTGCCATGACCATCACCACCCGCCGTGCCGCGCCGCTCGACGCCCGCCAGATGGCCGAGCTGCTGAACGAGATCATCGAGGCCGGCGGCACCACCGCGCTCACCGACCCGGTGAGCCGCGAGAGCCTGTTGAACAAGATGGAGGCCGACCCGCGCTCGATCTGGCACGTGGCCGAGGATGCGGCGGGCGAGCTGATGGGGTTCCAGTGGATCGAGCCGCATCGCGAACATGGCGAGACCGTGGGCCAGATCGCCACCTTCTCCCGCATCGGCAGGACCGGGCTCGGCATCGGCTCGAAGCTCTTCGAGGCAACCACGCGGGCGGCTCGGGCCGCGGGCTATGCCTGGATCAACGCCGAGATCCGCGCCGACAACGAGGGCGGGCTGATCTATTACCAGAGCCGCGGTTTCGAAGATTACGGCGTCATTCGCGGCTATGTCATGGCCAACGGGCAGGTCGTCGACAAGGTGCTCAAGCGCTACGACCTCTGAGCGCAGCCTCCACAGCGCTCCACCTCATATGACGCGATGCGCTCAGCGCGGCGAGCGCTTGGCGAGGATGCGCTGCAGGGTGCGGCGGTGCATGTTGAGCCGGCGCGCGGTCTCCGAGACGTTGCGGTCGCAAAGCTCGTAGACCCGCTGGATGTGCTCCCAGCGCACCCGGTCGGCGCTCATCGGGTTCTCCGGCGGCGGCGGCAGGTCATCGCCCTTCGACAGCAGCGCGTTGGTGATGTCGGTGGCATCGGCGGGCTTCGACAGGTAGTCGGTGGCGCCGATCTTGACCGCGGCGACCGCGGTGGCGATGGCGCCGTAGCCGGTCAGCACGACGATGCGCGAGTCGGGGCGGCGCTCGCGCAGCACCTCGACCACGTCGAGCCCGTTGCCGTCCTCGAGCCGCAGGTCGACCACCGCATAGGCCGGCGGGCGTGCGGTGGCGATGGCGCGACCCCCGGCAACGGAGTCGGCGGTCTCGACCTCGAAGCCGCGCTTTTCCATCGCCTTGGCGAGGCGTCTCAGGAACGGCTCGTCATCGTCGACAAGAAGCAGCGAGCGATCGTCGCCAAGGTCTTCGATCTTGTGTTCCGACACGTGCGTTCCCTCAACCCTACTTATCCCGCTGATTTAAATATCCCGCGGGGTGGGAAGGGTCAAACCGACTTGTCGCAGTTGTTACATCCGGTCGATGAAGCAGGCCGCTGTGGTGGCGACCTCCTCAGGGGTCTTGTCGCGGCGGAAATATTCGACGAAGCCATATTCGGGCAGCACCAGGTAGGTGAAGGTCGAGTGATCGACGAGGTAGAACTCGTCGTCGCCGTCCTGCTTCTTGTAATAGGTCCGGTAAGCCTGGCTCGCGGCCTGGATCTGCTCGGGCGAGCCGGTCAGGCCGATCATCCGCTCATGCACGTTGTGCGCAAAGTCACCAACCGCCTCGGGGGTATCGCGCTCGGGGTCGATGGTGATGAAGACCGGTGTCACCATCTTGCCCTGCGCCTCGAGCAGGTCGACCGCCTCGGCGTTGCGCACGGTGTCGAGCGGGCAGACATCGGGGCAGAAGGTATAGCCGAAATAGAGCAGCGTCGGCTCGGTGATGACGTCCTTGTCGGTCACCGTCTCGCCTTGCGCATTCACCAGCTCGAACGGCCCGCCGATCTGCCCGGCACCGCCGGCAATGGCCCCCGAGCGGCAGGGCTCGAAGCGGTCGGCCACGTCGGAGGGGCGGGTGACGAACCATATCCCCCCGAGCAAAAGAGCGAGAACGAGTGCGGCGGCGACGGCGGCGATCCAGCGCATGGAGGAGGTCCCGGAGTTGTTTGCGTATCCTGTGCCGCAGACCTAACAATTGCCCGGGCCGGATCAAAGAGACGAAAGCGCGCAGATGGGCGAAGAAGACCTGGGATTGCTGGACGAGGACCAGCGCGGCAATTTCATCCGCCTGCGGACCATGATCGTCCTGCGCTGGGTCGCCATCGGGGGCCAGCTCATCGCCATCTCGGTGGCCCGCCAGCTTTATGAGCTGCAGCTCGAGCTCGGGCTCTGCTACCTCGCGGTGGGCGTGTCGGTGGCCGGCAACCTGGTCGCGATGTTTGTCTTCCCGGAGAACAAGCGCCTGTCGGAGACCGAGAACACGTTGATGGTCATGTTCGACCTGTTGCAGCTGTCGTTCCTGCTGTTTCTCACCGGCGGTCTCAACAACCCGTTCTCGATGCTGGTGCTGGCGCCGGTGACGGTCTCGGCCACGGTGCTGTCGCTGCGCTCGACCATCCTGCTCAACGCCACCGCCTTCGTGCTGGTGACGATCATGGCCTTCGTGCACATCCCGCTGCGCCCGATGAACGGCGAGGTTCTGGAGCTGCCGCAGGTGTTCATCTTCGGCGAATGGGTGGCGATCTCCATCGCGCTGGTCTTCATCTCGGTCTACGCCCGCCGGGTCACCACCGAGATGAACGCGATGTCCGACGCGCTCATCGCGACGCAGATGGCGCTGGGCCGGGCCCAGAAACTCAACGATCTGGGCGGCGTGGTGGCCGCTGCTGCACATGAGCTGGGCACGCCGCTGGCCACCATCAAGCTGACCTCCGCCGAGCTGATCGAGGATCTCGACGATCGCCCCGACCAACAGGAGGATGCACGGCTGATCCGCGATCAGGCCGACCGCTGCCGCGATATCCTGCGCAGCATGGGCCGCGCCGGCAAGGATGACCTGCAGATGCGGCAGGCGCCGCTGACCGAGGTGATCCGCGAAGCCGCCGAGCCGCATGAGGGGCGCGGCAAGGAGATCGGCATCGAGACCCGGCCCGACCCGGACGATCCGGTGGTGCCGCAGATCCTGCGCCGGCCCGAGGTCATCCACGGGCTGCGCAACCTGATCCAGAACGCGGTCGATTTCGCCAGCAGCTCAGTTTGGGTCGAGGCGCTCTGGGATGCCGACAGCGTCACGGTGCGAATTCTCGATGACGGCGCGGGCTTCCCGTCGCACCTGATCGGGCGGCTCGGCGACCCGCTGCTGCGCCGGCGGCGCAGCGAAGCCGACCGGCGGGCGCGGCCGGAATACGAGGGCATGGGGCTGGGCCTGTTCATCGCCAAGACCCTGCTCGAGCGCAGCGGCGCCGAGCTCAGCTTCGCCAACGCTGCGGAGCCGTCCTCCGGCCGGGCGCCGGGTCCGAGGACCGGCGCCATCGTCGAGGTGGTCTGGCCCCGCGCCAGCATCGTGCCGCCGGCGAGCCCGGTTGGCACCGGCATGGGCGAGAACCAGCCTTTCCGACCGTGAATGCGCGCAGCGTCTCGCAAGCTTTAACCTTGGGTTAATCTTGGCTTAACCCGGAGTTAACTCTTTATGCTGTAGCGGTTGAGCTGGGACAACCTCAGGAATATGCACCGTGGTCGAACCAGTGCTTGCTCTCTTCACCGGGCTCGGGGCCGGCGGCGCGGCGTTTCTTGCCGGATGGCTGGTCAGTCACGCCGGTCGCCGTGCGCCGGAGCCGCCGCCCGGGATGGCGGCGGATGCGCCCATCACGATGGTGCTGCGCGACGGCCTGGTGACCGAGAGCTCGTCGCAGGCGGATCGCCTGCTCGAGCGCAGCGGTGACGACGCGATCGGCTGGGCCGAGGTCGCCGCCGCGCTGCAGCCGATCTTCGGCACCCTGCCGCCGGATCTGCTGCACCGCGCGACGAGCCTCGCAGCCGAGCAGGATCCCCAGACCCGGCTCACCGTGATCCCCGAAGACGAGACCGTGCGGCTCATCCTGCGCGTGCCGCCGCTTCCGGCCGGAGAGGCCTTGCGCCTGCGCAGTCATGAGCCGGAGCTGGCGCGGCTGCGGCGCATCGTGGCGCGCGCCCCGCTCGCCATCTGGATGACCGACACGGATCATGCGCTGACTTGGAGCAATGCGATCTACGAGGATCTGCGCGCCCAGGTCGGCACCGCGCCCTTCGCGGTGCGCCCGGATCCTGCGCAGGCGCTGCGCGTCACCCGCACCAGCGTCGGCAGCGTCGAGGCCGAAACGCTGTCGTGGTACGAGGTGCAGTCCTGCCGGCTCTCGGACGGTTGGTTGCATTACGCCCAGAACATCGACGCGGTGATCGCGGCGGAGACCACGCAGCGCAATTTCCTGCAGACATTGACCCGGATCTTCGCGCATCTGCCGATCGCGCTCGCGGTATTCGACAAGGAGCGGCGGCTGGTGCTGTTCAATCCCGCGCTGCTCGATCTCACGCAGCTGCCCGCGGATTTCCTGACCGGGCGGCCGAACCTGCTCAGCTTCTTCGACATGCTGCGCGACCGGCAGGTCCTGCCCGAGCCGCGCGATTATCGCAGCTGGCGCGACAAGCTCGGCGAGGTCATCGCCGCCGCCAGCAGCGACCATCATGTCGAGACCTGGTCGCTGCCCTCGGGAGCCACCTACCGGATGACCGGGCGGCCGCATCCTGATGGTGGTATCGCCTTCCTGTTCGAAGACATCAGCGCCGAGGTGAAGCTCACCCGGCATTTCCGACAGGAGCTCGAGACCTCGCAATCGGTGCTCGACAGTCTCGAGGATGCGATCGCGGTGTTCTCGCGGCTCGGAACGCTGGCGTCCTGCAATGCCGCCTACCGCGAGATGTGGGGCGCCGATCCGGAGGAGAGCCCTGCCGATCTCGGCATCGGCGAGGCCACCCGCACCTGGCAGGCGGCGTTCCGGCCAAGCCCGATCTGGTCGGAGCTGCGCGATTTCGTGACGACCCAGCGTGAACGTGCCGCCTGGGATGCGGAGCTGGTGGATCTCGATGGGCGCAGGCTGCGCTGCCACGCCGAGCCGCTGCCCGGCGGTGCGACGCTGGTGCGCTTCGCCCCGCTCGCCGCGCCGCAGCCGGAGGCGCTGGCGACAAGCTGAACGAAGGGGCGCGGATCGCTCTTGCACCGGCGGGGCGGGGCGGTATCTTCGCCGCCATGACCTCGCCGCGCGCCGTCCTCACCCTGACCTCGCCCGAGGCGACCTGTGCCCTCGCCGGAAAGCTGGCGACGCGGCTCTCGCCCGGCGACGTGCTGCTGCTCTCGGGCGGCATCGGGGCCGGAAAGACCCATTTCGCCCGCTGCCTGATCCACGCCCTGCAAGACGCGCCGGAGGATGTGCCCTCGCCGACCTTCACGCTGGTGCAGGTCTACGACACCGCCGCCGGCGAGCTCTGGCACGCGGATCTCTATCGCCTCTCCGACCCGGATCAATGCGAGGAGCTCGGCCTCGCCGATGCCTTCGAGACCGCGATCTGCCTTGTCGAGTGGCCCGACCGGCTCGAGGATCTCGCCCCGGCCGACGCGCTCTCCCTGAGCTTCGACGTCGGCGTAGCGGAGGACAGCCGCGCGCTGGCGCTCGACTGGAGCGATCCGCGCTGGGCGCCCATCGTGGCGGAGCTGACCGCATGACCGATACCTTCCTCGCTGAGGCCGACTGGGCCGATGCCACCGTAGCGCCGATCGCCGGAGATGCCTCCACCCGCCGCTACACGCGGCTCGCCAAGGGGGCGGAGCGCGCCATCCTGATGGACGATCCCGAGGGCGACACCGCGCTCTTCGCCCGGCTCTCTCGGCACCTGCGTTCGCTCGGGCTCAGCGCACCAGAGATCTATGCCGAAGCGCCGGGAAAGCTGCTGCTCGAGGATCTGGGCGATGGTCTGATCGCCCGGCTCGCCAGCGATCCCGGCACAGAAAAGAGGCTCTATCTCGCCGCAACCGACGCGCTGATCGCCCTCCATCGCCACGCGCCGCCGCCGGATCTGCTCGAAGCGACGCCGCGAACCCTCGCGGCGATGACCGACCTCGCCTTCACCTGTTATGCCAGCAATGCCGGCCAGACCCCGCAACCCGGCACCGCCGAGGCCTGCGCCACCGCCTTCGAGCGCGTGCTCGCAGCCCACGCGCCCGATACCGACGTGATGATCCTGCGCGACTATCACGCCGAAAACATCCTCTGGCTGCCCGAGCGCGAAGGCCGCGCCCGCGCCGGTCTGCTCGATTTCCAGGACGCGCTGCAAGGCCACCGCGCCTATGATCTCGTCTCGCTGATCGAAGACGCCCGCCGCGATGTTTCCCCCGAGACCGCAGAGGCCGCGATCCGTCACTATCTCGATCAAACCGGCCTGCCCGAGGCCCCCTTCCGCACCGCCCTCGCGGTGCTCGGCGCGCAGCGCAACCTGCGCATTCTCGGCGTCTTTGCCCGGCTGGCCGCGACCCGGGGCAAGCCCGGCTATATCGACCTGATCCCGCGCGTCTGGGGCCACCTGCAGGCCGATCTGCGCCATCCGGCCCTTGCGGAGGTCGCCGCGATCCTGCATCCGGCGCTTCCCGCGCCCACGCCCGAGATCCTGCAAAGGCTGAAATCCCCATGCCCGACGCCCTGATGCTCTTCGCCGCCGGTTTCGGCACCCGCATGGGCGCCCTGACGGCCGACCGCCCGAAGCCGCTGATCGAGGTGGCGGGCAAGCCCCTCATCGACCACGCGCTGGACCTGGCCGAGGGGTTCGGCCCGCTGCGCCGCGTCGCCAACGCGCATTACCGTGCCGACCAACTCGAGGCGCATCTCGCACCCCGCGATGTGGCTGTCTCGCGCGAAGAGCCCGAGATCCTCGACACCGGCGGCGGCCTGCGCCTGGCGCTTCCGCTGCTCGGGGCCGACCCGGTCTTTACCCTCAACACCGACGCCGTCTGGTCCGGCCCCAACCCGCTGCGCCTGCTGGCCGAGGCCTGGGATCCCGCGCGCATGGACGCGCTGCTGCTCTGTGTGCCGCTTGGCAGCGCCATCGGGCGCAAGGGCGGCGGCGATTTCGAGATCGCCCCGGGCGGTCAGCTCCAGCGCGGCGGAGACTTCGTCTATACTGGTGCGCAGATCGTCAGGACCGACACGCTTCAGGCTGTATTAGAGCCTGTTTTCTCGCTGAACCTGCTTTGGAACCGGATGGCCGAAGAGGGCCGACTTTTCGGTCTGCCCTATCCCGGGAAATGGTGCGACGTGGGCCATCCCGAGGGCATCCGCCTCGCCGAAGAGATGCTGGCGACCGATGTTTGAGCCCTCCGTCGCCCCCCGCGTCTTTGCCGTCGCGCCCGGCATTGATTTCCCCGAGGCACTGGTCGCGGGGCTCTGCGCGCGCATGCAGGGCCAGCCGCCCGAGGCGATGGCGCGGGTCGAGCTGATCGTCAACACCACCCGCATGGCGCGGCGCATCCGGCAGATCTTTGATCGCGGCGCGGCAACGCTGCTGCCGCGCATCCGGCTCCTGAGCAATGTTGCCGACCCGATCGCGCTGGCGCATCTTCCGGCGCCGGTCTCGCCGCTCCGGCGGCGGCTGGAGTTGACGGGGCTGGTCTCGAGCCTGCTCGATGCGCAGCCCGATCTCGCCCCTCGCACCGCGCTTTTCGATCTCGCCGACAGCCTCGCCACGCTGATGGACGAGATGCAGGACGAGGGCGTCTCGCCCGAGGATATCGCCGCGCTCGATGTCAGCGACGAGTCCGGCCACTGGCAGCGCGCGCTGAGCTTTCTCAACATCGTGCAACGCTATTTCGACAGCGCCGAGGATGCCCCCGACACCACCGCGTTTCGCCGTCTTGCGCTGAAACAAAGATTGTCGGACTGGGAGGAACACCCGCCCGAGCACCCAGTGATCCTGGCCGGTTCCACCGGCTCGCGCGGCGGCACCAACGAGCTGATGCGCGCCGTGGCGCGGCTGCCGCAGGGCGCACTGGTGCTGCCGGGGTTCGATTTCGATACGCCCGACAGCGTCTGGCACGGGCTGACCGATGCGCTCTCGAGCGAGGATCACCCGCAGTTCCGCTTCGCCAAGCTGATGAACGATCTCGGGATGCAGGCCGAAGAGGTGCTGCGCTGGTCCGCAGCCGAGCCGCCGAGTGCGGCGCGCAACCGGCTGATCTCGCTGGCGCTGCGTCCGGCGCCCGTCACCGACCAGTGGCGCGACGAGGGGCCGATGCTGCCCGACCTGATCGCCGCCACCGAGGATCTGACGCTGGTCGAGGCCGCCTCGCAGCGCGACGAGGCCACCGCCATCGCCCTGCGCCTGCGGCAGGCCGCCGAGGAGGGGCTGACGGCGGCGCTGATCACCCCGGACCGGATGCTGACCCGGCAGGTGACGGCGGCGCTCGACCGCTGGAACATACTGCCCGACGATTCCGCCGGCACACCGCTGCAGCTCTCGCCGCCGGGGCGTTTCCTGCGCCACGTTTCGACCCTGTTCCAGCAGGATCTGACCGCCGAGGCGCTGCTGACGCTGCTCAAGCACCCGCTCTGCCATTCCGGCCACGACCGGGGCGAGCACCTGCGCGCCACCCGCGAGCTCGAGCTGCATATCCGCAAGCAATCCTGGCCCTATCCGCGCCCCGAGCTGATCCGCGCCTGGGGCGTGGCGGAAACGAACGAGGACTGGGCCAACTGGGTCGCCGAGTGCTTCTGCCAGCCGCCCCAGCGCGGCAAGCGTGCGCTGTCGGACTGGATCGAGGAGCATGTCGCCCGCGCGGAAGCCATTGCCGCAGGGCCAAAGGGGGACGACTCCGAGCTCTGGAAGGAGGCCGCCGGGCGCAAGGCGCGGTCGGTGGTCGAGGGGCTGCGCGAGGAGGCCGGTTTCGGCACCGATCTCGACGCGCGCGACTATGGCGATCTCTTCGCCGCGATCCTGCAGCAGCACGAGCTGCGCGACCGCGACGCGCCGCACCCGCGCATCCTGATCTGGGGCACACTCGAGGCCCGCGTCATGGGGGCCGATCTGCTGATCCTCGGCGGGCTCAACGAGGGCTCGTGGCCGGAGCTGCCGGGCGCGGATCCGTGGCTGAACCGCCGGATGCGGTACAAGGCGGGGCTTCTGGTGCCCGAGCGGCGCATCGGGCTCGCGGCGCATGATTTCCAGCAGGCGGTGGCCGCGCCGCAGGTCTGGCTGACCCGCGCGATGAAATCCGACGATGCCGAGACGGTGCCCTCGCGCTGGCTCAACCGCCTGATGAACCTGATGAACGGCCTGCCCGACCGCAGCGGGCCGCAGGCGCTGGCGGCGATGAAGGCGCGTGGCAGTCATTGGCTGGCGCTGGGGCGCGCGCTGGAAAAGCCGCAGCCGAGCCCGCCCGCGACCCGGCCCTCGCCGGCGCCGCCAAGGGAGGCGCGCCCGGTCAGCCTCTCGGTCACCGAGATCAAGCACCTGATCCGCGACCCGTTCCACATCTACGCCAAGAGGGTGCTGAAGCTCTCGCCGCTCAACCCGCTGCAGCGCGCCCCCGACGCTCTGCTGCGCGGCATCCTGATCCACGAGGTGCTCGAGGAGTTCGTCAAGGAGAGCCTTGCTGACCCGACGCAGCTCACCACCGAGGCCCTGCTCAGGCGCACAACGGCGTTGATCGGTGACCCGGAGCGCGTGCCTTACCCGACCACGCGGCATCTTTGGCAAGCGCGGCTCGGGCGGGTGGCGGAGTGGTTCGCCGAGACCGAGCAGGATCGCCAGAGCATCGCCCGCCCGGCGCATTTCGAGATCATGGGCCATGCCGAGATCCCGGCGCTCGGCTTCACCCTGCGCGGCAAGGCCGACCGGATCGACATCGACAACCGCGGCGGCGCGCATCTCTACGATTACAAGACCGGCGCGGCCCCGACCGAGAGCCAGCAGCGCCATTTCGACAAGCAGCTGCTGCTTGAGGCGGCGATGGTCGAGCGCGGGGCGTTCAAGGATCTGCAACCGCGACACACCGAACGGGCCGTGTTTGTCTCTGTTGCGAGCAATCCCCGCGAGGTGCCGGCGCCGCTCGAGGAGATGCCGGCGCAGCAGGTCTGGGCCGAGTTTGAGACGCTGATGACCCGCTGGTTCGAGCCTGAGCGCGGCTATACCGCCCGCGCCGCATTGGTGCGGGAGAAGGACGTGTCGGAATATGACCACCTGTCGCGCTTCGGCGAATGGGATGTGATCGACGAGGCCGACCGCGAGGTGCTGGAATGAAGCGCGACGAGGCGACCGAAGCGCAGGTTCGGGCGGCAAGGCCGGATCTGTCGACCTGGCTTTCGGCCAATGCGGGCTCCGGCAAGACCCGCGTGCTCACCGACCGAGTGGCGCGGCTGCTGCTTGACGGGGTGCTGCCCGAGCACATCCTGTGCCTGACCTACACCAAGGCCGCCGCCACCGAGATGCAGAACCGGCTGTTCCGCCGTCTCGGCGCCTGGGCGATGCTGGATGACGAGGCGCTGCGGACCGAGCTGCGCCAGCTCGGGCTCGACGGGCCGCTGCCGCCCGAGCGGCTGGCCGGTGCCCGCACGCTGTTTGCCCGCGCCATCGAGACGCCGGGCGGCTTGCGCATCCAGACCATCCACTCTTTCTGCGCCTCGCTCTTGCGGCGCTTTCCGCTCGAGGCCGGGGTCTCGCCGCAGTTTCACGAGATGGAGGACCGCGCGGCCCAGCTTTTGCGCGCCGAGGTGCTCGACAGGCTCTCGGAAGGCCCGCAACAGGCTCTGGTCGCCGAGCTTGCGCGCTTCCTGACCGACGACCCCGACAAGCTGCTGGCCGAGATGTGCCGCAACAAGGAGGCCTTCTTGCCGGCGCGGTCGCGCGAGGAGATCCTCGCGATGTATGGGCTTTCGCCGGATGACAGCGAGGAGGCGCTCTTGGCCTCGGTCTTCCTCGGTGGCGAGGTCGAGTTGCTGCGCGAGGTGGCGGCGGCGCTGGCCGGCTCGGGCAAGAACGACCAGAAGGCGGGTCTGCAACTGGCGCGGATCGGCGGCCCCGATCTCGACGCGCTGCAGATCCTCGAGGGCGTGCTGCTCACCGGCAAGGCCGCCAAGGAGCCGTTCACCGCCAAGATCGGCAGCTTCCCCACGAAGGCGCTACGCAGCGGCGCGCTCGAGCCCTTGATGAACAGGCTCGAAGACCTCATGCGCAGGGTCGAACAGGCGCGTCAGACCCGCCTTGCGCTGGGCGCGGTCGGGCGCGAGCTGGCGCTGCACCGCTTCGCGCAGGCCTTCCTGCCCGCCTACGAGACCGAGAAGCAGCGCCGCGGCTGGCTCGATTTCGACGATCTGGTGATCCGCGCCCGCGATCTGCTCTCCGACGAGCGGGTGGCGGAATGGGTGCTCTACCGGCTCGACGGCGGCATCGACCACATCCTCGTCGACGAGGCGCAGGACACCTCGCCGGTGCAATGGCAGGTGATCGAGCGGCTGGCGCATGAGTTCACCTCCGGTGAGGGCGCGCGCGCCGATGTGCGGCGCACGATCTTCGTAGTGGGTGACAAGAAGCAGTCGATCTACTCCTTCCAGGGCGCCGACCCGCGCGAGTTCGACCGCATGTGCGACGAGTTCGCCGAGCGCCTGCAGCGCACCGAGGCGCCGCTTAGCCGGATGATGCTGGAATACAGCTTCCGCTCCGCCGAGCCGATCCTGCGGCTGGTCGACAACACCTTCGACGGGCGCGAGGCGGCGGGGTTCTCGCAGGATCAGAAGCACCGCGCTTTCAAGTCGGAGATGCCCGGCCGGGTCGATCTCTGGCCGCATGTGGAGCCGACCAAGGACGACGAGGAGGAGGCCGACTGGTACGAGCCGGTCGACCGGGTCGGCCAGCGTCATCACGCGGTGATCCTCGCCAACCGCATCGCGGGCTTCATCGACCGCACCATCGGCACGCCGCTGCCGGAAGAGATCGGCCATAGCGGCAGTTACAAGACCCGCCCCGCCCATGCCGGCGATTTCCTGATCCTCGTGCGCGGGCGCGGCACGCTGTTCTCCGAGATCATTCGCGCCTGCAAGCAGCATGGCCTGCCGATCGCCGGGGCCGACCGGCTCAAGGTGATGTCGGAGCTGGCGGTGAAGGATATCGGGGCGCTGCTGGCCTTCCTTGCCACGCCCGAGGATGACCTCTCGCTCGCCACCGCGCTGCGCTCGCCGCTCTTCGGGCTGGGCCAGCAGCAGCTTTTCACGCTGGCGCAGGGCCGCAAGGGCTATCTCTGGGCCGAGTTGCGCAAGAACAGAGACGCTTTCCCGCGTGTGATGTCGGTGCTCGACGATCTGCGCAGCGAGACGGATTTCCTCCGCCCCTACGATCTCATCGAGCGCATCCTGACCCGCCATGACGGGCGCAAGCGGTTGCTCGGACGGCTTGGCGAAGAGGCCGAGGACGGCATCAACGCGCTGCTCGCGCAGGCGCTGGCCTACGAGCAGACCGAGGTGCCCTCGCTCACCGGCTTCCTCGAGTGGATGCAGACCGACGATCTCGAGATCAAGCGCGCCCCCGACAGCGCGGGCAGCCGCATCCGGGTGATGACGGTGCACGGTGCCAAGGGGCTCGAGGCGCCGATCGTGATCCTTCCCGATTGCGCCGAGCCCAACAGCCAGATCCGCGACAGCCTGCTCGAGGGCGAGACCGGCACGGTCTGGAAGGCCAGCGCCGAGGGCCAGCCGCAGGTGCAGGCGCAGGCGCTTGCCGAGGCCAGGGAGGCCGGTCAGCGCGAACGCGACCGGCTGCTCTACGTGGCTCTGACCCGGGCGGAGAAGTGGCTGGTGGTCGCCGCCGCCGGCAAGCTCGGCAGCCAGGGCAACGCCTGGTACGATCAGGTGCGGCTTGGCATGGAGCGCTCGGGCGCCGAACCCACCGAGTTTGGCTTTGGCGGCTGGGGCAGCGGCGAGGGGCTGACACTGGGCCGCGCCGACTGGAGCGACCTGCCGCACGAGACCGTCGAGGAGGCCCCGCGTGTCGAGGCGGAGCTGCCCGAGATCTTCCGCCATCCCGCGCCGGTGCCGGAGGCGGCAACCGAGGCGGTCTCGCCCTCGAACCTTGGCGGCCCCAAGGCGCTGGGCGGCGAGGCCGGCGACGACACCGAGGCCGCGATGCTCCGTGGTACCGTCCTGCACCTGCTGCTCGAGCATCTCTCGGCCTTGCCGTCGGAGGCGCGCCCCGGTGCGGTGCCGCATGTGCTGGCCATCGCCGAGGAGCTGCCGGAAGAAACAGAGCGGCTCGCCGGGGAGGCCATCGCGGTGCTCGACACGCCCGCGCTGGCGCCGTTCTTTTCCCCCGGCAGCCTCGCCGAAGTGCCGATTTCCGCCAGCATAGAGCCTGTCGGGCGCATTCACGGCATCATCGATCGGCTGCTCGTGACGCCCGACAAGATCATCGCGGTCGACTTCAAGTCGAACCGGACGGTGCCTGCGACGGCCGCCGAGGTCCCCGAGGGGCTGCTGCGCCAGATGGGCGCCTACGCGGCGGCGTTGGCGCAGATCTGGCCGGGACGCGAGGTGGAAACGGCGCTGATCTGGACAGCGACGCAAAGCTACATGGCACTGCCACACGATCTTGTGTCTGCGGCGCTGGCCCGCGCTACAACGGCTTGACCTCCTGCCGGGCCATACCTACCTTCCCGCCTCAAGTTACCGGCTGCCAAACCCGTTAAGGAGAGAATCATGGCCACCGTTCCCGTCACCGACGCGACCTTCGACGAGGAAGTGAAGAACTCCGACATCCCCGTCGTGGTCGATTTCTGGGCCGAATGGTGCGGCCCGTGCAAGCAAATCGGCCCGGCGCTCGAAGAGCTGTCGGAGCAGTATGAAGGCAAGGTCAAGGTTGCCAAGATCAACGTCGACCATGACCAGGCCGTCGCCGCCCAGCTCGGCGTTCGCGGCATCCCGGCGCTGTTCCTGTTCAAGGATGGCGAGGTGGTCTCGAACCGCACCGGCGCCGCGCCGAAAGCCTCGATCGAGAGCTGGATCAAGGAAGCGATCTGATCGCAGCCCGATCTTCCGAACGAGAGAAATGCGCCTCCTTCGGGGGCGCATTTTTCTTTGCGGGGAGGCTCCGTGGCGTTCATTGCATCGCTGCAGAACGGCGGATTTTAGGCACATCTGCTTTGTCGGATGCCGCGGCCGCTGGTAAGGTCGGGGAATGGCCAGAATGGCCGGAGCCCATCGAACCGTGCGCTGCGTGGGAGCAGCCCAGGGGTGAGAGCGGGGCCCGGCCTGTCCGGGCCCTGCGCCAACTCGGAAGATCTCCGCCTCAGAACAGCGCCAGCACCAGCCCGATCACCGCGCAGCCGAAGGTGGCGTAGCCGCCATCGATCAGCGTTAGCCTGAAGGGCCGCATGGCGTAGGCGTTGTTGATCATGATCCAGGGCGAGATGAAGAAGAGCCCTATGCCGAGCCCGGCGATCAGCCCGCCACCCACGCTCGCAATGCCCGCCATCGCGAAGATGTGGCGCATCATGCCGGCCACCAGCAGCATCGCCAGCGCCGAAAGCAGGAAGGGCAGGGGGCTGCCGCCCTTGGGGCGGCCGGTCTCGTCGCATTCGAGCCCGGCGGCCTCGATCCACGGCTTCGACAGCATCATGTACCAGCCTGCGCCAAACAGCCATGCAGCGGCGGCCGCGACGATGACAGAGACCAGACCCATGGCGATTCCCCCGCGTGGTTGCCGCACCAGTCTGGCAGCGCGGGGGCGATCCGCCTAGGCCTCAGGGATCGAGCCCCGCCATCTCGCAGACCAGCCGCCATTCGGCCTCGGTGACCGGCTGCACCGACAGGCGGGAGCTTTTCACCAGCGCCATCTCCGAGAGTGTCGGTTCCTGCTTGATCTGCTCCAGCGTCACCGGAACCTTGGCCGCCTGCACCGCCTTGATGTCAACGCACTCCCAGCGCGGATCATCGGTGCTGCTGTCTTGATGGGCCTCGGCGATCACCTCGACGGTGCCGACGACGGCCCTCTCCTTCTGGGAATGGTAGAAGAAGCCTCGGTCGCCCACGGCCATCTGGCGCATGAAATTGCGGGCCTGGTAGTTGCGCACGCCGTCCCATTCCTCGCCCGCATCGCCCTTGCCGACCTGATCCTGCCAGGACCAGGTCGAGGGCTCGGACTTGAACAGCCAGTACTTCATCCGATCACCTTCTTCCACGCCACCAGCTCGACGCTCTCGAAGAGCCCGGCCTTGGCGTAGGGATCATTGGCCGCCCAGTCCTGCGCCGCGCTCATGTCGGTGACGTCGAGGATCACCAGGCTGCCCGCCATCTCGCCGGCCTCGTCGAGCAGCGGTCCGGCCTGCGCCACGCTCCCGGTCGAGTCGATATAGGCGAGATGGGCGTCGCGGTTGTCCTTGCGGGTCTGGAGCGCGCCTTTCTTGTCCTTGGCGATGAGGGCGATCAGCATGTCATTCTTCCTTCAATGGTCGGTTGAGCAGGTAGGTGATGGCCTCGGCGATGCTGGTGCCGCCCTGGCTGACCTCCTGCACCATGGCGCAGATCGGCAGCTCGATCTCCAGCTTGGCGGCCAGACGGGTCACCGCCTCGGCGGTCTTGACGCCCTCGACGGTCAGGCTCGGGTCGAAGCGCTCGTGCTTGCCGAGCGACAGGCCGAAACGGTAGTTGCGTGACAGCTCGGAGGTGCAGGTCAACGCCAGATCGCCGAGGCCCGAGAGGCCGGCGAGGGTTTCGGGCCGGGCGCCGAGCTTGGCGGCAAGGCGGGTCATCTCGGCGAAACCGCGGGTCATCAGCGCGGCGCGGGCGCTGTCGCCCAGCCCCTCGCCGATGCAGGCGCCGCAGGCGATGGCGATGACGTTCTTCAGCGCCCCGCCAAGCTCGGCGCCGCTGGTGTCGGTGGTGCGATAGAGCCGCAGCGCACCGGTGGAGAGCTGCTGCTGCAGAGCCGCACCGGCCTCCTCATCGCGGCAGGCCAGCGTCAGCGCGGTGGGCAGGTTGCGGGCGATGTCATCGGCGAAGCTCGGGCCCGTCAGGATCGCCGGGATCGCCTGCGGCTTGGCATGGGCGATGACGCCGGTGGGGCCGGTGAGCTCGTGTAGGTCGACGCCCTTGCAGCAGGCCACCAGCCGCTGCCCGGCGAGCGGGCTCTCGATCCGGGAGAGCACGTCGTGCAGGGATTGCATCGGCACGGCGAGGAGCAGGGTCTGCGCCTGCGCAACGGTCTCGATTTCGGTGCTGGCAGAGATCGCCTCGGGCAGCGGGATGGCGGGCAGGTGCGGGGCGCGGCGTTCGTTGTTGATGGCCGCCACGGTGGCGGCGTCGCGGGCCCAGATGCGGATCTCGTGGCCCTCGCGGGCGAGGCTGAGGGCCAGCGCGGTGCCGAAGGCGCCGGCGCCGAGAACCGCGATGCTCATGCCTTGGCCCCTTTCTTACCGGAGCCCAGAAGCGGCGCGGCTTCGCGGTCGAGCGGCCAGCGTGGGCGGGCCGAGAGTCCCATGTCGGAGGTCTTGCCCTTGGCCAGCAGCTCGCCACCGGCATAGGCGATCATCGCGGCGTTGTCGGTGCAGAGTCTGAGCGGCGGGGCTGTGAAGGTCACGCCATGCTCGGCGCAAAGCGTCTCAAGCGCGCCGCGAATGGCCTGGTTGGCCGCCACGCCGCCGGCGATGGCGAAGGCGGGAACGGCGGGGCTTTCGGCGAGATAGAGCGCCAGCGCCCGGCGGGTCTTTTCCGCCAGTACGTCGCGCACTGCGGCCTGGAACCCGGCGCAGAGATCGGCGCGGTCGGCCTCGTGCAAGCCGCCCTGGGCTTCGACCAGCTTGTCGCGCATCCGCAGGAGCGCGGTCTTGAGGCCGGAGAAGCTGAGATCACAGCCCTCGCGGTCGAGCAGCGGGCGGGGGAACTTGAAGCGCGTCTCGTCAGCCGCTTGCGCCGCTTTCTCGACCGAGGGCCCGCCCGGCTGCGGCAGCCCGAGAAGGCGTGCGGTCTTGTCGAAGGCCTCGCCGGGGGCGTCGTCGATGGTGCCGCCGAGGCGGGTGAAATCCTGCGGGCCGCGCACGATCAGGAACTGGCAATGCCCGCCCGAGACCAGCAGCATCAGGTAGGGATAGGCCAGCCCATCGGTCAGCCGCGGCGTCAGCGCATGGCCGGCGAGGTGATTGACGCCGACAAGCGGCTTGCCGAGCCCCGCCGCCAGCCCCTTGGCCAACATCACGCCCGAGAGCACGCCGCCGATCAGCCCCGGCCCTGCGGTCACCGCGATGGCGTCGATCCCGGAGAGCGGAAGATCGGCTTCGGACAGCGCCTGCTCGACCGCCAGATCGAGCTTCTCGGCATGGGCGCGGGCGGCGATCTCGGGCACCACCCCGCCGAAGGCCGCGTGCAGCTCGGTCTGGCCCATCACCACCGAGGAGAGGATCTTTCGCCCGCGCAGCACAGCGGCAGCGGTGTCGTCGCAGCTGCTTTCCAGTCCCAGGATGATCGGCTCGGGCATCGGTGCGTCCGTTGCATTGTCGTTCCCTTGCAGCTACCACCTGCTCACCCGCCCCACAATGCCGGAGCGCCCATGGCCCCGTCCGAGCCCATCCTGCTTCTGACCCGCCCCGAGGCGGCCTCGAGGCAGTTTCTGTCGGCGCTCGAGGCCGAGGGGGTGAGCGGGTTCAAAAGCATCATCAGCCCGCTGATCGGCATCGAGGTGACCGGGCCACTGCCAGATCTCGAGGGCATCGGCGGGGCGATCTTCACCTCCGCCAATGGCGTTCGCGCCTACGCGGCGCTGGGCGGACCGGTGCTGCCGCTCTGCTTCACGGTGGGCGATGCCACCGCCGAGGCCGCCCGCGCGGCGGGATTCGCCCCCAGGAGCGCCGGCGGAGATGCTGCTGCTTTGGTCGATATGGTCATCGAGGAGGCACCGGGGGTGCCGCTGGTGCATTTGCGCGGGACCCATGCCCGGGGCGCGGTGGCCGAGCGGCTGCGGGCGGCCGGGCTGGTGGCTACGGACGCGGTGATCTACGACCAGCCTGCACAGGAATTGAGCGCCGGGGCAAAAGCGGCCCTGCAGGGCGATGTCCCTGTGATCGTTCCGCTTTTCTCTTCGCGCAGCGCGGCCCAGTTTGCCCGTGGCGGCGGCGGTGGCGCGCCGCTTATCGTCGCAGCGATGAGTGGGGATGTGGCCGCGGCGCTCGAGGCGCTATATGTGACTCGATTGGAGATTCTGGCGCAGCCCGACGCCAAGGCGATGAAGCGGGCTGTGATTGGTTTGCTGACGGACCTCGGGGCGCTTGTGAAACCTCGCGGGTCTGTGAAAGGTTAGACAGGCGCGATTACCGTGCCGAAGCAAGATTTTGAAAGGGTGGAGCGTGGCCGACGAAAAAAAGCCAGTGGATGGCACCGAGGAGCAGGGAGACGAGGCGAAGACGCCCGAGACGGAACTGAGCCCGGAGACAGCTGCGGACGCGGTCGTGACCGAAGAGGACGATGCCGGGAACACCCTGGCTGAGGATGGCGACGACACGCCGGCCGGCGCGGCTGAGAGCGGCGATGTCGACGAAGCCGAGACGGTTGCGTCCGGGGATGACAGCCTCGCGGAAGAAGACAGCCTGAGCGCCGCCGGTGATGACAGCATCAGCGATGACGACACGCTCTCTGCCGGTGATGACAGCATCGCGGCCGATATGCCTGCCGGCGACGATACGCTCGAAGGCGATGATCAGATCCATTCCGCCGGTGAGGCCGAGCTGCTCGCCGAGGCCGAGAAGGGCGACGAGACCGTTGCGGTCGAGCCGGAGGCGGTCGAAGAAGCGCCTGCGGCGCGGAGCGCCGGTTATTCCGGCCCGGTCAATGTCGTGCGCGAGACGGTGGTGGAGCGCAAGGCGAGCCTCGCCCCGATGCTACTTGGCGGCGTGATCGCGGCGGTGCTGGGCTTCGGGGCGTCCTCGCTGGCATCCGGGGGCTGGCCCTTCGGCTCCAATGCCGAGCTCGAGAGCTTCCGCACCGACACCGCCGCCGCCCTCGACGAGCAGACCACGCGCATCGATGCGCTGGCCGCCGAAGTGCAGACCGCGACCGACACCGCCAACGGCATCGACCTTTCGGCGCTGGAAGCCGCGGTCGAAGCTCTGCGCGCCGATCTCGACGCCGCCTCCGGCTCCTATGACGCGCTGGCCGGCCGCATCGATGCCATCGAGCGACGCCCGGTGGAAGAGTCGGTCTCACCCGAAGCGATGGCCGCCTACGAGAACGAGCTCAACCTGCTGCGCGACGCCATCGCCCAGCAGCGGCTCGAGGTCGAGCAGATGACCCAGCAGGCGCTCGAGGCGGAATCGAACGCCGAAACCCAGGCGGCGCTGTCGAAGGCGCGCGCGGCGCTCTCCGAGGTCTATGCCGCGCTGGGCGCGGGGGCGCCCTATGCCGAGCAGGTGACCACCATCGAGGCCAATGGCGTGGCGGTGCCCGCGGGGCTTGCCGGACCGGCCGGCGATGGCGTCCCGACGCTGGCCGCGCTGACCGAGGATTATCCGCCAGCCGCCCGCGAGGCGCTTTCGGAGGCACGTCGGCTCGAGAGCGATGCGGAAACCGGCACCCAGCGCTTCGCCACCTTCCTCGCCGACCAGGTCGGCGCGCGCTCGGTGACACCACGCTCGGGTGATGCGCCCGACGCGATCCTCTCGCGCGCCGAGGCGGCGCTGCGCGGTGGCGATCTGCAACAGGCTCTGACCGAGCTCGAGGCCCTTCCCGAAGAGGCCAAGGCACCGCTGACGGACTGGATGGCCCGGGCGCAGACCCGGGTCGCGGCGGTCGAGGCCGCCGACGGTCTGGCTCAGGAACTGAACAAGGAATAAGGGTCGCACAATGCTTTGGTCACTTCTGAAGATCGTTCTCTTCGTCGCCGTCGTGGCGGCCCTGACCCTTGGCGCCGGTTACGTGATGGAGAGCCAGGGCGGCATCCAGATCACCGCCGGCGGCTACGAGTTCAACCTCGGGCCGCTGCAGTCGGTGATCGCCGTCATCGTGCTGGTCATCGCGCTTTACGTGGTGTTCAAGCTGGTCTCGCTGCTCATCGCGGTGCTCAAGTTCATCAACGGCGACGACACGGCGCTGTCGCGTTATTTCGACCGCAACCGCGAGCGCAAGGGCTACCAGGCGCTGTCGGAGGGCATGCTGGCGCTGAGCTCGGGCGAGGGCAAGCTGGCGATGGCCAAGGCTCAGAAGGCCGACCGTTACCTGCATCGCCCCGGTCTCACCAACCTGCTGACCGCGCAGGCCGCCGAGATGACCGGCGACACCCGCAAGGCGGAAGAGGTCTACAAGAAGCTCATCACCGAGGACGAGACCCGGTTCGTCGGCATCCGCGGCATGATGAAGCTGAAGCTCGCCAAGGGCGACACCGACACCGCGCTGAAGCTGGCCGAACGCGCCTTCGCGCTGAAGCCGAAGCACCCCGAGATCCAGGACACGCTGCTGCAGCTGCAGGCCCAGAAGCACGACTGGCGCGGTGCCCGTCAGACGCTCTCGGCCAAGCTCAAGCATGGCTCGCTGCCGCGCGACGTCTATCGCCGCCGCGACGCGGTGCTGGCGCTGTCGGAGGCCAAGGACATCTTTGCCGAGGACAAGCCGATCGAGGCCCGCGAGGCAGCCATCGCCTCGGCCAAGGGCTCGCCCGACCTGATCCCCGGCGCCTGCATGGCGGCGCGCGCCTACATCGCGCGCGGGGAGCAGAAGAAGGCCGTGCGCATCCTCAAGAAGACGTGGAGCGTGCAGCCGCATCCCGATCTCGCCGCCGCCTTCGCCGAGATCGCGCCCGACGAGACGCCGGCGGAGCGCATGAAGCGCTTCCGCACCATCACCTCGATCCGCCCCGATCACCGCGAGACCCGTCTGCTGCGCGCCGAGCTGGCGCTTGCGGCCGAGGATTTCCCCGAGGCGCGCCGCGCCATGGGCGATCTCGTCGACAAGGAGCCGGATGCCCGGACCCTGACCGTCATGGCGGCCATCGCGCGCGGTGAGGGCGCCGCGGAGACCGAGGTGCGTGGCTGGCTAGCCAAGGCGCTGGTGGCGCCGCGCGGCCCGCAATGGGTCTGCGACAGCTGCCACCACATCCACGGCGAATGGGTGCCGATCTGCGAGAATTGCGGTGGCTTCGACACGCTGAGCTGGACCACCCCGCCGCAATCCGACGCCGCCCCGGCCGGTGCGGAGATGCTGCCGCTGATCGTCGGCGCGCTCGAGGACACGTCCAAGGACGAGAGCGCCGAGGCGGAGGCCGAGGAGGCGCCCGAGATCCTCACGCCCAATCCTCCGACCGAGGAGGGCAAGGCGGCCGCGGAAGCGACCATCGAGGATGCCGAGGAAGTCTCTGACGAGAGCCAAAAGGAAGCCGCAAAATAGCGCTTTCCCCCGGGCGGCCCCGGTGTTAAGAGGCCGCCCACCAGTGCCGGTGTAGCTCAGCTGGTAGAGCACGTCATTCGTAATGATGGGGTCGTAGGTTCGAGTCCTATCACCGGCACCAGTCTTCCCCTCCAGACCTCAGGCGCCTTCAAGCTGCGAGACAGCCGCTGCCCGGGTGATTCGAACCCATCGGTCGGCGCGGTCGAGCGCGGCCGTGGTGATTCGAAATTATGTGAATCATTGCAATCTGCAGTCGTGCGGAATCGCCTGAAGGCATTGATTTCCGTGGCTTGCGACCGGATGCCGCGGCGCAGCGGAGAATTTTCTGGACTTTGAACGCAACGTGATGTGTCGTGCGCTTCACGGAGATATCGGAGGTCGGCCCGCCGGGAGGAGGAGGCGGACCGACCGTCAGACGGATGGCGCTGAAAGGGAGAAGGGCCATCCTGTCGTGTACCGGTCGCCCCTGGGGAGGATTTGGGGCGACCGGGCGTCTTCTAAGCAAGTAATCTGCCTGTCGTGGATCGCAACCGTGACGACCTTGCAAACTCGCGATCTGCGACCAATTGGCATATCCGCTGCACATCTTTTCAGCGCCGGCCTGGGCAAACGCGCCGGGCGCGGGCAGCGCGGGAAATCGCGCGATGGGCGTGTAAACCTCTTGGAAACACGTCTCGGGGTATCGAAGCCTTGGTTGCGCTACCGTTCTGTGCTAACACAAAGGCCCGTCACTGCTCGGACGGGTTGCCACACAGGAAGGCCCATTCACTGGACAGCTTGTCTGTCCATGTCTTCCTGCATGTTCAGCAGTCCTTAGGGAGAGGATCACATGACACTTTTCAATCGCGAACAGGCCAATGCCGTAGAGACCCTGCTCAAGCGCGGCATGTCGGATTTCGATATCGCGCGCAGCGTCTGCGCCGACAACGAAGACCCGGAGTTGCTTCTCGAAGCCGTTTCCGCCCAGCGTGAGCGCCGTGAGCGCGCAGACGCACTCTGATCGATCTTACCTGAGATATCCGACCGCGGGCGGCACCTGGCCGCCCCCGGTCCCGTCTGACACCAGACGCAGCACCCAACAGCTCCCGAAAAATCAGGCAGAACAGCAAGCGCGCAGCGCCGAAACCCGGTCGCGTGTCAATTGGCATCGATTGGGGGGAGGAGCGCGGCGACCCTCAGGGAGGAGGAGAGAGGGCCGCCGCTGATTTCCGGGGTTCAGGGAGGAGGAGAGAACCCCAGGAAACTTGTGAACGCCTTGTCAGCGTCGTTGGCCTACAAATAAGCGATGCTGCAGTGCAGAACAAGATCTCATTCTGCAAAGCAGCATTGAGATTTTTGCATGGCGTTTCGGCAACAGGGCACTTTTCGCCGCCGGTCACGGGCGATAGCGCGCCGAAATAAGGGGGAGAGGTCTCTGTGAGAGCCCTGTGACGTCCCTGAAAAGCCAGCGGCGGGGGCCGCAGAAGACCCCCGCCAAGCCCGGCTCAAGCAGAAAGACGGACCGGTCCAACAGACCGACACTCGTGACAGATACAAAACTCGTACCGTCAAAACTGGCACCCGACGGCCAACAGGGCCGTAACCGCTTACCGACTGGTTACCTCACCAGACACAAACACCTCGCCCGGACAGACCCTCGCTCCAAACACGCGGAGCGATTCCATCCCGCCCGGGCCACTCTTCACCGCACTCCCCGACACACTGGTCACCGCACGGAAAAGGTCACTGGTTACCGTACATCCCGAAAAAACGTACCGAACCTCCGAGTCGGGCCCCAAACACACAGGGCCCGCGGATCTCTTTGCGGCGGCCTCAGCCTGCCGCGCGCAAGCCTGGCGCCGACGGGCCCAACCGCTCGGCAATCAGGTTGTTCCACGCTGCCGCGAATTCCGTCGCGGCGCCGGTGGCACGGGCCGCGTCGCCCCCCTCTGCGCCGGAGCGCAGGGCGAGGGTGAGCGCGTTGCTCCAGCTCGCGATGCCGTGGCCGCGCACGAAACGGGCCTCCGGCCCGGCGCTGTCGCGCAGCCCGTCCACATCGGCGACCACGAGCCGCCGGCCCGCCGCCCGTGCCTCTAGCGCCACCAGCCCGTAGGCTTCCCAGCGCGAGGGCATGGCCACGAGATCGACGGCGCGCATCGCCTCTTCGGGCGACATCGCATGCCCGTGGAAGGTGATGCGGTCATCTCCCTTGGCGAGGGCGCGAAGCGTCTCTTCCTCGGGGCCGGTGCCGAAGATCTCGAGCCGCAGCGCGGCGTCGCGGATCTCGGTAACGGCGCGGACCAGAACGTCGAAGCCCTTCTGCCGGTCGAGCCGCCCGATGGCTCCGATGGTGCGGCCGCCGGGGCGTGGCGCGGGCAGGGCGCGGAAGCTGCGCAGATCGACCGCGGAGGGGATCACCCGCAGCGCCTGAGGCTGCGCCAGCCGGCGCGCGGTGAGCCAATCGCCCTGCGCGTGGCTGACGGCGACCACGGTGTCGAACAGTGCGTAGGCGTTGCGCAGCAGGGTGAAGAAGCGCAGCTTCGACGGCACGTTCAGGGCGGTGAAGGCCTCGGTATAGCTGTGCTCCACGTGCACCATCGGGAGATGCGCGTGGCGGGCCCGCAGCGAGACCAGCGCCGGCAGGCGGCGCCAGCTCACCGAGAGATGCGAGACGATCATGTCGGCCTGCACCGAGGCGATGCCCTTGTTGCGCGGCACGGCGCGGATCTCGTGATGCGCGGCCTGTGCCATGAGCGGCGAGCCGTAGATATGATCCAGCACCCGCATGACACCGCCGGGGGTGGTGTCGTCGACCAGGTGAACGATGTGGGGCAGCTTGGACATCACGAACATCTCCTCGGAAAACACGGCACTCAGGACCGGACGGCACTCAGGACATTGCGGGCAAAGCGCATCGGCGCATCGCCGTAGCGGGCGCAGAGCCGCGCGGCGGCGATGGTGGTCAGGCTGCGCATCGGCTCTTCCCGCAGCGGGGCGCGGGATTCGGCGAAGGCGCGCGAGACCAGCGCGCAGGCGGTCTCGCCATCGCCGCTGCTCACAGCGCGGCGCGCAAGGTAGCGCAGCTGGTAGGCGCGGGCCGCCGACTCGTGGCGCGCGAAGAAGGCCGGGTCGGTCGGGCGCAGCTTGGTCACCATGCGCTCCCATGCGGCGAGCTGGGCATCGGTGCGGGCCGAGAGGCCGCCGCTGTTGATGCGGTACTCGGTGAGCAGGCCGGGCACCCCCTCCATGCTCCAGTCGGTGGTGAGCGCGAAGCGCAGCCAGCACTCGATATCCTCCGACTGGCGAAAGGTCTCGTCGAATACCCAGTCGCGCTTGGTTTCGCTGGCCGGGCGCCAGGAGATCGCCTCGAGCGCCTCGCGGCGGAACACAGGCACCGAGCCGTTGCCGACCGGGTTGCGCTTGAACACATGCGCGGTGCCGACATGGCTCAGCCGGGGGCGCATAGCGTGGCCGGTGCGGCGGCCGGTCTCGTCGATGAAGGCCGAGCCGGCGTAGCTCAAGCCGACATGCGGCGCGGTGGCAAGGTGCAACACGTGAGCGTCGAGCTTGTCGGGCATCCAGCGATCGTCGGAATCGCAGAACCCGATGAGCGCGCCGCGGGCATGGGCGATGCCGGTGTTGCGGGCGCCTGCGAGGCCGCGGTTGTGCTGCCGCACGAGCCGCACGCGGCGGTCTGTCTTGGCGTGGGCCTCGGCGATGGCGGCGGTGGCATCGGTGGAGCCGTCATCGACGACGATGATCTCGAAATCGCCGAAGCTCTGGGCCGAGAGCGAACGCAGCGTCTCGGGGAGGGTGGCGGCGGCATTGAAAGCAGGGACGACGATGGAGGCGTAAGACATCGGGCGGCTCCTTATTTCGAGAACAGGCTGTGGCGCAGCGGCGCGGGGAGCGCCGGGGCGAGCATCGCGGCCAGCGCAGTGGCGGCGCCCCGGTGCAGCGGGAACAGGAAGCCGCGGGCGTCGCGGCGCAGGCCCGAGAGCGCGAGGCGCAGGGCGAGGCGCGGCTCGCAACCGACGCGCAGCGCGCGGCGGGCGAGGTAGCGCAGGTGGATGGCCTCGGCGCGGTCGTCGGGGGCAAAGCCGAAGCGGCGTGCGGTCTCCAGCGCCTGGGCGCGGCCGCGCATCATCGCGGCGAGGTCGGCGGAGAGCCCACCGGTGCTGGTGCGGTAGCGGATGTGATCCTCGTGCAGGCCCCAGAGCTCGTAGCCGCTGCCGACGAGGCGGATCAGCCATTCGAGATCCTCGTTATGGACCATCTCGGCGCGGAAGCCGCCGAGCGCGCGGAACACGTCGGTGCGGACCGAGAGGTTCGACATTGTGCAGACCGGGTTCTCGCCCATCAGCATCGGAACGGTGACGCGGGTCTCGGGCACGGTCGAGCGGGCGCCGACGCGGGCAGGATCGCTCTCGAAGAAGCCGATGCGGCCAAACACGGCGTCGGCTTCGCCCATCAGCAGCGAGGTGACAACCGAGGCGAGCTTGCCCGGCAGCCAGATGTCATCGGCATCGCAGAAGGCGAGGAAGACGCCGGTGGCCAGATCCATCGCAGCATGATTGCGCGCGTCGCTCGGGCCCTTGCCCGGGTTGCGCACCACGGAGAGGCGGGGCTCCCCGGCGGCGAGCGCCTGCGCCACGGCGAGGGTGTCGTCCTGCGAGCCGTCCTCGACGATGATCGCCTGCCAGTCGGTCCAGGTCTGGCCGATCAGGCTTTGAACCGTGGCGGGGAGGGTTGTGGCTGCGTTGTAGGCCGGGATGACGACGGTAATCAGGGACATGGGCTTACACTTTCACGAGAGACTTCACGAGGATCGGCGCGAAGGCGAACCGAAGCGCCGGCAGGGAGACGATCAGCATCGTCAGGCTGGCGGTGACGAGGTAGCCCCAGGCGATGGTCTCGAGACCGAAGCGGGCGGTTAGCGCGATGTTGGCCATCAGCGCGGCGGTGAGGAGCACGGTGGCGGTCAGCTCCTGCTGCGGCCGGCCCTCGGCGCGCATCCATCCGGCGGCAGCGGTCCAGAGCATGGTGGGGATCGCGGCGAGGCAGAGAATCGAGACCACCCCGCTGAGATCGGCCCAGTCGGCGCCGAGCAGCAGCGGCACGTACCACGGTGCCAGCAGCGCCTGCAGCACCACCGCCGGGCCCACGAGGCCGAGCGACACGGCGAGCCCCTGGCGCAGCGCCGCCGAGCGATCGCTGCTGCCGCAGAGATGCGGGAAGAGCACGGCGGCGAAGGCGGTGGAGAACGAGGTGGCGAGGCTGAGCCCGGCGTTGAAGGCCATGAAATACATCCCGAGCGCGGCTGGGCCGAGCAGGGCGCCGACGATCAGCTTGTCGGCCTGCATCCGCGCGGCCTTGACGATCTCGACGCCAAGTACGGCCCAGCCGAAGCTCAGGAAGGGGCGGATCGGCGCCTTGCCGGCGGCCTTGTCGGCACTCCAGGGATGCAGGGCGCGCATCGAGACGAGCCAGAACGGCGCGGTCAGCAGCCGCGGCAGCACCAGCGCCAATGCGGAGGGCCAGACCAGCGCCAGCAGCACCGACATCAGGTTCGCCATCACCGCCTGGCCGCCGGCGATGGCGGCGGTCTGCTTGAGCTTGCCGCTGCGCAGGGCGAGGCCGGTCTGCACCAGCCCGCCGGGCATGAACAGGTATTCCCCGGCCAGCACGAGGATCATCAGCGCCAGCGGCGCGTTGCCGGTCAGGGCCCAGACCCCGGCTGCGATGGCGCTCTGGACAGTGAAGAGGCCGAGGCACCAGATCCAGTTGAGGCTGTGGGCGCGGTTACAGGTCGCGGAAAGTTCGGTGTCGGACGCGGCGATGATGCGTTGCCCGACACCGTTCTCCGTGAGCGATTTCAGCAGGTCCCCGGTGGCCAGAGCCGCCGCCGCGACGCCGATCTCGGTGGCGTCGAGGGTGCGTGCAACCGCGATGACAACCCCGAGCCGCGACAGCTTGGTGGCGACTTCGGAGGCGCCATAAGCGAGCAGGTGGCTCATCAGAGGGGTTGCGGGGCTGGACACGGTCAGGTTCTCCTAAGGTTGGAGTAACCATAAATTGCGGGCTTCACGCTGTCCTGCGCCCGGGGGGAGAGCCGGACAACTCATGAGAGAGGTTTCCTACCCTTGCGGATAGGTAGGCACTGCACATGAGCGAATTTTCTGTCATGCTGACGACAGATAAGAAGAAAAAGCAGATCACGTGAGGGTTGCATGTCGAGCGCAAGCCGCAAAACCTTGAGCCTTTGTCTCGGGCTTGGCCTGGTGGCCGGCTGCGGCCCCGCGCCGTCGCCAAAGAACCTCGGGCCGATCGACGATGGCGGCGGCTACCAGGCGCAGTATCGCGACCCGCCGCTGAATTTCGCCGAAGATCCGATCCTGCAATCACAGCGGCTCAACGCCGCGCGCTGCAAGCCGCTGGCGGGCGGCGGTGCAAACGGCGATGGCAAGACCGGCGGGCTGGCGCATCACGCGCTGCGCGGCGAGCGGCTGTCGCGTAACGATCTGGTCGATATCCGGGTGGCCGATGACACGACCTTCGGCGGCGATTACGTGGTCTCGCGCGATGGCACGCTGAAGCTGCCCTTCCTGCCGCCGATCCGCGCCGAGGGGCGGAGCACCGGCCAGATCGAGGCGGATCTGATCAACGCGCTGCTCAACGACGAGTTCTACGACGAGGCGCCGCGCGTCTCGGTGCGGGTGGCGGATTTCTCCGGCGTCTCGGTGGCGGTCTCGGGGGCGGTGTTCGAGCCGCACGCGGCGCAGATCGGCCGGGTCTCGGGAGACGATCTCGACATCGCGCGGCAGACCGCGCTCGGCGCCTCGACCGAGGGGCGCAACCTCTCGGCCGCGATCCGCGCCGCCGGGGGCATCCGCCCCGACGCTGATATTTCCGCCGTCGAGCTCTTTCGCGGCGGACAGCGCTACGTGCTCGACATGCGCGGCGTCTTCGAGGGGCGCAACGCGGTCGACGTCATGCTGATCACCGGTGACGAGGTGGTGGTGCCGTCGCGCCAGTGCTTCCAGGAAGACCTGATGCGCCCGAGCCCGATCTCGCCGCCGGGCGTGTCGATGTTCCTGTCGAACCTCACCGTGCCCGCCACCGGCAACGCGCCCTCGGCGATCGGCCGCGAGGTGCGACAGGTGCCCTATGGCACACGGATGATGCAGGCGGTGATCGATACCAACTGTGTCGGTGGCGCACGCGCCACCAGCGCGCATCGCTCGGCGATCCTTGTGACGCGCGATCCCGTTACCGAGGTCTCGACGGTGATCGAGCGCAGCATCGAGAACCAGCTGCGCCGCCCGGATCGCGACGATTACGATCCCTACCTGCTGCCCGGCGACGGCATCGCCTGCTACGACAGCAGCGTCACCAACCTGACCCAGGCGTTGCTGGCGGTCGGTGTCGCCAAGGCGGTGCTGCCCTGAGCGGCGCGGGGCCTAGCCGACGAGGCTGGGCTCCGGGGCTGCCTTCCACGCCGCCTGTGCCTCGCTTATGGCGACCACGAGATCCTCGCGGTCACCGGCCTCGGCGGCCTGTTCGACCAGCAGCAGAGCCTCGCGCACACCTGGCTGCCCGAAGGCGGCGGCGCTGCCGGCGATCTGGTGGGCACGGTCGGCGATGGCGTCGTTGTCCTCGGGCAGCTCGGCCAGCCATTCGAAGAGCGATGCGGTCTCGGTCATGTAGCGGTGGCGCAGCTTTTCCATCGGGCTCTCCTTCTGTTCGACCAGCAGGGGCGTGTTGCCCTCGAGTTTCACCCGGCGTTCGCGGCCGGCGCAGAAGCGGATGATGATCTGTGCCAGCTCCGAGCGTTGCAGCGGCTTGCCGAGGAAATCCGACATGCCAGCGGCGGCGAAGCGATCCTTGGCCTCGGGCAGGACATTGGCCGAGAAGGCGACGATGGGGGCATCCCAGTTGGGCCCGTCGCCCTCGCGGATCTTCTGGGTCGCGGTGAGGCCGTCCATCACCGGCATGCGAATGTCCATCAGCACGAGGTCGAACGGGCGCTTGCCGGCAATCTCCACCGCCTCCTGGCCGTTGCGCGCCTCGGTCACGTGATGGCCCATGCCGACCAGCACCTCGTAGGCGAGCTGCATGTTGATGTCGTTGTCCTCGACCAGCAGGATCTCGAGATCGCTGGGCGCCTCGCTCTCGGGGCCGACGCCGGCCTCTTCGACCGGGCTCTCGACCGGCAGGACCGGGATGCGCAGCCAGAAGGTGCTGCCCTCGCCGAGCGTGCTTTCGACACCGATCTCGCCATCCATCGCCTGCACGAAGCGGCGCACGATGCCGAGCCCCAGCCCGGTGCCGCCGACGCTGTCGCTGACCTGGTGCGAGACGGTCTGGAAATCCTCGAAGATCCGCGCCAGGTCGGCCTCGGCAATGCCGCTGCCGGTATCGCTGACCCGGATCTCGATCTTCGCCGGCTCGCCGCGTTCGATGACTTCGGCCTCGATCGTGATGCGGCCCTCGCGGGTGAACTTGATGGCGTTGCCCAGGAGGTTGAGCAGGATCTGCTGCAGGCGCGAGCTGTCGACCTCGACCCATTCCTCCGGCGTGCCGATCCAGCCCCATTGCAGGGCGTTGCCCCGGGCATGCGCTGCGCTGCTCTGCGAGTCGACAATGTCCTGGAACAGGTGGCCCAGATGGGTGACGTCTTCCTGCGACTTGTCGGCGCCGGATTCGAAGCGCGCCACGTCGAGCACCGCATCCACGTGCCGCATAAGCAGCTCGCCCGAGATCTTCATGTTGCGCATGTAGCGCGACTGGTCGCTGCTGAGCTTGGTGTCTTCCATCAGCGACAGGTTGCCGAGAATGCCGTTCAGCGGCGTGCGGATCTCGTGCGTCATCATGGCGAGGAACTCGGCCTTGGCCTGCTCCCCGGCCAGCGCCTTGTCGCGGGCCATCACCAGCTCGTTCTCGGCGGCGACGCGATGCGAGATATCGCGCAGGAAGGCCACCATGAGCTGCTCTTCGCCGGCATGGGCGGTTTCGATCGCCAGTTCGACGGGGAAGGTTTCGCCGCTGCAGCGCATCGCCTCGAGCTTGATCCGGCCCTGGCCGATCACCCGGTGATCGCCATCGGCGGCAAAGCGCGCCATGCCTGCCTCATGCGCGTCGCGCAGATGCTCGGGCACCATGATGTCGCCGACGCGCTTGCCTCGGACATCCTTAAGACGGCAGGCAAAAATGCGCTCCGCCGCCGGGTTGAAGTTTTGGATGCGGCCCTGGGTGTCGGTCACCACCACGGCGTCGAGCGAGGTGTTGAGGATCGTGTTGAGGCGGGCATATGCGATGGCCAGTTCCTTGCCGCGCTTCTCGGTCTGCTGGGCAGTGCGGCGGGCGTGCATCAGGAGCACCGCGAGGGCGAGCAGCAGCAGGCCGGTGAGCACCGCGAGGCGCAGCAGGGTCACGGCGACGGAGGTGCGCAGCGCGTCGGATTCGAGGGCGAAATGCTGCAGGCCGGTGGTGGCGATCTTGCGTACCAGGATGCGCATCTCGTCAGCCTGCGCCGCGAGGTCATCGAGATTGGCGCGCAGCTCGTCCCGCGGGCCGTCGATCAGCGGGATCATCGCGTTGAGCCGGTCACGCACCTCGGTCAGCGGGGCGTCGAAGGCGGGATCTTCGCGCAGCGAGGAATAGAGCGAGCCGTTGGCGAGGGTCGAGGTGCGGCTGTAGAACACGTCGAACTCGACGATAACGGTGCTCAGCGGCGTCTCGGGCGCGGTGCGGGCCCAGTTCACCGCGTTGCGGAATTCGAGGAATTCGACCTCGGCCTGCGACAGCGTCCAGTGAACGTTGTCGGAGCTGGCCGAGCTGAGGAAGCGCAGCTCCTTGACGACTTCCCGGATGAGAATGCCGATGGCCAACAAACACAACAGGGCGAGAACCGCGAAGACGGCTCGCCCCGTGCGACGGAAACCCGTTGCTAGCGTCATTCAGCCTCCAAAGGCATGGGTTGAGTGGACCCCTACTTTATCGCCATACGGTCGAGTTGCCAGATGCTGCGTGAATAGATGACCTCGGTCCGGTACTCGGAGTTGGACGAGTACGGGTAGATCAGCCAGAGCGGGCCCTTGTCGCGGCGCGACATCAGCTCGCCATCCATTTCGTAAGCCACGATCGGTCCGCCTTCGACGGCATCGCTGACCGGGATCACGACGGTGTAATCATTGATCGCGGTGGCGTCGATCTCGTCTCCCGATGCGCCGACATGATCGAGCAGGGTCTTCAGCTCCACGCCGGTGAAGGTGATGGTGCCCGGGGTCCAGATGGTATCGGTGGTGATGTCGGTGGCGCCGAGGGCGCGGAGCATCTCGAGGTCGAACGCCGCGGTGCCGTCGCCATTGGTATTCGCGAGTTCGCCGCTGATGGTCAGGAGGACGGGGCCAGTCGGTGCGTCGAGTTCCGCCGCGGTGGCGGCATTGATGCTGACAAATAGCAGCATGCCAGCCGCCAGGGCGAAACGTTCCGTGAGTATGTACATACGACCAACCTTGATTCCGAACTTGTTGAATCCTGCCACCGAAGCGCGATTTTTTCATATGGGGATCAGGACAGTGACCCTATCCGAAAGGATAGGTGCGATGCATTTTTTCGAGGCGCTGGCGGAACTTCGCTCAATATGCCCCACGCCCGGTGACAACGGCCTGCGCGGTCAGACCGAGCAGAAGCAGGTCGAGCAGGAGGCTGCGCGAGCGCACGTAGGCAATGTCCATGTCGACCATCTTGTCGAAGCCGATATCGGCGCGGCCCGAGACCTGCCAGAGACCGGTGATGCCGGGGCGCGTGTCGAGCCGCTCGAGCGCGTGGGCGGGGTAGGCGGCGACCTCGCTGGGCAGCGCCGGACGCGGACCGACCAGCGACATGTGGCCGAAGAGCACGTTGAAGATCTGCGGCAACTCGTCGATCGAGTAGCGGCGCAGCAGGCGGCCGACGCGGGTCACGCGGGGATCGCTGCGCGATTTGAAGCAGATGCCCTCGCGATCCGAGCTGGCGCGGATCTCGGCCAGACGCTCGGCGGCGTCGGTGTGCATGGTGCGGAACTTAAAGATGGTGAAGGGCTTGCCGTTGCGTCCGACGCGGGTCTGGCGGAAGAGCACCGGCCCGCGGCTGTCGAGACGGATGAGCGTGGCGACCAGCAGTAGCAGGGGGGCGAGGATCAGCGTCAGCGCGAGGCTGCCGGCGAAGTCCAGCCCCCGCTTGGCGATGGCCTCGCGGCCGGCGAGGCGCAGCGCGTGGCTGGCGGCGCGGGCGAGGAAGGTGGCATTGCCGACGAGGTAGCGCCCGGCCATGCGGCGCGGCTCCATCGCCAGCCGCCAGGCCCATTCCATCCGCGCCTTGCGGACCGGCGCGGGCGCGCGCTGCACGTTGCCGGCGAGGAAGTCGAACAGCGCGCCGACGCCGAGCACGAGGCCGGGGGCAAGCTCGGAGAGGTGACGGTCGATCCATAGCTCCTGCTGCGGCACGCCCATGGCGACAAGCAGGATGTCGGCGCCCGAGGCATTGATCTCGCGGATCGCGTCGACGCTGCTGGCGGCACCGGCATAGCCGTCGCGGGTGCCGGCGATGCGCAGGCCGGGGAGCGTCGTGGCGAGCTTGCGGGCGGCGGCCTCGGCGGTGCCGGGGGTGGCGCCGAACAGGAAGACCGAGAGGCCGCGCCGGGCGGCGGCCTTGAGCAGCGCCGGGGTGAAATCGGTTCCGTTGAGGTTCTCGGTGAGCTCCGAGCCGGTCATCCGAGCAGCGAGATCGACGCCGATGCCGTCGGGCAGCACGGCCCCGGCGCGGGCCAGCGCCGCGGCATAGTGACGATCGCGGGCGCGGATGTTGGCGCAATGGGCATTGAGGAAATAGACCGTGCGCGCGGCACCGCTCAGCAGCGCCTCGACGCAATCGTCTGTCGTGGCGTCGACCACCGGCAGGCCGAGCACCCGCTTGGTGGGCAGGGCACGCGGCGCGGCAAGCGAACGGGTGAACGCGGCGGGGGGCATCATCTTCATGGCGGGGTCTCCTCCTGGCTGAGTGGCCCCTCCTGCATCGCTTGAAGATAGCGTTAACCTCAATTTCCCAGCCGGTGAGGAGAGCGGCGCGGACGGCGCACCAACTCTCCTGACGCAGCGTCATTCGGGCATTCATCCCGACCCGCTATCCGGCGGGATAGTCCCGCTATGCGAGCGTTTGCGAGCGCGACCTATACATGTGGGTAGGATGCCTATTCCGCTTTGCCGCGAGCCTTCGCAGAATTGCCTTAACGGGGTGAGGGCACTCGTGTAGCGTGTAGATCCGAAAGCAAGATCTTACGGTGCCAAGACATGCGCGTTCTCATCGCTGACGACCACGACCTGCTGCGCGATACGCTGATCGCCTTCCTCGACGATGAGGACGGAATCGAGACCGGCAGCGCGTCGAGCTTCGCCGAGGCGTTGCAGCGCATGAAGGATGACGCGGCCTACGATCTCGTCCTGCTCGACTACAAGATGCCGGGCATGAACGGGCTCGAGGGGCTGAAGCAGGCGCTGGCCATCGAGGGGGTGCGCCACGTGGCGCTGATCTCGGGCGAGGCCAGCCGCGACATTGCCGAGGAGGCGCTCGAGCTCGGCGCCGCGGGCTTCGTGCCCAAGACGCTGCCGGCCAAGTCGCTGGTCAACGCGGTACGCTTCATGGCGATGGGCGAGCAATACGCCCCGATCGCCTTCATGACCGCCGCCGAGGAGGTCGAGGAGCACCCGCTGGCCAAGACCCTCACCAAGCGCGAGATGGAAGTCCTGAAGGGGCTGACCGAGGGCAAGTCCAACAAGGAGATCGCTCGCGATCTCGAGATCACCGAGCCGACGATCAAGCTTCACGTGAAGACGCTCTATCGCAAGCTCGACGTCAACAACCGCACGCAGGCGGCGATCGTGGCGCGCGACGCCGGGATCTTCTGATCCGGTCACGTCACGGCCTCGCCGAAAGGATAGGTCGGCGGCGCATCCGCGGCCCCCGGTCCTCCGCAAGCGCAGCGGCTTTCATACACGCTTAAGGTTAATGTCAGGGGCAACGGAGGATTGCCCCATGACACTCGCCGACCAGACCCTTTCCGACGACCAGGCCGCCGCGCCCGCCCGCCGTCGCTTCCGGCTGTGGCCGCGCAGGATCAGTTTCCGCCGGCTGCTCATGGGCGGCGCGACGCTCGATCTCAGCCGCCTGCCGCGCTATCTCTGGATCTTCGCGCTGGGGGCGGCGGCGATCTGGGCGCCGATCACCGGCTACCTCAAGACCGCGCCGCTGAAATATTCCAGCCACATGTCGCTGATCCTGCCCGGCTCCGGCGCCTCCGCCTCGGTCAACCTCGCCGAGATCGGGCAGGCCTCGAGCTACTCCAACTCGGCCTTCTCGAGCAATTCCGTCAGCCCCACCGAGACCTACAAGCGCCTGCTCTCCGCCGACCGGGTGCTGCGCGATGCCGCGGAGCGGCTCGGCACCGACAAGGCCGGGTTCGGCGAGCCCCGGGTGCGGCTGGTCGATCAGACCGCCTTCATCCATATCGAGATGGTCGGCCCCAGCGCCGAGGCTGCGCACGATCGCAACGGCGCGCTGCTGGCCGCCTTCTTCGACGAGATCGACCGCCTGCGCGGCGACGAGCAGGACAGCCGCCAGACCGGCGGGCTGGCCGCGATCCGCGAATACCAGGATAGCGTCGCCGCCACCCGCGAGGATATCGCCCGGCTGCAGGCGGAGAGCGGGCTGCACTCCGCCGAGCAGTACAAGCGCCAGCTCGACGAGCTCGACGATCTGCGCATGCAGCTCGAGACCCTGAGCGCCGAGCACCGCAACAAGCTCGCCGCCGTGGCGCGGCTCGAGGGGCAGCTCGGCACCGACGCCGCTCAGGCGGCGATCATCCTGCGGCTCAATGGCGACGCCGATTACCTCGCCCTGCTCGAGACCATGTCGGAGGCCTCGACCGAGCTGGCGAGCGCGCGCGCCCGCTATGGCCGCCAGCACCCGGAGGTGGTCAAGGCCGCGACCGCCTACGAGGCCGCCAGCGCCGAGGCGCGGGCCCGCGCGCAGGCGCTTACCGGCGGCAGCGGCCAGCTCGAGCGCGCCATCGACGGCGGTCGGGCGACGCTGCTGACCGAGCTGGTGCGGCAGGAATCCGAGCGCACCGGGCTTGCCGCGCAGGCCGAGGGGTTGACCGCCCATATCGCCAGCGAAAGCGCCCGGCTCGGCGCGCTGGCGCCGCTGGCCGCGCGGCTCGAGGATCTGCAGCGCGATTTCAGCGTCGCCGAGGCGGTGTTTGCCTCCGCCATTGCCCGCACCCAGTCGAGCAAGACCGACATCTACGCCTCCTACCCGCTGGTGCAGGTGCTCGAAGACCCCTCGCTGCCCGACGCGCCGAGCTCGCCCAAGCGCAAGCTCGCCGTGGTGGCGGGAGCGGCGGCGACCTTCCTGCTGCTGTTCTCGCTGAGCCTCGCATGGATCCGTCTCGCCCTGATCCAACGCCTGCTCTTCACCAAGGCCGAGCGCAAGTGATCGCGCCCCGGAACCCCGCCGAGGGCATGGTCTGGTCCACCATCGTCTGGACCTGGCCACTCTACGGCATCGGCGCGCTCTACGTGGTCGGGCCGGTGCTGGCCTGGCTTCTGGCGATGCTGGCGGTGCTGGCGCTCTATCTCGGCCCGGCGATCCGCAGCGACTTGCGCGCCACCGGGCCGGTGCCGCCGGTGGTCTGGGGCTGGATCCTCGGCATGCTCGTCATGCTGGTGGCGCTCTGGGTCGGGCATCTCGACTGGGGGTTGGGGCTCAAGCAGACGATCAAGTCCTCGATCGGCTGGGCCAAGGGCTGGGCGCTCTTGGCGCTCTTCCCGCTTGCCGGCGCGGTGCTGCCGATCCGACGCGAGATCCTGATCCGGGCGCAGTGCAGGCTCGGCTTCTACACGCTCTGTCTCGCGCCGATCCTGCTCATCGCGCCGACGCTGGGCTTGCCAGAGCGCATCTTCACCTCGCCGCTCAAGGCCATTGGCGGGCCGGGGCCGGAGTATTTCTCGGTCTATCTCTTCACCTTCGATCCCGCCTCCTGGACGCCGCGCTGGCAGTTCTTCGCGCCGTGGTCGCCCTTCGCGGCGCTGCTCGGCGTGACGACCGTTCTCTTCGCGCTCGAGGAAAAGGAGAACAAATGGCGGGCCGCCGGGGTCGGTGCGGGTGTGCTGATGATCCTCGCCTCGAAATCGCGGATGGGGCTTGTGGGGCTCGTCGCCTGTACCATCGGGCCGCGGATGATGCCGCTGATCCTCAAGGGCTGGGCTTGGGGCGCCTTTGCCGGGCTCACCGCCTCGATGGCCATCGTCGGGCCGGGGCTGCTGCGCGCCATCGACCGCGGCGTCTCGGCCTTCAAGGGCGCCCGGGCCGACAGCACAAGGGTGCGCGAGACGCTGCAGCGCATTGCGCATGAGCGCTGGCAGGAGGAGGCGGTGTGGTTCGGCCACGGCACCGTGCATCCGGGCCCGCATATCGTCGAATACATGCCGATCGGCAGCCATCACACCTGGTTCGGGCTGCTCTTCGTGAAGGGGCTGACAGGGCTCTTAGCCTTCGCCGTGCCGCTGGTCTGGCAGATCTGGATCGCGCTGAAGGATGCCGCACTCGGGCCTCGCGGGCGGCTGCCGCTCGGCATCTGCATGGTGCTGGTGCTGCTCTCGTTCGGCGAGAATATCGAGATCGAGGCCTATCTGTTGTGGCCGGCGCTGGTGGTGCTGGGCCTGCACGCCCGCGAGGTGGCCGAGGCGCGGGCTGAACGGCAGTCCGCGCCCCAAACAGAGCCTGTTCCGGCCTGAGTCAGCCTGCCTTGGTCAGGTCGTCGATGGCTCGCAGGCCTTTCAGCAGCCGCCCGAGATCCGAGATCGGCACCATGTTGGGCCCGTCGGAGGGGGCGTTGTCGGGGTCTTCGTGGGTCTCGATGAAGACCGCCCCCGCGCCCACCGCCAGCGCCGCGCGCGCCAAGGGCTCGACGAACTGGCGCTGGCCGCCCGAGCTCGCGCCCTGACCGCCGGGAAGCTGCACCGAGTGGGTGGCGTCGAACACCACCGGGTAGCCGGTCTCGGCCATGATCGGCAGCGAGCGCATGTCTGAGACCAGCATGTTGTAGCCAAAGCTCGCACCGCGCTCGCAGAGCATGATGCGCTGATTGCCTGTCGAGGCGATCTTGTCGGCGACGTTGGCCATGTCCCACGGCGCGAGGAACTGGCCTTTCTTGACGTTGATCGCGGCGCCGGTCTCACCGGCGGCGAGCAGCAGGTCGGTCTGGCGCGAGAGGAAGGCCGGAATCTGCAGCACGTCGACCGCCTCGGCGACGGTGGCGCATTGCTCGGGGCCATGCACGTCGGTCAGCACCGGCACGCCGAACTCGCGGCCGATGGTTGACAGGATCGACAGCCCGGCCTCCATGCCGATACCGCGCTTGCCGGAAAGCGACGAGCGGTTGGCCTTGTCGTAGCTGCCCTTGAAGATCCAGGGCGTGCGCGCGGCTTCGGCGGCAGCGGCGATCTGCTCGGCCAGCATGCGGGCGTGATCGAGGCTTTCGAGCTGGCAGGGCCCGGCGATCAGTGCGAACGGCGCCGTGTTCGAGACGGAAATCTCGCCGATGGTGACGGTCTTCATGCGATGCCTTCCTTCTTCAGGACGCCCTCGATCCGGGCGACGTCGACGGGGTTGTTGAGCTCCCAGAACACCCGGCCGCGCGCGTCGACCTCGACGCAGGTGACCGGCACGCCGTTCTCGAGGAAGCGCAGCTGTTCCAGCCCTTCGGCCTTTTCCAGCGGGCCCTCGGCCCAGCTGGCATAGCGACGCAGCGCGGCGGGGCGGTAGCCGTAGACACCGACATGGTGCCAGACCTCGGGCGGGCTCTCGAGGTTGCCGACGTAGGGCAGCACTTCCTTGGAGAAGTAGAGCGCCGTGCCGTCGCCGCGCATCACCGCGGTGGTGCCGCCGACGCGGCCGTTCTGGCGGTCGGTGACGAAATGCACCAGCGTCTCGCGGTCGGTTTTGAGCACCGGGGTGGCCATCTCGACCGAGCTGTCGGTCATGCGCTCGATCAGCGCCTCGACGAACCATGGCGGGGTCAGCGGTGCGTCGCCCTGCAGGTTGATGATCGCGTCGGGCTCGGTGGCGAGTTGCGCCACCGCCTCGGCGCAGCGCTCGGTGCCGTTGCGCGCCTCGGACGAGGTCATCAGAACGTCGGCGCCGAAGCCTCGCGCCGCCTCGGCGATGCGCTCGTCATCGGTCAGGACATAGACGGCATCGGCGCCCTTCACGCTCTGCGCACAATCCCAGGCGCGGCGGATCAGGGTCTTTTTCTCGCCGGTGGCGCCGGTCAGTTCGACCAGCGGCTTGCCCGGGTAGCGGGTCGAGGCGTAGCGGGCAGGGATGAAGATGACGGCGCTCATGCGACACCTGCGCGCAGCGCGTCGTGGATATGGACGAGGCCGACCAGCGTGCGGTCCTCCTCGACGGCGAACAGCGCCGAGATCTTGCGGGCGTTCATCATGCCAAGAGCCTCTGTCAGGAGCGCGTCCGGGGCGATGGCGCGCGGGTTGCGGGTGGCGACATCGCCGGCTTTTCGGTCCATCAGGCCCTCGAGATTGCGGCGCAGGTCGCCATCGGTGATGACGCCTTCGAGCTTGCCGTCCTCGACCAGCGCGGCGACACCGAAGCCCTTCTGCGACATGATGACAAGCGCTTCGCCCATCGGCGTCTCGGCGGAGACCACCGGCAGCTCGTCGCCGCGATGCATCACCGCGGAGACCCGCAGCAGCTGGGCGCCGAGCGAGCCGCCGGGGTGGAAGGCGAGGAAGTTCTGCCGGTCGAAGCCGCGCTTCTGCATCAGCGCCACCGCGAGCGCATCGCCGAGCGCCATGGCCATGGTCGTCGAGGTGGTGGGCGCCATGCCGATCGCACAGGCCTCGGGTGCGTCGGGCATCAGCAGCACGTGGTTGGCCGAGCGCGCCAACGTGCTGTCGGCGCGGCGGGTCATGGCGATCATCGGGATCGAGAAGCGGGCGCAATGGGCGATCATGTCGGCCAGCTCGCGGGTCTCGCCGGAATTCGAGATCAGGATGACCACGTCATCGGGGGTGATCATGCCGAGATCGCCGTGGCTGGCCTCGCCGGGATGCACCACCTGCGCCGGGGCGCCGGTGGAGGCCAGCGTGGCGGCGATCTTGCCCGCGACATGGCCGGACTTGCCCATGCCGGAGACGATGATGCGGCCGTTGATGTGCAGCAGGAGCGTGATCACGTCCTCGAAGGCGGCCGGCAATTCGTCGGCGAGCCGGGTCAGCGCCTCGGCCTCGGTGGTCAGCACCGTGCGGGCGATATCGGTGGGGGTCTGGGCCATTGATCTACCGTATATGAACCTGCTGCCTGTTACCGCGCTATGGGAGCGCTGTCCAACAACGGCTGTCCGAGGCCGGCCCGTGGCGGGAGATTCGAAGCCACCGCCGCCGTGCCGACGCGGGGAAACACGCCGAAATTGTTTTGATGAGAGGTTTTCGCCATGCCGTTGCGTCACGCTCGCCCATAGAGGGTATTTTGGGCTGGCGCTGTGGTCTGGTGGCAACATTTCGGCGGTCTGAGTGGTATTATAGGGCCGCGCCGGCCGCCTGACCTATAAATGCAACGCCGGCTTTGTTACCCATGTCAAAACAATAAAGCAGAGCAGACAAGGGCAAAATGGGAACGGGCATCAAGGGCACGTTCGTCATTTCCTGGTCACAAACACTGATCGACGGCTTTGAAAGCCCAGGATTTTCTTCGCTTCGCGTGGGAGCGGCCTGGGCATGGCGTGGCCAAGCGGTTCGGGTGGATGGGCCTTCGGGGCTTCTCGAGCTTGATCGTGCGGATGACATCGTTGCCATCCGCCGTCGCGCGGCGCAGATGGTGCGCCGGCTTGTAGGGGCCGCGGTGACGAACAACAGTCGTCTCGACACGGTCGAGGTCGGTCATCCTCTTTCGGAGAGCAATTTCGTCGTCACCGATGGGGCGCAGACCTATACCGTCACGCTGATCCAGGTGGACGGCGCGGCGCGCCCGCTGCTGATGTTCCTCAACGAGATCCCGCCGCGCGGGGCCGATCTGTGGATCGTGCACGCCGCGCTCGGGCCGATGGCGAAGCACGAGGGCGCGGAGCAGTCGGGCGGGGTGATCTGCTTCACCCCCGGCACCCGTATCCTGACCCCGACGGGCGCGATCCCGGTGCAGGATCTGCGCGAGGGCGACCTGATCCAGACCAAGGACAACGGCCCGCAGGAGGTGCAGTGGGTCGGCAGCCGCCGGATGACCGGCGCGCGGCTCTTCGCGATGCCGAGGCTGCGCCCCGTGCGCATCCGCGCCGGTGCCTTCGGGATCGAGCGTCCCGACGAGGAGTTTCTGGTGTCGCCCGAGCACCGGATGCTGGTGACCGGCCGGGCTGCGCAGGCGCTGTTCAACACCGACGAGGTGCTGGTTCGGGCATCTGACCTGGTGAACGGGCGCACGGTGGTGCGCGATCTGTCCGTCCGCGAGGTGACCTATGTGCACCTGCTGCTGCCGCGCCACGAGGTGCTGTTTGCCAATGGCGTCGAGACCGAGAGCTTCCACCCCTCGAATACCGCGCTGACCACCCTGCGCGACGAGGACAGGGCGCGGCTTCTGGCGATGAAGCCCGGAATCGAGCACAGCCCGCAGAGCTATGGCAGTTTTGCCCGGCGCAATCTCACGGAGTCGGAGGCGGCGATCCTGATGCACGAGGCGGCCTGACGCGGCAGCGCAGGCTCGGCTCCGGCGGGGATCAGTCGCGGATCTCGTCCGCGGCGACGCCCCAGAGTGCGGATTTCGGCGCCCAGCCGTCATAGCCGCCGGCCGAAAGCTCGCACCAGGCGGCTTCGCATTTGCCGAGCCGCGCCACCACGCCGAGCGCCAGCTTTGCGTTGACCGGGGCAGTCTCGTCGGGCCGGCCGTGCAGCTCGAGCATGTCCTGCTGCACCAAGACGGTGCGGACGCCCGAGAGCAGCGAGTAATGCACCCAGCCGCCGGCCCCGTCGGCATCGCGCACGCGGCGCCAGTGGCCGTATTCGGCGGTGATCTCGAGCGGCATGTCGCGGCGGGTGTAGATCCAGTCGATGCGATGGGTGAGCGACGGCCCGCGGCGCACATTGCCCTCGGAGGCCTTCATCGACACGTAGCGCGGCAAGGGCAGGTTGGTGACCGGGCCACGCTCTTCGGTGGCGGCGGAGACGGTACCGGTCAACAGGGCGGCCATCAGCCCCACGATCAAAGCGGCTATGCGCATTTCACTGTCCTGCCCGAGTTTTTCAGGCGGGGTTCTTGTGCCCCGCACGCTCATGCGACACTGTGCCATCGGAGACGAGCTGTGGAAAGGGAGGGGAGGCGCGCCATGCCTCAGAAACGCCTGAGTGTTGTCGTGACGCGACGCTTGCCCGAAGCGGTCGAGACGCGTCTGAGCGAGCTGTTCAACGTGACCCTTCGCGAAACCGATACGCCGATGTCCCGCGCCGAGCTGGCCGAGGCCATGTCCGAGTGCGACGTGCTGGTGCCAACCATCACCGACTCGATCGATGCCGGGCTGATCGGCCAGGCCGGCGAGCGCCTCAAGCTGATCGCGAACTACGGTGCCGGGGTCGATCACATCGACGTCGAGACCGCCCGCCGCCGCGGCATCCTCGTGTCGAACACACCCGGGGTGATGACCGACGACACCGCCGACATGGTCATGGGGCTGATGCTCGCGGTGACCCGGCGGATGCAGGAGGGGCTCGCGGTGATGCAGGCCGGCGAATGGCAGGGCTGGGCGCCCAACGCCTTCCTCGGCACGCGGCTGGGCGGCAAGCGGCTCGGCATCCTTGGCATGGGCCGGATCGGCCAGGCTGTCGCCAAGCGCGCACAGGCCTTCGGCATGCAGATCCACTACCACAACCGCCGCCGCCTGCGCACCGAGACCGAGGAAGCCTTCGAGGCGACCTACTGGGAAAGCCTCGACCAGATGGTGGCGCGGATGGACGTGATCTCGGTGAACTGCCCGCACACGCCCTCGACCTTCCACCTGCTCAACGCGCGCCGGCTGAAGCTGATGAAGCCCACCGCGGTCCTGGTGAACACCTCGCGCGGCGAGGTCATCGACGAGAGCGCGCTGACCCGGATGCTCAAGGCCGGCGAACTGGCGGGCGCGGGGCTCGACGTCTATCAGCACGGCATCAAGGGCAACCCCGAGCTCGTCAACATGCCCAACGTGGTGATGCTGCCGCATATGGGGTCGGCCACCATCGAGGGCCGCATCGAGATGGGCGAGAAGGTGCTGCTCAACGTCAAGACCTTCGCCGATGGCCACCGGCCGCCGGACCAGGTCGTTCCGGCCATGCACTGACCTTCCGGGCCGGCCTTCGCGCCGGCCCAAAAGTTTCGAAAGACCTAAGCTTTCGGAAAGCTTTGTGGGGAAGCGCCGCGCGATTGCCGCTTTTGCATGCCCGCCCGCGCCATTGCGGCGGATCACTGTCTCTCCCGTGAGTGTCATGGGCTGAACAGTGAGTGAGAACAGTGCTAGGTTATATCTTTGAACGCTTGATCAAACCCCTTCCGGCAAGCGGAGGGGTGATCCCGCCCGAGCTCGGGTCGGACTTGGACGGCGAGCCGGAGGCGTCGCCAGTCGGTGAGCGGCTCGAAACCATCGAGGAGCGGCTCGAGGCGGAGGCCAACGCCTCTTATGGCGACGAGCTCTACCACGGGCGGCGCATGGCCGGGCTGTCGACGATGAAATTCGAAGGCGACGGCAGCGTGCGCGGCCTGCGCAATGCGGCGGTCAGCCTTGGCTACGTGGTGCCGCTCGAGGAGGTCGCGAGCGCCGAAACGCTGCAGGACCGTAGCGAGGGGATCCGGCAGGAAGAGGTGGCGGACGCGCTTTCCGGCCTCGACCGTCCGGAGCTGACGGAGCTGCTCGAAATACCGCATCCGAGCCCGGCAGGGTCGGTCGTGGGGCAATCGGTCTCGGTCGCGCTCGAGGCCGAGCCCGTTACAGAGACCGCATCGGAGATCGAGTCTGCCGCGGAGTCCCGCGTTGCAGGAGAACCGAGCCCCGGTCTGGATCATCTCGAGGGCGGCGGTCAGGATGACGCGCTCTCGGCCCCGCACCCGCCCGGTGCGGCGCCGCAGGTCTTCACGACAATGGCCGAAAGCAATCTCGTCGTCGGGCCGGCGTCTGCCCCGGCGCTCGCCGAGATCGCCCTGTTCCTAGCGGATGACGAGCCCGAAACCTTCGAGTTCTACGCGCCGGAAGAGCTTCGGGAGAGCGCCAAATCCGATGACAAGCCACCGCAGGATGAGGCGATGGTGGAGCTTCTGATGGCCGAGGTGATGCGCGAGATCCACGACGAGAGCGAAGCGTTCGAGCTTGCCGAGGATCTGGACCACGCCGACGCGCAGGACGATCACGCGTCGGCGCATCTCGGGCATCACATCGACATCGCGTAAGGCCGCCCAAGCAGAATCGAAAACGCCCGCCCCGAGAAGGGCGGGCGCTGGCGTTTCGGGAGGATCAGCCGATATCCTTGTAGCTGATTTCCTTCTGGTCGCTGCCGGTCTTGCCCCGGCGCACGTGAAGGCGGTTGAGCGCGTTCACATAGGCCTTGGCCGAGGCATAGACCGTATCGGTATCCGCCGACTGGCCGGTGGCGATCTTGCCGTCTTCCTCGAGCCGGACCGACACCGTGGCCTGAGCGTCGGTGCCCTCGGTCACCGCGTGCACCTGGTAGAGCTGCAGCCGGGCCTTATTGGGATAGAGCGCGCGCACTGCCTTGAAGGTGGCGTCGACCGGGCCATCGCCGTGCTCGGTGGCCGACATCTCTTCGCCGCCAACTTCCATCTCGAGCGTGGCTTCCGCCGGGCCGCCGGTGCCGCAGACGACCTTGAGCGACACGATCTCGAGGTGATCGGCGCCTTCCGTGGTCATCGCCGCGGTCACGAGGGCGAGGATGTCCTCGTCGTAGACCTCCTTCTTGCGGTCGGCGAGATCCTTGAAGCGGAAGAAGATGTCCTTGAGCTGGTTGTCACCGACCTCGACCCCGAGATCCTTGAGCTTGGCGCGGAGCGCGGCGCGGCCCGAGTGCTTGCCGAGCGGCAGCGAGGTACCGGCAAGGCCGACATCCTCGGGGCGCATGATCTCGAAGGTCTCGGCGTTCTTGAGCATGCCGTCCTGGTGGATGCCGCTCTCATGCGCGAAGGCGTTCTTGCCGACGATGGCCTTGTTGAACTGCACCGGGAAGCCCGACACCGAGGAGACCCTGCGCGAGATGTGCATGATCTTCTTGGTGTCGATATCGGTGTAGAAGGGCATGATGTCGCCGCGGGTGCGCAGCGCCATCACCACCTCTTCGAGCGCGGTGTTGCCGGCGCGCTCGCCAAGGCCGTTGATGGTGCATTCGATCTGCCGGGCGCCGCCCTCGACCGCGGCCAGCGCGTTCGCCGTCGCCATGCCGAGATCGTTGTGGCAGTGGGTCGCGAAGATCACCTCGTCGGCGCCGGGCACCGTCTCGATCAGGCGCTTGATGAGGTCGGCGGATTCGCGCGGCGCGGTGTAGCCCACGGTGTCGGGGATGTTGATCGTGGTGGCACCGGCCTTGATGGCAATCTCGATCACCCGGCAGAGATAGTCCCACTCGGTCCGCGTCGCATCCATCGGCGACCATTGCACGTTGTCGCAGAGGTTGCGGGCGTGGGTCACCGTCTCGTGGATGCGGTCGGCCATCTCGTCCATCGAGAGGTTGGGAATGGCGCGGTGCAGCGGCGAGGTGCCGATGAAGGTGTGGATGCGCGGCTTCGGCGCCTTCTTGATCGCTTCCCAGCAACGGTCGATATCGGGGAGCTGGGCGCGGGCGAGGCCGCAGATCACCGTCTCCTTGCTGCGCTCGGCGATGTCGGAGACCGCCTTGAAATCACCCTCGGAGGCGATCGGGAAGCCGGCCTCGATGATGTCGACGCCCATGTCCTCGAGCAGCTCGGCGATCTCGAGCTTCTCGTCATGGGTCATGGTGGCGCCGGGCGATTGCTCGCCGTCACGAAGCGTCGTGTCGAAAATGTACACGCGGTCTTTGGTCTGGTCGGTCATGTCACTGAATCTCTTTATGGTCTTCGTCCTGGTGTCTCGCCGGCGCGAAACGATGCCTCCTCTGAGCGGTCGCGCCGGGTGACTGCGCGCTCAGAGGCGGATTAGGAGAAGAGTCAGGCCAAGCGCAAGAGCCGCGCCGGGGGCGCGGGAGATTGCAGCGATATGGCCATTGGTCATCATGCGGCGGACTATACGCTCAATCCTCCAAATGAAAACCCGCAAAATACCGCGCTCCCGCGGAGCGATCGTCAGGCGCTGCGGCTCCCGAGACAGCCCTTGAGCGACGCGCCAAGCCGGTCATATTGACGGGGAAGCCGACCCGAGGGAGATCCCGTGATCCGACGTCTCATTCACGCCGCATGCCTCGCGCTGCTCACGCCGCTGGCCGCGCTCGCGCAGGAGCGCGACGCCGCGAAGCTCTACGTCTTCGGCAACAGCCTCGTGCACCATCTCGGCGACGAGGAGCATGCCAACGTGCCGCACTGGATGGGCGAGCTGGCCCGCGCAGGGGGGTACGGCTTCGCGCTCGACGGGCAATGGGGCTTCCTGCGCGATTTTGCGCGGAGCCTGCCGCCGCGCCCGAACTGGACGATTCCCGGCGTGACCGGCAGCTGGGATGCCGGGCGCGGCGCCTTCGGCGATGCCGGGTTCGACGCGATCTGGATCACCCCGGCGAACTTCGTCCAGTACCAGGCACCCGACGCGCCCTATGATTACGACAACGCCGCCGGCGAAAGCCCGATGGGGGTCATCCTGCAGATCGTCGACTGGATGCAGGGCCGATCGCCGGGGATGCCGGTCTATCTCTACGAGGGCTGGTCGGAGATGAACTCGGTCTCGCGCCGCTTCCCGCCCTCGGTGCGCAACGCGCGGGCCTACCACGCGCTGAACCAAGCGGAGTATCACGACTGGTACGAGACCCTGCTGGACGACCTGCGGGCCGCGCGGCCCAAGGCCGACATCCGGCTGATCCCGGTGGCCCGCATCCTCTCGGCGCTGCTGGGCGAGGGTGGCCCGCTCGAGGAGGTTCCGGCGGAGGCGCTCTATGTCGATCTCGACCCGCATGGCACCCCGAGCCTCTATTTCCTCGCCGCGATGATCACCTATGCCGCGACCTATGGCGAAGCGCCTCCCGCCGGCTACACGCCGGCCTCGAGCCTGCATCCCGCCATCGCCGCCGCCTATCCCGAGCTCGCCGCGCGGGTCTGGGACGAGGTCTCGGCCTCGGGCGTTCTGGAGAGCGCCGGACTGGCGCCGGAGCTCTCCACAACCCGCAGCGCCGAAGCTGCGCCCACACCCGCGCCCGCCCCGGCGGTCGAGCCCCTGCCGCAGCGCGGCGAGGTGGCGCTGCCCGCCTCCGGGGCCCGGCCCGAGGGCGCGCCGGCGCTGGCGATGGGGCTCAACGGCATCTCCGACTGGTCGACCCAGGCGCCCTTCCTCGATCACATGAAGATGGCCCGCGAATGGATCGGCCACCTGCCGGGGCAATGGGGCGGGGTCGAGGCCGAAGAGCTGCGCGCCGAAGGAGCGCTCGACGAGGACGGCTGGCCGAAATACATCCCCGAGCGCGTCGAGCGGCTCGAGGCGCTGCTGCTCACCGACCAGCCCTCCGAGGCGCAGTATCTCACCGGCACCTACCGGGTATTCTGGCAAGGCAAGGGCAAGCTCGACATTACCGGCCGCGCCAGCCGGGTGCGGCTCGGGGAGGGCGAGGGCCAGTTCTGGTACAGCCCGGGCGAGGGCGCCGTTGGGGTCTCGATCAGCGCAACCGATGCCGAAGACCCGATCCGCGATGTCCGCATCGTGCGCGAGGACCAGCTGGCGCTTCACGAGGCCGGGGCGCTGTTCAACCCGCTCTGGCTGGCGCGCATCGGCGACCTGCGCAGCCTGCGCTTCATGGACTGGATGATGACCAACGGCTCGCCGGTGCAGCGCTGGGATGATCGCCCCCGGATGAGCGATTACACCTGGAGCGCCTGGGGCGTGCCGGCGGAGGTGATGATCCGGCTGGCCAACCGCGTCGGCGCCGATCCGTGGTTCAACATCCCCCACATGGCCGATGACGATTACGTCCGCCGCTTCGCCGAGCTGGTGACGGCGCGGCTCGATCCGGGCCTGAAGGCCTATGTCGAGTATTCCAACGAGGTCTGGAATTTCATCTTCCCGCAGGCACGCTGGGCCGAGGCGCAGGCCGATGCGCTCTGGGGCCGCTCCGAGGCCGGCTGGATGCAGTATTACGGGCTGCGCTCGGCGCAGGTCATGCAGATCTTCACCGAGGTGTTCGGTGACGAGGTGCCCGAGCGGCTGGTGCGGGTGATCTCGACCCATACCGGCTGGCCGGGGCTCGAGGAGAATATCCTGATGGCGCCGCTGGCCTATCTGCAGCTCGGCCATCCTCCGCAGGATGTCTTCGATGCCTACGCGGTGGCTGGCTATTTCGGCTACGAGATGGGTGGCGAGGAGATGGCGCCGCAGCTCGACGACTGGCTGGCTCGCTCCGAGGCAGCGGCGGTGGCGGCGGGCGAGGCGGAGGGGCTGCGCCGGGTGGCGCTGCGCGAATATGTCCGCGAGCACCGCTTTGACGCCGCCGTGGCGCCGGTGGCGCTGGCGCTGCTCGAGGGCTCGCTCAAGGAGCTGATCGAAGAAATCTTCCCCTATCATGCCAGCGTCGCCGAAGCGGCTGGCCTGCGGCTGGTGATGTATGAGGGCGGCACCCATGTCTCGGCCCAGATGGAGCGCGTCAGCGAGAGCGCGCTGGCCGAGTTCTTCACCTATTTCAACTACACGCCCGAGATCGCCAAGCTCTACGAAGAGCTGCTGGCCGGCTGGGTGGCGAGCGGCGGGGCACTGTTCAATGCCTTCGTCGATGTCGCGCCAGCCTCGCAATGGGGCAGCTGGGGCGCGCTGCGCCACCTGGGCGATGACAACCCGCGCTGGGACATGCTGATGAGCTACAACGCCACCGCGCCGACCGATTGGGAGCCGCGCGCACCGGGCGTGTTCGACGGCGGGCTGCTGCTCGAGGCCGGCGACGGGGGCGAGACGCTCGAAGGCAGCCCGAAGCCCGACATCCTGCTCGGCGGGGCGGGCGATGACAGGCTGATCGGCGGCGGCGGAGATGATCTGCTGCATGGCGGCGCGGGTCGCGACATTGCGGTGCTGCCGGGCGGGCAGGGCGCCTATGCCTTCTCGCGCGAAGAGGGCGGGCGGCTGGTGGCGGCAGGCCCGCAGGGCATCGTGCGCATGGTGCAGGTCGAGGCGCTGGGCTTTGCCGATGCGCCGGGCGTCGCGCTGCCCACCGCGGGGCTCTGACGCGGCTCAGCCGGTGCTGCGGGTCGCCCGGATCTCCGAGACCAGCGTCTCTGCGCCGAGGCTGGCGCGGAAATGCGCCTCCACATGGGCGCGCCCGGCGGCGCTGAAGCGCAGCGCGCTGTCGGGGTTCTGGGCCAGCTCGCGGATCGCCCGGGCCAGCGCCGTCGGATCCTTCGGCGCCACCAGCTTGCCGGTGCGGCCATCGTCGATCAGCTCGCGCACGCCGCCCGCGTCGGTGCCGATCACCGGCACCCCGCAGGCCATCGCCTCCATGTAGGCGACGCCCAGCGGCTCGTGCCACGAGGCCAGCACGAAGCCATGCGCCTCGAGCAGCTTCTCCTTCACCGCGCCGGCGTCGATCGCGCCCAGCAGCTTGACGTGATCCTGCAGCCGCAGCTTGCGCAGATGCGCCTCGAGATCCTTGCGGAAACCCTCGCCGCCGGCATCGTCCTCGCCGGCGATCTCGAGCCGCACGTCGACCCCTTGGTCGAGCAGCTGGCGCATCGCCGACATCAGATCCTGGTGCCCCTTCACCACGTTGAGCCGCCCGCAGGAGAACAGCCGGATCGGGCGGCCTTTCTCGGGCGGCTGGTAGGGCGTCTCGCGCTTGAGCACCTCGGTGTCGACCCCCATCGCGCGCACCGTCAGCCGCTCGGGCAGATCACCGGCCAGCGCCTCCTGCACCTCGCCCATCAGCTTGTGGGTGATGATCGTGGCAAAGGCCGCGCCGCGCCACTTGAAGCGCTGGCCGGGGCCATAATCCGAAAGCGGCCCGTGCAGGGTCAGCGAGTAGCTCGGCCCGCCGAGCTGCTGCGACAGCGCCGCGATCAGCGCCGCGCGACCGCAGGAATGCGCATGCACATGATCGAGCTGCAGCTCTTGGGCGTGGGCCTTCAGGGCTTGCGCAGCGGACAGCGTCATCGCCACGTCGCGGGCAAAGCCGGGGCCCTCCTTCAGCATCGCCGCGGGCAGTCCACGCGGCAGCAGACCGGCCAGGGCCTGCACTGCCCTTACGGGGGAGGGCTCGCCGAGATAGGTGGTGCGGGCGATGGCATCTTCGGACCAGTCATGCGCGATCAGCCCCGAGGGCGGCATGCGCGTCGAGAGCAGGTCCACCTTGTGGCCCATCGCCTCCAGCGCCTGAACCTCGCGCCAGAAAAAAATATGTGTCTGGCCCGGAAACTGGGGTACCAGGTATCCGATCCGCAATGCCTGCGACACGCATCCCCCGCTGTCAGCTCGTCCCCGGCAATGTGACCGGCTTTGGCCTCGGTTTCCACAATGGGCTGCCGATTTCACAAGATGCCGTGGCACCGTGTTCACAGCGCATCAGAACAGTTTGTATCATTTTGGATATAATCCGGGCTGTCTTCTTCTTCTCGACACAATTTGCTGGCACCTGAGCCGCTTGAGGCGCATATCGCGCATGTGTGTGGCTGTTTGGTACGAGAATGACGGGATCCGCCGAGACTCGCGGGACGCCAGCCGTTTCGGTTATTTTGCCGGCAAGCAACGAGGCAACGCTGATCGGCGGCTGCCTTGCGGCGCTGTGCGATTCCGACTGGTCCGAGAGCGCGCCGGTCGAGGTCATCGTGATCGCCAATGGCTGCGCTGACGACACCGCCGCGCGCGCCCGTGCCTGCGCTCCGGCTTTCGCCGAGCGCGGCTGGACGCTGCAGGTCATCGAGCGCGCCGAGGGCGGCAAGCTGGCGGCGCTCGATGCCGGTGATGCGGCGGCCTCCGGGGCGATCCTTGTCTATCTCGATGCCGATGTCACCGTGGCGCCGAGGCTCCTGCAGCAGCTGCACCAAGCGCTCTCCCGCCCCGAGCCGCGCTATGCCAGCGGCAGCGTCAACATCACCGCGAAAGGTGCGGTCTCGCGCGCCTATGCGCGGGTCTGGCGCAGAGTGCCGTTCATGGCGCGCTGCGTCCCGGGCTGCGGGATCTTCGCGGTCAACGCAGCCGGGCGGGCACGCTGGGGGCGCTTCCCGGAGATCATCTCCGACGACACGTTCGTGCGGCTGAACTTCGCGCCCGACGAGCGCATCGGCGTCGCGGCGGGCTATGACTGGCCGATCGCCGAGGGCTTTTCGCGGCTGGTGCGGGTGCGGCGGCGGCAGGATGCCGGCGTGGCCGAGATCGAGGCCCGCTATCCCGGGCTTCTCGCCAATGACGACAAGCCTGCCTTCCCCGTTTCCGAAAAGCTTGGCCTGGCGCTGCGCGACCCGCTGGGCTTCGCGGTCTATACCGGGGTAGCGCTGGCGGTGCGGCTGCGACCTGCCGCCGAGGGCTGGAGCCGCGGACGATGAGCGCGGCTCTGCTCTCCCGCTTCCGCGGCGCCTCGCTCGGTGCGCGGGTGATGCGCAGCTCGCTGCTGACCGTCGGCGGCTTCGCCTTCAGCCAGGGCCTGCGCCTTGCGTCGAACCTGATCCTGACACGGCTGCTCTTCCCCGAGGCCTTCGGCCTGATGGCGCTGGTCTCGGTGTTCATGATGGGGCTGCAACAGTTTTCGGATGTCGGGGTGACCCCGGCGATCCTGCAGAGCAAGCGCGGCGACGAACGAGACTTCCTCGACACCGCCTGGACCATTCAGGTTCTGCGCGGGATCGGGCTCTTTCTCGTTGGCTGTGGCCTCGCCTGGCCGATGGCGAAGTTCTACGACGAGCCGCAGTTGCTCGCCATGCTGCCCGCCGCGAGTTTCGCGCTGCTGATCGCGGGTTTCAAGCCCACGCGCATGGATAGCGCCAACCGGCATCTCAGTCTCGGACGGGTGACGCTGCTCGATTTCATCACCCAGATCACCGGCGTGGTCGCGGCGGTGCTGCTGGCCTGGATCACCGGCTCGGTCTGGGCACTGGTGCTGAGTGGTCTGATCGCCGTCACCGTCGAGGTCGTGATCAACTGGATCTTCCTGCCCGGCGCCGGCAACCGCTTCCGCTGGGAGCGCGCCGCGGCGCATGAGCTGATCAATTTCGGAAAGTGGATCTTCCTGTCGACGGTCTGCGGCTTCTTCTTCAGCCAGAGCGACAAGATCCTGATGGGCAAGTATCTCAGCCTCGACCTGCTCGGGATCTACAATATCGGCTATTTCCTCGCCGCCTTCCCGATGCTGCTCGGCGGCATGGTGACCCGGCGCATCCTGATCCCGATCTACCGCGAGACCCCGCCCACCGAGAGCCGCGCCAATTTCCTGCGCCTGCGCAAGATGCGCTTCGTGGTGACGGCGGCTCTGATCGTCATGGTCGGCATCTTCGCGGCGCTCGGCCACTGGATGGTCGATCTGCTCTACGATGCGCGCTACCTCGCCGCCGGTGCGGTGACGGTGATCGTGGCCTGCGTGCAGATGCCCCAGATCATCGTGCAGACCTATGACCAGGCGGCGCTGGCCGCCGGCGACAGCCGCACCTTCTTCGTGCTGGCGCTGGCGCGGGCGATTCTGATGGTGGCGTGCCTGCTCGCCGGGCTTGAGATGGCGGGGCTCCTGGGCGCGCTGCTCGGGATCGGTGCCGCCTATGTGCTGGCCTACCCGGTGGTGGTCTGGCTGGCGCGGCGCATGGGGGCGTGGGATCCGCTGCACGACGCGCTGTTTGCGCTGGTTGCGCTGCTTCTGGCGGCGCTGGCAGTGGCGATCAACTGGAGCGAAATCGTGGCGCTGGCGCAGCTTGGTTGATAGGCTGGGCCAACGCGGGGCGCGCGACCGATTTGAGGAGCCGGCTCATTGTCTTGCTAGCTTTGACAATGGCGGCGAATACCGGGGGGAAAGGGGCGTATCGTTGCCTGAACGGCGGGACCGCCCAAATTTCTCCTAACTTTTCCTTTACGCAGACGCCGCGTCGCGCGTTACGAGGGTCGGGTTCATGAGCACATCAGTGCCGCTGCATGGCAGCGAAAACGATATTGCCATCGTCGGCATGGCGGCGCACCTGCCCGGGGCCGACAGCATCCAAGCCTACTGGGACAACCTGCGCTCGGGCCGCTCCTCGATCCGCCGCCTGAGCGAGGATGATCTGCGCGCCGCCGGCGAAGCTCCGGGCCTGATGCGGCACAAGGATTACGTTCCTTTCGCCGCGCCGCTCGATGATTTCGAGATGTTCGACGCCGAGTTCTTCGGGTTCTCCCCGAAGGAGGCGGCGATCATGGACCCGCAGCACCGCCAGTTTCTCGAGACCACCTGGGAGGCATTTGAGAACGCCGGCCACGTGCCCGAGCGCTTCGCCGGGCAGATCGGCGTCTTCGCCGGCTGCGGCATGGGCTCGTATTTCTATTTCAACGTCTGCTCCAACCCGGACCTGGTCGAAAACACCGGCATGTTCCTGCTGCGCCATACCGGCAACGACAAGGATTTCATGACCACGCGGGCCAGCCACGTGTTCGATCTGCACGGGCCCTCGATCAACCTGCAGACCGCCTGTTCGACCTCGCTGGTGGCGACGCATTACGCTGCCCAGGCGCTGCTCAACGGCGAATGCGACATGGCGGTGGCCGGCGGCGTGACCATCGAGCTGCCGCAGAACCGCGGCTATCTCTACAAGGAAAACGAGATCCTCTCGCCCGACGGCGAATGCCACGCCTTCGATCACCGCGCGCAGGGCACGGTGTTCGGTTCCGGCGCGGGCGTCGTGGTGCTGCGCCGGCTCGCTGACGCCATCGCCGATGGCGACCACATCTGGGCCGTTATCAAGGGCACCGCGGTCAACAACGATGGCGCCCAAAAGGCCGGCTACCTGGCGCCCTCCGTCGATGGGCAGGCGCAGGCGGTGGCCGAGGCGCAGGCGATGGCGGGGATCGCCTCCGACAGCGTGGATTACGTCGAGTGCCACGGCACTGGCACCTATCTCGGCGATCCCATCGAGATCGCCGCGCTGACGCAAGGTTTCCGCGAGAGCGCGGAGGCGGTCGGGCATTGCCGCATCGGCTCGGTGAAGACCAATATCGGCCATCTCGACACCGCCGCCGGCGTCGCCAGCTTGATCAAGACCGCGATGGCGCTCGAGGCGGCCGAGATGCCGCCATCGCTGGGCTTCGAGGCGCCGAACCCGGCGATCGATTTCGCAAGCTCGCCCTTCGTGGTGAACGACACGCTGACGCCGTGGCCTGCGCGCGATCATCCCCGTCGCGCCGGGGTCAACTCGCTGGGCGTCGGCGGCACCAACGCCCACGCGGTGCTCGAGGAGGCGCCTCGGCGCGCGCCCTCGGAAGAGAGCGACTGGCCGTTCCAGATCCTGACGCTGTCGGCCCGCAGCAAGCCGGCGCTCGACACGGGCGCCAAGCGTCTCGCGGCGCATCTGCGCGCCCATCCCGAGCAGTCGCTGGCCGACATCGCCTGGACGCTGCAGCAGGGCCGCCGCGCCTTCGAGAAGCGCCGGATCGTGGTGGCCGAGAGCCACGAGGAGGCCGCGCGCCTGCTCGAGGAAGACGCGCCGCGCCGGGTGCATTCGCACAGCGCGCTCGACCGGCCCGAGACCGTCTTCATGTTCCCCGGCGGCGGGGCGCAATATGCCGGCATGGCCCGCGATCTCTACGAGACAGAGCCGGTCTTTGCCGAGTGGATGGACCGCGGCCTCGACGCGCTGGCCGAGATCTCCGACGCCGACATCCGGGCGCTCTGGCTGCCCGCCGAGGAAGACCGGCACCGGGCCGACGAGGCGCTGACCAGGCCGTCGCTGCAGCTGCCGCTGATCATGATCACCGAATACGCGCTGGCCCGGCTCTGGATGAGCTGGGGTGTCCAGCCGGTGGCGCTGGCCGGGCACTCGATGGGCGAGAACACCGCCGCCTGCCTCGCCGGCGTGATGGGCTTCGAGGACTGCATAGGCCTCGTGCACCTGCGCGGGCGCCTCTTCGATACTGTGCCGGCGGGCGGCATGCTCTCGGTCAACCTCTCCGCCGACGCGCTGCTTCCGCTGCTCGCCGACGAGCTCGACCTCGGCGCGGTCAACGCCCCCGAGCTTTCCGTCGCCTCCGGGCCGCAAGCTGCGCTCGACGCGCTCGAGGCGCGGCTGCGCGGCGATGGCATCGACTGCCAACGGATCCCCATCGACATCGCCGCCCATAGCCGCATGCTCGAGCCGATCCTCGACGATTTCCGCGCCTATCTGCGCTCCATCGACCTCTTCGCGCCGCAGATCCCGCTGACCTCGAACCGCACCGGCCAGCTTATGACCGACGAGCAGGCGACCTCGCCCGATTACTGGGTCGAGCACCTGCGTGGCACCGTGCGTTTCGCCGATTGCATCGCCACACTGGCCCGCCCCGAGCGCATCTATCTCGAGGTCGGCCCCGGCAAGGCGCTGTCAGCGCTGGCCCGCCAGCATTCGGAAGTGGCGGGGCAGGCGGTGCTCTCCTCGCTGCGCCATCGCGACGATGCGATTGCCGACGACAAGCACATGTTCGAGGTGCTCGGCCGGCTCTGGGCGCTGGGCGCCGAGATCGACTGGGAGCAGGTCTGGGGCGAGGCGCGGCGCAACCGCGTGGTGCTGCCTTCCTACGCCTTTCAGCGCGCACCCTATTTCATCGCGCCGGGCAAGCCGTCCTCCGAGACCGCGCCGCAATTCCTGATGCGCAGCGACGATGTTGCAAGCTGGGGCTGGAAGCCGGTCTGGCGGCCGCGTGCCGCCGCCGTCGAGGTCGATGTCGAAGCCGGTCTTGCGGATGCCGAGCCGCAGAGCTGGCTGGTCTTCATGGACGAGGCCGGGCTTGCCGCCCGCGCGGTGGAGAAGCTGCGCGCCGCCGGTCACACGGTGATCGAGATCCGCCCCGGCGATGCCTTTACCCGCGTTTCCGACACCGCCTACATCCTGCCGCCCGAGCGCGGCCGCGAGGGCTACGACCTGCTGCTGCAGGATCTCGCCCTGCGTGGCCATGTGCCGACCCGGATCGCGCATTTCTGGATGGTCACCGAAGGCGAGACCCACCGCCCCGGCTCGAGCTTCTTCCACCGGTTGCAGGAGCAGGGCTTCTACGCGCTGCTCTTCCTCGCGCAGGCCATTGCCGAGGAAAACCTGCCGCGCCCGTTGCACCTGACCGTGGTCACAAACGGTGCCGCCCGGGTGCGCGACGAGGCGCTGCCCCATCCCGCCAAGACCACCATCGCCGGCCCCGCCCGGGTGATCCCGCGCGAGCTGCCGGGCGTCACCGTCTCCACCCTTGACCTCGCGCTGCCGCCGCGCGCCGAGGCCGGGCTCTTTGCGCGGGCCAGGGCCGAGGCGCGGCGCGAGCAAGCGCTCGAGGCGCTGGTGCTGCAGCTGCTCGAAGAGCTGCTCTCCGAGCCCGCCAACGCCATCGCCGCCCTGCGCGGCGCCAAGCGTTATGAATGCGCCATGAAACCGGTCGACCTGCCCGAGGCCGCCCCGGTGGCGCGCGAGGGCGGCACCTATGTGCTGACCGGCGGCTTCGGCGGCATCGGCCTGACGCTGGCGCAGGACTTCGCCGCGCGCGGCGCCAATCTCGTGCTCATTGCCCGCCGGGCGCTGCCCGAGCGCAGCGCATGGCCCGACTACCTCGCCCGCCATGCCCCGCAGGACGGCATCGCGCGGCGCATCCGCGCCGTACAGGCTCTGGAAGAGGCCGGGGCACAGGTGATGATCGCCGCCGCCGATGTCTGCAATCCGGGCCAGATGCGCGCCGTCCGCGAGGAGGCCGAGGCCCGCTTCGGCCCGATCACCGGCGTGATCCACGGCGCCGGCGTCATCGACGACGCGCCGCTGCTCACCAAGTCGCCCGCCAGCGTCGAGGACGTCTTCACGCCGAAGATCCACGGCACGCAGGTGCTGGGCGAGGTCTTCCCCGATGGCTGCGCCGAGTGGATGGTGCTGTTCTCGTCTTCCTCGACCGTCACTGCCCCGGCGGGGCAGGTCGATTACGTTGCCGCCAACGAGTACCTCAACGCCTTTGCGCAGTCGCGGTCTGGCGGCAGGACCCGGGTTCTGGCGATCAACTGGGGGATCTGGAACGAGGTCGGCATGGCCGCCGAGGCCGTGGCCGCGCGAAGCGGCGAGGTGCCGCCGGCGCCGGTCGAGCCCGCCGGCGTGCCGATGCTCGACGACAAGAGCTTCGACACGCAGGGCAACCGGCTCTTCACCGCGCGCTACTCCACCGATGACTGGTTTATCGACGAGCACCGCACCCGCGCCGGCGATGCGCTGCTGCCGGGCACCGGCTACCTGACATTGGCCGCCGAGGCGCTGCGCGCCCAGCACGAAACCGGCGGATTCGAGATCCGCGATCTTACCCTCCTGCGTCCGCTGCGCGTGGCCGAGGGGGGCGCTCGCGACGTGCGGCTGCGGCTCTCGCGCCGCGACGAGGGCTACGGGTTCGAGCTGCTGGCCGACGCCACGCTCGCGGGCAAGCGCGGCCATGCGCTGACCGCGCAGGGAACGCTGGCGCTCCTGCCGATGCGCCGCCCCGAGCCGCTCGACCTTGATGCGATCCGCGCCCGCTGTGGGAAGCCCGTGGTGGTGGCGGACGGTGGCAAGCTTGCCACCGCGCAGGAGGTGCAGCTCGCCTTCGGCCCGCGCTGGCGGGTGCTCGACAGCCGCGCGCTGGGTCATGGCGAGGGCATCGCCGAGCTGTCGCTGGCCGAGGCCGCCAAGGACGATGGCTGCCTGCTGCACCCGGCGCTGATGGACATCGCCACCGGCTGGGCGATGGAGCTGATCGAGGGCTACCAGCCGACCCATCTCTGGGTGCCGGTGAGCTATGCCCGTGTCCGTGTGCATGCGCCGTTGACCGATCAGATCGTCAGCTGGGTCCGCAACGCCGCCGAGAACCGCGCCGATGCCGAGACCGCGAGCTTCGACATCACGCTTTGCGCCCCCGATGGCGCGGTGTTGGTGGAGATCTCGGGCTTCACCATCCACAAACTGGCCCAGCCCGATGTCCTGCACGCCGCGCCGCGCCTGACCGCCGCCGAGCTCGAGATCGACGGCGCCTCGGGCACGGCGCAGCCGCTCTCGCCCGCCGAGGAGCGGCTGGCGCACAACCTCAGCCAGGGCATCCTTCCCGAGGAGGGCGCGCGCGCCTTTGCCCGCGCGCTGGCGCTGGGGCTTCCGCAGGTTGTCATCTCGTCGATGGATCTCGACCAGCTCACAAGCCAGACCGCCGCCGTCACCGCAGAGGCGGGCGAGGTGCAGAAATTCGACCGGCCCCAGCTCGACGGCGATTACGTCGCTCCCGAAAATGATATCGAGCGCACGCTGGCGGGCTTCTGGGAAGAGCTGCTGGGGGTGCAGGATGTCGGCGTCGAGGACAGTTTCTTCGATCTCGGCGGGCACAGCCTCATCGCGGTGCGGCTGTTCTCGATGGTCAAGAAGGCCTACCGCGTCGATTTCCCGATCTCGGTGCTATTCGAGGCGCCGACGATCCGCAAATGCGCGCGCATGATCGCCGATCAGGTGGGGATCACGGCCAGCGCGGACGGCGCCGAGGCCGCGCCGCGCGCGCCCGAGCGCCGCTTCACCCATCTCGTGCCGATGCACGATGGCGAAGGCGGGCCGCGCAGGCCGTTTTTCCTCGTAGCGGGCATGTTCGGCAACGTGCTGAACCTGCGCCACCTCGCCAATCTGCTGGGGTCCGACCGGCCGTTCTACGGCCTGCAGGCGCGCGGGCTCTACGGCGGCGAGGAGCCGCATGCCAGCATCGGGGCGGCGGCGCGCGACTACATCGCCGAGATGCGGCAGGTGCAGCCCGAGGGGCCCTACATGGTCGGCGGTTTCTCGGGGGGCGGCATCACCGCCTTCGAGATCGCCCGCCAGCTCGAGGCGATGGGCGAGGAGGTGGCGCTCTGCGTGCTGCTCGACACGCCGCTGCCCACCCGCCGGCCGCTCGAGCCGAAGGACCGGCTGCTGATCCAGATGCAGGAACTGAAGGCCAAGGGGCCGTTCTACCCGCTGATCTGGGCCCGCAACCGCATCCGCTGGGAGATTGCCAAGCGGCAGGTGAAAGAGGACACCGCCGAGCAGCACAGCTTCCACAATGCCGAGATCGAGGCCGCCTTCCTGACCGCCGTGGCGGAATATGACGTCACCCCGTGGCAGGGGCGTCTGGTGCTCTACCGCCCGCCGCTGGTCGGCAAGTGGGCCGTCTCGCAGGGGCGCATGGTCAACTCCGAGCGCGCCTACGTGATGCATGACAACGACTGGAGCCAGTATGTCCCGCATGTGGAGGTGCACGAGGTGCCCGGCGATCACGACAGCATGGTGCTCGAGCCCAACGTGCGGGTGCTGGCGGCGTTGATGCGCGAGGCGATCACCGGCGCCGAGGCGGATCTGCGCGGCGGCTCGGAGGTGGTCGACTTCCCCGGCCAGTCCGGCCACCGGGCGGCGGAGTAGGCGCATGGGTCCGAAGCTGCTGATCGTGTCGCTGAACTACCGCACGCCCGAGATGACCCTGCGCTCCGTGCAGGCGGCCCTGCGCGAGATGGCGGGGCTCGATGCCGAACTGGTGATCGTTGACAACGATAGCGGCGACGGCTCCTTCGAGACGATGCAGGCTGCGCTCGTTTCCGAGGGCTGGGCAGAGGGCGCGCCGATCCGGCTGATCCAGTCGGGGCACAATGGCGGCTTCGGTGCCGGCAACAATGTGGGCATCCGCGCGGGTTGGTCGGATGGCAGCGCGCCGGATTACGTCTACGCGCTGAATTCCGATGCCTTCCCGGACCCGGGCAGCCTGAGAGCGCTGCTCGACCATCTCGAGGCCCACCCCGAGGCGGGCTTTGCCGGCAGCTATATCCACGGCGAGGCGGGGGATCCGCACGTCTCCGCCTTCCGCTTCCCCTCCATCGCCTCCGAACTCGAGGGCGCGGCGCGCTCGGGGCCGATCTCGCGCCTGCTGCATCGGAGACGCGTGCCGCTCGAGATGCCGTCGCAGACACAAAGGGTCGATTGGGTGGCCGGGGCCTCGCTGATGATGCGGCAGAGCGTGCTCGACGAGATCGGCCTCTTCGACGAGACCTTCTTCCTCTATTTCGAGGAAACCGACCTCTGCCAACGCGCCGCGAGGGCCGGCTACGAGACACACTATGTCCGCGACAGCGAGGTCACCCATATCGGGTCGGTCTCGACGGGGATGAAGACATGGGCGCGGGTGCCGGGCTTCTGGCTCGACAGCCGCTGGCACTATTTCACCAAGACCCACGGGCGCGCGTATGCGGCCGTGGCGACGCTCGCGCATCTGGCGGGCGGGTTGCTCTGGCGGCTGCGGCGGGTGCTGCAGCGCAAGCCGCAGGCCGATCCCGACCATTTCCTGAGCGATCTCGTGGTACATGACCTCAAGGCGATGACGCGGCCACTGCCGGTCACGCGTGAAACCAAACCCGGCCGCGTGCCGGGGGCGGCTCTTGGGGCGCAGTCGGAGTAGGTTCTATGGCGCAGTTTTCCAGCGTGGTGATCGGCAACGAATCCCTCCTCGTGCAATGCAGCGAGAAGCTCCTCGCGGCGGGGCACCCGATCCGCGCGGTGGTGACCCGCAACGCGGATATCGCCGATTGGGCGGCGGGGCGCGGGCTCACGGTAATTGCGCCGGGCAAGGGGCTGGCCGGGCGGCTCGAGGGGCTGGCCTTCGACTGGCTGCTCTCCATCGCCAACCTCGACATGCTGCCCGCGGACGTGCTGGCGCTGCCCGACAAGGGCGCGATCAATTTCCACGACGGCCCGCTGCCGCGCCATGCCGGGCTCAACGCCCCAGTCTGGGCGCTGATCGAGGGCGAGAGCCGCCACGGCATCACCTGGCACATGATCGAGGGCGGCATCGACGAGGGTGATATCCTCGTCTCGCGCGGCTTCGACATCGCGCCCTCCGATACCGCGCTGACCCTCAACACCAAGGCCTACGAGGCCGCCATCGACAGCTTTGGCGACCTGATCGAGCAGCTCGAGCACGGGCTGCGCCGCTTCCCGCAGGACCTGTCGCTGCGCAGCTACCATGCGCTGGCCGACCGGCCTTCGGCGCACGGGCTGCTCGATTTCACCAAGCCCGCGCCCGAGCTGGCGCGGCTGGTGCGCGCGCTGGATCACGGCGGCTACGCCAACCCGCTCTCGGCCCCGAAGCTGCGCGCGCGCGGCTCGCTCTGGCTGGTCGGCGAGGCGAGGGCGGTCGAGGGCAGCGGCGCTCCGGGCGCGGTGCTCGAGGCGACCGACGATCACCTGACGGTGGCCTGCGGCAGCGGCGCGCTGCGGATGGCGCATTTCAGCCACCCCTGCGGCGCGCTGGCGCTGGTGGCGCAGGTCGGCAGGCCGGGCGAAGCTCTGGATCTTGTGTCCGAGGCTGAGCGCGCCGCCATCGCCGAGGCGGTGGCGCAGGTCGCGCCCCATGAGGGCTACTGGCGCAAGCGTCTCGCGGCGCTTTCGCCGGCAGAGCTTCAGGGGCTGGGCAAGGCGCGCGGCGAGGTCGTCTCGCGTCCGCTGGCGCTGGGCAATGCCGTTCCGGCGCATGTGATCGCTTGCGCCTGGGCGGCGCGGCTCGATGGGCACGAGAGCTGCGATCTGGCCTATGCCGATGCCGCGTTGACCAAGCTGGCCTCGGGCGGGGTCATCGCGCCGTCGGTGCCGCTGCGGGTCGAGGCAACCGGGAGCGTGGCGACGCTGGGGCAGAGCCTCGAGGCGGAGCTTTCCACCGTGCAGAAACGCAAGGGCTTCGCCACCGACCTGCCGGCGCGCGAGCCACAGCTTCCCGGCGCGCCGCAGCTGCCGCATATCGGCCTGAGCTTTGGTGCGGGCCACATCATTGGCACTGCCATCACCGTCGAACTGACCGCCGAAGGCGCCACGCTGCACGCGGATACCGGGCGTCTGCCGCAAGCGCAGGCGCAACTGCTCGCCGCGCGGCTCGAGCTGATGGCGCGCGAGGCGCAGGGGCACTCCGACCTTGCCAGCCTGCCGGTGCTGCCGGAGGCGGAGCGGGATATGGTGCTGAATTTCTGGAACGCCACCGGAGAGGCCCACGATCGCAGCCTGACCATGCAGGCCGCCTTCGAGGCGCAGGTCGCCAAGACGCCGGATGCCGTGGCGCTGGTCTTCGAGGATCAGAGCCTGACCTATGCCCAGCTCAACGCCCGCGCCAATCAGGCGGCGCATGTGCTGCGCGGCATGGGGGTGGGCGCTGGCTCGGTCGTGGGGCTCTTTACCCGCCGCTCGGTCGACCTGATGGTCGGGGCGTTGGGCATCCTCAAGGCGGGCGGCGCCTACCTGCCGCTCGACCCGGCCTACCCGGCGGAACGCCTGCGCCACTACATCGCCGACAGCGGCGCGCCGGTGATCGTCACGCAATCGGCACTGAAGGGCGACCTGCCCGAGCACAGCGCCGACCTGCTGGTGATCGACGCCGATCCGCGCCTGCCGCAGGCGCCGACCGCGAACCCCGGCCCGGCCAGCACGCCGGAGGATCTCGCTTACCTGATCTATACCAGCGGCTCGACCGGCACCCCGAAGGGCGTGATGATCGAGCATCGCAACGTGCTGAACTTCTATCTCGGCATGGATGCCAACGTGCCGCACGAGCCGGCGGGGACGTGGCTCGCGGTGACCTCGCTGAGCTTCGACATCTCGGTGCTCGAGCTGTTCTACACCACCGCGCGCGGCTTCAAGGTGGTGCTGACCTCGGACGAGGACCGGGCGCTGATCTCGAACGGGCCGATGCCTCTGTCGGACCGATCGATGCAGTTTTCGCTCTACTACTGGGGCAACGATGACGGCGCCGGGCGCGACAAGTACAAACTGCTGCTCGAAGGTGCCAAGTTCGCCGACCAGAACGGCTTCTGCGCGGTCTGGACGCCCGAGCGGCATTTCCACGCTTTTGGCGGCCCCTATCCCAACCCGTCGGTGACCGGTGCGGCGGTGGCAGCGGTGACGCAGAACATCGCGGTGCGCTCGGGCTCGGTGGTCGCACCACTGCACCATCCGGCGCGCATCGCCGAGGAATGGGCGGTGATCGACAACCTCACCAACGGGCGCGCGGGGCTGGCCATCGCCTCGGGCTGGCAGCCCGACGATTTCGTGCTGCGCCCGGAAAACACCCCGCCCGACAACAAGCCCGCCATGCTGGAGAGCATCAAGCAGGTGCGCCGCTTGTGGCGCGGTGAAAAGGTCGGCTTCCCGCGCAAGGACGGCACCCTGCACGAGGTGGTGACGCAGCCGCGCCCGGTCTCGTCCGAGCTGCCGGTCTGGGTGACCACCGCTGGAAACCCCGAGACGTGGAAAGAGGCGGGGCGGCTGGGCTGCAACGTGCTCACCCATCTGCTCGGCCAGTCGATCGACGAGGTGGCAGACAAGATCCGGCTCTATCACGGTGCGCTGCGCGAGGCGGGGCATGATCCGAAGGACTTCACCGTCACGCTCATGCTGCACACCTTCGTGGCCGCCACCCGCGAGGAGGCGCGCGAGGTCGCCCGCGAGCCGATGAAGGATTACCTGCGCTCCGCCGCCGGCCTGATCAAGCAATACGCCTGGGCCTTTCCGGCCTTCAAGCGCCCGCAGGGGCTCAACAACCCGTTCGAGCTAGATCTCGAGATCCTCACCCCCGAAGAGCTCGACGCCATCCTCGACTTCGCCTTCGAGCGCTACTTCAACGACAGCGGCTTCTTCGGCACCGTCGAGGATGCGCTGGCGCGCACCGAGGAGCTCAAGCGCATCGGCGTGGGCGAGATCGCCTGCCTGATCGATTATGGCATCGAGCGTGAGCAGGTGCTCGCCGGGCTGCGGCCGCTGGCGCAGGTGGTGCAGGCGGCCAACGTGGCGCCCGCGCTCGACGCCGGCGATTTCTCCATCGCGGCCCAGATCCTGCGCCACGAGGTCACGCATCTGCAATGCACCCCCTCGATGGCGCGGATGATCGCGATGAACGACGAGGCGCGCTATGCGCTCTCGAAAGTGCAGCACCTGTTCCTTGGCGGCGAGCCGCTGCCCGGCGCGCTGGTGCAGGAGTTCGGCAAGATCACCGAGGCCAGCGTCACCAACATGTACGGCCCGACCGAGACCACGATCTGGTCTTCGACCGAGGCGGCGTCCGCCGGCGATGGCGTGGTTAATATCGGCCTGCCGCTGGCCAACCAGCAGCTCTACGTGCTCGATGACGAGATGCGCCCGGTGGGCATCGGTCAGCCGGGCGAGCTATGGATCGGCGGCGAGGGCGTGACGCGCGGCTACTGGGGCCGCAAAGAGCTGACGGCGGAGCGCTTCCTGCCCAACCCGTTCCACGGCGGGCGGATGTATCGCACCGGCGATCTGGTGCGCCGCCGGATCGACGGACGCATCGATTTCATCGGGCGCGTCGATCAGCAGGTGAAGATCCGCGGCTTCCGCATCGAGCTGGGTGAGATCGAGGCAGTGATGGAGGCGCAGCCGGGGGTGACGCAGGCGGTGGTAGCGGCGCGGGAGGACCAGCCCGGCGATATCCGCCTCGTGGGTTACTACAGCTCCGAGACACCGCTCGATGCCGCGGCGATGAAGGCCGCCATGGGCGCCGACCTGCCCGCCTTCATGGTGCCGGGGCAGCTGATGCGGCTCGAGAGCTTCCCCTTGACCCCGAACAAGAAGGTCGACCGCAAGGCGCTTCCGAAGCCGGTGTCGCGGCGGTCCAAGCTGACGCCTTCTGTGGAGGCCGCTTCGAAGGTTGAGGCCAGACCCGCCGCGGCGCGCGACGCCGGGCAGGGCAATGCCCGGATCGAGGCGCGGATCGCCGAGATCTGGTCGACGGTTCTGGGCGTGGCAGAGATCTCGGGGCGCGACAATTTCTTCGATCTCGGTGGCCACTCGCTGCTGGCGGTGCAGGCGCACCGCGCCATCCGCGACGAGCTCGGCGCCAAGGGCCTGTCGATCACCGACATCTTCCGTTTCCCGGTGCTTGGCGATCTGACCGCGCGGGTGACGGGGCTCGTCGATCCCGAAAGCACTCCCGCTGCCGCCCCGAAGCGCGCGCCACGCCCGCAGCCGGCTGCCACCGCCGCGCCGGTGACCCCGATGCCCGAAGCGCCGGCCCCGATCGCCAATGACCGCGCCCGCGCGAGATCGGAGGCGATGGCGCGCCGCCGGGCGATGCGGGCGCGGCGTAGCGCCTGAGGCGATGGATGCCGCCGCGCTGAGACTGGCGCTTTCGATGGTCCGCTTTCCCGAAGGGCTGGGCTGGGCCGTGACCGAAGCGACCAGCGATCCCGACGCGCTCTTCCCCGAGGAGCGCGTCGCCGTGTCCAGAGCCATCCCCGCGCGGGTTGCCGAGTTTGCCGGCGGCCGCACCGCCGCGCGCGCCGCGATGGCGCAGCTCGGCCTGCCGCCCTGCGCCATCCCCGCCCGTCCCGATCGCACGCCGCACTGGCCGAAGGGCGTGGTGGGGAGCATCAGCCATGCCGGGCCGCTCTGCATCGCCGTGGTGGGCCGCAGCGCCGACTGGCGGATGATCGGCGTCGATCTCGAACCCGACCATCCGCTGCCGCGGGATCTCGTTCCCGAGATCGCGACGCCCGACGAACTGGCGCTGCTTGCGCCGCTGCCGGAAGCGCTCGCCGCGACCCGGATCTTCAGTGCCAAGGAGGCCGCCTACAAGGCCCAGTACCCGCTGACCGAGGCGCTATTCGGCTTCGAGGCAATGGCGGCGAATCTGCAAATCGGGCGCATGAATATGGCAAAAAATGTCGGACTCGGGCACGGCGCGATCCTGCCAATGTGGCAGCTTCTGGTCGCGAACCACGTCATTTCACTCTGCCTGAGCGCGAAAACCGGCTAAAACCCCCCGATATTGAGGCAAAAATGAGGCCGTGATCTGCGATACGGACACGAATTGTTTCCTGTTCGTGTGCGTTTGAACGTGGCCAAATTGGGGCAAATTTGTTAATTTATGTCTCGAAGGTGGCACGCTCCCGACGTGTTTTGGCCCAACTTGAGGGTCGGTCGAGAACGGTCGCTTTCTCCGAACGTAGGGTGGGGGCCAGACGTTGCCGGAGTAACGAGATGAACCAGTTCCAGTCGATCGGTGAGGTGCTGTCCGCACTGAAACGCCGTGCCCTGCTGATTTTCCTAGTGACCGTACTTGGTAGTGCCGCCTCCGTCTGGCTCGCCCTCAACCAAATCAAAGTCTTCGAAGCCACGGCCGTGGTGCAGATCGAGGAAGGCCAGGTGCCCGACTCACTCGCCGGGGCGTCGGCCCAGAACCAGGATGCTGCCCGTCAGGTGCGCCTGATCGAGCAGCGCCTGATGTCGCGCGACAATCTCGTTGCGCTGATGCAGGAGCACGAGCTCTTCACCGCAGATCCCTCGATGTCGATGGGCCAGCGCCTGTTCCAGATGCGCGAGGCGGTGCGCATCGAGGAAATCCGTGCCAACACCCCCAGCTATGCCGCCCAGCAGGAAATGCCCTCGGGTCTGCGGATCCGCGTCGCGCTGCCCGACGCCCAGAAGGCCGCCGACATTGCCAACCAGATGATGTACCAGGTCATCAACCAGTCGCGCGACCGCAGCCTGAGCAATGCCCGCGAGACGCTGGCCTTCTTCGAGAGCGAAGCCGAGCGGGTCGAAACCGAGATCGAGGCGATGGAAGCCGAGATCGCGAGCTTCAAGCGCGACAATGCCGAGGCCCTGCCCAGTGGCACCGGCGCGCTGCGCAGCCAGCTCACCACGCTCGAGGACAGCCAGCTCTCGCTGGAGCGCGAGATCGTCGAAATGGAGGGCAATTCGACCCGCCAGCGCGAAGAGGTGCTGGCCCGTCAGCTCGGCCTGATGCGCGAGCAGAGCGCCCTGATCGAGCAGCGGATCGCCGAGATCGACGCCACGCTGCTGCGCGCCCCGGAGGTCGAGCGTGAACTTTCCGCCCTCGAGCGCGATCTCGATCGCCTCAAGGATCAGTACAGCGTCATCACCCGCCGCAAGGCCGACGCGGAGATGGGCCAGATGCTCGAGGATCGCCAGCAGATGGACCGGTTCGAGGTGCTCGAGACCGCGCTCGTTCCCGAGGTCTCGGCGTCGAGTGGTCGCAAGAAAATCGTTCTGGCCGGGGTTGCCGCCAGCCTGTTTGCCGGCATCGGCCTCGCCTTCATGGCGGAGCTGCTGAACCCGGCGATCCGCAGCGCGGCGCAGATGGAGCGGATCCTCGGGATGCAGCCGGTGGTCTCGATCCCGGTGATCGAAGCCCGGCGCGACCGCCAGGCCCGTCGGCTGCGCAGCATCACCGCGGCCGGTCTACTGGCGGCGCTGACGCTGGCGCTGCACCGGCTGTTCAGCGAGGTCATGCCCTGGCAGGGGATCGTGGACAGGTTCCTGCCGCGGATGGCCCGGCCCTGAGCGTCGCAGGGGTCGGGCCGGGGCCTGGCCTCTGCGACGCAGGCGCCGCCCGGCCTCACCGGGGCATCGCGTCTCCCGGAAGGCCCGGGCTCAGTAGGTGTAGTCGCGGACCTTGCTGTCCTCGGCCTTGTTGAGAACGGTGCCGAGAAGCGGCACGTCCTCGCCGAGCCGGCGCTGGACCTCGAGAACTTCCTTCTCGGTGGTGATGCCGCCACCAAGGACCAGGATCACCCCGTCAAACTGGCTGCGGAACGCCATGACATCGTCGTAATAGAGCGCCGGCGGCAGGTCGAAGAGCATCACGTCGGGCGCGAATTCCTCTTCGATCCGTCGCAACGCGCTGCGGGTCTGCGGTGCCTGAAGCAGCTCCGAGGCGTAGGGCTCGACGGTGCTGTTGAAGCCGAAGGCGATGTTGCGCCCCGCGTGGATCTCGTTCTCGCCCATGCGGATCAGGTGATCCTCCGGCGCGACCAGCCCGCGCAGCACATCGCCCATCGAGCCGGGGTTCTTCACCCCGAGCACCTTGTGCAGCGAGGGCCGGCGCAGATCGCAATCGAGCAGCAAGGTGCGGCAATTCTGCTGCCGCGACAGGCTGATGGCGAGATTGGCCGCGGTGAAGGTCTTGCCGCAATCCTTGGTCGGCGAAGTGATTGCCACGCGGGTCCAGCCGCGCTCCGCCAGCGCCTGCAGGAGCCGGGTGCGCAGCACGTCGAAGGCGGCATGGGCCGGGTCCTGGCGCTCGGCGGTGATGATGCGGTGGCGCTCGAGATGGCGCGGATTGACGGTGAATTCCTGAAGCCGGTGCCAGAGCGGCGTCGGCCGGCGCACGGGGCCGTCGCTGAACGGCCGGCGCGGTGCCGGCTCGGGCCGCGCCTCGGGGGCGGGCGAAGACGCCAGGGTCGAGACCTTGTCGCCCTCGTGGACACGCAGGCGGGCGCGGATCTCCTCGCGTTTCGCAGCGGCCTGGCGGCGCGCCTCCTCGCGCGCTTCCGCGTCGCGTCGCGCCTCTTCGGCGGCGCGCTGGCGAGCCTCTTCCTCGGCGCTGCGCCGGGCGGCCTCCTCGGCCGCATGCGCGGTCTCCTCGGCCAGGGCGGCCTGATCCTCGGCACGACGGCGCTCGAGCCGCCGATCGCGGCTCTCGAGCGGCTCGATCGGCGGATCCTCGGGCCCGTCATCGACGGGAGTGCGCTTCCTGCGCCGGAACTTGCGTCTCTCAACCATGTTCATGCCTTTGCGCTCCGCAGATCATGCGGCGCTTGAGAGCCTACCAGAACCTTGAACACCTGCATCGACCAGCCCGTTTACGGGCATGCCGACCGCTCGAAGATTCGGCATGCGTTAACCTTGCTTCCCTTTAAGCAGAGAAATTTGACCAAAGTGAGGAGGGGCCCGCCGGGCCGCTGCCGCACCGGCTCGGTCAGAAGCCGATCAGGTTGGCCTCCGTGATGGCCTTCCGCACGAAGGCGCCGCGGTCGGTCTCGGGTGTCCAGTCGAGCATTGCCTTCGGCTTGGCGTTGGCGAAGGGCGAGAAATGCGCCCGGCTCTTCCAGTCGGCCAGCGACGGGCGGACCACGCCGTGCTTGCGCAGGGCGTATTTCTTCAGCCCGTATTTCACCGCGTCGGAAAGGTAGAAGGCGGTAAGGTTGCCGCTGCTGACCCGGATGCGGGCGCCGAGCGCGTCGTGGATGGCGTCGAAATAGCCGCGCGCCGAGAGCATCGGCTCGCCGATCAGGTTGAAGCTCTCGCCGATGGCCGAGGACCGCGCCGCCATGCGCACCAGCCCATCGGTGACGTCGTCGATCAGCACGAAGGGCAGGATGTTGTCGCCCGGCCCCCAGATCCGCACCGCGCCGGCGCCGTGCCAGCGCCCGATGCCCCAATGCTGCAGCGGGCCGCCATGGCCCACCACGATGCCGGGCCGCGCGATGGTCAGCGGCAACCCGCGCTCGCGGTGCAGCGTCATCAGCTGGCGCTCGCACTCGGCCTTGGAGCGGGCATAGAGGTTGCGGTCGGTCATGTCCTCGGGGAAGGCCGTGTCTTCGGTGATGGTCTGGCCGGGATCCGACATGTCGTAGCTGGCGATGGTGCCGGTATAGACCAGCCGCGTCACCCCGGCCTTCTCGCAGGCCATGCCGATGCGGGTGGCGACGCCCACGTCATTGATCAGCGCTTCCGCCCACGTCTTGTCCATCGACTTGGCGAGGTTGAAGACCACGTCGATGCCCTGCATCGCCTCTGTCAGCCCCTCGAGATCGTGCAGCGAGGCGCCCACCGTCTCGACCTGGTCGGGCAGGTCAGGGAAGGGGCCCAAGCGGCCGCGCGACAGCACCCGCACGTCATGCCCGTCGGCCACCAGCCGCCGTGTGAGCGCGCGCCCGATGAACCCGGTGCCGCCGATCACCATGGCGGTGGGCCGAGGCTTGCGGGTCTGCAGCGCGGGGGCCTTCACCGCCAGCGCCTCGGCAGGCAGCAGCGCCAGCGCATCGTCGAGCGCCTGCATCACCGTCACCGCGCTCTCGCCGCTGAAGCGGGGATCCTGCGCTTTGCCCATGTCCTGGTAGAGCGCCGCGTCCATGCCGCGGAAGCTCAGCGCGTAGGGCCCCTTCTGGTTCAGCGACACGGCCTGCCGGACTGCATTGACGCTGCCTTCGCGCAGGTGCTGCCAGCTCAGGTCGAGCTGCTTGCGCAGCGGGTTCACGATCAGATCGGAGCTGTTCTCGCGCTCGAGGATCAGCACGTCGGAGGCGAAATCGAGCCGCGCCCGGCCCGAGGAGCCGCGCAGCGTCACCGAGCGGTCGTCCTGCGTCTCGACCAGCGAGATGGTCAGGGTGATCTCGACCTCGCCGACGCGGGCGAGGATGCGGAAGGCCTGCGGACGGGGATCGCCACCGGGCAGGTCGACCGGCTTGCTGGCCTCGGCGAAGGTGATCTCGGGTGTGCCGAAGAGATCGACGGCAAAGGCCATCAGGTGCGGCCCGACCTCGAGCAGCAGGTTCTTCGGCTCGCGCAGGAGCCAGAGGTTGAACGGCCCCGAGCGCAGCGGCGCGAGCGGCAGCGCGTAGCTGATCTCGCAGGCCGAAATGCGGCCCAGATCGCCCGCCAGCATCATCTCCTTGAGCCGCACATAGGAGGGCAGACCGAGAAAATTGTGTCCGGCGTGGAAGCGCTTGCCCGCGGCCTTCGCGGCGGCGAGGATCTCGCGCGTGTCGTCGGCGCTCTCGGCCACCGGCTTCTCGACCAGCACGTGCAGCCCGGCCTCGAGGCACTGGATCGCCAAAGGTTTGTGCAGCTGCGGCGGGGTTAGGATGTGGACGGCCTCGCAGAGCCCGCTCTCGATCAGCGCCTCGACACTGGTGAAGGGCTGGGCGCCATAGGCCTCGGCCATGCCGCGGGCGGCGGGCTCCGACAGGTCGCAGACCGCGGCGACCGAAACGCCGGGCGTGGCGGAGAGGGCATCGGCGTGCCAGGTGGCGATGTAGCCGGCCCCGATCAGGCCCACGCGGAGAGGTTCGGACATGGAAACGTGCCTCACTTGTACTCGATGATGCGCATCTGCGCATTGCGGCGGCGACGCCAGTGATAGGTCGCCATGCCGATCATGTTGGGGATCTTCGACAGGGTCAGGAGCGTGCTGTGCCGGTAGGCCTCGCGCGGGGGCAGGCCATCGCGGATCAGGCCGCGAGCGGTGCGGTAGTAGTTCAGGGCGTAGACGCAGAGCCCGGCCACCGGGAAGCCCCACCAGAGCAGCCCGCCCAAGAGGATGAAGAGCGGCAGCGCCAGCCCATAGACCAGCGCCCGCTGGCGCTCGCGCAGGAAATACTCCGGGTGCAGCGCGCCGACCTGCGCGAAGCCGTGCCCGGTGCGCAGGGCGCGGGTCCACCATTGGCCGAAGCGGTGGGTGTCGGCGTCGTGGCGGGTCATCTCGGCGGGAATGCGTTCGAGCCGCCAGCCGGCCTTGCGCAGCCGCGTGCAGAACTCGTCATCCTCGGCGGCGATCACCGTGGCATCGAAGCCGCCAACGGCGCGGAAGGCCTCGGCGCGGACCATCATGTCGCCGCCGCAGGCGCGGATCTGGCCCGCCGGGCGGCGCCATTCGAAATCGGCCATCTGATTGTAGAGCGAGGCGTTGCGGTGGATCTCGGAGCGCCAGCCGGTGACGAGCCCGAGTTGGGGGGTGGCCGCGAGATGCGCGCGGGCGCTTTCGAGGTAGCCCGGCACCAGCGTGCAATCGCCGTCGATGAACTGGACGAATTGCGGATCCTTGAGCGCCTCGAAGCCGGCATTGCGGGCGCGGGCGGCGGTGAAGGGCGTGGCGGGATCGAGCGCGACCACGGTGGCGTCGGCGCGGCGCGCCTCGGCGAGGCTGTCATCGGTGGAGCCGCTGTCGACATAGACCACCTGTCGGGCCTGCCCCGCGACCGAGGCCAGCGCCGCCGTCAGTCGGGCGCCCTCGTTGCGCCCGATCAGTACGACATCGACAGGGGGCCGTTCGTGGCTCATCCCAGCACCTCGCGCTTGGCGGGGCTCTCGCCCTCGGCATAGGCGGAGAAGAGATGCGAGAGCCGCGCCGCCTCGATATGGATGTTGAACTCGGCCTCGACGGTGGCGCGGCCCACGCTGCCCATCACCCGGCGCTGGTCGGCGCTGGCGAGGAGTTGCGCGATGGCCTCGGCCAGCGCAGTGGCATCGCCCGGCGGCACCAGCACGCCGTTTTCCCACTGGGTGACAAGCTCGGGGATGCCCGCGATCTGCGTGGCGACCACCGGCACACCCGCCGCCATCGCCTCCATCAGGACAACCGGCACGCCCTCGGCGAAGCTCGGCAGCACGAAGACATCGCTCTGCGCCAGCGCCTCGGCCACCTCCGACTGGCTCCGGTAGCCGAGAAACGTCACCGTCTCGCCCAGCGCCCTGGCCCGCGCCTCGAGCGCGGCGCGCTCCGGCCCGTCGCCGATGAGCGCAAGCCGGAGCTGCGGCAGGCGCGCCTTCAGCGACGCCACCGCGTCGAGCAGGATCGGCACGCCTTTCACGCCCGCCATCCGGCCCACGAAGAGCAGCGTCTGGCCTTTGTGGGGGGCAGTGTCGTAGCGCACCGGGTCGATGCCGCAATGCACGATGTGCAGCTTGTCCCAGTGTGCCGCATCGGCGAAGCACATGAGCTGCGAGCGGCAATATTCCGAGATGCAGGCGACGAAGCGCGCCCGCGCGGTCTTTTCGTCGATGCGCCAGTGCTGCGGCTCGAAGAAGATGTCGGGGCCGTGGATGGTGAAGCTGTAAGGAATGTCTGAGAGTTCGCTCGCCAGCATCGCCACGGTGCACGACGCCTTGGCGATGTGGTTGTGCAGGTGCTCGACGCCTTCGCGCTTGAGACGGTCGGCCAGCACCGCCGCCTCGAGGAAATAGATCAGGTTGTAGAGCCGGCCCTTGAAGCCCTTCGGCGCGGTCTGCCACGCCAGCCTGAGCGCGCCGAGGTAGCGCGCGGGGCGCAGGGCGAAGCGCAGATGTGCTTTCAACAGGCGCAGCGGGTTCCTCGCGGCGGCGATGACCTTGAAGGTGCTTGCGTGCTCGTCACGCTGTTCGGGGCCGACCAGATGCTCGGCGCCGGTAGTGCGGATCGAGCAGGTCAGCACCTCGTGGCCGAGCGCCCGCAGCGCCGCCACTTCGCGCTGGATGAAGGTGTCCGAGGCGCGGGGGTATTCCCCGGTCAGGTAGGCCAGCTTGGGCAGGCTCATGTCTGGCTCTCCAGCGTGTCGCGCAGCAGGGTCTCGAAGGGCGCGTCATCAACGCCGCCGAGGCTCGCCCGGAGCGCGGTGTTGGGCCAGCGCAGCGGCATGATCCGGGCGCGCAGCACCGGCTCGCGCAGGAGGCCGGGCAGGCGGCTTTGCAAGGGTTTCAGCGTGCGGGTGAGCGACAGCCAGAGCGTCCACGGCAGGTTTACCGCGGCTTTCGGCCAGCCCGCTGCCTTGCGGTGGGCCGAGACGAAGCGCGTGCGCGTCGGCAGGTCGTCGTCGATGACGTTGAGCGCGGTCATGCTCTGCGGGTCGGTGAGGCTCGCCGAGATCAGCGCGCGGGCAAGGTGTTTCACGTGAACCAGCGGCAGCGCGCCATCCGAGGCCAGCGTGACCTGAAGCGGCCCGGACCAGAAGCCGTTCAACGCGTGCCACGTCCGGCCCGGCCCCCAGACCGCGCCCGGACGCATCAGCCAGAGCGGCTGCAGCGCGCCCTGACAGAGCACTTCCTGCGCCAGCTTCGACTCGGCATAGGCGTCCTGCGCGTGGCCGGGGCGGTTGAGCGGGCTGCGCTCGGTCACCGCATCGCCGGGTGCAAGCTGTCCGAGATCGTAGACCGCGATGGAGCTGACCAGAACCAGCCGGATGTCCCCTGGCAGCGCGGCCAGCAGGTGGCGGGTTGCGGCGAGCGTGTCGGCCTCGATGGCGGCACCGTCGTCGCCGAGATGCGCCGCCGCGTGGATCACCGCGCCGCAGCCTTCGAGCGCGCGGCGCAGCGTCAGCAGCGAAGGCGGCTGCGACAGGTCGGCCTCGACCACGCTCACGCCGTCATCCTCCGCCCATTCCGGCGCGACGGTCTTGCGCACCACGGCGACGACCTCGAGCCCGCGGGCGCGGGCCTCGGCCACCGTGGCGCGGCCGATGAAGCCGCCGGCGCCGGTGATCAGGATGCGGCTCACCTCGCCGCTCATCTTGCCGCCTACTTCGCCCACGGCATCGGCTCCATCGCATCGCAGCGCGTGGTCATGCACTGGGCGCCGCTGGTCTCGCCGGCGTTCTGCATCGCCAGCGTGACTTCGGTCATGTGCAGGGCAAACGCCGACGACAGCCGGCAGGGGCGGCCCTGGTCCAGCGCTTCGAGCATCTCGGCGGGGCCGAGCATGAAGTTCATCGCTGCCGCGCCCCAGCGCCTGACCTTGGGATGGGTCGGGCCCTTGAGCTTCACGCGTCGGGGCAGGGGGCTTTCCATCAGCCGGCGGCGGATCGTCATGCGCCTGGCATAGGTCACCTTGGCGCTGTTGTCCCAGGCCGCCCCGCAGCGCAGCACGCCCTCATCCCCGATCACCCGGATCGAATGATCATGCGGCGCAACGATGGAGCAGGTCAGTCGGGTCACCGGACCGTTCTCGAAGAACAGCGTCGCAATGCTCAGGTCGGGCGCCATCGGGCCGGCGCCGGTCTTGTCGGGAATGGTCTCGGCGCTGGCCGCGACCACGGTGCGCACCGAGCCGAACCACGAGATCAGCCAGCTCAGGTAGTAGCCCGCGTGTTCCAGGGTGCAGCCGGTGCGGAATTCATCCTCGTAGGGCCAGGGCGCGCCGGTCTCGGAGAGCCACTTGGCGTAGGCGGCCTGCGGCACGAAGCCGTCGTCGAGCTCGGCGTAGATCGCCCGGGGCGTGCCGGCGATGCCCTTGCGCAGCGCGTGGCCGAGGGTCTGGGCCGTCTCGCCCAGCACCGAGCAGGGCGCGGAGGCCAGCAGCAGGCCGCGCTCTTTGGCCAGCGCGCAGAGCGCCTTGGCCTCGTCGAGCCGCAGCGCGAGCGGCTTCTCGCAATAGACATGGTGACCGGCCTCGAGACAGGCGCGGTTGAGCGCGTAATGCGCCGAAGGATTGGTCAGGTTGAGGATCACGCCGCCTTCGGGTGCCGCCTCGAGGAAGCTGGCCAGCGTGGTCTTCTTCGGCAGGTTCCAGTGGCTGCAGAACCGATCGAGCCGGGCCGCGTCGTGGTCATAGACCCCGGCGACCTCGATGCCCTCCATGGCCTGCAGCGATCGCAGGTAGAGATCGGCCACGAAGCCGCAGCCGAGAATCGAGATTGCGCGGCTCATGCGAAACGCCAGTCGCCGGCCGGGAAAAGCCAGGCCCCGCAGGGGCGGGAGCGGGAAAGATCGGGCATGAAATCGGTACTCTCGAATCCTGAACCGGCCGGTTGTTTCCGTTGAACAGACAATTTTGACCATAATTCGGCAAAAAGGGCCGATTGTCTTGCAAACCACGCAGGCTCGGGAAAACCTGTCCGGATGCGGCCCGTGAGACACGGTCCACATTAAATCGCCCGATTGTGGGCCTCCGCCTGCCACAGGTTTGAGGTATGAGGCGATCGGGGTGTGTATTGGATGCGACGTTTTATGGATTTCAAGGTGTCCGCCGAGCGGATTTCGGTCAATGTGCCGACCTGGGCCGTGTTGCAGGCCCGCGTGACCGAGCGCCTTGCCCAGCGTCAGGGCTTTGCCCTCGCAACCCTGAATCTCGACCATCTGGTGAAGCTGCGGCAGTCGCCGCAGTTCCGTCGTGCCTACGCGGCGCAGGATTTCGTCACCGCCGATGGCAACCCCATCGTCTGGATGTCGTGGCTGGCGAAGCGCCCGGTCGAGCTGGTCGCGGGCTCCGACGCCATCGTGCCGATTGCGCGCATCGCTGCCAAGCAGGGCGTCACGCTCGCGCTGGTGGGCAGCACCCAGGCCTCGCTCGCCGCCGCGAAGAGCTATCTCGAGCGCGAGGTCCGCGATCTCGAGGTGGCGCTCACCGTGGCGCCGCCGATGGGCTTCGATCCGACGGGTGCGCAGGCCGATGCCGTCTTCGAGCAGATCGCCGCCTCGGGCGCCGGGCTCTGCTTCATCGCGCTGGGCGCTCCCAAGCAGGAAATCTTCGCCGCCGCAGGGCGCCGCAAGGTGCCGCATGTGGGCTTTGCCTCGATCGGTGCCGGGCTCGATTTTCTCTCGGGGACGCAGACGCGGGCGCCCGACTGGGCGCGCCGCTACGCGGTGGAATGGCTGTGGCGCGCGCTCAGCAGCCCGAAGCGGCTCTTGCCGCGCTATGCGCAATGCCTGGCGATCCTGCCGGGGCAGATGTTCTCCGCGATGCTGCAGCGCTTCCGCACGCCGCAGCACTGAGGTGCCTCAGGTCAGGCGACGCGGCCTTTGCCGCCGCAGCAGGAGCAGATCCTTCAGCCTGCCCTTGAGCCCGCGCGGCGGCAGCATCTCGGTATCCTGCTCGAACACCGCGCCGGTGAGGCCTGGATCGCAGCGCAACGCCAGCTCGACACCCCATTTCGCCGAGACCTCGGGCAGCACCCCGTCGGGGATGCCCATATCCGTCTTCAACATGCCGGGCATCCAGTCGCCGATGACGATGCCGGGGAAGCGGTCGGCCAGATCGGCGATCATTGCGCGGGTGAAGATGCGCGCCGCGCCCTTCGAGACGGAATAGGCCGAGGAGGCGGGCAGCGGGTGCAGATCGGCGAAGGTCGCCACGTTGAGGATGCGGCCGCGCCCGGTCTCGCACATCTGGTCGAGCGCGGCGCGTGTGCAGGCGACGACGCCGCCGAGATTGATCGCGACGGTATCCATGAAGCTCTCGGCGCTTTCATCGAACAGGTCGCGCCGCGGATAGACAGCGGCATTGTTGATCAGCAGCGCCGCCGGCCCGTGCGCGGCGCGTACCTGCGCGAAGCCCTCGCGGACGGCCTGCGGGTCGGACACATCGAGCGGCAGGGCATGGAAACTGGTGCCGGCGAGCGCTGCGGTCTCGGTCAGCGCGTCGGCGCGGCGGCCGGTGCCGATCACGGTGAAGCCCTGCCGCGCCAGCTCGACCGCAAGCGCCCGGCCAAGGCCGGAACCGGCGCCTGTCACGATGGCGGGGCCGTCCTGCGGGGTGAGGCGGGTCATGGCGTCTCCTTCAGGATGGCATCCGCCACGCGCAGGGCATTGGCGGCGATGGTCAGGCTCGGGTTCACCCCCATCGAGCTCGGCATGAAGGAGGCATCGGCGACCCAGAGATTGCGCAGCTCATGCGCGCGGCAATCGCGGTTGAGCACCGAGCTTGCGGGATCGTCGCCGAAGCGCAGCGTGCCGCTGGGGTGGCCGAAATTCAGCTCCGGCCCGATGCCGAGAAACACCCGCTTCTGGCCCCTGAAGGCGCGGGCAATGGCGCGGCGGAAGGCGCGGCGACGGGCCAGCAGCTCGGGCTGGTAGCTGTACTCGACCGACAGGCGCTCGGGATGAGCGGGATCATAGGTCACGCGGTTCTCGGGATAGGGCAGATCTTCCATCAGCCCGACGAAGATCTGCGCATGGCCGAAGAGCTTCGCGGCGATGGCGGCGGGGATGCGGGTGAGCTGCGACAGGCCTGGCAGGCGGGAGAGGGCCGTGCGCGCCAGCATCTGGTTGAGGTAGAACACGATCTCGCCATAGGAGGCGCGGATGCCCATCGCCTGGATCATGCCCAGCCGTTCGCCGTCACGCAAATAGAGATCGCGCAGGGCGATGGCCTTGGTGGCGCCCTCGTCGGGCGTGCCGCGCGGCGGCCAGAGCGCGAAGATCTCGTTGAGGTGGAACATCAGGTTGCGCCCGACGAGCGCGGAGCCGTTGGCCGCGCCCTCGGGCCAGGCCTCGCAGGCCGAGGCCAGCAGCAGGCGCGGCGAGCCGAGCGCACCGCCGGCCAGAACGATGCGCGGGGCGGTCAGGACGCGGATCTCGCCGTCGATCCGCGTTTCAACCCCGGTGACCCGGTCGCCCGCGCCCAGAAGCCGGATCACCTCGGCGCGGTCGATCAGCGTGGCGTTGCCGGTGGCAAGCGCCGGCTCGACGCCCGCTGAGCGGCCATCCATCTTGCAGCGCTTGGGGCATTTGCTGCCCAGACAGTTGAGACAGCCCTCGACCCGCCGGATCGCGGTGTGGGCGTGGTAGGGATGCAGCCCGCCGCGCTCCAGCGCCTGCATCAACGCCGCCTCGGTGCCGGTGGGGGCGGGCGGCGGTTCCAGCGGCAGGGATGGTTCGGGCGAGAGCGGATCGGCGGTCCCGTGCAGGTGGTAGAGCTTTGCCGCGCGGTCGAACCAAGGGCGCATGGCGTCGAACCCCACCGGCCAGCCGCCGGTCGGGTGCGGGCGGCCCTCGGTGGGCTCGAGATCGTGGCGCTCGGGGCGCTCCAGCGTTGCCGCGTAGAACACCGACGAGCCGCCGACCCCGGCACCGAGCGGGGCGTAGAAGCGGCTCTCGCGCCCGTCGAGCCTGGCGTGCAGCGGCCCGGGCCAGAGGCCCCGGGCGCGCCGCGCCTCGGGCACGAAGATCTCCGACAGGCCATTGCGCTCGGCCCGGTGGCCGGCGGTGCCCTGCTCGAGAAACAGCACCTTCTTTCCGGCCTCGGCGAGCGCGCGGCCAACCGTCCCGCCACCGATGCCGGTGCCGATGACGATGACGTCCCAGCTGCCCTCCAGAGCGCTCACGAGCCGGTGCCGCCGTCGCCGGCGAAGACCGGCGCGAAGAGATCGTGCAGGGCCAGGGCTGCGGAATTGGTGAGGTGGTTGTTGTCGAAATAATAGCCGGTGCCGCCGTGCAGCGCGTGGCAGGCGCTGTCATCGCAAAGACGCGGCCACGGGTCGATCCAAGCAATCGCGCCCTCCTCGGCCATGGCGCGCCACGGCGCCTCGGCGGGGGCGATGCGCTGGCTCAGCGCGGCGCGCGGGATGCTGCTACGGGTGAGCTTGTGCCGGGCCAGCGGCCAGCCGTCATGCGCGGCTTCGCGCGCGGCGATGCGGCTGTCATATTGCGGGATCTCGGGCGGCTGGCGCAGCACCGCCACCTCGTTGAAATGGTCGAAGAGCTGCGCCACCGTGGCCTGTGCTGCGCCGGCGACGATCTCGGATTGCGGCATGTCGAGCCGGGTTGGCGCTTCGAGCGGGTGCACGGCGATGGTGTTCTCGGCGTCGAGTCCGATGCCGATGCCGTTGGCATAGTAGCTCCAGCGCCCGATCAGCAGCACGGTCTCGAGGCTCGGAAGGCGCTGGAAGCTCTGCGCGATCTGCAGGTTGGCATTGGTGCAGGCGGTGTCTTGAGCGAGGGTCGCGGCGCTTTCGACCTTGCGGATGCCGAGAAGCGGCGGGCAGCCGGCGCGCCAGAGGATCAGCCCGGGGCGGCCGGCCTCATGCGCGGCGCGGTCGAGCCCCTCCTTGACCGCGCGCACGTGGCTGTCGCCCCAGACCAGCACTTCCGGCGCGCCCTCGGGGCCGATGGGGCAAATCTCGAGCCCCATGAGCGGGCCTTCGGAGGGGACGTGGCAGCGGCTCCAGTCCTGCAGGAAATCGCCGGAGGCGGCGATGTGGACGCGGGCCTCGGGGCCGAAGCGGTCGGGCAGCCCGTCCATTTGGTAGATCCAGCCGCCGACCGCCAGTGTCAGCGCGGAGGCGGCGACGGTGCCGCCGAGGATCGCGACGCCGGGCAGGCGCGCGCGGCGCACCGGGGTTTCGACGTAGCGCCACGAGAGCCATGCCAGCCCGACCGAGAGCGCCATCCACAGCAGCGCTTCCCAGAGCCCGGCGTACGCGCCACGCAGGTAGAGCGACAGGGTCAGCACCGGCCAGTGCCAGAGATAGAGCGAATAGGAGATCTTGCCGAAGAACACCGCTTCGCGGGCCGAGAGCATCCGGTTGACCGGGTTCTGTCCGCAGCCATTGGCGAGCAGCAGCACCGTACCGAGCACCGGGAACAGCGCCAGCAGGCCGGGAAACATCGGCCCCGCCGGGATCAGCAGGATCGCGCCCGCGACCAGCCCCAGCCCGGCGAGGCTCAGGGCGGTGTAGCCGCGCCAGCGCCGCCCGGTCTCGCAGCCCCAGATCGCCAGCAGCACCCCGCTCAGCAGCTCCCAGGCGCGGAACGGGAAGAGGTAGAAGGTGGCGGTCTGATAGGGCGGGGTGAGCCAGATGCAGGCGATCAGCGAGGCCAGCCAGCAGCCCGCCAGCGCCGCCAGAAGGGCACGGCGGCTGCGCGACAGCAGGAGGATGAACAGCGGCAGGAAGATGTAGAACTGCTCTTCGACCGCCAGCGACCAGGTGTGCAGCAGCGCCTTCTCCTCGGAGGCGGCGTCGAAATAGCCCGCCTGCCGGAAGAACAACACGTTCGAGAGATAGACCGTCGCCGCGATGAGCTGCTTGCCGAATTCGCGGAACTCGAAGGGCAGCAGCAGCGCCCAGCTCAGCGCCGTGGTGACCAGCGCCATGGTGAAGAAGGCCGGGGCCAGGCGGCGAAAGCGGCGCAGGTAGAAGTGGCGGAGCCAGATCCGGCCGGTGGCATCGTATTCACGCCAGAGGATGCCCCCGATCAGGAAACCCGAGATGACGAAGAATATATCGACCCCGACAAAGCCGCCCTCGAGCCCCGGAACGCCGAAATGGTAGAGCACCACCGCCAACACGGCGATCGCGCGCAGCCCGTCGATATCGCTGCGATAGGGCAGGGCGCCGGAGCCGTGCGCGCCGTGCGCCGGTGCGCCTTGGTGGGGTGCGGACTGTTTCATCACTCGAATTCCGGGTTCTCCGGCAACACACTGGCACAACAACGCGCTTCGGTCTTCTCGAAGCCCCTCTATCCTCGGCAAGTGGGGCGAAAACAAGGCTCGCGCCATCTTGCGCAGACGCTAGGGCGCAAAGGTTGCGCCTTGGTCAACGCGCGCGGTTCAGACCAGCTCCGGCGCCGGGGCGGGGCGTCCGGCCCGGAGCCAGGCATAAACCTGCGCCACCTGCTCGGCCTTGCGCGCCCAGGTGAAACGATCGGCGACGCGCGCCTGCGCCGCGGCGGCCATTGCAGCAAGCCCGGACGGATCCTCGGCCAGCCGCGCCAGTTCGGCGGCGAACCCGGCGACGATCTCGTCGCGGCGGCTGCAGGGCAGCTTGATCCCGGTGCCCGGCACGACCAGCTCGCCGGGGCCGGCATAATCGACGATCATCGGCACCACGCCCAGCGCCATCGCCTCGAGCACGACGCCGCCGCCGAACTCGCGGATCGAGGGGAAGGAGAGCAGGTGGCAGCCCGCCATGATGTCCTGCACCTCTTCATGCGCCTTCCAGCCGTGGAAGGTGGTCGCCGCGCCGGCGCCAAGCGCCGCGGCCTGCGCCTCGAGAGCGGCGCGCATCGGCCCGTCGCCGATGATCTCGAGCCGCATCCGGCCCGTGCGCAGCAGCGGCGCTGCGGCCTCGAGCAGCATGTCGGGCCCCTTGTAGGGCACCAGCCGGCCGACGAAACAGGCGCGCAGCTGGCTCGGCTCCGGTGCGGCGGTGCGGTTGAACCGCGCCGGGTCGATGCCGTTTTCGGGGAGGTAGACCGTCTTGCCGCGGTAAGCCGCCGGGATCTCGCTCTCGGTGTGGCGCGAGCCCACGAGGATGGCAGCGGCGTGCTCGAGCGTCGCGCCGCGCCCCGGCAGCAGCTTATAGGCTGCGCGCAGGTGGCTCAGCCATTCCTTCTCGGCCCGGCGCTCGGCCTCGAACCCCTTGGGCCAGGGGACTCCGCCGTTCAGCGGGCCGAGCACGAAGGGGGCTCCGGCGCGGGCGCAACGGCGGGCGAGAGAGGAGGGGATCGTCGGCGAAAGCGGGGTGATGCGGTGCACGATGTCCCACGCGCCGGCCCGGATCTCGCCGCCGAAACGCTGCCAGACCAGGCGCTCGAAATGCGGGTAGCTCACGGCGTTGATCGCCTGCACGACGGTCCAGCCCTTGCCCTCGCCCATGCGGAGCCGTTCCGCCAGCCGCCACATCGGGCGGGCCAGGGCCTCGGAATCGATGGCGGTGAAATCCGCGCCCTCGATCAGCCCCGCGCGCAGGAAGGCGTCGCGGTTGCGGATCTGGGTAACGATGTGGACGTCGGCCACCGCGCGAAGCGCCGATGCCAGCGACCAGCCGACCAGCGGCACGCTGACCCATTCCGGGTTGGCCGCCTCGGCGATCGCCAGGACGCGGGGTCGGGAGGGCTCAGCCATGCGCGGGCCTCACATGATCGATTGCCATGCGACCCCATCCTTGGGCCCGGCCCGCGCGACGCGCCGCGCGCCCTTCAGCCGCTCGGCATAGCCGGTCAGCGCCCCGGCGATGAGCCATGTCAGCGGGGTCAGCGTCGCATTGGGGATCATGTCGGCGACATTGACCGCGAGGATCAGCGAAAGCGGCCCGATGAAGGGCGAGATGCGGTCCGGGTCGGCCTTGCGGCTCTCCCGCCAGAGCAGGAAGATCGGCAGCACCAGCAGGCCGAACTCGGCGAGGAAGCCGATCCAGCCATAGACCCCGATGACGATGACCCAGCGGCCGTCGGTCACGGTGAGGATGAAGCCCGAGACCGGGTCGAGGATGTGGTTGCGGCCCCAGCTGCCCCAGCCGAAGACAGGCTTCTCGTAAGCCCTGTCGAGCAGGATGCGCTCCTGGCTGAAGCGGAAGTCGAGCGAGCGGGCGCGCTCCTCGTCGATGCTGGCGGCGGCGGCGAGGATGCGGTCCTCGGGGATGACATCGGTGCCTTTCATGATCGGGTAGGCGATCGCCAGAACCCCGATCAGCAGCGCCACGCGGATCTGCATCATGCGGCTCAGAAACAGCACGCAGGGCAGGGCGATGACGGCGAGGACAAGCGCGCCGAGCGATTTCGAGGCGACCAGCAGCAGCAGCAGGTAGAGCGCGAGGAGCAGGGTGCGGGAGGTGCCGAGCCGCTCATCCTGCCGCCAGAGGGCAAAGGCGGCCACCGCCGAGGTCATGATGAAGAACGACACCCAGAGCCCGTGATAGAGAAACACCACCGGGCGATAGCCGTCGCCGCGGATCGACTGCGCGAAGGAATGCTGGAAATAGCCGTAGACCCAGTTGTTGAGCTGCGGCGACAGGCGCAGCTCGACCAGCATCGGCAGCGAGTAGACCAGCCCGCAGACCATCAGCGCCACGAGGAAGAAGCGCTGCGAGCCGCCGTCGGAGAGATACTGACGCGCCAGCAGGAACGGGATCACCAGCATGAATTGCTGCAGCATCAGCGCGATCGCGTCCTTGATCCCGAGCCCCGGCAGACCGACCCGGCCGAAGAACACCGGATCGGTATTGGTCAGGGTGGTGAGGACCGGCACGAAGATGAAGATCCCGAGCAGCAGCCGCGCCAGACGGGAGCGCGGCAGAAACAGCCCCTCCGGGCCGAAGCGCCAGAGGCAGACGGCGAAGGCGGCGAGCGCCGGGATGTTGTGCTTCGAGATCGGCGGCATCAGCGGCAGGTCGAAGGCGGCGGGCGGCTCGGGCAGGAACAGGTAGCCAAGCATCATCGACAGGATCAGCGCCCGATCCACCGGCAGGCGTCGGAACAGGGCAATCGTCACCAGCGGCCAGACGGCCAGCATGAGGAAGGCGAGAGGGTTCGGCATACTCAGGCTTCGCAGATCGTTACGCGGCGCTCCGTGACCCCCACATGCCCCGGATTGCGTGGCCGACCATAGCAGCGCGCCCGGCGCTTGTCGCCCTCGGCACTTGCGAGGCCGGGGCGGGCTGGCAGATTTGGCACAACCGGTGCAATGCTCGGGAAACGCCCATGGCGCGACACGTTCTGGCCAGATTGGGCGGGCATCCGCTGGCAGTGGTTTGACGAAGGCCGGGAGGCAGAGTGTGAGTGAGCAGCGTCTGAAGATCGCCTATCTGTGCGATTTCTCCCCGCTCGACGGCGCGATGTATTCGGGTGGCAACGCGCGGATGTATCGCGCGCTGCAGCGCCACGCGGGCGAGGTGACGATCCTGCCGAACGGCTGGGGGCTGGCAGAGCCGGTGCGGCGCGGCATCGCCCGGTTGCCGCTCTCGGCGCAGATGCGGCTGCGCTGGCGCGCCCATCTCGCGCTCGCCCCGGTCATTGCGCGCAAGCTGCGGGCGGAGCTGGCGAAGCAGCGCTATGACGTGCTCTTCGGGGCCTATTCCTTTCACTCCCTGCACCGGCTGACGCCGCCCTATCCGTTGGTCACGGCGTTTTCCTCCGACGCGACGCAGACCACCTACAGGACCTCCGAGATCGGCGCGCAGTATCGCTCGAAATATCCCGGCGGGCGGGCGCTGGATGCCTGGGTGGAGCGCTGCGAGGCCGAGGTTTTCCGGCGCACCGACCTGCTGTTCTGGCCGTCGCAGTGGCTGAAGACCGCCGCCGATGCGCGCTACGGGCTCGCCCCGGAGAGATCGCGGCTGGTGCCCTGGGGGGGCGGGATCGAGACGGTGCCGCCGTTCTCCCTGACGCCCTTCGGGCGCGGTCGGTCGCTGCGGCTGGTGCTGGTCGGGCGCGACTGGTTCCACAAGGGCGGCCCCATCGCCTTCGACACGATGAAGCTTCTGCGCGCGCGCGGCGTCGACGCGCGGCTGACGGTGATCGGCTGCGTGCCGCCGAAATTCCATCGCAACGAATGGGTCACGGTGCACAAGCAGCTCGACAAGAGCGTGCCCGAGCAGATGGCGCTGTTCGAGCGCACCCTGAGCGACGCGCATTTCCTCGTCCAGCCCTCCTATGAAAGCTTTGGTTTCGCCTTCTGCGAGGCCTCGGCCTACGGGCTGCCGTCGCTCTGCCTCAGGGTCGGCGGGGTGCCGGTGCGGGACGGCGTCAACGGCCATGCGCTGCCGCCCGAGAGCGGGCCGCAGGCCTTCGCCGAGGTGATCGAGCGCTATCTCGATGCACCGGCGGACTACGCCGCGCTCGAGCAATCGGCGCGGGCCGAATTTGACCGCTTCCTGAACTGGGATGCCTGGGGGCAGACCGTTGCCGGGCAGCTGCGGGACTGCGTTGCGGCGATGCGGGGCTGAGGGGAAGCGTCCGGGCTGCCGGATGCTGGCAAAGCCACTGGTCAGGCTGACTTTCCTGTCCTAGCTTTCCCGGGAGGGGAGCAGCCAGCGCATGAGCGATCAGCCCACCATCGACCTGAGCCCGCGGATCTCGGACGAGCTGCGCCAGACCACCTGCTACATGTGTGCCTGCCGCTGCGGCATCAACGTGCACCTGAAGGATGGCCGCGTCACCTATATCGAGGGCAATCGCGCGCACCCGATCAATCGCGGCGTGCTCTGTGCCAAGGGGGCGGCTGGGATCAAGCAGGTGATGTCGCCCGCACGCCTGCGCGCGCCGCTGCGCCGGGTCGGGCCGCGCGGCTCGGGCGAATTCGAGGAGATCAGCTGGGAGGAGGCGCTCGAGACGGCGGTGTCGTGGCTGAAGCCGCTGCGCGAGACGGCGCCGGAGAAGCTCGCCTTCTTCACCGGCCGCGACCAGTCGCAGAGCTTCACCGGCTGGTGGGCGCAGCAGTTCGGCACGCCCAACTACGCCGCCCATGGCGGGTTCTGCTCGGTCAACATGGCGGCGGCGGGGATCTACACGCTCGGCGGGTCGTTCTGGGAGTTCGGCACGCCCGACTGGGAGCAGGCAAAGCTGCTGCTGCTCTTCGGGGTGGCGGAGGATCACGACAGCAACCCGATCAAGCTCGGCCTCGCACGGCTCAAGGCGCGGGGGGCGAGGATCGTCGGAGTGAACCCGATCCGCTCGGGCTACAACGCCATCGCCGATGACTGGGTGGGGATCACCCCGGGCACCGACGGGTTGTTCATCCTGTCTCTGGTGCACGAGCTGCTGCGCGCCGGCAAGATCGACCTCGACTTCCTCGCTCGTTTCACCAACGCGCCGGTGCTGCTTGATTGCGATCCGAGATCCGAGACGCATGGTCTCTTCCTGCGCGACGCCGAAGGGCGTCCGCTTGTCATCGACCGGCGCAGCGGCAAGCCGGCGCCCTGGGATGGCGAAGGGGTGGAGCCCGACCTGCGCGGGCGGTTGCGCCGCGCCGGGGTCACCCACCGCGCGGTGATGTTCGAACTGGCCGAGCGCTACCTCGATCCCGCCTACGCGCCGGAGAAGGTGGCGGAGCGCTGCGGCATCTCGGCGGATCAGATCCGCCGGGTCGCTGCGGAACTGGCGCGCGCCGCCTTCGACGCGCCGGTGGTGCTGGAGAGGCCGTGGACGGATTTCCGCGGCAAGGCGCACCGCACCATGCCGGGCCGGCCGGTGGCGGTTCACGCCATGCGCGGCATCTCGGCCCATGCCAACGGCTTCCAGACCTGCCGCGCGCTGCACCTGCTGCAGAGCCTGCTCGGCGCGGTCGAGACCCCGGGCAGCTTCCGCTTCAAGCCGCCCTATCCCAAGCCCGCCGAGTCCCACCCGCGCCCGCATTTCCAAGCCACCCCCGGCGCGCCTCTCGACGGGCCGGCCCTCGGCTACCCGCAGGGGCCGGAGGATCTCGCGCTGCACGAGGACGGCAGCGCGGCGCGCATCGACAAGGCCTTCACCTGGGAGAACCCGCTCTCGCCGCACGGGCTCATGCACATGGTGATCTCCAACGCTGCGGCGGGCGATCCCTACCGCATCGACACGCTGTTTCTCTACATGGCCAACATGGCGTGGAACTCGTCGATGAACACGCGCGGCACCATGGAGATGCTGACGGCGCAGGACTCGGATGGCGAGTACATCATCCCGCGCATCATCTATTCCGACGCCTACAGCTCGGAGATGGTCGCCTATGCCGACCTGATCCTGCCCGACACTACCTACCTCGAGCGTCACGATTGTATCTCGCTGCTCGACCGGCCGATCTCCGAGCCCGACGCGGCGGCGGACGCCATCCGCTGGCCGGTGATCGCTCCAGACCGTGACGTGCGGCCGTTCCAGTCGGTGCTGCTCGACCTCGGTGCGCGTCTCGGCCTGCCGGGGATGACCGAGGCGGATGGATCGGCCCGATATGCCGACTACGCCGACTACATCACCAACCACGAGCGCAAGCCCGGCATCGGGCCGCTTGCGGGTTGGCGCATGGGGCCTCACGGTCTGACCCACGGGCGCGGCGAGCCGAACGCGGCGCAGATCGACAGCTACATCGGCAATGGCGGCTTCTTCACCGCGCATATCCCGCCGGAGGCCGCCTATTACAAGCCGTGGAACCGGGCCTACCAGGACTGGGCGGTGGGCTTCGGCCTCGCCGACAAGCCGCAGCCCTACCTGATCCAGCTCTGGTGCGAGCCGCTGCGGCGCTTCCAGCTGGCCGCCGAGGGGCAGGGTCCGGTGCAGCCGCCGGAGCATCTGCGCGGGCGGATCCGTGCCACGCTCGACCCGCTGCCGATCTGGTACGCGCCGCTCTCCGACGCGGTCGAGGACCCGGCGGAACTCCCCGTTCACGCGCTCACCCAGCGCCCGATGGCGATGTATCATTCCTGGGGTAGCCAGAATGCATGGCTGCGCCAGATCCACGGCCAGAACCCGCTCTACCTGCCGACCTACTGGTGGCAGAAGCTGGGGCTGAAGGAGGGCGACTGGGTGCGTGTCACCTCGAGCCACGGCGGCATCACCGTGCCCGCCGCGCATATGGCGGCGCTGAACCCCAACACGGTCTGGACCTGGAACGCCATCGGCAAGCGCAAGGGCGCCTGGGCGCTCGATCCAGACGCGCCGGAGTCCACCAGGGGCTTCCTTCTCAATCACCTGATTCACGAGTTGCTGCCCGAGCGCGGCGACGGGCTGCGCTGGGCCAATTCCGATCCGGTGACCGGGCAGGCAGCGTGGTTCGACCTGCGGGTGAAGCTCGAGAAATCCGCCGCGCCGGAGGAAAGCCAGCCGGTGTTTGGCGCGCTGCGCTCTCCGATCGGGCGTGGGACAGGAGATTGTTGATGCGAATTGCCAATTCTGCCCGCCTTTTCACACATTGTTTCGGAAACAAGGTCAAACTTCCGCCGCAATTATCGTGCAACTTCTCCGTGCAAAGACGGTGGGGCAGGACAGATGAACGAACAGGACAGGCACAGCTCCAAACCGGGGGGCAATGCCTACAGTGGCGAGGGGATCTGGTCCTATTGCCCGATCCGCCAGCAACTGCGCGAGCTTGCGCCGGCCCCGGCGCTTGCGGCCCGGCTCCAGCGCGCCGAGGATTTCTGCCGCGATCGTCTTCCCGACCTCTTCGAGCATACCGGCCTGTCCGCTCCCGGCGGCAGCTGGCAGGTGTTTCCCGACCGCCAGCTCTTCAAGCTCACCACCGCCTCCGGCCGAAGCTGGTATGCGCGCTACGCCCTGCTCGCCTCGTGGCGGGCCGAGAGCCACAGCTGGCTCTGGAGCTGGGCCTTCCCGCCCGAGTGGAACACCCCGGCGGAGCTGGTCTCGGTGGCGCGCCGGATGCGCCTGACCGGAGACCGCAAGGGCTGGGATCTGCTGACCGAGCCGTCGCTCCTGGCCAATCAGGACGAAGCCTGGCGCCTCGGCGCGATGACGGCGCGGGGTGCCGGCATGCCGCTGGTCTATTGCGCCCAGGTCGGCGGCGGCATGACCCATGTCTACGCCATCGACACGCCGTCCTGGGTGAGCTGACCTCCCGCGCGGGGGCCATCGCATGACCGCGCTGCCCGACCGCACCGAGCGCCGGCTCGGGCTGGTGATCGACCTCGACACCTGCGTCGGCTGTCACGCCTGCGTCGTCGCCTGCAAGGGCTGGAACGATCAGGGCTACGGCGCTCCACTCTCCGATCAGGACCCGCAGGGCGGTGCGCCTCAGGGCACCTTCCTCAATCGCGTGCACAGCTACGAGGTCGTGCCCGAGCGCGGCCCGGCCCAGCACGTGCATTTCCCCAAATCCTGCCTGCATTGCGAGGACGCGCCCTGCGTCACCGTCTGCCCGACCGGGGCCAGCTACAAGCGGGTCGAGGATGGCATCGTGCTGGTCGAGGAAGACGCCTGCATCGGCTGCGGCCTCTGCGCCTGGGCCTGCCCCTACGGCGCGCGCGAGCTCGATCTCGCCGCCGGAGTGATGAAGAAATGCACCCTCTGCGTCGATCGCATCTACAACGAGGCCCTGCCGGAGGAAGACCGTGTGCCCGCCTGCGTGCGCACCTGTCCGGCCGAGGCGCGCCATTTCGGCGATCTCTCGGACCCGGAGAGCGAAGTCTCCCAGCTTGTCGCAGCGCGCGGCGGTATCGACCTGATGCCCGAGCAGGGCACCAGGCCGGTCAACAAGTACCTGCCGCCGCGGGCACGGGATGGCTGGGGCGAGGAGACCGACGTGCTGGCGCCGTTCCTCGCGCCGGTGGCGGAGGAGCCGCAGGGCTTTCTCGGCTGGCTCGACCGGACGCTCGGGAGGCTCTGATGCACCCGGCACCGTCGATCATACTGTTCACCACGCTCTCGGGGCTCGGCTTCGGACTGTTGGTCTGGCTGGGTGTCGATCCGACGCCGCCCACCGGCTGGGTGGCCTTCGCCTTCTACGCCATCGCCTATGCGCTGGCGCTTGCGGGCCTCGCCGCCTCGAGCTTCCACCTCGGCCGCCGCGACAGGGCGCTGAAGGCGTTCCGCCAGTGGCGCACGAGCTGGCTCTCGCGCGAGGCCTGGCTCGCTGTGCTGGCGCTCGGGGTCTCGGGGCTCTACGCGCTGGGCCTGCTCTTCGGGCTGGCGCTGCAGCCGCTGGGCTGGCTGGGCGCGGCGCTGTCGCTCGCCACGGTCGGCGCGACGGCGATGATCTACGCCCAGCTCCGCACCGTGCCGCGCTGGCATCATTGGTCGACCCCGGCGCTGTTCCTTGCGCTCTCGCTGAGCGGAGGCGCGCTGCTCTCGGGGCGGGTGCTGATCGCCAGCGTGCTGCTCTTGCTGAGCGCGGCGCTGCAATTCTGGGTCTGGTACGACGGCGACCGCCGCTTCGCGCGCTCCGGCACCACGCTGGCCAGCGCCACCGGCCTCGGCGAGCGCGGCACGCCGCGCGCGCTGTTCCCGCCGCACACGGGCAGCAACTACCTGCTCGACGAGATGGTCTACGTCGTCGCCCGCCGCCACGCGCTGAAGCTGCGCGCCATCGCGCTGGTGCTGATGACGCTGCTGCCGTTGCTCCTGCTGCAACTGCCGCTGCCGCATTTTTTCGGTTTTCTGGCGCTGCTCTCGCACGCCGCCGGCGTGCTCACTGCGCGCTGGTTGTTTTTCGCGGAGGCCGAGCACGTGGTCGGCCTTTATTACGGCAAGCGCTGAGGCTCAGCCCTTGCGGCGGAAGAAGCCCTTGAGGCGGCCACCGGCCTCGTCGAGATTGTCGCCCATATCGTCGAGCACCGGGTCGATGCGCGCTTGGCGGAAGCGCCGCCAGCGCACGTAGAGCGCCCAGACCACCGCGACGAGCAGGGTCAGCAGGATGATGTTGAGCCAGGGGATGATGCGCACATCCGGGCTGTCGACCGGGCGCAGGCTCACGATGTTGGGGTAGACCGAGAGGAACTCGTTGCGCCAGCCGTAATGCCGGATCACCACCCATTGCGGCGCGGCGGCAGTGGAGCGCAGATCGGCGGCCTCGGCCTGCAGGTTGGCGGTGTCGAACTTGAAATAGGGCGGCCAGCCCCAGCCGGTATCCTCGTTGCGGTAGACCATCACCTTGTCGCTGTTGAGCCGCGTCTGGATGAAGAACACGTCGCGCCCGGTGACGTTGAGGCTCTCGCCGGTGGCGGCGTTCGACCAGAACAGGCTGTTCTCGCCCGGGTCGATGCGCTTCTCGTAGGTGTCGGTGATCCGCGCGATGTCGTGCTGCGGCAGGGTGTAATGCAGGAAGGCGGCGACCAGCGCCCAGAACAGCACGATAATGGACCATTTCACGTAGCGCATGACGACCTCCTAGTGGAAATTGGTCAGATAGACGATCAGCCCAATAAGGCAAAGCGGCACGACATACACCCCCAGGATCAGCTTGCGTCGCAGCGAATGGTCGTAGGCCTCGAGCCCGGCCTCGACGAAGGCCGCGCGCCCGCCCGGGCCCTGCGCCTCGTCCCATTCTGCCTCGAGCTTGCGCCGCCGCACCCGGCGCGACCACAGCGACAGCGCGGCATAGACCAGCGTCAGCACGACGAAGCCGATCCCCAACAGTCGCAGCAGTGCCAGCATCGCATGATCCTCCGACGGGCGTCCTGCGCCCCGCCTCACCAGACCCGCCGGTGGCGCGAAAATCAACCGCTACGCGCCGGCAAGGCTCCGGTGGGAAAATCCGCAGCTTGCCAGATCGGCATCCGGCGGGGCATCTTTGCGCTGTTAGAATTTTCATTTCAGGCAAAGACATCATGATCCGCACCTTTCTTTTCGCGCTTCCCGCGAGCCTCGCGCTGCTCGCCGCCCCGGCCGCTGCCGACGAGATCACCGACACGCTGCAATCGGCCATCGAGGCCTACGAGCAGGGCGATGTGCAATACGCTCTGGAAGAGCTCGACTACGCCCGCTCGAAGCTCAACGAGCTGAAGACCGACGCGCTCAGCGCCTTCCTGCCCGAGGCCCCGGAGGGCTGGACCCGCGAGATCGACACCGAGGCCAATGCCGGCATGGCGATGATGGGGGGCGGCGTGGCGGCCGAGGCCAGCTATGGCACGCCGGAGGGGGACTACTACACGGTGCAGATGTTCGCCGACAATCCGATGGTCGCGAGCATGTCGGCGATGATCATGAATGCCGGCGCCATGGGGCTGAAGACCGAGCGCATCGGGCGCCAGAAATTCGCCGTTCAGGACGATCAGACCATGGGCCTGATCGCCAACCGCATCCTGCTGCAGGTCGACGGCCCGGATGCCGAGACCCGCAAGAGGCTGCTCGAGGCGATGGATTTCGACGCCATGGCCAATTTCGGCGGCTGACCCGCCCGACTTGCGCCACGCCCCGGTCTTCTCTGGTTGCGAAATACCTCGGGGGAGTCCCGGCTCTGCCGGGGCGGGGGCAGCGCCCCCAACCGCCGACGGTGGCGCCAGCGCGAACGCGTCATATGAGAGCCGCACCTGGCCGCGCGGGCCGGCCTGCCTCCGGCGGGAGTATTTTTGACGAAGAGAAGACAGGGGCGCTGCGCCCTTGTCTCTTGCGGCGGTCGGGATGACAGGCGTTGAGGCTCAGGCGGCGGGGCGCGAGCGGGTGAGCTCGAGGAAAACATCCTCCAGATCGGCCTGCTCGGTGCGCACGTCGCGGATCCGGATGCCGGCATTGCGCACCAGTTCCAGCACGTCCTCGGCGGCGGTCTCGGTGGCGCGGTAGCTCAGCGCGATCAACCCGCCGTCGCGAGCTTCGGCGGTGATGCCGGGGGCCTCGGGGAGGGTGTCGGGCAGGGTGTCGGGCTGGATCACCATGGTCTTGGCGTCGATCTGGCCGAGCAGGTTGGCGGTGCTGTCGCGCGCCACCACCGCGCCCTGGTTGATGATGGCGATCTCGTCGCACATCTCCTCTGCCTCCTCGAGATAGTGAGTGGTGAGGATGATCGTCATGCCGCGCTCGCGGTTCAGCCGGCGCACGTTCTGCCACAGCATCTGGCGCAGCTCGATGTCGACGCCGGCCGTGGGCTCGTCGAGCACCAGGATGCGCGGGTGGTGTACCAGCGCCTTGCCCAGCAGCAGGCGGCGGCGCATACCGCCGGAGAGCGTGCGGGCATAGGCCTCGGCCTTGTCCGACAGCCCCACCATCTCGAGGATCTCGTCGCTGCGGCGGTCGCGCTTGGCGACGCCGTAGAGCCCGGCCTGCACCTCGAGCGCGTCGCGCGGGGTGAAGAACGGGTCGAGGTTGAGCTCCTGCGGCATCACGCCGATCGAGGCGCGGCTCTGGCGCGGGTTGCGATCCTGGTCCCAGCCCCAGATCGACACCTTTCCCGAGCTCTTCAGAACCAGCCCTGCGAGGATGTTGATCAGCGTCGACTTGCCCGCCCCGTTGGGGCCGAGCAGTCCGAAGATCGAGCCCGTGGGCACGTTGAGATCGACGCCCTTGAGGGCTTCCTTGCCGCCTGCATAGGTCTTGCGCAGCGCCTCGATGCGGATCGCGTCTCCACTCATGCCGAGCCTTGCTCCTGTTCTGGTCTTCGCTCATAACGCAGGTAGTGCAGGTGTGACGAAAAGGAAACCGCAGCGATGGCGACCGAAGCCCCGGAAATCAAGATCGTCGACAGCCACCGCATCGCCTGTGACGGCGGTGAGGGGGCGCTGGGCCACCCGCGTGTCTGGCTGATGATCCCGCCCGACGAGGGCTTTGTCGAATGCCCCTATTGCGATGCGAAATACGTGCACCGCGATTTCGAAGGCAAGGTCTGAGCCAAGCCAAACGGGCGGCAGACACCCGCCGAATATGACGGGGTGACATGCTCGCCATCTTTCTCAAGACTATTCCGTTCTTCGCCCTGATCGGGCTCGGCTACGGCGCCGGACGGATCCGTTTCTTCCCCGAGGCCGCGACCGCGGCGCTCACCAAGTTCGTGTTCTACTTCGCCCTCTCGGCGATGCTGTTCCGGTTCTCGGCCTCGCTGTCGATCTCGGCGATCTTCGATGCGCGGCTGGCGGCGGCTTATCTCGCAGGGACCATGGGGGTCTATCTCGTGGCCACCGCCGTGGCCTTCGCCCGCAAGCAGGACCTGCAGACCGCCGCCATCGAGGCGCAGACCGCGAGCATCGGCAATACCGGCTTTCTCGGCCTGCCCATGCTGGCGCTGCTGCTGGGCGAGGCTGCCGTCGCGCCGATCATCCTGATGCTCAGCATCGACCTCATCGTCTTCGCCGCGCTGCTGGTGATCCTCGTCACCGTGGCGCGCGAGGGGCGGATGTCGCTCGGGATCTTCGCCAATATCGGCATGGGGCTGGTGAAGAACCCGATGATCGTGTCGATCGTGGCCGGGCTCGCCGTGTCGTCCTCTGGCTATTCCCTGCCCACCGTGGTTGACGAGTTCGTCACCCTGCTCGGCAATGCCGCGACGCCCTGCGCGCTCTTCGCCATCGGTGCCTCGCTGGCGTCGAAATCCGCCGAGCGGCTTGCGGTCTCGGGCTGGCTGAGCTTCGCCAAGCTGGTGCTGCACCCGCTCTTCGTGGCCGGCGGGGTCTACCTGCTGTTCCCGGTGCCGCCCTTCCAGGCGGCGGTGGCGGTGGCCACGGCGTCACTGCCGGTGGCGGGCAATGTCTTCATGCTGGCGCAGCATTATGGCATCGCGCCGCAGCGGGTCTCGGCGGCGATCCTGATCTCGACCGCCTTCAGCATCCTCACCGTGAGCACGGTGATCGCGCTGGTGAACCCGTGAGCGCGCTCTACATCGACGCCGACGCCTGCCCGGTGAAGGCCGAGGCCGAGCGGGTCGCCACGCGGCACAAGCTGCGCATGTTCGTGGTCTCGAATGGCGGGCTCCGGCCCTCGCAGAACCCGCTGGTCGAGACGGTGATCGTGCCAGAGGGACCCGACGTCGCCGACATGTGGATTGCCGCGCGCTGCGGGCCGGGTGACGTCGTGGTCACCGGGGATATCCCGCTGGCCTCGAAATGCATCGCCGCCGGGGCGGCGGTGCTGCGCCACAATGGCGAACGCTTCACAGAGGCCAATATCGGCCAGCAGCTGGCGATGCGCGACTTGATGGCCGACCTGCGCGCCGCCAACCCGCTGAACCAGGGCGGCGGCGGCAGGGCTTTCACCAAGGCCGACCGCTCACGCTTCCTCAACGCGCTCGAGCGCGAGATCCGACAGGCGAAAGGCTAAGCGCATGGCAATCGACGCGGTGATCTTCGACATCGGCAACGTGCTGCTGCGCTGGCAGCCCGAGCTCTATTACGACGCGCTGATCGGCGAGGCAGCGCGGCGCGAGATGTTTGCCGAGGTCGACCTGCACGGCATGAACGAGCGCATCGATGCGGGGGAGGCGTTTCGCGCCGTGGTCTACGAGACCGCCGAGGCACACCCGCGCTGGGCCGAGGAGATCCGGCACTGGCACGACAACTGGAGCGCGCTCGCGTCGCCCGAGATTCCCGAAACCGGACAGACCCTGCTGGCGCTGCGCCGCGCCGGGGTGCCGGTCTTCGCGCTGAGCAATATCGGCGAGGCGACGATGGCGCTGGCAGAGGCGGCCTACCCGGTGCTGAAGGCGTTCGACCGGCGCTATGTCTCGGGCCTCATGGGCGTGACCAAGCCCGACCCGCGGATCTACGAGATGGTCGAGGCGGATTGCGGGCTGGCCCCGGAGCGCCTGCTGTTCACCGATGACCGCGAAGACAACATCGCCGCCGCCGCCGCGCGCGGCTGGCAGACGCACCTGTTCGAGGGGCCGGAGGGCTGGGCCGCGTGCCTGCGCGCGCACGGGCTCCTGACGGAAGGAGACGACACATGACCGCGCCCGCATTCATCCCCTACGAGGCCGAGGCGAAGCTCGACTGGCTGGGTCTCACGGAGGCGTTCAAGCAGGGCCATCAGTGCCCCAAGGCCGAGATCGCCGACAGTTTCCTCTATCGCGGCAAGGACACGCTGCTGAATCGCGCGGCCTGGATCGACGGGCTGGGTCTGGCGGTGAAATCGGCGACGATCTTCCCGGGCAATCCCGAGAAGGGGGTCGGCATGGTGAATGGCGGCGTGTCGCTCTACGGCGACGAGACCGGGCTGCTCGAGGCGGTGGTGGATTTCCACCTGATCACCAAGTGGAAGACCGCCGGGGACAGTCTGCTCGGCGCGCTGCGTCTGGCGCGACCGGACTCGACGGAGGTCCTGATCGTCGGCGCCGGCCATGTCGGGCATTCGCTCTTCGAGGCCTATAGCGCGGGCTTTCCGGGGGCACGCGTCAAGGTCTGGAACCGCACGCTCGCCAAGGCTGAGGCGATGGCCGAGGAGCTGGGCATCGGCGTGGCGGAGGATCTCGAGGCGGCGGTGGCGGAGGCCGATATCGTCACCTGCGCCACCATGTCGACGGAGCCGGTGATCCGTGGGGACTGGCTTCAGCCCGGCCAGCATCTCGACCTGATCGGCGCCTATCGCCCCGACATGCGCGAGGCCGATGACGTGGCGCTGCAGCGCGCGCGGGTCTTCGTCGACAGCTACGACACCACCTTGAGCCATATCGGCGAGCTGAAGATCCCGCTCGAGACCGGGGCCATCACCCGCGAGCAGGTGCTGGCGGATTACTACGGCATAGACGCGATGCGGCGCGAGAGCGACGCGGAGATCACGCTGTTCAAGAACGGCGGCGGCGCGCATCTCGACCTGATGACCAGCCGTTACGTGCACGCGCGCTGGCTGGCGGAGTGAGGCCGGCGCTCGGGCGCAGAGCGCCCGGGCGATTTGCGCATCGTTCGTGCGGCGCGGGGCTTACCCTGCCACCGGCACCGGCGCGCGGGTTTCCTTCACCGGCAGGTGGATGATCGCCGAGAGCGCGCCGACACCGACGCCGATCCACCAGACCAGCGTGTAATCGCCGTAAGCGTCATACATCCGCCCGCCGAGCCAGACGCCGAGGAAGCCGCCGAGCTGGTGCGAGAAGAACACGATGCCGTAGAGCGTGCCCATGTAGCGCAGCCCGTAGAGATGCGCGACGAGGCCGGAGGTCAGCGGCACGGTGGCGAGCCAGAGCGACCCCATGACGGCCGAGAACACGATCACCGTGGCGGGCGTGATCGGCATCAAGATGAACAGCGCCGCGGCGATGGTGCGACCGGTATAGATCAGCGCCAGCAGGTATTTCTTGGGGAAGCGCTTGCCGGCCCAGCCGGCGGCCAGCGTGCCGGCGATATTGGCGATGCCGATCACCGCGATGGCCCAGGCACCGAGCGCCGAGGTGGTTGTGATGCCGACCGAATGCAGCACGCCTCCGGGTTGGATCGGGCCGCACATCTCCTCGACGAAGGCCGGGAAATGCGCGGTGATGAAGGCCAGCTGGTAGCCGCAGGAGAAGAAGCCGATAAAGATCATCGCAAACGAGGGATCCCGCGCCGCGCGCTTGAGGATCGTGCCCATGCTCTCCTCGATCTCGGCCTTGCTGGCGGCGGGCGCGCGCATCATCGGCAGGGTCAGCAGCATGGCGAGGATGACGCCGGCGAATATCATGAACACGGTCTGCCACGTGTAGAGCCCGAGCAGCGCCTCGGCCAGCGGCGCGCCGATCACCTGACCGGCGCTGCCCGCGGCGGTGGTGATCGCCAGCGACATCGAGCGGTTCTCGTCGGACGACGCCCGCCCCACCACGGCGAGGATCACCCCGAAGCCGGTGCCGGCGATGCCGAAGCCCACCAGAACCTCGGCACTCTGCATGCCGAGCGGCGTGTTGGCGCCGGCCGAGAGCACGAGGCCCACCGCATAGAACAGTGCGCCGATGATGATCGCCTTGCGGTCGCCAATGCGCTCGGCCACGGCGCCGAAGAGCGGCTGGCCGATGCCCCAGAACAGGTTCTGTAGCGCGATGGCGAGGCTGAACTCGGCGCGCGGCCAGTTGAACTCCTCGGCGATCGGGATCTGGAACACGCCGAAGCTCGCCCGCACCGCGAAGGAGACGAGGATGATCATGCACCCGACGATCAGGACCGGGGTGAAGATGCTGGGCTGCTTTTGCATGACGAAATTCCTATGCGGCAATGCGGCGTCAACCTGAGCCGGGGCCCCGGGAGGGTCAATCGAAGAAATGTTACCGATACAATCATGTTTCGGGGTGCTTGACGCATCTACACTTTTCCCGCCGGGCGGGCTATGCGCGGGACATGACCACGCTGACCGACCTGTATGACGAACGCGTTGCCGAAGGGCACATCCTGCGCGACCCCGCGCAGGAAGAGGCACTTCCCGAGTTCGAACGCATCCGCCGCGAGCTGGCCGAGGCGCCGGAGCCGCAAAGGCGCGGCCTGTTCCGCAAGGCCAAGGCGCCCGAGCCGCCGAAGGGGCTCTATCTCTGGGGCGGCGTCGGGCGCGGCAAGTCGATGCTGATGGACCTCTTCGTCGAGGGCCTCGACGTGCCGGTGCGCCGGGTGCATTTCCATGCCTTCATGCAGGAGATGCAGGCCGAGCTGCACCGCCTGCGCGGCGAGGGTGTCGACGATCCGGTCAAGCCGATGGCAAAGGGCGTCTCGGACGCGATCAAGGTGCTGGCCTTCGACGAGATGCAGATCACCGATATCGCCGACGCGATGCTGGTGGGGCGGCTCTTCGAAGAGCTGTTCAAGGCCGGCACGGTGGTGGTCACCACCTCGAACCGAGTGCCCGACGATCTCTACAAGGACGGGCTCAACCGGCAGCTCTTCCTGCCCTTCATCGACCTGATCAAGGAGCGGCTGGTGGTGCGTGAGCTGGCCTCCGAGCGCGATCACCGGCAGGACCGCCTGAAGGGGGCGAAGGTCTATTTCACCCCCATCGACCGCGATGCGCGGGCCGAGATCGACCGGGTCTGGCAGGAGCTGACCCACGGCAACGAGGAGCCGCTCGTCCTGACCATCAAGGGCCGCAAGCTCGAGCTGCCGCGCTATCACAACGGGGTGGCGCGGGCCTCGTTCTACGATCTCTGCGGGCAGATGCTGGGGCCGGGCGATTACCTCGCCATCGCCGACGCGCTGCGCCTGCTTGTGCTCGAGAACCTGCCGCGGCTGGGGCGGAGCAACTTCAACGAGGCCAAGCGCTTCGTGACCCTGATCGACGCGCTTTACGAGGCCAAGGTGAAGCTCATCGTCTCGGCGGTGGACGAGCCCGAGAGCCTCTATATCGAGGGCCCGGGCGCGTTCGAGTTCGAGCGCACCGCGAGCCGTCTGCGCGAGATGCAGGCCGCCGACTGGGGCCACGGCCACTGAGGCGGGGCTGCGACTGGAGGCTCCGGCGGCGGACAAAAAAAGAGGGTCCCGAAGGACCCTCTTAGGCTGCTCGATTGATTATTGTTGCCTGTTAGTAAAGCGTCCCGAGAGCAGACGCGGTGGTCGGCGTCTGCGCTGAATATGCGCGAGGCTGTTGTCCGCTGGTTCTGTGAGTGGTGTTGGCGCGGAGGCAGAATCCTGCGGAGCGCGTCGGCGCGGGGCGATTGCACCCGGTCATGACTCTGCTCCTGTCCCGTCTGCGAGGCGATGCCGCGCAGGGGTGAATTTTGTCCCCATTTCCCTGTCCCTCAGGCTTGCGCGCGATCTTGCGCCGCACGCTGCTTGTCCTGTCAGCATAGGTGATTTTACAGAGAACCGTCAATATTTTGTGACGCGGCCAAGGGGTATGGGGAAATTTCGCGACAACCCCAAGGGGTTGTGGTTCTTTTTGCTCATGAATGAGGCATCTTTGTCACGATGATTTCCGGCGAGTGGGTCGCGGCGCTGTTAGCGCCAGAGTTGCATCCCGCCTGCCGACACATAGACACTCGCGAATCACTTGGTCAAGCTCGGAGGTTGGCACAGGGCCCGGCGCTCAGCCGTTCTCGCGCAACACCGCCCCTGCAAGGTAGAGCGAGCCGCAGATCAGCACGCGGGCATGCGGCTCGCGCGCGGAGATCTCCGCCAGCGCCTCGGAAACCGAGCCGGCGGTGACGGCGGTCATGCCGACCGAGGCCGCGATGCGGGCGGTTTCGTCTGCCGGCAGCGTGTTGGCCTCGCCCGGGATCGACACGGCGGTGAGGCTCGCGACCTCGCCCGCCAGCGGGCGCAGGTAGCCGCCGATGTCCTTGGTGTTGAGCATGCCGCAGATCAGGTGCGTCGGGCGCTTGGGCAGAGTGCCGAGGTGGCGCGCCAGCGCGATCCCCGCCGCCGGGTTGTGGCCACCGTCGAGCCAGAGCTCGACGCCCGGCGCGGCCTCGACCAGCGGGCCGCTGCGCAGGCGTTGCATGCGGGCGGGCCATTGGGCCTCGGTCACCGCGGCATCGCAGGCATCGGCGCCGAAGCCGAGGTGACGCAGCGCCGCCAGCGCGGCGCCGGCATTCTCGATCTGGTGGGCACCGGGCAGGTTCGGCAGCGGCAGGTCCAGCAGACCGGTCTCGTCCTGGAATACCAGCCGGCCGCGCTCTTCCCAGACATGCCAGTGCTGGCCATGCGCCAGAAGCGGCGCGCCAAGGCGCTCGGCGCGGGCCTCGATGACCTCCATCGCCGCCTCGGGCTGCGGGCCGACCACGCAGGGCACTCCGCGCTTGAGGATGCCGGCCTTCTCGCCGGCGATCTCGGCCAGCGTCTCACCGAGGAATTGCTGGTGATCGAGCGAAATCGGGGTGATCACCGTCAGCGCCGGGCGCTCGAACACGTTGGTTGCGTCGAGCCGCCCGCCAAGGCCGGTCTCCATCAGCGTCACGTCCGCAGGCGTGCGCGAGAAGGCCAGGAAGGCGGCGCAGGTTGTGATCTCGAAATAGGTGATGCTCTCACCGCCATTGGCGTCCCAGCACTCGTCGAGCACCTGCGACAGCTGGTCTTCGGGGATCAGCTTTCCGGCGAGGCGGATGCGCTCGTGGAAGCGCGCCAGATGCGGCGAGGTATAGGCATGGACGCGCTTGCCCGCGCCCTCGTAGCCTGCGCGGATCATCGCCAGCGTCGAGCCCTTGCCGTTGGTGCCGGCGGCATGGATCACCGGCGGCAGCTTGCGCTCGGGGTGGTCGAGCGCGTCGAGAAGCCGCCAGACCCGGTCGAGGGTCAGGTCGATGATCTTGGGATGCAGCGACATCATCCGCTGCAGGATCGCGTCGGACCCCTGCGCGGTCATTTGGCGTCGGCGGTGGGGGTGTCGGGCAGCTCGGGGGCGGGCAGATCGCCTGCCACCGCCGGCGGCATACCGGTGAGCATGCGCACGATGGTAGTCAGCTCCTCGCGCATCTTGCGGCGGTCGGTGACGCGGTCGAGCATGCCGTGCTCGAGCAGGTACTCGGCGCGCTGGAAGCCCTCGGGCAGCTTCTCGCGGATGGTCTGCTCGATGACGCGCGGACCGGCGAAGCAGATCAGCGCGTTGGGCTCGGCGATCTGAACGTCGCCCAGCATCGCGTAGGAGGCGGTGACGCCGCCGGTGGTCGGGTGGGTGAGCACCACGATATAGGGCAGGCCGGCCTCGCGCAGCATCTGGATCGCCACGGTGGTGCGGGGCATCTGCATCAGCGACAGGATGCCCTCCTGCATGCGCGCGCCGCCGGCGGCCGAGAACAGGATCAGCGGGCGCTTGAGGCGCTTGGCCTCCTGCGCGGCCTTGATGATCGCGTTGCCCACATACATGCCCATGGAGCCGCCCATGAACGAGAAATCCTGCGCGGCGCAGACCACCGGGGTGCGGCCGATCTCGCCGGTGGCGACCAGCATCGCCTCCTTCTCGCCGGTGACGCGCTGCGCGGCGCGCATGCGGTCGGGGTATTTCTTCTGGTCGCGGAAATGCAGCGGATCCTGCGTCGGCTCGGGGACGTCGATCTCCGAGAAGATGCCGCCGTCGAACAGCGCGGTGAAGCGTGCGCGCGGCGTGATGTTCATGTGGTGGTTGCAGTTGGTGCACACGCCGAGATTGTCCGTCACCTCGCGGTGGAACAGCATGGTTCCGCAGCTGTCACATTTCGTCCAGAGGTTCTCGGGCATCTCGCGGCGCGAGAAGATCGAGTTGATCCGGGGACGAACGTAATTGGTGATCCAGTTCATAACTGCGCCCTTCGCGACTTCGTGTCGCGGCTCACTTATGCCTGCTCGCACGGAAATGCAATCGCGGCTCAGGCCCGCAGGGCAATCCGTGCCGCCAGCCAGCTCAGTCCGATCGAGGCGAGATCGAGCGGCAGCAGCGCACGGATCGCCTCTTCGTCGCCAGCGCCGAAGGGCAGGTGGTAGAGCGCCAGCCCCGACATCGTGCCCTGCGGCGATATCAGCGCGATGGCCACGAGGTTGTTGAGCATGTGCAGCGCGACCGCCGGCCCCAGCGTGCCGGCCCGCGCAGTGAGGTCGGCGGCGGCGAGACCGAAGGCGAAGGCCCAGGCCATCACCAGCCAGGCATTGCCGCCATAGGTGGCCGGGGTCCAGTGCCCGAGGGCGAAGAGCGCCGAGGGCAGGATCAGCCAGACCGCGGGGTGCGGCAGCCGCGCGGCGAGCTGCGATTGCAGGTAGCCGCGAAACAGCAGCTCCTCGCTGCCGGTCTGGATCAGCAGCGCGGCGAGCGTCAGCGGCAGCAGCGCCAGCCAGGGCCCGAGGGCAAGGCCCGGCTGCAGCTCTTGCGCGATGTCCCAGGGCGGCAGCGCGCCGATCACCAGGTAGAGCAGCCCCACCGCGAGGAAGACCCGGACGAACTGGCGCACCGCCATCGGCAGCGGGCCGAACAGGCTGCGGGCGCGGCGCTGGTGGATCAGCTGCGAGGCGGCGATGGTGCCGATCCCCAGCGCGCCCATGCCCAGCAGCAGCACCAGCAGGGTGGCGGGGGTGTCGCCTTGCTGCAGCCCGAGCAGGAACTGCCGCGATGTCTCGGCCGGAACCACGACGGAGAGCACCGTGAAGAGGCCCTGCGGCAGCGCGAAGGCGACCAGCACGATCAGGCACAGCCCGATGATCAGCCGCCAGAGCTCGGTGCGTCGGGCGCTGCCGGTCATCAGCAGGAACGGGCGATAGGACATGGCGGCGGATCCGGCGCGGCGGGAGGGCGGTGCGCCGCTCCTCGGTTGGACTGGAGATAGGCCCTCGGGCGCGACCCGGCAAGCGCCCCGGCCGTCGCGGGGGGCATAGCGACAAGCTGCGGGATTCATTTCTTGTTTCAACGCAAGCGCTTCGCTATCCCGATGGGGTCGGGTCGGGTCGGGTCGGGGATGGAGCGAGATGGCATGACGTGGAACAGGGCACTGGCCAGCCTCACCGGGCTGGCGATGCTGGCGGCCTGCGTGCCGACCTCCGGCAGCGCGCCGCTCGCCAGCGCGCCGCTCGCCGGGGGCGAGATCGTGGTGGCCGGGCCGAGGGGCTACTGCGTCGATCCGGTGACCTTGTCGCGAGGGACCAGCCGCAGCTTCGCGGTGCTCGCCTCGTGCAACATCCTGTCCGGGGGCGAGGACGGCATCTTCGTCGAGCCGATGATGGTGACGATCACCGTGGGCCCGCGCCAGCAAAGCCCGGCGATCCCCGCCCCCGAGGCGCTGGCCGCGGAGGCCGGGCAGCCGCTCGTCTCGGGCAGCGCGCGCGACGGTCTGACCACGGCGCTGCTGGGCAGAGGCGGTGGCGAGGTGCTCGACGATGGTGATCCGCGCTACTGGCGCGGGGCCTTCGTGGAGAACGGTCACCTGATCGGTCTGGCGCTCTACGCGCCGGAGGGCAGCCGCTTCGTCGGGCGCGACGGCGCCGAGATGCTGAGCCGGGTGCATCGCCAGATCCTGCGCCTGAGCCCGGAGCTTGCGCCGGTCAGCAGCGCGGCCGCCGACGGCTGACCCGCGCCGCCGCGCCGGTTTTTGCCCGTTTATTCGATGCAAAGGATTTGCCATAACTGTGCCGAGGGTCACCGGCGCGAGAGTGGCCGGGACAGACGTGGCAACGGGCGAGGCAGATGAGCGGCATCGGCGATGGTTGGATGAGCCGGGCGGTATCGGCGATGGTGCTGCGGCGCTGGACCGAGGCGGCGCGCGATGCCGAGACAACCGATCTGCGCCAGCTGCGCCGCCAGCGGTCTCTGGCGCGGCGTCTGCGCGATCGTCTCGACCGGCTGATCCACGTGGCCGACGGGAGGCTGGCCCTGCCGCTGCGTGGCAACCAGTCGTTCCCGCGCCCGCACAACACCGACTGGGCCTGGCGGCCCGAGCTCTGGTGCGGGCCGCTGTCGGTGGTGGGGCTGTCCTCGGTGCAGTCGCAGTCGCGGCTGGGCAACGAGGTGACCCTGTTTCACGATTGCGCGCATTCCGAGATCACCCTGCGCCAGCTGCGCAACACGCGCGAGTGCGACCTCGCCGCCTACGGTCTGCGGCTCGACGTGTTCAAGTTCGACGGATCCTACCTGTCGCTCGCCGTCGATCTGCCGGATGCGAGCTGCGAGGGGCTTCGGCGCAAGCACCTGATCCGCGTCGACACCATCGTCGAGATGGAGAAACCGCTCGAGATCTTCGCGCGGCTCAACATCCGTCACGGGCCCAATACCGAGCAGATCGTGCGCGAGCTGCCGCTGCGCGAAGAGGAGATCCGGGTCGAGTTCGACCTGGCCTACACCAACCTCAACGAGAAGCGCGCCGATCGCATGTGGCTTGACCTGATCTTCGAGGGGCCCGAGATGAACCAGGTGATCCTGCGCGACCTCACCTTCAGCCGACGCCCGCGGGCCGAGATGTAACGGAGACACGCGATGAGCGCCTACTCGCTGAGCAAGACACGGTTCAAGGAGGGGGTCTGGGAGGGTCTGCTGACCGCCGAGGCCTCCGGCGCGCCGACCCCCGAGATCATCGTCGATTTCGACGGTCGCCCGGTGCGCGGCGTCGCGGTGGCCGAAACCGGGGAGCCCGGGCGTTGGGCGCTCGAGGTGCCGGTGCCGAAAGAGGCGATCTGCGACGGGGTGCAGAGCTTCACGATCCGCGAGGCCGCCAGCGATGCGCTGCTGGGCAGCTTCACGCTGATCGCCGGCGAGGCGCTGGACGATGATCTGCGCGCCGAGGTCTCGCTGCTGCGGGCCGAGCTCGACATGCTCAAGCGGGCGTTCCGGCGCCATTGTCTCGAGACCATGTAGGCGACCGTTCGCACACGAATAGCGGCTTTGCGCCCGCGGGACATTGCACACGGGCGTGTGAGCGGTCACAGTGGCGAGGTTGGTATACCACCCGGAGCCCCCATGACACCGCTGCGCGGCATTGCGCTGAAAATCACCTCGGTCATCCTGTTCGTGATCATGTCGTCGCTGATCAAGGCGTCCGACAGCGTGCCCACCGGGGAGGCGGTGTTCTTCCGCTCGTTCTTTGCGCTGCCGGTGATCATCGGCTGGCTGCTCTGGCGCGGCGACATGGCGACCGGTCTGCGCGCCAACAAGCCCTCGCTGCACGTGTTGCGCGGCATCGTCGGGGTTTCGGCGATGGGCTTCAACTTCGCGGCGCTGACCCTGCTGCCGCTGCCCGAGGTCACGGCGCTGGGCTATGCCGCGCCGCTGCTGACGGTGATCTTCGGCGCGGTGCTGCTGGGCGAGCAGGTGCGCCTGTTCCGGCTCTCGGCGGTTGCGATGGGGATCTTTGGTGTCGGGCTGGTGATGTGGCCGCTGCTGACGGTGTCGGAAATGAACGACACGGTGCTCCTGGGCATCGGCTTCGTCATGGCCTCGGCGGTGTTGCGGGCTCTGGTGCAGATCCACATCCGCCGCATGGTCCAGACCGAGCAGACCTCGGCCATCGTGTTCTATTTCACCATGACCTCGACGGTGCTGTCGCTGCTGACCCTGCCGTTCGGCTGGGTGATGCCGAGCGGCCCCGAGACGCTCATGCTGATTGCCGCCGGCCTGATCGGGGGCGTGGCGCAGATCTGCATCACCTCGGCCTATCGCGGCGCCGAGGCGGGACTGCTGGCGCCGTTCGACTATGCCTCGATCCTGTTCGCGATCCTGATCGGCTACCTGGTCTTCGCCGAAGTACCGACGGCGATGATGCTGCTGGGCTCGGCGGTGGTGATCGCCTCGGGCGTGGCGATCATCCTGCGCGAGCGCTATCTCGGGCTGCAGCGCAACCGCGCCCGCCCGAATATGACGCCGCAGGGCTGACGCCCTGCCGAGGTCGGCGCTGCGGGATGATGTCCTCAAAGGATGAGGTGGCCCTGACGGGTCGCACCGTCAGGCCGTCTGTCAGGCGGTGACAGGCTCCGCTACCGCGGCGGCCAGCTCCAGCCCGTCGCCATAGAGAATGTGGGGCGCATCGAAGCAGAGCTCGATCAGCGCGATCTCGCGTGTGCCGATCACCCGGATGAATTCGCCATCGGCCAGCCGCTCCGCCGGGACCAGCGCGCGATCGGCGCCAAACAGGGCCTTGGCGCGCCAGTCGCGCACGAGGATCTCTTGCGTGGCGGGCAGAACCGCGTCGCTGTCGGGGCGGGAATTGCCCAGCGTGCCGGCGCGGATCGCAACCAGCTTCACCCGTTCGGTGCGGCGATGGATGGCGGTGAGCGTGGCGGTGCCGCTGTCGCGTGTGATGACGCGGTCGCCGGGCGAGAGATACTCCACCGGGATCGCGCCTTCGAGCGTGAGCACCACTGTGCCCGCGACCAGTGCGTTCAATGTCTGCGACGCCACGATGTGCCGTGCGGGGACGGTCGCGCCCCCGGCCGTGCCATCGCGCCGGACCGTTTTCGGTTCCATGGGCGCAATCCTGCTGTGTCTGCCTCGTTATTGTCAGTCAGACTATGGCAAGATTCGGTTAATGTCGCGGCTTTTCCGCGCCGCATTTTCCACTCGCCTTGGCAGCGTGGCTTTGCTAGGACAGCGCGGCGTTAAGCGGGTGTGGCGGAATTGGTAGACGCACCAGATTTAGGTTCTGGCGCCTTTGGCGTGGGGGTTCGAGTCCCTTCACCCGCACCACGCATCCCCGAGCTTCCTGACTGACCTGCGGCACTCGTCGCGTGGTTGTGCCGTTTGTGCTATCCTCCCGGATACCGAGGGCCACCCGGCCCGCATCGCGGAGGAGGAGAACGCGCCATGTCAGTGACCCTGGATATCCAGCAGCCCCAGCCGTTCGACCTCGTCGGCTCCACGCTCCTGATCGCCGGCAACGCCACGGCCTTCGAGGGCACGCTCACCATCCGGGTTTCCGAGGGGCATGACGAGTTCGAGGGCTTCACTCAGGTCGGCTCGCTGGGCCTGCGGCAATTCCAGGCGCAGTTCGAGATCCCCGAGACCAACGCCTTCCAGCTCAACCGGCTGTTCGTGACGCTGGCGGACGATACCGGCAACGAGAACGGACCTTCGGTTACGGTACCGGTGCTGTTCGGCCCGCGCATCCTGCCGGGCTACAGCGGCTGGCAGCCCTACACCGTGCAGCCGGGCGACACGCTCACAAAGATCGCCCAGCAGGTCTATGGCAACGGCGCTTTCGAGCCGATCTTCGAGGCCAACCAGCACGTGCTGGCGAGCCCGAACCTGATCTTTCCGGGGCAGGTGCTCCGGATCCCGCGCAACGATCTCTGAAGCCGACTCCGCCCGGGCTGCCGGACAGGAAAAAGGGCGCCACCCCGCAAGGAGTGACGCCCGGGAAGTGACCGCAGGATGGCGGTCAGTCGGGGATCAGAAACCCAGCGCCATGCCGTCCTTGCGGGTGTCGCTGCCGCCGGTGAGCGTCTTGGCCTCGCGATCGATCCTGATCGCCTGGCTGCCGCCGATCGGGCTGGTCTGGATGGCGAGCTTGTGGCCGCGCGCCTCGAGCTCGGCGCGGGCCTCGGCCGAGACGCCCGGCTCGAGCTGCAGTTCGCCGCCGAAGGCGAAGCTGCGCGGGGCGTCCATCGCCGCCTGCGGGTCCATGCCGAGATCGAACATGTTCGACAGGAACTGGCCGTGGCCTGCCGCCTGGTACTGGCCGCCCATCACGCCGAACGGCATCACCGCCTGACCATCCTTGCAGACCATGCCGGGGATGATGGTGTGCATCGGGCGCTTCATCGGCGCGATGGCGTTGGGATGGCCCTCTATCAGCCGGAACGAGGCACCGCGCGAGTGGAACAGCACGCCGGTGTCGGGGTCGAGCCGGGTCGAGCCGAAGCCGTGGAAGATCGAGTTGATGAACGACAGCGCGTTGCCCTCGCCATCGACCACGCAGAGATAGATCGTGTCCTTGTGCTCGGGTTCGTCCCAGAGCGCCGGCGCGCCGGCCTTGCTCATGTCGATGCGGGCGGCGAGCGTGTCGACGACCTCGTCGGAGAGCAGCGTCTCGACCACGCCCTCGCAGGCGGCGGGATCGCCGATCAGCGCGTCGCGGTGGTGATAGGCGAGCTTGGCGGCCTCGGCATGGATGTGGATACGGTCGGCCTCGGAAAGCTCCGGGCCCATGTCGAATTTCGACAGGATGCGCAGGATCAGCAGCGCCGCGAGGCCCTGGCCGTTGGGCGGGCACTCGTAGATGTCGTAGCCGCCGAACTCTGTGGAGATCGGGTCGACCCAGATCGCGGCGTCCTTGCCGGCGTGGAAATCCTCCTCGGTCTGCAGCCCGCCCAGCGATTGCAGGTGTGCGGCCATCTTGGCGGCGGTCTCGCCCTCGTAGAAGCCGGCAGCGCCCTTCTCGGCGATTTCGCGCAGGCGCGCGCCGATCAGCGGCTGGGCATGCATCTCGCCGACCTTCGGCGCGGCGCCGTTCGGCAGGAAGACCTTGGCGGCGTGCTCGTCTGCCCCCACCTGCGCGGCGTGCTCGGCCCAGTCCATCGCGACGCGCGGTGTCACGACGTAGCCGTTCTCGGCGTAGTGGATGGCGCGGGCGAAGAGCCGCTCGAGCGGCAGCGAGCCATGATCGTCGTGCAGCCGGCACCAGGCCGAGATCGCGCCCGGAATGGTGACCGCGTGCGGGCTGGTCTGGGGGATCTCGTCAGTGAGGCCCGCGGCCTTCAGCGCCTCGACGGTGGCGGCCTTGGCCGCGCGGCCGGAGCCGTTCAGCGCCTTCACCGCGCCGCCCTTGGGTGCGTAGAGCGCGAAACAGTCGCCGCCGATGCCTGTCATCAGCGGGTCGACGACGCATTGCACCGCCACGGCGCAGATCGCGGCATCGACGGCATTGCCGCCGGCGGAGAGGATCTCGAGCCCGGCCGCCGTCGACAGCGGATGCGACGTGGCGATCATGGCGTTGGAGGCCAGAGTGCTGGGACGCCGGGCGGAGAAGAAGTCGAACATTGGTCTTTGTGTCCTGCTTTGGTGCTTCGGTTCCGTGAGTGATGTGTGGACCTTAGCGATTTTCGGAGGCTTGCGCCCCCGTCGAAGTGAGCGGGTGAAGACATGCGACGGCCCGCCCGGCGCCTTGCTGGCCGAGCTGCGGGTCGCGCAGTCGGCAATCCTCCTGCGCTGCCGGGCAGCGCGAGGAGAAACGACAGCCCTTGGGCAGATCCAGAGGGCTCGGGATCTCGCCCGGCAGCGGCTCGGGGATCGGTTCGAAGAACCGCGGAGCCGCCGCCCGGAGGGCTGCAGAATAGGGATGCGCGGGTGCGTCGAGCACCGCGTCAGTGGGGCCGGTCTCGACGATCCGGCCCAGATACATGATTGCGATCTCCTCGCAGAGATAGCTCGCGACGCCGAGGTCGTGGGTGATGAAGACCAGCGTCAGCCCCATATCGCGCTGCAGGCTGCGCAGGAGCGTCAAGAGCTGCGCCTGGGTCGAGACGTCGAGGCCGGAAACGGCCTCGTCGGCGACCAGCACGGAAGGCTCCGAGGCCAGCGCGCGGGCGATGGCGACGCGGCGCACCTGTCCGCCGGAGAGCCCCGAGGGATAGCGGCTGGCGGCGTCGGTGGGCAGGCCCACACGGTCAATGAGCTGCGCCACGCGGGCGGCTTCCTCGCCCTTCTTCACGATGTTGAAGTGGCGCAGCGGCTCGGCGATGAGCTGGCCCACGGTCATGCGCGGATCGAGCGAGCCGCGCGCGTCCTGGTAGACCATCGCCACGTCGCGGGCGAAGCCGGTGCCACGGGCGCGGGCCTCGCGGATCGGCCTGCCGCGATAGAGCGCGCGGCCGCCGCTCGGGGCGTCGAGGCCGAGGAGCACCCGCAGCAGCGTCGACTTGCCCGAGCCGCTTTCGCCGACCAGCGCCAAAGACGCGCCCTGCGCGATGCTCAGGCGCACGCCGTCGAGCGCCTTGAGCCCGACCGTGTCGCGGTTGAAGAGCCCGCGGCCGGGCTTCGGCACGGAGAATTCCTGCTCGACCTCGATCAGCTCGAAGACCGGCGGATTGGGCGCCGTTGCGGGGCGCTTGGTCTGGATCTGCGACATGATCATTCCGGGTTCCAGCAGGCGAATTGGTGATCGAGCGGGCCGTCCGCCCCGGCGCGGGCCGGCTGCAGGGGCGGTGCCTCGCCGGCGCAGCGTGGCAGGGCGCGCGGGCAGCGGGTGGCGAAGCGGCAGCCCACGGGCATCTCGCTATGCGGCGGCACCGTGCCCTCGGGCGCGGTGACCTCCTTGGTGCCGATCTCGAGCACGCAGGATTTGAGCTGCTTGGTATAGGGGTGTCGGTGATACTCGAGGATGTCGCGGGCGGGACCGGATTCGACCACCTGCCCGGCATAGAGCACCACGATGCGGTCGCAGGACTGGCTGGCCAGCGCCAGGTCGTGCAGCACGAAGATGCAGCTCGCCCCGCGCGACTTCGTCTGCGCGAGGATCAGTCGCACGATCTGCGCCTGGATGGTGACGTCGAGCGCCGATGTCGGCTCGTCGGCGAGCAGCAGGTCGGGGTTGCAGGCCAGCGCGATGGCCACCATCACGCGCTGCTGCATGCCGCCCGAGAGCTGGTGCGGATAGGCGCTCATCCGGCCCTCGGGGTCGTTGATCCCGACCGAGGTGAAGAGCTCGACGGCGCGGGTCCGCGCCTCGGCTTTCGAGAGCCCGAGGTTGCGGCGCAGCACGGTGATCAGCTGTCGCCCCACGGTGTAGGAGGGGTTCAGCGCCGAGCCGGCATCCTGGAAGATCATCGACAGCCGGCGGCCGCGCAGCTTGACCATCTGGCGTTCGGACAGCGCCAGCAGGTCGCCGGCGCCCTCCATCTCGGCCGAGCCCTCGACCTTGGCGCCATCAAGCAGGCGCATCAGCGCCGTGGCGATGGTCGACTTGCCGGCGCCGCTTTCGCCCACGAGGGCAAGCGTCTCGCCCTCGGCCAGAGACAGGTTCACGCGGTCGAGAATCTTGGCGGTGCCGCGATGCACGCTGAGGTCGCGGAGGCTGAGGATCGGGTTGGAGGCCATGTCCTTCATGCGCCCCTCCGGAGCTTGGGGTCGAACTCCTCGCGGATGCCGTCGCCGACGATCGACAGCGCGATCAGCAGCAGCGCGAGCGCGAAGCCGGGCATCGCCGACATCCACGCGGCGAAGCTGACGAAGGCACGGCCCTCGGCGATCATCAGGCCCCAGTCGGGGGTGGGGGGCGTCACGCCGATGCCGAGGAAGGAGAGCGACGAGGAGACGAGGATCGCCTCGGAGATGCGGATGGTGACCTGCACCGCCAGCGGAAAGATCACGTTGGGCAGCACGTGGCGCCAGATCACCTTGAGATAGGGGATCGACATCAGCGTCGCGGCCTCGACGAAGAGCTGCACGCGCACCTGCATCACGTCGGCGCGCACGGTGCGCGCGAAGGGGCCGATCATCGACAGGCCCACCGCCACGACGACCTTGTCGACGCCCTGACCGAGGATGGCGATGAACGCCACCGCGAGGATCAGCGAGGGCAGCGCGAGGATCGAGTCGATGAGCCGCATCAGCGCCCATTCAAGCCAGCCGCCCGACAGCCCGGCGGCCAGCCCGATGACGAGGCCGCCTGCGGCGCCGATCAGCACCGAGAAAATGCCGATGATCAGCGCGTAGCGGGCGCCGTAGATGACCCGGCTCAGGATGTCCTGGCCGTAGCTGTCGGTGCCCAGCGGGTGCGCCACGCTCGGCGCCTGCATCATCGCGTTGATGTCCTGCATCACCGGATCATAGGGCGCCACGAACGGCGCGAAGATCGCCGCCAGAACGTAGGCCGCGGCCACGATCAGCGCGATCGTGAAGAACGGGCGGCGCAGGAAGATCGAGCGCCGGCCGGTCTTAGCCTTTTTCGGCGGCTCGGCGGGCGGCAGGGTGGTCGGGGCTTCGGGAGTCTGGATGCTCATTTCCGTGCCCTCAGCCGCGGGTCGAGGAAGGGATAGGAGAGGTCCACGAGGAGGTTCACTCCGATGAAGAGGGTGGCGGTCATCATCACGCCGGCCTGCACGACCATGTATTCCCGGCCCAGAACGGCGGAGGTCAGCATCTGGCCGATGCCCGGCAGGTTGAAGACCGTCTCGGTCAGCACCGTGCCCTGCAGCAGCACACCGAGCTGAAGCCCGAGGATGGTCACCAGCGGCATCGCGATGTTGCGCACGCCATGCACCCAGATCACCCGCCACGACGGCTCGCCGCGCGCGCGGGCGGCGGCGATGTAGGGCTGCTCCATCACCTCGATGAGGGTGGCGCGGGTGAGGCGGGTGATCATGGCGATGAAATAGGTGGAAAGCGTCAGTCCGGGCAGGATCATGTGATAGATGCCGCCCCAGAAATCCTGCCACGGCGAGACGTAGCCCATCACCGGGAAGAGCTGCATCTTCACCGCGAAGAACCAGATCAGCAGGATGCCGAGCAGGAAGGAAGGGAAAGCGGTGCCGGTCAGGGCCAGCACCGCGGCGCCCGCGTCGAACGCGGTGTCCTTCTTGACCGCCGACAGCACGCCGAGTGGCACGCCGATCAGGATCGCGAAGGCGAGGGAGAAGGAGGCGAGCGTCAGCGTGACGGGCAGCGCCTCCTTGAAGGCATAGGTAAAGATATCCGTCCGGGCGACATAGGACGTGCCCCAATCACCCTGCACGAACCTCACCGCCCAGTCGGCATATTGCGCGAGGAAGGGCTGATCCAGCCCCAGCTCGGCGGTGAGCGACTCATACGCTTCCTGCGAGTACTCCGATCCCAGCATGATCTGGATCGGGTCGCCCGGCGCCAGCTTCAGAAGTCCGAAGCTGGCCACCGAGACGACGAACAGCACGACAAGCGTCTGCGCGATCTTTCCCAGTGCCTGTCCCCACATCAGGCGAGGCTCACCGTGTGCAGGTTCACGAGGTCGGCGGGAATGTATTCAAAGCCCTGCACCTTGTTCGAGAACACCTTGTAGATCGGCATATGCGCCATCACGGCGATGCCGGCCTCATCCATGAGCAGATCCTCGGCCTTGTAGTAGAGCTCCTTGCGGGCCTCCGGCTCGAGCACCACCTGCGCCTGCGCGCAGAGCTCGTCGAACTCGGTGTTGATCCACTTGCCGAAGTTCCACGCGCCGTCCGAGCGGAACTCGGGATAAAGCGTTTCGTCCGGGTCGAGGTCGGCCACCCACTCGAAATCGTAAAGGTCGAAATCGCCCTCGTTGCGGCGCTTCACCCAGGCGGCGGGCTCGATCAGCTCGAGGTTCGCCTTGATGCCGATCTGGGCCAGCATCGGCGCCACGGTCTGGGCGACACGGGTGCCGACCGGACCACGCTCGGCCATCATGTAGGTCACCTCGACCTCGCCCTGGTTGGCGGCCTTGGCGCGGAACTCCTTGGCCTTCTCGAGATCGAACCACTGGCCGCGGCCCGAGGTCGCGATGTTGGGATCGAAGAAATCGGTCATCGGCGGGGAGATCGGCGTGTAGGCCTGCTGGGCGCGGCCGAAATAGGCCTGCTTCACGAGGGTCTCGCGATCCAGGGCCCATGCCACGGCGCGGCGCAGGTTGATGTCGTCAAACGGCGCACGGGCGCAGTTCATGCCGACGAAGGTGTAGTTGCCCTCGATCTCGCCGTAGAGCGTGGCGTTCGGGAAGGCGTCGACCTGATCGACCAGCTGCATCGGGCAGTCGGTCATGCCGTCGATCTGACCGGCCATCAGGGCGGCCAGCGCGGTCGAGGCTTCGTTCATCAGAACGAAGGTGACGCGCTCGAGCTTGGGCAGGCCTTCCTCGAAATACTCGGTGTTGGCTTCCAGCTCGATGGCATCGTTCTCGCGCCAGGAGACGAACTTGAACGGGCCGGTGCCGACCGGGTTGCGGCCATAATCGGCGCCGTATTTCTGCACGGCGGCGGGGCTGACGATGGTGCCGGCGCGGCCGGTCGAGCCGTTCAGCGCCACGGGCAGGAAGGCGTAGGGCTGCGAGAAGTGCAGCTTGAAGGTCAGGTCGTCGATGATCTCGATCTCGTCGAGCAGCGCCAGTTTCCAGGCGTGCGGCGACTTGGGTTCGCCTTCCTTCACGCGCAGCAGCGAGAACTTCACGGCTTCGGCGTTGCACGGCGTGCCGTCGTGGAACATCACGCCTTCGCGCAGCTTGAACACGTGGGTCTTGTCGTCCTCGAGATCCCAGGTTTCGGCCAGATCGGGCTCGAAGGACACGTTGGTGCCGTCATAGGCGATCTTGAGCAGGCCGTTGTGAATGTTGTTGATGATCTGGATCGCCGAGAGGAACCCGGTGAAATGCGGGTCCAGCGTGTCGATCACCTTGATCGACGCGATCTTGAGGTGGCCGCTCTGCTGGGCGCGGGCGATGCCCGGCGCGCCGGTGGAGGCGGCTGCGGTCAGAAGGCCGGCGCCCATCCCCTTGAGCACGGCCCGGCGTCCGAATCGCGCCGAGAGGCGCTCGGCCAGGACCTTCTTGTGATCTACCTTCGTCATTCCTTGTCTCTCCTGTTGGCATGGTCTCCTCCCTTTTTGTCCTTAGAGGCCAGTGCCTTTGTCGCGGCCCGGTTGTTCCCGGATCTCGCCCGCCTCGGCCTGGTTTCGAGGCGTTTTTGTCGATGTCTCCCTAATCATGCGACGTTGTTATGAATTCAACTTGTCCAGACATGTATACATATGCAAGATAAAAGTGCTCCAAACGTGAGAGGTGGACGACAGATGTCTATTCGCACGGCAGAAAACATTTTCGAGACCCTGGTCGACGGCATCGTGGCCGGGCGGATGCCTCCGGGTGAGCCGCTGGTGGAGAAGGCGCTGGCCGAGCAGTTCGGTGTGTCGCGTACGCCGGTGCGCGAGGCGCTGCACCGGCTCGAGCAGGCCAGCCTCGCCGAACGCGGCGCGCGCCGTGCCTTCTTTGTGCGCCAGATGGCACCCGACGATCTGGCCGAGCTCTTCGAGGCCGCGGGCGAGGTCGAGAGCGGGCTGGCGGCGCTGGCGGCCAACCGCATGAGTGAGATCGAGCGCCGCAAGCTCGAGGCGATTCTCGCTGAGGGCGATGCCTGCGACGATCCCGAAGCCTACGGCGCGATCAACGCCCGCTTTCACGACACCATCAAGAGCGGCGCCCGCAACGCCATCCTCGCCGCCACGCTCGACGAGCTGAACCTGCGCACGCTGGCCTGGCGTGCCGCCAATTTCCACGAAGACGCCTCGCGGCTCGAAACCTCGCGCGCCGAGCACCGCGGCATCACCGAGGCCATTCTCGCCCAGGACGCCGAGACCACGCGGCGGCTGATGCGCAGCCACGTGGCGTCGTCCTACATCGTATTGACCGATATCCTTGCCCGCCGGGCGGAGTGATCCGTGCCTATGCCGCCCCTGCCATTCTGGAGACCTACATGCCCGATTTGACACTGACGCTGGAACTGCTGCTCTTCATGGTGGTGATAGGAGGCTTCGCGGGGGTGCTCGCTGGGCTTCTCGGCGTCGGCGGGGGCATCGTTCTGGTGCCGGCCTTTTTCTTCACCTTTCAGGCGCTGGGCTATGACGGGCCCCAGACCATGCAGGTCTGCCTTGCCACCTCGCTGGCGACGATCATCGTCACCTCGCTGCGCTCGGTGATCAGCCACAACCGCAAGGGCGCGGTCGACTGGGAGATCCTCAGGGGCTGGGCGCCGGGCATCGTCATCGGCGCGATTGTGGGCATGCTGGCCGCTTCGGCGCTGAAATCCACCAGCCTGCAGGTGATCTTTGGCGTGCTGGCGCTGGTGATCGGCGCCTACATGGCCTTCGGCAAGCGCAGCTGGCGGCTGGCCGAGGCGATGCCGAGCGGCGGCAAGCAATACATCTATTCCCCCGCGGTGGGCTTCCTGTCGGTGCTGATGGGCATCGGCGGCGGCAGCTTCGGCGTGCCGCTAATGAGCCTGCACAACGTGCCGATCCACCGCGCAGTGGCCACCGCCGCCGGCTTCGGCGTGCTGATCGCGGTGCCCTCGGCGGTGGGCTTCCTGCTGCTGACCATCGAGCCGGGCTCGCGCCCGCCCTTCACCCTCGGCGCGGTCAACCTGCCGGGCTTTCTCGTGGTGATCGCGATGACGCTGCTCACCGCGCCGCTGGGCGTCAAGCTCGCCCACGCAATGGACCCGGCGCCGCTCAAGAAGCTGTTCGGCGCGTTCCTGATCCTCGTGGCGCTCAACATGCTGCGCAAGGCGATCATGGGCTGAGCGCGCCGCGCCATGTGGCTGATGCTTCGAGTTGCCGCATGGCACGCCGGTGCAAACACCGGTTGCTGCCATCCTCAAAGACGATACCGTGCTTTCGATCCTGCGGCCCGGACTTCGGGGCCCGCAGGGTCGTGCATGGCATTCCCGGCCTGAGCCCGTCGTACCCCCTCGGGCCGCGCGACCGGTGCCGGAGCAGAGGCGAGGCAGATGGCGGAACAAGGACGGATCGAGCTCGATCTCTCCGAGACGGCGACGGAGGCGGTGTTGCGCCTCTCCGGCGTATTGTCGGTGCGCACCGTCAGCCCGCTGCGCGACCGCCTCTCCGCCCTGAACTTCGACCGTCCGCTGGTCGTCGACCTTGCCTCCGTGGAGCGCATCGACACCGCCGGGGCTTGGCTTCTGGCCGAGCTTGAAGCCCGCGCGACCGCGAACGGCGCGTCGCTCGCGCTGCGCAACGCCGGCGACACGACCATGCAACTGCTCGACAACGTGCGTCAGGCGCGCCCGCAGCGCGAAGAACGGCCTCCCGCGCCGCGCGGTGTTCGGGCGCTGCTCGACCAGACCGGCCGCGCAGTGGTTGGCACGGCCGGCTATTTCGCCGATCTGACCGGCTTTCTCGGCCTGTTCCTCGCTCGGCTGGCACGGCTGCTGCGCCATCCCTCCCAGTTCCGCCTCACCGCGCTGGTGGCGCATTGCGAGGATGTCGGCTTGCGCGCCGTGCCGATCGTGGCGCTGATGTCGTTCCTGATCGGCGTGGTGCTGGCCTTTCAGGGCTCCGAGCAGCTGCGGCAGTTCGGCGCCGAGGTCTTCGTGGTCGATCTGATTGCCATCTCGGTGCTGCGCGAGCTGGGCATCCTGCTCACCGCGATCATCGTGGCGGGCCGCACCGCCTCGGCCTTCACCGCAGCGATCGGCTCGATGAAGATGCGCGAGGAGATCGACGCTATGCGCACGCTCGGGCTCGATCCGGCGGTGATGCTCTTCGTGCCGCGCATCCTCGCATTGCTGCTGATGCTGCCGATCCTCGGGCTGATCGCCGATTTCATGGGCCTTTTCGGCGGTGCGTTGATGGCGTGGCTCGAGCTTGGCATCTCGCCGTCGATGTTCGTCACGCGGCTGATCGAAGGCACCGGGGTCGGCCATCTCTTCGTCGGGCTGGTCAAGGCACCGGCCTTCGCGCTGATCATCGGCGTGGTGGGCTGCCACGCGGGCATGCAGGTCAAGGGCAACGCCGAGTCGCTGGGGCGGATGACTTCGGGCGCGGTGGTCGCGGCGATCTTCGCGGTGATCCTCGCCGACGCGCTGTTCTCGGTGTTCTTCGCGAAGGTGGGCATATGAGCGGGGCTGTGACACCGGCAGAGCGCGAGGCGGTGATCCGGGTGCGCGGGCTGAAGAACCAGTTCGGCAATCACGTGGTGCACGAGGATCTCGACCTCGACGTCTATCGCGGCGAGATCCTCGGCGTGGTCGGCGGCTCGGGCACCGGCAAGTCGGTCTTGCTGCGCACCATCACCGGTCTCCAGACCCCGGCGGCGGGCGAAATCGAGGTGTTCGGTGTCGACGTGCTGGCGCGCGGCGCCGGGCGTGACAGCCTCGACGACCGCTGGGGCGTGATGTTTCAGGATGGCGCGCTGTTTTCGTCGCTGACCGTGCGCGAGAATATCGAGGTGCCGATGAAGGCGGTGCCGGGGCTGGCCCCCGACATCCGGCGCGAGCTGGCGGATCTGAAGATCTCGATGGTCGGGCTGCCGTATCTCGCGGGGGATCTCTACCCCTCCGAGCTCTCGGGCGGGATGCGCAAGCGGGCCGGTCTGGCGCGGGCGCTGGCGCTCGACCCGGAGATCGTGTTTCTCGACGAGCCCACGGCGGGGCTTGACCCCATCGGCGCGGCGGCCTTCGATACGTTGATCCGTAACCTCAGCCAGTCTCTTGGACTCACGGTGTTTCTCGTGACACATGATCTCGACACGCTCTACGCGATCTGCGACCGCATCGCCGTGCTCTCCGAGCGCCGCGTGCTGGTGACCGGCAGCCTCGACGACATGCTCGAGGTCGACGATCCGTGGGTGCGCGAATATTTCCACGGGCCGCGCGCCCGGGCGGCATTTGCCGACTCTGAAGCAGGCAGGGGAGACTGACGATGGAAACCCGTGCCAATTACGTGCTGATCGGGGCCTTCACGTTGGCGGGCTTCCTCGCCATGCTGGCCGCCTTCATGTGGTTCGCCAACATCCAGCTCGACCGCCAGTTCGCCTACTACGACATCGATTTCCCCAGTGTCTCGGGCCTGTCGGATGCCTCCGACGTGCGCTTTTCCGGGCTGCCGGTGGGGCAGGTCGTGGAGGTGCGGTTGTCGCCCGAACGCGACGGAACGGTGCGGGTGCGGGTCGAGATCGGCGCCGACACGCCGGTGCGCAGCGACAGCATCGCCACCATCGAGGCGCAGGGGGTCACGGGGGTGTCCTATGTCGGGATTTCCTCCGGGACGCCGGACGCGCCGCTGCTGAGCGAGGTCTCCGAGGAGTCCGTGCCGAAGATCGAGGCGGGCCAGTCGGTGCTGCAATCGCTGACCGAGGACGCGCCCCGGCTGGTCTCCGAGACGCTGCGCGCTGTGCAGGACGTGCGCCAGCTCTTCGGCGACGAGAACCAGCGCAAGGTGCAGAACATTCTCGACAATATCGAGGACTCCTCTGTCGCCTTCGGGCAGGCGCTCGAGGATTTCTCCCGTGTCGGCGGATCGGTTTCGAGCTTTGCGGAACAGATCGACCGATTCAACGACACGCTCGACTCGGTCAGTCGCGATGCCTCGGCGACGCTGGCGGATGTGCGCGAGGCGGTGGTCTCGGTTCGGGATCTCTCCGAGGAGGCGCGGGTGGTGCTTGAGCAGGGCGGCGGTACGCTGGAGCGCGCCGACAGCGCCATCGGCTCGGCTGAGCGCTACGTCACCGACCAGCTCGGGCCGGCGACCGAGCAGCTGCAGCGCTCGGTGGCCGATATCGAGACCCGCTTCGCCGCGCTGTCCGACAGCGCCGGCGGGCTGGTCGAGACCTTCACCGAGACCGGTGCGACCGCCACGCAGCGCCTGACCGAAGCCCGCGAGACGCTGGCGGCGACCAACGAGATGATCGCCGGCATCAGTGCCACGATGCAGAGTGTCGATGGCGCGGCGCAAAGCGTCGACACGCTGATCGCCGGCGACGGCACGGCGCTGGTGGCCGATCTGCGCGCGGCCACCGAGGAGGCGCGCCGGGTGATCGCCCAGGTCGGCGCGGTGGCGGAGACCGACCTTCCCGCGATCATCGCCGAGATCCGTAGCGCCACCGAAACCGCCTCGGGCGTGGTGGCGCAGGTGGGCGAGGATCTCTCCTCGGCCTCCGGTCAGGTCGATGATCTGGCGCGCAACGCCGGCGAGACGCTCGACAGCGTGCGCGTCACCTTCGGCAATGCCAACGACACGCTCGCCGCCATCAACGCAGCGCTCGAAACCGGCGACCGCGCCCTGCGCGCCGCCGAGTCCGCCTTTCAGGGCGCCGACCGCGTGATGAACGAGGAGGTGGCGGGCATCGCAGAGAGCCTGCGTTCGACCCTGGCCCAGCTCGAGACGGCGGTGGCCGAGGTCGCGGGCGAAGTGCCCGGCGTAACCGAAGAGCTGCGCGCCGCCAGCCGCTCGGCGCAGGCCGCCTTCGCAGAGATCGAGACGGCGGTGAACCAGAGCGCGCCGGCGGTGCGCGCCTTCGCCACCGATGCGCTGCCGCAGTTCGGTCGGCTGGCGGTCGAGACCCGCACCCTGATCAACAACCTCGATGACCTGGTCGAGCGCCTCCGGCGCGACCCGAGCCGTTTCCTGCTCGACCAGCGTGCCCCGGAATACGGGCGATAAGGAGATGACCCCCATGCTGCGCCTGTACCCGATCCTGTTCGCCGCCGCCCTCGCGGGCTGTGGCGCGCTTTCCGCGCTCGAGGAGGCCTCGACGCCGCTCGAGGTCTACGAGCTGCGCACGCCCCCGGTGGCGCAGGGCGGCGCTCGGCGCGGTGTCGAGGTGATCGTCGAGGAGCCGCTGGCCAGCGGCTCGCTCTCGACCGAGCGCATCATGATCCGGCCCTCGGCGCTGCAGGCGCAATACCTGCCGGGGGTGCGCTGGGCCGATCCGGCGCCGGCGATGTTGCAGACCCTGCTGGTGCGCAGCCTCGGGGAGACCGGCGCGCTGGGCTCGGTCAGCCGCCGCCCCGTGGGGCCGCGCGCCGATTACGCCGTTCTGGGGGAGCTGACCGATTTCCAGGCCGAGGCCACCGAGGGCGAAGAGGCCGGGCTGGTGCGGGTGCGCTTCGTGCTGCGCGTGGTGCGCGAGCGCGATGCGCGCGTTGTCGCGACGCGGAGTTTCGAGGCCACCGAGCTGGCGGCCTCGGCCGATCCCGACATCGTCGTCGCCGCCTTCGACAGCGCCGTCTCGCGGCTGCTGCCCGAGGCGGTGGGGTGGATCGTGGCGCAGGCGCGCTGATCAGAGCTGCGGCGGCCGCCGGTTCGGCCAGTCCGTCGCCTGGTGGTAGGCATCGCCCATTGCCAGCAGCGCGGCGTCGCTGCCGGTAGGGCCGAAGAGCTGCATCCCCATCGGCAGGCCGTCTTGCGAGAAGCCGGCGGGCATTCCGAGGCAGGGCAGCCCGGCGAGGCTCACCGGCACCACGATCTCCATCCAGCGGTGATAGGTGTCCATCTTGCGGCCGGCAATCGCCTCGGGCCAGCGCCACTCGACCGGGAAGGGCCAGACCTGGGCGCTGGGCAGGGCGAGCGCGTCGTATTTTTCGAACAGCCGCGCTGCGCGACGATACCAGAGCGAGCGGGTCTTGCTGGCCTCGTAGACCGCTTCGGCGCTCAGCCCCTGCCCCTGCTCGATCTCCCACAGCGACTCGGGCTTGGTGAGCGCGCGCTTGCCCGGGTCTGCAGCGAGGTCTCGCTTGGCGCCGGCGTTGAGCGCGGCGCGCAGGGTGATCCACGACGACCAGAGCTTCTCGGCCGGGTAGGGGGCGGAGACCGGCTCGACGATGGCGCCGAGTTCCTCGAAGACCTTCAACGCCGATTCCACCGTCTCGAGGATCCCCGGCTCGGTGGCGTAGGCGCCGCCCCAGTCGGCCAGCCAGCCGATGCGCTTGCCCTTCAATCCCTCGCCGAAGCGGGCAGTATAGTCCTCCGCCGCGCGCCCGAAGGGCACCTCGGGGTTGGGCCCGGCGAGCGCCCAGAGCAGCAGCGCCACGTCGCGCGGGCTGCGCGCCATAGGGCCCTCGGTGGCCAGCGTCGCGAGGAACGTGTCGCCACCCGCATCCGGCGGCACCAGCCCCCAGCTCGGGCGGAAGCCGTAGACGTTGCAGAAGGCGGCGGGGTTGCGCAGCGAGCCCATCATGTCGGAGCCGTCTGCCAGCGGCAGCATCCGCGCCGCCAGCGCCGCCGCCGCACCGCCCGAGGAGCCGCCGGCGCTGCGCGTGGCGTCATAGGGATTGCGCGTGGCGCCGAAGACCTCGTTGAAGCTGTGCGAGCCGTGGCCCCATTCCGGCGTGTTGGTCTTGCCGATCAGGATCGCGCCGGCCTTGCGCAGGCGCGCGGCCACGAGATCGTCGGCAGCGGGGACGAAATCCTTGAAGACCGGCGAGCCGTAGGTGGTCCGCATGTCCTTGGTCGCCACGAGATCCTTCACCGCGATGGGCAGCCCCGCGAGCGGGCCGGGATGCGGCTCGGCATCCAGCTCCGCGGCCTCGGCCAGCAGCTCTTCGCGCGGGCGCAGGGTGACGATGGCGTTGACCTGAGGGTTGGTGGCGTCGATGCGGTCGAGCACGGCTTGCATCAGCTCGCGCGCCGAGACGTGTTTCGCGCGCAGCGCCGCCGCGAGGTCTGTGGCGCCGGCATCGGTGAGCGCGGCAAGAAGCTTGGGGGTCATGGGCTGGGCCTCTTCGGATGGCGGGGGCGTCGATCCGGAAAGGCCTGCACGGTCCCGCGGTCGGTCGCGGGGATGGTTGACCGGCGGGCGGCGATGGTCAAGCTCGGGCGCGGAAATTGCCAGCGGCGGCGGGCCCTTGCCCGGCACGGGGCAGGGGCGGCGCGTGGCGCGCCACCCCTGAGAGCTCAGTTGATGCGCTCGCCGGTCTCGGGTGCGAAGTAGGAGACCTTGGCGAGGTCGAAGGCGAGGTTGTGCACCGTGCCCGGCGCCGCCTCGGTCTCGGAATGCAGGCGCGCGGTCAGGGGTTTGCCGCCAAGGCGGGTCTGCACATAGGTGTCGGCGCCCGCGGGCTCGACGATCTCGACCTTGCAAGGGGCTTCCTGCACCAGCTCGCCGACCCGGAAGCCGGGCTCCGAGATATCCTCGGGGCGCAGGCCGAGGATGATGTCCTCGGGCAAACCTTGCGCGCGCGGGTCGGTGAGCCGGATCGGCTCGAGATCCGGGCGCTGGATCTCGATCATCGTGCCGCCGCTGCCGCGGCTTGTCTTCGCCGGGATCAGGTTCATCGCCGGCGAGCCCATGAAATCCGCCACGAAGAGGTTGGCCGGGCGGTTGTAGATCTCCGACGGCGAGCCGATCTGCTGGATGATGCCGCCCTTCATCACGACGATCTTGGTGGCCAGCGTCATCGCCTCGATCTGGTCGTGGGTGACGTAGACCATCGAGGCGCCGAGCTTGTGGTGCAGGGTCTTGATCTCGGTGCGCATCTCGACGCGGAGCTTGGCGTCGAGGTTCGACAGTGGCTCGTCGAAGAGGAAGAGCTTGGGATCGCGCACCAGCGCGCGGCCCATCGCAACCCGCTGCCGCTGGCCGCCCGAGAGCTGGCCGGGGCGGCGGTTGAGGAAGGGCTCGATCTGGAGCTGGCGGGCCACCTCTGCGAGCTTGCTCTTCTGGGTCTCGGGATCGACGCCGCGCACCTTCATGCCGAAGGTGATGTTCTTGGCGACGCTCATCGTCGGGTAGAGAGCGTAGGACTGGAACACCATCGCGATGTCGCGGTCCTTGGGCGAGACATGGGTCATGTCGTGACCGTCGATCTTGAGTGTGCCGCCCGAGATCGGCTCGAGCCCGGCGATGCAGTTGAGCAGGGTCGACTTGCCGCAGCCCGAGGGGCCGACGAGCACGAGGAACTCGCCCTTGTCGATCGAGACGTTGATGTCCTTCAGCACCTCGGTCGCGCCGTAGTTCTTGTAGAGGTTGGTGATTTCGAGGATCGGGGCCATTTGGGTCATCCTTTGACGGAGCCGGCGGTCAGACCGCGGATGAAGTATTTGCCGGCGACGATGTAGACGAGGAGGGTCGGCAGGGCGGCGATGATCGCGGCGGCCATGTCGACGTTGTATTCCTTCACGCCGGTGGTCGAGTTGACGATGTTGTTGAGCGCAACGGTGACAGGCTGGGTGCCGGCCTGGCTGAACGACACCCCGAACAGGAAGTCATTCCAGATCTGAGTGAACTGCCAGATCACGCTGACCACGATGATCGGGATGCTGAGCGGCAGGAAGATCGCGAAGAAGATCCGCACGAAGCCCGCGCCGTCGACCTTGGCGGCCTTCACCAGCTCGACCGGAATGGTGACGTAGTAGTTGCGGAAGAACAGCGTGGTGAAGCCGAGCCCGTAGATCACGTGCACGAAGATCAGCCCCGGGATGGTGCCGGCGATGCCCATGATGCCGAGCATCCGTGCCATCGGCAGCAGCACCACCTGGAACGGGATGAAGCAGCCGAAGAGCATCAGCGCGAAGATGATGTTGGCGCCGCGGAAGCGCCACTGCGCGATCACGTAGCCGTTCATCGCGCCCAAGAGCGTCGAGATCAGCACCGCCGGGACGGCGAGCATCACCGAGTTCCAGAAATACGGCTTCACGCCTTCGCACTGGATGCCGGTGCAGGCCTCGGACCAGGCGGTGCGCCAGGCGTCGAAGGTGAGCTCGCGCGGCAGCGACAGCAGGTCGCCGGTGCGGATCTCCTCGAGGCTCTTGAGCGAGGTGGTGACCATCACGAAGAGCGGCATGAGGTAGTAGAGCGCGAACAGGCCAAGCACGATGTAGAGCAGCCAGCGCAGGGCGATCTTGCCGAAGGAGCGGCCGCGCGGACGCTCCGAGGCGACGGTGGCGGGGGTTGCGGAGACATCAGTCATTGCGCGCCCTCAGTTCGGAATAGAGATAGGGAACCACGATGGCGAAGACGACGAGCATCATGATCATCGCCGAGGCCGCGGCCTGGCCGATGTCGCCGCGCGAGAAGGCCATCGCATACATGTAGGTGGCGGGAAGGTCGGTGGCGTAGCCCGGTCCGCCGCCGGTCAGGGCGATGACGAGGTCGAAGGCCTTGATGGCGAGGTGGGCGAGCACGATGAAGGCCGACAGGAAGATCGGGGCCATCGAGGGAATGATGATCGAGACATAGACGCGCCATGTCGGGATGCCGTCGATCTGCGCCGCGCGGATGATCTCGGTATCGACCGAGCGCAGGCCCGCGAGGAACAGCGCCATGACGAAGCCAGAGCTCTGCCAGATCGCCGCCAGCACGACGGTATAGATCGCCATGTCCGGGTTCACCAGCCAGTCGAAGGTGAAGTTCTCGTAGCCCCAGCCCTTGACCATCGCCTCGAGCCCGAGGCCCGGGTTGAGGATCCATTTCCACGCCGTACCGGTGACGATCATCGAGAGCGCCATCGGGTAGAGATAGATGGTGCGGATCGCCCCTTCGACGCGGATCTGCTGGTCGAGCAGGATCGCGAGGATCAGGCCGAGGATCATCGACACGCCGATGAACAGGCCGCCGAAGATGTAGAGGTTGTTCATCGCCGTGTCCCAACGCGGCGAGTCGAACAGGCGCTCGTACTGGATGAAGCCTTCGATCTGGTATTTCGGCAGCAGGCGCGAGCGGGTCAGCGAGACCCAGGCGGTCCATGCGATGAAGCCGTATACGAAGATCAGGATCGCGATGAAGCTGGGCGCCAGCACGATCTTTGGCAAATGGGTTTCGAACCACTTGGCCATGTTGTCCTCCCCTGAATGTCCCGCCCCGAAAAACGGGGCGGGACGGGTCTTGGTCTGGTGAGGGGCGCAAGCCCCCGGATTACATCGAGTTGGCGACCGCGTCGGCGAGCATCTGGACCGCCTCGTCAGAGGACATGTCCGAGTTGAAATGCGCCGTCACGACGTCGGTAATCGCACCGGCCTGAGCTCCGCGCAGCGCCATGCCGTGGGCATAGGAGGGGAGAAGCGCGCCGCTGTCGGAGGCGGCGGTCATGTCCTCGGAGGACTTCTGGGCGCACATGTCGAACTCGTCGAGCGACACGTCGGTGCGTACCGGGATCGAGCCCTTGTTCATGTTGAACACCTTCTGGAAGTTCGGGCCAACGATCAGCTTGGCCAGCAGGTCCTGGCCGGCCTTCTTGTCGTCGCCGTCGACGTTGAACATCGCGAAGCTGTCGACGTTGTAGAGATAGCCGTCACCGGGGGTGGAGGCGCAGAGGAAGTCTTCGCCCGGCACCTTGCCGGCGGCGAGGAATTCGCCCTTGGCCCAGTCGCCCATGATCTGGAACGCAGCTTCGCCGTTCATCACCATCGCGGTGGCGAGGTTCCAGTCGCGGCCCGAGAAGTTGTCGTCGACATAGCCGCGCAGGGTACGCATCTGGTCGAACGAGGCCTTCATGGTGTCGGAGGTCAGCGCTTCCGGGTCGAGATCGACCAGCGCCTTCTGGAAGAACTCCGGCCCGCCGAGGCCAAGCACCACGGTCTCGAACACGGTGGCGTCCTGCCAGGCCTGCCCGCCATGGGCGAGCGGGATCACACCGGCTTCTTGAAGCTTTTCAGCCGCGGCGTTGAACTCGTCCCAGGTGGTCGGCATCTCGATGCCGTTGGCCTCGAGCACCTCGGCATTGGCCCAGATCCAGTCGACGCGGTGCACGTTGACCGGCGAGGCGCACCAGGTGTCCTCGCACTTCATGTGCGCGGCGATGGAGGCGGGCAGCACGTCGGCCCAGCCTTCGGCCTCGGCCACCGACGAGATGTCGGCCAGAACGCCTTCCTCGTACCATTCCTGGATCGCCGGACCCTTGAGCTGCACGGCGGTGGGCGCGTTGCCCGAGAGCACGCGGGCGCGCAGCGCGGTCATCGCTGCATCGCCGCCGCCGCCTGCGACCGGCATGTCGGTCCAGGTGCCGCCGTTCTCGGCAAACTCTTCCTGCAGGACGCCAACCGCCTTGGCTTCGCCGCCCGAGGTCCACCAGTGCAGTACCTCGGCCTGAGGCTCGGCATGACCGGCGGTCGCGACGGAGAGGGCCAGCGACGAAATCGCGGCCAGAGTGGTATATTTCATGGTGTAGTCCTCCCAAACTAGACTGCCGGACCGGCAGCTCCGGCGTAATTTTGCGCCCCGCCACCTGACTCGCGCAAGAGTATTGCGCGGGCTGTTTGCGCCCAAAGGGTGAGATTTTGGGCGTTCTTGTTACAACCTGTTACAGGCTCGCGGATTTTCCTTGCGCGTGATAGAACGCCGCAGCTTCTGGGCGAACGCGAAGGAGGGTCATGTGAGCATCTCGAGACTGCTGGTTGTCGATGACGATGACGAGATGCGCGACATGATGACCGAGTTTCTCCGCAAGAACGGTTTCATGGCGCTGGGCGCGGCCTCCCTTTCGGGGATCGAGGCGGCGATGTCGGCGGGACGGATCGACCTCATCCTGCTCGACGTGATGCTGGGCGACGAGAGCGGGCTCGAGATCTGCGCCCGGCTGCGCCGCGATCAGGACGTGCCGATCATCATGGTCTCGGCGCTGTCGGCGGATCACCAGCGCATGGCGGGATACGAGGTCGGCGCCGACGATTACATCGCCAAGCCGTTCAACCCCGACCTGCTGCTGGCGCGGGTGCGCGCGGTGCTGGCGCGGGCCGGGCGGTCGGCCTCGCTTGCCTACAGGCGGCGCACCAAGACCTTCCGCTTCAACGGCTGGAGCTACGATGCCAAGCGCAACGAGGTGCTCGCGCCCGACGGCTATCAGGTGGCGCTGTCGCGCCGCGAGACGGCGCTCCTGCAGGCCTTCCTCGCCAACCCGCACATCCCGCTGACCCGCGAGGAGATCGCCGCCGCGCTCGACGTGACCGGCGAGGGCGATCCGCATGACGAGGCCCACGGCCGCGCCATCGACGTGCTGGTCGGGCGGCTGCGCTCGAAGATCGAGGCGGCGCCGAAGGACCCACAGATGCTGCGCACCGAGCGCGGCGTGGGCTATGTCTTTACCGCCGACGTGACCTCGGAAGACACGTGAGCCGCTGGGGCCTCAGCCTGCGCGACAGCGGCGCGCTCCTGATGTTCGCGGCGATGGCGGCGGGGTTGATCGTGGCGACCATGTGGGGCGTGACGCAGGCGCGTTGGACGGAATATCTCAGCCGCGCCGAGCGCAACGGCATGCTGCTCTACAACACGCTCTCGCGCGGGGCTGTCGCCCCCGAGGGTGTCACGATCACGCGGCTATCGCCGCAGGATCAGGCGCTGGCGGAGGCGGGGGAGTTCTCGCGCATCAGCGGGCTGCCGCGCCCGGCCTATCTCACCATCGCGCCGATCCTGCCCGACGCCACCGGCGGCGCCGGGCTGAGCCTTGTGGTGGTCTCGGACGATCTGCAATACCGGGTCGCCGATCTCGTGACTCATTCGCGCCAGCGCCCGGAGGAGACGCTGGGCCAGCTGACCCGGCTGATGGCGCGCTATTGCAGCCAGCCGCTGATCCTCGCCAAGCCCGGCAACGGGCAGTGGCTGCGGGTCCAGGGCGGCGCGCTCTGGGGCTGCTCGGCGGCGCCCACCGACCTGCGCCTGCCGGCCATCGCGCTGGGCCTGTTCGCGGCGGCGGTGATCTTCACGCTGGTCAGCGACACCGCGGCGCGCTTTGCTGGCTTTGCCCGGGCGCTCGGCACCCGCCGCCAGCTTGGCGGACCCGAGAGCTACGAGGCCGAGGGCCCGGCGGAGCTGCGCGCCATCGTCGACGCGGTGAACACCTATCTCGAGACCGAACGCCAGCGCCTAGAGGAGCGCGCGGTGGTGCTCTCCGGCGTGAGCCACGATCTCGGGACGCCCGCCACCCGGCTGCGCCTGCGCAGCGCGCTGATCGAGGATGTCGAGCTGCGCGCCCGGCTCGAGACCGATATCGATCGCATGACCGGCATCATCGAGAGCGTGCTGACCCTGACCCGCGCCGAGCTCAATGTCGAGGAGCCGCGTGAGCTGTCGCTCGGCGCGCTTGTCGAGGCGCTGGTCGACGACTACCAGGACATGGGCCACCCGGTGACGCTGGCCGAGGGCGCGCCCGTGATGGTGCGGGGCGGGCGCTCGCTGTTCTCGTCGCGGCGCGCGTCGCAGGTGATCGCGGGCGAGCACCGGATCATCGTCACCGCGCGCCCGGTCTCGATCCAGCGGGCGCTGTCGAACCTGATCGACAACGCGCTGAAATACGGCCGCCGCGCGGTGGTGCGGCTCGAAGCGGGCGTCGACATGGCAACGATCTCGGTCGAGGACGAGGGCGGCCGCCGCCCGCTGGAGGAGATCGAGGCCCTGATGGCGCCGTTCCGCCGCGGCGAGAACGCCCGCTTCACCGATGGCACCGGGCTCGGGCTCAGCATCGTCTCGACCATCGCCATGATGCATGGCGGCGAGCTGCGTTTCGAGACCGCGCCGCACGGTCTCAGGGCGATGTTTACCATCCGCCGCGCCTGATTGACCCATCGCGACCCTGCGAACTGCTCAAATATCGGTCGCTTTGGCTCTCGATGCCGCTATCACGCGCCCCGCGCAGTAGACCGGGCGCGAAACCTCGCCTAACACTCGACATAAGACCGTTCGGGCACTTGATTCATGCTAATCTGCCCGAACGGGCATATCGAAAACCGCGCCTTCGCACATCGCCTTGGCGCGCATCGTCTTTTTTGAACGGAGGGCTGACATGTACAGCCATCAAGTCGGGGCCGAGCTTTTCCGGTTCCCGGATCTCAGGACCCTGATGGCGCGGGCCACGCCGCTGCGCTCGGGCGATCAGCTCGCCGGCATCGCCGCCGCCACCGATGTCGAGCGCGTCGCCGCGCAGGCCGCGCTGGCGGAGGTGCCGCTCAAGACCTTTCTCACCGAGGCACTGATCCCCTACGAGGCCGACGAGGTCACGCGGCTGATCATCGACACCCATGACAAGGCCGCCTTCGCGCCGATCAGCCACATGACCGTGGGCGATTTCCGCGACTGGCTGCTCTCGGATGCCGCCGACAGCGCCGCGCTGGCAGCGCTGGCACCGGGGCTGACGCCCGAGATGGCCGCCGCCGTCTCCAAGCTCTGCCGGGTGCAGGATCTGATCCTGATCGCCTCGAAATGCCGCGTGGTGACCAAGTTCCGCAACACGCTCGGGCTCGAGAAGCGCCTCGCGACGCGGCTGCAGCCGAACCACCCGACAGATGACCTCCGCGGCATCGCCGCCTCGACCTTCGACGGTCTGATGTATGGCTCGGGCGACGCGGTGATCGGCATCAACCCGGCCACCGACAACCTGCACGCCACGGTCGAGCTGCTGCACCTGCTCGACGAGGTGATCCAGGAATACAACGTGCCGACGCAATCCTGCGTGCTGAGCCACGTCACCAACACCATGGCCGCCATCGAAGAGGGCGCCCCGGTCGACCTGACCTTCCAGTCGATCGCCGGCACCGAGGCCGCCAACACCTCCTTCGGCATCACGCTCGACATTCTGACCGAGGGCCATGATGCGACGCAATCGCTCAAGCGCGGCACGGTCGGGCAGAACTGCATGTATTTCGAGACCGGGCAGGGCTCCTGCCTCTCCGCCGATGCCCATCACGGCGTCGATCAGCAGACGCTCGAGGCCCGCGCCTATGCGGTGGCGCGCAAATATCAGCCGCTTCTGGTCAACACGGTGGTCGGATTCATCGGACCGGAGTATCTCTATGACGGGCGGCAGATCATCCGCGCCGGGCTCGAGGACCATTTCTGCGGCAAACTGCTCGGCGTGCCGATGGGCTGTGACATCTGTTACACCAACCACGCGGAGTCGGACCAGAACGACATGGATATTCTGCTCACGCTGCTCGGGGCGGCCGGCATCAACTACATCATGGGCATCCCCGGCTCGGACGACGTCATGCTGAGCTACCAGACCACCTCGTTCCACGATGCGCTCTATGCCCGCCGCCTGCTCGGGCTGCGTCCGGCACCGGAATTCGAGGAATGGCTCGACAAGATGGGGCTGATGCCCTCGGACGGCGCCTTCACCCCGGCCAGCCGCCCGCCCGCCGCGCTGTCGCAACGCATGACGCTTCTGGAGGCAGAATGACCAAGCTCCCCGATCTCTACGAGCCCGACGCGCAGCGCGCCGAGGATCCCTGGGCCGGGCTGCGCCGTCATACCTCGGCGCGGATCGCGCTCGGGCGCACCGGCGTATCGCTCTCCACCGCGCGCAATCTCGAGTTCCAGATGGCGCACGCGCAGGCCCGGACGGCGGTGCATTCGCCGCTCGATCTCGACGCGCTCGAGGCCGATCTCGGACAGCCGCTGCTGCGGGTGGCCAGCCGCGCGCCCGACCGCGCGGCCTATCTGCAACGGCCCGACTGGGGGCGCCGGCTCGACACGGAGTCGGTCGCCAAGGTCGAGGCTGCGCGCCCCGCGAGCGCGCCCGACGTGGCGCTGGTGCTGGCCGACGGGTTGTCGTCGCTGGCGACGCAGCAATCGGCGCCGGGCTTCCTGAAGGCGTTTCAGCCGCTGCTGGAAGAGGCCGGTCTCAGCGTCGCGCCGCTGGTGGTGGCAACGCAGGGCCGGGTGGCCATCGGCGACGAGATCGCCGCCATCCTCGGCGCGAAGCTGGTGGTCATGCTGATCGGCGAGCGTCCGGGCCTCTCGGCCGCAGACAGCCTCGGCCTCTACCTGACATGGGCGCCCAAGGTCGGGCGCACCGATGCCGATCGCAACTGCATCTCCAACATCCGCCCCGGCGGGCAGAGCTACGAGGACGCCGCCTATCGCGCCGCATGGCTGGCCCGAGAGGCCTTCAAGCTGCAGCTCTCGGGCGTCGGGCTGAAGGATCGCACCGTGACGGTCGACGCCAAGGCGCAGGTCGAGGGATGAGCAGGGCGCCGGTTCCCATGTGCGCCACCGCGCCGCGCATGGCGCAGCGTCGCCGCGATTTCGCCGTCGCTGCCCGTTGCGGCGGGCGCGGAGTTTCGCCAGAGAGTGGGAACAGGCAAGACGCCGTGACCGGATCGCCAGTATCGGCGGCCCCGGCATTCAGGAGCAGAAAGGACGCCGCATGAAACCGGCCGCCCGCCGCGAGGCAATCGTGCAGCTTGTCGAGGAATGGGGAGAGGTGCATGTGGATGCGCTCTCCGAGCAGTTCGAGACGTCACGTGAAACAATCCGCCGCGATCTCAACGAGCTCGACACGGCTGGTCGCATCCGCAAGTTCCACGGCGGCGCCCGCAAGACCGCTAGCTTCACCGACAGCGGCCTCACCGAGGGGCCGTTCGAGGCCCGCATGGTGACGATGACCGCCGAGAAGACCGCCATCGGGCGCTGCGCCGCCGAGCTTTTCGACGAGGGCGCGGTGATCTTCGTCGATACCGGCTCGACCACCATCGCCTTTGCCCGTGCGCTGGCGCGGCGGCGCGGGCTGACCGTCATCACCAACTCGCCCGAGATCGCCGGCCTGCTGGCGCGTCCCGAGGGCCACCACAGGCTCTACCTGCTGGGCGGGGAGATCGCCGCCGAGGGGCGCGAGACGCTGGGCGCGCTGGCCATCGAGCAGCTCGGCCGCTTCAAGGCCGAGCACGTGGTGCTGACCATCGGCGGAATGACCCGGGGCGAGATCATGGATTACGACCTGCGCGAGACCGAGATGGCCCGCGCGATGGTCGCCCGCGGCGCGAAGCTCACGGTGCTGGCCGATCACACCAAGCTCGACCGGGCGGCGGTGTTCGAGGTCGCGGCGCTCTCCGAGGTCGACCGGCTGGTGACCGACCGTGCGCCCGAGCCCGAGATGGCCGAAGCGCTTGCCGAGGCCGGGGTCGAGGTGGTCATCGCCTGAGCCTCTAGGCTCGGCCTTGCAGACAGGGCAGAAAATGACACCGGGCAGCGCAAGCGCCCGGTGTTTTCGTTTGGCGCTGGCCAGCCCGCCGCGTCCGATGAGGGCCGTTGAGCCCGCGCGTCGGGCGTCGGATGCCGAAAAATGCCGCAAATTCTGACCGAATTGGGGGAATTTGACGATTTCCCTCCGGTCAATATTGTGGATTCGGTCAAAATTATGCACGTTCAGGAAAAGCCGCGCGGCGCGACCAGCGCCCGGCGCGACGATTCTAGGACGGAGACGAGGTTTGGCTGATTTTTCTGCCGAAATGGATGTGGCGATCATCGGCGCCGGGGTGGTCGGTTGCGCGATGGCGCGCCGCTTCGCGCTCGAAGGGGCGCGGGTCTGCGTGCTCGAGGCCGCGCCCGACATCCTCTCGGGCGCCTCCAAAGCCAACAGCGCGATCCTGCACACCGGCTTCGACGCGCCGCCGGACTCGCTCGAGCTGTCCTGCATGCAGGCGGCCTATGATGAGTACATGGAGATCCGCCAGTCGATGAACCTGCCGGTGCTCGAGACCGGCGCCATGGTCGCGGCCTGGACCGAGGACGAGGAGGCGCGCCTGCCCGACCTTCTGGCGCAGGCGCAGGGCAATGGCGTTACCGACACGCGCATCCTGAGCCGCGACGAGGTGTTGGCCCGCGAGCCCGCGCTGGCCTCCCACGTGCGCGGGGCGCTCCTGGTGCCGCGCGAGCATGTCATCGACCCGTGGTCGGCGCCGCTGGCCTATGCAACGCAAGCCAAGGCGCTGGGGGCCGATTTCCGCTTCAACGCGCCACTCACCGGGGCGCGCCGCGACGGCGACACCTGGCAGCTCGAGACCGGGGCCGGCCCGCTGATGGCCAAGACGGTGGTCAACTGCGCCGGGCTTTACGGCGACAAGGTGGAAGAGATCCTCACCGGGGCGCCGTCGTTCGAGATCCGCCCGCGCAAGGGCCAGTTCGTGGTCTTCGACAAGGCGGCCTCGGAGCATCTGCGCACCATCCTGCTGCCGGTGCCTAACGATCGCACCAAGGGCGTGGTGCTGACCCGCACCGCCTTTGGCAACCTGCTGGTCGGCCCCACCGCCGAGGAGCAGGAGGCGCGCGACCGCCCCGACGTGACAACCCCCGAGCTCGAGATGCTGATCGCCAAGGCGGTCGAGCTGGTGCCGTCGCTCGAAGCGATGCCGGTGACGGCGGTCTATGCCGGGCTGCGCCCCGCCAGCGAACGCAAGGAATACCGCGTCCATGCCGATGCCGAGCTGGGCTATTACTGCGCCGGAGGCATCCGCTCCACCGGGCTTACGGCGGCGCTGGGCATCGCGCGGCACGTCTTCGCGCTGTGGAGCGAGAGCAACTCGCTGGCCTGGTCGAAGCCCAACGATGTCATGGCGCCGTGGATGCCGAACCTGGCCGAGCACCTGCCGCGCGACTACCAGATCCCTGGCCATGACGGCATCGTCTGCCATTGCGAGATGGTCACCGCGCGCGAGATCCGCGCCGCCTTCGACAGCCGGTTGCCGCCGGGCGATTTCGGCGGTCTGCGCCGCCGCACCCGCTGTGCCATGGGCCGTTGCCAGGGCTTCAACTGTCTCGGACGCATCGCCAGCCTTGCCGAGGGCAAGCTGAGCGCGCCGATCCTGCCGGAGGACGCGGCATGAGCATGACCTGCGATGTGGCCATCGTCGGCGGTGGCCCCGCCGGGCTTGGCGCGGCGCTGGAGCTGAGCAAGCTCGGCCTGCGCCGTGTGGTGGTGCTCGAGCGCTTCGGCGAGGCCGGGGGCATTCCGCGCCATTGCGGCCACCCGCCCTTCGGGATGCGCGAGTTCCGCCGTGTGCTGAGCGGCCCGGCCTATGCAAGGCGGCTCGTGCATGCCGCCGAGGATGCCGGCGTCGAGATCCGCACCGACACCACCGTGACCGCGATCCGCCCCGGCGGCGTTCTGGAGCTTGCGACGACGCAAGGCCCGCAAACACTCACCGCGCGCCGGGTGCTCATTGCCACCGGCAACCGCGAGCGCACCCGCGCGCAGCTTCTGGCCCCGGGCGTGCGCCCGGTCGGCGTGATGAACACCGGTGCGCTGCAATCGATGGTCTATCTCGAGGGCAAGCGCCCGTTCTCGCGCCCGGTGATCATCGGCTCCGAGATCGTCGCGCTCTCTGCGCTGCTGACCTGCCGCCGCCACGGCATCAGGCCGGTCGCGATGGTCGAGACCCGCGACCGCCCGCAGACCCGTCGCATCGACATGGTGCTGGCGCGGCTGATGGGCGTGCCGGTGCTCACCGGGGCCGAGTTGCTGGCCATCGAGGGCGCACGCCGCGTCGAGGCGCTGCGCCTCCGCCACAAGGGCGAGGAGCGCCGGCTCGACTGCGACGGCATCGTCTTCTCGGGCCGCTTCACGCCGGAAGCCACGGTGGCGCGGCAGAGCGACATGGTGCTCGACGCGGGCACGCTGGGGCCCGAGATCGACGCCGAGGGGCGCAGCTCGGATCCGCAGGTCTTCGTGGCCGGAAACGTTCTGCACCCGGTCGAGACCGCGGGCCATTGCTGGGCCGAGGGGCGCCGGGTCGCGCAGACGATCTTCAGGGATCTGCGCAAGACCCCCGAGCCCGCCTCGGGCGCCCGCGTGGTTCCCGGCAAAGGGCTGCGCTACGTGGTGCCGCAGCGGCTTGCCGCGGGATCTGCCGCCACGCTCAACATCCGCACCGATGGCGCCGTGCGCGGCCGCCTTGTGCTGAGCGATGCCAGCGGCCGCGAGCTCGCGGCGCGCTCGGTGCGCAGCTATCCCGAACAGCCGGTGCGGCTGTCGGTTCCGGCACTGGAGTCTCACGCGCTCTCGGGCGATCTTAGCCTGCGGCTCGAGAGGATAGACTGAGAGATGCGGATACTGGCGCTCGACCAGGGGACAACCTCCACGCGGGGGCTGGTCGCCGATGATACAGGCCTGGCCGAGATCGTGCACGCGGTCCGGCACGAACAGCATTTCCCGCAAGCCGACCGGGTCGAGCACGACCCGATGGAGCTGCTGGCGAACCTGCGTGCGGTGATCGAGGCCGCCGGGCCGGTCGATGCGATTGCGCTGTCGAACCAGGGCGAGAGCTGTCTCGCCTGGGACGCGGTGACCGGTGAGCCCTTGTCTCCGGTCATCGTCTGGCAGGATCGCCGCACCGAGGCGAAGCTCGCCGGCATGGCGGAGCAGGCCGACAAGGTCCGCGCCCGCACCGGGCTGCCGCTCGACCCGTATTTCTCCGCCTCCAAGCTCGGCTGGCTGGGAGACAACAATCGCAAGGTTCAGCAGGCGCACCGCGCCGGACGGCTGCGGCTCGGCACCACGGATGCGTTCTTTCTCCAGCACCTGACAGGCCAGGCACTCACCGATATCACCACCGCCTCGCGGACTTCGCTGATGTCGCTCGAGACCGGCCGGTGGGATCCGGAGCTCTGCGAGCTCTTCGGCGTGCAGATCGAGTGCCTCCCCGAGATCCGCCCCACGGTGTCGGATTTCGGTAGGATCGGCGGCGTGCCGGTGACGGCGGCGGTGGTCGACCAGCAGGCGGCGCTCTACGGGCATGGCTGCCGCGCGCCCGGCGATGCCAAGATCACCTTCGGGACCGGCGCCTTCGCGCTCGCAGTCACCGGCGAGACCCGCCCTGCGGAGGATGACAGCGGACTGCTGCCCACCGTGGCCTGGCAGATCGGCGGTGAGACGACCTTTGCCGTCGATGGCGGCGTGCATGCCGCCGGGGCTGCGGTCGAGTGGGCGCTGCGCATCGGTCTGCTCGACAGCCCCGAGGCGCTTGGCCATTTCGATGCGCCCGCCGCCATCGACCGGGGGTTGGCATTCGTGCCGGCGCTGGCCGGCCTCGCGGCGCCGCACTGGGATGGCTCCGCTGCCGGGCTGTTCATCGGCATGACCGGGGCGACCACGCGGCAAGACATGGCGCAGGCGCTGATTGAGGGCGTGGCCCTGCGCGCCGCCGAGGTCATCGCGCGCATGGGGCCGGTGGCACGGCTGTCGATGGATGGCGGGCTGACGCGCTCGGCCTATCTCTGCCAGTTCCTCGCCGACGTCAGCGGGGCCGAGATCGTGCTGCCCGGCACCGAGGAACTGACGGCGCTCGGCGCGGCGCAGCTCGCAGCGCTTGGCCATGGCGGAACGCTGCCCTCTCCCGCGCCGCGCGCGGTGGTCAGCCCGCGCCCCTGCGACCGGGCGGCACGCATGGCGCGCTTCTCCGACGCGGTCTCCCGCTCGCGCGGCTGGCGGGGCTGATCTCTCCCCCTGTTCCGACAGCAACGCGTGGGCAAAGCGCCGGGTGGTCCCTCCACCCGGCGCTTTTTTGTCTGGCGCGGCAGGGGGTAGGGCGGTGATGCACCGGAAGCGACGGGTCGGATGCCCGGTCTGAAGAACGGCCGGAGGCACGGCACTCACGCGCGGCTTCCAGATGCGTCGGGCGTGAGCGAGACGAGACTGGGGATCGCCCCCTGTGTGTCGCGGCCCCGAGGCCGGCGGGGCGCAACCTTCAGGTCCGTGCCTTTTCGCAAAAAGAAAGCGCCGCTCCGGTGGGCGGAGCGGCGCTCTTGCCCGGACCTTAGGGGAGAAATCGGTCCGGGCGGTGTCTTGAGCAGGCCTAGCGGAGCAGGTCCAGGGGTCCGGTGATGATCCACGGGAAGGCGACCAGGAGGCCCAGAACCGCAAGCTCGGCGAAGAGGAAGGGCAGCACGCCCACCATGATCTTGTCGAGCCGCACCTTGCCGACGCCGGCCACCACGTTGAGCACGTTGCCCACCGGCGGGGTCAGCATCCCGAGCGCGCCGGCGATGGTGAAGACCACGCCGAAATAGATCAGGTCGATGCCGGCGGCCTTGGCCAGCGGGATCACGATCGGCATCAGGATCAGGCTCAGCGGGGTGAAATCGAGCACCATGCCCAGAAGGAGCGTCAGCACGACGATCATGCCCACGAGAAGCTGCGGCGTGTCCATGAAGGGCTGCAGGAAGGCGATCACCTGGGTCGGCAGGTTGGCGATGGTGATCAGCCAGGCCGAGACCATTGAGGTGCCGATGAGGAACATCACCACCGCGGAGGTCTTGCCGGCCTCGACGAGCCCTTCGTAGAAGCTCTTGATCGTAAGCTCGCCATAGACGAAGGCGCCGACGAGCGAGGCGTAGACGGCGGCAATCACCGCGGCCTCGGTCGGGGTGAAGATGCCGACTCGCAGGCCGCCGATCACCACGATGGGAAGCACCAGCGCCGGCAGCGCCCGCCATAGGGCGCGGAGCACCTCGGCGCGGGGCTGACGCTCGAGTGTCTGGAAGCCGCCGCCGCGCGACACGAAGCGCCAGGCGACGATCAGCGACACGGCCATGAGCGTGCCGGGCACGATGGCGGCCATGAACAGCCCGCTGATCGAGACATTGGCGATGGCGCCGAAGACCACCAGAGCGATCGAGGGCGGGATCACCGGGGCGATGACGCCGCCGGCGGCGAGCAGGCCGCCCGAGGAGCCTTCGGGATAGTTGCCGAGCTTCATCATCGGAATCAGGATCGCGGCCAGCGCGGCGCTGTCGGCGATCGCCGAGCCCGAAAGCGAGGCCATGATCAGCGAGGCGCAGATCGCCACGTAGCCGAGACCGCCGGAGACGTGGCCGAAGGCGGCCATGGCGACCTCGATGATGCGGCGCGAGAGCCCGCCCCGGTTCATCAGCTCACCGGCGAGGATGAAGAATGGGATCGCCAGCAGGATGAAGTTGTCGGTGCCGAGGATCATGTTCTGGGCGATGATCTGGGCGTTGAAGTAGTCGAGATGCAGCATCAGCGCGATGCCGCAGGCGATCAGCGCCCAGGCGATGGGCAGGCCGAGCACGATGCCGAGGATCAGGACGGAAAGGAAGACAACGAAAGTCACGCAGGATCACTCCGCGATATCGGCCGAGGCGGCCTGGAAGAAGGTTTCCGGCTCCATGCGACCCGAGAGGATCAGCACCATGCGCACCGCGACGACCAGCGCCAGCGCGGCGCCTGCGAGGGTCGCGACGATGTAGATCGTCGCCATCGGCAGGCCGGAAATCGGATAGGAGGAGGAGAAGTTCAGCGTCGCCTGCATCCACGCGCCCTTGGCGAGCAGGTAGTTGCCGTAGAGCATGATCGCGCCGGTCAGCGCGACGATGGCCTTCTTGCCGCCCTTGGGCAGGCGGTCGACCACCAGCGTCATGGCGATGTGGCGTTGCTGGATCAGCGCGAGCACGGCGCCGCTGAGGATCAGGATCGACAGCACGATCCGCGACAGCTCTTCCGTCACCACGATGCCGGAATTCATGAAGAAGCGCAGCATGACGTTGACGAAGACCATCGCCACCAGTGCGAAGAGCAGGGCGGCGACGAGGGCCTCGAGCAGTTTCTCGGCGAGGCGCAGTACGGGCATTCAGGGTCTCCTTGAATAAGAAAGGGGCCGGCGCTGGGAGCGGCACCGACCCCTTGGCGATACGATCAGTCCGCGGCGAGCGTGGCCTGCATCTCGTCATAAAGCGGACGGATCGCATCGGTGACGAGTTCCTCAGTGACCGGCGCGACCGCTTCGACGATCTCGGCGCGGGCTTCCGGGGTGAACTCGGAAATCGTCATGCCGCCTTCTTCGCTCGACAGGAACGCCTTGGCGTCCTCGACGGCGGCGCGCATGATCTTGCGGTTTTCGACGGCGGTTTTGTCGGCCGCGTCCTGCAGCAGCGCCTTGTCTTCGTCCGACAGGCTGTTCCAGAACGGCTGGCTGACCAGCAGCACCAGCGCCGAGTATGCGTGCTTGGAGGTGGTCAGGTAATCCTGAACCTCGAAGAAATTCACGTCACGCACGGTGATCAGCGGGTTGTCCTGGCCGTCGACGGTGCCGGTCTCGAGCGCGGTGTAAACCTCGGGGAAGGGCATCGGAACCGGGTTGGTGCCGAGCGCCGAGAAGGTGTTGATGAACACCGGCGCGCCGATGACGCGGAACGACAGGCCCTCGAAATCGGAGAGGCTCTCGATCGGGCGCTCGGAGTTCGACAGGTCGCGGAAGCCGTTGTCGATGAAGGTCAGGCCCTTCATGCCCGAGCCATCGAGACCGGCCAGCATCTTCGCACCGACTTCGCCGAGCAGCACCTTGTCGGTGGCGGCGTCGTCTTCGAAGGCGAAGGGCAGGTCGATGAGCTGGAACAGCTCGTTGTACTTGATCAGGTTGGTCGAGGAGGTGATCAGCATCTCCTGCAGGCCGCCCTGCAGCGCGCCGATCTGCTGCGCCTCGTTGCCAAGCTGGCCCGAAGGGAAGTTGGTCACGGTGTATTCGCCGTCGGACAGTGCCTCGACCTGCTCGGCGAAATACTGCACGCCCAGATCGAACGGGGTGCCCGGAGCGCCGAAATGGCCGATCTTGATGTCGCGCGCGGCGGCGGGGGCTGCAATGGCGGCGCTCAGCGCCGCGGCGGCGACCAGTGCGCCGAGGGGTTTGGAAAAGGTCATGTCGTGTCTCCTTCGGTGGCCCGCTGGCGTTGTCCCGGGCGAATCCCTGTTGTGAACGGTGTTGGTCCGTGTGACGTCTTTATGACTGAGTAATCATAAAATATCGACTGTTCGGGCATCTTTTTGGCCATTTTGATGGATTTTGCCCGTTTTTATGGGAAAATCCAAAATATTTGCCCGTTTTTTGAGCGAAATGCGCCGATCTGCGCGCTGTCGGGGAGGAAAATCTCACGAGATCTGCCGGTCGCGATGGCGGATAAGGGCATTTCGGCGCAAGAACAAGCCGTATCAAACGGCCCGGAGGCGCGGTTTTCCTCAGGTTTTGCAGGGCTCGCCGTGCTCAACCTTGCCAAGTTCATGATTGCACGAGTATTTTGACCGAAACCACATTCTGCTGCACGAAAGTCGCAGAGATGATAAAGACAGACCGAACAGGAATAGAGAGCTCAGACCGATGACCACCGACCCCACGCCGCTGCCCTTCCTCTGCCGCAAGACCCCCGCCAGCGGGTCGCAGGGCGTGGTGGTGACCAACCACCCGCTGGGCTCCGCCGCCGGCCACGAGATGATGGCGCTTGGCGGAAATGCCGTCGACGCGGCGGTCGCGGCGCTGCTGACGCTGACCGTGGTCGAGCCAATGATGGTCGGAATCGTCGGTGGCGGCGTCTCGCACCTCCGCCTGCCCGACGGCACCCACAAAGTCTATGACTGCCTGTCGCAGGCGGCGGCCTCGGCCACGCCCGACATGTTCACCCCGGTCTCCGACGCGCTCCCCGACTACATGGAGACCGCCGGCCGCCGCAATCTCGTCGGCGCGTCCTCGGTGGCGGTGCCGGGCAACCTGCGCGGTTGGTGCCAGATGCACGCCGCCCACGGCGCGCTGCCCTTCGCCGACGTGATCGCCCCGGCGATCCGGCTGGCCGCCGGCGGTTTCCCGGTGACGAGCTACCTGTCGTCCAACATCGAGCGCCACGCCGAGGACATGTCGAAGGATCCCGAGATCTCGCGCCATTTCCTGCCCGATGGCAGCCCGGCCAAGCCGGGCCACCGGCTGGTGCAGGCGGATTACGCCGAGAGCTTGAAGCTGGTTGCCAAGGAGGGCGCCGAGGCGCTGCATGGCGGGGCGCTGGGGCAGGCGCTGGTCGAGGCGCTGGCCACCGGCGGCGAGGATGCGGGCAGCGTTTCGATGGCGGATCTCGAGGGCTACACCGCCCGCGAGCGCGATGCGATCTTCGGCAGCTACCGCGGCCATGACATCGTCGGCCCGCCGCCGCCCGCCTCTTCGGGCGTGCACGTGGCGCAGATGCTCAACATGCTCGAGGCCTACGACCTGAAGGCGATGGGCTTCGACAACCCCGAGCGCCTGCACCTGCTGGCCGAGGTGATCCGCGTCGGTTTCGAGGACCGCCGCGCCGCCTCGGGCGACCCGGATTTCGTCGACATCCCCGTCGAGAAGCTGATCTCAAAGGACTATGCCGAGGCCTGCCGCGCCCGCATGCGCCCCGCGGGCGGCGCCGGCCACGTACCGCCGGGCTACGAGAGCAACAACACCACCCACATCACCGTGGCCGACCGCGACGGTATGATCGTGTCGGCCACCCACACCATCAACGGGCTTTTCGGGGCGCGCTTCATGGTGCCGGGCACCGGTATGATCCCCAACAACTACATGTACAATTTCGACCCGCATCCCGGGAAGGCGCTGTCGATCGCGCCGGGCAAGCGGGTGCCGACCTCCATGGCGCCGATGATTGTGTTGAAGGACGGCAAGCCGAGCTTTGCGCTGGGGCTGCCGGGGGCGGTGCGGATCTTCCCCTCGGCGATGCAGGCCATCGTCAACCTGATCGATTTCGGCATGACCCCGCAGCAGGCGGTCGAGGCGCCGCGGATCTGGACCGAGGGCGCGCATGTGGAGCTCGAGCCGGGCTACGCGCATCACGAAGAGGCGCTCGCGGCGATGGGGCACGAGATGAAGATCGTACCGCATATCGGCGGTGGGATGAACGCCATCGCCTTCGGGGCGGATGGTGAAATGACCGGCGCGGCCTGCTGGCGGGCGGACGGAACCGTCTCGGCGCTTGGTGGCGGCCTTGCCGATGACGGCATTGCGTTCCACATCTAGGGCGTGAGTCGCAGGGGCAGAAAGGCGAGGCCATGACAGATCAGAAGACATTGCTGCTGACCGGGGCGAGCCGGGGCATCGGCCACGCCACGGTGAAGGTGTTCCAGGCGGCGGGCTGGCGGGTGCTGACCGTGTCGCGCACCGCCTTCGACTCGCGCTGCCCCTGGCACGCGGGCTCGACCGACCATTTCCAGGGCGATCTCGCCGATGCCGAGGCGCGCGCCGACCTGGTGGCGCGGGTGCGCGAGACGCTGGGAGACAGCGGCCTGCACGCCATCGTCAACAATGCCGGAATCTCGCCCAAGGGCGAGGGTGGCGCGCGGCTCGGCATTGCCGAGAGCAGCGACGAGGTCTGGCAGCAGGTGCTGTCGGTCAACCTGCTGGGGCCGGCGGCGCTGATGCGCGATCTGCTGCCCGAGCTGGAACAGGCGCGCGGCGCGGTGGTCAACGTGGGCTCGATCGTCGGCAAGCGGGTGCACCCCTATGCGGGGGCGGCCTATGCCTGTTCGAAGGCGGCGCTCGACGCGCTGACACGCGAGGCGGCGGCCGAGCTCGGCCCGCGCGGGGTCCGGGTCAACCTGGTGACGCCGGGCGAGATCGAGACCGAGATCCTGTCGCCGGGGACCGAGGAGATGACCGACATCATCCCGCTGCGGCGCCTGGGCAAGCCCGACGAAGTGGCGCGGGTGGTGCTGTTCCTGTGCTCGGAGCAGGCCTCCTACGTCAACGGCGCGTCTGTCGACGTGAACGGCGGGCAGCACGCCTGAGGTTCGGGATTTGAAATGAGGGGCCCTCGGCGCAGGTTTCTGCGGCGGGGGTCTTGTCGTTTGGGGCGCGCTCAAGCGGAGACCCAGCGCGGAATCAAGGCCGCAGGCCGCCTCTCACACATCGCGTTCCGCGATGTGTTGCCGGCAGGCGTTTGCTAGCAAACGCCGAGAGGCGCGCCATCGCCGGCCCGCCCGGACGGGCTGGCGATTTGGTGACGCCCACACTGAGTGTCGAGGTCCTTCGGATTTGAGCCGGATAAAACAAGGGGCTCAAAGCGCCGGATCGCCATCCCGCGGGCCGGCGATGACGCGGCGGGCGTCGCGCCCTGCACCATTTGCAAACCTGAAGGTCGCGCCCTCCTAAAGATCGAACAGCGTCGCCGTCGCATAGGCCGGGGCCAGCAGCGCCCGTCGCCAGCGGCCTATGGGGAAGCGGCGCGGCGGCTGGCGCATGACCTCGGGGTAGGGCCCGCGCGGCGGCTTGCCCTGCACCAGATCGGCCAGCAGCATGCCCGTGTGGCTCGCCATGGCGACGCCGTTGCCGTGATAGCCGAGCCCGGCGAAGAGACCGGGGTGATCCGGGACCGCGCCGGCAAACGGCGTCAGGCTTGCCATCAGGCAGACCAGCCCGTCCCACTCATGGGTGATCTTGGCGGCGTGCCAGGCGGGGAACATGCGGGCGAAATCGGCGCGGATCTTGCGCGAGATCGCGGCTCGCGCCCGTGGCGTGGCGGTCAGCCCGCCGCGCATTCCGAACAGGAAGCGGCCGTTCGGCATCAGCCGGAAGTAATGCAGCAGCACCCGCGTGTCATAGGCCATCTGCCCCGAAGTCCAACCCTGCGCGTCGAGCAGAGATTGCTCGAGCGGCGCGGTGACGATGACGCTCGACTGCACCGGCAGGTAGCGGGCACGCAGCCAGTCGGGCAGGTCCTCCGACGAATAGCCGTTGGTGGCGAGGATGACGCGGTCGGCGGTCAGCGTGCCATGCGGGGTCTCGAGCTGCCAGCGACCATCCTTGCGCAGCGCGGTAACCGGGCTGTGCCCGTGCAGGACGGCCCCGGCCGCAAGCGCGGCACGGGCGAGGCCAGCGTGATACTTGCGCGGGTTGAGCGCGATGCCGATGGGCGTGGTCATGGCGCCGAAGAACGGCCCTGAGAGCCCGTGCGCGGCCATGTCCTCGAGCTCGATGAGCCTGGGGGTGACGCCGTATTCGCGCTCGGTCTCCTCGATACCGTCGCGCATCTTGGCGAAGGCGCGCGGCGAGTGGGCGATCAGCGTCTCGCCCTCGGAATGGGTGTCGGCCTCGATGCCGTGCTCGTCGATCAGGCGGCGGGCGGTGGCGACCGCGGCCTTCTCGGTGGCGCGCCAACCGCGCAGGCCGGACTCGCCATAGCGTCGGCGCAGGTAGCCGCTCGAGCCCTTGGAACCGCCGAGACAGCAGAAGCCGCCATTGCGGCCCGAGGCGCCGTAGCCCGCGTGCTCGGCCTCGAGCACGGTGACCTCGACCCCGTCCTGCGCCAGGTGCAGAGCCGCCGAGAGGCCGGTGAAGCCGCCGCCGATGATCGCGACCTCGCTGTGGCGCGGGCCGGGGAGCGCGGGCCAGTCGTCGGGGCCGACGGTGTCGGCCCAGTAGCACTTGCCCTGCGGCCCGTAGGCCGGGGCTTCGTAGATCCGTTTCATTCGCTGCGCTCGGCCGCCTGTTCATCCCGCGCCTGCGCCACCGCCGCCCGCTTGGTCACGATCGAGGCGGTGATGACGCCTGCGGTGACGATGCCGATCAGCAGGGTGGACAGCGCGTTGATCTCGGGGCTGACGCCGAGACGCACCGCCGAGAAGATCTTGATCGGCAGGGTGGTGGCCGAGGGGCCGGTGGTGAAGCTCGCGATCACCAGGTCGTCGAGCGACAGGGTGAAGGCCAGCAGCCAGCCCGAGATCACCGCCGGCGCGATGATCGGCAGGGTCACCAGCCGGAATGCCTCGAAGGGCGAGCAGCCGAGATCGAGCGCCGCCTCTTCCAGCGAGCGGTCGAAGCTGGTGAGCCGCGACGACACCACCACCGAGACGTAGCACATCGAGAAGGTGGTGTGGGCCAGCACGATGGTCAGCACGCCGCGGTCGAGCCCGATGCCGATGAACAAGAGCAGCAGCGACAGGCCGGTGATCACCTCGGGCATGACCAGGGGCGCGTAGATCATGCCGGAAAACAGCGTCCGTCCGGCGAAGCGCCCGGCGCGCACCAGCACATAGGCCGCCATCGTGCCGAGCACCGTGGCGATGGTCGAGGAGAATATCGCGACCTTGAGCGTGACCCAGGCGGCGTCGAGGAACTCCTTGTTGCGGAACAGCTCGCCATACCACTTGGTCGAGAAGCCGGCCCAGACGGTGACCAGGCGGCTCTCGTTGAAGCTGTAGACCACCAGCAGGATCATCGGCAGGTACAGGAAGGCGAAGCCGAGCGTCAGCGAGGTGACGTTGAACCAGGAAAAGCGTCTCATCCTTCGGCCTCCCGTGCCTTCTGCTCGTTGCGCTGGAACAGGATGATCGGGATGATCAGGATCAGCAGCAGGATCACCGCCACCGCCGAGGCCACCGGCCAGTCGCGGTTGGAGAAGAACTCTTCGAACAGCACCTTGCCGATCATCAGCGTGCCCGAGCCGCCGAGCAGCGAGGGAATGACGAATTCGCCGATCGCCGGGATGAAGACGAGGAAGCAGCCCGCGATAATTCCGTTGCGCGACAGCGGCCAGGTCACCAGCCAGAAGGCGGCAAGCTTGGAGCAGCCGAGGTCCTCTGCCGCCTCGATCAGGCTCTCGTCCATCTTCTCGAGCGCCGAGTAGATCGGCAGCACCATGAAGGGCAGGTAGGTGTAGACGATACCGATATAGACCGCGCTGTTGGTGTTCATGATCTGCAGCGGCGTGTCGATCACCCCGAGCCAGAGCAGCACGGTGTTGAGCGTGCCCTCGTTCGACAGGATTCCCATCCACGAGTAGACCCGGATCAGGAACGAGGTCCAGAACGGCAGGATCACCAGCATCAGCAGTGTCGGGCGCCACTCATTGGGCGCGCGCGCCATGCCGTAGGCGATGGGATAGCCCGCCAGCAGGGTAAGCAGGGTCGAGACCAGCGCGATCTTCAGCGAGCTGACATAGGCCTTCCAGTAGAGATCGTCGGTGGTCAGGAAGACAAAATTCTCGAAATCAAGCTCCGAGAAGAAGCTGCGTATGCCCTCCCAGCCGAGCGAGAGGTCGAACTGCGGCGTGTAGGGCGGGCGGGCCAGCGCCACGTCCGACAGCGAGATCTTCAGCACGATCACGAAGGGGACGAGGAAGAAGACCAGCAGCCAGAGATAGGGGATGAGGATCAGGGCGGCGCGGCGCATGGCTTACTCCTCGAGAATGACGCCGGCGGTCTCGGTAAAGCCGATCCAGACCTCGTCTTCCCAGGTGATGTGCCGGTTGGAGATGCGCCGGGCATTGACCATCTGCGCCTTGACCATCTGCCCGGTGGCGAGCTCGACATGGTAGGTCGAGATGTTGCCGAGATAGGCGATGTCGATGACCTTGCCGGGCAGCACGTTGGGCCGGTCAGGCTTTTCGAGGTCGATGGTGACCTTCTCGGGGCGGATCGACAGGGTCACCGGCTTGCCGTCGAGCGCTGGGTCGCCATTGGCGGCGATGATCGGCGGCTGGCCCTCGGCCCAGTCGATGAGGATGCCGCCGGGCTTGATCGCGGGTTCGGGAGCGGCGGCCGGCGCGGGCTTCGCGGCAGCGGCCTTGGCCTCGGCCTTGCGGGCGGCGGCGAGCTCTTCCGGGCTCGGCGGCGGCAGCTGCGGGGTGTTGAGGTCGCGCTGGCCCATGAAACGCGCGAAGACCTTCTTGTAGAGCCACTCGCCGCGCGCGTTGGGCGCGGGCTGGCGGGCATCGGTCGGGGCCTGTGCCTGCACGGGGGCCTCGGGCGCGGTCTCCTCCGCCGCGGGCGCGGCGTCTTCGACGGAGGCTGGCTGCGGGGCGGGGGCCGGATCAGCCACGGGCGTCACCGGCTCGGCGGGGCGCGGCCTGGCGGTGCCGGGGATCAGGTTCACGTCACCGATGAAATCGGCCACATAGACCGAGTTCGGCGCCTCGTAGATCACGTCGGGCGTGTCGACCTGCACCAGACGGCCCTCGTCCATCACCGCGATGCGGGAGGCCACGGTCATCGCTTCTTCTTGGTCGTGGGTCACGATCACGAAGGTGGTGCCGGTCTTTTCCTGGATGTCCATCAGCTCGAACTGCGTTTCTTCGCGCAGCTTCTTGTCGAGCGCGCCGAGCGGTTCGTCGAGCAGCAGCAGCTTCGGTGCCTTGGCGAGGCTGCGGGCCAGCGCCACGCGCTGTCGCTGGCCGCCGGAGATCTGGTGCGGCTTGCGCTTGGCGAACTTGGTCAGGCGGGTGAGGCGCAGCATCTCTTCGACACGCTCCTCGATCATCGCCTTGTCCTTGCTCTCACGCCGCAGGCCGAAGGCGATGTTGTCCCAGATCGACAGGTGCGGGAACAGCGCGTAGCTCTGGAACATCATGTTCACCGGGCGCTTGTTGGGCGGCACGTTGATGATGTCCTGACCGCCCAGCCAGATATGGCCCTCGGTGACGCTCTCGAAGCCGGCGAGCATCCGCATCATCGTCGTCTTGCCGCAGCCCGACGGGCCGAGCAGGGCGAAGAACTCGCGCTCGTAGATATTGAGCGAGAGGTTGTCGATCGCGGTGAACTCGCCGAAGCGCTTGGTCACGTTGCGGAACTCGATCAGCGGTTTCCGATCGGGGTCTTCCCAGGGGGCAAAGACGGTCTGGGCCATGTGCGGGATACGTCCTGTCAGAGAAAGGCCCGCGCCTTCGCAAAGGCGCGGGCCGGTCAGTCGCGGATCAGGTGCCGGACTTGATCTTGGTCCACAGGCGCGTGACGGTGCGCTGGACTTTCGGCTCGTAGGGCGTGGTGGTGTAGGTGTTTTCCATCGCCTCGGGCGTCGGGTAGATCGCCGGATCGCCGATCACGTCCTCCGCGAGATATTGCTGCGAGGCCTCGTTGCCGTTGGCGTAGTAGACATAGTTCGACGCCGCCGCCATGTTCTCGGCATCCATGATGAAGTTCAGGAAGGTGTGGGCCGCCTCGGGGTTCGGAGCGTCGACCGGGATCGCCATCTGGTCGAACCACATCTGCGCACCCTCGTCGGGGGCATAGTAGGAAACCTCGACGCCGTTGTCGGCCTCGGCGGCGCGGTCACGCGCCTGCAGGATGTCGCCGGACCAGCCGACCGCGACGCAGACATCGCCATTGGCCAGCGCGTTGATGTATTCCGAGCTGTGGAACTTCTGGATGTAGGGGCGGACCGGCATGAACACCTCTTCCGCCTTGGCGATCACGTCGGGATCGTGGCTGTCGGGGTCTTCGCCGATATAGTTCAGCGCCGCCGGGATCATCTCTGCCGGTGCATCGAGGAACATCACGCCGCATTCGGCGAGCTTTTCCATGTTGGCCGGGTCAAAGACCAGATCCCACGAGGTCACCGGTGCATCCTCGCCGAGGATCTCGCGCACCTTGGGCTCGTTCACGCCGATGCCGGTCGTGCCCCACATGTAGTTGATCGCGTATTCGTTGCCGGGGTCGTATTTCGAGGTCCGGTCGGAGATCACGTCCCACATGTTCTCGAGGTTCGGCAGCTTCGACTTGTCGAGCGGCTGGAACGCGCCGGCCATGATCTGGCGCTGCAGGAAGGTGCCGGTGGGCACCACCACGTCGTAGCCCGAGCCGCCGGCGAGCATCTTGGTCTCAAGCACTTCGTTGCTGTCGAACACGTCGTAAATCAGGTCGATGCCGGTCTCTTCCTCGAACTTGGCCAGCAGGCTCTCGTCGATATAGTCGGACCAGTTGTAGACCCGGACCTCTTCGGCCTGCGCCAGCCCGGCGGTCAGGGCGAGGGTCGCGGTGAGGGTCAGAAAGGGTGTCTTCATCATGTGCTCCCGGTTGGTCATGGGGTCTTGCCGCCCCGTGGCCCCTGAATTTGATCAAATGTTGCACCCGTTGGCAACATGAGAGATGTTTCCACGGCCCAACATGGCGTGCAAGATGGCTTTGAGGGCGCTTTGGTCAAGCAGGAGGCAGATGGTGAATATGCGGGCAGACAGCGCAGGGCTTCCGACTCACGAGGTGGTCTATCGCCGCCTGCGGGACATGATCCTCTTCGGCGAGCTTGCGCCCGGCCAGCCGGTGACGATTCAGGGGCTGGTCGAGCGGCTCGAGGTCGGCATGACGCCGGTGCGCGAGGCGTTGCGGCGGCTGATCGCCGAGGGTGCGCTGGTGTTCCAAGGCAATCGGCGGATCACCGTGCCGGTGCTCGACGCGGCGGCGGTGGAGGAGCTGACGCTGGCCCGGGTGGCGCTGGAGCCGCAGCTGGCGCGGCGCGCGGCGCTGCGCTGCGACGCCGAGGGCGTGGTGCGCCTGCGTGCCACCGACGCGCGGCTCGACGCCGCGATCGGGAAGGGCGACGTGACAGGCTATCTCGTGGAGAATCACCAGTTCCACACCGAGCTGAACGAGATCGCAGGCGCTCCGATTCTCACCGATCTGGTCGAGGGGCTGTGGCTGCGCTTCGGCCCGTCGCTGCGGGTGGTCTGCGGCCAGTTTGGCACGCGCAACCTGCCCGACCTGCACAAGGCGATCCTCGACGCGCTCGACGCCGGTGATGCCGAGGCGGCGGCGCGGGCAATGGAGCAGGACGTGCGGCAGGGGATGGAGCAGATCTCGGCCGCGCTGGAGGGCTAGGGCGCGGCGCGGCCTCGGACATGAGGAGCGGGACATGCCCAGGGCGTGCCTGCGCCATGACCGATGCGGGGCGCCCCGTGCCGCGGCTTGCTCCAGAGCCGACTTGGTGCACGGCCCTTGGTCGATCCACGTGCCACAGCCCCCTGAGAGCCGCGATTCGATTGACAGTAAATAATTTGATCATATTCTGCAGCGAAACCCGGAATCTTCAGGAGACGCGGCCATGACGCTCATTTCCACCAACACCCCCACCGCCGAGCTTCAGGCGCTGGATGCCGCTCACCACATGCACCCGTTCACCACCGGTGCGGACCTTGCTCGCAAGGGCGCGCGGGTCATCACCCGCGCCGAGGGCTGCTGGCTCACCGACAGCGAGGGCGAGCGCATCCTCGACGGCATGGCGGGCCTGTGGTGCGTGAACGTCGGCTATGGCCGCAAGGAACTGGCCGCCGCCGCGGCGCGTCAGATGGAAGAGCTGCCCTATTACAACACCTTCTTCCAGACCACGCATGTGCCGGCGATCCAGCTCTCGGCACGGCTGGCGGAGCTGGCGCCGGGCGACCTGAACAACGTGTTCTATGCCTCCTCCGGCTCCGAGGCGAACGACACCAACATCCGCCTCGTGCGCACCTACTGGGAAGAGAAGGGCCAGCCCGAGCGCAAGGTCATCATCTCGCGCTGGAACGCCTATCACGGCTCGTCGGTCGGCTCGGGCAGCCTCGGCGGCATGAAGGGCATGCACGCGCAGGGCGGCATGCCGATCCCCGACATCCACCACATCGACCAGCCCAACTGGTGGGCCGAGGGCGGCGACATGACGCCGGAGGAGTTCGGCCTCGAGCGCGCCCGCCAGCTCGAGCAGGCCATCGAGGAAATCGGCCCCGAGAAGGTTGCGGCCTTCATCGCCGAGCCGGTGCAGGGCGCCGGTGGCGTGATCATCCCGCCGGAGACCTACTGGCCCGAGATCCAGCGCATCGTCGACAAATACGGCATCATCCTGATCGCCGACGAGGTGATCTGCGGCTTCGGCCGGACCGGCAACTGGTTCGGCTCCGAAACCATGGGCATCAAGCCACACATCATGACCATCGCCAAGGGCCTGTCCTCGGGCTACCAGCCGATCGGCGGCTCGATCGTCAACGACGAGATCGCCGGCGTCATCGGCAAGACCGAGTTCAACCACGGCTACACCTATTCCGGCCACCCGGTGGCCGCCGCCGTGGCACTGGAAAACCTGCGCATCCTCGACGAGGAAGGCGTCGTCACCCGCGTCCGCGAGGAGACCGGCCCTTATCTCAAGCAGAAATTCGAGGCGCTGGCCGGTCACCCGCTGGTGGGCGAGGCCAAGATCGCGGGCTTCATGGGCTCGATCGCGCTGACCCCGGACAAGGCCAGCCGCGCGCCCTTCGCCGCCGATGCGGGCACCGTGGGTTATATCTGCCGCGAGCGCTGCTTCGCCAACAACCTCGTCATGCGCCATGTCGGCGACCGCATGATCATCTCGCCGCCGCTGGTGCTGTCGAAGGACGAGATCGACACGCTGATCGAGCGTGCCACCCGCTCGCTCGACGAATGCCACGCTGAGCTGAAAAAGCAGGGGCTGATGGTCGCGGGCACGCGCTGAGCCATCTGCGGGTGCGGCCCCGCGCGCAAAAACAAGAGCCCGGCCCCGATGATCCGGGGCCGGGCTTTTTGCTGTTCAGAACAGTCTCGTCGCGCCTGCAGGAGGCGATCTTCCGGGAGCGGCTGAGGCTCAGCTGACCTTGTGCGGGGCGCCGGTGGCCATGTTGGTGCCGATATAGGGCTTCTTGGCGCCCTTCCAAGCGCCGAAGCCGCCTTCCATGTGGGCGACCTTGGCGAAGCCCGCCTCGATCGTCGCACGGGCGACCTTCTCGGAGCGCACCCCCGAGCCGCAATGAAACACGATGCGCTTCTCGGTCTGGCCGGGGAGCTTCTCGGCCTTGAAGAAGGCCAGCGGCATCAGCAGCGCGCCCTCGATATGCTCGAACATGTATTCCTGCGGCGTGCGCACGTCGATCAGCACGATCTCATTCTTGTCAAACGCCGCCTGGACCTCGTCCACGGTCCAGGTCTCTAGGATGCTGTCGCCGACCTGTTCGGATTTCATGAGCTTTCTCCCCTCGAAAGGATGTCCGGGTTTCATTCGATACCCGAGATGTATCCGTGCGATGACGACGGGCAAGAAAAAACACCGCACCGGGCCGCCCCAGCCGGGGCGCAATTGCGCGCGGGGCGGGCAGTCCGCACGGGCGGCGCTGTCGTCAGGTCGCGTCCTTGAAGACCGCCGAAACCGGGCGGAACCACAGGCTGGCGAAGCTTTCTCCGTAGAGCTTGGCGATGGTCTCGTAGGTGAAACGGTTCACGGGCATGGCGTTTTTCCTTGGTCTGGTCGCGGTTTCTACCGGGTCTGGGGCGCCGATGCCTTGGCTGTGGGCCGAGCGGCGCTGTCGGTGAGTGCGCAACGAAATGCAAAAGGTTCGGCGCTGAGAGTAATAATATGTCTCAAACTCGCCAATTAGGACTTTGGTTCCATGTGCCGGCGAAACCCGGTAGGCCTCTGCTTTCCCCCGTTTCAGAATCGCGGTGCGCCTGCTAGGTTTGGTAGAATGAACAGCTTCAGCCCCAATATGCGCCCGGTCATCCGACAGCTCGACGACTCCGCGATCAACCGGATCGCGGCTGGCGAGGTCGTCGAACGGCCCGCCTCGGCGGTCAAGGAACTGGTCGAGAATGCCATCGACGCCGGCGCCCGCCGGGTCAACATCGAGCTTGCCGACGGCGGCAAGACGCTGATCCGGGTGACCGACGACGGCTGCGGCATGAGCGCCGACGAGCTGCCGCTGGCACTGTCGCGCCACGCCACCTCGAAGATCGATGGCTCGGACCTGCTCAACATCCACAGCTTCGGCTTCCGCGGCGAGGCGCTGCCCTCGCTGGGCGCGGTGGGGCGGCTGACCATCCAGAGCCGCGCCAGCGGCGAGGAGGCCGCCGAGATCGCCGTGGCTGGCGGCCAGATGGCGGCGGTGAAGCCCTGCGCGCTCAACGGGGGCACCGTGGTCACCCTGCGTGACCTGTTCTACGCCACCCCCGCCCGGCTCAAGTTCCTGCGCTCCGATCGGGCCGAGATGCAGGCGATCTCCGAGGTCATCAAGCGGCTTGCCATGGCCGAGCCCTCGGTCGGCTTCACCCTGCGCGATGTCAGCGACGGCAAGGACCGCACCACCTTCCGCGCCGATCCCTGCTCGGGTGATCTCTTCGACGCGCTGCGCGGGCGGCTGGCACAGGTCATGGGGGCGGAGTTCACCGACAACGCGCTCAACATCGACGCCGAGCGCGAGGGCTTCCGGCTCACCGGGCTGGCGGCGCTGCCGACCTATTCGCGCGGCTCCTCGGTGGCGCAGCATCTCTTCGTCAACGGACGCCCGGTGCAGGACCGGCTGCTGCTCGGCGCGCTGCGCGGCGCCTATGCCGATTTCCTCAGCCGCGAGCGGCACCCGGCGGTGGCGCTGTTCGTCGATTGCGATCCGCACAAGGTCGACGTCAACGTGCATCCGGCGAAATCCGAGGTGCGCTTCCGCGAGCCGGGGTTGGTGCGCGGGCTGATCGTCTCGGCGCTGCGCCACGCGCTGGCCGAGGCCGGGCACCGCGCCTCGACCACCGTGGCCGGGGCGACGCTGGGCGCGATGCGGCCCGAGCCCTCGGGCACACCGCGGGTCTACCAGATGGACCGCCCCTCGCAGGGGGCGCTCGGCGCCGCCTACCGGGCGCAGGCGCCGATGACGCCCGTCGAGCCCTACCAGCCCTACGCAGCGCCCGCGCCGCGCCCCGCCGAGATCGGCTTCGCCGAGTTCGCCGGCAGCTTTTCGGGCCGGGTCGATCCGGTCGAGGAGGGCCCGCAAGGGGCCGATGAGACGCTGCCGCTCGGGGCCGCGCGCGGGCAGGTGCATGAGAATTACATCATCGCCCAGACCGGCGACGGCATCGTCATCGTCGATCAGCATGCCGCCCATGAGCGGCTGGTCTATGAGAAGCTCAAGCACCAGATGGCAGAGCGTGGCGTTGCCGCGCAGGCGCTGCTGATCCCCGAGATCGTCGAGCTTTCCGCCGACGATCTCTCGCGGCTGCTGAGCATCGCCGACGACCTGTCGCGCATGGGCCTGACCATCGAGGCCTTCGGCGGCAGCGCCGTCGCGGTGCGCGAGACCCCGGCGATCCTCGGCGAGGTCAACGCCAAGGCGCTGCTGACCGACATTCTCGACGAGATCGCCGATTTCGGCTCCAGCCAGCTGGTGCAGGAGAAGATCGAGGCCATCCTCAGCCGCGTCGCCTGCCACGGCTCGATCCGCTCGGGTCGCCGCATGCGCGCCGAGGAGATGAACGCGCTGCTGCGCGAGATGGAGGCGACGCCGCATTCCGGCCAGTGCAACCATGGCCGCCCGACCTATGTCGAGCTGAAGCTCTCGGATATCGAGCGGCTTTTCGGGCGCACATGAGCGATCCGCTGACCCTGATGCTCGAGGATCCGCGCCTCTGGGCCGCCGCGGCGCTTGGCGTGCTGCTGCTGGTCATGGTTGTGGTGATCCGCGCCGCCAACCGTGCCGCGCGGCTGGCGCATCCGCTGGCGCAGCTCGGTCAGAGGGTGCAGGCGCTGGGCGAAGGGCAGGAACGGCTCGCCGGCGGGCTGCACCATGTCACCGAGGCGCAGCTGCAGAGCCAGACCGCCATGCTCGAGCTGGTCGAGCGCCGGCTGGCGGAGGTGCAGGGGCAGATGTCCGAAAGCCTGCACGGCACCGCGCGGCGCACCGCCCACAGCCTTGGCGAGCTGCAGGAGCGGCTCAAGGTCATCGACCGGGCGCAGGACAACATCACCCGGCTGTCGGGCGACGTGCTGTCGCTGCAGGACATCCTCTCCAACAAGCAGACCCGCGGCGCCTTTGGCGAGATCCAGCTCAACGACATCGTCTCGAAGGCGCTCCCCGCCGACAGCTACACGCTGCAGGCCACGCTCTCGAACGGCCGCCGCGCCGACTGCCTGATCCACATGCCCGAGCCGCCGGGCCCGATCGTCATCGACGCCAAGTTCCCGCTCGAATCCTACGAGCAGCTGCAGCGCGCCGAGAAGGGCGAGAGCCGCACCCGCGCCGCGCAGGCCTTCCGCCTCGCGGTGCGCAAGCACCTGCGCGACATCGCCGGGCGCTACATCCTCGAGGGCGAGACGGCCGACTCGGCGCTGATGTTCCTGCCCTCGGAGGCGGTCTATGCCGAGCTGCACGCGCATTTCCCGGAGGTGGTGCGAGAGGGCTTCAACCTGCGGGTCTGGATCGTCTCGCCGACCACCTGCATGGCAACGCTCAACACCCTGCGCGCGGTGCTCAAGGATGCCCGCATGCGCGAGCAGGCCGGTGCGATCCGGCGCGAGCTGGCGCTGCTCAATGCCGATGTCGAGCGGCTCGGCACGCGGGTCGAGAATCTCGACCGGCATTTCTCGCAGGCGGCGCGCGACGTGGCGGATATCCGCATCAGCGCCGACAAGGCGGGCCAGCGGGCGCGGCGGCTCGACAATTTCGATTTCGAGGACGGGCGCGACAAGAAGATCGTGCCAATGCCGAGCAACTCCTGAGCCGGCTCTCTTCCCTCGGGCAATATTATTGCTTATCTGCCTCTCGACAGTCTTTGCCAGATGCGCGCGCCTCTCGTAAGCTTGCGCAGGATCAAGGACGGGGACGGGGCTTTGCCCCAGTCTCTTTAGCCAGAGAAAGGAGACAGGGAAGATGGAAGAGATCAGTGTCAGGAAAGTCGCCCATGTCATCCTGCTGGCCCGCGAGATGGATCGTGGCGAAGGCGAGCTGCGCGGCGTCATCGAGCAGATGACCGAGGAAGAACAGGCCGCGCTGGTCGCGGTCATGTGGATCGGTCGCGATGCCTTCGACGCCGACGAGTGGGGCGAGGCCTATGCCACGGCGATGGCCGAGGCCACCACGCCGACCGCCAACTACCTGATCGGCACGCCGCATCTGGCCGATCACCTCGAGGCCGGGCTCGAAGCGCTGGGTTACGATGCCCAGGACGAGGAAGACGAGCTGATGCGCCGCGGCGCCTGAGCCCGCCCGCGTCTGCCCCGCCGCCGATGCATCGCACTCGGCACGGCCCGTCGCGCCGAGCCCGCGCTGGCCCGTCGGGCGCAGCGGAGCGTCGGGTCAATGCACCCGGCGCGGCTCAGCGCAGCGAGCGCCCCTTGACGATGGCCTCGTTGCCGAAGCGCGCGCGGATCGCATCCGTCGCGCGCTCTGCCCCCGCCCGCTTCTCGGCCTGCGGATCGAGCAGGTCGCCCAGCCGGTCGGCCTGATCCGCCGGAACAAGCTCCGAGATCCCGGTGCCCAAGAGCCGGTAGGACACGCCGCTGCCCAGCTGGTCGAACATGCCGCGCGCGGTGCGGTAGATCCGGTCGGCCATCTGCGTGGCATCTCCAAGCGCGTGGCGCCGGGTGATCAGCTTGAAATCGGCCCGCTTCACCTTCAGCACCACCACGCGCCCCGCCAGACCCTTGGCCTTGGCGCGGTCGGCGACCTTCTCGCTCATGCGCCAGAGATGGCCGTCGAGGATGTCGGGATCCTTGGTGTTCTCGTGGAAGGTGGTCTCGTTCGAGATCGACTTCACAGGCGCGTTGCGGGTGACCCGGCGGTGATCCTCGCCGCGGGCCAGGTGCCAGAGCCGCTCGCCCACGCTGCCGAAGCGCACCATCAGCCCCTCGCGATCCCAGCGCAACAGGTCTTCGAATGTGCGGATGCCCGAGCGCTCGAGCGCGTCCTGCCCGGCCTGACCCACACCCCAGATCATCCGCACCGGCCGTGGCCTCAGGAAATCCTGCGTCTCGGCCTTGCCGATGACCGAGAAGCCGTGCGGTTTGTCGAGATCCGAGGCGATCTTGGCAAGGAACTTGTTGTGGCTGAGCCCGACCGAGCCGGTGACGCCGAGCTCGTCCTTCATCCGCTTCACCAGCCGCGCCAGCATGACGGCCGGCGGCGCGCCGTGCAGGCGCTCGGTGCCGGTCAGGTCGAGAAACGCCTCGTCGAGCGACAGCGGCTCGATCGCCGGGGTCAGCTCTTCCATGAAGCCGCGGATCTGCCGCGAGACCTCGGCATAGAGCGCCATGCGCGGCTTCAGCACCACCGCATCGGGGCAGAGCTCGAGCGCCTTGAACATCGGCATGGCCGAGCGCACGCCGCGGATGCGCGCCACGTAGCAGGCGGTCGAGACCACGCCGCGCTTGCCGCCGCCGATGATCACCGGCTTGTCGGCAAGCTCGGGATTCTCGCGTTTCTCGACGCTGGCATAGAAGGCATCGCAATCCATGTGGGCGATCGAGAGGCTGCGCAGCTCGTCATGGCGCACGACCCTCGGCCGCCCGCAGGCGGGGCAGCGCGGGCCGGTCTCGAATTCGGTGAGGCAATCACGACAAAGCGCGGGCATGGGTGGTCATTCGCAGCCGAGTGGTTATCTGGGGACTATAGGATGTAACCAGAGCGGGGGCCATCGCGTGAGCTTTTCAGGTGCGAAACTGATGCTGTTCCTCGGCGAGGAGCTGCTGGTGATCCGGCGCGATGAAAAGCCCGAGATCCCGTGGCCGGGCTATCTCGATTTTCCGGGCGGCGGGCGCGAGGGCGACGAGACGCCCGAGGAATGCGCCCTGCGCGAAACCTTCGAGGAGGTCGGGCTCAGCCTGTCGCAGGAACAGATCGTCTGGACCCGTCAACATGGCCCGAGCTGGTTCTTCGCCGCGCACCTGCCGGCGGAGCGGGTGTCTGACGTGCGCTTCGGCGACGAGGGCCATGACTGGTGGATGATGCCGCCGGAGGAATACGTTGCCCGGGACGATGGCATCCCGCATTTCCGCGAGCTGCTGAACGCCTATCTCACCGAGCGGAGCTGAGGGCGGCTCAGGCCGCGCGGCCACCGATCCGGCGCAGCCAGTCCACCGCGCCGTGCAGCGGGGTCTTGGGCTCGGGCGCCGGGCGCGGCCGCTCGGAAAGGCGCGGCTTCAGCCGGGCACGCAGCCGGTTCGGCCTGTCCGGCGCGGTCAGCGCATCGGAAATCAACGCCCGCTCCACCTCTTCGGGGTCGGCGTCCAGCGGCGCGGCGTAGGAACTGGCGACGCGGATGCGGCCTTCGTCGGTATGGAAGGTCACTAGCGCCTGATAGCATTCATCGGCGGCATTATAGGTCAGATTGCCGATCTGAGCTTGGCTCTGTGTCATCGGAGTGTCTCCTGCCTGTTACGGCAATGAAACGCGATCCCCCGGTCGCGGTTCCCGAAAGGGCTTCCACCCCTACCGGTTGCGCGCCATAGTGCGCAGGCATTTTGTGAGGTCGGAACACATGACCGTAGAAGATTTTCTCCTCGATTTCCTGCTCGGCGGCAACCTCGTGGTGCTGCTGCTCGCGGGCTTCATCATCCTGTGCATCCTGCTGGGCGTGCGCATCGTCCCGCAGTCGGAAAAGCACGTGGTCGAGCGCTTCGGGCGCCTGCGCGCCGTGCTCGGGCCGGGCATCAACTTCATCGTGCCGTTCCTCGATCGGGTGCGCCACAAGGTGTCGATCCTCGAGCGCCAGCTGCCCAACGCCAGCCAGGACGCCATCACGGCGGATAACGTTCTTGTGCAGGTCGAGACCTCGGTCTTCTACCGCATCCTCGAGCCGGAAAAGACCGTTTACCGCATCCGCGACGTTGATGCCGCCATCGCCACCACGGTGGCGGGCATCGTTCGGGCGGAGATCGGCAAGATGGAGCTCGACGAGGTGCAATCGAACCGCGCGGCGCTGATCTCAACTATCAAGGGAAATGTCGAGGACGCGGTCGACAACTGGGGCATCGAGGTGACCCGGGCCGAGATCCTCGATGTGAACCTCGATCAGGCCACCCGCGACGCGATGCTGCAGCAGCTCAACGCCGAGCGTGCGCGCCGGGCGCAGGTGACAGAGGCCGAGGGCAAGAAGCGCGCCGTCGAGCTGTCGGCGGATGCCGAGCTCTACGCCGCCGAACAGGTTGCCAAGGCGCGGCGCATCGCCGCCGAGGCCGAGGCCTATGCCACGCAGGTGGTGGCGCAGGCGATCGCCGAGCACGGGCTGTCGGCGGCGCAATACCAGGTGGCTCTGAAGCAGGTCGAGGCGCTGACCGCGCTGGGGCAGGGCGAGGGCAAGCAGACCATCGTGCTGCCGGCGGATGCGGTCGACGTCTTTCGCGATGCCTTCAGCCTGCTGAAGGGCCGCGGCACATGATCTATCTCTGGTGGGTCTGGATGGCGGCGGCGGTGCTGCTTCTCGTGCTCGAGGTGCTGGCGCCGGGCTTCATCTTCCTGGGCTTCGCCATCGGCGCCGCGGTGGTCGGCGTCTGGCTGCTGGCAGGCTACGCGCTGGCCTGGGTGTGGCTGTTGCTGATCTTCGCGGTGGTCTCGCTGATCGCGTGGCTGGTGCTGCGGCAGTTGGTTGGCGTGCGCAAGGGCCAGATCAAGCTCTGGGATCGCGATATCAACGAAGACTGACGCGCGCCGGGTCGGGCGCGCCTGTTTCTCAGAGCGCGGACAGCTCGTGCTGGATCGCCAGCGCCGCGTCGCGCGGGCTGTCGGCGCGCCAGACCGGGCGGCCGACGACGATGTGATCGGCCCCGGCCGAGATCGCGTTGCCGGGGGTCGCGATGCGCTTCTGGTCATCATCCGCGGCACCCGCGGGGCGGACGCCCGGGGTCACGATCAGACGGCCTTCGGACTGCGGCAGCGCGCGGATCGCTGCGGCTTCGTTCGGCGAGGCGATGACGCCATCGGCCCCGGCCTCGAAGGCGCGGGCGGCGCGTTCGACCACCATCTCGGCAATATCGCCGCTGCGCATCATGCCGTCATCGAGATCGCCGCGGTCGAGCGAGGTCAGGATGGTGACGGCGAGGATCTTGGTGTCCTTGCCCGACGCACCCTCCTTGGCGGCGCGCACAACGTGCGGATCGCCGTGCACGGTGAGGAAATCGAGATCGAACTGCGCCAGCCCGCGCACCGCGTTCTCGACGGTCTGGCCGATGTCGAACAGCTTCATGTCGAGGAAGATGCGCTTGCCGTGCTCCTGCTTGAGCTCGTTGGCTAGCGCCAGCCCGCCACCGGTCAGCATGCCGAGGCCGATCTTGTAGAACGACACCGCATCGCCGATGCGGTCGGTCAGTTGCAGCGCCTGCAGCGCGTTCGGCACGTCGAGGGCGACGATCAGGCGGTCATCGGCGCGGTGATCTGACATGGGGGGCCTCCATTTTCCGGGTCGGCCCCTCTTGCGGCGCGCTTGGCCCTGCGTCAAGGCCGCGGCTCGGGCAGAGGCGGGGCTTTCGCCGAAAACAGGCTCCGGGACGGCCCTTGGAGCGCTCTTAGTCGGGCCGCACTCCGAGGCGCATCCGCGCCACCGTCTCGCCATCGAACCACAGCTCCTCGCGGCCGTCGCGATACTCCGGCAGGCGCAGCACCGTCGCGACCGCGCGGCGCAGCAGCCGCCGCTCGAGGGCGCGCTTCCACGGCGATACGCGGGGCGGCGCGACCAGCGCCACCTCGATCCGCCCGTTCTCCGCGACCAGCGAGACGCTGCCCCGTTTCAGCCCCTCGGGCTCGGACCCGTCGAACCCGTCGAACGAGATTTCCCTGATATGCATGGCTCAGCCTCCAGTCTCGTGGCCAGCCTTGGCAGAAAACCATGACGATTCCGTTGCAGCTCTCGGATCGCCCGCATTTTTGTGATCACGGATCTTGAAGCCATCGCTATGGGCGACCATTTTCTTATCGAGGCCCGATCCTGCCGCGTGCCGCCCAGCCGGGCGCGGCGAAATCCCAACGGGCGCTTATTGGAAGGAGAGACACCATGAACTTGGAGAAGTTCACGGAGCGGTCGCGTGGGTTCATTCAGGCCGCACAGACCATTGCCATGCGCGAAAGCCACCAGCGCCTCGCGCCCGAGCATCTGCTGAAAGCGCTGATGGATGACGAGCAGGGGCTCGCGTCCAATCTCATCACCCGCGCCGGCGGCCAACCGGCCCGTGTGGTCGAGACGCTCGAGCAGAAATTCGCGAAGATCCCGAAGGTCGGCGGCGATGCCGGCCAGGTCTATCTCGACCCGGCCACCGGCAAGGTGCTCGACGAGGCCGAGAAGATCGCCAAGAAGGCCGGCGACAGCTTTGTCCCGGTCGAGCGCATCCTGATGGCGCTGGGCATCGAGAAATCCGGCGCCAAGGAGGCGCTGGAGGCCGGTGGCGTGACGCCGCAGAAGCTCAACGAGGCGATCAACGACATCCGCAAGGGCCGCACCGCCGACAGCGCCAATGCCGAAGAGGGCTATGACGCGCTGAAGAAATACGCCCGCGATCTCACCGAGGCCGCCGAGCAGGGCAAGATTGACCCGATCATCGGCCGCGATGACGAGATCCGCAGATCGATGCAGGTGCTGTCGCGCCGCACCAAGAACAACCCGGTGCTGATCGGCGAACCCGGCGTCGGCAAGACCGCCATCGCCGAGGGGCTGGCGCTGCGCATCGTCAATGGCGACGTGCCCGAGAGCCTGCGCAACAAGCGGCTGATGGCGCTCGACATGGGCGCGCTGATCGCCGGTGCGAAGTATCGCGGCGAGTTCGAGGAGCGTCTGAAGGCGATCCTGAAGGAGATCGAGAGCGCCGCCGGCGAGATCATCCTGTTCATCGACGAGATGCACACGTTGGTGGGCGCCGGCAAGGCCGATGGCGCGATGGACGCCTCGAACCTGCTCAAGCCGGCGCTGGCGCGCGGCGAGCTGCACTGCGTCGGCGCGACCACGCTCGACGAGTATCGCAAGCATGTCGAGAAGGATCCGGCGCTGGCCCGGCGCTTCCAGCCTGTGCTGGTGCAGGAGCCGACTGTCGAGGACACGATCTCGATCCTGCGCGGCATCAAGGAGAAGTACGAGCTGCACCATGGCGTGCGGATCTCGGACTCGGCGCTGGTGGCGGCGGCGACGCTGTCGCATCGCTACATCACCGACCGCTTCCTGCCCGACAAGGCCATCGACCTGATGGACGAGGCCGCCTCGCGGCTGCGCATGGAAGTCGACAGCAAGCCCGAAGAGCTCGACCAGCTCGACCGCAACATCCTGCAGATGCAGATCGAGGTCGAGGCACTCAAGCTCGAGGACGATGCCGCCTCCAAGGACCGTCTCGAGACGCTCGAGCGCGAGCTGGCCGATCTCGAGGAGCGCTCCGCCGAGATGACGGCGCAATGGCAGGCCGAGCGTGACAAGCTGGCCTCGGCCCGCGACGTCAAGGAGCAGCTCGACCGGCTGCGCGCCGATCTCGAGATCGCCAAGCGCGAGGGCAACTTCGCCAAGGCGGGCGAGCTGCAATACGGCCGCATCCCGGAGCTGGAGAAGAAGCTCACCGAGGCCGAGGAAGCCGAGGGCGACATCATGGTCGAAGAGGCCGTGCGCCCGGAGCAGATCGCCGAGGTGGTGGAGCGCTGGACCGGCATCCCGACCTCGAAGATGCTCGAGGGTGAGCGCGAGAAGCTGCTGCGCATGGAAGACGGGCTGCACAAGCGGGTCGTCGGCCAGAACCAGGCGGTGCGCGCGGTCGCCAACGCGGTGCGCCGGGCCCGGGCCGGGCTCAACGACGAGAACCGTCCGCTTGGCTCGTTCCTGTTCTTGGGGCCGACCGGCGTCGGCAAGACCGAGCTCACCAAGGCGGTGGCCGAGTTCCTGTTCGACGACGACAACGCCATGGTGCGGATCGACATGTCGGAGTTCATGGAGAAACACTCCGTGGCCCGTCTGATCGGCGCGCCTCCGGGCTATGTCGGCTATGACGAGGGCGGTGTGCTGACCGAGGCCGTGCGCCGGCGCCCCTATCAGGTGGTGCTGTTCGACGAGGTCGAGAAGGCGCATCCCGACGTGTTCAATGTGCTGCTGCAGGTGCTCGATGACGGCGTGCTGACCGATGGTCAGGGCCGCACCGTGGACTTCAAGCAGACGCTGATCGTGCTGACCTCGAACCTCGGCTCGCAGGCGCTGTCGCAACTGCCCGAGGGGGCCGACAGCGCGCAGGCCAAGCGCGACGTGATGGACGCGGTGCGGGCGCATTTCCGCCCCGAGTTCCTCAACCGGCTCGACGAGACGATCATCTTCGACCGGCTCAAGCGCGAGGACATGGACGGCATCGTGGAGATCCAGATGGCGCGGCTGCTCAAGCGGCTGGCCAACCGGAAGATCACGCTGCAGCTCGACGAGGGCGCCAAGAAGTGGATGGCCGAGGAAGGCTACGATCCGGTCTTCGGGGCGCGCCCGCTCAAGCGGGTGATCCAGCGCGCGCTGCAGGATCCGCTGGCCGAGCTGATCCTCGGCGGCGAGATCCACGACGGCGATCTGGTGCCGGTGACTGCCGGCAGTGACGGGTTGCTGATCGGCGAGCGCGTCGGTGCCTCGAGCCGGCCGCGGCCGGACGATGCCGTGGTGCACTGATCCACGTGCAAGAATGGGAAAGGCCCGCCGCTTGGCGGGCCTTTTTCATTGGGGCGTTTGGTGGTTTGGCTATCCAGCGCGTTTTGGAGTCTGGGGTTCGAGCGTTGCCCCGCGCGGAATCAAGCCCGAAGGGCGCCTCTCACACATCGCGTTTCGCGATGTGTTGACGGCAGGCGTTTGCAAGCAAACGCCGAGAGGCGCGCCATCGTCATGCTGAAAGCATGCCTCCGGCATGACCCGCCCCCCGGGCTGGCGATCTGGCCGAGCTGGGTGATGCGTGTCGAGGTCCCTCGGACTTGGCTGGGATAAATCGAGATGTTCAGAGCGTCTGATCGTCACCCCGCGGGCCGGCGATGGCGCGGCTCTTCTTTCCGACCAGTCGACTTGGTGGCCACTAGGGCCGCCCAATCTCGCGCGCTCAATGACGCGGCGCTCTACTTCGAGCTTGGCGCAACTCTGCGACGGCCCAGCCGCTCACTCCATCCCGATCGCCGCCCGTGCCAGCCCGTCGAGCAGATCGTGGATCACCTGCATCTCGCCCTCGGGAAAGCCGCGGAAGCCGATGGTGGTGGTTTCGGGCGCATCATGGCGGACCGCCACGAAGATGTCGTAGGGGCAGAACATGATGTTCATCGGGTCCGCCTCCATCACCTGCCGCGACAGCTGCGCCGAGCAGAAGCTGTAGACATCCGCCTGATCGAAAAGCACCACCTCCGAGCCGACATCGGCGCGGGTGCGCTCGAGCATCTCGCCCACGTGGCTGACGTGGTCGACCACCAGCCCGGCATCGATGATCGCGTTTTCGAGCCCGAAGATCACGTCGTCGAAGCTCTGGTCGGTGTCATAGGAAACGACATCGGCAGAAACGACACCGGCCGCCAGTGCCGGCGCGGTGCTCAACAAGAGCGCAGCAATCCATTTCATGGTTTCTCTCCTCCCTTACGGTTGCCGTCTCCGACAAGCGTTGTCACTGTATGAACAGGACTCGCAGGGTATGCGGGGGGACGCTGTTATGCAAACCAATGAATACGTGAGGATGTGACCATGGGTGCGGCAATGTATGCGCTTCAGGTGCTGGCACTGGTCTTTGTCGCCGTGGTGGGAATCGGCGTCTTCGTGGCGCTGGCGCTCTACGTCATCGACTCGGTCCAGTCGAACGATGCGATCCGGCGCAACTACCCGGTGATCGGGCGCTTCCGCGGGCTGTTCACCAAGCTGGGCGAGTTCTTCCGGCAGTATTTCTTCGCCATGGACCGCGAGGAGATGCCGTTCAACCGCGCGCAGCGCGACTGGGTCTACCACGCCACCAAGGGCAAGGATAACACTGTGGCCTTCGGCTCGACCCGCAACCTCAACATTCCCGGCACGCCGATCTTCGTCAACGCGGTGTTCCCGCCGCTTGACGACCAGTTCGCCACGACCGACCCGATGGTGATCGGCCCGCATGCCCGGGTGCCCTATCTGGCCAAGTCGATCTACAACATCTCGGGCATGAGCTATGGCGCGATCTCGAAGCCGGCGGTCGAGGCGCTGAGCAAGGGCGCCTGCGAGGCGGGGATTTGGCTCAACACCGGCGAGGGCGGGCTCTCGCCCTATCACGAGGCAGCGCCCTGCGATCTGGTGTTCCAGATCGGCACCGCCAAGTTCGGCCTGCGCGACGAGCACGGCCGCATCGACGACGACAAGCTGCGCGCCGTGGCCGCCAATCCGCAGGTCAAGATGTTCGAGCTGAAGCTGGCGCAGGGCGCCAAGCCTGGCAAGGGCGGCATTCTTCCGGGCGAGAAGGTCAACGAGGAGGTCGCGGCGATCCGCGGGCTGAAGGTGGGTCAGGCGGGGATCTCGCCCAACCGCCACCCGGAGATCGACGATTTCGACGACCTGCTCGACATGATCGGCCACATCCGCGAGGTCTCGGGAAAGCCAGTGGGTTTCAAGACGGTGATCGGCTCGTCGGACGCCTGGGAGGATCTCTTCAGGCTGATCAATGAACGCGGCAGCGAGAGTGCGCCGGACTTCATCTGCATCGATGGCGGCGAGGGCGGCACCGGCGCCGCGCCGATGCCGCTGATCGACCTCGTCGGCATGCCGATCCGCGAGGCGCTGCCGCGCATTGTCGATCTGCGCGACCGCTATGGGCTGAAGGACCGGATCCGCATCATCGCCTCCGGCAAGCTGGTGAACCCCGCCGATGTCGCCTGGGCGATCTGCCTTGGCGCGGATTTCGTCACCTCGGCGCGGGGCTTCATGTTCTCGCTCGGCTGCATCCAGGCGCTGAAGTGCAACCGCAACACCTGCCCCACGGGCATCACCACCCATGACCCGCATCTTCAGCAGGGGCTGGTGGTGCAGAACAAGTACAAGAAGGTCGCCAACTACGCCAAGGGCGTGATCAAGGAGGTCGAGACCATCGCGCACTCGGTGGGCGTCTCGGAGCCGCGCCAGATGCGGCGGCGGCACGTGCGCATCGTGCAGGCCGATGGCAGCTCGATCCCGTTCAACAAGATCCGTCCGAGCTACCAGCCGGAAACCGCGCCGAGCCAGACAGGCGTCTGAGCCGGACGCGGCGTCGGTGGCCCCGCCGGGGAGCGCGGCGGAGCCCCAGGATCAGGCGTGGATCATCCGGCCGGCTTTCATCTCGGCATAGACGTCGCGCTTGCCCTTGGCCTTGCTGCCCTTCGCGCGGGTCTCCTCGAGCTCCTTGTTGAGCCGGGCGATCTTGGCTTCGCGGCCGAACAGTGCCTCGAGGAAGATCTGCTTCACCACGCCGACATGCTTCTTGTTCTTGAGGTTGAGCTTCTTCGCCGCCTCGATCGCGGCCTTGTTCGGGTCCGGGTAGCCGGTGATACGCTTGCAGTGAAAATCGGCAAAGGCCTTGCTGCCGAAGAAGCCGGGCACGGCCTTGCCGTCGAGCAGCTTGCGGCAATGCTGCTCCATGAAGTCGATCACCTTCTTGTAGTCGGGATTGTCCCATTCCTCGTTGCTGGAGGCGTGATCGGCGATCTGCTGCATCTTCGGCGACATCTTGATCTTGTGGCTGGCGTTCTTGGCAAAGAACATGTCGTAGCGCACCCAGGGGCGGGCATCGGCGGTGACGTATTTGAAATAGGCGTCGTATTCCTTGTTGCCGCGCAGGTAGGCAGAGAAGGCGCGCACCAGTTCGGTATCGCGTTCGATCCCGGCGATGGTGGTCGGGTAGGTCAAAAGGCCAACGGTCTTCGGCATTGGGGCTTCCTTTCATGAGCGGCCAGGTTCCGGGCCGGTGGGAGATGACGGAGCGCGGTTGCGGGCGCCGTATGCGCTTTGGCCGCGGTGGTGTGCCGGGTAAGTGCGCGCTGGCGCGGAAAAGGTTCATCGCGCGGCACGGGGATTGCGCCGGGCCAATGTTTCAGCGCCCGAACGGGAACGTGAGACGCTTTGCTTTGGCAGATGTGCATGGCTCGCTTACCTTTTCGGAAAGCAAACGCAGGAGGTTCCGCATGGCTGGCCGCTACAAGAGTCCGCTGACCGCATCCGACGTCACCCCCGAGCACGTCTGGCTCAACCGCCGCCAGCTGATGGCCGGGGCCGCGGGGCTCGGTCTGGCGGGCCTCGCTGGCAGGGCAGGCGCGGCGCCGGGCGATCTCGAGCCCAATGAGTGGGAAGAAATCACCAGCTACAACAATTACTACGAGTTCGGCACCGGCAAGGAGGATCCCGCCCGCCATGCCGAGCAGCTGACCATCGCGCCCTGGACGGTGCGGATCGACGGCATGGTCGACAGGCCCGGCGATTACGCCTTCGAGGATATCATGTCCCAGATGACCATCGAGGAGCGCATCTACCGCTTCCGCTGTGTCGAGGCCTGGTCGATGGTGGTGCCGTGGAACGGGTTCGAGCTGGCCGATCTCCTGGCGCTGGCCGGCGTGCAGTCAGAGGCGAAATATGTCGCCTTCGAGACCGTGCTTCGCCCCAACGAGATGCCCGGCACCGCCTACAAGGTGCTCGACTGGCCCTATGTCGAGGGGCTGCGGCTCGACGAGGCGATGCACCCGCTCACCATCATGGCCACCGGCATCTACGGCCGCGACATCCCGAAACAGAACGGCGCGCCGCTGCGTCTGGTGGTGCCGTGGAAATACGGCTTCAAATCGATCAAGTCGGTGGTGCGCATCACCCTGACCGACAGCGAGCCGCCGACCTCTTGGAACAAGGCCAACGCGCGCGAGTACGGCTTCTATTCCAACGTGAACCCCGAGGTGAGCCATCCGCGCTGGTCCCAGGCGACGGAGCGCGAGATCGGCGGCGGGCTGTTCTCGCCCCGCAAGCCCACGCTGATGTTCAACGGCTACGCCGACGAGGTGGCCTCGCTCTACGAGGGCATGGACCTTACTGCGAACTTCTGAGGCCCGGCCCCGGCTCAGAGCCCCATGCGGTAGCGCAGGCTCTGGTCATGGTTCGGCGCCACAAGCGCGTTCTGCGCGGCGATCGCCTTCATCTCCGTGATGAAGCGCTCACGCTCGCTCAGGTATTTGGGGATGTAGAGATGCGGCTGATCGGCAAAGCTCAGTACCAGCGCAGGCCGCTTCGGGTGCATCTCGATTCCGGTCAGGCCCGAGAGCTGTCGGGTCTGGGCGCGCGGGTCGATGCCGTAGCTGCGGATCTCGCGCCGGTCATAGGCGACGCGCTGCACGAAGAGCAGCATGGCGGTTGCGTAGGTCAGCACCGCGCCGATCCCCAGCTTGAAGAGCAGCGCCCCTTCCGGCAGCGCCCAGCCCAGCGAGTCCGTCAGCGGCGTGAGGTCGACATATATAAGCATCAGCGCCGCGAGGATCGGCCCGCCAATGCGCAGCCCCCAGGGAGGGCGCAGTACGGTGTGGAAATCCTCTGTCGTCGCGCGCGAGGGAAAGGCGGCGGACAGTACCGAGAGCCCGACATCCTCGAGGCTGTCATCCTGGGCGAAGATCGAGGTCTTGCCCTTGGACCTTTTCCAGATCCCGAAGGCGATGGTCAGCAGCACCGAGGCGCCAAGGCCGCAAATGGTCAGAAGAAACGTGTCATCAATCATGTGGTCGATCCTCAATTGATCCGTACCCGCGATCGCAGGGGAATATGGACCGAGTGGCGCGGAATTCGGGTAAGTTGAAGTCAATGGGAAGGAGTGGCTGCACCATGCTGGTGGACCGGATCAACAAAGGGGCGCGCCGTGTGCCGAGCTGGCTTGTCTACCTGCTGCTGGCGCTGCCCGCGCCGTGGCTCTTCTATAGCGGGGCGACCGGCGGTCTCGGCGTCGAGCCGATCAAGGCGCTCGAGCACGAGCTGGGCGAGCTGGCGCTGCAATTGCTGATCGCGGGGCTCTGCATCACGCCGCTGCGCCGCCACGCCGGGGTGAACCTGCTGAAGTTCCGCCGCGCCGTCGGGCTGATGGCCTTCTTCTACGTGGCGCTGCATCTGCTGGTCTGGCTATTGCTCGACATCCAGGATCCGGCCCGGATCTGGGCCGACATTCTCAAGCGCCCCTATATTACCGTGGGCATGGCGGGCTTTTTGCTGCTGCTGCCTCTCGCGCTGACCTCGACCAACGGGGCGATCCGTCGTCTGGGCAAGCGCTGGCGCCAGCTTCACCGGCTGGTCTACGCGGCAGCGCTGCTTGGCGGGCTGCACTTCGTGATGCTGGCGAAGGGCTTCCAGGTCGAGCCGCTCCTCTATCTAGGAGCGACGGCGGTGCTGGTCGCGCTCCGGCTTCCGGCCCTGCAGCGCCGCGTGGCGCTTCGCGGCTGAGGTTTCGCCGACTCGTTTGAACGGCCCCGACTCGTCCGAGTCGGGGCCGTTTGCGATTCAGGGGCGGTGACTCGGGGAAGTTCGAGGCTGAATCGACCGGATTCTGCAGCGATCTGTGGATAGGTCTGTGGGTAGCTGCCTCCCCGGCCCGAACAGACGACTCGGGGGTTGTGTCTTGCCCTTGGGTCAGGGCGGTTTTGGGTGGTTGTCTTTCAGAAAATCGTGCTTCTAAGTTATTGTATTTATTATATTTTGCTAGTGATTTTGGAAAATCATGACGTTTTCCTAAAAAAGGGGTTGCGGGTGTTGGGAGGTATCCGTAAAAGCCCCTTCACCGGCGGCGCTGAGGCGCACGACGGGGCGCCAGACGGGGCGGCGGCGAGGCGGAGACGCGGAGCTGACGCAGACGAGGCGGAGAGAAATTCGAGAGGTTGACGGGCGGGCGCGCCGAACAAGTTAGGGCGCACTGGTCTGGTTTTTGTCTCTCACGCTGTTTGACATCGCTAATATCTGAAGAGATATGTGGGCGACCTTGG
>NZ_JAHVIA010000004.1 GCF_019801965.1 Salipiger bermudensis
GTGCTCCTTCAGGATGCCAATGATCTGCTCTTCGCTAAAACGGCTTTTCCGCATCGTCTGTCTCCTCGTTTGGAGAACAGGCTAACTTCAAACCGCGGACTTTTCAGGGGAGCAGGTCAGGAGTTTCAACAAAACAAGGCCGGTGGTGGCTTCGCGGCATCGTAATGTGGTGACGGTCTATAGTCTATTGAAAATGATGAGGACCCGTTCTGGGATGTCGACATGATAGCCGATCGCCGGGCCCCACCAGATTGCTCGGCGACTGCGTTGCCGAGGCGTTTCATCACCGGCCCCCGGAAAGTGTCGTCGAGAGGGGCTTTCGCCACTCACAGATCGCGCGCAACGCGGATAGGACGAGTGGTCTCAGGCATGTAGATTTCCACGATCTTTGAAAATTTCATTCCATGGCCCGGAAAGCAACAGCACTTGGACGATTATTGAAATCCATTATGGTGCTGGCTTGAGGACCTCGCAATGTCATGCCGCCTGCGCACGTGGGCGGCGCAACTCGAACCCCATTCCTACCAGATGCGCATCGACTTCGGCCCAGAGCTCTTTGCTGGGTCGCGGAGCCCAGGTTTCCGTCGGGTAGGAGACCAGCTCCATATACAGGGCGCGAAGGGCGAGATCCGGCCCGCTGCCGTAGACCGGGCGACCGCGCACCTGCGTCAGTGAATGCCCCATCATGTAGGCGCGCTCTTCGTTAGTGAAGTCCAAGGCCAGCATGCGGTCCTCGAAGGTGTGACGAGTTGAGCCGAATGAGAAGGGGCGCTGCAAGGCATCGTTGACATCGCGACCCAAGGCTTCGGCTCTCCGCGCGATTTCGGCCTTCTGCGCTTCGTTGGGTTCCGGGAACAGGTCGTTGTCCTTGAGATAGCGGCCGAGCTCGTTACTGATCGTGCCCTTGCCGCGATACTTGGGGAAACCCTCGTGGTTGCGGCGCATGGCCTCCAGGGCCGGTCCGACGAGCGGGATCACGCGCTCGGATGCCTTGTTCTTGAGCTCGGACTGGTATTCCCCGCGATTCACGAAGCCGATGACGACATGCGGGATCGGATGGTCGAGAACGATGTTGTGCGGCGGCAGGTCACAGATTTCGCTCTGCCGGGCGCCAGTTTGCGCCACGACGATCGCAATATCCTGCGCTTGGGGGTCACCTTCCAGGCCCGCAAAAACGTGGCCGGACACGACGCGTTGAACCCAAGAAGAGGGCAGCGGAAGCTTCGTACCTTCGTCATTCGCAAAGGATCCGGCGTTCTTGAGGCTCATGCCCGCGAACGGGTTGTTGCGTTCGCTCATGGGGACGGTGAACATCTCGTAGTAGGTGTCGATCATCTGGCGGAAATGCCGGATCTGCTTGTTCACGTAGTTCGACGTCAGCTGGCCGGTCTTCAGACGCTCGAGCCAGTGCTTCTTGAACGCCATGGCGTTGGCTTCGGAGATCTGGTGCATCGGTTTGTCTTCGACCACTTCGACGAAGGATGCGGCCGCACGCTGATATTTCGAGACCCAGACCCTGGTCTGGTACGCGCTCTTGCGTGAAATCTTGGTCGCGTGCTGGCGCTTCATCAGATCGGCCATTTCTGACACCATGACGTCGGGCAGTTGTTTTGCGCCAAGAACGGCGGGAACCGCATCAGATGTTGTGCCGAAATCGTCGATCTTCTCGATCCGGGACAGCATGTCTTCGAGCGGTCCGCTGACGATGTTCTGCAAAGTTCTGCAAAGGCCGGAACGGCAGCGAGAGGGTTTCCAGGAAATGGGTCATCTGGATGAAGCTATCGACGGTGCTCCGCCCTTCTTTCTCGGCCAGCAGCGTCTCCCACTGCATTTCAAGCTGGGTGCGCATTTGTTCAAGCTTGACCCTGGCTTGCCGACGGTCGCGGGTCTTCAGGGAATTGTTGACTTCGCGTCGCGTCTCTACCTGGTGGTAGCGAGAGGGAACCCGGAACCGAGCGTAATACATACGCCCGCGTAGTTCCAATCCGTCTGAAAGCGTGGTAGGTTTGTCGCTCATGGTCTGCTCCACAGTCTGCCCCACAGAGGGGCTGTTGCACGGATCGCCCCGAACACTCATTCGGAGACGATTTCTGCAACGGATGTGGGTAGTTATCCGTGGACGCGGAAATTTTATCTCCGCTGCCCAACTTGCCGTGTGGGGGCACCAGCTTTCGCGACGAAGATTAGGTCTCTCTTTGGCGAAACCGCTTTCGGTCCGTTTTACTATTCCCTCCATTCGCCCGTTCGCTCATCCGCGGTCCTGCGTATTCGTGCGTCGCAACCTGTGGGTTATTCAGAGGCGGACGGTCATCGGTAAGGTCTCGAATCTTTCTGAATTAGTGGCAGGAAAAAACGCAAAATTTACAGGAAATCGACAATTTACAGGAATTATTTATTTTCCGTATTAAATCATGTTTCTCTTTGTGCGTAATTTGTCACGCGCTCAATTCTTAACTGAAAATTTAGTTGAGATGGCTGCAGTAAGATATTTTTTTTGTATAATATGCGATATCTAAATGCAGAAAGGGGAGTGTATGATTATTATTGGGCCTATCTTGTTTATGGTGGCAATTTCTATGGCAGTCAGTGAAGGGAGCTTGGCAGTATTTTTTGTAGTATTTTTGGGGGGTAGCTTCGTTATCGGTCTAATGCAGGGAATGGCCAAGGCTAAAATTCAGAATGCTCAAGCGACCGCTCAACGGCGGCAAAGGCAGCACGTCGATTGTCAGGATGTCTTAGTTGCATTGGCTGCGCTTGGAAAATTCCATCTATTATCGCAAGCGCAAAAGAAGCAAATACAAGCGGAAATTGGTAGGTCGACATTTTCCAATGCGCCCTTCAGCGAATCCAGAGCTAGAGAACGTGGAAAGACGAGCTCTCTGGATGATGCCGAAGATGCTCTGCGATGGCTTGCCGTGGAGCATTTAATAACTGCCGATGAAGCCCAGAATATTCAGGAAAAGATTGAGGCGCGCCGCCTCGAGTTCGCTCAGATCGCCTAGAGAAAGTGAACCTTGCCAGACATTCACGCAGAAGGCCCGCGCCGTGAGGCGCGGGCCTTCTTGGTCTCGTCTGAGCGCATGAGCCCCCCGCTCAGAAATCCCAGTCTTCGTCTTCCGTCGCCACGGCGCGGCCGATGACGTAGCTCGAGCCGGAGCCCGAGAAGAAATCGTGGTTCTCGCTGTCGGGGCTGAGGGCGGCGAGGATCGCCGGGTTAACCTCGGCCGCCTCCGGCGGGAACAGCGCCTCGAAGCCGAGATTCTGCAGCGCCTTGTTGGCGTTGTAATGCAGGAAGGCCTTCACCTCCTCGGTCAGCCCGATGCCGTCATAGAGCTCTTCGGTGTAGCGCGCCTCGATGTCGTAGAGCTCGAAGAGCAGACCGAAGGCGTAGTCCTTGAGCTCCTGCCGGCGCTCGGGGCTCTCGCGCTCGAGACCGCGCTGGAACTTGTAGCCGATATAGTAGCCGTGCACCGCCTCGTCGCGGATGATCAGGCGGATCAGGTCGGCGGTGTTGGTCAGCTTGGCGCGGCTCGACCAGTACATCGGCAGGTAGAAGCCGGAATAGAACAGGAAGCTCTCGAGGAACACGCTGGCGATCTTGCGCTTCAGCGGGTCGGCTTCGGGGGCGTAGGTCTGGAGCACGGCACGGGCCTTGGCCTGCAGGTGCGGGTTCTCGTCCGACCAGCGGAACGCCTCGTCCACCTCGCGGGTCGAGCACAGGGTCGAGAAGATCGACGAGTAGCTGCGCGCGTGCACCGCCTCCATGAAGGCAATGTTGGTCAGCACCGATTCCTCGTGCGGCGTGATGCAGTCGGGCATCATCGCAGGCGCGCCCACCGAGTTCTGGATGGTGTCGAGCAGGGTCAGGCCGGTGAACACGCGGATGGTGAGCTGGCGCTCCTCCTCGGTCAGCGTCGCCCAGCTCTGCACGTCGTTCGACAGCGGCACCTTCTCGGGGAGCCAGAAATTCACCGTCAGGCGGTTCCAGACCTCAAGGTCCTTCTCGTCCTGCAGACGGTTCCAGTTGATCGCGCGGGGCACGGCGCGGGTGGCGGCGGGGGCATTGTCCTTCATGGCGGATCTCTTCCTAAGCGTTTCGGGAGGGGCTCAGAGCGTGCAGGACACGCAGCCCTCGACCTCGGTGCCTTCCAGCGCGGTCTGGCGCAGGCGCACGTAGTAGATCGTCTTGATGCCCTTCTTCCAGGCGAGGATCTGGGCGCGGTTGATGTCGCGCGTGGTGGCCTCGGCGGGGAAGAACAGGGTCAGCGACAGGCCCTGGTCGACATGCTCGGTGGCAGCGGCATAGGTCTCGATCAGCGCCTCGGGGCCGATCTCGTAGGCGTCGCGGTAATACTCGAGATTGTCGTTGGTCATGAAGGCGGCCGGGTAGTAGACGCGGCCGATCTTGCCTTCCTTGCGGATCTCGATCTTCGACACGATCGGGTGGATCGAGGAGGTCGAGTTGTTGATGTAGCTGATCGAGCCGGTGGGTGGCACCGCCTGGAGGTTGCGGTTGTAGAGCCCGTGCTCCATGACGTCGGCCTTCAGCGCCGCCCAGTCGGCGCGCGAGGGCAGGGCGATGCCGTCGAAGAGCTCGGCCACGCGGTCGCTCTCGGGCAGCCAGTCGCGCTCGGTGTACTTGTCGAAGAACACGCCCGAGGCATAGTCCGACGCCGCGAAGCCCTTGAAGGTCGCGCCGCGTTCCCTGGCCAGCGCGCAGGAGGCGCGGATGGCGTGATAGGCCACGGTGGCGAAGTAGACGGAGGTGAACTCGACCCCCTCGGGGCTGCCGTAATGGATGCGCTCGCGGGCGAGGAAGCCGTGCAGGTTCATCTGGCCGAGGCCGATGGCGTGGCTCTCGTCATTGCCCTTGCGGATCGACGGCACCGCGTCGATCGCCGACATCTCCGACACCGCGGTCAGTGCCCGGATCGCTGCTTCGACGGTGGCGCCAAGGTCGCGGCCATCCATGGTCTTGGCGATGTTAAGCGAGCCGAGGTTGCACGAGATGTCGGTGCCCATGCGGGCATAGCTCAGATCCTCGTTGTAGTCCGAGGCCTCGTTGACCTGCAGGATCTCGGAGCACAGGTTCGACATGGTGATGCGCCCGTCGATCGGGTTCATCCGGTTCACCGTGTCCTCGAACATGATGTAGGGATAGCCGCTTTCGAACTGGATCTCGGCCAGCGTCTGGAAGAACGAGCGGGCGTTGATCTTGGTCTTGCGGATGCGCTTGTCCTCGACCATCTCGTCGTATTTCTCGCTGACCGAGATCTCCGAGAACGGCACGCCGTAGATCTTCTCCACGTCATGCGGCGAGAACAGGTACATCGGCTCGTTGCGCTTGGCGAGTTCGAAGGTGACGTCGGGGATCACCACGCCGAGCGACAGCGTCTTGATGCGGATCTTCTCGTCGGCATTCTCGCGCTTGGTGTCGAGGAAGCGCAGGATGTCGGGGTGGTGGGCGTTGAGATAGACCGCCCCCGCGCCCTGACGCGCACCGAGCTGGTTGGCGTAGGAGAAGCTGTCTTCGAGCAGCTTCATGATCGGGATGACGCCGGAGGACTGGTTCTCGATGCCCTTGATCGGCGCGCCATGCTCGCGGATGTTGGTCAGCATCAGGGCGACGCCGCCGCCGCGCTTGCTGAGCTGCAGCGCCGAGTTGATGCCGCGGCCGATGCTCTCCATGTTGTCCTCAAGCCGCAGCAGGAAGCAGGAGATCAGCTCGCCGCGGCTTTTCTTGCCGGCGTTGAGGAAGGTCGGCGTGGCGGGCTGGAAGCGGCCCGAGAGGATCTCTTCCATGAACGACATGGCGAGATCCTGATCGCCGCGCGCCAGCGCCAGCGAGACCATCACCACGCGGTCTTCGTAGCGCTCGAGGAAGCGTTTCCCGTCGCGGGTCTTGAGCGTGTAGGAGGTGTAGTACTTGAAGGCGCCGAGGAAGGTCGGGAAGCGGAACTTCTTCTTGAAGGCGGCATCCCAGATGCGCTGCAGGAACTCGCGCGGATAGGCCTCGAGCACCTCGGCCTCGTAATAGCCCTCCTCGACGAGGTAATCGAGCTTCTCGTCGAGCGAGTGGAAGAACACGGTGTTCTGGTTGACGTGCTGCAGGAAATACTGCCGCGCGGCCATGCGGTCGGCCTCGAAGCGGATGTGGCCGTCCTCGTCGTAGAGGTTCAGCATCGCATTCAGCGCGTGGTAGTCGAGCGTCTCGCTCATGCGGTCAAGCATTCGGTCCCCCAGAAGGCGTGCAGCCCGTCTCTGACGCGGGCAATGTCGGTGAGCGTGCCGGCAAGCTCGAACTTGTAGAGCAGCGGCACGGAGCATTTCTTGGCGATGACATCGGCGGCGAGGCCGTAGGTGGCCCCGAAATTGCGGTTGCCACCGCCGATGACGCCGCGCAGGCGGCGGCGGTTCTCGGGATCGTTCAGGAAGCGGATGACCTGCTTGGGCACCGCGCCGCGGCCTTCACCGTCGGCATAGGTGGGGCAGATCAGCACGTAGTCCTCCGGCAGCTCTGGCAGCGCCGCCTTGGGCGAGACGGGGATGCGGCTGGCCGCCATCCCGAGCCCGTCCACGAAGCGCGCGGTGTTGCCGCTGGCCGAGGAGAAGTAGACGATCCCCGGCATTGCTCAGGAGGCGAGCGCGCCGATCATGTCGGGGCGGAAGCCCGACCAGTGGTCTTCGCCGGCGATGACCACGGGCGCCTGGCGGTAGCCGAGCTCGGTCACGCGGGCCATCGCCTCGGCATCCTCGGTCAGGTCTACCACGTCATAGGGCAGGCCGCGGGCATCGAGGGCGCGGGTGGTGGCGGTGCACTGCACGCAGGCGGGCTTGGAGTAGACGATGATCGACATGGGCGGCGTCCTCTTTGTGGCTGGCGGGAGGCGACGCGACTTGGGCGGGCCAGCAGCGCCGACCCGGTTCCCTGACACGCCCCGAACCCTCCGTTCGTGGTCAAATCCTGTTGCTTCCGGCAGGTCTCCTGACTCGCGGCGGATCCCGCGGGACCGGCCTTCCCGGGGTGGCAGCCCCAGTGGCGTGATCGGTCTCGCGCGCCGCTTACAGTTGCGGGGGCAGTGCCGGCTTTTCACCGGCTTCCCTCTTGCCGGCGGATGATTCCGCCGAGCACCTGAAGCACCTATATCTAGATCATGTGGCCTGGAGTGCGTCAATATGCAGTTGTGCAACGGTTCGGGGCACAAGAGCTTGTGTGCCCTTGCGGGGGCTGGGATTCGGGTGATTTGGGGTCCGTTTTTTTGCTCCGGACGTGGAGATCGGGTGCCTGATTTCTGGGCGGAGGGCCGGGTCTCATGTGCTTGGCGAGTCGCGGCATTCGATCTCCGCTCTGGCGCGGGGCAAAGGCCAGAGGCCGCCGCGCCATTGCCTGCCGGCTCCGACGGGCTGGCGATTTGGTGAAACTGGGGCCGCAGTGGTGAGGTCCTTCGGACTTGGCCAAGATAAACCGAGAGGCTCGCAGGGAAGATCGCCCCCCCCTCGGGCAGGCGATGGCGCGGCGGCGCCCCCATTCTACGACCAAGGCCACATTGCCCGCATCCGCCGCACCCTGTAGATTCGCGCCATCCGCTGTGAAGGATGCCGACATGGCCAGCCCCTCTAAGACTCCTGCCAAGCGCCTCAGCGTCGCCTTCCTCTTGGCCGACCGCTTCACCCTCTCGGCCTTCGCCAATTTCGTCGACGTGCTCCGCCTTGCCGCCGACGAGGCCGATCTCTCGCGCCCCATCCTCTGCGACTGGGTGGTGCTGTCCGACAGCCTCGAGGCGGTGCGCTCCTCCTGCGGTGTGCGGGTGCAGCCCGAGAAGCGGCTGCGCCATGCCGGGCGCTACGATTACATCGTCGTGGTCGGCGGTCTGATCGGCGACAGCGCCGCGCTGGGCGCCGAGGCGCAGGGCTTCCTGCAGCGGCAGGCCGCCGCCGGGGTGCCGCTGGTCGGGCTCTGCACCGGCGTGTTCATCCTGCAGCGGCTCGGCCTGCTCAAGGGCTATCGCTGCTGCGTGAGCTGGTTTCACCACCAGGATTTCCTCGACCAGTTCGAGGCCGAGACGCCGATCTCCGACCAGATCTTCGTCGTCGACCGCGACCGGCTGACCTGCTCCGGCGGCCACGGTGCAGCCCATCTCGCCGCCTTCCTCGTGCAGCGCCATGTCGGGCAGAATGCCGCGATCAAGAGCCTCAACATCATGATGATCGACGAGGCGATGAGCGGCGAGCGGCCGCAACCCGGCCAGGCCACCGCGCGGCGCGCCGGCGATGCGCTGGTCAAGCGTGCGGTGCTGCGGATGCAGCAGAACCTCGAGCACCCGAAGACGGTGGAAGAGCTGGCGCGCGAGATGCAGGTGGGGCGGCGCACGCTCGAGCGGCGCTTCCTCGCGGATCTCGGCCAGACGCCCCTGAAGGTCTATCTCGACCTGCGGCTAGAGCGGGCCCTGCAGCGGCTGCGGGGCAGCGATGCCTCGATCACCGAGGTGGCGCTGGCCTGCGGTTTCTGCGACGGGCCGCACCTGTCGCGCACCCTCAAGGCCGAGCGCGGCGTGACCCCGGCGGAGTATCGCAAGGCTCAGGCGGGGCAGGGGAGGGCGGAGGATCAGCCGCCGGTGGGCGTGCTGATGCGCGGCGCGGACTGACCGCGCCACGCGGGGTTCGGATCTGAGAGATCAGAGCTCGACGGTGACCTTGCCGCGCGGGTTCGAGCAGCAGGCGAGGATATAGCCTTCCTCGATCTCCTCCTCGGTGATGCCGCCGTTGTGCACCATGTGCACCTCGCCCTCGAGCTTCTTGACCTTGCAGGTGCCGCAGACCCCGAAGGTGCAGCCCGACGGGATCGCCACGCCGGCGCCGCGCGCCGCGGAGAGCACCGTATCGGTCTCGGGGCAGGAGGCGCTGACGCCGGAGATGTCGAAGACGATCTCGGCCTGCACATCCTCTTCCGGCAGGTCGTCTTCCGGCACCGGGGCCTCGACCAGTTCGGGGCCGGGGGTGCCGGGCGCCTGGAAGCTTTCCTGGTGGTAATGGTCCATGTCGAAGCCGAGGCCCGCCAGCGCTTCGCGCACCGCGGTCATGAAGCCCTCGGGGCCGCAGCAGAACACCTCGCGCTCGAGGTAGTCGGGCGCCATCAGGCCCAGCATCAGCTGGTTGAACTGGCCCTGGTAGCCGGTCCAGGGCTTGTACTTGTCGCGCTCGGCCACGACCCAGCGCAGGTCGAGCCCCTCGATGCGCGAGGCCATGTGCTCGAGCCGCTCGCGGAAGATGATCTCCGACGGGGTGCGGGCGCAGTTGACGAAGACGATGTCGCAGGTGCGGCCACGGTCGTAGAAATCCGTCACCATCGACATCATCGGGGTGATGCCGGAGCCGGCGGAGATGAACAGGTACTTCTCGGCCGGGTGATCGGCGGCGGTGAAGCGCCCGCCCGGGCCGAGCGCGCGCAGCGTCATGCCCGGCTTGAGGTTGTCCATCATCCAGCGCGTGCCGATGCTGTCGGCCTGCGCCTTCATGGTGAGCGTCAGCGACATCGGGCGCGAGGGCGAGGACGAGATCGTGTAGGTCCGGTAGAGCGGCCCGCCGGGCACCGGCAGTTCCAGGGTGAGGAACTGCCCGGCCTTGAAGTCGAACGGTCGGCCCGAGGGCGACTGGAAGCACACGGTGATGACGTTCGGTGTCTCGGGCAGGATGGAGACGCATTCCAGCGCCTCGTCGTCGGTCCAGTGCCCCGATGCGGCGACGAGGGAGGTGGTCATGGGCAGTTACTCCGCTGCTAGGGTGGCGGGGGCGTGCGCGGAGCGCATGCGGCCGAGATACCAGTTCACGAACTGGATCACGCCGTCTTCGTGGGTCGCCGAGTAGGGGCCAGGCTCGAAAGCGGGCGAGTTGATGCCCTGCTGGTTGTCCTCGACGACGCGGCGATCCTCGTCGTTGGTGTGCTCCCAGACCGTGGTCAGGTTCTTGAGGTCGTAATCCACGCCCTCGACCGCATCCTTGTTGACGAGCCAGGTGGTCTGCACCTCGGTCTCCTGCGGCCCGATCGGGGTGACGCGGAAGGTGATCGAGTGATCGGTCAGGAAGTGGTTCCAGGTGGTCGGGTAGTGGAACATCAGCAGCGTGCCGGCATCGAGGAACGGGATGTGGCCGAGGCGCTTCTGCACCGCGATCTTGCCCGAGACGGTGTAGCTCTCGGCGCCATCGAGCAGCGGCATCCGCGCGACGCGAAACTGGCCGCCCTCATCCATCTGGAAGCGCGACGGTGCACCGGCGGCCTCGAGGCGGTTGAAGTGCTTCTCGACCTTCTCGGGGAAGGTTCCATCGGCGCTGACGCCGGTGATGGTCGGATCCTCGGGGTAGGTGCGGCACAGGTCGGGGTGGTTGCCTGCGCAGTGGTAGCACTCGCGGTTGTTTTCCCAGACCAGCTTCCAGTTGCCCTTCTCGATGATCGTCGACTGGAACGCCACCTTGGCGTTCGACAGGTCGTGCACGCCGAGATAGGGGCTCACGGTCTGCTCGAAGGGCGCGAAATCGGGGGCGTCGGCGGCGAGGCAGATGTAGACTAGGCCGGCGTTGATGCGGCAGTGCACCGGCTTCAGCCCGTGCTTCGACGGGTCGAAATCGGGGCCCATGTCACGCGCCCAGAGCAGCTTGCCGTCGAGGTCGTAGGTCCACTGGTGGTAGGGGCAGGTGAGCTTGGCGACGCGGCCCTGCGCGGCCGAGCACAGCACCGAGCCGCGGTGGCGGCAGGAGTTGTGGAAGGCGACGATCTGGCCCTTGCCGTCCCGGATCACGATGACGTCGTAGGCGCCGATGCGCAGGCGCTGGTAGGCGCCGGTCTTGTCGAGCATACAGGCCGGGAAGGCGAACAGCCACTCGCGGTACCAGATCGTCTCGAGGTCGGCCTCGTAGATCTCGGGCGAGGTGTAGAACGGCTGCGAGAGCGCATGGCCGGGACGGTGCTGGCTGAGCAGTTCGGAGAGCGGGGCGGTCGGGCTGGCCATGGCGAAACTCCTGTCGCGGGAGGGCTATTTCGGCGCACAGAGCCATCCTAGTCGGAAATTGGCAATTGGCAAAATCCTCATGTGGGTTTAGTTGAATTAATGTCATGATAGGTTTTCGCTTGTTTGCGACATCCCCAGCCTGAAAGCGACGCCCAATGCCCAAACCCTATGACCTGCCGTCGCTCGGTGACCTCGCCTGTTTTGAAGCCGCTGCTCGAAATTTGAGCTTCAAGCTGGCCTCAGCCGAGCTCAACGTCACCCCGGCTGCGGTGAGTCACCGCATCAAGGCGCTGGAACATGAACTGGGGCAATCCCTTTTCAATCGGCAGTATCGCGGGGTCGAGCTCACCGAGGCGGGGGCGCTGCTCTTCGTCTCGTTGCAGAGGGGATTCGAGACAATCTCGGAGAGTGTGACCCGGATTCGCAGCCGGCACGACCGGACCGGCGTGTCGATCGCGGCGACCACCGCGATGAGCGGGCTTTGGCTGACCCCGAGGCTGGCCGCCTTCTGGAAGGCGCATCCGGGCGTCGCAATATCCCAGCTCATCCAGGACGACCAGAAGGCGCAGGGGGTGGACCTGTCGATCCACTACGGCGACCCGGAAGCGGAGGATGACGAGACCCGCGTGCTCTTTCGCGACCGGATCCTCGCGCTCGGCACCGAGCAGTTCGCGAAGGCCTACGGCATCGAGCGGCTGGCCGATCTCTCGGACGTGCCGCTGATCCACACCCAGTCCGGGGTGAACCCCTATACCGAGTGGCCGGAATGGTTCGCCTATCTCGACCGTCCGGCGCCGCGCGGGCCGGGGTTCTTCCTCAACAATTACCTGATCTCGCTGCAGGCGGCGGAGGATCACGTCGGCGCCGTGCTGGGCTGGGAGGGGCTGCTCGGAAGCCATCTCGGCAGCGGCCGGCTGGTGCCGCTGGTGCCCGACGAGATGCCCTCGCCGCACCCGTTCTATCTCCGCATCCATGGCCGCGCCTCGGCCAACGCCCGGCTTTTCGCCGACTGGCTGGCGGAGCACTGAGGGGAGGGGGGAGGACCCCTCAGGCGCGGGGTCAAGGTCTCCGTGCCATCGCAACGGAGTGCGCAGCGGCGAGCCCTTGGGGGGCGTTGCGACGCCTTGATCCTCTCGAATCATCTGGCTCGCACTAGAAGGGCCTCGACGCGCCGCGCAGGCGTCACCAAATCGCGGGCCCGCGGGGCGGGGCCGGCGCTGCCTCGGCGGCCTGTCCTTCCTTGGCTCAGCGCCGGGGCGTGGCTCGATCTTGAAGCGCAGACCCAAAACAAAACCGGCGGGCCAGAGCCCGCCGGTCAGTCGTGCCTCCTGGTGCCGCGTCAGCTGCGCGGCTTGAGGTTCTCGGGATCGTAGAGCGGGGCGTAGCCGATGCCGGCCACCTCGACCTCGTAGGGCTCGTCGAAATAGGTCACCTGCAGCTTGCGACCGACCTCGCAATATTCCTGCGGCAGGTAGGCCAGCATGATGTTCTTGCCCACGGTCGGGCCATAGGCCTGCGAGGTGGTGTAGGAGCGGCGGCCGAGGCTGTCGATCAGCACCTCGCCGGTCTCCGGGTCCATCACCGGCATGGTGTTCACCGGGTAGCGGGCAACGCCCTGGCTGTCGGTATTGTCATGCATGACCAGGGTGCAGAGCATCGCCGGCTGCTTGTCGCGGGCGCGGTACTCGAGATGCTTCTCCTTTCCGCGGAAGTCGGCTTCCTTGACCTTCGGACGGGCGAGATCCGCCTCGTAGAGGTTGTACTGCGTGTGCAGGTCGGCGTTCTGCAGGCGGAGCGACTTCTCGAGACGACGCGAGTTGGCATAGGTCTCGACACCCACCGCCATCACGCCGGCATCGCGCAGCGCGTCCCAGACGGCGAGGCCGTCCTCGTAGGGCATGTGAAGTTCCCAGCCCTGTTCGCCGACATAGGAGATGCGGAAGGCCATGACGGTCTTGCCGGCGATCTCGATCGGCTTGATCGCCGCGAAGGGGAAGTTCTCGACATCGAGCGCGTCCGGATCCGCGACCACCTTCTTGAGGTTCTCGCGGGCATTGGGCCCCCAGATGCCGATGGTGGTGAATTTCTCGGTCACGTCCTCGATGGTGACGTCGAGGCCGCGATCCTGCGCCATGCGCTTCATGTACATCAGGTCACGCGGGCCGGCATCGGCGCCGTTCACGAGGCGGCAGCGGTCGGCCATGCGGAACACGGTGAAGTCCGCGCGCACGTTGCCCTCGTCATCGAGCATGTGGGTGTAGATGCCCTTGCCGACCATGTTGTCGCCACCGATCTTGGCGGCGCAGAGATACTCCATCAGCGCCACGTGATCCGGACCGGAGATGTCGGTCATGTGGAAGTGCGACAGGTTGATGATGCCGCAATCGGCGCTCATCTCGAGCTGCTCAGCGTTGGAGACGCGCCAGAAGTGGCGGTTGTCCCACTCGTTTTCGCGCACCGGCACCTGGTCGGCGTATTTCTCGAGCAGGTGCTCGTTGGCCGCGTAGCCATGCGCCCGTTCCCAGCCGCCAAGCTCCATGAAGTAGCCGCCGAGCTCGACCTCGCGCTCGTAGAACGGCGAGCGGCGGATGCCGCGGGCGTTGGCGAAGGGCTCGCGCGGGTGGACCGGCGGGTTGTAGATCTTCTTGGCGGTCTCTTCGCAGCGGCCCCAGATGAAGTCTTCCTTCAGCTGGTAGTCCTGGAAGCGCGCGTAATCGATGCTGTTGTGATCGATATGGGTGCGGCCGTCGGTCATCCAGTCGACGATCAGCTTGGCCATGCCGGGCGCGTCCTTGACCCAGATCGCCACGGCGTACCACAGGCCGCGCACCTTGCGGCTCTCACCCATCGAGGGGCCGCCATCGGTGGTGGTCTGCAGCAGGCCGTTGAACGAGTGGCTCTCGTTGAAGCCGAGCTCGCCGAGGATCGGGGTCAGCTCCATCGCACGTTCGAGCGGCTCGATCACGTCCTCGAGCTCGAGGTCGCGCATCGACGGCCCGAGGCGGGCCTGGCCCTTCTCGAGAATGTCGCGCGGGTGCACCATGCGCGGCTCTTTCTCGTAGTAGTAGCCCCACTCGATCTGGCCGCCCTCGGTGGTGTTGGGATCGCCGGTGTCGCGCAGGTAGGCGGAGTTGCCCTGGTCGCGCAGCAGCGGACGGCCGATCTCGAGGCCGGTGCCGGCAAACTCATCGTAGGGGCCGAAGAAGGTCAGCGGGTGGTCGACCGGCATCACCGGAAGGTCTTCGCCCACCATGTCGGCGATCAGGCGGCCCCAGAGGCCGGCACAGACCACGACGTGATCGGCCATGATGGTGCCGCGGTGCGTCTTGACGCCGACGACACGGCCGTTTTCCTGGATCAGCTCGAGCGCCGGGGTGTTGGCGAAGGCGCGCAGCTTGCCGGCCTTCTCGCCGGCATCCACCAGCTTGCCCGCGACGGTCTGCGAGCGCGGCACGACGAGGCCGGCATCCGGGTCCCACATGGCGCCCTGGATCTGGTCTTCCTCGAGCAGCGGGAATTTCTCCTTGGCCTCGGCGGCCGAGATCATCTCGACGCGGGTGCCGAAGGCGCGGCCCGAGTCGCAGCGGCGCTTGAGCTCCTGCATGCGCTCGTCATCGCCGACGCGCGCCACTTCGAGGCCACCGATGCGGCTGTAGTGGCCGAGCTTCTCGTAGAAATCGACCGAGTAGGTCGAGGTCCAGGTGCTCAGCAGGTCGTGGCTGGTGACGTAGCAGAAATCCGAGGCGTGGCCGGTCGAGCCGATATCGGTCGGGATGGCGGATTTGTCGATGCCGACGATGTCGGTCCAGCCGCGCTCGATCAGGTGGTGCGCGACAGACGCGCCGACGATGCCTCCGAGGCCGACGATAACAACGTTTGCGCGTTCAGGAAACGAAGACATGGTGCGTTCCACTTGTCTTTGAGGGGTGTCGAAACTTTCCGATGCGGGCGCATCGGTGGCTAGCACTCGACCGGCATTCACCGGACCGAAAACGACGACCCGTGGCCCGGATCGGCGAAGGGCGGGGCAGGCCGCCAAGGGGGCAGGGCAGACACGGTACGGGGAGCAAGGGGAAGTGCGCCGGGTCTGCCCTGCCACGCGCCCGGGGCAGGCGGGCGCGAAACATGGGGGGCAGACTTGCAGCAAAGCGCTCTCGAAAAACAGGATGATTGCGTCAATGCGGGATGAGCGCTACGACAGCCTATCAGGAATCCTTCGCGCCGCAGGACCCGTGCCCATGGACCAAGCCGCCCGCACCCCTTCCGCCCCCGCTCGAAACGCCTCCGCGCGTGCGCTCAGGCCGCGCAAGGACAGTGCCCGCCTGTCGGTGGGCTTCATCCTGTCGCGCAAGTTCACCCTCTGCGCTTTCGCCAATTTCGTCGACGTGCTGCGGCTGGCGGCGGACGAGGGCGACCGTTCGCGCCCGATTCTCTGCAACTGGACGGTGCTGTCGGACAGTATGGATGCGGTGATGTCGAGCAGCGGCATCACGGTGCAGCCCAAGGAGCGACTCGGCGATCCGGCGCGCTTCGACTACATCGTCGTGGTCGGCGGGCTGATGGACGAGCTGCCCAGCCTCAGCGCCGGCCAGACCCGCTTCCTGCAGGAGGCGGCCTCGCAGGGCGTGCCGCTGGTGGGCGTCTGCTCCGGCGCATTCCTCCTGCACCAGGCTGGGCTGATGGAGGGCTACCGCTGCTGCGTCAGCTGGTTCCACCATTCCGAGTTCCTGTCGCAGTTCGAGGGGCTGAACCCGGTCTCCGACCAGATCTTCGTCGTCGATGGCGACCGGCTGACCTGCTCCGGCGGCGCGAGTTCGGCGCATCTCGCCGCCTATCTCGTCGACAAGCACGTGGGGCAGGCGCAGGCCAGCAAGAGCCTGCACATCATGATCATCGACGACCAGCTGCAGGCCGAGAAGCCGCAGCCCGGCATCAGCATGGATTTCAAGACCCGTGACCCGATCGTGCTGCGCGCGCTGCTCCTGATGCAGCAGAATATCGACACGCCGCTCTCGGTGGCCGAGGTCGCCAAGCGCATCGGTCACAGCAAGCGCCAGCTCGAACGGCATTTCCGCGTCGCGCTCGACACCTCGCCGCAGGCCGCCTTCCTCAGCATCCGCCTGTCGCTGGCGCATCACCTGATCGAGACCAGCGAGAAATCGGTGGCGCAGATCGCGCTCGATTGCGGCTTCTGCGACAGCTCGCACCTGAGCCGCATGTTCCGCCGCCAGTTCGGCTGCACCCCGCTGGCGCTGCGCCAGAGCCGCGAGTCGGGGCCGGGCTGACGCATCGATCCTGCGCTTGGCGCGGATCTCCATCCCGGCTGTCGCAAACGTTCACGCTTGAAGCGACGTCACAGGCTACCCCACTGCGATCATCTCTGCAGACGGGGGCCGACTCATGACGCGCTTCAACGCCTTTTCCCTCCTCAAGAACGCCCTGAGCGGCCACAAGAACTGGACCGAGCAGTGGCCGGACAGCCAGCCGAAAGACGAGTATGACGTCGTCATCGTCGGGGCCGGCGGCCACGGCCTCGGCGCCGCCTACTACCTCGCCACCCAGCACGGCATCACCAACATCGCGGTGATCGACAAGGGCTGGCTCGGCGGCGGCAACACCGGCCGCAACACGACGATCATCCGCTCGAACTATCTCTACGACGAGAGCGCGCGGCTGTTCGATCACTCGGTCGACCTGTGGCAGAACCTCAGCCAGGAGTTGAACTACAACGTCATGTACTCCAACCGTGGCGTGCTGATGCTGGCCCACAACGTGCACGACGTTCAGAGCTTCAAGCGCCACGTCCATGCCAACCGCCTCAACGGCGTCGACAACCGCTGGCTGACCCCGGAAGAGTGCAAGGAATACTGCCCGCCGATCAACATCTCCAAGAATGCCCGCTACCCGGTGATGGGCGGCGCGCTGCAGGAGCGGGCCGGAACCGCCCGCCACGACGCGGTGGCCTGGGGCTATGCCCGCGGCGCGGCGATGCGCGGCGTCGACATCATCCAGAACTGCGCCGTCACCGCGATCCGCCGCAACCCGGATGGCTCGGTCGCCGGTGTCGACACCGCCAAGGGCTTCATCAAGGCCAAGAAGGTCGCGGTCTCGGCCTCGGGCCACAACACCCAGGTCATGGCCACCGCCGATGTCCGCCTGCCGCTCGAGTCGATGCCGCTGCAGGCGCTGGTCTCGGAGCCGGTCAAGCCGGTCTTCCCCTGCGTGGTGATGTCGAACGCGGTGCACGCCTATTGCAGCCAATCCGACAAGGGCGAGCTGGTGATCGGCTCGGGCACCGACCAGTACGTGTCGTACTCGCAGCGCGGCGGCCTGCCGCTGATCGAGCACACCGTCGCGGCGATCTCCGAGGTTTTCCCGATCTTCAACCGCATGCGCATGCTGCGGAAATGGGCCGGCATCACCGACAACACGCCCGACCGCTCGCCGATCATCGGCAAGACTCCGGTCAAGAACCTCTACGTCAACTGCGGCTGGGGCACCGGCGGCTTCAAGGCGACGCCGGGCTCGGCGCATGTCTTCGCCTGGACCATCGCCAAGGACGAACCGCACCCGATCAACGCGCCCTTCACGCTCGACCGGTTCCGCACCGGCCGCCTGATCGACGAGGCCGCCGCCGCGGCCGTCGCACACTAATTGAGGAGTCTCCGCAGATGCTTCTGATCCATTGCCCCTATTGCGACGAGACGCTGCCCGAGCTCGAGTTCACCTATGCCGGCGAGGCGCATATCGCCCGCCCCGAGAACCCCTCGGAGATGAGCGACGAGGACTGGCAGGAATTCCTCTTCATGCGCAGCAACGTGAAGGGCCCGTACCACGAGCGCTGGCGCCACTTCCACGGCTGCGGCCGCTACTTCAACGCGGTGCGTGACACCGTGTCGGACAAGTTCCTCACCACCTACAAGGCGGGCGCCCCGCGTCCCGACCTCGCCAGCCTGACGGAGGGCCTGAAATGAGCCAGTATCGCGTTTCCGGCCGGGGCCGCGTCGACACCTCGCGCCCCGTCACCTTCACCTTCGATGGCAAGACCTTCACCGGCGGGCAGGGCGACACCGTCGCCTCGGCGCTGCTGGCCAACGGCGTGCACCTGATGGGCCGTTCGTTCAAGTATCACCGCCCGCGCGGTGCCGTGGCCGCGGGCTCGGAAGAGCCCAACGCGCTGATCGGCACCCGCCGCGGCCCGGGCCGCTTCGAGCCCAACACCCGCGCCACCGTGCAGGAGATCTGGGAAGGTCTCGAGACCAGCTCGCAGAACAAGTACCCGAGCCTCAAGTTCGACGTGGGCGCGGTCAACGATGCTGCCTACATGCTGTTCTCGGCCGGGTTCTACTACAAGACCTTCATGTGGCCGCGCAGCTTCTGGGACAAGGTCTATGAGCCCTTCATCCGCGCGGCCGCCGGTCTCGGCGTGTCGCCCAGCGAGGAAGACCCGGATCACTACGCATCGCGCTACCTGCATTGCGATGTGCTGATCGTCGGCACCGGCCCGACCGGCCTTGCCGCCGCCCGCGCCGCCGCCGTCGAGGGGCTCAAGGTCGTCATCGTCGACGAGAACCCGGAAGCCGGCGGCACGCTGCTGTCGGAGCCGCAGGCCAGGATCGACGGCCAGCCCGCATGGGATTGGCTCGCCGCCGAGGTCGCCGCGCTAGAGGCGCTGGGCGTCAAGATCATGACCCGCACCACCGCGATCGGCTACTACCACGAGAACATGATCGGCCTGGTGCAGAAGCTCACCGATCACCTGCCGAAGCTGCCCGACGACACCCCGCGCGAGCGCATGTGGCGTGTCCGCGCCGGTCAGGTCGTGCTGGCGCAGGGCGCGCTCGAGAAGCCGCTGGTGTTCCACGGCAACGACCGCCCCGGCGTGATGCTGGCGGGCTCGGCCCAGACCTACCTCAACCGCTACGGCGTGCTGGTGGGCAAGTCGCCGGTGGTGCTGACCTCGCATGACAGCGCCTGGTACGCCGCCTTCGACCTGGTCGATGCCGGTGCAAAGGTGCAGGCCATCGTCGACACCCGCGAGGGCGTTTCCGAGGCGCTGCAGGCCGAGGCGCGCAAGCGCAACATCCCGGTGAAGCTGTCGCACACCGCGACCGCCACCAGCGGTCGTCTGCGCGTGTCGTCGCTGCGGGTCAACCCGGTTCGCGGCGGTGCCGTCGGCAGCGGCGAGGAGATCAAGTGCGACGCGGTGCTGATGTCGGGCGGCTGGACGCCCTCGCTGCACCTGTTCTCGCACACCAAGGGCTCGCTCGCCTGGGATGACGACCGCACCACCTTCCTGCCCGAGAAGACGCCGGAGAACTGCGTCATCGCCGGCGCGAGCCGCGGTCTCTGGGGCATCGAGGCGGCGCTGAAGGACGGCGCCGAGAAGGGCCGCGAGATCGTCGCGGCTCTGGGCAAGGCCGGCGCAGAGGTGAGCTACAGCGTCGAGGGCGACCGCCCCGGCACCGGTGTCTCGCACAAGGAACTGCCGACCGACCGCAGCCCCGGCAAGGCCAAGGCCTTTGTCGACTACCAGAACGACGTCACCGCCAAGGACCTGCGCCTCGCCGTGCGCGAGGGCATGCGCTCGATCGAGCACGTCAAGCGCTACACCACCAACGGCATGGCGACCGACCAGGGCAAGATGTCGAACATCAACGGCCTGAACATCGCCGCCGACGCGCTCGGCAAGAAGCAGCCGCAGGTCGGTCTGACGACCTTCCGTCCGCCATACACGCCGACCACCTTCGGCGCCTTCGCGGGCTACCATCGCGGCAGCCATTTCGAGGTCACCCGCAAGACCCAGATCGACAGCTGGGCCGAGGAGAACGGCGCGGTGTTCGAGCCGGTCAGCCAGTGGCGCCGGGCGTGGTACTTCCCCAAGGCCGGGGAGAGCATGGACGACGCGGTGCGCCGCGAATGCGCCGCCACCCGCGAGAGCGTCGGAATCTTCGACGCCTCCACGCTGGGCAAGATCGAGGTCGTGGGCCCCGATGCGGTCGAGTTCATGAACCGCATGTACACCAACCCCTGGACCAAGCTCGGCGTGGGCCGCTGCCGCTACGGCCTGCTCTGCGGCGATGATGGCTTCATCCGCGACGATGGCGTCATCGGCCGCATGGGGCAGGACCTGTTCCACGTCACCACCACCACCGGCGGTGCCGCGCGCGTCCTCAACATGATGGAGGACTACCTCCAGACCGAGTGGCCCGACCTCAACGTCTGGCTCACCTCGACGACCGAGCAGTGGTCGACCGTGGCGCTCAACGGCCCCAACGCCGCCAAGCTCCTCGCGCCGCTGGTCGAGGGCGTCGAGCTCACCGAAGAGGCCTTCCCGCACATGTCCTGCGTGGAATGCACCGTCGCCGGCATGCCGGCCCGGCTGTTCCGTGTCAGCTTCACCGGCGAGATCGGCTTCGAGGTCAACGTGCCGGCGCCGATGGGCCGCAAGCTCTGGGAGACGCTCTGGGAGGCGGGCCAGCAATACGGCATCACCGCCTACGGCACCGAGACCATGCACGTGCTGCGCGCCGAGAAGGGCTACATCATCGTCGGTCAGGACACCGACGGCACCGTCACGCCCTATGACGCGGGCATGGGCTGGGCCGTGGGCAAGAACAAGCCCGACTTCGTCGGCAAGCGCGGTCTGGCCCGTCCCGACCTCGTGGCCGAGGGCCGCAAGCAGCTCGTCGGCCTGCTGACCGAGGACGGCTCGAAGCTCGAGGAAGGGGCGCAGATCGTGTTCGATCCGAACCAGCCGGTTCCGATGAAGATGGTCGGCCACGTGACCTCGTCCTACGACACTGGCACCACCGATCGCCCGATCGCGCTGGCCGTGGTCGAGGGCGGACACTCCCGCATGGGCGAGATCGTCCACATCCCGATGCCCGACCGCACCATCGCCGCCAAGATCACCTCGACGATCTTCGTCGATCCCGAGAACACCCGTCTGAAGATCTGAGGAGAAGAGAATGAACGCACCCGTATCGTCCTTCACCCCCGGCATGCTGGTTGAAAGCCCGGCCGCCCGGGTCTCGGCCGCCGTTGCCTGCACGCGCCTGTCGCTGCGCGCCCGCGGCGATCTCGCCCCCTTCGAGGCGGCGCTCGGCCTGTCGCTCGACGGGCAGATCGGCAGCCGTTCGTCCTCTGGTGTGCTCGAGGCCATGCGCCTCGGCCCCGACGAGTGGATCCTGCACGGCAGCAAGGACGCTGCCGCAAGCGCGGTGACGGAGCTCGCCGGGCTCTACGCCAATCACCCGCACAGCCTCGTCGACGTGTCGGGCCGCGAGGTCAGCTTCGTGATCGAGGGCCCGCGCGCCGCCGAGCTGCTGACCATCGGCTGCCCGCGCAACATCGAGACGATCCTGCCGGGCTCGGGCCGCCGCACCTCCTTCGACGGTGTGACGGTGGTGCTCTGGCGTGATGCCGAGACCAGCTTCCGCATGGATGTCTGGAACAGCTTCGCGTCGCACCTGCTCGACCTGCTGGCAACCGGCTGCCGCGAACTGGCGGCGGAAATCCACTGACCCGGTAGACCTGTGGCACGGGCGGGGTAGTCTTGACCTCGCCCGGCATCCCCGGCCCTAGGCCGCTTCCCGTTCCCGCCGGCGCAAGCCACTTTAGGAGAGCAGCGATGTTCCTGTCGGTCTTCGACGTCTTCAAGATCGGGATCGGCCCCTCGTCCTCGCACACGATGGGCCCGATGGTCGCCGCCGCGCGGTTCCTCGACGACCTGCGGGGCGGGGCCGAGAAGATTCCCGGCGCCGGAACACTGCACCGGCTCGGTGCCAGCCTGCACGGCTCGCTGGCCTGGACCGGCAAGGGCCACGCCACCGACCGCGCGGTGATACTCGGCTTCTGCGGCCTGTCGCCCGAGACCCTCGATCCCGACAAGGCGGAAGAGCTCGAAGAGACCGTGCGCCGCGAGGGCATGGTGCATCCCGAGGGGCTCGAGCCGCTGGTCTTCGACACCCAGAACGACCTGGTCTTCGATTTCGGCCCGCCGCTGCCCGGCCATGCCAACGGCATGGTGCTCAAGGCTTATGACGAGGCCGGCAACGCCTATCACCAGCAGACCTATTACTCGGTCGGCGGCGGCTTCGTCCTGACTGCCGCCGAGCTCGAGGCGCAGCGCGCCGGATCGCATGACCTGCACGAGGAGAAGGTCTCGCACGCCTTCCCCTATCCCTTCGGCACCGCCGCCGAGATGCTCGAGATGGGCGCGGCCTCCGGGCTCAGCATCGCGCAGATGAAGCGTGCCAACGAGCAGGTGCTGCACGGCGCCGGGCTCGACGCCCGCATCGACCGCATCCTCGACACGATGGACGATTGTGTCGCCCGCGGCCTCAGCCAGGAGGGCATTCTGCCCGGCGGGCTCAAGGTCCGCCGCCGCGCCAAGGCGATCCATGACCAGCTGCAGGCCGAACGCGGCATGAACCTCGCCCAGCCGCACCAGGCCAATGACTGGATGAGCGTCTACGCCATGGCGGTGAACGAGGAGAACGCCGCCGGCGGGCGGGTGGTGACCTCGCCGACCAACGGGGCTGCCGGCGTGGTGCCGGCGGTGCTGCGCTACTACCGCGACCATTGCGTCGGAGCGACCCGCGCCGGTTGCCGCGACCTGCTGCTGACCGCGGCGGCGATCGGCGGCCTGATCAAGCACAACGCCTCGATCTCGGGCGCCGAGGCCGGCTGCCAGGCCGAGGTCGGCAGCGCCGCCGCGATGGCCGCCGCTGGGCTCTGCGCCGTGCTGGGCGGCAGCAACGCGCAGATCGAGAACGCCGCCGAGATCGCGCTCGAGCATCACCTGGGCATGACCTGCGACCCGGCCGCCGGGCTGGTGCAGGTGCCCTGCATCGAGCGCAACGCGCTCGGCGCCATCAAGGCGGTCTCCGCCGCCTCGCTCGCCCTGCGCGGCGACGGTCAGCATTTCATGCCGCTCGACAACTGCATCCGCGTGATGCTGCAGACCGGGCAGGACATGAACGAGAAATACAAGGAAACCTCCACCGGCGGGATTGCCGTCAACCTGCCGGAATGCTGAGACAACGAAAGGTCCAACAGGTATGTCCCAGATTATCCTGACCGTCGCCTGCCCGGTGCGCTCCGGCATCGTCGCCGCGATCTCCACCTTCCTCGCCGAGCAGGGCTGCAATATCCATGACAGCTCGCAATTCTCGGATATCGGCAATGACCGGTTCTTCATGCGCCTGAGCTTCGAGAGCGAGCAGGGGCGCAGCCGCGAGGCGCTGAGCGAGGCCTTCGCCGAGACCGCGCAGGCCTTCGGGGCGGAGTTCGCGTTCCACGATCCGAGCGAGAAGATGAAGGTCATCATCATGGTCTCGCGCTTCGGGCACTGCCTCAACGACCTGCTCTATCGCTGGCGCATCGGCGCGCTGCCGATCGACATCGTGGCGGTGATCTCGAACCACATGGACTACCAGAAGGTGGTGGTGAACCACGACATCCCGTTCCACTGCATCAAGGTGACCAAGGCCAACAAGCCCGAGGCCGAGGCCGAGCAGATGCGCATCGTGCGCGAGACCGGCGCCGAGCTGATCGTGCTGGCGCGCTACATGCAGATCCTCTCCGACGAGATGTGCACCGAGATGTCGGGCCGGATCATCAACATCCACCACTCCTTCCTGCCGTCGTTCAAGGGCGCCAACCCCTACAAGCAGGCCTTCGAGCGCGGCGTGAAGCTGATCGGGGCGACTTCGCATTACGTCACCGCCGATCTCGACGAGGGCCCGATCATCGAGCAGGACACCGTGCGCGTGACCCACGCCCAGAGCCCGTCGGACTACGTCTCGCTCGGGCGCGACGTCGAAAGCCAGGTGCTGGCCCGCGCCATCCACGCCCACATGCACCGCCGGGTGTTCCTCAACGGCGACAAGACCGTGGTCTTCCCGGCGTCGCCCGGGGAATACGCCTCCGAACGCATGGGCTGAGCCCGCCGTCGCAGGTTGGGGGCGCTGCCCCCGCCCGCGCAAGCGCGGACTCCCCCGAGGTATTTGGAAACCAGAGAAGGCAGGAGCGCAGCGCCCCTGCCTTCTCTTCGTCAAAGATACTCCCGCCGGAGGCGACCCAAGGGTGCCGCGGGGCGCGGGGCCACTCATGTGCCCCCGGTGGGATGCGAGGACGCCCGCAAGCGCGGAGGAGCCGCCTGCGCGACGCCCGGTGCTGTGGAGCGATCTGAACGGGCACAGGCCGCAATTGCAATGGTTCGGGCGATGTCGCATCTTCTGCGGCATGGAGGAGTTTCTCGCGTTCGGACATGACCCGTGGCTGGTGGTGGCCTCGCTGGTGGTGGCGCTGGTTGCCGGCGCGACCGGATTGTCGCTGACCCGCGACATGGCGCGCCGCAGCGTGCCGCAGCGCAAGCTGGCGGTGGCGCTGGCCTCGGTGGCTCTGGGGGGCGGCATCTGGTCGATGCATTTCGTCGCCATGCTGGGGCTGCAGCTGCCGATCCTGTTCTTCTACGACGCCGCGATCACCCTGGCCTCGGCGCTGGTGGCGATCCTGATGGTGGCTCTGGCGCTGGTGCTGCTGCATTTCACCACCCGCACGCGCGGCGTGATCGTTGCCGCCGGCGCCATCGTCGGCGCGGGGATCCTCGCGATGCACTATATCGGCATGGCGGGCATGCAGCTCTGCCGGCCGGTCTATACCCCGGCCGGGCTGATCCTGTCGTCGGTTCTGGCGATCGGCCTCTGCGTGCTGGCTTTCGGCATCGCCTACGGCGTGCGCTCGAACCGCACCATCGCGCTCGGCACGCTGTGCTTCGGCGCCGCGGTCTTCGCGGTGCATTTCCTCGCCATGGCGGGCACCCGTTTCGTCGCTCGGCCCGAGGTGACCGAGTTCGGCCCGCTGATCAGCAACGAGGTCATGGCGCTCGGGGTGATCCTGTCGAGCTTCGTGCTCTTCGGCGCCTTCCTCTGGGTGGGGGCGACTTTCCTCGGGGGCGGCGCGCCGGTGGCCGGCGCAGAGGCGCCGCCCGCGTCCGCGCCGCGCCCGGACACCGCGTCTGAACCCGCCACGGCGCCGCGGCAGCAGGCCGAGGATGGCGGGCTCAACATCCCCTGCGAGCGCGAGGGCACGCGGGTGCTGGTGCGGGCGCGCGATGTCGCCTTCCTGCGCGCCGACGGGCATTACACCCAGGTCTACACCGATACCGAGCGCTATTTCTGCGTCTGGCCGATCACCGAGGCCGGCAAGCGCCTGCTCCCGCGCGGCTTTCTCAAGGTGCATCGCAGCTACGTCGTCAATCCCGAGAAGGTGGCGCGCTTCGAGCGCAGCAAGGACAAGGGCGCCTGCGCCTTCGCCTCCGAGGCGATCCCGCCGGTGCCGGTCAGCCGCTCGCGTCTCAAGGATGTGCAGGCGGCGCTCTCGGCGCAGGTCGTCGCAACTCGTGCGGGCTGAGGCGCAGTTCGTGCAAAATTCGCGGAATTCAGGCCTTTCCTGGCGCCAGCGCCGCTGCCGCCATGCAGTCTCCCCGGCAGCAAGAGGTTTGGCTGTAGGGGAGGACAGTCGATGATTCCAGCGCCATTCGAGTACTACCGTCCGAGGGAAATGGCCGCGGTTCTGGCCCTGCTCGCGGAGCATGGCGACGAGGCCCGCGTGATGGCGGGCGGGCACAGCCTGATCCCGATGATGAAGCTGCGCATGGCCGAGGTGCCGCATCTCATCGACCTGCAGGATGTCGAGGGGCTCTCGGGCATCACCGTCTCCGGCGGCGAAATCCGCCTCGGCGCCATGGTCACGCAGGCCGAGATCATCGACAGCAAGGAGCTGGCGCAGGCGGCGCCGATCCTGCGCGAGGCTGCGTTGCAGATCGCCGATCCACAGGTGCGCGCCATGGGCACGGTGGGCGGCAACGTTGCCAATGGCGATCCGGGCAACGACATGCCGGGGCTGATGCAATGCCTGGGCGCGCGCTTCACACTGGTGGGCCCCGAGGGCGAGCGCGAGGTCGCGGCGCGCGATTTCTACGAGGCCGCCTACATGACCGAGCGGGATGATGACGAGGTGCTGACCGCGGTCGCCTTCGCGGTGCCGGAGGGCGGCTACGCCTACGAGAAGCAGAAGCGCAAGATCGGCGATTACGCCACTGCCGCCGCCGCGGTGCAGATCCGCCGCGAGGGTGCGTCCTGCGCCGCGGCCTCGATCGCCATGACCAACCTCAGCGACACGCCGGTCTGGTCGGAGGCGGCGGCAGAGGCGCTGGTCGGCACCGAGCTCGGGCCGGAGGCCATCGAGGCGGCCGTCACCGCCATGCTGGCCGAGATCGATCCCAGCGAAGACAACCGCGGCCCGGTGGAGTTCAAGCGCCACGCCGCCGTCGTGATCCTGCGCCGCGCTATCGCGCGCGCCTGGTCGCGGGCCTGAGGAGAGCACCATGCCCGACAAGATGCATGTCAAACTGACCGTCAACGGCGAGGCGCAGGAGTTCCTCGCGGAACCGCGCGAGCTGCTGATCTACGCGCTGCGCGAGCGGCTGAACCTGACCGGCCCGCATGTGGGCTGCGACACCTCCCATTGCGGCGCCTGCACGGTGATCGTCGATGGCAAGACGGTGAAATCCTGCACCCTCTTCGTGGCGCAGGCCAACGGTGCCGAGATCACCACCATCGAGGGTTTGGGAAGCCCCGATGACCTCAGCCCACTGCAGCGCGCCTTCCGCGAGCATCACGGGCTGCAATGCGGCTTCTGCACCCCGGGGATGATCACCCGCGCCACCAAGCTGCTCGAGGAGAACCCGACCCCCACGGAGGAGGAGGTGCGCTTCGGCATGGCGGGCAATCTCTGCCGCTGCACCGGCTACCAGAACATCGTGAAATCCATCCTCGCCGCAGCGGCGGAGATCAACGCAGCGAAGGAGGCCGCGGAATGAAGGACGACGTCGAAAGCCGCGAGGACCGCACCGCCGGGCTCAAGGGGCTGGGCTGCGCGCGCCGGCGGGTCGAGGATCTGCGCTTCACGCAGGGCAAGGGCAACTATGTCGACGACATCAAGCTGCCGGGCATGCTGCACGGGGATTTCGTGCGCTCGCCCTACGCCCATGCGCGCATCAAGTCGATCGACGCCTCGGCGGCGCTGGCGCTCGATGGCGTCGTGGCGGTGCTGACCGCCGAGGATCTGGCGCCGCTCGGGCTGCACTGGATGCCGACGCTGGCGGGTGACAAGCAGATGGTGCTGGCCGATGGCAAGGTGCTGTTCCAGGGCCAGGAAGTGGCCTTCGTGGTGGCGCGCGACCGCTACGTCGCCGCCGACGCGGTGGAGCTGGTCGAGGTCGAGTACGAGGATCTTCCGGTCATCACCGATCCCTTCGAGTCGCTGAAATCGGATGTCGTGCTGCGCGAGGATCTCGAGCCCGGTGCCGACGGCGCGCACGGGCCGCGCAAGCATCACAACCACATCTTCACCTGGGAGGTGGGCGACAAGGAGACCACCGAGCAGGTGCTCGAGGAGGCCGAGGTGGTGGCCGAGGAGATGGTCTATTACCACCGCACCCACCCCTGTCCGCTCGAAACCTGCGGCGCCGTCGCCTCGATGGACAAGGTCAACGGCAAGCTCACCATCTACGGCACCTTCCAGGCGCCGCACGCGGTGCGCACCGTGGTGAGCCTGCTCTCGGGCATCGAGGAACACAACATCCGGGTGATCTCGCCCGATATCGGCGGCGGCTTCGGCAACAAGGTGGGGGTCTATCCGGGCTATGTCTGCTCGGTGGTGGCCTCGATCGTCACCGGCAAGCCGGTGAAATGGGTCGAGGACCGGATGGAGAACCTGATGTCGACGGCCTTCGCCCGCGACTACTGGATGCAGGGCAAGATCGCCGCCACCAGGGAGGGCAAGATCACCGGGCTGTGGTGCCACACCACCGCCGATCACGGCGGCTTCGACGCCTGCGCCGACCCGACCAAGTTCCCGGCCGGCTTCATGAACATCTGCACCGGCTCCTACGACATCCCCGTCGCCTATCTCGCCGTCGACGGTGTCTATACCAACAAGGCGCCGGGCGGGGTCTCCTACCGCTGCTCGTTCCGGGTCACCGAGGCGATCTACTTCATCGAGCGGATGATCGAGGTGCTGGCGATCAAGCTCAACGTGGATGCCGCCGAGCTGCGCCGGATCAACTTCATCCGCAAGGACCAGTTCCCCTACCAGTCGGCGCTGGGCTGGGAATACGACTCCGGCGATTACCACACCGCCTGGGACAAGGCGCTGGCGGCGGTCGACTACAAAGGCCTGCGCGAAGAGCAGGCGCAGCGGGTCGAGGACTTCAAGGCCGGCAAGACGCGCAAGCTGATGGGGGTCGGGCTGACCTTCTTCACCGAGATCGTCGGCGCAGGGCCAGTGAAGAACTGCGACATTCTCGGGCTTGGCATGTTCGACAGCTGCGAGATCCGCATCCACCCGACCGGCTCGGCCATCGCCCGGCTCGGCACGATCAGCCAGGGGCAGGGCCACGCCACCACCTTCGCGCAGATCCTCGCCTCCGAGATCGGCCTGCCGGCCGACAGCATCACCATCGAGGAGGGCGACACAGACACCGCGCCCTACGGGCTCGGCACCTATGGCTCGCGCTCGACCCCGGTCGCGGGCGCTGCCACGGCGATGGCGGGCCGCAAGATCCGCGCCAAGGCGCAGATGATCGCCGCCTACCTGCTCGAGGTGCATGACGACGATGTCGAGTTCGATATCGACCGCTTCGTGGTCAAGGGCGCGCCCGAGCGCTTCAAGACGATGAAGGAGATCGCCTTCGCCGCCTACAACCAGGCCATCCCGGGCATCGAGCCGGGGCTCGAGGCGGTGAGCTACTACGACCCGCCCAACATGACCTACCCGTTCGGGGCCTATGTCTGCGTGATGGATATCGACGTCGACACCGGCGTGCCGGAGATCCGCCGCTTCTACGCGCTCGACGATTGCGGCACACGGATCAACCCGATGATCATCGAGGGGCAGGTGCATGGCGGTCTCACAGAGGCGCTCGCCGTCGCGCTGGGGCAGGAGATCGCCTATGACGATCTCGGCAACGTCAAGACCGGCACGCTGATGGACTTCTTCCTGCCCACCGCCTGGGAGACGCCCAATTACGAGACCGATCACACCGTGACCCCGAGCCCGCATCACCCGATCGGTGCCAAGGGGGTGGGCGAGAGCCCGCATGTGGGCGGCGTGCCGTGCTTCTCGAACGCGGTCAACGATGCGTTCCGCGCCTTCGGGCTGACGCACACCCAGATGCCGCACGATCACTGGCGCATCTGGAAGACCGCCAACCGGCTCGGCCTGCATGGCTGAGGCCCTTGAGGGAGCGGGGCGGGCGACGCGCTCCCGCTGGCGGAGCATGGGATGAGCTGGACCGATCTACAGGCCGCGCTGGCGGCACAGGACTACATCGCATCCGACGATCTCGCGGTGGCGCTGCACCTGGCGCTGTCGATGCAGCGGCCCCTGCTGCTCGAGGGCGCGGCGGGCGTCGGCAAGACCGAGGTGGCGCGGGTGCTGGCGGCGGCGCGCGACACGCGGCTGATCCGTCTGCAATGCTACGAGGGGCTCGACGCGGCGCAGGCGATCTACGAGTGGAACTACCAGCGCCAGCTGCTGACGATCCGCGCCGCCGCCGAGGATGGCGAGACCGGCGCAGCCGTCGAGCAGCGCATCTTCTCACGCGAGTTCCTGCTTGAGCGGCCCTTGCTGGCGGCGATCACGCAGGCCGAGCCGCCGGTGCTCCTGATCGACGAGATCGACCGCGCCGACGAGGAGTTCGAGGCCTATCTGCTCGAGATCCTCGCCGATTACCAGATCACCGTGCCCGAGCTCGGCACCATTTCCGCCACCAGCAAACCGGTAGTGATCCTGACCAGCAACGGCACCCGCGATCTTTCCGACGCGCTGCGCCGTCGCTGCCTGTTTGCCTATGTCGATTATCCCGATCCCGAGACCGAGCTGGCGATCCTGCGCCGCCGCTGCGGCGAGGTGGAGGAGCGGCTCGGCCGCCAGATCGTGGGCTTTGTGCAGGCGCTGCGCCGCGAGGAGCTCGAGAAGGTGCCCGGAATCGCCGAGACGCTGGATTTCGCTGCCGCGCTGATGGGGCTCGGCATCGCCGATCTCAGCCGCGATCCGGCGGCGCTGCACGCCACGCTGACCACCCTGCTCAAGACCCGCGCCGACCGGGCGCAGGTGACGCCCGAGGTGGCGGCGCGGCTGGCGGGGCGGGCGGCATGAGCCGGGTCACCCGTTTTGCCGGACGCGATCCGGGGCCTGCGGCGCGGATGGCAGGGTTTCTCGCGCATCTGCGGGCCAACGGGCTGCGGCTCGGGGCGGGCGAGACCTCGGAGGCGCTGGCGGCGCTCAGCTTGGTAGAGGCCGCGCGTCCCGAGGAGGCGCGCCGCGCCTTGCGGGCGGTCTGCACCGGCAGCCGCGACGAGGCCGCGCGCTTCGATGAACTCTTCGAGGCCTACTGGATGGATGCGGGCCGGGTCCGCTCCAAGGTGATGCCCAGGCGCCAGAGCGCGTCAAAGGGCAATGATGCCGTGCATTCCTCGCGCGAGGGGACAGGCGAGGATGCCGGCGGGGCGGGGCAATCGGTGGCCCCCGATCAGGGGACGGGAGCTGCTGAGAGCGGCGGGGAGGGCAAGCTTGTCGCAACCGAGCTGCGCAATCTCCGCCGCACCGACCTCCGCGATCTCGTGCGCCCGGAAGACATCGCCGAGGCCGAGGCGGTGGCCCGCCGGCTCGGCGCGGCGCTGCGCGACCGGCGCTCACGGCGGCGCGTCGCTGCCCGGTGCGGCGACCGGCTGCATTTCCGCAAGACCATCCGCGCCAGCCTCGCCACCGGCGGCGAGCCGCTGCGGCTGCTGCACCGCCGCCGCCCCGACCGGACGCGCCGCATCGTGGCGCTTTGCGACGTGTCGGGCTCGATGTCGGTCTATGCGCAGGTCTTCCTGGCCTTCCTCGCCGGGCTGATGCGCGGCGACCCGATGGCGGATGCCTATCTCTTCCACACCCGCCTCGTGCGCATCACCGAGGCGCTGCGCGACAGTGATGCGCTGCGCGCCATCGGGCGCATGTCGCTGATGGCCGACGGCTTCGGCGGCGGCTCGAAGATCGGCGAGAGCCTGGGGCGGTTTTCCGAGACCTATGCCCGCCGCTTCGTCGATCGCCGCACGGTGGTGATGATCCTCTCGGATGGCTACGACACCGGCGCGCCCGGCCAGATCGACGCGGCCCTCACGCGGCTGCGCAAGCGCGGCTGCCGCATCCTCTGGCTCAACCCGCTGAAAGGCTGGCGCGATTACGCGCCGGTTGCGGCGGGCATGGCGGCAGCGCTGCCGCATCTCGATCTCTTCGCCCCGGCCAACACGCTCGACGATCTCGCCGCGCTGGAGGGGGAGCTGGCAAAGCTATGATGCCCACCGACCTCATGCCGCCCGAGCTGGCCGAGCAGGTCAGCGCGCTGCGCGAGAGGGACGAGCCCTTCGCCTTCGCCACCATCGTGCGCACCGCCGGCACCACCGCCGCCAAGCCCGGCGCCAAAGCGCTGCTCTCTGCCGACGGCACCATCCTGCACGGTTTCCTGGGCGGTGGCTGTACAAGGGGCGCGGTCAAGCGCGCGGCGCTCGAGGCGCTGCGCAGCGGCGTGCCGCAGATGATCTCGGTCGCGCCCAAGGAGTTGCTCGCTGAGAAGGGCGTGCAGCCCGGCGCGGTGGCGGACGGCATCACCTATGCCCGCAACGGTTGCCCCTCGCGCGGCACCGTCGACATCTTCATTGAGCCCTGTCTGCCAATGCCCGAGCTGGTTGTGCTGGGCGACAGCCCGGTGGCGCGCGCGCTGGCGCAGCTCGCTCCGACCTTCGACTGGGCGGTGCGGAGCGCGCTTGCGGGCGGGTCACAGGCGGCGCGGATACGCGCCATCGTGGTGGCGACGCAAGGGGCAGGGGACGCTGCCGCGCTGACCGAGGCGCTGGCGGCGGGCGCCGATCACGTGGCCTTCGTCGGCAGTGCGAAGAAATACGCCGCGCTCTCGGCGAAGCTGCGCGAGAGCGGCGTGCCGCAGGCGGCGCTCGACAGCGTGTCGTCGCCCGCCGGGCTCCGGATCGGCGCGGTCACGCCGGAGGAAATCGCGCTCTCGGTGCTGGCGGAGCTGGTGATGCTGCGCCGCGCACCGCGGCAGACGCGCCGCGCTGACTGAGCGCCGCGAGCCCCTTCGACAGGGCCCGCAACCGAGAAGGGGGGGCGTATCATTCGCGCCTTAGGACAGCCGATGGTCACGGCTGCACCGCGCCGTGACTCAGCGCGCATCGGCGCAGCCTCGCGCATCACGCGGGGGCGCCTGCCCGCCGGCTCGGATCCTGCTATGATCGGGGTGGCGGACAGGGCGGGGAAACCATGACGCAGCCGGTGCTGGGACGGGTGGTGATCTACACCGCGAGAATCGAGGAGATGGCGGCGTTCTATGCGCGGCATTTCGGCTATGCTGCCCTGAGCGCTGAAGGCGATCGCATCGTCGAGCTCAGGTCGGATGCCGGCGGCCTGGCGCTTCTCCTGCACCCGGCCGCCGCGGGGCAGAAACAGGGGCAAGTGCTGGTGAAACTGGTGTTCGACGTGGAAGACGTTGCGGCCTTCTGCGCCTCGGCCGAGGCACGGGGGCTGGACTTCGGCAAGGTCCACCGTGCCAACGGCTACAGCTTCGCCAATGCCAAGGATCCGTCTGGAAACGCGATACAGGTTTCGAGCCGGTGCTTCGCGAAGAGAGATGCATAACACGTCAAGCGCGTTGGGGCGCCCCAGTCCTTTAGGAAGCGGCGTCCATCAGGGAGCCGCTACGCCCCGATCCCACGGGAGATCTCCCCCATGGACGGTCCAAGAAAGTTCGGAAGGGCTCCGGACGTGGCGAGGCCAGAAAACGACCCTCGAACCTCAAGCCATCTTACTGTGGGCAGTTTTCCGGGCAGACCTCGCGCAGCGCACGGCGCAGGCGCTTGGTATCGATCGGCTTGTGGCAGCACTTGGCACTGCCATATTTCTCGGCGATGTCGGCATCCTGCACGTGGCCCGAGTGGAACACCAGCCCGACGCCCATCTCGTTGAGCTTGTCGGCTAGCGGGAAGACCTCGCCGTCGCGCAGGCGGACATCGAGCACCGCCATATCGGGGCGCACGTCGTCCAAAGCCTTCAGACCCTTGGAAAAACTGTCGAACGGGCCGATGACATTGTAGCCAAACTCCTCCAGCAGGAGCTGCAGATCGAGCGCGACGATGTACTCGTCCTCGCACAGCAGCACCGTGGGTTTGGAGCCATCGCCATCAGTCATTCCGCAGTAAGGGCCCATAGGTCAAGGTCATCCTTCGTTCGTGTTCGTCGAACTCCACCGCGACGGTCCCGTTGAGCTGGACGGCGGAGAGTTGCACAAGCGTCGAGCCGAAGCCGGACGCACCGTTGTCCGGCTCAACTTGCGCAGTGTGGATTTCGTTCCACGTTAAAACAACGCCACCGTCGGTTTTTCGTTCCCAAAGCACTTCGAGACGGCCGTCCGCCGGTCCGAGCACGCCGTATTTGGCCGCGTTGGTGGCCCATTCATGCAGCAGCAGCGACAGGGCGGTGAGGTCCTGATCCTCGACCTCGACCACCGGACCCTCGACGCGGTAGCCCGCCTGGCCGGCATAGGGCTCGAGCGAGGCGCGCACGGTATCCTCGAGGGTCAGCGAGCGGCTGCCGGGGCGGCGCTGGGTGAGATCGTGTGAGCGCGCCAGCGCGTTCACGCGGGTCTGGATGCCGTCGACCAGGTCCTCGACCGAGTCGGTCGAGCGTCCGGCGATGCGCACCATGCCCGAGATGATCGAGAACATGTTCTTCACCCGGTGGTTCATCTCGCGCAGCATCATCTCGCGGATGTCGCGCGCCTCCTGCTCGGCGGTGATGTCGAACAGCACGCCCAGAACCCGCGCCGCGCGCTTGCTGTGGACCCGCCGGCCGACCACCCGCACCGAGCGGAATTTCGGCCCCGTGCCGGCGCGCTTGAAGGTCAGGTCGATGGCGTCGCCTTCGCGGGTCAGGCCGGTGATCGCCGCCTTCACCTCGGCTTCGTCGTCGGGATGCACGGTGTCGAGCAGGCTCTCGAGCGACAGCGCGTTGGCATCGACGCCGAGCACGCCGCAGCCGGTCTCGTCGAGCCGCATGCTGCTCAGGATCGGGTCGAACTCCCAGACCCCGAGCGACGACACGTCGAGCGCCAGCCGCAGCCGCTCGCCCTCGTGCTTCAGCGCCTCCTCGAGACGCAGCGCGTCGGTCAGCTCGGTGAAGACCAGCGTGGCGCCGTCGATCTCGCCGTCACGGGTGCGGTAGGGGGTGATGACCAGCGACCAGGTGCGCTCTTCCTCCTCGCGATCGCTGACCCGCATGTGGCGCACTTCGCCGTCCTGCACGGTCTGGGCGATGGCGTCGAGCACATCGTCATTGCGGCGCAGCTTGCTGGTGACCTCGGTCAGCGGGCGGCCGCGGTCGGTGTTGCGGAACGGGTAGATGCCCTGGATCGCGTCGGTGAAATTGCGGATCATCAGGCTCGCATCGACCACCAGCAGCGGCAGCGCGGTGGAGGCGAAGAAGTTGCTGAGATCGGCATTGGCAATCGACAGCTCGTCGACCTTGCCCTTGAGCTCGTCATTGACCGTCGAGAGCTCCTCGTTGGTCGATTGCAGCTCCTCGTTCATCGACATCATTTCTTCGTTGGAGCTCTTCAGCTCCTCATTCGCCGTCTCGAGCTCCTCGACGGTGGTGTGCAGGCGCACGCGCGTGCTACGCAGCTCGTCCTCGAGGCTCTGGACGTGGCTGTCGATGCTGTCGAGATCGTCGAGATCGGCATCGTCGAGCGGCTCGAAGCTCTCGCGCTCGCGGAACACCACGAGGATTGTGCCGTCCTTGAGCGGCTCGGCGATGAGGTCGAAGGCCTGCCGGCCGAATTCCGAGCGCGCGGTGAGATCGCGCGAGATCGTGCGGCGCTTGGTCTCGCTGACCTGCCGGATCGCCGCCGAGAGCGACTCGCGGGTGCCGGGGCGGGCCACCGAGGGCGCAAAGCGGTTGGTCTCGTCGCCGGGCGAGAAATCAAGATACCTGCCGAGCCGTCCGGTCGAGGCGAGGATCTCGCCCGCCGAGGTCACCCGCAGCGTCGCCGGGGCGTAGGCCGACAGAATGCGGTCGGTGGCGCCGCCATCGGTCCATTCGCGCCGCGGCGAGGGCTCGCTGGGGCGGGCGCTGGCATCGCGGTTGGCGGTGTTTGCGGTGTCCTGCCCGCGCAGGTGCAGCGGGTATTCCGGGCGGCTGTCGTTGCGGCGGAAGATGCGGGCGCTCTGGTCGAGCGCCTTGAAGACATGATCATGCCGGCCAACGGTCTCGGAAGGCCCGAGAAACAGCGTGCCGCCGGGCTTGATGGCGTAGTGAAAGATCGGCAGGGCCGAGTTCTGCAGCGTGTCGCCGAAATAGATCAGCAGGTTGCGGCAGGACAGCAGGTCAATGTTCGAGAATGGCGGGTCGCGCACCACGCTGTGCACCGAGAAGCGGATCATGTCGCGGATCTTCGAGGAGATCTGGAACCGCCCGTCGCGCGCGATGGTGTAGCGGTCGCGCATGGTCTCGGGGATGTCGACCAGCGCCGCCTGCGGGTAGGAGGCGTCGCGGGCGATGCGCAGCATCTGCTCGTCGATATCGGTGGCGAAGATCTGCACCCGCACCGAGCGCCGCAGCTGCCGGATTTCCTCGGCGAACATCATCGCCATGGAATAGGCTTCCTCGCCGCTCGAACAGCCCGGCACCCAGACCCGGATCTCGTCTTCATTGCCGGCATTGGCGACCAGCGGCTTGATCACGGTCTCGCGCAGCAGCTCGAAATGCTCGGTGTCGCGGAAGAAGCGGGTGACGTTGATCAGCAGCTCGCGGAAGAGGATCTCGCACTCGCTCGGGTCGGCGCGGATGTATTGCAGGTAGGCATTGGCATCCGACAGGTCGAGCACCTGGATACGGCGCTGCACCCGGCGGATGAGGGTGGATTTCTTGTAGCCCGAGAAATCGTGCCCGACGAAATTGCGCACCACGGTGAAGATGCCCTCGAGGTTCTCCTCGACGGTGACCGCAAGGGTCTCGCTCTTGGTTTCGCGCAGGGCGTGGGCGTAGAACTGGTGGATCGCCGGGACGATCTCGGAGGGGCGGCGGACGAAATCGACCAGCCCGGTGGCCTGGGCCGAGGTCGGCATGCCGTCGTAGCGCGCGGTGCGCGGATCCTGCACGATGCAGAGCCCGCCATGCTCCTTGATCGCCCGCAGCCCGGCGCTGCCATCGGCGCCGGTCCCCGACAGGATCACGCAGGCGCCGAAGCGGCCCTGGTCCAGCGCCAGGCTCTCGAAGAAATCGTCGATCGGTCGGCGCAGCCCGCGCGGCTGGGCAAACTCGGTGAGGTTCAGCACGCCGTCGGTGATCGACAGGCCGAAGCCCGGCGGGATGATGTAGACATGGCCGGCCTCGACGGTCTCGCCGCCAGAGGCCTGGGTCACCGACAGCGAGGTGTGCCGGCCCAGAAGCTCGGCCAGCAGGCTCTCGTGATTGGGATCGAGATGCTGGATCACCACGTAGGAGAGATTGCTGTCGGGCTTCGCCCCGGCCAGCATCTCCCGGATCGCCTCGAGCCCGCCCGCCGACGCACCGACGCCGATGATGCAGAGCCGCTCGCGGTCGTGCGTGATGTTGTCCTCAGCGGACTTGTTGGTCTTGTCGTCTTTCATCGTCCGCCTGATCAAGGGCCCTAGCGCTGGCTGTCGTCGAAGGTCAGTTTTGCCATCAGAGCGATCGAGTCCGCAAGCAGACCTGCCGAGCCCATCATGGCGAGACCGAATTCCCGTCCGATCTGACCGACATCCGAAAGCGCATCCTGCAATTTCTCGTCATTGAGCGAGATCTGCGAGCGCTTGAGGGCGGTGGTCATGTCGAACTGCGACGCGAGGATAAATTGGGGCTGACCCCTGGTGTCTTTTAACCGTGACATAAAAACGTAGTTATGAAACGCAGACCCGTCCTTGCGATAATTGAGGATCGGGAAGCGCCCGCTGTCTTCGCCATTGCCATGCACGAAATCATGCAGCGCCATGCGCGCGGTCTCGGTGGTGTCGGAGCCCTGCAGGAAGCGGCAGTTATGGCCCACCACCTCCTCCTCCGCGTAGCCGGTCAGCTCGCAGAAGGCGTCGTTCACCACGAGGAGCGGTGCGTCGTCTTCGACGGCGGACAGGGCAAGCGCGACGCCCGACTTCTTGATGTAGTCGCGTAGCGCCGGGGGGAGGTCGAGCTGTGAGATCATGGCCGCATGATGTGGACGAGGGGACCGATCTTCAAGAAGATGACGCGGAGTTCCGTCGAGGCAAGGGAAATAATTGTGCCGCGTCGTTTCTTCTCTCGTCTTGCGGGTCCGGCCCTCAGCCCAGCTCGAGCGTTGCCACCGCATAGAGCAGATCGCCGCCGAAGATCGGCGCGCCGCGATACATGCGCGCGGTCTCGAAGCCGGGCGCGAGGCCGAGCTCGCGACAGATGCCGGTGAGCGTGCGGTCGGAGGCGGGCACGTCGATCGAGACGTCGGCCTCGCCGGCGATTGCGGCGGCGGCCTGCAGAAGGTTGCGTGCCTGCACGTCCGAGCGCGCCACCAGCGGGCCGATCTTGTAGCCGTCGCGGCATTCGCGGATCACCACCATGCCGGTGCCGTCGGCGCTCATGAAGCCGTGCCGGGTCGGGGTGGGGCGGAACCACTGGGTCAGGAAGCGCGGCTTGGCGACCCCCGAGGCCACCGCCTCGAGCTCGATCATGCGGCCGATATCGGCGGCGTTGGCAGGGCGGGTGTCGGCGGCGGGGCCCCGGGTCAGCGGGCCGGTATGGCGCACGGTGGAGCCCACCAGCTCGAAGCCGCTCTTGATGTAGTTTTCCTGCTGCTCCGGCACCCCGTCGAGCCCGATGGTGCGCTCGCCCGCGTGGGCCATCGCTGTCTGCCAGAGCTCGTAGGCGATGCCCCGGCCGCGCGCTTCCGGGGCGCAGATGTAGAGACCGAGGAAGGCGTAGTCGTCGGTGTGGTTGACCACCGAGATCGCGGCGAGGATCTTCTCGTCCTCGACGGCGATGAAGAAGCCGTCCGGGTCGGCGGCGTGGAACGGGGCGGTGTCGTCGCGGCCGGGATTCCAGCCCTCGGCGGCGGCCCAGTCGAGGACGAGGCCGAGATCGGCGGCGGTCATGCGGCGGTGCGTGACGCTCATGCAAGCGCATCCTTCAGTGAGAGTGAGCCCGGAGGCGTCTGGCGCAGATCGAGCAGCGACAGCAGGTCGACGAGATGACTGGACATCAGTTCTTCGGCCGCAACGCCATCGCCACGGGCCAGCGCTTCGATCAGCGCGTCGTGAGCGTGGCTTTCGCACAACGCGTTCTGCCGCCGCCAGTACAGCGCGATGACCAGCGACGAGCGCGAGATCAGCTGCCGGATGAAATCCTCGATCGTGTCCTGATCGGCGATCTTGGCGATCTGGATGTGGAACTCGCCCGACAGCATCAGCGCGCGGCCGCTGTCGCCCTCGCGCATGGCGGCGTGCTCGGCATCGATATGCTCGCGCAGCAGCGCGATGTCGGCGGCGGTGGCGCGCTCCGCGGCGGAGCGTGCGGTGCGCGGCTCGAGCAGGGCGCGGGCCTCGAAAACCTCGCGTGCCTCGCGGATGCTGGGGCTGGCGACAAAGGCGCCGCGGTTGGGCTCGATGCTGACCAGCTGCTCATGCGCGAGCAGCTGCAAGGCCGCCCGCGTGGTGGTGCGGCTGACATCGAAAATGCCGCCGACCTCGTCTTCGCTGAGCTTGGTGCCCGGGGTCAGCCGGTGGGCATGGATGGCCTCGCGGAGCCGGTCGGCGATGTCCTCGGCCCGGCTGCGTCCTGTCGCGGTTTTTGTCTGCTTTGTCACACTCGTTCTCCGTGAGTCGGATCGTCATCCTCGGCGCGGAGAACTGCAAGGGGAGAGGATTGAGAACAGGATTGTATACGAAATTAGCCGAAATTTTAGACAATGTAACCGCGCATTGGTCGAAGATTTTGGCATTTGCGGATTCCGGGCTGCCGGCGGGCGGAAGAGTCTTGGGAAGCGGCGGCGAGTTGGCACAGGCTTGGTGCAACAGGGGAGTGCCCATGAAGTCGGATCTGAAACTCGTCAACGTCACCAAGCGCTACGGTGAGACCGTCGCGGTGAAGTCCATCAACCATCATTTCCGCAGCGGCTCCTATGCCTGCCTGCTGGGGCCCTCGGGCTGCGGCAAGTCGACGACGCTGCGGATGATCGCCGGCCATGAATCGGTCTCGGAGGGTTCGATCGTGCTCGACGGGCGCGATGTCTCCTACCTGCCACCGGCCAAGCGCGGCACCGCGATGATGTTCCAGAGCTACGCGCTGTTCCCGCATCTCAGCGTCGCCGACAACGTCTCCTTCAGTCTCAAGATGAAGGGCGTCGACGCCGGCAAGCGCCGCACCCGCGCGATGGAGATGCTCGAGCTGGTCGACATGGCCAAGCTCGGCGACCGGCTCCCGGCGCAGCTTTCCGGCGGCCAGCAGCAGCGCGTCGCGCTGGCCCGCGCGCTGATCACCGAGCCGCAGGTGCTGCTGCTCGACGAGCCGCTCTCGGCGCTCGACCCGTTCCTGCGCATCCGCATGCGCACCGAGCTCAAGAAGCTCCAGCGTGAGACCGGCATCACCTTCATCCATGTCACCCACGGGCAGGACGAGGCGCTGGCGCTGGCCGACGAGATCGTTGTGATGAACAACGCCGTCATCGAGCAGGCCGGCCCGGCGCGCGAGATTTTCGATGCGCCGCGCACCGCCTTCGTGGCCAGGTTCATCGGCGCGCACAACGTCATCGCGCTGCCCGAGGGCAAGGTGGCGCTGCGCTCGGACGCGATCACGCTCACCGACGCGCAGGCGGCGCAGCTTTCGGGCCGCATCACCTCGATCGAGTACCAGGGCACGCATGTCGCGCTCACGGCGATGGTTGCCGGCGAGCAGGAGGTCACCGTCCTGCTCACCGACAAGGAATTCTTCGGGGCTCCGAAAGAAACCGGCGAGGCGATCGGCCTGGCCTGGGATGCGCAATCCGCGCATGCGCTTTCGGCCTGAGGGACAAGGTCATCATAAAACAGGGAGACTGAAACATGACCACGATTTCCAAGGTTCGCTACTCGCGGCGCTCGCTGCTCAAGACCGGCGGTGCCGCACTCGCCGCCTCGGCGCTGCCGGCGCCGATGGTCTGGGGCCAAGAGACCAAGAACATCACCCTGCGCCAGTTCGGCACCGGCGTGTCCAACCTCAACGAGGTTGGCCAGAAGGTGAAGGAAGAGCTCGGCTTCACGCTCGAGATGACGGCGCTCGATTCCGACAGCGTCACCCAGCGCGCGGCCACCCAGCCCGACAGCTTCGACATCGCCGACATCGAGTACTGGATCTGCAAGAAGGTCTGGCCGACCGGCAACCTGCAGGCGATGGACACCTCGAAGATCGCCAACTACGACAAGATCGTCGGTATCTTCAAGGACGGCAAGCTGACGCCGGAATCGACCATCGCGCAGGGCACCGCGCCGCACACCGTGGGCTTCGTGCCGGAGCAGGGTGCCACCACCTTCGCCGATGAGCCGACCCAGTGGATGACCCTGATCCCGACGATCTACAACGCCGACACGCTGGGCATCCGCCCCGACCTCATCGGCCGTCCGATCAACAACTGGTCCGAGCTGCTGAACCCCGAGTTCAAGGGCAAGGCCTCGATCCTCGACATCTCCTCGATCGGCATCATGGACATGGCCATGGTCTGCGAGTCGATGGGCGAGATCCAATATGGCGACAAGGGCAACATGACCCGCGAGGAGATCGACGCCACCTTCGCGATCTTCACCGAGGCCAAGCAGAACGGCCAGTTCCGCGCCTTCTGGAAGACCTTCGACGAGAGCGTCAACCTGATGGCCTCCGGCGAGGTCGTCATCCAGTCGATGTGGTCGCCGGCGATCACCGCGGTCAAGTCGCGCGGCATTCCCTGCGTCTACCAGCCGCTGGAAGAGGGCTACCGCTCCTGGGGCGGCGGCATCGGCCTGTCGAAGTCGCTCTCGGGCATGGAGCTCGATGCGGCCTATGAATACATCAACTGGTACCTCTCCGGCTGGGTCGGCGGCTTCCTGATGCGTCAGGGCTACTACTCCGCGGTTCCGGAAACCTCGAAGGAGCACATGTCCGACAACGAGTGGGGCTACTGGTTCGAGGGCAAGGAAGCCACCGGCGAGATCACCTCGCCCTTCGGCGACGTGCTGGCGCAGGCCGGCGAGACCCGCGACGGCGGCTCGTTCTACGACCGCATGGGCTCGGTCGCCTGCTGGAACGCCGTGATGGACGAGAACCAGTACATGGTTCGCAAGTGGAACGAGTTCATCTCCTCCTGATCCATCCCAACCAACGACTTGCCCCGGCCGTCCTCCCTTTCCGGCCGGGGCCCTTTCCCATCGGACACGCGTCATGACGGCTGAGACCGACACCCCCACCGCAACCCCCGGTCCCGACGCCGCCGCGCGCGCCGGTCGCAGGCTGCCCGCCGGGCTCGTGGCCTGGTTCCAGGCCGCGCCGCTGGCGCTGGTGCTGGGCGCCTTCCTCGTCCTGCCGATCATCATGATCGTCATCGTCAGCTTCTGGGGCGCCACCGAGTACTCGATCTACCCGGCTTTCCAGTTCGACAATTACGAATTCCTGTTCAGCTCGCCGGTGACCTACAAGGTCTTCGTCAACACCTTCAAATACGCCCTCATCACTTGGGCGGTGACGCTGCTGCTCGGCTTCACGGTGGCCTATTTCCTGGCCTTTCACGTGCGCAGCCTGACCTGGCAGATCGCGCTCTTCCTGCTCTGCACGATCCCGTTCTGGACCTCCAACATCATCCGCATGATCTCGTGGATCCCGTTTCTCGGGCGCAACGGCATCGCCAACTCGACGCTGATCTCCTGGGGGGTGATCGACGAGCCGCTCGAATGGCTGCTGTTCAGCGATTTCAGCGTCATCCTCGCCTTCGTGCACCTCTACACGCTGTTCATGGTGGTGCCGATCTTCAACACCATGATGCGCATCGACCGCTCGCTGATCGAGGCCTCGTACGACGCCGGCGCCACCGGGTGGCAGACGCTCTGGCACGTGATCGTGCCGCTGACCAAACCCGGCATCATGATCGGCACGATCTTCGTCATCACGCTGGTGATGGGCGATTTCATCACCGTGCGTTTCATGTCGGGCTCGCAATCGGCCAATGTGGGCCGGCTGATCTCCAACGATATCGGCCTGCTGCAATACCCCTCGGCGGCGGCCACGGCGGTGGTGCTCCTGATCACCGTGCTGCTGGTGATCGGCATCCTGCTGCGCTTCGTCGACATCCGGAAGGAGCTCTGAGATGGAACGTCGCCCCCGGTCCTTCTATGTCCTCGCCGCGTTCTTCGCGCTGTTCATCCTGTTCCTCTACGGCCCCACCATCACCATCGCGATCCTGAGCTTCCAAGGCCCGCAGGGCGGCCTGACCTTCCCGATGCAGGGCACCTCGCTGCACTGGTTCCGCGACCTGTTCCAGGAACAGGCGGTGGGCGATATCTGGGGCTCGTTCCGGCGCAGCTTCGCGCTCGGGCTGATGGTCATGGTAACCACCGTGGTGGTCTCGGTCAGCGGCGGGCTCGCCTTCCGCAAGCGCTTTGCCGGCTCGGCGGTGCTGTTCTACCTGATCATCACCTCGCTGGTGATCCCGTCGATCCTGGTCTCGCTCGGCGTCGGGCTGATCTTCTCCCAGGCCGGCCTCAAGGTGCACTGGGCCAGCTCCGGCTTCGGCTCGCAGCTCACCTGGACGCTGCCCTTCGGCCTGCTGATCATGTTCGCGGTGTTCAACCGCTTCGACAAATCCTTCGAGGAGGCGGCCCGCGACCAGGGCGCCAGCGCCTGGCAGACCATTCGCCACGTGGTGCTGCCGATCATCGCGCCCTCGCTGATCGGCGTCGCGCTGTTCGGCTTCACGCTCAGCTATGACGAGTTTGCCCGCACGCTGCTCACTGCCGGCAGCTACAACACCCTGCCGCTCGAGATCTTCGGAATGACGACCAACGTCACCACGCCGGTGATCTTCGCGCTGGGCACGCTGACCACCGCCTTCTCGCTGGTCGTCATCGGGGCGTTCCTGCTGACCGTCTGGCTGATGGGCCGACGCCGCGCGCGGCAGGGCTCGGATGCCGGCAAGGGCATGGTCTGAGGCCGCGCCCGTGTCGATCGTATTCGTCAATCCCAACAGCACCGAGGCGATGACCGCGACCATCGTGGCGGCCGCCCGCGCCGCCGCGCCGGAGCTCGAGCTCACCGGGCGTACCTCGCTCTGCGGCCCGGCCTCGATCCAGGGCGCCGCCGATGGCGAGGCGGCGACCCCGCCGCTGCTCGAGATCGTCGCAGAGCTCGATGCCGCCGGCGCCGCGGGCATCGCGATCAGTTGCTTCGACGACACCGGGCTCGACGAGGCAGCACGCGGGGCGCGCTGTCCGGTGATCGGCATCGGGCAGGCGGCTTTCCACCTCGCGGCGTTGCGCAGCTGGCGATTCAGCGTGGTGACCACGCTGCCGATCTCGCTGCCGGTGATCGAGGGCAACATCGCCCGCTACGGCCTCGCCGGGCATTGCGCGAAGGTGCGCGCCTCCGGCGTGCCGGTGCTGGCGCTGGAAGAGGATCCCGACGCGGCGCTGACCCGCATCGTCGAGGAGGCGCAGCGTGCCGAGGCGGAAGACGGGGCGGATTGCGTGATCCTGGGATGCGCCGGCATGTCGGCACTGACCCGGCGCGCCCGCGCCGCGCTCAGCTGTCCGGTGATCGACCCGGTGGAGGCCGCCGCGCGCAGCTTCCGGCTCTTCGCCTGACCGCGCGGCTCAGCAGTAGCGCTGCGCGTAGCTCACCAGCAGCCACTTGTGCAGCGGCTTCAGCAGCAGATCGTCCATCCCGAACTTGGTCCAGTCGCCTTTCTCGAGAAACGCCATGTGCGAGGTGATGCCGACCACCCCGCAATCTGAGCCGGCGGTCAGCTTTTTGAAATCCCGCGCGTAGTCGAGCCCGCATTCGCCATTCGGAAACCGGATGTCGAGCAGGATGAGGCCGAACGCCTCCGGGTTGCGCGCACAAAGCGTCAGCGCCTCGTCGGGCCAGGGCACTGCGCGCGCCGCGATATTCTCTTCCTTGAGATGCTTCTGAACCGAAAACCGTGTCCACTCGTCGTCATCCACGATCAGAACGGTCTTTCCCAGAACCTTGGTGTCGAGCGAAGACTCTAGCCCGGACTGCAACATACCTTGTCCCCCGGGGCGAAAAAACACGCGGGCCGCCCCAACCCGGGATCCCGCGAAGCATGAAAACCGTCGGAACCCTTCGTCTTTAACGATTTTACAGAAAAAATCGGTGGAGTGAATTATTTTATGGCGAATTGATATTCATGTTTCTGCGTCGGAAACGCTGATCGATGCGAATAGTCCTCCATGTTGTGGGGGATTGTTGCACAAAGACCTTGAGCTGCGAATAGGGCTTTTCGCCTATTGCGCTGTTTTTCAATAAATATAATCCGAGGATCGATTTCTTCGAAGCAAGAGGCGCTTGAAAAAAGAGGGCGGCTTGAACAATATTCAGATCAAGGGGATTTTCGGGGTGTCTTGAAATGGTATCGGCATGCGACAATTCGCGCGGGGCGATGGCGTCTTGCGGCTCGGACGCTCTGGCGGTTGTCGTGCTCGACCCCGAAGATCAGGAAGCGGTTCTCGCCGAGGCGGCAACGCTCGGCGCCGCGCTGCGAGGCGCCGACCGCTCGCTGCTGCTGGCGGCGTCCCTGCCGATGTCGCAGCGTCAGCGGCTGGGCGAGCTGATCGGCGCGCAGGCGCCGCTGCGCGAGATCACCGAGCACATGGCGCCGGAACCGGGCCAGATCTACCTCCCGCCGCCGGGCCAGACGCCGATCCTGCAGCGGCATCCCGAGCGTCGCGACCGTGTCGCCTTCGGGCTCAGGCCCGCAGGATCGGCGGAGGCCGATCCGCCGGCCGCGATCATCGCGGCCTCTGCCGCCGGCCAGCCCGGCGGCGTCACCCTGCTCGCCGGCGCGCGCGCGGGGGGCGGGGCCCAGAGCGCGCTGGCCAGCCTCGAGCGCATGGTCGAGGCAGGGCAGGCGGGGTTCTGGGATTGGCACGTGCAGGACAACACCGCGTTCATGAGCCCGCGCCTGAAGGCGATGCTCGGCTTCTCCGGCGGCGAGCTCGGCACCAACGCCGAGGCCTGGCAAAGGCGTGTGCATCCCGACGATCTGCCGCGGCTGCAGCAGGTGTTCCGCGCGCATGTCGAGAGCCGGGGTGAGACGGCTTTCGATCTCGAGCTGCGCTACCTGCACCGGGACGGCTCGACGGTCTGGGGCCATTGCCGCGGCCAGGTGGTGGCCTGGGGGCCGGGCGGCGGGCCGCTGCGCATGATGGGGCTGCTCTCCGACATCACCGAACTGCGACGGCGCGAGGCGGCGCTCGATGAGATCCGCCATTTCGCCTTCATGGCGGCGCATGACCTGATGGCGCCCGCCAACACCATCGCCGGTGGCCTGTCGATGCTGCGCGCGTCGCTGGGGGAGGAGCTCGACGCCGATGCCGCGCAGATCTTCGAGTTCGCCACCCGCGCCGCCGACCAGCTGCGCGCCCGCATCACCTCGGTGGTCGAGCTGTTCCGGATCGAGAACACGCAGGTGACCTTCGAGCCGGTGGATCTCGGAGCCTGCTTCCGCGAGGCCGCCGACTGGCTGCGCGACGAGATCCAGCGCAGCGGCGCCGAGCTGACCATCGCGCCCCTGCCGCAGGCCTCCGGCGCGCCGATGCTGATCGGGCAGGTGGCGCAGAACCTGCTGGGCAACGCGCTGAAATACCGCCATCCCGCGCGTCCGCCGCGGTTGCGGGTCACCACCTTCGACGCCGGTGCGGATATGGTCGGCATCCGGGTCAGCGACAATGGCCGTGGCATCCCGCCGGATCAGCGCGGGAAGGTGTTCGAGCTGTTTCACCGGCTGCGCCCCGGCGCGGCGCTCGGGGGCAGCGGCCTGGGCCTGACGCTTTGCGAGCGGGTGGTCGCCTTGCATGGCGGGCGGATCTGGGTCGAGGAGGGCGACGAGGGCGGCGCGGCGCTGCTCTTCACGCTGCCACGTGACGGTGGCCCGGCGGCGGGCTAGGGCGCCGGAAATGACCGATACGCACCGGCGCGGCGCTTGTGGGCAGCGGCCCGTGCCTGAGGCAACGCGACCGGGCGGGTGCATTGCATGGCGGGCGGATCCGGGGCGCGGAGGGCGGCGCGGCGCTGCGCTTCACGCTGCCGCGCAATGGTGGCCAGGCAGCGGGCCAGGGTGCTGAAAAGGAACCATGCGCCGCGGTGAGCGCGGGGCTTGGGGGCAGCGGCCCGGGCCTGAGGCAACGCGACCGGGCGGGTGCATTGCATGGCGGGCGGATCCGGGGCGCGGAGGGCGGCGCGGCGCTGCGCTTCACGCTGCCGCGCAATGGTGGCCCGGCAGCGGGCCAGGTTGCCGTAAAGGAACGATGCGCCGCGGTGGGCGCGGCGCATCGCATGAGGTCCAGTCGGGGAGGCGGACCTCTGGGAGGATCGCTTCGATCAGTTCGCCGAGGCGAGCTGCTTGGGCAGCTTGAAGGTCCAGACGGTGCCACCCTGGTTCAGGTAATTCACCTTCTTGGCAACCTCGCCGCCCCAGAGCGGAACCGCGCCGCCCCAGCCCGAGACCACCGAGACATACTGCTCGCCATCCATGTCCCAGGTGACCGGCTGGCCAACGATGCCCGAGCCGGTCTGGAAGCTCCAGAGAACCTCGCCGGTCTCGTCGTCAAGCGCCAGGAACTTGCCCTCCGGGGTGCCGGTGAAGACAAGGCCGCCGGCGGTGGTCATGACGCCACCCCAGAGCGGGGCCTCGTTCTTGAATTCCCACTTCCACTCGCCGGTGGCCGGGTCGATGGCCTTGAGCGAGCCGATATGGTCTTCGTACATCGGCTTGATGGTGAAGCCCGAGCCGAGATAGGCGGCGCCCTTCTTGTAGGTCACGGGCTCGTTCCAGATATCCATGCCCCACTCGTTGGACGGCACATAGAACAGGCCGGTGTTCTGGCTGTAGGCCATCGGCATCCAGTTCTTGCCGCCGAGGAAGCCCGGTGCCGAGAACACCACTTCGCCCTTGCCGCCATCCGCCGCTGCGCTGGGATCGCCCGGGCGGTTCTCCTCGACGAAGATCGGCCGGCCGGTCTCGTCGATATCGCTGGCCCAGGTGATGTCCTTGACGAAGGGATGGGCGTCGATGAAGGCGCCGTCCTCGCGGTTCAGCACGTAGAAGAAGCCGTTGCGGTCGGCGGTGGCGAAGCGCTTGTTGCCGTCGGCATCCTCATAGGCCACGACCTCGTTGACGCCGTCATAGTCCCAGCCCTCGCGCGGGGTGGTCTGGAAGTGCCACTTGATCTCGCCGGTGGCCGGGTCGATGCCGAGCCGCGAGGCGGCGTAGAGGTTGTCGCCGGTGTTGCCCTCGCTGGGGGTGCCGGCGCCGCGCAGGTGGCTGTTCCAGGGCGCCGGGTTGCCGGTGCCGAAGACCAGCGTGTCGGTCTCCGCGTCGTAGGAGCCGCCGAGCCAGGTGGCGCCGCCGCCGGTCTTCCACAGGTCGCCCGGCCAGGTGGCGTTGAGCTCGCCGGTCATGGTGCTCTCTTCGCCGTTCAGCGTGCCCATGTGGCCCTCGATCACCGGGCGGGTCCAGACCATGTCGCCGGTCTCGACGTCACGCGCCTGCACCTCGCCGACGATGCCGAACTCGCCGCCCGAGTTGCCGGTGATGACGAGGCCGTTCACGATCAACGGCGCGGCGGTGTAGGAGTAGCCGGCCTTGTAGTCGGCGATCTTGTCGCGCCAGACGACATCGCCGGTCTTGCGGTCGAGCGCCACGAGGCGGGCGTCAAGCGTGCCGAAGATGATCTTGTCGCCGTAGATCGCGGCGCCGCGGTTGATCACGTCGCAGCAGGGCAGGATGCCCTCGGGCAGGCGGGCATCGTATTGCCAGAGCTCTTCGCCGGAGGCGAGGTCGATGGCGTAGAGCCGCGAGTAGGAGCCGGTGACATACATGATGCCGTCATAGACGATCGGCTGGGTTTCCTGGCCGCGCTGTTTCTCGCCGCCCATGGAGAAGGCCCAGGCCGGCACGAGGTTCTTGACGTTGTCCTTGTTGAGCGTGTCGAGCGGGCTGTAGCGCTGCAGGTGGCGGCCCATGCCGTTGGTCACCACCTGGGTGGTGATGGACTGGTCGTTGGCCAGGTCGTCCTCGGTGACCTGCGCCTGTGCGGCACCGGTCGCCAGCAGACCTGCGGTCACTGCCAGAATGAAGCGGTTCATGATGTCCTCCCTTAGAGACGGTTCAGAGTGTTCGGTTCGGCCGCCGGGCCGCGCCCTCCTCCGCCGCAAGCATCCCCGGCACGGGGCCGGAGATGAATTGCACCATGGTCGTAAGACCTTTCCGCAGGGTTACGCGCCGACGACGAGGACGCGGATGCCGCGCAGGCAGATTGCGCGCCCGCGGGCCAGAGGGATGCCCCGCACCGGGCAGCCCCGCTGCCGGCGCCGCGCCGCCCGCCGCCTCCCGAAACGCCGGCCATGGCCACCGCCACGCGCCTCGGCATGGCCGGCGCCCGGACGCTGCCCGTGGCCAAACGGGCGGTGGCTGCGTTCCCTTCGGAACAGGCGCCGACGCCGCTTCTTACCGGGCCTCCCCACAGGGAGCGGCCGGAAGAGCTATTGGAATCAAGCCAATGGCTCCGGCATGCCGCGGCCCTGACAGACTTCCCGCCGGCCGCGCCCCCGTCCTCGTCGAGCCCGCAGGCGACCGCGCACCCGGCCCGGCGCCAAGCCAGCCGGGCAACGACCGCAGACACCGGACGCCCCCCACCGGCAGCCCCCGTCGCAGCGCGCGCCGCACCGACAGCGCAACGGCGCGCGCCAGACCGCCTCCGTCCGGCTCGCTGCACCCGGTCGCGCTGACTTGCACCAAGGTCTTAGACGCGCGCGCCGCCACGACCCGCAAGCGCGCGCCTTGCCATCACCGCAGCGCCTGTCATCGCGCCCAGGCCCCTGTCTTCTCTGGTTCAAAAATACCTCGGGGGAGTCGCAGCTCTGCTGCGGCGGGGGCAGAGCCCCCATACTCAGGATTTGCCGCGCTTAGCCGCGGCGGGGCAGGTCACCCCCTGCTACCGGCTTCCCGATGTCCGGGGAGCAGCGCCTCACCGCTCCCGCGTCCCCCCGCTCAGAACATCGGAGCGTAGCGCCAGTTGTCGGCATCCGGCGTGATCTCGTCGAGATCATAGCCCGCCCCCTGCAGGCGCTTCGCGATCTCCAGCCCGTCGCGCGCCGCTTCGTCGACCAGCGCTCGCCCCGCAGCCTCGTCCTGCGCGGTGCCGAAGCCGCGCATCAGCCCGATGCCGTAGTTGAACTTGCCGACCGGGTCGCCGGCCTCGGCGGCACGGCGGTCCCATCGGGCGGCGGCGTCGGGATCGAAGGGCCCGCCGAAGCCGTTCTGCTCCATGTAGCCCATCCAGGTCATCGCCGCGGTGTAGCCGGCCTCGGCGCAGGCCTCGAAGATCGCCCGCGCGGTGGCGTGGTCGCCCGACTTGGTCATCAGGTAGCCCGAGGCGCAGACCATCATGTCGGTCTCGCCCCGCTCGGCGCGGTCGCGCAGCGATTGCCAGGTGAGCTCCTCGGGGTTGGTGGTGCCGTAGGCATCCGCCGTGGTCTCCTCGGCCGCCGCTTGAGTCATCGCGGCTGTGGCCGCCAGACAGGCCGCCATCGCAAGTTCGAGATACCGTGCCATTCGCGTCTCCTCTCTCGCTCGACGCCCACGCTCGGGTCAGCCCGGGTCAGCCCAGATCAGCCCGGGGGCAGGGCGCTCAGCCCTCCGTGGGGCGCAGCGCCGCGCCCCAGGGGAAGCGGCCGACCTTGATGGTCTTGAACGGTTCGCGCTTCTCCACGTCGATCACCGTGACATCGCCCGACACGCCATTGGTGGTGAAGAGCAGCTTGTGCTCGCGGTCGAAGGCCATGTGCCAGACCCGGCGCCCCACCAGCAGGTACTCTTCGACCTCCCAGGTCTCGGCATTGACCACGGCGACGTGGTTGGCCGGCCCGAGCGCCACGAAGGCGGTCTTGCCGTCCGGGGTCAGCTCGAAGCCCACCGGCTGGATGCGGTCCTCGTGTACGCCGGTGATCTCGAAATGGATCTTCGCCTTCTCCGCCTGGCTCGCCACGTCGAACACCGTCACCGTGCCGCCGATCTCCGACGAGACCCAGAGCTCGCTGCCGTCCTTGACGAACTCGGCATGGCGCGGGCGGCTGTCGACCAGCGTGTTGGCGAAGATCGCCTCGCTCTCGGTGTCGATCCAATGCGCCATGTTGGTGGTTTCAGAGGTGGTGATGACGATCTTGCCGTCGGGGCTCACCGCCATGCCCTCGGGCTCGATGCCGACATCGATCTGAGCGATCACCCGGCGGCTGTCGGTGTCGACCACGGTGGTGATCGCGTCATCCTCGTTGGCGATGTAGAGCCGGCGGTTGTCGGGGTGCAGCACGAACTGCTCCGGGTCCTCGCCGGAGGGCAGGTCATGCAGGATCTCGCCCGAGACCGGGTCCATCACCTGCACCGCGTCGCTGTCGGAGGCGCAGATATAGACCTTCGAGAAATCGTGGCTGAAGGTGATGCCGCGCGGTCGCTCGCCGGTGGGAATGGTGCGGGTGACCTCGAGCGTCGCGACGTCGATGACGCTGATGCTGTCGTCCTTCTCGTTGGTGATCCAGATCTCGTCCGCCGTGGCGGGAGCGGTGAGCAGGGCAAGGATGGCGGTCAGTCTCAGCATGGTCTTATCCTTTGAATGCGGTGCAGGCGGTTTCGGGCGCATCGCGGCCCAGCGTGTCGAGCTCGTTGCCCTGATGGTGGAAGCCCTCGAGCGGCGCGGTGGCGACCACGGCGCGGTCGGTGACGATGGGAATCGGCTGGCGCAGCTGGCCGTTCCACGCGCGGAAGCTCAGCGGGCTGCCCTTGAAGCCGGCAAGCTCGAAGGCGTCGGAGAAGATGTAGTCGCGCAGCGTCGCGGCCTCCGCGCTGCCGGTGCGGGTGACCGCCTCGCCGATGGCGCGGATCGCGGCCCAGGCGGCATAGTCCTCGGGCTGCATGTCGCGCGCGGCGAGCGCCTCGAAGCGCGATTGCAGCTGCGCCGCGCCCCATTGCTCGACCACCGGCGCCCAGGCCTGCGGCACCAGCTCTTCCGAGCCCGCGACCGGGCGCGGCAGCCAGGTGTTGTAGACCACGTAGCGTCCGAAATCGCCGATCTCGTCGGCCAGAAGCAGCACGTCATGCTCCTTGAACCCTTGGGTGAAGAGCGGCACCTCGGCGCTGGCATTGCGGCGCATGTCGGCGTCGAAGACCCAGTCCTTCTCGCCCACCAGCTTGAGCCGGAACTTGGCGATCGAGCCGCGCAGCGCCTCGGCGAAGGCCAGGTCGCGCGGATGCGCGCCCGAGATCAGCGCCACCTCGGTCCAGCGCCGCTGCACGAGGAACTGCGCCAGCGCGTCGGCGCGCATGGCGTTCGAGGGGATGGTGTGCAACAGGTTGGCGCGGCAGCCGGCATCGCGCAGGGCGCTGTCGGGGGCGGTGGCATTGAACAGCAGCGCGCCCTGCGCCTCGGGCAGATCGGCGATGGCGCTCAGCGCGTCGGCGGGCGCGTCGAGCACGAGGAACGGGCTCGAGGCGAGCAGCGCCCGCGCCGCGGCCACGGCATCGCCGCCCTCGGGCACCCTTGTCTCGTCCATCACGTAGGTCTGGTTCAGGAAGCGCCCGGTGGTGGCGTTGTCCTCGATCCCGAGCCGCGCGCCCGCGAGGCCGAGGTCCTCCGGCGTGGGGTCGAGATTCGACAGCACCGGCGGCGCCGGCTCATCGACGCTGAGATAGCCGATTCTGACCTGTGTCTCCGACGCGGCGGCGGCGCCCAGCGACAGCGACAACACGGCGGCGAGCCCGAATATTCGCATGACTGTCCTCCCTTGGTGCAAGCTACGCCTCCCGGAGGGCCCGCGCCGTAAGACCATGGTCGGAGAGAACGCAGTTTCACGACCAAGGTCCAATATGGCCCGTGGGGGCGCCTTGCTAGCAAAGCTGAAACCAGTGGAAACGGAGGAGGTCCCATGCCCACGACCAAGCGATCCGCAGCGAAGTTCACCAGCACCGTCCTGACGGGTGCCGCCATCAGCATGTTTGCCGCCACGCTGGCGCTGGCGCACGGCGATGTCGCGCCGCAGCCGGTCAACACCGATGCGCTGCCCGATGTGGGCGAGGAGTGGCTGACCGAGAATCCCTACCGCGATGCCGGCGAGGATGTCTGGCAGGCGGCGGTCGAGATCGGCGCCTCGGGCTACAACCAGAACTGCGCGCGCTGCCACGGGCTCGAGGTGATCTCGGGCGGCCTCGCCCCCGACCTGCGCTTCCTCGAGGCCGAGGAGTTCGGCGACGAGTGGTTCATGGAGCGCTTCATCCACGGCTACACCCAGAACGGCATCACCAAGATGCCGGCCTTCGGTGAGCTGCTGGGCCAGAAGGCGGCCTGGGCGATCCGCACTTATGTCGAGGCGCGCCCCGACGACATGGCGGTCGAGGAGCAGTCGGCCGAGCTCAAGGAGATCCGCGACAAGCTGGCCTCGGGCGATGCCGATGTCGACGCGCTGCGTGCCCGCCTACGCGAGATCGCCGGCGAGATCGAAACCCTCTCCGGCGCACCGGTGGCCGACAGCATCGCCTACCGCGCCGCCAACCAGCTCGATGCCAACCCGGAGGATCTGTCCCATGCCGCCGAGACCCTCACCATCGGGCTCTCCGCCGCGCACTGACATGCAGCGCCGGGTCTTATTGGCCGCGCTGGCCGGGCTTGCTTTCGCAAGCCCGGCTTTCGCGCGTTGCGAGGACTGGGTGCCGCAGCCCAAGCCTCAGAATGCCGGTCGCGACATCGTCGGGCAGGATCTCGACCAGATCCTCGAGCGCGGCTACATCGAGTTCGCCGCCTACGAGGATTTCCCGCCCTGGTCCTACGAGGAGAAGGGCAAGCCGGTCGGCGTCGATATCGAGATCGGCAAGCTCATCGCGGCGGATCTCGGCGTCGAGCCGCGCTTCCGGCTGGTGGCGGCGGGCGAAAATCTCGACGCCGACCTGCGCAACAATGTCTGGAAGGGGCCGGTGATCGGCGGGCGGGTGTCGAACGTGATGCTGCACGTTCCCTATGACAGCGCCTATACCTGCCGCGTCGAGCAGGTGGTCTTCACCGGGCAATACGCCGCCGAGCAGATCGCCATCGCCTATCGCGAGGAGGCCTATCCCGAGGATCCGCCGGTGCCGGCCTATTTCCGCATCGACACGGTGGCGGTGGAGAACGACTCGATCACCGATTTCTACCTCACCTCCTTCGCGGGCGGGCAGCTGGCGCAGGGAGTGCGGCGCTATCCGACCTATGCCGACGCGATGGCGGGACTGGGCGCGGGCGAGACCATGGCGGCGATGGGGCCGCTGGCGCAGCTCGAGGCCGGGGCGGGGGAGGGCATCGCCATCCACCAGCCGCCGCTGGCGGGCTTCGCGGTCAGCCGCTGGACCATCGGGGTGGGCGTTCACATGCGCTACCGTGCCCTGGGCTACGCGGTGGACGACGCCATCCGCGCCGGGCTCGAGGACGGCCGCATCGCGGCAATCTTCGAGCAATACGGGCTGAGCCACCTGCCGCCGGAGCGGTGAGCGCGGGATCATGGCAGAGACGGGACGGGCGCGGGCGACTGCGCCCGTTTTGTTTTGCGAAGGGCTTGAGCATGACCCGACGCCCAAGCCTCCGCATTCCCATTAGCCAACCCGCGAGCGCCTCTCTGCGCGGAACAAAGGCCGCAGGCCGCCGCGCATCGCCGGTCCGCCACCCGGGCCGGTGGTTTGGCCGGGCCGGGTGCCCAGCTTCAAGGTCCTTCGGACATGGCCGGGATAAATCGAGGGATTCGACGACCTGATCGCCGCCCCGCGGACCGGCGACTCGCGGTGGCGTCTCGGGGCCGAATGCTGGTTTGGGGCGATACCACCGCCGGGCAATGCGACTGTGCGCCTTCACCATGTCTGATGCCCGCATGGTTGCTTCAAAGCCGAAAGCGCCCGAGCGCCTCCCCGCGTGGAACAAAGGCCGCAGGCCGCCGCGCATCGCCGGTCCGCCCCCTCGGACCGGCGGTTTGGTGACACCTGTGCCCAGCTTCAAGGTCCTTCGGACATGGCCGGGATAAATCGAGGGATTCGACGCGAGGTTCGCCGCCCCGCGGACCCGCGATGCGCGTCGGCGTCGCGGGGCCTATCGTCACGCGAATCTCAGCGGCAGCGGGCAAGGGCCGAGGCGCTCGAAACGGCGCCGTGGCCGGCACTCAAAGCCGCCACGCCACGCCGAGCCTCCCCACAGCCCGGAACCCGCCCGCAACCTGTCTCAGAACCGAGACACCTCCGGCCCTCGCGCCGCTTGCCCCCGGCTGACAGCCGCGCCACCGGGGCGCATCCTGATCGCATCCCCGGGTGGAGGACCCGGACAGACAGGAGGACAGCCATGAACGTCATGACCCAGACCGAGGGCAAATACGCATCGCCCTTCAAGGCCCGCTACGACAACTTCATCGGCGGCAAGTTCACCGCCCCGGTGAACGGCCGCTATTTCGACAACGTGACCCCGATCACCGGCGCCAAGGTCTGCGAGGTCGCCCGCTCCGACGCCGCCGATGTCGAGCTGGCGCTCGATGCCGCTCATGCCGCCAAGGAAGCCTGGGGCCACACCTCGGCCGCCGAGCGCTCCAACATCCTGCTCAAGATCGCCGACCGTCTCGAGGAGAACCTCGAGATCCTCGCCCAGGCCGAGACCTGGGACAACGGCAAGCCGATCCGCGAGACCACCGCCGCCGACATCCCCCTCTCGGTCGATCACTTCCGCTACTTCGCGGGCGTGCTGCGCAGCCAGGAAGGTTCGATGTCGGAGATCGACGCCGACACCGTCGCCTATCACTTCCACGAGCCGCTGGGCGTCGTGGGCCAGATCATCCCGTGGAACTTCTCGATCCTGATGGCGGCCTGGAAGCTCGCCCCGGCGCTCGCCGCGGGCAACTGCATCGTGCTCAAGCCCGCCGAGCAGACCCCGGCCGCGATCCTCGTGCTCGTCGAGCTGATCGCCGATCTGCTGCCCGCCGGCGTGCTCAACGTGGTCAACGGCTTCGGCGCCGAGGTCGGCGGCCCGCTGGCCGAGAGCAACCGCATCGCCAAGATCGCCTTCACCGGCTCGACCGAGACCGGCCGCGTCATCATGAAGGCCGCCACCAAGAACCTGATCCCGGTGACGCTGGAGCTCGGCGGCAAGTCGCCCAACATCTTCTTCTCCGACGTGATGGCCGAGGATGACGCCTTCCTCGACAAGGCGGTCGAGGGCTTCGTGCTCTTCGCCTTCAACCAGGGCGAGGTCTGCACCTGCCCGAGCCGCGCGCTGGTCCAGGAAGACATCTACGAGGCCTTCATCGAGAAGTGCATCGCCCGCGTGAAGGCGATCAAGCAGGGCGACCCGCGCGACATGGAGACCATGGTCGGCGCCCAGGCCAGCTCCGAGCAGCAGGACAAGATCATGTCCTACTTCACCATCGGACGCGAAGAGGGCGCCGAGGTGCTGGTCGGCGGTGACGCGGCGCAGATGTCGGGCGACCTGTCCAACGGCTACTACATCCAGCCGACCATCCTGAAAGGCCACAACAAGATGCGGGTCTTCCAGGAAGAGATCTTCGGCCCGGTGGTCTCGGTCACCACCTTCAAGGACGAGGAAGAGGCGCTCGCCATCGCCAACGACACCATGTACGGCCTCGGCGCCGGCGTGTGGACCCGCGATGCCAACCGCTGCTACCGCTTCGGCCGCAAGATCGAGGCCGGCCGGGTCTGGGTGAACAACTACCACGCCTACCCGGCCCACGCGGCCTTCGGCGGCTACAAGCAGTCCGGCATCGGGCGCGAGAACCACAAGATGATGCTCGACCACTACCAGCAGACCAAGAACATGCTGATGAGCTACAATCCCAACAAGCTCGGCTTCTTCTAGAGCTCCTCCCGTCCGTGACGCGCGCTCCTTGCCACTCCTGCGCGTCACGGACCACCTCTGCCGCCGGGGCCCTCCCGCCGCGCCGGCAGCTCCGGCGGTGCCTTTACCCTCTCCCTCCGAAGGCACCGCCGATCTCTTCCCGGGCTCCGGGTCTCAGACCTAGGTCGCATCTCCCGGCCCGATCCGCCCTGCTACTCTGCGCCCCATGCGGGCGCTTTTGCTTTTTCTCACCTTGAGTCTTCTCTCTTTCCTCCCGCGCCCCGGCGCGGCGGAGCCGCTCGACCGCGCGGCGATGGAAGAGTTCGTTTACGCCCCCTACGTGCTCGGTGAGCCGCTTGGCGAGAAGGGCGTATGGGAGCTGCTCAACTCCGGGGGCGGGCTCGCCGGCTACGCCTTCGAGACCGAGCTGATGGCGCCGCTGCCGGGCTTTTCCGGTGCGCCAATCAACATCTTCGTCATGCTCGATCTCGACGGCCAGTTCCTCGACGTGCGGCTGATCGATCACAACGAGCCGATCTTCGTCTCGGGGCTCGGCGAGGCGCCGCTGCGCGGCTTTCTCGAGCAATATTCCGGCCACGCGATCTCGGAGACGATGGTGGTCGGCAGCGCCTATGGCTCCGGCGGGGACGGCTCGGCGCTGGTCTATCTCGATGGCGTCACCAAGGCCACGGCGAGCGTGCGCATCGCCCATGAGAGCATCCTGGCCGCCGCCCGCGAGGTGGCGCGCGAGCGCATGGCGGGGATCAGCTCCGGCCCGCCGGCGCATCCCGATCCCGCCCATGACGAGCCGCTCGACTGGGCGGCGCTGGTGGCGCAGGGCATCGCGACCCACAAGACCGTCAGCAATGCCGAGGTCGACGCGCTCTTCGCCGGCACCGTCTGGGCCGATGACGACCCCGAGGCCAGCGAGGATCCCGAGGCCGCCTATCTCGATCTCTGGGTGGTCGATCTCGGCCCGCCTGCCATCGCCCGCGCGGCGCTTGCCCCCGACACGCTGGAAGAGCTGCAGCGTTTCCTCGCGATCTCGCCCGACGAGGAGCCGATCCTGCTGATCGAGACCGGACGGCACGGGCTGGTCTCGCCCGACTTCGTGCGCAACACCGCGCCCGACTGGCTCTCGGCGGAGCAGGATGGTTTGCCCATCGCGCTGCGTGATGCCGATCTCTTCGTAGAGCTGGCCGACTCTGTCCCCGCGGGGACGGCGATGATCCTGCGCACCGACCGGCGTCTGGGCTTCGACCCGGCGCGTGAGTGGACGCTCAAGGTCGCGGCGGTGCGCGCGCACGGCATGTTCCAGCCCGAGATCGGCCGCCGCGATCTCGAGCTCACCCACGTGACCCCCGAGCGCTTCTTCCTGCGCCCCGGCGCGGTCGAGACCCTGCCGCCCTGGCGCGAGGCGATCCTCAACCGTCAGGCCGACCTGATCGCGCTCTGCGTGTTCCTCATCGTGCTGCTGCTGGCGGTCGGTCCGGCGCAAAACCGTCTGGCGGGAATGCGGTTCTTCACGCCGGTCCGGCTCGGCATCCTCGCGGTGATGACCGGCTTCATCGGCTTCTGGGGGCAGGGGCAGCTCTCCATCGTGACGCCGCTCGGTGTGTTGCGCACGGCGCTCGACGGCGGCAGCTTCGCCTTCCTGCTCTACGACCCGTTCTCGCTGCTGGTCTGGGCGGCGGCGATCGCGGGCTTCATCCTCTGGGGGCGCGGGTTCTTCTGCGGCTGGCTCTGCCCGTTCGGCGCGTTGCAGGAATTCGCCGCCCATCTCGGCCGCCTGCTGCGCCTGCCGCAGATCGAGCCGAGCCCGCGCTGGGACAGGCGGCTCAAGGGGCTGAAATACGTGGTGCTGGCGGGGATGGTGGCGACGGTCTTCGTGGCCCCGGGCGAGGTCGACACGGTGGCCGAAATCGAGCCCTTCAAGACCGCGATCACCACGCATTTCCAGCGCGCGTGGCCCTATGTCGCCTGGGCGGTCGGGCTGATCCTGCTGAGCGCGGTTCTGTTCAAGGGCTTCTGCCGCTACCTCTGTCCCCTCGGGGCGCTGATGGCGATCGGCGGCCTGCTGCGCGGGCGCGACTGGATCGCGCGACGCAGCGAATGCGGCTCGCCCTGCCAGCTCTGCCGGGTGCGCTGCCGATACGGCGCCATCGAGAAGAGCGGCGAGATCGATTATTCCGAGTGTTTCCAGTGTCTTGACTGCGTGAAGATCCATGACGACCCGGCGCAATGCGTGCCGCTGGTGCTGGCGCAGAGGGCGCGCAAGCGTCCGATAAGCCCTGGCCAGGAGGTGCCCGCCGAATGAGCCTCACCCGACGCCGCTTTCTCGCCATCTCCGCCGCCTTCGCCGCAGGCCCCGCCACCGCGCTGGCCCCTGCGCGCTGGCGCGGCGTGGCGCTGGGGGCGGAGGCCGAGATCACCTTGCACGGCCCCGGCGCGGAGGAGGCGCTGGGCGCAGGATTGGCGCGGATCCGCGAGATCGAGGCGCGCTTCAGCCTGCATGATCCGGCCTCGGAGCTGTCGCGTCTCAATCGCGCGGGAAAGCTTGACGCATCATTACCGTTCCGCGCGCTGATGCGGCTGGCGGGAAGGGCCCATGACGCTACCGGTGGCGCCTTCGATCCGAGCGTGCAGCCGCTCTGGCAGGCGCTGGCCTTCGGGGGAGACGTGGCGGCGGCGCGCGCGCGTGTCGGCTGGGAGAGGATCACGCAGGGCGGCGATCACATCGTGCTGGCAGAGGGGCAGGCGCTGACTTTCAACGGTATCGCGCAGGGCTTCGCGACCGATGCCGTGGCCGAGCTGCTCGCGGCGCGTGGCTTCGGGCAGGCGCTGGTCAATATCGGCGAGTTCCGCGCCCTGGGCGGGCCGTGGCGGCTGGGGCTCTCGGACCCGGAGCACGGCTCCCTTGGCACCCGCACGCTGAACACCGGCGCGGTCGCGACCTCGAGCCCGGCGGCGCTGCGGCTGGGGGAGGAGACGCACATCCTCGATCCGCGCGGGGCAGGGGGGGCGCTCTGGTCGACGGTGAGCGTCGAGGCGGAGAGCGCGGCTTTGGCCGATGCGCTCTCGACCGCCGGATGTCTGCTCCCGGCGGAGGCGTTGCAGCGGGCGGCGCGGGCGCTGGGCGGGGTGCGCCGCATCACGCTGGTCACGCATGAGGGCGATCTGCGCAGCCTGACGGTCTAGGCCGGGTGCAGGGCCTTTCCGGCTTTCGGGGCAATGGAGCGATGACGCGGTCAGAGGCCGGTGCCGCCGGACGGCCATCCGTTCCACAAGACGGTTCCGTCAACGCGCGATGGCGCAACTCGATCTCAACGAGATGGGGGAACGCAGGTTGCGGGGCGCCTGTCAGTCAAGACGGTGCCGCTGCGCTGCCGGGGGCACAGAGGACACGCCTGCGTCTCCAGTTGTCGGGACGGGCCGCAACGGCGCAGGGCCAAGCGCTGCTCTCAGTCGCCGATGCCGAGGCGCTTCATCCGGCGGTAGAGCGTTGCGCGGCCGATGCCGAGATCGCGGGCGGCCTTGCTGACATTGCCGTCGGCGCGGGTCAGGGCGCGGATCACCGCCGCGCGTTCGGCGCGCTCGAAGCCCGAGGGGCCATCCTCGCGGCCGAAGAGATCCGCCGCCGGGCGCGGCTTCAGCGCGCCCTTGCTCTCGAGCTGAAAGGCGCGCCGCGCGCCGCGGGTCGCGCCCACCACGAGGTCGTCGCCATCCACCGCCAGCAGCACCGCGGTCTCGCCGTCGTCGCTGTCGCCCACGAGGATGCGGGCGTCGGGGAAGGAGGCGCGGAAATAGTCGGCCTCGATGCTGCGCGCGGTCTGCGCCACGGTGGCGGCGATCAGCCGGTTGAAGCCCTCGGTCTGGTCGGCGCGCGCCGACGAGACGTCGAGCGCCGCGACGATGCGCCCGTCGGGGCCGAAGATCGGCGCGTCCATGCAGCTCATGCCGATATTGCGGGCGAGGAAGTGATCGCCGCGATGGATCGTCACCCGGCGCGCCTCGGCAAGGCAGGTGCCGATGCCGTTGGTGCCCTCGGCGGCCTCGCTCCAGTCGGCGCCGGGGCAGAGCCCCCAGGCCTCAAAGGCATCGGCATCGCCCTCTGCGCAGCGCTGGTCGAGCACCAGACCCTCGCTGTCGGTCAGCAACACGCCGCAGCCCGAGCTCGCCACCAGCCCGAAGAGCTGGTCGAGCTTCGGCGCCGAGACCAGCAGGAAGCGTTCGAGCATGGCGCGGCGATGGGCGAGCGTGCGGTCCTCGAGCCGACGCGTGCCCTGCCGGGTGGCCGGGTCGAGCCCGTGATGCTGCATCGAGCGCCGCCACGAGGCGGCGAGAGACGACATGGCGGCAGCTCTGTCGGATGAGACGGTCTTGAAGACACGGTCGATATGGTCTGCCACGGGGGAAATGTCGGTGCTCCTCGCTGTCTGCGAAATGATCGGTCGGCGTGCGTTGCCGGGAGCCTAGCCCGCGCGGGGCGCGGCGCGATATGCGACCATCGGAGGAGGAGCGGGTGCCGCACGGGATCTGTGCAGCGCTCCGCCCCGGTCGCGCTACCGGAAGCGTCAGGCTTTACAAGGGCCTGTATCCAAGTTCTTGTGACGGTATCTCGCAGACAGCATCACGGGCGGACCGATCCCATGGCCATCACGGCAAGCATCCACCACCTGACCCATTACAAGTATGATCGCCCCGTGACGCTCGGGCCGCAGCTGATCCGCCTGCGACCGGCGCCGCATTCGCGCACGCGGGTGATCTCGCATTCGCTGAAGGTCGGCCCCGAGGGGCATTTCGTGAACCACCAGCAGGACCCCTACGGCAACTGGCTGTCGCGCTTCGTGTTTCCCGAGCCGGTAACGGAGTTCAAGATCGAGGTCGATCTGGTCGCCGACATGACGGTCTACAACCCGTTCGACTTCTTCGTCGATGAAGAGGCGCAGGAATGGCCCTTCGAATACCCGGAGGAATTCCGCAACGACCTGCGCATCTATTCCCGCCCCGACGAGGTCGGCCCGCATCTCGCGGCCTACCTGAAGAGCATCCCGCGCGATCCGGTCAACACGGTCAATTTCCTCGTCGACATCAACGCCAATCTCGAGAAGCACATTGACTACATCGTGCGCATGGAGCCCGGTGTGCAGACGCCGGAGGAGACGCTGCAGCACAAGCGCGGCTCGTGCCGCGACAGCTCGTGGCTCTTGGTGCAGATCCTGCGCAATCTCGGCTTCGCGGCGCGGTTCTGCTCGGGCTACCTGATCCAGCTGAAGCCAGACCTGCAGGCGCTCGACGGCCCCTCGGGCACGGATCACGATTTCACCGATCTGCACGCCTGGTGCGAGGTGTTCCTGCCCGGCGCCGGCTGGATCGGGCTCGACCCGACTTCGGGGCTGCTGACCGGCGAGAGCCACATCCCGCTGGCGGCGACCCCGCATTACCGCAACGCCGCCCCGATCACCGGCGGCTTCTCGGCGGCGGGCAGCCCGCATGTGAGCTTCGATTTCGACATGCAGGTCACCCGCGTGTCGGAGCACCCGCGCATCACCAAGCCGTTCTCCGAGGAGGCGTGGCAGGCGCTCGATGCGCTGGGCAAGAAGGTCGACGCCACCATCGCCGAGCAGGACATGCGCCTCACCATGGGCGGCGAGCCGACCTTCGTCAGCATCGATGATTTCGAGAGCGCCGAATGGAACACCGCCGCCGTGGGCCCGACCAAGCGAGACCGAGCAGATACGCTGATCCGCCGCCTGCGACAGCGCTTCGCGCCGGGCGGCTTCCTGCATTACGGGCAGGGCAAGTGGTATCCGGGCGAGACCCTGCCGCGCTGGACCTTTTCGCTCTATTGGCGCCGCGACGGGCTGCCGATCTGGAAAAACGCCGATCTGGTCGCCAAGGAGACCGCCAAGGGTGCCAATGCCGAGCAGGCCGACCAGTTCATGTCGGCCTTTGCCGAGAATCTCGGGCTCGAGGCCGATTACGTGCACCCGACCTTCGAGGATCCGGTCGAGTGGATCCTCAAGGAGGCGGACCTGCCGTCGAATGTGACCCCCGAGGACAGCAAGCTCAAGGATCCCGAGACCCGCGCCCGCATCGCCAAGGTGTTTTCGCGCGGGCTCGAGACGCCGGCGGGCTACGTGCTGCCAATCCAGCGCTGGCAGTCCAAGGCCAGGCCCGCGACGCGCTGGCGCTCGGAGCACTGGAAGACCCGGCGCGGCCAGCTCTTCCTGATCCCCGGCGACAGCCCGGTGGGCTTCCGCCTGCCGCTGGGCGCGCTGCCCTATATCGCGCCCTCGGCCTACCCCTATGTCTATCCCACCGACCCCTCGGTGCCGGTCAGCCCGCTGCCCGATTTCCATGCCGAGCGCGAAGAGCAGCGCAAGGCGTTGATGGACGAGCTCGAGCGCATCGCCAATGAGGCGGCGAAAATCGCCGAGGAGGAGGCCGCGCTCCTGCCCGAGGTGACCCCGGGCCACGAACAGCCGGTCTCCGAGGCGCGCGACGCCGGGCGGCGGCAGAAGATCATGGAGCAGGGCGTCGATCCGGAGGGCGGGCAGGTGCGCACCGCCATCGCCATCGAACCGCGCGACGGGCGTCTGTGCCTGTTCATGCCGCCGGTCGAGACGCTGGAGGATTACCTCGAGCTGCTGGCCACCGCGGAAGAGACCGCCGAGGAGCTCGGCCTGCCGATCCATATCGAGGGCTACACCCCGCCGCATGACAGCCGGATGAACGTCATCCGCGTGGCGCCCGATCCCGGCGTCATCGAGGTCAATATCCATCCCGCGCACAGCTGGGAGGATTGCAAGGAGATCACCGAGGCCGTCTACGAGGAGGCCCGCCAGAGCCGCCTCGGGGCCGACAAGTTCATGATCGACGGCAAGCACACCGGCACGGGCGGCGGCAACCACGTGGTCGTCGGCGGCGAGACGACGCTCGACAGCCCGTTCCTGCGCCGCCCCGACCTGATGCGCTCGCTGATCCTCTACTGGCTGCAGCATCCCTCGCTGAGCTACCTGTTCTCCGGCCTCTTCATCGGCCCGACCTCGCAGGCCCCGCGCATCGACGAGGCGCGCCATGACAGCCTCTACGAGCTGGAAATCGCGCTGTCGCATTTCCCCGGCCCGGGGGAGGGCGAGCCGCCGCAGCCGTGGCTCACCGACCGGCTGCTGCGCAACATGCTGATCGACGTCACCGGCAACACCCACCGGGCCGAGATCTGCATCGACAAGCTGTTCTCGCCCGACGGCCCGACCGGGCGCCTCGGCCTCGTCGAGTTCCGCGGCTTCGAGATGCCGCCCGACGCCAAGATGAGCCTCGCCCAGCAGGTGCTGATCCGCGGCCTTCTGGCGCGGTTCTGGAAGGCGCCGGTGCAGGGCCGCCCGGTGCGCTGGGGCACCACGCTGCATGACCGCTTCATGCTGCCCTATTTCGTCTGGGAGGATTTCCTCGAGGTGCTGCGCGACCTCAAGGGCCACGGCTTCGAGTTCCGCTCGGAGTGGTACGAGGCGCAGAAGGAGTTCCGCTTCCCCTTCGCCGGCGAGGTCGAGTACGAGGGCGTCCACCTGCAGCTCAACCAGGCGCTCGAGCCCTGGCACGTGCTGGGCGAGCGCGGCGCCATCGGCGGCACCGTGCGCTACACCGACAGCTCGGTCGAACGCATGCAGGTGCAGCTCACCGCGATGGACCCCGACCGCTACATCGTCACCTGCAACAAGCGGCCGGTGCCGCTGGCGGGGACCAAGGCGAGCGGCGTCAAGGTCGGGGGCGTGCGCTTCAAGGCGTGGCAGCCGGCAGAGGCGCTGCACCCGACGCTGCCGGTCAACGCACCGCTGGTGTTCGACATTTTTGATACCTGGACGGGCCGGGCGCTGGGCGGCTGCACCTATCACGTCGCGCATCCCGGCGGGCGCAACTACGACACCTTCCCGGTCAACACCAACGAGGCCGATGCGCGCCGTCTTGCGCGATTCGAGAAGATGGGCCATACCCCCGGCTCCTATTGGCCGGCACCCGAGCACCCGCATCCCGAGTTCCCGATGACGCTCGATCTGCGCCGGATGCCCGGCCTCTGAGCATCTTGCAGGATGGGGTGACCTCCATGGCGCCGGACCAGATGACCCGGTTCCTTTCCGGCTACGCCCCGATCGAGGGCGTGGCCGACGAACTGAAACGCCCGGACGGCTCGATGCGTCCGGTGTGGACGCCGTTGATGCGCCATCTCGCCGGGCAAAGCACCGAGACTCTGGCGCGCGCCTTTGCCCGCGGCGACCAGTACCTGCATGACACCGGCGTCTATTTCCGCCAGCACAACACGAGCGGGACAGGCACGGGCTCGACGGTGCGCGACTGGCCGCTGAGCCACGTGCCGGTGGTCATCGCCGAGACCGAATGGGCGGCGCTGGCCGATGGCATCGCGCAGCGCGCCGAGCTGCTCGAACGGGTGATGGCCGATCTCTACGGCCCCGGCGATCTGGTGCGCGACGGCTTCCTGCCCGCCGACCTGGTGGCGCAGAACCCGGAATGGCTGCGCCCGGTGGTGGGGATGACCCCGCGCTCGGGGCATTTCCTGCATTTCCTCGCCTTCGAGCTCGGACGCTCGCCCGACGGCAGCTGGTTCGTGCTGGGCGACCGCACGCAGGCGCCCTCCGGGGCGGGCTTCGCGCTGGAAAACCGCATGGCCTCGACGCGGATCTTCCACGACCTGTTCCAGAAGACCAATATCGAGCGCCTCGCCGGCTTCTTCCGCAGCTTCCGCGACGCCATGAACGGGCTGCGCGGCGAGAACGAGGGCAGGGTCGGCATCCTCACCCCGGGCCAGCACACCGACACCTATTACGAACACGCCTATATCGCCCGCTACCTCGGCTTCTCGCTGCTCGAATGCGAGGATCTCAAGGTGCAGGACGGCCGCCTCGCGGTGCGCACCATCAACGGCCCCGAGCCGGTCAGCGTGCTTTGGCGCCGGCTCGACTCGCGCTTCGCCGATCCGCTCGAGCTCGACGAGACCTCGGCGCTGGGCACGCCCGGCATGGTCGCGGCGCTGCGCGCGGGGGCAATGGACATGGTCAACTGCCTGGGGTCCGGCGTGCTCGAAAGCCGGGCGCTGATGGCCTTCCTGCCGCGCATCGCCCGCCACCTGATGGGCGCGCCGCTGCGGCTGCCCAACATTGCCACCTGGTGGTGCGGCCAGCCCAACGAGCGGGCCTACGTGCAGGCCAATCTCGAGCGCATGATGATCGGCTCGGCGCAATCGACCAAGCTGCCCTTCGACATCGAGGCCAACACCGCGGTGGGCGGCAAGTTTCCCTGCGGCGCCGACGAGACCGTGTCGGAGTGGATCGACCGCGAGGGCGCGCGGCTGGTGGGGCAGGAGGCGGTGACGCTCTCGACCACGCCGGCGATGATCGACGGCAAGCTGGTGCCGCGCCCGATGGTGGTGCGGGTGTTTGCCGCGCGCACGCCGAGCGGCTGGGCTGTGATGCCCGGCGGCTATGCGCGGATCGGGCGCAGCGGCGATGCCACCGCGCTCGGGATGCAGGCCGGCGGCTCGGTGGCGGATGTGTGGATCATGGCCGACCAGCCGGTGGTCCAGGACACGTTGACCACCCGCGACAGCGGCCCGTTCCTGCGCCGTCTGCCGGGGCTCCTGCCGGCGCGGGCGGCGGACAACCTCTACTGGCTCGGGCGCTATGTCGAGCGCGCCGAGGGCGGCGTGCGGGTGCTGCGCGCCTACCACCTGCGGCTCGAGGAATACGGCCGCCGCACCGTGCCGCTGGTCGACAGCCTCGGCAAGTTTCTCGAGAGCTACGGCTTCGACACCGACGAGGCGGTGCCCGACGCGCTGCTGAGCCATCTCGACGCGGCGACGACCTGCGCCAGCAAGGTGCGCGACCGCTTCTCCACCGACGGCTGGAATGCGCTCAACGATCTCTCCGAGAGCGCCCGCGAGCTCGCCACCCGCGTCACCCCCGGCGACGATGCCGCCCGCGCCATGAGCGTGCTGCTGCGCAAAACGGCGGGCTTCTCGGGCCTGGTGCACGAAAACATGTTCCGCTTCCTCGGCTGGCGTTTCCTGTCGATCGGCCGGGCGCTGGAGCGGGCCGATCACATGGCCTCGGTGCTGTCGAGCTTCGCCGGCGGCAACGGCCTCGCCGGCGGGCTCGACGCCGCGGTCGAGATCGGCGACAGCGTGATGACCCACCGCCGGCGCTACTCGGTCGAGACCACGCGCGACACGGTGCTCGACATGCTGGCGCTCGACCGCGACAACCCGCGCTCGATCCTGTTCCAGGTCGACCGGGTGCGCGAGGAGGAGGCGCGGCTTGCCGAGCTTTCGGGCCTGACCCAGATGGGCGAGGCCGGGCGCAAGATCCTGCTGCTGCAGACCGCGCTCGCGGTGGCGACGCCCGAGCAGATCACCGCCCGCCAGCTCAGCCGCACCCGGCGCGAGCTCGCCGCGATCTCGGAAGCGCTGACCGCGCAGTATTTGAGCTGATGCCCATGAGCCAGACATACGACATCACGCTGCGCATCGTGTACGAGTACGAGAGCCCGGCGGCGGCGAGCCGGACGCTGCTGCGGATGTTGCCGCGCACCCTTCCGGAGCAGCAGCTTCTGGCCGGCATGGTGACCACCGACCCCGCCCCCGATCATCGCATCGACGATCACGATTTCTTCGGCAATCCCTGCACCGAGCTGGCGCATGAGCGCCGCCTCACGGATATCGATTTCCTGTTCAAGGGGCGGGTGCTGCGCCGCGAGCCGCCGCGCGGGCTCGACCTGTCCTGCGCGGTCGAGGACGTCCCGCGCGAGGTGGCGCAGATCCAGAGCATCGCGCCCGAGAGCCCGCATCATTTCCTCGGCGCTTCGCCACGGCTGCGGCGCGAGCCCGAGATCGCCGCCTTCGTGCGCGACTGCGTCACGCCGGGGCTCTCGGCGCTGGCGGCGGTCGACGCGGTGAGCGCGGCACTGCACGAGGCCTTCTCCTTCGATCCCGGCGCCACCGAGGTCTCGACCACGCCGATCGAGGCCTTCCGCGCCCGTCGCGGCGTCTGCCAGGACATCAGCCACGTGATGATCACCGGGCTGCGGGCGCTGGGCATCCCGGCGGGCTATGTCTCGGGCTTCCTGCGCACCATCCCGCCCGAGGGCGAGAAGCGCCTCGAGGGGGCCGACGCCATGCATGCCTGGGTGCGTGCCTGGTGCGGGGCGGAGACCGGCTGGGTCGAGTTCGACCCGACCAATGCCATCCGCGCCGGCACCGATCACGTCACCGTCGCCATCGGACGAGACTATTCCGATGTCGCCCCGATCAAGGGATCGCTGCGCTCCTCGGGCTCGCACAAGACCACCCACCACGTCGACGTCGTGCCGGTCTGAACACGTTTACCATTGCGTAAGCCATCTGGGTCTACTCTGCCCCGGCACCGCTCGCGACGGGCGGGGCGCCGTGGTGGCGTGGCAGCGCCTTGACGGTGTGGCGCATCGGGGCGGTGTGGCGCATCGCGGCGGCGGCTTGATGGTCGAGCTGCGGCTTGCGCGTGAAACGGTGGCTTGTGGGCAAAGCGGCAGCTTGAGGATGAAGCGGCGGTTTGACGATGGAGCGGCGGCTCGAGCGTGAAGCGGATCGCGGCCGCTTGACGGCACGGCGGAGAGTGGCGGCGGCTGGACGGTAAGGCGGACTGGACGGTAAGGCGGATATGAGACGGATCGACGACAAACTGGCCAAGATCACGGCGGGCGATTACAGCCGCCGCGATTTCCTCATCACCTTCGCCAAGGATGCCGACCTGCTGCGCGGCTGCTCGGCCACAGGCCGCGACGGGCTCAACCGGCCGCGCCCGCTGGCCGCCTACCGCGCCGATGTGAAGCGGGTCATCGAGAGCGATCTTGCCGATATCGTGCTGACATCGCTCTCCACCGCCGAGATGCTGGCGGAAACCGGCGTCTATGCCCGCGCCAGCGCCACGCCCGCCGTGCGGCTCAATGATCCCACCGATACATGGCGGGTGCGCGGCGGCGCCTACCCGGCCTTTCCGGCGCTGCCGTTCCGCTCGTCGCGGCTCGACGCGGTCAAGCCGGTGTCCAATCTCGGGCTCTACGGCATGACCTTCTACAACGATCCGGTGCAGGATCATGCCACGCTGACCGCCTATTCCGAGTTCCGCGATCTCGCCAGCCGGGTCGGCATCCGGCATTTCCTGCAGGTTTCTGACCCGGCCATCGAGATCGACACCGGCGATGCCGATTACGCCGCCTACCGCAATGACATCATGATCCGCAGCCTTGCCGGAGTGGCGCGGCGCGAGCGGCCGATCTTCATCGAGGCCGAGTATCTCGGCCCCGCCGCCACGGAGGAGCTGGCGTCCTGGCATCCCTCGCGCATCGTCATCGGCATCACCGGCTGCCGCGGCGGCACCACCCGCGATTGTCTCGAGCGGCTGGCGCAGGCGGAGCGCTACGGGGCGCGGCTGGCGAATTTCAGCCGCGAGAGCTTCAACTGCGAGGATCCGGTGCTGATGCTGGTCGCGATGCGCCGGGTGATCCGCGACGGCATGTCTTCCTTCGAGGCGGCCCGCGCCTATCATGACGATCTGAAGGCGGCCGGGCTCAGGCCGAACCGCCCGCTGCAGGACGACACCGAGCTGACCTGCCCGCTGCTGAAACAGCATGCCCTCGAAGCCGCCTGACGGCTTTGGCCTTTTCGCCGCCCCCGGTCCGGTGCATGACGGGCGCAGTGGCGCGGCGCAACGAAGGGCAGGCTTTGGAACAGACGGTGGCTTTCTGGATCGCGGCGGCGGTGGCAACGCTGTTTGTCGGCATGTCGAAGGGCGGTTTGCCGATGGTGGCGATGCTCGGGGTGCCGATCTTGTCGGTCTTCATCCCGCCGCCCGCGGCCGCCGGGCTGCTGCTGCCAATGTATATCCTCGCCGATATCTACGCCGTCTGGCTGTTTCGCGGGTATTACTCGGCCCGCAACCTCAAGATTCTGATCCCCGCCGCCGCGATCGGGATCTTCGTCGCCTTCCTGTTGATCTCGCGCGTGCCGGTAGAGGCAACCAAGCTCGTGGTGGCGCTGATCGGGCTCGGCTATCTGGGCGATGCGCTGCGCAAGCGGCTCGCGGGCGACTTCGCCGCCCGCCCGGCGGATGTGCCGCGCGGGCTGTTCTGGGGCGCGCTGGCCGGTTTCACCAGCTATATCAGCCATGCCGGCGGGCCGCCGTTCCAGGCCTATACCCTGCCGCAGAAGATGCCGAAGATGATGTTTGCGGGCACCGCCACCATCACCTTCGCCTGCATCAACTGGATGAAGCTGCCGCCCTACATCCTCGCCGGGCAGCTCGACTGGCAGAGCCTGAAGCAGGTGGCGGTGCTGGCGCCGCTGGCGCTTTTCGGCGCCTGGACGGGCTATCGCCTGACCCGCTGGCTGCCCGAGCGCGCCTTCTTCGTGCTGGTCAACGTGGCGCTGGGGCTGCTCTGCCTCAAGCTGCTGGTCGAGGTCGGGCAGGCCTGGTGGCCCTGAGCCGAGGATCGCGCCGGCCTTGAACCGGGGCCGCGCCGGGCGTACCTGTCGCGCGACAAGGAGGCCTGCCCATGACAACGCCCGACTGGATCGCCGCCGAACTGAGGCAAAGCCGCCTGCGGATCTGGCAGATGGCTGCGGATGACACCGTGCTGGCGCAGACCGAGTGCATCGCCGAGGGCGGTGAGGATCTCGCGCGCACGCTCGGCCACGCGCTGCCCGGCCTCGCCGCGGGAACGCCCGTCGTGCTCAGCGGCGCAGCGCAGCTGCCCTTCGCCGCGGTGCCCTGCGCGCCGCCGAAGCTGGCGCAGGCGCAGCGCGACGGTGATCTGCAACGGTTGCCCGGCATCGCGCAGCAGCGCCCGGTCGATGTGCTCCAAGGCGAGGAGACCCGGGTCGCGGGCTTCCTCGCGCTCAACCCGCGCTTCGACGGGGTGATCTGTCTGCCGGGCTCGCAGAGCCGTTGGGTGCATGTGAGCGCCGGCGAGATCGTCAGCTTCCGCAGCTTCCTGACCGGCACGCTCTTCGAGCTGCTGGGCACGCCGGAGGCGCTGGAGGTCGAGGAGCCGGGCGCGTTCGACGAGGACGCGCTGCTGCAGGCGGCGGACCAGGCGATGGGCCGACCGGCGAATTTTGCCGGCGAGCTTGCGGTGATCCGCGCCGAGCGGCTGCTCAGCGGGCTTGCGCCGCGCCTTGCGGCGTCGCGCGCGATGGGGCTTCTGGTGGGCATGGAGCTTGCCGCGGCCAAGCCCTACTGGCTCGGCCAGAGCGTCGCCATTCTTGCTGAGGGCAACGCCGCGCAGCCCTACCGGCTGGCGCTCGAGGCGCAGGCGGTGCCGGTGGTGGTGGCCGACGGGGCGCGCATGGCGCTCGAGGGGCTGAAGGCCGCGCGCAAGGGCTGAACGGCGGCTGAGCGTATGGCGGCGTCGGGCGCTTGGCGCTAGGCTGCGCGCAACACCGGGTATACACGAGGAGATCCCTGATGTCGGACGAGGCCGAGATCCGCCCCGGAGAGACCACGCTCGATCTGCCGCCCGCCGATGACGCGCGGCTGCGCTTCATCGGACGGATCCGCACGCCCTTCCAGACCCGCGACGATTGCCCTCGGCAGGGCGATCCCGAGGCCGGGCCGGACTGCCGCGTCGAGCTCGATCCGCGTCTCGAGCCGGCGCTTGAAGGCGTCGAGGGCAAGGGCTGGCTCGAGCTGCTCTACTGGCTCGACCGCTCGCGCCGCGACCTGCTGACCCAGCGCCCGCGCGGCAGCGACGGGCCGCGCGGCACCTTCAGCCTGCGCTCGCCACAGCGCCCGAACCCGATCGGCAGCTCGGTGGTGCGGCTTCTGCGCCGCGAGGGGCCGGTGCTGGTGGTACGCGGGCTCGACTGTCTCGACGGCACGCCGCTGCTCGACCTCAAGCCGGCGCGCTGCGACCAGGGGGTGAGGGCGCGGGCCGAGAACGGGCGGGACGGGTGATTTTCTCGAAGCCCATTTTTCGGGCGCTTCTTGGAAATCTGCCTTTCGTGTGCGCATTTGGGCCGGGCGCGCTCCCTGCAAAGCGCGGCGCGGCGGGGCGCTTGCTTGCTCTTCCCGCAGGGTCTGCCAAGGGTGCCTGCCGCAGGAGGGCCGCGCCATACCATACGATCAGCCGGATATGACCGCGCCCGCCGCCAGTGCCGCGCAGCGCGCCAGAGGCAAGGCCCGGCTCGGCGCCCGGCTGCGCAACGGCCGCTCCGTGATCTCCGACCTGCACATGTCGGGCAGCTCCAAGCTGCTGTTTCCGCGCGCGAAAGACGCGCTGCAGGCGGTCTATCTCAACAGCTCGGGCGGGGTCACCGGGGGCGATGCGTTCGAGGTCGCGGCCGATGTCGCGCCCGGCGCGCACCTGGTGATGACCACGCAAGCCGCCGAGCGCGTCTACCGCGCGCTGCCCGCCGAGACCGGCCGGGTCGAGACCCGGCTGGGCCTCGCCCCCGGGGCGCGGCTCGACTGGCTGCCGCAAGAGACCATCCTCTTCGAGGGCGGGGCGCTCGACCGGCGGCTGAGCATCGACATGGCGGCGGACGCAAGGCTGACCGCCTGCGAGGCGCTGGTCTTCGGCCGTCACGCGATGGGCGAGGTGCTGCACGACCTGCGCCTGCGTGACCGCATCGACCTGCGCATCGATGGCCGTCTGGCCTTTGCCGACCGGCTGCACCTGCGCGGCGACGCCGCCGCCACGCTGGCGGATCCGGCGATTGGCAACGGCGCCGGCGCGGTTGCCACGGTGGTCCATGCTGCCCCCGGCGCGGCCACGATGCGTGACGCGCTGCGCGAGATGCTGCCGGTGTCGGCGGGCGTCTCGGCGCTCTCCGAGGAACTTCTGGTGATCCGTCTGGTTTCCGTTGACGGCTACACCCTGCGGGGCCACCTTGCCCCTGTCCTGCGTCGCCTGAGCGGCGCCGAACTTCCACGACCCTGGATGATCTGACCCATGCAATTGACCCCCCGCGAAAAGGACAAGCTGCTTGTCGCAATGGCCGCCGAGGTGGCGCGCAGACGCCTCTCCCGTGGCGTGAAGCTCAACTACCCGGAGGCGGTCGCGCTGATCACCGACGCGGTGGTCGAGGGCGCCCGCGATGGCCGCTCCGTGGCCGAGATGATGGAGGCCGGTGCGCAGGTCATCACCGCCGAGCAATGCATGGATGGCATCCCCGAGATGATCCACGAAGTGCAGGTCGAGGCCACCTTTCCCGACGGCACCAAGCTGGTCACCGTCCACAATCCGATCCGCTGATCTCCCCTCAGAAGGACACGATAGATGAAATACGCTCTCCCTCTCGCCCTTGTCGCCGGTCCGGCGCTGGCCCATTCCGGCGATGCGCCGCATGTGCACCCGCATGACGGGGCCTCGTGGCTGATCGTCGTGGCGCTGCTCGGCGTCGTGGCGGTGGGCGCACCGCTGGCGCTGGCGCGCCTCCGGGGCCGCAAATGATCCCGGGCGAGCTGATCCCCGCCGAGGGCGAGATTACCCTCAACGCCGATCGCGATGCGATCACGCTGATGGTGGCGAACACGGGCGACCGTCCGGTGCAGGTCGGCTCGCATTACCATTTCGCCGAGACCAACCCGGCGCTCGATTTCGACCGCGACGCCGCGCGCGGCATGCGGCTCGACATTGCCGCCGGCACCGCCGTCCGCTTCGAGCCGGGCCAGCGCCGCGAGGTCAACCTGATCCCGATCTCCGGGGCCCGGAAGATCTATGGCTTCAACCAGAAGATCATGGGGGCGCTCTGAGATGTTCAGCCAGATGCTGGAATGGCAGCGCAGCGCGCTGAAAGTCGCCTCGTTGGCGGCGGAGGCGCAGCAGGTGGTGGCCTACCGGACGCTCGGCATGGCCGGCCTGTGGTCGGTCGATCCGTCCGAGAGCATGCGCATGGTGACCGAGAAGACCCCGGCGCTGATGCAGAGCTGGTGGGATGCCAGCCGCGCCGCGATGGGCGGGGCCGCGCCGGAGCGCGTGGTCATGGCCTGGGCCGGACCGCTGGAGCGCAAGGCGCGCTCCAACCGCAAGCGGCTCGCCAAGCGCGGGCCGAACCTGACCTTCTGAGCCGAGCCGCAACCACGAGGAGGATGCCTTGATGCTGCCGATGCCGACCTACTGGGGATTTGCCGCCATGCAGATGGGCGTGCAGATGATGAGCCTGCAGATGCGCATGGCCCAAGCCGTCTACGAGGCCGGGGTGATGCAGCAGAAGGCATTCTGGGGCGTGCGCCCGCCGCTGGCCTCGGTGCTGCCGAGCATGGCGGCGATGCGGGGCCCGGTCAGCATGGGGATCTGCGGCCCGGTGGCCATCGCCGGTGGTGGCCGCCCGCTGCCGCGTCCGCGCGCCGGGCGCTCCAGCGCCGCGCTGAAGGCCGTGCCCAGCAGTGCCGAGGTCGCGCCCAAGACGCGCCGCCACCGTGCGCCCTCGACGCCGCCGGAGATGCCGGTGGCCGTCGCCGCCGAGGGCGGCGACGACAAGACCCCGGTCTGAGACCGGACCTGCCGATGACCCGCCGTCCGACCGCTCCCGTCAGGCCCGCGAGGGCGCCCGCGCGCCGCGCTGGCCCCGGCGTCGTGGCGGGTGTCGTGTCAGGCGTCGGGCAGCGGTGGCAGGCTGCGCAGGTAGAGGATCACCGCGTCGAGATCCTCGGGCGTGGTCTGCGCGAGGTAGCCATAGGGCATCGGCGGGAGCATCGGGCTGCCATCGGGGCGCTTGCCCTCGGTGATCATCGTCTTCAGCTCGGCATCGCTGTAGCCCGCCAGCCCGTCCTCGTGGCTGGTCAGGTTGGCGGCGGTCGAGGTGCCCCACGGGCCGTGGAACTCAAACCCGCCCTTGCCGAGATGCTCGGCGTCGAGCATCGGCCCCTGCGGGCTCATCGGCGAGTGGCACTCCATGCAATGCATCACCGGCCCCGCCAGGTAGGCGCCGTATTCGACGGTGACCCCGCGCTCGGGCGCGCTGACGCTCTCGACGGGCGGGCCGTAGGCCGGGGGCAGGGGGATGGTGTACTCGGAGGCCGGGACCTCGTTCTCGAGCGGCTCGAGCGTGCGCAGGAAGGCCACCATGTCGGCGAGATCGTCGTCGTCGAGGCCGCGATACATGGCGAAGGGCATCGGTGGGCCGATCAGGCTGCCATCGGGGCGGATGCCCTCGCGGATCGCCCGCGCCAGCTCGGCATCGCTCCAGTCGGCGATCGCGCCGGCCGGTGTGATGTTGGGCGCGTAGGCGGTGAAGCCCGGGTTCTTGTCGACCAGCCGACCGGCCAGCTCCATCCCCGCCACCGGGCCGTCTGGCCCCATCGGCGTATGACAATTGCCGCAGCCCGCCGGGCCGCGCACCAGATATTCGCCCCTTGCGAGGTCGGGTTCCGCCACCGCGCAGCCCGTCCAGGCTCCGACGCATGCGGCCATCGCCGCCAGTCTGTTGAGAGTCATCGTGTTCTCCATCCCTGTCGTGCGCTGAGATTTTCCGCAGATAACGCGCACGTGATATCCACCTTAGCAGGCCACCCGAATTCGGCGAAGCGCCATGACGCGCGCCGCTTCGGGGCGGCGCCTGCCTGACAGCCGAGGAAAGACCCAGACATGCCAGCCACGATCTCCCGCGCCGACTATGCCGCCATGTTCGGCCCCACCACCGGCGACAAGCTGCGCCTCGCCGACACCGACCTGATCATCGAGGTAGAGCGTGACCTGACCGCCGAGGCGGTGGGACAGGCCGCGGGCGGCAACAGCCCGGTCTATGGCGAGGAGGTGAAGTTCGGCGGCGGCAAGGTGATCCGCGACGGCATGGGCCAGAGCCAGGCGACACGGGCCGAGGGCGCGGTCGACACCGTCATCACCAACGCGCTGATCGTCGACCATACCGGCATCTACAAGGCCGATGTCGGGCTCAAGGACGGCCGCATCCACAAGATCGGCAAGGCCGGCAACCCCGACACCCAGCCCGGCGTCAACATCATCGTCGGCCCCGGCACCGAGGCGATCGCCGGTGAGGGGCGTATCCTGACCGCCGGCGGCATGGACAGCCACATCCACTACATCTGCCCGCAGCAGATCGAGGACGCGCTGCACTCGGGCCTGACCACCATGCTGGGCGGCGGCACCGGCCCCGCGCATGGCACGCTGGCGACCACCTGCACGCCCGGGCCCTGGCATATCGGGCGCATGATGCAGGCCGCCGACGCCTTCCCGATGAACCTCGCCTTCGCTGGCAAGGGCAACGCCTCGCTGCCGGCGCCGCTGGAAGAGCAGATCAAGGCCGGCGCCTGCTGCCTCAAGCTGCACGAGGACTGGGGCACCACCCCCGCCACCATCGACAACTGCCTGAGCGTTGCCGATGCCTGGGACGTGCAGGTGATGATCCACACCGACACGCTCAACGAGTCCGGCTTCGTCGAGAACACCGTCGGCGCCATGAAGGGCCGCACCATTCACGCCTTCCACACCGAGGGTGCGGGCGGCGGGCACGCGCCCGACATCATCAAGATCTGCGGCGAGGAGTTCGTGCTGCCGAGCTCGACCAACCCGACGCGGCCCTACACTGCCAACACGCTGGAAGAGCATCTCGACATGCTCATGGTCTGCCACCACCTCGACAAGTCGATCCCCGAGGACGTGGCCTTCGCCGAGAGCCGCATCCGGCGCGAGACCATCGCCGCCGAGGACATCTTGCACGACATGGGGGCCTTCTCGATCATCGCCTCCGACAGCCAGGCGATGGGCCGCGTCGGCGAGGTCATCATTCGCACCTGGCAGACCGCCGACAAGATGAAGAAGCAGCGCGGCCGCCTGTCGGACGAGACCGGCTACAACGACAATTTCCGCGTCCGCCGCTACATCGCCAAATACACCATCAACCCGGCCATCGCGCATGGCGTGTCGCAGGAGATCGGCTCGATCGAGGTCGGCAAGCGCGCCGACCTGGTGCTGTGGTCGCCGGCCTTCTTCGGGGTGAAGCCCGAGATGGTGCTGATGAGTGGCACCATCGTCTGCGCCCAGATGGGCGATCCCAACGCCTCGATCCCGACGCCGCAGCCCGTCTACTCGCGCCCGATGTGGGGCGCCTATGGCCGCTCGGTAGAGAACTCTGCGGTGATCTTCGTCTCCGAGGCGGCGCAGGCCGAGGGCATCGGCGCCTCGCTGGGCCTCGCCAAGCAGACGGTTGCGGTGAAGAACACCCGCGGCATCGGCAAGAAGGACCTGATCCACAATTCCGAGACGCCCGAGGTCGAGGTCAATCCCGAGACCTACGAGGTGCGCGCGAATGGCGAGCTGCTGACCTGCGAGCCGGCCACCGAGCTGCCGATGGCGCAGCGCTATTTCCTCTACTGAGGCAACGGGGTAGGGGGCTCGTCATGAAGCTCTTTCTCCCCCTCCTCGCGCTGGCGCTGCCCACCGCGGCGCCGGCGGTCTGTCCCACCGCCCGCGATCTCGACACCGGGATCCTGTTTCGCACCCTCGACGGCGATACCGAGCTGTTTCGCCGGGTCAGCGACAACGTGGTGCAGTCGGTCTACACCAGCGGCAGCGAGGAAAGCCGGGTGCTGCTGGGGCAGGGGCTCTACGTGCTCGACAACGTAGCGCTGGTCGATGGCGAGGTGCTGCCCGACACGCAGGTGCAGTTCTCCTACCCGGTGCCGGTTGCCGAGATGCCGCTGCCGCAGCCCGAGGGCGGCTGGTCGGTCGATGTTACGGTCGAGGAGGCGGGCTATTCCGAGCCGGAGGAGCAGACCTATGCTTTTGGTCCGATGACCGAGATCGGCGTCGGCAATTGCACCTTCGACATGATTCCGGTGATCCAGACCTACAGCCCCGACCCCTACGAGGTGACCGACTACGTGAACTGGCTTCCGGAACTCGGAGTGTCCTACCTGGTGCAGTCCAGCCATGCGCATGGCGAAGACCGGTACCGGTTCGTCAGCGTCGAAGCGGTGCGATAGGCGGGAAACCAGTGGAAAGTTTAATATTGAACCATCTGCGACCTATGCACCTGCAGAAACCCGACAATGCAGATGCAGCATTTGAGAACTCGGACAGCATCGCTTACCTTGTTGGCAAGGGAGGGGACCTGATAACCAATAGGAAGGTTCCTACAAATGGCATTCATGACCGCAAGCGAGCGCCACGCCGCCGCACCGTTCTTTACCCGTCTTCTGGCCTCGATCGGCAACGTGATCGTTGCGATGGGCGAAGCGAACCCGCGCCTGCGCCGCATCGAGACGCTGCAGCGCCTGTCCGACGCCGAGCTGGCCGAGCGTGGCATCCGCCGCGAAGACATCGTGCGCCACGTGTTTCACGACGTCTACTACCTCTGATCTCCGCCCGCGCCGCGCGCTTTGACGCGCGCGCCGGAGACATGCATCAAGGCCACGCGCCCGGGATCGTCCGGGCCGTGGCCTTCTTCGTTTCCCGGCCCCGCCGCGCCGCCTTCAAGACCAAGACCAAGGACATGACATGACCCAGTTGCCCACCGCTCACGAGATCGCCCGCAAGGGCCACTGGGAGACCGCCTCGGACATCGTCACCCTGTCCTATGAAGACCGCTTCCTGCGCCGCAAGGTGCTGACCGCGGGCTCGGGCGCGGGCTTCCTCGTCGATCTGGCGCATACCGAGAGCCTCGATCATGGCGATGCCTTCAAGCTCACCGACGGGCGCCTGATCGAGGTGCAGGCCGCCTCCGAGCCGCTGCTCGCGGTGAGCGGCGACGACCTGCCGCGCATCGCTTGGCATATCGGCAACCGCCACACGCCGTGCCAGATCGAGCCCGCGCGGCTGCTGATCCAGCGCGATCACGTGATCCGCGACATGCTGCAGCGCATCGGTGCCACGGTGGCGGAGGTCGACGAGCCCTTCACCCCCGAGGGCGGCGCCTATGGCCACGGCCGCACCCACGGCCACGACCATTCGCACAGCCATGGGCCGGATGCGCACGCGCACTCCCACGCGCATGGCCACCCCCACTCTCATTCTCATGACCATGGGCACAGCCATGACCACGGGCATGATCACGGCCACCACCATCACCACGACCATGAGCACTGACGCCGCGCTGACCCTGCACCAGCTGTTCTCGCCCGCCTTCCCGGTGGGCGCCTTCGCCTATTCGCACGGGCTCGAGACGGCGGTTCAGGCCGGGCAGGTGGGCGATGCCAGCGCCCTGCAGGGCTGGCTTGCGGCGGTGCTGCGCCACGGCGCCGGCTGGTCCGACGCGGTGCTGCTGGCGCAGGCGGCGCAGGGCGCGGACCCCGCGATGCTCTCGGAGCTGGGCCTCGCGCTCTCGCCCTCGGCGGAGCGACGGCTCGAGACCGAGCAGCAGGGCCGGGCTTTCGCCGCCACCGTCTCGGATGTCTGGGGGCTGGAGATTCCGGCGGCACCTTACCCGGTGGCGGTCGGCCTTGCGGTGCGGGCGCTGGAGCTGCCCCTGACCGAGGCGCTCAGGCTTTACCTGCAGGCCTTCGCGTCGAACCTTGCGGGCGCCGGCGTGCGGCTGATCCCGCTGGGCCAGACCGACGGGCAGCGCGTGGTGCAGGCGCTGGCGCCGCTCTGCGCCGAGCTGGCGGCGCGCGCCCAGGGCGCCGGGCTCGACGATCTCGGCGGCTTCGCGCCGCTGGTTGACATCGCCAGCCAGCGCCATGACATGCTGTATTCCCGGCTTTTCAGATCGTAACGGAGAGAGATGATGGCATCCCCCAATGGACCCCTGCGCGTCGGCCTCGGCGGCCCGGTCGGCGCCGGCAAGACCACGCTGACCGCGGCGCTGGCGCGTGCGCTGCGTGACCGGCTGTCGATGGCGGTGGTCACCAATGACATCTACACCCGCGAGGATGCCGAGGAGCTGATGCGCCAGCAGGTGCTGCCGCTCGACCGCATCAAGGGGGTGGAGACCGGCGGCTGCCCGCACACCGCGATCCGCGAGGATGCCTCGATCAACCTCGCCGCCATCGCCGAGCTCAATGAGACGCACCCGGATCTCGACCTGATCCTGATCGAGAGCGGCGGCGACAACCTCTCGGCCACCTTCTCGCCCGAGCTGGCCGACGTGACGATCTACGTGATCGACACCGCCGCCGGCGAGGAGATCCCGCGCAAGGGTGGACCCGCGATCACCAGGTCGGACATCCTGGTGATCAACAAGACGGATCTGGCGCCTTATGTCGGTGCCTCGCTCGAGGTGATGGAGCGCGACGCTACCACGATGCGCGCCGGGCGGCCCTTCGTCTTCGCCTCGCTGCGCCACGGCAAGGGCGTTGACGAGATCATCGCGCTCTTGGCGCGGATCGGGGGGCTGCCGCTGGTCGAGGCGGCGGAGTAAGGGGTAGACGAGCGGTCGAACGTGGCCTGCGCGGAGTCAAGGCCGAAGGCCGCCGCGCATCGCCGGACCGCCCGCACGGGCCGGCGATTTGGAAGGGCTGGGCACTCAGCTTCGAGGTCTTTCGGACTTGGCCCGGATAAATCGAGGGATTCCACAGTGGTTTCGCCGCCCCGCGGTCCGGCGATGCGCGGCGGCTCCGATCGTTTCGGGAAATGGCTTTGCAGCGGCGCCCCCAAGGGAAGGCCCTCAGCCTTCCCTGTCGAGTACCGCCTTGAACTCGCGCCATTCGCCCTTGGACATGCCCGAGCTTTCCTGCGTGACCTCTTCGCCCTTCAGCATCCGGCGCACGCAATCAAGCGCGGTCGAGGACATCTGCGCGCCGCCCATGCGGTAATCCTCGAACGCCTTGTAGGCGAAGGGCACCCAGTCGGCGACCATCTCGCAGATCGCCTCGGCATAGACCCGGATCTCGTATTGCGCGTGGCTGTCGGCGCGCAGGCGCAGGAAATGCAGCAGGTTGTGCAGATCCACCTTCCAGTACCACTGGGTGTAGGTGTTGGCGGGCAGGTTCATCCGCGCCAGCTCGCGCGCGAGGCCCTGCTGGTCCTCGGTCGAGATCATCTCTTCGTAGTGGTCGAAGGCGCGCATCGCGTCGTCGCGCAGGTAGCGCAGCACGCGGTCGGCCTCGGCGCCCTCGAGCGCTTCGCCGCGGCCCTGATTGTTGGTCACCGATTGCGCCGCCAGATGCTCGGGCGCGGGGATGTAGAACTCGCGGTCGAGGATCGAGTAGCGGGCCGAGTATTCGTTGACGTTGGCGGTGCGGTGGCGGATCCACTGCCGCGCCACGAAGATCGGCAGCTTCACGTGCAGCTTGATCTCGCACATCTCGAACGGGGTCGAGTGCCAGTGCCGCATCAGGTAGCGGATCAGCCCCTCGTCATTGCTCACCGACTTGGTGCCGCGCCCGTAGGAGACCCGCGCCGCCTGGCAGATCGCCGCGTCGTCGCCCATGTAGTCGATGACCCGGACGAAGCCGTGATCGAGCACCGGCTTGGCGGTGTAGAGATGCGCCTCCATGCCGGCGGAGACGGCGCGCAGGGTGGGCTGCGTCTCGCTGCGCTGCGCGTCGATTTCGGCCTGCTGTTCCGGGCTGAGCGGCATGGGGAATCCCTTCTTCGGTCTGCGAGTCGATAAGCCCCATATATGGCGGAAAGCTCGGTGGATGGAAACTATATAGGGTGGTGCTAGGCCAGTTTTTGGCCGGACGCGGCGCAGCCTCGCGGCGTCGATCAGCCGCTTTTGAAGCGGCAGGCAGAGCCTCGGCTCTCGACATATGCGCCACGCTCTCTACTCTCTGGTCAAGAACTGAATAGGAAGGAGCGTGCGCTATGGGTATCAAGTACCTGCACACCATGGTCCGGGTGAAGGACCTCGACAAATCCATCGCATTCTACAAGCTGCTGGGGCTGGTCGAGCGCCGCCGCACCGAGAGCGAGAAGGGCCGCTTCACGCTGGTCTTCCTGTGCCCGCCGGAGCAGGCGGACGGCACCGCCGACGTCGAGCTGACCTACAACTGGGATGGCGACGACGGCCTGCCGTCGGATTCGCGCCATTTCGGCCATCTCGCCTACACGGTGCCGAACATCTACGAGATGTGCCAGACGCTGATGGACAATGGCGTGACCATCAATCGCCCGCCACGAGACGGCCACATGGCCTTCGTGCGCTCGCCCGACAACGTCTCGATCGAGTTGCTGCAGCAGGGCGACGCGCTGGACCCGCAGGAGCCCTGGGCCAGCATGGAAAACACGGGCCATTGGTAAGGTCGGCGGCCCTTCGTCTCGCGGCCGCGGCCGCTCTGGGGCTGACGCTCTGGACCGGCGCGGCCGCGGCGGAGGGCTGCCGACTGGCGCTTCTGCTGGCGCTCGATGTCTCCTCCTCGGTGGACGAGGAGGAGTATCGCCTGCAGAAGGAGGGGCTGGCCGCGGCGCTGGCCGACCCCGACATCGCGCGCTCGATCCTAGAAGGGGAGGGCCGCGTGGCGCTTGGCGTCTACGAGTGGAGCGGGCGGCGGCAATCCACCGTGGTGCTCGACTGGACGGTGATCGGCGACCAGCCGGCGCTCGATCAGGCCATCGGCCAGATCCTCGCCGCGCCGCGCAGCCACAATCGCTTCCCGACCGCGATGGGCTACGCCCTGGGCTACGGCTCGGCCATGCTCGACCGCGCGCCGGTCTGCCTGCGGCGGGTGATCGATGTCTCCGGTGATGGCATCACCAATGACGGTTTCCGCCCGCAGCAGGCCTACCTGCACTTTCCCTTCGGCGACGTGACGGTGAACGGGCTGGCCGTGCTGGGCTCGGATCCGCGGGTGGTCGAGTATTTCCGCGGCGAGGTGGCGCATGGGCCGGGCGCCTTCGTCGAGGTGGCGCAGGGCTATGCCGATTTCCGCCGGGCGATGACGCTGAAGCTGTTCCGCGAACTCAACGACATGATCATCGGCGGGCTGGAGAGCCAGAGCGGCGACCGCCCGGAGCTGCGCTAGGCGAACGAGGTATCTGCGGGAACCGGGCAATGCGGATGCAGCCTTGACCCGCGCTGCGCCGGTGGATCGCGACGTCCGCCCGAGCTGCGGTCAGCGCCTTTGGCGTGCATCGAGCGGATCGCGAATCTCTGCCCGGGCTGTGGTCAGCGCCTTCAGCGTCGATCGAACGGACCCCGACCACTGCCTGAATGGCACTCAGCGCCTCTAGAATATATCGATACGCATCTGGGCCTCGCGCTGCGGCCGGAGCGGTGCCCGCCGCTAGTAGATATACCGGATCTGGTCGGTCCAGAACCGTTCCAGCCGGCGCAGCGAGGTGTTGATCTTGTCGAGCCCGTCGATATCGATGACGTTGCGCCCTTCGAGCCCATCTGAATGCCGCTCGAACAGGGTCTGCACCATGTCGCGGACCTCGCGTCCCTTGGCGGTCAGCCGGACCCGCACCGAGCGGCGATCAATCTCGCAGCGCTGGTGGTGCATGTAGCCCATCTCGACCAGCTTCTTGAGATTGTAGCTGACATTGCTGCCCTGGTAATAGCCACGCGATTTCAGCTCGCCCGCCGTCACCTCGTTATCGCCGATGTTGTAGAGCAGCAGCGCCTGAACCGCGTTGATATCGAGCAGGCCGGTGCGCTCGAACTCGTCCTTTATGACATCGAGCAGAAGCCGGTGCAGCCGCTCCACGAGCGAGAGCGTCTCGAGATAGCCGGTCATGTAACCGCTGAACGGCTTCTTCCCCATGGAGGCATGAATGCTCATCACCGTCTCCGCCTGTTCCTTGTGACAGGCAGGTTTGGGGGAAAAACACCAACAATCGGTTAAATCACGCCAAAGACATGAAAAACCGTGCCGACCTCAGGGATTGCAGGCGACCTGCGAGATATCGTCAATCAGCGGCTTCAGCGTGGCGGGGGGCGGGAGCTGGCCCGAGACCCACTGGTAGAGATCCTGATCGTTCTCTTCGAGCAGCGCCTCGTAGGCGTCGAGCTGGGCCGCATCCATGCCGGCGAGCCTCGCATCGGCATAGCGCATCAGGATGATGTCCATCTCCTTGATGCCACGGCGCATCGACCGCATGGTCAGCCTCTTCAGGCGGTTTTCCGGGGTCTCGGTCATGCGTCCTCCTTGAGCAGCTGGCGCAGGGTCTTTTCCAGGCGGCCGAGCCTGTCGCCGGCGGTCTGGATCTGGGTCTTGAGGGCGCGGATTTCCAGCAGAGCGTCGTTCACATCGGCGGGCAGGGCGGCCTCGGTCTCTTCCGGGCCCGATATGCCGTCGCCCTCGCCGGTGAGCAACCACATGATCGACACGTTGAGCAGCCCGGCCAGCATCTGCAGCTTGTTGGCGCGCGGCTCGGAGAGGTCGTTTTCCCAGCCATGCAGGGTCTTGAGCTTCACGCCGAGGCGGCGGGCCAGCTTCTCCTGCCCCATGCCGGCGGCCTCGCGGGCGGCGGCGATGCGGTCGCCGAAGGTGGCGGCGTCGGGGCCATACCAGTCGGTGGTGTCGTTCATTCTGCGCTCCTCCCGGCCCCTTGGGCCGCTGACCTTGCGGCGGATGCCGCTTGAACGGGTGCGGGGCGCACCCTATGACAGTCCTGATCTCAATACAAACGGTGCCCCATGGCTTTCCTCTCCGACACCCTCGCCCGCGTCAAACCCTCGCCCACCGTGGCGGTGACCCAGCTTGCCGCCGAGCTCAAGGCGCAGGGCAAGGACGTGATCGGACTCGGGGCCGGCGAACCCGATTTTGACACGCCGGAAAACATCAAGGAGGCCGCGATTGCGGCGATCCATGCGGGAAAAACGAAGTATACCGCGCCCGACGGCATCGCCGAGCTCAAGCAGGCGATCTGCGCCAAGTTCAAGCGCGAGAACGGGCTCGACTACCAGCCCTCCCAGATCAGCGTGAGCACCGGCGGCAAGCAGGTGCTCTACAACGCCTTTATGGCGACGCTGAACCCCGGCGACGAGGTGATCATTCCGGCGCCCTACTGGGTGAGCTATCCCGACATGGTGCTCCTGGGGCAGGGCACGCCGGTGATCATCGAGGGCAAGCCCGAGCTCGGCTACAAGATCACCCCCGAGCTGCTTGAGGCGGCGATCACGCCGAAGACCAAGTGGTTCCTGTTCAACTCGCCCTCGAACCCGACCGGCGCGGGCTACACCCGGGACGAGCTGAAGGCGCTCACCGAGGTGCTGATGCGCCACCCGCATGTCTGGGTGATGACCGACGACATGTACGAGCACCTGGCCTATGACGGGTTCGAGTTCTGTACGCCGGCGCAGGTCGAGCCGGCGCTCTACGACCGCACCCTGACCTGCAACGGCGTCTCCAAGGCCTATGCCATGACCGGCTGGCGCATCGGCTATGCCGGCGGTCCGGTCGAGCTCATCGCGGCGATGCGCAAGATCCAGTCGCAATCGACGACCAACCCCTGCTCGATCAGCCAGTGGGCGGCGGTCGAGGCCCTCAACGGCCCGCAGGATTACCTCGCGCCGCGCGCCGAGGCGTTCAAGCGCCGGCGCGACCTGGTGGTCGCGCGGCTCAATGCCATCGAGGGTATCACCTGTCCGGTGCCGGAGGGGGCGTTCTACGTCTATCCCTCGATCGAGGGGCTGCTGGGCAAGACCTCGAAGGGCGGCGTGCGGATCGACAGTGACGAGGCGTTCAGCACCGCGCTGCTCGAGGAAAACGGCGTGGCGGTGGTTTTCGGCGCGGCCTTCGGCCTGAGCCAGAACTTCCGCATCTCCTATGCCACCTCCGACGAGAACCTGGAAAAGGCCTGCGACCGCATCGCGGCCTTCTGTGCCGGCCTGAGCTGAGGCGCTGGATCCGGCGCCGCTGGCCGGGGCTGTCACGAGGAGAGAGGAGGGGACATGTCAGGCGATCTTCCCGAGTATTATTTTCGCGTCCGCGACAACGGTGCGACGGTGTTCCGAGTCGACACCGAGAACCGCCAGCGCCGCATCGAGATGGACCAGATCGCCGTGGTCAACGTCAATCGCGGCGAGATCAAGCCACATGGCGACCGGGTGCTCAGCGATTCCGACCTGAGCGCGATCCGGCGCTGGATGACCGACCGGCAGGCGCTGCTGGCGATGCGCGACATGGACGACATCCACCGCGCCATCGACGGGCTGAACCTGACGACGCAATGGGCCCAGTCCAAGGCCAGCGACGCGCAGCTCGACGAGGTCACCGATGCGCTGCTGCTGGCGATGCACGATCTGCGGACGGTGCTGGTGCGCAAACGCGCGGACCGGTTGCTGAAGACCTGACGCGTTTCGATAACAATCGCCTTTCTGCGGCGCGATTGTTCTCGCAGCCGGGCGGCCCGAGAGCAAACTGCCTTATTTTCGCCAAGATGTTTGACTCGCGGTCCGGCGCTGATACCCTGAATTCACGAGATTTTTTCCATCAATCCGGTTTCACGGGGGGACCAGATGCGCGCCTTCACCTTTCTCGCCGTCGCCGCGGCGCTGACGATTTCCGCGTCGCAGGCGCTGGCCTGGGACGATGCCTACAAGGGCGATGCCACCGCCGATCCCAGCCGCCAGCCGCTGATCCAGGCCTACCCGGCGGCGAATTACTGCCCGGCGGGCAAGCAGCCGGTGATCGTGGGCGGGGTGATCTATTGCGGCGTGCCGACGGCAGGCACCTATTACGACCCGGTCTCCAGGCCGCGCGTGACTGTGGCGACGCAGAACAGCTACCTGCCGCGCGCCTATGCGCCCGAGGGTGAAAAGGGCGTGGTCAGCAACTGACGCCGCGCCCCTTGGCAAATTCGGACAGGCCGCGTATATGCGCGGCCTGAACCATTTCCGGGGATCCGACCATGCAGGGCAGTGCAAATCTCAACATCATGATCAAGGCGGCGCGCAAAGCGGGCCGGTCGCTGGTCAAGGATTTCCGCGAGGTCGAGAACCTGCAGGTCTCGATGAAGGGCGCCGGCGACTTCGTCAGCCGCGCCGACATCGCCTCCGAGAAGATCCTCAAGGAAGAGCTGCTGGGTGCGCGTCCGACCTATGGCTGGCTGGCCGAGGAGGGCGGTTCCCAGGATGGCGCCGACCCGACGCGGCGCTGGATCGTCGATCCGCTCGACGGCACCACCAACTTCCTGCACGGCCTGCCGCATTGGGGCGTGTCGATCGCCCTCGAGCACAAGGGCCAGATCGTTTCCGCCGTGGTCTATGACCCGGCCAAGGACGAGATGTTCTACGCCGAGAAGGGCAGCGGTGCCTGGCTCAACGACTCGCGCCGCCTGCGCGTGTCCGGCCGCTCGCGGATGATCGAGGCGATCTTCGCCACCGGCATTCCCTACGCCGCCAAGAACACCCTGCCGGCGACGCTGAAGGATTTCGCCAAGCTGATGCCGGAATGCGCCGGCGTGCGCCGCTGGGGCGCCGCCTCGCTGGATCTCGCCTATGTCGCTGCCGGCCGCTTCGACGGCTACTGGGAGCGCGAGCTGAAGCTCTGGGACATCGCCGCGGGCTATCTCATCGCGCTCGAGGCCGGCGCGCTGGTCGACGGCGTGCGCGAGGGGCAGGATCCACTGGAGAGCGGCTCCCTGCTCTGCGCAAACAATTCGATCTACGACAGCTTCGCCAAGATCATCCGCGAGGTCTGACACGGCGCCCCTCACGGCGCCCCTGTCTTCTCTACATCGCAAAATACTCCCGCCGGAGGCGTCCTCCGCCTGCGGCCGGGCGCAAAGCCACAATGGCGCACCGGCACACGCGACCACCCATGGCCGCCCCGCGCCACGCCCAGCTCTTCTCTACGTCGCAAATACTCCCGCCGGAGGCGTACCGCGCCTGCGGCCGGGCGCAACGCCACGATGGCGCACCGGCATCCGCCACCACCCGAGGCCGCCCCGCGCCGCGCCCAGCTCTTCTCTACGTCGCAAATACTCCCGCCGGAGGCATCCCGGCCCTGCGGCCGGGCGCTACCGGTCGGAGGGGTGATTGACCCCGTCGGTCCAGGGGATGGGTTCGTGCTCGGCCGGGTTCACGCCCTCGATCGCGCCCATGTTGACGCCGTACTGGTTCGGGTTCGAGCGCCGGCGGTGGTACATGTAGATGCCGCAGACCGAGCAGAAATGGTGCTGCGCCGTCATCGTGCCGAACTGGTAGAGCGTCAGCTTGTCGGCGCCCCTGACCACCTCGACGCCGTCGAGGGGGGCCGAGACCGCCGGGGCGCCGCGGCGGCGGCAGAAGGAGCAATCGCAGCGCCGGGCGCTGGCAAGCCCCTCGGAGAGCATGACGCGCAGCTCGACGGCGCCGCAATGGCAGGTGGCCTTCAAGGGGCCGATCATCGGGTCCTTCAATTCGTGGCTCATCGTCTGCGTCCTATCCTCGGAATGCGGGTGGTGTCGGTGTAGCGGCCCGCCGGGTGGGGCGGGTGGCCGTGGGTGCGGCTCCAGAAGGCCGGGCCGCCGCGGCGCAGCCAGGTGGGGGTGATCAGTGCCATGCCGGCCACGAAGCCGCCGAGATGAGCCCAGTAGGCGACGCCGGAGCCGTCGCCCGCCGGGCCGAAGCCGCCGAAGAGCTGCAGGGCGAACCACACGGCGAGCAGGATCCAGGCCGGCACCGGGATGATCTTGAAGATGATGATCAGGATGACGAGGATGTCGACCCGGGCCCTGGGAAACATCAGCAGGTAGGCGCCCATGACGCCGGCGATGGCGCCGGAGGCACCGACGGTGGGCACCGGTGAGAGCGGCGCCGAGAGATAATGCACCAGCGCCGCGATCAGGCCGGAGGCCAGGTAGAAGCCGAGATATTTCGCGTGGCCCAGTTCATCCTCGATATTGTCGCCGAAGATGAACAGGAACAGCATGTTGCCGGCCAGGTGGGCGAGCCCGCCATGCAGGAACATTGAGGTCAGCAGCCCGCTGAAGCCGTAGCCTTCGCTGACCAGCGCCGGGATCAGCGCCCAGTCGACGAAGAAGGCGTTGAGCGCGCGCGGGTTCTGGAACAGCCCCCAATAGCTCACGAAGATGAGGATATTGGCCGCGATCAACGCGTAGGTGACATAGGGCGTGCGGCCCGACGGGTTGTGATCGCGGATCGGAAACATGGAAAGGAGCTTGGCGCGGAAGTGGCCCGCGTCAAGCTCTTACGGGGAGATCGGGGCGCGGCAGGGGGCCGCGCCCGCCGCTTACATGTTTCCGCCGAGCAGGGCCGCGTTGCCGCCCGACGCGGTGGTGTCGATGCAGACATGGCGCTCGGCGCGGGCGTGGCCGGTGTCGGGCAGGCCGGTGATCAGGCTCAGGATCGGCCCAGCGCGCCCGGCCAGCGCCGCGCGATAGGCGCGGGCCTGCGTCTCGTCGCCCCACCAGATCGCCGCCGAGAAGCCTTTGAGCGCCGTCAGCGCATCGGGCGCCAGCTTGCCCTGCGCAGTGACCGCCACGCCGCCGCGCTTGCGCACCGCCTCGGCCTGCGCCGCGGCACAGTCGCTGCCCGGACCGAGGCAGAGCACCGGCGGGCGGGCGAAGCTGGTATACTGGTTGGCCTCGCCGGTCGGCCCCGGCAGTTCGGTGAGCTTCGAGGGCGCGCCGCGCCCGGCGCCGTCGATGGCCGCCGTCAGGCGCGCGGGCACCTCACCGGTCGACCAGTTGCCGGCAGGGACGGTCGGCGCGTGGTCGCGGAAGCGGTCGCAATAGAGCGGCCCGCCGGCCTTGGGGCCGGTGCCCGAAAGCCCCTCGCCGCCGAAGGGCTGGCTGCCCACGATGGCGCCGATCTGGTTGCGGTTGACGTAGAGGTTGCCGGCCTCGACGCGCTCGGTCACGTGCTGCACCCGGTCGTCGATGCGGGTCTGCAGGCCGAAGGTCAGCCCGTAGCCTGTGGCGTTGATCGCGTCGATCACCTCGTCGAGTTCGTCTGCCTTGAAGGTGGCGAGATGCAGCACCGGGCCGAAGATCTCGCGCTCGAGATCGCCGATCCCGCCGACCCGGACCAGCGCCGGGCCGATGAAGTGGCCGGCGCGCGGCACGTCGATCTGCTTCATCAGCCGGCCCTCGGCGCGGGCGGCCTCGACATAGGCGTGGATGCCGTCATGGGCCTCGGCGTCGATCACCGGGCCGAGATCGGTGGAGAGATCCCACGGCAGGCCCGGGCGCAGCGCCTCCATGGCGCCCTCGAGCATCTCGGTGAAATGCGGCGCGATGTCCTCCTGCACGTAGAGGCAGCGCAGCGCCGAGCAGCGCTGGCCGGCGGATTGAAAGGCCGATTCGACGATCGCCCGCACCGCCTGCTCTGGGAGCGCGGTGCTGTCGACGATCATCGCGTTGAGCCCGCCGGTCTCGGCGATGAGCGGCGTGCCGGGGTCGAGGTTCTCGGCGATCGAGCGGTGGATGATCTGCGCGGTCTCGGTCGAGCCGGTGAAGGCCACGCCCTTGACGCGGCTGTTCGAGGTCAGCGCGGCGCCCACATCGCCCGCACCGGGCAGCAGTTGCAGCGCCTCGCGGGGCACGCCGGCCTCGTGCAGCAGCTGCACCGCGCGCCACGCGATCAGCGGGGTCTGCTCGGCGGGCTTGGCGAGCACCGCGTTGCCGGTGGCCAGCGCCGCGGCGATCTGGCCGGTGAAGATCGCCAGCGGGAAGTTCCACGGCGAGATGCAGGCAAAGACGCCGCGCGCAGGCGCTCCCTCGGCGCGCTCGGCGTAGTAGCGCAGGAAGTCGACCGCCTCGCGCAGCTCGGCCACCGCGTCGAGCTGGGTCTTGCCGGCTTCGCGGTGCAGCAGGGCGAAGATCTCGCCGTAATGCGCCTCGTAGAGATCGGCGGCCTTGAGCAGGGCGGCGGCCCGGTCGGAGGGGCTGGCCTGCCACGGCTGCGCGGCCTCGGCGGCGGCGGCGACGGTCTCGGGGCTGGCCCAGCTGATCTCGCCCACGTGATCGGACGGATCGGCCGGGTTCGGGACGGTGTCGGTCGCGCCCAGAGGCGCCTCGACGGCGGTGATCGGCCCGGCCTGCCACGGCGCGGAGCGGAACGGCGCGCGGGCGGCGTCGATCTCTGCCAGCGTCGGGCGGTGGGTCAGGTCAAAGCCCTTGGAGTTCTCGCGCTCGGGGTAGAAGAGCTCGGGGCCGCGGGCGAGGGGGCGCGTGTCATGCGCCTCGAACGGGTCGGCGGCGACGACCGCCGGCGGCACCTCCTCGTCGACGATCTGGTTGACGAAGGACGAGTTCGCCCCGTTCTCGAGCAGGCGGCGCACGAGATAGGCCAGCAGGTCGCGATGGGCGCCCACGGGGGCGTAGATGCGGCAGCGGGTGCCGGCATCCGCCTTGACCAGCCCATGCAGCGTCTCGCCCATGCCGTGCAGGCGCTGGAACTCGAAGGCGCTCTTGTCATTGGCCATGTGCAGCACGGCAGCGACGGTGTGGGCATTGTGGGTCGCGAATTGCGGGTAGATGCGGTCGGCCATGCCCAAGAGCTTGCGGGCATTGGCGATGTAGGAGATGTCGGTGTTGGTCTTGGCGGTGAACACTGGGAAGCCCTCTAGCCCCATGACCTGCGCGCGCTTGATCTCGGTATCCCAGTAGGCGCCCTTGACCAGCCGCACCATGATGCGGCGGTCATGCGCCTCGGCCAGCGCGTAGAGCCAGTCGATGGTCTCGGCGGCGCGCAGCCCGTAGGCCTGCACCACGACGCCGAACCCGTCCCAGCCGGCCAGCGTGGGCGAGGCGAAGGCGCGGCCAATCAGGTCGAGCGAGAGCGACAGGCGGTCGGCCTCCTCGGCGTCGATGTTGAGACCGATGCCGGCTGCCTTGGCCTCTTCGCAGAGCCGCAGCAGGCGCGGCACCAGCACCTCCATCACCGCGTCGAACTGGCCTTCCTCGTAGCGCGCGAACAGCGCCGAGAGCTTGACCGAGATGCCGGGATTGTCGCGGATGTCTTTCGCCTTCGCGGCCTTGGCGATGGCTGCGATGGCCTTGGAATAGGCCTCGAGATAGCGCAGCGCGTCATCCTCGGTGCGGGCGGCCTCGCCGAGCATGTCGTAGCTGTATGTGTAGCCCTTGGCCTCCATGGCGCTGCCGCGCTTCATTGCCTTCTCGATGGTTTCGCCCAGCACGAATTGCGCGCCCATCTCCTTCATGGCGCGGCCCACGGCGGTGCGGATCACCGGCTCGCCGAGGCGCTTGACGGCATTGCGCAGGTGGCCGGCGGGGCCGGGGCGCTGGGTCGGGTCGAGCACCTTGCCGGTGAGCATCAGCGCCCATGTCGAGGCGTTGACCAGCGGCGAGGTCGAGCGGCCCATGTGGCGGCCCCAGTCGGACGGCGCGATCTTGTCCTCGATCAGCGCGTCGATGGTCTCGGCATCGGGGACGCGCAGCAGCGCCTCGGCGAGGCACATCAGCGCGATGCCCTCGTCGGTCGAGAGGCCATACTCGGCGAGGAAGACCTCCATCATGCCGGGCTTGGTGCTGGCGCGGATCTCGGTCACGAGCCCTGCGGCGCGGTCGCCGATCTCGGCGCGGTCGGCGGGCGAGAGCGCCGCCTGCCGGCGCAGCTTCGCCACGGTCTCGGCCTCGTCGGCATAGGTGTTCTGGTCGATCAGATGGCGCAGATCGGGGGCAATGTCCTTGGGCATTCAGCGTCTCCGGTGATTTTTTCCACCATACAGTGGCGTGAGAAGTCCATTTGCCTTAAGAGCAGTTTTGCGCGCATCAAAACGACCGAAAATTCCGGGAAACGCAATGCAAGACGACTACGAAGAATACGACCGGTTCGACCGCGCGATTCTGACCACCTTAGCAGCCGAGGGGCGAATCTCGATCACCGAGCTCGCCCGCCGCATCGGGCTGTCGAAAAGCCCCACCCAGGCGCGGCTGCGGCGGCTCGAGGAGCTGGGAGTGATCCGTGGCTACCGGGCGATCCTCGACCCGATCCGGCTGCGGCTCGACCACGTGGCCTTTGTCGAGGTGCGGATGCTCGACACGCGCGAGTCGTCGCTCGAGGCGTTCAACGCCGCCGTGGCGGCGATCCCCGAGATCGAGCAGGTGCACCTGATCGCGGGAAATTTTGATTACCTGCTGAAGGTGCGCACAGCCGACATGCGCAGCTATCGCCGGGTGCTGGCGGAGAAGATCTCGACCCTGCCGCATGTCTCGACCACCTCGACCTATGTCGCCATGCAGGCGGTCAAGGAAGACGGTCTGGCGCGCCCGCCGGGGGCGAGCGCCTGAGAGGCGCAATCGGGAAAAAAGAAAGCCGCTGCTGCCGGTATGGGAAGACCAGGCACGGTGCCGCCAAATCGGGCGATCACTGGCGGGAAGATCGTTGTCACTCGTCGCTCCGAGCGGTAGACGCTTCAGGGCGCGTCGTGCGGGCGTGGTGGAATGGTAGACACAAGCGACTTAAAATCGCTAGGGCCTAGCCCGTGCGGGTTCGAGTCCCGCCGCCCGCACCACGCCGCATCCGGCGGCGTCTCGGTGTCCTGATTCCTAGCCAAGACTGGCGCGTGTCGCGAGCGTCTCCGCCGCGTTTGCGCATGGCTGCAAGCGGAGCCTTGGCGGGGGCCGCCTGGCCGTTTGCGCTCAGGTTTCCATCTGGCTGGTCTGGCCGACGAACCAGTCATAGGTCGCGGCCAGCCCCGTCTCCAGATCGATCCGTGGCCGCCAGCCCATCGCCGCCAGAACCGACGTGTCGAGCAGCTTGCGCGGCGTGCCGTCCGGCTTGCTCGGGTCGGTCAGGATCCGGCCCTTGAAGCCGGTGACGCGGGCGATCATGCCAGCCAGCTCGCGGATCGAGACATCTTCGCCGCTGCCGATATTGATGTGCGACAGGGTCGGGCGCGTGTTGAGCTTGTGGATGGTCGGCGGCAGGTCGAGCACGTGCAGCGCCGCGACGGCGAGGTCGTCGACATGCAGGAATTCGCGGCGCGGTGTGCCGGTGCCCCAGATCGTCACCTCCGAAGCCCCCGAGATCGCCGCCTCGTGGAAACGGCGCATGAGGGCGGGGATGACGTGCGAGTTCTCGGGATGGAAATTGTCGCCGGGGCCGTAGAGATTGCAGGGCATCACCGAGCGGTAGTCGCGGCCATATTGCCGGTTGTAGCTCTCGCAGATCTTGATCGCGGCGATCTTGGCGATGGCGTAGGGCTCGTTGGTACGCTCGAGTGTGCCGGTGAGCAGCGCCGACTCGGGGATCGGCTGCGGCGCGATCCGGGGATAGATGCACGACGAGCCGCATTGCAGCAGGCGCCCGACATCGGTCATGTGCGCGGCATGGATCACGTTCGCCGCGATCATCAGGTTGTCGTAGATGAATTCGGCCGGGCGGGTGTCGTTGGCGAGGATGCCGCCGACCTTGGCCGCGGCAAGGATCACCATGTCGGGCTTCTCGCTCCGGAAGAAATCGTTCACCGCGATCTGGTCGCGCAGATCGAGCTCGTCATGGCTGCGGGTGATGAGCTCGACCTCCGGACCCTCGCGCCGCTGCGACATGAGGGCCCGCACGATGGCCCGTCCGACCATGCCGCGATGACCGGCAACGAAGAGCCGCGTCATCGTCCGATCCCTTTCCCGGCGAGGCCCGCACCCGCGTTGCGCGACAGCGCCAGCGAGGGCCCGATCTCGCGGAGCGTGGCCTCCCGGCCAGCCGCGGCATGATCTGCTTCGATCATCTCGGCGCAGAGCTGGCGCGCGCTCGTGCGGGGCCGCCAGCCGAGGCGCTGATGCGCGCGGCTCGGATCGCCGAGCAGGGTTTCGACCTCGGCGGGGCGGAAGTAGCGCGGGTCGACGCGCAGCACCACGTCGCCGACCGTGACGGCGGGCGCCGCGGCGCCGGTCACTGACACCACGCGCGCGATCTCGGTCGGGCCGGCCCCCTCGAAGGTCAGCTCAATGCCCAGCTCGGCCGCCGACCAGGTCACGAAATCTCGCACCGAGTGCTGCTCGCCGGTGGCGATGACGAAGTCTTCGGGCCTGTCCTGCTGCAGCATCAGCCACTGCATCTCGACGTAGTCGCGGGCGTGGCCCCAGTCGCGCTTGGCGTCGAGATTGCCGAGGTAAAGACACTCCTCGAGCCCCATGGCGATGTTGGCCATGCCGCGGGTGATCTTGCGGGTCACGAAGGTCTCGCCCCGGCGGGGGGACTCGTGATTGAACAGGATGCCGTTGCAGGCGTAGAGCCCGTAGGCCTCGCGATAGTTCACCGTGATCCAGTAGGCGTAGAGCTTGGCCACCGCGTAGGGCGAACGCGGGTAGAAGGGCGTGGTTTCGCGCTGGGGGCTTTCCTGGACCAGGCCGTAGAGCTCGGAGGTCGAGGCCTGGTAGAACCGCGTCGTCTCGTGCAGCCCGAGGAAGCGGATCGCTTCAAGCAGGCGCAGCGTGCCGAGCGCGTCGATGTCGGCGGTGTATTCCGGTGCCTCGAAGCTGACGCCCACATGGCTCTGGGCGGCGAGGTTGTAGACCTCGTCGGGGCGGGTCTCGGCGAGGATGCGGGTCAGGTTCGAGCTGTCGGCGAGGTCGCCGTAGTGCAGCCGGAAGCGCGAGTCCTCGTGCGGATCCTCGTAAAGGTGGTCGACCCGCTGGGTGTTGAACTGCGAGGCCCGGCGCTTGATGCCGTGAACCTCGTAGCCCTTGGCCAGCAGGAACTCGGCAAGGTAGGATCCGTCCTGACCGGTGATGCCGGTGATCAATGCGCGTTTCGTCATGAAATCCTCTCCTCCGGGAAATGAAATGCGCCGCAATCGGCCGCGGCGGGGCACATGAAACTGAAGGCCAGCGGCAGCGGGCTGCCTGGCGGGCAGGGCAGGTCTCGGGGATGATCGAAGCCGGCCCCGGCGCAGCGCCGGGGCGCCCCCCGGGCCGAGCAAGATGCACGCTCAGAACAGCGCATCGCCGGTTTCCACGAAGGCATCGACCCAGTAGTTGGTGGCGTTGTAGCTCTGCGACGGGAACAGCCCGGTGCCGCCCGAGTTGAAGACGCCGTTGCCATTGGGATCGGCGGCCGCCACGGCGCTGAGCTCGCCGTCGGCGCCGACCCAGTCGGTGGCGAAGAACTGGCTGCTCGCGACGTAGTTCTGCGTCGTGCCGTAGGAGGCGATGTAGGTGGTGTCGGCGAGGATCTCGACCGGGGTGTCGAGCGCCGCCACCTGCCAGCCGTCATGGCCGGGTGTGGAGGTGACGGACGCGCTTGCCAGAAGCGTGCCGCTGGCATCCCAGAGATTGAGCGTCCTTGTGTCGGTATCGCCCGCATCCTCGGTGCCGCGCCAGTAGCGCAGCCCGGTGACCTGGCCGCCGGTGTCCGAGGTGAACTTCACCCCGAGCTCGTAATCGGTGGGGTCGTTGGTGACGGTGAGCGCCGGGGCGTCGCCGGCGGTGAAGAGGGTGGAGACCCCTGCGCCGGTCTCGGGGGCCACGTCGTCCACGGTCACGGTGACCGCCAGCTCGGTGGCCGGGTTGTCGCCATCCGAGGCCGACAGGATCAGCTCGTAGCTGTTGTCGCCGTCGAGATCGGCCGGGGCCTCGAAGTCCGGGGCGCTGTTGAAGACCAGCGCGTTGCTGCCGTTCAGGCTGAAGAGCGCGGCGTCGTCGCCCCCGGAAATGGCGAAGACCAGCTCGTCGCCCTCGGGGTCGACCGCGGTGACCGTGGTCACGTAGGTCTGGTTCTCGGGCAGGGCGAAACTGCTGCCGCCCATGGTGAAGCTGGGGGCGTCGTTTGCGATCGGTTCCGACCAGAAGCCGACATCCACCCAGTAGTTCGAGTTGGCGTAGCTCTGGGTCGGGAACGCGCCGGTGCCGCCGGCCGCGTAGACCCCTGCGCTGGCCGGGCTGCCGAGAATGCCCGATGGCCCGGTATAGGCCGAGGCGAAGAAGTTCTGGTCGACCACGTAATTCTGCGTGGTGCCGTAGGAGACGGTATATTCCTGCCCGGCGGCGACCTGGACCGGCGTGTCGAGCACGCCGACCTGCCAGCCGCTCTGCCCGGCGGCCGAGGTGACCGAGGTCGAGGCGATCAGCGCGCCGGTGTTATCCCAAAGATTGAGCACGCGGGTGTCGATGTCATCGGCGTCTGCCGCGCCGCGCCAGTAGCGCAGGCTGGTGATCTCTCCCGGCTGGGCTGTGGTGAAGCGGGTGCCGAGCTCGTAATCGGTCGGGTCGGAGACGATTTCGCTCACGGGCGCCGCGCCGCTGGCAAAGAGCGTCGATGCGAGGAAGTCGGTCTCGTTCGGATCGTCGGTCACCGTCACCGTCACCGACTGGGTCGTGGCGGTGTTGATCTGATCCAGGGCACCGAGCAGGAAGCTATAGACATTGTCTCCGTCGCTGTCGTCCGGCGCCTCGAAATCTGGCGGCTTGATGAAGCTGATCTTTCCGGTTGTGCCATCGATGCTGAACAGGGAGGCATCCGCCCCGCCCGCGATCGAGTAGAAGACCGGGTCGCCATCGATGTCGCTCGCCTCCGCGGTTGCGGCGAGGGGGCTGTTCTCGGTGACGCTGAACTCGGTGGGCGAGCTGAAGACCGGCGCGTCGTTCTGGATCTCGCCGGGCTCGAAGGTGACATCGACCCAGTAGCCGGTGCTCTGGTAGCTCTGCGTCGGCAGAATGTCTCCGCTCCCGGTGGCGAAGACCCCGCCGCTCGTCGCCGAGACGCTCATCAGGTCGAAGGGATCGGCATAGGAGTCGCCGAACTGGCCCACCGTGCCAACGTAGTTGTCGGCGGTCTCGTAGGAGACGATGTAGGTCTGCCCCGCGAGCAGCTGGGCGGGGCTGTCGAGCGCGGCGGTCTGCCAGCCGCTCTCGTTGATCCCGGAGGTGAAGGTGACGGTGCCGAGCAGCACGCCATCGGAGGTCCAGAGCCGCCCGGTCCGCACATCGGTGTCGTCGGAATCGGTCGCCGCGCGGTAATAGTGCAGCTCGGTGACCAGACCGGCGGAGGAGGTGGTGAACTTCGTGCCGATCTGCAAGGCGCCGCCGGCGTCATACATGACCCCGTCAAACACCGTCCACGGGTTGAACAGCGTCACCGCCTCGGGGGTTGTCGTCTCGACCAGTTCGCTGTTGAGGGTCGAGGTCACCGGCATGTTGAGGCTGTCATCGATCGCCCGGACGAGGATCTCGTAGCTTTGCACGGCGCTGGGCGCCCAGCTGTAGGACCAGTTGGTGGTGCCGGAGGCCACGCGCCAGGTGGTGCCGCCATCGAAGGACAGCTCGACCACGGCCACCACGCCGTCATCGGTCAGCGGATCGCCGTCATCGTCGGTCGCGGTTCCGGTGAGCAGCACCGGCTGCCCGGCGGCCACCGTCTCCGGGAGGTCGTCGATGGTGGCGACGGCGGCGACGAAATCGTTCGACGCGCTGGCCCGCACCAGCCCCTGAGAGGCGAGGAACGCATCCGCGACGGCGGGCTGGATGCCCATGTCGGCAAACATGTTCACGGTGAACTGCTGGATCGCGAGGTTCTCGATGTTCGCGGTGTACGGCTCGTTGTCGTGGTTGTTGGTCAGGGCCCAGGTCCAGAACACGGTGCCGGCCCCGAAGACGAGTGCGCCGCTGTCGGCCCGGTAGAGCGACAGGTTGTGCGTCGCCACGCCCGGCTGCACGGTGTTGCCCTGATCGACGAGGATGCTGCTCCACGGGATCGTTGTGTCCGAGAGCTTGATCAGGCCGGAGGGCCGGTAATCATCCTCGGGCGAGGTGTTCCATTCGTAGCCGAGGATGCCGGGCGCGATGTCGAGCGCGCCGCCGTTGGCGATGTCGGTGTCGCGCCAGACCCGCAGCACCGAGTAGTCGGCGGGCACGTCGAGCGCGCCGCCGAACTCGCCGGTGGCGTCCGGTCCGAAGAGCTGGCCGGTGAGCGAGTTCTCGGCGCAGTTGCACAGATCCGGCTGGCCCGAGAGCGTCGGCCGATCCTCTTCGCTGCCGGCCAGGGGGTTGCCGATGAAGCGGTCGTCGCGCCAGGTGCCGGTCCAGATGTCGGTCGGGTCGAGATCGTAATAATCGTCGGGGCCGGCGGCGGGGTCCTGCACCGCCCAGGTCTCCTTGTAGCAGACCAGCGTGCGGTACTCCTGGCCATCGACGAAACTGGTCTCCCAGCGGGTCTTCCAGTAGACTTCATTGCCGCTCCAGAACAGCAGGTTGACGCCGTCGTCGCGGGCTTCCTCGACATTGTAGCGCTGCTCGCCCGACCAGTACTCGTCATGCCCGACCGAGAGGAAGGACTCGTACTTCTTGAGGTAGTCGGCCCCGAGCCTGTCGGTGTCGACGCCGCCCATGTAGCTGACATCGTAGCCGTTCATCTCGAGCCAGTAGATCGCCGCGTACTCGGCGCCGAAGAGGTAATCCTGTGCCCCGGCGGCCGGGCCGCCCTGTTCGCCGTTGATGCCGCGGGTGATGAAGGGGCGGTTGTAGCTGACCGCGTAGGCGCGATCCTGCGCGAAGTCGCCGGCGCTATCGATGTCGGGATGGTCGATGGTGCCGCTCGAGTCGCCGTAGAAGTTGGCGCCGATCTCGCCATTGTTGCCGATCCAGCCGTTATAGGCGTGCCAGGTGGTGTCGGAGGTCTGCAGCACGATGTCGGCCGCGCGGTCGTCCTCGCGCACCACGAAGGGGATCTGGTTGACCGCGCCCTCGATCGGGTTGCCGGACTCGTCGAGCCGCTGGACCCGAGCCAGGTAGACCCCGGCGACCGCGTCCTCTGGAATCTCCCAGGTGTCGGTGACGCTCCAGTTGCCGGCATCGGCGGTGCCGGTGGTGGCGTCGAACATGGCATCGGGCTGCACCGTGCCGTTCGTGTTGGTCCACGAGGCCACCATGCGGGCGCCATCGCCGCCGTAATAGCCGAGCCGGAAGACCTCGACCATGTAGTCGCTGCCGGGGTCGTCGCTGATGTTGATCTTGAAATCCACATCGTTGCCGGCGTTGACGCTGAAGTCGGTCGTGTAGCCTTCGATCACGGTCGAATGCTCCACATCCCAATAGGATTGCGGCATGCGCCCGTCGGTGCGGGCGTTTTCCTCTACGATCTGGTTCATCTTCGGCTATGCCCCTGAAAAAAGACTTCTAAAAAATTCCGCGGTGCCTGATCCAAGCCGGTTTCAGGCGCTCGGACGCTGCTCTGCCCGCCCCTGTCCCTGGCGACGCAACGGAAAGGCCGGTCGCGAGGGCGGGCGCGGGCGCACGCGGCAGGCGTCGAGCGCCGCCACGATCGCGGCCCGGTTCATCTCGCCCGTGCCGATGAACACGATCTCCTGTCGACGGTCGCCATAGGGCGCCTGCCAGTGCGCCGCGATGCGCGCCCGCGCCTCGGGCTCCACCGGCCAGGCCGGCCGCGGCACCGAGGCCCACCAGCGGCCGGAGGTGCGGATCGTGCTGAGGCAGCCCGATAGGCTGATCTCCATCACCTTCGCGGGCATCTGCGCGGCCCAGTAATGGCCCTTGGCGCGCAGCACGCCATTGAAGAGGCAGGGCGCGCCGCCGCCGAAGATGTGCTGGATGCGGGCGGCATCGAACGGCTCGCGAGCGCGGTAGACGAAGGACGTCAGGCCGTATTCCTCGGTCTCCGGGACGTGGTCGGCAAAGCCGTTGAGCTCCTTGAACCACATCGGATGGCTGCGGGCGTGGCCGGGGCTGAACAAGCCCGTTCCGAGCAGCTCGGAGGGATCGACCTCCCCGAACTCCGTCTCGATCAGGCGGGCGTCGGGATTGAGCGCCCGGATGACCTGGCATGCCTTCGCGGTGCGCTCGGGCCCGGCCGTGCGCACCTTGTTGAGAACGATGATGTCGGCAAACTCGATCTGGTCGACCAGAAGCTCCACCAGCGTGCGCTCGTCCTCGTCGTCGCGCGCCTCGGTGCGGTCGCGCAGGAAGTCGCGGCTTTCGAAATTGGCCAGGAGGTTCGCGGCGTCGACCACCGTCACCATCGCATCGAGGCGGGTGATGTCGGCGAGGCTGGCGTGGCTCTCGTCGCAGTATTCGAAGGTCGCGGCCACCGGCAGCGGCTCCGAGATGCCGGTGGACTCGATCAGCAGGTAGTCGAACCTGCCGGCCTCGGCCAGGCCTCGCACCTCGACCAGCAGGTCATCCCTCAGGGTGCAGCAGATACACCCGTTGGTCAGCTCGACGAGCGTCTCCTCGGTGGCGCTCAGCCCGGCGCCGCCCGAACGGATCAGCTCGGCATCGATGTTCACCTCCGACATGTCGTTGACGATCACGGCGACCCGCATGCCGCCGCGATTGTTGAGGATCCGGTTGATCAATGTCGTCTTTCCGGCCCCGAGGAAGCCGGAGAAAACGGTTGTTGGCAGCCTCTTTTCCGCCGCGCCGGATCCTGCACTCACGGTCGCAGGCGCTCGGCTGGCGTGCGCGTCATCGGGCATCATCGGTCTCGTCCTCTTCTCCTTGTGGTGCCCAGCAGCCAGCCGCCTGCGTCGCCGAAATTGGCGGACAGGCCGGGCGGCGTTGTCCCTGAGGGTCACCACGACCCCTGCATTTCCCCGGTGAAGTCTGCGCGAACTCCCTGTGCGTCCGACGCCGACAGTCACGATCTTGCGGCGTCGTTGCTGTGCCGGACAACTCTCCTTGGGGGCAGCGCCGCTAGTCCTTTCGGCGCAGCGGGCGGCGGCGGTACGCCCTTTTGCCATCCGGTGCGGCCCCGGGAAGGCTTGCTCCGCACCGACAGCACGCGCCGTGCCGGAACATCTGCCCGGCAAGAGAAGCACGGCCTCGAAGACGCGCGGGCGCAGCTCGGAACGGGACGGAGGAAGGCATGGGGGCATAGGGCGGCGGGCCCGCCTAGCCGGCGCTTTCGGACATCGAGAGCCGGTCGGTGAAGCCGTAGAGCCGGTGACGGCGCGGCTGGGCATCGACGATCAGCGAGAAGGCCTGGTGCACGCTGATCTTCGCCAGCAGACCCGCGCAAAGCTCGACCACCGTCCGGGGGGTTTGGCCCCAGCGCAAGACGAGGAGGATGTCGCCGCCATACCGCGCGATCTCCAGCGTGCCGGCGGCCAGCAGCGGCGGTGCGTCGATGATCGCGACCGCCTTGTCCGCGGCGCATTGCTCCGCCAGCGCGGTCAGTGTCAGCTCGATGTCGCCATTGGCCCGGTCGAGAAGGTCGCGAAGCTGCAGCCGGCGCAGCGGAGACCCGGGTGCGCTGTCGTCGCGGGATGCCGTGCGCTCGGCTGCCGCGGGCTTCGTCCGGCCACGGGCATTCACGAGCAGCACCGTCTCGCCTTGCGCGTCCAGTTCGCGGGCGATCCATTCGGCCACCGGGACCGTCATGTCCCGGGCTCGCGGCGCACTCACGGTCAGGACACCCGGCATACGGCCGCCATTCGCGCTCCTGAGCATGAGCAGCGCCTCGCGCACGTTCTCGGAAGCAGGGGCGTTGAAGATGTCGGGCTTGGCCCGGTCCCAGGCCTTCCATCTCGTCGCCGACCGGACCCGCGGCCACAGGCCCACCGGGACGAGGGAGGGCAGATGCGCAAGCTGTTCGTGGCTGCGCGTGCTGTTGTCGCGAAGCTCGAGCAGCGCCGCCAGCGTCAGGCCAAGCAGAAGCCCGGCGAACGCGGCGCCGATCAGCAGCAGCTTGCGCCGCGGGCCGGTCGGGTTGTGGGGGATGCGGGCGGGGGACAGGACCTCGAGGGAAACCGGTGTCAGGCGCGCCTGCGCCAGGATGAGCTGGCGCTTGTACTCGAGCGTGGCCAGCGATCTCTCCGATTCCCGCAGATCGTCGAGCTGCCGGTCGATGCGGTCTTCCTGCAAATGGCGGGCGGCGAGCAGGTTGCGGGTCTCGGCCAGGTCGCGGGCCAGCTCGGTCTCGCGCGCCTCCAGCGCGGTGTCCTGCAGCGCCACCGAGCGGTCATAGGCCATGAGACCGGCGGCCAGCTCTTCGCCAAGCGCCGAGATCTCCTGCTCCTTCCGGCGCAGCGCTTCGCTGTTCTTGCCGAAGGTCAGCATCATCCGGTTGAGGTCGCGTTGTTCGGTGATCCACTCTGAGCGCAGCGACGCCAGGTGCTCGGGCTCGGAGAGGGCGGTCATGTTGGGATCCGCGAGCGCCGCCTCGATCGAGAGCCGGATGGTCGCGATTTCCTCGCGTGCCTGCCGCAGGTCGGTGTGCCGGGCCGCGAGCGTCGAGAGGCGCAGCTCGGGAAGCTCTCCGTCTGCGCCCTTGGCCTTGTCCTCCGCGTCGAGGGTCTCTTCGATGCGGCTCCGCATCTGTGAGACGCGGTCGCGGTCGACGGAGATCCGGGTGTCCAGCCAGTCGGCGGCATCGCCGACCTCGCGCTGCCAGCGCGCTTCGCGCAGGGCCAGGTAGGTCTCGACCAGGGCCGGCGGCACCGCCGCCGCGAGCTCGGGATCGGCGGCCGAGAAGCCCACGGTGATGACATCGAGAATACCCTGCCGCGAGACCGTCAGTGCCTTGTCGAAGGCCATGGCGACGTTGTCCTTCACGAATTCCTCGCTGGCGGTCGCATCCTCGGTTTCGTCGCTGCCGAGAAAGGCGGCGCGCAGCGTGGTGCGCAGGTCTTCGAGCAGCAGGTCCAGCTCAGTGGGCTCCTTCAACTCTTCATTGAACTCGGGAAGGCTTGCGAGGTCGAAGCGGGCGATGACCTGGCTGGTCACGTCCTTCGACAGCAGGCGCTCGATCTCGTCCTGCATCTCGATCCCGACCTCGCGCCCGTCGAGCCCCGCGGTCAGCGTCAGGGCCGGGGCCGGGGAGACGAGGATCCTGGTCTGGGCGTAGTAGGTCTTGGTGGTGCTCATGATGAGCGGCAGGGCCATGAGGATGAGGAGCATGGTTACGCCGGAGATCAGCAGGGCGCGGCGGCGCAGCACGCGGGCCAGCGATGACCATGCCGCGCCGTCGACCGAGGCCTCTTCGCTCGGTGGCGGATCGAAGCGGAGCGCGGAGCCGCCGTGTCGCCGGTGCGTGGTGTTCATGTCGACCGGGCCTCGGTCGCGGCGTCGTTGACCAGTTCGCCGAGGCTGGCCTCGAGGGCGGTCACGTAATCCGCCATGCCGAAGCGCGAAAGGTAGAGCTTGCGGCCGGCCTCGGCGAGCCGCTCGCGCAGCGCGTCGTCGTCGATGAGGCGTTTGAGCGCGCAGGCAAGGGCCTCGGCATCGCCGGGCGGGACGAGGAGACAGTTCTCTCCATCGATCAGGACTTCGCCATGCGCGCCGACCCTTGTGGTGATCACCGCGAGCCCCGCGGCGAGCCCTTCGAGCACCGCCATCGCGAAGCCCTCCGCATGCGAGGGCAGCACGAGGATGTCCGCTTTCGAGCGCAGCTCACTGGCGGCCTCTGTCGAGACCCAGCCCGGCAGGTGGACATGATCCGAGAGGCCGAGCTGCGCCAGCTCGTCGCGATACTGCGTGACCATGCCGTCGCCGGCCAGCGTGGCGCACCAGCTGGCGTGGCGCAGGCCGGGACCCGAAAGCGCCTCGATCAGCTCCGGGACGCCCTTGCGGGGGCCCAGCCGACCGAGGAACAGGATGTTGGTCTGAGGGTGCACCCTGGCGATGCGGGGGCCCGGGTCGGGGACGCAGTTGCGCAGGATGGTGATGCTGGCGGTCGGCACCTCGAGGCTGCGCCACACGGTGCCGAGGTCGCGCTGGCCGAGAACGAAGATCTGCTCGGCCTGCTGGAACATCGCGCGGATCATCTTCTGCTGCCATGGTGGCCGACGCTCGAAATCCTCCTCATAGGCGTAATCGTGCAAATGCAGCACGTAGGGTGCCCTGAGCAGCCGCGCCCAGCGTGAGAGCAGAAGCTTGCGCACGGTGCTGCCGCGACCCGCGATATGGAACTGCTGCAGCACGATCCGACCGCAGAACGCGTCTCCCGCGATCAGCCCGAAGGCGGCGAGGAACCGCAGAGGCGCGCGCGGGCTGCGCCACGAGGTACCACGCGTGTCGACGACCTTGTGCTCGAAATCGCTGTCGGTGCCGGTGCCTTTGGCATCCAGCACGTAGCCGATCAGCCGCCCGATGCCGCCTCCGCTTTCCGTTCCCCCGGCGATGTGGTGACGCACGAGCGGCTTGGCGCAGGTGCGGGATCTCTCTCGGCCTTCCATCTGTCGTCCTCGGGTCTTGGGCGAACCGCGCGACGGACCCCTGTTTCCGCCTGCCTCCGCCAAACTCATTTCGGATCGAGCCTGCGCTCGGGACAATGCGCGCCGTCGGTCTGCACGCTTATCCTTTCGGCGTAGGGCGCGGCGGCATCGACCAATTCGGCGTAGAGCGCGACCGCCGCTGCTCCGATGGTGCGCGGCGCGTTGGCACCGCGCGACCAGTCCAGTGCATTGCGCGCCAGCCGCGCATGATCCTCGGGATGCGTCGCCAGATGAAGAAGCGCCTGCGCCAGCTCTGCCGGGGCGCGCGGAGGCACCACGAGGCCGATCCCGTTCGGCTCGACGGTGGCGCGAAGCTCTCCGACATCGGTCACCACGACAGGCTTGCCGAAACTGGCTGCCACGTGCAGCACGCCGCTCTGGGAGGCCTCGTCGTAGGGCAGAACCACTACGTCGGCCTCGCTGAACAGGCGCGCGACCTCGGGATCGTCGATGAAGCCCGAGCGGATATCGTAGCGCTCGGGCGCGCCCATCAGCGCGCGCAAACTCCAGGGATCGTCGCCGCGCCCGGCGATGGTGATCCGCAGCCCCGGCAGGCGCGGGCCCAATCGGGCCTCGGCGCGGATCAGCGTCTCGAGCCCCTTGTAGGCGAAGATCCGGCCAAACAGCAGGATGTTGAAACCTTTCGGATCGGGCTTCTCGGCCATGCCTTCGCGCTGCGCCAACTCGGCGTAGCGGCAGATCGCCGGATGCTGCAGTACATGCACCGCACTCGCGGGCTTTGCAAAGGTGTCGCAGGCGGCGGATCTCAGCGTCTGGCCGTGGACGATCAGCTGATCGGACTGGCGCGCCACCAGCCGCGAGGCCCAGCCGGGAAGCCGCGCGGTATCGCGATCGCCGGGGTGGATGGTGACGTCGTGCACTGTGGTTACGACCGGGCGCCCGCGCCAGAAGGGCAGGGCGAGGTTCAACCATGGCGAGGTGTTGCTCAGCAGGTGCAGCACGTCGGGATCGAGCGCCTTCAGCCGCCGGCTCAGCCAGAACAGGAACGCCGGGTTGCGAAGGCTGCGGTTGCGCGGCCAGTCGACCAGCTCGAGCCTGACGCGCGGGTCGATCCACTCGCGCAGCGCCGCGTAGCGTGCCCGGGGCAGGATCGCGGTGGTCTCGGCATGGGGAGCGAGCCCATTGGCATAGGCAATGGTGTAATCCACCGGTTCGGAGTTGAGCAGAACGACCCTCACTGCGTCCGAGTCCCGGCGGAGCTCGCGCTGCTGTCCTGCATGACGTCGGCCAGCGCACCCATTGTGTGCTTGACCCGGCGCAGCAGGTTGGGCTCTCCGGTATCCGCGAGCCCCCTGAAGGCCAGCGACATCAGTCCCGGCGCACCGATCTGGCCGAGCCGGGCGGCCGCGACCTGATAGGCGAAATTGTCCTCGATGCTCACCCGGATGTCGCGGCCGCGGGCGGCCAGCACCTCGTTGGTGACCTGGGCCGTGATCTCCCAGTGCGACATGCGCTTGCTGAGCATCGCCTGATCATCCTTCGCGCGGTACCAGGCGTTGTCGTGGATCCGGTAGCAGGCGAGCGGCTGCGGCAGCGCCACGACCGGCGTCAGGAACGGCAGCACGCCGGTGAGCCAGGCATCGGCGGAGATCGCGAAATGCTTCGGTATGTTGCCGGCCTCGTCCCAGCACGACCTCCGGACCGCGAGGGAGGAGGTCATCGGGAAGGGCCAGCGCCCGCCGCTCTGCGCCAATCGCGGCGCGAGATCGCCACGGCAGAGGGTGCGCGGGATCGGGGCGAAGGCGTGGGAACCATCGGGGCGCGTCGGCTGCAGGCGATGGTACACCAGCCCGGCCTCGGGATTGGCGGCGAAGGCGTCGAGCACGGCGCGCAGCTTGCCCGGAAGGAACCAGTCATCGGCATCGAGAAACGCCATGATCGGCGCCTGCGCGAGGGCGACGCCGGCATTGATGGCGCTGGCCTGCCCGCCATTGGCCTGGAAATGCGGCCGGATGCGTGCGCCGAGCGCCGAGATCACGCAATGCGAGCTGTCGGTCGAGCCGTCGTCGACGACGATGACCTCGGCGTTGACGTCCTGCTGTTCGAGGGCCGAGTTGATCGCGTCGGGCAGGTACTGGCCGTAATTGTAGTTGTTGATGATGACGCTGATCTCCGGGATGCCGCTCATGATGCCGCCCCTGTCCCAAGATGCGTGAGGCCCGGCAGCCGTGCCTGCGCGGGGCACGCGGCAGGCGCCGCCCGGCAAGGCGTGGTCGAAACGGGGGGCAACGGTCCGCGGGCGGCATTGCGTCCGACGGAAGCGGCGACATCTGAAATGACTTTGATCATGATTTTCCGCTCGGCAAGAGAGCTGCCCGCGCAATTGCAGGCGAGTTTGAATGAAGGAAGGATCGCGTATCAGGGGGCCGCGAAGGAACTCATCCATTTGGCCATTCGGGGCCGGCGATCCGCCACGTGTTGACCAAAGGGCGAGGCCGGCAGCGTCATTTGGGGCAGGTCCGGGCCGATCGGCGGTCTTCCCGGTCGGGGCCGTCGCGCGTTTCATCTTCGCGAGGGCCCCGACCGGGCCCGGTCGACGAGGGCAAGGATCAGGTGAAGACACGCAGATCGGGTATCGGGCGCAGCTTGCGCCGTCTCGAGTGGATCGGGGCAGGGGCCGCGCTCTTCGTGTTTTCAGGAGCGATCTTTCCGCTCATGGTCAGCGGCGCCGACGGCATGCTCGATCCGTCCGAGCGCGGGCGACTACGCTTGCTTAACCTCTTGGCCTATGCGGTGATCCTCGGACTTCTCGCGCTGCGCCCGGTGGCCTTCATCCGCGCGCTGACCCGCAACCTGCCGATGCTGGCGCTGGTCGCGCTGACCTTCGCGTCGACCTTCTGGTCGATCAGCCAGTCGGTGACCATGCGGCGGGCCATCGGCCTGCTGCTCTCGATGGCGCTGGCCTATCTTCTCGCAACCCGTTTCACGCCCCGGCAGCAGATCCAGTTGATCGGAACGGTTCTCGGGGTTGCGACGGGGCTGAGCCTGCTGGCTGCGGGCGCCATGCCGGGCAAGGCCTTCCTCCCGGGTGAGAGCGAGCTGCGCGGCGTCTTCATCCACAAGAACGTGCTGGGCTGGATCGCGAGCTTCTGCGTCCTGATCGGCATCGTGGCGCAATCGGATGCCTCTCGGCGGATGCGGGTCGGTGGCCGGGTGCTGATCGTGACCGGCCTGGCGGCGACACTGGCGTCGGGATCGGCCACCGGGCTGCTTTCCGTGGTGACCGCCTTCGTCACCGTCGCCACCGTTCGGACGCTGGCGCGCAAGCGCGGCGCGGCGCGGCTGTTTGCGAAGATGGTGATCCTGCTGGCCTCCATCGCCGCGCTCTCGGCGTTGATCATCGGGCTGATTCCCCTACTCGAGTTCCTCGGCAAGGATGCAACGCTCACCGGCCGCGTGCCGCTGTGGGAACTGGTCGTGCCCGAGATCGAACGGCGCCCGGTGCTCGGTCACGGCTACGGCGCCTTCTGGTCGGAAGCCTCGCCCGCGGCATGGCGGATCTGGGAGGCCGAAGGGTGGCAGGCCCCGCATGCCCACGAGGGGTATCTGGATCTTCTGCTCGGGATCGGCGTCGTCGGGCTGGCGCTCTTCGCCGTGGTCGCGTGGTTGGCGATCGCGCGGGGCGTTCACCTGTGCTCGGTCGCGCCGGACGAGGGCTGGGCCTGGTGCGTCGCGGCGGTGGTCGGCGCCCTGGTGATGAACCTCTCCGAAAGTACGATCCTTATGCAGAACGACATCCTTTGGGTGCTGTTCTCGACCGCGGCGCTGACCATTTCCATGCGGCATGCCGAGCTGGTCCAGCCGCTGCCGCGCCACGTCCGGCTCGCCCACGCCGCGGTCTGACGCGGCCCTCCGGCGGCGCAGGCCGGCCGATTCAGCGACACCACAGCCTTCACCGCGACTTGCAGGCCGACGAACGGGGAGGATTCGCGCCAGAGGCCAGCTGCCGTCGATCGCGAAGCCGGCCAAGCCGGCACGCGATGTCCCTTTGGTCAGGTCACGTGGCCATTCTGTCAACTACACGTGAAGGTGGCTGGGGCGTCACTCTCCCTGGGGTGGACATTCAGGGCATACAGGGAGTGACAGGATGAGAGCCTTTTCTTTGACCCAACGCCGGGGACCCGTGACACGCGGGCTGCGGGCCGACCAATGAACAAGGCAATTTCCTCGGACGACCTCGATGTCGATCTCGAGCGCGTGATGGGCCGCACGCATCCGGACGAGACGGGCGAGCGGACCCGCGTGCTTGCCGGGCTGACGCTTCTCGGCTCGGATGGCGCCGCCCTGGCGCTTGTCGTGACGCTGGCCCATCTCGCCCAGAGCGCTGCCGGCGCCGACCCGATGCTGCCGCGCCTGCTGCTTTTCGCGGGGGGCATCCTCATCGGCCTCAAGGCGGCGCAATCGCTCTACCCGGGGTTCGGCCTGCATCCGGCAGCGCGGCTGCGGAAGCGCGGGCTGGCCTTTGCCGGGAGCGGTGCGATCGGCTCGATGGCGGCGCTCACCCTCATGGCGGTCGATGCCGCCACGCTCGTGGCGCTCTGGCTCGGGCTTGCGGGGGTGCTGGCCTGCCAGGCCGTGGCAGGCTTCTGGGTGCGCCGGCGTCTCATCGTCCGGGGCGCCTGGGGGCTTCCGGTCGGGCTCTGCGGAAATCCGGCGAAGGCCGCGGCCCTCGGCCGGTATCTCGGCGCGCATCCCGATCTGGGCCTGAGGCCGGTGGCGGAGGGAAAGCCCTGCCGCGTGCAGCTCTGGGCGGGTGACACCTTGCCCGACGGCGCCAAGCTGGCGGCCATGCGCGAGGCCCACGCCGAGGTCATCCTCGTGTCGGACCTGCCGCGCCTGCGCCTCTCGGGGGTCCATCCCTCGGATCACGGCGACCATATCGGGCTGCGGCTGGTGCCGCCACGGCACACGCCGCTTCGGGCCTCGGTCAAGCGTGGCTTCGATCTCGCCCTGACGCTTCCGCTGGTGGTGCTGACCGCGCCGGTGGTGCTGTTCGCGGCCGCCGCGATCAGGATGGTCGATCCCGGGCCGGCCTTCTACGTGCAGCAGCGTGAAGGCCAGGACGGCAAGCCCATCGGCGTGCTGAAGCTGCGCACCATGTATCTCGATGCCGACCGCATGCTCGCGGAGCTGCTGGAGCGCGACCCCGAGGCCCGTGCCGAGTGGGAGAGCCATTTCAAGCTGCAGGACGACCCGCGGGTGCTGCCCGGGATCGGGACCTTCCTGCGGGTCAGCAGCCTCGACGAACTGCCGCAGCTGCTCAACATCCTGCGCGGCGACATGAGCCTCGTCGGGCCGCGACCTTTCCCGGCCTATCACCTTGCCGCCATGCCATCGGATTTCCGACACCGGCGCGCCAGCGTGGTGCCGGGGCTGACCGGGCTCTGGCAGATCTCCGAACGCAGCACCTCCGATCTCGAGGGGCAGCAGGAGCTCGACGAATTCTACATCGACGGACGCTCGTTCTGGGGCGACCTCGCAATCTTCCTCGGCACCTTCTGGGCGGTTCTCGACCGGCGCGGGGCCTACTGAACGACATTTCCCCGGCTGATTTGCCTGCAAGACCTATTGGAGACGAAAGCTATGAATATGCACGTGAACACAACCAAGCGAATTCTCGTAAGCGGCGGGTCGGGCTTCCTGGGGTCCTTCCTGTGCGAGAGCCTGCTCGCGGAAGGGCACGAGGTGCTCTGCGTCGACAACTTCCAGACCGGCTCGCGCCGCAACATTGAGCACCTGACGGGGCACCCCCGCATGGAGGTGATGCGGCACGACGTGACGGTGCCGCTCTACGTCGAGGTCGACGAAATCTGGAACCTCGCCTGCCCAGCCTCACCGGTGCACTACCAGTCGGACCCGGTGAAGACCGTCAAGACCAGCGTCATGGGGGCGATCAACCTGCTGGGACTGGCGCGGCGCACCAAGTCGCGGATCTTTCAGGCCTCGACGAGCGAGATCTATGGCGATCCCAAGGTGCACCCGCAGCCCGAGGGCTACTGGGGCAACGTGAACACCATCGGCCCGCGCTCGTGCTACGACGAGGGCAAGCGCTGCGCCGAGACTCTGTTCTTCGATTACCACCGCCAGTACGGGGTCGATTTCCGCATGGCCCGGATCTTCAACACTTACGGTCCGCGGATGAGCGAGAACGACGGTCGCGTGGTGTCGAACTTCATCGTGCAGGCCCTCAGGGGCGAGGCGCTGACCCTTTACGGCGACGGATCGCAGACCCGCTCGTTCTGCTATGTCGACGACCTGATCGCCGGCTTCCGGGCGCTCATGGCCTCGGATCAGCCCGAGCCGGAGCCGGTCAACCTCGGCAACCCCGGCGAGTTCACCATCCGCGAACTGGCCGAGACGGTGATCGAGCTCACTGGATCGAGCACCAAGCTGGCCTTCCGCCCGCTGCCCGGAGACGACCCGACCCAGCGCAAGCCCGACATCTCGCGAGCCCGGGAGACGCTAAACTGGGAGCCGAAGATCGCCCTGCGCGAGGGCCTTCAGAGGACCATCGCCTATTTCGATGACCTGCTCTCGGGCCGCGGCCCGCAGGATCAGCGGGGCCTCATCAACGGCGTTGCGACGGAAGCGCCGGTCCCGATCGCGGGGTTGGCCCTGCGTGCGCAGAAAGAGGAACGTCGCCAGGTATGAGACTGCTTGTCCTGGCGCATCGTCTCGAGCTCGGTGGCACCCAACTCAACGCCATCGAGCTGGCAGCGCAACTGCAATACGCGCACGGGTTCGACGTCACCGTCCATGCCACCGAAGGGCCGGCGTTGGCGCATCTCAGGGCCCGCGGCCTGCGCTACGTGCCGGCACCGGATGCGCGTTTCCACCCTTCGCCGGAGCGCATCCGGGCGTTGCGGGCGTTGGCGCGGGAACAGCAGCCGGACCTGATCCACGCCTGGGACTGGTGGCAGGGGCTCGAAGCCTATCTCGGGGCGCACCTGCCGCAGCGGACGCCGCTGATCATCACCGACATGATGATGGAGCTGACGCGGTGCATGCCCCGCCTGGTGCCGACCACCTTCGGTTTCGCGGGGCTGAAGGAACAGGCGGTGCGGGCGGGCTGGCGCGAGACCCACCTTCTCCTGCCGCCGATCGATACCGTGACCAACGCGCCGGGGGTGGTCGACGGCAAGGCATTCCGCCAGGGCCTCTCGATGCGGCGCAGCGAGCTGCTGCTGGTCTCCGTGTCGAGGCTTGCGGAGGTCATGAAGGCCGAACCGCTTGTCCGTGCGATCGCAGCGGTGCGCGAGCATGGCGCGGCACTGCCGCTGAAGCTGGCGATCGTGGGGGACGGGCAGGCGCGGGGCCGGCTCGAAGCGCTGGCGGACGAGGCCAACCGGCATCTCGGGCGCGAGGCGATCGTGTTCACCGGCGCGATGGACGATCCTCGCCCGGCCTATGCGGCCGCCGACGTGGTGCTCGGGATGGGGGGCTCGGCGCTGCGGGGGCTCGCCTTTGCCAAGCCGGTGGTGGTGCTTGGCGAGCAGGGCTTCGCGCTAACCTTCGGGCCGGAGACCGCGGCCCGGTTCGAGCGCACCGGCATGTTCGGAAGTGGCGGCACGATATCGCTTGCCGAGGAGATCGGGGCGCTGGCCGGCAACGGCCCGCTGCGGCGCGAACTCGGGCGGTTCGGACGAAACTACGTGGTCGCGCATCACGGGCTCGAGGCGCTCGCCGACGGCTTCGCGGCGCTGTGCCGGCGAGCCACCGAGACGCACCCGTCGCGGCTCGCGCAGGCGGGGGACGCGGCGCGCAGCGCCTTCTGGTACCTGCGCGAACGACGCTTTCGCGTGGCCTCGCGCGATGCCACGGCCGCCGAGAGCCGCGCCCGGCCGGGCGGCGGGCAAGGCGATGTCGCCCCCAGGCTGGGACGTGCGCGACGCTCCTGAGATCTTGTACATGCGTTCTTTCACAGGCTGACAAATGGTCCGACGGTCGTTTTTCCTTTCCTTCGCAGACAAGTCCGTGGGGCTGGTGCTCGCGATCGCCACCATGGCCATCGTCTCGCGCCTGCTGACGCCGGCCGAGGTCGGCCTGTTCATGGTGGCCTCGAGCCTCGTCATCCTGATCGAGGCATTCCGGGATTTCGGCGTCGCCTCGTTTCTCATCCAGGAGCGCGAGCTGACGCCGGAGCTGACCCGTTCCGCGACCACGCTGATCTCGGTGCTGTCGCTCGCGCTTGGGCTCGCAGTCGTGCTCATGGCCGGGCTTGCGGCGGCGGTCTACGAAATGCCGGATCTCGCGGCGCTGCTCCGCATCGCAGCGCTGGCCTTCCTGCTGGCGCCGATCAGCAATCCGCTGCTGGCTCTGATGAAGCGGGACATGGATTTCACCTCTGTGGCGCGGATCGGGATCTCTGCCGCGGCGCTCAATTCCGCCACGACGATCGGGCTCGCCGCCGCCGGATTCGGGGCCTACAGCTTTGCCTGGGGGGCGGTGATGGGGGCGGTCGCATTAAGCGTCGGTGCGCTGCTCTGCCGGCCAGAGTGGTGGATCTTCCGGCCGTGCTTGCGGCACTGGCGCCAGATCCTGCCCTTCGGCACCTGGACCACGGTGGTGACGGTCGTGGGCATGCTCTTCGATGCCATGCCGCGCCTGATCCTCGGCCGGGTGCTTGGCTTCGGCGCGGTCGGGCTGCTGTCGCGCGCGGTGTCGCTGACGCAGCTGCCCGAGAAGGTGCTGTTGAGCGCAGTGCCGCCGGTGGTGCTGCCGGCGCTTTCGGCGCAGGTGCGGCTCGGGGCGCCGATCTCGGCGCCGTACCTGCTGGGAATGTCGCTGATCACCGCGATTCAATGGCCGGCACTGCTGTGCCTCGCGCTGCTGGCCGATCCCATCGTGCGCCTGCTGCTGGGGCCGCAATGGCTCGAGGTGATCCCGCTGGTGCGGATCGTCGCGATCGCGGCGATGCTGCTGGCGCCGATCTACCTTGCCTTCTCGGTACTCGTTGCGCTCGGCCGGGTGCGCGACATGGCGCTGGTCAGCCTCGCCTCGCTGCCGGTCTCGGCGGCCGCGGTGCTGATCGCCGCGCCGCACGGGCTCGCCGCGGTCGCCTGGGCGCTGTTCCCGGCCAACGCGGCGAACGTGTTGCCGATGCTGGTGCTGGTGCGCCGCCATGTCGGGTTCCGGTGGCGCGATCTCGGTGCGACGGTGGCGAAAAGCGCCGCGGCGTCTCTCGGAGCCGCGGCGCTGCCGGCCGCCCTCGTGGTCTTCAACCCGGGCGAAATGTCGGTTTCGCTCTTCGCGCTTGCCTCGCTCGGGGCGCTGGCAGGGTGGGCCATCGCGCTGATCGCGACGGCGCACCCGCTGCGCGCCGAGGTCATGGCCGTGCTCGGCAGCCGGATCGCGGGGAGCCGGCTGGCGGCACGTCAGTAGAGATCGCCGGCCTCGTCGTCCGGCAGCACCTCGATCTCGGTGCTGCCATTGGCCAGCTCGTTGAGGCGGAAGGCGGCCTGGGTCCGGTTGGTCGCCTTCAGCTTTCGCATGATGTTGCGGATGTGCACCTTGACGGTGCTCTCCGCGAGATTGAGTTCATATGCGATGGTCTTGTTGGCATCGCCGCGCTGCAGGGCGCGGGCGACGGCCAGTTGTCGCTCGGTGAAATACTGCTCCAGCCCGCGCGGCTTCTCGGTCCGATGCGAGAGTTGCTCGCGCAGGATCGCCATGCTGCTGCGTGGAATCACGACACTGTTCGAGGAGGGCGCACGGATTGCCTCGACCAGTTCCTTCACTCCGGTGGTCGGCGAAATATAGCTCGATGCACCGCAGTCGATGGCGTCGAGAACAGCCAGGCTGTCATCGCTGCGCGAGAGTACGATCACCTGGCGGCAATCCGCCTTGGAGATGAAGTCCTGAAGCGCGGACTTCACATCCGGATCCGAGATCGCGAGGTCACCGAGGTTGTAAAGAACGATCTCGCGGCTAGAGTTGTCGGAGCTGGTGCTTTCCCACAGAGACGCAGATTGGAAGTGCCGAATGCGCGCGCCCGGAAAAATATGTTCCAGCATGGTACTTAGCACGTCCGTCTCGAATGAGCGGTCTGAAATTATTGATATCAGGTTCGGGCTTGATCGGTCCCGAGAGAAATCTTTATTGAATGGGGTAACACCATTTAATTGACCGGCTCTGTTTTGGCTTGTATTGAATTCCCTGTCGTTCACAATTACTCCTCCTAAATACTGGCTAAACAAATTCACGTAGTATGTTACAATGCAAAAGTAGATTATTCGGACTTCGTGAGGAGCTCGCTCAATTTGCGCCGGGGCGCGTCATCAAGCTGTCGTTGACCTGGTAGAATGGTCTCCCCTGTGCGCGCCGGTTCTCCCGGCACACAGCTCCTCTACCAATATGTTAAGATGGCGGATGCCCGCCTGTACAGAAGTTTTGTTAACGGTTCTTGTTAGTTCTGAGATTGAAATGTGATGAAAAATGCTGTCGTGCCGATCGGGCTGAGTGGCAACTGCGTCGAGATATTCGAGGCGCTTTCAGCTCGCTTCGAAGTGCCCGCCATCCTGGATGATAAGTATCCAAATGATACTTGGGGTCCCCTTGGTGTGCCAGTTCGCCGCCTCAATGCGGCCAAAGATTATCACAATGATACGCGATTTTTGATGATGATCGGGTCGCCGAAGAGCTTCAGGCAGCGCGCAGCAATCGTCGAACGTCTCGGGATGGACGCGTCGCGCTATGCCACTTTCAGGCATCCAAACTCGGCGGTTTCACGCCTATGTGAAACTGGAAGAGGGGTGATTTTTTTTGATGGAGTGCTCGTCACATCGAATGCGCATATCGAAGATCATGTTCAGATCCTGCCGCGGTCCATCATCCATCATGATGTCCGAATCGGGGCGTACTCTATGATCGGCTCTGGGGTGGTTGTTTCTGGTGGTGTTCAGATTGGGTCCGGGTGTTACATTGCCAGCGGAAGTGTCATTAGAGACGGAATAAATATTGGAAATGGGGCAATGGTCGGACTCGGATCCGTGGTCGTAAAAGATGTTCCCGAAGGCGCTATTGTGGCGGGAAATCCGGCCCGGGCAATCGGCGCGAAGCGGTAATGCCCGGGAGCCGTCTTCTACTGGGCCGCGGTCCGGTGGCAGGCGCCGACACTCTCGGCGATGCACTCGGCAAGCGCCTCAACCACGCGGTTCAGATCCTCTTCGCTCATCTGGGCGTAGAGCGGCAGCAGCATGGTGTGGTCCCGCGCCATTTCTGAATGCGGCAGGGGGAAGGCGAGGGGCAGGTCGGCCTGGGCGGCTTCCTGGTGCATGTTCATGATCCCGCGCCGCGTGGCGATGCCGCGATCGAGCATGCCCTGCATCACCTGCCGCTGGTCAATGTGGGTGTCGAGCCGCACCGGGTAGCTTTGCCAGTTCGACCGCGCCCATGCCGGCTCGACCGGTGCCGTGACACCGTCGACCCGGGCGAGCGCGTGGGCATAGCAGGCGGCGAGCCTGCGCCGCGCCCGGATGATCCCCGGCAGCCGCTCGAGCTGCTTGCGGCCCACGGCGGCCTGGATGTCGGTCATCCGATAGTTGTAGCCGCGCACCGGGTAGGCTTCGAAGATGACCTTCGGGCTGCCGTGCCGCGCGGTGTCGGAGACCGACATGCCGTGCTGGCGCCAGAGCCGGAATTTTGCGTCGAGCTCGGGCTGATTGGTGGTCAGCATGCCGCCCTCGCCGGTGGTGATCACCTTCCGGGGGTGGAAGGAAAAGCAGACGACATCGCCGATCGGCGCGCCGACACGGGTCCATCGATCGGTGTGGACGATCTCCGATCCGATGGCGCAGGCCGCGTCCTCGACGATGGACAGGCCATAGCTTTTCGCCAGCGGCACGATGGTGGCCAGATCACAGGGCATGCCCATCTGGTGCACCACGAGGATCGCGCGGGTGCGCGGCCCGATTGCCTCGGCCACGGCGGCGGGATCGATGTTGTAGCCGTCGGCCTCGATGTCGACGAAGACCGGCGTGGCACCGCATTGCCGGATCGCGTTGGCGCCGGCGATGAACGAATGGCTGACGGTGATGACCTCGTGGCCGGGGCCGACGCCGAGACCCTGCAACGCCAGGTGCAGGGCCGTGGTGCAGTTCGACACCGCGCAGGCATGGCGGGCGCCGGTATAGCTGGCGAACTCTTTCTCGAAGGCCGCCACCTGCGGCCCTTGGGAGACCCATCCGCTGAGCACGGCCGCACTTGCCGCCTGGGCCTCCTCGTCGCCGAGGAGCGGTTTCGCGATCGGGATCATTGCGCCGCGACCTCCGGGGCTTGCAGGGCGCGTTCGCTGCGCCACCACTCGATCAGGTGGGCCAGGCCCTCGCGCGGCGGAATCTGTGCGACGAAGCCAAGATCGCGCGATGCGGCGGAACAGTCGGCCAGGCGCCGCGGCACCGGGTTGACCTTGCGCTCGGGGGCGTGGGTCGGGATCAGGTCGGGCCGTCCCATCCCCTCAGAGATCAGCCGCGCGAGATCGAGCAGGGTGGTCTCGGTTTGCGAGCCGATGTTGTAGACGCGGTCGCTGGCCGTGCTCTTGGAGGCAAGGATGTTGGCCCGTGCTACGTCGCGCACGTCGATCAAATCGAGCGTCTGCTGCCCGTCGCCGAACACGATCGGCGGCTGACCGTCCGCGAGGCGCTCCATCCAGCGCACCATGACCTCGGTGTATTTGCCGTGCAGGTCCATGCGCGCGCCGAAGACGTTGAAGTAGCGCAGCGCCACATAGTCGAGCCCGTACATGTCATTGAACGACCGCAGCAGACCCTCGCCCATGCTCTTGGCCGCGCCGTAGAGGGTGCGGTTGCCGTAGGGCGGGTCGGATTCCGGGGTCGGGAAATGCGTGGCGTTGCCGTAGATCGACGCGGAGGAGGCCATCACCACCTTCGAGACGTTGCGCTGCACGCAATCCTGAAGCAGGTCATAGGTGGCCTGCACCATGACCGACATCGCCTCGTCGGGCTCGCTGGCGCAATGGGTGATCCTGAGCGCCGCCTGGTGAAAGACCACGTCGCTCTCGTCGACGAGTGAGCGCATCAGCGCGCGGTCGCGGATGTCGCCGTTGATCAGGCGCACGCGCCCGGAGGGCAGGGCCCCGGCGAGGTTCTCGGGGCGGCCGCGGACCATGTTGTCGACGACCAGAACCTCCTCGACGTCCTCCTCCAGGAGCAGGTCGACAATGTGCGATCCGATGAAGCCGCTGCCGCCGGTGACGAGAACGCGAGCGCCGCTAAGGCTGTTTTGCGCGGTCATGCTGCCGCCTCCTTCTTGGACTTGACCTTGGGGGCGCTGAGCCGGTTCACCGTCTCCGCGACCTGCTCGACTTCGCCCTCGGTGAGTTCGGGGAAGATCGGCAGCGACAACGTGAGGTTGGCATAGGCCTCGGCGATCGGGAAACTGCCCGGGCCCTTGGACAGGTTGGCGTAGGCCGGCTGGAAATGGACCGGGCGCGGGTAGTGGATATTGGTCGCGATGCCCTCGGCCTCGAGCTGCTTGCGCAGCTTGTTCCGCTTGTCGGCCTTGATGGCGTAGACGTGGTAGACGTGATCGCCATCCTCGGACGGTGCGGGCCGCGCGACGTCCTCCGACAGCAGCGCGTCATAGGCCTTTGCGACGCGGCGGCGCCCGCCGTTCCAGTCGTCGAGATGCTTGAGCTTCACCCCCAAAACCGCGCCCTGGATCGCTTCCATGCGATAGTTGTAGCCCTGCATGACATGCACCGAGCGCTCGAACTGGCCCCAGTCGCGCAGCGCGCGGAGCTTGGCGGCGAAGTCGGAGTCGTTGGTGGTGACCGCGCCGCCTTCGCCCGCGGCGCCGAGGTTCTTGCCGGGGTAGAAGCTGAAGCAGCCGGCGGTGCCGAAGGCACCGGCGCGGACGCCGTCGCGGGTCGCCCCGTGGGCCTGCGCGGCATCCTCGATGAGGGTGACGCGGTTGGTCTCGGCGATGTGCCGCAGGGTGGTCATGTCCGCGAGCCGGCCGTGGAAGTGCACCGGCAGGATGGCCTTGGTGCGCGGCGTGATCGCGGCGGCGCATTTGATCGGGTCCATGGTCATGGTGTCGGGGCTGACATCGACGAAGACCGGTTTCGCGCCGCAGTAGAGGATCGCCGCGACCGTCGCCACGAAGGTTGTCGGCACGGTGATCACCTCGTCGCCCATGCCGACGCCGGCGGCGAGCAGGGCGAGATGCAGCGCGGAGGTGCCGCTGTTGACGGCGACCGCGTGACGGGTGCCGCAATAGCGCGCGAAGTCCTCCTCGAAGCGCTCCACATGCGCGCCGAGAACATAGTGGCTGCTGCGCAGCGCCGACAGCACCGCCGCTTCGACATCCTCGCCGATGGCTGCGTATTGCCGCTTGAGATCGAGAAAGGGGATCATGAGGCTTCCTTCAGGGTGACGAGATCAACGGGGTGGCCGCGCAGGCGGCAGGAGCGGGAGGCGGCGGCCAGCATCTCGACGACGCGAAGCCCGCCGAGCCCGTCGGTGAGCGGGGCGGTCCCGCTTTCGATGGCGCGGGCGAATTCCTGCAATTCGGTCTGCAACGCCTCCTTGGAGGACAGCGCGGGAGCGTACATGTCGCCGATCCGGTAGGACACGAGGTGCTCGTAGGGCTTGTCGTTGCTGGTGGCGCCGCGGTCGTAGATCTTGATCTTCTCGCTGGTCTGCATGTCGTCGTAGACCACCATCTTGCGGCTGCCGCCGATCAGGGTCTGACGGATCTTAACCGGGGCCAGCCAGTTCACGTTGAGATTGGCCATCATGCCGCCATCGTAATGGATCGTCAGGTGGGCCATGTTCTCGGGGCTGCCCGCGACGAAGCTCGCGGCACAGGCGGAGATCGCCACCGGCGCCTGTCCGAACAGGTGATCCATGATCGCGAAATCATGCACCGCGAGATCCCAGATCACGTTCACGTCGCGCTGAAACAGGCCGAGGTTCACGCGGGTGGAGTCGTAGTAGTAGAGATCGCCGAGCTCGCCCTGCTGCACGAGCTCCGAGACCTGCCGGATCGCGGGCGTGTAGACGAAGGTGTGGTCGACCATCAGCGTGAGATTGCGCCGCGCGGCCTCTTCCACGAGTTCGTGCGCCTGGGCGACGGTCTCGGTCATCGGCTTTTCGACGAGCACGTGCTTGCCCGCCTTCAGCGCCGCCATCGCGAGGGCGAAATGGGTGTGCACCGGAGTCGCGATCAGTACCGCGTCGACGGTCTTGTCGCTGAGCATTTGGTCGACATCCGAGACCAGCTTGGCGGCAGGGTGGCGCAGTGCGGCGCGCTGACGGGCCTGCGGGGAGGGGTCGGCGATGACCTGAACGCTGGCGACGCCGCTCTCGGCGGCCGCGCGGGCAAGGTTGGGGCCCCAGTAGCCGTAACCGATGATACCGACGCCGATCATGTCCGTGCCCCCGCGGCAAGAAGCCCGTGAGTCTCGGCCGCGGGGGCGCTGCGGGTGTCGCCGACCACCGAGGCCGGTACGCCGCTGACGATGGCGTAGTCGGGAACATCGCGTGTCACCACCGCCCCGGCGCCGATCAGCGCGTGGCGGCCGATGCGCAGCCCGGGCAGGATCGTTGCGTTGGAGCCGATCGAGGCACCGTGCTCGACCACCACCGCTTCGCACTGCCAGTCGTCGCCGCCCTTCAGCGTGCCGTCGGGGTTGGTGCTTGCCGGGTAGCGGTCATTGGTGAACATGACGCCGTGGCCGATGAAGACCTCGTCTTCGAGGGTGACGCCCTCGCAGATGAAGCTGTGCGAGGAGATCTTGCAGCGCGCGCCCACGACGCAGCCGGCCTGGATCTCGACGAAGGCGCCGATGCGGCTCTCCGCGCCGATCTCGCACCCGTAGAGGTTGACGAGTGTCGGCTGAAAGATGCGCACATCGGTCGCTATAGTGCAATTTTCTATGGCCATTCCTGAGTCACCCCGTTTCCTGTCGGACCTCGATTCAGCTCGAAGCTTGTGTGAAAAGAGTGTCCGCGGAAGGGGATGCAGGAAATCGTCCGAACGGAGGTGGGCGTTCATCCAATGGAATAATCAGGCGGTGCCAAGCTTGCCATTCGCGCAAATGGAGCGACTTTGGGCGGCCCGGGCAGGGCCGGGGTCGGTTCTGGCAGCCGTGGCCGCCAGAACCGGTCCTGCTCAGAGCAGGCTTTCGTCTGCGGAGGCGGTGCTTTCGATCAGGCCGATCTCGAAGCCGGCATAGCCCGCGATCTCCTTCGCATGCGCGGTCTCCATGTCTCGCGACTGCTCCTCTGTGATGCAGAGGAAGGCCCTGTCGGGCTCAAGATCCATGGTTTGCAGCGTCGCCGTGTTGCTGCCGTTGGTGGTCTGCATCTCCGCGAGGAAGACGAACTCGTCAGAGCCGAATTCGCCATCGAAAGCGATCTCGGTCGGGCGCGACGAGAGGGCGGCGGTTGAGACCGCTGCGACCGAGCCGGACGAGGGGCTGCCGCCTGCCTCGATGGCGATCCAGTCGAAGGACTGGGCCTCGATCTTGGCCGGCTTGTCTTCCTGCGAGAAGAACCGCGCTCTGAACCCGCTTTCGTCGATGCTGCGCAGCCGATCGGTGATGGCGATGGCGTTGGTCTCGCCAATCGCCTGGCCGAACACCACTGGGGCCTCGCCGAAGGCGCCCGTGTCAAAGGCGATGCGCTCGTAGCTGTCGCCGATCATGGCGTCGCCCGCCGAGATCGTGCGCCCATCGGCAAGCGTGTGCGTCCCGCTTTCGACCGCCAGCCAGTTGAGGGTCTCGGCGGCGTGGGTGCCGTCGAGATAGTCCCACTCGTCGATCTGGTACTCGAAACCGGTGTCGCTGACGTTGCGCACCCGGATGCTGTAGGGCTCGGGATCGTTGGCCGTGCCGCCGCCCATCACCACCGTGGGATCGTCGAGCGCCTCGGTGAAGGTGACGCGGTGCCACTGATCCGGCCCGTCCTGAGCGCTGGAGACCACGCCCGCCTCGCCGATCACGTCCTGCGGCTCCGAGCCGGGTTCGGCGGGGGGCTCCGCCGATGCCTCTTCGGTCTCGAGGACGAGATCCACCCAGTAGTTCGAGCTCTTGTAGCTCTGGTCGGGGAAGGTGCTCTGGCCGGTGCCATAGGCGTAGACGCCGGCATCGGCCTCGACGCTGATCGGCCCGAAATCCTGGGCGGTCTCGAAGTGATCCTCGCTGACCGAGTATCCCCCCGAGGGCGCGTTGTAGGAAACGGTGTAGCTCTCGCCTGCGGACAGCGCGACCGGCTTGTCGAACGAGATCGTCTGCCAGCCCGCCTCGGTGACGACGGCATCGGCCCGCGCGATCGACTCGCCGCTTGCAGACCACAGATTGATGGTCTGCGGCCCGGTATTGCCCGGCGCGACATGGATGCGCAGCGCCTGAAGCGATGCATCTTCGTCGGCCGAGAAGCGCAGCCCGAGCGTCACCGCCCAGGTGTCGGGGTCGTTCTGGATCTCTGGTACGGCGCTGTCATCCCAGATCTGGAACAGATCGCCATCGTCCGCCGGACGCGACGGCCGGCTCGGGGTCTCGGGCTCGACCGGGGTCTCCGTGGCCGGTGCTTCGGCGGCCTCGACCGTCACCGAGACGGTGGCGGTGTCGGTGCCGCCCTGACCGTCGGAAACGGTGTAGCGGAACTGGCCGGTGCCGGAGAAACCACTCGCCGGCGTGAACAGGATGGTGTCCGCCGTCGGCCGCGATACGGTCCCGTTCTGCGCGCCGCCGACCGAGGCCAGCGTCAGCGCATCGCCGTCTGCGTCACGGTCATTCGCGAGAATATCGGCCACCCGGATCGACACGCTCTCATCCTCGGAGGTGGAGAAGCCGCTGTCGTCCGTTGCCGCTGGGGCGCTGTTCTCAGGTTCGGGCTCCGGCTCGGGCTCAGGTTCGGGCTCGGGTGTCGGCGGCGGCGTCGTGTCCGAGGCGCCGCTCTCGTAGGCGCCGAGATCGACGATCCCTCGTTCCCGGAGGTTGCCGAACAGGTCGGTCGGCGACAGGCCATAGTCATCGGTTCCCGCGTCGATCGCGGGGGAATCGCTGGCGAGGCGGAAGTCTCCCGGCGCATCCACGAAGCGCGGATCCACTCCGAGCATGTTGCCGTTCGCGGCCGAGGGGGCCGCGTTGTTGCCATCGGTGCGCACCGACGCGGCGCCCGCGATTCCGTTGAAGGTGAGGTTGTTGGCCCAGATGACATTTTCGTTGACGTAGCCACCGTAAGACGTGCTGTCGATCGCGGTGTTGTCGGAGTTGATCGACGGGTCGGCCACGGCGATGTTGTTGACGAAGGTGTTGTCGCTCGACTGCGAGTTGCTGATCTCGCCACGCCAGGTGCCGGTGTTCAGCAGGTCCTGGTTGTTGTGCCAGGCTGTGTTGCCGCGCACCGTGACGTTGTCGCTCCAGACCACCTGGATGCCCTTGCCGCCGTTCTGGTAGACGAGGTTGTTCTCGACCAGGGTGGGGAAGGTGTAGCTGGGGTAGCCGGAGGCCTGCGTGCTCTGGAAATCATCGATAATGATGCCGTTGCCGTCAGTGTGCTGGCCGGAATAGGTCACGTTGTCGTAGGAGACATTGTCGCGCACGATGGTCCGGAAGCCGGGTGTCGTGGTGTCGCCCGAGACATTGCGGTTCTCGTAGATCGAGATTCCCGAGAACCAGCCGTCGGACGCGTTCGAATAGGTCGTGTTCCCCTCGACCAGAATGAACTCCGAGTAGTTGAACTGGATGCCCGACTCGCCGCTGCCGTGGATCGTATTGTCGAGCACCTCGATGTGATGCACGCTGTTCGCCTCGATGCCATCCCCTGGCGCATCGGCGATTTCGAAGCCCGAAACAGTGACGTAATTGGCGTTGATGCTGATCCCGTTCCACGCGCTCTGCGGTGGGTCGAGCAAAACGCTGCCCGGCTGTTCCGCGCGCAGCACGACATTCGCGCTGCTATCACCGCCGGTGTTCACGTTCAGAGCTTCCTGATACGTCCCCGCGCGTACCACGACCTCGTCTCCCGGGCGCAATCCGGCATCGAGTGCGTGCTGGATCGTCCGGAAGGGGGTTGCGGAGCTCCCGTCCGCGTTGTCGCTTCCCGTTGGGGAAACATAATAGAGCGTCATTTGGTTCTTGCCTCCAATCAGTCTTCTATCGTCGGAGTGGTCGACGATACTGAAAGCAAATATCCTCCTGATCTTTGTCGGCACATGGAGCGCAAGGGGGGGCGCGACCCATGCTGGCGGCGATTTGCCGATGCCGGTTTTCGTCACGCCGCCGTCTGCTAGGAGGTCTCCGTTTATTCTCGTTTTATCGTATATATTTAAGTGAGCTTCTGGCGCTGCGTCCGGGGCCGCTGACAGCATTGTGCAGCCCAGCGAAACGATCGTCAGAAGGGCGCCGAATAGGACGATAAGGTACCGGATTGAAACGCCTTTCCGGTGATGGTCGTGCCGTGCGCGTGGATCGGCAATGAACCGCTGCCGAGCGCCTGCTCGACAGCCTGCCAATCTCCAGATGGCCCTTTTGCCCTGTTGCGAGCGTTCCCGCTCAGCCATTCACCGACCGGTTGGGCACCGGAAAACGCCGCAGGCCGCTTCTCTGGAGGGCGAGCAGCCAGAGATAGCTCGGCACGATGCGACCGTAGCGACGCCAGAGCCTCCTGGGCTCCACGGCGAGCCTGAACAGCCATTCGAGACCGGCGCGCTGCATCCATCCCGGGGCCTGGCGGGTGTTGCCTGCGTGGAAGTCGAAGGCCGCGCCGACGCCGATCAGCAGCGGCGCCTCGAGCCTGTCGCGCACGCGGGCCATCCAGAGCTCCTGCTTGGGAGCGCCAAGGCCGACCCAGACGATATCGGGGTTCGCTGCGTTGATACGGCGCAGGTCCTCGGCTTCCTCCTCGGTGCTCAGCGCGCGAAACGGCGGGGCGTGCGTGCCGACGATCGTTGCCTGCGCGAACTTCGCCCCGAGCTTCGACTCGAGCGTCGCGAGCGTGGCGGGGGTCGCGCCGTAGAGGTAGTGCCGCAGCCCCGGCTCCTCGAACATCGCCAGCATCAGGTCGGGCCCGTAGACGCGCCCGGCGCCTTGGAATCCCCTGCGGCGGAGTTCCCAGACAAGAGGCATGCCGTCAGGCGTCACGAGGAGCGCCTGGTTGATCGCGGCGCGAAGCGCGCCGTCACTCTGGCTGTCGACCACGCCGTGGGCGCCACAGACACAGACATAGCCCCGTTCGTCCCGGGCGATGGCCTGGGTGAGGCGGTTCACGGCGGTTGCAAGATTCAGCGCCGACACCTTGATCCCGAGGAGGCTGATCTCACTCGTGGTGACGGGGGGCAACGCGATCGCTGCCGTATCGGGCTGAGGCATGTGAAACGTCCTTCTCGGGGCTTTGCCGGGATGTTCCGACGAGCTTGGAGAAGGGGCGTTCACAGGAGAAGGTGACCTTTCGGACAGGGAGGACACCAATAGGGGGAATTTCGGGCTGGCCTTTCACCTATTATCGGGTCGGGCAGGTGTTCGGTCCGCGTCTGGACTGAGCGCGGAGCGGGCGCGATTCCCGATCGATCGACCGGTCGCAAGTTGACCGAGCGCATCGGCGGAGGCGCCTTTGGTGCGGGTCAGACTCTATCCGCCCGCACCTCGCCGCATCCGGCATTGGTCCGTGAGTGGTGGTCGTTTGGCCGGTCCGGCGTATCCTGGTGACGCCGTGTGGATCAGGCCACCTCTGGCTCGTCGGCCGGGGCGGGCTGTTTCTTTGCATCAAGCTTCTGTTGCAGCTTTTCGAGATCCGAGGCCCCCTTGCCCTGAGGAGCAGCGGCATTGACCTTGTGTTCCACCATGAGTTGAGCGCGAAGGTGTTGGAAGACGTTGAGCATCGGCGGTCCTTTCCGTCGTAACAAAGATGCCCGGCGAGCGGCGGTTCAACCTTGGGCCTGCGGATCTTCCGCTGGAAGAGACTTGGGTTTCGGGTCCTGAGACGCTTCGGGCTTGGCGTCTCCTGATGGTCTTGCCGTCACTCCAAGATATAGAAATGCAGGGTCGTATTTCAATGCCTAGACCTGTAGATAAGTCTCAGTTTTTGTTGGATTTTCAGAGTTCTAACATGCATCTGAAACACGGTTTGAATATTGTTAAGATTTATCAGGACGTTAACAATGTTTGGGTTCAGGCTGCAGGCCGCAAAAAAGTCGCGGGCCGGAGCGTGTTTGCGCTCGCGGCCCCGGCCGGGTCTCGGTTTTCGCGATTTGAGAGGGGCAGCCGGCCTCAGCGCGGCGGCAGGTCGAGCGGCGCCTCGGCCATTTCGGCCGCCACGCGATCATCAATCGGCGTGTCATAGGTCATCAGCAGGTAACCCAGCACGGAATAGAAGCCGACCGTCGCGATCAGGTCGATCACCGCGTGCCGTCCGATCGCCTCGGCCAGTTCGCGTTCCTGTTCGGGGGCCAGCTTCTTGTCGTCGATCAGGGCGTCGACGGCGCGGGTGATGAGCCCGTCCTCGCCCTCGGGCGTGCCGCCGATGGCTTTGATGCGGGCATCGCTGAAGCCGAGCTGGCGGGCCCGCGAGACGTGGTGCGCCCATTCATAGGGCGAGCCCAGCCGGTAGCCGGCACGCAGGATCACCACCTCCGAGCGCTCGAGCCCCAGCGCGGTGTCGCGCACGATGTGCTGGCGCAGCGGTGCCCAGGCGCGCAACAGCTCCGGATGATGCGCCATCGTGCGGTAGACGTTGAGCGCGCCGGCGAAGCCATCGCGCAGGTCGGCGATCTCCTCGGGCCAATCGGCATCGGAGAGGGGCGGGCAGGGGGAAGCGGTCATGGCTTGTGTCTTTCTGGTCGTCGCGGGAATCGTCGCGCCGAGCTTAGGCGGCGGACGCGCGCCCGCCAATGCGGCTCGATCGCGCGACGCGGCGTTGATCGAGCGCAAGGAGCGCCGTGCTCCTCCGGCCTAGCATGTCTGCGCCGCGGGCAGGGGAGGCCAGCATGACCAGCCGCATCGACCAGATCCTCGCGCGCATCGACGCGCTGCATGGCGAACTCGAAGAGGAGATCGGGCGCCGCCGGGACGCGTTCCAATACCGGCTCGAGAAAAACCGCGTGCGCTTCGAGGCCGGGCGGCTGCGCCAGCAGCGCGCCCTGCGGATGCGTTGGCGCACTTTCCTCGCCCGCGCCAACCCGTGGCACATCCTGACCGCTCCGGTGATCTACAGCCTGATCGTGCCCTTCGCGCTGCTCGATCTCTGCGTCTCGCTCTACCAGGCGATCTGCTTCCGCGCCTACGGCATCCCGCGGGTGAAGCGCCGCGATCACATCCGCATCGACCGCCATCACCTCGCCTATCTCAACGTTATCCAGAAGGCGAACTGCGTCTATTGCGGCTATTGCAATGGCTTGCTCTCCTATGTGACCGAGATCGCCTCGCGCACCGAGGCATTCTGGTGCCCGATCAAGCACGCCGCCCGGGTCGCGCAGCCGCATCACCGCTACCCGCAATTCACCGATTACGGCGATGCGGAGGGCTATCAGGAGGGGCTCGAGGCCTCGCGACGTGACGTCACGCGGCCGGACCGCTGATTGCCAAGCTATGCGCTCAGCGCGTATCATTTTGCGTAAGCTATGCGTTTTTGGAATGCCCGTTCTGCGGGCGCGTTCTCCATCTTTCCGGCGGGACGGCGCGCTGCATACAGTGGTGTGCAGCAGTTATCCCGGTCTGAGCGGGGCGCGGCCGGTCCGCGCGGCCCGCAGTGGAGGAGCCCCCATGACGCGACACGCCCGCATTGCCCATCCCGATTTCCAGAGCCGCCTGATGAGCGCCGAGGACGCCGCGGGGCTGATCCATGACGGCATGACCGTCGGCATGAGCGGCTTCACCGGCTCGGGCTACCCGAAGTCGGTGCCCACCGCGCTGGCGGCGCGGATCGAGGCCGCCCATGCGGCGGGCGATCCGTTCCGCGTCAAGGTGTGGACCGGCGCCTCGACCGGGCCCGAGCTTGACGGCGCGCTGGCCAAGGCCGACGGCATCGAGTTCCGGCTGCCCTACAATTCCGACCCCATCGCGCGCGAAAAGATCAACGCGGGCGAAATGAACTATTTCGACATGCACCTGAGCCAGGTCGCGCCGATGGCGTGGCAGGGCTTTTTGGGGCGGCTCGACGTGGCGGTTGTCGAGATCTCGGGCATCACCGCCGAGGGCGCGCTGATCCCGTCCTCCTCGATCGGCAACAACAAGACCTGGCTCGATTGCGCCGACAAGGTGATCCTCGAGCTGAACCGCTGGCAGAGCGACGCGCTGAACGGCATGCATGATATCTACTACAGTACAGCGCTGCCGCCCAACCGGGTGCCGATCCCGCTGGTGAAGCCCGATGACCGCATCGGCCAGCCGCATTTCATGGTCGATCCCGAGAAGGTGGTCGCCATCGTCGAGACCGACGCGCCCGACCGCAACCTGCCCTTCGCCAAGCCCGACGCGGTGGCCGAGGCCATCGCAGGGCACCTGCTGGAGTTCTTTGCCCACGAGGTGGCGAAGGGGCGGCTGCCCGAGAGCCTCCTGCCGCTGCAATCCGGCGTCGGCAACGTCACCAACGCGGTGCTCTCGGGCCTGATGGAAGCGCCCTATCACGGCATGACCGCCTACACCGAGGTGATCCAGGACGGCATGCTCGACCTGCTGGACGCGGGCAAGCTGCGCATGGCCTCGGCGACCGCCTTCTCGCTCTCGCCGGAGGCTGCGGAGCGCTTCAACGCCGAGGCGGCACGGTTCCGCGACAAGCTGATCCTGCGTCCGCAGGAGATCTCCAATCATCCCGAGCTGGTGCGCCGGCTCGGCTGCATTGCGATGAACGGGCTGATCGAGGCGGATCTCTACGGCAACGTCAACTCGACCCATGTCATGGGTTCGAGGATCCAGAACGGCATCGGCGGCTCGGGGGACTTCGCCCGCAACGCCTATGTTTCGATCTTCATGACGCCCTCGACCGCGAAGGGCGGCAAGATCTCGGCCATTGTCCCGATGGCCTCGCATGTCGATCACATCGCGCAGGATGTTCACGTGCTGGTCACCGAGCAGGGGCTGGCGGACCTGCGCGGGCTGGCGCCCAAGCAGCGCGCCGAGCTGATCATCGAGCGCTGCGCCCATCCCGAGTATCGCGACGCGCTGCGCGACTATTCGGTCCGGGCGCGGGCGGGCTCCTTCGGCGGGCACGCGCCGCAACTGCTGGGCGAGGCGTTGTCCTGGCATCAGCGCTTTGTCGAGACCGGAACGATGGGCTAGGCACCGCGTCCCGGGGCCGGGCGAGGGCTGTTACCGCTCGCGGCTGGCAAGGCCGCCCAGCGGCGCGCCAAATCCCGCCCGCGGGGCGGTGTGCGGCGGTCTGCGGCTTGATTTCGCGCCCCCGAGGCCCGACGCTTGGTAGGACGCGACTCTGCCCTGTTTGCCACGCCCGCCCGGGAGGCCCAGACCATGTCCCTGCTTGCCGATCTGCTGACCACCGTTTTCGAGCGCCGCGCCCGGATCGGGCCGATCCTGCGCCGCGACCCGCGCAGCACCGAGGCGCTGATCGCCGATCTCATGGCCTCGAGCTCTGAGACCGCCATCCTCGCGCTCGCCCGCCGGGTGCTGCAGCGCTATGCCGAGATGGACGATCTGGCGCGACTCGATCTCTTTCGCCACGTCTCGCAGGGCTACGGGCTCGATGCCGAGGCGCTGCGCAGCGCGCTCGACGCCTACGAGGCCGGGCCCTCGGGCAGCAGCTACCGCGCCTTCACCCATGCCTGCGAGCCGCCCCGGCAGGAGCTGATGCGCCGGCTCAACGCGGTGCCCGGCGGCACCGAACGGCTGGTCAAGATGCGTGCAGACCTGCGCCGGCTGGGGGCGGACGACCCCGAGCTGCAGGCGCTCGATCTCGACGCCAAGCACCTGCTGCGCTCGTGGTTCAACCGCGGCTTCCTGGTGCTGCGCCCGATCAGCTGGGAAAGCCCGGCGCATATCCTCGAGAAGATCATCGAGTACGAGGCGGTGCACGCGATCCACAGCTGGGACGACCTGCGCCGCCGCCTCAAGCCCGCCGACCGACGCTGCTTCGCCTTCTTCCATCCGGCGATGCCCGACGAGCCGCTGATCTTTGTCGAGGTGGCGCTGACCAAGGGCATTCCCGGCTCGATCCAGAGTCTGCTCGCCGAGGACCGTCTGCCCGGCGGCAGCGGCGAGGCCGACACGGCGGTGTTCTACTCGATCTCCAACTGCCAGCCGGGGCTGGCGGGAATCTCCTTCGGCAACTCGCTGATCAAGCAGGTGGTCTCGGATCTCGCCGCCGAACTGCCGGGGCTCAAGACCTTCGTGACGCTGTCGCCGATCCCCGGCCTGACGCGCTGGCTCAAGGCCGAGGGCCGGGGCTTCGATCCGCAGGACGGCAAGGCGATGGCGGCGCTGGCGGCGCATTACCTGCTGCAGGCCAAGCGCCCGGACGGCCAGCCGGTCGACCCGGTGGCGCGCTTCCACCTCGGCAACGGCGCGATGGTGCAGGCGGTGCATGCCGGCGCCGATGTCTCGGAGAATGGCCTGCGCCAGTCGGGCGGGGTGATGGTCAATTATCTCTACGATCTGAACCGGGTCGAGAAATACCACGACCGCTACGCCGACAGCTTCGAAGTCACCGCGGCGCAGGGGGTGAAATCGCTGGCCAATGCGCGCGAGAAGGTGGCGGCAGGCTGAACCCGTCGCTCCATGCGCGCGGGCCGAGCCTCTCGCGGGCGAGATTGGTGCTGGACGGCAGGGTCGAAGTGGGGCGGGGCGGGCCCGCTTGCGGTTCAGAACGCCTTGAAGGTCAGCGTCGTCAGCGTGCGCTCGATGCCCGGAACGTCGGCGAGCTGCTCGTTGATGTAATGGCCGACATCCGCGCCCTCGGGGATGTAGAGCTTGACCAACAGGTCCCATTCGCCCGAGGTCGAGTAGAGCTCCGAGTGGATCTCGCGCAGCGCGATCTCTTCCGCCACCTTGTAGGTGGTGCCGGGAGTGCAGCGGATCTGGACGAAAACGCAGGTGGTCATGGCGGTCTCCTTCGGGCGCAAGCTGGCACAGACGCCACGCCGGCACAAGATGCGCCAGCGCGCCGCTTGGCCTGCGCGCGTGGCGCGCCTATAAGCGCCCGGACATCCGAGGAGTATGCCCATGCGCAAGGCCAGCATCAGCCGCAAGACCGCCGAAACCGCGATCGAGGTCAGCATCGATCTCGACGGCAGCGGCACCTATGACAACCAGACCGGCGTCGGCTTCTTCGATCACATGCTGGACCAGCTGTCGCGGCACTCGCTGATCGACATGACGATCCGCGCCGAGGGTGATTACCACATCGACGATCACCACACCGTCGAGGATACCGGTATCGCCATCGGCCAGGCGCTGGTCGCGGCGCTTGGCGACAAGCGCGGCATCCGCCGCTACGGCTCCTGCCACCTGCCGATGGATGACGCGCAGGTGCGCGCCGCGCTGGACCTCTCGGCGCGGCCCTTCCTCGTGTGGAACGTCGCGTTCCCGAGCCAGAAGATCGGCAGTTTCGATTGCGAGCTGGTGCGCGAGTTCTTCCAGGCGCTGGCGACCCATGGCGGCATCACGCTTCACGTGGACCAGCTGCACGGGATCAACTCGCACCACATCGCCGAGGCCGCCTTCAAGGCCGTGGCCCGCGCCCTGCGCGAGGCGGTCGAGCCCGACCCGCGCAAGGGCGATGCCATCCCCTCGACCAAGGGCGCGCTCTGAGCGCCACGCGCCTCCGTTCAGGCGGCGATGACCGCGCCGCTTGCGCTGAGCGCGCGGGCCAGCGATTTCGGGTAGCGGATGAAGAGGATCGCCGGGTTGGCGATCCCTTCCGCCGCGATGGTCTCCGAAAGCGCGCCAAGCGTGGTGGCGACGTGGCGCTCCTGCGCGGTGCTGGCACAGGTGACGATCTCCACCGGGCAGGCCGCCGGGGCGCCGGCGGTCAGCAGGTCGGCCTGCACCTGCGCGGCGCGCTCCACCGCCATGTAGAATGCCATCGAAGTGCCGGGATGGGCGAGGCGGGCGCGGTCGGGCGCGGCATCGCCGGGCTTGCAGGTGCCGGTGGTGATCACGAAGGTGTCGGTCTCGCCGCGCTCGGTCAGCGGGCGGCCGATGCTGGCAGCGGCGGCAGAGGCGGCGGTGATACCGGGCACGATCTCGACCTCGATGCCGGCGGCGCGGGCGGCGGCGATCTCCTCGCAGGCGCGGCCGAAGATCGACGGGTCGCCGGATTTCAGCCGCACCACGCGCAACCCGAGCTTGGCCTTGGCCACGATCAGCCGGTCGATCCGCCCCTGCGGCCATTTGCAGGCGCCGACCTCCTTGCCGACATAGAGCCTCTCGGCGTCGGGGCGGGCCAGCGCGATGATCTCGGGATCGACGAGACGGTCGTAGAGCACGACATCGGCATCGCGGATTCGTTCGAGCGCGCGCAGGGTGAGCAGGTCGCGGGCGCCGGGGCCGGCGCCGACGAGGGCGATGTGGCCTGTGGTCTTCGAAGCTGTCATCGGGTGCGTCATCGGGAGGATCTCCATGCGCAGAGTGCAGAAACAAAAAAAAGCCGCCGACACGTCGCAACATCTGAAGCGACGGATCGAGCAGCTTTGCTCAGCGATCCCGGTCATTCGGGAGACAGGTGCGGCGCCGTTGCCGCGTCTCTCCAGCTAAGAGGGCAGGGCCGGGATTCGCGCAAGGGTTTTGTGCCGCATTGCAGCTTTGCCCGGCCTTCCCGGGCCGGCAGGGGACGCCATCTGCACAGAACGCGGGCGATCCGGCGGATTCAGTAGGTGCGGCGCTCGATGCTGACCCGGCCCTCGGCATCGCTGCGCAGGACCGTCAGGTCGCCGTAGTCGAGCGGTGGATCTCCCGGCAAGCCGAGCGTCTCCCAGATCTCCGTCAGGTTCCCCTTGTTGCCGACCCAGAGCACATTGCGTCCGGCGGAGGCGGCGGCCAGCGCGGCGGTCGGGGCCTCCTGCGGGATGCGGTTGACCGGAAGCCCACGGGCGGCTGCGAGGGGCGCGGCGGTGTCGAGGTTGCGCTGGATGCCGGGGCTGTAGATGGCGTCGAGCGGGGTGCCGTCGAGCGCCGTCACCAGGTCCTGCGCCCGCTGCCGGCCCCGGGCGTTGAGCATGTCCTCCGAGCCGCTGCGGTCGCCGTGGCGGGTCAGGATCAGCGTGCTGTTCGGCGGCAATGCCACCGGCCCGCTGGCGCCGCAGGCGGCGAGCGCGGTGGCGGCGAGGATGAAGTAACGGCGTTGCATGGCGATGGCTCTCCCTGATGTCCCTCGGGGAAGCCTATCAAAGTGAGAGGGGCTGTCGGGAGTTTTCTTGTCGCGCGATGCAAGGGCGGCGCAAGGAAAAGGCCCCCGCAGGTTTCTGCGGGGGCCTCTCAGGGGCATGCCCTCATGCGGTCAGCGGCGCGTGGCTCAGTCCAGCGCGGCGTCGCATCGGGCGCAGGTGGCGGCGTGGCTGTGGGTGCCGACATCGGGCAGGATCTTCCAGCAGCGCTGGCACTTCTCGCCATCGGCCTTCTCGAACACCACGCCGACGCCCGGCACCTCGGCCATGCGGAACGCCTCCTGCGGGGCGGGATCGGCGGTCAGGTGGATGCCAGAGGTGATGCAGAGATCCTCGAAGGCCACGGTCTTCAGCGCCGCCAGCATCTCGCCATCCTCCACATGCACCACCGGCGCCGCCTCGAGCGAGGCGCCGATGACCTTGTCGGTGCGCTGGATCTCCAGCGCCGCGGTTACCGCGCGGCGCGCGGCGCGGACCTTGGCCCACTTTTCGGCAAGCGCCTCGTCGCGCCAGCTTGCCGGCGTCTCGGGGAAGTCCTGCAGGTGGATCGAGCTCTCATCGCCGGGGAAGCGGTCGAGCCAGACGTCTTCCATGGTGAAGACGAGGATCGGCGCCAGCCAGGTGGTCAGGCGGTGGAACAGGATGTCCATCACCGTGCGCGCGGCGCGGCGACGCTCGGTGTCGCCGTCGCAGTAGAGCGCATCCTTGCGGATGTCGAAGTAGAAGGCCGACAGGTCCACGGTGCAGAAGGTGAAGACCGACTGGAACACCGACTGGAAGTCGAAGCTGCGATAGCCCTCCTGCACCTTCACGTCGAGCTCGGCGAGACGGTGCAGCACCCAGCGCTCGAGCTCGGGCATGTCTTCCGCGGCGACCCGGTCGGCCTCGGTGAAGTGCCCCAGCGCGCCCAGCATGAAGCGCATGGTGTTGCGCAGGCGGCGGTAGCTGTCGGCCACGCCCTTGAGGATCTCCGGCCCGATGCGCTGGTCGGCGGTGTAGTCGGTCTGGGCCACCCAGAGACGCAGGATGTCGGCGCCGTACTGCTTCACCACCTCCTCGGGGACGATGGTGTTGCCGAGCGATTTGGACATCTTGTTGCCCTTCTCGTCCAGCGTGAAGCCATGCGTCACCACGTTGCGATAGGGGGCGCGGCCGATGGTGCCGCAGGCCTGCAGCATCGAGGAGTGGAACCAGCCACGGTGCTGGTCGGTGCCCTCCATGTAGACATCGGCGATGCCGTCCGCGGTGCCGTCCGCGCGGTCGCGCAGCACGAAGGCGTGGGTCGAGCCGGAGTCGAACCACACGTCGAGCACGTCGAAGACCTGCTCCCATTCATCCGCCGCGTAGTCGGACCCTAGGAAGCGCTCCTTGGCGCCCTCGGCGTACCAGCAATCGGCGCCCTCGGTCTCGAAGGCCTCGCAGATGCGGGCATTGACCGCCGGGTCGCGCAGCAGGAAGCCCTCGTCGGTGGGCAGGGCGCCCTTCTTGACGAAGCAGGTCAGCGGCACGCCCCAGGCGCGCTGGCGCGACAGCACCCAGTCCGGGCGGCTCTCGATCATCGAGTAGAGGCGGTTGCGGCCAGACTGGGGCGTGAACTTCACCAGCTCGTCGATCGAGCGCAGCGAGCGCTCGCGGATGCTGGTGCCGTAATCGTCCTGACCGTCGCCCACGGCGCGGTCGATGGCGGCGAACCATTGCGGCGTGTTGCGGTAGATCACCGGCGCCTTGGAGCGCCAGCTATGCGGGTAGGAGTGCTTGATCTTGCCACGCGCCAGGAGCCCGCCGACCTCGGCCAGTTTCTCGATCACGGCTTTGTTGGCGTTGCCTTCCTTGCCGTTCGGCTTGAGGATCATCTTGCCGCCGAAGAAGGGCAGATCCTCGCGGAAGGCGCCATCTTCCATGACGTTGTAGGTGATGACCTGCTCGAGCATCCCGAGATCGCGGTAGAGCTCGAATTCCTCCATGCCGTGCGACGGCGCGCAGTGCACGAAGCCGGTGCCTTCCTCGTCGGTGACGAAGGGCGCGGCGCGGAAATCGCGCGGCTGGTCCCACTCGCCATTGCCGCCCTCGGCGCCGGCCAGCGGGTGCGTGAGCGACATCGCGGCGAGCTGGTGCGGGGTCACATCGGAGACGCGCTTCCACTGGCTCTCGTCGAGGCGGGCGCGGGCAAAGGTCTGCGCCGCGAGCTTGTCGGCGAGGATGTAGCGCTCGCCCTTGGCAGCCCAGCATTCTTCGGGCGTGTCGGTGACCTCGTAGAGCCCGTACTGGAATTCCTCGCCGAAAACGACGGCCTTGTTCGAGGGGATGGTCCAGGGCGTGGTGGTCCAGATCACCACGTAGGCACCGAGGAACTTGTCATGCGCGGCCTGCGCGGCGCTGACCGCCGCCTGACGCTCATCGTCGCTCTCTTCCTCGCTGGCGCGGTCGACCTCGGGGGCGTCGTAGCCACTGACCTTGAACTTCACCCAGATGGTGAAGCTCTCCTTGTCGTGATACTCGACCTCGGCCTCGGCCAGCGCGGTCTTCTCCACCGGCGACCACATCACCGGCTTCGAGCCCTGGTAGAGCGTGCCGGTCATCAGGAACTTCATGAATTCCTCGGCGATGACGCGCTCGGCGTGGTAGTTCATCGTCAGGTACGGATCGGCCCAGTTGCCGGTGATGCCGAGGCGCTTGAACTCGTCGCGCTGGATGTCGACCCAGCCCTCGGCGAACTTGCGGCATTCCTGCCGGAAGTCGATCACCGGGACCTCGTCCTTGTTCTTGCCCTTGGCGCGGTACTGCTCCTCGATCTTCCACTCGATCGGCAGGCCGTGACAATCCCAGCCCGGCACATAGCGCGCCTCGTGCCCCATCATCTGGTGCGAGCGCACGATCATGTCCTTGATCGTCTTGTTCAGCGCGTGGCCAATATGCAGATGACCGTTGGCATAGGGAGGGCCGTCATGCAGCGTGAACGGCGGGCGCTCGGCGCCCTTCTCGCGCAGGCGGTCGTAGATGCCGATGCTCTCCCAGCGCTCCAGCCATTCCGGCTCGCGCTTGGGCAGGCCCGCGCGCATCGGGAAGTCGGTCTTGGGAAGGTTCAGCGTGTCCTTGTAGTCAGGCGTTTCGGCGCACATGATCTGTGGTCCCGGTTCTTGAATCGTGAATTGGGGAATGGTCGGTCGGCGCGGTGGTCCATACGCCTTGTCCCGGCGACTCTGCTCTCAGAGCGCCGGGCACGTAATTCGAATGAGGATCTCGAAACGGCCCATCATGGGCGGCCTTATAGGCAAGCGACTCGCGATGGTCCAGAGCTTGCGGCCCGCGCCGGGCGCATGGGGTCTGGGCGGATTTCCCCCCGATCCCGGGCCGAATCCGGCGCGACCTTGCCGGTTTTTCCGGTGCTGCACTGCGGCGCGGCGGGGTTTGGCCTACCTATGGTTGTATTTCTGGCGGTGGCTTGCCGGATTTCCGCGCCGCTGCAACGGGATGCGGCGGGGCTGCGCGGATGTGGTTCACTGATGGCAGAGGAAGGCGTGGCACTGCGCCGCGCCGGGCAACTGCCCACTCAAGGCCGAGAAGGAGCGCCCCATGGCATATCCCGACGAGCAGCTGAAGCGACCCGATCCCTACGCCACGCAGGCCGGCGGAGACCGACGACCCGCTGCCGCTGCGCCCGGCTCCCGCCGTCGCATCGGCGGCCTCGTCGTCGCGGCGCTCGTGGTGCTGGGGCTGGTCCTCGCCGTGAGCCTGTTTTCCGGCGGCGAGACGCCACAAACCGCCCCGGCTGGGGCGACAGATACCACGGTGCCGGGGGATGGTGCCGTGGACCCCGCGACCGGAGGAGCTGACGACACGGCACCGGTTGCGCCGACCGCGCCGGCCGATTAAGGCCCGCGCCCGCCGCTCCCGCCCCGGAATGCAGGCTCCGTCCTCGACGTGAGCCGCGCCACCACTCACGGACGATCGGGCGGGAGCGGTTCTTCTTCGAGAACGGGCATCGGCGCGGGTTCCCTGCGCCGATGTGGCAAAATTGCCTCATCTGGCGGGAACTGGCGCATGCGGTCGGGCGCTTGCGCAAGCCGCCGCGCATCCGCCGCAGGGCCTGAAAACTTCACGCGACAAACGCCCCGTCAGGCCCCATGTCCTCTCTATCTGCTCAATCTGCCAATCGAGTATCGAACAATGCCCCAGTCGAGAGACGACTGCCCCCCGCCCGCGCGGCATGAGCCGCTGCTGCCCATCGATCTGCGCGGTCTCGACTGGACCGCCGGGATCGTCTTTGCCGTGCTGCTGGCATTGGGCGTCCTCGTCGGCCATGACGCGATCACCACATCGCACGACACCCTGCGCATGGCGGAGCCGGAGGTCCGAGCCGCGCTGCCCTGAGCAGGCCTGCGCGAGCCCGCCCGGCCGGACCGGCGTCAGAGCCCGGCGAACAGGCTGCCGACGATATAGGCGATGCTCGCCGCGACCCCACCGATGGCAAAGGTCTCGAACCCCGAGCGCCACCAGGGCGCCAGCGACCAGCGGCTCTTGTAGGCGCCGATGGCGAAGAACACCGCCATGGTCAGCACAGTGGCGACGGCGAAGGCGTTGGGCAGCGACAGCAGGAAGGGCAGCAGCGGCACCATCCCCGCGACCAGAAAGGCGCAGAAGGTGAAGAGCGCGGCCCGGAGCGGGTGCGGATCCACCGATGACAGCCCGTAGATCCCGTCGAGGATCATCGCGACCGCGTGCTCGGGCGTGCGGCTGATCTCGTCCGCGGCGCGGTCGAGCGTGCCGTCCTCGAGCCCCTTGGCGGCGAAGATCCGGCGCAGGTCGGCGCGCACGCCCTCCGGGTCGTGCCGCAGCCGCAGCGTCTCGAGCCGACGCAGGCGGTTGAGATCATCAAGCTCGGCCTTGGTGCCCGAGTAGTTGCCGGCGGCCATCGAGAAGCCGTCGGCAAAGACATTGGCAAACCCCAGCGCGATGATCACCAGCGGCGACAGGCCGGCGCCCGCCACCCCGGCCACGATGGCGAAGGTGGTCACCGAGCCGTCGATGGCCCCGTAGATGATGTCGCGCAGGTTGCCGCGCCCGTTCGGGGTGGCGGGCGGCTGCGGGTGCTGGCTGGCAAGGGTCATGGCTGGCGTCTCCCGCCGCGACTGTGCCGCAGCGCGGAGGCGCTTGGTATGAGATGGATCAAGCCCGCCGGGTCAGCGCAGGGCGGGCGCGGCTCAGGCCTTGTCGGCGGGTTTCACCAGCCCGGCCAGCGCGGTGCGGATGATCGAGCGCACCGAGGGGCGCTTTTGCGCCTGGAAGGGCAGCGGGCGACAGACCTCGATGGCGGCAACGCCCACCCGCGCGGTCAGCGCGCCGTTGACCAGCCCCTCGCCGAAGCGGCGCGAGAGCTTGCCCAGCAGGCCGCCGCCGAGGATCGGCTCGAGCATGTCGTCACCCACCGCCACCGCGCCGGTGGCCACAAGGTGCGACATCACCGCCTTGGTCAGACGCCAGCTGCCGAGCGTCCCCGAGCGGCCGCCATAGATCTCGGCGATGCGGCGGATCATCCGCATGTTGGCGCCGAGCGCGGTGGCGACATCGGCCAGCGCCAGCGGCACCAGAGCGGTGACCGTCGCCACCTGCCGCGCCGAGGCTTCGACCTCGCGCCGGGCGGCGGCGTCGAGCGGGGCCAGAAGCTCGGTCTCGGCGAGACCCAGCAGCCCCGAGGCATCGAAGATCTCGGCCTCGCGCTCGCGCAGGCGCTCGCGGCCCCAGCGGGTGTCGTCGCGCCCGGCATAGAGCGCGGTGAGCTTGCCGGTGACGGCGCGGGCGGCCTTGAGATCCTCGTCGGCCAGCGCCTTGGCCGACGCGCGGTGCAGCGCGTCGACGCGGGCGAGCCGCGACAGCGCTGCCAGCTCCTTGAGCACGATCAGCAGCACCACGATGACAAACAGCGCCATCAGCGCGGTGACGGCGTAGCCGAGCAGCGGCACCGAGGCGATCAGGTCGGTGACGAAGCGCCAGGCGGCGATCGAGACCAGCGCCGAGATCAGCGTGCCGAGCAGCGCCCAGAACCAGCGCGCCAGCCGCGATGGGCGGCGCGCGGCCAGCACCGCGGCGGTGGTCATGGCGCGGCCTTCGGGCAGGGTCGGGGCGACCTCGGGCTCGGGAACGGGGGGCGCCTCGGCGGGCGCGGCGGGGGCGGTATGCTCGTCGAGCTCGAAGAGCACCGGGCCGCGCCGGTCGCCGGGTTTGTTGCCGGGTCTGTCCGTGTCGCTCATGATCCGGGCTCCTTCGATGCGGTGTCGGGCTTGGCCGCTGTTTCAGTGTCGGGGGCGCTCCAGCGGTAATGGATCTCGGGCAGGCCTTCCTCGTTGTCCGAGCCATCGCCGCGCGCGATTTCGGCGAAGCCGGCATCCTCATAGAAGCGGCGGGCGGCGGTGTTGGCGGCGAAGGTCCAGAGGTCGAGCGCGGGGGAGGCGGCCTTGGCGCGAGCGATCAGCGCGCGACCGATGCCGCGGCGCTGCCAGGCGGGGGCGATGAAGAGCGCGTGCACGTAGCTGCCCTCGCGGGCGAGGAAGCCTGCCACCGCGCCGCCCTCCGGGGTCTCGGCCACGGTGACCCAGCCGCGGGCGATCAGCGCATCGGCATGGGCGATGTCCTCGGCGCCGGAATGCAGGCGCGGCTTCCAGGCCCGCGCCGCCACCGCCTCCGAGATCATCGCGCCCATCTGCCCTGCGTCGAGGCTGCGCGCCGGGCGCAGCGCCGGGCTCACAGCCGGTCTCCGAACAGGAACTGCGCGGCGCGGTCGAGGCGGATATGCGGCGGGCCCTCGCCGGGCTTGAGGCTGAGCCGCGCCGGGGCGAAGCGCATGATGGCATAGTCGCCGTCGAGCCAGCTCTCGGCGCCCTCGCGGGCGGGGCCGAGCAGCCGCGACGGATCCTCGGGCAGCTCGCCGGGATAGAACGCCGCCTCGCGGCCACGACTGCCGTCGTCCTGAAGCAGCGTGCCGCGCACGCAGTCGAAGCTGTCGCCGTTGCGCGGCAGGGTCTGCTCGACCGTGGCGCGCAGCGAGGCGATCGACATGGCGCCGGTCTCGGCGCCGGCAAAGCGCGCCCGGTCGCGGGCGTCGCGGGTCAGCGCCTCCATGATCGCGGTGAGGCGTCCGTGCTGGGTGTGGTGCAGGTGGTCGGCCTTGGTGGCGGCGAAAAGGATCTTCTCGACCCGCTTGCCGAGCAGCAGGCTGGTGAGGAAGGCGTTGGCGCCGGGGCGGAAGGCGGTGAGGATCTCGGCCATCGTCCGGCGCAGATCCTCCATCGCGGCGGGGCCGGCATGGATCGCGCCGAGCGCGTCGACCAGCACCACCTGCCGGTCGATGCGGGAGAAGTGATCGCGGAAGAATGGCTTCACGATCTGGGACTTGTACGCCTCGAAGCGGCGCTCCATCTCGCGCCAGAGCGACTTGCGCGGCGGATCGGCGGGCTTGGGCAGCGGCGCGAATGTCAGCGCGGGGCTGCCCTCCTTCTCGCCGGGCAGCAGGAAGCGGCCCGGGGTGCAATCGGAGAAGCCGGCGTTGCGCGCTGCGTGCAGCGCCTCGGTGAAGCGCGCCGCCAGCGCCTTGGCGCGGACCTCGTCCAGCGCTTGCGCACTGTCTTCGGCGCGTGCCATCGCGACGTACTCGGCGCCGCCGGGGCGGTGCTGCAGCCGCGCGAGGCTCTCCTCGGCCCAGTCGGCATAGCTCTTGTCCATCAGTCCGAGATCGAGCAGCCATTCGCCGGGATAGTCGACGATGTCGAGATGCACGGTGCGCGGCCCCGACATCCCCGCCAGCAGCCCGGTGGGGCGCAGGCGCAGCGACAGGCGCAGCTGCGAAACGGCGCGGGTGCTCTCGGGCCAGTGCGGGGTGGGCGAGGTGAGGGCGCCGAGATGGCTCTCGTAATCGAAGCGCGGCATGGTGTCGTCGGGCTGCGGCTGGAGATAGGCGGCGAGGATACGCCCCTCGCTCTCGGCCAGCAGCTGCGGCATCCGCGCCCGGTCCATCAGGTTGGCCACCAGCGAGGTGATGAACACGGTCTTGCCGGCGCGCGACAGCCCGGTCACGCCGAGGCGGATCACCGGCTCGGTGAACGGGCTGGTGAGCGTATCGGTGACGTTCTCGACCCCGCGGGTCAGCCTGTCGGCGATGGTTCCGATGACCAAGGTCTGCCTCTCTGCCTGTGCTGCGCTCTACAAATAGACCCCGGGCCGCCCGGTTGCCAGTGCGGCAGGCGGCTTCAGAAGGCGAGAAGTTCCAGCAGGGTGTAGCAGATCGCCGACAGGATCGCGGCGGCGGGCACGGTGATCGCCCAGGCGCCGAGGATGGTGAGGAAGTGCGACCGCCGCACCAGCCGGCGGCGACGGCGCTCCTGGCGGGGCATCGCGGTGGCTGTGGCGGCCGCGGCCTGCCGGGCGCTGCGCTGCCGGCGGAAGCGCCACTCGGTCTCCCATTCGCGGAAGAAGCCGACGCCGAAGACGCCGCCGATGGCGATATGGGTGGTGCTGACCGGCAGCCCGGCCCAGGAGGCCGCGATCACCGTGACCGCCGTCGAGAGCGCCACGCAATAGGCCCGCATCGGGTTGAGCTTGGTGATCTGGTTGCCGACCATGCCGATCAGCTTCGGGCCGAAGAGAACAAGGCCGACGGAAATCCCGAAGGCGCCGATCAGCATGATCCAGAGCGGCAGGGCGAAGCTGCCCGACACCTGCGCATCGTGTTGCACCTGCACCAGCGCGGCCAGCGGGCCGACCGCGTTGGCGACGTCATTGGCGCCGTGGGCAAAGGAGAGCAGCGCGGCAGCGGCAATCAGCGGCAGCGAGAACAGCTGCTTGATCGAGCGGTTGCGGTTCTCCATCCCCGCGGCGCTGCGCCGCACCAGCGGCACCGAGATTGCGGTGACCAGGCAGCCGACGACGGCTCCGAGGCCGAGCGCCGCCGGCAGCGCGATCTCGAGCACCCGGTTGAGGCCCTTGATGGCGAGATAGGTGGTGAAGGCCGCCGCCATCACCCCGATCAGCAGCGGCACCCAGCGCCGGGCGGCGGAGAGCTTGTCCGGGACGCGCAGGATGCGCCACTCGATGAAGGCAAGCCCCGCGGCGGCGAAGAGCCCGCCGACCACCGGGGTCGCGACCCAGGTGGTCACGATGGCCAACAGGGTCATCCAGTTGACCGGCCCAAGCAGCCCGCCGGCGGCGAGCGCGGCGCCGACCACCGCCCCGATCATCGAATGCGTGGTCGAGACCGGCGCCCCGATCCAGGTTGCCAGGTTGACCCAGAGCGAGGCCGCAAGCAGCGTTGCCATCATCGCCGGGACGAAGGCCTCCGGGTCCTGCAGCCCGCTCGGATCGAAGATGCCGGTCGAGACCGTGTCGATCACGTCGCCCCCGGCGAGGATCGCCCCGGCGCTTTCGCAGATCGCCGCGATGGCGATGGCGAGCCCCAGCGGCAGCGCCCGCGCGCCCACTGCCGGGCCCATGTTGTTGGCCACGTCATTGGCGCCGATATTGAGCGCGAGATAGGCGCCGAAGGCGGCGGCCACGACGACGGCGAGCGTCTGCGGCTCGCCGCCCATCAGCAGCGCCGCCGACAGCGCGGCGACGGTAACGAAGACCAGCGAGATCCCGAGCCCGACTAGGGGCCGTGCGGTGTACATCGTCGCCGCCTCGAGCCGCGACACGCGCTTCAGATCGCGGTCGAGCGTGCGCCAGTCCTGTGAAAGCGGGTCCTGTGCCAACTGCGCTGTCCTTCGCCCGGCGGCCTAGTGCGCCGCCCCGGCGTCCGGCAGGGACGGCAGGTTGCGCAGGAGCTCGGCGAGCTCGCTTTCATCGACCAGCTCGGCGGCGCGCCCGGGCGCCATCCAGTGGCGCTCGCGCTCATGCATCTCGGGGAAGCTGTCGAGCAGCTTGTCGACCGCGATGGCATAGACCTCGACATCGGTGGGCACCGGCAGGCCGCCATCGAGAACCTTGTCGTAGCGATAGCGGCCGATCCGCACCGGCCGCGCGCCGCGCGCCTTGACGCCGGCCTCCTCCCAGGCCTCCTGCAGAGCGGTTCCGGCGGCATCGGTGCCATGCATCGGCCAGCCCTTCGGGATGATCCAGCGCTTGGTGGTGCGCGAGGTGATCAGCAGGATCTCGGGCCCCGCATCGCCCGGCCGATGGCACAGCGCTCCGATCTGCACCCGCGGAGGGCGGCGCAGCATGGGCGCGATATAGCTTTTCCAGACGCGGGCAAGCATGGAAGACACCGGTTTCGGGGCAGGTCGGCCTGCTCTAGAGAACCTGTCGGGAAAACTCAACCCGGCACGGGGTGCGCCGCCCGCGGGCATTGCCCAGATGCGACAGCGCTTGTATGGGAGCGGCCATGCCCAGATACGCCCTTCTCGTCGAATATGATGGCCAGCCCTTTGCCGGATGGCAGCGCCAGGCCGATCAGCCCTCGGTGCAGGGCGCGATCGAGGCCGCGCTCGGCAAGCTGGAAAAGCGCGACCACACCATCGCCGCCGCCGGGCGCACCGATGCCGGCGTGCATGCGCGCGGGCAGGTGGCCCATTGCGACATGGAGAAGGACTGGGATCCGTTCCGTCTCTCGGAGGCGCTGAACTTCCACCTCAAACCCGCCCCGGTGGCGATCCGCGACTGCGCCGCCGTCCCCGACGACTGGCACGCACGGTTCTCGGCGATGGAGCGGCGCTACCTGTTCCGCCTGCTGGTGCGCCGCGCGCCCGCGACTCTGGAGCATGGCCAGGTCTGGCGGGTGATGAACCCGCTCTCGCTCGAGGCGATGCAGGCGGGAGCGGCCCATCTCATCGGGCAACACGATTTCACCACCTTCCGCTCGACCATGTGCCAGGCCGCCTCGCCGCTGAAGACCATGGACGAGATCCGCATCGAGCAAACCGACACCGGGGCAGGGCCGGAGTTTCGCTTCCACCTGCGCGCCCGCAGCTTCCTGCACAACCAGGTGCGCTCCATCGTCGGCACGCTCGAGCGCGTCGGCGCCGGCGCCTGGGCGCCGGAAGACGTGAATGCGGCGCTCGAGGCGCGCGACCGCGCCGCCTGCGGGCCGGTCTGCCCGCCGGACGGGCTCTACCTGGTGGGCGTGGGCTACCCGGACGATCCCTTCGCCTGAGGCGTCTCGGCCACGGGCTCCGGCGCTCCCCTGACCCGTGGTCAAGAAACCGCTTTGCGCGGCGAGCAAACCCCGCTATCAGCGCGGCATGACGCTTGCGACCCGAATCCGACGAGCCTGAACGCTCCTCTTTCGTGCCTCCTCTCCGGGGAGGTCGCCGCTTCGCACGTCTCACCCCCTTGAAACTTGACTTGGCCCCGTGCCCTTGGCACCAATCGGGCCTCATTCCACCGAGGATATGCTGATGATCCCGTCCGTCCTGCCGACCTATTCCCGCGCCCCCCTGCACTTCGTGAAGGGCGAAGGCACCTGGCTGGTGGAGGAAGACGGCCGACGCTTCCTCGATCTCGGCAGCGGCATCGCGGTCAACGCGCTGGGCCACGCACATCCGGCGCTGGTCGATGCGCTGACCCGGCAGGCGCAAAACCTGTGGCACGTGTCGAACCTCTACGAGATCCCGCAGCAGCAGGCGCTGGCCGACAAGCTGGTCGCGGCGAGCTTTGCCGATACCGTGTTCTTCACCAATTCCGGCACGGAGAGCTGCGAGCTCGCGGTCAAGATGGCGCGCAAGTACTGGTACGAGAAGGGGCATCCCGAGAAGACCGACATCATCGCCTTCACCGGCTCGTTCCACGGCCGCTCCTCGGCGGGCATCGCCGCGGCGGGCTCGGAGAAGATGGTCAAGGGCTTCGGCCCGCTGCTTCCGGGCTTCAAGCACGTGGCCTGGGGCGATCACGAGGCGCTCAAGGCCGCCATCGACGACACCACCGGCGCCATCCTGATCGAGCCGGTGCAGGGCGAAGGCGGCATCCGTCCGCTGCCCGACCAGTGCCTGCAAGGTCTGCGCAAGCTCTGCGACGAGAAGGGCCTGCTGCTGATCCTCGACGAGGTGCAATGCGGCATCGGCCGGACCGGGCGTCTCTTCGCCCATGAGTGGGCCGGCATCACGCCGGACATCATGATGGTCGCCAAGGGCATCGGCGGTGGCTTCCCGCTCGGCGCGGTGCTGGCCACCGAGGAGGCCGCCTCGGGCATGACCGCCGGCACCCACGGCTCGACCTATGGAGGCAACCCGCTGGGCTGCGCGGTGGGCTGCGCGGTGATGGACCACGTCACCGACCCGGCCTTCCTCGACGGCGTCAACCGCAAGGCCGGCCTGCTGCGCCAGAAGCTCGAGGGCCTCGTCGCCGCCCATCCCGAGATTTTCGAGGAGGTGCGCGGCATGGGCCTGATGCTCGGCCTCAAGTGCAAGATCGCCCCGGCGGATCTGGTCAAGGCGGGCTACGAAGCGCTGGTCATCACCGTGCCGGCCGCCGACAACGTCGTGCGCCTGCTGCCGCCGCTCACCATCACCGAGGACGAGATCGGCGAGGCCATCGCGCGCCTCGACACCGCCGCCTCCGCCCTCGCAACGTCGGCCTCTTCTTCGGTTTGACAAATACCTCGGGGTGAATGGGCGCTGCGCGCCCAGAGGGGCAGCGCCCCTCCGCCCCGCCAGAGAAAAAGAACAGTCGCATGAACCACTTCCTCGACATCCACAAGACCGACAAGGCCGACCTGCGGGCGATCATCGACGCCGCCAAGGCGATCAAGGACAAGCGCAACGGCCGCCCGCGCGCCGCCCCCGACGACGACCTGCCGCTCAAGGACCGCATGGTCGCGCTGATCTTCGAGAAGCCCTCGACCCGGACCCGCGTCTCCTTCGACGTGGGCGTGCGCCAGATGGGCGGCCAGACCATGGTGCTCTCGGGCTCCGACATGCAGCTCGGCCACGGCGAGACCATCGCCGACACCGCCCGGGTGCTGTCGCGCTTCGTCGACATGATCATGATCCGCACCTTCGACGAGGCGGTGCTGACCGAGATGGCGGATTATGCCGACGTGCCGGTGATCAACGGTCTCACCGACCGCACCCACCCCTGTCAGATCATGGCCGACATCCTCACCTTCGAGGAGCATCGCGGCCCGATCGCCGGCAAGAAGGTGGTGTGGTGCGGCGACGGCAACAATGTCTGCGCCTCCTTCCTGCACGCCGCCGGCCAGTTCGGCTTCGACCTGACCTTCACCGGCCCCGTGCAGCTCGACCCCGAGATGGAATTCGTCGGCCTCGCCCGCAATCAGGGCAGCACCATCACCATCGAGCGCGACCCGTTCAAGGCGGTCGAGGGCGCCGACCTCGTGGTCGCCGACACCTGGGTCTCGATGCATGACGCGCAATCCGCCAAGGAGCGCCGCCACAACATGCTGCGCCCCTACCAGGTCAACGACAAGCTGATGGAGGCCGCCGGCAAGGACGCGCTCTTCATGCATTGCCTGCCGGCCCATCGCGGCGAGGAGGTGACCTCCGAGATCATGGACGGCCCGCAATCGGTGATCTGGGACGAGGCCGAGAACCGGCTGCACGCCCAGAAGGCGATCATGCGCTGGTGCCTTGGCGGCTGATCTTCGGCGGCGGATATGCTGCACCCGGCCGGGCTGCCTCTCGCGGGCGGCCCGGTTTCTTTTTTGAGTATTTGAAACGTAGAGAAGCCAGCAGCGCGGCGCGGGGGCGGTGAGGGCGGACATCGCCTGTGCGTGAGCGCATATTGCGCCCGGCCCGCCCGGCCTTAGGTTAGCGCTGTCACGATCACGGAGGCAGACATGGCGGACCCGAAAATCGGTATCTACGGGCTGGGCACGATGGGCGCGGCGCTGGCGCTCAACATGGTCGAGAAGGGCGTGTCCATCGCGGTCTCAAACCGGACCGACGACATGATCACGGCGTTTTCCGAGCGCGCCGCGCCGCTTGGGGGAGACGTGACCACCGCGCCGGATCTCGCGGCGCTGGTGACGCTGCTGCCCAAGCCGCGCCTGCTGCTGGCGATGATCCCCTCCACCGGCCCGCTCGACGCGTTGCTCGATGACGTCATCCCGCTGCTCGACGCGGGCGACACCGTGATCGACGCCGGCAACGCCGATTTCCACGCCACCCGCCGCCGCGCCGCGCGGCTGGCTGAGCACGGCATGCATTTCGTCGGGCTCGGCGTCTCGGGCGGCGAAGACGGTGCGCGGCACGGACCCTCGATGATGTTCGGCGGCTCCTCCGAGAGCTGGCAGGGGCTGAAGCCGCTGCTTGAGCCGATTGCGGCCCGTTTCGAGGGGGATCCTTGCGTCGACCGCATGGGTCCCGATGGCGCCGGGCATTTCGTCAAGACCGTGCACAACGGCATCGAGTATGCCGACATGCAGATGATCGCCGAAACCTACGACCTGCTGCGCCACGGGCTGGGCCAGGAGACCAGCGCCATCGCCGATCGCTTCGCGGCATGGAACGAGGGCCCGCTGGGCAGCTATCTCTTCGAGATCACCGCGACGGTGCTGCGCCATGACGATCCGCTCGGCGCGGGTCCAATGGTCGATGCCATCCTCGACCGCGCCGGCCAGAAGGGCACCGGCCGCTGGACCGCCATCGAGGCGGTGACGCTGGGCCAGTCCGCAACGATGATCGAGGGCGCCGTGGCCGCCCGCGCCTGGTCGGCGGAGAAGGATCTCCGGATTGCCGCCGGCGCGGCCTTCGGCGCGGAGCGCGCGACCCTTCAGATCGATGAGGCGGATCTCGAGCCGGCGCTGCTGGCCGCCCGGGTGCTGGAATACGCGCAGGGCTTCCGCATCCTGGCGGCGGCGTCGCAGGAATACGGCTGGGAGCTCGATTTCGCCCGCATCGCGGAGATCTGGCGCGCCGGCTGCATCATCCGCGCCACGCTTCTCGACGACATTGCCGGCGCCTTCCGCGACGGGCCGCCACGCGACCAACTGCTGCTTGCGCCGCGCTTCGCCGAGACCTTCGCCAGGGGCATCCCGGCGCTGCGCCGGATCGTCTCCGCGGCGATTTCCGCCGGCTACCCGCTGCCGGTCCTGGGCTCGGCGCTGTCCTTCTGGGACACGCTGCGCCAGCCCTCCGGCACCGCCAACCTGATCCAGGCACAGCGCGACTTCTTTGGCCGCCACGGCTTCGACAGGGTCGACGGCCAGGAGGTCCATCACGGTCCCTGGTGGCCCTGAGGGCTTCTTTGGTTCAAAAATACCTCGGGGTGAATTGGCCCAACGGGCCAAGAGGGGCAGCGCCCCTTACTGCCCGCGCGGCTTGGCGCGCAGGGTCGGGTCTGCCTGGCGCGGGTCCTCGGGCCAGGGATGCTTGGGGTATTGCGCCTTCATGTCCTTTCGCACATCGGCGTAGGAGCCATCCCAGAAGCCCGGCAGGTCCATCGTGGTCTGAACCGGGCGGCGGGCCGGCGAGAGCAGCGTGACGCGCAGCGGGCGGCGGCCCACCATCGGATGGCTGCGCTGGCCGAACATCTCCTGCAGGCGCAGCGCGATCTCCGGGTGCTCGCCGGAATAGTCGATCGGGATCTCGCGCCCGAGCGGCGTGGTGAACTTGCCCGGCACCGCGGCGTCGAGGGCATGCATCTGGCTCCAGTCGAGCCGGGCGCGCAGCGCCGGCAGCGGGTCGAAGCGCTTCCAGTCCTCCGCCGATTTCACGCCTGCCAAGTAGGGCAGCAGCCAGTCGTCGAGCGTCTCCATGAGGGCGGATTCGGACATCTCGGGCAGGTCGAGCCCGCCCTCGCGGGCGATGGCGACGCGAGCGCAGAAGCGCCGCGCAGCGTCGGAGAGGGAGAGGCCGAGATCGCGCACCCCGTCGAGCATCGCGCGGGCGACCGCGTCCGGAGGCGCGTCCTTCCAGAGCCGGTCATCGAGCGCGATGGCGCCGAGCCGTTCCTGCTGGCGCGCCAGCACCCGGCGCTCGCGTTTCGACCATGCGCAGAGGTCGTGCCAGCGGATCTGCTCGGGAAACAGCGCGCGCAGCTCGCTCTCGGTGATCTGCGTGGCCTGCCGGATGCGGGCCTCGCGCGGGTTGCCGTCGGTGTCGGTGACGACGATGAGCCGGGCCGAGGCCAGCGGGTCAGCGGCGTCGAGCACCGCGCCTTTGCCGCCGGAGAGATGGAAGCGCGGGGCATCGCCCTTGCGGCGCAGGCCAATGCGGTCGGGATAGGCCAGCGCCGCCATGGCGGCAGGGCTCATCGTCTCCTCGCGGAGACTCTTCGCCCGTGACCGCAGCCGTTTCGCCTCGGACCGGATGCGCTCGAGGGCTGCGCGGCTGAGGCCGTAGGGCCGGGTCTCGGCGAAGCGCTTCGGGTCGCGCAGCGCCTCGAGCCGCAGGGTCAGATCGGTGGGGGCGCCGGTGAGTGGGTCGCGCTCGGCCAGCAGGGCGGCGAGCGGCGCGGCCTGCGCGCCCGCGAGCGTCAGCATGTGTCCGAGCCGGGGGTGCAGCGGCAGCGCTGCCAGCGCGTTGCCATGCTCGGTGATGCGGCCCGCCTCGTCGAGCGCGCCCAGCATCTGCAACAGCGCCTGCGCCTCGGCATAGGCGCCGGGGTTGGGCGCGCTCAGGAAGGGCAGATCGTCGGGCGTGGCGCCCCAGAGTGCCAGTTCGAGCGCCAGCCCGGCGAGATCGGCGGTCTCGATCTCGGCCGGGGGATAGGCCTGCAGCGCGCCTTCCTCGCCTTTCGTCCAGAGCCGGTAGGCCACGCCCTCGGCGACGCGCCCGGCACGGCCTGCGCGCTGGGTGGCCTCGGCGCGGGTGACGCGCTCGGTCACCAACCGGGCCATGCCCGAGCCCGGATCGAACCGCGCACGCCGCGCGCGGCCGCCGTCGATGACCACGCGGATGTCCTCGATGGTGAGCGAGGTCTCGGCGATGGCGGTGGCGAGCACCAGCTTGCGGCCCTGCGTCTCGGGGCGGATCGCGGCGCGCTGGGCGGCGAACTCCATCGCGCCGAAGAGCGGTCGCACGGTCACGTCGCGCGGCAGCCGGCCTTTCAGAAGCGCTTCGGTGCGGCGGATCTCGCCCTCGCCCGGCAGGAAGGCGAGCAGGCCGCCTTTGGTCTCCGAAGCCGCCTTCGCGATGAGATCGGCCATGCTCTCCTCGAAGCGGCGCTGCTTCGGCAGCGGCGTCTCGAGCCAGCGGGTTTCGACCGGGAAGGCGCGTCCTTGCGAGGTGACGATCGGGGCCCGCATGAGCTCGGCCACCGGGCCCGCGTCGAGCGTGGCCGACATGGCGAGCAGGATCAGGTCGTCGCGCAGGGCGCCGGCCACCTCGAGGCAGAGCGCGAGGCCGAGATCGGCGTTGAGCGAGCGCTCGTGGAACTCGTCGAAGATCACCGCGCCGACACCGCTGAGCTCGGGGTCGGATTGCAGCCTCCGGGTCAGGATGCCCTCGGTCACCACTTCGATGCGGGTGGCCTTCGAGACCTTCGCCTCGCCGCGGATGCGGTAGCCCACGGTCTCGCCCGGTGCTTCGCCGAGCGTGTCGGCCATGCGCGCGGCGCTGGCGCGGGCGGCGAGGCGGCGCGGCTCGAGCATCAGGATGGTCTGGTCGGTGAGCCCGGCCTCGAGCATCGCCAGCGGCACGCGGGTGGTCTTGCCGGCGCCGGGCGGCGCCTGCAGCACGGCGCGGCCCTCGGCGCGGAGGGCGGTGATCAGCTCGGGCAGGGCGTCGTCGATGGGCAGGCGGGTCATGGCGGGGGTTATGCGGGAGGATGGGGGCGGCGTCGAGAGGGGCGGTGTGTTGGGGGTGGGGCGCCGGCTGGTGTTGCGCAGGGTGGGACAGCTGTGGCGGTGGGGGCGCTGCCCCCGTCCGCCGTGGGCGGACTCCCCCGAGGTATTTTCGAACCAGAGAAGATGGGGGCTTGGGGAGGCCTGGAGGGAGGTTGGCCGGAGGGGATTGGTGGTGGCTTCGGCGAAGGGACGGGAGACGGGGGTGGACATCGGCGGGCGGTGGGGGTCATTTCGAGGGCGGCAGTGAAGAGGGCAGACGGCATGGACATCGAGGATCTTGCGACACGCATCCTGGCTGGCGAGCGGCGCGCATTGGCGCGGGCGATCACGCTGGTGGAGAGCGGGCGGGCCGACCACCGGGTGCAGGCGCGGGCGCTGATCGAGCGGCTGCACGGGCATGACAACGTCGCTTTGCGTGTCGGCCTTTCGGGCACGCCCGGGGTCGGGAAATCGACCTTCATCGAGGCCTTCGGGATGATGCTTACCGCGCAGGGCCTGAAGGTGGCGGTGCTGGCGGTGGACCCGTCCTCGGCGCGGTCTGGCGGCTCGATCCTGGGCGACAAGACCCGGATGGAGCGGCTGTCGCGGGACCGCAACGCCTTCATCCGGCCCTCGCCCTCGCAATCGCATCTCGGCGGCGTGGCGCGGCGCACCCGCGAGGCGATCGATCTCTGCGAGGCCGCCGGGTTCGACGTCATCCTGATCGAGACCGTGGGGGTGGGCCAGTCGGAGACCGTGGTGGCGGAGATGTCGGACCTGTTCCTGCTGCTGCTGGCGCCGGCGGGCGGCGACGAGCTGCAGGGGGTCAAGCGCGGCATCATGGAAACCGCCGACATCATCCTGATCAACAAGGCCGATGGCGATCTCAAGGCCACCGCGACCCGGACCTGTGCCGATTATGCCGGCGCGCTGCGGCTGTTGCGCAAGCGGGTGCAGGACCCGGAGGGCTTCCCCAAGGCGCTGACCGTGTCGGCGGTGGAGGAGAACGGGCTCGACCGGGCCTGGGAGGAGATGACCACGCTCAGCGACTGGCGCCGCGAGGCCGGGCATTTCGAGGCCCGCCGGGCGGCGCAGGCGCGCTACTGGTTCGAAGCCGAGGTGCGCGAGGGGCTGCTGGCGCGGCTGCGGCGCGAGCCGGTCAAGGGCGCGATGACGACGCTGGCGCATCAGGTGGAGGCCGGCGAGATCAGCGCTGCCGCCGCGGCTGAGGAGCTGCTCGAGACCTATCTCGGCGAGGTGCCACCGGCCTGAGGGGGGATTCGCGGGGCCCGCGGAGGGCGCGCGCTGGCGGCAGCCTGCCGGGCGCCTCGAAAGGCGCCAATCCCCGTGAAACAGGCGGTTTCACGGCACCCCGCAAAGCTCCGGGGGAAGGGGTTGACGCGCGAGGGGCTTGGAGCTAGAGAAGCCCGACCAGATTCCGGGCGCCCCTGGTGGCGCCCTTTCATATTGGCGGAACGATCGGCATGAGCTGCCTCTCACCGGTCCGAAGCCCAGAGACGATGAGGATGGACCCATGTCGCGCGTATGCGAACTGACCGGCAAAGGCCCGATGACGGGTCATAACGTGAGCCACGCCAACAACAAGACCAAGCGGCGCTTCCTGCCGAACCTGAACGATGTGACCCTTCAGTCCGAGACCCTGGGTCGCGGCGTGAAGCTGCGCATCTCGGCTTCGGCCCTGCGTTCGGTCGACCACCGCGGCGGTCTCGACAAGTTCCTGGACAAAGCCAAGGACACCGAGCTCAGCGCCAACGCGCTGAAGCTGAAGAAAGAGATCGCAAAGGCCCGCGCCGCGCAGGCCTGAGCCATTTGATTCCACAGAATCATCCACAGCCCCGATGCAAGCCGCATCGGGGCTGTTTCCTTTTGTCACATGACATTTGGCGCGCTGTTGCCTAAACCTTCGGCGATGGTTCGGAAAAGATATCCACTGGTCGCAGTCTTGCTGGCTCTGGCGGTCGCGCTGACCGGGTTCCAGATGGCCTTTGCGCGCGCCCAGCCGCAGCCCGTGGGCCAGATGGTGATCTGCTCCGGGCTCGGCCTGACCACCGTCATGGTCGATGCCGACGGCGCGCCGGTGGCGCAGAGCCATGTCTGCCCCGACGGGCTTCTGACGCTGTTTCTCGCCGCTGGCGGCGCCTGGGAACCGCCCGAGCGGCTGCCGGGCTGGGTGGCGCTGTCGCAGGCCATGGCGGCGGTGCGCGGGCAGGGGCTGCGGGCGCCGGGCGCGCAGGCACGTGATCCCCCGGTCCTGGTCTGACTTTCCCAAGACAGACCTCACGGACTCACTAAGATCACAGGACAGACACAATGAAATCCCTGATTCTCGCCGGCGCCGCTGCGCTGGCCCTCTCGACGCCCGCCCTCGCCGAGATCGCGGTGCACGATGCCTATGCCCGCAGCGCCATGGCGACCGCCAAGACCGGCGCCGCCTTCATGGTGATCGAGAACACCGGCGACAGCGACGACCGGCTGGTCTCAGCCAGCTCCGACGCCGCGATGAAGGTCGAGCTGCACACCCACGTGGCCGATGGCAACGGCGTGATGAAGATGATGGAGGTCGAGGAGGGCTTCGTCATCCCCGCGAAGGGCCAGCACGCGCTGGCGCGCGGTGGCGACCACGTGATGTTCATGGGGCTGACCGGGCCCTTCGTTCAGGGCGAGACCGTGACCGTGACCCTGACCTTCGAGGAGGCCGGCGAAATGGTGGTCGAGATCCCGGTGGATCTCGAGCGTCAGCCGCACCACGGCATGACGCACGGCACCATGAACAAGATGAGCAACTGAGCCACGGCTCAGGCGTGAAGGGGGCCGCGCCGGGGCAAGCCCGGGCGCGGCCTTTCCATGTCCGGCTCAGTCGAGCAGCTCCGAGACCCAGGCGGGCACCACCTCGCTGGCTGGGCCGGTGCGGTGATCGTCGAAGGCGCGGCTGATCTCGCTCTCGGCCAGGTTCAGCTCGATGCTGCGGGCGCCGGCATAGGCCGCCTCCTGCACGAAGCCCGCCGCCGGGTAGACCTGCCCCGAGGTGCCGATCGAGGCGAAGAGATCGCAGCTCAGGAGATGCGCCTCGATCTCGTCCATGTGGTAAGGCATCTCGCCGAACCAGACGATGTCGGGCCGGGCCGTGGGCCTGTTGCAGGCAGGGCAGGGCGCGCCGGGCGACATCTCAAGCGGGGCCGTCCAGCGATGGCCGCAGGCGGCGCAGAGCGCGCAAGAGAGCTCACCATGCATGTGGATCGCCCGCGCCCCGGCCTTCTCGTGCAGCCCGTCGACATTCTGCGTCACGATCACCACCTCGCCGGGCCAGTCGCGCTGCAGCCGCGCAAGCGCCGCGTGGGCGGGGTTGGGCAAGGCGCTGGCGGCCTGCACCCGGCGGGCATTATAGAAGCGGTGCACCAGCGCGGGATCTCGGGCAAAGCCCTCGGGCGTGGCCACGTCCTCGATGCGGTGCTGCGCCCAGAGCCCGCCCTCGTCGCGGAAGGTGCCGAGGCCGCTTTCGGCGGAGATGCCGGCCCCGGTGAGGATCACGATCTTGTCGGCCATGCTTTTCCCTTCCTGGCTGCCGCGTTAGGCTCCGGCGCAAAAGGAGCGCGCCCCATGACCCAGAGTATCCTCTTCGTCTGCCTCGGCAATATCTGCCGCTCACCCTCGGCGGAAGGCGTGGTGCGGCAGATGGCGGCGGAGCGCGGGCTGACGCTCGAGCTCGACAGCGCCGGCACCGGGACATGGCACCTGGGCGATCCGCCCTACGCGCCGATGCAGGCGGCCGCCAGCGCGCGCGGCTACGACCTTTCGGCGCTGCGGGCGCGGCAGGTCAGCCGGGCGGATTTCGAGCGTTTCGACCTGATCGTGGCGATGGATGGCGACAACCTCGCCAACCTTGAGGCGATGCGGCCCGGGCAGGGCGGGGCCGAGCTGCGGCTCTTCACCGAGTATGCCGCCGCCACCGGCGCACAGGAGGTGCCCGATCCGTATTTCACCCGCGATTTCGACGGCACGCTCGACCTCATCGAGATCGCCGCGCGCGGGCTTCTGGATCAGCTCTCGGAATAGATCGCCCTTGTGACCAGCCAGGTCGCGGGAAGCGCCACGACCGCGCCCGCCGCCGCCGCCGAAACGATCGGCACCAGCGTGTCGAACCCGGCGACGAGGGATGCGACGATAAAGCTGCCCGCCAGCGTGGTGCCGATCAGCGAGTAGAGGATTCCGGCCAGTCTGAGCATGGATCTGTCTCCCGATTGCGGCCCTACGGTGGGGCGCTCCCGGAATACATATCGAAAATTATATGTGATCCTTGATGCGGATCAAGAAACGCTGGTTTGCGGGGGGCAGGGCGGGCAGCCCCCGCGGCAGGCACGCCCTGATCAGGGCCCGGACGCAGTTGGCTGATACGAAAACAGGCGCCGGTTTCCCGGCGCCTGTTTCGATCTGTCGCTGTGCCGTGGTCTCAGACCAGCCGCGAGGCTTCCTTGGCGGCGCGGACGAAATCCTTGAACAGCGGATGCGGATCGAAGGGCTTCGACTTCAGCTCGGGGTGGAACTGCACGCCGATGAACCACGGATGGTCCGGCCATTCCACGATCTCGGGCAGACGGCCGTCGGGCGACATGCCCGAGAAGCACATGCCGGCGTCTTCCAGCGGTTTGCGGTACTTGATGTCGACCTCGTAGCGGTGACGGTGGCGCTCGTCGATGGCGGTGGTGCCATAGACGGCGGCGACCTTGGACCCCTCGGTCAGCACCGCGTCATAGGCGCCGAGACGCATGGTGCCGCCCTTGTCGTCGGCCACCGAACGGTTGACCTTCTGGTTGCCCTGCACCCATTCCTTGAGGTGGTAGACCACCGGCTCGAAGCGCTTCTCGCCGGCCTCGTGGTCGAACTCCTCGGAGCCCGCCTTGCGCACCCCGGCGACGTTGCGCGCCGCCTCGATGACGGCCATCTGCATGCCGAGGCAGATGCCGAGATAGGGCACCTTGTGTTCGCGGGCGAACTGCGCCGCCTTGATCTTGCCTTCGGTGCCGCGCTCGCCGAAGCCGCCGGGCACCAGAATCGCGTCATAGCTCTCCAGATAGGGCGCGGCATCCTCGCGGTCGAAGAGCTCGGCATCGACCCAGTTCACCTTGACCTTCACCCGGTTCGCCATGCCGCCATGCGTAAGTGCCTCGGCGATGGATTTGTAGGCGTCCTCGAGCTGGGTATACTTGCCGACGATGGCGACGTTGACCTCTCCCTCGGGGTTGTGGATGCGTTCGCTGACGTCTTCCCACTTGTCGAGGGCGGGGCGCGGCGCCGGGGTGATCTGGAATGCATCCAGCACCGCCTGGTCGAGCCCCTCGCGGTGATAGGCGAGCGGCGCGTCGTAGATCGAGGGCAGGTCCTGTGCGGCGATCACGCTGTCGGGGCGCACGTTGCAGAACAGCGCAAGCTTCTCGCGCTCCTTCTGCGGGATCGGGCCCTCCGAGCGGCAGACGAGGATGTCGGGGGCGATGCCGATCGAGCGCAGCTCCTTGACGGAGTGCTGGGTCGGCTTGGTCTTGAGCTCGCCGCTGGCGCGGATGAAGGGCAGCAGGGTCAGGTGCATGAAGATGCACTGGCCGCGCGGCTTGTCCTGGGCGTATTGGCGGATCGCCTCGAAGAACGGCAGGCCCTCGATATCGCCGACGGTGCCGCCGATCTCGCAGAGCATGAAATCGACCTCGTCCTCGCCGATCGAGAGCCAGTCCTTGATCTCGTCGGTGACGTGGGGAATCACCTGGATGGTCTTTCCGAGGTAATCGCCGCGGCGCTCCTTCTCGAGCACGTTGGTGTAGATCCGGCCCGAGGAGACCGAGTCGGTCTTGCGGGCGGGCACGCCGGTGAAGCGCTCGTAATGGCCGAGGTCGAGATCGGTCTCGGCGCCGTCATCGGTGACGAAGACCTCGCCGTGCTCGAAGGGCGACATCGTGCCCGGATCGACGTTGAGATAGGGGTCGAGCTTGCGCAGCCGGACCGAGAAGCCGCGCGCCTGCAGCAGCGCACCAAGCGCCGCGCTGGCAAGGCCCTTGCCCAGCGAAGAAACGACACCGCCTGTGATGAAGATGTAACGTGCCATTGTGGCAGGACCCCGTGATTTGCATCGAATTCTGGACACCCACGGGCCTTCCGGACCGCAGCATCACGGGAGTCCATATATAAAGGATTCGGGCTGCACTGTCCAGAGAACCGCAAGATGCTGTTGCGGTTCAGGGTGCAGCCCTCAATCTATGGTGGTTTGGCTCGTGGCCTTAGTCAGCGCGCGGCACCAGCGGCGCGTCGGGCGACGTCTCGCTGTCGGAGGCCGACGGCGGCGGCAGCAGCGCATCGGTGTCGATCTCGCCCGGAGCGGTCTGTTCCGCGGCCGGAGCCGAACCCGACCCGCCGAGACGGTCCATGACCGAGACGCCCGAGGCGTCCTGCGCGGCGAGAATGGTCAGCGTGATCGAGGTCACGATGAAGCCGATCGCCAGGATCCAGGTCACCTTGCCGAGCGCGGTTGCCGCGGCGCGCTGGCTCATGGCGCCACCGCCACCGCCCATGCCAAGCCCGCCCCCTTCGGAGCGCTGCAGCAGCACCGCGCCGATCAGCGACAGCGCGAGAAGAAGATGGACGATGAGAATGACGTTCTGCATGGAAGGTCCCGAAGCCTGCGGTCTTGGCGGGCTATGTAGGGGAAGCGGGTGATGGGCGCAACCCGCCAGATGGGCCCGTGGCGCCAGCCCGTGGATCGCCGCGCATGCCGGGGCCCGGCGCGGGGGGCGGGCGCAGGTAAAAGATGTGTTGATAGACTCTCTTTTAAATTGAATCGGCTTTCCGATGAAATAATGGAGGTAGTGTATTGCCGGATCATCGGCGGCTCGCTACCGTCGCCGCATGAGACAGGACAAACCGCTTCTCGGCATCGCGCTGATGCTCGGATTTTGCATCATCGCGCCGCTGGCCGATGCTGTGGCCAAGCTGCTTGCCGACACCGTGCCGCTCGCCGAGCTGGTGTTCTTCCGTTTCGCCGTGCAAGCGGTCCTGCTGGTGCCGGTGATGGTGGCCACAAGGCGCAGCTTCCGGATGCGCCGGCGGGTGGCGGGAATCGTGTTCCTGCGCACGCTCATGCATATTCTCGGCATCGGCATGATGGTGACCGCGCTGCGCTACCTGCCGCTGGCAGACGCCGTGGCCATCGCCTTCGTCATGCCGTTCATGCTGTTGATCCTGGGCCATTATTTCATGGGCGAAGAGGTTGGCTGGCGCCGCCTCGCCGCCTGCGCCGTGGGCTTCTCCGGCACCCTCCTGGTGGTGCAGCCGGCGTTTCGCGATGTCGGCTGGCCGGCGCTTCTGCCGCTCGGCGTGGCGCTCAACTTCTCGCTCTTCATGATCACCACCCGGCAGATCTCGCGCGATATCGACGCGATCTCGCTGCAGGCGGTGTCGGGGCTGATGGCGATGGCGGTGATCGGTCCAATGCTGCTGGTGCTGCCCGCGGGCCGCATCCCCGAGCTGCAATGGGCCGTGCTGCCGGCCGATACCTGGGGGCTGCTGCTCTCGATCGGGCTTCTCGGCACCGTGGCACATCTGCTGATGACCTGGTCGCTGCGCTATGCTCCGGGGGCCACGCTGGCGCCAATGCAATATCTCGAGATGCCCTTCGCCACGCTCTTCGGCTTCATGATGTTCCACGAGCTGCCGAATCCGATGGCCTCGGTCGGCATCTGCATCATAATCGCGTCGGGGCTGTTCATCCTCGCGCGCGAGCGGGCCATCCATCGGGCGCAGAAAGCAGCGCCCGTGCCAGTTCCGGACGTTGCGACGCCGGCAGAATGATCAGCATCAGCGGCGCGTCGAAGCGCAGCGAGATTTGCTCTTCGCTGGCCTCGTTCGAGGTCCCCGCGCGCTGTGCCGGGGTGAAGTCCAGCCCATTGAGCGGCCAGCGCAGGCCCTCACTCTCACCGTGTACCAGCCCCATCGGATAGAGCGAGACCCGCGTGCCGACGGGCAGGGATAGCTTGAGGCGCGGCGGCGCGAGCGCGATCACGTCTTCCTCTCCCACGAGAATGCAGCGCCGGTCGGCGCGCAGGCACAGCACCGTCAGCGCGGCGAGCTGGTGGTCGACGCGCAGGCCGAGAAAGCCGGTGCCATAGACCAGCGGCGCCGAGATGTTGCGCAGGCACTTGTCGAAATCGGTGCTGTCCTGCTCGGCAATATGATGCACGCGCCCGGCCGGGATTCGCGCCCGGGCGCTCTCGGAAAGAGAATCGAGGTCGCCGATCACCGCATCCGGCAGGGCTCCGGCGCGCAGCAGCGTATCGGCGCCGCCATCCGCTCCCACACGGGTCGAACAGGTCTCGAGCAGCTCCGCAAGAGCGGATCTCGGGCTTTCGCCACCGCCCACCAGCAGGATCGGATCGGGACTTCTCAGGATGGGAGGATTCATGGCAATTTTACGGTTTTCGGGGACTCAGGTCACAATGGAGACACGAAATGATACGCTCGCGACCAAAGATTCGGTCAGCTTTCGTCTCGTATGACGTGGTAAACACATTGTTGCAAAGCGATTGAGAGTGAGCAGCACATGGTGAGTTCGAGCAAGATCCTGACGGTCTCCTACGGCACCTTCTCCTGTACCGCGGAGGGGTTCGAGGATCCGCTGGCGGTGGTGAAGGAAACCACTCATTTCTTCCGTGGCGTGGTCCGCGAAGACCGGTTCTTTGGTGCCGAGCCGCCGCAATTCGATCCCGAGCTGGCTGCCGAGCTGCTGCAATCCCAGATCAGCGCCGAGGTCGGACAGGGGACGCTGACGCTGCGCAACCCGCTGAGCGGGGCCGCGGCGTCGAGCGGTGCGATGAGCGCCGCGCTGGCCGCCGGCCGCGCGCCGGAGCGTCCTGCTGCTGCGGTGGCCGAGCCCGCGCCCGCCGCAGCGCCCGAGGTCTCCGTGGCCGAGGAGGTCGCCGAGATGGCGGCGGAGCCGGCGCCCGAGGAAGCCAAGGTTGCCGTGTCCTATCAAGGCGATGGCAGCGAGGATGACGCCCTGCAGGCGCAGATGGCGGAAGACACGATCGCGGCGCTGCTCGCCGAGGATCTGGCTGAGGATCTGGCCGACGAGATGCCGGGTGATGACAGCCTGGCAGCCGAGGCCGAGTTCTTCGAGGCGGAAGAGGAAGTCGCGGCGCCGCAGCCCGGAGTCGGGCTGAGCGATCCGGAAAGCGTTGCCGCCAAGCTCCGTCGCATTCGCGCGGTGGTGGCGCAGGGCGCACCGGCAGAGGACGATGTCGAGCCCGAGGCCGAGACCGAGAAGGCCGAGGCATCGGTTTCGGCGATGCTCGATGCGCTGGCGCCCGAGCGCGATGAGACCCCGAGCTCGGCACAGGCGCTGCGCGACAATCTGTTCTCCGACACGCTGGCGGGCGCCGAGTTCGATCTCTCCTACGAGGATGATGACGCCGAAGACGACGAGGACGCGCTGTTTGACATGCCCGCCGCCGAGGCGGATGCGGCCGCGTCCGAGGAGGCCGAAGCCGAGGCTGAAGACGCCGAGATCGCGCCGGTGCAAGAGAAGGCGCCGCTGCGCCTGCCGCGCGCCAGGGTGGTGAAGGTCAAGCGGGCAGAGTTCGATGCCGCCCTGGGTCAGGGCCTGATCGAGGAGGCCGAAGCGGCCCCGGCGGCTCCGGTGAGCAGCCTCAGCCCAGAGGACGAGGATGATCTCGCCCGCGAGCTCGAGGCAGTCCGCGCCGAGCTCAAGGGCGATTTCCAGGAGGCATTCGACGAGCCGGAAGAGATCGACGCGGCAGATGCGGACGAGGCCGACGAGGTCACCTCCGCGATCGGCCAGCTGATGGGCGCCGACCAGGATGACGACGGCTGGGACGACGACGAGGACGAATGGGAAGACGAGGAGCCGATGAGCGCCTCCGACGCCGCCGACCCGCTGCGCCTCGAGCCCTCCGATGCCGCCCGGGATTGGGATGACGACTCCGACAGCGCCGTCGATTTCGAGTTCACCGACGCGTTCGACGACGAGCAGGACGAGGATGACGACGCGGAGGAGGCCGACGACGAGCTGGTCGACCAGGCCGAGGCCGAGCGCGAGGAGGCCCTGCGCCAGGCCGCGCATCAGGAGGTCCGCAAGGCTGTGAAGATGTCGAGCCCGGCCCGGGCGATGCTCACCGAGCGCCGGGTCGAGGACAACGACGCCTCGCGCATCCTCGACGAGACCAACACCCAACTGCAGGAGCCGGAGGGCAACCGCCGCCGCAGCGCCATCGCGCATCTGCGCGCCGCCGTCGCCGCGACCCGCGCCGACAAGCTGCTGGGCCGCAAGCGCGACGCCCGCGAACAGACCGAGCCCTACCGCGCCGATCTCGCCAACGTGGTGCGCCCGCGCCGCCCCGAGGCCCCGGCCAGCCAGACCGAGCGTCCGGCCGAGATCGTGCGCCCGGCGCCGCTCAAGCTGGTGGCCGAGCAGCGCGTCGATGCCGAGGCACCGGCGCCGCGCCCGCGCCGTGTCCGGATCTCCGACATGGAGGATGCCGCGGCGCTGACCGGCGGCGAGGCCGATGACAGCTTCGCCGAATATGCCGAGAGCGTCGGTGCGCGCGAGCTGCCGGAGCTGCTCGAGGCGGCCGCGGCCTACATGTCCTTCGTCGAGCGCCGCGAGCAGTTCTCGCGCCCGCAGCTGATGACCAAGGTGCGCCAGGTCGAGACCGAGGAATCGAGCCGCGAAGACCGGCTGCGCAGCTTCGGCCAGCTCCTGCGCGAGGGCAAGATCGAGAAGACCCGCGGCGGCCGCTTCACCGCCTCGGAGCGCATCAGCTTCAAGCCGGACGCCCGCGCGGCGAGCTGATCGCTCAATACCTGGCACGCGTAGAGCGGCGGGGGCCTCGGCCTCCGCCGCTTTCGTTTCGTTTGGCCGGTTTCCAGGGCGTCTCGAGGAGGGGAGGGGCGCGCTCGTGGCGGGGAGGAAGGGGGCGCTGCCCCCTCTTGGCGCTGTGCGCCAATTCACCCTCGAGGTATTTTTGAACCAGAGAAGATGCGGGGTGTGGCCGGGGGGGCTCAGCCGCGGCGGTCGAGCTTGGTGGTGAGGTGGATCAAGCTTTCCGAGCTTTTCACCCCGCGCGCCTCGGCGATGCGGTCGAGGGCGGCGTCGAGCGCCTCGGTGGAGGCGGCGCAGACAATCACCATCAGGTCGACCCGCCCGGAGGTGGTGTGCACCGTCTCGACCTCGGGCATCTGGCGCAGCCGGGCCAGCACGTCGGCCTGGGCGCGGGGCTCGATGCAGACCAGCACCGTGGCCCGGATCGCCTCCTTCAGCGCCGGGCCGCGGCGGATGGTGAAGCCGGCGATGGCACCGCGCTGGATCAGCCGCTCGATCCGGGCCTGCACCGTGGTGCGCGCCAGCCCCAGCCGGCGCGCGAGATCGGAGACCGGCATCCGCGCATCGGCGGAGAGCAGCGCCACGAGGGCGCGGTCGGTTTCGTCGATCTGTTGGGGAGTATGGTCGAATTGTTGCATATCGGGATCAGAGTGACAGTTCTGCCGGGCGAAATCGAGTCTCTTGCCGCGCATACTTGGGAAAACTTTGAACAGGAGGTGTCTTCATGGGCAGAGAGCAGGCGCTGATGCCGTCGCCCGAGACGTGGCTGGCGCGCGAGCAGCCCGACGAGCCGGTGTTCTTCTTCTGCCCGCAGCGGCTTGGCGCCGTGGCCGGGCGGTTTCTCGCGGGCTTTCCGGGGCTGGTGAGCTATGCGGTCAAGGCCAACCCGCTGCCCGAGATGATCGAGGGGCTGTGGCTGGCGGGGCTGCGCGCCTTCGACGTGGCTTCGCCGGCGGAGATGGCGCTGGTGCGGGCGCATTGCCCGGGGGCTGTCCTGCATTACCACAACCCGGTGCGCTCGCAGGCCGAGATCCTCGCCGGCCTGGCGCAGGGTTGCGTGTCGTGGTCGGTCGATCGGATGAGCGAGCTAGAGAAGCTCTCCGCCCTGCCGGCGGGCACCGAGATCGCGGTGCGGCTGAAGCTGCCGGTGGCGGGGGCGGCCTATGATTTCGGCGCCAAGTTCGGCGCCGAGCCGGCAGGCGCGGTGGCGCTGCTGCGCCGGGTGACCGAGATGGGGCTGACGCCGTCGCTGACCTTCCATCCCGGCACGCAATGCCGCAGCGCCGAGCCCTGGGCGCGCTACATCCAGGCCGCGGCGGAGGTGGCCGGCGAGGCGGGTGTCGCGCTGCACCGGCTGAACGTCGGTGGCGGCTTTCCCAGCGACCGGGGCGAGGGCCACCCGGATCTCGAGACCATCTTCAGCACCATCGCGGACGCCGCGCGCGCAGCCTTCAAGACGCCGCCGGAGCTGGTCTGCGAGCCGGGCCGCGGGCTCTGCGCCGAGGCCTTCATGCTGGCGCTGCGGGTCAAGGCGGTGGAGCCGGAGGCAATCTTCGTCAATGACGGCATCTATGGGGGCATGGCCGAATGGCGCGATCTCGGCCCGATGGGGCGGCTGCGGGTCGTTGATCCGGAGGGCCGGCTGCGGGCAGGCCGCGCGCAGGACCGCGTCGTCTTCGGTCCGACCTGCGACAGCCTCGACCGTCTGCCCGAGCCGCTGGCGCTTCCGGCAGGCATCAAGGACGGCGATTTCATCATCTGCGAGGGCATGGGCGCCTATTCCCGGGCGCTGGTCACCGGCTTCAACGGCTACGGAGCGCGCAGGGTGGTGCGCATGACCGCCGGCTGCTGAGATTTCCCGGGCGTCGCGCTGGACACTTCCCTGGCAGAGCGCCACTCTCCGCCGCAGAAGACCAGCCAAGCGCGAGGACGGGATATGGAAAAGTTCGGCAAGAGCCAGTCATTCAAGCGCAGCGAGGACGTGCGCTTTCTCACCGGGCATGGCCGCTATATCGACGATATCGCGCCCGAGGGCGCGCTGCACGCCTTCGTCCTGCGCTCGCCGGTGGCCCATGCGGTGATCACCGGGCTGGATGTCGAGGCGGCGCGCGAGGCCGAGGGCGTGGCGCTGGTCCTGACCGTCGACGACCTGCTCGCGGCGGGCATGGACATTCACATGGGCGGCACGGTGCTCACCAACCGCGATGGCAGCAAGGCCGCCGAGCCCGAGCGCCCGATGCTCGCGCGCGGCAAGCTGCGCCATGTCGGCGAGCCGGTGGCGCTGATCGTGGCCGAGACGCTGCAGCAGGCCCGTGACGCGGCGGAGCTGATCGAGCTCGATTACGACGATCTGCCCGCCCATGTGGAGATCTGCGCCGGCGGCGAGACCATTCACCCCGAGGCCCCCGACAACCGCGCCTTCGACTGGGGCATGGGCGACGAGGCGGCCACCGCAGAGGCCTTCGACAAAGCGGCGCGGGTGGTGCGGCTCGAGGTCGGCGACAACCGGGTGATCGTCAACGCCATGGAGGGGCGCGGCTGCTTCGCCGAGTGGGATGGCAATCGCATCCACCTTGCGTTCAACGGGCAGGGGGTCTGGGATCTCAAGGGCGAGCTGGCGGCGGCCATGGGGCTCGACGAGGGCGCGGTGCGCATCACCAACCCCGATGTCGGCGGCGGCTTCGGCATGAAGGCGGCCTCCTACCCGGAATATTTCGTCGTGGCGCAGGCGGCGCGGGTGCTGGGCAAGCCGGTGCGTTGGATCTCGGAGCGCACCGAGGGGATGCTGTCGGACCATGCCGGGCGCGACCTGACGACGATGGCGGAGCTGGCCTTCGATGCGGAGCACCGGATTCTCGGCTACCGCATCCACACGCTGTGCAACCTCGGCGCCTACAACTCGGGTTTCGGCCAGCCGATCCAGACGCTGCTGTTCTCCAAGGTGCTGACCGGAACCTATGACATCCCCGCCGCCTACATGCGGGTCGAGGGGTTCTACACCAACACCACGCAGGTAGATGCCTATCGCGGCGCCGGGCGGCCCGAGGCGATCTACGTGATCGAGCGGGTCATGGACCGGGCCGCGCGCGAGCTCGGGCTCGACCCGATCGAGCTGCGCAAGATCAACTTCATCAAGGAGTTCCCCTACAAGACCGTCACCGGCGAGACCTATGACGTGGGCGATTTCCCCCGCGTGCTGGATCATGCGATCGCGGATGCCGATGTGGCGGGCTTTGCCGCGCGCAGGGCCGAGAGCGCGGCGCAGGGCAAGCTGCGCGGGCTGGGTCTGTGCTTCTACATCGAATCGATTCTCGGCGACCCGGCAGAGGATGTGCGGGTCGAGTTCACCGAAGAGGGCGGCGCGGTGATCTATGTCGGGACGCAGTCGAACGGGCAGGGGCATGAGACGGTGTTTGCCAAGTTCCTCAGCGATCAGACCGGCATTCCCTTCGACAAGATCGCCTTCGTGCAGGGCGACAGCGATCTGATCGCCCGCGGCGGAGGCACCGGCGGCTCGCGCTCGGTGACCACGCAGGCCAACGTGACGCTGTCCTGCGTGCGCCAGATGGTCGAGGGGTTCTCGGCCTTCCTTGCCGAGGAGATGGGCGTGGAGGCCGCCGAGCTGCGCTTCGATGACGAACGCTTCCGGGCGGAAGGCTCGAACCTGACGCCGACGATGCTGGAGGTGGCCGAGATGGCCCGCGCCAAGGGCCGGGAAGATCTGCTGACCTGGTCCGCCCGTGATCAGATCGAGGCCCGGTCCTACCCCAACGGCGCGCATTTTGCCGAGGTGGAGATCGATCTCGAGACCGGTGTGGCCGAGGTGGTGAAATACACCGTGGTCGACGATTTCGGCAATCTCATCAACCCGATGCTGGCCGAGGGTCAGGTGCATGGCGGGGTGGCGCAGGGGCTCGGGCAGGCGCTCTGCGAGCGCACGGTGTTCGACGAGGACGGCCAGCTGCTGTCGGCGAGCTTCATGGACTACGCCATGCCGCGCGCCGATGACATGCCATGGATCCGCTTCGACGTCGAGCCGGTGCCCTCCACCGGCAACCCAATGGGGATGAAGGGCTGCGGCGAGGCCGGGACTGTGGGCGCGCTGGCGGCGGTGTCGAACGCCATGCAGGACGCGCTTTGGGCGAAGGGCGTGAAGCAGGTCGACATGCCGTTCACCCCGATGCGGGTCTGGAGCCTGCTGCAGGGCGCGCCGCTGGCGGCGGAGTGATCCGCGGCGGAACGCGGGAAATGGCGGCGTCAAGTTTTTTGTTCACGCTTCCTTGAGGGGGTTTGCAATTGTGGCTTTCGTGCCCATATCCCCTACAGGATCGCGGAGACGGAACCTTCGCGACGCCTTCACTGTCCCTCGTTCCGCACTTGCGCCCAAGGTCTCCTTGGGCGCTTTTTCTTTGCGCAGGCCAAGCCTAGGGTAGGGACATGAGCTATTCCGATGCGTTTCTGAAAGACATCCTCGCGCGGACCAGGGTGATTGCCGTGGTCGGCGTGTCGCTGAACCCGGTGCGGCCAAGCTACTACGTCGCCCGCTACCTGAGCCTGCGCGGCTACCGGGTGATCGGGGTGAATCCCGGCCACGCGGCCGCGATGCTGTTCGGCGAGCAGGTGCGGGGCGCGATCGAGGAGCTTCCGCCGGAGGTCGACATGGTCGACATCTTTCGCCGCTCGGAGGCGGTGCCGCCGATCGTCGATGCGGCGCTGGCGCATCTTCCGGGCCTGAGGACGGTGTGGATGCAGATCGGGGTCGAGAACGCGGCTGCCGCTGCGGCGGCGGAAGCCAGGGGAGTCGACGTGGTGATGAATCGCTGCCCCAAGATCGAATACCAGCGCTTGCACGGCGAGCTGCGCATGGGCGGGTTCAACACCGGGGTGATTTCCTCGAAGCTGTGATCCTGTGTGTCACGGCTCCTCCGCCCTTGCGGGCGTCCTCGCTTGCGCCGGCGCACCCGTGCCGAAACGGGCACGGGAGGGGTCCGTCAGGCCGGCCTCCGGCGGGAGTATTTATGACGAAGAGAAGCCAGGGGCGCAGCGCTCCTGTCTTCTCTGGTTCCCAAATACCTCGGGGGTGAATTGGCGCGTAGCGCCAAGAGGGGGCTGGCCCCCTCCTGCCGCGACGGTGACGCAAGTGATCGGTCGGGAGGGCACTCGGCGCCGGTTTCAGCTCGGGCGCGAGGCTTTCTCGGCGAGGCCGGACTGGCCCTGTCGCCGCGCGAGCTCGTCCATCACGCGCGAGAGCGGCACATCGCGCGCCTTCAGCATCACGAGGAAGTGGAACAGCACATCGGCGCCTTCGGAGGCCAGTTTCTCGCGGTCGCCCTTGACCGCCTCGATGATGGCCTCCACCGCCTCCTCGCCGAATTTCTCGGCGCATTTCTCCGGCCCCTTGGCGAGCAGCTTGGCGGTCCAGCTGTCGTCGGGCGAGGCGCTGGCGCGGGCGGCGACGATGGTTTCGAGCTCTTCGAGGGTCATCACAGCCTCACCGGGATGCCGGCCGCGGCCATGTGAGCCTTGGCCTCCTGGATGGTGAATTCGCCGAAGTGGAAGATCGAGGCGGCGAGCACCGCCGAGGCGTGGCCCTCGGTCACGCCCTCGACGAGATGGTCGAGCGTGCCGACGCCGCCGGAGGCGATCACGGGAATGTCGACCGCGTCGGAGATCGCCCGAGTCAGCGGCAGGTTGAACCCCGCCTTGGTGCCATCGCGGTCCATCGAGGTCAGCAGGATCTCCCCGGCGCCCTTGGTGGCGACGGTCCGGGCGAACTCGACCGCGTCGATGCCGGTGGGCTTGCGGCCGCCGTGGGTGAAGATCTCCCAGCGGCCCGGCTCCACGGTCTTGGCGTCGATCGCCACGACGATGCATTGCGAGCCGAAATGATCCGCCGCCTCGGCGACCACGTCGGGATTGGCCACCGCCGCCGAGTTGAAGCTGACCTTGTCGGCCCCGGCGAGCAGCAGGTTGCGCACATCGGCGACCGTGCGCACGCCACCGCCCACGGTGAGCGGGATGAAGCATTGCTCGGCGGTGCGGGTCACCACATCGAACATGGTGCCGCGATTCTCGTGCGTGGCATGGATGTCGAGGAAGGTGATCTCGTCGGCGCCGGCGGCGTCATAGGCGCGGGCGGCATCGACCGGGTCGCCCGCATCGCGCAGGTCGACAAAATTGACGCCCTTGACCACGCGGCCATCGGCGACATCGAGACAGGGAATGATGCGGGTTTTCAGCATATGCGCCTTATGGCGCGGATCGGCGGGGGAGGGAAGGGGGCGCAGCGCCGCGCCGGTCCCGCGCGGCGTCCGGTTCCGGGCGGCATCGCGGCCGGTCTAGGGCTGTGGCGCGCGATCCGGGTCGGGCGCGAGGCCGATCGCCCCGAGCAGCGTTGTCGCGAAGGCGCTGCCAAGGCTGCCGAAGGCGCTGACCGTCGCTTCGGCGATGGCCGGGGCCAGCTCGGCCTCGAGGCCCTGAAGGGTCTCGGTCAGCTCGGCGACGCGGGTCTCCATGCGCGCCAGCTGCGCCTCGAGCGCCGAGCAGAGCTGCAGATCCGCGCCGTCCTCGCGCAGCGCCGCTAGCGCGCTGCGGGTCTCGCCGATCTGGGTGGTCAGGCCCTGGATCTCGGAACGCAGCGGGCGGATCGTGCCGGTGATCTCGGCCACGTCACCGGTGATGCTCTCGACGGTGGAGAACAGGCTCCAGCCCAGCCAGAGGCAGAGCGCCAGCAGGATCAGCGTGGCGTTCAGGACGGCAAGGAAAAGGGTCCAGAGGGTGCGCCCGAGGCTGCGTTCGGTCATGGCGCTCCCTCCCTTGCCAAGCTTCGTCTCAGGCCTTCTTCTTGGCGCCCTCGGCGAGCTGCTTGAAGACGTAGATCGGGATCAGGATGGTCGCGATCAGGCTGCCGAGCCAGACCAGGAGCGTTGCCGCCAGCCAGTTGGCGACCCCGCCGATCGACATGCCGCCGAGCAGCAGGTCGGTGATCAGGAGCCCGATCGACACGGTGACCAGCGCCACCCCGCCCATCAGCTGCGGCAGTTGCTTGAGCGAGATCTTGGTGATCATCGGCCCGAGCACCGCCTGGATGACCGAGAAGGCGAGCACGACGATGAGGAAGGACAGCGGATCGATCTCGAACCCGGCCAGCAGCACGGCGGCGAGCAGCAGCCCCACGGCATTGGCGATGAGATAGGCGGCGGCGGAAAGGGCGAGCTTGATCAAATGAATTCTCCCGATGGGGCAGGGCCGCGGAGGGCATTTCCCGGACGGTCCCGTGTGCAACAATCTCCAGTTGATCTTTCGCCTCAACGGCTGATGGGTCAAGGATTTTTGGGCGCTTCCGCGGCCGGCGCGTCGGCTGGGGCGGCGTTTGGTGGCCGGGCCCATCCGGTGGCGTCGGGCGTCGCTGGCATCGGTGGCGGCAGGTGCCCCTGCGCGCGTGATGGCAGGGGGGCGGCGATGCGCCGCCGCCGCGGGGCGCGGGCGTGGACAGGAGAAGGGGGCGCCGATACAGTTCTCGCAACGGCGCCGCGACCGCGGTCCAGACATGCCTCTGACCGCGGACATGGCATTTGCGATGGCGGGCTGAGACGCCGGGGCCGGTAACCGCCCCTCGCAAGACCACGACGCAGACCGGGGACACGCGGGTTTCGCACGTAGTTTCGGCAATGACGGCAATTGGGAGAGCCTTGATGAAACCGATTTCGACCCTGCGCCGCGGCCTCGCGGCGGCCACGCTCGCCGCCTTTACGACCCTGCCGGCCAGCGCGGAACCCGCCGACCTCAACGTGGTGGTGCGGCTCGCCGACGGCGCGACGCTGCCGCCCGAGGCGATGATGCAGGTCTCGCTGCTCGACGTGTCGCGCGCCGACGCGCCCGCGATCCCGCTGGCCGCGCGCGCCTATCGCATCGATACGCTGCCCGCCGCGATCCGTCTGCCCTACGATACCGACGACGTCGACGAGCGCATGAGCTATGCGGTCTCGGCCAGCATTTCGATGGACGGCAAGACCGTGCTGCGCACCACGACCTCCTTCCCGGCGCTGACCCGCGATGCGCCCGAGCGCCCGGAGATCGTCCTCGAGCAGATCGCGCCCGTGATGATGGAGAGCGACATGCCCGGCATCGCCGGAATCCCCTGGCAGGCGACCGAGATCGGCGGGCGGCTTCTCGTGGTCGAGGACGCGCCGACGCTGGCCTTCGACGCGGATGGCCGGTTTGCCCTGTTCGGCGGCTGCAACCGCTTCACCGGCAGCGCCGAGATCGGTGCGGGCACGATCTCCTTCCCGGAGGCCTTCGCCGGCACCCGCCGCATGTGTCCCGAGCCGCGCATGACGCTCGAGCAGACCATGATCGACGCGCTGGGCGCGGCGACGGGCTACGTGCGCAACGGCAGCCTGCTGAGCCTGACCAACGAGGCCGGCGTCACTGTGCTTCGGTTCAACGAGCGGCCCGAGTGATCCGCACCTGACCGCGCCGCGGTCGGCCGGCGGGCCCGAGCCTCGGGCTCAGTGCTCGTCGAGCCAGAAAATGTCGGGGTTGGCCTCGCAGAAGGCGCCGAACTCGGCGAGGATCGTGCCGTAGCTCACCCCCTTGGCGGCGGCGTAGCCGCGCATGTAGGTGAAGATGAACTGCATGGCGATGACATCGTGCTCGCTCATGTCAGCGGCCTTGGCCGGTTCGACGAGGAAGAGCCCCCGCGCCTCGGCGCAGCTCGCCTTGGTCATCGCCCAGTCTTCCGCCTGATCGACCACCTGAAGGGTCTCGACCCCCGCAGTGGCGAAACATGGAACCGCCAGCAATACCGCAAGAAACAGTCTCATGATTGGCCCCGTCCTCCTTTGGGTCATCGCCGGCACGGGCCGCGCCGGGGCAGCCTGGGCCGGAAACGGCCCTTAGGCAAGGCAAGATGCCGCCCGTTGCAAAGGCGCGGGGCGGCGCCTCTCGCCTCAGGCGAGCTCTGCCTCGGGATGCTTGCGCACGTAGGACCCGTAGGACAGCATCGTGACGCCGCTCGAGATCAGCTCGATCGCCAGCAGGATGCCGAGCAGTGAGACCGAGGCCGCGAGGAAATTGCCGAACACAATCACCGCCAGCACCACCGAGATCGCACCGGAGAGCAGTGAGAGCCAGAAGAAGCCCGATCCGCGCAGGCTGAAGGCGAAGACGATCTTCAGCACGCCGTTCACCAGGAACATGATGGCGGCCATCACGGTCAGCGTGACGATGCCGGCGAGCGGGTGAAACAGCAGGCCGAAGCCCAGCACCACATAGGCCACCCCGAGCAGGATGCCGAGCAGGCGCGCGCCCCAGCCACCGGCCCGGAAGGCCGCGCCGAATTGCAGCACCCCGCCGATCAGAAAGAACCAAGCCGCCATCTGTTCTGCCGCGACCGTGGCGACGAACGGGTTCATCAGCGCGAAAAAACCGCCGATGATGAGCAACACACCAAAGATGATCCACAAGACTGAATTCTTCATTCTATTTCCTCCTGACAGCGGGCCGGGCCGCGTCTTCAATGCGTTGAGTATTCAATGAATTCGCGTCGTTTCCTATCGAAAAGCGACCGCATCGGGCGAATGGCGGCCATGCAAATCCCGCGCCACCGAGGCTCTGGGCGCGCGCGGCGTGCTGCACGGGCCGCGCGTCGCACCGGCATCCGAGCGGAGAGCGGATCGCCCGGCTTGGCATGGCGAGCGCCGCGAAAGCACGGGATCGGTGCCTGGCCGGCGCGTCCTCTTCGCCCGGTCGGGCCGCCTGGAAGGGCGTCCGGCTGAAGCAGGAAGGCCCCCTGCGACGATGCCGCGCGGCGATTCAGCCGCTAAGCGTTGACCGGGGCAGCTCCGCTCTCTAGCCTGTTGAAAACAGGTCGATTGCCGGAGGTCGTCATGCGTTTTCTGAGATTCCTTCTCGTCCTGGTGATTGTCCTCGCGATAGCGATCGTGGCGCTGCGCCTGCTCTACCCGCTGCCCGATCTCGAGGGGCGCACCGAAAGCAGCCATCTCCCGATTTCTTCCGACACCACTCTCGGACAGAGCGTGATGACGGCGTCCGAGGCGCATCCCGGCGAAAGTGGCATCTGGCCGCTGGCCGACGGGCGCGAGGCCTATGCTGCGCGCATCCTTCTGGCGCGCGCCGCCGAGGAGAGTATCGACCTGCAATATTACATCTGGCAGACCGACACGACCGGCTGGATCCTGCTCGACGAGCTGCGCAAGGCCGCCGAGCGTGGCGTGCGGGTGCGGCTGCTGGTCGATGACAACGGCGTGCCGGGGCTCGATGCGGAGTTGGCGGCGCTCGACGCGCTGCCGCAGGTCGAGGTGCGGCTGTTCAATCCGTTCACCCTGCGCGATCCCAAGCTGCTTTCCTACGCGTTCGACTTCTCGCGCCTGAACCGGCGGATGCACAACAAGGCGATGATCGTCGACGGGGCCGCCACCATCCTCGGCGGCCGCAACATCGGCGACATCTATTTCGACTATGGCAGCGGCGTGCATTACTTCGACGCCGACGTGCTGGCGATCGGGCCGGTGGTCGGGGACGTGTCGCAGAACTTCGATGCCTACTGGGCCAGCGAGAGCGCCTATCCCGCGGAGCGCATCCTGCCGGAGGCCCCGGAGGGGATGGCCAGCCTGACGGGCGCCGCCGAGACGGCCCGGACCAGCGCCGAGGCCGCCGGCTATGACGAGGCCATCGCCAGCACCGCGCTGATGCAGGAGATCACCGCCGGCACGCTGGCCTTCGAGTGGGGCAATGTCACCTTCTTCAGCGATGATCCGTCAAAGGGCGTCGGGAAGGCCAGCGAGGACGAGCTCCTGCTCACCCGCATCCTCGAGATCGCCGATCCCACCACCTCCTTCGATCTCGTCTCGGCCTATTTCATTCCGGGCGACAGCGGCACCGACCGCCTCACGGGCTTCGCCGAGGCCGGCGTCGCGACGCGGGTGATGACCAATGCGCTGGCCGCCACCGATGTCGCCCCGGTGCACAGCGCCTACATGACCTACCGCGAGCGGCTGGTCGACGGTGGAGTCACGGTGCTGGAGCTGCGCCCGGAGGCCGAGCGCAAGCGCGAGCGAAACCTGTCGAGCATGATCGTCGGCTCCGCCTCGAGCCTGCACGCCAAGACCTTCAGCGTCGATGGCGAGCGGATCTTCGTGGGCTCGTTCAATTTCGATCCGCGCTCGGCCCGGCTCAACACCGAGATGGGCGTGCTGATCCCGAGCCCGCGGATGGCGGCGGGGCTGGCGCAGGTGATGGAGGCAACGCAGCAATCCTACCTGGTCGAGCGCGACGACGCCGGCGATCTGGTGTGGATCGCGACTGCCGAGGACGGCAGCCGCAGCGTGCTGACCGAGGAGCCCGAGACCGGCTGGTTCAAGATGCTGGTGGTGCGGGTCATCAGCTGGCTTCCGGTCGAGTGGATGCTCTGAGCCGGCGCGCTGCCGGGCTGAGGGCCCGGCGGGGCGCGGATGCGGGCTGCCGAGACCGGGATTTCCTGCCGCGGTGGCGCAATCCCTATGGCGTTGTGGCCGACTGCGTGTAGCATCGTCTTCCGCAGGACTCTCATCGACCGGATAGACTCATGGACGCCACCACCGCAGCGTCGCTCTACAAGAACATAGAGCTTCCCTCCTTGACGCTTTTGATGATCGCGCTGATCCTCTGCGTCAGCCTGCCGGCGATGGCAGTGATCGGCTATTGGGGCGGGCGGGCGCGGCGGCGCATGGTGCTGAGCGCCGGCGGCGAGGTCGATCACGTGATCGGAGAGACGACGCTCGCGGCGATCCTCGCGTTGCTCGGCCTACTGCTGGCCTTCAGCTTCGGCGATGCGCTGAGCCTGGCGCAGGCCCGCAAGGGGGCAACGGTGAACGAGGCGGCCGCGCTCGGAACCGCCTTCCTGCGCGCCGATTACCTGCCCGAGAGCGGCGGACGCGCGCTCCAGTCGGCGCTGCTCGCCTATGCAGAGACCCGGCTGCTTCCCGGCGATGCCGGCCTGGCCACCGCCGAGGATGCCCGCCTCTTCCTGCAGCGCTCGCTCGAGGCGCAGGCGCGGCTCTGGCCGCTGACCCTGGAGGCCACGCAGGATCCGGTGGCGCCGCCGATCAAGGCCTTCGTCGCCGGCGCGGTGAACGAGGCGATCGATGCGCATCTCTACCGTTTGCAGATGATGAACAGCCCGATGTCCGAGGTCGCCCATCTGATGTTGCTGGCCACCGCGCTGACCGCGCTGTTTCTGCTCGGCAACCGCGCCGGGCTGCTTGGCCGCAGGCTGACCTGGCGGATGTTCGTGTTCTCGGGCTTCCTGTTCATCATCATGTTCACCATCCTCGACACGCAGCGCGCCCGCGAGGGTTTCGTGCGCGCCGATGACCTGCCGCTGCGCGCGACGATCTTCGACATGCGCGCCGCGCTCGAAGCGGCGGGCTAGACGCGTATGGCGGCTGCGCAGGGGGCGCTGCCCCCTCTTGGCGCTCTGCGCCAATTCACCCCCGAGGTATTTGGAAACCAGAGAAGGCAAGGGCGCGGCGCCCCTGTCTTCTCTTCGTCAAAAATACTCCCGCCGGAGGCGCCTGACCCTGCCGCGGGCGCCGGGGCCGGGAGGCTGGCGGAGGCGGCGCCGTCTCGCTTCTGCGCGACGGGCGCGTGCGATCGCTGACGGGGAGACTCGTCGCGGGCGGAAAAAGGCGCTAAGCGGGCGGCATGGACGAGACATTCGAGATCTTCCTGGCCTGCGCGCCGGGGCTGGAGACGACGCTGACGGCGGAGGCCAAGGCGGCGGGGTTCGGGCCGTTGCGGCCCGCGGCGGGCGGCGTCGCCTTCGACGGTGGCTGGGCCGAGGTGATGCGGGCCAATCTCTGCCTGCGCGGCGCCGCGCGGGTGCTGGCGCGGATCGGCGGCTTTCCCGCGGTACACCTGGCGCAACTCGACAAGCGGGCGCGCAAATTCCCGTGGGGCGAGGTGCTGCGCGCCGACCAGCCGGTCAAGATCGAGGCGGTGAGCCGGAAATCGAAGATCTACCACGCCGGCGCGGCGAAGCAGCGGGTCGAGACCGCCATTGCCGAGACGCTGGGCGCGGCCCGCGGCGATGACGGCGTGCGGCTGCTGGTGCGCATCGAGGACAATCTCGTGACCTTCTCGGTCGACACGTCCGGCGAGCCGCTGCACCGGCGCGGCCACAAGGAGGCGGTCGGCAAGGCGCCGATGCGCGAGACGCTTGCGGCGCTGTTCCTGCGCGAGTGCGGCTATCGCGGCGCGGAGCCGGTGGTCGACCCGATGTGCGGCTCGGGCACCTTCGTGCTGGAGGCCGCGGAGATCGCCGCCGGCCTGGCGCCGGGGCGCAGCCGGCACTTCGATTTCGAGCGGCTGGCCGGGTTCGATCCCGAGGCCTGGGCGGCACTCAAGGCGGCGCAGGCGCCGCACGAGACCGCGCTGCGCTTCCACGGCTTCGACCGCGATGCCGGCGCGGTGCGTTCGGCCACCGCCAACGCGGAGCGGGCCGGCGTCTCGGAGATCACCCGGTTCGCCTGCCAGCCGGTCAGCGCGCTGGAGCCGCCCGAGGGGCCGCCGGGGCTCGTCATGGTCAACCCGCCCTATGGCGCGCGGATCGGCAAGCCCGGGCCGCTGCACGCGCTGCATCGCAGCCTCGGCGAGGTCCTGAAGGCGCGGTTCCGCGGCTGGCGCGTCGGAATCGTCACCTCGGAGCCGGGGTTGGCGCGCGAAACCGGGCTGCCCTTCCTGCAACCGGGCCCGCCGGTGGCGCATGGCTCGCTGAAGATCCGGCTCTACCGGACCGACCCGCTCTGAGCTCTCCTCTTCCCAGGGGCGCCTGAGGCCCTATATTCAGAGCCATGAAACAGCTCGCCGCCCTCTGTCTCTCGGCCAGTCTGCTGGCCATGCCCGTCGCCGCACAGGATGCTGGCGAGGAGGCGCCCGATGGCGGCGGCCTGATGAAGCGCGGCGCGCAGATGTTCTTCGAGGGGCTGATGGGCGAGCTCGACCCGGCCCTGCGGGGGCTCGAGGATCTTGCCGGAGAGATGGAGCCGGCGCTGCGCAGCTTCCGCGAGGAGATGGGCCCGGCGCTGCAGGACCTGATGGGGAAGGTGAAGGACTGGTCGGTCTACCACCCGCCCGAGATGCTCGAGAATGGCGATATCATCCTGCGCCGCCGCGAGCCTCTGGAGAGCGAAGACGACGGCATCCTCCCGCGCGACCGGGACTGGCCGGAGCGCAGGCGCGAGCTGCCGCCGCTCGACGGTACGCCGCCGGATCGGCAGTCGGGAGACGAGATCGAGCTCTGAGGTCGTCTCGCTTCGGAGCCCGGGGCGATGTGGGGCAATCCCGACACAGGAGGCGCGCGGCGATGCCGCCCGGCGCGCAAGGCCGAGGCTCCTGCGATTGTTGCACCGGGGAGATCCCGGCTGCTTGGTTTGCGGCGGAGGGGAGGTGGAGAGGTCTGGCTCAGTCGATCTCGACCTGCATGTCCTCGGCATTCAGCGCCCGCGCCAGCGACTTGAACCGCGCCTCGGCGACCTCGCCATAGAGCGGCGCCACGTCCGGCGTCATCCGCAGCGACAGCCGTCTGGCCTTGCGGTCCCAGGCGAGGGCGGCGCCCTCTTCCTTGCTGACATCCGACATCCACAGCATCGAGCCGAAGCGCATGGCCTTGCCGAGCACCTCGGCCTCCTGCAGTTCGTCCTCGCTCAGAAGCGCGTAATAGGCCTCGAACAGGCCTTCGCGCTTGTTCTTGTAGCGATGCAGCAGGGCCAGGCCGAGGAACACCCGTTCGGGGTGGGTGAGGCCGCCGAGATTGGCGCGGGTGGCATTGTCGAAGCAGGTCTGCGCCCGGTAATCGGGATGGGCGCGCCAGCTCACGTCGTGGAGCAGGCAGGCGGCCTTGACGATGCGCGTGCGGTCGGGGCCGGCATCGGCAAACAGCGGCTCGACGAAGCGGTAGAGCTTCTTGCCGAAGCCGGGCAGGCGGGCATCCTTGGCCTCGGAGAAGCGGCAGGCCTCGACCAGCGGGTCGCGGTCGCGCAGCTTCTGCGGCATCTGCTCGTAGAGCAGCCCCTCGCGGATGCCGTAGGAGGAGATCGCGATGCCGGCGGGCGAGAAGGTCTCGATCAGCCGCGCCAGCACCTCGCTGGCATAGGGCACGAGGCTCATCCGCGCCGAGGAGATCGAGCAGGCGCCGCGCAGCGCCTCGAGATCGGATTTCTCGATGAATTTCAGCGTCTCGGCGACCGCGTCCTTGTCCATGCGGTATTCGTGCAGGACATGCAGGGGATAGCCGCGGCGCTCCATGTCGATGCGGGCGATGGCGCGCCACGAGCCGCCGACGAGGAAGAGCTGCGCATCACGCCGCCCGATCACCTCGGCGAGCTTGTCGATATGCTTGGCGATGTGCTTCTCGCGGGCCTTCTTGCCGCCCTCGAGATCCTTGAAGCGCAGCGGACCGAGCGGCGAGGTGACGCGGCGGCCGACCTGACCGTCGGAGAGCTCGGCCAGCTCCATCGACGAGCCGCCGATGTCGCAGATCAGCCCGTTGGCGCCGGGCCAGCCCAGCAACACGCCCTGCGCCGAGAGCCGCGCCTCTTCCTCGCCGTCGATGACCCAGATCTTCAGGCCGGTCTGCTTCTCGATCTCGGCGCGGAAGGCGGGTCCGTCCTCGGCCTCGCGCATGGCGGCGGTGGCCACGGCGGTGAGCGGCGGCAGGTCCATGCCACGGGCCAGCGTCTGGAACCGGGCCAGCGCCGAAAGCGCGCGGGCCTTGCCCTCGGGATTGAGCCGCCCGGTCTCGGGCATGCCGGCGCCGAGGCCGCACATGATCTTCTCGTTGTAGAAATAGGCCGGGCTGCGCGCCGCGCCGTCGAAGACGACAAGGCGCACCGAGTTCGAGCCGATGTCGACAACCCCCACGCGCGACAGGCGTCGGGCCTGCGGATCCTCGAAAAGCGGGCGGCCGAAAGGCCCCCAGTCGCCTTGGGCGGAGTCGCTCTGTCCGTCCATCTGCATCCCCGGCTGTGGTCCGCCTCCGCTCTACCACGCTTCGGGCGCGTGGCGAAAGCTCTTCATTGGGGCAACGTCGCGGGGCGGGCAGTCGTTCCGCGGCAGGATCAGCGGAACAGCGAGAGCAGCGCGCCGGGAGCGCCGTTGGCGATGGAGAGCGCCTGGATGGCGAGCTGCTGCTGCACCTGAAGCGCCTGCAGCCGGGCCGAGCTTTCCTCGAGATCGGCATCGACGAGCACGCCGATTCCCGAGGTCATGGCATCGGTCAGGCTGGCGTTGAAGCTGGCCTGGGTCTCGAGTCGCCTCTGATCGGAGCCGAAGGCGGCGGCGGCGTTGGTCGAGATGTCGAGCAGCCCCTCGATCGTGGCCAGCGCATCGGCGGCGCCTTCGGCGGTGCTGACATCGAGATCGGCGAGCAGCTCCAGCCCGCCGCCGATGGTGTTGTCGGCATCCGCGTCGAGGGTATCGAGCCGCACCGCGATGGTGTCGCTCGCGGTGGTGACCTGCGAGGTGAGGGTGAGCGCGCTGCCCGAGGCCTGCACCTGCAGCACGGAGCTGTCGATCCCGGTGCGGGCGGCATAGCTGGCATAGCCGAGCGACAGCCGCGAGAGCACGTCGCCGATGCCGTCGCCGTCGCGGGCGACATAGGAGATCGGCGCGCTGGTCATCTCGGCGCGCGACTGGGTGGCCCCGGAGGTGGTGCGCAGGTCGGCCTGCACGAAGGTCGAATCGTCGCCGTCGGTGCCGTAGAGCGACAGGGAGAAGGCCATGCCGGCGGTCACCGTGATGCCGCTGGCATCGAGCGTGGCGCTGCGGGTGAGGGTGAGCGTCGCCGAGACGGCGGCGGCGCTGTAGGTGCCGCCAGAGGCGGTGATGACGCTGCTCGCGGTCGAGAGATCCTGCTTGCCGATGCTGATATCGACCCCGCGAACGCCCTGCGGATCGCGCTGCAGGAAGCCCAGCACCTGCTCGCTGCCCGAGCCCGCTCCGGCGTCGCGATTGTTGAGCAGGTTGAGGCCGTTGAACTGCGCCGCATCGACCACCGCGGCGATTTGGTCGCGCAGGGATGAGACGGTGTTCTGGATCTTGCCGCGGTCGACATTCTCCTCCTGCGCGGTGACCACCTGTGCCTTGATCTCGGTCAGCAGGTCGGTGATCGTCTCCGCGCCGTTGCGCGCCACCGCCAGCGTGGCACCGCCGAGCGCGAGGCTGTCGGACACCTTGCGGTAGCCCAGCACGTCGGCCTCCATGGTCTTGGCGATGGCCCAGACCGCGGCGTTGTCCTCGGCGCCGGCGACGCGGCGGCCGGTGGAGATCTCGGTCTGCACCTCGGCGATGTTGGTGTTGATGCTTTGAAGGGTCATCAGCGCGATGGTCGCGCTGTCATTGGTCAGGATACTGGACATGGGGTGCCTGTTCTCGGGGATGCCTGTACGGGGGCTGTTCGGGAAAAGCGCGCAGTTCACGCGAAGCGGGCCCGGGTCGGGGCATTCGTGGCAGCGATTTCGCCGCAAGCGGTGCGTCGTCCGGACCGGAAGCCGAGACAGTCTACGCCCGCGCCGCCGCCCCCATGGCGCAGTCCTCAGAGTGAGGGGGGCGGGTAAAGCGGGGGCTAAGGAAATGCGGCGCCGGAAGGGTGATTTGGCGGCGGTTATGCGGCGTAGTGGCTGGCTGCGGGCAGCGGGGTAGGGCAGGCGTCAAGAGCTGGACCGTCGCGGTCCGCAAGCTTGTCACGCGCGCCGATCCCGCATATGCAAGGGCTAAGGTGCCGGGCACCTGCCGCCTGCGGACGCAAGTCTCGGTGAAGCCCGGAACAAGACGACATCTCACCCTCGATGCATTTCGCTGGTGGGCAATGCAGGCTCCCTCCCGTTCCGAAATGCCTCTCACGAGGAGATTGCGATGTCTGTCCGACGCGCCAAGCCATCCTTTGCGGACCCCTGTCCGCCCCGCCCCGACCGGCGGTTCCGCCGGTTCGCCCCCCGTCCCGGGGTCCGCGCCTTGCCGGGCACCGCGCCCCGGGAGGTCGCATGACACCGGCGCTCCTGCCCCTCGACGCCGCCAAGGCGCAGGCCAAGGCCCTGCGCGAGGCGCTTGCCGCGCGCGGCACCGAGATCAGCCATTCGCACGCCCTCGAACTGGTGGCACGCCAGCACGGTGCGCGCGACTGGAACACGCTCCACGCCCGCCTGTCGCAACGCAACGCCCCACCCGAGCTGGCGCTCGGCGACCGGGTGTCGGGGCGTTATCTCGGTCAGGCCTATCGCGGGGTGATCGTGTCGCTTTCGGGCACGGGCAGCCACCGGCAGGTGGGCATCAAGCTCGACGCGCCGGTCGATACCGTCAGCTTTGCGAGCTTCTCGAACTGGCGGCACCGCCTGCGCGGCACCATCGACGCCGAGGGGCGCAGCCCGCGCCGGACCTCGGACGGCATGCCGCAGCTGACCGTGGAGAAGGCGCCGTCCTGAGCGGCCCACAACCCCGCAAACGAAAACGGGCCGCATCCCCTGCGGCCCGTGTCGCCATGTCCCGAAGCGTCAGTCCTCGCCGTGGGTCAGCTTCGGCACGTCACCGGCACCGGCGGAGCCGCGGCCCGAAAGCGAGGGGTTCTCCATGAAGAAGCGGTGGCAGCTGAACGGCGTCTCGCCCTCGCTCACCGGGTGGCGGGCGAACTTGCCTGTAGGCTCCATCACCCAGCTCTGCGCGGTATCTGCGAGATTGGCCGCCATGATCTGGCTGACGATCTGCGCCTTGACGGTCTTGTTGAGGATCTCGACCCCTGTCTCGATGCGGCGGTTGAGGTTGCGCCCCATCCAGTCCGCCGATGACATGAACACCCGCGCCTTGTCATGCGGCAGGCCGTGGCCATTGCCGAAGCAGGCGATGCGCGAATGCTCGAGAAACCGTCCGATGATCGATTTCACCCGGATGTTTTCGGACAGCCCCGCGATGCCGGGCTTTAGGCCGCAGATGCCGCGGATCACGCAATCGATCTCGACGCCGGCCTGGCTCGCTGCATAGAGCGCGTCGATCATGTCGGGTTCGATCAGCGAGTTCAGCTTGAGCCAGATCCGGGCCGGGCGTCCGGCGCGGGCGTGTTCGGCCTCGGCGGCGATCAGCTCGAGCATCTTGGGCTTCAGCGTGTGCGGCGAGATGACGAGGTTCTCCATTCCCTCGGGCATGGCGTAGCCGCTGAGATAGTTGAAGATCTTGGCCGCATCGCGCCCCAGTGCCGCGTCACAGGTGAAGAACGACAGGTCGGTGTAGATCTTGGCGGTGATCGGGTGGTAGTTGCCCGTCCCCCAGTGGGTGTAGGTCACCAGCTTGTCGCCCTCGCGGCGCACCACCTGGGAGATCTTGGCGTGGGTCTTCCATTCGAGGAAGCCATAGACCACATGCGCGCCCGAGCGCTCGAGCCGGCGCGACTGGCGGATGTTGGCGGCCTCGTCGAACCGCGCCTTCAGCTCGACCAGCGCGGTGACCGACTTGCCCTCCTCGGCGGCCTCGCAGAGCGCCTCGACGATGGGCGAGTCCTTCGAGGTCCGGTAGAGCGTCTGCTTGATCGCCACCACGTCCGGGTCGAGCGCCGCCTGCTTGAGGAAGCGCACCACCATGTCGAAGGTTTCGTAGGGGTGGTGCAGCAGCATGTCCTTCTGGGCGATGGCCGAGAACATGTTGCCATCGTGGTCCTGAACCCGTTCGGGCACGCGCGGGGTGAAGGACGGCCAGAGCAGGTCGGGGCGGCTGCTCAGGACGAGCTCCTTGAGATCGGCGATGCCGATCATGCCGTCGAGCTCGATGACCTCGTCATCCTGCACGTGCAGCTCGTTCTGCAGGGTGCGGCGCAGGTCCTTGGGCGCGCCCGCGGTCATCGTCAGACGCACCACCTCGCCGCGGCGGCGGCGCTTCAGCGCCACCTCGAACTCGCGCACCAGATCCTCGGCCTCTTCCTCGACCTCGAGGTCGCTGTCGCGCAGCACGCGGAAGCCGAAATGATCCTTCACCCGGTAGCCGGGGAACATGCTCTCGATGTGCAAGAGCAGCACGTCCTCGAGGAAGATGAAGCGGTGCTGGCCCTCGGGCGCGGGCAGCGCCATGAAGCGGTCGATCTGGTGCGGGATCGGCAGCAAAGCGTCGCGGGTGCGCCGGTCGCGCTTGCGCTCGAGCGAGATCGCGAGGCAGTAGCCCATGTTGGCGATGAACGGGAACGGGTGCGCCGGGTCGATGGCCAGCGGTGACAGCACCGGGAAGACCTGCGTGAGGAAGGCCTGCTCGAGATGGGCGCGGTCGGCCTCGGTGAGCTCGTCGCGGGGCACGATGTCGATGCCCTCGGCGGCCAGCTCGATCTCGAGCGCGTGCAGCACCTTCTGCTGATGCGCCATCAGCTTGCGGGCATCCTCGTTGATCTCTACGAGCTGCTGCGCCGGGGTCAGACCGTCGGCGGCGGGGTTGGTGTTGCCGGCATGGGCCAGTTCGCGCAGGCCGGCCACGCGCACGGTGTAGAACTCGTCGAGATTGGTGGCCGAGATCGACAGGAAGCGCAGCCGCTCGAGCAGCGGCACGCGCGGGTTCTCGGCCTCTTCGAGGACGCGCCAGTTGAAGCCGAGCCAGCTCAGCTCACGATTGTAGAAACGGCCCGGGCCTTCGAGATCGAGCTCGGTCATCTCGGTCGGGGCGGGCAGCGGGGCTTTCAGGAAATCTGCGATACTCATGTGGGGCTTATGCGCGTCCATTTGAAACAGGTTCGTGACGGTCATAGAGATTAATCTGCCTCCGGGCGCTGACCTGGATCAAGCCGGGTGAGGATGTCGCGGGCCAGGCTGCGGGTGATGCCCTTGGGCCGCCCCATGGCGTTGGCGTCGAGTGCCGTCACCAGCTCGCGCGCCATCGCGAAGCTGCGCGGCATGTGGCGCACGAGATAGGGGATGACGTCGGGCGCCGGCACGCATTGCCGGTCGGCCAGCATCTTGGCGATCACCGCCGCCAGTAGCGTGTCGTCGGGATCGGGCAGGGTGGCGGTCTGGGTGCCTTCCATGCGGCTCTTGAGGTCGGGGATCACCAGCGGCCAGAGCGAGGGCGCCGACCGGGCGGTCACCAGCAGCGGCTGGCGCTGCGCCAGCGCGAGGTTGTGCAGGTGGAAGAGCGCCTCCTCGGCGGCGCGGTCGCCGGCGATGCGGTCGCCATCCTCGACGCAGATCGGCGCCATGGCGAGGGACGGGATGTCGGCCTCCGGCAGGCTCGCGGCGGGCACGATGGCGGCGCCGGTCTCGGCGGCCCAGACATGCGCGAGATGGGTCTTGCCGGCGCCCGAGGGCCCCACCAGCACCATCTTGCCGTTGGGCCAGCTCTGCCAGTTGTCGAGCAGCGCCACCGCCAGCCCGTTGGACTGGCCGACGAAATAATCCTCGCGTCCCAGCGCGGCGCGAACCGGCAGGGGCAGGGGAAGCTGGTCGGGGGTGATCATCCTTGATCCTCGTCCGTCTCGAGACCGCGATAGAGCCGGCTGTCGGTGTACTGGTCGACGAGGAAGCGTGCCACCACGCCAAGCGCCGCGGCCAGCGGCACGGCCACGAGCATCCCGACGAAGCCGAAGAGCGAGCCGAAGACCGACAGGGCGAGGATCAGCCAGACCGGGTGAAGACCCACGGATTCGCCCACCAGCTTGGGGGTCAGGAAATTGCCCTCTAGGAACTGGCCGAAGAAGAAGATCCCGGCGACCGCGGCGATCCAGACCCACTCGCCCCAGAACTGGAACAGCGCCAGCCCGATGGCCAGCGCGCCGCCGACGATGGCGCCGACGTAAGGGATGAAGGTCAGCACCCCCGCGACGACGCCGACCACGAGGCCGAAATTCAGCCCCACCAGCCACAGCGCCAGCGCGTAGTAGATGCCGAGGATCAGGCAGACCGAGCCCATGCCGCGGATGAAGCCTGCCAGCGTGGCGTCGATATCGCGCGCCAGCCTGCGGATCACCGGCGCATGGTCGCGCGGCAGCAGGCTGTCGATGCGGGCGACCATGTTGTCCCAGTCGAGCAGCATGTAGACCGCCACCACCGGCACGATGACGAAGAGCAGCAGGATGTTGATCACCGACATCGCCGAGGTCAGCACCGCGTCGATCAGCTGCGCGCCGCGCTCCTTGATGGTCTCACCGATCGAGACCAGCGTCTCGCGCACTGGGCTGCCCTCGACCATGATCGAGGGGAAATGCGTCGCCAGGAAGGTCTGCAGCTGGCGGAACAGCTCTGGGGCGGTGTCGATCAGCTGGCTGGTCTGCCGGACCAGCGCCGGCACCACCGCCAGCGCGAGGATCACGAAGATCAGGATCATCGCCACGGTGATCGTGCCCGTGGCCATGCTGCGCGACAGGCCCATGCGCTCGAGCCGGTCGGCCACGGGATCGAGGAAATAGGCCACCGCGCCGCCCACCACGAAGGGCAGCAGCACATCGCCGAGAAACCACAGCACGACGATGAAGATCGCCGCCGCGAGGCCCCAGTATTTCAGCTGTGTCCGCACCGGCAGCGCCATGATCGGCCATTCCTTTTTGAAAACGTGTCCCTACATCGCGTCTCGCGCGCGATCTTGCAAGACTGGGCTGCGTCCGGCCGCGTGCTCTGCCCGGCCCCCCGCGCACGGCCTCTTGCTCTTGCGCGGCCCTTCGCTTAGGCCATCCCGGACCGTTTTCCAGCCCGGGAGCCCTGCCTCATGCGTCTGAGCCGCTATTTCCTGCCCGTCCTCAAGGAGACGCCTTCCGAGGCGCAGATCGTCTCCCACCGCTACATGCTGCGCGCCGGCATGATCAAGCAGGCCAGCGCCGGGATCTATTCCTGGCTGCCGCTGGGCTTCAAGGTGCTGCGCAAGATCGAGAACATCATCCACGAGGAACAGGCCCGCGCCGGCCACATCCCGATGCTGATGCCGACGATCCAGTCCGCCGAGCTGTGGCGCGAGTCGGGCCGCTACGACGCCTACGGCGCCGAGATGCTGCGCATCACCGACCGCCACGAGCGCGAGATGCTCTATACGCCGACCGCCGAGGAGCTGATCACCGACATCTTCCGCGCCAATGTCTCGTCCTATCGCGACCTGCCGCTGACCATGTACCAGATCCAATGGAAATTCCGCGACGAGATCCGCCCGCGCTTCGGCGTGATGCGCGGCCGCGAATTCTACATGAAGGACGGCTACAATTTCGACCTCACCAAAGAGGACGCGCTGCACGCCTACAACCGCCACCTGGTGAGCTACCTGCGCACCTACGAGCGCATGGGCCTGCAGGCGATCCCGATGCGTGCCGACAGCGGTCCGATCGGCGGTGACGACACGCACGAGTTCCTCGTGCTGGCCGAGACCGGCGAGTCGGAGGTGTTCTACGACAGCGAGATCACCGAGCTGAAATTCGGCGACCGCGCCATCGATTACGACAGCGTCGAGCAGTGCCAGGCGGTGCTCGAGGAGTTCACCTCGCGCTACGCCCGCACCGACGAGACCCATGACGAGGCGCTGTTCAACCAGATCCCCGAGGAGCGCCGCCGCACCGCCCGCGGCATCGAGGTCGGCCAGATCTTCTATTTCGGCACCAAGTATTCCGACGCGATGGGGGCCACGGTCTCCGACAAGGACGGCAACCAGGTGCCGGTGCACATGGGCTCGCACGGCATCGGCGTGTCGCGCCTGCTGGGCGCGATCATCGAGGCCAGCCACGACGACAAGGGCATCATCTGGCCCGAGGGCGTGACGCCGTTCCATTGCGGCATCGTCAACCTCAAGACCGGCGATGCCGAGGCGGATGCGGCCTGTGAGAAGATCCACGCGGCGCTGATCGCGCAGGGGCTCGATCCGCTCTACGACGACACCAACGAGCGCGCCGGCGCCAAGTTCGCGACGATGGACCTGATCGGCCTGCCGTGGCGCATCACCGTCGGCCCGCGCGGGCTGAAGAACGGCGTGGTCGAGCTGACCTCGCGCCGCAGCGGCGAGAGCGAGGAGCTGCCGCCGGAGGCGGCGGTCGCGAAGATCGCGGCGATCTACGGCGTCGCCTGATCCCTGGCGGGCCTGACAGGCCCGCTGATTTGCGCTACCCTGCTCCAATGGCCCCGCAGAGGGCTGTTGGAGGCAGTCATGATCATACGGGCGCTCGCCCTCGCCGCCGGGCTCGCCGGCGCGGCAGGGTTTTCCCAGTTTCCCGAATTCACCCAGCAATACGTGCAGCGCCTCGGCGGCGCGGTGGACGAGCTCGCGCGCAGCGTCGCGGCCTTCGACCGCGATGCCGCGGCGCTCGGCCTCGACAGGGAGGCGGCGCTGGGTCAGCTCGCCACCGGTGGCGCCTTCGGCGCCGCCCGGGCCGAGACGATGCGCGCGACGCTGGCGCGTCACGCGCGGCTCTTCGGCGATCTCGCTGCGCTCGAGGGCAGGAGCGCGCTGGCGCGCGTGCCGCTGGTGGCGCATTTCGCCGACCCCGAGATCGCCGGACGCACCTGGCAGGCCTACCGCCCTGGCGTGCCGGTGACCGCAGAAGGCGCGATCTTCGCCGGCACGGGCTTCGTCAGCGGCTGGCTGGCCGTGGCCTTCCTGCTGTCCTTGCTGAGTCTGCCGTTCCGGCGCCGATCATCTCGCAAGGCGGGGTACAGGGTCGAGCCGGTGCTGCATCGGCCCATGACGATGGAGCGCAAGCCGAGGCTTCGTGCCACCAGGGGCGCTGCCTCTGCGCGCGCCGGGGCGCGCTTACCCCGGGATATTTAGAGCCAGAAGAAGCCAGGGGTGCCTTTTCCCAGGTTTCTTCTGGCCACAAATATCCCCGCCGGAGGCTGCCGGAGGGCTCCGCCGGCGCAGCGTCGGGGAGGCGCGTCAGATAAGGGCCGCGCCGAGACGACGGGCCGGGCCCGGCGGCGAGATGACCTGCGCGCGCTGGCGCGCTCCGCAGGATGAGAGGGCGCGGATCAGACCGCGGCCTTGACCTCGGCGACGATGCCTTCGACCACCTGGCTCAGCAGCGCCTCGTCCTCGCATTCCGCCATCACCCGGATCAGCGGTTCGGTGCCCGACTTGCGGATCAGCAAGCGGCCCTTGCCCGAGAGCGTGGCCTCCGCCTCGGCGATGGCGCCCTGCACGCTGGCCGCCTCGAGCGGCGCTTGGCCGGCGGCGAAGCGGACGTTCTGCAGGAGTTGCGGCACCGGCTCGAAGCTGCGCGCCAGGCGCGAGGCGGGCTGGCCGGTGCGGACCATCTCGGCAAGGAACTGCATCCCCGCCATCAGCCCGTCGCCGGTGGTGGCGTAATCGGTCATCACGATATGGCCCGACTGCTCGCCGCCGAGATTCCAGCCCTTGGCGCGCATCGCCTCAACCACGTAGCGGTCGCCGACCTTGGTGCGCTCGAGACGCAGGCCGCGGCCGGTCAGGAAGCGTTCGAGCCCGAGGTTCGACATCACCGTGGCCACCAGCGTGCCGTCGACAAGCCGGTCTTCCTCGGCCCAGCGGGCGGCCATCAGCGCCATGATCTGGTCGCCATCGGCGATGGTACCGGTCTCGTCGATCAGCAGGATCCGGTCGGCGTCGCCGTCGAGGCAGATGCCCACGTCGGCGCCATGCGCCACCACCGCCTCGGCGGCGGCCTGCGGTTTGGTCGAGCCGCAATTCTGGTTGATGTTGACCCCGTTGGGCGCGGTGCCGAGCGGGATCACATCGGCGCCGAGCTCCCAGAGCACCTCCGGCGCGGTCTTGTAGGCGGCGCCGTTGGCGCAGTCGACGACCACCTTCATGCCGTCGAGCCGCATGCCGTGGGGCAGGGTGCCCTTGAGCCGCTCCTGGTAGCGGAAGCGGCCGTCGTCGATGCGCTTGGCACGACCAATATTGCCCGCCTGCGCCGGCGCCACCCCGGCCTCGACCAGCGCCTCGATCTCGGCCTCGGCCTCGTCGGAGAGCTTGAACCCGTCGGGGCCGAAGAACTTGATGCCGTTGTCGTCGGCCGGGTTGTGGCTGGCCGAGATCATGATGCCGAGATCGGCGCGCATCGAGGGCGTCAGCAGCCCCACCGCCGGGGTCGGCACCGGGCCGAGCAGCAGCACGTTCATGCCGGTCGAGGTCAGGCCCGCGGTCAGTGCGTTCTCGAACATGTAGCCCGAGAGCCGCGTGTCCTTGCCGATCACCACCCGGTGCACGCCGCCCTGTTCGCGGCGGAAATAGCGCCCGGCGGCGGCGCCGATCATCAGCGCCATCTCGGCGGTCATCGGGAAGGTGTTGGCGGTGCCGCGCACGCCGTCGGTTCCGAAAAGCTTACGCGTCATGGCCTGCTCCTGCTCCCTGTTCCACCGCCTGCCACAGCGCGATGGCCTGGCGGGTTTCCGCAACATCGTGGACCCGGAAGATCTGCACCCCCTGCGCGATCCCGGCGAGCGCCACGGCGATCGAGCCGGGTGCGCGTTTCTTCGGATCGGGCGCCTCGCCGATGCGGCCGACGAAGCCCTTGCGCGACACGCCCAGCAAGATCGGACAGCCAAGCCCGTGGAGCAGCGCCAGCCCGTTCAGCAGCGCGAGATTGTGCTCTTGGGTCTTGCCGAATCCGATGCCCGGATCGACGACGATCTTGTCGCGCGACAGCCCCTTGGCCTCGAGCATCTCGACCTGGGCTTCGAGGAAATCATAGACGTCGAGCAGCACGTCGTCATAGCGCGGCGCGTCCTGCATGGTCTCGGGGCCGCCCTGGCTGTGCATGATGCAGACCGGCAGGGCGTTCTCGACACAGAAATCGGCGAGCGCCGGATCGAAGGTCAGGCCCGAGACATCGTTGACCAGCGCGGCGCCGGCGCGGATCGCCGCCTTGGCGACCGGCTCCTTGCGGGTGTCGATCGAGATCGGCACCCCGGCCAGCGCCCGGATCACCGGCTCGGTGCGCGAGATCTCCTCGCCCAGAGGCACCTCCTCGGCGCCGGGGCGGGTGCTTTCGCCGCCGATGTCGAGAAGGTCGGCGCCGTCGGTCATCAGCCGCCGGCCGCGCAGCGCGGCCTCGGTGCTGGAGCCGTCGAGCCCGCCATCGGAGAAGCTGTCGGGCGTGACGTTGAGGATCGCCATGATCTGCGGCTGGTGCATGTCGAGCCCCAGCAGCGGCGCGCGCGGCGCGGTCAGCCGGGCCAGCGCCGCCTCGGGGATCTCGGAGGCGGGCATCCGGGTGACGCTGCCGTCGCGACGGTGCCGGGCGACATGGGAGAACCAGCGCGGGCCGCCGGCCAGCGGCAGGGCATCATCGGGGCGGGGGGCGTCGGAGCGGACGAGGGGGCGGTAATAATCTCGCATGATCGGGTTTTGACGCCGCGCGCCGGGATTGGCAAGCAGCGGCGTCGCCGCCTGTTTCAGACTGTGACAGCGCGCGCCGGGACGGTGACGTCCTCGGGCAGGGATTCGCCGATCACCACCAGCTCGGAGGCCTCCATGTGCTCGGCGAACCATCCGGCGAGCGCCACGCTGTCGCGCGGCCGCGTTGCCGGCCCCTGCGTGGCGTCGAGCACGATCTTGGAGGGTGCCCAGACGCAGATCTGGCCATTCTTCATCGCCCAGTCGAGTTCGGTGCGGGTGGCGACGACCTTGCAGCGCGGGTCGCGCGCGGCCAGCACCCAGCCGTTCTGCTCGATGGCGAGCAGGTCGACGCGGCGCTGCGCCAGCGGATGGCCGGCCTGCGGGCGCGCGAGGTCGGGGAGACCGACGCAGAGGATCAGCGGTGCGGGCTCTTCGGCGAAACCGTCGATCCAGCCGGTGAGCTGGTCGGAGGCGATGGCCGCGTTCGACAGGTAGATGATGCGAGGATGCGGGCGCGGCTGGGCCACCTCGTTGAGATGGGCGCCGAAGTCGCGCCGGGTGCGGACGATCTCGACCCCGAGCGCCCCGGGGCCGCGATCGAGCTTCTCGATGCGGACGAAGGCGCGCATGGCCTGCGGCTCGAGCAGGATGCGCTCGGCGATGCGCTCGGCAAGCGTCTCGAGGAGGTTGAGCCGCTCGGCCTCGAGCTCGGTGCTGATCGCCTCGGTGACCCGGTCGTAACTCAAGATGCGGTCGACATCGTCATCGAGATGGCCGCCCGAGGGGGTGACCTCGACCACCACGTCAAAGCGGATGCGCTGGGTGTGGCCGCGCTCCGCCTGAAAGGCACCGATCTCGACCTCGCGCACATGCTCGCGGAGCGAAATGCGGTCGCGCGGGGCCTCGCCCTCTGTGGCGATGGCGCGCTCGGACGGATGGGCAAAGGCTAGGCGGATTTCGTCGGCCATCGGGGGCCCTCGCATCTGGGGTCGTCAGGAGACCGTCGCGATGTGGCGCGGGGCGGCCGGGCGATCGGGCCATTCCCACACCGCGCGGTCGCGCGGATTGCCCGCAACCCTATCGCAGCGAATGGCCGCGCGCGAGGGCCGGAAAGCGGCGCTTTGCGCCGCGCCCGCGTCAGTTGCTGCTGATGCGGTAATCGGGGCGGTAGAACTGGTGCACGCCGATCGACGCGGTCTGGTTGAACTTGCGCGACCAGGACGGGTTCACCGCGTTGGTGTGGTAGTAGGTGGCGCCGCCGGTCAGCGCGCGCGGGGCGCCCGAGAGCATGATCTTGGCAACCTTGCCGACGCGCTCCCAGGCGCGGGGCTCGTTGATATGCTCGGGATTGCCGTCGCAGGTATAGGTGAACTGGCACGCGTATTTCCGGCCGGTGCCCTGCTTGATGACGCCGCAGACCGAATCCGGGAACTTTGCACTGTCGACGCGGTTGAGGATGACCTCGGCCACCGCGAACTGGCCCTTCACGGTCTCGCCGCGGGCTTCGAAATAGAGCGCCTCGGCAAGGCACTCCCACTGGGCGCCGCCGCTGGCCTTGGGCTGGCTCTCGAGCCAGGCGCGATCGTAGGAGAAGCCGCCGGTGGGCGCCTCGGGCGAGACGAGGGCGTTGAGATGCGCCTTGGTGGCGGCGTTGAGGCCGCGCTGCTCAAGCTTCACCAGACGGCGGAGATTGTCTTGTTTCACTTCGGCAGCAAGCGGAGAGGCCGCCGCCAGCAGCGCCAGCGCGGTAAACATAGCCTTCATTATCTGTCCCTCTTTACGTCACGTCCCCAGGTGGCGATTTCCCCAAAATCGCTCAAAATCGCGGCGTGATTAGTAAAATTGTTCCGAGCGGTCCAGCGTAAGGCGCAAAAATGGGCGGAAACCGGCCCAAGCGCGCGGGTCGGTTGACAGATCTTGTGGCACGGATGCCGCAGTCCTACCCGATTTTGTCACGTATTGCGAGTTGTGCTGCAGCGAGGCGTGCAACCGGAACGCGAAATGGCGAGCAGCTGACGTAATCGATTCCCGCTTCTCGGCAGAAGGCAATCGATTCGGGATTGCCGCCATGCTCGCCGCAGACCGACAGCATGACCCCGCCATTGCCCTGTCGCCCGCGCTCGACCCCGACCCGGATCAGCTCGCCGACGCCCTCGGCATCGAGCCGGTGGAACGGATCTTCCGGGAAGACTCCCTGTTGCACGTAATGCGACATGAAGCGCCCGGCGTCGTCGCGCGAGAGGCCGTAGGTCATCTGGGTGAGGTCGTTGGTGCCGAAGCTGAGGAAATGCGCGTGCTGGGCGATCTCGTCGGCGCGCAGGCAGGCGCGCGGGGTCTCGACCATGACGCCGAGCGAATAGTCGAACTCGCGGCCGCGCTCGTTGCGCACCGCCGCCGCCACCGCGTCGATCCGGTTGCGCACCAGCTCGACCTCGCGGCAGGCGGAGACCAGCGGCAGCATGATCTCGGGCACCACCGGCGCGCCCTCCTTGGAGGCCTCGAGCGTCGCCTCGAAGATGGCGCGGGCCTGCATGTCGTAGATCTCGGGCACCGCGATGCCGAGCCGCACGCCGCGCATTCCCAGCATCGGGTTGTATTCGCCCATGCTTTCCACCCGGCGGGTGACATCGGAGACCGGCAGGTCGAGCGCCTCGGCCAGATCGCGCAGACCGGCGCGGTCGGAGGGCAGGAACTCGTGCAGCGGCGGGTCGAAGAGGCGGATGCAGACCGGCATCCCCTCCATGATGCGGAACAGCTCGATGAAATCGGTGCGTTGCATCGGCAGCAGCCGGGCGAGGGCGGTCTTCCGGTCGTCGGGGCTGTCGGCGAAGATCATCTCGCGCATCGGCGTGATGCGCTCGGCCTCGAAGAACATGTGCTCGGTGCGGCAGAGCCCGATGCCCTGGGCGGCGAAGTTGCGCGCCGTGGTGGCGTCGGCCGGGGTGTCGGCATTGGCGCGGATGCCGATATCGCGCTCGGCATCGGCCCAGGACATGAAGACATGGAAGGTCTCGTCGAGCGCCGCCTCGATCATCTTCGGCGCCCCTGCGAGCACCTGCCCGGAGCTGCCATCGACGGTGATGGTGTCACCCTCGTGGAAGCGGCGGCCATCCTCGGCCAGTAGCGTCTTGTCGTTGAGGCGGAAGCCCATGCGCGCCGCCCCCACCACGCAGGGCAGGCCGAGGCCGCGACCGATCACCGCCGCGTGGCTGGTCATGCCGCCGCGCTCGGTCAGCACCGCCGCCGCCGCGTGCATGCCGCGCACGTCCTCCGGCGAGGTCTCGCGCCGGACAAGGATACAGGGCTCGCCGCGCGCCGCGCTGGCCTGCGCCTCGGAGGAGGAAAACACGATCTTGCCGGTCGCCGCGCCCGGCGAGGCGGCCACGCCGCGGCCGATGGCATCGCGCGTCGCCTCGGGATCGACCTGCCGGTGCAGAAGCTCGGAAAGCCCGCGCGGCTCCACCCGCATCAGCGCTTCCTGCTGCGAGATGATGCCGTCATTGGCCAGCCGCACCGCGATCTGCAGCGCCGCGCGGGCGCTGCGCTTGACCCGCATACCGTCGAGGATGTGTACCGCGCCGTTCTCGAGGGTGAACTCGATCTGCATCTCGGCACGCAGGCGGCGGCGCACCAGCGCGGCGTAGTCCTTGAGCGTCTCGAAAGCCTCGGGCGCCTGCTCTTCCAGCGAGGGACCGCGCGGATCGCGCTCGAGATAGAGCGAGCTCTGCTCGCAATGCAGCGCCTCGCGGCCCTGGCTCTGGCTCATGTAGCGGCCGGTGATCTGCGGCTGGCCGGTCTCGGAATTGACCAGCTGCAGCACACCCGAGCCGCATTCTCCGAGGCCCAGCCCGAGCGCCATTTCCTGTACGATGAGCCCGAGCCCGGCATCGACCGGCGCCCCCTTGGCCTGGCGCAAGAGCCGCGCGGTCGTGCCTTCCCAGGCGCGCGCCATCGAGCGCAGCACCTCGGCCAACTGTACGGCGGGATCCTGCGGGAAGGGCTCCTCGGCCTCTTCCTCGTAGCAGCGCAGCACCGCGTCGAGCCCTTCCTGGCCAGGGCTGTCGATCTCCTCGAACACGTCGGGATCGAGCCGTGCGACATGGATCGCGTAGGCGCTGACGAAGCGCTTGTAGAGATCGGTGGCCACGGCGCTGCCCATGCGCTCGGAGAAGGCGCGGAAGGCGGCGTCGTTCATGCCGATATTGAGGATCGAGCCGGGCCCGCCCCAATCGGGATCCTCGGAGGAGGGGCGCACGCAAAGCAGCGCGCCGGGGCCGAATTCCGAAAGGATCGCAGGGACATCGGGCATCTCGCCGGCGGCGATGCGATGCACCGTGTCGAAGCTCAGCGCGACGGTGCGCGGCACTGGCAGGTCGAGCCGCACGAGACGCTGCAGACACTTGGCACGCCCGCCATGCGTCGGCGTCGCGATCGGCGCCGATGGGGTGATGAGCGTGACCCGCGGGTCCTGGTCCTGTCGCAGCGTGTCGGGCACGGGAGATCCTGTTTTTCCGCGGTGCAGCATAGCCCGGATCGGGGCCTCCGCACCATCACCTTTTCAGGAGTACGTAAGGTTAAGACGCTGTGCCCAAGATGCCATCTGGTGGCACGCGCGTGCAAGAAATCTCGGCACGCGCGCTGCAAGTCTCTGGTGCGGAAGGGCTTTCGCGCAACGCGTGGTCAGCCCTCGAGGCGGTTCAGATCCGCCACCTGCAGACAGCTCGTGCGGATGCGCGACAGCAGGTTGAGGCGGTTGCGGCGCACCACCGGGCTCTCGGCATTGACCTGCACCGCCTCGAAGAAGGCGTCGATCGGCGCGCGCAGACCGGCCATCGCGGTCATTGCGGCGGCGAAATCTTCCTTATCCAGCGCGGGCTTGATCTCCGCATCGGCGGCATCGAGCGCCGCGAAGAGCGCCTTCTCCTCCTCGACCTCGGCAAACTTGGGATCGGCGCCGAAGCTGTACTCGACCCCGTCCTTCTCCTCGGCCTGGGTGAGGATGTTGTTGGCGCGCTTGAAACCCTGCACCAGGTTGGCGCCGTCCTCGGTGCCCAGCACCTCGCCAAGCGCCGTGGCGCGGTTGACCACCTGCGCGAGATCGTCATTGCCGGGCATGGTCAGCACTGCGTCGATCACGTCATGACGCACGCCTTCGCCCTTGAGGTGCACCTTGAGGCGATCGTGGAAGAACGCCAGCAGGTCGTCGCTCAGGTCGGGGCTGTGGTCGGTGACTTCCGAGACCCACTCGGCCGCGTCGCCCTCGATCTGGTCGATCACCGCCTTCACCGAGGAGCCGAACACCCCGTGTTGCGCGATCTCGCGCAGCAGCGCGTCGCGCAGCGCCTGCTGGTCGCTGTCTTCGCCGGTGTCGATCTTGTGGCGCAGGATCTGCGCGTCGAAGAGCCGGTCGAGATGCAGGCGCAGCCCGTTGACCAGCACCAGCCGGATCACCCCGAGCGCGGCGCGGCGCAGGGCGTAGGGGTCCTTCGAGCCGGTGGGCTTCTCGTCGATGGCCCAGAAGCCGGTCAGCGTGTCGAGCTTGTCGGCCAGCGCAACCGCCACCGAGACCGGCGCGGTGGGCACCGCGTCCGACGGCCCGAGCGGCGAGTAATGCTCGTCGCAGGCCGCGGCGACCTCTGCCGGGAGGCCAGCGGCCTCGGCGTAATAACGGCCCATAAGCCCCTGAAGTTCGGGGAATTCATAGACCATCTCCGAGCTCAGATCGGCCTTGGCCACGCGCGCCGCCTGCTCGGCCAGCGCTGCATCGGCCCCCACCATCGGCGCGATCTCGCGTGCCAGCGCGGCGATGCGCTCGATGCGGTCGCGCTGCGAGCCGAGCTTGTTGTGGAAGGTGACGTTGCCGAGCCGCTCGGTCCAGGCCTCTAGCCCGGCCGTCTTGGCGACGCGGAGATCGTTCTCCCAGAAGAACTTGGCATCCGACAGGCGCGCCGAAAGCACCTTGTTGTTGCCCGCAAGGATGGTCGCGCCGTCATCAGGCGTTTCCACATTCGCAACCGTCACGAACCCTTCGATGCGCTTGGTGGCTGGATTCTTGACCGAAAAGAACTTCTGGTGCTCTTTCATCGAGGTCTGCAGGACCTCCGGCGGCAGCCCGAGGAAGGCGTCATCGATCTTGCCCATCAGCACCACCGGCCATTCGACCAGGCCGGCCACCTCGGCCAGCAGCCCGCGATCCTCGACCACCTCGAGGCTCTGGGCGAAGGCGCGATTTGTCGCGTCATGCCAGATGGTTTCGGCGCGTTCCTCAGCCGAGAGGATGACCTTCGAGCGCTTGAGCCGGGTCTCGTAATCGGCAAAGGAGGTTACCTCGAAAGCGCCGTCGCCCATGAAGCGATGGCCTTCGGTGGTCTGGCCCGCAACAATGCCGTCGATCTCCAGCGGCACGACGTCATCGCCCGCCTCCGAGCTCAGCAGGCAGGTGATGCGGTGCAGCGGACGCACCCAGCGCAGGGTGCCGGCGCCCCAGCGCATCGACTTGGGCCAGGGGAAGTTGCGGATCGTCGCCTCGAGCACCTCGGCCACGATCTCGGCCGCCGTGCGGCCCGGCTTCTCGATGACGGCGTAGAGGAAGGTGCCCTTCTTATCCTCGCGCGCCTCGCATTGCTCGCGGCTGACACCGGCGCCGCGCAGGAAGCCCTCGATGGCCTTCTCCGGCGCATCGACCTTGGGGCCGCGGCGTTCCTCGCGGGTGGCGGGGGAGGCGTCGAGCAGCCCCTGCACGGTGAGGGTCAGGCGGCGCGGGGTCGAGAAGGCGGCGGCGCCGGCATAGGTGAGACCGCTTTCCACCAGACCGTCGGTGACGAGTTTCTTCAGATCCTCCGCGGCACGCGTCTGCATGCGGGCGGGGATTTCCTCGGAAAAGAGTTCGATCAGAAGGTCGGGCATAGTCTCACCAAAGCATCCGCCCGCGCCGGGATCGGCACGGGCTGTTGTTCGCTTCGGTGGATAACGGCCCCGAGGGCCGAGGTCCAGCGGTTAGCCGTCAGGCGGTGGCCTCTTGCAGCTTGCCCTCGGCCTTGAGCTTGGCGCGGCGCGCCAGGGTCATGACGTCGTCGCCGGAGCGGCGCGGCACGATGCGGTAGGCGGCCTCGATGAAATTCTCCACCGCGAAGCCGATCAGCCCCACCGCGATCACCCCGAGCAGCACGCGGCCATAGGCCACCGAGCGGATCTGGTCGAGTGCGGTGCCGACGCCGCCGGCCTCGCCGGGGCTGTGGGTCAGGCCCGCGTAGAAGATCGAGGCGCCGATGATGCCGATGACGACGCCCTCGGCGATCAGGCCGAACTTCATCACCGGGTCGAGCTTGCGCGCTAGCGGGGTCACGCGGATGTCGCGCTTGTATTTCTCCTTCAGCCCCTTGTGGGCGTAGTAGATGCCGGCGCCGATGGTCACCAGACCCACGGCCATCACCAGCCAGGTGCCCCAGGGCATCGCCATGAGCTTCTGCGTCGCGGTCTGCGCCCCGCCTTCGCCGCCGCTGTCGCCGCGCATCGCGGTGGTCGCGACCGAGACCCCGATGGCGCCATGGATCACCCCGGTGACCGCCTGGCCGGCGCGGGCCACCATGCCCTTGGCGTCGGTGCCGTGGCACTCGAGATCCATCCAGGCGTCGATCAGCCGCCAGACCATGTAGGCCATGAGGCCGATGGCAATGGCCCAGAGCAGCGCCACGCCCCACGGGACGCCGCGCAGCTCGGCCAGGGCATCGGTGGTGCCCTCGGCCTGTCCGCCACGCCAGGCGGCGAGCAGCGCCAGCCCCCCGACGACGGTATAAACGGCTCCGCGCGCGGCATAACCGGCGCGCATTACGGGAACGACCCAGGCGGGGGCTTTGTCTGACATGGCTGAACTCCTCGGTTGGGAAGACAGCGCCCAGAGCCGCAAAAAGTTCCCCGCGGCCTCACCACCCGCGCCCAAGCCCCTGTCTTCTCTGGTTCAAAAATACCTCGGGGGAATCGCAGCCCTGCTGCGATGGGGGCAGCGCCCCCGATGACCCATCCGCCAAAGCCGACCCTGGTTGAATGCGCAGACCATGCCCCTCTGACCGGGGTCTTCTTCTGGCTGAAAATATCCCGGGGGAATCCGCGGCACGCGGATGGGGGCAGCGCCCCCAACCCTGTGCGTCAACCGGCCAGGCGGAGCTCAGGACCCGGTCTCACAACACCGGTCCCCTCAGCCTCACTCCCGCGGGGGGCAATCCTCGCCGAGCGGCGTGCCGTCATAGGCCTTGTCGCCGCAATCGTTGATCTCTTCCCAGATGTAGCCGCGCCCGTTCTCGGTCACCGCGACCACCCGGTCGATGCCGTATTCAATGTTGCGCTCCGCGGTATAGACATGCGCCTCGCCGGTCTCGACCAGTTCCCCGATCGCCTCGGCGTCGAAGCAGCCGAACCAGAACGGCGCGTTGCGCGGCTCGGCGCCCTCGTAGCGCTCGAAACGCGCGTCGAGCCCCTGCGGGCGCTCCGGTGTGGTGAAACAGCCGCGGAAGCGGATCGGCGAGCTGCTGGCGTCGATGCCCTCGAAATCGCCATAGGGGATATGTTCGGGCGCGCCGCCATCCACCGGGGTCAGAAAGACCTGCCCGGCATCATCCTCGACGCGCTCGTAGTAATGGAAGACCTGGAAGTAATAGACCCCGGCACCGAAGAGCAGGGCGGTCACGATGATGGCGATGCCGAGTATCTTGCCGCTCATGTCTGCGCTCCGGTCGGGGTCTGTCTCAGTCTGTCTGGCTGTCAGCCTGCGCGGCTCACGCGGCGTAGCCGCCGGCCTCGGTCATCACGAAGGCGTCGGCGCAGCGCTTGGCCAGCGCCCGCACCCGGCCGATATAGGCCTGCCGCTCGGTGACCGAGATCACGCCCCGCGCGTCGAGCAGGTTGAACAGGTGGCTGGCCTTGATGCACTGGTCATAGGCCGGGTGGGCCATGACGATGCGCTTGCCGGTCTTGGGATCCTCGGCCTCGGCCTCGAGGATGCGCTGGCACTCGGCCTCGGCGTCCTCGAAATGCTTGAGCAGGATCTCGGTGTCGGCGACGTCGAAGTTCCAGCGCGAGTATTCCTCCTCGGTCTGGCGGAACACGTCGCCATAGAGCAGCGGCTGCGGCGATTGAGGATCGTTGAACGGCATCTCCATGACGTGGTCGATGCCCAGAACATACATCGCGAGGCGCTCGAGCCCGTAGGTCAGCTCGCCCGAGACCGGCGTGCAGTCATGCCCGCCGACCTGCTGGAAATAGGTGAATTGCGAGACTTCCATGCCGTCGCACCAGACCTCCCAGCCAAGCCCCCAGGCGCCCAGCGTCGGGCTTTCCCAGTCGTCCTCGACGAAACGCACGTCATGCATCGACATGTCGATGCCGATGGCCTCGAGCGAGCCGAGATAGAGATCCTGCAGGTCCGGCGGCGACGGTTTGATCAGCACCTGGAACTGGTAGTAATGCTGCAGCCGGTTCGGGTTCTCGCCGTATCGCCCGTCGGTCGGGCGGCGCGAGGGCTGGACATAGGCCGCCGCCCAGGGCTTGGAGCCGAGCGCGCGCAGGGTGGTCGCCGGGTGGAAGGTGCCGGCGCCGACCTCCATGTCGTAGGGCTGCAGCACGGCACAGCCCTTGGCGGCCCAATAGGTCTGCAGTCGCAGGATGATCTCCTGGAAGCTCCGCGGTTTGCTGCTGGTGTCGGTCATCGCATCGGCCCTGTCTGAGAGTTGCCGTCTGATTATGCGCCACAGGCGCAAGGGTCAATTGCGGGGCTGACCATATTTTGAGGTGACGGCCCGACCCGCTCTGGTAAACACGGGGACAGAGCAAAATAAGATTTCCGACGCAAGGGACAGATACAGGGATGTTGAGGTCAATACTGATGGCGGGCGCGGCAAGCGTTCTGGTCGCGCAGGCTGCCATCGCGCAGGAGCGGGTGTTTATCCAGATCGAGGCCCAGCCCAGTCTGGCGCAGGCCGAGGCGGCGCTGCGCGGCTACGCGAACCGCCTCGACAACGTCAACGGCTTCTCGCTGGGCGGCGGCTGGTATGGCATCGCGCTCGGCCCCTACAGCCCAGACGATGCCGGACAGCTGCTGCGCAACCTGCGTGCCAATGGGCTGATCCCGCGTGACAGCTACCTCGCCGCAACCTCGGAATACCGCGATCAGTTCTGGCCGGTGGGGGCGGGGCTCGCCACCGACGCGCCGGTGCTGCCCGCGCCGCAGCCCGAGCCGGAGGCCGAGGCGGCGCCCGCCGATACCCCGGTGGTCGAGGCCGCACCCGAGCCCGAGCCGCAGCCGGTGATCGACGAGACCCCGCGCGAGGCCCGGGCCAGCGAGGCGCTGCTCAACCGCGCGCAGCGCGAGCAGTTGCAGATCGCCCTGCGCTGGGCCGGGGTCTATGACGCCGGTATCGACGGCGCCTTCGGACGTGGCACCCGCAACGCCATGGCGGCGTGGCAATCGCAGAACGGCTACGAGGTCACCGGCATCCTGACCACCGCGCAGCGCGCCGCGCTGATGGGCCAGTACAACGCCGTGCTCGACGGGCTCGACATGCGCATGGTGCGCGACGAGCGCGCCGGCATCCGCATCGAGATGCCGACCGGCGTGGTCGGCTTCGACCGCTACGAAGCGCCCTTCGCCCTCTACGAGCCGACCGGCGATCTTCAGGCCCGCGTGCTGCTGATCAGCCAGCCCGGCGACCGCCAGAGCATGGGCGGGCTCTACGAGATCATGCAGACGCTCGAGATCGTGCCGCTCGAGGGCGCGCGCGAGCGCAGCCGCGACGGCTTCACCCTGACCGGCGCCAACAGCCGCATCGTCAGCCACACCGAGGTGAGCCTGCGCGACGGCCACATCAAGGGCTTCACCCTGATCTGGCCCGCCGGCGACGAAGAGCGCCGCGAGCGGGTGCTCGGCGTGATGCAGTCGAGCTTCGCCAGAACCGATGCGGTGCTCGATCCGGCCGAGGTCAGCGATGCGGGGCAGTCGGTCGATCTGGTCTCCGGTCTCGAGATCCGCAAGCCCATCGCCACGGTCTCGGGCTTCTTCATCGATGCCGGCGGCGCGGTGGTGACCTCGGCCGAGGCGGTCGCCTCCTGCGGCCGCATCACCCTCGACGATGTCTACGAGGCCACGGTGGTGGCGCGCGACAGCACGCTTGGCGTCGCCGCGCTGCGCCCGGAGACGGCGCTGGCGCCACGCTCGGTGGCGATCTTCCGGCAGGACACGCCGCGGCTCAATTCCGAGGTCGCGGTGGCCGGCTACCCGTTTGGCGGCGTGCTGAGCGCGCCCACGCTGACCTTCGGTGCGCTTGAGGACCTGCGCGGCCTCGGCGGCGAGGAAGAGCTGCAACGGCTGGCACTGGCGGCCCAGCCCGGTGACGCCGGCGGCCCGGTGATCGATGCCGGTGGCGCGGTGCTGGGGATGCTGCTGCCGAAACCGCGAAACGGCCAGTCGCTGCCCGGCGACGTTGCCTTCGCTGCCGATGCCGCGGCGCTTCAGGCCTTCCTGACCGGCGCCGGTCTGCGCAGCGCCGCGACGCAGGGCGAGGGCGCGATGGCGCCCGAGGATCTAACCTCCGCCGCCGGGGCAATGACCGTCAAGGTCAGCTGCTGGGAGTGATCCCGGCGACTGCCAACGCATAACCGCTTGATCCGGCCCGCCCTTGCGCGGTTATCCTTCGGGGGAGAGTTCCCCCGGAGGTGCAAATGCTTGGCTATCTCACCCTGATTTTCACCTGCCAGCTCGCCGGCGAGCTGCTGGTCGGCACGCTGGCCATGCCGGTGCCCGGGCCAGTCGTCGGCATGGTGCTGCTGTTGCTCTACCTCGCGCTGCGCCGCTCGGTGCCCGAGGGGCTGGGGCAGGCGGCGGGCGGGCTACAGCGGGCCATGTCGCTGCTCTTCGTGCCGGCAGGCGCTGGGGTGATGCTGCATTTCCACCTGCTGGCCGAGGCCGCGCTGCCGCTGGGACTGGGCCTGCTCGTGAGCACCGTCGCCACCATCGCGATCACCGGCCTGCTGATGAGCTGGCTCGGACGCGGGGCGCGCGACGATGGATAACCTCGAGAATCTCGCTGAGACCTGGGTCTATCTCAGCGCCTCGCCGCTGTTTCACCTGACCCTGACACTGGTCGCCTTTCAGGGCGCCTCGTGGCTCTTCGAGAAGGGCGGGCGCAATCCGCTGCTGAACCCGGTGCTTGGGGCGGTGATCGTAGTGGTGGCGGTGCTGGTCGCCACGGGCACCGATTACGCCACCTATTTCGAGGGCGCGCAGTTCGTGCATTTCCTGCTTGGTCCCGCCACCGTTTCGCTCGCCGTGCCGCTCTACCGGCAGTGGGCCTTGGTGCGGCGCTCGGCGCTGGCGATCACCGTCAGCCTGCTCTGCGGCTCGCTGACCGCGATCCTGACCGCGGTGGGCGTGGCGGGGCTGGCGGGCGGCGGCGGCGAGGTGCTGGCCTCGATCGCGCCCAAGTCGGTGACCGCGCCGGTCGCAATGGCCATTGCCGAGGAGCTCGGCGGCGTGCCGTCGCTGACGGCGGTGCTGGTAATCGTGACCGGGATCCTCGGCGCCATGCTCGGCCCGATGGTGCTGACCTTCGCCGGGGTCAGGGACTGGAGCGCCCGCGGCCTCGCCATGGGCACCGCCAGCCACGGCATCGGCACCGCCCGTGCGCTGCAGGTCAACGAGACCGCCGGCGCCTTCGCGGGGCTGGCGATGGGGCTCAACGCGCTCGCTACGGCGCTGTTGCTGCCGATCCTCTGGGGGCTGCTTTTCTGACGCGAAGTCAGGGGAATGAAGTTTGCGTGACGGCACTGGTCCTCCCCATTTTCGCGGGCTAGGTCCCCTCCTGATACAACTGGAGGGGAATCGGACATGGGTCTTTTCGGAATCATCCTGTCACTTGGGCTGCTGATGTATCTCGCCTATCGCGGGATCAACGTGCTGATCCTCGCGCCGCTTCTGTCGGCGCTTGCGGTGCTGATGTCGGGCGGCCTGCCGGTGCTGGCGACCTACACGCAGGTCTTCATGGAAAGCCTCGGCGGCTACGTCATCACCTATTTCCCGCTGTTCCTGCTGGGCGCGATCTTCGGCAAGGTGATGGCCGATGGCGGCGCCGCGCGCACCATCGCGGAGCGCATCGTCGACTGGGTCGGGCCGGGGCAGGCGATCCTCGCAGTGGTGCTGGCCTGCGGCGTGCTGACCTTCGGCGGCGTCTCGCTCTTCGTGGTCGCCTTCGCGATCTATCCCATCGCCAACGCGCTGTTCCGCCGCGCCGACGTGCCCAAGCGGTTGCTGCCAGCGGCCATCGCGCTGGGCTCCTTCACCTTCACCATGACCGCCTTCCCGGGCACCCCGGCGATCCAGAACGCCATCCCGATCCCGTTTTTCGGCACCAACGTCTTCGCCGCGCCGCTCTTCGGCACGCTGGCGGGGGTCATCATGCTGGGCGGCGGCACGCTCTGGCTCAACCGCCGCCGCGCCAGCGCGCAGGGCCGCGGCGAGGGCTATGGCGAGCATGACAGCACCGGCGCCGACAGCACGCTGCCCGCCGACGTGCAACTGCCGAACTTCGCCGTGGCCATCGCTCCGGTGGTGGCGGTGATCGGGCTCAACGCGCTCTTCACCTATGTGCTGATCCCGATGATGTCGGCCGATTATCTTGCCGAGCCGCAATACGGCGAGACGTCGCTGAGCTCTGTCGCGGGCATCTGGGCGATCATCGTGTCGCTGACCTTGTCGATCCTGCTCGCCATCGGGCTCAACTGGAGCCGTTTCAAGGACGTGCTCGAGACCGTCAACACCGGCACGATGGGTTCGCTGCTGCCGGTCTTCAACACCGCGTCCGAGGTTGGCTACGGCGCTGTGATCGCCTCTCTGCCGGCCTTCGGCATCATCCGCGACGCGGTGCTGGGGCTGTTCCCGAACAACCCGGTGGCCTCGCTGGCGGTGGCGGTGAACGTTCTTGCGGGCATCACCGGCTCGGCCTCGGGCGGCATGTCGATCGCGCTCAATGCGCTCGGCGAGCAGTTTGCCGAGATGGGGCAGGCGCAGGGCGTGAGCATGGAGCTGATGCACCGGGTCACCGCGCTGAGCTCGGGCGGCTTCGACGCGCTGCCGCATAACGGCGCGGTCATCACGCTGCTGGCGATCACCGGGCTGACCCACAAGAAGAGCTATGGCGACATCTTTATGGTCGCGGTGGCAATCCCGGTGCTGGCGACGATCACGGTGATCGTGCTGGGCTCGCTGGGGCTCTGAGACGCGAAACTGCCGCTTTCTTGGGCAGTCTGCCCGGGTTCTGGCGGAAAAGGCGGAGGGGTCATGCTGCATTGCAGCATGACCCCTCTCCATTCATTCGATCTTCGGGTAGGGTGAGAGCGGGAGGACCGGACCAACACGCATTGAAGGACCTCTCCCCATGTGCCTGACCGCCGAAGCGCTCTTCCTCTTTCTCTCTGTCCTGCCGCCCGAGATCGTCGAGGTCTCAGACACCCGCATCACCGTCGCCGCCGAAACCCGCGAAGCGGTGTGGCTGGCGAAGGAGGATGAGTGGTGTACCTCCGCGCCGCAGATCGATGCCGCGATCCGGCTCAAGAAGGGCGAGGCGCTCTGAGACCCCTTGAGACGCAAAAGCCCGCGCCGGTGAGGGCGCGGGCCTGATCCGGCCCGAGGGCCGGAGGGGTCAAGGGGCGATCAGTTCTTCGCCTTGTCGACCATCTTGCCGGCGGAGATCCACGGCATCATGTCGCGCAGCTTTTCACCGACCTGCTCGATCTGGTGCTCGTCATTGGCGCGGCGCGAGGCCTTCAGGGTCGGCTGGCCAACGGCGTTCTCGAGCATGAAGTCACGCACGAACTTGCCCTGCTGGATGTCGGTCAGAACCGCCTTCATGCGCTGCTTGGTCTCCTCGTAGGGGAGGATGCGCGGGCCGGTGACGTACTGGCCATACTCGGCGGTGTTGGAGATCGAGTAATCCATGGTGGCGATGCCGCCTTCATAGATCAGGTCGACGATCAGCTTCACCTCGTGGAGGCACTCGAAATAGGCCATCTCGGGGGCGTAGCCGGCTTCCACCAGGGTCTCGAAGCCGCAGCGGATCAGCTCGACGAGGCCACCGCAGAGCACGACCTGCTCGCCGAAGAGGTCAGTTTCGCACTCTTCGCGGAAGTTGGTCTCGATGATGCCCGAGCGGCCGCCGCCGATGGCAGAGCAGTAGGACAGGCCGATCTCGAGCGCCTTGCCGGTGGCGTCCTGGTCGACGGCCACGAGGCAGGGCACGCCGCCGCCCTTGACGTATTCGCCGCGCACGGTGTGGCCCGGGCCCTTCGGTGCCATCATGATGACGTCGACGCCGGGCTTCGGCTCGATCAGGCCGAAATGCACGTTCAGGCCGTGGGCGAAGGCGATCGCCGCGCCGTCCTTGAGGTTGTCATGCACGTACTTCTTGTAGGTCTCGGCCTGAAGTTCATCGGGCATGGTGAACATGATCAGGTCGCACCAGGCCGCCGCTTCGGCGATGCCCATGACCTGCAGGCCTTCGCCTTCGGCCTTCTTGGCCGAGGGGGAGCCTTCGCGCAGGGCGACGACGACGTTCTTGGCGCCGCTGTCGCGCAGATTCAGCGCGTGCGCGTGGCCCTGGCTGCCATAGCCGAGGATCGCCACTTTCATGTCCTTGATCAGGTTGATGTCGCAATCGCGGTCGTAATAAACGCGCATGGTCTCGTCCTTCCTAGGTGATCTTGTTTTTGATCTCGTTGTGGCGGGCAATCTAGCGGGCTGCGGACGATGGTGCTTGCGTAGTTCTTGAATTTTCCGCCTGATGGTGAAAAATCATTCTCGCATTTCTGATCTGGCGGTGAATTCATGCTCGACGATACCGACCGGCGTATCCTGCGCCAATATCAGGCCGCGCCCGAGATCGCCTCGACCGAGCTGGCCGAGCGCGCCGGCGTCACGCCCTCGACGCTGGCGCGTCGGCTCGCCGCGATGCGCGAGGGCGGCGTGCTGCGCGGGGTGCGTGGCGTGGTGCATTGGCCGGCGCTGGGCTATGACATCGAGGTGATGCTGCGGGTGACACTGGAGAAGACCCACCCGCGCGCCTTCGACGAGTTTCTCGCCGGCGCCCGCGAGGTGTCCGAGGTGACCGAGATCCAGACCTTCCTCGGCTCGGTCGACATCCGGCTCGTGGTGATCGCCCGCGATCTGGCGCATTACCAGGCGCTCTACCGCGAGAAGCTGCTTACCCTGCCGCATATCGCCGATATCGAGGGTCTGATGCATGTCTCGCTGGTGAAATCCGACGAAACGGTGCCGCTGTGAGCGCGCTGGAGGATCTCGACGAGATCGACCGCGCCCTGATCCGGTCGTTGGCCGAGGATGCCAATGCCAGCGCCGGGGCGCTCGGGCGCCGGCTCGGCCTATCGCAGCCGGCCTGCTGGCGCCGCATCCAGCGGCTGCGGGCGGCGGGAGTGTTTCGCGGCGCGCGACTCGATCTCGATCTCGAGCGGCTGGGCTTCGGGGTGACGGTGTTCCTCGGCATCAAGCTGGCCACGAAGGGCCGGGTGAGCCTCGAGGATTTCGAGCGCGCGGTGCGGGCGATCCCGGAGGTACAGGTGGTCGACCACGTGCTCGGCGCCTTCGATTACCGCCTGCGGGTGGTGGCGCGCGACCTGCCGGATTTCGAGCGGGTGCTGCGGCGGCGCATCATGACGCTGCCGGGCGTCGGCAACGTCGAGGCCAACGTGATGCTGAGCGAGGAGCGCCGCCCCGGTCCGGTCTGAACGCTCCGAACGGTGGGACGGCGCTCGCCTGCGGCAGTCGCCCCGCCCGCCGTCCCATGAATGCCGCCCTTCGGAGGCGTTGCGTTTGGCGCTCTATGGGGTATCGAGAGGGTCAAACAGACAGGAGCTTGCCATGCCGCTGCGCGATGATGTCGATCCCAACGGGCTCGAGGAATTCTCGGTCGTCTTCACCGACCGCTCGCTGAACCACATGTCCGCCGATTTCCAGCAGGTGATGCGCGACATCTCCTCGATGCTGCGCGAGGTCTACGGCGCCGAGGGTGTCGCGCTTGTCCCCGGGGGCGGCACCTTCGGCATGGAGGCGGTGGCGCGGCAGTTCGGCCAGGGCGCGAAGGCGCTGGTGGTGCGCAACGGCTGGTTCTCGTTCCGCTGGTCGCAGATCTTCGACGCCGGGGCTTTTGGCGGCGAGGTCACGGTGATGAAGGCGCGCCAGACCGGCAACGAGCCGGTGGCCCCCTTCGCGCCGGCGCCGATCGAGGAGGTGGTCGAGGCGATCCGCCGCGAGGCGCCGCAGATCGTCTTCGCCCCGCACGTGGAGACCAGCGCCGGCATCATCCTGCCCGATGATTACATCCAGGCGCTGGCCGAGGCCGCGCACGACGTTGGCGCGCTGATGGTGCTCGACTGCATCGCCTCGGGCTGCATCTGGGTCGACATGGCGGCGACCGGCGTCGACGTGCTGATCTCGGCGCCACAGAAGGGCTGGTCGGCGACGCCCTGCGCCGGGCTGGTGATGCTGTCGCAGCGGGCGCTCGAGCGGATGGAGGAAACCGCCTCGAACTCCTTCGCCATGGACCTGAAGAAATGGCGCGAGATCATGGCGGCCTACGAGGCCGGAGGCCATGCCTACCACGCCACCATGCCGACGGACGGGCTGAAGATGTTCCGCGACGCGATGATCGAGACCCGCGACATGGGCTTCGATGCCGCGAAGGCTGCACAGTGGGAGCTGGGCAACAAGGTGCGCGCGCTGCTGGCGTCGCGCGGTATCGCCTCGGTCGCCGCGGAGGGCTACGGCGCTCCGGGCGTGGTCGTGAGCTACACCGACGATCCGGAGATCAAGACCGGCCGGGCCTTTGCCGAGAAGGGCACCCAGATCGCCGCCGGCGTGCCGCTGCAATGCGATGAGCCTGCCGGGTTCTCGACCTTCCGCCTCGGGCTCTTCGGGCTCGACAAACTGGCGGATGTCGATGGTACCGTGGCGCGGCTCGAGGCGGTGTTCGACCAGGTGATCTGAGCGAAGCTGTCGGAGAAGGGGGGGGGCGCTGCCCCCTCTTGGCGCTCTGCGCCAATTCACCCCCGAGGTATTTTGAAACCAGAGAAGACAGGAGCGCCGCGCCCCTGTCTTCTCTTCGTCAAAAATACTCCCGCCGGAGGCAGGCCGATGCTTGCCGCCTATGCGCGCTCGGGCAAGGGCGCGATCTTCCGGCGTGGGCGAGGACGCCCGTCAGGGCGGAGGAGCGGCGCCCCCGATCAGGTCTTGGTGCCCAGGCCCAGCTGCATCAGGGTGCGGCGCACCGGTGCGATGCCGTAGAGCGCATCGAGGGCTTTCGCGCGGGCGTCTCGCAGCGGTGGTGCGGAGAGCATCGAGGTGCGGTTGAGAAGCGTGATGCCGGCCACGCGCGCGCGGATGTCGACGATGCGCTGGCGGTGGTAGGTTTCGAGCATCTGGCGGTCGCCGAGCCGGTCGGGGGCGCGGATCGCCAGCTCGTTCAGCGCGCGCAGATCGTTCAGCGACATGTTGAGCCCCTGCGCGCCGATCGGCGGCACCACGTGGGCCGCCTCGGCGACCAGGGCCAGCCGCTCGCCGGACAGGCGCTCCGCGTGCTGGGCGATGATCGGCCAGAGCGTGCGCTGCGAGGCCAGCTTGAGCGGGCCGAGGATGTGACAGGAGCGCTCCGACATGGCCGCTTCGAGCGCCGGCGTGTCGAGCTTGAAGAGCGCTTCGGCCTTCGGCCCTTCCTCCATCCAGACCACCGCCGAGGAGGGCGCCCCATCCAGATCCGGCAGCGGCACGAGGGTGAAGGGGCCGCCGGTGCGGTGGATCTCGGTCGAAACATTGCCATGCGGGATCGGGTGCGTCACCGCGAAGGCCAGCGCCTTCTGGCCGAACCGCGTGGTCTTCACCCCGATCCCGGCGGCGCGGCGCATCGGCGAGTTGCGCCCGTCGGCGGCGATCACCAGCCGCACGGTGGCGTGGCTGCCATCCGACAGACCGACGCGCGCCGCGGCCTCGCGGGTGAAGAGCGTCGTGGTGCCGGTGCCGGGGCGGAAATCCACCCCCGGCATCTCGTGCAGATGGGCCGAGATCTCCCGCCGCAGCAGCCAGTTGGGCAGGTTCCAGCCGAACGGCCGCTCCGAGATGTCCTCGGCGTCGAAATCCCGCGTCACCCGCGGCTCGGGCCGCTCGCCGCCGGCATCGATGATGCGCATCACCTGCAGCGGCATGGCGTGGCCCTCGAGCCGCGCCCAGAGCCCGCACTGGTCGAGGAAATCCCGCGCCGGCTGCAGGAAGGCAGTGGTGCGCAGATCGGCGCCCGCGGCCTCGCGGTCGGTCACCGGCGGTGCTGGATCGACGCAGAGCACCGAGAACCCGGCGGAGCCGAAGGCGGCGGCCGCGGTCAGACCCGCGATGCCGCCGCCCGAGATGACAATGTCGTAATCCATGACCGCTCTCCTTTGCCTCTCTATCTAGGGCAGGCGCAGGCAAGAGGCCATGCCGCTCACTTGCCGACGGTGATCAGCAGGATCGCCGCGTAGCAGACCGGCACGCAGGCCAGGGCCGACATCGCGAGACCGGCGGCACCCCAGATCACCGTGGCGGTGATCACCAGCGCGAGAAACACCGCGACGCCTGCGAAGAGCTTGGCCTCGATGCTGATCCCGCCCGAGCGGGTCTGGCTGGCGGTGAGGGCGGTGTCGGCGGCGTTGGTCATGGTCATGCAGGGATCTCCCTGGAACGGTTGCGGCGCCGCCTGGGCGGCGGCTGGTTCGCAGCGGAGATAATGATGCAGGCCGCGCATATCATCTGTCAGAATTGCCGCAGGCACGAAATGTCGCAGCCGGCCGCGCGCGGGGGATCAGCGCAGTCCGCGCAGGAAGTCGGCGAGATCGTCCGTGTGGTGCTCGATATGCGCGCCCTCGCCGCGCTCGGGGGCGACATGCACCGTGCGCATCCCCATCGCATGCGGCGCGCTGAGATTGCGCGGGTCGTCCTCGAACATCGCGGCCCGCGTCGGATCGGTGCCGTCGAGCGCAAACACCGTGCGGAAGGCGCCTTCCTCGGGCTTGGGGCGATATCCCGCATGTTCGACCCCGTAGATCGCGTCGAAGGCCGCATCCAGACCGCGCGCCTGCAGCACCTGCGCCGCGTAGGGGGCGCTGCCGTTGGTGTAGACGATCTTGCGCCCGGGCAGGTCGGCGATCAGCTCGGCCAAGTGCGGATCCGGGCTGAGCGCGTCGAAGGTGATGTCGTGCACCTCCTCGAGATAGGCGTCGGGATCGATGTGATGCTCGGCCATCAGCCCCGCCAGCGTGGTGCCGTGCAGGTGCCAGTAGGTCTTGCGCAGGGCGTCGGCCTCGCCGTGGTCGGCGCCGGTGACGCGCATGACGAAATCGGTCATCTTGCGCTCGATCTGGTCGAAGAGCCGGGCGGCGGGCGGGTAGAGCGTATTGTCGAGGTCGAAGACCCAGTGACGCACGTGGGAGAAATGCTGTTTGACCATGCGCGCGACCCTAGTCGCGACGCGGCGCCGCGGCAATGGGCGCATTGATCCCGGTGGCGTGATGGCGCTATCGTCGCGGAACCGCCCGAGGAGACATGCATGAACCAGATCCGCACCCCCAACAAGGACGCCTACACGCTGATCCTCGAGGCCATCGATTCCGGCGTCTATCGGCCCGGCGACCGGCTCGTCGAGAGCGAGCTGGCAGAGCGGTTCGGGGTCTCGCGCACGCCGATCCGCGAGGCGCTGCAGCGGCTCGAGACGCAATCGCTGCTGGCCCGCGACGGGCGCTCGCTGATCGTCGCCTCGCTCGATCATAACCAGATGGCCGAGCTCTACGTGGTGCGCACCGAGCTCGAGGGGCTCGCGGCCCGGCTGGCGGCGCGCCATGCCACCGAGGAGGAGATCCAGGTGCTGCGCGACATGGTGGCCGAGGACCAGGCGCTGGTCGACGATCCCTCGGCCCTGGCCCGCGCCAACCGGCGCTTCCACCGCATGATCCACCTCGCATCGCACAATCGCTTCCTGGTGCAGCAGCTCGACCTGGTGCACCGCTCGATGGCGCTGATGGCAACGACCTCGCTGGCGGCACAGGGCCGGGGCGAGATCGCGCTCGGCGAACACCAGGCCATCGTCGACGCGATCTCGCGGCGCGACGAGGATGCCGCCTACCGGGCGCTGCGCGACCACATCTCGGTGGCCTTCGTGACCCGGCTCAAGCTCGACAGTCAGAAGATCGACTGACGCCCCGTTTCGCGGCCCTCGGCTGCGGGCAGATCCGCGCCGGGATGGTCGGGCGCCGAGTGCCCGTGCATGGTCTTTTCCCAGTGGAACGGCCGCGCGATCAGCTCGAAGAGCGCCTTGTAGATCGCCACCGTCGCCAGCGGAAAATAGAGAAACAGCGTCGGCACCCAGGGCAGCAGGCCAGCATGCGGGCTGCGCGCCACCGCGAAGACGCTGACCACCAGAGAGACCGCCTCGCTGGCGATCAGGCAGCCGAAGAGCAGGCGCAGCTGACCCGGGTCGAGCGCGGCGATCATCTCGGGCTGCCAGCCCGCCAGCAGCAGCCAGAAGGCCCAGAGCGCCGGGGCGAGCAGGAATTGCAGGATCGTCGTCAGGAACAGCACCTGCATGCCGAAGAACCGCCACGCACCGAGCGCGCGCAGCAATGCGAGCGGGCGGCGCGAATGCACCAGCCAAGTGATCATGTAGCCCTTGAGCCAGCGCGAGCGCTGCCGCACCCAGGGCCAGGGCCGGTTGTTGGCCTCTTCTCGGGTCACCACGGGCAGCAGCTCGGTGACATAGCCGAAGCGGGCGAGGCGGATGCCGAGATCCGCATCCTCGGTGACGTTATGCGCATCCCAGCCGCCGACCCGCTCAAGTGCCTCGCGGCGGAAGAACACGGTGGTGCCGCCGAGCGGGATGGCGAAGCCCAGCCGGGCGAGGCCGGGCAGCACGACGCGGAACCAGGTGGCGTATTCGATGCAGAAGCAGCGCGACAGCCAGTTGGCGCGCGGGTTGTAGAAATCGAGGATGCCCTGAAGGCAGCCGGTTTCCGGGGGCGCGCGGCAGAAATGGCCGACCACGTGCAGAAGCTGGTCGGGGGCGGGGGAATCCTCTGCATCATAGATCCCGATGATCTCGCCACGGGCGAAATTCAGGCCGTAATTCAACGCCCGCGGCTTGGTGGTGATGGGCCCTGTCGGCACCTCGATCACCCGCACCCACGGCGGCAGCCGGGTGGCGGCGAGCGCGGCGCGCGTGGTGTCGTCGCGGGCCTCGAGCAGCAGCAGCACCTCAAGCCGGTGGCGCGGATAGTCGAGCCGGGAGAGCCGCTCGATCAGCGCGCTCGCGATGCGCTCCTCGCGAAACAGCGGCACCAGCAGGGAGACCATCGGCCAGCGTTCGGGGCGCGGCGGTTCGGGCGGTGCGGGGCGGCGGCTGGCGAGCAGCGCGGCGAGCCGGGTGAGCTGCGCGAGGGCCAGCATGGCGATGGCGATCGCCGCGGCGCCGGCGAAGAACAGCGCCGGTGCGAGGGTGAGGGCGCAGAGCCCTGCGAGCGCGACCCCGCCGCCGATCAGCGCGCTGTGCAGGGTCAGGCGGTTGAGATCGCGGCAGCTGAGCTCGGGGCGCAGCCCGGTCTCGGCCCGGCGGACGAGGGCCTCGCCGTGGCGCGCCGCGATCTCGGCCTCGATATCCTCGAGCGTGGCCTGTGCCATGACCACCTCGCCGCAGCCGGCGGGCAGGGCGGCGCGCGCCGCCGCGAACCCCTCGGGCTGGGCGGCGGCGAGAAACAGCGTCTCGCCGACGCGCAGCCAGGGCAGGGCCGTGTGGCGCAGGCACAGATCGGCAGGCAGGAGCTCGGCAAGGGCGGGATCCGGCGGCCGGCTGGCCCGCTCGAAGCTGAGCGGCGGGCCACGCCAGACCGGCCCGGGGGCCTCGGCGAGCCGGCGCGCGCGGGACGTCGCATTGGCGAAGCGCCGCAGGTGATCCGCGACCGGATCGCTTGGCTCGCCGAGCGCAGGCGGCGCAGGCGGCGCAGAAGTCGAACCCGGCGCATGCCGGGACGAATGAAAGACCGGTTTGAGCTCTGGCATGGCCCCCTCCTGTGCCGAGACAGGAGGGTTGTCGGCCCGTTAAGGTAAAGCGCGAGTTAATTTCGGCGGGTCGCGCTGAAAATTTTGCCTCACTCACATTGCCTGAACGAAGCGCTCGAACAGGTAGAAGCTGTCTTGCGGGCCAGGGCTCGCCTCGGGGTGGTGCTGGACCGAGAAAACCGGACGGTCGCTCATGCGGATGCCGCAGTTGGAGCCGTCGAACAGCGAGACATGGGTCTCGACCACGCCCTGGGGCAGCGACTGGCCATCGACCGCGAAACCGTGGTTCATCGAGGTGATCTCGACCTTGCCGGTCTCGAGCTCCTTCACCGGGTGGTTGGCGCCGTGGTGGCCGTGGTTCATCTTGACGGTCTTGCCGCCAAGCGCCAGCGCCAGCATCTGGTGGCCGAGGCAGATGCCGAAGACCGGCAGCTCGGTATCGTCGAGGATGCCCTTGATCATCGGCACCGCATAGGCGCCGGTGGCCGCCGGGTCGCCGGGGCCGTTCGACAGGAACACGCCGTCGGGATTGTGCGCCAGCACCTCTTCCTTGGTGGCGGTGGCGGGCAGCACGGTGACGTCGCAGCCGGCGGAGGCGAGGCAGCGCAGGATGTTGCGCTTGGCGCCGTAATCGATGGCGACCACCTTCTTCTTCGGCGCGGTCTGCGGCGCGTAGCCCTCGGGCCAGGCCCACCGCATCTCGTCCCAGCGGTAGCTCTGGGCGCAAGTGACGCCCTTGGCGAGATCGACCCCGGTCAGGCCCGGGAAGGCGCGCGCAGCCTTGACCAGCGCCTCGACATCGAACTTGCCCTCGGGATCATGCGCCAGCGCCACGTGCGGCGCGCCGGATTGCCGGATGGCGCGGGTCAGGCGCCGCGTGTCGATGCCGCCGATGGCGATGCGCCCGCGCGAGGCCAGCCACTCGGAGAGCTCCTGCACCGCGCGCCAGTTGGAGCTCTGCGTCGGCATCCACTTGACCACCATGCCCGCGGCCACCGGATCCTGGGTCTCGTCATCCTCGGGATTGACGCCGACATTGCCGATATGCGGGAAGGTGAAGGTCACGATCTGGCCCGCGTAGGACGGGTCGGTCATGATCTCTTGGTAGCCGGTCATGGCGGTGTTGAAGCAGAGCTCGGCCTCGGTCTGGCCGGTGGCGCCGAACCCCTGTCCGTAGAACAGCGTGCCATCGGCGAGGGCGAGGCAGGCGGTAGGTTTGGCGATCGGCGGCATGGCGCGACTCCTTTTGGCAGCTGGCAGACGGCAAATTGCGCCTTAGGTAAGGTGCGCGGGACTTGGGGTCAAGTGCTATCCTGAAAACGGAATCTGTTTAAAATCAATGGCTTGTCGCGGGGTCGCGCAGAGTTGCGCCGCGCCGGGGCATTCGGTAGGTTGGGCTCTTGAAACGTCAACGGGGATTATCGTTTCCATGCAATTGCGAGAACGCATCTCGGCTGCGACCAAGCAGGCGATGAAGGACCGAGCGACCGACAGGTTGTCGACGCTGCGGCTGATCAACGCCACGTTCAAGGATCGCGACATCGCGGCACGGGGCGATGGCAACGAGACGGGGGTCGACGAGGCCGAATTGCTGGCGCTGCTGGTGAAGATGGTCAAGCAGCGCAAGGAAAGCGCGCGGACCTATGAAGAGGGCGGCCGGCTCGACCTTGCCGAACAGGAACTGGCCGAGGTCGAGGTGATCGAGGAATTCCTGCCAAAGCCTTTGAGCGACGAGGAAATCTCGCAGGCCGTCGACAGCGCCATGAGCGAGGTCGGCGCCAGCTCGATCCGCGACATGGGCCGGGTGATGGGGGTGCTCAAGGGGCGCTACCAGGGCCGGATGGACTTCGGCGCCGTGGGCCCGATGGTCAAGGATCGGCTCGCCGCGGCGGGCTGATCGGGGCGCGGCTCAGGGCTCCGGGAACTGCTCTCGGGCCGCCGCCCAGTCCTTTGGGTCGACGGGAAAGCGCTGCACGAAGCGGGTCTTGAAGCCGACCCGGCCGCGCCGCGCGCCGAAGTTTTCACCGTGATTGAGCACGTAGAGCACCGCCGGGCGGCGCAGGGCCGAGAGGCTGCGCCCGGCGAGTCGCGCCAGAAACGGGAACATGCGGTGCTCATGCGCCGTCATCTCGCGCAGGAAGGCGGCGCTCTCGGGCAGATCGGGATCGTGCAGCAGCGCGGTGCAGGAGCCGCAGAGCTTCCAGAACGGCTTACGCAGCGGCTTTGTCAGGCTACGCGGACCGGCCAGCGCCACATCGCCCGTCGCGTGATCCATGACATAGCCGCTCTCGACGAGGTAGCCGGCCTCCTGCCGCTCGAGCATCTCCGACACCGTGCCGTCGCGCAGCAGATCGTCGGCATCGAAGCTCATGACATAGGCGGCGCCGGTCTCGCGCGCGGCGAGGTCATCGCAGAGCGCCGCGAGCTTGCGCCACTTGTCGTTGCCGGGCGTGGGGTCGTCGAAGGGCAGCCAGCGCAGGCGCGGGTCGTCGGGCAGGGGCGGGCGCTCCTGGCAGCAGATCACCGCCTCCCACGCGCCGTCCTGCCGGCGGAAGCTATCGATGGTCGCCTGCAGCCGCTCGGTCACCGCCTGCCAGTCGCCCACGTGATGCGGGCCGACCAGCGGCACGAGGAAGATCACCTTCTCGGCCCGGGGCCTTGCCTTGCCGCGCGTCGCTGCGCGCAGCGCCAGCGCCGCCTGCTCGGAGGGCGCGGGCGAGAGCCGCGCGGCCAGCGAGGGCGCGAGCGCCGCGGCGGCGCGCAGGGCGTAGCGTTTGAGCTTGGGCGTGGCGGGGGCCTGGGCCATGGGAAATCCTTGCGGGGGCCGGGCGGCTTTAGGGGCGGGCGAGCACGCGCACCCGGTCGCTCAGCTCGGCGAAGAGGGTCTTGCGCTCGTCTTCGCTCAGAAACGCGCCGATCTCAACCTCCCGCCCGCTGCCTTGGAGCGTCACGTAATAGGGCACCGGGCCGCCGCGCTCGTGCATTGCGACCTTGACCCAGTAGGGGTTGCCCTCCCAGTCTTGGTCCGGGCCGCGCGGGTTGTGGCGCACGAGGCGCAGGGTCTCGTGGTCGATGGTGAGGATCTCGAGGATCTGCCGGTCGCGGTTGTTGCGCCGGATGGCGAGCCAGATGCCGCCCACCGCCAGCAGCATGAAGGGCAGCAGGCCCCAGAGCAGCACGGTGCCGATCAGCCCGAAGAACGGGATCAGCGCCAGCAGGAAGAAGCTCAGGATGAAGATCGAGAAGCCCTCGGCCGAGAGCGATTGGTGCGGCCAGAGATGCAGCTCTGCCCGGTCGGATGGTGCGTTTGTCTGTTCCCAGCGATACGGCATGACGGGCGAAATTTAGCACCTCCAACGCACCGGTCGACAAGAAAGATGCCGCAGCCCTGCAGCTTTGGCGGGGGAGGCGCGGTTCAGCCCGAGAGCCAGCCTGTCTCGAGCGCGCTCGCCCATTCGTCGCGGCCTCGGGCGCGGGCGAGCGCGGCCATGCGGCGGCTGTCATAGGGCACGTGGCGGTGGCTCACCTGCCAGTCCTCGCCCACGCGGGTCAGCACCGCGTAGCAGGCATCGGGCGTGCCGGTCTCGACGACATGCGGCACCGGGTGGATGTCATCGTAGCCGGGGCAGCCGACGCTGCCGGGGTTGACGATGAGCTGACCGTTCAGGCGCAGGGCGCGGGGCAGGTGGGTGTGGGCGCAGAGGATCAGCGGCCTGGTGACGCCGCCGAGTCGCGCTGCGATGGTTGCATGCGGGGCAGGGTGAACGAGGCCCTGCGGGCTGACCTCGTCGAGCCAGTAGGTGTGATCGTTGCCGGGGGTGGCGTGGCAGAGGAACGCGTCGCCCAGCTCCAGCACCATCGGCAGGCTGCGCAGCCAGCCCATCGCCTTCTCGGGCAGCTCGTCGCGGGCCACGCGGTCCGAGGCCATGAGCTCTTCGCGTGGGTGGTCGATCAGGTGACGGTCGTGGTTGCCGCGCACGGTGGGGAAGGCGCGGTCCTGCAGGATCTCCCAGGTCTCGGCGGCGGCGAGCGGGCCGCTGAACACGTCGCCCAGGTTGACCACCGTGCCGATGCCGAGCGCGTCGATGTCGGTCAGTACCGCGCGCAGGGCGTCGGCGTTTCCGTGAATGTCGGCAATGGCGGCGAAGCGGTTGGGTAGGGTCATGGGGCAAGTGCAGCCGGTTTTGCAGGTCCGCGCAAGGAGGCAGATCAAACCGAGGGGGGATGCCTGCAAAAGAAGAAGGCCCCGGGGCTATGCTCCGGGGCCTTCGATCATTTCGGAGTCAGCCTGGCTCAGTGAGCGTGCTGCTTGTCCCAGTCTTCGCGCTTCGGCAGTTGCTCGAAGGTGTGCTCCGGCGGCGGCGAGGGCAGGGTCCACTCGAGCGTGTCCGCGTATTCGTTCCAAGGGTTGCGCTCGGTGGCCGGTGCGCCCTTGCGGATCGTGTAGATCACGATGCCGAAGAACAGCAGGAACGAGGCGAAGGACAGGAGCGCACCCCAGCTCGACACGAAGTTCCAGGTGGCGAAGGCCTCCGGATAGTCGATGTAGCGGCGCGGCATGCCTTGGCGGCCCAGGAAGTGCTGCGGGAAGAAGGTCAGGTTCACGCCGATGAAGAACATCCAGAAGTGAAGCTTGCCCAGCGTCTCGGGGTACATCTTGCCGGTCATCTTCGGCAGGTAGAAATAGACCCCTGCGAAGATGGTGAAGGCCGCGCCCATCGACATGGTGTAGTGGAAGTGCGCCACGACATAGTAGGTGTCGTGATAGGCGCGGTCCACGCCGGCCTGGCTCAGCACGATGCCGGTCACGCCGCCGATGGTGAACAGGATCAGGAAGCCGAGGGCAAAGAGCATCGGCGTCTTGAACTCGATCGAGCCGCCCCACATCGTCGCGATCCACGAGAAGATCTTAACGCCGGTGGGCACCGCGATCACCATCGTGGCGAGCATGAAGTAGCTCTGCTGACGCAGCGACATGCCGACCGTGTACATGTGGTGCGCCCACACGACGAAGCCGAGCGCGCCGATCGCGATGATCGCCCAGACCATCGGCAGGTAGCCGAAGACCGGCTTGCGCGAGAAGGTGGCGATCACGTGGCTCGCGATGCCGAAGCCCGGCAGGATCACGATATACACTTCCGGGTGGCCGAAGAACCACAGGATGTGCTGGTAGAGGATCGGGTCACCGCCACCTGCGGGGTCGAAGAAGGTGGTGCCGAAGTTGCGATCGGTCAGCAGCATGGTGATGGCGCCGGCCAGGACGGGCAGGGCCAGCAGGATGAGCCACGCCGTGACGAAGATCGACCAGGCGAAGAGCGGCACCTTGAACAGGGTCATGCCTGGGGCACGCATGTTCAGGAAGGTGGTGATGATGTTGATCGCGCCGAGGATCGACGAGGCGCCCGAGACGTGCACCGCGAAGATCGCGAGGTCGGTCGACATGCCGGCTTCGGTGGTCGAGAGCGGCGGGTAGAGCACCCAGCCGATGCCCGAGCCGAGCTGGCCGTTGCCGCCGGGCGAGAACACCGAGCAGACCGCCAGCGTGGTGCCGGCCGCGTAGAGCCAGAACGACAGGTTGTTCATCCGCGGGAACGCCATGTCCGGCGCGCCGATCTGCAGCGGCATGAAATAGTTGCCGAAACCGCCGAAGAGCGCCGGGATCACCACGAAGAACATCATCAGGATGCCGTGGCCGGTGATCATCACGTTCCAGAGATGGCCGTTGGGCGTGCAGTTTTCGGTGGCGGTCGGAATCAGACGCGCCCCTTCCATGCACATGAATTGAACGCCCGGCTCCATGAGCTCGAGTCGCATGTATACGGTGAAGCACACCGAAATGAGGCCCACGATCGCCGAGGTGATCAGGTAGAGAATCCCGATATCCTTATGATTCGTCGACATGAACCAGCGGGTGAAGAACCCCCGGTTATCCTCATGTTCGTGGCCGTGAATGGCGGCGTCTGCCATTGTCTGCCTCCTGTTGGTCCGTCCCTGGCGGCTGCTTGAGAACCACAACCCACCTCTCTATCAAGTGTCTCTTTTAGAATGTCACTAAGGACGCGGCAATATTGCCGTTTGATCTGGATCAAACTTTATTGTCGCACCTCCCTTGCAGCGCGCGCAGCTCTTCCCATGAGCGCCGGTTGAGCGCATTTCGGCTCAACCCCGCTGTGATCGGCGCTTTCTGGCGCAACCGTTGGGCGTATGCGCGTGCTGCTTGACGCGTTGCTGCCGGCCACGTCAGGTTTTCCGGACCTGCCGGCATCGGTGTTCGGTGCTAGCGTCATGACATTGATACCAAGTTTTTTGTTTTCAGCGGAGAAGCCTTCAATGGCCTATTTCGAGCAGACGGTTTTCGAGACCCTGTGGCGCACGCTGATGCGCCGGCTGGCAGCGCCGGTCAGCAGCCGAAGGAAACAGGTTCTCGAGCAGCGCGCGACGCTGCGCAGGATGTCGGATGACGAGCTCCGGCAGATCGGTCTGACCCGTGACGATCTTCGCGACGAGATGTTCCGAACGCCCTGATCGGGGCTCCTCCCAGCCCGGAACCACCCGTGCCGGCAGTGCCGGACGGGTGCGCGCGCCTGCCGGTGTTGTTCCCCACCGAGACAGGCTAGCCTGACCGGAGCGGCGCTTTTCCCCTGACGCGCCGCTCCGGTCTCTTTGCACAAGGAACTCTGCCATGACCGAGACGCCCCCGCGCATCACGCAAGCGGTGCCGCCCGATCTTGCCGAGGTCGAGGCGATCGTCGAGGCCGCCTACCGGCCCTACGTGGCGCGCATGGGCATGCTGCCCGGCCCGATGCGCGACGATTACGCCGCCCATATTGCCGCGGGGCAGTTGCGGCTGTTGCGCGATGCCGAGGGGGTGGCGGGGCTTCTGGTGCTGATCCCGGAGGAAGGGCACATGCTGCTCGACAACGTGGCCATCGCGCCGCGGGCGCAAGGCCGGGGCTACGGGCGGCGGCTGCTCGAGTTCGCGGAGGACGAGGCGCAGCGGCAGGGATTCGCGGTGATCCGCCTCTACACCCATGTCAGCATGACCGAGAACATCGCGATCTACGGCAGGCGCGGTTATGTCGAGACCCATCGCGCCGAGGTCGCGGGGCTGCACCGGGTCTACATGGAGAAGCGCCTGGGCTGAGCGCCTCAGTCGCCGAATACCTCGTCGAAGCTGCGCTTCAGTGCCACGTCGAGATCGTCCATGCAGACTGGCAGTCCGAGATCCACCAGGCTGGTGACGCCGAACTCGGTGATGCCGCAGGGAACGATGCCCTCGAAATGCGACAGCTCCGGTTCGACATTGATCGAGATGCCGTGGAAGCTCACCCATTTGCGCAGGCGAATGCCGATGGCGGCGATCTTGTCCTCGGTCATGCGCCCGTCGGGCAGCCGCGGCTTGTCCGGACGCTCGACCCAGACGCCGACGCGGCCCTCGCGGATGTGGCCAGTGACGTTGAACTCGGCCAGCGCCGCGATCACCCAGGCCTCGAGCTGCTGCACGAAGCGGCGGATGTCGCGGCCGCGCCGGTTGAGGTCGAGCATGACATAGATCACCCGCTGGCCGGGGCCGTGATAGGTATACTGTCCGCCGCGCTTGCTCTCGTAGACCGGGAAGCGGTCGGGCTCGCGCAGATCCTCGACCCGCGCCGAGGTGCCGGCGGTGTAGAGCGGCGGGTGCTCGAGCAGCCAGATCGCCTCGTCGGCCTCGCCGGCGGCGATGGCGGCGGCGCGCGCTTCCATGAAGGCAACCGCCTCTTCGTAGCCGGTCAGGCCATCGGTTGTGATCCACTCGGTCATGCTGGATCGGCTAGGCCCAGTCGGGCAGGGCGTCAAGAGCACCCGGTGCCGCGCGGGCCGGGGGCTGCGACCGGATTGAGATATTTTTGCATCACTCTTTGATTGACAGAATCGTGAAGGCCGCCGACCCTGAAGCCATAGAACGTCGACTTTCGCCACTTCATGCGCGACCGCGACTGCAATTTTCCTCGCGGTACGCTCCATTGCTTCAGGAGATTGACCGTGAGACACAGACTGATCGCAACTATTGTTACCTCCAGCATCGCGCTGACCCCGCTGCCCGCCCTGGCCGACAACGCCTTCGTCGGGGGCCTCGTGGGCGGCTTCATCGGCAGCGCCATCGCCAACCAGCCCAAGCAGCAGAAGGTCTACCGCGCCCCCGCCAAGAAGACCTACACCCGCAGCAGCTCGAGCAGTTCGGTCAGCAGCGCCCAGCGGCAGATCAACCGCGACACCCAGACCGCGCTGAACTATTTCGGCTTCAACGCCGGCAGTGTCGATGGCGTGATGGGCAGCCGCTCGCGCTCGGCGATCTCGAGCTACCAGGCCCACATGGGCTATAGCCCCACCGGCCAGCTGACCCAGTACGAGCGCGACTTCCTGATCGGCTCCTATCACCGGGCGCAGGCCGGCGGCCCGGCCACGTCGCAGCTGATCGCCTCGAACCCGCTCGGCGTGAAGGGGCTTCTGGTCGCCTATCGCGACGAGCAGATGAATGGCGGCGGCCGCGCCTCGACCGCCTCGATCGGTGGCCATTACGGCCTGCCGAGCGTTGTCGCCGCGGCGGTCAACGAGATCGCCAAGAGCTCGGACCCGACCGCCGAGCAGCTGGTGCAGCGCAGCGGCTTCATCCAGCTCTCCGACATCAACGGCGATGGCCAGACCGATTACATCATCGATACCTCGGTTACCGGATCGGCCTTCTGGTGCAGCGCCCAGAGCTGCATGGTGCGGGTCTTCGCCTCGACGCCCGATGGCTACGAGCGCAACGATTTCCAGGCCTTCAACGTGACGCCTGCGATGTTCACCTGCACCCGCGGTACCTGTTCCAAGACCGGCGGCCCCTCCACGATGACCGCCGTGGCGCCCGCGGTGCCGGTGCCGCCGGCGATCCGCACCCCCGACAGCCAGATGGCCGCCGCGCCATCGCCCTCGGCGACCCAGGCCGTGCCCGCGACCACCGCCGCCGTCAACGCCAGCCCGGCGCTGCCCAATTTCTTCGGAGGCGAGAGCGCCCCGGCCGAGGCTTCGCTGGCCTCGCATTGCAACACCGTCAGCCTCGTGACCTCCACCAATGGCGGCTACATCACCGCCGACACGCTGACCGACGCCAATGCCGCCATGGCCGAGCAGCTTTGCCTGGCCCGGACCTACGCGATCTCTGCCGGCGAGACGCTGATGGGCCAGGTGCAGGGCGCCAGCCAGCAGCAGATCGCCGATCAATGCGCCACCTTCGGCGCGCTGCTGAAGGAGCAGGTCGCCTCGGTTTCGCTGCAGCCGCGCGATCAGGTGCTGCAAAGCGTGGGCAAGTTCGTGCTCTCCACCGGCATGTCGCCGGCGCAGCTCGAGAAGACGGCGCAGATCTGCCTCGCCTCGGGCTACAAGTCGGATGACATGGGCACCGCGATGGGCGCGGCGCTGATGCTGGTGGCGCTGGGCAAGGGCCCCTATGCCGAGCTGATGGGCCACCACCTGAGCCAGGGCTTCGGCGCCACCCAGCGCGAGGATCTAGCGGTGGCGTGGTACGATCAGGCGCTGACCTCGCTCGACGGCGGCGCCACGGCGGTCTTCGGCCCCGGCCAGCCCGAGCGCGCCGGTCTGCTGCGCAAGGCCTCGATGATGATGGGCGGCAAGGCCGATGCCGGCGGCGAGACGCCAGAAGTCACCCAGGCAGGCCTGCCGGTATTCAGCATTTCCGAGTGATCGCGGGCCTGGGCCCCTGGTGCCGCGGCGGGCTCGAAAGGGCCCGCCGCGCCGCGTTTTCCGGGGCGTGCGAAAAAATCGTCACGCGGATGCATTTCCCTCTTTTCATCCCCCGCAGGCTTTTGTAGAGAGCCCCTCACCAAGTCAGGACAGTGCGGTCGTGGCGGAATTGGTAGACGCGCAGCGTTGAGGTCGCTGTGGGGTAACTCCCGTGGAAGTTCGAGTCTTCTCGACCGCACCATTCTCTCCGAACATCGGTGAGTGAGCCTTCGGGCGAGTAGCTTGCAGAGCATCGCTCGCAACGCGTCGGCCGCTTGCTCGGCCCGTCCTCGACCTTTCCCCGACTGCGACATTTTCCGCCCCCGCGCCTTGCGCTGGTCGCTTGCGCCATGGGCCCTGCTTGGCGACACTCGGCCGCGAGCGGCGATGCGGGGAAGTGTCATGAAGATCAATCTGTTCAGGGGCGTGTCCTTTCATTTTCTGCCGCTGATGCTGGGGCTCGTGCTGTTTGCCGCCTCGCTCACGCCCTCGCTGACGCCGCGAAGCTGGGAATTCCAGGGCGCGCTCGGCGGCGTCGTGACGGCGATGGGCTACCTGACCGGCCGCGCGGTGCAGCTGCTCTGGGCGGCGCTCGGCCTGCCGCCGCTCGGCGGACGCGCGGCGAGGATCGCGGCGGTGCTGGTTACGCTCGCGGCGCTGGGCAGCTGGATCTTCGCGGTGGCCCGCAGCACCGACTGGCAGAATTCGATCCGGGAACGGGTGGCGATGGCGCCGATCGAGAGCAGTCACCTGATTCCGATGATCGGCACGGCGCTCCTGGTCTTCCTCGCCTGCTTCGCGCTCGGCCTACTGATCCGGCTGCTGTTCCATACCCTTCGCAAGCGCCTGCTCAGAATCATGCCCGAGCGCACCGCCAACGTGCTGGGCGTCGCGGGGGCGGTGCTGCTGCTGTTCATCCTGACGATGGACGGGCTGGTGCCGCAGGTCATCCGTATGCTCGACAGCTCCTATGCCGAAGCGCAATCGCTGTTCGACACCGCGCCGCCGGCGCCCGGCGATCCGCGCAAGCCGGGCAGCGCCGAGTCGCTGGTCGATTGGCAGCTCATGGGCCAGCCGGGGCGCAATTTCATCGAGCGCGGGCCGGATGCCGCTCGGATCAGCTCGCTGACCGGCCGGCCTGCGATGGATCCGATCCGGGTCTATGTCGGACGCGCGCAGAGCAAGGATCCGCAGGTCCGGGCCGAGATCGCGCTCGAGGAGCTCAAGCGCCTCGGCGCCTTCGAGCGCAAGATCCTCGTCGTGGCCTCGCCCACCGGCACCGGCTGGCTCGATCCCGGCGCGCAGGACAGCATCGAGTACCTGCAGGGCGGCGACGTGGCGACGGTGGCGACGCAATATTCCTTCATGCAATCGCCGATGGCGCTGATCTTCGAGACCAGCACCGGGCTCGATCAGGCCGAGGCGACGCTCAACACAATCTACCGCTACTGGCGCGGGCTGCCCGAGGACAGCCGGCCGGAGCTCTACCTTCACGGGCTAAGCCTCGGCGCCTGGTCCTCGATGTATGCGCTCAATTTCTTCGAGGTCTTCGCCGACCCGATCCAAGGGGCGCTCTGGGCCGGGCCGCCCTTTGTCTCGACCAAGTGGCGCCAGATCACCGCCGCCCGCAACCCGGGCTCGCCCTTCGTTTCGCCGGTGATCGCCGATGGCTCGCTGGTGCGCTTCATGACCCAATTTGGCGGGCTCGAGCGCGCCACTGCGCCGTGGTCGGCGATCCGGGTGGTCTATCTTCAGCACGCCTCGGACGGCATCGTGTTCTACGAGCCGGCGTCGTTCTGGCGCGCGCCGCGCTGGATGCGCGAGCCGCCGGCGCCGGACGTGTCGCCGCTCATGCGGTTCCTGCCGATCGTCACGCAGTTCCAGCTGGCGCTTGACATGCTTCTCGCGACCGATTTGCCGGTGGGGTTTGGCCACAGCTACGCCGCGCACGAGTATATCGACGCGTGGATCGCATTGACCGATCCCGAGGGGTGGACGGAGGACGACACCGCCGCCCTCAAGGCGCGCTGCACCCGCGAGGTGCTGGGCTGCGAGGGCTGAGGCGCGGGATCAGTTGACCCGGTAGATGCGCAGGGCGCTATCGCTGTCGCCGGTCGGGATTTCGGTCAGGAAGCCCGGCACCGCGCCGTCCTCGAGCGCGTGGCCGAAGCCGTCGAACCCGGACTTTGCGAGGGTGGTGAGTTCGGGATCGGCGGGGCAGACCAGCATGTAGTCGATGCCATGCGTCTCGAGCGCCGCCTGCGCCGCCTCGGGCGTCTCGGCCAGGGTGATCTCGAGCTGGGCGCGCATGCCGTCCTGATTGCGGTGATAGGGGGCCGAGAGCGTGCGGTGCGGGCTGTGCAGCAGCACGTGGGTGCCGAAATTCGACGGCGCCGAGACCACGCCCTCGGGCAGCGCGGCGAGCGCCGCCATCGCGTCAGGGGTGAAGCAGGCCTGCGCTGGCGCATCCTTTGTCGCGGGAGCGGCGTTGGCGGGGCGGGCGACGTGGTCCATCACAGATTCCGCGCCGGTGGTGATCTGCACCCAGCTCATCGGGAGTGCGAGCAGCACGCAGGCCAGCGCCGCGAGGCCGCGGCTGGTGCCCCGCCCGTCGCGCCAGGCTTGGTGCAGGGCCGCCGCAGTGGTGCCGATCACCGGGGCGGAGAGCGCGGTGAGCACGAAGACGCCGCGCAGCTGGTAGCTGCCGATGGCGAAGGCGACGGCAAGCAGCAGGGCGACCAGCAGCCAGCCCCCGTCTCGGCGCTGCCACGCCTGGCCAAGCGCCAGCATGCAGGCCGCGAGGCCGAGCAGGTAGTAGCCGAAGAGGAACGGCTTGGCGTCGGTCGCGATCAGGTCGGCGAGGCTGCGCGCCTCGCGCACGAAGGCGAGCCAGCGGGCGTCGAGATAGGGATCGAGCCCGCCGTAGGGCTCCGAGAGGCAGGCCGGGGTGACGGCGAGCGTCAGCGCGCCGACCAGTGCGAAGAGCCCGAGCAGGACAGCGGCGCGGGTCTTGAGGGGCTGGTTCGAGACCAACGCCGCTGCCAGCGCCATTGACCCCACGCCGAGCGCCACGGGCAGGGCGAGGTCGATCGAGAAGGCATCGCAGAACCCGCCGACATAGGCCGAGGCGGGCGCCAGCGCCGGAAAGAGCAGTGCCAGCCCGCCCACCGCGCCGAGGGCGAAGCGCAGCACCGGGCCGCGCTCGGGGGCGCCGTTGACCAGCCAGAAGGCTGCCATCGCGAAGGTGCAGAGGGCCAGCAGCGGCAGCGTCTCGACCCCGATGGCGAGGCTCGCGGCCAGTGCCAGCCCCGAGGCCACCGGCAGCACGCGGCGGTCGCGGCGGTCGATGACGCCCCAGAGCAGCAGCAGGAGCAGGGTGATCTGCGCGTTGTGGTGGTCGATGGCTCCCGGCAGAAAGCGGGCGTCGCCCCAGAACATCAGCGCCGCCAGCGCGCCGGAGACGGCGCCGGCGGCCGGTCCGGCCAGCGCCGCGCCGATGCGGCTCACCAGCGCGACCACGGCGGCGAGCATCAGTAGCGGCCAGAAGGTCAGGGCGAGATATTCCGCCTGAAGCCTGCCGGCGAAGGGTTCGGCAAGCAGCACCAGCGCCCCGAGGGGGGCGTCGATCAGGCGCGACCAGTGCATCTCGAAGCCGCCCTCGAGCCCGAGCCGGTTCTGGGTCAGGTCGAACCAGCCCTGGCCGGCGAGCAGGTCGCGGATGCTCACCAGCCGCATCGCCGAATCATTGGCCAGCCCGTAGAACAGCTCGGAGGCGCCGGGAGCGCGGGCCAGCGTCATCAGGGCGACATAGGTGAAGGCGATGACGGGGAGCCAGCGCAGCTGCGGGCCTGGTCTGTCGGTCTGCTGGGTCATTCTGACGGCTCGGACATTCTCAACTGGTTAACAGAACCGCGCCAAGCTGGGCGCGGAAAACACTCGTGGCGGGCTCGCCACAACGGACGGGGCGCGGGGCGCTCCGACCTTGATCGAAGCGGGCAGGGCGGCGCATATCGAAGCCATCCGCAACCGCGAGGTGCCCGTGCCCGAGCGCTCCCAACCGATTGCCGCCCGCGAGCGGCGGCGCCATCTCGGTGGCTTTGCGCTGGCCGGTCTGGCCGGATTCGGCGTCGATGCGGGCGTGCTCTCGGCGCTGGTGGCGCTGGGCCTGCCCGCCGGGCTGGCGCGGGTGCCGTCCTTCGTGGCGGCGGTGCTCTCGACCTGGGCGATCAACCGGACCCTGACCTTCCGCACCTCGACCCGTGCCACGCTGCGTGAGTTCCTGCGCTACATCCTCGCCATGGGGCTGGGTCTCGCGATCAACTACGCCACCTTCCTGCTGGCGCTGCGTCTGAGCGAGACCGCCGCCGCGCAGCCGGTGCTGGCGCTGGTGCCCGCGACCGCTGCCGGCATGGTGGTGAATTTCCTCAGCTCGCGCCATATTCTTCACCGCTGACCGCATCGCCACCGCGCCCCGTCCGACCTCAGCCGTGCGGACCGGGGATCTGCAGATAGGTCATGTAGCGCGCCTCGCGGCGGCCACGGGCAACGGTCTCGAGGATCACCGCGCAGACCAGCGACAGCGCCGCCAGACCGATGCCCGAGAGCGACACGAAGAGTGACGGGAAGCGCTCGACCAGCCCGGTCTCGAGGAATTCGCCGAGCACCGACAGGAACACCGCCGCCGAGGGCAGGAAGAGCAGCGCCGCGACGGCGGAGAAGAACTGCATCGGCTTCTCTTCCTTCACCAACAGCCCGATCATCTTGAGGATGCGGAAGCCGTCGGAATAGGTCGAGAGCTTGGAGCTCGAGTTCTCGGGGCGGGCATAGTAGGGCGTCTCGATCTCGTCGGCGGGCATGCGCAGCTGCAGCGTGTGCACGGTCAGCTCGGTCTCGATCTCGAAGCCCTGCGACAGCGCCGGGAAGCTCTTGACGAAGCGGCGGCTGAACACCCGGTAGCCCGAGAGCATGTCGTCGAACTGGCGGCTGAACAGGCGGCGCACCAGCCCGGTGAGCAGGCGGTTGCCGAACTTGTGGCCGGCGCGGTAGGCGGCCTCGTCGGTGCTGCGGCGCGCGCCGTTGACCATGTCGAGCCCGCCCTCGCAGAGCCGCGCGATCATCGCCGGCGCGCTGGGCGCGTCGTAGGTCGCATCGCCGTCGGCCATGACGTAGACGTCGGCTTCGACGTCGGCGAACATGCGGCGCACCACGTTGCCCTTGCCCTTGCGGGGCTCGCGGCGGACGATGGCGCCGGCCTCGCGGGCCACCTCGGAGGTGTTGTCGGTGGAATTGTTGTCGTAGACGTAGATCTCGGCGCGGGGCAGGGCGGCGCGGAACTGGCGCACGGTCTGACCGATGGCGGCGGCCTCGTTGTAGCAGGGCAGGATCACCGCGACACGGGGCTCGCCCATCGGCGGACGGCCATTGCGGAGCGGACGATCGAGCAGGTCGAGCCCGCCATGTAGGTCGCCATGCGTCACGTCGCTGTCAAACGGTGTTGCGTAATCTCTCATCCGGCTGCCCCGTCTCGATCCCTGGTCCCCCCAACCTCGCGAAGCCGCCAGCCTGCTGGGGCGCGTTGCGTGGTCGCGGTCTGGCATCGTGGATAGAGGGGCTTTCGGGCGCCACTTGGCTCAGATTATGGCGGTTTCGGCGCAATTTGCCGGCGCCCGCGCGGGGCTCAGCCGGGCCAGTCGATCACGGGGATGTCGCGCGGGGCCGGCGGCGAGAGCCACTCGGCGCCGTTCTCTCCGATGACGATGTTCTCCTCGTGCACCAGCATCCGCCCCGGACCCAGCGGCAGCGATGGCTCGAGCGTCAGCACCATGCCGGGGCGCAGCGGGGTGTCATCGCCCGGGATCAGGGAAGGCCACTCGGTGAGTCGCATGCCCAGCCCGTGGCCGAGCCGGCCGCCGGGATCCTGCCCCAGCACATCCACGATCACGCGGTGCAGATCGGCGCAGGTGGCGCCGGGGCGGGCAGCCTCATGGGCGGCGCGCGCGGCGTCGTGCAGGCGGCGGTGGACGTCCTGCACCTCGGGCGTGGCATGGCCGATCGCCCAGTTGCGGTCATAATCGCAGAAATAGCCCTGCCGCACCGCGCCGGTGTCGAGCATCAAGACATCGCCCGCCGCCAGAGGGCGGTCATCGGCGGGGGAGATGACATCGCCATAGCCGCCCGGCGCGGCGCCGCCGGCGAGGTAGCTCACCCAGTCGGCGCCCTCCTCGAGCAGCAGCATCTGGAAGCGGCGGAACACCTGCGCCAGCGTCACGCCCGGAGAGAGCAGTTCAGGCACGCGCGCAAAGGCGCGGCCCGCAAGGGCGCAGGTCTCGCGGATCAGCGCGATCTCGGCGGGGGATTTCACCTCCTGCTGGGCCCGCAGCAGGGCCGAGACATCGCAGCGCGGGCGGTCTCCGATCCGGGCGCAGAGCCGCTCCCAATCGGCCGGCGGCATGCGCAGCGCGGTCTCGCGGCCCAGCGGCACGCCGAGCGCCTCGCCCGAAGGCACCAGCTCGCGGATCGCCTCGGCCAGAAGGCTGACGCCGTCATCGCGGTAATCGGGCGAGATCCACGTGCGGATGTCGGTGAGCCAGCTCTGCGCCATCAGCTCGGCGCCGATGGCCGGGATCACCGCCACCGGCGCGCCGTGGACGGGGACCAGCAGGAACCACGGGCGGGTGTGGCTCTCCCAGAAACGGGTGAGGAAGCCGGTGAAATAGCGCAGGTCCGGCTCGCTGGTGAGCAGCATCGCGGCGATGCCCTCCCGGGCCATCGCGGCCTGCGCGCTGGCGCAGCGGGTCTCGAATTCGGAGCGCGGGAAGGTCTGGGGCAAGGTCGGTCTCCGCCGGGTTCGTCCGGCGGATCATCGGCGCGCGGGGCGGGGTCGTCAAACCCCAGCCCGCAGACGCCGCATGGCTCAGAGCGTTCCGAGCCCCGCGAGCCGCTTTTCGCGGCGCAGCACCAGCAGGATCGAGACGATCGAGGCCACGCCGGTGAGGAACATCAGCCAGAGCAGCGGCCAGGCGCCGGTGCCGGGCTGCAGCAGCGCCCCCGCGAGCGCCGAGAGCGCCGCGCCGCCGCCGATCATGATCGCGCCGGAGAGGCCCGAGGCGGTGCCCGCCAGATGCGGCCGCACCGACAGCGCGCCGGCGGTTGCGTTGGGGATGGTCATGCCGTTGCCCAGGCCCACGAAGGTCATGAAGCCGAAGAAGGTCCATTCCGACTGGAAGCCGGCGGCAAAAACCAGGAGCGCCATGCCGAGGCCCGCGGCGTTGAGGATGCAGCCCCAGAAGATCATCCGGTTGATGCCGACCCGGGCCGAGAGCTTGCCCGAGAGCCCGTTGCCGGCGAAATAGCCCACCGCGGGCGCGCCGAAGAAGAAGCCGAGCGCCGCGGGCGACAGCCCGAACACCTCGGTGCCGACGAACGGCGCGCCTCCGAGATAGGCAAAGAAGGCGCCCGAGGAGAAGGCGCAGGTCAGGGCGTAACCCCAGAAGCGCGGGCTGCGGAACAGCTCGGGATATTCGCGGAACTGCTGGCCCAGCGACAGTCCGCGCGAGACCGAGGTCTCGCCGAGGTCGCGCCAGCTCATCCACAGGATGCCGGCGCCGAGCAGGAACAGCATCCAGAAGGTCGATTGCCAGCCGAAGATTTCGTCGAGTACGCCGCCGATCACCGGGCCGACCATCGGCACCACAGCGACGCCCATCGTCACGTAGCCGATCATCGAGGCGGCCTGGTCCTGCGGGACCATGTCGCGCACCACCGCGCGGCTCAACACCATCGCCGTGACGATTACCGCCTGGCACATCCGGAAGGCGAGGAAGACGGTGATGTTGGGCGCGAAGATGCAGCCCAGCGTCGCCACCAAAAACAGCGCCACGCCCCAAAGAATCACCGGACGGCGGCCAAACTTGTCGGAAATCGGCCCGATCACGATTTGCAGCGCCGCGTTGACCGCAAGATAGATTGCAACCGATAGTTGCATGACGCGGTATTCGGTGTCGAAATGCGCCGTCATCTTGGGCAGCGACGGAAGGAACACGTTCATCGCCAGCGCCGAGAGCCCGGCCAGCAGGATGAGTGTGACAATATGTGGCGGCGTGGTTTGATCCAGGAACCGGACCTTGGGCGGATTTTCCATGTACGGATGGGTAGGACCGAAACGGAGCCTTGTCCATTCGGGAACGATTTGCGGGCGCGTGATTTGCAGTTATGCAATTAGCGTATAGTGGCATTTCCCGCCTTTGCAAATTTGCCGAATTTGACTTGAGCGAGCATCGGGCCTCTGTATGGTCACGGCAAACGAAAGGGACGGCCATGAAAGACATTCTGCACGAACTGGAAGAGCGGCGCGCCGGCGCCCGGATCGGCGGTGGTCAGAAGCGCATCGACGCCCAGCACGCCAAGGGCAAGCTGACCGCGCGCGAGCGCATCGAGCTACTGCTCGACGAGGACAGCTTTGAGGAATACGACATGTTCGTCGCCCATCGCTGCACCGATTTCGGCATGGAGAAGAACCGTCCCTATGGCGATGGCGTGGTCACCGGCTGGGGCACGATCAACGGCCGCATGGTCTATGTCTTCAGCCAGGACTTCACCGTTCTGGGCGGCTCGGTCTCGGCCACCCATGCGCAGAAGATCTGCAAGATCATGGATATGGCGATGCAGAACGGCGCGCCGGTCATCGGCCTGAACGACTCCGGCGGCGCCCGCATCCAGGAAGGTGTCGACAGCCTCGCGGGTTACGCCGAGATCTTCCAGCGCAATATCGAGGCGTCGGGCGTGATCCCGCAGATCTCGGTCATCATGGGGCCCTGCGCCGGCGGCGCGGTCTACTCGCCCGCCATGACCGACTTCATCTTCATGGTGAAGGACACCTCCTACATGTTCGTCACCGGCCCCGACGTGGTGAAGACCGTGACCAACGAGGTGGTGACCGCCGAGGAGCTTGGCGGCGCCTCGACCCACACCAAGAAGAGCTCGGTCGCCGACGGCGCCTTCGAGAACGATGTCGAGGCGCTGGCGGAAGTGCGCCGCCTCGTCGACTTCCTGCCGCTCAACAACCGCGAGAAGCCGCCGGTGCGGCCATTCTTCGACGATGTGGCGCGGGTGGAAGAGTCGCTCGACACGATCATCCCCGAGAACGCCAACCAGCCCTACGACATGAAGGAGCTGATCCTGAAGGTCGCCGACGAGGGCGATTTCTACGAGATCCAGGAAGAGCACGCCAAGAACATCATCACCGGCTTCATCCGCCTCGAGGGCCAGACCGTCGGCGTGGTGGCCAACCAGCCAATGGTGCTCGCCGGCTGTCTCGACATCGACAGCTCGAAGAAGGCCGCCCGCTTCGTGCGCTTCTGCGACTGCTTCGAGATCCCGATCCTGACCTTCGTCGACGTGCCGGGCTTCCTGCCGGGCACCGGTCAGGAATATGGCGGCGTCATCAAGCACGGCGCCAAGCTGCTCTTCGCCTATGGCGAGGCGACGGTGCCGAAGGTCACGGTCATCACCCGCAAGGCCTATGGCGGCGCCTATGACGTGATGAGCTCGAAGCACCTGCGCGGCGATGTGAACTATGCTTGGCCTACCGCCGAGATCGCGGTGATGGGGGCCAAGGGCGCGACCGAGATCATCCACCGTGCCGATCTGGGCGATGCCGAGAAGATCGCCAAGCATACGGCGGATTACGAGGATCGCTTCGCCAACCCCTTCGTCGCGGCGGAACGCGGCTTCATCGACGAGGTGATCCAGCCGCGCTCGACCCGTCGCCGGGTCAGCCGTGCCTTCGCCATGCTGCGCAACAAGACGCTCAGCAACCCGTGGAAGAAGCACGACAATATCCCGCTCTGAGCAGGCCTTGGGGGAGGGGAGCCATGCGCCGCAGGGGCTGGCATACGCAAGAGCTGCAGGGTGAGCTGATCCTCGCCCGCCGCTGGCCAGCGCGTTTCGACCTGAGCGTCGAGACGCGGCTGCCGCCGGTTGGCCGCAAGGCCCGTCTGGCGCACCAGGTGCGCCAGGATCTCTGGCGCGCGCTGCAATCCCTGCGTGGCTTCTCGCCCTGCGTGTCCGTCACCGAAGAGGCTGGCGCGACGCTGCTCCGCGCCGGCGGTCAGCTGGATGGCGCCGCCCCGCGCGCGCAGGCCGAGGCGCGGCTCGTGGCGGTGCTCGGGGATCCGCGCAACCGCGCCCGCTGGCTGAGGTGGGCGCGATGAGTTTATGGCCTGCGCTCCTGCTGTTCTCCGCCTCGTCGCTTCCGGCGCTGGGCGAGGCCGTCGCCGTGCCCTCGGGCATGGAGGTGAGCTTTCACGACATGATCTGGGACGAGCCGGTCGGGGCGGGGCTGATCTATCGCTTCCGCTTCGTCGCGCCGGAAATCGGCGGCGATGCCCCGCGTGATTTTGCCGAAGTGTCGGGCGACATGGACGAGCTGTGCCAGGTGTTCGCGCTGCCGCGGCTGTCGTCGATCGGCCCGCAGCCGTCTCGGGTGATGATCTCGCTGATGGAGAGCCCGGTCGAATTCGGCGTGGCGAGTCCCGACGTGATCCAATATTTCGAGGCCTACTCGGTGAGCGACGGCCGCTGCATCTGGGAGGCTTTCTGATGCTCCCACAACATCTTGCAGGAAGAAGCTTAGATCCGCTCATCTATGAGGCTTTCGAGCCACAAATCGACCTATGCGCGCATGTTCGATATTGTCCCGCAAAACTTTGGGCTATGTTGGAGATTGATTGCACCCAAGCAATCGAAACCTCGGAACGAGGACGGACAGGGCAAGAGGCTCTAGTCGGTTCCGTCGAATGTGACAGGAGAATAAGATGTCCAAGAGCATCAAAGTGCTTGCAATGCTGGGTCTGTTCGGTCTCGCCGCGTGCGGCCAGCAGGAAGAAGAGTTCGTTGTCGTCGATCCCGAGCCGATCACGACCGAGCCGGTCTACACCGGTAAGTACAAGTAAGACCCTTGGGCGGGCCGCCAGGCCCGCCCTCCCTCCGACTTCGCCCGGTCGCGGTCATATTGACCAAGATCATGGCCGCCGTTCCCCCGATTGCTACTATCCGACGCAACGGGCTGCCGTATTCCCGGCATCCTGTGAGCAAAGGGGAGGACGAGAATGTCACCGAAAATCACAGTCTTCGCGGTCGGCGCTGTGGCGCTGGGCCTTGCTGCCTGCGCGCAAACCGAGCCAGAGCCGCTGCCGGTGCAGCCGCTCTATGACAAGTTCGGCAATGCCGAGTGTCCGGTGGGTTACGTGCTCTACGACGATTTCTGCGTTGTGCCGGCAGCCGGGGGCGCATCTGCGGGTGTTGCCGGCGCTGGCGGTATGGATGGCGGGAGCATGGATCCCGGCAGCACGGCCGAGGATCCGACCGATCCCGGCGCCGATCCCACGGACGTGCCCGACGACGATAGCGGCAGCGGCAACCAGAACCGCAACGAGAACCAGAACGAAAATCAGAACCAGAACCGGAGCGACACCGAAACCCGGACCCAGAACCAGAACGGTTGATCTTGCCGGGCCGTCCCTTGGCGGCCCGAGAGACCTTGCCGGCCGGGATCTGACCGCGGTTCAGGCGCAGCGGCGCCCGCTCCGTCTTGAGAGGGCACCATGCTGAAACACCGCGGCTTTCCCGGCCGTCTTCCCGGCACCGACTACCAGTTCGTCATTCGCCGCGCCAATCCGCGCGGGGTCACGCCGCTGACGCGGCGCGAGCGCTTCCGCGATCGCAAATCGGCGGACAAGCGCGCCGACTTGGCCTTCATGGCCTCGCTCTGGGCGCATTTCGGCACCGAGCCGTTCGAGCGCGGCAATCTCGATGCCGGACGCCTGAGCTGGCTCTTTGGCCGCGAAGTGCTGCCCTATGACGACCCCTTCGACCCCGCCAGCTATGAGTCGCTGCTCGTGATCGACGAACAGGCGGCCCGTGCGTCCTTCCCCGAGGCCTTCGAGGAGAACGAAGATTGGGCGTGATCCTGCCTGTTCCGGGCCGCGCTGAGCGGAGCGGCGCCGACATCGGGTCGGGCGTGCAATACCGCTATGCGTGTGCTGGCGACTCTGCAACACTACCAATGTTGCGAGTTGTCCGGCACCACCGCAGAGGTCCGGGCATTCACCGTTACCCTTCCCCTTGCGGGCGGCGCGGCACATCCCCTGGCCCGTCGTCCGCCTCTCTTTTTGCGACGCTCTCCAGCGACCCGCGGCATTCCGCCGCCGCTCGGCAGACCAGCGCCGGTCGTGGCAAGATCGTTAAATTTGGATGGAACCCTGTTCAGATCTGTGGCGTTGATCACCAGACAACGCAACAGGAACTAAGGGAATTCGACCCATGGCAAAATTCGCCGTTCGCACCGCCGCCATTCTTGGCCTTCTCACCGTCGCAGCCTGCGAGACCTCTGATCTTGGCCGCGCGGGCATCGGGGCCGGCAGCGGCTATCTCATCGACCGCGCCGTGGGCGGCGACGGCACCATCGGCGCAGCCGTGGGCGCGACCGCAGGCGTCGTCTGCGACGACGTCACCCCGCAATACTGCAACTGATCGCCTGATCTCCGCCGCGCCCCGCGCGGCGGCCAGCACAACATCGAAGCCATCGGAGCCGCGCGCTCCGGTGGCTTTTTTCGTGGCCGCGCCCGGGACGGGGCAGGGCCTGAGGAATACGTAGGAAAGGGACGAGGATGTTCGACAAGATCCTGATCGCGAACCGGGGCGAGATCGCCTGCCGGGTCATCAAGACGGCGAAGAAGATGGGCATCAAGACGGTGGCCGTCTATTCCGAGGCCGACAAGCACGCGCTGCACGTGGCGATGGCCGACGAGGGCGTGCATATTGGCCCGCCGCCGGCCAACCAGTCCTATATCGTGATCGACAAGATCATGCAGGCGATCAAGGACACCGGCGCGCAGGCGGTGCACCCGGGCTACGGCTTCCTGTCGGAGAACCCCAAATTCGCCGATGCGCTCGAGGCCGCCGGCGTCGCCTTCATCGGACCGCCCAAGGGCGCGATCGAGGCGATGGGCGACAAGATCACCTCGAAGAAGATCGCAAAGGAAGCCGGCGTCAGCACCGTTCCCGGCTACATGGGTCTGATCGAGGATGCCGACGAGGCGGTGAAGATCTCCGGCGAGATCGGCTACCCGGTGATGATCAAGGCCTCCGCCGGCGGCGGCGGCAAGGGCATGCGCATCGCCTGGAACGACCAGGAGGCGCGCGAGGGCTTCCAGTCGTCGAAGAACGAGGCCGCAAGCTCCTTCGGCGATGACCGCATCTTCATCGAGAAATTCGTCACCCAGCCGCGCCATATCGAGATCCAGGTGCTCTGCGACGCGCATGGCAACGGCCTGTGGCTGAACGAGCGCGAATGCTCGATCCAGCGCCGCAACCAGAAGGTCGTCGAAGAGGCGCCGAGCCCGTTCCTCGATCCCGAGACCCGCAAGGCGATGGGCGAGCAGGCGGTCGCGCTGGCCAAGGCGGTGGGCTACACCTCTGCCGGCACGGTTGAATTCATCGTCGACGGCGAGAAGAACTTCTACTTCCTCGAGATGAACACCCGCCTGCAGGTGGAGCACCCGGTCACCGAGCTGATCACCGGCATCGACCTCGTCGAGCAGATGATCCGCGTCGCCAATGGCGAGCCGCTCTCGATCACCCAGGACGACGTGAAGATCAACGGCTGGGCCATTGAAAACCGCCTCTACGCCGAGGATCCCTACCGCAACTTCCTGCCCTCGATCGGCCGCCTGACGCGCTACCGTCCGCCGGCGGAAGGCGAGCTCGGCGAGGGCATCGTGCGCAACGATACCGGCGTCTACGAGGGCGGCGAGATCTCGATGTATTACGACCCGATGATCGCCAAGCTCTGCACCTGGGGCCCGACCCGCGATGCCGCGATCGAGACCATGCGCAACGCGCTCGACAGCTTCGAGGTCGAGGGCATCGGCCACAACCTGCCCTTCGTGGCGGCGGTCATGGACCACGAGCGCTTCATCTCCGGCAACATCACCACCGCCTTCATCGCCGAGGAATATCCCGACGGCTTCGAGGGGGTGACCCTGTCGGACGAGAAGCTGCGCGAAGTGGCGGCGGCGGCGGCCGCGATGAACCGGGTGGCCGAGATCCGTCGCACCCGTATCTCTGGCACGCTCGACAACCACGAGCGCAAGGTCGGCGATGTCTGGAACATCTCGCTGCAGGGCGAGAGCTATGATGTCACCATCGCCGCCGACAAGGCGGGCTCGAGCGTGACCTTCGCCGATGGCGCGGTGATCCGGGTCGATGGCGACTGGACGCCGGGGCAGGCGCTGGCCCACATGGTGGTGGACGGCGATCCGCTGGTGCTCAAGGTCGGCAAGATCTCGGGCGGCTTCCGCATCCGCTCGCGCGGCGCCGATCTCAAGGTCCATGTGCGCACCCCGCGCCAGGCCGAGCTGGCGCGGATGATGCCCGAGAAGCTGCCGCCCGACACCTCCAAGATGCTGCTCTGCCCGATGCCCGGTCTCATCGTGTCGATGAACGTGGCCGAGGGCGACGAGGTCCAGGAGGGGCAGGCGCTCTGCACCGTCGAGGCGATGAAGATGGAAAACATCCTGCGCGCCGAGCGCAGCGGTGTGGTCAAGAAGATCAACGCCGGCCCGGGCGACAGCCTCGCGGTCGACGATGTGATCATGGAGTTCGAGTAACTCCGGCATGGGCGGGCAGGAGCGGGCATATGGTGGCCTCAGACTGGAGCGTGTCGTCGCTCCGGTGCTGGTGGCGCTTGCCTGCCTGCTGCTGTTCGTCTGGCCCGCGCTGCCCGAGAGCCTGCCGCAGCGGTTGGTGAGCCTCGCGGCGGTGCTGCTCGTGGCCTACTGCATCTTCGATGCCAAGGTGCTGCGGGTGTTGTGGAAGGCGGCGCTGGTCGCCGCCCCGATCTCGCTTCTGGGGCTGGCCTCGGTGCTGGCGCTGCTGCCGGTGATCGACGGGATCGAGACCGGAGGGGCGCAGAACCCGCGCTACCTCTACCAGGGCCTGATGGCTGGCGGCGTGGTCGCAGCGGGCTGGGTCTTCACCTTCCTCGTGCAGACATGGCGCGAGGAAAGCGCCCGCGACAAGGCGCTGAACGAGACGCTGCTTGCGCTGCGCTCCGAGGTGTTCGACTACCTCTCCGACCTGCTCGAGCTCTGGGAACGCCCGGCGCCCGACCGGGCAAGCGAGGAAGCGCGGCTGAAGGCGCTGATCGCCACCATGCTGGGCCATGATGCGCGCGGCCGCAGCGTTGCGCAGCGCATCGCGGAGGAGGGCTACGAGCCTTTCGTGCCCAGCGGCAAGGAGCCGGTGGTGCTGACCACGCTGGCGCCGAACCTGCAGCTGCTGCCCGATGACGTGATGCAGCCGGTGATCGGCTTCTACACCCAGCTCGGCGACGTGCAGCGGCTGGCGCAGGATCTCAACGGCGCGGCCTATCGCCGGCTCGGCCGGGCTCGCAGGGCGGAGATCTATTTCGATTTCGAGGAAGTGCGGCTGCAGACCGTGCGGGTCGGCTGTCAGGCTTGGCTGGCGCTCAATGCGCGCACCCGGCCTCAGAAGGAGGAGCCGGGGGTGTTCGGTCTTCTGGCGGAGGCGGATACGAGCCGTGCGCGGCCGGATTTCGAGGCGCTGGTGCCTGCGGGCGCAGACGACTCGCACACTCGGGACGGCTCCGGAGATGCGGAGCGTTCGGATGTTTAAGCTTTTGGAATCAGTAGCTGATCTTGGGACCGGATCGATGCGGCGAGCGTTCGACCGGCTCGGGAAGCGGCTTGAGGAAGATCCGCTGCAGGTATGTGATGAGCTTGTCCATGCCCTGAATATAGCGCGGGGCCGGGCGCATTTCAATCGTCACAACCGTGCGGCGGGCCCTGCGCGTCACTGGTCGGGCAGGGCGCGCCGGTCGCGCACCTCCTGCTTGCGCAGCGGCTGCTTGTCGATCGAGCGCGAGATCTCGCGCACGTCCCACGGCGCCGGCTTGCGCAGCAGGATGGTGCCATCCTTGGCGATCAGCACGAACATGAAGCCGCGGGCGCGCAGCTCGGTGCGGATCGGCGAGCGGGCGGCGGGATCGGTGTCTGTGATCACCACGACGTCGCGATCCTCGAGCGCGTCGAGCCGCTCCGAGATCAGCTGCATCTGCTGCACGTATCGCGGATCGGCCGGGTTGTCGGCAAACACCACCAGCGGGCGCTTCACCCAGAGGAAATCGTCGAGGGTGGCGTCTCCCGCCGGGCGGATCGTCGCGTCGAGCGTCTCCGGCGTCTCGGCTCCCTGCGCCGCGCCGAAGCTGGCGGTGAGGGTGAAAAAGGCGAGCGATGCGAGGGTCATGCGGCGGTTCATGCCGAGAGATATAGGCATGGCACCCGCGCCTGCACAACGTTTGCCGCAAGGTCGCGACGATTTTACCTCGTTTAACCCCGTTCTCATGGAGGGCCGCGCATGATGACGCGGATCACCGACATGAGAGGGCCGGGGCATGGAGATCATCCTGCACGCCGGGGCGCATCGCACCGCGACCACCAGCTTCCAGACCTACCTGCGCGGCGCAGCCCCGGGCCTCGCGGCGCAGGGTACCGGCTTCTGGGGGCCGTGGCGGACCCGGAAGGGGCTGTTTCACGGCCTGACCGGGGCCGAGCCGCTGCCCGGCGATCTGGCCCGGGCGCAGGCACGGGTGCGTCTGGCCGCCGAGGCCTCGGTGCGGCGCGGCGTGGCGCGGCTGCTCGTCTCCGACGAGAACATGCTGGGCACGCCCCGGGCCTGCCTGCGCGCCGAAGCGCTCTACCCGGAGGCCGCGGCGCGGCTGCAGCGGATGCGCGCCGCCTTCGGGCGGGTCGACCGGCTGGTGCTGCAGATCCGCTCGCCCGAGGCGTGGTGGAGCTCGGCGCTGGCCTTCCTGCTGGCGCGCGGCGTTGCACCGCCGTCGTCCGAGTTGCTCGAGCGGCTGTCGCGGGAGGGGCGGGGCTGGCGCGAGGTGATCGCGGATCTCGCCTGCGCCTTGCCGCGCGCCGAGATCGTGGTGAGCCGGTTCGAGAGCTGCGCCGCCCGGCCCGACGCGCTGCTGCTGGCGGCGACCGGAGGGGCGGGAGAGGCGCCGCCGCTGCCCGAGGCTGGCATCTGGGCGCATCGCAGCCCGAGCCTGTCGGAGCTGCGCGCGGCGCTGGCCGCGGCTGGCACCGAGGCCAAGGCATTGCCGATGGGGGAGGGCCCGTGGCGGCCCTTCTCGCAGGCGCAGTCGGCTCGGCTGCGCGAAAGATACGCCGACGATCTGTTCTGGCTGATGGCCGGGGCAGACGGGTTGGCACAACTGACAGAGGACCCGAAGCCCGGCAGGGACAGGAGGCACTGGCCGCCGGCTTCACAGAAAAGAGGACAGGACGATGACAGCCAAGGTGGACGACTGGCGGGCACTCGCTGAAAAGGAGCTGCGGGGCCGCCCGCTCGAGGATCTGACCTGGAAGACGCTGGAGGGCATCGAGGTCAAGCCGATCTACACGGCGGCGGATGTCGAGGGGCTGCCGCAGGTCGGCGAACTGCCCGGCTTCGAGCCCTTCACCCGCGGCGTGAAGGCGACCATGTATGCCGGCCGGCCCTGGACGATCCGGCAATATGCCGGCTTCTCCACGGCGGAGGAATCCAACGCCTTCTACCGCAAGGCGCTGGCTGCCGGTCAGCAGGGCGTCTCGGTGGCCTTCGACCTCGCCACCCACCGCGGCTATGACAGCGATCACCCGCGCGTCGTCGGCGATGTCGGCAAGGCCGGCGTGGCGATCGACTCGGTCGAGGACATGAAGGTGCTGTTCAACGGCATCCCGCTCGACAAGGTCTCGGTCTCGATGACGATGAACGGCGCGGTGATCCCGGTGCTGGCCAATTTCATCGTCACCGGCGAAGAGCAGGGCCACGACCGTGCGCTGCTCTCGGGCACGATCCAGAACGACATCCTGAAAGAGTTCATGGTGCGGAACACCTATATCTATCCGCCCGAACCCTCGATGCGGATCATTTCCGACATCATCGAGTACACCTCGAACGAGATGCCCAAGTTCAACTCGATCTCGATCTCCGGCTACCACATGCAGGAGGCCGGCGCGAACCTGGTGCAGGAGCTGGCCTACACGCTGGCCGACGGCAAGGAATACGTGAAGACGGCGATGGATGCCGGCATGGACATCGACAAGTTCGCCGGGCGGCTGTCGTTCTTCTTTGCCATCGGCAAGAACTTCTTCATGGAGATCGCCAAGCTGCGCGCCGCGCGGATGCTGTGGTCGCGCATCATGACCGAGCTCGGCGCCAAGTCGGCACGCTCCAAGATGCTGCGCACCCACTGCCAGACCTCGGGCGTGTCGCTCGCCGAGCAGGATCCCTACAACAACGTCATTCGCACCGCCTATGAGGCGATGTCGGCGGTGCTGGGCGGCACCCAGTCGCTGCACACCAACGCGCTCGACGAGGCCATCGCCCTGCCGACCGAGTTCTCGGCCCGCATCGCGCGCAACACCCAGCTCATCCTGCAGGAAGAGACCGGCGTGACAAAGGTCGTCGATCCGATGGCCGGCTCGTACTATGTCGAGAAGCTGACCGCCGATCTCGCCGAGGCGGCGTGGAAGCTGATCGAGGAGGTCGACGAGATGGGCGGCATGACCAAGGCGGTGGCCTCGGGCATGCCCAAGCTGCGCATCGAGGAGACGGCGGCCAAGCGCCAGGCCGATATCGACCGCGGCGATGACGTCATCGTGGGTGTCAACAAGTACCGGCTCGAGAAGGAAGACGAGCTCGACATTCTCGACATCGACAATGCCAAGGTCCGCGATGGACAGGTGGCCTCGCTGGAGCGCATCCGCGCGACCCGCGACCAGGCCGCCTGCGATGCGGCGCTGGGCGAGCTCGAGCGTCGGGCCAAGGAGGGCGGCAACCTGCTCGAGGCGGCCGTCGAAGCTGCCCGCGCGCGGGCCTCTGTCGGAGAGATCAGCATGGCGATGGAAAAGGTGTTTGGCCGTCACCGGGCCGAGGTGAAGACGCTGGCGGGCGTCTACGGCGCCGCCTACGAGGGCGACGAAGGCTTTGCCGCGATCCAGAAATCGGTCGAGGATTTCGCCGAGGAAGAAGGCCGCCGCCCGCGCATGCTGGTGGTCAAGATGGGCCAGGACGGCCATGACCGCGGCGCCAAGGTCATCGCCACCGCCTTTGCCGATATCGGCTTCGACGTCGACGTGGGGCCGCTGTTCCAGACCCCGGACGAGGCGGCGCAGGACGCCATCGACAACGACGTGCACATCATCGGCATCTCGTCGCAGGCGGCAGGCCACAAGACGCTGGCGCCGCAGCTGATCGAGGCGCTGAAGGCGCAGGGCGCCGAGGACATCATCGTCATCTGCGGCGGGGTGATCCCGCACCAGGATTACAAGTTCCTCTACGATGCCGGGGTGAAGGCGATCTTCGGACCGGGGACCAACATCCCCGACGCGGCGCAGGATATCCTCAAGCTGATCCGCGAAGCCCGCGGGTAACAGGGCAGGGGCCGGGGATCTTCCCCGGCCCTTTGCTTATTGAAAGAGGGATCACGCGAGCGCCGTGCGTCCGGCAGGACGGTGGCGCAGAGCGTCGCGTCGCCTCGGGCGTGCCGAGCGCCTCTGCCGCCGCTAACACTCCGCAAGGGGCCGCCCCGCCCCGTGATAGCGCGCAAACCCCGGGCGTTGATGCATTTTAGCCGTTGCGCCGCCGGTGCGCTCGCCTATCGTGACCCGAATGAACAACGACCCCGGGCGGCGGATGAAGCTGGAACTGGATCATATCGCGGTGGCGGGCGAGAGCCTCGAGGAGGCGGTCGCCCATGCCGAGGCCGCCGTCGGCATGCCGCTGCTGCCCGGCGGCGAACACCCGCGCTACGGCACCCATAACCAGCTTCTGGGCCTTGGCCGGGGGCTCTATCTCGAGGCAATTGCCATCGATCCCGCCGCGCCGCCGCCCGAGGGCGCGCGCTGGTTCGGGCTCGACGATTTCCACGGCCCCGCAAGGCTCGACAAGTGGATCTGCCGGGTCTCCGACATGGATGCCGCGCTCGCGGCGCTGCCGATGGCGGGCCAACCCGTCGATCTCGAGCGTGGACGGCTGCGCTGGGTGATGTCGGTGCCCGAGGATGGCCGTCTGCCCTTTGACGGCGTGTTCCCGGCGCTGATCGAATGGAAGAGCCCGGTGCCTGCCGGCGCAATCCTTTCGGCTTCCGGCACGAAGCTCGAGAAGCTCGAGGTGATCCACCCCGAGGCCGCCGAGCTCGAGGCGCTTCTGGCGCCGCATCTCGACGCGCCGCTGGTCTCCTTCATCACCGGACCGAAGCCGGGGCTGCGCGCCGAGCTGCGCACCGCGCAGGGCCAGCGTCGGATCCTGCAATGATCGTCCGCCCGGCCCGCGCGGCGGATGCCGCGCCGCTCGCAGCGCTCTGGAACCCGTGGATCGAGACCACCGCGATCACCTTCTCGACCGCGCTCAAGACCCCGGAGGGGCTGACCACCGACATTGCCGCGCGCGGCGACGCCTTCCTCGTCGCCGAGCAGGACGGCGCGCTCCTCGGCTTCGCCACCTTCTTCCCGTTCCGCGGCGGGCCGGGTTATGCCCGCACCAAGGAACACACGGTCATCCTCGCCCCCGAGGCAAGAGGTCGCGGGGCAGGGCGGGCGCTGATGGAAGCGCTGGAAGACGTCGCCCGCAGCCAGCAGGTGCACTCGCTCTTCGCCGGGGTTTCGGCGGAAAACCCTGCGGGCGTGGCGTTTCACGCCGCCATCGGCTTCATCGAGGCCGCCCGGCTGCCGCAGGTCGGCTTCAAGTTCGGGCGCTGGATGGACCTTGTCCTCATGCAGAAATTTCTCTGAACCGCGCTGACTTCGCCCCCGCAACGCACTAAAATTGCCGAATGTCGATCTGGACCCGCATCTCCGAGGCACTCTCCGCGCTCGCCAATGGCGAGGGCCTTGGCGCGGTGTTCGACCGCCTGCGCCAGCCGCCCGAGCGCAGCGTCGCCTTCACCATCGCGGTGATCGCGCTCTCGGCCAAGATGGCCAAGGCCGATGGCCAGGTGACCCGCAACGAGGTGTTGGCCTTCCGCGAGGTGTTTCATGTCGCCCCCGAGGACGAGGCGGCGGCGGCCCGGGTGTTCAACCTCGCCCGGCAGGACGTGGCCGGCTTCGAGGAATACGCCCGCCGCATCCGGCGCATGTTCGACGACAGCAAGGGGCCGATCTGCGACCTGCTGGAGGGGCTGTTCTACATCGCCATGGCCGATGGCCATTATCACCCGGCCGAGGAGGAATTCCTCGACCGCGTGGCCGAGATCTTCGAGGTCGCGCCCGCCGATTACCGCGCCATCCGCGCCCGCTTCGTGCCCGATGCCGCCCCCGATCCCTATGCCGTGCTCGGGGTCTCGCCGGAGGCCCCGCTCGACGAGATCCGCCAGCAATGGCGCCGCCTCGTGCGCGACAGCCACCCCGACGTGATGCAGGCGCGCGGCGTGCCCGAGGAGGCGGTGAAGCTCTCCGAGAAGCGCCTGATCGACATCAATCACGCCTGGGAAGAGATCTCGGCGCAGCGCGCGGCCTGAGGCGGATGCGCCTCGCCACCTACAATATCGAGTGGTTCGACGCCCTGTTCGACGATGCCGGCCGGCTGATCGACGATGGCGGATGGTCGGCGCGCCACGACATCACCCGCCAGCAGCAGACCGAGGCCCTGGGCATCGTCTTCACGGCGATGGATGCCGACGCGGTGATGATCATCGAGGCGCCCGACAGCAATTCCCGGCGCGACACCGACCGCGCGCTGAAGCACTTCGCCGAGGCCTTCGATCTGCGCACCCGCGAGGTGCTGACCGGCTTTGTCAACGACACCCAGCAGGAGATCGCGCTGCTCTACGATCCGGCAATGCTGACGGTGCGCCACGCCCCTCAGGAGAGCAACGAGGCGCCACGCTTCGACCGGGTGTTTCATATAGATCTCGATATCGACGCCACCCGCGACAAGGTCAGCTTCTCGAAGCCGCCGCTCGAGGTCGAAGCGGTGACCGCCTCGGGCAAGGTGCTGCGGCTGGTCGGGGCGCATCTGAAATCCAAGGCGCCGCATGGCGCGCGCAGCCGCGACCAGATCATGCGGCTGGCCATCTCCAACCGGCGCAAGCAGCTGGCGCAGGCGATCTGGCTGCGTCGCCGGGTCGAGGCGCTGCTCGAGGCGGGCGAGAGCGTCATCGTCATGGGCGATCTCAATGATGGCCCCGGGCTCGACGAATACGAGCACCTGTTCGGCCGCAGCTCGGTCGAGATCGTGCTGGGAGATGGCGGGCCGCGGCTCTTCGATCCCCATGCGGAGCGCGCGCTGGCGTCGAAATTCGGTGCCCAGCCGACCACCGCGCGGTTCTATCTCGGGCCCGAGCAGCGCTACATGCAGGCCCTGCTCGACTATATCATGGTGTCCGAGGATCTCGCCGCGACCGGCCCGTCATGGCGCATCTGGCACCCGTTCGACGACCCGGTCTGCTGGCGCACGCCGGAACTGCGCGCGGCGCTGCTCGATGCCTCGGACCACTTCCCGGTCACGCTCGACATCGATCTCTGAGAGGCTCAGCCCGCGAGGGCCTCGAGCGCCTCCTTCAGGTCGAGGGCGCCATCGTAGAGCGCCCGGCCCGAGATCGCGCCGTTGAGCGCTGCGCCGCAATCGCGCAGATCCTTGAGATCCTTGAGCGACGACACACCGCCCGAGGCGATGACCGGGATCGTCACCGCGCGAGCGAGGGACGCGGTGGCCTCGACATTCGGGCCCTGCATGGCGCCGTCGCGGTTGATGTCGGTGTAGATGATCGCGGCAACGCCGGCATCCTCGTAGCTCTTGGCGAGCTCGACCGCGTCCACATCGGTGACCTCGGCCCAGCCCTTGGTGGCGACGCGGCCGTCGCGGGCATCGATGCCGACGGCGATCTTGCCGGGGAAGGCGGCGGCGGCCTCGCGCACGAGGGCGGGGTTCTCCACCGCCACGGTGCCAAGGATGACGCGCGCCAGCCCTTTGTCGAGCCAGCGCTCGATGGTCGCCATGTCGCGGATGCCGCCGCCAAGCTGGGCCGGGGTCTTGGTCTGGCTCAGGATCGCCTCGACCGCCGCCGCATTGACCGGCTCGCCGGCGAAGGCGCCGTTGAGATCGACGAGGTGCAGCCACTCGCAGCCGGCGGCGACGAATTCCAGCGCCTGCGCGGCAGGATCGTCGTTGAACACGGTGGCCTTGTCCATGTCGCCACGCAGCAGGCGCACGGCCTTGCCGTCCTTCAAATCGATCGCGGGGTAAAGGATCATCGGCTCACTCGGCTCCGTCTCTGTCAGGTCTCGTGACGCGAGGTCTCATGAAAGCCTACCCTGCGTCAATGTTGAACGGAATCGGCGGCTTGCGTCAGGCTCCTGATACATTGCTCAGAGGGAGGAGACGAGCCATGAAAGCACTGGCATTGGCGGCGGGGCTGATCGGCCTTGCCGGCGCGGCGCTGGCGGACCCGGTGGAGGGGGTCTGGCAGACGCAACCGGACGACAACGGCAATTTCGCACTGGTCACCATCGCGCCCTGCGGCGCCGAGATCTGCGGCACGCTGGGCAAGGGCTATGACAGCGCCGGCCAGCCGATCGACTCGCCCAATATCGGGCGCCAGATGATCTGGGGCATGTCGCCCAAGGGCGGCGGCGCCTATGGCGGCGGCAAGATCTGGGCGCCGGATCGCGACAAGACCTACAACTCGAAGATGGCGCTCTCGGGCGACCGTCTGAAGGTCGAGGGCTGCGTTCTGGGCATCTGTCGCGGCCAGACCTGGCGGCGGGTGCAGTAGCGCCCGCGGGGGCGGGCGGCGGGGCCTCAGGGCCTCTCCGCCTCCTCCTGTTCGCCCTCGGCCTGCTCGACGGCCCAACTGGTGGCCGCCTCGATGGCCACCGGCGAGGTGGTCGGCAGCACGGTGAGGTAGCTGTCGCTATCCTCGACCAGCGGCGCCGGGCGCTGGGTCATCCGGTAGAGCGCGAAGAGGGCGATGCCGGCGAAGGTCACGGTCAGCACCAGCCAGAAGCCATGCGGGCCGAGCGCCTGCATGGCCCAGCCGCTGAGCAGCGGCCCCGCGATGGCCCCGAGCCCGAAGATGAACACGAGGCCGCCCGAGGCGGCGGGCATGTCGTCGGCGGGCAGATCGTCGTTGGTATAGGCGAGAAACAGCGAGTAGAGCGGCGTGGTGACGCCGCCGGCGAGGAAGGCGGCAACGAGCAGCAGCTCGGGATGCGCCTCGGTCATCAGCCCGAGCGCGCAGGCCGCTGCGCCGATGACGGCGGCGCCGAGGATCAGCTTGCGCCGGTCCATGACGTCGGAGAGCCAGCCGATCGGGTATTGCAGGAACAGCGCCCCGGCGAAGAGCGTCGCGACGAAGAGGGCGATCTGCGACGCCGAGAGGCCGATCTGGGTGCCAAACACCGCCCCCATTCCCGATTGCGTGGCGTAGATGCTGCCGAGGAAGAAGGTGCCCACGGTGCTGAGCGGCGCCAGTCCGAAGAGCTGCCGCAGCGACATCGGCCGCGCCACGCTGACCGCCGGGGTCGGGGTGACCGAGAGCAGGATCGGCCCGAAGGACAGCGAGACCAGGATCGAGGCGACGATGAACAGCGCCGAGGTGGCGGCGTCCCCGAAGGTCAGCAGGTATTGCGCGCCGATGACGCCGAGGGTCTGGGCGATCATGTAGGCGGAGAGGATCTTGCCGCGGGTGTCGTTGGTGGCGGCGTGGTTGAGCCAGCTCTCGGCGGCGACGTAGACGCCGGACATGCAAAAGCCGATGATCAGCCGCAGCGGCGTCCAGGCCCAGGTCTCGGTGACCAGCGGGAAGGCGATGAGGCCGGCGGACATGAAGCTGCCGAGCGCGGCGAAGACCCGGACATGGCCGACGCGGCGGATCAGGACCGGCGTCACCCGGGCGCCGGAGAGGAAACCGATATAGTAGCCGGAAGTGATGATCGCGAGGGCGCCGGCGGAGAAGCCCTCGATATCGCCGCGCAGGCCGATCAGGGTGAACTGCATGCCGTTGCCGAGCATGATCAGGAGGGTGCCGAGCAGGAGCGCCCAGACGCTGCCAAGGACGGAAATCATGCGGGGCCTCTCGAGTCGCGCGTTGGGATTTCCGATCCTGTTGCACGAAGCGCGGCACCTTGGCGAGCGCCGCCGCGTCATCCTCCATGCACTCCGCGACATTGCACAAGGATGCGGCAGTCCGGCGCGGCGCCATGACCGTCGCCCGGCCCGCTCGGCAAACGGGAGAAAGGGGCGCTGCCCCCTCTTGGCGCCGTGCGCCAATTCACACCCGAGGTATTTTTGAACCAGAGAAGGGTAGGGCGCGGCGTCCTTGGCTTCTCTTCGTCAAAAATACTCCCGCCGGAGGCGTCCGGGCGTGCCGCGAGAGCTGCCGCCGGGACAGCCTTGTGCGGGCGTCAGGGGCGCCAGGCGAGGAAGTTGGCGATCATGCGCAGGCCGGTGGCGGCGCTTTTCTCCGGGTGGAACTGCAGGCCGATCACCGTCTCGTGGGCGACGATGGCGGTGACGTCGCCGCCGTAATCGACATGCGCCACGCGCTGGGAGGCATCGCTCATGTCCATCTGGTAGGAATGCACGAAATAGGCGTGATCACCGGTCGAGACGCCCTCGAGCACCGGGTGGGGGTGGTCGATCACCAGATCGTTCCAGCCCATGTGCGGGACCTTGAGCGAGGCGTCGGAGGGCGCGATGCGCGCGACTTCGCCGTCGATCCAGCCGAGCCCGAGGGTCTCCTCGTATTCGTGCCCCTTGCGGGCCAGAAGCTGCATGCCGACGCAGATCCCAAGGAACGGCACGGCTCGGCGCTCGACCGCCTCGACCATCGCCTCGAAGCAGCCCGAGCGTCGCAGCGCCGCGGCGCAGGCCGGGAAGGCGCCGTCGCCCGGCAGCACGATGCGGTCGGCATTGGCCACGGTCTCTGGATCGGTGGTCACCACCACCTCGCCGGCGCCGGTCTCGGAGGCCATGCGCTGGAACGCCTTCTCGGCCGAGTGCAGGTTGCCGCTTTCATAATCGATGATTGCCGTCAGCATCGCGTGCGGTCCTTTCCGGTCAGAGGGCGGGGAGGGCGGGCGCGGGGGCGCCCTGCCGGCTCAGAGGAAATCGTATTGCGGCATGCCCAGCACGTGGTAGCCGCCATCGACACGGATGATCTCGCCGGTGGTACAGGCGCCGGCATCGGAGACCAGGTAGACCGCCGTGCCGCCCACCGCCTCGAGCGTCGCGTTGGAGCGCAGCGGCGTGTTCTGCTCGGTGAACTTGTAGGTCTTGCGGGCGCCGCCGATGGCCGCGCCGGCCAGCGTCTTCATCGGGCCGGGCGAGATCGCGTTGACCCGGATGCCTTCGGGGCCGAGATCGTTGGCGAGGTAGCGGGTCGCCGATTCGAGCGCCGCCTTGGCGACCCCCATGACGTTGTAATTCGGGAACACCCGTTGGCTGCCGTCATAGGTCAGCGTGAGCAGCGTCCCGCCGTTCTCGACCATCAGCGGGTGGGCGCGGCGCGCCACCTCGATGAAGCTGTAGCAGGAGATATCGAGCGAGTTGCGGAAGTTGCTGCGGGAGGTGTTGAGAATGCGGCCCGTGAGCTCCGACTTGTCGGAGAACGCGATGGCGTGGACCACGAAATCGATCGTCGGCCAGCGCGCCGCCAGGGTCTCGAAGCCGGCGTCGAGCGAGGCGTCGTCGGTCACGTCGACATCGACCATCAGGTCGCTGCCGACGCTTTCCGCCAGCGGCTGCAGGCGCTTGCCGAAGGCTTCGCCCTGATAGGTGAAGGCCAGCTCGGCGCCGGCCTCGTGCAGGGCGCGCGCGATGCCCCACGCGATGGAGCGGTCATTCGCCACCCCCATGACCAGCCCGCGCTTGCCCTTCAGAAGCTCCGACATGTTCTGTAATCCGCTGTTATTTTTGTAAGATCAGTCACTGTAGCGGCTCAGCAGCATCGAGCCGTTGGTGCCGCCGAACCCGAAGGAATTGGTCATCACCGTGTCGAGCCCGGCATTGTCGACGCGGGCGGTGGCGATCTCGGCCGGCTTCAGCGCCGGGTCGAGCTCGTCCACGTTGATCGAGGGGATGATGAAATCGTGCTCGAGCGCCAGCAGGCAGTAGATCGCCTCCTGTGCGCCGGTGGCGCCCTGGCTGTGGCCGGTCATCGACTTGGTCGAGGAGACCGGCGGGGTCTGGCCGTCGCCGAAGACCCGGCGCACCGCCTCGATTTCGCCGACATCGCCGACCGGGGTCGAGGTGCCGTGAGCGTTGATGTAGCCGACCTTGCGATCCTCGGGCAGGGTCGAGAGCGCGAGGCGCATGGCGCGCTCGCCCCCCTCGCCGGAGGGCGCGACCATGTCATGGCCGTCGGAGGTCGCGGCGAAGCCGGTGACCTCGGCGTAGATCTTGGCGCCGCGGGCCTTGGCGTGCTCGAGTTCCTCGAGCACGAGGATGCCGCCGCCGCCGGAGATCACGAATCCGTCGCGGCCGGCATCGAAGGCGCGCGAGGCCTTCTCGGGGGTGTCGTTGTACTTCGACGACATCGCGCCCATGGCGTCGAACAGGCAGGACAACGTCCAGTCGAGCTCTTCGCCGCCGCCGGCGAACATCACGTCCTGCTTGCCCATCATGATCTGCTCTGCGGCGTTGCCGATGCAGTGCAGCGAGGTCGAGCAGGCGGAGGTGATCGAGTAGTTGATGCCCTTGATCTTGAACGCGGTCGACAGGTTCGCGCTCACCGTGGAGCACATCGCCTTGGGCACCGCGAAGGGGCCCACGCGCTTGGTGCCGCCGGTCTTCAGAACGGTCTGGTGCGCGGTCAGCAGCGCCGAGGTCGACGGTCCGCCGGAGCCGGCGATCAGGCCGGTGCGCGGGTTGACCACGTCGGCCTCCTCGAGCCCGGCATCGGCGATGGCCTGTTGCATGGCGATGTGGGCATAGGCCGCACCGGGGCCCATGAAGCGCAGGGTGCGCTTGTCCACGTGCTCCGACACGTCGAGATCCACGGCCCCGGCGATCTGGCTGCGGAAGCCGTGTTCCTTCATCTGTTCGTTGGCAGTGATGCCGGAGCGGCCTGCCTTCAGCGAGGCGAGAACTTCTTCGGCGTTGGTGCCAATGGACGATACGATGCCCAGTCCGGTGACGACGACGCGACGCATGTTGCCTCCCATGAGTTTGTTGGGGGCTATGTAGGGCATGGGGCAGGGGGGACGCAAGCAGGGGATTGCCTCTGCGGAACCGTCGTGGAGGCTTCAGCGCAAGGCGCGCCGGCGGCTGAGCGGCGCGCTTTCGACGGCCACGCGCTGCACGTATTTCAGGTGACCGATGGCGCGCAGGAAGTCCTGGTGATCGCTGCGCTGCTCGAGATAGTCGGACAGGCGCAGCAGGTCGACCGGCTGGCGCACCACCAGCGCCTTGATGCGCTCGACCGCGTCATCGACCGTGTAGTGCCGGACGATATGGGCGGCGGTCTGGGTGGGGGTGAGGAGGTAGTAGTCCTGCGCCCGGCGCGGCGTGTCGCGCACCGCGTCGAAGGGCGAGGCGCCGAGGGCGCGGAACCTCGGGATATGGATGCGGGTGTCGAGCGCGGGGTTGTCGAGGGTCGAGCCGGTGGCCTGTCGGAACCCCATGGGCGCGAGGCGACGGGCGGCGTATGCGCGCATCGGGCCGGTCATCATGTCCATGTCGGCGCGGTCGTAGCGCAGGTCATCGAAGACCGAGAGCAGGCGCCAGCCGGTATCGGCGAGCATTAGGTAGGGATCGTCGGCGAGATCGGCCAGCGCGCTGCGCAGGGCTTCGGCGCGCTGGCGTCCGTCGAGATCGAGCGGCTCGAAGGCGCTGTAGCGCGGGCGGCGCAGAAGGCGCTTGGCGATCCCGGCGATCATGGTGGCGCTCCCTTCGCTGCGCGGTCCCGGCGCGGGGCGCGCGCTGGACAAGCAGGCGCCGCCGCTTATCTCGCAAGCTAGGAGCAAACGAGCGAGGGACCAGCCCATGCTGCAGGACAAGCGAAAGGATCTCGACGCGGAGAAACGCAAGAGGCTGCTGGAGCGCCTGTTGCAGGAGATCGGGCGCGAGCAGCCGGATCTCTACTACCAGTCGACCAGCGAAATCGCGCAGCGGTTGAAGCAGCACATCGCCAGCGGCGCGGCGCTGCATTCGGAGGATCGGGCGCTGGTGGCGCGGCTGAGCCCGCGCGACATCGCGGTTCTGCTCAGCCTGCATTGAGCGGCGCCGCGAAGGCGCCACTCGCAAGGATCAGCTCTCGGAGAGCGCGACCTTCATGTCCTTGACCTGGTAGATCACCTCGCCATCGGCCTCGACGATGCCGTCAGCGACGCCCATGGTCAGCCGGCGGGTCTGGATCGCCTTGGTGAAATCGATCTTGTAGGTCAGCATCTTGCGGTCGGGGCGCACCATGCCGGTGAGCTTCACCTCGCCAACGCCGAGCGCGTAGCCACGGCCCTGCCAGCCGCGCCAGCCGAGATTGAAGCCGGTCAGCTGCCAGAGGCCGTCGAGCCCGAGGCAGCCGGGCATGATCGGGTTGCCCGGGAAGTGACAGTCGAAGAACCACAGGTCGGGTGTGATGTCGAACTCGGCCAGCACGTGGCCCTTGCCGTGAGCGCCGCCATCTGCCGAGATATCGGTGATGCGGTCCATCATGAGCATGGGCGGGGCCGGAAGCTGCGCATTGCCCTCGCCGAACAGCTCGCCGCGGGAACATTTCAGCAGGTCTTCCTTGCCGAAGCTGGTGGGATAGTCGGCCATCGGTGACTGAGCCTTCGTGTCATGGGTTTCGGTTGCGGCCCCCTCTATCACCGCGAAAGCCTTGCTTGCAAGCCTGCGCAAGGGGGCGGCAGGCCCGTCGGAATCGTGTTTTTCGTTTGAATTTCCATCCCTGCGCTCCTTATATATGACAGAGACATGATGGCATCGGATAGGGCTATGACAGCAGAGGCCGTACAGAGAGGCACCGAATGGCTGGCGCAGGCAGACCTGCGCCCGACCCGGCAGCGCGTGGCGCTGGCGGCGCTTCTGGTTGGCGATGGCCAGCACCGTCACGTCACCGCGGAAAGCCTGTTCTCCGCCGTCAAGGAACAGGGCGAGAGCGTCTCTCTGGCCACCATCTACAACACCCTGCGCGCCTTCTGCGATGCCGGGCTGATGCAGGAAGTGACGGTCGACGGCACCCGCAGCTACTTCGACACCAACACCCACGATCACCCGCATTTCTACTGGGAGCATGATGGCCACCTGACCGATGCCCCGGCCGAGGAAATGGTGATCGCGCGCCTGCCCGACGTGCCCGAAGGCGCCGAGATTGCCTCGGTCGATGTGGTGATCCGCCTGCGCAAGCGCGACTGAACGTGCCTCTCCGGATCGTCTTTGCGATGCCCGGAAAACCGCGCCACCGTTGACCGCCCCGACAGGAACGGCCCTGACCGTTTCGTGACAGGTGCAAGTGACGCCCGCAGGAACCCCGGGCCGCGCTGGTCGTTGGTCTCCCAAAAGGAGACACCGCATGACACGTACGCTCACGCTTCGCAGCATCACCCCCGTCACCCACGACACCTACCGGCTCGCCTTCGACCGGCCCGACGATCTCGACTACACCCCCGGGCAGGCCGCGCATATGGCGCTCGACCAGGACGGCTGGCGCGACGAGATCCGCTCGTTCACCATGACCTCGCTGCCGGGCGAAGAGCAGCTTGAGTTCATCATTAAGTCCTACCCCGAGGAGGCCGAGGGCCATGGCGGCGTCACCGAGCGCATCGCCCGGCTGCAGCCCGGCGACACCATGCTGATCGAGGACATCTGGGGTGCCATCGAAGACAAGGGCGACGGCGTCTTCATCGCGGGCGGCGCCGGCGTGACGCCGTTCATCGCCATCCTGCGCGAGAAGCTCGCGCGGAAGGGCACGCTCAAGGGCAATACGCTGGTCTTCTCCAACAAGGCCGAGCGCGACATCATCCTGCGCGACAGCTTCGACAAGATGCCGGGGCTCAAGACCTGCTTCCTCGTCACCGACGAGGAGGACAGCCCGCTGCACCGGGGCCAGATCGATGCCGAACTGCTCAAGGAGCATGTCACCCCGGGCACCGACACTTGTTACATCTGCGGCCCCGACGCGATGCTCGACGACATCGCCGAGGCGCTGAAATCCATCGATGTGCCGGAGGGCGACATCGTGATGGAGCAGTTCGACTGAGGCTCAGCCCCTCAGGTCACGGGTATAGAACAGGTCGGTCTCGGGCCCCTCGGGGCCGATCACCGTGTTGGGCATCCGGCCCTGCCAGACGAAGCCGTGGCGCTCGTAAAAGCGGATCGCGCGGGCGTTGCGCTCGGCCACGCAGAGCTCGAGCTGCCAGACCCCGAGCGGGCGCACGTGGTCGATGATCGCGGCCAGCAGCTGCGCCGCGGCGCCGGCGCCGTGCAGCGCGGGGCGGATGTAGAAGGCGCCGATCTCCACCCGGTGCGCGGCGCGCGCGAAGGGCAGGCGGCGCAGCCCCACCATGCCGCTGAGCGTCTCCCCGTCGAAGAGCCCCAGCGTCATGCCCGCCGAGAGCGTCTCGGCCACCGCCTCGCGGCTCAGCGCCTGCACCTCCTCGGGCGTGCTGCAGAAGGCGGACTGGAAGCGCTCGACCGCCTCGAGGCAGAGCGCCGCGTAGGCCTCTGCATCGTCCGGGGTAAGGGTGCGGGGGGTCAGAACCATTGCCCGGGCTCCATCAGTCCGAGATCGAGCAGCTGGCGCGAATGCCATTCGAACTCGGTCGAGTTGTGCCAGCGGAAATCGCGGATGTCGTAGCTGCTGCCGGGGTTGCGCTTCAGCGCCTTGGCGGTGCGGAACGAGACCAGCGCGGCGGTGAGGTTGTTGTGCCACGGGCAGGCATAGGTGTTGTACTCCTCGTCCGAGAAGCTGTGATCGTCGCGCAGCGTCAGCCCGGGCTTGGCCCGGAACAGCGCGATGCGATCGATCTTGCGCCGCGCCTCGGGCACGTGCTCCTCGTAGCGCCAGCGCAGGCCGCCATAGAAATCCAGCTGCCGCTCCTTGGGATGGCCGCGCCGCGCGGCATCGCTGCGCGCCTGCGCGTAATAGCCCGACCGATCGAGATAGGCCCGGTCGAGCGACACGGCATCGGGAAAGCGCTTCAGGTCGCCGGCATAGAGGTCGATGACATAGGTCAGCATCGCGTCGCGCCGTTCCTCGGCGTGGAAGGCGAGCATCTCGCTGACCGACCGGGTCTCGCAATAGGGGTAGAACAGGTACTCGGCGTTGAAGCAGTAGAACATCCAGAGGCCCGGCCCGGCCCCGATCACCGCGTCGACGGCCCGCGGCACCGCGCGCTCCGCGTCCAGGTCGTAATCGACCCGGTGCACCCGCTCGCGCAGGTCCCGCGCCATCGCGAACGGTTTCGGCATGAAGGCGATGACGCAGCGGAAGCCCGATTGCAGGACGTGGCGCAGGGTGGTGTCGATCTCGACCTCGTCCTCGCAGAACACCATCGCCACCGGGCCGTCGCCGAGCGCGGTCTTCGCGCCGCGGAGGAACTGTGCAAGGCTCTCGTGATGCATGGTCTGTCTTCCTGCCCGATCCGCGCGCAAGGATTGGTGAATTCGACGGTCTTTGCAAGCAGCCGGGCGGCCCCCCCGGTCGCGATCTGGTCGCATCAGGTATTTGAAAACCGGAGAAGACCGGGGGCGCGCGCCTGATCTCGGGCAGCTCCTCGGGCCTCCGTCGCGCCATCGCCGGGGATCGCGGCGCGGCGGACACTGCGCCCCTGTCTTCTTCTGGCCAAAAATATCCCCGCCGGAGGCAGGCCGGCCCTCGCGGACGGGCACGCCTCCCGGACCGGCGCGCCGCCCCTCCCGGCCCGCGCCCCTCCGCGCACCCTTTTCACGCAGCCCGTTTTGCGCTATCCGCCCGCCCTTGAACCGCGCGACCGGGAGTCCCTCTCATGACCCAGCCCAAGAAGCTCTTCATCAAGACCTATGGCTGCCAGATGAACGTCTATGACAGCGAGCGCATGGCCGAGGCCATGGGCGGGCAGGGCTATGTCCAGACCGACAGCCCCGACGACGCCGACATGATCCTGCTCAACACCTGCCACATCCGCGAGAAGGCGGCGGAGAAGGTCTATTCCGAGCTTGGCCGCTACAAGGGGCTCAAGGCCGAGCGCCCGGATCTGAAGATCGGCGTGGCTGGCTGCGTGGCGCAGGCCGAGGGCGAAGAGATCATGCGGCGCCAGCCGATGGTCGATCTGGTGGTCGGCCCGCAAAGCTACCACCGCCTGCCCGAGCTCGAGGCCAGGGCACGCGGCGGCGAGAAGGCGCTCGACACCGACTTCCCCGAGGAGGACAAGTTCGAGCGGCTGAAATCCCGCCCCAAGGCCAAGCGCGGCCCGACCGCCTTCCTCACCGTGCAGGAGGGCTGCGACAAGTTCTGCGCCTTCTGCGTGGTGCCCTACACACGCGGCGCCGAGGTCTCGCGCCCGGCGGACCGCGTGCTGACCGAGGCCCGCGATCTCGTCGAGCGCGGTGTGCGCGAGCTCACGCTGCTGGGCCAGAACGTCAACGCCTATCACGGCCATGACCGCGGTCTCGCCGGGCTGATCCGCGAGCTGGCAAAGATCGACGGGCTCGAGCGCATCCGCTTCACCACCTCGCACCCCAACGACATGGATGACGACCTGATCGCCGCCCATGGCGATTGCGACAAGTTGATGCCCTACCTGCACCTGCCGGTGCAGGCGGGTTCCGACCGGATCCTCAAGCGGATGAACCGCCAGCACACCGCCGAGCAGTATCTCAAGCTCATCGAGCGGCTGCGCGCGGCGCGCCCCGACCTGCATCTCTCGGGCGATTTCATTGTCGGCTTCCCGGAAGAGACCGAGGCCGATTTCCGCGACACGCTGGCGCTGATCGAGGCGGTGGAATACGGCTCTGCCTTCTCGTTCAAGTATTCCGAGCGCCCCGGCACCCCGGCGGCGGAGCGCCCGCAGGTCCCTGAGGCCGAGAAGGACGACCGGCTGCAGCGCCTGCAGGCGCTGCTCACCCGCCAGCAGCGCGCCCTGCAGGACGCCATGGTGGGGCGCGAGGTCGGCGTCCTGTTCGAGAAGACCGGCCGCCTGCCGGGCCAGATGGTCGGCAAGTCCGACTACCTGCACGCGGTGCACGTGGCGGCCGAAGGTGTCGTGCCGGGCGATCTGCGCCGGGTCCGCATCGTCGAAAGCGGGCCGAACTCGCTGAAGGGCGTGCTCGCTTGAGTTGAACCCGCCGATCGGCCTGCATCTGCCGCGATCTTTTCGCGGCGGTCCGAGACAATGCGGCAAAGATCGGTGGTTTGTTCTGCTCCCTACCACAATATATGGTGGTTTTTCCTTCACAGGCTGGAAATGTCTGCTACTCTCTTGCCTTAGAGTAAAATTGCATCTTTTGCCCGTCCGGCGCCTGCGGCACAGCGGGCGGGCAACAAGCACAAAAAGGGGACAGAGGCTGTGGCGAAACGCATTTCCAAAGCCTTCAGAGGGGCGGTCGGCGCGCTGGCGCTGGCCTGCGCCGCGGTGGCCGGGATCAGCGGCCCGGCCGCGGCCGGCAGCGACGGCGAGGCTCTGAACACGCCGGTGATTTCCACCCAGAACACCCGCACCATCCGCGGCGAGCGCTACGTGCCGGGGATCTCCCTGTCGCCCGACGGCTGCGAGATCTGGGTGATGGATGACGGCGTCGAGGGCTACGCGGTGTCGCGCATGACCCCGGATGGCCGCCCGGTCTGCCGCGACATCAACGTCTGCGGCACGCTCAACACCGACCAGTACTTCGCCACCGACAAGTATTACATCTCGCCCAAGGGCAAGGCGCGGCTGGAAGAGTTCTTCAACAGCGCCGACGCCTTCGGCTTCATCATCGCCGGCCACACCGATGCCCGCGCCAGCCTCGAGTACAACCGCCGCCTGAGCTACAACCGGGCCAACGCGGTGGCCAAGGTGGCCCGCGGCACCGGCGCCCGCATCATCGACGTGCGCGGCTACGGCGAGGAATACCCGGTGGCGACCAACCGCACCGTCGAGGGCATGGCGAAGAACCGCCGCGTCGAAATCCTGTGTGTGCGCTGAGGAGACGACCATGACCGCATCCCGCTTCGTTCTCGTCCTCGGCGCCGCGCTGGCGCTCGCCGCCTGCGATGCCGGCCCTGACAAGAGCCAGGACCGCAACACCATCGACCGCAACGACCTCTCGCAGATCAAGTGGGGCGTCTGGGTCGACCCCGACGGCTGCGACAACTGGATCGCCGATGATGGCGTCGAGGGCTATCTCGCCCGGCGCTACGACCGCTACGGCAAGCCGATCTGCTCCGGCGTGGCCCCGCCGACCGTGGCCACCGGCGATTTCAAGCAAGGCGCCACCTCGGTGATCGGCGATCCGATCTGACCCGGTGCAGAGCCCGGCTGACAGACACGACCGCGCGGTGCCCATCGCGCGGTCGTTTTGCGTTTGCCGGGAGCGCGCGGTGATCGCGGGGCTTGCCCTTCGCGGGGCCGCTTGGCACGATGGACACGACTCTAGGCGCAGGAGACATGCGTGACGACAGGCACTCTGACAGAAGCCATCCTCGAATTCCCCGACAACCGGCTGCTGATCGATCTTTGCGGCGAATTCGACCGTAACCTCACAGACATCGAGACCCGGACCGGGGTGCAGATCCTGCGCCGCGGCAACCAGCTCGCGATCCACGGCCCCGAGGAGGCGCAGGCCGCCGCCCGCGAGGTGCTCAATGCGCTCTACCAGCGGCTCGAGCAGGGCCGCTCGGTGGGCCGGGCCGATATCGACCGCGAGTTCCGCCTCGCCCCCGAGGCCGAGGAAGAGGTCGCCGGCGGCCAGCTCGAGATGTTCGAGGGCGGCAAGGTCGAGATCAAGACCCGCAAGAAGCTGATCGAGCCGCGCACCGATGCCCAGAAGGCCTATGTGCGCTCGCTCTACCAGCACGAGATGTGCTTCGGCATCGGCCCCGCCGGCACCGGCAAGACCTATCTCGCCGTCGCGGTGGGCGTGAACATGCTGATCACCGGCGCGGTCGACAAGATCATCCTCTGCCGCCCGGCGGTCGAGGCCGGCGAGCGCCTCGGCTTCCTGCCCGGCACGCAGGAGGAGAAGGTCGATCCTTACATGCAGCCGCTTTACGACGCGCTCAACGATTTCCTGCCCGGCAAGCAACTCGCCAAGATGCGCGAGGAAAAGACCGTCGAGATCGCGCCTCTGGCCTTCATGCGCGGCCGCACGCTGTCGAATGCCTTCGTGGTGCTCGACGAGGCGCAGAACGCCACCACCATGCAGATGAAGATGTTCCTCACCCGCCTGGGCGAGGGCTCGCGCATGGTGATCACCGGCGACCGCACCCAGGTCGACCTGCCGCGCGGCGTGCCCTCCGGCCTGCAGGATGCCGAGCGCCTGCTGGCTTCGATCGACAAGATCGGCTTCAACTACTTCACCGGCAAGGACGTGGTGCGCCACCCGCTGGTCGCCGCCATCATCGAGGCCTACGAGAAAGACGTCGAGGGCTGAGCCCCGCATCGCCCCCGGGCAGCCTGAGCTTCGCGCTGCCCGGGGGCGGACGCAGCCCGCCGCGGACCGCCTTGATTCGACCCGCGCCCCGCACCGGAGCCGTCCGGCGCCACCTCGCCCCCTTGCGCAGAAGGCTGCAGCCGCTATACGCCCGGTGTCTTTCTCTGGTTGAAAAATACCTCGGGGGAGTCCCGGACGCAGGTCCGGGACGGGGGCAGCGCCCCCGGCCGCAACGCTGACACAGGCAGGACAGGCTCGATGCTGACCGACACCCTTCTCGAAGACCCGCGCTGGCAGGAGGCCGGTTTCGAGGCCCTCGCCGAGCGCGCCGCCCGCGCCGCATTGTCGCATCTTTCCCTCGATCCCGAGGGCTTCGAGATCGCGGTGCTGGCCTGCGATGACGCCCGCATCGCCGAGCTCAACGGCGATTTCCGCGCCAAGCCCGCCGCCACCAACGTGCTGTCCTGGCCGTCGGAGGAGCGCCATCCCGAGGAGCCGCCGCAAGGCGGCGAGGAGGGGATGCCGGAGGAGCTCGGAGACATCGCCATCGCCTGGGAAACCTGTGCCCGCGAGGCCGCCGAGCAGGGCAAGCCGCTCGCGCATCACATCACCCACCTGATGGTCCACGCGACCCTGCATCTGCTTGGTTACGATCACATCAGTGACGCGGAAGCCACGGTGATGGAAACTCTCGAGACGGAAATACTTGGCAAAATGGGTATCGAGGACCCATATTCGTAACGCTTGGGGCTAGGACCCCGTTTTTGGATAGGAACAATGGGCGATAACGACGGCTCGTCTACGGCAGCGCAAAGCGCGCAGCAGCTGACAGATGCACCCTCGGGCGATGGGCTTTTCCGCCGCCTTATCAAGGCGTTCAAGCCGGAGGGCGAGGAGGGCCAGGAGGCCGGAAACGGCTCCGTGACGGTCGCCATGCCGCCCCCCGGCATGATGAACCTGCGACGCATGCGCGTCGAGGACGTGGCGATTCCCAAGGCCGAGATCGTCGCGGTGCCCGACACCATCACCAAGTCCGAGCTGGTTCAGGTCTTCCGCGACAGCGGCATGACCCGCCTTCCGGTGTTCTCCGGGACGCTCGACACGCCCGTGGGCATGGCGCACCTGAAGGATTTCGCCCTGCGCCACGGCTTCAACGGCAGCGACGAGGATTTCGACCTCAAGAAGATCCTGCGCCCGCTGGTCTTCGTGCCGCCCTCGATGCCGATCGGCGTGCTGCTCACCAAGATGCAGACCGAGCGCCGGCACATGGCGCTGGTGATTGATGAGTATGGCGGCGTCGACGGTCTGGTGACCATCGAGGACCTGATCGAACAGGTCATCGGCGAGATCGAGGACGAGCACGATATCGACGAGGGCCGCAATTTCTTCCGCGAGAAATCCGGCAGCTGGCTGGCGCTTGCCAAGACCCCGCTCGAGGAGTTCGAGGCCCAGACCGGCATCGCGCTCACCGAGGACAAGGAGATCGACGAGGAGGAGATCGACACGCTCGGCGGTCTGGTCTTCATGCTCGCCGGCCACGTTCCGGCACGGGGCGAGGTGGTGCCGCATCCGGGCGGGTTCGATCTCGAGGTGGTCGACGCCGATCCGCGCCGCATCAAGCGCCTGCGCATCCGCCCGCACGAGCAGGCCGCCGCCGCCGGGCTGACCACCGCGCGCCCGGCCGAGCCGGTCGCACCGCTGGCGCCCGAGCCCCGCTCCGAGGCCTCGGCCGAGGCGCAGAGTGCCTGACACCACCGCTGCCGCGCAGAGCCGTCTCCGAAGCCTGGCGCGACTCGCGCTCGCCATTCTGGCGGGCGCGGCGCTGGGGCTGGGGCAGGCGCCCTGGGCGATGACCTGGGCCGGCTTCGCCGGTCTCGTCGCCATCGTCGCGCTGTTCTCGCTGGCGCGCGCTCCGCGCGCGGCGCTGGCCACCGGCTGGGGCGCGGGGCTGGGCTATTTCGCGCTTGTTCTCAACTGGGTTACCGAGCCGTTCCAGGTCGATGCCGCGACCACCGGCTGGATGGCGCCCTTCGCGCTGGTGCTGTTGGCTGCCGGGCTGGCGCTGTTCTGGGCGCTGGCCTTCTGGTGCGCCGCGCGCGCGGCGCCGGGCCGCAGGCTGCTCGCGCTCGTGGTGGCCTGGTCCGCCGTCGAACTGGCGCGGGCCTACGTGCTGACCGGCTTCGCCTGGGCCACGCTCGGCTCGCTCTGGGCGCCAACGGACGCGCTGCAATGGGCGGCCTGGATCGGCACCCACGGGCTTACGGTCGTGACCCTCGGCATCGCGGTGCTTGTGGTCGGCGGCGCGCGCGACGGCCGCGCCGGCCTGCCGCGGCTGGCCCTGGGCCTCGCAGGGCTTGCGGCGCTGGTCGTGGGCGGGGCGGCGATCACCCCGCCGCTGCAGGATCTGGCCGGACGCCCCGTCGTCCGGCTGGTGCAGCCCAACGCGCCGCAGCACCAGAAATGGGACCGCTCCTTCGTGCCGATCTTCTTCGAGCGGCAGGTCGAATACACCGCGGCCCCGGCCAGCGAGGGGCTCGACCGCCCGTCGCTCACCGTCTGGCCCGAGACCGCGCTGCCGATGCTGCTGCAGAACGCCGATGACGCGCTGGCCCGGATCTCCGACGCTGCCGGCCCCGCCAAGGTGGCGCTCGGCATCCAGCGCGTCGAGGACGGCACCTGGTTCAATTCGCTGGCCCTCGCCGGGCCCGGCGGCGCGGTCGAGGCGACCTATGACAAGCATCACCTGGTGCCGTTCGGCGAATACATGCCCTTCGCATCGCTCTTCGCGCGGATCGAGGTCGGCGGCCTGGCGCAGCGTGCCGCCGGCGGCTACGGCGCCGGGCCGGGGCCGCGCACCATCGATCTCGGGCCCGAGCTCGGCCGGGCGCTGCCGCTGATCTGCTACGAGGCGGTGTTTCCGCAGGACCTGCGGTCGCCGCAGCGCCCGGACCTGCTGCTGCAGATCACCAACGATGCCTGGTTCGGCACCGTCTCCGGCCCCTACCAGCACCTCTCCCAGGCGCGCATGCGGGCGGTTGAGCAGGGGCTGCCGCTGCTGCGCGCCGCCAATACCGGCATCTCGGCGGTGATCGACGGGGCGGGACGGGTGCTGGACAGCCTGCCGCTTGGCGAGGCGGGCTATCTCGACACAGCCCTGCCGCCGCCACTGCGGGTCACACTCTATAGCCGTACCGGGGATCTTCCGCTCGCCCTGCTGCTCGGCTTGCTGGCGTTTACGCTGTGTTTGCCGCGGCGCCGGGTTTCGGTTGACGGCGACTCCGCAACCACGTAGCGGTAACTGTCATATCCCCGTCACAACGGCTTCCTGGCGTGACGGCTGGTACCCAATGGAGCAAATATGTCCCGACAGAATTACACTTTCACCTCGGAATCCGTGTCCGAGGGCCACCCGGACAAGGTCTGCGACCGGATTTCCGATGCCATCCTCGATGCGCTCTTGGCCGAGGATCCGCTGGCCCGCGTCGCCTGCGAGACCTTCGCCACCACCAACCGCGTGGTGATTGGCGGCGAGATCGGCCTCACTGACCAGGACAAGCTGCACGAGTACATGCAGCGCATCCCCGATATCGCGCGCGCCTGCATCAAGGATATCGGCTACGAGCAGGACAAGTTCCATTGGGAGACCTGCGAGATCACCAACCTGCTGCACGAGCAGTCGGCCCATATCGCGCAGGGCGTGACCGGCGAGCGCGGCGACGAGGGCGCCGGCGATCAGGGCATTATGTTCGGCTATGCCACCAACGAGACGCCCGAGATGATGCCGGCGCCGATCCTCTATTCGCACGCGGTGCTCAAGAGGCTCGCGGAGGCGCGCAAGTCCGGTGCCGAGCCGCAGCTCGGGCCCGACGCCAAGTCGCAATTCTCGGTGCGCTACGAGAACGGCAAGCCGGTGGGCGTCACATCGGTGGTGCTGTCGCACCAGCATCTCGACCCGAGCCTCAGCTCGGACGACATCCGCGCCATCGCCGAGCCCTACATCCGCGAGGTGCTGCCCGAGGGCTGGCTCGGCAAAGAGACAGAGTGGTGGGTGAACCCCACCGGCACCTTCGTGATCGGCGGCCCGGATGGCGACGCCGGCCTCACCGGGCGAAAGATCATCGTCGACACCTATGGCGGCGCGGCGCCGCACGGCGGCGGGGCCTTTTCGGGCAAGGATCCGTCCAAGGTCGACCGTTCGGCGGCCTATGCGGCGCGCTACCTCGCCAAGAACATCGTCGCCGCCGGCATGGCCGAGAAGGCCACGGTGCAGCTGTCCTACGCCATCGGCGTGGCCAAGCCGCTGTCGATCTATGTCGATACCTTCGGCACCGCCGAGGTCGACCCGGCGGCGATCGAGCGCGCGATCCCCAAGGTCATGGACCTGACGCCGCGCGGCATCCGCACCCATCTCGCGCTCAACAAGCCGATCTACGAGCGCACCGCCGCCTACGGCCATTTCGGCCGCGCGCCGGATGCGGATGGCGGCTTCTCATGGGAGAAGACCGACCTCGCGGACGCGCTCGCCCGCGAAGTCTGAGGCAGGCAAGGGGGCGGCCTCGTCCGTTGCCCTCGACAATTGGCCTTGCGCGGCAGCGATGCCGCGCGGGGCAGGCCTGAAAGCGATGCCGCGCGGTGTGGGTTCAGGGACGATGCAGCAAACACAGCGGTGACGCCGCGCGGCTTACGCCCGCAGACTGGTGCCGCGCGCAGTGCGCGCAGGATTGGTGCCGCGCGTCAGGCGCGCAGGATTGGTGCCGCGCGTCAGGCGCGCGAGGGCGCTGCGGGATTGCCCCGCGCGCGGCTTGGCGCTAAAGCCCCCGGCCATGACCAGTTCGAACAAGCATCCCGGCGCCCCGTGGCGCAACTTCTACGGCCGCGTGAAGGGCAAGACGCTGAAGGCGTCGCAGGAAGCCTATCTCGACGAGGATCTCGCCAAGCTGTCGCCCGGTGCGGTGGATTGGGAGGAGAACCCCGAGCGCGCGCCGCTCGACATGGGCGCGATGTTCGGCGGCAAGCCGGTCTGGCTCGAGGTGGGCTTTGGCGGCGGCGAGCACATGGTGCACCAGGCCGCGACCTACCCAGGTGTCGGCGTGATCGGCTGCGAGCCCTTCATCAACGGCGTGGCGATGCTGCTCGGCAAGATCCGCCGGGCCGGCGTCGAGAACGTCAAGGTCTACCCGGGCGACGTGCGCAATCTCTTCGATGTGCTGCCCGACGCCTCGATCGACAAGGCCTTCCTGCTCTATCCCGACCCCTGGCCCAAGGCGCGCCACCACCGGCGCCGCTTTGTCACGCCCGAGCATCTCGAGCCGCTGGCCCGGGTGCTGAAGCCCGGCGCCGAGTTTCGCGTCGCAACCGACATTCCCGATTACGTGCGCCAGACCATGGTCGAGGTGCCCAAGGCCGGGTTCGAGTGGCTGGCGGAGCGGCCGCGGGACTGGCGCGAGCCTTGGGGCGACTGGATCTCGACCCGCTACGAGCAGAAGGCCCTGCGCGAAGGCCGGGTGCCGCATTACATGACGTTTCGCAAACGCTGAGCGGGGCAGGGGCGCTGCCCCTCTTGGCGCGATGCGCCAATTCACCCCGGAGTATTTGAAAACGAAGAGAAGACAGGGGCGCGGGCGGCTGCTATCAGCGCCGTGAGCGATAACAGAACAGAAGGCGAGGAGGCGAGATGTCGAGCCACGGGGAAGCCATTCCGATGATTGCACGCCGGTCCACGGGGCTGAGCGGCGAGGCGCATGTGCCGGGGGACAAGTCGATCTCGCACCGGTCGCTGATCCTCGGTGCCATGGCGGTGGGCGAGACCCGGGTGACCGGGCTGCTCGAGGGCCAGGACGTGCTCGACACCGCCAAGGCGATGCGCGCTTTCGGGGCGGAGGTCGAGAAGCGCGGCGAGACCTGGCACGTGAGTGGCGTCGGCGTCGGCGGCTTCGCCGAGCCCGGGCAGGTGATCGATTGCGGCAACTCGGGCACCGGGGTGCGGCTCATCATGGGCGCGATGGCCACCACGCCGATCACCGCCACCTTCACCGGCGATGCCAGCCTCAACAAGCGCCCGATGGCGCGGGTCACCGATCCGCTGGCGCTGTTCGGTGCGCAGGCGGTGGGCCGGTCGGGCGGGCGGCTGCCGATGACCATCGTCGGCGCGCGCGATCCGCTGCCGGTGCGCTACGCCACGCCGGTGCCCTCGGCGCAGGTGAAATCTGCGGTGCTGCTGGCGGGCCTCAACGCGCCGGGCGAGACCGTGGTGATCGAGCGCGAGGCGACGCGGGACCATTCCGAGCGCATGCTGACCGGCTTCGGCGCCAAGGTCGTCACCGAGGAAACCGAGGAGGGCCGGGTGATCACGCTCACCGGCCAGCCCGAGCTCGAGCCGCAGGTCATCGTGGTGCCGCGCGATCCGAGCTCGGCGGCCTTCCCGGTCTGCGCCGCGCTGATCACCGAGGGCTCGGACGTGCTGGTGCCCAATATCGGCCTCAACCCGACCCGCGCGGGGCTGTTCTTCACCCTGCAGGAGATGGGCGCCGACCTGACCTTCGAGAACCCGCGCGAGGAAGGCGGCGAGCCGGTGGCGGATCTGCGGGCGCGGTTCTCGCCCGATCTCAAGGGCATCGAGGTGCCGCCCGAGCGCGCCGCCAGCATGATCGACGAGTACCCGGTGCTGTCGGTGGTGGCGGCCTTTGCCGAGGGCAAGACCCACATGCCCGGGGTCAAGGAGCTTCGGGTCAAGGAAAGCGACCGGATCGACGCCATGGCGACGGGGCTGCGCGCCAATGGCGTCGAGGTCGATGAGGGCGAGGACTGGTGGACGGTGCATGGCCGCGGCCACGGCAACGTGCCGGGCGGGGCCGAGACCGAGAGCCATCTCGATCACCGCATCGCCATGTCGTTCCTCGTCATGGGGCTGGCGACGCAGGCGCCGGTCCGGGTCGATGATGGCGGGCCGATCGCAACCTCCTTCCCGATCTTCGAGCCGCTGATGGGCGGGCTTGGCGCGGTGATCGAGCGGCTCTGATGCGCAGGCTCCTGCCGCCCCTTGCGGCCTTTGCCGCGGCGATGCTGCTGCTGATGGGGTGGTACGCGGGGACGGTGCTGATCCCGGCGGCGGGCGGTCTTTGGCCGCTCGACATGCGCCCCTTGGGCTTCTCGGTGGCGGCGGCGCAGGACTACGTTGTGGCGCTCGAGGGGCGCGGGCGGGCGGTCATCCTGCTCGAGATGCGATGGCTTGGCGCGGGCTTCGCCTGGGCCTTCGCGCTGCTCATGGCGCTGGGCCTGCTGCGGCTGAGCCGGGGCCGGGCGATCTGGCTGCGGGCGTTGCTGCTGTTGCCGGTGGCGGCCTATCTCGGGGCTGACTGGGCCGAGGGCGTCACGGTGCGCGAGCTGCTGCTGCGCGGGCCGACGCATTTCCTGCCGCTGCTGGCGGAGTGGGCGGCGCTGTTCACCCGTATGAAGGCCGGCTTCGCGGCGCTGTCGCTCGGGTTGCTGGCCTGGCTGTGGTGGTTGGAGCGGCGCCAGGGTTGAAGCCCCGGGCGGCGCTCGCCATAACGGCGGGACGGATCAAGGAGGCCGCGCCATGAGCTTCACCATCGCCATCGACGGGCCGGCAGCCGCCGGCAAGGGCACCATCAGCAAGGCCGTCGCGGCGCATTTCGGCGTCGGGCATCTCGACACCGGGCTGCTCTATCGCGCCGTGGGCAAGCGCATGCTCGACGGCATCGAGCCGATCGAGGCGGCGCGGGCGCTGGTGGCGGAGGATCTGCAGGCCGAGGGGCTGCGCACGGCGGCGGTGGCACAGGCGGCGAGCAAGGTGGCGGCGATTCCCGAGGTGCGCGCGGCGCTGGTCGATTTCCAGCGCGCCTACGCCCGGCGCGCGGGCGGCGCGGTGCTCGACGGGCGCGACATCGGCACGGTGATCTGCCCCGAGGCCGAGGCCAAGCTCTTCGTCACCGCCAGCGCCGAGGTGCGCGCAAGGCGGCGCTTCGAGGAACTGCGGGCGGGCGGGGCCGAGACCGATTACGACACCGTGCTGGCCGACACCAAGGAGCGCGATCACCGCGATGCCTCGCGGGCCGACGCGCCGCTGCGGCCGGCCGAGGACGCGGTGATCCTCGACACATCGACACTGGATATCGCCACCGCGGTGGCCCAGGCCATCGCCGCGGTCGCGGCCAAACGCAGCGACGGAGAGACGGCATGAAGACACGGACCATCGGAACACTCGAGACCTCCTGCCTCGGCATCGGGGCGATGTCCTTCGCCGATTTCTACGGCGCCACGATGGAGGAGAACTCTCAGGCCATCCTCGACCTCGCCCATGAGCTGGGCGTACGCCATATCGATACCTCGAACGTCTATGGCATGGGCCGGTCCGAGCGCGCCATCGGGGCATGGCTCCGCGTCAATCCGGGCGCGCGCGAGGGGCTGCACATCGCCACCAAGGCGGGCATCACGACAGATGCCGAGGGCAATCGCCGCTTCGACAACTCGCTGGCGCATATGGAGGGCGAGCTTGACAAGTCGCTCGAACGGCTTGGACTGGACTGCGTCGACCTGTTCTACGTCCACCGCTACCAGGCCGAGATCCCGGCCGAGGAGGTGGCCGGCACGATGGGGCGGCTGGTCGAGAAGGGCAAATGCCGCAGCATCGGCTTTTCCGAGATCGCGCCCGCGACCCTGCGGCTGGCGCATGGCGAGCATCCTGTGGCGGCGGTGCAGGCGGAATACTCGCTTTCCACCCGCCTGCCCGAGATGGGAATGGTGCAGGCCTGCGCCGAGCTGGGCGTGGCGCTGGTGGCGTTCTCGCCGGTGGGGCGCTCGCTGCTGACCGACGATCCGATCGACCGCGAGCGCATCGCCGGCAACCCGTTCCTGGCCAGCAATCCGCGGATGATGGAGCCGAACTACAGCCGCAATCTCGAGATCGTGGCGGGGTTCCGGGCGCTGGCCGCCGAGATGGGGCTGAGCGCCGCGGGGCTGGCGATCGCCTGGACCCTGCACAGGGGCGATCACGTGCTGCCGATCCCGGGTACCCGCTCGGTTGGCCATTTCCGCGAGCTGGTGCAGGGCGCCGAGGCCAGCCTCACGCCCGAGGACATGGCCCGGATCGAGGCGGTTCTGCCGATCGGCTGGTGCCACGGCGACCGTTACTCGCGGGCGCAATGGATCGGCCCGGAGAACTATTGCTGAGGCGCCGAGCGGCTCCTCGCGCCCGTGCGGGCGCTCCTCGCGGCGGCGGAAATCGCCGCGAAACCCTGCCTGGGCGGGGTTTGACGCCGCTCGGGGCTTGATCCGCCGGGCGCCTGGGGGTATATCGCGCGACGTCAAGACAGGCGCAAAGCTGCGGACAGGGAGGTGAGCAGGGTCGGAATCACACCGGCCCTCTTTGTTTTGTAGCGCCAGTACCGACCAACGTTGCCCGTTTCAGGCGGGTGGCAGCCAAGACCGGCGGAGACAACCGCCCGGCCAGAAAACCGTTTGTAAAGGAACAGAACGCCACATGGCTAACGCAACCATGGAGGAATTCGAGGCCCTCCTTAATGAAAGCCTCGAAATGGACACCCCGGACGAAGGTTCGGTTGTCAAAGGCAAGGTCATCGCGATCGAAGCGGGCCAGGCCATCATCGATGTCGGCTACAAGATGGAAGGCCGCGTCGATCTCAAAGAATTCGCAAATCCCGGCGAAGCTCCCGAGATCACCGTTGGTGACGAAGTGGAAGTCTTCCTCCGCGCGGCCGAGAACGCCCGCGGCGAAGCCGTGATTTCCCGCGAGATGGCCCGCCGCGAAGAGGCATGGGACCGTCTCGAGAAGGCCTATGCCGACGACGCCCGCGTCGAAGGTGCGATCTTCGGCCGCGTCAAGGGTGGCTTCACCGTCGACCTCGGCGGCGCCGTTGCCTTCCTGCCCGGTAGCCAGGTCGATGTGCGCCCCGTGCGCGACGCCGGCCCGCTCATGGGCCTCAAGCAGCCGTTCCAGATCCTCAAGATGGACCGTCGCCGTGGCAACATCGTTGTCTCGCGTCGTGCGATCCTCGAGGAATCGCGTGCCGAGCAGCGTGCCGAAGTCATCGCCAACCTGTCCGAAGGCCAGACGGTCGACGGCGTGGTCAAGAACATCACCGAATACGGTGCGTTCGTCGACCTGGGCGGCGTCGATGGCCTGCTGCACGTCACCGACATGGCATGGCGTCGCGTCAACCACCCGTCCGAGATCCTGTCGATCGGCGAGACCGTGAAGGTCCAGGTCATCAAGATCAACAAGGACACTCACCGTATCTCCCTCGGCATGAAGCAGCTGCAGGAAGATCCGTGGGATCTGGTTGCGGTCAAGTACCCGCTGGCATCGGTCCACAAGGGCCGCGTCACGAACATCACCGATTACGGTGCGTTCGTGGAGCTGGAGCCGGGTGTCGAGGGCCTCGTTCACGTCTCGGAAATGTCCTGGACCAAGAAGAACGTGCACCCCGGCAAGATCGTCTCCACCTCGCAGGAAGTGGACGTCATGGTGCTCGAGATCGACCCGGCCAAGCGCCGCGTGTCGCTCGGCCTCAAGCAGACCATGCGCAACCCGTGGGAAGTCTTCTCCGAGACCCACCCGGAGGGCACGCAGGTCGAGGGCGAGGTCAAGAACATCACCGAGTTCGGCCTGTTCATCGGTCTCGACGGCGAGATCGACGGCATGGTGCACCTCTCCGACCTCAGCTGGGACCAGCGCGGCGAGGAAGCCATCCAGGAGTACCGCAAGGGCGACGTGGTTCAGGCCGTTGTCACCGAAGTGGACACCGACAAGGAGCGCATCTCGCTCTCGATCAAGGCACTCGGCGGCGACAAGTTCGCTGACGCGGTCGGCGGCGTGAAGCGCGGCTCGATCGTGACCGTCGAGGTCACCGCGATCGAAGATGGCGGCATCGAGGTGGAATACGAGGGCATGAAGTCCTTCATCCGCCGCTCCGACCTGTCGCGCGACCGCGCAGAGCAGCGCCCCGAGCGCTTCTCGGTGGGCGACAAGGTGGACGTCCGCGTCACCAACATCGACAGCAAGACCCGTCGTCTGGGCCTGTCGATCAAGGCACGCGAGATCGCCGAAGAGAAGGAAGCCGTGGAACAGTACGGTTCGTCCGACTCGGGTGCATCGCTCGGCGACATCCTCGGCGCAGCGCTCAAGGGCGACAACTGAGCCTGAGGCGCTGACATGCTGAAGAGATTGGCCCCGCCGGAGAGATCCGGCGGGGCTTTTTGCAGGTTGTGCGCCGGTGATCGCGCTGGCGCTTGACTGCTTAGGGTTGCATGCGCAGGCTCGCGGCATTGTCACGCCAAGCCATTGCCCCATGCCCGATTTCCCGATCCGCCCCATCGCCGCCGCGCTGCTTCTTGCGCTGCCGAGCTGCAGCACCGGCCAGTCGCTCGACATGGTCACGCCCTTCGATCCCGAGTCCATGAGCCGCAGCGCGCGCCACTGCGAGCGACACTGGAACGAGATCTACGACGATCCCCGCCTGACGGAGCTCTGCGATGGCAGTTTCGTCTGCGGCGATGGCGGCTGCGAGACCGGCACGGTCATCGCCGTCGTGGCAAAGAGCCGCGAGGCAGAGATGCAGGCGCTGCTGGCGCAGCTGCCGCTGGAGCGCATGGCGCCCTGTGATCCGGGCGATCCCTTCGAGCGGCAATATGTCGATCCGCTGGGCGGGGAGGGTGCGCCATTCGGCCTCCATGGCGTGGTCGAGAAGCTGGAGGGTCGCGAGATCGTGGCCTATTGCGGCGAGACCCTGCCGGGATACGAGGCCGACGTGGTCGTCGCGCTCCGCCAGATGGGCGGGGCGGAGATCGCCGCGATCCGGGTCGGGATCGGTGCCGGGGCGCTGCCGGCGCAACTGCGCCTCACCGCGGTGCAATTCGCCGCCATTCGCGACGCCGGCGCGCTGCCGCTGCGCGCGCCGCTGGTGGCCGCCCTCGAGATCGCCACCGGGCTCCCGTGCGAGACCACGCCGCGGCAGACCTGCGCCGTCACCGCCGAGCGCGGTCGCCTCACGGCGCGGCTGCTGTTTCCGGACGGCGCACTGACGGGGCGGGCCGGGCACTGGGAGGAGGCCTATCTCGAGCTCTCCCCGACGAACCCCACGGGCGATCTCTACGAGCTCAGCGTCGACATGCCGATCACCGCCATCCGGCGCTGGCCGGGGGACCGTCGCAAGCCGACAGACGGCTTCCAGTCGCTCGACCGAGACCCCGGCTTCGAGGCCTTCCGACAGGGGCTTATGTCGGCGGTCTCGGGCGCGCTCGCGGATGGCCGGATCGGGGGCGAGTGAGATGTATCAGCGCAGCGCCCGGGCGCTCTTTGCTCTCCTGGTGGTCATCATGCACGTGGCTTTCGTCTCGTTCTGCGCGGTTTACCTGCAGAGCCGGATCACCAAGATCGAGACCTATGTCTCGACCATCGCGGTGTTCCTGCCGGTCTTCGGCATCTATGTCGGCGTGGTGGTGAAATCGGTGGGGCTGGGCAAGGGCCCGCGCGGCCGCAGGGTGAGCGGGCTCTTCCTGGCGCTGATGTCGATCCTCTTCTTGGCCTATGTGGCGGGCAACGCCTTCGTGCTCTGGAGCTACGAGACCGGCTTCATCGGCAGCGAGGACCTGCTGCCGGCGGCGGTATCGCTGGTCGAGAGCGCCTTCGGCGGCTTCTTCACCACGCTGTTCCTGACACTGTTCGGACAGGGGCGGGCCGGGGAGGGCGACTGAGCGAGGCAGGCGAATCGCATTTTGAAACCGAGATGTTTCCGCGCTGCAGCATCGCCATAGCGCGGCGCCGATCGGCCGCTCGGCCCGATGTGGGCCGACAAAGTGCTGCTTTCCAATGCTTTTCCACGTGATCAGCCGGTTTCCATTTGGCGCTAGAGCGGGAAGTGTCGTAGAACGTGATAAGCGCGACAAGACGCTTTGAGGGGATGTGCGAGGATGATCAGATCGGAATTGATCCAGAAGATCGCGGAGGAGAACCCGCATCTCTACCAACGGGATGTGGAGCGGATCGTGAACACGATCTTCGAGGAGATCACCAATGCCATGGCCCGGGGCGACCGGGTCGAACTGCGCGGATTCGGCGCCTTCTCGGTCAAGAAACGCGACGCGCGGCTCGGGCGGAACCCCCGCACCGGAGAAGCGGTTGAAGTCGAGGAGAAGCACGTGCCATTCTTCAAGACGGGCAAGCTGCTTCGTGACCGGCTGAACGGAAAGTAAGACAAGACATGCGTTACATTCGCTATGCGTTCCTGGGCGTTCTCGCGATCGTCCTCGTGGCCATTGCACTGGCCAACCGCTCGATGGTGGAGCTCAAGCTGCTGCCGCCCGACATCGCGACGCTGCTGGAATTCCAGCAGAGCCTGAACCTGCCGCTGTTCCTGGTGTTCTTCGGCGGCATCGTCGCGGGTCTGCTGATCGGCTTCGTCTGGGAATGGCTGCGCGAGCACAAGCACCGGGCCGCGGCCTCGGAGCGCAAGGCGGAAGTGCGCAAGCTCGAGCGCGAGCTGAAGAAGACCCAGGCCGAGCGCGACAAGGACAAGGACGAGGTCCTGGCGATCCTCGACCAGAGCGCCTGATCCCGGCGTGAGCCGTCCGGGGGCGTCTGGCGCCCGGGCGCCGCGTGGGATGGCGCGGGGCAGGAGAGGGGGCGCTGCCCCCGTCGCAGCAGGGCTGCGACTCCCCCGAGGTATTTTTGAACCAGAGAAGGCAGGGGCTCGCGCGCGGGCCGGAGAGGGCGATGCCATGAGCGAGATTCGCGTCAAGATCTGCGGCCTTACCCGGCCGGAGGACGTTGCGGCGACGGCGGAGGCCGGGGCGAGCTACGCAGGCTTCGTGTTCTTTCCGAAGAGCCCGAGGCATGTGAAGGTGGCGCAGGCGCGCGCGCTGGCGCTGGCGGCGCCGGTGGGGCTCGCCAAGGTCGGGCTCGTGGTCAATGCCGGGAATGATCTGCTCGACGAGATCCTCGCCGAGGTGCCGCTCGACATGTTGCAGCTGCACGGCCGCGAGAGCGTCGAGCGGGTGGCCGAGATCCGTGCGCGTTACGGCCTGCCGGTGATGAAGGCGGTGGGCGTGGCGAGCGAGGAGGACCTGCCGGCGCTGCTCGAGTATGGCAAGGTCGCCGACCAGATCCTCGTCGATGCCAAGGCGCCGAAGGGCGCGGCGCTGCCAGGCGGCAACGGCCTCGCCTTCGACTGGCGGCTGATCGCCGGGCGGCGCTGGCCCTGCCCGTGGATGCTGGCCGGCGGGCTGACCCCGGCCAATGTCGGACAGGCCATCGCGATGACCGGGGCGCGGCAGGTGGATGTGTCCTCCGGGGTCGAATCGGCGCCCGGGGTGAAGGATCCCGCCCGCATCGGCGCCTTCCTGCAGGCGGTGCGCGACGGCGCCGAGGCGCTGGCGGTGCCGCGGCTCTGAGCACCGCTTGCGGCCCGGTGCCGCGCCGGCGGCGTTGGGGCTGGCCGCGGGGCCGGGATCGGTGCTTCTCTCGGGGCGAAGCCAGGGAGGGGCGGCGATGCGGTTCTCGGTCCGACACGAAACCATCTACAGCTACGACAGGCCGGTGGTTCTGGCGCCGCACAGGCTGCGTCTGACGCCGCGCGGCGATGGCGGCCGGGTGCTCTCGCGCGGGCTGGTGATCGCGCCGGAGCCCGCGGTGATGCGCGAGGTGATGGATGCCTTCGGCAACCCGCTGGTGCTGGTGGAGTTCGGGCCGGGTGGGAGCGACCTGCTGCGCATCGACAGCCAGTTCGAGATCGAGACGCGGGAGGCCGGTGCCCCAGGGGCAGGGGGGCTGCCGCTGCTGCCTTGGCCCTGCCGTTCGGAGGCGCCGGGCGAGTGCCTGCTGGGGCGCGATCCGGGGCCGGAGGTGCGGGCTTTCGCGGGGGCGCTGGCCGAGGCGGCGGGCTGGCAGGCGATGGGGTTTCTCGACGCGCTGACCGGCACGCTTTACCGGCGCACCGACCGCCACATCCGCCAGGAGGGCTATGCCCAGAGCCCGCAAGAGACGCTGGAGCGAGCGCAGGGGGCGTGCCGCGACCTGGCTGTGCTCTTCATTGCCTGCTGCCGCCTGATGGGCCTGCCGGCGCGTTTCGTCAGCGGCTACCAGGCGCAGGCGGAGAGCGTCGACGGGCGGCGTCACCTGCATGCCTGGCCGGAAGTCTGGCTGGCGGAGGCGGGCTGGCAGGGATTCGATCCGACCCACGGCACCCGGGTGCGAGACGGCCACGTGGCGCTCTGCGCGGCGCCGGAGCAGGGGGCGACGATGCCGGTGGAGGGCGGTTATTACGGCCCGCCGGTGGCGGCCCGGCTGAGCTACCGCGTCGCGGTGGAGACATCGGGCTGAGCCGAGGGGGGGGAGGATGTGCTTGCTGAGCGGGCGGCGCGCTGAGGTCTGGACGGCAGGGGCCGGGCAGCGGATGGCGGGAACGCCGAGCCGTGGAATGCGCGCATTCGGAAAGCAGAAAGGCCACCCGAATGGGCGGCCCTTTCAAATTTCTCGTGATCGGTGTGCCCGATCTAAGGCGATCGATTCAGCCCTGGCGGGCTTTGAAACGACGCTGGGTCTTGTTGATCACGTAGACGCGGCCCTTGCGGCGCACAACGCGGCAGTCACGATGGCGCTTCTTGAGCGAGCGGAGCGAGTTTGCGACCTTCATGATGGTCTCTCCTCTTGTCGCGGCGCGCGAGCGCCTGGCGTTGCGGGACCTACCGTGGGCGCGACCCCGCGGAGGTGGTGAATAAGGACCATGGTGGGCGGTACTGGGATCGAACCAGTGGCCCCTACGATGTCAACGTAGTGCTCTACCGCTGAGCTAACCGCCCTCTCATGGCCTGCGCGATACCCGTGTCTCCGTGCCCCAGAAGTAAGTGGGGCGCGGGGAGAACCGCGCCGGTGGAGCGCTCTATAAGTGGAGTCGGAGATGGTGGCAAGGGCTTTTCTGGCAAAGAATGCCGGTTTCCATCCCGCGAAGAAAACAGGCTTTTTGCCCTCGGGGAAATCGCGCTAAACTATAGCCACCAGGAGGACGAATGCCAAAAGTCGCCTTTCATCTCGATCTGCCGGAGGCGGCCACCTCCTGCGCCGTGTTCGCCTCGCCGCATTCCGGGCGCGACTACCCGTGGAGCTTCCTGCGCAACACCGTGCTCGACGAGCATGCGATCCGTTCTTCCGAGGATGCCTTCGTCGACCGACTGTTCGACTGCGCGCCGCAATTCGGGGCGCCGCTGCTGCGCGCCGGGGCGCCGCGCGCCTTCATCGACCTCAACCGCGCCCCCGACGAGCTCGACCCGGCCTTGATCGAGGGGGTGCGCCGCGGTGGCCACAATCCACGCGTCGCCAGCGGGCTTGGCGTGGTGCCGCGGGTGGTGTCGAACGGGCGGGCGATCTATCGCGGCAAGATGCCCCTGGCCGAGGCCGAGCGCCGCATCACGCGCTACTGGCATCCCTACCATGCGCAGCTGCGCGAGCTGATCGAGAGCGCGCGCAGCCAGTTTGGCGAGGCGATTCTGATCGACTGTCACTCGATGCCGCACGAGGCGGTCGACGGCGTGGCGCGCAACTCGGCGCGGCGGCCGGAGATCGTCATCGGCGACCGGTTCGGGGCCTCGGCCTCAGCGGAAATCGTGTCGCGGGTCGAGGCGGCCTTCGTGCGGGCGGGGCTCTCGGTGGTGCGCAACGCGCCCTTTGCCGGCGCCTACGTGACGCAGGCCTATGGCCGGCCGTCGCGGCAGCAGCACGCGATCCAGATCGAGATCGACCGCTCGGTCTACATGGACGAGGCGCGAATCCGTCCCAGTGCCGATTTCCAGGCCTTCCGGCGGGTGCTGCGCGGCGTGGTGGCCGAGATCGCCGCCATCGGGCATCGCGATCAGGACAAGCCGCTGGCCGCCGAGTAGGGCGCCCTTACCGCTCCTTCCAGCCTTGCAGCGGCCCGTCTCAGGCAAGCAGCCGGTCGAGCGCCTGTGCCAGCGCCGAATCATCGTCGATCTGCAGCCGCACCGGCAGGGTCAGCACCTTGGGGCGGAACGCCGCCGGCAGGCGCACCGCATCCTTCTCGGTGGTGACGAGCTGGGCGCCAAGCCGGGCGGCATCGGTCTCGAGCCGGGTCAGCAACTGCGGCGTGAAGGTTTGGTGATCGTCAAGCGCGGTGGTGCCGCGCAGCTCGGAACCGAGCCCCTTCAGCGTGGCGAAGAACTTCTCCGGGTGGCCGATGCCGGCGAAGGCGAAGGCGGGCAGGCCGTCCCAGTCCATGCCGGTCTGCAGTGGGGCGAGGTGGCCGGTCAGGTGGGGCAGGGGGATCTGCGCCTGCCAGGCCTCGGAGAAGCGCCTCTGGGCGGCGGCAGGGCCGATGGAGAGCACGAGGTCGGCGCGGGCGAGGCCGGCCTCCACGGGCTCGCGCAGGGGGCCTGCGGGCATGCAGCGCCCGTTGCCAAAGCCCTTGGCGGCGTCGACCACGATGATCGAGAGATCCTTGGCCAGCGCCGGGTTCTGGAACCCGTCATCCATCACGATGACCTGCGCCCCGGCCTCGACCGCCGCCCGCGCCCCGGCGGCGCGGTCGCGCGCCACCCAGACCGGGGTGAAGGCGGCGAGCAGCAGCGGCTCGTCGCCGACATCCTCGGGGCCGTGACCCATAGGCTCGACCCGCACCGGCCCCTCGAGCCGGCCGCCATGTCCGCGCGAGACCACGTGCACCGCTTTGCCGCGGGCGCTCAGCCGCTCGATCAGGGCGATCACGGTCGGGGTCTTGCCGGTGCCGCCGGCGTTGAGGTTGCCGACGCAGATCACCGGCACCCCCACCTTTGCGCCGGGGGCAGAGATCCGGCGCGCGGTGGCACGGGCGGTCAGGGCGCCGAGCGGCGCCAACAGGCGGGCCGGCAGGGCGGGCTCCGCGGCGGGGGTGTACCAGAAGGCGGGCGGGCGCATCAGGCGGCCTCCCCGGCATCGCGGCCGCCGGTATCGTCGCGCGGGTCGTCCTCGCCGTCGAGCCAGCGGAACACCTGCGCGATCACCTCGTCGGTCAGCGCTGCGCCCTGGCTGACCACGTCCCAGCCGGCATGAGCCATGGCGGCGGCGCGATCGGGGGCAACGAGCTGCGAGACCGCCGAGGCGAGGCTGTCGAAATCGCGCACGATGCGGGCGGCACCGGCTTCGACGAGCCGGGTATAGGCGGACAGGTGGCGCCCGACATTGGGCCCGTAGAGCAGCGCCGCGCCATGGGCGGCGGCCGCAAGCGGATCCTCTCCGCCATGGCCGGGGCGCAGCGAACCGCCGAGAAAGACGATGGGGGCGAGGCGATACCAGAGCCCGAGCTCCGAATCGTCCTCGGTGACCAGCACCTGGGTGTTCTCGTCGGGCATCTCGCCATTGTCCCACGACACGCTGCGCAGGTCGGAGGCGCGGGCGATGCGGCAGATCTCGGCGCCATCCTCGCGGCTGGCGGGGACCATGAACAGGATCAGCCGGTGCGCGAGGCGGATGGCGCGGCGATGCGCCTGCAGGATTTCGGCTGCCTCGTCGGCGCGCACCCGGGCGGCCAGCCAGGCCGGACGGCCCGAGAGCAGCTGTGCCATCTCCTCGTGCAGCTCGGGGGCGCAATCGAGCGGTGGCGCGCTCTCGCTCAGCGGACCGGCGCGGCGCAGCCGCTCATCCGCGAGGCCCAACCGGCGCAGGCGGCGGTGTGCCATGTCGTCGATCGAGAAGATGCGGTCGAACAGCGCCAGCGTCGCGGTGGTGCAGTCGGGCAGCCAGACCGGTCCCGGCACGTGCCAGGGATCGTTGCCGGCATCGAGATGCACCAGCCTTGTGCCGCTGTCGGAGAGCCGCGACAGCAGCGCCGGTTGCAGCGTCTGCCCGGTCCAGAGGCCGATGTCGGGCCGCCAGTGGGCGGCGAAGCTCTGGGCGTCGGCGACGGTGTCGGCGGGCAGGGGCTGGCCGATGCAGCCGGGCCAAGGCTGTGCCGGCACGCTGGGGTGCCAGGTCAGCAGCACCGATATCTCGTCGCGTTGGGCGCGGATGCGGGTGGCGAGCGCCGCCAGCGCGCGGGCGCTGTCGAGCCGCGCGGCATGCATCCAGATCAGCGGGCCGTCAGGCCGCGGCACCACCGATGGCTGTGCGGTGGCGCGGCCGCGCGCCGAGGCGAGATAGGCCGAGAGCGCGAAGGGCTTGCGGGGCAAGGGGGTCAGCCGAGTTCCTCGGTGGTCGAGGCCTCTGCCTCCTCGTCGCGCAGGCGGTGGAGGTGGGCGATGTAGTAGCGCATGTGGGCATTGTCGACGGTGCGCTGCGCCTCGGCCTTCCAGGCGTCGTGGGCGCTGGCATAGTCGGGGAAGATCCCGACGATGTGCAGCTCGTCGACATTCTTGAAGACGTTCTTTTCCGGGGTCACGAGTTCGCCGCCGAACACGAGGTGGAGTCGTTGAACCATGCTCTGACCTTTCAGGTGAAGACGGGGGCAACCTACGATCCTGCCCGCCGAGGTCAAGCGCCGAGCGCGCGGGCAGATGGGCAGAAGTTTCCGAAAATTGCAGCCTTTTCCCGCCCGGAGGCGCGCCGCGGGGGCAGGCCGGATCAGCCCCTGGGGCGCAGGCGGTCGAGGATGGCGCCGTGCAGCGCCGGGTTGGCGGCGACCACGCCGTCATGCTTGGGGTGGGCGGCGTTGAAGCGGATGCGCTGGCCTCTGCGGTCGCTGATCATCGCTCCCGCCTCCGAAAGCAGCAGCGCGCCAGCGGCGATGTCCCATTCCCACGAGGGCCGCAGGGTCAGCATGGCGTCGAAGCGGCCCTCGGCGACGAGGCCCAGCCGGTAGGCGATCGAGGGCCGGTGGCTGCGCTTGAGCTGCGGCATCGGGCTGCGCCAGTGATCGGGCTGCATCGAGGGCTTGGTGGCCAGGATCTCGGCGGTCTCGAGCGTCGCCACCTCGCTGGCATGCACCTCGGCGTCGTTGAGCCGGGTGCCCTCGCCGAGTGCCGCGCTGTAGAGCCGCTCGCGCATCGGCAGGAACACCACGGCTGCGGTGATCTCGCCGTCCTGCGCCACCGCGAGCGAATGCGCCCAGCTGTCGGAGCCCTCGATGAAGCTGCGGGTGCCGTCTATGGGGTCGACGATGAACACCCGCTCGGCCCCGAGCCGCGCCGGATCGTCGGCGCTTTCCTCGCTGAGCCAGCCATAGCCGGGCCGGGCGCTGCGCAGCACCTCTTCGAGCACCGCGTTCACCGCCATGTCGGCATCGGTCACGGGGCTGCCATCGGCGGCCTTGTGGCGCACGTTCATCTCGCCGCCGATATAGCGGGTCGCGGTCTCGGCGGCGCGCCAGGCGGCGCGGGTCAGCAGCGCGAGATCACTCTCCGGCAAGGGTGAGCCCCTCCACCAGCAGCGAGGGCACCACGCGCGACAGCCAGCCGCGCGCGTCGTTGGCCGGGGTGATCCGGCGTAGCATGTCGCGCAGATTGCCGGCGATGGTCACGCCCGAGACCGGGTAGGCGACCTCGCCGTTCTCGACCCAGATCCCCGCCGCGCCGCGCGAGTAATCGCCGGTATTGGGGTTGATCGTGGCGCCGATCATCGAAGTCACGACAAGCCCCGAGCCCATCTGCGCGATCAGCTCGGCGCGGCTCTGCGTGCCCTGCGTCAGCGCGAGGTTCCACGAGGTCGGCGACGGCCCGCCGCTGGTGCCGCGCGCGGCGTTGCCGGTGGGGGTCATGCCGAGCTTGCGGGCATTGGCGAGGTCGAGCGTGTAGCCGGTCAGCACGCCATCCTCGACCAGCGCGCGGGCCTGCGTCGGCAGGCCCTCGGCGTCGAAGGGGCGCGAGCCGGGGATGCGCGGGCGGTGCGGGTCCTCGACCAGCGACAGCCCCTTCGGCAGCACCTCCTCGCCGATGGCCCCGCGCAGCCACGAGGCGCCACGCGCCACCGCGCCACCATTGGCGGCGGCGATCAGATGGCCGATCAGCGAGGCCGCGATGCGTTCATCGAAGAGCACCGGGTAGGCGCCGGTCTTGGGGCGGCGCGGGTTCTGACGCTCCAGCGCGCGCTCGGCGGCGCGGCGGCCGATCTCCTCCGCGCCGCGCAGGTCGGACTGGAAGGTGCGGCTGTCGCCGTCGTAATCACGCTCCATCTCGAGCCCGGTGCCGGCGATGGCGACGCAGGAGCGCGAGCGCGAGCTGCGCCAGTAGCCGCCCGAGAAGCCGTTGCTGGCAGCTAGATGCACGTGCCGGCGCCCGTAGCCCGCCGAGGCCGACTGCACCTGCGCGATTCCCTCGACCGCCAGCGCCGCCGCTTCCGCCGCGCAGGCGTCGTCCTGCAGCTCGGCCGGGGAGGGCGCATCGGACGGGTCGCACATCTCAAGCGCCTCGACGTCCCAGTCGCGCGCCAGCTGGTCGGGATCGGCGAGCCCGGCATAGGGATCCTCCGGCGCCTCTCGGGCCATCGCCACGGCGCGCTCGGCCATGGTCGCGATGGTGCTGTCCTTGGTGTCGGAGGAGGACACCACCGCGCTGCGCCGCCCGATGAACACCCTGAGCCCGATATCGGTGCCCTCCGAGCGCTCCGCCTGCTCGAGCGTGCCGTTGCGCACGTCGATCTCCGTCGAGCTGCCCTCGACGGCGAGCGCGTCGGCGGCATCGGCGCCGGCCTTGGCGGCGGCATCCAGAAGGGCTTGGGTCAGGCTGTCGAGGGGTCGGTTCATGGGGGCTCCGCGTTGCTGCCCCATCGAGGTAGGCCGCGGGGGCAGCGGGTGCAAGGGAAAGGCGCCGCTGCGTCCCGCCGGTGGCTACTCGTCGCGCTCCACGACGCCGACGATGGGCCCCATCATGCGCCCGATGTCGCGCCGCCCGACCTCGGGGGCGTAGAGACGCGAGACGTTGCCGTCGAGAAACAGCGCCTGCGGCAGCTTCAGCTCGTCGCGGAACAGCGAGGCGAACTCGTGGAAGGTCACCGCGGTCTCGGAGATGACGAAGACTGCGCGCGTGCCGTCGGCGGAGGTGCCGACGCCGTTGCGGATGTAGCGCGAGGTGCTGTCAGGCAGGAAGCGCGGGTGCAGCGCGCCGTCGATGACCAGCATCGGCCCCGATTGCGTGGCGTAGCGGCAGTTCGGGCGCTGGCGCAGGAAGGCGCGGGTCTCGATGACATCGGCGCGGTTGCGGCGGATGCAGAGGATGCCGTTGGGCAGCAGCCCGAAATTGCCGGGGCCGGCGCTCGAGATCACCCGCATTTCCTCGTCGCCGCGCTCGACGTAATAGCCGACCGGCGCGCGATCCTCGTGATACATCCCGGCATTCATCGCGAAGGCGAGGCGGCGGCCCTGCGGGCGCAGGGCGTTGTCGATGGCGGTGAACTGGCCCCAGGGGGCGCCGTCGCCGGTATAGAGGAAGGTGCGCAGCTCCTCGCGGGCCGGGGCGACCTCGCAGACGGTGTAGCGGTTGCCGGAATATTCGAGCGGTTCGCAGCCCACCGCCGCGGCGGGCCGCGGCAGCGCCGCGAGGATCAGCGCCGTGGCCGCGGCCAGAACGCCGCGCACCGGCCTAGTCCTCCACGTCGCGGCGCACCGCATCCTGCGAGAACAGCCGCCGGGTCTCGTCCAGCCGGTCGAAGGTCTCGTCGAGGCGGAAGCGCAGCTCGGGGGCGAATTTCAGCGTCAGCCCCTTGGACACCGCGCGGCGCAGCTCGGACTTGTTGCGCTTCAGGAGATCGAACATCTCCTCCGCGTTGCCGCCGCCCAGCGGCACCACGTAGGCCGTCGCGACCTTGAGGTCGGGCGACACGGTGACCTCGCCGACGGTGATCGACAGGCGGTTGAGCTCGGGGTCGTGGATGTCGCCGCGGGTCAGCACCTCTGAAAGCGTGCGGCGAATGAGTTCGCCGACGCGGAGCTGTCTCTGGCTCGGTCCGGGACCGTCTTGGAATCTGTTCTTGCCCATGTCTTCCCACTTAGTCCTTGCCCGCCCCTTTGCCAAGCGGGACGCTGCGCGCTAAGGAGGCGTCAACAGGAAGAACTGGAGATCAGGATGACCGAGAAGCCGGGCGTTGTTGTGACGGGCGTGTCGGGCCGCATGGGCCAGATGCTGGTGCGCGAGCTGCAGAAAAGCGACCGGCTGGCGCTGGTCGGCGCGGTCGAGCGGGCGGGCCACGACTGGGTGGGGCGCGATCTCGGGACCTGCATGGGCGGCACCGAGATCGGCGTCACCGTGACCGACGATGCGCTCGAGGCGTTCAGCAAGGCGCAGGCGGTGATCGATTTCACCGCGCCGGCGGCCACGGTGGCCTTTGCCGAGCTGGCGGCGCAGGCCCGCGCGGTACACGTGATCGGCACCACCGGGCTCGATGCCGAAGATCTCAAGAAGATCCACGTCGCCGGCCGCCACGCGGTGATCGTGCGTGCAGGCAACATGTCGCTCGGCGTCAACCTGCTTACCAAGGTCACCCGCCAGGTCGCCGCGGCGCTCGACGAGGACTGGGACATCGAGATCGTCGAGGCGCATCACAACCAGAAGGTCGACGCGCCGTCGGGCACCGCCCTGATGCTGGGCGAGGCCGCCGCCGAGGGCCGCGGCGTGGCGCTCGACGATGTTTCCGACCGCGGCCGCGATGGCATCACCGGCAAGCGCAAGCGCGGCGATATCGGCTTCCACGCCATCCGCGGCGGCGACGTTGTGGGCGAGCACGAGGTGATCTTCGCCGCCGCCGGCGAGCGCATCATGATCAAGCACATCGCCTCCGACCGCGCCCTTTTCGCCCGAGGCGCGCTGAAGGCGGCGCTCTGGGGCCAGGACAAGGCCCCGGGAGAATACGACATGCTCGACGTGCTCGGCCTCACCGACTGAGCCGAACCGGCAGGGGCGCGCCGCTCGTCGCACGCATCCCGCCCCCGGTTTCTTCTGGCCAGAAATATCCCGGGGTGAATTGGCCGCAGGCCAATAGGGGCAGCGCCCCTCCATCCTCCTCAGGGGCGCGCCTCCGCCGGGCCTGGGCAGCGCCCCTCTCTTCCCTTTGTTGGCGCACCTCCGGTGCGACAGGCGCAGCGCCTCACCACCCGGGCGCGGGCGCCAGCCCGCGCAACCCCTCAAGCAACCGTCACGATCAGAAGTCGATCGCGATGCCCTTCTTCTCCCAGTCGCCGTAGCGCGCCGGATCGAGCCCGTCGCGGCCACCGTATTCCTTCGGCGCGGGCGCCTTGCGCGCCGCCTCCTCGGCCGCGGCGCGGCGCTCCTCGGCCTCGGCCAGCGCGCGCTGCGCGGCGGCGGGCAGGTCCTTGCGGGCGGATGTCTCGTCGGTCATGGCGCTTTCCTCGTCTGGTCCCCCCTGATATAGGGCCCGCCAGCCCAGCGAGACAACCCGGGGAGAGACCTCCATGCCGCCCATTCCCACCGCCCGCGCCCAGAGCGTGGCGCTGCTCGGCCAGGTGCTCGGCCAGGGACGTCTGCTCTCCGACGCCATGTCCGGCCCCGCCTGGGAGGCGATGCCCGCCCCCGACCGCGCCGCCGCGCAGCGCATGGCGCTGGAGGTGCTGCGCAATCTCGAGCGCTGCGACCGGCTGCTGAAGCCGCATCTGCGCAAGGCACCGCCGCTCTTCGTGCGCAACGTGCTGCGGCTCGGCGCCTGGGAGCTGGCCACCGGCGGCGCGGCGCACGGGGTGGTCAATGACTGCGTCCAGATCGTCGCCGGCGACCGCAAGACCCAGACCATGAAGGGGCTGGTCAACGCGGTGCTGCGCAAGCTCACCGAAGAAGCGCCGGCGAAATGGCCCACCCTGCGGGTGCCGCGCCTGCCACGCTGGCTGCGCGAGCCGCTGGCGGCGGCCTGGGGCAACAAGGCGGTGTCGGCGATGGAGGCAGCGCATCTCGCCGGCGCGCCGCTCGATCTCAGCGCGAAAGGCGATGCGGGGGCGCTGGCGGCGGCACTCGGCGGCACGCTGCTGCCCACCGGCTCGGTGCGGCTCGCCAGCGCCGGACAGGTCTCGGCGCTGCCGGGCTACGACACCGGCGAATGGTGGGTGCAGGACGCCGCGGCGGCGCTGCCGGCGCGGCTGCTGGGCGACGTGACGGGTCTGAGTGTCCTCGACATGTGCGCCGCTCCGGGCGGCAAAACCATGCAATTGGCGGCGGCCGGGGCGAAGGTCACCGCGCTGGATCTCTCGGAGGCCCGCATGGGCCGGGTGCGCGAGAACCTTGCCCGCACCGGGCTCGACGCCCGGACCGTCACCGGCGATGCGTTGGAGCACGCGGGCCGCTACGATGCCATCCTGCTCGACGCGCCATGCTCGGCCACCGGCACCATCCGCCGCCACCCGGACCTGCCGCAGGCCAAGCAGGGCGAGGGCATCTCCGAGCTGATCGGGCTGCAGGCGGCGATGATCGACCATGCCATCGGCCTGCTGGCTCCCGGCGGGCGGCTGGTGTTCTGCACCTGCTCTCTGATCCCCGACGAGGGCGAATGCCAGGTCGAGGAGGCGCTGGCGCGCCATCCCGGGCTCGAGGTGCTGCGCCCGGAGGCCGAAGGGCTCGAGGACGGCTGGCGCTCGCAGGAGGGCGGCCTGCGGCTGCGGCCCGATTTCTGGGCAGAGCGCGGCGGCATGGATGGCTTCTACATGGCAGTGCTGCGCAAACCGGGCTGAGCGCCGCATTGCAAGGTGACTCGCGCCCCGCGCTTCGCTACACCTTTGGCAACGAAGAGCCGGCACAGATCGGGCACGAGGCACGAGAGGGCATGTCGAACAGGGGCAACTGGTCCACCGCGGTGACGCGGTTCCTGAACCGTCTGCACGCGCGTCTCGCGGCGCGCGCCCGTCCGGGTTCGGCCCTGGTCTCGCAGCCCGAACCCCGCAGCACCGGCAGCTTCGCGCGCGGCCGCCAACTCTGTGCCGGCAACCTGATGTTCGCCGGCCATCTCGTCGAAGCTCAGGGCACGATGATCTGGGACATCGCCCCGCCCGATCCGGCCTGGGAGGAGGAGATCCACGGCTTCCGCTGGCTCGACGACCTCGCGGCGGTGGGCGACGCCCGGGCCCGGCTGCTCGCGCGCGACTGGGTCTGGGGTTGGATCGAGCGCTACGGCCGCGGCACCGGTGAGGGCTGGACGCCGGAAGCGGCCGGGCGGCGTCTGATCCGCAGCATCCATCATGCGCTGTTCCTGCTGCGCGGCGCCGAGGCCGATCAGGCCGCGGCGCTCTACCGGGCGCTGGCGGCGCAGACCATCTTCCTGGCGCGGCGCTGGCAGAGCGCGCCGCCGGGGCTGGCGCGGTTCGAGGCGCTGACCGGGCTGCTCTATGCCGGGCTCTCCTTCGAGGGCATGGGCGGACATGCCGAGACCGCGCGCCGGGCGCTTGGCGTCGAATGCGCCGGCCAGGTCGATGCGCGGGGCGGCATCCCGACCCGCAATCCCGAGGAGCTGCTCGAGGTCTTCACCCTGCTGACCTGGGCGCGCGCGGCGCTCGAGGACGAGGACCAGCACGCCGAGGAGGCGCATCTCGCCGCCATCGCGCGCATCGCGCCGACGTTGCGGGCGCTGCGCCATGCCGATGGCGGGTTGGCCCGGTTCCAGGGAGGCGGTCGCGGGCTCGACGGGCGGCTCGACCAGGCGCTTGCGGCCTCGGGCGTCAAGCGGCGCCAGGCCGAGGGGCTGGCGATGGGCTATGCGCGGCTCTCGGCCGGGCGCAGCAGCCTGATCGTCGACGCGGCACCGCCACCGAGCGGCGCCGCCTCCTTCGATGCCCATGCCTCGACCCTGGCCTTCGAGCTCACCTCGGGCCGGCGTCCGGTGGTGGTGAGCTGCGGCTCGGGCGCCGGCTTCGGTGCCGACTGGCGTCGCGCCGGCCGGGCGACGCCGTCGCATTCGACGCTGTGCCTCGACGGCTATTCCAGCGGCCGGCTGGCGACGCCGGGGCGGGCCGGGGACGGGCCGCGCGAGCTGCTCGAAGACGGGCCGCGTCACGTTCCGGTGGAGATCGGCCATGTCGAGGACGGACTGCGCTTCGAGGGGGGCCATGACGGCTACCGCCGGACCCACGGCCTGACCCATGCGCGCATCCTCGAGCTGAGCCTCGACGGGCGCGGCCTGGCGGGCGAGGACATGCTGATCACCCTCGACGATGCCGACAAGCGCCTCTTCGACCGCCGGCTCGATGCCGCGACCCTGAGCGGGCTGCCGTGGCAGCTGCGTTTCCACCTGCACCCGGAGGTCGATGCGGCGCTCGACATGGGCGGCACCGCGGTGTCGCTGGCGCTGCGCTCGGGCGAGGTCTGGGTGTTTCGCCACGATCCCGGGCCCCGGTTGACGCTGGAGCCGTCGGTTTACCTCGAAAAAGGCCGTTTGCGGCCCCGCGCGACCAAACAGATCGTTTTATCCGGGCGCGCGATGGAGTATGCGACGCGCATCCGCTGGTCCCTGGCCAAGACGCAGGACACCGCGATCGCCCTGCGCGACGTGGTCATGGACGAGGCGGAGCCGACGCATTGAACCATCTGGGAACCCGATCCGTATGCCTGACCTGCACAAAGTCGCCCGCGCGCTGATTTCCGTCTCCGACAAGACCGGCCTCATCGATCTTGGCCGTGCCCTCTCCGAGCGCGGAATCGAGATCCTCTCCACCGGCGGCTCCGCCAAGGCGCTGCGCGACGAAGGCATCGCGGTCAAGGACGTGGCCGAGGTCACCGAGTTTCCCGAGATGATGGACGGTCGGGTCAAGACCCTGCACCCGCGCATCCACGGCGGCCTGCTGGCGCTGCGCGACGACGCCGCCCATGTCGAGGCGATGCAGGGCCACGCGATCCCCGAGATCGACCTGCTGGTGGTCAATCTCTACCCGTTCGAGGCCACCGTCGCGAAGGGCGCGGATTACGACACCTGCATCGAGAACATCGACATCGGCGGCCCGGCGATGATCCGTGCTGCGGCCAAGAACCACGCCTTCGTCAACGTGGTCACCGACATCGCCGATTACGAGCCGCTGCTGGCCGAGCTCGACGCCAATGGCGGCGCCACCTCCTACGCCTTCCGCCAGAAACTGGCGCTCACCGCCTATGCCCGCACCGGCGCCTATGACGCCGCGGTCTCAAGCTGGATGGCCGGCGCGCTGGAAGAGGCGGCACCGCGCCGCCGCGCCTTCGCCGGCGAGCTGGCCCAGACCCTGCGCTACGGCGAGAACCCGCACCAGCAGGCGGCCTTCTACCGCGATGGCTCGGACCGTCCGGGCGTCGCCAACGCGGTGCAGCACCAGGGCAAGGAGCTGAGCTACAACAACATCAACGACACCGACGCCGCCTTCGAGCTGGTCTCGGAATTCCTGCCCGCCGACGGTCCGGCCTGCGCCATCATCAAGCACGCCAACCCCTGCGGCGTGGCCAAGGGCGCGACGCTCAAGGAAGCCTACCAGAAGGCCTTCGACTGCGACCGCACCTCGGCCTTCGGAGGCATCGTGGCGCTCAACATGAAGCTCGACGCGGAGACCGCCGAGGCGATCGCCGAGATCTTCACCGAGGTGGTGATCGCGCCGGGCGCCGATGACGCGGCCAAGGAGATCTTCGCCAGGAAGAAGAACCTGCGCCTGCTGACCACCGAGGGCGTCGCCAACCCCGGCGCGCCGGGCCTGACCTACCGCCAGGTGGCCGGCGGCTTCCTGGTTCAGGACAAGGATGTCGGGCGGATCGGGCTCGAGGACCTGAAGGTGGTGACCAAGCGGCAGCCCTCCGAGGCCGAGCTCGAGGATCTGCTCTTTGCCTGGAAGGTGGCCAAGCATGTCAAGTCGAACGCCATCGTCTACGTCAAGGATGGCGCTACGGTGGGCGTCGGCGCGGGCCAGATGAGCCGGCTCGATTCGGCGCTGATCGCAGCGAAGAAATCCGAGCGCATGGCCGAGGCGCTGGGCCTGCCGGAGACGCTGGCCAAGGGGTCGGCTGTGGCCTCCGACGCGTTCTTCCCGTTTGCCGACGGCCTGCTCGAGGCCGCCGCGGCGGGTGCCACCACGGTGATCCAGCCGGGCGGCTCGATGCGCGACGCCGAGGTCATCGCGGCGGCCGACGAGGCCGGTCTGGCGATGGTGTTCACCGGCATGCGCCACTTCCGTCACTGAGGCCGGTCGGGGCGGGAGCGCTCCTCAAGCCCTTGCGGGCTTTCCTCGCGACAAGCAAAACGGCCGGTCCCTTGAAGGGGCCGGCCGTTCTGTTTGGCGCGGTTGGGTTTGGGGGAGGGGCGCTGCCCCTCTTGGCCCGTTGGGCCAATTCACCCCGGAGTATTTTTGACGAAGAGAAGCGCAAGGGGGGCGCCGGGACGGGCGCGCACCGGCTATTGGCCGGGGCTGTCTTCGAGGCCCTCGGGCTGGCCGACCACCACGAAGCGCAGCGCCTCGGGCTGCAGCAGCCGGGCGGCGACGCGGGCGATGTCGTCGCGGCTGACCGCCTCGATCTCGGCGTTGCGGGTGGTGACGTAGTCCGGGGTGAGCCCGTCCATCTGCATGCCCACGAGGATGCGCGCGATCGGGCCGTTGCCGTCGAAGCGCAGCGGGTAGGCGCCGGTGAGGTAGGTCTTGGCCTGCTCGAGCTCGGCCTCTGTCACGCCTTCTTCGGCCATCTTGCGCCACTCGTCGCGGATCACCGAGATCGCCTCGCCGATGCGGTCATTGGCGGAGGCGACGCGGCCCAGGTAGAGCGCCGAGTGGTCCATCGGCACGAGGTAGGAGTACACCCCATAGGTCAGACCACGCTTCTCGCGCACCTCGGTCATCAGTCGCGCCTCGAAGCCGCCGCCGCCGAGGATCTGGTTGAGGACGTAGGCCGGGAAGAAATCCGGGTCGTCGCGGGCGATGCCGGCATGGCCGAACATCGCCACGGATTGCGGCGTCTCGAACGGCACCACGGTGACCCCGGCGGTGGTCTCGGCAGCGATGTCGGCGGGCAGGGGGGCGCCGGTGGCGGGCAGGTCGCCCAGCAGCTCGTCGATCAGCGTGGCGAGCGCCTCGGCGGAGATGTCTCCGGCGGCGGCGATGTAGACCTTGTCGCGGGTCATGCCGGCCTGGTGGGCGGCGACCAGGTCGTCGCGGGTCAGGGCGGTGACGCTCTCCTCGGTGCCTTCCGGCCGTGAGCCGTAGGGGTGATCGCCGAACACCATCGCGTCGAAGCGGGCATTGGCGATGGCGTCGGGATCCCGGGCATCGCTGCGGATGCCGGAGAGCACCTGGGCGCGGACACGCTCGATGGCATCTTCATCGAAGCGCGGGTTGACCAGGCTTTCGCGCAGGAGGGCCGCCGCCTCGTCGCGGTTCTCGGTCAGGAAGCGCGCCGAGACCGAGATCGAATCGGGGCCGGAATCGTAGCGGAAGCTGGCGGCGAGCCCATCACGGGCCTCGGCGAAGCCGCGGGCATCGAGATCGCCGGCGCCCTCCTCGAGCAGGCCCACCATCAGGTTGGTGGCGCCGCGCTTGTCGGGGGCGTCGAGCGACGTGCCGCCCCGGAAGCGGATCTCGAGCGAGGTGAAGGGGATCGAGGGCTCCTCGACCAGCCAGGCGGTGAAACCCATCGGGGTCTCGACGGTCTGGATGTCGGTGGCCGCCAGCGCGGGGGCGGCGAAGAACAGGCTGAAGACGGCGGCGAGAAGCGGTTTCATTGCGAGACCTCATGCTGGGGGGCGTCGGCCGTCTCTTCAGCCATCAGGTAGCCGGTGACCGATTGCTTGCGGTCGAAGACCCGGGCGGCGGCCTCGACGATCTCTTCGGCGGTGATCGATTGCAGCAGCTCGGGCCAGTCCTGCACGTCCTCGATGGTCAGCCCCGAGGTCAGCGCGTTGCCGTAGCGCCGCGCCAGCGACTGGGTGCTGTCCTGCTGGTAGACCAGGTCGGCGTTGAGCTGGAACTTGATGCGGGCGAGCTGGTCGGCATCGACGCCCTCCTCGAGGAAGCGGTGCAGGGCCGCGTCGAGCGCCGCTTCGGCTTCCTCGAGGCTAACATCGGCGACGGGCACCACGACCAGTGTGAAGCTCGACTCGTCATAGGAGGTGCCGTCGTAATAGCTCGCGGTGTGGAGCGCGACCTGGCTGTCGAATTGCAACTCGCGGTTCAGCACCGAGGTCTGGCCGCTGCCAAGCACTTGGTCGAGCAGGGTGAGCGCGGCGGCTGTGCGCTGGTCGCCGGGATCGCGCTCGGGGGCGAGGTAGCGGCGCAACAGGTAGGGCTGGGCGACGCGCGGGTCGCGGTAGACCACCCGGCGCTCGGCCAGTTGCGGCGGCTCCTGCGGGCGCAGGCGCGGGGCGCCGACCTCGGGATTGGCGGCAATGGGGCCGTAATGCTCTTCGGCCAGCGCGCGCACCTCTTCGGGGGTGATATCACCGGCGACGATCAGGATGGCGTTGTTGGGAGCGTAGTGGCGCTCGTAGAAGCTGGTGGCGGCCTCGAGGTCGAGCGCCTCCATCTCGTGGCGCCAGCCGATGATCGGCACGCCGTAGCGGTGGTTCTGATAGAGCGCGGCGCCCATCTGCTCACGCATGAGCGCGGAGGGATCGTTTTCGACCCGCATGTTGCGCTCCTCAATGATGACATCGCGCTCGGTCAGGATGTCCTGCTCGTCGAGCTGGAGATTGACCATGCGGTCGGCCTCCATCTGCATCATCAGGCCGAGCCGATCGGAGGCGATGCGCTGGAAATAGGCGGTCTGGTCGAAGGAGGTGAAGGCGTTGTCGGTGCCGCCGTTCTGCGCCACGACCTTGGAGAATTCGCCGGGTTCCATCGTCTCGGTGCCTTTGAACAGCAGGTGCTCGAGGAAATGCGCGACGCCGGAGGTGCCGGCGGTCTCGTCGGCGGAGCCGGCGCGGTACCAGACCATGTGCACGACGACCGGAGCGCGGTGATCCTCGATGACCACGACCTCCATGCCGTTGTCGAGGGTGAAGTCGGTGACCTGGTTCGAGGTCTCCTCGGCCAGCGCCGGCGGCGTGGTCAGCGTGACGGCGGCGAGCGTGAGGGCCGCGGCAAGTCTCTTCATCGGCAGTATCCCGGTCTGATCCCTAGGTCAGAAGAAACTACGCGGAGTTGTCGGCTATTCAAGCCGGCCTTGCGGATTCGTGATGGCTCGGCGGGATGGGAAGAGACCGGGTGGGCGCTCGGCGAGCGCTCTACGGTGGGCTGGCGACATGTTGAGAGGGATCGTCCGACCCGGCGGACTGAAAGCGGTGGTCCGCAGGGTCGATCTCGGGCTGGCGTCGGGGGCGCCTAGGGTCGGACCGGGAGGCGCCTGCGCTGCGGTGGCAGGTCTCGGGCGCCGGAGGGAAACCCGGCCTGGCTCAGTCGTTCCAGCCTTCCGGCGGGGCGGAAGGCGTCTCGATGCCGGCGCGGCGATAGGCTTCGAGCGCGTCGTAGCTGTTGAGCCACTGCTCGCGATAGGCGTCGTAATACTCGTCTTGCGGCACGACCTTCCAGCTGAAGCGCGACTTGCGCTTGCGGTACTCGAGATCGGCGACGGCCAGTTCGGCGCGGATGTTGGGGTCGGTGCCGTAGCGGCCCGCGCGCTGCAGCAGCGCACCATTGCCAGCGGGGCTGCCGCCCTCGTTGAGGCGCGCCGGGTTGCCGCCCAGCGCGGCGACGGCATCGGCCTTGGGATTCTGGTCGGTGCGGTTGGCGCTGCCGGGGGTGGGCACCGGCAGGGCGTTCATCGCCGGGGGCGTCTCGAGCGGCTTGTTCGGGACGATGGCGAATTCCTCTGGCGTGCCACTGTTGGTCTTGAGGTAGTGCAGGCGGATGTCCCGCTCGCCCGACGAACAGCCGGCGAGACCCATCAGCCCCATCACGATCATGACCTGCGACAGCTTCATTGCCATTCTCCGGTTCTTGCCTGTGTCTGCTTTAACGTATCGAGCCCGCGTCGTCACGAGCCGTTTTTCCCGGCCTTCTTGCCGCCGCCGGGCGCGAAGACCAGCCCGAGCGCCCCGGCGAAGATCGCGATGTCGGCGACGTTGAAGGCGAAGGGGTTGTCGATGCCGCAGCATGACATGTTGAGAAAATCCGCCACCGCGCCGTAGAGCAGGCGGTCGATCACGTTGCCCAGCGCGCCGCCGATCAGCAGCCCGCCCGAGACCAGTCCGAGCCGGCCCGGCGGGTCGCGGCGCAGCCAGACCAGCACGAAGAGCACGATGCCCAGCGCCACCGAGATCAGGATCCACTTTGTGGCCTCGGTGCCGCCGTTGAGCAGACCGAAATTGATGCCGTAGTTCCATGCCATGCGGAAATTCAGGAACGGCGGCAGCACGTCGATTGCGAGCCGGCTGTCGAGCGACATCACATGCACCACCAGCCACTTGCTGAGCTGGTCGAGAACGAGGGTAATCAACGCTACCCAGGCCACTGTCTTCATGCTGTCTTCCCCGGTCTTGCCTGCGCGCCCCGATCTAGCCTGTGCGGGCCCGGATGGAAAGCCACGGCTCAGGACTGCCCGTGCAGGCTGCGCAGGAAGGCGCCAAAGGCGGCGATCGCGGTGGTCTCGGGGATCGCGCCGGGATCGTTGACGGTCAGCGCCACGCAATGCTGCCGGCCTTCGGTGTCGGTGAGCCAGGCGGTGAAGTTGAGCACGCCGGTCTCGGAGCCGCCCTTGTAGGAGATGCTCTGCCAGAGGCCCGATTGCGCGACGACGGGGCCGGGATTGACCTGCATCATCGGTAGCGCGGCCAGCGGGCTGCCCAGAGCGCAGAGCCGGTCGAGCGGGAGATACCATTCGAGCCCCGCATCGTGCGGGCCCATGACCGCCTCGATGGCGGGCAGGGTCTCGGCGGCGCTGGCGGCGATGGCGGGTTTGCCTGCGGGGGCGGCGGCGAGCCAGTCGGCGCGGCGGTCGGCATCGGCCTTGAGGGCGAAGAATTCGCGGGTGGTCAGCAGCTCTTCCGGGGCGATCCCGAGCTGTGCGGCCACGGGCGCGTGGCCCAGCAGGTCGATCAGCAGGTCGGAGGCGGTGTTGTCGCTCTCGGCGATCATCGCGAGAGCGGCGCTGTGCAGCGTTACCGGCGAATCGTCGGGGAAGTCCTGCATCCGCCCCGAGGGCAGCGAGCGGTGGCGCTCTTCCAGCCGCACCACATCGGTCCAGTCGCGGCGCCCGGCCTCGATTTCCTCGACCAACGCCGCCAGCACGCCGATCTTGAAGGCCGAGCCCACGGCGAGCGGCTCGGCCGCACGTTGCTCTGAGATCACCGTGCCGTCGCGTGTGGCGAGCCAGGCGACGTCTTCCCCGAGCTCGTTCAGCAGCGCCTCGGCGCTGGCGAGATCGGTGACGCGCGGCTCCGGCGCGCCGAACCAGAGCGTCGAGACCCGGCCCTCGGCGTCGAAGGCGATGCGGGCGGGCAGCCGGTGGGTGTCAGACTGCACCACGTAGTCGCGCCCCTTGCCGTCGATCCGGGCGACCGGGCCGATGGCGCTGCTCAGCCCGTCGAGAACCTGCGCGAGGGTCTCGGGCGGCACGCTGTCGAGAAAGGCCGGGGCCATCGCGACCTCTTCGCCGCCGCGCGACAGCAGCATGCGCAGGGCGCGCTCTTCATCGTCGCCCGCGCTGACCGCACCGGCGGGGGCGAGAAAGGCGAACAGGACTGCCAGGAACCGCATGGGCGCTCCTCTCCAGAGTTTCCGGCAGGCTGCGCAGGATTCCTTGTGATGGCAAGGTCTTGAAATGCAAACGGCCGGGACATGCCCGGCCGTTTCCTATCTTTGCGGCCGCGTGCGCGGCAACATGCCGGCTCAGTTCAGCAGGCCGGCATGGCGCAGCGCATCGTCGATGCGGGCGCGCACCGGCTCGGTCACCGGCAGCAGCGGCAGGCGCATCTCTTCATCGCAGAGCCCGAGGCGCGACATGGCGTATTTCGCGCCGCAGAGGCCGGGCTCGGCGAAGATCGCCTGGTGCAGCGGCATCAGCCGGTCCTGGATGGTGAGCGCCTTGCCGTAATCGCCGGCCAGCGTCGCCTCCTGCAGCTGCGAGCACAGCGCCGGGGCGGCATTCGCCGTCACCGAGATGCAGCCGACGCCGCCCTGGGCGTTGAAGCCATGCGCGGTGGCGTCCTCGCCGGAGATCTGCAGGAAGTCGGGCCCGCAGGTGATGCGCTGGGCGCAGACCCGCGCCAGATCGCCGGTGGCATCCTTTACGCCGATGATGCGCGGCAGCTTGGCCAGCTCGCCCATGGTGGCGGGCGTCATGTCCACCGCCGAGCGGCCGGGGATGTTGTAGATCACGATCGGGATATTGGCGCAGTCGTGCAGCGCGGTGAAATGCGCGATCAGCCCGGCCTGGGTCGGCTTGTTGTAATAGGGCGTGACCACGAGCGCGGCATCGGCACCGACCTTCTCGGCGAACTGCACGAAGCGGATCGCCTCGTCGGTGTTGTTGGAGCCGGCCCCGGCGACCACCGGAATGCGCCCCGCCACCGCGGTGACGACGCATTCGATCACCGCCTCGTGTTCCTTGTGGGTCAGGGTCGGGCTCTCGCCGGTGGTGCCGACGGGCACGAGCCCGTGGCTGCCCTGCTCGATATGCCACTCGACCAGCCGTTTGAGCGTGTCGAAGTCCACTGCGCCGTCTTTAAACGGCGTGACCAGGGCAGGCATAGAACCTTTCAACATGACACGCTCCTCTTGTGTGTTAACGTTCTCTCCGTGGATCTTCGCCAGCCTGAAGGGAATGTGAATTGAAGCCCACATGGCGCGCGATATCCTCTGGAGCGCGTCTATTCCTTTTCAGATCGGAAATTGCAAGCTCATGTCGCGCCTCTGGGCCATCCTCCTCTCGCTTACGCTGGGCATCCCGGCCGCTCTTCCCACTGCCGCAAGGGCCGACCGTCCGCTGGCTGAAGCCATGCAGGCCATGCGCGAGGGCAACTGGGCCGCGGCGCTGATCGATTCGCGCGGCGACGGCCAGCCGGCGCTCGACGTGATCCTCTGGCACTACCTGCGCGCCAGCCGCGGCGACCCCGCGCAGATCATGGCATTCATCGAGCGCAACCCCGACTGGCCGGGCATGCCCTACCTGCGCGAGAAGAGCGAGATCGCGATCTCTGAATCCGGCGACAACGCCGTCATCCGCGCCTTCTTCGACGGCTACCGCCCGCAGACCGGCGCCGGCGCGCTGGCGCTGGCGCGCAGCTACATGGCCGAGGGCGAGCGCGGCGCGGCGGAGGCCGAGGTCGTGCTGGCGTGGCGCACGCTGGCGCTGTCCTCCGAGGAGCGCTCGAGCTTCCTGTCGCAATGGGGCGAGCTGCTGAAAGCCCACCACGAGGCCCGGCTCGACATGGCGCTCTGGCAGGGCTGGGAATCCAACGCCCGTGCCATCCTGCCGCTGGTGAGCGAGGACTGGCGCGCGCTGGCCGAGGCCCGAATCGCCCTGCGCGACATGGCTCCCGGCGTCGACGGGCTGATCGAGAAGGTGCCCGCGGCGCTGCGCGATCACCCCGGCCTCGCCTATGAGCGTTTCCTCTGGCGCGTCCGCAAGGGCCGCACCGATGATGCCATCGCGCTGCTGCTCGAGCATTCGAAGAGCGCCGAGACGCTGGGCGAGCCGTGGGCCTGGGCCGGACGGCGCGACGATCTTGCGCATTCGCTGATGCTGAAAGGCGAGTATCGCACGGCCTACCAGGTCGCCTCGACGCACCATCTCTCGGAAGGCTCGGACTTTGCCGCGCTCGAGTGGCTCGCGGGCTATCTCTCGCTGCGCTTCCTCGACAACCCGCAGCGCGCGCTGGCGCATTTCCAGGGCCACGGCGGCGCGGTCGACACGCCGATCTCGCTCGGCCGTGCCGGCTACTGGACCGGCCGCGCGCAGGAGGCGCTGGGCAACGCCGAGGCGGCGCAGACCGCTTACGAGCAGGGCGCCCGCTGGCAGACCTCGTTCTACGGGCTCCTGGCTGCCGAGAAGGCGGGCGTGGCTCCGAACCCGGCACTGGCCGGCACCGAGGAATTCCCCGACTGGAACAGCGCCGCCTTCACCGAGAGCAGCGTCTACAAGGCGGCGATCCTGCTGCTGGCGTCGGGCGAGCTGACGCTGGGCGAGCGCTTCCTCACCCACCTGGCGGAAGGGCTCGACCGGCAGCAGATCGGCCAGCTAGGCGACATGCTCGCCGAGATGGGCCGGCCGCATGTGCAGGTCATGGTCGGCAAGCGCGCCGCGCGCTTCGGCGTCGAGCTGCCGGGGCCGTATTACGCGCTGCATCCCGATCTGGTCGCGACCGAGTTCCCGGTGCCCAAGGAGATGGTGCTCGCCATCGCGCGGCGCGAGTCGGAGTTCGACCCGGCGGTGGTCTCCCATGCCGGGGCGCGCGGGCTGATGCAGCTGATGCCGGGCACCGCGCGGGAGGTATCCGGTTGGCTCGACATCGCCTATTCCCATGACGGGCTGACCTCCGACCCGGCCTACAACGCACGGCTCGGCTCGACCTATCTCGCCCGGCTCTCGGATCGCTTCGACGGCAACGTGGTGATGATGTCGGCGGGCTACAATGCCGGGCCGGGGCGGCCGATCCGCTGGATGGAGCAGTTCGGCGATCCGCGGAAGGGCGAGATCGACGTGGTCGACTGGATCGAGATGATTCCGTTCAACGAGACCCGCAACTACGTCATGCGGGTCTCCGAAAGCCTGCCGGTCTACCGCGCCCGCCTGGGCCGCGATCCGCTGCCGGTGCCGTTCTCGGAAGAGCTGATCGGCAGCACCCTGCGCCGGACCGACTGAGGCCGGGCAGGGGGCGCGCATCTGGCGCGCCCCGAGCCCATTGCCATGTGAGGCGCGACAGACCGCCGACGATCCGCCCGCGGGCCGCTCGGTGTCGCGTCGGGAGGGCGGTGTCGCTTCGCGCTCAGCTCAAGGCGCGGCGCAGGATCTCCATCACGCCGTCGGCGGTCTCGGCGCTTTGCACGAAATCGAGCAAGGAATGGTCGGCGAAGCCCTCGTCGACCACGTGATGCAGCAGCGACTTGAGCGGACCCCAGAAGCCATCGGCATCGAGCAGCACGATGGGCTTGTCGTGCAGCCCGAGCTGGCGCCATGTCAGCACCTCGAAGAACTCATCGAGACTGCCGGCACCGCCCGGCATCATCACGATGGCATCGGCGTTCATCACCATGACCTTCTTGCGCTCGTGCATCGTCTCGGTGATGATGAAGCGGGTGAGATCGGTCTTGCCGACCTCGCGCTGCAGCAGGTGCGTGGGGATCACCCCGAAGGTCTCGCCGCCGCTGGCCTGCGCCGCGCGCGCCACGACCCCCATCAGCCCGACATCTCCGGCCCCGTAGACCAGCCGCCAGTTCTCGGCGGCCAGCGCCCGGCCCATTTGCTCGGCGGCGTCGGTATAGGAGGCGGCGCGTCCCGGGCGCGAGCCGCAGTAGACGCAGACGGATTTGTGGATCATGCTGAGACTCGGAAAAAATTGCGGTTTTGACCCCTGATAACGGGATTGTTATACCATCTCAACAGCGCTGCGCTGCAGCGTCACTTGGGGACATGGATAGCACGACGATGACAAAGGCTCTTGGCTGGGGGATTCTGGGCGCGGTGGCGCTGGCGGCACTGCTTTATCTGGCCGGACTGATCGGGCCGGAGACTGGGCCGCTCAGTCTCGTCGCGCCGGTCGAGACCGCGTCGGTCGAGGAGACCAGCGAGGACGGCGCCGCGCCCGCGCTGGCCTCTTCGGCGCCGGCAGCACCCGAGGCGCCGGATGCCTTGGCCGCTCCCGCCGAGCCCGCGGAAAGCGCCGCAACCCCGGACGAGGCGGTCGCCGACGCGCCCGCCGAGGCACCGGCAGAGCCCGCGCCGCCGCGTTTCGACCTGGTCCGCGCCGATCCCGGCGGGCAGACGCTGGTGGCCGGCAGCGCCGCGCCCGGTGCGCAGGTCTCGGTGCTGCTCGATGGCGAGGCGCAGCCTGTGGCCTCGGCCGATTCTTCGGGCCGGTTTGCCATGTTCCTCGACCTGCCGCCCTCCGCCGACCCGCGGGTGCTGCGTCTGAGCATGAAGCTCGACGGGCAGGAGATCGCCTCGAGCGAAGAGGTCATCCTCGCGCCGCCGCCGCCCTCCGAGACGCCGGAACCGCCGGCTGCCGGCGATGCCGCCGAGGCCGGCAGCGTTGCGAGCGCCACCGCCTCTGAGACGGACGCCGCTCCCGTTCCCGTTCCCGCAGCCGATGCGACCGCCGCGCTTGCCGCCGCGGAGCCCGAGACGGCTCCCGCCGTCCTGCTCTCCACCGAGGCCGGGGTCGAGGTTCTGCAGGGCGGCGAGGCGCTGCCCGAGGGGCAGGTCGCCATCGACGCCATCACCTATGACGAGACGGGCGGGGTGACCCTGTCGGGACGCGGCAGCAGTGCCGCCGGCCTGCGGATCTATCTCGACAACCGCGCCGTCGCGAGCGCCGAAGTGCCGGAATCCGGCCGCTGGCAGGTCGATCTGCCCGAGGTCGCGGGCGGCACCTACACGTTGCGCGTCGACCAACTCTCCGAGGCCGGCGCCGTCACCGCCCGCGCCGAGAGCCCGTTCCTGCGCGAGGAGCCGGCGAAGCTCGCCGCCGCCGCGGATGATGCGGATGCCGGCGAGGCCGCGCTTACCGCGGTCACCGTGCAGCCCGGTCACACGCTCTGGGCGCTGGCCCGCGACCGCTACGGCGAGGGGCTCGCCTATGTGAAGGTCTTCGAGGCCAACCGCGACCAGATCCGCAACCCGGACCTGATCTATCCCGGCCAGATCTTCGACCTTCCGGAGTGAGCCTGCGCCGCTCGCCCGGCCAAGGCGCGGGGCGGTGAGCCCGGACGCCTCCGGCGGGAGTATTTTTGACGAAGAGAAGACAGGGGTGCGGCGCTCCTGTCTTCTCTGGTTTTCAAATACCTCGGGGTGAATTGGCGCGTAGCGCCAAGAGGGGCAGCGCCCCTGCAACGCTGGACCGGCCCGCGCCGAGGCCGGGGGTGGTCTGGTTCTCCGCGGCGCGGCAAGGTAAGGCAGGCGGGACAGCTCGCCACCACGGACCTGCCATGCCGCCTGAGACCACCGCCGAGATCGCCCGCGAGGAACGTCGCTCGGGCCTGCGCACCATTCGCCGCGTCTGGCCCTATCTCTGGCCCGAGGGGCAGGCTTGGGTGAAGCGCCGGGTGGTGATCGCGCTGGGCTTGCTGCTGCTCGCCAAGCTGATCGCCGTGGGCACGCCGATCCTCTACAAGCGCGCCGTCGACAGCCTCTCGGGCGAGGTCCCCGACCTGATGCTGGGCGCGGTCGGGCTGACCATCGCCTACGGGCTGGCGCGGCTGATGACCGTGGGCTTCCAGCAGGCCCGCGACGGTGTCTTCGCCCGCGTCGGCCAGCGCGCGCTGCGCCAGCTGGCGCTCGAGACCTTCACCCATATCCACCGCCTGTCGCTGCGCTACCACATCAGCCGCAAGACCGGCGGGCTGTCGCGGATCATCGAGCGCGGGGTCAAGGGGGTCGAGTTCCTGCTGCGCTTCATGCTGTTCAGCGTCGGGCCGCTGATCATCGAGCTGACGCTGGTGGCGGGGGTGCTCTTCTTCCTCTTCGACGTCTGGTATCTCGCCGTCGTGGTGGTCACCATCGCGCTCTATGTCTGGTTCACCTTCAAGGTCACCGAGTGGCGGGTGCGGCTGCGCCGGACGATGAACCAGCAGGACACCGACGCCAACCAGAAGGCCATCGACAGCCTGCTGAACTTCGAGACGGTGAAGTATTTCGGCGCCGAGGCGCGCGAGGCGGCGCGCTATGACGCCGCCATGAAGGGCTACGAGGCGGCGGCGGTGAAGACCGCGACCTCGCTGGCCTTCCTCAATTTCGGCCAGTCCTTCCTGATCACCACCGGGCTCGTGATCGTCATGGTGATGGCGGCGCTTGGCGTGGAGAACGGCGCCCTGACGGTGGGTGATTTCGTGATGGTCAACGCCTACATGATCCAGATCACCATGCCGCTGAACTTCCTCGGCACGGTCTATCGCGAGATCCGCCAGAGCCTCGTCGACATGGGCGAGATGTTCGACCTGCTCGACAGTCCGCGTGATGTCACCGACAGGCCCGGCGCGCCGGCCATCGCGGTGGCGGGCGGCGTGGTGCGCTTCGAGGAGGTGCGCTTCGGCTACGATCCCGAGCGCCCGATCCTCAAGGGCGTCTCGCTCGAGGTGGGCGCGGGGCAGAACGTGGCGCTGGTCGGGCCCTCTGGGTCGGGAAAGTCGACCATCGGGCGTCTGCTGTTCCGGTTCTACGATGTCGGTGGCGGGGCGATCCGCATCGACGGTCAGGATCTGCGCGACGTCACGCAGGACAGCCTGCACGGCGCCATCGGCGTGGTGCCGCAGGACACGGTGCTGTTCAACGACACCATCCGCTACAACATCGCCTATGGCCGTGACGGCGCCACCGAGGACGAGATCGTGGCGGCGGCGAAATCGGCGCAGATCCACGATTTCATCCAGAGCCTGCCCGAGGGCTACGACACCCAGGTGGGCGAGCGCGGGCTGAAGCTCTCGGGCGGAGAGAAGCAGCGGGTGGGCATCGCGCGCACGCTGCTGAAGAACCCGCCGATCCTGCTGCTCGACGAGGCCACCTCGGCGCTCGACACAGAGACCGAAGCCGAGATCCAGACCGCGCTGAAGCGCGCGGGCGAGGGCCGCACGGTGATCACCATCGCGCACCGTCTCTCGACGATCGCCGATGCCGACCGCATCGTCGTCCTGGAGAAGGGCGAGGTCGTCGAGGAGGGCACCCACGAGGCGCTTCTGGCGCGCGGCGGGCGCTATGCCCAGCTCTGGGCGCGGCAGCAGGCGGATCGCGACGCCGCCTGAGTCCAGGCTCATTCCAGGCTGAAACAGGCACACCCCGCGCAAGGGGTGTGTCCCTGCGTGCCTAAATTGGTCAAATAAACTGACCGCACTTGTTTCCGATCGGAAACTCTCCTACACGTCGGGAAACTTACCACTGCCCGAATCCTGCCAGGAGGCTTGCCATGAGCGACCGCATCACCCGCAACGGTCTTCAGATCGACCGTGTTCTGTTCGATTTCCTCGAAAAGAAGGCGCTGCCGGGCAGCGGCGTGGCGGCGGAGACGTTCTGGGAGAAGCTCTCGGAGCTGGCGCATGGGTTCGGCCCGCGCAACGCGGCGCTGCTCGAGAAACGCGACCGCCTGCAGACGCAGCTCGACGACTGGCACAAGGCGCGCAAGGGCCAGGCGCATGACGTGCAGGCCTACCGCGCCTTCCTCGAGGAGATCGGCTATCTCGTGCCGGAGGGCGGCGCTTTCGAGATCGAGACGCAGAACACCGACCCGGAATTCGCCTCGGTGCCCGGGCCGCAGCTCGTGGTGCCGATCACCAATGCACGCTACGCGCTGAACGCCGCCAATGCCCGCTGGGGCTCGCTCTACGATGCCTATTACGGCACCGACGCGCTGGGCTCGCTGCCGGGCAAGGGCGGCTTCGACATGGCGCGTGCCGGCGAGGTGGTCAAGGCGGCGAAGGCCTTCCTCGACGCCACCTTCCCGGTCAATGGCGGCAGCCATGCCGGTGCCGATGCCTATACCGTCGAGGGCGGGACGCTGCGCGTCTCGGGCAAGCCGCTGCTGAGCCCGGCGCAGTTTGCCGGCTACCGCGGCGCGGCGGAGGCGCCGGAGGCGATCCTGCTGCGCAACAACGGCCTGCACGTGGAGCTGGTCATCGACCGGGACCACTTCATCGGCAAGACCGATGCGGCGGGGCTCGCGGATGTGCTGATGGAGGCGGCGGTCTCGGCGATCATGGACTGCGAGGATTCGGTCGCCTGCGTCGACGCCGAGGAGAAGGCGCTGGCCTATGGCAACTGGCTCGGCCTGATGAAGGGCGACCTGGTCGACACATTCGAGAAGGGCGGCAAGCAGGTCACGCGGAAGCTGCATGGCGACCGCGTCTACAGCGCGCCGGATGGCTCGGAGCTGGTGCTCAAGGGGCGTTCGATGATGCTGGTGCGCAATGTCGGCCACCTGATGACCAACCCGGCGATCCTGCTGGAGGACGGCTCGGAGATCTTCGAAGGGCTGATGGACGCGATGGTGACCACGCTGATCGCCAAGCATGACCTGTCGAAGAGTGAAGGGCCGCGCAACTCGGTCAAGGGCTCGGTCTACGTGGTGAAGCCGAAGATGCACGGGCCGGAGGAGGTCGCCTTCGCGGACGAGATCTTCAGCTTCGTGGAAGCGGCGCTTGGCCTGCCGCAATACACCGTGAAGCTCGGCATCATGGACGAAGAACGCCGCACCAGCGTCAACCTCAAGGAATGCATCCGCGCCGCGAAGCACCGCGTGGCCTTCATCAACACCGGCTTCCTCGACCGCACCGGCGACGAGATGCACAGCGTGATGGAAGCCGGCCCGATGATCCGCAAGGGCGACATGAAGGGCACCGCCTGGATCGCCTCCTACGAGGATCGCAACGTCGATATCGGCCTCGCCTGCGGACTGCGCGGCAAGGCGCAGATCGGCAAGGGCATGTGGGCCATGCCGGATCTGATGGCGGACATGCTGAAGGCCAAGATCGGCCACCCGAAGGCGGGGGCCAACTGCGCCTGGGTGCCGTCGCCCACCGCCGCGACGCTGCACGCGCTGCATTACCACGCGGTCGACGTGCTGGCGCGTCAGGCGGAGATCGCCGCAGGGGGCCCGCGCGGCACGCTCGAGGACCTGCTGAGCATCCCGGTGGCCGAGGGTGCCAACTGGTCGGACGCGGAGATCCGCGAGGAGATCGAGAACAACGCGCAGGGCATCCTGGGCTACGTGGTGCGCTGGGTCGACCAGGGCGTCGGTTGCTCGAAGGTGCCGGATATTCACGACGTGGGGCTGATGGAAGACCGCGCGACCTGCCGGATCTCCTCGCAGCACCTGGCCAACTGGCTGTATCACGGCGTGGTCTCGGAGGCGGAGGTCATGGCGGTGATGAAGCGCATGGCCGAGGTGGTGGACCGGCAGAATGCCGGCGACGCGGCCTACCGGCCGATGGCGCCGGGCTATGACGGGCCGGCCTTCAAGGCCGCCTGCGACCTGGTCTTCGAGGGGCGGGTGCAGCCTTCGGGTTATACCGAGCCGGTTCTGCACCGCCGCCGGCTCGAACTGAAGGCGGCCGGCTGAGCGCGACGAGGGATTGCGCCGCGGGCTTTGCCCGCGGCGCCCGGCCGGGGGGGCCCGGCCGGCGGCCCTGCGGGCCGCCGGCCGAGAGATGAGAGGTGCGCGCCGGCCCTGCGGGCCGGTGGTCGGGCAAGAGAGGTTGGGCAAGAAAAGCGCCGGCCCTGCGGGCCGGTGGTTTTGAGTGAGCAAGGGCTGCCGGTCCGCGAGGGCGGCGGACGAGGGGGAGGGGCGCTGCCCCTCTGCCGCGCGGGGCGCGCGGCATTCACCCCGAGGTATTTTTGAACCAGAGAAGATGCAGGGACGCAGAGGAGAGTATCGATGGCTGCAATTTCACTGAGCCGGGCGCGGGTGATGATCCGCAAGACCTTCGAGACGGGCAAGGAGATGGGGCTGAACCCGCTCTCGGCCGTGGTGCTGGACGCGGGCGGGCATGTCATTGCCTTCGAGCGCCAGGACGGCGCCAGCCCGGGGCGGTTCCAGATCGCCCAGGGCAAGGCCTATGGTGCCGTGATGCTGGGCATGCCGGGCAGTGCACAGATGGCGCGCGCTGAGGCACAGGCCTATTTCATCGCCGCCGCCAACGGCGCCTTCGGCGGCCAGATGATCCCGGTGCCGGGCGGCGTATTGGTCAAGGATTCCAAGGGCCGCGTCATGGGCGCGCTGGGCGTCACCGGCGACAGCTCCGACAACGATGCGACTGCCGCGAAAGCGGGCGTCGAGGCCGCCGGACTGGTCGCCGAGGTCTGAGCCACCTTTCGTAAGCCCTGCTGCTGCACTATGTTGCGGTGCAGCAGCAGCGAGAAAGAGGTTTTCATGGCCCGCCCCGTCGTCGGCATCATCGGCAACCAGCACCTTCTGAACGATCACTACCCGGCCCATGCGGGCGGGGAGATGAACACCGAGGCGGTCTCCTGCGTCTCGGGCTGTCTGCCGCTGCTGATCGCCGCCGACCCGCGCTTCGTCTCGGTCGAGGAGCTGATGGAGGTCTGCGACGGCTTCCTGCTCACCGGCGGGCGGCCCAACGTGCATCCCGAGGAATACGGCGAGGAGGCCACCGAGGCGCATGGCGCCTTCGACCGCGCGCGCGACGCCATCGTGCTGCCGCTCGTGCGCCAATGCGTCGAGCGCGGACAGCCCTTCCTCGGCATCTGCCGCGGCTTCCAGGAGGTCAACGTGGCGATGGGCGGCACGCTCTACCCCGAGATCCGCGACCTGCCGGGGCGGATGAACCACCGCATGCCGCCGGACGGCTCGCTGGAAGAGAAGTTTGCGCTGCGCCACAAGGTGACGCTGGCCGAGGGCGGCCGCTTCCACAAGCTCTTCGGCAGCACCGAGGTGATGACCAACACGCTGCACGGGCAGGGCATCAAGCGCCCCGGCAGCCGCATCGAGATCGAGGGCTTCGCCCCCGACGGCACGCCCGAGGCGATCCACGTCAAGGGCGCGGCGGGCTTCACCCTGTCGGTGCAGTGGCACCCGGAATGGGACGCGGCCAACGATCCGGTCTCGCGACCGCTCTTCGAGGCCTTCGGCAACGCGGTGCGCGACTTCGCCGCCACGCGCCGCGCGCCGCAGCGCATCTCGGCCTGATCCGCACCGGCTGGCGCCGCTTGCGCCAGAGCAAGGCGGGCCGCGTCGCGCGCTGCTAGGCTTGCCCCGGAACCGGGGAGAGGAGCCGAACCATGCGCATACTGATTGCTTACGCGACCACCGAGGGCCAGACCCGCAGGATCTGCCGCTTTGCCAGTGACAGGCTGGTGGCGGCGGGACACAGTGTCGAGCTGCTCAACGTCGGCGATGCCGAGGGGCTGGAGCCCGCGCGGTTCGACGCCGCGGTGCTGGCGGGCTCGGTGCATATCGGGCTGCTGCAGTCGGAGCTGATCGCCTTCGCGCAGGACCACGCGGCTGCGCTGGCGCGGATGCCGGTGCTCTACCTGCAGGTCTCGCTGGCGGCGGCGGGGCAGGATGCCGAGGAATGGCAGGAGCTGCGGGAGATCGCCGACAAGACCGTGGCGGAGTTCGGCTGGCGGCCGGGGCGAATCGAGCAGGTGGCGGGCGCGTTCCGCTTCGGGGAGTATGATTTCTTCAAGTCGTGGGCGATGCGCTGGATCGCGTCGCAGCATGGCCAGAAGGTCGATCCCAAGGCGGACCGGGAATACACCGACTGGGGCCGGCTTGCCGAGGTGGTGGACGGCTGGGCCGCGACAGCGGCCGAGCAGCGCTGAGCGCGGTGCGGCTCAGGCGGCGATCAGCTTGAGCCCGTCGCGCCATTCGAGCAGCGAGCGCACCTCGTGGCGGCGCAGACAGCGGCGCGCGGTGGGGCCGAAGCGGTCGGGATCGGCGCGCAGGTCGGGCAGGGCCGCGAACAGGCTGGCGCGGCCGGCCTCGGAGAGCGTCTCGAGCCCGGTGGATCCAAGATGGAAGCTCTCGGTGGCGAGCCCCTCGGCCTCGATCACGTGGTGACAATCCAGCAGCAGGTGGATGTAGGTGACGGTGCCGCCGGCAATGGTCTCGGCGGCGCCGTACTCGGCCAGGTGCGTGGCGCTGACGAAGACCTCGCGCTCGCCGAAGAGCAGCTCGGCACGATAGTCGCTCAGAAGCATCCGGTGCTGCGGTGAGACCAGCAGCGGGCGGGGGCCTCCCGGCACGCGCACCGGGGCGAGGCTGCCGGTGGCAACGACCTCGCGCGAGCCGACCCAGCGCAGCGGCCGGGGGCCTGCGTCGCGGGTGATCAGCAGATCGCCGGGGCGCAGCGTCTCAACCGGGCGCAGGCCGGTGGCGGTGCGGATCAGGGTGCCGGGGGTGAAGCAGATGATGCTGTCGATGTTTGAGAAGCTGACAGTGGTGCCGTCGAACATCTGCGCCGTACCGGTGAGTTCGCCGCCGGTGTTGTCGGTGATGTTGAGCGTGGTGCGGTCGACGAGCTGGTTGAGATCCAGGCGGTCGCCGCCGCTCTGGCCGGTGGTCTGGCCCTCGATATAGATCGTGCCGCCTGGGGTCTCGCCGAGATCGACGAGGCGGAACAGGTCGTCGCCATCGCCGCCATCGACGGTGTCGCCATGCGAGACCTCGATGGTGTCGTTACCGCCGTCGCCATAGACGTTGTCGGCCCCCGTGCCGCCGGCAATGAAATCGTCACCCGCGCCGCCGAAGATCGTGTCCTGATCACCGCCGCCGTCGATGCTGTCATTGTCGGCGCCGCCGTCGAGCCAGTCGCGCCCGGTCAGACCCGAGATGGTGTCGTCGCCGGCACCGCCGAGGATGACGTTGGTCCAGTAGCTGCCATCGGCATCCATGCCGTGGCCGTCATAGCCGGTGAGGGTGTCGTCGTAATCCGAGCCGATGATGCCGTCGATCCGGCCCCAGCTCACGTCGCCCTCGGCGTCGCCGCCCGAGAAGGTGCCGCTGCCGAGATTGACCGAGACCGCCGAGCCGGAGTTGGCATAGCTGATGTAGTCGAGGCCCCAGCCGCCATCGAAGGTGTCGGCACCCGCGCCGCCTTCGAAGGTGTCGGAGCCGGTGCCGCCGTAGAACAGGTCGTCGCCGTCGCCGCCGATCAGGCTGTCATTGCCGTCGCCGCCGTCGAGCGTGTCGTTGCCATCGCCGCCGTCGAGCGTGTCGTCGCCAGCCTCGCCGTAGAGCGCATCGTCGCCGAGGCCGCCGGAGAGGCTGTCGTTGTTGGTGCCGTCGGGGATGGCCGAGTATTGCAGGTCGGTGACCCAGATGCCCTGCGTGCCCGAGAGCGCGTTGGAATAGATGATCTCGACCGAGGAGACCGGTCCGGCGATCTCGACCAGCACCGAGCCGCCGGCATCGGCGGCATCTTCGGTCACCTGGTTGGCGGTGATGGTGTTGCCAGAGACGGTGTCGCCACCCGAGGGCGTGAGCGTCACCGTGACCGGGTTGCCGTTGGCGTCGTAGGCGTTGACGGTGACGATATCGAGGTGGTTGGCGTCGATCCAGTCGATGTCGTTGATGCGGAAGGCGAGGTTCTGAACCGCGTCCTCCGCAGCCGAGCCGGCTGCGGCGGTGAAATCGATCGTGGTCGTCGAGGTGGCGCCGTCGCCGGCGCCGGACAGCAGCAGGGCGTGGGTGGTCGAGAAAGTCTCGCCCGGGGCCCGGTACTGGGTGAAATCGGTGTCGATCTCGAAGGTCGGGGCGTTGTCGCCGTCGCTGACGAAGGAGAAGGTGACGTCGATGTCGCCGGTGGTCTGGGTGAAGCCTGCCGAGACATCGGTGTCGTTGCCGCCGATATCGGTCCAGGCCATGGTCTCGACCGGAGCGCTGTCGCCGTAATCGCCGTAGATCACGTCATTGCCGCTGCCGCCGTCGATGCTGTCGCTGCCCATGCCGCCATAGGCGGTATCGGCGCCATCGCCCGCGGCGATGCTGTCATCGTGTCCGAGCGCGCTGCCATCGACCTGCTCTCCCTGCGGATCGGAATAGGCGAGGTCGATGCGATCATTGCCGCCGGTGCCGTCGATCACCCCGTCCTGATACTCGGCATAGGTGAATGCGGCGTCGCCGATGGCGGCGTTGGAATCGCTCTCGTAGGCCACGACCTCATAGCTGCGCCCCGCGACAAGCGGTTGCTCCGACAGGGTATAGCTGCCTGCCGCCGCGCCGCTGTCGGTCGAGAAGAGCACGACCTCGAAGGTCTCGCCGGTGACCGTGTCGCGCAGGGTCCAGACGTCTTCGGCCTCGACCGCGCTGCCGGTGGAGGTGCCGGAGGTGGTGGTGACGTCGGCGGTCGCGGTCTCGCCGCCCCCGGCGTTGTCGTCGAGGGTCTGGCCCTCGATGCCGGCCTCGTTGTCGGTGATGACAGCGGTGCCCTCGCGCGTGGCGGGGCCGTTCCAGACGAAGCTCTGGCCGTTCGTGGTCGGAATGGTGCCGGTTGGGTCGAATAGATAGAAATCGACCGTATACGTCGCCATGATTGCTGCCCCACTCGTACTTTTTGACCGCCCGTCTCAACGCGGGCCTGACCTTTCCCCCAACGCACAGACAGGGGTGATCCCCGTACTTGGCGCCAAATGTGTCGGAAATGTGGCGTGATTTTCTTTATTTTAGATATATCATAAGCTTGCCACAGCTCTTCCCGTGCCGCGACGGGCCGGCATGGCGCTGCCTTATGGGCATCTGGCCGTGGCCGGGCGAGGGATGCCTCTGGAGGCCGGATCAGGCCGCGAAAGACACCGCGCGGTTCAGCGGCAGCGTCCTGTGGCGCGTGCCGGTGAGGTCGAAAAGCGCATTGGCCAGCGCCGGCGCGGCGGGCGGGGTGCCGGGCTCTCCGATGCCGCTGATCCAGCGCTGGGTCTCGAGGATGCGGGTCTCGACCTCTGGCATCTGCGGCAGGCGCAAGGCATCGTAATCGTAGAAGTTTTCCTGCTCGGCCATGCCGTCGGCGAAGGTGATCTCGCCCATTATCGCCGCCGAGAGCCCGTAGACCAGCCCGCCGACGAGCTGCTGGTCGAGGATGCCGGGATCGAGCGCCACGCCGACATCCGCCGCCATCCAGGCGCGTGGTATGCGGATGCCGCCGTCGCTCTCGGCCACCTCGATGACGCAGGCCACCGGCGTGCCGAAGCTGAAGCACATGGCGACGCCGCGCCCGGTGCCCTCGGGCTTCTCGGGCCAGCCCGACATCTCGCGCACCGCCTCGAGCACGCGGGCGGCCGGGCGCCAGGCCCTGTCTGCCAGCGCAATGCGGAACGCCAGCGGATCGGCCCCGGCGGCGTGGGCCATCTCGTCGAGGAAGCTCTCGTGGAAGAAGCCGTTATAGCTGTTGCCGACCGAGCGCCAGAACCCCACCGGGACCTTCAGTTCGGGCGCGATATGGCCTCGGGCGCGGGCGTTGGGGATGGCGTAGGGCTGGTTCCAGAGCCCTTCCACATGGACCTTGTCCGGCCCCGGCGGGGCGAATCCCATCCAGCGCTCGAGCGCCTGCCGGGCGGTGGAGGGGGCGGCGACGGCGGCATCGAAGAGTACGGCCTCGCCATCCTTCACCGCACCACGCATGCGGGCGATGGCGGCGGGGCGGTAGAAATCACGCCGCATGTCTTCCTCGCGCGACCAGGTGGTCATCACCGGCGTGCCGGGCAGGGCCGCGGCAACGCGGGTGGCGAGAACGGAGAAATCCAGCTCTCCGCGACGGCCGAAGCCGCCGCCCATCAGCGTGGTGTGAACGGTGACCCTTCGCTCGGGCAGTCCCGCCGCATCGGCGCAGGCGCTGCGGGTGAAGGTCGGCAGCTGGTTGCCGGACCAGATCTTCAGCCCCTCGGCGGTAACATGCGCGGTGGCGTTGAGCGGCTCCATCGTGGCGTGGGCCAGGAAGGGCACACGGTACTCGGCGCTGATCTCGCTGGCGCCGTCGGGCAGGCTGTCGGGGTCGCCGCGGTCGAGCAGGGTGCTGTCCGGAGCACGGTCGAAGGCGGCCTCGATCTCGGCCAGGATGGCATCGGTGGTCTCGGGGTAGGGGGCGGGCGCCCAGTCGATCTCGATGGCGTCGACCGCCTGCTGCGCCAGCCAGGTGTTGGTGGCGATGACCGCGACACCATCGCCGAGATCGACGATTTTCTCAACGCCCGCCATCTGCTCCGCCGCCTCGGCATCGAAGCGCAGCATACCGGCGCGCCGTGGCGACATGCGGAGCGCGGCGAAGCGCAGCCCCTCCGGGCGGACATCGATGCTGTATTGCGCGGTGCCGGTGGCTTTCCTGACCATGTCGAGCCGCGGCAGCGGTTTGCCGAGCAGGTTCCACTCCGACGGGTCGCGCAACAGCACCTCCCGCGGGGCATGGCCGCGCGCCTCCTCGGCCAGTTCCGTGTAGGGAAAGCGCTGGCCGTCCGGGCCGATCACCGCGCCGTTTTCCGTGGTCAGGAGGCCTGGATCGGTGTCGAGCCGCGCGGCGGCTGCGGCCTTCAGCATCTCGCGGGCGGCGGCGCCGGCGGCACGCATGCGCTCAAAGCCGTCCTTCATCGCGGTCGAACCGCCGGTGACCTGCATCCTGAGCGGCTTGCCGAGCGTGCCCAGGGCTTCGCCCACCGCATGCTGGAAGGCGCTCTTGCCGTAGGCGGGGCCGGGGGCGTTCTCGGCCATCAGGGCGCTGTTGTAATAGGCCTGCGCGGGCGGCCCGTGCAGCACCTGGACCTGATCCCAGGCGAGGTCCATCTCCTCGGCGATCAGCGCGGCCCAGGTGGTCTGGGTGCCCTGTCCCATCTCGGCGCGGGGCGCGATCAGGGTGACGCCGTTGCCGTCGATCAGCACGAAGGGGTTGAGGGTGGTCTCGTCGGGCTCCGGGCGCAGCGGGTTGGTGCCGGGGCTGCGCAGGTACCAGACGCCGAGCGCCACGCCGCCGGCGATTGCCACGGAACCGAAGAGGAAGCTGCGGCGGGCGATGGTGCCAAGACGCGACATGGTTCAGCCCTCCATGCCGGCGGCGGCGCGGATGGCGGCGCGGATGCGGGGATAGGTGCCGCAGCGGCAGAGATTGCCGGCCATGGCGGCGTCGATGGCGGCATCGTCGGGCTGCGGGGTTTCGGCAAGCAGCGCCGCGGCCTGCATGATCTGGCCCGACTGGCAGTAGCCGCATTGCGCCACCTGGTGGTCGATCCAGGCCTGCTGCAGCTTCGAGAGCGCCGCGGGCGTGCCCAGGCCTTCGATGGTGGTGACATCGCCCCAAACATCGCCGAGCGCCACCTGGCACGAGCGCACCGCCTCGCCGTCGATCTGCACCGTGCAGGCGCCGCAGGCGGCGACGCCGCAGCCGAACTTGGTGCCGGTGAGGTGCAGCGCGTCGCGCAGCACCCAGAGCAGGGGGACCTCAGCCGGCAGGTCGATCTCATGCGCGGTTCCGTTGACGGTGAGCGTGGTGGGCATCGCGGCCTCCTCCTGCCGGGAGCGTTTGCGGTCAGTGTCGTGGAACCGGGGCGGCGGGTCAATTCAGGCAGGGCGTGACGCTGCGGTGCTTGCGATGCGGAGCGCCTGCGGCGCGCAGGTTTTGTCGACTTGCGGCCCGTCGGGCCGCCGTCTCCGCGGGCTTGGCTGGCGTGACGCCTTTGCCCGGGGGCGGTGCGGGTGGTTTCGGGCGGGATTTGAGTATTTGCGACGTAGAGAAGGGGCTGGATTGGCGCGCTGGCCCCGGGGGTGTGCGGGGTGGCGATGGAGGCGTGGTGAGTGTTTGGGACGTAGGGAAGGCAGGGGGCGCGGTGCTGGCGGTTGGGCTCGAGGGCCGGGGAGCTGCGCGGCGTTGGGGGCCGCGCAGGGGAGGGTCAGGTGACGCGTTTGCGGCGTTGGTATTTCGGGTGATCCCAGAGCGCGCCGCGCAGCACGCGGGCCAGCACCTCGACCGCCTCGTGGATCTCGGCCTCGCCGATATAGAGCGGGGTGATGCCGAAGCGCAGGATGTCGGGGGCGCGGAAATCGCCGACCACGCCGAGATCGATCAGCGCCTGCATGATGGCGTAGCCATGCTCGGAGCGGAACGAGACCTGGCTGCCGCGGGCGGCGCCATCGCGCGGGGTGGCGAGGCGCAGGCCGGGGCAGTGTGTCTCGACCTCCTCGATCATCATGCCTGTCAGCGCCAGCGAGCGCTTGCGCAGCAGGGCCATGTCGACCTTGTCCCAGATGTCGAGCGCGGCGTCGAGCGCCGCCATCTGCAGCACCGGCGGGGTGCCCACGCGCATGCGCTCGATGCCCTCGCCGGGGCGGTAGCCCTGCTCGAAGGCGAACGGCGAGGCGTGGCCGAGCCAGCCGGCGAGCGCCGGGTCGGCCTCCTCGGCGTGTTCCGGGGCGACATAGATGAAGGCCGGCGCGCCGGGGCCGGCATTGATGTACTTGTAGGTGCAGCCGACGGCGAAATCCGCCTTGCCGGCAGCCACGTCGACCGGCAGGGCGCCGGCGGAATGGGCCAGATCCCAGATCGCCAGCGCGCCCATGTCATGCGCCTTTGCGGTCAGTGCCGCGACGTCGTGGCGGCGACCGGTGCGGTAATCGACTTCGGTGACCAGCAGCGCCGCGACCTCCTCGGTGATCGCGTCCTCGAGCTCGTGCGGGGCGACGAGGCGCAGCTCGTGGCGATCGCCGAGCAGGCGGATGAGCCCCTCGGCCATGTAGAGATCGGAGGGGAAATTGCCGCGGTCCGACAGGATCACCCGGCGCTCGGGGCGCAGCTGCAGCGCCGCGGCGAGGGCCTGGAAGACCTTGATCGACAGCGTGTCGCCGACCACGGTCTGGCCCGGCGCGGCGCCGATCAGTCGGCCCAGCCGGTCGCCGAGCCGCTTGGGCATGTCCATCCAGCCGCAGGCGTTCCAGCCGCCGATCAGGTGTTCGCCCCATTCCTCGGAAAGCATGCGCTCGAGCCGGGCCGGGGTCGCCTTCGGCAGCGGGCCCAACGAGTTGCCGTCGAGATAGATCAGTCCCAGCGGGATGTGGAACTGGTCGCGGGTCCAGGCGAAATCGGTCAAAATTCTCCTCCGGAAATCTGGATGGCCTGGCCGTCGATGCTGTCGGAGCCGGGACCGCAGAGCCAGAGCGCGGCTTGGGCGATGTCCTCCGGCGGGATCAGGCGGCCATGGGGGTTGGCGGATTGCACGAGGGCGGTGGCCGCGTCGCGGCTCAGCCCCTCGCGCTGCATGACGCGGGCGATGTTCTGCTCGACGATGTCGGTCTGGACATAGGCTGGGCAGAGCGCGTTGAAGGTCACCGGCTGGGCGAGGTGATCTGCGGAGAGGGCGCGCATCAGGCCGACGAGCCCGTGCTTGGCGGCGACGTAGGGCACGGCGCGCTTCATGCCCTTCACCCCGGCGATCGAGGCAATCGCGATGACGCGGCCCCAGCCGGCCTCGAGCATCGCGGGAAGCACCTCGCGGGTGGTCAGGAAGGCGCCGTCGAGATTGGCGGCGAGGCTCTCGCGCCACGCCTCGAGCGAGATGTCGGGAAACTGCGCGGGCTGCGCCAGCCCGGCATTGGCGATCAGGATCTGCACCGGGCCGTGGGCGGCGCTGGCGGCGGCGATGCCATCGCGCACAGAGGCCTCGGAGGTCACGTCCATGACCTGCGAATGCAGCGGCGGGCCTGCGGCCTCGAGCACGTCCGCGCGGCGGCCGCAGATCGTCACGCTGGCGCCGGCCTCGGCCAGCGCACGCGCGATCGACAGCCCGATCCCGGTGCCGCCGCCGGTCACCAGCGCGTGTCGTCCCTCCAGCATTCTGCCCCCTCCGACTTGGTCGCGCGACCCTGACGCGGTTTCACGTCGCAGGCAAGGTGCGGGATTGCCGCTTGTTTAACTCATGCACACATGTGAATGTGTGGTGTGCATGTGGAGGAGGAGAGATCATGCGGGTCTGGACGACGATGGCAGCGCTGCTGCTGGCCGGGACGGCAATGGCGCATGAGGATATCGCGGATCTCTATCCGCAGTCGGAGCTTTACAGCAAGCCGGTGGAATTCATCCCGCATGTCTGGAGCGCCATCGGTGCGACCGCGCCGCCGACCTACGAGAATTCGGGCCACAACAACAATCTGAGCTTCATCGTGACCGGCGACGGCGTTGTGGTGATCAATGGCGGCGCCTCGGTGCGGCTGGCGCAGGCGCTGCACGAGGAGATCAGGGCGGTCACCGACCAGCCGGTGAAGCTGGTGATCAACGAGAACGGGCAGGGGCACGCGGTGCTTGGCAATGCCTACTGGGCGGGGCTCGGGATCGACGTCCTGGCGCATGAAGATGCCATCGAAGTGGTCGAGGCGGATGGTGATTTCATCTTGCAGGGCATGCAGAGATACAACCAGGACAAGGCCGAAGGCACGGTGGTTTCGGTGCCGAACTTGTCTTTTTCCGACAATTATACGATCGAGATGGGGGATGTGAGCATCGAGGTTCTGCATCTCGGGCCGGCGCATGATCCAGGTGATGTTCAGGTCTGGATTCCGCAGTGGAGCATCGTCATCGCGGGCGACATCGCCTTCCACGAGCGCATGCCGCCGATCTTTGCCGAGACCTGCACGAGCTGCTGGATCGAGACCTTCGACGGGCCGTTCACCGATCTGGGCGCGACCTACGTGATCCCCGGCCACGGGCACCCGACCAACATGGCGCAGGTGACGCGCTACACCTCGGATTACCTCAAGGACCTGCGCGCCAAGATCCGGGCCCATATCGACGAGGGTGGTGATCTCGCGGGGGCGTTCTATGTCGACCAGTCGAACTGGGCGCAGCTCGACACGTTCGAGGAACTGGCCACCAAGAACGCGGGACGGGTGTTCGAGGAGATGGAATGGGAATGACCGGCAACGGGCCCGCGCGAGGCGGCAGGCGCGGCCACGGCAGAGGCTGAAGGCGCCGGCGCAACGCGACATAGGCAAAAGGTGGAGCGACGCGGGGCCTCTTGACCCGGCGTCGCTCTTGTCGCCTCTTGGCACGGGTATTTCTCAAAGAGGGCTGGGCTCGCGTGATACGGAAATGGATCGACATTCCGCCTGTCTGGCTGCTGGCTTTCCTGTGCGTGGCCTATTGGCAGGCGCGCAACCACCCTATTGGGCTGAGCTTCGGGCCGGTCTGGGCCGATCTGCTCGGAGGGCTGCTGGTTGGCGGCGGGCTGTTGCTGGCGGCTCTGGCGCTGATGGAGCTGCGCCGCAGCCGGACCAGCTTCATGCCGCACGAGGAGGCGGCGCAGCTTGTCACCGGCGGTGTCTTCCGGCTGTCGCGCAACCCGATCTACGTCGGAGACGTGATGATCCTGCTCGGGATGATCCTCTATCTCGACGCGGTGCTGTCGCTTGTGCTGGTTCCGATCTTTGTCTGGGTTGTGGAAAAGCGCTTCATCGAGAAAGAAGAGATGCGATTGCAGCGAAAGTTTGTTGCGCGTTACGTCAGGTACTCGCAACAAACGAGACGGTGGCTTTAAATTCGTGGTTGAATGTGATTAACCGGCGCGATGACATTGTGAGCCGCGGGTCGGCACGATAGACCCGGGCCATACGGCATGTGCCGCAACGTAAAACAAGACCTCAGGAACCAAGGGGGATCCAAGACGTGAAGATCGGAACGCCAAAGGAATTGGCGGCAGGAGAAAACCGGGTTGCGATGACGCCGGAGTCGGCGCTGCAGCTTCAGAAGCTCGGCTACGACTGCGTCATCGAGACCGGTGCCGGCGTGAAGGCAGGCTTTGCCGACGCCGCCTATGAAGAGGCCGGCGTCACCGTCGTTGACGGGCCGGACGCGCTCTGGTCCCAGGCCGACATCATCGCCAAGGTGCAACCGCCGACCGACGAGGAAGTCGGCCGCCTGAGCGCCGACAAGACCCTGATCTCGTTCTTCTGGCCGGCCCAGAACGAAGCGCTGATGAAAGAGGCGGCCGACAAGGGCGCCAGCGTCATCGCCATGGACATGGTGCCGCGCATCAGCCGCGCCCAGAAGATGGACGCGCTGAGCTCGATGGCCAACATCGCGGGCTACCGCGCGGTGATCGAGGCGGGCAACAATTTCGGCCGCTTCTTCACCGGTCAGGTGACCGCCGCCGGCAAGGTGCCGCCCGCCAAGGTGCTGATCGTCGGCGCCGGTGTGGCCGGCCTCGCCGCCATCGGCACCGCGACCTCGCTGGGCGCCATCACCTACGCCTTCGACGTGCGTCCGGAAGTCGCCGAGCAGGTCGAGTCGATGGGCGCCGAGTTCGTCTATCTCGACTTCGAGGAAGAGCAGGCGGACGGCTCGAGCTCCGGCGGCTATGCCTCGGTTTCTTCGCCGGAATTCCGCGAAGCACAGCTGGCCAAGTTCCGCGAGCTGGCGCCCGAGATGGACATCGTCATCACCACCGCGCTGATCCCCAACCGCGAAGCGCCCGAGCTCTGGACGCCGGACATGGTCGCGGCGATGAAGCGCGGCTCGGTGATCATCGACCTCGCGGCGGAGAAGGGCGGCAACTGCAAGCTCACCGTAAAGGACGAGAAGATCGTCACCGACAACGGCGTGACCATCGTCGGCTATACCGACTTCCCCTCGCGCATGGCGACGCAGGCCTCGAGCCTCTACGCCACCAACATCCGCCACATGATGACCGACCTGACGCCCGAGAAGGACGGCACGGTCAATCACAACATGGAGGATGACGTCATCCGCGGCGCGACCATCGCGCACAAGCATGACGTGACCTGGCCGCCGCCGCCGCCGAAGACCAAGGCGATCGCGGCTGCCAAGCCGAAGGAGAAGGCACCCGAGCTGACGCCGGAAGAGAAGCGCGCGGCGGAAGTCGCGGCGTTCAAGGCGCAGACCAAGCAGCAGGTCACCCTGCTGGGCATCGGCGGCGTGCTGCTGCTGGCGGTGGGCCTCGTGGCGCCCGCGAGCTTCATGCAGCACTTCATCGTCTTCGTGCTGTCGGTCTTCGTCGGCTTCCAGGTGATCTGGAACGTCAGCCACTCGCTGCACACCCCGCTGATGGCCGTCACCAACGCCATCTCCTCGATCATCATCCTCGGCGCGCTGATGCAGATCGGCTCGGGTTCGTGGCTGGTGATCCTCCTCGCCGCCGTTTCGGTCTTCATGGCCGGCATCAACATCTTCGGCGGTTTCATGGTCACACGGCGCATGCTCGCCATGTTCCAGAAGTCGTAAGGGGAGGCCAGAGACATGGAATTCGGATTCACCACGGCGGCCTATGTGGTCGCGGCTGTCCTCTTCATCCTCTCGCTCGGCGGCCTCTCGGGGCAGGAGAGCGCGAAACGTGCCGTCTGGTACGGCATCGTCGGCATGGCGCTGGCGGTGTTCGCGACGCTGATCGGGCCCGGCTCGGGCCTGTGGCTGCTGTCGATCATCCTGATCGCGGCCGGTGGCATCATCGGCATCTACGTGGCCAAGAAGGTCGAGATGACCGAGATGCCGCAGCTCGTCGCGGCGATGCACAGCCTCGTCGGCCTCGCGGCGGTGTTCGTGGGCTACAACGCGCATTTCACCATGAAGGCCGTAACCGGCCCGAATGCCGCCGAGGCGCATGGCGCCTTCGCGGAGCTGGTGGCGCACAAGTCCCCGGTCGAGCTCAGCATCCTCTCGGTCGAGCTGTTCCTCGGCGTGTTCATCGGCGCCATCACCTTCACCGGCTCGGTCATCGCCTATGGCAAGCTGGCCGGCAAGGTGAGCTCGGCGGCCAAGAAGCTGCCCGGCGGCCACCTTCTGAACGCGGCGGCGGCGGTGATCTCGCTGCTCTGCCTGTTCTGGTACATGGGCACCGGCGGCTTCTTCCCGCTGTTCCTGATGACGCTCTGCGCGCTGTTCATCGGCTATCACCTGATCATGGGCATCGGCGGCGCCGACATGCCGGTGGTCGTGTCGATGCTCAACAGCTACTCGGGCTGGGCCGCGGCGGCGATTGGCTTCTCGCTGGGCAATGACCTGCTTATCGTGGTCGGTGCGCTGGTGGGCTCCTCGGGTGCCATCCTGTCCTACATCATGTGCAAGGCGATGAACCGCTCGTTCATCTCGGTGATCCTTGGCGGCTTCGGCGGCACCGCCGGTCCGGCGGCGGAGATCGAGGGCGAGCAGGTGGCGATCGACGCCGACGGCGTGTCGACCGCGCTGGACGAGGCCGACAGCATCATCATCGTGCCGGGCTACGGCATGGCGGTGGCGCAGGCGCAGCAGAACGTGGCCGAACTGACCCGCAAGCTGCGCGCCAAGGGCAAGGAGGTTCGCTTTGCGATCCACCCTGTCGCCGGCCGTCTGCCCGGGCACATGAACGTGCTGCTGGCCGAGGCCAAGGTGCCCTACGACATCGTGCTCGAGATGGACGAGATCAACGAGGACTTCCCGGAGACCGACGTGGTCATCGTGATCGGCTCGAACGACATCGTGAACCCGGCCGCACAGGAAGACCCGAACTCGCCGATCGCCGGCATGCCGGTTCTGGAAGTGTGGAAGGCGAAGCAGGTCTTCGTGTCGAAGCGCGGCCAGGGCACCGGCTACTCGGGCATCGAGAACCCGCTGTTCTACAAGGACAACACCCGCATGTTCTATGGCGACGCCAAGGCATCGGTGGGCGATCTGCTGACCCGGATCGACTGATCCTATATGTGTGATTGGTGGGCCCGCGAGGGCTCATCCTGCGGGCGCGGCACCTCACGGTGCCGCGCCCTTTTCTTCGCCGCGGGCGCGGCGCCATCATCAAGCGTTAACAGGCGCTTGAGGGCCGGCGTTCGGTGCGGAAACTTGACCGACCGCGCGCTCGGGCGTAGCTTCTGCAGATGCTGGACAAGCCGCGCGCGGCCCCCGGGGACAGGCCCCCGAGGGGCTTTTTTGTTGCAAATGCACGGTGGCCTCGGGCGGAGACCCACAGGCAAGAAAGGTATCGAGCATGATCCTGGTCCACCTCGAAGAGGAGATGTCGCGACTCGAAGACGAGCGCGACCGCATCGCCGACGTCCTCAGGGATCTCGGCGAGGACATCAGACGCCTCAAGGCGCAGATCGAAGACGGGAAGGCGGTCTCGAAGACCGACGCGGGCAAGCTGATGAGCGATGTCCGCTACTGGATGAGGGCGTCGCATGAAACGGAGGCGCAGATCGCCAATGTCAGACGTAAACAGAAAGGGCTTGCCGGAGACTGGGCTCTCGATCTCGAACGCGCGCGCGATGAGATCGGGTGCCGCATGGCTCGCCTCCGCCGCTGCTGCGGTGCGGGAGAGCTTCCTGAGTGAGCTGAGCGAGGGGGAGTGCATGGCACTCCCCTTTCTTTTCGAGTTCTGGGCCATGCCGCACCAGTTGCCGCCCGAGGGTGACTGGCGCTCCTGGGTGATCATGGGCGGGCGCGGCGCGGGCAAGACCCGGGCCGGGGCGGAATGGGTGCGCGCTTGCGTCGAGGGGGCGCTGCCGCTGTCGCCGGGGCGCTGCCGGCGGGTGGCGCTGGTGGGCGAGACCCTCGACCAGGTGCGCGAGGTGATGGTGTTCGGCGAGAGCGGGATCCTCGCCTGCTCGCCGCCCGACCGGCGCCCCGATTGGCAGGCCGGTCGGCGCTGTCTGGTCTGGCCCAACGGGGCCGAGGCGATGGTATTTTCTGCGCATGACCCGGAGGGGCTGCGCGGGCCGCAATTCGACGCGGCCTGGGTCGATGAGCTGGCCAAGTGGAAGAAGGCGCGCGAGACCTGGGACATGCTGCAATTCGCGCTGCGGCTGGGGGAGCGGCCGCAGGTCTGCGTCACCACGACGCCGCGCAACGTGGGCGTGCTGAAGGAGCTCCTGGAGCTGGAGAGCACCGTTGTGACGCACGCAAAGACCGAGGCCAACCGCGCCAACCTCGCGGCCTCGTTCCTCGAGGAGGTGCGGGCGCGCTACGGCAACACCCGTCTGGCGCGGCAGGAACTCGACGGGGTGCTTGTCACGGATGTGGATGGGACGCTCTGGACTCAGGCGGTGCTCGAGCGGGCGCGTGGGGCGGAGGTGCCCGAGCGCTTCGACCGCATCGTGGTGGCGGTGGATCCGCCCGCGGGCGAGGGGCGCGCGGCGGATGCCTGCGGCATCGTGGTGGCGGGCGCGATCTGCGAGGGGCCGCCGCAGGCCTGGCGGGCCTGGGTGCTGGAGGATGCCAGTGTGCAGGGCAGCTCGCCCACCGGCTGGGCCGAGGCGGTGGCGGCGGCCTACGGGCGCTGGCAGGCCGACCGGGTGGTAGCCGAGGTCAACCAGGGCGGCGCGATGGTCGAGACGGTGCTGCGGCAGGTGGCGCCGCAGGTGCCGTTGCGCAAGGTCCATGCCACGCGCGGCAAGGCGGCGCGGGCGGAGCCGGTGGCGGCGCTCTACGAGCAGGGACGGGTGAGCCACTGCGGCGCGCTCGATGCGCTCGAGGAGCAAATGGGGCTGATGACGGTCTCGGGCTTTGCCGGGCAGGGCTCGCCCGACCGGGTCGACGCGCTGGTCTGGGCGCTGAGCGAGCTCATCGTGACGCCGATGCAGGGCTGGCGGCGGCCGGCGCTGCGGGTGATCTGAGCCGCCATGCGGTCCGGGGTGCGCGCGCCCCGGGCAGGCTCAGAGCGGCTTTTGCATGGCGTAGTTGATCAGCGCCACGCCGCGGCGGATCACGCTTTGCTGGCGCAGAAAGTAGAAGCCGTGGCGCTCGAAGAACGGCCGGGCGGCCTTGCTGGCATCGGTGGTGAGGCTGCGCGCGCCGCCGGCGAGGGCGATCTGGGTGAGGGCGGCGAGAAGCTCGGCCCCGACGCCATGACCGGCGGCGGCGGGTCGCACGAAGGCTAGGTCGATATGGCCGGGCGCTACCAGGGTCATGATCCCCACCGGTACGCCGTCGCGCTCGGCCATCAGCCCCACCGAGCTGCCGACGCGGTCGCGCCAGCGCTCCGGGTCGAGCTTGGGACCGGCCCAGGCCTCGCGCTCGGTTTGGGTGTAGTGGGCGGCGGTGCCGATGAGCACGGCCTCGCGGAAGATCTCGGCCACGGTGGTGGCATCGTCGGCCAGGAGCGGGCGCAGAGTGGTCTGTGTCATCTCGATGGTCATTCGGAACTTCCGTACAATTTCATTCGGACACGCGCAGCATTCTGTCGCGTTGGCGGAGACTATCGGGAGGCATCGATGAGCGCCAGTGCGCTGGGCGCATAGCTGCCTTGCCCCGTGATGGCCCGTTGCGCCGCCCCCGCGCGGAGCCGCCAGAAGTGCTTAACCTCTCGTTCATAGTGTCCTTCCTCAACGCGATGCGGACCCGGCGGTTCGCACCGGATCGGGTGAAGGAGCGGCGAGCGATGGTGTTCGATTTTCTGCGCAGGGATCGCGAGGCGTCGGTGGAGACCGAAGCCAAGGCCTCGGCCACCGGGCCGCTGATGGCCTATGCGGGGACGGGGCGGGTGGCGTGGAGCCCGCGCGATGGCGGCGCGCTGACGCGCTCGGGCTTCACGGGCAACCCGGTGGGCTTCCGGGCGGTGAAGCTGATCGCAGAGGCGGCCGCGGCGCTGCCGCTGGTGCTGCAGGACGCGGAGCAGCGCTTTGCCCGGCATCCGCTGCTGACGCTGGTGACCGCGCCGAACCCGGCGCAGGGCAAGGCAGAGCTCTTCGAGGCGCTCTATGGGCACCTGCTGCTTTCGGGGGACGCCTATGTCGAGGCGGTGCCGGGGGCGGCGGGGCGGCCTGCGGAGCTGCACGTGCTGCGCTCGGACCGGATGCGGTTGGTGCCCGGCCCGGATGGCTGGCCGGTGGCCTATGATTACATGGTCGACGCCCGCCGGCATCGCTTCGAGGTGCGTGAGAGCGGCTCCCCGATCTGCCATATCAAGGCCTTCCACCCGCAGGACGACCATTACGGCCTGTCTCCGGTGCAGGCGGCGGCGCAGGCGGTCGACGTGCACAACAGCGCCAGCCGCTGGTCGAAATCGCTGCTCGACAATGCCGCGCGGCCCTCGGGGGCCATCGTCTGGACCGGCGGCGACGGCCAGGGCGGCATGGCGGCGGACCAGTTCCAGCGCCTGCGCGACGAGATGGAGCTGTTGCACCAGGGGGCGCGCAATGCCGGCCGGCCGATGCTGCTCGAGGGCGGGCTGGACTGGAAGCCGATGGGGTTTTCGCCATCGGACATGGAATTCCAGAAGACCAAGGAGGCGGCGGCGCGCGAGATCGCGGTGGCCTTCGGGGTGCCGCCGATGCTGCTGGGGATCCCCGGCGAGGCAACATTCGCCAACTACCAGGAGGCGCACCGGGCCTTCTACCGGCTGACCGTGCTGCCGCTGGCAACGCGGGTGACGGCGGCGGTGGGGCGCTGGCTGGCGTCGCATTTCGGCGAGGAGGTCGCGCTGATGCCCGATCTCGATCAGGTGCCGGCGCTGGCCGCCGAGCGCGATGCGCAATGGGCTCGGGTCGCGGGGGCCGCGTTCCTCACCGCCGCAGAGAAGCGCCGGATGCTGGGGCTGCCGGAGCTGCCGAAGGGCGAGGCCGGTGAGTGACCGGCGGCTGGAGCACGAGCCCTTCGCCTGCGCGCCGGCGCTCAAGCTCGAGGCGCATGAGCGGATGAGCCGGGTGCAGGTCGATGCGCTGAACGCGCGGCTCGACCGGCTCGAGCTGCTGCTCGAGCGGCTCGAGCGGCGGATGTGGCTCGCGGTCTACGGTGTCGCGGGGGTGATCCTCGCGCAGGCGTTTCAGAGCGTCATCGCGGCGGCCCCCTGAGGGGCCGGCTGGGGGCAATAGGGAAAGGAACGGGAATGGATCTGGAGCACAAGTTCTGTCGCTTCGACACCGGGGTGACGCTCACCGAAGGCACACTGATCGAGGGCTATGCCTCGCTTTTCGGGGCCTGCGACCAGGGCGGCGACGTGGTGGCGGCGGGGGCCTACGGCGCCTCGCTCAAGCGGATGGCGGCGGAGGGGCGCGCGGTGAAGATGCTGTGGCAGCACGATCCGGCCCAGCCCATCGGCACCTGGGACGAGGTGCGCGAGGACGGGCGCGGGCTGCATGTGAAGGGGCGGCTGCTCGACACGGTCGAGCGCGGCCGCGAGGCGGCGGCGCTGATCGCAGCGGGGGCGATCGACGGGCTGTCGATCGGCTACCGCACCCTGCGCGCCACGAAGGACGGCACGGGGCGCAGGCTCCTGACCGAGCTGGAGCTCTGGGAGGTCTCGCTGGTGACCTTCCCGATGCTGCCCAGCGCACGGGTCGCGGCCAAGGGCACGAGCCCCGACGAGGCCGCGATGAACGAGCTGGCGCAGACGCTGGAGCGCGCGCGCCAAGACCTGGCGCGCGGCTGAGCGCGCCGATCAGGAACGGGATCGAGACCATGACCAACACCGAGAACGTCTCCCGGGCCGGGGACGGCCATCCGGCCACCCGCGTCGGCGCCGCCATCGCGGGGCTTGTGGGCGATATCAGGGCCTTGCGGGGCGACCTTGAGCTGAAGATGCAACAACAGGAAGAGCGATTGACCATGCTTGACGCGAAACACCCAACGCCGCGCGGACGCCCGGCCCTGGCCACCACGGCAGAGATCGGTGCCCCGCATCGCGAGGCTTTCGATGCCTATATCCGCACCGGTGACGATGACGGGCTGCGCGGGCTCGTGCTCGAGGGCAAGGCGCTGTCCACGGGGGTCGCGGGCGATGGCGGCTACCTCGTCGATCCGTCGACCTCGGAGACGGTGAAATCGGTGCTCGACAGCACCGCCTCGATCCGCGCGATTGCCTCGGTGGTGACGGTGGAGGCGACCTCCTACGACGTGCTGATCGACCAGGGCGAGACCGGCGCCGGCTGGGCCGACGAGACCACCGCCTCGAGCGAGACAGGCACCCCCACCATCGACCGCATCGCGATCAAGCTGCACGAGCTTTCGGCGATGCCGAAGGCGAGCCAGCGGCTGCTCGATGACAGCGCCTTCGACCTCGAGATGTGGCTCGCGGGGCGCATCGCCGACAAGTTCGCCCGCGCCGAGGCGGCGGCCTTCGTGCTGGGCGACGGGGCCGACAAGCCGCGCGGCTTCCTCAATCATGCCGCCGTCGACAACGCGGTCTGGACCTGGGGCAATCTCGGCTACGTGCCGAGCGGCGAGGATGGCGGCATCGGCGATGGCGACGCGATCATCGACCTGGTCTACGCGCTGGGGGCCGAGTACCGCGCGCGCGCGAGCTTTGTGATGAACTCGAAGACCGCCGGCGCGCTGCGCAAGCTCAAGGACATGGATGGCCGGCACCTGTGGTCGGACGGGCTGGCGGCGGCGGAGCCGGCGCGGCTTCTGGGCTACCCGGTGCTGATCGCCGAGGACATGCCCGACATCGGCAGCGGCACCGATGCCATCGCCTTCGGGGATTTCTCGGCCGGTTATACCATCGCCGAGCGCCCCGATCTGCGGGTGCTGCGCGATCCGTTCAGCGCCAAGCCGCATGTGCTGTTCTACGCCACCAAGCGGGTCGGCGGCGATGTCAGCGATTTCGCGGCGATCAAGCTGCTGCGCTGCGCCACGGCCTGATCCGGAAACGGGACACGGGGGGCGGCCTTCGGGTCGCCCGCGTGGGGCGCGTGCCGGGAAGCGTGTGTTGTCAGCTGCTCCCTCCGTCCGAGCAATGCACGCGGTGCGCGCCCGCTCGGGCGGGCGGTCGGGAGAGGTTTGCGGAGAAGAACGATGATGTTGATCGAAGAATCCCAGCTGCCCGAGGCGGCGCTGCCGGTCGCCGCGCTGAAGCGGCACCTGCGGCTCGGCACCGGCTTTGCCGAGGACGACCTGCAGGATGCGGTGCTGGGCTCGTTCCTGCGCGCGGCACTGGCGGCGATCGAGGCGCGCACCGGCAAGGCGCTGATCACGCGGGGCTTTGTCTGGACCCTACACCGCTGGCGCGACCCGGAGGCAGAGCGCTTTCCGATCGCGCCGGTCACGGCGGTGACGCGGGTCGATATCGTGGACCGCTTCGGGGCTGCCGAGGCCGTTGAGGAAAGTGCCTACCGGCTCGAGCAGGACGGACAGGCGCCGCGGCTCTGCGCGCAGGGCTCGGTGCTGCCGACGCTTTCGGAAGGTGCCGCGGCGGAGATCCGCTTTACCGCCGGGTACGGCGTGGCCTTCGAGGATCTGCCGGCGGATCTGGCGCAGGCGGTGCTGCTGCTGGCGGCGCATTACTACGAATACCGCGAGGCGACCGGGCTCGGGCAGGGCTGCATGCCGTTTGGCGTCACCTCGCTGATCGCGCGTTACCGCCCGCTGCGGATGGGGTTCGGCGCATGACCATTCCACTTCTCAACCGCAGGCTGGTGCTCGAGGCGCCGGTGGTCAGCCCTGATGGCGCCGGAGGACAGGTCGAGAGCTGGGCCGCGATGGGCACGCTCTGGGCCGAGATCCGCCCCAAGGTCGGGCGCGAGGCGACCGGCGAGGCCGGGGCGCTGTCGGTGCGGGCCTTCCGCATCACCGTGCGCGGCGCGCCGCAGGGCGCCTCGAACCGGCCGTTGCCGGGCCAGCGCTTTCGCCAGCAGACGCGGCTTTTCCGCATCGTGGCGGTGACAGAGGCCGAGCCCGGCGGGCTCTACCTCACCTGCGAAGCGCGCGAGGAGGTTTCGGCATGAGCTATGCGATGGCGGCGGTCCTGCAGGGCGCGGTCTATCAGAGGCTGGCCGGAGACGCGGCGCTCGCGGCGCTGGTGGGGGCGCATATCTACGACGCGCCGCCGGCAGGAACGTTGCCCGGCCTCTACATGACGCTCGGCGCCGAGACGGTCCGCGATGCCTCCGATGTGGATGGCCACGGCGCCTGGCACGACCTGACGGTTGCGGTGATCACCGACGCGGCCGGGTTCCAGTCGGCCAAGGAGGTGGCGGCGGCGGCCTGCGATGCGCTCGATGATGCGCCGCTGGCGCTGACTCGCGGGCGGCTGGTGAGCCTGCGCTTCCGGCGGGCGAGAGCGCAGCGCGAGAGCGGCGCGCTCAGGCGCATCGACATGATCTTCCGGGCCCGCGTCGAGGATGATTGAGGCGCCGGAGGACCCGGCCAGTGACACGTGGCGGAGGCTTCCGCCGATCAGCAAGGAGCAAGACAGATGGGTGCCCAGAACGGCAAGGACCTTTTGGTCAAGGTGGACCTGACCGGCGACGGCCAGTTCGAGACCATGGCGGGGCTGCGCGCCACGCGGGTGAGCTTCAACGCCGAGAGCGTCGACGTGACGACGCTGGAAAGCCAGGGCGGCTGGCGCGAGCTGCTGGCGGGGGCCGGGGTGAAATCGGCCAATATCTCGGGCTCGGGCGTGTTCAAGGATCAGGCCACCGACGAGCGCGCGAGGCAGATCTTCTTCGACGGCGACACGCCGGAGTTTCAAGTGGTGATCCCGGATTTCGGCACCGTCGAGGGGGCCTTCCAGGTCACCGCGATCGAGTATGCCGGCAGCCATAACGGCGAGGCGACCTACGAGGTCTCGCTGGCCTCGGCGGGGGCGCTGAGCTTCGTGCCGGTGCCGGTGGCCTGATGGTCAACCCGTGGCGCGGCGAGGTGGCGGTGACGCTCGACGGCGAGCGCCGGGTGATGCGGCTGACGCTGGGCGCGTTGGCCGAGCTCGAGGCGGCGTTGGGCGATGACACGCTGGTGGCGCTCGCGCAGCGCTTCGAGGAGGGGCGCTGCAGCACCCGCGACGTGCTGGCGCTGATCGTCGCCGGGTTGCGCGGTGGCGGCTGGGAGGGCGAGGCCAGGGATCTGCTCCGGGCCGAGATCGAGGGTGGGCCGATGGTTGCGGCGCGGGCGGCGGCGGAGCTGCTGGCGCGGGCCTTCATGTTGCCCGGCGAGGGCTGATGGAGCGCTTCGACTGGCCGGCGCTGATGCGCGCGGGGTTGCGCGGGCTGGGTCTGCGGCCGGCGGAGTTCTGGGCGCTGACCCCGGCGGAGCTGCGGCTGATGCTGGGCGGTGACAGCGCCGCCAGACCGATGGGACGGGCGCGGCTCGAAGAGCTGCTGGCGGCCTTTCCGGACGAGGTGAAAGGGGATCAGGAATGAGTGATTTCGGCAGTATGGACGATCTCGACGGCGAGATCGCGACGCTCGAGGCGAGCCTCGGCTCGGCCAGCGCCATGGCGGCGGGGTTCGATGCAGAGCTCAAGCGCATCCACCAGACCTTTTCCGCGACCGGGGGCAGCGTGACGCGGCTCGAACGCTCGCTGAGCTCGGGGCTGGGGCGCGCCATCGACGGGGTGATCCTCGACGGCATGAAGCTCTCGGATGCGCTGGGCGTGGTGGCGCGCTCGATGGTGGATGCCGCCTACCGAGCCGCGGTGCGGCCGGTGACGGATCACCTTGGCGGGCTGATCGCCGGCAGCATGGCGGGGATCTTCGGCGGGCTCTCGCCTTTCGCCCAGGGAGGGGCGTTCGCGCAAGGCAAGGTGATGCCCTTTGCCTCGGGCGGCGTGGTGAGCGGGCCGGTGGCCTTCCCGATACGCGGGGGCACCGGGCTCATGGGCGAGGCGGGGCCGGAGGCGATCATGCCGCTCTCGCGCGGGCCCGACGGGAAGCTCGGCGTGCGCGCCAGCGCCGCGCAGCAGCCGCCGATGGTGGTGATGAACATCACCACGCCCGACGTGCAGGGCTTTCGCCGCAGCCAGTCGCAGATCGCGGCGCAGATGAGCCGCGCGCTGGGGCAGGGCCTGCGCAACCGCTGAGGAGAAGAGCATGAGTTTCCACGAGGTGAGATTTCCCGCCGACCTGAGCTTTGGCGCGCTGGGCGGGCCGGAGCGGCGCACCGATGTCATCGAGCTGAGCAGCGGCTTCGAGGAGCGCAACAGCCCCTGGGCGCATTCGCGTCGGCGCTATGATGCGGGGCTCGGCCTGCGCGGGCTCGACGATATCGCGCAGCTTCTGGCCTTCTTCGAGGCGCGGCACGGTCAGCTTTACGGGTTTCGCTGGAAGGACTGGGCCGATTACCGCTCCTGCAAACCCTCGGGGACGGTGAGCCCCGGCGACCAGGTCATTGCGCGGGGCGACGGGGCGACGCGCAGCTTCCAGTTGGTCAAGGTCTACCGCTCGGGCAGCGCCAGCTATGCCCGCCCGATCAGCAAGCCGGTGGCGGGCACGGTGATCGCCGCGGTGCAGGATGTGGAGATGCGCGAGGGGGTGCATTTCTCGCTCGATCTGACCACGGGGATGATCACCTTCACCGATCCGCCGCTGGCGGGTGTCGAGATCACCGCCGGCTACGAGTTCGACGTGCCGGTGCGGTTCGATACCGAGCGCATCAACGTGAGCGTCGCGAGTTTCCAGGCCGGGCAGGCACCCGACGTGCCGGTGGTCGAGGTGCGGGTCTGATGGGGGCGGCGGAGCTTCATGCGCATCTCGCCGGGGGCCTGGGCACCGTGGCGCGCTGCTGGGCGGTGACGCGGGCCGACGGCCTGCGCCTCGGTTTCACCGATCACGATTGCGATCTCTCGTTCGACGGGCTGAGTTTTCGCGCCGATACCGGGCTCAGCGCCAAGGCGTTGCAGCAGGCCACCGGGCTCTCGGTCGACAATTCCGAGGCCATGGGCGGGCTGCGCGACGATGCGTTGTCGGAGGCGGATATCGAGGCCGGGCGCTTTGACGGGGCCGAGGTCGCGGCTTGGCTGGTCAACTGGCGGGACGTGAGTCAGCGCCGGATGCTGTTCCGCGGCTCGATCGGCGAGATCCGCCGGGCGGGTGGGGCCTTCCATGCCGAGCTGCGCGGACTGACCGAGGCACTGAACCGGCCCTTGGGGCGGGTCTTTCAGGGGCCTTGTACGGCGGTTCTGGGCGATGCGGCCTGCCGCGTCGATCTGGACGAGCCGGGGTATTTTCACGAGGGCACGGCCGTGCAGGTTGAGGCCAATCGCGAGCTGCTCTTCGGTGCGTTGAGCGGCTTTGAGAAGGGCTGGTTCCAGCGCGGTCGGCTGGTGGTGCTGAGCGGCGCCGCGGAGGGGCTGACGGGGGCGATCAAGCGCGACCGTTCCGGCGCTGAGGGCCGGCGCATCGAGCTTTGGCAGCCGCTGGGCGCGGCGCTGGTGGCGGGTGATCAGGTGCGGCTCGAGGCGGGCTGCGACAAGCGCTTCGAGACCTGCCGGCTGAAATTCAACAATGTGCTGAACTTTCAGGGCTTTCCCGACATCCCCGAGGAAGACTGGATGCTGGTGCACCCGACCCGGGCGAAGGCCAAGGCGGGGGGGAGCCGGCGATGAGCGCGCGGATCGTGAGCGCGGCGCGGGGTTGGATCGGCACGCCCTATCGCCACCAGGCCTCGCTCAAGGGGGCGGGCTGCGATTGCCTTGGCCTGGTGCGCGGGGTCTGGCGCGAGGTCGTCGGGGCGGAGCCGGAGGCGGTCCCGGCCTATAGCCGCGACTGGTCGGAGCCGCAGGGCGAGGAGGCGCTGCTGGCCGCCGCGCTGCGCCACATGGCGCGCAAGCCGCTCGAGCAGGAGGCGGAGGGCGATGTCCTGCTGTTTCGCATGCGTGACGGCTCGGTGGCCAAACATCTCGGCCTCCAGGCCGGTCTTGGCGAGGCGGCAAGCTTCGTTCATGCCTATAGCGGCCACGGCGTCGTCGAAAGCCGGCTGAGCCGGCCCTGGCGCCGTCGGCTGGCGGCGCGTTTCGCGTTCCCGGAAGGAGCAAGCTGATGGCGACAATCGTCTTTTCCGCCGTGGGCGCCGCCGTCGGCAGCGCCATCGGGGGCTCGATCCTCGGCCTGTCGATGACCGCGGTGGGCCGGTTCATCGGCGCCAGCCTCGGCCGCGCGCTCGACCAGCGTCTGCTGGGGCAGGGCTCGGAAAGCGTCGAGACCGGGCGCATAGACCGCTTCTTCCTCAGCGGCGCCGGCGAGGGCGCGGCGATCCCGCAGGCCTATGGCCGGATGCGGCTGGGCGGGCAGGTGATCTGGGCCACCGAGTTTCGCGAGCGGGTCGACAAGGAGAAGGTCGGCGGCGGCAAGGGCGGCTCTTCGAGCCAGACCGTGAAGAGCTACAGCTACTCCCTGAGCCTGGCGCTGGCGCTGTGCGAGGGCGAGATCACCAGCGTCAACCGGGTGTGGGCGGATGGCGCGGAGATCCCCGTCGGTGATCTCAACATGCGGGTCTATACCGGCAGCATGGACCAGCTGCCCGATCCCAAGATCGAGGCGGTGGAGGGCGTGGGGCAGGTGCCGGCCTATCGCGGCACCGCCTACGTGGTGATCGAGGACATGGCGCTGGAGAATTACGGCAACCGGGTGCCGCAGTTGAGCTTCGAGGTCACCCGCCCGGTGCAGGACGATCCCGAGGACGTGCCGCACATCATCCGCGCCGTGGCGATGATCCCGGGCACCGGGGAATACGCGCTGGCGACCGAGCCGGTGCATATGGGCTACAGCGAGAACGGCTCGGGGCTGCCGAACGTCAACAGCCCCGCCGAGGCGCCGGATTTCAACGTCTCGCTCGACCATCTGACAGAGGAGGTGCCGGGCTGCGGCGCGGTCTCGCTGGTGGTGAGCTGGTTCGGGGGCGACCTGCGCTGCGGCTCCTGCGAGATCCGCCCGAAGGTCGAGCAAAAGCAATTTGAGTCGAAAAACATGCCGTGGCAGGTCTGCGGCGTCACGCGGGGCATGGCGGAGGCGGTGCCCGAGCACGAGGGCCGCCCGGTCTATGGCGGCACGCCCTGCGATGCCTCGGTGATCCAGGCGATCCGACGCATGGACACGCAGGGGCTCGACGTCATGGTCTACCCGTTCATCCTGATGGACCAGATGGCGGGCAACGGCCTGCCGGACCCGTGGAGCGACGCCGAGGACCAGCCCGAACTGCCATGGCGCGGGCGCATCACGCTCGATGTCGCGCCGGGGCGGCCCGACTCGCCCGATGGCACGGCGGCGGCGGAGGCGCAGGTGGCGGCATTCTTCGGCACCGCGCATGCCTCGGATTTCACCGTCTCAGATGGCGCGGTGAGCTATGCCGGGCCCGAGGAATGGAGCTATCGCCGCTTCATCCTGCACCACGCGGCGCTCTGCGCGGCGGCTGGGGGCGTCGAGGCGTTCTGCATCGGCTCGGAGATGCGCAGCCTGACATGGATCCGCGGCGCGGGCGGCTTCCCGGCGGTGGCGGCGCTGCGCGCGCTGGCCGCCGAGTGCCGGGCGATCCTCGGGCCGGAGGTCAAGCTCAGCTACGCCGCCGACTGGTCAGAATATTTCGGCTATCACCCGCAGGACGGCTCGGGCGATGTTTATTTCCATCTCGATCCGCTGTGGTCGGATGACAAGATCGATTTCATCGGCATCGACAATTACATGCCGCTCTCCGATTGGCGCGATGGCAGCGAGCACGCCGATGCCCACTGGGGCGCGGTCTATGACCCGGGCTACCTGATGGCCAACGTGGCAGGCGGCGAAGGCTATGACTGGTATTACCCCTCGCAGCAGGCCCGCGACGCGCAGCGCCGGGAGCCGATCACCGATGGTGCGCATTCCGAGCCGTGGGTGTTCCGCTACAAGGACCTTCGCGGCTGGTGGCAGAATGCCCATCACGAGCGCATCGGCGGCGTGCGTCAGTCCAATCCCACCGGCTGGGTGCCGGGATCGAAACCGATCCGCTTCACCGAGCTTGGCTGCCCCGCGGTCGACAAGGGCACCAACCAGCCCAACAAGTTCCTCGATCCGAAGAGCTCCGAGAGCGATCTTCCGCATTATTCCAATGGTCTGCGCGACGAGCTGATCCAGCGCCAGTACCTGCGTGCGATGCATGGCTACTGGAGCGATCCGGCCAACAACCCGGTCTCGGAGGAATATGGCGCGCCGATGCTCGACATGGAGCGCGCCTATGTCTGGGCCTGGGATGCGCGGCCCTACCCGTGGTTTCCGGGGCTCTCGGAGCTCTGGGCGGATGGCGACAACTACCGGCGCGGGCACTGGATCAATGGCCGAGTGTCGTCGCGCACGCTGGCCTCGGTGGTGGCCGAGATCTGCGAGCGGGCGGGGCTGCGGGACTATGACGTGAGCGCGCTGCATGGCTGGGTGCGCGGCTACGTGGTCGGCGCGGTGGCCGATTCGCGGCGTGCACTGCAGCCGCTGATGCTGGCGCATGGCTTCGACGCGATGGAGCGCGACGGGGCGCTCACCTTCATCCTGCGCCGCGACCGCCCGGTGCAGCCGCTGGCGCTGTCGGAGCTGGCCGTGTCGGGCGAGCTCGACGGCGATCTGGTGCAGATCCGCGCCGCCGAGGCCGAGATGGCGGGACGGGTGCGGCTGCGCTTTCTCGAGGCCGATGGCGACCACGTCGCGGTCGCCGAGGAGACGGTGCTGCCCGACGACCGCACCCACGCGGTGGCCGAGACCGAGCTGCCGATGGAACTGACCCGGCGCGAGGCGCGGCTGACGCTGGAGCGCTGGCTCGCCGAGGCGCGGGTTGCGCGCGACACGCTGCGGTTCTCGCTGCCGCCGTCGCGGCTCGAGGTCAGCGCGGGCGACATCGTCTCGCTGCCGGGGGAGGCGGGAGAGGTGGTCGCACGGGTCGATCGGGTCGAGATCGGGGCGCAGCAGATGGTCGAGGCAGTGCGCTTCGAGCCCGAAGTCCACCTGCCGTCCGACTTCCCTGACGATGCCGCGATCCTGCGCGGCTTCGTGCCGGCGGTGCAGGTGCTGCCGCTGTTTCTCGACCTGCCGCTGATCACCGGCGACGAGATCCCCCATGCGCCGCATCTGGCACTCACCGCGGAGCCCTGGCCCGGCTCGGTGGCGGTCTACGATTCCGCCTCGGATGCCGATTATGCGCTGAACGAGATCATCGCAGCGCGCTCCGCCGTGGGCGTGACCGAGACGGCACTGGCGCGCGCGCCCTCGGGGCGGATCGACCGGGGCGCGGCGCTGCAGGTGCGGATGCTCTCGGGAGAGCTGGCCTCGATCGACGACGAGGGGCTGCTTGGCGGCGGCAATCTCATGGCGATCGGCGATGGCAGCCCCGGCGGCTGGGAGCTGTTCCAGTTCCGTGACGCCCAGATGGCGGGCGAGGGCACGTGGCTCCTGAGCCACCGGCTGCGCGGCCAGCTCGGCACCGATGCGCTGATGTCCGAGGTCTGGCCGGCGGGCTCGTGGGTTGTCCGGCTCGACGGGGTGCCGCAGCAGATCGCGCTGGCCGCGGCGCTGAGGCGGCAGCAGCGGCATTACCGCATCGGCCCGGCGCGGCGCGGCTATGACGATCTGAGCTACGTCCACGAGACCCATGCCTTTGACGGAAACGGTCTGCGGCCCTTCAGCCCGGTGCATCTGCGGGCCGAGGATCAGGGCGGCACGCTGGCGTTGAGCTGGATTCGGCGCACCCGCATCGACGGCGATGACTGGGAGCTCGCCGAGGTGCCGCTGGGCGAGGAGCAGGAACTCTACGTGGTCCGCGTGACGCAGGGCGGGGCGGTGCTGCGCAGCGCGCAGGTCAGTGCGCCCGCGTGGAGCTACGATCCGGCGGAAGACGGGCTCACCGGGCTCTTCGCCATCGAGGTGGCGCAGGTCTCGGCGCGCTACGGGCCGGGGCCGTTCGCAAGGTTGCCGCTCTCCGCATGAGGCCGGTGCTGCATGGCGACGTCATCTGCGCCGCCTGCGCCTTGCTGGCGGTGCGGCGCGGCGCGCGCTGGCGGCTGGCGCGCGAGATCGTGGCGCAGGCCGATGCCGCCGACCGCTACCGCCGCCATTTCGGGCGCGCCCATGCCGAGTGGGGCAATGGCACGCTGATGGCCGCGGCGCTGTCGCGCCCCGTCGCGCCGGAGCGCAGGCTCGACGATCCCGAATATGCCGATTGCCTTATCCTCGTGCTCGAGGCGGTGCGGCTGCGGCATCGATGAGGGACCCGGCTTCGCGAAATCATCAGCAGGCGAAATTCAAACCATCACGGTTTTGCGTTTCAGCCGCCTCGGCCTATCTGCTATAACAGCCGGATCAAACGGAGGTTACGATGGCCGAAACCCGTGCAAGGATTGCCGAGCTGGACCCGGTCTGGGCCCGCATCACCCGCGAAGCCGAACAGGCCGTCGCGGACGAGCCGCTGCTTGGCGGCATGGTGCATGTCTCGGTGCTGCACCACGCCACCATCGAGGGCGCGCTCGCCTTCCGGATCTCGATGAAGCTCGCCAACGGCGAGATGTCGGAGCAGATCCTGCGCGAGATCTGCGACGAGGCCTATGCCTCCGACCCGTGGCTGGCGCGCGCCGCGCGGGCCGATATCCGTGCCACGCACGATCGCGACCCGGCCTGCCACCGCTTCCTGCAGCCGCTGCTCTATTTCAAGGGCTTCCAGGCGGTGCAGAGCCAGCGCGTGTCGCATTGGCTGTGGGGGCAGGGGCGCAAGGATCTGGCATTCTTCTTCCAGATGCGCGCCTCCGAGCTCTTCGGGGTCGACATTCACCCGGCGGCCGAGATCGGCCAGGGCATCATGATCGACCACGCGCACTCCATCGTCATCGGCGAGACCGCGAAGGTCGGCAACGATGTCTCGATCCTGCACTCGGTGACGCTGGGCGGCACCGGCAAGGAAGACGAGGACCGTCACCCGAAGATCGGCGACGGTGTGCTGATCGGCGCGGGCGCGAAAGTGCTGGGCAATATTCACATCGGCAACGGCTCGCGGATTGCCGCGGGCTCGGTGGTGCTGGAAGAGGTGCCGCCCTGCAAGACCGTGGCCGGGGTGCCGGCGAAGATCGTCGGAGACGCCGGCTGCGATCAGCCGTCGCGCAACATGGATCAGAAGCTCACCGGCTGCAATTGCAGCGGCTGAGCCGGGGCCGCTCGGGACACGGGCCGAGCCGACAAGGGCGGAGCTGGCACGGGCCCCGAGCCGAAACAGACCGAGCCGAAACAGACCGAGCCGAAACAGACCGAGCCGAAACAGGAAGGGCCGGGTTCCCAGCGAGGAACCCGGCCCTTTTCATGTCTGGGAGCGGAGGCTTACTCCGCCGGCACCACCGCGCCGCGGCGCGGGCGGGCGTCGAGCCAGGCGAGCCCCAGCACCGCGACACCGGCCGCCCCGAGCCCCGCGCCGACGATGCCGGTGGCGCTGAAGCCGTGGCCCGCCGCCAGTGCCATGCCCGCGAGCCACGGGCCGAGCGCGTTGGCGGCGTTGAAGGCGGCGTGGTTGAGCGCGGCGGCGAGGGTCTGGCCTTCGCCGGCCACGTCCATCAGGCGCATCTGCAGCGGGATCACCAGGCCGGCGGTCAGGCCGAGCGCCATCACCACGAGGATCATCGCGATCCACTGGCCCATCACCGCGGCGTAGATCAGCGAGCAGACCACCATGCCGATCAGCAGCAGCAGGGTGCCGCCAAAATGCGACCACGCCGCGAGGCGTCCGGCGTAGTAATTGCCGGCGGTGGCGCCGATGCCGAAGCAGGACAGCGCCAGCGGGATCGCCCAGGCGGGGGCGTCGGTGGCCGAGATCAGCGCGGCGGAGAAGTAGGAATAGACCGCGAAGACCGCGCCGAAGCCCACGGCGCCCACCGCCAGCGTCAGCCAGACGGCACGGTTGGCCAGCGCCGAGAGCTCGCGCAGCGGGCTCGCCGCGGGGCCGTCCTGCGGCTGGGGCGCGACGCGGGCGATCATCAGCGCCGAGCCGGCGGCGATCACCGCGACCAGAACGAAGCACCAGCGCCAGCCGAAATACTGCCCGATGGCGCCGGCGGCGGGCACGCCGATGACATTGGCGATGGTCAGTCCCATCAGCACCTGCGCTACCCCCGCGGCCTTGCGGCCCGGCGGCATCATCTCGGCAGCAAAGAGCATGCCGATGCCGAGGAATGCGCCGTGCGGCAGGCCGGAGAGGACGCGCGCGATCACCAGCGTGTCGAGCCCGGTGGCGAGCGCGGTCAGCACGTTGGTCAGCATGAAAACTGCCATCAGAAGTACCAGCAGCAGCTTGCGCGGCAGCATGCTGCCCAGCACGGCCAGCACAGGTGCGCCGACCACCACGCCGATGGCATAGCCGCTCACCGCGAAGCCGGCCTCGGGCTCGGTGACGCCGAGATCAAGCGCGTAATAGGGCAGGAGGCCCATTGCGGCGAACTCGGTCACCCCGATGGCGAAGGCGCCAAGGGCGAGTGACAGGATCGTCAGGCGGGCCTGGCGGTCGGTATAGACCATGGATGAGCTCCGGAGTGTCGGGGTGTGTGTCGGGGGTCTTGGACGGCAGGCGTGGAGACGCCTGCCGCATTGCAGCATGTCTTACGCTAACGAGTCCGAGGGGGGCCGCACAAGCCGGGTTCTCTGCAAGGGGGCCATGCGCCGGAAACATACATCCGGGAAAAAGGAAACGCCCGCCGGTGGGCGGCGGGCGTCTCAATGATGCGGTCCTGACGACAGATCAGGCGAGCATCACCATGGGGTTCTCGAGGTTCTCGACGATGGCCTTGAGCAGCTCGGCGCCGAGCGCGCCGTCGATGACCCGGTGATCGACCGACAGCGTCACCGACATCACGGTGGCGACCGTCAGCTCGCCGTCGTCGCCGACGACGGGCTTCTTGACGCCGGAGCCGACCGCCAGGATGGCGCCATGCGGCGGGTTGATGACGGCGTCGAAATTGTCGATGCCGAACATGCCGAGGTTGGAGATCGCGAAGCTGCCGCCGACATATTCATGCGGCGCGAGCTTCCGGTCGCGGGCGCGCTTGGCGAGGTCCTTCATCTCGGAGGACAGCGCCGAGAGCGATTTCATCTCGGCATCCTTGAGCACCGGGGTGAACAGGCCGCCATCGACCGCCACGGCCACCGCCACGTCGGAGGGCTTGAGCTTGAGCATCCGGTCGCCGGCCCAGACCGCGTTGGCGTCGGGCACCGATTGCAGCGCCAGAGCGCAGGCCTTGATGATGAAATCGTTGACCGAGAGCTTCACGCCACGGCCTTCGAGCTGCTTGTTGAGCTGCGAGCGGAACTTGAGCAGCGCGTCGAGCTTGATGTCGCGGCGCAGGTAGAAATGCGGGATGGTCTGCTTGGCCTCGGTGAGACGCGCGGCGACCGTCTTGCGCATGCCGTCGAGCTTGACCTCCTCGAAGTCGCGGCCCTCGTACATCTTGATGACCTGCTCGGCACCGGGGCCGGCGGGCATGCCGGCGGCTGCCGGTTTCGCGGCGGGCGCCTCGGTGGCTGCGGGCGCAACCTTCTCGGCCGGCTTCGCGGTGGCGTTCTCGACATCGGCCTTGACGATGCGGCCATGCGGACCGGAGCCCTTGATCTGCGCCAGATCCAGCCCCTTGTCGGCGGCGATACGGCGCGCCAGCGGGGTGGCGAAGATGCGCTTGCCGTCCGAGCCCTGCGGCGCGGCAGGGGCGGCGCTGGCAGCGGCCGGGGTGGCGGCTGCGGCCTTGGCCTCGTCCTTGGCCGGGGCCTTGTCCTCGGCGGCCGGGGCAGGGGCGGAGGACGCGCTGGAGATGTCGTCGGCGCTCTCGCCCTCTTCGAGCAGCACGGCGATCGGCGTGTTGACCTTCACGCCCTCGCTGCCGGCCTCGATGAGGATCTTGCCGATGGTGCCTTCATCGACCGCCTCGAACTCCATCGTGGCCTTGTCGGTTTCGATCTCGGCGAGAATGTCGCCGGAATTCACGGTGTCGCCTTCCTTGACCAGCCATTTGGCCAGCGTGCCTTCCTCCATGGTCGGCGACAGGGCGGGCATCAGGATTTCGGTGGGCATGTTGTCAGCTCTCCTCGGCGAGGGTCACGAGATCGAAGGGCGGGCGCGGCTGGCGCGCCGCGGCCCGCGCGATCACCGCGGCCTCGATCTTGCCGCGATGGGCGGCGATCCATTCATAGGCTTGCTGGTGGCTCGGGCGCTCGCCCGGGCGCAGCGTTTCCATGAGGCACTCGGGCACGAAGGCCGTCCGCGCGACACCCGCCGCGTCCACCCGGACGCGGTAGGCCTCGCGCGCGACGTCGCGCCCGGTGACCTCGACCGGGCTCACCGGTAGGTCACCTGCTTGACCGCCTCGATGACCTCGGCGGTGGTGATCAGCGCGTGCTTCTCGAGGTTCGCCGCGTAGGGCATCGGCACGTCCTTGCCGGCGCAGTTGATCACCGGCGCGTCGAGATAATCGAACGCGTTCTGCATGACATAGGCGCCGATATGGTTGCCGATGGAGCCCACCGGGAAGCCTTCCTCGATGGTGACGCAGCGGTTGGTCTTCTTCACCGACTCGATGACCGTGCCGTAATCGATCGGGCGCAGGGTGCGCAGGTCGATCACCTCGGCCTCGATGCCCTCTTCCGCCAGCTTTTCAGCCGCTTCAAGCGCGTAGGTCATGCCGATGCCGAAGCTGACGAGGGTCACGTCGGAGCCCTCGCGCCAGATCTTCGCCTTGCCGAAGGGCACGGTGAAATCATCCAGCACCGGAACCTCGAAGGAGCGGCCGTAGAGGATCTCGTTCTCGAGGAAGATCACCGGGTTGGGATCGCGGATCGCCGATTTGAGCAGGCCCTTGGCGTCGGCCGCCGAGTAGGGCATCGCCACCTTGAGGCCCGGGATCATCGCGTACCACGCGGCGTAATCCTGCGAGTGCTGTGCGCCGACGCGGGCGGCGGCGCCATTGGGGCCGCGGAACACCATCGGTGCGCCCATCTGGCCGCCGGACATGTAGAGCGTCTTGGCCGCCGAGTTGATGATGTGGTCGATCGCCTGCATGGCGAAGTTGAAGGTCATGAACTCGACGATCGGCTTGAGGCCGCCGAAGGCCGCGCCCACACCGATGCCGGCAAAGCCGTGCTCGGTGATCGGCGTGTCGATGACGCGCTTGCCGCCGAACTCGTCGAGCAGGCCCTGGGTGACCTTGTAGGCGCCCTGGTACTCGGCCACTTCCTCGCCCATGACGAAGACGTTGGGATCCGAGCGCATCTCTTCGGCCATGGCATCCCGCAGCGCTTCGCGCACGGTCTGGGTCTTCATCTCGGTGCCTTCCGGCCAGTCCGGCGAGGCGGCGGCGGCGGGCACCGAGGAGGCGGGCTCCTGCGGGCCGGGGGCGGCATCGCCCTTGGCCTCGGCGGGCGCGCTGGCCTCTTCCTTGGCGGCGGGCGCCTCGGCGTCGTCGACGCTTTCGCCTTCCTCGACCAGCACCGCGATCGGCGTGTTGACCTTCACGCCCTCGGTGCCTTCCTCGATCAGGATCTTGCCGACGATGCCTTCGTCGACCGCTTCGAACTCCATCGTCGCCTTGTCGGTCTCGATCTCGGCGAGGATGTCACCGGAGGCGACGGTGTCGCCTTCCTTGACCAGCCATTTCGCCAGCGTGCCCTCTTCCATGGTGGGGGACAGGGCGGGCATCAGGATTTGCGTTGCCATATCGTGTTCTCTCCTGCCTCAGGCCTCGATCGCGTCGCCCTGGGGCACGTCGTCGGAATAGATGTCGGTCCAGAGTTCCTCGAGCGCCGGCTCGGGGCTCTCCTTGGCGAACTCGGCGGAGGCGTTCACGATGTCCTTGATTTCCTTGTCAATCGCCTTGAGATCGTCCTCGGTGGCGTGCTTGCCTTGGAGCAGCAGGTCGCGGACGTTCTGGATCGGGTCGCGCTCTTCGCGCATCTTCTGGACTTCCTCGCGGGTCCGGTACTTGGCCGGGTCCGACATCGAGTGGCCGCGGTAGCGGTAGGTCTTGATCTCGAGGATGTAGGGGCCCTTGCCGGCGCGGCAGTGCTCGACCGCCTTCTCGCCCGCCGCCTTGACCGCCAGCACGTCCATGCCGTCGACCAGCTCGCCGGGGATGCCGAAGGGCGCGCCCCGGGTGTAGATGTCTTCGCCCGAGGTCGAGCGCTTCTGCGCGGTGCCCATGGCGTACTGGTTGTTCTCGATGACGAAAACCACCGGCAGCTTCCAGATCGAGGCCATGTTGAAGGTCTCGTAGACCTGGCCCTGGTTGGCGGCGCCGTCACCGAAATAGGTGAAGGTCACGCGGCCGTTCTCGAGGTAGTTGTCGGCGAAGGCGAGGCCGGCGCCCAGCGGCACCTGCGCGCCGACGATGCCGTGACCGCCGTAGAAGTGCTTCTCGCGGCTGAACATGTGCATCGAGCCGCCCTTGCCCTTCGAGTAGCCGCCCTCGCGGCCGGTGAGCTCGGCCATGACGCCGTTGGGGTCCATGCCGCAGGCCAGCATGTGGCCGTGGTCGCGGTAGGAGGTGACGCGCTTGTCGCCCTCTTCCGCCGCGGCCTCGAGGCCGACGACAACGGCTTCCTGGCCGATGTAAAGGTGACAGAACCCGCCGATGAGACCCATACCGTAGAGCTGACCCGCCTTCTCTTCGAAGCGGCGGATGAGCAGCATGTCACGGTAGTATTGCTTGAGCTCCTCGGGCGAGACGTTCGGCTTGGCAGCAGATTTCCGGGCGGCCATGCGATTCCTCCCCAACTAGTTTAGTGTTAAACTTTCAGCCAGCCTACCCAGTGCGCGCGCGAGTGTCAAAGCCCGCTTCCCCGACGGCGCGAAAAAATCCGCGCAGCCGGGCAGGGTGTTCCGGCTCATGGATCGATCTGAGGAAGGAACTGGGGCGCGGCTGGCGCGGGGCAAGAAATCGCTTGCGCCGCAGGCGAGTTTTCGGAACAAATCCCGTAATAGAGAATTATTCCCGGAATCGATCATGGATCAGAGCCTCACCACCCGTCTGTCGCAGCGCCTCGCCGCGCTGCGCGCCGAGCGCGGCCTGACGCTGGAGGCGTTGGCGGCGCAAAGCGGGCTCAGCCGTGCGGCGCTGTCGCGCATGGAAAAGGCCGAGGTCAGCCCGACGGCGGAGCAGCTCGGCAAGCTCTGTGCTGCCTACGGGCTTACCATGTCGCGGCTGCTGGCGATGGTCGAGGAGGGCTTCCCGCCCTGCCTGCGCCGGGCAGAGCAGCCGGTCTGGCAGGATCGGGGCTTTTCCCGGCGGGTGGTGTCTCCGGGCAGCGCGGCGCTGGCGGGCGAGGTGCTCGACTGCACGCTCGCGCCCGATACCGACATCTCCTACCACCGCCCACCGGTGGCCGATCTCGAGCACCACCTGGTGCTGCTCTCCGGCCGGCTCGCGGTGACGCTCGATGACAGGCGCCACGATCTCGCCCCCGGCGATGCGCTGCGCTACCGCCTCTCCGGCGCCTCCCGCTTCCAGACCCCACCCCGCGAGGGCGCCCATTACATGCTGTTCCTGGTGACCCCATGACCGACCCGCTCGACGCGCCCGCCACGATCCGTCTGCTGTCGCCCGAGGAGGCGGCGCACTACCTCCCGGCGCTCGCGGAGCTCCTGCGGGCCTGCGTCGCGGATGGTGCCAGCGTCGGCTTCGTCATGCCCTTCACGGTGCAAGAGGCCTCGCGCTTCTGGGAGGCGGGGGTCCTGCCTTCGCTGGCCGGCGGCGGCCGCCTGCTCTGGGGCGCTTTCGTTGACGGCGAGCTGGTCGGTACGGTGCAGCTCGTGCTCGAGTTGATGCCGAACCAGGCGCACCGTGCCGAGGTCTCCAAGATGCTGGTCGCGCCCGCCTCTCGCCGCCGCGGCATCGCACGCGCCCTGATGCAGGCACTGCTCGCCGGCGCTGCCGCCGAGCGCCGCGACCTCGTCACCCTCGACACCCGCAGCGGCGACCCGTCGCAAGCGCTCTACGCCAGCTGCGGCTTCGCCGTCGCCGGCGAGATCCCGGGCTTCGCGCTGGCCCCCGAAGGCACCCCGCGCCGCGACCCCACGACCTACATGTATCGCCAGAGCTGACCGTCTCTCAGAGGCAGGGCCGGTCGTGCCGGGCGCTGCGGGCGGGGCGGTGGAAGGCTCGAAAGGGCGCTGTGGGCCGTGGAGGTGGGGCCGCCGCGCCTTGGTCTCTCGGATCGTCGAAAGAGCTCAGAGCTGTCCCTCGATCGGCAGGAGACCCGCGAGGCCGGCCGTTGCCTTGCGCAGGAAGGAGGCGCCGGGATCGGCCGAGAACACCTCCGTCGCGCCGCCATGGGACCAGGTCCAGCGTATCCTGTCTTGTTCGTCGAGCGCGAGGCGGAAGGTGTATTTCGGAAGGTCCTGCTCAATGGCGCGCAGGAAGCCCGTGGCGGCCTGCCGGCCCTCGATGAAGACCCCCATCTCGGTGTTCAGGTCGATCGAGCGCGGATCGAAATTCAACGACCCGACGAAGCTGGTGTCCTCATCGATGATGATGAGCTTGGTGTGCATCGTCAGTTGCGTCCCGCTCTCGGCAGCGACCTCGCCGATCCGCGAGAGCGCATCGGCCCGCACTTCGTAGAGCTCGACCCCAGCGGCCAGCAGAACGGCCCGGTGGCGCATGTAGCCGCCATGCACATAGGCATGGTTGTTGGCGGCCAGCGAATTGGTCACGATCCTGACCCGCACGCCGCGCTCGGCGAGATCGGTGAACAGCGCCGCGCCCCAGTTCCGGGGGACGAAATAGGGGCTGATGATCGTCACCTGGCTCTGCGCGCGTCGCAGCCGCTGCACCAGCGCATCCGCGACGCGGCGTTCGCCAGGGCCGGGCGCGAGGCGCAACTTCGACGGTGCGTCCGACACCACCCGGGCCCGCGCCCAGGTCGCCGGATGCCGCCCGCTGCGCAGATCCTTCAGGTAGGTCGAGCCCATCGCGCGGCGGTAGATGCCGCGCGCGCCCGCATCCGCGCGCGCCTCGAGCGTTGCGCGGACCTGCCCGGGATCGGCCTTGTCTGGCGTGAACGCCTCGATCGGGACGGACCAGCGGTCGTTCCAGAACGTCTCGAAAGCCTGCGACAGCCCGGCGACCGCCGGTCCCGCCATGAACAGATCGAAATCGGCAAACTCGGTGCTCGTATCGACCTGGTAATACTCATCCGCGATGTTGCGCCCGCCGATCACGGCGGTGCTGTGGTCGACGATCATCGCCTTGTTGTGCATCCTGCGGTTCACCCGCTGGAAATCGAGAAGGTAGTTCACTGCCGCGGGGCTCTGCCTCGAGAGGGGGTTGAACAGGCGCAGGGAGATCCCGGGATGCGCGGCGAGGTAGGCCAGTTGCCTGTCACTCGCCGTGGTGAAGACATCATCGACGAGAATTCTCACCTGCACGCCCCGGTCTGCCGCCCTGATCAAGGCAAGCGAGATCAGCGCCGCTGCGCGGTCCGGCTTGATCAGGAAGGTCTGCAGGTCGATCCGCTCTTCGGCGGCAGCGATCATCGAGAGCCGCGCGCCCAGAGCGTCGTTCCCCGAGACCAGCGGATGAAATGCCGTCTGCCCGTCGCGCCGCTCGCTCGCGCGGAACACGCGGGCTTCGGTCTCCGTGACGCTTGCCGCAACGGGCTTTGCCGCGCCATCGCGGGGCGCGTCGAACGGCACGTAGGTACAGGCGCAGAGCAACATTGCCAATGAGAGCTGCAACGCGACAAGCCGACCAATTCTCATGCGAAAGCCCCCGTAACCACCTGCGCGGCAGCGTTCCCTTGCAGACGCTGCCTCCGCCCATCCAGCCTGTGCGCTCGTGGAAAGGCAAGCGAGAGCGATCCGCACACGGATCGATCCAGGGCAATAGCGCATGTCCAGGACGATACGATCCGCATCACCTCTCGAGCCATGACCACGATAAATGCGAGTGTTCTTTGATTGAGATCATGGAATGCGAGTATCATTCTTGGAATACATCCTTCGATGGGGAGGGCCCGTTCCCCTTTCTGTTCCATCACTTGGTATGTTTGTCCGGCCTGACTGAAAGGCCGCGCGCAACCTGCCGGAAGACATCCACGTAACGGGTCGGCTTCGTATGTCGGTCTTAGAGCCAGGACCCAACTGGCCCTCCGACAAACGAACGCGGCAATGGCTCGAGCAGTGCATCGCGCCGCTCCGTGATCTGGTTCGCAACCGCGGCGAGAGCTGTCTTCCGCCCAGCGACCGGTTCCGGCGCGCGCCTGGTTTGTTAGGGAGGGACTTCACTTGCAACGCACTGCCATGCTCGCACCACTTCTGGCGTCGCTCAGCGTGTTCACCGCTGCCGTGCCGGCGGCCGCTCAGGACTGGGAATTCAAGGTCACGCCCTACGCCTGGATGTCCGGGCTCGAGGGCGATCTCGGGACCATACCGGGGTTTCCATCGCAATCGGTCGATCTCTCCTTCGGCGACATCTGGGACGATCTCGATTACGGGTTCTTCCTGTTCGGCAGCGTACGGAACGGGCCGTTGGTCATCTATTTCGAAGGCTCGGTGGTGCAGACCGACTCGACGCTGAAGATCGGAGGCCCCGAGGTCGAGAAGGTCGGCATCAAGAGCCGCACCTCGACACTGGCAATGGCCGCCGGCGGGACCATTTCGCAATCGCCCAGGCATCATGTCGATCTCTACGGGGGCTTTCGATACTGGAACCTCGACAACGAGTACCGCGTCACCACGACGAGCGGAAAGATCAAGAAGGATACCGACGCCAGCTGGACCGACCCGATCATCGGGGTGGCCGGACGCTACGCCATCAATGATCGCTGGGAGGCCTTCGGGGCCGCGGATATCGGCGGCTTCGGCGTGGGCTCGGAGTTCCAGTGGTCGCTGACCGCGGGGCTGAACTACGCCTTCAACGAGAGCGTTGCGCTTGGCGTCGGCTGGCGTGTCCTGGATGTCGATTACGACGACGACGGCGTTGTCTATGACGCCAGGCAATCCGGGCCGATCCTCGGCGTAACCTTCCAGTTCTGATCTTCACCGCGGCCCCGGACCACCAGCGTCCGGGGCCGCTTCACAATGGGAAAGAGGTTGCCGGATCTCAATCCGATCGGCCCATCGGCCAGCGCGGCGCAGGGGGGAGGTCTGCGCCGAAGATCGGGCCATCGAGACGCCCGCAGGCAGGGGCGCCGGAGGTCAGCGCCCGCCAAGCCGCAAGGCTTCGAAGAGCACGACATCTGCAAGCCACGGCGCGGCGGAGCCTGACGCCACGGGGCTACGGGCCGCGCATCACGGGCCGGCCGCGAGACGCGCCCGCTGCACTCAGTGCGAAAACCACCACGCCACCTCGCCGGGTCGGCGCAGCGCACCCGCGGCGCTGCCAAATGGAAGAACCAATTGAAAGGGAGAGACATGAAATCCGCATCGCTTCTGACGACGCTTCTGCTGACCACCTTTCCGGTCGCCGCAGCGGCGCAATTCATACCGTCCGAGGAGTCTATTGAGGGGCTCTACCACGGCAAGACCTATTCGCCCTACGCCCAGCGCTCCTTCCCGAGCCAGGTCTTCTGGGGCGATACTCACCTCCACACGGCGTTGTCCGTCGATGCCGGGCTGTTCGGCAACACGCTCGGCCTCGATGCGGCCTACCGTTTCACCCGGGGCGAAGAGGTGACATCGGCCACCGGGCTGCCGGTGAAGATGGGCCGACCGCTCGACTGGGTGGTGATCGCCGACCATTCCGACATGATGGGCTTCTCCATCGACATCGCCGCCGGTGCGCCCAACATCCTCAGCGTGCCGCAAGGCAAGGCCTGGTATGACGGCCTGCAGGCCGGCGGACAGGCCGCCGCGGACGCGGCGCTCGACCTGATCACGACCTTCGCGCAAGCCGAGCTTCCAGAGCAGTTCCTGGAGGATTACGCGCCCGGCTCCAAGGTCTACAACAGCGTCTGGGGCGATGTCATCGACGCCGCGGAGCGGTTCAACAACCCGGGCTACTTCACCGCCTTCATCGGCTACGAATGGACCTCTCTCGACAGCGGCAACAACCTGCATCGCAACGTGATCTTCCGCGAGGGCAAGGACAAGGCATCGCAGGTGGTGCCGATGGTCACCCAGCCCCCCTATGGAAGCACGGATCCCCTCGACCTCTACCAGTACCTCGAGGATTACGAGGCCAAGACCGGGGGCTCCGTTCTGGCGATCGCGCACAACGGCAACCTGTCGAACGGCATCATGTTTCCCGTCGATCAGCAGTTCACCGGCAAGGCCATCGACGCGGATTACGTCGAGAAGCGCGCCAAGTGGGAGCCGCTCTACGAGGCCACCCAGATCAAGGGCGACGGCGAGGCCCACCCGCTGCTCAGCCCGGACGACAGGTTTGCCGATTACGAGACCTGGGATGTCGGCAATCTCGATCTCAGCGCGGCAAAGACGGACGACATGCTGAAGGGCGAGTATGCCCGCGAGGCGCTGAAGATCGGGCTGCAGCTCGAGGATCGGCTCGGAACGAACCCCTACAAGTTCGGCATGGTCGGATCGACCGACTCCCACACCTCGCTGCCGGCCATCGAGGAGGAGAACTTCTTCGGCAAGGCCGCCTCCGCCGAACCCTCGCCCACACGCATGGAGCATCCCTTCGCAAAGTCCGAAATGGGCACCTTCGAGGGCTACCAGCTCACCGCGTCGGGCCTGGCCGCGGTCTGGGCCGAGGAAAACACGCGCGCGTCGATCTTCGACGCCATGGAGCGCAAGGAAGCCTATGCCACCACCGGGCCGCGCATGATGGTGCGCTTCTTCGGTGGCTGGGATTTCACCGAGGACGACCTGCGCTCGCGCCAGCCGGCCTTTGTCGGCTACGAGAAGGGCGTGCCGATGGGTGGCGACCTGCGCGATGCGCCTGAGGGGGCGGAGGCGCCGGTCTTCATGGTCTACGCGCTGCGCGATCCGGTTGGCGCGAACCTCGACCGCATCCAGATCATCAAGGGCTGGATGGACGCAGCCGGAGAGACCCGGGAAAAGGTCTTCGACGTCGCCTGGTCGGGCGGGCGCGAGATCGGCGCGGACGGCACGCTTCCCGATGTCGGCAACACCGTCGATATCGCTGCGGCCACCTGGTACAACACCATCGGCGCATCCGAGCTTGCGACGATCTGGACCGATCCGGAGTTCGACCCGGCGCAGAAGGCCTTCTACTACGTGCGCGTCCTCGAGATCCCGACGCCGCGCTGGGTGGTCTACGACGCCCAGCGTTTCGGCATCGAGATCCCCGTAGGCGCCGAGACCATCGGCCAGGAACGCGCCTATACCTCGCCGATCTGGTACACGCCCTGACCGGCAACCCGACCGGACGGGTCGAGACCTGAAGCGTGGTCTGAGGCCATCGCCGAAGGTTTCGACCGGTCCGACCGTGTTGAACGGAGAGGCGAGGGGGACTGGCAGCCGAAATCCGGACACCGGGCTGGCTAGGAGTTGCAGTCTGTTGATCTCCGGCGAGATGGAGATCTGCCGGGACAAAACGCAAGCGGCAGGCGCCTGACTCCAAGGCGCGGATCGCGCTGGACGCCCTTGAGGGCGAGGGTGCGAAGGTCCGCCGCACCAGTGGCGCGGCGCAAGTCCCGGCAATGCCGCGGCGCCGGCGAGCCGGTTCGGAGCACACCAGACGATGATGCGTTTCTGTACGCAGGCCCCTCGCGCACGCTCGGGCGACAGGATCGAAAACGAAAGCGCCCATCCGGAAATGGGTGACCCTCTCCAACCACGAGCGCCCTCACTCGGCCCTCGGCGGCAAGCCCCCGGCGCTGGCCTGTTGGCGGGGAAGCGTATCAGCCAACCCGACCAGCAGGTGCACCGCGAAGCCGGAATTTCGCCAGATCCAGTCCAGTGAACAGGGGGAGCTCCCTATCTTTCGGCTGCCACCAGTCCGGAAGGGAGTGGCTTTTCGCAGAAGAAGGCCCCTTGCCCATGAGCGCCTTCGGTTGTCATCGGGCTTTCGTTGGCACTGACGACCATGAAGACGGCCTCCATGCGATAAATCGCTTCACCATCCGGAAGCTCGAGGAATGGCTCGAGTTGCATGACATTCAGCGTTGCATTCGGTCCAGCCGCGGCGCTCGACATGCAAATCCCGTCCTTGCAAGTCCAGACGTCCTCCGCGACGAAATCCTCTGCACTCAGGAAGAGGGCAATCTCGGCCGCATCCCGGGACTCCCGCACAGCGAGCCGAAGCGGCTCGACCTGAAGCTCGGAGGCAGCCTCGCCTTCGGTCCACGTGACCGCGCCTGTGCAGATGATGACCGGCCCACCGAGAGCCTCCTCAACGACGCCTTGCGCGTCTGCCGGCAGTGCCGTGCACAAGCCGGCAAGGAGCGTTGTTGCGGGAAGAATTCGATGCGTCAAGGAAGCCTCCTTTTCAGGGTGGCGGGTTCAGTCGCCGATCGGCATTGAGACCGGCGGGAGCCTCAAGGCGCAGCTTCGACCACGCTCAACCCGCAGCCCCGTAGGGCCAGGCAAGATTCAGGATCATCAGCGCGATGAACAGCACGACCAGGGTCACGATAGCCCTTTTGCCTTTCGACGCGTTGTCGAAACGGCGGTTCACGATGGAGACGACGATCAAAATGATCACTGCGGTGGCGATCATGTGAGGGATGTCGAACGTTATTGCATGTTCCTTCTTGGCGGGCTCATGACCCGGCAAACCGTGCCGAGGATCACGATGTTAAGCAGCGGCGCGAAGACGGCGAGCCACGGCTTCAGGCTGTCTGCGACACCATCGAGCCAAAGCACCCATGGCAGACCGAGCGGGATCAGGAAGACGCCCGACAGTGGATCGCGCTCCTGACCGAAAAGCCCGAAGGTCCCGATCAGCAGCAACGCCAAAGCCACTAGGTAAAGCGCTGCGAAAATCCTCACGACCCATCTGCAAACGGTCGCCATCGGTGGGCTCAGTTCGCGAACTGCGAGAAGGCGGTGTAGCTGCCGTCATCCTCGATCCGGCACCCCCAGCTGGCGCCATCGACCGTCATGCCCACGAAGACCCGATTGTCGGGGCCGGCGGTGATCGGCGGGCGGGTGGAGATGCTTGCGTCAGGCTGGCCGACACGGACTTGCCGGATGCACTCGTCGACCATTCCTGGCGGCGCGACGATCCCGCCCGGCGAGGTTTCGGATCCGCTCGTCTCCACGCATCCAGCGAGAGCAGACAACACCGCGGCGCCGACGATGATCTGGGTCATAAGCTTCATGTTTCCGGTCCTTTTCTCGCGGCTCAATTCGCCGCTTTGCGGATGAGGCGGACGATAAGGATGATGACGACCGCACCGATCAGGGCTGCGATGAAGCTGCCCACTGTTCCAAAGGTCAGGCCCGCCGCGGACAGCCCGTAGGAGGCGAGGATCGAGCCTCCGATGCCGGCGGCGATGTTGCCCAGCAGGCCCGAGCCATGCCCCTTGACGATGAGGCCGGCCAGCCAACCGACGATGGCACCGATGACGATGACCAGCAGCAATCCGATGACACCGCCGACTGCAACGCCCACGGCCTCGGAGGTGTCGTCCTGCGCGAACGCAGGGCCACACATGATGGGGAAGGTCAGCGCCGATGCGACGGCGCTGCGGAAACGGGGATCTGTGATGAACGTCATTCGCGAGGACCTCTTCCTGTCAGGTGTCGGGGGGGCGCATGTTTGCGTGTGCCGGAGCGGTGCAGACCTCGGTCGGCACTGCGTCCGCATGGGTCTCAGACGCCGTCGCTGCCCATGAACATGGTCGACGGATTGCTGCCGTCGGCGCTGACCAGGCAACGCCACGGGGCGCCGTTGGCCCCCACGCGCATGTAGACCGCATGCGCGGCTTCCGACGATTCCGAGCCAACCACCCTCACGCCGCCGTCGGTTTGCGAGGCAAGCAGGCTGCGGCAGGCATTCGTTGCTGCGTCGCTGGCTCCGAAGCTCCCCTCGATGAACGGCGGGCTGCCGGGCGAGACGGGCATCTGGCTGGGGGCCGGGCTGTCCGTCGTCTCGACGCATGCGCTCACCGCGGCAAGCGCAGCAAGGCTGAAGAGCAGTCTCACTGAGGTTCTCATCTTATCCCTTTCTAGCAAGCGGTTGGAATGCCGTGCGGGCTCACTCGATCCCGAAGATGACGGCGTATGATTGAGCGCCGTTTGACGTGTTGTAGACGGTCACGCTGTGATCGCCGGTCTGCCAGAGCTGGCCACGGTATTCCTGCGACGCGCTCATTTCGTCGAGCAGGATCGACCCGTCGGGATTGGCGATGACGTAGGTCATGCCGGGCCCATTCGCCGCGAGGCGGAAATAGAGATCCTGGCCTTTGGATGCGCCGACAATGTAGCGACGTGATTGCTGCGGGAGGAGCTGCCCGCTGAGCTCGGCGCCGCTCGTTCCCGCAGCGAATTGCACCCTGACGGCCTCTCCGGAAGCACCGGCCATCGCCCCGCCGCCGTCATCCGCCGTGGCGGTGTCTTCACCTGGGGGGCCGGGCAAACGCAGAAAGCGGGCTGCGACCCATCCGGTGATACCGCCACCTTCGGCCTGAACGTTGCACCACTGATCTCCGTCCGACACAGTGCAGCCGCCGCGGTTGGACACACTGGTTCCGTTCGGAATCGTTCCCAGCAGGGCGCCGGAGGCGCGGGGCGCATCCCGCACGTTCAGCTGCCCGCCGGAGGTCGAGAGGTCGACCACGAAGAAATCCTCTTCGGGCAGGAGCCCCGCGCCGCCCGAAGAGCCGCCCGTCGCGCCGCCGCCCGGCGCGATGAGGACATCGATCGAGTAGCCGACGGTCTTGCCGGTGTCGGCATCGTTGCCCATCAGGTAGACCCGGATCGCCCAGTCCTGGCTTTCGGGCAGGGTCACCTCGGCGCGCCGCCCTTCGTTGCTGCCATTGAAGAGGGCCGGAAAATCCTGTCCGGCCGGCACGATGTTGAAGAAGGCGGACCCGTTGCCATTGGTTCCGGTCACTGCAAGCGAGACAACCATCGTCTGACCGGCGCGGGCGCCAAGCACGTAGTCGATATACTCGCCCCCGACGATCGTGCCGTTGATCGTGGCGCTGGTTGCGCCGGGCTCGAACTCGATGCGGACGCTCTCCTGTGCGGCGGCCGGTCCCGTCAGCGCAAGCGCGGCTGCAAGAACAAGCGGCAATACTCTCTTCATGGATTGCATTCCTCTTGGTGGGTCTCTGGCCTGCGAGACATCTCGCCTCGGTCGATCCCGAAGATCGGTCTGAAATAACGTTGGTCCAATTGCGCTGCCGAGATTTCGGCTGGCGGCAAGGGCGCAGCATTGAGCTTTGAAACGATTTGGAAAAAAGGGCTCCAAACACCCGCGCCGCACCCAGAAAGCTATCGTCATGATTGCAGGACGTTGGCGACTGGTCTATCCAATTTGCGAAGGAGTTGTCCAATATCCGAAAAAAGCGAAAAAATGTCTGATCGAGACTCGGAAGCGCGCCATTCCTTGGCCGCTCTCGCTCCTTCGGTCCTGGGCCACGGCTCGGCGGATGCGCTTCCGCGCGCGTCCGGTGAATTCCGGCTCAGCGCATTTCATAGCGGCGAGCGCTCGAAGCGCGCGAGACGCCAGTTTACCGGGACGAGCGTCCTTCGCCTGCATGACGCGCGGGACGGGGAGGCCGCCGTCGCGATCAGCGATGTCGGCTCGATGAGCCTCGCCTATGTCCGATCGTCCGGGCACGATGTTCTGGTCTCGGAGCTCCAACGTCCAAATCTTTTGGTGGCCGTAACCGGAACGCTGTCGAGCCAGAACCGGAACATGCGGATTGAGCGCGAGACCGAGCCGTGGATCCTGTTTGGTCGCGGCCCCCGCGAGACCACCGTCCGTCCTGCGCAGGACGCGCCCTACCAGGCCTTCGTGCTTTCGATGCCGCCGCAACTGCTCGGTGACCGCCTCACACGGTTGGAGGCGCGCGGTGGCATCATTCGTGGGAAAGCTTCCGGAGGCGACGATCTGCACCTTGCCCGCCTCACCCTCGCACTTGCCACACAGCTCTCCCTGTCCGCCGAGACCGCCCTGGAGCCGCGGCTGGCCGAGGCGTGGACGACGGTTCTGGTCGCGCAGATCGGTCGCTGCCTCGACCTGCACCTCCTGCCCGGAGGGCAAGCGCCATCAGACCAGTCGCACGACCCGTCCTTCGCCTATGTGCGCAGGGCCGAGGAGCTGATCTACGAGCAGCCGATCGCCAGTCTTCGGGAGGTCGCGCGCTCCGTGGGTGTCTCGGAACGGACCCTCCAGACCGCCTTTCGCAAGATACGTGGTGCCACGCCCTCTCAGGTGCTGTCCCAGGCAAGGCTCCACTGTGCAAGGCGCGCGCTGCTCGACCTCGCAGGCCCGCCCACCGTATCGGAGGTCTGCTCCCTTTGCGGCATCGATCATCACGGACGGTTCAGCCGCCTCTACAAGGACGCCTTCGGCGAATACCCCGTCACAACGCTCAAGGCGCGTCTGCGGAAATGAACCACCGAGGTCTCCCCGCGCTGCCGCGAGCTCGGTCGAAACCGTCCATTCGATGAGGGCTTGGAGCGCCTCAAGATCATTGAGGCCGGCAGGGCACATGCGCGACAAGGGCAGGGACATCGGAGTTTCTTTTCTTGGCGATCGCGATGGCTTGGCACACAGTGATCGAAACGGTCGCTTGGCCCGTGTCGATCTCGTCAGCTTGCGCTCGAGATGATTGCGAAAGCGAGCAGGCAAAATCCGTCGCTTGATCTCGTGCCAGAGAACGGCCGCTGCCGCACCGCGTGTCGGCGGCCAGCGTCATGCTGCATCTAGCAGGGTGTCGTGGAGGGGCAGCCCTCTGCCACGCAGTGCACATCACTTGAGGGGTCCGGCAGCGTCCACAATCTGGCTGAGGCCGCGCCGAGGAGGATGCACTCTCTCGCGCATGATTGGCGCGATGACTTCCGAGATCAACGTCGTACGGTGGCCCTTGGACAGAGAGCTGGAATGAGCGGGGGCGCCTGTCTTCGGCGGGAGAGACGCGCGCATCCGGATGTTGCGCGAAATTCGCGGCCATCCACAGCCGGAAAGGGGGCGCTGCCCCCTCTTGGCGCTGTGCGCCAATTCACCCCCGAGGTATTTTGAAACCAGAGAAGACATGAGCGGAGCAATCTTGGCTTCTCTTCGTCAAAAATACTCCCGCCGGAGGCAGGCCGTCCGATGCCGCGGGCGATGATCTCCGGCAAGGGCGTCAGCTCTGCCAGGGCCCCGAGACCGGCGCCCGGAGGCGACGGGTGAGATGATCCGTGCGGCGGCACGCCGCGCCGCCTTGTTTCCTCACAGCGCCCGGCGCGCCAGAGGCCCCCGGAAAAACCGCGCCGAGCCCTGAATCTCCTGTCGCCACAGGCCAAAGCCATGCCTATAAGGCCGCGACACACGAGGAATCTGGGAGATCACCATGAGCGGAGAGCTTTCGCCCATCGACAAGGCCAAGTTCGTGGCGGCCAAGCGCGCCGCGGAATACGTCCAGAGCGGCATGCGCGTCGGGCTCGGCACCGGCTCCACCGCCGCCTGGCTGGTGCGCTGCCTCGGCGAGAAGGTGCGCGAGGAGGGGCTGCGCTTCCGCGGCGTGCCGACCTCGACGCGGACCGCCGAGCTGGCCCGCGAGGTCGGCATCGAGGTGATCTCGCTCGACGAGGCCGGCTGGCTCGACCTGACCATCGACGGCGCCGATGAGTTCGACAGCGAGCTCAACCTGATCAAGGGCGGCGGCGGCGCGCTGCTGCAGGAGAAGATCGTCGCCACCGCCTCCGACGAGATGATCGTCATCGCCGATGCCGCCAAGCACGTGGAAACCCTCGGCGCCTTTCCGCTGCCGGTCGAGGTCATCCCGTTCGGCTGGACCGCGAGCCAGGCGCTGCTCGAGGAGGCGCTGGTGACGATGGACGTGCTCGGCCGCAAGACCACGCTCCGGATGAACGGCGACCGCGCCTACATCACCGACGAGGGCAATTACATCCTCGACCTGCACCTGTCGCGCATCGGCAATGCACGGCAGCTGGCGATGCTGGTCAACCAGATTCCCGGCGTGGTCGAGAACGGCCTGTTCATCGACATCTGCGACCGCGTGATCATCGGCTACGGCGATGGCCGGGTCGAAACCCGCGACATCAACGCCGGCACCGTCTCGGAAGAGCGCGTCGATTTCGTCGAGGACGACAACCTCTTCCGCGACATCTGATCCCGGGCCTGCGGGGCGGCCCTTGCGCCGCCCCGCGGCTCACTCCATCGACACCAGCCTGTGGTGTTGGCCGACGCCCTGCGCGATGGCTTCGTAGAAGCCGCGCAGGATGGCATCGGCCTCTTCCTCGCTCACCCCGTCGGCCTCGAAGCTGCCCTGCCAGCTCAGTACCGCCATACCGTCGCCGGCATCGCGCACCCGGACCTCGCCCACGTAGTTCTTCACCGGCAGCGGCGAGGACTGGATCACGTAGTTGAAGCCGTGGCCCTCGGGATCGTACCAGGCCAGCAGAAGATGCGCCTCGCCCCCCTGTGCCAGCCGGTTCACCTTGGTGGCCCCGAGCCCGTCGCCCTGGCGCTCCGAGCTCGCCACCGGCGGCATGATGGTCTCCGAGGGCTGGTGGAACTCCACCGTCTGCCACAGCGCCTCGGGGCTGGCCTCGTAGGTTGCGGTGATGCCGGTATCGGCGAGGGCGGCGACGGGCAGGGCGCAGGCGGCCGCCAGCAGGATCGCTTTCGTCATGGTCTCTCCTCCTCTGATCGCCTGAATCTGGGGCGCGCCGGGCCGCCGGCCATGCGACATTCGTCGCGGCGGGGGCAGGGGGCTCGCGGCGGGCTCAAATGCCCGTGCCCGTCTGGCCTTCGCGAAAGCGCTGTGAGATACCAGTGCGAACTCTAATCAAGGAGACCCCTGATGGCCGGTTTCGACTATGATCTCTTTGTCATCGGCGGCGGCTCGGGCGGCGTCCGCGCGGCGCGCGTCGCGGCCGGAGAGGCGGGCGCCAAGGTCGCGCTGGCGGAGGAGGATCGCTACGGCGGCACCTGCGTGATCCGCGGCTGCGTTCCCAAGAAGCTGATGGTCTTCGCCAGCGAATATGCCGAGGTGGTCGAGGATGCCGCCAATTACGGCTGGCGCCTCCAGGAAGGCCCGTTCGACTGGCCGAGCTTCCGCCAGCGCCTCAACACCGAGCTCGACCGGCTCGAGGGCGTCTACCGCTCGCTGCTGAAGAACTCCGGCGTCGACAGTTACGACGCCCGCGCCACCATCAAGGACGCCCATACCGTCGCGCTGTCGACCGGTGAGACCTTCACCGCCAAGCACATCCTCGTCGCGACCGGCGGCCGACCGGTGCGCCCGGAGGTGCCCAACGCCCATCTCGGCCTCGTCAGCGACGACATCTTCCACATGGAAGACCTGCCCAAGCGCATCCTCATCGTCGGCGGTGGCTATATCGCCTGCGAGTTCGCCTGCATCCTGCACGGGCTCGGCGTCGAGGTGACGCAGTATTACCGTGGCGCGCAGGTGCTGCGCGGCTTCGACGAGGAGGCCCGCGGCCTGATCGCCGACGCCATGAGCGAGCGCGGCATCGATCTGCATCTCGGCACCGACATTGTCGCCATGCGCTGCGCCAGCGAGGAGGATCTCGCCGGCCATGACGCCAACGGCATCCCGATGGGCGCGGCCGTGGATGAGGCCGATTACGTCGAGGAGGACAATTCCAACCCCGACGGCCCGATCTGGGTCAAGGCCACCAACGGCAAGACGCGGATCTTCGACAAGGTGTTCTTCGCCACCGGGCGCGCCCCCAACACCCCCGAGATGGGGCTCGAGGAGGTCGGCGTGAAGCTCGGCCGCAAGGGCGAGATCGAGGTCGATCAATACAGCCAGACCGCGGTGCCCTCGATCTACGCCATCGGCGATGTCACCGACCGGGTGAACCTCACCCCGGTGGCGATCCGCGAGGGCATGGCCTTCGTCGAGACCGTGTTCCACGGCAACCCGACGCCGGTGGATCACGAGCTGATCCCCTCGGCGATCTTCACCCAGCCCGAGTTCGGCACCGTGGGGCTGTCGGAAGAGCAGGCGCGCGAGCAGGAGCCGATCGAGGTCTACGCGACCTCGTTCCGCCCGATGCAGACTGCCTTCGCCGGCCGGCCCGACCGGGTGTTGATGAAACTCGTCGTCTCGCAGGAAAGCCGCAAGGTGCTGGGTTGCCACATCGTCGCCCCGAATGCGGGCGAGATGATCCAGCTCGCCGGCATCGCGGTGAAGATGGGCGCGACCAAGGAAGATTTCGACCGCACCGTCGCTGTGCACCCGACCATGTCGGAAGAGATCGTGACGATGCGCAAACCGACCCGCAGCGCTTGAATTTGAAAGCAAAATGCACAGGTATGTGCGGGATACGGATGACAGGACCTAGAGGGGAAGGAAAACAGCTTCATGGCAGGTAACAGCGGCGGCCCTTGGGGCGGCGGAGGAAATCAGGGCGGAAGCCGTCCGCCAAGCGGCGGAGGCGGCGGCAACAACGGTGGCCGTAGACCCGAGGATCCGCAGATTCCCGAGATCGACGAGCTGATGAAGAAGGGCCAGGAGCGCCTGCGCGTGCTCATGGGCGGACGCGGCGGCGGCAATGGCGGCAACGCGCCCAAGGGCGGCGGCAGCGGCGGCCCCGGCATCAGCAAGGGCACGATCGGCATCGCGGCGCTGGTGGCGCTCGGCCTCTGGGGCTACATGAGCTTCTACACGGTGAAGCCGGAAGAGCAGTCGGTTGAGCTGTTCCTCGGCAAGTACAGCTCGACCGGCAATCCCGGTCTGAACTTCGCGCCGTGGCCGTTCGTCACCGCCGAGGTGGTCAACGTGACCTCCGAGCGCACCGAGACCATCGGCGCCGGCCGCGACGCCGACGGGCTGATGCTGACCACCGATGCCAACATCGTGGACATCGAGTTCCAGGTGGTCTGGAACATTTCGGACCCGTCGAAGCTGCTGTTCAACATCCGCGACCCGCAGCTGACGGTTCAGGCGGTCTCCGAGGCCGTGATGCGCGAGATCATCGCCGCGTCGAACCTCGCGCCGATCCTCAACCGCGACCGTGGCATCATCGCCGACACCGCGATGGAGCAGATCCAGGCGACGCTCGACGAGTATGACAGCGGCATCAACGTGGTTCGTATCAACCTCGACACCGCCGATCCGCCGCGCGAGGTGATCGACGCCTTCCGCGAGGTCCAGGCGGCCGAGCAGGAGCGCGACCGGCTCGAACGCCAGGCCGACGCCTATGCCAACCGCGTTGTCGCCGAGGCCCGTGGTCAGGCGGCGCAGATCCGCGAACAGTCTGAGGGCTACCGCGCTCAGGTGGTCAACCAGGCACTCGGTGAAGCCAGCCGTTTCAGCGCCGTGCGCGAGGAATACGCCAAGGCCCCCGAGGTCACCCGCCGCCGTCTCTACCTCGAGACCATGGAGCGCGTGCTGGGCGATGTCGACAAGACCATCCTCGACGAGGCACTCACCGGCGCGGAGGGCGGCGTCGTGCCGTATCTGCCGCTCAACGAGCTGAACCGCAGCCGTAACACGACGTCGGAGGGCAACTGATCATGCGCAAGACGACCTTCATTTTGCCGGCCATCGTGGTCGTGATCGTCGTGTTCCTGTCGTCGATCTTCGTGGTGGACGAGCGCGAGAAGGCGCTGGTCCTGCAGTTCGGCCAGATCAAGGCGGTCAAGGAGGATCCGGGCCTCGCCTTCAAGATCCCCTTCATCCAGGAAGTCGTGAAATACGATGATCGCATCCTGTCGCTCGACACCGACACCATCGAGGTCACGCCGTCGGATGACCGCCGCCTCGTGGTCGACGCCTTCGCGCGCTACCGCATCGCCGACGTGGTGCAGTTCCGCCAGGCCGTGGGCGTGGGCGGTGTGCGCACCGCCGAGGATCGCCTCTCGGGCATTCTCAACGCGCAGATCCGCGAAACGCTCGGTGCCGACCAGGTGACCTCCGACGTGATCCTCTCCGAGGACCGTCGCTCGCTGACCAACCGCATCCGTGACAACGCCCGCGCCTCGGCCCGGTCGCTGGGGCTCGACGTGGTGGACGTGCGATTGAAGCAGACCAACCTGCCGTCGCAGAACCTCGAGGCCACCTTTGCCCGGATGCGCGCCGAGCGTGAACGGGAAGCGGCGGACGAGATCGCCCGTGGTAACGAGGCGGCGCAGCGGGTGCGCGCGCTGGCCGACCGGACCGTGGTCGAGACCCAGTCGGAAGCCGAGCGCGAGGCCAACGTGATCCGCGGTGAGGCCGACGCCGAGCGCAACGCGATCTTCGCCGAGGCCTATGGCGCGGACCCGGAGTTCTTCGCCTTCTACCGGTCGCTGCAGGCCTACGAGACGGCGCTCGAGGGCTCCAACTCGACGCTGGTGATGACGCCGCAGGGCGAGTTCTTCGAGTATTTCAACGGCCAGGGCGGCACCGCGCCCTCCGGTGAGGGCGAGGCGCAGTCCGCTGCCGCCGCGCCGGCCGAAGAGACCGCGCCAGCGGCCGAAGCGGCTCCGGGGTCTGCCGAAGACGCTGCGCCCGCGGCCGAGGAGGCTCCGGCCTCCGAGGAGGACGCGGCCCCGCTGTCGCAATGACACCGGGTGACATCGGAACGGGGATCGCGATGGTCCTCATCATCGAGGGGCTGGTGTACGCACTGGCCCCTTCGCTTGTCGAACGCCTGCTCGAGGCGCTGCGCCAGATGCCCCTCGAGACGCGCCGCAGGCTCGGCTTGATCACCGTGGCGACCGGGGTGTTGATGCTCTGGATCTTCCGAGGCTGACCGGCCCGCGCTGACAGACCCCTGCAAGGGGCTCCTGCAAGGGCGGCGCGCAACGGCCCCGCGAGCAAAAGCGCGGCGCAACGGTCCCGGGAGCGAGAGCGCGGCGCAGCGGCTCCGGGAGCGAGAGCGCGGCGCAGCGGCTCCGGGAGCGAGAGCGAGTCGCTGGGGCCACGTGAGCGAGAGCGAGGCGCAGCGGCTCCAGGAGCAAAAGCGGCGCGCAATGGCTCCGGGAGCAAGAGCCGTGCGCAGCGGCCCCAAGATCAAGAGCGCGGCGCAACGGCCCCGGGACCGGTGCCAGTGCTCAGGCGCTCGCGCCTCGGCTTTCGGGCCTTGGCCCTCGTTCTCGGCGCCTGCGGGGCACCGCATGCCGGCCCTGGGCGCAGTCCCCCAACCGATCCCGCCTTCTGACCCTCCGCAGGCCGCAAGGGCTCAGCCGGTGCGAATGCTGTCCTGCGTGTCCCGCGCCTGCGCTACCGCCATCTCCTCGTCCCAGCCATGCGCGGTGTTGGCGCTGGCCGCGTCCTCACCGGACCGATAGACCAGCCCCGCGATCCGGCCCTGCATGTCGTGAGTCATGGCGCTGATCTTCGACATCGCGCCGGAGGTCTGTTCCACCATCGAGGCGTTGCTCTGGGTGATCCGGTCGAGATCGACGATGCTCTGGCTGATCTCGTCGAGCCCCTTGGACTGGTCCTGCGTGGCGGCGGAAATGTCGGTGACGATGCGGTAGATCTCGTCGAAGCTGTCGACCACGTGCACGATCGAGCGTCGGGCATTCTCCACCAGCACCGCGCCGTCATTGACCTGCGCCGAGCTCGACTGGATCAGCGCGCGGATCTCGCTCGCCGCTTCCGAGGAGTTGGCCGCCAGCGTGCGGACCTCGCCCGCGACCACCGCGAAGCCGCGCCCGGCCTCGCCGGCGCGCGCCGCCTCGACGCCGGCGTTGAGCGCGAGGAGGTTGGTCTGGAAGGCGATGTCGTCGATCAGCCCGATGATCTGGGCGATCTTCTCGGAATCCGCCTTGATCCGGCCCATGACATCGGCCGCGTCTCCGGCCACGCGCGAGCTGTCGCGCATCTCCTTCTGGGCGCGGTCGAAAAAGGCGGCGGTCTCGCTGGTCTTGCTGCTGGTGTCGCGCACGCTCTCGCTGATCATCTGCATCGCCGCGGTGGTCTCCTCCAGCGACGCCGCCTGGCTGCTGGTGCGCCGCGAGAGATCCTCGGCGGAGCCGGCCACGGTGGTGGTGATGCTCTGCAGCGCACCCATCGATTGCCCGATGCCGGCGACCAGCGTTTCGAGGGTGCGCGCCGCCTCGTTCATGGCGAGGCGCATCTCGTCGTATTTCCGGGGGAAATCGCTGTCGTCGGGGCCGGGCACGGCGTGGGCGAGGTTGCCCTGCGCCATTTCGCGAATGCCGGTCGCGAGATGATCGAGCGCCACCTTCTGCTCCTCGCCCCAGACCCGGAAGGTGATCGAGGTGACCTGTTCGATATCGAGCGCGAAGGCGCGGTTGAGCACCCCGAGCATGCGGCGGCTGCGCGCCGCGCGCGGGCCGACAAGCTGCCACGCGGTTTTGGCGAGGAAGCGTTCGAGCAGGTCCGACGTCGCGGCGGAATAGGCCGACATGTAGAGATCGAGCGGCAGCTCGATCCGCGCATGGGTGCGCCCGATGCGATCGAGCGAGGCGAAATACTCCGCGTCGAACCGGGCCTCGAGAAGGCGGCTCCAATGCGCCTCCTGGGCGGCGCGGGCATGGGCGACGCGGTCATCGCTCGTGAAGAAGGCGGCCGAGGCGGGATCGGCCAGCGCCCGGGCATAGAAGCCCTGGAGCACCTTGCCAAGCTCGGGCCTGAGCAGGCGCCCGGCGGCCTTCAGAAGCTCGAGATCGCCATCGGTCAGGCCGAATTGGTCGAGTTTTTCCTGCGTCATGGCGCCATCCGCTGTTTCCGCGGGCTCCCCTATAGGCAGCAAGTCTTTCCAATTTCCGAACGGCGCCAGGGCGATCGCGGGTGATTTCCTGACATTCAGCGCTATCACCGGGTTTTCACATGCGCTTGAAGCGTTGCAACCTTTTCTTTGGTGGCGCCGGATTGCTCCTATGTTAGCCTCATCGTGAGAAGGCAGGGCAGCCGTGCGGGGCTTTGCGCGGGCCGCTGCCGCAGAAAAGGAGTTCCAGGTGAACCAGGTGAAACCGCAAGCACTTGCAGTGACACGCGACGCCGCCAGGCCGCTTCGGCTGTTCTGGCTGGCCGCGGTGTCGATGTTCCTGATCGTGTCCCAGACGCTGATGGCATCGGCCCAGAACGCGCCGGAAAGCTTTGCCAAGCTCGCCGAGCGCATCAGCCCCGCGGTGGTGAACATCACCACCTCGACCACCGTTGCCGGGCGCACCGGCCCGCAGGGCATCGTTCCCGAAGGCTCGCCCTTCGAGGATTTCTTCCGTGAATTCCAGGATCGCAACGGCGGCCCGGGCGACCGCCCGCGCCGCTCTTCGGCCCTGGGCTCGGGCTTCGTGATCTCGGAAGACGGCTACATCGTCACCAACAACCACGTCATCGAGGGCGCGGACGAGATCGAGATCGAGTTCTTCGAGGGCTTCACGTTGCCGGCAGAGCTGGTCGGCACCGATCCCAACACCGACATCGCGCTGCTCAAGGTCGAGGCCGACGAGGCGCTCAAGTTCGTCTCCTTCGGCAACAGCGACAACGCCCGCGTCGGCGATTGGGTGATGGCGATGGGCAACCCGCTGGGGCAGGGCTTCTCGGTCTCCGCCGGCATCGTCTCGGCGCGCAACCGGGCGCTTTCGGGCACCTATGACGACTACATCCAGACCGACGCCGCCATCAACCGCGGCAACTCCGGCGGCCCGCTGTTCAACATGGGCGGCGAGGTGATCGGCGTGAACACCGCGATCCTGTCGCCCAATGGCGGCTCGATCGGCATCGGCTTCTCGATGGCGTCGAACGTGGTGACCAAGGTGGTCGACCAGCTCAAGGAGTTCGGCGAGACCCGCCGCGGCTGGCTCGGCGTGCGCATCCAGGACGTGACCGAGGACATGGCCGAGGCGCTCGGCCTCGCCTCGACCGACGGCGCGATGGTCTCCGACGTGCCCGAGGGCCCGGCGATGGAAGCCGGCATGCAGGCCGGTGACGTGATCGTCAGCTTCGACGGCCGCGAGGTGCAGGACACCCGCCAGCTGGTCCGCATCGTCGGCAACACCGAGGTCGGCAAGTCGGTCCGCGTGGTGGTCAACCGCAACGGCACCACCGAGACCCTGAAGGTCACGCTGGGCCGCCGCGAGGAAGCCGAGCGCACCTATCCGGCGAGCCAGGAGGTGACCCCGGAGGAGCCGGCGGAATCCGAGCTCATGGGCCTGACCCTGAGCCCGCTGACCCAGGAGCTGCGCGACGAGATGGGCCTTGCCGCCAACGCCACCGGCCTCGCGGTCACCGGCGTCGACGAGACCTCGGAGGCCTACGAGAAGGGCCTGCGCTCGGGCGACATCATCACCGAGGCCGGCCAGGCCGAGGTGCTGAGCATCTCCGAGCTCGAGACCAAGATCGAGGAGGCCAAGGAGGCCGGCCGGAAGTCGATCCTGCTGCTGGTCCGCCGCGGCGGCGACCCGCGCTTCGTGGCGCTGTCGCTCGAGGCCGACGAGTAAGGCTCTTCGATTTAGAGACGCGAATGGGCGGGTCCGCTGGGCCCGCCCTTTTTGTTTGGACGCTTAAGGGGGCTTTGTCTTGGGCGAGGAGGAGCGCATGGTCGTGGATGCCAGAGGCGGCAGGCAGACAATGTTGGCTGAGCGGACTTTCCTGACAGTCCAAATCTTTGAGAGACAGGCCGTTTTTGCAGACGCTACATGTCGACGATGATCGGACAGTGGTCCGAAACTTCGGGGTCGTAGATAACGTCAAACCCCTTCACGGCCTCTGGGCTATTGATCAGCATGTAGTCGGCGAAGCGGCCCGGCTTCCTGTAGTGCGAGTTGCGGGTGCCCTCGAACCCGTGGGTCGTCACGAGTTCGGTCATTCCGGCATCGGCAAAGATCGAGAGCGTCTTGCTGTCCGGCTCGACGTTGAAGTCGCCGCAGATCACCCTCAAATCGTCGGGCGCCGCCAGTTGGCTCGAGAGATCGCGCAGCCGATGTGCTTGTTCGAGACGCTCCGGCGTGTCCATCTTCCCTGCCAAGTCTCGGAGCCCGTGCATGTGCGTGACGCTCAAGGCGCAGTCCGCGTCGTAGTCCCACACGCGGACCCCATGAGCGCTTCGGGAGCGCGGGTGATCGCCGAAGCCGAGGGGAGAGTAGTCCTTGTGAATGAAGCCCTGAACCTGTCCGATGATCGGGAAAGAGCGATGAACGAAAGTCGCCAAACCCCACTGCGAAGGGATCGACACGTCGCCGTCCCAGAGGACGCCTTGCGCCGCGGGACAGAAGATAGCCACGTGGTCCGGCAGCGCCGATGCGACGTCGCGAAACAGGTTCGCGCGTTGGGGCAGGACGTGATCGCCGTCCCGATAGGTCAGCCAATCCTTTTCGGACGATGGGCTGTGGATGACCTCCTGAAGGCAAAGGATATCGGGCGCGGTCGAGGCCAGATAGGGCAGCATCACGTCATGAAGCTTGCCGCCCCAAGCGTTCAAACACATAATTTTCATGGCCCGTCATCCTCCTCGATGCTGACCTTGGTTAACGGGGCAGCGAGGTGCAAGTTGGGCTCGGAGCGGTAACCGTGCTCGGCCCGATCGCGCAGTTGCATGAGGCACTGCAGCGACCTCGGATCCTCGGCCCAGAGCCCCCGCCAAGTACCACAGCCCCGCAGCCGCCTCAGAGCAGCAGCAACACCAGCAGCTGCGGCGCGAAGATGCGCAGGCCCATGACCAGCGGGTAGATCGTCGCGTAGGCCACCGAGGCGGCGGGGGAGTCGTCCTGGGCGTTGGCGAAGGCCAGCGCCGGCGGGTCGGTCATCGAGCCCGCGAGCACGCCGCAGAGCGTCAGGTAGTTCAGTCCCAGCACGAAGCGCGCCACCAGTCCCACGATGACCAGCGGTGCCAGCGTGATGGTGGCGCCGTAAAGCACCCACGACAGGCCGTCGCCGGTGATCAGCGTGTCGAGGAAGCGGTCGCCGGCCTTCAGGCCCACGACGGCGAGGAAGAGGATGATGCCGAACTCGCGCAGCGCGTGGTTGGCCGCCGGCGGCATCACCCAGGTGAACGGCCCCCAGCTTCCGAGCCGTCCGAGCAGGATCGCCACCACCAGCGGCCCCCCGGCGAGCCCGAGCTTCAGCGGCGCCGGCAGGCCCGGGACGGCGATCGGGATGCTGCCAAGGAGCACGCCCAGCACGATGCCGAGGAACACGCCCGGGAAATCCACCCGGTCGAGCAGGCGCTTCTCGTCGCCGAGGATGCCGCGCACCTTCTGAATCATGTCGCGCGGGCCGACCACGGTGACGATGTCGCCGAACTCGAGCGTGCCGTCGCCCTGGGCCGGGATCTCGACGCCGGACCGCATGATCCGTGACACCGAGACGCCATAGCTTTCCTCGAGCCGCAGCGAGCGCAGCCGATGGCCCGAGGCGGCGTTGTCGGTGACCAGGATGCGGGCCCAGGAGAGCTCGGTGCCCTGGGTGCTGAGCCTGGTCTCCGATTCGACGCCGAGCACCAGCCGCATCGCCTGCAGCTTCTCGGTGGGGCCGACGAGGTGGAGGATGTTGCCGACCGCGAGCACCGTGTCGCGCTGCGGCACCAGCAATTCGCCATCCTTGCGCATGCGCGACGGCACCACGCCGGCGTCGAACAGACCCGGCACCTGGCCCAGGGTCAGCCCGTCGAGATTCTCGTTGCGCACCACCACGTCGAGCGAGGGCAGCGTGCCCGAGCCCTTGCGGCGTTGCGCGTCATAGGCGCGCGCCTCGGCGGGGATGTCGATGCGGGCGGCGAAGCGCACCAGCAGCATGGTCAGCAGGATGCCGATGATGCCGAACGGGTAGGCCACCGCGTAGCCCAGCGAGGGCGTCGCCACCGCGTCGGCCCCGGCGCCCATGTCCGAGAGCGCCTGCGTCGCGGCACCGAGCCCCGGCGTGTTGGTCACCGCGCCCGACATGATGCCCACCAGCGCCGGCACGGGGATGTCGAAGGCGTAGTGCAGCGCTACCGTGACCGCCACGCCCAGTAGCACGATGGAGGCGGCGAGCGTATTGAGCTGCAAGCCGGATTTCCGCAGTGAGCCGAAGAAGCCGGGGCCGACCTCGATGCCGATGGTGAAGACGAAGAGGATCAGGCCGAACTCGCGCACGAACTCCATCATTTCGGGATTGAACTGGACCCCGGTGCGGCTGGCGAGGTCGCCAAGCGCGATGCCCGCGAACAGCACGCCGCCGATGCCGAGCCCGACGCCGCGAATGTTGAGCTTGCCCAGCAGCAGCCCCAGCACCCCGGCCAGCGCCAGCGCCACGGTGGCCTGCGCCACCTCTCCCAGTCCGAACACCGTCCCGGTCATGGTCCTGTCCTCTCGAAATCGGCACGTCGTGCGGTGCCTTGGCCTCCTTCTCGACCCTTGGGGCGAGTGCGGACAATGCTTTAGATCAAAAAACGTTGTTTGCGCAGGGACCTGCCCAAGAAGCGGCCGGATCTGCCTGTCGCTGCGGCGCGGGGCGTCGGGCGGCGGCCTTGCCTGCAGCGCAGGGCGGGCCACCAATTTGATGGTTTCGCCCGCCCACGCGCTTCGCTATACGGAGCCCGTTTTGGATCTCCAAAAGGACAGGTGAGCTATGGCAAACGTGGTCGTCGTGGGCGCCCAGTGGGGCGACGAGGGCAAGGGCAAGATCGTGGACTGGCTGTCGAGCCGGGCCGATGTGATCGCCCGTTTCCAGGGGGGCCACAACGCAGGCCATACCCTGGTTATCGACGGCACCGTCTTCAAGCTCAACGCGCTGCCCTCGGGCGTGGTGCGGGGCGGCAAGATGTCGGTGATCGGCAATGGCGTGGTGCTCGATCCGTGGCACCTCGTGAAGGAGATCGAGACGATCCGCGAGCAGGGCGTGGAGATCACCCCCGAGACGCTGATGATCGCCGAGAACACGCCGCTGATCCTGCCGATCCACGGCGAGCTCGACCGCGCCCGTGAAGAGGCCGCCGCCAAGGGCGCCAAGATCGGCACCACCGGCCGCGGCATCGGCCCGGCCTACGAGGACAAGGTCGGCCGCCGCTCGGTGCGGGTCGCCGATCTCGCCGACCGCGCCACGCTGGAAAGCCGCGTCGATCGCGCGCTGACCCACCACGACGCGCTGCGCAAGGGCCTCGGCATGGAGCCGGTGGACCGCGAGGCGCTGATCGAGAAGCTGCTCGAGATCGCCCCCGAGGTGCTGCAATATGCCGGCCCGGTGTGGAAGGTGCTCAACGAGAAGCGCCGCTCCGGCAAGCGCATCCTCTTCGAGGGCGCCCAGGGCGCGCTGCTCGACATCGATTTCGGCACCTATCCCTTCGTGACCTCGTCGAACGTCATCGCGGGGCAAGCGGCCACCGGCACCGGCATCGGCCCGGGCGCCATCGATTTCGTCCTCGGCATCGTCAAGGCCTACACCACCCGCGTCGGCGAGGGCCCGTTCCCGACCGAGCTCGACGACGAGGACGGCAACCGCCTCGGCACCCGTGGCCACGAGTTCGGCACCGTGACCGGGCGCAAGCGCCGCTGCGGCTGGTTCGACGCGGTGCTGGTGCGCCAGACCTGCGCCACCTCGGGCGTCAACGGCATCTCGCTGACCAAGCTCGACGTGCTGGACGGGTTCGAGAAGATCAAGATCTGCACCGGCTACGAGCTTGACGGCGAGCTGCTCGACCACCTGCCCATCGCGACCGAGCAGCAGGCCCGATGCGTGCCGGTCTACGAGGAGATGGACGGCTGGAGCGAGTCGACCGAGGGCGCGCGCTCGTGGAACGACCTGCCGGGGCAGGCGATCAAGTACGTGCGCCGCATCGAGGAGCTGATCGGTTGCCCGGTCGCCATGCTCTCGACCTCGCCCGAGCGCGAGGACACCATCCTCGTCACCGACCCGTTCGAGGACTGATGGCGCTTTCGCACAAGACCCGCAAGCGCCTGTCGCTGCTGCTGTTGGTGGTCTGGCTGCCGCTCTACATCGTGGCGGCGGTCAGCATCGTCAACGCGCTGGACCGGCCCTCGATCCTCGTCGAGCTGCTGGTCTACGTGGTGCTGGGCTTCCTCTGGGCGCTGCCCTTCAAGGTCATCTTCAAGGGCGTCGGTCAGCCCGACCCGGATGCGCCGCGCCCGCCGGAGGACAAGGGCTGAGCCCCGCAGCGATGCCGTAGACAAGAAAACGCCGCCCGCGAGGGCGGCGTTTTGCATTGCTGAGAGGGCGCTTGCTTCGGCGGGGCTCGGTGCCGCCCGAGCGGAGCCTGCTCGAAACAGCGAGTGGCGCTCAGACGTCGCCAACCTCCGGCCAAGGCTCAGAAATCACCCAGCGCCTCGATCTCCGCCAGCCGCGCGGCGATCAGCCCGAGCGCACGCGCCGTCTCGACCGAGAGTTGGCCGCTCTCGAGACCGCGCTCGCTCTGGTAGCGCCGGATCGCCGCCACCGTGGGCGCGTCCATCTGCCCGGTCACCGCGCCGTCGAAATAGCCTCGGGCCAGCAGCGCGCGCTGCAGCGAGGACACCAGCTCGGGCGTCACCAGCTCGGGGCAGGGCACCTCGAAGCGCAGCTCGCCGCGCGGGCTGATCACCTTGGGCACCGGCTGGCGGCGATAGATGGGCGGCCGGATCACGGTGCCATCCTCGGCGATCTCGGCCTGAACCACCTGCACCTCGCCCATGACCTCCTCGTAGACCGCGGGCACCACCTCGCGCGCCTGACAGGTGCCATCCGGCATCCGCTCGGGCTCGGGCGGCGCCTCGCCGGGCCAGACCGTGCCGGATTGCTCGGGCGCGGCGCAGGCGGCAAGGATCAGCGCCAGTGCTGCGATCTGGGCGGGGATGCGGGTCATCTGCTCGGGCCTTCGTCTCGGGCGGTGTTTTGCGGAGCAGAGTAGCCGCTTCCGTTTCGGCTGGAAAGCGTTGAGGCTCCGCCTATCGGGTGGCGAGGTTTTGAGCAGTTGCGCCCGCCCGCGACCATGGTTTGAACGGGGAGGGTGGCGAATGGGCTGGCGCAGGTGGCACGCGATGACTAGGAAAGGGGGGCGAATTCGAGACGATGGAGACGACCCGGCCATGGCCAAGATTACCTATATCGAGCATGACGGCACCGAGCACGTCGTGGACGTTGCCAGCGGCATGACCGTGATGGAAGGCGCGCGCGACAACAACATCCCCGGCATTGATGCCGATTGTGGCGGCGCCTGCGCCTGCTCCACCTGCCATGTCTACGTGCATCCCGACTGGATCGAGAAGCTGCCCGCCAAGGACGACATGGAAGAAGACATGCTCGACTTCGCCTTCGAGCCCGATCCGGCACGCTCGCGGCTGACCTGCCAGCTCAAGGTCTCCGACGCGCTCGACGGGCTCGTCGTGCAAATGCCCGAAAAGCAGATCTGATCCGGTGCCGCGCCGGCTGCTGCCCTGCCTCGCCCTCTGGGTGTCGCTGGGAGTTGCCGCCGGCGGGGCGCAAGCGCAGGCGCTGACCGGCGCCACCTATGTCGAGCCGACGACACGCTACGATCACGGCGTGCTCGGCGATGCGGTGGAGTGGGGCGCGTTGCGCCTGAGCCGCGACGGCGCGCCGGATCTGCTGATCCGCCTGCCACAGACCCGCGTCTTCGAGGATCTGGCGCCGCGGCTTGTCGATCTCGGTGAGCACCGCGCCGCGATGGTGGTCGAGAGCGATCTCGAGCGCGGTGCGCGGCTGGCGCTCTACACCGCCGACGGCCTTCTCGCTGCCACGCCCTTCATCGGCCAGCGAAACCGCTGGCTGGCGCCGGTGGGGGCGGCGGATCTCGATGGTGACGGGCAGGTCGAGCTGGCCTATATCGACCGGCCGCACCTCGCCAGGCAGCTGCGCATCTGGCGCGTCGTGCCGGGCGCGCAGGCGCTCCGAGAGGTCGCCTCTGCGCCCGATCTCACCAATCACCGCATCGGCTGGGACTCTATTGCCGGGGGGCTGCGCGACTGCGGCGCCGGCCCCGAGATGGTGCTGGCGAGCGGCGACTGGTCCCGCGTCATCGTGGCGCGGGTGCGCGGCGGCGAGATCACCCGCGAGGCGCTCGGGCCCTACAGCGACGCGGCCATGGCGCGGGCGCTGGCCTGCCGGTGATGCAGCGAGAGCGCGCCTGGAATGCCTTGCGGTCAAAGATCTCTTTGCTTTCGCGCCGCGCGCGCTTAGGGATGCGCACATGAGATTGCTATTTCTTGGTGACGTGATGGGCCGCGCCGGGCGGGCCGCCATCGCGGAAAGACTGCCCAAGCTCCGCGAGTCGTGGAAGCTCGATTTCGTCGTGGTCAACGGCGAGAACGCCTCGAACGGCATGGGGCTGACCGCCGAGCACGCCAAGGGCATCCTCGAGGCCGGCGCCGACGTGGTGACGCTGGGCGATCATGCCTTCGACCAGAAGGACATGCTGACCTTCGCCGAGAGCGAGCCGCGCATCATCCGCCCGCTGAACTTCGCCAAGCAGGCGCCCGGGCGCGGTGCCGGGCTCTTTACCGACCGCCGCGGCCGCAAGGTGCTGGTGACGCAGGTGCTCGGGCAGGTGTTCATGAAACGGCCCTTCGACGATCCGTTCTCGGCGATGGACGCGGTGCTGCGCAAGCACCCGCTGGGCGGGCAGGCGCAGGCGGTGCTCGTCGACGTGCATTGCGAGGCGACCTCGGAGAAGATGGCGATGGGCCATTTCTGCGACGGCCGCGCCAGCATGGTCGTCGGCACCCACACCCATGTGCCCACCGGTGACGCGCAGGTGCTGCCCAAGGGCACCGGCTATCTCACCGATGCCGGCATGTGCGGCGATTACGACTCGGTCATCGGCATGGACAAGGTCGAGCCGATGCGCCGCTTCGTCACCGGCATGGGCAAGACCCGGTTCCAGCCGGCGCTCGGCGAGGCGACGCTTTGCGGCTTCTATGTCGAGACCGACGACCGCACCGGCAAGGCCGAGCGGGTCAAGATGGTGCGGCAGGGCGGACGGCTCGAGGCGATCGGGCCGTGAGCGCCGCGAAGGGGCGGCGTCATTTCGCGTCGCAAATCTGATCTTAACCATATTAGGGCGACACAGGGGCTGTGCCGCCGTCAGCAGCGCACGCCGTCGCGCTTGAAGTTTCACGGCGCTTTGTCAGTATGTGCCGGGTTGAGCAGAGGCAGATTTCCCGAATGCAATTTTTCGACTTGAGCCAGACGGCGCAGGCTTACATCACCCTTGCCACGGTGGTGGGCATGTTCGTGCTCTTCGTCCAGGAACGCTATCCCACCGAGGTCGTGGCCATCGGTGGCGTCGGCGTGCTGCTGATGCTGGGCGTTCTGCCCTATGACGCGGCGCTGGCGGTGCTGTCCAACCCGGCGCCCTGGACCATCGCAGCGATGTTCATCGTGATGGGGGCGCTGGTACGCACCGGCGCGCTCGATGCCTTTGCCAGCTACGCGCAGGGCGAGGTCGCCAAACATCCGCGGCGGGCGATCGCGGTTATCATGTCGGTGGTGATCGTCGCCTCGGCTTTCATGAACAACACGCCGGTGGTGGTGATGATGCTGCCGATCTTCGTGCAGATCTCCAACCAGCTTGGCGTGCAGCCCTCCAAGCTGCTGATCCCGCTGAGTTATGCGGCGATCCTCGGCGGCACCACCACGCTCATCGGCACCTCGACGAACCTGCTGGTCGACGGGGTCGCCCGCACCAACGGGCTCGAGCCCTTCACCATCTTCGAGGTCACGCCGCTGGCCATCATCCTCGTCGCCTGGGGGATGTTCTACCTGGTGGTGGCGGGGCGATTCCTGCTGCCCGAGCGGCACTCGATGGCCGGCATGCTGTCGGACCGGTCGCGGATGAAGTTCTTCACCGAAGCGGTGATCCCGCCCGACAGCAACCTCATCGGCCGCGACGTTTTGGGCGTGCAGCTCTTCAAGCGCGAAGGCGTGCGCTTGGTCGACGTCGTGCGCGGCGACGAGTCGCTGCGGCGCAACCTGCAGGGCGTCACCCTCGAGGTCGGCGACCGGGTGGTGCTGCGCACCCAGATGACCGAGCTTCTGAGCCTGCAGCGGAACAAGGAGCTCAAGCGGGTCGACCAGATCTCGGCGCGCGAGACCACCACCGTTGAGGTTCTGATCTCGCCGGGCTGCAAGATGGTCGGCCGCTCGCTGGGCGCGCTGCGCCTGCGCCGGCGCTACGGCGTCTACCCGCTGGCGGTGCATCGCCGGAACCAGAATATCGGCCGCAAGCTCGACGATCTCGTGGTGCGGGTCGGCGACACGCTGCTGCTCGAGGGTGCGCCGGAGGACATCAAGCGCCTGGCCGACGAGATGGAGCTGGTCGACGTTTCGCACCCCTCGGCCCGTGCCTTCCGCCGCGGCCATGCCCCCGTCGCCATCGGCGCGATGGCGGCGATCGTGATCCTCTCGGCGCTCGGCGTGGCGCCGATCCTGTCGCTGACGGTGATCGCGGTGGCGGTGGTGCTGCTGGCGCGCTGCATCGATGCCGACGAGGCGTTTTCCTTCGTCGAGGGGCGCCTGCTGGCGCTGATCTTCGCCATGCTGGCGATCGGCGCGGCGCTCGACGCCTCCGGCGCGGTCGAGCTGATCGTGCGCGCGGTGGCGCCGTTGATGCAGGATCTGCCGGGGCCGCTGCTGGTCTGGGCGGTGTTCCTGCTCACCTCGGTGCTGACCGAGGCGGTGAGCAACAATGCCGTGGCGGTCGTGGTGACCCCGATCGCGATCTCGCTGGCACAGGCGCTGGGCATCGATCCGCGCCCGCTGGTGGTGGCCGTGATGGTGGCGGCGTCATGCAGCTTCGCGACGCCGATCGGCTACCAGACCAACACGCTGGTCTATGGTCCGGGTGGCTACCGCTTCTCGGATTTCCTCAAGGTCGGCGTGCCGCTGAACCTCACCGTGGGCGTGCTCTCTGCGCTTCTGATCCCGCTGATCTGGCCGCTCTGAGCGCGGCGCCGGGCCAAGATTTTTCGTCCGAAAAATCTTGGCCTCAAGAATCTTAGCCAAGATTTTTGAGGCGGGGCCTCAGCCGTAGCGCTGCACGAAATTGCGCAGGATCTGTTCCGGCCAGATCACCTCCGCCGCCCGACACATGGCGATCAGGTCATCCGCCTCGGAGGGGTCGAAATAGCCCTTGTGGCGGTAGATGCGGATGCGGGTCTCGAACCCGGCCGCATCGGCCTCGGGGTGGAACTGCGTGGCATAGACGTTGGCGCCGTGGCGGATCATCTGGAACGGGCAGGGGCCGGAGCTCAGCAGATGCGCCGCGCCCTCGGGCAGGTGCTGCACCGCCTCCTTGTGGCCCACGAAGGCATCGAACCGCTCCGGGAGCCCCTCGAGCAGGGGATCGCGCGCCCCGGCCTCGGTGCGGCTGCAGGTCACCGCGCCCACCGGCTCGCCATAGCGCGCCTTGTCGACCTCGGCGCCGAGGTGATGCGCGAGGATGCCGATGCCGTAGCAGCAGCCCAGGAACGGCACGTCCTCGGAGGTGATCGCCGGCATCAGGGACAGGCAGGCGGCTTCGATCCGCGCCTCCACCGCCGATTTGCTCTCCGCCGGGTCCGAGACGCAGCCCGGGCCCCCGCCGACGATGACGCCCGCGTAGTCCCGCGGGTCGAGCCCCTCGGGCAGCTCTTCGCAATCGAGCCGGATGCGATGCACCCGCTCGGGGGAGAGATCGCCCTTGGCGAGGAAGGCGGCAAACTCGTCGTCGCTGGCCTCGGCCTCCGGGCGCAGCTGCAGGATCAGGAAACGGCTCATGCGCAAGGCTTTAGCCCGCCGCGTCCGATCCGCAAAGCGCAGATGTGATCGGCCCCCCGCTTGATTGCCCCACCCTGAAGAACATAACATGAACAAATGGCCCGACTCACTCTCGATCAGAAGCTCGCGATTCTCTCCGACGCGGCAAAATACGATGCCTCCTGCGCCTCGAGCGGGGGGCAGAAGCGCGACTCGCGCGATGGCAAGGGGCTGGGCTCGGTCACCGGCTCGGGGATCTGCCACGCCTACGCGCCCGACGGGCGCTGCATCAGCCTGCTCAAGATCCTGATGACCAATTTCTGCATCTACGATTGCGCCTACTGCGTGAACCGGGTGAGCAGCAACGTCCAGCGCGCCCGCTTCTCGCCCGAGGAGGTGGTGACGCTGACGCTCGAATTCTACCGGCGCAACTATATCGAGGGGCTGTTCCTGTCCTCGGGCATCATCCGCAGCCCCGACGAGACCATGACCGACATGGTCCGCATCGCCCGCACCCTGCGGCAGGAGCACGGGTTTCGCGGCTATATCCACCTCAAGACCATCCCCGACGCCGCGCCGGAGCTGATCGAGGAGGCGGGGCTCTATGCCGACCGGCTGTCGATCAATGTCGAACTGCCGACCGACGGGGCGGTGAAATCCTACGCCCCCGAGAAGGACCCGGCGCAGATCCGCAAGGCGATGGCCGATGTGCGGCTCTCGCGCGAGGCCCGCAAGGAGCGCAGCTTCACCGGCAAGCGCCCGCCGCGCTTTGCCCCCGCAGGGCAATCGACGCAGATGATCGTCGGGGCCGACGGCGCCGATGACACCACCATCCTCGGCACCTCGACGCGGCTCTATTCCAGCTACCGGCTCAAGCGGGTCTATTATTCCGCCTTTTCGCCGATCCCCGACAGCTCGGCGGCGCTGCCTCTGATCAAGCCGCCGCTCATGCGCGAGCACCGGCTCTACCAGGCCGACTGGCTGCTGCGCTTCTACGGCTTCGAGCTGGGTGAGATCGCCTCGGCCACCAAGGGCGGCCATCTCGATCTCGAGATCGACCCAAAGCTCGCCTGGGCGCTGGTCAACCGCCACCGCTTCCCGATCGACGTCAACCGCGCCGAGCGCGAGCTGCTGCTGCGCATCCCCGGCGTTGGCACCAAGAGCGTCGGGCGCATCCTCGCCACCCGCCGGCACCGCACCCTGCGCTACGAGGACCTGCGCCGCATGGGGGTCAACCTCAAGCAGGCGCGGCCCTTCCTTACGGCGCTCGACTGGCGCCCGCGCGGGCTCGACGCCGCCGATCTGCGGGCGCGCTTCGCGCCGCCGCCCGAGCAGCTCCAGCTCATCTGATGCGCCGGGTCGTGCTGCCGGAGATCGGCACCTTCGAGGCCTGGCGCGACGAGGCGCGGGCGCTGCTGGGCGCGGGCGTGCCGCCCGAGGAGGTGCTTTGGCATCGCGGCGCGGCGGAGGCCGATCTCTTCGCCGAGGCGCTGCCGCCGGTGACGGGCGGGGCGGTGACGGTGCCCAAGGGCTTCGTCGATCTCGCACGGCTGGTGGTCTGGCACAGCGATCCCGAGCGCTTTGCCCGGCTCTACGCGCTGCTCTGGGCGCTGGGTCACAACCGCCGCCTGCTCGAGGATCGCGGCGATCCGCGCATCGACCGGCTGCGGCGGATGGCCAAGGAGGTCAGCCGCGACCGCCACAAGATGACCGCCTTCGTCCGTTTCCGCGAGATCGGCGATCCCGCCGCTCCGCGCCGTCGCTTCGCCGCCTGGTTCGAGCCCACGCATTACATTCTCGAGCTCACCGCACCGTTCTTTGCCAAGCGCTTCGGGGATATGGACTGGTCGATCTTCACGCCGGATCTCACGGCGCATTACGACGGGTTCGAGATCCGCTTCGCCCCCGCCGAGGCGCGGCCCGATCTGCCCGACGATGCCGCCGAGGATCTCTGGCGCACCTATTTCCGCAACATCTTCAACCCCGCGCGGCTCAAGGTGAAGGCGATGCAGGCGGAGATGCCGAAGAAATACTGGCGCAACATGCCCGAGACGGCGCTGATCCCCGAGATGATCGCTGAGGCCCAGTCGCGGGCGCAGGCGATGGCCGAGGCGGCGCCGACGCTGCCGCCGGTCCGCGCCGAGCGCATCACCGACCGTCTGCGCGCTCCCGAGGCGCCGGCGCCGGTGGGCGACCGCGACGCGCTGCTCTCCGGGCTGGCGGGCTGCCGGCGCTGCCCGCTGTGGCAGAATGCCACCCAGCCGGTGGCGGGCGAGGGCCCGCTCGATGCGGCGCTGATGATCGTCGGCGAGCAGCCCGGCGACCAGGAGGATCTCGCGGGGCGGCCCTTCGTCGGGCCGGCGGGGCAGCTCTTCGACGCGGTGGCCGAGCGCGCCGGGCTGGCGCGTGACCGGGCCTATGTCACCAACGCGGTGAAGCATTTCAAGTTTGCTCCGCGCGGCAAGCGGCGGCTGCACCAGTCTCCGAATTCGGGCGAGATCGCGCATTGCCGCTGGTGGCTCGACATGGAGCGCCAACTCGTGCGCCCGAAGCTCATCGTCGCCATGGGGGCGAGTGCTGCGGAAAGCCTGACCGGCGACGGCCGCCGCATCGGCACGCGGCGCGGCGCGCTCGAGAGCGCGCCCGACGGCACGCCGGTGATGCTGACATGGCACCCGTCCTACCTCCTGCGCCTGCCCGAGGGCGCGCGGGGCGCGGCCGAGGCGGCCTTCGAGGCGGATCTGCGCCGCGCCGCCGCGCTGATCGCCGAGGGCGATCCCGCCGCCTGACACCCCAGGGGCGCAACAGGGGCTTTACCGGCGCGGCGGGGCAGGGCAGAACAGCGCCATGACCGAGACACACCCCTCCCAAACCCTTCCCGAAACCCGTGGCCGCCTGACCCCGGACCGTGACCTTTCGTCCCTCACATGGCTGCGCGTCGGCGGGCCTGCGGACCTGCTGTTCCAGCCGGCCGATCTCGAGGACCTGCAGGCGTTCCTGCGCGCATTGCCGCCGGAGCGGGCGGTCTTTCCGATGGGCGTCGGCTCCAACCTGATCGTGCGCGATGGCGGGCTGCGGGCGGTGGTGATCCGGCTCGGGCGCGGCTTCAACGGCATCGAGATCGACGGCACCCGCGTGACCGTGGGCGCGGCGATGCTCGACGCGCAGCTTGCCAAGCGGGCGGCGGCGGAAGGCGTCGACCTGACCTTCCTGCGCACCATCCCCGGCAGCGTCGGCGGCGCGGTGCGGATGAACGCGGGCTGCTATGGCACCTACGTGGCCGACCACCTGGTCGAGATCCGCGCGGTGACCCGCGAGGGCGATCTGGTGACGCTCTCGAAGGACGACCTCAGGCTCGCCTATCGCCACAGCGAGCTGCCCGAGGGCTGCGTGATCGTCGAGGCGGTGTTCGAGGGGCTGCCGGGAGATCCGGCCGAGCTCGAGGCGCGCATGGAGGCGCAGCTGAAGAAGCGCGACGAGACCCAGCCGACCAAGGACCGCACCGCCGGTTCGACCTTCCGCAACCCGGCGGGCTTCAGCTCCACCGGGCGCGAGGATGACGTGCACGACCTCAAGGCGTGGAAGGTGATCGACGATGCGGGGATGCGTGGGGCAACCCTAGGTGGCGCCCAGATGTCGCCCAAGCATTCCAACTTCCTGGTGAACACCGGGGAGGCAACGGCGGCCGATCTTGAGGGGCTTGGCGAAGAAGTTCGAAAAAAGGTTTTCCAACACAGTGGAATAGAGCTACATTGGGAAATCATGCGGGTCGGTGAACCCGCACAGAAATGACGCCGACAACCGGCGCGTGACAGGCACGGCGGCTCGCCGATCAAAGAGCAAGCTGTCGAAAAGAACAGGACGGGTCCGGTTTGCCGGGCAGGTGAGTCCTGAAGCAGAACAAAAGGGGCAGAAAGCCCCGTGATTTCGAGGCGGTTTTGGGGATGTCGAGCAGGGCAAACCCGAAAGTGGCGGTATTGTTGGGCGGCCCCTCAGCCGAGCGCGAGGTGTCTCTCAGTTCCGGGCGGGAATGTGCCGCCGCTTTGAGGGCAGAAGGTTACCAGGTCACCGAGGTCGATGCCGGCCGCGATCTGGCGCAGCGTCTCGAGGCGCTCGCGCCCGATGTCGTGTTCAACGCGCTGCATGGCCGTTGGGGCGAGGACGGCTGCGTGCAGGGGCTGCTGGAGTGGATGGGGATTCCCTACACCCATTCCGGCGTGCTGGCTTCGGCGGTGGCGATGGACAAGGAACGCTCCAAGGAGGTGTTCCGCGCCGCCGGGCTTCCGGTGGTCGAGAGCCTGCTCGCGAGCAAGGCCGAGATCTCGGCACGCCACATGATGGCGCCGCCTTATGTGGTCAAACCCTATAATGAAGGCTCCTCGGTCGGTGTCTACCTCGTGCAGGAGGGGGCCAACACGCCGCCGCGCATCGCCGAAGACATGCCCGACACGCTGATGGTCGAGACCTACGCGCCGGGCCGCGAGCTCACCACCACGGTGATGGGCGACCGGCCGCTGACCGTCACCGACATCATCACCGAGGGCTGGTACGACTACGACGCCAAGTACAAGGAAGGCGGCTCGCGCCACGAGCTGCCTGCCGACGTGCCGTCCGAAATCTTCGACGCCTGCCTGGACTACGCCCTGCGCGCCCACGTGGCGCTTGGCTGCCGGGGCGTGAGCCGCACCGATTTCCGCTGGGACGAGAGCCGCGGGCTCGACGGGCTGATCCTGCTCGAGACCAACACCCAGCCCGGCATGACGCCGACCTCGCTGGTGCCGGAACAGGCCCAGCATTGCGGCATTTCCTTTGGCGCGCTGATGCGCTGGATGGTGGAGGATGCCTCGTGCAACCGTTGAGCGCACCGCCCCGGCAGCAGGCGAACCAGCAGGTGAACCGCCCCGATCCGGCGCCGTCGCGCCTCAAGTATCGGCTTGAGCGGCTGATGCTGACGCCGATGTTCCGTCTCGCGCTGCGGGTCGGCATCCCGGCGGTGATCGGCTTCGGCGCGGCGAGCTGGTATTTCTCCTATGAGGAGCACCGCACGCAGGTCGTCGATACGGTGGCGCATATCCGCAACCAGATCGAGACCCGGCCCGAGTTCATGGTCAACCTGATGGCCATCGACGGCGCCAGCAGCGGCGTCTCGGACGACATCCGCGAGATCATCCCGCTCGATTTCCCGATCAGCTCCTTCGACCTCGACCTCGACCACATGCGCGAGACCATCACCGGGCTCGACGCGGTGAAATCCGCCGAGCTGCGCATCCGGCAGGGCGGGGTGCTGCAGATCGACGTGACCGAGCGGGTGCCGGTGGCGCTCTGGCGCCATGCCGGAACGCTCGAGCTTCTCGACATGGAAGGCGTGCATGTGGGGCCGATGACGCGGCGCTCGGAGCGGCCCAACCTGCCGGTGATCGCCGGGCGCGGGGCCGATCGCCATGTGCCGGAGGCGATGGCGCTGATCCGCGCGGCGGCCCCGCTCGAGGCCCGGATGAGGGGCCTGGTGCGCATGGGTGAGCGCCGCTGGGACGTGGTGCTGGATCGCGGCCAGCGCATCATGCTGCCCGAGACCGGCGCCGTGCGGGCGCTCGAGCGGGCACTGGCGATGGATGCGGCGGTCGACATGCTGGGGCGCGACATCGCCGCGGTCGACCTGCGTCTGCCGCGCCGCCCGACCCTGCGGATGACGGGTGGTGCAGTTGAACAATATTGGCGGATCAAAGCCTTAGAGACCGGAGAACAACAACAATGATCGAGCTCTATGAATCCCAGCGCGCGATGCGCAACATGCGCAAGGCGGCGATGCAGCGCGGTGTCGTGGCGATCCTGGACGTGGGCAGCTCCAAGATCGCCTGTCTCGTTCTGCGCTTCGACGGCAACGAGCAGATCCTCGATGACGGCATCGGCTCGCTGGCCGGGCAGTCGGGCTTCCGGGTGATCGGCGCCGCGACGACCCGCTCGCGCGGGGTCAAGTTCGGCGAGATCGCCGCCATGGGCGAGACCGAGCGCGCCATCCGCACCGCGGTGCAGGCGGCGCAGAAGATGGCCAATATCCGGGTCGATCACGTCATCGTCTGCTTCTCCGGCGCCGAGCCGCGCAGCTACGGGCTTGCGGGGCAGGTGGAGGTCGATGGCACGATGGTCTCCGAGCAGGACGTGGCGCGGGTGCTCTCGGCCTGCGACGTGCCCGATTTCGGGGTGGGACGCGAGGTGCTGCACGCGCAGCCGGTGAACTTCGCGCTCGATCACCGTTCCGGGCTCGACGATCCGCGCGGCCAGATCGGCCGGGCGCTGGCCACCGACATGCACATGCTGACGATCAACGCGCAGGCGATCCAGAACATCGCCCATTGCGTCAAGCGCTGCGATCTCGAGCTCGCGGGCCTCGCCTCCTCGGCCTATGCCTCGGGGATCTCGGCGCTGGTCGAGGACGAGCAGGAGCTCGGCGCGGCCTGCATCGACATGGGCGGCGGCACCACCGGCGTGTCGATCTTCATGAAGAAGCACATGATCTACGCCGACACGGTGCCGATGGGCGGCAACCATGTCACCAGCGACATCTCGATGGGTCTGCAGATCCCGATGGCGATGGCCGAGCGCATCAAGACCTTCTACGGTGGCGTCGTTGCCACCGGCATGGACGATCGCGAGATGATCGAGATCTCCGGCGATACCGGCGACTGGCACCATGACCGGCGGCAGGTCAGCCGCGCCGAGCTGATCGGCATCATGCGCCCGCGGGTCGAGGAGATCCTCGAGGAGGTGCGCGCCTCGCTCGACGCGGCCGGTTTCGATCACCTGCCGAGCCAGCAGATCGTGCTGACCGGGGCTGCGAGCCAGATCCCCGGGCTCGACGGTTTGGCGAGCCGCATCCTCGGCTCGCAGGTGCGGCTGGGCCGCCCAATGCGCGTCCATGGCCTGCCGCAGGCGGCGACGGGTCCGGGCTTTGCCAGCGCGGTGGGGCTCTGCCTCTTCGCGGCGCATCCGCAGGACGAATGGTGGGATTTCGAGATCCCGGTCGACAAGTACGCCTCCGGCGGCCTCAAGCGCGCCGTGAAGTGGTTCCGCGACAACTGGTGAGCCGGGGCAGGGGGCCTCGGACCTTTTGGGGCAGATGGACGCCCTCGCAGAACGCTGCGGGGGCGTTTCGCGTATCTGAGGGGGATCCCTGCCCAAGCGCGGAATCAAGGCGAAGCCGCCGCGCCATCGCCTGCCCGCCCCAACGGGCTGGCGATCTGGTGACGCCGGCGCTCAGTTGTGAGGTCCTTCGGATTTGGCCGGGATCAATCGAGGGATTCCGCACTTAGATCGCCACCCCGCGGGCAGGCGATGGCGCGGCGTCACGGTCGTCGCGAAAGAGGGTCGGAGAGTGTCCGCTTCACAACAAATGAGGCCATGGAGGGGGTAGCGGACCGCCCGCGGTTTCGCGGAATTACCCCGCCAGCAGCGCCCGCGCTGCGGCGCGCGCTTCCTTGGTGACCGTGTCGCCCGAGAGCATGCGGGCAATCTCGTCCTCGCGGTCGCCGGCATCGAGCGCCGCGACGGTCGACAGCGTGGCGTCGTTCTCCACCCGCTTCTGCACCCGCCAGTGATGCGCGCCGAGTGCCGCGACCTGCGGCGAGTGCGTCACCACCAGCACCTGCCCGCCCTCGGCCAGCGCCTTCAGGCGGCGGCCCACCGCATCGGCGGTGGCACCGCCGACGCCGCGGTCGATCTCGTCGAAGATCATCGTGACGCCCCGGTTGCGCTCTTCCGACAGGCACACCTTCAGCGCCAGCAGGAAGCGCGACAGCTCGCCGCCGGAGGCTATCTTGTTGAGTGGCCCGGCGGGAGCGCCGGGGTTGGTCGCCACGGTGAAGGCCACCGCGTCGCGGCCCTCGGGGCCGGGCTCGCCATCCGCCACCTCGGTGCGGAACACCGCGCGCTCCATCTTGAGCGGCGCCAGCTCGGCCGCCATCGCGGCATCGAGCCGACCGGCGGCCTCGCGGCGCGCAAGGCTCAGCGCCTCGGCGGCGGCGTCGTATTCGGCATCGGCGGCCGCCACCGCGCGGGTCAGCGCGGCGATGTTCTCGGCGCCGCTTTCCAGCGCCGCCAGACGCCCCGACAGCGTCGCCGCGAGCTCGGGCAGCTCGTCGGGGGCGATGGCGTGCTTGCGGGCGAGGCCGCGGATGGCGAAGAGCCGTTCCTCGGTCTCCTCGAGATCCTGCGGGTTGAACTCCAGCGCATCGAGACAGTCTTCGACCTCGCGGCCGGCCTCGTCGAGCTCGGCCATGGCGCGGGTGAGGGCGGCGATCGCGCCCTCGAGCCGGCCTTCGGCCTTCTCCGAAGCGCCCTCGAGCCAGCGCAGCGCGTTGGCCATGGTGCCCTCGGCGCCGTCATTGCCGAGCGCCTGCGCGGCGCGCACGATGTCCTCGCGGATGCGCTCGGCGCTCTGCATCATGCGGCGTTTGGTGTCGAGTTCGGCCTCCTCGCCGGGCATCGGCGCCAGCCGGTCGAGCTCGTCCACCGCGTGGCGCAGGAAGTCTTCCTCGGCGCGCACCGCCTCGAGCGCCGCCTGCGCAGCCTCGAGCGCCTTGCGGGCCTCGCGCCGTGCGCCCCAGGCCGCACGCGCCGCGCCAAGCTCGGCGTCAATGGCGGCATAGCTGTCAAGGATGGTGCGGTGGCCCGACGGGTTGAGCAACCCGCGATCGTCATGCTGGCCGTGCAGCTCGACCAGCGTCTCCGATAGCCGCCGCAGCACCTCGCCGCTGGCGCGGCGGTCGTTGACCCAGCCGGTCTTGCGGCCGTCGGCGGTGTTGACCCGGCGCAGGATCAGCTCTTCCGAGACCGGCAGCCCGGCCTCTTCCAGCACTGCGCGCGCCGCGTGGCTCGGCGACAGCTCGAACACCGCCGTCACCTCGCCCTGCGCGGCACCGCTGCGCACCAGCTCGGCGCGGCCGCGCCAGCCCAGCACGAAGCCCAGCGAATCCAGCAGGATCGACTTGCCGGCGCCGGTCTCGCCGGTCAGCACGTTGAGACCGGGCTGGAACGCGAGGTCCAGCCGGTCGATGATCAGCATGTCGCGGATCTCAAGCGCTCGAAGCATGTGATGCAAGGCAGGCCGTCAGCCCGCCATCCCTTATAGCCACTCGCCCTTCACCATCTGGCGATAGGCCTGCGCCAGCCAGTTGTCGCCCTGCGCCTCGAGCGGCAGGCCGCGGTTGGTCAGCAGCTTGTAGCTGTCGCGGTACCACTCGGAGCCCTGGTAGTTGTAGCCGAGGATCGCGCCGGCGGATTGCGCCTCCTGCACGAGCCCGAGCGAGAGATAGGCCTCGACCAGGCGATGCAGCGCCTCGGGGGTGTGGGTGGTGGTCTGGAAGTCCTCTACGACGACGCGGAAGCGGCTGATGGCGGCCCCGAAATGCTTGTCGCGCAGGTAGTAGCGCCCGATCTCCATTTCCTTGCCGGCGAGGTGATCGAAGGCGAGATCGAATTTCAGGATCGAGCTGCGGGCGTATTCGCTGTCGGGGTAGCGCTCGATCACCGTGCGCAGCGCCTGCAGCGCCTGGAAGGTCAGGCCCTGGTCGCGGCCGACCTCCTCGATCTGGTCATAGTAGGAGAGGGCGAGGAGATACTGTGCATAGGCGGCGTCTTCATCGGTCGGGTAGAAATCGATGTAGCGCTGCGCCGAGGAGCGGCTGTTCTCGTAATCCTTCTCGATGTGGAAGGCGTAGGCCTGCATGATCAGGGCGCGCTTGGACCATTCGGAATAGGGGTAGAGCCGCTCGACCTCGCTGAAGTAGTAAGCGGCTTCCTCGCCATCGCGGCGGTCGAGCTCGTACTCGCCTCGCTCGTAGATCTGTTGGGCGGAGAAGGTCTCGAGCGGGATGTTGCCGCGGGCGTAGCCCTCGCGCTCCCGCGCTGTGCACCCCGCCAGCAGAATAGCGGAAAAAGCCACTCCGATCACCAGCTTACGCGATCTTCCGCCTGCCATGCCCGACTAACCTCATGTTCGTTCTTCAGGGCCGCCGGACGGCCCTTGGCACGGTCCTAGCACAGAAAATTCCGGTGCAAAACGCCTTAACGGCGTTTTGCGTCCGGCCCCCTGTCAGGCCACTGCCGGGATCTCGTCGCGCTCCACCCCGGCGCCGGGAAGGCGTGCCGAGAGGGTGTCGTCGCAGAGGGTGATGCGGTAGGCATCCGGGGTCGAGAACAGCTCGCGCAGGAGCATGTTGGTCATCGCGTGACCGGCCTTGTGACCCTCGTAATGGCCAATGATCGGGGCGCCGGCGGTGTAGAGATCGCCAAGCGCGTCGAGCATCTTGTGGCGCACCGCCTCGTCGCCGTGGCGCAGGCCGCCGGGCGAGAGCACCTTGTCGCCATCGACGACGACGGCGTTCTCGTAGGTGCCGCCAAGCGCAAGGCCGTTGGCCTGCATCGCCTCGACATCGGATTGCCGGCAGAAGGTGCGGCTGTCGCAGAGCTCGCGCACGAAGGCGCCGTTGGCGAGATCCATGCTGCGCTCCTGGGTGCCGATGGCATCATCCTCGAAGGCGATGTGGAAATCCATCGTCAGGCCTTCGCCCGAGCGGGCGGGGGAGAGCCGCGCCCAGCCCTTGTCGGTCAGCACGGAGACCGGCTTGAGGATCTCGATGGCATAGACCGGGGCGCGCAGGGCGCGGGTGCCGCGCTCGAGGATGGCGCGCACGAAGGGCGCGGCGGAACCGTCCATGATCGGCACTTCCGGCCCGTCGATCTCGATCAGGGCGTTGTGTACGCCGCAGCCCGAAAGCGCGGCCATCACGTGTTCGATGGTCGAGACCGAGACACCGGCGGCGTTGACGATGCGGGTGCAGAGCGGGGTCACCTCGACGGCGTCCCAGCGCGCGGGCACCAGCGTGTCGCCCAGCAGGATGTCGGTCCGCTTGAACCAGATGCCATGCTCGGCGGAGGCCGGGCGGATGGTCATGCGCGCGGGGCGGCCGGAATGCAGGCCAACGCCCTGGAAGGTTACAGCGGATCTCAGAGTGGTTTGCACGGTCTTACCTCAGTCATAGGAGGCTCCACCCCACTGGAGGCTCCTTTGATGGTGGAGATATAGACCGGCCCCTGTCAGCTCAAATCAAGTATTGTAACCACCTGAAACATCGCAGTAACGGAATAAGCGGAACATTGCAGGTATCTTTTGCGCGCGCTCCAATGCTTTGAGTGCAAACGAAAAACGCCCCCTCGATGAGGGGGCGTTCCGTCGCGGTAGCTCGCGAAATGTCAGTTGGCCTGGCGCCGCAGGAAGGCCGGGATCTCGATCCGGTCCTGATCCTGCTGCTCGTCCTCGTCGACCACCGGGGCCGGCTGGTGGGCCTGCATCGGCGGCTGCTGGCGGCGCGGGGCGGGGGCGTCGTGGCCGCCCTGACCGCCCTGGGTGTGGCCGTGGCCGGTCATGCGGTTGATCAGCGAGTTGATCCCGAAGCGCGGCTTGTCGGCCTCCGCGGCGGGGCGCTGCATGCCGGCGGGCTGCTGCGGCTGGGCGGCCGGGCGCGGCGCCTGAGCCGGCTGCTGGCGGCTGTGCTCGGCCGCGGCGCGCAGGCGCGCCAGGGTCTCGGGCGAGGGGGTGCCGGGGGCCGGGGCCTTGGGCGCGACGAAGGTGTCGGGCTCGGCGTCGAGCGCATTGGTCTGCGGCTGGAACTGCGCCACCTGCGGACGGTAGGCCGGCGGCGGCAGGTCGTCCTGCGCCTGGGCGGGCTGCTCGTAGACCGGCTGTTGCGCCGGCTGCTGGTCGAGCGAGCCGAAGAGGGACGGTTCGTCCTCTTCGTATTCCGGCTCGGGGGCGCGGGCGGCGACCGGCTGCTGTGCGGGGGCCGGCTGCGGTGCCACCGGTGCGGCGGCGACCTCTTCCGGGGCCTCTTCGATCATGTTGGGCTTCAGCGGCTCGGCCAGCTTGCGGCGCGGCACCGGAACGTCGTGCTGGACGTTGCTGGCGTCAATGCCGGTGGCGACGACGGAGACGCGCATGTTGCCTTCCATCGTGTCGTCGAGGGTCGAGCCCACGATGATGTTGGCGTCGGCGTCGACTTCCTCGCGGATGCGGTTGGCCGCCTCGTCGAGCTCGAACAGGGTGAGGTCGTGGCCGCCGGTGATGTTGATCAGCACGCCCTTGGCGCCCTTGAGCGAGATCTCGTCGAGCAGCGGGTTCGCGATGGCCTTCTCGGCGGCCTGGATCGCGCGCTCTTCGCCATCGGCCTCGCCGGTGCCCATCATCGCCTTGCCCATCTCGTCCATCACCGAGCGCACGTCGGCGAAGTCGAGGTTGATCAGGCCGGGGCGGACCATCAGGTCGGAGATGCCCTTGACGCCCTGGTAGAGCACGTTGTCCGCCAGCGCGAAGGCCTCGGTGAAGGTGGTCTTCTCGTTGGCGAGACGGAACAGGTTCTGGTTCGGGATGATGATCAGCGTGTCGACGACCTTCTGCAGGGCTTCGACGCCCTCCTCGGCCTGACGCATCCGCTTGGCGCCCTCGAACTGGAACGGCTTGGTCACGACGCCCACGGTCAGCACGCCGAGCTCACGCGCCGCCTGCGCGATGATCGGGGCCGCGCCGGTGCCGGTGCCGCCGCCCATGCCGGCGGTGATGAAGCACATGTGCGCGCCGGCGAGGTGGTCGACGATCTGCTCGATGCTCTCTTCGGCGGCGGCTGCGCCCACCGAGGCGCGGGCGCCGGCGCCGAGACCCTCGGTCACCTTGATGCCGAGCTGGACCTTGGAGGTCGCGAGGCTCTGCTGCAGCGCCTGAGCGTCGGTGTTGGCCGTCACGAAGTCCACGCCCTCGAGCTGCTGGACGATCATGTTGTTGACGGCGTTGCCGCCGGCACCGCCTACGCCGAAGACCGTGATCCGGGGCTTCAGCTCTTCCTGTCCTGGCATCGAAAGGTTGAGTGTCATGTGTTTTGTCCGCCTGCGTTTTTGACTTGTTACACGCCTGTCCTGCGCCTTTACCGGCAATTCTTACCGACATATTAGCAACGGGTCACGTAAAAAACGCAAAATGACCACGAAATATGGGGTGAAACCGGCTAATCCGCGCGGGATTTCGCCGACACCCCCAGATTTTGGGGTTTACACGAAAATTAACGCAAAACGAGAGCGGGCGGCGCGCCATGGGGCGGTCGCTGATCGTCTTGCTTCGGTGCTGTCGGGAGGTCTGCTCGACATCCCCTCATTCCGCCTCTGTGTGCGGTTCTGTGGATAAGCTAACAAAGCCCCGGGCGGGCGTCATCCCCGAAAATCGCGGGTTCGCGGTTTTCCGCGCTCACGGTTTCGTTGGGACGGTGGCGACGGGGCGCTAGTGGAAGTCGCGGCTCGGAAATAGCCGCTTGGCCTGCTCGCGCGGGTGCTTGGCGGCGGGGGCGGGCCGTGCCGGGCGCGGCGCCTCGTCGGCGGCGGGGCTGGTGATGCCGATGGCATCGTCGAGCGGGTGGCCGAGATCGCCGAGCCGCGACGACAGGTCCTCGATATTTTCGGCGATCAGGTGGGTGACGATGCCCTCGCGCTGCAGATGCCCTGTCACCCGCAACAGCCGCCCGCCCATCACCGCGCGGCGGAAGCGCTCGTAGACCTTGGGCCAGACCACCACGTTCGCCACCCCGGTCTCGTCCTCCAGCGTCATGAAGATCACCCCCGAGGCGGTGCCCGGCCGCTGCCGGGTGATCACCACGCCACAGACCGAGAGCCGCCGCAGCGGCGTGCTGGCAAGCTCCGAATGCGGCACGATGTCGGGAAGGTCGGGCCGCAAAAGCTCCATCGGGTGGGCCCGCAGCGACAGCCGCATCGAGACGTAATCCTCGACCACCTCCTCGCCCAGATGCATCGCCGGCAGCTCGACATCGGGCTCGCGCAGCCCCTCGCCGTCGAGCGGATCGGCAAACAGCGGCAGCGGCGCGGGCGCGCGGATGGCGCGCACCTGCCAGAGCGCGTCGCGCCGGGTCAGCCCCATGCCGGCGAAGGCATCGGCCTCGGCCAGCCGCTCGAGCACGCCGGGCAGCAGCCCGGCCCGCAGCCACAGGCTTTCGGGATCGGGATAGCCATTGCCGCGCGCCGCCACGATCCAGCCCGCATCCTCCTCGCGGAAGCCCTTGATCTGGCGAAACCCAAGCCGCAGCGCCAGCCTGCCGTCGGCGCGGCGCTCGAGCACGTTGTCCCAGGCGCTGTGGTTGACGCAGATCGGCCGCAGCTCGATGCCGTGATCGCGCAGGTCGCGGACGATCTGCGCCGGGGCGTAGAACCCCATCGGCTGCGAATTCAGCAGCGCGCAGCCGAAGATCGCCGGGTGATGGCATTTCAGCCAGGACGAGACATAGGTCAGCATGGCGAAGGCGGCGGCGTGGCTCTCGGGGAAGCCGTAATCGGCGAAACCCTCGATCTGGGTGAAGCAGCGCTCGGCGGCCTCGCGGGTGTAGCCGTTCTTGAGCATGCCGCGGATGAAGCGGTCGCGGTGCTCGCCGATGGTGCCCATGCGCCGGAACGAGGCCAGCGAGCGGCGCAGCCGGTCGGCCTCTTCGGCAGAGTAGCCGGCGCCGACCACGGCGATCTGCATCGCCTGTTCCTGGAACAGCGGCACGCCGAGGGTCTTGCGGGTGACCTCCGACAGCGCCGGGCCGAAGGGCTCGGGCCGCTCCAGCCCCTGCCGGCGGCGGATATAGGGCTGCACCATGCCGCCCTGGATCGGGCCGGGGCGGACGATGGCGACCTCGATCACCAGGTCGTAGAAGGTGGCGGGCTTCATCCGCGGCAGGAAGTTCATCTGCGCCCGGCTCTCGACCTGGAACACCCCGACTGCGTCGGCCTTCTGCAGCATCCGGTAGGTCGCCGCGTCTTCCTGCGGCACGGTGTCGAGCGTGTGCGCGAGGCCCTCGTGCTGCTCGAGCAGGGCAAAGGCCTTGCGGATGCAGGTCAGCATGCCGAGGCTGAGCACGTCGACCTTGAGGATGCCGAGCGCGTCGATGTCGTCCTTGTCCCACTCGATGACGGTGCGGCCCTCCATCGCCGCGTTTTCGATCGGGCAGAGCGCGTCGAGCCGGCCCCGGGTGATGATGAAGCCGCCCACGTGCTGGCTCAGGTGGCGCGGGAAGCCGATGATCTCGCCAATGAGGCCGATGGTCTGCGCCAGCCGCCGGTCGCCGGGATCGAGCCCGAGCTCGCGGATGCGCTCGGGCTCGGCGCCGCCGTTGGACTGGCCCCAGATCTGCCCCGAGAGCGCCGCGGTCACGTCCTGGCTGAGCCCCATGACCTTGCCGACCTCGCGGATCGCCGCGCGGCTGCGGAAATGGATCACCGTGGCGCAGAGCCCGGCGCGGTGGCGGCCGTATTTCTCGTAGATCCACTGGATCACCTCCTCGCGCCGCTCGTGCTCGAAATCGACATCGATATCGGGCGGCTCGCCGCGGTAGCGCGAGATGAAGCGCTCGAAGACCATGCCGATGAGGTCGGGGCTCACGTCGGTGATGCCGAGCAGGTAGCACAGCACCGAGTTCGCCGCCGAGCCGCGCCCCTGGCACAGGATGCCGCGCGACCGGGCGAAATCGACGATGTCGTGCACGGTGAGGAAATAGGCGGCGAAGCCCAGCTCCTCGACCACCCGCAGCTCCTTGGCCATCAGGTCGAAGACCTTGTCGGGCGCGCCCTCGGGATAGCGCCTCTCGAGCCCGGCATGGGCCAGCCGCTCGAGCCGCGCCTGCGGGCTCTCGTCGCCGGCGATCTCGTCTGGATACTCGTAGCTCAGCTCGCCGAGATCGAAGGCGCAGCGCGCCGCGATCTCCAGCGTGCGGCGCAGGGCGGCGGGGTGGCGGCGGTAGAGCCGGGCCATGTCGGCGGCCGGCTTGAGCCGGCGCTCGGCATTGGCCAGGGCGCGGGTGCCGATGGCGTCGATGGTGCAGCCCTCGCGCAGGCAGGTCAGCACATCGGCGAGCTGGCGCCGCGCTGCGCGGTGCATCAGCACGTCGCCCACCGCCACCATCGGCGTGTTCATCCGGAGCGCCAGCCTTGAGCAGGCGTCGAACCAGGCCTGGTCGGAGCCGTCGTAGCGCGGCGGCGCGCCGAGGAAGACATGCCCCGGAAAGCGCCGCTGCAGCCGCTTGAGGGGGCCGGTGGCCCGGGACAGGTCTTCGGGGGCCAGATCGCCGGGGGGCAGGGCGATCAGGATCAGGCCGCGGCCATGCTCTTCGAGATCGGCGAGATGCAGCGTGCAGCGGCCCTTCTCCGCCCGCCGCTTGCCTGAGGTGAGCAGCCGCGACAGGCGCTCATAGGCGGCGCGGTCGGTGGCCAGGGCGAGCCACTCGACGGGCTCGTCCTCGAGCACCAGCCGGCAGCCGGTGATCAGCCGCGGCAGCAGCCGGCCGGCGCGCAGGGCGATCTCCCGCGTGCCGGGCTCGGGCTGGCGCGAGGACGGATCGGTGCGCTCGGTCGATCGGATGCGCAGCGCCTGCTCGGCCTCGTCGCGCAGGGTCTTCAGCGCCGACCACGCCCGCACCACGCCGGCCAGCGAGTTGCGGTCGGTGATCGCCAGCGCCGAGAGCCCGAGCTCGGTGGCGCGCGCCACCAGCTCCTCCGGGTGCGAGGCGCCGGTGAGGAAGGTGAAGTTCGAGGTGATGCAGAGCTCGGCATAGGTGGTGGGGAGGGCGGTGTTCTGGTCGTCGGGGTGTGTCGGGTGGAGGGGGGGATTGGGGGCGCTGCCCCCGTCCGCCGGAGGCGGACTCCCACGAGGTATTTGCGAACCGGAGAAGAGCGGGGCGTTGGTGTGGGATGGAGAGGGCGGTTGGGGTGTGGGAGGATTTGCGGCGTCGGGACGATGGGGGGCGGGAGAGCGGGTGGAGAGGGGGATCGGGGGCGCTGCCCCCGTCCGCCGGGGGCGGACTCCCCCGAGGTATTTTGGAACCAGAGAAGATGTGGGGGCGGCGGGGGTCACGGGAATTCTCCGTGCACGAACCAGCCGGGGGCCTGCGGGGTGTGGAACAGCCACAGGCGGCGGCCTTCGCGGGTTTCGATCTGCCAGTAGTCGCGGGTGCCGTGGCGCCAGGCCTCGTCGGGCAGCCACCATTCCGGGGCGATGCGCTCGGGGCCGGTGGCGCGGGCGGTGGCGAGCTGCAGGGCACGCCAGCGGAAGCGGCGCGGCGGGCGCGGGCCCCGGGCGGCGATGGGCTCGGGAGGGAACAGTCGCAGGGGGCGCGGGCGCGGCGCCGGCCAGCCGCCGGAGGCGGGGGCGGAGAAGGCGGCGGGTGCGACGCTGAAGGCGCGCTCGGGGATGTGGCTGTCGGCGGGCAGCAGGCGGCGGATGTTCTCGAGCCCGATGCGGGTGCCGATGCGGGTCACCAGATCGTCGAGCGCCGGGCCCTCGGGCGCCGCGCCGCGCGCCGCCACCGGGCCGCCGAGCTGCTGCACCGGCAGATCCTCGACCACCAATGCCTCGAGCCGCAGCTGGTCGATGCCGAAGCCGGCCTCGGCGGCCTCCACCCCGCGCCGGAACAGCGGCAGGATGCGGTCTGCTTCGCGCATCGGGCTAGCCAGCCGCAGCTCGACCCGGGCCGCGCCGCCATCGACCCGGCGCAGGCTCAGCTCGAGCACCCTTGCGCCGGCCTCCCGCGCCAGCAGCTGCGCGCAGAGCCGCTCGAGCAGGCGCGCGGTGCCGGCCATCACGTCCTCGGTCAGGCCGATGGGCTCGGGCAGGCTCAGCCGGATGCCGTAATGCGGCGGCTCGGCGTCGGGGGCCACGGGCTCTGGCAAATGCCCCAGCGCCTGGTCGAGGCGGGCCAGTAGGTCGGGGCCGAAGCGCCGGGTCAGCGGCGGGCGCGGGCGGGCGGCGAGATCGCCGATCGTGCGCAGCCCGAGCCGCTGCAGCGCCGTCACCACCTCCGGTTCGAGCCGCAGCGCCGCCACCGGCAGGGGCGCGAGCGCCGCCAGCGGATCGCCCGGCGGCGCCACGCCCTCGCCGAAGCGCGCCAGCGCCCAGGCGCCGCCGCGGCTGTCGGCCAGGCCCAGCCGCAGCGCCAGCCCGGCACGGGCGGCGCGGGCGCGCATGTCGGCCAGCATGGCCGCCTCGCCGCCATGCAGATGGGTGGCGCCGGTGACATCGAGCACCAGCCCGTCGTCCCCCTCGGCCCCGACCCAGGGGCAATAGCGCGTGGCCCAGCGGCGCAGCGCCGCGAGGAAGCGCGCATCGCGGCCCGGATCGGCCGGCGCGGTGAGCAGCGCCGGGCAGTAGATCCGCGCATCCGCCAGCGCCATGCCGCGATGCAGCCCCTCGGCCTCGGCCCGCGCGTTGAGGCAGTAGAGCCGCTCGGCATTGGCCTGTTTCAGCACCAGCGCGAAGGGCGCCTCAACCGGACGCGCGCGCAGAACCCGGTCGCTCTGCAACCGGGGAAACCACATGGAGACGATGCGCCGTGTCCGTCCAAAGAACATCCCAGGCTCCCAGTGTTCCTGATTTGTTCTTTATAATTTCCCATCGCAGCGCTGTCGAGTCCGCCTCCTCTTCGGCGGCCAGACGCGGGGCGGCGTGCCAGCGGGTCTCGGCGGCGTTGCTGCCCATGCCCTCGGGAATCAGGCACAGCCCGGTGCTGCCGCCGGTCTTGGCGGCGAGCTGCAGGCGGCGGCCCTGGCGCAGGTCGAGCGGCCTGGTGATCTCGGTCACCACCAGAGGCACCGCGCCGTCGCGCAGCGCCTCCTCGCTGACCGCCAGCGCATCGGTGGGCGAGGGCGCCTCGGCGATCAGCAGCCGCGCCGGATCGAAGAGGCGCGCCAGCCCCTGCGGGTTCAGCGCCTCATGGCTCCAGCCCGGGCGCACCCAGAGCACCGGGCCCGTGCCCTGCGCCGCGAGGATCGCGGCGAAGCTGGTGGCGCCGGGGCCGCAGACCTCGTGGACGCGGGCGGGGCGGAGGGGGTAGCTGTCGAACAGATTCGCGGGCATGGGGGCAGGATACAGGGCCGGGCCGGGGTGGGCCAAGATCCTGCATCGCGCGACGCTTGGAAAGCGGGCAGATCTTGCGTGCGGGCGGTGCCGGATGCATCGCCGCGATTGACGCAGGGCGCGCGCGGTGCGCCACTGTCGCGATGATGAGACGTTCCCTTGCCGGGGCAGGCCGCCGATGAGCGCGCCACTGCCCTACCGCCTTGGACCCGCGCGCCCGGCGCTGGGGCTCGTCGTGTTGCAATCGGATGAGACCGTCGAGGCCGACATGCGCCGGCTGATCCCGCAGCGCGGCAACCTGATGGTGACCCGGGTGCCCTCGGGCGCCGAGGTTACCCCGGAAACGCTGGCCGAGATGGAGGGCCACCTGGGCCGGGCGGCGGGGCTGTTCCCGCCCTGGGCGCGGTTCTCGGCGGTGGGCTATGCCTGCACCTCGGGCACGGCGCAGATCGGCGCGCCGCATGTGGCGGCGCAGATCCGTTCGGCGGTGGAGACGGAGGCGGTGACCGAGCCGGTCTCGGCGCTGATCGCCGCCTGCGCGGCGCTCGGAGTGCGCAGGCTGGGGCTGATCTCGCCCTACGTGGCCGAGGTCTCGGGGCGGCTGCGGGCGGTGCTGGCGGAGGCGCGGATCGAAACGCCGGTCTTTGCCAGCTTCGAGGTGCCCGAGGAGGCGCGGGTGGCGCGGATCGGGGCGCAAAGCCTGCGCGATGCGGCGCTGCGGCTGGCCGGAGAGGCGCCGCTGGACGGGCTGTTTCTCTCCTGCACCAACCTGTGCACGCTGCCGGTGATCGATGCGCTGGAGGCCGAGCTCGGGATGCCGGTGCTGTCGAGCAACCAGGTGTTGGCCTGGCACCTGATGCGGCTCGCCGGGATCGCGGCGCCGAAGCGGGCGCCGGGGCGGCTTTTCACGCAGACGCGGTGACCGCGCGGCGGGCCTGCCAGAGCTGGCGGGCGGTCTCGAGCGGCGCGTCCTGACCCAGCGTGTCGAGCGCCAGCGCGGCGGTGCCGAGCACCACGGCCTCGGCGAAGGGATCCTCGCGCGCACCTGACCAGAGCGCGGTGAGCAGGGCGGGATCGCTCTCGCCATCATCGAGCCGGCGGGTCTCCTCGGGCAGCATCGCCGGAAAGCTGGTTTCCCACGCCGCGCCGCCGCGCAGGCCGAAGCCGGCGATGGCCTTGGCCGGGTGGCGCTCGAACTCGCCGCCGCCGCCCTTGATGACGGTGAGCGCGTCGAGCCCGAGGAGCGCGCCCGCATCGGCCTGCAGCAGGCGATAGGGCGGGTGGAACACGCCCTGGACCGAGGCCGTCGCGCGCGCCGGGTTGAGCATCCGGCAGACGGTGTTGACGCAGGAGCGCAGATGCAGCACGTCGCGCAGGCGCAGCAGCCGGAAGAGCGCTGGCGAGAGCGTCTCGAGCGGCAGGTAGGCGATGCCGTGGCGCGCCATCAGCGCGGCGGCCTCGGAGGGACCCTCTGCCACCGGGATGTCGGCGGCAGCGAGCCCGTTGCGCACCGCCGCGTCGGCGCCGTTCCAGCCATGCATCAGGACAGGATGGCCGGCATCGGCCACCAGCCGCGCCGAGAGCAGGAACCACGGTAGCCCGCGGGTGCGCCCGGCGGCATAGGACGGCCAGTCGAGCGCCGGGCGGGGCAGGGCCGGCAGGCTCTGCTGCGCAGCTTCGGCAAAGCCTGCGATCTCGTCGGCGGTCTCGCCCTTCATCCGCATCAGCATCAGCAGCGCGCCGATGGCATGCGGATCGGCCTCGCCCGAGAGCATCAGCCGCATCGCATCGAGAGCTTCCTCGCGGCTCAGCGAGCGCGACCGTCCGGGGCCGCGCCCCAGCGTGCGGACATGGGCGCCAAGGCTCATTCCGCGGCCACCTTCGACTGGGTCGCGGCAAGGATCGAGGCCAGCTCGGGGCGGCAGGAGCCGCAATTCGTCCCCGCCTCCAGCGCAGCGCCGATCTGCTCGACGCTGACCAGCCCCTGCGTCTCGATGGCGGCGACGATGGTGTTGAGCCCGACATTGAAGCAGGAACAGACCAGTGGGCCGGGATCGGGGCGGTCGGCCGGCGGTTGGCCGGTGAGCGCGTCGGGGGCCTCGGTGCCCGGCAGGGTGGCAAGGAAATCGCGCTTCAGCGCCACCGGTTCGGGGCCCGCAAACAGCGCCGCGATCAGCCGGTCGCCGTCGTGGAAGGCGATGCGGGCGAGGCCACGGCGGGCGTCGATCAGGGTCTGGCACTCGGCGTCCGGCAGGCCGAAGAGGGCGCGGGCATGGGCCTCCCAGTCGTCGGGCTGGGCCGCGGCGGCAAGCTCGGCGCGCCAGCCGGCGCGGGTCCGGGCGCGGGCCCAGTAATCGGAGGTGGCGGTGAATTCGGTGGCGGACACGGCATAGCCGTACCACGCCGCGTCGAACCGTGCCACCGCCGTCACGCTGGCCTTGCTCTCGGGCTGGCCCGAGACCGGGTCGGTGTTTGCGGCGACCAGCGCGTCGATGCGGGCCGAGGGCGCGGTCTCGCCGGTCCAGTGCATCGGCGCGAAGACATCGCCCGGCGCCACCGCGTCGGTCAGGCGTGCGCGCAGGATCGCCTTGCCCTGCGGGTTCTCGAGCCGCACCAGATCGGCGGGCGCGATGCCGAGACGACGGGCATCCTCGGGGTGGATCTCGAGGAAGGGCTCGGCGAGATGGGCGGCCAGCCGCGGCGAGCGCGCGGTGCGCGTCATCGTGTGCCATTGGTCGCGGATGCGCCCGGTGTTGAGCCGGAACGGCAGCTCGACGCAGGGCTGCGAGGCCGGGGCGCGGTAGCGGATCGGCAGCATCCGGGCCTTGCCGTCGGCGTGGTAGAACTTGCCGTCGGCGAAGAAGCGGCCGCCGTTGCGGCTGGCGCTGGCGGGCCAGCGGAAGGGCGGCATTGCCATGTAGGCGCTGTCGGTCAGCTCGGCCTTGGAGGAGATGTCGAAATCGCGCCCCAGCTTGCCCGCGAGCCCCGAAAGGGCGGCGTATTCACGGAAGATCTCGGCCGGGCAGGCGTAGTCAAAGGCGTCGCGCCAGCCCATGCGGCGGCCGACCTCGGCGAGGATCTCCCAGTCGGGGCGCGCGCTGCCCGGCGCGGGCAGCACGGCGCGCTGGCGGCTGATGGTGCGGTCGGAATTGGTCACCGTGCCCTCCTTTTCGCCCCAGGCTGAGGCGGGCAGTAGGACATGGGCGAGCCGGGCGGTGTCGGTGGCGGCGGTGATGTCGGAGACCACGACGAAATCGCAGCCCGCGATGGCCTTGGTCACCGCGTCGGCCTCGGGCATGGTGACGGCGGGGTTGGTGTGGATGATCCACAGCGCCTTGATCCGGCCGTCGCCGGCGGCGCGGAACAGGTCGACCGCCTTGAGCCCCGGCGCGTCGGCCATGCGCGGACTGTCCCAGAACTCGTGCACCGCGGCGCGGTGGTCGGCATTCTCGATGTCGAGGTGACAGGCCAGCATGTTGGCCAGCCCGCCGACCTCGCGCCCGCCCATGGCGTTGGGCTGGCCGGTGATCGAGAACGGCCCGCAGCCGGGGGTGCCGATGCGGCCCGTGGCGAGGTGGCAGTTGAGGATGGCGTTGACCTTGTCGCTGCCCGAGGTCGACTGGTTGACGCCCTGCGAATAGACAGTGACGACCTTCCGGGTGCCGATCCAGAGCTTGTAGAACGCGGCAAGCTGCTCTTCCGACAGCCCGGTGACGGTGTCGCGGTCGCTCGAGGCGGCGGTGAGCGCCTCGTTGAAGCCGGTGACGTTCTTCAGGAAGCCCTTGTCGAGCGCGCCGGCCTCGTGGATCGCGCAGAGCAGCCCGTTGAACAGCGCCGCGTCGGTGCCGGCCTTGAGCGCGAGATGCATGTCGGCGCCGTCGCAGGAGGCGGTGCGGCGCGGGTCGATGACGACGAGCTTGGTGCCGCGCCTTTTGCGGGCCGCGAGGATGCGCTGGTAGAGCACCGGGTGACACCAGGCGAGGTTGGAGCCCACCAGCACGATCAGGTCGGCCTCCTCGAGATCCTCGTAGGTGCCGGGCACGGTGTCGGTGCCGAAGGCGCGGCGGTGGCCGGCCACCGAAGACGCCATGCAGAGCCGCGAATTGGTGTCGATATTGGCGGCGCCGATATAGCCTTTCATCAGCTTGTTGGCGACGTAGTAATCCTCGGTCAGCAACTGGCCGGAGACGTAGAAGCCGACGCTCTCCGGGCCGTGCTGCGCGATGGTCTCGGAAAAGCGCCGGGCGACGAGATCGAGCGCCTCGTCCCAGCCCGCCTCGCGGCCGTGGATGCGGGGGGCGAGCAGGCGGCCGTCCAGCCCCACGGTCTCGCCAAGGGCCGAGCCCTTGGAACAGAGCTTGCCGAAATTCGCAGGGTGCTCCGGGTCGCCCCGGACCTCGAGCCCGCCCTGACCATCGGCCAGCAGGCGCACGCCGCAGCCAACGCCGCAATAGGGGCAGGTCGAACAGATCTCGGGGGCGCCCTGGTCCTTCATCACGCCGCACTCCGCGTCGAGACCGCCTCGCCGTCGAGCAGGATGCGCCCGTCCTCGAGCCGCACCGGGTAGGTGGTGATGCGGCCCTCGTCGGCGCCCTGCGCCTCGCCGGTGTTGAGGTCGAAGACCCAGTTGTGCAGCGGGCAGGTGACCTTCTGGCCATGCACGATGCCCTCCGACAGCGGCCCCTGCCTGTGCGGGCAGGTATTGGAGGCGGCGAAGACCTCGGCCTCGTCGGTGCGGAAGATCGCCACGCAGCCGACCTCCGTCTTGACCAGCCGGGCGCCGCGCAGCGGCACGTCGTCGATATGTCCGATGTCGATCCAGCTCATGTCCCTGGCTCCGCTTGGGGGGTGGGGTGGCAGCCCCGGAGGGCCCGGGACTGCCGGTCTTGGGGATGCTCCGGGGTGGGCCCGGAGCCGGAGGCGGCGGCGATCACTCCGCCGCTTTCAGGGTGAGATCGGCCAGAGGCTGGAAGCGGCGCGCCGCCTCCGGCTCGGCCCGTTCGGCCCAGGGATCCTTCTGGTAGACGCTCTGCGAGATGTCGAAGCGTTCGACCAGAGCCTGGCGCTCGGCATCGTCGGCAAGCACCTCCTTGACCCAGTCGAGCCCGACCTTGGCGACCCACTTGTAGGGCCGGTCGAGATACTTGGCGTGCTCGCGGTAGAGCTGGATGAAGGCGGTGGTCCATTCGATGGCCTCCTCCTCGGTCCGCACGTCGACGAGGCGCTCGGTCTCCTTCACGTCCATGCCGGCGGCACCGGCGACGCTGACCTGATAGCCGCTGTCGACGCAGATGATGCCGACATCCTTGCAGGTCGCCTCGGCGCAGTTGCGCGGGCAGCCCGAGACCGCCAGCTTGACCTTGTGCGGCGTCCACGAACCCCAGAGCTTCTTCTCGAGCTTGATGCCGAGCCCGGTGCTGTCCTGCGTGCCGAAGCGGCACCAGTCGGAGCCCACGCAGGTCTTCACCGTGCGCAGACCCTTGGTATAGGCGTGGCCCGAGACCATGCCGGCCTCGTTAAGATCGTACCAGATCGCCGGCAGGTCTTCCTTCTTGACGCCGAGCAGGTCGATGCGCTGGCCGCCGGTGACCTTGACGGTGGCGCCGTATTTCTCCGCCGCCTGCGCAATGGCGATGAGCTCCTGCGGGGAGGTCATGCCGCCCCACATGCGCGGCATCACGCTATAGGTGCCGTCCTTCTGGATATTGGCGTGGTTGCGCTCGTTGACGAAGCGGCTCTGCGGATCGTCGGTATAGTCGAGCGGCCAGTCCGCCAGCAGGTAGAAGTTGATCGCCGGACGGCAGACATGGCAGCCGTTGCGGCTCTTCCAGCCGAGCTCCTGCCAGACCGCCTCCTGCGATTTCAGTTCCTGCGCCTTGATCAGGCGGCGCACGTCCTCATGGGGCAGATCGGTGCAGCCGCAGACCGGCTGCGCCGTGGGCAGCACGAACTCGTCGCCCAGCGTGACCGACAGCACCTGCTCGACGAGCCCGGTGCAGGTGCCGCAGGAAGCGCTGGCCTTGGTGGTGGCCTTGATCGCGCCGAGATCGGTCGCGCCGGCCTCGATGGCGGCCACGATATCGCCCTTGCATACGCCGTTGCAGCCGCAGATCTCCGCCTCAGGCGGCAATGCTGCAACGGCTGACAGAGGGTCCACGGAGGCCCCCCCCTGGTAGGACGGCCCGAAGATCAGCGTCTCGCGCATCTCCGAGATGTCGGTGCCGTCCTTGATCAGCCCGAAGAACCAGTTGCCGTCGGCGGTGTCGCCGTACATCACCGCGCCAACAAGCTTGTCCTCCTCGATGACGAGGCGCTTGTAGATACCGCGGGCGGGATCGCGGTAGACGATGTCCTCGCGGCCCGGGCCGTCTGCGAAATCGCCCGCAGAGAACAGGTCGCAGCCGGTGACCTTGAGCTTGGTCGAGAGCTCGCGCATGGCGAAGGTCTCTTCCTGCCCGAGCAGGGTCTTGGCGAGCACCTTGGCCTGATCGTAGAGCGGGGCGACGAGGCCGAAGAGGTTGCCCTCGAACTCGACGCATTCACCCACGGCGTAGACGTCGGGCGTCTCGGTGCGCATCTGCGCGTCGACCTTGATGGCGCGGCCGCAGGCGATGCCGCTGTTCTGCGCCAGCTTCACCGCCGGGCGGATGCCCACCGCCATGCAGACGATGTCGCAGGGCAGCTCGGTGCCATCGGCGAGGTTGACCTGCTCGGCCTTGCCATTGCCGACGATCTCCTTGGTCGAGGCTTCGAGCAGCACGGTGATGCCGCGGCGCTCGAGATCCTTCTTCAGCAGGTAGCCCGCCGCCGGATCGAGCTGGCGCTCCATCAGGTGCGAGGCGATGTGCAGCACGGTCACCTCCATGCCGCGCAGGCGCAGCGCCGCCGCCGCCTCGAGCCCGAGCAGGCCGCCGCCGATGACCACCGCCCTGGCGCCCGGCTTGGCCGCGGCCTCGGTCATTGCGGTGGTGTCTTCGAGATCGCGGAAGGCGACGACGCCGGGCAGATCGTGTCCGGGGCAGGGGATGATGAAGGCCGAGGAGCCGGTGCCGAAGACCAGCTTGTCATAGGCCACTTCGCCCTTCTCGCCGACCACCACCTTGCGCGCGGTATCGACGCTCAGGACCTTTTCGCCGAAGCGGCAGGTGACCTTGTTGGTGGCGTACCAGTCGTCGTCGTGGGTGACGATTTCCTCAAAGCTCTTTTCGCCCGAAAGCACCGGCGAGAGCATGATGCGGTTGTAGTTGCCGCGCGGCTCGGCGTTGAAGAGCGTGATCTCGAAGGCGCCGGGATCGGCGTCGATGAGCTGTTCGAGCAGCCGGCCTGAGGCCATGCCTGCTCCGATGACGACGAGTTTCTGCATCTCTGTGCCTCCTCTCAGACGTACCAGGCGACGATGTGGGCGATCTCGCCCGCGTCGTAGATCGGCAGGGCGACGAGGGTGTCGTAGCCCTCGGTCAGGCCCGGCTTGCCGGTGACGATCAGCGGCAGGCCGGTGGCGAGCACCTTGCCGATATTGCCCTGATTGATGTGCACCCGGCGCGGCGGCTCTTCGTTGTCATCGGTCCAGAGCGGGCCCTCGCGCTCGCAGATGCCGTCGGTGCGCACGGCGGCCACCTCGCGGCCGACCTTCACCGGGCGCGAGTCCCAGATCTCGAAGCGGCGGGCGATCGGCGTGCCGCGTGCCGAGAGCAGGGTGAGCACGAAGGTCTTGTCCTGCGGCACCGGGATCGGCAGGCCAAGGCCGGTGGTGAGCCCGGCCTTGCCGGCGCTGTCGGCGCGGATGAAGCGGTAGCCCGAGCCCAGATCGCGGAACAGCATCGGCGTGTTGGCCGACCAGACGCCGCCCGGCAGGCCCTGTCCGCGCGGGAAATGCGTGTGCTGGGAGACCCACTCGAAATGCCGCGCGGCGCCGTAGTAGCCATCGTCGAGCATCAGGAAGCCGTCGGCCTCGTGCCAAACCTCGATGGCACCGGTGCGGTTCTCGTCATCGCCGCAGAGCACCACGAGAACTGCCTTGAGCTTGGCGTCGTTGAACACCGGGATCGCCACGGCCGAGGTCAGACCGGCCTCGGCGGCAGCCTCGATGCGCTTGAAATACGAGCCGTCGAAGCCCTTGAGCACCACCGGGCGCTCCTCGGCCCAGGCCTTGCCCGGCAGGCCCTCGCCCTTGCCGAAGCTCATCGCGCGGGTGGCCTCCTCGAAGGCGGAAAGCTCGCCGTAATTGCCCGTGGCGAGGACCAGGCGGTCCCCCTCGGGCACCCAGATCTCGGTGACCTGAATGAAGGTCTTCACGGCGGCGTCAAGAACGGTGTCCATGATCGTGCCCCTTGTGCTCTAGGGTTGCATCTGTCGCGCTCCGGCATCAGGCCGGGGCGCCTGCCTTTCAGGCGGCTTTCTTCTTCGCAGGCTTGGGCTCGGACTTTCCGTGCTTGCCGTGCTCGTACTCCTCGAGGAAGTTCAGCACCTGCTCGCGGTAGAGGTAGTAATCCGGGTGCTCGAGCAGCGCCTTGCGGGTGCGCGGGCGGGGCAGGTCGACATCGACGATCTTGCCGATGGTGGCCTGCGGGCCGTTGGTCATCATCACCACGCGGTCGGCCAGCAGGATCGCCTCGTCGACATCGTGGGTGACGCAGATCGCGGTCACCTTGGTGCGCGACCAGACCTCCATCAGCACCTCCTGCAGCTCCCAGCGGGTCAGGCTGTCGAGCATGCCGAAGGGCTCGTCGAGCAGCAGCAGCTTGGGCGAGAGGGCGAAGGCGCGGGCGATGCCGACGCGCTGCTTCATGCCGTTCGACATCTCCGCCGCGCCCTTGTCCATCGCATCGGCGAGGCCGACGCGCTCGAGATAGTATTCGACCACCTCCTGGCGCTCGGCCTGGGAGGCCTTGGGATAGACCTTGTCGACGCCGATGGCGCAGTTCTCGCGGGCGGTGAGCCAGGGAAAGAGGTTGGGCGACTGGAACACCACCGCGCGCTCGGGATCGGCGCCCTCGACATGGCGGCCATCGAGACGGATGCCGCCCTTGGAGATGCTGTTGAGGCCGGCGGCCATGGTCAGCACGGTGGACTTGCCGCAGCCCGAATGGCCGATCAGCGAGATGAACTCGCCCTTGTTGACCTTGAGGTTGAAGTCCTCGACCACGGTGAGCGGGCCCTTGGGGGTGGGGTAGATCTTGTGCAGCTGCGAGAAGTCGAGGAAGCGCTCCTCGATCATGCCTTCCTGCGCCTTGGCGACCGCCGCCGGCACATCCGCCGCGATGCCGTGGATCGGGGTCACGTCGGGCAGGTTGCGGCTGCCCTCGGTCTTGGCCTCGATGCCCACGTCCATCAGGTAGGTGGTGACCTCGGCGCGCAGGCGCTTGAAGGTCTCGTCATGGTTCATCTCGCCGCGATCGCGCGGGCGCGGGATGGTCACCGGGAACTCGGTGCCGAGCGTGCCGTCGGGGTTCAGCGCGATGATGCGGTCGGCCAGCATGATGGCCTCGTCGACATCGTTGGTGATCAGCACGCAGGTCTTCTTGTCCTGCTCCCAGATCTGCTCGATCTCGTCGGCGAGATTGGCACGGGTCAACGCGTCGAGCGCCGAGAGCGGCTCGTCGAGCAGCAGCACCTCGGGGCTCATTGCCAGCGCCCGGGCGACGTTGACGCGCTGGCGCATGCCGCCCGAGAGCTCCGCCGGGCGGCGGGTGGTGGCATGGGAGAGGCCGACCATCTTGACGTATTTGGCGACGGTGGCTTCCTTCTCGGCCTTCGGCATCTTCGGGAAGACACTGTCGAGCGCGAGCTGGACGTTGCCGTTGACCGTGAGCCACGGCATCAGCGAGTAGTTCTGGAAGATCACGCCGCGCTCGGGGCCGGGGCCCTCGATCTCGGCGCCCTTGAAGGTGACCTTTCCCTTGGTGGGCTTTTCCAGCCCGGCCATCAGGTTGATCAGCGTGGTCTTGCCGGTGCCCGAGAAGCCGAGGAGCACGAGGAACTCGCCTTCCCGGACTTCGAGATCGATGCCCTTCAGCACGTCGGTCTTGTGGGTGCCTTCGCCGAAGCTCTTCGAGACGTTTTCGAACTTGAGAATGCTCATGAATTTGTCCTTTCGCGCTATCGCTTCGCTACTTGAGCGCTCGCGGTCTCCTGACGGGCCCGGTTCAGCGGTTGTTCGAGAAGGTGAAGAGCGACTGCAGGGCAAACATCACGCGATCGAGCAGGAAGCCGATGATGCCGATGGTGAAGACCGCGACCATGATCTTGGCGAGCGACGAGGAGGAGCCGTTCTGGAACTCGTCCCAGACGAACTTGCCGAGGCCGGGGTTCTGGGCCAGCATCTCGGCGGCGATCAGCACCATCCAGCCAACCCCGAGCGACAGGCGCAGGCCGGTGAAGATCAGCGGCAGCGCCGAGGGCAGCACCAGCTTGGTGATCTTGGTCCAGGTGTTCATCTTGAGCACCTTGGAGACATTGACGAGATCCTTGTCGATCGAGGCCACGCCAAGCGCAGTGTTGATGAGCGTCGGCCACAGCGAGCACAGCGTCACGGTGATCGCCGAGATCAGGAAGGACTTGGAGAACAGGCCATCGTTGGTGGCCACCGCGGCGGAGATGATCATCGTCACGATCGGCAGCCAGGCCAGCGGCGAGACCGGCTTGAAGATCTGCACCAGCGGGTTGATGGCGGAATTGGCGTAGGGCGAGAGGCCGGCGAGGATGCCCAGAGGGATCGCCACGCAGGAGCCGATCAAGAAGCCAAAGAACACCGTCTTGATCGAGGTCCAGATCTGCTCGTAGTAGCTCGGCGCGCCGGTATAGGCGACGTCCTTGACCTGGTCGGCCTTGCCTGCGGCGATGAGCTTCTCGTTGCGCGCCGCCACCATGGTCTCGAACTTGGCCTTCTTGGCGGCCTTGGCCTGCGCGTCCTCGTGCAGGTTGACCGCCTCTTCCCAGACCTGCGCCGGGCCGGGGACCGCCCCGAGCGAGGTCTGGACCTTGGGCGCCAGCGTGCCCCAGAGCAGCAGGAAGCCCGCGATGGCCAGCAGCGGCACGCCGAGCAGCAGCCAGATGTCCTTCATCTGGGCCTTGGGATTGTCGCCGGCGGCGGCTTTCAGGATCGGGGTGATCCAGGCGAGGCCGAGGACGCGGAACCACGCGTCGGCCTTGTTGATGCGGGTGAACAGGCGCGCCCGGCGGGCCTCGCGCTCGGCTTCACGGGCGTATTCGGGATCGACGGTTGTCATCTGAGGAGTCCTCGGCGGTTGGATGGATCGGTCTGGTGAGCGGCGCTCGCGCCGGGGGCGCATCGCCCCACCCACCGTCCCGCAGCCTGTCTGGGAGTCTGTCTCGGGAGGAGGGGACGGAGGCATCCGGAAGATGCATCCGCCAGTCATGTACCGTGTCCTCAGGGTGCGCCCGGCGGGCACAACCCCGAAGAGAAATCAGCCCTGGATCTCGTTTCCGACGACCTTCTGCTCACCTTTCAGGCCGATCGGCAGGCTTTCGAGGTAGGCGTTGGGGGTGCGGCCATCGTAGGGGATGCCGTCGATGATGTCGGCGGCCGGGGTCGCTTCCTTGTAGCCGTCGCTGTCCCAGGGGAAGTCGGCCTCGTTGGCGAGACCCTCGTCGACCAGCGCGCGGGCGGCCTCGAGGTAGATCTCCGGCTTGTAGACCGACTTGGCGACCTCGTCGTACCACGCGTCCGACTTGGCCTCGGGGATCTGGCCCCAGCGGCGCATCTGGGTCAGGTACCAGACCGCGTCGGAGTAGAACGGGTAGGTGGCGTTGTAGCGGAAGAACACGTTGAAGTCGGGAACCTCGCGCTTGTCGCCCTTCTCGTACTCGAAAGTGCCGGTCATCGAGTTGGCGATCACCTCGGCATCGGCGCCCACATATTCCGGCTGCGACAGCATCTCGACCGCTTCCATGCGGTTGGCGTTGTCGTTCTCGTCGAGCCAGATGGCGGCACGGATCAGCGCCTTGACCACGGCTTTGGTGGTGTTGGGGTTCTCTTCCGCGAACTCGGCAGTGATGCCGAAGACCTTCTCTGGGTTGTTCTTCCACAGCTCGTAATCGGTGATCACCGGAACGCCGATGCCCTTGAACACCGCGGCCTGGTTCCACGGCTCACCGACGCAGTAGCCGTAGATCGTGCCAGCCTCGAGGGTGGCGGGCATCTGCGGCGGCGGGGTGACGGAGAGCAGCACGTCGGCGCCGATCTGGCCGGTGACGTTCTCGGGCGAGTAGTAGCCCGGCTCGAGACCACCGGCAGCAAGCCAGTAGCGCAGCTCGTAGTTGTGGGTCGAGACCGGGAACACCATGCCCATGTTGAAGGGCTTGCCCTCGGAGCGGTACTTCTCGACCACCGGCGCCAGCGCGGAGGCGCTGATCGGGTGCTGCGGCAGGCCGTCGGCATTGGTCGGGATGTTGGGCTTCATCTCTTCCCAGACCGCGTTCGACACGGTGATGCCGTTGCCGTTCAGGTCCATCGAGAAGGGGGTGATGATATGCGCCTCGGTGCCGTAGCCGATGGTGGCGGCCAGCGGCTGGCCGGCAAGCATGTGGGCGCCGTCGAGCTGGCCGCCGATCACGCCGTCGAGCAGAACCTTCCAGTTGGCCTGTGCCTCGAGGGTCACGAACAGGCCCTCGTCGAGAAAATAGCCCTGCTCATAGGCCACGGCCAGCGGCGCCATGTCGGTCAGCTTGATGAAGCCGAAGGTCAGTTCGTCCTTTTCGAGATCCTGCGCGAGCAGGGGAGAGGAGAGCGCCGTGGTGGCGGTCAGTGCGAGGAGAAGGTTCTTCATTCGTCCGTTCCGTCCCTTGGTGGTGCCCGGTGTAACCTCCGGGCGAAAAACAAAAAAGCCGCTCGACCGATCGCGACTCTGGAGGAGGTCGCGGCAGTCGAGCGGCTTTGCTCGGATATCCCAAACATTGGGAAAAATTTCGGGAGCGGCGCGCCATTGCGCTGCTCGTGGACCTTCTATGCCGGTGACTCGGCACGGCGATCAATGGAAAAGGTCATGCATGGGTCATCTTTGACCGGCTGGTCGAGTTTTCGATGCTGCATCTGCACAAAAAATCCGCGTCAGTGCTTCGACGGCTCGAAAATACGGCCATCGAAGAACGAATCCGGCCCGAGAAAGAGCCGCCCCGAGACCGAGGCCACGGCGGTCTGCTCCGACAGCGCCCCCTCCATCTTCGACGACGCGCCAGGCAGATCGGCCCGGGTCGGCGCCAGCGCCTCGCGGTAGAGATCGCTGCGGAACACCGCGCGGGCGGCCCTGGCGGCGGAGGGCCGGTCGAGCCCGGTGCGGGCGGCGAGCTGCAGGCCGATCCATTCCGCCTGGCTGCGCCACGGGAAGCTGGCGGCGCCGTGGTGGAACTCGACAAAGCCCGGCACGTGCCTTTCCTCGCCCTGCGACGAGATCACCAGCCGGCCGTTGAGCGCGCGGTCGAGGATCTCGGCCGGCAGGTCGAGATATTTCTTGCGGCTGAGCAGCTCGGCGGCGAGCGTCGGTGAGCCGGGCTCGGCCAGCCAGCGCCCGGCACGCCAGACCGCGCGGATCAGCCGGCCCAGCAGGTCGGGCTCGGCGCCGGCCCAGTCGCTGCGCACGGCGAGCACCTTCTCGGGCGCGAAGCGCCAGATCGCGTTGCAGGGCAGCAGGAGCGTGCCGACGCCATTCTCCACCGCGATCGACCCCCAGGGCTCGCCGACGCAGAAGGCGTCGATTTCCCCGGCCTGCATGGCATCGGCCATCAGCGAGGGCGGCACGGTGCGGATGTCGACGCTCTGCGGCGCCGGCAGACCCAGCGCCGAGAGCCAGTAGTAGAGCAGCTCCGCGTGCATCGAGAACGGGAAGGGCACGCCCAGCCGCAGCGGCTGCTCGGCCACGGCGATCAGCGCCTCGCCGGCGGCGCGGGCATCGTTGAAGGCGAAGTCATGGCCATGGTCGCGCAGCCGGGCAGCCAGCGCATTGCTCACCCCGATGACATTGCCGTTCACCCCCAGCACCGAGACCGCCGAGAGCGGCGTGCCGGTGCCGCCGAGCCCCAGCGCCGACGCCACCGGGACCGGCGAGAGCATGTGCGCGGCCTCGACCCGACCAAAGCTCAGCATGTCGCGCACCGAGGACCACGACGGCGCCCGGCGCAGCTCGAGCGCGATGCTTTCCTCGGCGGCGAAGCCCATCTCATGCGCCACGATCAGCGGCGCGGCATCGATCAGGGGCAGGAAGCCCACGGACAGGGTGGCTGCGATCATCCCAGCAGCCCCGCCGCCGTCACCAGCGCCGCGGCGACCTCGGCCACGCGCTTGCCCTGGTCCATCGCGGTCTTGCGCAGCAGCGCATAGGCCTCGTCTTCATCGACCCCGCGCGCCTTCATCAACATGCCCTTGGCGCGGTCGATCATCTTGCGCTCCTCGAGCGCGCGCTTGGTCTCGGCGAGCTCGGTGCGCATGCGCTGGAACATGCGGAAGCGCGCGATGGCCGCATCCATGATCGGCTTGACCCGCTGCGGCTTCATGCCGTCGACCACGTAGGCCGAGACGCCCGCCTCGATGGCGGTGTCGGTCAGCCCCTCGCCGTCGCGGTCGACGAACATCGCCACGGGCCGGTCGAGCGGGCCGGAGGCCAGAGCCAGCTCCTCGAGCGTGTCGCGCGACGGGCTTTCGACGTCGATCAAGACCACGTCCGGGCTCAGCGCCTGGATCTTGCGGGCAAGCCCGGTGGGCTCGGAGATGACGTGAATCTCGTAGTTGCCGGCGTCGCGCAGGCTGTCCACGATCAGAAGGGCGCGGTCGCGGTCGGGCTCGACGACGACGATGGAGAGGGAGGCACTCATGGGCTCAGGAACAGCAGCAGCGGGCCGGGAAGTAAAGCGCGCTTTTGGTGCGGGTGCCGCTCAAATTGGCGCCGTGCCCATTTGCTGGGCAGACCTGACCTGCACATGCCCTGTGCGGGGGCGCGGCTTCCGGTCGATGCGGCGCGGGTTATGTTGCGAGGCAATTCGGACGCGCGGACAGGAACGCAGAGATGGAACTCGGACTCTACACGTTTGGCGATATCGGCACCAACCCGGTGACCGGTGAAAAGGTCGATGCGCGCAAGCGGCTCAACGACCTGATCGAGGAGATCCGCCTTGCCGACGAGGTGGGGCTCGACATCTTCGGCCTCGGCGAACACCACCGCCCGAACTATGCGATCTCCTCGCCCGCCACGGTGCTGGCCGCCGCTGCCTCGGTGACAAAGAATATCCGCTTGAGCTCGGCCGTCTCGGTGCTGAGCTCGGACGATCCGATCCGGGTGTTCCAGCAATTCGCCACGCTCGACAACCTCTCCGGCGGACGCGCCGAGCTGATGGTGGGGCGCGGCAGCTTCATCGAGAGCTTCCCGCTCTTCGGCTACGATCTCGACGATTACGGCGAGCTGTTCGAGGAAAAGCTCGCCATGATGCTGGCGATCAACGAGCGCGAAAAGCTCAACTGGCCGGGGACAACCCATACGCCGAAGGTTTCGGGGCTCGGGGTCTATCCCCGCCCCGTGGAGGAGGCGCTGCCGATCTGGATCGCCGCGGGCGGCACGCCGCAGAGCATGGTGCGCGCCGGCGCGCTGGGCACGCCGCTGGCGCTGGCGATCATCGGCGGAGAGCCGCGCCGTTTCGCGCCTTTGGCCGATCTCTATCGCCGCGCCGCCGAGCAGGCGGGCAATGCCGACAAGGCCCGTGTCTCGCTCAACGTGCATGGCTTCGTGGGCGAGGATGGCAAGGCGGCGGACCTGTTCTACCCGGCGCAGAAGGCGGTGATGGACCAGCTTGGCCGCGAGCGCGGCTGGGGGCCGCAAAGCCGGGCGCAGTATGACGCCTCCTGCGGCCCGGAAGGCGCGATGTTCGTCGGCTCGCCCAACCAGGTCGCCGACAAGATCCTCGGCCTGCGCGAGGATCTGGGCTTCGACCGGGTCACCATTCAGATGGCAATCGGGGTGATCGATCACGCCGAGATGCTGAAGGCGATCGAGGTGCTCGGCACCAAGGTGGCGCCGCTGCTGCGGCAGGGCTGAGGCAGGTCCACGCCCGACGCCGCATTTCGCGGCTCTGTTCGCGGAGACGCGGTGTTGCTCGCGGGGCCGGGAACACCCAAGAGCGGCGAGCGCGATGCGCGGGGACGTCTCCGGCCCCGCAGCGCTGCGACGCGATCACCGCGCCTCAGTCGCCCCAGGTCTTGCGCAGCACCCGCATCCAGTTGCGCCAGCAGAGCTTCTCCATCAGCGCATCATCGATACCGTGCGAGCGCATCGCCGCACGCAGGGCCGGCAGGCCGGCGCAATCGGCGATGCCGTCGGGCACCAGCGCGCCGTCGAAATCAGAGCCCAAGCCGACCCGGTCCTCGCCGAGGATGCCGATCAGGTGGTCGATGTGGCGCATCATCTGCTCGAGCGGCACGTCGCTCTTCATCTGGCCGTCGCTGCGCAGGAAGGCGGAGGCGAAGTTGATCCCCACCATGCCATCGCTCTCGGCGATCATCGCGAGCTGCCGGTCGGTGAGGTTGCGGCTGTGCGGCGTCACCGCCCAGGCGTTGGAGTGGGTCGCCACCAGAGGCGCATCGCTGATCGCCGCGACATCGGCGACGCCCTTCTCGTTCAGGTGGCTGAGATCGACCATGATCTTCAGCGCGTTGCACTCGCGGATCAGCCGCTTGCCGTGATCGGTGAGGCCGGGCCCGGTGTCGGGGCCGGAGGGGAAGGCGAAGGGCACGCCGTGGCCGAAGATCGTCGGCCGCGACCAGACCGGCCCGAGCGAGCGCAGCCCGCGCGCGTGCAACGCGTGCAGCCGTTCGAGCCCGGGATCGATGCCCTCGGCGCCCTCGACATGCATGATCGCCGCCATGGTCGGGCCAAAAAGCGCCTCCTCGAGCGCGTCCACCGTGCGGCAGAGCGTGACGGCGCCGGCGCGCTCCAGCGCCTCCAGCGCGGCGACCCCCTGAAGCGTCACCTCGCGGCCTTCCTCCTCCGGCACCATCAGCGGCATCGGCAGATCGTATTCCGGCTTGATCATGTCGTCGGGGTTGGCGCCGGGCTCGGGCGGGGAGGGCACGAAGATCGCGAAGAAGCCGCCGCCAAGCCCGCCAGCCTGCGCCCGCGGCAGATCGATATGGCCGTCGGGCAGCCCCGCCGTCACGCCCTCCGGGGTGACATCGCCGCGCAGCAGGCGCAGCACGAGGTCGTTGTGGCCGTCGAAGATCGGGGGCGTCTTGGGGGCGTCGGTCATGCGGGGAGGGGCTCCGGTCTGGGATCAGGCCGAGATGACACCGGATGCCCGCGGGGTGCAAGCGCAGGGCCGACCTACGATCGCTGGAAACCGTTGTCAGCCCAGCAGATAGGCGTAGGCCAGCACCCAGAGCGGCAGCACCACGAGGCAGACCAGCATGTAGCCGCCATTCCAGCGCAGCCCCACATGGCGCGCGCTGACATTGCCGAAGGAGCCCACCAGCAGGGTGGTGGCGGTGAAGGGCGAGCTGATGCCGCCGAGCGCCCAGCCGGCGGTGATCGCGGTGACCAGCGCCACTGGCGAGACCTCGAGCTGCTCCGGTGTCGGCAGCAGCGGCGCGATCAGCGTCACCGCGAGGATCGGGTTCATCGCGAATTGCCCGGCGAGCGGGATGATCCAGACCAGCGCCGCCAGCACCAGCCAGTGCGGCAGGTCTTCCGGGTGGAAGCCCGAGGCCTTGACGATGGGTGCCAGCAGCGGCGCGCCGACGGTGCCGATATAGCCCGCCATCATCAGCAGCAGCACCTCGCTGCGATAGCCCGGCATGTCGTGGAAGGCATAGGTCCTGAGCCGCGCGCCCAGCGGTGCGCCACCGCCGCGCGCCTGCAGCGCCGTCCAGCACAGGGCCATGACCGGCACGATCAGCAGCACCAGCCCGATCACCCGGATCCCGGTCAGCGCCCCCATGACCAGCACGCTGGTCACGAGGATCGCGAGGAGCCCGAGCAGCGGCAGCATCAGCGCCCAGCTGCCATCGGGCTTGCCGCGCGGGCGCGGCGGGTGCGAGAGGCGGGGCTTGAAGATCGTGTCGAGCCCCCAGCCGAGCCCGGTCATGATCAGCGCCGTGCCGAGTGCCGGCAGCACCACGGTCTCCCAGCTGGTGCCGGGGATCAGCGCCGTCGAGATTGCGATGGCGAAGGACAGCGGCGACCACGGCAGCGAGGTCACGAAGCCGCGCTGGATCGCCAGCAGCATGCGGCGGCGGCGGTGGTTGCGGATCTCCTCGTCGGGCTCTTCCTGTGCTGCGGCGGTGGCGAGGCTGCCGAGCAGCGCGATGGCGCCGTAATTGAGCAGCAGCGCGAAGGCGGTGCCGCCGGTGGTGAGCGCGAGATAGCGCCGACCGGGTGGCTGTTCGGCGAGGAAGGTGCCGCTGGCGCGGATCGCCGCCGAGGGCTCGGCGGCGCTGCGAAGCGTGGCGAGCGCGGTGAAGAAGGCGGCGATGAACGAGGCCTGGTGGAACGCCCGGGCGACGGTGCCTTGCCAATCGCCGCCCGCCCAGACCAGCGCCGCGGTCAGCGCCATCGCGGCGAAGACGAAGGCCTTGCGGTTGATCTTCACCCGCAGGAACAGCACCACCACCAGCGCGACCATCAGCGCGTCGACCAGCGGCTCCTGGAAGGTAGTGCCCAACCATTCCCGGATGATGACGAGGCCGGTGACGAGGATCAGCAGCAGGCCAGCGAAGCGGTCGAGGCGGTGGGGGGCAGGGGCCGAGCTGTGCTCCTGGGGATGTTGCATGAGGCGGTCCGGGGCCTTCTGTCCTGCGTCGGTGGTCTTGCGTCGGGCGGGGCTCCGGGCGGCGCGGGTCTGGCGCATGCCCTCGGGGAAGCCTGAGCGTCATGTAGACCGGTTGCGGCAAAAATCGCAATTGCCGTGCCATGCGTTCCCCGCCGCCCCGCCATGCTCGCCTGTCATGAAAGCTTCATCGCCGGGTGATCTTTCCGTGATCCAACCGTCACGAAGCCGATACGCCCCGCGCCGTAAGACGCCCCCGGAACAGGACATCCGGGGGACACATGCTCGTCGTAGACCAGCTGACCAAGCGTTTCGGCGCGAACACTGCCGTGGACAACGCGAGCTTCACGGTCGACCGACCGATGATGATCGGCATCATCGGCCGCTCGGGCGCGGGCAAGTCGACCTTCCTGCGCATGATGAACCGCCTGACCGACGCCAGCGCGGGCGAGCTACGCTTCGAGGGCCGCAACGTGCTGACGCTGAAGGGCGCCGAGAAGCGCGCCTGGCAATCCGATTGCGCGATGATCTTCCAGCAGTTCAACCTCGTGCCGCGCATGGACGTGGTCTCCAACGTGCTGCACGGCACGCTGGCGAAGCGCCCGGCGCTGTCGACGGTGTTCAACCTCTACCCGCGCGACGACATCCACCGCGCCATCGACATCCTCGAGCGGCTGGGCATCGCCGATCATGCGGCCAAGCGCGCCGAGGCGCTCTCGGGCGGGCAGCAGCAGCGCGTCGCCATCGCGCGCGCCCTGATGCAGGATCCCAAGGTGATCCTCGCCGACGAGCCCATCGCCTCGCTCGACCCGATGAACGCGCAGGTGGTGATGGAGGCGCTGCGCCGCATCCATGACGAGGATGGCCGCATGGTCATCGCCAACCTGCACACGCTCGACACCGCGCGGCGCTATTGCGACCGGGTGATCGGGATGCGCGACGGGCGCATCGTCTTCGACGGCACGCCCGACCAGCTCACCACCGGCGTCGCCCGCGACATCTATGGCGCGGGGGCGGATTTCTCCGAAGACGCCACCTCCACCGAAATCCGCGAGCCCGTGGCCGTGACGGAGATCCGTCAGGCCGAGGTCGCGGTCTAAGAGCTTCCAACGGGCCCACGGGACGGGCCTTTCAATCCGAAAAAGGGGAAGAACATCATGAAAAAGCTCATCGCGGCCGCCCTGGCCACCACCGCGCTCTGCTCCGCTGCCTCGGCACAGGAGATCTCCGAATTCCGTCTCGGCATCCTCGGCGGCGAGAACGCCCAGGACCGTCTGGCCTCCAACCAGTGCTACGCAGAGAAGATCGCCGCGGCGCTCGGCGTCGAGGTGAAGATCTTCACCCCGGCCGACTACAACGGCGTCATGCAGGGCCTGCTCGGCGGCACCATCGACGCGGCGTGGATGGGCGCTTCCTCCTATGCCGGCACCTTCATCGCCGACCCGGAAGCGGTCGAGCCGGTGCTGGTCAAGCAGAACGAGGACGGCTCGATCGGCTATTACTCGATCGGCTTCGCCCGCGCCGACAGCGGCATCACCTCGCTCGACGACCTGCAGGGCAAGGAGTTCGGCTTCGGTGATCCCAACTCGACCTCGGGCTACCTGATCCCCTCGATCGAGATCGCCGATGCCGGCTACTCGATGCAGCCCGGCGACTACTTCTCCGACGTGGTGTTCACCGGCGGCCATGAGCAGACCATCGTCGCGGTCAACAACGGCGACGTCGACGCCGGCGTGACCTGGGCCGACGGCCAGGGCGCCTGGGAAGACGGCTACAATTCCGGCGCCCTGCGCCGCGCCACCGATGCCGGCCTCGTCGACATGAACGACCTGGTGCAGATCTGGCAGTCCAACGTCATCCCCGAGGGGCCGTTCGTGCTGCGCAAGGCGCTGCCGCAGGACGTCAAGGACGCCGTCACCGAGCTGACCGCGAACCTCTGGGAAGAAGATCCCGATTGCGCCTATGGCGTGGCGGCGGGCGACGCCAAGGATTTCATCCCGGTGACCCACAAGGAATACGAGTCGATCGTCTCGGCCCGCCGTTCCAAGATCAACTGATCCTCTGATCGGTTCCGGGCCCGCGTCATCGCGGGCCCGTTTTCCATTCCCCCCCGAACTTGGCCCCCGACATGGCTGTGCCGCCCGCTTTCGGCGCGAGGGCCGCGGCGCGGTGACGGCCATCCGTCAGGCAGGACACGACCCCATGATGCACACCGACCCTCCCTTCGACACCCGCGCGCATTACATGGCGCTGATGGCGCGCAAACGCCTCTATGGCGGGATCGTGCTGGCGATCTTCGTGGCGCTCATGGTGTCGGGCTTCATGCTCGCCAACGACCGCAACGCGGGTGGCTTCTGGGACGGTCTGCCGCAGATCTTCGATTTCCCCGCCGCGGTGCTGGCCGACACGCTCCCCAAGCTCGACCGGCTGCCGGGGCACCTCCTGCGCTACTTCCCGTCGCTCATGGAGACCATCAACATCGCCGCCGTCTCGACCCTGATCGGCGCCGGGCTGGCGATGCTTCTGTCGCTGCTCTCGACCCGCGGGCTGGCGCGCTGGCCGCGGCTGATCCCGCTTTTCCGCCGCATCATGGACATCATGCGCGCCGTGCCGGAGATCGTCATCGCGCTGGTGCTGATCTTCGTGCTGGGCGGCGGCCCGGTGCCGGCGATGATCGCCATCGCCTTCCACACCGCCGGCGCGCTGGGCAAGCTGTTCTCCGAGGTCAACGAGAATGCCGATCTGAAGCCCGTCGAGGGGCTGCAATCGGTCGGCGGGACCTGGTTCCAGCGCATGTGGCTCGGCGTCGTGCCGCAGGTGGCGCCGAACTATTTCAGCTACGCGCTGCTGCGCTTCGAGATCAACATCCGCGCCTCCGCCATCCTCGGCTTCGTCGGCGCCGGCGGCATCGGCTACGACCTGCGCAACGCCATGGCCTGGGGGCAGGGGCGCTTCGACGAGGCCGCCGCGATCTTCCTGCTGCTGTTCCTGACCATCGTCGTGTTCGACCAGCTCTCGAGCCATGTCCGCAACGCGATGATCGCGAAGAAAGGAGGCCACTGATGGCCCAAGCCGCGTCCCAAGCCGCGCTCTACGCCTCGACCGAACGCCTGTTCGCCCGCAAGAAGATGTTTGCCTTCGCGCTGCCGGCGCTGGTGCTGGTCTATCTCGGCTATGTGGTCTTCGCCTTCGACATTCCCGGCCTCGCCGAGCGCGCCCGCATGGACAATGCCCGCACGCTGCTCTCGGATGTCTGGAGCTACAAGACCCACGTCACACAGGACAATCGCTCGGGCGAGCTGGTGGTCGCCATCGAGGGCGAGCGCCGCGGCACCTACGCCCCCGGCACCGAGCCCGAGTGGGTCTCGGTCGATCCCGCCGGCACGGTGGTGGATCTCGGCGACGGTCATTCTGTCCGCTTCCTGCCCGGCGGTGGCTTTGCCTATGACGTGCCCGGTTTCGGGCTGGTCGAGGCGCGTATGCAGGGCCGCGCGGTGGTCTCGAACCTCGAGGGCGAGGCGCTGCCCGACTGGGTCTCGGCCTCGCGCACGCGCTTTCAGGTCGAGACCTCGCATGGCCGCGTCTCGCTGACCCGCAACCGCACCGAGCTGTTCCGCTACTTCCCGGGCTGGGAGCTGTTCTTCTTCACCATCGAGAGCCCGTATCACGGCCACGGCCTCCTCGAGATCGCCTTCGGCCCCCGGATCGACTCGGAGCGCGGCAACTTCGCGGGCGCGTGGGAGGATTTCTGGGGCAACGGCATGTGGCGCCACGGCGATGTCGCCTGGGCGCTTTTCGAGACCATCCTGATGGCCTTCCTCGGCACCTTCGGCGCCGCCATCGTGGCGCTGCCGCTGGCCTTCCTGTCGGCGAGGAACTTCGCGCCGCTGATGGCCCTGCGCTTCGCCATGCGCCGGGTGTTCGATTTCCTGCGCGGGGTCGACGGGCTGATCTGGACCATCGTGCTTAGCCGCGCCTTCGGGCCGGGGCCGATGACCGGCGCGCTGGCGATCCTGCTCACCGACACCGGCTCCTTCGGCAAGCTGTTTTCCGAGGCGCTGGAAAACGTCGACGGCAAGCAGATCGAGGGGGTCGCCTCGACCGGTGCCCGCCCGGTGCTGCGCTACCGCTTTGGGGTGATCCCGCAGATCACGCCCGTCCTGATCTCGCAGGTGCTGTATTTCTTCGAGAGCAACACGCGCTCGGCAACCATCATCGGCGCCATCACCGGCGGCGGCATCGGCCTTTTGCTGACGCAGGCGATGATCACCCAGAAGGACTGGGAGGAGGTGAGCTACTACATCGTGCTGATCGTACTGATGGTGATGGCGATGGACAGCCTCTCGGGCTGGCTGCGCCGCAAGCTGATCCGGGGCGCCTGAGATGGCGCGCCTCTCTGACGAGCCTTTTATCCATCCTGACTGCGAGCTGACGGAGTGCCGCTTCGGGCGCTTCGTCGAGATCGGGCGGGGCTCCAGGCTCGCTCACGTGGAAATGGGCGATTACAGCTATTGCGACCGCTACGCCGATATCGCCAATGCCAGCGTCGGCAAGTTTGCCAACATCGCCAGTTTCTCGCGCATCGGGCCCACGGATCACCCGATGCAGCAGGCCTCGCTGCACCATTTCCTCTACCGCTCCGACGATTACTGGGACGAGGCTGACCGCGATGCGGCGTTTTTTGCGCATCGCCTGTCGCGCCGCGCGCAGATCGGGCACGACAGCTGGATCGGCCACAACGCCGTGGTGCGCCCTGAGGTGAGCGTCGGGCACGGCGCGGTGGTGGCGGCGGGCGCGGTGGTGACGAAGGATGTGGCGCCCTACATGATCGTTGCCGGCGTCCCGGCGGTGCCGCTGCGCGCGCGCTTTGCCGCCCCGGTGGCCGAGCGGCTGATGGCGCTGGCGTGGTGGGACTGGGATCACGCCACCCTGCGCGACAGGCTCGGGGATTTCCGCAGCCTGCCGATCGAGGCGTTTCTCGAAAAATACGAGTGATCTCAGTCTGGCGACGCGATCGCCCTGAATTTGTGCCAGTCCCGCGGGCCTCGGGAACGGGGCAGGATCGCGGCGTTATCGCCGGTGTTCGCAGGCAAGCCATCGTGGTAAGCCCGAAGCGATACACCCAAAGGATCGGAGATCCGAGATGACTGCGCTCACCGAAGACGGCAAGAAACTGGTCTCCGAGGCGGCGATCCGCCACGGCGTCTCGACCGAGACTGCCGAGGCCATGCTGATGGCGCTGGTTGCCGGCAACGGCACGCAGGCGCAGTTCAACATCGCCGAGCTCGGTGGCATGGGACAATGGTCGCAGGGCGGCATGACCATGGTCGGCGATATGTTCAACAACGCGCTGAAGGCGCGGGTCGATGCGCTCTGCACCGATCTCGCCAATATCCTCATGGTCGGCAACCTGTTCCGGAAAGTGGAGATGCCGGCCGCGACGGGCACACAGAGCCAGTCGCAATCTCAGGGCGGCGGCATGGGCTCGAGCCTGTTCATCAAGGGCGGGCTGGTGGGCGCGTCCTGGCCGGAGGAGCTCGGCGCGCCGTCCTCGACCGGCAGCCAGAACAACCTGCGCTACGCGGTGTTCCCGCAGATCCGGCGGCTGGCGATCGATTTCGGCGGTCGGATCGAGGTCTACGACACCGGCGATCACCAGATCTCGGGGGTGTCGCAGCAGCAGAGCGGCGACCAGTCGCTGACCTTCACCAGCCAGCACGGGCTGGTCTCGCTGCGCGATCTGCCGCGCGTCGGTGAGGCGACGCCGGACGCGTCCGAGACGCCTGCCGCTCTTGCGCCCGAGCCCGTCTCGGAGCCCGCACCCGCGGCCGTCGCGCCTGAAACCGTGCCGACGCCCGAGCCGGTCAGCGACACCGCCGCCGCTGCGGCCGAGCCTGCCGCAGCCTCCGAGAAGGGCCCGTCAGGGGCCGACGAGGTCATCGCGCTGATCCGCAAGCTGGGCGATCTGAAAGAGGCGGGCCTGCTCACGGAAGACGAGTTCGCCGCCAAGAAGCGCGAGCTGCTCGACCGGCTCTGATACGCCGTCCACAGTGTCGAGCGGCGCGGCCGAGCGCCTTACGGCGTCGGTGCGGCATCTTACCTTGGCTTCGAGTTCGCGCGCCTATTCCGCCGCCAGCCGCGCGCCGCGCATGGTGCCGATCAGCCGCGCCCCGGCCTCGCCCGAGAGATAGGCCAGCCGGCCGCCGCTCACCGTGGCCTCGATCTCGCGGGTGGCCGCGTTGACCACCACGAAATCCGCCCGCTTGCCGCGCTCCAGCGTGCCGCGATCGGCGAGCCCCATGATCTCCGCCGGCACCCGGCTGATCATCTCCCACGCGCCCGGCAGGTCGCGCACCTTGCGATCGACCAGCACCCAGGCGGCCTGCGCGAGGCAGGGGTAGTGGTAATCCGAGACAAGTGCGTCGCAGAGCCCGCGCGCCACGAGGTTCAGCGCCGAGACATTGCCCGATTGCGAGCCGCCCCGCACCACGTTGGGCGCACCCATCAGAACGGGATCGTTGCAGGCCCGCGCCAGCTTGGCAGCGGCGGCGGTGGTCGGGAACTCGGCGATGCGGGCGCCGATGATGCGGTAATATTCCCGCGTCTCGCCATCCGGATCGTCATGGCTGCCATAGCGCAGATCCATCGCGTCGAAGGCCTCGGCCAGCGCGCAGAGATGTCGCGGCACATCGCGGCCGCGCGCCTTGGCCTGCTGCAGCACGACGAGGAATTCGGCCAGCGTGCGCCCGCCGCGCTCGGCCCATTGCGTCACCTTGTGCGGCGCGCTGTCGGCGAGCTCGAGGGTCTCGGGCAGGTGGTTGTTGAAGATGACGTAGTCGATGCCGAAGCGCCGGATCGCCGCCAGCATCCGCTCGCGGGTTTCGGGCATGTGGGTCTCGCAGCGCAGCTGCAGCCGCAGGTCGGTGAGGGCGCGCGGCCGGTAAGCCTCGAGCGCCGCCATCACCGCTTCGGCGAAATCCGGGCCGCGCATGCCGCCCTCCCAGCTCCAGCACTGCGCCAGCCACGCGGTGGTGACGCCATGCGCCGCCGCCTCGCGGTCGGTCGAGCGCAGCCCGGCGGCGATCGGGAAGGGAGCGGAGGGGCGCGGCGCGATGTGGCGCTCGAAGGCATCGCCATGCAGGTCGATGATGCCCGGCAGGATCAGGTAGCCCGACATGTCGACCTCGGGCAGAGGGCCCTTGGTGATCACGCCATCCTCGATCACCAGCGACCGCTTCTGCAGTTCGCCATCGCGCAGGATGGTCGCGCCGACGAGGCGCAGGGGTGGAAGCAGTGCCGTCATGCGTGTGTCCGCTCGAGGTTTTCCACCGCTTCTAGCCCGCGAAAATGTCAGGGCGATGACGGTTGCGCGCCTGTCTGCGCCTGCGCGCTGCCATCCTCTGACGAAACCGTGAGGGCCACGCGATCCCCGGCGAACCATGTCAGCCCGTATTCCACCGGCTGGCCTGCGGGATCGACATTCACCCCCTCGGCGCGCAGCAGCGGCGCGCCCTCGCGCATCGCCAGGTGCAGCGCCTGCGTCGGCGTCGCGGCCTCGGCGGTGAGCCGGGTGTGGGCGCGGGTGTAATCCTCGATGCCGTTGGCCTTCAGCGCCTGCGTGACCGAGGAAACCTCGGTCAGCGTCGCGGCGAGGCCGGGAAAGCGGGCGGCGGGAAAGCAACTGATGAAATGCGCCACCGGCATCGCCTCGGCAAGCGACAGCCCCTCGTAGACGATGACCTCCGCCCCCTCGGGCAGCGCCAGCGCCGTGGCCTCGGCGCGGTCGGCGGGGCGGGTCTCGATGCGCAGCACGCGCTTTTCCGGCAGCCGCCCCGAGGCGCGCAGGTTCTGGGAGAAGCGCACGCGCTCGCCGATGGGGTAATCGAGCGGCGCGGCCTTCACGAACACCCCCGCGCCGCGCCGGCTGTGCACCAGGTCGCGCGCGGCGAGATCGGCCAGCGCCCGGCGCGCGGTGTGGCGATTGACCCCGAAGCGCAATGAGAGCTCGGCCTCGGTCGGCAGCTTGTCCCCGGCGCGGTAGAGGCCCCGGGCGATCTCGCCCTCGAGCTCGGCGGCGATGGATCTCCAGATCGGGCTGCGGGCCATGGCGGCGGTCCTGTCATCGAAACTTCACGCAAGTCCGCTTGCGCATTCGGGCGACTCGGCCCATGATTTGTCTAGTTGTATAGAGACCTAGACAAGTCGGCAAGGTTGTCCAGATGAATGTGACGGAAGTCGGAATCGAGGCGCGACAGCGCTGGATGGGGCTGCTGGCCCGGGCGCCCTCGGCGCGGCTGGCGGCGCTCTTCGAGGCGGCGGGCGAGGCCCCGGCGCATGACTGGCTGCGGGTGCCCGAGACCGGCGGCGTGATGCTGCGCGGACGCGCGGGCGGCACCGGCGCGGCCTTCAACATGGGCGAGATGACGGTGACGCGCTGCGCGCTGCGTCTGGAGAGCGGCGAGGTCGGGCATGGCTATGTGCAGGGCCGCGACAAGGCCCATGCGGAGCGCGCCGCGCTCGTGGATGCGCTGATGCAGGGGCCGCGGGCCAGCGCCATGCGCGCCGCGGTGATCGAGCCGCTGGCCGAGGCCGAGGCGGCGTCGCGCCGCGAGCGGGCGGCGAAGGCGGCGGCCACCAAGGTCGAGTTCTTCACCATGGTTCGGGGAGAGGATTGATGCGCGACGACGCACTGAGCGGCGGCTTCGCCGACACCCCGGTCGAGGCCGCGCGGGCCTTCCGCGCCGCGCTCGAGGCGATGGCCCGGCCGGGCAGCATTCACGCGGTTTCGGGCGCTGCGGCCCCGGAGCCGCTGAGCGTGGCGGCGGCGGTGCTGCTGCTGACGCTCTGCGACCGCGAAACCCCGCTCTACCTCGCGCCGGGCCACGATACGGAGGCCCTGCGCAACTGGCTGGCCTTCCACGTCGGCGCGCCGCTGGTCGGGCCGAGGGAGGCGATGTTTGCCATCGGGGGGTGGGACGCGCTCGCCCCGCATGACGCCTATGCCATCGGCACGGCGGAGTATCCCGACCGCTCGGTGACGCTGATCGTCGAGAGGACGGAGCTGAGCAATGCTGGCACCCGGCTGACCGGGCCGGGGATCGAGACCGAGGCGCATCTGTCGCTGCCCGAGACCGAGGCCTTCCAGCGCAATGCAAGGCGCTTCCCGCTCGGCTGGGATTGCTATTTCACCTGCGGAGACCGCCTCGCGGCGCTGCCCCGCACCACCAGAACGGAGGCGCTCTGATGTATGTGGCTGTCAAGGGCGGCGAGCGCGCCATCGACGCGGCGCATGAGTGGCTCGCCGAGGAGCGCCGGGGCGACCCGAAGGTGCCCGAGTTGTCGCTCGCGCAGATCCGCGAGCAGATGAGCCTCGCGGTGAACCGGGTGATGGCGGAGGGCTCGCTCTACGATCCCGATCTCGCGGCACTGGCGATCAAGCAGGCGCGCGGCGACCTGATCGAGGCGATCTTCCTGATCCGCGCCTATCGCACGACGTTGCCGCGCATTGGCCACTCGCGCCCTGTCGAGACCTCCGACATGCGCTGCGACCGCCGCATCAGCGCGACCTTCAAGGACGCGCCGGGCGGGCAGGTGCTTGGCCCGACCTTCGACTACACCCACCGGCTGCTCGATTTCGAACTCGCCGCCGAGGGCGCGGCGCCGGTGGCACAGACGGGCGAACCGCAGCAGGCGTCGACCCCGCGCATCACCGATTTTCTCAATCGCGACGGGCTGATACAGGACGAAGCTCACGGCGACGCGACCCCGCCAGACATGACCCGCCAGCCGATGGAATACCCCGCCGACCGGCCGCTGCGCCTGCAGGCGCTGACCCGGGGCGACGAGGGGTTCGTGCTTGGCATGGCCTATTCGACCCAGCGTGGCTACGGCCGCAACCACCCCTTCGTGGGCGAGCTGCGCATCGGCGCGGTCGAGGTCGAGATGGAGATCCCCGAGCTCGGCTTCGACATCTGCATCGGCGAGGTCACCCTCACCGAATGCGAGACGGTGAACCAGTTCATGGGCTCGAAGACCGAGCCGGCGCAGTTCACCCGCGGCTACGGGCTGGTCTTCGGCCAGACCGAGCGCAAGGCAATCTCGATGGCGCTGGTCGACCGGGCGCTGCGCTGGCAGGAGCTTGGCGAGGAGAATGTCGGCGCCCCGGCGCAGGACGAGGAATTCGTGCTCGCCCATTCCGACAACATCCAGGCCACCGGCTTTCTCGAACATATCAAGCTGCCGCATTACGTCGATTTCCAGTCGGAGCTCGAGCTGGTGCGGAAGATGCGCAGGGGCGCGCAGGGCAGCATGAAGGAGGCGGCGGAATGACCGCGATGCAGCACGACCCGGCCTACAATTTCGCCTATCTCGACGAGCAGACCAAGCGGATGATCCGCCGCGCGCTGCTGAAGGCGCTGGCGATCCCCGGCTACCAGGTGCCCTTCGCCTCGCGCGAGATGCCGATGCCCTATGGCTGGGGCACCGGCGGGGTGCAGGTCACCGCCGCCTGCCTGACGCCCGAGGACCGGCTCAAGGTCATCGACCAGGGCGCCGACGACACCACCAACGCGGTCTCGATCCGGAAGTTCTTCGAGCGCACGGCGGGGGTCGAGACCACCGAGCACACCGTGCAGGCCAGCGTGATCCAGACCCGGCACCGCATCCCCGAGGCGCCGCTCACCGAGGGGCAGATCCTGGTCTACCAGGTGCCGATCCCAGAGCCGCTGCGCTTTCTCGAGCCGCGCGAGACCGAGACCCGCAAGATGCACGCGCTCGAGGAATACGGGCTGATCTATGTGAAGCTTTACGAGGACATCGCCCATAACGGCGCGATCTCGACCGCCTATGCCTACCCGGTGAAGGTCGAGGGGCGCTACGTGATGGATCCCTCGCCGATCCCCAAGTTCGACAACCCCAAGCTCGAGAGCGCGGCGATCCAGCTTTTCGGGGCCGGGCGCGAACAGCGGATCTACGCGATCCCGCCCTATACTCAGGTGGTCAGCCTCGATTTCGAGGACCACCCGTTCGAGCCCAGCAAGGCGGATCACGATTGCGATCTCTGCGGCTGCGGCACCAGCTACCTCGACGAGGTGATCACCGACGACGCGGGCGGGCGCATGTTCGTCTGCTCGGACACCGATTTCTGCGCCGCGCGACAGGCCGAGGGCCATCGCGGGCGGCTTTCCGGGGAGGACGCGGCATGACGCCCCTGTTGCAGGTCAGGGATCTGACCAAGCGCTACGGTGCCCGGCTGGGCTGTGGCGATGTGAGTTTCGATCTCTACCCCGGCGAGGTGATGGGGATCGTGGGCGAGAGCGGCTCGGGCAAGTCGACGCTGCTGAACTGCCTCGCGGGGCATCTGGCGCCCGATGAGGGACAGGTGATCTTCGACACCCGCGCCGAGGGGCCGGTCGATACGCTGCGGATGTCGGAGCCGGCGCGGCGGATGCTCGGGCGCACCGACTGGGCCTTCGTGCACCAGAACGCCCGCGACGGGCTGCGCATGGGGGTGAGCGCCGGGGCCAATGTGGGCGAGCGGCTGATGGCCGTGGGGGCACGACACTACGGCGACATCCGCGAACAGGCGGTGGACTGGCTAGGCCGGGTCGAGATTGCTGAGGACCGTGTCGACGACCGGCCGCGCGCCTTCTCGGGCGGCATGCAGCAGCGGCTGCAGATCGCGCGCAACCTCGTCACCGGGCCGCGGCTGGTCTTCATGGACGAACCCACGGGCGGGCTCGATGTCTCGGTGCAGGCGCGGCTTCTGGACCTGCTGCGCGGGCTGGTGCGGGAGATGGGGCTGTCGGCGATCATCGTGACCCATGACCTGGCGGTGGTGCGGCTGCTGGCGGACCGGTTGATGGTGATGAAGTCGGGGGCCGTGGTGGAGACCGGGCTCACCGACCAGGTGCTGGACGATCCGCAGCATGGCTACACGCAGCTTCTCGTCTCCAGCGTTCTGCAGGTTTGAGGCGCCGGACCGGGGGCTGTCTGCCCCCGGACCCCCGAAGGTATTTGGAAACCAGAGAAGGACAGGGCGGATGGAAGCGATGATCCGGGTTTCGGACGTGTCGAAGAGTTTCGTGCTGCACAACCAGGGCGGCGCGGTGATCCCGGTGATGGCGGGGGCTGAGCTGTCTGTGCAGCCGGGCGAATGCGTGGCGCTGGTGGGCGATTCCGGTGCCGGCAAGTCGACGCTGATGCGGATGCTCTATGGCAATTATCTCAGCAATGGCGGGTCGATCTGCGTGGGCGGGCTCGACGTGGCGCGGGCCGAGCCGCGGGAGATCCTCGCGATGCGGCGCGAGGTGCTCGGCTATGTCAGCCAGTTCCTGCGCGTGGTGCCGCGGGTGCCGACGCTGGAGGTGGTGGCCGAGCCGGTCTTGGCGGCGGGCGGACGCCGCGAGGCGGGCGAGGCGCGGGCGCGGGATCTGCTGGCGCGGCTCAACGTGCCGGAGCGGCTGTGGTCGCTGTCGCCGACCACGTTTTCGGGCGGCGAGCAGCAGCGGGTGAACATCGCGCGCGGCTTTGCGCATGACTTCCCGGCGATGCTCCTCGACGAGCCCACCGCCTCGCTCGACGCCACCAACCGCGCCGTGGTGCTCGAACTGATCGAGGAGGCCAAGGCGCGCGGCGCGGCGATCGTGGGGATCTTTCACGACGCCGAGGCGCGGGCGCAGGTCTGCGACCGGGAGATCGACGTGAGCCGCTTCACCCCGGAGCGCGCGGCGTGAGCCGGCGTTTCTTCGCCGTGGTCGGGCCCTCCGGGGTGGGCAAGGACACGCTGATGGAAGCGCTGGCGGCGCGCGTGCCGGGGCTGCACCTGGTGCGCCGCGTGATCACCCGGCCCGAAAGCGCCGGTGGCGAGGCGTTCGAGGGGGTGAGCGAGGCGGATTTCGAGGCGCGCGTGGCGACGGGCGATTTTGCGCTGCACTGGCGGGCGCATGGGCTGCGCTACGGCGTGCCGGCCTCGGTGGACGCGGTGCTGGCGGAGGGGCGGCCGGCGCTGTGCAATCTTTCAAGGGCGGTTTTGCCCGAGGCCGCCGAGCGCTTCGCGGCGATGCGGGTTCTGCATGTCACCGCGCGGCCCGAGGTGCTGGCGAGGCGGCTCGCGGGGCGCGGGCGCGAGAGCGAAGACGAGATCGCGACGCGGCTGGCCCGGGCGGGTTTCCCGCTGCCGGGCGGGCTCGACGTGGTCGAGATCGACAACTCCGGCGCGCTGGAGGCGGCGGTCGCGGCCGCGCTCGCGGCGCTTCAGCCGGTGAGGGCGTAGCGGTGCAGCAGGTGGAAGCGGCCGGCCGCGTCCTCGCCGAAGAGGCAGAGCGCGTCGAGCCGGAACGGGCGCGGCGCGAGCGGTGCGAGCACCGGGGCGAGGGCGGCCATGGTCGGCTCCATATGCTCGCGCGGCAGGCGGCCTGTGAGCGTCAGGTGGAAGCGGAAGTCGTCCATCACGTAAGGGTAGCCCCAGCGCAGAAGGTTCTCTTCCTGTGTGGGCGTGAGGCTTGCCTTGCGGCGGCGGGCGAGCTCGTCTTCGGAGGGCGGGGCGCGGTGCGGATCGAGCGCGCGCACGGTTTCGGCGGCGATCTCGGCAAGACCGGTGGTGTCGCCCTCGGGGGTGAGCGCGAGGAAGCTGCCGAGGCGGGTGAGCGCGAGGCCCGGCATCTCGGCAGGCCGCAGCATGGCGGCGAGGGCGGCGAGATCGGCCTCGAGCGCGGCACGGCTGCCGCTGAGGCGGAAGGGCGGCTTCAAGGTGCCGTGGAAGCCGTATTTGCGCGGCGTGGCGGTGATCTCGGAAACCGGCAGCGGCAGGCCCGGAACCTCCGGGTGCTCGCGTGCGCTGCCCGCGCTCGCATCCCAGCCCAGCCACTGGGCGGTGAAATCGGCGAACGGCCCCGGTTCGGGGGCGTAGTAGACGGCGTAACGGCTGTAATGTGTCATGGGCGCGGGCATAGGCCGGTCTTGTCACGGAATCATGACGACAGAAAGGGCAGAGCATGGGCGAGATGAGCCTGGGCCATATTCAGGCCAGCGGCGAGATGGTGCTCGCGAACGCGCGGATCGTTCTCGAGCGCGAGGTGATGCGCGGCAGCGTGCTGGTGCGCGACGGGCGCATCGCGGCGGTGGAGCCGGGCGCGGTGGCGCCCGCGGGTGCGATCGACTGCGGCGGTGATCTGCTGATCCCCGGGCTGATCGAGCTGCACACCGACAATCTCGAGCGCCACATCCAGCCGCGCCCCAAGGTCGACTGGCCGCACGCGGCGGCGATCCAGGCGCATGACGGCGAGCTGGCCTCGGTGGGGATCACCACGGTGTTCGACGCCATGCGGGTGGGCTCGGTGATCTCGGGCGGGCGCACGGATTACCGCAAGTATGCCCGCGCGCTGGCGACCGAGCTGATGCAGGCGCGGGCCAAGGGCATGCTGCGGATCAGCCATTTCCTGCATCTGCGGGCCGAGGTCTGCTCGGAGACGCTGCTGGAGGAACTCGAGGAATTTGGCGAGGCCGACCGGGTGGGGATCCTGTCGATCATGGACCACACGCCGGGGCAGCGGCAGTTCCGCGACCTCTCGAAGCTGAAGGAGTACGTCTGCGGCAAGCACGGGCTCTCGGAGGCGGGCTTTGCCGATCACGTGGCCAACCTCACCGCGATCCACGACCGGCTGGGCGCGGCGCATGAGGCCGGGGCCGTGGTGGCGGCGCGGCGTCTGGGGGCTGTGCTGGCGAGCCATGACGACACCACCGCGGAGCACGTTGCGGTGAGCGCCGGGCACGGCGCGCGGCTGGCGGAGTTCCCGACCACGGTGGAGGCGGCGGAGGCCTGCCACGCCCATGGCATCGCGGTGATGATGGGCGCGCCCAACCTGATCAGGGGCGGCTCGCATTCCGGCAACGTGGCGGCGGCGGAGCTGGCCGAGCGCGGCTGCCTCGACATCCTGTCTTCGGATTACGTGCCCTCGGCGCTGATGACCTCGGCCTTCCAGCTGGCCGAGATCTGGGACGACCTGCCGCGCGCCATCGCCACGGTGACGGCGGCCCCGGCGCGGGCCACCGGGCTCGACGATCGCGGGGTGATCGCGGAGGGCCTGCTGGCCGACCTTGTGCGGGTGGCGCATATCGAGGGCGTGCCGGTCATTCGCGGCGTCTGGAGCCACGGCCGCCAGGTGGGGTGAGCCGGCTTCCCGGAAACGCTCCGGGGGAGCGTTTCGCCGGCTCACGGGCGGAGCCCCGGGGTCGGGCCGGCTTCCCGGAAACGCTACGGGGGAGCGTTTCGCCGGCGAACGGGCGGAGCCCCGGGATGGAGCTGGCTCCCCCGGAAGCGTTCTGGCATTTGTGGTTGGCACAGGCATAAGGGGTGACAGCTCGCGGCGCCCCGCGGGCAGGCTCCGGCGTGGCTTGCTCGAGAGAGGCGACGCCTAAGGGGCATCCACAGCACTTGGCTGCGCCGGTCATTGCCCAGCCACGCCGGGAACTGACGTCCCGCCTCCGGCTCGTCCAGGCGATCACGACCACGTGATCGCTTTTCCTGAAACTCCCCCGAAACACCCTTCGTGGCTGTTGGCATACCCGGTCCGGTTGGGGAGCGGGGAGAGCCAATATGGAGGAGTTAAACATGACCATTCTCAAGAGCACCATCGTCGCATCCGCCCTTGCTCTTGCCGCCGCTCCGGCGCTGGCGCAGGACAACCCGATGGTCGGCGGCGCGCCGATGTATGCCGACAAGAACATCGTCGAAAACGCCGTGAACTCGGCCGATCACGAGACCCTCGTGGCCGCGGTCAAGCAGGCCGGCCTCGTCGATACGCTGATGGGCGAGGGCCCGTTCACCGTCTTCGCGCCGACCGACGCCGCCTTCGACAAGATCTCCGACGACAGCCTGTCGCAGCTGATGATGGATCAGCACAAGGACCAGCTGGCGCAGATCCTGACCTGCCACGTGGTCGCGGCCAATGCCATGTCCGACGCGATTGCCGGCATGATCGCCGATGACGGTGGCATGCACCCGGTGCCGACGGTCGGCGGCTGCACGCTGCAGGCCAAGATGGAGGGCGGCACGATCACCCTGACCGACGAGCAGGGCCGCAAGGCGAACGTGACGATCGCCGATGTGCGCCAGTCGAACGGCGTGATCCACGTCATCGACCGGGTTCTCCTGCCGGCGATGTAAGAACCCCCTGTCGCCCGGTCCTTTTCCCGACAGACCGGGCGGCGGCCCCTCCGGGCCGTGAGCAGACGGCGCGGAGGGGCATCTATCTTCGAACCGGCCGGCGGCTGCCGGTCACCGTGACCGCCCGGCGCTCTCGCGTGCGGGCGGCTCTGCGCGAGGGCCCGTCGTGTCCCCCCATGGTACGGGATCCTCGCGCAGTGTTGTCCGGGCGTGGCTGGACCGGCCAGCCCGGAGGGATCATCTTGATGGGGGAGACGCCGAGGAGGACAGACATGACCCGCAGAGGATTTCTTGCCACCAGCGCCGCGATGCTCGGACTGGGCAGCGCTGCAACCGGCGCGGAGCATTTCGAGATCACCCGCAGCAAGGCCGAATGGCGCGCCATGCTCAGCGATCTCGAGTACAAGGTGATGCGCGAGGAGGCCACGGAGCGCGCCTTCACCTCGCCGCTGAACGACGAGAAGCGCGCCGGCACCTTTACCTGCAAGGGCTGCGACCTGCCGCTCTATGCCTCGGAGACGAAGTATGACAGCGGCACAGGCTGGCCCTCCTTCTACGAGGCGCTGCCGAATGCCATCGGCACCAAGGCCGACCGCTCGCTCTTCATGACCCGCACCGAATGCCATTGCCGCCGCTGCGGCTCGCATCTCGGGCACATCTTCGACGACGGCCCGCCGCCGACCGGCAAGCGGCACTGCATCAACGGCGTCTCGCTGAGCTTTCGCCCGGCGGCATGAGCGCGGATTGAGATCCTTGGGGGAGGGGGCCGGAAGGCCTGTGCGTCCAGGGGATTGACGCACAGGCCTGGCCGGTCCGTGAGTGCCCGGGTCAGGGAAACCCCGGGAACCATGCGACGGAAAATACCATCGACACCTTTTTCGTAGCACAACCTTTTGGTGTGTGTCTATCGAGTCGTTGGCGTTTTTGTAGAACTTCTTTCTAACAGCCCGATTTTTCACCCGGGCGAAGCTGCGCCGCGATTTCAAGCACTTCCGTGGGCGCGACCGGGCGGCAAGGGAGGCTGCCGCCCAAGGCGTTTGGTCTACTTGAAGTTGCGGCTGTCCTTGATCTGGTCCCAGGCCCAGACAACTTCCTGAAGCTGCTCTTCCTGGCTGCGATCGCCGCCGTTCATATCGGGGTGCAGCACCTTGATGAGCTTCTTGTAGGCCTTGCGGACATCGGCCTTGGTCTCGGCGCGCTCGACCTCGAGGATCTCCAGCGCGCGCTTCTCGGTGGGCGGCAGGCGACGGCCGCCGCCGGTGGCCGCGGCGCGGCCCGGGTTGCGCGTGGCGTTGTCGCCCAGAACCTGGTGCGGGTCCTCGATGCCAAGCCGCGCCCAGGCGCGGGCCTCGGGATCGCGGTAATCCTTGGTCTTGCGCTCCCACACCTTGTCGGAGCTCTGCTGGGCGTTCATCTCGGCTTCGGTCTTGCCGTCGAAGAAGCTCCATTGCGCGTTGTATTCGCGCACGTGGTCCTTGCAGAACCAGTAATACTCGTCGAGCACGTCCGGCGCCTTGGGGGCGCGGAACTTGCCCGGCTCCTGGCAGCCTTCGTGCTCGCACAGGCGGGTGGAGGTCTCTTGTTCGCCGGACATGCCGCGGCGTCCGCGCGGATTCTTCTTTTTCGAAGTCTTCACCGACATATCGAAACCGAAGGGGTCAGGTCTGCTCATGGTCTCACCTTTTCGACTCGGACGAGGGAGTTTAGACAATCCCTGACCAGATTGAAGAGGGCAGGAGTCGAAATTTGTCACGGTCGGCGGAAATCGAAACACGGCTGCGCGAGGCGTTCACGCCCAGCGAGCTGGAAGTACGGAACGACAGCGGTCGTCACGCGGGGCACGCGGGCGATGACGGCAGCGGAGAGAGCCATTTCCACGTGCGCCTGCGGGCGCCGGAACTGGCCGGCAAGAGCCGCATCGCCCGGCACCGCGCGGTGCATGCGGCGCTGGGCGCCGAGCTCACGACAGCGATCCACGCGCTGTCGCTCGATCTCGACGGCTGAGGCCGGGCGCTAGTCCTGCCGCATGCGCGCGGCCCGCTCGGCGAGCGCGCTGTTTGGGCCGTCGAGCGAGGTCTCGTCGTCCTCGTCCTCCGGGGCTGGGGGCTCTGTGGTCGGGGCCTCGTCCTGCGCGTCGTCCTGCGCGGTCTGCTCCGCACCGGGGGAGGCCAGCTCCGCCGCCGAAGCGAGCTTGCGGCCTTCGAGCTCGGGATCGCTCTCCGGGCTGGCATCCGCGGTCGCGGGCGGCGCGACCGGGGCAGGGGCCTCGATCGTCGTACTGTCGGCGGGCCGGCGGAACACCAGCAGGTTGCGCCAGATCGTCTGGCTCGAGGTGAGGCCGCTGCGCTCCTCGCTGGGCAGGAGCTCGGCGCGCTGGAATTCCCAGCCCTCCGCCGCCATCTCGTTCATCAACCGCTCGATGGCGAGGGCGAAGCGGTCTTCTGCCGCCTTCACGCCGCGGATCTTCTCGCCCTTCGCCGGGGCGGGAACGACCTTGTATTGAAACTGTGTCATGGAAAGCCTGTATGTCTGCGTCGCGCCATCCTAGCAACGCGGGCGGCGGGCGTCACCCGCAACAAAATAGCCGGGAGACCCCTGCGGACCTCCCGGCTGTCATGGTAAAATCCCTGTAGCGGCCGAGGCCACTTCAATCGGTTGATTGCCACTGCCGATCTATGCTGACAGCGGAGCCGAGCGTCTCACGGACCCGGTAAATGAATAACTACCAACTCCGGGAAAGTTTCCAAAATTTCTGCACATTTAGGCCATCTTTTTGAGAAAGGTCCGGGGCTCTCCGCGAAACTGTTTCCGCGACCGGGATAAAGCCGAATCTTCTGCCGAGATTTTGGACGGAACGCCGGGGAATCGCGGCGGCGCGCCGATGTGCTCTTGGTGAACGGGCCCGATGCGGCACCAGATCCGATCCGACATGTGAAAGGGGGCGAGCCTCGCGGCCCGCCCCCTTCCTGGTTCTCACAGACTATAAGGGACGTCAGTGATTGTTGTAGGCGTGCTTCTCGTGCACCGCGGCGATGATGATGGTCCCGGCGGTGATCGCAACGGCGAGCAGCAGGAAGAGCATCATGATCGCGGGCTTGTCGGCAAAGGTGAAGTACGCTTCGGCGCCCTCCCAGCTTTCGATCGGAGAAGTGTTCATCTTTGAGATCCTTTCTTACTCGGCCGGAGTGCCGGCGGCGGCGGGGGTCGCGGTGTTGACCGGGCCCGGGGTGTAGCTTTCCGGGTAGGCCGAGACCGGCACCTTGACGATGTCGAGGCCCTTTTCCTGGATGTGATCCGGCACCCGCAGCAGGCCGAAGACCTTGAGGATGTAGGACACCACGTAGCCCGGAACGAAGCCCAGCACGGCCATGGTCGCGGCGCCGACGATCTGGCCCCAGAGCGAGACCGGCGGCATGCCGTCGACATTGGGGTAGCCGGCGGCGAAGATACCGCAGGAAACCACGCCGATCAGGCCGCCGATGCCGTGCACCGGGAAGGCGCCGACGGCGTCGTCGATGCCCATCTTTTCGAGCCAGACGGCGACCATCGGGACGACGAAGCCGCCGAAGGTGCCGAGCACGAAGGCCACCGGCGGGTAGTAGACGTCGAGGCCGGAGGCCGCGGCGAAGATGCCGATCAGGGCGCCGGACATCATCCAGAACGGATCGCGGGTCTTGACCCAGGCGCCGATGATGCCGCCTGCCATGCCCATCAAGGTGTTGAAGGCAAAGGCCGAGAGCGTTGCGGGCTGGCCGTAGATGTTGATCCACTGCTCACCGGGCATGTAGATGATGCAGCCGCCGAGGAAGCCGAAGAAGCCCACGATGATCAGCATCAGGCCGGTGATGGTGAAGGGGATGTTGTGCGCGAGGATCGCGTTGGGCGAGCCGTCGGCGTTGAACTTGCCGACGCGCGGGCCGAGGTTGATCAGCACGCCGAGCGCGAAGAAGCCCGCGACCATGTGCACGACGCCGGCAGCGCCCACGTCATGGTAGCCGAACTTGACGGTCAGCCAGCCGGTCGGGTGCCAGCCCCATGCGCCGCCGAGGATCCACACGACCGAGCCCAGCAGGATGGCGAGGATCAGGAAGCCCGCGGTCTGGATGCGCTCGATCACGGCGCCCGAGAAGATCGAGGCGGTGGTCGCGGCAAACAGCGTGAAGGCCGCCCAGAAGATGCCGGTGGCGTTGTCGGCGAGGTTCGGGCCCATCGACATGTCCCACGGCAGGCCGGCTGCGCCGTCCGCGGCCGGGATCAGGCCGTTGTAGAAGGCGAGGTAGATGTACCAGCCGAAGAAATAGAAGGTCGGCACCATGAAGGCGAAGGCGAGGATGTTCTTGATCCCCGAGGCCAGCACGTTCTTCACCCGGCTCGCACCCATCTCGTAGGCGAGGAAGCCGGCGTGAATGGCGATCATCAGTGCCGTACACCACCAGTAGAAGATTTCCGAGTTGATCGTGCCCGACATCGCGGAGGCGCTCTCCAGAGCCGCCAACCGCTCTGTCAGCGCGGCAAGTTCCTGTTCCATTGTCCTTGGTTCCCCATTGCGGATGTTATTGTCAGGGCTTTCTCGCCCCTGCACTCAGAGTGAATAAAGTTTCCTGACGGCAAAACGCGGCGGAGACCCGATCCCGGGGAATACCGATGTTTGTCTATTCCGAGGCGCTTTTCGCCAATAGGTGCCTATGGCTTGTGCAGGCTGAGAACGGTGACTGCCATTTAGGCGGGCGATTCCACCGTTGAGAATAAAAATTTCCCCTGAGTAATAAGTTTCGCTGGACAGACGCCGAGTCGGTCGGGCTGTCTTGAGCTCGAAAAACACAAAACCGCAGGGATGGACTTCATGGATATCGAACGCTTCGTCGAGGAACCGGGACGCGACGAGAAGATCAAGGCGGTGCGCGAGAAGATCGACGCGCTGGGCATCGAGTACCTCTACCTCCAGTTCGTGTCGGTCACCGGCAAGATCATGGGCAAGGGCATTCCCGCCGATCACTGGGAGAGCGTCGCCAAGAAGGGCTTCCAGCTGGTCTACGGCGCCACGGTGAACCTGTTCACCAACCGCGCCGGCGAGTACATGGGCTATGGCCCGGAGGCCGCCGAACTGGTCGGCATCCCCGAGCCCGAGACCTTCATGCAGCTGCCCTGGGCGCCCGAGATCGGCCGCATGTACTGCACACTGTTCCGCAACCGCGAGGAAAAGGTCGATCCCGGCGCCTACCTGACCGCCGATTGCCGCGGCAACCTGCGCCGCATGCACGAGGCCTTCCAGAAGAAGCACGGGCTGCAGCTGCGCATGGGCACCGAGCCCGAGATGATGTGGCTGAAATACGATGAGAACGGCAAGCCGACCGACGGCATGTCGAAGCCCTACTGCTACCATATCGACCAGTTTGAATCGCTGCGCCCGGTGTCGATGCAGGTGATCCGCTACGCCCGCAAGATGGGCCTCGACATGATCCAGGGCGATCACGAGGACGCGCCGGGCCAGCTCGAGCTGAACTGGACCTTCGACGACGTGCTGCGCAACGCCGACCGCCTGACCACCTATCGCCAGCTCTGCGCCCAGGTGGCGCGCGAGAACGGCATCTTCGCCTGCTTCATGACCAAGCCCTTCATGGGGGTCTCGGCGAGCGGGTGCCACCACAACATGTCGCTCTGGACCGCGGGCGAAGACGTGTTCAAGCGCACCGGCAACGATCCCGAGAACCTGCCGGGCAGCCCGGAGAACTACATGTATGTCTCGGGCGGCGACAACACCTTCATGCCCGATACCGACGATCCGCAGATGCCCGGCAAGACCGGCCTCAAGGCGATCGGCGGGGTGGTGCATCACCTGCAGGCGCTGACCGCCATCGGCGCCTCGACGGTCAACTCCTACCGCCGGCTCTGGGATACCGGATTCTGGGCGCCGGTGTTCTCCGACTGGGGCTTCCAGAACCGCACCACCGGCCTGCGGGTCTCGGCGCCGGGCCGCTTCGAGTACCGCTCGGTCGACTCGATGGTGAACCCCTATCTCATGGGCTCGGCGCTCTTGGCGGCGATGGATGACGGGCTCGACAACGATCTCGATCCGGGCGCGCCGGAAGAGCGCAACATCTACGACGCCATGGCGCAGGGCAAGAAGGTCAAGAAACTGCCGATGTCGCTTGGCGAGGCGCTGGCGCATCTGGAAAACGACGAGGTCGTGCAGCGCGGGCTTCCGGGCGAGATGTATCGCCTGTACCATGAGTACAAGTCGGACGAGTGGGCGCGCTTCATGTCCACCGTCACCGATTGGGACAAGGACACCTACATGGAGTGCCTGCCATGAGCCTCGAGGCCCAGTTTCCCGACGCGCCCTTTCTCGACGTCGCGAACCCGGCCTTCTCGCTCCGGTCCGAACCGGTGCGGGAGGCCCGCGCCAAGAGCTGGTATGCCCGCACGCCCTATGGGCTCGCGGTGCTGCGCCATCAGGAGATGGGCCAGCTGCTCACCCACAAGGCGCTGATCCAGGGCAGCCACGCCTGGCCGGCGCTGAACGGGGTGACCGAGGGGGTGTTTGCCGACTGGTGGAACAAGTCGATCCTCGTCACCGAGGGCGACGACCACTGGCGCCTTCGCAAGCTGGTGAACCCGGCCTTCTCGCCCAAGGTGGTGAAGGCGCTGATGCCCGAGTTCGAGCGCATCGCCAACGATCTGGCGGATCAGTTCATCGCCAAGGGCGGCTGCGATTTCATGGCCGAGTTCGCCGATCCCTATGCCGCGCGGGTGCTCTGCCTGCTGCTCGGCCTGCCGGAGAGCGAGGCGCCGTTCATCCTGCGCACCTCGGCCACGATGGGGCTGGCGCTGGGGGTCAACTTCCCCAATCTCGTCGATGAGATCGAGGCGGCGACGGTGGAGCTCGGCGACTATATCAGCGAGGTGCTGAAGACGCGCGAGAGCAACCCGGGCGATGACATCCTGTCGATCATGGTGCAGGCGCGCGAAGAGGGCGACCGGCTGAGCCACGAAGAGCTCTGGAACCTCGCGCTGATGCTGGCCTTCGCCGGCGTCGACACCACGCGCAACCAGCTCGGGCTCGGCATGTCGATGTTTGCCGCGCATCCGGAGCAATGGGAGGCGCTGGCCGCGGATCCCTCGCTCGACATGGCGGCGGCGACCGAGGTCATGCGGATGCGCCCGACGATCACCTGGGTGTCGCGCGAGGCGATCGAGGATTTCGAGTATGGCGGCATCACCATCCCCAAGGGCACGGTGCTGCATCTCTACTCCGAGAGCGCCGGCACCGACCCGCTGGTGATGGCCGACGCGCCGTTCGACATCACCGCCAAGCGGGCACGCAATTTCGGCTTCGGCGGCGGGGTGCACCATTGCCTGGGCAACCTCGTGGCGCGCAACGACATGGCGGTGGCCTACCGGGTGCTCTCGGCCCGCATGGGCGCGCCGGTGGTGGGCGAGGGCGCGACCTGGCTTGCCGACAGCGGCAACACCGGGCCGATCGCGCTGCCGATCACGTTCGCGGCGCGGTAGGGGCTGGTTAGGATCCTGCTTTGGAGGGGCTCGCCAGTGGCGGGCCCTTTTCGCATTCCAGGCTCCCCGTTCGATCCCCGCTTTGGCGCGGAATCAAGGCCGCAGGCCGCCGCGCCCATCGCCGGCCCGCCCCCCGGGCTGGCGATTTGGTGAGGTCAGCGCTGCATTGCGAGGTCCTTCGGACGTGAGCCAGATAAATCGAGAGGCTCAAGGCGCTGGATCGCCATCCCGCGGGCCGGCGACGGGCGCGGCGGCGTCACCTGTGCGAACGTCGGCCTGTCCGGGGCGGCGAGGCAGCCGCCGGAGAAACGCAGCCCAACTCACAGCCCCGCCGCGATCTTCTCCGCTCCCAGCGCCCCGATCAGGATCGAAGGCGCGTTGGTGTTGCCGCCGACGATGCGCGGCGGCCTTCGGCCTTGTCCCGCGCCTGCTGAGGTCTGGTCGTGGCGGCTCTGGCAATGAACCCAGCTCACAACCCCGCCGCGATCTTCTCCGCTCCCAGTGCCCCGATCAGGATCGACGGCGCGTTGGTGTTGCCACCGACGATGCGCGGCATCACCGAGGCATCCGCCACCGACAGCCCCGCCACGCCATGCACCCCCATCGTCGCGGGGTCGACCACCGAAAGCGCATCCGTTCCCATCTTGGCCGTGCCCACCGGGTGATAGATCGAATCCGCCGTCGCGCGCACCACCGCGTCCAGCGCGGCATCGCTCGTCACAGCCGGCCCCGGGCGCAGCTCCTCGCCGGTAAACGCTGCCATCGCAGGTTGCTTGCAGAGGTCGCGCAGCATCTTCAGCCCCTCGCGCAGCGCCACGCGGTCGGTCTCTTCCGCAAGGTAGTTCGGGTCGATCAGAGGCCGCTCGCGCGGGTTGTTCGAGGCGATGGTCAGCCGGCCCCGGCTCTCGGGCTGCAGCTGGGTCACGTCGATGGCGAAGCCGTGGCCGCGGTCGTCCGCCGTCGCGCCGTCGAAGGCCAGCGCGTTGATGAAATGCAGCTGCGTGTCCGGCGCGCCGTCGCCTTCGCCAAGACGCAGGAACGCCCCGGCCTCGAGCCCCTGCTGGGTGCCCACGCCCTTGCCGGTGAACAGCCATTGCGCTCCTACCGCGAGGTTGTTGGGAAACTTGGCATGATCCCAGAGCGACAGCGGCTCGGTCATGCGGTGCTTGACCTTGACCTCGAGATGATCGTGCAGGTTCTCGCCCACGCCCGGAAGATCGGCGCGCAGCGGGATGCCCAGCGGGCGCAGCTGCGCCGCCGGCCCGATGCCCGCGTGCAGCAGCAGGTGCGGCGTGCCGATGGCGCCGGCGCAGAGCACCACGTGGCCGGCAGACAGTGTCTCCTCGCCAGAGGGCGTCATCACCAGCAGCCCGTCGATGCGGGCGCCGTCTCCGGTCAGGCGCAGCACCTCGACGCCGGTCTTGACCTCGAGATTGGCGCGCCCTTTTGTGAGCCCCAGATAGGCGCGGGCGGTGCTGTGGCGCTTGCCGTCCTTGACGTTGACCCGGAACAGTCCGAAGCCCTCTGCCTGGCCCTCGACGGCCTGGTGCACCGGATAGCCCATCTGCCCGCCGGCCTCGACGAAGGCATCGTAGGAGGGGCCGCTCTCGGGGATCGCCGGGGCCATCACCCGCGTCACCTCGTCGAGCACCGGCTTGACCTCGGCCCAGGACCAGCCGTCGCAGCCTGAGGCTGCCCAGTGATCGTAATCCGAGGCGTGGCCGGTGACCCAGACCATGGCGTTGATCGAGGACGAGCCGCCCAGCACACGCCCACGCGGGACGTAAAGCCTGCGGCCATCCATATGGGCCTGCGGCACGGTCTCGAAATGCCAGTTGAAGTGAGGCGAGGCGATGGCCTTGGCGACGCCCGCGGGCATCGAGATGAACGGGTGGCGCCCGGGCGGGCCGGCCTCGAGCAGCAGCACCCGGCAGGCAGGATCGCGCGACAGGCGCTCGGCCACGGCGCAGCCGGCGCTGCCGGCACCGACGACGATGACATCCCAGCTCATGCCAGCAGCTCGCGCAGGGCGGTGTCGATCATGTCGGTGTCGGGCTGGTTGCGCCCGCCGCCGGCATAATGTCCCCAGACCGAGTCGATCACCCGCAGCTCGGCATTGGGCATCAGGGCCACCTCGCGGGCGTTGTCCTCGGGCGGGAAGTAGAAATCCGTGCGGCAGGGCAGCACGATGGATTTCGCGGTGATCGCCTTCAGCGCCGCCTCGCGGTCGCCATTATAGAGCGGGTTGGCCGAGATGTCGCAGGCCTGCCACGTGGCGATGAGCGAGAGCATGTCATTGGCGTCGAGCCCGTAATACATCGCGTCCCAGACGTTCTTGAGGTAGTCCTCGACGCTCACGTAGCCCATGCCGCGCCACAGCTCCTCGCGGAACCATTCCTGGCTCAGCACCCAGCCGGCCCAGACCCGGCCCTTGGCGGTCAGCCCACGCCACGGCGGCTCTTTATAGCGCCCCTGCATCCACGCCGGATCGGTGATCAGCGCGTGCTTCACCCCCTCGAGGAAGACATAGGTGTGGCCGGCGGTGATCGCCTGCCCGCAGAAGCAGGCCATCGCTTCGACCCGGTCGGGGAACAGCGCCGCCCAGTGATAGGCCTGCTGCCCGCCCATCGACCAGCCGCAGGCGAGCCGTACCTTGGTGATGCCGAACACCTCGCGCAGCAGCCGCTCCTGCAGCATGACGTTGTCATACTGGGTGATGCGCGGGAAATCCGGCCCGGCCAGCGGGACGGGCGTGTTGGACGGCGAGGAGGAGACGCCGTTGCCCAGCATGTTGGGCACGATGATGAAGTACTTCTCCGGATCGAGCGCCATGCCGGGCCCGATCAGGAATTCATTGTCCGCATGGCTGCCGCCGTAGCGCGTGGGATAGACGACGACGTTGTCGAGCGCCGCGTTGAGCCGGCCAAAGGTGGCATAGGCGAGCTTCGCCTCGGGCAGGGTGATGCCGCATTGCAGATGCACCGGGCCTGCCTCGAAGATCTCGTAAGGGGTCAGTTCCGCGCTCATGCTCTCGCCTCCGTGCCGTGCCGCTTCACGCGGCCTGATGTGGTGTCCCGCGTCACCGAACCACGCCGGCACCGGGCTCCGGCGCAGCGTGAGAGGGTGGCTCCGGAGGCTGCCTCATCCTTGGGCAGAGCGCCTCCGGTCCCGGTCAAATTCCCATCCGTCCGCTCAACCCACAAGAAAATTTGTTGCGCGAGAGTGAATATTTGGAACCATGAGGAAAACTTGCCCAAAGGGAGAACAGGGACATGAAGATTTGCGTGATCGGCGCCGGCCCGTCGGGTCTGGCCCAGCTTCGGGCCTTCCAGTCCGCCAAGGAAAAGGGCGAGGCGATTCCCGAGATCGTCTGCTACGAGAAGCAGCCCGACTGGGGCGGGCTCTGGCGCTATGACTGGCGCACCGGCGTCGACGAATACGGCAACCCGGTGCATGGCTCGATGTATCGCTACCTGTGGTCGAACGGGCCGAAGGAGGGCCTCGAATTCGCCGATTATTCCTTTGACGAGCATTTCGGCAAGCCGATCGCCAGCTACCCGCCGCGCGCCGTGCTGTTCGATTATATCGAGGGCCGGGTGAAGAAGGCCGGGGTGCGCGACTGGATCCAGTTCTCCACCGTGGTGCGCGATGTTTCCTATGATGAGGCCTCGGGCAAGTTCACCGTCGTGGCGCGCAATGGCGAGACCGACAGCGAGAGCCGAGAGGAGTTCGACCACGTCATCGTCGCCTCGGGCCACTTCTCCTTCCCCAACGTGCCCTATTACCCCGGCTTCGAGAGCTTCAACGGCCGCATCCTGCACGCCCATGATTTCCGTGATGCGCGCGAGTTCGAGGGCAAGGACATCCTCATCCTCGGCACCTCCTACTCGGCCGAGGATATCGGCTCGCAATGCTGGAAATACGGTTGCGCCTCGGTGACCGTGGCGCATCGCACCGCGCCGATGGGCTATGACTGGCCCGACAACTGGAAGGAAGTGCCGGCGCTCGAGCGGGTCGAGGGCAAGACCGCCTATTTCAAGGACGGCACCGAAAAGACCGTCGACGCGATCATCCTCTGCACCGGCTACAAGCACCACTTCCCGTTCCTGCCCGACGACCTGCGCCTCAAGACTGCGAACCGGCTGGCGGCGAGCGATCTCTACAAGGGCGTGGTCTACGTGCCGAACCCGAAGATGTTCTATCTCGGGATGCAGGACCAGTGGTTCACCTTCAACATGTTCGACGCGCAGGCCTGGTGGGTGCGAGATGCCATCCTCGGCAAGATCGCGCTGCCCGGCACGGCGGCGATGGAGGCCGACTGGCAGAAGCGGCAGGCCGACGAGGATGCCTATGACAGCGACCACGACGCCATCGTCTACCAAGGTGATTACGTGAAGGAGCTGATCGCCGAGACCGATTACCCCTCCTTCGACGTGGACGGCGCCAACCAGGCGTTCTTCGAGTGGAAGAAGCACAAGAAGAAGGCGATCATGTCGTTCCGTGACAATGGTTATGTCTCGCCGATCACCGGCACCATCGCGCCGCCGCACCACACGCCGTGGCGCCACGCGCTGGATGACAGCCTCGAGGCCTATCTGCAGACCTCGGAAGCGGCCGAGTAAGCCATGGGCCTTGGCTTCGAGAGCCGCGAGGCGCGGGCCGGGGTGATCACCCCCGGCCTGACCCTGCCCAAGGGGGTCGAACGCCACCCGGTGCCGGGCGGCGGCTCGCGGGCAGTCGAGATCCGTGCCGGCGACGAGATCACCGTGCAGGACCGCGAGGGCGGGCAGCTGGCCGAGATCGTCGCCTTCACCCCGGCGGGCGTCGGCGATCCGGGGCTGATCGGGGCCAAGGGCTCGGTCGGGCCGGAGGGGCTCAAGGCCACGCTGACCTCGAGCCGCTCGGGGCAGGGGGTGGCGCGGGCGCTCTCGGCGGCGGGGTTCGATCTCGGCAAGGCGCGGGCGGTGCGGCTCTTTGCCGAGGGCTCGCGCCCCGGCGACAGCGCCGTCTTCACCGCGCAGGGCGACGGGCTCTTGATCGTCGCCGCGCCCGGCGGGCCGATGGAGCCCGGCGCGCAGGATACGCCCACCGACTTGCTCTTGTGGATCCGCCGCGCCGACCTGCGCGATTTCAAGGGTGCCCACCGCGCCCCCGATCCGCTGGCCGATCCGCTCATCGATCAGAACATCCGCCCCGGCGAGGCCCATGTCTACACCGTCCCCAAGGGCGGCTTCATCCAGATCCTCGACGTGCAGGGGCGCGAATGCTCGGACTTCCAGGCCTTCTCGGCGCGCTCGCTCGATGCCGGGCTGACCCGCGAGATCGACCCGACCGCCACCCGCTCGCAGACCGGCACGATCTATCCCAAGCCCGGGCTGGCGGCGAAATACTGGAATGTCGATTTCGAGCCGCTGATCGAGATCGTGCAGGACACCTGCGGGCGGCACGACACGTTCGGGCTGGCCTGCACCAGCCGCTATTACGATGACCTGGGCTATTTCGGCCACGTTAACTGCACTGACAACATCAACGCCCAGCTCGCGCCGTATGGCGTGCGCCCGCGCGCCGGCTGGCCCGCGATCAACTTCTTCTTCAACACGCTGATCGACGCCGAGCACAACATCATCACCGAGGAGCCTTGGTCGCGGCCCGGAGATTACGTGCTGCTCAGGGCGCTGACCGATCTGGTCTGCGTCTCGACCGCGTGCCCCGACGATATCGACCCGGCCAATGGCTGGAACCCCACAGACATACAGCTCCGCACCTATGGTGCGGGCGAAGACTTCCGTCGCTCGATCGGCTGGCGGAAGAGACCGGAGGACGACGTGGAGCACACTAGGGAGACGGGCTTTCACGCCAGCTTCGCCAGACACACCCGCGATTTCGTGGAATATAACGGCTACTGGCTGCCTAACAGCTTTCCCGGCGAGGGCACGCTCGGCGAATACTGGGCCTGCCGCGAGAAGGTCGCCATCATGGACCTCTCGCCGCTGCGCAAGTTCGAGGTCACCGGCCCGGATGCCGAGAAACTTCTGAACCACTGCGTCACCCGCAACATGGAGAAGCTCGCCGTGGGGCAGGTGGTCTATACCGCCGTCTGCGCCGCGCATGGCGGCATGATCGACGACGGCACGGTGTTCCGGCTCGGCGAGCACAATTTCCGCTGGATCGGCGGCTGCGACGGCTCCGGCATGTTCATGCGCGAGGAGGCCGAGCGGCTGGGGCTCGACGCCCATGTGCGCAGCTCCACCGACCAGCTCTGCAACGTGGCGCTGCAGGGACGGCACGCGCAAGCGATCCTGTCACAGCTGTTCTGGACCGCGCCCGACCGGTCCAGCATCGACGAGCTTGGCTGGTTCCGCTTCACCGTGGCGCGGCTGGGCGATTTTCAGGGCACCCCGGTGATGATCTCGCGCACCGGCTATACCGGCGAGCTGGGCTACGAGATCTTCTGCCACCCCAAGGACGCGGGCGAGGTGTTCGATGCGATCTGGGAGGCGGGGCAGCCCTATGGGCTGAAGCCGCTGGGCCTCGCCGCGCTCGACATGCTCCGCATCGAGAGCGGGCTGGCCTTTGCCGGGCACGAGTTTGACGATCAGACCGACCCGTTCGAGGCCGGCATCGGCTTCACGGTGCCGCTGAAATCCAAGGAGGCTGATTTCTCCGGCCGCGCCGCTTTGGAAGAGCGCAAGGCGCATCCGCAGCGCAGGCTGGTGGGGCTCGAGATCGACGCCACCACGGTGCCCGCGCATGGCGATTGCGTGCGGCTGGGGCGCGTGCAGGTCGGCGTGATCACCTCCGGCACGCGCTCGCCGATCCTCGGCAAGACCATCGCGCTGGCCCGGGTGGAGACGCCCTATACCGATGTGGGCACCGAGCTCGAGATCGGCCAGCTCGACGGCCACCAGAAGCGGCTTACCGCCCGCGTCGTGCCGTTCCCGCATTTCGACCCGACCAAATCGCGCGCGAAAGGGGATTACGGCGCATGACCCCGGAAGACCGCGTCCGGGCTATGGGCTTCTGGTCCGGCCCGGTGACCATCGCGCCGCTCTCGGGCGGCATCACCAACCTCAACTTCGTGGTGACCGATGCGGGCCGGGAATACGTGGTGCGGCTCGGGCGCGACATCCCCGAGCATCTGGTGATGCGCTGGAACGAGCGCGCCCTCACCGAGGCCGCCGCGGATGCCGGCATCTCGCCGGCGTTGCGCCATGCCGAGCCGGGCATCATGGTCACCGATTTCATCACCTCGCAGGCGCTGGCCGAGGCCGATCTGCATGATGCCCAGACCCTGCACGACGCGGTCGCGCTGCTGGGGCGCGTGCATCGCGAGCTGAGCCGGCAGGTGGCAGGCCCGGTGCTGACCTTCTGGGTCTTCCACGTGCTGCGGACCTATGCCGCATGGCTCGAGGAGAACGGCTCACGCCACATCGCGCGGCTGCCGGGGCTGATGGTGCAGGCGGGCGAGCTTGAAGAGGCGGTGGGCAAGGTCGGGCTGGTTCTCGGCCACAACGACCTGCTGCCGCAGAACATCCTGCGCGCCGAGGACGGGCGGCTCTGGCTGGTCGACTGGGAATATGGCGGCTTCAACTCGGCGCTGTTCGATCTCGGCGGGCTGGCTTCCAACGCCGGCCTGCCGCCCGAGGCCGAGGCCGAGATGCTGCGGCTCTACCACGGCCACGATCCCGATACCGCCTACCTGCGCCGCTACGGCGCGATGAAATGCGCCTCGCTCTTGCGCGAGGCGATGTGGAGCATGGTCTCCGAGATCAGCTCCGAGATCGAGTTCGACTACGCGGGCTACACGGCAGAGAACCTGTCGCGCTTCAACGCCGCGCTCGACGCCTGGAAGGAGGGCGCATGACCGAGTTTCCCACCACCGCGCAGGCGGTTATCGTCGGGGGCGGGATCATCGGCTGCTCGACGGCCTATCACCTCGCCAAGCTCGGCTGGGAGGTTGTCCTGCTCGAGCGCCACAAGCTGACCTCGGGCACCACCTTCCATGCCGCCGGTCTCGTGGGCCAGCTGCGCAGCTCGGCCAACATCACCGAGCTGCTGGGCTATTCGGTCAAGCTTTACGACACGCTCGAGCAGGAGACCGGGCAGGCGACCGGGTGGAAGCGCAATGGCGGGCTGCGGCTCGCCTGCAACGCCGAGCGCTGGACCGAGGTCAAGCGGCAGGCCACTACGGCGCACAGCTTCGGGCTCGACATGCAGCTGCTGACGCCGTCCGAGGCCAAGGAGCTATGGCCGCTGATGGATGTGAGTGACGTGGTGGGTGCGGCCTACCTGCCGACCGACGGGCAGGCCAACCCCTCCGACATCACGCTTTCGCTCGCCAAGGGCGCGCGCATGGCCGGTGCGCGGATCATCGAGGATTGCGCGGTGCGCTCGGTGACGCGCGAGAAGGGCGTCATCACCGGGGTCGAGACCCAGCACGGCTTCATCAAGACCGGCATCGTCGTCGCCTGTTGCGGCCAGTGGACCCGTGAGTTTGCCGCGCCGCTCGGCGTAACCGTGCCGCTCGTCTCGATGGAGCATCAGTACATGGTGACTGAGCCGATCGACGGCGTCACCCGCGACCTGCCGACCCTGCGCGATCCCGACCGGCTGACCTACTGGAAGGAAGAGGTCGGCGGGCTGGTCATGGGCGGCTACGAGCCCAACCCAAAGCCGTGGGCCGTCAACGGCATTCCCGAGGGCTTCCACTACACGCTGCTCGACAGCGATTTCGACCATTTCGAGCAGATCATGGAGCTGGCGCTGGGCCGCGTCCCGGCGCTTGAGACGGCGGGGATCAAGACGCTGACCAACGGCCCCGAGAGCTTCACGCCCGACGGCAATTTCATCCTTGGCGAGGCCCCCGAACAGAAGGGCTTCTTCGTCGGCGCAGGCTTCAACGCCTTCGGCATCGCCTCGGGCGGCGGCGCGGGCATGGCGCTGGCCGAGTGGGTGGCGAAAGGCGAGCCGCCCTTCGATCTCTGGCCCGTCGATATCCGCCGCTTCGGTCGCCCGCATTTCGATACCGACTGGGTCCGCACCCGCACCATCGAGGCCTATGGCAAGCATTACACCATGGCCTGGCCCTCCGAGGAGCATGACAGCGGACGGCCCGGCCGCCGCTCGCCGCTCTACGATCGGCTGAAGGCGCGCGGCGCGGTGTTCGGCGAGAAGATGGGCTGGGAGCGGCCCAACTGGTTCGCCGCGACAGGCGAGCACGCGGGCGACATCTACACCTATGGCCGGCCCAACTGGTTCGACGCGGTGGCGCGCGAGCACAGGGCGGCGCGCGAGGCGGCGGTGCTGATCGACCAGACCAGCTTTGCCAAGTTCATGCTCAAGGGGCCGGATGCCGAAAAGGCTCTGCAACGCATCGCCGCCAACGATGTGAGCGGCCCGGTGGGCAGCCTGACCTACACCCAGATGCTCAACGATCGCGGCGGGATAGAGGCCGATCTTACGGTGGCGCGGCTGGCCGGGGATACGTTCTACATCGTCACCGGCACCGGCTTCGCCACGCGCGATTTCGACTGGATCAAACGCGGCATTCCCGAGGGCGCCAACGCCCAGCTCATCGACGTCACCTCGGGCTACGCCGTGCTGTCGCTGATGGGGCCGAAGGCGCGCGACATCCTTGCCCATGTCACCCGGGCGGACGTGTCGAACGAAGCTCTGCCCTTCGGCAGTGCCGCGCAGATCGCCATCGCCGGCGCGCCGGTCTGGGCGCTGCGCGTCTCCTACGTGGGCGAGCTGGGGTGGGAGCTGCACATGCCGGTGGAATACGCCGCCACCGTCTATGACGCGCTGCACATGGCCGGCGCCTCCCACGGGCTCATGGATGCCGGTTACCGCGCCATCGAGACCCTGCGGCTGGAGAAGGGTTACCGCGCCTGGGGCGGCGATATCGGCCCCGACAGCACACCGCTCGAGGCGGGGCTGGGCTTTGCGGTGGCGCTCGACAAGGGGGAGTTCCGCGGCCGCGCCGCCATCGCGGCACAGAAGGCGGCGGGCGTCAGCAAGCGGCTCGCGACCTTCACCGCCGCGCCCGAGGTTATCCTGCTGGGCCGCGAGACCATCTTCCGCAACGGCGAGCGCGTGGGCTATCTCAGCTCCGGCGGCTATGGCCACACGTTGGGGCAAGCCATCGGCATGGGCTACCTGAAGAACCCTCAAGGCGTGACCCGTGAGTGGATCCTCGAAGGCCGCTACGAGCTCGAGGTCGCCACCGAACGTGTTCCCTGCAACGTGAGCCTCGCCCCCCTTTACGATCCCAAGCATACGCGCTTGAAATCCTGAGCGGATTTCCCGCATCCCGGCTGAATGCCACGCTGAATACAGGGCTGGATGCCCGACTGAACGAAGGACGACCCGAAATGACTTTCTCCGCCAACTGGTCCTGGCCGAACCCGATCCGCTTCGGCGCCGGGCGCATCGCCGAGCTGGCCGACGCCTGCCACGCCGCAGGCATCTCCAAGCCACTGTTGGTGACCGACCGCGGCCTCGCCGACCTGCCGATCACCGCGCAGGCGCTCGACATCCTCAAGCGCTCGGGGCTCGATTGCGACCTCTTCGCCGATGTCGATCCCAACCCCAACGAGCGCAATCTCGGTGTCGGTGTCGTGGCCTTCAAGCAGGGGCGGCATGACGGCGTCATCGCCTTCGGCGGCGGCTCTGGGCTCGACCTGGGCAAGCTCATCGCCTTCATGGCCGGGCAAAGCCGCCCGGTCTGGGAGTTCGAGGACGTGGGCGATTGGTGGACCCGCGCCGATGCCGATGCCATCGCGCCGATCATCGCGGTGCCCACCACCGCCGGCACCGGCTCCGAGGTTGGCCGCGCCGCTGTGCTGACCAATTCCGAGACCCACGAGAAGAAGATCATCTTCCACCCCAAGATGATGCCGGCGCAGGTGATCTGCGATCCCGAGCTGACCGTGGGCATGCCGCCCTTCATCACCGCCGGCACCGGGGTCGACGCGCTGGCGCATTGCATCGAGGCCTATTGCGCGCCGGCCTATGCGCCGATGTCGGATGGCGTTGCGCTCGAGGGGCTGCGGCTCTGCAAGGAGTACCTGCTGCGCGCCTACAAGGACGGCAGCGATCTCGAGGCCCGTGCCCAGATGATGACCGCCGCCGCCGCCGGCGCCACCGCCTTCCAGAAGGGGCTCGGCGCGATCCACTCGCTGAGCCACCCGATCGGCGCCCATCACGACACCCATCACGGCACCACCAACGGCGTCGTCATGCTGCCGGTGCTGCGCTTCAACCGCCCCGCCATCGAGGAGAAGATCGCCCGCGCCGCAGCCTATCTCGGCCTCGAGCCCTCCTTCGACGCTTTCCTGCTCTTCGTCGAGGATCTGCTCACCGCGCTCGACATTCCCAAGACGCTCGACGCGCTGGGGGTCACCGATCCGGATTTCGATGCGCTCTGCGCCTCGGCCCTGAAAGATCCGACGGCGGCCTGCAACCCGGTGGCGCTGACGCCGGACAACATCCTGCCGCTCTACAAGAGCTGCTTTGCAAGCTGAGGTGTGAATGACGATCCATTTCCGGTCTCTCCCGTTCTGCGCGCCCGGCGGGCGCTGTCGGCCCTTCCGGACGGGAGGCTTGACATGAACCTGCCCGGACCTGCACCACGGGACACCCCGACCGGAAATGGAAAACGCATGAAGAACGGCTCGCAGTCGAAGCTCACCCAGAACCCGCATGCGGTGCGCGAGCAGCGCGAGAAGAACCTCGAGGTCGCCATCGGCCGCCAGGTCCGCGAGCTGCGCAAGCGTCAGCGCATGACAGGCTCGGAGCTGGCGCAGCAGACCGGGCTTTCGGTGGGGATGCTGTCGAAGATCGAGAACGGGGTGATCTCGCCCTCGCTCAACACCCTTCAGGCGCTGGCCAACGCGCTGCGGGTGCCGCTGGTGCAGCTCTTCTCGGGCTTCGAGGAGCCGCGCGGGGCGATGCATGTGAAGGCGGGGCAGGGGGTCGAGATCGAACGTGCGGGCACGCGGGCGGGGCACCAGTACAATCTTCTGGGCCATATCGGCTCGAACAACTCGGGCGTAGTGGTCGAACCCTACCTGATCACCCTCGACAGCGACAGCGACCGTTTCCCGGCCTTCCAACACGAGGGGATCGAGCTGATCTACATGCTCGAGGGCGTGCTCGACTACCGCCACGGCGACCAGCGCTACCTGCTCGAGCCGGGTGACTCGCTGTTGTTCGATTCAGACGCGCCGCACGGGCCGGAGGGGCTGGTCGAGCTGCCGGCACGGTATCTGTCGATCATCACCTATCCGCAGGCGCGGTGAGGGGGCGGGACAGGCTCCCGGCTCTCCGGCAAGGACACCGGCTGCGGCGGACCTCTCCAAGAGGGGCTGCGTGTGCGGTTCGAACCTGGCCTGCGCGGGATCAAGGCCGCAGGCCGCCGCGCATCGCCGGACCGCCCGCATGGGCCGGCGATTTGGTGAGACTTGGTACCACGCGTCGAGGTCTTTCAGACTTGGCTGGGATAAATCGAGAGGATCACAGCCGAGATCGCCACCCCGCGGTCCGGCGCTGCGCGGCGGGCGCCCGATGTTTCGGCCCTTGGCGGCATCCAGCGGCTCGATGCCCCGCCTTTGCCAACTGTTTGATGCCCCGCCTTTGCCAGCCGCTCAAAGCCCCCCTCTGCACAGAATCCCGGCATTCCCACAGCGTCATACCGTGGGATTCAACGACTTTTCCCTGAGTGAAGTTTTTTTCCTTGAAGTAAACTCGGCGACGGCGTTATCCAATCTACAGAGAACGCGGGCGCCCACCGCCCGGATGACGAACGGAGAAAACCATGTGTGGCATTGTTGGCCTGTTCCTGAAGAAGGACGACCTTCGCCCGAAACTGGGCGACATGCTGACGGACATGCTCATCACCATGACCGACCGCGGCCCCGACTCGGCCGGCATCGCGATCTACGGCGATGACAGCGACGGCCTGAAGGTGACGGTGCAGTCCGACACCCCCGAGAGCGATTTTGCCGGGCTCGACACCGCGCTCGGCGAGGCGCTGGGCGCCCCGGTCGCGATGAAGGCCATCGATACCCACGCGGTGCTGACCCTGCCCGAGGGCTCGCGCGACGCCGCCATCGCCTTCCTCGAAGCCCGCGGCCTGCGTATCATGGGTCTTGGCGAGGCGATGGAGATCTATAAGGAGATCGGCCTGCCGAAGGACGTCGCCGCTCGCTTCAACCTCCGCGCCATGGGCGGAAGCCACGGCATCGGCCACACCCGCATGGCCACCGAAAGCGCCGTCACCACGCTCGGCGCACACCCGTTCTCGACCGACGAGGACCAGTGTCTCGTCCATAACGGCTCGCTCTCGAACCACAACCAGATGCGCCGCATCCTGACCGAGAAGGGCTTCGCCCCGCGCACCGAGAACGACACCGAGGTCGCGGCCTGCTACATCTCATCGCGCATTGCCGAAGGCGCCAATCTCGGCGAGGCGCTGGAAGGCACGCTTGACGATCTCGACGGTTTCTTCACCTTCGTCATGGGCACCAAGACCGGCTTCGGCGTTGTCCGCGACCCGATCGCCTGCAAGCCCGCGGTGATGGCCGAGACCGACGATTACGTCGCCTTCGGCTCGGAATACCGCGCCTTCGCCAACCTGCCTGGCATCGAGGCCGCCCGCGTCTGGGAACCCGAGCCCGCCACCGTCTATTTCTGGGAGCGCTGAGCGATGACCGCAACCGCAACCGCCGCCACCACCGACGTGCAGACCCTCGACATGAGCGAGATGGAGCTGCGCGAGGTCAACGCCGCCCTGCAGGGCGCGCCCACGACCAATTACACCCAGTTCGAGATCCGCAACCCGCGCGGCAGCCATGCCGTGGCCGTCGGGCTCGATGCCGAGATCGAGGTCACCGTGAAGGGCTCGACCGGCTATTACTGCGCCGGCATGAACAAGCTCGCCACGGTGCATGTCGAGGGCTCGGTCGGCCCGGGCGCTGCCGAGAACATGATGAGCGGCACGGTGATCGTCGAGGGCGACGCCTCGCAATATGCCGGCGCCACGGGCCATGGCGGCCTGCTGGTCATCAAGGGCAACGCCTCGAGCCGCTGCGGCATCTCGATGAAGGGCATCGACATCGTGGTGCATGGCAATATCGGCCACATGTCGGCCTTCATGGCGCAGAAGGGCAATCTCGTGGTGCTGGGCGATGCCGGCGACGCGCTGGGAGACAGCCTCTACGAGGCGCGGCTCTTCGTGCGCGGCGCGGTCAAGTCGCTGGGCGCCGACTGCATCGAGAAGGAGATGCGCCCGGAGCATCTCGAGATCCTCAAGGATCTGCTCGAGAAGGCCGGCGCGGATGCGAAGCCCGAGGAGTTCAAGCGCTACGGCTCGGCCCGCAAGCTCTACAATTTCAACATCGACCACGCAGACGAATACTGAGGACGGCCCGATGAAAGACACGCCCCAAACCATGCCGCGCCAGTCCTGGACCTTCTCCAACGAGACGAATTCCGAGATCCGCCGCGCCGCCCAGACCGGCATCTACGACATCCGCGGCGGTGGCGCCAAACGCCGGGTGCCGCATTTCGATGACCTGCTGTTCCTCGGCGCCTCGATGTCGCGCTACCCGCTCGAGGGCTACCGCGAGAAATGCGAGACCGGCGTCACCCTCGGCACCCGCTTCGCCAAGAAACCGATCGAGCTGAAGATCCCGATCACCATCGCCGGCATGTCCTTCGGCTCGCTCTCCGGCCCCGCGAAAGAGGCCTTGGGCCGCGGCGCCACCATGGCCGGCACCTCGACCACCACCGGCGATGGCGGCATGACCGAGGAAGAGCGCGGCCATTCCGAGAAGCTGGTCTACCAGTACCTGCCCTCGCGCTACGGCATGAACCCCGACGACCTGCGCCGCGCCGATGCCATCGAGGTGGTGGTGGGGCAGGGCGCCAAGCCCGGCGGCGGTGGCATGCTGCTCGGCCAGAAGATCACCGAGCGCGTCGCCGGCATGCGCGACCTGCCGGTCGGCATCGACCAGCGCTCCGCCTGCCGCCACCCGGACTGGACCGGCCCCGACGATCTCGAGATCAAGATCCTCGAGCTGCGCGAGATCACCAACTGGGAAAAGCCGATCTACATCAAGGTCGGCGGCGCGCGCCCCTATTACGACGTGGCGCTCTCGGTGAAGGCCGGCGCCGATGTCATCGTGCTCGATGGCATGCAGGGCGGCACCGCCGCCACGCAGGACGTGTTCATCGAGCATGTCGGCCAGCCGACGCTGGCCTGCATCCGCCCCGCCGTCAAAGCCCTCCAGGATCTCGGCATGCACCGCAAGGTGCAGCTGGTGGTCTCGGGCGGCATCCGCACCGGCGCCGATGTCGCCAAGGCGCTGGCGCTGGGGGCCGATGCGGTCTCCATCGGCACCGCCGCGCTGGTGGCGCTCGGCGACAACGATCCCAAGTGGGAGGCGGAATACCAGAAGCTCGGCTCCACCACCGGCGCCTACGATGACTGGCACGAAGGCCGCGACCCGGCGGGCATCACCACCCAGGATCCCGAGCTGATGGCGCGTCTCGACCCGGTAGAGGCCGGCCGACGCCTGCGCAACTACCTCAACGTGCTCACCCTCGAATGCCAGACCCTGGCCCGCGCCTGCGGCAAGAGCCACGTGCACAATCTCGAGCCCGAGGATCTCTGTGCGCTGACCATGGAGGCCGCCGCCATGGCCCAGGTGCCCCTCGCCGGAACCGACTGGTACCCCGGCAAGCCGGGCTTCTGACCACCGCCCGGAGAAGCGCCCGCTGCTTCTTCTGGCCAGAAATATCCCGGGGGGAGTCGCGGAACGCGACGGGGGGCAGCGCCCCCCCCCCGCTCGGACCGGCCAGGCGGTCCGACAGCTCGCAAGGGGCCCGAAGAGGCCACCGGGGCCCGACCAGCGGCCCGATACAGATGACAGGGAACCGACAAGAATGACCGACCTCGCCGCCTTCGCCCAGGAAAAGGGCGTGAAATACTTCATGATCTCCTTCACCGACCTGTTCGGCGGCCAGCGCGCCAAGCTGGTCCCGGCGCAGGCCATCGCCGGCATGGCCGAGGAGGGCGCCGGCTTTGCCGGCTTCGCCACCTGGCTCGACATGACCCCGGCGCATCCTGACATGCTTGCCGTGCCCGATCCCGAGACGGTGATCCAGCTGCCTTGGAAGCCCGAAGTCGCCTGGGTCGCGGCCAATTGCGTCATGGAAGGCGAAGAGGTCGCCCAGGCCCCGCGCAACGTGCTGCGCAAGCTGATCAAGGAAGCCGCCGCCGAAGGCCTTCGGGTCAAGACCGGCGTCGAGGCCGAGTTCTTCCTGCTGACCCCCGAAGGCACCGAGATCTCCGACGAGGCCGACACTGCCGCCAAGCCCTGCTACGACCAGCAGGCGGTGATGCGCCGCTACGATGTCATCGGCGAGATCTGCGACTACATGCTCGAGCTCGGCTGGGGCCCCTACCAGAACGATCACGAGGACGCCAACGGCCAGTTCGAGATGAACTGGGAATTCGACGACGCCCTCGTCACCGCCGACCGCCACAGCTTCTTCAAGTTCATGGTGAAATCCGTGGCCGAGAAGCACGGGCTGCGCGCCACCTTCATGCCGAAGCCGATCGAGGGGCTGACCGGCAATGGCTGCCACGCGCATATCTCGGTCTGGGACACGAGCGGCACAACCAACGCCTTCGCCGGCGACGCCGGCGGCCAGATCGGCGAGGTGGGGCTGTCGGAGCAGGGCGGGCATTTCCTCGGCGGCATCATGAAACATGCCGAGGCCCTGGCCGCGATCACCAACCCCACGGTCAACAGCTACAAGCGCATCAACGCCCCGCGCACCGTCTCCGGCGCCACCTGGGCGCCCAACACGGTGACCTGGACCGGCAACAACCGCACCCACATGGTGCGTGTGCCGGGCCCGGGCCGCTTCGAGCTGCGCCTGCCCGACGGGGCGGCCAATCCCTACCTGCTGCAGGCGGTGATCATCGCCGCCGGCCTTTCGGGCATCCGCTCCAAGGCCGATCCCGGCCCGCGCTACGACATCGACATGTATGCCGAAGGCCACACCGTGAGCGGCGCGCCGCGCCTGCCGCTGAACATGCTTGACGCGATCCGCGGCTTCGATGCCGATGCCGAGCTGAAGGCGATGCTGGGCGAAGAGTTCTCGGCCTCCTTCATCAAGAAGAAGCGCGAGGAATGGGACAGTTTCGTGTCGCATTTCTCCCGCTGGGAACGCGAGCACACGCTCGACATCTGACCGGGCAAATTTCTTCGCAGAAGAAATTGTCTCCACCGGCCGGCGCGGGGGGCGCCAAAATTCTTCTCGAAGAATTTTGCCCCGCGCCGGCCAGACTCCAGGAAACAGGGTGCCACATGCAGTTCAACGGCCTTCGGGTGTTGTGGGAAGGGCTCACCGGCCACAGGGGCTGGAAGCCGCTCTGGCGCGATCCCGAGCCCCAGCCCGAGTATGACATCATCGTGGTGGGTGGCGGCGGCCACGGGCTCGCCACCGCCTATTACCTCGCCAACACCTTCGGCGAGGCGCGCGTCGCGGTGCTCGAGAAGGGCTGGCTCGGCTCGGGCAATATCGGCCGCAACACCACGATCATTCGCTCCAACTACCTGCTGCCCGGCAACGAGCCGTTCTACGAGTTCTCGATGAAGCTCTGGGAGGGGCTGGAGCAGGAATTCAACTTCAACGCCATGGTCAGCCAGCGCGGGATTCTCAACCTCTGCCACAGCGACGGCCAGCGCGATGCCTTCCGCCGCCGCGGCAACGCCATGCTGCTGGCCGGTGCCGATGCCGAGCTGCTCGACCAGGACGGCGTCCGGGCGATGTACCCGTTCCTCAATTTCGACAACGCCCGCTTCCCGATCAAGGGCGGGTTGCTGCAGCGCCGCGCCGGCACCGCGCGCCATGACGGCGTGGCCTGGGGCTATGCGAGGGGCGCCGACCGCAAGGGCGTCGACCTGATCCAGAACTGCGAGGTTACCGGCTTCCGCATCGAGGGCGGCGCGATCCGCGGCGTCGAGACCACGCGCGGCTATATCGGCGCGAAAAAGGTCGGCGTCGCCGTGGCGGGCTCGACGGGGCGGGTGATGGAGAAGGCCGGCATGCGCCTGCCGATCGAGAGCCACGTGCTGCAGGCCTTCGTCTCGGAAGGGCTCAAGCCGTGCATCGACGGGGTCATCACCTTCGGCGCCGGGCATTTCTACGTCAGCCAGTCCGACAAGGGCGGGCTGGTCTTCGGCGGCGATATCGACGGCTACAACTCCTACGCCCAACGCGGCAACCTGCCGGTGGTCGAAGACGTGGTCGAGGGCGGCATGGCGCTGATGCCGATGATCGGCCGGGCGCGGCTCCTGCGCAGCTGGGGCGGCATCATGGACATGTCGATGGACGGCTCTCCGATCATCGATGCCACCCATGTGGACGGGCTCTATCTCAACGCGGGCTGGTGCTACGGCGGCTTCAAGGCGACGCCCGCCAGCGGCTACGCCTTCGCCCACCTGCTGGCCACCGGCCGCCCGCACGAGACCGCGACGGCCTTCCGGCTCGACCGCTTCCAGCGCGGTGCGCTGATCGACGAAAAGGGCGTTGGCGCCCAACCCAACCTGCACTGAGGCGCGACATGCTGATCCCGCACCCTCTCCTCGGCCCGCGCGACGCGCAGGAGTTCACCTATCTCGGCGACGCCGCGCTGCTGAACCGCCCCGACGGCATGGCCCAAGGCGCCGAGGCCGCCTTTTTCGACTACACCTACCTGCGCGACAACCCCGCCGGGCTGCATCGCGAGCTCTGGTTCCATGAACAGGGCGACCGCTCCTGGCTTGTGGTCACCCGCGACACCGTCACCCACGAGATCGTCTCGGCCGAGCTCGCCTCGGACGTCAAGCGAAGGGGCGGCGCATGACCCGGCTGAAGGGCGGCCTCATCGACCGCAGCAAGACCCTTTCCTTCCGCTTCGACGGCAGGATCTACCAGGGCCATCCGGGCGACACGCTGGCCTCGGCGCTGCTCGCCAACGGCGTGCGGCTGGTCGGGCGCAGCTTCAAGTATCACCGCCCGCGCGGCATCTTCAGCGCCGGTTCCGAAGAGCCCAACGCGCTCGTCACCCTGCGCAGTGGCGCCCGCGCCGAGCCCAACACCCGCGCCACCTGCGTCGAGCTCTATGACGGGCTCGAAGCCAGCAGCCAGAACCGCTGGCCGTCGCTCGCCTTCGACGCGCTGGCGGTCAACGATGCGCTGTCGCCGTTCTTCGCCGCCGGGTTCTACTACAAGACCTTCATGCAGCCCGCCGCCTTCTGGGAGAAGGTCTACGAGCCGATGATCCGCCGCGCCGCGGGTCTCGGCAAACTCGCCTCCGAACCCGATCCCGACGCCTATGACCACGGCTTCCTGCATTGCGACCTGCTGGTGATCGGTGGCGGCGCGGCGGGGCTTGCGGCGGCGCTGACCGCCGGTCGCGCCGGCGCCAGCGTCATCCTCGCCGACGAGGATTTCCGCCTCGGCGGGCGGCTGCTTTTCGAGCGCCATACGCTCGACGATGCCCCGGCATCCGACTGGGTGGCCCGCGCCGAGGCCGAGCTCGAGAGCCTGCCCAACGTGCGCATCCTGCGCCGCACCACGGTCTTCGGAGCCTACGATCACGGCATTTTTGGCGCGGTCGAGCGGGTTGGCGATCACCTGCCGGTGCCGCAGACCGTGCGCCAGACGCTCTGGCGCATCACTGCCTCGCGCAGCCTGCTCGCCGCCGGTGCCACCGAGCGCCACATCCCCTTCGCCGGTAACGACCGCCCCGGCATCATGCTCGGCGGCGCGCTGCGCGCCTATGCCAACCGCTGGGCGGTGTCGCCGCAGGCGAAAGCCTCCGACCGTGTGGCGATCTTCACCAGCAATGACGACGGCCACCGCACCGCGCTGGACCTGCTGGCCCATGGCGTCCCGGTGCTGGCGGTGATCGACCCGCGCAAGGACGCGCCGCGCCTCGGCGAGTACCAGCTCTATGCCGGCGCACAGGTCACCGGCGCGCAGGGGCGGCGAGCGCTGTCCTCGATCCAGATCAGCCAGAATGGCCGCTCTGAATGGCTCGAATGCGCCGTGCTCGGGGTCTCGGGCGGCTGGAACCCCAATATCCACCTCGCCTCGCACCACCGTGGCCGCCCGGCCTGGAGCGACGCGCATCAGGCCTTCCTGCCCCCCGCCGACATGCCCCCTGGCATGCGCGTCGCCGGGGCTGCGGCGGGGCAGGGCACGACCCATGCGGCGCTCTGCTCGGGGGCGGAGACCGCGCAGGCGGCGCTCACCGATCTGGGGCTGACCGCCACGCTGCCCGATCTGCCGCAGGCCGAGGATGCCCCCGTCGCGCAGGCGGCAGTCTGGCACGTGCCGGGACAGGGCCGCGCCTGGGTCGATTTCCAGAATGACGTGACGGTCAAGGATATCGCGCTGGCGCACAAGGAGAACATGCGCCCCGTCGAGCACCTCAAGCGCTGGACCACGCTCGGCATGGCCACCGATCAGGGCAAGACCGCCAACGTCACCGCGCTCGCGGTCATGGCCGAGCTCACCGGCAAGGCGATCCCCGAGACCGGCACCACCATCTTCCGCCCGCCCTACACGCCGGTCGCGCTGAGCGTGCTCGGCGGTGGCGACACCGGCGCCCATTTCCGCCCGCGCCGCCTCACGCCCACGCACAGCTTCGCGCAAGAGCACGGCGCGGAATTCGTCGAGGTCGGGCAATGGATGCGGGCGCAGTATTTCCCGCGAGACGGCGAGAGCCACTGGCGCGAGAGCGTCGACCGCGAGGTGCTGGCGGTGCGCAAGGGCGTGGGGCTCTGCGACGTCACGACGCTCGGCAAGGTCGACGTGCAGGGCGCCGATGCGAGCGAATTCCTGCACCGGATCTACGCCAACATGATGGGCACGCTGAAGGTCGGCAAGGTACGTTACGGGCTGATGCTGCGCGAGGACGGCATCCTCTACGATGACGGCACCTGCGCCCGGCTGGCCGAGGATCACTACGTGGTCACAACCACCACCGCGAACGCAGGCCTCGTCTATCGCCAGATGGAGTTTGCCCGGCAATGCCTCTGGCCCGAGCTCGACGTGCAACTCATCTCGACCACCGACGCCTGGGCGCAGATCGCCGTGGCGGGGCCGAAATCGCGCGAATTGCTGTCGCGCATCGTCGACGAGGCCGATTTGTCGAACGAGGCCTTCCCCTTCATGGCCTGCGCCGAGCTGACGATCTGCGGCGGGCTTCGGGCGCGTCTCTTCCGGATCTCGTTCTCCGGCGAGCTTGCCTACGAGATCGCGGTGCCGGCGCGCTATGGCAACGCGCTGATGGCGCGGCTGATGGAGCAGGGGGCCGATCTCGGCGTGACGCCGTATGGCACCGAGGCGCTGGCAGTGCTGCGCATCGAGAAGGGCCATGCGGCCGGCGCCGAGCTCAACGGCCAGACCACCGCCGCGATGCTTGGGCTTGGCCAGATGGTGTCGAAGAAGAAGGACAGCATCGGCGCGGTGATGTCGCGGCGCGCTGCGCTCGAGGCGGACACGCGCCGTCTGGTGGGGCTGATGCCGCTCGATCCCGCGCAGAAGATTCCTGCCGGCGCGCATCTCTTTTTGCCCGGTGCCGCGCGCGACACCGCCAGCGATCAGGGCTGGGTGACCTCGGCCTGCTACTCGCCGCATCTCGAAAGCCACATCGCGCTCGGCTTCCTCGAAGACGGCGCGGCGCGCATCGGCTCCGAGATCGTCGCGGCCAACCCGCTCGAGGGCGACGAGTGCCTCGTGACCGTCGTCAGCCCGCATTTCATCGACCCGGAAGGAGAGCGTCTGCGTGACTGATCTCGCCCCCCTCACCGCGCTCGGCCAGTCCGAGCCGCGCCACGCGCGCTTCGGCGCGCTGACGCTCGCCGAGCGCCCCGACATCGGGCTGGCCTCGCTGGCGCTCCGCCGCGGCACCGCCGCGCCGCAGCCCTTCGGGCTGACGCTGCCGGACCCCGGCTGCATGGCGTCGGTGCAGGGCGTCGAGGCGTTCTGGACCGGCCCCGACCAGTGGATGATCGCCGCTCAGGGCCGCGCCGCGGAAGATTTCGCCGCCGCCGTCCGGCAACAGGCGCCCGGCTGCTCGGTCACCGAGCAGACCGACGCTTGGGTGGTGGTCGAGATCGTCTCGGAGGCGGGCGGGGCGGCGCTGCTGGCGCTGGCTGAAAAGCTGGTCAACCTGCCGCCGGCGTCGCTTTCGCCCGGTCGCGCGACGCGCACGGGCTTGCATCACATGAGCGTCTTCGTCATTCGTTCCGGCGACACCCGGCTGGCGGTGCTGGGCATGCGCTCGGCGGCGGAAAGCCTCTGGCACGCGCTGGCCGCGGCCGCCCATCGAACGGAGATTTGAGCATGAGCAAATTCGCCCTCACCGTGACCTGCCCGTCGACCCGCGGGATTGTCGCGGCGATCGCCGCCTTCCTCGCCGAGCAGGGCTGCAACATCACCGACAGCTCGCAGTTCGACGATTTCGAGACCGGCAATTTCTTCATGCGCGTCAGCGTCATGTCCGAGCAGGGCGCGACGCTCGAGGAGCTGCGCGAGCGCTTTGCCGAGACCGCGAAGAGCCTCAAGATGGACTTCGAGTTCCACGACGAGGCCGAGAAGATGAAGGTCATCATCATGGTCTCGCGCTTCGGGCACTGCCTCAACGACCTGCTTTACCGCTGGCGCATTGGGGCGCTGCCGATCGACATCGTGGCGGTGATCTCGAACCACATGGATTACCAGAAGGTGGTGGTGAACCACGACATCCCGTTTCATTGCATCCGGGTGACCAAGGAAAACAAGCCGCAGGCCGAGGCGCGGATCATGGAGGTGGTCGAGGAGACCGGCGCCGAGCTCGTGGTGCTGGCGCGCTACATGCAGATCCTCTCGGACGAGATGTGCCGGGTGATGTCGGGGCGGATCATCAACATCCACCACTCCTTCCTGCCGTCCTTCAAGGGCGCGAACCCCTACAAACAGGCCTTCGAGCGCGGCGTGAAGCTGATCGGGGCGACCTCGCACTACGTCACCGCGGATCTCGATGAAGGTCCGATCATCGAGCAGGACACGGTGCGCGTCACGCATGCGCAATCGCCGGAGGATTACGTCTCGCTTGGCCGCGATGTCGAGGCGCAGGTGCTGGCGCGCGCGATCCACGCCCACATCCACCGCCGGGTCTTCCTCAATGGCAACAAGACGGTGGTGTTCCCGGCCTCTCCGGGCAGCTACGCCTCCGAACGCATGGGCTGAGCCCCGCCGTCTCAGGTTGGGGGCGCTGCCCCCGCCCGCGCAAGCGCGGACTCCCCCGAGGTATTTGGAAACCAGAGAAGGCAGGAGCGTTGCGCCCCTGTCTTCTCTTCGTCAAAAATACTCCCGCCGGAGGCGTCCGGCAGGGCCGTGCGCGCAAGGCCGGTGAGCCGGGCACGCGGGCCGGTGCAGGGATTGACGCTTGCCGGGAAAGCGCGTTTGCTCGGCCTGTTGGCGACGGATCGGCAGGACGGGCATGACGCGGGAAGAATTCACCATCGAAGGCGCGCTCGGCACGCCGCTCTTCCTGCCTTGGGTCGAGCGCCACGCGGCGCGTCTCGGGCTCGGGATGCGGCTTCGCGACTGCACGCCGGGGCGGCTGGCAGTGGAGTTCGAGGGCGCGCCGGCGCTGCTCGACGCGATGGAGATGGGCTGTCTGCTGGGGCCCATCGATGCCTGGGTCGAGTCGATTGTGCGCAAACGGATTTCCGTGACGTAAAAACGCTTCGATTTTTTGCCCGCTTTTCGGGCGTTCCGCCAAAACGCTGTGCGATTTCTGCAGCCGATCTCTGGTCTCCGGGGGGCGGCATCGCCATGATGAGCGCGGCGGGCTCGGATCGAAACCCGGCCCGCGCCCACACGCAAGACCGGAGACACCGTGCCCACCGACTGGACCCCCGCCGCGCTTTCCGACGACATCCCCGCGGCCTCCGCCGCGCCGGGGCAGCTCGGGCCGCATGACCTCGCGATCTGGCGCAGCGCCTCCGGGCGCATCGCCGCCTGGGCCGACCGCTGCCCGCATCGCGGCATGCGGCTGTCGCACGGTTACGTGCGCGGCGAGCGGCTGTCCTGCATCTATCACGGCTGGGGCTATGGCGAGGGCGGGCAATGCGTACGCATCCCGGCCCATCCCGAGCTGACCCCGCCCGAGGCGATCAAGGTGCCGGTGTTCCGGGCGGTCGAGGCGAGCGGGGTGATCTGGGTGGCCGTGGAGGCGCCGGAGGCGCCGCCGCCGGAGTTTCCGGGGTTCGAGGCGTTTCGCTCGCTGCAGGTGAAGGCCGCGCCGGAGGCGCTGGCCGGCGCGCTTGGCGGCAGCGGGCTGGTGGTCGAAGCCGCGCTTGGCGGCGCCACGGTGGTGGCGCTGATCCAGCCGCTGCGCGATGGCGCGGTGGGGCTGCATCTGCTGGCGCCGGAGGCGCTGGGGGCTGCGGAGCTCGATGCGCTCTCGGTGGCGGCGGAGGCGCTGCGGCGGCGGGTGGAAGAGGGGGTGACGGCATGAGCGAGACGGGCGCGATGCGCGATCACTGGTACCCGGTGGGGATGACCAAACAACTCACCGAAGCAGGCCGCGACACGCTGCTGATGGGCGAGCCGATCCGGGTCTTCCGCGACGGCGGCCAGCCGCAGGTCAGCGACGGCGCTGGCCGCGCGCTGCCGGTCATCGACCGCTTCGGCCATGTCTGGACCTCGCTGGGCACGCCCGCGAAGGATCTCTTCACCATCCCCGAGGCCGATCAGCCCGGGCGGCGGCTTGTCGATGTCGGCGTCTGCCGGGTGCGCTGCTCGCCGCTGCGCGCGGTGGAGAACTTCCTCGACATCGCGCATTTCCCCTTCGTGCACACCGACATCCTCGGCTCCGAGCCGCACACCGAGGTCGAGCGCTACGAGGTCGAGATCCGCGATGATGTCGACGAGGTCTGGGCCACCAAGGTGAAGTTCTTCCAGCCGCAGGCGGCGAAATCCGCCGAGGGCGGCATCACCACCGATTACATGTACCGCGTCTGCGCCCCGACCTGTTCGGTGCTCTACAAGACCTGCCCGCCGAAGCCCGGCGAGTGGGACGTCATCGCGCTTTTCGTGCAGCCGCTGACCGAGACGCTTTGCGATGTCTGGCCGTGGATGGCGCTCTACGATGACGACGCCGAGATGACCGACCTGATCCATTTCCAGCAGATGATCTTCGTGCAGGACCGCTCGGTGCTGGAAAACCAGCTCCCCGCGCTGCTGCCGCTCGATCCCGGGATGGAGATCCCGACCCGGGCCGACATGACCTCGATCGCCTATCGCCGCTGGCTCAAGCGGCATGGCTTCACCTACGGCGCGCAACTGGTGGCGGCATGATCCTCTACGACTATATCCTCTCACCTTCGTGCTACCGCGTGCGGCTGATGGCGGCGCTGATCGGGCGCCGGCTCGATCTGCGCCCCGTGGATTTCCACCCCGGGCAGGAGCATCTCTCCGAGCCGATGCTGGCGCTAAACCCGGCGGGGACCATCCCGGTGCTGCAGGACGATGGCCTGGTGCTGACCGAGAGCACCGCGATCCTGACCTATCTGGCCGCCCATGACGCGCCGGCCTGGCTTGGCGAGGACACGCCCGCCATGCGCGCCCGCGTCGCCCAGTGGCTGGCTTTCGCGCAGAGGCTGACCGACAGTGCGGGTGCTGCGCGCGCGCATGACATGCTGCTGGCGGAGGGCGAGATCGCGGCGCTGCGCGGGCAGGCCACTCAGGCGCTGCGCGAGCTCGAGGCGGCGCTCTCGGCGGCGCGGCGGCGAGGCGAGGGCTTCCTTGCAGGCAACCGACCGACGATTGCCGACATCGCCTGCTTCCCGCACGTGGCGCTGGCGCCCGATGGCGGGCTGCCGCTCGATCCGTACCCCTCGATCCGGCTCTGGATGCGGGCGATCCGGGCGCTGGACGGCTTCATCGAGATGCCCGGCATTCACCGCCTGCACGAACTGAAGCCCGAGCCCGGGCCGATGCCCGAGGTGATCCGGAAGGAGAAGGCCTGACATGTCCGGATACCTGCTGAAGGGCTGCGCCGCCGTGGTGACCGGCAACGAGGTGCTGCGCGATGTCGACCTGCTGACCGAGGGCCCGGCGATCAAGGCGATCGGGCCGGGGCTCAGCGCACCGGGGGCGGAGGTGATCGACGCGGCCGGCTGGTTCGTCTACCCGGGCCTCGTCAACACGCATCATCATTTCTTCCAGTGCTTCGTGCGCAACCGCGTGGAACTCGACTGGACCAAGCTCTCGGTGATCGAGTGGCTCGACCGGATCTACCCGATCTTTGCCCAGCTCACCGAGGAGAGCTTCTATCACAGCTCTCTGACGGCGATGGCGGAGCTCGCCAAGCATGGCTGCACCACAGCCTTCGACCACCAGTACTGCTTTCCGCGCAAGGCCGGGAAGAATATCGTCGACCGCCAGTTCGAGGCCGCCGAGAAGATCGGCCTCCGCTTCCATGCCGGTCGCGGCACCAACACGCTGCCCAAGTCCGAGGGCTCGACGATCCCCGACGAGATGCTCGAGACTACCGATGAATTCCTTGCCGATTGCGAGCGGCTGATCGACGCCTATCACGATGCCGGGCCGTTCTCGATGCGGCAGGTCTCGCTGGCGCCGTGCCAGCCGGTGAACTGCTACCGCGAGACCTTTGTCGAGAGCATCCGGCTTGCGCGCGACAAAGGCGCGATCCTGCACAGCCATGTGGGCGAGGGCGAGAGCGAGGTGATCCGCGCCCGCCACGGCATGCGCACGGTCGATTATCTCGAGGAGATGGGCTTCTGCGGGCCCGACACCTTCTATGCCCATTGCTGGGAGCTGACCGAGGACGAGCTGCGCCAGTTGGCGGCGAGCGGCACCGGCGTGTCGCATTGCCCCGAGCCGGTCTACCTCGTGGGCGCCGAGGTCACGCCGATCCCGGCGATGGAGGCGCTTGGCGTGCGGGTGGGGCTGGGCTGCGACGGAGCGGCGAGCAACGACAATTCCAATCTCATGCACTGCCTGCACTCGGCCTACATGCTGCAATGCCTCGTCGCCTCGAGCCGCAGCCACAAGGTGCCCGAGCCCGCGGCCTTCCTGCGCTACGGCACCTCGGGCGGCGCCTCGCTGCTGGGCCGGACGGATATCGGCCAGCTGGTGCCCGGCATGGCCGCCGATCTCTTCGCCATCGACAGCCGCCGCATGGACTATGTCGGGACCCGCCACGACCCCGAGAGCCTGATCCCGCGCGTGGGCATCGGCATGGCCACCGACATGACCATGGTCAACGGCAAGATCGTCTGGGCCGACGGGGCATTCCCCGGGCTCGACGAGCGCGAGATGGTCGCCGACGCCGAAGCCGCACTTGCCAAGATAGATATATAAAACAGGGAGTAACCAAGACATGACGAAGCCTCTCAACCGCCGCCGGTTCCTTCAGACCTCGGCCGCCACCGGCCTCGCCGCCGGCATCGCGCCCTCCATCGCACACGCGCAGGATCCGCTCGGCATCGCGCTGGTCGTGCCCTCGCCGGTGGGCGAGGTCGGCTGGTCGCACGCGCTGGCCATGGGGCTCGAGCCGATCAAGGCCGAGTACGGCGACAGCGTGAATATCACCATCCTCGAGAATATCCCCGAGGGCCCCGATGCCGACCGCATCATGAACAAGGTCGTCGCGGACGGCGCCAAGTTCCTGCTCGCCGGCAGCTTCGGCTACCAGAACGGCGCCATGCAGATCGCCCGCCGCAACCCCGATGTCACCGTGTTGCACGCCTCGGGCTTCATGGTCGCGCCGAACTTCTCGCCCTTCGCCGCGAAGTATTTCCAGGGCACCTACCTGATGGGCATGGCCGCCGCGGCGCTGTCGAAGACCGGCAAGCTGGGCTCGGTCTCGGCCTTCGCGATCCCCGAACTCATCACCTCGATCAACGCCTTCACGCTGGGCGCGCAATCGGTGAACCCGGATATCGAGGTCTCGGTGGTCTGGGTGAACTCGTGGTTCGACCCGGCTCAGGAGCAGGACGCCGCCAAGGCCCTTTTGGCGCAGGATTGCGACGTGATCTTCTCCAACGCGCAGGATACGCCCTCGGTGGTATCGGTCTGCGAAGAGGCAGGCGCCTACGTGTTCAACCTCAACTCGTCGATGAAGAAAAACGCGCCGACCAAGTATCTCGGCTGCGTCGAGACCGACTGGTCGCCGTTCTTCATGGAGTCGGTGAAAGGCCATCTCGACGGCACGTTCGAGGGCCGCAACGCCTTCCTCGGCGTCGAGGACAACGTGGTGAAGGTGGTCGACTGGAACCCCGACATCCCCGCCGAGACCAAGGCCAAGATCGACGAGGTCGAGGCGGCGATTGCCGATGGCTCGTTCCACCCGTTCACCGGCCGCATCGTCAAGCAGGACGAGACGGTAGGTGTCGAGGACGGCGAGACGCTGCCCGACGAGGCGATCGTCTCGATGGACTGGCACGTCGCCGGCGTGACCACGCCGCTGCCGAACTGACCTGACGATGCCGGCGCCGCTGCTCTCTCTTCGGGGCCTCTCGAAGAGCTACGGGACCGTGCGGGCCAACCGCGACATCGATCTCGATGTCGCGGAGGGCTCGATCCACGCCATCCTCGGCGAGAACGGCGCCGGCAAATCGACGCTGATGAAGCTGATCTACGGCGTCGAAAGCCCGGACGCGGGCGAGATGCGCTGGCGGGGCAACCTCGTCTCGCCAAGCTCTCCCAACGAGGCAAGGTCGCAGGGCATCGGTATGGTGTTCCAGCATTTTTCGCTCTTCGAGACTCTGACCGTTGTCGAGAATATCTCGCTCATCGTGCCGGGGAAGAAGCGCGCGCTGGTGGCCCGCATCCGCCAGCTGGGCCAGGATTACGGGCTCGAGGTCGACCCGCTGGCGCATGTCCACGCGCTCTCGGTCGGCGAGCGGCAGCGGGTCGAGATCATCCGCTGCCTGATGACCAATCCCAAGCTCCTGATCCTCGACGAGCCGACCTCGGTGCTGCCGCCGCAATCGGTCAAGACGCTGTTCGAGACCCTGCTGAAGCTGCGCGACCGGGGCGTCTCGATCCTGTTCATCTCGCACAAGCTCGAGGAGATCCGCTCGATCTGCGACCACGCCACCATCCTGCGCGACGGCGCGGTGACCGGCAACGTGGACCCGCGCGAGCATGACGCGCATGACCTCGCGCAGATGATGATCGGGCGTGACATGCCCGAGGCTCGCGCCTTCGCGGCGCGCGAGCCGGGGCCAGTCCTGCTTGAACTGGCGGGGCTCGACTACCAGCCCGACGACCCGTTCCAGATGTCGCTCAAGGCGGTGAGCCTGAAGCTGCACGCGGGCGAGATCCTCGGCATCGCCGGCGTCTCGGGCAACGGGCAGGGCGAGCTGGCGCGTCTGATCTCGGGCGAGACCCGCCGCCATGCCGAGGCCCGCGACGAGGTGATGATGTTCGGTCAGCCGGTGGGCGATCTCGGCGCCGCCGCGCGCCGCAAGCTGGGCTTTGCCTTCGTCCCCGAAGAGCGGCTGGGCCGGGGCGCGGTGCCGGAGATGTCGCTCTCGGACAACAGCCTGCTGACCGCCCACGGGCTCGGCCTCGTCAGGCGCGGCCTGATCGACCGGGGTGCCGAAGACGCGTTCACCCGCCGCTGCATCGCCGATTACGACGTGCGTACGCCGGGCCCGCAGGCCGAGGCCGGGGCGCTTTCGGGCGGCAACCTGCAGAAATTCATCGTCGGGCGCGAGATGGAGCTGGCCCCGAATCTCTTCTTTGTCTCGCAGCCCACATGGGGCGTCGATATCGGCGCCGCCACCGAGATCCGCCGCCGCCTCGTCGACATGCGCAACGCCGGTGTCGCGGTGCTGGTGATCTCCGAGGAGATCGAAGAGCTGTTCGAGATCTGCGACCGCATCCAGGTGATCCGCGAGGGGCGGCTGTCGCCGTCTCTTACGGTCTCGAAGACGCGGGTCGAGGAGGTTGGCCGCTACATGATCGGCGCAGAAGAGGGGGCCGCGTGATGGGCATCCGGATGATCCGCCGCACCACCGCCTCGCGGCGCATGGCGGTGCTCGCGCCGATGGGCGCTCTGGCGCTCGCCATCGTGCTGAACTTCCTGCTCTACATCGTCATGGGCAACGACCCGGCGGCGGTGTTCTATGCGCTGCTGCTCGAGCCCTTCGTATCGTGGTCGTCGTTTTCGGAGGTGCTCCTGAAGATGACGCCGCTGCTGCTCATCGCGCAGGGGCTCGCCATCGGCTTCCGCGCCAAGGTGATCAATATCGGCGCCGAGGGGCAGTTCATCCTCGGTGCGATCTTCGCCAGCGCCATCCCGGTCTGGTTCCCGCAGGCGACGGGCGGCTGGATCTGGCCGCTGATGCTGCTGCTGGGCGGCGTGGGCGGCGCGCTCTGGGCGGCGCTTCCGGCATTCTGGCGGGTGCGGCTCAACGCCTCCGAGATTCTTGTCACGCTGATGATGAGCCTGATCGCGGGGCAGCTTCTGGCCTATCTGCTGGTGGGGCCGTGGAAGGATCCGATGGGGTTCAACTTCCCGCAGACGGTGATGTTCCAGTGGGATGCGATGGTGCCGACCCTGATCCCCGGGACCCGGGTCAACGTGGCGCTGATCCTGGCGCTGCTCTGGACGGCGCTGGCCTATGTCTACATGCAGAAGAGCTTTCAGGGCTACCAGCTGGTGGTCGGCGGGCTGGCGCCGCACGCCACCGCCTATGCTGGCTTTTCCGAAGGGCGCGCGGTCTGGCTGTCGCTGCTGATCGGCGGCTTCGCGGCGGGGCTCGCGGGCGCCGCCGAGGTGGCGGGGCCGATGGGGCAGCTGCAGCGCGGCATCGCCTCGGGCTACGGCTACGCGGCGATCATCGTGGCCTACCTGGGCGGTCTGCACCCGGTGGGCATCCTGTTCTCCTCGCTGTTCATGGCAGCGCTCTATATCGGCGGCGACAATGCCATGGTCTCGGCCGGGCTGCCGGTGGCCGCGGTGCGGGTGTTCCAGGGCTCGCTGCTCTGCTGCTACCTCGCGGCCATCGTTCTCGTGCGCTACCGGCTGGTGCGTGACGGGCAGGAGGTGACGGCATGAGCGCGCTCTCCTTCATCATCGCCGGCATGCTGGCCGCCGCCATGCCGTTCCTGCTTGCCGCCCTGGGCGAGCTGGTGGCCGAGCGTTCGGGGGTTCTGAACCTCGGCATCGAGGGCATGATGGCGCTCGGCGCGGTGGTGGCCTTCATCGTGGTGCGCCAGAGCGGCGGCCACGCGATGGGCTTTGTCGCCGCGGGGCTGGCGAGCGCGGCGCTCGCGACGGTCTTCGCCTGGCTGGCGCTGGCGGTGCGGGCCAACCAGGTCGCCGCCGGGCTTGCCATCGGCATCCTCGGGCAGGGGCTTTCGGCGCTGTTCGGCAAGCGCTACGAGAGCCTGACCGTGCCCGGCCTGCCCAAGCTCTCGATCCCGGGCCTGTCGGAGTTGCCGCTGCTGGGCGGGCTGTTTTCGCAGGATGCGGTGGTCTGGCTGGGCCTGCTGGCGACGCTGGCGATCTGGGCCACGCTGCGGTTTTCCAAGCTCGGGCTGGTGATCCGCGCGGTGGGCGAGAACCCCCACGCGGCGCGCGCTTTGGGCTACAACGTCATCGCCATCCGCTACGGCGCGGTGGCGTTCGGCGGGCTGATGGCGGGCTTTGCCGGGGCCTACGCGGCGACGGTCTACACCCCGCTCTGGGCCGAGGGCATGATCGCCGGGCGCGGCTGGATCGCGCTGGCGCTGGTGGTCTTTGCCACGTGGATGACCGGCCGGGTGGTGTTTGGCGCGGTGCTCTTCGGGGCGGTGTCGCTGTCGCAGCTCGCCGCGCAGGCCGGCGGCGTGGCGCTGAACTCGCAACTGCTGGCAAGCCTGCCCTATATCGTCACCATCCTCGTGCTGGGCGCGATCTCGGCCAACAAGCGGCTGCTGAAGATCAACGGCGTGGCCTCGCTGGGCGAACCCTTCGGGCGCTGAGCCCCGCGCGGGGGACTTGTCACGAAACCGTCGCGCCGCCACGCTATCGCCTGTCGGACCCAGAGAGGAGACAGGCGATGACGCTTTCCGCCTTCAGCGCACCGGGCCGGTTCTGGCGCGGCAACCTGCACACCCATTCGGACCGCTCCGATGGTGGCCTGACGCCGGCGGAGGTCTGCCGCCGCTACCGTGCCGAGGGCTACGATTTCCTCGCCCTGACCGACCATTTCATCGGCGCCTACGGCTACCCGATCACCGACACGCGGCCCTTCCGCGAGGCCGGCTTCACCACCATTCTCGGCGCCGAGATCCACTCCGGCGCCATGGCCAACGGCGAGCTCTGGCACATCCTCGCCGTGGGCCTGCCGACGGAGTTCGCGCCGCCCCACGCGCCGGGCTTCGCGCCGGTCGAGGGGCAGGAAACCGGCTCCGAACTCGCCGCCCGCGCCCGTGATGCCGGCGCCTTCGTCGCCATCGCCCACCCGCAATGGTCGGGGCTCACGCTCGCTGACGCGCGCGGCCTCGCCGCGGCCCACGCGGTCGAGATCTACAACCACGGCTGCGCCACCGGCTGCGACCGCGCCGACGGTGCCGCCATTGCCGACCTGCTGCTCTCCGAAGGCCGCCGCCTGAGCCTCGTCGCCACCGATGACGCGCATTTCACCGAGCCCGACCATTTCGGCGGCTGGGTCATGGTCAAGGCCGAGGAAAATGCCCCCGACGCGCTGCTCGCGGCACTGAAACGCGGCGATTTCTACTCCAGCCAGGGCCCGGAGCTGCACGCCGTCCGGCTGAGCGAGACCGGCGTCGAGGTCGAGAGTTCGGCGGTCCAGACGGTGATCGTGCAGGGCCAGGGCTCGGCGGCGACCGCGGTGCACGGCCAATCGCTGACCTCGGCCACGGTGCCGCTGGAGCGCTTCCGCAACAGCCCGTGGCTGCGGGTCACGGTGATCGACCGGGCCGGCAAACGCGCCTGGTCGAACCCGGTCTGGCGCTGAGGCACCGCCCGCCCGGCCTCTGCTCCGGCGGGGGCGGTCGGACGCCTCCGGCGGGAGTATTTTTGACGAAGAGAAGACAGGGGCGCGGCGCTCCTGTCTTCTCTGGTTTCAAAATACCTCGGGGGTGAATTGGCGCAGAGCGCCAAGAGGGGGCAGCGCCCCCCGCTTCTGCGCCTGCAACACGCGGAGCGCTCTGGTCATGGCGCGGTGCTTGCGGTAGCGCTGGGGCAAACGCAAAGAAGCGAGGGCAGGGCGGATGATTCCGGTAACCGGGTTCGAAGGTCAGACGGTGGCTGTTCTGGGGCTGGGGCGCTCGGGCCTCTCGGCGGCGCGGGCGCTGCGCGAGGGCGGGGCGCGGGCGCTGTGCTGGGACGACAATCCGGCGGCCAGGGACGCGGCCGAGGCGGAGGGCTTCGAGACCCGCGAGCTGGCGCGGGCCGGTGGCTTCGACGGTGTCGCCTGGCTGGTGGTGTCGCCCGGTATCCCGCATCTCTACCCGGCGCCCAACCCGGTGATCGCCGCCGCCTGGGACGCGGGCATCCCGGTCGACAACGACATCGGCCTGTTCTTCCGTAGCTTCGGCAGCGGCGACTGGGAGATGTTCGACCAGCCGCCCAAGGTGGTGGCGGTGACCGGCTCGAACGGCAAGTCGACCACCTCGGCGCTGATCCATCACATCCTGCAAAGCGCCGGGCGCGACAGCCAGCTGGCGGGCAATATCGGTCGCGGCGTGCTCGACATCACGCCGCCCGAGGAGGGCGGCGTGGTGGTGCTCGAGCTTTCCAGCTACCAGACCGATCTCGCCCGCGCGCTGACCCCGGACGTCGCCGTCTTCACCAACCTCACGCCGGATCATCTCGACCGCCATGCCGGCATGGGCGGCTACTTCGCCGCCAAGCGCCGGCTCTTCGCCGAGGGCGGGCCGGATCGCTGCATCATCGGCGTGGACGAGGACGAGGGCCGCTACCTCGCCAACCAGCTCGCCGAGGGCGCGGTGGATGACCGGCTGATCCGTGTCTCCTCCGGGCGCAAGCTCTCGGGGCCGGGTTGGGATGTCTATGCCCGGAAGGGCTTTCTCACCGAGTGGCGCAAGGGCCGCCAGGTGGCCTCGATCGACCTGCGCCAGGTGCGCGGGCTGCCCGGCGCCCATAACCATCAGAACGCCTGCGCCGCCTACGCCGCGGCGCGCGCGCTCGGGGTCGCTCCGCGGGTGATCGAGGCGGCGTTCCATTCCTTCGAGGGGCTGCCGCATCGCAGCCAGATCGTCGCCGAGGCGGCGGGCGTGGCCTATGTCAACGACAGCAAGGCCACCAATGTGGACGCGGCGCTGAAGGCGCTGCAGGCCTTCCCGCGCATCCGCTGGATCTGTGGCGGGCTGATGAAGGAGGGCGGGCTCGAGGCGCTGGCGCCGGGGCTGGCGCATGTCGCCAAGGCCTATGTCATCGGCCGCGAGGCGGCCGGCTTCGCGCTGGGGCTGCCGGGGATCGAGGCCGAGGTCTGCACCGACATGGAGACCGCCGTGGCCCGGGCCATGGCGGAGGCCGAGCCCGGCGAGGTAGTGCTGCTGGCGCCGGCGGCGGCGAGCTTCGACCAATACGACAATTTCGAGCAGCGTGGCGACGATTTCGCCGCGAAAGTGCGGGCGCGGCTGGCGGGCTGAGGCCTCAGGCCCGTGCGTAGGCGTCGCGGCCGAGCCGAGATCGCCGCAGCGGCGCGTAGAGCCCCTTCATCAGCGCCTCGGGATGCACCACGCCGACCTGCGCCGGGATCTCGGGCAGCTCGAGGATTTGCGCGATGGCGAGCCGGTGCATGCCGCCACCGGCGCGCAACGGCTGGCCGTCGCGGTCGATATGCACGAGGATGCCGCCGTGCTCGCGGCGGAAATAGCAGGGCAGTTCCGACTGCGTGAGCAGGCGGCCGCGGCGGCGGGTCTCGTCGTAGATCCGGTCGAGCGTCTCGTACCGGTCGAGCACGTCCTCGCGGCTGTTGCAGCCATCCGGGCGGCGGCCCTCGGCGACATGGCGCATCATGCGCGCGAAGAGCGGCGTGTCTTCCCACGGCACCCCGTCGAGATAGTGCATCCGGCAGCTCTCGGCCTTGATGTTGGCGGCGAAGGGGGTGCGGCAGCGATCCCAGTCGCCGCCCACGATTTTGCCGCTCTGCTGGCGGCGCAGGCGCTTGCCACCGGTGGCGCTGTCGTAGGAATCGCGAACCGCGAGTGGATCGAGAAACACCGGCTCGTCGGAGAGCGGCGCGCCGGGGCCGTAGCGGAACCGGTTCCACACGTCGCGCGCAAGCTTGCGCGGCACCTGCGCCTCGATGTCTCGAAGCCAGTTGACCGGGTGCAGCGTGGGATGATCGGCGAACGCCATGGACTCGTCTCCGTAACGGGCAGGTGACGAAAATGTAACGTTCCGGTTGCGGTTTCAAGACACGGAGCGGCGGGCGGCGATCTCCTGTCCGCAAACGGTGCCGGAAGACCACGCCCACTGGAAGTTGTAGCCGCCGAGCCAGCCGGTTACGTCGACCGCCTCGCCGATGGCGAAGAGGCCGGGCACCGTCTTGGCCTCCATCGTCTTCGATGACAGCGCGGCGGTCGAGATTCCGCCCAGCGTGACCTCGGCGGTGCGCCATCCCTCGGTGCCCTGCGGGCGCAGGCGCCAGCCCTGCAGCGCCTCGGCAAGCTCGGCGATGCGCAGGTCGGAGAGATCGGCGAGGTTGCCCGCGAGGGGCAGGCTCTCGGCGAGATGCGCCACCAGCTTCGGCGGCAGCAGCTGCCCCAACGCCGTGGTCACCGAGCGGCGGCCGGACTCGCTGCGGGCGGCTTTCAGCGCGGCGGCCAGGTCCTGCCCCGGTAGCAGGTCGACGGCGATGTCCTCGCCCTCGCGCCAGTAGCTCGAGACCTGCAGGATCGCCGGGCCCGAGAGGCCGCGATGGGTGAAGAGCATGGCTTCGTCGAACCCGGCACGTTCGGTGCTGGCGCGCACCGGCAGCGACAGGCCCGAGAGCGCCGAGAACCGCCCGTCGGGGAAGGTGAAGGGTACCAGCCCGGCGCGGGTCGGCACCAGGGGCAGGCCGAACTGCGCGGCGATGTCATAGGCCAGCCCGGTGGCGCCCATCTTGGGGATCGACTTGCCGCCCGTGGCCAGCACGACGTTGCGCGCCGAGACCGACACGTTGCGGCCCTCGCGGGTCAGGCGCGCGGTGAAGCGGCTGCCGTCATGGCCCAGCTCGGCCAGCCCGGTGGAAAGCCAGAGCTCGGCGCCGGCGGCCTCCATCTCGGCGCGCAGCATGGCGACGATCTGCGTCGCCTTGTCGTCGCAGAACAGCTGCCCGAGGGTCTTTTCATGCCACGCGATGCCGTGACGGCTGACCAGCTCGATGAAATCCCACTGGGTGTAGCGGGCGAGGGCGGATTTGCAGAAATGCGGGTTCTCGGAGAGGAAACGCGCGGGCTCGACCTCGAGATTGGTGAAGTTGCAGCGGCCGCCGCCGGAAATGCGGATCTTCTCGCCCGGGGCGCGGGCGTGGTCGATGACAAGCGTGCCGGGCCCGGCCTGGGCGGCACACATCATGCCGGCGGCACCGGCGCCGAGGATGAGGGTTTCGATCTGCATGCGTGCTCAGGAGCACGGATCGGCGCGCCGCGCAAGGGGAGGCGCCTTCGGCGCGCGGCAAAGCCGCCCGCATCGCCCGCCCGCTCCTTCGCGGCGCAACCAGCGCTTCCCAAGCGCGGCGGGCTTTGCTAAGCTTTTTCCACAAGATCCGGGACAACCCGGACGGTACAGGCAAGCTGCCGGCTTCAGGCCGGCCATCACGAGCGGTGATCCCATGACGGAAATGGTTTACGGCACGGTTTCCGTGCGCGAGGGCGAACCCGTTCTGCCCAAATGGTGGCGGACGGTCGACCGCTGGACGTTGTCCTGCATCTTCGTGCTCTTCGGGATGGGCATCCTGCTCGGGCTCGCGGCCTCGCCGCCGCTGGCCGAGCGCAACGGTTTCGGCCATTTCCACTACGTCCAGCGGCAGGCCTTCTTCGGTGGGCTGGCGCTCAGCGCGATGATGCTGACCTCGATGATGTCGCCGGTTCAGGTGCGCCGGATCGCAGTGATCGGCTTCCTCGGCGCCTTCATCGCGCTCTTGGGGCTGCCCTTTCTCGGCACCGACTTCGGCAAGGGCGCCGTGCGCTGGTACTCGCTGGGCTTTGCCAGCGTGCAGCCCTCGGAATTTCTCAAGCCGCTCTTCGTCATCGTGGTGGCCTGGCTGATGGCCGCGAGCCAGGAGATCGGCGGCCCTCCGGGCAAGCTCTGGTCCTTCGGGCTCACGGTGACCATCGTGCTGACGCTGGCGCTGCAGCCGGATTTCGGACAGGCCTGCCTGGTGCTCTTCGGCTGGGGCGTGATGTGGTTCGTGGCAGGCGCGCCGATGCTCCTGCTTGTGGCGCTGGCGGGGCTCGTGGTGCTGGGCGGCATGGTCGCCTATAACGGCTCCGAGCACTTCGCCCGCCGCATCGACGGCTTCCTCACTCCCGAGGTCGATCCCACCACCCAGCTCGGCTATGCCACCAACGCCATCCAGGAGGGCGGCTTCTTCGGCGTGGGTGTCGGGGAGGGCACGGTCAAATGGTCGCTGCCTGACGCGCATACCGACTTCATCATCGCGGTGGCGGCCGAGGAATACGGCCTCATCCTCGTGCTGGTGATCATCGCGCTTTACGCCACGGTCGTGGTGCGCTCGCTGATGCGGCTGGTGCGCGAGCGCGATCCCTTCATCCGCCTCGCCGGCACCGGCCTCGCGGCGATGTTCGGCGTGCAGGCGATGATCAACATGGGCGTCGCGGTGCGGCTGCTGCCTGCCAAAGGCATGACGCTGCCCTTCGTGAGCTATGGCGGCTCGTCGCTGATCGCGGGCGGCATCGCGCTCGGCATGCTGCTGGCCTTCACCCGGACCCGCCCGCAGGGCGAGATCGGCGAAATCCTGCGCGGGCGCGCCCGCTAGGCTGGGTTTTCCCCGCCGCCTGTGCTCTGAGGCGGCGTCGGGCCGCCTGAGAGGCCCGCAGGCAACAGACACAGGCCGGCGCGGCGCGGAGCCGCGGATCGGCGCATCAGAACGGGAGATCACGGGGTCATGGCAGAGCAGTTCCGGCGCCCTCTACTGGTCATCGCGGCGGGCGGCACCGGCGGACACATGTTCCCGGCGCAGGCGCTGGCGGAGATCATGCTGCGGCGCGGCTGGCGGGTGAAACTCTCCACCGATGCGCGCGGCGCGCGCTATACCGGCGGCTTTCCACACAGCACCGAGATCGAACAGGTCAATTCGGCCACCTTCGCCCGCGGCGGCGCGCTCGCAAAGCTCGGCGTGCCGTTCCGCATCGCCGGCGGTGTGCTGTCGATGATGCGCCGCTTCCGGCGCGACCGGCCCGACGTCGTCGTGGGCTTCGGCGGCTATCCCTCGATCCCGGCGCTGGGGGCGGCGCACCTGATGAAGCTGCCGCGGATGATCCACGAGCAGAACGGCGTGCTGGGCCGGGTCAACGAGATCTTCGCCAAGAAGGTCGATTGCGTCTGCTGCGGCACCTGGCCCACCAAGCTGCCCGAGGGCGTCGAAGGCGTGCATACCGGAAACCCGGTGCGCATGGCCGTGAAGGAGCGCGGCGGCGCGGGCTATATCGTTCCCGGCGACTACCCGATGTCGCTGCTGGTGATCGGCGGCAGCCAGGGCGCGCGCATCCTGTCGGACATCGTGCCGCCCGCCATCGAGCGCCTGCCGATGGAGATCCTGCGCCACCTCCGCGTCAGCCACCAGGCGCGCGACGAAGATGGCGCGCGGGTCGCGGAGTTCTACCACCAGCACGGCATCGATGCCGATGTGCAACCCTTCTTCACCGACATTCCCTCGCGCATGTCGGAGGCGCAGCTGGTGATCTCGCGCTCGGGCGCCTCGTCGGTGGCCGATATCTCGGTGATCGGGCGGCCCTCGATCCTTGTGCCCTACGCGGTGGCGGCGGGCGATCACCAGACGGTGAACGCGCAAGGCCTCGTGGATGCGGGCGCAGCGATCCGCATGCCGGAGAGCAAGCTCAGCGTCGAGAGCATGTCGGAGGCCATCGCGGCGGTGCTGGGCAATCCCGAGGGCGCCATGCAGATGGCGCGCGCGGCGCTCTCGGTGGCGAAGCCGAACGCGGCGGAGCATCTCGCGGCCCTCGTCGAACATCTCGCGGGCATGGGTCAGGAACAGGCAGCAGAGGACGGGCAGGCATGAAACACGAACGCAAAGATGCAGGGGGCATGATGAACGCCGCAACCAAACTTCCCGGCGATGTCGGGGCGATCCACTTCGTCGGCATCGGCGGCATCGGCATGTCGGGCATCGCCGAGGTGCTGCTCAATCATGGCTATACCGTGCAGGGCTCGGACCTGAAGGCTTCGAAGATCACCGAGCGGCTGGAGAGCCTCGGCGCGCATGTGTTCGAGGGCCAGCGGGCGGAGAATCTCGAGGCCGCCGAGGTGGTGGTGATCTCCTCTGCGATCAAGCCGGGCAACCCCGAGCTCGACGAGGCGCGGCGGCGCGGCCTGCCGGTGGTGCGCCGGGCCGAGATGCTGGCCGAGCTGATGCGGCTGAAATCCAACGTGGCGGTGGCTGGCACCCACGGCAAGACCACCACGACGACGATGGTGGCGACGCTGCTCGATGCCGGCCAGCTCGATCCCACGGTGATCAACGGCGGCATCATCCACGCCTATGGCTCGAACGCCCGCGTGGGCCTTGGCGAGTGGATGGTGGTCGAGGCCGACGAGAGCGACGGCACCTTCAACCGCCTGCCGGCGACCATCGCCATCGTCACCAATATCGACCCCGAGCACATGGAGCACTGGGGCTCGATCGAGAACCTGCGCGACGGCTTCTACCAGTTCGTCTCAAACATCCCGTTTTACGGCCTTGCGGTGTGCTGCACCGATCATGCCGAGGTGCAGGCGCTGGTCGGCCGGGTCAGCGACCGCCGGGTGACCACCTACGGCTTCAACGCGCAGGCGGACGTGCGCGCGGTGAACCTGCGCTACGAGAAGGGCATCGCCCATTTCGACATTCTGCTGCAGGCGGAAGACAGCAAGATCGAGGATTGCACTCTGCCGATGCCCGGCGATCACAACGTCTCGAACGCGCTGGCCGCCGTCGCCGTCGCCCGTCATCTTGGCATGACGCGCGACGAGATCCGCGCCGCGCTGGCGGCTTTCGGCGGCGTCAACCGGCGCTTCACCCGGGTGGGCGAGGTCAACGGTGTCACGGTGATCGACGATTACGGTCACCACCCTGTGGAGATCGCGGCGGTGCTCAAGGCGGCGCGTCAGGCCAGCGAGGGCCGGGTCATCGCGGTGCACCAGCCGCACCGCTACTCGCGGCTGCATTCGCTCTTCGATGATTTCTGCGCCTGCTTCAACGAGGCTGACGTGGTCGCCATCGGGGATGTCTACGCCGCCGGCGAGGATCCGATCGAGGGTGCCAGCCGCGACGATCTCGTCGCCGGTCTGATCCGCCACGGCCACCGTCACGCCCGCGCCATCCGCGACGAGGACGATCTCGAGCGGCTGGTGCGCGAGCAGGCGCGACCGGGCGACATGGTGGTCTGCCTCGGCGCCGGCACGATCTCGACCTGGGCCAACAATCTGCCTGAGCGGCTGAGCCGCGAGGCCTGAGCCGGCAAAGATCTTTCGTCCGGAAATCTTGCTTTGCGGGGCGCGTTGCCGGACGTTTCGGACGAAAATTCCTCGGTCCGCCGCTTGCGGGGCACGGTCCGGCGGGGCAGGCTGGCCGGGATATCACTGCAGGAGGACTGCCCCATGCCCGTCTCGCTGATGCTTGCCTGCGCCTGGGGCATCGTCGCCAATCTCGCCGCCATGCTGCCCTCGCGCGATCATCACTGGACCCGTGCATACCTGCTGATCGCCACCGGCCTGCCGATTCTTGTCTACGTGGTCTGGGAAAGCGGGCCTTGGCTGGGACTGGTGGTGCTGCTGGCGATGATGAGCGTGCTGCGCTGGCCGGTGCTCTATCTCTGGCGCTGGCTGCGCGCGCGGCTCCGCCCCGGAAGCTGAGCGGCACCAGAGACGGTTGGAAGGCGCGTTATATCGTAACGGCACGGCCTTGAAGGCGCCGCTGCGGGCGCTTATGACTCTGACAGGGAGGCCGCATGGACGCGCTGGGATTCACCGAACACGACCATCAGCATTGCATCTCCGAGGCCCTGCGGACCGCGGAGCAGACCTGTGCCGATCAGGGCCTGCAACTGACCGCGCAGCGCCGCCGGGTGCTCGAGATCCTGCTTGGCGAACACCGCGCCATGGGCGCCTACGAGGTGCTCGACGTGCTGCGCGCGGAGGGGCTGGCGGCGCAGCCGCCGACGGTCTACCGGGCGTTGGATTTCCTCGTCGGCAATGGCTTCGCGCACAAGATCGAGCGTCTCAACGCCTTTGTCGCCTGCGCCCATCCCGGCGAGCGCCATGCCCCGGCTTTCCTGATCTGCTCGGATTGCGGCACCGTGGCCGAGATGCCCTCGCGCGAGATCGCGCAGGCGGTGCGCGGGGCGGCGGCGACGCTGGAGTTCGACGTTGCGCGCATGGTGATCGAGGCCGAGGGCTGCTGTCCGGAGTGCCGAGCGGCGCGCGCCGCGGGCTGATCGGGCAGGGCGCGGCGGCTGCGAATCGAGCGTCCGCGCGGCAGCAGACCGCGCCACATCGCAACAAGACCCACGTTCAAACCCGTGAGGGGGTGCGAAAATCTCTGAAGGGGGAGGGTGGTACCGCCTTCCCGGTTCGAACGGGAGACCTCTTGATCCACAATCAAGCGCTCTAACCTACTGAGCTAAGGCGGCACGTTGGGGGGAGATACCGTCGGCTCCAGAGGATTGCAAGTCAAAATCCGGGGCTTCTTGCGGCGATCAGAGCGCCCGTTCCCAGACCTGCTCCACCAGCGCCTGGCCGTAATTGGTGATCGGTGTCGAGCGCGTGCAGGCAAAGCCGTTGCGGGCGTAGAGCGCGCAGGCGGCGCGGTGGCTCTCATGGGTGCCGAGCACCATGCGGCGGTATCCGTGATCGCGGGCAAAGCCCATGCAGGTCTCGAGCAGGCGTCGGCCCTGGCCACTGCCGCGCGCCTCCGGCTCGAGCAGGAACAGGCGCAGCCGGGCGGTGCTGTCATCCTCGCGCACGCAGAAGATGCTGCCGAGCCGCCGCGCGCCATCCCGCAGGATCCAGCCGCGCTCGCAGGCGGGATCGTGATCCGCCTCGAAGCTGCGCAGCACCGAGTCGACCACCACCGGGAAGCTGGCGTCGAAGCAGTTTTCGGCGGCGTAGAGCCGGCCATGCGCCGCGACCAGCCAGTCGTGATCGTTGGCGGTATAGAGGGTGGGGTGGGGTGTCGTCATGGCGACAGGCTTCCACCGCCCGGCTTGCAAATCAAGCCCGCCGGGTCTACTTCGACAGGATTGCCGCCGCCATCCGGGCGGCCAGACGAGGGCGAGACCATGGGTATCAACACCGAACGCGACATCGAAGCAAACCTGCAGATCGGCCCCACCGATCAGGCGATGGTGCGAATCTTCGTCGCCGCGGGCGAGTTCGAGATCCCGATGGATTTCGAACCCGAGGAGGCCGAGGAGATCGCCGAAGAGATCCGCGCCGCCGCCGCCGCCGCCCGCAAGATGAAGGGCCGCCGCTAAGGCTCTGCAAACAGGCCGGTCCAGCCGATCCGCCCGTCCAGCATCGCGCCGGGATATCGCAGTGCCTGCAGCCGCCATGCCGCATGGATCGTGACGCAATGGATTCGCGTCGCCGCCGCCGCCCGCAAGATGAAGGGCCTACGCCAAGCCGCTGAAAACGGGTCGGTCTAGCCGATCCGTCCATCCAGAATCGCGCCGGGATCGCGCAGAGCCTGCAGCCGCCGCGCGGCATGGATCGCGAAGCGCCGGATCAGCGCGTTGCGCCGCGCCCCCGCAAGCTTGCTCTCCGGCCCCATCCGCAGGATCTCCGCGTCATAGGCATCGGCGATGATCAGCCCGGTGCCCTCGGGTAGAAGGTCGGTCGGGAAGGCCTCGTCCACCGCCCAGAAATAGCGGTCGCACCAGTCGAGATATCCCTGCCACTTCCCGTCCGACATGAAATCGGCGCGGCTGCTCTTGCACTCGATCACCCAGATCTCGCCCTTCGGCCCCAGCGCCATCACGTCGACCCGCTTGCCGCGCTCCGGCACGAACTCCTCGACCACCGCAAAGCCATGCGCGCCCGAGAGGTGACGGCACACGCCGCGCGCCAGAAGCTGGCCGGGCATCAGGAGGGGATCGGTCTGCAGGGTCATGATGCAACTATGAACAATCCGTGAACAAAGGCAACCACCCGCCGCCTCACTCTTCCTTGAGCGCGGGAAGCCCCTAACTTGAGTGAAATGTGTTTACGGGAGACCCGCGGATGAGTGACCAGAGGATGGACGACGAGAGCGGCATGCCCCGCCATCAGGCGCGGCGCGTGCGCCATGCCCGCGAATTGCAGGATCATCTCAACTGGCTAGACACCTTCTCGGGCACCGCGCTCGGCGTGCTGGCGGTGGCCTCGGGGATCTATACCTATCTCGGTGTCTCGTCGCTGCTCGACGACAATGGCGCGATGACGGTGTTTGCCGCCATCGCCTATTCGGTCGCGGTCTCGGTGGGGATCTTTGTGTTCTGGTCCTACCTGATGCGGCTGTTCCCGGCAGTGCGCACGGCGCGGGCGCGGATCGGTCTTTTGGGCGCGATGGGCCTCGGCAGCCTCGCCATCGTCGCGATGTCGTCCTGGCTCAACGCGGCGGCGCTGGCGGGCTCGGCGGCGATCGAGCAGCACCTCGCCAAGACGGTGCAGGATTACCAGGCCTCGCTCGAACGCACCCACGAGATCGCGCTCTCGGCGCAGGCGCTGGAGCGCGACGTGTCGCGGGTCCGGCAGAGCTTCGAGGATCTCTCCGAGCAGGAGGCGCAGGGCACGCTTTCCGGCCTCGCGGGCCGCGGCGCGGTGTTCCGGGTGTTGCGGCAGAAGGCGGCGGAGCTCTCGGCGCTCGAGACCCAGATCGCCGGGCAGACGCCGCTGGTGCAGCAGGCCTTCAGCGAGGGCAACGCGATCCTGTCGCAGATGCGGGCGCTGACGGTGGAGCCGGGCCCGGTCGAGGCGCGCTCGGTGGAGTTCTCCGAGGCGGCGGTGCAGTTGCAGGGGCTGATCGCGCAGCTGCGGCAGCTTTCGGTGGCGCCGCTGGTGGAGCGTGCGGCGCAGGATCTGGCGGCCTCGGTGGTGCTGCCCGAGCTCGACGGCAGCACCGAGGAGATCCGGGGCAACCAGACGGCCACCATCACCTCGGTGCTCGAGGCGCTGGCCAGCCGCGCGGCGACGCTGGAGCAGGCGGCGCGCGAGGTCATGGCGATGACGCCGGCGGCGGAGGTGACCTACACGCCGGTCTCGGCGGCGGATGCGGTGATCCTCTACGCCCGCAACTTCGTGCCGTCCTGGGCCGGGGCCATCGCCATCGACCTGCTGCCGGCGGTGCTGGTGCTGATCCTGGCGGTGACGCAGGCGGCGATCCGCGAGAACCGCGAGGATGCGGCCATCGAGGACACCATGACGCTCAGCGAGCTGCGCTCGGCGCTGGCGGCGCTGCGCGACGTCGAGACCGACATGTCGCGGATGCCGGAGGTGCGCAACAGCCCGGCCGAGGCTCCCGACGCGCCACCCGAGAGCACCGCGCGCCCGGTCTCGCCCACCGAGCTGGAGCCGGAGGCCGCGCCCGAGCCGTCGACCCCGCTGCCCGAGGCGGATGTCGCGCGGATCAAGGGCGCGGGCAGCTGATGCGGGGGATCACCGTCGGGCGGGTGCTGACCGGCATCCTCGCCTTCCAGATCACCATCGGGGCGTTTCTTGTCGTCGGCGACATGCGCGCCAACGGCTTCCGCCTGCCCAGCATGGCCCCCGCCGCGCCGCGCCTCTCGGAGCCGGTGCGCCCGGGCGACCAGCGCCGGGTCTTCGAGCCCTCGCGCCAGCGCCCGCCGCTCAACCCGGCGCGCGATGCCGGTGATCTGCCCGAGCGTCTGACGCTGACGGAAACCGGGGCCGCCGGTGAATGGCGGCTCGAGGGGGCGATCGCGGAGGGCGACGGGGACCGGCTGATCGGGCTGATCGAGGCGGCCGATCCGGCGGTCGAGACGCTGGTGCTGCAAAGTCCCGGCGGCTCCGTGGGCGATGCGCTCGAGCTTGGCCGGCATCTGCGCGAGGCGGGCATCGGCACCAAGATGCTGCGCGGCGAGATCTGCTACTCGGCCTGTCCCTACCTTCTGGCGGGCGGCGCGACCCGCGAGATCGAGGAGGGCGCCTCGGTGGGCGTGCACCAGCATTACTTCGGCAAGAGCACCATCCTGCCGGCCTTCGTCGCGGTCGAGGATATCCAGCGCGGACAGGGCGAGGTGATGATCTATCTTGAGGAGATGGGCATCGACCCGCTGGTGATGAGCCACGCGCTCACCACGCCGTCGAGCGAGATCTACCTGCTGCTGCCGGAGGAACTGCAGCGTTACAATTTCGTGACGACCGAGGAGGGCTGATTTCGCCGTAGGCCCTTGCCGAAACCCGGCCGCGCCACTATCTCGCGGTCAGGCGGGTTCTGCCCTTCTCGTGCATGGTTGCATTCCGGTGGCCTTAAGCAATTCCGAGGGAGTTGGCTCTGTCCGGGCCCTGGTTCGGTTACCTGACGCCCACCTGTATATACAGGTCCTCGGGAATGAGATAACCCCACGGTTGGTGTGGTTCCCGCCACTTTCCCCCGAAAAAAAATCGCGCTGGCAAGACGTTGTGTGCAACGCCTGCCGGTCTGTCGCAGGCGCGGGCGCGTTCGAGGGTGCTCCGCCGCGACGCCGCGCGCGGCGCGTGACCGGCCGTCGCCCGGATCTAGGTCTGTCAGGTGGTGGCCCGTGCCGGGGCCGGGATCCCGCGATCAGCTCTTTTCGTCGTCGGACGACCGGCTTTTCTCGGGGTCGTTGTAATCGTTGGGATCGTAGTGCTGCGGGTCATAGGCTTCCTCGTGCTCGGGGATGCCGGTGACATGGGTGGTGCCGGTCTCTTCGTTGTAGACCAGCCCGTAGCTGGCCCGGCCCTCGGTGCGATACCGTAGATACTCGTGAATGCAGGCGTACAGAAAAGCGAGTGCGAAGGGCACAATGATCAGGAAGGCGATCGTCTGAGCTTGCAAGAAGGCGGTCCTCTTCGTTGTGGTCGGTCGGTTTTGCGGCAGCGGGCGCCGCGCGGTGCGGGCCCTGGCCGGTTGCATCGGGAGACCTGTTCACCGGCGCCTCAGGGAAAAACGTTCTGCGGTACCGATCGTTCCTGTTTACTCCCGAGAGGTGGGTCCCAGAACGAACAAAAGCGCCCAAAGGGGCGCTTTTTCCGTCGCAATCGAAACAGCTGTCAGCGGCGGCGACGCGCCAGCTGGTTGCGCGGGGCCTGATCGACCGGCACGCGGACCGGCTGATAATCGAGCACCATGTCGCGCTTGCCGCCCGAGGGGGGCGTGTCATTGTCCTGCATGCGCATCACCGAGATGGCGAATTGCACACCGGCAAAGACCAGCCCGTTGAACAGCCAGAGCAGGAACACGGCCAGCAGGCCGGCCTCGGTATGTGTGACGAGATGGTAGAGATTCGCGACGTTCTGCCAGAGCAGGATGCCGACAAACACGGTCGACAGGCCGAAGCCGGCAAGGATCTGCTGGATGTACAGGCGGATCAAACGGGGCATTGCGAAGTCTCCTTCCTCTCAGGGCAAGGTATCTCACAACGGTCCGATGGCAAGCGCAAAGCGCCCCACGAAACCGTTATATCTGTAATGTGGAATGCATTCGCCGGTTTTGCAAGCGGCGTGCGGTCGCAGCGGAGCCAGTCTCTGCAGCGCCGAGAAACTTTTCAAAACATGCGACGGAAACTGGCCTTTGGGGCGTATCAGTCCAATTGAGCAGGACTCGATACGATCGAACGAGAGGTTTCATGCACAGAGGTTGCGTCTATCGCCCGTCATGGCTTGCAGGGCTCGCCATGGTGACAGTCATCTTGTCGTCTTGGGGAGGAGACAGCAGCGCACAACAGGCCGGGGGGCCGCCGGAAGGAGGCCGCGCCACCGAGGTCGGCATCATCACGCTCGAGAACGAGGCGGTGCCCTTCACCACCACCGTGCCGGGCCGTGCCGTGGCCTATCAGCAGGTCGATATCCGGCCCCGGGTCGGCGGCATGATCTCGGAAATCGTCTACGAATCGGGCCGTCCGGTCGCTGCGGGCGACGTGCTCTTCCGCATCGAGGACGACACCTACCGAGCCGATGTCGCCTCGGCGCAGGCCGCCGTGGATCTGGCGCAGGCCTCGGTCGATGCCGCGCAGGAGACGGTGACACGCTACGAGAACCTGCTCGGCACCGGCGTCACCGCGGAGGACATGGCCACCGCGCGAGTCGCGCTGAAGCAGGCCGAGGCCGATCGCAGCTCGGCGGAAGCCGCGCTGGAAGTGGCCGAGCTCGATCTCGCACGCACCGAGATCACCTCGCCGATCTCGGGCTTTGCCACCGTGCCGAGTGTTTCCGTGGGGGCGCTGGTCACCGAGAACCAGACCGACGCGCTGACCACGGTGACCCGGCTCGATCCGATCTATGTCGACGTGGCCGAGTCGAGCCGCCGGGTCGGCGAGATCCGCAACCGTTTCGACACCGGCGCGCTGCAGCGTGGCGACCGGCTGGAGATCGATCTCGAGCTCGAGACCGGCGAGACCTATTCCGGCGAGGGCGAGATGGTCTCGCCCGGCACCACCGTCTCGACCACCACCGGCACCACCGAGATGCGCCTGCGCTTCGACAATGCCGAGCGCCGGATCATGCCGGGGCAGTACCTCCGCGTCGACATCACGCTCGGCACGATCCAGGCGGTGCTGGTGCCGCAGGGCGCCACCTCGCGGGCCTCGAACGGCGAGCTGACGGCCTTCGTCGCCGTCGACGGCACGGCCGAGCAGCGGGTGCTGACCGATCAGGGCAGCTACCGGAACGCCTGGGTGGTGACCGAGGGCGTGGCGGCGGGCGAGAGCCTGATCGTCGACGGTCTCAGCAATCTTCAGGACGGTGCGGCGGTCACGACCGTGCCGGTGACGATCTCGGAAGACGGGGTCGTGACCGAGGCGCAGACCGGCACGGACGAGGGCTGAGACAGTGGGAAGCTTCTTCATTCGCCGCCCGGTCTTCGCCTGGGTGCTGGCGCTGATGACCATGCTCGCCGGAGCGTGGTCTTTCGTCTCCCTGCCGGTGTCGCAATATCCCGACATCGCCCCCACCACCGTGCGCATCTCCGCGAGCTATCCCGGCGCCACCGCCGAGGCGGTCGAGAACTCGGTGACCCGGGTCATCGAGGATTCGATGACCGGGCTCGAGGGCATGATCTACATGACGGCGCAATCCTCGCAGGGCTCGGCCTCGCTGTCGCTGACCTTCGATGACAGCGTCGATCCGATTGACGCGCAGAACGAGGTGCAGACCAAGGTCAGCCAGGTCGAGAGCCAGCTGCCTTTGTCGGTGCAGAGCCAGGGCGTCAGCATCCGTCGCTCGACATCGTCGATCCTGATGGTGGGGGCGCTGGTCTCCACCGATGGCACGCAGTCGACGCTGCAACTGGGCGATATCCTTTCGGAGACAGTCGAGGGTCCGATCGAGCGCACCGAGGGTGTGGGCGGGATCAACGTCTTCGGCTCGGGCTACGCCATGCGCATCTGGCTCAAGCCGCTGGCGCTGGCGCGCTACCAGCTCACGCCGACCGACGTCGTCTCGGCGGTGCAGAACCAGAACACCACCGTGTCGGTCGGCTCGCTGGGCGAACAGCCCACGGTGCAGGGTCAGCAATTCACTGCCACCATCACCGCGCAGAGCCAGCTCACCGGCGTCGAGCAGTTCGAGCGCATCCTGCTCAAGACCGAGGAGGATGGCGGCGCGGTGCGTCTGGCCGACGTGGCCGATGTCGAGATCGGGCAGGAGAGCTATGGTGGCGACTCGCGCTTCAACGGGCTCAACGCCGCGGGCTTCGGGGTCAATCTCGAGACCGGCGCCAATGCCGTCGACACCGCCAACGCGGTCAAGGCGACGATGGCGCGGCTCGAGAACACCCTTCCCGAGGGCGTCGAGTTCCGCATCGCCTACGACACCTCGCCCTTCGTCGAGCTCTCCATCGAACAGGTCTATCACACGCTGATCGAGGCGGTGGTGCTGGTCTTCCTCGTGCTCATCGTCTTCCTGCAGAGCTGGCGCGCCACGCTGATCCCGCTGATCGCGGTGCCGGTGGTGCTCGCGGGCACGTTCGCGGTGCTCTATGCCACCGGCTTCACCATCAACACGCTGACCATGTTCGCCATGGTGCTGGCCATCGGCCTGCTGGTCGACGACGCCATCGTGGTGGTGGAAAACGTCGAGCGTCTCATGGACGAGGAGGGGCTGTCGGCGCGCGAGGCCACCAAGAAGAGCATGGGGCAGATCACCTCGGCGCTTCTGGGCATCAACGTGGTGCTGGCGGCGGTGTTCCTGCCGATGGCCTTCTTCGGCGGCTCGACCGGCGTGATCTACCGACAGTTCTCGATCACCATGGTGACGGCGATGACCCTGTCGCTCTGCGTGGCGATCATCCTGTCGCCGCCGATGTCGGCGCGGCTCCTGCGCCCGCGCGACGAGATGATCCGCTTCGCCCCGGCGCGCTGGTTCAACCGCGGGCTCGACCGGGTGACCAACGGCTACGGCGCCGGCGTCAAGGCGAGCCTGCGCGCGCCGGTATTGGTGCTCGGCCTGCTGGCGCTGGTGCTGGGCGGCGCGTGGTGGGTCAATGAGCGGCTCGAAAGTTCGTTCATCCCGACCGAGGACCAGGGCGTGCTGATGACCATGGTGTCGCTTTCGGAAGGCGCCACCTCGCAGCAGACGCTGGAGACGGTGAAGGAGGTCGAGACCTACCTGCTCGAGGAGGAGGGCGACGCGGTCGAGGCGACCTTCGCGGCGCTCGGCTTCGGCTTCGGCGGCTCCGGCCAGAACAGCGCCATGATCTTCGTGAAGCTGCGCGATTTCGAGGCGCGCGAGGGCGATCCCGCGCTCTCGGCGGCCAATGTCTCGGCCCGCGCCAACGCGCGCTTCGCCGGGCACAGGGCAGGGCGGGTGATGATCATGCAGCCGCCCGCGATCCCCGGCCTCGGCAATACCGGCGGCTTCTCGATGTATCTCATCGACCAGGCCGGCAACGGCGCGGAGGCGCTCAAGGCGGCAGCCGAGGACCTGGTGACGCTTGGCGACGACAACGCGCTGGTCACCAACGTCGATGCCCGCGGCACCGAGGATGACAGCGCGCTGCGCATCGACATCGACCAGGAGAAGGCCGAGAGCTTCGGCGTCTCGCTCTCGGCGGTCAACAGCATGCTGTCGGTGATCTTCGCCGGCTCCGAGGTCAACGATTTCGTGCTCGGCGCCTCGCTGCGCCCGGTGATCGTCCAGGCCGCGCCCGAGCACCGGATGCAGCCCGAGGACATCATGAAATGGTACGCGATCAACGACAGCGGCGAAATGGTGCCGTTCTCGGCCTTCATGACAACCGACTGGGAGCCTGTCGCGCCCTCGCTGCAACGTTATGGCGGCACTTCGGCGCTGGAGATCTCCGGCTCCGCGGCCAACGGAGTCAGCTCCGGCGCGGCGATGAATGCGATGGAGGAGATGGTCGCCAGCCTCGACGGCGGCTACGGCAGCGCCTGGACCGGCATCAGCTACCAGGAGCGCCAGTCGGGCGATCAGGCCCCCTATCTCTACGCCATCTCGGCGTTGGTGATTTTCCTCGCACTCGCAGCGCTTTACGAGAGCTGGTCGATCCCGTTCTCGGTCATGCTGGCGGTGCCGGTGGGCGTTTTGGGGGCGTTTCTCGCGGCCTGGGCCTTCGGCCAGTCCAACGATGTCTACTTCAAGGTGGGCATGCTGACGACCATCGGCCTGGCGGCGCGGAATGCCATCCTGATCGTCGAGTTCGCCGAGGATCTGCGCCGTGAGGGCCGCAGCATTGCCGAGGCCGCGGTCGAAGCCGCAAGGCTGCGCCTGCGCCCGATCCTGATGACCGCGCTGACCTTCATTCTCGGCGTCTTTCCGCTCGCAACCGCCAGCGGGGCAGGGGCCGCGGCCCAAAATGCCATCGGGACGGGCGTGATTGGTGGCATGATTGCCTCAACTTTCGTTGGGATTTTCATGGTCCCTGCCCTTTACGCTTTAATCATGCAAATACTGTCCGCAAAGCGTTCAAGAGTATCGAGCAGATGATCCCGAAAAAAACAGCCCTACTTTCCCTGACCCTGGGACTCGCGGCCTGCACCGTCGGGCCCGATTACCAAGCTCCCAGCGAAACCCTCGCCGTGTCCTTCGCGGATGGCGGCGCCCAGCCGATCGGGCAGGCGACCGAGCAATATTGGTGGCGTGCCTTCAATGACGCGATGCTGAACGAGCTGGTGCAGACCGGTCTCGATCAGAACCTCAGCATTCAGGGGGCGATCACCCGGGTCGCCGAAGCGCAGGCCGCGGCCCGCGCCACCGGTCTTCCCGGCCTGATCAGCGGCAACCTGACCGCGCAGAGCATCAACAGCGGCAACGAGAACACCACCAACACCAACACCGACTCGGGCTCGTTCAGCCCGGCCATCGTGCTGGATCTGTTCGGCGGTGAGCGGCGCTCGCGCGAGGCGGCCCTCGCGGCGCTGCAATCGGCCGAGCTCAGCGTCGGCACCGCGCGGCTGGCCTATCTCTCCGCGCTGGTGACCAACTATATCGACATGCGCTACTTCCAGAACGCGCTCGCGATCAACCGCCAGACGCTGCAGACCCGTCGCGAGACGCTGTCGCTGGTGCAGAGCCAGCGCGAGGCCGGTGCCGCAACGGCGCTCGACGAGGCGCAGGCGCAGGCCAGCCTCGATGCCGATCTCGCATCGCTGCCGGCGCTGGAAACCGGCTTCTACTCGGCCACCTACGCGATCGCCACGCTGCTGGCGCAGCCGGTGCAGACCATCGAGGCCCGGCTCGAGCGCGGTGCGGCCCAGCCGCGCCCGTCCTCCGGTGCCGAGGTCGGCGTCCCGGCCGACCTGCTGCGCAACCGTCCCGACGTGCGCGGCGCCGAGCGCGATCTCGCAACGGCAACCGCGGAAATCGGCATCGCCGAAGCGGCGCTTTACCCGTCGGTCACGCTGGGCGGCACCATCACCCGCACCGAGGGCTTCAACTCCTGGAGCTTCGGCCCGTCGCTGTCGTTGCCAATCCTGAGCCAGCCAGCGCTGCGCTCGGCCCGCGATCAGCAGATCGCGCAGGCGGAGCGTGCCGAGCTGACCTGGCGCTCCACCGTGCTCAGCGCGGTCGAGGAGGTGCAGACCGCCCAGACCAGCTACCTGCGCAACCGTCGCGCCGTTGCGGCCTACCAGCGCAGCGTTGCCTCGAACGAGCGTGTGGTCGAGCTGTCGCGCGAGACCTATCGCGGCGGCACCACGACCCTGCTCGACCTGCTGACCGTGCAGCGCTCGCTCTCGAGTGCGCGCCTGACGCTGGCGTCGAGCGTGCGTGACCTCGCCACCAGCTGGGCCTCGCTGCAGGTCGCCGCTGGCAAGGGCTGGTCGGTTCCGACCGCGACCCCGACCGTCGCCGGCGACAGCTGAGCGGCACCTGTCCCGGCGCTCGATGCCGGGGGGCGCCCGGAGGCTGAAACAGATTGGGCCGCGCCCGGAGATCCCGGACGCGGCCCTTTTCATGTTCTGTCGAGGCGCGTGCGCGCTCAGAAGCGGTAGTTCAGACCGACGGTCGCGGTGGTTGCGCCGATCTCGAGGTCGTCATCGTCGAAATCGCTGAACTCGTTGTACTTCACGTCGCCGCTCAGGGTGACGTTCTCGGCGACGTAGGTCTCGGCACCGACGCCAACGTAGTAGCCGTTGGAGTCACCGGCATCGAGGCTGCCGCCATCGGTCGAGGCGTGGGCATAGCCGCCCTGGCCGTAGACCATGGTCTTGCCGAGGTCATAGCCGACACGGCCGCCGACGCGCGCCATGCTGTCGAGATCACCGGCTTCGCCGAGATCGATATCCGCGCCTTCATACTCGACGCCGGCACCGGCGATCCAGTTGCCGAAATCGTGGTCGTAATAGGCGTTGAGGCCGTAGACCGCGCCGTCGGAAGTCTCTTCTTCGGGGCCGTCCGGATCGGCATAGCCATACCCCAGCTGCACACCGACCGAGGGGCCGGTCCAGTCGCCGGTGACCGGCGAGGCGATCGGGGTGACGGGCGCCACCGGTGCGGGCTCGACCGGGGTCTGGTCGAGCGAACCCGCGAAGGCCGGGGTGGCGAGGAAGGGGACGAGGATGAGCGGTTTGAAGGTCATGTCTTCTGCTCCATTGCTTTTGTTTCTCGCACCGCGGCGGGGGAGGTCCGCTGCGGCGACTGGGGACATAACCACGGGACCGGCGATCCGCTCCACACGGACCGGTCACATCATTTTGCTGTTGCGGAACAGCGACGGATTTGCGGGTTTCTCGCCATGTTTGCAGGAACATGCCGGTGCGTGAGCCGGGCTTGGCAAGGATTGGCTCAGCTCACGCGACGTCAATGGAACCTTTCCTTGCGGCGCCGCTCCGCCGGGCCGGTTTCGCGCCGTCTCGCGCGTTGTGCGGCGGGGAGAAACGTCAAGCCGGGTGCGCGGGGCACTGCCAGCGCGAACGCCCGGTTCCGGCAAGTCCCCGCTGCCCAGCGTGGCGGAGGCCGGTGCCCCCTTTGAAGCGGCGGGGTGGGCTGCATAGCTCTCGGGGGACGGCGCGGGATGCCCCCGTGCCCGACGACACAGACAACCGGAGACCCCGGAAGGAGACGTCATGAAACTGAACGGCAAACTGCTGAAGTCCACCGTGATCGCCGCCCTCATCGCCGCGCCCGTCGCGCCGGTGATGGCCCAGACCGCGCAGGACGATCCTGCCGCCGCCGAAGCGCCGGTGCAGGCCGCCCCCGAGACCCTGCCCGAGACCCCCTCGGCCGGATTCAGCGAGGAGACGCTGACCTCCTTCGTCGACGCGGCGATGCAGGTGCAGGCGGTGCAGCAGGACTACATGACCCGCATCGAGGCAGCGCCCGAGGATGCCGAGAAGCAGGCCCTGGTGCAGGAAGCGCAGACCGAGATGGCCAGCGCGGTCGAGGAGACCGAGGGCATGGACGTGCAGACCTACAACGAGATTGGACAGGCCGCCCAGACCAACCCCGAGCTCAACGAGCGCATCCTGGCGATGCTGCAGACCCGCCAGCAGGGCGGCGCGGAGACCATGACGGAATGATCCGGGCGTAACAGTCCGATCAACGGGAAAGCCGCCCTTCGGGGCGGCTTTTTCTTTGGCTGAATAGGTCGAAACTCGGCTATCCATAGAGGGCGAGCGGTGCGTCGCTGGGACGAGCAGCGGGGTTTAGAGTTCAGCCTTTTGAAGGTTGTGACGTCGATTTCTGAAAAACCCGCTGAATTTCGCCTCAGAGCTGGCAAAGGTTCTGTGAGTACAGTCGGAAATCTCTCTCCGCAGATTTCTATTTCGGATGGGCTTCGCTATCAATTGGTCCCGAAGAACTGAAAAGCGACGAAGCCGATTACCGCAATGGCGAGAAAAGACAGTAAGACCTTCCAAAGTAGTCCGATTGCGATTCCGACGCCGGCGGCAGATGCCAAGATACCTTCAAGGGGAATATCTGTCTCAGGGAGCTTGGAAGCCGCAACTGCTCCCGCGATCGCGCCCAAGACGCCCCAGCCTGTCGACCATTCTATCCAGCGCGTGTCTGGCTTTCCCTTAGAGCGGCTCTGCCGCGTTTCTGTACGAGATCTTGACTGAGCAGTTTCGCGCCGTTGCCTATCGGCGCGCTCTCTCTCTTGCTGCTCGCGTTGACGCGTCAGCTGATCGGAGTAGTCCTGTTCGCGCTGCCGCCGTTGCTCTTCATAATTCGCTGATTTCTCGCGTTCTGAACTCTATAGTCATAAGCTCCGTGCTGGGACGCCAGCCGATCTTCTTCCCTCATATAGGTTCATCCTGAGGATGATCGCCATTTCAAATGGCTACAGGCGATCGTCAGACATGAGGCGCAGCCTCAAATGCATTTTCTAAATAGTATTTAGTATTGAACTGCGGCGGTCGCTTACCCGAGCGCATTGCCGCGTCTTCTAGAATTCGGCCCCCACGGGCATGAGGTCAATTCTTTCTCGTGTCCGCTGAACTCAATCGCGATAGCACGGACAGGAATCCTAAATTTCGGGCGTTATAGTTCGAGTGCTAGCATCACTGGAAGGCAAAAGAAAAAAGGGCGCCCTTCGGGCGCCCCTTCGCAAATCCAAACCGGGCCCTGAGACCTCAGCTGTCCATCTTCAGCGCCGAGATAAAGGCTTCCTGCGGGATCTCGACCTTGCCGAACTGGCGCATCTTCTTCTTGCCGGCCTTCTGCTTCTCGAGCAGCTTCTTCTTCCGGGTGGCGTCGCCGCCGTAGCACTTGGCGGTCACGTCCTTGCGCATCGCCGAGAGCGTCTCGCGGGCGATCACCTTGCCGCCGATGGCCGCCTGGATCGGGATCTTGAACATGTGGCGCGGGATCAGCTCCTTGAGCTTCTCGCACATCGCCCGGCCGCGCATCTCGGCGCGCTCGCGGTGCACCATCATCGCCAGCGCGTCGACCGGCTCGTCGTTTACCAGGATCGACATCTTCACGAGGTTGTCCTCGCGGTAGCCGATCATCTCGTAATCGAAGGAGGCATAGCCCTTGGTCACCGATTTCAGGCGGTCGTAGAAATCGAACACCACCTCGTTGAGCGGCAGGTCATAGACCGTCATGGCGCGGCCGCCGACATAGGTCAGGTCCATCTGGATGCCGCGGCGCTCCTGGCAGAGCTTCAGCACGTCGCCGAGATACTCGTCGGGCACCATGATGGTGGCCTTGATGCGCGGCTCCTCGATATGGTCCACGGTCGACATGTCGGGCATGTCGGCGGGGTTGTGCAGGTCGCGGCGCTCCCCGTCCTTGGTATAGAGGTGATAGATCACCGACGGCGCGGTGGTGATCAGCTCGATATTGTACTCGCGCTCGAGGCGGTCGCGGATCACCTCGAGGTGCAGCAGGCCGAGGAAGCCGCAGCGGAAGCCGAAGCCGAGCGCCGCCGAGGTCTCCATCTCGAAGGTGAAGGAGGCGTCGTTGAGCGCCAGCTTCTCGATGGCGTCGCGCATGTCCTCGAAATCGTTGGCATCGACCGGGAACAGGCCGCAGAACACCACCGGCACCGAAGGCTTGAAGCCGGGCAGCGGCTCGGCGCATTGCTTCTTCTCGTGGGTGATGGTGTCGCCGACGCGGGTGTCGCGGACCTGCTTGATCGAGGCGTTGAGATAGCCGATCTCGCCCGGTCCGAGCTCTTTCACGTTGGTCATCGCCGGGCGGTAGACGCCGACATCGTCGACATCGTAGGTGCCGCCGGTCTTCATCATGCGGATGCGGTCGCCCTTTTTCAGAACGCCGTCGATGATCCGCACGATACAGATCACGCCGAGATACTGATCGTATTTCGAATCCACCAGCATCGCCTTCAGCGGCTTGTTGCGGTCGCCCTCGGAAGGGGCAGGCAGGCGCTTGACGATGGCTTCCAGCACGTCGGGAATGCCGATGCCGGTCTTGGCGGAGATCAGGCAGGCATCCTGGCTGTCGATGCCGATGACGTCCTCGATCTGCTCCTTGACGCGGTCGGGCTCGGCCGCCGGCAGGTCGACCTTGTTGAGCACCGGGACGATCTCGTGATCGGCGTCGATGGCGGTGTAGACATTGGCCAGCGTCTGGGCCTCGACGCCCTGGGTCGCGTCGACCACCAGCAGCGAGCCCTCGACGGCATGCATCGAGCGCGCGACCTCGTAGGCGAAGTCGACGTGGCCGGGCGTGTCGATCAGGTTCAGCACGTAGGTCTCGCCGTCCTGCGCCGGGTATTCGATGCGGACGGTGTTGGCCTTGATGGTGATGCCGCGTTCCCGCTCGATATCCATCGAGTCGAGAAGCTGTTCCTGCATGTCGCGTTCGGCGACGGTGCCGGTGAGCTGGATCAGCCGGTCGGCCAGGGTGGATTTCCCGTGGTCGATATGGGCAACGATGGAGAAGTTACGGATATGCGCGAGATCGGTCATGATTTGCTGGATATGCTGTTGTTTTGCTGGCCGGTCAAGGTGAGTTGTGGGCCTTGGACGGGTCTTTTGCGGGCCGGGCGCCGGTCGGTGGAAGGGCGAGGCCGCGGCGGCCGGTGTCCAGGGCGCATCTGACAGGCTGGTGAATTGAAACCGCATGCGGTTTGGGGCATCTTGCGGCAAAAGCTCCCGTCAGAACAGGGCGACAAGCCCCGAGGGAGCGCCGAGCGGAAAAGGTGACAGGCGGATGAGAGTGATTTCCTGTGTCGTGGCGCTGGCCCTGGTGGCCGGCTGCGGTGGTGGCAACCGGGCCTCCAACGATTACCGGGTGGTACCGACGGCGAGCGGCCCGGTCAGCAGGGCCTGCAACGGATCGCAGCGCAGCGCCCGCAACCCGCAACTCTGCGGCTGCATCCAGGCGGCGGCAGATGTCGAACTGAGCGGCGGCGATCAGCGCCGGATGGTGGGGTTCTACGAAGATCCCCACGAGGCGCAGGAGGTGCGCCAGTCGGACCGCAGGCGCGACGAGGAATTCTGGAAGCGCTACAGCGCCTTCGTGGACCGCGCCGAGCGCATGTGCAAAGGGCTCTGAGTCCGGCCAACCCCGTCGCCGCTGCGGGCGGCTGGCTGGCGGTTCCAGGCCGAGCCGCCGCGCAGAGCTTGGCTCGAGGCGATCTCCCGGAGCGCCTGCACCGCCCAGCCCGTCTTTGGCTCGCGCCGCAGAGCATGCGGCCCTGCGGGGTGCTCCTCTGAGTGCTACGCCCCTGCAGCCGCGCGCCGCGGGCGCGTGTCCCTTGACGGCAGCCGTGCCTCGGCGGCGCGGGCGTGGCCTTCCATGCCCTCGGCCCGCGCGATGCCGGCGCTGGCGCGGGCGAGATCCGGAAGCGCCGGTGCTTCGACCCGCTGCCAGGTCACGCATTTCAGGAATTTGTGAACCGAGAGCCCGCCGGTATAGCGCGCCGCGCGTCCGGTCGGCAGCACATGGTTCGGCCCCGCCGCCTTGTCGCCGAAGGCCACCGTGGTCTCGGTGCCGAGAAACAGCGAGCCATAGGCGCTGAGCCGCCCGCGCCACCACTGGAGATCGGCGGCCTGCACGTGCAGGTGCTCGGGGGCGTAGAGATCCGCCTGTACCGCCATCGCCTCGCGGCTTTCCGCCAGCATGACCTCTCCGAGCGCGTCCCAGGCCTCGGCGGCGGCGCTGCGGTTGGGCTCGGGCAGGGTGGCGATGATGCGGGGCACCTCGCGCAGCACCGCCTCGGCCAGCGGCCTGTGGGTGGTGACGAGCCAGACCGGGGAAGTGCCGCCATGCTCGGCCTGGCTGACCAGATCGAGCGCCACGGTGCGCGGCGAGGCGGTGGCGTCGGCAAGGATCATCGAATCCGTCGGGCCCGCCACCATGTCGATGCCGATGGGCCCGAAGAGCTGGCGCTTGGCCTCGGCCACGTAGGCATTGCCGGGGCCCACAAGGATATCGGCCTCGGGCAGGCCGAAGAGCCCCAGCGCCATCGCCGCCACCCCTTGCACCCCGCCCATCGCCAGCACCCGGCCCGCGCCGGCCACGTGCATGGCATGCAGGATCGCCGGGTGCGGACCCTCCGGCCCGGGCGGCGTGCAGGCGATGACGTGCTCGACCCCGGCGGCGCGGGCGGTGGTGATGCTCATCAGCGCCGAGGCGATATGGGCGTAGCGCCCGCCCGGCACGTAGGCCCCGGCGCAGCCCAGCGGGATCAGCCGCTGCCCGGCAAAGAGGCCGGGGCGGAGCTCGGTCTCGAACTCGGTGACCGACGCGCGCTGCGCCTCGGCGAAGGCGCGGATGTTGGCGTGGGCATAAGCGATATCCTCGACCAGCGTCAGCGGCAGGCGACGCTGCGCGGTGACCAGCGCCTCCGGCGTGATCTCGGGCGCGCCATCATGGCCATCGAGCCGGCTGGCATAGTCGCGCGCCGCCTCCTCGCGCCCCGCGCGCAGCCGCGCGAGCATGATCGCCACGGTGTCGGAAATTTCGGCGGCGCTTTGCGGCGGCAGGCCGGGGGCGGGCTTCAAGTGCTGTATCGGAGAGGCTTGGGGCATGGCGGCAACGCTTGACCTTGAGGGGAGGGAGTTTCACAAAAGGTGAATATCTGGGGCGCGGTGCTTCCGCGCCGGGCTGGGAGAGAACCGATGGTGATGAAGGGCGTGACGCTGCGCGGGCTCGAGGTGTTCGAGGCGCTGGCGGCGACTGGCTCGGTGGCGCAGGCGGCCGAGATGACCGGGCTGAGCCAGCCCGCGGTCAGCCAGCAGATGCGCAACCTCGAAAGCGCGCTCGGCGCCGAGCTGGTCGACCACGGCCGCCGCCCGATGCGGCTGACCCAGGCCGGGCGATCGTTCCTTCTGCGCACCCAGTCGGTGCTGAGCCAGCTGCGGCTGGCGCAGAACGAGCTGACGGTGATGGACCTGACCCATCTCAGCACCCTGAGCCTCGGGGTGATCGACGATTTCGACAATGACCTCACGCCCAAGCTCGTGACCATTCTCGCCGAGAGCATGACCCGCTGCCGCTTCAAGCTGATCACCGCGCCGAGCCACGAGATCGGCGCCGCGATGAGCGAGCGCAAGCTGCACATCGCCATCGCCGCCAGCGCTGGCGGGGTCACCGAGGGGGTGGTCGAATACCCGCTGGTGCGCGATCCGTTCATTCTGGTCTGTGCCCGCGGGGCGCTGGCCGAGGCAGGGGGCGCGGAGGCGCTGATGAGCGGCTTGCCGATGCTGCGCTACGATCGCGACCAGCTCATCGGGCGCCAGATCGAGGCCCATCTCAAACGCCAGAAGCTCGACTTCCCCGAGCGCTTCGAGATCGGCGCGCACCTGTCGCTGATGACGCTCGCGGCGCGCGGGGTCGGCTGGGCGATCACCACGCCGCTGGGCTACATGCGGGCGGGGCGGTTCCACGACCAGATGGAGGCGCACCCGCTGCCCTTCAGCCCGTTCGCGCGCACCATCTCGCTCTTCGCCGCCGCCGACTGGAGCGACCGGGTGCCGCGCGACGTGGCGCGCACCATGCGGAAGCTGGTCTCGGAGCTGGTGATCGAACCGGCGCAGCGGCAGCTGCCCTGGCTCGACGACGATTTGCGCGTCCTGGTCGGGGAGTAGCGGGGCGGAGATCGGCGCGGGCGGCATCGGGCGTCCTTTCTCCGGCGAGAAAGGGCGCATTTGCCGAACCGATCAAGCCTGCGCCGCGTCCTTTTCGGAAACGGCCCGCGCAGTTTCGGTTTTCGTGAAACTATTGCCCGGTGGCTGCCAGATAAGCGCGCACCGCCGCCTCGAATTCGCGCGGCTTCTCGGCATGCAGCCAATGGCCTGCGCCGGGGATCTTGGCGAAACGCGCCTCGGGGAACAGCGTCTTGATGCGGGAGCGGTACTCGGGCTTCACGTAGTCGCTCTCGCCACCCGCGAGGAACAGGGTGGGGCCGTCGAACTGTCCGCCGATCTCGGGGAAGCCGATGATCTTGGGCATCTCCTCGGCCAGCAGGTCGAGGTTGAGCTTCCAGCGCTTCTCCTTGATGTCGAGCGACTGGGTGAAGAACGAGCGCAGCGTCGGCTCGGGCACGTGCCGGGCGAGCTGGTCATTGGCATCCGAGCGCTTCTCGACCGCATCGAGATCCACCGCCCGCATCGCCTCGATATACTGGATCTGGCTGTGGTCGTAGGCCACCGGCGCGATGTCGGCGAGGATCAGGCGGTTGACCAGCTCGGGCCGGGTCAGCGCCAGCACCATCGCCGCCTTGCCGCCCATCGAGTGGCCGAGCACATCGGCCTTGCCGCCATGCGCCTCGATCACCTCGGCCAGATCGCCCGCCATGTCCTCGTAGCCATGGCTCTCGGTCCAGGGCGAGTCTCCGTGGTTGCGCTGGTCGACGGCGATCACCTGTCGCTCGTCCGAGAGACGCTTGGCGATGACGCCCCAGTTGCGGCCCGAGCCGTAGAGTCCGTGAACGATGAGAAGCGGCGGTTGCGCACCCTGGGTGCCGTGCAGGATCGTGTTCAGCATGGCCCGTTTCTAGGAGAGGGGCGGGGCAAAGGGAATGCCCCTGTTGCCGATCCGCGCGGTTTGCCCGGCGCCGTGGCAACGCCCCCTTGCGCCGCGCTGCGGTTTCGGGAGATCTGTGGCCCATGTCGATGGATGGCGCACAGGAAACCAAGGCCGCGGTGGCGCGGCTCGACCGGCTCTTCGAGAGCCGGCTCAAGCTCACGCGCGGCGATTTCGGCGCCCGCGCTGCCAAGGCGCGGCGGCGGCTGCCGCACAAGCTGCGCAAGGACCTGGCCCGGATCCTCGAGGCGCGGCGCTTTGCCGATCACCCCAAGCTCGCGCGCACCCTCGACGCGCCGTCGATCCGCGCCGCGGCAGGGCGGCTCGAACGCCATCTACAGGCCGTCGACCTGGCCGCGCAGCGCCGGGCGCGGCTGCTCAACCTCCTCGCCAGCGTGATGGCCGGGATCCTCGTGGTGGTTGCGCTGGTGGTGATGGTGCTGCGCTGGCGCGGCTTCGTCTGATCCCGCGCGCCTGGCCGGGCGGTTGATCAGTCGGGGAGCGCGGTGCCGTTGAGCCGCAGGAACAGGCTTTCCTCGTCATCGTTGCGGAAGAACGGCACCGAGGCCGGCGGGCCGTCCTCATGGGCGCGGGCGGCGACCTCGGCCAGCACCACTTCGGTGATGAACGGCATGTCGAAATCGCGCAGCGCGTCGAGCGCGATCCACTGCAGGTGGCTGAGCTCGTCCGAGGCGGCGGAGAAATCGTCGGGATCGGTGGCCAGCGCCTCGGCATCGACGAGGAAGAACCGCGCGTCGAAGCGCCGGGGCCGACCCGGGGGCGTGATGGCGCGGAACACGAATTGCAGGCCGGAGGCGTCGGGCACGTGGCCGGTGGCCGCGAAGCTGCGCCAGTCGGCGGGCGGCTCGGCCCAGTCTCCGCGGGCGCCGAGAATCAGCCCGGTCTCTTCCCAGAGCTCGCGAATCGCGGCAACGGCGAGCGGATGTGCGAGCCCCGCGACGCTGTCTTCGCCGAGCCGTGTCTCGCAGAGCGCGGGCAGGGGGCGGCTCAACGGCACCTGCGCATCCTCGGCATCCACCGCGCCGCCGGGGAACACGAACTTGTTGGGCATGAAGGCCGCCTTGGCGCCGCGCTGCCCCATCAGGATGCGCGGGGCGGTGGCGCGGTCGCGCATCACGATCACCGTCGCCGCGTTGCGGATCGCCGTCTTGTCTTGGGTCATCTCGTCTCCTGCCGGTCTTGCGGGCCGCGGCGCGGATCTAGAACCCGTGCATCCGGCGGGCCCATTGGAAGCCCACGATCGCCCCTTTCAGTCTTGGCAGAAGATAGAGAGACAAGCCGATGCAGCCAACGGAGAATATGGTGATCAGGGTCAGCGGCTCCGGACGCCAGGTGGTGAAGACGATGTGCAGCGCCGGCGCCATGATGTGGCCGACGATCAGGATCGTCAGGTAGGCCGGGCCGTCATCGGCACGGTTGTGGTAGAGCTCCTCGCGGCAGACCGGGCAATGATCGCGCACCTTGAGATAGCTGCGCAGCAGCGGGCCGGAGCCGCAATTCGGGCAGCGCCCGCGATAGCCGCGCCAGATCGCGGGCCAGGTCTCGCGCTGCTCCGCGGTATCGCCTGCGGGGGCGGGGGCGCCGTCGAGCGGCGCGGCGGCAGGGTCGGCACTCCGGGTCTCTTGATCGGCCTGCGCGGGCTCTTCTCCGGGCTGGGTCATGTCTTGCATCGGTCTCCTCGATCCTCCCCCGAAACGTGACGAAGCATCCACGCTAACAGAACTGCGCAGATTGTCGTTGCGGCGCCATGTCGCAAAGCAGTGTGGCGCGTGCACCTTTGCTCGGCAAGCCGCGCCGTGGCGTCGGATGGCAGAGGGGCGGCACGGAAAAACGCCCGGTCGAGGTATCGACCGGACGCATTTCGATGGTCTTGCGGGGAAGGTCGGCGATCAGCCTTCGGGCATCAGCACCGTGTCGATGGCGTGGATCACGCCATTGGAAGCTTCCACATCCGGCATCACGATGGTGGCGTCGTTGACCATCGGGTCGCTCGAGAGATCGAATTTCACTTCGCCGCCCTGAATCGTGGTCGCGGTCATGCCGTCGTCGAGATCGCTCGACATCACCGCGCCCTCGATGACGTGGTAGGTCAGGATGTCGACCAGCTTGTCCTTGTTCTCGGGCATCAGCAGTTCGTCGAGCGTGCCCTCGGGCAGCGCCTCGAAGGCGGCGTCGGTCGGCGCGAGGACGGTGAACGGGCCCTCACCGGAGAGCGTCTCGCCGAGCTCGGCTGCCTCGACCGCGGCCAGCAGCGTGGTGAAGTTGCCGGCCTCTTCGGCGACGGCGGGAATGGTCTCCATGTGGTGGTCGGCGAGCACCGGGCTTGCGAGGGCTGCGGCGGTGGCGGTTGCGGCGAAGAACATTTTCATCGTGAGGTTCCTTTCGGTTGCGCCCGGCGGGGACCATCCCCGGGGCTTGCCAAAAGAACTAGTCGCCACAGACTTTCGACTACGACGGATTGTGAAATGCTCCATTGCAGCAGGAAACGTGAATTTTATGGAACCGTGAGGGAGCGGTATGGACAGCACGGAACTGAGGATCTTCATAGCCACGGCCGAGGAGGGCAGCTTTGCCGGTGCCGGCCGCAGGCTCAAGGTCTCGCCCGCGTCGGTGACCCGCGCGATCGCGGCGCTCGAGGCGCGGCTCGAGGTCAGACTCTTCACCCGCACCACGCGGCAATGCCGCCTGACGCTCGATGGCGAACGCTTTCTCGAACGCTGCGCGCCGCTGGTGCGTGAACTCGAAGATGCGGAGGATGAGATCCGCACCGGCAACCTCGGCCCGAACGGGGCTCTCCGGGTGGCGGCGCCGCTGTCCTTCGGGCGGCGTCAGATCGCACCGCTGATCCGGGCCTTCCGACAGAAATTCCCTCAGATCTCGGTGCAGCTCTTCCTCTCGGACGAGAGCGACGACCTGCTCTGGCGCGAGTTCGACTGCGCGCTGCGGGTCGGGCGCCCGACAAAGGGCGAGTTCATCACCCGGCGGCTGCTGAAGGCACGGCGCGTGGTCTGCGCCGCGCCGCGCTATCTCGAAGACCGGCCCGCGCCGCGCGTGCCTGAAGACCTGGCCGAGCATCGCGGGATCGTGCTGATCCGCGATGGTCAGTTGCTCGACCAATGGATGTTCGAGGACGAGAGCGGCATGCGCTCTGTCAGCATTCCGACAACTCTCGCGAGCAACAGCGGCGAGGTTACGCATTGCTGGGCGCTGGAGGGTGAGGGGGTGGTGCTGAAATCGCTCTGGGATGTGCAGGAGGATCTTGCCGAGGGGCGACTGGTCGAGCTTCTGTCTGAATATAGCGCCGACAATGCCGACATCTACCTGGTTTATCCGGCGCGCCGCTACGTGCCGTCCCGGACCCGGAGCTTCATTGATTTCCTTGCGGATTCCTTTGCCGGGGCGGCCGGCCGCATCGGCTGACTCTGGGCAGGCGACGACAGTGCCGCCCGGTTGCGCAAAAAAAATCTGCGACGGGAATGAGCCGCCCCCGCGTGGAAGGAACAGATCGGCGGCCGCAGGGGCGCCGGCATCCAGCGATAAACAGGAGATCGCAGCAAATGACACGCATGAGCAAGCTTCTTACCGGTGCCGCCCTTGCGGTGATGGGCTCCGCAAGCCTGGCGATGGCCTTCCAGGGCCAGCCCGGTCAGCAGGGCGGCCCGCGCGAAGGCCGGGCGCCGATGATGCTCGAGATGTTCCAGGAACTCGACGCCGATGGCGACGGGGTGGTGACCGCCGAGGAACTGTCGGCGGCCGGCCCGGGAGCCGCCTTCGCCGAGGCCGATGCCAATGGTGACGGCGTTCTCGAGGGCGACGAGCTGACCGCCTTCCGCGCCGCGCAGGAGCGCCTCCGCGAGGAGCGCCGCCAGCAACGCATGGTCGAGCGGCTCGACAGCGATGGCGACGGCAAGCTGAGCCTCGAGGAGATCGAGGCGGGCAACAAGCGCGGTCCGCAGCAGATGTTCGACCGTCTCGATGCCGACGGCAATGGCGAGGTGAGCCTCGAGGAACTGGCCGCGGCGCAAGAGCGGATGCTGCAGAGAATGCAGGAGCGCCGCTCCGAGATGGGCGAGCGCGGCGGCCGTGACGGCCGCGATGGCAAGCACCAGATGCGCGCCGGCGGCTATGGCGGGCATGGTGGCAAGCACCAGATGGGCGGACGCGGTGGCCCCGACGGCCAGCCGCAGATGCGCCCCGGTGCCCAGACCCCGCCGCCGGCGCAGATGCCCGAGTCGGCGCCCGAGGCGCAGGACTGAAACGGCGGGCGGCGGCACTCTGCCGCCGCCTCGCACCGTTGCGTTGTGGCCCCGCTCGGGCTAGCGCAACTGGATGGACCGGATGCCATATGACGCAATGAGCGACAGCAGTGACGAGGACCTGCTCGCGGCCTATGCGGCCGGCGAGCCCGCCGCGGCGCGGGCGCTCACCCAGCGTCTGGGCCCGAAGGCCTTCGGCGTGGCGATGCGCATGCTCAAGGACCGGGCCGAGGCCGAGGACGTGGCGCAGGAGGCGCTGCTGCGGTTGTGGCGCGCGGCGCCGGGCTGGCGCGCCGGCGAAGCCAAGGTCTCGACCTGGCTCTACCGGGTGGTGTCGAACCTGTGCATCGACCGGATCCGCAAGGCGCGCGGCGGCCATGTCGATCTCGACGCGGTGGCCGAGCCGCCCGATCCGGCACGCTCGGCGGAACAGGATCTGCAGGAGACCGCGCGCGGCGCGGCGCTGCAGGCGGCGCTCGACACGCTGCCCGAGCGGCAGAAACAGGCGGTGATCCTGCGTCATCTCGAAGGGCTCTCGAACCCCGAGATCGCCGAGATCATGGACATAGGCGTGCGCGCGGTCGAAAGTCTGACCGCGCGGGGCCGCAAGGCGCTGGAGGGCCTGCTCGGGGCCAGACGCGCAGAGCTGGGATATGACGATGACTGACAAGCGCAAGGCAGAGGAAGCGGGGCTGGGCCCCTGGTTCGACGCGGGACGCGCCGAGGCGCCGGCGCCTTCGGGCGACTGGCTGGCGCGCATGGAGGCGATGGCGCTGGAGGAACAGCGAGCGCCCGCGGTCGCGGTCATGCCCGAGCGGGAGAGCCGCGGCGTGCGGCTGCGCGACCTGCTGCGCGTGCTCGGCGGCTGGCCGGCGGTGGCGGGGCTGGCAGCGGCCTGCGCGGCCGGGGTCTGGTTCGGCGCCGTCTCGCCCGCGACCTTCTCCGACTGGACCTCCGTCGCCACGGTGTCGGACAGTTACACCACCTTCGAGCCGGCCAGCGGCTTCGATGTCGCGATGCTGGGATACTGAGCCATGAGCGAAGACATGACGACCGCCAAGACCCCGAAAATGACCACCGGCCTGCGCGTCCTGCTGTTCGCCTCGCTGGCCGCGAATCTCGCGGTGGCGGGCGTGGTCGCAGGGCTGTTTCTCACTCGCCCCGACATCGATCGCGACGGCCCGCCGCGCGGGCGCGACTTCGTGTTTCCCTACACCCACGCGCTGAAGGAAGAGCAGCGGCGCGAACTCGGCCGCACCCTGCGCGGCCAGGTCGAGCGCCAGCGCGACACGCCGGGGGATTTCCTCGACGAGTACCGCACCGCCATCGAGATCCTGCGCGCCGAGCCCTTCGATCCCGCCGCCTTCGCTGCGACGCTGGACCGGCAGGGCGAGCGCGCCGAGAACCGTCAGGCCAAGGGTCAGCGCCTGCTGGTCGACTATGTCGCGCAGCTCACGCCGGAGGAGCGCGCGGCCTACGCGCAGCGCCTCGAGGACCGGATCCGCGAGGTCTCCGAGAAGATCCGCAAGGGCCCGCGCCCCGATCGCGACTGAGCCCGGCGCGCGGTGCCGCGGGGGGCTCAGCCGCTGGCGCTGAGCACGCGTGGCCCGGGCCGCAGGTCCGACCAGGCGAGCACCCGGTCGCGGCCGCGATCCTTGGCGGCGTAGAGCGCCCGGTCGGCCCGGTCGAGCAGGACGTCGGAGGCAATGCGCTCGCCGTCGGCGCAGGCGGCGAGCCCGATGCTGACGGTGGCGGAGGCGCAGGCGCCGCCGCCGGGCAGCACGAAGGGGCCGGCGGCCAGCGCCGTGCGCAGGCGCTCGGCGCTGCTGCGGGCGGCAGCCTCGTCGCTGTCGGGCAGGATCACCAGGAATTCCTCGCCGCCGAACCGCGCCACGAGATCCGAAAGCCGCACTTCCCCGCACATCCGTCGCGCCACCTCGCAGAGCACGGCGTCGCCCGCGGCGTGGCCGTGGCGATCGTTGATGCGCTTGAAGTGATCGAGATCCGCCAGCAGCAGCGAGAAGCCGCGCCCGCGCTCGACCGCGCGCTCGCAGAGGCGGGAAAGATGCGGCAGCGCGTAGCGGCGATTGTGCAGCCCGGTAAGCGGATCGGTGATCGCCGCGTGCAGCCCGTGGCGCATGTTGGCGCGCAGGCTGTCGCGGCGGCGCTTGCGGGCGATCTGGCGCGGCAGCCGGAGCGCCAGCTCCGCGGCGTCGAATCCACGGGTGAGCAGGTCGTCGGCGCCGAGATCGAGCGCCCCGGTCGCCTGTTTCGGGTGCGCCGCGTCGCAGACGTAGAGCAGGGCGGCGCGCTGATGTCTCGGGCTGGCGCGAAGCTGGGTCAGGAGCGCCAGCCCGCCGCGCGCCGGCGCGCCGGTCTCGACGACGACGAAGGCCTCGGGGGGCGTTGCGCTCGGGCGCAGCGCCTGTTCCGCTGTCATCCGCTCGATCCGGTCAGACAGCCGCGCCTGCAGGCAGGCGATGGCCCGGTCGATCTCGGGCCCGGCGCTGACCGCGATCAGCGCGACCCGCGCCGGCGGCTGGAACGGGGCCCCGGCGGCGTCCGCGAGGCCGAGGGCGCGCCGGGTATCGTCGCGCAGGGTCAGCTCGGCATCGGCGGCGCGGGCGCGCAGCCGGTTGCGCAGCCGCGCCAGCAGCAGGCCGCGATCGACGGGTTGATCGAGCACGTCATCGGCCCCGGCGGCGAGCAGCGCGTGGCGTTCGGCCCGGTCCTGACCCTCGCCAAGCAGAAGGATCGGCGTGTCGCCCCGGTCGGCCATCACCTGCGCCCGGGTGCAGAACACCCGCGCCTTCATGTCGGGCAGCGCGGTCGAGGCGATCACCACGTCGGGACGCTGCCGGTGCAGGGCGCGCAGCGCCTCGGCCCCGGAGGCCACGGGAATGACTTCGTAGAACGCCCGGCCGAGCGCCGCCGCGAGGGCGATGCGATTGTTTGCCACAGCATCCGCGATAAGCACCCGTCCCGTCATTGCAGCCTTTTCCACCATGCGCTACGCAGACCACGGGGGCTGCGTGTCCTCTGGCGGGCAGTGTTCGCCGAGAATGGTTAATAATCTCTTTCGGATTTTAGGCACCCAATGGCGATCTCCCGTGACAGCGCTGAACTGATCGGACTGCAGGCCGTGGCCTGGCTGGCCACCAACGACGAGCTTCTGCCGGTGTTTCTCGGCGCCACCGGCGCTTCCGAGCAGGATTTCCGCGTCGCGCTGGAGGATCCGGTCTTCCAGGGCGCGGTGCTGGATTTCATCCTGATGGACGACGCCTGGATCGGCAGCTTCTGCGACGCGCAGGGGCTCGATTACGAGACGCCGCGGATGGCCCGCGCCATGCTGCCGGGCGGCGGCGAGGTCAACTGGACATGAGCCTGCGTGCCGATGCCGTGCTGTTCGACAAGGACGGCACCCTGTTCGAGTTCGGAGCGACCTGGAATGCCTGGGGCCAGCAGGCCCTGCGGCATCTCTCGGACGGCTGCGAGGCCACGCTTCTGGCGTTGGCCGAGGCGGCGCGGTTCGATCTCGAGACCGAAAGCTTCCACGCCGACAGCCCGGTGGTGGCCGGTACCAACCGCGAAGCGGCGGCCTGTCTCGCCTCGGCGCTGCCGGGGCGCGAGGCGGGGGAGATCGAATCCTATCTTGAACGCACCGGTGCCGAGGCGCCGCTGAAGCCCGCCGCCCCGCTGGTGCCGCTGATGGCGCAGCTGGAGGCGATGGGGCTGCCGCTGGGCGTCATGACCAACGATGCCGAGAGCGTGGCCCATGCGCATCTCGGCTACGCCGGGATTCGCGGCGTCTTCGATTTCATCGCCGGGTTCGACAGCGGCTTTGGCGCCAAGCCCGATCCGGCGCCGCTGCTGGCCTTCGCCGAGCGCGTGGCGATCGCGCCGGGGCGCATCGTGATGGTGGGCGACAGCCCGCACGATCTCAGCGCCGGGCGCGCCGCCGGGATGCAGACCGTGGCGGTGCTCACCGGCCCGATCGGGGCCGACCGGCTGGCGCCGCTGGCCGATGCGGTGCTGCCCGATATCGGCCACCTGCCGGGCTGGCTGCTCGGCGCCTGATACCTGTCGGCCTGCCTGCGGGATGGGCCCGGTGACGGGCGTCGGCGCGGGGGAATCTGCCTAAAATCCACTTCGTTCGTCGGATCTTAAGCGCCTGCCGCCAATGGTCTTGCCGTGACAGACAGGCGGGCCCGGCCGGCATCCGGGGCCGCGGGGCAAACGGATCAGGCGGTGCGCCATCCGGCAGCGATCTGGCGCGCGCAGAGCGGAGCCTCGTGGCGTCGTGCGCTGGGCGCGGCCAGGCTGGCTGCAGGCGGGGCCACCAGGCGAACGGAAGAGGCAGATGCACGGGCTGGTGGCACGGACACTTCAGTGTTTCCTGCAGGATACGTATGGGCAGGTTTTCTGGGCCGAGATCGCGCGCCGCGCCGAGCTCGACAGCCCGGAATTCGAGGCCATGCTTGATTACGAGCCCGAGATCGTCGACCGGGTTCTGAGGGCGGCGGTCGCCCGGCTCGCGAAGCCCGGCGAGGCGATCCTCGAGGATATCGGCACCTATCTCATCACCCACCCCAACAACGAGGGCCTGCGCCGGCTGATGCGCTACGGCGGGCTCGACTTCATCGATTTCCTGCATTCGCTCGACGACCTGCCGGGCCGCGCCCGTCTCGCGGTGGCGGATCTCAATCTGCCCGAGCTCGAGCTTCGCGATCGGCCGGGCGGCGCGTTCGAGCTGGTATGCCAGGTGCGGGCGCGCGATCCGCTGGGCTTCGGCCATGTCCTCGTCGGCGTGTTGCGCGCGATGGCGGATGATTACGGCGCGCTGGTGATCCTCGATCACGCCGGCCTGCGCGACGGGCGTGAACGCATCGACATCGCGGTGGTGCAGGCAGATTTCGCCACCGGCCGCAGCTTCGATCTCGGCGGGGCGCCGGGCCCGGGCCAGGGGGGCAGGGCATGAACCTGCCGCCCCGGACGCTCGAAGCGCTGATGCCGCTGCACCTTTCGATCGCCGCCGATGGCCGGGTGCGCGGGCTCGGCCCGACCCTGGCCAAGCTGCTCGGGCCGGGCAGGGGCATCGGGGCGGGCTTCGCGGAGATCGTCGAGGTCTATCGCCCGCGCGCTGTCGCGACCCTGCCTGCCCTGCTCGAGCTGTCCGGGCGCAAGCTGCAGCTGCGGCTGCGCGGCCCCGAGGGCCTGACGATGAAGGGGCTGGCGATGCCCGACGATGCTGGCGGCGCGCTGCTCAATCTTTCCTTCGGCATCGGCGTGGTCGAGGCGGTGCGCCGCCACGCGCTCACCGCCACCGATTTCGCCGCCACCGATCTGGCGATCGACATGCTCTACCTCGTCGAGGCCAAGAGCGCGGCAATGGAATCCTCGCGCACCCTCAATCGCCGCCTGCAGGGCGCGATGCAGGCGGCCGAGCAGCGCGCCTTCACCGATCCGCTGACCGGTCTCGGCAACCGCCGCGCCATGGACCAGCTGCTGCAGCGGCTGATCCGCGGCGGCGAGCGCTTCGCGGTGCTGCATCTCGACCTCGACCATTTCAAGCAGGTGAATGACAGCCGCGGTCACGCCGCCGGCGACAGGGTGTTGCAGGCCGTGGCCCGCCGGATGCTCGATCTGACTCGCAAGAACGACCTCGTGGCCCGTGTCGGTGGCGACGAGTTCCTGATTCTGCCGCTGGGGCTGACCGACGAGGAGCGGCTCTCCGATCTCGCCTCTCAGCTGATCGCGCGGATCGAGGCCCCGGTCGAGATCGATGGCGCGACCTGCGGGGTCTCGGCCAGCATCGGAATCGCGCTGCATCACCCCGAAAAGCCCGCAGCAGACGGTCCCGCGGGGCTGCTCGAACGGGCGGATGCGGCGCTCTATACCGCCAAGCGCGCCGGTCGCAGCCAGCACGTCTTTCACCGTGCCGAACAGGTTTGAAAGCTGTCTCGACGTAAGACGAAAAAGAGATGAATTTTTTGCCGTCGAAGGTCTTGCGCCCCCCGAACCCTTCGCGTAATACCGCCGCCACGGTTGGGGTGTAGCCAAGTGGTAAGGCAACGGTTTTTGGTACCGCGTACCGTAGGTTCGAATCCTACCACCCCAGCCAGTACTTCCTGAGACATCGTTACAAGGCGCGCCTCCGCTCCCTGAGCGCGGTAAATGCCCCTCTTTCTGCCCCCGGTCCTGCGGGCTCTTCTGGCGTGCTTTC
>NZ_JAHVIA010000005.1 GCF_019801965.1 Salipiger bermudensis
CGCAAGATCGCCGAGAACGACTACGGCGCCCTCGGCGACACCTCGACCCTCGCCGATCCCTCGGTGGTCGACGACCTCATCGAAAACCGCGCCAACAAGGGGTGATCTGAGATGGACGGACAAACCATGACCGCCGCCCCCGTGCTCATCCTTCTCGGCCCTCCGGGGGCCGGGAAAGGCACCCAGGCGCGCATGCTCGAAGAGAAATTCGGCCTCGTGCAGCTCTCGACCGGCGACCTTCTGCGCGCCGCCGTGGCCCAGGGCACCGAGGCTGGCAAGCAGGCCAAGGCCGTCATGGAAGCCGGCGGGCTGGTCTCCGACGAGATCGTCATCGCCATCCTGCGCGACCGGCTCGCCGAGCCCGATTGCGCCAAGGGCGTGATCCTCGACGGCTTCCCGCGCACCACCGTGCAGGCCGAGGCGCTTGACCGTCTTCTTGCCGAGACCGGCCAGAAGATCGACGCTGCGGTCAGCCTCGAGGTGGATGACGCCGCGATGGTGACCCGGATCTCGGGCCGCTACACCTGCGGCGGGTGCGGCGAGGGCTATCACGACGCCTTCAAGCAGCCCGCCAAGGCGGGCGTCTGCGACAAGTGCGGCGGCACCGAGATGAAGCGGCGCGCCGACGACAAGGCCGAGACCGTGGCCAGCCGGCTCGAGGCGTATCACGCCCAGACCGCGCCGCTGATCGGCTATTACGAGGAGAAAGGGGCGCTGTCGCGGATCGACGCGATGGGCGCCATCGACAAGATCGCCGCCGATCTCGGCGCGATCGTGGAGGACGCGACGGCCCACTGAGGGCCGCCGCAGGGCCGCACCTCGGGACGGGGGCGGCCGGGACATCAAGGAGAGGAGGGACCCGCTCATGGCGGATCACACATCGAGCGGCGAGGCCTATTGGAAGGCCAACCTGCGCATCATCATCGTTAGCCTCATCATCTGGGCCATCTGCTCGTTCGGCTTCGGCATCCTGCTGCGCCCGATGCTCTCGGGCATCACGGTGGGCGGCACCGACCTGGGCTTCTGGTTTGCCCAGCAGGGCAGCATCCTGGTCTTCCTGGCGCTGATCTTCTTCTACGCCTTCCGGATGAACAAGCTCGATAAAGAGCACGGCGTGGACGAGGAGTAAGTCGATATGGATCAGTTTACCATCAACCTGCTGTTCGTGGGCGCGTCGTTTGCGCTCTACATCGGCATCGCGATCTGGGCCCGCGCGGGTTCCACGTCGGAATTCTACGCCGCCGGTCGCGGCGTTCACCCGGTCACCAACGGCATGGCGACCGCGGCCGACTGGATGTCGGCGGCGTCGTTCATCTCGATGGCGGGCCTCATCGCCTTCGTCGGCTATGACAACTCGTCCTTCCTGATGGGCTGGACCGGCGGCTACGTGCTGCTGGCGCTGCTGCTTGCGCCCTACCTGCGCAAGTTCGGCAAGTTCACCGTGTCGGAGTTCATCGGCGACCGCTTCTACAGCCCGACCGCGCGCCTGGTGGCCGTGATCTGCCTGATCATCGCCTCGACCACCTACGTGATCGGCCAGATGACAGGCGTCGGCGTGGCCTTCGGCCGCTTCCTCGAGGTCGACAGCACCACCGGCCTGCTGATCGGTGCGGTGATCGTCTTCGCCTACGCCGTGTTCGGCGGCATGAAGGGTGTGACCTACACCCAGGTGGCGCAGTACTGCGTGCTGATCCTCGCCTACACCATCCCGGCGATCTTCATCTCGCTGCAGCTCACCGGCAATCCGATCCCGGCCCTTGGCCTGTTCGGCGACTCCACGTCGGGCGAGCCGCTGCTGGCGACACTCGACGGCATCGTGACCGATCTCGGCTTCGCCGAGTACACCGCGCACAACGGTGACACCTTCAACATGGTGCTCTTCACCCTGTCGCTGATGATCGGCACCGCCGGTCTGCCGCACGTCATCATGCGCTTCTTCACCGTGCCGAAGGTGGCCGACGCACGCTGGTCCGCCGGCTGGGCGCTGGTCTTCATCGCCCTGCTCTACCTGACCGCCCCGGCGGTGGGTGCCATGGCGCGCCTCAACATCACCCAGCAGTTCTGGCCGGAAGGTGTCGAGGGTCAGGCCGTATCGATCGAGCAGATCGAGAGCGATCCGACCTATGACTGGATGCAGACCTGGCAGCAGACCGGCCTTCTGGGCTGGGAAGACAAGAACGGCGACGGCCGCATCCAGTACTACAACGATGCGTCCGACGCGATGGCCGAGCGTGCCGCGGCAGAAGGCTGGCAGGGCAACGAGCTCACCAACTTCAACCGTGACATCCTCGTTCTCGCCAACCCCGAGATCGCCAACCTTCCGGGCTGGGTGATCGGTCTGGTGGCTGCCGGTGGCCTCGCCGCCGCGCTCTCCACCGCCGCCGGCCTGCTGCTCGCGATCTCCTCGGCGGTGAGCCACGACCTGATGAAGGGTCAGCTGACCCCGAACATCAGCGAGAAGGGCGAACTGATGGCGGCGCGTGTCGCAATGGCGGTGGCCATCGCGGTGGCGACCTGGCTGGGCCTCAACCCTCCGGGCTTCGCAGCACAGACCGTGGCCCTGGCCTTCGGTATCGCGGCGGCGTCGATCTTCCCGGTGCTGATGATGGGCATCTTCTCGAAGGTGAACAAGCAGGGCGCGGTTGCCGGCATGCTGGCAGGCCTGCTCACCACCCTGATCTACATCTTCCTGCACAAGGGCTGGTTCTTCATCCCCGACACCAACGCCTTCACCGATGCCGATCCGCTGCTCGGCACCATCAAGTCGACCTCGTTCGGCGCGGTGGGTGCGGTGATCAACTTCGCGGTCGCGTTCACCGTCTCCAAGATGACGGCACCGATCCCGCGGGAGATCAGCGAGCTGGTGGAAAGCGTGCGCGTGCCGCGTGGCGCGGGCGCAGCCCAGGACCACTAAGCCTCAAGGGTCAGGCCGCGCGGCGGCCTTTCCCCTACCCTTTCATCCCGTCCCGCGTTACTCCGGGGCGGGATTTTCGTTTCCACCGTTCCGCCTGACCGGGAGGGCCGCCATGCCGATCGCACCCGAAGAGCTGCTCCGCTTCCTCAGCGGCGTGCACCCGTATGACGCGCTCGACACCGACGCGCTGGAAAGCCTGGTGCCGCAATTCGTGCAGCGCCGCCTCCCCGCCGGCGAGCCGATCTATGCCTACGGCCACCCGCTCGAGGGGCTCTACCTGATCCATTCCGGGCAGGTCGAGATCCGCGACGAGAACGAGGTCGTGGTCTCGCTGCTGGGGCCGCGCAACTCCTTCGGCGAGCGCGGGCTGGCGCGCGACGGCATCGCCGCCACCTCGGCCCGCACGGTCGAGGAGACGCTGCTGCTGATGCTGCCGGTCTATGCCTTCAACGAGCTGGTGCGCGAGCACCCGGCCTCGAAGCGCTTCTTCGACCGCTCGCGCGGCGCCAAGCCGCGCAAGACCGACCTCGCCCACAGCCGGGTCGAGACGCTGATGGCCCCCAAGCCGCTGACCCTGCCGCCCTCGGCCACCGTGCAGGAGGCCGCGAAAGCGATGGCCGAGCGCCACGTCTCCTCGGTTTGCGTCACCGACGCCGAGCGGCTTCTCGGCATCCTCACCGTCCGCGACGTCTCGGGCAAGGTGGTGGGCGCCGGCCTGCCCTTCGACACGCCGCTGGCGCGCGTGATGACCGTCGATCCGATGACCCTGCCGCCCTCTGCCATCGGCTCGGACGTGCTGCACATGATGATGGAGCGCAATATCGGCCACGTGCCGGTGAGCGAGGGCGGCAAGCTTGTCGGCATGGTCACCCAGACCGACCTGACCCGCTTCCAGGCGGTCAGCTCCGCCGAGCTGGTGGCCGAGATCGCCCGCGCCGAGAGCCCTGCCCGCATGGCCGAGGTCACCGCGCGCATCCCGCAGCTTCTGGCGCAGCTCGTCGCCAGCGGCAACCGCCACGAGGTGGTGACGCGGCTGATCACAGACATCGCCGACACCGCCACCCGCCGCCTGCTGGCGCTTGGCGAAGAGACGCTCGGCGCGTCGCCGGTGCCCTATCTCTGGCTTGCCTGCGGCTCGCAGGGGCGTCAGGAGCAGACCGGCATCTCGGATCAGGACAACTGCCTGTTCCTCGACAATGCCGCCAGCGACGACGACCTGCGCTACTTCGCGGAGCTCGCCAAGTTCGTCAGCGACGGGCTCGATGCTGCGGGCTACTACTACTGCCCCGGCGAGATGATGGCGACCAACCCGCAATGGTGCCAGCGCGTCGGAACATGGCGGCAGTATTTCACCAACTGGATCAAGAAGCCCGATCCCAAGGCGCAGATGCTGGCCTCGGTGATGTTCGACCTGCGCCCGATCGGCGGCACCAAGGCGCTTTACGAGGAGCTGCAGGCCGAGACGCTGGCGGCGGCGGCGAAGAACTCGATCTTCGTGGCCCACATGATCTCGAACTCGCTCAAGCACACGCCGCCCCTTGGCCTTCTGCGCGGCTTCGCCACGATCCGCTCGGGCGAGCACAAGAACACCGTCGATCTCAAGCATAACGGCGTGGTGCCGGTGGTCGATCTGGCGCGGGTCTACGCGCTGCAGGGCGAGCTTGCGGAGGTCAACACCCGCGCCCGCCTCGAGGCGGCGGTGGCGGCGGGCAAGCTCTCGGGCTCGGGCGGGCAGGATCTGCTCGACGCCTACGACCTGATCGCCGAGACCCGTCTCGAGCATCAGGCGGCACAGGTGAAGCGCGGCGAGGCGCCCGACAACTACCTCGCCCCCGCCGACCTGTCGGATTTTGAGCGAAGTCATCTGCGCGATGCCTTCGTGGTGATAAAGTCGCTGCAATCGGCCCTCGGGCACGGGCGCGGCATGCTGGGCTAGGGCCCGCTCTCTGGGAGGAGAAGAATGTTTCTGGAACTGATCGCCGTTTTCGTCGCGGGCTTTGCCGGTGCGGGCGCCATCATGCTGCTCAACAAGGTCTTCGGCGGACGGCTGCCACGCTGGCTGGCGCCGGTGGGCGCGGGCGTGGCGATGATCGCCACCACGATCTCGAGCGAGTATGGCTGGTACGGGCGCACCGCCGAGGCGCTGCCCGAGGGCTTCACCGTGGCCCAGGTGCATGAGTCGCGCGCGCTCTACCGCCCCTGGACCTACGCCGTGCCGATGGTCGACCGCTTCATCGCCGTCGATCACGGCACCCGCCGCGCCAATAGCGAGACCGAGGGGCTCTATCTCGCCGATCTCTACTTCTTCGCACGCTGGCAGCCGGTGCAGTCGGTCGAGATGATGGTCGATTGCGTCAACCACCGCCGCGCCGACCCGGCAGGAGGCGACGGCGGCGCGCCGGTCTGGCGCGAGGCGGGTGCGGATGACGCCATCGTCGCGGCGGTCTGCGACGCGCCGGAGGGCACCGCATGATCACCAAGCTGAGCCTGCGGCTGCGGATCTTCCTGTTCTTCGTGCTGCTGGGCCTCGGCGGCAGCGTGGCGGTGGGCATCGCGCTGGGGTTCGGCTACGTCCGCGCGCTCGACACCACCCCCGCCAACGGCTTCGTCTTCGCCGGCATCCTCTCGGCGCTGGCGCTGCTGGCGCTGACCGCCGGGATCTGGCTGCTGTTCGACGAGAACGTCGCCAAGCCGATCGAGAAGCTCGCCGCCGAGATGCGGGTGCGCGCCCATGCCGGCGTCGCCCGCGAGGTCGACCTGCAATCGGCGCGCTATCTCGGCGATCTCGCCCATGCCGCCCACGCGGTCTCCGAGCGGCTCACCGACAGCACGATGGACACCGCCCAGAAGATCGCGCTCGAGACCGAGCGGCTGGCGCGTGAGAAGGAGCGCCTCACCGCCCTGCTCACCGAGATCCCGGTGGCGATGATCCTGGTGAACCCGCGCGGCCAGATCGTGCTCTACGACGGCCAGGCGGCGGAGGTGCTGGCGCAGCTGCACGTGCCGCGCCTGAACGCGCCGCTGTCCGATTTCTTCGAGGCCAAGGGGCTCGATGCGGCGGTGAAGACGCTGCACAAGACCGGCCGCGAGGTGAGCTTCGTGGCCGAGGGTGTCGACGGCGCGCAGAGCTATTCGGCGCGGCTGAAACCGATGGAGGGCGGCGGCTACATGATGGTGATCGACGGCGCCCAGACCCACATGGCGCCCGAGGCCGAGCGCCCGCTGGTCTATGATTTCGACCTTCTGACCCACGATGCCCCCGAGGCGGTCGAGGAGACGCCGCTGGCGGCGCTGAGCTACACCGTGTTCGACACCGAGACCACGGGGCTTCTGCCGCACAAGGACGAGGTCGTGCAGATCGGCGCGGTGCGGGTGCTGAACGGGCGCATCGTGCCCGGCGAGGTGATGGACCAGCTGGTCGATCCCGGCATCCCGATCCCGCCCAGCTCCACGAAGGTGCACCAGGTCAGCGACGCGATGGTGCGGGGCCAGCCCGACATCGCCGAGGCCGGGCGGCGCTTTCACCGCTTCGCTAAGGGCTCGGTCATAGTGGCGCACAATGCGCCCTTCGACATGGCCTTCCTGCGCCGCCACCGCGCCCGCATGGGGGTCGAGTGGGATCACCCGATCCTCGACACCGTGCTGCTCTCGGCGGTGCTGTTCGGGGCCAGCCAGACCCACACGCTCGATGCGCTTTGCGAGCGGCTCGGCGTCGAGATCCCGCCGCAGCTGCGCCACACGGCGCTCGGCGATGCCCATGCCACGGCGCAGGTGCTGGTGATGATGCTGCCGATGCTTCAGGCCCGCGGCATGACAACGTTCGGCGACGTGCTCGAGGAGACCCGCAAGCACGGCCGTCTGCTCGAAGACCTGAACTGAAGCCCCCCCCCGGCAGAGCGCAGACGCGCCCTGCCCTCAAAGCCCGCCCGCGGGGACCTCCGTCAGCCCAGCACCGCCTTCATCGCGGCGTCGAGCTTGTCGACCAGCTCGCCCACCTGATCCTCGCTGAGGATGAAGGGCGGCGCGAGCAGGATGTGGTCGCCATTGGCGCCGTCGATGGTGCCACTCATCGGGTAGCAGATCAGACCCTCGGCGAAGGCCGCCTTCTTGAGCTTGCCCGCCACCCCTTTCGCGGGATCGAGCGGCGCCTTGGTGTCGCGATCCGCCACCAGCTCAATGCCGAGAAACAGCCCCCGGCCCCGGATGTCGCCGACATTGGCGTGCTGGCCGAAGCGCTCTTCCAGCGCACCGCGCAGCATCGCCCCGACAGGTGCCACCCGCTCGACCAGCTTGTCGTCCACCAGCCGGTCGAGCACCGCGTTGGCGCCGGCGCAGGAGGTCGGGTGGCCGAGATAGGTGTGGCCGTGCTGGAAGAAGCCCGAGCCGTTCTCGATGGCGGCGTAGATCTCCGCCGAGCACAGCATCGCCCCGATCGGCGCGTAGCCCGCGCCCAGACCCTTGGCGATGGCGCAGATGTCGGGCGAGACGCCATCCTGCTCGCAGGCGAAGAGCGTGCCGGTGCGGCCCATGCCGCACATCACCTCGTCGAGGATCAGCAGGATGCCGTTCGCGTCACAGATCTCGCGGATGCGCTTGAAATAGCCCGGAACCGAGGGCACCGCTCCCGCCGTCGCGCCGACCACCGGCTCGGCCACGAAGGCCATGACGTTCTCGGCGCCGAGCTCCTCGATCTTCTCCTTGATCTCCAGCGCCAGCCGTGCGCCGTATTGCTCCTCGGTCTCGCCGGGATGGATGCCGCGATAGGCGTAGCACGGGGCAACGTGATGCACGTCGATCAGCAGCGGCGCGAAAGGCTCCCTGCGCCATATGTTCCCGCCGGTCGCCAATGCGCCGAGAGTGTTTCCGTGATAGCTCTGCCGGCGCGCGATGATGTGGCGCCGCGCCGGTTCGCCCTTCTCGAGGTAGTACTGCCGCGCCAGCTTCAGCGCCGACTCCATCGCCTCGGACCCGCCGGCGACCACGTAGACCCGGTCAAGCCCTTCAGGCGCCAGCGAAATCAGCCTGTCCGCGAGGCGCTCGGCGGGCTCGGATGTGAAAAAGCCGGTATGCGCGAAGGCCACTTGCCCAAGCTGCGCCTGCATCGCCGCAACGACCTTCGAATCGCTGTGCCCGAGGCAGGACACCGCCGCGCCCCCGGAGCCGTCGAGGTAGGCCTTGCCATTGGAATCGTAGAGATAAGCGCCCTCGCCGCGGGAAACGACCGGCGGGAGAGACTTGGTGTGACGCGGGAAAATATGAGACATCGCGGACCATCCTTGAGCCTGACGCGGGGTCATGCATCGGCAATCTTGCCCTGTTTGCATCCTCGCTTAGTTCTGGGCACTATCATCAGCACAAATTCAATCAAGATCACAGGGAGAACGATCTGATGAAAACCACCCTCTTCGGCGCCGTCCTGTCTGGCGCGCTCGTCATGGGCGCGGCAGCCAGCGCGCAGGACCAGCAGTTCATCTCCATCGGGACCGGCGGCGTGACCGGCGTGTACTACCCGACCGGCGGCGCGATCTGCCGTCTGGTGAACAAGAGCCGCAAGGAGCACGGCATCCGCTGCGCGGTCGAATCGACCGGCGGCTCGGTCTACAACATCAACACCATCAAGGCCGGCGAGCTCGAGTTCGGCGTGGCCCAGTCCGACTGGCAGTACCACGCCTATAACGGCAGCTCGCAGTTCTCCGACAACCCGTTCCCCGAGCTGCGCGCGGTGTTCTCGGTCCACCCCGAGCCCTTCACCCTGCTCGCCCGCGCCGATGCCGGCGTCGAGAAGTTCGAGGACATCGCCGGCAAGCGTGTGAACGTGGGTAACCCGGGCTCCGGCCAGCGCGCCACGATGGAAGTCGTCATGGACGCCTTCGGCATCGGCATGGACGATCTCGCCCTCGCCACCGAGTACAAGGGCTCCGAGATGGCCCAGCAGCTCTGCGACGGCAACATCGACGCGATGATCTACACCGTGGGCCACCCGGCGGCGGCGATCCAGGAAGCCACCACCACCTGCGACGTGAAGCTCATCGACGTGGTCGGCGAGCCGATCGACAAGCTCGTGGCCGACAACCCCTACTACCGCGTCGCCACCATCCCCGGCGGCATGTACGCGGGCAATGACGAAGACACCACCACCTTCGGTGTCGGCGCCACCTTCGTGACCTCCTCCGAGGTGCCGGAAGACGTGGTCTACGTTGTTGCCAAGTCGGTGATGGAAAACATCTCGGACTTCCAGCAGCTGCACCCGGCCTTCGCCAATCTCGATCCGGCACAGATGGTCCAGGATGGTCTGTCGGCGCCGCTGCACCCCGGTGCAGAGAAGGCCTACAAAGAGCTGGGCCTGATGGAATAAGGGCACGCTTGCCCGCGGGCGCCGGCTCTTCCGGCGCCCGCACAAAGCTCTGAGGCTGCGCGAGAGAAACAGCGCAACCCGCTCAAAAACATAAAATATATCCTTTCAACAGGGGGACTGGGCGATGGTGGATCAACCGTCAACGGAACGCACTGCCGACGACATGGTGGCGGAGGCCGATACCGGCGCGCGCAACCCGACCAACTGGCAGGGCACGCTGATCATCGGCACCTGCATCGCGTGGTCGCTGTTCCAGCTCTACATCGCCTCGCGCATCCCGGGCATGCTCGCGCAGGCCACCGGCATGAGCATCTTCGCCAATATCGTGGCGCAGGCCCGTTTCGTGCACCTGGCCTTCGCGCTGGCGCTCGCCACCATGGCCTTTCCCCTGACCAAGACCGCCCCGCGCGACCGCATCCCCGCCTATGACTGGGCGCTCCTGGTGCTTGGCGTCTCGGCCTGTCTCTACCTCGTGGTCTTCCGCTTCGAGATCGCCAGCCGCCCCGGCCTCTGGAGCGCCACCGACATCACCATGTCGGCCATCGGCATGATCTGCCTGATGATCGCGGTCTACCGTTCGCTCGGCCTGCCGCTGGTGATCATCGCCTGTATCTTCGTGGCCTTCGCCTTCTTCGGCGGCTACTCGGAATGGGCCCGCAACATCACCAATTACGGCGGCGCCTCGCTGTCGAAGGCGCTGGGGCATTACTGGATGCAGACCGAGGGGGTCTTCGGCGTGGCGCTCGGCGTCTCGACCGCGATGATCTTCCTCTTCGTGCTGTTCGGCGCCCTGCTCGACCGCGCCGGCGGCGGCAACTGGTTCATCCAAGTCGCCATCGCGCTGCTGGGCGCGCTGCGCGGCGGCCCGGCCAAGGCCTCGGTGCTGTCGTCGATGCTGACCGGCATGATCTCGGGCTCGTCGATCGCCAATACCGTGACCACCGGCACCTTCACCATCCCGCTGATGAAGCGCATCGGCTTCCCGGCCGAGAAGGCCGGTGCCGTCGAGGTGGCCTCCTCGACCAACGGCCAGCTGACCCCGCCCGTCATGGGCGCGGCGGCCTTCCTGATGGTCGAATACGTCAACATTCCCTATATCGACGTGGTCAAGCACGCCTTCCTGCCGGCGGTGATCTCCTACATCGCGCTGCTCTACATCGTGCATCTCGAGAGCCTGAAAATGGGGCTCAAGGGGCTCGAGAAACCGGGCCGGCGCATCGGCGTGCTGATGATCCTGATCCTGTTCCTGTCGGGCTTCATCCTGCTCGGCGCGCTGACCTTCCTGATGATCGGCCTGCGCACCCTGCTCGAGCCGATCATGGGCAACTCGATCTATGCCGCCGTGGCCCTCGTCGCGGTGATCTACCTGGTGCTGCTGAAGATCGCGGCGAGCCTGCCCGAGATCAAGGAAGACACCGATCCAGACGCGCCGCCCAAGGCACCGCGCCTGACCCCGACGCTGATCGGCGGACTCTACTTCGCCATCCCGATCTTCATCCTGGTGTGGAACCTGATGGTGCGGACCGACACGCTCGACCGGCTGTCGCCGGCGCTCTCGGCCTTCTGGGCCACCTTCTTCATGATCATCATCGCGCTGACCCACCGCCCGCTCAAGGCAATGTTCCGCGGCCATGACGTCGGCGTCGAGGCGCGCGCCGGCTGGGGCGATTTCGTGCAAGGTCTGATCCTCGGCGCGCGCAACATGATCGGCATCGGTGTCGCCACCGGCGCCGCCGGCATCATCGTGGGCACCATCTCGCTGACCGGCGCGCACCAGGTCATCGGCACGGTGATCGAGGTGATCTCGGGCGGCAACCTGATGGTGCTGCTGATCCTCGTGGCAGTACTCTCGCTGATCCTCGGCATGGGCCTGCCGACGACCGCCAACTACATCGTCGTGTCCTCGCTGATGGCGCCCGTCATCATCAGCGTCGGCGCGCAGGTGGGGCTGGTGGTGCCGCTGATCGCGGTCCACATGTTCGTGTTCTACTTCGGCATCCTCGCCGACGATACGCCACCGGTAGGCCTTGCCGCCTATGCGGCGGCGGCGATCTCGCGCGGCGACCCGATCAAGACCGGTCTGCAGGGTTTCGGCTATGACATCCGCACCGCCCTGCTGCCCTTCCTGTTCATCTTCAACACCGACCTGCTGCTCATCGACGTGAGCTTCGGGCACGCGGTCTTCGTGTTCTTCATCGCCTTGTTGGCGATGTTGCTCTTCGCCGCCGCGACGCAGGGCTACTTCATCGCCAAGTCGCGGATTTGGGAGAGCGCGGTGCTGCTCTTCATCGCCTTCATGCTGTTCCGGCCGGGCTTCTTCCTCGACATGGTCGAGGAGCCCTATGTCTCGGCCTCCGGCGGCGCGGCGCTCGAGCTGATGGCCGAGGAGCCCGATGGCGCCGAGATCCGCGTCTTGGTCGAGGGCCCCGATTTCGACACCGGGCAGCTGCGCCCGACCACCGTCGTCATCCCGGCGGTCGCGGGCGATGCCGAGACGGCGCTGGCCGATCAGGGCCTGACGGTGATGGAAGAGGACGGACGGCTGCTGCTCGACGAGCCCTTCCCCGGCACGCCGCTCTTCGATCAGCTCGGCACCGAGTATGATTACTACGGCGACAACCCGGTGGTGATATCGGCGGTCGAGGTCGCAAACGAGCGCATCGCGAAGGAATGGTTCTTCATTCCGGCGCTGCTGCTGCTGGCGGGGATCGTGATGATCCAGCGCCCGCGCGCCACGCAACCGGCCTTCTGAGGAGGAGAGGCAATGTACCAGACGATCCTGCTGGCGGTGGACATCAACGATCTGCCGGAATCGGGCCACGTGGCCGAGGCGGCGGTGCGCATGGCCAAGGACGAGGGCGCCACGCTACACGTGGTCAACGTCATCCCCGGCTCGGGGATGGCGATGGTCGGCTCCTATCTCGGGCCAGATCAGGCCAACGCCATCAAGGCCGAGGCCCGCGACAAGCTCACCGCATGGGCAAAGGCGGCGATCCCCGAATACCTGCTCGGCAAGGTGAAGGTGACGCAGGGCACGATCTACCACGAGATCATCAAGGCGGCGAAGGAGCTCGACGCCGAGGTCATCGTGGTGGGCGCCCACCGCCCGGCCCTGAAGGACTATCTCGTCGGCCCCAACGCCGCCCGCGTGGTGCGCCACGCGCCGCAGACCGTCCTGGTGGTGCGCTGAGCCGAGCGGCCCCGGCCCGTCGCGCCCGAGCGGCGGGCCTCAGATCCGCGCAACGACCACCACGTAGCTGCAGGGCGCGTCGCTGCGGTTGACGAAGCTGCAGCGCCGTGGCGTGCCGAGGGTCAGGCAATCGCCCGGCCCCACCTGCCAGACCTCCTTGCCCTCCTCGAAGGTCAGCTCGCCCGACTGAACCCAGATGCTCTCCATCAGGAAGCCGAAGCTCTGCGGCGGAAAGCTCACCCGCGCGCCCGCCGGGAGCGTCACCTTGACGATCTCCAGCTTGCGCCGTCCGGCCTCGACCGGGGGCGTGAGCACCTCGCGGACATAGCCGGTCTCGGGATCCTGCCAGACCTCGCGATCCCGCGCCCGCGACAGCCGCGAGGCGCCGGTCACCGGCTCGGCCAGCATCTCGGACATCGTCATGCCGAAGGCCCCCGCGAGCCGCCCGATCACCGCCGCCGTAGGGCTGCTCTCGTCGGCCTCGATACGATGGATCATCGCGCGCGAGACCCCTGCCCGTTCCGCAAGCTCGGTCAGCGACCATTCGCGCCGCTTTCGCTCATCCTGGATCTTTCGGGCTAGACCTGTGCTCATGGCGTCTAATATATTAGACAAATGCTTCCCGATCCAAGCCTTTCCGCCACCGCCCCGCAGATCGACGACGCCTCCGAGGCGGATCTTCCGGGCATTCTCGAGATCTACAACGACGCGGTGCACAACACGCTGGCGATCTGGAACGAGACGCCGGTCGATCTCGCCAACCGCCGCGACTGGTGGCAGGCCCGGCAGGCGCAGGGCTACCCGGTGCTGGTGGCACGCGACGCCGGCGGCGCGGTGCTGGGCTATGCCAGCTTCGGCGACTGGCGGGCCTTCGAGGGCTTCCGCCACACCGTCGAGCATTCGGTCTACATCCACCCTGAGGCGCGCGGACAAGGGCTCGCGCGCGTGCTGATGACGGCGCTGATCGAAAGGGCGCGCGGCCTCAACAAGCATGTCATGGTGGCCGGCATCGAGAGCGGCAACGCCGCCTCCATCGCGCTGCACCGCAGGCTCGGCTTCACCGTCACCGGAGAAATGCCGCAGGTCGGCTGCAAATTCGGGCGCTGGCTCGACCTCACCTTCATGCAGCTGGCGCTCGACGCCCGCGAGGTGCCGGAATGACCCTTCTCGTCACCCTGCTGCTGCTGGTCACCGCCGGCAGCGCGCTGGTGCTGCAAAACGCGCTGATGCTCGAGGCGCGCACCGTCTCGGGCTCGATCTGGGTGGCGCTCTGGCTGAACTCGGCGGTGGGTCTGGTGGTGCTGAGCGTCACCGCGCTGGCGGTGGACGGGCCCGAGGCCTTCGCCCGGCTCGCAAGCGGGCGCTGGTGGATCTTCCTCGTGCCGGGGCTCCTGGGCACCCTCTTCGTCTTCGCCAGCCTCACCGGCTATGCGCAGGTTGGCGCGACCCTGACGATCTCGGCGCTGGTCGCCTCGCAGGTGGTCGCGGGGCTCGGCTTCGACACGCTGCGCGGCACCAGCGTGGCGCCGCTGCAGATCCTCGGGCTGGTGCTTCTGGTGGTCGGCGTGGCGCTGGTGATCGGCGCGCGGAGCTGAGCCGGAATCCGCCGCGGGGCCCGGACGGCCTGCGCCCGGACCCCGCTTGCATGCGAGGCGGGACGATGCCCAGCATGATCTCAGTGCTCGTGCTCTCCCATCGGGCAATCGCCCTCTTCGGAGAGGCAGGCATCGCTGCGCAGCTCGAGCCACATCGCGTTCAGCACCGCGAAGAGCGCGGCCAGCGGAAGGCCAAGGATCCAGGCGAAATACCACATGATGTCTCTCCTCTTCTCAGTAGACGGAGTGGGAATTGGCGGTGACGTCGTCCTCGGTGACCTTGCCCCAGAGCACCTTGTAGACCCAGGCGGTGTAGGCGAGGATCAGCGGCATGAAGATCGCCGTGACCACCAGCATGATGAACAGCGTGCGGTGCGAGCTCGAGGCATCCCAGACGGTCAGCGAGCTGTTCGGATCGACGGTCGAGGGCAGGATGAACGGAAACATCGTCAGCCCCACCGAGGCGATGATCCCGAAGATACCGAGCTTCGACCAGAGCAGCGTCGAGACCTCGTAGCCCTCACGCAGGCCGCGCACCGCCATGGCGATGCCGACAAAGCCCATGAGCGGCGCGATGGCGATCCACGGCCGCTCGGCATAGGCCGAGAGCCAGCTGCCGCCGCGCGAAACCTCGGAATAGAGCGGGTTGGACGGCCCGTTGGCCACCACCTCGCCCGTCAGCGCGAAGCCGTCGACGCCGAAGGCCAGCCACAGCCCCGCCAGCGCGTAGGCGCCTGCCGCGACCATGCCCGCCACGGTGCCGATGGTCCGGGCGCGGATCGCGACCATGCCCTCGGTCTTCAGGCTCAGCCAGGCCGCCCCGTGCATCAAGAGCATCGACAGCGAGACCACGCCCGAGAGCAGCGCGAAGGGGCGCAGCAGGCCGAGGAACTTCATCGCGAAGTTGCCGTCATACATCGGCATCAGATCGGGCGTCAGGTGGAACGGCACCCCCAGCAGCACGTTGCCCACCGCCACGCCGAAGAGCAGCGCCGGCACCGCGCCGCCTGCGAAGAGCGCCCAATCCCAGCTCTTGCGCCAGGTCGCGCTGTCGCGCTTGGAGCGGTACTTGAACGCCACCGGGCGCACGATGAAGGCGGCGAGCACCACGAACATCGCGAGGTAGAAGCCCGAGAAGCTCACCGCGTAGAGCGGCGGCCAGGCGGCGAAGATCGCGCCCCCGCCAAGGATGAACCAGACCTGGTTGCCCTCCCAGACCGGGCCCACGGTGTTGATCGCCACGCGGCGCTCGACATCCGAGCGGGCGACGAAGGGCAGCAGCGCGCCCACGCCCATGTCGAACCCGTCGGTGAGCGCGAAGCCGATCAGCAGCACGCCCAGAAGCGCCCACCAGATCACGCGCAGCGTGTCGAAATCGATCAGTTCATAGAGGATCATGTCGCTTACTCCGCGGGGTTGGTGGCAAAGGGGCCCTGCCCGTCATGGGTGCGCAACCGGTGTTCGTGGCGCGCCTGCCAGGCCTCAGTCTCGGGCACGTCCTGGAACGGGCCCTTGCGGATGTATTTCACCATCAGGCCCATCTCGATGACGAAGAGCACCGAGTAGAAGGTGACGAAGCCCGCCAGCGTGATCAGCAGATCGGCGATGCTCAGGTACGAGGCGCTGAGCGCCGTGGGCAGCACGCCGTCGACGGTCCAGGGCTGGCGTCCGAACTCGGCCACGAACCAGCCCAGCTCGGCGGCGATCCACGGTGTCGGGATGATCGCGACCGCCGCGTAGAGCGACCAGCGCGGAAAGCGCATCCGGTAGAACGACGCCCGGATGAAGAAGAACACCATCACCGCGATGAAGCTGAAGCCGAGCGCCACCATCAGGCGGAAGGCCCAGAACAGCGGCGCAACGCCGGGAATGGTGTCTTCCGCCGCCAAAGCGATCTGTTCCTCGGTGGCGTCGCGCGGATCGTCGACATAGCGCTTGAGCAGCATGGCGTAGCCCAGCGTATCGGAATGCGCCTCGAAGGTGGCGCGCACCTCTGGCGGCGTGGCATCGCGCAGCTCGCGGATGGTCATCAGCGCGTCGTAGGCGATGAGCCCCTCGCGGATCATCTCTTCCGAGCGCGCCTCGAGCTCGTTGATGCCGGGGATCTCGGTATTCAGGCTGCGGGTGCCGATCAGCCCCATCACCCAGGGGATCTCGAGCGCATAATGCGTCTCACGCGCCTCCTGGTCGGGAAAGCCGATGGCGGTGAAGGGCGCCGGGGCCTCGTGGGTCTCCCACATCGCCTCGATGGCCGCGAGCTTCATCTTCTGGGTATGGCTGGCCGAGTAGCCCGACTCGTCGCCCAAAACGACCACCGAGAGCGCCGCCGCAAGCCCGAAGGACGAGGCCACCGCGATCGAGCGGCGGGCGAGATCCTTGTGCCGGCCCTGGATCAGGTAGAGCGCCGAGACGCCGAGCACGAAGACCGAAGCCGTGACATAGCCCGCCGAGACCGTGTGCACGAACTTGGCCTGCGCCACCTCGTTGAACAGCACCTCGAAGAACGAGGTCATCTCCATGCGCATGGTGTCGGGGTTGAATTCCGCCCCCACCGGGTTCTGCATCCAGCCATTGGCGATCAGGATCCACAGCGCCGAGAAGTTCGACCCGAGCGCCACCAGCCAAGCGACGATCAAGTGCGCCACCTTGCTCAACTTGTCCCAGCCGAAGAAGAAGAGCCCCACGAAGGTCGCCTCGAGGAAGAAGGCCATCAGCCCCTCGATGGCGAGCGGCGCGCCGAAGATGTCGCCGACATAGTGGGAGTAGTAGGACCAGTTCATGCCGAACTGGAATTCCATGGTGATGCCGGTGGCAACGCCGAGAACGAAGTTGATCCCGAACAGCGTGCCCCAGAATTTCGTCATCTGCCGCCAGATGGGGCGGTTCGTCATGACGTAGACGGTTTCCATGATCGCCACGAGGATCGACAGACCCAGCGTCAGCGGCACGAAGAGAAAGTGATACATCGCCGTCATCGCGAATTGCAGGCGCGACAGCTCGACCAGCCCGATCTCCATAACTGGACTCCTTGGCAGTTATTCCGCATCCACGATGCGAATTATCCGCCGTTATATTCTGCATTCACGATCCGTATTTGATCCGGATCAAATTCCGCATCACGGACGCGGCATCAGGCCGGTGAGCGGTTTTTTCGGGCGCGACCTGCAGGCATGTTCCGGCACAGGAGAGCTCGGCCGCGCGATGCGCGGCCATCAGGATCGCCGCCTCCGGCAGCGCGGCGCGGATCCCGGCCATCACGGCGCGGGCGGTGGCATCGTCGAGCCCCTCGGTCGGCTCGTCGAGCAGCAGGAGCTGCGGGCGCCGGAGCAGCGCGCGGGCCAGCACCAGTCGCCGCGCCTCACCGCCCGAGAGCCCGACGCCTCGGAAGCCGAGCCGCAGGTCGAGCCCGCCACGGGCGCGGAGGGTCTCCGCGAGGCAGACGCTCTCGAGCGCCTCCCAGAGCGTCGCGTCGCCAGCCGCTGGCGCGGCGAGTCGCAGGTTTTCGGCCACCGTCCCCGCGATCAGCGCATGGCGCTGCGGCACCAGCGCGATGCTGTGCGCGCGGTTGTCTTGCGACAACTCCGCGACCGGACGGCCGCCCCAGCGCACCGCCCCCTCAGCAGGCGCCAACGCCCCGGCGGCCAGCAACAGCAGCGTGCTCTTGCCGCTGCCGCTCGGGCCCGCAAGTGCCACGGTCTCGCCCGGCGCGACGGTCAGGTTGACCGGCGCGAACAGCGCGGCCGCCGAGCCGCCGCGGCGATAGCCGACGCCGCTCATCTCCAGCACCGCGCCCTCGGACACGTGCACGCTGCGCTCCTCCGGCGCCTCCGCCGCGACCGAGGGCAACACCCGCCGTGCCGCCATCACCATACCGCCGATTTCGGCCAGCGCGCGGCGCACCGGAGCCACGGTCTCGGCCAATGCCAGCGCCGCGAAGACCCCGATCGCCGCCTGCGCCGCGCTGATCTCTCCCGCCTGCACCAGCCGCGCGCCAAGCCCGAGCGCGCTAGCGGTCAGCGCCGCACCGATAAGGTCGAGCCCGAGCCCGGTGCGCCGCTGGATCCGGTCGAGCTTCCGCGTGGTCCTGGAATGGCGCTCGAACGCGCCTTGCACATGCGCCGCCACCGCTTGGAGCTGGCCATACATGGTCAGGTCATCGCGCCCGGCGATCAGGTCGATGAGCCGGGTCCGGCTCGCCATCAACGCCGCCTCGACCTGCCGCGAGGGCCGGCGCGCGATGCGCTGTCCGATCAGGAACACCAGCGTCGGCAGGAGCAGGTATCCCAGCCCCACGACCAGCCCGATCGACGGATGCACCAGCCACCAGAGCAGCGCCCCCGTGAGTGTGATCACGACCCAGCCCGCGAATGCCGGCAGCACCAGCCGAAGCAGCGCGCCGTCGAGCGCGTCGATATCGGCGGTGACGCGGTTGAGGAAGGCATTGGCTCGGAGCTTCTCGAGCTCGCGATGCGGCCTGGTGAGCAGGCCCTCGAGCAAGCGGATGCGCAGATCGGAGAGCGCGCGCAGGGTCGCATCGTGGGTCAGCAGCCGCTCGCCATAGCGCGCGGCGGTGCGCCCGAGGGCAAGGAAACGGACCATGGCCGACGGCGCGAAGACGTTGAACAGGATCCCGAGCCCGGCCATGCCGGCGGCGGCGGAGGCGGTGATGAACCAGCCCGACAGCCCCAGCAGCGCGACACCCATCGCCAGCACCGTGACCGTCAGTAGGAGCCCCAGAAGGAAGGCTTTCCGCTCGTATTTCACAATCAATGCAATGATTTGAAGAAGTCTCTTCATGCATCACCTCCCGCCGCCGGCCCAAGGCTCACCTGCCGCAAGAGGCGTGCCGCGAGCGCGCCATCATGGGTCGCGACAACGAGCGTGCCGCCGCGCCGAGCGAAGGCCAGCAGCGCTTCGGTGATCGCGGCGGCGGTCTGGGCGTCGAGATCGGCGGTGGGCTCGTCGGCGAGGATCAGCCCCGGCGCACCTTGCATGGCCCGCGCCAGCGTCACCCGCCGTGCCTCGCCGCCCGAGAGCCCGGCGCCGCGCTCGCCCAGCATTGTGTCGAGCCCCCGCGGCAGCGCCTCGAGCACGCCGCCAAGATGCGCCGCCTCGGGCGCCACCGAAGCACCGAAGCCGATATTGTGGCGCAGGCTGCGGGCGAGAAAATGCGGCGCCTGTGGCATCCAGCCGATGCGCCCGCGCCACACGTCGGCGCTGGCCGCGTCGAGCGGCGCAGCACCCAACGTGATCACGCCCTCTTCGGGGCGCTCCAGCCCCGCGATGAGCCTCAGCAGCGTGGATTTCCCCGCCCCGCTCGGCCCGGTGATCGCGACCGTGTCGCCGGGAGAGATCTCAAGCTCGGGGTAACGGATGCCGTGATGGCAGAGTCCGCTCAGCCGCAACACCGGCAGCGGCCCCGAGGGTGGCAGCGCCACGCCCTGCCCAAGCCGCGCCGCGCGCGGCTCTGCGCGCCACGCCTCGACCTCGGCCAGCACCGCATCGGCCCCGGCCTTGTCGTGCCAGGCGGCGGCGAGATCGCGCAACGGCTGGAAGAACTCCGGCGCCAGCAGCAGCAGGAAGATCCCCGCCGCCGGGGAAAGCTCCGCGCCCCAGCTGCCCCAGCCAAGCTCTCCCAGCAGCGTGAACCCGACCCAGATCGCCACCATCGCCACCCCGAGCGCCGAGAACAGCTCGAGCACGGTCGAGGACAGGAAGGCGATGCGCAGCACCGCGATGCTGCGGTCGCGCAGGCGCTCGGAGGCCTCGGCAAAACCCGTCACCAGCGGCCCCCCGGCACCGATGAGGCGCAGGTCGGAGAGCGCTGCCAGCCGGTCGACCAGCAGGTCGCTGAGCGCCCCGATCTCGACCATCTGGCGCTCGCTCGCGGCCTTCGCCGCCCAGCCGACCAGCGCCATGAAGACCGGGATCAGCGGTCCCGCGAGCAGCAGGATCAGCGCCACCGCCCAGCTGTGCCAGAGCGCGAGCGCGAGGATCACCAGCGGCATCACCATCGCGCGCAGCCGCGCCGGGCGGTAGCGTGTCAGGTAGGGCCGCAAGGCTTCGAGCTTCTCCCCCGCCAACGCCGCCATCGCGCCCGCCCCGCCATGGCGCGCGGCATCGGCCGAGCCGGCCTCGCGCGTCACGATTTCCGCACGCAGCGCCACGATGCGGGCATCCGCGGCCTCCGACAGCACCCGCTGCGCCAGCGCCTCGCACCCGGCGCGCAGCGCGGCCAGCGCGAGGAAGGCCGCCGCGGCGCCCAGGGCCGGAACCTGCGCGGGATCGGTCAGCAGCCCGCCCAGAACCCAGGCGATCACCGCCGCCTGCAGCGGCCAGGTCAGGGCCGGCAGCAGCGCCAGCAGGATGCCGCGCCTCTCGGGCTCGGGCGGCTCGGGGAGACGGGAGGGCTCGGCGGGGGCTGTCATCGTGATAATCCGCATTTGGAATGCGGCTTTAGCGCCAAAGCTCGCCGCCGTACTTGATCTGGCTCAAGGAAATTCTGCATCCTGTTCACAAGATAAGGATCGTGACGAAGGAGGACGTCATGCGCCTGACAACCCGTACCAACCTTGCGGCCCGGATCCTGATGGCCTGCGCGCTGAACCCCGACCGGCTGTTGCGCACGGCGGAGATCGCGGCACTGTGCAACTGCTCGACCAACCACGCCGCCCACGTGGTGCAGCGCCTGCATGCGGAGGGCTATCTCGAGGCGCAGCGCGGCCGCGCCGGTGGCATCCGGCTGGCCCGGGCGCTGTCGCAGGTGTCGATCGGGGCGGTGTTCCGGCTGTTCGAGTCCGAGATCCCCTTCGCCGAGTGCTTCGACGCCGAGACCAACAGCTGCCCGCTTGTCGGCACCTGCCGCCTGCGCAGCTATATCCAGCGCGCGCTCGAGGCCTTCTACCACGAGCTCGATCTCGTCACGCTCGAGGATCTGGTGCGCGGCAATTGCGGGCTGGCCGAGCTGCTGGCGCTGCAGCCGGCGCCCCCGAGGGATTGCGCGCCGAGGCTGTAGCGCCGTGGCATGAGATGTCTTGCCGCCGAGGCAAGGTGCGAGCGCAGCCTGAAGGGCCGTTTGCCAAAACGGAAAGCCTGGGGTTCAGTCTGCGTACTGCGCCCGCAGCGAAGACTATGCCATTTTGAGACGCCGGCGTCGCCGGCACGATCAGACCAGCGGCATCGCTTTTTGTGACGGCCGCCCCGCCCGCTCCCGCTATCCGAGCGTCGACCTGGCGCTCAGCCGCGTCAGCTCCCCCGAGCGCCAAGTGTCAGGATGAGCCTAAGAGACTGCCCCCGCAGGTGGCGCATTCACCAGCATCACGCGCTCAGCCTCTGCACTTGACTTGCCAACGTGCGGAGACGTCCCGGGGTGCCCGAGAGCGCGCGGAAAGCGGCGATCTCACGCACCGGCGGCCCGTAGCAGGCCGGGTTCGGCAGCACCTCGTGAAGCGAGCGGCGGGCGGCGAAGCTCAGCCCGGCCAGCGCCTGCGGGCCGGGATACATGGATTCGCTCAGCACCCCCTCGGCGCGGATCAGCTGGTGACACGGCAGCAGAAGGTGGATGTATTCGATCTCCTTGCGCCCCCTGGCCACCTGCGCCCCGCACCAGCCTGCCTTGACCATGTGGGTCGCGCGGACGAGGCGATTGTCGACCAGCATCGCGTGCTGCGGAGACACCAGCAGATCGCGGGCCGCGCCGGTCAGGTCCCGGCGCAGGCGGATCGGGCGCAGGCGCGGCGCGGCCGCGAGCCGGGCGGCGTCGAGGCGGGTCCGGCCGATCCAGAGCACCGGCTGGGCGCCCGCGTCCTCGGTCATCACCAGGTCGCCGCGCTGGAGCGTCTCGATCGCGACCTCTCCAGAAGGTGTCAGGATGCGGGTCCCGGCGCCGAAACAGACGACGCCGGTGCTCTCGTTGGTGAAGGCGCTGCTATCGGCCCCCTGGACGGTGAGCGCATCGCCCGCGCCGAAGCGAGCGTTGTCGGAATAGTCGACGGAGCCACCGTTCTCGAGGCTGTTGGACTGGTTGAGCAGCCCGTCATCCTCGAAGTCGGCGCGCAGCTCGACCAGCGAGTCGTAGAAGGATGACAGTTCGATGCGATCGTTGTTGGTGGCGTCTCCGTCGCGGATCGTGCCGGTGTTGCCGCTGCCGAAATCCGTGATGGTGTCGGCGCCGTCGCCGGGCTGGTAGGTGAAGACATCGTCGCCATCCCCGCCGGTCAGCAGGTCGTCGCCGCCGCCGCCGCCGAGGCTGTCATTGCCGGTGCCGCCCGAGATCGTGTCGGCCCCGGAGCCCCCGAGGATGGTGTCGTCGCCTTGGTTGCCCGAGAGGCTCATGTCGGCCGGCGAGAGGCTCGCATCGATGCTGTCGGCGTTCTTCGAGCCCGAGACCGCCTCGACCTCGTAGAACTGGCCGGTGGCCGTCCCGAAACTGTAGGTGCCGTATTCCCAGCCGCCGAAGGTGACGGTGGCCCCGTCGGCGCCGCTTGCCTCGAAGTCGAGCGTGTCGGTGTCCGGCGGCAGCGGGTCGCCATCCTCGCCGGCATAGATGAAGCCGGTGCCGTCGGTGTCGCGGATGAGGAAGGTGTCGGAACCGGAATCGCCCCAGAGCGAGTCGGTGCCGGTGCCGCCGGTCAGGGTGTCGTCGTCATCCCCGCCGGTGACGCTGTCATCGCCTGCGCCGCCCTCGACATAGTCGGCGCCGCCCTCGCCGTAGAGGGAGTCCTGCCCCGCGCCGGCGACGAGGCTGTCTTCCCCGTCGCCGCCGATCAGGCTGTCATTGTCGTCGCCGCCCAGCAGGGTGTCATTTCCCGCGCCGCCGGTGAGCGTGTCGTTTCCGCTGCCGCCCAGAAGGATGTCGTTCTCGGCGCCGCCGGTGAGCGAGTCGTCGCCCGCGCCGCCGTCGATGAAATCGTCGCCGCCGCCCCCGGAGATCGTATCGTTGCCGTCGCCGCCGTCGATGGCGTCGCTCCCCGTGGTCACCGCGTCGCCATCGGCATCGGTGTAGCCGAGCGCGATGCTGTCATCGCCCGAAGTGCCGTCCACCGCGGTGCCGAAATCGGCCTGCTCGCGGGTGGCAGCCATGTCGCCGGTCGCGGACGCGACGGAGTCGAGCGTCAGCATCAGGATGGGCTTGGCGGTCAGCGCGTCCTGATCGGCATTGGCGGTCTCCTCCGGCGCGAGGTAGGTGTTGCCGTCGCTGTCCTGGAATACCGTTGCGGTGATGGTCGCGGTCGTGCCGTCGGCATAGACAAGCGTGGCGTTGTAGACCGCAACGCTGTCGAAGGTCCGCGCCGGGCCGCCATCGACAGAGAACTGGTCATCGCCGCCGCTGTTGTCGCTGTCATAGGCGCCCGCGTCGCCGGTGGAGGTGTCGAGCGCGGTGAGCGTCTGCACCTGGTCGAACAGCGGATCATCGACAGAGCCGTGCGTCCCGAGAAGCGCATCGGCGTTCTCGGCGGTGTCGTTGCCCTCGGTGGTGTCGATCCGGGGCAGGACACCGAGGGAGATGATCTCGAAATCTGTTGAGCTGGCCAAGGGAGAGTCGGCTTTCACGTCATGTCTCTTGACGGCATCCCACCGCTGTAAGGCGAGAATTGGGTGGAACGCGGGCCTTTGGATGCCGGGCCGCGCTCCGCGGTGCGTTGCCCGTCGCAATGCTCAAAAGTTGGACCAGATCGCGCCGCCCGTCCCAGCCTGCCACGCTTCGGAGAGCCCCTCGGCCCGACGACATGGATCCCGTGCCGAAGGACCCGGAGCTTAAAGGGCGACTTTCCAGCCGCGATGGCGGCGCTCCACGGGCGCGCCTGCTACGCGGCCTCCGCCCCGAGCCGTCTGGCGAGGATCGCGGTCAGGACCACGGCGATGACGAGACACACGGCGCCGACGAGCCAGGCCACTTGTGTCGAGTAGAGATCGGCGATGGCGCCCGCCAGGACCAAGCCCAGTGCGGCCCCGAGCTGCTGTATCAGCGATCTCAGAGACAGCATCGTGGATCGCTGGCGGTCTTCCACGCATCTGTGCAGCACGCTGCTGGCCGGGGTCTCGGACACGCCGAGGACGATGGAATAGGCGATGAAGACCAGCACGAAGCCGGCGATCCCCTCCTGCAGCGCCAGGGCAACCTGAATGCCCGCCAGGCAGGCGAACGCTGCCGCGAGGGTCACGGCGTGCCGCCGCCTGAAGAGTCGGCTGACGCGCGGAGACAGCCAGGCGCCGAGCGCGATCGAGAAGAAGTAGGTCGCGGTTAGGACCCCGATGACAGTGTTTGCGTGGCCCTCATCCAGCATCGGCTTTGCATAAGTCGGCCAGATCACCTCGACCGGGTTGGTCGCCATGAGAAAGAATGCCAGGGCCGTGAGCAGCACCGACAGCGCCGGATGCCGCAACGCAAGGCGGCCCGCGTCCCTGATGACCTGCGGCACCGTGGCGAACCCCTGCCTGAGGGCCCCGGGATCAAGTGGCCGTGGCGGCTCCGCGATGATCAGCAGGGTGTAGACGAGCACGCCGAGCATCACCCCGAAGCTCGCCACGTAGGAGACATCGTAGACACTGGCGCCATGGCGCTCCGCCACCGCACCGAAGAGATCGGGAAGCGCGCCTCCCAGAACCGCGCCGACCGCCAGCCCCATCGCATTGGCCCATTGCGCCCGTGCGAGCGCTGGCTGGACATCCACGTTTGGCGCAGCCGCCCTGAAGGTCTCCACGAACCAGGCATCGAGCGTGCCGGATCGCAGCGCGCGGCCAAGTCCGATGAAGGCAAACGACAGCTCCAGCACATGGAAATCGCGGGTCGACAGGAAGAGCGCAAGCGAGATCAGGCTGGCGACCACCGCCGCCAGGAACACCGGCTTGCGCCCGATCGTGTCGGCCAGTCCTCCGAAGGGCAGCTCCATCGTCATCGTCGTGACGGAGTAGATCCCGAAGAGAAGCGAGATCTGAAACAGGTCCATGCCGCGATCGGTCAGCGCCAGAGCGACGACGGCGACCGTCAGCCCCATCGCGAAACGATCGAGAAACTGGTGTATCTGAAACACCCGGATGTGCCGCCGCGCGGCGCCGGTCAGCAGGGCGTGGGAGAAGTCCGTCTCGGAAGCCATGCGCGGAGCATCGGCGCTGAGGGCGACAGACACAACGGCTTAAGGCGGACCGGGATCAATTCCGCTCGCGCCACGGCGGTCAACGGCGTGGGGACGGCGGTATGGCGCTCCAGGGTGAGTCTGTCATCACGGCTTGCGGCCCCCGAAAGACGCGCCGCGACCGGACGGGTTGGAGCCCGGGCCAGCGGAGCTCTTCAAGCGAGATGTCAGGAAGCATTTCGCGCACCGGAGAGGCTGCACCGCAGTTGCGCCGGAAAGGACCTCTATGAAGGGGTCGCGTGAAGGAAAATGGCGCACCCGATAGGATTCGAACCTATGGCCTCTGCCTTCGGAGGGCAGCGCTCTATCCAGCTGAGCTACGGGTGCCTGCGCCGGGGTGATAGTGCAAAGCAAAGCGGCCCGCAATCGGGAATTCTCGCGCCGCGCCGCTTTCCTGCGCTCACGCCGGGCGGCGCGCTTCGGCCAGCATCGTCATCTGGGGGATCATCTCCGAGACCGTCACCTCCGCGAAGCCGGCCCCCCGCAGATCCGCCGCCAGCCCCTCGGCATCGATCGAGCGCGCCTCGGGGGTAAATGCCGTGTGCTGGAGCTGCCAGAGCGCCGCCAAAGGCGGGCCGCTGCGGTCCGCATGGACGACGAAATCATGGATCAGGATGCGCCCACCCGGCACCAGCCGCTCAAAGGCGCCGCGCAGCAGACCCTCATGCGCCGCCCCCGGCACACCTGAGAACAGGTAGGACATCAGCACCGCGTCCTGCCCGCCGGGCCAGTCGGTCTCGAGCGCGTTGCCCTCGACGTAAGCGATCCGGTCCGAGAGCCCCGCCCCCTCCACGTGGCGCCGGCCGAGCGCCGCGACATTGGGGAAATCAACGATGGTGACCGAGAGCTCGGGAAACGCCTTGCACAGCGTGATGGCGAAGGCGCCGGTGCCGCCGCCCACGTCGAGCAGGTGCCGCGCCTGCGAGAGATCAATGCGCTTGGCGAGCTGTCGCGCCGGGCCGAGCGAGCCCGCGTGCTGGCTCTCGGAATAAAGCCGCGCCTGCTCGGGATCGGAAAACCACTGCTCGTAGGACGCCGTGGCCCCCTCGCCCAGCGTCCCCGAAACCGCGTCGCCCAGCTGGCCCATGAGCCCGTACATCTGCTTGCCGACCTGCAGGCGCAGGTAATCGCCGAAATCGTATTTCGCGCCCTTCACCAGGAAGGCCTCGGCGGCGGGCGCATTGGCAAAGCGCCCCTCGGAGACGGTCAACAGCCCGAGCCCCGCCAGCGCGGTGAGCAGCGTCTCGGCGCGGTCGCGGTGCAGCCCGGTGCGCGCCGCCAGCGCCTCGGCATCGAGCGCCCCCTCGGCCAGCACGGTGAAGACCCCGTGGTCAAGCGCCGTGAACAGCGCCTGCGATCCCATGAACCCGAAGGCAATGCGCGAAATCTCGTCGGCTTCCGTGACCGGCCCCATGCAGTCTCTCCCGTGTCGGTGTGATCGGGGAGAGGCTATCAGGGGCGCGCGGCCTGTCCAGACCGATTGCCCGAAACCGACGCGGGATGTCGGTTTCGGGCGACAAACGTCACGTCTCAGGCAAAGAGCTCGTGCGCCAGCTCCAGCGCGTCGATCAGCGTGTCGACCTCGGCCTCGGTATTGTAAAGCGCGAAGGAGGCGCGGCAGGTGGCCGAGACGCCCAGGTGATCCATCAGCGGACCGGCGCAATGGTGGCCCGCGCGCACCGCGACGCCCTTCTTGTCGAGAATGGTCGAGATGTCATGCGCATGGGCCGCACCGTCGAGGGTGAAGGAGAAGATCGCCGCCTTGCCGGGCGCATGGCCCTGCACCTGCAGCCAGTTCAGCCCGGCGAGCCGCTGCTGGGCATAGGCCGCGATGCGCGCCTCGTGGGCGGCCACGTTCTCCATGCCGAGCTGCATCATGTATTCGAGCGCCACGCCGAGGCCGATCTGCTGAACGATGCCCGGCGTGCCGGCCTCGAACTTCATCGGCGGATCGGCATAGGTGACGCACTCCTTGTGGACCTCGCGGATCATGTCGCCGCCGCCGAGGAAGGGCCGCATCTCGGCCATCCGCTCCTTGCGGATCCAGATCGCGCCCGAGCCCGAGGGGCCATAGAGCTTGTGGCCGGTGATGGCGTAGAAATCGCAGCCGATCTCCTCGACATTCACCGGCATGTGCACCGCGCCCTGCGAGCCATCGACCAGCACCGGCACGCCGCGTTCGCGGGCCGCCGCACAGATCGTCTTGACGTCGACCACGGTGCCCAACACGTTCGACAGTTGGGTGATCGCGACGAGCTTGGTCTTCGGCCCGATGGCGTCGATGACCTTCTGCGGATCGAGCGCGCCGGTCTCGTCGACATCGACCCACTTGATCACCACGCCCTGCCGCTCGCGCAGGAAATGCCAGGGCACGATATTGGCGTGGTGCTCCATCACCGACAGGACGATCTCGTCGCCCGGCTCGAAGCGCGGCATGGCCCACGAATAGGCCACGAGGTTGATGCCCTCGGTGGTGCCGGAGGTGAAGACCACCTCCTCCTCGTCCTTCGCGCCGAGGAAGCGGGCGATGATGCCGCGTGTGCCCTCGTATTTCTCGGTGGCGAGGTTCGACAGGTAATGCAGGCCGCGGTGGACGTTGGCGTATTCCTCGGCATAGCCGCGCGTCACCGCGTCGATCACCACCTGCGGCTTCTGCGCCGAGGCGCCGTTGTCGAGATAGACCAGCGGCTTGCCGTTCACCTCCCGGGAGAGGATCGGGAAGTCTTTGCGGATTTCGGTCACGTCATACATCAGATCGCCATCGCGTTGGGGCTTATGCCCATCAGGGATACGAGCAGGCTCATCGCCATGACAAGCACAAGCCCGCCGATGACGAGCACGGCGAGTGCCCGCAGCAGGTTGTTGAAGCCATGAGCCACGTCGAGGAAATTCAGGATTATGTAGATGCCAGCGAGGAAGCCGAGCACCGCGAGGATCGAGGCCAGCGCCGGCGCCAGCAGCGCCGCCAGCGCGACGATCACCTGCCACAGAACCCGCACCGCCTGCAGCCAGGCCAGCAGCACGGCAAGATCCTCGGCCCGACCGGTGCCGCCCATGAGCCGCCCGACCCCGGTAAGCACCATCACCGACACCATCAGCATCGCTGCGAGCAGCGCGCCGAAGAGCACCGGGCTCATCACGAAGGGCAGCGCGCCCGCGCCCATGCCGAGCTGCAGAACGCCCATCACCAGAGCGTTCAGCGCCACCACCAGCGCCATCGCGGTCAGGATGGCCTCGTGGCTGAGCCGTGTCGCGATCAAGAGCTGCGCCACGTCGCGCGGAGCGGTGACGGTCTGCCAGGCCAGACGGAGAACACCGGCCGGCGTCATGCGGTCTCAGCCTTCTGCGCGGCAGCGAGGCCCGAGAGCCAGAACCAGAGGAACACCGCGAACCAGACCAGCCCGACGATGGTGAGCTGCAGCCCCGGCCCCATCAGCCCGGCCACCAGCCCGTTGAGCAGCACCAGCGGCGTTGCCGCCAGAAGCGCCCAGAACAGCGCCAGCCGCGCGCCATACGCGCTGCCCTTGCCGCCGAAGAGCTTGGCAACGAGGTGGCTGAGGAAGGCAATGAGGTAGAAGAGGAGCGGCGCAAGCACGAGCCACGCCAGCAGCGCCCCGCCCAGCAGCGGGTTGAGCTCGGTGTCTTCCAGATGCGCCTGCCGCGACAGGGCCGGCATCTGCGCGATGAAGAACAGCGCGCAGGCCGCCATGACGAGCATCAGCGCACGGTCTTCGCGCGGCCCCTGCGAGAGGAGCCGCGCGACAACCTTTCCCGGCCCCCGGTAGGTGGCCAGGATTTCGCGCGAGAGCGACATCAGCCGCGGCGCCGCAGCAGCCAGGCTTCGACGCGCTCGACGATCTCTTCCTGCAGACCCTCGTCCTCGATCTCCTGCACCGCTTCCGCGATGAAGGCGATGGTCAGCAGGTCTTCGGCGATGCCGCGCGGCAGGCCGCGGGCGCGCAGGTAGAACAGGCCGTCCTCGTCGATCGCGCCCGAGGTCGAGCCGTGCGAGCAGGCCACGTCATCGGCGTAGATCTCGAGCTCCGGCTTGGCGAGGAACTGGCTGTCATCGTCGAGCAGCAGCGACTGCGAGATCTGGTAGCCGTCGGTCTTCTGGGCGTCGGGCTTGACGAGGATCTTGCCCTGGAACACGCCGGTGGCACCGTTGCGCAGCACCTTCTTGAAGACCTGCCGGCTTTCGCAATTCACCGCGTCATGGGTGATGAACACCGTGTCGTCGTGGTGGAAATCGCCATCGCCCATGCAAGCGCCGGCCACGTGGGCCACCGCGTCATCGCCGTTGAGCTCGAGCACGCACTCGTTGCGCGTCATCACGCCGTTGACCGTCAAGGTGAAGGTCTTGAACGTGCTCTCGGTGCCAAGGCGGCCGAAAATGTGGGTCGCCGCGCGGCGCTCGTGATCGCGGCCCTGCGTGCGCACGTGGTGGAAGCCGGCATTGTCGGCCACGTCCACTTCCATCACCTTGTTGAACCGTGCCGCCGCCGGGCCGTTCTCGAGGATGGTGACGTCGCCGCCCTCCTCGACCTTGACCACGTGGTGCAGGATCGCGTCGGAACTCTCCGACTTGTGATGATAGATCAGGTTGATCGGCTTGGCGACCTTGCCGGTGACGCGCATCAGGATGCCGTCGCTGGCGAAGGCGGTGTTGAGCGCCGCCAGCGGACGCTCGACCGGGGTCTGGCCGTTGGTTTCCAGCGTGCCGTAGAGATCCTTGGCCCAGTGGATATCCGTCGCCTCCGCGAGGCGGGCGATCTCGACACCCTCGAGCGCCAGCTCGTCCGATGCCTCGGCATCGAACACGCCATCGACGAAGACGATCTTCAGGCGGTCGCGCTCACCGAAGATCGGCGCCTCGCCGCTGTCGAACACCGACGCCTTGGGCGCCTCGGCGCTGACCAGCGTCTCGGGGCGGGTGTATTTCCAGTACTCGTCGCGCGCGTGGGGCAGCCCCATGGCGCGCAGACGGGCCAGCGCGTCCTTGCGTGCCGGCGCCGACCAGCCGCCCTCGGGCAGCGAAAGCGCCGCGATGCGGGCTTCGGTCGCGTCCTGTTTCGGTTGCGGAAGAGCCATTTACGCCTCCTCTTCGATCAGGTGGGCATAGCCTTGGGTCTCGACCTCGAGGGCCAGTTCGGGGCCGCCGGTCTTGATGATGCGGCCGTCATACATGATGTGGACCACGTCCGGTTTGATGTGGTCGAGCAGGCGCTGGTAGTGGGTGATGACGAGGAAGCCACGGCCCTCGCTGCGCAGCGCGTTGACGCCGTCGGAGACCAGCTTCATCGCGTCGACGTCGAGGCCGGAGTCGGTCTCGTCGAGGATGCAGAGCTTGGGCTCGAGCATCGCCATCTGCAGGATCTCGTTGCGCTTCTTCTCACCGCCGGAGAAGCCCACGTTGACCGGGCGCTTCAGCATCTCGGCGTCGATCTTGAGGCTCTTGGCCTTCTCGCGAACGACCTTAAGGAACTCGGTCGAGCTCATCTCTTCCTCGCCGCGCGCCTTGCGCTGGCTGTTCACCGCGGTGCGCAGGAAGGTCATGTTGCCGACGCCGGGGATCTCCACCGGGTACTGGAACGCCAGGAAGAGGCCCGCCGCGGCGCGCTCTTCGGCTTCCATGTCGAGCAGATCCTCGCCGAGCAGCTCGGCCGAGCCGCCGGTGACCTCGTAGCCGTCCTTGCCCGAGAGCACGTAGGACAGGGTCGACTTGCCCGAGCCGTTCGGGCCCATGATGGCGTGCACCTTGCCGGCCTCGACGGTGAGGTCGACGCCTTTGAGGATCTGCTTGTCCTCTTCTTCAAGTTTCACTTGCAGGTTTTTGATTTCCAGCATGTTTTTCTCCTGTCGGCCGCGGGCCGATCTTCCTCTTTCCGGCCTCAGGGCCGCATCGTCAATTGCATGATCCGCAGCAGGCGCTTCACAGGGAACGGCTGCGGGGTGATCTCGAACCGGGCCATGCGGCCGGTCATTTCGGGGTGGCCGAGGAACTCCTCGACCTTGTGGTAATGCTTGCGCTGCGCGTAGTCGTCGAAGAGCAGCGTCAGAGGTTTCTCGGCCAGGAAGGCGGCGGCCAGCGCGCAGCCCTCGCGGAACCGCCCGTCAACCAGCACCACGTCAGGCTGGCGGAACTCGGGCAGTTCCCAGACCTCGAGCGGGTAGCGCATCCAGCGCCGCCACTCGGACTCGTCGACCGGATGGCCCCACTCCTTGGTGGCACCGATATCCGACCAGATGACATCGACCTCGGTGCCCTCGACCGGCGGGTTCTCCGAGAACCAGCCCCGCATCATCTGCGCCCAGTCCCGGTCGCTCTCCACCGCGAAGACGGTCCGCCCCGGCAGCTCGGAGGCCACCACGGTCGAGCCGCCGGTGCCGTATTCGAGGATCACCTCGGCCCGGCCATAGGCCTCGCGCAGCAGCGCCGCCTCGGGCTCGGGCATGGTCAGCTCCGGCCGCGATATGGTCGCGGTCGCCGTCACTCGATCACCACCGCCGTGCCGGAGGCCGAGACCATGAGCATCGAGTTGCCGACCACCTCGTAGTCGATATCGACACCCACCACGGCGTTGCCGCCCGCCGCCACCGCGCGCTGTTCGAGCTCGCTGAAGGCGACCTCGCGGGCATCCTGCAGCTTGCGCTCATAGGCGCCCGAGCGGCCGCCGACGATGTCGGTCACCGAGGCGAAGAGATCGCGCATCACGTTGGCGCCCATGATCGCCTCGCCAACCACCACCCCCTTGTAGGCGGTGATGCGATGGCCCTCGATGCTGTTGGTCGTGGTCACGATCATCGTTTCTCTCCAGCCCCTTGCAGGACAAATCTCAGACGGCGGTGAAATATTTCATCGCCATCATGACGAGCATGGCGAGCCCTGCCGCCGCGCTCGCCGTGAGCAGGACCGAGCCGCCCAGCAGGCCCTCGGTCTTGCCCTTGCGCCTGCGGATGCCAAGCCCGATCAGCACGCCGATGAAGACACCGATGCCGGTGCCAAGCGACTGGATGGCGAGTTGCTGGATCATCTCCGGTCTCTCCCGAGAGGGTGGGCTTGCCGCCCACCCGTGCCCAATGTCAGCCCACCGAGCCTTCGAGCGAGATGGCGACCAGCGCCTGCGCTTCCATGGCGAACTCCATCGGCAGCGCCTGCAGCACTTCCTTGCAGAAGCCGTTCACCACCAGCGCCACGGCCTCTTCCTCGTCCATGCCGCGCTGGCGGCAGTAGAACAGCTGGTCGTCATCGACCTTGGAGGTGGTGGCCTCGTGCTCGCAGCGCGAGGAGTTGTTCTTGACCTCGATATACGGAACCGTGTGGGCGCCGCACTTGTCGCCGATCAGCAGGCTGTCGCACTGGGTGTAGTTGCGCGAGTTCTTCGCCTTCGGGTGCATCGAGACGAGACCGCGATAGGTGTTCTGCGCCACGCCCGCCGAGATGCCCTTCGACACGATCCGGCTCTTGGTGTCCTTGCCGAGGTGGATCATCTTGGTGCCGGTGTCGGCCTGCTGATGGTTGTTGGCGATGGCGATCGAGTAGAACTCGCCCTGGCTCTCGTTGCCGCGCAGGATGCAGGACGGGTATTTCCACGTCACCGCCGAGCCGGTCTCGACCTGGGTCCACATGATCTTCGCCCGGTCGCCGCGGCAATCCGCGCGCTTGGTGACGAAGTTGTAGATGCCGCCCTTGCCGTTCTCGTCGCCGGGGAACCAGTTCTGCACCGTGGAGTATTTCACCTCGGCATCTTCCTCGACGATGATCTCGACAACCGCCGCGTGCAGCTGCGCGGTGTCGCGCTGCGGCGCGGTGCAGCCCTCGAGATAGGACACGTAGGAGCCCTTGTCGGCAATGATCAGCGTGCGCTCGAACTGGCCGGTGTTCTCGGCGTTGATGCGGAAATAGGTCGACAGCTCCATCGGGCAGCGCACACCCGGCGGCACGTAGACGAAGGAGCCATCCGAGAACACGGCGCTGTTGAGCGTGGCGTAGAAGTTGTCCGACACCGGAACCACCGAGCCGAGATACTTCTTCACCAGTTCCGGATGCTTCTCGATCGCCTCGGAGATCGAGCAGAAGATAACGCCGGCCTTCTCGAGCTCCTTCTGGAAGGTGGTGCCCACCGAGACGCTGTCGAAGACGGCGTCGACGGCAACCTTGCGCTCGGGCGCGTTGGCATCCGCCGGCGCATCCTCGGCGCCCTCGACGCCGGCCAGCACCATCTGCTCCTTGAGCGGGATGCCGAGCTTCTCATAGGTCGCCAGCAGCTTGGGATCGACCTCGTCCAGCGATTTGGGCTTGGTCTCCATGCTCTTCGGGCGAGCGTAGTAATACTGCTTCTGGAAGTCGATTTCCGGATACTCGACCATCGCCCAGTCGGGCTCTTTCTTGGTCAGCCAGCGGCGGTAGGCCTCGAGGCGCCATTCGGTCATCCATTCCGGCTCGTTGTTCTTGCTCGAGATCAGCCGCACGATGTCCTCGTCGAGGCCCATCGGGGCGTATTCCATCTCGATGTCGGTGTCCCAGCCGTACTTGTAGGTCGAGATCGCTTCGACCGCGTCCACGGTCTCCTTCTCGACACCTTCCTTGACCGTCACGTTGTCAAAGGCTGCCATGCGTTTTCTCCTGTCATCACGCGTCCTGCGCGTGTCTCGTGCGTCCATCGGCGCGCCGGGCGCCGCCTGTTCTCATCTCGCGCCTACCGGCGCGGTCATTTCACCCTGCGCCTACCAGCGCGGTCATCTCGTTACGCCTTGCGGCGCTCTCCTCGACGACGCGGGCCGGTCTAGCCCCTCGCGTCAGGCTCGGCAGCCACAAGCGTCGCGCGCGCGTCGCTCAGCCCGTCCGCCGCCGGTATTGTTTCAGCCAGGCCTCCGCAAAGCCCCGGACCTCTTCCTCGCGCGACTGCGGCCCGAGGCTGACCCGGATCGCGCAGCGCGCGGTTTCCTCGTCATGGCCCATCGCCTGCAGCACATGGCTCGGGCGCAGCTTGCCGCTGGAGCAGGCCGAGCCCGCGCTCACGGCAAACCCCGCCAGGTCCATCTGCATCACCTGCGTCTCGCCTTTCCAGCCGGGCAAGGCGAAGCAGGAGGTGTTCGGCAGGCGCGGCGCGTCCTTCCCGACAAAAATAGTCTCTTTCGCGCCGTCTGCAACGATATTTTCTAGAACGCTTCTAAGTTTCTCGACCCGCTCCCAGACGCCCCGCTCGAGGTCGCGCGCCGCGGCCTCCGCCGCCGCGCCGAAGCCGGCGATGCCGATCAGATTCTCGGTGCCGGCGCGCCGGCCCATCTCCTGGCCGCCGCCCCGGAGCTGCGCCTGAAGGTCGGTGCCGCGCCTCACCACCAGCGCGCCGATACCCTTGGGCCCGCCGAGCTTGTGGGCCGAGACCAGCGCCGCGGTGCAGCCGGTCCAGTTGAAGGCGAAGGGGATCTTGCCGAAGGCCTGCGTGGCATCGACCACCGCCAGCCCCTGCGGCAGTTCCTGGATCACCCCGGTCTCGGAATTCGCCGCCTGCAGCGCGGTCCGCTCCGGCGCGCTCACCTGCACTTGGCCACGCCCGTCGACCGCAAGCGACGGCTCGACCCAAGCCGCCACCGCATCATGCTCCACCGGCGCGCCGACCAGCCCCCGTCCGGCACAGGCCAGCGCCGCCGCCTCGGTGGCGCCCGAGACGAAGATCACATCCGCCCCCTCGGCCCCGAACGCCGCCGCGACTTGGCCACGCGCCCGCTCCATCAGCGCCTTGGCGGCGCGGCCCTCCGCATGCACGGAGGACGGGTTGCCCACCACGTCCATCGCCGCGATCATCGCCTCCCGCGCCTCGGGGCGCAGCGGAGCGGTGGCATTCCAGTCGAGATAGGCGCGCGTCAAATCTAGCTCCTAGCCGGGCCAGCCAGCGGGCCCCATGATCTTCTCTGGTTCAAAAATACCTCGGGGGAGTCCGCGCTTGCGCGGACGGGGGCAGCGCCCCCTCTCTTCCCGGCCCCCTCTCTTCCCGGACGCCCGGGCCTCAGGCCTCGTCCACCACCGCGAAGAGCGAGGGCACCGCCGGGCACGGGGCCAGCGAATTGCCCACCACGTCCGACAGCCGCGTCTGGTGCAGGAACACGTAGACATGCGCCGAGAGGCTCTGCCACAGCCGGTTGTTGAGCGATTGCGCCCGACTGCCCGAGGTCGCGCCCGAGGCGCCGGCGCCCTTGTGCATGGCATCGACGGTCTCGTCCACGGCGCCGAGGATGTCGACCACCCGGATCTCCGAGGGCGGCCGCGCCAGCCGGTAGCCGCCGCCCGGGCCGCGCACCGACTCGACGAGCCCGGCGCGCCGCAGCTTGACGAAGAGTTGCTCGAGATAGGGCAGCGACACGTCCTGCCGTTTCGAGATGTCGCCCAGCGTCACCAGAACGCCCTCCGGCTGCATCGCGATATCGGTCAGCGCGACCATCGCGTAGCGCCCCTTGGTACTCAGCTTCACGCCCTGCCCTCCATCTCATCGGCCGCAGATCCCCGGCCCCAACAGATCGCGACCGTCATAGGCCCGGCCCCGGACCCGCGCAATCCCGCAGCGGCCCGCGGCCTGCAAGGCCGCCCACCACCGGCAAAGATTGACCTTGCCAGACCAATTGCCTATCTGCAATCGGAGACCCCCGGCCCAAGACCGGAATTTAGAAACGTTCTAAAGTGCCCCTGATCAGGCGTCAAGCCGCCGGGCACCTGTTGAGGAGCAGACCGCACCTATGCCCGAGGTGATTTTTCCCGGACCCGAAGGCCGCCTCGAAGGCCGCTACCACCCGCAGAAGGAAAGCGACGCGCCGATCGCCATCGTGCTGCACCCGCATCCGCAATTCGGCGGGACGATGAACAACAAGGTCGTCTACAACCTGCACTATGCCTTCTACAACATGGGCTTCACGGTGCTGCGCTTCAACTTCCGCGGCGTCGGCCGCAGCCAGGGCGAGTATGACCAAGGCGTTGGCGAGCTGTCGGATGCGGCCTCGGCGCTCGACTACCTGCAGTCGATGAACAACAATTCCAAGCATTGCTGGGTCGCGGGCTTCTCGTTCGGCGCCTGGATCGGCATGCAGCTGCTGATGCGCCGCCCCGAGATCACTGGCTTCGTCTCGGTCTCGCCGCCGGCCAACATGTACGATTTCACCTTCCTCGCCCCCTGCCCGGCCTCCGGCCTGATCATCAACGGCACCGCCGACCGCGTGGCGCCGCCGGCTGACACCACCGCGCTGGTCAACAAGCTCAAGGAGCAGAAGGGCATCACCATCACCCACGAGGAGATCGAGGGCTCCGGGCACTTCTTCGAAGAGCCCCACATGGAGACCATGATCGACGGCGTGACCGGCTACGTGAAGCGTCGCCTGACCGAGAGCACCCGCTGAGGAACCGCCGCCGATGTCCCTGACCCAGGAGCTTGCCGACAAGCTGGCCGAAGACACCTTCAAGGTGATGAAGGCCACCGGCGACGAGCGCTTCTACATGGAAGTGGCCAAGGTCATCGGCGCCTCCTCGACGACGCTCGAGGAGGCCTTCCTGACCTCCGTGCGCGTGCGCCTCGCAGAGCAGCGCGCGCGCCGCTTCATCACCGACCGGCTCTCCGAGATCGCCCGCGAAAAGGGCGCCTGAGCGCCCGGTGATCCGGGCCGGCGGCTCATCCCAGACCGACGGAGACCGGCCCGATGACCTCCCCCCAGATCGAGACCGCGCGGCTCGATGCTCAGAGCGAGCCCACCCGGCTCGACGCCCAGATGGCCTTCCTGATGGAAGCCGACCGCCTCAAGGCGATCACCCGCGCCACCCGCAACCATGACGGCCGGTTCGAGAACTCGGCCGAGCACAGCTGGCACCTGGCGCTCTTCGCGCTGGTGCTGGGCGAGCACGCACCCGAAGGCATCTCGGTCGAGCGGGTGATCCGCATGCTGCTGATCCACGATCTCGTGGAGATCGACGCCGGCGATGCGCCGTTCTTCGGCGAGGTCGACGAGGCCGCGAAAGAGGCCGAGGAGACCGCCGCGGCGGAGCGGCTCTTCGGACTGCTGCCCGACCCGCAGGGCGCCGAGCTGCTGGCGCTCTGGCACGAGTTCGAGGCCAACGAGACCCCGGACGCTCGCTTCGCCAAGTCGCTCGACCGCTTCCAGCCGCCCAATCTCAACCTCGCGTCCGGCGGCGGCAGCTGGGACGATTACAACGTCACCCATGAGGTGTTCGAGGCCCGTATGGGCCCCAGGATCCGGCACGGCGCCCCGGCGCTCTGGGACTGGCTGGCACCGCGCGTCAAGGCCTTCTTCGCCCGGCGCTGAGCGGCACATACAAGAAGGCCAAGACTTTTCATCCGAAAAGTCTTGGCCCATGTCTTGCGTCAGGCACCGAGCGGCCGAAGATCCTTCGCAGGAAAAATCTTCCGCCCCCCGGATCAGAACCGGATCAGTAGTGGATCGCACGGCCCCAGGCGTCGAGCACGCTCTCGTGCATCATCTCCGACAGGGTCGGGTGCGGGAAGACGGTGTTCATCAGGTCTTCCTCGGTGGTCTCGAGCTGGCGCCCCACAACGTAGCCCTGGATCAGCTCGGTCACTTCCGCGCCGACCATGTGGGCGCCCAGCAGCGCGCCGGTCTTCTCGTCGAACACGGTTTTGACCATGCCCTCGGGCTCGCCGAGCGCGATCGCCTTGCCGTTGCCGATGAACGGGAAGCGACCGACCTTGACCTTGTAGCCGGCCTCCTTGGCCTGCGCCTCGGTCAGGCCCACGCTCGCCACCTGCGGGTGGCAATAGGTGCAGCCGGCGATGCTGTCGGGATCGACCGCGTGCGGATGGCCGCCGGCGATCAGCTCCGCCACCATGACACCCTCGTGGCTCGCCTTGTGCGCCAGCCAGGGCGCGCCCGCCACGTCGCCGATGGCATAGACGCCCTCGATGCCGGTGCGGCAGTGCTTGTCGGTCACCACGTGGGTGCGCTCGACCTTCACGCCCAGCTCCTCGAGACCGAGCCCCTCGACATTGCCGACGATGCCCACGGCGGAGATCACCGTGTCGAACTCCTCGGTGGTGGTCTTGCCGTTCTGCTCGATATGCGCGGTGACCTTGCCCTGCCCGCGGTCGAGCTTCTTGACCATGGTCTTCTCGCGGATCTTGAGCCCCTGCTTCTCGAACTGCTTCTTGGCGAATTTCGAGATTTCCTCGTCCTCCACCGGCAGGATGCGGTCCATCACCTCGACCACCGTCGTGTCGGCGCCGAGCGTGTGGTAGAAGCTGGCGAACTCGATGCCGATGGCGCCCGAACCGATCACCAGCAGCTTCTTCGGCATGCGCTTGGGCTGCAGCGCCGCCTTGTAGGTCCAGACCAGATCGCCATCCGCCTCGAGGCCGGGCAGCTCGCGGGCGCGGGCGCCGGTTGCGATCACGATGTTCTTGGCGGTGAGCTCCTCGGTGCCCTTCTCGGTCTTGACCGAGACCTTGCCCTTCCCGGTGATCTTGGCGTCGCCCATGATCGAGGTCACCTTGTTCTTCTTCAGAAGATGGGTGACGCCCGAGTTGAGCTGCTTGGCCACGCCGCGCGAGCGCTTGACCACCGCGTCGAGATCGAAGCCGATCTTTTCGGCCGAAAGGCCGTATTCCTTGGCGCGGTGCATGAAGTGGTAGATCTCGGAAGACCGCAGCAGCGCCTTCGTCGGGATGCAGCCCCAGTTGAGGCAGATGCCCCCCATATGCTCGCGCTCCACGCAGGCCACCTTGAGCCCGAGCTGGGCGCCGCGGATCGCGGCGACATAGCCGCCCGGTCCCGCGCCAATCACGATCATGTCGAAGCTTTGCGAAGCCATGGCTCTCTCCGTCCGTGTCAAATTAGTTTGGCATTAAACCATTTTCCGGAATGCTTCAACGCAAAGCAAAGCCGGGCAGCGGGAATCCTCCGTGCTCCCCCGCGAAGCGCCTTGGACGGCGCAGCGAAAGGGCCCGCGCGATCACCATCGCACGGGCCCTGCCGAAATGAAAAGCCCAAGTTGTCCGTCGCTAACGGAGGGCTCAGGCGGCCTCGGTCTGCAGCTTGCGCACCGTGGCGCCGTAGCCGCCGCCCTCGACATAGGCGCGCTCCGCCGCGGTCGAGGCGCGCTCCAGCGCCGCGTTGCGGGTCGGGAAGCGCCCGAAATCGCGGATCACCTCGCGGTGGGCGCGGGCATGCAGCAGGTTGGATGCGCCGCTCTCGGGCATCCGCTCCTTCATCAGCCGGATGCAGCGATCCTGATCGCAGAGGTTCTCGGAATGCATCAGCGGCAGGTAGAAGAACTGCCGCGCCGGCTCATCGATCTTGAGATCCCAGCCGCGCCAGATCGCCTGCTTCGCCGCCGCCATCGCGATCTCGTCGGAGGCAAAGGCCCGACCGCTGCCGCGGAACATGTTGCGCGGGAACTGGTCGAGCAGGATGATATAGGCCAGCGCCCCGCTCGGATAGGTCAGCCACAGGCCGAAGCGGCCCTCCATCGCGGCTTCCCAGGTCTCTTCGAACTGCTCGCGCACGCGGGCGTCGAGCGCCTCGTCCTGCGCGTACCAGCGCTTTTCTCCGACCTCGTCGAGCCAGAATGTCAGTATCTCCTCGGGCCCCTTCATGGCCACATGCTCCTTCTCGCCTCGCCCCTGTTCGAGCGTCATGTAAAGGTTACATTCCACTTAGAACCGAGCAAAAGTAAAATATTCTGTCAATTACGACATTCCGGCAGTGCGAGGCCCCTCAGGAGGCCTCCCGCAGGGCATCGGCCTCCGCTTCCGCCTCGGCCTCCGCGGTCTCGATGGCCACTTCCTGCGCCACCGCGACGGCGACCGGCGAGGCGCTCGGCGAGACCGCGGTATAGGCGCTGGTGCTGTCCACCGAGGGGGCCGCGCGCTTGGTCATGCGGAAGAAGGCGTAGCCGGTGAGGCTCAGCAGCAAGACCGCGATCAGCGCGAAATAGGCCCCCGGTCCGAACACCTGCATGGCGTAACCGGTGATGATCGGGCCAGCGATCGCGCCCACCCCGTTGACGAAGAGCAGGCCGGCCGAGGCGGCGGCCATGTCATCATGTTCGAGATAGTCGTTGGTATAGGCAATCAGCAGCGAATAGAGCGGGTTGGACGCCCCGCCGATGACGAAAGCGGCCGCCAGGACGACGACGAACTGGCCGGTCATGACGGTTGCGAAAACCGCGGCGATGCCGCCGATCAGCGCCACCACGGCGACCAGCTGGCGGCGGTCCATACGGTCGGAGAGCCAACCCAGCGGATACTGGGTCACCAGCGCGCCGACATAAAACGAGGCGACGAACATCGAGATCTGGGTCAGCCGCAACCCGGCCTCTGCCGCGAACACCGCCGCCATGCCGAATTGCGCGGCGAACACGCCGCCCAGCAGGAAGATGCCAACGAAGCCCAGCGGAGACACGCCGTAGAGCTCACGCAGGCTCATCCGCTTGGTGGTCGCGAAGGCCGGCGTCGGGCTCACCGACAAAAGAATCGGCGCGAATGCGATGGAAACGAGCACCGAGGGAATGACGAAGAGCAGGAAGCCCGAGGGATCGGGCACCAGCAGCATCGCCTGCGCCGCGATGATGCCCAGCATCTGCACCATCATGTAGGCCGAGAGCGCCTGGCCCCGGCTCTCGTTCGAGGTCGAGTTGTTGAGCCAGCTTTCGGCGGTGACGTAGACGCCGCAATAGCAGAAGCCGATGATCATGCGCTCGATGGTCCAGGCCACCGGATGGGGGAAGGAGGGGTAGAGGATCAGCACCGCCGAGATGAACGAGCCCAGCGCGGCGAAGACCCGCACGTGGCCGACGCGGCGGATCATCCCCGGCGTCAGCAGCGAGGCGATCAGGAAGCCCGCGAAATAGGCCGACATGACGACCGACATCGAGAAGGCCGAGAAGCCCTCGCCGGAGCCGCGCACACCGAGCAGCGAGCCCTGCAGACCGTTGCCCAGCATCAGCAGCAGCATCCCGAGAAGCAGCGCCCAGGAATGTTTCAGAACGTCGAGCATGGCGGCTCCCCTTCTTGCGTCGTCTTGCGTCCAGCGTCGTGCTCGCGCGATGCGGCGATTCCGTTTCGCCAGAGCCGTCGCATCACGCCCCGTCAAACGCAAGCACAGAGCGCCTAAGGAATCAGCAAAGACGCATCGCCGTAGGAGAAGAAACGATAGCGCTCCGAGATGGCATGTTCGTAAATCCCCATCATCCGCTCGCGCCCCATCAGCGCCGAGACCAGCATCATCAGGGTGGATTTCGGCAGATGGAAGTTGGTCATCAGCGCGTCGGTGACGCGGAAGGCGAAGCCCGGGTAGATGAAGATGTCGGTGACGCCCTGCCACGGCGCGATGGCGCCGCTGTCGCGCGCCGCGGTCTCCAGAAGGCGCAGCGCCGTGGTGCCCACCGGGATCACCCGCCCGCCCGCCGCCTTGGTGGCAGCGATCTCGGCGGCGGCGGCCTCGCTGACCTCGCCCCATTCGCCATGCATCTTGTGGGTGGTCACATCATCGACCTTGACCGGAAGGAAGGTGCCGGCGCCGACATGCAGCGTCACCTTGGTGAACGCGACCCCGTGCGTCTCGAGCGCGGCCAGCAGCTCCGCGTCGAAATGCAGGCTGGCGGTCGGCGCGGCCACGGCGCCCTTCTTCTCGGCCCAGACGGTCTGGTAATCGCGCTTGTCCTGCGCATCGGCGGCACGCTTGGCGGCGATGTAGGGCGGCAGCGGCATGGCGCCGGCCTCGGCCAGCGCGGCGTCGAAATCCTCGCCCTCGAGGTTGAAGCGCATGAGCCCCTGCCCCTCCTCGCGCGCCTCGAGCGTCGCCGAGAGCGCCTCGGAGAACACCACCGTCTCGCCCTCGCGCAGCTTCTTCAGCGGCTTGACCAGCGCCGCCCAGAGCCCGCCCGGGCGCGGCTCGAGCAGGGTGATCTCGATCTGCGCCTGCGTCACCCCCTGCGCACTCTCGCGCGTGCGATGCCCCGAAAGCCGCGCCGGAATCACCTTGGTGTCGTTCAGCACCAGCCGGTCACCGGGGCGCAGCCACTGCGTCAGGTCGCCCACCACCGCGTCGGTGATCGTGTCGCCCTCGGCCACCAGCAGACGCGCCGAGGAGCGCGGGTTGGCGGGGCGGGTCGCGATCAGCTCGTCGGGCAGATCGAAATCGAAATCGCTCAGGTGCATGGATCCTCTCGGGTCGGGAATGGTCTTACTGGCTGACGCTCGGGGGCGGGCGGCGGAAGATGTCACGGAAGATGCCCGGGGTGAAGGCCGAAAGCGGATTGACCGAGACCTGCGGATCGCTGGCGGCGCCGCGCAGGTTGAAGTTGAAGCCGATGAGCCCCTCGCCCTTGCGGGCGAAGAGCTGCCCGATGCCATTAAGGATGTAGATCGGCGACAGCACGCCCTGCATGTCCATCCGCTTGTCGGCGAGGTTGTAGAACCCGTCCATCGAGATGCCCATCGAGGGGCCAATTGCGCTGGAGCGGGTCAGCACCACCTGACGCGGGCTCAGCCGGAAGCGCGCCTCGACCTCGGAGAAGTAGATCCCCGCGCCGTTCAGCTCGTCGAGCAACCCGACCACCGAGATCGCGTCGAGCAGGCCGGTGATCGCCGGGGCGTCCTGCAGCCGGGTCTCGCGGATCACCAGGTTGCCGTCATAGGTGCCGTCCTGCCCGCGCACCGGCACCAGCGTCAGGTCGAAGGTGCCGTCCTTGACGTTGTTGAACACCCCCGCTCCGGCCAGAACGTCGCCGGCATCGCGGGCGCGGATGCGGATGGCGCTGCCGCCGTTCTGCGGCACCAGCGCGCCCTCGATCTCGGCCCGTCCGAGATCGGCGGTGAAATCGCCGGTCAGCCCGCCGGCATCGCGGAAGCGCCCCTCGAAACCGGTGACCGCGATGCTGTCGGAAACCTGCAGCCTCTCGAGGCTGATCTGCATCGGCCCGGTCGCCCTGCCGCCGCCTCCGCCGCCCTGCCCGAACGGCGCACTGCGCATGTCGACCCGACCGCCGCTGAGTGTGATCGCCGGCGGCGCACCGCGGCCCTGCGCCGTCAGCACTACCGAGCTGTCGAGCCAGCCCCCGACCCGCAGACGCGGCAGCTCGAGCCGTCCGAAGCTGCCGTCGGGGTTGAGCCGCACACGCCCCTCGGCCTCGAGTCCGGCCCCCGACAGCGCCAGCCGCTCGATCTGCACCGGCTTGCCCAGCGCCCCCGTCACCTCGAGCGCCCCGGTCTGCTGCTGCGACAGGCGCCAGCCGATCTGCGGCAGCGCAAGCCCCACACCGGCCAGCGACGAGCTGAGCGCGAAGCGCGGCGTCTCGCCCGGCGCGAGATCGATGCTCAGCGCCGCGCGCCCCTGCCCCGAGATCGTCCCCGGCGACAGTGTCAGGCCCAGCGCCTGCGCCACCGGCTCCGAGAGCACGATCTCGCCCGCGACCCGGCTGCCCGCCCCCGGCTCCAGCGATTGCGTCCAGCTGCCTTCGAAGGGCACGCCGTCGAAATCGACCGCGCCCGAGATCGCCACCTGTGCATCGTCCACCGCCAGCGCAAGCCGCTCGGCGCCGAGGGTCTTGCCCGGCACCACCTGATCGCTCACCACGTCGCGCAGCGTCCCGGTGAGGTCGATCGCCATGTCCTCGCGCTTCACGCCCTTCTTCAGCGGCATGACGATGGTGCCCTCGACCTCCGCGGTCCCCTCGCCGAGCGCCACCGGCCGGCCGGCCTTGCGCATGATCTCGAGCTTGGGGCTGTCGATATAGGACAGCGCCGCCACCAGCGGGCCCTCCGCCTTCAGCGTCAGCTCGCCGGTGGCCGGCTTCTCGCGCATGTCGCGGATCACGAAGCGGCTGCCCGCCCCCTCGAGCACGCCGCCCTCTGGCGGGGTGACCTTGGCGGTCTCGACGGTGACCGCGAGCCGGTGGTCGTAGATCGTCAGCTGGCCCTCGGCCTCGGTCAGGCGCGGCAGGTTGCGGGCATAGGTCAGCGCGCCGCCGGTAATGCGCGCGTCGATATAGGTCTCGGGCTTCTCGTTCGGCGCCTTGCGCACCGAGAAGATGCCGTGCTCGATGCCGCCCGCATGGACGTTGTCGGCCACCCATTTGCGCGGCTTCGACTGGATGCGCTCCGGCCAGTAGGACAGCAGCGTCTGGTGATCCATCTCCTCGAGCCGCCCGTCGAGCGCCAGCCGCCAGCCGTCACTCTCGGCGCTCAGCGCGCCCGAGAGGCGCAGCGGCAACGCCGGATCGGTGCTGCGGAACCGGCCCAGCTCGAAATGGAACGGCGCGAAGCCGAGACGCCAGTCGAGCTCGGCGCCGTCAAGCGTGAAGGGCCTGTCGAAGATGCCCTCCGCATCCGCCTCGAAGCGGCTCACCCGGAACTGCCCGGTCATGCCGTCGGGGAGGCCCGCCTCGGCGCCGCGCAGCACCGCGCGACCGTCGGCGATCACCGTGCCGACGGCGCTCGCGACCGCGATCTCGTCGAAGCTCAGCTCCGAGCGCGCGGGATCGTAGGAGAAATAGGTCCGCGCCAGGTCGAACGGAATCGGCTGGGTGCGGGCGTTGGGCTGCAGCACGCCGGCGCCGATCTGAAGCGTCGCGTTCAGCGCGCCGAGATCGCCGGTCTCGGTCATGGCGCCCCGCAGCGCCCCCGAGATCGGCGCCCTGAGGCCACCGAGCCAGGCCAGCGCCGCGCTCTGGGTGGCGATGTCCTGCGCCGGCAGGGCGCTGAGATTCATCCCGAAGCGCGCCGATTGCGCGCCGATCACGCTCTCGGCGCTGATCGCCAGAGTCGCGGCCACGTCGCCGGTGCCGAGCAGCGCCACGTCGCCCGCCAGCCGCAGCGTGCCGTCTTCACGGCTCAGGCTGAGACGCCCGCCATCGGCGGTCCAGCCGCGTCCGGCGCGGGCATCCTCGTAGCGGATGGTCAGCGCCTCCGCCTCGATCCGGCGCAGGCTCTCGAAGCGCGGATCCGACAGCGCGGCGTCGACCTGCGCGATCAGCGTCGGGATGTCTGGCGCCTGCGTGCCGGAGGCAAACGCGTCGCCGAGCGCAAGCCCGACCTTGCCGGTCTCGTCGCGGCGCAAGCTCATGCTGGCCCCGGCGAGGCTCACCCGGCCGAGCTGCAGCTCGCCGCGCAGCAGCGGCAGTGGATCGAGCCCGGCGCGCAGGTCTGCCAGCGTCGCCACCGGCACACCCTCGCTGGTCTGCAGATCCACGTCGGATAGCACCACCCGCGCCAGCCCGTCGCGCTCCACCAGAACCGCCATGTCGCCGAAATTGATGGTCAGCCCCGGCAGCGCCTCGCTGAGCCGGTCCTCGATGCGCTCGCGCAGCCAGTCCGGCGCCGAAACCGCCCGCCCAACCATCACCAGCCCGGCGACGCCCAGAACCAGCGCCAGCAGTGCCAGCAGGGCTGCGCCCTTGGCAAGCCGACGCACGCGCCTCCGCCGTGGCGCGCGGGGGGCCGGCGCGGCGGGTTCCGGCGTCTCGTCTCTGTCGGTGGTCACTGGCGATCCGGCCCGTTGCTTTGCTTTGTGCTCAAGGCGTTCTACACCGAAGGTCAGCAATAGAGAAACAGCAAGACCGGAGCCTTGCCCATGAGCGATACCGCCCCCGATTTCACCCTGCCTTCGACCGACGGCGCAGACGTCACCCTCTCCGCCCTGCGCCCGGCCGCCGTGGTGCTGTTTTTCTACCCGCGCGACGACACCTCGGGCTGCACCAAGGAGAACCAGGAGTTCAGCGCCCTGCTGCCCGAGTTCGAGGCCGCCGGCATCAAGGTCTTCGGCCTGTCGAAGGACAGTCTCGCCAGCCACGAGAAGTTCATGAAGAAGAAGGAGCTGACCGTGCCGCTGCTCTCCGACGAGGGCTCCGATGTCTGCGAGGCCTATGGCGTCTTCAAGGAGAAGAAAATGTACGGCAAGACCTTCATGGGCATCGAGCGCAGCACCTTCCTGATCGATGCCGAGGGCAAGATCGCGAAGGAATGGCGCAAGGTGAAGGTGCCGGGCCATGCCGCCGAGGTGCTCGAGGCCGCCAAGGCGCTCTGACAAGACGGATCGCGGACAGGAAAGGACAGGCCGGCATGACGAAGACGCTGAGCGAGATGGCGGTGGAGGTGCTCACCACCGCCGACGGGCGCGAAAAGACCGCGCTGAGCCATGCCCATGCACGCGCCTGGCGCGCCTCCCGCGAGGCCGGCACGCCGATCCCCCTCGGCACGGCGCAGCCGCCGCTGCGCCCCTCCCGCCCCGATGCGCCCGAATTGCTCGATCCGCGCGATGTCCCCAAGCGCAAGCCCGGCTCGGAGAAGGGCCGCATCGCGCTGCTGCACGCGGTGGCGCATATCGAGCTCAACGCCGTCGACCTGCACTGGGACATCATCGCCCGCTTCACCGACACCCGCTTTCCGCTCGGCTTCTACGATGACTGGGTGAAGGCGGCCGACGAGGAGTCGAAACACTTCAACCTGATGTGCGATTGCCTCGAGGCGCAGGGCAGCTACTACGGCGCCCTGCCCGCCCATGCCGGCATGTGGCGCGCCGCCGAGGACACCGCCGAAGACCTGATGGGCCGGCTTGCCGTGGTGCCGATGGTGCTCGAGGCGCGCGGGCTCGATGTCACGCCCGGCATGATCGAGCTGTTCCGCCGCGCCAAGGCCGAGGATGCCGTCGCCGCGTTGGAAACAATCTATGCCGAAGAAGTCGGCCACGTGGCCTACGGCTCGAAGTGGTTCCACTTCCTCTGCGGCCGTCACGAGCTCGACCCGAAGGACGTGTTCCACGATCTCGTGCGACGCTATTTTCACAGCACGCTCAAGCCACCGTTCAACGACGAGAAACGCGCCGAGGCCGGCCTGCCGCTCGATTTTTACTGGCCGCTGGCCGAAGAATGACCGCTCGCAGGCAAACGATCCGGGCAACAATGACGGAAAATTGAGCACCCGGAACCCGTTGAGGTCGGCGGTTTTTCGCCAGTCCAGCGCGATTCCGCCGCAGAAAAAGCACAGGAAGCCCAAAATTGTTGCGATCATGTCGCGGTCTCTTTACCCCAATGGCCAGACGTCGGGTGGGGAACCGGCGCGTTGGAACTTGCACGGGAACAGGGGACAAAAACGGTGAGAACGCGTTTCGCGATCAGAACCCATGCGCTGCTCGAGCGCGTCTTTCCAGAACGTCGGGTGTTTCTGAAATCAGACACCGACACACGCTTCATCCGGCTTCGGTCGGAGACGCAGGCGGTCGCCGCACTCGGTGCCGGCCTGCTGGTCGCCTGGACCATCGTCGCCACCGCGATCCTGCTGATGGACAGCATCAGCGCCGGGAATTTCCGCGAGCAGGCCAAGCGTGACCAGATCACCTACCAGCGCCGGCTCAACGAGCTCTCGCAGGAGCGCGACACCCGCACCGCGGAGTCGCTGGCGGCGCAGGAGCGCTTCAGCACCGCGCTCGAGCAGGTCTCGGCGATGCAGGGCAAGCTGCTCGACAGCGAGGCCCGCCGCCGCGAGTTGGAGACCGGGATCGACGTGATCCAGGCCACGCTGCGCGACACCATGCGCGAGCGCGAAGAGATCAACGAGCGCCTCGCCGCGCTCGAGACACAGATCGAGGGCGGCGACATCGCCGTCGCCGGGGCCGAGGATGCCGACGGCACGCTCGACCTGCTGGCAGAGGCGCTGGCCCGCACCGCCGAGGAGCGCGACCAGGTGGTCGCCGATGCGCAGGACGCGCTGGTGCGCGCCGACGAGATGGCCACCGAGCTGCGCCTGATGGAAGAGAAGAACGATCGCATCTTCCGCCAGCTCGAAGAGGCGATGACGGTCTCGGTCAAGCCGCTCGACAAGATGTTCACCGATGCCGGCATGGATCCCGACCGCATCATCAGCCAGGTCCGCCGCGGCTATTCCGGCCAGGGCGGCCCGCTGACCCCGCTGACCTTCTCGACCCGCGGCGAGGAGCCTTCTGCCGACATGGAGCGCGCCAACCGCATCCTCGGCGAGATGGACAAGCTCAACCTCTACCGCATCGCCGCCGAGAAGGCCCCCTTCGCGGTGCCGCTCAAAGATCCGTTCCGCTTCACCTCGGGCTTCGGCCGCCGCTGGGGCCGCCTGCATGCCGGCACCGATTTCGCCGCGCCGCACGGCACCGCGATCTACGCCACCGCAGACGGCGTGGTGACCCATGCCGGCTGGATGTCGGGCTACGGTCGCCTGGTGAAGATCAAGCACGAGTTCGGAATCGAGACCCGCTACGCGCACATGTCCAAAATCCGCGTGAAGGTCGGCCAAAGGGTCTCGCGCGGGGACCGTGTTGGTGATATGGGAAATACCGGACGGTCGACCGGGACGCATCTTCACTACGAAGTTCGCGTCGGAGGCGAACCCGTGAACCCCATGATCTACATCAAGGCTGCAAACGATGTTTTCTAAAAGCAAGATCAACGAGCCCGGCCCCAAGGCCGAGGACAACGCACCGAAGCCGGCCGCAGAAGCCCCGCGCGCATCCGGCGGCGACTTCAAGCCGGCCACTCCGCCCAAGGCGAAGCCGCCGGCGTCGGTGCTGTCGAGCGATCTGCACATCACCGGCAACCTCAAGACCACCGGCGACATCCAGGTCGAAGGCACGGTCGAGGGCGATATCCGCGCCCACCTGCTGACCATCGGCGAGAGCGCCACGATAAAGGGTGAGGTCGTCGCCGACGACGTCGTCATCAACGGCCGCATCGTCGGTCGCGTGCGCGGCCTGAAGGTCCGCCTGACCGCCACCGCGCGGGTCGAGGGCGATATCATCCACAAGACCATCGCGATCGAGAGCGGCGCCCATTTCGAAGGCTCCGTGCAGCGCCAGGACGACCCGCTGTCGTCGCGCGGCAAGGGCGCTCCGGCGGCAGCACCGGCCCAGCAGCAGGCCGCGGCAGCACCGCAGGGCCAGGGCAGCTGAGCCCAGCCTCCTACAGAATGACAGAACGCCGGGCCCAGCGCCCGGCGTTTTTGTTTTGAGGGCAGTCGGTTGCGGGCCGAGGGCGCTTCGGTCGGGCACTGAGGTCGGGTGCTCGCGGGTTCGGCCGGATGACACTTGCCACTGAGCCAGGGGGGGGTGCGCGGCGCTGTCCGGCACCGAGGTGACGGCATTGCGCGCTCGGCCTAGTGCCATCCCGCCAGCCCTGTCACGTCTTCGGGCTGGGCCCTCGCCGAGTCCTAGAGCTTCCCCCGGGCAAGCGTCCTCCGAGCCTCCGACAAGGCGTCCGACAGCAAGCGCCGATACGCCCCTTGCCGCTCTTTCCCCGGAAGGCCCGCCACGAGGCGTTGGCCCCTGCAGGACACCCTAAAAGTCCATGAGCCACGCGCCGGGCAATCCGCCCGCCCCGCAGCCCGTGGACCGCCCCTCAGAGCGGCTCGATATCCCCCTCGGCGCGGCCGGCGTGGAAATCCGCCTCCCAGGCCTCGAACCGGCCCTCGGCAATGGCACCGCGCATCCCGTCCATGATGTCCTGGAAATATTGCAGGTTGTGCCAGGTCAGCAGCATCCCCGAGATCATCTCGTGCGAGCGGTAGACATGGTGCAGGTAGGCGCGCGAATAGCCGGTGCAGGCCGGGCAGGTACACTGCTCGTCGAGCGGCCGCGGATCGTCGGCGTGGCGCGCGTTCTTGATGTTGACCACACCGCGCCGGGTGAAGGCCTGCCCGGTGCGCCCCGAGCGGGTCGGCAGCACGCAATCCATCATGTCGATGCCGCGCTTGACGGCGCCGACGATGTCGTCGGGCTTGCCCACGCCCATCAGGTAGCGCGGCTTGTCGACCGGCAGGTGCTCGGGCGCATGGTCGAGGCAGGCAAACATCGCCTCCTGCCCCTCGCCCACCGCGAGCCCGCCCACGGCGTAGCCGTCGAAGCCGATCGCCTTCAGCGCCTCGGCGCTCTCCTGGCGCAGATCCGCCTCGAGCCCGCCCTGCTGGATGCCGAAGAGCATGTGGCCGGGCCGGTCGCCGAAGGCCTCCCGCGAGCGCTCGGCCCAGCGCATCGACAGGCGCATGCTCTGCTCGAGCCGCTTGCGGTCGGCGGGTAGCGCCGGGCATTCGTCAAAGCACATGACGATGTCCGAGCCGAGCAGCCGCTGGATCTCCATCGAGCGCTCGGGGGTGAGCATGTGCTTGGAGCCGTCGATATGGCTGCGGAAGCTGACCCCCTCCTCGGTGAGCTTGCGCAGATCGGCGAGGCTCATCACCTGGAAGCCACCCGAATCCGTCAGGATCGGACGCTCCCAGTTCATGAACTTGTGCAGCCCGCCGAGCTTGGCGATGCGCTCGGCGGTGGGCCGCAGCATCAGGTGATAGGTGTTGCCCAGCAGGATGTCGGCCCCGGTGGAGCGGACCTGCTCGGGCAGCATCGCCTTGACGGTGGCAGCGGTGCCCACCGGCATGAAGGCCGGGGTGCGGATCTCGCCACGCGGGGTCGAGATCACACCGGTGCGCGCCTTGCCGTCGGTGGCGTGGAGGGTGAAGGAGGTGGTGCTCATGCTCCCTGCTCTGCCCCAAAGCGCCGCCTTTGCCAAGCCCGCAGCCGCATGCCTGCGCCCCGCCGCTGCGGCAGCGCGGCGAAACGGCGACCGGAAGTGCCTCGCATTGTAATTCTACAGCTCGCGTTTACGCCTTGCGCCGATCCTCGCCCGGCCCCCACCCAACACGAGGCCCCCCCATGACCCGCCGCTCGACGCCCCTCGCCCTCTCCCTTGCGCTCGCCCTGCCGCTCATGGCGCTGCCGCCCGCCGCGGAGGCCGGCTCCTGGTTCACCAGCACGACCAATCGCAGCCTGCGCGCCGACGCGGCCAACCCGCATCCCGGCGATGAATACCAGGGCCAGACCTATGTCACCCCGGGCGGCTGCTCCTACTCGCGGGCGCAGGCGCCGGGCTACAAGCCAACCTGGCACCTGATCCACAACGGCGCGAGCGCCGGCCTCACCAACGCGCATCGCGGCTGCCCGGCCATGCTCGGCGATTACGAGCGGCTCTAGCGCCCGCGTCCCCCCCGCACCACACCCGCCGGTAAACCGCCCGGAGAGCGCGCCGCCACGATTGCGTGGCGCGCCGTCCCGCGCCACTCTCCGCGCCATGAGCAGGACCGACCGCAGCGACGACACCGAGACCGGGACAGCCCCCGGAGCCGCAACCGGGGCAGACAGCAAAGCCGTGCCCCCGGTCGACGCCAAAACCGACGCCGAGACCACGGCCCCGAGCGGGGCCGAGCCCGAGAGCACGTCCGAGAGCGGCAGCGACAGGCGCCCCACATGGCCCGGCGGCATCGATGCCGTGCTGACCCAGATGGAGGGCCGGCGCGATGCAATCACCTATGCCGAGGGCGAGGCCCCGCCGCCCGCCGATCTCGATCTCGCGCCGCTGGCCCTGCAGATCGTCGGCAACCCCGAGGACGATCCCGCCGAGGATCGCCCCTTCCGCTCCAGCTATCACCGCAAGCGCTTCGACCTGCGCCGCGAGTTGCAGGGCCAGAGCGAGCTGGTCTTCCTCAACGGGCTGCTCATTGCCCACCTGCGCAAGCGCGAGTTCCCCGCTCACCTGCCCGAACTCTTTCACAGGCTCTGGGCCGAACAGGGCGCGCACCTGCTCGAAAATCTCGACCAACGCTGGCTGGTCTCCGCCATCACCACCTTCGGCGATCACGGCCTCACCGCCACCCAGCGCTCGGTGGGTCTGGCGCTGACCGTGCTCTTCGGCACCATGAAGCTCTACGAATCCGAGCGGCTCTATTCCGGTCAGCCCGCCGACCGCCCCTTCGCGCTCGACCGCAAGGCCGGCGGCCGGCTGCCGCTCGAGATGGATGCCTACTCGATCGTCAATGGCGGGCTCGACGTCAACATGATCGGGCGGCTCTGGATGGAGGCCGAGGCCGACCCGGTGATCCGGCCCCTCGCCCATCACCTGCTTGATCTACTGATCCACGACGACCGGACGCTGTTTCGCCGTCTGATGACCATGCGCAGCCGCAAGGCCCGTCAGACGCAGGCCGCCGAGCCCGCCAAGCGCCCCGGCAACCCGGCGCCCGTCCCTGCCGCGGCGGCCACGCTGACGGCCGATACCCTGCGCTGGGGGCTGGTCTCGACGATCCGCGCGCCGCTGCCCGTCATCGCGCGTTTCGCCGCGCATCACCTCGCCCTCGGCGCCCACGCGCTGCATATCTATCTCGACGCCCCCGAGCCCGAGACCGCCGCCTTCCTCTCCCGCCACCCGAAGATCCACGTCACAAGCTGCGACGCGGCGTGGTGGCGGGACACCGGCAAGGAGCGGCCAGAAGCCCACCAGCTGCGCCAGGCCCACAACGCCACCCGCACCCTGCGCGAAACGGGCGGCAGCCTCGACTGGCTCGGCCATATCGATGCCGACGAATTCCTGCTCCCCGACAAGCCGATCTGCGAGATCCTCGCCGCCGTCTCGCGCGGCCACGCGCTGGCCCGGGTCGCCCCCGCCGAGGCGCTGGCAGTCAATGAGGGCTGGCCGCAGCACTTCAAGCGCACCCATCACCATGCCGGGCGCAAGAAGGCGGTGCTGCAGGAGATCTACCCGACCTTCGGGCTGCATCTCTATGGCGGCTTCCTCAGCCACACCTCGGGCAAGGTCTTCGCCCGCACCGGCATCCCCGAGACCCGGCTCGGCATCCACACGCTGAAATACCGCGGCGAGGATGCCAGCAACCGCGCCAAGCTCGAGGGCATCCACCTCGCCCACCTGCACGCCCCGAGCTGGGATCACTTCCGCGATCACCTCGCCTTCCGGCGCACCCAGGGCTCCTACCGGGCGCGCTCGGAGCGGTCCGAGATGGGCCAGGCCAACCTGATCGCCTTCCTTGCGGAAGAAGAGGGCGCGGACGGGCTCCGGATGCTGTTCGACGAGGTCTGCGCCGATACGCCCGGGCTGCGCGCCCGCCTCGCCGCCCACGACATGCTGCTGACCCGTGCCTTCGATCCCGACGCGGCGGTGGCCCGCGTCTTCGGGCCGCTGCCATGACCCGCTGGGGCACGGTCACCACCACCAACGCATCGCTTCCCGAGATCCTCGATTTCGCCGCCTGGCATATCGAGCTCGGCGCGCACCGGCTCTATCTCTATCTCGACGACGACTCGCCTGAGGCGGAGGAGAGGCTCGCCGCCCACCCCAAGATCCGGGTCTTCCGCACCGATGACGCCTGGTGGGCCAAGCGCAACGGGCGGCCGAAGAAGCATCAGGTCCGGCAAGGCGCCAACGCGCGCCACGCCAACAACCGCAAGCCGGAGGTCGACTGGCTCGCCCATATCGACACCGACGAGTTCCTGCTGCCCTCCCGGCCGGTCGCCGAGACCCTCGCCGCCCTGCCCGAAAGCTGCCTCTGCGCCCGCGTCCGCCCGGTCGAGGCGCTGGCCCCGCTGGGCGCAGACGACGAGACCGCCTTCAAGGCCTTCCCCCTAGACCAGACCCAACGGCAGCAGGCGGCGGAAGCCTGCTTTCCCACCTGGGGCGCGCATCTCTCGGGCGGATTCCTGAGCCATGTCGCCGGCAAGCTGTTCTTCCGCGCCGGCACCAAGGGCCTCAAGATCCGCATCCACAATGTCGAGCTCGACGGCCAGACCAATCCCGGCCAGGTCGAGCTGACCAGCCTCGAGCTCGGCCATTTCCACGCCGCCGACTGGCAGCATTTCCTGCGCCTCTACCGCTTCCGCCTGGCGCAGGGCTCCTACCGCGCCGAGCTCAAGCCGCAGACCCGCGGCGAAGGCGCGGTCAACCTCCATACGCTCTTCGCGATGATCGAAGACGCGGGCGGCGAGGATGCGCTGCGGTTGTTCTACGACGAGGTCTGCACCGCCCGGCCCGCCCTGCTCGAGCAGCTCTCGCAGCGCGGCCTGCTGCGCCGCCACCGCATGGAACTCGCCGCCCTGCGCCAGCGGCATTTCCCCGGCATATGAGCCGCAGGGCCGCGGCGGATGCGGCCAGTCGGGCGCAACTGTCCCAGTTTTCCGAACAACCCACGGGCGACTGTCCCCTTCAGCCCACGATTTTCCCTCTGAAATGGCACGCTGATTGACGTTTCCCCGCTGATTCCGGTAAAAGGCGCCACATCGGGATCGCATTCGCCATCACGCATGGGGCCAGACGGGCCCGATCCAGGACCATACGCGCGGGCCAAGTCTCAGTGTCCGCACCCCAAAACGGACACGCATGACAAAGTTTTCTGATCTCAACCTGAACCCCAAGGTTCTCAAGGCCATCGAAGAAGCGGGCTACGAGACGCCGACGCCGATCCAGGCGGGCGCCATCCCCCACGCTCTCGAGGGCAAGGACGTTCTCGGCATCGCCCAGACCGGCACCGGCAAGACCGCCAGCTTCACGCTGCCGATGATCACCGCGCTGGCCCGGGGCCGCGCCCGCGCCCGAATGCCGCGCAGCCTCGTGCTCTGCCCGACGCGCGAACTGGCCGCCCAGGTCGCCGAGAACTTCGACACCTACGCCAAATACGTGAAGCTCACCAAGGCGCTGCTGATCGGCGGCGTGAGCTTCAAGGAACAGGAACAGCTCATCGACAAGGGCGTCGACGTGCTGATCGCCACCCCCGGCCGCCTGCTCGACCATTTCGAGCGCGGCAAGCTGATCCTCACCGACGTGAAAGTCATGGTGGTGGACGAGGCCGACCGGATGCTCGACATGGGCTTCATCCCGGATATCGAGCGCATCTTCTCGCTCACGCCCTTCACCCGCCAGACGCTGTTCTTCTCGGCCACCATGGCCCCCGAGATCGAGCGCATCACCAACACCTTCCTGTCGAACCCCGAGCGCATCGAGGTGGCCCGTCAGGCCACCGCGTCCGAGACCATCGAGCAGGGTGCCGTGTTCTTCAAGGCGTCGCGCCGAGACCGCGAGGGCAGCGAGAAGCGCAAGGTTCTGCGCACGCTGATCGACCGCGAGGGTGAGAAGTGCACCAACGCCATCGTCTTCTGCAACCGCAAGGTCGATGTCGACATCGTCGCCAAGTCGCTGAAGAAATACGGCTACAACGCCGAGCCGATCCACGGTGACCTCGACCAGTCGCAGCGCATGCGCACCCTCGACGGCTTCCGCGACGGCTCGATCCGGCTGCTGATCGCCTCCGACGTGGCGGCCCGCGGCCTCGACGTGCCGAGCGTCAGCCACGTGTTCAACTTCGACGTCCCCGGCCATGCCGAGGATTACGTGCACCGCATCGGCCGCACCGGTCGTGCCGGGCGCGAGGGCAAGGCCTTCACCATCGTGGTCCCGCGCGACGAGAAGAACTTCGAGGATGTGGAAAAGCTCATCCAGAAGGAGATCCCGCGCGTCGAGCTGCCGGGCGTGAAGGCGCCCGAGGCGTCCGACGCCGCGGCCGACGAAGAGAAGACCGAGGCCAAGCCGAAGCGCACCCGCTCGCGCTCGCGCAAGTCCGACAAGAGCGCCGCACCGGCCGAGACCGCCGTGGCAGAGGCCCCCGCGACCGAGGCTCCGGTCGAGACGGCCGCGCCCGAAAAAGCTGAATCGGAAAAGGTCAGCTCCGAAAAGAGCGCATCGGACAAGAACGACGGCAACAAGGGTCGCTCCGACCGTGGCCGTTCGGATCGCGGCCGTGGCCGTGGCTCCAAGTCCGACAACAACGTGGTGGGCATGGGCGATCACATGCCCGAGTTCATCGCGCTGAGCTTCGACGAGCGCCGCGCCAGCTGAGCCGGCCTTCTCGACAGAGAGATGGAGAAGCGGACCCTCGGGTCCGCTTTTGCTTTTTTGACGATCCTCGTAGCGTTCGATCCATGCACGCGGCGCGGAATCAAGGCAGCAAGCCGCCGCGCCCATCGCCGGCCCGCCCCGACGGGCTGGCGATTTGGTGACACCTGCGCGACCTGTCGAGGTCTTTCGGATCTGGCTCGGATAAATCGAGAGGTTCTCCACGCAGATCGCCATCCCGCGCGCCGGCGATGGGCGCGACGGCCACCCTCGGCTTCACAAGAAAAAGGCGGACCACACGGCCCGCCTTTCCAGTCTCCCAACCTGCGCCCCGCACTCAGTCGCGCAGCACCGCCATGCTGCTCTCGTCCCAGCCGATCCAGACCGGGGCCTCGCCCACCGACTGGCCGGTATCGGCGTCGACATAGGCCTTGAGCGTGGCGCCATTGGCCTCCTCGACCATCAGGTCGAGCGCCATGCGGCTGCCGAGGAAGGTCTTGCCGACCACCCTGCCCTGCACCGCGTTGGCGGTCGCCGGGCGCTCGGCGTGGAAGCCCAGCCGCTCGAGCCGCACCGAGGCGGTGATCGACTCGCCAGCCTGCGGCACGCCACCCGGGGCGTGGCCGCGGAGCGTCGTGCCGAACCAGTCCATCACCACCGCGTTGCCGTCGGTGCCGCGCAGCTCGCCGGTGAGCAGGTTGGTCTCGCCGATGAACTCGGCCACGAAGCGCGAGGCCGGGTGGAAATAGAGCTCTTCCGGCGTGCCGTCCTGCTCGACCTTGCCCTTGTTCATGACAACGATGCGGTCCGACATGGTCAGCGCCTCTTCCTGGTCGTGGGTGACGAAGAAGAAGGTCTTGTTGGTGCGGCGCTGAATCGATTTCAGCTCCTGCTGCACCTGACCGCGCAGCTTGGCGTCGAGCGCGCCCAGCGGCTCGTCGAGCAGCAGGAGCGCCGGGTCTGGCGCCAGCGCGCGGGCCAGCGCCACGCGCTGCCTCTGGCCACCCGAGAGTTGCGCCGGGTAGCGGTCGCCATAGGCGGTGAGCTCGAGGAAGGACATGATCTCGTCCTGCCGCCTGGCGATCTCGGACTTGCCCATGCCCTTGAGCTCGAGCCCGAAGCCGATGTTCTGGCGCACTGTCATGTGCGGGAACAGCGCGTAGTCCTGAAACACCATGTTGACGTTGCGCTTCTCCGGCGGACGCTTGGTCACGTCGTCGCCGCGCAGCAGCACGCGGCCGCTCGAGGGCTGCTCGAAGCCGCCCAGGATGCGCAGCGTGGTGGACTTGCCGCAGCCCGACGGGCCGAGGAAGGTGACGAACTCACCCTGCGCGATGTCGAGCGTCAGGTTGTCGAGCGCCACGGTGTCGCCGAAGCGCTTGGTCACGCCTTCGAGGCGGACGAGAGGATCAGAAGACATGGCTCAGCTATCCTTGTTCATGCGGCGGGTGAAACGCTCGGCCCAGACGCCGATCACGGCGGTCAGGACAAGCGCCACGGTCGCGATGGCGTTGATCTCGGGCGACATGCCCGATTTCAGCTTGGCGAAGATCAGCACCGGCAGGGTCGGCTCGTAGCCGCCGAGGAAGAACGAGCGCACGAAATCGTCGAAGCTGAGAAGAAGGCAGAAGATGCTCGCGCCCATGATGGCCGGCACGAGATAGGGGAAGGTGATGCGCAGGAAGGCGATCAGCGGGTCGGCGCCGAGGTCGCGGGCGGCCTCGATCTGGCTCTTCGGCAGGGTCGAGAGCCGCGCCATCACCACCAGCACCACGAAGGGCACGTTGTGCACCGCGTGGCTCCAGACGATGGCGCCCATGCCCGGCTCGATGCCGAGATAGCGGGCATAGATCCGGAAGGCGATGGCCGAGATGATGCCCGGGATCAGCGCCGGCAGCACGGTCATCCCGAAGATCACCGCCCGGCCCCAGAACTTGCGCCCCTCGAGCAGCACCGCGATCCAGGTCCCGACGATCACCGAGATCACCGTCGAGAGCACCGCGATGGCGACCGAGTAGCCGAAGGCGGCGAGCGTCTCGGTGTCGGCGAAGACGCCAGTGTACCAGTCGAGCGTCCAGGACTTGATCGGGAAGCCGATGAACTTGCTGTCCTTGAAGCCCATCATCACCATCAGGATCAGCGGCACGAAGACATAGGCCACGAAGGCCCAGTAGACGCAGGAGAGCAGGATGCGGTTGTGACGGGTCATTTGGTGTCTCCCTTGCGCAGGGCGTTCATCAGCCGCTGGAACGCGGCGGTGATGAGCAGCGCCGCGAGGAACATGATGACGGCGAAGGCCGCGCCCGTGGGCCACTGGTCACCGGCGACGTGGAAGAAGCCCGCGATGGTCTCGGCAAAGACGGTGGTCGAGGGCCCGCCCAGCAGCACCGGGGTGGCGTAAAAGCCGGTCGAAATCAGGAACACGAGCGTGCAGCCCGAAGAGATCCCCTCGAGGGTCATCGGCAGGGTGATGCGGCGGAACCGCGTCCAGGCGCCCGCGCCGAGATCGGCGGCGGCCTCGTTCATCGACTTGGGCAGCTTCTCGAGCGCCGAGTAGAGCGGCAGCAGCATGTAGAGGGCGGTCAGGTAGACGATGCCCACCCCCATGGAAAAGCTCGTGTACATGAACGGGATCGGCCGGTCGATCAGGCCGAAGAAACGCAGCACCATGTTCACCGCGCCGGTATTGCCGAGCAGGATCATGATGGCATAGGTCCGCACGATCTCGCCGACCCAGAACGGGATCAGCAGCAGCAGGAGCAGCAGCATCCGGTTCTTCGGGCTGACGTGGCGGGCCAGGAAATAGGCCACCGGGTAGGTGATGATCAGGGTGCAGAAGGTAAATACCCCGGCAAAGATCAGCGTCCGGAAGAACGGCATCCAGAAGATGCTGTCGCCGAAGAAGCTGAGGTAGTTGTCGAAGGTGAAATGCTGCTCGACGCCGGGCGCGACCGGGTAGGCATCGGTCAGCGACACGCGCAGCATCTGCAGCATCGGCCCGAGGTGCTGGGTCAGCACCCACAGGATCGGGAACACGGCGAGGATGAGGAACTGGCGGCGCGGCGAGGCGGTGGCGAAGGTTGCAAGCCACTGGTACGGCGCCCAGCTCGACAGGCGTCCCCAGAAGGTGCGGTCGGAGGCGCTCTCCGCGACGGCCCCGCGTTCTTCGCGCGCGGATGCGTCATAGGTCATTGGGTCTTCCTTTCGAGAGGAACGACGGCGGGTCGTGTGAGGGGCCCGCCCGCCGGGCGCTCTGGCGCGGCGGACGGGCAATCAGGCGCGGCGCGCGTTTACGCGGCCTTGATGGCTTCCACGGCCGGATCGACGAGGCCGTATTTCATCTCGTTCGCCTCGGCGCGGAAGAACTGCAGATTGGCGAGCTGCTCGTCCGGGAAGGAGGTCGATTTCTTCTCGAGGTCGGTCAGGTAGTTCGACGCGTCCTTGTAGGTCGAGATGAAGCCCGAGGCCTTGGTCATCGCGGCACCGATCTCGGGCGACGCGAGGATCGCGTTGAGGAAGGTGTAGGCGTTGTCCGGGTTCGGGCAGTTCTTGGCGATGTTGTAGGTGTAGACGAAGCCGTAGGAGCCTTCCTTCGGGATCGACATGCCAAGCGGGAAGCCGTCATTGATCAGGGCCGCCGCCGGGCCGTTCCACGAATGGCCGATGACGATGTCCTGGTTGACCATCATCTGCTGGAACTCGGCGCCGCCGTCATAGTACTTGCGCACCAGCGGCTTCTTCTCAATCAGGAACTGCTTGGCTTCCTCGACGATCGCCGCGGCCTTCTCGGGGTCGTCCATGTAGGCGACCATGTTGCCGTCATAGCCCATCTTCAGCATGATGATCGACATCATGTCCTGGATGATATAGGCGGTCTGGCCCGAGTATTTCTCGCTGAAGAGCGTGTCCCAGGTCTCGGCCTCTTCCGGCGAGACGTAGTCGGTGTTGTAGGCCAGAACCTCCATGCCCGACAGGATCGGGGCGCCCCACTTCTCGCCGTTGATCGTCGACCAGTCGGATTCCGAGAAGGTCGGGTTGATGTTGCCCCAGTTGCTCAGACGGTCGGTGTCGAGCGGCGCAAGCAGGTCGCTGTCGATGAACTGCAGGAAGCGGTGGCCGGCCACGGTCATGATGTCCACAGACGGGTTCGGCGCCTCGGCAGCCAGCAGGTTGAACTGCTTGCCCTGGTCGTCGACGAGGCGGACGTTGACCTTGATGCCGGTCTCGGCCTCGAACTGCTCCTTGAACGCTTCCGGGACGAAATCGTTATAGGTCCAGATGTTGACCTCGCCGCCCTGCGCGTGGGCACGGCGCAGGTAGGCGGGGCTGGCAAGCGCGGCGCCGGTCATGGCCGCGGTGTTGAGGAATTTCCGGCGGTTGAGAATGAGCTTTGTCATGGTCGTCTCCCTGAGGGTTGGTATCCGTATCGTTTTTATGGTCAGGACGCCGGTTCCGGCGTCTTCCGCAGAAGGCCGGTACGGGCGGCCTGCCGCAGATCGTCGAGGCTGTAGCCGTCAAGCTCCAGCGCGTTGAGCAATTCGTTCTCGGCGGCGAAATCGCGGCCATACATGGCCGAGAAGATCTTGATCCCCGCCTCGTGCAGCTCGGCGGGTTTGCCCACCAGCCGGCCCAGAACGGCCGTGAGCTGCAGGCCGTAGGGCACGTCTTCGGTGACATAGCGGCTGTCGGCCGTCGCAGGCCCGGTGCCGCCATTGCCCTGCGCGTGCATCTGCTGGTTCATCTCCGAGATCGTCGAGATCGGCACGTGGAAGCTCTGGCTGAAATGCTCGAAGATGGTCTTGGTCTGCAGCCCCAGCGCCGCCACGATCTCGAGCCGCTCGGCATCCAGCGCCTCGAGCAGCGCGCCCACCTTGGGCGTGACATTCTGGCCCTGGCTCCAGCTCTCGCCGCGCTCCATGCGGGTGATGTTGCCAAGCGCGATGCCCAAGTGGTTCTGCGGGTTGAGGTTCGATAGCGAGATCGCCAGCAGCCCGTCGCGCGGCACGAAGACATCGCCGAAGAGCCGGGTGCAGACCGCCAGCGCGCAATCCGAACGGGTCTCGGGCACGGTGCAGAGATCGACCTTCTTGCGGACGGTGTTGACCTTGACGCTCGCCCCCTCGCCGCGCCGCCCGGTCACCACGGTGGTGCCCCAGGCGGTGATCGCCGCATCAACGCCGCGCTCGGCGAGTTTCTGCATCAGGTAGACCGCGCCCAGCGAGGCGTGGCTGCTGATGATGACGTGCTGACCATCGCGGATATGCGGCGCCAGCGCGTCGAACACAGCCTTGTGGCCATAACCCGGCAGCGCGATCAGGATGGCGTCGTTCTGCTCTGCCAGCTCCTGCGCCGATCCGGCGATGCGCGGGGCAAACACCGTCTCGACGGCCCCGCTGGCCTCGAGCGGGCCGTCCTCGAGCGCCTTGGTGGACGCGCCCGAGGGCGACCACAGCATCGGCTCGTGGCCGTTCTGGTGCAGCAGCGCGGCGCTGCCGAAGGCGATGGAGCCGGCGCCGGCGATCCCGACCTTGGAGCTCATGCCGGCACCTCCTCGCGCACCGGATCGCCCAGCACGTGCATCAGCCGGTTGGCCCAGCCGAAGAGCGCGGTCGACAGGATCAGGTCGAGGATCTCCTCGTCGTTGAGGCCGGCCTCGCGCAGCGTGGCCATGTCGGCCTCATCGGCCGCGACCGGGCTTTCCGAGAGCTTGCGCGCGAAGTCGAAAATCGCGCGATTGCGTGGGCTTAGATCCGCCTTCTCACCCTTCGCGAAAAGCTCGTCGGTAACGCTCGTGTCCTTCTCGAGCTTGGCGTGACGGTCGGCATGGACGGCGGCGCAATAGATGCAGCGGTTGACCATGCTGGCGCCGATCGCCCCGAGCTCACGCTCGGCGCGCGACATGCCGCCCGGGTCGTACATGATCGCGTTGAACAGCGGCGAGCGCACCTTGAGGCTCTCCACGTCATGCGCCAGCGTCAGCACATAGGCCGAGACCTTGGTGTTCGACGGCGTCACCGAGAGCGCGTCGAGCTGCTCCTCGGTGGCCTCCTGCAGGTCGACCGGCGTCACGCGCGGCTGCCATTGCGGGACGGTGCGGGTGAACTTGTGAACGATGCGGCTCATGCGGCGGCCCCTTTCATCAGGCGCAGCCCGGCGACCACGCGCAGCTGGTAGGCCACGAAGGCCACCAGCTCGCAGAGGCGCACGATATCGGCGTCATCGACGCCCGCGGCCTGCAGCTTGGAGATGTCTTCGGCGAGGATATCACGGGTGTGGTTCGCCGCCTTGTCGGCGAAGGCCACCACATGCGCGAGACCCTCTTCCTCGCCGTCCTGCGAGGGATCGGCCAGACCGGCCATGTCGCCCGCGCCCGCGAGGTAGCGCTCGGCGAGATCGTTCTCGCCCGCCTCGTTGGCGATCCGCGCCGCCAGCGCCGCGCGCAGCGCGTGCGGGAAAGCGCCCGCATCCTTCGGCGTCAGGACGGCGTCCTCGGCGGCCTGCGTGGCCTCGATGATGTTGGCGCGGGTCTCTGCCGCAGCGCCCGGGGCGCTGCCCGCGGTGATGCCCGCGGCGCTCAGTGTCGTGGTGTCGAAGATGGTCATGCCACCTGCCCTTCCTTTGCCGGTGTCAGTTCGCTCGGCTGCCATTCGCTGCCGTCGAGCTCAGGCGTTTCATAGTCCAGCATCGCCTGCCAGTGGGTTTCCAGATCCTCGGCATAGAGCGTGGCCGCCATGGCCTTGGCCAGCCAGGCCGCGCCCTCCGAGACGCCGGGGATGTCGCCGCTCACCTTGCCGAGGCTGGCGGAGGCCCCGTAGTTGAAGCAATAGACCTTGCTGAGCCACGGCACCTCGCCCGGCACCTTCTCGCGGAAGGTGAAATCGGGGTTGAGATAGGGGAAGCGGCCGAGATCGGCCTGCTTCTCGTCCTCGGGCGGGGTGTAGACGTCTTCCCAGAGCAGGATCTTGCCCGCCACCTCGCCAAACTCGGTGCGCGCCATCGGGTCGATGGTGAAGCCGGTGCCGAGGATGACGAAGTCGGCAACGTAGGAGGTGCCGTCGGCAAACATCACCTCGACCTCGTCGCCGCGCTCCTCGATGCGGGTGGTGGCCTTGCCGAAGTGGAAATAAGCGTTCGGATGGCGGCTCACCCGCAGGGTCGAGCCATGCGGCGGCGGCGTCTGGGTGGTGAAGCTGTATTGCATGAAGCGCCAGCGCCATTCGTCGGGCAGTTCGGAGAAGCCGGCGGTGAAGCCGTAGCTGCCGATGCCCATCATCTTGTTGATCGTCGGCATCTCCTTGCGCCGGATCAGGTGGCGGACCTCGCCCGCGCCGTGCTCGAGCGCCTCGGCGGCGTTGTCGACCGCCGACGCGCCAACGCCGATCACCGCCACGCGCTTGCCCTTGAGGGCGTCGAAATCGATCTCGTCGGCGCTGTGCGCCCAGAAGCGGCGCGGCAGATCCTTGATGAAGCCCGGGATGTTGGGCCCGCCGGTGCCGTCACGGCCCGTGGCAAAGACCAGCTTGCGGGTCAGGATCGTGCCCTCCGCCGCGCCCGACACGGTGAGCCGCAGCAGATCGCCCTCGGGCTCGACCTTGTCGACCGAGACGCCGTTTTCCACCGGCACGTTCAGTGCCTTGCGATACCAGCGCAGGTACTCCATCCACATCGGCCGCGGGATCTTGTCCATCGCCTCCCAGGCCTCGCGGCCGTGCTGGGCGCGATACCACGCCTGGAAGGTCAGCGCGCCGTGGCCGAAAGCCGGGCCGGTCAGCGTCTTGGGCGAGCGCAGTGTCTCCATGCGGGCATAGTTGAGCCACGGCCCCTCGAGCCCCGCCGGGTTGCGGTCGAGCACGCGGATGTTCTGCACGCCGCCGGTGGTCAGGCCGAGCCAGGCCACCATGCCGCACATGCCGCCGCCGATGATCACGACATCGCTCACGCCCTCCTGCGCCGGCACCCAGTCCTTGCCGGGGTAACACAGGAATTCGAGATCCTCGCGGAGACGGGCTTCCAGCACATCCAGGCCCTGAGCGTCGATCGGAGAGCGGTCATTCGTTTGCATACGAATCATCCTAGTAGAAAAAGGTGTTTCGGTTCAGCATCAATTCGGCGTTTCGGCCCAATTCGGATGCAGATCGTCGATGTAGTAGGCGTGGGCATGCGCGTGGCCGTTCCCCTGGCCCGGGTGAGAGCGCAGATGCGGGTGATCTGCGGGAAGCTCGGGATGGCTGTGGGTCCGCTCGAGCGGGTCATGCGCCGGCCAGACGCGGGTCGCGACGAGCGCCACCACGGCCCCCAGCAGCGCCAGCACGAGCAGCGCGTGCTCGAGCCCGGCGACGCTGGCGAGCCAGCCCGCCAGCGGATAGGCGATGAGCCAGCCGGCATGGCTGAGCGAGAACTGCGCGGCAAAGACCGCGGCGCGGTCTTCGCGGGCGGCGGAGCGCGTGATGACCAGCCCGCCAGGCGTCAGCACCAGCGACGAGGCCAGCCCGAAGCCCGCCCAGATCGGCAGAAGCAGCGCCAGCGGCGGCTGCGGCAGCAGCGCGAAGCCCGCCGCCAGCGCCGCGAAGGCGAGCACGCCCGCCAGCATGGCGCTGCGCTCTTCAATGCGGCGCAGCAGGCGCGGCACGGTGATCGCGCCAAGCGCCGCCCCGAGCCCGTAGCCCGCCATCAGCACCGGGTAGAGCCCGTCGGCATCGCCAAGCCGCGCGCCGGCATAGACCACGGTGTTGACCAGCACCCAGGCCATCACCAGCGACAGCGCGAGGTTCAGCAGGAACAGCCCGCGCAGCCGCGGCGTGCGGGCGTAGATCTTCATGCCCCGGAAGGCGCGCTGCAGGAACGGCCCCTTGCGGGTGACGTGTCCGCGCTCGGGAAAGGCGGTTGCGAGCAGAAAGCCCACGGAGCCCACGAAGGCCAGCGCGGCGCAGAGAAACAGCGCCTCCGGGGCGACGATCTTCAGCACGACGGCGGCGATCACCGGGCTCAGCACCGATTCCAGCGTGTAGGCGATGCGCGACCAGGCCAGCGCCTTGGTATAGCTCTCTTCCTCGGGCAGCACGTCGGGGATCACCGACTGGAACAGCGGCGTGAAGCCCGAGGCCAGCACGAAGAAGACGAAGGCCAGCGCCGCGATCTCCCAGGTCTGGGTGACGAAGAACATCGGCAAAAGCAGCAGCATGCGGCCGAAATCCAGCAGCACCATCGCCCGCTTGCGCGGCAGATGCGCCAGCACGCTCTCGGCGAAGGGCGCGAGCCCGACATAGGCCACCATCTTCAGCGCCAAGAGCAGCCCGAGGATCTTGCCGCCCGCGTCAAGCCCGCCGATGCGGTAGGCCGCCAGCGACAGCGCCACGGTCAGCAGCCCCACCGCCAGCAGCGAACAGACCTGCGCCGCGAACAGCGTGCGGAAGGATCGGTTGGCAAGCGGGCTGGTCACGAGGCGAGGCTCTCCGGTGTTTCGAGAACGGGGGCAAAGCGGGCGGTTGTTTCGTCCGCACGATATTGTGGCAGGTATTCTGACGCTTTCCGCGCCAGAATGTCCACCGCCTCCACGATCATAGCAGCTTTGTCATCGCTCATCAGCGCCGAGAAATTGAGCCGCACCCAGCCGGGCTTGGCGAGTTCCTCGCCGCGGTCGATGGCGGCGAACATGGCCTCCGATTCGCCCTCCGAGAGCCGCAGCAGCCGATGCGCGTAGGAGCCGGCGCAGGCGCAGCCGCCGCGGGCCTGGATGCCGTAGACGTCGCTCAGGAGGCGGGTGAAGAACTGGTGATGCACCAGCCCGCCTTGCCCGTCGCGGATGCGGAAGGAGAAGATCGGCAGCGCCGCCGGCCCGTCGAGACCGAGGAGCTCGATCTGCGGGTTCTTGCGCCAGACCGCCTCGGCGCGGGCGCGCAACCAGGCTTGGCGCTGGTCAAGCCAGTCCTGCCCGAGCGCCTCCTTGACCATCAGTGCCAGAGCGGCGCGGATATCACCCACCACGTTGGGCGTGCCGCCCTCTTCGCGGCTCGAGAGGCTGCCAGAATAGCGGTGTCCCCAAGGGGACACGAAACTCACCGTGCCGCCTCCGGGCAGCGTCGGGGTTTCGCGCCGGGCCACCGCACCGCGCAGCACCAGCACGCCGGAGCCGCCGGGGCCGCCCGGAAACTTGTGCGTCGAGAACACGATGGCGTCTTTCTCGGCATCGCTCCCGGCCGCCATGTCCATGCGGACATACGGCCCGCCGGCACCGAAATCCCAGAACGCCAGCGCGCCGTGCGCCTTCAGCGTGCGGGTGACCGCGTCGGTGTCGGTGAGGATGCCGGTGACGTTGGACACCGCCGAAAAGCTGCCGACGATCAGCTCGGCGCCATGCGCCTCCAGCAGCGCGGCGGTGAGCGCGCCCATGTCGGGACCACCCTGCGGCGCTTCCGGGATCTCGATCACTTCGGCGCCGCTCTCGCGCCACGGCAGCAGGTTGGAATGGTGCTCATACGGTCCGATCAGAACCACGGCGCGGCCGCCCGTGGCCAGAAGGCCGGGAATGTCGAGCAGGCCCACCAGCCGGTTGATCCCGGCGGTGCTGCCGGAGCCGGTAAACACCACGCTCATATCCTCGCCCGCGCCGGTGATGCGGGCGATCTCGGCCCGGGCGGCCTCGCGCAGCTGCGTGGTGAAGGCGCCGCAGAACGAGGCCTGCGTATGGCTGTTGGCGTAATAGGGCAGCACCCGGTCGCGGATGAAATCCTCGACCTGCGCCAGCGCCCGCCCGGAGGCGACATAATCAGCGTAGATCAAGGGCTTGGGACCATAAGGGCCGTCGATCTCCACGCCGTCTCCGATCAGGCCGCCACGCAGCCAACTGGCCAGGTCCGGGCGTTTGAGCGAGCGGGCGAAATCGTCGAGGGGGGACATGAAGGATCCGTATCGTTTCGTGAGGCGTTGATGCAAAGCATGTCACGCATAACGGAAAATTCTTCACATATTTACACCTTCCAAACGCCAATATTCTATCATATGAACGACGAATGGACCTTAAACTCGATCATCTTGACTACCGCATCCTAGAAGAGCTCCAGCGTGATGCCTCGCAGTCGCAGCGCGCGCTCAGCGAACGAGTCGGCCTGTCGCAAAACGCCTGTTGGCGGCGGCTCAAGGCGCTCGATGCCGCAGGCGTCATCCGCAACCACACCGTGGTTCTCGACCGCAACCAGCTCGGCGCTGGGCTGGTGGTTTTCGTGATGATCAAGACGCGGCACCACTCGGCGAGCTGGCTCAAGCGCTTCCGCACCCATGTCTCCTCGATCCCCGACGTGATCGACTTCTTCCGCATCGGCGGCGAGTACGATTACCTGCTCAAGATCATCACCCGCGACATGGCCAGCTATGACGAGGTCTACAAGCGCCTGATCGAGGAGGTCGAGCTCGAGACGGTGACCTCCTATTTCGCCATGGAGGCGATCGAGGAGCAGCGCCCGATCCCGATGTGACGGGCGGGCAAAGCGGCTCTTCCCTCTCAGAACAGGCCGTTCTCCCCTCTCAAAACCGGCCGTCAGGGCGCGCGAATACGCCGCCCCGCCCCCGGCGCCCTGCAAAACTCACGCAGGCAAGGCACTGAGATTATTCACCCTTTCCGGGAAATGTTAAAAACTTTCACATCACCCCTTGATAGCGCCGGTCACAATCCCGATCTGATGTAATGTGAAAGACATTCACATTCCGTAACGAGAGACAAAGGACACCGCACATGAACGCCGCAGCGCAGTATCAAGCCCGCCCCGCCAATCCCGGCTGGCTGAAACGCGCCGAGGCCTGGCTCGACGAGCGCGGCAGACCCGCCTGGATCGTGGCCATGGTACTTGGCTTCATCTTCTTCTGGCCCATCGGCCTCGCCCTTCTTGCCTACATGATCTGGAGCAAACGCATGTTTGGAAAATCCTGCCGTCACCGCAGCAACAGCAGCACCAACGCCTACCGTCAGGGCTTCAACGCCATGCGCCCCTCGGGCAACGCCGCCTTCGATGCCTACAAGATGGACACGCTGCGCCGGCTCGAGGACGAGCAGAAGAACTTCGAGGAGTTCCTGCAGCGCCTGCGCGAGGCCCGCGACAAGGCCGAGTTCGACCAGTTCATGGACGAGCGCAGCCGCACCGCCCGCGAGGTGGAAGACGAAGACCGCAAAGAGGACGCGTAAGCGCCTCCCCCATGGCCCCGAGTTGGGGCCATGGTCTATCGTTCCCCAAGGCCGTCCCCCGCAGCGGGGCCATGGTCTATCGTTTCCCAAGGCCGTCCCCGAGCAACGGGAGTATGGTCTGCCATCCGCCGAGAGACCCGCCCCATCACGGGGCCAAGGTCTGACATCATACCAGAGAGACAGTTCCAGAGACCCGATCCGTGACCCAGATGTATACCGACGCCCCCTATTCCCAGCTGCCCGACCCGGTGCGCCAGAGCGCGTTCTACGACAGTGTCGCGATCAAGCGCGGCCTCGCCTGGGTCATCGACACGATCATCGTCGCCTTCTTCGTGCTGCTGGCGCTGGTCTTCACCGCCTTCCTCGGCGCCTTCGTGTTCTTCGCGCTCTGGATGGTGGTGAGCTTTGCCTACCGCGTGCTGACCATCGCCGGCGGCTCCGCGACCTGGGGCATGCGCATGATGGCGATCGAGTTCCGCGACTGGCGCGGCCAGCGGCTCGATTTCATGCAGGCGCTGCTGCACACGCTGGGCTATGCCGTCTCGGTCTCCATCGCGCCGCTGCAGCTGATCTCGATCGTTTGCATGTTTGCCACCGAGCGTGGCCAGGGCCTGACCGACATGGTCCTGGGGACGGTCGCGCTCAACAAGCGGGCATAAGGAGCTGCGCTCAACAAGCGCCTGCCCCTGTCCCTTCCGAAGCGCCCGGCGGTCTCCGCCGGGCGTCTTGCGTTGCGGCGCCTTCCCGCGCGGGACCGACCGTCGCGCCCCGCGTTCGCCCCGGAGCCAGGCGAGATCAAAGCCCCGCGACCCACCTTTTTCGGGGGCTTGGCGGGTCGAGAATTCGTTGCTAGGTTTTTCGAGGATCTCCAGACAGGACCTTCATGCGCCACTCCCTGCCCCTCGCGCCGCAATTCTATGTGACGGCCCCCCAGCCCTGCCCGTATCTGCCGGGCCGGATGGAGCGGAAGCTGTTCACCGCGCTGCAGGGAGACAGTGCCGAGAAGCTCAATGACAGCCTGTCGAAGCAGGGCTTCCGGCGCTCGCAGAACGTGCTCTACCGACCGTCCTGCTCGGATTGCTCGGCCTGTCTTTCCGCCCGCATCGACGTGCGCCGCTTTTCGCCCTCGAAGAGCCAGCGCCGGGCGCTCAAGCGCAACGCCAACCTGGCGCGGCGCGCCTCGAGCCCCTGGGCCACGGAAGAGCAGTTCTCGCTGTTCCGCCGCTATCTCGACACCCGCCACGCCGACGGCGGCATGGCGGACATGGACATCTTCGAGTTCGCCGCGATGATCGAGGAAACCCCGATCCGCTCGCGCGTGGTCGAGTATAGCGACATCGCCAGCGGCGACCTGAAGGCGGTGTGCCTGACGGATGTGCTCGATGACGGGGTGTCGATGGTCTACTCGTTCTACGAGCCCGAGCTGGCGCGCCAGAGCCTCGGCACGTGGATGATCCTCGACCATGTCGAAATCGCACGCGAGGCCGGGCTTCCTTACGTCTACCTCGGCTACTGGGTGCCCGGCAGCCCCAAGATGGGCTACAAGGCGCAGTTCGACTCGCTCGAGGTCTATCGCCGCGGCCGCTGGGAGCCGATGCTCGATACCCGCGATTACGACGAGGAGCGCCACCCGCTCTCCACCGATCCGATCGCCGAGCAGGTCGCCAATATCTCGCTGCCCGACAGCCGCAGCTGATCCTTCCCCCTCAATGAAAAACGGCGCCGGGCTGTTTGCCCGACGCCGCTCCTGTCTGCGGAGGCCCCGCGCCTCAGCGCAGGCTCTGGGTGATCTGTCCCGAAAGCTGGCTGATGGCGGCGCCGGTGGCCTGCGCGATGGCCTGCGGGCCCGTGCCGACCATCGGCACGGTGATGTCGAAGCTCTGGATGCGCTCGCGGATCACCTTGTCATAGGAGGAGAGCGCGTATTGTCCGGTGAGGCGCAGCGTGCCGTCATTGCGCGCCACGAGGCGCGAGACCGTCACCTGCACCGCCGCCTGGGCGTCATCGGCCAGCGGCCAGGGCTCGGGGGCCACGGTGGCCGAGGAGGCCGCGCCGATCTGCTCGGCAACGGCCAGCGTCACCGCCCGCGCCGGTTCGTCGGCCCAGAGCGCGTTGTCGACCTGGGTGAGCGCGCCGTCCTCGTCTTCCAGCAGGATCTCGGAGGCCGCAGCATAGGCCGGCAGAGAGACCTGCCGCACCTCCAGAGTGGCCACCCTCAGCCGCGCGCTGCCCACCTGTGCCGGCGTGTCGATGAGGAATTGCGGCTCGGCACCGGAACAGGCGGCGAGCATCAGGGCGAGAGGAAGAATGCGCAGGTACATGGGCTTAACGTCCAAACAGGAGGGAGTTGGGGTTGCGCTCGATGGAGCGTGCGAGCTTGTTGAGCGCCTCGGCGGCGGCCTGGACCTCGCGCAGGGCCGAGAGCGTCTCGCGGTTGAAGCGCGAGTTCTCGCCATAGCCCTGAAGCGCCAGCTCGGCCTCGCCGACCATGCTCTGGATCCGGGCCGAGAGGCTCGGCAGGCTTTCCGCCGCCTCCTCGATGGCCGCCGCAGCGTCGCGGGCCGAGGCCAGCGTGGCGTTGGTGTTCTCGACCACCCCGCCCGCGCGCAGCTCCTCGAGCGCCGAGCGCGCCTCGTCGAGCATCCGCGTCAGCGCGCCGGGCAGTGCCCGGGTCTGATCGCTGTCGATCAGGCGGTCGGCGCTCTCGACGAGGCTGGTGGCGCGCTCGACGAAGGCCTCGAGCGGCAGGTCGTTGGCGGTCTCGACGAGGTTGCGCAGGTCCTCGACCAGCGCCGGCACCTCCGCGGTCGCCCCGGAGAGATCCTGCGCCACGCCGGTCACCGTGTCGGCGGCGGCGGAGGCGCTTTCGAGCGTGCTCACGAGACGGCCGATGGCGTCGGCGGCGCGCAGATCCTCGGCCACGCCGCGCAGCTCGGCGACGGTGGCGTTGATCTCGCCCGGCAGCGCCTGCGTCGCATCGCTGGCGATCAGCCGGTCGGCGCTGTCGGCCAGCGCGGTGGCGCGGTCGACGAAGGCTTCGAGTTGCAGGGCGTTGGCCTTGGCCACCAGATCGCGCAGGTCGGCGATCAGGGCCGGCACCTCCTCGGTGGCGGAGGTGATCTCGGTGGCGACGCTGCTGACGCTGTCGGTGGCGGCGGTGGCGCCGTCGAGCGCGGCGGCCAGCTTCTCGGCGGTGCCTGCCTCGCGCAGCTCCTCGACGATCTCGCGCAGCGCGGTGACCGTGGCGTTGAGTTCGCCCGGAAGCGCCTGCGTCTCCTCGCTGCCGATCAGCCCGCGGGCCTCGTCGATCAGGCCGCTGACCGAGCTCGGCACGGCGCGCAGGTCGGGATCGCCGGCAAGGTTCTCGACCGAGCGCAGGGTGGCGATCGCCTGCTCCATCAGCTCCTCGACCGGAAGGTCGTCGATGCGCTGGAACAGCCCCTCGGCGGTGGCCGCCACGTCGGGCACGTTGGACTCGACCGACGGCAGCACCGGCGCCTCGGTGTCGAAGATGCCAAGCGCCGCGGGCTCGGCATCGGGAATGGTGACCAGTTCGACCATCAGCGACTGGCTGAACAGCCCCTGCGAGGCGAGGCGAGCCCGCAGACCATCCTGCACGGCTTCCGACAGGAAGGTGATGATCTCGGCCTCGGCGGCGGTGTCATCCTCGAGACCGAGCGCCCGCGGGTCGATCGAGATCGAGGCCCGCAGCTTGACCCGCTGCTCGCCGCTCACGTCGTCGATGAAGGCGCCGAGCGCATTGACCGCGCCGATCTTGAGGCCGCGATAGGTGACCGGGGAGCCGGCCTCGAGCCCGCGCACCGACTCGTCGAACTCGACGACGAGATCGACGGCGTTGTCGATGCTCTGGCTGAACACGCTGTCGCGCGCCGCGGTCTCGTCATCGAAAAGGTCGAAGACGTAGCGCGAGGGCACCGGGTTGCCCCCCGACACCACGGTGTCGAAGGCGATGCCGCCGCGGATCAGCGCTGCCACCGAGCCGACCGAGAGGTCGAGACCCTGCGGGCCGAAATTGACGTTGAAGCCGGAGGTGTCCCAGAACCGTGTCGAGGTGGTGACGCGGCGATCGTGCGGCGCCTCGATGAAGGCGTCTGCGATGACGCCATTGCCGCTGTCGAGCAGGCGCGGCGTCTCGATGCGGCCGACCTCGATGCCCTGGTGGAAGATCGGGGCGCCGGCGCTGAGCATGGCGCCATCTGGGGCGCGCAGCACGATGCGGGTGCCCTTCATGCCGGGCCGGACCAGCGGCGCGGTGTCGCGACCCTCGAAGCGGGTCGCCTCGGCGCCCTCCTGCGGGTCGAAGGCGGCCTCGATATAGACGCCGGAGAGCACCGTCGACAGGCCCGAGATGCCCGAGGCGCTGACCTCGGGTCGCACCACCCAGAACTCGGCATCCGAGGGCAGCGACTCGGCGACGATATTGTCGATCCGCGCGCCGATGCGCACCGAGGAGAGATCGTTGGCAAAGGTCACGTCCTCGACCAGGCCGATGTTCACGTCGCGATAGCGCAGCGCCGTCTCGCCCGGCACGATGCCGGCGGCGTTCTCGAAGGTGATCTCGATGCGGGTGCCGCGCTCGGCCCAGCTCTGCCAGGCGATCAGCAGGGTGATCGCAAGGGCTGCGATCGGGATCAGCCAGGTCAGCGACAGGTTGCGCCAGATCGACCGCTTGGGGCCCTCGATCTCCATCTCGGCGGGTCGCGGGTCACTCATTCTCGTTCACTCCAACGTCTGCGTCCCAGATCAGCCGCGAGTCGAAACTCAGGGCTGAAATCATTGTAAAAGCTACGGAAAGCGCGAAGCTGACCGCCGCGATCCCGGGGTTGATCGAGGCCGCGAAATCGAGTTGCACCAGAGAGGACAGGATCGCAACCACGAAGACGTCGATCATCGACCAGCGCCCGATGAATTCCACCGCCTCGTAGAGCAGGTGCCGCCGGTGGGCCGACATCTGCACCCGCCGCTGCACGCTGAGCGCGAGGTAGCCGATGGCGATGAACTTCGAGACCGGGATGATGATCGAGGCGATGAAGACGATCGCAGCCACCCCGTAGCTGCCGTGGTGTATGAGATCGACGACGCCGCCGAAGATGGTGCTCTCGGTGGTCTTGCCGAGCAGCGTGGTGCGCAGCATCGGGTAGAGATTGGCCGGCACGTAGACCACCAGCCCGGCGAAGAGCCAGGCCCAGACCCGCTGCAGGCTGGCGCTGTCACGGCTCTTCAGCCGGCTGCCGCACCGGCTGCAGCGCGCCACGCCGGGGCGATGGACGCGGCCGCATTCGGTGCAGCCCACCAGCCCCGCCTCCCTGGCGGTCAGGATGCGCGGCGCCGTTCCAGCGTTTTCCATAGCGTCAGCCTGCTCATGAAATTGTCTTTCAGCACGGTCACGATGACCAGCGCCACGAAGGCCCAGAAGGCCGGGCCGATGAAGATATGCGCCAGCCCCGCCACCTTCACCAGCGCCACCGCCACGCCGACGATGAACACCTCGGCCATCGCCCAGGGGCGCAGGAGGTCGGCGAGACGGAAGAAGAATTCGGCATGGCGCGCGGGCTTGTGGCCAAAGGCCATCGGGCCCAGCACGTAGATCAGCGCGAGGAAGCGGATCACCGGCAGGATCACGATCAGCGCCGCCATCGCGAAGGTCAGCGGCGCGGTCAGCCCGGAGGAGAAGGCCTGCACCGTGTCCAGCAGCGAGGCGGTCTGGATGCGCCCTGCCGCCTCGAGCTCGAGGAAGGGAAAGAAGATCGCCGCCACCATCAGGATCAGCGCCGCCAGCGCCAGCATGATGATCCGGGTCATCGCCGTGCGCCGAGGCGCCTCGAGCACCGCGTGACAGCGCCGGCAACGCGCCGTCTCGCCGGTCGCGACGTCGCGGTCGGTGTAGAGGGCATCGCAGGCGGGACAGGCGATCAGCTTGGAGGGGTCAAGCGCATCAGCCGGGGATTCGACGGACATGCGCCCAATCTAGGGCGGTGGGCGGCTCACGGAAAGTGGTCGCCGCGCAGCGGGCCGGGAAGATGCATAGTTGTGACAGGTTTCAGCGGGCGGCGCGGCCGCGATGGCCCGCCGCCCGCTGAGAGCCATGCGGTGTCTGTGCCTGCTCGTTGCCCTCGCTGAGGCGGGCGCTTGGAACGCCGGATGCTGGCGCGCATCGTCGGTCCGCCGAATGGCGTTCTCTCCGCAGATCCTCTCGATCTATTCCGGCCAAGTCCAAAGGAGCACGCACCGCGGCGTCTTGCCCAGCCAGATCCTCCGCCCGGGGGGCGGGCCGGCGACGCGCGGCGGCTACGCCTGGGGTCCGCGCGGGGCAGAGGACGAGCATCAGACGACTTCGACCGTTTGGCTAAGGGGAAATCTGCCGGTGCAGCCCCCCGTCACCGCCAGTCCAGCACCACCTTGCCGGAAAGCCCGCTGCGCATGATCTCGAAGCCCTCGCGGAAGTCCTTCGCGGCGAAGCGGTGGGTGATGACCCGGCGCACGTCGAGCCCGTTTTCCAGCATCGCGATCATCTTGTACCAGGTCTCGAAGATCTCGCGGCCGTAGATGCCCTTGAGCGTGATCGCCTTGAACACGATGCGCGACCAGTCGACCGGGCTCTTGCCGGGCGGGATGCCAAGGAGCGCGATGCGTCCGCCCATCACCAGGCTCTCGACCATCTGGTCGAGCGCCGCCTGGTTGCCCGACATCTCGAGCCCCACGTCGAAGCCCTGCTTCATCTTCAGCCGCGAAGCCACGTCGCGCAGATCCTCCTGCGCCACGTTGACCGGCACGACGTCCGTGACCTGCGCCGCCAGTTCCAGCCGCGCCGGGTTCACGTCGGTGATCACCACGTGGCGCGCGCCCACGTGCCGCGCCACCGCCGCCGCCATGATGCCGATGGGGCCGGCGCCGGTGATCAGCACGTCCTCGCCCACCAGATCGTAGCTCAGCGCCGTGTGCACCGCGTTGCCCAGCGGATCGAGGATCGCGCCGATCTCGTCATCGACAGCGTCCGGCAGCGGCACCACGTTGAAGGCCGGCAGGCGCAGATACTCGGCGAAGGCCCCCTGCTCGTTGACGCCGATGCCGCGGGTCTCGGGATCGAGATGGAAGCGCCCGGCGCGGCTCTGACGGCTCTGGCGGCCGATCAGATGCCCCTCGCCCGAGCAGCGCTGGCCGATCTCGAGCCCGGTCACGTCGCGGCCCAGCTCGACGATCTCGCCGGCGAATTCGTGGCCGGTGATCAGCGGCACAGGAACGGTGCGCTGCGCCCATTCGTCCCAGTTCCAGATATGGATGTCGGTGCCGCAGATGCCGGTCTTGTTGACCCGGATCAGCACATCCTCGGGGCCGATCTCGGGCACCGGCGCCTCGACCTGCCAGAGGCCCGGCTCCGGCTTCGATTTCTGCAATGCGATCATCTGGTTGGTCATGTCAGAACCCCTGTGTCTCGGCCCGCCTGCGCGAATGCCGCCAGCGCCTCGTCGAGATCCGAGCGGGTCAGCGCGGCGTTCATCTGGGTGCGGATGCGGGCGCGGCCCTTGGGCACCACCGGGAAGAAGAAACCCGAGACGTAGACGCCGAGCTCGTAGAGCCGCTGCGCCATCGCCTGCGCCTTGCGCGCGTCGTAAAGCATCACCGGAATGATCGGGTGCTCGCCCTCCAGCAGCTCGAAGCCCGCCTCGGTCAGCCCCTCGCGCCAGTACCGGGCGTTGTCGAAGAGCTGCGCGCGCAGGTCGTCGCCCTGCTCGACCAGATCGAGCGCCTTGAGCCCCGCGGCCACCACCGCCGGCGGCAGCGCGTTGGAGAACAGGTAGGGCCGCGCGCGCTGGCGCAGCAGGTCGATGACAGGCTGCGGCCCGGCGATATATCCGCCAAGCGCGCCGCCAAGCGCCTTGCCGAGCGTGCCGGTCAGCAGATCGGCGCTGACGCCGCAGTGGGCCGGCGTGCCCTGCCCCTTGGGCCCCATGAAGCCGGTGGCGTGGCAGTCATCGACCATCAGCAGCGCGTCATAGCGATCGGCCAGCGCGCGGATCTCGGGCAGCTTGGCGAGATAGCCATCCATCGAGAACACCCCGTCGGTGGCGATCATGATGTGCCGCGCGCCATCGGCCCGCGCCGCTTTCAGCTGCGCCTCGAGATCCGCCATGTCGGAATTGGCGTAGCGGTAACGCTTGGCCTTGCACAGCCGGATGCCGTCGATGATCGAGGCGTGGTTGAGCGCATCCGAGATCACCGCGTCTTCCGGGCCGAGCAGCGGCTCGAACAGCGCGCCGTTGGCGTCGAAGCAGGCGGCGAAGAGGATGCTGTCCTCGGTCCCGAGGAAGGCGGCCAGCCGCTGCTCCAGCTCGCGGTGCAGATCCTGCGTGCCGCAGATGAAGCGCACCGAGGCCATGCCGTAGCCGTGATCGCGCATCGCCGAGCTTGCCGCCTCGACAAGCGCCGGGTGATCGGCAAGCCCGAGATAGTTGTTGGCGCAGAGATTGATCAGCTCGCGCCCGTCGACGCCCACGCGGGTGCCCTGCGGCGAGGTGATCAGACGCTCGGTCTTCATCAGGCCCTCGGCCTCGATCTCCGCGAGCGTGTCGCGCATGTGGCTGAGAAAAGCATCGGACATAGTGGCGCTCCTTCCGTTGGACTGCGCCCCTTTTCCGTCATTGCGGATTTCAGGTCAATATAAAAGATACGCTATCACGGATTCCCGTCCGCTATCGCGCCACCCATTGCAGGGCCAGTCGCGCCGTCACGGCGTCTCCACGATCAGGAAGCAGCGGGCGCCCTGCTCGCCTGCGCGGATCGCATGCGCGACATCGGCAGCGTAGCGCGCCGTGTCGCCCGGCGCGAGCGTCTCCTGCGCCTCGCCCGAAACCACGCTCAGCCCACCCTCGAGCACGGTCAGGTGCTCGCGCGCGCCCTGCCCGTGCGGCTCGCTCTCGAGCGCGCCGCCGGGATCGAAGCGGATGTCGTAGATCTCGTGAATGCCGACCTTCTCGGGCTCCGAGAGGATGGTAATGTGGCAGCCCTGGCCGTGGCCGGTGATGGTCGGCGCCTGCGCGGCGCGGATCACCTCGATGCTGCGCTCGGGCTGACCGAGCTCCAGCAGCCCGGCGAAATCCACCTGCAGCGCGCGGGTGAGGTTCCACAGCGTCGCCACGGTGGGATTGCTCTCGCCGCGCTCGATCTGGCTCACCATCGAGCGGCTGACGCCCGAGAGCTTGGCCACCGCGTCGAGCGACAGGCCACGGGCCTGCCGCGCCTCTTTCAGGCGTCCGGGAATGCGGCCGAGCACCGCCTCTGCATCATGATCCGTCATGACGGACGGGATGACGCAAGGCGGCGCCTTCGTCAACGGGGTCTCACCGCCTCAGGAGAGGCGGCTGACCACGATGGTGACTTCCGGCTTCTTGCCGATTTCGTTCTGGGCGCTGTTGCGCACGATGCGGCGCATGCCCTCCTCGATCTTGTCGTCATCGGTGAGGGTCTTCTCGCCGGCGCGGCCGAGGAACTGGCTGAGGTCCTCCTCCAGAACATCGACCAGCGGCGCGTTGCTGCGGCCGATCTCGGGCAGGCCCTTAAGCTCGCACCACGGCTCGCCCAGCGGCTCGTCATCCTCGTCGAGGATCACCGTCACGATGACATGGCCGTTCAGCGCCATGCGGATGCGGTCGCGCACGATGCCGTCGAGCGCGCCGATCTGCACCGAGCCGTCGAGATAGGTGCGCCCTGCCTCGATCCACTCGGCCACGGTCGGCTCGTTGCCGCTGAGGTCCATCATCATGCCGTTGACCGCCAGCACACCGGTGCGCCCCTTCGACTGCGCCAGCTTGACATGCTCGCGCAGGTGGCGGTGCTCACCGTGCATCGGGATGACGATCTGCGGCGCCACGATCTCGTGCAGACGCGCGAGGTCCGGCCCGTTGGCATGGCCCGAGACGTGATACTTGCCGGCGCTGTCATCGACCACGTCGACGCCCTTTTCCGACAGGTTGTTCATGATCCGGATCACGTCTTTCTCGTTGCCCGGAATGGTCTTGGAGGAGAACAGGAAGAGGTCGCCCTCCTTCAGCTCGATGCCGTTGTACTTGCCGCGCGAAAGCTGCGCGCTGGCCGCCCGGCGCTCGCCCTGGCTGCCGGTGACGATCAGCATGACGTTCTCGCGCGGGATCTGCACCGCGTCCTCAGGCCCGATCACCTTGGGGAAATCGGTGAGCACGCCGGTCTCGATCGCGGCCTCGATCATCCGCCGCATGGCGCGGCCCAGAAGGCAGATCGAGCGGCCCGCCTTGGAGCCCGCCTCGGCCAGCGTCTTCACCCGCGCCACGTTGGAGGCGAAGGTGGTGGCGACGACCATGTTGGGGGCCGCGGCGACCAGCTCCTCGATATTGGGGCCGACCTCGCTCTCCGAGCGGCCCGGGTTCGGCGAGAACACGTTGGTCGAGTCGCAGACCAGCGCCTTGACGCCGCCCGAGGAGACCTCGGCCCAGAGCTCGGGATCGAAGGCCTCGCCCACCACCGGGCTGGTGTCGAGCTTGAAGTCGCCCGAGTGGATCAGCCGGCCGGCGGGCGTGTCGATGACCAGCGCCGAGCTCTCCGGGATCGAGTGCGAGATCGGCAGGAAGCCGACCTTGAACGGCCCTGCCTCGACGGTCTCGGGCCATTTCGAGCAGGTCTGCACCGTGTCTTCGGAATAGCCGTACTCGGCCAGCTTCTGGCGCGCGAGATTGGCGGTGAAGGCGCGGGCGTAAATCTTGACGCCGAGGCGCTCGAAGCAATGGCCCACGGCGCCGATATGGTCCTCGTGGGCGTGGGTGATGAACACTGCCTCGATGCGGTCGCGGTTCTGCTCCAGCCAGGAGATGTCGGCGAAGATGATGTCGACGCCGGGGCTGCTGTCCATGTCGGGGAAGGCGACGCCCAGGTCGACGACGATCAGCCGCTCCTTGCCCGGTTCGCCATATCCGTAGACATAGCAGTTCATGCCGATCTCGCCGGCGCCCCCGAGGGGGAGATAGATGATACGCTCGTTACTCATGCAGTTTCCTGCCTCTTGTTGTAGCTGTGTATGACGGTCAGACCATGCATGGTGAGTTCATCCACCCACTCGTCGAACAGGTCCTCGGATTGCTGGAAAAGAGGCGCCAGCCCGCCTGTTGAGATGACCCGCATCGGCCGATCGCGTTCGGCCTTGATGCGGTCGCAAATTTCACGGACGAGGCCGACATAGCCCCAGAACACGCCGGATTGCATGCAGGCCACGGTGTTGGTCCCGACCACACGCTGCGGCTTGGTGATGTCTACATGCGGCAGCGCCGCGGCGGCCTGGTGCAGCGCCTCGAGGCTGAGGTTCACGCCCGGCGCGATCACGCCGCCGACGTAGGCCCCGTCGCGCGCCACCACGTCGAAGGTGGTGGCGGTGCCGAAATCGACCACGATCAGGTCGCCACCATAGAGATCGTATCCCGCCACCGTGTTTACAAGACGGTCGGGCCCGACGGCGGTGCCGGCATCGACGCGCACGTCGACCGGCAGCCGGCAATCGGGCTTGCCGACCACGTAAGGGCGGGTGTTGAAATAGCGATCTGCCAGGACGCGCAGGTTGAACACCACCCGCGGCACCGTCGACGAGATGATCATGTCGGTGATGTCGGCCTCGATGCCCTGGAATTCCATCAGGGTCGAGAGCCAGACGTAATACTGGTCGGCGGTGCGCTGATGCTCGGTCGAGGTCCGCCAGGTGGCGAGGAAGCGCTCTCCGTCCCAGATCGAGAAGACGGTGTTGGTGTTGCCGCAGTCGATGGCCAGAAGCATCCAGGCCTCCTCCCTCAGAAAAACACGTCTGCCGCGGCGATCGCCTGACGCCCGGCGCTGGTCTTCAACACCAGATTGCCGGCAAGGTCCACGGTCTCGAAGGTGCCGGTGATCTCGGCGGTGCCTGTGCGCGCGGTGATCACCTCGCCGAGCCGCGCCGCGCGGGCCAGCCAGGCCTCGCGCAGCGGCGCAAACCCATAGGTCACGAAGCGCGCCTCGTGCTCGGCATAGGCGCTGGCCAGCAGTTCGAGAAACGCATCCGGCGCCACCTGCACCCCGGTCTCCGACAAGAGCGACACCGGACGCAGCGCGCCGGGCTCGACCTCCTCCGCGCCGGGGGCGGACACCAGGTTGACCCCGATGCCGATCGCCAGATGCGCCACGCCGCGGCGCTGGCCGAGGCTCTCGAGCAGGATGCCCGCCACCTTGCCGCCGTTCAGAAGCACGTCATTCGGCCATTTCAGCGCCAGCCCATCGACCCGCCCGGTGGCGGCGACGAAGGCGTCGAACAGCGCCAGAGAGGCCACGAAGCTGCGCAGCGCCACCACCTGCGGCGCCTCGCGCGGCATGGTCAGCAGCGTCGCCGCGAAATTGCCCTCGGGGTTGGCCCAGGCCCTGCCCCGTCGCCCACGCCCGGCACTCTGGCGCAGGGCGCAGATCCATTCCGGCCCCGGCAACGATCCCGCCAGCCGCGCGGCTTCGGCGTTGGTGCTGTCGATCTCCGCCAGCACCCGGCGGCCATATCCCGCGGGCCAGCTCACGCCCGCGCCCTCTTGTGTTTCTTCTGGCTCAAAATATCCCCGCCGGAGGCAAACCCGCCGAAGGCGGCACCAAAAAAGCGACGCGCCAATGGCGCGTCACCGTTTGCAGGCATCTGGCGCAGCGGCTCAGTTGACAAGCGTTGCCGCCGCCGCCGCCGCGGCGCCCTCGACGCCGAAGAGGTTGACCACCCCGGCCACCATCAGGAAGGCCGAGACCATCAGGAAGCCCCAGAGCACCGGCGAGCCGCCGGTATCGAGCGCGTCCTCGCGATCCTCGCCAAAATACATGAAGTAGACGATGCGCAGGTAGTAGAAGGCGCTGATCACCGAGGCGATCACGCCGGCTACCGCCAGCCAGGCCAGCCCGCCGCCATAGGCGGCCTGCAGCACGTAAAACTTGCCGAAGAAGCCGACCAGCGGCGGCACGCCGGCGAGGCTGAAGAGCAGCACCAGCATCGCCAGCGCCTTGCCCGGCTCGCGCTTGGAATACATCCCCAGCGCGCCGATGTCGGTCACCGGCTGGCCGTCGCGGCTCAGCGACAGGATGAAGGCGAAGGTGCCGACATTCATCGTGACGTAGATCGCCATGTAGACCAGCATCGCCTGCACACCAAACTCGGTGCCCGCCGCGAGGCCCATCAGCGCGAAGCCCATATGGGTGATCGAGGAATAGGCCATCAGGCGCTTGATGTTGCGCTGGCCGATCGCGGCGATGCCGCCGAGGAACATCGACAACAGCGACAGCAGCGCCACGACCTGGCTCCAGTCGGCGATGGCGCCGCCGAAGGCGTCGAAGAGCAGCCGGGCAAAGAGGCCCATGGCGGCGACCTTCGGCGCGGTGGCGAAGAACGCGGTGACCGGGGTCGGCGAGCCCTCGTAGACGTCAGGCGTCCACATGTGGAAGGGCACCGCCGAGACCTTGAAGGCGAGGCCGGAGACCATCAGCACCAGGCCGATGAGCAGCCCCAGCGACATGTGGCCCTCGGTGGCCGCGGCGATCACGCCCGAGAACAGCGTGGTACCGGCGAAGCCGTAGACCAGCGAGGCGCCGTAGAGCAGCAGGCCCGAGCTCAGCGCACCGAGCACGAAGTATTTCAGGCCGGCCTCGGTCGAACGCTCGCTGTCGCGGCGCAGCGAGGCCACGACGTAGAGCGCCAGCGATTGCAGCTCGAGCCCCATGTAGAGCGTCATCAGGTCTCCGGCGGAGACCATGACCATCATGCCCACGACCGAGAGCAGCACCAGCACCGGGTATTCGAAGCGCAGCAGCCCGTGGCGCGACATGTAGCCCTCGGACATCAGCAGCACCGCCGCCGCCGAGAGCAGGATCGCCACCTTGGCGAAGCGCGAGAAGGCATCGTCGATGAACATGCCCCAGAACGCCGTCTGGTCCTGCCCGCCGGTGGTGCCGATCCAGAGCGCCATGACCAGCATCACCGCGGCGCTGGCCCAGACCAGCACCGGGGCGAGCTTGTCCTTGCCGGTATAGACCGCGCCGATCAGCGCCAGCATGGCAAAGACCGCCAGAACGATCTCCGGGAGGATGATGTTGAGATCAGCCGAGATCATGCCCCGCCCCCTTAGTGGTTCGCTTCGGCCACGGTCGGTCCGCCGAGATCGGCGGCCGCGACGGCCGTGTCATAATTGCCCACGAGCGCCTCGACCGAGGGCCCGATGATGTCCAGCGCCGCCGCCGGGTAGACCCCGAGCCAGAGCGTCATGACCACCAGCGGCGCGAAGATCCACTTCTCGCGCGCGGTCATGTCCTGGATGGTGCGCAGGCTCTCCTTGATCAGGTCGCCCAGCACCACGCGGCGGTAGAGCCAGAGCGCGTAGGCGGCGGAGAAGATCACCCCGGTGGCGGCCACGGCGGCGACCCAGGTGTTGACCTGGAAGATCCCCATCAGCGTCAGGAATTCGCCGACGAAGCCCGAGGTGCCCGGCAGGCCGACATTGGCCATGGTGAAGAGCATGAAGATCAGCGCGTAGGCCGGCATCCGGTTCACGAGGCCGCCATAGGCGTCGATCTCGCGGGTGTGCATCCGGTCGTAGATCACGCCGACGCAGAGGAAGAGCGCGCCGGAGATGAAGCCGTGGCTCAGCATCTGGAAGATGGCGCCGTCGATCCCCTGCTGGTTGGCGGCGAAGATGCCCATGGTCACGTAGCCCATGTGGGCCACCGACGAATAGGCGATGAGCTTCTTCATGTCCTCCTGCACCAGCGCCACCAGCGAGGTGTAGACGATGGCGATGGCCGACATCCAGAACACCAGCGGCGCCATCACCTCGGAGCCCACCGGGAACATCGGCAGGGAGAAGCGCAGGAAGCCGTAGCCGCCCATCTTCAGCAGGATCGCCGCCAGCACGACGGAGCCCGCCGTGGGCGCCTGAACGTGCGCGTCGGGCAGCCAGGTATGCACCGGCCACATCGGCATCTTGACCGCGAAGCTTGCGAAGAAGGCCAGCCAGAGCATGGTCTGCAGGCCGCCGACAATGTGGATGCCCAGAACCTCGAAATCGGCGAAGGCGAACTCGTGCGCCAGCAGCGTCGGGATGTCGGTGGTGCCGGCATCGGCATACATCGCCACCATCGCCACCAGCATCAGCACCGAGCCGAGGAAGGTGTAGAGGAAGAACTTGAAGCTGGCATAGATGCGGTTCTTGCCGCCCCAGATGCCGATGATCAGGAACATCGGGATCAGCCCTGCCTCGAAGAACAGGTAGAACAGCACCAGGTCGAGCGCCATGAACACGCCGAGCATCAGGGTCTCGAGCAGCAGGAAGGCGATCATGTATTCCTTCACCCGCAGCTTGACGTCCCAGCTGGCGAGGATGGTCAGCGGCATCATGAAGGTGGTGAGCATGACGAACAGCACCGAGATGCCATCGACGCCCATCTTGTAGTTCATCCCCATGATCCAGCTGCCCTCTTCGACCATCTGGAAGCCGGTGTCGGAGGCGTCGAACTGGAACAGGATGAACAGCGAGATCACGAAGGTCGCCGAGGTGGCGATCATCGCCAGCCACTTGGCGTTGCGGTCGGCGGCCGCATCCCCGCCGCGCAGGAACAGCGCCAAGATCAGCGCCGCAAGCGCCGGCAGGAAGGTGACGATGGACAGCAGGTTATCCATTAGTGGGCCCCTCCGAGGATCGACATCCATGTCACCAGGATCGCGATCCCGATCACCATGGCGAAGGCGTAGGTGAAGATGTAGCCGGACTGCGCGCGTCCCGCGAGCTTGGTCAGGAAGGGGATGATCCCCATGGCGACGCCGTTGATGGTGCCGTCGATGACGTTGCCGTCACCGCGCTTCCAGAAGATCCGGCCCACCGCCTTGGCGGGGCGGACGAAGAGGAAATCGTAGGCTTCGTCGAAATACCACTTGTTGAGCAGGAAGAGATACAGCGGGCGCTGGTTCTCGGCGAGCTTGCGCGGCAGGGTCGGGTTCACGATGTAGAACCAGTAGGCGACCACGAAGCCCAGCACCATCGCGATGAAGGGCGAGAGCTTGACCCAGACCGGCGCGTGGTGCGCGTCGTCCATCACGGTGTTGTCGGGCGCCATGTAGATCGCGCCATACTCGAGCCCGGTGGTGGCATGGGCGGCTGCGCCCTCCTCGCCATGCGCCTCGTCCGCGGCGGCGGTCTCTTCGCCGGCTGTGGCTTCGGCCGTGGCGTCTGCGGTCTGCGTGTCCTCGCCGTGAGCCTCATCGGCCGCGGGCGCGGCCTCCTCGGCATGGCCGGCCTCGGCGGTTTCGGTGCCATGGCCGCCCTCGGAGGCCTCGGCGTGATGCGCGGGCATTCCGAAGAAGCCCAGCACCTTGTCGTGGTCGCCGAAGAAGGACTTGTAGAACACCATGCCCGAGAACACCGCGCCGATGGCGAGAACGCCGAGCGGGATCAGCATGACCTTGGGGCTCTCATGGGCGTGTTCGTGCGTGTGCTTGTCGCCCCGTGCCTTGCCGAAGAAGGTCAGGAAGATCAGGCGCCAGCTGTAGAAGCTGGTGAACAGCGCCGCAATGACCAGCATCCAGAAGGCGTAGCCCCCTGCCGTGCCGGCCCAGGCGCTTTCGATGATCGCGTCCTTGGAGACGAAGCCCGCGAAGCCGAACCAGCCGGTCAGCGGGATGCCGACGCCGGTGATTGCAAGCGTGCCGATCATCATCGCCCAGAAGGTCATCGGGATCTTGTTCTTCAGCGCGCCGTAATTGCGCATGTCCTGCTCGTGATGCATCGCGTGGATCACCGAGCCCGCGCCGAGGAACAGCATCGCCTTGAAGAAGGCGTGGGTCAGCAGGTGGAACATCGCCACCGAGTAGACGCCGACGCCGGCGGCCACGAACATGTAGCCGAGCTGCGAACAGGTCGAGTAGGCGATGACGCGCTTGATGTCGTTCTGCACCAGGCCGACGGTGGCCGCGAAGAACGCCGTGGTGGCGCCGAGGAAGGTGATGAAGGCGGTGGCCTGCGGCGCGAATTCCATCAGCGGCGACATGCGGCAGACCAGGAAGACACCCGCGGTCACCATGGTGGCGGCGTGGATCAGCGCCGAGACCGGGGTCGGGCCTTCCATCGCGTCGGGCAGCCAGGTGTGCAGCAGCAGCTGCGCCGACTTGCCCATCGCGCCGATGAACAGCAGGAAGGCGATCAGGTTGGCGGCGTTCCACTCGCGCCACAGGAAGTGCAGCTGGGTCTCGGCGATCCGCGGCACCTCGTTGAAGATGACGTCGAACTGGATGCTGTCGGTCAGGTAGAACAGCCCGAAGATCCCCAGCGCAAAGCCGAAATCGCCGACCCGGTTGACCACGAAGGCCTTCATCGCGGCGGCGTTGGCCGAGGGTTTCTTGTAGTAGAAGCCGATCAGCAGGTAGGAGGCGAGACCCACGCCCTCCCAGCCGAAGAACATCTGCACGAGGTTGTCGGCGGTCACCAGCGACAGCATCGCGAAGGTGAAGAGCGAGAGATAGGCGAAGAAGCGCGCCTTGTAGGGGGTGTGCTCGAACTGCGGATCATGCGCCATGTAGCCGAAGCTGTAGAGGTGCACGAGCGCCGAGACCGTGGTCACCACGATGAGCATGATCGCGGTGAGGCGGTCGACGCGGATCGCCCACTCGGTCGAGAGCGTGCCGCTCTCGATGAAGCGGAACAGCGACACCGTGTGCGCCTCGCCCAGCGTCAGGAACACGATCCACGACAGCAGGCAGGCCAGGAACAGCAGGCCGGTGGTGGTCCACATCGCGGCGGTCTCGCCGATGATCTTCCAGCCGAAGCCACCGATGATGGCGCCCACGAGCGGCGCGAAGAGGATGATCGTCTCCATCTCGCTTTAGCCTTTCATCACGTTGACGTCTTCCACGGCGATCGAGCCGCGGTTGCGGAAGAAGCAGACGAGGATCGCGAGGCCGATGGCCGCCTCGGCGGCGGCCACGGTGAGCACGAAGAGCGTGAAGACCTGCCCCGCGAGATCGCCCAGATGCGCCGAGAAGGCGACGAAGTTGATGTTCACCGAAAGCAGGATCAGCTCGATGCTCATCAGCAGGATGATGACGTTCTTACGGTTCAGGAAGATCCCGAAGATGCCGGTGACGAACAGCACCGCTGCCACCGTGAGGTAATGCTCGACTCCGATCATGTGCGCTCTCCCTTGCCGCGCCGCGACTGGCGCACCCCGAGGACGACGGGAACGAAGATCCCCGCAAAAAAGATGGCTATCCAACTGGCTATGCTCATCGCTGTCCCTCTTCCTGCTCCTCGCAGGGAGCATTTGTCTTGCTTCGGGCCCACGGGCCCCGGTTCTTGTCGCCCGCGCGCGGCGCGGGCCGGGCGGCGGCGTTAGAGCCCCTGCCCCGGTTTCACGTCCCGCAGCTCCATCGCCTTCTTCGGATCGCGGTACATCTGCGCCAGCACGTTCTGGCGCTTGACGTCCTGACGGTGGCGCAGGGTCAGCACGATGGCCCCGATCATCGCCACCAGCAGGATCAGGCCGGCGAGCTGGAACAGCAGGAAATAACGGTCATAGAGCAGCAGGCCGAGCGCCGCGGTGTTCTGGGTCTCGGAGGCCAGCGGCGTCGGCGCCGAGAGCTGCGAGGCGGCGATCTCGGAGGTTTCCCAGACGCCGAAGGCCATGCCCAGCTGCATCAGCAGGATCACCCCGATCAGCAGCGCCAGCGGCATGTATTTCGCCATCCCCGCCCGAAGCTCGGCGAAATCGACATCGAGCATCATCACAACGAAGAGGAACAGCACCGCCACCGCGCCGACATAGACGATGACCAGCAGCATCGCCACGAATTCCGCCCCCAGGAGCACGAAGAGCCCAGCCGAGCTGAGGAAGGCCAGGATCAGCCAGAGCACCGAGTGCACCGGGTTGCGGCTGATCACGGTGAACAGCCCGCCGACGATGGTGCAGAGCGCGAACAGGTAGAAGGCGAACACGGTCATTCTTCGTCATCCTTGTTGTCTTCCATCACCTCGCGCGCAAGCTCCATGGCGCGGGTCATGGCGGGTATGCCGGCGAACATCGACATGTGGGCGATGGTCTCGGCGATCTCGTCCTTGGTGGCGCCGGCCTCGATCAGGTGGCGCACGGTCATCCTGAGCGGCGTATCGGCCTGCGCGCCCTGCATCGTCAAGCCCGCCAGCGTCAGGAGAAGGCGGGTTTTGCTGTCGAGCCCCTCCTTCGACATGCCGCGACCGAACCAGAACTCCATGAAATCCTTGGGCATGGTCGGCCAGAGCTTTTCGTACTCGCGGGGCGAGAAGCTTTCGAGCGCCGGGTTGAAGGCCTTCGCCATCTCCTGCGCCTGCTGCATCATCAGCTCGAACGGGGTCTTGTCGGTCATGCCGCGGCTCCTTGCTCATGGGCAGCGCCACGCCGCCGCGCGGGGCGGCAGCGGGGTCCGATAGGGGCGATGCGGGTGGCGGTCATGGCGATTTCTCTCGGCTCAGCGGTAGGGCGCGTCCAGTTCGAGGTTGCGGGCGATCTCGGCTTCCCAGCGCTCGCCGTTGTCGAGCAGCTTTTGCTTGTCGTAGAACAGCTCTTCCCGGGTCTCGGTGGAGAACTCGAAATTCGGCCCCTCGACGATGGCGTCCACCGGGCAGGCCTCCTGGCAGAAACCGCAATAGATGCACTTGGTCATGTCGATGTCGTAGCGCGTGGTGCGGCGGCTGCCGTCATCGCGCGGCTCGGCATCGATGGTGATGGCCTGCGCCGGGCAGATCGCCTCGCAGAGCTTGCAGGCGATGCAGCGCTCTTCCCCGTTGGGGTAGCGGCGCAGCGCGTGCTCGCCGCGGAAACGGGGCGAGAGCGGGCCCTTCTCGTGCGGATAGTTGAGCGTCGGCTTGGGCGCGAAGAAGTATTTCAGTCCGAGCTGGAAGCCCTTGATGAAATCCGCCAGCAGGAAATACTTCGCAGCGCGGCCGTAATCGATCTGAGTCATGAGCTAGCTTAACCTCCCGTGGTCCAGCGGGCGAAGATGCCCCAGAACCAGCCGAACTTGGCGGCAAAGGACACGAAGACCACCCACACGAGGCTGAACGGAAGGAACACCTTCCAGCCGAGGCGCATGAGCTGGTCGTAGCGATAGCGGGGCGTGATCGCCTTCACCATCGCGAAGATGAAGAAGAAGAAGGCCATCTTGCCGACCATCCACAGCGCGCCGTCGGGCAGGCCCGGGATCGGCGACAGCCAGCCGCCGAAGAACAGCAGCGAGGTCAGCGCGCACATCAGGAAGATGGCGATGTATTCACCGGCCATGAACAGCAGGAAGGGCGTGGCCGAGTATTCCACCTGATAGCCGGCGACCAGTTCCGATTCCGCTTCCGGCAGGTCGAAGGGCGGGCGGTTGGTCTCGGCCAACGCCGAGATGAAGAACAGGAAGACCATCGGGAAATGCGGCAGCCAGTACCAGCCGAAGAAGCCCCAGCCGGTATCCTGTGCCTCGACGATGTGGCCGAAGTTCATCGAGCCGGTCGAGATGATCACGCCGATGATGATCAGGCCGATGGAGACCTCGTAGGAGATCATCTGCGCCGCGGAGCGCAGCGAGCCCAGGAACGGGTATTTCGAGTTCGACGCCCAGCCGCCCATGATCACGCCGTAGACCTCGAGCGAGGAGATCGCGAAGACGTAGAGGATGGCCACGTTGATGTCGGACAGCACCCAGCCGTCGGAGAACGGGATCACCGCCCAGGCGATCATCGACATGACGAAGGAAATCATCGGCGCAAGGATGAACACGGCCTTGTCGGAGCCGGCGGGGATCACCACCTCCTTGACGACGTATTTCAGCGCGTCGGCCACCGATTGCAGGATCCCGAAGGTGCCCACCACGTTGGGCCCGCGCCGCATCTGGACCGCGGCCCAGATCTTGCGGTCACCGTAGACCAGGAACAGCAGCGAGATCATCACGAAGCCGAGCACGGCCAGGCACTGGGCCAGGATGATCACGAAGGTTCCGATCGGGGTTGAGAAGAAGTCTGCCATCAAGTGTCCCTCACACCATCGGTATTTCGTTCTCGGCGCAGGCTGATGCGACGACTTCGGCATCGATCGTCTTCAGCCCCGCGGGCAACGCCGCCGAGATCGTGTAAACAGCATCTCCGCGCCAGAGGCCACCCTCTTGCGCGACATTCGTGCGCAGATGCCGCGCAAATCCGTAGCCGCGGATCAGCGCATACTGCGCCGCAGCGCAACGGGCGTAATCCTCGACATCCGCCGCATCGCGGGCGCCGCGCATCTGCACGAAGAAATTCACCAGATCGCCATCCAGCAGCCGCGTCTCAACCCCCTCGTAGACCGGCACGAACGGCGCGTCGGGCTCCGGCGCCGTCTCGGCGCAGGAGGCCAGCGCCGTCAGCGCGAGGCAGGAAAGGGAGAGGCGCGCCCGCATGGTCATTCGGCGGCGAGCGGCTGGTCGCGGCGGGCCTTGGCGTTGGCCGAGAGCTCGGCCATCAGCACGCTCGACCGCGCGATCGGGTTGGTCAGGTAGAAATCCTTGACCGCGTAGCGGAACGACGCGTCGCCCAGTGAGCCCGGCTCGGTGCTGGCCCAGGTGTTGCCCGGAACCTCGTCGATCTGCGCCAGGTGCGGCACCTCGGCCACCAGCTTCTGACGCAGCTGCGGCAGGCTGTCCCACGGCAGCGTCGCGCCGAGCTCGGCGGAGAGCGCGCGCAGGATCGCCCAGTTCTCCTTGGCCTCGCCCGGCGGGAAGCACGCGCGCATGGCGAGCTGCGGGCGGCCCTCGGTATTGACGAAGAGCCCGTGCTCCTCGGTATAGGCCGCGCCCGGCAGGATCACGTCGGCGCGGTGCGCGCCGCGGTCACCGTGGCTGCCCTGGTAGATCACCAGCGGGCCCTCGGCGATCTCGACCTCGTCGGCGCCGAGGTTCCAGATCACGTCGGCGCCGTCGATCGCCGCCTCCATGCCGCCCTCGGTCACCGCGTTCACGTCGAGCGCGCCGACGCGGGCCGCGGCGGTGTGCAACACCATGAACTTGGCAGAGGCCGCCTCGGCCAGCTTCATCGCGGTCGAGAGCACCGCGGCGCCATCGGCCTCCTGCAGCGCACCCTGCCCGACGATGACCACCGCGCCCTCGCCCGCCTCGGCGGCGGAGAGCGCCGCGCGGTCGGCGCCGAGATGCTCGTAGTCATAGGTCAGGTCCACCGCCTCGCCGATCAGCTTCACGGTGGCGCCGTGCAGCCAGGCCTTGCGGATGCGCGCATTGAGCACCGGCGCTTCCTGCGCCGGGTTGGCGCCGACGAGGATGACCTCGCGCGCATGATCCAGATCCTCGATCAGCGCGTTGCCGACATAGGCCGAGCGGTTGCCAGCGGGCAGCTTGGCGCCATCGGTGCGACACTCGACCGAGCCGCCCTGCCCCTCGATCAGGGTCTTGAGCGAGAACGCCGCCTCCACCGAGGCCAGATCGCCGACGAGGCCCACCGGCTTCTTGGCAGCCTTCAGCGCCTCGGCGACCTTGCCGAGCGCCTCGGGCCAGCTGGCCGGGCGCAACTTGCCGTTGTCGCGGATATAGGGCTTGTCGAGGCGCTGGCGGCGCAGGCCGTCCCAGACGAAGCGGGTCTTGTCGGAAATCCACTCCTCGTTCACGCCGTCATGGTTGCGCGGCAGGAAGCGCATCACTTCGCGGCCCTTTGTGTCGACCCGGATGTTGGAGCCGAGCGCATCCATCACGTCGATGCTCTCGGTCTTGGTCAGCTCCCAGGGGCGGGCGGTGAAGGCGTAGGGCTTGGAGACCAGCGCGCCCACCGGGCAAAGGTCGATGATGTTGCCCTGCAGGTTCGAGTCGAGCGTCTGGTTGAGGTAGCTGGTGATCTCGGCATCCTCGCCGCGCCCGGTCTGGCCCATCTGAGCGATGCCCGCCACCTCGGTGGTGAAGCGCACGCAGCGCGTGCAGGAGATGCAGCGGGTCATGTGGGTCTCGACCAGCGGGCCGAGATCGAGGTCGTCGACGGCGCGCTTGGGCTCGCGGAAGCGCGAGAAATCGACACCATAGGCCATCGCCTGGTCCTGCAGATCGCATTCGCCGCCTTGGTCGCAGATCGGGCAATCGAGCGGGTGGTTGATGAGCAGGAACTCCATCACCCCCTCGCGCGCCTTCTTAACCATCGGCGAGTTGGTCTTGACCACCGGCGGCTGGCCCTCGGGCCCGGGGCGCAGATCGCGCACCTGCATGGCGCAGGAGGCCGCGGGCTTGGGCGGACCGCCCACCACCTCGACAAGACACATGCGGCAATTGCCGGCGATCGACAGGCGCTCGTGGTAGCAGAAGCGCGGGATCTCGATCCCGGCCTGCTCGCAGGCCTGGATCAGCGTCATGGCCGGATCGACCTCCAGCTCTTTCCCGTCGATGATGATCTTGCGCAGGTCACTCATTGGCATCTTCCCAGACAGAATTTTGGCTCGGCACGGCGCAAAGGCCGCCCGCGGCGCCAGCGAGGCGCATCGTGGCGTTCTCTGCGCCGCGCCGCATCACCGGGCCCTCAGGAGCGCGCCGATCTGCGAGCCCCTGCTGATTTCTTCGCGGCCGACGCGGCAATAGCCGGCTTCCTGGCCCAGCGTCACGCCGCGGGCCTCGAGCCATGCCTCGCCCTCGGCGCGCATCTTCTTCTTCTCTTGTTTCGAGGTGACGTAATCCTCGATCTCGTCTTCGCTATAGCCCAGCGAGCGGGCGCGCGACTTGAGCTTCGCGAGATAGGCGTAGGCGGTGATCATGCGGGCGTCGATGCTGCCGCAGGTGTTGCGGATCTCGTCGGCGATGCCCACCGCCAGCAGGCCGTCATGGATCTCCTTGACCTGGCCCAGCGGCGCCTTCGCGGTGGCGGCGGCGGGCAGGCTCGCGAGCGCTGTCGCGCAGGCCAGGAGAAGCGTCTTGATGATGCGCATGTCAGTCCTCCGATGCGGGGTTGCGGAGCGCGCGCGCGAGCGCACGCCTCCATCTCCCGACATGGGGGCCGCATGTTCCGTTATGCAATAACATGCGCGGCAAGCCGCTGATATGACGGCGAAACCTCTCACTCCGCGCAGCGCCCCCGGAAGGTGACCTTGTTGTCGCTCAGATCGAGCTGCTGGCGCGGCGTCTCGGGACCGACCTGCCAGTCGATATCGGAGGTGCCGAGATACTCGATGCAGTACTTAATGCCCTCGTATTCCGCGCCGCCGACGGCACCATCGAGCGAGGCGCTGGCGGGGCCAGCGGTCGCGACGAAGCTGGCGCGGTCGCCCTTCACCGGCTTGGCCTTGCCCGAGAAGGTGACGCCGCCGTAGTTATAATCGTTCTTGATGCTGCCGCATCCCGCAACCGCAACCGCAGTCAGCGCCAGCGCCGCCCAGGTTCCGATGCCGTTTCGCTTGCTCACCTTGCCCATCCCGTCCTTCAAAGTCTCGTCAGCACCCGGCCCACATCGGAGCCTTCGGCGATCTCCGCCTCGCCCACCGGGCAGAGCGACTGCGGCGCCTCGACGGAGCCGCCGCGCGACGCGAGGTAGCCCTCGACCGCCGCGGTGGTGCCGTTGAAATCATGCGATGCGAACACCGCGTCGAGCGCCGCGCGATCCTCGCCCGCCGCGACCATCTCCTCGGTGGCGCGGTGCACCGCGCCGCCATAGGGCGACGGCGCCATGGTGATCCCCTGCCCGTAGCAGGCATCGGCGATGCGCTCGGCCACCAGCAGCGTCACCACGCGGCGCTCCCAGCGATCCTCGAGCGCGCCGCCCGAGGGCAGCGCCGCGCCGCTCGACATGGTGGTGCCGGCGGCACAGCCCGCGAGCAGCAGCGCCGAAACCGGCACGAGGAGATATGAGGCCCGCCGCGACATGCTCACTCCGCCGCCATCGCGCCCATGCGGCCGGTCTTCTTGGCCTTGATGCGATCCTCGATCTCCTCTCGGAAATGCCGGATCAGGCCCTGGATCGGCCAGGCCGCCGCGTCACCCAGGGCGCAGATGGTGTGGCCCTCGACCTGCTTGGTCACGTCGAGTAGCATGTCGATCTCCTCGACCTCCGCCTCGCCGCGCACCAGCCGGTCCATCACGCGCATCATCCAGCCGGTGCCCTCGCGGCACGGGGTGCACTGGCCGCAGCTCTCGTGCTTGAAAAATTTCGACAGCCGCCAGACCGCCTTCACCACGTCGGTGTTCTGGTCCATCACGATCATGCAGCCGGTGCCGAAGCTCGACTTGTTCTCGCGCATCCAGTCGAAATCGAAGATCGCGTCCTCGAGCTTGTCCTTGGGCAGGATCGGACAGGAGGCGCCGCCGGGGATGATGGCCTTGAGATTGTCCCAGCCGCCTCGGATGCCGCCGCCGTGCTTTTCGATGATCTCGCGCACCGAGAGCGACATCTCCTCCTCGAAGACGCAGGGCGTGTTGACGTGGCCGGTGAGGCCCATGAGCTTGGTGCCCGAGTTGTTCTTGCGGCCGAAGCCCGAGAACCAGCTCGCACCGCGGCGCAGGATGGTCGGCACCACGGCGATGGACTCGACGTTGTTCACGGTGGTCGGGCAGCCGTAGAGGCCCGCGCCCGCCGGGAACGGCGGCTTCATCCGCGGCATGCCCTTCTTGCCCTCGAGGCTCTCCAGCAGCGAGGTCTCCTCGCCGCAGATATAGGCGCCGGCGCCGTGATGCAGGTAGAGGTCGAAATCCCAGCCGGTGCCGCAGGCGTTCTTGCCGATCATGCCGGCGTCATAGGCCTCGTCGATGGCCGCCTGCAGCGCCTCGCGCTCGCGGATGTATTCGCCGCGGATGTAGATGTAGGAGGTGTGCGCCCCCATGGCGAAACTGGCGATCAGCGCGCCCTCGATCAGCGTGTGCGGATCGTGGCGCATGATCTCGCGGTCCTTGCAGGTCGCGGGCTCGGACTCGTCGGCGTTGATCACCAGGTAGGCCGGGCGACCATCGCTCTCCTTAGGCATGAAGGACCACTTCAGGCCGGTCGGGAAACCCGCCCCGCCGCGGCCGCGCAGGCCGGAGGCCTTCATCTCATCGATGATCCAGTCGCGGCCCTTGCCGATGATCCCGGCGGTCCCGTCCCAGTGGCCACGCTTCTTCGCACCCTGCAGCGTGCGATCATGCATGCCGTAGAGATTGGTGAAAATGCGGTCCTCGTCCTTCAGCATCGCATCAGTCCTTGTTCTGCTGGCGCGCGCGCCAGAGCCCGTAAATCATCCAGATCGCCGTCCCGAACCCGGCGATCGCCGCCAGGTCGAAGAAGGCGCGTGTGCGCTGGGACCATCCCAGCGCCTCGCCGGCCAGCATGGCGGCGATCCAGGCCAGCCCGGTGCCGGCGATCACGAGCGCGATGATGCGCCCTTGCCGGTTGTGGCGGTCCCGGTCGGTCATGCGGTGGCCCTTTCCTTGGCCTCGGGGGCGCTGCGACACGCCCATCGCGCCGCGGCCCGTCTTGTCTTTTGCTCCCGCCCGGGCGCCTGGCCTGGGCGGGACGTCCTTGCCGGCCTCAGTAGACCTCGCCCTTGTCGACGCGGGTCGAGAACGCGGTCTCGCCCCCGGCGGCAAGAATCTTCGCCTGGCCGATCCAGTCATCGCGCGACACGCGGCCGCGGAAGCCCTTGAGATTGGCGTCCATCCACGCCACCTCAGCGGCGCTCCAGCTGGCGATCTGGTCGAAATGGTAGATCCCCAGATCGTGCAGCAGCGACTCGAGCTTGGGACCGACGCCCTTGATCTCCTTCAGGTCATCGGCGCCGCTGTCGCGCGGTGCCGAGAGGGCCTCCGGCTGGCTGCCCTCGCCTTCCGGCGCAGGGGCGGCCCCAGTCTCAGCCCCGGTCTCGGCCTCGCCTTCGTATTTCCATGCGCCCTTGCGCGAGGCCAGTTCGGCCTGGCCGGCAAGCGGCTTGCTCGGCTTGATCAGCGGCTCTTCGGACGCCTCAGAGGACGCGGACGTGGCGGCGGTCTCCTCGGACGCTGGCGCATCCTCCTCGACCTTGGCCGGAGCGGGCGCGGCGGCCCGCGCGGGCGAAGGCGCCGGGGCCTCGGCCTTGGATTGCTTCGGCTCGGCGGCCGGCGCGGGCGCGCCGCTCTTGCGGGCGCCGAGCTTCGGCACCGGGGCACAGGTCAGCCAGACGAACAGGCTCCCCAGCAGCGCCGCCGCCAGGATGCCGAGCAGGATCGCCGCGACGATCCCCTTGTGAGCGCCGAGCGCAAACAGCGCCACCAGCAGCCCGATCACGGAAGCCGCAATCCAGCAGTTGCGCTTGCAGGTTCCGTTCGTTGCCATGTCCGTCATTCCAGTCCTCCCCTAAAAGGTCGTGTGGGTCCGCGTCAGTCTTCGCTGACGTCCCCCTTCTTAGCACGACCGGAGAATTCCGTCTCTCCACCGGAGGATAGGACTTTCGCCTGATCCACCCAGCCATCCCGGGTGACCCGGCCCTTGAAGCCCTGCAGGTTCGCGTCGACCCAGGCGACCTCATCCTCGGACCAGTTGGCGATCTGGTCGAAATGGTAGAAGCCGAGGCTGTGGCACAGCGCCTCGAGCTTCGGCCCGACGCCCTTGATCAGCTTGAGATCGTCGGCGCCACCGTCGCGCGGGGCCTCGAGCGCCTCGGGGCGGGTGCCGACATCGGCCTCCTCGACCGGGCTTTCGACCTTGGCGGCCGACTCGACCGGCGCTTCGCGCTTGTCCACGCCAGTGTCATCGGCCGGAACGCCCTCGGCCAGCTTCGGCGCGTGGGTGTCGGGCTCGGCATCGCCCTTCTCGTCCGAGCGGTCGCGCCACGGGGTGCGCAGCGGCACCTCGGTGCCGTCGATGCGCTTGACCGTGTCGCCGATCGTGGTGGCGAGCTCGACAGAGGCGTTGTACTCCGCGCGGCCCTCGACGTGCTCGGTCAGAACCACCGGCCCGCCCTTGGGCTCGGAAGCATAGCGGCCATTCTGCGGACCCGGCACCGGCACCTTGCCCGCGGCGAGCTCATCGAGGATCTCGGCCAGGCGCTCGGCGGTGAGATCTTCGTAATAGTCCTTGCCGATCTGGGCCATCGGCGCGTTGGCGCAGGAGCCCAGGCACTCGACCTCTTCCCAGGAGAACTTGCCGTCGGCGGAGACCTCATGCGGCTTGGGGGCGATCTTGTCCTTGCAGACGCCGATCAGGTCCTCGGCGCCGCAGATCATGCAGGTGGTGGTGCCGCAGATCTGGATATGCGCAATGGAGCCAACCGGTTGCAGCTGGAACATGAAGTAGAAGGTCGCGACCTCGAGCACCCGGATATAGGCCATGTCGAGCATCTCGGCCACGGCCTCGATCGCCGGACGGGTCAGCCAGCCCTCCTGCTCCTGCGCCCGCCACAGCAGCGGGATCACGGCGCTGGCCTGGCGACCGGCGGGATACTTGCTGATCTGCCCCTCGGCCCAGGCCATGTTGGCTTGGGTGAAGGCGAAACTCTCTGGCTGGTCTGGATGAAGACGGCGAAGCATCGGGCAGTTCCTATTGGGTCAGCACGCAGACGAGCGGGATGTTCGGGACGGTGCGGTCGGGGGACTCCCCCGCCAGTTCCTTGAGCAGCACGGTCTGACGCTGGTTCTGAGTTTCGATGTTGTCGGCGATGAAACACAGGTACATCTCCGTGTCCTTCATCATGCCGAAGCTCGCATTCCCGGCCGGCGAGGTGGCGAAGGGCGCGAACCCCTCCGCCGCCAGCTCGGAGACGAAGGCATAGCGGCTTTCCCCCACCTCGATCGCCGCGGCCAGACCCGGCGCGCAGGCAAGCGCTGCAATGAGGGAAACCACACGCATCAGGCGGCCGCCTCCGGCGCGGGGGCGTCGACGCTCGGCGTGCAGGCGCCGGTGGTCAGGCGGAAGCCGCCGGCCTCGCTGGCCACGCCGGCGCCGGCCGCGACGCGGTAATTGGCGACCTGCTGGATCTGCTCGCGGGTCAGGCCCGTCTGCAGCTCGACCGGCAGGTAATCAGATTCGTAATCGAGCGTGCAGCCGATCGAGGCGACGGCCTCGTCAAAGGCCCGCAGCTGCGCGTCGTCGATGCCCTGGGGCGGCAGCGCGAGGCAGCCGGCGGTGGCGATGAGCGGCAGCAGCAGCCAGCTTTTCTTCAGCATCTCGTTCCCTCGTCCTTTTTCTCTGTGCGTCTCTCGGGGTTCCCGGAGACGCCGATTGGCCGGGCACTCCGAGGTGCCCCACCCGTCATCACTTTGGTCGCCTCAGCGGTCGACCTCGCCGAACACGATGTCGAGCGAGCCGAGGATCGCCGCCACGTCGGCCAGCTGGTGGCCGCGGCAGAGGTAGTCCATCGACTGCAGGTGCAGGAAGCCCGGCGCGCGCAGCTTAGCGCGGTAGGGCTTGTTGCTGCCATCGGCCACGAGATAGACGCCGAACTCGCCCTTGGGCGCCTCGACGCAGGCATAGACCTCGCCCTCTGGCACGTGGAAGCCCTCGGTGTAGAGCTTGAAGTGGTGGATGAGCGCCTCCATCGAGGTCTTCATCTCGGAGCGCTTCGGCGGGGTCACCTTGCCGCGCGCCAGCACGTCGCCCTGATTTTCCGGCAGGCGCAGCTTCTCGAGCGCCTGCTTCATGATCTTCACGCTCTCGCGCATCTCGGCCATGCGGCAGAGGTAGCGATCGTAGCAATCGCCGTTCTTGCCGACGGGGATCTGGAACTCGAACTCGTCGTAGCACTCGTAGGGCTGCGCGCGGCGCAGGTCCCAGGCGAGGCCGGAGCCCCGCACCATGACCCCCGAGAAGCCGTATTTCTGGATGTCATCCTCAGTAACGACGCCGATATCGGCGTTGCGCTGCTTGAAGATCCGGTTCTCGGTCAGCAGGTCATCGATGTCCTGCAGGCGGGCCGGGAACTCGTCGCACCAGGTGTCGATGTCGTCGATCAGCTCGGGCGGCAGATCCTGGTGCACACCGCCAGGACGGAAATAGGCCGCGTGCAGGCGCGCCCCGCAGGCGCGCTCGTAGAAGATCATCAGCTTCTCGCGCTCCTCGAAGCCCCAGAGCGGCGGCGTCAGCGCGCCCACGTCCATGGCCTGCGTGGTCACGTTCAGCAGGTGGTTGAGAATGCGCCCGATCTCGCAATAGAGCACCCGGATGAGCTGCGCCCGGCGCGGCACCTCGGTGCCGGTGAGGCGCTCGATGGCGAGGCACCAGGCGTGCTCCTGGTTCATCGTGCCGACATAGTCGAGTCGGTCGAAATAGGGCAGGTTCTGCAGGTAGGTGCGGCTCTCCATCAGCTTCTCGGTGCCGCGGTGCAGCAGGCCGATATGCGGATCGCAGCGCTCGACGATCTCGCCGTCGAGCTCGAGCACAAGGCGCAGCACGCCGTGCGCCGCCGGGTGCTGCGGCCCAAAGTTGATGTTGAAGTTGCGGATCTTCTGCTCGCCCGACAGCGCGTCGGTGCTGCCGTCGTCGAATTTCGAGCCGTCCATCATCCCAGCTCTCCTCTCATCGCGGGGGCGCCAAAAATCTTCGTCCGAAGATTTTTCGCGGGGCCAAGATTTTTCGTCCGAAAAATCTTCGGCTCTGACGTTGCACGCATCATTTCGCCTCCGCCTTCTCGTCGCCGGGCAGCACGTATTGCGCGCCTTCCCATGGCGACATGAAGTCGAACTGGCGGTATTCCTGCACCAGGCTCACCGGCTCGTAGACCACGCGCTTGAGCTCTTCGTCGTAGCGCACCTCGACATAGCCGGTGGTCGGGAAATCCTTGCGCAGCGGATGGCCGCGGAAGCCGTAATCGGTGAGGATGCGGCGCAGGTCCGGGTGGCCCGAGAAGATGATGCCGAACATGTCGAACACCTCGCGCTCGAACCAGTCGGCGCTGGGGTGGGTGCCGGTGATCGACGGCACCACGTCATCCTCGCGCACCGCCACGCGCAGGCGGATGCGCTGGTTCTGGTACATCGACAGGAAGTGGTAGACCACGTCGAAGCGCTTGGGGCGCTCGGGATGATCGACCGCGGTGATGTCGACCAGCGACGAGAACCGGCAGGACGGATCGGTCTTGAGGAATTCGACGAAGCCCGGGATGTTGGCCGGGGTCACGTCGACGGTCAGCTCGTCGAACGCCACGGACCAGCCGAGCACGCAATCGGGGCGCCGCAGTTCGAGATGGCCGCCGAGTTCTTTCAGTGCTTGCGTCATGTCTCTCTCCCCGCCTCGCCTATCGCACGATCGTGCCGGTGCGGCGGATCTTCTTCTGCAGCGCCATCAGGCCGTAGAGCAGCGCCTCCGCCGTCGGCGGGCAGCCCGGAACGTAGACGTCGACCGGGACGATGCGGTCGCAGCCGCGCACCACTGAGTAGCTGTAATGATAATAGCCGCCGCCATTGGCGCAGGAGCCCATGGAGATGACGTAGCGCGGCTCCGGCATCTGGTCATAGACCTTGCGCAGCGCCGGGGCCATCTTGTTGGTCAGCGTGCCGGCGACGATCATCAGGTCGGACTGGCGCGGGCTGGCGCGCGGCGCGGTGCCGAAGCGCTCGAGATCGTAGCGCGGCATCGAGGTCTGCATCATCTCGACGGCGCAGCAGGCCAGACCGAAGGTCATCCAGTGCAGGCTGCCGGTGCGCGCCCAGTTGATGATGTCGTCGACCGAGGTCAGCAGGAAGCCCTTGTCGGAGAGCTCGCGGTTGAGCGCCTGCGTGGCGACCTCTTTGTCGCCGCCGGCGCGGTAGGCGCCGTAGGCCGCCGGGGCCGAGGCGCCGGATTTCCGCCGCGGCGCCTGCGCCCCGCTGCCCTGCACGTCGGTCACCAGCGGCGTCTGCCCGTCGCTCACTCCCATTCCAGCGCCCCTTTCTTCCATTCATAGGCAAAGCCAGCGGTCAGCACGCCGAGGAACACCATCATCGACCAGAAGCCCACCATGCTCATATCCTTGAAGGCCACGGCCCAGGGAAACAGGAAGGCGATCTCGAGATCGAAGATGATGAACAGGATCGACACCAGGTAGAACCTGACATCGAATTTCATGCGCGCATCATCGAACGCGTTGAAGCCGCATTCGTAGGCCGAGACCTTCTCGGGATCGGGATGACGAACGGCGAGCACGACGGCGGCGAGGATCAGGATGGCGCCGAGCGCGATCGCGATGCCCAGGAAAACGAGAATAGGGAGGTACTCCCTCAGCATCTCTTCCACTTGCTGGCTCCTTTGCGAGGCGCGCCGAGCGACCGGCGCGGAGACCATGGCGATGTTGCCTTGCTATGAGTGACTTATCGCTCACACCCGGCGGGGTCAACAAGCCGCTCAAATATTCAGAATTGGCTAAAACACTGATTTTTTAGAGGGATAGCTTGGAATTCGGGCCCTCACCGCAAGGTCGCGACATTTTTATCGTCGACTCCTGCATACAATTGCCGCGCCCTCGGGGGCGCTCAGGCGGTGACGACCACCAGCGCCAGCGCCGCCAGCACCGCCTGCACCGGCGCCCAGCCGGCGCGCTCGGCCGGCTTGCGAGACATCAGGCTCAGCCCGGCCGAGGCGGCGTGCAGCAGGACGGTGACCCAGCCGGTCCAGCGCGGCCAGACCAGCCCCGGAAAGCCCGCCGCCGCGATGATCGACAGCGCGGCAAACAGCATCAGGAAGGCGGTGAGCCCGGCAAAGAGCCGGCCGCGATAGGGCAAGGCGCCGGTCTCGGCCGCCCCTGGCGCGACGGCGGCGAGCGGCGCGCCGAAGATCAGCGCGATCTGGAAGAAGATCACGGCCAGGCAAAGCGTTGCGTGGAAATGGGCGATCTGGATCAGGGCGCGGTCTCCTTGCAGCTCAGCCCAGCCTGACCGCCTCGGCGCCGCGGCGCAAGGGCCGGTGCCGCGATCCATCGCCCCTGCCCGCTTTCAGGCCGCCTTTAGCCCCATGGCGCCTTGCGCTTGTCGAGAAACGCGCCGATGCCCTCGCGGGCCTCCTCGGTCTCCCAGCGCTTGGCCAGCGCCTCGATGGCGAAGTCGAGATCGGCGGCACTCACCTGCCCCGCCAGCGCGTTGAGCAGCGCCTTGGCGTCGCGCACCGCGAAGGGCGCGCAGGAGAGATAGGGCGCGATCTCCGCCTCGACGGCGTCGTCGAGCGCCTCCGGCGCCACCACCCGGGACAACAGGTTGAGCCGCACCGCCTCCTCGGCGCCGAAGACACGGCCCGACATGAAGACCTCGCGGGCCCGCGTCGCGCCCATGCGGGCGATGGCATAGGGGCCGATATTGGCCGGGATCAGCCCCAGCCGGGTCTCGGTGAACCCCATCTTCACCCCCTGCGCCCCGATGGCCACGTCGCAGACTGAGACCAGACCGACCCCGCCGCCCAGCGCATTGCCCTGCACCTTGCCGATCAGCGGCTGCGGCAGCGCCGCCAGCGCCGCCAGCGCGGTGGCGATGCGCCGCGACTCGGCCTTGCGCGTCGCCGCGTCCATACCGAACTGCGCGCGCATCCACGCAAGATCGCCGCCGGCGCAGAACGAGCGCCCCTCGGCGGTCAGCACCACCACGCGCACGTCGTCCTCGCCCGCCAGTTGCTTCGCCGCCGCCTCGAGCTCGGTCATCATCTGCGCCGAGAGCGCGTTGTGCTTCTCGGCCCGCGCCAGCGTAAGCACCGCCACCCCGCGCCCGTCGCGCGCCACCTTGATCAGTTCCATCGCCGCGTCTCCCTTGTTCCGTTCCGTCTCGCTCAGCCGCGCATCGCCCGCGCCATCTCCGCGGCCTGCGCCAGCACCTCCATGTCGAGCCCATGCGCGTAGCCCAGCGCCTCGAGCCGCGCCGCCACCGCCTCGGTGGCCACGTTGCCCGCCGCGCCCGGCGCGTAGGGGCAGCCGCCGAGCCCGCCGACCGCGGCGTCGAACACCCGCAGCCCGCGCCCCAGCGCCACCTCGATATTGTCGAGCGCCTGCCCGGAGGTGTCGTGGAAATGCCCCGCCAGCCGGTCCGCCGGCATCTCTCCCAGCACCGAGGCCAGCATCGCGTCGACGGCCTCGGGCGTGCCGCGCCCGATGGTGTCGCCGAGCGAAACCTCGTAGCAGCCCATGTCTCGCAGCGCCGCGACCACCCGCGCCACCGCCTCCGGCGCCACCGCCCCGTCATAGGGGCACTCGACGACGCAGGAGACATAGCCCCTGACCGGCACGCCGCGCGCCTGCGCCGCCTCCGCCACCGGCGCGAACCGCGCCAGGCTCTCCTGGATCGAGGCGTTGATATTGGCGCGGCTGAACCCTTCCGAGGCCGAGCCGAAGATCGCCACCTCGTCGGCCTTGGCCGCCATCGCCGCCTCGAAGCCCTTCATGTTGGGCGTGAGCGCCGCGTAGGACACCCCCTCGGCCCGTGCGATCCCGGCCAGCACCTCCGCCGACGATGCCATCTGCGGCACCCATTTCGGGCTCACGAAGCTGGCGCATTCGATGCGCCGGAACCCGGCCCGCGACAGGCAGTCGACGAGCGCGATCTTCTCCGGCGCGGGGATCTCCCGCGCCTCGTTCTGCAAGCCGTCCCTCGGCCCGACCTCGAAAATCTCGACCCGCTCACCCATTCCGCGCCACTCCCAACGTCTCTACGTCCCAAATACTCAATTCCGCCCTCACACCGCTCGCAGCGCCGGGCCACCGATCACCACGCCGGCCACCAAGACCTGACAGCCCGAACCGGCCTCTCCACGCCTTCCCGGCGCCCCATCTTCTCTACGTCCCAAATACTCGAATCCCGCCCGCGCCACCAACCGACCGCCGGGCGAACCGCGCAAGCCCGCCACCAGCCCCAACCCGAGCCGCCGCCACGGCGGCGAGACGACCAGCGCGCGCCGGCACGGCGCGCTCCGCCAGCCTCACTCCCAGGCCGGGTAGAAGTCCTGCCCGTAGAGCCGCTCCTCCGCCCCCGGCAGCGCCTTGACAAAGCCCTCGCGCGCGGTGATCCGCCCGTACCAGGCGCTCAGCTCGTCAAACCCCTCGATCCTGGCGAAATGCCGCGCCATGTAGACCGCCTGCCCGACCGCGATATCGACCGCGGAGAACCCCGAGGTCAGCAGGTAATCGCGCTTCTCCACCGGCGGCGACAAGCGCGCCTCGAGCGCGGCGTAGCATTTCTCCAGCCGTTTCGCCTCGAGCTGCATGATGATCGGCGAGCGCATGGAATCCTCGCGCAGCATGATGTGCTGCTGGGTCAGCGCCGCCGCGTGCTGGCTGATGGTCTCAGCAAACTGCAACCAGCTCAGCCAGCCCATGCGGTCGGGGCTGCCCGGCGCCCGGCCCAGGCCCGCCTCCGGGAAGCGCTCGCAGAGATACTCCATCATCGCGAGGCTCTCGAACATGCGTTCGCCTTCGATCTCCAGCGCCGGCACCCGGCCCGCGGGCGAGAGCGACAGATACTCCGGCCCGCGCAGGCTCTTGTCGAAGGGCCGCAGCACCAGCTCGAAGGGCACGTCCAGCTCATGGAGCAGCCACAGCACCCGCATCGACCGCGATTGCGGCACGTGATGCAGCCGGATCACGCCGCGTCCTCCGCCTCGTCCTCGAGCCGCATCAACGCCGCCCCGGCCTCGACCTGCGCGCCAGCGGTGACCAGCACCTCGGCCACCACGCCGTCGCGCCAGGCGGTCAGGGTGTGCTCCATCTTCATCGCCTCGAGCACCGCCAGCCGGTCACCGGCGCTGACCGCCTGCCCCGCCTCGGCATGGACCGACACCACGCGCCCGGGCATCGGCGCCTCGATCAGGTTGCCGCCCGAGGCCTCCGCCGCCCGCTCCAGCGGATCGACCAGTTCGAAGACCTGCCCGCCATCGACAAAGACGGTGATCTCCGCCCCCTCGCGGAACAGCGCTGCCGCCGGCCGCCCGTCGAGACGCCAGTCGCCGCCCGTGCGCTCGGCCAGCACGGTGGTCTCGCCGAATGAAACCTCCACGCGATCCGCGCCTGTCACCCGCAGCGTCACCGCGAGATCCTCGCCACCGCGGCGCAGCAGCACCTGCCGCGCCAGCGGCGCCCAGAGCGCGAAGCCCTGGTGCGGCGCGCGCCCCTCCCAGAGCCCGGCCCCGGCAAGCGCCGCCTGCGCCACCACCGCCGGCGACAGCGCCGGCGCCTCGGTCAGCGCCGCGAGATCACGTCCGATCAGCCCGGTATCGACCTCGCCGCGCGCGAAGCCCTCGTGCCGCGCCAGCGCGCCGAGGAAGGCAAGGTTGGTGACCGTCCCCGCAACCTGCGTGTGCGCCAGCCCGCGCGCCAGCTTGCGCAGCGCGATCTCGCGGGTCGGCCCGTGCACGATCAGCTTCGAGATCATCGGGTCGTAATGCGGCGCGATGACATCGCCCGAGCGCACGCCGCTATCGGCCCGCACATCGCCCGGAAAGGCCAGCTGCGCCAGCCGCCCGGTGGCCGGCAGAAAGCCCGCCGGCACGTCCTCGGCATAGAGCCGCGCCTCGAAGGCGTGGCCGGTGATGCTCAGCTGCTCCTGCGCCAGCGGCAGCGGCTCGCCGGCGGCCACCCGCAGCTGCCACTCGACCAGATCGACCCCGGTGATCGCCTCGGTCACCGGATGCTCGACCTGCAGGCGGGTGTTCATCTCCATGAACCAGAACCCGTCGGGGCGCAGCCCGCGCGAGCCGTCGACGATGAACTCGATGGTGCCCGCGCCCTTGTAGCCGATGGCCTCCGCGGCGCGCACCGCCGCCGCCCCCATGGCCTGGCGCATCTCGGCGGTCATGCCCGGCGCCGGCGCCTCCTCGATGACCTTCTGGTGCCGGCGCTGCAGCGAGCAGTCGCGCTCGAAGAGATGCACCGCGCGCGTGCCGTCGCCGAAGACCTGCACCTCGATATGGCGCGGCTTGGAGACGAATTTCTCGATCAGCACCGCCTCGTTGCCGAAGGCGCCGCGCGCCTCCGCCTGCGCGCTCTTCAGCGCCTCGGCAAAATCCTCCGCCCGCTCGACCAGCCGCATGCCCTTGCCACCGCCGCCCGCCACTGCCTTGATCAGCACCGGGTAGCCGATGGCCTCGGCCTCGCCGGCGAGGAAGCGCGCGTCCTGCTCCTCGCCGTGATAGCCCGGCACAACGGGCACCCCGGCCTCGTGCATCAGCCGCTTGGCCGCGTCCTTGAGCCCCATCGCGCGAATGGCCTCGGCGCCGGGCCCGACGAAGACCAGCCCCGCCGCCTCCACCGCCTCGACGAAATCCGGGTTCTCCGACAGGAAGCCGTAACCCGGGTGGATCGCCCCCGCGCCGGTGGCCAGCGCCGCCTCGATGATGCGCGCGCCGCGCAGGTAGCTCTCCGAGGGCGCCGCGCCGCCGATGCAGACCGCCTCGTCCGCCATCGCGACATGCTTCGCCCCCGCATCGGCCTCGGAATAGACCGCGACGCAGCGCAGCCCCATGGCCCGCGCCGTCTCCATCACCCGGCAGGCGATCTCGCCCCGGTTGGCGATCAGTACCGTGTCAAACATCTCCGTCCTCCCGAACGCCCTTGGTTTCTTCTGGCCTAAAATATCCCGGGGAGTCCGCGCTCGCGCGGACGGGGCAGAGCCCCAAAACCTTGCTCACCATCCCGCGAGATCCTCCACCAGCTCGAACCGCTCAAACATCATCTCCACCTCCGGCTCGAACCGTCCGGCCCGCGTCAGATACGCCTCGTAGCCGCGCCGCCAGTCGGCGAGATCCGCGAACTCGCCCTGCTCGGCCACCATCGCTTCGCCCATCTCCCCGAAGCGCAGCCGCAGCACCTCGGTGGTGCGCAGCGCCAGCGCCGGGCGGCCCTGCCAGTCGAGCGCCAGATCCACCCGCCCGACCTCGGGCAACGCCTCCGTGCCCTCCTCGAAGACCGACCACGCCTCGCAGCTCGCGCGCTTCTTCCCCGACCGCATCAGCCCGAGGATCTCGGCGTTCAGCGCCGCACTGTCGCCGGGCCGGTAGCTCTGCGCCCCCGGCCAGCGCGCCAGTGCCGCCTCGAGCACCGCGCTCATCGCCCAGCCCCGGCGGCGCTGCACCCGGCGGCGCTGCACCCGGCTCCGCCACCGGGCCGGCGCGACGCCCGCAGCAGATCACATCCGGAACACGCCAAAGCGGGTCTCCTCGATCGGCGCGTTGAGGCAGGCCGAGAGCGACAGCGCCAACACCTCGCGCGACTTGCGCGGATCGACGATGCCGTCATCCCAGAGCCGGGCCGAGGCATAGAGCGGGTGCGACTGGCGCTCGAACATCTCGATTGTCGGCCGCTTGAACTCCGCCTCGTCCTCCGCCGACCATTCCCCGCCGCCGCGCTCGATGGCGTCGCGCTTGACGGTGGCCAGAACGCCGGCCGCCTGCTCGCCGCCCATCACCGAGATCCGGCTGTTGGGCCAGCTCCAGAGGAATCGCGGCTGGTAGGCGCGCCCCGCCATGCCGTAATTGCCGGCGCCGAAGGAGCCGCCCACCAGCATGGTGATCTTCGGCACGTTGGTCGTCGCCACCGCGGTCACCATCTTGGCGCCGTGCCGTGCGATGCCCTCGTTTTCGTATTTCCGCCCCACCATGAAGCCGGTGATGTTCTGCAGGAAGACCAGAGGGATGCGACGCTGCGAGCAGAGCTCGACGAAATGCGCGCCCTTCTGCGCCGCCTCCGAGAACAGCACGCCATTGTTGGCGATGATCCCCACCGGCCAGCCATCCACATGGGCAAAACCGGTCACCAGCGTCTCGCCGTAGCGCGGCTTGAACTCGTCGAAGCGCGAGCCGTCCACGAGCCGCGCGATGACCTCGCGGATGTCGTAGGGCGTGCGCAGATCGCCCGGCACCACGCCGAGGATCTCCTCGGGATCGTAGGCCGGCGCCTCGGGCGCCTCGCGCAGCAGCCCGCCCGCGGCCATACCGCCGAGCGAGCCCACCGCCTGCCGCGCCAGCGCCAGCGCGTGGGCGTCGTCCTCGGCGAGATAATCGGCCACGCCCGAGAGCCGCGTGTGCACGTCGCCGCCGCCGAGATCCTCGGCACTCACCACCTCGCCCGTCGCCGCCTTCACCAGCGGCGGGCCGGCGAGGAAGATCGTGCCCTGTTCCTTGACGATGATCGTGACGTCCGACATCGCCGGCACATAGGCGCCGCCGGCGGTGCAGGAGCCCATGACCACGGCGATCTGCGGAATGTTCTTCGCGCTCATCCGCGCCTGGTTGTAGAAGATCCGCCCGAAATGGTCGCGGTCGGGAAAGACCTCGTCCTGGTTCGGCAGGTTCGCCCCGCCACTGTCGACGAGGTAGACGCAAGGCAGCCGGTTCTCCTCGGCGATCTCCTGCGCCCGCAGGTGCTTCTTGACGCTCATCGGGTAGTAGGTGCCGCCCTTCACGGTGGCGTCGTTGCACACCACCATGACCTCGCGGCCATTGACCCGCCCGATGCCGGCGATCACCCCCGCCGCGGGGGCCGCCCCGTCATACATGCCATGCGCCGCGGTGGCGCCGATCTCGAGGAAGGGCGCGCCCGGGTCGAGCAGATTGGCCACCCGCTCGCGCGGCAGCATCTTGCCGCGCGACAGGTGCCGCTCGCGCGCCCGTTCGCCGCCGCCCTCTGCGGCCAGCTCGGCCGCCGCGCGCACCGTCTCGAGCGCCTCGAGATGGGCCGCGCGGTTGGCGATGAATCCCTCCGACGAGGGGATTGCCGTTGACGCCAGTTTCATGAAACCTCCCCGGCCGTCTCGGCCTCACATTCGGCGGCCGCGAGGGCCTTGAGTTCCTTGCGGATCACCTTGCCCGTCACCGTCATCGGCAGGGCGTCCAGAAATCCGATTTCCCTTGGATAGGAATAGCTTGCGAGCCGCTCCTTGACCCAGGACTGAAGCTCCTCGGCGCTCGGATCATGGCCCGGTTTGCGCACCACGTAGGCCTTGACCAGCTCGGTGCGCAGCGCATCGGGCTTGCCGACCACGCCCACCGTGGCAACGCCCGGATGGGTCAGCAGGCAATCCTCGATCTCCGCCGGACCGATACGATAGCCGGCCGAGGTGATGACGTCATCCTCGCGCCCGACGAAGCGCAGGTAGCCCGCTTCCCAGATGCCCCGGTCGCCGGTCACCAGCCAGTCGCCGCGGAACTTCTCCGCGGTGGCCCCGGGGTTCTGCCAATATTCCAGCATCATCGAACCCGCGCCGCGATGGATCGCCACGTCGCCTTCGCCCTCGGTCTCGCATCCCTGTTCGTCGATCACCCCGATGCGGAACCCCGGCGCCGGCTTGCCGATGCAGCCGGGCCGCGCCGCAAACAGCGCCGCGCAGGACGAGGCCACCATGTTGCACTCGGTCTGGCCGTAGAACTCGTTGATCTCCACACCGAAGGCCTCGCGCCCCCAGCCCAGCATCTCTGCCCCGAGCGGCTCGCCGCCGCTGGCCACCGAGCGCAGCCCGGGGATCTTCGCGCCTTCGGCCTTCAGCATGCGCAGCGCGGTGGGCGGGAAGAACACGTTGCGGACAGAGGCCTCCCGGCAGATCCTCAGGCATTCCTCGACGCCGAAGCGCGGCATCCGTGCCGCCACCACCGGCACGCCAAGCGCCAGCCCCGGCATCAGCACGTCGAAGAGCCCGCCGATCCACGCCCAGTCCGCCGGGGTCCAGAGCACGTCGCCCGGCTGGCCCAGCAGGTCGTGGCTCATCTCGACCCCCGGCAGGTGGCCGGTCAGCAACCGGTGCCCGTGCAGCGCACCCTTGGGTTTGCCGGTGGTGCCCGAGGTGTAGATCAGCACCGCCGGATCCTCCGGCCCGGTCTCCGCCGCGGGCCAGTCGCCGGGCCCGGGCAGCGCGTCTTCGGTGACGGTGGCGAGGCCGAAGGGCGCGACCATCCCGGCCCCCTCCGCATCGGTCACCACCACGCGCGCACCGCTGTCGCCCAGCCGCGAGGCCAGCGCATCGTGCTTGAAGAGCTTGAACAGCGGCACCGAGATCGCCCCCATGCGCCAGCCGGCGATATGGGCGGCAGCGCAGAGCGGGCTCTGGCTCAGAAGCACGCCCACGCGGTCGCCCTGCACGACACCCTGCCCGCGCAGCCACGCCTCGACCCGGCGCGACAGGCGCTGCAGCGCGCCATAGGTGCAGAGCTGCATGTCGCCGGCGCGCATGTCGAGGATCGCGCCGCGCTCAGGCTCGCGCGCGGCCCAGTCATCGCAGACCTGCGCGGCCATGTTGAGCCGCGACGGAAAGCGCCACGCGAAGCCCTCGCAAAGCGCGGCATAATCTGTGCCCGTCAGGGTCGGTTGCATTCTCTCCTCCCTCGACTGCCATTGCGGCGCAGGTGGCCAAGAATTTTAGCTAAAATTCTTGGCCCGGCGAAACTCCCGGTCTCGGAACCTTCGCCGCCCCGCTCACCCCATGGCGGCCATCAGTTCCCGGCCCACCAGCATGCGGCGGATCTCGGAGGTTCCGGCGCCGATCTCCATCAGCTTGGCATCGCGGAACAGCCGCGCCACCGGCGCATCGGCGAGGAAGCCCGCGCCGCCCATCGCCTGCACCGCCTGATGCGCCTGCACCATCGCCTGCTCGGAGGCGTAGAGGCAGCAGGCCGCGGCGTCCTGCCGGGTCACGTCGCCCCGGTCGCAGGCCTTGGCGACCTCGTAGACATAGGCCCGGGCCGAGTTCATCGCCGTATACATGTCGGCGATCTTGCCCTGCATCAGCTGGAAGCTCCCGATCGGCTGGCCGAACTGCTTGCGCTCGGCCATGTAGGGCATGATCTCGTCGAGACAGGCGGCCATGATGCCGGTGCCGATGCCCGCGAGCACCACGCGCTCGTAATCGAGCCCCGACATCAGCACCCGCACGCCCTTGCCCTCCTCGCCGAGCACGTTCTCGAACGGCACCTCGACATCGTCGAAGATCAGCTCGGCGGTGTTCGAGCCGCGCATCCCGAGCTTGTCGAAATGCGGGCTGGTCGAGAAGCCGGTCATGCTCTTCTCGATCAGGAAGGCGGTGATGCCCTTCGAGCCGGCCTCCGGGTCGGTCTTGGCATAGACCACCAGCGTGTCGGCATCGGGGCCGTTGGTGATCCAGTACTTGTTGCCGTTCAGAACGAAGCGGTCGTTCTTCTTCTCGGCGCGCAGCTTCATGCTGACCACGTCCGACCCGGCGCCGGGCTCCGACATCGCCAGCGCGCCGACATGCTGCCCCGAGACCAGCCCGGGCAGGTATTTCGCCTTCTGCTCGGGCGAGCCGTTCAGCTTGATCTGGTTGACGCAGAGGTTGGAATGCGCGCCATAGGACAGCGACACCGAGGCCGAGGCCCGGGCGATCTCCTCGACCGCGATGACATGGGCAAGATAGCCCATGCCGGCGCCGCCGAATTCCTCGGGCACGGTGATGCCCAGGAGCCCGAGCTCGCCCATCTCGGTCCACAGCTCGTTTGGAAAGGCGTTCGAGGCATCGACCTCACCCGCCATCGGCTTCACCCGATCCTGGGCCCAGCGATGCACCATCTCGCGCAGCGCATTCACATCCTCGCCCAGATCAAAGCTCATGACCGCGTTGAACATTCCAGCCCTCCTCCCGGCGGTTATTGAACGCTTGTTCAAATCTATGCCTCCGATCACGCAGCCGTCAAGCCCCGTCATCGGCTGCCGACGCGACGGCACGGAACGCGCCCCACCCGGGCGGCGTTGAGACGGTGAACAACGCAATAGGAGGACAGCATGTCCAAGGATCTCAAAGCCGAATTCTGGAGCCAACTGAAAGACGTGCGCGCCGGCCTGCTGGCTGCGGACGGCGAGCGCCCGGTGCCGATGTCGCCGCAGGGCGATGCCGAGGAGAAGGCGATCTGGTTCATCACCGCCAAGGGCAGCGCCGCCGACCGCGCCGCCGTGAGCGGCGGCGAAGCGTCTTTCCACGTCGCCGATTCGAAGGCCCATCTCTACGCCAACGTGTTCGGCAAGCTGGCCGTGGTGAATGACAGCGACAAGCTCGACGAGCTCTGGAACGCCTTCGCCGCCGCCTGGTTCGAGGATGGCCGCGACGACAGCGCCGTGCAGCTGGTGAAGTTCACCCCGCACGAGGCGGAGGTCTGGTCCGGTGATGGCGGCGCGAGCTTCCTCTACGAGATCGCCAAGGCCAATCTGACGGGTGACACGCCCGACGTTGGCGAGCATGGTCGCGTGGTCTTCTGAATCACTGCCAAGGAACGCCCATGAAACAGCTCTGCCTCGCCGCCCTGCTCAGCCTGTCGCCCCTGATGACCCAAGCCGAGCAGGTCGGCGAGGTCGGGGTCGACTGGACCGGCAACGATATCCTGATCGAAGCGGTCTCCGACCCCAAGGTCGAGGGCGTGACCTGCCACGTCGCCTATTTCGACCGCGGGCTGCTCGACCGGCTCTCCAAGGGCAACTGGTTCGAGGACCCGTCGAACGCCTCGATCGCCTGCCGCCAGACCGGGCCGATCACGATCGGTGACATCGACCGCGGCGAGGATGGCGAGGACGTGTTCAGCGCCTCGCGCTCGATCATCTTCAAGAGCCTGCGGGTGAAGCGGATCTTCGATGAGGCCAACCAGACCCTGATCTACCTTGTGCATGCCAACGAACTGGTCGACGGCTCCGCCAAGCTCGCGATCTCGACCGTGCCGCTATACGGCTCTGGCGGCGAATAAGGGGGCGCTGCCCCCTCTTGGCGCTCTTGCGCCAATTCATCCCGAGGAATTTGGAAACCAGAGAAGGCAGGAGCGCCGCGCCCCTGGCTTCTCTTCGTCAAAAATACTCCCGCCGGAGGCAGGCCGAAGATCGCGGCCGGGCGCCTCGCGGGAGCTATGCGGGGCAGCTCAGCCAGCCATGGTGGTAACGTCGTGGCCATAGATCCAGTCGAACTGGTGGATCAGGCGGTCGGGCGCGAGACGGCCGGCGAGCCCCAGCCCCAGATGCGCGGCGCCACGGACGAGCGGATTGCGCAGGTGGTATTTCCACGCGTTTCCATTCGCCGCCGCGACAATCCGCTCGCAGCGCGGCCGGCGCCGCTCCTGGTAGCGGTGAAGGGCAGCACCCAGGTCGGGCCCGGCGTCGAGCAGTGCCGCGAGCGACCACGCATCTTCGAGCGCCATGTTGGCGCCCTGCGCCATGAAGGGCAGCGTCGGGTGCGCCGCATCGCCGAGCAGCGCCAGACCCTCGCCGTGCCAGGCCCGCGCCACGGGGTGCCGGAACAGTCCCCAGAGCCCGACCCGCTCGACCGCGTTCAGCATCACCGGAACATCGCCGCCGAAGTCCGCGAAGGCGGCGCGGAGATTGGCGGGGGCGTCCTCGTGGGCCCAGCCCTCCTCGGCCCAGGCGTCACGCTCCTGCGCGGCGACGAGATTGACCTGCGATCCATCGCGCAAGGGGTAGCTCACCAGGTGCTGCCCCGGCCCCATGTGGACCTGCGCCTCGGGCGGGTGTCCGGTCAGGTTGGGGATCACCGCGCGCCAGGCCACTTGCCGGGTAAAGAACGGCGCCGCATCGCCGCTGAGCGCGCCGCGGATCACCGAGTGCAGTCCGTCGGCGCCGATGACGAGATCGGCGTTTACCGTATCGCCATTGGCCAGCGACAGCTCCGGGCGGGTTCCGGGTGTGACGCCCGTAACCTTCTGCAGTAGGCGGATCGTCACCCCGGCGGCGCGCGCCGCCTCGGCGAGCAGCTCGATCAGGTCGGCGCGGTGCACAAAGTAATAGCCCTGCGAGGCGGGCAACCGGTCGAGATCGAGCCGCGTCACCTCGGCCCCGGCGCGGTAATCGCGCAGGCTCACGGCGCGGGCCCGGCAGGAGCGCGCGCGCAGTGCGTCGCCGAGCCCCAGCGCCTCGATCACCCGCAGCCCGTTCGGGCTTACCTGGATGCCCGCGCCGACCTCGGTGATCGCGCCGGCCTGCTCCAGCACCCGCACCTCGGCGCCGCGCTGGCGCAGCGCCAGCGCGGCTGCCAGCCCGCCGATGCCGCCACCCGCGACGATGATCTGCCGCCCGTTCAGCCCCATGCCGTGTCTCCCCTGGCGCCGCCGGACCCGCGGTCCGGGGCGTAGACGCAAAACGCCGAGGCAATCGCCCCGGCGCCCTGTGTGTCATGTCGGTCGTGGCGGCCGACAATTGGCCGCCCGCCGGTCTCAGTCGTCGCGATGCACCTTCTCGCGGCGCTCGTGACGTTCCTGAGCCTCGAGGCTCATGGTCGCGATCGGGCGTGCGTCGAGGCGCTTGAGCGAGATGGGCTCGCCGGTGACCTCGCAATAGCCGTATTCCCCCTCGTCGATGCGGCGCAGGGCCGAGTCGATCTTCGACACCAGCTTGCGCTGACGATCGCGGGTGCGCAGCTCGAGCGCACGGTCGGTCTCTTCGCTGGCGCGGTCGGTGACGTCGGGGATGTTTCGCGTGGCTTCCTGCAGGGCCTCGATGGTGTCGCGGCTTTCGGCAAGAATGTCGTTCTTCCAGGCAATCAACTTGCGGCGGAAATATTCGAGCTGACGCTCGTTCATGAACGGCTCGTCCTCGGCGGGACGGTAATCGTCCGGTAGGAAGGTTTCGGGCTTCATTTCTGCTCCCTCTGAAAAGCCGGCCCACCGATCCGGTTGACCCTGAACAGCGCCGGCACCCCTTGCGAGGCTGGAACTATCCCAAGGCCGACAGGTTGTCACTACACAATCATGCGCTGCGGGGTTGAATCGCGGCATTCGCACACCAAGTAATCGCTGCTTTGACCGCGCCCTCGTGACAGTCCCTGCGGCCGATAGCGATTGTCCTGATTTCTCAGGTAAAATCAAAACTCTCCCGTTGATACTTTCAGCCCGCAATGCGGCCCTTGGCTGCCCAGGCCGGCCACGGCCGCGCCCGCCATCCGGGCCGGCGAGACGCTGGAAACACCCCCGTGGGAGCGCTTCCCCAAGGGCAACGATGCCCGCACCACGCGCAGGAGGCCTGCCGCCATCCGCTGCGCGCTTGCATGGCTGCATCACGGTCTTTATCCCCGGTGGAGAAACCTTTTCGGAGACCACGATGCGCTTTGACGGCACCGACGACTACGTCTCGACCGACGACCTGACCATGGCGGTGAACGCCGCGATCACGCTGGAGCGGCCGTTGCTCGTCAAGGGCGAGCCCGGCACCGGCAAGACCGAGCTGGCGCGGCAGGTGGCGCAGGCGCTCGGGCTGCCGATGATCGAGTGGAACGTGAAGTCGACCACCAAGGCGCAACAGGGGCTCTACGAGTATGACGCGGTCAGCCGCCTGCGCGACAGCCAGCTCGGCGACGAGAAGGTGCACGACGTCGGCAATTACATCCGCAAGGGCAAGCTATGGCAGGCCTTCGAGGCGGAGGGCAAGGTCGTGCTGCTGATCGACGAGGTCGACAAGGCGGATATCGAGTTCCCCAACGATCTGCTGCAGGAGCTCGACCGGATGGAATTCCACGTCTACGAGACCGGCGAGACCGTGACGGCGCGCCAACGGCCGATCGTGATCATCACCTCGAACAACGAGAAGGAGCTGCCCGACGCCTTCCTGCGCCGCTGCTTCTTCCACTACATCCAGTTCCCCGACCACGACACGCTGCGCAAGATCGTCGAGGTCCACCATCCCGCGATCAAGCCCGCCCTGCTCACCGCCGCGCTGACCCAGTTCTACGAGCTGCGCGAACAGCCGGGGCTGAAGAAGAAGCCCTCCACCTCCGAGGTGCTCGACTGGCTGAAGCTGCTGCTGGCGGAGGATCTCGACGCCGAGGACCTGAAGCGCGACGGCGCCAGCGCCCTGCCCAAGCTGCACGGCGCGCTCTTGAAGAACGAACAGGACGTGCATCTCTTCGAGCGGCTGGCCTTCATGGCGCGGCGCCAGGGGCGCTGAGGCGGCTCACGCGTCGAGCAGTTCGCGCAGTGCGCGGCGCTGGCTGCGGCGACGGATCTGCCGGGTGAGCACGTCCGAGGGCCGGAAGCGTAGGTCTTCGCCCTCGCCGCCTTCGATCTCGTATCGCTTGTAGCCTCCCGACAGGCGATGCGCCTGTTGCGAGGCCACCATCACCGTGATCGTCACCGCTCGGCACTGCTCGAGTGTCAGCTCTTCGCCGGTCCGGCGGGCGGCGCGCTCGACGATCCGGCGCAGCGAGCCGATATCGAGCGCCTCGCCGCCAGCCAATGGACCTTCGCTGGTCATGTCGCGGAAATCGCCCCCCAGCGGATCGTCGTCCTCGACACGATCGGTGACCAGAGCCGAGCGGCTCTCCTCGCCGAAATCGAGGTCAATCTTGACCGCAAGCACATAGGCGGTGTCAGAGCCCATGTTGGTCACAAGACAGCGGGCATCTCCGCCCTGCGCCGCGGCCATGCCGATATGGATCACCGTGCGGTTCGAGCGTCGGAAGCTGACGAAGAAGAGCTGCAGGTAGGCGATCCAGATCACCAGCATCGCGGCGTTCAGCACGGCGCTCAAAGCGCCCGAGTTCTGCGTGATCCAGCCCCACATCCGGACGCCTCCATGTGCCGTTCGCCAGCGTTCACCCGCCCAACGCGGACTTGGCGCTGGCGTTCCTGACGCGGACCCGGGGTCTTCGGCACTTGCGAGCTGACGCATCGCGCGGGAGCTGCCGCGCGGCTCAGTCGAGATCGCGCCGCATCGTCGCCATGCCGTTCTTCTCGCTCAGGATCTCGTATCCCGCGGCCTCGTAGATGCGCATCGCGGGCGCGTTGTCGGTCTCGCATTTGAGCGTGATGGTGAGCGCGCCGAGATCGCGCGCCGCCGCTTCGATCCAGCTGGCCAGCAGATGGCCGGTGCCGCCGCGCATCTCCTCTGCAACGAAGACGTAGGTCAGGTGCCGGACCTCGGGGCCGATGCCCACGCGCAGGGCGAAGAAGCCGACCTCGGTGCCGTCGGCATCGACAAGGTAGAAGCTCTCGTCATCCATTTCGCCCAGCCATTTCTCCTGCCATTCGGCCGGGTCGAAGGGCTGCTTGGCATTGGGGTTCACCAGCGTCAGCGCCTCGGGCTCGGCCAGCAGCCGGGCTAGCGGCGCGAGGTCGGTCTCGACATTTCGTCGTATCGTCAGATCGGTCATCGGCATCCTCTCGGGCGGTTCGAACGAGTCACGGACGCGTGCCGAACATGCCGGGAGGGGCGAGATCAACCCTGTCGGGGACGGAAATTGCGCGGGCAGCGGCCTGCCGCCGGCTCAGCTCTTCACCGGGAAGACAAAGCAGCGGTTGCGCCGCACCGTCAGCCACATCGGCGTGCCGGGCTTGGGGATGAAGACGTTGGGCACCGTCACCTTCAGCACCTCGTCGTTGAAATCCATGCGGAACTCGACAAGGCTCTCCGAGCCCATGAAGCGCGCCCGCTCGACGACGCCGCGCGCCGGGGTGCCGGCAAGCTCGGTCGGGTGCGGGCCGCGGCCGTTGCGGTCGAAATCGATGCTGACATGCTGGGGGCGGAAGACGATGTCGACCTGCCCGCCATCGGGCACCCCCGGCGCGAGGAAGGCGCCGAAGGGCGTCTGCGTGAGCGCGCCCTGAACTTCGCCGCGCAGCACGTTGATATCGCTGAAGAACGCAACCGCGGCCTTGTCGGCGGGGTTGTTGTAGATGTTGTAGGGCGCGCCGCGCTGGACGATGCGCCCGTCGCGCATCAGGGCGATCTCGTCGGCCATGCGCATCGCCTCTTCCGGCTCGTGGGTGACCAGCAAAACCGAGGCGCCTTCCTCTTTCAGCAGCGCCAGCGTCTCGTCGCGGATGCCGTCGCGCAGGCGGTTGTCGAGCCCCGAGAAGGGCTCGTCCATCAGCATGATCTTGGGCCGCGGCGCCAGCGCGCGGGCCAGCGCCACGCGCTGCTGCTCGCCGCCCGAAAGCTGGTGCGGGAACTCGTCGATGTAATGCGACAGCCCCACCCGCTCGAGCAGCTCACCGGCGCGCTTGCGCTTGTCGGCCTTGCCGCCCTTGAGCCCGAAGGCCACGTTGTCACCCACCGACAGATGCGGGAACAGCGCGAAATCCTGAAACATCAGCCCGATCTGCCGCCGCTCCGGCGGCACCCGGAAGACGGTGTCGCAGATTAGCTTGCCGTCGACATGGATCTCGCCCTCGTCCTGCATGTCGACACCGGCGATCATCCGCAGCGTCGTCGACTTGCCGCAGCCCGAAGGACCGAGCAGGCAGGTGACATGGCCGGGCTGGATGGTCAGAGAAACGTCGTCCACCACCCGGCGCCCCTCGAAGCGACGCACGAGATTTCGGATTTCCAGCCGGGGTGTCTGCAAGGTGCCTGCCTTCCGTCTTTTCCGAGCGAAGATATCGGAATTCCGGCAGCGATTACCAGCGCCATCCGGTCGCGGCAAGCGCGCGCCGCGTCAACCGGCCTCGGCCGCCTTCTCCAGAGCCTTGGCAAGCCGCGGCAGCCGCGCCTTCTTGAGCAGCGCGCGCATCGTCCAGTCCTCGCCCGAGAGACGGCGCGCCTCGGCCAGAACGCCTTCGCAAGCCTCGCGCACGAGCCCCGGCTGGGCCTCGAAGAGCCCGCGCAGAAAGCCATCCGCATCGACGCGGGAGACGCCCTCTTCGGCCAGCACGCCACGCGGGAAGTCCTTGGCGTTCTCGGTGACGATGACATCGGCGCTGCCCGCCACCGCGGCGGCGAGCACGTGGATGTCGTTCGCGTCGGGCAGCCAGAGGCGCTGCTCGAGCGACGGCTTCCAGCGCACCTCGGCCTTGGGCCAAGCCGCCCGGACCTGCGCGATCTCGCCGCGCGCCTGCACCTCGCCCAAGGGGCCTAGCTTGCGCGACGCCAGCGCCCATTCCTCGAGGATGCGCGCCGACCAGAGCGGCTCGAACACGCCTTGCGCGGCGACGCCCAGAAGCACCTCGCGCATCACCGTGGGGTAGATCACGCAGGTGTCGAGCAGCACCTTCACAGGCGGAAGACCAGCGCCTTGAGATAGCCGCTCTCGGCGAGCTGCGGCATCAGCGGGTGATCCGGCCCGGCAAAGCCGGTGTGGATCAGCTGAGCGCGCCGCCCGGCCCGGCCGATGCCGCGCAGGCAGGCGCCGGTGAAGCTCGACAGGTCCGCCGCGTGCGAGCAGGAGCAGAGCACAAGGTAGCCGCCCTCCTCGACCAGCGGCGCCGAGAGCCGCGCGACCTTCTCATAGGCGCGCAGGCCGGCGTCGAGCGCGGGCTTGGCCGGCGCGAAGGCGGGCGGGTCGCAGATCACCAGACCGAAGCTCTCGCCCTCCTCACCAAGCGCGGTGAGCGTGTTGAATGCATCGCCCTGACGCGTCGAGAAGCGCTCACCCGCGCCCATGCGGCTGGCGCCCTCCTCGGCCAGCGCCAGTGCCGGGGCCGATCCGTCGACCGAGAGCGCCTCTGTCGCGCCACCTGCCAGCGCCGCCAGCGCGAAGCCGCCCACGTGGCTAAACACGTCAAGCACGCGCTGGCCATGTGCCAGCCGCGCCGCGAAGGCATGGTTCGGGCGCTGGTCGTAGAACAGGCCGGTCTTCTGGCCGCCGGTGAGGTCGGCCATGTAGGTGGCGCCGTTCATCTCCACCGGCAGCGGCGCCTCGGGCGCGGCGCCCAGCAGCACCGCGTCGGCATCGTCGAGCCCTTCGAGCTGGCGCCCGCGCGAGCCGGCATTCTTGAGGATGTTGACCACGCCGGTGACCTCGGCCAGCGCCTCGGTCAGCTCCGGCAGCAGCGCCTCGGCCCAGGCGGCGTTCGGCTGCAGCACGCAGGTGTCGCCGAAGCGGTCGATGATGACGCCGGGCAGACCGTCGGCCTCGGCATGGACAACCCGGTAGAACGGCGCGGCAAACAACCGCTCGCGCAGTTCGAGCGCGCGGCTCAGCTTGGCCCTCAGCCAGTCGCGGCCGATCTCGATCTCGGTGTCGCGCTCGAGCATGCGCCCGGCGATCTTCGAGGCCGGCGTGACGCCGACCAGCCCCACGGGCTTGCGCTCGCCATCCTCGAGCACCGCGATGGTGCCGGGGGCAAGCCCCTTGGTGCGCCGGTCGAGCACCAGCTCGTTGGCATAGATCCACGGAAACCCGCGACGGATGGCGCGGGCGTTGGCTTTGGGCGTCAGACGGACGACAGGCAAGGTATCAGAGCTCATGCCGCCCCTATAGCGCGGGCGCATGGGCGCGGGAAGCGGGGAAATCGGCGCGGCCCCCGCGCCTCCCGGGGAACAGCGCGGCATTTTGCGGCGTTTTGCTCCCGTACCGGCCCCGGCGCCCGCGCGCAGCCACACGCGCGCTTTACTGATAGCGCTAACCGCGTTAAACGCGGGGCCAGCGATGTCTCGCCATCCGGGCGGGACGGCCAGTCAAAGGGAGAGCTTCCATGCCGCTCGACGCCACGATCGCGAAGGTTACCGAGGCCATCGAGGCCCGCTCCGAGAGCCGCCGCGCCACCTATCTCGACCGCATGCGCCGCGCCGCCGACGAGGGCCCGCGCCGGGCCCACCTGACCTGCGGCAACCAGGCCCACGCCTATGCCGCGATGGGCCAGGATCAGGGCGCGCTGGCCGAGGGCCGGGCGCCGAACCTCGGCATCGTGACCTCCTACAACGATATGCTCTCCGCGCATCAGCCTTTCGAGCGCTTCCCCCAGATCATCCGCGACGCCGCCCGCGCCGGCGGCGGCACCGCGCAGGTAGCAGGCGGCGTGCCCGCCATGTGCGACGGGGTCACCCAGGGCCAGGTCGGCATGGAGCTGTCGCTGTTCTCGCGCGACGTGATCGCGCTGGCCACCGGCGTGTCGCTGTCGCACAACACCTATGACGCGGCGATCTATCTCGGCGTCTGCGACAAGATCGTGCCGGGTCTGGTGATCGGCGCCGCCACCTTCGGCTACATCCCCGGCATCTTCCTCCCCGCCGGCCCGATGACCTCGGGCCTGCCGAACGACGAGAAATCCAAGGTGCGCCAGCAATACGCCACCGGCGAGGTCGGGCGCGACGAGCTGATGAAGGCCGAAATGGCGTCCTATCACGGGCCGGGCACCTGCACCTTCTACGGCACCGCCAATTCCAACCAGATGCTGATGGAGTTCATGGGGCTGCACCTGCCCGGCGCGTCCTTCGTCAACCCCAACACGCCGCTGCGCGACGCGCTGACCGTCGCCGGCGCCGCCCGCGCCCTCGAGATCACCAGGCTCGGTAATGACTATCGCCCGGTCTGCGACATCCTCGATGCCAAGGCCTTCGTCAACGGCATGGTCGGGCTGATGGCGACCGGCGGGTCGACCAACCTGGTGCTGCACCTGCCCGCCATGGCGCGGGCGGCGGGCATCGAGCTCGAGCTCGAGGATTTCGAGGCGATCTCCTCGGTCACGCCGTTGATGGCCAAGGTCTATCCGAACGGTCTGGCCGACGTGAACCACTTCCACGCCGCCGGTGGCCTGCAATACCTGATCGGCGAGCTGCTCGACGCGGGCCTGCTGCACGAGGATGTCTGCACCGTCGCCGGCGACGGCCTGTCGCGCTACACCCAGGAGCCCAAGCTGAAGGACGGCGCGGTGGTCTACGAGGACGCCCCGCGCGAGACCCAGAACGACAAGATCCTGCGCCCGGCCTCGGACGCGTTCCAGAAGACCGGCGGGCTGAAGCAGCTGACCGGCAATCTCGGCCACGGCATGATGAAGATCTCCGCAGTCGACCCCTCGCGCCACGTGATCGAGGCCAAGGCGCGGATCTTCCACGACCAGGAGTCGGTGAAGACGGCGTTCAAGGCCGGCGAGTTCACCGAGGACACCATCGTGGTGGTCCGTTTCCAGGGCCCTTCGGCCAACGGCATGCCCGAGCTGCATGGCCTCACGCCGACGCTCGCGGTGCTGCAGGACCGCGGCCTCAAGGTGGCGCTGGTCACCGACGGGCGCATGTCCGGCGCTTCGGGCAAGGTGCCCTCGGCGATCCACATCTCGCCCGAGGCCGCCAAGGGCGGCCCGCTGGCGCGGCTGCGCGACGGTGACCTGGTGCGGGTCGACGCGGTGGCGGGCGAGATCACCTGCCTCGCCGAGGATTTCGACGCCCGCGAGCCGGTGGTGGCTGACCTGACCGGCAATGGCCACGGCGTCGGGCGCGAGCTCTTCGAGGCTTTCCGCCAGAATGTCGGCCTCGCCTCGAACGGCGCCGCCGTGGTGGTCTGAGCCGCGCCGCCCTTTCGCGGAGGCGCGCCCGGCCGCGATCTCGGGCCTGCCTCCGGCGGGGATATTTAGAGCCAGAAGAAGACCTGCCGGAGCCAGATGGCGCCCGTGTTTCTTCTGGCCAAAAATATCCCGGGGGGAGTCGCGGCACGCGACGGGGGGCAGCGCCCCCCCTGCCCGACCGGGACACAAGCGGCAGATACGAGAAGAGCGGACCCGGAGGCCCGCTCTTTTTCTTTTGCGCAGTGCTGTCGCGCGATCAGTTCGGGATCAGGTCCGGAACGATGGTCACGATGCCCGGCAGGAACCACAGGAGCGCCAGCCCCGCCACCTGGATCAACACGAAGGGCAGCACCCCGCGGTAGATGTGGCCGGTGGTCACGCTCGCCGGGGCCACGCCGCGCAGGTAGAACAGCGCGAAGCCGAAGGGCGGGGTCAGGAACGAGGTCTGCAGGTTCACCGCGATCATGATCGTCACCCACTTGGGATCGAAGGAGCCGCCATAGATCACCGGGCCCACGATCGGCACCACGATGTAGATGATCTCGAGGAAGTCCAGCACGAAGCCCAGGATGAACAGCACCAGCATCACCACGAGGAACACCTTGTGCTCGTTGTCGAAGCTCTGCAGGAACTGCTGGATGTAGTGCTCGCCCCCGAAGGAGATCACCACCAGGTTGAGCAGCTGCGAGGCCACGAGGATGGTGAACACCATCGAGGTGACCTTCGCGGTCTCGCGCACCGCCGGTCCGAGCACGCCCGCCTTGAACAGCACCCAGCAGGCGAAGAACAGCCCGAAGAGCGCGTAGAGATAGGCGGCCTGTGCCACGAGGAAGGCGATCCAGCTCTCGACGCTGACCTCTTCCGCGTTCACCCGCAGGTCGAAATTCGTGCCCACGAGGATCATGATGATCACCGCGAAGGTCGACCACAGGATCACCTTCGGCGAGCGGTCGTCCTCGCGCAGCTTGCGGTAGGCGGCGAGCATGATGGCACCGGCCGCGCCGAGCGCCGCGGCGGGCGTCGGGTTGGTGATGCCGCCCAGGATCGAGCCGAGCACCGCCACGATCAGAACCAGCGGCGGGAACACCACCCGGATCAGCTCGTTCTGCGAAAGACGCTGCGCGGCGTGCTTGCAGCCGTAGAGCGCCAGCAGCCACGGCACCGCCATCAGCACCACCGTGGTGCCCGCCGAGGTGGTCGGCGAGATGAACAGCGCGTCGACCACGAGCCCCAGCGCCAGGCCGGCAGCGCCGATCTGCAGCGGCAGCGGCTCGGAGCTGGGCGACACCGCCCGGCCCCAGGCCAGGGTGATGCCGAGCAGCACGGTCAGGATCGCGATGCCGGTGCCGATCGGGGCTGCGCCCGCGATCTTCGCGGCGGTGGCAGCGACCAGTTCCTCTTCCGAGAGACGGTGACCGGTGTCGACACCGCCCGCGGCATCGATCTCGGCCTGCTGGGCGACGGCATCGTCCCAGGCGCTCTGGCCGTGCAGCTCGATCATCGCCGCTTGGCACTGCTCACCGACATTGGTACGCAGGCTGGCGGTCTCGCCGGCCTCGGAGAAGCTCGACACGATGGTCGACTGGCTGCCCACCACGTTGATCTGGCTGAAGCCGATGGTTGCCACGATGAGCAGCAAGGGCACGCCGAGATACCAGGTGAAGGCCTCGCCGCGGGTCACCGGCTCGCCGAGGTTGGCCTCGCCATGCACCGGCGGCGCCTTGGACGGGTTCAGCATCGCGAAGCCGAAGGCGTAGAGCGCGTAGAGCCCGGCCAGCAGGATGCCCGGCAGCAGCGCCGCTTGGAACAGCGTGCCGACCGAGACCACGGCGGGCTCGCCGAGATAGGTCAGCGCGTCGGTGCAGCCCATCGATTGCGCGCGGGCTTCCTGGGCGGTCGAGTAGAGATCGCCCGCCAGGGTGCCCAGAAGCACGATGACGATCGAGGGCGGGATGATCTGCCCCAGCGTGCCGGAGGCGGCGATGACGCCGGTGGCGAGCTCGGGCGAGTAGTTGTTGCGCAGCATGGTCGGCAGGGCCAGCAGGCCCATGGTGACCACGGTGGCCCCGACGATGCCGGTGGAGGCGGCCAGGAAGGCCCCCACCACGACGATCGACACCGCGAGGCCGCCGGGCAGTGGGCCGAAGACGCGCGCCATGGTCTTGAGCAGGTCGTCGGCGATCTTCGAGCGCTCGAGCACGATGCCCATCATCACGAACATCAGCACCGCGAGCAGCGTCTCGATGCTGGCGCCGGCGATGACGCGCTCGTTGATCCGGTTGACGATGAACGACACGTTGCGGTCGAGCGCGACCTCCCAGCCCCGGTCGAAGACCGGCGCCGCATAGCGCGGCAGGTCCGGGTATCGGAAGATCGAGATCGTGTCCTCGCGCACGCCGGAGGCGACCAGCGCCCGGTAGGCATCGGAGCCGCTGTCGATGGCCTGGTGCACGAGCAGGCCGGCGCTGTCGAGCGCCGCGATGATGAAGAACGAGATCACCCCGGCCCCGCCGATGGCAAAGGCCACCGGGAAGCCCGAGAGGATCGCGGAGAAGAGCGTGAGAAAGACGATGATCAGGCCGATCTCGACGCCATCGAGTCCGAATAGCATTTACTGTGTCCCTCTCAGAATTCGGCGTGGTCGTAGGCTTCTTCGCCTGGCTCGACCCGGTCGTGATCGTGGTACTTGCCCTCGCTTTCCGGGCCTTCCTTCCACTCGAGGTAGGAGCGCCAGAAGAACGTCGCGGCCTGCAGGAAGATGAAGGCGCACATCGCAACGATGAGGATCTTGAAGAGGAAATAGGCCGAGAAGCCGTTGGGGCTGAAGGCGATGGTCTCGACGTTCCAGCGCAGGGCGCGGGCCTTGTTGACCAGACGCTCGAGATCTTCCGAGGCCGAGGGCTTCGGCACGATCAGGTGGCGCCACAGGAAGAACCACGAGTAGAGCCACATCAGCGTCGCCATCGGCATCATGAAGAACAGGCTGCCGAACATGTCGATGATCTTCTTGGTGCGGTACTTAACCGGCGAGTAGATCAGATCGACCCGCACGTGCCCGCCCTGGATGAAGGTGTAGGCGAGGCAGAGCGTCACCACGATGGCGTTGTAGAGCTTCAGCTCTTCCGACCACCAGCTGACGTCGAAGGTGACCGGCACGCCGAAGCCGAAGCTGATGTCGGGCCGGGCGAAGATGCGCTGCACGAAGATGATGATCACCTGCTGCAGCACCATGATCAGGCCCGCCCATGCGGCAATGCGGCCGACGCTGTTGCCGAAGGCCTCGCAGCCGCGCACGAGGCCCCACATGAAGCTGTGGCGCCAGATGCCGATCGCGGTCAGCACGAGGAATGTGGTGAGAATGACGAAGAAGAACTCGACCGATGCGCCGTAATAGACGAACCGCATGATCGCTTCGTTGTCCGACCAGCCCAGCCAGCTCGACGGGTGCGTCAGAGCGTAGCCGAGGTTGTAGAAGGACATGGCTATATTGCCGAAAAACCAGCCCAAGCCGTTCAGGATTGCACTGAACGCTCCGCCGGTGGCCGCCTCTTCCATGACCTGTGCCCCTGTTTATCTGCGGTGTGTCTTGCGGTGTGTTCCGTCCTGCGGGCCGCGGCTCCGTCCCGGGGGAGCGCTGCGGCGCAGGTGCTTTGCTAAAAAGCGATGACGCCCCCGCCGGAAGCGGGAGCGCCGATCATGCCTAAGCGTGGTCTCAGAGACCCATGACGCGGTTACGCTGGGCCGAGAACGCGCCTTCGGAGCGGCTGCCCCAGTTGGCCGAGCTCTGCAGCGACGCCATGTAGCTGTCGTAGGTCTGCTTGTAGAGCTCGTCGCCCATCGGCTCTTCCATGACCTCTTTCGCGGCGGCGCCGAAGGCATCCCAGACGCTGTCGGGGAATTCCATCAGCTTCACGCCGCCGGACTGCAGGCGCTGCAGTGCGGCCGAGTTGTTGGCCATGAACAGCGACATGCTCCAGAGGTTGGACGCGCGTGCGACCTGGCTCACGATGTTCTGCTGACCCGGAGTCAGGCTCTCGAAGACCTCGAGGTTCATCGTCAGGTTCAGGTTCGGACCCGGCTCGTGGAAGCCCGCGGTGTAGTAGATCTTGGTGATCTCCTGGAAGCCGGCCTTCTCGTCGGCCCACGGACCGATCCACTCGGTGCCGTCGATCGCGCCGGAGGACAGCGCCTGGTACACTTCCGCGCCCGGCAGGTTCTGCACCGAGGCGCCGAGCTTGCCCAGCACCTGGCCGCCCTGGCCCGGCATGCGGAACTTGAGGCCCTGGAAATCTTCCGGTGAGCCGATCTCCTTGGAGAACCAGCCACCCGACTGCGGGCCGGTGTTGCCGGCCGGGAAGGCCTTGAGGCCGAAGATCGAGTAGAGCTCGTCGCAGAGCTCGCGGCCGCCATCGTGGTAGAACCAGTTGGCGTATTCCATGAAGTTCATGCCGAAGGGCACCTGGCTGAAGAAGCTCAGAGCCGGGTGCTGGCCGAGGAAGTAGTAGTCCACGCCGTGGTACATGTCGGCCTGACCGGCGGAGACCGCATCGAACACCTCGAAGGCGCCCACGAGTTCACCGGCGGCCTTCAGCTCGACGGTCAGCTCGCCATCGGTGGCGGCGGTGATCTGGTCGGCACAGTACTGTGCGCTGTCGTGAACACCGGCGAGGCCGCGGCCCCAGGTGGTCACGAGGGTGAGGGTGCGCTTGCCCTGGGCAACGGCCGGAGCGGCAAGTGCGGTCGCGGCAGCGGCAGCGCCACCGGCAGTGGTGGCCCTCAGAAAGGAACGACGATCCATGAATATCCTCCCATGGTATTGTTGCGCGCACCGCTCCTCCGGCACGCGCGGATCGTTTGAGTGGCGCCACACTAGATCGTGAAAACCCCCGCGAAAATACCCATTGCTACGGAGAACGGCAGCATTCTTGCGCAAAAGCCCTGTAAAACAGCGGGTTTGAAACCCGCTGCCGTTGGGGAAGCGGCTACTTTCGTGGTTTGATCCGGGGCGAATCACCGACTATCGGAAACCATGCCCACGATTCTCGATCGCCTGCGCCCCAGCTACGGGCAGAAACTCTTCCTGCTGGCCTCGGTGCCGCTGATCCTCGCCGCGGCGGCGATCGCGGCGGTGGTGGCGTGGCAGTCGCGCGCCGTGGCCGAGCGCGAGATCCGCGCCCTCGAGACCCAGCTGATCGAGACCAAGAAGCAGGAGCTGCGCAACTACGTCACGCAGGCGCGCAACGGCTTCTATTTCATCTACGGCGTCGCCCGCCCCGACGACGAGGAGGCCAAGACCCGCGTCGCGCAGATCCTCGCGGCGATGATCTACGGCGAGGACGGCTCGTTCTTCGTCTACGATTACGACGGCACCAACCTGGTCTCGCCGCGCCGCACCTCGATGATCGGCAAGGACTGGTCGGGCCTGACCGACAGCGAGGGCACCCCGATCACCGACCGGCTGATCGAGATCGCCCGCCAGGGCTCGGGCTATCACACATATCTCTGGCCCAAGCCCTCGACCGGCGAGGAGGCACGGATGATCACCTTCGTGCTGGGCTTCCAGGACTGGCAATGGGCGGTGGGAACCGGCGTGTGGATCGACGACATTGTCGAGGAGGTGGCGCTGGCGCGCGCTGGGGTCGAGGCGCGGGTGCAGCGCACCTTCCTCTATATCGGGGCGATCACGCTGATCGCGCTGCTCACCGTGTTTCTCTCGGGGCTGATGATGAACCTGCGCGAGCGGCGGCTGGCGGATGCCAAGCTCAAGGAGCTGACGCAGCGGGTGTTCGACGCGCAGGAGGAAGAGCGCGGCCGGGTGGCGCGAGAGCTGCACGATGGCATCAGCCAGATCCTCGTGGGAGTGAAATACGCGCTCGATATCGCGCGCCGGCGGCTTGTCACGGGCGACGAGCGCGCCGAGCAGGCGCTGGAGCGCGGCCAGGAGAACCTCTCGGGCGCGATCCAGGAGGTGCGCCGGATCAGCCGCGACCTGCGGCCCGGCATGCTCGACGATCTTGGCCTCGGCCCTGCCCTGCGCGCGCTGACCGAGGATTTCCACGCCCGCACCGGCATCGAGACCAGCTTCGAGACGGTGGTGTTCCGCAACCGCATCGACCAGGAGGGCCGCATCGCGCTCTACCGCATCGCGCAGGAGGCGCTGACCAATATCGAGCGCCATTCCGGCGCCACGCGGGTCGAGATGGACCTGCGCGGCCACCGCCGTGGCGCCACGCTGCGGGTCTCCGACAATGGCTGCGGGATTTCTCCCGAAAACACCGTCGGGCGCCCGGGAATCGGGCTGCGCAACATGCAGGAGCGCATGGATCAGCTCGGCGGCACCCTGCGCGTCTTGTCCTCGCGGGCGGGCACGGTTATCGAAGCCCAGATCCCCCTGTCCCACCTGCTGCCGCCAGAAGAGGCCGCCGCCAATCCGCCGAGGGCACGCGCATGACCCGTCCCACCCGTGTTGTCATCGTCGACGATCACCCGCTCGTGGCCGAAGGCATCGAGGCCATTCTCGAAAGCTACGACGATATCGAGGTCGCGGCGACGCTGTCGGGCGGTCAGGAGGTCATCGACCGTCTCGAGGCGCTGGCCCCCGATGTCATCCTGATGGATCTCAACATGCCGGGGCTGAACGGGCTGTCGGCCACCGAGATGATCCTCGAGCAGCGCCCCGAGACGCGGATCCTCGTTCTCTCGATGCATGACACCCCGGAATACATCTCGAACGCGCTCGGCCACGGTGCGATGGGCTACGTGCTGAAGGATGTCCCCACCGAGGAGATCAAGCGCGCCATCGATGCGGTGATGTCGGGTGAGCGCTATCTCTGCACCGGCGCCGAGGGCGCGCTGCGCCCGGTCATGTCGGGCGGGCGCGAGCAGCTCACCAACCGCGAGCAGACGGTTCTGCTGCAGCTGGCGCAGGGCAAGTCGAACAAGGAAGTGGCACAGGCACTGGATATCTCGGTGCGGACGGTCGAGACCCATCGCAAGAACATCAAGCGCAAGCTCGGGATCAGCTCGACCGCCGGGCTCACGCGCTACGCGCTGGAGCATGGCGTGCTGCAGGGCACTGGGGTGAATGTCTGAGACAGGACGGCGGGCCGGCCGGCTGCGGCCCGACGGATCATTGATCGCGGATCAGATCAGCGGGCCGGCCTTTGTGTCGGCGGCGTCCGAGGTGGCGATCGCCGGGATCACTTGCGGGTGAGCCTGTACGTCGCGCGCGACCTCGCCCTCGTCGATCTTCAGGCTGCCCATCAGATGCGCCAGCGCCAGCAGTGCCACCAGAACGCCGGCACGGATCATCGTGAAATCACGACCCGAGTTCAGGCGGTTAGCACAATAAAATGCCATTTCACTCTCCCTTCGGCGAAATTGAACTGCTCCGTTCAGCATGCCGGGAAACTATGTTTCACGCAATTCACGAAGCCGCGCGGAGCGGTGAGCGCGACACTGGGTCACGCTTGCGGCGACAGGGGCGAGCCCGGGCCCGACCGGACCGTTCCCCTCGCGCTGACGGTGATGCCCGCCCCGCCTCGTCGGGCCGCGGATCGGCTTGGCAACTGCAGGGTCTCAGGGCGAGCCCGGCCAGATCCGAAGCCCCTCGAAGCAGCGCGCCCGGCATCGACTTCCCGCGCCACGCCATGTCTGAGCGGCCGTCTGCGGCCTTGCTTGGCGCCGTCGGCGGACAGCACTTCGGACAGACGAGAATCCCCGTCGCACCGGGCGTGGTTTCGGCCCCGGCCGCGCGGGACCGAGGCGCGCTCCCGGACCCGCAAAAAGGGTGAACCTTGCTGCCCCATTTCGTTCGGGCGCGAATTTCTTTCCGAAAATGTCCCAAAAACACCCCCGGAAGCAACTTACGCAAAAACAATCTCGCCGGATCGTCGTTTTTTGCGGCTTTGCGTGGTTGACGCCCCCTCCCCATGCTCCTAAGGTCCCGCGGCGCAATGAAGGAGTCCACAGCGTGGATCGTCTGGTACTTATTGTAGGAAAATGGCGCATGGGCCGGTAACTCGGAACCATAATGGTCCCCCATGCGCCCCCGAAATCCTCGGGGGCTTTTTTATGCGCAAGACACATGAATGACGTCGTAAACGGAGACACGCGATGACACGTCAGATGACCGGAGCGAAAATGGTGGTTCAGGCCCTCAAGGATCAGGGTGTGGACACGGTATTCGGCTATCCCGGCGGCGCCGTTCTACCGATTTATGACGAGATCTTTCAGCAGAACGACATCCAGCACATCCTCGTCCGCCACGAGCAGGCCGCGGTGCACGCCGCCGAAGGCTATGCCCGCTCGACCGGCAAGGTCGGCGTGGCGCTGGTGACCTCGGGCCCCGGTGCGACCAATGCGGTCACCGGACTCACCGATGCGCTGATGGACTCGATCCCGATCGTGGTTCTCTCGGGCCAGGTTCCGACCTTCATGATCGGCTCCGATGCCTTCCAGGAGGCCGACACCGTCGGCATCACGCGCCCCTGCACCAAGCACAACTGGCTGGTGAAGGACACGGCGGACCTGTCCTCGGTGATCCACCAGGCGTTCCACGTCGCGGCCTCCGGCCGCCCCGGCCCGGTGCTGATCGACATCCCCAAGGACGTGCAGTTCGCCAGCAGCGAGTACACGCCGAAGCCCAAGGCGCCGGTCGGCCACTACCAGCCGCAGGTCAAGGGCGACATGGAAACCATCACCGCGCTGGTCGAGGCCATCGAGACCGCCGAGCGTCCGATCTTCTACACCGGCGGCGGCGTGATCAATTCCGGCCCGGCGGCAAGCCAGCTCCTGCGCGAGCTGGTCGAGGCCACCGGCATTCCGATCACCTCGACCCTGATGGGGCTCGGCGCCTACCCGGCCTCGGGCAAGAACTGGCTCGGCATGCTCGGCATGCACGGTCTCTACGAGGCCAATCTCGCGATGCATGGCTGCGACCTGATGATCAACATCGGCGCCCGCTTCGACGACCGCATCACCGGCCGGCTCGACGCGTTCTCGCCGAAGTCGAAGAAGGCGCATATCGACATCGATCCGTCCTCGATCAACAAGGTCATCAAGACCGACCTGCCGATCGTCGGCGATGTCGGCCACGTGCTCGAGGACATGCTCAAGGTGTGGAAGGCGCGCGGCCGCAAGGTCAACCGCGAGGCGCTGGCCAAGTGGTGGCGCCAGATCGACGAGTGGAAGCAGGTCAAGTGCCTGACCTACAAGAACTCCGAGACCACGATCAAACCGCAATACGCGCTCGAGCGCCTCGAGGCGCTGACCAAGGGCCGGGATCGCTACATCACCACCGAGGTCGGCCAGCACCAGATGTGGGCGGCGCAGTTCCTCGGCTTCGAGGATCCCAACCGCTGGATGACCTCCGGCGGCCTCGGCACCATGGGCTACGGCTTCCCCTCCTCGGTGGGCGTGCAGGTCGCGCACCCGGAGGCGCTGGTGATCAACGTCGCGGGTGAGGCCTCGTGGCTGATGAACATGCAGGAGATGGGCACCGCGGTGCAGTATCGCCTGCCGGTGAAGCAGTTCATCCTCAACAACGAGCGTCTGGGCATGGTGCGCCAGTGGCAGCAGCTGCTGCATGGCGAGCGCTATTCCTCGAGCTGGTCGGAGGCGCTTCCGGATTTCGTCAAGCTCGCCGAGGCCTTCGGGGCCAAGGGCATCATCTGCAAGGATCCCGCCGATCTCGACGACGCGATCATGGAGATGCTGAACCATGACGGGCCGGTGATCTTCGACTGCCTCGTCGAGAAGCACGAGAACTGCTTCCCGATGATCCCGTCGGGCGAGCCGCATAACAAGATGCTGCTGGGCGACGCCAAGGCCACCAACGCCATCGCCGGCAAGGGCGCCGTTCTGGTCTGACGACCGCTGCGACCGGGAAGAATTTTCCTCCGAAAATTCTTCCTGCTCCCCCCTGCTCTACCCGGAGGATTTTCGGACGAAAATTCTCTGACCCGACCGGAAAGGAAAGACCATGTCCGCGCTACAGATCAAGAAGGGCTCGTCCAAGCACTCGGCCTACAACCTGCGCCCGACCTTCTCGGACGTGCAGGAAGCGCACACCATCACCGTGCTGGTCGAGAACGAGCCGGGCGTGCTGGCGCGCGTCATCGGCCTGTTCTCGGGCCGCGGCTACAACATCGACAGCCTGACCGTGGCCGAGGTCGACCACGAAGGCCACCTGTCGCGGATCACCATCGTCACCACCGGCACGCCGCAGGTGATCGAGCAGATCAAGGCCCAGCTCGGCCGCATCGTCTCGGTGCGCGACGTGCATGACCTGACCGCCGAGGGCAGCTCGGTCGAGCGCGAACTGGCGCTGATGAAGGTCAATGGCAGCGGCGACAAGCGCGTCGAGGCGCTGCGCCTGGCCGACATCTTCCGCGCCCAGGTCGTCGACTCGACGCTCGAGAGCTTCATCTTCCAGCTCACCGGCGCCCCCGACAAGATCGACGCCTTCGCCGACCTGATGCGCCCGCTGGGGCTCGTCCAGGTGGCCCGCACCGGCGTCGCGGCGCTGTCGCGCGGCACCAGCTGAGCCGCCCGCCCTTCAACGAGCAAGCCTGACACGGCCCGGGACGCAGCACGCGCGTCCCGGGCCTTTTTCTTGGCCCCTCGCCGAAGCACAGGGTGCCGAAAAGGAAAAACGCCCGATCTTCGGGGATCGGGCGTTTCAGCGTGAGTGTGGGTGTAGTGTCGTGTGAGTGGTCGCCGCTTGTAATTCAGCCTGCGTGGATCGCGGGAATGGCCCCGCGGGAAGAAGAGGCATTGCGACCCCTGAATGGGATCACATTCCCGGTCTCGTTGGGCACCGTCGGGCCGGTGTTTCGGGATGCATCAGCGTGGCGAAGCGCCTGTGCGAGACCGGGATAGTGATTCTGCGCCAGCCGTCGGGGATTGTGAGCCAGGCGCAGGTTCTCCTCCTGCTTGAGATCGAATTCGATGAGATCTCCCTCGTCGAGCGACACGCCGTCATGAACGCTCGCCTCGGTGTCGTGATAGAGGGCGAGGTCTCCGTGATCCTCGCACCAAATGACAGCTTTCTGATCAGTGTGATCGGCCCAGAGGACAACCCCGTACATCGTCTGCGACATTTTCACGTTCCCAACAATTCGATGTGAAACAAGGTGAAGCATTTCCGTGTCACAGCACATTCCGCGAAACGTGTCTCTGGGTTGCATTTTGTGACGAATAATATAATTCTTGATGCGAAGCAGCGTCACCTCTGATGCTACTTGGCGTCATTTGGGAATTTTGTGTGTGATTTCGCCCATTTGACGCCAAGGTTTAGCCACAATCTCCCGGCCCTTGGCGACAATCCGGATACAAATTGAGTCACTTAGAGACATGAACCAGCGGAGTCCGGCCGAATTACGCAGTGTCTTTGGCGCGAATCTGCGTCAACTGGGTCAAACTGCAGAATCGGTCTCGCAACTATGCCGCGATTTGGGGATCAATAGAACTCAATTTAACCGGTATCTTGCCGGGGAGAGTTTCCCACGTCCAGATGTTCTTCACCGGATCTGCTCATTCTTTGGTGTCGATGCCAGAATACTGCTCGAACCGGTCGGTGACATCGGCAGCGACCCGAAGGGATTGCTGCATCATCCCTATATCGGAGACTTTGTCGGCGGCGGTTTGGTCATTCCAATTCCGGAAGAGGATTTTCCCTCCGGCTTCTATCGCTTCTCGCGCGCCGCCTTCACCGATCCCGACAGCTTCATCGTCGGGCTGGTGCAGATCACCCGGCGCGACAATTTCGCCTTCCTGCGCGGTTTCGAGCCCAAGGCCGCGATGGAGATGCACGGCATGTCCACCGACGCGCAGACCCGCGAATTCCGCGGGCTGGTGATGCCGCAAGCGGAGGGGCTCGCGATTCTCGTCAGCCGGCGCGACTCGGTGACCAGCTCGTTCAATTATCTCGCGCGGGTGCCGGCGCTGGCCAAGATCTACTGGGTCGGCTACACGCTGCGGACCACGCCCGAGAGCCCGACCACACGGCGCGCCGCCCGTCTGGTCTATGAATATCTCGGGCACGACACGCACCAGATCCTCGCCACGGCCCGCTCCGCCGGCTATGTCACCGAGGACAAGCTCCCCACCTTCCACCGCAAGCAGCTGCGCATCGGCGAACCCTTCGTCTGACATCGTGTGACTGCGACGCGGCTTCGCGTCAGGCCGCCACGATCCCCGACGCCGCCTCCGGCGCGGCGCCGGCCTTGATCAGGTCGTAGAGATGCCAGGTGGCATGCCCCAGCAGCGGCAGAACCAGGAACAGGCCCAGGAAGCCCGGCAGCATGGCGAGAAAGGTTGCCGCCGCGATGAAGGCCGCCCAGGCGAACATCACCACCGGGTGCGACAGCACGTATTGGAAGGAGGTGATCATCGCGGTCACGAAATCCACCTCCCGGTCGAGCAGCAGCGGCAGCGCCAGCACGGTGATCATGTAAAGCAGCGCCGCGAAGCCCGCCCCCACCACCGAGCCCACACCCAGCATCGTCAGCCCTTCCGCGCTCAGGTAGATGTCGAAGCTCGACGAGACATTGGTCATCACCGACAGTCCGAGGAACAGCGCGAAGATCATGTGCGCGAGGAAGAACCAGAACAGGAAGACGATCACGATCACCGCGCAGATCGACGGCAGCTGGCGCTTCGACTGGCGCAGGATGACGCTGAAGATCTGCATCCAGTCCATCGGCAGACCGCGCTCGAGCCGGCGGCTGACCTCGTAGAAGCCGACCGCCGCGAAGGGCCCCAGCAGCGGAAAGCCGATCGCCGCCAGAACCAGCCAGTAGCTCTGCCCGGTGGCCCAGGTGATCCAGCTCATCAGCAGCCCGGCGAGCACGTAGAAGCCCGCGAACACCAGCGCAAAGCCCGGCGCCCGCATCATGTCGCGCGCACCGCGCCGCAGCGCCTCGCCAAGCGTGGCGAAACTCACCTCTCCTAGCGGCGGCACGCCGTGCTCCGGTGTCTCGCTCATGACGCTCCTCCCCTGATGCGACCTCTCCTCCGGCTCGGAGTGTAACCCCGAACCCGCCGACGCGCGCAAGATCTTTGCGCGGAGTCGCTGCGTGCCTCAGAGCTGGCCGCCGATCGGCAGCAGCGTGTAGAGCCGGCTCAAGAGCGCCCGCCAGTGCGAGACGAAGGGCTCGCCGCGATACTCGACCAGCGTCTGCGCATCGCGCCGCTCCTGCCAGCGCAGCGTACCCTCGTCATCGAGCCTCACCCGGTAGGCGCTTTCCTGAAGGTGCTGCTGGAACAGCGTCGCCGCCTCGCCGGCGAGCGGCGGGCTGTCGATCAGGATACCCATCTCGGTATTGATGAAGACCGAGCGCGGATCCCAGTTGAACGAGCCCACGAAGAGATAGCGGCGATCGACCACGAAGGCCTTGGTGTGCAGCGACGATTGCGTCTCCTCGAGCCCAAGCCGCAGGCGATCGGCGCGGGCGCTGTCGGCGCGCAGCTCCCAGAGGTCGACACCGCGCTGCAGGAGCGGCGTGCGCCAGAGCGCGTAATGGCCATAGACCGACAGCACGTCGGTGGAATCCATCGAGTTGGTCAGCACCGTCACGTCGACACCGCGTTGGGCGAGCCCCCCGAGCAGCGCCACCCCGCGATTGCGCGGCACGAAATAGGCCGATGAGACGAAGAGCTCGCGCTCCGCGCCGGTCAGGTAGGGCAGGATCTGCCCGCTGACCGTCTGGCTGCCACGGGCCTTGCGGCTGGATTTCTCCACCGGGTCGGCGATCAGCCGGGCCGGCACCCAGACGAGCTGCGCCCCGCCCTCCGGAAGCCAATCACGGCGACCTGCCGCGAGAGCCGCGCCGAAGGGCGTGCGCAGCGCCGCGTCCATGCGCGCCTCCAGCGCCTCGCGGGCCTCCGCAAGCGCGATGCCCCGGTCCGAAACCGCCCCCACCGGCACCGCCTTGGCGCTGTTCCAGTAGGCGTCGAACTGCGCCGAGACCTGCGCCGCCAGCGGCCCCGCCGCCAGCAGGTCGAGATCGGTGTAGTTGCTCTCGTCCTTGGCGGCGAAATACTCGTCGCCGATGTTGCGCCCGCCGACCAGCGTGACGACGTTGTCGAAGGTCATCGACTTGTTGTGCATGCGCCGGTTCACCCTGAGGAACTCGAGCGCGGTCACCACCGGGCGCGCCAGCCCGCGCGGGAACGGGTTGAACAGCCGGATCTGCACCTTGGGATGGCGCGCCAGCGCGGCGAGAGCATCGTCATAGGCCGCCGCGTCCATGTCATCGAGCAGCAGCCGCACCCGCACGCCACGATCCGCCGCCCGCATCAGCTGGCCGAGGAAGAGATGGCCGGAGGGGTCGTCATGCAAGAGGTAATACTGCGCATCGATGCTGCGCTCGGCGCGCTGCGTCAGACCGAGCCTGAGCGCCAACGCGGTGGGGCCATCGCTCACCAGCGCCACGCCCGAGCGCCCGTCGCCGGGATCGCCAAGCGCCCGCACCCGCCGTGCCAGCAGCGTGGTACCGGTGACGGCCTCCGCGAAGGCCACGCTGTCCTGTCTGGAATACTCGGAACGCCAGGGCGCGGCGCAAGCCGAGAGCAGCGTCAGGGCCAGAAGCCCGGCCGCGATGGCCTTGCGGCGCCCTGCCCCGCAACACTCCCTGTCTGCTGCCCGCATCGCCCTGCCCCCGGTGTTTTCCGGCAAGCCTAGCGGCGGGCCCGCGGGGCGGCAAGCGCCCCGCCTGGGCTCAGCCGGTCTGCGCGTCGGCGCGGCTCTTGCCCGCCGCCTTCTGCGCCAGCGTCGCCGCCATAAACGGATCGAGATCGCCGTCGAGCACCCCTTGGGTGTCGGAGGTCTCGTGGCTGGTACGCAGGTCCTTCACCATCTGGTAGGGCTGCAGCACGTAGGAGCGGATCTGGTTGCCCCAGCCGGCATCGCCCTTGGCCTCGTGCTGGGCGTTGATCTCGGCGTTGCGGCGGTCGAGCTCCATCTGGTAGAGCCGCGATTTCAGCGCCTTCATGGCGATGTCGCGGTTCTGGTGCTGCGATTTCTCCGAGCTGGTCACCACGATGCCGGTCGGCATGTGGGTGATCCGCACCGCCGAGTCGGTGGTGTTGACGTGTTGGCCGCCGGCGCCCGAGGAACGGTAGGTGTCGACGCGGATGTCGGAGGGGTTCACGTCGATCTCGATATTGTCGTCGACCACCGGGTAGACCCAGACCGAGGCAAAGGAGGTCTCGCGCGTGCCCTTGCCGAAGGGCGAGATCCGCACCAACCGGTGCACGCCGCTCTCGGATTTCAGCCAGCCATAGGCATTGGGCCCGGAGATCTTGTAGGCCACCGACTTGATGCCCGCCTCGGCGCCCGCTTCCTCCGATTGCAGCTCGACCTCGTAGCCGCGCTTCTCGGCCCAGCGCACATACATGCGCTGCAGCATCTGCGCCCAGTCGCAGGCCTCGGTGCCGCCGGCGCCGGCATTGATCTCGAGGAAGGTGTCGTTGCCGTCGGCCTCGCCGTCGAGCAGCGCCTCGAGCTCCTTCTGACCGGCCTTCTCGGCCAGCGCCTTGAGCGCGGCCTCGGCCTCGCCCACGACCTCGTCATCCTCTTCCATCTCGCCGAGCTCGATCAGCTCGACATTGTCCGACAGCTCCTGCTTGATCGAACTGTAGGTCTCCATCGCGTCGACGAGGAACTGGCGGTCGCGCATCAGCTTCTGCGCCGCTTGCGGATCGTCCCAGAGGTTGGGATCCTCGACCCGGGCATTGAACTCCTCGAGCCGGTGCGGCGCGGTCTCCCAGTCAAGCCGCTGGCCCAACAGGTCGAGCGACTTCTCGATCTTGTCGACGGTCTTCTGGGTCTCGGCACGCATGGCGATCTCACTTCGGGAAAACTGTGGTCAGGGGGACATAGACCAGCGCCGCCTCCCCTTCAAGCGCCCGCCTCATCTCGGCCCGGCGCGCCTGCCGCCGCCCCGCGGTCAGATGGCCGCGATCGCGCCACGCCCCGTCTTCTCTGGTTCGAAAATACCTCGGGGGAGTCGCGGCGCAGCCGCGGCGGGGGCGGCGCCCCCAAAACGCGGCCCAACCGCGCCGGCGGTGCCGGAGCCCCGAGCTCAGTAGAGCCCGCCCGAGGACAGCGTGCCGAAGCTCGCCTTCGGCCCCACGGTCGCCTTGCGCCCGGTCGAGGTGGTGACTTCGCGGGCCCGGGTGGTGCCATCGGGCTGGATCAGGTCGAAATTGCCCGACATCGCCCAGCCGCCATCGAGCTGGATGCCGAAGAGCGGTTCCTGGCCACGGCGGAAACACTCGGCCACGACGTTCGGACCCGAGGCGTCGGGGCCGAGACGGGCGCCGGAGAAGCGGTCGATATTGATGAACTCGCAGGCCTCCGGCACGTCGAAGGCGCCGCCGCCGTATTTCTGCACCGCCTCGGTCATGAAGCGCTGGAACACCGGCCCGCACATCGAAGCGCCATAGGCGCCGCGGCCCAGCGGGCTGGGGTTGTCGTAACCGATGTAGCAGCCGGCGACGATGTTCGAGGTGAAGCCGATGAACCACACGTCCTTGGCGTCGTTGGTGGTGCCGGTCTTGCCGGCGGTGGGCACGCCGAGATCGACGACGCTCGAGGCGGTGCCGCGCTGCACCACGCCCTGCATCATCGAGGTCAGCTGGTAGGCCGTCACCGCGTCCATCACCCGCTCGCGGCTGTTGCGGATGGTCGGGCCGACGCCCGGCGGCAGGCTGTCCTCGGCACAGTCGATGCAGACCCGCTCGTTGCCCTTGGCGCTCTCGTGATTGTAGATCGTGCGACCGTAGCGGTCCTGCACCCGGTCGACCAGCGTCGGCTCGACGCGCTCGCCGCCATTGGCGAACATCGCGTAGGCCGAGATCATCTTGTAGAGCGTGGTCTCGTCGGCGCCGAGCGCGTTCGACAGGAAGCGCCCCATGTGATCGTAGACGCCGAACTTCTCGGCGTAGCACGCCACCGTGTCCATGCCGATCTCCTGCGCCAGGCGGATGGTCATCAGGTTGCGCGATTGCTCGATGCCGGTGCGCAGCGGCGTCGGGCCGTAATAGGTGTTGGAGGCGTTCTTCGGCCGCCACACGCCCTGCGGCGTGTCGATCTCGATCGGCGCGTCGATGACGATGGTCGAGGGGGCGTAGCCCGAGTCGAGCGCCGAGGCGTAGACGAAGGGCTTGAAGGACGAGCCCGGCTGACGCTGCGCCTGGGTGGCGCGGTTGAACACCGAATCCTGGTAGGAGAAGCCGCCCTGCATGGCGATCACCCGGCCGGTATGCACGTCCATCGCCATGAAGGCGCCCTGCACCCGCGGCACCTGCCGCAGGGTCCAGCGGATGAAGCTGCCATCGTTGTCGGCGGTCATCTCGCGCACATGCACAACGTCGCCGCGCTCGAAATTGTCGCGGAAGCTGCCGCGGATCCAGGAGATGTCGTCTCGCGGGACGGAGGTGCCGCGGGCATCGTCGCTCGCGATGCCCTCGATGCCGAGCCGCATCGACGCATCGCCGACCTCGAGCACCACCGCCGGACGCCACTCGCTCTCAAGATCGATGTCGCGTGCCACCGAGGTGTTGGCCAGCGCCTCGCGCCAGGCCTCTTCCGAGCCGAGCTGCTCCTCGGGGATGGTCTTGCCGGTGCCGCGCCAGCGGCCCAGGCTGCGGTCGTAGTTCTCGAGCGAGATGCGCAGCGATTCCGCCGCCTTGGTCTGCATCTCGGGATCGAGCGTGGCGCGCACGCTGAAGCCGCCGGAGAAGAACTCGCCCTCGCCGAAATCGCGGGTCAACTGGCGACGGATCTCGTCGGTGAAATAGTCCCGCGGCGGCAGCGAGCGCTGGTAGGGCTCGAAATCGCCGTTCTGCACCGAGCGCAGCGGCTGCGCGCGCTCCTGCTCGTAGAGCTCGTCGGAGAGGTAGCCGTTGTCATGCATCTCGCGCAGCACGTAGTTGCGGCGCTGCAGCAGGCGCTCCTTGTTGCGCACCGGATGGAAATCCGACGGCGCCTTCGGCATCGAGGCCAGGAAGGCCGCCTCGTGCGGCTCGAGCTCCGACAGGGTCTTGTTGAAATAGGTCTGGGCGGCGGCGGTGACGCCGTAGGAGTTCTGGCCGAGGAAGATTTCGTTGAGGTAGAGTTCGAGGATCTTCTCCTTGCTCAGCGCCTGCTCGACGCGGGTGGCGAGGATGATCTCCTTGACCTTGCGCTCGGCGCGGCGGCCACCGTCGAGCAGGAAGTTCTTCATCACCTGCTGGGTGATCGTCGAGGCGCCGCGCACGTCGCGGCCGCGGGATTTCACCGCATCGACCACCGCCGCGGCGATGCCGCGCGGGTCATAGCCCTGGTGGGTGTAAAAGTTCTTGTCCTCGGCCGAGATGAACGCCTCTTTCACCAGGTCGGGGATCTGGTCAGCCGGGGTAAACAGGCGCCGCTCCTGGGCGAACTCGTCGATGATCCGGCCTTCCTGGCTGTAGATCCGGCTGATCGTCGGCGGCGTGTAGCGCGCCAGGCTCTCGTGGCTGGGCAGGTCCTGGCCGTAGATCCAGATCACCGCGCCCACGGTGAGCGCGAACATCATGATCCCCAGCGTGATGATGCTGAAGATGCCGCCGAAGAAGGAAAGAATGAACCGAGTCACTGAGGGCCGCCTCTGAAGATTGCCGTGTCCTTATACCCTGCGCCGCCCGCGGTCAAAACACACGGGGGCGTGACGGCAGGGCTCTGCCAAGGGCGACGCGGCGTCTATTGCCGCCGCAGCCGTGCCAGCGCCGCGTCCTCGAGCGCCCAGGCGCTGATGCCGTCGCGGATGCCCGCGGCCATGCCGGCGCGCCAGAATTCGTCCTGCAGGTTCTCGAGGTCGCGCTCTGTCGACAGGAAACCGACCTCGACAAGCACCGAGGGAATGTCAGCGGCCTTCAGGACCGAGAAGCCAGCGCGGCGCAGCGGACGCTTGTGCACCTCGCCCACCGCGTTGCGGATGCGGTCCACCAGGTGTTTCGCCAGCGCCGTGCTGCGCGGGCCATTGTCGAGCCGGGCGAGCTCGAGCAGAACGTTGGCGACGCGGTCATCGGCGCCCGAGAGGTCGAGCCCGGCGAGGATATCGTCGCGGTCGTGGCGCTCGGCCAGCGCCGCCGAGGCGGCGTCCGTGGCGTCCTCCGACAAGGTGTAGACCGTCGCCCCGTGGGCGACGCCCTCGGCGATGGCATCGGCATGCAGCGACACGAAGAGATCGGCGCCGGCCTGGTGCGCCAGCGCCACCCGCGCCTCGAGCGAGACGAAGACATCGGCATCGCGGGTCATCTCGACCGAGTATCCGGCGCGGCGCAGCACGTCGCGCAGCTCGCGGGCGAAAGTGAGCATCAGCTCGGCCTCGCTGTGGCCGTCGCGCTGCGCGCCCGGGTCGATCCCGCCATGCCCGGGGTCGAGCATGATGCGCAATGGCGCCGCGGGATCGCGCGGTGGCACCGCGGTGGCGCGCGGCTCGGGCAGATCCCAGCGCGGATCGCGCGGCGCGCCGGAGGCGGCGGCCATCTCGTCAGGCGTGGCAGGCTCGAGCCGCAGCGAGAGCGTGGCCACCCCGGTCTCCTCGGCGACGCGCATCCCTGCCCGTGCGATCACCATCGGCCCGGAGAGCTCGGCCACCAGCCGCGACCAGCCCGACCGGATGCGCCCGACGCGCAGCGTCTCGACAGCGTCCGACTGGCCCAGCTCGGTGGGGTCGGTGCCCTGCCAGTCGACCTCGCGGAAATCCACCACCATCCGCGCCGGATCGGTGAGGGTGAAGGCGCGCCACGGCACACCCTGGCTCAGCCCGAGCGTCAGCTCGGTGCCGCCGCGCCGATCCTTGAGCGCGCCGCGCTCGTAGAGCGCCCGCCCGCCAAGCTCCTGCGCCACAGCCGCGGAGCCCAGAAGAAGCGCCGCCAGAAGAAGGAAGATCCTGCTCATCCGCCATCAGTCTTGTTGTTTTGCCCGACGCTATCACGCCCGCGCCGGATTCGCAGCCCGCGCCGCCCGCGGCAAGAATTTTCCTGCGAAAATTCTTGAACTTGAAGATTTTTATCCAAAAAATCTTAGGCTTACCCGCGGCACTTCATGAACTGCGCAAGCCGCGCCAGCCCCTCTTCGATATCGGCGCTGCTGCGCGCATAGGAAAACCGCAGCGTGCCGTGGCCGCGCTCGGGATCGAAATCGAGCCCCGGCGTCACCGCCACCCCGGCCTTGTCGAGGATCTCGGCCGCGAAGGCGCGGCTGTCGTCGGTCAGGTGGCTGACATCGGCGTAGACATAGAACGCCCCGTCGGGCGGCGCGATGCGGTCGAAGCCGGCCTTGGGCAACCCGTCGAGCATCAGCTGACGGTTCTTCGCATAGACCGCGAGGTTGTCCTGCAGCTCCTCGCCGCAATCCATCGCCGCCAGCGCCGCCACCTGCGCCGCGTGCGGCGGGCAGATGAACAGGTTCTGCGCCAGCCGTTCGACCTGCCGCACCATGCGCTCGGGCAGCACCAGCCAGCCGACGCGCCAGCCGGTCATCGAGAAATACTTCGAGAAGGAGTTGATCACGCAGACATCGTCCGACAGCTCGAGCGCCGTCACCGCGCGTTTGTCATACTCGATGCCGTGATAGATCTCGTCCGAAAGGAACGCCGCGCCGTTGGCCTGGCAGGTCTCGATCATCGCGCCGAGCTCGGCGCGGTCGAGCATCGTTCCGGTGGGGTTCGCCGGGGAGGCCATCATCAGGCCCTGGTAGTCGACGCCCGCGAGATCCCCGGGCACAAGCTGGTAGCCGTTCTCGGGCTTCGCCGGCACCTCCACGGGCACCAGGTCCAGCGCCTTGAGGATCTGACGGTAGGACGGGTATCCGGGCATCCCCAGCGCCACCCGGTCACCGGCGTCGAACATCGCGGTGAAGGCGAGGATGAAGCCGCCCGAGGAGCCCGGCGTAACCACCACGCGGGCCGGATCGAGATCGACGTCGTACCACTCGCCGTAGAGCCGCGCGATGCGCTGGCGCAGCGCCGGCAGGCCGAGCGCCACCGTGTAGCCCAGCGGGTCGGACTTCATGGTCTCGGCCAGCACCGCGCGGGCATGGGCCGGCGCCGGCGACGAGGGCTGGCCCACTTCCATGTGGATGATGTGGCGCCCGGCCTCCTCGGCGGCCCGCGCCGCTTCCATGACATCCATCACGATGAAGGGATCGACCGCCCCCCGGCTTGAGTTTCGCATCCTGCTCTCCCATGGTGGCTCGGGATTGGGAGTATTGAGGATACCGGGGAGGGTCAATGTCCGCCGCTGTCGCAAGACCGATTGCCGCGCTGCTGCTCGTGGCCACGCTGCTCTTCGCGGCCCTGCCCGCCCGCGCCGTCACCCTGCTGCGCGATGCCGATATCGAACACGCGCTGGCGATGGTTGCCGCGCCGGTACTGCGCGGCGCCGGGCTGAGCCCGTCGCAGGTGCAGGTGATGGTGGTCAAGGATGACAAGCTCAACGCCTTCATCATCGACAGCAAGGCGATCTACATCAATTCCGGGCTGATCATGAAGCTCGAGACCCCGGCGCAGCTGCAGGCGGTGATCGCGCATGAGGCGGCGCATATCACCAACGGCCATATCGCCCGGCGTCTCGGCAACATGCGCAACGCCCGCACCGCGACGCTGCTCGGCATGGCGCTGGCGGCGGCGGCCGGGGCGGGCACCGGCAGCGGCGACGCCGCGGCGGCGATCATGCTGGGGTCCTCGGCCTCGGCGATGAACAATTTCATGTCGCACACGCGGGCGGAGGAAAGCGCCGCCGATATCAGCTCGGTGCGCAGCATGGTGAATGCCGGGCTCGACCCGAGCGGCGCCGTCGAGGTGCAGGAGATCTTCCGCGGCCAGGAGCTGCTCTCGGCGCCGCGGCAGGACCCCTACGTGCGCACCCATCCGCTGACCCGCGATCGTCTGCGCGCCCTGCAGGGGCTTGTCGCCGCCGCGCCCGGCCAGGGCACCGCCGCCGATCCCGCGACGGCCTACTGGTTCGCCCGCGCCCGCGCCAAGCTCGCGGGCTTCCTGCGGGCGCCGAGCTGGACACTGAGGCGGCTCGACCGGCTGCCCAGCAAGGATATCGCTTTGATGGCCGAGGCGGTGGCGCAGCACCGGCAATCCGACCTGAAACGCGCCCTGCGTGCCATCGACGGCGCCATCGCGATGCGCCCGAACGATCCGTTCCTGCGCGACCTAAAGGGAGAGATCCTGCTCGAGAGCCGCCAGGCCGGACCGGCGGTGCAGGTCTACGGACAGGCCCGCCAGCTGGCCCCGCGCAACGCCCAGATCCTCGGCGGGCTCGGTCGGGCGCAGCTCGCCGCCGGCCAATATGGTGCCGCGCTGCGCACGCTCGAAGAAGCCCGCGACCGTGACTGGCGCGATGGCCGCGTGCTGCGCGATCTCGCGGTGGCCTATGCCAAGACCGGCAATACCGGCATGGCCTCGGAGGCCACGGCGCAGCGCTACGCGCTGCAGGGCCGTCTGCACGATGCCGGCATCCACGCCAAGCGCGCGCTGGGTCTGCTGCCCCGCGGCTCCGCCCCCTATCGCCGGGCGCAGGACGTGGCCGACGCCGCGGCCCGCGCCGAAAAGAAACGCTGACACCCGACACCGCGACCGATACAGGTCACCCAACGAACCAAGACAGGAGCTTCCATGCTGACCCGACTGACCCGCCCCGCCGCCGCGCTGACCCTCGCTGCCGGTCTCGCCGCAGCGCTGCCGGCCACGGCACAGGAGATGGATTTCTCCGCCATGACGCCCGAGCAGCGCGCCGCCTTCGGGGCGCAGGTGCGTGAATACCTCCTGGAAAACCCGGAGGTCATCATGGAGGCCGTCAACGCGCTCGAGAGCCGCCAGGCCGAGCAGCAGGCGGTGGCCGACCAGCAGATCGTCGCCGACAACGCCGACGCGCTGTTCCGCGACGGCTATTCCTATGTCGGCGGCAACCCCGATGGCGACATCACCATCGTCGAATTCTCCGATTATCGCTGCGGCTATTGCCGCCGCGCCTTTCCCGAGGTCGAGGAGCTGATCGAGAGCGACGGCAACATCCGTTTCATCATGAAGGAGTTCCCGATCCTCGGCGAGGCCTCGGTCACCTCCTCGCGCTTTGCCATCGCGACGCTGATGGAAGCGGGCGACGAGGCCTACAAGTCGGTGCATGACGCGCTGATCACCCTCGAGGGCGAGCCCTCCGAGCCGGTCCTGCGCCGGCTGGCGGAGACGCTGGGGCTCGATGCCGAGGCGATCATCGCCCGGATGTCGGACGAGGAAGTCACCCGCCGCATCCAGGAGACCCGCGCGCTGGCGACGCGGCTGCAGATCAACGGCACGCCGAGCTTCGTCTTCGGCGACCAGATGCTGCGCGGCTACGTGCCGCTCGACGGCATGCGCCAGATGGTCGAGCAGATCCGCTCGGAAGGATGAGCAAAAGCCCGCCCCCGGCGCGGCTCGGGGCGGGCTTCGAGATGGTTTGCGGGCCGTCGTCCTGCCGTCGTCTCCGGGGCTGATCCCGCGCGAGCGCCGCGCGGAGACCCGGCGCCCTATTCGGCTGCTTCCGATGCGGCCTCGGCTTCGGCTGCGTTCTGGGCCTCGATCTGCGCGGCCTTCTTCTCGACCTCCTCGACGATGTGATCGATCATCTGGTCGTTGTTCATCTTGTGGCTGGCCTTGCCCGCCAGATAGACCATGCCGCTGCCGGCGCCGCCGCCGGTGAAGCCGACATCGGTCATCAGCGCCTCGCCGGGGCCGTTCACCACGCAGCCGATGATCGACAGCGACATCGGCGTCTTGATGTGCTCGAGCCGCTCTTCCAGCGCCTCGACGGTCTTGATCACGTCAAAGCCCTGACGGGCGCAGGACGGGCAGGAGATGATATTGACGCCGCGGTGGCGCAGGCCGAGCGACTTGAGGATCTCGTAGCCGACCTTGACCTCCTCGACCGGGTCCGCCGAGAGCGAGACGCGCAACGTGTCGCCGATGCCCATCCACAGCAACTGGCCGAGGCCGATCGCGCTCTTGATGGTGCCCGAGGTCAGCCCGCCGGCCTCGGTGATGCCGAGATGGATCGGCTTGTCGGTGACCTCGGCCAGCCCCATGTAGGCGGCGGAGGAGAGGAAGACGTCGGACGCCTTCACCGAGATCTTGAACTCGTGGAAATCGTTGTCCTCGAGGATACGGATGTGATCCAGCGCGCTCTCGACCATCGCGTCGGGGCATGGCTCGCCGTATTTCTCCAGCAGGTGCTTCTCGAGCGAGCCGCCATTCACGCCGATGCGCATTGAGCAGCCATGATCGCGGGCGGCGGCGATGACCTCGCGCACCCGCGCCTCGCTGCCGATATTGCCGGGATTGATGCGCAGGCAGGCGGCGCCGGCCTCTGCGGCCTCAATGCCGCGCTTGTAGTGGAAATGGATGTCGGCGACGATCGGCACCGGGCTCTCGCGAACGATCTCCTTCAGCGCTTTCGCGCTGTCCTCGTCAGGCACCGAGACCCGCACGATATCGGCCCCGGCTTCGGCGGCGCGCTGGACCTGATCCACCGTCGCCTTGACGTCGGTGGTGATGGTGTTGGTCATGGTCTGGACCGAGATCGGCGCATCGCCGCCCACGGGAACGTTGCCGACCATGATCCGGCGCGACTTGCGCCGCTCGATGTTGCGCCAGGGACGGATCGGGTTGTGGCTCATGCCGCAAGGCTCCTCGGGAAAGGTGGGTCGCGTGCGGCCATACCTAATGCCGTGAGCGCCTTGAGGCCAGAGACGATTGCGTGAAACCGCCGAAGCGCCCCTGCCCCCGCCTGCCGGAGCAGCCGCGGAGAGGCTCAGTCGGCAACGGGCGCTGTCAGTTAGAGACGCCGTCGGTGGCCGGGTCCGTCAGTTGCGGGCTCAGTCGCTGACCGGGTCGATCAGCTACGGACGAAATCGGTGAGCGGATCAACCGGCTCCGGGCTCAGTCGGTGACTGTCACGGCGCTGTTGAGCTCGGCCACGACGCGCTCGAGATCGGCATCGCGGCTGATATCGGCGACCTGGTAGCTCGAGGTCAGGTTGTCGACCGAGAGCGCGAGGTTCGAAGTCACCGCGCCGGTATCGCCGGCCGGGCCGTAGGTCTGGCCGTTGACGGCGAAATAGACCGCGCCGGATTCGCCCACCCGCAGGGTGGCCGGATCCTCGGTGTTGGGCAGTTCGAACGTGTCGCCGGCGCGCATCGTCGCCTCGTAGATCACCGAGCCGTCGGCGGCGCGCACCCGCACCCAGGCGGTGCGCACGGCGATCATCGTCACGCCGGGGGCGCTGTCTTCCAGAACCTTGGGCTGTCCGGGCTCGCCCTGCGGCTCCGCCACGGCAAACTGGGTCAGGTCGTCGATCACACGCTGCAGGTCGCCATCGCGGGAAGCGTCTGCGGGGCTGTAGGCGGCGGCGATCAGCTCGGGCTGCAGCGAAAGATCCCGGGTCACGGTGCCGGTGGGGCCGGCGGGCCCGTAGGTCTGGCCGTTCATCGCGAAGTAGACCGCGCCGGATTCACCGACATTGAGCTTCGGATCGGTCTGGTCGGCGGGCACCGCCCAGGTATCGCCGGCATCCATCACCCGCTCGAACAGCACGCTGCCGTCATCGCCGCGCACCCGCACCCAGGCCGGGCGCACCGCGACCAGCGTCATCTGGCCGGGCGTGGCAAGCTGCGGCGCCCGCGGCGTGGCCTCGGCGAACTGTCGCTCGGAGCCATCGGGGGCGGCGACCGGCGCCGGCGGCACGGTGCCGCGCTGCGCGAAGACACCGACCGTGGCCGGATCGAGCGAGGAAATCGGGGCATCGCGGGCCACCAGCACCGGCACGTCGAGCGCCTGCGGGCGGTAGAGACGATCCAGCGCCTCGGCCCCGGGGGGCGAGAAGGCGCCGACGCCATCGACTTGCGCCAGCACGTCTTCACCATCTTCCTCGGCAATCGGTGCAACGGCGCCGTCGAGCGGGTCCAGCTCGCTCAGCACCACCGGGGTCTGATCCACCGGTGCGAGCTGCACGCGCTGCACCTCGCGCAGGACCGCCCAGCCGCCATAGCCGATGCCGCCGATCAGCGCGACCAGCACCAGCATCGAGGCCACGGCCCCCGGCTCGATCCGCGACAGGAAGCTGTCGCCGGCGGGCACGAAGGGCATCCGCGGCTCGGCGAAGGGATCGCGCGCGGCGGGGCGCGGCGCCTCGGACTTGGTGTAGTTCGGCTTGCGGATGGTCGAGGCGTTTTCCGACATGCCGTGAGCGACGGAGAAGCCGCTCTCGGTGCAGAATTCCTGGAAGCACTCGTCGGGATCCATGCCGAGATAACGGGCGTAGGAGCGCACATAGCCGGCGATGAAACCGGGGGTATCGAAGGCGGAGGGATCGCAATTCTCGATCGCGGCGATGTAGCTCGCCTTGATCCTCAGCTCGCGCTGGACGTCGAGCAGGGATTTGCCCATCGTCGCGCGTTCACCGCGCATGACATCTCCCAGCCGCAATGTGAAATCATCGAAGCCGCGGGGGCCATCATCTTCGACAACCTCGTCCGGCCTACGTGAGGATTTCCGCCCGATCATGCGTTCAACCTAAAAATGGTGCTGTCCCAGCTCGCCTGCCCAATCACGCTTTCGCGATTCGCTTCGCGTGTTTTATTAGGACTACGTTAGCACATCACAACTGCTTTTACAGAGATTCGAGGGGTCATGAGCGTGGTTCTGCGCAACCCCGCCCGTGCATCGTGCACTCGGCCCAACGATATGCGCCGCGCCGAAGTTCCTCTATCTGCTCACGAATCCCGATCGAGGGATTCTCGTTCGACGCGCAAGCATCTTCGGACAGAATGGTAAATGATAGATAAAACCCTCCCGCTCGATTTGAGCGGAAGGGTTTCAATCGATGTTACAGTCGCGGCGTCGGCAACGGTCTCCGGGCCGCGGATCCGGTCCGGATCAGGCGCTGAGCTCCTGCCGGTTCAGCGCGCAATGCGACCACAGCGCGTCGAGCGCGCGCACCAGCTTGTCCATCTCGTCGGGGCCATGCACCGGCGAGGGGGTGAAGCGCAGGCGCTCGGTGCCGCGGGGCACGGTGGGGAAGTTGATCGGCTGGACATAGATGCCGTAGCCGTCAAGCAGCATGTCGGAGAGCTGCTTGGTGTGCACCGGATCGCCGACGATCACCGGAACGATATGGCTGCCGTGATCGATGATCGGCAGGCCCATGCCCTTGAGGCGGGTCTTGAGGATTCGCGCCTGGGTCTGGTGTGCGTCGCGCAGGGCCTGATCCTGCTTGAGATGGGCGATCGAGGCCGCCGCCCCGGCTGCCACCGCCGGCGGGATCGAGGTGGTGAAGATGAAGCCCGGCGCGTAGGAGCGCACCGCGTCGCACATCTTCTCGCTCGCCGCGATATAGCCGCCGAACACGCCGAAGGCCTTGCCGAGCGTGCCGTTGATGATGTCGATGCGATGCGCCAGCCGGTCGCGCTCGGCGACGCCGCCGCCGCGCGGGCCGTACATGCCCACCGCGTGCACCTCGTCGAGATAGGTCAGCGCGCCAACCTCCTCAGCGAGATCGCAGATCTCCCCGATCGGACCGAAATCGCCGTCCATCGAGTAGACCGATTCAAAGGCGATGAGCTTCGGCGCGCGCGGGTCGTCTGCGGCGATCAGCTCTCGCAGGTGGTCGACGTCGTTGTGGCGGAAGATCCGCTTGGCGCCGCCATTGCGCTTGATGCCCTCGATCATCGAGGCGTGGTTGAGCTCGTCGGAATAGATGATCAGGCCGGGGAACAGCTTGGGCAGGGTCGAGAGCGTGGCGTCATTGGCGATGTAGGCGGAGGAGAAGACCAGCGCCGCCTCCTTGCCGTGCAGGTCCGCCAGCTCGGCTTCGAGCCGCTTGTGATAGACCGTGGTGCCGGAGATGTTGCGCGTGCCGCCGGAGCCCGCGCCGGTGGCGTCGATCGCCTCATGCATCGCGGCGAGCACCGCCGGGTGCTGGCCCATGCCGAGATAATCGTTGCCGCACCACACGGTGATCGCCTGCTCCGAGCCGTCTGCCTTGCGCCAGGTGGCGTGCGGGAACTGGCCCTTCTTGCGCTCGATGTCGATGAAGGTGCGGTAGCGGCCTTCCTCGTGCAGGCGGTTCAGGGCTTCGTCGAGCTTCGCGGTGTAATCCACCGGCATCTCCTCCTTCGCTTTGGCCACGTCGTTGCGTGTCTCGTCGGCGGTTCTGGCCGCATTCACATTCGTGAATGGATAACGCTCACAGGGCATCCTGTCCACGGTTTAGAAAGAGACTAAGAGTCGCGGCCTTGATTTGCATCAAGACTTTCGGATCGTGTTCCGGCGTCGTCTCTCGGGGGCGCATCGGAATCTGGCGCATAGATACCGCCCGAATACAGCAATTCAAGCGCCTTCCTCCCCGCTCCCGCAAGCGTGAGGCGGAGCGGGACACCATGCCGCGGCGACATCACATTCAATAAATGTTATATTACAGGCGCACCGTGGGACCCTCGCATGCATCACCAAGAGGAGACCAAGCCACATGAAGCACATCACGCCACTCGCACTTGCCGTCATCGCGCTGAGCGGCAGCATCAGCGCGCTCGAGGCGGGCCACGCCAACCCGTGGACCGATGACCTGAGCGAGGTTCTGGAGAAGAACCACGACAGCAATCAGGCCAGGAGCGCCGACACGCCCGGCGAAGACGAGATGCGTGGGGTCATGACCCGCAACGCCCATGGCAAGACCGGCGGCAGCGCCGCCGGGACCGACAGTGGCAAAAGCGGCAGCGGCAATCAGGGCGGATCCCGAGGCCAGGGATCCCACAAGCGCTGAGCCCTGCCGGCCGGGGCGCGCCCCTTGCGCCCCGGCCCTCTCCCGGGCGTCGCCCGGGTCCACGGCCTGTTCCGAGGCAGAGTTACGAAAGGTAAGGTTTTGCTTACTCGCCAGACCACCCGGACGCGTGCATCCTGATGAAATTAGAGACACTCGTGGACGACGCCCCCGGCGCTGTTCCGATTTTACGCGTTGTTGATTTTTCAAAGGTCTTTTTCGAAGGTCATTTCATGTGGAGCCTTTCCCTCCCGCCCTTGCCGGCCCCGACGCTCGTGCTCGGCACCGCGGCCGGCTACGCGATTGCCACCATCGGCATGAAGCTTTCCGCCCAGGGCCACCTGCCCGCCGGTCTCAGCCTCGCGATCGCGGGCTTTCTCGGCGCCTTCCTCGCCGAGATCCTGTTGATGCGGCGGGCCGAGCTTTCGGTTGTCTATCTCGCCATCATCGCCGCCGAGACACTGCTGGTACTCGGCTATGCCAGCTGGATCGGCGAGGGGCTGAGCCTGCGGCAGACCCTCGGCGCGGCGATGGTGCTGGCCGGGCTGGCGGTGGTCTCGGTCTGACACGGGCGCAGGTCTGACACGGGCCTTGGTCCAGGCGCCGGCTCTGGACAGTGCGGAAGGCGCTGCTAGGGTCGCGGCCATCTGATCTCCCCAACGCCACAGGAGCACAAGGCATGTCCCTCGACGCCGTTCTCGCCCGCATCGACAGCGATCTCCCCGCCGCAACCGATCGTCTGCTCGAGCTTCTCCGCATCCAGTCGATCTCGACCGACCCGGCCTACAAGGCGGAGTGCGACAAGGCCGCCGACTGGCTGGTGGCCGACCTCCGGTCGATCGGCGTGAGCGCCGAGAAGCGCCCGACCCCGGGCCACCCGATGGTGGTGGGCCATGTGGACGGCCCCGGCCCGCACGTGCTGTTCTACGGCCATTATGATGTGCAGCCGGTCGACCCGCTCAATCTCTGGGACCGGGACCCGTTCGATCCGGCCATCGAGGAGACGCCCAAGGGCAAGGTGATCCGCGGCCGTGGCGCCTCGGACGACAAGGGCCAGCTGATGACCTTCATCGAGGCCTGCCGCGCCTACAAGGCCGAGCACGGCGCCCTGCCCTGCAAGATCACCTTCTTCCTCGAGGGCGAGGAAGAGAGCGGCTCGCCGTCGCTGGTGCCGTTCATGAAGGAGAACGCCGAGGAGCTGAAGGCCGAGATCGCGCTGATCTGCGACACCGGCCTGTTCCAGTCCAAGACCCCGGCAATCATGACCATGCTGCGCGGCCTGCTGGGCGAGGAACTGACCATCACCGGCCCCGACAAGGATCTGCACTCGGGCATGTATGGCGGCATCGCGATGAACCCCGCCCGCGTGCTCACCAAGATCCTTGGCGGGCTCTTCGACGAGAACGGCGTGATCCAGGTGCCCGAGCTTTATGAAGGTGTGCCGGAGTTGTCGGACGAGTTGAAGGCGCAGTGGGAGGGGCTGGGCTTCGACGCCGAGGGCTTCCTCGGCGATGTCGGGCTGTCGATCCCGGCGGGCGAGCGCAGCGTCAGCCCGCTCGAGATGATCTGGGCCCGCCCCACCGCCGAGATCAATGGCATCTGGTCGGGCTATACCGGCGACGGCTTCAAGACCGTGCTGCCCTCCGAGGCCCATGCCAAGATCAGCTTCCGCCTCGTCGGCACGCAGGACCCGGAGGCGATCCGCAAGAACTTCCGCGCCTGGGTGGAGGCGCAGATCCCGGCCGACTGCAAGATCGCCTGGAAGGACCACAGCTGCTCGCCCGCCTCTCAGATGTCGACCGAGCATCCGGGCTTCGAGGCGGCACGCAAGGCGCTGTCCGACGAATGGCCCGATCCGGCTGCCTATGCGGGCTGCGGCGGCTCGATCCCGATCGCCGGCTACTTCAAGACCATCCTAGACATGGACGCCATGCTGGTGGGCTGGGGCAAGGATGACGACCAGATCCACTCGCCCAACGAGAAGTACGACCTCGAAAGCTATCACAAGGGTATTCGCAGCTGGGCGCGCATCCTCGATGCAATGTCGGCCTGACGACAGATGAACAACCTGAAGGGGATTCGTCAGAATCGCGTTTCCCCTTCAGGGCCCTCCAACGCGCCGATTTGCCGCCGTTGGGACCACTTGCGGCCCAGTTTCGCCACAATGTCGCCCCGATTGACCAGATTCCGCGAAAAACTATCTAAACGTGTGCGAAAATCTTCTTCCTCAAAACGTCTTCAAGCCAAAATCGCCCCAAGAAAATGCCATGATTGGTTTCTAGCCTACCCTTAAGGATAGGGGAGACCGCCCAACAGGACGGGCCGCCTCGCAAGAAGAAGAGCTTAAGGGTCAAGGTCTCGGACATGAGAAACTACACGTTTCGCAAGCAGACGCAGCAGGACTTCCAGCAACGCGTTCAGCGCATCGATCCGTATTACTTCAAGCATGGCGATACCAAGCGCACTTGCTCGCGCCCTGCCCGCCCGCTTCTGTCGCTGGTGATGGGCTTCGGCTGGGCCTACCTGATCTTCACCGTGGCGCGCAATCGCACCCAGATCGAGGAAAGCCTCCTCCAGGGCGCTCTGCCGGCCCAGTATCATGACTACATCTTCTTCATGCTCGCGGGTCTGCTGTCGATCTCGGCGGTCATGCTGGGCGGCCACCTGCTCCGCTTCCTGATGTCGCGCCGCGCCAGCAACGGCAAGCGCAACTCCGGCGGTCTGCTGGTCGGTGCCCTCGCCGCCGGCGCGCTGGCCTATACCCCCGCCGATGTGTTCGACAACGGCCTCGGCCTTCTGCACGAGAATTCCAACGCGCTGATCCTCGCGGCCTCCGAGGGCGTCAATGTCGACCTTGCCTCGATCTCCTTCGTGTCGTCGAACGGCCTGAACTGAGCCGCCGCTTGACGCGGCCCCGCTGCCGCGCTTCCCTGCGGCCATGAGCACGCAGCCTCCGACGCCGACCGAGACCCGCGCAGCCGAGATCGGCGACCACACGATCACCTATGACATTGCCGGAAACGGACCACCGCTGCTCCTGCTGCACGGCTATCCGCAATGCCGCGCCCTCTGGCGCCCGCTGCTCCCCCACCTCACCGATGCCTTCACCGTGATCGCCGCAGATCTGCGCGGCTATGGTGACAGCTGGATGCCCGACAGCATGGAGGCGATGAGCTTCCGCAACATGGGCAGCGACATGCTGGCGCTGATGACGACGCTCGACTTCGAGCGCTTCCACCTCGCCGGCCACGATCGCGGCGCGCGGGTCAGCCACCGCATGGCGCTCGACGCGCCCGGGCGCCTGGCTTCGGTCTCGCTGCTCGACATCGTGCCGACCCATCACCTGCTGAGCCACTGCACGCAGGAGGTGGCGCGCGCCTATTACCACTGGTTCTTCCTCGCCCAGCCCGCGCCCTTCCCCGAAACCCTGATCGGCCACGATCCCGAGACCTATTTCGAGCGCTGCCTGCTGGGCTTCGGCAAGGCGCAGCTGTCGGATTTCGCCCCCGAGCTCCTGGCCGAATACCGACGCGCCTGGGCGCAATCGGGCGCCATCCGCGCCGGCTGCAACGACTATCGCGCTGCCATCGAGATCGATTTCCACCACGACGCCGCCGACCTGGGCCGCAAGGTCGCGGTGCCGACGCAGGTTCTCTACGGCGCCGAAGGCGCCATGGCCCGGCTGATGGACGTGCCCGCCACATGGGCCGACCGGCTGGAGAGGATGGAGGCGCAGGCAATCGCCGGGGGCCACTTCTTCCCCGATCAATCTCCCGCGGAGACCGCCGCAGCGCTGCGCGCCTTTCACCTCCGGCACGTGGCCTAGAAGATCCCGCTGAAGCGCTCCGGCAGCAGGTATTGCTGGTCGTAATCCGGCCGGTCGAACTGCCAGAAGCCGGTCTCGCCCCGCGGCTTCCAGCTCCGCTTCATGCGCTTGCGCACCCAGCCAAGATCGAACCCCTCCTGCATCGGCAGCGCCGCGAAGCCCTCGAAGACCGCGCGGTCCTCCCCCCGCGCCTCGGCGAACCAGTGCCGCCCGATCGCCGCCTCCTTCACCCCCACGCCGACCTCCTCCGTCACCGCGTTGCGGCGGTTCATCGTCTCGACATAGGTGCCGAAATCGCAGAACTTCAGGTGGAAGAGATAGAGCGGGTCCGGCGTGAACAGCTTCGAGGCCTGGGTGAAATGCCCGCCCCGCGCAATCTTGGTGCCAAGCGAGAGCACGCAGGGCTTGGAGTAATGCGGTGCCAGCCGCGCGTGCCGACGCGGCCCGAGGATGGCACCCTCGACGGGCTGCTCCTCGAGATCGATGCGGTGGATCACCTCGAGCCCCAGCGGCGTCAGAACCCGCCGCAGCGGCTGCTCGGCGAGATAGTCGACGAGGCCGCGCCCCTCGGCGGGGTCCAGCACCACCAACTCGTCCACATCGCCGACGATGACATGGCTGTAATAGCTGCGCAGCCCGGCCACGAGGCCGTTCAAGAGCCGCCAGCGCTTCATGTCGAAATTCGGATGCGGATCGCCGGGGATGCCGATCACGTTGCAGCCCTCGGCAAGCCGCGCCACCTCTGCGCCGCGCCCGTGATTAACGACGTAGCAATTCTCGCGCCCCAGCATCTCGCCGTAATGACGCAGCCACGCCTTCAGGAAGAAGGCGTCGTCCCGCACCATCGTCACCGCCGCCACGACCGATTGCATCCGCCCCATCCCTTCCTTGCCAGCTGCCCCCTCGATACCCTATCGCCGTGTCACGCTGAAGAGAATCGACATTGCCAGCCCGGCCCGCCAGCGTTGCGGGCATATCACGCGAGGCCCGCCCGCATGCTCCCCGATACCTTCCCCGAGACCGGCCTGCATTTTGCCCAGACCGGCGCCAGGATCACCCGCTACCAGACCTTCGGCGAGCGCTCCTCGGGCACCAACTACGTCAAGCGGCTGATCGGGCGGAACACCGCGCTGGCCCCGAGCGACGATTTCGGCTGGAAGCACGGATTCCCGCACATGACCGCGATCCCCGCCGATCTCGCGGTGATCTGCGTTCTCCGCCACGCCGCCGAATGGGCCCTCTCGATGCACGCGAAGCCCTGGCACTGCCCGCCCGAGATGCAGCGCCTTCCCTTCCCCGACTTCCTGCGCGCCGAGTGGGCCACCATTGCCGATCGCCCGCGCTATTTCCCGGACGTGAAGGCCCATGGCGGCACCGGCGAGCCACTGCAGCTCGACCGCCACCCGCTGACCGGCGCGCCCTTCGCCAATCTTTTCGCCCTGCGCCGCGCCAAGCTCGAGGGGCTGCTGGGCTTCCTCAACCGCGACTGTTCCGTGATCTTCTGCCGGCTCGAAACCGTCCAGAGCGACCCACAGGGCTTCCTGAAGACCCTCGAGACGCGCCTCGCGCTGCCACCGGCGCCGCAACCCTACCGGCCGGTGGTCAAACGCCTCGGATCGCGCTTCCTGCCGTCTGTCGACGACCGCCCCGAGACCCCGTCGGTGCTGGCGCCGGAGGATCTCACCTTCCTGCAAAGCCAGCTCGATCTCGGGCGCGAAGCGGATCTCGGCTACCGCTATTCGTGAGTCTCCCCGCCCTCGACCTTGGCGCGGATGCGCCTGAGCCCGAGCCACACCGCCAGAACCACCGGCGGCACCACCAGCGCCGTCATCATGCCCTTGCTGAGCCCCGCCATGCCCGCCACCGGGTAGAGCAGGTAGGCCACCAGAGAGACGGCGTAATAGCTGATCGCCACGACCGAAAGCCCCTCGACCGTGTGCTGCAGCCGCAGCTGCAGCCCGGCGCGCCGATCCATGCTCTCAAGCAGGTCTTGGTTCTGCGCCGAGCGCTTGACCTCGACCCGGGTGCGCAGCAGATCGCCCGCCCGCATCGCCCGGGCCGACATCGCCTCGAGCCGCTTCTCGGCACTCTTCACCGTGCGCATCGCAGGATCGAAGCGCCGCGCCATGAACTCGCGGAAGGTCTGCCGCCCCTCGAAGCGCTCCTCGCGCAGCACCGCGATGCGCTGCGTCACCAGCGCCTCGTAGGCGCCGGTGGCCGAGAGCCGGAACGCGGTCTGCGCCGCCAGGGTCTCGAGCTCGGAAGACACCCGCAGGAGCGCCTGCAGCGTGTCCTCCTCCGGCGCATCGCCATGGGTCATGGCGGTCATCAGCTCGGTCAGCTCCTCGTCGATCTCGGTCATCCGCGGCTGGATCGCCCGCACCCGCGTGAAGCCCAGCATCGACAGCGCCTTGTAGGTCTCGATCTCGCAGAGCCGCTGCACGATGCGCCCGACCCGCCGCACCCCCACATCGCCGCGCGGGAACACCGCGAAACGCAGGTGGCCGCCGGAATCGATGCGGAAATCGCCGGCCACCACGACGGCATCGTCGATCACCCGGCTCACCGCGAGGCTGTCGGCCACCATCCACGAGGCGGTCAGATCGTTGATCTGGCTCTCATCCTCGGGCCGCGCACAGATCCGCAGCATCGCCGAGGTCACCCGCACGCCGGGCGCATCGCGCAGCCAGTCATCGGGAAAGACCTCGAAATCCGCCGGGTCGTAGGGCCGCTCCCCGAGCCCGTTCAGGAACACCGTGTAGGTGACGAACTCGGTGTGCTGCTCCCATTTCAGCACGTGCTTGCCGATCGGCGCGGTGAAATGCGTGGCGCCGGGCTGCGGATGCTGGGTGCCGTAGCGGTCGAGCAGGTCGATCAGGTGCGCGAGATCCTCCGAGCGGTCGCGCGAGGCCGCGTCCTGCGCCTTCTTGATGGCGAGGTAGACCGCCCTCGCGGGCGCCTGCAGCGCGGGAAACGGGCGGGCGTGCAGCTCGTTGGCGAGCTGGTAGCGCAGCGGGTGGTCCTCGATCGGGGGCATCTGTCGTCCTTGGGCAATTCCTTGCCGAAACCTACAAGGCCCTTGCCCGAAGTAAAGATAATTTCACCAGCCCTTTCAGAGCCTTAGCGGGATACCAGCGTATACCCGCCCGCAAGCCCCGGAAATCTCAGAGCTTTGCCTGCCCCAGCGGCAGGTAGCGCGAGACCATGACATAGTCCTTGCGCGGCCCCCGCACCTGCCAGCGCGCCTGCCACTCCGGCCAGCGGCTGAAATCGTAGCTCACGTCATACTGGTCGGGATCGCACCAATGCGCGGCCTCGCCGCCCTCGGCCGGCACCTGGTGAAAGAACCGCCCGTCGCCGAAGAACACCCGCAGCTCGCGGTCCCATCGATAGCGCCGCTCCGCGGCGAAGCGCCCCTGGCCCATCACCAGCTCACCGCGTTCGACATAGTCCGCGCCCTCACCCGCCGCGCGCCATTCCGCGATCCCCTCGAACCGCGCAGAGCTGCCATCGCCGTGCAAGATCTCCCGCTCGATCCGCCACGTTCCGAGAAACCCCTCCAACCCACGCATCGCCAAGCCCTTCTTTACGTCCAAAATACTCCGGGGGAGTCGCAGCTCCGCTGCGGCGGGGGCAGCGCCCCCTCTTCTCCCGAGCCTGCCACCCCTCGCGCCCCAGGGGTACCGCCCAGGCCAACCCACCGCCTGCCGCGAAGGCAGCCAACCCTTGCCGCCCAGCCCCGCACGGCCTATGACGCGCGCAATCCGCACGCAACCCCGAGGACAGCCGATGATCCCCCGTTATGCCCGCCCCGAGATGACCGCGATCTGGGAGCCCGCCACCAAGTTCCGCATCTGGTACGAGATCGAGGCCCATGCCTGCGACGCGCAGGCCAAGCTTGGCGTGATCCCGCAGGAAAACGCCGACGCCGTGTGGAAGGCCAAGGATGTCGAGTTCGACGTCGCCCGCATCGACGAGATCGAGGCCGTCACCAAGCATGATGTCATCGCCTTCCTGACCCATCTCGCCGAGCACGTGGGCTCCGACGAGGCCCGCTTCGTGCACCAGGGCATGACCAGCTCCGACGTGCTCGACACCTGCCTCAACGTGCAGCTGGTGCGCGCCGCCGACATCCTGCTCGAGGGCGTCGACAAGGTGCTCGCGGCGCTGAAGAAGCGCGCGCTAGAGCACAAGATGACGGTGCGCGTCGGCCGCTCCCACGGCATCCATGCCGAACCCACCACCATGGGCCTGACCTTCGCCCGCTTCTACGCCGAGATGGACCGCAACAAGAACCGTCTCGAGAAGGCCAAGTGGGAGATCGCCACTGGCGCGATCTCGGGCGCAGTTGGCACCTTCGCCAATATCGACCCGGCGGTCGAGGAGCATGTCTGCGACAAGCTCGGCCTGCGCCCGGAACCGATCTCGACGCAGGTGATCCCGCGCGACCGTCACGCGATGTTCTTTGCCACGCTCGGCGTCATCGCCTCCTCGATCGAGAACATCGCCATCGAGATCCGTCACATGCAGCGCACCGAGGTGCTGGAGGGCGCCGAATTCTTCTCGATGGGCCAGAAGGGCTCCTCGGCGATGCCGCACAAGAAGAACCCGGTGCTGACCGAGAACCTCACCGGCCTCGCACGCCTGGTGCGCATGACGGTGATCCCGGCGATGGAGAACGTCGCCCTCTGGCACGAGCGCGACATCTCGCACAGCTCGGTCGAGCGCGGCATCGGCCCCGATGCCACCATCACCCTCGACTTCGCGCTGAACCGCCTCGCCGGCGTCGTCGACAAGATGATCATCTACCCGCAGAACATGCTCGACAACATGAACAAGTTCCCGGGTCTGGTGATGTCGCAGCGCGTGCTGCTGGCGCTGACCCAGGCCGGCGTGAGCCGCGAGGATGCCTATTCCATGGTGCAGCGCAACGCGCTCAAGGTCTGGGAAGAGCGCCTCGATTTCCGTGAGCTGCTGCTGGCGGATGAAGAGGTCGTGGCCGCGCTCGGCGTCGACGGCATCAACGAGAAGTTCGACATGGGCTACCACACCAAGCATGTCGACACGATCTTCAAGCGGGTCTTCGGCGAGTGACCTCCCGACCAATGGCGGGGACGGCACGACCGTCCTCGCCCCAGCCGCCGCAAGCGTCAACCCAGGGTTGACGCAGCGGCAACTTCCGGGCTCCACTGGTTTCGCCAGCGGTGCCCGACGCCCCGGCGCCGCGCCCAGCGAGGAGCCGCGCCATGACCCCCGAACAGATCATCGCCGCCATCGGCCTTCTGGTCTCCGAACCGGATCCGGCCTTCGACACATTGCGCGATGGCGGTTTCGACGCGCGCTACCCGGTCAGCGTCGAGGCCTGCCCTGAAACCACCTCACCGCTTGACATCGAGGGCCACACGCTAATCTGCGGCACGGTCAGCGTGCCCGAGAATTACGACGCTCCCGACGGCCGCCGTATTCCGCTCGAATTCGCCCTTGGCCGGGCGCACACCACGCAACCCTTTCCCGATGCCGTGGTGTACCTGCATGGCGGTCCTGCGAGCGGCGCGCTCGGCTCCATCGCCGCGATGACCGACGTGATCCTCGGCAGCCAGCGGGCGCATCGCGACGTGGTCAGCTTCGACCAGCGCGCTGCCATGCTGTCTTCGACCACGGTGCGCTGCAGTGGCGTGATGGCTGAGAACATCGTCGGCCTTGTCCGCAGCGGCGCAGGCAAGCCCGCCATCGAGGGCGAGGAGGTCAGCGACGAGACCGTGTTCGGCCCCTGCATCGAGGAGCTTTACGCGAGCGAAGCCGACCTGACCGCCTACAACACCGCCAACAATGCGCGCGACGTACGCGCGGTGATGTCGGCGCTCGGCTACCCGGAGTATAACATCTTCGGCATCTCTTATGGCACCCGGCTGGCGCTCGAGGTGCTGCGCACCGCCCCCGACGGCGTGCGGGCGGTGATCATCGACGGCGTCGCGCCGACCGGCGTGAAGCTCTACGACGATCTCTTCGGTCCGCATGGCGACGCGTTGGAGGCGATGTTCGACCAATGCGCGGCACAGCCCGCCTGCGCCGAGGCCTATCCCGACCTGCGCCAGAAAACGGCGGATCTCGGCGGCAAACTGACCCAGACCCCGATCCCGGCCGCACGCGGCCAGATCGAGATTGATGCCACCCGTTTCTACAACCTCATCAACCAGCGCACCCATCACAGCGCCCTCTGGGCCCGCGACCTGACAGCCTACCTTCCGCGCATGATCTACGAGTTGAGCGACGGCAACGCCGCCACTCTCGACTGGTATCTCGACACCCATATCGACCCCCGGTCAAAAGAGCCCGCCGACCTGCTGGGGGCGGGTGCCGAGCGCCTGAGCGACGACGAGCGGGCGCTGGCACTGGCGGCGCTCGCCACCGCGCAATCCATGCAGGCACAGAGGAAGACCGTGGCGGCGGCGATGGAGCAGCTCAAGCACGACCTCGTGACCGGCGTCACCGCCGTCTCGGTGGCCGAGGCCTTCGATCAGCGCGTCACCGAGGCGGGGCGCGACCTCACCCGGGAGGCGCTGTTCGCCGCCGCGAAGGATTATGCCCGCATGCTGGCCGGGCCACGCAGCAAGGAGGCCATTGCCGCCTGGATCGACAGCCACTTCATCGGCCCCGACCAGCAGGCACTCAGCGCGCATGTTGCCGCGATGAACGATGCCGATGTCGAGCGGGTCTTCGAGATGGGCGCCACCGAGATTGCGCCCTTCGAGGCCGCAGTGGAGAGCGTCATGGGGCTCTACATCTACGCCTGTCAGGAGGACTTTCCCTACAACTCACAGGACGGGTTCGAGGCCGCGCTCGAGGCCTTCCCCTACGCGCTGGCGGCCACCGAGCCGATGCAGACCGAGCTGCGCAACATGTACGCCACATGCGCCCTCTTCGAGCCGGCCCCGCGCGCGGAGTTTCACGAACCGGTGCGCTCGGAGGTGCCGGTGCTGGTCGCGGGCGGTACCAACGACACGCAGACCTCCTGGAAATGGTCGCAGCTTGCGGCCGAGACCCTACCCCACGCGCAGCTGGTGATCTTCCCCAATGCCGGGCATGGCGCCAGCCTCTACTCCGACTGCGGCCTCGATATGAACGACCGCTTCATTCTCGACCCATCGGCCGAGCTCGATCTGAGCTGTGTCGACGCGCTGACACCGGAGTTCGTTCTTCCGGACGTGCCATTGCGCTGACACCGCACCCGTCACGGCGATGTGAAACCGGCATCCGCGCGGTTTCTTTTTGCCGTAGCGTCAACCCGTGCTAGCCTTCCTGCCATTCCAACAGGAGGACGCAAGATGACGATCAAGACCCTGCTGACCGCCGCCGCCCTCGCCGTGGCCCCCTTTGCCGCCACCGCCGCCTGCACCGGACACAGCGAAGCCAAGGTGAGCTGCGCCGAGGGCATGCAGTTCGACGCGGCCACTGGCACCTGCAAGACCGTCTCGGGCTGAGCCACCCGCGACACGAGATCGGGAAGGCGGCCCCTCGGCCGCCTTTTCCGTCTGCGCGGGCCTCTCCACACGCCGCTGGTGAGGCTTCGTTAACCCCGCCGCGCTACCTCTTCGGGTGTCCCATCCGCAGCGGTGTCCGATGTCCCAAGCCTCCTCTCTCGCCGCCCTTCCGGGCCCCTCCTCCGGCCGCAGCCCGCTGACCCGTCGCGCCAAGGCCGCCATCGTGGTGCAGTTCCTGCTCAACGAGGGCGCCGACGTGCCGCTATCCGCCCTGCCCGACGATCTGCAGGCCGAGCTCACGACCCAGCTCGGCCGCATGCGCTATATCGACCGCGAGACCCTGAACAGCGTGATCGAGGAATTCGCCAACGAGCTCGAGCAGATCGGCATGTCCTTCCCCGGCGACATGGCCGGCGCGCTCTCGGCGCTCGACGGGCGCATCAGCCACCGCACCGCGGCGCGCCTGCGCAAGGAGGCCGGGGTGCGCCAGACCGGCGATCCCTGGGAGCGCATCAACGGGCTCGACGAGGAGCGGCTGGAGAAGCTCGTGCTCGGCGAGTCGACCGAGATCGCGGCGGTGATGATGTCGAAGATCGAGACCGCGAAGGCCGCCAAGGTGCTGGCCCGCCTGCCCGGCGACCGCGCCCGCCGCATCAGCTATGCCATCTCGATGACCGCCGGGGTCAGCCCGGAGGCGGTCGACCGGATCGGCCTCAGCATCGCCGCCCAGCTCGATGCCGAGCCGCCCCGCGCCTTCGAGAAGAAGCCCAATGAGCGGGTCGGCGCGATCCTCAACTATGCCGCCAGCGCCAAGCGCGACGAGGTGCTCGAAGGGCTCGAGGAGACCGACAAGGAGTTTGCCGAAGCGGTGCGCAAGGCGATCTTCACCTTCGCCAACATCCCCGAGCGCATGAAGGCCTCGGATGTCCCCAAGATCACCCGCGATGTCCCGGGCGACGTGCTGACCATGGCCATCGCCGCGGCCAGCGGCGAAGACGATCTCAAGGCGGTGGAGTTCATTCTCGAAAACGTCTCCAAGCGCATGTCGGGCTCGCTGCGAGAGGATGCCGCCGGCATGAGCGTCAACGCCAAGAAGGGCGAGGCCGCGATGAACGAGGTGGTCTCGGCGATCCGCGAGCTGGTCGCCACCGGCGAGATCGAGCTGCGCGATCCCGATAGCGATGACGAGTGATCGCGGCGTTCAGGGCTGAGGAGCGAGAGCCCGGCCGATGCGCGGAAGCCCCGCGCACCCCCGCGGTCCGGACCGGGCGCTTGTGCCGCGCCGCCGCCCGGCCTATCTCTTCGCCCGCAACCACGGGAGCGAGCGCTTGGGCAAGAGCGAAGACAAACCACGCGGCGGATGGGCCGACTGGATGGCCGACCGCGCGCTGCGCGGGCTGATCGCGATGGCGCTCGCCCTGCCGCTGCGCACCCGGCTCCGGGTCATGGGCTGGGCCGTGCGTCGGGTCATCGCTCCGCTCGCCGGCTATCGGGCCCGCGTGCTCGACAACCTCGCCCATGTCTGGCCCGACCTGCCAGAGCCCGAGCGCCAGCGCATTGCCGACGAGGTGACGGAAAATGCCGGTCGCACGATGATCGAGAATTACGACGTCGCCGGCCTGCTCGAGCGCATGACGGACGCAAAGGTCTCCGGCGAAGGTCTGCCCGAGATCGAGCGCGCCCGGGCCGAGGGCCGCCCGGTGCTCTTCGTCACCGGCCATTACGGCAATTTCGAAGCCCCGCGCGCGGCGCTGGTGGCGCGCGGCTGGCGCATCGGCGGGCTCTACCGCCCGATGGCCAACCCGTTCTTCAACGAGCACTATGCCGCCAACATGCACGCGCTCTCGGACCCGGTCTTCGAGCAGGGACGGCGCGGCACCATGGGGCTGCTGAAACATATCCGCGACGGCGGCATGGGCGTGCTGCTCTTCGATGTCTATAGCAGCGACGGCACACCGATCGATTTCCTCGGCCAGCCCGCCCCCACCCTGACCTCGAGCGCCGAGATCGCGGTCAAGACCGGGGCGCTCTTCGTGCCCTTCTTCGGCATCCGCCAGCCCGACGGCATCTCCTTCGAGGCGGTGTTCGAGGCGCCGATCCCGCATGGCGAGCCGGTCGAGATGATGCGCGCGGCGACACGCCGGCTCGAGGCGCGCATCGAGGCGGATCCCGGTCAGTGGTTCTGGATTCACCGTCGCTGGAAACCGCGGCGGCAGGCCAAGCGTCAGCGCAAGCGCGCCGCCGCGACGATGGGGCCGTAATCCTTCTCCTGAAGCATCACGACCACCGGATCGCTGCCCTCTACGGGCACCTTCATCTCGAGCGCGGCATCGCCGTTCCAGACGCCCAGCACCTGCCAGCCATGGGCGACATGGGTGTAGGTGATCGCGCGCCCGGCATTCTCGCCATCAAGGATGTCGACCCGCTCGCGCGGCGTATAGCGCACAAGATGCACCGTGGTCTCGGGAAGCGCTGCCAGCGGCTCGGCAGTGATTGTCAGATCATCGCCCTCTCGGCTCAGAACCAACCGAGCCAATGCCGGCTTCTCGCTGGCATGGCGGATCGCGTCGACCACCTTCATCGGGCGGGAGCCCACCACGTCATAGCTGCCGCCGATCATCATCTGCGGCGTGTAGATCGAGCGCCGGCCGGCGGCCCGGGCATAGCCTTTCTGACGCTTGGTGAAGGCCGGGTCGGCGAAATCGTCCTTCCAGCCGATGTAATCCCAGTAATCCACGTGCAGCGCCAGCGGGATGACATTGTCCTGCTCGCCAAGCTCGGCCAGCACGGCATCCGCCGCCGGGCACGAGGCACAGCCCTGCGAGGTGAACAGCTCGACCACCACGGGATGCTCTTCGGCCACTGCAGCGCTTGCCGAAACGGCGAGGCAGGCGGCGGCAATCCATTGGCTGAGTCGATGCATCAAAAGTCTTTTCCCTGGTTTTCCCCTCGAATGGGGTATCCAAAGGTGGTTGAAATAACCAATCAAGGTTTTGCGAGAGCGGGTGAAGCCCGCGCAGCCGTGGCGAATGCGACATAATCTTGTATTCCACGGTATACAATTTGGCCAAACGGACTTGAACGCTACCTGTCCTGCGCCAGATATATTGGAAAGCGAAGAGTTTTTCTCCAGCCTTCATGCAAGGGAGCCAGATATGCCTATCACAGTCGGAACCGACACCTCCAAGACCCGCAAGACGCTCGAGGTGAACGGCAAGAGCTATGCCTATTATTCCATCCCCGCGGCGGAGGCGGCCGGGCTCGGTGAGTTTTCGAAGCTCCCGGCGGCGCTGAAGGTGGTGCTCGAGAACATGCTCCGCTTCGAGGACGGCAAGACTGTCTCGGTGGATGACATCAAGGCCTTCTCCGACTGGGCCAAGAACGGCGGCAAGGGCAATCGCGAGCTGGCCTACCGCCCGGCCCGCGTCCTGATGCAGGATTTCACCGGCGTTCCGGCGGTGGTCGACCTCGCCGCGATGCGCGACGGCATCAAGGCGCTTGGCGGCGACGCCCAGAAGATCAACCCGCTGAACCCGGTCGACCTTGTCATCGACCACTCGGTGATGATCGACGAGTTCGGCAACCCGCGCGCCTTCCAGATGAACGTGGACCGTGAATACGAGCGCAACATCGAGCGCTACGAGTTTCTCAAGTGGGGCCAGTCGGCCTTCAACAATTTCCGCGTCGTGCCCCCGGGCACCGGCATCTGCCACCAGGTGAACCTCGAATATCTCGCCCAGACGGTCTGGACCGACGAGGACCAGGACGGCCAGGAGGTCGCCTATCCCGACACGCTGGTCGGCACCGACAGCCACACCACCATGGTCAACGGCGCCGCCGTTCTGGGCTGGGGCGTGGGCGGCATCGAGGCCGAGGCCGCGATGCTCGGCCAGCCGATCTCGATGCTGATCCCCGAGGTGGTGGGCTTCAAGCTCACCGGCGAGATGATGGAAGGCACCACCGGCACCGACCTCGTGCTCAAGGTCGTCGAGATGCTGCGCGAGAAGGGCGTGGTCGGCAAGTTCGTCGAGTTCTACGGCTCCGGCCTCGACAACCTGCCGCTGGCGCAGCGCGCCACCATCGCCAACATGGCCCCCGAATACGGCGCCACCTGCGGCTTCTTCCCGATCGACGCCGAGACCATCCGCTACCTCGAGCAGACCGGCCGCGAGAAGGACCGGATTGCGCTGGTCGAGGCCTATGCCAAGGAGAACGGCTTCTGGCGCACCCCGGATTATGATCCGGTCTACACCGACACGCTCGAGCTCGACATGGGCACCATCGTGCCGGCGATCTCCGGTCCCAAGCGCCCGCAGGACTACATCGCGCTCGACGGCGCGGCCCCGGCCTTTGCCAAGTTCGTCGAGGGCCAGCGCTCCGGCAAGGACGCCACCGACAAGGAAGAGGTCCGCTGGGAAGGCGAAGGCGGCGCCCCCGAGCCCGCCGACATCCCCGGCGACGAGGGCCACCACAAGAAGGGCTGGTACAAGACCGATGACGGCGCCTACCAGCTCCATGACGGCTCCATCGTGATCGCCTCGATCACGTCGTGCACCAACACCTCGAACCCCTACGTGATGATCGGCGCCGGCCTCGTCGCCCGCAAGGCGCGCGAGCTCGGGCTGAACCGCAAGCCGTGGGTCAAGACCTCGCTGGCGCCGGGCTCTCAGGTCGTCTCGGATTATCTCGAGGCCGCCGGCCTGCAGGAGGATCTCGACGCGGTGGGCTTCAACCTCGTGGGCTATGGCTGCACCACCTGCATCGGCAACTCCGGCCCGCTCGATGCGCCGATCTCGAAGGCGATCAACGATTACGACCTGATCGCCACCTCGGTGCTGTCGGGCAACCGCAACTTCGAGGGCCGGATCTCGCCAGACGTGCGCGCCAACTACCTCGCCTCGCCGCCGCTCGTCGTGGCCTATGCGCTGGTCGGCGACATGAACGTCAACATCGCCACCGATCCGATCGGCACCGACAAGGACGGCAACGATGTCTATCTTAAGGACATCTGGCCGTCGAACGCCGAGATCGCCGAACTGGTCGAGAAGACCGTGACGCGCGAGTCGTTCCAGTCGAAATATGCCGACGTGTTCAAGGGCGACGAGAAGTGGCAGGCCGTCGAGGTGAACGGCGGCGAGACCTATGACTGGCCGGCAAGCTCGACCTACGTGCAGAACCCGCCCTATTTCCAGGGCATGTCGAAGGAGCCCGGTGAGATCACCAATATCGAGGGCGCCAAGGTGCTGGCGCTTCTGGGCGACATGATCACCACCGACCATATCTCGCCCGCCGGCTCGTTCAAGGAAAGCACCCCCGCCGGTCAGTACCTGATCGAGCGCCAGGTCCCGGTGCGCGAGTTCAACTCCTACGGCTCGCGGCGTGGCAACCACGAGGTGATGATGCGCGGCACCTTCGCCAACATCCGCATCAAGAACGAGATGCTCGACGGCGTCGAGGGCGGCTACACCAAGGGCCCGGACGGCGAACAGACCTCGATCTACGAGGCCTCGATGGCCTACCAGGAGCAAGGCACCCCGCTGGTGATCTTCGGCGGCGAACAGTATGGCGCGGGCTCCTCGCGCGACTGGGCGGCCAAGGGCACGGCGCTGCTTGGGGTGAAGGCGGTGATCGCTGAGAGCTTCGAACGCATCCACCGCTCGAACCTCGTTGGCATGGGGGTGATCCCCTTCGAGTTCACCGGCGGCGACACCCGCAAGACGCTGGGCCTCACCGGCGAGGAGACGGTCTCGATCACCGGGCTCGACAGTGTCACCCCGCTGGCCGAGGTGCCCTGCTCGATCACCTATGCGGATGGCTCTACCAAGGAGATCACCCTCAAGTGCCGCATCGATACGGCGATCGAGAAGGAATATGTCGAGCATGGCGGCGTGCTGCACTACGTGCTGCGCGATCTCGCCGCCGCTTGATTTCGGATTAGGCCACCCGTGCTCCGGTGCGAGTGGCCCGATCCCGAAAGACAGAAAGCCCGCCGGTCTCGCCGGCGGGCTTTCTCATTGGGTCGTGCGATGAATGTCAGCCGCGCAAGCGCCGGACCGTGGTTTGGCGCGCCTTGTATCGAACCTCTCGATTTATCTTGGCCACGTCCGAAGGACCTCGACACGTCGCGCCAACGTCACAAGAGCGCCAGACCGCGGGGACGGTCCGGCGCTTGCGCGGCGGCCTTCGGCCTTGATTCCGCGCGAGGGAAGCGATCACCCGAAGAGCAGCTTCGCCTCCTCCGCCGTATACCGCCCAAGCCGCACGTCCTCTTCCACCAACGCCCGGTCCCGCATCGCGGGATCTCCGTAGCCGCCGCCACCCGGCGTCTTGACCCGCACCCGGTCTCCCGCGACCAGCGAGATGTCCTGCGCCTTCGACAGGTGCTCCGGCGTGAAGCTCTCGCCGCCGCGCGTCACCGCCACCTCGTTCACCGCGCCATCACCGCCGCCGAGCGCCCCCTGCGGGCCGAAGCGGCCGTGATCCATGACGAAGCTCGCCCGTGCCTGGCCCTTCAGGATCTCGACCTCGTAGTCGAGCCCGAAGCCGCCGCGTTGCGCCCCCGCCCCGCCCGAGCCCTCGCGCAGGGCGTAGCGGTGGTAGAGCACCGGGAATTGCTGCTCCATGATCTCGACCGGAGGCGCCTTCGAGATGCCGATGGTCGAGCAGCCGTTGGAGATGCCGTCGCCCCCCGCGTAGCCGCCGTAGCCGCCGCCCGAGATCTGGTACATGACGTAGCTCTGGCCGGTTTCCGGCACCTCGCCGCCGAGCGCGAAATTGCCCGAAGAGCCCGCAGGTGCCGCGCTGACCTTGCCCGGCAGCGCCTCGACCAGCGCCGCGAACACCGCCTCGGCGATACGCTGGCTGACCTCTGCCGCGCAGCCCGAAACGGGGCGCGGGTATTGCGCGTCGAGGAAGGTGCCCTCCGGGCGTTTGACGGTGAGCGGCTCGAAGGCGCCGGCGCTGATCGGCACGTCGGGAAAGATGTGCCGCATGGCGAGATAGACCGAGCTCAGCGTGGTGGCGATGACCGAGTTCATCGGCCCCTGGCAGGGCGGGCTGGAGCCGGCGAAATCGAAGGTCAGGCCTTCGCCGTCGGCGGTCACCGCGAGCTTGATCTCGAGCGGCTCGTTCACCACGCCGTCGCTGTCGATATAGGCGGTGGAGCGATAGGTGCCCGGCGGGATCTGGGCGATCTGCGCCCGCATCTGCTCGGCGGCGCGGCTGCGCAGCTCGCCGATGGCCTCGCGCACGGTGTCGTCGCCGTAGCGGTCGAGCAGCCGGGTGAGCCGCGCCTCGCCGACGTAGAGCGCCGCGGCCTGCGCCTTGACGTCGCCGATGCGCTGGTCGGCGACGCGGATGTTGGAGCAGATGATGGCGTAGATCTCAGGGTCGAGTTCGCCGTTCTTGAACAGGCGCACGGGCGGCAGCCGCAGCCCCTCCTGCTCGACCGCCGTGGCTGAGGCCGAGAACCCGCCGGGCACCGCGCCGCCGGTATCGGGCCAGTGGCCGGTATTGGAGAGCCAGCAGAAGATCTCGCCGTTGCGCCAGACCGGCATGGCGAAGCGCACGTCCATCAGGTGGGTGCCACCGAGATAGGGATCGTTCACGATGTAGATGTCGCCGGGCTTGGGCGCCACGACCTTGCCCTCCGCGATCATCCTGATCAGCGTCGCGGTGGAATACTGCATCACGCCCACGAAGACCGGCAGCCCCTGCGAGCCTTGCGCGATGAGGCTGCCATCCTCGGCGGAATAGATACCGTCGGAGCGATCGTTGGCCTCGGCGATGACCGGCGAGAAGGCGGCGCGGGAGAAGGAGAGATCCATCTCGTCACAGACCTGCTGCAGCCCGGACTGGATGACGGTGAGGGTGATGGGATCGAGCGTCATGTCAGACCTCCGAAGACAGCAAGGGCGGAGAGGGCGGATGCCTCCGGCGGGAGTATTTTTGACGAAGAGAAGACAGGGGCGCCGCTCCCGGCTTCTTTACGTTGCAAATACTCCACGGAGGGTGGATGGGCGTCCCGGAAAGCGTCCGGGGGATAGTTTCGCCCAGACGCGGGCGGAGCCCAGGGTGCGGGGTGTGCCCCCCCCACTCCGGCGCCGGAGCGCGTGATGCCGCACGTCATGCGCGCGGCCCCACGGTCACGATGAGATTGCCGTCGGCATCCTGCGTGGCCACATCGCCGGGCTCGAGCACCAGGGTGCAGTCCATCTGCTCGACGATGGCGGGACCGGAGAGCGTTGCGTCCGCCGGCAGGTGATCGCGCCAGTAGATCGGGGTGTCGATCCAGGCGTCGAAGAAGACCGGGCGGGTGCCGGTGCGAGCCTCCTCCAGCGTGGCCTTGCGGCCCGCCGGGTCGATCAGCGCCGAGAGGTCGATCTCGGGGCGGCGGCCGATGACGGAGGTGTTGACGTTGACCAGCGCTGGGCGGATTTCCGGCAGCTTGACCTGGAAGCGCTTGAAATAGGCCTCCTCGAACAGCGCCTGCAATTCTTCGCGCGTGGGCGTCGCGGAGGGCAGCGGCACGCGCAGCAGGTGGGTCTGGCCGATGAAGCGCATCTCCACCGAGAAGGAGATCTTCTCCTCCGCGATCTCCACCCGCTCGCGGCCGATGGCGGCGCGGCCCTCCTCGACCTGGCGGTCGAAGAGCGCGTGGACCTCGTCCATGTCGCAGGCATCCAAGGGCTGGTTCACCGTGGCGACGTAATCGTGGCGCAGGTCGGCCACCACGCAGCCCAGCGCGTTGGTGATGCCGGGCCGCGCCGGCACCAGCACCCGCGGTACGCCGAGCTCGCGAGCGATGGCACAGGCGTGCAGCGGCCCGGCCCCGCCGAAGGCGAAGAGGGCGAAATCACGCGGATCCTCGCCGAGCGAGATCGACACCATGCGCACCGCGTCGGCCATCTTGGCCGTGGCGATGCGCAGCACCGCCGCTGCCGACTCGGTGGCGTCCAGCCCCAGCGCGTCGCCGAGGCGCGACTGGAAGGCGGCGCGGATGGTCTCGAGCGAGACATCGCCGGAGATCGTGTTGAGCTTGCCCGGGTCCATCCGGCCCAGCGCCATGTTGGCATCCGAGATGGTGGGCTCGAGGCCCCCCTTGCCATAGCAGATCGGCCCCGGCACCGAGCCGGCGCTCTCGGGGCCCACCTGCAGCAGCCCCGCCGCGTCGACCCGCGCGATCGAGCCGCCGCCCGCTCCCACGGTGCGCACGTCGACCATCGGCACGTGGATCGGCATGGCATACTCGATCTCGATCTCGTGCGAGACCGCCGGATCGGCGCCGCGGATCATCGCCACATCCGTCGAGGTGCCGCCCATGTCATAGGTCAGAAGGTCGGGGATGCCGGCGCGGCGCCCGGTATAGGCGGCGGCCATGACGCCGGAGGCCGGGCCCGACATCACCGTCTTGGCGGCCTCCTCGGCGACCACCCGGGCCGAGACCATGCCGCCATTGCCGTTCATCACCAGCAGATCGCGATCGTAGCCGCGCTCCGACAGCCGGTCGGCCAGCCGTTCGACATAGCGCCGCAGCAGCGGCTGCACCGAGGCGTTGACCGCCGCGGTCACGCCGCGCTCGAACTCGCGGCTCTCCGAGATCAGCGCGTGGCCCAGCGTGATGTTGCCATTGGGCCAGACCTCGCGGGCGATCTCGCCGGCGCGGATCTCGTGGGCCGGGTTGGCATAGGCGTGCAGGAAATGGATCACCAGCGCCTCGCAGCCCTTCTCGAGAAGCTCTTGAAGCGCGGCGCGCAGAGCGCCTTCGTCGAGGGGGGCGTATTCCGAGCCGTCCGCCAGCATGCGCTCGGGGATCTCGAGGCGCAGGTCGCGCGGGATGATCGGGCGGAACTGGCCGGTCATGCCGTAGGCATGCGGGCGGGTGCGGCGGCCGAGCTCGAGCACGTCTCGGAAGCCCAGCGTGGTGACGAGCCCGGTCTTGCAGAGCTGACGCTCGAGCACTGCGTTGGTGGTGGTGGTGGTGCCGTGCACGATGAGATCGAGCGCCGCGGCATCGACCTCCGCCGCATCGAGCGCCGCCAGCACCCCCTTCGACTGGTTGTCGAGCGTGGTCGGCACCTTGGCGAGCTTCACGGCTTTCGCCTTGCTGTCGTAAAACACCAGGTCGGTGAAGGTGCCGCCCACGTCGATCCCGGCGAAGCTGCCGGTGAGGGTCTTGTCGGTCATCTCGGGGGCCTTTCCTGCGGCGGCTGCCGGGGTCTTGTGGTCGAGCATCACGCGCCCGTCCCGGCGGCGAGGATCGCCGCGCGCACCGTGTCGGGCGTGGCGGGGAGGTGGTGGACGCGGGCGCCGGTGGCATGCGCGATGGCGTTGAGCACCGCCGGCGCGGTGGGGATCAGGCAGTGCTCGCCCAGCCCCTTGGCGCCGTAGGGGCCGTGGGCGTCGCCGCTCTCGATGATCAGGCTCTCGATCGGGGGCACGTCGCCGATGGTGGGGATGAGGTAATCGTGCAGGTTCTCGGTGCGGCCGGGCAGGAACTCCTCCATCAGCGCAAGCCCGATGCCCTGCGCCACGCCGCCCTCGATCTGGCCCTCGACCAGCAGCGGGTTGATGGCGCGGCCGACATCATGGGCGGCGACGAAGCGCAGCAGCTGGACGGTGCCGAGCGCGGTGTCGACCTCAAGCTCGCAGAGCTGGGCGGCCGTTCCGAAGACGGCGTAGGGATCGCCCTGCCCGTTCTCATCCAGCGGCGAGGTCGGCGGGTCGTAGCTCTCGACCGCCTCGATGGCGTAGCCCACGTCGGGCTCGAGCTCGACACGCACCTGCGTCCCTGCATCCGAGAGCGTGATGCCGCCTTCCTCGAGCGTGATGGTCGCCGCCTCGGAGACGTTGCCGAGCCGCAGGATCTGCGCTCGCAGCGCCGCGCCGCAGAGCCGGGCCGCATTGCCCGAGATATAGGTCTGGCGGCTGGCCGAGGTCTTGCCGGCATCGGGGGTGATGTCGGTATCGGGGCCGAGGATGGTGATCTGACCGACCGGCACGCCGAGCGCCTCGGCGAAGATCTGGGTGATGACGGTGTTGGCGCCCTGCCCGATATCCACCGCGCCCTGATGCAGGCACAGCTCTCCCTCGGGCGTGATGCCGGCGCGGATCGTCGAGGGGTTCGACATTGAGGTGTTGCCGCAGCCATACCAGCCCGCCGCGATGCCGACGCCGCGTTTCTTCGTCTGGCTCGTGGCGTTGAAGGCCTCGGCCTCGGCCAGCGCGGTGTCCCAGTGGGGCTTCAGCGCGTCGAAGCAGGCGTCGATGCCCATGCCGGTCTCGAAGACCTGCCCGGTCACGGTCGGATCGCCATTGCAGAGGCAATTCAGGCGCCGGAAGGCGAGACGGTCCATGCCGAGCTTCTCGGCCAGCAGGTCGTAGAGCTGCTCCTGCGCCACCGCCGATTGCGGCACGCCGAAGCCGCGGAAGGCGCCGGCGGGGGCGGTGTTGGTGTGGATGCCGGCGCTTCTCGCCTCGTAATTCGGGGTCTTGTAGGGGCCGGAGGCGTGGATCGGCACGCGGTTGGCCACCGTGGGCCCCCAGCTGGCATAGGCGCCGGTGTTGAAAGTGCCGTCGAAGCGCACCGCGGTGACGCGCCCCTCGGCATCGGTGCCGATCTCCATGCGCACCTCGGAGGGGTGCCGTTTGGTCGAGGTCGTGATGGATTCGGCGCGGGTATAGGCGATGCGGACCGGGCGCTTGAGAACCCACGCCGCCAGCGCCACGTAGGGCTGCGCGGTGAGGTCGAGCTTGGAGCCGAAGCCGCCGCCGGTCGCGGTGGGCAGGATGCGCACCTGTTCCGGCGCCAGCCCCATGATGCCGGCGATGCCGTCGCGGTTCATGAACGGCGCCTGCGTGCAGCACTGGATCTCGATGCGGTCGCCGACGCGCCGGGCCGAGGCGGCCTCGGGCTCGATATAGCCATGCTCGATGAAGCCGGTGGAGAACGCCCCCGAGACCACATGCGCGGCCTTGCTCATCGCCTCGGCCGCATCGCCGCGCGCCACGTAGCCGCGGCACATGACGTTGTCGGCGCGGTCCTCATGCAGCAGCGCCGCCTTGTCGGCGCCCTCCGGGGTCAGAACAGACGCCAGCTCTTCCCACGCGACGGGAAACGGCTCCATCCCCGCCAGCGCCTCGGGCAGGCCCACCACGGCGGCCACCGCCTCGCCCTTGAAGCGGGTTTCACCTTCGGCAAAGACCGGCTGGTCCTCGAATCCGGGGATCACGCCGAAACGGTTCTCGCCGGGGATATCGGCGGCGGTGAGGACCAGGGCGAGGCCGTTCTCCTCCCGGAAGGTCTCGAGATCGCCAAAGCGGAACCCCGCGCGGTGGAACGGCGAGCGGATCACCTGCACGGTGAGCGCATCCGCCGGCGCCACGTCATCGCCGAAGCGCTCGGTGCCGTTGACCTTCGGCCAGCCGTCGAGCCTTGCGATGGGCGCACCGACGCCGCCTTCCGCAAGCGGCTGGGCGGTGGAGGCGTCGAGCACCGCGGCGATGATCTTGCGATAGCCGGTGCAGCGGCAGAGCACGCCGCCCAGCGCGTCCGACACGCTCTCTTCGGTGAGCTGTTCGCCCGAGCGCAGCAGCGCCACCGCCGAGACCATCATGCCCGGCGTGCAGATGCCGCATTGCGCCGCCTGATGGCGCTGGAAGCTCTGCGCCAGCCGCTCGGCATCGCGGTCGCCTGAGACGAGCCCCGCCTGCGTCTCGATCTCGCAGCCCTGCGCCTGCCCGGCGGCGATCATGCAGGCGCAGACCGGCGCGCCGTCGAGCAGCACGGTGCAGGCGCCGCAATCGCCGGCATTGCAGCCGACCTTGACGTCGCGCGCGCCTGCCACCTCGCGCAGCACCTCGGAAAGGCGCGCGGTCGCGTCGGCGGGCACAGTGATCTCGGAGCCGTTGAGGGTGAAGCCGATATGGCCCTGCGGCGCATCAAGCGACATGGGTCACCTCCTTCTTGGGCGTGGCCGCCTCGGCGATGGCGCGGGCGACCAGCGTGGCCACCGCCTCGCGGCGGTAGGTTGCGCGGGCGCGCACATCGTCGATGGGGCTGAGTTCGGGGAAATCATAGCTGAGTACGTTCTGCTCGGCGGCCTCGAGGGTCGCCCCCGCAAGCGCGGCCTCCAGCGCGGTGAGCCGCCGCGCTACCGGGGAGCAGGCCCCGACGGCGACGCGGGCACTCTTGATCCGGTCGCCCTCCATCTCGACCACGGCGGCGACCATGGCGATGGAGATCACCAGATAGCGCCGCGCGCCGAGCTTGAGAAAGGCACCACGGCCCGGAGCCTCGGGGATGAAGAGCGCCGAGAGGATCTCGCCTTGCTTCAGCGCCGTCGCGCGCGGGCCGGTGATGAACTCGCCCAGAGCCATCCGGCGGGTGCCGCCCTGCCCCGCAAGCTCGACCTGCGCCTCGAGCGCCAGCAGCGCCGGCACGCCATCCGCCGCCGGAGAGGCGTTGCAGAGATTGCCCGCCACGGTACCGGCATTCTGGATCTGCACCGAGCCGACCTCGCGCGCCGCGGCCTTCAGCCCGTCGAAGAGCGGCGGCAGCTCGGCCTTCACGACCTGCGTCCAGGTCGTTGCGCCGCCGATGCGCCAGCCGCCCTCGACCGCGGTGATGCCGCGCAGCCCGGCGATTCGGGTCAGGTCGACCATCTCCGGCGGCGGCGCGCCATCCCGCAGCGCCGGGTAGAGATCGGTGCCGCCACCTAGGGCGACCGCCCGTCCGCCCTGCAGAAGCTCGAGCGCGGCGTCGAGCGATTCGGGGCGATGCAGTGGCATTGGGCTTTCTCCTTGCTGGTCGCTGGGTTGGTCGGTCTGCGCCGCCTTCTCCGCCGCACTTCATTCGTATGCGAACGATTTGAGAGCGAGCGTAGGGGCGGTTTCGGAAGTCTGTCAATCGCCATCATCGCGCCGGTTGCCCGCATCTGGCAGAATGCTGAAAAACGCGACACAGGTCCATCTCGGCCTGCGCTGCCACACCAAGCCGCTTGACAGACCGGCCGGGGCCATGCGTTCGTATACAAACGAATTACCCCCGACAGACGCCACCAGGCCAGCCAAGGAGCCCGCACGTGACGGTTGAGACGCCCCCGGTAAAACGCGGCAGCGCGGACAAGCCCGAGAAGATTCGCTGCGATGCCTGCCCGGTGATGTGCTACATCGCCGAGGGCCGCGCCGGGGCCTGCGACCGCTACGCCAACGAGGGCGGCGAGCTGGTGCGGCTCGACCCGCTGACCATCCTGGAAAACCGCGAGGACGTGGCGCTGGTGCCCTTCCTAGAGCGCGAGTGGGATGGCGACATCGTCTCGGGCGACGAGGCCTTCCTGACCGCCGTCGGCTCCGGCACCACCTATCCCGATTACAAACCCGCGCCGTTCATCGTCGCCTCCAAGGCCGCCGATGCCGACATGATCACCGTGGTGACCGAGGGGATCTTTTCCTATTGCGGCGCCAAGGTGAAGATCGACACCGACCGCCACCTTGGCTCCGAATGCGCCTGGGTGCGCGCCGAGGGTGAGATCATCGGCCACGTGACGACCTCGGAATACGGCTCGCAGATGCTCTCGCTCGGCGGCGTGAACCACCTCACCGGCGGCTCGAAAAAGGAGGGCCGCGCCACCTGCTCCGCCCTGCTGGCGCTCTGCAATGGCGAAAGCGTGCAGCTCTCGATCGACGATGGCGCCGAGCTCGAGATCACCGCCGGCCAGGCCCCGGTGGTCAACGGTCAGGCCGAGGAGCGCATGCGCGTCGGCTGCGGCTCGGCCACGGTCGGCATGTTCGCGGCGCAGTGGAAGGGGCTGGTCGACGAGGTGGTGGTGGTCGACGACCACATCACCGGCGTCATGTCGGAGCACCAGGCCGGCAAGGTCATCGGCTGGAAGCCCACCGGCATCAAGATCAAGGGCCGCCGCTCGACCCCGGGGCGCTATTTCCAGGTCGCCGAGCCGGGCACCGGCTGGGGCGGCACCGATCTCAGCGATCCGCTGGCGATCCTTGACAAATGGAAGCCCGAGGCCTGGTCAGGCCTCTCGATCCTCATGGTCTCGACCACCGGAGAACACGCCGCCTATTACGAGCTCAACGACGATCTCGTGCCGGTGCAGAAGGAGATGCCGGAGCGCCTGCTGCCCTCCGTCCAGCGCATCGAGGAAAACTGCGAGCCCTCGATGGCCTCGGTGCTTTTCATGGCCGGTGCCGGCGGCTCGCTGCGCTCGGGCGTGACCGAGAACCCGGTCTCGCTGACCCGCTCGGTGCAATCGCGGCTGACCCGCGTGACCTGCGGCGGCGCGCCGGTCATGATGTGGCCGGGTGGCGGCATCACCTTCATGTCGGACGTGACGCAGATGCCGAAGAACGCCTTCGGCTACGTGCCGACCCCCGCGCTGGTCGCACCCATCGAGTTCACCATGTCGCGCGCCGATTACCAGGCGCTTGGCGGCCACATGGACTACGTCATGCCGCTCGAGGATGCGCTCAAGGGCATCCACCCGCGCCAGAGCGATCACCGCCTGTCGGGTCAGCGCTCCGAGGGCCGCAAGAGCGGCGCACCCTGGCCGGTCGGCAAGGAGCCCTTGAAATGAGTTTTCGCGAGGGACCCGGCATGCAGATGGCCCGCGACGGGCGGATGCGGCTGACCCACGGCCCTATCGACCTGATCGTGACCGCGAAGGGCCCAGCCGAGGCGCGGGAGGCCGCGCTGCGCCGCGCCCACGACGCCTTCGCGCCGGTGCTCTCCACGCTCTGCGAAGAGCTGCCCCGCCTGCGCGCCGCGCAGGGCGCCCTACCCGCCGGTCCGGTGGCGCGGCGCATGGTGGCCGCCAGCGCACCGTTCGCGGAGAACTTCGTCACGCCGATGGCGGCGGTGGCGGGCGCGGTCGCCGATCACGTGCTGGCCGCGATGCTGACGCCGGGCCACGGGCTCGACAGTGCCCATGTGAACAACGGTGGCGATATCGCGCTCTGGACACGGCAGACCCCGCTGCGGCTGGCGATCTGCGAAGACCCGATCATCCGCGCCCCCGGCGGTCGCGCCATCATCGGCCCCGCCGACGACATCGGCGGCGTCGCCACCAGCGGCTGGCGCGGGCGCTCGCAGTCGCTTGGCATCGCCGACGCGGTCACCGTGCTGGCCCGCGACGCGGCATCCGCCGATGTCGCCGCCACGCTCATCGCCAATGCCGTCGACCTGCCCGGCCACCCCGCCATCTCGCGCGCGCCTGCCCAGGATCTCGCCCCCGACAGCGATCTCGGCCCGCGCCTCGTCACCACCGATGTCGGCCCGCTCACGCCCCAGGACGCCCGCCAAGCGCTGGACGCCGGGCACGCGCTGGCCCAAGACTACATCCGCCGCGGCCTGATCCGCGCCGCCTGCCTCGCGCTGGCCGGCGAGCGCACGGCCCTCGGCGATGCCATTTCCCAGGAGGAGCCTGAATATGCCTGAGGTGAAGGTCCGCAAGACGCTGGTCCAGGTCGAAACCATCTTCCACGAGGGCGGCCCCGCCCCCGAGGCGCCGCAGAAGCGCGCCGCCGCCATCGCGGTGATCGAGAACCCCTATGCCGGCGGCTATGTCGAAGACATCCTGCCCTTCATGAAGGATCTCGAGCCGCTCGGCGCCGAGATGGCCAAGATGTGCATCGACGCGCTCGGCGGTGACGCGAGCGCGGTGGAAGGCTACGGCAAGGGCGCCATCGTCGGCGTCAACGGCGAGATCGAGCACGGCGCGCTCTGGCACGTGCCCGGCGGCTACGCCATGCGCGACGCCATCGAGAAGAGCATGGCCATCGTGCCCTCGACCAAGAAGGTCGGCGCGGCAGGCACCCGGCTCGACGTGCCGGTGACCCACACCAATGCCTCCTACGTCCGCACCCACTATGACGCCGTCGAAGTGGGCGTGCCTGACGCGCCGCGGCCCAACGAGATCGCGCTGGTGCTGGTGATGACCACCGCGGGCCGCATCCACGCCCGCATCGGCGGCCTCACCAAGGATCAGGTCAAGGGCGAGGACGGTCTCCGTTGAAGCTGCGCAAGATCATCACGCTGGTCGAGGAGACCCGCTCCGAGATGGGCCAGGCGGTCGCGCCGCCTGCCCGCCGGGCGCTCGCCGCCGCGGTGATCGAGAACCCCTTCGCTGGGGCCTATGCCGAGGATCTCTCCGAGCTGATCGAGACCGGCGCGGAGCTGGGCACACTCCTGGGCGAAGAGGCGCTCTCCGCGCTCGGCTGCGCCGCGGGCGAGATCGAGGGCTATGGCAAGGCCGCGCTGGTGGGCGAGCTCGGTGAGCTCGAACACGCCGCCGCGCTGCTGCACCCGAAGCTCGGCGCGCCTTTGCGCGCGGTGATCGGCGGCGGCAAGGCGCTGGTGCCGTCCTCCAAGGCCATCGGCCGCGCCGGCGAGATCCTCGACGTGCCGCTCGGCCACAAGGATGCCGCCTATGTGCGCAGCCATTTCGACGCCATGCGCCTGCGGCTGCCCGACGCCCCGCGCCCGCGCGAGATCGTGGTGGCGGTGGCGCTGCAACAGACCGGACGACCGCTGCCGCGCGTCGGCGGGTTGAGACACGACGAGATCGAGGGCGGCGACGGGCTGCGCTGAACGAAACCGAGAATTCGCTGACGAACCAAGCGAGGCTGCAAGGGAGAACGACGATGACGAATTTCGTGAAGAACGCCTGGTATGTCGCTGGCTGGTCGACGGAAATCGACGACGCGCTTCGCCGCTTCACGATCCTCGGCGAGCACGTGGTGATGTTTCGCAAATCCGACGGCACCGTCGCCGCGCTCGAGGATCGCTGCCCGCACCGCCTGCTGCCGCTCTCCAAGGGCAAGCGCATCGGTGACACGGTGCAATGCGGCTACCACGGCCTGACCTTCGACTGCTCCGGCGCCTGCGTGCGCGTCCCCGGCCAGACCAACCTGCCGAAATCGGCCTATGTCGAGGCCTACCCCATCGCCGAGAAGCATGGCATCGTCTGGATCTGGATGGGCGACGCCGAGAAGGCCGACGAGAGCAAGGTCTTCGACATGCCCGAGTTCTCCGACCCGGCCTGGGCCGCCCATCACGGCGACGCGCTGCACCTCAAGTCGAACTATCTTAACGTGGCCGAAAACCTCGTCGACCCGGCGCATGTGAGCTTCGTGCACCCGACCACGCTGGGCAATGCGGCCTCCGAGAACGTGCCGGTGCATGTCCAGACCGAGGGCGAGGCCATCGTCGCCTGGCGCTGGATCCGCGATGCCGAGCCGATCGGCTTCTTCAAGGCCTTCGGCGGCTTCACCGGCAATGTCGACCGCTGGCATTACTACTATCTCTACACGCCGTGCACCGCCGTCATCGATTTCGGCTCCATCGAGACCGAGAAGAAATGCGCCGAGGAAGACCGTGGCCAGGGCGTGCGCATTTTCGCACTGCACTTCATGACCCCGGTCACCGAGACCTACACGATCGACCGCTGGATGCACCTGCGCAACACCGCCACCGACGATCCTGAGGCGGCCGAGCGCATGGACGCGATGTTCCGCAAGGCCTTCGACGAGGACAAGGAAATCCTCGAGGCGGTGCAGGAAGAGGAGATGCGCCCGCAGAAGCGCCGCCCGATCCGCATCGCCATCGACAAGGGCCCCCTTGTCTATCGCAAGCGCATCAACGAACTTCTGGAACTGGAACGCACGGAAGACCTTGCCGCCGATCCCTCACCGGCGTTTGTTTACCACGATTAACCGGCGTAAGACCGGGATACCAAAAGTTGCCGCTAGGGCAACACCACCAACAGGAGAGTATATCCCCATGAACTTTCTGAGACGCACCGTGCTCGCCACGGCCGCCGCCATGGCCCTGGCGCCCGCCGCGGGCTTCGCGCAAGAGACCATCAAGGTCGGCGAGATCAACCACTACAAGCGCATGGCCGCCTTCGCCGAGCCCTACAAGATGGGCATCGAGCTGGCGCTGTCGGAGATCAACGAAGACGGCGGCGTGCTGGGCAAGGATCTCGAGTTCATCTTCCGCGATGACCAGGGCGACCCGGCCGAGGCGGTGAAGATCGCCGAGGAGCTGATGACCCGCGACGGCGCGGTGATGCTGACCGGCACGATCCTCAGCCACGTGGGCCTGGCGCTGTCGAGCTTCGCCGCCGAGAAGGGCTACCTCTACCTCGCCGCCGAACCGCTGGCCGACAGCCTGGTGTGGAAGTCGGGCAACCCCTACACCTTCCGCCTGCGCGCCTCGACCTGGGTCCAGGCCGCGATGCTGGCCGAGGAGGCCGCCAAGACCGACGCGATCAAATATGCCACCATCGCGCCCAACTACGCCTACGGGCAGGACGCGGTCGAGGCCTTCAAGGAAAACCTCAAGCGCCTGAAGCCCGAGGTCGAGTTCGTCGCCGAGCAATGGCCGGCGCTGTTCAAGATCGACGCCGGCGCCGAGGTGCAGGCCATCGAGCGCGCCAAGCCCGACGCGATCTATAACGTCACCTTCGGCACCGACCTTGCCAAGCTGGTGCGGGAAGGCGGCGACCGTGGCCTGTTCGACGGCCGCAACGTTTACGGCCTGCTGACCGGCGAGCCGGAATATCTCGAGCCGCTCGGCGACGAGGCTCCCGAGGGCTGGTTCGTCACCGGCTTCCCCTGGTACGCGCTCGAAGATGGCACCCCGGGCAAGACCTTCGTCGACGCCTATACCGAGGCCACCGGCGAGACCCCGAAGATCGGCAGCCTCGTGGGCTACATGACCGCGCAGTCGATCGCCGCCGCCATCGAGGCCGCCGGCGCCACCGACACCGAGGCGCTGGTCGCAGCCTTCGAGGGGCTCACCATCGAAGACACCCCCATCGGCGCGCTGACCTACCGCGAGATCGACAACCAGTCGACGCTCGGCGCCTGGGTCGGCACCACGGCGCTCGAGGATGGCAAGGGCGTGATGGTGGACTGGGAATACAAGGACCCGGCCCCCTACATGCCCTCGGACGAAGAGATCACCGCCATGCGTCCGGCCGAGTGACCGGGCCGGGGGCGCCCGCCTCGCCGCGCGCCCCCTGCTTCTTTACGTCGACAAATACTCCGGGGTGAATTGGCCCTACGGGCCAAGAGGGGCAGCGCCCCTCCCCCCTGCCTCATCCGCACCCGACCGCGGGGCAGCGCACGGCTTCCATGCGCCCGCCACGAACGGCCCCCGCACGCCTGACAGGAAAGCACCACCCGGACCATGGCCTTCTTCCTCGCCCAGTTCCTGACGGGTCTCGCCAACGCGGCGGCCCTGTTCCTCGTCGCCTCCGGGCTGTCGCTGATCTTCGGCGTCACCCGGATCGTCAACTTCGCGCATGGCTCGTTCTACATGCTCGGCGCCTTCATCGGCATCTACCTGATGGAGATCCTGCCCGGCGCGGTGGGCTTCTGGGGCGCCATCCTGCTCACCGGCATCGCCGTCGGGCTGATCGGCGCCATCGTCGAGATGGTGGTGCTGCGGCCGATCTACAGGGCGCCGGAGCTGTTCCAGCTCGTCGCCACCTTCGGCGTGATCCTCGTGATCCAGGACCTGGCGCTGATGATCTGGGGCGCCGAAGACCGGCTCGGACCGCGCGCCCCCGGCCTGCGCGGCGTCTGGCGGATCTTCGGCGAGCCGGTGCCGAAATACGACATCATCCTGATCGCCATCACCCCCTTCATCCTCTTCGCGCTCTGGTATCTCATCACCAAGACCCGGCTCGGCGTGCTGGTCCGCGCCGCCACGCAGGACCGCGAGATGGTCGGCGCGCTCGGCGTCAACCAGGCCTGGCTCTTCACCGGCGTCTTCGCGCTCGGCTCGGCGCTGGCCGGCTGGGGCGGCGCGCTGCAGCTGCCCAAGGGCGGCGCCGACCTCCTGATGGATTTCAACATCATCGGCGCGGTCTTCGTGGTGGTGGTGATCGGCGGCATGGGCTCGCTGCCCGGCGCCTTCATTGCCTCGGTGCTGATCTCGGTGCTCAACGTCTTCGGCGTCACCTACCTGCCGCAATCGACTCTGGTGCTGATGTTCGTGGTCATGGCCGTGGTGCTGATCATCCGCCCCTACGGCCTTCTGGGCCGCGAAGAAGTCGCCGGCGAGCACGGACAGGTCGGCGCACCGGAGACGCCCATCCGCCCCTATGGCCCCGTGGGTCAGGCGCTGGTCGCGGCGCTGCTGCTGGGCCTCGCGCTGCTGCCGCTCTTCGTCGACCAGTTCATGCTGATCCTGACCATCGACATGGTGATCTTCGCGCTCTTCGCCGCCTCGCTGCATTTCATCCTCGGCTCCGGCGGGCTGGTGAGCTTTGGCCACGCCGCCTTCTTCGGCGGCGGTGCCTATGCCGCGGCGCTGCTGGTGTTCCATACCGACACCCCGATGGAGCTGGCGTTCCTCTTCGCGCCGCTCGCGGCGGGCCTCTTGGCGCTCGGCATCGGCTGGTTCTGCATCCGCCTCACCGGGGTCTATTTCGCCATGCTGACGCTGGCCTTCAGCCAGCTGGTCTGGAGCCTCGCCTTCCAGTGGCGCGCCGTGACCCGCGGCGATGACGGCCTCGTCAATATCTGGCCCTCCGACTGGCTCTCGGGCACCGAGACCTATTACTACTTCGCCCTGATCCTCGGCGTCGGCGGCATTCTGTTCCTGCGCCATGTCATCCATTCCCCCTTCGGCTACGCCCTGCGCGCCGGACGCGACAGCGCACGGCAAGCCGAGGCCACCGGCATCGACGTCAAGCGCGTGCAATTCGCGGCCTTCGCACTCGCCGGCGCCATGGCCGGTCTCGCGGGCGGCATCTTCGTCTTCGCCAAGGGCTCGGTCTTCCCCACCGAGCTCGAGATCGCCAAGAGTTTCGACGCGCTGATCGTGGTTTTCCTCGGCGGCGTGAAGACGCTTGCCGGCGGCGTTGTCGGCGCGGGCTTCATGACCGTGGTCGAAGACTGGCTCACCCGCCTCGAATACTGGCGCCTGCTGCTGGGTCTGGTGATCATCGCCGTGGTGATCGTGATGCCGGAAGGCATCGTCGGCACCCTGCGCACCCTCTGGCGCCGCATCCGCCACACCGATGAGGAGACGGTCTGATGTCCGAGATCCTGCGAGTCGAAAACCTGAAGAAAAGCTATGACGGCTTTCTCGCGGTCAACGGCGTGTCCTTCAGCGTCGCCAAGGGCGAGCTGAAGGCGCTGATCGGCCCCAACGGCGCCGGCAAGTCGACCTGCTTCAACATGCTGATGGGGCAGCTCAAGCCGACCGAGGGCGACGTGTTCTTCGAGGGCGAGAAGATCACCGGCCACAAACCGCGCGACATCTGGCGCCGCGGCGTCGGCCGGACCTTCCAGATCACCGGCACCTACCAGTCGATGACGGTGATCGAGAACGTGCAGATGGCGCTGATGAGCCACCATCGCAAGATCTTCTCGATCGGGCCGCGGGCGTGGAAGCTCTACCGCGAGGAGGCCTTCGAGTTCCTCGAGACCGTGTCGATGCAGGATCAGGCCGACCGGCCCTGCTCGATCCTCGCCTATGGCGATCTCAAGCGGCTCGAGCTGGCCATCGCGCTCTGCCACCGCCCGCGCCTTCTCTTGATGGACGAGCCCACCGCCGGCATGGCCCCCACCGCCCGCGTCGAGCTGATGCAGCTGGTGGCCGATATCGTCCGCGATCAGGGCGTCTCGGTGCTGTTCACCGAGCACGACATGGACGTGGTCTTTGCCCATTCCCACCACATCATGGTGCTGAACCGCGGCGAGCTGATCGCCGATGGCGACGCCACCGCGGTGCGCAACAACCCGCAGGTCCAGGAGGTCTATCTGGGCGGCGGGACGCTCTTCAAGGAGGAGTCCCATGCTTAGCGTCGAGCGCATCCACAGCTATTACGGCAAGGCCCATATCCTCAACGACCTCAGCTTTGAGGTCCGGCGCGGCGAGGTGGTGGCGCTTCTGGGCCGCAACGGCGCCGGCAAGTCCACTACGATGAAATCGGTGATGCAGCTGGTGCGCCCGAAGCAGGGACATGTTGTGTTCCAGGGCGAGAACCTCGTCGGCGCCCCCGCCTTCCGGGTCGCCAAGGACGGCATCGGCTACGTGCCCGAGGATCGGCGCATCTTCACCGACCTGACGGTGCTCGAGAACCTCGAGGTCGGGCGCCAGCCCAGGCGCCACGACGCGCCGCACTGGACCATCGAACAGCTCTTCGAGATCTTCCCCAACCTCGAAGAGCGCCGCGCCAACCGCGGCAAGCACATGTCGGGCGGAGAGCAGCAGATGCTGACCATCGCGCGCACGCTGATGGGCAATCCCTCGCTGCTCTTGCTCGATGAGCCCTCCGAGGGCATCGCCCCGGTGATCGTCGAGCAGATGGCGGCGACGATCCTCAAGCTCAAGGCCGAGGGGCTGACGGTGATGATCTCTGAGCAGAACCTGCACTTCGCCCGCGCGGTGGCCGACCGGGCCATCATCATCGAGGGCGGCGAGAAGAAGTTTGACGGCAGTTTCAAGGAGTTGGAAGCCCATCCCGAGATCCGCGACGCCTATCTTTCCGTCTGAGCCACAAGCGCCTATACTGCACTGCAGCATTGGCAGAAGGGCGCGTGTTTCGTAAGGTTGGGGCGCCCGACAGGAGGTCCGAGTTCTTGCAAGACACGCCCAAAGCCCGCACCAGCGCCGAACATGGCTACGTGCTCGACGAACAGATCGGCTTCCTGCTCCGCAAGGCCTATCAGCGCAACTCCACCATCTTCGCCGAGAGCGTGCCCGGCAAGCTGACGCCGACGCAGTTCTCGGTGATGCACCGGTTGGCCGAGGACGGTCCGACCTCGCAGAACCTGCTGGGGCGCTCGGTGGCGATGGACGGCGCGACGACCAAGGGCGTGGTCGACCGGCTGATCGCGCGTGGCCTGCTCCAGACCGCGCCCGACCCGGTGGACCGCCGCCGCCATCTCGTCTCGCTGACCGCCGATGGCGTGGCGCTGATCGACGAGGCGGTGGATGCCGCCATCGCGGTGAGCGCCGAGACGCTGGCGCCGCTGCGCGAGCGCGAGAAGGAGACGCTGCTGCGGCTGCTGAAGAAGCTCGGCGGGGAGTGACGGGCGAACCTGCGCGCCGGGCCCCGGCCCCGGAAAGCGCCGCTCAGACCTTTGCCAGCTTGACCTCGACCTCGCCCGCCACCAGCGCCCGGCGCAGCGGCCCTTGCGGGCGGGCATCGCTCACCAGCACGTCGATCTCGCCCCAGTCGGCGTAGCGCGCGGTGGCCATGCGGTCGAATTTCGAGTGATCCGCCACCACCATGTGCCGCGCGCTCTGGCGCAGCATCGTGGCGTAGACGTCCGCCGCGTCGATCAGCGCATCCGACGGCCCGAGGGGCGACATGGCGCTGGCCCCGGTCACCGACCAGTCGGCGCTGTAATCCGACAGGAAGCGCACCGCCTGCGCGCCGTGCATCGCGCCCTCGCCCGCATGGTAGATACCGGGCGCCATCACCACCTGGATCGTCGGGTTGAGGCTCAGCGCCGAGGCCACGCTGACGCTGTGCGCGATCACCGTGATGCCGTGCATCTCAATGGCGATGAACTTGGCGAGCTGGGTCGTGGTTGCCCCCGAGCCCAGCATGATCACCCGCGCCTCGGCGAGGTAGGACAGCGCCGCCTGCGCGATCGCGCCGCGCTCCTCCACCAGCTCGAGATGGCGCTCCGACAGCGCCGGCTCCACCGGCTGGCGCAGCATCGCGCCGCCATAGGTGCGCGCGATCATGCCCTGTGCGGCGAGCTCCTCGAGATCGCGGCGAATGGTTTCGGTGGTGACGTCGAGGGTCTCGGCCAGCCGCCCCACCCGCATCGTCGGCGAGATCGCCAACTGATCGAGGATCGCCCTCTGGCGCGTATCCTTCTTGCGAGACATGCGGTTCTGGCCTTGTGTGGCGCCGCACCGCGCGGCGCCGATTGGTGCCGCAATCCAAGCAGAGCGGCGCGCGTCATTCAACCCTGACCGGCGCGGCACCCGGTCGCGCCGGGCCATGCATCTTTGGCAGCCCCCCCCTGTCTGTGGGTCCCGGATCCCTGTCGTTGGTCGCGCGCCTCAGTGCCATACCCGCACCCGTGCGTCGCAGATCCCGGTCCCGGATCAGCGCCCCGGAGCCCGACCCTCCCTCGCGCGTCCCGGATCGCCGAGCTTGGTCGTGCTCCTCAGCCCCTGCCCCGCTCTGCCCGCTCAGCCGCCGGCCCGCGAGGCCCGGCGGGTCAGCAGGCTGCGGCGCAGGAAGGCCACCACGAAGAGCGTCGTGAGGATCAGGATGATGGTCGGCGCCGGAGCGCTGTCGAGGAAGAAGCTGGCATAGGTGCCCGCCAGCATCGACAGCAGGCAGGCGAGGCTCGCCACCAGCATCATCGTCGGGAAGCGCCGACTGACGAGGAAGCCGATGGCCCCCGGCGCGATCAGCAACCCCACCGCGAGGATCAGCCCGGTGGCGGTCAGCGTGGCCACGATGGTCAGCGACAGCGCGGTCAGCAGCCCGTAATGCAGCCAACCCACGCGCAGCCCCGAGGCCCGCGCCTGCGCCGGATCGAAGGCGTGCAGAACGAGGTCCTTCCAGCTCAGCAGCAGCCCCAGCGTGACCAGCAGCGAGATGCTGCCGGCGGTCCAGAGATCGGCCGGGCCCACGCCCAGCATGTTGCCGAAGAGGATGTGATCGAGATGCACGTCGGTCGAGACCTGCGTGTAGAGAACGATGCCCAGCCCGAACATGCCCGAGAACACCACGCCCATCACCGTGTCCTGCTTGACCCGGCTGTTCTGGGCCAGAAAGCCAGTCGCGGTGGCGGTCAGCATCCCCGCCCCAAAGGCCCCGACGATGAGCGGCAACCCGGCGATATAGGCCAGCACCACCCCGGGCAGGATGGCGTGGCTGATGGCGTCGCCCATCAACGCCCAGCCCTTGAGCACGAGAAAGCACGACAGCAGCGCCGTGGGGATCGCGACGAGGACGCAGATCAGGAAGGCGTTCTGCATGAAGGGGAACTGGAAGGGCAGCAGCAGCTCGCTCATGCCGCGCCCTCCCCGACCCCGTCCTCGCGCAGGGCCAGCCGCGCCTTGCGGCGGGCGGCGAGCAGGCCGTGCTTGGGGGCGAAGACGAAGGCCGCGAGGAAGATCAGCGTCTGCAGCACCACGATGACGCCGCCGGTCGCACCGTCGAGGAAATAGCTCAGGTAGGCTCCGATGAAGCTGGTGAGCGCGCCGATGCTGACCGAGAGCAGGATGAGCCGCGGGAAGCGGTCACAGAGCAGATAGGCGGTCGCCCCCGGCGTCACCACCATGGCGATGACGAGGAAGGCCCCCACGGTCTGCATCGCCGCCACCACCGAGGCCGAGAGCAGGGTGAAGAACACCGCCTTCAGGAGCCCCGGCCGCAGGCCGATGCTCTGGGCGTGGTTCTCGTCGAAGAACACGACCATCAGGTCCTTCCACTTTGCCAGCAGCACAGCGAGCGAGATCGCCCCGATCAGCACCAGCTGCAGCGTATCGCCCGGCGTGATGGCGAGGATGTTGCCCATGGTGATGGTCTGGATCGAGACAGCCACCGGGTTGACCGAGACCATGAATAGCCCGAGCCCGAAGAAGCTCGTGAAGATCAGCCCTATCACCACGTCGATCTTCAGCCCCGAGCGCCCCGATAGGAACAACATCGCCCCGGCCGCGAGCCCGCCGGAGAGGAAGGCGCCCAGCGCGAAGGGCAGCCCCAGCATGTAGGCGCCCGCAACGCCGGGCACGACGGCATGCGAGAGCGCGTCGCCGATCAGCGACCAACCCTTGAGCATCAGGTAGGAGGAGAGGAAGGCGCAGACCCCGCCGACCAGCGCCGAGACCCACATGGCGTTGGTCATGTAGCCATAGGCGAAGGGCTCGAGAAGCACGCTCATCGCAGCCCCTCCCTGCGCGTGCGCGTCAGCTCGGCCATGCAAGGGAAGGTCGGGCGCACCAGAGGCATTGCTGCCAGCCGTCGCCCCTTACCGACCTTGCGCGTCGGAGCGGCCATGCACGGGCACCTCGGGGGCGCGAGACGCATCCCTGCTAGCCGCCGCCCCTGCTCACGGGGCATCCGGCGGCTGCGCTGCGCGGTGTCCGGACGGCGGCTCATTTGCCCTCCTCCCGGGTCCGCAGCTCGTCGCCATATTGCACCAGCGGGCGCTCGTCGTCGGAGAAGATGGTGACGCGGCGGGCGTCGTCATCGTTGTGCAGCGCGTCGCCGCCCAGCGTGAAGTGGCGCAGCACGCCGCCGAAGGCCGCCTCGAGATTGGCGCGGGTGAAGGTCGTGGCGGTGGGGCCGTGGGCCAGCACCGTGCCCTTGACCAGCACCGTGCGGTCGCAGAACTCGGGCACCGAGCCGAGATTGTGCGTCGAGACCAGCATCACCCGTCCCTCCTCGCGCAGCTCGCGCAGCAGCGCGATGATCTGCTCCTCGGTCTTGACGTCGACCCCGGTGAACGGCTCGTCGAGCAGGATCACCTGCCCCTCCTGCGCCAGCGCGCGGGCGAGGAACACCCGCTTGCGCTGCCCGCCCGAGAGCTCGCCGATCTGGCGATGGCGGAACTCCTGCATGTTGACGCGGGCCAGCGCCTCGGCGACGGCCGCGTGATCGGCGCGCCGGGGGCGGCGCAGAAAGCCCATATGGCCGTAGCGCCCCATCATCACCACGTCCTCGACCAGAACCGGGAACGACCAGTCGACCTCTTCCGATTGCGGCACATAGGCCACGAGGTTGCGCTTGAGCGCGTCGCGCACGCTAATGCCCAGAAGGGTGATCTCGCCCGCCGCCGCCGGCACGAAGCCCATGATGGCCTTGAACAGCGTGGATTTTCCGGCGCCGTTCACCCCCACCAGCGCGGTCACCGTGCCGCGCGGGATCTCGAAGCTGGCGCGGCGCAGGGCGGTGTGGCCGTTGCGATAGGTCACCGTCACGTCACGGGCCCGGATGCCGCCGCCGGCCTCGTCAACGGATGAGTTGGCGGGATCGAGGCTCGGGGCGTTGGCGGTCTGGCGGTCGCGCATGGGGATGCCTTTCGGTCCTTCGGTCAGTTCGCGGCGCCGAGCCCGTCCGCGATGGTCTCGGAGGTGACGCGCAGCAGATCGAGATAGCTCGGCACCGGGCCATCCGGATCGCTCAGACTATCGACATAGAGCACACCGCCATAGCTGGCACCGGTTTCGCGCGCGACCTGCTCGGCGGGGGCGGTGTTGACCGTGCTTTCGCAGAACACTGCCGGAATTTCATGCGTCCTGACCCCGTCGATCACCGCCCTAACCTGCTGCGGCGTGCCGGTCTGGTCGGCGTTCATCGGCCAGAGATAGAGCTCCTTCATGCCGAAATCGCGGGCGAGGTAGCTGAACGCGCCCTCGCAGGTCACCAGCCAGCGCTTGTCTTCCGGGATCTCGGCAATGCGGGCGCGCAACGGCTCGAGCGTGTCGCGCAGCTCTTGCTTGTAGCGCTCCGCGTTGGCGGCATAGGTCCCGGCGTTGTCAGGATCCTGCGCGCTCAGCGCGGCGGCGATGTTGTCGACATAGACCTGCGCATTGTCGAGCCCCATCCAGGCATGCGGGTTAGCCTTGCCCTCATAGGCGCCCTTGGAGATCGCGATCGGTTCGATGCCATCGCTGAGCGTCGCCGAGGGCAGATCGCCGAGATTGCGCAGGAACTGCTCGAACCAGAGCTCGAGGTTCAGCCCGTTCCACAGGATCAGATCGGCATCATGGGCGCCGACGATGTCGCGCGGGGTCGGCTCGTAGCCGTGGATCTCGGCGCCGGGCTTGGTGATCGAGACCACCTCCGCCGCGTCGCCCGCCACGTTCTGTGCCATGTCGGCCAGCACCGTGAAGGTGGTGACAACCTTGAGCTTGTCCTCGGCCTGCGCCGCCTGCGCCACGGTGAGCGCCAGGACGGAGGCGGCCGCCAGCCGGATCGAGCGGTTCAGCATGTCGGGCCCTTCCCTGAAATCGGTCCTTGAGGGGATGTAAATGCGAGCCATTCGCAATTGTCAATGATGCAAATGAGAATGGATCGCAAAACCGAGAGGGCGGCCCCTGCGCGCCCACAATGTGAACGCACCTCATGATCCCCTTGACCATTATGAATTGGCCTTAGCTTGGCCCAGCATATAGGTAGGCCGCCAAACAGCCCGGAAAGCCGCAATCCCATGTCCAGCACCGCCCCGACCCGTTCTCCCGTCTTCGACCGCCTCGAGGCCGCCGCCCGCGAGCGCATCCTAATCCTCGACGGCGCCATGGGCACGCAGATCCAGAAGCTGAAGCTCGATCCCTCGATCTTCGACGGCGCCGGCGAAACCGCGGTGGCGCGCTACCTGCCCGAGGGGCGTAGCGATGCGCAGCAGGGCAACAACGATATCCTCAACCTCTCGGCCCCCGAGATCATCGAGGAGATCCACTACAACTACGCCATGGCCGGGGCCGATATCGTCGAGACCAACACCTTCTCCTCGACCACCATCGCGCAGGCCGATTACGCCATGGAAGCGGCGGTGTTCGATCTCAACGTCGCGGGCGCAAGGCTGGCCCGTGAGGCGATGGACCGGGCCGAGGCCGAGGACGGCCGTGCCCGTTTCGTGGCCGGCGCGCTCGGGCCGACCAACCGCACCGCCTCGATCAGCCCGGACGTCAACAACCCCGGCTACCGCGCGGTGACCTTCGACGACCTGCGCATCGCCTATGGCCAGCAGCTGCGCGGGCTGATCGAGGGCGGCATCGACATGGTGCTGATCGAGACCATCTTCGACACGCTCAACGCCAAGGCCGCGATCTTCGCCTGCGAGGAGGTCTTCGCCGAGACCGGCACCCGCCTCCCGGTGATGATCTCGGGCACCATCACCGACCTCTCGGGCCGCACCCTCTCGGGCCAGACGCCCACCGCCTTCTGGCACTCGGTGCGCCACGCGCAGCCGTGGTCGATCGGGCTCAACTGCGCGCTCGGGGCCGATGCCATGCGCCCGCACCTCGCCGAGATCGCCGCCACCGCCGACACGCTGGTCTGCGCCTATCCCAATGCCGGCCTGCCCAACGAGATGGGCGAATACGATCAGACCCCCGAGGAGATGGCCGAGCTGATCGCGGGCTTCGCGAGGGACGGGCTGCTCAACGTGGTGGGCGGCTGCTGCGGCTCGACCTACGAGCATATCCGCGCCGTTGCGCAGGCGGTCGAGGGCTGTGCGCCGCGCGAGATTCCCGAGCACAAACCGCTGATGAAGCTCTCGGGGCTCGAGCCCTTCACCCTGACCGCCGACATCCCTTTCGTGAACGTGGGCGAGCGCACCAATGTCACGGGCTCGGCCAAGTTCCGCAAGCTGATCACCAATGCCGATTACGCCACCGCGCTCGACGTGGCGCGCGATCAGGTCGAGGCGGGTGCGCAGATCATCGACATCAACATGGACGAGGGCCTGATCGACAGCCAGCAGGCGATGGTCGAGTTCCTCAACCTGATCGCCGCCGAGCCCGATATCGCCCGCGTGCCGATCATGATCGACAGCTCCAAGTGGGAGATCATCGAGGCGGGCCTGAAATGCGTGCAGGGCAAGCCGGTGGTCAACTCGATCTCGATGAAGGAGGGCGAGGAGACATTCCTCGAGCAGGCGACGCTCTGCCGCCGCTATGGCGCAGCGGTCATCGTCATGGCCTTCGACGAGGTCGGACAGGCCGACACCGAGGACCGCAAGGTCGAGATCTGCACCCGCGCCTACAAGCTGCTGACCGAGAAGGTCGGTTTCCCGCCCGAGGATATCATCTTCGACCCGAACGTGTTCGCCGTCGCCACCGGCATCGAGGAGCACGACAATTACGGCGTCGACTTCATCGAAGCCACCCGCCGCATCACCACCGACTGCCCGCATGTGCATATCTCGGGCGGGGTCTCGAACCTGTCCTTCTCGTTCCGCGGCAACGAGCCGGTGCGCGAGGCGATGCACGCGGTGTTCCTCTACCACGCCATCCAGAACGGCATGGACATGGGCATCGTCAACGCCGGCCAGCTCGCGGTCTATGACCAGATCGACCCCGACCTGCGCGAAGCCTGCGAGGACGTGGTGCTGAACCGCACCCCGGCCAATGGCGGCACCGCCACCGAGAACATGCTCGACATCGCCGAGCGCTATCGCGGTCAGGGCGGCGCCAAGGGCCGCGAGAAGGACATGTCGTGGCGCGAGCTGCCGGTGGAGAAGCGGCTCGAGCACGCGCTGGTCAACGGCATCACCGAGTTCATCGAAGCCGACACCGAGGAGGCCCGGCAATCCGCCGAGCGCCCGCTGCACGTCATCGAGGGGCCCTTGATGGCGGGCATGAACGTGGTGGGCGACCTCTTCGGCGCCGGCAAGATGTTCCTGCCGCAGGTGGTCAAGTCGGCCCGGGTGATGAAGCAGGCGGTCGCCGTGCTGCTGCCCTACATGGAAGAGGAAAAGCGCCTCAGCGGCGGCACCGAGCGCGAGGCCGCCGGCAAGGTGCTGATGGCGACGGTGAAGGGCGATGTGCACGATATCGGCAAGAACATCGTCGGCGTCGTTCTGGCCTGCAACAATTACGAGATCATCGACCTCGGCGTCATGGTCCCGGCGGAAAAGATCCTCGCCACCGCGAAGGAGCAGAATGTCGACGTGATCGGCCTCTCGGGGCTCATCACCCCCTCGCTCGACGAGATGGTGCACGTGGCCTCCGAGATGGAGCGCGAGGGCTTTGACATCCCGCTCCTGATCGGCGGTGCGACCACCTCGCGGGTTCACACGGCCGTGAAGATCCACCCGCGCTACGGCAAGGGTCAGGCGGTCTACGTCACCGATGCCAGCCGCGCGGTGAGCGTGGTGTCCTCGCTGCTGTCCTCGACGCAGAAGCCCGACTATGTCGCCAACATCCAGAGCGAATACGCCGATGTGGCCGAGAAGCACGCCCGCGCCGAGCTCGCCAAGAAGCGCATCTCGGTCGAGCAGGCCCGCGCCAACGCGCTGAAGCTCGATTTCGGCAACCACGCCCCTGCGCCGTCCTTCCTCGGCACCAGGGTGGTCGAGGACTGGGATCTGGCCGAACTGGCGCGCTACATCGACTGGACGCCGTTCTTCCAGACCTGGGAGATGAAGGGCGTCTATCCCAAGATCCTCGATGACGAAAAGCAGGGCGAGGCCGCCCGCGCCCTCTTTGCCGACGCGCAGGCGATGCTCGAGAAGATCATTGCCGAGAAGTGGTTCAACCCGCGCGCCGTGTTGGGCTTCTGGCCGGCCAATGCCGTGGGCGACGACATCCGCCTCTACAAGAGCGAGGAGCGCGCCGAGGAGCTCGCCACCTTCTTCACCCTGCGCCAGCAGACCGCCAAGCGCGGCGACCGGCCCAACGTGGCGCTGTCGGATTTCGTGGCGCCCGAGGGCCGCCCCGATCACGTCGGCGGCTTCGTGGTGACCGCCGGCATCGAGGAAGAGCGCATCGCCAAGGGTTTCGAGGCAAAGCACGACGATTACTCGTCGATCATGGTCAAGGCGCTGGCCGACCGCTTTGCCGAGGCCATGGCCGAGCGCCTGCACGAGCGGGTGCGCAAGGAGTTCTGGGGCTATGCGCCCGACGAGGCGTTCGACAATGCCGAGCTGATCGCCGAGAAATACGCCGGCATCCGCCCCGCCCCCGGCTACCCGGCGCAGCCCGACCACACCGAGAAGACCACGCTCTTCGAGCTGCTCGACGCCACCAACGCCACCGGCGTGGAGCTCACGGAGAGCTACGCCATGTGGCCCGGCTCCTCGGTCTCGGGGCTCTATATCGGCCACCCGGAGAGCTACTACTTCGGCGTCGCCAAGGTCGAGCGCGACCAGGTGCAGGACTATGCCGCCCGCAAGGGCATGTCGGTCGAGGAGGTCGAGCGCTGGCTCGCGCCGATCCTCAACTACGTGCCGGGCGGCGGCGCCTCAGTGGCGGCGGAATAGGCGCAGCGACAGGCAAGACTGGACCCCGCCCGCGAAATTTGCAAACTATCGCTCCAAAATGCGCTAAGCTGCAAAGATCGTGGGAGGGGGAGCAATGGCCACACGCAAGCTCTATGCCGGGGCCAAGCTGCGCGATCTGCGCGGCCGGCTCGGGCTGACGCAGAAGGATTTCGCCGGCAAGCTCGGGATCTCCCTGCCCTACCTGAACCAGATGGAGAACAACAACCGCCCGGTCTCGACCACGGTGGTGCTGGCGCTGGCGCAGGAATTCGGCTTCGACGTGACCGAGCTCGGCCAGGGCGACAGCGAGCGGCTGGTCTCCGACATGCGCGAGGCGCTGGCCGACCCGATCTTCGGCGAGGCCCCGCCGCTGGCCGACCTGCGCCTCACCGCCTCGAACGCGCCGGCACTGGCGCGCGCCTTCCTCGAGCTGCACCGCGCCTATCGCCAGACCCACGAGCGCCTCGCCTCGCTCGACGAGGCGCTGGGACGCGAGGATGCGCAGCTGCAGCCGAGCCCCTGGGAGGAGGTGCGCGATTTCTTCCACTACTGCGACAATTACATCGACGCGGTCGACCGAGCGGCGGAGCATTTCGCCAACATGCTCAAGGGCGATTTGCGCGGCGCGCTGGTGGCTCGCCTGCGCGAGCGCGGCGTGGCGGTGGAGACCGCGAAGACCAGCACGCTGCGCGCCTATGACGCCGAGCGCAAGCTTCTGACCCTGTCGAACCTGGTGCCGCCGGAGACGCAGAATTTCCAGTTGCTGGTGCAGGTGGCGCTGCTGCGCCAGAACGACCTGCTGGAAGCGACGCTCGATCTCGCCCGCTTCCAGTCCGAGGCGGCCCGCGCCATCGCCAAGCTCGGCCTCGCCAACTACTTCGCCGGAGCCGCGATGATGCCCTACGGCGCCTTTCTCGCCGCCGCACAGGAGACGCGCCACGATCTCGAGCTGCTGGCCTCGCGCTTCGGCGCCTCGATCGAGCAGGTGGCGCACCGTCTCTCGACCCTGCAGCGGCCCGGCGCCAAGGGCATCCCGTTCTTCTTTGCCCGCGTCGACCAGGCCGGCACCATCACCAAGCGCCACTCGGCGACGCGGCTGCAATTCGCCCGCTTCGGCGGCGCTTGCCCCCTGTGGAACGTCCACCGCGCCTTCGAGACGCCGGGCCGCTTCCTGCGCCAGTTGGCCGAGACCCCGGACGGGGTGCGCTACGTGCTGCTGGCGCGCGACGTCACCAAGCGCGGCGGCCATTTCGGCGCGCCGGTGCGGCGCTACGCCATGGCGCTCGGCTGCGAGGTCAAGCACGCGGGCGCGATGGTCTATGCCGACGGGCTCGACCTCGCCCGCGACGGCGCCTTCGAGCCGATCGGCATTTCCTGCCGGATCTGCGAGCGCACCGATTGCCACCAGCGCTCGGTGCCCCCGTTGGAAAAGCGCCTTTCCATTCGTCCCGAACGCCGCGACGTGCTGCCCTACTCCCTCGAGTAACGCCCCCCGTCACACCGCCTGCCCAGCGGGGCATGGGGGCGCTGCCCCCGCCCGCGTGCCGCGGCCTCCCCCGAGGTATTTGGAAACCAGAGAAGACAGGAGCGCCGCGCCCCTGGCTTCTCTTCGTCAAAAATACTCCCGCCGGAGGCAGGCCGTCCGCCGCGGCCGGGTGCTGATCCGGACATTGCGCGCAAGATTTGCCCCCCAGACGCCCGGCATCCGGCGCGGGCGCTTGCGGCGGCGCGGCTGCGGCGGTAAAGCGGGCGAAAGTTTTGCGGACATTTGCAGACAGGGGAGCCTCCCGATGTCGATCGACACCGACACCGCCGCCCGTGTGGCCAAGCTCGCCCGGATCCGGGTCGAGGACGACCAGCTTCCGGCGCTGGCACAGGAATTCTCGAACATCCTCGAGTTCATCGAACAGCTCAACGAGGTCGACGTGGACGGCGTCGAGCCGATGGTCTCCGTCACCCCGATGCGCCTCAAGCGCCGGCAGGATGGCGTGACCGATGGCAACCAGCAGGACAAGATCCTGTCCAATGCCCCCGATGCCCGCGAGGGATTCTTTGCCGTGCCGAAGGTGGTGGAATGAGCGATCTGACGAAGATGAAGGTGGCCGAGGCGCGCGACGCGCTGCGCGCCGGAGACGTGACCTCGGTCGAGCTGACCGAAGCCTGCCTCAGCGCCATCGAGGGCGCCGACGCGCTCAATGCCTATGTCCACAAGACCCCCGAGATCGCCATCGAGCAGGCGAAAGCCGCCGATGCCCGCATCAAGGCCGGCGACGCGCCGTCGATGTGCGGCATCCCGATGGGGATCAAGGACCTGTTCTGCACGAAGGGCGTCGCCTCGCAGGCCGCCTCGCGCATCCTCGAGGGCTTCAAGCCCGAATACGAATCCACCGTCACCAGCCAGCTCTTCGACGCCGGCGCGGTGATGCTCGGCAAGCTCAACATGGACGAGTTCGCCATGGGCTCGTCGAACGAGACCTCCTGCTACGGCAACGCGGTCAACCCGTGGCGCCGCGGCAATGACGACACTCAGCTGACCCCCGGCGGCTCGTCCGGCGGCTCGGCGGCAGCGGTCGCGGCGGATCTCTGCCTCGCCGCCACCGGCACCGACACCGGCGGCTCGATCCGCCAGCCCGCCGCCTTCACCGGCATCACCGGCATCAAGCCGACCTACGGGCGCTGCTCGCGCTGGGGCATCATCGCCTTTGCCAGCTCGCTCGACCAGGCCGGCCCGATGACCAAGGACGTGCGCGACGCCGCCATCCTGCTGCAGGCGATGTGCGGCCACGACCCCAAGGACTCGACCTCCGCCGACCTGCCCGTGCCGGATTTCGAGGCCATGCTGACTGGCGACATCAAGGGCAAGACCATCGGCATTCCGCGCGAATACCACATGGACGGCATGCCCGAGGAGATCGAGGCACTCTGGGCCAAAGGCCGCGACATGCTGGCCGATGCCGGCGCGAAGATCGTCGACATCTCGCTTCCGAACACCAAGTACGCCCTGCCCGCCTATTACGTGATCGCGCCCGCCGAGGCCTCGTCGAACCTCGCCCGCTATGACGGCGTGCGGTACGGCCACCGCGCCACGCTCGCCGCCGGCGAGGGCATCAACGACATGTACGAGAAGACCCGCGCCGAGGGCTTCGGCCCGGAGGTGCAGCGCCGCGTCATGGTCGGCACCTACGTGCTGTCGGCGGGCTTCTACGATGCCTATTACAACCGCGCCCGCAAGGTCCGCAGCCTGATCAAGAAGGATTTCGAGGATGTCTTCGCGCAGGGCGTCGACGCGATCCTGACCCCGGCCACGCCGTCCTCGGCCTTCGGCCTCGGCGAGATGAAAGACGCCGATCCGGTGCAGATGTATCTCAACGACGTCTTCACCGTGACGGTGAACCTTGCCGGGCTTCCGGGCGTTAGCGTTCCGGCGGGCCTGGACAAGCAGGGTCTGCCGCTGGGGCTGCAACTGATCGGGCGGCCGTGGGAAGAAGGGGATCTGCTGAATACCGCCTATGCGCTCGAGCGCGCCGCCGGCTTCGTGGAGAAGCCCGCGAAATGGTGGTAACAGCACCGCAACAAAGGTGACGGGCAAGATGATGAGATCGGCTTTCATTCTTGGCGTGGCAGCAATTGCGCTGTCCGCCTGCACCGGCAGCTCGGTGCCCGACAGTGGCGCCGGCGTCGGCTTCGACGACTACCAGACCTACGCGCAGCGCCAGGTCCAGGCGCAGGCCGATGGCACCGTCTCGGTGCAGGCGCCCACCCCGGTGGAGAGCCGCTCGCTGGATGGCGGCGATCTCGAGTCCGAGGCCGCAGCCGCGGCCGCGGCGCAGAATTCCGGCGTCGCGCCGGTGCAGGCCTCGCCGCAGAACGCCGCACCGGAGGTGGTCACCGGCGCCGACGGGATCTCCAACGAGAACAATTTCGATGCGGTCTCGGCCCAGCGCGACATCGAGGACGACGCCGCGCTGATCGCCCAGAACCGGGCGCAGTACCAGGTCATCGCGCCGACCGACCTGCCGCCGCGCCCGAACAGCAGCGCCCCCAATATCGTGGCCTACGCGCTGCAGACCACCAACCCCAAGGGGGTGCCGCTCTACGACCGCTCCGGTCGCTATGACGGCAACCCGGTGCCGCGCGCCTGCGGCGCCTACAGTTCCTCCGACCTCGCGCAGGAGGCCTTCCTGTCGATGGGCGGCCCGCAGCGCGACCGCAAGGGGCTCGACCCCGATGGCGACGGCTTCGCCTGTGCCTGGGACCCCGCGCCGTTCCGCGCGGCGCGCGGCGGCTGACGCCGCTCTGGCACCCGAGTGACAATTTCGGCCCGCGCCGTGACGGCGCGGCGCCGGATATGGTCGTCCTGCACTACACCGCGATGGCAAGCGCCGAGGGCGCGCGCGACTGGCTCTGCAACCCGGAGGCCGGCGTCTCGGCGCATTACGTGATCGGCCGGTACGGCACCGTCTGGCAGCTGGTGCGCGAGGACATGCGCGCCTGGCACGCCGGGCTCGGCGCCTGGGGCAGCGTCGCGGAGGTGAACTCGCGCTCGATCGGCATCGAGATCGCCAATACCGGCTCCGAACCCTTCCCCGAGCCGCAGATGGCGGCGCTGGAAGACCTGCTCGCCGGAATCCTTCGGCGCTGGTCGATCGCCCCGGACCGGGTGATCGGCCATTCCGACATGACCCCGGGGCGCAAGATCGACCCGGGCCCGCGCTTCGACTGGGCCCGCCTTGCCAGGCGCGGCCTCGCCATCACTGCCCTCCCCGGCACGCCCGGCGACTTCCACGCCGACGCACACCGCTTCGGCTACCGCGTCGGTGCCGATGGCCACGACGCCCTGCTCGCCGCCTTCCGCGATCGTTTCCGCCCCGGCGCACGGGGCCCGCTCGACGACACCGACCGCAGCCTCATGGCCGGTCTTGCCGCCCGCTACCCCGCCGCCTGATCCCGCGCCCTGTTCTGAAGCGCCGTGTCGGCGGGAGTATTTTTGACGAAGAGAAGACAGGGGCTGCGCTTCTTTGGTTCAAAAATACCTCGGGGGTGAATTGGCCGCAGGCCAAGAGGGGGCTGGCCCCCTTTACCCCCCGACATCCTGCGCTAGGCTCCGGTCGGACGCTTTCAAAAGAGGATGGATTGATGAAACTCATTTGGCTTGGACATGGCAGTTTCCGCATCGAGATCGAGGACCAGGTGCTGCTGATCGACCCCTGGGTCACCGGCAACCCGATGATGCCCGACGACCGCATCGCAGAGGCGCTCGACGGGGCCACCCAGATCCTGATGACGCATGGCCATTTCGACCACACCAATGACGTGGTGGCGCTGTCGAAGGACAACGACCTGCCGGTTTCCGGGATCTTCGAACTGATCGGGCTTCTCGAGTCGCAGGGCGCGGTGGCGGGCCATGCCTTCAACAAGGGCGGCACCATCAGCTTCGGCGAGGTCTCCGTGAGCATGGTTCCGGCCTCGCACAGCTCGTCGATGGAGATCGACGGCGTGTCGCGCTACACCGGCATGGAGACCGGCTTCGTCATCCGTGGCGAGGGCAAGACGATCTACTTCTCGGGCGACACCACGATCATGGCCGACATGTCGTGGATCGGTGCCTATTACAAACCCGATATCGGAATCCTCAGCGCCGGCGGCTACTACACCATGGACATGGAAATGGCGGCCTGGGCGGCGAAGACCTATTTCGACTTCAAGACCGTGGTCCCGATGCATTACCGCACCTTCCCGGCGCTCGAGCAATCCGCAGAGACGCTCGCCGCCGGCCTGCCCGGCGTGCAGGTCATCGAGCCGCAGGTGCTCGAGGCGATCGAACTCTGATCGCGGCCGCTTCCCGGCGCGCCCCGCCCCGCCTATAGTGCAGGCAAAACAGGTGGGGTGCGCGCAGCGGCATGACAGGCAAGGACGAAAGCGAGGGCACGGGCCCGGTCAACGTGATGATCGTGGGCCAGGCCGGACGGCTGCAATACGAGGCCCTTCTCTTCGCGCTTTCCTTCGCGCTCACCACGCCGGCGCGCCACGCGACGCTGCATGTCGCCGAGCCGCAGCCGGGCGATCTCTGGCCGCTCGACCCGCGCATCGACGACCCCGAGCTGCGCGCCCTGCTCGAGGCCCATGGCGCCCGGATCCTGCCCTTCGAGAGCCGGCATTTCGGCGCCGCCTATCCCTATGGCAACAAGATCGAGGCGCTGCTGGCGCTGCCCGAGGGCGAACCCTTCGTGTTCTTCGACAGCGACACGCTGATGCTCGACGACCTGGCGCGGGTGCCGTTCGACTTCTCACGCCCCAGCGCCTCGCTTCGCCGCGAGGGCACCTGGCCGCAGATCGAGCTCTACGGGCCGGGCTACAGCGAGACCTGGAAGGCGCTCTACGATCGCTTCGGGCTCGATTTCGAGAGCTCGCTCGACCTCGGCTGGCCCGACGAGTACTGGCAGCGCCATCTCTACTTCAACGCCGGGTTCTTCTTCGGCCCCTGCCCGCGCCGCTTCGGCCAGCGCTTCCTCGATTACGCGCTCGAGATCCGCGATGATCCACCGCCCGAGCTGGTCTGCCAGAGCCTCGACCCCTGGCTCGACCAGGTGGCGCTGCCGCTGGTGATCCACGCGTTCGGCGGCGGCCGCGACACGCTGCCGGACGGGCTGATCGACGGCACGGTGAGCTGCCACTACCGCACCCTGCCGCTGCTCTATGCCCGCGAGAGCGACACGGTGGTGGACTGGCTCGAGGAGATCGCGGCCCCGAACCGGGTCAAGCGCATCCTCAAGCAATATGAGCCGATGCGGCGCATGGTCTACCAGGGCCGCGGCCGCAAGGCCCGGGCGCTCTTTGATCGCGAGAACCTGCCCCGGCGCGAGCAAGGCTTTCGCAACCGGCTGAAACGGGAAGGCTTCTGGATGCGCTGAGGCGGCGTGTCGGCTGGGCGGCGTCGGGCGGAGGCTCTCTGGTGGAGGCCGCGCCTCAGGGCTGGCGGAGGCGCGTTTGAGAGCGTCCGGGGGGGGGCCAGCCCCCTCTTGGCGCTCTGTGCGCCAATTCACCCCCGAGGTATTTGTCGAACCAGAGAAGACAGAGGGCGGCGCGGGTGGAGGGGCGTCGCGCGGGTCGATTTCGAAGGAACGGCGCCGTGGATATTGTGGGGCGCCCTGCAATGGCCTACGCCTATGGGCGAGGGTTCATAAGGGAGGATTTCATGACACACGGCTTCGACACGCTGCAGGTGCACGCGGGCGCCCGGCCCGACCCGGCCACCGGGGCGCGGCAGACACCGATCTACCAGACCACCGCCTATGTCTTCCGCGACGCCGACCACGCCGCGGCGCTCTTCAACCTGCAGGAGGTGGGCTACATCTATTCGCGCCTCACCAACCCGACGGTTGCCGCCCTGCAGGAACGGGTCGCGACGCTCGAGGGCGGCGCCGGGGCGGTGTGCTGCTCCTCGGGCCACGCGGCGCAGATCATGGCGCTCTTCCCGCTGATGGGTCCGGGGCTGAATATCGTTGCTTCCACAAGGGCTTATGGCGGAACGATCACGCAGTTCAGCCAGACCATCAAGCGCTTCGGCTGGTCGTGCAAATTCGTCGATTTCGATGATCTCGGCGCCGTCGAGGCAGCCATAGACGACAACACCCGCGCGGTGTTCTGCGAGAGCATCGCCAATCCCGGCGGCTACATCACCGATCTCGACGCCATCGCCGCCATCGCCGACAAGGCCGGGCTGCCGCTGATCGTCGACAACACCTCGGCGACGCCCTATCTCTGCCGTCCGATCGAGCACGGCGCCACGCTGGTGGTGCATTCGCTGACCAAGTACCTGACCGGCAACGGCACGGTGACCGGCGGCGCGGTCGTCGACTCGGGGCGTTTCGACTGGTCTGCCTCGGGCAAGTTCCCCTCGCTCTCGGATCCCGAGCCGGCCTATCATGGGCTCAAGTTCCACGAGACCTTCGGTTCGCTCGCCTTCACCTTCCACTCCATCGCCGTCGGCCTGCGCGATCTTGGCATGACGATGAACCCGCAGGGCGCGCATTACACGCTGATGGGCATCGAGACCCTGAGCCTGCGGATGCAGAAGCACGTGGAAAACGCCATGCGCGTGGCCTCCTGGCTCGAGAACCACCCGGCGGTGGAGCGCGTCACCTATGCCGGACTGCCCTCCTCGCCCTACAATGACCGGGTTGCCAAGATCTGCCCCAACGGCGCCGGCGGACTGTTCACCATCGCGCTGAAGGGCGGCTACGAGAGCTGCATCAAGTTCGTCGACGCGCTGCAGATCTTCAGCCACGTGGCCAATCTTGGCGATGCCCGCAGCCTGGTGATCCACTCCGCCTCGACCACCCACCGCCAGCTCAGCGAGGAGCAGCAGATCGCCGCCGGGGCTGCGCCGAACGTGGTGCGGATCTCGATCGGCATCGAGGATCCCGAGGACCTGATCGCTGATCTCGAGCAGGCGCTGGCACAGGCCGGATGAGCCGGCCCGGCCTGCAAGGAGCCGACTTTGTGGGGGGCGCCGCGGCGCCCCCTTAATCGTCTTGGACCTACTCGGCGATCTCGAACACCATGGTGACGCGGGCGCCGACCGTGGTTTCGCCCGCGGCGACCGGCGCGGAGGCAACCCGCGCCTCCATCATCGGCATCGGCGGCGCGTAGCCACCGCCCGATTCCGAGATCGACAGCACCGGCCCCAGCGTGACGCCGGCCGCCTCGGCCAGCACCCGCGCCCGCTCCATCGCGTCGGCCACCGCGTCGCGCCGCGCGGCTTCGGTCACCGGGTCGGGATCCTGCAGGCCGAAGCTCAGCCCCGAGAGCCGGTTGGCGCCATCCTCGGTCACCGCGCCCAGCACCGCGCCGAGCTGGTCGAGATCGCGCACCCGTACGGTCAGCCGGTTCGATGCCTCGTAGCCGGTGATCTCGCGCGCGCGCTCGGAATCGTAGTTGCTCCAGATCGGCTGGAGCCCGACATCCGAGGTCTGCCGGTCGCGCGCGGCGATGCCCATCGCGTCGAGCCGGGCGAGAATCGCTGCCGCGACCTCGGAGGCCTCGTTCATCGCGGTGCCGGGATCGGCATTTTCGACGCTGACACCGAGGCTCACGGTGGCCATGTCGGGCACGGCGACGGCTTCCCCCTCGCCGGTGACGGTCAGTTTCAGCGCGCTGTCCTGCGCGAAGGCGGCGCCGGCCGACAGCAAGAGCGTGCAGGCGGTGACAAGGGCGAGACGACGCATGGGATCCTCCTCGGGATTGGTAAAGATATCGTCAACATCGGGCTCCGGGCGGCGTGTCGCAAGGCTCTGCGTTGCAAGCTTTCTTCCGCTCGGCGGAAGGCTGCTATACTCTGTCATCGCGGGGCAGCAGACTCCCATCAACAGCCGAGCAGTGGTAGACACCGGACATGGTACCGAATTTCGCGCTTTCCCTGTCCTTCGACGGCATCGCTCTTCTCAGGCGGTCGGTCTCGGGCTGGATGCAGATCGAGCAGCTGGCCTTCGAGGACGCGGCGCTCGAGACAAAGCTCACCGCCCTGCGCGAGCGCGCCGAGGCGCTTGCCGCCGATGGCGCGCAGGTGCTGCTGGTGTTGCCGAACGAGCAGATCCGCTATCTCGACCTTGCCGACCCCGGCGGTGACGATGACGCCGGCGCAAACGCCGTGCGCGCCGCGCTCGACGGTGCCACGCCCTACGCGGTCGACGAGCTGAGCTATGACTGGTCGCGGCGCGATGACCGGCTGCTGGCAGCCGCCGTCGCGCAGGAGACGCTCGACGAGGCCGAGAGCTTCGTGCGGGCGCATGGCTTCGTGCCGGTGGCCTTCACCGCCATCCCCGGCGACGAGGCGTTCGAGGGGGCCGTCTCCTTCGGCGCGGCATCGGGCTGGACCGGCGCGGCGCCGGAGCGGCTCAAGACCCCGATCAAGGTCGTCCCGGCAACGGCAGAAGCGCCTTGGGCTGGCGCCGCGCGGCGGCCGCAGCCTGCGCCCGAGTCAGAGGCCGATGGAGCTGCCGACGTGGCCGAGCTTGTCGCGACGCCGCCGGTGGCGACGGATATCGATGCGGAGGAGACTCCGGCAGAGGCAGAGCCTCAGCAGGCGCAGCCCGAAGCGGCAATTTCGGCGGAGGCGGAGCCTGAGCCCATGCCTGCGAGCGCTTCCTCCGAGGCGAATGAGGTGCCTGCCGATCGAGCCGAGACCGAGGCCGACGCGCCGCAGGAGGAGACCGCCAGCTTCGGCGGCGGCACGTTCGGCCCCGGTGGCGGGGCAAGAACGCCCGTCGAGGCGCCGCCCCTGCCCGAGCCGCGCAGCACGGTGCCGGTCGCGCCGGCGGCGCCCGGACCGGCACAAAGACCCGGCGCGCCGAGCTTCTCGAGCATACGGGCCAGCCGCGAAGCCCCGTCCCCTGCGGCGGCCCCGTCGCTGACCGCCGCTGCCGACGGCGGCCCCGGCCGCACCCCGCAACTGCGCGCTGAGGCCGCGCCCGACAGCGCGGCAAAAGCCCCCGGAAAGAAGGCGCCCACCGCGGGAGGAACGGCCTCCAAGCCCCTGCGGAAGAATAAGAAAGCGGCGGCTGCACCGGCACCGGAGCCGGCCGATCCCGGCCCGGCCGCCCCCCGCAAGGATGCGCTGCAGGTCGCCGCCATGCGCCGCAACGCCGGCACCGATCCGGGGCCTGCGACGGCACAGCTCGCCGCCGCAGCTGCGGTCGATCCGGAAGAGGAACGCCGGCGGATGACCGTCTTCGGCGCACGCGGCCAGGAGATCGGCGGCAAGCCGCGCTTCCTCGGCCTCATGCTGACGGCGGCGCTTCTGCTGTTCCTCGCCGCGGTCGCCGCCTGGGCGTCGGTCTTCCTCGACGAGGGCATCTCGGGCCTGTTCCGCCGCGACGCCGCGCCGACCACCATCGCGGAGACCCTGCCCGAGGGCGAGGCGGCAGAGGAGCTTGCCGATGCGGAGCCGGAGATCGGGCCCGAGGCGGTTCTCGACACCGCTGCGCTCACGCCCGCCCCCGCGCCGGAAGCCCCCGAGGCGGAGACTGCGCCGGAGATAGAGGCCGCGCCTGCGCCCGTGACGATCGACGAGACCGCCGCGCCGGAGCCGGCCCTGCCCTCGGCGGAGCCGCTCTCGCCCGACGAGGCCGCCACCCGCTACGCCGCGACCGGCATCTGGCAGGCCGCGCCGACGGCGCCACGCATGCCCGGTGGCAGCGATGTCGACGATCTCTACATCTCCTCTGTCGACCCGGCGGTGGGACAGTTCGACGCCATCGCCCTGCCCGCGGCGCCGGGCCTCAACGACGATATCGCGCTCGAACCGATGCGCTTGCCGCCCGGCCCCGACGAGCGCTTCGACCTCGATCCGCGCGGGCTGGTCCGGGCCACTCCCGAGGGCGCGATCTCGCCCGACGGGCATCGCGTCTTCACCGGCCCGCCGCCGCAGCGCCCGCCGCTGCGCGAGGCCGCCGAGGACGCCCCGGAGGCCGGAGAGGCCGAGACGCCGCAGGACAGCGCAGCCCTTGCCGCCGCCGACGCGCTGCGCGCGGTGCGTCCGCAGGATCGGCCGGAAGACCTGATCGAACAGACCGAGCGCGCGAGCCTTGGCGGTATCTCGCGCTCCGAGCTCGCCGACATGCGCCCGGTGCTGCGCCCCGAGAGCGTCAGCGTCCAGGCCGAGGCGGCCCGCGAGACGCTGGTCGCGCCGGTGTCCGAGGACATCGCGACAGCGGTGGAGGAGGCGCTCGAGGCGCCCGAAGTGCCGAGCGGCACCGCGCAGGCAGTGGCCAGCTCGCTCGAGCCGCAGACCCGCCCCGGCAACATGTCGAGCCTGGTGCAGCAGGCGGCGCGCCGCGCGCCGCAGCAGACCCAGACCGCCACAGCAGCGCCGGTGCGCGTGCAGCCCGGCCCGCGCGTGCCACAGAATGCCAACGTGGCCCGCGAGGCGACCACCGCGAACCAGATCAATCTGCGTGACATGAACCTGATCGGCGTCTTCGGCAGCGCCTCGAACCGGCGTGCGCTGGTGCGGCTGTCGAACGGGCGGCTGCAGAACGTCAAGGTCGGTGACCGTCTCGATGGCGGCCGCGTGGCCGCGATCGGCGAGGACGAGCTGCGGCTCACCAAGAGCGGGCGCAACATCGTCTTGCGGATGCCGCGCGGCTGAGGCCCGGGCGGTCATTCCGCCCGCGGCAAACCCTGTTTCATTTCCGGGAGATGCGCCGCGATCTTCGCAGCGCAGGCCCTAGAAGGGCACGTCGTTTTCGGCGTGCACGAAGCGCGCCACGACCTTCTTCACACCGGCCTTCTCGAAATCGATCTCGAGCTTGTCGCCCTCGATGCCGATCACCGCGCCGTAGCCGAACTTCTGGTGGAACACCCGCTGCCCGGTCTCGAAGGCCGAGACCGCCTGCAGGTCGATCACCGTGTTGCGGCTCTCGCGTGGCTGGCTCACCGGGCGCTGGCCCGAGCGCTCCTGCAGCCGCTTCCAGCCCGGAGAATTGTAGACGTTGGCCTCGGCCGCACGGCTCTCGAGCCCCGAGCCGGCGCCATAGGGTGCCGCGGCGCCGAAGCCGCCGCCGTAGAGCCCCGGCGGGGTCAGCACCTCGACATGCTGCTCGGGCAGCTCGTCGATGAAGCGCGAGGGCAGCGCGCTCTGCCACTGGCCGAAGACCCGGCGGTTGCCCGCGAACGAGATCGTGCAGAGCTCCTCGGCGCGGGTGATGCCCACGTAAGCCAGCCGGCGCTCTTCCTCGAGCCCCTTCTGGCCGCTCTCGTCCATCGAGCGCTGCGACGGAAACAGCCCGTCTTCCCAGCCCGGGAGGAATACCACCGGGAACTCGAGCCCCTTGGCAGCGTGCAGGGTCATGATCGAGACCTTGGCGCCGCTCTCCTCGGTCTCGTTGTCCATGATCAGCGCCACGTGCTCGAGGAAGCCCTGCAGGTTCTCGAACTGCTCCAGCGCCTTGACGAGTTCCTTGAGGTTCTCGAGCCGGCCCGGCGCCTCGGGCGTCTTGTCGTTCTGCCACATGGCGGTGTAGCCGCTCTCGTCGAGGATCATCTCGGCGAGCTCCATGTGGGTCATCCGCGGCGCGCCGCGCCGGGTCTCGCCCACGGTCAGCGGCTCCTCGTTGTCGATCACCGCGTCCTCGATGCCGTCATCGGCCAGCTCTCCGGGGCGCAGCACCGGGCCGAGCATGGTCTCGCGCCAGCGGGCGAGGTTCTCGCAGAGCTGGCGCAGGTGGCCGCCGCCCTTGCCCTTGATCCGCCCCTCGTCGACCGCGATGCGGGCGCCGTCGAGCAGCGAAACGCCGAACTCGCGCGCGGTGTGCTGGATCAGCTGCTGCGCCTTGTCGCCAAGGCCGCGCTTGGGAGTGTTGACGATGCGCTCGAAGGCGAGATCGTCATCGGGCGAGACCACGAGGCGGAAATAGGCCATGGCATCGCGGATTTCCATGCGCTCGTAGAAGCGCGGGCCGCCGATCACGCGATACGGCAGACCGATGGTCAGGAAGCGGTCCTCGAAGGCGCGCATCTGGTGCGAGGCGCGCACGAGGATGGCCATGTCGTCGAGCGATTTCGGATCGAGCCCGCGGGTGCCCTTCTGCAGCGACTCGATCTCCTCGCCGATCCAGCGCGCCTCTTCCTCGCCGTCCCAATGGCCGATCAGGCGGACCTTCTCGCCACCCTCGGCGGCGGTCCAGAGCTCCTTGCCGAGCCGGCCCTCATTGCCCCGGATGACGCCGGAGGCGGCGGCGAGGATATGCGCCGTCGAGCGGTAGTTCTGCTCCAGCCGGACCACGTGGGCGCCGGGAAAATCCTTCTCGAAGCGCAGGATGTTGCCGACTTCGGCACCGCGCCAGCCATAGATCGACTGGTCGTCATCGCCGACGCAACAGATGTTCTTGTGCCCGCCCGCCAGCAGCCGCAGCCAGAGATACTGCGCCACGTTGGTGTCCTGGTACTCGTCGACGAGGATGTAGCGGAACCAGCGCTGGTATTGCTCGAGAATGTCGGGATGGGCCTGGAAGATCGTCACCACGTGCAGCAGCAGGTCGCCGAAATCGCAGGCGTTGAGCTCGCGCAGGCGGGTCTGGTACTGCTCGTAGAGCTCGGTGCCGCGGTGGTTGAAAGCCGAGGCCTCGGAGGCGGGCACCTTGGCAGGCGTCCAGGCGCGGTTTTTCCAGTGGTCGATCAGCCCCGAGAGCTGCCGCGCTGGCCAGCGCTTTTCATCGATATTGTTGGCCGAGAGCAGCTGCTTGAGCAGGCGGATCTGGTCGTCGGTGTCGAGGATGGTGAAGTTCGACTTGAGCCCCGCGAGCTCGGCGTGACGGCGCAGGAGCTTGACGCAGATGGCATGGAAGGTGCCGAGCCACGGCATGCCCTCGATCTGCTGGCCGAGCATCCGCCCCACCCGGTTCTTCATCTCGCGCGCGGCCTTGTTGGTGAAGGTCACCGCGAGGATCTCGTTGGGTCGCGCCTTGCCGCTGACCAGCAGGTGCACGATGCGCGAGGTCAGCGCCTTGGTCTTGCCGGTGCCGGCGCCGGCGAGCATCAGCACCGGCCCGTCGAGCCGTTCCACCGCCTCGCGCTGTGCCGGGTTCAGGTCGTCGAGATAGGGCGCCGGGCGCGCGGCCATGGCGCGCGCGGACAGCGAAGCGCCTTCGAAGGCGTCCATGTCATCGAAACTGCTCATGGCCGCCAATCTAGCGGTTGCCGCACGGGATGGAAAGACGGCGTTCGCGCAATGTTCTCACCAATCTTTTGCACCCACCGACATCCGTGCGCGTCGTGGAAGCGCCCCGCCCCCGGCCTGCCCCGCGACAGATGCGCCCCCCCGGACGCACCCGAGGCCGCAATCGCCTCGGTCAGCGCAAGTTTTTTCGCCAGCGCAAAGACGCTGCCTGCCGGAAATCGCGAATATTCGGTCTCTGCCAGCCGATCTTTGCAAAGATATCTGAGCTACATGTTTAATTTGCAAAGCCACCTTGCGCTGCAACGCGGCATCGCGTTCTATCTCGCCGATGGTCTGGAGAGAGACCCTAAGGAGGAAGTTAAAGTATGTCCGAATTCCAAAAGATCCTGATCGCGAATCGCGGCGAGATCGCCATCCGCATCATGCGGGCGGCCAACGAGATGGGTAAGAAGACCGTCGCCGTCTATGCCGAAGAGGACAAACTCGGACTTCACCGCTTCAAGGCCGACGAGGCCTATCGCATCGGCGAGGGCCTGGGCCCGGTCGCGGCCTACCTGAGCATCCCCGAGATCATCCGCGTCGCCAAGGAATCCGGCGCCGATGCGATTCACCCGGGCTACGGCCTGCTCTCCGAGAACCCGGATTTCGTCGATGCCTGCGCAGAGGCGGGCATCACCTTCATCGGCCCCAAGGCCGAGACCATGCGCGCGCTTGGCGACAAGGCCAGCGCCCGCAAGGTGGCGATCCAGGCCGGCGTGCCGGTGATCCCCGCCACCGAGGTGCTGGGCGACGATTTCGACGCCATTGCCAAGGAGGCCGAGGAGATCGGCTACCCGCTCATGCTCAAGGCGAGCTGGGGCGGCGGCGGGCGCGGCATGCGCCCGATCGAGAGCGCCAAGGAGCTGAAGGAAAAGGTGCTCGAAGGGCGCCGCGAGGCCGAGGCCGCCTTCGGCAATGGCGAGGGCTATCTCGAGAAGATGATCACCCGCGCCCGCCACGTCGAGGTGCAGATCCTCGGCGACAAGCAGGGCAATATCTACCATCTCTACGAGCGCGACTGTTCGGTGCAGCGCCGCAACCAGAAGGTCGTCGAGCGCGCCCCCGCCCCCTATCTCTCCGAGGCGCAGCGCGAGGAGCTCTGCGAGCTCGGCCGCAAGATCTGTGCCCATGTGAACTACGAATGCGCCGGCACCGTCGAGTTCCTGATGGATATGGAGACCGGCAAGTTCTACTTCATCGAGGTGAACCCGCGGGTGCAGGTCGAGCACACGGTGACCGAGGAGGTCACCGGCATCGACATCGTGCAGGCGCAGATCATGATCGCCGAGGGCAAGAGCCTCGCCGAGGCCACCGGCAAGGCCTCGCAATATGATGTGAAGCTCACCGGCCACGCGCTGCAGACCCGGATCACCACCGAGGATCCGACCAACAATTTCATCCCCGATTACGGCCGCATCTCGGCCTATCGCTCGGCCACCGGCATGGGCATCCGCCTCGACGGCGGCACCGCCTACGCGGGCGGCGTCATCACCCGCTACTACGACTCGCTCTTGGTGAAGGTGACGGCCAAGGCTCCGACGCCCGAGAAGGCGATCAAGCGCATGGACCGCGCCCTGCGCGAGTTCCGCATCCGCGGGGTGAGCACGAATATCGACTTCGTCATCAACCTGCTGAAGCACCCGACCTTCCTCAACAACCAGTACACCACCAAGTTCATCGACACGACGCCAGAGCTCTTCGACTTCAAGAAGCGCCGCGACCGCGGCACCAAGGTGCTGACCTACATCGCCGACATCACGGTGAACGGTCACCCCGAGGTGCAGGGCCGCGCCCGCCCCGCCGCCGAGCTCAAGCCCGCGCGCCCGCCGGAGCGCCGCGTCGAGGTGACGCCCCCGGGCACCCGCACCCTGCTCGAGGAGAAGGGCGCGCAGGCGGTGGCCGATTGGATGGCGGCGCAGAAGCAGCTGCTGATCACCGACACCACCATGCGCGACGGTCACCAGTCGCTGCTGGCGACCCGGATGCGCTCGCTCGACATGATCAAGGTGGCGCCGGCCTATGCCGCCAACATGTCGGGGCTGTTCTCGGTGGAGTGCTGGGGCGGCGCGACCTTCGACGTGGCCTACCGCTTCCTGCAGGAATGCCCGTGGCAGCGCCTGCGAGACATCCGCGCCAAGATGCCCAACGTCATGACGCAGATGCTGCTGCGCGCCTCCAACGGCGTGGGCTACACCAATTACCCCGACAACGTGGTGCAGAGCTTCGTGGCGCAGGCCGCCGAAAGCGGCGTCGACGTGTTCCGGGTGTTCGACAGCCTGAACTGGGTCGAGAACATGCGCGTGGCGATGGACGCGGTGATCGACAGCGGCAAGATCTGCGAGGGCACGATCTGCTACACCGGCGACATCCTCGATCCCGACCGCGCCAAGTATGACCTCAAGTACTATGTCGAGATGGGCAAATCCCTGAAGGACGCCGGCGCGCATGTGCTGGGGCTGAAGGACATGGCAGGGCTGCTCAAGCCCTCCGCCGCCGGCCCGCTGGTCAAGGCGCTGAAGGAGGAGGTCGGCCTGCCGATCCACTTCCACACCCACGACACCTCGGGCGCCGGCATCGCCACCATCCTCGAGGCGGCGCGGGCCGGGGTCGACGCGGTCGACGCGGCGATGGACGCGCTCTCGGGCAACACCTCGCAACCGACGCTCGGCTCGGTGGTCGAGGCGCTGCGCCACACCGAGCGCGACACCGGGCTCGATGTCGACGTGATCCGCGAGATCTCGAACTACTGGGAAGCGGTGCGCGGGCAGTATGCCGCCTTTGAAAGCGGCCTGCAGGCCCCGGCCTCGGAGGTCTACCTCCACGAGATGCCGGGCGGCCAGTTCACCAACCTCAAGGCGCAGGCCCGCTCGCTCGGGCTCGAGGAGCGCTGGCACGAGGTCGCCAAGACCTATGCCGACGTCAACATGATGTTCGGCGACATCGTCAAGGTGACGCCGTCCTCGAAGGTGGTCGGCGACATGGCGCTGATGATGGTGAGCCAGGGGCTGACCCGCGCGCAGGTCGAGGATCCGAAGAGCGACGTGAGCTTCCCCGACTCGGTGATCGACATGATGCGCGGCAATCTCGGCCAACCGCCGGGCGGCTTTCCCGAGGGCATCGTCAAGAAGGTGCTGAAGGGCGAGGCGCCGAACACCGAGCGCCCGGGCAAGCACCTCCCGCCGGCGGATTTCGCGGCGCTGCGCAAGGAGCTGCAGGACAAGTTCCCCGATGTCGAGTTCGACGACGAGGATTTCAACGGCTACCTGATGTATCCCAAGGTCTTCACCGACTACGTGGCGCGTCACGAGGAATACGGCCCCGTCCGGGTGCTGCCGACGATGACCTATTTCTACGGCATGGCGCCGGAGGAGCAGATCACCGCCGAGATCGATCCGGGCAAGACCCTCGAGATCCGGCTGATCACCGTGGGCGAGACCCAGGACGACGGCGAGGTGCGGGTGTTCTTCGAGCTGAACGGCCAGCCGCGCACGGTGCGGGTGCCCGACCGCAAGGCGAAGGCGAGCTCGACCGCGCGCCCCAAGGCGGAGACCGGGAACCCCAACCACATCGGCGCGCCGATGCCCGGCGTGGTGGCCTCGGTCGCGGTGCAGGCGGGGGCGCAGGTCAAGGAAGGCGACCTGCTGCTGACCATCGAGGCGATGAAGATGGAGACCGGCCTGCATGCCGAGCGCGACGCCACGGTGAAGGCCGTGCACGTGCAGCCCGGCGGCCAGATCGACGCCAAGGACCTGCTGATCGAGCTGGAGTGATCGCGGGTCCGGGTGGGGGCCCTGGCGCCCCTGCCCGGGCTTCGCTCTTGTGGCGCGGGCGGGAGGGGACGCTGCCCCCTCTTGGCGCTGCGCGCCAATTCACCCCCGAGGTATTTTCGAACCAGAGAAGATCCGGGGGAGCGCCTGGGAGGAGAGGCCATGGCTTTGAAGGTGAGTGCGGCGGCGCTGGTGGCGGAGGCGCGGTCGCGGATTCCGGAGGTCGAGACCGCGGCGGCGATCGCGCAGCTTGGCGATGCGGACCTGGTGATCGTCGACATCCGCGATGTGCGCGAGCGCCAGCGCAGCGGCTATATTCCGGGCTCGGTGCATGCGCCGCGCGGCATGCTGGAATTCTGGGTCGATCCCGAGAGCCCCTATCACCGCGAGGTGTTTGCCCAAGAGGGCAAGCGCTACCTGTTCCATTGCGCCAGCGGGTGGCGCTCGGCGCTGGCGGTGGCGATGCTGCAGGACATGGGCTTCGACGCAGCCCACCTGCGCGACGGGTTCACCGACTGGGTGGCGCAGGGCGGGCCGGTGGAGCGCCCTGCCCCGCAGGACTGAGAGCTCAGCTGCCCTGGGCGGCGAGCAGCGCCAGCATCGCCTCGGCGGACTGGCCGGAGGCGGTGGCGATGTCCGACAGGCTCTGCGCCGGATCGCTGACGGTGAAGCCTGCCGCGCCCAGTGCCGCGCCGAGCTCTTCGGGGGTTTCGCCGAGCACCGGCGCCACGGTGCTCAGCGAGCCGTCCAGCATCTGCTGGGCGACGGCGAATTGCGGCGGGCGGCCGCCTCCGGCGGTGCTAGACGCGTCGGGGATCACGAAGGCCAGCGCCGCCGCCAGCGAGGCGAGCATCGCCACCGGGAAGGCCGGCTTGCGCAGGTAGGCGCTCATCGGGCGCCAGTTCTTCCACAGATGCAGCGCGAAGGGCAGGATCAGCACCATGCTGAGCCATTCGTGCATGCCGTGGAAGGTGGCGGGCGCCCAGTGGAAGAACAGGGCGATTCCCGAGACCAGCGAGACGAGGAACAGGCCGGTGACGAGCGGGGTGGCGGTGCGGTTGAGAAGCTGTGACATGGCGTATGGCTCTGGAACATGCTGAAATTGAACAGGCGCCGCACCGCCTTCACGGCGCGACTTTCTGTCAAACGCCGAGCGGCGCGGCGCCCGTCGCCGGTTTCGATGAGAAAGATGAGTTTTTTCTCTTGCAGACCGGCGCGGGAGACTCTAAATCGCCTCCACCACCAAGGGGGCGGGCGTAGCTCAGGGGTAGAGCATTACCTTGCCAAGGTAAGGGTCGGGCGTTCGAATCGCCTCGCCCGCTCCAGATGGTGGCTTACCCGGCCGGGGTCACCCGGCGAACGGTCTGATAAGCGGGCGTAGCTCAGGGGTAGAGCATTACCTTGCCAAGGTAAGGGTCGGGCGTTCGAATCGCCTCGCCCGCTCCAGACCGACCCAAGGCGGAGAGATCCGCCGCGCCGAGCGGGCGTAGCTCAGGGGTAGAGCATTACCTTGCCAAGGTAAGGGTCGGGCGTTCGAATCGCCTCGCCCGCTCCAATTTCCTTCTCTTCCTTCGATGATCGACAGCTGTCAGCCGACGCCAGCTCTTCGCCGTCTGGCAGTGGCCGTCACGCCCCGGCCCTGCTTGCGAGGTCGGCCGTCTGCGCCGCGCATCTGGCCCCTGCAGTCAGGCCGCAGCGGGCCGGAAGACCTGCGCCCGTCCCCGCCTGATAGGCCGCGAGAGCGGCCCCAAGAATAGTTGATAAAGTTTATAAGGTATTGTCATCCATTCGGCTTTGTGGTGACTCTCGCGACCAACAGGTGGCAAGCTCGCGCCCGCAATGGCGCTGTCAGCCGTTCCTTGCTTTCAGATGTATCATGGAGTCGCTGGTGTTAACTGCTCGAACCCCCACCTCTCTCGCCGTGGCGCTGGCGCTCGGCCTCGCCGGCCCGCTCGCCGCCCAGGACAGCGCGCCCGCCCTGACCCTCGAGCTCAACGCGCAGGAGCAGGTGGAGACCGGCTGCAAGCTCAGCTTTCTCGCACGGAACGGCCATCCCACCGCGATCGACAAGGTGGTCTACGAGACCGTTCTGTTCGACACCACCGGCCAGGTCGAGCGCCTGACCCTGTTCGATTTCGGCACCCTGCCGGCCGGCAAGCCGCGGCTGCGCCAGTTCGTGGTGCCGGGGCTGCAATGCGACGGGCTGGGCCAGATCCTGATCAACGGCGCCAGCACCTGCGAGGCCGGTGAGCTCGGCGCCTCGGCCTGTATCGAGGGGCTCGGCCTCACCAGTCGCACCGATGTGGAGATGATGGGATGATGGACCAGCTGCTGACCAACCTGCGCGGAGCGCTGCTCGAGATCTACGAGCTCGGCGGTCCGGTGGTGCTGCTTCTGATCGCGGTGTCGATCGTCACCCTTGCGGTGATCCTCTACAAGCTCTGGCAATTCCGCGCCGCCGGCGTCGGGCGCCACAAGGCGCTGCGCCACGCGGTCGAGGCCTGGGATTCCGGTGACGAGGCCGTGGCCCGGCGCGAGCTTGCGCGCTCCAAGAGCTATCTCAAGCCGGTGGTAGAACTGGCGATGACCGGGCGCTGCGACACCGCCCGGCTCGACGCCGAGGCCGAGACCCGCTTCGCCAAGCTCGAAAGCGGCTTCCGCTTCCTCGACTCTGTGGCGCAGCTGTCGCCGCTGATGGGGCTGTTCGGCACCGTTCTGGGCATGATCTCGGCCTTCCAGGCGCTGCAGGATGCGGGCTCGCAGGTCGATCCCTCGATCCTCGCAGGCGGCATCTGGGTGGCGCTTCTGACCACCGCCGTCGGCCTCGCCGTGGCGATGCCAACCTCGGTGGTGCTGAGCTGGCTCGAGACCCGCATGGAGGCGGAGCGCGTGCTGGCGGAGAAATCCCTGCGCAGCATCCAGTCGCCCTCGGGCACCCATGTCGGGGCCGAGACCGCAGCACAGGGCAGCTACGCCCATGCGTAAGGCCCGCCGCAGACGCAGGCTTTCGATGACGTCGCTCATAGACGTTATCTTCCTGCTGCTGCTGTTCTTCATGCTGACCTCGACCTTCACCCGGTTTTCCGAGGTCGAGCTGACCGCCGCCGGATCGGGCGCGGCTTCGGACACGCCGCGTCAGCCGCCGCTGTTCCTGCGCCTCGGCGCCGAGACCGCCGAGCTCAACGCCACCGAGATCGCCCTCGAAGAGCTTGCCGCGGCGCTGGCCGAGGCCCGCGCCGGCAGCGACGACGACGGGGTTCGGCAATTGCTCGTGGCAATGCAGCCCGACGTGAGCGCCCAGCGCCTGACCGACCTGCTGGTCGTGCTGCGCGGCGTCCCGGGCTTCGCGCCAACCATTCTGGGAGCCTCCTGATGCGCGCCCGCCGCCCCAAATCCGAGCGCGAGCCGACCATCGCGCTGATCAACATCGTCTTCCTGATGCTGATCTTCTTCCTCGTCGCCGGCACTCTGTCGCAGCCCCTCGATCCGGGCCTGAAGCTCGTGAGCACCGACGATCTCGAGGGCAACACGCCGCCGCCCGATGCGCTGGTGGTGCATCCCGATGGCCGGCTCAGTCACCGCGGCAGCGACATCGCAAGCGCCGAGAGCTTTCTGGCGACCCTCGACGAGGCCGCGCTCGAGACCGTCCGGCTGGTGCCGGACCGCGACCTCCCCGCGGCCGAACTGGTCGATCTGGCCCGCAGCCTGCGCAACGGCGGCGCCGGGCGCGTGATGATCGTCAGCGAACGGGGGCTGGAATGATCGCCCGCTCGAGATCCGCCAAGTTCCTCGCCGTGTTGCTCGCCGGCAGCGCGCACGGCGCGCTGGCGCTGGCGCTGATGGCGCAGGACCCGGCTGTCGAGATCGAGGGCAGCGGTCCGGCCGGGGAGGCCGCTCTGGGATCGAGCTTTGCCGATATGGCGGCGGGCTCCCTGAGCGCCGTACCGCCGGAGGATCTGACCGAGGTCGAACCGCTGGAGGCGCCGGTGCAGCCGCCCGAGACGCCGACCGAGACCACTGAACCGCTGCAGGCCGAGCCGGTCGAGCCGCTGCAGGCGGCGCGTACCGAGCCTGCGCCCGTCGCCCCCGCCGAGGCCCCGAGCACGCCGGTCGCCCCCGCTCCGCCGCTCACCGCCGCAGAATCGCGGGACGTGGTCGCGGCGCTGGCGCCGCCGGAGCCGAACCAACCAGAACCGCCAGAGCTCATCGAGCCCGAGCCCGAGGCCGAGGCCGAGGCCGCAGAGCCGGTCGTCCCGGACGAGCCTGTCCAGGCTGAGCCCAGCGAGGCCGAGGCGCCCGAGGTCGAAACCGTCGAGGCCGAGGCGCCCGAGCCGACCGAGCCCGAAGAGGCAACCGAGGAAGAAGAGGTGCCCGAGACCGCGCTGGCCAGCTCGCTGCGGCCGGTCGAGCGCCCCGACAGCCTGCGCAAGCCGAAGCCGGCACCGCAGCCGCAGCGCCGCGCCGAACCGGAGCCCGAGCGCCGGCAGGCACAGCCGCGCCCGACGCAACAGGGCAATGCCGAACGCAACGCCCGCGCCGGTCAGGAACAGGGCAACGAGGCCGCGACGGCCAGCCGCAGCGGCGCCGGTGGACGCGCGGACAGCTCCGGCAACGCCGCCGCGAGCAACTATCCCGGGCAGGTGATGCGCAAGCTCAGCCGCGTCTCGCGGCCGCGGATGAACGCGCGCGGGGCCGCCGTCGTCGCGTTCAGCATCGCCGGCAGCGGCGGTCTCTCGGGCGTGTCGCTGGCGCGGAGCTCCGGCTCGGCGGCGCTCGACCGCGCGGCGCTTCAGGTGGTGCAGCGCGCCGCCCCCTTCCCGGCCCCGCCGCCCGGCGCCCGGCGCAACTACTCGATCGAGATCAAGGCGCGCTGAGCGCCGCCGCGACCGTCCCGCACCACGGCGATGGTCGCGGCGCCCCCATCCGCCCGCGCGCCCCTTCGATCATTGCCGCTTGCAGGCGGCCACCTGTCTGAGTATTTTACTCAAGAAAGACCGCCAGCTCCCGCGCCAGCCGTCACTTGTCAGAACACGACCAAGAGACTGGACTGCCCCATGAGCGACACCACCACCCCGTCCGAGATCCGCGCCGCGCTGGCCGAGAACCGCAAGACCCGCAGCCGCGACCTCGCCGAGCGCCTGACCATCTCCGAGGCGCAGCTCCTCGCCGCGCAGACCGGCCACGGCGTCACCCGGATCAGCGCCGATCCCGACCTGCTGATGCCCGCCGCCGAGACGCTCGGCGAGGTCATGGCGCTGACCCGCGTCGAGGCCGCGGTGCATGAGAAAGTCGGGCGATACGGCAATTACCATTCCGGCCCGCATGCCTCAATGGTGCTGAACGAGGCCATCGACCTGCGCATCTTCCCCAGGCATTGGGTGCATGGCTTCCTCGTCGAGCAGGAGGCCGAACACGGGCTGCGGCGCAGCCTGCAGGTCTTCGACGCCGCGGGCGACGCGGTGCACAAGATCCACCTGCGCGAGGGCTCCGACCTCGCCGGCTGGACCGCCCTGAAGGAGACGCTGGCCACCGGCGACAACTCCGACCGGCTCGAGGTTCGCCCGCGCGAACCGGTCGAGGCGGCGAAGTCCGACCCGTCGAAGCTCGAGATCCTGCGCAAGGAATGGGCCCGGCTCACCGACACGCACCAGTTCCTTCGCCTGTGCTCGAAGCTCAGGATGAACCGGCTCGGCGCCTACCGCATCGCCGGCGCGCCCTTCGTGCGGGCGCTCAACCCGATGGCGGTCGACACCATGCTCGAGGCGGCGCGCGACCGCGAGACCGGGATCATGCTCTTCGTCGGCAATCGCGGCTGCATCCAGATCCATTCCGGCCCGATCCACAACCTCAAGCCGATGGGTCCGTGGCAGAACATCATGGACCCGGGCTTCAATCTCCACCTGCGCCGCGACAAGGTCGCCGAGCTCTGGGCCGTCGAGAAGCCGACCCAGCGCGGACCGGCGCTCTCTGTCGAGGGGTTCGATGCCGAGGGCGGGCTGATCTTCCAGTGCTTCGCCATCGGCAAGGAGGGCAACGACCACCGCCCCGCCTGGCGCGAGATCGTCGAGGCGCTGCCGGCCCGCGAGGGTGTGCCCGCATGAGACGCCGTTCCTTCTCTGCCATCGCCGCCAGCTCGCTGGTCTATCTCGCCCTCGGGGCCCTTGGCGCCGTGCTGAGCCCGGCCGAGGCCGCCCGTGGCGAGGCCGACACGCTGGCCATCGGCGGCTCGGTGACCGAGATCGTCTACGCGCTCGGGCAGGAACACCGCCTGGTCGCCCGCGACACCACCTCGACCTACCCGCCCGAGGCCACCGCGCTTCCCGATGTCGGCTACATGCGGTCGCTCTCGCCCGAAGGTGTGCTCTCCGTCGGGCCCGACCTGATCGTCTCCGAGGAAGGCGCCGGCCCGCCCGAGACGCTCGCCGTGCTCGAGGAAGCCGCGATTCCCTTCATCACCGTGCCCGGCGGGTTCTCCGCCGAGGGTGTCGCCGCCAAGATCCGCGCCGTGGGCGAAGCGCTCGACGCCACGGAGGCAGCCGAGGCGCTGGCCAAGACGGTCGCGGACGAGATCGAGGCCGCCTCCGCCCGCGCCGCAAAACACGCCGGAGCGCCCAAGCGCGTGCTCTTCGTGCTCTCGGCGCAGGGCGGCCGTCTGATGGGCGCGGGCGACGACACCGGCGCCGCCGCGATTATCGAGCTGGCCGGCGGGGTCAACGCGCTCGAAGGCGTCTCGGGTTACAAGCCGCTCTCGGACGAGGCCGCCACTGCGAGCGCGCCCGACGTCATCCTGATGATGGACCGCTCCGGCGATCACGGCGCCAGCGCCGAGGAACTCTTCGCGCTGCCCGCACTGGCCGTCACCCCCGCCGCCGAGACCGGCGCGCTGATCAAGATCGACGGGCTCAAGCTGCTGGGCTTCGGCCCCCGCACCGGCGCGGCGGTGGCCGAGCTCTCCGCCGCGCTCTACGGCGAGTAGGCCGATGGTCGCGCTCACCGATCCCGCAGCGCTCGACGCCCCCGCGCCGCCCGACCGCCTCGCCCGCGCCCGCCGCCTGACCCTGTGGCTGGCGCTGCTGCTGGTCGCTGTCGCGCTGACCAGCCTCACCGTCGGCGCCACCGGCGTGCAGCTCATCGACGTGGCGAGGAGCCTCGTTAGCGGCGAGGAGCTCACGCGCATGGAAAGGGTCGTGCTGCTCGACATCCGCCTGCCCCGGCTGGTCATGGGTCTGGCGGTGGGCGCGGCGCTGGCGGTCTCGGGGGCGGTGATGCAGGGGCTGTTCCGCAACCCGCTGGCCGATCCCGGCATCGTCGGCGTCAGCGCCGGCGCCGGGCTCGGCGCCATTCTCGCCATCGTGCTCGGAAGCCTGTTGCCACCGGCTCTGCTGGGGATAGCGGGGGCGCATCTCGTCCCGCTCGCCGCCTTCCTCGGCGGCTGGATCAGCACGCTGCTGCTCTACCGCGTCGCCACCCGCCGCGGCCAGACCTCGGTGGCCACCATGCTGCTCGCCGGTATCGCGCTGGCGGCGCTCTCCGGCGCGGTCTCGGGCGTGCTGGTCTACCTGGCCGACGACACCCAGCTGCGCGACCTGACCTTCTGGGGCCTGGGCTCGCTGGCGGGCGCTAGCTGGACCAAGCTCGCCGCGGCGCTGCCGATCCTGCTGATCGCGATGGCAGGCGCCATGCTGCTCGGCCGCGCCCTCAACGCGCTGGCGCTCGGCGAGGCCACCGCCGCTCATATCGGCATCCCGGTGCAGCGCATGAAGCGCCTCGCCATCCTCTGCGTCGCCGCCGCCACCGGCGCCGCGGTCGCGGTCTCCGGCGGCATCGGCTTCATCGGCATCGTGGTGCCACACCTGCTGCGCCTCGCCTCCGGCCCCGACCACCGCGCGCTCTTGCCCAACGCGGCGCTGCTGGGCGCGTCGCTGCTGGTCGGCGCCGACATGATCTCGCGCAGCGTGGTGGCCCCTGCCGAGCTGCCCATCGGCATCGTGACGGCTGTTCTCGGCGCGCCGGTCTTCCTGTGGATCCTGCTGCGGCAGCGCGGCGCGGTGGACCTGTGATGCTGGAAGCCCATGACATCACCGTCCGTTTGGCGCGCAGCGAGATCCTGCAGGGCGTCAGCGTCACCGCCGAACCCGGCCAGCTCACCGCGATCTGCGGCCCCAATGGCTCCGGCAAGACCACGCTGCTGCGCGCCATGACCGGCGACCTGCCCTACACGGGCCGCGTCACGCTCAACGGTCACGACATCGCCCTCCTGCAACCGTGGGAGCTCGCGGCGATGCGCGGCGTGCTGCCCCAGGCCTCCGCGCTGGCCTTCCCCTTCACGGTGCTCGAGGTGGTCGAGATCGGCCTCTCCCGCGGCCGCGCCGCCGGGCAATCGCGCGCCGCGCTGCAGGCGCTGGCCCGGGTCGACCTCGCCCATCACGCCGCGCGCCCCTACCAGTCGCTCTCGGGCGGCGAGCAGCAGCGCGCCCAGCTCGCCCGCGTGCTGGCGCAGGTCGGCGCGCCCAGCGAGGCCGGCGCCCCGCGCTGGCTGTTTCTCGACGAGCCGGTCTCGGCGCTCGACATCGCGCATCAGCTCGAGGTCATGCAGATCGCCCGCGATTTCGCCGATGCCGGTGGCGGCGTGGTGGCTGTGATGCATGATCTCAACCTCACCGCGATGTTCGCCGACCACATCGCCCTGCTGTCGCGCGGCCAGGTGCTGGCGGCGGGGCGCGTGACCGAGGTGATGACCTCTGATACGCTCTCCCGCGCCTATGGCTGCCAGCTTCGCGTCGGCGCTGCGCCGCCGCCCGGCACCCCGTTCCTGCTCCCTCACGCCGCGCGGCTCGCGGCGGAATGACGCCCCAAGACATGACCCCAAGAGAGGACCAACAATGTATCTCGCGATGAACCGCTTCACCGTGCCGCTGGAAAACGCCGCCGATTTCGAGGCGCTCTGGCTCGGCCGCGACAGCAAGCTGCACGAGAACCCCGGCTTCAAGGAGTTCCACATGCTCAAGGGCCCCGAGGAAGACGGCGCGATCCTCTACGCCTCGCACACGGTCTGGGAGACCGAAGGGCATTTCCGCGCCTGGACCCGCAGCGACAGCTTCCGCGCCGCCCATGCCCGCGCCGGCGAGACCCGCAAGCTGCATAGCGGCGCCCCGCGCTTCGAGGGGTTCACCGCAATCCAGAAGATCGCCATGCCCGCCTGATCCCGCACCCCCGCCTGACACGCGGCGTCCGCCTTCCGACAAGACCGCGGCAGCGCCAAACCACACCGGCCCCGCCGGACAGCAAAATGCGCGGCGGCCCCTGGAAGACTGCCGCGCCATCCGCGCCCCTGTCTTCTCTTCGTCAAAAATACTCCGGGGAGTGTGAGGGGCTGGCCCCTCACGGCCCGGCATCAGCCAGAAGCGGCACGCCCCTCAAGCGCCCCGCCCCGGCCAAGCCGATTACCCGCGCAGCAATGCCTCGACATGCCCCGGCCCCACGGGCCGGATCCCGGTCGGGTTCAGCGCCTTGATCGAGTAGTAGCCACGGGTGATGTGGTCCATGTTCACCGTGCCCCGCACCCCCGGCAGACCGAGGATCCGCTCCATGTAGGCCGAGAGCCGGGGATAGTCGGCGATCTGCCGGCGGTTGGTCTTGAACAGCCCGTGATAGGCGGCATCGAAGCGGATCAGCGTCACGAAGGTGCGCAGGTCGGTCTCGGTGAGACGGTCACCGAAGAGATAGTCGCCTTCCAGCCGCCCCTCGAGCTCGTCGAGCATCGCGAAGACGCCCTCGACCGCCTCGTCATAGGCCGCCTGCGAGGAGGCGAAGCCGGCCTTGTAGACGCCGTTGTTGAGCAGGTCGTAGATCCGCGGATTGAGCGCGTCGATCTGCTCGGCGAGATCGTCCGGGTAGAGCCGCAGATCCGAGGGCACCAGCTCCTCGAAGGCGGTGTCGAACATGCGCACGATATCGGCGCTCTCGTTGTTGACCATGACATTGCGCTTCATGTCCCAGAGCACCGGCACCGTGGCGCGTCCGGTGAACTCGGGATCGGCGCGGGCGTAGAGCTGGTGCATGTAGTCGGAGCCGAAGAGCGGGTCCTCGTCGGAACCGTCATAGCCGCCGAAGCGCCAGCCCTGATCGGTCATCGTCGGGTTCACCACGGTGACCGGGATGATCTCTTCCAGGCCCTTCAGCGCCCGCGCCATCAGGGTACGCGAGGCCCAGGGGCAGATATAGGCCACGTAGAGCCGATAGCGCCCGGCCTCGGCGGGAAAGCCGCCCTCGCCGGTGGGGCCGGCGCTGCCATCCGTGGTGATCCAGTTGCGGAAGGACGAGACCTGGCGCACAAAGCGGCCCTTCTCGTCGGCCTTCTGCACCGGCTGCCAATCCTTGGTCCATGTTCCGTTCACAAGCATGTCGGGTCTCCTTTCGGGAGCGGTCAGTAGTAGATGAAGCTGCGCATCGAGACCGAACCGAGGTCGATGGCATCGTTCATGAAAAGAAGCGTGTCGCGCGCGTCGGCGGCGCCGGCCACGGTGAGCGAGGGCAGGTAGTGATCGACGCTGGGATGCGCCATGCGGAAGAGCTGGCCCATGCCGGCGCGATCGGTGAGCGCGCGCAGGTCGCCCTGCTCCAGCCGCTCGGCGAAGAAGCTGTCGAATTCCTCGGCCCAGTCATGCGCCGCGCCGCCACCCCAGCGCAGGGCGCGTAGGTTGTGCACCACGTTGCCCGATCCCAGGATCAGCACGCCGCGGTCGCGCAGCCCGCGCAGGGCCTGGCCGATGGCGACGTGCTCGGCGAGATCGGCCTTCATGTCGATGGAAAGCTGGAACACCGGCACGTCGGCGTCGGGATAGAGGAATTTCAGCACCGACCACGCGCCGTGATCGAGCCCCCAGGTGTCGTCGCCCTCGGCATGGTGGCTGGCGAGGATCGAAACCACCTCGGCGGCCAGTTCCGGCGCGCCGGGCGCCGGGTATTGCTCCCGGAAGAGCTCCTGCGGGAAGCCGTAGAAATCGTGGATCGTCTCGGGCCGCGCGGTGACGTTGACCAGAGTCGAGCCCTTGGTCATCCAGTGCGCCGAGACCACGAGGATGGCCTGCGGGCGCGGCAGGTTGCGGCCGAGCTGGGCCCAGCTGCGGGAATAGGCGTTGTCCTCGATGGCGTTCATCGGGCTGCCGTGGCCGAGAAAGACCACCGGCATGCGGTCGGAGGCGCGCAGGCCGTCCTTCAGCTTTTGCAGTTGTTGCGAGATGCTCATGGCATGTCTCCTTGGCAGGCAGTGTCGGGGCGGCCGCCGCGCCCGCGTTTGCGCGCGGCGACCGGATGAAACCGGATGGATCAGGCGTTGCGGCGGCCGAGCGGCCAGAGCGCGTGGGCGCCGTCGCCGATCAGGGCAAGCGCCGCCATCATCGCGGCCCACATCACCGGGTATTCCCAGCCGCCGCCTGCGTTGGACCAGCCGAAGCCGTTGGCCCAGTGGGCGGCGATCGCGGCGCCCAGCAGCACCGGCACCGAGACCAGCGCCACGAGGCGCGTCGCGATACCGAGGATCAGCGCGAGCCCGCCCCCGATCTCGAACAGCATGGTGGCGATGCCGAGCCAGCCCGGCAGGCCGAGGCTCTCGAAGAAGCCTGCGGTGCCGGCCGGGGTGAAGACGAGGAGCTTGGTGAGCCCGTGGGCAACGAAGAGGGCCCCGGTGGTGGCCCGCATGAGGAGCGCGCCGTAAGCGACTGTCTTTGCATTGGTCATAGGATCTGGTCCTTGTTGTCCTGCCGCGGGCGCCGGGGTCTTTGCGGGCCGCGCCGGCCGTGGTCTGGTGTGTTTCGATAGCCGCAAGATGCGCCTTGCGCCTCCGGAATGAAATGGCGATGATGTGGAATGACCTTCCACACAATGTTCGGAATGTTCGCATGGACCTGATCGACGGGCTGCGCGCCTTCGTCTTCACCGCCGAGACCGGCTCCTTCACCGCCGCCGCCGAGCGCATGGGGATCTCCAACCGGCTGACCTCGAAATACGTGGCCGAGCTCGAGGCCCGTCTCGGTGTGCGCCTGCTGAGCCGCACCACCCGGCGGGTCGGCGTCACCGCCTCGGGCGAGGCGCTGCTGGCGCGCGCCCCCGCCCTGCTCGACGATCTCGACGAGATGCTGGCCGAGGTGACCGAGGACGGGCGCGGCTTCACCGGCACGCTGCGGATCTCGGCGCCGGTGACCTTCGGCGAGAAATACGTGCAGGGCATGCTGGCCCGCTTCGCCGCGCCGCATGAGGCGCTGGTCGTCGACCTGCGCCTGACCGACGCCTATGTCGATCTGGCCAGCGAGGGCATCGACCTTGCCTTCCGCGTCGGTGAGGGCGCGGTCACCTCGCTGAAGCGGCGCCGGCTCGGGGCGTTGCGCAGCCTCGTGGTGGCGAGCCCCGACTACCTCGCCCGCAACGGCACACCCGAGAGCCCGGCGGATCTCGCCGCCCATGCCTGCATCGCCGACACCAACCGCGCCGAGCCCGGGCAATGGGCGTTCAGCCTTGATGGCGCCGAGATCGCCGTGGACGTGCCCTCGCGCTTCCGGGTCAACAGCGCACAGGTGGCGCGCGACCTCGCCGTCGCCGGTCAGGGCATAGCCTTCTGCCCGACCTTCGTGCTCGGGGACGATGTCGAAACCGGGCGGCTGGTGCCGGTGCTCGAAAACTATGACAGCCCGACCCGGGCGATCAGCGCGGTCTGGCTCGAAGGCCGCACCCTGCCTCGCAAGGTCCGGGCACTGATCGACTTCGCGGTCGAGGATGCGCGTCGCAACGGCCTCGGCTGAGCCGCGCGCGTCGCGGCGCTCGGGGGCGATGGCGTCGGCGGCGGCGATGCTCTAGACAGGCGGCAACGAGGGACCGACCAGATGACCAAACCGCAACTCCTGATCCATATCGGCCACGGCAAGACCGGCTCGACCGCGATCCAGCGCATGCTCGATGTCAGCCGCGCGCCGCTCGAGCAGGCCGGGGTGGTGGTGGCCGAGGCCGACGGCCACGCCAATCACCAGCAGATCTTCGCCTTCCTCACCGATCTGCCGAAGCAGAACCTGCCCGCCTACCAGGATGCCGACCGCGAGATGGAGAAGGCCCGCAACGATGGCGCCCGGCTTTGGGCTCGGCTGCAGGAGCGCATCGAGGCCGTGCAGCCGACGCTGGTCATCCTGAGCTGCGAGAACCAGTTCCGCCCCTACCCGCCCGAGGCCTTCGCGCGGATGAACGCCGCGCTCGCGCCGCATTTCGACGACGTCCGCGTCATGGCCTACCTGCGCGCGCCGGCCTCCTATTTCCTTTCCGCCGCGCAGCAGGATCTCAAGAAGCGCCCGGAGTTCGAGTTGCCCTCCGCCAGCCGCTTCCGCGACACGCTCGAACCCTGGGGGCAGCACGGCCCCGGCCCGATCGAGGTCCGACGCTTCGCGCGCGACGCACTAGAGGGCGGCGACGTGGTGACCGATTTCATCGCCCGTGACCTGCCGATGATCGACCCCGCCGCCCTGCGCCGCGGCCCCGATGACGAGAACGAGACCGTGAGCCCGGAGGCGATGGAGGTCCTGCAACAGTATTTCCGCGGCCAGATCCGTGCGCCGCACCGCCATTACGACCGCCGCCCGCAGCGCTACAAGTGGCTGGTGCGGCATGCGGATGCCGTGGTGCCGGGGCAGCGCAAGCCGCGGCTGCTGCCCGGACTGCGCGAGGTGATCGAGGCGCGCTGCACCGATCTCGACTGGCTGGCCGAGACCCACGGTCTGCGCTTCCCTGAAATCGGCGCGCCCGCAATGCCGCGCGAGGAGGCCGAGGCGCGCCATGCGGCGCTGCGCGACGTGGCGCAGATCTGCACCGTCGATGCCGCGCGCAAGCAGGCCCTGCTTGACGAAATCGCTCGCCGGGCCAGGGCCGAGACCGGCCCGCTGGCCCGCATCCGTTCCCTGTTCGGAGGCCGCTGATGCTGTCCTACCAGCACCTGTATCACGCCGGAAACCTCGCCGACGTGCAGAAGCATGCGCTTCTGGCGTGGATGCTCGACTACCTCACCCAGAAGGACAAGCCGCTCAGCTATATCGAGACCCACGCCGGGCGCGGGCTCTACGATCTTTCCGCCGCCGAGGCGATCAAGACCGGCGAGGCGCAACAGGGCATCGGCGCACTGGCCGCGGCGCTGCCGAAGGCGCATCCCTATGCCCGCGCGCTGGCGAAGATCCGCGCGGAACACGGCCCGAGCGCCTATCCCGGTTCACCGCTCATCGCCCGCACCCTGCTGCGCGAGCAAGATCGCCTTCACCTCGCCGAGCTGCACCCGCAGGAGCACGCCGCCCTGCGCAGCGCGCTGCGCGCCCCCAACGTGGCGATCCACCAGCAGGACGGGTTCGAGCTCGCCCAGAGCCTCTGCCCGCCCGAGCCGCGCCGCGGCGTGCTGCTGGTCGATCCCTCCTACGAGGTGAAGCAGGATTACGAGCGCATCCCGAAGTTCTTCGCCAAGGTCGCGAAGAAATGGAATGTCGGGATCCTCGCACTCTGGTACCCGATCCTGACCTCGAACCTGCACGCGCCCATGGTCGCGGCGCTCGAGCGCGATCATCCGGGCGCGCTGCGCCACGAGCTGCGCTTCCCGCCGATCCGCGAGGGCCATCGCATGGTCGGCTCGGGCATGTTCGTGATCAACCCGCCCTGGGGGATGCAGGAGGAGGCAAAACGGCTCGACCGGCTCTTCCGAGGGGCGAAAAAGCGCTGAGCGAAACACCGAAAGGGGTGTAGCCTGCGCGTCATGCGCTGGCTTGTCCGCCTTCTCTGCCTTGTCTGCGCCGCCCCGGCGCTGGCCTGCGAGGACCCGATCTGCGAGGTCCCGCCGGACAGCCTCGATTTCACCCGGATCATCGATTTCCAGAGCTTCCCCTCGGGCTACGGCGTCGGGCGGGCGCTGTCGGGGGTGATCGACGGCAAGGGCGCGCGCTTCGGCGAGCGCTTCCTCGGCCAACTGCTCGAGATCGACACCGGGCACGACCATCTCGTCGGCCGTCCGCTGCCGCCGCTGACGCTGCTGCCCGGCGAGGAGGGCAGCAATCTCGGCACCATCAGCCTCTGGGGCGACAACGTGCTCAAGGGCCACGGGCCGCGCGGCTTTCCCGATGCCGGCGCGGTGGGCGAAGGCGCCATCGCGGTGCTCTTCGACCGCGACCAGCCGGCGCTGGCGCTCGACATCCGCGGCGGCGAGGGCGGCACGGTGACGCTGGTGTTCTTCGACCGCAGCGGCGCGCCGATCCACAGCCTGCGCAAGCAGGTCGACCGCGATACCGGCACGCTGACCCTGCTGCGCCGGGGCGCCCTGCCCGACATCGCTGGCTTCACCGTCGAGAATGCGGATCCCGAGGGGCTGGGAATCGACAATCTCCGCTTCGAGTTCCACGAATTGATGGGCGCGCGGCCGCTGCCGGCCCCGGAGCGGCGGGGATGACGGCCCCGATCCGGTTCGGCGGAGCGTCGCTGCCCTCCCGGAAGGCAGTCGCACAACCCAAGAGGTCGCGCTGCCGCCTGTCGCATCACAGGCATTGCCGATTGGCCCCTCCTGCCCCAGTTTGTTGCGGCGCGCCATGAGAAAGGATCGCGATGCAACACCTGCCGTCTGCACCGACCGACACCAAGCCCCGGGAGCGGCCAGCTTGGGACGCAACTTGAGATTCTGGCTGGCCTCGCCCTTCGCGGCGCCCTTCGATCCCGGCGACGCCCCGCTGGCGCTGGGGGCGCTGCTGCTGCGCGCCGCGCGCACCGAGCATGCCGGGCTCTTCGCCGACCCCGCCACGTTCGAAGCGGTGCTTGCACAGTGCTACGATCTGACCGCGCGCGAGGCCTCGGAGATGCGCGAGGCCTGCGAGCGGGTCGAGGCGGTGGCGCCGGACTGTGCCAGCTTCGCCGAGATCCTGCAGAACGCGGTGGGCCTTAGCGACCGGCAGCGCTTCGCCCTGAGCCTGCACCACGTGCTGCTGGCGCTCGGGCCACCGCAGGACCCGCAGCTCGAGGCCCTCTCGCAGCTGTTTCTTGGCGCTCATTCCGCAACAAACCCGGCCTCTGTGCGGGCGGGCTGACGAATCCCCTGTTGCCGGTCGTGTCGCGCTGGCACACTGGGCGGACGACGCAGGAGGGCCCCATGTTCGAGCGACTGAAATCGTTCTTTCACCACCGCGCAGCGCCGGCCAAGCCGCTGCACGAGCTCGACGCCGCCCATGCCATGGGCGCGCTCTTGGTGAAGGTGGCGATCGCCGATCACACCTATCTCTTCGAGGAGGTCGAGCAGATCGACCGCATCCTCGCCGAGGCCTACAACCTCAAGCCGCTGCAGGCCGCCAAGATGCGGGCGGAGTGCGAGCGGCTGGCCTTCGAGATGCCCGGCATCGAGGAGATGGCCGCCCGCATCCGCGACGGCGTCGATTACGAACACCGCCGCGCCGCGGTCGAGGCGATGTGGAAGCTGGCCGAGGTCGACGGCATCAGCGATGCCGACGAGACCGCGCTGGTCGAGCTGATCGAGGATCATCTCGGGCTCGAGCGCGCCGATTCAGAGGAGGCCCGCGCCTCCGCCGTCATCCCCTGACGGCCCCCGCTCACGCGGGCGAGAGCCTCTCTTTCCCGATCCGGCAACCGGCGCTATATCGATGTCCATGTTCGCAGATTTCCTCAAGCGGCTCGTCGAGCCCGGCCCGCAACCCCTCCCTGACGCAGACGCACGGCTGGCGCTGACCGCCCTGCTCGTGCGTGTCGCCCGCGCCGACGAGACCTATGACGAGAGCGAGCGCGAGCGCATCGACCGCATCAACGTCGCCCGCTACGGGCTGTCGCCCTTCGAGGCCGCCAAGCTGCGCAGCGAGGGCGAGGCGCTCGAGGCAGAGGCCCCCGACACCGTGCGCTTCACCCGCGCCATCAAGGACGCGGTCGATTACGATCACCGCATCGGCGTCATCGAGGCGCTCTGGCAGGTGGTGCTCGCCGACGGGGTGCGCGACGCCGAGGAAGACGCGCTGCTGCGGCTGGTCTCGAACCTGCTCGGCATCAATGATCGCGATTCCGCCCTTGCCCGGCAGCGGGTTGAACGCGGAAGCTGATCCAGCGCCGAAGCTTTCAACCCTGAGAGCCTGCCGCCCGCCCAGCCCCTGCGCAAGGCGGCGCCTCGAAACAAGGCATTTGCCGATTGACGCGGCGATAACCCCGCCTTTGGTCGCGTTTTGCGCATTGCAAAGGGCGGCTGTTTGCGCCCATCCTCCCCCCTGATCGAAACCGCCGCCAGAGGTCAGGCTTGCCAAATCCAACGCCCGTCATCGAGATCCGCAACCTGCACAAGGCCTATGGCAGCCTCGAGGTGCTCAAGGGCGTCGATGTCACCGCCCATCGCGGCGACGTGGTTTCGCTGATCGGCTCGTCGGGCTCCGGCAAATCCACGCTGCTGCGCTGCTGCAACCTCCTCGAGGACAGCCAGAAGGGCGAGATCCTGTTCAAGGGCGAGCCGGTGGTCTGGAAGGGCGAGGGCCATCACCGCCGCCCCGCCGATCCCAAGCAGGTGCTGCGCATCCGCACAAACCTGTCGATGGTGTTCCAGCAATTCAATCTCTGGGCCCACATGACGATCCTGCAAAACGTCATGGAGGCCCCCGTCACCGTGCTGGCGCGCGACCGCGCCTCGGTCGAGAAAGCCGCCCGGGGCTATCTCGAGAAGGTCGGCATCGGCGACAAGTGGGATGCCTACCCGGCGCAGCTTTCCGGCGGCCAGCAGCAGCGCGCCGCCATCGCCCGCGCGCTCTGCATGGAGCCCGAGGCGTTGCTCTTCGACGAGCCGACCTCGGCGCTCGACCCGGAGCTCGAACAGGAGGTGGTCAAGGTCATCAAGGACCTCGCCGCCGAGGGGCGCACGATGATCATCGTGACCCATGACATGAAGATGGCCCATGACGTGAGCGATCACGTGGTGTTCCTGCACCAGGGCCTGATCGAGGAACAGGGCCCGCCCGAGACGCTGTTCGGCGCGCCGAAATCCGAGCGCCTGCGCGGGTTCCTCAAATCCACGACCCACGCCTGACCGGCCGGGTCCAGAAGACCAACCAAGGGAGCAATGAAATGAAGAAAATCCTTCTCGGCACCGCCGCGCTGGCCCTGACCGCCTCGATGGCGCTGGCCCAGGACGTCGTGCGCATGGGCACCGAGGGCGCCTACCCTCCGTACAACTTCATCAACGATGACGGTGAGGTCGACGGCTTCGAGCGCGATCTCGGCGACGAGCTCTGCGCCCGTGCCGAGCTGACCTGCGAGTGGGTCACCAACGAGTGGGATTCGATCATCCCCAACCTCGTGTCGGGCAACTACGACACCATCATCGCCGGCATGTCGATCAACGACGAGCGCGAAGAGGTGATCGACTTCACCCAGGATTACATCCCGCCGGCGACCTCGTCCTACGTGGCGCTGACCGAAGATGCGCCGCTCGACGGCGTGGTTGCGGCGCAGACCTCGACGCTGCAGTCGGGCTACATCTCGGAAAGCGGCGCCACGCTGCTCGAATTCGCCACCGCCGACGAGATCATCTCGGCGCTGCGCAACGGCGAGGCCGACGCGGTGTTCTTCGACACCGACTACCTGACGCCGATCGTCGAGGAATCCGGCGGCGAGCTGATGTTCGTCGGCGAGACCGTGACCCTCGGCCGCGGCACCGGCATGGGCATCCGCGAGAGCGACGGCGAGCTGAAGGATACCTTCGACGCGGCGATCACCTCGATGAAGGAAGACGGCTCGCTCAACGAGCTGCTGATCAAGTGGTTCGGCGAAGGCACCGACACCTACTGATCGCCCTGATCTGACATCGGAGGCGCGGGTCGACCCGCGTCTCCGACCCCACCCAGCCCCGCCCCGCGACGCGCCGTTCCGGCGCCCCTGACCCGGACCCGCATGTTTTCCTTCTGCACCGACCCCTCGGTCCTGTCGACCCCGGCGTGGTTTGCCTGCTACTTCACCACCGGCAAACTGATGCTGTTCTACGCCTCCTTCGGGACGGTGCTGCTGCTGCTCGCGATCACCGCGCCGGTGGCGCTCGGCTTCGGCTTCGCCGGCGCCGCCGCGGCCCGCGCGCGCTTCGCGCCGCTGAGCTGGCTCGGCAAGCTCTACATCGCGATGGTGCGCGGCGTGCCGGACATCGTGTTCTTCCTGTTCTTCGTGATCGCGCTCGACCAGGGCTTCGAGTACCTGCGACACAAGGTGAAATGCCCCGACTGGACCGATCCGATCCGGCAGGGCTCGGATTTCATCGTCTGCGACGCCGCCAAGCTGCCGCTCTCGACCGCGCCGCAGGTCTGGCACGAGGTCTACGGCTTCTCGCTGGCGGTGCTGACCTTCTCGATCGTGTTCGGCGCCTTCGCCGCCAACGTGCTCTACGGCGCCATGCGCGCGGTGCCACATGCCCAGCTTGAGACCGCCGAGGCCTATGGCATGACCCATCGCCAGACCTTCTGGCGCATCCTCATCCCGCAGATGTGGGTCTATGCGTTGCCGGGGCTATCGAACCTGTGGATGGTGCTGATCAAGGCCACGCCGCTGCTGTTCCTGCTCGGCGTCGAGGACATCGTCTACTGGGCCCGCGAGCTCGGCGGCGCCAAGACGGCGCGGTTCTCGGACTATCCGCATGCCGACTGGCGGGTGTGGTACTTCCTCGGGCTGCTGGTGTTCTACCTGCTGTTCACCAGGATCTCGGAGATCGCGCTGGCGAAACTGATGGCGCGGCTCACCCACGGCCAGGCGACGGTGGGTGGCGAAGCGCAGAGGAAGGCGGCGTGATGCGTGGGACGAGCGCTGTTTGGGGGCGCCGCCCCCGTCCGTGCAAGCACGGACTCCCCCGAGGTATTTTCGAACCAGAGAAGCGGTGGGCGCTCGGGAGTGAGCGCGGTGGCCGGGCGCTGACGGTGGCGTCGGGTGGCGCCGGGCGGGATCTTCGGGGGCGCTGCCCCCGTCCGCGCGGGCGCGGACTCCCCCGGGATATTTTCGGCCAGAAGAAGATGCGGGCGATTGCGACGGGAGGCCGGGCATGAGCTGCTGGGACGTGGTGGCGGATTACGGGCTGCGCTCGCTGGGGATCGGCGAGCGGCTGTTGCCGCGGGACGATTTCACCCTTTGCAAGCAGGCGGTGCTGATCGGCTCGGGGATGATCTGGAACGTCTATTTCGGCGTCGTGGCGCTGGTCTCGGGGTTCTTCCTCGCCACCGCGCTGGCGGTGGGCAAGGCCTCGCGCCACTGGCTGCCCCGCAAGCTCTCGGAATGGTTCATCTTCCTGTTCCGCGGCTCGCCGCTCTTCATCCAATTCTTCTTTGCCTATTTCCTGTTCCTGAGCCTCAAGTCGGTGGCGCCGGTCTTCGCGCCCTTCTCCTCGGCCTGGCTCGGGGCGCTGGTGGTGCTGTTCTTCAACACCGCCGCCTATAGCGGCGAGATCTTCTACGGCGCGCTGCTCTCGGTGCCGAAGGGCGATGTCGAGGCTGCCGACGCCTACGGCTTCTCGGGCTGGCCGCGCTTTCGGCGCATCGTCTGGCCAACCATGCTGCGGCTGGCATGGCCCGCCTATACCAACGAGGCGATCTTCCTGTTCCACGCCACCACGCTGGTGTTCTTCTCGGGTTTCCCGGCCTTTCAGCAGCGCGGCGACGCGCTCTATTACGCCAATTACTTCGCCGACAAGACCTTCAACCCCTTCGTGGCCTACCCGATCCTCGCCGGCTATTTCATCGTGCTGACGCTGCTGATCATCTGGCTCTTCGGGGCGATCAATCGCCGCCTCAACCGGCATTTGCCGCAGGCGCGGCGCTCGAAGGTGAGATACCGCCCCAACCTGCTGCGCTGAGCCTCAGTCGAAAAAGCATTGAGCGAAAAGGCTTGGCCGCTCGCCGCTCCCGGTGCAGGATGGGCGCGCGGGCGGCGCCCGCAACGGCAGGTCGCCCCGCATCCGGTATCGGAGGAGGGACCCATGCCGACACGCATCACCACCGTCATCGCACTCGCGCTCGCCGCGGAGTTCAGCGCCGCACCGACGGCCGCGCAGGAGCAATCGCGGGTGCAGTTCGAGGCGGGACGCTCCGGCGCCACGATCAGCGGCACTGTCACCGGGCATGACTATGTCGACTACCTGCTCGGCGCCTCGGAGGGCCAGACCCTCGAGGCCAGCATCACGGTCGACGGCACCAATGGCGATGGTACGATCTATTTCAATGTCATGCCGCCCGGCGCCACCTACGAGGCCATCTTCCTCGGCCAGAACGAGGGGCGCGAGGCGACGATCGTGCTGCCCGAGAGTGGCGATTACACCCTCCGGGTCTACCTGATGGGCAACGACCGCGACGCCGGCGAGACCGTGGGGTTCCTGCTGCCGGTGACGATCCGCTGAGCAGCTTTCCGGCGCCTGCCCACAAGCGACGCGAAGTCGCCGGGATTTTCCTTGCCAGCCCCCCGCGCGGCACGTTATCCAGAATTTGATCAAATTCTACGGTGACCCATGAACGACCCCAAAAGCTGGCTGCGCAAGAACCCGCAGGTCCGCACCATCCGTGTGGCTGCAAGCGACCTCAACGGACAACCACGCGGCAAGCGTGTGCCCGCGCGCTTCGCCGACAAGGTGGTCGAGGACGGCACCCGCTTCCCGCTCTCGGTGCTCAATCTCGACATCTGGGGCGAGGATATCGACGAAAGCCCGCTGGTCTTCGAGACCGGCGACCGCGACGGCGTGCTCTATCCGACCGAGCGCGGCTTCGTGCCGATGCCCTGGCTCGAGGCACCCACCGCGCTCCTGCCGATCTGGATGTATCGCGAGGATGGCCGCCCCTTCGACGGCGACCCGCGCCACGCGCTCGCGGCGGTGCTCAGGCGCTACCGCAAGCTCGGCCTCACCCCGGTGGTGGCGATCGAGCTCGAGTTCTTCCTGATTGATGACAGCGGCAAGTCGCTGCAGGTGCCGCTCTCGCCGCGCTCGCAGAAGCGCCGCAAGGCGGCGGAGGTGATGTCGATCCGGGCGCTCGACGCCTTCGACATCTTCTTCACCGATCTCTACGACGCCTGCGAGGACATGGACATCCCCGCCGACACGGCGATCTCGGAGGCCGGTCTCGGGCAGTTCGAGCTCAACCTCATGCACCAGCCCGACGCGCTGCGCGCCGCCGACGATGCGTGGTTCTTCAAGATGCTGGTCCGCGGTCTGGCCCGGCGCCACGGCTTTGCCGCCTCCTTCATGGCGAAACCCTACGAGGATTACCCGGGCTCCGGCATGCATGTGCACTTCTCGGTGCTCGACGAGGACGGCAACAACATCTTCGACGATGGCGGCCCCAAGGGCACCGACAAGATGCGCCACGCGGTGGGCGGGCTGATGGAGGCGATGCATGACAGCACGCTGATCTTCGCCCCGCACGGCAACAGCTACGACCGGCTGGTGCCGGAGAACCACGCGCCCTGCGGCATCTCCTGGGCCTATGAGAACCGCACCTCGGCGATCCGCATCCCCGGCGGCAGCCCCAAGGGCCGGCGCATCGAGCATCGCGTGGCGGGCGGCGACGTGAACCCCTACCTGCTCCTTGCCACCCTGCTAGGCGCGGCGCTGAACGGCATCGAGGACGGCACCGAGCCGCCCGCGCCGATCACCGGCAACGCCTATGCGCAGGACCTGCCGCTGATCCCGGGCAGCTGGGAGAAGGCGATGGACGCCTTTGAGGCGAGCACGGTGATGCCGCGCATCCTGCCCGAGGGGCTGATCCGCAACCTGCTGCTGACCAAGCGCCAGGAGCTGCATTTCATGTCCGAGCTCTCGCCGGCCGAGCAGGTCGAAATCTATCTCGACACCGTCTGAGCACCTCTTGCCGCCCCCGGGCGGCAGGACTACCCTCCGGCCCACAAACGACATCGGTGCTTCATGAAAATCGGCATTCTGCAACCCGGGCTCGTCCCGGACGTGATCCTCGAGGAAGTCGGGGACTACGACACGCAATTTCACGCCCTGCTCGACGGGCACGGCTTCGCCTTCGAGACCTGGAAGGTGGTCAATGGCGACTTCCCCGAGGGCCCTGAGGAGGCCGATGGCTGGCTGATCACCGGCTCGCGCCACGGCGCCTACGAGGATCACCCCTGGATGGCCCCGCTCGAAGAGCTGATCCGGGCGATCCACGCCGCCGGCAAGCCCCTGATCGGGGTCTGCTTCGGGCACCAGATCATCGCGCAGGCGCTTGGCGGCAAGGTCGAGAAATCCGACAAGGGCTGGGTCATCGGGCCGACGCTCTACAAGTATCCCGACAGCACGCGGCTGGTGAACGCCTGGCACCAGGACCAGGTCACCGAGCTGCCGCCCGGGGCCGAGGTGGTGGCCTCATCGGAGAAGTGCCGCAACGCCGCGATCCTCTATCCCGGCCACGCCTACACGGTGCAGCCGCACCCCGAGTTCCGCCGCAACTACGTCGACAGCCTGATCCAGCACCGCGCCCCGGGCGTGGTCCCGGCCGAGCTGATCGACGACGCCAAGACCAAGCTCGAGATGCCGCTCGACAGCGGCGAAATCGGCGCGCAATTCGCGCGGTTCTTCAAGGAGAAGCGGCTATGAGTTCTGAGTGGACCGCCAACCTGCCCGAAGCCGCCGCCGCCTATCTCGAGGGCCGCAGGCTCGACGAGGTCGAGTGCATCATCTCCGACCTGCCGGGCATCGCCCGCGGCAAGGCGGTGCCGGCGTCGAAATTCGCCCGGCAGGCCTATTTCCACCTGCCCGACTCGATCTTTTTCCAGACCATCACCGGGGAATGGGGCGAGGCCGCCGGCGAGGAAGGCTTCATCGAGCGCGACATGATCCTGAAGCCCGACATGAGCACGGCCAGCGCCGCGCCCTGGACCGGGGACTGGACGCTGCAGATTATCCACGATGCCTATGACCGGCACGGTGATCCGATCGAGTATGCACCGCGCAACGTGTTGAAGCGGGTGGTGAAGCTCTACGAGGAGCAGGGCTGGGAGCCGATCGTGGCGCCGGAGATGGAGTTCTTCATCGTCGCCCGCAACCTCGACCCGGCCAAGGACATCGAGCCGATGATGGGCCGCTCGGGCCGCCCCGCCGCGGCGCGCCAGGCCTATTCGATGACCGCGGTCGACGAGTTCGGCCCGGTGATCGACGACATCTACGATTTCGCCGAGGCGCAGGGTTTCGAGATCGACGGCATCACCCAGGAAGGCGGTGCCGGCCAGCTCGAGATCAACCTCCGCCATGGCGATCCGGTCAAGCTCGCCGACGAGGTGTTCTACTTCAAGCGGCTGATCCGCGAGGCGGCGCTGCGGCACGATTGCTTCGCCACTTTCATGGCCAAGCCGATCGCCGACGAGCCGGGCTCGGCCATGCACATCCACCACTCGGTGATGGACAAGGAGACCGGGCGCAACATCTTCTCGGGGCCCCAGGGCGGCGAGACCGATGCCTTCTACCACTTCATCGGCGGGCTGCAGACCCACCTGCCGGCGGCGGTGGCGGTGATGGCGCCCTACGTCAATTCCTACCGCCGTTACGTGCGCGACCACGCCGCCCCGATCAACCTCGAATGGGGCCGCGACAACCGCACCACCGGCATCCGCATCCCGCTCTCGGGGCCGGAGAGCCGCCGCGTCGAGAACCGGCTCGCGGGGATGGACTGCAACCCCTATCTCGGCATCGCCGCCTCGCTGGCCTGCGGCTATCTCGGTCTGATGGAAGAGCGCCGCCCGTCGAAGCAGTTCCGCGGCGACGCCTACGAGGGCGAGGGTGATATCCCGCGCGTGCTCGGCTCGGCGCTCGAGCTCTGGGACGAGGCCGAGGCGCTGCACCAGGTCATGGGGCCGGATTTCGCCCGGGTCTACTCGATCGTGAAGCGGGCGGAATACGAGGAGTTCCTCTCGGTGATCAGCCCGTGGGAGCGGGAGCACCTGCTGCTCAACGTCTGAGCCTCTTGGCCGGGGGCGGGAGGGGCGCTGCCCCTCTTGGCGCTGCGCGCCAATTCACCCCGGGGTATTTTTGACGAAGAGAAGGGCTGGCTTGTGGACCTGCTGTTTTCCAATGACCGCCGGGGGCACTACCCGGAGAGCTGGTATGCCGCCACCGCGATGGATCTCGGGGCCTTCCCGGCGCTCGAGGGCGAGACGCGGGCGGATGTCTGCATCATCGGGGCGGGGTTCACCGGGCTCTCGGCGGCGCTGCACATGGCAGAGGCCGGGCTCGACGTGGTGCTGCTCGAGGCGCACCGCGTGGGCTTTGGCGCCTCGGGGCGCAATGGCGGGCAGCTGGGCTCGGGCCAGCGGCAGGACCAGCTGACGCTCGAGGAGATGCTCGGGCGCGAGGACGCGCGCAAGTACTGGGATCTGGGCGAGGAGGCCAAGGACCTGGTGCGCGAGCTGATCGCGAAGCATGGCATCGACTGCCACCTGCGCGACGGCGTGGCGTGGTGCGGCTCGCGGCCCGGCGAGGTGCAGCATCTGCACGAGTACGCGGAGCACATGGGCGTGCATTATGGGTATGGAATCGAGCGCCACGATGCCGAGAGCTTCCGCGCCATCTGCCCCTCGTCCGACTATTGCGGCGGCGTGGTCGACATGGGGGCCGCGCATCTGCATCCGCTGCGCTTCTCGCAGGGGCTGGCAAAGGCCGCCGCCGGGGCCGGCGCGCGGATCTTCGAGCAGAGCTTCGTGACGGGCGTGCAGGAGGGTGCGGACTGCGTGGTGCGCTGCGAGCGCGGCTCGGTGCGCGCTGACCACGTGATCTATGCCGGCAACGGCTATCTCGGCAAGCTGCAGCCGCGGGTGGCGCGGCGGGTCATGCCGATCAACAATTTCATCGCCGCCACCGAGCCGCTGGGCGCGCGCACCGCGGAGGTGCTGACCCGCGACATCGCGGTGGCGGACTCGCGCCACGTGGTCAACTACTTCCGGCTCAGCCATGACGGGCGGCTGCTGTTCGGCGGCGGCGAGAGCTATGGCTATAAATTCCCCGCCGACATCAAGGCCAAGGTGCGCAAGCCGATGCTGGAGATCTTCCCGCAGCTCGAGGACGTGCGGCTCGACTATGCTTGGGGCGGCACGCTCGGCATCACCATGAAGCGCCTGCCCTTCCTGGCGCGGCTGGCGCCCAACGTGCTCAGCGCCTCGGGCTATTCCGGCCACGGTGTCGGCACCGCCGTGCATGCCGGACGGCTGCTGGCCGAGGCGGTGCGCGGCCAGTCGCAGGGCTTTGACGCCATGGCCGCCCTGCCCGTCCCGCCCTTCCCCGGCGGGCCCGCCTTCCGCACCCCGCTGCTGACGCTCGCGATGACCTGGTTCGCGCTGCGCGACCGCATCGGGCTCTGAACCGCGACCTTTCCGCAACGACCAGCACGCAGACCGCTCCCCCCGGGGGGCGGTTTTCACTTGGCTGTCACAGAACTGGTGTTTAAGATTTCCAGAATACGACATTCAGGATTTTGAAATATGAGCAGCTTGCCCAACATGCACGATGCAGAGCCGATCCCCGCGGAAGCCCGCGCCGAGATCGACCGGCTCCTGCACTCCGGAGACCTGTTCCGCTACACCGCCCCCGAGGATGCGCCGGTGGCGCTGCTCGAGCGCGAGTTTGCCGCGATGCTGGGCGCGAAATACGCGCTGGCGGTGTCGAGCTGCTCGGCGGCGCTGTTCCTGTCGCTGAAGGCGCTCGGCCTGCCCCGCGACTCGCGGGTGATGATCCCCGGCTTCACCTTCGCCGCCGTGCCCTCGGCCATCGTCCATGCCGACTGCGTGCCGGTGCTCTGCGAGGTTGGCGACAACTACCGCATCGACATGGCCGATTTCGAGGCCAAGCTCGGCGGCGTACAGGCTGTCATCATCAGCCACATGCGCGGCCACACCTCCGACATGGACGCGATCATGGCGCTTTGCGATGCGCGCGGCATCCCGGTCGTGGAAGACGCGGCGCACAGCCTCGGCACGGTCTGGGGCGGGCGCAACATCGGCACCATCGGCAAGATCGGCTGCTTCTCGTTCCAGAGCTACAAGCTGGTCAATGCCGGCGAGGGCGGCATCCTGATCACCGACGATGCCGACGTGGTAGCGCAGGCGGTGATCCTGTCGGGCGCCTACGAGCACAACTGGCAAAAGCACATGGCCCGCGGCGACAACCGCGCCGATCTCGAACAGGCCTTTGCACGCTGGCAGAACCGGCTGCCGCTCTACAATCTGCGCATGTCGAACCTCTCCGCCGCGGTGATCCGCCCGCAGCTGCCTCACGTGGCGCGCCGGGTCGAAGATGGCCGTCGCAACCATGATTTCGTCGCCGCCCGCATTGGGATGAGCCCTTGGATCGAGGTGCCGGCCAAGCTCGCCCGCGAGGAGCGCGCGCCGGATTCGCTGCAGTTCAACCTTGTCAACATGGACCGCGAGGAGATGCGCGCCTTCGCCGAGACCGCCGCCGAGATGGGCGTCAAGGTGCAAGTCTTCGGCCTGTCCTCCGACAATGCCCGAGCCTTCTGGAACTGGCAGTTCCTGCGCGAGATCCCCGAGCTGCCGCAGACCCGCGCCATGCTCGAGCGCGCCTGCGACACCCGCCTGCCGGCGCGGCTGACGCTCGAGGACTGCGCCCAGGTGGCCGATATCCTCGTCAATGCCGCCGAGGCGGTGATGGGCGAGACCCGCGCCTACGGCACCTGAGACCACTCACGACCAAGACCACTCACGAACGCGAAACGGGCGGGGAATTCCCCGCCCGTCTTTCGTTATCGCCGGAGCCCGGCGCCCCGAGGGGCACGGCTCACTTGTTCATCTTGGAGAGCTTGCTCTGCAGCTCGGCCAGCTGCTTCTTGATGGCGTCGAGGTCTTCCTCTTCGCCCTTGGCCGGCTGCTCGCCCTCGGCTTCGGGGCCGGACCATTGCTTGCTCATGTTGCCGGTCATCGCCTTCAGGAACGCTTCCTGCTGGGCCTGCATCGCCTCGAGGCCGGGGATCTTCGGCATCATCGGGTTGGAGCTCATGCTCTCGGCCCATTTCGACTGGCTGTCGCGGAACATCTCGAAGGAGGCGGCAAGAAACTGCGGCACCGCCGAGGTCGCCTGCGTGGTGTAGCTGCGCACCAGATCGGTGAGCACGTTGATCGGCAGCACGCTCTCGCCGCGGCTCTCGTGCTCGGCGACGATCTGCAGCAGGTATTGCCGGGTCAGGTCATCACCGGACTTCAGGTCGACGATCTGCACGTCGCGCCCATCGCGGATGAAGCCCGCGATGTCCTCCAGCGTGACGTAATCGCTGGTCTCGGTGTTGTAGAGACGCCGGCTGGCATAGCGCTTGATCAGCAGCGGTTTTTCCGTGTCGGCCACTCGGTGCCCTCCCTGGCATGCAGCGTTGCAGCGAAAGCCTATGCGAGCGCAGAAAAAAAGAAAAGCCTTTGCGTGCAAGCACGAAGCCGGAGGTCAGCTCCGTGCCGCCGCGAGGATTTGGTCGATCCAGGCCTGCGTGCCGCGCGAGAATTCCAGCGGCAACGGCCAATCGGCCTGTTCCATCACCGCCTGGTTGAACGCCTCGACCTGCAGAACGTAGTGGTTCTCGGCCGGCCAGCGCCAGGTCTCGACATGGCCGCCCGGACGGTGCAGCTCGAGCGAGGCCTGCCCGAAGACCTGAACGTTGAACGGCACCGGCAGGCGCATCACCGCGCGCTCGCCATGCACCACGATCTCCTGCCAGGGGGCCGCCCGCATCGAAACCCGCCCGGTGTAGAGAAACTCCGGGAAGCGGACCATGATGTGGGTGGTGGCATCGATGCCGTTGGTCCAGTCGGTCTCGACCGCGAGCAGTTGCTCGGGCTCCTGCCCGGTGATCAGCCGGATCGAGCCGAAGGCGTAGATGCCGATATCGCCAAGCGCGCCGCCGCCGGTCTCGGGGCGGTTGCGGATGTTGTCGAGATCGTCGTTGAAGAAGCTGTGGGTCGAGTCGATGCGCACCAACTTGCCCAGCGCGCCATCTTGGATCAGCGCGCGCGCCTTGGCGAATTGCGGGTGATGCGCGATCATCCAGGCCTCGGCAATCAGCTTGCCGGTGCGGTCGCGGGCCGCGATCAGCCGGTCGATGCCGACGGCCTCCATCGCGATGGGCTTCTCGCAGAGCACGTGCTTGCCGGCCTCGGCGGCCTTCTCGCTCCACGCGACATGCAGTGCGTTGGGCAACGGAATGTAGACCGCGTCGATCTCGGGATCGGCCAGCAGCGCGTCGTAGTCCGAGAAGATCCGCAGGCCCGGAGCGAAGGTGGCAAAGGGCGCGGCCTTCTCGGGCGAGGAGGTGGCGATGGCCGAGAGCGCCCCGCCGCGCGCCGCGTGGATCGCGGGCGCCATGTGCTGACGCGCAAAGTTCGCGGCACCCAGGATGCCCCAGCGCAGGTGATCGGCCATCGTGATGCTCCTTCTTCGTCCACTCCGACGGTAGCGCTACGCGGCGCGCGCGCAACCCGGAGCTCAGGGCGCCGCTTGAAAATCCTGGCGGAAAATCCTGCCAATAGAAAACGCCCGCCTTCCGGAGAAGACGGGCGCGGCACCATTTAAAGAACAGAGTGTCGGATCAGGCGCTGGCCAGCATGCCCTGCTCCTGCGCGAGGTCACGCATGCGCTTCTGCAGCTTCTCGAAGGCGCGGACCTCGATCTGGCGGATGCGCTCGCGGCTGACATCGTAGACGCCCGAGAGTTCCTCCAGCGTCACCGGCTGTTCGGCCAGGCGGCGCTGGGTGAGAATGTCGCGCTCGCGCTCGTTGAGCACATCCATCGCCTCGGCCAGCAGGGTGCGGCGTGCCTCGAGCTCGTTGCGCTCGGCGTAATCGCCAGCCTGGTCGGCGCTCTCGTCCTCGAGCCAATCCTGCCACTGCATCGAGCTCTCGTCATCGCTGCCGACGGTGGCATTGAGCGAGGCGTCGCCGCCCGACAGGCGCCGGTTCATCGAGATGACCTCGTCTTCCGAGACGCCGAGATCGGTGGCGATCTTTTCCACGTGCTCGGGGCGCAGATCGCCATCCTCGAGTGCGCCGATGCGGCTCTTGGCCTTGCGCAGGTTGAAGAACAGCTTCTTCTGCGCGCTGGTCGTGCCGAGTTTCACCAGCGACCACGAGCGCAGGATATATTCCTGGATTGAGGCGCGGATCCACCACATCGCGTAGGTCGCCAGACGGAAGCCCTTCTCGGGGTCGAAGCGCTTGACCGCCTGCATCAGGCCGACATTGGCCTCCGAGATGACTTCGGCCTGCGGCAGGCCGTAACCCCGGTAGCCCATGGCAATCTTGGCCGCGAGGCGCAGGTGGCTGGTGACCAGCTTGTGTGCCGACTCGGCGTCCTGATCCTCGACCCAGCGCTTGGCCAGCATGTATTCTTCTTCAGGCTCCAGAAGCGGGAACTTCCGGATTTCGGACAGATAGCGGCTCAGGCCCGCCTCTGGGGACGGTGCCGGCAGATTGGCATATTTGCTCACGTTGCTCACGTGCCCGGTTCCTCCAATGTTACGGGGCTTAACATCCCATATGGGAGCGCCACCACTGGTTTGCAAGGTGTGTCACCTTGAGACGTTGATACGACGTTAACGCAGCTTTCCGTCGGACGGGTCCGCCAAAATGCCGCGCTCACGCGGTTGGGAATTTGATGACATATGTGCAGGGCGCACGTAAACGGCCCAGATGGCGAGGATTGTGTGCGCATAGGCACACACAATCGCGTCACTCGACGGTACGCAGCACCTCGAGCAGGGCTTGCATGTCGGCGGGGAGCGGCGCCTCGAAGCGCAGGCGCTCGCCGCTGGCGGGATGCTCGAAGCCGAGCTCGGCCGCGTGCAGCGCCTGCCGGTCGAACCGCGCGACCGCCGCGGCAGCCGCCTCTCCGATCGCCTTCACCGGCGGTTTGCGGCGCCCGCCATAGACCGGATCGCCGACCAGACCGTGCCCGGCATGGGCCATGTGGACGCGAATCTGGTGCGTCCGCCCGGTTTCGAGCCGGCATTCGAGCAGCGCCATGGCGGGCGGCATGCCGAAGCTCTCGAGCACCCGCGCACGGGTCACCGCGTGCCGCCCCTGCCCGTCGAAATACACCGCCTGCCGCTGCCGGTCGGTCTTGTGCCGGGCCAGCCCCGACTGGATGCACAGCACCCCGCCCGGCTCCACCGAGACGCCACGCGTGCCCAGCAGCCGCGGATCGCCCTGGTTGGGCACGCCGTAGCAGATCGCCCGGTAGGCGCGGTCGGCGCTGTGCGCCTCGAACTGCGCCGCGAGCCCGTGATGCGCCCGGTCCGACTTGGCCACCACCAGAAGCCCGCTGGTGTCCTTGTCAATGCGGTGCACGATGCCGGGCCGCGCCACGCCGCCGACGCCCGAGAGCCTGCCGCCGAAATGGTGCAGCAACGCATTGACCAGGGTGCCCGTCGGCGTGCCCGGCGCCGGGTGCACCACCATTCCGGCGGGCTTGTTGACCACGACAAGGTCCTCGTCCTCCCAGACGATGTCGAGCGGGATGTCCTCGGGGCCGATGTGGCTGTCCTCGGCCTGCGGCATGGTGATGGTGATCTCGTCGCCCTCGGCGACCTTGGCTTTGGGGTCGCTCAGCACCTCGCCGCCGCGCGTGACCGCGCCCTCGGCGATGAGCTTGGCAAGCCGGGTCCGCGACAGCGCCGCTGCCTCTGGCACATCGCGCGCCAGCGCCTTATCAAGGCGCGCAGGCGGGGCTTCCCCGATGATGACGCGCAAGGCCTTGTCCATGTCCCAGACTCCCGATCCCGACGAGCAGCTGCCCGAGCCGGCCAACCTGCGCTTCCTGCGCCTGCTGGTCACCGTGCTGACGGGCGTGATGATCGCCGGGCTTCTAGCGATCCTCGCGATGATTGTCATCCAGTACCGCACCACCCGCGCGCCATTGCCCGAGATCATCACGCTGCCCGATGGCGCCAGCGCCACTGCGTACACGCAAGGCAGCGACTGGTATGCCGTCGTGACGGCCGACGACGAGATCCTGATCTTCGACCGCGCGACCGGCGAGATCCGCCAGCGCATCGCCATCGCGCCGCGGCGCTAGAGGCTCATCGCGCCGCCGCGCTGCGGGCCGCGCCGGTCTTGCGCCCGTGGGGCTGGGCCTGCGCATGTTGTTCGACGCAGCGCAGCGCCAGCAGGAAGGCCATCAGCGTCGGATTGGCGCCGCCGCCGGTGGGCAGCACCGAGGTCGCGAGCAGCTGCACCTGCGGTCTGGCAAACAGCCGCAGATCGCGGTCCACCACCCCGCAGGACGCATCCCGCCCCATCCGGGTGCTGCCGGTGGGATGGTAATTGTCCGCAGGTCGCGCTGTGGCGCGGCCGACCGGTCGGCGCCGGAAGCGCCCGAGCCGCGCCAGCCCGCTGCCGGTCCAGGTCTCTTCGAGCAGCGCCGCCGCGCGCTCCAGCCCATCGTAATCGGCATCGGCGAGCCTCCAGTCGAGCACCGGCAGAGGCACGCCGTACTGGTCGCGGCGGGTCTCGCTCAGGCTGATTCGATTGCCCCGGTCCGCGCGCTGTTCGGCGACGATATAGGCCTGCAGCGGCACCTCGGAGGGATAGAGCAGCCGCTTGTAGGCCAGCCGCCACCAGGCCGCACGGATCAGCCAGGGCAGGTGCCGCAGCCCCTCCCCCACGACACGCGCAGGGGGCAATTGCCCTATCTGGACACTCTTGAACAGCCCGTGCAGCGCCTCGAACCCGCCGGTTCGCGGCGGCTCGAAACCGACATAGGCGAAGTTCGGAGGCGCCTCGCGCCGCGCTGCGCTCTGCGGCGCCAGCTCGAAGCGCAGGTTGCGCATGCTGCCAGACGCGCCGAAGCGATAGCCGACGATGCGGTTCAGCGCCGCCCGGTTCAGCGGCTCGATATCGGCGACGGGCAGCGAGATGTGATCGGTGAAAAAGCGCCCCAGATCCGGGCTCGTCCGGCGGATCTCGCCGTCGCAGCCGCGATCCAGCAGCAGCGCCAGCCGCGTCGTCTCGATCGCGCCCGCGGCGATGATCAGCCGGGGCGCGCTGACCGTCAGCGTCTGCCCCTCCGGTGCCCGCGCCCGGACCTGCACGCCGGCGCCGCCGGCATCCGCGTCGAGCCCGATCACCGTGGCGTTGAGCCAGACCTCGGCCCGGCGCGACTGCCGCAGCTCGTCGCCGACGAGATGCGCGACGTTGCGGTGACGGAAGGACGGCATCTTCGCCAGCCTAGCGACATGGGTCGGCCCCAGCGCGACCGGCAGATCGGACGCGTCATAGGCGCTGTGATCGAGCCCGAAGAATCGCTCCGCCGCCGGAAGATGCGGCGTGAGCTCGTTCAGGCGCAACGGCCAGCCCGCCCCCTCGAGATCGGCCTGCTGGAACGGGATCAGCGTCGCGCCCCAGCGGCTCGACGTACCGCCAAGGCAGCGGAACCGGCCATGCGCGGCCCCGCGATAGCCCCGGCTCGCCCCGTCGATGGCATTGAGCGGATGGGTCTCTGATTGTTGCTGTTCGCCGCCGGATTCGAGACAGATCACCCGCTTCCCGGCCTCGCGCGCCAGCAACGCCGTCGTGGGCAGGCCGAGCGTGCCGGCCCCGATCACCACCACGTCGCAGTGCCGCGTGATGTCGCGCGTGTCGCCGGGCTGTCCCCTGTCAGCGAGGTCTTCGATCACCCGGGCATCCTTCCGGCCGTCTCGCCCGCGGCAAGGCAGCGCGGGCGCGTTTCAGTCTGTCGGCCCGGCCCACCCCGGTCGCGGCAGCGGCCTGGCGTGCACTCGGCAAGCGCGGACCCGTGGCACACCTTCCCGCCGCGCAGCCCCTACGCGAGGGCGCGAAATCGCAGGCCTCTCGACCAGCAATACTGTCGCTATGCGTGTAACGTCACAACACTTATCTCGCAAAAAGATACAAGCCGCCCGCATGCGAGCGCCGTCTGCCGGTTTTCCCGGCGCCGAGTCGCCGCGAGCCGAGGCTTGCGGTCAGGCCATCGCAGGCTGCGCGCCCGAAGCGTCTCGGCCAAGCGCGCAGAACGCGACCGCACCAGCCGGCCAAAAGCGCGCCGATCGCTGAAAAAATAGTAAGTCTCGGGAGGTTTTCTGGAGGAGAAAGTGGTGGGCGACCTAGGAATCGAACCTAGCGTGCGTCTCCGCGAGGGAGTTACAGTCCCCTGCCACACCTTGCGGCCTGTCGCCCACTTTCTCACCGGCGCCGCCGGCGTGTGGCGCTGACTACAAAAGGCGCAAACCGGCGTCAACAGGAAAATCCCTTGCGGCGGAGACAAGGGAAAGGCAAGGGAACGGGACCGCAGGAAGAGAGGCGCGAGATGGTCAAGAAACCGAAATGGGTGGTCGAGAAGGAACAGGCGAAAAAGGCCCGCGCCGCCGAGACGGTGTGGCTCTTCGGCCTGCACGCGGTGCGCGATGCGCTGCTCAATCCCCGGCGCGAAAAGCTGCGGCTGATCCTCACTCCCAATGCCGAGGCCAAGCTCGCCGACGCGGTGGCCGAGGCCGGCGTCACGCCCGAGATCCACGACCCGCGCAAGTTCGGCGCGCCGCTCGATCCGCAATCGGTGCACCAGGGCGCTGCGCTTGAGGTCAAGCCGCTCGACTGGGGCCGACTGGCCGATGTCGCCCTGCGCGACGATGACCGCCCGCCGCGTCTGGTGCTGCTCGACCGAGTGAGCGATCCGCATAACGTGGGCGCCATCCTGCGCTCGGCGGAAGTGTTCGGCGCGCAGGCGGTGATCGGCGTGCAGCACCATTCCGCCCCCGAAACCGGCGCGCTGGCCAAGACCGCCTCGGGCGCGCTCGAGCGCCAGCCCTACCTGCGCGAGCGCAACCTTGCCGACAGCATCCGCGCCCTGCAGGAGATGGGCTACCTGGTGCTGGGGCTCGACGGCGAGGCCGAAGTCAGCATCGAGCAGGCGCTCGAAGGCATGCGCGACCGCCCGGTGGCGCTGGTGCTCGGCGCCGAGGGGCCGGGGCTGCGGGAGAAGACCAAGACCACGGTCGACAGGCTGGTGCGCATCGATTTCGCCGGCGGCTTCGGCTCGCTCAACGTCTCCAACGCCGCCGCCGTGGCGCTCTACGCCGCCCGCCCCGGCCTGACATGACCTGACCTTGCCGGGCGCGCCTGCCGCGCCCATATCGAGCCGATGCCCAGCACCAAGATCGCCACCTGCAGCTATTGCGGCACCCGCGCCGCGCTCGTCCTCGCGCCCGGCCGGCACGAGCTCGCCTGCGGCTCCTGCGGCGCGCCGTTGCACGAGCTCAAGCAGCTGCGCCCCGAGGCCGTCGACCGCGACGCGCCGCGCCACCGCCCGACCTCCTCCGAGACCGAGGCGAAGAAACGCGCCAAGGCCCTGCGCAAGGCCCCGAAGAAACGCCGGAAGAAGAGCCTCGGAAAGAAGGCGGCCAAGGGCCTCTTCGACCTGCTCGACGACATCTTCGACTGACCTGCACCGCCCCCCGCGCCTCCCCGGCATCTTCTCTGGTTGAAAAATACCTCGGGGTGAATGCCGCCCCGGGCGGCAGAGGGGCAGCGCCCCTCTGCCGCCTCAACTCGCGCCGCCCCCAAAGCGCCTCCCACGCATCTTCTCTGGTTCCACAAATACCTCGGGGTGAATGCCGCCCCGCGGGCGGCAGAGGGGCAGCGCCCCTTCCTATCTCTCCGCAAAACTGCCCTAGCCATTTTGCCCCGCATCTCTTATCTGGCAGGGACCAGACAGAAGGTGACGAGATGGCGGATTTCGAAAGCCCCGGCCCGGTCGAATCGGACTGGAAGGATGCAATCTCCCCGATCGAGGAGATCATCGAAGATGCGCGCAACGGGCGCATGTTCATCCTGGTCGACCACGAGGATCGCGAGAACGAGGGCGATCTGGTGATCCCGGCGCAATGGGCCACCCCCGACGCGATCAACTTCATGGCCACCCACGGGCGCGGCCTGATCTGCCTGTCGATGTCCGCCGAGCGCTGTGACCAGCTCGGGCTCGAACTGATGTCGACCAACAATTCCTCGCGCCACGAGACCGCCTTTACGATCTCGATCGAGGCGCGCGAGGGCGTCACCACGGGCATCTCCGCCGCCGACCGCGCCCGCACCATCGCCGTGGCGATCGACGCCTCCAAGGGCGCCGCCGACATTGCGACCCCGGGCCATGTCTTCCCGCTGCGCGCCAGGTCGGGCGGCGTGCTGGTGCGCGCCGGCCATACCGAGGCGGCGGTCGACGTGTCGCGCCTTGCCGGGCTCAATTCCGCCGGGGTGATCTGCGAGATCATGAACGAGGACGGCTCGATGTCGCGCCTGCCCGAGTTGGTCTCCTTCGCGCAGAAGCACGGGCTCAAGATCGGCACGATCTCCGACCTGATCGCCTATCGCCGCCGCCACGACAATCTGGTGCGCGTCGAGCGCTCGCAGACCGTCACCTCCGAGTTCGGCGGCGAGTGGGACATGCGGATCTACTCCGACACCACCCATGGCGATGAGCACATCGTGCTCTCCAAAGGCGACCTCACCACCGACGAGCCGGTGCTCGTGCGGATGCACGCGCTCGACCCGATGCTCGACATCGCCGGCACCGGCCATGCCGGCCGCGCCAACGAGTTCCGCGACGCCATGACCACCGTGGCCGAGGAAGGCCGCGGCGTGGTCGTGCTGCTGCGCGACACCGCGATGAAGCTCGATCCCGAGGAAGGCAGCTCGCCCAAGACGCTGCGCCAGTACGGGCTCGGCGCGCAGATCCTGTCGTCGCTCGGCCTGTCGAAGCTGGTGCTGTTGACCAATTCGCCGACCCCCAAGGTAGTGGGGCTCGATGCCTACGGGCTCGAGATCGTCGGCACCCGCAAGATCGGAGACGCCTGATGGCCTCGAACGAAGAGCATTACACCCTGCCGCGTCCGGAATTCGACAAGCCGGTCAAGATCCTCATCGTGGTGGCGCCCTATTACAAGCAGATCGCCGAGCAGCTGGTCGCCGGCGCCACCGCCGAGATCGAGGCGGCGGGCGGCTTTCACGAGGTGATCGAGGTGCCGGGCGCACTCGAGGTGCCCTCGGCCATCGGCATCGCCGAGCGCATGTCGAACTTCGACGGCTACGTGGCGCTCGGCTGCGTGATCCGCGGCGAGACCACCCATTACGACACCGTCTGCAACGACAGCTCGCGCGGGCTGACGCTGCTGGGGCTTCAGGGCCTGTGCATCGGCAACGGAATCCTCACGGTCGAGAACTACGATCAGGCCTGGGCCCGGGCCGAGGCGGCGGGCCAGAACAAGGGCGGCGGCGCCGCCGCTGCGGCCTTGCATCTGATCGCGCTGGCCCGTAGGTGGGGCGGCGCCCGCAAGGGGGTGGGATTCGTCCCGTCCCGCGACGAGTATCAGATCGCGGGCGCCTCACGAGGAAACGACAGCGCATGACCACCCCGGACACCCCCCCGGCCCTCTCGGGCAATCAGAAGCGGCGGATGAAATCCGCCTCGCGGCTCTACGCGGTGCAGGCCCTGTACCAGATGGAAGCGGGGGACGTGACCGTCGAGAAGGTGCAGCGCGAATTCGTCGATTACCGCTTCGGCGCCGAGATCGAGGAAGGCGTCGAGATGCTCGAGGGCGACGTGACGCTGTTCGGCAAGATCACCTCGTCGGCGGTCAACTGGCAGGCCAGGATCGACCAGATGACCGACCGCGCGCTGGTCGCCAAGTGGCCGATCGCCCGTATCGACCCGACCCTGCGGGCGCTGTTCCGCGCCGCCGGCGCCGAGCTCGTCGACAGCGACACCCCGCCCAAGGTGGTGATCTCGGAATATGTCGAGGTGGCCGCCGCGTTCTTCCCCGAGGGCCGCGAGCCGCGCTTCGTCAACGCCGTGCTCGATCACATGGCCCGCGAGGCACGCCCCGAGGCGTTCTGAGCCCCGGGCGGTGACGCCTGCCCCTGCCCCATGACCCCGCCGCGCGGCCGCTCCGCCGCGCGCAGCCGCTTGCGCGATTTTCGCGCAGCTCCCTGTCATACCTCTGTTACACTTCCGGGTATGCGCATCCTCGCCCTGATTCCCGTCCTGCTCCCGGCCCCTGCCCTCGCAGCCTCGCCGATTGCCGAGGTGCTCTGCGAACCGGCACCCCAGATGACCGAACGCCTCGCAAAGCGCTACGGCGCCACGCTTTCGTCGACCGGGCTGCGCAATCCCGAGGAGGTGGTCGAGCTCTGGACCGATGCGCAGGGCGACTGGACCATGGTCATCGCCTACGCCTCCGGCACCTCCTGCATCGTCGCCATGGGCGAGCACTGGGCGCAGCTCGCGCCACAAGATCCGGCGTAATCCACAGGCTTTCCCCCATGATCGTGGGGGCCGACGCCGCGCGGACCCTTTTCGCGGCTGTTCCGCTCTGCCATAATCCCTGCCAATCAACGATCAGAACGAGCAGCGCACCATGGCCGACGATCTTCTCGCCGCAACCGATACCCCCGAATACGACGCCTCCTCCATCGAGGTCCTCGAGGGGCTCGAGCCGGTCCGCAAGCGGCCGGGCATGTATATCGGCGGCACAGACGAGCGGGCGCTGCATCACATGGTGGCCGAGGTGCTCGACAACTCGATGGACGAGGCCGTTGCCGGCCACGCCAACCGCATCGAGGTCGAACTGCACGCCGACTACGCCATCACCATCCGCGACAACGGCCGCGGCATCCCGATCGATCCGCACCCCAAGTTCCCGGGCAAGTCGGCGCTCGAGGTGATCCTCTGCACCCTGCACGCGGGCGGCAAGTTTTCCGGCGACGCCTACGAGACCTCGGGCGGCCTGCACGGGGTCGGCGCCTCGGTGGTCAACGCGCTGTCGGATTCGATGGTCGTGCAGGTGGCGCGCAACAAGGAGCTGTTCGAGCAGCGCTTCTCGCGCGGCATCCCGCTAGGCGGGGTGGAGAAGGTCGGCGCGGCGCCGAACCGGCGCGGCACCACGGTGACCTTCCATGCCGACGAGGAGATCTTCGGCCATCACCGCTTCAAGCCGGCGCGGCTGTTCAAGATGGTGCGCTCCAAGGCCTACCTGTTCTCGGGCGTCGAGATCCGCTGGAAATCCGCCATCGACGACAACGAAACCCCGACCGAGGCCACCTTCCACTTCCCCGGCGGCCTTGCCGATTACCTGACCGAGACGCTGGGCGCCTCCTCGACCTATTCCGAGAAGCCGTTCTCGGGCACCGTCGACTTCAAGGAGAAGTTCAGCACGCCCGGCAAAGTCGAATGGGCGATCAACTGGACGCCCTCGCGCGACGGCTTCATCCAGTCCTACTGTAACACCGTCCCCACCCCCGAGGGCGGCACCCACGAGGCCGGCTTCTGGTCGGCGATCCTCAAGGGCATCCGCGCCTATGGCGAGCTGGTCAACAACCGCAAGGCCAGCCAGATCACCCGCGACGACCTGCTCACCGGCGGCTGCGCGCTGGTGTCGTGCTTCATCCGCGAGCCGGAATTCGTCGGCCAGACCAAGGACCGCCTTGCCACCACCGAGGCGCAGCGCCTCGTCGAGGGCGCGGTGCGCGACCATTTCGACAACTGGCTCGCCGCCGACACCAAGTCCGCCGGGGCGATCCTCGATTTCCTCGTGCTGCGCGCCGAGGAGCGCCTGCGCCGCCGTCAGGAGAAGGAGACCGCGCGCAAGTCGGCCACCAAGAAACTGCGCCTGCCGGGCAAGCTCACCGACTGCACCGCCAAGAACCGCGAGGGCACCGAGCTGTTCATCGTCGAGGGCGACTCGGCCGGCGGCTCGGCCAAGGGCGCGCGCTTCCGCGAGACCCAGGCGCTGCTGCCGCTCAAGGGCAAGATCCTCAACGTGCTGGGCGCGGCCTCGAACAAGCTCAGCTCCAACGCCGAGATCCGTGATCTCTGCGAGGCGCTCGGCGTCGGGCTCGGGACCAAGTTCAACATCGACGATCTGCGCTACGACAAGATCATCATCATGACCGACGCCGATGTCGACGGCGCCCATATCGCGGCGCTGTTGATGACCTTCTTCTACACCCAGATGCGGCCGTTGATCGACCAGGGCCACCTCTACATGGCCTGCCCGCCGCTCTACCGGCTGACCCAGGGCGCGCGGCGGATCTATGTCGCCGACGATGCCGAGAAGGAGGAGATGCTGAAGAAGGGCCTTGGCGGCAAGGGCAAGATCGACGTGCAGCGATTCAAGGGTCTGGGCGAGATGGATGCCAAGGACCTGAAAGAGACCACGATGGATCCGGCGACGCGCAAGCTGATCCGCGTGACCATCGACGAGGACGAGCCCGGCGAGACCGGCGATCTGGTCGAGCGCCTGATGGGCAAGAAGCCGGAGCTGCGCTTCCAGTACATCCAGGAAAACGCCCGGTTCGTTGAAGAGCTGGATGTGTGAGCGGGCCTGACTGCCCGGCCAGTTTCCCCGCGAACCGCCTGGGCGCCGCCGCGCATCGCCGGACCGCGGGGCGGCGCCCAGGCGTGGATCCTCTCGATTTATCCCGGCCAAGTCCGAAAGACCTCGACACGCGGCACCAAGACTTACCAAATCGCCGGCCCGTGCGGGCGGTCCGGCGATGCGCGGCGGCCTGCGGCCTTGATTCCGCGCAGGGGCGATGATCGATCGACCGTGATGGAGATGACCTGTTTTGCTAGTGCGAAAGCCAGTGAACCGCCTTCGACGCCGCCGCGCCATCGCCGGCCCGCGGGATGGCGATGCAACCTCCGATCCTCTCGATTTATCCCGGCCACGTCCGAAAGACCTCGACACGCGGCATCAGGCCTCACCAAATCGCCAGCCCGGGGGGCGGGCCGGCGATGGCGCGGCGGCCTTCGGCCTTGATTCCGCGCAGGCGTGAGGATCGAGGCTTGCACCCGCGGGCTCGACAGGTTTCAAAAAGGCCTGAAACCACTCGGGCCGCCCATGCTCACCCTCTCCCCGCCCTGGCTGACCTTCGATCTCTGCCAGCCACACCAGGTCCTCAGCTTCGCGCCACATAATGGCGGGCTGGTCGAGGCGCGCCGCATCCTGTGGCGCGAGGTGCGCAATGCCGACCTGTCGGAGGATCTCGACGCCATCGCCTGGCTCGAAGCCCAGCTCGAGGACCGCAGGGCCACCGACGCCGTCTGTTTCCTGACCTCGCGCAAGCTCGAGGCCCACCGCACCGCCGAGGCCACCGAAGGCGGCGTCACCGCCACCGCCGTGGTCACCGCCGGCCTGTCGAATGCCGAGCGCATCGGCAGCCGCCTGCCGCAGACCTGGCTGCAACCGGCGAAGGACTGGGGCACCATCAACATCGCGCTGCGCCTCTCGTGCCCGCTCGGCCAGACCGCCCTCATCGAGGCGCTGAGCCTCGTGGCCGAGGCCCGCACCGCCGCCGTGCTCGACGCGGGCACGCTGCTGCCCACCGGGCCCGCCACCGGGACCGGCACCGACTGCATCGCCGTGGCCGCCCCCGCGGGCTCCGCCGCCTTCGCCGGCAAGCACACCGCCGCAGGCCACGCGCTTGGCCGCGCCGTCTATGATGCGACCCTCGCCGCGGTGCAGGACTGGCAGCGCGACGCGGCAGGCTGGTGAGCCGCGCGGCACTGCGCAAGCGACTCGCTCACATCTGCGTCAGGCGCCGCAGGCAACGCTTCGCGAAACTGCCCGCGCGAGGCTAGCCTCACCCCATCGCCACGATGGAGCCACGCCCATGCGCCGCCTCGCCCTCGCCCTCTCGCTGCTCGCCGCCCCGGCGCTCGCACAGGACACCGATCTCGAGCTGGTGCTGCTGGCCGACAGCTCCGGCTCGATCTCGCCCGATGAGTTGATGTTCCAGCGCGAGGGCTACGCGCAGGCGATGACCGACCCGGCGGTGCTCGCCGCCATCGCCAACACCGCCTATGGCGAGATCGCGGTGACCTACATGGAGTGGGCCGCGCATCAGGGGCAGGTGGTGAAATGGATGCGCATCCGCGATGCCGAGGACGCACAGGAGTTCGCCGACCAGCTCCTGACCACCCCGCGCATGGCATTCGGGCGCAACGCCATCGGCTCGGCGCTGCTCGAGGCGGCGCGGCAGATCGAGGCCAATGACATCGACGGCTGGCGCAAGGTGATCGACTTCTCCGGCGACAGCGCCGGAAACTGGTCCGGCCCGCCCATCGAGCAGGCCCGCGACGCGGTGCTCGCGAAGGGCATCACCATCAACGCCCTGCCGATCCTGCGCCCTGACGATCCGGGCCGCGCGCAGGGCGGGCTCGAGGCGATCTACGAGCAGCGCATCATTGGCGGGCTCGGCGCCTTCGTGGTCACCGCCGAGGACCGCACCAGCTTTGCCGAAGCGGTGAAGCGCAAGCTGATCCTCGAGATCTCCTCCTCCGGCATGGTCGAAAAGCGCCACGCCGCCGCCGAGTGAGCCCCTTGTGAAACGGCGCTTGCGCCCGCCCCCAGCCTCTGCCCCTATCGGCCCATGCGTATCCTGGTTTTCTCCCTGTGCCTCCTGATCGCCGCCTGCGGCCGTCCCCTGACCGAGAACGAGGTCTCGTTCCTGACCGCCATGCAGGGGCCCGGCTTCGACGGCGAGCGCATCCGCTTCCATGACGGGCTCTGGGCCGGGCAGATCACCTACCAGCGCCCGATCCGCCCGCGGCTGACTTGCATGGAGCGCATGTGGCCGCCCTCGCGCGGCGAGACCGTCACCGTTTCGCCCGGCGCGATGACCCTGTTCCGCCACGTGTTCTACCGCGAGGATCTCTACCGCGAGGATTTCGTGCCCGATTATCCCGAGCGCATCGACCTGGCCGACGCGATGCTGCTGGCGCATGAGGCCACCCATGTCTGGCAGTGGGAGAACCGCGCCCGCACCGGCTATTCGCCGCTGAAGGCCGCGCGCGAGCATCGCGTCTCCGAGGATCCCTACCTGTTCGATCCCGAGAACAGCGCCCGGTTCCTCGATCACGGCTTCGAGCAGCAGGGCGCCATCGTCGAGGAATATGTCTGCTGCCACGTGCTCGACCCGGACGCGCCGCGCACCGCGCGGCTGCGCGAGATGATTTCGGCCGAGATGCCGGTCGCCGGGCTCGAGGCGGTGCTGGACGATCCCGAGGTGCTGGTGCCGTGGCGCGGCATCCAGCCCGAGGGCATCTGCCGCTGAGCGACGCCGCTCAGGGAGTGATGACGATCCGCGTCTGCTCGAAGCCGGTCTCCTGCACGGCGTCGAACAGCAGCCGGGCGTTGCCCGGTTCGAGCCGCACGCAGCCCGCGGAGGCCGGGGTACCCAGCCGGTCGACCGCCGTCGTGCCGTGGATCGCGTAATTGCCGCTGAAGAAGATCGACCACGGCATCGGCGCGTTGTCGTAGAGGGTCGAATAATGCATCCGCTCGAGCCGGTAGGGCGTGAAGGTGCCAAGCGGGGTGCACTTGCCGGCCCGCGCGGTGGAGACCGGCCAGACATGCGTGGCGAGGCCACCCTCGACCACCGTCATCTCCTGCTCGGAGAGATCGATCTCGATCCGCAATTCCTGCGCGCCCGCCGGGACGGCGAGCATCGCGAGCGCCAGAACGAGCAGCCCGGCCAAGGCGCGCATCTCGGTCCTCCCCATCAGTCCGGCTTCTGGATCTCGCGCAGGTAGGTCACCAGATCGACCACCGGCCCCGAGGTCAGCACCGGCTGCCCGGCGGGCGTCTTGATCGGGACGTCGAACACGCCCTCGAAGAAATCGCCATAGACCGGCATCGGAGAGCCGTGACTGACCAGAGGATCGCGGCCGTCGATGCGCTTGACGATGCGCTCGAGCGGGAAGGCCCCGCCATTGGCCGCCGAGAGCTCGGTCAGGTTGACCGGCTTGATCAGCAGCACCCCGGCCATCGGACCGTCGCCCCGCCCTTCCAGCCCGTGGCAGGTGGCGCAATGGGTGTGATAGAGCCCGCGGCCGATATCGGCATCCTGCGCCGCAGCCGCCGCGCCGAGCGCGGCAAGCGCCAGAGTTGTGATGATGATGCGTCGCATGAGACTCTCCCCTTGCTATGCCGGGCAGTCTCTCACCCCGCAGGAGGCCACGCCTTGATACGGGTCAAGCCGCCCGGCCGATGCTCAGACCACCGCGAGGTGGCTGGCGTTGCGGCTGGCCTCCATCGGCCAGGGCGCGAGACGGCCGTCGAGCCGGAAGGTGGCGTGACCCGAGCCGCCATGCGCATGCACCGCGAGGTCGACGAGGCGGCCGTCGAAATTGGTGAAGCCCATCGACAGCCCCTGCCCCTGCGCCTCGAAGCGGCTACGTAGGACCTGACAGGCGATCGCTTCGCCGAGCCGCAGATCGTTGAAATTCTCGGCCTGGTAGGCGCTGCCGGTCACCGAGCGCGCCAGCGCCACGTCGCCCGCAAGCCGGTCGGCCTCGGCACCGATATCGATGCCGCTGCCCGAGCTTCCGACCATGCGCAGCCGGGCGTGGCGGCGGCTGTCGAACACCGCCTTGAGCAGCGTCGAGAGCGCGCCGGCCACCACCACCTTGGCGACATGATCGGCCCGGTGTGGCGGCAGGTCGGCCCGCAGGGAGGGAAGGTGAAGATCGCTGCGGCCGCGAGCCGTCCGGCCCTGCGCCCGGTTCATCCGGTCGACCCAGTGCAGGAGCTGCGGCGTCTTGCCCGCGAGTTCCTCGGCGCAGGCGGCGATGTCGCCGTCCGATCCGCAGGGCTGGTCCTCGCTGGCCAACAGCGCCGTGATCCGCGCCGCGGTCACGCCGGGCCGGCTCAGCCGGTCGGCCCGGCCCTGCATCCGCATCGCCGCGGTGAAGGCCCGCTCGGCGCAATCGGCCATCATCGACAGCAGCGTCTGGGCCGAAACCCGCGCCGAGGGGGCGATGCCCTCGAGACCGGGATCGAGGGGTGCCTGCCGCGCCAGCAGGCGCAGCGCGGCGTTGAAATAGATCCGGCAAGGATGGCTGCCGTGCAGCCGCTCGGCCAGCGCGCGCGGGGTGATCAGCGCCTCGGGCTGCGGATCGCCCGGCGCCGGCGCGGCCAGCGATGCACCCGAGCAGCGCTCGATGTAATCGAGCCAGCGCGACATCGGGGCATCGGCCTCGGGCGCGCTGCAGGGCTCGGTCTCGGACGGGCTGCGGTGATCGGTGGCGTGCAGGGTCGACAGGCGGATCGTCGGACCGCGATGCGCCACGACGCCGCGAAACAGGCTGCGAAGGGTCAGCTGACCATCGCCATTCAACCGCAGGGTGCGGCGATGGTCAGCGTCCCCGCAGACGGCCCGGGAGCAAAGGACCGTCTCCACAGGCCCGGGAACGGGGAGGGCCTGATCGTTAAACCAGCTCAGCGAGCGCAGCTCGCAAAGCAACTCGTGAAGCGTGAACCGGGTGCTCGCGTCGATCCAGATCTCGCAATGGGGATCCTGCATCAGCGCGAACGGCAGATCACGAACAAGCGCCATCGCGTAGAGCTCAGCCAGTTCCGCCGCGAGCTCGGCCGGCCCCATGCGCGGCGCCGTCGGGAGCTGGAGCTGCACATTGGCCGCCGCGCCGGGACGAAGGCCGCCATCGATGATGCGCAGGCCGTTCGGTTGATGTTCGTTCCCGTTGCTCATGGCGGTGTTCCCTGTCTCTGACGGCCTTTCTGCGGGCCGTCTTGGATGACGTGACGTAGGGACAATGTGACCGGCACGCGTGAATGCAGCGTGATTGTTCCGCGATTTCCGCGTGAGTCTCGCGGGAATTCCCTAACGAACGCAAAGACGCACATCCGATCAGCGCGTGAATATTGCGCAAAACCCCCGCCCCGCCCTGCCCGCTCGCTTGACGCATTGGCGGGGCTCGGCTTTGCTACCCTTATAGTTTTAAAGTCTTTCGCGAGGATCCGTTCATGACGCTCACGTGGCACGCCCCCGAAATCTCCGCGTTTCACGATCCCTACGTGGATTTTTCCTGGATGATGCGGCAGCGCCGTGAGCCGCCGGTCGGCAGCGATGTCTTCGAGCCGCTCTTCGTGCGCCTGCGCGACGGCGACGGCGCAGACTCGGCGCTGCGGCAGCGCGAGCGGCTGAAGGCGCTGGTCGAGGATGCCGAGTCGCCGCTGCTGATGGAGCCCTTCGAGCTGAGAGGGCTGCGCCGACGCTGTCACACGCCCGACCCCGATGCCGGCCTGCCCGACGAATACCCGATCTACCGCGCCCTCGGCACGCCCGGCGATGCCTATGACGATCTCTTCGAGGTGCTCGACGACGGCACGCCGGTGGCGCTCGACCCGAGCGCTGCCAGCTACGCCGCCGCGGCGGAGGAGCTTGTGGCGGCGAGCGATGCGGACGATACCGCGCGCAAGGGCCAGCCGATCGTCGCGGTGATCGACGACGGCATCGGCTTCCTCAACGCCCGGTTCTGCAAGGCGCGGCATGCCCGGGACGCCGGCCACCTGCGCACGCGCTTCGAGGCGATCTGGCTTCAAGCGCTGGAGCGGGCCGGCAAGCGCGATCACAGCGCCTGTCTCGGAGAGGTGCTCGAGCGCCGGCAGATCGATGCGCTGCTGGCGCGCGAAGGGCTGAACGAGACCGGCGAATACACCGCGATCAACGCCCGCCTGGCGCGGGCCGATGCGCGCCGCTCGACCGATTTCGGCACCAGCCACGGCACCCATGTGCTCGATCTTGCCGCCGGCTGCGAGCCCGACGACGCGGCCGATCCCGCCCGCGACTGGCCGCTGCTCGGCGTCCAGCTTCCGCCGCAGGCCATCGCCGACACCTCCGGCACCAAGTTCGAGAGCTATCTCGTCGACGCGGTGCGCTGGGTGCTGCGCCGGGCCGAGGTCATGGATCCGCAGGCCCCGGTGATCATCAACCTGTCGCTGGGCATGCTGGCCGGGCCCAAGGACGGCACGCGCTTCGCCGAGTACCAGGTCGCCCGCGAGGCGCGGTTCTGGGAGCAGGTCAAGGGGCAGCCGGTGCGCGTGGTCTGGTCCTTCGGCAACGATTACCGCAAGCGGCTGGTGGCCGGCCTCTCCTACCCCGCCACCAAGGCCCGTAGCGCCACCGACAGCGGCATCGACTGGCGCGTCCAGCCCGGCGACCGCACCGAGAGCTATATCGAGCTGCGCGCCGAACCGGGACAGCCGCTTGCGGCGCTCGAGGTCGGACTGACGACCCCCGACGGGCTCGCCTCCGGTCTCTGCGCGATGCAGCCCGGCGAGATCCGCAACCTGACCAAGGGCGATCAGGTGGTGGCGCGCATCTACCACGTGCCAGAGCACCGGCTCGACCCGGAGACCGTGCAACCCGCCTTCTACCTGCTGGCCCTCGGCCCCACCGCCTCCTGCGATCTCGAGCCGCTGGTGCCGTCGGGCGCCTGGCGCCTCGACCTGCGCTACCACGGCAACGCGGCGCTGACGCTCGAGCTGCAGGTGCAGCGCGACGACAGCCTCGTGGGCTATCGCGCCGGCGCCCGGCAGAGCTATTTCGAGAGCCCCGAGGGCTATGGCTGGAACGCGGAATTCTACGATTACACCCAGCTCACCCCGGACAGCGCGCTCAAGTATGCCGGTAGCCACAATGCGCTGGCGACGGCGCTGACTCGGCAGGTGTTCCATGTTGGCGCGGTGCGCCGCGACCTGCAGCAAGACCGGCTGCCGCCGTCGGATTACTGCGGCGAAGGCGCGTCGTGGTCGGTGCCCGGCCCGACGGTCTCGACCATCGCCGACCGCAGCTTCCTGCGCGGCGGGGTCAAGGGCTGCGGCACGCTGAGCGGCAGCACGCGGTTCCTCAATGGCACCAGCGCCGCCGCCGGTCGGCTGAGCCGCGCGCTGGCGCTCTCGGCGCCGCAGCTTGTCGCCAACGCGACGACGCCGCATCTGAGCGATTTCAATACCGCACGGGTCACCCTGACGCCGGTCGCCGAGGCCGACCGGGCGCGGCTCGGCAGCCACGTGGTAACCACCTGAGCCGGCGGCCCGCGGCGCAAAGAAATGGGCCGGGGCCATCGGGCCCCGACCACTCACCAAACACAGGCCGCAACCGCGGCCCCACTGGTTAAACACGCGTCATCCTCCGATCAGGGCCTTCTGCCACATCTTGCGCAGCCAATCGGGCACCACCGACGGATCGATCTTGATCGTCGTCTCGCGGATCACGCCCGAGTCCTTGCCGATCTCCTCCGACATCACCGCAAGGTTGAAATCGCCCGCGTAGGCGCTGCCGTCGAAGCTGCGGGCGGTGGTCTCCTCGCGCCCGTCGAGCAGGTTGACCAACGCTTCGGCCATGCTCACCCCGAGCACCGCGCCGGCCATGCTGTCGGTCGGGTAATGCACCCCCGCGACGGTCCGGTTGATGGCGATGCGCTCGGCCTGCCGGTAGAACGGCGTCTGCTTGGCGATCAGGTCACGCGGCACGAGCGGCTCGGACTCGTTGTAGCACAGCCGGCTGAGCAGCGTGGCGGCGGCGAAGCTCTCGGTGGCGTGGCCGCTCGGCCAGGCCCCGTGGCCCGGTGTCTGGATGATCGGCTGCACCTGATAGGCCAGCGTGATCGGGCGCGGCACGTCGAAGCCGAGCTTCACCGGCATCTCGATATGGGTGCAGAGCCGAAACACCGCCTGGGTCAGCGCCAGCTGCCACTTGGTGGCGGCGGACGACATGTAGCTGACACTGGCGAAAAACGACTGGATGTTGCTGGTCTCGACACGGATCTCTGACAGCCGGTCGTAGCGCAGATCCGCCGCGGCGCGCAGGTAGCCGAGCTGCTTTTTCTCGAGCACATCGATGGTCGGGCGCGTCAGCGACACCAGTGTCTCGCCCTGGAAACTCACCTCGCCGGTCGTGTTGGCCTTTTCGCTGCTTCCGAACTGCACGCCGTAGAGGCTCTGGATCGCCTGATCCATCACCGCCCGTCGCGGCGCCGTGCCAAGCGCCTTGATCGCATCCCAGGTATCGCGGCCCTCGACCCGGGAAACGCGGCTCGGCAGCCCATTCCAATACCCGACGGTGCCGTCGCGCGCGCTTCCCAGGGCCGCACTCAGGGCCGACGAGCCCGCACCCCCTTCGTGGCCCTCATGCCCTTCGTGTCCCTCGTGGCCTTCGTGACCCTCATGTCCTTCGTGGCCTTCATGGCCCTCGTGCCCATAAACCGGCATTCCCAGTGTCCCCCCGAGAAAAACAAATCAGAATTCGCGCTCAAAACGATTTTTCTCAGGGTGACAGAAATACCGGCCATGCGTCAAAGCCTTGTGCCTGTGGCGCGAGCGATTCACGGACAATTCACGCCCGTTGCCGGATTAGTGAGGCGGTGCTACGCTCACGGGCAATCTTTGTTTCGATGGCTGGATGGCCCGATGCGCGACACTGCAACCCAGATACGGATTTCGGTGCTCGGCCCTCTTCGCGTGGAGGCCGCGGATGGCAGCTGCCTGACCCCGAAAGGCGCCAAGAACCAGGCACTTCTGGCCCTGCTGGCGCTGTCGCCCGAGATGTCGCGCACGCGCCGCTGGCTCGAAGACAAGCTGTGGAGCCAGTTCGGCCCGGAGCAGGCCAGCGCCAATCTCCGGCAGGCGCTCAGCAAGCTGCGCAGCGCTCTCGGGCCGCATGCGGGCATCCTCGTCGCCGACCGCAGCACCGTCGCGCTCGCCCAAACCGGCATCGCGGTCGACCTGCGCGATGAAGGGCTGCCCTTCGACCAGCGCAGCGAGCTGCTTGAGGGGCTCGACGCGCGCGATCCCGAGTTCGAGGAATGGCTGCGCATGGAACGCGCCGACCTGCAGGCGCGGCTGTCTCAGGCCGAGCCGAAGCTGGCCAAGGGGGTGCTGATCCATTGCCGCTCGGCGGCGCCGGCCGAGGATGGCGCCAACATCATGGCCGACATCCTCGCCAACCAGATCGGCGAGAACATCGCCGAGCAGATCCGCGCCTGGCGGCAGGCCAACGATCCCGACCACCCGGCCGAACTGCCGATGAGCGACATCTCCCTCACCTGCGACATCCTCAAGACCAGCGACGGCCATACCCTCTTCGTCAAGGGGCTGCACGTGCCGAGCGGACGCATCCTCTATTCCAAGATGCAGGCGGTCAGCCAGCTCGAGGCGATCCTGCGCAGCGACGAGATCGTCGCCAAGCTGGTCTTCGAGGCGGCGGACTGCATCATCGGGAAGCTGCCGCAGGTGCTCGACACCAACCGCCCCGAGAGCCGCGCCACGGCGCTGTCGCGTCTCAGCATGTATCGCATGTTCAGCTTCGAGCGCGACGCGCTGCGCGAGGCGCATTCGCTGCTCAAGCAGGCCTATGAGCTCGACCCAAACGGCATCTACCTCGCCTGGAGCAGCATGGTGCGGATGATCCAGCTCCTCGAACTCCTCGAAGAAGACCGCGATGCGCTGCGCGAGGAGGCCATCGCGCTGAACTATCGCGCGATGGAGGCTTCGGAGGACAACGCGCTGGTCCACGCGCTGATCTCGAAGGTCCGCGGCACCGCGCAGCGCGACGCGGCCGGCGCCTTCGAGCTGGCCGACACCGCGGTCAACCGCAACCCGGCCTCGGCCTTCGCGTGGAAATCCCTGGCCGAGGCCAACATGCTGAAGGGCGACGTTGCCTCGGCCTTCGACGCCTCGGCCCGGGCCCGCGCCATCGCGCGCAGCTCGCCGTTCAAACAATGGTGGGACATGGGGCACTGCATCATCGCCATCGCCTGCAATCGCCCGCAGGAAGCCATCGAGGCCGGCGAAGCGGCGGCCCGCGCCGCGCCCCTGTCGCGCCCGGCGCATCGGCACCTGTTGGCGCTCTACGCGCTCGATGGCCAGCTCGACAAGGCGCAGGCCACGGCAGTGAAGCTCGGCAAGATCGAGCCGGGCTTCTCTATCGATCAGATCATCAACGATGAGAACTACCCGGTGCGCACCCTGCGCAACAAGGGTCTGCTCGAACCGATCCGCGCCCTGCTCTGAGGGCGCGTGGGCTCAGTTGGCGCGCTTGTCGTGATCGAGCGCACCGACGGTCAGCACCGGCGAGGCGTCGATGTCGCGGGCATCCAGCATGGCGGCGACGCGCTCGAGCGATGACAAGAGCTGCGCCTGCTCCCAATCCTCGAGCCGCTCGAACTCGCGCACGAAGCGCTGTTGCAGGGCGTCGGGCGCGCGGTCGAGCGTCGCCTCACCCTTCTCGCTCAGCACGACGTTGATCTGACGCCGGTCCATACTGGACTGGGCACGCTTGACCATGCCGTCCTTCACCAGCTTGTCGACCAGCCCGGTGATGGTGGCCTGGCTCACGCCCATCTGGGTCGCCAGCGCCTTGGGTGTGGTGGTGCCGCCCTTCATCTGCACGATCTGCATCACGCGCAGCTTCGCCGGCGTGACCCCGGCGGCGCTCGCCAGGTCGCGTTCGTAAAGCTCGGTGGCTCTCAGAATTCGCCGCAGGGCAATCAAGCTGTCATCCGTTCGATCCATCGGACCCACGCCTCGCAGATTTGGGGGCAGAATTGAGGAATGGCCCTTTGTTGCATGAAACAGGAGGATACTTCAATCGGCTAAGCATCTCCCGCGAAATCTTCAGGCTCCTAAGGATAATGCTTCGCGATCAGCTTTCAACACCCATGCGCAAAGCACTGTATTTTATTGGTTTTACATAATATAGGAAGTTTTCCCCGAAAAAATGCTTAGGCGGTTGAAACTTTCCGACGAGTCTCTTAGTTTACCTTTCAAAGCAACCGAGAGGGACCTGACCCGATGCCGAAAGACAGCTTCACGTCCAAGCAGGACAACCTCCTGCTCCGCAAGCCCGAGGCCACCGATGGCGCCGCCATCTGGGAGCTCGTGCGCGCGTGCAAGCCGCTCGACGAGAACTCGATGTACTGCAACCTCGTTCAAGCGGAGCACTTCCGTGACACCTGCGTTGTGGCCGAGCTCGACGGCGATGTCGTCGGCTGGATCTCGGGTCACATGATCCCCAACAAGGACGCCTATTTCGTCTGGCAGGTCGCCGTGAGCCCGAAGGCGCGCGGTCTGGGCCTTGGCCGCAAGATGCTGACACACCTCGTCGAGCGCGAGGAATGCAGCAATGCGGTCGCCCTCAAGACCACCATCACCGAAGACAATGACGCGTCCTGGGGCCTGTTCCGCAGCTTCGCCCGCTCCATCGGCGGCGAGCTGATCGACGAGCCCCACTACGAAAAAGACGTTCACTTCGACGGTCGTCACGACACCGAGCACATGGTGACGATCACCCTGCCGGAGATGGATACCGAGCTGGCTGCCGCCGCCTGATCCGTCCGACCGTCGATCTTCCCTGATTTCAGAAGTCCCGAAAGGACATCTCATGACACGCGATATCTACACGCGCCGCGAAAGCGAAGCGCGCTCCTACTGCCGTAGTTTTCCGACGAGCTTCGTGAAGGCCAGCGGCTCGATCCTCACCGACGCCGAAGGGCGCGAGTATATCGACTTTCTCGCCGGCTGCTCGTCGCTCAACTACGGACACAACGATCCCGACATGAAGGCCGCGCTGATCGAGCACATCTCGAACGACGGCGTGACCCACGGTCTCGACATGCACACCGACCAGAAGGAAGCCTTCCTGACCGCCTTCGAGGAGATCATCCTCGCCCCACGCGGTATGGACCACAAGGTGATGATGGTCGGCCCGACCGGCACCAACGCCGTCGAGGCGGCGATGAAGCTCGCGCGCAAGACCACCGGCCGCCACAACATCGTGGCCTTCACCAACGGCTTCCACGGCATGACCATGGGCGCCCTCGCCGCGACCGGCAATTCCGGCAAGCGCGACGGTGGATCGATGCCGCTGCAGGGCGTCACCCACATGCCCTATGACGGCGCCTTCGGCGACGGCGTGGACACGCTGAAACAGATCGAGTGGATGCTCGACAACCCGTCCTCGGGCCTCGACGCCCCCGCCGCCTTCCTCGTGGAGCCGGTTCAGGGCGAAGGCGGTCTGAATGCTGCCTCCAAGGAATGGATGCAGGGCATCGCCAAGCTCGCCAAGAAGCACGGCGCGCTGCTCATTGCCGACGACATCCAGGCCGGCATCGGCCGCACCGGCACGTTCTTCTCCTTTGAAGACTTCGGCATCGAGCCGGATCTCATCCCGCTGGCGAAATCGCTTTCGGGCATGGGCCTGCCCTTCGCCGCCCTGCTGGTGAAGCCGGAGCTCGACGTCTGGAAGCCTGCCGAGCACAACGGCACCTTCCGCGGCAACACCCACGCCTTCGTCACCGCCCGCGTGGCGCTGGAGAAGTTTTGGAAGGACGACGCCTTCCAGCAGGAGATCCAGAAGAAGGCGCGGATCGTCGAGATCGGCCTGACCTCGATCGCCGACATGATCGATGGCGCCCGCCTCAAGGGCCGCGGCCTGATGCGCGGCGTCGACGTGGGCAACGGTGATCTCGCCGGCGACATCTGTGCCGAAGCCTTCAAACGCGGCCTCATCATCGAGACCTCGGGCGCGCATGACGAGGTGGTCAAGGTGCTCGCACCGCTGACCACCACGGAAGAGCAGTTCGCGAAAGGGTTCGAGATCCTGCGCGACGTCACCCGTGCCGCCCTCACCGAAACAAGCAAGATTGCAGCGGAGTAACCGACATGATCGTTCGTGACTTCAACGACCTGAAAAACACCGACAAGCACGTGGCCGACGCCAAGTGGACCTCCACCCGGATGCTGCTGGCGCAGGACGGCATGGGCTTCTCGTTCCACATCACTATTCTCGAAGCCGGCTCGGAGCACACGTTCCACTACAAGCACCACTTCGAGAGCGTCTATTGCATGAAGGGCAAGGGCTCGATCACCGACATCGCCACCGGCGAGACGCACGAGATTAAGCCCGGTGTGATGTATGCGCTGAACCTGCACGACAAGCATATCCTGCGCGCCGAAGAAGAGCTTCACATGGCCTGCTGCTTCAACCCGCCGGTCACCGGCAACGAAGTGCACCGTGAAGACGGCTCCTACGCGCCGGCCGAGGAGGTGGCGTAAGCCATGGCCCATCATACGGTTGAAAAGATTGGCGGGACATCCATGTCCCGCCTCGACGAACTGCGCGACACGCTGCTGATCGGCGGTCGCGAAGGTGCCGAGCTTTATGGCCGTATCTTCGTGGTCTCCGCCTTCGGCGGCATCACCAACTTGCTGCTCGAGCACAAGAAGACCGGCGAGCCGGGCGTCTACGGGCAGTTCGCCGAGAGCGACAACACCCACGGCTGGCACGACGCGCTGAACCGCGTTGCCAACGCGATGATCGAGGCGCACAGCTCGATCCTCGAGCACCCGGCCGACATCCAGCAGGCGACCGATTTCGTGCGCACCCGCATCGACGGCGCGCGCAACTGCCTGATCGATCTCGCCCGCGTCTGCTCCTACGGCCACTTCCGCCTGTCCGAACACATGCTGCAGACCCGCGAGCTGCTTTCCGGTCTCGGCGAGGCGCACTCGGCCTATGTCACGGTGCTGATGCTGCAGCGCGCCGGCGTCGATGCCCGGCTGGTGGATCTCAGCGGCTGGCGCGGCGATGGCGACGTCGATCTCGAGCAACGCATCCTCGGCGCCCTAGATGGCGTCGACCCAATGACCGAGATGCCGATCGTCACCGGCTATGCCCAGTGCAAGGAAGGCCTGATGCGCGAGTTCGACCGCGGCTATTCCGAGGTCACCTTCTCGCATCTCGCCGCCCTCACGGGGGCGCGCGAGGCGATCATCCACAAGGAGTTTCACCTCTCCTCGGCGGATCCCAACCTCGTCGGCCAAGACGCCGTGCGCAAGCTCGGCCGCACCAATTACGACGTGGCCGATCAGCTGTCGAACATGGGCATGGAGGCGATCCATCCGAAAGCCGCCAAGACCCTGCGCCAGGCCGATGTGCCGTTGCGCGTGACCAACGCCTTCGAGCCGAAGGATCCTGGCACGCTGATCGACGATCAACCGGCGGAGAGCTCGGCGGTAGAGATCGTCACCGGCCTCGACATCATCGCGCTGGAGCTGTTCGAACAGGACATGGTCGGCGTGAAGGGCTACGACGCATCGATCCTCGACGTGCTGACGCGGCACGACGTGCGCATCGTGTCGAAGGTGTCGAACGCCAACACCATCACCCACTACGTGGATGCCTCGCTGAAATCGATGCGCCGCGTGGAGAAGGATCTCGAGAAGCTCTACCCTTCCGCAAGGATCTCGTCGCGCACCCTGTCGATGGCCTCGGTCATCGGCCGCGATCTCAGCGGGCTGTCCTGCCTGCAACGCGGCCTCGTGGCGATCGCCGAGGAGGGGCTCGAGGCCATCGGCGCGAGCCAGGGCCCGCGCAACGTGGACGTGCAGTTCATCATGGAGCGCGACATCCTGAAGCCGGTGATCAAGGCCCTGCACAAGACCTTCATTGAGGCGCAGGACAAGCCGGAAATGCGCAAAGCCGCCTGAGACGCGGCATCGTAAGGCAGACTGACCGCCCCGCTCCGCGTGGGGCGGTTTTCTTTTGCCCGGCCCGCTTCGCCTTTCTCCGGGACCTCCGCGAACGGCACCGGACGGCCTGCCTCCGGCGGGAGTATTTTTGACGAAGAGAAGCCAGGGGCGCTGTGCTGCCGTCTTCTCCGGTTTCAAAATACCTCGGGGGTGAATTGGCGCGCAGCGCCAAGAGGGGGCAGCGCCCCCTTTCCCTTCGCATTGAGGCGCCACTCGCGCCCGGCGCCTTCAGCCCGCGTCACCTGCCGCAGCGCTCGCGGGTAACTGCGCCGCGGTCTCGGTCGCCTCGCAGCCGACGCTGCGGACGATCTCGGAGATCCGCGACAACTGCTCCCCCAGCGGCGTCGACTTGCGCCAGGCCATGCCGATGGTCCGCACCGGCGCTGGCTGCGGCAACCGCGCCAGCGAAACCTGCGCCGAGCGGGTCTCGATCGGCAGCGCCATCTCCGGGATCAGCGTGATGCCGATCCCAGCGCCCACCATCTGCACCAGCGTCGAGAGCGAGCTGCCCTCCATCAGGTCGCGCGTGACCGAGGGCGAGAGCTTGCAATAGGACAGCGCCTGATCGCGGAAGCAGTGCCCCTCCTCGAGCAACAGCAAGCGCATCTCGTGCAGGATGCTCGGATCCGGCACCGGCTTGTTGGCCTCCGCGGGCCCGCGCACCAGCACGAACTCCTCGTCGAACAGCGCCACCTCCTCGAGCCCCGGCTCCGAGATCGGCAGCGCCACGATGGCGGTGTCGAGCTTGGCCTCGTGCAGATCCTGGATCAGCGTCTTCGTCACAGCCTCCCGCGGGCGCAGGTCGAGCCCGGGATATTCCTGCGCCAGCGTGGTGATCACCTTGGGCAGCAGGTACGGCGCCACCGTCGGGATCACGCCGATCCGCAGCCGGCCCACCAACGGCCCCTGCGCGGCGCGCGCCAGATCGGCAAGGTCATCGACCGAGCGCAGGATCTCGCCGGTGCGGGCGGCGAATTCCTCTCCCAGCGAGGTCAGCCGGATCTGCCGGGCGCCCCGCTCGACCAGGGGCGCCCCGATCAGATCCTCGAGCTCGCGGATCTGCATCGACAGCGCCGGCTGGCTGATCGCGCAGATCTCGGCCGCGCGTCCGAAATGGCCGAGCCGCGCCAGCGCATCGAAGTAGCGCAGGTGTTTCATCGAGATATTTGCCATAAGCCCCTCTTATCGGATGCTTAAGAAAATGCAATTGGGCTTTATGGTGCGGCTTTGCTAGAACGATTCTAGCAAACAGGGAAACGCCGCGCGCGGCCGGGTCATCGCGACCCGCGCAATCGGCCGCCCCGAGCCCCATATCGACCAACAAGAAAGCCCCTGGAGGACATCATGGACGGACATACAGTCGAAGGCGACCTCAACGAAAGCACCCGCGGCAGCGGCGGCAAGTGCCCGGTGATGCATGGCAGCCTGACCGCGCTCGGCACCACCGTGATGGACTGGTGGCCGAATGCGCTCAACCTCGACATCCTGCACCAGCACGATCTCAAGACCAACCCGATGGGTCCGGATTTCGACTACCAAGAAGAGCTCAAAACGCTCGACGTGGAGGCCCTGAAGGACGACCTGCGCCAGCTGATGAATGACAGCCAGGAGTGGTGGCCGGCCGACTGGGGCTCCTATGTCGGGATGTTCGCCCGCGTGGCATGGCACGCCGCGGGCTCCTATCGCCTGTCCGACGGCCGTGGCGGTGGCGGCACCGGCAACCAGCGCTTCGCGCCGCTCAACAGCTGGCCCGACAACGTCAACACCGACAAGGGCCGCCGCCTGCTGTGGCCGATCAAGAAGAAATACGGCAACAAGATCTCCTGGGCCGACCTGATGATCCTGTCGGGCACCATCGCCTACGAGGTCGCCGGGCTGAAGACCTATGGCTTCGCCTTCGGCCGCGAGGATATCTGGCACCCCGAGAAGGACACCTACTGGGGCTCCGAGAAGGAGTGGCTCGCGCCGTCCGACACCCGCTACGAGGAAGTCTCCAAGCCCGACACCATGGAGAACCCGCTCGCAGCCGTGCAGATGGGTCTGATCTATGTGAACCCGGAGGGCGTCAACGGCGTCTCCGATCCGCAGAAGACCGCGGACCAGGTGCGCGAGACCTTCGCCCGCATGGCGATGAACGATGAGGAAACCGCGGCGCTGACCGCCGGCGGCCACACCATCGGCAAGTGCCACGGCAATGGCAGCGCGGATGATCTCTCGCCCGAGCCCGAGGCCGCCGGACCCGAGTACCAGGGCATCGGCTGGATGAACACCAAGGGCCGCGGCGTTGGCCGTGACACCGTGGTGTCCGGCATCGAGGGCGCCTGGACCACCAACCCCACCAAGTTCGACATGGGCTGGTTCGAGATGCTCTTCGGTCACGAGTGGGAGCTGAAGAAATCGCCCGCCGGCGCCAGCCAGTGGATGCCGGTCGACATCAAGGAAGAGGACATGCCGGCCGATGTCGAGGATCCCTCGATCAAGACCATGCCGATCATGACCGATGCCGACATGGCGATGAAGGTCGACCCAATCTACAACGAGATCTGCCAGAAGTTCATGGCCGACCCGAAGTATTTCGAAGAGACCTTCGCCCGCGCCTGGTTCAAGCTGACCCACCGCGACATGGGCCCGAAGGCGCGCTGGGTCGGTCCGGACGTGCCGCAGGAAGACCTGATCTGGCAGGATCCGGTGCCCGCCGGCTCGACCTCCTACGACGTCGCCGCCGTCAAGGCGAAGATCGCCGAGGCCGGCCTCTCGGTCGCCGACATGGTCTCCACCGCCTGGGATAGCGCGCGGACCTATCGCGGCTCCGACATGCGCGGCGGTGCCAACGGTGCCCGCATCCGCCTGGCCCCGCAGAAGGACTGGGTCGGCAACGAGCCCGAGCGCCTCGCCGCGGTGCTGGCCAAGCTCGAGCCGATCGCGGCCGAGACCGGTGCCTCGATCGCCGACGTGATCGTGCTGGCCGGCAACCTCGGTGTCGAGCAGGCGGCGAAGGCCGCGGGCGTCGATCTCGAGGTGCCGTTCACCCCGGGCCGCGGCGATGCGACCCAAGAGATGACCGACGCCGACAGCTTCGAGCCGCTCGAGCCGCTGGCCGACGGGTTCCGCAACTTCCAGAAGACCGACTACGTGGTCAGCCCGGAAGAGATGCTGCTCGACCGCGCCCAGCTGATGGGCCTGACGGCGGCGGAAATGACCGTGCTGGTGGGCGGCATGCGCGCCATCGGAACCAACTACGGCGGCAGCAAGCTCGGCGTGTTCACCGAGCGCGCTGGCGCCCTGACCACCGACTTCTTCGACGTGCTCACCGACATGGCCTACCAGTGGCTGCCGGTGGCCGGTGGCAGCTACGAGATCCGCGACCGCAAGTCGGGCGAGGTCAAGTACACCGCCTCCCGCGTCGACCTGGTGTTCGGCTCGAACTCGATCCTGCGCGCCTATGCCGAGGTCTACGCCCAGGACGACAATGCCGGGAAGTTCGTCAACGACTTCGTGGCCGCCTGGACCAAGGTGATGAACGCCGACCGCTTCGACGTCGCGGCGTAAGCACCAGCATTTTGCAGGGCGGTTCGCCGCCCTGCGACGGGTCCGGCATTGCCACTCACGGGACCTGCAGACCCCGCCGCACCTCGCGTGCCGGCGGGGTTTTTCTTTGCTCTCGGCTCCCGGAAATGCGACGCGCCGCGGCTCTTTGACGGCGTGCAGGGGGCGCTGCCCCCTCTTGGCGCGATGCGCCAATTCACCCCCGAGGTATTTTGAAACCAGAGAAGACAGCAGCGCCGCGCCCCGTCTTCTCTTCGTCAGAAATACTCCCGCCGGAGGCAGGCCGGACCGTGCCGCAGGCGCGGGTTCACGGCAAGGGCGTCAGGTCGGCCAGAGCCGTGGAGACCGGGGGCCTGCCCCCGGGCGACGCAGCCTGTGCGTGGCCCTCGGGCCGCGCGCCGCGAGATCAGCGCAGCTTCAGGGTGGCGAGGCCGATCAGGGCGAGGATCAGCGAGATGATCCAGAAGCGGATCACGATCTGCGGCTCCGCCCAGCCCTTCTTCTCGTAGTGATGGTGGATCGGCGCCATCAGGAAGACCCGTTTGCCGGTGCGCTTGAAGTAGAACACCTGGATGATCACCGAGAGCGCCTCGACCACGAAGAGGCCGCCGACGATGGCCAGCACGATCTCGTGCTTGGTGGCCACCGCGATCGCGCCCAGAGCGCCGCCGAGCGCCAGCGAGCCGGTGTCGCCCATGAACACCGCCGCGGGCGGCGCGTTGTACCACAGGAATCCGAGACCACCGCCGATCAGCCCGGCGCAGAAAATCAGGATCTCGCCGGTGCCGGGAACGTAGTGAACGTCGAGATACTCGGTGAAGTCGGTGCGGCCCACCGCGTAGGCGATGATGCCGAGCGTGCCGGCGGCGATCATCACCGGCATGATGGCCAGCCCGTCGAGCCCGTCGGTCAGGTTCACCGCGTTGGCGGCACCGACGATGACGATCATCGCGAACGGCACGAAGAAGATGCCGAGATCGAGCAGCGCGTTCTTGAACACCGGGAAGGCGAGCTGCCCGGTGAGCTCCGCCGGGTGGAACCACGCCGCCCAGCCCGCCGCCAGGCCGGCGATGAGAAAGCCCAGCAAAAGCCGCACCTTGCCCGAGACACCTGCGGTGTTCTGCTTGGCCACCTTGGCATAATCGTCGGCGAAGCCGATGGCGGCGTAGCCCATGGTCACGAAGAGCACCATCCACACGAAGGGATTGTCGAGCCGGGCCCAGAGCAGCGTCGAGGTCAGCAGCGCGCCGACGATCAGCAGACCGCCCATGGTCGGTGTGCCGGCCTTGACGAAATGCCCCTCGGGGCCGTCATCGCGGATCGGCTGCCCCTTGCCCTGCCGCTTGCGCAGCACATCGATCAGCGGCCGTCCGAAGATGAAGCCGAAGATCAGCGCCGTCAGGAAGGCGCCGCCGGCGCGGAACGTGATGTAGCGAAACAGGTTGAACAGATCGCCGCCGTCGCTCAGTTCGGTGAGCCAGTAGAGCATGCTGTGGTCCTCGTTACCCGTTGCCGCCCGCGGGGGATACGCCCATGCGCCGGATCGCGTCAACCACGCGTCCCAGCCCGGTGGAGAGCGAGCCCTTCACCAGCACGACATCCCCCGCATCCATATCGTGCCGCACCCGCGCCGCCATGCCGTCGGCGGTCTCGGTCCAGTGGCCGCGCTTCTGCTGCGGCAGCGCCTGCCAGAGATTGCGCATCAGCGGCCCGACGCAATGCACGAGATCGATCTCCCCCATCGCCGGCAGATCCGCCACGGCGCGGTGCAGCGCCGCCTCGGTGGCGCCGAGCTCCTTCATGTCGCCGAGATAGGCGATGCGCCGACCATGCGCCACGCGCCCCACCCCGTCGCGGGTCTTGGCGCTCGCGAGCACCTCGAGCGAGGCGGCCAGCGAGGCCGGGTTGGCGTTGTAGGCATCGTCGATCAACTCGAGCGAGAGATGGGTCTCCACCGGGTCGAGCAGGATGGTCTCGCGCAGGCCGCGCCCGGCGCCCGCCGTCCACTGCCCCAGCGCGGTCACCGCCAGCGCCCGGTCGAGCCCCAGCGCATGCGCCACCGCCAGCACGCCCATACCGTTGACCGCGAAATGCCGCCCCGGCACCGCCACCTTGTAGAGCACCGGCGAGCGCCAGGCCCGGCCCTGCGCCACGGTGGTGGTGTCGCCGACATCGACATGGGTGACGCGGTGGTGATTGCCCTCGGCCTCGCCGAAGGTGATCACGTGCTGCGCCTTCGCCTCGGCCATCTCGATCAGCAGCGACGAGACCGTCAGGTCGCCGTTCACCACGGCGGTGCCGCCGGGCTCGAGCCCCTCGAAGATCGCGCCCTTCTCGCGGGCGATGCCCTCGAGGCTCTCGAAGGCGGCAAGGTGGGCCGGCGCCACGATGGTGATCATCGCCACGTCGGGCCGCGCCATGCGCGACAGCGGCGCGATCTCGCCGGGGTGGTTCATGCCGATCTCGATGACCGCGAAATCCACATCCGCCGGCATCCGCGCCAGCGTCAGCGGCACGCCCCAGTGGTTGTTGTAGCTCTTCTCGGCAGCGTGGACGCTGCCCTGCGCGCCGAGCACCACGCGCAGCATCTCCTTGGTCGAGGTCTTGCCGACCGAGCCGGTCACCGCCACGACCTTTGCCCGGGTGCGCGCCCGCGCCGCCTGTCCAAGCGCCTCGAGCCCGGTCTGCACGTCGTCGACGATCAGCAGCTTGGCCGGGTCGACGCGCTCGGGGATGCGGCTCACCAGAGCGGCGCTCGCGCCGTTCTCGAGCGCCTGCGCCACGAAATCATGCCCGTCCCGCGCCGCCTTCAGCGCCACGAAGAGATCGCCCCTGGCGATGGTGCGGGTGTCGATCGAGACGCCATTGGCCTCCCAGTCGCCCGCGACCGTGCCGCCGGTGGCGGCGGCGGCGTCCTGTGCCGTCCAGAGTGTCACAGGCCCCTCCCGTCTAGTGCGGCCACGGCCACGCTGGCCTGCTCGACATCGTCGAACGGGTAGACCGTATCGCCGACGATCTGGCCGGTCTCGTGGCCCTTGCCGCAGACCAGCAGCGCGTCGCCCGGCTGCAGCAGATCGACGCCGCGCAGGATCGCCTCGGCGCGATCGCCCACCTCGGTGGCCTCGGGCGCCCCCGCGAGCACCTGCGCGCGGATCGCCGCGGGGTCCTCGGAGCGCGGGTTGTCGTCGGTGACGATGACCAGGTCGGCATTCTCGGCCGCGGCGCGGCCCATCAGTGGGCGCTTGCCGGCATCGCGGTCGCCGCCGGCGCCGATGATGGCAATGAGACGGCCCATGACATGCGGGCGCAGCGCCTTGATCGCGGTGGCCACCGCGTCCGGCGTGTGGGCGTAATCGACATAGACCGCCGCGCCGCTGTCGCGGGTGGCGGCGAGCTGCATCCGGCCATGCACCGTCTCGAGCCGGGGCAGCGCGCGGAACACGTCTTCGGCCTCAGCGCCGCAGGCAATCACGAGCCCCGCCGCAACCAGCGCGTTCTGCCCCTGGAAGCCGCCGATCAGGTTGAGGCGCAGCTGCTCGACCACGCCGTGCCAGCTCAGCCGCAGCTCCTGCCCGGTGGCGTCAAAACGCTGGCCGAGCAGGCGCAGGTCGGCGCCCTCGCTCTCGCCGACCGTCAGGACCTCCTGCCCGCGGGCGCGGGCGATGGCGAGCATGTCGATGCCGCGAGCGTCGTCGATATTGACCACGGCAGTACCATCTTCCGGCAGCACCCGGGCGAAGAGCCCGGCCTTGGCGGCGAAATATTCCTCGAAATCGGCGTGATAATCGAGGTGATCCTGGGTGAAGTTGGTGAAGCCCGCGGCCACCAGCTGGACGCCGTCGAGGCGGCGCTGGTCGAGCCCGTGCGAGGACGCCTCCATCGCCGCATGATCGACGCCGGCCCCCGCCGCGTCGGCAAGCGCCTTGTGGAGGGTGATCGGCTCGGGAGTGGTGTGGCGCAGCGGCGCCTGCCAGTCGCCCTCGACCCCGGTGGTGCCGAGATTGACGGCACGGAAGCCCAGCTCCTGCCAGAGACGGCGCACGAAGCTAGCCACGCTGGTCTTGCCGTTGGTGCCCGTGACGGCGACCATCGTCGCGGGCTGGGCGCCGAAGAACAGTGCGCAGGCGTAGGCCAGCGCGGCGCGCGGCTCGGCCGCGATAACCAGCGCCGCGTCGCTCTCGGCCAGCGCCGCCTCGGCAAGGCGGGCGCCCTCGGCATCGGTCAGCACCGCCACGGCGCCCTGCGCCAGTGCTGTCTCGATGAAACTCGCACCGTGGATCTTGGTGCCCGGCATCGCCGCGAAGAGATGGCCCGGCATCACCGCGCGACTGTCGACCGAGATGCCCGTGACCCGGGCCTCGCGGCCGCCGCGCGCCGTCAGGCCGAGATCCGACAGGCTCTTTTCCTCAGCGCTCATATCTGCCCCCGATGCGTATTCTTGGTTTGCGCAGATCCGGAACCGGCAGGGGCCTTGGGCGGCGTCACTGCCGGATCAGCGTGACCTCTGCCACTTCTCCCATATCGTATTCCGGACGCAAGCCCAGAAGCGGCGCGATCCTGCCGATCATCTCGGCGGCCACCGGCACGGCGGTCCAGCCGGCGGTGCGGCGCGGCTTCGAGCCCGAGGTTTCGACCGGCTCGTCGAGGGTCACGATCAGCACGTATTTCGGATCATGCGCCGGGAACATCGCGGCGAAGGTGGCGATGACCTTGTCCTTGTAATAGCCGCCACCCTGCTCGCGCGGCTTGTCAGCGGTGCCGGTCTTGCCGCCGACATGGTAGCCCGGCACCTCGCCGAAGCTCGCCGTGCCGCTGCTCACCACCTTGCGCAGCATGTCGCGCGAGGCCGCGGCGACGCTCTGCGACATCACCCGCTCGCCGAACTGGGCGCCCTGCTGCTTGAGCAGCGTCGGCTTCACCAGCGTGCCGCCATTGGCGATCGCCGAATAGGCCGCCGCGAGGTGCAGCGGCGAGGAGGAGAGGCCGTGGCCGTAGGAGATTGTCACCGAGGACAGATCAGTCCAGCGGGCCGGCAGCAGTGGCTTGCCGCCCGCCGCCTCGACGATCTCAAGCGGGGTCGGCTCGAAGAAACCGAGCTTCTTGAGGAAGTCCTGCTGGCGCTCGATGCCGATGGCCAGCGCCATCTTGCCGGTGCCGCGGTTCGACGACTTGATGATGATCTCCTCGACCGGGATCTCACCGTAATTGTGGCCCTCGAATTCACCGATGCGGTGGCCGCCGACCTTGAAGGGCGGACGCGTGTCGATGACCGTCTGCGGCCCGACGAGGCCCAGCTCCATCGCCTGCGCCGCGGCGAAGATCTTGAAGGTCGAGCCGAGCTCGTAGACCCCCTGCACCGCGCGGTTGAACAGCGGGCTGTCCGACGGGCTGCCCTTGGTGGGCGGGCGCGGGCGATCGTTGGGATCGAAATCGGGCAGCGAGGCCAGCGCGATGACCTCGCCTGTATGTACGTCCATCAGCACCGAGGCCGCGCCCTTGGCGTTCAAGAGCCGCATGCCGGCGTCGAGCACACGCTCCGAGGCCGCCTGCACGCTGAGGTCGATGGACAGCTCGAGTGGCGCGCCGGCGCGGGCCGGATCGCGCAGCTCCTCGTCGAAGAACTTCTCGATGCCGGCGGTGCCGATCACCTCGGCCGAGGCCACGCCCTCGCGCCCGAAGCTCGAGCCGCCGAGGATGTGCGAGGCCAGCGCACCATTGGGATAGAGCCGCATCTCGCGCGGGCCGAAGAGCAGGCCCGGCTCGCCGATATCATGCACCGCCTGCATCTGCTCGGGGCTGATTTTCTTCTTCACCCAGAGAAACTTGCGCTTCTCGTCGGTAAAATCCTTCACCATGCGCTCTTCGTCGAGATCCGGGAAGATCGCCTTCAGCTCCTTCGCGGCGCGCAGCGGTTCGATCATCTGCTGCGGATGGGCGTAGAGCGAATGGGTCTCCATGTTGGTCGCGAGGATGCGGCCGTGGCGGTCGGTGATGTCGACGCGGCTGGCGATGATCGAGGCGCCGCTGGCATGGGCGCGAGGCTCGGCCGGCTCGGAGGCGGCGAGCAGGCCCATGCGGGCGCCGACGACGCCGAACGCCACCAGGAACATCACGCTCATCACCAGCAGGCGGCCCTCGGCGCGCACGCGGGCCTTGTCGCGCATCTGCTCGTGGCGGATGCGCAGGTTCTCGCGCTCGATGGCGTCGGGGTTCTCGCCCTTCTGGCGGGCTTCGAGGATGCGGGCGAGCGGACGAAGCGGCGTGCGGGTCATTGCGTCAGCCCCGCGCTCGAGACGTCGATCGGCTCAGTCACCACCAGCGGCTGGATCACCGGGTAGGCGACCTGGTCGACGCGGCCGAACTGGTCGGGCCGCATCGGCAGCAGCTCGAGCCGCTGGAAGTTGATCTCGGCCAGGTCACGCAGCCGGTCGGGGCGGTTGAGATAGGCCCACTCCGCCTTGAGGATCGCCAGCCTTGCGCGGGCGTCGGCGATGTTGCGGTGCAGCTGGTCGACAGTGTCGAGCGCTTCCTTGGTGTCGTAATTCTCGCGATAGGCCCAGAAGGCGAGGCCGATCAGGCCGAGGAACGTGGTCACGTAGAGCAGCGTTCGCATCAGCGTTTCCCCTTGAGCTGAGGCATGTTGAGCTTGTCCGCGCCAATCTCGCCGGCGGCGGCGTCGGTGCGCTTGCCGATCCGGAGCCGCGCCGAGCGGGCGCGCGGATTGGCGGCCAGTTCCTCGTCGTCCGGGCCGACGGCCTTGCGGGTGACGAGGACGAATTGCGGATCCTCGGTTTCGGTCACGGGGGCGTAGCGGCTCACCGTGTTGAGCTTGCCCGAGCGCGCCTGGAAGAAGCGCTTGACCATGCGGTCCTCGACCGAGTGGAAGGTGACGACGCAGAGCCAGCCGCCGGGCTTCAGCGCGCGCTCGGCGGCCATAAGCCCGCGCCAGAGCGCGCCATACTCGTCATTCACCGCGATGCGCAGCGCCTGGAAGCTGCGGGTGGCGGGGTGCGACTGACCGGGCTTGGGGCGCGGCAGGCAGGCCTCGACGATGGCCGAGAGACGCGCGGTGGTCTCGATCGGCTCCTGGTCGCGGGCCTTGACGATGGCGCGGGCGATGCGGCGTGAGGCGCGCTCTTCGCCGTAGGTATAGAGAACATCGGCCAGCGCCGTCTCGTCGAGCCGCTTAACCAGATCGGCGGCGCTCTCGCCCGACTGCTCCATGCGCATGTCGAGCGGGCCGTCCTTCATGAAGGAGAAGCCACGTTCGGCGATGTCGAGCTGCATCGACGACACACCAAGGTCCAGCACCACGCCATCGGCGCCGGTGACAACCTTGTCCATGTCGGCAAAATTGCCCTCGACCAGCTCGAGCCGGCCGCCATAGGTGCCGATCCACTCCTGCGCCATCTGGTGCGCCAGCGGATCGCGGTCGATGCCGATGACCTTGTCGGCGCCGGCGTCGAGCAGGCCGCGGGAATAGCCCCCTGCCCCGAAGGTGCCGTCGACCCAGGTGCCGCTAACCGGCGCCACGGCCTCGAGCAGAGGCCGCAGGAGAACCGGAACATGCGGCGCGCCGTTATCGTGATCCGCCGCAGGTGCCATCTCAGATCTCCTCGTCCTCGTCGTCTTCATCGAGCAGTTCCAGCGGGTCGCCGTCGAAATCGGCCAGTTCGTCCTCGGTCTCCTCGAGATCGGCCTCGTAGGCCGCGGGCTCCCAGATCTGGAACGTGTCGACGGTGCCGATGAACTGCGCTTCGTTCTCGAGCGCGATCTTTTCGCGCAGCTTGACAGGAATCACGATCCGCCCGGTGTCGTCAACGCTCGACGTCACCGACTGGCCGGAGATCAGCCGCTCGAGCAGGCGCCGCTTGCGCGAGCCCCGCTTCATGTTGCTGATGCGGTCCTCGATGGCCTCGATTTCCTGGATGGTGAAGCATTCGAGATACTTGCGGCGCTGGTCGCCATAGACGATCACGAAATTGGGGTTGAGACCTTCGGTCCAGTCCGGGTCACCGGCTTCGAGCACACGGCGAAAAGAGGCCGGGATGGACACCCTACCCTTGCTGTCGACCTTGTGCCGACTTTCGCCTCTGAACCTAAGCCTGCGGCCCACTGTCCCTACTCTCGCCCCCTGAAACGAAATACGGCGGGTTGATCTGCTGCCACCGATCAACCCGCCGCCTTGACCCGCTTTGCGGGCTGGTCCAGCTGCGCGCGCCACCTGGGGGGATGTCTGCTCGCTCGCGCGCCGGATCTCTGTGTTTCGATGAGGGCGGGTGCCTGTATGAACCTGCTCTTTTATTGTTTTGGGTGTTTGCCGGGGCTTTGTTGTTTGCCCTCTGTCCCGTCCCTCATCGTGGTTAAAGGTATGACATGGGATTTCATGGGAGGCAACGGGGAATTTCGCACCCCGACACAAGTTCTTGTCCACACCCCCTGTGGAAAACAAGATGTAGGGGCCCGTTTTGCCAAAACTCACAAACATGTGGTGAGCGGGAACCTGCACGCAACTATATGTAGTCACGCTGTCGTGAAGATGTCACGGGCCGCAAAATCCCATATTTGTTTTGTTGCGCGATACAGTTTTTTAGGCATCCCCACGATCACCCAGATTCGACGCCCGAAAACCCGGTGAATCGCCCGTCAATTCGGCGCGGCTTCGCGTTTGGAGCCGCGCGGAGGCAGTATTTCCCAAATCAGTTCCATGCAATCCCATGGCAGGTGCCATCCAATCCCATGAGGTGCCGAAACCACGCCCGCCGGGGATGGCACCAAGGAAGCACTTGTGCGGTGGGTCGCGCCGCATTAAGCGGAGCGGGCCTCGGTTCCGGGCCATGTCCGGAGAATAGGGAACGCGGTGCAAACCCGCGACTGCCCCCGCAACTGTGAGCGGCGAGTGCGACCGGCATATGCCACTGGGCAAGACGCCCGGGAAGGCCCGCGTCGCGCGATGACCCGCAAGTCAGGAGACCTGCCAAGGTGATCACCCTCCCCATGCGCGGGGTTGCGCTTCGGGGTACGGTCTTTCCGTTCGTGGTGACAACTGCACCGTTCACGGGAGCCGGACTCGGTCCTTCCTTTCCGTGAACACCACGACAGCCGCCCCCGCGCCCCGGGGGCCGACATGGAAAGGATGGACAGGGATGAAGCACGTCCTCACCTCCGCCTCGGTGCTGGCTCTGAGCACCACCCCGCTCCTCGCGCAGGATGCCGAGTATTACCAGCTGCCGACGCTGACGCTCTACGCTAACAGCGTGCCCTCCGAGCTCGGGCGGACCGGCACCTCCGTCTCGGTGCTCACCGAGAGCGATCTCGAAGACAGCGCGGAGACCACGCTGGCCGACAGGCTCGACACCCTGCCGGGTGTCAACGTCATCAGCAATGGCGGCCCCGGCACCCGCAGCTCGCTCAGCATCCGCGGCCTGCCTTCCTACTATGCGCCGGTCTATATCAACGGCATCGAGGTCACCGACAGCTCGGCCACCCAGACCGGCTTCAACTTCGGCAACATCCTTCCCGGCGGCGTCAGCCGTGTCGAGCTCCTGAAGGGCGCGCAATCGGCGCTCTATGGTGCCGACGCCGTGGCGGGGATCGTCGCGATCGATCTCGCCCGCGCGCCGGAAGAGCCCGGCCAGACCGTTGGGCTCTCCGCCGAGGCCGGCACCTACAACACCAAGAGCGCCGCCCTCAGCTACGGCGCCGCGACCGAGCGCGCCGGCGTTGCGATCAGCGCGACCCGCTTCGTGACCGACGGTTTCTCCGCCGTGGAAGCCGATGGCTACGACGAGGAGGACGGTTTCGCCGCGACCCAGCTGGCCTTCGACAGCTACTTCCAGGCCACGCCCGACCTGCGCGTCGGCCTCTCGGGCTTCCGCTTCGACGCCGAGGGCGATTACGACTCCAATGACTGGATGGCGCCCGAGAGCGGCACCACCGACACCGAAAGCTACGGCCTGCGCGTCTACGCCCAGCTGCAGACCGGTGCCGTCGCCCATGAGCTGGCCTACTCGCATTACGAGATCGATCGCGACACCGACGCCGCCGGCTGGAGCGACAGCTTCGGATCGAGCCGCGACAAGTGGACCTACAGCGGCACCTGGGAATTCGACGCAGGCCGCAGCCTGAGCTTCGGCGCCGATCACACCTCGGAAGACGCCGATTTCAGCGCCCCGGTCTATGATGCATTCTGGAGCCGGGCCGGCACCGCCGAGAACAGCGAAGGCGTTGAGACCACCGGCGTCTATGCCGAGCTCGCCTGGGCCTTCACCCCGGAGATCGATGGCGTGGTGACCGTGCGCCATGACGAGCACTCGGAATTCGGCGGCGAATGGAGCGGCCGTGCGACCCTGTCCTGGCGCGCCACCGAGGCGCTGACGCTGCGCGGCGCGCTCGCCAAGGGCTACCGCGCGCCCTCGCTCTACGAGCTCTACAGCCCGTCCTACGGCAACGATTCGCTCGAGCCCGAAACCAGCCAGAGCGCCGAGATCGGTGCCGACTACACCTTCGCCAGCGGCGCGACCCTCGGCACCACCCTGTTCTACACCGAGATCGACGATCTCGTGCAATACGAGGGCACGGGCTATGCGCAGGTCTCCGGCACATCCGTGTCTAAGGGGCTCGAGCTCGCCGGCAGCGTGCCGCTCGGCGATCGCTTCACGCTCTCGGGCAGCTACACCTACACCGACGCGCGCGACGACAATGACGATCCGCTCGCCCGGGTGCCGCGCTACGATCTCGCCATGCGCCTCGATGCCGACCTTACCGATCGGCTCCGCGCCGGCCTCAGCGTCGTGCACAAGGCCGACTACGCCGAGACCTGGGGCGTGACGGTGCAGGACGAGAGCGACGATCACACCGTGGTCAACGCGCAGGCGAGCTACGATTTCGGCAACGGCATCGAAGGCTATGTCCGCGTCGAGAACCTGTTCGACGAGGATTACCAGGTGGTGCCCGACTACCAGACCACCGGGCGTGCCTATTACGCGGGGATCCGTGCGCGCTTCTAAGCTCCTGCCCCTCGCCGCCGCGCTTTCCTTCGGGATCGGCGCGGCGGCGGCCGATGGCGCGGGCCCAGCCCGCGTCGTCTCTCTCAACGTCTGCACCGACCAGCTGGCGCTGCTGCTGGCGGCGCCCGGCCAGCTGGTGTCGGTCTCGCCGCTGGGCCACGACCCGCGCAGCTCGGCGATGGCCGAAGAGGCCGCCGCCCTGCCCGCCAATGCCGCCCATGCCGAGGAGATCGTGCTGCTCGAGCCCGACCTCGTGCTCGCCGGCACCTACACCGCCCGCGCCGCCGTCGACATGCTCGAACGGCTGGGCTACCGGGTCGCGCGCTTCGCCCCGGCCAACTCCATCGAGGACGCGCGGCAGAACATCCTGCAGATGGGCGCCTTGCTCGGCCGCGAGCCCGAGGCCGAGACCCTGCTGGCGCGCTTTGACAACCGGCTCGCCGCGCTGCGCGACGTGCCCGAGACGCGTCCGCTGGTAGCCTATTACCTGCCCTTCAACGAGACCGCCGGGGTGCAATCGCTCACCGGCGAGATTCTCGACACCGCCGGCATGGCAAACATCTCCGAGGCGCGCGGCCTGCCCTATGGCGGACGGCTGCCGCTGGAGGAGCTGGTGTTGGCGCAACCCGACCTGATCCTCGTGGGCCAGCCCTATGACAGCCCCTCGCAGGCAACGGCGCTGCTTCAGCACCCGGTGCTGCGCGCCACAGGCGCCCTGCGCGAGATCCCCGACGGCCAGAACTGGATCTGCGGCACGCCCTTCCTGCTCGACGCGGTCGAGGCGATGCGCGAGTTGCGCCGTGACTGGGAGGCGGCGCAATGAAGCTGGCGCTTGCCCTCTCCGCGCTCGTGATCGCCCTGCTCATGGCCTCGCTGTCGCTGGGCTACGCGCCGCTGTCGCTCTCGGCGGTGCTGGGGGGAGTGCTGGGCGCGGGCGATCCTCTGCATGTCATGGTGATGCAGGAAATCCGCCTGCCACGCACCGCGCTCGCCGCCCTCGTGGGCGCGGCACTCGGCCTCTCGGGTGCTGCGATGCAGGGCTACCTGCGCAACCCGCTGGCCGAGCCGGGCCTCATCGGCGTCTCGGGCTCCGCGGCGCTCGGCGCGGTGATCGCTCTGCAGACCGGGCTTTCCGCCGCCTTCGCCCTCGCCCTGCCGCTGATGGCGCTGCTCTTCGCGCTCGGCGCGGTGGCGCTGATCCTGCTGCTCGCCGGCCCGCGCGGCGGCTCGCTGACGCTGATCCTCGCGGGCATCGCGGTCTCGGCGCTGGCCGGCGCGCTGACCTCTCTGGCGCTGAACCTGTCGTCGAACCCCTATGCCACCTTCGAGATCGTGTTCTGGATGATGGGCTCAGTCGCCGACCGCTCGCTCACCCACCTTGCCCTCGCCGCGCCGCTGGTGGCGCTTGGCGGCGCGGTGCTGCTGACGCTGGGCCGCGGGCTCGACGCGCTGACGCTTGGCGAGGACGGTGCGCAGGCGCTCGGCGTGTCGATGACGGCGCTGCGGCTGAAGCTGCTCTTCGGCACCGCCGCCGCCGTCGGGGCTGCCACCGCCGTCGCCGGCGCCGTGGGCTTCGTCGGGCTCGTGGTGCCGCACCTGCTGCGCCCGCTCTGCGGCGCGCGGCCCTCGCGCCTGCTCTGGGCCTCGGCGCTCGGCGGCGCGGCGATGCTGCTCACCGCCGACATCGCGGTGCGGCTGATCCTGCCCGAGCGCGACCTCAAACTCGGCGTCGTCATGGCGCTGATCGGCGCGCCGCTGTTCCTGCACCTGATCTACAAGACGCGGAGGGGCGGATGAGCCTGCTGTCGCTCGAAGCACTCACCGTCAAGCGCGGCCCCTGCCCGGTGGTGGATGGCGTGAGCCTGACGATCGCGCCGGGAGAATGCGTCGGGCTGATCGGCCCCAACGGCGCCGGCAAGACCACCCTGATGCGCGCCGCGCTCGGCCTGATGAAACACGAGGGCCGCTCCTCGCTCACCGACCTGCCCGCAGGCGCCCGCGCCCGCGCCGCCGCCTGGCTGCCGCAATCGCGCGAGATCGCCTGGCCGGTGACGGTCGAGACGCTGGTGGCTCTCGGCCGCCTGCCCCATGACAGCCGCGCCGGCGACCTGCGCGCCGAGGCGGTCGGGCGCGCGCTCGACCGCATGGGGCTCACCGCCTTCGCGCAGCGCCGCGCCACCGAGCTCTCGGGCGGCGAGCAGGCCCGGGTGCTGATCGCCCGCGCGCTGGCGCAGGAAGCGCCGCTGTTGATGGCCGACGAGCCCATTGCGGGGCTCGACCCGGCGGCGCAGATCGCCACGCTCCGAGTGTTCGAGGATCTGGCGCGCGAGGGCCACGCGGTGCTGGTCTCGCTGCACGACCTGACACTGGCGGCGCGCCACTGCACCCGGCTGATCCTGCTCGACCGCGGCCGCATCGCCGCCGACGGCCTGCCGCTCGAGGTGCTGAGCGAAGCGCGGCTGGCCGAGGTCTTTCACCTGCGCGGCCACATGCTGCAGACCGAAGACGGCCCGCTGCTGCAGGCGCTCGACGTTCTGGGCTGAGACCGCCTGCCTCACGTCTGGGCGCCCACCCCCGCGGCCCCTTCCGCCGTGCGCCATCCGCTTGACCCGGCCGGCGCCATCGCCCACAACCGGCGCAAAGGACATGACCATGACCACCCCCCTGATCACAGACAGCCACTGCCACCTCGATTTCCCGGATTTCGACGCCGAGCGCCCGGACGTCATCGCCCGCGCCGTCGACGCCGGCGTGCACCGCATGGTGACGATCTGCACCCGCCTGCGCAATGAGCCGCAGGTCCGCGCCATCGCCGAGGCCAACGACTCGGTGTTCTACGCCGCCGGCACCCACCCGATGAGCGCCGCCGAGGAGCCTCTGGCAACGGTCGACGAACTGGTCACCCTGTCGCAGCATCCGAAATTCGTCGGCATCGGCGAGACCGGGCTCGATTATCACTACACCGCCGAGAGCGCCGAGGTGCAGCAGACCTCGCTCCGCATCCATATCGAAGCGGCGCAGGAGACCGGGCTGCCGCTGATCATCCACGCCCGCGCCGCCGATGACGACATGGCCCGCATCCTCTCCGAGGCCTACCGCGCCAAGCCCTATTCCTGCGTCATGCATTGTTTTTCCTCCTCGGCGGAGCTGGCGAAGGCGGCGCTCGATTGCGGCTTCTACCTGTCGATGTCGGGCATCGCGGCGTTTCCGAAATCGAAGGAGCTGCGCGAGATCTTCGCCAGCGCGCCGCTCGAGCGCATCCTCGTCGAGACCGACAGCCCCTACCTCGCGCCGCCGCCCTATCGCGGCAAGCGCAACGAGCCCGGCTACAGCGTGCACACCGCCAAGGTCGGCGCCGATACGTTTGGCCTGCCTTACGAGGATTTCGCCCGCGCCACCGAGGAGAATTTCGAGCGCCTCTTCGCCAAGGCCGCCGCCTGGGCCCCGGAGACCGCATGAACGAGCTGCGTTTCACCATTCTCGGCTGCGGCTCCTCGGGCGGCGTGCCGCGCCTCGGCGGCCACTGGGGCGAGTGCGATCCCGCCAACCCGCGCAACACCAGGCGGCGCTGCTCGATGCTGGTCGAGCGCGATGGCCCCGACGGCACCACGCGGGTGCTGATCGACACCACCCCCGACATGCGCCAGCAGCTGCTCGACGCCGGTATCGGCCATCTCGACGCGGTGGCCTGGACCCATAGCCACGCCGATCACGTGCACGGGCTCGACGACCTGCGCCAGATCGTCTTCAACCGGCGCGACCGGCTGCCGGTCTGGGCCGATGGCGACACCCAGAACGCGCTGTTCTCGCGCTTCGGCTATGCCTTCGTGCAACCGGAGGGCAGCCCCTACCCGCCGATCCTCGAGATGCACACGATCGGCGACGGCCCGTTCACCATCCAGGGCGCCGGCGGCCCGATCACGTTGACCCCGTTCGAGGTCGATCACGGCAGCATCGATGCGCTCGGCTTCCGCATCGCCGATGTCGCCTACCTCCCCGACGTGATCCGCATCCCGGAGGCGAGCTGGGCGCATCTTCAGGGGCTCGATTGCTGGATCCTCGACGCGCTGCGTCGCACCCCGCACCCGACCCATGCCCATCTCGACCTGGCGCTGGAGTGGATCGCCAAGGCACGGCCGAAAGAGGCAGTGCTCACCAACATGCATATCGATCTCGACCACGACATCGTCGCCGCCGAGACCCCGGACCACATCCGCCCGGCCTATGACGGCATGGTCCTGCGCTATGCGCTCTGAGCCCAGGCCGATCCGCCGCCCCCAGAAGATCCCCTCGACGCCCCCGGCCATCCCGCACCGCGTCCAGCCCTTCTCTACGTCCCAAATACTCACTCCCGACCGCGCCACCGCTCCCACCGACGGACAAACCGCGCCACCTCCCCACACCCACCGCAGGACAAGCGCCCCCGCCCCACGCCGCGTCCACATCTTCTCTACGTCCCAAATACTCACTCCCACCCCATCCGCCCCTCCCGCCGCCCGGACAGCAGCGCCACGCCGAACCGGCGCGCCCCCGGCGACGCGCGCAGCGCGGCGCAACACCTCTTCCTGACACACTGACATGCAAGCGCTTTTCGACATCATCCTGCCGGTCTTCCTGGTCATCGGCGCCGGCTACCTGGCGAGCTGGCGCGGGCTGCTGCCCGACAATGCCGTCGACGGGCTGATGGGCTTCACCCAGACCATCGCCATCCCCTGCCTGCTGTTCACCGCGATCTGGCAGCTCGATCTCGGCGCCAATTTCTCCCCGCCGATCCTGATCTCCTTCTACCTAGGCGCCGCGGCCGGCTTCACCGCCGGACTGCTCGGCGCGCGCTACATCTTCGGGCGTGACTGGGAGGATTCCGTCGCCATCGGCTTCGCCTGCCTGTTCTCCAACTCGCTGCTGCTCGGCCTGCCGATCACCGAACGCGCCTACGGGCCCGATGCGCTCGCCGGCAATTACGCCATCATCGCCATGCACTCGCCGTTCTGCTACGCGCTCGGCATCACCGCGATGGAGATCGCCCGGGCCCGCGGCACCGAGCTGCGCCGCCTGCCGCTTACGGTGGGCCGGGCGATGTTCCGCAACGGGCTGGTGATCGGCATCATGATCGGCGTCGCCTTCAACCTCGGCAACGTCACCCTGCCCGACCCGGTGATGCAGGCGCTCGACATGATCACCCGCACGGCGCTGCCGGCGGCGCTCTTCGCGCTCGGGGGTGTGCTGTTCCGCTATCGTCCCGAGGGCGACCTGCGCACCATCCTCTATGTCTGCGCGATCTCGCTGGCGCTGCACCCGGCAATCACCTTCGCGCTCGGCCAGGGTTTCGGCCTGTCGACCGACTCGCTGCGCTCGGCGGTGATGACCGGGGCGATGGCGCCCGGGGTGAACGCCTACGTATTCGCCAACATGTATGGCCGTGCCAAGCGGGTGGCCGCCTCGTCGGTACTGCTGGCCACCGGGCTCTGCATCTTCACCAGCTGGGTCTGGCTGCACCTGCTGCCCTGACCGCGCGCGCCATCCCGGAAACGGAAAAGGGCCCCGTCCAGCCGGACGGGGCCCTTTCTCTATTCACATGCCATGCCGCGCTCAGGACTTGCCGCGCTTCGGCGGCTGCATGCCGCCCTGGCGCGGCTTGCCGGGGCGGGCGCCCTTGGAGGCGCGGCCGGTCGGGTCGAAGCGCTGCGAAGTGTCGGCAGCGTTGGCGGGGCGCTTGGGCTTGTCGCCCTGCGCCGGCCGCGCCGGGCGGGCGCCCGGCTTGCCGCCAAAGCCCTTGGACGGGCCATCACGGCCCTCGCCGGGACGATTGGGCTTGAACGGCTTGCCGCCGGGTTTCCCCGTGGGCTTGCCGCCGCCATCCTTGTCGCGCTTCGGCTTCCAGTCCTTGCCGCCGTCACCGCGGGGCTTGTCGCCCCAGGGCTTGTCGCTCTTCGGACGGTCCCCGCGCGCCTTGTCGCCCCACGGCTTGTCGCCACGCGGCTTGTCAAACTTGGGCTTGTCACCACGCGGCCGGTCGTCGCGCTTGAAATCGCCCTTCGGCTTGTCGCCCCTGGAGCCGCCCTTGGCGCCCCAGGCCTCGCCATCAGGGCGCTTGCGCGCCGGTGCATCACCGTCACCACGACCCTCCGGGCGCGGCTTGCGCGGGCCGTCCTTGCGCGGGCGGTCGTTGCGCGGACCATCCGGACGCGGGCCGTCGCGGCGCGGCGGGCGGCTGGCAAATTCCGGCGTACCCTCGACGGGGCGCACGGTCACGCCCTCCTCGAGCACACCGCCCTCGCCGAGCCCGCCGAGGAAGCGATCGACCACCGGCTCGGAGAGCTCCACGAAGGTCTCGCTGTCCTGCACCCTGATGGCGCCGATGGCGTCCTTGTCGAGCCCGCCGCCGCGGCAGAGCAGCGGCAGCAGCCAGCGCGCCTCGGCGCGGTCGTCGCGACCGACCGACAGGGCCACCCAGCGACTCGGGCCAAACTCCGCGCGTTCCTTGCGCTCGGGGCGCTCGGGGCGGGCATCGGGCGAGGAAAGCTCCTCGGGCGCCGAGTGACGGTCGCGGTAGAGGCGGAGATAGGCGGCGGCCACGGTCTCAGGCGATTGCTCGGCCAGCAGGCGCGCGGCGAAGCCGGCCTCGTCCTCGGTGATCTCCTCGGACCAGGTCGGGTCGGCCAGCAGCCGCTCCTCGTCGCGGCGCAGGATTTCCTCGGCGCTCGGCGCCTCGATCCACTCGGCGGTGACCTTGGCCCATTTCAGCAGGCGCTCTGCCTTCTTGGTGAGTTTCGGCGGCACCACCAGCGCCGAGATGCCCTTGCGACCGGCGCGGCCGGTGCGGCCCGAGCGGTGCAGCAGGCCTTCGGTGTTCGACGGCAGCTCGGCATGGATCACCAGCTCGAGGTTGGGCAGGTCGATGCCGCGCGCGGCGACATCGGTGGCGACGCAGACCTTGGCGCGGCCGTCGCGCATCGCCTGCAGCGCGTGGCTGCGCTCGGACTGGCTCAGCTCGCCAGAAAGGCAAACCACGGCGAAGCCGCGGTTGCTGAAGCGCGCGGTCAGACGGTTCACCGTGGCGCGGGTATTGGCGAAGACGATGGCGTTCTGCGCATCGTGGTAGCGCAGCATGTTGATGATGGCGTTCTCGGCATCGTGCTGGGCGACGCGCAGCGCCTGGTAGGTGATGTCGGCGTGCTGGCTGCGCTCGGAGATCGTGGTGACGCGGACCGCGTCGCGCTGGTAGTGCTGCGCCAGCGTCGCGATCATCGGCGGCACGGTGGCCGAGAACAGCAGCGTGCGGCGGTCTTCCGGGGCCTCGCCGAGCATGAACTCGAGGTCCTCGCGGAAGCCGAGGTCGAGCATTTCGTCGGCCTCGTCGAGCACGATGGCGCGCAGCGCGCTCATGTCGAAGGAGCCGCGCTGGATGTGGTCGACCAGGCGGCCGGGGGTGCCGACGACGATATGGGCGCCGCGCTCGAGCGCCCGGCGCTCGTCGCGCATGTCCATGCCGCCGACGCAGGAGACGACGCGGGCGCCGGCCTTGGCGTAGAGCCATTCGAGCTCGCGCTTAACCTGGAAGGCCAGCTCGCGCGTGGGCGCCACGATCAGCGCCAGCGGCAGGCTCGCATCGCCCAGCATGCCGGCCTCGTCGAGCAGGGTCGGCGCGATGGCGAGGCCGAAGCCCACGGTCTTGCCGGAGCCGGTCTGGGCCGAAACCAGCAGGTCGGAGTCCTTGAGGTCGGGATTGGTGACCGCCTCCTGAACGGGGGTCAACGTGTCATAGCCACGCTCTGCGAGCGCATCGGAAAGGGTCTGGATCATTGGGGAGGCCGATCTGCGAGGAAGTGGGACGCGGAACGGGCCGACTCAAGAAGGGCGCATCGCGTCAGGAACGCGCTGCTCTAACGCACCCGGACCCGTTTGTATACGGGTTTCTTGGGCCAGCGGCCCCCGCTGCAATGCAGCAGGCACATGGCGGGGCTGCCAAATCAACAAGGGCGCGAGCGTTAACACTCGCTGGTGTTCGCGTTAACGGGAAGGCCCAAAAGAAAAGTGTCCCGGACGCGAACGGAAAAGAAAGAAAATGACTGACAGCACCGCCGATTTTGAAACGGCGACCCAATCGGGCCAGCCGGCGCTCAACTCTCCCGCCAAGGTTCTGCTTGCGAGCCTCGTCGGGACAACCATCGAGTTCTTTGATTTTTATGTATATGCCACGGCGGCTGTCCTGGTCTTCCCGGCGCTGTTCTTCCCCAACAGCGACCCGACCACCGCGCTGCTGGCCTCTTTCGCGACCTTCTCCATCGCCTTCTTCGCCCGTCCGCTGGGCGCCATCGTGTTCGGCCATTTCGGCGACCGCATCGGGCGCAAGGCGACTCTGGTGGCAGCACTGCTGACCATGGGCATCTCGACCGTGGTGATCGGCCTGCTGCCGACCTATGCGCAGATCGGCGTGGTGGCGCCGGCGCTGCTGGCGCTCTGCCGCTTCGGTCAGGGCTTCGGCCTGGGCGGCGAATGGGGCGGCGCGGTGCTGATGGCGACCGAGAACGCCCCCGAGGGCAAAAAGAACTGGTACGGCATGTTCCCGCAGCTCGGCGCGCCAGTGGGCCTGTTCCTGTCGTCGGGCCTGTTCTGGCTGCTGCTGCAGTTCATGCCGGAAGAGACGCTGCTGAGCTGGGGCTGGCGGATCCCGTTCCTCGCCTCCATCGCGCTGATCATCGTCGGTCTCTGGGTGCGGCTCTCGATCACCGAGACGCCGGATTTCCAGAAGGCCATCGACAATGAAGAGCGCGTCGCGGTTCCGGTGTTCGAGCTGTTTGCCAACCACAAGATCTCCATCGTGCTCGGCACCTTCGTGGCGCTGGCGACCTTCGTGCTGTTCTATCTCAGCACTGCCTACCTGCTGAGCTACAACGTCAAGGTGGTGCAGATCCCGTTCACAGACGCGCTGGCGATCCAGATCTGGGGCGCGGTGGTCTTCGGCCTGTTCATCCCGGTGGCCGGCCTCACCGCCGAGCGGTTGGGCCGCCGTCAGGTGCTGATCGGCACCACGCTGGCGATCGCCGCCTTCTCGTTCCTCGTGCCGGTGCTGATGGTCGAGAGCGAGGCCCGCATCCTCGGCTTCGTGACGCTGGCGATGGCGCTGATGGGTCTGACCTACGGTCTGATCGGCACCGCGCTGGCCGCCCCCTTCCCGACCCGGGTGCGCTATACCGGCTCGTCGATCACCTTCAACTTCGCCGGCATCGTCGGCGCCTCGCTCGCGCCCTATGTCGCGACCTGGCTGCAGAGCACCTACGGGCTGGCCTATGTCGGCTATTACCTGCTGGCGGCGGCGCTGGTGACGCTGGTCTGCATCATGGCGAGCGCCCGCGGCAAGGTCTGAGGCGCCTCGTCTCACGCGACACCACCGTCTGAATCGAAACGGGGCCGGCAAGACTGCCGGCCCCGTTTTGCGTCTGCGGGATGAGGGCGGGCTATTTACCTTCCTGCTCCAGACCGTAGCGCTTGAACAGGCTGCCTTGCGTCATGAAGAACAGGAACACCGCGGCGGTGAGGCCGAAGGTCTTGAAATAGACCCATGTCTCGGTGCTCATGGTCCGCCAGATCGCCTCGTTGAGAACCGCCAGCCCGAAGAACAGCGCGGTGACGCGCTTGGTCAGGATCATCCAGCCCTCTTCGCGCAGCGGCATCAGACCTTCCATCACCTTGCGCAGGTAGCTCTCGCCGCGCAGCAGGCCGATGCCGAGCGCGGTGCCGAAGAGCAGGTAGATCAGCGTCGGCTTCATCTTGAAGAAGCGCTCGTCGTTGAGCCAGACCGAGAGCCCGCCGAAGACCACGATCAGCACGGCGGTGACGATCTGCATCGGGCTCAGGTGGCCGGTGAGCTTCCAGAGCAAGGCGGTGCAGACCAGCATCAGCGGGATGAACCCGGCGGTGACGAGGATGAAGCCCTGATACTCGGTGCCGCCGATGGTGAAGACCCGGTCCTTCAGCAGCAGGTAGGCCGCGAAGAAAATGAGGATCGGGCCGATCTCGAGCGCCGATTTCAGGAAGGGGTTGATCTGTTTCGCGCTCATGCGGCCTCCGTGATGTTGCCGCAGAGATAGCCGCTGGCGGGCGCGGTCTCAATGGCAAGCGCGGGGGAACCCGCCGCGATCACGCCGGGTTGTGCCCAGATCAACAGCGGAGGGGACATGTTCGAGCAAATCATCGATGAATTCACCGGCACCTTCTCGGCGGTGCCGCCCTCGGTCGCCTTCGCGCGGCTGGTCGCCGCGATCGTGCTGGCCGCCTGCATCGGCTTCGAGCGCGAGCGGCGCGGCAAGCCGGCGGGGCTGCGCACCCATATCCTCGTCTCGGTGGCGGCCTGCCTCTTCGTCATCCTCGGGCGCGAGCTCGCGGCGATGGAATTCGGTGGCGACGAGCAGCGCAACGATCCGCTGCGGATGATCGAGGCGGTGACGGCGGGGGTCGCCTTCCTCGCTGCCGGGATCATCTTCACCAGCGGCGGCAAGGTGCGCAACACCACCACCGGCGCGTCGCTCTGGCTCGCCGGCGCGGTGGGGCTTGGTTGCGGCGCGGGCCAGATGCCGCTCGCGGCGATGGCGACGCTGATCGTGGTGGTGGTGCTCACCATCGTGCGCGCCTTCGAGAACTGGGCCTGGCCCGACCAGGCGCGCGACGAGTGAGCCGCGCGCGCTCACCCGATCACGGCTTGGCGCGCGGTACAGCTCAATCGCTCGTGGCGTAGCGCGCGCCCTCACCGGGTCGTGACGCCGCGAGCGGAACACCTCAACCGCGAGTCTCGTGGTGTGCGAAACATCTCACACGCTCATCGCGTGGCTTGCGATGCGGCTCCCCCGTTCGGGGCGCGGCGCTCAGCCCTGGTCGAGCCCGGTGAGCGCCGCGGCGAACTCCTCGGGATCGAACGGCGCCAGATCGTCGATCTGCTCGCCAACCCCGATGGCGTGGATCGGCAGCCCGAACTTGTCTGCCAGCGCCACCAGCACGCCGCCCTTGGCGGTGCCGTCGAGCTTGGTCATCACCAGCCCCGAAACATCCGCCACCTGCCGGAAGATCTCGACCTGCGTCAGCGCGTTCTGACCCGTGGTGGCGTCGAGCACCAGAAGCGTGTTGTGCGGCGCGTCGGGATCCTTCTTGCGGATCACCCGGACGATCTTGGCCAGCTCCTCCATCAGGTCCTGACGGTTCTGCAGCCGACCGGCGGTGTCGATCATCAGCAGGTCCGCGCCCTCGGCCTGCGCCTTGGTCATCGCGTCGAAGGCGAGGCTCGCAGGGTCCGAGCCCTCGGGCGCGGTCAGCACCGGCACGCCGGCGCGCTCACCCCAGACCTGAAGCTGTTCGACCGCGGCGGCGCGGAAGGTATCGCCCGCGGCGATCACCACCGATTTTCCGGCGGCGCGGAACTGCGAGGCCAGCTTGCCGATGGTGGTGGTCTTGCCGGAGCCGTTCACCCCGACCACCAGAACCACCTGCGGCGTCTTGGCGTAGAGCGGCAGCGGCTTGGCCACTGGCTCCATGATGCGCGCCACCTCGGAGGCCAGCGCGGCCTTGATCTCCTGCGTCGAGACGCGCTTGCCGAAGCGCCCCTCGGCGATGTTGGCCGAGACCCGCAGCGCGGTGTCGACGCCCATGTCGGAGGCGATCAGCAGTTCCTCGAGGCTTTCGAGCATGTCGTCATCGAGCACCCGGCGCACCACCGGCGCGCTCGGCGCCTCGCGGCCGAAGAGCCGGCCCAGCAGGCCGGGCCTGGCGCCTGTCGGGGTCTCCTGCGGCGGTGCCACCGGCGTCGGATCGAGCGGCGCGGGCATCTCGAGCGGCGGCGCGGCGGGGATCTCGGCGGGCGGCGCCGGGATCGGATCGGCGGGCGGCGTCGCGTCGGGGCCCGGCGCAGGCGTCTGCGCCGGTGCCGGACGCGGCACCGGGGCGGGATCCTGCGGCGCGGGGGCCTCCTCGGGCGCCTTGGACGGCGCCTCCTCGGGCGCGGCGGGCGGCGTCTCGACCGGCGGCTCGGGGGTCTCGGTCGGCGGCGGCGGCACATCCGCCGGGGCCGGGGCCGGAGGCGCGGCCGGTTCGGGCGCCGGCGCGGCGGGCTCGGGAGCGGCGGGCTCGGGGGCGTCTTCCGAGCCGCCCTCCTGCACGATGGCGTCGAGCCCTTCCTCGAGCTTCGAGGACGATTTGAACAGCTTGCTCTTGAGCTTGCCGAAGAAGGACATGTGACGGACCCCTTTTGTACCTGCTCCCCAAGTAATACGCCTTAGAGGCGGTGAAAAGTGTGAGTTGACCGGCGCGTGTCCGGAAGCCAAGCACGGCAGCAGGCCGCGCGGGCGTCGTGCCTTGGGACCGACGGGCCCCGGAGGGCGCTCGACCGGTCGATCAGGGCCGGACCAGGCAGAAGGAAAGACCGGGCATGGCGCGTTTCGCGATCGCGACCCTTGGATTGGCGGCGCTTCTGGGCGCGGCCATCGTCACCGGCGGGGCCCGGGCCGACCTGCTTGCGCTGGTCGCCCTGCTCGCGATCACGCTCGGGGTCTTCCTGCTCGACAGGCTCGCAGCACTCGCCGCCCCGGATTGTCCGGGCGAAGAATTTCCCGCCGGCGACGGGCTGGCGCTGGCGCTCGGGCTGCTGCATTTCCCGCTGCTCTATGGAGGGGCCTGGGCGATTGCCGGCGGCGGCGGGCATGACATCACGGGCCGCGTGGCGCTGTTTTTCGCGCTGTCGCTGTTTCTCGGGCAGGTCAGCAACGCCAATGCCCACGAGCTGATCCACCGTGGCGACCGCCGGCTGCGCCGGCTCGGGGTCGCGGTCTATTGCTCGCTGCTCTTCGGGCACCATGTCTCGGCCCATCTTCGGGTCCATCACGTGCACGCCGCCACCGACGCCGATCCCAACTCGGCGCCGCTGGGCCAGAGCTACTACCGCTTCGCGCCGCGCGCCTGGATCGGCAGCTTCCGCAAGGGCTGGCAGGCCGAGACCGCGCTGCGCCGCCGCGCGAGCGCGCGACGGGGCCTCCACCCCTACCTGTTGTACGGGCTCGGGGCCGCGCTGTCGCTGGCCATCGCCGCCGCCCTTGCCGGAGGTGCAGGGGTTTTGGCGCTGCTCGGCCTCTGCGCCTACGCGCAGGGCCAGCTGCTGCTCTCGGACTACGTGCAGCATTACGGGCTGCGCCGGGCACAGACGCGCGACGGCCGACCGGCCCCGGTGGGGCCGGAGCACAGCTGGAACGCGCCGATGCCGGCCTCCTCCGCGCTGATGCTGAACGCGCCGCGGCATTCCGACCATCACGCCCGCCCCGCCCGGCCCTATCCCGGTCTGGAGATCGATCGCGGGGCGATGCCCCTCCTGCCGCATTCCGTGCCGGTGATGGCGGTGCTGGCACTTGCACCTCCGCTCTGGCGCCGCCTGATGGATCCCCGGGCCCGGGCCTGGCTCAGGGATCCCTAGCACCGCGGGCCTGGCCGGGCCGCGCGGGGACCGAGTCTCCTGCCAACGCGCAAGGGCATGGCAGGTGAGCGTGGCGCTTGCGCGGTGTTCGACAGGTCGTCGGCGGCAGGATGCGACAGTGCGGGTCGGGGCTTTGCGCGGCCACGCCCGAGCGCCCATGGCCCAGATGCCGGCCGGGATGCGCGGCGGACGGCACATTTTTCACCAGCCCGCGGCCGATACGACCGCGCCCCCTTCCGCCCGCAGCCAAGCTCTGGCAGGCTCGCACCATGCGCCTGCTCGTTCTTCTCCTCACCTGCCTGCCCCTGCCGGGCCTCGCCGCCGAGCCGATGTCCGGGGCGGAGTTCGAGCGCTACACCACCGGCAAGACGCTCTATTTCGGGCTCGGTGGCAGCGCCTACGGGGTCGAGGAATACCTGCCCGACCGGCAGGTGCGCTGGTCCTTCCTCGATGGCGACTGCAAGGATGGCAGCTGGTACGAGGATGCCGGGCTGATCTGCTTCGTTTATGACGACGATCCGCAACCGCAATGCTGGAGCTTCTTTCGCGAGGGCTCGGGGCTACGGGCGGTGTTCGAGAACGATCCCGCGAATACCGTGCTTTACGAGGCGCGGCAGGACGATGCGCCGATGATGTGCCTCGGTCCGGAGGTCGGGGTCTGAGCGCGACAGCGCGGCTCTTGAGCGTTTCGAGGGGCTGGTGAGGAGGCATTGGGGGCGCTGCCCCCGCCGCAGCGGAGCTGCGACTCCCCCGAGGTATTTTTGAACCAGAGAAGACAGGCGCGCGGCGAGAGGCCGAGGCGCGTGGCGCTGTTGGCTGGGGCGTGATGCGCTTAGAACAGGCTGCCTTGTTCGGGCTTGTCGGCGGCGGGCTTGCGCTTCTGGCGCGGCGCGGCAGGCCTTGGAGTGGGCGCCGGCGGGGTGCCCGCGGCGGCGGCTCCGAGCGGCAGGCGGCCATCGGAGAACTCGATCTCGAGGGCGGCGGCGGATTCAGCGGCGGCCTTGCGGGTTAGGATGGCCCCCTCGCCGCTGCGCACCACCGCGTAGCCGCGTGACAGGGTGCCCTTGTAGCTCAGCGTCTCGAGCAGGCGGCTGAGCCCGTCGAGGGTGCCGCGAGGGGTCTCGAGGCGACGCTGGCCGGCCTCGTCGAGGCGGCGGGTCATCGTGTCGAGGCGCTCGCGACCCTGCCGGATCTCGCGCTCGATCGGGCGCAGGGACAGGCGGTCGGTGCGGCGGCCGAGGGATTCGCGGCCATGGGCGATGACCCGCGACAGCAGCGAGGGGCGCAGGGCGCCGGCAGCGTCGGACAGGGCGACGCGGCGCTGTTCGGTGCCGCGAATGAGGCCGCGCGGCAGGCGCTCGCCCAGCAGGTCGAGCCGCTGGCGGGGCTGGTCGAGCAGGGTTTCGGCCCTGGGAAGCGCGCGCGACAGGTCGCGCAGGCGCTGGCCGCGCAGCTCGATGCGCTGGCCCATGGCGCGGGTCATGCGGGCACCGGCCTCGCCGGTCCAGCCGAGCAGCTCCATGCGGACGGGCACGGCGATCTCGGCGGCGGCGGTGGGGGTCGGCGCGCGCTGGTCGGAGACGTAGTCGATCAGCGTAGTGTCGGTCTCGTGGCCGACGGCGGAGATCAGCGGGATCTGCGAGGCCGCGGCAGCGCGGGCCACGATCTCCTCGTTGAAGCCCCACAGATCCTCCACCGAGCCGCCGCCGCGGGCGACGATCAGCAGGTCGGGGCGCGGCAGCGCGCCGCCCGGGGTCAGCGCGTTGAAGCCCTCGATGGCGCGGGCGACCTCGGGGGCGCAGGCCTTGCCCTGCACCGCCACCGGCCAGATCAGCACCTTGCGCGGGAAACGGTCGCGCAGGCGGTGCAGGATGTCGCGGATCACCGCGCCCGAGGGCGAGGTCACCACACCGATGATCTCCGGCAGGTAGGGCAGCTTCTGCTTGCGGCTCGGGTCGAACAGCCCCTCGGCGGCGAGCTGCGCCTTGCGCTTCTCGAGCATCGCCATCAGCGCGCCGAGCCCGGCCGGGCGGATATCCTCGATGACGATCTGGTACTTGGACTGGCCGGGGAAGGTAGTCAGGCGGCCGGTGGCGATCACCTCCATACCCTCCTCGGGCTGGGTCTCTAGCCGGGCGGAGACGCCTTTCCAGACCACGCCGGAGATCACCGAACGGTCATCCTTGAGATCGAGATAGATGTGGCCGGAGCGCGGCCGCGACACCCGGCCGACCTCGCCCTTGACGCGGACATGGGCGAACTCGCCCTCGATCACGCGCTTGACCGCACCCGAAAGCTCGGAGACGGAGAATTCGGGGGTGTTGCCGGTGTCGTCGTCGAGAAGATCCATGGCGCGCAGAGTAGCGGCGCGGCGCGGGGAAGAAAATGCCCTGCGGGCGGGATTTCGTGCCCGCGAGGGGCGGTTTGGTGGCGCGCGCGGCGCTGCCGCGTCTTGCGCGCTCGCAGTCGCCTCGCTAGGACGGCGCAGGACCAAGCGGAAGGGGTTTCGGACATGAACATTCTCATTCTCGGTGGCGGCGGACGCGAGCACGCGCTGGCCTGGGCGGTGATGCAGAACCCCAAATGCGACAAGCTCATCGTGGCGCCCGGAAATGCCGGCATCGCGCAGATCGCCGAGTGCGCCTCGCTCGACATCGAGGATGGCGGCGCGGTGGTCGAGTTCTCCGGCGAGAACGCCATCGATCTGGTGATCATCGGCCCCGAGGCGCCGCTCGCCGCGGGCGTCGCCGATGCGCTGCGCGACGCCGGTTTCCCGGTCTTCGGGCCGTCTAAAGCAGCCGCCGAGCTTGAAGCCTCGAAGAGCTTCACCAAGGAGATCTGCGACGCTGCCAAGGCGCCCACCGCCGCCTACGGGCACTTCACCGATGCCGAGGCCGCCAAGGCCTATGTGCGCGACCAGGGCGCGCCGATCGTGGTCAAGGCCGACGGTCTGGCCGCCGGCAAGGGCGTGATCATCGCCGAGACCGTGGCCCAGGCCGAGGCCGCCATCGACGACATGTTCGGCGGCGCCTTCGGGGGCGCCGGCGCCGAGGTGGTGATCGAGGAATTCATGACCGGCGAGGAGGCCAGCTTCTTCCTGCTGGTCGATGGCGAGGACGTGCTGCCGATCGGCACCGCGCAGGACCACAAGCGCGTCGGCGAAGGCGATACCGGTCCGAACACCGGCGGCATGGGCGCCTACTCCCCGGCCCCGGTGCTCTCGGACGCGGTGGCGGAAAAGGCGCTCGAGGAGATCGTCAGGCCCACCATGCGCGAGATGGCACGGCGCGGCACGCCCTATTCCGGGGTGCTCTATGCCGGGCTGATGATCGAGAACGGCCAGCCCCGGCTGGTGGAATACAACGTCCGCTTCGGCGACCCGGAATGCCAGGTGCTGATGATGCGGCTGGGCGCGCAGGCGCTCGACCTGATCCAGGCTTGCGCCGAAGGGCGGCTGGCGGAGGCGCAGGTCACCTGGGGCGACGATCACGCCATGACCGTGGTGCTGGCGGCGGAAGGCTATCCCGGCTCCTACGAGAAGGGCACGGTGATCGGCGGGCTGGACGGGCTGGCCGAGGACAGCTTCCACCAGGTGTTCCACGCCGGGACCTCGGAAAAGGACGGCAAGGTGGTGGCGAGCGGCGGACGGGTGCTGAACGCCACCGCGCGCGGGGCGACGCTGGCCGAAGCGGCGGAGCGGGCCTATGCGCTGGTCGACGGGATCGATTGGCCCGAGGGCTTCTGCCGGCGCGATATCGGCTGGCGGGCTCTCTGAGCGGCCGGAGGTCGGGTCCGAACCCTTAAGTGGCGTGGGGGGCGCTGCCCCCGCCGCAGCAGAGCTGCGACTCCCCCGAGGTATTTCTGAACCAGAGAAGACCCGGGCGTGGTGCGGGCGTCGAGCTTTGCGCCCTGTTTTCCGGAGCGAGGCGCGGACGGGGCGATCTCGAACGGGTCTGGAGCGGGTCGATCGGCTTCGGCACGAAGCGGAGCCGAGACGTGACAAGGGCGCCCCGAGATGGGGGCGCCCTGACGGTCTTGGACGGAGCTGTGCGCGTGCCGCGTCAGGCGGCCTTGGCGCTGTTGGAACCGATGAACCAGGCGTCCTTTTCGGCGGTGCGGCTCACTTCGGTCAACAGATCGGCAGTGTCTTCGTCGCCGGCCTCGTCGGCGGCTTCCATCGACTGGCGCAGTTTGACGGTATAATCGTTGAAGCGGCTCACCAGCGCCTGGACGTGGTCCTCGACGGTCACCAGCTCGGTGGGATAGGGCTCGAGCGAGCTCTTCTCGGCCACGGTCTGCGACGTGCCCTGTGCGAGGCCGCCCATCATCGCCACGCGCTCGGCCATCATGTCGGAGCCTTCGCGAAGGTGGTCGGTCACATCGTCGAGCAGCTCGTGCACGCCGATGAACCCGACGCCCTTGAGGTTCCAGTGCGCCTGCTTGACCGCGTGCGACAGGTCGATGGTGTCGGCCAGACGATCATTGAGAACTCCGATCATCTCGGTGCGGGCGTTTTCGCTCAGGAAGGGAACAAAATTCTGCGGCATATCTCTCACTCCTAGTCGTCAACATGGGATGGCGCCCGGGTCTTTCGTCGGGAGCGCCCCCGGGCGGACCCGGGCTTCGGCATGTCAACGTCGCGGGCGCCGCGCCGGTTCCGTCAGATCGGAGAGATCATCTCGGTTTCGGTGACGATCAGGTCGAGCGGCTGGTCGCAGGGATCGAGCGGCAGCGCCTCGGCCTCCTGCGCGGCATATGCAAAGCCGACAGCCAGCGCCGCGCCCCGCCGGCGCAGCTCCTCCAGCGTGCGGTCGTAGAAGCCGCCGCCATAGCCCAGCCGCGCGCCGGCGCGGGTGAAGGCCACCAGCGGCACGATGAGAATCTCGGGGGTGACGAACTCGGGCGCCTCGGGGATCATCGCGCCGAACGGGCCCGGCACCAGCGGCATCCCGGGCTCCCAGAGCGCGAAGCGCAGAGGCTGGCCCTCGCCCTCGATCACCGGCACGCAGACCGGGCCATAGGCCGAGGCCTCGGCCATCGCGGCGCGCGGATCGATCTCGGTGCGGATCGGCAGGTAGCCCGCCAGAGGCACGCCGCGATGGCCTGCCAGCAGCTCGGACAGCCGCCCTGCCCCGCTGCCGGGATCGGCGGCATGGGCCGCCTTGCGCCGGGCGAACGCGGCCTTGCGGGCCGCCGCCTTGGCCTCGGCCAGAGCCGCCTCGCTCACAGCAGCACCACCCTGGCGAGGCCGAGGAAGGCGAAGAAGCCCACCACGTCGGTCACCGTGGTCACGAAGGTGCCGGAGGCCAGCGCCGGGTCGATCTTGAGCCGGTCGAGCACGACCGGGATCATGATCCCCGCCAGCCCCGCCACCAGCATGTTGATCACCATCGCCGCCGCGATCACCATGCCCAGCACCGCCGAGCCGAACCAGAGATATTCCAGCACCCCCATCACCAGCGCGAAGGCCGCGCCGTTGACCAGACCCACCGTGCCCTCGCGGCGGATGATGCGCCAGACGTTGGAGCCGGTGAGGTCCTTGGTGGCCAGCGCCCGCACCGCCACGGTCAGCGACTGGGTGCCGGCATTGCCGCCCATCGAGGCGACGATCGGCATCAGCACGGCCAGCGCCACCACCTGCGCGATCACGTCCTCGAACTGGGCGATGACGATGCTGGCCAGGATTGCCGTCATCAGGTTCACCGCCAGCCATGGCAGGCGCTGCTTGGTGGTTTCGAGCACGGTGTCCGACAGTCGGCTCTCCTCGCCGACACCGGCGAGGCGCAGGATGTCTTCCTCGTGTTCCTCGTCGAGCACCGCCATGGCATCGTCGATGGTGATGACACCGACCAGCCGCTCGTTCTCGTCGACCACGGGGGCCGAGATCAGGTGATACTGGTTGAAGGCATAGGCGACCTCGCCTTCCGGCCGGGTCACCGGGAAGACGTGGAAGGTCTCGGAGATCAGCGAACGCAGCAGCACCTCGCGGCGCGACGCCATCAGCCGGCCCAGCCCGACATTGCCGATCGGGCGCAGCTTCGGGTCGACCAGCACGATGTGGTAGAACTGCTCGGGCAGGTCCTCGGTCGAGCGCAGGTAGTCGATCGCCTCGCCCACGTTCCAGTGCTCGGGGGCCATCACCACCTCGCGCTGCATCAGGCGGCCGGCGGAATATTCCGGGTAGGTCAGCGATTGCTCGACGGCGACACGGTCGCTGTCTTCCAGCACCTCGAGGATGGCCTCCTGCTGGGCCTCGTCGAGATCCTCGAGCAGGTCGACCACGTCATCGGATTCGAGCTCGCGCACCGCTTCCGCCAGCACCTCGGGGTGCAGCGTGCGGATCACTTCTTCGCGGATCGACTCGTCGAGCTCCGACAGGATGTCGCCGTCGAATTCCTTGCCGTAGAGCTTGATCAGCCGCATCCGGTCGAAGGCGTTGATCTGCTCGAGCATGTCGGCGATGTCGGCCGGGTGCAGCGGCTCTAGCAACGCGACCAGCTGCTCGCGGTCGTCGGTATCGACGGCGTAGAGAATCGCCGTGACGTTCTTCGGCCTCAGCGCATAGGCGTCATCGTCATCGCGCGCGTCCTGTTCCTCGACGGCCTGTTCCGGTTCCTGGGTCATCGCTGCTCCGCTGCCTGCCGTTTCGCCGCAGATTAGGGGATCGCGACGGCAAGCAACAGGGCACATTGCGCTTCGGAGCCCATGCCGTCATGTTGCGGCGGGTTTGCATCGGAGAGACCATGGCGACGCTTCATCTTGGACAGGTCCTGAGCTTTGACGGCTCGCCCTTCGACGAGGGCCATGACGCCGTCTGGCACGAGCGCCACGGCGCGCTGGTGGTCGAGGACGACCGGATTCTCGCTGTGGGCCCGTCCGACGCGATGCGTGCGGCGCATCCCGGGGCGCAGCTGGTCGACCATGGCGACGGGCTGATCCTGCCGGGCTTTGTCGATGCCCACGCGCATTACCCGCAGACCGGCATGATCGCGAGCTGGGGCAAGCGGCTGATCGACTGGCTCAACCACTACACCTTCCCCGAGGAGATGCGCTTTGCCGATCCGGCGCATGCCCGCGCTGTGGCGGGGCGCTATCTCGACCTGCTGCTCGATCACGGCACCACCTCGGTCTGCACCTATTGCACCATTCATCCCGCTTCGGTGGATGCGATCTTCGAGGCGGCGGAGGCGCGCGGGATGCGGGTCTTTGCCGGCAAGACCTGCATGGACCGCGACACCGCCCCCGAAGGCCTGCGCGACACCGCGCAATCGGCCTATGACGACAGCAAGGCCCTGCTGAACCGCTGGCACGGCACCGGCCGCGCCTCCTACGTCATCACGCCCCGTTTCTCGCCGACCTCGACCGTGGCACAGCTCGAGGCGCTGGGGGCGCTCTGGGGCGAGCACCCGGACTGCCTGATGCAGACCCATCTGAGCGAGCAGACCGACGAGATCGCCTGGGTCAAGTCGCTCTACCCTTCGGCGCGCGACTATCTCGACACCTACGAGGCCCATGGCCTGCTCGGCGCCGGCGGGCTTTATGGCCACGCCATCCATCTCGAGCCGCGCGAGCGCGACCGGTTGTGCGAGGTGGGCGCCTCGCTGATCCACTGCCCGACCTCCAACACCTTCATCGGCTCGGGACTCTTCGACATGGACGGGCTGACGAAGGAGGGCCAGATCGTCGGGCTCGCCACAGACACCGGCGGCGGATCGTCGTTTTCCATGCTGCGCACGATGGCGGCGGCCTACGAGATCGGCCAGCTGCGCCACCGCCCGCTGCACGCGTCGGAGCTACTCTGGCTGGCGACGCAGGGCTCGGCGCGGGCGCTGCATGTGGCGGATCGCATCGGCAATCTTGCTCCCGGCATGGAGGCGGATTTCATCGTGCTCGACCTTGCCTCGACGCCGGCCATCGCGCAGCGCGTGGCGCAGGCCAGCGATATCTGGGAGGCGCTGTTTCCGACCATCATGATGGGCGATGACCGCGCCATCGCCTCGACCTGGGTGGCCGGCCGGAAGCGCCGAGCCCCTATTTCGGCCGGGCGGTGATCAGCACCCAGTAGTCGCCAGACCGCCCGATGCCGTAATCGGTCACATCGGTGCGGATCATTGTCTTCAGGTGCGAAGGCGATCCGGTCCAGCTTTGCAGCACGAAGTCGAACCCGCATGGCGTCCAGCCGACATTCTCATGCACATGGCGGAAGCGGTAGCCCGCCGCCGTCACCCGCTGCCCGACCTTGCTGCCATCCGAGCCCACATGGGTGACGGTCTGCAGGCGTGCCACATCCCGGGCATGCGAAGAAGCGGCCGAGGCCAGCGCCTGCGAGCGGCGCAGGGCCGGAAGCCCCCTGCCCGCGCGATAGGCGGCAAAGCCCTGATCCGCGCTCATGCCGCTGCCCGCCGGGCAGCCACGATCGCTGAAAACGGTCTGGGTCGGTGCGTTTTCGCCGGCGCGCACGCCCGGAGCCGCCCCCGTGCTCCGCACAGCCGTGACGGACCCTGCCGGAGAAGCGTCACGCACGTCGATCTCGACACAGGCGACCAGCGGCACGAGAAGAAGAAGGCGCGCGATGGCGGTCATGGGGGGCATGCGGGGCTCCTGTCACACGGCGCACCCGGAACGGATGCGCCCATTGGTGACAAATAGCCCGTGGGCCACCCGCTGGCCATTCTGTCCTTTCACAAGCGGCGGCACGCCGCCGGCCCGTCTCAGCGCGGCGCGGCCAGCACCATCGCGTAGAAATTGCCTGCCCGCGCAAGACCATACTGGGTGACGTTGGTCTTGAGCATGTTGCGGCGGTGGCCGGCGGAGTTGATCCAGAGGCGCATAGCGTTCTCAGGCCCCTGACGGGTCTGCGCCACGTTCTCGGCGGCCGCGCGGTAGCGATAGCCGGCGCGGTCGAGCCGGTCGGTCATCGAGCCGCCATCCGAGCCGGTATGGGTCATCAGGTTCATGCGCTGCATGTCGCGCGCATGGGCCTCGGCCGCCGCCTGCAGCTTCGACGAGCGCGACAGCGGCCGCAGCCCGTTGGCGGCGCGATACTCGTTCAGCGATGGCACCTGGGCCATCGCCGCGGGCTCCGCCGCACTGCTGAGCGCTGGAGTCGACGGTGCGTTCCGGCTTGTGATGTTGGCTGGTTGGCTGGTGCAGCCCGCCATGAGCAGCAGAGCCGCCGCGCAAATCAGATGTTTCATGCTCGTTCCCATTCGTCTGTCGTCATGATCCTTGCCGGATCTTTGTTACCGTCCCGTTCAAACCCCTTCGGCCAGACGGTGTGCCAATGCTTCCTGCCGCGCCACCGTGGCGCCCAGATCGATCGTGGTCAGGTGTCCGTCGCGCACCACCTGCCGCCCCTCGACGAACAGGTGCCGGACCCGCTGCGGCCCCGCCAGCAACAGCGCCGCCTTGTCCCAACTGCCGGCGCTGTCGATGCCACGGACGTCCCAGAGTGCGAGGTCCGCCCGCTTCCCCGGGGCGATCTGGCCGCAATCGTGACGGCCCAGCACCTCGGCCCCGCCGCGCGTCGCCAGCCGCAGTGCCTCGCGGGCGCTCATCGCATCGGCTCCGCGCGAAACACGCTGAAGCAGCATTGCCTGACGCGCCTCAACCACAAGATTAGATGTGTCGTTGCTGGCCGATCCGTCAACCCCGAGCCCCACGGAAACCCCGGCATCGACCATCTCGCGGATCGGCGCGATGCCGGAGCCGAGCCGGCAGTTCGAGCACGGGCAATGCGCGACCCCGGTGCGGGATTTCGCAAAGAGATCAATCTCCTGCCCGTCGAGCTTCACGCAATGCGCATGCCAGACATCGGGGCCCGTCCAGCCCAGCTCCTCCGCATATTGGCCGGGGCGACAGCCGAAATTTGCCAGCGAGTAGGCAATGTCCTCATCATTTTCGGCGAGGTGGGTGTGCAGCATCACGCCCTTGTCGCGGGCCAGCAGCGCGGCATCGCGCATCAGCTCGCGGCTCACCGAGAAGGGCGAACACGGCGCCACGCCCACGCGCACCATCGCGCCCTCGCGCGGATCGTGGAAGGCGTCGATGACGCGGATGCAATCCTCGAGAATGGCCTCCTCTCGCTCGACCAGCGCATCGGGGGGCAGCCCGCCCTCGCTCTCGCCGATGCTCATGGCGCCGCGGGTGGCATGGAAGCGCAGCCCGATCTCGGTGGCGGCATCGATGGTATCGTCGAGCCGCGCGCCGTTAGGATAGAGATAGAGGTGATCGGAGGTCAGGGTGCAGCCCGATAGCGCCAGCTCGGCGAGCCCGGTCAGGGCCGAGATGCGCATCTCCTCGGGGCCGAAGCGCGCCCAGATCGGGTAGAGCGTCTTGAGCCAGCCGAAGAGCAGAGCGTCCTGCCCGCCGGGCACCGCGCGGGTCAGGGTCTGGTAGAGGTGGTGATGGGTGTTCACCAGCCCGGGCGTCACCACGCAGTCCGAGGCGTCGACCACCTCCCCGCTGGTGCTGAGACCGTCGCCGATCTCCGCGATCACACCGTCGCGGATCAGCACATCGCCGCCAGCGAACTCGCTGCCGGCGTCATCCATGGTGAGCACGCTATGGGCGTTGCGGATCAGGGTTTCGGGCATGGCGCAGCTTTCCGTCGGTTCGGCGGAAGACTGGCCGGTTCGCTTCGGGATTGAAAGACAGACCTTGCGTGAGCCGCAACTCCCGCGCCGAGTGTGGCCTGACGCCCCCTCAGCCCTTTAGCAGCGCCAGCGCCTCGGCGTGCAGCTCGGCATTGGCCGCGGCCAGCACCCGGCCGCCCTGATGCGCCGGGCCGCCCTCCCAATTGGTCACCACCCCTCCCGCGGCCTCGATCACCGCGATCGGCGCCTGCACGTCGTAGGGATAGAGCCCGGCCTCGATCACCAGATCGATCTGTCCGGCGGCGAGCAGCGCGTAGGCATAGCAATCCATGCCGTAGCGGGTCAGCCGGGCGCGGTCCTTCACGCGGGTGAAGGCGATGCGGTCGGCCTCGGTTCCGATTTCGGGGAAGGTGCTGAACAGGATCGCCTCGTCGAGACCGCGCGGGCGACGGGTCGAGAGATCGAAGGCGCCCAGGGGGCCGCTCCACTCGGCACGGCCCAGCCCGCCGCAGAAGCGCTCGCCGGTATAGGGCTGGTCGATGATGCCGAGCTTCGGGCCGGTCTCGTCCGAAAGCGCGATCAACACGCCCCACGTGGGGGTGCCGCTGAGGAAGCCACGGGTGCCGTCGATGGGATCAAGCACCCAGGTCAGTCCGCTGCTGCCGGTGGTGGTCCCGAGCTCTTCGCCGAGGATGCCATCCTCGGGCCGGCGCGCCGCGAGCAATCCGCGCATCGCCTCTTCGGCAGCGCGGTCGGCCACGGTGACTGGGTCGAACCCCTCGGCCTGCTTGTTCTCCGCGTCGAGCCCGTGGGCCCGGAAATGCGGAAGGATCGCCGCACGCGCGGCATCTGCCAGCGCATGCGCCGTTTCCCAAAGCTCGTCGGCCAGATTTTCGGAAAGATCGGCCATCGCCGCCACCTCGCTGATTTTCCTGAAAATCAGCTAACGCAGCGGCGAAGCAGGCTCAAGCCACGTCGGACAGGACGCGGGCCAGTTCGAACAAGCGACGACGCTGGTTCTCGGGGATTGCGTAGTAGGAGCGCACCAGGTCCAGTGCTTCCTTGTCGCCGAGGATGTCGGCGGGCATCGCGGCGGCCGCGGCGGCCTCTTCCGGGACCTCCTGCTCAGCATCGATGCCTTCAAAGAAGAAGCTCACCGGCACTTCGAGCGCATCGGCGATATCCCAGAGGCGGGAGGCGCTGACGCGGTTGGCGCCGGTCTCGTACTTCTGGATCTGCTGGAACTTGATCCCGACCTGTTCGGCAAGTTGCTGTTGCGTCATCCCCACCAGCCAGCGGCGGTGACGGATGCGTTTGCCCACATGGACGTCCACGGGATGCGTCATTGGCGTTTCCTTCTACCACACCCCGTACCAGGGGCGACTAATTCTTCCTGCGCCAGGGGGCGCGACAGGCTCTGGACGCACACACACGCAGCCCAGCGATCTTCTACCAGCCTGCAAGACAATACATCGCCGCAGGCCCTCCGATCAAGCGCGATGCGCCCAATACGGTAAATACAGTCCACTATGTGCACCTAACGGTTGTAGATGCACGTACCACTTAAGCACATATGGGGGCGGATCGAGATTTGACAAATTAACAAAAGCACCGTCACCTTCACGACCACGATCCACGAGGCCCGTATGCTATCTTTTCTTCTCAGCTCGCATGAAAAGCAACCTACCCTAACGGATATACGCATTCCTGAATGCGCGTCAGGGCAGATCAGGGTGAAGATCGGAGCCTGCGGGCTCAACTTTGCCGATCTGCTGATGATTGAAGGGAAGTACCAGGATACCCCACCGGTGCCCTTCACCCTGGGGATGGAAGTTGCCGGCACGGTCGAGACCGTCGGCGCCGGTGTGAGCGGCTTCGCCCCCGGCGATCGGGTCGCCGTATTCGGCGGCAAGGGCGGGCTCGCCGAGATCGGGGTCTTCGATGCGGCGCGCGCCGTCAAGATCCCCGACAGCATGAGCTTCGAGGACGCGGCCGCCTTCCAAATTGCGTATGGAACCAGTCACTTGGCGCTCGACCACCGGGCACACCTCCAGCCCGGAGAAACCCTTTTGGTGCTCGGCGCGGCGGGCGGTGTCGGGCTCACGGCGGTCGAGATCGGCAAGCTCATGGGGGCCACTGTCATCGCCTGCGCCCGCGGCCCGGAGAAGCTCGAGGTGGCGCGGCGGGCCGGCGCGGACCACCTCATCGATGCCCGCACCGAGGACATCCGGGAGGCGGTTCTCGCGCTTGGCGGGTCGGATGTCGTTTACGATGCCGTGGGCGGCGCGCAGTTTGACGCCGCCTTCCGCTCCTGCAAGCCGGAGGCGCGAATTCTGACCATCGGGTTTGCAAGCGGAGAGGTACCTCAGATCAAGGCCAATCACCTCCTGGTGAAGAATCTGACCGTGATGGGCCTGTACTGGGGCGGCTACCTGACCTTCAAACCCGAGATTCTGACCGGATCGCTGGAAAAACTCTTTGATTGGTACGACCAGAAGAGGATTCGCCCGCATGTCAGCCACGTGCTTCCATTGGAACAGGTCGCCGAGGGGCTGAGCTTGCTGCGCGATCGCAAGTCCACCGGAAAGGTTGTGATCCGCGTAGGTGATTGAGCCTTAACAGTTTTCAAAAAGTTGAAACTGCAACCACACTGCCCGCCCCGATCTTCGCGGGGCGCGCGGGAAACAATCCGAATCACCACATTTGTCAAGAACAACGCGCGGCGCGCTATTCAGCGGCAAGTTCACGCCGACCGCGCAGCGTTCCGAACTCGGCGCGCAGGGCATCTAGCAGCGGCTCGACGATCTGCGGCCGCGCCACCGAGGCGTAGAGGCAGATCTTCTGCTGGCCGAGCTCCGGCAGCTCTCCGGGCGGGATCAGCTCGAAATGCGCCGGCGCATGGCCCTCGAGGACCGGCGTCACCGCGAGATCGGCCGAGACCGAAACCTCGATGGTGCGGTCGCTCTCGGAATCCACCGCCAGCTCCCAGTCGAACCCCTCGCGCTCCATCAGCGCGATCGCCACCGGGCGGAAGCCGCAGCGGCGCGAGAAGGCGATGCGCAGGGGCCGCGTCTTCCACGCCGTGCCGGCCGGCGCGCCATACCAGCGCAGCGGCACCTCGAGCAGCGCCTCGGCGCCGTCACCCGGCTCGGCCTCGGTGGTGAGGATGACATCGACCTCGCCGCGGGCGAACTGCTCCTTGAGCGCGGCGGTGTAGGAGCTGACGAGCTGCAGGCGCACGCGCGGGAAATCGCGCTGCATCTTCTTCATCACGCGCGGGATCACCGGGTAGACGATGTCATGCGGGACGCCCAGCACCAGCTCGCCCTCCCAGTCGGTCATGGTGAGCCTGGCATAGATCTCGTCGTTCAGCTCGACCATGCGGCGGGCGTATTTCAGCAGTTGCTCGCCGGCGGGCGTCAGGCTGACGCCGCGCCCCGAACGGTCGAGCAGCGCGAGGCCGAGCGTCTCCTCCAGCCGCTTGAGCTGCATCGAGACCGCCGATTGCGTGAGGTTGAGAAAGCCCGCGGCGCGGGTCACGCCCCCCGCCTCCGCAACGGTGACGAAGGAACGAAGGGTGGTGATGTCGAGATTGCGCATGAATCGGATTTCGTGATGGAAGGGATCAGGGATATTCGTTTTACAGATGGGTCGCCCATCAGCATACCAATCACATGACGATATGAATACTTAATCTTTCATCACTTTTCGTGAAGGAGGCTATCATGCCCCGTGACACCGCCCTGCCCCGCGCCGCCTGCCCGCCCTCCCGGCGCCGCCGCCCGCTCCTGCGCCGCCTTCTCGACCTTCAGGCAGTGTGGCGCCAGCGCCGCCGCCTCGCCACGCTCGATGACGCTGCGCTGCGCGACATGGGGATCAGCCGCACCGATGCGCTGCACGAGGCCAGCCGCAAGCCATGGGACGCCCCGGCCCATTGGCGCGGTTGAGCCGCCTCGACAGTGCCAAAGACGCATCGAAAGCGCCGGTTTTCCGGCGCCTTCCATCTTGAAATGCCGCCCCGCTCTGCCAATATCGGAGACAATAATTCCATCTCGATACCTGAGACACAGCTTGGAGGCATGAATGGCTGAATACAGAACAATCCGGACCGCCACCGGAAGCGCGAGCGCGGCCCAGATTGACGAGGGTCTGCGCGCCCACATGAACAAGGTCTACGGGACCATGTCCATCGGGATGCTGCTGACCTTTGCCGTCGCCTGGGCCGTTGGCACCAGCCCGGAGCTGCTGGCCATCTTCCGTGACCCCGCAACGCTGCAGCCGAACATCCTCGGTTGGATCGTGATGTTTGCCCCGCTGATCATGGCCTTCGCCTTCGGCGCGGCGCTCAACCGGATCTCCGCCGCCGGCGCACAGCTGTTCTTCTACGCCTTCGCGGCGGTGATGGGCCTGTCGCTGAGCTGGATCTTCGTGGCCTTCACCGGCTTCTCGATCGCGCAGGTCTTCCTGGTGACCTCGATCGCCTTCGCGGGCCTGTCGCTCTGGGGCTACACCACCAAGAAGGACATCTCCGGCTGGGGCTCGTTCCTGATCATGGGCGTGATCGGCATCCTGGTCGCCTCGATCATCAACATTTTCCTGGCATCGCCCGCGATCTACTTCGCGATCTCGATCCTGGGTGTGCTGATCTTCGCCGGCCTGACCGCCTACGACACGCAGAACATCAAGAACACCTACCTGCAGCACGCGGCGCATAGCGACAGCGAGTGGCTCGGCAAGGCCGCCATCATGGGCGCCCTGCAGCTCTATCTCGACTTCATCAACATGTTCATGTTCCTGCTGCAACTGCTTGGCAACCGCGAGTAATCGCAGGATCACGCAAGACGACAAGGCCCCGGGCAATCGCCCGGGGCCTTTTTCGTTGCAGCGACGGCCCGCGAGCCCTGCGGTTCAATGCGCGCCTGTCGCGAGTGTCACCGGGATCAGTCCGCGCAGGGAATTGCCGATCCAGATCCGCTCGGCCCGCTCGAGATCCTCCATCCCCAGCACCGCCTCCTGCGCCTCGCCGCTCAAAAGCAGGCTCTCGCGCAGCACGCCCGGCAGCAGGCCACACTCCGCGTGCGGCGTCAGGATGCGCCCGCCCCGGCTCAGGAAGACGTTGGTAAAGGCGCCCTCGCAAAGCTCGTCATGCCGGTTGAAGAACAGAATCTCGGTGACGGCGCGCGGCTTCTGCCGCAGCGTCTCGTCATAGAGCTGTCGGCGGGTGGTCTTGATCCGCAGGAACGGATCCTCGGGATCGAGACGGTGCGGCGAGATCGTCACCACGGCGTTCTCCGGGGTCGAGCCGAGATCGAAGGGCTGGTGGGTGAGATCGATCTCGCCCATGCGGTCGATCGTCATGCGCAGCCGCAACGGCCCGGGAGCGGAGACCGCGTCGAGGCACTGCCAGGCGCGCGCACGGTCGAAGGCGAAGCCGAGCGCCGCGCAGGTTCGATCGGCGCGCGCCATGTGCATGCCGCCGCGGGTCACCCCGGAGCCGGGCAGCCACAGCATCGTCTCGATCACTCTCAACCCGGGATCAGACCGGTCACGAAGCGGGATTTCCAAAGCGCTTCCTCGTACTCGTCATCGCACACGCTGTCATGCACGATACCACCTCCGACGCCCATCTGCGCGCGTCCCGTGCCGGTCACCGTCAGGCTGCGGATCGCGACGTTGAAATCGGCACGGCCATCCGGGCCGGCCCAGCCGATCGCGCCGCAATAGGCGCCCCGCTGCCAGCGCTCGAGCCGGTGGATCGCCTGCATCGCGGCGATCTTCGGAGCGCCGGTGATCGAGCCGCAGGGAAACAGCGCCCGCATCAGCTCCGGCAGCGAGGGGTCGCCCTCGAGCTGCGCCTCGACCCGGCTCACCATCTGGTGCACCGTGGCGTAGGTCTCGACCTCGAGCAGCGCCGGCACCTTCACCGAGCCAACGCGCGAGATCCGCGACAGGTCGTTGCGCATCAGATCGACGATCATGATGTTTTCGGCGCGATTCTTGATGTCTTTCGCCAGCGCCTCGCGCAGGGCGGCGTCGCGGGCGGGGTCGGCCTCGCGCGGGGCTGTGCCCTTCATCGGCGCCACCATGATGCGCCCGCCCTCTTCGAGCCGGAAGAACCGCTCCGGCGAGCGCGACAGGATCCGGGTGTCGCCAAGCGCCACATAGGCGCCGTGACCGACCGGCTGCAGTCGCCGCATCGCCCCCCAGAGCCCGAGCGGCGAGCCTTGGTAGCGCAGCGCCATCGGCATGGTGAGGTTGACCTGATAGAGATCGCCCCGCGCGATCATCGCCTTGATCTCGTGGAATCGCTCCGCATAGGCGGCACGGTCCCAGAGCGGCGTTACCTCGGTCAGCATGACATCGGCGCTCTCGGCCTCGGCCTGCGCCAGCAGCGGCGCGGCATCGCACGGGGCCTCGAAGATGCCAAAGCTCAGGAGCGGTCCCTCGCCCTGCTCCGCGAGCCCGGCCAGCTTGGGCTCCAGCGCGTGGCCCAGCTCGTAGGAGGCGACGCCCGCGATCCAGTGACCCGCGCGCCGTGCCTCCTCGAGCCGCTTGAGCGCGGCCAACGCCGCGTCGGCGCTCTCTGCGCGAATGATTTCAAGGGGACCGGAAAACAGCGCCGGCGCGCCATCGGGCCCGGATTCGACCAGCACGCCGCTGAACGCCTCTGTGCGCATCAAAGCCCCCGCGCCTGCCATGCCCCGGATAGAGAAAGACCGCGCGGGTGTTATCCCGCGCGGCCCGGATCACTGTCCCTTACGAGGTAAGGCTTACTTGATCTTGCCTTCTTTGTATTCGACATGCTTGCGCACGACCGGATCGTACTTACGCACGGTCATCTTCTCGGTCATGGTGCGGGCGTTTTTCTTGGTCACGTAGAAGTGGCCGGTGCCCGCGGTCGAGTTCAGGCGGATCTTGATTGTGGTCGGCTTCGCCATGGTTCTTCTCCTGCGACGGGCAAGCGCGCACCTTGGCCCGCGCCCCGTGGAAATCCTTGAAGCCCGCCTTTTACCCAAGCGGGCGTCCGAGTCAACCGGGAAAGACCCGGAAAATTCTGCGTGGAGGGCCTGTAAGCCGGATTCTGTTCAGGGCGGGTCTCCCCGCCCCTCGGCGACCATTCCTCTAGGCCCGCGGTTGCCCGCGCGCTCAAGCTGCCAACCCGGACCTCTCGGGCCGAAGCAGCCCTGCGGTGATATCCCGAAGGATCATGCCCGCGCGAAGTCCCTATTTGGCATTGCTCCCGGTGGGGCTTGCCATGCGGGTCCGGTTGCCCGTCCCCCGGTGGTCTCTTACTCCACCGTTTCACCCTTACCGCCCCGAGGGACGGCGGTCTGTTCTCTGTGGCGCTCTCCGTCAGGTTGCCCTGCCCGGGCGTTACCCGGCACCGGTGCTTCGGTGAGTCCGGACTTTCCTCCCCCGACGGGTCACCCCGAAGGCGGCGGCCGCCCGGCCCTCCACGCGCGCCCGACATAGGCGCGGCGGCACGGGCCGTCAATCGGCGATCGCGGGCTCAGCGCAGCAGCATCGGCGCCGCCATCCAAGCCCGGATCGCATCGCTGAGCCGGTCGGGCGCCTCGAGCGGCAGCAGGTGCCCGGCCTCCTCGACCACCTCGAGCGTGGCGTTTGGAATCAGCTCGGCGAGGAAGCTCTGGCGTTTCTCCGGGTGCAGCGTGTCATGCGCGCCGCAGAGCACCGTCACCGGCACCCGCAGCTTACGCATGGTGCCCTGCTGGTCGCGCCGGCGCTGCAACACGCGGAGCTGGCGTACGAAGGTCTCGGGGCCGAGGGTTTGCGCCATGTCCATCAGCATGGCCTGGATTTCCCGCTTGTAGGGGCCGGGGGAGAAACAGTCGGCAGGGAAAAGCGCCTGCATCGCCTCCTCGAGGCGCCCGGCGCGGGCCTTGATGATCAGCGCGTCGCGCTCGACCGCCTGCTGCGGAGTCTCGGGCAGAGGCGTGGTGTTGATCAGCATCAGCCGCGCCACCCGGTCCGGGGCGCGCCGCTGAAGCTCCATCGCGACGACACCCCCAAGGCCGAGCCCGGCCAGCGCGAAGCGACGCGGCAACAGGTCGAGCAGCCCGGAAGCCAGCTCCTCGACGCGCTCGCCGCCGTTGATCGGGGCCACCATGACGGCCATGTCTCGGGAGAGATCGGCGATCTGCGGCCCGAAGAGCCGCGCGTCGCACATCAGTTCGGGCAGCAGCACGAGGGGCTCAGCCATTCCCGCCCCCGAAAATCCGGATCCGTCCCGCGCCGGAGACCAACATGCCCTGCCTCTTGTTTTCTTGGTGTGCCAACGAATCCTAGCACGGAGGCCGGCGAGGAAAAGCGGGAAACCGCCGCGCGGGCGGAGCACCGCGCATCATAGTCCTCCCGGTCCGCTCGTCAGTCGCATTGACAAGAGCCAACTCTAGCTTCCTACGCGGTTCTCCGACACATTTTCTATCAGCGCCAAAACGTTGCGGGAAGACAGCGATGCACACTCAGGTCGATCCGTTTTTGATTGATCGCGCCGTGGGGTACTTCTCACTCGGAGCCAAAAGCGATCGATCAATAAAGGAGGCAGAGCCCTCAACGATGGTCTTTGCATTCGCATCTGAGCTGGTCCTAAAGGGCTTGGGGTGCGAAAGAGCAATCACACAACCTCAGCGAACTGTTTGCCAATCTTCCTACAGAGCGGCAAGCGTGGTTGACCGAGAGGTACCAAGAGCTCGACGGCGACGATTTAAGCGAGGACCTCGCGACCTGCGCTGATGTGTTCTACAATATTCGCTACTGGCATGAAAAAGGCGGCGGAGCCTTTCCTGCGAGGCTTTCGATGAAGCTCGCGCGGTTTCTTACAGCCGCTGGCGTGGCGGCTACCTCTGAGCGACCTAATCGACAGTTTGTAATTCAGGAGAAGACTTTCGGCAGATCAATGCCCGATTGAGGGGATCAGCTTTAGTGGATTCCGAGGCTAGACGAGCCGCCTCACCCCTCGCCATACCCTTCCCAGCGGAACGCCCCATCCTCGGTACGCAAGGGCGAGAACGGGTTGTGCGCGATCTCCCAGACATGGCCCTCGGGATCGGCGAAATAGCCGTGATACCCGCCCCAGAACACCTCCTGCCCCGGCTTCAGGATTTTCGCCCCGGCCGACTCGGCGCGGGCCAGCAGCGCGTCGACCTCCTCGCGGCTGTTCAGGTTATGCGCCAGCGTCAGCGCCCCGTGGCCCAACGTCTCCACCGGCACGCCGATATCCTTGGCGAGATCCTCGAGCCCGAACAGCCCAAGCGTCTGACCCAGCAGATCATAGGCGATGACCCCCTCGGGTCCGTTTGCGCGCTGCCATCCCAGCGCATCGTAAAACGCCGCCTCGCGCGCCATGTCGCGCACCCCCAGCGTGATAAGACTGATCCGTTGTTGCATGCAGTATCCTCCTAAGCCTCGCGGTCGCGGCTGAACCGCTCCATCGGCACCCAACCCTCGAGCAGACGCCAATCCGGCAGCGCCACCCGCAACACATTGCCGCCGCCCGCCGGCTGGTCATGGCTCCGCGCGATCGGCGCGCCCAGCAGATGCGCCCGCAGGAGCGCCCCCACGCCGCCATGACCGATCACCGCGATATTGCCCGGCCGGTCATCCTGCGCCACCAGCCGCCGCAGCGCCTTCACCACGCGCGCCTGCGCATCCACCGCGCGCTCCCAGCCTTCGACACTTTCCTCTGGGCGCGCGAAGAACGCATCGGCCATGCGCTCGAACGCCTCCGACGGCAGGTAGCCCGTGGCCGAGCGATCGTTCTCATGCAGCGCCTCGATCACCTGCACATCAAGCTCGAGCAGCCCCGCCATCAGCTCGGCACCCTCGCGCGCCTTGCGCTCGTTGCTGCAATAGATCGAGGTCACCCCGGCGCAGCGCTCGGCGAAATTCGCATGCCGCGCCAAGCCTTTGCGCGACAGATGCCAGTCCGGCACCGGCACATCGGGGTCGATCTCGACCTCCGCGTGCGAGACATAGATGAGCTGCCTCACCCGCCGACCGCGACGATCGCCGCCTCGATCATCGCGAGGTTCTCCGGCTCTGAAAACCGGTGATCGGCGCCCTTCACGAAGCTCAGCTGGACATCCTCGCCGTCGATGTGATCGAGCAGCCGCAGCGCGGTCTCGCGCGTCACCGCCTCGTCCTCGGTGCCCTGCATCAGCCGCACCGGCACCGCCATCGGTAGCGGCGCGCGCAGCACGAGGTTCTCGCGCCCGTCCTCGATCAACCGCTTCGTCACCGCGTAGGGATCGCCATAGGCCGAGGGCAGATAGGTCACCCCTTCAGTCATCACCTTGGTCCGCTCCTCCTCGGAGAAGCTGGCCCAGAAGCCGTCCTCGGTGAAATCCGGCGCTGCGGCGATGCCGACGAAGCCCTCGAGCCGCGCCGCCAGCCGCTTGGCGAGCAGGCAGCCGATCCAGCCACCCATCGATGAGCCCACCAGCACCAGCGGCCCCTCCGTCACCGCCTCGATCACCGCCTGCGCGTCCTGCGCCCAGTCGCCGATGCAGCCCTTCTCGAAGACCCCGCCAGACTGCCCGTGGCCGGAATAATCGAGCCGTAGGAAGGCGCGGCCGCGGGCGGCGGCCCAAGCCTCGAGATGCACCGCCTTGGTGCCTTCCATGTCCGATTTGTAACCCGACAGGAAGACCACGGTCGGCCCCTCTCCAGGCGTGTGGGCATAGGCCAGCCGGGCGTTGGGCCCGTCGAGATAGGCGGTCTCAGCCATGAACGTCACCTCTTTGCGTCTTTGCGCCGACTGTGACCCCGCCGCGCGCCGCGATGCAACCGGGTTTCGCATCGCGGCCTGCTGGTCTCACCGCGATACGGAATTATCCTTTAGACCTCAGTGCCTTGTCGGCCGCGGCACCCGACGGTCGACGATGGCATACAGCAAGGCCTTGATTTCACTGCATATCCGACATTCCGGATTGAGTATTTCCGGCATCGTCCATGCATGAAATGCTGCAGTGCAGAATTCCTGCCGCATACCCTGCGGCCTCTCTCCTGACCGAAGACATCCGAAGGATCGCACATGAAAGCCCTGACCCTCGCGGCGCTGATCGCCGCCGCCCCCGTAGCCACGCTTGCCGACACCCTGACCCTCGCGACCCCGCTCGCGGGCGGCACCGTGCACGCCGCCGGCACCGACCTCTCGGCCTACTGGGTCGAAGACGGCGACGCCGCCGAGCTGGTAGCATTCTACACCAACGGCACCGCCGCCCCTCAGCCGCTGCGCATGCGCCTGACCGACGGCGATCGCGTGGTCTTCGGCCTGCCCGGCCAGAGCGGCGCCACCTGGAGCTTCGCCCGCGAGGCCGGCGCCGTGACCATCACCGGCGAGGCCCTGCACAGCCAGCTGGCGATGAACTGAGCCAGCCCGAGCGCTAAAACAGCGAAGGCCCGGGAGGCAGAACCTCCCGGGCCTTTCTCATCTCGGGCAAGCGCGGCTCAGAGCTGCGCCATGACCTCGTCGGAGGCTTCGAAATTGGTGGTGACGCGCTGCACGTCGTCGTCATCCTCGAGCGCGTCCACCAGCTTCATCAGCGACTGCATCGAGTCGAGATCGAGCTCGGTGGTGGTCGTGGGCTTCCAGATCAGCTTGGTGCTCTCCGACTCGCCCAGCTCGGCCTCGAGCCCGGTCGCGACCTCGTTGAGATCGGTGTCGGCGCAGTAGATCACGTGCCCCTCCTCCGAGCTCTCGACATCTTCGGCGCCGGCCTCGATCGCAGCCATCATCACCGTGTCGGCATCGCCCGCGTCGGCGGGGTAGACGATCTCGCCCTTGCGCTCGAACATGAAGGCCACCGAGCCGGTCTCGCCTAGGTTGCCGCCGTTCTTGGTGAAGGTGGAGCGCACGTTCGAGGCGGTGCGGTTGCGGTTGTCGGTCATCGCCTCGACGATCACCGCGACGCCATTCGGGCCGTAGCCCTCGTAGCGGATTTCCTCGTAATCGTCGCCCTCGCCGCCGCTCGCCTTCTTGATGGCGCGCTCGATGTTGTCCTTGGGCATGGACTGCGACTTGGCTTCCTTGATCGCCAGACGCAGGCGCGGGTTCTTGTCGGGATCGGGGTCGCCCATCTTGGCGGCGACGGTGATCTCCTTGGAGAATTTCGAGAACAGCTTAGCGCGCACCGCGTCCTGACGGCCCTTGCGGTGCTGGATGTTTGCCCATTTGGAATGGCCGGCCATGGATGCCCCTTGCCTTGTAAACGTGGTGTTGAAACTTCGCCCAGCGCTATAGCCCAGCAGCCCCCGCCCCCGCAAGCCCGGCCACGGCGCCCGCGTCACGGGCAGACGCCTCCGGCGGGAGTATTTTTGACGAAGAGAAGACAGAAGCGCCGCGCCCTTGCCTTCTCCGGTTTCCAAATACCTCGGGGGTGAATTGGCCCAACGGGCCAAGAGGGGGCAGCGCCCCTTCCCGTCACCGCGCCCTGCGCCCGCTTGCTTCGACTGGGCCTAGACCGCGCCGCGCCGCCCCGCAAAGACCTCGAGCGTGACGCCCGCCGCCTCGAGCGAAGACCGCACATGCCGCGCGATCTCGAGCGCGGTCTTACCGTCGCCATGCAGGCAGATCGTGTCGACCGCCGCCGGGATATGCTTGCCGCTCTCGGTGATAATCGCGCCGGCCTGCACCATCGCCACCATCCGGCTTGCTGCAAGCTCCGCGTCGTGGATCACCGCCCCCGGCAGCGACCGGTCGACCAGCGTCGCGTCATCGTTATAGGCGCGGTCGGCGAAGATCTCGCCAGCCCAGCGACAGCCCAGCGCCACGACGGCGCGCTGCTGCGCCGTGGCCGCCAGCACCATCACGATGATCTCGGGATCGACCGAGAGCGCCCCCTCGTAGGCCGCCCGCGCCATCGCCTCGTCGGCGGCGCACATATTGGCCAGCGCCCCGTGCAGCTTGAGATGCCGCACCTCGCCGCCGGCGGCGTGGGCCATCGCCCGCGCCGCGCCGAACTGGTAGGCCACGAGGTTGCGCAGGCTGTCATGCGAGAGCACCATCTTGCGCCGCCCGAAGCCCTGCAGGTCGGGAAACCCCGGATGCGCCCCGATGCCGGTGCCGCGCGCCACCGCGGTTGCCATGGTCTGCGCCATCACGTCCGGGTCGCCGGCATGGAAGCCGCAGGCGATGTTGGCCGAGGTGATGACCTCGAGCAGCGCCGCGTCCTGCCCCATCACCCAGGGCCCGAAGCTCTCGCCCATATCCGCGTTGAGATCCACCGATGTCATGTGAAAGCCTTTCTCAATGGTCGTGATGATCGCCGCTAGAGAACCCGCTCACCAGCTTGTGCGACAGAAGATCGGGCACGTCGCCCGGGTGCCGCACCACCGGCTCTACCCGGCGGCGCAGCTCGGCCATGTGGCGGCGGTAGCCCGCCTCGACCGCCAGCGCCTCCTCGAGCGAGATCCAGCGAAACCGCAGCCGCGCCCCCGCCGGCGCCTGAGCCACGCGCGGCAGGTCGGCGGGGATCACCGTGGCCAGCCGTGGGTAGCCCCCGGTGGTCTGGCTCTCGGCCATCAGCACGAAGGGCGCGCCGTCGCCGGTCATCTGGATGTCGCCGGGCGAGATCACCTCCGACACCACCGAGAGCCCGCCCTCGACGCCGTAGCCCTCGCCATCGGGGTTCACCTTCACGCCCATGCGGTTGGCGCGGTTGTCGCGGGTGAAACCCTCCTCGCCGAAGCGCGCCCGCTGCGCTTCCGAGAACATCGCCGTCTGCAGGCTCGCCACCACCCGCAGCGTGCCGCCGTTGAAACGCTCCTCGACCGAGAGCTTGCGCCCGGTCTCGCCGCCCCGGTCCAGCCCCACGGCAAGCCGCGCCCCGGCCTCGACCGGCCCGCCGAGCCCGGCGGTCAGATGCGCCGATTGAGCGCCTAGGACCTCCGGCTCGGCGAAGCCGCCGCCAACGCTGAGATAGCCATAGGCGCCACTGGTCACCGGCCCGATCTCCAACACCGCGCCGGCGGGCAGCAGATGCGATGCGTGCCAGAGCAGCGGCGCACCGTCGAGCGTGGCCCGCATCGGCGCCCCGGTCAACGCGATGCGCATGTCCTCGGCGGCCTCGAAGCGTCCGCCGAGGCCGCCCATCTCCAGCGCCGCCCCCACCGGCTGGCCCAGCAGCGCCGCCCCCTCGGCCAGCGCCAGCCGGTCCATCGCCCCGCCGCGCGACAGCCCGTAGGTGATCCAGCCCGGACGGCCCTCATCCTGCAGGCTCAGCGCCGGGCCCGCGCGGTGCACGATCAGCGCCCGGCTCATGCCAGCGCCTCCCAGCGCGCGCCACCGCCGGGCGAGCTGCGCAGATCCTCGAACTCCGCCTCGCTCACCGCCGGAAACATCACCTCGTCCCCCGGCGCCAGCAGGAACGGCCGCTCATCGCCAAGCCGGAACAGCTCCGCCGCGGTCTGCCCGACATGGCGCCAGCCGGTGGGCGCGGTCACGCCGAACAGCACCAGCTGCCGGATCGCCAGCACCAGCGCGCCCTTCGGCACCTTCGGCGTCAGCGCCGACTGGCGCGGAATGTTCCAGACCTCCGGCAGCAGCCCGAGATAGGGCTGCCCCGGCGCAAACCCAAGCGCCGTCACCCGCACCCGCGCCTCCGAGAGCATCTTGACCGCCGCTGCTTCCGAGAGCCCCGCCTCCGACGCCGCCTCCCCCAGCTGCGGCGCCAGCGCGCCGCCATAGACCGTGGGGATGCGATGCAGCCGTCGCCCGCCGGGTAGCTCGGCCTGCAACCAGTCGCGCGCAGCGATCAGCGCCCGCAGCCGCGCCTCGAGTTCGTCATGCGACAGCGCCAGAGGATCGAAGCGCAGGTAGCACGAGACCAGCGACGAGGAGCTCTCCGACACCCCGTCCCAGCCCGCACGCGCGACCTCGGCACGAAAGGCAATGGCGGCGCGGTTGGCCGCCTCCTCCAGCCGGTCGCCAAAGCTCACCAGCATGCCGTCGATGCCAGCGGTGCGGATGATCGGGAAGCCGGTCTGATCCAGCGCCATCATGCTCGGTCCTTCAAGAGAAAACTCGTTCGAGTGTTAACAAACCCCGCGCCCACCGCAAGCCACCCGCGCCCCTGTCTTCTTCTGGCCGAAAATATCCCGGGGTGAATGCCGCCCCTCGGGCGGCAGAGGGGCAGCGCCCCTCCCCCCTCCCCGGCTGCACCACGTGGCGCATGGGCGCGCCCAGCACAACGTGCTACATCCCACCTCGACCAATCCCGGAGCCCGCCCGATGAAGACCCCGTCCCTGCCCCTCACCCGCGACCTCGTGCTGATCGGCGGCGGCCACAGCCACGCGCTGGTGCTGCGCATGTGGGGCATGGATCCGCTGCCCGGGGCGCGGCTCACGGTGATCAATCCCGGCCCCACCGCGCCCTATTCCGGGATGCTGCCGGGCTTCGTCGCCGGGCATTACGACCGCGACGCGCTCGATATCGACCTGGTGAAGCTCGCCCGCTTCGCCGGCGCGCGCGTCATCCTAGGCGCCGCCTCCGGCATCGACCTCGCCGCGCGGGAAATCCACGTCGAGGGCCGCCCGCACGTAGGCTTCGACGTGGCCTCAATCGACATTGGCATCACCTCCGCCATGCCCGACCTGACTGGCTTTTCCGACCATGCCATTCCCGCCAAGCCCCTCGGCCCCTTCGCCGAGGCTTGGCAACGCTACCGCGACGCAGACGGACCAGCCTCGGTCGCGGTGATCGGCGGCGGCGTCGCCGGGGCCGAGCTCGCCGCCGCGATGGCCTTCGCGCTGAGAACGCGCGGCCGCGCGGCCGACGTGCACCTGGTCGACAGTGCTACCGCGCTCTCCGCCCTGCGCTCGCAGGCCGCGACCAGGCTGCGCGACGCGCTCACCGCGCAAGGCGTCACCCTGCACGAGCACAGCCGCATCGAAGAGGTCACGCCCGAGGGGCTGCGCCTCTCCGACGGGCGCGAGATCGCCGCTGATTTCATCACCGGTGCCGCAGGCGCCCGCCCGCATGGCTGGCTTGAGACGACCGGCCTCGCGCTTCACAATGGCTTCGTCACCGTCGCACCGACGCTGCAAAGCTCCGACTCCGACATCTTCGCCACCGGCGACTGCGCCCACATGGCCGAAACCCCGCGCCCGAAGGCCGGCGTCTACGCCGTGCGGCAGGCCCCGATCCTCTTCGACAACCTGCGCAAACGCCTCTCCGGCGAGGGCACGCCCCGCCCCTACCGCCCGCAGCGCGACTATCTCAAGCTGATCTCGCTGGGCGAGAAATCCGCCCTCGCCGACCGCTTCGGCCTCGCCCTGTCCGGCCCCGCGATGTGGCGCTGGAAGGACCATATCGACCAGAAGTTCATGGACCGATTCCGCGAGCTGCCGCAAATGACGCCGCCGCCGCTGCCGAGCCCGCGCGCCGCCGGAAGCCGGGAGGCGCTCGGAGACAAGCCGATGTGCGGCGGCTGCGGCGCCAAGGTCGGGCGCGATGCGCTCTCCGCCGCGCTCGCCCACCTGCCCGCGCCCGCCCGCACCGATGTCACTGCCCTGCCCGGCGACGACGCCGCGCTGCTGTTGACCGGCGGCACCCGACAAGTGATGACCACAGACCACCTGCGCGCCTTCGTCGAGGACCCGGTGATCATGGCCCGCATCGCCACCGTGCATGCGCTCGGCGATATCTGGGCCATGGGCGCCGCGCCGCAGGCCGCCACCGCCAGCCTCACCCTGCCGCGCATGTCGGAAGCGATGGCGCAGCGCACCCTCACCGAGATCCTCACTGCCGCCTCCGAGATCCTGCGCGCCAGCGGTGCCGAGATCGTCGGGGGCCATTCCTCGATGGGCGACGAGATGACCATCGGCCTGACCCTCACCGGCCTCTGCGAGCGCGCCCCCATCACGCTGGGCGGCGCGCAGGTCGGCGACAATCTCGTCCTGACCAAGCCCTTGGGCTCCGGCGTGCTGATGGCGGCCGAGATGCAGGGCAAGGCGCGCGGCGACTGGGTGGCGGCGGCGCTGGCCAGCATGACCCGGCCGCAAGCGGACGCGGCCCTGATCCTGCAAGGCGCCCACGCCATGACCGATGTCACCGGCTTCGGCCTCGCCGGTCACCTGCACGGCATCTGCATGTCCTCCGGCGTGAGCGCGGCGCTAGACCTTGAAGCCATCCCGCTCCTGCCCGGCGCCCTCGCGCTCTCGGCCGAAGGCATCCGCTCGACGCTCCACCCCAAGAACCGTTCCGCCGTCCCCGGCCTGACGCTAGAGGGCCCTCACGCTGAGCTACTCTTCGATCCGCAGACCGCAGGCGGCCTGCTCGCGGCAATCCCCGACGGCGCCGCCCGCGTCGCCGAGTTGCGTGCGAAAGGTTACGAGGCGGCGGTGATCGGACGCATCGACGGCGACTGGCCCGGTCAGATCTCCATCGTCTGAACTGCCCCGGCGATGCGGTCGGCCAGCGCGTCGAGCCCCGGCTCGTCGAGCGTCGGCGTCTCGAAGCGCTGCAGGACCCGCGGCGTCATCGCCGACATCGATTTCTCGTAGGCCGGATCGTAGTGATCCTCGGCCAGCGACCGGCAGAGCGCGATCCGCTCACCGGCATCGATCATCCCCTCCCAGGCGTCGATCAGCGCGTGGCCGCGATGGTAGCGCAGCGGCGCAAGCTGGCCCTTGAGACGCTCCGCATCCGACAGGATGTCGTCATAGGCCGCATCGAGATAGACCGCCCGGGCCTCTAGCGGCGCCGCGACCTCGATCCAGGGCGCCTGTTTCATGCCCTCCCAGAGCGACGGCGGCAGCAGGATCTGCCCGACCTTGCTGCTCTCCGCCTCGACCAGAACCGGGCGCTCCGGGTCGAGCTGCGAGAGCGCCTGCGCGAGGCAGGTCTCGAACCATTTCTGGCTCGGTTGCCCGCCCGGCATGTCGCCCAGCAGCGAGCCGCGATGCCGCGCCAGCCCCTCGAGATCGATCACCTGCACCCCGCGCGCCGCCAGCCTCGGCAGAAGCGCGGTCTTGGCGGTGCCGGTATAGCCGCCGAGCTGCACGAAGCGGTGCGGCAGCGGATCCTCGTAGAGCGCCTTGGTCACGAGCCGGCGATAGGTCTTGTAGCCGCCCTGCACCACCTCGGCACGCCAGCCGATCTGCTGCAGCATCCAGCCGAAGGAGCCCGAGCGCTGCCCGCCGCGCCAGCAATAAACCAGCGGCCGCCAGCCGCCCTCGTGATGCGCCAGCGGGCCCTCGATATGGGCGGCGGCATTCCGGAACACCAGCGCCGCTCCGAGCTTGCGGGCGAGGAACGGGCTCTCCTGCTTGTAGATCGTGCCGACACGGGCGCGCTCTTCATTGTCCAGCACGGGCAGGCTGATGGCGCCGGGCACGTGGTCCTCGGCGAATTCGTCCGGGCTGCGCACGTCGATGACGGTGTCGAAGCCGTGGTTGAGCATGTCGGTAAGGGAAGAGAAGGCGCGCGTCATGGCGGCAGATGTAGCGCGCTCTTGGGGCGGAGAGAAGCGGCTTCAGGTTTTTGCATGGCGAGGTGATTTTTTCGTCTTTGGCCTCTGGACACCACCATCCGCCTCGGCTATCTCGCCTCCACCCGAGGGGCAGCGCCCTTCACCCAGTGCCCGGGTAGCTCAGGGGTAGAGCAGTGGATTGAAAATCCTCGTGTCGGTGGTTCGATTCCGCCCCCGGGCACCACTTACCAGATCGATCGATATTTCGCGGCGTTACGCACTGAAATGCCGTGGGCGATCTGGCGTCTGCCGCGGATCTCTCGCCGTCCTCATCGGTTCTGACCTGCTCCCGCTCGTGTTCGCGCTTTTTTCGTTCGCTCTGTTGGGCTTTTGGTCCTCTCCTGACCGTTGGATACGGAATAGGCCCGCATGATGAAATCCGAGAAGGCGAGAAAGACGCCACCGACCAGAGCACGGGTCAGGACTGCGAGATGGGCGAGGGTGAAGAAAGACAGGTACATCTTGGCTCCTTGTACAGGGGCCGCGGCCGGACGGCGCGCCTCGTCCCGCCGCCGCTGGCTCAGCGCGCTTGCGAGGTCTCTCGGAGCGCGGACGTCGGCTGCGAGAGGCGCCGCCGGAATGCCACGAGGCAGAGCGCGGCGATCACCAGTTCGGCGACGAGTGCGCCGATGACGCTGCCGGACGGCACCCCATCCACCGCAAGCCCGGCCAGTCGGCCAACCGGGAATGCGATGAAGACCGTCAGGGCCACAGCCATGGAAGCGGGCAGGAATGCCTGCCGTTGAATGCCCAGCAGCATCAGCAGGCCCACCCCCGCGAGACCGGCGCCGGGCGCGCGCAGTTCGCTCAGCAGGTTGACGTCCCGGCCCAGACTAATGCCGTAGCTGGCGTAGAAGGCGCGCGGCGCGAGCAGGATGAACGTGCCAATGGCCAGCGCGGTCAGTCCGGAAACGCCGAGCGCGATCTTCTCCAAGGTGGTGGATTTCATGTCATGATCCTCTCGTGGGGGTGTCTCAGGCGGCGCTTGTCCATGCGCCGGTTCTGGCCGCATTCCGGGCGAAATCCGCGAAGTCGCGGGGGGCGCGGCCGAGCGCCCGCGTCACGCCATCCGTGGTGTCGGAATTGCGTCCGTCCAGCGTTTCACGCGCGATGGCAGTGAAGACGTCGGCGACGAAGGTGCCGCCAGCCTGGGCGATGTTCGCGTGGAATTCCTCGAAGTTGATCGGGATATGCCGGATTTCGCGCCCGGTGGCCTGCGACAGTTCAGTCGCCATGTTTGTGAAGGACATCAGCCGCGGGCCTGTCACCTCGTAGAGTTCACCTCTGTGCCCTTCTTCGGTCAGCGCCGCGACGGCGACATCGGCAATGTCGTCGATGTCGATGATGGGCTCCGCAACATCGCCGCCGGGCATCGGAAGGACGCCGGCCAACACCGGATCGCGCAGGTAGCCTTCGGAAAAGTTCTGCGCGAACCATGCGGCCCGGATGATCGTGAAGTCGACACCAGACCTTCGCACCACCTCTTCGCCCAGCCGTGCATGGTGTTCGCCCCGGCCTGAAAGGAGCACAAGGTGATCCACTCCCACGTCGCCGGCGGTTTCGCAGAGGGATTCGAGCTTCTCCACGGCGCCCGGGAAGGCGAGGTCGGGGAAGTAGGTGACATAGGCCGCTTGGGCTCCGCGCAGCGCCGGCGCCCAGGTCTCCGGCGCCTCCCAGTCGAAGGGCGTGGCTGAGCTGCGCGAGCCGCGGCGCACAGGGCGGTCCTGCGCTTCGAGGCGGCTGGCGACGCGGCGGCCGGTCTTGCCGGTCGCGCCGATGACGAGGATCGGTTGGTCGTTCATGGGGTCTCTCCCTGGCTTCGGCTTCGAAAGCCAAGGGATAGACGCATGGGGGCGGCGCGGTATTGACCGGCCTTGCCAGCTTTTTGACCGACCTCGCCATTGCCCCCGTCAGCGGCGGGACATGTGCTTGCGATAGGTCGCGGGCGTCGTGCCGAGCCAGCGTTTGAACGCACGGGTGAAGGCACTCTGCTCGGAGAACCCGGTGAGAAACGCGATCTCGGCCAAAGAATGTCTTTCGTCTCGCAATAGCCCTTCGGCGAGGTCGCGGCGGGTGTCCTCGGTGAGGCTCTGGAAGCTCATACCCTGCTCCGCGAGGCGCCGGTGGAAGGATCGCGCGCTGAGCCCCAGGCCGCGCGCGATCTCGGCCATCTTCGGCGTCCCCTCGCTGAGCCTCTGGGCGATCGCGGCCTTAGACTGGGTGACGAGCGCGGGAGTCCGGGTGATCTCGGACAATTCCGCGTCGAGATGTGTAGCGAGGTATTGTGAAATGCCCTCGTCACCGAGGATGTTGGGCCGAGCCAGCACGTCGTTGGCATAGAGGATCGCATCGAGCTCGGCGCCGAAGCGCACCGGACAGCCGAACCACTCCTCGTGTGCGGCGACCGAGCGTGGGGCGGGGTGCCGGATCAGCACCTCGACCGGTGCGAGCGGCACCGGGCAAACCTGCCGTGCGATGGATACGGCGCTGGCCAGCGTGGCCTCGTTCGACAGCCGCATTCCGAGGCGCAGCTCGCCCGCCCGGTGCAAGATGAAAAGCGTGCCTCCGGTCGCCGGCCGCAGCTCGTATTCGACGACGCTGGTCCAGAGACGCGCGTAGCGCTCAACACGCGCATAGGACGCCCCAAGTGTCGTCGCTGCCTTGAAGGCAAGTCCAAGAGCTCCGTATTCGTCAAGTCGCATGGAGGCGCCGGTGCGCACCGGCAGATCGGTCACGTCGATCTGCGAGGCGATCCTTTCGAGCAGGTCGTAGTAGCGCTCGGCCGGGATCATCTGCCCGGGGTCCCGGGGCGCAGAGGGGGAGATGCCGACGCTGGCCAGCATCGCCGTAGCATCGACCTCACCGCCCGCCGCGGCGACCACCTTGTGCGCGAAGAGCGAAGTCACATAGCCCATGTCCGGCATTCTACGATGCGCTTGGTGAACAGCCAAGCTCGCGCTGGAACCGCGTGCGCGGCGGACCGGATGTATGCCTTTCGTTAAACCGTGAAGCCAACCTGTATGTGAAGCGAACGACCGCCTTCCGCGCTCTAAGTTGGCCCCTGGCGTCATGCCGCGTCCTGCATGGAAGTCATGGAAGGGCTGATGACGAGAGCACTGTCGGGAGGGCGGGGCTTCATCTACGGGCTCCTTCAATCTCGATTGGCCGCACGCTGAGAGTGCCGCGAGGGGTAAGCAGGCGATGCGGACCGGGTTGCCCCGGTCCGCACCCGTCTCAGGCCTCGGCGGTGATACGGTCGGGGCCGGTGATGCCTCCGGCGGCGTTCTTCTCGCGCCATTGGACCATGATGTTGGCCACACGGAAGCGATCCACGGCCCGACGCCGGACCGTCAGGCGGTTTTCCCCCTTCCTCAAGAAGCCCGAGGGGATCCGGTCCATCCAGAGGTTCCATCCTTGCCGGTCGACCATGTCGAAGCTCGGCAGATGGCGGCCATTGATAAGGATGCGATGGGTGATCGCGTCGCCCTCTTCGGTGCTGCCGACACCCACGTCCTGCGCCTGGATCATGATGTATCCCTCGGCGCTCACCGACTGGCCGGGGCGGCTGGCGTCGACCGGGTCATCATCGATGACGAAGGTCCGCGTCGCCTCCTGGTTCGGCTGGGTGAACTCGGTATCGAAATTGAGCCATGCGAAATCGGAACGTGCCATATGTCTCTCTCCTTGCTGCTTCCGGCGGAATTGCCGGGCAAGAAGGAGGGTGCCACGCAGGGCGTTTGCTAAACGTTGGACGCAGTGTCGGGACTCGCTTCGGCCGCGTCGCGCAGCGCCGCGCGCGCCGCCTGCGGGGCCGCGAAGCTCGTGCCGCGCACCTGCACCCGCGAGCCGCTGCGCGCGCCCGCCACGGTGAGCCAGGGCCAGGCCGGCGTGCCTTCTGCCAGGGCGGCGGCATCCTCCCGTCCCGGCGCCGAGAACGCCGCAGGCAGCCGCGCACCGTCGGCAGCGGCCCGCCACCCGGCGACCATGCTGACGCTCTCACCTGCGGCAATTGCGTTGAAACTGCCCTCACGCCGGACCGGTCCGGGACTGTCCGGGTCGTCAAGGACGATGCGACCCGAAGGATCGCGCCGGCGGTAGTGATGATCCTCGAGCCAGGATTGCCGTCCGCGCCGCGGGTAGCCCGGCAAGGAGTCGTCGCGCTGGACGTAGATGTCGAGCGGGTCGTCCGTCCTCGCCTGCGGCAGGATCCGCCACCGGCCTGGCCGCACGAAGCCTCTGCCTGGCCCATCAGGGCGCGTGCGCTCGGCGGCGAGCACGAGGCATTCGCGACCGGGGCCCATCGGCACCGGGTCGGGCTGCATCCCGTCCGTGGGGCCATCGCGCGGCGCCTCGGGGCCGGAGACCCAGCGCCAGTAGCAGCGCATCACCACCTCGCCCGTGCCGCCGCCCTCGGGCTGCCGGAGATCGGCAAAGCTGTCGAACTTCGCAGGCGCTGGGGCGACGAGGGGCTCGGTCCCGCCGGGCGGCGTCAGCGCGATGCCGAGGCCCGGTCGCTTTGGCCGCGCCGGCAGCACCGGCCCCCAGATCTCGAGAAAGCTCGGGGTCGGATCGTCGGGCGGCAGGTGCCAGTAGAGCGGCTCGGCGGAGTTGGCCGCTATCCGGGCGCGCGACTGGCTGAGCCGGGTGTTGCCTACCGGAACAAAGAGCCGGGCCGGCCGGCGCCCCTCGGTGAGCGCGCCGAGCTTCGCCTCGATGTAGCGGCCGAGTAGCCCGGTGCCGTCCTTCGGGCCCGCGGTCAGCCCATAGCTCATGTTGAAGACCACCGGCACGTCAAGCCCGGGGTGCTTGGCGAGCAGCGCCTTGATCCGCTTGAACAGGGCGTGAAATGCCAGCAGTGCGAACATCGGGATGAAGGTGCCGGAGGTGTCATGCGTGACCCGTGGCGGCAGGCTGACCCAGAGCAGATGCGTGCGGCCGGGCGCCGCCGGATCGGGTCCGCGCGGTCCGGCCAGCAGATCGGCGACCGCCATGCCGTGGCTCATCCGCTGCGCCGCGCTCTGGGGCTGGTCGGCGGCCATGTCGATCAGCCCGACCGCGCGGTAGAGACTGTCCTCGTCGATGGTGCCGGCCCCGGTTCGGTGCGCGCCGATCAACTCGAAGATCTCGAAAGCCTGCAATTCCCGCCCGCAGACCAATTCGCTCTTGCTATCGCCCGCAACCGGCGCGCCCATCATCCAGACCCAGCCCAGCCGCGTCTGCCCGCCTTCCATGCGAAACCGCTCATGCGCAAAGAAGGCCCCGTCATCGATCACGGCCATGATGGCATCGCCGGGGGCGAGCTGGATCTGGAGCGGTTTGGCCGTGGGGGCTACTGCATCGGGATCGAGCGTGCGGTTGAGCGCGACGCTGTCGAGCAGCGCCGGCACGGCGGTGTCAAACGGGAAGTTCGCGACGATATCGGCGGTGCTCTGCGCTGGGTCGGCCCGGAATTTCTCCATCCGCGAAAAACTGTCGAAGACGCCGGCCTGCAGGCCCGCATCAACGCCGCGCCGGTCGCGCTGCTCTTTGTGGCGCCACCAATGCGAATAGGGGTAGGACGGCTCGTCGCCCCCGATCCGTTCCGGCCCGCTCCAGCTCAGTCCCATCTGGCGCTCCAATCCGCCCGCGCCTTGGCCATGAGCCAGGAGAGGCCGGGCTCTGCGGGCGGCACGAGGGGCGCGCCCATCGAGGCAACAAGCCCGTCTGCGCCCAGTGCGCGCGCCATCTCGCCGAGATGGAAGTCGCGGTCGGCCCATCCGCCGGCATCGAAGCGTCGCGGGGTGACCGGCACGTCGAGCCCGGCGCGCGCCGCAAGGTGATCGGCCAGCACCAGCCCGAGCACCGCGCCTGCCGCGCTGTCGACCGGGAAATGCACCCCCGCGACCGTCCGGTTGATCGCGATCCGCGCCGCCAGGCGGAAACGTGGCGCGTGATCGGTGAGAGCCGTCATGGGGTCCTCCCCCGCCACGTGGCTGAGCAGTGACGCCAACATGAAGGCCTCGGTGGCGTGACCGCTGGGAAGAGTGCCGTGGGGCGGCGTGTCGATCATCGGCTGGACCAGCGGCGAGAAGGTCGAGGGACGCGGGCAGCCCAGAACGTGTTTCACGCGGGCCTCGACCACATGGGTGAGCCGCAGCCCGAGATCCATTAGGTCGAAGATCCAGCGAGATCGGCTCGGCCGCAGATCGTCAAGGGCAGCGAAGAACGACACGAGATCGGTGATCTGCACGAGGATTTCCGGCGTTCTCTCGGCCCGCAACTCGGCATAGCCCGCAAGGAAATCGAGCATCGTGGAGAAATCGGAATTGCTTGGACGAATGATCTCCGCGATTGGCGCATATCTTCGCGTGAACGTGCCGTCGTCCGCGACGTCATCGCCCGCAATCTGGTGAATCTCCGCCGCGGCGCGCTCGTCCCGCGAGGTCCCGCGGACCACGAGACCGTCGAGCAGGCCCGAGAGAATGGCGGCCCCGCGCCATTCAGCGTCCAGGAGATCGAGCCGCGCAGGGGCGTCGGCATCCGCATCCTGCGGCACGGTCACCGCCTGAGGCTCAGGCAATGCCTCGGTGCCGATAATTCCGTCCCGGCAGATATTTAACGCGGAGGCCAACAGCCCTGACCGGGCGCCGCCCCGACCGCTTCCCATCTGCCCCATCTGCCCCATTTGGCCCATCTGTCCCATTTGGCCGGACATGCTCGAGATCGGCATTTGATCGCCTCCTGATGGAATTAATCGAAATAGAATCAATCTATGTGCCATATTGGCACAAAAGCAGCCGTCGACCCTGTCTTCTTTCCAAGGACATCCCGACCATGACTGCCCCGCCTCTCATCCTCGATCTCGCTGGCCCGGTCAGGCTGCAGTCCTCAAAGGGGGAAGATCTCACGCCGAAGCTGACACGCTCGCGGGCCCTGCTGGCCCTGCTTGGCGCCAGTGAAGGTCATGTGCGCAGCCGGACCTGGATTCAGGACAAGCTCTGGAGCGACAAGCCCGGGCCCGAGGCTGCCGCGGCTTTGCGCTATGTGCTCTGGGACATTCGCAAGGCTTTGGGGGAGCATCGCACCGGTATTGCATCGCGCAACGGCAACATCGCCCTCGACACCGCGACCTTCGAGGTCCGTTGCCTGACGAGCGGCGGTGCTTGCGGGCGGGCCTTTGCCGAGGGTCTCGATGTGGATGACCCCGAATTCGAGGCATGGCTGCGTGATCAGCGCGCGATGGGCGCCGCTCGCTTGGAGGCGCCCCCAAGCCGTGGCGAGGGTGCGCGCCGCGACCTGCGCAGCATGGTGTGGCTGTGTCCGGACGGGGGCGACGACGACGCACTCCAAGGTCTCGCCCATTCGCTCGCGGTGAAGATCGCGGCACGTCTCAAGCGCTCGGCGGGCGCAATCGTCCGGATCGACGGGAGCGACATCCGCCGCGAGACGGAGAGCGGCATAGGCCTGCGCTGCGATCTCAGGCTGTCGCGGCTGCGCGGGCGCATCCTCGCGCAGGTCTCGCTCTCCAATCTGCGCAGCGGGATGCTTGCCTGGACCAATGACCGTGACCTGCCGAAAGCGCTCTCGGCGCAGGATCCGCTGAACCCATTCGCCAATCTCATGGCAGAACGGATCGCTCACGAACTGGCCAATGCCGGTCCGGATGCGACGGAGGATGAATGTGCGGCGTCGGCCTATTCCCGGGCGCTGCTGATGCCCCGAAGCTTTCGGGGCAGCGAATTGCAGCAGGCCGTCGAGACGCTCGGCACCGTGGAGCTCGAAGAGGCGGCCGCCCTCTCCGCCGCGCGCCGGGCGCTCTACCTTGGTTGGATGGTGATCGAACGCCGCGTGGACTGCCCGCAAACGGCGCTTGAGACTGCGCGCAGCCTGAGCCGCCGCGCGATCGAGCTCGACCCCACGCTCTCGGAGGCTTTCGCGATTCGAGCTGAACTGGCGGATTTCGACCGCAAGCCAGAGCTTGCATACGACCTCGCTCGCCACGCCGTGCGGCTCGATCCTTTCGATCCGATCGCTGTCGCGGCACTTGCCAAGGCCGAGGCCCGCGTGGGCAATGCGGAGGCCGCCTACAAGCGGGCGCTCTACGCCCAGCAGCTCGCACTGGGCTTTTCCAATCCGGCCTGGTGGGCAAGCCTTTGCTGCACGACCGCCCTGCAGCAGGGCGACACGGAGCTGGCCCTGCGCCACGCGGAAACCGCCTGCGACCTATCGCCGGGATTCCTGCCGCCGCTGCGGTTCCTGGCTGCCTTGCGCTTCATGAAAGGTGACCTCGACGGATGCCGTGACGCCCTGATGACCCTTTCGGAGTTGGAGCACGGCTTCACCCCGGAACACTTGACCGATCCGGATTACCCGGTGCGCTCGGTCGCACCAGGGGTGCTGCGAGACCTGCGACAGGCGAAGCTTGTCTAGGGCGCAATCCCGTTCGGCAGGGCTTGTTGGCGGGCCGCGCAACTCAAGCGAATTTCAAACCGCTGACACTTCGTGAGAGCAGGTCAAATACCGTCAACGACGCGGGCAAGCCGAAGCTGGGACTGCATGCGCTGCGACATGCCGCTGCGTCGCTCTTCATCGAGCAGGACTGGAATCCCATGAAGGTCCAGACGCGTCTCGGCGACTCGTCGATCACTATAACAATAGACGTCTACGGCCCCCTCTTCGAGAACGCTGAGGGGGATGTCTCGATGTTCGCGAAGCTCTCGAGCACGATTTTCTCGCGGCGTAATCACTGTGGGATCAGCCTCCCACATCCTCCGTCATGAGCCACTCCGGTTGAGGGAACGAACTAAGCCGAAGCCGCTAGCGCCTCGGCCATGATCGAAAGCCCCAGGTCGATCTCTTCGTCGCTGCTGGTCAGAGGCGGGGCGATGCGGAACACCGCGCCCATGGCCGGGATCTTCACGATATTCATGCTGAGCCCCAGCTTCATCGCTTCGGCGGCGATGCGGTCGCCGCGGTCGAGATCCGGCGTCTTGCTGGCCCGGTCGGTGACGATCTCGATGCCCAGCAGCAGACCGCGCCCGCGCACGTCGCCAACGCAGTCGAAGCGCTGCATCAGCCCCTCCAGCCCCTGGCGCAGCCGCGCCCCAGCGACACGCGCGCGTGCCGTCAGCCCGTCGCGCTCGAGCACGTCGAGCACCGTGAGCCCCACCGCGGCGGGAAGCGGATCGGAGACGTGGGTGGTGAGGAACATGAAGCCCTTGGCATGAGCTTGCTCCTCGATCTCGGCGCTGGTCAGCACGGCGGAGAGCGGCAGCCCCGCCCCGAGAGTCTTGGACAGCGTCAGGATGTCCGGTGTCACGCCGTCGCGCTGGAAGGCGAAGAGATCGCCGGTCCGCCCAACGCCGGTCTGGGCTTCGTCGAGGATGAGCAGCATGCCGCGCTCTTCGCATTTCCTCTTCAGCGCGGCGATGTAGCCCTCCGGCAGCTCGATGATGCCGCCGGAGGACAGGATCGGTTCGGCGATGAAGGCGGCGAGGCTGCCGGTGGACTGACTGTCGACCTGAGCGAAGGCGTCGTCGAGCTCGGTCTGCCAGTCGAGGCTGCCATCCGCATGCGTGAAGCGCGGCCGGTAGGCATGCGGTGCGGGAATGGCGAAATTGCCGACCGACACCGGCCCGTGGCCCCTGCGCGCCGAGCTGTAGGTCGCCGCGGCCGCGGCCCCGGTCATACCGTGCCAGCTCTTCGAGAAGGCCACGATCTCATGCCGGCCGGTGACCGTCTTGGCGAGCCTGATCGCCGCCTCGTTCGACTCGCCCCCGGTCGAGAGCAACAGCACCTTCTCGAGCCCCGGCACCAGGCTCCCGAGCCTGGCGCAGAGATCGACGACCGGCTGCGAGAGCATGCCGCTGAAAAGGTGATCAAGCCGCCCGATCTGCTCGCGCACGGTGCGCACGATGTCGGGGTGCGAATGGCCCAGAAGCGCGCTCATCTGGCCGGAAGTGAAATCCAGGATCGGCGCGCCGGCGCTGTCGTAGACGTAGCTGCCCTCGGCCCGGTCGATCAGGCGCGGCTCGAATACCGGGCCATAGCGCATTACGTGCCGCTCGATCTTGCCCTGCATGGCGTCGCCGCCCGCGGCTTTCGGAGTGTCGCCTGTCATCTGCATCCGCTGTCATCCTCGCTGCTGTCGGGCGGGTTGCTGTCTAGCGGATCCTAGCCTTGGCCCGAGCATTTGCAAAATTCATAATACTCGCACCCGAATCGAGTTTTCCTCATGTCTCAACCCGCTCTCGACATCCACCTCCTGCGCAGCTTCATGGAGGTCTCACGCGCCGGATCGATCCGCGCCGCCGCCGACCGGGTCGGGCGGACGCAATCCGCCGTCAGCCTGCAGATGAAGCGCCTCGAGGACGTGGTGGGCGAGCCGCTGTTACACCGCACCGGCTCGGGCGTTGTGCCGACCGTGGCCGGAGAGCGCCTGATGGCAGGCGCCGAAAGGATCCTCGCCGCCCATGACGATGCGCTGGCGGGCTTCCGTGACAAGGGGCTGCGTGGCGCGATCTCGTTCGGCTGTCCTGAGGATTATCTCAGCGCCTTCTTCCCCCCCCTGCTACGGCGCTTCGGGCAGGAGAACCCAGCGGTCGAGATCGAAATCATCTGCGCCACGACCGTCGAACTGCGCCCGATGCTGCAACGTCGACGCATTGATCTGGCGTTGGTCTCGAATCCCGCCTCGGAGGCGGGCGCAGACGTGCTGAGGCACGAGCCGCTGGTCTGGATCGGGGGCGCGGCCCGGGAGCCGCTGCCGCAGGACGGCGTCCTGCCGCTGGCCCTATCGGCGGCCGAAACCCTCGACCACCAGTTGGCCCGGGCGGCGATGGAGGCCAGCGGCCGCCCCTTCCGCATCACCCATGCCAGCAACGGGCTTGCCGGGCTTCTGGCGATCGCCCGCTCGGGCCTTGCGGTGAGCGTGGTGACGCGGGCTGCGGTGCCGCCCGATCTCGAGATCGTCGAACACGGGCTGCCTCCCCTGCCCGAGATCGGCATGGCGCTGGCCTATGCCTCGGTCTGCCCAGCGCCGCTGGTCCGCGCCTTCGGCGATTTCATCGCCGGCAAGCTTGGCAGCAGCGACCCATAGCAGCTCTCGACCCGGTGGTTCCTCGCACAAGCCGTCGGGCGCTATCTATAAAGCTGGACGAGACGCGTCGCGCGACGACAGGCGGCCCCATTGCAGACTGACTTCAAGTTGGGGGAAGGCAGTGCCTTCGCATCACCGTCGGAGCAACGCCTACGCAACGCCGGGCAGTGGTACGCTTTCACACCTCTTTATGGATTGAAAATTCTCGTGTCGGTGGTTCGTTTCCACCCCCGGACACCAGTCTCTCCGGTCGATCATTTGTTTCGCAAGACGGTCCTTGCATGCGCTTGAAGCCTTGACCGTGTCGGAGCACCCCCTCTTCCCGCTCAGCTTCGTGAAGTCGGAGATAGTCCGCGTCAGACCCCGCAGCTGATCCGGGTTGGAAGGCCAATGGTCCGCACCCGCATCATGACTTTGCCACGCCCGACGTCGCCAGCACTTTTGAAACGCGGGAGAAACGCAAGCGGCACGCAGGTGCAGTCGGAAAAAGCGTCTTGGGCCATTGGGCGAGCAGGAAGGCCGTCTGCCAGATACCCGTGCCGCCGCATAACTTCAGAGAACGCCGAGGCGGCCCTCGTGCCCCGCGAAACCTCGCGTTCTAATGTCCGAGAGCGGGGTCGCGCCAAGCCGTCGGACTTTGATCCATCACGGTTGCCGGTGTGGCCGGTCTTTGGTCTGAGCATGCAGGTCGCAAAGGTCCAAGGGATCACGGCGGAGGTCCGGCCTGGCTCGCGCAAATATCCCGTTCCTGAGATCGTCTTCAGCAGAGGGACCATGGCGGTTCCGGAGCATCGGGAGACGAGACATGAGCATCACCACATCGATCAGCAGGCTTGCAATTCTTGCGGCGTTGGGCGCGACGATCGCGGCAGCACCCGTCGAGATCGTGCCCTTCGAAGAAGGATTTCTGACCACGCCGAAAGCGTTCGCCAAGGACGATGATCGCAGCGACGACCGGGACGATGATCGCGATGGCGACCGGGACGATCGCGATGATGACGATCATGATCGTGATCGCGATGATGATCGAGACGACCGCGATGATGATCGAGACGACCCCGATGATCGCGGCGGCGAACACGAGGATCGCGAAGATCGCTCCCGCGGCGATGACGACAGCGGGCGCTCTTCCAGAGACGGCAGGCGCAGCCGCGACGCGCATGACGGCTCAGACGGGATCGAAGTGAGGACCTCTGACGGTGGACGTATCGAGATCGAAAACGGCCGCTTCGAGCGCAAGAACGCGGCCGGGCGCACGATCGAGGAACGCCCCGCTCGCGCATCGGACTACACGGCGTTGGGCCTGTCGCCGCAATCGGCACCTGCTGCCGGCGCTTCAAGACGTCCGGCAAGGACCTCCGAGCGAGAGCCAGGACGACAGAAGATCGCGGTCGGACGCGTCATCAAGGCGGAAAGGTCAGGCGAGAGCCTCGAGGTGGTCTACAGCCGCGGCTGGAAGGAGGAGATCGAACAGGGACGATACGAACTGAAGGACCCGGACAACCGAACCGTCATAGAGCGGCCCGCCACTGCCGCAGACCGAAAGCGCCTCACCGACTTCATGCGTTGAACAATCCTCGCAGCGATCACACGTCCGCCCGGAAGGGCGGGCGTGTTGGCTTGTGTGATCAGCCCCGCCAGTGATCGCGGGCGATCAGCGCAGCTTCGACGCGATTGCGTGCGTGCAGCTTCTGAAGGATGGACGTCATGTAGTGCTTCACGGTCTTTTCCTGCAAATCGAGCCGTCGGGCGACCTCCTTGTTGCTTAGCCCCTCTGAAACGAGGCGCAGGATATCTTCCTCGCGCGGGGTGAGCGTGTCGAGCGGGCTCTCTTTTGGCACCTCGGCCGGAGCGCGCATGGCTTCGAGCACCTTCATCGCCAGAGACGGGGACAGATAGCTTCGACCGGCCGCGAGGTCCGTCACGACGTCAAGCAACTCACGCGCCCCGATCCCTTTCAAGATGTATCCCTTCGCCCCCGCTTTCAGGGCCTCGACGATATCCGTGTCTTCTTCGGAGACAGTCAGCATCGCCACGACGGTCTCCGGCATCTGCGACGCGATCTCGCGCAGAGCGGTCAATCCGCCGCCGGGCATGGATATGTCGAGAAGGACGACGTCTGGTTTCGTGCGTAGCACCAGCTCGATCGCACCCGGCGCATCGGCGGCCTGCCCGACGACGGCAACCGCTTTGCTGTCGGAGAGGCTGCGTGCAAGCCCTTCCCTGAAGATAGGATGGTCATCGGCGACCACGATCCGGATCGTCATGTTCAGTTTCCTCCCACGTCCAGCTCCATCGTAAGCTCAGCCCCTCCCCCGGGCCGTGAGCCGAGCCGGAACCTGCCGCCAAGACTCTCGACCCGGTCACGAAGACCGGAAAGACCAAGGCCGGGCGTCGACCCGCCCAAGCCCGCTCCTGCATCCGTGACCGACAGATGCAGACAGCCGTCTTCCAAAGACAATTCGACCGACTGAGCGATGCCGCCACCATGCTGCCAAGCGTTGTTCAGCCCCTCTTGCACGAAGCGATAGATGCAGATCTTGGTGGCAGGAGACAGATCTCCACTGGCGACACCTGTGCAGTCGCAATGGAAACCGACCTTGGTTTCTGAACGCGCCTCATGGGCGTGGATGACCTGCATGGCGATTTCGCAGGGATCCCTTCTCTCGATGTCGGGAAGTGAAAGACCTCGCGAGATCTGGCGGATGTCGCGCAGCGCCTCCTGCACAGCCTGTGCGATATCTCCGACCTCGCGCCGTCGCTCCGTCGGCGCGCTGTCGTCGGCAAGGAGGTCGAGGCGAAGCGCCGCGAACCCGAGATGCTGTGCCGGGCCATCATGCAGGTCTGCCCCGATGCGGCGCAATGCACGGTCATTCATCGCCGAGACCCGCGCGGCGGCCCCCTGAACCCGGATCCTGAGCGCGGTATTCCGCTCCGAAAGCTCTCCGAGATCGGCCAGGCGGCGTGAGAGCTCGGCCTTTTGCCGATCAATCGTCCGACTGCCCCGCAGGACGATGGCGTAGAGCAACCCGCCAATCGCCGCCAGCACGCCCGCGACGGCAAGCCAGCTCATGCGTCTTGCGTGAACGAGGTCGGCGGCGAGTTCATGGCTGACCTCGTAGAACTCGACGACCGCGATCACGTCCCCCGACCAGAGCTCCCGCACGGGAGAATAGATTTCGAGAAGCGGCACCCCGAGCGCGGCCTGACGGGTATTCTCCTCGTCCGACAGGTCTTCGAACTCGGCGCGCACCTCGCCCGCCCATGCCTCGCGCAGACTTTGTGTCGGTTCAAAGCGCAAGCCAATCTCCTCGGCATCGCTTGCCGCGGCGATGAGCCCGTCCGGTTTCCAGATCTTGTAGGCCGCGACACGATCCCCCAAGGGCGTATTGTCGAAGATCTCGTGCAGCGCGCGGGTCGCGCCTTGGGACAAGCGATCCGAATCCGACAGCTCCTGGCTAAGCGGCGCAAGCACGCTCTCCATGTAGAGCGCCGTGGCATTGGCGGTGTTTCGGACCACATTTTCCTCGATCATCCTGGCGACCCAGAAGCCGACGATGAGCGTCGCGACGAACATGACCCCGCCTCCGGCGACGGCAAACTGCCGCGCGAGCGACCACGAAGCCAAGCGCTCTCCAATCTTCATTCCCGCCCTCTTGCCGTGTCCGGGTGTCAGAATAGGCGGAGATCCGACGCCGGGCTATGGACCTTCGTCCGACCCGGAGCGCTTTGACGTTTAAATTGTCTGACGGTGTTGAGAAGGCGCCGGCCATACCGGCTTGTGAAACAATCTAGGCCCATTGTGCAGCCCGCCCCTGGCCAATCTGACCGAACCGCCCGGCTTAAAGCCGCGCTCGAAATGCTTCATTGCTCCCCCCGTGCGAGCGCGCCGAACTCCAGCGGCAGATCGCGGCTATGACTGCGCCGACATCGGTGCGGCGCTGGCGGTTGGTCGGCGCGCCGCAGGTCGCCGGACGGCCCGGGGCTTCATCCATTGTTCGCAGACCGCCCCGGCATCCCGGCTACGCCAATCCCCCGCGACGCCGGAAGCACATCGAAGACGCCTTTCGTCCGAGCTAGGCGCGTCGGCAGGAGAGAGCAGACCATGTACCGCGGCCTCGAACGCGGCCATGCCCGCTTCGGACGGACAATGGCCGACTGCGCTCTCGCGAAGCTGCGCCCTGCCAGGGCCTGCGCCGCGAAATCAAGAACTGCCAGAAGTTGGCGAAGCCTGTCCGATGACCATGCATCGCCTGTCGGGGCTGCCTCCCCCTGCCAGAACTCCGCAGCACAACCCGTTGATGAAGAATACGCTTTTTCCTCAGTGCGGACGCGTCGAAGAAATTGGCAATGCATAGGTTAGGGCAAAGCTATTTGCATTCGACTGGGGCTGAATGCGTTACTTTCCCCGGAAATACCCTCCTCCCCGACCTCCGGAACTGTGATCCCAATATGCGATATCTTCATACCATGGTGCGCGTGAGCGACCTCGACGCCTCGCTCGACTTCTACTGCGACAAGATGGGTCTCGTCGAAACCAAGCGCCTTGTCAGCGAAGCCGGGCGCTACACGCTCGTCTATCTGGCTGCGCAGGGCGACATGCTGACCGCGCAGGAAACCGAGGCCCCCACGCTCGAGCTCACCTGGAATTGGGATCCGGAAACCTATTCCGGAGGCCGCAACTTCGGGCACATGGCCTACGAGGTCGAAGACATCTACGCCACCTGCCAGGGCCTGATGGATGCCGGCATCACCATCAACCGCCCCCCGCGCGACGGGTTCATGGCCTTCTTCAAGTCGCCCGACGGCATCTCCTTCGAGCTGATCCAGAAAGGCGAGAGCCTGACTCCCGCAGAGCCCTGGGCCTCGATGGAAAACACCGGAACCTGGTGAGCCTCCGTGGCCCCACAAGGGGCCGCGCGCCCGCCGCGATGTGATGATCTGAGACAGGATACGACGATGACAATTGAAAAGACCGACACGCTGGTTGTTGGCGGCGGGCAATCCGGCATCGCGATGAGCGAGCACCTGGGCAACATGGGCGTGCCCCATATCGTCCTTGAACGCAATCGCGTCGCCGAGCGCTGGCGCTCTGAACGCTGGGACTCGCTGGTCGCCAACGGCCCCGCCTGGCATGACCGCTTCCCCGGGCTCGAGTTCGAGGGCATCTCGCCCGAGGCCTTCCCGCCGAAGGAACGGATGGCACAGTATTTCGACGACTACGCGAAGATGATCAACGCGCCGATCCGCACCGGCGTGGAGGTCAAGCGTGTCACCCGTCTCGAGGGGCGCCCGGGCTTCCTGGTGACGACCTCCGAAGGCCAGATCGAGGCGCAGCGCGTGGTGGCCGCGACCGGCCCCTTTCAGGTGCCCTCCTTCCCCGAGATCGTGCCGGCCGAAGCCGGAGTGATGCAGATCCACTCCTCGTCCTACAAGAACCCCGATCAGCTCGCCCCCGGCGCGGTGCTGGTGGTGGGCGGCGGCGCCTCCGGCTCGCAGATCGCCGAAGAGCTGCAGAACGCGGGCCGCGAGGTCTATCTTTCGATCGGCGAGCATTACCGCCCTCCGCGCTCCTACCGCGACCGCGACTACGTCTGGTGGTTGGGCGTGCTCGGCAAGTGGGACGAGATCAAGATCGATTCCAAGAAGAAGCACGTGGCTTTCGCCGTCAGCGGCTATGATGGCGGCAAGACGATGGATTTTCGTCGCCTCGGCCATGCCGGCGTGACCGTACTGGGCCTGACCCAGAGCTACGAGAACGGCAAGCTCACCTTCGCGGACGATCTCGCCGCCAACATCAAGGAGGGCGATCGCGCCTATCTCGAGGTGCTTCGCGAGGCCGACGAGTATCTGGCGGCCAACGGCATCGACCTGCCGCCCGAGCCCGAAGCGTGGGAGATCCTCCCCGATCCGGCCTGCATCGCCGAGCCGATCCGCGAGATCGACATGCAGGAAGCCGGCATCGGCACGATCATCTGGGCCACCGGCTTCAAGTTCGATTTCAGCTGGCTCGAGATCGACACCGCCTTCACCGAGCAGGGCCTGCCCTTCCACAAGCGGGGCATCTCGGCGCAGAACGGCATCTACTTCCTGGGCCTGCCGGAGCTGACCAACCGGGCGTCGTCGTTCATCTACGGCTGCTGGTACGACGCGAAATACATCGCCACCCATATCGGCGTGCAGCGCAATTACGATGCCTACCGAAAGAGCGGCGCCCCCGCGATGGCCAAGACCCCTGCCCCGTCCGAGGTCTGAGACGCTCCCCAACGCTCCCGGGCGGCGCGCCACCTTCTTCGGCGCCCCGCCCAGTCTTCCCCACTCGTCCCCGCTGGCCAGCCCGCCCGCGGGGATTTTTTGTGGCCTCCTGACGCCCGGGATAGCTCGCGGCCGCGCCCTCTCGGACGCCCCGCAGAACTCCGAAAAAGGGACGGATGCGACGCCCTGTGCAACGGCCCGCACGGGGCGCCCCATCGCTTCCGCTTACCTATGGGCGAGCGCCCCCGCGCAACTGCCCATTTCTGCGGCACGTGCAATGTCCGGCCGGTAGACCGCAGCCGCCGCCCCTGCAGCTGCATGATTTCAGGCGCCACAAGATCAAACTTCAAGACATTGTTTTATCTGTACTTTCATCCAAATCGGAAGAGCTCAAACGCCACCCAAATTCCAGCGAAGCCTGACCATTCCCAGCACTAAGGATTTTTGTACGCAGCACAGGTTTGACATCGAGACAGCAACCGCGCCAGATCTTTTCATATCAGATCCCGGTGCCGGTCCCATCTCCCCCAAGGGCCTCACAGCACCGTTTCCATCAGCATGGAATGGACAGAACGCGCGCTCCCTCTCGGCACGCGACCAATAGACATAACCCTGCCGCCTGCCCGCGGCAGGCAACACCCAGGAGACGCCCCTTGGCAACAATCGAGTTCCGATCAGTATCGAAATCCTATGGCACGTTCGAGGCCGTTTCGGATCTCAACCTGAGCTGTGCCGAAGGCGAGATGCTGGCTTTGCTCGGCCCCTCGGGCTGCGGCAAGAGCACCACTCTGAAGATGGCCGCGGGCATCGAGAGCATCTCGGACGGTGAGATCTATTTCGGCGACCGCCCGGTGTCGCGGCTCTCCCCCGGCAAGCGCAACATCGCGATGGTGTTCGAGGATTACGGGCTCTACCCGCATCTCAGCATCCGCGAGAACATCGCCTTTCCCCTCCGCGCGCGCGGCACCCATGACGCCGCCGGCCAGAAGCGTATCGGCGAAGTGCTGGCGCTGCTCGGTCTCGAAGCGCAGGCCGAGAACCCGGTGCGCGGCATGTCTGGCGGCGCGATGCAGCGCGTCGCCATCGGCCGGGCGCTGGTGCGCGACCCCAACATGATCCTGTTCGACGAGCCGCTCTCGCATCTCGATGCCGACCAGAAGATCCAGCTGCGCACAGAGATCAAGCGCCTGCAGAAGCTGCGCGGCATCACCTCGATCCTCGTCACCCACGACCAGACCGAGGCAATCGCCATGGCCGACCGGATCGCGGTGATGAACCACGGCGTGCTTCAGCAGGTGGGCCAGCCGCAGGACCTCTACGAGCGCCCGGTGAACCTGTTCGTGGCGAGGTTCATCGGCGAGCCGCCGATGAACCTGCTGCCGGTGCGCGAGCACACGGGCGATGCGGTCAATGGCGCGGGCTGGCAGGTGGGCCTTGGCGGCCGCGCGCTGCCGGCCGGAGCCAGCTCGCTGATCATGGGCATCCGGCCCGAGCACATCTCCCTCGCGCCGGCGACGCCCGGCGTCGGCACCGCAGAGATCAGCTATCGCGAGCCGCGCGGCGATGTCGACGTGCTCACCATGCGCTTCCATGCCGAGGCCGGCGACGGCGACATCCTCGTGGCCGAGATCCCCGGCCCTTCCGGCTTCCGGGCGGGCGATTGCGTGCGGCCCCTGATCCCTACCGGGTCCGTTCTCATCTTCGACGCCGAGAGCGGCCTCAACCTGGAGGACGCAGCGTGACCATGCAGCCCAAGACCATCGACGCGGCGCTCTCCGGCGGCGTCTGCGCCCGCAACCTCACCAAGAGCTTCGAACACGAGGTCCTCTCTCAGGTGAGCCTCGACCTCCGGCCCGGCGAAGTGCTGGCCCTCACCGGCCCCTCGGGGGCGGGCAAGACCACGCTCGCGCGCATCCTCGCCGGGCTCGAACGCCCGGATAGCGGCACGCTCGCGTTCGGCGGGCGCGATGCTCTGCCGCTGACCCCGGGCCAGCGCGACGTGCAGCTGATGTTTGAATCCTACGCGCTCTACCCGCATCTGAGCGTGGTCGAAAACACCATGTCGCCGCTGGTGGCGGCCCATGTCCGCAGCGGGCGCAAGCGCGACAAGGCACGCGACGCGACCAACCGTGCCACCACCGAAGCCGTGCTGGAGCTGCTCGAGATCGCGCATCTGGGGCACCGGCTTCCCGCCGAGCTGTCGGGCGGCCAGAAACAGCGCGTGGCACTTGCACGGGCACTGGTACGCGAGGGCGCGCTGCTGATCCTCGACGAGCCGATCTCGCATCTCGATGCCAAGCTGCGCCACAAGCTGCGAGGCGAGCTGCGCCAGCGGATCTCGCGCCGGGCCTCGCCGTCGCTCTGGATCACGCCGGACGGGGTCGAGGCGCTCTCGGTGGGCGACCGCGTGGCGGTGCTTTCGCACGGGCGCATCGAGCAGGTGGGCACGCCCGAGGAGGTCTGGCAGAGGCCGGCCAACATGGCCGTGGCCCGCCTGCTGGGTGACCCGGCGATGAACCTGATCCCGCTGCGGCGGGACGCCGCCGCCGCGACGCCGACACTGGGAATGCCCGGCATGTCGCTCGCTCTCGATGATCGGCTGTCCGCCCTAGCGGCCCGGGCCACGGGCGACCGGGTGGTGCTCGGCATCCGCCCCGACGCGCTCGATCTCGCAGCCCACGCCGACATGGCCGAGGCCCATGGCGAGATCTATGCCAACGAACCCTTCGGCAAGCACGCCATCGTCACCGTCCAGCTCAAGGGCGGCCAGATCGTGAAGGCGAAGGGCTCGATGCCCTGGGCTGCCGAGCTGGGCGGCGGCATCGGCGAAGGGATCGGCCGGCCCGTCCGGCTGAAGATCCGGCAGGAAGCTGCGCTCCTGTTCGATCACGAGGACGAAAGAAACCTCGGCTTCCTGAAGTGAAAAAAGGCCTGCCACGGCCATTCCATCCAACAGAAAGGACCCCTCAAGTGAAACAGTCCACCAAGGTTACGGCAGCCCTGCTCGCCGGCTCGACCTTTCTCTCCGTCCCGGCATGGGCGCAGGAAAGCTTCTACACCAAGGCGGCCGAGCCCTATGCCGGCACCACCATCCGCATCCTCGACGAGGTGACCCCGCTGCAGGAGAAGGTGTTCGACATCATCCCGCAATTCGAGGAGCTGACCGGCATCACCGTGGAGCTCGAACTGCTCGGCCATGCCGAGGTGATCAACCGCGGCCAGGCCGACATGCTCTCCGGCCGCGGCTTCTACGACGGCGTGATGATGCACAACTACCAGCTCGCGCCGATGCTGACCGCCGGCGTGATCCGCTCGATCGACGACTACGTGGCCGACCCGGCCCTGTCGGACCCCGATTTCAACGCCGATGACCTGATCCAGCGGCCCTACACCACCACCTCCTTCACCGGTGGCAAGCAGTATGGCTTCAACAACTGGAACTACAACGAGGTCTACTGGGCGCGCGCCGATCTCTTCGCGCATCCCGAGGAACAGGCCGCGTTCAACGAGAAATACGGCTACGATCTCGGCCCGGCGGAAACCATCACGCAAATGCGCGACATCGCCGAGTTCTTCACCCGTGACGCCGGGGAGACGCTGGCCGGCGAGACGCTCGAGGCCGATTTCTACGGCATCGTGCTCGAAGGCATCAAGGGCGGCTCGACCTTCCCCACCCTGTGGAGCGCGCTGATCAAGAACTACGGCGGCCGGCTGCTCGACGAGAATGGCGCACCCGCCTTCGACAGCCCGGAGACCGTGGAAGCCCTGACCATGTGGGCCGAGCTGTGGTCCTTCGCGCCTCCGGGCATCGCCGAGTACTCGCTGGTCGACGTGCCCACCGTCATGGGCAACGGCCTTGCGGCCCAGACCCTCGCCTGGTCGGATTTCGTGTTCGGCGTCGACGTGCCGGGCGCCTCGCCCTACGCCGGCGATTTCGTCTACGGCCCGATCCCCTTCAAGGACGGCCGCGAAGAGGAACGTTCGGTCGAGGCGGATGTCTCGGTTGTCGTGATCTCCGAGGCGTCGGAAAACCCGGAAGCCACCTTCCTCTTCCTGCAGTGGCTCGCCTCCGAAGAGGCTCAGGCTGCGCTGATCGAGGCTGGAAACGGCGGCGTGCCGATCCGCCAGAGCTCGTGGGAGCTTCCGGCCATCGCCGACAGCGAGATGACATCGCTCTACGCGGCCATGCGCTCGACCCTCGACGTGGCCGAAGCCAAGCCGAAAATGCCCGACAGCTTCGAGATCATGGATGCCATGTCGGGCATCGCGCAGGAAGTCGGCCTCGGCCGCCTGACCCCGGAAGAGGGTGCGGCCCAGGGCCAGGCCGCGATGCTCGAAATCTGCACCCAGTGCCTGATGCAGTGATCCGGGCATGAGCCCGGAGCCAGCCGGCAGCCGCCGGCTGGCTCCCCGTTCTGCGGGCGGCCCTGCCGCCGCCCAAACAAGAAAGCGACAAGATGACCAGCATCACCGAAACCGATCCGCCTCTCCAGACGACACGGGCGCGCGACAAGCGCGAGGCCCTGTACCCCTACCTGCTGATCGCGCCGTCGATGATCACCCTCGTCGTGGTGGCGCTGATCCCGTTCCTCTACGCCATCTACCTCAGCTTCCACGAGGCCCGCTTCGGCCGGGTCACCGAGTTTGCGGGTTTCGCCAACTACGCGTCGCTGCTGGCCGACGAACGCTTCTGGAACTCGGTGAGCGTGGCCGCCACCTTCGTGTTCATAGCGGTGCCGATCGAGTTCATGCTTGGCCTCGCCGGCGCGCTGATCCTCGGCCAGAACGTGAAGGGCCGGTCGATCCTGATCCCGCTGCTCTTCATGCCGGCGATGATGGCCCCGGTGGTGGTGGGCCTGCTGTGGAAGATCATGCTGGCCGGGTCCTGGGGCTTCATCTCATACAACGTGTTCGAGCGCTTCGGCATGTTCCCCGACACCTCGATATTCGCCTCCCCCGACTATGCGCTCTACGCGCTGATCTTCGTCGACATCTGGCAATGGACCCCGTTCATGATGCTGGCCTTCTTCGCCGGTCTCCAGGCCCTGCCCGTGGCACCCTTCCGGGCCGCGGCGATCGACGGCGCGGGCCCGCTGCGGATCTTCTTCCGCCTGACGCTTCCGATGATGACGCCGCTGCTCGCGGTGATCGGCCTCCTGCGCTTCATCGACGCCTTCAAGGTCTTCGACACGATGTACATCCTCACCAATGGCGGCCCCGGCACCTCGACCGAGACGCCCAGCATCCTCGCCAACAAGATGACCTTCGAGTTCTGGAACATCGGCGAGGCCTCGGCGCTCGCGGTGATCGTCTGGATCGCCTTCTTCATCTTCTGCAACATCTTCTACCAGGTCGCCAAGAAGCGCCTGAACGCCTTCTGAGACAGCCCATGCAAACCAGCGACAGCTCCTCCCGCTCCACCCTCTTCTGGACCGGCATCACCGTGCTCTACGCGGTCGTCGTGCTCTTCCCGATCTTCTGGATGGGCACCATGATGTTCAAGCCGAACGAAACCATGTTCGCGCGTCCGACGGAGTGGTTCTTCACCCCCACGCTCGATCACTTCGCCTACGTGATCGAGGCCGGTTTCCACTGGAACCTCTTCACCTCCTTCCTGCTCTGCACCCTCTCGACGGGCCTGATCGTCCTGATCGGCACGCCCGCGGCCTATGCCTTCGCGCGGTTCGAAATGAAGGCCAAGGATGACCTCTTTCTCTTCATCCTCGCCTCGCGGATGGCACCGCCGGTCTGTCTCGTGATCCCGTTCTACCTGATCTACTCGCAGATCGGCCTGCTCGACTCCTTCCTCGGGCTGACGCTGGCCTACATGACCTTCAACCTCTCCTTCTACATCTGGGTGCTGCGCAGCTTCTGCCGCGACCTGCCCGTTGAGCTGGAGGAAGCCGCCGCGCTCGAGGGCTGGAGCCGTCTCCAGATTTTGCGCCGCGTGGTCTTCCCACTGCTGCGCAACGGCATCGTGGCCACCGCCGTTCTGTGTTTCATTTTCGCGTGGAACGAGTTCCTCTTCGCCTTCATGCTGGGCGGCCGCACCGTCGAGACCCTGCCGGTCTCGATCCCCAAGCTGATCACCGCCCAGGGCGTGCGCTGGGGCGAGATGGCCGTGGTCGGGATGATCTCCCTCGTGCCGGTGCTCGCCGTTGTCTTCGTGCTGCAGCGTCACATCGTGCGCGGCCTCACCATGGGCGCCGTGAAGGGCTGACCCCGGCCCTTCCTTCCTCTCATCTGCGATCAAGCGAGACCAACCATGCCGCACCACCCCACCGCCTACCGCGACCCGAAACTGCCATCCGACCGCGTCCTGCCCGGGGACGAGAGCTGGACCGAGATGCTCAAGGCGTTCGACGCCCCCGCCGCGAACGCGCTCATCGCCTTCGCCCGCACCATCTGCCCGCATGACGGGCTCGGAGACGGCCCCTATCGCCGCACCGTGGCCAAGCTCGACGACGTGGCGCAAGCCAACCCCGAGAAGGCCGCGCTGCTGGCAGAGCTGGTGCAGCGCATCGACGGCGCCATGCCGCTGCCCTTCGTCGAGCTCTCCGAGGCATTCCGCGTGGAGATCCTGAAGGACATCGAGGGCAGCGCCGCCTTCAGCATGGCCCAGCGGACGGTGGTGCTCTTCCTCTATGACGATCTCGAGGTCTGGCAGGCCTTCGGCTACGAGGGCGCCTCGGTTCAGCATGGCGGGTTCGTGAACCGCGGGTTCAACGATCTCGACTGGCTGCCCGAACCGCCCGAAGGCGTCTGAGACCGGCCCTGCCCCTCCCCTGATACGACCCGCAACGGAACAGATCCATGACCCAATTTTCCCTCGATGACGACACGGTAACGGTGGTTGTCGGCTCCGGCGCCGGTGGCGGCACGATCGCCCACGAGCTCGCCCGCCGCGACATCTCGGTGGTGCTGCTCGAAGCCGGACGTCATATGACAGCCGACGATTTCGTGAATGACGAGATGGCCGCCTACGACATGCTCTCGTGGCTCGACAAGCGCGATGCCTCGGGCTCGTGGCGCGTGGCCAAGGATCACCCCGATGTTCCGGTCTGGCACTGCAAGGGCGTGGGGGGAACCACGCTGCACTGGTCGGGCTGCTGCTACCGCCTGACCGAAGACGAGATGCGCGCCCGCAGCGTCTTCGGCGACATTCCCGGCACCACGCTGATCGACTGGCCGATCACCCTCGAAGAGCTTGAGCCCTGGTACGACAAGGCCGAGAAGAAGATGGGCGTGACCCGCACCAACGGCCTGCCCCCGCTGCCGCCCAACAACAACTTCAAGGTCATGTATGCCGGGGCCAAGGCGCTCGGCTACGACAGCGTCTCCACCGGCCGCCACGCAATCAACGCAGTGCCCTACGATGGCCGCCCCGCGAGCCAGCAGGACGGGTTCACCATCTGCGGCGACAAGGTCGGCGCGCGCTGGTCGACGCAGAACGTGGAGATCCCGAAGGCTCTGGCCACCGGCAAGCTCGATCTGCGCCCGGAAAGCCGCGCCGTCTATGTCGAGCATGACGAGACCGGTCGCGCCTCGGCGGTGCTCTACGTGGATTCCGAAGGCGTCACCCATCGCCAGAAGGCCCGCACCGTGGTGCTGGCGGGTAATTGCGTCGAGACCAGCCGCCTGCTGCTGCACTCGACCAGCGCGCGCTTCCCCAACGGGCTGGCCAATGGCTGGGGCCATGTCGGTCGCCACTACCTGCGCCACGTGGTGCAGACGGTCTGGTCGGTCTTCGACAAGCCGGTCTACATGCATCGCGGCGAGATCATGGCCGGTTACCTCGACGAGTTCGCCACGCATGACCCGTCGCGCGGCTTTGCCGGCGGGTACTATGTCGAGCTGAACTCGATGGGCCTTCCGAGCATGGCCGGCCTCCTCGAGCCGGGCTGGTGGGGGCGGGACTTCGCGCAGGTGGTCGAGCAATATGCCAATATCGCCGGTCTCTTCATGAGCGGCGAGGACATGCCCCAGGCCGACAACCGCATCACCCTGACCGACCGCAGCGATGCGTTCGGCGTGCCGGTCGCCAACATCCATTACAGCAACCACCCCAATGACGTGCTGATGCGCAACCACGGCTACAAGACCATGCGCGCCATCCACGCCGCCGCCGGGGCGAAACGCTCGATCGAGACCCCGCCCTACCCGGCCACCCACAACCTCGGCAGCAACCGCATGGCGGCCCGCGCCGAGGATGGCGTGCTCGACGGCAACGGCCGCGCCCACGAGGTCGACAACCTCTTCATCGCGGATGGCAGCAACTTCGCCACCGGCGGCGCGGTGAATCCGACGCTCACCATCGTGGCGCTCGCCATGCGCCAAGCCGCCTTCATCGAGGGCCAGATGGCCGCCGGCGCACTCTGAGCCGCGCCGCGCCACCGCAAGACACGAAAGGACGATCCACATGAAGAGCGTCATGTTTCTCAACGGTCCCAATGCCAACCTCTACGGCCTCGACCCGAGCGGCACCTACGGCACCGACAGCTTTCCCCAGATCGAGGCCGCCTGCACGGCGCGCGCCGAGGAGCTGGGCGTCAGGCTGGAGTTCCGCCAGTCCAACCATGAGGGCGTGCTGATCGACTGGGTGCAGGAGGCACGCCAAAGCTGCGACGGTCTGCTGATCAATGCGGCCGGGTTCTCCTATACCTCGATCGCGCTGCTCGACGCGCTGCTGGCCTTCGACGGGCCGATCATCGAATGCCACATGAGCAACATCTGGAAGCGCGAGCCGTTCCGGCACCAGTCCTTCATGTCGAAGGCCGCCACCGGGGTGATCGCCGGGCTCGGCGTGAAGGGCTACCTGCTCGGCCTCTCCGCCATGGCAGAGCTGATCGCAGCCGATGACACCACCGATTGAACCGCCGCAAGAAGACAAGAAGACCACAAGGAAGAACCGCATGACCCAGACCATGCAGGCCGTGATCGCCCGCGGCCACGGCGGCCCCGAGGTGCTCGAAACCGTCACCCGCCCGGTTCCTGCGCCGAGCCCCGGCGAGCTGCTGATCCGCACCGCCGCCGCCGGGGTAAACCGCCCCGACGTCATGCAGCGCAGCGGCGCCCTGCCCGCGCCGGTCGATGCCTCCGACATCCTCGGCCTGGAGGTCGCGGGGCATGTCGAGGCGGTGGGCGACGGCGTAGACGCCGCGCTGCTCGGCGCCGCCGTCATGGCACTCGTGAAGGCCGGCGGCTATGCCGAATACGTCGTGGCACAGGCCGCTCAATGCCTGGCCGTGCCCGAGGGGCTGCCGCTCGACGAGGCTGCGGCGCTGCCCGAGGGGCTCTTCACCATCTGGCACAACCTCTTCGACCGAGGCGCCCTGAAGGCCGGCGAAACCGTGCTGCTGCAAGGCGGGGCCAGCGGCATCGGCACGCTCGCCCTGCAACTGGCGACGGCGCGTGGCGCGCATGTCATCGCGACCGCAGGCGGGCCGGAAAAATGCGCGCGGCTCGAGGCGATGGGCGCGAAGGCCATCGACTACCGCAGCGCCGAGCTTGCCGAAGAGGTGCTGCGGCTGACCGACGGGCGCGGTGTCGACGTGGTGCTCGATATTCTCGGCGGTGACACGGTCAACAAGCACCTCGCCTGCATGGCCCCCGGCGGGCGGCATATCGGACTCTCGTTCATGCAGGGCATGGTGGCGCCGGTCGACCTGGGGCTGGTGATGCGCAAGGGGCTGTGGCTCAGCTCCTCGACCCTGCGTCCCAAGAGCGACGCCGAGAAGGCCGGCATCGCGCAGGCCGTCGCCGCCGAACTGTTGCCCTTGGTGGCGGCTGGCAAGGCCCGGCCGGTTATGTCGAGGCGCTTCGCGCTGGCCGAGGCCGCCGCGGCCCACCGCCTGCTCGAAGGCGGCGGCAACATGGGCAAGATCGTGCTCCGCACCGGGCTGGACGCGGAGGCCTCCACATGACCGACATGACCATGGCGCTCTACTGGGGCTCCGCCTCGCCCTTCGTCCGCAAGGTCATGGCCTCGGCCCACGAGCTTGGGCTGGCCGACCGCATCGAGATCCTCGACAGCGCCGCCCACCCGGTCGAGCGCGACAGCCGTATCCAGGCGTTCAATCCGCTGGCCAGGGTGCCCGCCGCTCGTACCGGCGATGGCACCTTGCTCTACGACAGCCGGGTGATCTGCGAGTATCTCGACGCGCAGGCCGGCGGCGGGCTCTTCCCGGCCGCGGGTCCCCAGCGCTGGACGGCCCTGCGCCGCCAAGCACTGACCGACGGGCTGCTGGAGGCCGCGCTGCTCATCCGTTACGAGCGCCTCGCCCGCCCCGAGGCGCTGCACTGGCCCAGCTGGTTGGAAAAGCAGCAGGAAAAGATCGACGACGCGCTCGACGCGATGGCGTCCGACATTCCTGCCACCGGCTGCCACGATATCGGCGCCATTTCCTATGCCTGCGCGCTTGGCTGGCTGGCCTTCCGCTTTCCGGAGATGGGGGCAACCACGCGCCGACCGGCCCTCGCCAGTTGGCACGCGGCCTTCGAAACCCGGCCCGCGATGGTCGCCACCCGGCCCAGCGCATGACACGATGGCCTGCGCCTGCCCCAACCGGGCCGGCGCAGCCACGACGCTGACACACCACCGGCCCGCCCAAGGGGCCACAACGAGGAAAGACCCACCATGGCGCATTACCGTCACCGCAAGTTCAACACCAAGGAAACCTACCCCGAGCAGAGCCTCGACAACGATCTCGCGCAGGCCGTTGTCGCGGAGCCGGGCAAGACGATCTACCTGCGCGGTCAGTGCCCGCAGGATCTCGACACCGCCGAGAACATCAAGAGCAACGACCCGGTCGAGCAGACCCACAAGGTGATGAGCAACATCCGCCAACTGGTCGAGGAATGCGGCGGCGAGATGGCCCATGTCACCAAGCTGGTGGTCTACCTGACCGACGTGCGGCACCGCGAGGCCGTCTACCGAACGATGGGCGAATACATCAAGGGCGTGCACCCGGTCTGCACCGGGCTCGTCGTGGTGGCGCTGGCGCGCCCGGAATGGCTGGTCGAGATCGATGCCACCGCCGTGATCCCGCAATAACGCCAACCCGCGTCCTTCACCCGCAGCGGGCGCCAGCCGCCCACAGGAGTCCAAATGACCTTTTCGATCGTTGGACATTGCCCGGAGACGGGGATGTTCGGTGTTGCCATCTCCTCCTCCTCGCCGGCCGTGGCCGCGCGCTGTTCCTTCGCGCGGGCCGGTGTCGGCGCCGTCGCCACCCAGAACGTCACCGATCCCCGCCTCGGCCCGCTTGCGCTTGACCTGATGGCGCTGGGAGCGAGCCCCTCCGAGGCGCTCTCGGTGCTCGAACGGCGCGGCGCCGAAATGGCCTACCGGCAGGTGCTGGCGGTCGACCGCTCGGGCCAGAGCGCGATCTACTCGGGCACGCAGGTGCTGGGCATGTGGTCCGAGTCGCAGGGCCGCGACACCGCCGCCGCGGGCAACCTTCTGTCCGATGCCGGGGTGCCGGAGGTGATGGTGCAGCACTTCCTCAACAGCACCGGCCACCTGGGCGACAGGCTGATCGGCGCGCTGGGTGCCGGGCTCGCTGCCGGTGGCGAGGCGGGGCCCGTGCATTCCTCGGGGCTGCTGCTGGTCGACAGGCAGAGCTGGCCGCTGGCCGAGCTGCGCATCGACTGGACCGAAAGCTGCCCGATCGCCGCACTCGAAGAGGCCTGGCGGGTCTACAAGCCGCAAATGACCGACTATGTCACACGCGCACTCAACCCTGGCGGTGCGCCGTCCTATGGCGTTCCGGGAGACCAATGAGTAATCTCGTCGGGCGGGTCCGCCACGTCTCGCCCTCTCCCACCTGACAGGGTATCGCGATGCCGCTCAGATTCACCCTCCGCCAACTTGAATATTTCATCGCCGTGGGCGAGGCCGGCAGCATCGCTCTCGCCGCCGAAACGGTAAACGTGAGCGCGCCCTCGATGTCGTCGGCCATCGCCCAGCTCGAGGCCGGTTTCGGCGTGCAGCTCTTCACCAGGCGCCATGCGCAGGGCTCGGTGCTCACCCCCACCGGTCAGCAGTTCTTCGAGCAGGCCAAGCGGATCCTGGCGGAGGCCGCGAAGCTCAACGACATGGCCAATATCTACAATGGCAGCGTGCGCGGCTCGCTCCGCGTGGGCTGCATGCGGACCTTCGTGCAGCTGATGGTGCCGCAACTCCGCCGAACCTTCGAGGACAAGTACGAGAATGTCGATTTCAGCCAGGTGGAGCTTGACCAGGCGCAGATCTTCGACGCCCTGGGCGCTGCCCGCATCGACCTCGCGCTGACCTATGACCTCGCCCTTCCGAGCGATATCGACTTTCACCCCCTGCTCTCGCTGCCACCCTACGTGATGGTCGCCACCGACCACCCGCTGGCCGACCGCAAGGAGCTCACGGCGGCGGATCTCGTCGAGCACGACATGGTGCTGCTCGACCTGCCGCACAGTTCCGATTACTTCCTGTCGCTCTTCCGCGCCCTGGGCCACCGCCCGCGCATCGCCGAGCGCACCTACGAGATCTCGATCCAGCGCAGCCTCGTGGCCAACGGTTTCGGCTTCGGCATCTCCAACATGCGCACGATCTCGGAAGCCGCGCTAGACGGCAAAATGCTGAAGTTCATCCCGCTGCAAACCCCGATCCCGCCGCTGCAGCTGGGCATCGCCATGTCACGCGCCGGCCACGTCTCGCGTACGATCCAGGCCTTTATAGATCACTGCCACGAGGCCGCCGACGCCGGCAAGCTGCCCGGCATCATGAGCTAGGACGGCCCCTCTCCCGGCGGTGATCGCACGGGTCACAGGCAGACCGCCGCGCCCGGGATGTGCGTCGCACGCCGTCTTGCCGCGCCCTCACGCGGCCCCGCCCGAGACCGGCAGGTCGGCGCCGATGATGGCGCTGGCGCCTTCGCTGAAGATCAGAGCAGACGCGCGGGAGAAAATTTCCCTATTATCCACGAGAAAAAGCAGGGCTTCCGGGAACGCTCAGCCTGCGTGCCTCGCGAAGGTCCCGGCCACGCCATAACGTAGTCGCTTCCGGTTAGTAGAAATCAGCCAATCTTCTGGGTTCCCCCCGAAGCGAGGCCACTCCATGATCACCGAACTGAAGTCCGTCCGCGATGTCTGGAAGAAGATGCCGACCGAACGTCACGCGCGGCTCTTCCTCGAGAACGCCATCTGGGGCGATGATCGGTTCTGTCCACATTGCGGCAGCTTGAGTTCGCGCCCGCTGCGCGGTTCATCCGTGCGCCCCGGCCTGTATCAGTGCATCGAGAAGGAATGCCGCCGCCAGTTCACCGTAACCACGAGGACGCCGCTCCACGCGACAAAGCTGGATCTCCGGACCTGGATCGCCGCGATGTTCCTCGTGCTGACGTCCTCCAAGGGTATTTCGTCGGTCGTGATGTCGCGCATCTTGGGGGTGAACCAGAAGACCGCGTGGAAGCTCGGCCATGCCATACGCGAGATGATGGATGATCGGCAGGGCATTGCCGGCCGACTGTCGGGTGTGGTCGAGGTCGATGAGGCATTCGTCGGCGGCAAGCCGAAGTTCCGCCATGGCGTCAAGAACAAGCGGGGTCGAGGAACAGGCAAACCGATCGCGCTCGTTGCTGCGGCGCGAAACGGTCAGGCTCGAGCCGTGCTCATCCCGAATGCTCAAGGGCGCACGATGAAGCCCATCATCGAGGGCTGGATCGACCCGACCTCGGCGCTCATCACCGACAAGAACCCGAGTTACGGAAAGATCGGGGCATCTTTTGCCAGCCACCATACAATCCAGCACAACAAGCGCCAGTATGCGAATACGAAGACCGGGGCGCACATCAATACCGTCGAGGCGGTGAACGCGGTCGTCCAGCGCGCTCTGATCGGCGTGTATCACCGTCTCGGACGGAAGCACCTACAGCGATACCTGGACGAGATCATCTGGCGGTGGAACCACAGGACCCCGGAGAGCAAAGTGCGGAAGCGGAAGTCTTCATCCGGCCTCTCAACTGCCGAGACCACGACAGTGTGGAGGCCGATCCCGGTTGTGGACCAGATGCGGGGCCTGCTCTGCGGAGCCGTCGGTCGCCAGATGAGACGCACACCGTCGTGGGGTCTTCGGTGGCCATGATCCCGTCACTGCGAAGGTCCGCTGACAGCCCATTGCCGTCGCTGATGCCATGACCTAACCCTATCGCATGACCACCTGGCGCCCAGCATCCTTCATTCGGTTCAAAGCCTTGGGCCTCCACTGGCGCGGCAACCGCCTTCTGGCGGCTGAGGTTCTGGATGATGCTGGCCGTGTGAAGGGGGTGCGCCCACTCGGCGGAACAGTTGATTTCGGAGAGACTGCGGATGCAGCCGTTGTTCGCGAGTTTCAGGAAGAGTTGGGGATCACGGTTAAGACACTTGGTCCGCCAGTTTTCATGGAGAACATCTACACCCATGAGGGCAGCGTCGGGCACGAGATACTGGCGATCTTCGACGTGGCATTCCCGCCTGATGCCTTTGTCGATAAGACACGCATTGAGTTCAATGAAGACAACGGCGCCACGTGTTTTGCTGAGTGGTTCGCACTCGACATGTTGGATATGCCTGGCCGGCCTCAACTCTATCCTGAAGGGCTGAAAGCTCATCTGCTAACGTCCTTCTGACGGGCAGCGTTGTCCGCGAAGCTGTCACACGCGAACTTGGCGCGCCAGCTGCTTTTTCTCGTGGATAATAGGGGAAAATTTCGGGGGGCGACGCGGTGCAGAGGGGATAGCCTCGATGCAGGCCGCGCATGTCTCTCGGTCATGAAGGCCCGGCAGATCGGGTTGTCGGCGAGACCCGGGCAAATCGAGGTGTTCGGGAGGCCTGCGGGCCGAACTCGTCGTGGAAGTCGCCGCCCCCAGTCCCGGTCTCACACCCCCACGGTCACCGTGCTCTGCCACTCGCCGTCTGCGAGGACGTGGCGCACCGAGCCGATATAGGCATTGCCGCTGAAGCGCGCGCCGAGGCCATCGAGCATGAGCTGCTCACCTGCCACCAGCCCGAGATTGCCCGGCAGGCATATCTCGCCGCGGAACCGGGACAGGCGCCGTTGCACCATCATCGCGTCGGCCCAGGCCTGCAGCGTGTCGGGATGCATGGCGGAGCCGCTGGAGACGCTGCGGGTCACCGCCAGAACCTTGCCAAGCGCATCGCCCGTCAGGTCTCCCTGCAGGTTGACGGAGGGCTCTCCTCCGCGCGCGGTGATCCGTTCATGGCCCTCGGGATCGTAGGCCTCGATGACCACCGCCGCGTCTTGCGTGGCGGCATCCATCGTGAACTCGAAGCCGATGATGTCTATCCCGAGAGTCGCACTCAGGTTCGGCTCCCCAAACTTCGGTGCCGCCAAGGTGACCGTCCCGTCCGCGACCGTCACCACCAGCCCGTTCGCCGCAGCGATGCGCAGCATCACCTCCCAGGCGCTGTCGCCCTGCCAGAGCTCACGGGCCGACCTCCCGGGCATCGGGGCGATATCCTGCCCGAGCCCGGCGTCGCGAAGGAGCGCGGTGATCACGGCGTCGTCGGCGGTGCCCTCGTGCGGGTCCGGGGCGGCGAGACGCGCGAGCTTTTGCACGATGTCGCCACAGGTGACGATCAGGGACGATCCCCGCTCGCCTCCCATGCGGATGGTCTGGGCCAGGAGGATGCCCTGAAACGCGTCGGCGTTCTTTCCCTCATAGCCAAGCCTCAGCACGATCTCGGCGCCTGGCACGAAGAGCGCCGAGCTGCTATGCGCGAAGGTCTGGTCCAAGAGGCTGCCGTCTTCAATCTCGATGCGGAGAGACGGCAGGCTATTGAGACCACGCTGAAGCTCGATCCGTCGGACGACGATATCGTCGCGAAGCGGGGTGCCGTCGATCAGGATCTCGAACGAGGCCAGATCTGAATTGGGTGAGCGCACGGAACGGGACATCTGGCTTTCCTGTACAAGCGACGAGACCAGCGTCAGCCCCGCATCGCGGCGAAACCTGCGTGGCCGACACGCCGGCCATCCTCTGTTGTCGACCATAGTGCGAAGCGACAGCGGCCTTGGCAACATTCAAAGCCGCCGAAGCAACCCAGGTGCCGCACTGCCTCGTCAGTCTCGCGAGCCGGAGAGCGCGTGTCTGCGCAGGGCTTAGAGAGGCACGTCGCGTGCGAGGACAGGAAACGGGAGCACATCCCCTCCGCCCTCCGTCCCATCACGCACCCAAGGCCCGCAGCCAACCCGTTCCTGCTCGGGCCGCGCGCCGAAAGCCCGACCGATAACAGCCGGTCGGCGCCGCCAGAGACAGCTGCGAGAGCCGCGATGCCCGAAGGGGTCAGTCGCGGAGGATGCGCTCCGCGACGACCTCGGCGCGCGCCGCCTCGTCGAGCCCCGCCATCGCGAGATCGGCCAGCGCCGCGCCGGTGGGCACATCTGCGCCGCGATAGAGCGCTCCCCCCAGAGGCGGAGCCTTGCCGGTGCGCCGATTGCCCTCCATGTCGAAGAGCGCCTGATCGAAGACCGGGTAATCGGCCAGCTCGGAGGGCAGCGTCTCGCCGCTCAGGATCGAGAGCACCTTCAGGCTGTCACCCAGCGTGCCTCGCGGATCGGGATAGCCGATCGCGGTGCCGTCGCGCAGGAAGGCGTGTTCGCCCTCGCTGTCGAAGAAGCTCACGCGCCGCGCGCCGGTGGCATCGAAGATCACGTTTCGATCGCCCCCGACGAACAGGGCGTTGCCCTGCCGGTTGATCCCCGCCCCGCCGAGCGCCTCGACGCCATCCGGATCCCGCAGGATCGAGAAGGCCCGGGTCAACGCCTGCCCATCATAAAGATGCACCTCCAGCGCGGTTTCCTCGTCCTCCCGGCGCGACAGGCTGCGCAGGGCGAGGAAATTGCCGTCGGGCAGCCAATAAAGCTGGAACTGCGCACGCTCGGGCAGCGGCAGCGGCGTGACCGAGAAATCCGACAGCCCGACCCGGAAATGCCCCTTCGGGGTGTCGACCAGCACGGCGCTGTCGTCATGCGCGATGCCGGTGGGCCAGACCACGCCGGCATAGCCCCTGAGCAGACGCTCGAGATCCGGAACCGGGATCGTCACGCTGCCGAGCCGCGCCCCGCTGCGGCCATCGAAGACATGCAGGCCGGGGCCGTCCATCTCGGCGATCACAACGCGGTCGCCGGTCGAGGTGAAGAGCGGGTCGTTCCAGGTCATCAGCTTCGCGCCATCCGGTTTGCGCAGATCGGCGATCAGGGCGCCGTCCGGCATCGCGTAGAGCTGCGCGCCATGCTCGCTCGTCGTGGCCATGACGGCGCCGTCCGGTGCGACGATGGCGCTGGTGTGATGGGTTCTCGGGAAGGACGGCTCGTCGAAGGGCAGCCGCAGGACGCGGGCCGCCACGCTGCGGTAGAGCAGCACATGCGCGGCGGCGAAGCGCTCGAAATCGGCCTCGGTGGCGGCCTCCGGGAGCCCCTTGAGCGCCGCCCGGATCGCGCCCTGCCGATCGCCGGTCAGCAGCAGGCGCTCGGCCTCCCTCGCGAAGCCCTCCGAGGCCTCGACGGCGGCGTCGACGGAAAGAGCCGGCGCTGCCGCCGAGGCCGGCATTGCCACGGCGGAGCCGCCGACCAGCGCAACCGCCGCCTCGTGTAGCGCGAGCCCGGTGGGAACGCTCTCGACCAGCGGGTGGGCGTGGCGCTGGGTCACGATGAAGCCGGCGGGCGCGCCGCTCGAGGCGTATATCGCCTGGTTGAAATCGACGAAATCGCGCGGCTCGGTCTCGAGCGGTGTGCCGTCGAAGGCGAACACCTTCACTTCGATGTCCGACATGCGCTCGGACTCGCCCGCCGCGAACCCGACCACGCTGCCGTTGCGCAGGAAGCTGAGCATGCCGCTGTCGAAGGGAAACTCCGCCAGCCGGGCGCCGTCGAGGCTGAACAGCACGGTCGAGAGATCCTGGCTGACCGCGAAGACCGGCTCGGTGAGCGACGCTTTCAGGGTCGCGTTCATCCGCTCGACGCCGGCCAGGATCGGCCGCATCGTGCCGTCGAGCCCGTAGGCCACGATCTCCGCGCTCTTGGCATCGCGGGACACGTTGGCGGCGAGCACAGTGCCATCGGAGGCCCAGGCGAAGGAGGTCACGAAGGGATCGGGGAAATCCAGCACCTTGGTGAGTTCTGCGACCGACTGAACCGACGAGCCGTCCATGCTCTGCAGGATGACATGCGCGCCATCGGGCGCGAACAGGATCTGGATCGCGTTGCCTGCAAGCCGCCCGAGTTCGGCGCCGCTCTCGGCATCGATCAGGATGGTCTGGCCGTCCTGCAGCGCCACAGCGCCGACGCGCCCGTTGGGCGAGAAGCCCGCCGCCCCCATCGACAGCCACGGCTCGCCGATGGGCTGCGTCGAGACATATTCCGCAAGGACGGTGCTGCTGGCCTGATCGATCAGCCGCATGGTCACGCGGGCGTTGGGATCGGTCGTGCCGGCGATCTGCTGCCCGACGAGAACCCGCCGCCCGTCCGGGCTCAGGTAGCCGGTGGTGAACAGGCCCTCGGGCCCGTCGTAGGTGATGCTGCGCGAGGCATAGGCGCGCCAGAGCGCCGACCACGCCTCCGGGTAGGATTCGAGATCCGCCTCTGTCGGCGCCGCGGGAAGGCCTTTCAGGGCCTCCACGAGCGCGCCCGGGCGGTCACCGCGATCCATCAGCAGATCGATGGCCTGCGCGGCATGCGCGCGCGACACATCGGGCGCAGGCGCCTGCGCCACGGCCCGCGGCGCGAGGGCCAGGGTCAGCGCGAGGCAAAGCTGAAGCAGGGGGATGAGGGGGACTTTCAGGAAACGTGGCATCGGTCGCATCGGGACCTCACTCGCAAAAGGGACAGGAGTATTGGCTTGTCTGAAAATTCGCGATGATTGTGAGCCAGCTCAGATTTCAGTCAACCCAAAGATGTCGCGCCGAGTCGTTTGCGCGTTCGGACGGCGCTCTCGTCTGCATCTGCCGCGCTCGGCCAAAGGTCTCTGCGCACGGCGCAAAGAGCCTTCGCCCGGCTTTCTCGCCCGAGGCTGGACCCTGGCCACCCCCGCTGGCGGCAAGATCAGCGCCCTTGCGCCTGGCTCCGCGCGGGAAGGTCCTGCGCTGATGAAAGTCGCGCCCGAACGAGGGCGGGTGTCCGCGCCGATGTTGTCCTCTTGGATGCGGCCAGCCGCGGTTGCGACACCAGCCGGCAGATCGATCCGCGTCCCTGATCGATTTCGCGAAGCCGCCCGAGCCTGACACACGCCCCTCCCCCTTGCGAGCCATGACAGGAGCGGTCAGCGCCGCTCGGCAGAGCGTGCGTTCAGGGCAGGTTCTCGCTGAAATAGATGTCGAGCTTCAGCGGCCGGGCCGGCGTAGCCGGATCGTTGAGACAGGCGACCGCCCGGTCGAGCAAGGTGTCGGGATCCTGATCGAAGATCGCGTCCATCGTGCCCTCTAGCACCGCCTTCCGCGTGTCCTGCGTCAGGCCATGGCCGATGAAGATCACATCCTGACGCCCCTGCTCGCGCAGCGCCCGGGTGATGCCCCCCGAGGAGCCCCCGACATTGTAGATGCCGACAAGATCGGGCACCTGCTCCAGCAATGCGAGCGTGTGGCGATAGTTTTCGGCGGCGTCGTCATGGCCCTCGCGCATGCCGTGGACCCGAAGCTGTGGAAACAGCTCCTCCTGGATGCTGAGAAACCCAGCCTCGCGCTCGGAATGGGCGCGGTAATGCCGCGAGCCCGCCACCAGCGCCACCGCGCCTGCGCTGCCGCCGGAGAAGCGCCCGATCAGCAGGCCCGCCGTGCGTCCCACGGCGCGATTGGCGAGCCCGACATGCGGGATCCCCGGCACCGAGCCGAGATCGGAGACGATCGAGACCAGCCGCGTGCCCGTCGCCGCCACCTCCGCCGCCGCCTCGCGCACAACCGGGTGCTCGATGGCGAAGAAGGCGATGCCGTCGGCCCAGCCGGCATTGCGGCGCAGCGCCTCGGCCAGCGCCTGCGCGCTGAAGCTCTCGATGAAAAAGCAGCGCAGCGCCGGCCCGTCGGCACCGCCGCGCTCGAGCCGCGCGCGCAGACGCTCGCCGAGCAGGCGAAGATAGGGATTGGCGCCTGCCGGCAGCAGCACGACGATGTTGAGCGGGCGCGCCGCGCCGAGCCGGGCCTCCTCGCTTGCGCTCAGGAAGCCAAGCTCGCGCGCCGCCTCGAGCACCCGCTGCCGGGTCCGCTCCTTCACCCCCTTACGGCGGTTCAGCACCCGGTCGACGGTGGCCAGGGACACCCCGGCGCGCGCCGCCACGTCGGATTGCTGCGGCCGTTCGCCTGCGGGATCTTCGCCGCCATCGCCCATCATTACACCTCAAAACCCATCATCTTATTTGCTTTGACGGATGCTGATGCAAAACGGTAGCGTTCGTCAATAGCTTCTCAATTTGAGTGAAATTCACGAAACCCTCGCGAAGATCACATCAGAAAGCATCAAACCTTCAGGGAGGAGATCAGATGCAGACCACCAAGGGACTGTCCCGTCGCAGCCTGCTGCTCACCGGCGCCGGTGCGCTCGCAACGCCGTTCATCGCGCGCCCGGCCTTCGCCGCCAGAACCCTGCGCTACGGCCACAACAACGAGGTCGCCTCGGTTGCCGGCGCGCAGGCCGACTGGTTTGCCGAGGCGCTCGGCCAGAGCTCGGGCGGCGAGATCTCGGTGCAGGTCTTCCCCAACAGCCAGCTTGGCAAGCTGCAGGAGCTGGCCGAGGCGGTCTCGCTCGGCACCATAGCCTTCTCGCACAATACCGCCGGCGCGCTCGGCTCGCTCTACCAGCCGTTCGCGGCGCTCGACACGCCCTATCTCTACCGTGACGTCGACCACCTGATGAAGGTGACCGACGTGGAAAGCCCGGTGATGCAGGAGCTCAACGAGGGGCTGATCGCTGCCGCCAACGTGCGTGTCATCTACGCGCATTATTTCGGCCGGCGGAACCTCACCTGCAACAAGGCGGTGATGTCGCCCGAGGATCTCGCCGGCACCAAGATCCGCGCCGTGCCGTTCCCGATCTACACCACCGCGGTCGAGGGCATGGGCGCCGTCGCCGTGCCGGTCGACTGGTCCGAGGTGCCGACGGCGCTCGCAACCGGCGTGGTGCAGGGGCAGGAGAACCCGGTAAACGTAGTGCTCAACGTCAAGCTCTACGAGGTGCAGTCGCATCTCATGCTGACCGGCCACATGTCGAACGCAGAGGTCGTCGTGATGAACGAGGACACCTGGCAGGGCATGTCGGGCGCCGAGCAGGACGCGGTGCGCGAGGCTGCGCAACAGACCCGCGAGAAGGCCACCAAGGCGATCCTCGACAACGAGGAGACCGAGACCCAGAAGCTGCGCGATCTCGGCATGACCGTGATCGGCGCCGAGGACGGGCTCGACCTCGAGGCCTTCCGCGCCTCGGTGAGCGCGCTGGTCGACGAGCGCTTCGGTGGCGAATACGGCGATCTCTACGCCAAGATCGCGGCGGTCGCCTGATGCCGGGCACGCCCCCGGCCAACACCAGGGGCCGCGCGGTTCTCGCGCGGCTCACCACTGCGGGCACCCGGCTCGGCATGGCGCTGCTGGCGCTGATGGCCCTGCTGGTGGTGCTGCAGGTGGCGGCACGCAACTTCCTCGACTTGGGCCTGCCCTGGGCCGACGAGCTGGCGCGGTTTTCCTGCATCGGGCTGGTCTTCATCGCCATGCCGGCGCTGGCGGGCCGCCAGGTCATGGTCGCGGTGACGATGCTGCCCGACATGTCGAAGCCGGCGCTGCGCCGGGGCATGGTGCTTGTCGCCGATCTCGCCACGCTGGCCTTCGCCGGGCTGATGCTCTGGAGCTTCGCCGAGTTCCTGCCCCGCGCCGGCAAGTTCCTGACCCCGGCGCTCAGGGTGCCGAACTGGGTCTATTACAGCCTCGCCCTGACCGGCAGCCTGCTGCTCTTTGCCGTGGCGCTGCACCGCGTGCTGGCCGCCCTGCGCCGCAGCGATCCGAGCACCGCCTATCACGATCCCCGCGACGAGACCGGACAACCCACATGAGCCTCACCCTCCTGAGCCTTTTCGCCGTGCTGCTCGCACTCGGCGCACCGATCGCCGTGTGCCTCGGCCTCTCGGCCGCCGTGGTCATCGTGACCCAGGGTCTGCCGGTCTCGGTGCTCGCCCAGCGCAGCCTGAACGCGCTCGACAGCTCGCCGCTGCTCGCCGTGCCGCTGTTCATCTTCGCCGCCGCCCTGCTCAACGCCACCGGCGTGACCACCCATCTCTTCGACCTCGTGCGCATGCTCTTCGGACGCATCCGGGGCGCCGTGGCGCAGGTCAGCGTCTTCGTCTCGCTGATCTTCTCCGGCGTGTCGGGCGCGGCGCTGGCCGATATCGGCGCGCTCGGCGCGATCCAAATTAACCAGATGACCGCGCAGGGCTACCGCAAGGAGTTTGCCGCCGGCCTCACCGTCGCCGCCGCCACCATCGGACCGATCTTCCCGCCTTCGATCCCGATCATCATCTACGCCTCGGTGGCCAATGTCTCGGCGGTGAAGCTGCTGCTCGCGGGCATCGTCCCGGCGCTGCTGCTGACCGCGCTGCTGATGGCGCAGGTGGCGATCATCGCCCGGGTCAAGGGCCTGCCCCGCGACGAGGTCAGCGCCAAGCCGCGCGAGATCGCGCAGAAGGCGGTGATCTCCTTTCCCGCGCTGATGGCGCCGGTGCTGCTGATCGGCGGGCTGATGAGCGGCTATTTCGGCCCCACCGAGGTGGCAGGCGTCACCGTCGCCTACGCGCTCTTCATCGGCTTCGCGATCTATCGCAGCCTGACCGGGCGCGCGGTGATCGGCGCCCTGCGCGAGACCGTCGAGGCTAGCGCCAACATCCTCTTCGTCGTCGCCACCGCCGCGCTCTTTGCCTGGGTGCTGACGCTCGACCAGGTGCCGATGAAGGTCTCGGCGCTGCTGCTCGGGGTCTCGGAGAACCCGGTGGTCCTGCTCCTGCTGGTCAACATCCTGCTGCTGGTCGTCGGAATGGCGCTCGAGAGCATCGCGGCGATCCTGATCATCGCGCCGATCGTGGCACCGGCGTTGACCGCCGCCGGGGTCGATCCGCTGCAGCTCGGCATCGTCTTCGTGCTGAACCTGATGATCGGCCTTCTGACCCCGCCGGTGGGCATGAGCCTCTACATGATCTCGATCATCTCGCGCATGCCGATCACCCAGGTGATCGCCGGGGTGATGCCGTTCTTCCTGCCGCTGCTGCTGTCCCTGCTCGTGGTCTCCGCCGTCCCGGCGCTGTCCACCTGGCTCCCCGAAACTTTGATGAACTGAGGTTCCCAATGAGCACCCTTCTTGGCCCCATCCGCCAGCTCGGCTACGTCGTCGACGATATCGAGGCGGGCATGAAATACTGGTCCGAGACCATGGGCGTCGGCCCGTGGTTCTACAATCCGCAGGTTCCGATCGAGGACTACCTCTACGACGGCCAGAGCTACCAGCCGCACAACTCGGTCGCTCTGGCCAATTCCGGCGCCATGCAGGTCGAGCTGATCCAGACCCGCAACGATGTCCCCTCGATGTATCGCGACTACATGCAGAAGGGCCTGCGCGGGCTGCAGCACGTGGCCTTCTGGACCAGGGAATACGAGACCGACCTGCAACGGATGCTCGACCGCGGCTTCACCGTGAAGATGTCGGGCTGCGTCGGGCAGAACGGGCGCTTCGCCTATTTCGCCGAAGAGCATCACCCGGGCACCTGCATCGAGCTCTCCGAGGTGCTGGGCCCCAAGGGCACCATGTTTGACATGATCCGCAGCGCCTCCGAGGGCTGGGACGGCTCGGTCCCGGTGCGCCCCTTCCCCGATCTCGGCACGCTCTGAGGCGGGCATGGAACGGATCGTCGCCGAGTACCTGCTCGAGACCCCCTACCCGCTCGCCGAGGTCGCCGCCATGATGGCCGGCGAGCAGAGCTCGGGCACCTTCGTGCGCGTGGCCGGGGAGACCGACGAGCTGCGCGCCCGCGCCGCCGCCCAAGTCCTCTCCATCACCGAGATCGACAGCACCGACAGCCCGACGCTGCACTCGGCCTATGTCTCGCGGAAACAGCCTGCCGGGCCGTTCCGGCGGGCCCGCGTCCGCATCGCCTTTCCGACCGGCAATATCGGGCGCAACCTGCCGACGCTGGCGGCGACGGTTTCGGGCAATCTCTACGACATCGGCGAGATCACCGGGCTGAAGCTGCTCTCGCTCGAGATCCCGGCAGCCTACCGCGCGCGCTTCGCCCTGCCCGTGCAGGGCATCGCGGGCACCCGCGAGAGCCTCGGCGTGACCGGAACCCCGATCTTCGGCACCATCATCAAGCCCAATATCGGCATGCGCCCCGACGAGATCGCGGCGCTGGTCGATCAGCTCTGCGCCGCCGGCGTCGACTTCATCAAGGATGACGAGGTCTGCGCCAATCCCGACATCGCGCCGCTGGCCGAGCGGGTGCCGGCGGTCATGGCGGTGATCCGCAAGTGGCAGGAGCGCACCGGGCGCAAGGTGATGATGGCGTTCAACATCACCGACGAGACCGACGCCATGCGCCGCCACGCCGATCTGGTGGCGCGCGAGGGCGGCTCCTGCGTCATGGCCAGCCTCAACTGGTGCGGCCTTTCGGGAATGGAGAGCCTGCGCGCCCACACGCCGCTCGCCATCCACGCCCATCGCAACGGTTTCGGCGCGATGAGCCGTCACCCGCTGCTCGGCATGGGCTTTCCGGCCTACCACGCGCTCTACCGGCTGGCCGGGATCGATCACATGCACGTGCATGGCATCGGCGGCAAGTTCGTCGACACCGCCGAGGAGGTCACCGAGGCCGCCCGCGCCTGCCTCGCCCCGCTCTGCGAGGATGGCCCCGACGACCGGGTCATGCCCGCCTTCTCCTCGGGCCAATGGGCCGGCACGCTGCCGCAGACGCTGGAGGCGGCGCAGTCGTCCGACCTGATGTTCATGTGCGGCGGCGGCATCCTCGCACACCCGCAGGGCCCGGCGGCGGGCATCGCCTCGCTGCGCGAGGCCTATGAGGTGCTGCAATCGGGCGGCTCTCTGACGGCGGGCGCGGCGACACGCCCGGCGCTGGCTGCGGCGCTCGAGTTCTTCGGAGCGCGCTGAGATGGGCGCCCGCATCGTCTTCATCGGCGACGATTTCACCGGCGCCTCCGACAGCCTCGCGACCTACGCGCGCAGCGGCCTGCGCACTCGCATGGTTCTGGGCGAAACCGACGGCGACGGGCTCGAGGTTCTCGGCCTGCCAACCGATCTGCGCTCGCTGCCACCCGCACGTGCGGAAGACGAGATCGCCCGGCTCTGGCCACGCATCGCCACGGAGGCCCCTGAGGTGATCCATCTCAAGGTCTGCTCGACCTTCGACTCCGCGCCCGAGGTGGGCTCGATCGGCGCCGTGACGCAGGCACTGGTGACCCGCTTCGCGCCCGACGTGGTGGCGGTGATTGGCGGGCAGCCAAGCCTCGGGCGGCATTGCGCCTTCGGCACGCTCTTCGCCCGTGGCCCCGATGGCGAGACCCATCGCATCGACCGCCATCCGATCATGAGCCGGCACCCGGTGACCCCGATGCGGGAGGCCGACCTGCGCCGCCATCTCGCCGCTCAGGGGCTCGACGGGCTGCGGCTCGTCCCGGCCACGGAGCTTCATGACCCGCAGGCGTCGGCCGCGACCCTGCGTGCCGGCCCGGCGCTGATCGACGTCATGCAGGACGACGACCTCCCGAGGATCGCCGAGGCCCTGCGCCTTGCCGGCGGACGTCAGCTGCTGGTGGGAGCCAGTTCGGTGGCCGAGATCCTCGGCGCCGGGCGCGATGGCGCAGACGCCGCCGCGGTGGCCCCGCCCGCCTCCGACACCGTGCTGCTCTTCGCGGGCAGCCGCTCGCAAACCACAGCGATGCAGGTCGCCACCGCAGAGAGCTACGTCACACTGGCGCTCACCCCCGAGGCGCTGCGCTCGGATGCGCTGCTGGAGCCGACGGCGGAACTTCTCCGCGCCGGCACGCCGACGCTCGTGCATCTGCTGCCCGATGCCGATTACGGCCTGTCCCCCGATGCGCTGGCCGATCGCTGCGCCAGTTTCGTCTCGGCCCTGCTCGCGCGGGCCGAAGTCGGGTATCTCGGCCTCGCCGGCGGCGACACGTCGAGTCGGATCTGCGCACGGCTGGGGTTCGACGCGCTGGCGTTCGAGCAAACGCTCGCTCCGGGCGTCTGCATCTGCGTCGCCAGCCACGCCGCCCCACGACGGGATCGCATGCGCGTGATGCTCAAGGGCGGGCAGATGGGCGCGCCGGATCTCTTCGACCGCTTCGCCGCGACGCGTCACCACCGCAGCTCGACCTGAGAACGGTGCTCCCGGGGGATGGCCGCTCCGGGCGTGGCGGCCCCGGCCTGCCATCATGCAGCTGCGCGATCCGGTCAGGCCATGCGCTCAGCTGCCGGCGTCGCGGTGCCCCGCCAGCGAGAACTGGCTGCGTTTCCCGGTGTTCGCGACACGACGGTTGAACTGCATCTTCTTGTACTGAGCCACCATGTCGGAGATCTTGCCCTCGATGTAGTTGCCGTAATTGGGCTCGCCGCGCTTGTCCGAGATCTCCTGTGCCGTCGCCTGCGGCAGCGGCACCTCGGATGCCTTGTCATAGAACTTGGCGAGATTGGCCGCGTGCGGCAGCTTGACGTAGCTCTTCCCGACGCACGCCGCGGTCTGGAACTTCAGAAGCGCCGCGCGGGTCTTGTTCGCACTCACGCCCGCCTTGTCAAACTGCTGCAGATAATCGCCCCAGTACCGATTGAGATCGCCGGACTTCAGGATCTTGCCGCCCTTTTCGAGGCTGTCGAGATTGCGGCGCATCCAACTGTGCAACCCGACGATATCCTGCGCCAGCACCGCCTTCTTGATCTGATCCGAAAGGCTGTTGTCGATCACGTCGAGGATGAAATCGGGAATCCGCTGCAGCTTGATGTAGGGCACTTCGGCCATCGTGATCTGGCTTGAGCCGTTGATTGGTATCTGTCCCATGGGTCTCTTCCCTCCAAGTCCCTCAGTCTCTGTCGTAATTGCAGGTGATGCCGTCTTCGTCGCAGGCCGACCCGCCCGAGATGACGCCGCGCCATCCGGCGGACTCGATGTCGGGTGCGAGCCGCGCCGTGCCGCCCCAGCATTCGCCGGCGCTGCCCGGGAGCTCGCTGTCATCGGCGTAGAAGCTCCAATAGAGACACTCTGCGCCATCGCACATGTTGGAACAGGCGACGTGGCTCTCCTGCTTGCCGAAATAGAGCGCCTCCGGCGACAGGCAGCGCGCCGCGCCGACGAAGTTGTGCCCGGCCACATGTTCGGTCACCTGCGTGAACTGCTGCGCGTAATTCTGCGGTACCACCGTCACCGGCCCGTCGTAGATATCGTCGCCCGTCAGGTTGCCGGCGATCGCGGTGCCGGGGATCGCACCATGAATGATGCTGTCGGCGAAGGCGGAGCGCATCGCCTGCCGCGGATCATGCGGCGCCGGCGGGCAACCGGGCGGATTGCGATAGGTGTAGCTGCAGGGCGCGTCGCTCGACATGTCGAAATAGGCGAAGCGCGGCAGCGGACAGGCCTCTGGCTGTTCCGGCACCTCGGCGGCATCGCCGGCACAATCCGAGGCGCGCAGCCGGCGCATCAGCCCGCCATCCTCGAGCCGCGCCTCGAGCGTCGCCAGCACCTGCACGAAGCTCACCGTGGCCTCCGGCTTCAGCCCCAGCAGCTCCGGCGAGGCGACCGGCGCCTCGAGCCGCCGCACGGCGCGCTCGATCTCGCGCCGGAAGCGGGTCTCCTCGGCATAGCCATCGATCTTCGCAAGCGCCTCGACCTGCGCCCAGTGCCCCTGCGCATCGTGCAGCGTGTCTGACAGGATGCGCAACGCGGCGATGCGGTCCTGCACCACCGACGAGGTTCGCTCGACCAGCTTCACATGCACCTCGTCGCGGCTGATCGTGGCGGTGAAATGGGTGGCGAGATCGCGCTCGAGCCGGGCCCGGTGGTCGGCGTCGTGCAGCACCCGCGTCTCATGCGCCAGATCGCGGCCGAGATCGTCGATCTTGCGCGAGTCGCGGTCGACAAGCTCGCGGATCCCGAGGAACAGGCCGTAGCCCGGAACCCAGAACCAGGTCCTGAGCTCCTCGACCTTGCGGCGATGCTCCGCCAGCGAGCGCCGCTGCATGTCGATGGCGACCCGGACCGCGGTGATCTCGGCCTGCGCGGCCGCGGCCTCGCTGACCGCATTGTCGAGCCGCGTGCGGATCTCGCGCAGACGGCCCTCGCTGTCGGACTTGAGCTGCAGCGCCTCGCCGCGCAGGACGTGCAGCAGATCGAGCCTGCGGTCGCAGGTCTGCGCCATCTGCGCCACCTCGTCGGCCAGCGTCGCGCTGCGCTCGGCCACCGTGGTCAGCTCGGCGGCGCTGGCCTCGACCAGCCGGCGCGCGGTGTCGAGATCACGGCTGTCGAGCGCCACCAGGGCGGCGCGCAGCTCCGAAAGGTTGGCCTGCGCGGGCAGCGCCGCGCAGATCCCGCAGGCCAGAGCAAGGCCCCGGACGAACGCGAGGCTCATGCAACCTTGCTTTCCGTGCCCTGCTCGTGCTCCGCACGGCTCGCCTTCATCGCCGCGAGTTCCCTGTCGATCTCTTCCTGCGCCGCCTTCACGTCTCCGATCAGCTTGGTCGCGAGCGCATCGACGCGCGCCTTGACCGCCTTGCCGACCAGCGTGGTGCTGCGGCGCTCACGGGCATCCTGGTAGAGGTCGTCGGTATGCTCGGCATATTCCTGCGCGACGTTCTGTAGCGCGGCCCAGTCGGACTTGTAGTTCAGCAGCCGCAGCTTGACGGACTCGAGATTGAAAATTTCGGCGCGCTCGTCCGGCGTGGCATCCGCCTTGAGACTATTGCGCCGACGCTCGAGCCCCTTCATGAAATCCGGGCTGGCGAGCTTGTTGCAGCCGCTTTCCATGGCCTCCCAGAACTTGGCCGCGTCGTGCAGGATGTCGCTCACCTGGCGCAACGCCGCGATCACCATCACCAGCGCCTTGATGGTGACGGCGGAGCTTTCGAGATCGGCATCGATCCCTTCGAGCCGCACCCCGGCCTCGGCGACGATGCCGAGCTGTTCGCGCTCTAGGTCCTTCTTCTGCATCAACAGATCGAAAAGCCTCTCCAGCTGTTCGCGCTGGCCCTCGGCGAGATCGAGATAATCGTGCCCCATCTGGGAAAACTGCTCTCCGGCCGATGACAGCGTGTAGCCCAGGGCCTCGACCGCCGACTTGGTGGTCTGGAAATCGCGCTCGCGCTCTTCCGCCGTCTTCACGCGCTCGGCCTTGACCTGCTCGACCGCCTGCTTGGCATGTTCCAGCGTCGCCTTGTGCTCCTTGAGCTGCGACAGACCGTCCGCATCCTCGTCGGCGGCCGCGATCTCCTCCTCGAGAACGTCGATCTCGGCCTGCAGGGCCTCCTCGTCCTCCTCGGCGACATCGACCGCGAGCACGCTGTCCTCATAGGCGTCCTCGCTCTCCTCGAGCTCCTTGCGATTCTTCTCGGGGATCTCCGCCTCGCCGGCCTCCGGCTTGTCCTTCGGGGCGCCCTGCCCGCCTTTCTGTTCGCCGCCATTGCCGCCGCCACCGCCGTTCGACGGGGCACCCGAATAGATCAGCGCGATCGCCGTGGCCGCGCCGCCGAGACCGTCTCCGAGCGGCTTCATGATCGCGCCGGTGAGCGCGATCGCAAAGGCGCGATCCTCGGTTTTCTCGAGCTTTTTCTCGAGCTTGTCATACTTGGTCTGGAGCTCGCCCAGGAGGGTACTCAGCTCTTCGGACAGCTTGTCGGCCTTGGCTTTTCGCGCGCTCCACTCGAGACGCGCGTGTTCAAGCGCCTCCTGCGCCTTGATCTCGTCGCCCCGGGTCAGGTGGGCGGTCTCGAGCGCGCTGTCGGCGCGCGTTGCGAGATCGTTGAAGGCGTCGGACAGGTCTTTCATCAGGCTCGCGAGGCGACCGGCGATGCTGGCACAGTCCGAGATGCCACCGATGGCGAGATCCTCGTTGCCGCGAAACAAGTCTTCCATCGCCTCGTTGAGCGCCAGCGAGATCTCCTCGCCGCAACTGCGCAGCTCGCCCATCGCGGTCGAGCATTGCTGACACAGAGAGCCGTAATCGGTCTGCATCCGGTTCAGCGAGGCGACAAGCGCGCCCTCCCGTTTCGGCACCGCGTTATAGGCGAGGTCGACGAGAAGCGTCAGACGCCCGAGGTTCTCGACCATCTTGTCGAGCTGGATCTGACCGAGCAGCTTCTTGCGGCGATCCAGCACCAGCATGTCATCCAGCGGCAGAGATTGATCGAGACGGTAGCTGACGCTTTTCGTCTCGAACGTCGCATTCACGTCGTCGCTGCCATCGGCCGGCAGCCGCAGGCTGACCGCGACGCTCACGCGCTTCTCGTATGTTGTCGCACTGTCCGACATGATCTCTCTCCCCTGAAAACGCATATCCCCGCCAAGATCGCATCGTGAAGAATGATCGAACCGTCCTGGCAAATTTATCATTTAGATACACGCAGAGTAGGAGGGGATCTCTTTAAAATCAACCTTTGGGATAATGACCATCAAGCACACCACCAAAGAGTGGGGCGGCGCTGCCCTTGGCCCGGCAAGGAAAACGCAAGCCCTGACCTTGGGGCCGTGGGCGATTTACGGTTCAGGAAACCTGTTCTACCGCACCTGTTGAGGGTGTCACGGCAACGTGCCGGTCCGGATCGTCTCCGGTCCCGCAAGCGCAAGGCTGCGGCGGCCTGCGAGGCCATGCTGGAGGCTGGATCGCGGCGGCCGCCGGACGGGCAGCGCGGGCCGCGACAGCCGATGCATCTTGGTCCCTCGCGGCCCCCGTCAGCTCTCGATGCGCGGCGTTCCCCTGGGGTGGGACGGCTCTGCCGGATCTGCCCAGGTGACACGCAGGCTGAACACGCAGCGTCCGTCTTCGCGCTCGGCCTTGATGCGCAGGTTCATCAGCTCACCGGTCTCGAGCACCAGCTCATCGTCATCGTCGCTCAGGGTCAGCTCGCCCTTCGAGAAGCCCTTCGACAAGGACGACAGCAGCGTCTTGACGGTCTTGGCGTCCTGCAGGGACTCGTGCCTGAAGCGGGTGGTCGAATTGCCCATGCGGGAGGCCTCCGGAGCTAGACGAGACGGCCCGGCGCGAAGTGCTTTGCCGTCGGGTGGTCCCGGCTCAGACCGATCACATCTCCGGAGGGGAAAATCAAGGTCGCGCCCGCACCGATGCCCTCGAGCCCCTCGAGCCGGCGCGAGGCGCGGTCGAGGGTGATGTCGCCCTCGAGATGCAGCAGACCGCGCTTGGCGCGCAGGTGCTGGCCGCTGTGATTGTTGACATGGCCCTGCACGATCATGTGGATGCCGTCGCGGTGCAGCAAGTCGACCCCGGCCCGCGTCAGCGCACAATCCGAGGCGCGGTACTTGGTCCGGACGAGATTGGCGAGCGGACCGAAATAGAACCCGAGCGAGGCGGTCTCGGCCTCGGTCCGGTATCGCGCGTTGACCTCGCGAGGCCCGCCCTGCACCAGCAGGCGGCACATCTCGTCGCAGAGCCCGGCATGGACGAAGAGCAGCGAGCCGCAGCGGGCGACCACCTCCATTTCGTCGTAGAACCAGGCATAGGCGCCGCCCGGCACGAAGAAGATGTCATGGCATTTCAGCACCGCCGCCAGCAGCGCCCGGTGCGACATCTCCACCTTGGCGCGCTCGCGATCGAACTTCTGCAGCTTCTCGTCGAGCTTGGTTATTTCCTTCCTGATCGTCCGCGCCGAGAGCTGGCCGCGCGCCGCCTTTGCAAAGCGCTTCGGCCAGCCTTTGGAGGGCAGCAGGCGGGCAGCGCAGGCGGCCTCCTCGGGCAGCGCGGCGAGGTCGTCATCTGTCACGAAACGGTCGAAGACCTCGCGCAGCGCGGGCAGGATCTTGCGCCCCATGCGCACGAAGAGATGCTCGCGCAGGGCACTGCGCGGGCCGCGCACCGCATCGACCGCCATGCGCATGCGCAGATCGTGGTTTCCTGCCAGAAGGTCGAGCTGCGCCCCGGAGGCGCGCAGCGCCGCCAGCGCATCGAGCAGATCGAGATTGCTCGGCCCCTTGTCGAGGCTGTCGCCGCCGACGATAATCCGCGCGGCCTGGCCGAAGGCGGTGAGGCTGAGGCTATGGCCATCGCGGCGGATCACCCCGGCGGCCACCAGCGAGCGCAGGAAGCCCTCGGCATCGGCATGGGCGTCGGAGACGAAGATCACCGGCTGCTCGGGCCAGTGCCAGCCGCCGTGATCGCGGGCCCGCGCGAGGCACTCGGAGATCGGGCGCGGCGCCTTGCCGCCGAGCCAGGGCGACAGCGCGCGCGGCAGGTCGGCGAGATGGCCGTGGGGATCGTGGACCGGCGGCAGGAGCGCTGCGGCGGCCTCGGTCGACTGGCTGAGATGATCCAACGGGCGGCCCTTTCCTCGCGGTCCGGGGCGCTAGTCGATCGGGTCCTCTTTCGGGGGTCTGATCTTCCACGCTCCGGCGAAACGGGACCATCTATCATCGCCCCTGTAACAGAGAAGTAACGCGCGGGCGTGGAACATCGAGAGCCTGGGCAAATCTTCCCGTGCGAGGATGCCGAGATGATGGCAGCCATGCCGGAACGAGGCGCCGTGACCGACATGCAGCGTCAGCCGCCCTGCCCCCTCCTCGGCGCTCTGCCGCAGGTGCGCGGCGACCCGCGCCCCGGCCATCATCAGGCTCTCGGCGCCCTCGAGCGGCAGGCAGTAGTCGCTGTCGGATTTCCAGCCCTCGGGCGGCGCATCGAAGCGCGGATCGTCGCGCAGGATCTCCTCGATCTCGGCCACCGTGAGGTTGGCGGCAGAGCCGAGCCCGCGCTCGGCCAGCGCGCCGGTCTCGCGGATCTCGGTGATCTCGTGACCAAGGGCGCGGAGCCGCTCGACAATGACGGAGGCGGTCTGCCAGGCGCGCAGCTGGTGCGAGCAGTGGATCACCGGCGCAAGCACCAGCCCGTGCTCGGCGATCATCGCCGAAATCTCCTCGCCACAGGCGGCGGCCTGCGCGATGCCGTCCTCGGTCAGCGCATAGGGCTGGCGTGCCGAGGGCGCGCCCTTGCGCTGGTGGTAGGCGCCGTGGCGGATGATCGCGTGAAAGCTTCGGGACGTTGCGGGATCAGCCATCGAAGAGCCTGCCCCCCTCTTCTGCCAGCGCATCGAAATCGACCCGCCCCGAGACCTCGAAGACCCGCACGCCTTCGAGGGCTGCGAGATACGGCGCCGGCTCGGGCGAGGCGCCGTTGGGCTCGAAATGACCGTCGGGATGCTGGTAGAACGGCCCCGGGCTCTTCATGATCGCGCCGAGCAGGTCTGGCCGGCTGGGCAGATCGACCTGCGCCACCCGCGTCGGCTCAGCCGCGTCGCGGGCCCAGTTCAGCACCCAGAAATCCGTGAGCGGCGCCTCGAAACAGACGCGGCCCGCGCCGTAGACCTCGCGCACGATCAGGTCGTGCTTGTCTTCCAGATCCCAGAGCGCGGCGGCGGACATCGCCTCCAGCTCGGCGCGGCGCGCGGGCGAGAGCATCCCGTGCAGGCGCGGGTTGCCGAGGATGGTGCCGGGGTTGATGCGCGGCTGCTTGGGGATGCCCAAGCACTGCGCCGGGCGTCCGGCTTTCACCAGCACCCGGTCATTGGAAACGAAGGCGGTGCCGTCGAGATCCATCAACCGCAGGATCGAGGTCGACTTGCCGCCGCCCGACAGGCCCGAGATCGCCAGCGTCCTGCCGTCGCCGGTCACCGCCGCGGCGTGACAGAGCTGCCAGCCGTCGCGCTGACAGATGTTCAAAACCTGCGTGTTGATGAAGTTGATGACCGTGCTGACATTCTGCTCCAGCGACCCGAAGGCCACCGCGACGCTTGGTGCCTGCAGGAAGGTCACGCCGCTGCGGATCTTGCGGATCAGACGGCCGTCCGCGAGATCCTGCACCGCGTCCTTGCGGCCCGACTTGCCGGTCTCGCGCGCCCAATCCGACCACGCGGGCTCGGCGGCAAGCGCCTGCCCCGGCAGAAGATGCACCCGCGTCTCTCCGGGCGTGTCGCTCAGCGCGTCGTCGAAATAGGCGATCAGCTCGGCCCGCAGCGGCCCCGGACAAAGCACCGTGAGCCCCACCGGCCCCACCTTCAGGTGGAACGGCTCCGCCGCCTCCGCCGGCGCGAGATCGAGCTGCGCGAGAAAATCTGCGACCCCGCTCATGCGCGCAGCTCCCCGAGCACGTGATCCGCCACCAGAGCGGCAGCGTCGATGCCGCAGCCCTCGAGCGCGCCGCGATAGCCGCCGAAGGCCGAGACCTCGAAGACGATGGGGCCCTCCGGGGTCAGCGCGATGTCGACGGTGGTGAAGGTCAGCCCGAACGGCGCCTGCGCGCGGCGGCCAAGCTCGATGAGATCGGCGTCGGGCTCGTAGGGCGCGTATTTGCCGCCCGAATGGATCGTGGTGTTCCAGCTGTCGGTCTGGCTCACCCGTGCATAGGTGCAGACATATTCGCCGCCGAGGAAGACCATACCGAGATCGTGGCCCGAGAGATCGGCCTTCTTCTGGATATACATCACCGGGTTCGCGGCCTTGAAGGCGGCGATCTGCGCCTCGGCATCGGGCGCGCCAGCCTCGAGCAGCATCATGCCGCGCGCCTTGGTGGAGAACAGCGGCTTGAACACCGCCGCGCCGTAGCGCTCGAGCGCGGCGCGCGCCGTGTCTTCGTCCTCGGTGATCGTGGTGGGCGGCATCGGCGCGCCGGCGGCGCTCAGCGTCACGGTACAGGCGAGCCGGTCCATCAGCCGCAGGATCGCGGTGGCGGGGCTGAAGACCCTGACGCCCTTCGCCTCGGCCACCCGCAGCATCTCGAGCCGGTCGAGCGCATCCGGGCTGTAGCTCTCGGCCACCTTCTTGACCACGAGCCCGTCGAGCGCGCAGAGATCAATGCCGTCGCACAGCAGCGTGCCGGCCTCGAGATCCAGCGTCACCCGCGCCATGTCGATCACCTGCCGATAGCCGGTGCGCGCCTCGAGCGCGTCGGCCAGAGCCTCGGTCGACCATTTTCCGGGGGTGCCGATCACCCCGATCTTGTCAGTCACTGAACAGCATCCTTATGGGCAGCCTGAGCCGCGCCTCCTTGCCCTCGGGCACGGCCAGCGCGGCCTCCAGAATATAGCGGGCGCGCAGCATCATGCGGCGCGCGTGGTTCTTGTCGACGATGAAGCGCGTCGAGCTGGCGAAGCTCCGCGCCAGACCGAGCGCGAGCCGGTATTCGAAGCCCGGGTCCTTCTGGCGGCGGGCGAACTTGGCAGCCATGTCATGCATCGCGACGGCGACCGCGGCGATGCGCGCGCGGGTGCCGGCATCGAGCACCTGGAGCCGGTAGTTCGAGACCATGAAGACCGAGACGTCCTGCACGTAATCCATGTAGCGCGAGCGGTGCAGGTCGATGAAGCGGACCTTCTTCTCGCCGGCCTCGTAGATCACGTTGTCGAGGTTGAAATCGCCGTGGATATAGACCGAGAACGGCGCGCTCAGCGCCTCTTCGCGCTTCGCCGCGGCGGCGACCAGCGCGTCGAAGCTCTCGATCTTCGTGCCATTGAGGCGCTGCGTGCCGGTCTGGAATTTCGGATGCAGGCGGTAGACATCGCCCATCCGCCTGCCGAGCTGCTCCATGGCGCGCATCTCTGCGGGCTCGGGCGTGAGCGTCTGGCGCCAGATGTCGCGCACGGTGCGGTGCAGCGCCGCCTGCGCCTCCGCCAGCTCATCCGCGCTGCCGCCCAGCACGATGTCCTCGAAGGTCTTGCCGGCGAGGTGCTCGATCAGCAGCGCCGCGCTGTCGCCGCGCTTCTCGTAGGAGAGGATCTCGGGCGCGAGGCCGGGATAGACCGAGTTCCAGCTCTTTACGCCGACCCGCTCTTCCTTGACCTTGCGCCGGTCGCCATCCTTGAACACCGCATCCACCGCGCGGCCGTTGCCGTCGCGCATGGTGACGCTCGAGATGGCGCTGCCCGAGCGGGTCTCGGCGAGCGGCTGCAGCTTGATGGCGTCATCGTCCTTGGCGATACCGGCCAGCACGCTGCGCAGGGTGAAGTAGCGCTCGAACTGAACGGTCTGTCCGATATTGATCGACAGGATCGCCTCGCTGATGGTCTCGAGCGCCTCGCCCATGCGGGTGATCTCGTTGAGGGTCAGCAGCCCGTGGGCGAGATCGTCGGCCTTTTTCGCGCCCTGCATGTCGCGCGTGTAGGTGCGGAAGAGCTGATCTTGGAAGGTGCCGAGCTCGGCCCGCATGGCGCCGATCTGCACCGCGAGGCGGCTGTCGCCGGACTGGCGCGCCTCCTGCGCCCGGGCCACCGCCTTGCGGACCCGCCCCAGCGGCTTGAGATATGCGTCGGGGCGCAGGAGCGTCGGGCGCTCGATATGGTCCGCGTGCTGGACGGCGCGCCGGGCGAGCCGCGAGATCAGGTCGAGATTGCGGGCGATGGTGTCGACGCCCTGCAGGCGCAGGTCGCGCGCGGCGCTCGGCTTGCCGCGCATCATGCCCGCGAGGCAGGCCTTGCGTACCCGCGAGGCGAGGTTCTGCGAATAGCCCGCCCGCGCGATCAGCGCCTCGGCGGTGTCGCGGCGCGGCGCCTCGAAATAGGCCAGCAGCCGCGCCAACTGGCCGTCGAGCTCGGCGAACAGGAAGGAGAGGTTCTCCTCGACGGCGTCAGGGCGTTTCACAGCGCAATGCTCCCAGATAGACGGGGGCGGCGGGATCCGTCAGCGCCAGATCGTAGCGCGGCAGGAAGAGCGCGCCCTGCTCCAACGGGTCGACCCATTCGGTGGCCACCTGCCGCTTGTCGGGGCGGCTGCCGAGCCGGGGCGCATAGCTCTCCGGAACCGTGCCCGCGAAGAGGACCTCCGAGAGCTGCCGCGCGTGACCGTCGCGGAGCCGGAACACGTCGGCCACGTGCAGCACGCCGCCAAGTTCGGGCGAGACACCGATCTCCTCGACACATTCGCGCCGCGCGCAGTCGGCGATGGTCTCGCCGGGCTCCTGACGCCCACCGGGCAGCGTCAGGTAGCGCGGGCCGCCCTCGCGGCGCTTCACCTGCACCAGCACGCGCGGGCCCTTGCGGATCACGACGCGGACCGTCGGACGTATCGGTGTGTCTTCGAACATGCCGCCTTATGCTTCGGGAACCTTGACAGTTTAAAGTCGGAACAACGCCCCTGCCGAGGGAAATCTTCGGCTCGCCGGGTGCACGTAAGCCGGGTGCCGGCGGAAAGGCGGCAGCCATCGGCGACGGCCGGCAATGAAAAAGCACGCCCCCCGTTCGGAGGACGTGCCTGTGTGTCGCGGTCCTGAGGTTGGAAAGAATTCGGCCTCAGGCCGCCTCTTTCGCCGCGGTGCCCGGCCGGAGCAGGATGGCCAGCACGATCAGCGCGCCGATCGCGATCGCCACGAGGTGGGTCGAGATCAGCAGCAGCCCGGCCAGCGTGAGCGCCACCTTCTCCCAGAGCGCGAGATCGCGCCGGAACCAGCCGATATAGGCGGCCGAGAGCGCCAGCACGCCCATCAGCCCCGACAGCAGAGCGGTGATAAACTCGAGCCACGTGAAGTTCACGAAGAGCAGGCTCGGCGCGTAGATGAACATGAACGGCACCAGTGCCTTGCCCATCGACAGCCGGAATGCGGTGGTGCCGGTGGTCATCGGCTCGGCCCGCGCAAGCCCCGCCGCCGCGTAGGCGGCCAGCGCCACCGGCGGCGTCACGTCGGCGAGCACCCCGAAGTAGAACACGAAGAAATGCGTCGCGATCAGCGGCACGTCGAACTCCATCAGCGCCGGCGCCGCGATCGAGGCGAGGATGATGTAGGTCGGCGTGGTCGGGATGCCGGCGCCCATGATGATGCAGGCGATGGCCACGAAGATCAGCCCGAAGAACAGCGCCAGACCGTTCTCGGAGGCGAGCCCGGTGAAATCGAGCCCGACGACAAACCCCGCGAGGTCATGCGCCAGCTGCACCACCGCGGCCGAGAACTTGAAGCCGAGGCCGGTGAGCGTGGTCATGCCGAGCAGGAAGCCGACGCAGGCGCAGGCCGCGCCGATGGCCAGCGCGAACTTGGCGCCGTCCTCGAAGCCGCGCACCAGCCGCGGCGGGGTCAGCACCGTCGAGGTGTCCATCGTCGTGTTGCCGAGCGTCCGCATCAGCAGCGGCACGTAGCTGCAGGCGATGGTCAGCAGGATGCCCCAGAACGCCGCGAGGAAGGGGGTGTACTGCATCAGCAGCATCGCCACCATGACGCCCAGCGGCACGAAGAGATGCCACGACCGCGCCAGCACCGCGCCGAACTGCGGAATCTTGTCCTTCGACAGACCCTCGAGCCCCAGCTTCTTGGCCTCGAGATGCACCATCAGCAGGATCGCGATGTAGTGGAAGGCCGCCGGCACGATGGCGATCAGGATCAGCTCGTTGTAGGGTACGCCCAGCATCTCGGTCATCACGAAGGCCGAGGCCCCCATGATCGGCGGGGTGATCTGGCCGCCGCAGGAGGCCGAGGCCTCGACGGCACCCGAGAAGCGCCCGGAGAAGCCGGATTTCTTCATCAACGGAATGGTGAAGGCGCCGGTGGTGACGGTGTTGGCGATGGGCGAGCCCGAGATCATCCCGAAGAAGCCCGACGACACCACCGAGACCTTGGCCGAGCCGCCCGAGGCGCGGCCAGCGATGATCGTCGCGAGGTCGATGAAGAGCTGCCCGAGGCCGCTCATCTGCGCGAGGATGCCGAACAGCACGAAGTGAAACACGTAGGTCGCGACGACTCCGACCGCGACGCCGTAGATGCCCTCGGTGCCGACGAAGAGGTGGTTGATGATGCGGGTGATCGAGTAGCCGCGATGCGCCATGATGCCCGGCAGGTAGGGGCCGGCCAGCGCGTAGATCAGGCAGCCCACGCCGATCCATGCCAGCGTCGGGCCCATGCTGCGGCGGGTCGCCTCGAGGGTCATCACGATGGCGATGAGGCCCATCATGTAGACCGGCTCCGGCGGATTGCCGACATTGTCGATGAAGATGTGCTGGAAGAAGATCGACAGATAGGCCGAGAAGCCGGCACCGGCGGCGGCGAAGACCCAGTCGCGCAGCGCGACCTTCTCGGGATCGGAGCCGCGCCGGTTGAACGGCAGGGTCAGCGCGATCAGCCCCACCATCACCGCGATGAACACGGTCTTCAGCGTGCTCGACGGCAACGCCGTGGCGAGTCCGTAGAGCAGGTAGAGGTAGAAGCCCGCAAACAGCAGCGACTCGATCCAGAGCCCTGTGGTCGGCTGCGCCCGCTTGCGCGGGAATACCAGGAAGATCAGCCCCATCACGAAGCTGAGGTGGATGGTCCGGTGCATCACCTCGTTGAGCAGGCCGAAGCCCGCGGTGTAGACGTGGAACAGCGACAGCACCACCGAGGCCACCGTCACGAGGATCGCGGTCGGGCCGACGAGGTTGCGGAAATTGCTCTCGGAATCGTACTCGCGGACCAGCGCCTCCACCTCATCGGGGGTGAACTCGTGGTCTCCGTCGGCGGCGGTATGGCCGCGATTGTCCTTCGGGGGCAGCCCTTGGGTCACTGTGATGTCTCCTCGTCGCAGGGGGCAAGGGTCAGCGCCGGGACGCCCAGATCCGCGAGTGACAGATCGGTTCCGGCGATGTGCAGGGTGTTCTGGAACTGCGCCTGGATGCGCAGCGGGATCGGACCGGTGAGGCGGTGCATGTCGAGGATGAACCGGCCGTCCTCGTGCCGCCAGCCGGTGGCGTCCATGTCATTGGCGATCGACGGCAATCCGGCACCGTGCGCCATGAAGATCTCGCCGGTCTGCAGGATCTCGCCATTCTCGAGGCGGTAGAGGTCGCGCACCGGGGTCTTCGACACGGAATGGATGAAGCTGAGCTCGAAGCTGCCGTCGGGTCCCAGCGGCAGCCGGGCGAGCTCGGCCCCCGTGCCGCGGGTTTCGCTGAGGCAGAGAGCCGGCGCGCGCGCCTCCCCTGCCCCGGCGCTTATCGGCACAAGCAGAAGGGCGGCAAGCGCCGCCCTTCCGATGCCGCGCAGATCGGATCTGCGCCGCGCCATTACTTCGAGATGCCCTTCTCGGCGTAGTACTTCTCGGCACCGGGATGGACCGGGATCGAGACCGACTCGAGCGCCTTCTCGACCGAGATCTGCTTGCCCATCGGGTGCACGTTGCCCAGCGTCTCGGTGTTCTCGTAGAGCGCCTTGGTCACGGCGTAGACGATCTCGTCGGAGACCTCTTCGTGGGTCGCCCAGATCGCGCGCACGGCGAGGGTCTCCACATCTGCATCGACGCCCTTGTAGCTGCCCGCCGGGATCACCGAGTTGGCATAGTAGGGCTGGGTTTCCTGCAGCTTGGCGATCGCCGGGCCGGTCAGCGGCACGATGGCGATGTCGTGGCCATTGGCGAGATCGGTGACCGAGGAGGTCGGCAGACCGGCGGTGATCAGCGAGGCGTCGAGATTGCCGTCCTTGATCTTGTCGACCGACTGCGAGAACGACGAGTAGTCCTCGGAGACGTCTTCGCGGGTCATGCCATGCGCCTCGAGCAGGTCGCCGAGAAGTTGCCACTGGCCCGAGCCCGGCGAGCCCGAGGAGATCGATTTGCCCTTCAAATCCTCGAAGCTGGCGATGCCGCTGTCGGCACGCACCACGAGCTGCACGGTCTCGGGATAGAGCGCACCGATGGCGCGCAGGTTGGCGAGGGCGCCGTCCTCGAACTGGTTCTTGCCGTTATAGGCGGCGTCGAGAATGTCGGCGGCGGCGAAGGCGGATTCGATCTCGCCACGGCCCAGCAGCTGGGCGTTGGCGACCGAGGCGTTGCCGGTCTCGGCGGTGGCCGAGAGCTTGGTGTCGGGCAGCTCGGCGGTGTTGGAGATCAGCTGCGCCAGCATGCCGCCCAGCGGGTAATAGGTGCCGCCGGTGCCGCCGGTGGCGATCCCGAAGAAGGTGCGGCCGGCCGCGAAGGCCGGGGTCGACAGCACGGCCAGCGTGGCCGCGGTGGAGCCGAGAAAATGGCGCCGGGAAAGAGACATGAAAATCCTCCGATATCTGTTGGTGGTGCCCGCTCGATGCGCGCCCGAGGGGTGGCCTCGCGGGTTCGGTGGATTGTTTCTTGACCCGGAGTTTTTGTATGTCAATAACCGTTTTCAAATATGAAAGGATCGGAGATGCAAGATTCCCCCGCCGACCCGGACCAGCGCTCACTGTTTGATCAGATCCGAGGCACCGGCCCGCTTCTGCTCAACGTGCCCCATGCCGGGACAGCCCTGCCCGCGCCGCTGCGCGCCGCGCTGGCGCCCGACGCGCTCGAGCTGTGCGACACCGACTGGCACATGGATCGCATCGCCCGCGACCTGCTGCCCGCCGACGCCAGCCTGATGGCGGCGCGGCTGTCGCGCTACGCCGTCGACCTCAACCGCTCCTCCGACGACACGCCGCTTTACAGCAGCGCCACCACCGGGCTGATCTCGACCATCGATTTCGACGGCACGCCGCTCTACCGCCCCGGCGCCGAGCCCGACGCCGCCGAGCGCGCAGAGCGCGTCGCCGCCTACTGGGCGCCCTACCACGCGGCGCTGGCCGCCGAGGTCGAGCGCATCCGCGCCGCGCATGGCTACTGCCTGCTGCTCGACGTCCACTCGATCCGCAGCCGCATCCCGCGCCTGTTCGACGGCCGCCTGCCCGATCTCAACCTGGGCACCAATTCCGGCGAAGCCTGCGCTCCGCAGCTGGCCTCAGCCGCTTTCGAGGCGCTGCGCGCCAGCCCGCTCAGCGCGGTCTGCGACGGCCGCTTCAAGGGCGGCTACATCACCCGCCATTACGGCCAGCCCGCGCGCAACGTGCACGCGCTGCAGATCGAGATCGCGCAGGAGTGCTACATGCTCGAAGAGAGCCCCTGGACCTACCTCCCCGAGCGCGCCGACCGGCTCAAGCAGGCACTGTCCGGGCTGATCGGCGCGATGACCGATTTCCGCCCCGAGCTGGAGCCGCAGCCATGAGCTTCGACACCCTGACCGGCGCGCATTTCCGCCTCGCCCTCACCCCGGAGGGCTGGCGCCGCAACCTCTCGGTCACCTTCGGCCCCGACGGGCTGATCACCGGGCTGCGCGAGGATGACAATCCCGACCGGCTGCCGGTCTACGAGAACCCGGTCGTGCCGGGCATCACCGACCTGCACAGCCATGCCTTCCAATACGCCATGGCGGGCCTCTCGGAGGTGCGCCGCAACCCGGTCGACAGCTTCTGGTCCTGGCGCGACATCATGTATTTCTTCGCCCTGACGCTGTCGCCCGAGGACATGCAGGCGATCGCCGCGCGACTCTACCTCGCGCTGCTGAAGGGTGGCTATACCGGCATCGTCGAGTTCCATTACGTCCACAACGATCTCGACGGCACGCCCTATGCCCGCCGCGAGGAGCTGTCGCTGGCGATCTTCGAGGCGGCGCGTGCCACCGGGCTCGACCTGACCCACCTGCCGGTGTTCTACGCCCATTCCAATTTCGGCGGGCTGGCCCCGACTGAGGGCCAGCGGCGCTTCATCCAGGATCTCGACGGCTATGCCGCGATGCTCGAGGCGCTGCGCGCGCCCGCGCGGGAGGCCGGCCACACGCTTGGCATCGCGCCGCATTCGCTGCGCGCGGCAACGCCGGAGGAGATCACCAGGCTGATGGAGCTGCGGGCCGACCTGCTGCCCGACTGTCCGGTGCATATCCACGTCGCCGAGCAGGTGAAGGAGGTCGAGGACGCGCTGGCCTGGAACGGCCGCCGCCCGGTCGAGCAGCTCTTCGACATCGCGCCGGTCGACCGGCGCTGGTGCCTGATCCACGCCACCCATCTCTCCGATGACGAGGTCGCCCGCATCGCGCGCTCCGGCGCCACCGTCGGGCTTTGCCCGATGACCGAGGCCAATCTCGGCGACGGCATCTTCCGCGCCACCGATTACCTCGCGCAGGGCGGAAGCTTCGGCATCGGCTCGGACTCCAACATCACCACCTTCGCGGCGCAGGAATTGCAACAGCTCGAATACAGCCAGCGCCTGCGCGACCGGCAGCGCAACGTGCTGGCCTCGGACGCCTTCCCCAACGTGGCGGCAAACCTCTGGACCCGCGCGATGCAGGGCGGCGCGCGGGCGGCGGGGCGGCCCGAGCAGGGCCTCGCGCCCGGCGGCATGGCGAGCTTCGTCGAACTGGTCAGCCCCGAGCCCGAGGCGTTGGCGGCGGTGGCGCCCGAGGCGGCGCTCGACTTCCACGTCTTCGCCGGGCGCGGCTTCCATGTCGGCGATGTCGTCGTGCGTGGCCGCCGCACAGTACAGGCCGGCCATCACCCGCTGGAAGACCGCATCCATGCCGACTATGCTGCCGCGATGGCGCGGATCTCGGAGCGTCTCGCGGCGCGGGACGCGGACGGGCGCATGGGAGGCTGAACGGCGGACATGGCGAAAGAACCGGACTACCGCTCGAATTCCCTGCTGCGCGGGCTCAGCATCCTCGAGTGCTTCGACAATCGCCATCCCGAGATGACCCTCACCGAGATCGCCGAGGCGATCTCGGTCACCAGCTCCGCCGCCTATCGCTTCGTCGTGACGCTCGAGCGCGAGGGCTACCTCACCCGCCACGAAAACCGCTACCGGCTGGCCCCCCGGGTGATGGACCTGGGCTACCGCTACCTGTCGACGCTCGATGTCTACGACCTCGCCCGGCTGCCCGCCGACGCGCTGCGCAACGAGACCGGCTTCACCGTGCATGTGGCAGTGCTCGACGGAACCGAGATCGTCTATGTCTACCGCGCGCTGTCGGAACGCTCGATGGTCTCGAACGTGCCGGTGGGCTCGCGCCTGCCCGCCTTCTCGACCACGATGGGGCGGGTCCTGCTCAGCGACCTAGCCGAGGATGATCTCGAACGCCGCTTCAAAGGCTACGGCTTCGAGCGCATGAGTGCCGCGGCGCCGCAATCGCTGGCCGAGCTGAAACCGTTGCTCGCCGCAGACCGGGAGCGCGGCTACGTCGCGCAGAGCTCGCATCTCGCGACCGGGACCTTCTCGATCGCCGCGCCGCTGGTGTCGCGCCACGGGCGATACGTGGCAGCGATGAACCTCTCGGGCCACGAGATGCAGATGCATCCCGATGCCGCCCTGATCGGCAAGGTCCGCGACACCGCGCAGGCCATCTCCAAGATGCTCTGAGCGGCCGCCGCTCCTTTCGCGGAGCAAGCCGCGGCCCCCGCGCCCGCCGCCTTTCACACGATCTGCCCACGGCCCGGTCTCGCCGCGCCCGAGCAGTCCGCTGGTGGCCCCGCCCTGCCCCTCTACACGCTACGCCCTCCGCCCCGTCCCGCCCCGTCCGGCGGGCGTTCCAAGCCGGCGCGTCTCGTTTGTCTGCACATGATCCACATGTGAGATCCCGGCACCCGGCCGCGCCGCCGCAAGCGACGTGAAACTTTCACATTTCCTAAGTCCCACTGTCACATAACCCGCATAGCGGTCGCGCAACGAAAACCTCCGAGAAGGACACGGGACATGTTCAAGACGGCCTCGACCGCGATCACACTGGCGCTCACCGCCTCTACCGCCTACGCCGCAACCGACATCAGCTGGTGGCACGGCATGGGTGGCCGCAACGGCGAAGTGATCAACGAGATCGCCCAGCAGTTCAACGCAGCCCAGGACCAGTGCAACCTGACCCCGGTCTCGCGCGGCACCTACGAAGAGGCGCTGTCCTCGGGCATCGCGGCCTTCCGCTCGGGCGAACAGCCCAACATCCTGCAGGTGTTCGATGCGGGCGCCGCCACCATCATCGCCGCCAAGGGCGCGACCGTCCCGGCCGAAGACCTGATCACCAGCGCCGGTGAATCCTTCGACCGCGACGCCTTCATCGCCGGCGTGCGCAACTTCTACGCAGATGCCGACGGCAAGTTCATCGGCATGCCGTTCAACTCGTCGGCGCCGATCCTGTATTACAACATCGAGGCCTTCGAGAAGGCCGGTGTCGAGCCGCCGAAGACCTGGGAAGAGTTCGAGGAGATCGCCCCCGCCCTGCGCGATGCCGGCTACATCCCGATGACCGCGTCGCAGCTCACCTGGATGATGGTCGAGAACTTCAAGTCGCGGAACAACCAGCAGTTCGCCACCAACAACAACGGTTACGACGGTTTCGACGGCACCGAGATCCTGGTCAGCGACGACAACCAGAAAATGATGTTCGAGAAGCTCAAGGCCTGGGCCGACGAGGATCTCTACGGCTTCTACGGCGCCGGCTGGGCCGACAACCTCAAGCCCTTCGAAGAAGGCCAGGCGGCGATGTGGATCGGCTCCTCGGGCAGCTTCGGCGGCCTGCAGCAATCGGCCGAGTTCGACTTCGACGCCGTCTACATGCCCTACTGGGATGCCATCGAGGGCGCCGGCACCCAGAGCTTCATCGGCGGCGCGGCGCTCTTCGCCATGGCCGGCAAGCCCGAGGAAGAGAACGCCTGCACCGCGCAGTTCTTCACCTTCCTGACCTCGCCCGAGACCCAGTTCTTCTACCACCGCAGCACCGGCTACGTGCCAATCACCGAGGCGGCCTACGAGCTGGCCAAGTCGGAAGGCTACTACGACGACCAGCCGGTGGCCGAGGTCGGCATCCAGCAGCTGATGCTCGAGGGCGGCGAATGGTCCAAGGGCTACCGCATGGGCTTCTACCCGCAGATCCGCTCGGTGATGGAGCGCGAGTTCAACCGCATCTTCTCCGACGAGGTGTCGGTGGATGAGGCCTTCTCGATCATCGAGGAAGAGGGCAACGCCCTGCTCGCCCGCTTCGCCAAGACCGCGAACTGAGCCGGCATCACGCCAAGATGGGGGTCGGGCCATGCGCCCGGCCCCCGTTCCATTGCCGCGCCCGGCGCCCGCTCCATCGCCACGCCGGGGCGCCCCGCCCCCGACCAGGACACGCCCGTGACCGATACCCCCTTTACCATCGCCGAGGCCGAGACCACGCTCTTCGCCCGGCTCCGCCGCTGGTGGTCCGGTGAGACCGCCAACCCCGTCAAGCGCGTCCAGTTCGACCGCCCGCTGACGCCGTGGATGTTCCTGCTGCCGCAGCTCGCGGTGGTGGCGATCTTCTTCTACTGGCCCTCGGTGCAGGCGGTGACCTCGTCCTTCTACCTCGAGGACCCGTTCGGCTTCGGCGCAACCTTCGTGGCCCTCGACAATTACACCGACGCGCTGACCAGCCGCGGCTATCTCTCGACCGCCGCCTTCACGGCCTTCTTCTGCGTCGTGGTCACGGCGCTGTCGCTCGGGCTCGGGCTGCTGCTCGCGGTCAAGGCCGACAAGGTGATCCGCGGCGCCGAGACCTACAAGACCCTGCTGATCTCGGTCTACGCCATCGCGCCGCCGGTGGCGGGCCTCATCGGCATGATGTTCTTCGACATGCACATGGGCCCGTTCACCCAGATGGCGGCATGGTTCGGCTATGATCTGAAGGTCGGCATCGACTACTGGGACACCGCCTCGGCGCTGATCGTGATCTCGGTCTGGAAGCAGATCCCCTACAACTTCATCTTCTTCCTCTCGGGGCTGCAATCGGTGCCGGTCTCGGTGCGCGAGGCGGCGCTGATCGACGCCAAGTCCGGCTGGCGCCGGTTTTGCGATATCACCTTGCCGCTGCTCGCCCCCACTGCCTTCTTCCTGCTGGTCATCAACATCACCTACACGATGTTCGACACCTTCCCGATCATCGATGTGATCGTGAAGGACAAGCCCGCCAACAACCCGATGACGCTGGTCTACAAGGTCTATCTCGACGGGTTCAAAGGCAACGACATCGGCGGCTCCTCGGCCCAGTCGGTGATCCTCATGGTGGTGGTGGCGCTGCTCACGGTGCTGCAGTTCCGCTTCCTCGAACGCCGCGTGCATTACGGGTAGAGCCATGCAGAAGATCAAACCCCTCGACCACCTGATCCTGATCCTTGGCGCGCTGTTTCTCTGCACGCCGGTGGTGATGGCGCTGATGTCCTCGACCCACGCGGCGATCGACATCCACTCCAACGGCCTTTTCCTCACCCCCGGCAGCCACGGCGCCGAGACCTACACCAAGGTCCTGACCAGCCGCGGCGGCTTCACCGGCGACGTGACCGGGCTGTTGATGCTGACCAACTCGATGATCATGGGGCTGGGCTTTGCCATCGGGAAGATCGCGCTCTCGATGATGGCGGCCTATGCGCTGGTCTATTTCCGCTTCCGCTTCGCCACGCTGATCTTCTGGGCCATCTTCGCGACGCTGCTCTTGCCGCTCGAGGTCCGCATCATGCCATCCTACCAGGTGATGTCGGAGCTGCATCTGCTCAACACCTATACCGGCCTGATCGTGCCGCTGCTGGCCTCGGCCACCGGCACCTTCTTCTTCCGGCAGTTCTTCCGCTCGGTGCCCGACGAGTTGCTCGAGGCGGCGCGCATCGACGGCGCCGGGCCGGTGAAGTTCTTCATCGACGTGCTGGTGCCGCTGTCGAAGACGATGATGGCGGCGATCTTCATCATCATGTTCATCTATGGCTGGAACCAGTATCTCTGGCCGCTGCTGATGACGACCGACGAGAGCTTCTTCACGCTCATGCGCGGCATCAAGTCGATCCTGCAGGTCTGGGTCGGCAGCCAGATCCCCGATTACAACGAAGCCTTTGCCCTTGCGGTGCTGGCGATGGTCCCCCCGGTTGCGGTGGTGGTGATCTTCCAGCGCATGTTCATCAAGGGCCTGACGGAAAGCGACAAGTAATGGCACATCTCTCCCTGACCAATGTCGGCAAGACCTATGGCGGCAGCGCCCAGGCCGCGGTGGCCGACGTCAATATCGAGATCAAGGACGGCGAGTTCATCGTGCTGGTCGGCCCCTCGGGCTGCGGCAAGTCCACGCTGCTGCGCATGGTGGCCGGGCTCGAGACCATCTCCCAGGGCGAGATCCGCATCGGCGAGCGGCTGGTCAACCAGCTCGACCCGGCCGAGCGCGACATCGCCATGGTGTTCCAGAACTACGCGCTCTACCCCCACATGAGCGTGCGCGACAACATGGCCTACGGGCTGAAGAACCGCGGCGAGAGCAAGGCGGTGATCGAAGAGCGCGTCGCCGAGGCCGCGCGCATGCTCGAGCTGCGCCCCTATCTCGATCGCAAGCCGCGCGCGCTCTCGGGTGGCCAGCGCCAGCGCGTCGCCATGGGCCGCGCCATCGTGCGCCAGCCCTCGGCCTTCCTGTTCGACGAACCGCTGTCGAACCTCGACGCCAAGCTGCGCGTGTCGATGCGGATGGAGATCCGCAAGCTGCAGCGGCGGCTCGGCACCACCTCGCTCTACGTCACCCACGACCAGCTCGAGGCGATGACGCTGGCCGACCGGCTGGTGGTGCTCAACGGCGGTCGGGTCGAGCAGATCGGCGCGCCGCTCGAGGTCTACCGCGCCCCCGCCTCGACCTTCGTGGCCTCCTTCATCGGCGCGCCCGCAATGTGCCTGCTCGATGCCCAGGTTGAGAACGGGACGGTCATGCTCGAGGGCCACGCGCTGGCGCCGGTGGCGCAGGCGGCCGGGCCGGTAACGCTGGGCCTGCGCGCAGAGGATCTGCGCATCACGCCGGGCGGCGTGCCGATGCGGGTCGATCATATCGAGGAGCTGGGCGCCCAGCGTATCGTGCACGGCTACGTCGGCGATCAGGCGCTGGCGATGATCGACACCAGCGAAGCCCCCCTGCCCGAGACCGTGCATCTGGGCGTCGCGCCTGCGCGCGTGCATCTCTTCGACGCCCAGAGCGGCCGCCGTATCGAGGCCGCAGCGCAGCCCGTCGCGGTGCCGGCAGAATGATCCGCGCGACTGTCGCGGAGCTGCCGGTCCCCACCGAAGCCGATCTGGCGCTGCGCTCCCTGCCCCGGACCATCGCCGCACATGACGCGCATATGGCGATGGTCGCCGGCATGAACGCGATCGAAACCGGCGGCGCGGCAGCGCCCGCGCCGCTGGCGCTGCCGCTGACCGTGGGCGCGTGGAACCTCGAGCGCTGCCTCTTCCCCGAGGCCTCGGCGCAGAAGCTGGCCGATTGCCAGCTCGTGCTGCTTTCGGAGATGGATCACGGCATGGCCCGCACCGGCCAGCGCAACACCACGCGCGACATCGCAGGCGCGCTGGACATGTCCTATGCCTACGCGGTCGAGTTCCTCGAGCTGGGGCTCGGCTCGCCCATCGAGCACGGGTTCTGCGAGGACGATCACAACGCGCGCGGCTATCACGGCAACGCGCTGGCGGCGCAGACCGCGCTGCGCGATCCCTTCGCGTTGCGGCTCTGGGGCGAGCGGCAATGGTTCTCCGATGACGAGCAGCCCCGCCTCGGCGAGCGCATCGCCGTGGGCGCCACGGTCGAGACCGATGGCGGCCCGCTGGTGGCCGTCTCCACACATCTCGAGAGCGCCTGCGGTGCCGCGCATCGCGAGCGGCAGGTGCGTGGGCTGATCGAGGCGCTGGATGCGGTCTTCCCCGGTCTGCCGGTGCTGATCGGCGGCGATCTCAACACCGGCAACCATGCCGAGGGCGACTGGCGCACCGAGGGGCTCTTCGCGGCGGCCCGCGCGGCGGGCTTCAGCGTGCATGGCGGACCCGAGAACCAGCCCACGACCCGGCCCAGCCTGATCACCCGCTGGCCCGAACGGCAGATGAAGCTCGACTGGTTCCTCGCCCGGGGCCTGACGCTCGGCCCGACCGAGATCCGCTCCTCGCTCGACGCGACAGGCAAGCCGCTGTCGGATCACGACGCCATCGTCACCCGCATCGAGTCCATCGGCGCCTGAGCAGGTTGGGGCGGGCTGCTCACCCGCCCCGAGGCGCCACCGGCTCAGCGGTAGCGTTTCTGCGACATCTTGAAGGCGCCGAGCTTGAGGTCGCGCTTGTAATAGGCGTGATCGCTCTTGAGCCGCTTCACCGCCGCCCGCGCGAAGCACAGGATATCATCGATGAACAGCTCGTCGGGCTCCATCGCCTCGAGGATGCGCGGCTCGATGCGGTAATCGAGCTCGCCGGCATCGTCGGAGCGCGCATGGGCCTGCGCCAACGCCAGTCCGCAGGCGTGAGCGTAGTGCTTCCAGCTCTTGTCCGAGAGATCATCGAGATCGATGTCGTCGCGGAACGGCGCGCGCTCGCGCGACATGAAGCTCATGCCGTCGATCTCGACGCTGCCGTAGAACACATCGCCATTGGCGAGGTGGACCGCCTGCCCGTGGGCGATGCGCTCGCCCTCGCGCCCGGCGAAGAAATCGTTCTCCGGCACCAGCCCCTCGAGCGCCGAGCGCCGTGCCCGCTTGAACTCGACGATCAGGTCATCGCTGGCATCCTTGCTGGGCCCCTCGATGAGGCAGTAATAGCGCGGCAGTCCGAGCGAGGCGGTGCCCTGCCCGTGCCGGATGCAGACATCCTTGACCCGGAGCTCCCCGGCGCGGCCATCGGGCGAGATGCCGTTCTGCTTGGCGACCTCGTCGACATAACCCTGGAATTCCGGGATCCGGGTCGAGATCGGGGTCAGCTCCTCGTTGGCGCGGAAGCCGCGGCCGTTCTCGTTCAGGTAACGGTCCCAAAGCCACTCCTTGCGGCCCTTGGCGGCCTTGCGGAACATCCGCTTCACCACCTTGGGGCTGTTGTCGGCGCGCATCTGCTGGCTCGCCTCCTTGTCGTGGCGGGCATAGAAGCCGATGCCTTCGCGATAGCCCTCGAGGAACTTGCGGGTGATCTTCTTGCGCAGCTTCTTCTTGTGGCCGCCAACCTCCTCGGAGGCGATGAGAAAGCCGGTCGCGCCGCGCTTGAGATCCCAGGTGAAAGGCGCGTAGAGCACATCGTCGAAATCGTTGACGCCGAAGATCGGCACGTTGTCGGCATTCGGCATGATGCCGAAATTCTCCGGGTGCACGTCGCCGAGCGCCAGTACCGTCGGCATGCGCTCGTCCTCGCCCAGCATGTCGCGGTGGAACAGCAGCGAGGTGCCGCGGAAGAACGAGAACAGCGAGTCCGCCAGCTCCTCGAACTTGTCGCTGGCGCCCTCCGCCTTCTCGTCGATGCGCACCGCGTGATCCTCGACGATGGTGTCACGCACATGCAGGCGGCGCTCGAAGCCGGTCAGCGCCGAGGGGCGCATCACGCAGGGGTACTTGACGAAGGCCCGGCAGAGTTCGCGATAGGGTTCGAGCCGGCTTTCGAGGTTCCTGACCGGCGCGATCGCCTCCTGCTGCTTGGCGGAGGCCGCGCGGCCCTTGCCGGATGTGGAGGTGCGCTTCGGCTTGGCGGCATTCGTCGTCTTGCTCATGGTCGGGCTCCCTTGGCTATGCGGCCCAACGGCAAAATCCGCCCCGTTGTTCCCGGAACGCCGAGCCGGCGCGGCACCAAAGCGAGGCGCGTCGGCCCCTCCCCTGCTCCGTCCGGGCCGTTGCGGCGTTGTGCCGGTGCTGACGTTTTCGTCATTCCCACGTCTACAATCCGTGGCTACACTCTGACGGGGACAGGGAAAATCAATACATTCATTGCCTTGGATGCCGCGTCGGCCTAGGCAAAATACCGGTTGACCCCCACGCACCGAACCGGGCTATAATATGCCCACATACTATTCGCCTTCAACGGGCGACACCCATCCAGATGGAGGAATGGATGACCAAATTCTCGAAACTGATCAGTGCCGCCGCACTTGCGGCCGCCATGGGCACCGCTGCCACCGCGCAGGAGGTGACGCTGATCATGCACCATTTCCTGCCGCCGGTCTCGAGCGCCCACAGGGACATGCTCGAGCCCTGGGCCGAGAAGATCGAGACCGCGAGCGAGGGCCGCATCGCCATCGAGATCGCGCCGTCGATGGCGATGGGCGGCAAGCCCAACGAGCTCTACGGCCAGGTCCGCGACGGCGCCGCCGATATCGTCTGGACCCTGCTCGGCTATACCCCGGGCGTGTTCCCGCGCAGCGAGGTGTTCGAGCTGCCGCTGGTCCATGCCGGCTCCGCCATCGACACCACCATCGCGCTCAATGCCTCGATGGACATGCTGGCCGAGGATTTCGAGGACGTGAAGGTCCTGTTCATGCACAGCCATGACGGCAACCTGATCCACTCCGCCGGCGATCCCGTGCGCAGCTTCGACGATGCCGCCGGCCTCAAGCTGCGCACGCCGAGCCGCACCGGCGCCTGGCTGATCGCGGGCATCGGCGCCGAGCCCGTCGGCATGCCCGTCCCGACCCTGCCCGAAGCGATGGCCAAGGGCGTGGTCGACGGCGCTCTGACCCCGTTCGAGATCGTGCCGGCGCTGAGCCTGCAGGAGCTCGACAAGTCCACGACCGAGCTGCCCGATGGCGACCGCTTCGGCACCTCCGTGTTCATGCTGGCGATGAACAAGGATATCTACGAGGATCTGCCCGAGGATCTGCAGGCGATCATCGACGCCAATTCCGGCATGAACGTCGCCGCCGAGATCGGCGCGCTCTGGGAAGGCTTCGAAGAGCCGGGCATCGCCGCGCTCGAGGCCGCCGGGATCGAACGCATCGTGCTCTCCGAGGAGGAAGGCGCCAGGTTCGACGCGGTCAGCGAGCAGGTCGTGCAGCAATGGGTCGACGAGGTGACCGCGAAGGGCATCGACGGGGCCGCGCTGGTCGAGGGTGCCCGCGCCGCCGTGGCCGAGGCCGCGGCCTCGCGCTGAGCCGGTCACCGGCTGAAAACAACGCGGGAGGGGCGCCATGCCCCTTCCGCCTCACAGATTACCGAGGGGGCCCTCATGAATGCCATTCTCTGGCGTGCGGCCGATATCTTCGCGCTGCTCGGAGGCGTCATCCTCCTGCTCATCGTCCTTGTGACCACCACCAACACCAGCGCCTTCATCCTCGACCGCATCGCGCGGCTGATGGGCTCGGGCGTGTCCGGCCTGCCGGGCTACGAGGATTTCGTGCAGCTCTCGATCAGCTGCGTGGCGCTGATGTTCTTCCCGTTCTGCCAGGCCAATCGCGGCCATGTCTCCGTCGAGCTGTTCATGGAGCGGCTGCCGGCGGTGGTGCAGCGCGTCATCGACCGCGCCTGGCTGCTGCTCACCGCCGCAATGGCGCTGTTTCTCGCCTACTGGATGGTCTTCGGCCTGCTCGAGGCGCGCGACGACAGCGCCGTGACCTCGGTGCTCAACTGGCCGGTCTGGCCGTTCTACATTCCCGGCATCGCGTCGATGGTCCTCTGGGCCCTTGTCGCGCTGGCCCAGATCCGCGGCGAGGTGCGCCATGCTTGATCCCATCACCATCGGCATCCTCGGCCTCGGCGTCCTGTTCATCCTGCTGATCCTGCGCATGCCGGTGGGCATCGCGATGATTGTCGTGGGCATCGGCGGCACCTGGGTGCTGAGCCTCTTCGTCCCCTTCGTGCGCTTCGTGCCCTATATCCGGCAGTTCAAGTCTCTGCTCTGGGAGAACGTCGCGAATTACGATCTCTCGGTGGTGCCGCTCTTCGTGCTGATGGGCTACATCGCCGCCGAGGCGCGGCTCTCGTCGGACCTGTTCAAGGGGCTCGAGGCGCTCCTGTCGCGACTGCGCGGCGGAGTGGCGATGGCCGCGGTCGCGGCCTGCGGCGGCTTCGGCGCGGTCTGCGGCTCATCGCTGGCCACCGCGGCGACGATGGGCAAGGTCGCGCTGCCCGAGCTGCGCAAGCTCGGCTACGATCCCCGTCTCGCCTCCGGCGCGCTCGCCGCAGGCGGCACGCTGGGCATCCTGATCCCGCCCTCGGTGGCGCTGGTGATTTACGCCATCATCGTCGAGGGCTCGATCCTCAAGATGTTCCAGGCGGCGGTGATCCCCGGCCTTCTGGCAGTCGTGGGCTTCATCCTGGTAATCGCGGTCTCGGTGAAGCTGAACCCGTCGCTCGCCCCGGAGCCCAAGCCGATGGAGCGCGAGGAACGCCGCGTCGCGCTGCGCCGGCTGATCCCGGTGCTGGCGATATTCGGCTCGATCATCCTCGGCCTCGGCTTCGGCCTCTTCACCCCCACCCCCGCCGCCTCGATCGGCGTCTTCGCGATAACCGTCTACGGCCTCATCCTGCGCTGGATCACCGGCGAGGGGCTCGGCCTCGCGGGGCTGGTGCGGGCGGTGCGCTCGACGGCGATCACCGCCGGCATGATCTACCTGATCCTGTTCGGCGCCGAGGTGCTGAAGGGCTTCTTCACCCGCACCGGCCTGCCGCAGGCGCTGAGCGAATGGGCAGCCACCAGCGGGCTCGACCCGATGCTGGTTCTGGTGATCATGCTGGTCATCTTCGTCATCCTCGGCTGCTTCATGGAGAGCCTGGCGATGATCCTCGTGGTGGTGCCGTTCTTCTGGCCGACGCTGATCGCGCTCAACGGCGGCGATTTCGCCACCGCCGACACCGCCGCCTTCGGCATGGATAATGACAGCCTGAAGATCTGGTTCGGCATATTGGCCCTGATCGTGGTCGAGCTCGGGCTGATCACCCCGCCGGTGGGGCTCAACGTGTTCATCATCGCCTCGCTGGCGCAGAACACCAAGATGGCCACGGTGTTCCGCGGCGTGATGCCCTTCCTCGGTGCCGAGGTGATCCGGGTGGCGATCCTGCTGATGATCCCCGGGCTGACGCTGCTGGTGCCGCGCTTGCTCGGCGGCTGAGGCGCCTGCATCGGAACGAGACAGGGGCGCCCGGCGGCGCCCCTTTTGCTGTTCGCTGTGGCCGTTCTCTCTGACCGCTTCTGGCGCTCAGAGTTCGCGCAGGTAGGCCCAGGAGGCGAAGCCGCGCAGGCCTCGGGCCTTGTCGAGCGAGATCTCGCACCAGCGCGTGCTGCCGGTCTGGGTGCATTCATACACGCGCACCACGGTGCCGTTGGGCAGGCCGAGGATCACGTCGAAGCCGGTGCCCGGACCGCCGCGCATCTTCAGCATGTCGCCATCGGGCACACCGTAGACCTCGAACCGGTCGCGCAGGCCAGCGCCCGCCGGTTGGGTGATGAGAAGGGCGGCGGTCACGCCCGCCGCAAGCGTCCTGAACCATGATCCGCGCATGGCTGTCTCCTGTCTGTCTGCTCTTGTTGCCTTTTGGCGCAGTCTACCCTGTCAGGGGCGGAAACGGAACGGATTGATGTGATGGCACGCGCGGACGAGCGCAGCTTTGCCCCGCAAGACGCCGCCGCGCAGCGGCGGTGTGCTGGCAGTGACCTAAGCGTCGGCTCCCGTGCTTCATCCCCGCGAGATCCGAAGAACCCCGAAGCTGAGCGCGAGCGTCACCAGATCTCCAGCCTGGCGGGCGGAACGGTGATGCGCGGCGGCCTCCGGCCCTGATTCCGCGCGGGGAACCGCTCGGGCATTCTCTGGCTCGGGAGCGACCATTCAATTTGAACGTGGCGAGAGCGCACATCCACATGTCGTGCCGTGGTATCGCCTTAGGCCCCCACTCAGCTCCAGGAGGCTGCCGCGCACGACCGATCCGCCGGGCGATGACCCAAGCGCCGGATCCCTTGCTGTATCCCGGCCAAGGCCGACGCTGAGCCCACGGCCCAGCGCTATCCTCGGCGCGGCGGTCGCATCGCCCGGATGTCAGCCGCCCGAAGCCCTATTTCGGCGCGGTGATCAGCGCGTAATCCTGCGGCTCGCGGTGGAGGGCGAAGTTGAACACGTTGGCGCGGATCTCGGTGCAGCGGTCGAGGTCGATCTCGGCGGTGATGACCTCGTCGCCGCTGGTCACGCAGCGCGCCATGATCTCGCCAGTAGGCGCCACGATGACGCTGCCGCCGATCAGCTCGCTGCCCTCCTCCATGCCGGCCTTGGCGACCGCCACCGCCCAGAGCCCGTTCTGGTAGCAGCCCGCCTGCACCGACAGCTCGTTGTGGAAATACTGCAGGTGATCGTGCTCGGGCGCGGGCGGGTAATGCAGCGGCGTGTTGTAGCCCAGCACCACCAGCTCCGCCCCGCCAAGGCCCAGCATCCGCCAGGTCTCGGGCCAGCGCCGGTCGTTGCAGATGCACATGCCGAGCTTGCCGTCAAACGCTTCATAGACCGGGAAGCCCATGTCCCCCTTCTCGAAATAGCGCTTCTCGAGATGCTGGAACGGCCGCCACTCCTCGTTCTCGAAATGGCCCGGCAGGTGGATCTTGCGATACTTGCCGACGATCTCGCCCTGCCCCGAGACGAGGATCGCGGTGTTGAAATGGCGCCCCTCTGGCGTCAGCTCGGCATAGCCGAGGTGAAAGCCGATACCCAGCTCGCGGGCCAGATCGAAGAGCGGTTTGACCTCGCCGCTCGGCATCTCGGTCTCGAACCACTGGTCGATCTCGGCCGAGTCCTGCATGTACCATCGCGGGAAGAAGGTGGTGAGCGCCAGCTCAGGAAACACCACCAGCGTGGCCCCGCGCGCGTGGGCGCTGCGCATCATCGCGCACATCCGCGCGACCGCCGAGGCGCGCGGCTCGTCCTTCGCGATCGGTCCCATCTGCGCTGCCGCGACGACAAATTTCCGGCTCATGCTCTTGCTCCTGCCAGCGTGCAAACGAGATCGAGCAGGAGCTGGGCCCCCGCCGCGAGATCGTCGGGATCGCTGTGTTCCTTGATATTGTGGCTCAGCCCGTTCTCGGAGGGCACGAAGATCATCGCCGTGGGGCAGAGCGGCGCGAACATCTGCGCATCGTGCCCGGCGCCCGAGGGCATGCGTTTCACGCTCATCTGCCGCGCCTGTGCGGCCGCCTCGACCTTGTCGACGAGCCCCTCGTCGAAGACCACCGGCGCGAAGCGCGCCATCTCGCGGATCGCCAGCTCGCAGCCTGCCTCGGTCGCGGCCTCTTGCGCAAAGCCTGTCAGCCGCGCGGTGGCAGCCTCGAGCAGATCGCCATCGGTGTTGCGCAGGTCGACCGTCAGCCGCGCGGTCTCGGGGACCACGTTGACGAGCCCCGGCGACAGCTCGAACACGCCCACCGTGGCCACCTGCGGCGGCCCGTTCTCGGCGGCGATGGCATCGCCCTCGCGCGCGATGCGCATGGCGACCTGCCCAGCATCGCGGCGCAGCGCCATCGGCGTGGTGCCGGCGTGGTTGGTCTGGCCGCTGACGGTGAACTCGGTCCAGTGGATGCCCTGCACCCCGGTGACCGCACCGATGCGCAGCCCCTCCTGCTCGAGCACCGGCCCCTGCTCGATATGCAGCTCGAGATAGGCCGCCGGGATCACCGGCGCGTCGCTGCCGCGATAGCCGATGCGGTCAAGCTCTTCACTGACAACGCCCGCGCCGTCGGTCGCGGTGACGGCGAGCATCCCGTCCAGATCGAGCGCACCGCAATAGGCGCCGGAACCCATCATGTCGGGGGCGAAACGCGCGCCCTCCTCGTTGGTAAAGGCGGCCACGGCGATCGGCGCCTCGGTCTTGATGCCATGATCGTTCAGCGTCTCGACCAGCTCGAGCCCGGCCAGCACGCCGAGCGCGCCGTCATAGAGCCCGCCGGTGGCGACCGAGTCGATATGCGAGCCGACCATCACCGGGGCACCCGCGCTCTCCCCCGCGCGGATGCCCCAGATATTGCCGATGGCGTCGATCCGGACGGCCATCCCCAGCCGCTCCATCTCTGCCACCAGCCAATCGCGCCCGCCCTTGTCGGCATCGGTGAGCGCAAGCCGGCAGACCCCGCCGCCCTCGAGCGCACCGATCTGTCCGAGCGTGGTCAGCCTCTTGAGAAGCCGCGCGCCGTCGATATCGGGTGTCATGCGGCCTCCCCACGGACCTCGGCTGCTGTCATGCCAACGAGCTCTTCGTAGAGCGCCGCGTCGGTGTCGCCCTCGGTGCCGAAGACCAGCACCCGCGAGGACCAGTCGAGCCCCAGCGCCGTGCGCGCCTCCTCGTCGCTCATGGCGGCGGCGAGCCCGGCAATGCCCGCGACGGCGGATTCCCCGGCGACAATTGCCGGATCACCGCCCTCGGGCTTGGCCAGCCGCTTCATCTCGGCCACCGCCGAGGCATCGGTCAGTGCCATCACCGCGTCGCCGTGATCGCGCAGGATCTCCCAGGCCAGCGCCGAGACCTCGCCGCAGGCAAGCCCCGCCATCAGCGTATCGAGATCCCCCTCGACCGCCGTGGGCGTGCCCGCGCGCATGGTCTCGAGCCAGCAGGCCGACTGGTCGGGATCGCAAAGCACGATGGTGGGCCGCGCCGCGCCCCAGCGCCGCACCGCCTGCGCCGCGACCGCCGCCGCCATGCCGCCGACGCCGGTCTGCAGGAAGACATGGGTGGGCGGCTCGGAGAGCGCGTCATAGGCCTCGGCGGCCATCACCTCGTAGCCCTGCATGACGTCCTTGGGGATCTCCATGTAGCCCTCGTAGGAGGTGTCGGAGACAACGAACCAGCCCTCACGGGTGGCGGTCTCCTGCGCCTCGCGCACGCTGTCGTCGTAATTGCCCGCACAGCGGCGCACCTCGGCGCCATAAGCCTCGATGGCGGCCTTGCGGCCTTCGGAGACGGTGGCGTGGATGAAGATCACGCAGTTGCAGCCGAAATTCTGCGCCCCCCACGCGACCGAGCGGCCATGGTTGCCGTCGGTGGCGCAGCAGACGGTGATCTTCGCGGCCTCTTCCGGATGGGCAACCCGCGTCACCTCGGCCATCGAGACCTCGCGCCCGAGCGCCTCGCCGATCTTGCGCGCCAGCAGCCGGGCGACCGCATAGGCCCCCCCCAGCGCCTTGAAGCTGCCGAGGCCGAAGCGCGAGCCCTCGTCCTTGTAGCGCAGCTCCGCCACGCCGAGCTTCGCCGCCAGCGCGGGCAGCGCGTGCAGCGGGGTCTCGGCGTGGCCGGGCCATCCCGATATGGTCTCACGCGCCAGCGCGAGCCCCGCGTCGGAGAGGATCGCATCCTGCTCCGCCGTCCAGGGTTTGTCATGCTCCGCGAGTGGGTTAAGGCACAAAGTGAAAGCCGCGTCGGTGCCCGCGTTGCGCGTGAGATCGGTGGTCATCGGAAGTCCTTCAGGTCTTGTATGGCATCCAAGGATGCACGGGTCTGCCGGGACGCGAAAGGGACAGCGCGCCCCGGCAGGGTTGGTCGATCAGAAGTCGGTCTTCTCCTCCTCGATCGACGACAGCATGGCCTCGAGCATCGCGGTGCCCTCGGCGCCGTAGTTCTCCTCGATCAGCGCGCGCACGGCGGGCTGGGCCGCCTCGGCGAACTTGGCCTGCTCCTCGGGGGTGACGACGTTCACCTCCATCTTGGCGGCCAGCGCCGGCAGGCCCTTCTCGGAGGCCTCGATCACCCGGCTCATCGCGCGGCCGGCGTCGGTGGCGACATCGGCGGCCCATTTCACCAGGTACTGATCCTCTTCCGACAACGAGGCGAGGAACTCGGCGTTCATCGTCCAGATGTAGGGGGTGATCAGGTGGTTGGTGATCGAGAGATATTTCTGCACCTCGTCGAACTTGGCGAAGGCGATGATCGGCACCGGGTTCATCTGGCCGTCGGCGACGCCGGTCTGCAGCGCGGTATAGACCTCGGCCCAGGGCAGCGGGGTCGGCTGGCCGCCGAGCGACGAGATCATCGCCTCGTGGGTCGGCAGGGTCATGGTGCGGATCTTGAGCCCGTCCATATCCTCGACCGAGGCGATCGGCCGGACACTGTCGGTGAAGGCGAAGAAGCCGCCACTGTCGAGCAGGCCCAGCACCTCGAGCCCGGTCTTGGCCTCGAGATCGGCGACGAAGGCCTCGCCGAAGCTGCTGTCGGTGTCGATCACCTTGGAGGCGACGCCGATGTTCGGGAAGGCGAAGGGAATGTCGAACACGCCGACCAGCGGGTAATGCTGCGCCATGCCGCCCGACGACGAGATTGTCGATTCAACCAGTCCCGAGCGCACCTGCTCGATCACTTCGTTGTCCTTGCCGAGTTGGCCGTTGGGGAAGAGCTGCACCTCGATGCGGCCGTTGGAGTTCGACTCGACGAGGCTCTTGAACACCGCGCCCATGGCGCCGGAATGCGAGGCAAACGGATCTTCCGGGTTCAGGTGCGCGAGGCGGATGGTGATGTCCTGCGCCATGGCGCCGGTCGCCATGAGGGCCGCGATGGCGGTGGTTGCGAGAAATTTCATGTCTTGGCTCCCTTGGTTGGAAATCGCACGGGTTCAGAGCCCGAGCAGTCTTGGTATGAAAAGCGTGAGGTCGGACCAGTAGGCGACGATCAGCAGGATGGTCACTTCGGCGAGGATGAAGGGCCAGAGCTCCTTGGTGATCGCCTCGACCTTCTCCCCGGTGACCGAGGCCAGCACGAAGAGACAGGCACCCACAGGTGGCGTCATCAGCGAGATGTTGAGCGCGAGGATGATCATGATGCCCGCGTGCACCGGCTCCATGCCGATCTGGACGGTCAGCGGCGCCAGCACCGGGGCGAGGATGATCAGCGTGGCGTTGATGTCCATCACCAGGCCGATGACCAGCAGCAGCAGCAGGATCAGGCCGATGATCACCATCGGGTTGTCGGAGATGCTCAGCATACCCTCGGCGATGGCCTGCGGGATGCGGTTGAAGGTCATCCACCAGCCGAGGATCGAAGCCGAGGCGATGATCAGGAAGATCACCCCGGTGATCCGCGTGGTGCGCACCGCGACCTCGTAGAGATCGCGCCAGCTCAGCGCCCGGTAGACCAGCCCGCCGACCACCAGCGCGTAGGCCACGGCGATGGCCGCCGCCTCGGTCGGGGTGGCGAAGCCGCCGAGGATGGCGCCGAGGATGAAGACCGGCAGCAGCGCCGCGAGGAAGCCCTCTTTGAGCGCCGCGCCCACGAGCCGCAGGCTCGGGCGGCCCTCGCCTTTCGGCAGGCCCTTGCGACGGGCGGTGAGCGCGATCACGGTCATGCAGATGGCACAGATCAGCAGCCCCGGCAGGATGCCGGCGGCAAACAGCCCGGCGATCGAGACGCCCATGATCGAGCCGTAGATGATCGCCAGCGTCGAGGGCGGGATGGTCGGGCCGATGATCGAGCCGGCGGCGGTCACCGCGCAGGCATAGGGGCGCGAGTAGCCACCCTTGACCATCGCCGGCACCAGCGTGTTGCCGAAGGCGGCGCTGTCGGCGGTGGCCGAGCCGGTCAGGCCCGCGAACATCACGCTCGCCACCATGTTGGAATGGGCCATGCCGCCGCGCATCCAGCCGACCAGCGCATCGGCCAGCCGCACCAGCCCCATGGTGATGCCCGAGCGGTTCATGATCTCGCCCGCGAGGATGAAGAACGGCATGGCGAGGAAGGGAAACAGGTCGAGCCCGGCAAACATCCGGTCCGGCACCATCTGCATGAAGCGCGGCCCCATGTCGATGATGCCCACCACCCCGGCGACGCCGATGGCAAAGCCCACCGGCAGGCCGAAGGCGAGAAGCCCGAAGAACGCCACCGCGACCATCAGCGCACCCATCTCAGATCTCCTCGTCCATCGGGGGAAGGCTGGCGCCGGTGCTCTCCGGCGCGCGCTCGGCGAAGGCATCGTGGATGCCGATCAGCAGCAATTGCAGGCAGGCCATGAAGGCCGCCAGCGGCACTCCCATGAAGGGCCAGCCCTTGGGGATCTGGTAAATCATCGTGAGCCGCGAGAAGCCCTTCACCGCGAAGCCGATGCCGTAGAAGAACAGCGCCGCGAAGAAGGCGAAGGCGATCAGGTCGAAGGCGATGGCGAGCCAGCGCCGCACCGGCCCCGGCAGGCGCGAGAAGATGAACTCGACGCCGATATGCTCGCGGTGGGCAATGCCCGACGATACCGCAAGCAGCGCCATCCAGATCATCAGGTAGCGCGCCAACTCCTCGGTGAAGGTCAGCGGCAACGGAATCACGTAGCGCACCAGCACGCCGAGCCAGACATCGAGCACCAGCAGCACCAGCAGCGCCACGCAGACGCGTTCCACGAGCCAGTTCACCCGCAGGCTCAGATCCTTCGCCCTGGCTGAAATTTGCGACACGCTGCCCCCGACTCGTTTGCGTTGCGACCTCTTTATCGAAAAACATCTTTCACTCATCTGGCAATAGTGAAAAACTATTTTCACTATTTGACCGCATGAGATGCCCATGAAGACAGCAGACGCCCCCTCGATCCCGATCTCCCGGCGCATACACGAGGCCTATGGCAGCCTGCCCGAGGGCGAACGGCGCATCGCCGATTCCCTGCTCGGCAATCCCGGCGACCTGGCGGTGCTGACGGCGACCGAGCTGGCGGCGGCGGCGGGCGTCTCGAACGCCACCGTAAGCCGGTTCTTCCGGCGGCTGGGCTACGAGAGCTTCGAGCAGGCCAAACGCCAGGCCCGGCGCCTGCGCGAGACCGGCTCGCCGCTCTATACCGGCAGCGTGACGCCGGCGAGCAAGCGCATCTCGGACCTGCTCCAGAGCGAGGTGGCGGTGCTGGAGAGCACCCTCACCCGGCTCAACCCGGTGACCCTGCGCGAGATCGTCGAGGCGATGGCGACCGCGCCGCGCATCCGCACGCTGGGCTATCGCAACAGCCACTTCCTCGCCGAATACGTCACCGCGCAGCTCGGCCAGATCCGCCGCGCGGTCTCACCGCTGATGCTGCCGGGACAGACCCAGGCCGAGGGCATCGCGCTTCTCGACAGGGGAGACCTGGCGGTGGTCATCGGCCTGCGCCGCAGGCCCGCGGGCTTTACCTCGGTGGTCGAAGAGATCGCCCGGCGCGGCGCCCGCATCCTGCTGATCACCGACAAGACCATTCGAGAGGCCCCGGCCTACGCCACCTGGACTATCGATTGCCGGGTCGAGACAGCGCAATACTCCGATGCCTATTCCGGCGCGCTGGCGGTGCTGCGGCTGCTGGCGGTCGAAACCCGGCGCACCCTCGGCGAGGCCGGTCAGGCCTATCTCGAGGAGGTCGAGGCGCTGCGCGAACGGCTGCAGGAACTGGAGTAGCGCGCGCCCACTGGCCTCGCGTCGGCGGCTCCTGTAGAGGCGAAAGGCGACACGCCTCAACCGCGACGGGATCTCTGCCGTGCTCCTCCTCACCATCTGGCCGCTCTTCGCGCTGATCTGCCTCGGCTTCCTGCTGGCGCGGGCGGGCTTTCCCGATAGGGCGTTCTGGCCGGCCGCGGAGCGGATGAACTATTTCGTCCTGTTTCCGGCGCTGCTGGTGGCAAATCTCGTCGATGCCCCGGTGCGCGACCCGGCGATCCTGCGCCTTGGCGGCGCGATGGTGGCCACGACCTGCATCGCCGCGCTGGGGATGACCCTCCTGCGCAGCACAGTTATGAAAGCACCCGCCGCGCGCTTCGGCCCGGCGCTGCAGGGCGTGGTGCGCTTCAACACCTATCTCGGCCTCGCCATCACCGCGAGCCTTGCGGGCAGCGAGGGGCTCGAGCGCGCGGCGGTTCTGCTCGCCGTGGGGGTGCCGCTGGTCAACGTGCTGTCGATCATCGCGCTGTCGGAGGCGAGCGTGCTGCGCCACCCGCTGCCGCTTCTCAAGACGATGGCGCGCAACCCGCTGATCCTCGGCTGCATCATCGGCATCGCGCTGGCGCTGGCGGGCACCGGCCTGCCTTTCGGGTCGAAGCGGGTGCTGGAGTTTCTCGCGCAGGCCAGCCTGCCGCTGGGCCTGCTTTGCGTCGGCGCGGCGCTGCAGCCGGGCGCGATCCGGCGCGACGTGACGGCGCTCGCCGGCACCTCGGCGCTGCGGCTGCTGGCGATGCCAGCGCTCGGCGCGGCGATTGCGTTTGCGTTTGGCCTCGACGGGATCGAGGCGCTGGTGCTTGTGGTGTTCATGGCGATCCCCACCGCGCCGACGGCCTATGTGCTGACCCGGCAACTTGGCGGTGACGGCACGCTGATGGCGGGGCTCGTGACGCTGCAGACGCTGGCGGCGGTGCTCACCATCCCCTTGATGCTCTGGCTGCTCGGGATCGCCTGAGTCTGTGCCCCGTCCGCGCTCCTACGCTGGGTGCGGGGCTGGCGCTGGGTTCGGGTGCGGGTGCGGGTGCGGGTGAGGCTCTGCGCCGCTACTGGAAGAAATACTGCGCGTAGATCGGCGCGCATCCGGCGCCCAGCGCTCTCGCGTTGGCGCCGACCAGCGCCGCCTCGGGCCGCGGCGGCACCATGCCCCGCGTGTCGAGCCGTTCGAGCTCCTCGCGGGTGCGCTCCACCAGCCGGTGACGCACCTCCGCCGGGAAGGCGCCGTCGATCAGGATGGCCTCGAAATCCATCACCGAGCCGATCGAGCGCGTGGCATGGGCCAGCGCCGCGCCGGTGGCGTCGATCCACGCGCCCAGCATCGGCTCGTAATCGCGCCAGTCCTGCGGCATCACCCACATCGCCGCCGCATCTCCGCCCGCCTCCACGATGGCCGCCTCGAGCAGGTAGAGCGAGGCCGCGTCGATCAGCTGCACCTCGCCGCCCGCCCCCGGCACCCGCAGCGAACCGAAGGCACCGGCATTGTGATGCGCGCCCACCGCCACGCCGGAGTTCAGCACCACCCCGCCGCCGATGAAGGAGCCGATGAATACATGGGCGTAGTCGGTGAACTCGCGCCCGCGCCCGAAAATATGCTCTGCCCGGCAGGCGGCGGTGCCGTCATTCTCGACGAAGAGCGGCAACGGGCTGATCCGCGCCACTTCCTCAACGAAATCGATGTCGCGCCAGACGGTGAAATCCTGCGGTGCACCGAGCACCTCGGTCCAGCTCCAGATCTCGGAGGGCGCGGCGATGCCGATGCCGCAGAGCCGCTCGCGCTGGTAGGGCGTGAGCCCAGCGCCAAGGCGCTGCATCTCGCGGTCGAGATAGCCGAAGATCAGGTCGGGCATCGGGTAGCGATAGGTGATCTGCGAGGCGTCGAGCACCTCGCCCATGATGTTCATCACCACCAGATCCGCCGAGCGCCGCCCGATCTTCAGCCCGAAGCTCAGCGCCGCGTCGGGATCGAGCGCCATCGGCACCGAGGGCTTGCCCACCCTGCCCCGCTGCGGCTCGCCGCGCAGCAGGAAGCCGTCGGATTCGAGCTTGCGCAGAATGTTGGAGACGGTCTGCGCCGAGAGGCCGGTATGCTTTGCGAGGTCGCTGCCGGGCAGCGCGCCGTTGCGCTGGATCATCGACAGGATGAGCCTCTCGTTATGCGCGCGCACGCCGGACAGGTTGGCGCCAGCGCTCAGCTTGCGGATCTCGCTTCCGTCCATCTCCGGTCCTCCAGCCATGCCGAAATCTAGGCCCGGCAGGTTAATAAATCAATTAGAATTATTTATTGACCAACTCCCGGAATCGCTGTTATCCCTAACGCCAATCCGTTGGAGGACGGAGAGTTCGGCGGCAGACCGGGAGACCGGGCCGCCACGGGAGGAGGACCCACCTAGATGAAAACCACCATGAAACTTCTGTCGATCAGCGCGATTGCGCTTGCTGCATCCACCTTTGGCGCCGCGGCGCAGGACGTTGGCGCCTGCCTGATCACCAAGACCGACACCAACCCGTTCTTCGTGAAGATGCGCGAAGGCGCCGAGGCCAAGGCGGCCGAGCTCGGCATCTCGCTCAACAGCTATGCCGGCAAGGTCGATGGCGACAACGAGACCCAGGTCGCTGCGGTCGAGACCTGCATCGCCAATGGCGCCAGCGGCATCCTGATCACGCCCTCGAGCACCTCGGCCATCGTGCCGGTGATCGAGCAGGCCCGTGACGCCGGCATCCTGGTGATCGCGCTCGACACCCCCCTCGATCCGATCGAGGCGGCCGACATGACCTTTGCCACCGACAACTACAAGGCCGGCGTGATGATCGGCCAGTGGGCCGCGGCCAAGCTCGGCGACGGGGCGGCGGATGCACGCGTCGGCTTCCTCGATCTCGACGTGTCGCAGCCCACCGTGGGCGTGCTGCGCGACCAGGGCTTCATGGAAGGCTTCGGCATCGACATCAAGGATCCCAACCAGTGGGGCGACGAGGACGATCCGCGCATCGCGGGTCATGACGTGACCCAGGGCAACGAGGAAGGCGGCCGCAAGGCGATGGAGAACCTGCTCGCCTCGGATCCGATGATCAACGTGGTCTACACCATCAACGAGCCCGCCGCCGCCGGTGCCTACGAGGCGCTCAAGGCCATCGGGCGCGAGAATGACGTGCTCATCGTCTCGGTCGATGGCGGCTGCCCCGGCGTGCAGAACATCGCCGACGGCGTGATCGGCGCGACCTCGCAGCAATACCCGCTGCTGATGGCCTCCAAGGGCATCGAGGCGATCGCCGCCTATGCCAAGGACGGCACCAAGCCCGAAGCCACCGAGGGCAAGGACTTCTTCGACACCGGCGTGGCGCTGGTGACCGACCAGCCCGTCGAGGGCGTCGAGTCGATCTCGGTCGAAGAGGGCCTCAAGCTCTGCTGGGGCTGACCCGCACCGAACGGCCGGCCCTCTCCCCCGACTGAGGGCCGGCCCCCTTCCCCTTCACTTGCCAAACGCGGGCGCGACATGTGCCCGCCACCGGAGGATGGCACGATGGCGAACACCGACAGTTACGAAGACGTGGTGAAGACCAGAGGCGAAGAGAAGTTCGCCGAGTTCGAGCCCAGCCACAAAGGTCTCATGGGCCGCTTCCACGACGCCCTGCACAGCACGCCGGCGCTGGTACCGCTGATCGTGCTGCTCTCGGCGCTGGTGGTCTTCGGCATCGTGCTGGGCTCGAAATTCTTTTCGCCCTTCGCGCTAACGCTGATCCTGCAACAGGTGCAGATCGTCGGCGTGCTGGCTGCGGCGCAGGCGCTGATCATCCTGACCGCCGGCATCGATCTCTCGGTCGGCGCGGTGGCGGTGCTGTGCTCGGTGATCATGGGCCAGGTGACCTTCCGCTACGGCGTCCCCGCGCCGCTCGCCATCCCCATCGGCCTCGCCTGCGGCACCGCCATCGGCGCGATGAACGGCTGGCTGGTGAGCAAGGTCAAGCTGCCACCCTTCATCGTGACCCTCGGCATGTGGCAGATCGTGCTGGCGGTGAACTACCTCTATTCCCGCAACGAGACGCTGCGCTCGCAGGAGATCGAAGAGCTCGCCCCTGCCCTGCAATTCCTAGGCAACAAGTTCACCATCGGCGGCGCGGTGATCACGCTGGGCGTCGTGGTGATGCTCGGCACCGTGCTGATCCTCGCCTATGCGCTGCGCTCCACCGCCTGGGGCCGCCACGTCTATGCGGTGGGCGACGACCCCGAGGCGGCGCAGCTCGCCGGCGTCGACCGCCACAAGACGCTGATGTCGGTCTATATGCTGGTGGGCTTCATCTGCGGCCTCGCCGGCTGGGTGATGATCGGACGCTTCGGCTCGGTCTCGCCCTCCGCCACCACCGGCGTCATCGGCAACATCCAGGCGATCACCGCCGTGGTGATCGGGGGCATCTCGCTCTTCGGCGGGCGCGGCTCGATCCTCGGTGCCTTCTTCGGCGCGCTGATCGTCGGCGTGTTCGAGCTGGGCCTGCGCATGGCCGGGGCCGACCCGCAATGGACCTACCTTCTCATCGGTGTGCTGATCATCGCCGCCGTGACCGTCGACCAGTGGATCAGAAAGGTGACCGCATGACCCAGCCTGTTCTCCAAGCCCGCGGACTCGTGAAGCGCTATGGCCGCGTGACCGCCCTCGACCACTGCGACTTCGACCTGATGCCGGGAGAGATCCTCGCCGTGATCGGCGACAACGGCGCCGGCAAGTCGACCCTGATCAAGGCGCTGTCGGGGGCCATCACCCCCGACGCCGGCGAGATCGAGCTCGACGGCAAGCCGGTCCAGTTCCAGAGCCCCAACGACGCCCGCGGCTACGGCATCGAGACGGTCTATCAGACGCTCGCCATGTCGCCCGCCCTGTCGATCGCCGACAACATGTTCATGGGTCGCGAGATCCGCATGGAGGGGATCATGGGCAAGCTCTTCCGCAAGCTCGACAAGAAGGCGATGGAAGACTTCTCGCGCCAGAAGCTGGCCGAGCTGGGCCTGATGACGATCCAGAACATCCACCAGCCGGTCGAGACGCTCTCGGGCGGTCAGCGTCAGGGCGTCGCCGTGGCCCGCGCCGCCGCCTTCGGCTCCAAGGTTGTGATCCTCGACGAGCCAACCGCGGCGCTCGGCGTGAAGGAGAGCCGCCGGGTGCTCGACCTGATCCAGGAGGTGCGCTCGCGCGGGATCCCGATCATCCTGATCTCGCACAACATGCCGCATGTCTTCGAGGTCGCCGACCGGGTCCACATCCACCGGCTCGGCAAGCGGCTCTGCGTCATCGACCCGAAGAACCACACCATGTCCGACGCGGTGGCCTACATGACGGGCGCTGCCGTGCCCGAAGACGCGCTGGAGCCGGCCTGAGGCCTCCCCGGATGTCGGCTCCGGCACGGGGCGGCCCCGGTGCTTCCCAGCACCGGGGCCGTTTTGCTTTTCCTCAGAGAATGTGGCTCAGGCCCACTCGCCGCCGCGGAACACCGGCACGCGGGTGCCGTCGGGCTTGATGCCGTCGATATCGGTGTCGGCGCCGCCGATCATCCAGTCGACATGGATCAGGCTGGCATTGCCGCCCTTTTCGGCCACCTCTTCCGCCGACAGGCTGGCGCCGTCGAGGAAGCACTTGGAGTAGCACTGCCCCAGCGCGATGTGGCAGGCGGCGTTCTCGTCGAAGAGCGTATTGTAGAACAGCAGCCCCGATTGCGAGATCGGCGAGCTGTGCGGCACCAGCGCCACCTCGCCCAGCCGCGCCGCGCCCTCGTCGGTGGCGATGAGCTCGCGCAGGATGTCGCCGCCCTTCTCGGCCTTGGCCTCGGTGATGCGGCCGTCCTTGAAGGTCACCTCGATGCCGTCGATCAGGCTGCCCTGGTGCGACAGCGGCTTGGTCGAGCGCACGGTGCCGTCGACACGGTGGGAATGCGGCGTGGTGAACACCTCTTCAGTCGGGATGTTGGGGTTGCAGACCACGCCGTTCTGCGCCTCCGAAGCGCCGCCATGCCACTCGTGATCATCCGCAAGGCCCACCGTCAGGTCGGTGCCCGGGCTCTTGAAATGCAGCGCCGAGAAGCGCTGCGCGTTGAGCCATTCGGTGCGGGTGCGCAGCGTGGCATTGTGCTCGGCCCAGGCGGCCACCGGATCGTCGCGGTCGACGCGCGAGGCGGCGAAGATCGCCTCGGCCAGCTTGGCCTGCGCCTCCGAAGGCGCGAGATCGGGGAACATGCGCTGCGCCCAGGCCTGCCCCGGCCAGGCGCAGATCGACCAGTTGATCTCGAAATTGGCGATCTTCTCGAGCGCCGGCTTGTAGGCGGCGGAAATGGCCTTGCCCGCGCGCGAGACCTTGGCGGCGTCCTGCTCGGCCAGCAGCATCGGGTCTTCGCCGACGATGGCCATGCGCGCGGCGCCGCCCGCGAAGGCCTCGGCCATGCCGGAATAGAGCCAGCCGGCGGCGGTGTCGAAGCTCTCGTCAGCGGCCTTGCCATAGCGCGCCAGCGCGACGCCGGGATCGGCGAAGATCGGCGTCACAAGGCTGGCGCCGGCCTCGTAGGCCGCGGCGGCCACGGCGCGCACGAGCGGCGCCGCCTCGATCGGCGCGGTCAGGACGAGCTCTTGGCCCGGCTGCAGGTTGAGGCCGGTGCGCACCGCCACATCCGCAAGACGCTGCACTAGGGTCGGGTCGATGGGGCTGTCGGTCATGAGGCGTCCTCGCTCTGTCAGTGGATTGCCGACAGAGGTAACACCTGCATCACCGCGGGCAAGCGGGAAGCGCCTGACGTGGCGCCGCGCCCTACACCCCGTCAGCCCTGGCTGCGCTGCGACAGCCACACCTGCCAGGCCTGACGGCTGCCGCCGAAGGCGTTGAGATCGACCGGGCCGCTCACCCCGGGCACCAGCCCGGTGCCGGAATACTGCCAGAAGCTCCAGCGCTCGTCGGGGTAGCGCTCGTTGGGATGCGCCTTCACCGAGCGCAGCCAGAACTCCACCCCGCTGAGCGATCCGAGCTCGTTTCGCTCGTAGAAATCCGGCGTGGTGTAGATCAGCGGCGCGGTGCCGTAATGGCGCTCGACGATGCGCGAGAAGGTGCGGATCGAGGCCCGCACCTCCGCCGGTGGCGGGCGCAGCTTGCAGGTCGGCGAAAGGTGGTTCCACTCCATGTCGAGGATCGGCGGCAGATCGCCCCGCACCTTCGGCACGTTCTCGATGAACCACGCCGCCTGCTCATGCGCGGGACGGCAGAAATAGTAGAAATGATAGGCCCCGACCGGGACGCCCGCCCGGCGCGCGCCGGTGGCGTTGTCGGCGAAGGCCGGGTCGATCATGTCGCCGCCCTCGGTGGCCTTGAGCCAGGCGAAGCTGATACCGGACTTGCGCGCCTCGCGCCAGTCGATCAACCCCTGGTAGCGCGCCGCGTCGAGCCCGTGGACCGGGTAGCTCGCCGGGCTGCGCGCGCCCCAGGCGTGCGGCTTGGTATCGCCAAAGCGCACCGGGATGCCCTCGGCCCGGTTTGCCCGGATCGACAGCTGGCTGACGCCGGAGGTGGCGAAATCCTGCGTTCGCACCTGCGATTTCGGGGGGGCGCTGCCGCAGGCGGCCAGAGCCCCTGCTGCTGCGAGGAAGAGGGCCGCGGCGGTGACGCGACCCGCGAAGGGTTTGTCTTTCATGATGCCTGTATCCTGCCTGCACTGTCCTGCTCGTTATGCGGGAATCATAGCGCGGAACCGGCTTTCACGCATCAGTTACCACGCCCCCTGCCGATCACGATTTCACCCGAAGCGCTTCGGGCGCGCGCCCCGCTTCACGCCGCGCTGAAATTGTCGCCGCCGCGCCGCGATTTGCCGCAGCGCAGCGGAATCCGCCGCCCTGTCATCGCTTTGATACCGACACGGGGCACGGCTTGCGGCAGAGTGGCAAATGAAGATGGAGGCGTAAGATGTTATTTTCCCTGCAAGGTCAGAAGGCGCTCATCGTCGGCATCGCCAACGAGCATTCCATCGCCTGGGGCTGCGCCAAGGCGCTGCGAGACCAGGGCGCCGATCTGGCGATCACCTATCTCAACGCCAAGGCCGAGCCCCATGTGCGCCCGCTCGCCGAAGAGCTCGGCGCCGAGATCATCCTGCCGCTCGATGTCAGCCAGCCGGGCCAGCTCGAGGCGGTGTTTGACGAGATCACCGCCCGCTGGGGCCGGCTCGACACGTTGCTGCACTCCATCGCCTTCGCCCCGCGCGACGATCTGCACGGCCGGGTCGTCGATTGTTCGGCGGAGGGCTTCACCATGGCGATGGACATCTCGGTCCATTCCTTCCTGCGCATGATCCGGCTGGCCGAGCCCTTGATGCACGAGGGCGGCACCTGCCTCACCGTGTCGTTCTTCGGCTCGGTGCGGGTGGTGAAGGATTACAACATGATGGGGCCGGTGAAGGCGGCGCTGGAAAGCGCCGTGCGCTACTCGGCGGCCGAGCTCGGCGAGAAGGGCATCTCGGTGCACGCGCTGTCGCCGGGGCCGCTCAAGACCCGGGCCGCCAGCGGCATCAGCCATTTCGACGAGATGCTCAACGCTGCCGCCGCGCGCGCGCCCATGCACGTTCTGGCGAGCATCGAGGACGTGGGCGCCATGGCCGCCTTCCTCGCCTCGCCGCAGGCCCGCAACCTCACCGGCGGCGTGCACGAAATCGATGGCGGCTACTCGATCATCGCCTGACCTGACACCACCCTCTCCCCTTGAGCAACGGCGTGCAAGGCATGGCAGCGTCTCACAAAACGGGGTGGTCCTCACACCCTTGGCGGGTAAGATGCCGGCAACGCCGGGCGCCCGCGGCGCGAGTTCTGCGCCATGCCGGACCCTGACGCTCCCGGACCAGACAGAAAGGCGCCCGCTCCCATGTCCAAGACCCCCGTCGCCCTGACGTTGAACGCGGGCTCGTCCTCGCTGAAATTCGCTCTCTACGACATCTCCGGTGCCCCGGTGGAGCTGGCCTCGGGGCTGGTCGACGCGATCGGCGCCACGCCGCGGCTGAAAGCCGATTTCGGCAGCGCCGCCCCCGCCCTCAAGCGCGACCTGACCTCCGTCGAGGCGCGCGATCATGTCAGCGCGCTCAACACCGCCCTCGGCGAGCTGCGGCAGAAGTTTCCCGATGCCAAGGCCTCGGTGGTCGGCCACCGCGTGGTGCATGGCGGGCCGGTCTATTCCGAACCGGTGGCAATTACGCCGGACGTGCTCGAGGAGCTGCGCCGCTTCTCACCCTTCGCGCCGATCCACCAGCCGCACAACCTCGCCGGGGTCGAGGCCGCGATGGCCGCTTTCCCGGATGCGCTGCAGGTCGCCTGCTTCGACACCGCCTTCCACCGCACCCATCCCAAGGTGAACGACATCTTCGCCCTGCCGCGCGAGTATTACGACAAGGGCGTGCGGCGCTACGGCTTCCACGGGCTGAGCTACGATTACATCTCCGGCGAGCTGAAGCGGCTGGCGCCGCTGGTGCATGACGGCCGGGTGATCGTCGCGCATCTGGGCAATGGCGCGTCGATGTGCGGCATGATCGGCGGGCGCTCGATTGCCTCGACGATGGGCTTTACCGCGCTCGACGGGCTGCCGATGGGCACCCGCACCGGCCAGATCGATCCGGGCGTGATCTTCTACATGGTGCAGCAGGAGGGCAAGAGCATCGACGAGGTGCGGCAGCTCTTCTATTCAAAGTCGGGGCTGCTCGGCCTCTCGGGCCTGTCGAACGACATGCGCACGCTCGAGGCGGCCGACACGGTCGAAGCCAAGGAGGCGATCGACTATTTCGTCTTCCGCATCCGCCGCGAGCTCGGCGGCCTCGCGGCCGCGCTCGGCGGGCTCGACGCGCTGGTGTTCTGCGGCGGCATTGGGGAGAACTCGCGGCTGATCCGCGAGCGGGTCTGCGAAGGCATGGGCTGGATCGGGCTCGAGCTCGACCGCGAGCGCAACGCCCGCAACGATACCCGCATCTCCACCGAGATGAGCCGGGCACGGATCCTCGTGGTGCCGACCAACGAGGAGCTGGTCATCGCCCGGGCCGGCAAGCGGCTGCTCGAAGGCGCCGCCTGAGCCCGCCCCCCGAGTTGAGCGCGTCCGCCGCGCTCAGACCGCGCGGGCGGCGGAGCGGGCGATCTCGGTGATCTGCGAACGGTCCAGATTGATGTCGGCCAGCTCGCGGTCGCTGTAGGTCGAAAGCTCCCGGTAGATGCGGGCGTATTCGTTGCGGCGGGCGTTCCAGTGCTTGACCGCGGCGATGGTGCTGTGGAGCTGGGCGGCGAGCCCGTGATGCACGGGATGTTCGGTCACATGAGCCATGTGTCTGTCCTCTCGGTTTCGATTTTCGGGATGCGGCCTAGCTCGCCCGGATACCGGGATCGCCATGCCTTGATGCCCCTCATATCGGGTCGTGCCGGGAACAGAACAACGTACAGATACCGAAACCCGCCATGCAGAGAGCTCATGCCGGCATGATAGAAAGGCGCCGGAAGAGAATTTTGGGAATCGTTAACTTTTTTGGGAACCTATCGCCATTTCTTGCGTTTAAAGCACTTGGGACGACAGGTATCTTGAAGGCAGCCAGCACTTGACCACGACAGCTCCGAGCGCAGCGCGTCTTGCCGACTGCGCGCCGAATTTCCGCCATGCCATCCGGCGGGACACCAAAACCGAGCACGAAGCGCTCGAAGCGCAATTCGCGCCGTTCATGGCCGCTCCCGAACGTCACCTGTCCTGGTTCCTCGCCACCCAATACGCCGCGCTCGGCGCGCTGCTGGCCAGCCGCCCCGCGGAGGCCGAAGGACTGCTCTCGGGCCTGCTTCTGACCGAGCTCGTCGGCCGGCTGCGCTTCGATCTCGAGAACCGCGGCGTGATCGCGCCGGCTCTCGACCGCGCCGCCGAGAGCCTCGACACGGTGGCCATCGATTACCTCGTTCTGGGCTCGCGGCTTGGCACCGAGACCATGCGCCGCCAGCTCTTCGCCGATCACCAGCGCGAGGCGATCCCGCAATATTTCCTGATCGGCACGATGCCGGAGCTCTGGCAGCGCCATTGCGCCGAGCTCAACACGATCGAGGCGGGCTCGCCACGTGCCGCGAAGATCATTCAAGATACCAAGGCAGGCTTCGCGATCTTTGCCCGCGCGGCCCTCACCCAGGCATGAAGATGAAAGATCCCATCATATGACGACAACGCCCCCGTTCCCTGCCCCGCAGCGGACCGTGGATCTCACCGACTGCGACCGCGAGCCCATCCACCAGCTTGGACGGGTCCAGTCCTATGGTGCATTGCTGGCGCTGTCGACGGATTGGATCGTCCAGCACGCCTCCGAGAATCTCGAAGCGATCCTTGGCATTCCCACCGAGGCGGCGCTCGGCCGCCCGCTGCACGAGCTGATCGTCTCGGACGGGTTCGACCGCATCCGCCAGAACCTGCGCGTGGTCGAGCTGCAAGACGGGGTCCTGCGGCTGTTCAACGTCACCATGCAGGCCAGCGGCAAGGCGTTCGACGTTTCGGTGCACGGCTCCGGCCAGCACCTGATCATCGAGTTCGAACCAAAAATCGCCACCCGCGGCCGCGATGTCCTGGCCGAGGTCTACCCGCAGATCTCGTCTCTCAGCCGCAATCGCGACCTGCGCTCGCTGACCCGCGCCGCGGCGCGCGGGCTGCAGGGGCTCTGCGGCTTCGACAGCGTCATGGTCTACCAGTTCCAGCCCGACCAGTCGGGCAAGGTGGTGGCCGAGGTTCGCAAGGACGGGCAATCGAAATATGACGGGCTGATGTTCCCGGCCTCCGACATCCCGGTGCAGGCCCGCGCGCTCTACAAGCGCTCGCTGCTGCGGCTGATCTCCGACGTCAACGATCCCGGCAGCCCGATCCTGCCCGGCACCACGCTCGACGGCCAGCCGCTCGACCTGTCGCTGGCGGTGACTCGCTCGGTCTCGCCGATCCACATCGAGTATCTCAAGAACATGGGGGTCGAGGCCTCGATGTCGGTCTCGATCATGAAGGATGGCGAGCTCTGGGGGCTGTTCGCCTGCCACCATCACAGCCCGCGCTACATCGAGTACGAGCGCCGCACCGCGCTCGAGATGTTTGCGCATATGTTCTCCTACGAGCTGTCGCGCTTCGAGGACCAGCAGCGTAAGGCCGTCGAGGAAGAGACCAGCCGCCTGCAGACCCTGCTGATGGGCCACATGGCCGATGGCCGCCGGGTGGCCGACAGTCTGCTGTCGATCTCCGAGGACATCACCTCGGTGATACCGCATGACGGCGTCGTGCTGTTCGAGAACGATGAATTCCATGCCACCGGCACCGTGCCGAGCGAGGAAGAATTCCGCGGCATCGCCCGCTTCCTCGACCGCTCGATCGGGTCGGGCGTGTTCCACACCGACCATCTCGGCCGCTATCTCGAGGCCGCCCGCGAGCATCCCCATCGCGCCGCCGGCCTGATGGCGATCCCGATCTCCAAGCGCCCGCGCGACTACCTCGTGCTGTTCCGCAAGCAGATCCAGGAGACCGTCGCCTGGGCGGGCGACCCTACCAAGCCGGTGAGCATCGGCCCCAATGGCCACCGCCTCACCCCGCGCCAGAGTTTCGCGGTCTGGCAGGAGACGGTCGAGGGCCGCAGCCTGCCGTGGTCGCTCGAACAGGAACACGCCGCCAACAAGCTGCGCACCATCCTGCTCGAGGTCTATCTCAAGGTGCTCGACGCCTCCGATGCCGAGCGCAAGCGCGCGCAGGAGCAGCAGCAGTTGCTGATCTCGGAACTGAACCACCGGGTGCGCAACATTCTCAACCTGATGCGCGGGCTGTTGTCGCAGTCGCGCGCCTCGTCGGACACGCTCGAGGGCTTCACCGCCAATCTCGACGGCCGCATCCAGTCCCTGGCGCGGGCGCACGATCAGCTGACCTCCGAGCAATGGGAGCCGACCTCGCTCAAGAGCCTGATCCAGTGCGAATTCGCGGCCTATGCCTCGGACAAGTCCGCGCGCGTGGTGATCACCGGCCCCGACGCGATGATCGCCCCCAATGCCTACACCACGATGGCGCTGGTGCTGCACGAGATGGCCACCAACTCGATCAAGTACGGTGCGCTTTGCGACCAGAGCGGCACCGTCGAGGTGCAGCTCACCGAGGACAGCAGCGGCGGGCTGCTGATCGACTGGGCCGAACGCGGCGGCCCGCCGGTGACCCCGCCCAAGCGGCGCGGCTTTGGCACCACGATCATCGAGGGCTCGATCCCGCACGAACTCAAGGGTGATGCCGAGGTGTCCTACAAGGTTACCGGGCTCGAGGCGCATTTCCGGCTGCCGCCGACGGTCATCTCACGCATCGTACCCGAAGAAAACGGTGCCGCCGCAGCGGCTCCTGCCCCCGCCAAGGCAACGGGCGCGCTCAGCCTCTCCGGTCAGGGCATGGTGCTCGAGGACTCGCTTATCATCGCCATGGATGCCGCCGCCTCGCTCGAGGATCTCGGCGCCTCCAAGGTCGAGATCCTGTCTTCCGTGCCGGAGGCCCTCCGCTGGCTCGACCAGAACCGCGTCGATTTCGCCATCCTCGATGTCAATCTCGGCGAGGAGCAATCGCTGCCGGTGGCCCGCCGCCTCCACGAAACCGGGGTGCCTTTCGTGCTGGCGACAGGCTATGGCTCGGCCGAGGAATTGATCGCCACCTACCCGCCCTGCACCATCGTGCAGAAGCCGTTTACCTCGACATCGCTGGAGGATGCCCTGCGGCAGGCCATGAAAATCGACTAAATCGCCCAAAAGGTCCAACAAGACCAAATTGTTATTCGGCATAACTGTAAAAGCTCGCTATACTCTCGCCCGTTAAAGTTGTGTCGAGGAGCGTCCGGATGATTCTCAACGGAGAACAGGTGAGCCTTCGGGCCCTCGCACTCATGCAGGGGCATCTGGCGGAGCGCGCGGCTGTTTGCGCCAAGGTCATCGACCGCGAGGGCAAGGTCGTCGGCATCAACCGGCGCGGGCTCGAGATGCTCGGCGTCGAGAGCGACGATGTCTGCGGCAAGGTCTGGACCGGCTTCTGGAAAGGCGGCGAGGCGATCAAGGCGGAGGAGGCGGTTTCCGACGCCTTCGCGGGCCGCTCGAGCGCCTTCACCGGCGAATATTTCGGCACCGGGCAGCGCACGATCTGGGAGATCGAGGTGTTTCCGCTCGAGCGTGACGAAGATGGCGTGCGCACCATCCTCGCGCTCTCGATCGACGTCACCGGTCGTTATGCGCCAGAGGCCACGATCGACGAAGCCGGCCTTCTCGGCTCGCTGAACGAGACCCTGCACGCCATGGCCAACATCGCCACCGTCAGCCAGTCGAGCTCGCGCATGTTGCCCCGCGCCAAGGATGATCGGATCATCACGGAGATCGCCTCCGAGCTGGCGCAGGCCGCCCGGCGGGCGCAGGATGCGATCTCGGAGCTGCGCAATGCCCTGACCGGCGGCAAGGGCGCCAAGTCGGGGCGCTGAGCGCGCCGTCGGAGCGATTTCCTACTTCGGATACATGAAGGTCATCGTGAGCCGCGCGCCCCAGCCATCCGGACCGTTCTCGGGCGAGTCGGCCCAGTAGCGCACCCCTGCACCGATGCTCACCGGCGTGCCGCCGATGGTGGTGACCTTTGCCAGGTTCAGGTTGATCGGCACTGACGCCTGCTCGGTGGTCCAATCGTAGGTCAGCTCGGTGTTGAGCGTGAGCGACCAGCCGCCCTTGAAGCCGTAGGTCGCGAAGGGCTGGACGAAGCTGGCATCGATCTCCGTGGCGTCGTCACCGCCGCCCACGTCCCAGATGTGGTTGACCAGCCCGCCAAAGGTCCAGGGGCCGGTTTGCTTCAGGGCAACCGCGGTCAGGCCGGCGCCGAACTGGTCGGCGCTGTATTCGTCTGAGCCGGTGGGCAGCAGGAACACCGGGCCCACACCCCAGATCAGCCCGCCGGCCGTCGGCGCCTTGGGCGAGAAGAACAGGCTTTGTACGATGTCGCCATAGCCCTTCTGGCTGCTGCCGGGGATCACGTCGGTCTGGCTGATCACCGGCACGATGGTACGCGAGACCAGGTTCCAGTCGTCGTTGAGCGAGATCGGGATCACCGGCTGGATGTTCAGCGTGTAGCGATAGCCACCTCCATCCGCGCCGTAACCCTCGTCATAGTTGAGCTGGAACGGCAGGCTGTAGAGATTGGCGACCGGGTTGGCGAGCTGACGGGCGAGCTCGTCGGCATCCTGAGCGACCGCGGCGGCGGGTGTCAGCATGGCGGCAGCACCGGCGACGGAAACGAGTCTGGAGGTCGTCTGCGGCATGGTCTCACCTTCGATTTTTGCAGGTCGGACCCAATCGCTCCTGCGTGGGCTCCGCTGGGCAAGCATACACCCACACGCATGACGCGAGAATATGACTCTCGAGCGCATGTCTCCACCGATGCAGGAATATCCCCGTATTCTCGCAATATTCGGCCAGGACACACCGGGCCCGCACAGCGCGGGCCCGGCATCGCCGCGGATCGATGCGCGCCTCACCCGCCGCGCTATACAACACGCATCGGGAGAGTAGCAGCACTGCCCCGTCGCAGCCGAAGGGCGGATGACAGCTCGCGACGCGGCGGCTATTCAGGGAGGCAACTGCGGCAAGAGGGCCTCATGAACCGGATACGGATCTCGCGCGACATCACCCTGCCCGACGATCTGCGGGTCGCGCGGGCGCGCAGCGCACCGCATCTCGGGCCACGCCTGCTGTTTTTCAGCGGAGGCAGCGCGCTCAACGGCATCTCGCGCCAGCTCAAGCGCTATACGTTCAACTCGGTCCACCTGATCACCCCCTTCGACAGCGGCGGCAGCAGCCAGGTGCTGCGCGAGGCCTTCGGGATGCCGGCAGTGGGCGACCTGCGCAGCCGGCTGATGGCGCTGGCCGACGAGACAGTGCTGGGCCAGCCCGACGTCTACGCGCTGTTCAACCACCGCCTCTCGCGCGATGCATCGCAGGCGTCGCTGCGCGCCGAGGTGGCCGAGATGGTCGCGGGCAAGCATCCGCTGATCGACGCCATCCCGCAGCCGATGCGCAAGCTCATCCGGACCACCCTGCGCGCCTTTGCCGGCGCGGTGCCCGAGGGGTTCGACTATCGCCACGCCAGCATCGGCAACCTGATCCTCGCCGGGGGCTACCTGCGCAACGAGCGCGCGCTGGAGCCGGTGCTGTTCCTGATGTCGAAGATGGTCGACGTGCGCGGCACCGTGCGCGCGGTGGTCGATGCCAACCTGCAGCTCGGCGCGGAGCTGGCCGACGGGCGCCGGATCACCGGCCAGCGCGCGATCAGCGGCAAGGAGGTCGCGCCGCTCGACAGTCCGATCCGGCGCGTCTTCCTCAGCGACGGGACGCGCGCACTGGCGCCGTCCGAGGTGGCGCTGCCGAAGCGCAACCGCAAGCTCATCGGTCAGGCCGAGCTGATCTGCTACCCGCCGGGCAGCCTCTATTCCAGCGTCATCGCCAACCTGCTGCCCGCCGGCACCGGCACCGCGATCGCGGCGCGCCACGTGCCGAAGGTCTACCTGCCGAGCCTCGGTCGCGATCCGGAGGCGCTCGGCCATGCGCTCGTCGATCAGGTGGCGGCGTTGCTGGCGCCGCTGCAGGCCGATGCAGGCGGCGGGCTGGAGCCTGCGCGTCTTCTGACGCATGTCATCTGCGACGCGACCGTGCCCGAGGCCGACTGCACGGCGGTGACCGAACGCTTCGGCATCCCCATCATCCGCCTGCCCCTGCGCCGCCCGGACGAGGCGAAATACGACGCGCAGCGCGTGGCCGAGCTGCTGGTTTCGCTCGACTGACCCACAGCCCGCAACGGGACAAGAAAATTCTGCGAATTTTCTTGGGCCTCGCACCTGCCCGGTTTTTCATCCGTGCCCGAGGAGGCAAGACGTTTTCCGGGCCAATTCCTTCCCTATGGTCACCGGGTTCGCTAGCCCTTGGTCAAATTCCGCATAAATGTAGCCCGCTCCCAAGGCCCGCATGACCGATCCCAAGGACGCCTCCCTATGACAGCCATCGACCTCGCCGCGCTCGAGACCGCGCTCGACGCCCTTCCCAAGGCCTTCCCCGGCCCCGGCGGCCTTGTCGGCGTGATGAAGGACGGCAAGACCGTCGCCGCCCGCGCCTGGGGCTATGCGGATCTCGATGCGGGCACGCCGCTCACCACCGCGACCCGGATGCCGATCTGCTCGATCTCCAAGCAGTTCACCTGCGGGGTGCTGCTGGCGGCGCTGGGAGAGCCCGAGCGCTACGATGCCCGCGTCGCCGAGTTCCTGCCGAAGTATCAGGGCCGCCTGCCCACCCTGCGCCAGCTCTGCGACAACCAGTCGGGCCTGCGCGACTACTGGGCGCTGACCGTGCTGCAGGGCGGGCTGGCCGAGCAGACCTTCGCCCGCGAGGACGCGCTGCCGCTGCTCGCCCGCATGAAGACCGGCCATTTCGCGCCCGGCAGCGAGTATTCCTACTGCAACTGCAACTACCGGATCGTCTCGGAGATCATCGAGAGCGAGACCGGGAAGGCCCTGCCGGATCTCTACCGCGCTCATATCTGGGAGCCCGCCGGCATGACCACAGCAGTGCTGACCTCGGACACGCGACAGCCCGAGGATGGCGTGATCGGCTACGAGGGCAGCGACGCCACCGGCTTCTTCCCCGCCGACAACGGCATCTTCTGGATCGGCGATGCCGGGATCTCGGCCTCGCTCGACGATATGCTGGCCTATGAGGCCTGGATCGACGCCACGCGCGACGACCCGCAAAGCCTCTACCGCCGGCTCGCCGAGCCCCCGCGTTTCATCGATGGCGCGCCGGCAGAGTATGGCTACGGGCTGGCCCACGAGGAGATCGGCGGGGTGGCCTTCACCGGCCATGCGGGCGCCCTGCGCGGCTTCCGCGCGCACCGGCTCAACGCGCGTTCCGAGCGGCTCTCGGTAGTGGTGCTGTTCAACCACGAGGCCGACGCCCATGGCGCGGCTGTGCAGGTCGCGCGGGCGGCGATGCGCGCACCAGCACCGGAACCCGCCTTCATCACCGAGGAGTGGGACGGCCTCTGGCTCGACGAGGCGCGCGGGCTGACCGCGACGCTCACCACCGGGCGGCGCGAGGTTCAGCTGGGCTACGCGGTCGGGCCGCAGCCGCTGGTGGCGGGGCGCGACGGCACGCTGACGGCGCCGGGGGTGACGGTTGCCCGCGACGGTGACGGGCTCACCATGGCGCGCCCGGGCGAGAACACCACGCGCAAGCTTGGCCCGCTGACGCCGCTCGAGACCGCCGATGGCCTTGAGATCGCCGGGCGCTACCGTTCGGACGAACTGGAAGCGGGGATGGAGATCGAGGCCCGCGATGGCGGCATCTATGCGCGGTTCACCGGGCTGCTCGGCACCGGCCGCTTCGAGCGCATGGCGCCCCTGGCACAGGATGTCTGGCGGCTGGCGACGCGGCGGGCGATGGATGCCCCCGCCCCCGGCGACTGGACGCTGATCGTGACCCGCGCCGCCGACGGCACGGTCAACGGCGCGCGGCTCGGCTGCTGGCTGGCGCGCCAGATCCCCTACGAGAAGACCGCCTGAGCGGCCAGCCCAAGAAAATTCTGCGAATTTTCTTAACGCCAAGATTTTTCGTACGAAAAATCTTGGCGCCCTGCCCTCAGCGCTGAGAAGTTTCCCAGTTCGGGTTGATCCACGGCGCGTCGTTCCTCGGCGGCAGCGGTGCGCGGCCGAGGATGTGATCGCTGGCCTTCTCGCCCACCATGATCGACGGCGCGTTGAGATTGCCGTTGGTGATGCGCGGGAAGATCGAGCTGTCGGCCAGCCGCAGCCCGTCGACGCCGATCACCCGGGTTTCGGGATCGACCACCGCCATCGGATCGTCGGCCCGCCCGATGCGGGCGGTGCCGCAGGGATGATAGGCGCTCTCGACATGCTGGCGAATGAAATCGTCGAGTTCGTCGTCGCTCTGGACATCCGCGCCGGGCTGGATCTCGTGCTTGTAGTAAGGCTTGAAGGCGTCCTGGGCAAAGATCTCGCGCGTCAGGCGGATGCATTTGCGGAAATCCGACCAGTCCTTCTCGTGCGCCATGTAGTTGAACAGGATGCGCGGCGGGTCCTTGGGATCCGCCGAGCGCAGCGTGACCTCGCCGCGCGAGGGGCTCCGCATCGGGCCGACATGGGCCTGGAAGCCGTGGCCCTCGGCGGCCACCTGGCCATCATAGCGCACCGCGATAGGCAGGAAGTGATACTGGATGTCGGGGTAGTCGACACCGGCCTCCGAGCGGATGAAGCCCGCGCTCTCGAACTGGTTCGTCGCCCCCGGCCCGGTCTTGGTGAAGAGCCAGCGCGCTCCGACATAGGCCTTTCCAAGCAGGTTCCAGTACTTGTAGAGGCTTACCGGCTGGCTCGCCGCCGCCTGGATGTAGAGCTCGAGATGGTCCTGAAGGTTCTGGCCCACACCGGCGCGGTCGGCGACCACGTCGATGCCATGCTCGGCCAGATGCGCCGCCGGGCCGATGCCCGAGAGCATCAACAACTTCGGCGAGTTCAGCGACGAGGCGGCGAGAATGACCTCGGCCTCGGCGCGGATCACCTCGATCTTGCCGCCGCGCTCGACCTCGACGCCGACGGCGCGGCCCTCCTCGATCACCACGCGGCGGGCAAAGGCGCGCACCAGATCGCAATTCTCGCGTTTCAGCGCCGGGCGCAGGTAGGCCTTGGCGGCTGAGAAGCGCTCGCCCTGCCAGACCGTCATGTCATAGGGGCCGAAGCCCTCCTGCTGCTGGCCGTTGTAATCGGCGGTGACCGGGTAGCCCGCCTGCTGCCCGGCCTCGACGAAGGCCTGCGTCAGCGGGTTGTCGCGCCGGCCGCGGCTGACATGCAGCGGGCCGTCGCTGCCGCGCCAGGCGGGATCGCCGCCATGGCCGCCATCGTGCCAGTTTTCCTGCCGCTGGTAATAGGGCAGCACATCGGCATAGCCCCAGCCATCGGCGCCCTGATCGCGCCAGTGATCGAAGTCGCGGGCGTGGCCGCGCACGTAGATCATGCCGTTGATCGAGGACGAGCCGCCGATCACCTTGCCCCGCGGGGTGGCGAGGCGGCGGCCGCCGAGATGCGGCTCGGGCTCGGACTGGAAGCCCCAGTCGTAGCGCTTCATGTTCATCGGGTAGCTGAGCGCGCCGGGCATCTGGATCAGCGGGCCGGCATCGCTGCCGCCATGCTCGATGACCAGCACCCGCTTGCCGGCCTCGGCGAGCCGGTAGGCCATGGCGCAGCCGGCGCTGCCGGCGCCGACGATGACATACTCTGCCTGCATCAGAACGGTGCCTCCACGTCGCCCATGCGGACATAGACGGATTTCATCTGGCTCCAGTGCTCGATTGCGGCCTTGGAGTTCTCGCGGCCCACGCCCGACATCTTCACGCCCCCGAACGGCGCCTCGACCGGGGCGTCGTTGTAGGAGTTGATGAAGCAGCTGCCCGCCTTCAGCTTGCCGATCACCCGGTGACCGCGGCTGAGATCGGCGGTGAAGACCCCGGCGGCGAGGCCGTACTCTGTGGCGTTGGCGCGGGTGATGGCCTCTTCCTCGGTGTCGAAATCGAGCACGCTCATGACGGGGCCGAAGATCTCCTCGCGGGCGATGGTCATGTCGTCGGTGACATCGGCGAAGACTGTGGGCTCGAGATACCAGCCGTCGCGGTCGAGCCGCTTGCCGCCAGTGACAAGACGCGCGCCCTCGGCCACGCCTTTCTCGATGAAGCCCTGCACGATGGTCATCTGCTGTTCGGAGACCATCGGGCCAAAGCTTGTCGCCTCATCCAGCGGATCGCCGATCACCGCGCCTTTCAGGCGCTCGCTAAGGCGCGCGAGGAAGGCCTCCTTGATGCCCTTCTGCACGAAGACGCGGGTGCCGTTGGAGCAGATCTGCCCGGAGGAGTAGAAATTGCCGAGGATCGCGCCGCCCACGGCGTTGTCGATATCGGCATCGTCAAAGACCAGCATCGGGGACTTGCCGCCAAGTTCCATGGTGACGTGCTTCATGCCATCGGCGGCGGCGGCGTAAACCTTGCGCCCGGTCGGCACCGATCCGGTGAGCGAGACCTTGGCGACGCGCGGGTCCGTGACGAGCGAAGCGCCGACCTCGCCCATGCCCTGCACCACGTTGAAGAGCCCCGCGGGCGCGCCGGCCTCGGTCAGGATCTCGGCCACCTTGAGGGCGCAGAGCGGCGTGGTCTCGGAGGGCTTGAACACCATGGCGTTGCCGCAGGCGAGCGCCGGGGCTGCCTTCCAGCAGGCGATCTGGGTGGGGTAGTTCCACGCGCCGATGCCGACACAGACGCCGAGCGGTTCGCGGATGGTGTAGACCCAGTCCTCGCCGAGCGGGATGTGCTCGCCGGTGAGGCTGGCGGCGAGGCCTCCGAAATACTCGAGCGCGTCGGCGCCCGAGGTGGCATCGGCCACGAGGGTCTCCTGCAGCGGCTTGCCGGTGTCGTAGGTCTCCAGCACCGAGAGATCGTAATTGCGCTCGCGCATGATCTGCGCGGCCCGCGTCAGCACCCGGCCCCGCTCGCGCGGGGAGAGCTTGGCCCAGTCGGCCTGCGCTTTCTCGGCGGCGGCAAGCGCCTGCTCGACGATGGCCGGCGTGGCGGCGTGCAGCGTCGCGATGCGCGCACCGGTGGCGGCGAAGATCACAGGAATCTCGGCGCCGGCGGTGTCGTCGACATAGGCGCCGTCGATATAGTGGCTGCCCGCGGGCTGAAGGTCGTATGTCATCGGTCTTCCCTTGTCGTCAGGTCATTCGCCGCGCGGGTAGCGGGCGTTTTCCTCGACCACGTTCAAATCCATGTGGTTGCGCATGAAGCGGTCGCTGGCCTTCTGCAGCGGCTGGTAATCCCACGGGTAGTAGGCGCCGTTGCGCAGGCTCTCGTAGACCACCCAGCGCTTGGCCTGGCTCTTGCGGACCTCGGCGTCGAAACGCTCGAGATCCCAGCGTTCGTCGGCCATCGCCTGGAACCGGGCCAGCGTCTCGGCATGGGCCGGGTCGTCGGCGAGGTTGGTCAGCTCGTGCGGGTCGCTCGCGAGGTTGAAGAGCTGCTCGGGGTCGAGATTGCAGCGGGTGTATTTCCAGTCGCCGTCGCGCAGCGCGACAAGCGGCGCATAGGAGGCCTCGGCGGCGTACTCGATCGCCACCGGCCCGCGCGGCGCGCCCTTGGCGACTGGCACCAGCGTCTCGCCGGCGGTCCAGGGCATGACCTCGTCCATGCTGACGCCCGCGAGATCGCAGACCGTCGGGCAGACGTCGATATTGCTGACCGGCGTCTCGCTCAGGCCCGGCTCGAGCCCCGGCGCGGCGATCATCATCGGCACCCGCGAGGAACCCTCGAAGAAGCTCATCTTGAACCACAGCCCGCGCTCGCCGAGCATGTCGCCGTGATCGGAGACGAAGAGGATGATGGTGTCCTCGGCCTGCCGCGTGCCCTCCAGCGCCTCGAGGATCTCGCCGATCTTGTCGTCGAGATAGGAGATGTTGGCGAAATAGGCGCGGCGCGAGCGCCGGATATCGTCTTCGGTGATGTCGAAGCTGCGCCAGTCATTGGCATCGAAGATGCGCTTCGAGTGCTTGTCCTGGTTGTCGTAGCCGAGATCGCCCACCTCGGGCAGCAGGTGCTCGCACTCCTCGTAGAGATCCCAGTACTTGCGGCGCGCCACGTAGGGGTCGTGCGGGTGGGTGAAGCTCACCGTCAGGCACCACGGGCGATCATCCTTGCGCCGACCGAGGTCATAGACCTTGCGGGTGGCGTGGTAGGCGACCTCGTCGTCATATTCCATCTGGTTGGAGATCTCGGCCACGCCCGAGCCGGTGACCGAGCCCATGTTGTGATACCACCAGTCGATGCGCTCGCCGGGCTTGCGGTAGTCGGGCGTCCAGCCGAAATCGGCGGGGTAGATATCGGTGGTCAGGCGCTCTTCGAAGCCGTGCATCTGGTCGGGGCCGACGAAATGCATCTTGCCCGACAGGCAGGTGTGGTACCCTGCCCGGCGCAGGTGGTGCGCGTAGGTCGGCAGATCGGAGGGAAACTCGGCCGCGTTGTCGTAGACGCCGGTGACCGAGGGCAGCTCGCCCGACATAAAGCTCGCCCGCCCCGGCGCACAGAGCGGCGAGGCGGTGTAGCAGTTGCGGAAGCGCACCGAGCGCGCCGCCAGCTTCTTGAGGTTCGGCGCGTGCAGCCAGTCGGCGGGGCCATCCGGGAAGAAGGTGCCGTTGAGCTGGTCCACCATCAGGATGAGGATATTCGGTCGGGTCATGCGAGTGCCTTCAATTCGTTGTCGAGTGCGGCCAGCACGTGGGCGGAGGCGTTCTGTTCCGGCTCATCGGAGGGGAAATGCGCGTAGCGCAGGTAGATGCCGTCGATCAGCGCCGCGATGCGCCGGGCGATCCCGGGCGCGGCGGCGTCGCCCGCGAGCGGCCGCAGGTCGCGTGTCAGGTTCGAGTGCAACCGGCGGTGATAGACCACGAGCAGCCGCTGCGCTTCGGAGGAGCGATGGGCAAGAACGTAGAAATTCAGCCACGCGGCGATCACGTCATGGCTGAAGTTGGCATCGCTGAAGCTGGCACGAATCACCGCCTCGAGCCGGTCCCGCGGCGAGTCGGCGCCCTTCAGCGCGGCGCGAACATCCTGCCCGTAGGAGGTCAGGATGTGGCGCATCGACGCCAGGAACAGCCGATCCTTGTCACCGAAATAGTGAAACGCCAGCGCCGGGGAGACCCCTGCCCGCTTGGCGATCTGGCCGACGGTGACCGACAAGGTCCCGGTCGCCCCGATCTCGTGAATCGTTGCCTCGATAAGTTGCGTTCTACGTTGTGCCTGCGCGGACATCGCCGGCCTTTCCAATAAAAATGGTTGCAATACTCAGATAATCAGGCACTGTTTGACTGGTCAATCAATAAAACGCAGCCAACGAACAGGGGAAAATACATGAAACTCCGCACAGCAATCTCGGCCATCGCACTCACTGCCGCGGGCGCGGGCGCGGCCTTTGCCGACTGCGACGCCGTCTCGATGTCCGATGTGGGCTGGACCGACATCACCACCACCACCGCCGCCGCCAAGCACGTGCTCGAAGGCCTCGGCTACGAGGTCGACGTGAAGGTGCTCTCCGTGCCGGTGACCTTTGCCTCGCTGGAAAGCGATGATGTCGACGTGTTCCTCGGCAACTGGATGCCGGCCCAGAAAGGCGCCATCCAGCCCTATCTCGACAGCGGGGAGATCGAGGCGATCAACGTCAACCTCGAGGGCACCAAGTACACGCTCGCGACCCCGACCTATGCCTACGAGGCCGGCCTGCAGAGCTATGCCGATATCGCCAAGTTCGCCGACGAGCTCGACGAGAAGATCTATGGCATCGAGCCGGGCAACGAGGGCAACGCCTATCTCGTGGGCCTGACCGAGGAAGACAAGTTCGGCCTTGGCGAGTTCGACATTGTCGAGAGCTCCGAGCAGGGCATGCTGGCGCAGGTCGCCCGCTTCTACAAGAAAGAAGAGCCGGTGGTGTTCCTGGGCTGGGAACCGCACCCAATGAACGCCAATTTCGACCTGAAGTACCTGCCCGGCGGCGAGGATTTCTTCGGTGGCGAAGGCGTGGTGCACACCGTGACCCGCGCGGGCTTCTCGGAAGAGTGCCCGAACCTCGGCAAGCTCTTTGCCAACATGGATTTCACCCTCGAGATGGAAAACAAGATCATGGGTGAGATCCTCGACGACGGCGCCGATCCGGCCGACGCAACCGAAGCCTGGCTGAAGGAGAACGTCGACGTTCTCGACACCTGGCTCGACGGTGTGACCACCGTTGACGGTGGCGATGCGGTCGCCGCGGTGAAAGGCCATCTGGGGATGTAAGGCCTTTGCGTCGTCCGCGCGACCGCGCGTGGGCGACGCCCCTGCCCCGGCCCCTGACGGGCCTCGCAAGCTTCAAAGAATAAAACCCAAGGGAGACCCGGCGCCGTGCAGTGGCTGACCGATTACAAGATTCCCGTAGGCGACGCGGCAAGTGCCGTCTTCGAATGGGTTCGGGACAACGGAGAAGTTGTCCTTGATGCCCTCTCCTCCTTCATGGAAGCGATGATCGACGCGATCCTCTGGATCCTGCAGGAGCCGCCCGAGCTCATCGTCATCCTGGCCTTCGTCGCCATCACCTACGCGCTCCAGCGCAACTGGAAAACCGCCCTGTTCGTGTTCGCGGGCTTCCTCTTCATCCTCAACCAGGATTACTGGGAAGAGACCACCGAAAGCCTGACGCTGGTGCTCTCGTCCTGCCTCGTCTGCATGGCCATCGGGGTGCCGATCGGCATCTACGCGGCGCACCGGCCCAAGGTCTACACCTACCTGCGCCCGATCCTCGACCTGATGCAGACCCTGCCGACCTTCGTGTACCTGATCCCGGCCATCGTGTTCTTCGGCATCGGCATGGTGCCGGGCCTGATCGCCACGGTGATCTTCGTGCTGCCCGCACCGATCCGCCTGACCTATCTCGGCGTCTCCTCGACGCCGAAGGCGCTGCTCGAGGCGGCCACCGCCTTCGGCGCCACGCCGACGCAGACGCTCTACAAGGTCGAGCTGCCCTACGCCGTGCCGCAGATCATGGCCGGTCTGAACCAGACCATCATGCTGTCGCTCTCCATGGTCGTCGTCGCGGCGCTGGTCGGTGCCAACGGCCTCGGCGTGCCAGTCGTTCGCGCGCTCAACCAGGTCAACACCGCGCTCGGCTTCGAGTCCGGCTTCGTCATCGTGGTGGTCGCCATCATGCTCGACCGCATCCTCAACGTCGGAGGCCGCAAATGACCACCGCCGTCAATATCGACAACGTCTCGATCGTCTTCGGCGATCGCCCCAAGCGCGCCCTGCCCCTGATGGACGAGGGCAAGGACCGCGCCGAGATTCAGCACGAGACCGATCAGGTGCTGGGCGTGCACAACTGCAACCTCGAGGTGCAGCAGGGCGAGATCCACGTGCTCATGGGCCTGTCGGGCTCGGGCAAGTCGACCCTGCTGCGTGCGGTCAACGGGCTCAACCCGGTGGTGCGCGGCAAGGTCGAGGTCAATGACGGCGACCGCATGGTCGACGTCACCAATTGCGACGCCGCCACCCTGCGCCGGATCCGGATGCACAACGTCGCAATGGTGTTCCAGCAGTTCGGCCTGCTGCCGTGGCGCTCGGTGCGCGAGAACGTGGGCCTCGGCCTCGAGCTCGCGGGCATGAAGGGCAAGGAGGCGCATGAGCGCGTCGAGGAGCAGCTGGCGCTGGTGGGCCTTTCCGATTGGGCCGACAACAAGGTCAGCGAGCTTTCGGGCGGCATGCAGCAGCGCGTGGGCTTGGCCAGGGCCTTTGCCACGCAGGCGCCGATCCTGCTGATGGACGAGCCCTTCTCGGCGCTCGATCCGCTGATCCGCACCAAGCTGCAGGACGAGCTTCTCGAACTGCAGGAGCGGCTCAAGCGCACCATCCTGTTCGTCAGCCACGATCTCGACGAGGCCTTCAAGCTCGGCAACCACATCTCGATCATGGAGGGCGGCCGGATCGTCCAGAGCGGTGCGCCGCAGGACATCTTCACCGATCCGCGCAACGATTACGTGGCCGAGTTCGTGCAGCACATGAACCCGCTGGGCGTTCTGCGCGCGCGGGATCTGATGACCCCGCTGACCACAAGCCCGAGCCTCAGCATCGAGGCCGACAGCCTCGTGCGCGACGGTTTCGACACGCTTCTGGGCAGCGACGCGCCGGTGGGCGTGGTCGAGAACGGCCAGCTCGTCGGCCAGCTCGGAAAGGACGATGTCCTGCGTGGCCTCAGCCCGACAGAGTGAGCGCAGGGCGCTTCTGCCGGACAATAAGAAAGCGCCGCGATGGGATCATCGCGGCGCCTTTCGTTTCTGCGGTCAGCGTCGCGCTCAGACGACCCCGACCCCGCCGCTTGCCAGCACGTTGTTGGAATAGGCCGGGTTGCCGGTCACGTCCTCGCCGAACCATGCCGGCGGCACGAAGGCCTCGGCCTCGGCGAGGCTCTGGAACTCGACTTCGACCAGCCGCAGATCGCGGTCGTCGAAGAGATCGAGCTCGAAGGTGCGCCCGTCCTCGAGCGTCCCGGTCCAGCGGGTCTTGGCGATGCAGCGGTCGCCGGTGGCGGCCCAGAGCCGGTCGAAGGTAGCGGCGTCGATCTCGCTCTCGCGTTCGGAACGCATCATCTTGCCTTTGCCCTTCACCGTGATGAAGAACTTCTTGCCCTTCTGGCGCAGCCGCACCTGGACCGAGTCCGACGGCACGGTGATATAGCCCTGCCGGATCTTCTTGCTGTCGACGCCCTCCAGAGACGGCAACTCCGCCACCAGAAACTTGCGTTCGATTTCAACGGGGTTGTCGGTCATAGACGCTCCAGCAGTTCCTTGCACAGCAGGTCGTAGCCCTTCACTGCGGCATTATTCCGGGCAAAGGTGCCCACCGGCGCGCGATGCACGCCCATCTTTTCGACCTCGGAGCTGAACGGCACCGCCACGTCGAGCAGCCGCTTGCCGTATTGCTTGCGCATGCCCGCGATGGTCTCGGAATGCAGTTTCTTGGTGCCCTGCACCATAGAGAAGAACCCGAGGATCTTCTTCTTCGGCAGGCCGTTCTCCTCGAAGAAGGCGAGAAGCTGCTCGAAGGTGCGCTCCGAGAGCGTGGTCGGGATCACCGGCACGAGGATCGCATCGGCGCTCTTGAACACGTTCTCCGACAGGGTCGAGATGTTCGGCGGGCAATCGAGCAGCACCACGTCGTAATCGCTGTCGACGCTCTTCAGCGCCTTCTTCAGCCGCGAACGCGAGTTCTTCATGCGCGACAGGAAGACATCGAAATCGCGGAAGGTCATGTTGGCGGGCAGGATGTCGAGATTGTCGAAATCGCTGCCGCGGATGGCGCTGGTGAAGCGCTTCACGTCGGTGAAGAAGCGCTCGTCGGTCAGCTTCTTCGAGGGTTTGACGCGGAAGTAGAAGCCGGAGGCCCCTTGCGGATCGAGATCGCAGAGCAGCACGCGCTGGCCGGACTTGGCGAGCCCGTAGGCGATGTTCACCGCGCTGGCGGTCTTGCCGACGCCGCCCTTGTTGGAATAGCACGCGACGATCTTCATTTCTTCGCCTCTCCCTCGGGTTTGAACAGCGCGCGGAACCGGGCCTGCGTGTCCTCGCTGTCGAACGCCGCGAAGGAGGCGGTGACGCGGGAGCGCTCTTCGAGCTGCTTGTTGTGCAGGACGGTGACGAGCCCGCCGATGCCGGTGGCGATCTCGACCGTGTCCGGCTCGGCGCTGCCGGCAAGCGCGTCGGCCTGCTCCTGCAGGGCAGCCTGCTGCACCGAGTAATCGTTGAAGTTGCCCAGGTTGTCCTGCAGCTTCTTCAGCGCCTTGATCAGTGATTTGACCTCGTTGTCACCAAACAGCGGCGCGAAGAATTCCATCAGGTAGCGCAGCTTCTTGCACTCGATGCGAAGCTCGTGGACCTGCTCGTCCGGGGTCGTGTCGTCGATCGCCCGGGCGATCTTGCAGACCTTGCGGTAGCGCTTCCAGATCAGCGCCTTGGCGAAATCGAGCGCGTGGCGCCCGGCCTCCGGGCCCTTCGAGAGATGCCGGGTCTTGTCGAACAACTTCTCGAGCTTGGCGACCTCCTTCTCGTAGGCCTTGCCATCGAGATAGGCCGTGAGCTTGGCATGCTCGACATCGCGCTGCGCGGCGAACATGTCGAAGAGCTTGCCGATGCCGGGGCGGAAGCGCGCGGGCACCAGCGCGAGGTAGCGGTCACGCTCGATCAGGTAGACGTCGAGATCGCGCAGCCGGCCGGTGCGCGCCATGATGGCGCCGAAGCGGGCCTTGAGATCGGCGGTCTGCTTGTCATCGTAGACCCCCTTGAACAGCGAGATCACCGAGCGCACGCGGCGCAGGGCAACGCGGTATTCGTGCAGGAACTCGCTGTCGATATCGGCGATGATGCCGTCTTCCTGACGCCGCGCGGCGACGAGCTGGGCGCGGATGATGTCATTGGCGGCCTTGAAGGCCTTCTCGTCTGGCGTCATCACGATGCGGGTCTTGCCGATCAGTGCGGGATCCTCGCCGCGCAGCAGCGCACTGGCCTCGAGCATTGAACCGAGCTTGCGCCCGTCCGCCTTGGCCCCGAGCTTCGCGGTGACCTTGGACAGCGACTTGTCATAGCCGCGCAGCGCCGTCAGCGCCGGCAGCGAGACGACCCGCCCCTTGCCCGCATCGAGCACCCAGAGCGTTCCGCGCAGGTGGGTCTTCTGGTAATCGTCGAGCACCCGCAGGCCCTGCCGCGCGAGCGAGCCCTCGGCCACCGTCATCAGCGTGCGCAGCGGAGAGACGATGCCAGCGAGCATCTTGGTCACCGGCCCCACGGGCATGTTGGCGATGAAATCAGGCTCGGCGCAATCCTGCCGCAGCGCGGCCCCGCCACCGAGCAGATGCAGCCCGTCGCCGGTCTGGACCAGAAGCAGCCCCGCCGCCGCGATCTGCGCATCGAACGTGTCGAGCAGCGCAAAGGGGACGGTCGCATCGCCCTCTTCCAGCGAAAAGCTCAGCTTACCCAGATCCACGCCGCCGAAAGCGGTCCGCAGATCGCCGCCGCTGGCGAATGTCAGCATCTCAGACATGCGTGTCTCTGAACTCCCGGCTGTCGGTGCAACACTGGGTCTCCTATCAACAAAAATCAAGGCACCGGAAGCGCTACCAAAGGCCACGGCGGGCCGCGTCAATGTCATGGAACCTAAAGCCTGCGCAACAGCTTTTGTGTCCCGGAAAGGCAGGTTTGCAACCTGGACAACAGGCCTTGCCCGCAGCGGGCGCCGAGACGCACGCGACGGCCCGGCTGCAGCGCGCGTGGGCGCCCCGGCCCGGGGGCGAAAGGCCGCAACGCCCCGGCGGGCTCAGGCCTCGTCGGGATCGTCTGCCCCTGACATCAGCTTCGACAGGTCCGTCGCCGCGGCGCGCAGCGGGGCCAGGAAGCCCAGCGCCCTGTCGATGTCGAAGCGCTGAACCGGCGCGTGAAACGACAGCGTCGCCATCAGGCGGCCGTTGCAATCGGGGATCGGCACCGCGAGCGCGATCATATCCTGCATGAACTCCTCGCGGTCGAGCGCGTAGCCGTTGCGGCGGACTGCATCGAGTTCATGCAGGACGGCCGCGGCATCGGTCAGGGTGTTCGGCGTGCGGGCGACGAGATCGGTCGCCTCGAGGTAGCGCTCGAGATGGTTGCTGGCGAGCGAGCTGAGATACATCTTGCCGCTGGCGGTGCAGTAGAACGGCACGCTGGTCCCGATCGGCAGCTGGATGCGCAAGGGCCACTCGGTCTCGACCCGCTCGACATAGGTCATGGCGTTGCGCTCGGGCAGCGCGATATTGCAGGTCTCGCCGATCAGCTCCGAGAGCTTCCTGAGCACCGCCTGCCGCGCGGTGCGGATGTGGCGAGAGGAGATGACGCCGCCCGCCAGCCGGCGCAGCCGGGGGCCGGGCGAATAGGTCCGCCCGTCAATGTCGCGCTGCAGGAAGCCCTCTTCCTCGAGCGTGGCAAAAAGCCGGTGGATCGTCGGCTTGGGCAGGCCGAGCGCCTCGTTCACGGCGGTGGGAGTCACCGGGACGCCGGCCCGTGCGATCTCCTCGATCACCATGAGCAGCCGGAGATTGGTGGGGATCGTGTCGCTCTTGCCCGCGTCCATGATGTCCTGCCTTTCCGCCCTTGCCGATCCTCGGCCGCAACGGGGCCATGCCCCCTCCGCAGCGCCCGCGCCGTTGCGCTCGCGGCGGTATAGCGGACAGCTCCCGCAGGTAAACCGCCCCTCTCCCGATTCCGCATCAGCGCGCAAACGATCCGGGCCACGACGAGCCCCGCTCGGGCCTCCTTCGGAGCCCGGTCAGCCGCCGCACCCGCCTCGACCAGGCGCAACGCGCGTTGACGCGCCCGAGGCGACCGACTAACAAATGAGACCAAGAGTATCATTTCCTGCGCATCCATCCTTGTAAAGCAGGAGATGCGGCGAGGGGCAAGGCTTGGGGGCTGATGTCGCCCTGCCCGGCGATCACGGGACCGATGCGAGACAACAGGGGGCGGTGCACCGTCCGGCGATCATGGGAGGAAAACGCATGAAGATGACAACCGAGGAAGCCTTCGTGAAGGTCCTGCAGCGGCACGGCATCCGCCATGCCTTCGGCATCATCGGCTCAGCCATGATGCCGATCTCGGATCTCTTCCCCAAGGCCGGCATCACCTTCTGGGATTGCGCCCATGAGGGCTCGGCCGGAATGATGGCCGATGGCTACACCCGCGCCACCGGCAAGATGAGCATGATGATCGCCCAGAACGGCCCTGGCATCACCAATTTCGTCACCGCCGTGAAGACCGCCTACTGGAACCACACGCCGCTGCTGCTGGTCACCCCGCAGGCCGCCAACAAGACCATCGGTCAGGGCGGCTTCCAGGAGGTCGAGCAGATGAAGCTGTTCGAGGACATGGTCGCCTATCAGGAAGAGGTGCGGGATCCCTCCCGCGTGGCCGAGGTGCTGACCCGCGTCATCGCCCAGGCCAAGCGGCTCTCGGCGCCGGCGCAGCTCAACATCCCGCGCGACATGTGGACCCAGGTCGTCGACATCGAGCTGCCCGAACCGATCGAGTTCGAGCGCTCCCCGGGCGGCGAGGCCTCGATCAGCCGCGCCGCGGCCCTGCTCTCGGAGGCCCGGAACCCGGTGATCCTGAACGGCGCCGGAGTGGTGCTGAGCGCCGGCGGCATCAGCGCGTCCATGGCGTTGGCCGAGCGGCTCGATGCGCCGGTCTGCGTCGGTTACCAGCACAACGATGCCTTCCCCGGCTCGCACCCGCTGTTTGCCGGGCCGCTGGGCTATAACGGCTCCAAGGCCGGGATGGAGCTGATCGCGGAGGCCGACGTGGTGCTCTGCCTCGGCACCCGCCTCAACCCGTTCTCCACCCTGCCCGGCTACGGCATCGACTATTGGCCGCAGGGGGCCAGGATCATTCAGGTCGACATCAACCCCGACCGCATCGGCCTGACCAAGAAGATCAGCGTGGGCATCGTGGGCGACGCCGCAAAGGTGGCGAATGGCATCCTCACGCAGCTCTCGGACAGCGCCGGCGACGCGGGCCGCGCCGAGCGCAGGGCAAAGATCGCCGAGACCAGGTCGAAATGGGCGCAGCAGCTCTCGTCGATGGATCACGAGGAGGACGATCCCGGCACCACCTGGAACCAGCGCGCCCGCGCCGACAAGCCGGACTGGATGAGCCCGCGCATGGCGTGGCGTGCGATCCAGCGGGCCTTGCCACGCGAGGCCATCATCTCGTCGGACATCGGCAACAACTGCGCCATCGGCAACGCCTACCCGTCCTTCGAGGCCGGGCGGAAATACCTCGCCCCCGGGCTCTTCGGCCCCTGCGGTTATGGCCTGCCTGCGATCGTCGGCGCCAAGATTGGCTGCCCCGACGTGCCGGTGGTGGGCTTTGCCGGCGACGGCGCCTTCGGCATCGCGGTCAATGAGCTGACGGCCATCGGCCGCGGCAAGTGGCCGGCGATCACCCAGATCGTCTTCCGCAACTACCAGTGGGGCGCCGAGAAGCGGAACTCAACGCTGTGGTTCGACGACAATTTCGTCGGCACCGAGCTCGACACGCAGGTGAGCTATGCCGGCATCGCCAAGGCCTGCGGCCTCAAGGGCGTGGTGGCGCGCACGATGGACGAGCTGACCGAGGCGCTGAACACCGCCATCAGGGAGCAGATGGAGAGCGGCACCACCACGCTGATCGAGGCGATGATCAATCAGGAGCTGGGCGAGCCGTTCCGCCGCGACGCCATGAAGAAGCCGGTCGAGGTGGCGGGGATCGACGCCGCCGACATGGTCGACCAGCCCGGCTGATCCGATGCGCGCGCAGCTTTCTAGCCTGACGTCCGGCCCTGTCCTGGCCGGGCGCGCAAGGGAGTATTTCCCCGGCGTCATGGTCTCGATCCTCGTGGCGCTCGCGGCGCAGTTCGTGGCCGAGCACTACGGCGCCCCGGCGATGCTGATGGCCCTGCTCTTCGGCATCGCGCTCAACTTCCTCGGCGGCGAGGGCCCGACCGCCCCCGGCATCGCCTTCACCGCCCGCACCGTCCTGCGCTTCGGCGTGGCGGTGCTCGGCGCGCGGATCAGCATCGAGATGCTGCTGTCGCTGGGCTGGGGCATGATCGCGCTTCTGGTGGCGGGGGTGGTGCTGACCCTCCTCTTCGGCATAGCGCTGGCGCGGCTCATCGGCCAGCGCAACCGCTTCGCGGTGCTGACCGCCGGCGCGGTGGCGATCTGCGGTGCCTCGGCGGCGATGGCGATCGCCGCGGTGCTGCCGAAGGACGAGCGCTCCGAGCGCGACCTGCTGTTCACCGTGCTGGGCGTCACCGTGCTCTCGACGCTGGCGATGATCCTATACCCGATCCTGACCCGTTCGCTGGGCTTCGACGACCTCACCGCCGGCGCCTTCATCGGCGGCACCGTGCATGACGTGGCGCAGGTGGTGGGCGCGGGCTTCTCGATCTCCGAGACGGCCGGGGAAACCTCGACGCTGGTCAAGCTCATCCGGGTATCGTTTCTCGCGCCCGTGGTGGTGGTGATCGCGCTCTGGACGCCGCGCGGCGCGGCGGCCGGGGGCAAGAGGCCGCCGCTGATCCCGGGCTTCGTGCTGGGCTTCCTGGTGCTCGCCGCGCTGAACTCGTTTGCGCTGATCCCCGAGGGGCTCGGCCTCGTGCTGGCGCGGGTCTCGAGCTGGGCGCTGCTGGCCTCGATCGCGGCGGTCGGCATGAAGACCGACCTGCGCAACATCATCCAGGTCGGCGGCGGGGCGATCGCGCTGATCGTCGCCGAGACGGTGTTTCTCGCCGCGCTCGTGCTCGGCGGCATAAGCCTGATCGAGCTGGCGCCCTGAGCAGGACCGCGCTCCATAGCCAAAGAAAAACCGCCCGCGTCGGGATGCGACGCGGGCGGTTTCAGGATCAAAGATCCGGGATCAGCGCTTCTTGGCGGGCTTCGCCGCCTTCTCCTCGGCCGAGGGCAGATCGATGTTGATCTCAAGGCTGGAGACATCGTCGTCGCGCTCCATCCGGATATCGACCTCGTCATCGGCGACGTCGATATATTTCCGGATCACCGCGATCAGGTCGTTCTGCAGCTGCGGCAGGTAATCGGGCGTGCCCGACCCCTGCCCGCGCTCATGGGCGAGCAGGAGCTGCAAGCGATCCCGCGCGGTCTGGGCCGTCTTGGGACGGCGGCGGTTGAGAGAGAAACCGAACAGGCTCATGCCGACCGTCCGAACAGCCGCTGGAACAGGCCCGGCTTGCGCTCGCTCTCGATGCGCATCTCGATCTCCTCGCCGAGCAGTCGCGAGACCGCGTCCTTGTAGGCGGTCTGGGCCGAGGACGGCTCGTCGAGGATCACCGGCGTGCCGACGTTCGAGGCCCGCAGAACCGCCTGGCTCTCGGGGATGATCCCCAGCAGCGGCACCGCGAGGATCTCGAGCACGTCGTCGACGGTCATCATCTCGCCCTTGTCGATCCGGGACTGATCGTGGCGGGTCAGCAGGATGCGCGCCTTGACCGGCTCGCCATCGCCCTTCTCGGCGCGCTGGGTCTTGCTGCTCAGCAGGCCGAGCACGCGGTCGCTGTCGCGCACCGAGGAGACCTCGGGGTTGGTCACGACCACGGCCTCGTCGGCGAAATACATCGCCAGCTGGGCGCCGCGCTCGATGCCGGCGGGGCTGTCGCAGATGATGTAGTCGAACTCTTCCTTGAGCTCGTTCAGCACCGTCTCGACACCCTCCTGCGTGAGCGCATCCTTGTCGCGGGTCTGCGAGGTCGGCAGGATGAACAGCGTATCAAGGCGCTTGTCCTTGATCAGCGCCTGCTTCAGCCGCGCATCGCCCTGGATCACGTTGATGAAATCAAACACCACGCGGCGTTCGCATCCCATGATCATGTCGAGATTCCGCAGGCCGACGTCGAAGTCGATCACCACGGTCTTGTAGCCCTGCTGCGCCAGTCCTGCCGAGATCGCGGCGGCAGAGGTGGTCTTGCCAACCCCGCCCTTGCCCGAGGTGATCACGACGATCCGGCCCAGCGGCGCCTCGTCCTTGAGTTGCGTCGTCATCCGAGCGCCTCCACACATAGTCGTTCGTCTTTAAGGAAAATTTGCACGGCCTTGCCGCGCAGCTCGTCCTCGATACTTTCGCTTGTCCTGTAGAGCCCGGCGACCGCCAAGAGCTCGGCGTGCAGCGCGCGGCAGAAGATCCGCCCGCCCTCGTCGCCGTGGCAGCCCGCCATGGCCCGGCCACGCAGCGGCCCGTAGACATGGATGTTGCCCGCCGCCACCAGCTCGGCACCCGAAGACACCGGGCCGATCACCGTCAGATCGCCGCGCTCGGCCACCACGAGCTGGCCCGAGCGGACCGGCTTGGTGATGACCTTGTTGTCGGGCGGCAGCAGCCTGTCGACCTTGCTCTTGCGCGCCGGCTTGGCCTCCGGGGCCGGGCCGTCGCGACCGATGCGCACCGGGATCAGTCCAAGCCCATCCGCCGCCTCGAGCTGGGGATCGGTGGTGTTCTGCACCCCGAAGACCAGCATGTTGCGGGTTCGCAGCTTGGCCACCAGATCGGCCAGAGCAGCGCTGTCGGCAAACTCCGGCACCTTGGAGAAATCCAGCACCAGAGGCGCGTCGAGCAGCAGCTGCGGCGCCTTGGTGATCTGCTCATCGATGGCCTCGAAGAAGGCGTCGTCGAACTGGTCGCTCTCGATCCGGAGGGCGATGGCGGTCATGAATCGACCGCGGACCTGGAACGGTTTGACCGCCACCGACGCGCGGGCGCCTCGGTCTCGGGTAACGTCTGCTGGCACCGGGATGCGTGCTCCTGCTCTCGTATGTCTGGGCGCGACTCGCACGCGCACTCGTTTTGGCCGATCCTTTAGATTCTCCGCGGCGCAGGTGCACGGGGAAAATATCACAATCGTGAGATTGCGCGGCTTCCTGCCCGCGACTCGAAGCCGGCTCGGTGGCAAGCCGCCGGCGGGCAGGAAAACAGCGAGGCTAGCCCTCTTCGGAGACAATCCCCGCAAGCCTGCCGCGCAATTCGGCAATCTCGCTCTCGACCGGGCCGCTGGGCTGTTCGGCGCGCTCCGACCATTCGCTGAACCGCGCCAGCAGCGGCAGGAAGGTCTGGATCTCATCCATCGTCCAGTCGCGGAAGAAAGATCCCAGAACCAGGAGCTTGTAGGTCCGGACGGCCTCGACGATGCGGGCCCCGGCCTCGGTCAGCTCGAGCACTGCGCGGCGGGCGTCCTGCTGGCTCACGGCGCGCTGCACGAGGCCGCGGCGGATCAGGTCGGTGCTGATGCGGCTGGCGCGTGAGGGGTCGATGCTGAGGCGCACCGCGACGGTGCCCACGGTGGTCTCGCAAGAGGCCTCCTCGTCGCCGAACTCGTTGGCCGGCGCGCGCACTGCCATCAGCACGTCGAGCTGCGCCAGGTCGATGGGAAGATCGAGGTCGCGCAAGGCCTTGTGGCCGAAATCGCGCTTCATCACCCGACGCCGCCAGCGCTGCAGCACCGCGTCCACGTCGAGCGCCGCCTGCGAGACGTCGCGCTCGATCCCCGCCCGTTCGAGGCCGTCCTTCAGTATCTCGTCTCGTCGGCTCAAAGCTGCCTCGTGTAATTATGTGCTATTGACATATATATGCCATCAGCACAGATATAAAACCCAGACCATTCTGACCCAAGGGGCATGTCGGCGCCAGTTTGCAGACCGTTGCGCCCGCCCCTCGGCCCGCACAGTTTTCGTGGAGATACTCGAATGACCGCCATTGACCAAGGCGCGACCGACATGGCGCCCCCGCCCTCCAGCGCCGAGCCGGTTCCGATCAGGCTCATCCTCGGCGCGGTGGCTGCGACCCTGCTGTTCGCCTCGCTGGGCCAGACCATCGTCTCGACCGCCCTGCCGGTGATGGTCGCCGATCTCGGCGGCATGGACAAGATCACCTGGGTGATGACGGCCTACCTGCTGGCCTCGACCATCGGCGCGCCGGTGGCGGGCAAGTTGGGCGATCTCTACGGCCGCAAGACGGTGCTGCAATGGGGCATCGGGGTGTTCATCCTCGGCGCGGTGATCTGCGGCACCGCCAACAGCATGGGCATGGTGATCGCGGGGCGGATCATCCAGGGCGCCGGAGGTGGCGGGCTGATCGTCACCTGCATGGCGCTGGTGGGCGATCTGCTGCCGGCGCGCGAGCGCGGCAAGGCGCAGGCGGTGCTGGGCGCGGCCTTCGGCATCTCGACCGTCATCGGCCCCTTGCTCGGCGGCTTCCTGGTGCAGAACCTGAGCTGGCACTGGATCTTCTTCGTCAACTTCCCCGTCGGCGCGCTGGCCTTCATCGTTCTGGGCATCGCCCTGCCCCGGCGCAGCGACCGCTCGCGCAAGTCGGTCGATTACGCCGGCGGCGCGCTTCTGGCGACGCTCCTCGCCTCGCTGGTGCTGATCTCGAACACCGGCGGCACGGTGTTTGCCTGGACCAGCCCGGAGCTCTTGGCGCTCGGGGTCATCGCCCTCGCCGCGCTGGCGCTGTTCATCCGGGTCGAGCGCCGCGCCGCCGAGCCGATCCTGCCGATGAGCCTGTTTGCCAACAACACCTTCGTGGTGATGAACTCGGTCGGTATCCTCGTAGGCATGGCGATGTTCGGCACCATCACCTTCCTGCCGTTCTTCCTGCAGGTGGTGAAGGGCATCTCGCCAACCTCCTCGGGGCTGTTCCTGGTGCCGATGATGGGCGGGCTGCTCTCGGCCTCGATCCTGTCGGGCCGCTTCATGGCCAAGACCGGGCGCTACAAGTTCCTGCCGGTGGTCTCGACTGCGGTGCTGTCGCTGTCGCTCCTGTCGATGACGACGCTGTCGGTCGACAGCCCGCTCTGGATCATCGCGCTGTCGATGGTCGGCATCGGGCTCGGGCTCGGGCCGGTCTTCGCCATCGGCGTGGCGGCGATCCAGAACGCGATCCCGGTGTCGATGCTGGGCGTCGGCACGGCGAGCGCCAACATGTTCCGCCTGATCGGCGGCGCGGTGGGTACTGCGGGCTTCGGCGCGCTGTTCAGCACCCAGCTGTCGCGATCGCTCGAGGGCCAGGTGCCGGGCATGGGCGATGGCGGCGTGCGCAGCATCGGCGCGGAGATGGTGCAGGCACTGCCGCATGATGCGCAGATGCTGGTGATGGAAAGCATCAGCCAGGCGCTGCACCCGGTGTTCTGGATCGCCGCCGGCGCGGCGCTGCTGGCCTCGCTCGCCTCGCTGATGCTGCGCGAGCTGCCGCTCGCGAGCTGAGCCGCAAGTTGCTCCCTGTCGCCCGTCAGTCCTGGCCTATAGGGTCAGGCTGGCGGGCGTTTTTTTCCAAATATCGAAGGGGCACCCAGCGCGGAATCACGGCCGCAGGCCGCCGCGCCAATGGGCTGGCGATCTGGTTGAGCGCAATGCGACGTGTCGAGGTCCTTCGGACTTGGCAGGGATAAAACGAGAGGATCGCCGGTCGTATCGCCACCCCGCAGGCCGGCGATGGCGCGACGTGCTCAACCGTGCAGAATTTGCCGCACGTCCGAGCCGGCGCGTCTCTCACCGCTTCTTCATCGCATCCATCAGCGCCGCACCCAGCGCGCCCTGACCGCCGCCCGAGGGCTTGCCGCGCGGCGCGCTGCTCGCGCCGCCGCCGCCGCGACGCCCCGTGGGCGCGCCCTGCCCGCCCGGCTTGCCGCCGCGCTCCGGCTTGCCGCCGCCATCCTTGCGCATCGACAGCCCGATGCGCTTGCGCGCCACGTCGACCTCGGTCACCCGGACGCGCACCACGTCGCCCGCCTTCACCACCTCGTGCGGATCCTTGACGAAGCGGTCGGCGAGCTGGCTCACATGCACCAGCCCGTCCTGATGAACGCCGATATCGACAAAGGCGCCGAAGGCCGCGACGTTGGTCACCGTGCCTTCGAGCGACATGCCGGGCTTGAGATCGGTGATCTCCTCGACGCCGTCGGTGAAGCTCGCGGTCTTGAAGCTCGGGCGCGGGTCACGGCCCGGCTTTTCCAGCTCCGACAGGATGTCCTGCACCGTCGGCAGGCCGAAGCTCGCATCGACGAACTGCTCCGCCCGCACGCCGCGCAGCGCCTCCGGGTGGCCCATGATCTGGCGGATGTCGCGGCCGCAGGCCTTCACGATGCGGCGCGCCACGTCATAGGCCTCGGGGTGGACAGAGGAGGCGTCGAGCGGCTCGTCGCCGTCGCGGATGCGCAGGAAGCCGGCGCTCTGCTCGAAGGCCTTGGGGCCGACGCCGCTCACCTTCTTCAGCGCCTTGCGCGAGGCGAAGGCGCCGTTGGCATCGCGATGCGCGACGATGTTCTGCGCCAGCGACGGCCCGAGCCCCGCCACATGCGCCAGAAGCGGCGCCGAGGCGGTGTTGAGATCGACGCCGACCGCGTTCACCGCGTCCTCGACCACCGCCTCGAGGGCCTTGGCCAGCTGGCGCTGGTCGACATCGTGCTGGTACTGGCCCACGCCGATGCTCTCGGGGGTGATCTTGACCAGCTCGGCCAGCGGATCCTGCAGGCGCCGCGCGATCGAGACCGCGCCGCGCAGGCTGACATCGAGCCCGGGGAATTCCTTCGCCGCCAGCTCGGAGGCCGAGTAGACCGAGGCGCCGGCCTCGGAGACCACCACCTTGGTGGGCTTCGGCCCCTCGAGCAGCTTCAGCGTGTCGCCGACCAGACGCTCGGTCTCGCGGCTGGCGGTGCCGTTGCCGATGGCGATGAGCTCGACACCGTGGCGCTTCACCAGTCGGGCGATCTCGGCCTGCGCGCCGCGGACATCGTTCTTGGGCTGGAACGGGTAGAGCGTTGCGGTCTCGAGCAGCTTGCCGGTGGCATCGACCACCGCCGCCTTGACCCCGGTGCGGATGCCGGGATCGAGCCCCAGCGTCGCCTTGGCGCCGGCGGGCGCGGCCAGCAGCAGATCCTTGAGGTTGCGCGAGAACACCCGGATCGCCTCGTCGTGGGCGCGGCGGCGCAGCTCGGTCAGCAGATCGACATACATGGTCAGGCTGAGCTTGACCCGCCATGTCCATCCCGCCGCCTCGCGCAGCCACCGGTCGCCCGGCGCCTCGCCGGGGATGCCGATGGCCTGCGCGATGATGCCCAGCGCGCGGGTCGGGCCGGTTTCGGGCTCGGGCGCGATGTTGACGGTCAGGATCTCTTCCTTGGAGGCGCGCAGGATCGCCAGCGCGCGGTGGGCCGGGATGTCCGACCATTTCTCCGAATGGTCGAAATAATCCGAGAACTTGGCCCCGGCCTGCTCCTTGCCCGGCTGCACCGTGGCCGAGATCACCGCCTCCTCCTTCATGAAGCTGCGCAGCCGGCCCAGCAGCTCGGCATTCTCGCTCAGCTCCTCGGCGAGGATGTCGCGCGCGCCCTCGAGCGCCGCCTTCACCGTCTCGACGTTCTCGCCAAGATAGCTTTCGGCCAGCGCCTGCGGATCGGCGGAGCGGTCTTCGGTGATGGCGCGCAGCAGCGGCTCGAGCCCGTTCTCGCGGGCGATCATCGCCTTGGTGCGGCGCTTGGGCTTGTAGGGGAGGTAGATGTCCTCGAGCGTGGCCTTGGTCTCGGCCTGCGCGATGGAGCGCGCCAGCGCATCGGTGAGCTTGCCCTGCCCCTTGATCGACTCGAGGATCGAGGCGCGGCGGGCCTCCATCTCACGGAGATAGACCAGCCGGTCGCCCAGCGTGCGCAGCTGGGTGTCGTCGAGCCCGCCGGTGACCTCCTTGCGGTAGCGCGCCACGAAGGGCACCGTGGCGCCCCCGTCGAGCAGCGCGACCGCGGCGCTGACCTGGCCGGGGCTGGCGGCGATCTCGGTGGCGATGGTGCGGGCGATGCGCTCGGCGGTCTGGTCCAAGGGGGCCTCCTGTCACTCGGGAGGATCGTCATAGCGCGCGGCCCGGCCAGCGCCAAGGGCACTGAGCGCGGCAGGACGGTTTCTTGCCGAGCCGGCCTGCGTCTGCCGGCACGACGCCGCCCGCGCCGCCCGGCTGCGCGGCGCCAAGTGGCCCTGCGCCCGACCGGTGCAGCGCGACCGCACGCCTCCGACCGCGGCGTTACTCGACCGCCTCTTCGAGCCCGTGCAGCAGATCGTAGCCCGGCGCCAGGTCGGCCTCTGCCGGGAAGCTGCCGCCGAAGCCCGGCCCGCTTTCGTCGGCAGCGTAGATCACCACGTCTTCCTTGATCGTCGTCATCACCCGCAAGTCGGAGAGCGTGTCGGGATCGACCGCCGTGGGATCGTCGGACAGCACCACGAAATCCGCCAGCTTTCCGACCTCGATGGAGCCCTTGTCGGCCTCCTCGAAATGCTGCCAGGCGGGCCAGATCGTCATCGCCTTCAGCGCCGTCATCACGTCGACCCGCTGGTCGGGGCCGAGGATGTCGCCGGAGCGGGTGCGGCGCGTCACCGTGGCATCGAGGATGCGCATCGAGTCGGGCAGCGCCACGGGCGCGTCATGGTGCGTGCCGAACATCATGCCGCGGTCGGTGACCCAGCCGGTGGGAGAGATATTGTCGCCGTTCACCGGCCCCACGGTGTGATCGCGGTGCCAGTCGCCCCAGTAGAAGGTGTGCATCGGGAACAGCGAGGGGAACACCTCGAGCTCCTTGAGGGCATCCACTTGGTCGAGCCGCAGGAACTGGCCGTGGATCAGCACCGGGCGCGCATCCTCGGGCTGATGGGTCTCGGTGGCCTCCCGGATCGCCGCCAGCAGCATGTCGGAGGCGCCCTCGCCATTGGCATGGGTGAGGATCTGGATGTCGTTGGCATAGGCCCAGTCCACCGCCTCCAGCACCTGCTCCATCTCGACCGCCGGATAGCCCTTGTAGCCGGGCTCATACTCGCCCACCGGATCGTAATAGGGCCGGTCGCGCAGCGCCGTGAAACCCTGCGGCGAGCCGTCGATGGTCAGCTTAGCGCCACCGACGCGAACGTGGCCGTCATAGTCCATCGAGGTGGTCTCGCCGATGAAATCCCGCGCCTCGATGATGTCGGGATAGGCCACGACGTCGATCGGCAGTTCGCCCGCCGCATCCACCGCCTTCAACGCCTCGACATTGCCGGGGCTCGAGCGCCCTTCCTGCCCGGTGGTGTAGCCGAAGCGCGCCCACATCTCGGCGCCGGCCTTGGCGAAGAGGGTGAAGCCATCGGGGCCGAGATTGCCCATCAGCGGTGCCAGCGCGTAGAAGAAGGCGTATTCCTCGAGCACGCCATTGGGCGCACCGTCCTCGCCGCGCCGGATGACGCCCCCGGGCGGGTTCTCGGACTCGGCGGTGATCCCGGCCGCCGCGAGCGCTGCGGAATTGGCGACGCCGAGATGCCCCGACTGGTGCACGATCACGATCGGGATCTCGCTTGAGACCGCATCGAGATCGTCTCGCGTCGGGTGACGCAGCTCTGCAAGCTGGGCATTGTCGTAGCCGAAGCCGACGATCAGGTTGATCCGCTCGACCGCCTCGCGGTTGTCCTCCATCCAGTCGCGCAGCCCCTGCTGCAGGCTGGCAATGTCGGAGACGTCGCCATCAGGCGGCGCCAGCATGTTGGCCGAGAGCGCCTGGATGCCGCCGAGGACAACGTGGCCGTGGCTGTCGACGAAGCCCGGCAGCATGGTCCGCCCGGCGAGATCGAAGCTCTCGGTGGCCTCGCCGCGCAGCGCCTCGAGCTCCGCCAGCGTGCCGACCGCGAGGATGCGCCCGCCAGCGACCGCCACGGCCTCGGCCCGCGGCGCGAGATCGTTGATGGTCAGGATGATGCCGCCGGAATAGATCGTGTCGGCAATCTCCTGCGCGGAGAGAAGTCCGGGCGAGCCGGCGGCGAGAAGCGCGGCGAGCGAGGCGGTGAGAAGCGTGCGGGCGTACATCTAGACAAACTCCTGATCAACGGGCGCCCACAGAAAGCAAGTGGACGGGAATGCGAGGCAATCTTCTCCCGGCACAATGGCATCGTCCTTGAATCAGCTCACGAGGTTTTCAACCCTGACGGATAAAACGTGAGGCAAGGCTCTGCCTGCCCGGAAAGAACTGGCCTGACCCGCCGCGCGCCATATGTTGAAAACCTACTCCGGTCGTGACCTCCGGAGCCTGTGAAGCCTGTCGCGTGAGGGACCCATGTCCGCCTTCGTTCCGCCCACGATCACCCCGCCCGTCAAGCCGCTCGGCATGCTGGCCAGCGTGCGCGAGGCGCGGCGCAACGTGCTCAGCATCATCCCCGGCATCGCCTATACCCAGCCCATCGTCACCGGCACCACCGGCCCGTCGCGCTGGCACATGGTGCAGGGCCCCGAGGGGATGAAGCGGATCTTTCTCGACAATGTCGGCAACTACCCGAAATCCGAGGTCATGCTGCGGATGTTGCGCCCGGCGGTGGGCAATTCGCTGTTCACCTCCGAGGGCGCGCAGTGGCGCTGGCAGCGCCGCGCCATCGCGCCGGTCTTTGCCGCCCGCAACGTCGAGGCGCTGGCCCCGGTGATGACCGAGACCGCCGCCCGCGCCGCCGGCCGGCTGGCGGAAAGCGGCGGGCAGGCCGAGCTGGTCAAGGAGATGCTCTCGGCCACCTTCGACGTGATCTGCGACGTGGCCCTGTCGGGGCGCGAGCATTTCGATGCCGATCTCTACGGCGAGGCCATAACCAAGTATTTCCTCACCGTGGGCCGCGCCTCGCTGCTGGATTTCCTCGAGATGCCGATCTGGGTGCCCCGCCCCGGCGAGTTCCTCGGGCGCGGCGCGGTCAAGACCATGCACCGGATGGTGTCGGCGGCGATCAACGACCGCCGCAAGCAGGGCGCCGGACCGCTCGACGACCTGCTCGATCACATGCTGCGCGCCAAGGACCCGGAGACCGGGCGCACCATGTCGCCGCAGGACCTGCTGCACAACATGCAGTTCTTCATCGTCGCCGGGCACGAGACCACCGCTCTGGCGATCTCCTGGGCGCTCTACCTTCTGGCCAACGACACGCAGGCGCAGGAGCGAGCCCGCGCAGAGGCGCGCGGCGTGCTGGGCGAGCGTGCGGCGGAGGGCCGAGACCTCGATGCCATGCCCTATATCGAGCAGGTGCTCGACGAGGCGATGCGGCTCTACCCGCCGGTGGGGATGCTGGCGCGCAACGTGCTCGACGACGACGAGATCTACGACCGCGACATCCGCCCCGGCGAGACGGTCTTCGTCAACACCTACGCCCTGCACCGGCACGCGGATCTCTGGGAGCGCCCGCAGGCCTTCGACCCCGATCACTTCTCCCCCGCCGCCCGCGAGGGGCGCGACCGCTACGCCTACCTGCCCTTCGGCGCCGGACCGCGGGTCTGCGTGGGGGCGAATTTCGCGATGATGCAGGCGCAGATCATCCTCGCCACGCTGGTCGCCCGGTTCCGCTTTGCCCCGGCAGGCCCGGTGCCCGAGCCCATCATGCACATGACGGTGCGCCCCGAGCCCGGGGTGACGCTCTCCGTGAATCCGCTGTGAGCCGCCCCGGAGCGTTTCGGCAGCTGTTGCATGCATGCCATCAGCCGGCGCACCGAAGCGCCCGACACGGCGCGGCACAGGAGATCGGAACTTATTGCGCCGACTTGCGTTTTGTTAACTGCCGCATGCGAAATCGCGACTTGCAGCGGCGAGCGGCCTTTTGCCGATAGATTTTGGAATTTGGAATCAGGCCTGTTACCCAGTCGCGTTTAAGCGTATCGGCTCCGCCTTGCGAGGGTCGCGTGAAAGGTACAGGGGATGACCAAGAGCCGTGAGAGCTACCATCATGGTCAGCTGCGTGAGGCGCTGATCACCGCGGCAGACGATATCCTGCACGAAGGCGGCATCGAGGGCTTTTCCCTGCGCAAGGCCGCTGCCCGGGCGGGCGTCTCCCCCGGCGCCCCCGCGCATCACTTCAAATCCGTCAACGGGCTGCTGACCGCCGTCGCCGTGCTGACCCTCGACGAGCTGGCCGACCGCATGCGCACGGTCTCGACCGACCAGCCCATTGGCGCACAGGTGCGCGAGCTGGCGTCGATCTACGTGCGCTACTCGATGGAGTTTCCCGGCCGGCTTCAGGTCACCTATCGCCGCGCCCTGATCGACCGCAACGATCCCGAGTTCATGCGCTCCTCGGGCGACGCCTTCGGCCAGTTCTTCACCACTGCGGCGCGCTATCACGGCGTCACGATCCCCAGTCGGGAGACCGCGTCGCAGCTGCATCCGCAGCTCCTGCTCGATTACGCGACCCTTCAGGGCATGGCGCTGACCGCGGTGGAAAGCAACTGGCGCTTCATCGTCTCCCATGACGACCCGCAGGGCGATTTCCTCAGGCGCATCCTGCCGATGCTGGTCGAGGCGCGCTGGCCCGACAAGCCCGCCGCCTGAGCCTCGGCGCTTCCCCTGCCCGCGCATCTGGTCCACCATGCCCCGCGCAGGAGGAGACCAGATGGCCGCATTGCCAGACCGACCCGATCATTCCTGGCGCGAGGACGGCGCCGTCCCCGGCTTCGATGATACCCGACCGCTCGCCGTGATGGATGGCGACTGCGTGCTCTGCTCTTGGGGCGCACGGACCATCGCCCGGCTCGACCGGGAGGAGGCCTTTCGCATCTGCCCGGTGCAATCGCCGCTGGGCAGCGCGCTGGTGCGGCACTTCGAGCAGGACCCGGAGGACCCGCAGACCTGGCTGTTTCTCGATCAGGGCAAGGCCTGGTCAGGGATGGACGCGATCATCCGCATCGGCGAGCGTCTTGGCGGGGTCGGCCGGCTGGCCAGCCTGATGCGCATCCTGCCGGCACCGTTGCGCGACTGGCTCTATCGCCGCATTGCCTTCAACCGCTACCGCTTCGGCCGCACCGACATGTGCGCCCTGCCCGACGAGGCGCTGCGGCGGCGGTTGATCGACTGAACAATCGATTCCACCGCGCCGCGCATTGCCGGCGCCGCATTGGTCCGCCGCGCCTCTTGAGCTGCGCGGGCTAGCCCTATAGTTACAGATCAGATTGAGAATCAACCTTTACGTGCGCTATTTTGCATCGCGGCGGCGAAAAAAAGATGCTCCCGCAGCCTCCGTGCGCTAATATCCTGTCCGGGAGGATCACATGCCATACATGAATAGAGAGGGCCTGCGGCCTATCTACGCGCACAGTGAGCGCGAAACCGAACTGCTGAGCGAGATCGAGGAGCTCGAGAGCGAGCTGCGTGCCTTCGTCGCCGTGGCCCTGCAACACGGGATGCGCGACTATTGCGAGACCCGCCACCCCGATTTGACCCGCGAGATCGAGGCGGGCATCCAGCGCTCGCGCGAGCGGGCCGAGATGAAATACGCCAAGATCCTGGCGCAGATCCTGCGCGTCCCCGGGCTTCACGCCACCCGTGGCGAGACCGAGGAGCGGACCTATTACCGCACCGCCGAGGACAACGTCGCCTATATCGAGCATTCGCTGAAGAAGAAGCGCTTCATCCTGAACGGCATCTGGGTGGCCCCCGCCTATCGCGGCAAGGGCATCGCGCATCGCATCCTGCGCCGGCTGGTGGAAGCGGCCGACGAGGCCGATTTCGGCATCGCGCTGGATCACGAGCCGTTTGGCGAAGAAGGGCTGAGCCGCGACGATCTGCTGTCCTTCTACAACCGCCACGGTTTCCAGCAGCACGCCGGCAAGGCCGAGGGGATGTTCCGCTTTCCGCGCACCCCGCTCGACCTCTACGCAAGGCCGCACATGGTCTGACCCGCTCCGACCGAGCCGCTCTTCCTGAGCCACTTTGCCCGGACCGCTCTGCCTGTGCCAATCGACGAACCCGCACCGCTGGTGCGGGTTCTTTTCTGTCTGGCCGCAGCGAACCCGAAACAGAAACGCCCCCGCAGTCTCCTGCAGGGACGCTCCAGATCACAGGCTCAAGACCCGGCTCAGTGCTGCGGCCGCTCCGCCCAGCCGGCGAAGATCTTCTCCAGCATGACCACCGCGTAGTAGAGGATGATCCCCAGCACCGCGAGCGCAATCAGAACCGCGAACATCAGCGGGTAGTTCGAGTTGGTCTGCCCCGACAGGAACAGCGCCCCAAGCCCCCGCCCGTGCGGCGAGATGATCTCGACGAGGTTGGTGCCGATGAAGGCCAGTGTCACCGAGACCTTCAGCGCGCCGAAGAACTCCGGCAGAGTCTTGGGCAGGGCGATCTTGCGGAAGATCGTCAGCCGGCTGGCCCCGAGCGAGCGCAGGATATCGCGGTATTCCGGTTCCAGCGTCGACAGGCCGATGCCCACCGAGACCGCGATCGGGAAGAACGAGATCAGGAAGGCCATCAGCACGGTGTTGAAATTGTGCTGCCCGATGAAGAGCAGCGCCAGCACCGGCACCAGCGTCGCCTTGGGGATGGCGTTAAAGCCGACAAGCAGCGGGTAGAGCGCGTCGCGCGCAATGCGCGAGAAGCCCATGACCATGCCGAGCGCCGTACCGAAGATCACCGCCAGCGCCAGCCCGGCGACGGTGCGCCAGAGAGTCTGCCAGCTACCTTCGACGAAGAGCGACCAGAAGCGGATATAGGCCTCGGGCAGATCGGAGGGCGAGGCCATGACGTAGTTCGGCCAGCCGTTGACCCAGACGAGGAACTCCCACAGCAGCAGGAAGACGAGCATCGCGCCGACCGGGACGGCGACTTTCTGGACATTCCGCATCAGTGCACCGCCGGTTCTGGCTGTCGCCCTTGGGCGATCTGGATCTGTTCGCGCAGCGTGGCGAGCATTTGCGCGCATTCGGGCGTGTAGAGCCCCTCGAGCTTGCGCAGCCCCTCGCCCGGGTAATGCACGTCGAGCACGTATTGCGTCGTCGCGGGGCGGCCCGAGAGCACGATGACCTGGTCGCCGAGATAGACGCTCTCGCGCAGGTCATGGGTGATCAGCACCGCGGTGAAGGGCTCCTTGGCGCGCAGCTCGTGCATGGTCTGCCACAGGTCCTCGCGGGTGAAGGCATCGAGCGCGCCGAAGGGCTCGTCCATGATCAGCACGTCGGGCTTGTGAACGATGGCGCGGCACAGCGAGGCGCGCTGGCGCATGCCGCCGGAGAGCTCGGAGGGGCGCTTGTTTTCGAAGCCGGAGAGGCCGACCAGCTCAAGCAGCTCCATCGCGCGCTCGACGCGCTGCTTCTTCGGCATGCCGGAGGCGACGATCTCAAGCGGCAGCATGACGTTTTGCAGGATGGTGCGCCATTCCAGCATGACCGGGTTCTGAAACGCCATGCCAACGGTCTTGCGCGGCGATTTCACCAGCTTGCCGTGCAGCCAGACCTCGCCTTGGTCGGGCTTCATCAGACCAGCGACAAGGCGGGTGAGCGTGGACTTGCCACAGCCCGAGGGGCCGACCACGGCGGCGAACTCGCCCTCGGGGACCGAGACGTTGAGATTGTCCAGCACCGGCAGCGGACCGTTCGGTGTCTGGTAGGCGTGGGTCACGCCCTTGATGTCGATGAGATTGGTCATGTCGGTGCGGGCGCCGGCAGCCTGAGGCCGCCGGCACCCTTGTGCCTTACTTCAGCATGCGCGCGTCGGCGGCGGGCAGGTAGCTGTCGTCGAAGTAGAGCGACGCGTCGGGCTCGGAGGTGAACTCGTAGACCGACTTGGTCTGCTCGATGGCCGCCGCCATGCGGTCGGCATCGACGCCGCCGATGCCATTCTCGGCGACGTAATCGGTCAGCACGTTGTCATCGATCGCCATCTGCAGGCGCTCGGTCTCGAGCTCTGCATCGGCAGCCGGGTTGCGCTCGATCAGGGCGGCGATGGCGGCCTCGGGATCTTCGATGGCGGCCTTCCAGCCACCGGCGATGGCGCCGAGGAAGGCGGTCACGGCCTCGGGGTTCTCGGCGGCGAAATCGGTGTTGACGATCACCGCGTTGCCGTAGAGCTCGACGCCGTTGTCGGCCATCAGGATGACGCTGAGGTCATCCTCGGCCACGCCGAGGCGCTTGAGGTTCAGCGTCGAGGAGAACGAGAAGCCGGTCACCGCGGCAACCTCGCCCTGCGCCAGCATCGGCTCGCGGGTCGGGAAGCCGACCGGCTCGACGGTGATCGCGTCCATGTCGAGATCGTTCTCGGCGGCGAAGATCGGGAATTGCGCCCAGGCGCCATCGGGCGGCGGTGCACCCAGCACCTTGCCCTCGAGATCCTTCGGCGCCTCGACGCCGAGCGACTTGCGACCGACCACGGCAAAGGGCGGCTTGTCGTAGATCATCATGACCGCGGTCACCGGCGCGCCGGGGTTCTGGTCGATGAAGCGCATCAGGCTGTTGATGTCGGCGAAGCCCACCGGGTAGGCGCCGGTGGCGACCTTCGGGATCGCGTCGAGCGAGCCCTTGCCCTCGGAGATCTCGACGCTGAGATCGGCATCGGCGAACAGGCCGCTGTCGATGGCGAGGAAATACGGCGCCGCGGGGCCCTCGAATTTCCAGTCCAGCGCGAAGGGCATGTCGGTTTCGGCGCTCGCGGCACCGGTTGCGCCGATCACGGCCATGGAGGCGGCGAAGGCGGTAGAGATGTATCGATTGAACAAGGCTTGCTCCCATAAGTCTTGACTGGCGCGAGCTATGGCCCCAGCCGGCTGCAGATTGACAGGTCTTGCCGGCGGCGGGCAGGTGACCCCACGCCCTGCGACACCCGATTGTACGAAAAACACCCCCTCTGCGCAAAAATTAATCAAGAAAAAATGACCATGTGGACAAAATTTGCACCCGCCTCAAGCGCCGCCACTGCCGGGCCGAAACCCTGCTCCGCACGCCACTCTCAGGGGTTCTGAGCGGCGATCCCGCCCGCTCTCCCTGTGCGAGTGCCCAATTCTGCGGCAGCTTCGCTCAGCCCTTCAGAACGATGTCAGCCGCGACGCTCTGCTCGGCCACCAGCCGCGCATTCGGCAGGTCGTTGTCGGCGATCTTGGCCTGCGCGACCTGCGGATCGAGCCCGCCCCAGCGCTCGGTCAGGCGCTGCTCCAGCACCGGCACCGGCACGTCGACGAAGACCGTCAGGTCGAAGCGCGGGCGCAGCCGCGCCCAGTCGGGATCGTCGAGCAGCAGGTAGTTGCCCTCGACGAGGATCAGCCGCACGTCGGGGGCAATGATCCGGGCCGCGGCGCGCGAGATCTCGAGCGCCCGGTCGAAGACCGGAACGGCCACCGGCCGCTCGCTGGTGGCGAGCCGGTCGAGCAATGCCGCCAGCCCATCGGCATCGAAGGTATGCGGCGCGCCCTTGCGCGCAAGCGTTCCACGCGCCCGCAGCACCGCGTCGTCGTAGTGAAAGCCGTCCATCGGCAGGATCTCGACCTTGCCGGGATGGGCGCGGTCGACCATGTCGCGCAGGATCTCCGCCAGCGTGCTCTTGCCGGAGGCCGGCGCCCCGGCAATGGCCACGAAAACGCGCCCATTCCCGCCCGCCAGCGCGGTCAGCCGCTCGGCAATGGTTGCGACATCGAGATTCTCGCTCATGGCCCTGCCCTCCCTGATCGCCGTGACAATGCCTGCCCTCCGCGCCTCCGTCCACCGCCTCCTTCAAACGCGCAGCACGCCGCCACGATAATTCTTTTGGAAGAATGCCATTCTCCATGTAGAAGATCATTTGGAGCGCGCGGACCATCCCCCCGCGCCGCAAGATCACCGGCACCGAAGGAGCCAGCCATGCCCGCCACCCTCACCGCCTCCCCGGTCCGCACCGAGCTGCGCGGCCGCGCCTTGCTGGTCACCATCGACAACCCGCCGCTCAACGTCATTGGACAGACGGTGCGGGCGGGCCTGCTGGCGGCCTGCACCAAGGCGGAGATGCTTCTCGAGACCGGCGCAATCGACCGGGTGATCGTTACCGGCGCGGGCCGCGCCTTCGTGGCCGGGGCGGACGTGCGCGAGTTCGACGGCCCGGCGCTCGATCCGCAGCTGCCCGAGGTGCTGGGCAGGCTCGAGGCCCTGCCCTCGGTCGCCGCGATCAACGGCACGGCGCTTGGCGGCGGGCTCGAGATCGCGCTGGCCTGCCGGGTGAGGCTCGCCGCCCCCGGCGCGCTCATGGGGCTGCCGGAGGTGACGCTCGGCATCGTGCCCGGCTCTGGCGGCACCCAGCGTCTGCCCCGGATCATCGGTCTCGAGGCGGCCCTGCCGCTGGCCTCCACCGGCGCGCGCATCGGCGCCGAAGAGGCGCTGTCGCTCGGCATGGTCGACGGGCTCTCCGAGCGTCCGCTCGAGGCCGCGCTTGCACTCGCGCCAGAGCGGCTCGACACGTCCTCGGCGGCCGATCTGCCGCGCCCCGCGCCCGCCCCCGAGGCGGCCGAGGCCGCCCGCGCCACCGCGCGCAAGAAGATGCGCGGCCAGATCGCCCCGCTGCGCGCGATCGCGCTGGTGGAGGCCTCGGCCGAGCTGCCCTTCGACGCAGCCCTCGCCGAAGAGCGTGCCACCTTCCTCGAGCTGCGAGCGGGCTCCCAAGCCAGCGCCCTGCGCCACGTCTTCTTCGCCGAACGCGCCGCTGCCCGCCCCGCCACGCTGCAGGCCGAGGCACCGGCGGAGATCCGCACCGCGCTGGTGGCCGGGGGCGGCACCATGGGCGCTGCCATCGCCTACGCGCTCTGCATTGCCGGCATCGACATCTCCCTGCTCGAGCACGATGCCGCCGCCGCCGCACGCGCCCGCGCCAATGTCGCCGGGCTCTTCGAACAGGCGGTGGCGCGCGGCAAGCTGGCGCAGGACGCGGCCGACCGGCAGCTCTCGCAGCGCTTTCGCGTCTTGCATGGCCCCCAGCCCCTGCCCCCGGTCGACATCGCCATAGAGGCGGTGTTCGAAGACCTCGCCGTGAAGCAGGCCCTGTTCCGCCGCTTCGCCGCCGATCTCCCCCCGACCACGCTTCTGGCCACCAACACCTCCTATCTCGACCCCGATGCCATCGCCGGCGATCTCGCCCGGCCCGAGCGCTTTCTCGGGCTGCATTTCTTCGCCCCCGCGCATCTGATGAAGCTCGTCGAGATCGTCCGCGCCCGCGCCAGCTCGCCGCAGACGCTGGCCACGGCCTTCGGCCTGACCCGGCGGCTCGGCAAGGTCGCGGTCGAGGCCGGGATCTGCGAGGGCTTCATCGGCAACCGCATCCTGTCGCGCTATCGCCAGGCCTGCGAGGTGATGCTGCTCGAGGGCGCCCTGCCCTGGGAGATCGACGACGCGATGACCGGCTTCGGCATGGCGATGGGTCCGTTCATGACGCAGGATCTCTCCGGGCTCGACATCGCCCACGCCAACCGCCAGCGCAAGGATCTGCGCAACCAGCCCGGGATCCGCTACGTCGCGATCGCCGACAGGCTTGTGGAAGACCACGCCCGGCTCGGCCGCAAGACCGGCGCGGGCTGGTACGATTACGAAGACGGGCGCCCCCGGCCCTCCGAGACCGTCCGTTCGGTGATCGAGAGCTGCGCCACTGATGCCGGCGTGACGCGGCGCGCCTTTGACGCGGAGGAGATCTCGCGCCGGGTGACGCTGGCGATGATCGCCGAGAGCTGCGACATCCTCGAGGAAGGCATCGCGCGCCGCCCGGAGGAGATCGACCTGACACTGATCCACGGCTACGGCTTCCCCCGCTGGCGCGGCGGCCCGATGAAGCTGGCGGAGGATTGGGGCCTCACCGCGCTGCGCGACGATCTGGCCGGCCTGGCCGAGGAGGACCCGGTCAGCTGGTCGGTGCCGGCACGCCTCTCTCGCGCCATCGCGGAGGGGAGCCCCATGGGCTAAGACCCCCGCCCCGGCGCCCACATAGCCGCCGCGCACCCGGCCGTGCGCGCCGGCCTGCCTCCGGCGGGAGTATTTTTGACGAAGAGAAGACAGGAGCGCCGCGCCCTGTCCTTCTCTAGTTTTCAAATACCTCGGGTGTGAATTGGCGCACGGCGCCAAGGGGGGGGGCAGCGCCCCTTAACCGGCTGTTGATTGCACTGTATTTGGCCCAATCCCGGATATGCACTTCTCGCCCGCGGGAGTAGTCACAAACCAAGAGAACCTGCCCTTTCCGGCACTTCGCGCTAAGGACACTGCCAGAGGTTGACCTGGCAGTTCATCGCGTCGGTCACGTGTGAGACACTCCATTCTCATCGACGCGGGGGCTGAGCCAGATGGCATACGCTAACCGAACCTTCCAGTCGCGTACCGCGAACGAAAGAGAGCAGCGCTTCCGCGACCTTCGTGCAAGACGCAGCATGACGCTAGGCGCCGACACGAAGGGCGGGGAGCCGACATGCGCTGCGGCGACGATCCGATCACCCACAAAAAGTGGAAGCCGACATTCGGAGCGGACCAAGGTCGAGGCTTGTTCTGCGTCGCCGCATGGCTGCACCGAGTCCACTCCTACCACTTTCTGCACTGCAACGAATGACGCTTCCTTTTTGCTCTCTCTCGAAACCTATCAGTTTGCTTGTCCGTCTTCATTTGACAGGAGAAGGAGAAAATACAAACATAGCTCCATTCTTGGTTGAAGTTCTTCAGGCGAAAAATTGGAGGTAGATATGCGCTCATTTCTTGCTGCTGCTCTTGTTTTGTTTTTTTGGGGATCGGCTGTACTCGCTCAGAACGCTGAGGGCAGCGAGAAACCCGAAGATGAAATTGAACGCTTGCCTGAAACAGGAAGCATTTCATCGTCGCTTTCTAAAGCTCTGAACAGGTTCAGGGCAGAGCAGGAATTTCAGAAGCTTCGTGACGAACGTATTCGCTTGCTGGAAACCATCCCCCAAACCCGCGCTTTGGTTCAGTCGCGAAGCGCGACACTCGCAAATCTCGATATCGAGATCCAAGATCTGAGATCAAGGCTAAAGGCCTCGGAGAGCGCCGTCGAATCTGATGCGCTGAGAGACTTTCGAAATCAACTTATCTCAGCCCAAAGCTTTGAAAAAGAAGTCATTGCGCGTGCAAAAAGCCTGGAAACCGACAGCCTGACAAAAGAAGCGGAACTAGCCGACCTCCAAAACACTGAAGATGAGCTACAAAAAGAGCTTAGAGCTTTCGAAGAGCGTCTCGCATTATCCAGGCAAGATATTCGGCGAGCCGAGGCGGATTTCCGACTACTCATCGCGCCAATTGAAAGGGAGCGCAAAAGATTAAGAGGTGAAATTGAGATTTTGGAGGACGAACTGGCCATCACCCAGCGCAAGGATCTGAAGATCGACGAACTATCGGAACTGCGGCGCACTAATTTAGAGCTCGATTCTGAGACGCTGTCCCCGGCAATCATTTCGGCTGAAGTGAAAGTCAAAACCGCTGAAGATGCCCTAGAAAATGTAAAGGAAACGATTGAAAGCCGCAGGTTGGAATTGGCGCAAACGCGAGAGCGAATTTCGAACATTGAGAGAGAGCTGCGGGATATAGGTGAGCGTCAACAGCGCACTGTGTCCGATGCCTTTAGGGTGCGGGTGGATATTGAAAAGCTGGATGCTGAAGTGAAACGGCAGATAGAAATAGACAAAGTGAGATTGGATGACCCAGATAACCTGAGAGGTGAACTTGACGCATTGATACTTGAGCGAAGCACCCTAGAAGCCGCTCATCAGACTGCTAGCAATACGCTCGAAAATAAAATTCTGCGACAAACGACCGTTGAGAATGAGATAAACGACCTATTCATTCCACGGCAAGCCGAAAATTCTTTCAAGCTTTTAATGTCCTTCGCCTTTGCGCTTTTGGTCGGGTTGGTAATCTGGAAGTTCTTTGGCATTACGCGCGACGACGAAAAAGTTCGACGGGTGGTTTTTTCGGCTGAAGCGGGCATCCAGTTCGTCACGCTATTTTCACTCGTCATTGCAATTATTCTTTTCGGAATTACCGGAATTCTTGAGGGTAAAGAGCTATCGGCCCTACTTGGAGGAATATCCGGCTATATCTTAGGTCGAGCAACACCTGTGATTGCTGAAAGCGGACAGCAGGCACAGCCCGGTCCAGCAGCGCCACCGATACCGGCTCCAACACCGCCACCGACAGTTCAATCACCGCCTCCTCCGGGATCGAACCAACCTAGCCAATAGATTTTCGGCTCTGGGAGTTAGACTCGCGAACACAAACTTTCGACGCATCGCTCTGGAATCGCAGGCGATAATCCAATATGGTTTGGTAAATGTGTTTATGCTGTGAGTTTCTAAAGAGGGTTTTCCGATCTCCATTTTGGCTTGTGATTGTCTTGGCAATGCAATTGTCAGCATGTTCCATCAATCATCTGGGCACTGCGAGCCATGATGTGGTCCCAGCGAACGACGGCATTGTAGATCAACTCACCGCATTTGGCCTCCACATTGAAACCCGCCGTGATCTTTTCAGCGTGACGCTAGGAAGATACAGGAGTCTTCTGGCTTATTCGAAGATCTGCAAGCAGAATTCGACCACGATTCTCGGCACTTCTCTTGAATTGCGTTTCACCGTAGTTGAAGGGCTGGGCTTCGTCATCAATGGGCGTGAAGCAGGACTGTCGATCGGGCGTCGCGAGAGTCTACGACTGCGACCGATTGGGCTCGGGGAATCATCTTTCAGAAGAATCCTCTTTGATCCGCGCAGACCAGAGGCTACTGTTGTTCAAATTGATTTCGACGAAAATATATGTGGAGTTCATTGATCTATGAGAGTCCCCTATGCCGCTATGCTCGCAATTTTCGCTTTGGGGTGCTCACCGCATAATCTCTACGTCGCACATGACACGGTTGTTGGTGTGAACGCAAGGGTCAGCGCCGACCGCCAACAAGGTCAGTTGCTCGTCGGCTATGACCGAGACTTTGTGACAATTATCCCCGTCACTGTTCAGGAACCGACCGGCGACCGCGATGCGATGGCACTGCTCAGTTGTACCGAACTGGTAGTCGATGGCGTCTATTTGAGCCAATACACCGACATCACCGCCAGCGGGAAAGCGGCGCAGACTTTCGCCAAAGCCCTGCAAAATGGCGACAATGTATTCAATTGCGACCCGCTAGGAGGCAATAAATGATCCGCATTGCCGCAGTTTTCTTCCTCCTCCTAGGGATTTCCGCCTGTACCGAAGCTCTGGTCTATGGCGAGCGCACCGGCGTCAACCTTGCGATCCGTAGCGATCCGGCCGAGGCCGCGCCGCTCGAAGTGAACGCGGGGCTTCAACGCAGGGTCGTCGCGCATGTCCCTCCGTCGCAACGGGACGCCAACGGACGTCCGACCGGCGAAGGCGTAAACATGTTCTCCCGGTTCGATCTGCAGCGGGAAGCCGGTCAGAACGCCTTTGGCGGCAATGTACGGATTGGGACGTCTTTTGCCTCAGGGCGTGCCGCCACTGCGATCGCGGGCAAACCCAAAGTCGTTGCGGCCGTGACCCACGCGCCCGTCTTTACCGCCGTGACTGTTCCGGCTGAAGTCGACGTATCCGCGAAGCTGCTGGACTACACTGCGGCGAATCCGACCAACCTTGAGACATACTTGAACCTTGCCCTTCAACACGGCCTGTCGATCGCACTGGGCGATACGTCTATGACGCGAGCCATCGGAACGATCGTAGCCCCCGAGAACGCTGGCGGAAATAAAAGGATTGCCGAATTTCTAAAGCTATGAATTTTTAGGGAGCCAATACCATGACCGACAAAATTCTCTGGACCATTCCGAATGCCGTGCCCGGGCTGATTGAGTCGTTGCGCAGGGGGTGTGCCGTCGACAATGGCACCCTGTTGACCAACGACAATGGCAACGGCACTTTCACGGCCGTTTGCATGGCTCTCACGTCCCCCGCCGTGCCCGCTGTCGCAGCTGGCGGAGCCCCTACTTCCACGGCAAGCGGCGCCGTTGTTGCGTCGGCACAACCCCAGGAAACCCTGGCGGCAGCGATCACGACTGCAGCCGCGACTAACGTTTCCCCGGACAAACGCTTCAACGATCTCACCCACCTGCATCCCGCTGTACGTAAGCGCGTTAGCGGGGTGCAGAGACAGCTTGACGCGGAAAACATCCCGATGAAAGTGTTTGAAGCCTTTAGAACGCCACAGCGCCAGGCGAAATTGTTCGCGCAAGGACGCACCGCCACCGGTAAAAAAGTGACGAACGCAAACGCGTGGGAATCGTATCACCAATATGGTCTGGCCGCCGATTTTGTCCGCTTTGAAAACAACAAATGGAATTGGAGCGCCGATACAGCCCAGCAACGTAGAGAATGGGACCGCTTTCACAAGATTGCAATTTCCAACGGGCTGGAGCCTTTAAATTGGGAACTTCCCCATGTGCAGATGATCGGGATAACTCTGACGGAATTGATGAATGGCGATTATCCCAACGGTGGTGATCAAAGCTGGTCAGACAATTTGACTAAATTCATTGCTGGTTGGGCGGGTTTGAAGAAGCCACCGCTTCCGTCAACCAACGACCGACCAGCCTTTCCAAGTCCGATGGTCGGCCTTCTGTCCGCTGGCGGGATCACTTCGTCAACATGGTATTCCATGTTCGGCGGAGATAGTTGGACGTACGATAAGAAAGGGGTCTACACGCGCGACCACACAGGTCGACTGAAATTGTGGCGCACTTCCGGTGCGCCAATCACTACTCAGGAAATCCTTGCCAAGCTTGGCCCCCAAATTCACGCTGCTTCGCAGAAACATGAGGTGGCCCCCGAACTGATCGTAATGACCATCGCAACCGAAACCGCGGCTTTTCGAATAGACGGGTTTACTGGCCCCCGCACTTATCGCTGGGAGAAGAGCTATACGGTCGGGGCGACAGGCGATCCGGCAATCGACGGCAAGGAAAAGGGCGATTACAGCGCTGGTCCCATGCAGGTAATGGCAGACACCGCGCGCTGGATGAACAACGTCGTTGGGCTTGGCTATGACAATAATAGTCAGTTCGCATTCTTCAAGAACAAGCCATCCAAGACGCCGACTGATTTGGGGTTGTACAATATCGACGTCTGTATAGATATAGGTACATCTTATATCCGACATCAAATGCCGACAACCAGCGGCAACCCGTTATTGGTTGCGGCAGCCTACAATTCAGGAAACCTAAGAGCATCCAGTCAGAATCAGTGGCGTATTCGCTCCCATGGAAACCATATCGACCGCGCCGCGGAATGGTATAGTGATGCTTGTTTCGTTCTGTACGGGTAGTGCAGGACCTGTTGCGATAAATGGTGCTGAATGTGCTTCTAGTCGCAAAGCCGGGCATTGTGTCGCAAACTTTGGACTTAGGTTGACGAAAAAGCGTGTTCTAAAGCGTCAAGAACACAACGCCACTGTGGATTGCTGGAAACGCAAGGCGTAGAAAGCTGCCAATGTTATGTGCGCGGCGAAAGTTCACTCCGCTCTTCCGACCTTGGCCCGCCAGATTATGCTGCACGATGCAACCGATGGCCGGTTTGGGAAAGCTGCGCCGCGGCAATGACCAACTTGGCGAATGTCTGGAGAGGGCCGGCCGCTACCGACCGGCCCGACTTCTCAGAGCTCCACCGCCTCCGCGATGGCGAGCGCATCTTCGAGCTCGACACCAAGGTAGCGCACCGTACTATCCATCTTCGTATGGCCGAGCAGGAGCTGCATTGCGCGGAGGTTGCCAGTTTTGCGATATATCTGCGCCACCTTGGTCCGCCGCATGGAGTGCGTGCCGTAGGCACTCGGCTCGAGACCGATAGACGTCACCCAGTCCCGCACGAGGCGGG
>NZ_JAHVIA010000006.1 GCF_019801965.1 Salipiger bermudensis
GCATCGGGATCGGTGACGTCGAGCTTGCCGGAGGTGGTGAGGCGGGTGTCTTCGGTGACCGTGCCGACCGGGGTACCGGTGACCTGCGCGCCGTCGTCGGTGCCGTTGATCGTCACGGTGATCTGCTGCGTCGTGCCGTCGAGCGTCGAGACCGTCACCGTATCGGTGAGCTGGCCGCCGCCGGAGGTCAGCGCCTGCACCGCCGGTTGGGAATTGTCGAGCTGGTAGGTCCAGTGGCCATCGGCATCGATGCTGAAGGTGCCGTGTGCACCTGCGGCGGATGGCATCGGCACGAAGGACGCCTCGCCTGCATCGGGATCGGTGACGTCGAGCTTGCCGGAGGTGGTGAGGCGGGTGTCCTCGGTGACCGTGCCGACCGGGGTACCGGTGACCTGCGCGCCGTCATCGGTGCCGTTGATCGTCACGGTGATCTGCTGCGTCGTGCCGTCGAGCGTCGAGACCGTCACCGTATCGGTGAGCTGGCCGCCGCCGGAGGTCAGCGCCTGCACCGCCGGTTGGGAATTGTCGAGCTGGTAGGTCCAGTGGCCATCGGCATCGATGCTGAAGGTGCCGTGTGCACCTGCGGCGGATGGCATCGGCACGAAGGACGCCTCGCCCGCGTCGGCATCCGTGACGTCGAGCTTGCCGGAGGTGGTGAGACGGGTGTCTTCGGTGACCGTGCCGACCGGGGTACCGGTGACCTGCGCAGGATGGGCGGGGGACAGCGGCGGGGTCTTGTCGTTGCCAAGGGTTGGCGGCACGACGTCCGGGCCCTTCAGTGGCGGTGCCTTCAGTGGATCCGGCGTCAGTGGTGGGGTCTTGTCGTTGCCAAGCGTCGGTGGCGGGATGTCCGGGCCCGTGTGCGGGTGGGCCAGGACGGGGTCCGGTTTCAGAGGCGGGATCTTGACGTCCGGCGGCGTCGTTGTGGTGACTGGGGTCGGGCCCGTCCCGGCGCCGGTGCTCGGCGTGGTGCCGGTTCCGGTAACGGTCCCCGTGTTTGGTCCGGGGCCCGTCGCGGGGCCGGTAGTCGGCGTGGTTCCGGTCGTAAGGCCGGGGCCAGTGCCCGTCCCGGTGCTCGTCCCGATCCCGGTGCCAGTGCCCGGCCCGGTGGTGGCGGTCCCGCCGGGTGGCGTGCCGTGGTCCGGACGGTCCGGCACGCCACCCGGCACGGCACCCGCAATCTGGGCCGCGACGGCGGGCGGCAGATCGGGCAGCACCGCCGGGAGCCGCGGCACGACATGCTCCGGCACCACGACATGGTTCTGCGTCACCTCTGCACCGATGCCGGTGAGCAGCCGGTGCAGACTTGGCGACAGCGGCGGCGACAGGGGCACGCTCGAGAGCGATGGCGCCGCATCGGACCCCTGCCCTGCCGCCGAGCCGAGCGCGGCATGGGGCAGGACGAAACAGCGGGCCGGTGCCTGCGCCGCGCCGGTGTCGCTCTCGGAGGCCGCCTCGCCTGTCGCCTCGGGCACCGGCACCAGCCCCTCGGGGGTCTGGTAATACCAGCCGAAGATCTCCTCTCGGACCTGCCGCTCCGCGGCCACGCCCGTGGTTGCGCCAATCGGTGTCTCGGGGTCGGATCCAGCCATGGTGTCCTCGTCAGCGTTCGCTCAGAGCAAGGTCGAGATTGGTGTAGACCGGCTTCCAGACATACTGGAACACCGTCTTGGCGCCGGTGACGATATCGGCCTCGCCGGTCATCCCCGGCATCAGGTCGAGCCCGTCGCCGGGCGCGCGGAAATAGGTCTGATCGATGCCGACCAGCACCTCGTAGAAGCTCTCGCCGTTCTGATCGACGGTCGAGGTGGGCGAGATCTCGGCCACCCTGCCCTCCAGCGCGCCGTAGCGGCTGAAATCGTAGCTGTCGATCTTCAGCCGCACCGGCTGGCCCTGACGCACGAAGCCGATGTCGCGCGGCGCCAGCCGCCCGGAGAAGCGCAGATCGCCATTGCCCGGCACGATGGTCGCCACGACGCCGCCCGGGTCGATCACGTCGCCGGTGGTCTCGTCGGGCAGGCTCTGGACGAAGCCCGCGACCGGGGCGCGGATGTCGACCTCGACGACCTCCTGCTCGAGCGCCGCCTCGCGCGCCTTCAGCCCGCGCAGCTGCGCCTGCGCCTCGGCGATCCGGGCCCGCGCCTCGGCCACCGCATCGAGATCGATGCGGCGCAGCGAGGCCTCTAGCTCCTCGATGTTCTGCGTGGCCCGCGCGCGCTCGCCGCGCAGCTCCTGCTGCCGCAGCCGGAGGGCATCGAGCCGCTGAACCTGCTCGTCGGCCTGCTGCTGCGTCGCGAGGTTGCGGGCGCGCAGATCCTCGGTGACCGCCTGCGAGCGCTCCAGCATCGCCAGTTCCTCGGCGATCAGCGGCAGCTGCTCTCCGACCGCGGCGATGTCTGAATTGCGCTGCGCGATCCGGGCCTGGATCTCGAGACGCTGGACCTCGAGCAGCGCCAGCGCGGCCTGAAGCGAGGCCTCCTCGCGCGCCACGAGGGTCGGGAACGCGTCCTCCCAGCGGGAGAAATCCGCCGGCCGCCGCGAAACCTGGGCGTCGAGCATCTCTGTCTCGATCTCGAGCCCGGCGATCTGGGCCCGCAGCTCATCGCGGCGCGAGACGACCTCGGAGCGCGACAGCGAGACCAGCAGCTCCCCTTCTTCGACGTATTCGCCAAGCTCGACCGCGACGAGCGCGACGCGGCCGCCCTGCCGGCTCTCCACCGGCCGGGTCTGGTCGACCGGCTCGACCACGCCATGCGCCTTGGCGACCTCGTCGACCTCGGCGAAGACGCTCCACGCCACGACCGCCGCGATGGCGAGGACGATGACCAGCGCCGCGAGCCGGGCAAGCCGCACGGAAGGCCCGTCATGCAGCACGAAATCGAGGGTCTTGCGGTTCATGTCGCATCTCCGGTGGTGACAGTCGCCATAGGTTGCGGCGCGGGCTCGGGGGCCTGCACCGGCCCGAAATAGACCAGCCCGCCCTTGTCGAGGACGATGGCAAGATCGGCCTCGGGCACGAGCTCGGTGTCGTGGGTGGCAAAGAACACGGTGGCCTTGCCGCGCGTTTCGCGCAGGAAGCGCAGGATCTCCTGCCGCGCCTCGCTGCCGCCGATCGCCAGCGGGTTGTCGAGCACGTAAAGCGGCGCCGGGCGCACCGTCAGGGCGCGCCATTCCTCGAGCTCGCGCTCGGCCTCGCTGGTCTGGTCGGGGCCCTCGCCGAAATCGCTGCGGTAGAGACCGCTCGTGGCGATGGCGAGCGAGAGATCGTCGGGATCGTATTGCGAGCTCAGGCGGTCACCGAGAAACAACGTCCCGGACTGCGGCTTCAGCCGGCCCGCAAGCACCTGCATCAGCGTCGACTTGCCGGCGCCGTTGGGTCCGATCACCGCCACGACCTGACCGGGCGCAACCTTGAAAGAGATGCCTGAAAGCGCCGCGAACGGCGACTTGTCGTAGCGCAGGTAAAGGCCCGAGGCCTCGACGCCGACTGCCTCGCGCGGAACCGACAGGGCCGCGACGCTCTCCTGCGCGACGGTGGGCTGCAGCAGCAGGCGCTCGAGCCGCTGCCACGATGCCCGCAGCGCCCGCATCCGCGGCAGGCCGATATAGAAGGCCTGCGCCGGTCCGGTGAGGCGCCAGGTCAGGAGCATCGTGCCGATCAGCACGCCCGGGGCGATCCGCCCTTCGAGCGCCAGCATGAGCCCGACCACCAGCGTTGCCAGCGCCGCCGCGGTGCCGACCGCGGAGCCGATGGCCTGAAGCCCGCCGCTGCGCCGACGCACCCGCAGCGCGTCGCGCGCGGCGAGCCGCGACAGCTGGTCGAAGCGCGCGATCCAGACGTCCTGCAGCCCGCGCCGGCGGATGCTCGTCGCCTGATCCTTCAGGGTCGCCAGCGCCTTGCGCCGGTCGTTCCCGGCGCGGGTGACCTCGACATCCGCCGGGTGCGACGACCCGCTCGCCAGATGGGCGGCGAGGACGAAGAGCCCCAGCACGATCATCGGCACCAGCGCCAGCGCACCGCCAACGAAGACCAGCGCGATCAAGGTGAGCAAAACGAAGGGACCGTCATAGATCGCCATCGCATTGGCCGGCGCGAACAGGTCGGCGGAGGCCGAGGCCTGCCTTGCCTGCGCCCGCAGCGCCTCGGGAAGCTGCTGCGGCGTCGTGCCCGCCGGCTTGCGCAACAGGCGGCTCATCAGCATCCGGTCAATCGAGACCGAGACGCGGGCGTGCTCGTCGGCCATGTAGCGCGAGCGGATGTGGCGCAGGATCATCATGGTCACGAGCACGATTGCGGCGCCCGACATCAAGGTGGGCAGGCTCGAGACGGCGCCCGCCCCGAGCACCTGCCCGTAGACCGCCATCGAGAAGAACGGCACCGTCAGGGCGGCGGCGTTGATCATCAGCGAGAGGAAGAACAGCACCCGCATGTTGCGTCGCGCGCGGTTGCGCAGGGCGGCGTACATCGCCCGCCCGCTTTCCTCCTCCGGAAGCGCCCGCAGGTGCAGCACCGGATGCGCCGCCGCGACCCGCACTCCCAGCGCGACGTCTTCCTCGCCGTCATCGGAGAGCACCCGGCCGACGCCGTCGCGCCGCACCACCGCATAGCGCCGGCCCTCGACATCGGCGATCAGCACCCCGTCGATGCCGGCGGACCAGTCCACCGGCGCCGCGTGGCGCAGATCGGCGTAGAGCCCGGCCAGCCGCGCCGCTTCGGCCAGATCCTGCAGCGGCAGCCGCCCGCCCTCCGGGATCACCTCGGCGATCACCGCGTCCGTCCGGCGCGCGCCGAGACCGGCCATCGCGCCGGCCAGCAGCCGGGCGTCGGGGCTGGCGCCCGTCAGGGTGTCGAGCGCTTCGGCGCCGGCGGCGGCTTGCGCCATCGATTGATCGTGCGGGCTCATGCCACGCCCTCCGCCTCGGGGATCCGCTCGGGATCGGCGAAGCTCAGCGTGTGCCCCGCGATCGCCAGAAGCTCGGGCCGCTCGGTGGCCATGATGATCGTCATGCGCCCGGTCTGCGCCGAGAGCGTCTCGGCCAGCGCCTGCACACCGGCGATGTCGAGCCCGATGGCCGGGCGCTGCAGCAGCACCAGCCCGGGCCCTCCCACCAGCACCTGCACGATCGCCGCGCGGGTCGCCATGCCCGGGGTCACCGTCGTCTGGCTGGGTCCGCACAGGGTCTGGTAGCCATGCGGCAGCCGCGCGACACCGGCATCGAGGCCGATCATCCGCGACAGCTCCATCGCCTCCTCGGTGAGCGCGGGATCGAAGCGGGTGATGTTGTCGAGCAGGGTGCCGTCGATGAGCTGCGGCCGCGCCGCAAGGAAGCGCACGCCGCGATCGACCTTGGCAAAGCGCACCGGCCGCCCGTCGAGGCGCAGCGAAACCGACGCGCGCCCTTTCCAAAGGCTGTCGACCATATGGGTGAGGGCGCGCCCGTTGGCCACGGCGCCACCGCCCTGCACCGCCGCGATCTCGCCGGGGGCGACAGAGGCGGTGTAACCGTCGAGCTCGAGTTCGACGCCAAGCGCGGCGGAGGGCATCGCGGGCGCCGCGTGGCTGCCGGCCGGCGCACTGGCGATCAGCCGCTCGAGCTCGGCATGGGCGACCTTCGCCCGTTGCCGCCGCACCAGCGCTGCGGCCAGCCCGACGATCTGCAGCGTCCCGCGCGAGCCGAGAAGCGTGCAGGCCGCGAGCCCGCCGGATGTCAGATCGCCCGACAGCACCTGTGACGCGCCGAAGCCGAGCAGCAGGAGCATGACGAAGAGGCTGGCGCTCTGCGTCACGTCGCTGAGCAGCCCGTCCATGCGGTCGAGCCGGGATTGCGCCGCCGCCATGATGCCGCGCTCGCGGCAGAGCGCCGCGTAGAGCCGGGCGCTGACGCCCTTGATCAGCGCGCCGCCGCCGGTCCGCGCCAGCGCCGCAAACACCGCGCTGACCCGGCCTTCGCGCTGCAGCTCGGTCCTGAGCGCCTCCGGATGCGCCGCTGCGGCCAGCGCGATGAGCCCGATCGCCAGCCCCGCCACCGCCAGCGGCGCGAGCACCAGCGGGCCGCCGAGGAACCAGACGAGCCAGATGAAGACCAGCCCGAACGGCGCATCGAAGATCGGCAGCATCGATTGCCCGACAAGCGCATCCTGCGCGCGGCCCGGCGAGGTGAAGAGGATCTCACGCTGTTCGGGGCTGAGCCGGCCGTCATCGCGATCGGCGAAGGCCGCCTGCACCACCTGTGTCCAGAGACGATACTCCGCCTCTGCGCCGGCCCGGGCGAGGATTGCCGACCGCACGTAGCGCAGGAAGGCCGCTACCGCGACGCTGACCGCCGCCACCGAGAAGATCACGTAGGCCGTGCCGATCGACTGGTTCGGCAGGATCCGGTCATAGACGTGCAGCAGGGCCAGCGGGACGGCCAATGCCAGTAGGTTGATGGCAACGCTCAGGGTGAAGGTCCAGACGCGCGTCATAAATTCGGCCTCGTTTCCGGCGCCCCCGCGAAGCCGGCAACGGGCTGGCGCGGAGGGATTGGTCTTCCATGAGAAGATATTGCCGGGCTCATTTCAACTACAATCAGAAGATGAGTGCTGCAGGCATGACTTACGCTATACATGCCTGCTGCAGAGGGCCGCGGCCACGGCCGGGGGCTTGCTCGCCGCTCAGCAATCCTCCGCTGGCAGCATGGTGACGGACGAGTAGCGTCCGTCGGAGGTGGTGATCTCGGCGCAGGCCCCGGTCTCTCGGTTGAAATACCAGGTCGTAAGTCCGTCAGAGCGCACCGGCTCGTAGCCGAGGTTGCGAATTCCCATCTCCGCCTGCCCGGCGCGGGCGCCTTCGAAAGAGCTCAGGTCGGAAGAGCTTCCGACTGCGGGGGCGCTTGGCGCGCTGCTCTCCTCGGTCGTCTCGACACAGCCGGCGAGGATCGTGAGGCCGGCGAGGCTGGCGACAAGCATTGCGTTGCTCTTCATGGATGGGTCGTCCTTTCTCTCGGGGCGGACCAATTCCGGCCCCTCCCGAGCATCTTGGCGCGCCCGACGTGCCACACCAAGGAAAATGGACAGCACGAGAAGGGCCAAAGCGATACTTTCCAATCGCTAGAGCCTCGGGCCGACTGGCAGAGATATCGCTATCTATTGATTAAAAATAAACACTTATGAAGACTTCATGATCCTTGAAAACTTGCGGACTGCAGCAATCCGGATCGCCAAGAGACAATCCGAAACGTGTCGCTTAGGTCCGATCAATTTCCTGCATTCCCGCGTATTGCCGCTGAAAGAGCCGCTTGGAGGCGCTGTCGCGTCCTAATTTTCCGCATTTTTCGAGCGAACTAGCCCAGGTGATTCGCGTAAAGCGCGAATAGTCGGCGCCAAACCTGCGGCGCTGCTCGGTCAGATCCGCGGCCCCTGCGCGTTCCGGGCCGATCCCGGCGCGCGACGGACGCCGTTCTCGCGAAGCGCCGGAGGATTGAACGCCGCGGCAAGCCAGCCCTCGAAATGCCTCTGCCCGCCGCGTCTGCCGCAGAGTCGCAGAGTCGCAGAGTCGCAGAGTCGCAGAGTCGCTGACAAAGCTTGCAGGATCAAGCGAAGGCCGAAGCTGCGCCGGAGCCCTGCCCCGCAACCGATACGAGATATCTCTCCGGAGACCGAGCGCCGTCTGCGCGCGGCCCGCCCGGAGCCGCCTAGAGGAAGACGAAATTCCGCGCCACGTTGACCTCGGCGAGGCGCAGGTCGCCCTGCAATAGCAGGCTGCCCTCCGATCCGAAGCGCAGAGTGATGCCGTCATTCCCGGCGACGAAGGTGACATCCGACAGGCTCCTGATGCCAGGCAGATCGACCTCGATCACGTCTTCTCCCGGGGTGAAATCGGTTACCACGTCGCCCGGGGTCAGGTCGCCCGCGGCCAGCGCGAAGATGTCCCGACCGGCCCAACCGGTCACCGTGTCGGCCCCGGCGCCTCCGGCGAGCCGGTCATCGCCCACCATGCCATTGAGCTCGTCATCATCCTCGGCGCCGTTCAGCGTGTCGTTGCCGAGGCTGCCGACCAGCGTGTCATCGCCCTGGTTGCCTGAGATCTGGTCATCGCCATCGCCGCCCTTGAGGTAATCATCGCCGCCCCAGCCGCGCAGCCGGTCATTCCCGGCGCCGCCAAGCCCGCGATCATCGCCCTTGCCGCCGGTCAAGGTGTCATCCCCGGCGAGGCCCTGGATGGTGTCGTCCCCGTCGCCTCCGTCGAGTATGTCGGGCCCGGCGCTGCCGGTCAGCACACGGCCCTCTGGCACGAGCTCAGATGGCGGGGCTTCCACGCCCGTCGTGTCGAAGGTGATCTCGATCACCTCGAAGGGGCGCAGCGTGACCGGCACCGTGGTGCCGTCGATCTCGAAATCGGTGAGCTCCGCCCGTACGTCATTTTCATTGATGTAGTAGCGCTGGCCGTCGATCAGCAGGCTCTCGGCCTCCTGGAAGCCCGCCCCCGGCACGAAATGCACACCGTCGCTGGAATTGGCGGAGAAATCCGCCGAGATCCGGACCGCGGACGCTTGCACATACTCGGGCACCAGCTCCGACAGGTCGAGCGCCAGCTCCAGCGTATCGGTGGCGCGCGAGGCAACGTAGACCACGGTGCTGTCCTCGCCCTGCCAGGCATGGAAGGTGAAGCTGCCATCGTCACTCGAAAGCTCGGTCTCGAGCGCCTCGAGCCCGACGAGGCTCGAGGACATCAGGTCAAAGGCGGCGCCGTTGATGGTGTTGATCACCCGGCCCTCGGCATCGGTGATCACGTCTTCCTGCTGCTTGCCGGCAAGATCGGTCGGGGTGTTGTGCTGCACCGGCCAGACATGCGCCGCATCGACGCCGAGATCGCTCATGTTGGCGGTCATCTCGAGCATCACCGAGGCCGAGCGCAGCCCGGTCTCGGAAGTGGTCGAGGTGCGCACGTTCCACTCGGTTATGTAGAGGTCGAGCTCCTTGTCGAAGGCGTCATCCCAGGTCGAGAAATCGCGGTTGATGAAGTTGACCTCGCCGGTGGTGCCCTCGAACGCCAGCACCTGCTTGTCGAAATAGTAGTGCTCGACCACGCCATCGATGGCGTCGCGCGCCGCGTCGCCGAGCTGGTCGATGATGGTCTGGTTGGCCAGGTCGACGCGCTGTGCGAATGGCCGGTCATCGACGGAGACGTGAAATTCCGAGCCCGCGAAGGGCGAGGCCATCTGCACCAGGATCGCCGGCTGATCGTCTGCCTCGAAACCCGCCGCCTCCATGCCGCGGGCCAGCGCGACGGCGGCGACGTCGGCCTTGGAGCCATAGGCCGTCTCGCCCATGCTCCAGTATTCGTTGCCGATCTCGAAGGCTTCGACGACATCGGCGTGATCGCGCATCACCGCCTCTGCGAAGCGCGCGATCTCGCGGTCGAGCGCCTCGTATTCGGCGACGGTGTAATTCTTTGTGGGCAGCACCAGCGTCAGCTGCGCATCGTTCTCGCGCGCCCAGTCGAGCGCCGCGACGAGTTCGTCGCGCAGCTCCCAGTCGCCATCGGGCCCCTGCTCCATGACGAGGATGTTGAGGAAGCCCTCGCCATCCACCTCGAGATCGCCCGCATCCCCCTGCCCGGCGGGGAAGCGCAGATGGCTGATGTCGAGGGCCTCGGCGGCGGGGCCGAAGGTCGGCTTCGGGACGCCGTCGACGGTGTTGACGCTGAACACCATGTTGCCGCCGAAATAGGCCTCGTCGATGATCTCGCCGGTGCCGGTGGCCGACAGCACGGTAATCCCGGTCGCCGCCGAGAACGGCACCGGCGGCGCTGCGGGCGGCAGCGGCATATCGGAGGCGAGATTGCCGAGCCAAAGCTCGGGCGCGTCGAGATTTTCGGGGGCGACGCCGTCGATCACCGCCAGCTCTGCCCCGCCAAAGACCAGCGCCGCGCCGCTGCCATCGTTGGCGAGGCGCACCGAGAGACCCGCGGCCGCCTCGCGCGCCGAGAGCGGCGTGCCCGCCGCATCGGTGAGCGTGATGCGCTCCGGGGCGCCGCCACTGCCGGCGAGATCGTAAGTATAAAGGCGCATCGGCGCGCCCGCCGCCTCGCCCGCGGGGACCACCAGCTCATAGCTGTCATTGCCCGGCCCGCCGGCGAGCAGGTCGCCCGCATCGCCGCGCAGCGTATCGTCGCCGCCATTGCCGACCAGCGAATCGCCCACCGCCTCGGCGCCCGCGCCATCGACGCCAATGACGACATCATCACCCGCCTGACCATCGAGGTAATCGCCCCCGCCGAGGCCGGTGATCGTGTCCGTGCCGAGGCCAGCAAACAGCTCGTCGCGCCCTTCGGTGCCGGTCAGCGCGTCGTCGCCATCGTAGAAGCCGGTCAGCGCCGGGGAGAAATTTCCGATCCAGATCGTCTCGTAGAACAGCTCGTCGGCGGTGTAGCCCTCGATGATCGCGACGGTGTCGCTGCCGTTGACGATGTAGGCACCGCTGCCATCCTGCAGATCGCCGATGCCGACGGCATAGCTGCCGTCGAAGAAGGCGGCGCGCGGGATCAGCTCGCCCTCGGGGGTGACAAACACCACCCGGTCGGCGACCTGCTGATCGGTGAAGCGCGTGAAGTCGAGATCGGTGATGGTGACCGGCGCAGCCCCCTCCTGCCCGATCGGCACGATGAAGATATCGGCATTGGCGCCGCCAGTCAGGGTGTCACCGTCATCGCCCCAGAGCACATCGTTGCCGTCGCCGCCCTCGACGAGGTCGGGCGCGCCGAGATCGGTGTCGGAGAAGATCATCACGTCGACGCCCATCCCCCCGGTGGCGCTGTCCGAGCCGAGCGCGTCGATGATGAGATCGTTGCCGGGGCCACCATCGATCAGGTCATCCCCGGCCCCGCCGCCAAGCGCATCGTTGCCGCCGCCGCCGCTGACCGTGTCATCGCCGTCACCGCCCTCGAGCGTATCGCTCTCTTCGCCGCCCCGCATGAGCTCGCCCTCGCCGTCATCCTCCGGCTCGAACGCCTCACCATTGCCAGAGCCGCCCGCGCTGGCGAGGAGCCCCCCGAAAAGCAGCATGAAAAGAACGAACGGGGTCATATCGACCTCTCGGAAAAGGATTCGGCAAACAAAGTTTGGGCGGTAGAATTCCGCGCCATGAAGGTAGCACCACATTCTTGCCACAATCGAAACGGTTTTGCGAAAGAAACGATCTCTCGAGCGATATCGCAGGCGGATGGCCGGGTGATTGCGCCTGACAATGCCGCCCGAGCCGCCGCGTTATTCCCCGCTCCGAGCTTGCCGACGCAATTGGCGAACGTGCTCGAGCGCGGGTGGCGCTTCAAGAGTGAATGGGCACCCGTCGGGCGACTGCCGCTGCGCGGGGCCGCACAACACGCTCAGGGTTGGAGCTTGGTAGGGTATACGCCGCTCCGCGCAGCAATAACGCAGTGCGCCGCGTATCAGGCCCCCCCCCTGCTGACCATCGGGAGATGCGTGTAGATGCTCGGGGGCCGAAATCAAAGAACGGCGGTCCATGAGAGACCCGCATTCATGCGCCGGAACAATGTCACGATTGCAAATGCAAGGCGCCGGGCGAGAAACCGAAACGCCGGCGCCATATCTCTGACCTCGCCCACCGCGAAATAGCCGAGGAGTCCGCGCGCGAGACCGCTATCCAGAGAGCGGCATCCCAGTTTCTCCCGAGCCCGGCCCCCGCCGCTCACTCTTCCGAGGGAGGCGGCAGCAGGTCGAGCGCCTCGCCGGTCAGCTCGCGGCGCATGATCTGCAGGTTCATATCGCCCGGGTTCTTCGCCAGCGCCTGCTCGACAAGCGCGCGGGCGCCGGGCGCGTCGCCGCTCGCCGCGGCAATGCGGATCTGCATGATCCAGGCATCGCGGAGCTGCGGGTCGAGCCGCGTCGCCTCTGCGAAGGCCCGACTGGCGGCGGACATGTTGCGCATGGTGAGCGCCATGCCGCCCAGCTGGAGATGGGTCTCGGGATAGTCGAGCCGGCTGGCCATCGCCGCCTGCCACTCCGCGAAGGCATTGCGCAGCGCGCGCTCGTAGCGGCCGGGCATGTGGGCGATCGGCGCGTCGAGCATCGACTGGGCGGCGGCCATGCGGACCGAGCGCGAGGGGTCCGACAGCGATTTCATGAGACGCGGCGTCCGTTCCATCGCCGGGGCTGTGCGCTGAAGCTTCACGGCGGCGGTGCGCACCAGCGGATCGGGATCGTGCAACAGCGCCTCCAGCGCCGCCGCGTCGGACGGGTCGCCCGCCTGCTCGAGCAGGTAGAGCGCCGTCGCGCGCACGATGCCGGACATCTCGCCATCCTGCGACAGGCTGCGCAGCTGCGGTGCGGCGCGCTGCGGATCGCGACGGCCCTGCGCAAGCACCTCGCCGTAATGCGGGCCGCGATGGCGGCTCTCGGGGAACCAGTCTTCGAGTATTTCGGCGGCCCAGGACGCGCTCTGATCTTCGTGGCAGGTGGTGCAGGCATCGGGCGCGCCGGTCTCGGCGGCCAGGTCCGGACGCGGGATGCGGAAGGAATGATCCGCCCGCCAGTCATTGCCCATGTAGACCCGTTCGGTCATGTGGCAGGCCTTGCATTCGGCCCCTGCCGAGCCTTGCGGGTGACGGCTGTGCCCGGGCCCGTCGAAGACCTGCAGCGGCAGCGAGGGAAACTCCGGATTGCCAGCCGGGCTGTGGCACTGGGTGCAGACCGCGTTGCCCTCCGCGACAAGCTCCGCCTCGTGCGGCAGGTGGCAATTCGAGCAGGTGACGCCCTTCTCGTGCATCTTCGACTGCAGGAACGAGCCGTAGACATAGACCTCGTCGAGGATCTGCCCGTCCGCCTCGTAGGCACCCTCGCGCAGCAGCGAGAGATTGTAGGTGTCGTGATAGGGGGTTCCGGGCACCGGGTTGCCGTCGAGATAGGGCTCGCGCCGCGAATGACAGCTGGCGCATTGCTCGACCAACTGCTCCGGCTGAGAGAGGTCGATCGTGAAGCCATAGGCCTCCGGCGGAGGCTCCCGGGTCGTCGCGAGGCGCTCGGCCCAGTCCGCATGCGCGCTGCCGGGGCCGTGGCAGGCTTCGCAGCCGACACCGATCTCCACCTGCGTCGAGGCGAAGCTCCGGGTCCGGGGATCGTAATTGGCCTCGAAGCCGGTGGCGTGGCAGGCGGCGCAGCGGCTGTTCCAGGTCTTGTAGGGCCCGGTCCAGTGCAGCCCGTCCTCCGGGCCGACGTTCTGATCGGGGTAGAGATGAAACCAGCCGCCCTTCTCCGTATCCCAGACCACGTCGAAGCTCTGAAGTCGGCCGGGCTCCGTCTCGAGGAGATATTGCTGCAGCGGCTCAACCCCGATCACCGAATGCACCTCGTATTCGGTGGTCACCTGATCGCGCTCGGTGACGCTGACCTGCGGCTTGCCGTCGGGGGAGAGCCGAAACCGCGCCTGCATGTCGCCAAGCGTGAACGCGGTGCCATCGAAATCCGCCGCGATGGTCTCGGGCGTTGCAGGGGTCCAGGCGAGCTGGTGGTGGGAGCCCGCCCAGGCCGCGCCGGCGTCGGTGTGGCAGGCGATGCAGCGCTCCGATCCAAGATACTCCTGCCCGATGGCGGGGGCGGCGATCAGGACGAGCCATGCCGAGATCCAGGCCCGCAGAGCGCGGCGGGCCATCCCGGGCCGGGCTGTGGATCCGCTGCCTTTGCGGTAACGGGCTTTCGGGGTCTGTAACATGGGTCCCAATCGGCAAGGGCAAGGGCGGCGGCGCGATCGCACTCGTATCGCGCGAGTATGTGCAACTTATGACGCAAACAAAAGCCTGTCCTGCATCTGCGCCCAGCTTGGCGGCGGCCAGCGTCGCCGGCTTCCGGGGCACCGCCCGCCGCGCCGAGGAGGGCCGCGATGCCGTGGGACCGGCGTGGCTTGCGGAATGAAGATTGGACCCGCGTGCTGAATATTGTATAAAATAATTCTGCCGCCATGTCGGCCGCAGGATGATCCGGGAGCACCACGGGGATGAAGCAACCCAAGACCGCCGCCCCTCACGGGGCTCCTGTCCTCGAGGCCAGCACCGCCCCGCAGCGCGACAGCTACCCGACGCTGCACGCCCGCATTCTCGACAGCCTGCGCGAAGACATCCTCTCCGGCGCGCTGATCGAGGGCACCGCCCTGCGGCAGGACCAACTCGCCAGCCGATACGGCGCCAGCCGCATCCCGGTGCGCGAGGCGCTTCTGCAGCTCGAAGGCGAGGGGCTGGTGCGCCAGCAGGCCAATCGCGGCTATACCGTCTCGAAGCTCTCCCTTGCCGAAATCAGCGAGGAATTCGACCTGCGGGCGATGCTGGAATCCGATCTCATCATGCGCGCCATTCCCTTCATGAAGCGGCAGCACCTGGCAGATGCACGCGAAGTGCTTGATAGGTTGGAAGGAAAAGGCGGGAAGATCGTGGACGCCCGCGAGTGGGGCGAGCAGAATTGGCTGTTCCACCGGCTGCTGCTCGAGCCGGCGGGGCGCGAGCGCACCTTGCGCATCATCCACAACCTGCACCGCAGCGGCGGGCGCTACGTGCGCATGCACATGAGCCTCACGGATCGCACCAAGGAAGGCGCGGACCGCGAACACCGCAAGCTCCTGCGGGCCTGCGCCGAGCGCGACGTGCACGAGGCGCGCCGGGTGATGGCCGAGCATATCCTGCTGGCGCGGGACGAACTGCTCGTGGTGCTCGGCAACCGGCGCTAAACGACGCGCCCGGATCTCGGTCCGCATTGCCTTTAGGCGAAAGCTCCTGCGAAGAACGCGTCACGACCAGCGCCTCCGCGCGGTGGAATCCTTGCACCCGGCGCGTGGAGCGGGCGAAGATGTGGATTTGAACAGTGTATTTAGGCGCTGGATCCAGCACGAACCTCGCTAACTGCCCAATATTCGTGCCAAAACCTGCATCTTCCGCATTCTTTTCGGCCGAGCTCCGCGAATCTCTTCCGGCAGATTGTATAAAATGTAGTGTCGGCCCAACGGTCGGACCGCTGTCGTGCCCCGGTGATCAACGCGGGCCAGCGCAGCATCCGACCCTCGCACACAGACCTGTCGCGCCGGACTACGGCGGATACATCCAAGGAAGAGACATCATGACCGTCCTCAAGCACGACCCGACCGACACCGAGCTCTGGCGCGATGGCGTCAAGACCGAGATGCGGGTCTCGGCGCTGAACGGGGCCTACCAGCTCTGCATCTTCGAGCAGTGGTGCGACCACGGGCTCGGCGCTCCGATCCATGAGCACGCGGTTGAAGAGGTGCTGGAAGTGATTGGCGGAACTGCGGAAATCTGGCTCGACGACGAGACCATGATCGTCACCGCGAACCAGTCGGTGCTGATCCCGCGCGGCGCAATGCACGGCTTCAAGAATATCGGCGACGATATCCTGCACGTTCGCGCCACGCTCGCCGCGGCGGTCTTCGAGGCCAGCTACGACGACCGCGCCGAACTGTCGCGCCGCTATTCGCCGAAAGCCTGAACGGTGAGCAAGGGCGATCAGAGGCCGGACCAGATGACCTTCCGCAAAATCGCGATCCTCGGCTCGGGCGTCATCGGCGCGTCCTGGGCGATTGTATACGCCCGCTCCGGCTGCGACGTCGCGATCTACGAGCGCAGTGACGCATTCCGCGACAGCGCGATGGCGCGCCTGAAAGCCAGCCTCGAAAGTTCGGCCTCGCTGCTGCGCGAGGGGGAGAGCATCGACGACGTGCTTGCCCGCATCAGCCTGCACGAGCCGCTCGAGGCGGCGGTCTCGGGGGCCGGGTTCGTGCACGAGTGCATCGAGGAGAAGCTCGAGAGCAAGATCCAGATCTTCGCGGCGCTTGATGAGGCCGCCGCGCCGGATGCGATCCTCGCCAGCACCACGTCGAGCTTCCCGGTGTCGCATTTCGCCTCGGATCTCGCCTGCCGCGACCGCTGCATCATCGTCCACCCGGCGACCCCGCCGCACCTGCTGCCGGTGACCGAGATCTGCCCCGCCCCCTTCACCTCCGCGGAGGTGAGCGACCGGACCACCGCCTTCATGCGCGCGTGCGGCCAGATCCCGGTGCGCATCAAGAAGGAGGTCGAGGGCTTCGTGCTGAACCGCATGCAGGCGGCGCTGCTGGTGGAGATGCTGACCCTGCTGCGCGAGGACCTGATCGACGCGCGCGACATCGACGCCATCATCAGCGAGGGGTTCGGCCTCCGCTGGGCCTTCCTCGGACCGTTCGAGGGGGTCGACCTGAACGCCCCCGGCGGCATCCGCCAGTATCTCGAACGCTACGGCTTCCTGTCGCGCGATCGCGGCCGCGAATACGGGCTCGGCGACGTGCTGCCGCCCGAAACCATCGACACGCTACACGAATACGCCCGCAGCCGCATCCCGCTCGAGGCGCTGCCGGAGAAGGTGGCGTGGCGCGATGAATCGATCCTCGCCCTCCGGGCGCTCAAGGCCGAGCGCGGCAGCGTGGACAGGGCATGAGCTTGCCAGCCGGGAATACGCCGCTGCGGGTCGGGCTGATCGGCTTCGGCGCCATCGGCCGCTCGGTCGCCACGCTGCTGCCCGCGGGCGCCGCGCTCGGCGTGCTGACGCGCCACCGCCCCGACGCGCTGCCAGCCGGTGCCGAGGCGCTTGCCGACCTTGAGGCGCTGCTGGGCTGGGGCCCGGACGTGGTCATCGAGGCGGCCTCGGCCGAGGCCTTCGCAAACGCCGCGCCGGCCTGCCTCGCGCGCGGCATCGATGTCGTCGCGGCGTCGGTCGGGGCGCTGCAGGACAGCGCTCTTCTCGAGCGCATCGTCGCGACCTGCGACAAGGCCGGCAGCCGGCTGGTGGTGCCCGCGGGCGCTGTTGGCGGGCTCGACCATATCGCCGCCGCGGCGCTGCATCCCGGGACCACCGTGACCTATGTCTCGCGCAAGCCGCCCGCCGCATGGACCGCCGAACTCGACGCGATGGGCCAGACCGAGGCCGCGAGCCGCGGCGAGGTCAGCCTCTACGAGGGCGATGCCCGCGAGGCGGCGGCCCGCTACCCGCGCAACCTCAATGCCGGGCTCACCATCGCGCTCGCCGCCGGGTTTGACCGCGTCCGCGTGCGTGTCGTCGCCGACCCGGGCGTGGCGCGCAACACCCACGAGATCCTCATCTCCGGCCCGCTCGGCACCAGCACCATGAGCTTCTGCAACACGCCCGACCCGGCCAATCCAAAGACTTCCGCGATCACCGCCTACAGCCTCGTCGCGGCCACGCTGCGGCGGTTCGGAGCGTTGCAATGACGCCTTCGGCTGGGCCGCCCTTTCAGCGGCCCGCCGCAACCAGAACTCATACCATAACCAACAGATCCAACAGGAGACCCCAACCATGAAGACACTGGCGAACACCACCGCCGCCGCGGCCCTTGCCATCGGCCTCGCCGCCACCGGCGCCGCGGCGCAGGATACCGTCGAGCTGAGCATGGCCACGCCCTGGGCCGGCGGGCACTGGCTCGAGATCGGTGCAAACAGCTACGCCGAGAACGTCGCCGCGCTGACCGAAGGCCGTGTCACCATCAACGTCTTCCCCGCCGGCGCGCTCGGGCCGGCGCTCGACGTCACCGAGACCGTGCAGATGGGCATCGCCGACATGGGCCATGCCTGGGGCGGCTACGATTGGTCGGTCGACCGCACCAGCGCGCTCTTCGGCGGCTGGCCGGGTGGTCCGACCCCCGAGGAATACATGATGTGGCTCTACAACGGCAACGGCCTGGAGCTCTGGAAGGAGTGGCGCGCCGACGTGTTCGACGTCGTCGCCATCCCCTGCGGCGTGACCGAGACCGAGGTCTTCATGCACTCGCACAAGAAGGTGCAGACGCCCGAGGATCTGCAGGGGCTGAAGCTGCGCACCTCCTCGGCCTGGGCCGAGATTGCCCCCAAGCTGGGCGTGTCGACCGTCACCCTGCCGGGCTCCGAGGTGTTCTCGGCGCTGGAGCGCCAGGTCGTCGACGCGATCGAATGGGGCGGCCCGGGCGGCAACATGCAGGAAGGCTTCGACAAGATCGCACCCTACATGATGATGCCGGGCGTGCACTCGCGCGCTGCCGTGCATGACTGCATCTTCAACGAAGCCGCCTGGGACAAGATCTCGGATGGCGATAAGGCGCTGATGGAAATCGCCGGCCGCCTGACCATGCTCGACACCTATCTCGGCTATGCCGAGAACGACCTCGTTGCCTTTGAGAAGCTGAAGGAGGAGTCGCCGGTCGAGATGGTGCAGATCGACCAGAGCCTCGTCGAGGCGGCCACCGAGGCGTCCAACGAATGGGCGAGCGAGCAATCCGCCGAGAACGAGTGGTTCAAGCGCGTCTTCGAAGACCAGTCCGCCTTCCTCGAAGGTCTGTCGGGCCTCTCCGAGTTCCGCTTCGCGCCCGGCTCGCGCTAAGCCTTCAAGCCGTCCAGGCGCGCCCCGTCGCGGCGCGCCGGACACCGCAATTTCATGACACGACCGGCGCTGGCGGCCCGACCGCTGGCGCTTCCATCCGCGTATCGGCGCGGGCGGCGCGCCGCGGCGTGCCCCAGGCGCCGAGCCATGCCCAGGGGAGTTCCACCTTGAGGACCCTGATCTCACTCATCGAAACCATCTCGCTCTGGACCGGGCGGCTCGCCGCGTTGCTGCTGGTGCCCTTGGTCTTTGCCATGGTCTACGAAGTGGTCAGCCGCTACGTCTTTGCCGCGCCGACCCAGTGGGCCTTCGAGATCAGCTACATGCTCATGGGCACGATCTTCACGCTGGGGCTGTCCTACTGCCTGCGCAACGACGCGCATGTGAATGTCGACATCCTTCCCTCGATCCTGCCCCGCCGCGCCAACGCGGTGATCGAGGTGCTGGCCTATGGCGGCATGACCGTCGTTCTGGTCTGGCTTACGATCACGCTGGGCGAGGGCGTGGCCCGCACCTACCGCACCGGTGAGGGCTCGGGCCTGTCGGCCTGGAACCCGCAGGTCTGGCCGTTCCGGCTGGTCTACACCATCGGCTTCGCACTGTTCACGCTGCAGGTCTTCGGGCGGCTTCTGGAGGCGCTGCTTGTGCTGTTCGGCGGCACCCCGCCCAAGCACCCGGAAGCGACAACCGACGAGCAGGCGGGGGCGGCGTAATGGGTGATGCAGTCCTTCTGATGTTCCCGGCGCTGATCGTCCTGATCGCGCTCGGCATCCCGATCGCCTTCTCGATGGTGCTGGTGGCCAGCGTCTTCGGCTTCATCCGCTTCGAGGAGATCGTCTTCCGCCAGTTCGCACAGCGGGTCGACGAGGTTGCCTCCAACTACGTGCTCGGCGCGATCCCCCTCTTCATCTTCATGGGCGCGATCCTCGAGCGCGCCGGCATCGCCGAACGCCTGTTCGACGCGATCTACATGTGGACCCGGCGCCTGCCCGGCGGTCTTGCCATCGCGGCGCTCGTCATGTGCACCATCTTTGCCGCCGCCTCGGGTGTGGTCGGCGCCACCGAGACGCTGGTGGGGATGCTGGCGATCCCGGCGATGCTCAAGCGCAAGTATGACAATTCCCTGATCGCGGGCACGATCTGCGCCGGCGGCTCGCTGGGCACGGTGATCCCGCCCTCGATCCCGGTGATCGTCTTGGCGCCGATCATGACCCTCCCGGTGGGCGATCTCATGGCCGGCATCCTGGTGCCCGGCCTGATGATGGCGGGGATGTTCTCGCTCTACATCATCATCTCGGCCACGCTGAAACCCTCGCTCGCGCCGCGCGACACCGATCCCGACCCGTTCACCATGGGCGAGAAGATCCGTTTCACCCTCAAGGCGCTGGTGCCGCCGGTGGTGCTCATCGCGCTGGTGCTTGGCACCCTGTTCAGCGGCCTCGCGACGCCCACCGAAGCCGCCGCCTGCGGCTCTGCCGGGGTCCTGTTCCTGGCGCTCTGCTACGGCAAGCTGAACTTCAAGATGGTGCTCGACGCCTCGCTGCAGACCGTCTCGCTGACCGCGATGATCCTCGCCATCGTGCTGGCCGGGGTGATGTTCTCGGGCGTGCTTTTCGCCTCGGGCGGGATGATGGCGATCCGCGGCTTCCTCGACAGCTTCGGGTTCGGCACCGCTGGCGTGATCGCGCTGATCCTGATCATCACCTTCATCCTCGGCTTCGCCGTCGAGCTGACCTCGATCGTGCTGATCATGACCTCGATCTCGGTGCCGATCCTGAAGCTCTACGATGTTGATCTGCTGTGGTTCTCCATCGTGTTCCTGATCACCCTGCAGACCAGCTACCTGACCCCGCCGATGGCGCCGTCGATCTTCTATCTCAGGGCCATCGCCCCGCCGACGATGACGCTCAAGCAGATGTATTGGGGGGTCATTCCCTTCATCCTCTGCCAGCTCATCGTGCTGGCGCTGGTCATCACCTTCCCCGAGCTGGCGACCTGGATGCCAAAGCTGATCTACGGCTGATCCGTGCCCTCGCCGGCCACCGCTCGCAAGCGCCCCTCACACACAGGACCGACACCCGCATGATCTACGAAGAACGCGACTACCACATCAAACCCGGCAAGCTGCAGACCTTCGTCGGCCTCTACCGCGATCACGGCGTCGAGCTGCAGAAGAAGCATCTCGGCACCTTCATCTCCTACTTCACCACCGAGATCGGCGAGCTGAACCATGTCGTCGCGCTCTGGGGCTACGAGAGCCTCGACCAGCGCGCCGAGATGCGCGCGCGGATGCTGGCGGACCCGGAATGGTCCGCCTATCTCGGCATGGTCGACGGGCTGATCCAGAGCCAGAACAGCCGCATCCTGACCCCCGTCGATTTCTCGCCGCTGCAATGACCGAGCGCCTCGTCACCACCCAGGACGGCGCCACGCTCAAGGCCCGTCGGCACGGCCAGGGCCGGCCCCTGGTGCTGGTCAGCGGGCTTGGCGGCACCGCTGGGTTCTGGGATCCCGCGATCGCGCTGCTGGGCTCGGAGTTCGAGCTCATCACCTTCGACCAGCGCGGCATCGCCGGATCGAGCCGCGGCGGCGCGCCGGTCGACATCGCGCAGCTCGCGACCGACGTGCTGACGGTCTGCGACGCGATGGGCATCGCGGAGGCGGATTTCCTCGGCCATTCCACCGGCGGCGCCATCGTGCAGACCATCGCCGCCACCGCGCCGGAGCGGGTGGGCAATCTCGTGCTCAGCGCCGCGTGGCTGCGCCCCGGCCATTACCTGAAGGCGCTGTTCGAGTTCCGCCTGCGCCTGCTCGCCAGCGATCCCGCCGCCTATGCCGAGAGCGCGGCGCTGCTCTCCTATGCGCCCGAGTGGCTCGAGGCGAACTGGGCGAAATACGAGCGCGCCACCGCCAACCCACCCGCCGATCCCACCAAGCAGGCCATCGTCGCCGAGCGCATCCGCGCCCTGCTGGCCTATGACGGCACCGACCAGATCGGCGCCATCGCGGCCCGGACCCTGGTGCTGGGTGCGCGCGACGACATGATCGTGCCGGCCTTCCTGCAAGCCGAGCTCGCGGAGCACCTGCCGGGTGCCGAGCTGCGGCTTCTGGACGATGGCGGCCACTTCTACCCCGGCTCGCGGACCGAGACCTTCGCGCCGCTGGTCGCGGACTGGCTCGCCGGCCGCGCCGACACCATGACAAGCTGAGAGGACAGTATGAGACTGCAAGACAAGATTGCCGTGATCACCGGCGCCGCGTCGGGGATCGGCCACGAAACCGCCAGGCGCTTCGCCCGTGAGGGCGCGGTGGTGATCGTCGCCGACCGCAATGCGGAGGCCGCAGAGGCGGTCGCGGGGGAGCTGCGGGGCAGCGGCGCGGTGGCCGAAGCCGTGGCCTTCGACGTCTCCGTCGAGACCGAGGTCAAGGCGCTGCTCGATGGCGTCGTCGCGCGGCATGGCCGGCTCGACATCCTCGTCAACAACGCAGGCTACGGCATCGCGGGCACCGTCGCCGACACCAGCGTCGAAGATTGGGACGCGCTCTTCGCGGTCAACGTGCGCGGGGTCTATCTCGGCTGCAAGCACGCGGTGCCGATCTTCACCGCGCAGGGCGGCGGCATCATCGTCAGCACCGCCTCGGGCGGGGCCATCGTTGGCATCGCCAACCGCGCCGCCTACACCGCCTCGAAGGGCGCGGTCTCGGCGCTGACCCGCGCCATGGCCATCGACCACGCCGACGCCAATATCCGTGTCAACTGCGTGGCGCCCGGCACCATCGAGACACCGTATTTCACCGAGATCTTCGCTAAGTCTCCGGACGCGGCGGCGCTGCGCAAGGGGCTCGAGGACCGGCAGGTCATGGGCCGGATGGGCCGCCCTGAAGAGATTGCGAATGCGATCTTCTTCCTCGCCAGCGACGACGCGACCTTCTGCACTGGCTCGACGCTGGTGGTCGATGGCGGCTGGACCATCCGCTGATACCGTGGCGCGCCGTCACGCCCGACGACGGCGCGCCACGTTCTGAGCCTTTCGGCGAGCGGTCCCTGACCGGCCCGCCGCCGCGGCACTGAGCGCAAGAGGTGCCCGCCCCGGCCCCTCGACAAGCCGCCCACCTTCTCCCCGCTTTACCACCCCCGCCACGCGGCGCCGTAGCTGCGAAAATCCGGCCCGCCGGAAGCGGCAGATCTGCGTCAAAATCCCAAGCTGGTATGGCGATCAGGCGAAACTTTCAGCCTGTATGGCCCGCATCGCTAAAAAAATATCCTTTGACTCAACGCGATCCGTTGCGGCTTTATGCATCCTTAAGGTGATTTTACCTTACGTAATCTTTAGCGGACCATTGGAGGGCACCCATGTCGAACGTCGCGGGAAAAGCCTATGCGATGAACGTGGTGACCCCCAGTCGCCCCAGCGTCACCTGGATCAACCGATTGCTTTTCATGGCGGCGCGCGGCCTGCCGTCGAACCTGATGGGGCTGCTCGGGCTGTCGCTCATCCACTTCGCCAGATGGGTCATCATCAAGCGCGACCAGTGGCCCGATCTCGGCCAGGGCAAGGAGACGCTCGACAACGACTACATGCTGTTCTGCTCGAATTTCAACGGCACCTGGGACCAGTATATCGATGCCTTCTCCGACGGCATCCCGAACGGTCTGAACCTGTTCTGGTACTCGGCCAGCAAGTATCCGCTGTCGATCCCGATCACCCCGTTCAAGAACTACATCACCTACAACCAGATCGGCACCGATTACTATTACAACGCCACCCCCGGCTCGGCGCAGCGCGACATCAAGTCGGCGCTGAAGGTCTATGACCAGGTGCTGAAGCTGGCCGAGGCGCATGGCAACGGCACGCCAGAGGCCTTCTCCAAGGCCTTCCGCGAGGCCTATCTCGAGATCCAGAGCGATCTCGGCGATCCCGGCTTCGGGCCGGTCGCCAGCCTCGACACCGAGCGCGCCGACGTCAACCGGCTGGCCTATGTCGAGGCGGCGCAGGCCTGCTTCACCGCCAAGCGGGAGGCGTGACATGGCCGATCTCGACACCGGACACCTGTTCCTGACCTACCTCGTTCCGATCAAGCGCGGCGGGCCGCATGGCGATGTCTCCTACAAGCAGAAGGTGCGCATCGAGCTCGCCCGCCTGCCGCCGGCACACCAGACCCCGGCAACCCAGAAGACCAAGTTCGCCGCGCCCTTCGCCCGCAACACCCGCAACCACTTCGCCCGAATGTTCGTGCTCGATGACGTGGTCTACAACGGCCGCAGCGCGCAGGATGCGCTGGTGGCGACGGTGAAGGGCGTGAACACCATCGTTCCCGGCCAGGTCGACCGGCTGCGCTCGGCCTACCTGGTCTTCACCGCCGATATCGACGCCATCGTGAAGGATGGCGATCCCCTTCCCGCGACGCTCAGCGCCGAGGAGCAGCGCAAGGTGCGGCTGGCCTATGCCCAGACGCTCTGGGACACGATGGGCGAGGAGATCGAGGCGATCTTCGACAGCTGCCACGGCTTCGACGGCATCAAGGACGGCGCCGCCTTCGGCGCCTATCTCGAACGCTGCCACGTCGAGACGACGATGCCCTACCACGATTATTACCTCTCGCTGCCGGCCTTCAACACGCTGCCGCTCAAGGGTCTGATCGCCGCCGTGGGCATTCCGGCGGTGGTGGCGCTGGCGGCGCTGGTGCTGCGGATCCTCGGGGTGATCCACGTTCTTGGCATGAACACGCTGGGGCTCGCGCTGGTGGCGCTGGTGCTGACGGTGCTGGCCTTCCTGCTCTCGGTGCGCTTCGCACTCGCGAACGGCGCCAAGCCGCTGGCCCCGGCCCAGCATGACGACCTGCCCACCGTGCTCAAGGCGCTCTACACCCAGCAGGCCTTTGCCGATTTCATCGCCACCAACCAGCACGCCCGGCCCGACGCGCTGCACGCGGCCTTCGGCGATTTCCTGAAACGGCACGCGCCGGGCGATGTCTCCGGCCCGACGCAGCAGCCGGGCGTGATCTCGGACGCGGCGCCGCAGCCGCGCGCCGGTCTGTGAGGGAGGGAGAGCGATGGTCGACCAGCTGAACCTGCACGATATCCAGGGCAACGTCACCCGCGCCTACGGGCGCTTCTCCTTCCCATTCGCGCGCTACCTGTTCTTCCGCATCACCAACCCCGCGGGCGGGCGCGCCTTCGTCGATGCGGTGCGCAAGAAGGTCACCACCTCGGCGCGCTGGCCCGAGGAGGCCGACAAGCCCGAATGCACCGTCAACATCGCCTTCACTTTCATGGGGCTCTACTGGCTCGAGGTGCCCGACCGGACGCTGCAGGGCATGCCCGACGTGTTCATCTCCGGCATGCGCAGCCGCGCCTCGATGCTCGGTGACCGCGACCCGACCAAGACCGCCGATGACGATCCCGACTGGGATCGCGACTGGGATCCGATCTGGCAGGGCAACCGAAAGGAGGGCAAGGGCGGCGCGGAGGACGTGCATATCCTCATCACCCTCAACGCCCAGCCCGATCTCGGCGGCGCCGACCCCGAGACCCCTGAGGGTCTTGCCCGGCTGAAGCTGCCGCATCCCGAGCTCGAGGAGAAGACCGCGTGGCTGCGCTCGCTCACCGGCAGCGGCGTCGAGTTGATCGAGGCCAACGGCAAGGCGGGCGACCAGCCCTACCAGGCGGCCTCGGCGGTGTTCGACGATTTCGGCGGCCTCACCCTGCCGACCGCGCGCGAGCATTTCGGCTTCACCGACGGCATTGGCGACCCGGTGTTCAAGGGCCAGTATCCGAAAGAGACGGAGAAGACCGCCCTCATCGGCCGCGGCAAGCGCATGGGCGGTGACTGGGAGCCGCTGGAGCCGGGCGAGTTCATCCTCGGCCATCCCGGCGAGAGCCAGGAGCTGCCGCCCACCGCGATGCCGCCCGAGTTCATGCAGAACGGCACCTTCATGGCCTACCGCAAGCTCCACGAGAACGTCGCGAGCTTCCACGAGGTGGTCGATGCCGAGGCCGCGCAATACGCCGAGTGCATGGGGGTCGACCTGCCGGAGGCGCGCGAGACCATCCTTGCAAAGATGTGCGGGCGCTGGTCCGACGGGGTGCCGCTGGCGGTTGTCCCGGGCTACGCCGAGTGGATCGCCTTCGGGCAGCAGGGCGGCTGGCGCGACGAGAGCGGTTCGATGCTGATGACCCCGATCGCCTGGGAGAAGAACCTCGCCTATATCCGCAGCCCCGCGGCCTCGGATTTCCGCTATGCCGACGACATGGCGGGGTTCAAATGCCCCGGCGGCGCGCATATGCGGCGGATGAACACCCGCGATTATCTCGACCCGCTGAACCAGTTCGGCATCGATCCCGAGACCGGCAAGCAGTTCGAGAATCCCAAGGCCACCCATGCCCTCAACAAGCGCCGCCGGGTGCTGCGCCGTGGCCTGCCCTACGGCCCGCCGAATTTCGAGCCGCGCGACGATGCCTCCGAACAGGGGGTGATCATGATGGTGATGGGGGTCGACCTGTTCCGGCAGTTCGAGTTCGTGCAGCAGCAATGGATCCAGTACGGGCTCGATTTCCACCAGGGCAACAACACCTGCCCGATGCTCGGCCGCCACGATCACCACACCCGCCACATGATCCCGTCCGACCCCAAGAGCGGTAAGCCGCCCTACATGATGACGCGGCTCAAGACCTTCGTGGAATGCCGCGGCGGCGACTATTTCTTCGTGCCCTCGATGATCGCCCTGCGGATGATCGCGATGGGCATCGTCGATCCGACGTGAGGGCGCTTTGATGCTGGCAAGGCTGACAGGATGCCTCATTACCCTCGCCCGCTTCGTCATGGTGTTGGTCGAGGGGCTGGCGGCGCTGGTCTGGCTGATCGCCAAGGGGGCCGCCGTCTTCGCCAAGGGCGGCAAGGCAGCGCTGACACCGTTCTTCACCGCCGCCGGGACGCAGGAGAAGGTCTTCGCGGTGCTGCGCGCCTTCTGGCCCAACCTGTCGCTCAAGGCGGTTCTGATGAAGGCCTATGACAATACCGGCACCGCCGTCGTCACCCGCCACGAGGATTGCATCGACGTATTGAACCGCAACGCGGATTTCGAGGTCGTCTATGGCCCGCGCATGCGCAAGCTGACCGGGGGCGAAAACTTCTTCCTCGGGATGCAGCCCGGCTGGGACTACACCCGCGACACCTCGGCGATGCGCCTCGCCGCCCGTCGCCCCGACGTGGCCGAGATCATCCTGCCGCGCGCCACCAAGCTCGCCGACGAGATCGTCGCCAATACCGGCGGCCGCATCGACGCCGTGCCCGAGCTGTTCCTGCAGGTGCCGTGGGACATGACCGACAGCTATTTCGGCGTTGGCGGAGAGCGCGAGACCATGCAGGACTGGACCACGGTGCTGTTCTGGTATCTCTTCGAGGACCTGCCCGCCGATCCCGAGCTCGACGCCCGCGCCGTGCGCTGCGCCGCCGGGCTGCGCGACTATCTCGACGGCGCCATCGCGGCGCGCAAGGCGGCCCCGAACGACCGCCCGCAGATCCTCAACCGCTGCCTCGCGCTGCAGGGCGCGGGCACGCCGGGGATGAGCGATCTCGGCATCCGCAACAACCTGCTGGGCCTGCTGATCGGGGCCATTCCCACGATCTCCAAGGCCTGCTGCCTCGCCCTCGACGAGCTGCTGAACCGGCCCGAGGAGCTGGCGGCGGCGCACCGGGCGGCGCTCAGCCATGACCCGGTCTTCGAGCAATATGTCTGGGAGGCTTTGCGCTTCAACCCGCACAACCCGGTGATCTACCGCCGCGCGCTGCACGACACCGTGGTGGCGCGCTCGACCCTGCGCGAGGCGAAGATCCGCAAGGGCCAGATCGTCTTCGCCGCCACGCTCTCGGCAATGTTCGACCGCTACCGCATCGCCGATCCCACCGCCTTCCGCACCGACCGCGCCTGGGAGGATTACATCATCTGGGGCTACGGCATGCACACCTGCTTCGGGGCCGCGATCAACAAGGCGGTGATCCCGGCGATCCTGCGGCCGCTCATCGCCCAGCCCAACCTGCGCCGCGCCGAGGGGCCCGCCGGCCAGATCGACACCGGCGGCACGCCACACCCGCAGCATTTTCATCTGCTCTACGACTGAAGGCCCGCCATGTCCCTGCCGCTCCTCGTGACCCTGCTGCCCTCCACCGATGTCGATCTCGGGCGCTGGCTGCTGAGCCATTACGGCGTCGCCTATCAGGAGCGGCCGCACGCGCCGATCTTCCACGTGCTGGCGCTGAAGAGCTGGGGCGTCAGCGCGGAGGGCTACCCGCTGCTGGTCTCGGCCGACCGCAAGACCAAATCGGCGGGCATCGAGGCGATCCGCGACGTGCTCGAGCCGCAAGCCGCGCCCGGCACGCGGCTCTGGCCCGACGAGAGCACCGAGCCCGAACGCTGGAAAGAGGTCGACAGCCTGCAGCACGACGCCCGGTTCGGCATCGGCGGCGCGGTGGTCGAATGGTCCTACTGGAACCTGCTGAAATACAAGTCGGTGGTCTGGCCCTCGCTGACCACGGGCGTGCCGTGGTACGAGACGCTGACCCTGCGCGTCGCCTTCCCGGTGATCCGGGCGCTGATGTACAAGGGGCTCAAGCTCGATCAGGGCGTCGCCGACGCCGCGCTCGAGACCATCCATGCCGGGTTCGACAGGCTCGATGCGCGGCTCTCGGACGGGCGCCGCTACCTGCTGGGCGACAGCCTGACCTTCGCCGATCTCGCCACTGCTGCCTCGCTTGCGCCGATGGTGCTGGCGCAGGGCTATCACGGCATGCTGCCGCTCGAGGCGCGCTGTCCGGTCTTCATGCAGGAGATCTACAAGCCCCTGCGCCAGCGCCCAACGGGACGCTTCATCCAGCGCCTCTACGACACCCATCGCGCCCCGCAGCTGCTGCAATTGCGCTCATCTTAGAGGTGATCCGACCGCACTCTACAGTTTCAAATTGATCCTGTTAGCGGTATAACAACTATACGATGATTTGATTCGCTAATTGCAACTTTGGGAGGAGTTTCTTTTGGCCGATAATGCACAAGACGAGTCCGCCGACACGCCGGAGGGCCCGGACGAGACCGCGCTCATTCTCGCCGATCTCGCGCTCCGCGCCCGACAAGACCCCAAATATTATGACGAGCTCAAAGCCGCCAAGGCGGCAGATCTGAAGGAGCTTGGGCTCTCGGATCTGACCCTCGCGGAGTTCAGAAAACGCCTTTCCTCAACCATCGATCAGATAGGAGCATTAGAGATGGCCATGCAGCAAGCTGGAACGTCGGCGGCGACGATGGGATCCTCGACACAGGCCGGTGGCACCGCCGCCTCGGTCGGCACCGTAGGCTCGGTGGGAAGCGTCTGCGGCACCGCGGCAACCTTCGCGACCGCCGGCAGCGCCGGCACGGCCGGGGCCGCCTCGACACCGCTCGGCAGCGGTGCGCCACAGGGCGCGGCAGCGACCTCGGTAACGATCGCGAGCCTGCGGCCGCCGCCGCCCTGCCTGCCCTGCGGCACCATCGCGACCCTGCCGCCTCCTCCCCCGCCGCCCTGCCTGCCCTGCGGGACGATCGCGACCACGCCGCCGCCTCCGCCGCCCTGCGCCACGATCGCAACCATGCCACCGCCGCCGCCGCCCTGCCTGCCCTGCGGCTCGGTCGCCAGCATCATGGCGCCGTCGGCGCAAAGCGGCGACGCGACCCAGGCCGGCGGCACCGCCGGCAGCGCCGGCACCGCGGGCTGCCTCGGCTCGGTCTGCGGCACCGCGGGCTCGGCCTTCACCGTGGGCAGCGTCGGATCGGCAGGCGCCGCCTCGACGCCACTTGGCGGCAGCGGCATGGGTGACAGCTCGACCCAGGCAGGCGGCACGGCGGGCACCGCCGGAAGCGTCGGCAGCGTCGGATGCTTCTGTGGCACCGCCGGCACCTTCGCCTGCGGCGGCACCGTGGGCTCCGCCGGTGCGGCCTCGACACCGCTCGGCGCCGACAGCTCAACGCAATCGGGCGCCACCTGGGGCAGCGCCGCCACCGCGGGCTGCGTCGGCACCTTCTGCGGCACCGCCGGCTCGATCGGCAGCGCCGGTACCGCCGGCTCCAAGAGCTGAGCTCTCCTCGGAGCGGCCCGCATCTCCTGCAGGCCGCTCCTCCAGCGCCCCTCGCCCGGCGGGGGGCGCGCTTTCCCACATTCCCAGTCCCACGCCGCCGAGTGAGCTCCATGCACCCGATCCAACGCCCTGTCATCAAGTCGAAATACGTCGTCGTTCCGGTCTCGGGCGAGGGCATCTATCTGCTTAGCGAGAACGAGAAACACGTGCTCGAGGGCGAGACCATGATGCAGCTCGTGCCGCTGCTCGACGGGCAGCGCGGCTGGCCGGAGATCCACGCCACGCTCGCCCCCGCGCTCGGGCCCGACGCGGTTGGCCAGGGCATCGAGGTGCTGCTTGCCAACGCCCATGTGGAGGAGGCGCAACCCGATGACCGGCGCCGCTTCCAGATCTTCTGGACCGAGCTCGGCCTCAGCCCGCAGGCCACCGCCGAGCTCCTGGCGCGCACCAACGTGCATGTCGTGCCGCTCGGCGAGGTCTCCGCGCAGGCGGCGCTGCAGGGGCTGGCCTCGCTCGGGCTGCAGGCCGACCCGCAGCGCATGGCCTCGTTCACGCTGGTGCTGACCGACGATTACGAGAACCCCAGGCTCGCCGAGATCAACCGCCACATGCTGGCCACCGGCGCGCCGTGGATGCTGGTAAAGCCGCGCGGCCTGCTGCCGCTCGCCGGGCCGGTCTTCCGCCCCAACTCCGGCGGCTGCTGGGCCTGCCTCGCCACCTGGCTGCGCCACAACCGCGAGGTCGAGACCTATGTCCGCCGCCGCACCGGGCAGGAGGCCCCCTACAGCACCTCGCGCGCCGAGGTGCCGCTTGGCGAGACGCAGGCGATCTCGCTGGCGCTGTTGCAGATGGCACGGCTGCTGGCCCGCGCCGAGAGCCCGGTGATGGACGGGCGGCTGGTGGCGATCGACACGCTGACCGGCGAACAGAGCCACCACGCCGTCACCCGCCGTCCGCAATGCCCGGACTGCGGCGATCCCGCCTGCGCCCGGGTCGCGGGCCGTCCGGTGGTACTCTCGGAGGGGCTTGGCCGGGTCGCCAACGAGAACGGATTCCGCCCCGAGGCACCAGAGATCACCTACCAGCGCTACCAGCATCTGGTCTCGCCGCTGACCGGGGTGATCAAGGCGGTCTACCCGATCCCGGCCTCGTTCTCGACACCGATCCGCTCCTACATGGCAGGGCACAACTTCGCGCTCAAGAACGATCACCTGTTCTTCCTCAAGGACGGGCTCCGCACCCATTCCTCCGGCAAGGGCAAGACCGATGCGCAGGCCCGCACCTCGGCGCTCTGCGAGGCGCTCGAGCGCTACTCCGGCACCTTCCGGCAGGAGGAGGAGTGCATTCAGGCAAGCTTTGCCGAGCTTGGCGACGAGGCCGTCGATCCCCGCGATGTCATGCTCTACAGCGAGCGCCAATATGCCGAGCGCGATACCTGGAACGCCAAGGGGGCGCGCTTCCAGGTGGTGCCGCAGCCCTTCGACGAGACCGCGCGGATCTCGTGGTCACCGGTCTGGTCCTGGACGCAGGAGCGGCGGCGGCTGATTCCGACATCGCTGGCCTATTACAACGTCAACGAGGGCGACAATGCCTTCTACTGCTGGGGCGACAGCAACGGCGCCGCGGCCGGCGGCAATCTCGAGGACGCGCTGCTTCAGGGCGCGCTCGAGGTGATCGAGCGTGACGGTGTGGCGATCTGGTGGATGAACCGGCTGTCGCGCCCCGGCGTCGATCTCGAGAGCTTCGGCGATCCGTATGTCGAGGAGCTGAAGGCCTTCTACGCCGCCTGCGACCGCGAGTTCTGGGTGCTCGACCTGACCAACGACATGGGCATCCCCTGCATGGCGGCGATCAACCGCCGGCTCTCGGGCGCGAGCGAGGATATCGTCATGGGCTTCGGCGCCCATCTCGACCCCCGCATCGCGCTGTCGCGCTGCCTCACGGAGATGAACCAGTTCATGCCGGCGGTGCTGAGCGTGAACCCCGATGGCAGCACGCTCTATGCCTATGACGACCCCGACTCGCTGGAGTGGTGGCGCACGGCGACGCTGGAGAACCAGCCCTATCTCAAGCCCTCGCGGGCGAAGAAACGCAGACCGGAGGATTTCGACTTCAAGGCCGAGGGTTCGGTTTCCGACAACGTACGCAAGGTTTTCGGCCAGTTCGAGGACCTCGGCCACGAGGTGCTGATCCTCGACCAGTCGCGCCCCGATATCGGCCTGCCTGTGGCCAAGGTCATCGTGCCGGGGATGCGGCATTTCTGGGCGCGCCACGCGCCGGGGCGGCTCTATGACGTGCCGGTCAAGATGGGCTGGCGCAAGGCGCCGCTGACGGAGGACGGCCTCAACCCGGTCGCGATGTTCATATGAGCGGGCCCGAGATGCGCGCCGTGCTCCGCCGCGAGGGGTTCGAGGCCAACGCGCCCCGCGCCCTCGCCGCCACCGGCCTGCTCGGCGACCGCGCCAGCCACGCGCTGCACGAGGGGCTGGCCAATGGCGGCGTGTCGCTGGCCGATGCCAGACCGCCCGAGCGCGCCGCCATCGAGCAGCTCGCCCGCGGCGGCCTCGTGGCCTTTCGCGACAGCGAGGACGTGGCGACACTGCTGCCCGTCGCCGATAGCTTCGCGCTCGGTCCCGACGATCCGCTGGTTGAGGCCGAGCGCTGGAAGCTGTCGAAGTTCCAGTATGTCCAGAGCGAGGGCGGCCAGCCGGTGGCGCGCTCGGCGCTGGGGCTCGCGATGGTGCAGATCCACGACCCCGCCGCGCTGGCACTCATGGGCCGCTTCACCGTGGCCAGCGCCCCGGGCGAGGCGCTCGAGAAAGGCGATCTCGGCAATCGCGGCGCCGGGTTCCTCGGGCTGCTGGCCTGCGCCGGCATCCTCTTGCCCTGCGATGGCGAGGGCCGCACCGCCGACGAGACCGACGACCAGCGCCGGATGTGGGATTTCCACGAGCTGGTCTATCACAGCCGCAGCCGCCTTGGCCGCTCGGGCTTCCGCGTCGGCGCCACCTGGGAGTTCCGCGACGAGATCCCGCAGCCCCCGCTCCTGCGCGACAGCCCGTGGCGCGACAACGGCGCCATCCCGCTCTACCGCCCGATGGTGCTGTCGCGCGACATGCCGCTCTTCGAGGCGATGGAGACCCGCCGCTCGGTGCGCGCCTACAGCCCCGCCCCGATCACCGCGTGGGAGCTCGGCGAGTTCCTCTACCGCACCATGCGGGTGCGCTCGCACGTCAAGACCGGCGAGCACGAGATCACCTCGCGCCCCTATCCCAACGGCGGCGGCCTCTATGAGCAGGAGCTCTACGTCACCGTCGAGGCCTGCGCCGACCTGCCGCGCGGCTTCTACCACTACGACCCCAAGGCCCACGCGCTCTGCCCGATCAGCCCGCCCGATGCCGACATGGCCATGCTGGTCGAGGAGGCGGTGAGCGCCACTGCAGGGCTGGGTCGGCCACAGATCCTCTTCACCATCGCCAGCCGCTTCGGCGGCTTCAACTGGAAGTACTCGGCCATGTGCTACGCGGCGCAGCTCAAGAATGTCGGTGCGATCTACCAGACCATGTATCTCGTCGCGACGGCGATGGGGCTCGGCGGCTGCGGGCTGGGGCTCGGCAATGCCGACCGCTTCGCCCGGATGACCGGGCATGACTACGCGACCGAAGGCTCGATCGGGGAGTTCATGATCGGCCGCCCGCTCTGACACCGCCTGCCACGAAGGAGAAGACGACCATGGTTTCCTACACCCAGAGCCCGCTGCTGTCCTCCCTTCGCGGCCGCCTGCCCGGCGTTCCCGCCGAGGCCCGCGAGGCGCTATGCGACCAGCTCGAGATCGGCATGCGCGAGCTCTACACCCACCTGCCGCAGAAGATGTCGGCCTTCGGCATCGACCCGATCGCACAGCTGCGTGCGCTCAAGGCCAACAGGCAGGCGAATTTCACCCGACGCCTGCTCCGCATCATCAACGGCCTGAAGGACCGCCACACCACCCTGCGGATGCCACCGCCCTGGTCGGCGCTGGTGGCCTACGTGCCCTTCGTGATCGAACGGGTCTATTGCGAGGACCGGCCGCATTACGTCGTCACCAAGCAGCTCTTCGGCTACGACGAGATCCCGGTCGGCGCCACCGTCACCCACTGGAACGGCACGCCGATCCACCTGCATGTCAACGCGCTGGCGCGCGACACGCAGGGCTCGAACTGGGCCGCGGCAATGCGGCTGGCGATGGCCAACCTGACGATCCGGCCACTGGCCTACGTGCTGATGCCGGGTGAGGACTGGGTGACGATCAATTACATCGAGCCCGATGGCACCGCCCGCGCCGTCACCACGCCGTGGCGCTTCTACTCGACCGCTGCCGGGGCGCAGAGCCATGGCGGGGTGAAGGCGGGCGAGGTGCCCGCCACGGCGCTCAGTGTCGGGCTCGACGAGCAGACGCTGCTGTCGAACAAGTTCCGCTCGATCGCGCAGAAGCCGCCAGAGAAAGAGCGCGAGGCGCTGACCACCGACGGCATCCTGCGCTACGGGGTGGTGCATAGCCCGAGCGGGCGCAGCGGCTATCTGCGGATCTTCAGCTTCGAGGTGCAAGACCCCGGCGCCTTCCTAAAGAAGCTCGCCGGCATTCTCGAAAACCTGCCGCAGGACCGGTTGGTGATCGACCTGCGCGGCAATCCTGGCGGCCAGATCCCCGCCGGGCAAGGCCTGATCCGCATGCTGACCGCGAAGCCCCTGACCCCCGCGCCCATCGCCTTCCGTGCCACGCCCACCACGCTCGGCCTTGCCGCCGCCCCGGCCTTCCAGGAATGGCGCCGCTCGCTGGAGCTGCAAAGCGCGACCTCGAACGTCTGGGCGCAGGCCTTCCCCATCGCGCCCTATTACGACAACGTGCCGCCCTACCGCTTCCCCGGCAAGGTGGCCATCGTCATCGACGCGCTGTGCTATTCGACCACCGATTTCTTCGCCGCCGATTTCGCCGACAACGAGATCGGCCCGGTGATCGGCATCGATTTCAGCACCGGCGCCGGCGGGGCCAATGTCTGGCCCTGGTCGGTGCTGGTGAACTACACCCGCTTTCTCGGGATCCCGGGCCCCGCGCCCCTGCCCTCGGGCTTCGATCTCAATATCTCGATGCGCCGCGCCTACCGCACCGGGGCGAGCGCCGGGCTACCGATCGAGGATCTCGGCATCCGGGCGCAGATCCTGCACCGACAGACCATGCGCGACCTGCTCGAGGACAATGTCGATCTCATCGCCCGCGCGGTGGCGAGCATCGCCTGAGCGGCAAGCCGCCCGGGTGCATATTTGAGCGGGCTGAAGCCGCCTCAGAAGCTGACGCAGATCTTGCCGAAATGGGCGCCGCTTTCCTGATAGCGGAAGGCGTCGGACAGCGCCTCCAGCGGGAAGCTGCGGTCGATCACCGGGCGCAGTTTCAGCGCCTCGAGCGCCTTCACGAAATCCTGCTGGTGTTCGCGCGAGCCGACGATCAACCCCTGCAGACGCTGCTGCCGCGCCATCAGAAGCGCCGTCGGGATCTCGCCCGAGCGGCCGGTCAGCACGCCGATCAGCGCGATATGGGCCCCGGGACGGCCGGCGACGATCGATTGCGCCAGCGTCGCCGGGCCGCCGACCTCGACGATGATATCGACCCCGCGCCCGCCGGTCAGGCGGCGCATCTCCTCGCCCCATTCCGGCGTGGTCCGGTAATTGATGACATGATCAGCCCCGAGCTCGCGCAGCCGGTCGAGCTTGGCATCCGACGACGAGGTGGCGATCACCGTGGCGCCCATCGCCTTGGCCAGCTGCAGCGCGTAGATCGAGACGCCGCCGGTGCCCAGAACCGCCACCACGTCGCCCGCCTTGATGCCGGCATCGACCACCAGCGCCCGCCACGCGGTCAGACCCGCAGTGGTGATCGTCGCCGCCTCCTCGTGCGACCAGCCCTCGGGCGCGTGGGTGAACCAGTGCGCCGGCAGCTTGACCCGCTCGCGGGCATAGCCGTCGCGGCCATCGCCGGGCGTGGTGGAGAAATCGCAGGGGCGCTCGTCGCCGGTCTGCCAATCCGGGAAGAAGCCCGAGACCACATGGTCGCCCGCCGCGAACTCCGTGACGCCTTCGCCCACGGCCTCGACGACGCCCGCGCCGTCGGCCATCGGAATGCGCCCGTCGGGCAGCGCGCCCTCGACGGCGCAGACCCGGTAATCATGGTAGTTGAGCGAGCTGGCATGCAGGCGCACGGTGATGTCGCCAGGGCCGGGGGCCGCCGGGTCGGCAACGTCGCTCAGCACCAGATTGTCGAGCCCGCCGGGCGCCTTGATTGCCACCTGTTTCATCGGATCACCTTTCGTCTTCAATCCTTGCGACCCGCCTGACCGCGGGCTTTGGCGCATACCTAGCATGCGGAGAGGGCGCGACCATCCCGGCGCGATCTCGGCTCGAAAGCTCAGCCGCGGCATTCGCTGCCCAAGCCCATCTTCCACGCACGACACCGCGGCGCCCGCGGGTATAAGTATGCATGACCTACGTGCGAAGCCCCTTCACCAGAACAGGTGCCGCCTGGGAGGATGACCTGCGCGCCCGTGGCATCGTGCGCAGCCGCCTCCCGGGGCCGACCCTCAACACTTACGCGCGGCGGCGTAGGTGGTGCTGGACAGGCATGCGGCCGAGAAGGTCCTCGCGCTTCTAAGCTGAGCACAGCCGTCGGCGCCCCTCTACCGGAGGGGCGTCGCCTTGCCCGTGCCGCCCGAACCGACAATGCAGCATGGCTCAGTCAGGCGCCGTGCCAGAGCCAGAGCAGGGCCGTCGCGCAGCGCTCATGGCATCACAGCACCGCCCAGAGCTCACGCGCGGTATCAAGGGGTCGTGACCTGCGCCAAGGAACGGGCCCCGTCGGTGGACGTTGGGTGGCAATCGTCAAATTCGAAAGGATACGACATGAAGGACACCCACACCCCCGACCGCGTCATGACCACGACGAACCCGGCCACCGAGGAGGTGCTCGAGACCTACCCGCTGATGACCGACGAGGAGATGGTCTCGGCGCTCGAGGCCTGCCACGCGGCGTTCGGCGACTGGCGGCTCAAATCGCACGAGGAACGTGGTGAGGTCCTGCGGGCCATCGGCGCCAAGCTGCGGGACCGCAAGGAGGAGTTTGCCGCGCTGATGACGCGGGAGATGGGCAAGCGCCTGCAGGACAGCCGCGATGAGATCGATCTCTGCGCCGCGATCTGCGACTGGACGGCAGAGGCCGGGCCGAAGGTGCTGGCCGACGAGGAGCGCAGCCTGCAGGACGGGCGCAAGGGCCTCATCACCAAGTCGCCGATCGGCGTGATCTACGGCATCCAGCCGTGGAACTTCCCGGCCTACCAGGCGGTGCGCTATGCCATCGCCAATCTCATGGCCGGCAACGGCGTGCTGCTGAAGCATGCCGAGATCTGCACCGGTTCGGGCCTGAAGCTGCGCGACATCTTCGAAGAGGCGGGCCTGCCGAAGAACCTCTTCACCGTCATGCTGATCGATCACGACCAATCGGATACGCTGATGGGCCACGAGCTGGTGCGCGGCGTCACCATGACCGGCAGCGCCAAGTCGGGCAGCATCATCGCCGCCAAAGCCGGTGAGCACCTGAAGAAGACGGTGATGGAGCTCGGCTCCAACGATGCCTATCTCGTGCTCGAGGACGCCGACATCGAACTCGCCGTGAAGACCTGCGTCGCGGGCCGGATCTACAACAACGGCCAGACCTGCGTGAACGCCAAGCGCTTCGTCATCGTGGACAAGGTCTACGACGCCTTCGTCGATGGCTACGTGAAAGCGATGGGCGACGTCTCGCTCGGCGACCCCACCAAGGAAGAGACCGACCTCGGTCCGATGGCGCGCAAGGATCTGCGCGAGACGCTGCACGAGCAGGTGGAGAAATCCGTCGCCAAGGGCGCGAAGATCGCCGTTGGCGGCGAGATGCCCGAGGGCAAGGGCTACTACTATCCCGCCACCGTTCTGACGGAGGTCGAGCCCGGGCAGCCCGCCTATGACGAAGAACTCTTCGGGCCGGTCGCCTCGGTGATCCGCGCCAAGGATGACGAAGACGCCATGCGCATCGCCAATGACAGCCGGTTCGGCCTCGGCGGCGGCATCTTCAGCCGCGACGAGGCGCGGGCGACCGAGCTGGCGAAGCAGCACTTCGACACCGGCATGGTGTTCATCAACCACTTCAATCTCGCCACGCCGGAGATGCCGTTCGGCGGCGTGAAGGACAGTGGCTACGGGCGCGAGCACGGCGGCTTTGGGATGTCCGAATTCGTCAATGCGAAGGCCATCACCCTGCCGGGCTGATGCCTTCTTAGAGCTGAGACATGGGCAGGGGCCGACTGGCCCCTGCCCTTCCGGTTTGCCAAGTGTCTGTAGGGCCGTCATCCTGCTGTCGGGGATTGAAGAGCGGCCGCGAAAGCACGACATACATCGCACCAATTGCCTGCTGGAAACATCATGGAGAGCTGGCCGGATGCCGGAGATCGAAGATCAGGGAAGCATGCCCAAGATCGAGCGTCTGTATCTGGATTTCGACAGTTTCTTCGCCTCGGCAGAGCAGCATTTCAACGCCGAACTGCGCGGGCGCCCGCTCGGGGTCGTGCCGCTCGACTCGCCGCATTCCAGCTGCATCGCCGTCAGCCGCGAGGCCAAGGCGCGCGGCGTGAAGACCGGCGCCTCGATCCAGGCGGCGCGCCGCATCCTCCCCGACATGATCTTCGTGATCGCACGACACGACGCCTACGTGCGGCTGCACAAGCGCATCCTCGACGTGGTCGGCTCGATCCTCCCGGTCGCCAATGTGCGCTCGATCGATGAGGTGGCCTGCCACCTGTCGCCCAGCGAGGCGCGCGAGGGCAAGGCGCTGTCCGACCGCATCAAGGCGGCTCTCGCGCAGGCGTTCAGCCCGGCGCTCACCTGTTCCATCGGGATGGCCCCGACCGAGCTTCTGGCGAAGGTCGGCGCCGAGATGAACAAGCCCGACGGCTTTGCCCTGATCGCTGCGCAGGATCTGCCCGCCGCCCTCTCGAAGCTCGAGCTGCGCGATCTTCCCGGCATCTCCAAGGGCATCGGCGCGCGGCTCGCGGCGGCCGGCGTGCACGACATCGAGGGCCTGTGGCGGCTCGCGCCGAAGCAGGCGCGGCGGATCTGGGGCAATGTCGAGGGTGAACGGTTCTGGAGTGAATTCCACGGCGTCCATGCCGAGCGGCCAGACACCAAGAAAAGCATGTATGGCCACGGGCGCGTCCTCCCGCGCGATGGCCGAGCGCCGCAACAAGTCGAGGCCTGCGCGCGGCAATTGCTGCTGAGCGCCGCGCGCAGGTTGCGCCGCGACGGGCTGCGCGCCACCGAGCTTAGCCTGGGCTTCCGAAGCGGGCGCGGGTCCGACGAGGCGCAATGGACATGGCGCGAGAGCTTCGCTGCGGCGCGCGACGATCGCACCTTCACCCGGGCGCTGTCCAAGGCTCTGGCCGAGGCCCGCCGTGGTCTGAAATTCTCGCCGCACGCCGTCAGCGTGACCCTGCAGGGGCTGGCCTCCGACAGCGAGCTGACCGGGGATCTGTTTGCCGGCAGCCTCGACGATGGGGCTGACGAGGCGACGCGCAAGACCTGGGAGAAGGTCAGCGACGTGATGGACAGCCTGCGCCGGCTGCACGGCGCCAAGGCACTCTCCCTCGGCGTTCAGGACGAGATCCCCGGCGGTTATGTCGGCGCCAAGATCGCCTTCGGCCGGATCCCGGACGAGGCCGATTTCAGCGAGGCGCCAACGCGGGATGAAGACACCCGCTTCCTCTCGGGCCAGCCCCCCGGCGCTCTCTGACACGAGGCAGAAGGCTGGGTGGGGCAGCGCCCGGCTCTTCCCTCTCGGCGGCCGCGCACAAACATCCGCGCGCAGCGCTCATTACGGAGGCCAATCCGGGATGACGCGCCATGCCCTGCAGGCCCGGATCTTGGCAGCGCCCGATCCGGTGCGACGCAAGCGGGCACCGCCACGGCGCGGCGGTCAATTTGCAGGTTTTGCTTTCCATTTCGGCCCGAGGCACCACGATTACCCACATCATTGGCGTCGAACCATCCGACAGGACGTGACACAAGACGCCAACACCGGATCGCTCGCGGAAAGGATGATCGACATGCCCGGAACCTGCGCCCTGCTCGGGGCCCCCATCGAAACCGGCGCCTCGCAGCGTGGCTGCATCATGGGCCCGGCCAGCCTGCGCACCGCCGGCCTTGCCGAAGCGCTGACCGGGCTGGGCTGGCAGGTCTCGGACCGGGGCGATGTCACCATCGCGGCGCAGCAGCCGCAGCCCCATGCCAATCCGGCGCTGCATCACCTCGCCGAGACATCGGCCTGGATCGCGGCGCTGCAGGCCGCTGCCCTCGAGGCGGGCGCGGCCTGCGATCTGCCGATCTTCATGGGCGGCGATCACTCGATGGCGGCCGGAACCGTGCCGGCGATGGCGCGCCGGGCGCAGGAGGCGGGCCGGCCGCTGTTCGTGCTCTGGCTCGACGCGCATCCTGATCTGCACACGCTCGAGACCAGCGAGAGCGGCAACCTTCACGGCACGCCGGTGGCCTATTTCACCGGCCAGCCGGGCTGCGACAGCTACCCCGCCCTGCCGGGCCGCGTCGACCCCAAGCAGATCTGCATGATGGGCATTCGCTCCGTCGACGCCGCCGAGCAGCTTCGCATCCGCGAGCTTGGCGTCGAGGTGCATGACATGCGCGCCATCGACGAGACCGGCGTGCTCGAGCCCCTGCGGCGCTTCCTGGCCCGGGTGCGGGCGGCGGACGCCATGCTGCACGTCTCCTTCGACGTCGATTTCCTCGACCCTGCCATCGCGCCGGCGGTCGGCACCACCGTGCCCGGCGGGGCGACGTTCCGAGAGGCCCATCTGATCATGGAGACGCTCTGCGACAGCGAGCTGGTGACCTCGCTCGACCTGGTGGAGCTGAACCCGTTCCTCGACGAACGTGGCAAGACCGCGAAGCTGATGTGCGACCTGACGGCGAGCCTCTTCGGCCGGCGCGTGATGGACCGGATGACCCGAAGCGCCTACTGAGCGAAGTGGGGCGTCCGGGGAGCGCCCCGGCCGCCGCACCCCTCTGTGTCAAGCGGCGGCGAGCCGCGCGCCGTTCTCTGCATCGAAATAATGCAGATCGGCGGTGTCGTAGCCCAGCGGAATGGCCGCGTCGCGACGCAGCGCTATGGTCGGCGCCAGCCGCGCGGTCATCTCCTGACCGCCGAAGCGGCAGATCGCCATCGTGTCGGAGCCCAGCGGCTCGTAGACTTCGACCACCGGCGAGAGCCGCTCCGTCCCGCCTTCGGCCCATGTCAGATGTTCGGGACGGATGCCGACATCGAGCCTCGCGCCGTCATGCGCCGCCACCTCGCCGAGCTCCAGCGTCTCGTTGCCGGTCTGCAGCCGCGGCGCACCAGCGCTGCGATCGAGCACACCGGAGAAGATGTTCATCTGCGGCGAGCCGATGAACTCGCCGACGAAGCGGCAGTTCGGGCGCTCGTAGAGCTCCATCGGCGGGCCCTCCTGCACGATGTGACCGGCCTTCAGCACCACCACCTTGTCGGCCAGCGTCATCGCCTCGGTCTGGTCGTGGGTGACATAGACCGTCGTGGTGCCAAGCATCGCGTGCAGCCGCTTGATCTGGGTGCGCATCTCGACCCGCAGCTTGGCGTCGAGATTCGACAGCGGCTCGTCGAAGAGGAACACCGACGGCTCCCGCACGATGGCGCGCCCCATGGCGACGCGCTGGCGCTGGCCGCCCGAGAGCTGGCCCGGCTTGCGCTCGAGATAGTCGCCGATCTGCAGGATGCGCGCCGCCTCCTCGACCTTTGGGCCGATGTCGGCCGCCTTCCAGCCTCGCATCTTGAGACCAAAGCCGATGTTCTCGCGGATCGTCATGTGCGGGTAGAGCGCGTAATCCTGAAACACCATCGCCACATCCCGGCCCTTGGGCTCGACCTCGTTGACCACGCGACCGCCGATTCTCAGCGTTCCGCCCGAGATCTCCTCGAGCCCGGCGATCATCCGCAGCATCGTTGACTTGCCGCAGCCCGAGGGGCCGACAAAGGCGACGAACTCGCCATCTTTCACATGCAAATCAACACCATGGATCGCGCGATGCGCGCCGTAGTTCTTGATGATGCCCTCCAGCTGGATCTCTGCCATGTGGTCCTCCCTGACCTGCGGCCCCGGAAATGTGGGGTTGCATTATCGATATTAGTGATGTTATCGATATTGATAATGAACGACAAGGGCAAAGCCGCCAGGCACCGCCCGACGGGAGGAGGACCGGCACAGAATGGCCGTGGAGAGTTTCACCAGCATGACCGTGAGCGATGTCACGCCGCGCCGCACGAGCAAGCGCAGCCATGCGCTCTTCGAGGCGCTGGAGAAGGAGATCGTGCTGGGAACCCTCAAACCCGAGCAGGCGCTGACAGAGATGGACCTCGCGCAGCGCTTCGGCTGCAGCCAGGGCACGGTGCGCGAGGCCCTGATGCGGCTCAACGAGGAGGGGCTGGTCAACCGCCTGCCCAACCGTGGCACCACCGTCGCCCCCTGCCACGCCGATGACGCCCGCGCGCTGCTGCATGTGCGCCGCGAGGTCGAATGCACCTATCTCGACCGCGTGGTGGCGCGCGCCGACTCGGTGCTCGAGCAGGAGCTGCACGACCTGCTCAACACCATGCGCAATGCCGCGCGGGATGGCGACGAGTACCGGCTCTCGGTGTTCGACCGCGCGTTCCACCGCCGCCTCTTCGAGGCTGCCGAGCTGCCGCTGGTGGCGCCGATCCTGACTCGCTGCCTGATCCACAACCACCGCTTCAAGATCCTCAACGCCCAGCCCAACCGGGAGTTGGAGGCCACCGCCGAGCGCCACGTGCCGATCCTCGACGCGCTGGCCGCGCGCGATGTCGCGGCGCTGCGCGAGCTGCTCTCGCATCACATCTCCACAATCGTCGATTTCGGCCCAGATCTCAGCGACACCGGGGCGCCGGAATGAGTGCTCCGTCCCCCACCATGCGCGCCGTGCTCGAGCGGCTGGCGCAGGAGGATGCCGGGCTTGCCGATCCGACCCTGATGGCGCCGCAGCACGCCCGCGCGCTGGCCGAGTTGACCAATTTGCGCTGGAACGCCCAGCTGCCCGAGATGGCCGAGGCGCGCACGGTGATCCATGCCGGCATGCCGGCGCGCTGGGTGGTGCCCGCGAACGACACCGGCACCGAGGCGATCCTGCACGTGCATGGCGGAGGCTGGGCGCTCTGCTCGCCGATGACCCATGAGGGCGCGGCGCGGCGCATTGCCGAAGCCTGCGCCTGCCCGGTGCTCACGGTGGATTACCGCCTCGCCCCGGAGCAAGGTTATCCCGCCGGGCTCGACGACATCCTGCGCGCTTGGCAGGCCCGCGACCCGAGCCGCCGCTGGAGCATCGGCGGCGACAGCGCCGGCGCCAACCTCGCGCTCGCGGCGATGCTGCGGCTGATCGACGAGGGCAGCGAATTGCCGGCCTCCGCGCTGCTGTTCTACGGCGTCTACGGCGCGGATTTCGAGAGCGAGAGCTACATCCGCAATGCCGAGGGCCCCGGGCTCACCCGCGCCAAGATGATGCGCTACTGGGACTGGTACGCGCCCGCATCCGAGCGCGGCGCGCCCACCGTGGCGCCGCTTGCCGCCAGCGATGCGCAGCTGCGCACGCTGCCGCCGCTCTACCTGAATGCCGCCGAGCTCGACCCGCTGCTCTCGGACACCGAGGCGCTGGTCGCACGGCTCCGCGCGCTTGGCCGCGCCGACGCCTACGACCTCGTGAAAGGCGTCGTGCACGGCTTCATGCAGATGGGCTCCGCCCTGCCGGAGGCGCGTGACGCGTTCACGCGGGCAGGCGAGGTCTTTCGCGAGATTACCGCTCCGTAGGGGCGGACACACAGGGAGGAAGTTATGACATTCAAGACATTGACAGGGATCGCCTCGACGCTGGCGCTCTGCGCGGGCATGGCCAGCGCCGACAGCACGGTGCGCTTCTGGTACCACTTCGACAATGCCGACAACCCGATGGATGCGCTTGTCGCGGCCTTCGAGGAGGCCAATCCCGGCATTACTGTCGAGGCCGAGAACATCCCGTGGAACAGCTATTACGACCAGCTCTACACCGCGGTGATCGGCGGCAACGCGCCCGACGCGGCGATGGTAAAGATGTTCGCCCAGCCCCGCCTTGTCGAGATGGGCGCGCTGCAGCCGATCGATGACTGGCTCGCCAGCTGGGACGGCGCCGACGGCCTGCAGGACAACCTGATCGAGCTCACCAAGGGCCCGGATGGCAAGCAATACTACCTGCCGGTGCAATACGTGGTGCTGTATCTCTACTACCGCCCCGACATGTTCGAGGAGCTGGGCCTCTCGGTGCCGACCACCTGCGAGGAATTCCGCGAGACCGCCAAGGCGCTGACCCGCGACACCGATGGCGACGGCCAGACCGATGTCTACGGCTTCGGCTTCCGCGGCGCCAAGGGCGGCCATGACCATTGGGCGACCTTCACGCTCGGCGCCGAGGGCGTGAGCCTCACCGAGGGGCTCACCTCCGAGGCGGGCGTTGCCGGCACGCAGTTCGTCGCCGACCTGTTCCAGCAAGACGGCGTCTTCCCGCCCTCGGCCCCCAATGACGGCTTCCAGGAGATCATCGGCGCCTTCAAGGCCGGCAAGACCGCGATGACCATCCACCATATCGGCTCGGCCAACGGCATGGTCGAGGCGCTTGGCGACAACGTCTCGGCGGCGCCGGTGCCGGAATGCGGCGGCGGCCACTGGACGGCCTTCGGCGACGAGAGCACCGCGGTGCTGTCCTCGGCGGAAGATCCGGAAGCAGCGTGGAAGTGGATCACCTTCCTGTCGTCGGAAGGCAACAACACCATGTTCAACGAGGCCACCGGCCAGCTGCCCGTGGTGAAGGCCGACAGCGAGAGCTGGACGCTGCACCCGCAGCGCTTCGTTCAGGCCACGGTCGACAGCCTGCCCTTCGCCGAGATGCTGCCCAACAGCTCGGCCACGGCAGACTTCGTCAACACCGCCTGGCCCACCAACATGCAGCGCGTTCTGACCGGCGATATCGAGCCGGCCGAGATGAACGCCAAGATCGAAGAGCTCTTCGCCGAGTAAGCGCGCTCTCCCCGATCCGGGCGCCCCAAGGCGGCGCCCGGAGACCCCTGCTCCCCAAGCCGAAAGCCCCGTGCCCCATGACGGACGCGACCATGACCCATGTCTCCGAGACACCTAAGCAACGCGCCTCGCTGGGCCGCCAGGTGCTGCCCTACGCGATGCTCACCCCGGCGGTGCTCGTCACCCTTGCCATCGTGTTCTTCCCGATGCTGCAGACCGCGTGGATGAGCCTGCACGAATACGTCCTCTTCCGCCCCAACGATTTTACCTGGGTGGGGCTCGACAACTTCAAGGCGGCGCTCAATGACGAGGTGTTCTGGATCTCGCTCAAGCACACCATCGTCTGGATGTGCACCACGATCCCGGCGCAGCTTCTGCTGGGGCTGGTGACCGCGCTGCTGCTCAACCAGGACTTCCCGTGGCGCCCCGTTGCCCGGGCGCTGATCATCATCCCGTGGGCGCTGCCTTCGGTGGTGATCGCGCTGATGTGGGTTTGGATCTATGACAGCAATTACGGCATCGCCAACGAGTTCCTGCTGCGCATGGGGCTGATCCAGCAGGCGATCCCGTGGCTCGCCGATCCCGACACGGCCCTGGCCTCGATCATCCTCACGCTGACCTGGCAGGGCTTCCCGTTCTTCGCGGTGATGATCCTCGCAGGCCTGCAGTCGATCCCGCAGAGCTACTACGAGGCCGCCTCGATCGACGGCGCCTCGGCCTGGCGGCAGTTCTGGCACATCACCCTGCCCGGCATCTCCGGCGTGATGATGACCGCCGTGCTGCTGCGGATGATCTGGGTCGCCAACAGCTTCGACGTCATCTTCGTGATGACCGGCGGCGGCCCCGGCTATGCCACCCACACGCTGCCGCTCTACGCCTTCATCAAGGCCCGGACCAATCTCGATTTCGGCTACGGCTCGGCCATCGCCGTGCTCTTCACCCTGCTCTTGATGGTGGTCGTGGTCTTCTACCTCAAGCGCACCGGAAAGGCGGTGTCCTGATGGCCCTGCACAAGCCCTCCACCGCCAAGCGCATCCTCACGGTCGACCTGCCGATGGCGGCGATCCTGGTCTTCACGCTCGGGCCTTACCTGTGGATGTTCATCACCTCGATCAGCGACGAGAGCACGCTCTTCACCGAAGGGCCGTCGCTGCTCAACGCCACCATCGAGAACTACACCCGCCTGTTCCGCACCGTGGGCTTCGCCGAGAACCTGCTCGACAGCTTCATCGTCGCCGGCGGCACGGTGATCGTGGGCCTCTCGCTCAGCGTCACGGCGGCCTATTCGTTCTCGCGCTTCAACTTCAAGGGCAAGCGGATCCTGATGCTGCAATTCCTGCTCATCAACATGTTCCCGCTGGTGCTGCTGATCCTGCCGCTCTTCGTGCTGATGCGGGTGCTGGGGCTGCTCGACACCCATATCGCGCTGATCATCGCCAACTCGACCGTGGCGATCCCGTTCTCGATCTGGATGATGGTCAGCTACATGAACGGCATCCCGCGCTCGCTCGACGAGGCGGCGATGACCGACGGCTGCACGCGGATGCAGGCGCTGCGCCGGGTGGTGCTCCCGCTCTGCCTGCCCGGCATCATCGCCACCGGCATCTACATCTTCATCACCTCCTGGAACGAGTATCTCTACGCCCTCACGCTCGGCGGCCGCAACGTGCGCACCATCACCGTCGCCGTGCAGACGCTGATCGGCGAGTACGAGGTGCAGTGGGGCCTGCTCACCGCCGGCGGCATCGTCGGCGCGCTCCCCGCCACCGTGCTCTTCCTGCTGGTGCAGAAACGCCTGATCTCCGGCCTCACGCAAGGCGCGGTCAAGGGCTGACGGAAAGGACAACACCCGTGAAAAACCCCATCGGCATCATCTCCATGCAGTTCATCCGGCCCTTCGCCGGCAAGGATCTGCACTATTTCCAGAAGGCCGCCGATCTCGGCTTCGACTTCGTCGAGCTTCTGGTGCCCGAACCAGAGGACGACCTCAGCATTGCCGACGTGAAAAAGGCTGCAGAGGACGCCGGCATCTTCACCGTGCTGGCCGCCCGCGTGAACCAGCAGCGCTCGATCGCCTCCGATGACGCGGCCAACCGGCAGGGCGGCATGGACTACCTCAAGCTCTGCATCGACGTCGCCGCCGAGCTCGGTGGTGGCATCGTCGGCGGGCCGCTCTATGGCGAGCCCATGGTGTTCGCCGGGCGCCCGCCGGTGCCGCGCAGCGACGACGAGATCGCCGCCCGGGCCGAGCGCACGATTTCGGCCTTCCAGACAATCGCGCCGCAGGCCGAGGCCGCCGGCGTGACCTTTGCGGTCGAGGCGCTGAACCGGTTCGAGACCGATATCCTCTCGACCACAAGGCAGGCCTGCGAGGTTGTCGACGCGGTCGACAACCCGGCCTTCAAGCTGATGCTCGACACCTTCCACATGAACATGGAGGAGCGTTCGATCCCCGATGCCATACGCATGGCGGGCGACCGGATCGTGCATTTCCAGGCCAACGAGAACCATCGCGGCCATCCCGGCACCGGCCATATCGACTGGACGGCGGTGATGCGCGCGCTGGCGCAGGTGGGCTACACCGGGCCGATCTCGCTCGAGCCGTTCCGCCGCGCCGACGACCGCGTTGCGCTGCCCATCGCCCATTGGCGCGCGCCGCGCGAGGACGAGAGCGAAAAGCTCATGGCCGGGCTCGGTGTCATCCGAAACGCCCTCACGCTCGCGGAGGTTGACCAATGATCAATATCGGCTGGATCGGCTGCGGCCGCCACGCACGCCAGATGCTGCTGCCGCAGCTCGGGCGCAACGACATCCGCATCGCCGCACTTTGCGACCGCGACGGAGAGGCGCTGAAGAAAACGGCGGCGGAATACGGCGTCACCGCGCTGCACGATGATTTCCGCGAGATGATCAAGACGCCGGGGCTCGACGCCATCGGCATGGCAGTGGGCCCAGAGCTGCACCGCATGGCAACGCTGGCGGCGCTCGAGGCGGGTCTGCCGGTGTTCATGGAGAAACCGCCCGCCGCCACCGCCGCCGGTGCGCTCGAGATCGCCAAGGCGTCGGAAAAGGCCGGCAAGCCGGTGATGGTCGGCTTCATGAAGCGCTATTCCACCGGCAACCGCATGGCGATGAACGTGCTCAAAGGCGGCACGTTCGGCGATGTGCTGGGCGTCACCGGCGCCTACATGACCGCGCCGACCTATTTCGAGGGCGAGCCCGACTATACCGGCTTCTACCTGCATCACTGCGTGCATTACATGGACCTGATCCCGTGGTTCACGGGCGAGGATTTCGGCGACATGCAGGTGCGCTCGGTCTCGCCGCAGCCGGGCAAGCTGCTGCTGCATCTCAACTTCACCACCGAGCAGGGCAAGATCGGCAATATCGTCATGGGCACGGTGCAATCGCGCGGCACCCCAATGGAGGAGATCCGCATCATGGGCGATCACGCCCGGCTGCATGTCGACAACATCATCAATGTGGCGCTCTACCGCGACCCGCCGTTCAAGGCCGACGATCCCGGCGCGGTGCTCGACCCGGCCTGCGACACGCTGAGCTGGACGCCCAACTTCACCGCCGCCGCCAACGAGGATCACAAGGGCTACGCCGCGCTCCTGTCGGACGTGGCGGCCGTGCTGCGCGGCGAGAGCCGCGACGTGCCCGATATCGGCGACGGCGTGCTTGCGATGGAGCGGCTCGAGCGGATGATCTCCCAGATCGAGGCGTGAGCACCTCGCGGTCATACAGCTTGCAGGAGAGGCGGCGCATGGCACGGCGCCGCCGCTGACAGCCGGATCGCTGGACTGGTTTTCCTGCCGATGCTGCGCTGCGACAGGTGCAGTGCAGGAGAGATGCGATGGCCAGTAAAGATGCGACGGCAATGCGAATTGTGGCGCCCTTCGGGGGCGCGGTGAGCCAGCTCTTCCAGATGTGGTCGGGCTGGTTCCAGAACCAGGGCCAGGTCGGCATTATCAACATCGACCTCGGTCGAGGAGCTAGAGCGCAGGATCCTCGACGATGTCGGCAGCTACGGGCGCCAGATCGGGTGGATGTCGGAGGCGCTTGAGGTGCTGATCACGCAGGCCGATCTCGATCGCACCAAGCTCAGCGACGGCCAGATCGCGACGCTGCACGCCTTCCGCGAGATGGTGGCCGAGGTGCAACGGCTCAAGGCGCCCCCTCCTGGCTGACCCGCGCGCCCCGAGCGGCGCCCTTGCGCGCCGGGTCCGGCGTCTCCCGGCGCGGCCCGCGCGCGGATCGGCGCCCTCTGCTCATTGAGTGACCAGTTCCGCGCCTCATCGCGCCCGGCACCTCCCTGCGCGGGGGTCTTTGCGGAACCCTTTGGGCTGTCGCCGGTTGCACCTCTAACAAAGAGGTCTTGCTATGAAACTCAACATTGATGGACGGTTGGCCGTGATCAGCGGCGCAGCCGGCGGGATCGGCATGGCCACCGCCAAGGTGCTTGCCGAAGACGGGGCGCGGCTCTTCCTGACGGATACCTCCGAGGAGGCGGTCGCGCAGGCGGCCGACGCGCTCGGGGATGCGGTGGTCGGTCATTCCGCCGCCGATCTCACCAAGGACGGCGAGGTGGCCGCGCTTGCCTCGCGGATCGCGGATCACGGCAGTGCCGACATCCTCGTGCACATGGCCGGGATCACCGGCGCCAAGGGCGATCCGCTCGAGATGGCCTATGACGACTGGTTCGAGTGCTGGAACACCAATTTCATGTCTGCGGTGCGGATGACCAAGGCCCTGGTGCCGGGCATGGTCTCCAAGGGCTGGGGGCGTGTGGTCTTCACGGTTTCCGAGAATGCCGTGCAGCCCTATCCCGACGAGGCGGTCTACAACGCCTCGAAGGCGGCTCTGCTGAGCTACACCAAGGCGCTGTCGCTGCCCTACGGGCCGAAGGGCGTCCTGGTCAACGCGGTGATGCCGGCCTTCATTGAGAGCCCGATGACCGACGGCATGATGGAAAAGCGCGCCGAGGCGCTTGGCGTCTCGATGAACGAGGCGGTGGAGAGCTTCCTCGACGAAGAGCGCCCCTATCTCTCGCTCAAGCGCCGCGGACAGGCCGACGAGGTTGCCGCCGTGGCCGCCCTGCTCTGCTCCGACCGTGCCAGCTTCACCAACGGCTCGGCCTGGCGCGCCGACGGTGGCGCCGTGGCCGCGATCAACACCTGATCTTCCCACGATCCTCCCGCGAAAGGACGATCCCATGAAAGACGGAAACATCTCCCACCTGCCCGAACCGGAATACATCGATGACGGCTATACCGGCGCCGGCAAGCTCGTCGGCAAGCGCGTCCTGATCTCCGGCGGCGACAGCGGCATCGGCCGCGCCGTGGCGCTTCACATGGCGCGCGAGGGCGCCAGGGTCGCGATCCTCTACCACTCCGCCGAGGACAAGGCGGAAGAGACCCGCAAGGGGATCGAAGCCGAAGGGACCGAGGCGCTGGTGATCCAGTGCGACACCGGCACCAGCGCCGACTGCGACGCGGCGGTGGCGCGGCTCGTCGAGGCTTGGGGCGGCATCGACGTGCTGGTCAACAATGCCGGTTTCCAGAAGCCCTACCACTCGCTCGACGAGGTCAGCGACGAGGACTGGCGGGCGCATTTCGACGTCAACATGGGCGGCATCTTCTTCCTCTCGCGCGCCGCGCTGGCGCATATGCAGGAGGGCGGCGCGATCGTGAACACCACCTCGATCAACGCCTTTGTCGGCAATGACGCGCTGCTGCCCTATTCCGCCACCAAGGGCGCCATCACCACCTTCACCCGGTCGCTGGCCAAGCAGGTGATGGACCGCGGCATCCGCGTCAACGAGGTCGCCCCGGGGCCGGTGGCCACCGACATCCAGTCGGTGTTCGAGGATTTCGACGAGGACATCCTGAAGAACATGGCAGCACCGATCGGGCGCGTCGGACAGCCGCGCGAGCTCGGGCCAGCCTATGTCTTCCTCGCCTCGCGTGACGGCTCGTTCATCACCGGCCAGACCATCCACGTCAACGGCGGCATGATCTTCGGCGCCTGAGCGCGCCGGTCGGGGCGCTCAGCCCGCGCCCCGACCCGGCCTCAGATCCGAGGCGCCTCGAGCTTCGGCAGGGTCGCCGCATCGGTGGTGAAGCGCAGCGCCACCTCGCGTCCAGAGAGGCTGCGCACCAGGCGCAGCGCCGACCCATCCCGCTCGATCCGGCACTCGCCGCGCGCGAAGACATCGCGGTGCTGCCGGCGCAGCGTCAGCAGATCGTCGAGCAGCGCCATCTTGCGCGCCCCGAAGGCGCTCACCGGCGCTGCGGGATCGAGCGGCGCACGGTTGTCGGGATCGGTGAGCGCGAAGGTCCCCGTCTCGCTGCCCTGGTAGATGTCGGGCACGCCCGGCACCATGCAGCGCAGTGCCAGCTGGACCAGCGACAGCCGCTCGCCTAGCGCCACTAGATCGCGCAGCGCGGCGGGTTCGGCCCGGCGCCAATCGGCCAGAAGCGCCGTCGCAAACGCCGCCGCCTGCGCTTCCGCCTCCTCGTCGGGCACGTGCCAGTCTGTGAGCTCCTTCGCCTCGCGCAGCGCCTTCTGCAGATGCGCGGACAGCCGCTCCTCGAGATCGTCGCGCTGCGGCTCCCAGAGGGCCAGCGCCGATTGCAGGATATACCAGCGTGACGAGTCATCCGGCGGGTGCGGCGCATCGAGCGCCTCGGCCTGCTGCCAGAGCGCCGCGGCACTGTCCGGCAGATGGGTGAGCGCGATCAGCCGCGCCCGCGCATCCTCGGCGCGCTTTGTGTCATGGCTCGAGCCCAGCGTCATGGCGTCGGGCCACTGCGTCAGCCGCTCGGCGCTCCACGCCTCGAACGCCTCCGGCGACAGCGGCGGCGCATCCGGCTCGGAGCCGACCTCGGCCTCGGCGAGACACCGGGTCTGGCGATAAAAGGCCGTATCTTCCTGCGCCTTCGCCACGACCGCGCCGGTGACCTGCTGGAAACGCCGCACCAGCCCCCTGCCCTCCGGGCCCGCCGGCTCGAGCAGCACCGCGTGAAGGTGATCGAGCACGGTACGGTCGGAAAGACCGGCGGCGGCGTCGCAAACCATGGTGTCGAGCAATGCCGCGTCTTCGCCGCTCGGGCCGTCCGCATCGATATAGCTGCGGTAGCGCGGGAAGGCGACGAGCATGGCGCGCAGGGCCTCGCGCACGGTGTCGGGATCCGAGGGCCGACCGGCCTCTTCGAGCGCCGTGACGCCACGGCGGGTCATCTCGCCGAGTTCCGCGGCCAGATCCTCCGACAGGATCTGGTGCCGCGCCGCGCAGCAGGCTTCCTCGTAATCGTGATGCGTGCCGGTTGCGCCCCGCCACATGCCGTCGAGCCGCTCCATGCCGTCTTCATCGAGCAAGAGCCGGGTGATCCGGTCATTGGCCTCGTAGCCCGTGGTGCCCTCGATCGGCCAGGCCGGCATCGCCTCGTCGCCGGTCAGGATCTTCTCGACCCAGACCGGCACATCGGTCCCGAGCTCGTCTCGCAGCCAGCCGAGGTAACCCGCCGGGTCGGCGAGCCCGTCGATATGATCGATGCGCAGCCCATCCGCGAGCCCCTCGCGCACGAGCTCGAGCGGCAGCGCCATCATGGCGTCGAACACCGCGCGCTCCTCGACGCGCATGCCGATCAGGCTGGTGATGTTGAAGAAGCGCCGGTGCGAGAGCCTCCGCCGCTCGCGCACCCAGTGGCGCAGGTGCCAGTGCTGGCGATCGAAGATCGCGGCGACCTCGCCCGCCTCCGCTGTGCCCGGCGCCAGCGGCAGCCAGCCGCCCTCCCAGCTCACGCGAGCGGCCTCGGGGTCGATCTCGAAGGACCCGGCCGCGAGCATCTCGTCGAGCGGTTCCGGCAGGATCGGCAGGATCAGCCCCTGCTGCCAGTCGATATCGAAATAGCGCGCGAAGCGGCTGTCGGCGCCGTGGGTCAGCGCATCGAGAAGCCACGGGTTCTCGACGCTGAGAACCGTGTGGTTTGGCACCAGGTCGAGGATGATGCCGAGCTGGTGCCGATGCGCAACCCGGGCGAAGCGCTCATACCCCGCGCGGCCACCCAGCACCGGGTCGATCTCGGCCGGATCGGCGACGTCATAGCCGTGGGTCGACCCACTCTCGGCGGTGAAGATCGGCGAGAGGTAGACATGGCTGACCCCGAGCCCCGCGATGTAGGGCAGCAGCGCGATGGCCCGGTCGAAATCGACGCCTTGCCGGAGCTGCAGGCGGTAGGTCGCGATGAGAGGTCTCACGAGGTGATCTCCACTTCGATGGCAAAGGGATCGCGGGTCGGATCGTTGAGGCTGACATCCGGCGCTGCGAGCGAGGCGGCACCGGCGGCCGGCGCGCCGAGCGACAGCAGCATGCGGATCTCGCCGGCCGCGAAGGGCCAGCTCACCGCGTAGGCCTTGGGGCCGTGGCGCCGGACCTCTCCGAGCCCGGTCTTGCCGGATTTGAGCAGTGGCACGATCTTGCGGCGGCGCAGGGCAATGAGCTCGCGGGTCAGCGCGCGCCAGCCTTCGGCGCGGGCGGCATCGGCTGAGGGATAGGGACGAGAGACCGCAAGTGCCGCCTCGCCCGTCGGGTCGGGCATGCCGGAGAGATCATAGCCGATGCGGGTCAGCTCGGCGCTGCGCCCCTCGCGCACCGCAGCGCGACCGGCCTCGTCGGGCGGATCGCAGAAGAACAGGAAGGGCGCATCGCTGCCCTCCTCCTCGCCCATGAAGAGCATCGGCAGGAAGGGCATGAGCAGCAGCGCCGCGTGCAGCACCCGCGCGGGCTCTTCGCCGATCAGCGCGATCAGCCGCTCGCCAAGCGCGCGGTTGCCGATCTGGTCATGGGTCTGGTTGGCGTTGATGAAGGCGGTCCAGGGCAGATGCGCCGCCGGCGCGCCGCGCGGCCCCTCGGCGTGGGGCTGACCCTCATCGACCTGGCCGTGGCTCAGGGCATGGGCGACATCGGCAAACGGATCGGCGGCGAAGCGGCTGTAATAGCCGTGGGTCTCGCCGGTCACGGCGACATGCATCGCATTGTGCCAATCGTCGTTCCACTCGGCATCGAACCCGGCTTCGCGCAGGTCGGGCAGGTTGCGCTCATCCTCGCAGATCAGGTGGATCGGGCGGCCAAGCTCGAGCGCGCGCAGCTCGGCGGCAAGAGTACGCATGAAGCGCTGATCCTGACCGTCGCGGATCTCGTGCACCGCATCGAAGCGGAAGCCGTCGAGCCGGTAGTCCTGCAGCCAGCCAAGCGCCGCATCGCGGAAGAACGCGGCAACCTCGGGGCGCTCGAAGGCGATGCCGTCGCCCCAAGGGGTCGGGCGCTGGTTGAAGAAGTCGGGCGCGTAGCTCGGGATCAGGTTTCCGAACGGGCCGAAATGGTTCATAACCAGATCGAGAAATACCATCATTCCAAGGCTTTGTGCCCGGGCCACAAAATCGCGCAGATCGTCGGGCGTACCGTAGGCGGCATGGGGCGCGCGGATCAAGACACCGTCATAGCCCCAGCCCCGCTGGCCGGAGAACTGCGACAGGGGCATGAGCTGGATCGCGGTGACGCCAAGCTCCGAGAGATCAGGGAGACGGCGGGCGGCCGCCGCGAAGGTGCCTTCGGGGGTGAAGGCACCGACATGCAGCTCGAAGATCACCGCCTCTTCGAGCGGGCGTCCGGCCCAGCTGCCCTGCCAGCGATAGCGCGACGGATCGACGAGGCGGGACGGGCCGTCGACACCTTCGGGCTGGGCACGCGATGCCGGGTCCGGGATCTCGGCGCCGTCGACCCGGAAACGGTAGGTCATGCCATCTTGCGCCAGCGCCTGGCCGCTCCAGAACCCGCGGGAATCCGAGCGCAGGGGAATATCCTGTTGCCCGAGCTGTACAGACACCTGTTCTGCCGTCGGGGCCCAGAGCCCGAAACGCCACCGGCCCTCGCCGATCGGATGCGCGCCCCAGCGCGGTGTATCGCTCATCGGATCGCGGCCTGCCGGGTCTCGGCAGCGGCGCCGGGACCGCCGGCGCGGTACGCGGATCGAAGCCTATGCGGGCGTGATCGTGCGGAAGAGCGAAAGCACCGCCGGGGCGCGGCGCATGCGCGGGACAGGACCGTGTCAGGATGACGATACCGCAAGACAGAACTCTCAGTGCTTGGCGACGCAGGTGGCCGGACCATTCTGGCCTTCGGATGATCCATTCCGAAAACCGCTGCGAAGCGCTTTGGTTCCGCGTGCAGCGGCCACCGGTCGGCAATCTGTCAGGTGCTGTTCAAATGCGCGGCCCCGCGCGGCGCAAAGCCCGTTTCTTGCGCAGAATGGCAAGCTTTCGGGTCTCTTGCCCTCCGGAGTGCCGACGCTCTGCCCGTGTTGGCTCTACGGGCAGAGCGCGCGACGCTGTTCCGACGCTCAGGCGACCGCCGCGCGCAATGCGGCGAGCCCCGCGCCCATCAGCGCCTCTGCCCCGGCCTTGTCGCTGGCCTCGACATAGAGCCGCAGCTCGGGCGCATTGCCGGAGGGGCGGACATGCACGATGCGGCCATCTTCAAGCGTCATCCGGACGCCGTCGGTCAGATCCGTCGCAGCCTCCGATCCGCCGAGTTTGGAGAGAAACGCCGCCCGCGCCTCGGCGCCGTCGGCGAGCTGCGCCACGAAGGGCTGCGAGCGCTCCTGCGGAACCTCCTGCAGACGGTCGGCCATGGTGACCACGGGCGGCTCCTTTGCCACCCGCGCCGAAACCGAGCCGTCGCCCGCGGCGATCAGCGTCATGATCAGCGGCAGCATGCAATCGCGGGTCGGCAGCGGCGCGAGCGCGCCCGCCGGCCCCTGTGCCTCGAAACCGAGCAGGAAGCCGCCATTGGCCTCGTAGCCCACCACCTCGCCGCCGGCCTCTTCCATGCCGGCGATCACGAAGGGCGAGCCGATGCGGGTCAGGCGCACCGCGCCGAAGCTCTTCTTCTGCACGCCGGAATTCGACGAGATCGGCGTGACCACCGTCTCGGCACCGAGCATCTCGGCGGTGATCTGGCCCATGACGTCGCCGGGCACGATGGTGCCGGTCTCGTCGGCCAGCAGTGGCCTGTCGCTGTCACCATCGGTGGAGACCAGCGCGTCGAGCCCATCTGCCGTCACCCAGGCCGCGATCTGCGCGCGGGTGTCGGGATCGACGGCCTCGGTGTCGACGGGGATGAAGGTCTCGGAGCGGCCATATTCGACCACGTCGGCGCCGAGCCCCCGAAGGATCGCGGCGAGATCGTCGCGCCCGACGGCCGAATGCGCGTAGAGCCCGATCTTCCGCCCCTGAAGGGCGCTCGCCCCGCAGGCGCTGATATAGCGCTCGACGAAGCGCGCGGCGGCGTCCTCGTCCTCAGCCATCTCGCTTTCGGCCGTGCCCGGTTCACGCCCGAGCGCGCAGTTGATCGCGACCTCGTCGGTCTTGGTGATCTCGCCGGTGCGGGAGTAGAACTTGAGCCCGTTGCGATCGGCGGGGATGTGGCTGCCGGTCACCATGATGGCCCCGGCGCCGACCTCCTGCGCCGCCAGCGCCAACGCCGGCGTCGGCAGCTCGCCGCAATCGATGACGCGGATGCCCTCGGCGCGCGCCGCCGCCGCGATGTCGGCGGCGATGCGCGGGCTCGACGGGCGCAGATCGCGCCCGAGGCAGAGGCCATTGCCGATGTCACAGGCCGCGATGAAAGCGCGGACATGGTCCGCGACCAGCTCGGGCGTCAGCTCTGTCACCAGACCACGCAGGCCGCTGGTGCCGAATTTCGGTGCCATTTTCCTTGGTCCTTCAGTCAGTTGCGCGGGAAGGAAGGGCGCTCAGCCCTTCGCCCCCTGGCCGCGGGAATAGACATCCTCGTAGCGCACGATGTCGTCTTCACCGACATAGGACCCGGTCTGAACCTCGATCAGCACCATCGGCACCTTGCCCGGGTTCTCCATCCGGTGAACGGCGCCGAGCGGGATGTAGATCGACTCGTTCTCGGTCACCAGCTTGACGGTGTCGTCGCAGGTGACCTTCGCGGTGCCCTCGACCACGATCCAGTGTTCGGAGCGGTGGAAATGGCTCTGCAGCGACAGCGACGCCCCGGGATGCACGACGATGCGCTTCACCTGGAAACGCGAGCCGACGACAAGGCTCTCGAACCATCCCCAGGGGCGCCGATCCTTCGGGAATTCGACCGCCTGCTTGGCGCCCTTCTTCTTCAGGGCGTTGACCGCGAGCTTGACGTCCTGCGCCCGATCCTTGGGCGCCACCAGAACAGCGTCGTTCATCGCCACGGCGATCATGTCGTCGAGCCCGATGCCGACCACTTCCACGGTCTCGCTATCGGAGCGCAGAAGCGAGTCCTTGCAGTCGATCGCCGTCGCGGTGCCGTGGGTCACGTTGCCGCTCTCGTCCGGCCCAGCCTCGCGCCAGATCGCGTCCCAGCCACCGAGATCGGACCAGCCGGCATCGTAGGGCACGACCGCAAGGTCGGCAGCCTTTTCCATGACCGCGTAATCGATCGAGATGTCCTCTGCCTTCGACCACGGCTCGGGCGAGAGCCGCAGGAAGCCCAGATCCGACTCCGCGTCGTTGACCGCAGCCGTCACCGGAGCAACGAGCTGGCTCGCGTAAGTATCGAAGGCGGCGAGAATATCCTTCACGCGGAACAGGAAGATTCCGGCATTCCAGAGATAGTTGCCGCTCTCGAGCATCTGCGCGGCGGTCGCGGCATCCGGCTTTTCGACGAAGCGCTTCAGCGCGACGGTGTCGCCTTCGGCGCCATCGAGCTCGAGATAGCCATAGCCGGTTTCCGGCCGGTCGGGGCGGATCCCGAACAGCACGAGCTTGCCTTTCTCGGCGGCGGCCATGCCGGTTTCAACCGCCGCGCGGAAGGCATCGGCGTCAGGGATTTCGTGGTCGGCCGGCGCCACGAGCATCGTCGCCTCGGGATCCTGCGCGTGCAGATGCAGCGCCGCGGCAAGAACGGCAGGAGCAGTGTTGCGCCCCTCGGGCTCGATCAGGATAGCGCCAGGATCGATGCCGACGCCGGTCAGCTGTTCGGTGACGACAAAGCGGAAGTCGGAGTTCGTGACCGTGATCGGCTTGGCAAACCGGGTGGAGCCGCCAAGGCGACGTGCCGTTTTCTGAAACAGGCTTTCTTCTTCCAGAAGGCTGGCAAACTGCTTCGGAAAGCTCTTGCGGGACACGGGCCAAAGGCGGGTGCCGGAGCCACCGCAAAGGATGACAGGGGTAATCTGCTTCATGAAACTCCACTTTCTTCCGTCCGGAGCGCGAACGCGTTCCTGTTGGGACGATCGTCCAATAAATCTCTGCTGTCAGCCTAAAGCTGAGTGGGGGCGATCACCAGACATTAAGTGTTGCGAGGTCGCCGCGTGAACAATGCCGGAGCGATGGGCGGCTTTGCCTCATCTCCTTCACAAATCAGGGTTCTCAGGCACGAGGGCCTCCCAAATCGGGACTGCCTCGCGATGCGGCGCTGCCGGGGAGGCCTGCGTCCAGTCGGCGCGAAAGACCGCTCGTGATCGCCCTTTGCGCAGGCGGGCGCCTTGCGCGGCACGAGCCGTTTTGAAGAGACGATGTCGGGGATCAAAAGGTGCGCAGGGCTCGCTCGCCCTGCGCAGTGTCGGACCGGGCTCAGCCCAGAATGATGTCGGAGGCGTCGAAACTGGCGACGGCATCCTCGAGCACCGCGATGGCGACGCCGTCACCATAGATGGTCACATCGGTGCCGTCGTCGGAGAAGGTGACTTCCGAGAAGCCTTCCACGAGCAGGCTGTCGCCATCCGAGAAATCGGCCACGACATCGACCGCATCCGCGGTTGCGGCCTTAAAGACGAAGGTGTCGTCGCCGCTTCCGCCGACGAGGGTGTCCGCGCCAAGATCGCCCGAGAGAACGTCGGCACCAGCGTCGCCGGTGACGTAGTCGTCGCCCTGACCGCCGAAGACCGTGTCCCGGCCGGTTCCGCCACGAACCACGTCAGCGCCCTGGCCGCCGAGCAGGACATCCGAGCCGCCGCCGCCAAGGATCGTATCGTCGCCGCCATTGCCGGCAATCGTGTCCGAACCATTGAGTCCGATGATCTCTTCGCTCTCATCGCCGCCGTTGAGAGAGTCTGCTACGATCCCGGCTTCACCAATGATGGGCATATACGTATCCTCCTGATACTATAGAAAAAACTTGGTTTGCGGCAGCGCCGCCGAAAACGGAGGTACGGGAAATGTGGCGGAAAGTTGCCAAAAAGTTAACGCTGCCATGCCATCGCCTTATTTGTGCACCAACAATGCACCGCACTTGAGAGGGATGATTATGAAACAGGCAGAAGCGCGATCCGACGCGTCGAAAGACGCTTGAGCGACGCGGCAGCCGCGGCCCCACCGCTGGCCGATCTCACTCCTCGCGCCAACGCAAAACGCCTGCCGGGCAGCGGATGCCAGGCAGGCGCTTTTAAGAGGTTTCAGCAGATTTTCAGGTGCTCGGGCGCAGCGCGCCGCTCGCCTTATCCGTAGTAGCCGTAGCTGTCCTGCTCCTGGCGCGGGTCTGCCATCGTCATCACCACGGAGATCTGGCGCGCGCCCATCTCTTCGAGGCTGCGCGCAGAATCCGCGACCGCGCTGCGCTTGGTCTCCTTCTGGCGCACCAGCAGCAGTGTGAGGTCGGCCAGCGAGGCCAGTCGCAGCGTATCGGCGACCAGCAGAAGCGGCGCCGTGTCGACCAGAACCGTGTCGTAGCGCGCTTTCAGATCGTCGAACAGCTTGCGCAGGTGATCGTGGTCGGCAAGATCCACGAGCTGCGGAAGCGGCTCGCGCAGGCTGACGAGATCGAAGCCGAGATCGGGAACGCTGTAGATCGCCTCGCTCACCGGGCGGCCTTCGAGAAGCACGCCCGCCAGGTCCGACTTCGCCTCGTAGCCGAGCGATTTTTTGAGATGCGAGCGCCGCAGGTCGAAATCGAGCACCACGCAGCGCCGCTTCGCGAGCGCCTCGAGATGCGCCAGGGCCAGGGCGGTCGAGGTCTTGCTCTCGCCGGCCACGGAGGAGGTCAGCAAGATCGCGACCCCCTTGTCCTTGTCCTGCCGCCGCATGACCAGCATCATCCGGAGCTGGCGCAGGCGTTCCGCAAACGGTTGGTAGGGAGCATCGCGCAGCTTCTGAAGCATCTCCTGCGGCGTCTTCCATTTCTGCTTGAGCAGAGTGGTCAGCACCGGCAGACCGAGATCTTCCTCGACCTCCTTCGCGGTACCGAAACCGGACCGGCTCAGGAAGATCAGGAAGGTCGCAAGCAGGCCGATCGCGAAGCCGAGCGTCGCGCCGAACACCGTGAAGAGCATGACGCGGGGCGACGAGGGGGCGCCCGGGATCACCGCCCGCTCCACCTGCCGCGCATCCGCGCGCTGCAGCTGTTCCGTCGAACGGGTCTCGCTCAGGCGGATCAGCATGGCCTGATAATTCTCGCGCACGGCCTCGGCCTCGCGCTCGAGCTGGCGCAGCTCGAGGCTGGCGCGCGACAGCTCCGCCGACCGGCTCTCCATCTCCTGCAGGCTGCTGCGGATCGACTGCACCCGGATCTCGGCGACCTCGGCATCGTTGGCGAGCGTCGCCACGATCTGGCGCACCTCGCTGGCGAGATCCTCTTCGAGACGGGCGATCTCGGCCCGCACCTCGACGCGCTCCTCGTAATCCGGGCTGTAGCGGGTCGCCAGTTCGGCCTCTTCGCGGCCGGCCTCGGAAAGCTGCTGCCGCAGTGACAGCACGAAGGGCGATGTCAGGAGTTCGGCGGCGCGCTGGATGCCGTCACGCTCGATCACCGAGCTGATACGGTCGTAGCGCGCGCGCACCTGCGCGAGATCTGCCTGCGCAAGGGCGAGTTGGGTCCCGAGTTCGAGCATCTGCTGCGAAACCGTCTCGCTGGAGATGCCGGCCTGTTCGAGCTGGTTGGAGCGGAAATCCTCGATCCGGGACTCGGCCTCTTCCACCGCGGCCCGCATGCCCTGCACGCGCTCTTCAAGGAAGGTCGTCGCGTTGCGCACGACATCCGTCCGCATCGTGATCTGCTGGGCGATGTAGGATTCCACGACCTGGTTCGCGATGGTGGTGGAGAGCGCCGGGTCCGGCGTCTCGACGGTGAGCGAAATCAGGTAGGATTGCCCTTCGCGCCAGACCGTCATCGACCGGCGCAGCGCCCCGACGAGGCGACGCAGCTGGCGCTCCTCCGGCGAGAGCCCCGGGGCGGCCTGCCCTGCCGGGGCCTCGTTGCCACCGCGTGACGGCGACAGCAGCCCCTTCAGCCACCCGACCTGCCGCGCGATCAGCGACGGCTCGGCATTCGCCGGATCCAGGGGAGCCATCTCGTCGACGCCGACGGCGCGGACAACCTCTTCGAGCAGCACGTTGGAGCGCAGCACGGCGACCTCGGTGTCGAGCACCGGATTGTTCAGATTGAGATCCGACACGACATTGTCGGAGGACAGGACCTGCACCGAGCGGGGATCCAGCATGACGCTGGCCCTGGCGGTATATTGCGGCTCGATCCGGCTCATCATGACAAAGAAGAGCGCCGCGAAGAGGAAGGTCGAGCCGATGATCAGCCATTTCATCTGCCAGATCGCCTGGAATAAGCGGCCGAACTCGATCCCGTCATGCCCGGCAGTCCCGCTGACGACCATGTCGCGCTCGTCGGCCGGCCCGTAGCCGTAGGTCTTCGAAATTTTCAAAGTCGCCTCAAAATTTAAGTGCAAGAAGGGCGGAATATCATCATTGTTCCGCGGCAGAATGCCCGCTCGACCGGGGGGCAGCAACAGCTTTTCAGGCCCGGTCCCATCGAAAGCGCCCGCTGTGCTGAACGAGTGACCATCCGGCTTTCCCGCGTCCCGCAATTTCCTATCAATGCGCCGAAACCTGTCGCATTGTCACCCTGAGCCACATAACGTCGGGCAGACAGGACGCGGTTGATCGGACACGGTTTACACGTATTTCGGGTTGGGCAGGCGAATCTGTCCACGCGTTCCATTTGGAGACAAAAATGAGTTTGGAATTGGCCACGATCACCCCTGAGCCCGATCGCGGCACCTCCTGTGAAGCTCTGGTTCTCGGCGGCGGCATCGCCGGGCTCGCGGCGGCAGATCATCTCTCGAGCCGGGGCTTCGCCGTCACGGTTCTGGAAGCCAGCGAGCGGCTTGGCGGCACCCATCGCGCGATCGAGATCGGCCCCTACACCTATGACGTCGGCAGCATCTTCTACGAAGAGACCGCGCAGCTCTTCAATCTCGCCCCCGGGCTCCGCGAGCAGTGCCCGCAGGTGAAGCGTGTGCAGCGCCGGATCATCCCGGACGGCAAGCTGCGGCATTATCCGATCGAGCCGCGCGACCTGCTGAAATGGCCCCGTCTCCAGCTCGCGAAGGCCGTGGCAGGCATGGCATGGGCGCGGGCCACCAAGCGGCGCGACGGCACCCTCGAGGGCGCCTGCGTGGCACGGCTCGGCGATCCGTTCTTCACGGGCACCGGCCTGAGAGACTACACGCGGCGCTTCAACGGGCTCGAACCGAGCGAGATCGACGAGGAATTCTACGATCACCGCATGAAGTTCATCCACAAGGCGACCGATCCCGGCAAGCTGGTGAAGGGGGCCTGGTCGGCCCTGCGGAAGAAATCCTACCGCATCGCCCCGCCGAAGCCGCTTCGGATCCGGCCGCGGGCGGGCTATGCGCCGCTGTTCGATGCGGTCAGAGAGACACTGGAAGCGCGCGGCGTCGTGTTCAGGATGAACGAAACGGTGCTCTCGATGTCATCATCCGAAGGGGCCACCACGGTGGTCACCGACAAGGGCCATCTGCGCGCCGAGGTGGTGGTGGGCGCCATCCCGCTGAGCGATATCCACCTCGCGCTCTTCGGCGAGGAGAGCGGGCTCGAAACGCTCGATCTTCTGACCCTGTTCGTCTCGGCCGAGACCCTGCACAAGGAGGTCGGCAACGTCCTTTTCAATTTCCACCCGCAAGGCGACTGGAAGCGCGCGACGATCTATTCGAATCTCTATCCCGAACCGGCGACGGAGCGCCCGTTCTTCGCGGTCGAGATCACCCTCTCCCCCGGCGAGCAAGCGCGCCCTGAACAGGCCTTCGCGGATCTCGAGGCGCATCTTGGCGGGCTCGGCATCGTGACCGGGCTGCGGCTCGAGGGCCACGAGGTGACGAAGGCCGCCTACCCGCTATACCGCCCCGGGCGCAGCGCGGAGCTGAACCGGGTCATCGAGCGCGTCTCCGAAGCCGGGATCGTGCTCGTCGGCAGGCAGGGCCGTTTCGAGTATCTTCCGACCTCGACCGGCGTGATCCGCCGCGTTCGCGAAGAGCTTGGCAACGCAGCCGACCGGATGAAAGCCGCAGCGCGTCCGTGACGCGCTGCCGCTCCTGCCGGTCGGCAGGGTTCTTAGATGTAGGTCGTGGCGAGCGTGACCTCGGCCAGGGTCGCATTCTGCACCAGGCCTTCGAGCATACCGTCGACATAGATTTCGACATCCGCTCCTGCGGTGACAAGACCGACATCCGCGGGCGCGCTGGCAATCGCGATCGAGTCGATACCGGCCTCGAAATCCGCGATTGTCGAGAAGCCGCCGTCGCCCAGGCCGTTGCCCTTGAACTCGAAGGTGTCGGCACCTTCGTTGCCGTAGAGCAGATCGTTGCCCATGCTGCCGTTGATGACATCGTCGCCGTCGCCGCCATAGATGGTATCGTCGTCACGGCCGCCATGCAGCGTATCGTCTCCCCCCATGCCCTTGATGAGGTCGTTGTCCTGGTTGCCGAGCAGGAAATCGTCCTGATCTGCGCCGATCAAGGTGTCATCGCCATTGTCGCCGGCGATGATGCCGTGATTGTCTTCTCCAACGATGTAGAGCTGGTCGCCGTCGCCGAGCGCAATCTGCTCGAGCTCGCCGTCATTGTCCTGACCACCGATGCCGCCGCCGGGGCCGCCATCATCATCGTCATCGTCATCACCGCAATCCCAATCGTCACGATCACGATCGCGATCACGGTCGCCAAACTTGAAGCCCCCGAACTTGGACTCACCGAAACAAAAGGCCGGCTTGGGGGGATTGAAAAAGGTCGTCGCGAATTTAAAGCAAAACGAGAATACGAAAGCTCGCATAGCTATTATCTCCAAAAAACTAATAAAGAGTTACACACCCAGACGTTACCACATTTTCGCCACATTCACTGCTTTAACCTTTGCGAAAGGCCTTTTTTCTGTGTTTTTTCGAGGGTTTTCGTGCTTTCGATCGGCCTGAGACGGGTGAATTTCTCCGCGCGAAGACTGTGCCACAACCACCAAGTGCAGGCGAAAAGCCAGACACATCTTAAGCATTCTCTCATCGGAGAATCGATTCTCTCCGATTCCAATCCGGTGCAGCCTCCCCGAGTCTGCAGCGCAGCCAACGGAAGACCTGATGACTCGAGTTGTAATCGTGAATGACGCCAGCATTGCCCGGGGCGGCGCGACGGGCCTGTCGCTTCTGCAGGCGCGCCTGCTGAAAGAGCGCGGCATCGACGTGGTGTTTGCGGCGGCCGATCGCGGCGGCAATCCCGAGCTAGAGGCGCTTGGCATCCGCACCTATCTCGCAGGCTCGGACCCGCTGATGAAAGCACCGCCGCACGTGGCCGCCACCCGCGGGCTCTACAACCGGGCGGTTCGCGACATGCTGGACAAGGTGATCGCCGCGGAAGATGGGCCCGACACCGTCTACCATGTGCATTCCTGGTCCAAGACCCTGACCCCGGCCGCCTTCTCTGCGCTTCAGGCGGTCGCGCCGCGCTGTTTCGTGCACGTGCACGATTTCTTCCTCGCCTGCCCCAATGGCGGGTTCATGGATTACCAGGCGATGGCGCCCTGCGACCGGATCCCGCTGTCGATATCCTGCCTCACGACCAATTGCGACAAGCGCAACTACGCCCAGAAGATGTGGCGGACCACGCGCCAGATGATCCTGCACAAATCCCTGCCGCGCAGCGCCGATTGGGCCGGCTTCCTGCTGATCCACCCCGACATGGCCCCGCGTCTCGAGGCCTCGGGCTATCCTGCCGAGCGGCTGGTCGCGCTGCGCAATCCCGCCACGGCACTCTCCGACGCCCGGATCGAGGCGGAAGCCAATGACCGCATTCTCTTCATCGGTCGCGTCGAAGCCGAGAAGGGGGTCGAGGAACTCATCGCCGCCGCCAGCCGCGCCGCCGTGCCGCTGACCGTGGTCGGCGATGGTCCGCTGCGTGAGCCGCTCGCGGCGAAACACCCGGAGATCCGTTTCACCGGCTGGCTCGACCGCCCGCAGATGCTGGTCGAGGCGCGGCAGGCGCGGGCGCTGGCCATGCCGTCGCGCTATCCCGAGCCGTTCGGGCTCGTCGCCGCCGAGGCCTCGCTCTCTGGTCTTCCGGTCATCGTGTCGGACAGCGCCCTGCTGGCGAAGGAGATCGTCGAGAACCGTATCGGCTGGAGCTGTGATACGCGCAATCCCGACAGCTTCGCCGGGCTGCTGCGCGAGGTGGCCGACGCGCCGGCCGAGACCATCGCCGCGATGAGTGTCGCGGGGGCGTCGGGCACGGCGGGGCTGTGCAATACCAGCGAAAGCTGGATCGACGCGCAGCTGGCGCTTTACCAGCGGGCCACCAGCTAGGGCCGCGACCGAGCCCGCCTCAGGCGATCGCCTGGTAGAGCCGGCCGATGTCTGCCCGGGCTTCCGAGATCACCCGCGCATGGGTGGTCGGGTCGACGCCCTCCGCCGCCGCCGCCAACAGGCGGGCCGCCGCCTCTTCCGGGGCGAGGGTCGCCGGATTGCCCATCCAGTCGAGCCGATCCACCGAGTCCATGAAGGCGTCGAGCTTGTCGTCCCAGCTCAGCGCGAGCGCCGGAATGGCATGGGAATAGGCCGCGATGACGGCGTGCATGCGGAATGCCACGAGCGCGTCGAAGCTCGCGACCGTGTCGGAGAGCGCGGCCGGGGTCTCCGGCTGGACATGGGCGACGCCGGCGGCGGCCAGCTCCGGCGCCAGTGCCTCGGCGGTCGCCCGGTCTTCGGGCGAGCCGTTGGTGAAGGCGGTGACGCGAGCGCCCTGCCCCACCAGGCAGCGCGCGAGCGCGAGATACCAGGCGTTGAGCTCGGCCTCGCTGATCGCGGTCTCGCCGTGGTAGCGCACGGCGACATGGCTCATCAGGCCAAGGCCCACATGCGGCGCCGCGTCGTTGCGCGCGCGCTCCGGCGTGCCCCAGGTGTCGCAAGCCAGCAGGCCCGGATCGCGCACGATCTCGGCGCGGCAGCCGCTGACATCGGCAAACCGGGCATTCCAGCGTTCGACCGACGCGCGATCGCGCAGGAACACCGCCACGGGCGGATGCGCGGCGAGCGCCGAGCGCAGGCGCCGATCGCCCTCCGAGGTCCAGCTTCCGGCCATGCCGCAGGCATAGATCGCCACCGGCAATCCGCGCGCCTGCGCCGCGCGCAGCGCGAGCGCGAGCTTGGTGGGAAAGTTGAGATCGTGATCCGAGAGCAGATTGCCGCCGCCGATCACCACCGCCTCGGCACCGTCGAGCCCCTGCTCGTAATGCGGCGCCCATTTGCGGCGGCTCGCGAGCGCCAGCGGCAGCCGAACCGCGAGATGCCGCAGGCCATCGGGCATCGCGTCGAGAACCGACATGATCGTCCCGCGTCCGGCCATGCTGTCGCCATAGGCGCCGCGCGCGGCCAGGTCGATCGAGCCCAGGCCCTCGGCGCCCCCCTGGCGGACCAGCGCCGCCTCGAGGCATTCCGACAACAGCCCGTCCCCGAGGTTGGGGCTGTATTTGACGTTCATGCAGCGGATGAGCCGCGCGGGTTGCGTCGCGGCGGCGGCCGCGGCCTGAGGCGTGCTCATTGTCCGGAGGCGACCATCGGCGCGGCGTCGATCGACACGATCAGCGTATCGCCGGGCAACAGCCGCGTGGTCGGCGCGATCACCTCCGGCAGGTCACGCTCCTCACGCGGGGACGCCACCTCGTAGCGCACCTCGACCGCGTCGGTGGTCATCAGGGTGCCCATGCTGCCGCCGGTCAGGATGGCCTGCTGATCGAGCCGGCGGGCATAGCCCAGGAGCAGGTCGTCGAGGTCGACGCGCAGGTCCTGCAGCTGGCTCAGGCGCTGTTCCTCGCGGTTCGCGAGAAACTGGGCGCGGGCGCGCCGCGCATCGGACAGCGCACGGGTCGCGGCGATGCGGGCGGATTCGAGCTCGAGCACCCGCGCCCGCGCATCGGCATCACGCTGTTCGACCGTCGCCAGCCGGCCCGCGGTCGACAGACCGCGCTCCTGCAGCTGGCGCGCCGAGTCGAGCTCCCGCCCGGTCGACGCGATGATCGCCTCGGCGACCTCGATGCGCTCCTGGAACAGGCTCTGCTGGGTTTCGATCTGTTCGATTTCCTCGGCCCAGGAGGCCATGTTGGCGGCTTCGCGCTGGCGCTCGGCATCGAACAGCTTCTGCTCGGCATCGTTCAGCGCCTCGAGCGACACCGCGGCGACGCTCGGAATGCGGCTGACGAGGCGCTCGGGCAGATCGTAGCTTTCGGCGCCCGCCAGCGCCGCCTCGAGCCGCGCCATGCGGACCACGGTTGCCGCGATCTGGAGGTTGAGGCTGCGGATCAGGCCCTCGTTCTCGGTGCGGGCACGGTCGATCTCGAAGCGGCTCACCCCGGAAGCCTGCGTGCCGCCCGAAAGCGCCAACGCCGCCGCCACGGTCATCCCGGGGGAAAACTCGAAACGCCCCGGCCGGGTCACGTCTCCGGCCACCATGACCGGCGAATACTCGAGGATCATCATCGAGATCTGCGGGTTGAGGTAGATCCCGGCCTCCTCGATGCGCCCCGAGAGCAGATCCTCGGCGGCATCGAGCGTGAGCCCTTCGACGTCGACGCCACCGAGATCGCGGAGGCGAACCTGGCCATCGATATCGACGGTCATCTCTTCGGTGGTTCCCTGCGCCGAGAAGGTCAGGGCGATGCGGTCTCCGGCGACCAGGCGGTAGGGTTCTGCCGACAGCGCCGCTGCCGAGAGCGTCGTCATGGCGGCGGCGAAGGCAAGCGCCGGGCCGGCCTGCCCTACCGTTCTCCGCGTCACTCTCCGAAGCCCGGTTCTCAGGATTTGCCCGAAGCCGTCTCTACGCATGTTCTGGTCCCGCAATTCGTGCCCTCTGGTCAGAAGACGGCAGCGACCCCGGGGGCCGCTGCCGTGCAAGATTCGTGTCCGTGAGATGTGGCGCCTGGGTCAGCAGCCGGTCCGGTTCATCACCGCCCCGGCGGTGCGGAACAGGATGCGCAGGTCGCTGATCATCGAGAGCTCCTTGTAGTAGCTCACGTCCAGCTCGACGCGCTCCTCGTAGCTGACGTCGTTGCGGCCCGAAACCTGCCAGAGGCCGGTCACACCGGGACGCATCGACTGGTACACCCACTTCTGGCCGCCGTAGCGCTCGAGCTCGGGCTCGGTCACCGGGCGCGGACCAATCAGGCTCATCTCACCCTTCAGAACATTCCAGATCTGGGGCAGTTCGTCGAGCGAGCTCTTGCGAAGAAATGCACCAAGACGGGTAATCCGGGGATCGTTGCGCAACTTGTGGTCGCGTTCCCACTCGGCACGGGCCTCCGGATCCGATTCCAGCAGCGCCGCGAGGCGTGCATTGGCATCGGGAACCATGGTGCGGATCTTCCAGCAGCGGAAGGTCTTGCCGTCGCGGCCGACGCGGCGGTGGCCGAAGAAGCCCGGTCCGCCTTCGAGCCGAACGGCAATGTAGAGCAGTGCGATGACCGGCAGCAGGGCCGGCAGCATGATGATCGACAGGACGAGATCGAGAACCCGCTTCTGAACGCCGTTGTAGCGCGCTGCAGAGCCAAGTCCGATCACAACGCGGGCTGACGCTTCACCGCGCGAATTTGAGGTAGAATTGGTCATAAAGACACCCCGACAAAAGAACTTCCAAAATAGCGATCAACCGAGATCCACAGGAGCTGCGGGCAATCCATTGCTCCTCGATGGGCAGGCAGCGGATCATTCGGCTGTTTTTCAAGTTGTAGCCCAAAGCGGTTCGAAAATCTCGCGCCTAAGGCTTGCGGCAATCACCCCGACGTGACCGCCAATGTTCCGTATTCCTCCAAAAATATCAGCATCTTAGAACATAAAATGCGCCGAGTTGGCATGGTTGCCGGAACATGAAGTTTCTGCAACGCAGCTAACTGACAGCTACTTTTGTAGGTCATCGCACAATCTGTAGTCAAACTTGAAACCACATGATGACACAATTCGGCCAAAATTCTTCGACGTGGCCCTGATTGTTGACGTGTTTTCGCCTTTTGAGCGCACGAGTTCTCACGAGGACAAGCGTCTGAGGGGCGTTTTCGGCGAATCATTCGCGCTAGCCGCGAGGTGCTTTGCGGCTCGGAACCCCTCTTGGAGTCGGGATTTTTCTACCTAGGCGAGATTCCGCCACCCCATCAACTCGCTGTAGGCGCTGAAGGCGGTGGGCGCGCTCGATTGGCGGGCTACGATTCCCGGGATCCGCGCCAACCGGATCGTTTCCCGGGCGTGGCGCGGACCTTCGCCACAATTCCCGCCTTCGCAGCTGCAGAATATGGCACGCATCGCCGCATTGGTCGCTCGCCACCGGTCGCGCCCGCGAGGCGCCGGTTCGCCAGCGCCGCGGGTGCCGCTTTTTCCCGCGCAGCGGTTCACAATCCCGCGCGAACCGCCCATATGTCGCCGGACACCGCCGCGCGCATGGACGCGGCGACAGGAGGAAGGACCACAGGTGCAGAAGCTCGACTTGCCCGAGCGCCCGGATTGGCGCGACAAGGCCGCAGACCAGGGCTTCACCTTCGCCGACATGCATGGCGAGCCCTATTGGGAGGAAAGCTCCGCCTACTGCTTCTCGCTGGCCGAGATCGAGGAGCGCGTCGAAGATCCCGCTACCGAGCTGCACGGGCTCTGCCGCGAAGCCGTCGCGCGGGTGATCGGCTCGGAAGAACTGCTCGACCGGCTCGACATCCCCGAGGGGCATCGAGACTACATCGCGCAAAGCTGGCAGGACGGCGAACCGGAGCTCTATGGCCGGTTCGATCTGGTCTACGACGGCGACGGCCCGGCGAAGATGCTGGAATACAATGCCGACACCCCGACCTCGCTCTATGAAAGTGCCGCCTTCCAGTGGCAATGGTTCGAGGATCAGCAGGAGCTCGGCGTTCTGCGCGCCGATGACGACCAGTTCAATGGCATCCACGAGGCCATCGTCGCGCGTCTCGGCGCCATGTTCGCTCCCGAGACGCAGCTGCATTTCACCGCCCTTTCCGGCGCCCCAGAGGATTATGCCACCGTCGAGGCGCTCGGCTGGGCGGCGCGCGAGGCGGGGCTCGGCGCGCATTACACCGATCTCGAGAAGATCGGCGTCAGCGAGGACGGCCAGTTCCTCGATGACGAGGACCGGGTGATCGGCACGCTATTCAAGCTCTACCCGTGGGAAGACCTGCTACGCGACGACTACGCCGCGCATCTCGCCACCGCGCAATGCCGGATGATCGAGCCGCCGTGGAAGGCGATCCTGTCCAACAAGGGCATCCTGCCGGTGCTGTGGGAGATGTTCGAGGATCACCCCAACCTGCTGCCCACCTTCTTCGAGGGCGACCTGAGCGATGCGTCGGGCGAGACCGCCGCGCGGCTCGAGCGCGCCTCCGAGGCAATGGCGCGGGGCCATGTCTCGAAGCCGATCTTCTCGCGCGAGGGAGCGTCGATCCGCATCATCGAGGGTGGGGAGCTCACCGAGGCCGCCAGCAACGACACCTATGCAAAGCACCCGCGCATCGCGCAGGCCTATCATCCGCTGCCGGTCTTCGGCGGCTTCCGCCCGGTGATCGGCGCCTGGATCGCCGGCGAAGCCTGCGCTGGCATCGGCATCCGCGAGGATCGCGGCCGCATCACCCAGGACCTGTCGCGCTTCAAACCCCATTTCATCCGAGACTGACGGAGACAGCCATGACCAAACGCTCCCGCACAGCCGCCCTCGCCATCGTCGGCGCCGCCTCCTTCGCGCTCGCCGGATGCCGCGAGGAGCCGGTCGAGGCGCAGGCCTTCCCCGATCTCGAGAGCTGCCGCAGCGCGGTCGGCCCGACCAGCCTGTTCTCGGAGCAGGATTGCACCGCCGCCTTCGCCGAGGCCGAGACCCTGCACGCCGAGACCGCGCCGCGCTATGACAGCCTCGCAGTCTGCGAGGAGCAATATGGCGAAGGCAATTGCGGCTCCGAGGCGCAGGCCACCGGCGGCGGCTCTGGCAGCATCTTCATGCCACTGCTGGCGGGCTACCTGATCGGAAACATGCTCGGCGGCCAGCGCGGCCTCGCGGCCCAGCCGATGTATCGCAACGCCAATGGCCGCTTCACCACGCCGGCGGGCAATGCCAGCTACGCCAACAACACAGGCCGCGCGCAGCTCAACCCCAGCACCTTCAACAAAGCCCCTGTGACCGCCGGCAAGCCGCCCCTCACCCGCGCCACCGCCGCCTCGCGCGGCGGCTTCGGCGGCTCGAAGACCGGCAGCGGGCTGCGCAGCCTCGGCGGCTGAACCCGCGCGGGCCTGCCCCCGCGGCCATGCGTCGTCTGGCAGACTAGCGCCCATCATGCGAAACTCTACCGGCGCGCCGTGACACGGCGGCGCAAGGTGCTGCGCGTCTGCAAGGCGACGGGGCGATTCCCGCTCCCGCCCCGCGGCAGGCGGAGAAGATGCACGTAAATATTTCAGTAAATCTATTATATCCAGCGACTTGCAGTCATATGATATGCATGCTCATCGGTTATTGACCGATTATAGTAAGTGTAGCTATCATCTAGGCCAATCGAGCAAGGGCTCGCATCTGCACGATATGGAGGAGCAGTCATGCAGTACTACCTGAACGGTTTCCGAGCCGGTGATCCCGATCTGAGCGATGCCGCCCCCTGCCGCCGCGAGTATGATGCCTTCGCGCCGCTTCCCGAGAAGGTTGACGTGCTGATCGCCGGATGCGGCCCGGCCGGCCTCTGCCTCGCGGCGCAGCTGTCGCAATTCCCCGAGATCGACGTGATGATCGTCGAGCCCAAGCCGGGCCCGATGGAGAAGGGCCAGGCCGACGGCGTCAACACCCGCACGATGGAGATGTTCCAGGCCTTCGGCTTCGGCGAGACCGTCAAGCGCGAGAGCTACTGGGTCAACCAGACCAACTTCTGGACCCCGGATCCGAAGAACCCCGCCCATGTCCGCCGCATCGGCCGGGTGCAGGACGTGGCCGATGACAGCTCCGAGATGCCCCACACGCTGATCAACCAGGCCCGCATCCACGAGCTGTTCCTCGACGTGATGCGCAAGTCGCCCAAGCGGCTTCAGCCCGATTACGGCTGGTCGGTCAAGGATCTCACCGTCGACGAGAGCACCGAGGATCACCCGGTGACCGTCACGCTCGAGAACACCGGCGTCAATGCCGGCACGCTCAAGACGATGCGGGCGAATTACGTGGTCGGCTGCGACGGCGCACGCTCGAACGTGCGCAAGGCCATCGGCGGCACGCTGCACGGAGACGCGGCGCACCAGGCCTGGGGCGTGATGGACATCCTCGCCAACACCGATTTCCCCGACATCCGGCAGAAGTGCATCGTCGCCTCGAAGAGCGAAGGCAACGTGCTGATCCTCCCGCGCGAGGGCGGCTACCTGTTCCGCATGTATGTCGAGCTCGACAAGCTGAACCCAGATGAGCGCGTTGCCAGCCGCAACCTGACCTCCGAGCACATGATCGCGGCGGCCAACCGGATCATGGCGCCCTACACGATCGACGTGAAAGAGGTGGTCTGGTGGTCGGTTTACGAGATCGGGCACCGGCTCACCGACCGGTTCGACGATGTCCCCGACGACCAGCGCGCAGAGCGCCAGCCGCGCGTCTTCACCGCAGGCGACGCCTGCCACACCCACAGCCCCAAGGCCGGCCAGGGCATGAACGTGTCGATGCAGGACTCGTTCAACCTCGGCTGGAAGCTGGCGCATGTGCTGCAGGGCCGCGCCGCCCCTGACCTACTGCACAGCTATTCGGGGGAGCGCTGGCTCGAAGCCAAGCGGCTGATCGACACCGACCACAAATGGGCCCGCATCATGTCGGCCCCGCCGGGCGAATCCGAGCTCGACGGCACCGATGTGCCGCGAGTTCAGGCGCAGTTCATCGAGAACCTCGAGTTCACCGGCGGGCTCGCGGTGAAATACGAACCCTCCGCCCTGATCGGCGAGCCGACCCACCAGGCACTGGCCAAAGGCGAGGTCATTGGCAAGCGCTTCCACTCGGCGCCGGTGGTGCGTCTCTCGGACGCGATGCAGATGCAGCTCGGCCACGTGGCGCAGGCCGACGGGCGCTGGCGGATCTATGCCTTTGCCGGCGCGGAAGACAGCTCAGCCCCAGGCTCGGCGATCCACAAGCTGGCGGAATGGCTGGAGAGCGACCCCGCCTCGCCGGTGGTGAAATACACCCGCGCGGGCGAGGATATCGACAGCATCATCGACCTGCGCGCCGTGTTCCAGCAGACCTTCGACCAGCTCGCCTACGAGGACATGCCCGCGCTGCTGAAGCCGTTGAAGGGAAAGTACGGGCTGCAGGACCACGAGAAGGTCTTCTGCACCGACCACAAGGACTTGGGCGACATCTTCGACATGCGCGGCATCGACCGCGACGCCGGCTGCATGATCGTGGTGCGCCCGGACCAGTATATCGCCCAGGTACTGCCGCTCGACGGCTACGACGCGCTGGCGGCGTTCTTCGACGGCATCCTGCTGCCGGCGACCTGATCGAGAGACGATGACGCGGGGCGGCTCCCGGGCCGCCTCGCGCTGATGCCTGTCGGACTCAGCCCTGCTGCCAGGCGGTGACGAAGCGCTCCGCCTTGTCGGCCACCGTCGCGACGGTATCGCCCGGCTTGTAGAGCGCGCTGCCGAGGCCGAAGCCTGCAACCCCCACGCTCCGGAACGGCCCCATCGTGTCGGGCGCGATGCCGCCCACCGGGAAGAGCCGGGTGCCGGCGGGCAGGATGGTGCGGATCGCCTTGACCGCCGCCGGCCCCACCAGCTCCGCCGGGAACACCTTGAGCGCATTGGCGCCAGCGTTGAGCGCCGCGTAGGCTTCCGTCGGCGTGGCGATACCGGGGATGCAGATCATCCCTGCCGCCTTGGCCGCTGCGATCACCTCGGTATCCGCATGCGGCATCACCACGAGATCGGCGCCGATCGCGTCGAGCCGCGCCACGTCGGCCTGGGTGGTGACCGTGCCGGCGCCCACCAGCGCCTCGGCGGGCAGCGCCGCGCGCACGGCGGCGATGCTGTCGAAGGGTTCGGGCGAGTTGAGCGGGATCTCGATCAGGCGAAAGCCCGCATCAAACAGAGCCTGCGCGATGCCCACCGCCTCCTCGGGGCGCAGCCCCCGCAGGATGGCGACGAGCGGCAGCGCCTCGCAGGCGGCGTCGAGACGTTGGGGGCGGGTCGGGTTGGTCATGTTGGCTCTCATGTCAAAGCAGGCCCGCATCGCGGGCGAAACGGTGAAGGCCCGCGGGGGCCGGGTTCTCGATGATGGCGGCGGGGCCTTGGCCCGAGAGCTGGCGCAGCGCCTCGGCGTAGCGGGTACAGAGCGCGCCGCTGCCGACGAGGACGATGGGCGCCCCATCGCTGCCGCGCAGGCCCGAGACGATCTCGTGCCCGATCAGCAGGCCGGAGCAGTAATCGGCCAGCACGCCCCCCGGCAGCTGGCCGGTGAGGCCGAGCGTTCGGGTGCTGAAGATCTGCCGGGTGAGGTCGCCCGGCCCGGCCTCGGCGGCAAGGGCAATGCCACGCGCGAAGGCGTCGGCCCTGTCGCTCTCGCCCGTCGGCGCATCGCTCATCAACCGCCCGAGGATCGAATGGCCGCGCAGCAAAGCGAAGAGCTCGCCGGTCATGTAGGTGGCGAAACCGGCGACACTGCCCCCGCGGATGTCCGCCCATTTGCAATGGGTTCCGGGCAGCACGATGGTCGAGCCCGCCTGCCAGTCGGGCTGGCCGGCCAGCGTCCCGGCGATCTGGATCTCCTCGCCGCGCATCACCTCGGGCGTACCGCCCTCCGGCTCGAAGATCAGCCCCGGCGCCAGCAGGATCTCGACCCCTGCGCGGGTGATGACCCTCTCGGCGGCCTCGTGCAGTCCCGCAAGCGGCGTCGGACAGGCGAGGTAGGGCACCTCGCGCCAGCCTTGCGCGCTGCCGACCATGCCGCCGGCCACCACCGGCACCGGAGCGCCTTCCAGCCAGTCGCCGCAAAGCGCGCTGAAGGCCGCTTCGAACCCGGCCTCGCCGGGCTCAGGCAAATGCTGGATCCCGTGCCCCGAGGCGCGGGTCTCGAGCACTGCGCCGGAGGCCGAGAGGCGGAAGCCGCGAAGGCTTGACGTGCCCCAGTCCAGCGCGATCAGCGCGGTTGTCGTGTCACTCATGAAAGGGCCTCCCGCCCGGAGTTTCGTGGTCAGCGTGGCGCTGTGGACTCGCGTGCCACCAGCTCGTAGCCGAGATCGATGTGGCGCTCGGTCACCGATCCCGGCGCCTCGATCTCGGCCAGCAGCATGGCGATGGCGCGGCGCCCGATCTCGCGCCGGGGAGTGGCCACCGCGCTGAGCGCGGGCACCATGTGGCGGGCCATTTCGATATCGTTGTAGCTGCAGATGCCAAGCTGCTCGGGCACCGCGATATTGCGCCGGATCGCCTCCATCAGCGCACCCACCGCAAGGTCATCGTTGTTGCAGATCACCGCGTCGGTGTCGGGGGCGCGGGCCAGGAGTTGCTCCAGCAGGTGCCGCCCCATGCCCACCGAGGAGGGCTGCGGCGTGGTGATGATGCGCGCCTCGTCGAGCATGTCGTTGGCCGCCGCCTCCTCGCGAAACGCCCCGAGCCGGCGCTGCGCGCGTGGGTCCATCCGGGCACTGAGGAAACCGGGCCTGCGATAGCCGCACTCGGCCACGTGCCGCGCCGCCGCCCGCACCGCCTCGAGCTGGTCGAACCCCACGCTCATGTCGACCGCGCCGGGGCTCGTTTCCATGATCTGCACCACCGGACAGGGCGCCTCCTCGAGCAGCTTGCGGCCCGCCGGCGTCTGGTCCATCGACGACACGATGAGCCCAGCCGGGCGCTGGCTGAGGAAGTTGCGGATCAGCCCCTCCTCCGACAGCGCACTGTAGCGGTAATTGCCGATCTGCACGAAGAAGCGCGTGCCCTCGACGCCTTCATAGACGCCGCGCAGCACGTCGGCGAAGACGTTGTTGGTCAGCGACGGCACCAAGAGACCGATGGTCGAGGTGCTGCGCGAGGCCAGCGCCGAGGCCGCAGGATCGGGGGTATAGCCGAGCTTGCGGATCGCCTCCTCGACCTTGTTGCGTGCGCGCTCCGAGACGATGTCGGGAGAGCGAATCGTCCGCGAGACGGTGATTGCGCTGACACCGGCTTCCCGGGCCACATCCACCAGTGTGGGACGGTCAGATTGGGTTTTGCTCTTGCGGGCCATAGGCGCGGTTCGGGTCCTTTCGTGCGAGCGCATCATTGCCGAATGCAGGCATTTGTTCAAGAAAAACTGCGCCTCCGCGCGATCTTATCGGGCACCTCTCATCAAGCCACGCGCCAGGATCTGCCCACCTCCGACCCCCTCAAAGGCCCACCGAACTCTGCGCCTACCAGATCATGTTACACAAAATGATTGCGCTGTCATCAGCGCGCATCTATCTTGCAGCCGACTCGCAGACGGGGCCAGTCCCCGGTTCGAGCCGGATTTCAAAAGGGAGGAGCCCTCACATGACGACCCTGACACGCCGCAGCCTTTTCCTCGCAACCGCCGCCGCGATCACCCTCGGCGGTGCCGCGCAGGCGCAGGAATACAGCTTCCGCTTCCAGTCCTCGGACCCGGCCGGCAACACCAACTTCATCCTGCAGAAGGAATGGGCCGAGACGGTCTCGGAGAAGACCGATGGCCGCGTCGCCGTCGAGATGCTCCCCGTCGAAACCATCGTCGCCCACTCCGAGACGATGGATGCGGTCGCCGCCGGCATCCTCGACGGCCACTTCACCGACACCTCCTACGCCTCGGGCAAGGACCCGGCCTTCGGCCTGATCGCCAACCCGGTGGGCGCGTGGTCCTCGCCGGAACAGATGTTTGATTTCATCGAGAACGGCGGCGGCAAGGAGCTGATGAACGAGATGCTCGAGCCCTACGGCCTGCACTTCATCGGCGCCACCACCCCGGGCCTCGAAGCCTTCGTCTCGAAGGTGCCGCTCGAGGGCGTCGACGATCTTCAGGGCCTGAAGCTGCGCGCTCCCGAGGGCATGGTGCAGAACGTCTTCGCCGCCGCGGGTGCCGCGCCGGTGAACCTGCCGGGCTCCGAGGTCTTCACCTCGCTCGACAAGGGCGTGATCGACGCGGCCGACTACAACACCTTCTCCACCAACGCCGCGCAGGGCCTGCACGACGTCGCCAAGCACCCGGTCTACCCCGGCTTCCACTCGATGCCGCTGATCGAGGTCTCGATCAACAAGGCCAAGTGGGACGCGCTGCCCGAGGACCTGCAGACCGCGCTCGAGGAGTCGGTGAAGGAGTTCGCCACCTACCAGTCGCAGACCGTGCACGAGCGTGACATGGAAGCGGTGGAAGAGGCCAAGGCCGGCGGCGAGATCACCGTGCATGACTGGTCCGACGAGGACCGGGCCAAGTTCCGCGCCATCGCCCGCTCGCAGTGGGAAGAGGCCGCTGGCGCCTCGGCCAACTCGCAGAAGGTCTATGACACGCTCACGACCTACCTCGTCGACAAGGGCCTGATGGCGGCCGAGTAAGCCCGCGCCAGACCCAACGCCCCCGGCCAGCGCCGGGGGCTTTTCCCTTCCGGACCGGAGGCCGCGCCCCCATGACCGACGTCATCGACGAAACCCTCTCCTCGCACAACAAGACGCCCGAACCGGTCCCCGAGGCCGGCATGTTCGGCCTCGCGGTCAACGCCGTAGGCATCGTCTTTGCCATCGGCATCCTCGTCTCGGCGGGCCTGCTGTTCTACGAGGTGGTGCTGCGCTACGTCTTCAACGCGCCCACCAAGTGGGTGCACGAGACCGTGGTCTTCCTCAGCGCCATCGCCTTCGTCTTCGGCGGGCTCTATGCCGCCGCGATCGACAAGCACATCCGCGTGGTGCTGTTCTATGACCGGCTGAGCACCGGCATGAAGCGGCTGTTCGACGTCGCGATCTCGCTCGCCTGCCTCGTCGCCTCGCTGTTCTTCGCCTGGGCCGCCTGGCTCAGCGTGAAGCGCGCCGCCTGGACGCCGCAGGGCGATTTCCGCCTCGAGACCTCGGGCTCGGCCTGGAACCCGCCCTATCCCGGGCTGCTCAAGGTCTTCCTCTTCGTCATCATGATCCTGCTGGCCATCCAGTTCGCGATCTTCACGGTCAACTACCTGCGCAAGAAGGCCAAGTGATGGAATTCCTCCCCGACTTTCAGGCCATGGGCATCGGCGGCGCGACCTTCGCGATGTTCGTCATGCTCATGGCGCTGCTGCTCACCGGCATGCCGCTGGCCTTCGTCACGCTGCTCGTCGCCCTGATCTTCGCGCTCGGCTGGTTCGGCCCGATGGCTGTGCCGCTGATCACCTCGCGCATCTTCAGCTTCGTCAACAGCTTCGTCTTCGTCTCGGTGCCGATGTTCGTGCTGATGGCGGCAATCCTCGACCGCTCGGGCATCGCCCGCGACCTGTTCGATGCCATGAAGGTGCTCGCCGGCCGCATCCGCGGCGGCGTCGCCATCCAGACGCTGCTCGTCGCGGTGGTGCTGGCGGCAATGTCGGGCATCATCGGCGGCGAGGTCATCCTGCTGGGCCTGCTCGCCCTGCCGCAGATGCTCCGCCTGGGCTACGACCGCAACCTCGCGATCGGCGTCTGTTGCGCCGGCGGCGCGCTCGGCACCATGGTGCCGCCGTCGATCGTTCTGATCATCTACGGCCTGACCGCCAACGTCTCGGTCGGCGACCTGTTCTCGGCCGCCTTCCTTCCGGGCCTAATGCTGGCGGGCTTCTACGCCGCCTACATCCTGATCCGCGCCTACATGAACCCCGCCCTCGCCCCCATCGCCGAGCCCGAGGACATGAGCCGCGGCGAGAAGCTGCGCCTGCTCAAGGGCCTGTTCCTGCCGATCCTCGTGGTGATCTTCGTGCTGGGCTCGATCTATGGCGGCATCGCCTCGGTGACCGAGGCTTCGGCCATCGGCGTGATCGGCGTGACGCTCTCGACCATCATCCGCGGCGAATTCAGCCTCGAGCTGCTGATCGGGGCCGCCAAGCAGACCCTGCGCACCGTCGGCATGATCGTTTGGATCGGCATCGGCGCCTCGGCCCTTGTCGGCGTGTTCAACCTGATGGGCGGGATCAACTTCGTCTCGAGCCTGATTACCGGCATCTCGGACAACCCCACCGTTGTCATCCTGTTCATGATGGCGATCCTCTTCGTGCTGGGCATGTTCCTCGACTGGGTGGGCATCGCGCTGCTCTGCATGCCGATCTTCGTTCCCATCGTCGTGCAGATGGGCTACGACCCGGTCTGGTTCGGCGTGGTCTTCGCGATGAACATGCAGGTGAGCTTCCTGTCGCCGCCCTTCGGCCCCGCCGCCTTCTACCTGAAATCGGTGGCGCCGCCGGACATCTCGCTGGGTGACATCTTCCGCTCGCTGCTGCCGTTCATCGGGATGCAGATCCTCGCCGTCGCCATGCTCATCGCCTTCCCCGGCATCACCGGCCACTGACCTCCGGAGACCTCCATGACCGATACCACCCGCAAGCCGCTTCGCTCGGAGAGCTGGTTCAACGATCTGGGCGATCCGGAGATGACCGCCCTCTATCTCGAGCGCTATCTCAACTACGGGCTCACGCTCGAGGAGCTGCGCTCGGGAAAGCCGATCATCGGCATCGCCCAGACCGGCTCGGACCTGTCGCCCTGCAACCGCCACCACGTCGAGCTCGCCAAGCGCACCCGTGACGGCATCCGCGCCTCGGGCGGCATCCCGCTCGAGATCCCGGTGCACCCGATCCAGGAAACCGGCAAGCGCCCGACGGCGATGCTCGATCGCAACCTCGCCTATCTGAGCCTCGTCGAGAGCCTGTTCGGCTACCCGATCGACGGCGTGGTTCTGACCATCGGCTGCGACAAGACCACCCCGGCGCTCCTGATGGCCGCCGCCACGGTCAATATCCCCGCCATCGCTTTCTCGGTCGGCCCGATGCTGAACGGCTGGCACAAGGGCGAGCGGGCGGGCTCGGGCGCGGTGATCTGGAAGGCGCGCGAGAAATACGCCGCCGGCGAGATCGACGGCGAGGGCTTCCTCAACATGGCCGCCGCCTCGGCGCCCTCGGTGGGCTATTGCAACACCATGGGCACCGCCTCGACGATGAACTCGCTGGCCGAGGTTCTGGGCATGCAGCTGCCGGGCTCGGCCTCGATCCCCGCGCCCTATCGCGAGCGCGGCCAGATGGCCTATTACACCGGCTGCCGCATCGTCGACATGGTGCACGAGGATCTCCGCCCGTCGCAGATCATGACCCGCGACGCCTTCGAGAACGCCATCGTTGTGAACTCCGCCATCGGCGGCTCGACCAACGCGCCGATCCACCTCGTCGCCATCGCAAGGCATCTCGGTATCGAGATCAGCAATGCCGACTGGGAGACCCACGGCTACAAGATCCCCCTGCTCGCCAACGTGCAGCCCGCGGGCGAATATCTGTCGGAGGATTTCCACCTCGCCGGCGGCCTTCCGGCGGTGGTGGCCGAGCTGCTGCGCGGCGGGCTGATCCCGCATCCCGATGCGGTGACGGTGACCGGCGAAGGCTTCGGCCAGCTCTACGCCGATGCCCCTTGCGAGAACGCTGACGTCATCCGCCCGCTCGACCGCGCGCTGACGCCGGAGGCGGGCTTTCTCAACATGACTGGCAACCTCTTCGACACCGCGATCATGAAGACCTCGGTGATCACGCAGGACTTCCGCGACCGCTACCTCTCGAACCCCGAAGACCCGATGGCCTTCGAGGGGCCGGCCTTCGTCTTCGACGGGCCCGAGGATTTCCACAAGCGCATCGACGATCCCGCGCTCGACATCACCGCCGACAGCATCCTCGTGATGCGCGGCGCGGGGCCAAAAGGCTATCCCGGCGGTGCCGAGGTGGTGAACATGCGGCCGCCTTCCTACCTGATCAAGCAGGGCATCCGCGGCCTGCCCTGCATGGGCGACGGGCGCCAGTCGGGCACCTCCGGCTCGGCCTCGATCCTCAACGCCTCGCCCGAGGCGGCGGATGGCGGCAACCTCGCGATCCTGCGCGATGGCGACCGGCTGCGCGTCGATCTCAACACGCGGCAGGTGATGCTCCAGCTCTCCGAGGCGGAGATCGCCGAGCGGCGCGCGGCGCTGGACGCCGAGGGTGGCTACAAGGTGCCCGAGAGCCAGTCGCCCTGGCAGGCGATCTTCCGCGACCGGGTGCGGCAGTTCTCCGAAGGCATGGTGCTCGACGGTGCCGACCAGTTCCGCGACATCGGCAACAAGACCATGCCGCGCCACAGCCACTGAGGCCCACGCAAGACTCTGAACGCCCCGCCCTCACAGCGGGGCGTTTTCCATTTCCGCGCCCGCGCGCCCGGACCGCGCGAAAGCGCGCCGGATCGCGACCGAGCGGGGCCTCCCCGGCGCCATTTCCGCAGCCTCCACGCACGAAATTTTCGTTTCTGTTCGTACACACCGAAAAACCGCGCATCTCCCTCCTGACGTTGGGGAATTTGGCCGCCTGAGCAGCCACGGATCGCCGATCCACTCGCGTTTCAGGATCGGTGGAGGTCTATGATTAGCTTTACTATTTTGAATATACCGTCGCGAGAAGCGCGCATTTTCAGAGCCTTAGAGCAAAGCGAACATTCGCGAAAATTTACGCTTGCGAACGCGCTCACAATCGAGCAAGTTATCGCTCACGCCAAGGTGAGGAGGAGCTTGTGCGTCACAGCCACGACATCGACAGGGCCAGGCCGGCCCCGGCTGACGACGACACCATCGTCCAGATCGACGCGCAGCAGCACGACATGTCGGCCCGGAACTGACCGGCCCCGACGCGCCGCCAGACGCGCTCACCGCCGGGAAATCCGGCATGGCAACGGAACACAACAGGGCTTGCGCGCACCGGGGGTGCGGTCGCGCGGCCCCACCGCCGCGGGCGTTCGCCGGACACTCGGCGCGACGGCGGAACAGGGAGGATCGCGGGTGACGCTGGAACTCAGGGGCGTATCGAAGGTCGTGGAGGGGCAGACCCATATCCACCCCACCGACCTGACGCTGGAAAAGGGCACGATGAACGTGCTGCTCGGGCCGACCACGGCCGGGAAGACCTCGCTGATGCGGCTGATGGCCGGGCTCGACGTGCCCAATAGCGGCCAGATCATCTGGAACGGCGAGGATGTCACCGGCCAGCGTGTGCAGGACCGCAAGGTGGCGATGGTCTACCAGCAATTCATCAACTACCCGTCGATGAGCGTCTACGACAACATCGCCTCGCCGATGAAGCTGATGGGCGTCTCCGCCAAGGAGATCGACACCCGCGTGCGCGAGACCGCCGAGCTGATGAAGCTGACCCCGATGCTCGACCGCAAGCCGCTGGAGCTCTCGGGCGGCCAGCAGCAACGCTGCGCGCTGGCCCGGGCGCTGGTCAAGAACGCCGGTCTCGTGCTGCTCGACGAGCCGCTGGCCAATCTCGATTACAAGCTGCGCGAGGAGCTGCGGCAGGAGATCCCCAAGATCTTCGAGGCCTCGGGCTCGATCTTCGTCTACGCCACCACCGAGCCGGAAGAGGCGCTGCTGCTCGGCGGCAACGTCGCCACGCTCTGGGAGGGTCGCATCACGCAGTTCGGCCCGACGCCGCAGGTCTATCGCCAGCCGGTCGACGCCACCACGGCGCGGGTGTTCTCGGACCCGCCGATGAACTTCCTGCCGATCTCCAAGACCGGCGACCGGCTGATGTTCGGCGATGGCCAGAGCGCGCCGGCGCTCGGCAAGCTGGCCGAGCTGGCCGACGGGCGCTACACCGCCGGCTTCCGCCCCAACCATCTCGAGATCATGAGCCACGGCAGCGAGGCGATGAAATTCACCGCCAAGCTGCAGGTGACCGAGCTCACCGGCTCGGAGACCTTCGTGCATCTCGATCACCATGGCGAGCGCTGGGTCGGTCTGGTCCACGGCGTGCACGACCTGACGCTGGGTGCCGATCTCGACGTCTGGCTCGACGCGCGGCACGTCTACATCTTCGGCGAGGACGGCGCGCTGGTCGCCCCCGCCGCCTACGCGCTGGCCGCCTGAGGGGGGAGAGGACCATGGCAAAGATCACGCTCGACAACCTCGCCCACAGCTACAAGCCCAACCCGGCGACCGAGGACGATTACGCGCTCAAGGAGCTCAACCACGACTGGGTCGATGGCGAGGCCTACGCGCTGCTCGGCTCCTCGGGCTGCGGCAAGTCCACGCTGCTCAACATCATCTCGGGGCTGCTGACGCCCTCGCAGGGGCGCATCCTCTTTGACGGCAAGGACGTGACCAACGCGCCCACCGCCGAGCGCAACATCGCGCAGGTGTTCCAGTTCCCGGTGGTCTACGACACCATGACGGTACACGACAATCTCGCCTTCCCGCTGCGCAACCGCGGCCGCGACGAGGCCTATGTCGCCGAGCGGGTGAACGAGATCGCCCGGATGATCGGCATGGAGCACATGCTCAAGCGCAAGGCGCGCGGGCTCGGCGCCGACGAGAAGCAGAAGATCAGCCTCGGGCGCGGCATGGTGCGCAAGGATGTCAACGCGCTGCTCTTCGACGAGCCGCTGACGGTGATCGATCCGCACATGAAATGGGAGCTGCGCACCCAGCTCAAGAAGCTGCACCACGAGTTCGGCCACACGATGATCTACGTCACCCACGACCAGACCGAGGCGCTGACCTTCGCCGACAAGGTGGTGGTGATGTATGACGGCCGCGTCGTCCAGATCGGCACGCCGGAAGAGCTCTTCGAGCGGCCCGAGCACACCTTCGTGGGCTATTTCATCGGCTCGCCGGGGATGAACGTGATCCCGGCCCGGGTCGAGGGGTCGACCGCCCATGTCGGCGGCGCCGAGATCGCGCTCGGGCAAGGCTACGGCGCGCTGTCAGGCAAGGTCGAGATCGGCATCCGCCCGGAGTTTGCCCGCCTGTCGCAGAGCGAAGGCCTGCCGGTGAAGGTGCGCCGGGTCGAGGATGTGGGCCGGCACAAGATCATCCGCGCCGACATGTTCGGGCAGGAGATCAACATCATCGCCGGCGAGGACGAGCGCATCAGCCCCGACATGAACCGCGTGGCCTTCGATCCCGCGCAGGTCAACGTCTACGCCGATGACTGGCGCGTGAAGGGGGCGGCATGACCTTGAACGCCGCCACGAAGGCACGACTGCGCCAAGCCCGACCTCGGGTGGGCCGTGACGCTTGGGCGGGTGTCGCACTCCAAAGCCCCGGCGTCACGGGCGCTGTCGATGAACCAACAAAAGCCCTCCCATCACGCCGGAGGCGTGTCGATGAAAAGCGGCGCCCATTCGGGGCGACGGGGAGGTCGGGCTTGGCGCAGTCGCGCCGGGTGCAACGGGTGATCGAGGTCGCGCAGACCTCCGAAGGCGCTGGAGGGGCCGCGCGATGAACAAGACCGTCAATCAGAAAGCCTGGTTCCTCGTGCTGCCGGTGCTGATCCTCGTGGCCTTCTCGGCGGTGATCCCGCTGATGACCGTGGTCAACTACTCGGTGCAGGACACCTTCGGCAACAACCAGTTCTTCTGGGCCGGGCTCGAATGGTTCGAGGAGATGCTTCACGATGACCGCATGTGGAACGCGCTCAAGCGGCAGCTGCTGTTCTCGGGCATCATTCTCGCCATCGAGATCCCGCTGGGCATCTTCGTGGCGCTTAACATGCCGAAATCCGGCTTCTGGTCGAGCTTCTGCCTGGTGCTGATGTCGCTGCCGCTTCTGATCCCCTGGAACGTGGTCGGCACGATCTGGCAGATCTTCGGCCGCGTCGATATCGGCCTGCTGGGCTACGTGCTCGACAAGCTCGGCGTGGATTACAACTACACGCAGGACACGCTCGACGCCTGGATCACGATCATCGTGATGGATGTCTGGCACTGGACCTCGCTGGTCGCGCTACTGGCCTTCGCCGGGCTCAAGTCGATCCCCGACGCCTATTACCAGGCTGCCAAGATCGACCAGGCCAGCCGCTGGAAGGTTTTCCGCTATATCGAGCTGCCGAAGATGATGGGCGTGCTGATGATCGCCATCCTGCTGCGCTTCATGGACAGCTTCATGATCTACACCGAGCCCTTCGTGGTCACCGGGGGCGGCCCCGGCAACGCTACCACGCTACTCTCCATCGACCTCGTCAAGATGGCGCTGGGGCAGTTCGACCTCGGCCCGGCGGCGGCGTTCTCGCTGATGTATTTCCTCGTGATCCTGCTGATCAGCTGGGTGTTCTACACCGTCATGGTCAATCTCGACAAAAAGGGGATGTAAGATGACCGACGCGACCATTCCCGAGAACCTCACCGCCGGCGGCGAGACCACCCGCAAGCGCGCCCGCGTCAACAAGAGCGCGCTGGTGATGGGGCTCTACCTGCTCTTCCTGATGCTGCCGATCTACTGGCTGCTCAACATGAGCCTGAAGACCAACGCCGAGATCCTCAACGATTTCACCCTGTTCCCCCGCGACCTGACGCTCGACAACTACCGCACGATCCTCACCGATCCGAGCTGGTACATGGGCTATGTCAACTCGCTGATCTACGTGGTGATGAACACGGTGATCTCGCTTCTGGTGGCGCTACCGGCGGCCTATGCCTTCTCGCGCTACAGCTTCATGGGCGACAAGCACCTGTTCTTCTGGCTGCTGACCAACCGCATGGCGCCGCCGGCGGTGTTCGCGCTGCCGTTCTTCCAGCTCTATTCCTCGGTGGGTCTCTTCGACACCCATATCGCGGTGGCGCTGGCGCATTGCCTGTTCAACGTGCCGCTGGCGGTGTGGATCCTCGAGGGCTTCATGCGCGGCGTGCCCAAGGAGATCGACGAGACCGCCTATATCGACGGCTACTCCTTCGGCAGCTTTTTCGTGAAGATCTTCATGCCGCTGATTGCCTCCGGCATCGGCGTGGCGGCGTTCTTCTGCTTCATGTTCTCCTGGGTCGAGCTGCTGCTGTCGCGCACCCTGACCACGGTCGACGCCAAGCCCATCGCCGCGATCATGACCCGCACGCAGGGCGCTTCGGGCATCGACTGGGGCGTGCTGGCGGCGGCGGGCATCCTGACCATCGTGCCGGGGGCCCTCGTGATCTATTTCGTGCGCAACTACATCGCCAAGGGCTTCGCCCTGGGGAGGGTGTGATGACGGCCTTCACGAAGGCGCGCATGCGCCGGGCCCGACCTCGGGAGGGCGGCGTCGCCAGCCCGGCGGTCGCACTCCATAGCACCGCTGCCACGCGCGCATTCATCGACCCAACAAAGGCCCTCCCGGGGGGGAGGTCGGGCCTGGCGCATGCGCGCCGGTTGCACCCGATGGCAAGCCTTCGAAAGGAGACCTGACATGGACTGGATGGCATGGACCTGGCCGACCGCGATCTTCTTCATGGTGATCGCCTCGCTGCTGATCGTCTTCACGATCCTCGCGATCAAGTTCCCGGAAACGCCCCGCGTCGGCGTGCTGCGGATCGAGACCACGCGCGGCGACCGGCTCTTCATCACGCTTCTGGGCAGCGCCTTCATCAATCTCGCCTGGCTGGGCCTTGTCGGAGCCGACACCCAGCCCTGGGCGCTGGCGGTCTGCCTCGCCTATGCCGCGGCGGTGTTCCGCTGGGTCTAGGCGACACGAGACGACCGGGGCACGCGGCAGGAGACCGCAATCCCCGGAACCGGACACAACAAGTTCAAACTAGGGAGGACCACATGAACTTGACCCTGAAATCGACCACCGCGCTGGCGCTCGCGCTCAGCCTCACGGGTGGCGCTGCCTTCGCGGGGATGGACGAAGCCCGCGCCTTCCTCGATGCCGAGATCGGCGACATGTCGGTGCTGACCCGCGAAGAGCAGGAAGCCGAGATGCAGTGGTACATCGATGCCGCCAAGCAGTTCGAGGGCATGGACATCAAGGTGGTCTCCGAAACCATCACCACGCATGAATACGAGAGCCAGGTTCTGGCCAAGGCGTTCAGCGAGATCACCGGAATCAACGTCACCCACGACCTGATCGGCGAAGGCGATGTCGTCGAGAAGCTGCAGACGCAGATGCAGTCGGGCGAGAACATCTACGATGCCTATATCAACGACAGCGACCTGATCGGCACCCACTGGCGCTACCAGCAGGCCCGCAACCTGACCGACTGGATGGCCAACGAGGGCGCCGACGTGACCTCGCCGACCCTGGATCTCGATGATTACATCGGCACCCAGTTCACCACCGCCCCCGACGGCAAGCTCTACCAGCTGCCCGACCAGCAATTCGCCAACCTCTACTGGTTCCGCTACGACTGGTTCAACGACGAGAAGAACCAAGCCGACTTCAAGGAAGCCTATGGCTACGATCTCGGCGTACCGGTGAACTGGTCCGCCTACGAGGATATCGCAGAGTTCTTCACCGGCCGCGACCTGTCGCACATGGGCGTCGATGCCGAGGTCTATGGCAACATGGATTACGGCAAGAAGGACCCGTCGCTCGGCTGGCGCTACACCGATGCCTGGCTGTCGATGGCCGGTGCCGGATCGAAGGGCGAGCCCAACGGCCTGCCGGTCGATGAATGGGGCATCCGGGTCAACGAGAACTCGCAGCCGGTGGGCTCCTGCGTTGCCCGTGGCGGCGCCACCAACGGCCCCGCAGCCGTCTATGCCATCACCAAGGCGATCGAGTGGCTCGAGAAATACACCCCGCCTGCCGCTGCCGGCATGACCTTCTCCGAGGCCGGCCCGGTCCCGGCCCAGGGCAACATCGCGCAGCAGATGTTCTGGTACACCGCCTTCACCGCCGACATGGTCGGTGACGGCGCCGCCGCGGTGCTGAACGAGGACGGCACGCCCAAGTGGCGCATGGCCCCCTCGCCGCACGGCGTCTACTGGGAGGAAGGCACCAAGATCGGCTACCAGGACGTGGGCTCCTGGACGCTGATGAAGTCGACCCCCGAGGATCGCGCCAAGGCGGCCTGGCTCTATGCCCAGTTCGTCACATCCAAGACCGTGGACGTGAAGAAGGCCCATGTCGGCCTGACCTTCATCCGCGAGTCGACGATCCAGCACGAGAGCTTCACCGAGCGCGCCCCGATGCTGGGCGGCCTGGTGGAATTCTACCGCTCGCCGGCACGCACCGCGTGGTCGCCGACCGGCACCAACGTCCCGGACTACCCCAAGCTCGCGCAGCTCTGGTGGCAGAACATCGGCGACGCCATGTCGGGTGCCAAGTCGCCGCAGGAAGCGCTTGATGCGCTTTGCGCCGATCAGGAGCGCGTCATGGAGCGCCTCGAGCGCGCCGGCATCCAGGGCGACATCGGCCCGGTGATGAACGACGAGCAGGATCCCGAGTACTGGCTGAGCCAGGAAGGCTCGCCCAAGGCCAAGCTCGAGAACGAGGACGAAGAGCCCAAGACCGTCTCCTATGACGAGCTGATCAAGTCCTGGCAGTAAGCCAGCGTTTGGCCGGTGCCCTCGCGGGCGCCGGTCCTGACGGCATCGGGCCGCGCCTTCGGGCGCGGCTCTTTTCGTTTGGCGAAAGGCGTGCAGGCCGCTGCCGCGCCCACTCCGAGGTCGGCGCAAGCCGCGCATCGTCGGGCCACCGATCGGCGCGCCGACTGGGGAAGCCCTCGCAGTATCCCGGCCAAATCCGAAAGACCTCGAAACTGAGCGCCCAGCGTCACCAAATCGCCGGACCGGCGGGCGGATCATGGCGAAGGCATGCTCCTAGCATGACCGATGGCGCGCCTCTCGGCCCCTACTCGCAGACGCCTGCCGGCATCACATCGCGGAATGCGACGCGTGAGAGGCGGCCTATGGCCATGCCCCCCCGCGGGATTTCCGCACGAACGCCAGTGCAAGCAGCGGGTCACTTTGCGGAAAGGACAAGGGGCCGAAGCGTCTCCGCCACGGCCCCCTCTCTGATCTCTGCCGGAAGGCTCAGTGCCCGTGATCGGCCTCGCGCACCGCCGCCACGTCTGCGGCGCTCACGGGGGAGGCCTCGTTGCCCCACGCCCCGCGCAGCCAGGTCGCGAGCTCGGCCACCTCGTCATCCGACATGCGGTCGGCATAGCCCTGCATCCGCAGCGCCATCGGACGCTTGGCGGTCGAGGGCACCTCGGCACCGTTGAGGATCACCGAGATCAGTGGCATGGTCTCGGACCCCACCACCAGCGAGTTGCCCTGCAGCTCGGGGAAGATTTCCGGCGCGCCCTTGCCGGTCGCGAAGTGGCAGCCGACGCAGTTGTCCATGTAGAGGCGCGCGCCGAGCGGCATGTCGGGATCGGCCGAAGCCAGCATCGTGGTCGTCGCCTCGCCGGCGCTATCCGCACCCGGCACCTCGAGCGCGCCCGAGGCCGCGGCGAAGCTCTCCGGCAGGTCCACCGCGTCGCCGTCGATGCCCTTCAGGAAGGCGGCCATGGCGAGGTTGTCCTCGTCGGTCAGCTTCTGCAGCGAGTGCTCGACCACCAGACCCATCTCGCCATTGGCGGTGGAATGGGCGTTGCGGCCGGTGGCGAGATAGGCGGCAAGCTCGCCCACCGACCACTGGGAGAGGTCCGTGCCCTCACCGCGCAGCGCCGGGGCGTTCCAGCCGTCGATCACGCCGCCTGCGAGGAAGCTGTCCTCGTCGGCGGTCACGCCGTCCTGCGCCATGAAGGTGTTGCGCGGGCTGTGGCAGGCGGCGCAGTGGCCCGGCCCCTCGACGAGGTACTGGCCACGCTGCTGCAGCTCCGACACATCCGCCGGGGTGAAGCCCGGACCGTGGGTCAGCGCCAGCCAGTTCCACGCCCGGATGCCGAAGCGCAGGTTGAACGGGAAGCTCAGCTCGGTTTCCGGCACCTCGTTCGAGACCGGCTCGACCTCTGTCATGATGTACTCGTAGAGGGCGCGGAGGTCCTCCTCGGTCATCAGCCGGTAGTTCTCGTAGGGCATCGCCGGGTAGAGATGGGTGCCGTCGGGCTCGAGCCCGTCGATCATCGCGGCGCGGAACTCGGCAAAGGTCCAGTCGCCGATCCCGGTCTCGGAATCGGGGGTGATGTTGGTCGACCAGATCGTGCCCATCGGGCTGGCGATGGCGCGACCGCCGGCGAGGCTCTCGCCATCATCCGAAGTGTGGCAGGCGACGCAGTCCGAGGCGTTCAGGACGTATTCGCCCTGCCCCTCTGCCGGCTCCCAGTCGGCGGCCAGCGCCTCTGTCGGCTCGGTGCGCTGCACCGGCACGAAGATGAAGGCCAGAAGCGCGATCACGCCGACCGCGACGAGGCCCGCGACGATACGGAGAAAGGTTTTCATCGAAATTCTCCTCAGACCAGCGGACGCGGGTTGGACAGGTACTGGGTGCGGATGGCGTTCACCGTGTGATAGGCCAGACCGCCGACCAGACCGGTCGGGTTGTACTGGGTGTTCTGCACGAAGTTGCCCGCGCCCATCGCGAAGACGTTGTGCGCCTTCCAGCTCTGGCTGTAGCGGTTGACCGCGCCCTCGCGGGCGGTCTCGCCCATGATGTGGCCGCCGGTGTTGTGGGTGGTCTGGTAGGGACGCACGTCATACATCGCGCCCTCGCCCTTGAAGCCCGACTGCATCAGGTCGGGGTTCATCGAGGCCGCCAGCGGCTCCATCTTCGACTTCATGAACTGGTTCATCTTCAGGTCGTTGTCCTGCCAGTTGAACGTCATCCGCATCAGCGGCCGGCCATGCCGGTCGGTGTAGGTCGGATCGAGGTCGAGGTGGTTGTTGGCGTAGGACATGTGCGAGCCGTGCGAGCCGATCGACATGGCATGGCCGTAATTCTCGCCGATCGCCTGCTTCCAGCCCGCGCCCCAGCTCGGCGTGCCCTTGGGCAGCGGCATGTTGCGGATCGGCTGGCCGTTGAACGTGCCCGAGCGCCAGTAGGAGCCCCCGATGAAGCCCTCGGCGCCGAAATCGTTCTGGCTGATCGAGAAATCATCGATGCAGACGCCGTTTGCACCATGGCCAACGAAGGGATTGAACTCCTCGTCGCGGAAGAACATCGTGACGCCGCCGTTCATCTGGTAGGCGTAGTTCTTGCCCAGCGTGCCCTCGCCGGTCAGCGGGTTGTAGGCCTCGCCCAGACCCGAAAGCAGCATCAGGTGCACGTTGTTGAGCTGGTAGCTCGACAGGATGACGATGTCGGCGGGCTGGAAGACCTCTTCCTGCGCCACGTCATCCCAGTAGGTGACGCCGGTCGCGGTCTGGCCATCTGCCGCCAGCTCCACGCGCAGCACCTCGGACTGGGTGCGGTACTCGAAATTCGGGTAGCGCTTGAGCGCGCCGAGGATCGCTGTCTGCGGCGAGGACTTGGAATACTGGTAGCAGCCGTAGCGCTCGCAGAAGCCGCAGAAGTTACAGGGGCCCATCTGCATGCCATACGGGTTCACGTAGGACGTGGAGGCGATGCCGGCGGGGGCGTGGAACGGGTGATAGCCCATCGCCGCGGCGGCGTCGCGGAACTTGGCGCTGTCATAGGTCGTCGGCATCGGCGGCATCGGGTAGTCTTCCGAACGCCAGCCCTCGAACGGGTTGCCGCCCTCGCGGATCTCGCCGTTGAGATTGCCGGCCTGACCGGAGATGCCGGCGACCTTCTCGAACTGGGTGAAGAACGGCTCGAGCTCGTCGTAGCTCACCGGGTAATCGCCGAGGTTCATGCCCTCGGGGATGATCTCTTCGCCCCAGTTCTCGACCACGTGGCTGCGCAGCTTCAGCTCGATTTCCTGCGGACGCCAGTTGAGGCCGTTCCAGTGCGTGCCGGCGCCGCCGACGCCGTTGCCGGGCAGGAACGAGCCCAGCGAGCGGTAGGGCAGCGCGGTCTCGCCGCCATCGCGGCGCACGGTCAGCGTCTGCTGCGACGGCTTCTGCATCATCTTCAGACGGACGCCATATTTCAGCTCGTCGATCTGCTGCGGGTATTCGAAATTCGGGACGGTGTTCTGGTCATGGCCGCGCTCCAGCGCGACGATGTCGAGCCCTTCCTGTGCCAGCTCGATGCCTGCGATCGAGCCGGTCCAGCCGAGGCCGACGATGACCACGTCCTTTTTCTTTTCCTGACGTGCCATGTGTTATGCCCTTTCGCCGCTGATCGAGACCGGACCGAGCGGGTATTTTTCATTGTGGCGCTCGGGCCAGGCGCGATAGGCCGCGCGGGCGCCCGGGAAGCCGATATAGACCCAGGACTGCATCTCGTGGTTGCCGCCGTATTGCGGGTCCGCAAAGTAGCCTTCCTTGGTGTTGGCCAGCAGGATGGTGAAGAAGTCACGGATCTCGGAGGCAAGCCCGACATCGCCGTTCTGCAGCGCGGTCAGCGCCGCGTCCTGCAGCTCCTCGGAGAGCTCGGCGAAGGCCGCGCCGTGGGTTTCCTGGCACCAGGCGTCGAAGGCGGGGATCGCCTGGCGGTAGATCTCGGCCGGGCTCAGCGGTGTCTGCCAGCCACGGGCGGGCTCGGCATCGGGATCGTGCGGGCCTTCCATGTACCAGTCGTCAGCACTGCCGTAATCGCCGGCAAGCTGGAGGTCGATGAAGACAGGCACGCGGGCCTCGATGGCGCCGGGGCCATCGCCTTCGGAGGGGATCAGCCGCGCGCTCGCGGCCATCACGAAGGCCCACTCATCTGCGGTCAGATAGGAGCGGTCATACTCTTCGAGGGGAACGGGGGGCGTGGTCTCCTGCGCTTTCGCTTGGGCGGCCAGACCGGAGAGAGCGACACCTGCCGCCGACGCTTTGAGGAAATTGCGTCGGCTCGGGTATCCGGGGAGATCGGTCATGTAGAATGTCCTGCCGGTATGGGTGGAACGTATGTGCGCTAACTATGCACTGCGTCGGACCTAGGCCGCGGCAGGGGGGCAAGCAAGCGATTGTGTGGGCTTGCAAAAGCGATATGGCCAGCGGCGCTGACCAGCTCGGGCATGCACAGTGACGCGCGAGAGCCAGCAAATATAGTTTGAAAGCCCAATGAATATTGGGCCTGAGCGGTCACCTTTTAATGCCCGAACGTTCACCATGATCGCCCCTTCGGGCAATCCGCGCACAGTCAGTGTGCGTTTTTGCCGGGGCAGCGCGCCCATTGGTCGCGGTGAAAGGCGCTCCGCCGGGCCGGTTACGGCGACAGCGCACCAGGAACGGGAATCGGTCTTTGCCGGAGAGACAGGGCGCCTGTTGGCGCCGCGAGCGGCCGGTTCCCCGGCCTTGCGCTGCTGCCTGCCCAATCGCTGAGCAACGCCGCGAGGTGGGCGGCCCGCGTCGAGACGGTCCGCCATCACGAAGCTGCCGCTAGGGCAACCGAGGATCCACGCCATCAAACAAGAACTGCCCAATCTGGCGGCGGAAAACTCCGGGAAACTGCGTAGCCGCGTCGGCAATTTCGGCAGGTCGGGTCTCTGCCATGCACATACCGCAAAGCGGGTCTGCAGCCTCGTGTGTTGAACGTCTCGGGAGGATGCTCCAAATGTACTGCAACGAACATTGATAGATGTTCAGCAAGTTTCCTGAGGCTCTCTCCTCCTCCCTGAGCCTGGGAATCAGCGGCGACCCTCTCTCCTCCTCCCTGAGGGTCGCCGCGCCTCCCCCCTCTCCCCCATCCCCACAAGGTCGAAGCGGAAGACGCGACGTCTCTTAGCTATAGCTTTCGCGCAGCTGGTTTTTCTGAACCTTGCCCATGGTGTTGCGCGGCAGTGCATCGATGATCTCGTAGCGCTGCGGATGCTTGAAACGCGCCAGCGCGCCCTTCACCGTCGCGGCAATGGCGTCGAGATCCGGGGTCGCGCCAGGCTCGGCCACCACCAGCGCCAGCGGCGTCTCACCGAAATCCGCGTGCGGGATGCCAATGACCGCCGATTCCAGCACGCCCGGCTGGTCATCGATCACCATCTCGATTTCCTTGGGATAGATGTTGTAGCCACCCGAGATGATCAGGTCCTTGTTGCGCCCGACGATCTGCACGTAGCCATCCGCGTCGAGCGTGCCGAGATCGCCGGTGATGAAGAAGCCGTCCGCGCGCAGCTCCTCGGCGGTCTTCTCCGGCATCTTCCAGTAGCCCTTGAAGACGTTCGGGCCGCGCACCTCGATCTGGCCGACCTCGCCCTGCGCGACCTCCTCGCCGGTCTCGGGATCGGTGATCTTGAGCTCGACCCCGGGAAGCGGAAAGCCCACCGTGCCGGCGCGGCGCTCGCCGTCATAGGGGTTGGAAGTGTTCATGTTGGTTTCGGTCATTCCGTAGCGCTCGAGGATGCGGTGCCCGGTGCGGGCCTCGAACTTCTCGTGCGTGTCCGACAGCAGCGGCGCGGAGCCCGACACGAAGAGCCGCATGTGCTGTGCCAGCTCGCGCGTGAAGCGCGGATCGTCGAGCAGGCGGGTGTAGAAGGTCGGCACCCCCATCATCGACGTGGCCTTCGGCATCCACTCGATGAGCTGGTCGATGTCGAGCTTCGGCAAAAAGACCATCGCCCCGCCCGCCAGAAGCATGATGTTGGACGCCACGAAAAGCCCGTGAGTGTGGAAGATCGGCAGCGCGTGCAGCAGCACGTCATCGCTTGTGAAGCGCCAGTGCTCGACCAGCGTCTCGGCGTTGGAGAGCAGGTTGTTCTGCGTCAGCATCGCCCCCTTCGAGCGCCCGGTGGTGCCCGAGGTGTAGAGGAAGGCCGCCAGATCCTCGCCGTCGCGATCGACGGTGTCGAAGGTGTCGGGCTTGCCGGCGGCGGCGTCGCTGAGACTGCCCGCACCATCCGCGTCGAGCGTCAGAAGCTGCGCGCCGAGCCCCTCGGCCACCGGGCGCAGCCCGGCCTCGCGTTTGGTTGCACAGACCACCAGCGACGCGCCGCTGTTCTCGATGAAATAGGTCAGCTCCTCGACGGTGTAGCCGGTGTTGAGCGGCAGGAAGACCACGCCGGCCTGCACGCAGGCGGCATAGAGCGCCAGCGCCTCGGGCGACTTGTCGACCTGCGCCGCAAGGCGCTCGCCGGGGGCGACGCCGAGATCGGCGATGACATGCGCGAAGCGCGCTGCGAGGCCGAGGAAGTCGGCATGGCTCAGCACGCGGCCATCGGCCAGCATCAGGAACGGGGTGGTCTGTCCGGCATGGGCTCCGAAGAGGCGGTCATACAACGGGTTCGGCATGGATCTGGCTCCTATCCGAAGGATTTTTCAGCATTCGCGGCCTGCGAGCGGATCTCGGGCGAGGCCGCGATCTGGTAGGAGGCTGCGAAATGTTCGTGGTTCTGCGACACGCGCGCGAGGTCGTAAAGGTAGTTCACCATCACGCCGCCCGACTGGGCCATGCCCTTGTCGGAGGTATCGGCGCGGGCATGGACCTTGTGGACCAGCGCGCCGTTGCCGAGATGGAAGCGGGCGACCGGGTCCTGCGGGGCGCCGTTGCCGCGCCGCGCATGGGTCAGGTAATAGGCCGCGAGCTGCATCATCCGGGCATCGTCAGAGGGATCATGGGCATGACCCTCGGCCTCGAGCCAGCGGGTGAAGCCCGGGATCGGCGAGAGGGTGACGAAGGTGCCGAGCTGCGGCAGCTCGAGCGCGAGATCGGCGGCCACCTGCTTGATCAGCGAATTGCCGAAGGAGATGCTCGCCAGCCCCGACTGGCAGTTCGAGATCGAGTAGAAGACCGCGGTGTCGGCCTCCTGCGGCGCGATCTTGTCGCGCTCCTCGGCCAGCAGCGTCTGGATCGAGCCTGGCACGCCCTTGGTCAGCGCCACCTCGACGAAGATCAGCGGCTCGTCGGGCATCGCGGGATGAAAGAAGGCAAAGCAGCGCCGGTCTTCCGGCTCGAGCCTGCGGCGCAGGTCGTCCCAGCTGTCGATGGCGTGCACCGCTTCGTAGGCGATGATCTTCTCGAGGATCTGCGCCGGGCTGTCCCAGTTCATCGGGCGCAGCACGAGAAAGCCCCGGTTGAACCAGCTCGCAAACAGGTGCCGGAAGTCGAGATCGAGCGCCTGCAGCGTGTCGTCGCCGCGGCTCAGGCGCAGCAGGTCGGCGCGCATGTGCACCAGCGCCTGCGTCGCCCCCGGCACCTGGTTGAGGCGGCGGATCAACTCCTGCCGCGGCGGCTCGGAGGCCTCCATGAAGGCGCGGTAGCTCGATTTGCTCTGGCCCTGCTCATAGGCGTCAAGCGCGCTGCGCACCGCCTCGGCGTCGATGGTCATGTCCTGCGCCAGATGCCGGAAGAAGGCGATCTTGGCGTCGTCGTCCATGCCCTCGTAGCGCTCGAGGATGCTGCGCGCCACGGTCTGGCCCGAGACCTCGCCGGAGGCGCCGATGAGATCGGAGGTCAGCGCCTCGAGCGGGCGGTTGTCGGGCTTGGCGCTGCCGCCGATGCGGTAGCGGCGCTCGAACACCGTCGAGAGAAGATCGGCGAGAATGGTCATAGCGCAACCCCCATCACGAGATCGGGCAGCCAGGTGGCAAGCCCCGGGAACAGGCACAGCAGCACGATCGCCAGCACCATGCAGGCCACGAAGGGCAGCGACCCCACGAGGATGGTGCGCAGCGAGATGTCGGGCGCGATGCCGTTGATGACGTAGAGGTTGAGGCCGACCGGCGGCGAGATCAGGCCGATCTCCATGTTGATCGTCAGCACCACGGCGAACCAGATCGGATCGAAGCCGGCGGTGGTGATGATCGGCAGCAGGATCGGCGCCGCCATCAGGATCACCGCCACCGGGGGCAGGAAGAAGCCCGCGATGATCAGGAAGACGTTGATCGTGCCCATCAGCACCCAGCGGTTGACGTCGAGCGTGCCGATCCACTCCGCGATGGCCTGCGTGATGAAGAGCGAGGACAGCATGTAGGAGAAGACGCCCGCGGCGGCGATGATGAACAGGATCATCACCGACTCCTTGGTGCTGTCGCGCAGGATCACCCAGATCGCCCGCGGATCCCACAGCTTGTAGATCACCACCGCGATGACGAGGCAGAGCAGCGCGCCCACCGCAGCCGTCTCCGAGGGTGTCGCGATGCCGCCATACATGGCGTAGAGCACGCCGATGATGATCGCCACGAAGGGCAGCACGCGGGGCAGGATCTCCATGCGCTCGCGCCACGTGTAGCTGCCCGCCGACAGCACCGAGGCCTCGCCCGAGCGCCAGGTCGACCACAGCGACCACAGCATGAAGAGGCCGACCAGCATCAGCCCCGGCACCACGCCGGCGAGGAACAGGCGTCCGATCGAGGTCTCGGTGGCGATGCCGTAGACGATCATCGTGACCGAGGGCGGAATGAGGATGCCGAGCGTGCCGCCGGCGGCGATGGAGCCCGCGGCGACGCCATCGGGATAGCCGCGCTTGCGCATCTCCGGGATGCCCATCTTGCCGATGGCGGCGCAGGTCGCGGGGCTGGAGCCCGACATCGCCGCAAAGAGAGCGCAGGCACCGAGGTTCGACACCACGAGCCCGCCGGGAATGCGGGTCAGCCAGCGCTCGAGCGCCTCGTAGAGATCGGCGCCGGCGCGGGTCGAGGCGATGGCGGCGCCCATGATGATGAACATCGGGATCGAGAGCAGGGCGAAATTGTCGAGCTTGCCAAAGAAGATCTCCGGGATCAGCGACAGCGAGGACATGCCGTCGAAGACGATCAGGAAGCCCGCCGAGACCACCAGCAGGCCGGCGGCAACCGAGATCCCCGAGAACAGCACGGCGATGGTCAGGACGGCGACGAGCGCGCCAAGGGTGAGCGGATCCATCAATCGGCCCTTTCGCTGGCCGCGTCGGCGGCGTGGGTTTCGGTGAGGGTGGCGTCTTCGTTGAGGCCGAAGGGCTTCTCGATGCCGGTTAGCATGGCGTAGAAATCGGCGGCCACCTGCAGGGTGTAGAGGCCGAAGCCCAGCGGGAGCGCAAGGTAGGGCACCCAGAGCTTGGGGTTCCACGGCGAGTTCGAGGTCTCGCCCCAGTCCCAGGCCTCGTGCCAGAACTCGTAGCCGTACCACAGCATGCCGCCAGAGACGGCGAGCGTGGCGAGCATCACTACGACGGCGAGCGCCCGGCGCAGGCCCGGCGCCAGCATCAGCGGCAGGAGGTCGACGTTCACGTGGCCGCGCAGGTATTGCACATATGGCAGGCCCAGCATGGTGGCGGCGATGACGATGTAGGTGACGCCCTCGGTCTGCCAGATGGTGGAGCCGTTGAGGACGAAGCGAACAAAGATCATCTGGCAGGTGATCACCACCGCCGCGACAATCATCAGGGCGGCCACGATGCCGCAGATGCGGCTGAGCAGCCCGATCAGCCGCAGCACGGGGTTGCCGCCGTGCCGGGCCGAGGGAATGGCGTGTAGGGAACCGGACATGTCGGGGCTTTCTTGTCAGGCGTCAGGGAAAGGGCGCCGAGAGCGCTGCCCGGGGCGCGGGCGCGCGGCGCTTTCTGTCAGGGTCGGAATGGGGCGGGCCGGTTCGGGCCCGCCCGGTCAGGTCACTCGACGCTGAGCGCGAGATCGAGAAGGCGCTGGCCGTCCGGCGAGCCTTCGAGGAAGGCCTTGTAGGCGGTCTCCTTGGCGATCTCCTGCCAGGCGTTGAACTCTTCCTCGGTCATCTCGGCGATCTCGACACCGTTCTCGGCAAACACGTCGCGCGCGTTGCTGTCCTGCGCCTTGGCCTCTTCGAGGTAATAGGCCTCGGCCTTGGCCGATGCGTCGAGCAGCGCCTGCTGCTGCTCTTCGGTCAGGCCCTCGAAGGTCGACTTGGTCATCAGCAGCGGCTGGTACATGAACCACAGCGCGTATTCGCCCGCCGGGGTGAAGCAGGCGACCTGCTCGTAGATGCGATACGACACGAAGGACGACGAAGAGGTATTGGCCGCGTCCAGAACGCCCGTCTGCATGGCGTTATAGATCTCTGCCGAGGACATCGAGGCGATCGAGGCGCCTGCACCGGCCAGCATCTGCTCGAAGGCTTTGCCCGCGGCGCGGGTCTGCTTGCCCTGAACGTCGTCGGGCGCGGTGATGCAGCCTTCGGTGCCGGCAAAGCCGCCCGCGAGATAGCCGTGCACCAGCGTCATCACGTCATCCTCGTTGAGGATCGACTCGATCTCGTCCATGAACTCGCTGTCGTTGAGGCGCGCGGCGTGATCGTGGTTCTTCACCAGCCCCGGCATCAGGGTCAGGTTGTAGGCGTTGCGCAGGCCGCCGGCATAGGCCAGCGGGAAGACGATCATGTCGACCTGCCCACGGGCCAGCGGCTTGTACTGCTCGCGCGCCTTGAACAGCGATTGCGTCGGGAAAATCTTGATGTCGAGATCGACATCGGCAGCGGCGACCTCGTCGGCCACCATCTGGGCCACCTTGTGGCGCAGGTCGCTCTCGGAAAACTGGTGCGACAGGCGCAGCTCGGTGGCGTGCAAGGCGGACGTGCCAAGCAGAACGGTCGCGGCGGCGGCCGCGAGGGTCTTGGTAAACTTCATGGTTTCTCCTCCCAGAGTTGACCGGGTTGTGCCCCCGGTCGAGGCCCAACCTCGCAATGATTGTTTTTTCAGTCAAGTTTTTTGTATACAAGAATTACAATCTTGTCGGCCAGACGCCGCCGCTATAGGATCGCGCCATGGAAAGAAAGCGTTCGGACATCATTGCTGACGAGCTTGAGAGCCTGATCCTCGACGGCTCCTTCGCCGATGGCGAGCGGCTCGACGAATCCCAGCTGGCCGAGCGCTTCAACGTTTCGCGCACGCCGCTGCGCGAGGCCTTCCAGCGGCTGGCGCTGTCGGGGCTGGCGGAGCAGATCCCGCGTCGGGGCGTCTTCGTGCGCCAGCCCGGCCCGGTCGAACTCATCGAGATGTTCGAAGTGATGGCGGCACTCGAGGCGCTCTGCGGCGAGCTTGCCGCCGCGCGCATCACCGACGCGGCGCTCGAGGATCTGCGCGCCGCCAATGCGCGCTGCCAGCAGGCTGTGGAGGCGCGCGACACCGATGCCTATTACCGCGAGAACGAGTGCTTCCACGGCATTCTCTACCGCCAGTCCGGCAACGGCTTTCTCGAGCAGGAGAGCCGCCGCCTGCACCGGAGGCTACAGCCGTTCCGGCGCTTGCAACTGCGCGTGAGGGGTCGGCTGGCGCAGTCGATGGCCGAGCACGAGGCCATCGTCGATGCGCTCGAGGCCGGCGATGCCAAGGCGGCGGCGGCGGCGCTCAAGAGCCATGTCGCTGTGCAGGGCGAGAAATTCCACCACCTGATCGCGAGCCTGAGGCAGGCGGCGGAGTGATCCCCGCCTGCCCGGCCGCGCTTCAGGCGCGGTAGTCGCTGCCCAGGCCGTCGATGGAGCGCAGATGCGCCTCCCACTCGAGCTGCAGGTCGCCATCTTCTTCGTTCATCTGGACGTATTGGCCGTGAACGCGGTGTGCGATCTCGTCATCGACGAGGCGGAGCTTCTGCCCCGAAGAGGTCGCCGCGACCTGAATCTCGCAGGCGCGCTCCAGGTAGAACATGTTGTTGAACATCTCCGCCGCGCTGCCCCCCGTCGCGATGAGCCCGTGATTGCGCAGCACCAGAACCGGATGATCGCCGAAATCGGCCACGATGCGTTCGCGTTCCTCGAGATCGAGCGCGATGCCCTCGAAATCGTGGTAGGCAATGCGGTTGTGAAACTGCAGCGAGATCTGGTTGAGCGGCAGCAGGCCGTCTTCCATGCACGACACCGCGACGCCCGCGCGGGTGTGGGTGTGCATGATCCAGGCCGCATCATGACGGTGCATGTGGACTGCGGAGTGGATGGTGAATCCCGCCGGGTTGACCCGGTGCGGGCTGCCGTCGACCTTGTTGCCGTCGACGTCGATCTTGACCAGCGAGGAGGCGGTGATCTCTTCCCAGCGCCAGCCATAGGGGTTGATGAGGAAATGGCCGTCCTCGCCCGGGACCCGGGCGGTGATGTGGGTGTAGATCAGGTCGGTGAACTTGTGCAGCGCCGCGAGGCGGTAGCAGGCGGCGAGCTCTTCGCGGGCGCGGCGCTCGGCCTCGGACATCTCGGACAGGGTGGGCTGGCTCTGGAAGGTCATCGGAATCTCCTGTGAGGGCGCGGCACGGGCGCGGATGCGCGAGCCATAGCGCGAAGCCCGCCCGAGGTGCCACCGAAACCGATGTTTGCGCCCACACATTGCCCGCGCATTGCTGCAACACCGGGCTCTCGAAGGGCGATGCGGGCTGGCCTTCAGCGCCAGATAAGCTAGGTGGCCGCCCATCGTGCCCGCGGAGTGCCAGGCAAGCGGGACATGTCCGAAACTCAAAAGCCAAGAAACGTGGTGACATGACCTTTCCGAGACGCTGGATCGCAGCGATGCTGATCCTCGCGGCGCTTGTTTGCAGCGCCATCTTCCCGACACCGACACTGGCCCAAGAGGCCGACACCTCAACGCCCGCGCCGAGCAACCTCGAGCTGCTGCTCGACGTGATCGAGAACGACGACAGCCGCGCCGCCCTGATCGAAGAGCTGCGCGCGGCCCAGACCGAGGCCGAGACCCCGGTCGACGACCAGATCGTCGACACGCTCGCCGGCGACGACGCGCCGCCCGAGGAGCTCTCGTTCAGCCGCCGGATCGCTCTGGTCACCCAGGAAGCGGCGCAGGACATCGCCTCCGGGCTCGAAAGCGCCTGGACCCAGATCACCCGCGCGCCGATGGTCTTCGAGGGGCTCAGCGGCGGCGAGGCGGGTGTTCTGCTCGAGGCCGCCAAGCAGCTGGCGCTGATCATCGCGGTGACCGTCGCGGTGTTCCTCCTGCTGCGGCGCTTCGGCAAATCGCTCTACGCCCGCATGGATGCCAAGGCCGAGGCCAGTGGCGCGCTGCGCACCGCACTGCTCTTCATGGCCTCGGCGCTGATCGACGCGCTGATCGTCATCGTTGCCTGGGCGGCGGGCTACCTGATCGCCACGCTCTTCCTCGGCAATTTCGGCGAGATCGGCATCCGCCAGACGCTCTACCTCAACGCCTTCCTGCTGGTCGAGCTGGCCAAGGTCGGCGTGCGGCTGATCCTGTCGCCGTCCTCGAGCAGCCTGCGCCCGCTGCCGGTCTCCGACGGCTCGGCGAAATACCTCTCCAGCCGACTCAACTTCATGGTCGGGCTGGTGGGCTATGGCCAGCTGCTGATCGTACCGATCCTCAACACCAACATCTCCTTCGCCGCCGGACGCGCCGTCTCGGCGCTGATCGCCCTAATCGTGGTCGCCCTGGCGATCTGGATGGTGCTGCGCAAGCGCCGCCGGGTGGCCGACTGGCTCGAGCGCGGCGGCCGCAGCGCCGGCGATGTCGCGCGCGAGAAGCGGCTCGAGGACGAGGGCGAGCCGGTCGTTTCCGGCGCTCCCGAGGAGTTTCCCATGGGCACTCCGGAGCCCGAGCCCAAGAAACGCAGCGGCTTGCAGGTGCTGGCCCGCAACTGGCACATCCCCGCCCTGCTCTACCTGCTGGTGATGCTCGTTCTGGTGCTGGTCCAGCCCGGCGACGCGGCTTTCCGCTCGCTGATCAATTCCGGGCAGGTGCTTCTCGTGGCGATCCTCGGCGTGGCGATCTCGGGCGTGATGACACGCACGATGGTCAACGGCGTGCAACTGCCAGACACCGTCAACGCCCGCCTGCCCGCGCTGGAGCGCCGGCTCAACACCTTCGTGCCCAAGGCCCTCTTCGTTCTACGGCTGGTGATCTTCGCCCTCGTGGTGGTTTTTGCGCTCAACGCCATCAGCCTGATAGACCTGCGCGGCTGGATGGCCGGGCAATTCGGCCGCGAGGTGACCGGGACGATCTTCTCGGTCGTGGCGGTGCTGCTGGTCTCCTTCGCGATCTGGGTCGGCATGACCTCCTGGGTCGATTACCGGCTCAACCCGGAATACGGCTCCGTGGCGACCTCGCGCGAGCAGACCCTGCTCACCCTGCTGCGCAACGCCGCGACGATCGCTCTGGTGGTGATCACGCTGATGTTCGTGCTCTCCGAGATCGGCCTCGACATCGCGCCGCTGCTGGCCTCCGCCGGGGTGCTGGGCCTCGCCATCGGCTTCGGTGCCCAGAAGCTGGTGCAGGACATCATCACCGGCATCTTCATCCAGTTCGAGAACGCGATGAACGTGGGCGACGTTGTCACCGCGGGCAGCACCACCGGCGTGGTCGAGAAACTGACCATCCGCTCGGTGAGTTTGCGCGACGTTAGCGGCGCCTATCACCTGATCCCGTTCTCGTCGGTCGACATGGTGACCAACTTCATGCGCGAGTTCGGCTATTTCGTCTGCGACATGGGCGTGGCCTATCGCGAGAACATCGACGAGGTGAAGCAGGCCATGCTCGACGCCTTCGAGCAGCTGCGCGAAGATCCCGATCAGGCGGCCAACATCATGGGCGATCTCGAATGGTTCGGCATCAACGCCTTCGGCGACAGCGCCGTCGTGGTGCGGGCGCGGATCAAGTGCGTTCCGGGCACCCAGTGGGGCGTCGGCCGGGCCTATAACGGCGTGCTGAAAGAGGTGTTCGACGCGCGCAACATCGAGATCCCCTTCCCGCACCAGACGATCTACCTGGGCGAGTCGAAATCGGGCGCGACCCAGCCCTTCCACGTCGTCTCCGACGGCAGGGACGCGGGCGGCAGCGACGGCTGATCCCCGCCCTCATCACGAACGAGACGGGCCGCGCGGCAGAGCTGCGCGGCCCGTCTCATGTCAGGCGCTCGGGATATGTCTTTCAGGCCCCGCCGCGGCGCGGTCGGCTCACGCCGCCGCCGCCTCGCGGATCCGCGCCAGGCACCAGTCGGTGACCGCGTCCGGCTCGGAGGGCAGAGGCTCGGCCAGCTCCTCGGCAAACGCAAGGAAGCCCGGCAGGTTGGTCTGGTTTACCGCCACCAGAACCGGCACCCCGGCCCCGATCGCCTCCGCGATCACCGGGCGAAAGCCGCGCCCGTCGAGCTCCTGCTTGCCGAACTTGTTGACCAGCAGCAGCGCCGCGCCCTTGTCGAGACCGGCGCTGACCAGCCCCACCACCCGCTCGAGCCCCTGCGGATCGAGCCGGCAGCCGCGCGACAGCGCGCCGAGATCCTGGGAAATGCGCACCACGTCGGTGCCGGTCAGAACCTCGAGATCCATGTGGCACTTGGTGTCGGGCCCGGTCTCGATATTGTGCTGCACCGCGCCCGCAAGCGGCAGCCCATCGGCGCGCAAACGCTGCGCCACCTCGCGCATCAGGCCGTCGACCTCGCCGCGGCCAAGGCCCGTCACGTATCCAAGCATGCCCATCCCCTTGCAACTGGTCGGAGCACGTTACAAGATGCCCGGCGCACAGGCCAGAGGAGGCAAGAAAATCCAACCCATGCCAGACTTGCCGCTGCTCCCCACCCCCACCGATCCGCGTCTCACCCGGCGCATCGCGGGCACCGACCAGACCGGCGCTCCGACCGAGATCGCGGTGGTCGAGGAGCGCCCGCTGACGATCTATCTCAACCGGCAGGAAATCGTCACCGCGATGACCATCGGCGACCATCCCGAGTATCTGGCGCTGGGGTTCCTGCGCAATCAGGGCATGCTGCGCGCCGATGACGTGGTGACCGGCGTCGATTACGACGACGAGATCGAGACCGTGGTGGTGCGCACCGCACGCGAGACCTCCTACGAGGAGAAGGTGCAGAAGAAGACCCGTACCTCGGGCTGCGCCGTGGGCACGGTCTTCGGCGACATGATGGAGGGGCTCGAGGGGCTCACCCTGCCGGACGCGCAGGTGCGCAGCTCGTGGCTCTATGCGCTTGCCAAGGAAATCAACACCACGCCTTCGCTCTATCTCGAGGCCGGCGCGATCCACGGCACCGTGCTGTGCCAAGGCGACAAACCCTTGGTCTACATGGAGGATGTCGGACGGCATAATGCGGTCGACAAGATCTCGGGCTTCATGTTTCGCCACGGGATCGGAGCGGAGGACAAGATCCTCTACACCACCGGCCGGCTGACCTCGGAGATGGTGATCAAAACCGCGCTTATGGGAATCCCGGTGCTCGCCTCGCGCTCGGGCTTCACCGCATGGGGCGTCGAGATCGCCCGGCAGGTGGGGCTGACGCTGATCGGCCGGATGCGCGGCCAGCGCTTCGTCTGCCTCTCGGGTGAGGAGCGGCTCTTGCGCGATGTCGACCCGGCGAGCATCCCCGACGAAGACCGCAAATCGCGCCGGAAGGCCGCGGAATGAGCCGGGCCGTGCAACAGCCGCTCGGGGTCATCCTCGCGGGCGGGCTCGCCACGCGCATGGGTGGCGGCGACAAGGGCTTGCTGGAGATCGGCGGCGCGCCGCTCTTGCAGCGGGTGATCGACCGGCTGGCGCCGCAGGTGGCCGAGCTGGCGCTCAACGCCAATGGTGACGCGGCGCGCTTCGAGAGCTACGGCCTGCCGGTGCTGCCCGACAGCATCGCGGGCTTTCCGGGGCCGCTCGCGGGCGTGCTCGCCGGTCTCGACTGGGCAGCCGAGCAGGGCGCCGACAGCATCGTCACCGTCGCCGCCGACACGCCGTTCTTCCCCTGCGATCTGGTGCCGCACCTGCTGCTCGCCGCGGAAGGTGCGCCGCATCCGCTGGCGCTGGCCTGCACGCCGCGCTCGGGCGACGAGGCGCTGAAATCCGGCGGCGGCAAGCGGATCAACCGCCACCCCACCTTCGGCCTCTGGCCGGTGGCGCTGGCCGACGACCTGCGCGCCGCGCTGCAGGACGGGCTGCGCAAGGTCGTGCTCTGGACCGACCGCCACGGCGCCGGCGAGGCGCTGTTCCCCGCCGAGCCCTTCGACCCGTTCTTCAACGTCAACACGCCCGAGGATCTCGACCGGGCGCGCGAGCTCGCCGCATGAGGATCTACGGCGTCACCGGCAGCAAGAACTGCGGCAAGACCGGCCTGATGGAGCGGCTGGTGTCCGAGATAAGCGCGCGCGGCTTCACCGTCTCGACGATCAAGCACGCCCATCACAGCACCGATGTCGACCAGCCCGGCCGCGACAGCTTTCGCCACCGCGAGGCCGGCGCCCGGGAGGTGCTGCTCGCCTCGCCCCACCGCTGGGCCTTGATGCACGAACTGCGCGATGCGCCCGAGCCGCCGCTCTCCGAGCTGCTCGGCAAGCTCTCGCCCGTCGATCTGATCATGATCGAGGGCTACAAGCGTGAGGCCCATCCCAAGATCGAGGCGCACCGCGCCGAGACCGGCAAGCCATTGCTCTCACCCGACAATCCGAGCATCCGCGCCGTCGCCGCCGACAGCCTGATCGAGACCGCCCTGCCCTGCTTCGATCTCGACGACACCACCGCCATCGCCGATTTCATCCTGCGCGAGGTGGGGCTGTGAGCTTCGACACCATCGCCGTGATCGACTGGTCCGGAGCCTCGTCGCCTTCGCCTGCGAAGCCCTCGAAAGACGCGATCTGGATCGGCGTCGCGCGCCGGGGCGCGGCAGAGGTCGAGACCAGCTACCACCGCACCCGCCACGACGCCTCCGAGACCCTCGCCGCGCTCTTCGAAGCCGAGCGCGCCGCCGGGCGTCGGGTGCTGGCCGGCTTCGACTTCCCCTTCGGCTACCCGCGCGGCTTTGCGAAAGCCGTCTGCGGCACACCCGACCCCCTGGCGCTCTGGCGCGCCCTGAGCGACCGCATCGAAGACACCCCCGACAACGCCAACAACCGTTTCGACGTCGCCGCAGCGCTCAACGATCTCTTCCCCGGCATCGGCCCGTTCTGGGGCTGCCCGGAGAGCCTCGACGACCCGCGCCTGCCGAGCAAGGGCACCCTGCGCGACGGCCACGGCATGACCGAGCGCCGCGCCTGCGACCGGGCCAAGGGCGCGCAGCCGGTCTGGAAGCTCTTCACCACCGGCTCGGTCGGCTCGCAGGCGCTGCTCGGCATCGCCCGACTGCAATCGCTGCGCGACCGCTTCGGCGCCGATCTCGCCGTGCGCCCGTTCGAGCGCCACGATACGCCCATCACCCTCGTCGAGCTCTTCCCATCGCTGATCGCGCCCACCGTGGCGGCGCTGACGGAAGAGAACGAGATCAAGGACCGCGCCCAGGTCCGCGTGCTCGCCGGCGCGCTGGCCCAGCTCGAGCCGCGCCAGCTTGACGCCATGACCCGCGAGGGCGATGCCGAGGAGGGCTGGATCCTCGGGCTGGGCCACGAGACCCTGCTCGAAGCCGCCGCCCGCGCCGCCTTCCCTCCGCCCAACGCCTTGAAAGACATGTCCGACTCCGACCTGATGCCGCCCCGCCTCCGCGATGATTGCTTTGCCATGCCGCAAGGCGTTGCCTGGGTGCCGGTCGACGAAGCGCTGGCCAAGCTGCGCGATGCGCTGCACCCGGTTACGGGCCTCGAGACCCTGCCGACCTCGCGCGCCGCGGGCCGGGTGCTGGCGGCGGATGTGGCGGCGAAACGCTCGAACCCGCCGATGCCCAACTCGGCGGTGGATGGCTACGGCTTTGCCCACGCGGCCACCGGCGATGGCATCCAGCGCCTGCCGCTGGTGGCGGGCCGCGCCGCCGCCGGCCAGCCCTACCCGCACGCCGTCTCCAAGGGCCACGCCATCCGCATCCTGACCGGAGCGATCCTGCCCGAGGGGGTCGACACCGTGGTGCTCGAGGAAGACACCAATACCGACGGCACCACCGTGGTCTTCGACGGACCCGCGAAGCCCCGCGCCAACACCCGCAAGGATGGCGAGGACGTGGCCGCCGGCGCGCCTGCTCTGCCGAAGGGCCGCCGCCTGCGCGCCCCCGATCTGGCGCTCGCCTCGGCGCTCGGCATCAGTGAGCTGCCGGTGCACCGCCCGCTGCGCGTTGGCGTGCTCTCGACCGGCGACGAGATCATCGCCTCTCCCGACCGCCCCGCCGAACCGCACCAGATCTGGGACGCCAACCGCCCCATGCTGCTGGCGCTGGCCTCGGGCTGGCAGTGCGAGGCGGTGGATCTGGGCCACGTGCCCGACGACCGCGCGCAGATCGCCGCGCGGCTCGCCGAAGGCGCGCGCAAGGCCGATGTCATCCTGACCTCCGGCGGCGCCTCGGCGGGCGACGAGGATCACGTCTCGGCCCTGCTGCGCGAGCGCGGCACGCTGTCGAGCTGGCGCATCGCGCTGAAGCCGGGACGGCCTCTGGCGCTGGCGATGTGGGAGGGCACCCCGGTCTTCGGCCTGCCCGGCAACCCGGTGGCGGCGCTGGTCTGCGCGCTGATCTTCGCCCGCCCCGCCCTGTCGCTGATGTCGGGCGCGGGCTGGAGCACGCCGCGGGGCTTCACCGTCCCCGCCGCCTTCTCCAAGCGCAAGAAGCCGGGCCGGCGCGAGTACCTGCGGGCACGGTTGACGGAAGACGGCCACGCGGAGGTCTTCGGGTCGGAAGGCTCGGGGCGGATCAGCGGGCTATCGTGGGCCGACGGGCTGGTCGAGCTGCCCGACGGCGCCATGGAGATCGCCCCCGGCTCGCCGGTGCGCTACATCCCCTACGCCTCCTTCGGGCTGGTCTGAGGCAGGATCAGGCCTTGCGGATCAGGTAGACCTGCGCGTCCTCGGCCTCGGTGCTGCCGAGGAAGGCGTGCCCGGCCTCGGTGCAGAAATGCGGCACGTCGATGACAGCCGCCGGGTCGGTGGCGACGATGCGCAGCACCTGCCCGCTCTGCATGCCCTGCAGGCGCTTGCGCGCCTTCAAAACCGGAAGCGGGCAGAGCAGCCCGCGCGCGTCGAGTTCGTGATCCCAATCCATGGCGCAGAAATAGTGCGTGGCCGTTGCGCTGTCCATCCGCTGCGCGCGCTCAGCCGCCCTTGCGGCGCCGCGTCATGCCGTAGGACGGATCGTAGCCCACCAGCGCCATGGCGAAGAAAAGCGCGAAGCTCAGGCAGACCCAGAGCAGCGACCAGCCGTTGAGCTCGGCATAGAGCGCGAAGCGGATCAGCTCGACCGCGTGGGTAAACGGGTTCCAGGCGCAGATGTCGCGCAGCAGGGTCGAGCTCTCGGCCATCTTCCAGAGCGGGTAGAGCGCCGTCGACAGGAAGAACATCGGGAAGATCACGAAGTTCATCACCCCCGCGAAATTCTCGAGCTGGCGGATCGTCGAGGAGATCAGCAGCCCCAGCGCACCGAGCATCAGCCCCGAAACCAGCAGCGCCGGCAAAACCAGCGCATAGCCCGCCAGCGGCAGCACGATGCCGAAGCCGGCGGCGATGGCGAGGAAGACATAGACCTGCAGGATCGACACCGCCACGCCCGCCAGCAGCTTGGAGAACAGCAGCCACCAGCGCGGCAGCGGCGAGGTCAGCAAGAGCCGCATCGAGCCCATCTCCTGATCGTAGACGAGGCTCAGCGAGGATTGCATGCCGTTGAAGAGCTGGATCATGCCGCAGAGCCCGGGCACGATATAGACCTCGTAGGTGATGTAGGTCTGGTAGGGCGGAATGATCGACAGCCCCAGCGCCGCGCGGAAGCCGGCGGCGAAGACCACCAGCCAGACCAGCGGCCGCACCAGTGCCGCGAGGAAGCGCGAACGCTGGTGGATGAAGCGCAGCGCCTCGCGCCGGATGATCGCGAGCATGGCGGTGAGGTAGAGGGTCATCGCACGTCCTCCCCGCCGGTCATCTCGATGAAGACCTCGGCCAGCGGGCGACCCTCGCGCAGTTTGGCGGCGGCACGGTGCGCCAGCACCCGGCCCCGGTGCAGCACCACCACGTCGTCGTAATCGCGGATCTCGTCGACCAGATGGGTCGCCCAGAACACCGTGAGCCCGCGTTCAGCCAGCCCGTGGACGTGCTCGACGATGGCCTGCCGGCTCTTGAAGTCGAGACCCACCGTGGGCTCGTCGAGCAGCAGCACCTCGGGCTCGTGGATCAGCGCGCGGGCGATCTCCATCCGCCTGCGGTGGCCGCCATTGAGGTCGCGCACCTTCTCGCCCGCCCGCTCTGCCATGCCGAGCTGGGCCAACGCGCGCTCGGACCGGGCATCAGCATCGCGCCCGGAGATGCCGTGCAGCGCCGCGAAATAGCGCATGTTGCGCATCACCGACATGTCGAGATCCAGCGTCGGCTGCTGGAACACCACGCCGATCTTCGACAGCGCCGCGCGCGGCTCGCGCGCCAGATCGTGCCCGGCGACCGAGATCCGCCCCTCGCGGCTGACGAAGAGCCGGGTGAGCAGCGCAAATAAGGTCGACTTGCCGGCGCCGTTCGGGCCGAGCAGCGCGGTGAACTTGCCCGGCCGCAGGGCAAAGCTCACCCCGTCGAGGGCGCGCTTGGCGCCGTAGCTGTAGCCGAGATCCTTGATTTCCAGAGCGGTCATGCGAGCCTTATGCGTTGTGTTGTCTTGTCTCGGGGGGGCAGCGCGGGGTCAGCCCCGCCAACGCCGCACCCGGCGTTCCCAGGGCTGCAGCACCAGCCACTCCACCGCCAGCATCACCGCGATGAAGGAGAAGGCGTAGACCAGCACGTTGGCCACGTCGAAGAGCTGGAAATAGAGATGGATCTGGAAGCCGATGCCGTTGGAGCGGCCGAGGAACTCGACCACCAGCACGATCTTCCAGATCACCGCCACGCCAGAGCGTGCGGCGGCGGTAATGAAGGGGGCGAGCTGCGGCAGTACCACGTGGCGCATCCGAGTGGCCCAGGGCATGCGGTAGACCCCAGCCATGTCGTCGAGCTTCGGGTCGAGCGCCCGGGCGCCCTCGCGGATCACCGTGGCGACATTGGGGATCTTGTTGAGGGTGACGGCGGCGATGGCGGCGGTCTCGGTGAGGCCGATCCAGAGGTAGCACAGCACGATCAGCACCAGCGCCGGCAGGTTGAGGAAGATCACCAGCCAGGGATCGAGCCAGCGATCCACCGCCGGCAGGCGCCCCATCACCAGCCCCAGCGCGATGCCGAGGCTCATCGCCAGCACGAAGGCCCAGGCCACCCGTCCCAGCGTACGGCCGAGATGGTAGACCAACTCGCCCGAGCGCAGCGCCCGCAGGAACGGGTCGACCAGGTCCCAGGGCTGCGGCAGGACCTGCGGATCGGCGGTCAGGGTCGCGGCGAGGATCCACAGCAGCACCAGCCCGCAGAGCGAGATCGCGGTGACCACGACGCCCCCCGGCGCGCGGCGCGCAGCCGGCCCTGTGCGCTGCCAGCGCTCTGCCGTGTCCTGTCCCTGCACGGGTGTCCTCCTCCCAGCCTCGGACGAGAAGCGTGGCCGCTTGTCTTGGCGGCGTCAATTGCTCCGAAGGGAGGAGAGGCGATTTCGTTCCCGCCGCTGCGGCGTAGCCCGGATCCGCCGGTCCGAAGCAGACCCTCGCAGGCCTGCGCCAAACGCGATCGCGGCGAGCCGGGCAGCGCCCTGAACGGCTCCGCAAAATGCACGGCAGCAAGAGAGGCGCGCCCGCGGACGCGCCTCCCGATCAATCAGCCGACGGTTACTCGACCGGCAGGCGGTAGACCGAGACCATGTCGCCCACCGAGGGCTTCAGGATCGAGTTCCCGCCCGAGACGAAGGCCACATATTGCGCCCCTTCGTGCTCGTAGATCGCCGGGTTGGCCACCGCGGGCGCCTCGGTGAGGTCTTCCCAGAGCTCTTCGCCGGTCTGCAGGTCATAGGCACGGACCTTGGCGTCCATCGTGGCACCGATGAAGATCAGCCCCGAGGCCGTCACCGCCGGGCCGCCGATGGTGGGGGAGCCCCACATCTCGGGCATGTAGAAGCCGTAGCGCTGCGACGAGCCAAAGGGCTTGCGCCAGACGATCTCGCCGGTGCTCATGTCGATCGCCGCGAGCTCGCCGAAGGGCGGCTTCCAGCAGGGCATGCCCCAGCGGTTCAGCGCGGTTTTCAGCGACATGCCGTAGGGCGCACCGGTCTGCGGGTGGAAGCCGCTCTCGCCGGGACCCGCGGCGCCGTTGATCTCGTCGTATTCCTCGCGCTCGTAGAGCTGGATGTACTGCACCACGTGGCTGAGATTGACCACCGCGAGCTGGCGCTCCGGGTCGAAGCCCACGCCGCCCCATTGCACCACGCCGGCGGAATTCGGGTAGGCCCCGGCCCCGGCGCCCTCGGTGGTGGGCGGCTGGTACATGCCCTCGTATTGCATCTCGTCCCAAAGCGCCGAGCACTCGCCGAAGGAGGCGAGATCGGCGATCGGCCAGACATCGGGCAGCTTCGACTGGTCGAGCAGCGGCGCCGGCACCGTCGGGAAGGGCTGGGTCGGCGGATAGCGCTCGCCCTCGATGGTGCCCGCGGGCACGGCGCGCTCCTCGATCGGCCAGACATCCTCGCCGGTCTCGCGGTTGACCACGAAGAGGAAACCCATCTTGGTGGCCTGCATCAGCGCCGGGATCTCCTCGCCATCGACGGTGATGTCCATCAGCGTCGGCGCCGAGTTGATGTCATAGTCCCAGATGTCGTGATGCACCCATTGCCGCGACCAGATCACCTCGCCGGTCTCGATGTCGAGCGCCGTGGTGGAGGTGGCGTAGGGGATATCCTCGGTGCGGTTGCCGCCCCAGTAGTTGGGCGATGGCGAGGCCACCGGCAGGTAGACGATGCCGCGCTCCTCGTCGGCGCTCATCGCGGTCCAGACATTGGCGGTGCCGGTGCGCTCGCGGATCTCCTCGGGAATGGTGTCGAAGGTCCATTCCAGCTCGCCGCTCTGCGCGTTCACCGAGAACACCGAGCCCGGAGGCGCCTCGGCCCAGTCCCAGTCATTGCCGGCCCAACCGATGATCACGTGATCGCCGACGATGGTCGGCGGCTGCAGCAACGACAGCGGCCAGCGATCGTTGACGGTGTTCCACTGGTTGACGTCGAGCACACCGCCCTCCGCGAAGCCCTCGCAGAGCGCGCCGTCATCGGCGTCGAGCGCGAAGAGCTGGGCGTCCATGGTGCCGAGATAGACGATGCGCTGGCAGGCTTCGCCCTCGACCGGTTCGGCGGCCTCCCAATAGGCAACGCCACGGTTCTTCAGCGCCGGCTGGGTCAGGGCCTCGAGGGTCGACTGGCTGTCGAACGTCCAGACCTCCTCGCCGGTGGCGGGATCGACCGCCAGCACGCGGTAGAAGGGCGTGCCGATGTAGAGCAGATCGTTGGCGTAGATCGGCGTCGCCGACCAGACCGTCGCCGGCAGATCCCCGGAGCCGTCCGAGACGTCGCCGGTCTCGAGCCGCCAGGCAAGCTCCAGCTCGCCCACGTTCTCGGGGGTGATCTGCTCCAGCGGCGAATATTTCGCACCCGAGACCTGGCCGTGGAAGCTCGGCCAGCCGGTGCCGGGGATCGGCACCTTGGCGTCAGAGGACGGGCGGGCCGTCGCGGTTTCGGCCGGGGCGTCGGGCTCGGAATCGTCAGCGGTCTCGAGCGGGGCCTCCTCCGACGCTTGCGCATCGTCCTCGGGAGCCGGGGCAGCCTCTTCAACCGCTTCGGTTTCGTCGTCGGGCGCCGGGGCCGCCTCCTCGGCCGCCTGGCCGTCGCCCTCCGGGGCAGCCGGCTCGGCGGCGGGTGCCGCGTCTTCACCGCTTTCCGCCGGGGCCTCGGGCGCAGCCGTTTCCGGCGCGACAGCCTCCGGCTCGCCGGTCGGGCCGGGTGTATCTTCCTGCTGGGCGAAGGCGGGCAGCGCCAGGAGCGTCAGCAGGGCGGTGGACCGAAGCAGGTGGGTCATGCGACATCTCCTTCCGGGCCGGTGACCGCGGCAAGCCAGCCCACGGCGCAGAGGCCGAGCGCGGCCAGCATCACCCATTGATGCAGCAACCAGGCCGCGAATGCGGTCAGCACGATGCCGAGCGCCAGAAGCAGCATCAGCACGACGCGCGCGCCACGGCTGCGGGCGCGCACCATCAGCGCCCCGCCAATCAGGATGCAGAGCGCGCCGAAGGCCGCCGCGAGCGGCCCCCAGACGCCGGTGACGCCGGTGAGCGGGGCAAAGTAGCCGTAGAGACCGCAGCCAATGGCGACGATCGCGAACACCATTATGACCGTGAGGCCGTGGCGATAGGACATGAGTGGCTCCTGTTCATGCGTGGAGAGGGGGCGGAAGAGCTGCACGCCCCACACGCATGAGGAGTAGGGCGACATGACGCGCTGACAAATATTTGAGAGCTTTTCGTGAGAATTGCCCGCCAAGCACGAATGGCGGGAACCCGCTGCCGGGGTGCCGGGTTGGCTCTCGACACCCTCATACGCCCTGTCCGCAGCCCGGAGTCCCCCATGCCCGCTGAAACCTCCTTCGCCACACGCCCCGCCGAGCTCGGAGCGGCCCGCTGGAAGAGCGCCGCTCTGAGGGTGAAGGATGGCATCGGCGAGGACCGTCTCAGCCTGATCGCCGCCGGGGTGGCGTTTTTCGGTCTGCTGGCGATCTTTCCGGCGATCACCGCGCTGATGGCGGTGGCCGGACTGTTCCTCACGCCCGCCGACGTCACCGACCAGATCCAGCAGATCTCGGCCATGCTGCCCGACCGCGCCGCCGAAATCGTCATCGACCAGGCGAAGAGCGTGGCCGGCTCCGATGAGGGCGGGCTCGGACTCGCCGCCCTTCTGGGTCTCGGGCTGGCGCTCTACTCGGCCTCCGCCGGGGTGGGCAATCTCGTGGCCGGGCTGAACGTGGCCTATGGCGAGCGTGAGAGCCGCGGGTTCGTGAAGCTCAAGCTCACCACCATCGCGCTGACCTTCCTGCTCATCGTCGGGCTGGTGCTGGCCTTCGCCGGGGTGCTGGTCCTGCCCGGGGTGCTGGCGGTGATCCCGCTCGGCCGCACGGCGGAACTGCTGCTCTCCGGACTGCGCTGGGTGCTGCTGCTGGGCTTCACAATGCTCGCCGTGGCGCTGATCTACCATTTCGGCCCCGACCGCCGTCCGGCGCAATGGCGCTGGATCACGCCCGGTGCGGCGATTGCCTGCGTATTGTGGATCATCACCTCGGTCGGCTTTTCGATCTACGCGGAGAATTTCGGCAGCTACCAGGAGACCTTCGGCTCTCTCGCCGGCGTCGTCATCCTGTTGTTCTGGCTGTGGATTTCCGCTTTCGTCGTGCTGCTTGGCGGCAAGATCAACGCCGAGCTCGAGCATGGGACCTGCGCCGACACCACGCGCGGCCCCCGCCGCCCGATGGGCGAGCGCGGCGCGGTGGTCGCCGACAGCCTGCCCGAGGACTGAGCCTCAGCGCACGCGCAGCCCGGCGACCCGCTCGGCAATCGCCAGAGACGCGGTGAGCCCGGGGCTCTCGATGCCGAAGAGGTTGACCAGCCCCGCCACCCCGTGCCGCTCGGGCCCGTCGATGCGGAAATCCGCCGCCGGCGCATCCGGCCCGGAGAGCTTCGGCCGGATGCCGCAATAGGTCGGCGCGAGCGCGCCCTCGGGCAGCCCGGGCCAGTACTTGCGGATTTCGCTCTGGAAATGCCCCGCGCGCGCGCCGTTGACGCGGTAATCGACATCGTCGATCCACTCGACGTCCGGGCCGAAGCGCATGCCACCGCCGAGATCGAGCGTCAGATGCACGCCCAGCCCGCCGGGCTCGGGCACCGGATAGATCAGCCGTGAGAAGGCCGCGCGACCGGGCAGCGCGAAATAGTTGCCGCGGGCGTAGCGCGTCTGCGGCACATGCGCCGCGCTCAACCCCTCGATGCCCGCCGCAAGCTCGGAGGCGTGCAGCCCGGCGGCATTGACGAACCGCCCGCAGCCCATGGTAAACCGCTCACCGCTCGCGACATCCTCGCTGGTGACCTCGAAGCCCGGGCCGGTTGCGCGCACCCCGATCACCCGTGTGCCCACGCTCAGGAGCGCGTCGGCTTGCTCGGCCTGCCCCAGCAGCGACAGCATCAGCGCGTGGCTGTCGACGATGCCGGTCGAGGGCGAAATCAGCGCCGCCTTGCAGGCCAGCTCGGGTTCCATCGCCTGCGCCTCCTCCGCCGGAATCAGCCGCAGATCATGCACCCCCGCCGCCTCGGCCTTGGCGCGGATGCCCTCGAGCGCCGCCACCTGATCGTCGGACGTTGCCACGATCAGCTTGCCGCAGCGCCGATGCGGTACGCCGAAGGCCTCGGCATAGTCGTAGAGCCGCGCCTTGCCCTCGACGCAGAGCTGAGCCTTCAGGCTGCCGGTCGGATAGTAGATCCCGGCATGGATCACCTCCGAGTTACGCGAAGAGGTGCCGGTGCCAAAAGCCTCCTCCGGCTCGAGGATCAGAACCTCGTCGCCGCGCTGTGCGAGCGTCCGCGCAATGGCGAGCCCGACAACCCCGGCGCCGGCGATGATGCAGTCGACCTTGTCCATGCGTCGGTCATGCCATCGCGCCCCGCGCCGGGCAAGCGGCAACGGCGAGTCGCCGGCCCGACGCTTGTTTCTTTATTGCGCGCCCGCGCGTGGCATTCGCCTCCGCTTTTCAAGCCCCATTCAACTCTTTGTGCAATCCACGGCACAAAATAACAATGCTAACGTAAACACCGTTCAAATTACTTAGAACTGACTGATTTTTCGCGTTATTATTATGATCAAAATCCAAATCATGTATTTCCCGATCAATATTTCGCCCGGAAAACTTCAACCCTATATAGCCGTGGCCAGCCCAAAGAGACTGACAAAACAAGAAATGGAGCTGAACAATGGCACTCAAGAATGTTGCCCTCCCTGCCCTGCTCGCCGGCGCCATTGCCGCACCGGCCTTTGCAGGCAACCTCGAGCCCGTCGCGGCCGATCCCTATGTCCTGCCCGTGTCGAGCCAGTCGGCCGGCCGCGACTGGACCGGCTTCTCGCTCGGCGGACAGATCGGCTACGGTGGGTTCGACACCGACGGCGCAGCCAACACCTCGAAGGACAAAGGTCTTTACGGCATCAAGGCGGGCTATGACCGCGACTTCGGCAACTGGGTCGGTGGCGTGGGCATCCAGTATGACTGGACCGATGCGGACCTCGGCTCGGCCGGGACCGTCGACGGCCTGCTGCGCATCGGCGGCCGTGCCGGTGTCGCCCCGCGCGACACCTTCTTCTACGGCACCGCAGGCTATGCGAAGGCCTATACCAGCGGCGGCAGCCTGAACGCCAAGGACTCCGATGGCTACTACCTCGGCGTCGGCGCGGAGACCTTCGTCACCGACAACTGGACCCTCGGCACAGAGGTTGTCTACAACCGCTTCGAGGATTTCAACGCCAAGAAACTGGGACTGGACGCGACCACGCTGAACGTCTCGCTCAACTATCGCTTCTGATCCCCCAGAGGCGAATTGAGGTGCCCATTCCGAATATCGGGATGGGCGCCTTTAATTGCTAAGTTGGAAAACCAAAACGGAATCTGATTTAGTAAATATAGCGCCGTTGTAATTAATTACCCACCCAAACCAAGCCTTCACGAATATTATTCTCCAATTCGCTCCGAGAAACGCCGCAGGAAAACCCTACCCGTCAAACCGGGGCGGTCCGGGAGCGCGCCATGACACGGCCGCTCAGCATCAGCAGCAGAAGCACCGGCGCCGGTTGCAGGCTCCAGGCGAAGGCGGCGAGATAGCAGAGATAGGGCAGGAACCACGCCGCGTACCAAGCGATCTGCGCCACTGCCTGCGAGCGCGTCGGGAACAGCGCCCTCGGCTCTCCCACCCAGAGCACCAGCATGACCTGAAGGATCACGAGGTCGTAGTAGAAGCTGTAGGGCAGCAGCAGGAAGGTCCCGAGGCTGAACCAGGTGATCCAGTCGCGCAGCGTTCCTCCCTGCCCCGGCCAGCTGCGCCAGAGCAGCAGCAGCGTCAGCACCGCAACGCCCCCGTGCAGCAGGTAGGCCGTGCCGGTCTCGAGCCCGGCGAGCCGCCCGGCGATGAAGGTGGTCGGCATCAGCTTCAGCAACAGCCCGCGCCATTGCTCGACCACAACCCGCTGCTGCGCGGTGGTCTCGGTGAAGAAGAGCTGCCACGGCTCGGCTCCGTAGAGCGCCAGCGTCAGGGCGACGATCACCGACAGGCAGACCGCTCCCGCCGCCACGATGCGCCATTGCCGGCGCAGCAGCACCATCGGCAGCGCCAGAAGCCCCAGATGCGGCTTCACCGTGAGGAGCGCCCAGCACAGCCCGGCCCCGAGCCAGCGGCGGCGCTCGGCCAGCACCAGCGCCAGCAGCAGCAGCCCGGCGGTATAGGTGCCGTTCTGCCCGGCCAGCAGGTTCACGGTCACCGCAGGAGACAGTACCACCGGCGCGAGCCAGACAAGCGGCACCCCGGCGAGCCGCGCGCCGAGGCAGGTCAGTGCCAGCCCGCCGAGGGTCCAGAGCCCCAGCGCGACGAAATACGGCAGCCACGCCGCGAGCTGCGCCAACGGAAACATGTGCGGCGGGTAGGACCAGTTGTGGACCGTGTAGTCGCGCCCGAGATGCGCCTGCATTGCCTCGACATAGGCTGCCTGGTCGAAAAGCGTCGGCATCTCCCCCTGCCCCAGCAGCGTTCCGGCGAAATGCAGGTTGAGAAAATCCCGCCCGAGCAGCAGCCCGGCGGCGTCGTATCCGCTCGCCTGAAGGCCCGAGAGATAGAATAGGTAGAGCGCGCCGCTCGAGACCAGCGTCAGCAGCAGCGTTGCGGCGTAGGCAAGGGAAAGCGGATTTCCTGACGGCACGACGGCCCCCTGACAAAGAACTTCCGGGGAAACCTGTCGAAGGGTCGGGTGCATCGCAACCGCTGCAGGAGCGCGGCGCGGACGTGGCCGGGAAGGTGTCGCGTTTTTGCCCTCGACCGGGCCTGAGCCCCCCGCCCTCGCACGCGAGGACGGGGGTAGATCAGCGAAGGATCAGCCGATGATGCCGTTCAGCGTGCCCGAGGGGCGCATCACGGCAGCGGTCTTGGCCGCGTCACCATGGTAGTAGCCGCCGAGATCGACCGCCTTGCCCTGCGCTGCCGAGAGCTCGCCCACGATGGCGGCTTCGCCGGCTTCGAGCGCCGTGGCGATGGGCTCGAAATGCACCTTCAGCTCGGCATCGTCCGACTGCTCGGCCAGCGCCTTGGCCCAGTAGCGCGCGAACCAATAGTGGCTGTCGCGGTTGTCGGGCTCACCGACCTTGCGCGACGGCGAACGGTTCTCGTCGAGGATGCCCTGCGTCGCGATATCGACCGCGTTGCCCAGCACCCGGGCCTTCTCGTTGCCCGACTGGTCGGCGAAGAACTTGAAGCTCTCACCAAGCGCGCAGAACTCGCCGAGGCTGTCCCAGCGCAGGTGGTTCTCTTCCATCAGCTGCTGCACATGCTTCGGAGCCGAGCCGCCGGCGCCGGTCTCGAACAGGCCGCCGCCGTTCATCAGCTTGACGATCGACAGCATCTTGGCCGAGGTCGCGAGCTCGAGGATCGGGAACAGGTCGGTGAGGTAGTCGCGCAGCACGTTGCCGGTGATGGCGATGGTGTTCTCACCCTTGGTGATGGTCTCGAGCGAGGCAATGGTGGCCTCGCGCGGTGCCATGATCTCGAACTTGTCGGCCACGCCCTTGGCTTCGAGGATCGGCTTCACATAGGCGATCAGCTCGGCATCGTGGGCGCGGTTGGCGTCGAGCCAGAAGATGGCGCGGTAGCCTGTCGCCTTCTGACGCTCGATGGCCAGGTTCACCCAGTCCTCGATCGGCGCCTTGCGGGCCGAGGCCGAGCGCCAGATGTCACCGGCCTCGACCGCGTGCGAGTGCAGCACGGTGCCGTCGTCGAGGATCATCTTCACGGTGCCGGCGGCAGGGATCTCGAAGGTGGTCGGGTGCGAGCCGTACTCTTCCGCCTTCTGCGCCATCAGGCCGAGGTTCTGCACGGTGCCGGCGGTGGCCGGGTTCAGCTTGCCGTTGGCCTTGAAGAACTCGATGGTCGCGTCATAGACCGGCGCGTAGGAATTGTCGGGGATGACGCAGTTGGTGTCGGCCTCGTTCCCATCCGGGCCCCAGCCCTTGCCACCGGCGCGGATCAGCGCAGGCATCGAGGCGTCGATGATGACGTCCGACGGCACGTGCAGGTTGGTGATGCCCTTGTCGGAGTTCACCATGTACATCGGCGGGCGCGTCTCGCGCACCTCTTCGATGGCGGCGAGGATCTCGGGCTCGTCCTTGACGCGCTCGAGAAGCGCGCCGAGGCCGCCATTCGGGTTCACGCCGAGCTCTTCCATCTTTGCGCCGTACTTGTCGAACACCGGCGCCAGCCATGCCTTCACCGCGTGGCCGAAGATGATCGGGTCGGAGACCTTCATCATCGTGGCCTTCATGTGCAGCGAGAACAGCGTGCCCTCTGCCTTGGTCTTCTCGATCTCGTCCGCGAGGAAGGCATCGAGCGCCTTGGCCGACATGTAGGTCGCGTCGACCACGGTGCCCTCGGGATAGGAGACGCCCTCTTTCAGGACAGTCTCGCCCTCGGCGGTCTCGAGCACGATCTTGGCGGTGGCGGCTTTCGGCAGGGTGGCCGACACTTCGTTCGAGAAGAAGTCGCCACCCGACATCGAGGCCACGCGGGTCTTGCTGTCGGAGGTCCACTCGCCCATGCGGTGCGGGTTGGACTGGGCGTAGTTCTTCACCGCAGCCGCGGCGCGGCGGTCGGAGTTGCCCTCGCGCAGGACCGGGTTCACCGCCGAGCCCTTGATGGTGTCATACTTGGCGCGGACGGCCTTTTCCTCGTCGCTCGACGGGGCATAGGGGTAGTCGGGCAGCGCGTAGCCCTGCTCCTGCAGCTCCTTGACCGCGGCGACGAGCTGCGGCTCGGAGGCCGAGATGTTGGGCAGCTTGATGACGTTGGCTTCGGGCTTCTTCACCCATTCGCCGAGCCATGCGAGATCGTCCGACTGCTTCTGCTCCTCGGTCAGCGCCTCGGGGAAGGTCGAGAGGATGCGGCCGGCGAGCGAAATGTCCTTGGTGCCGACGGTGATTCCCGCCGCCGAAGCGAAGCTCTGGATGATCGGAAGCAGCGAGGCCGAGGCCAGCTCGGGCGCTTCGTCTACCTTTGTATACACAATGTCGGGAGTGTTTTGGTCAGCCATGTTTTCAGAGCCCCTCCAAGGTCATGGGAAAACGCCGGCAAGGATCCCGGCGGCGGATTACGCGCAAGGCATTAGCATCCCGAGCCCCGGTCTTAAAGCGCCTATCGGGGGCTTGGGGGCGCTGTTTGCGCCGGACAGTGCCGAAGCGGGGGCCGTTCAGGCCGCGAATGGCAGCCAGACCGTGAACACCGCGCCGCCCTCGGGCGAGTTGGCGGCCGAGATGATCCCGCCCGCGCCCTGCACGATGCTCTGCGAGATCGACAGGCCCAGCCCGGTGCCCTCGCCGCGCCGCGTGGTGAAGAACGGGTCGAACAGCGAGGCCAGCGCCTCCTCGGCAATTCCCGGTCCGCTGTCACGCACGGTGAGCGCCACGCCCACGATGCCCTCGCGCGTCTCTTCCGCGAGGCTCAGCCAGAGATGGCCACGCCCGCCCATCGCCTGCGCCGCGTTGAGGATCAGGTTGATCGCCACCTGCTGCATCTCGCCCGCATCGATCGCCACCGGCGGCAGCTCCGGCAGCTCTGTCTCCACCTCGATGGCGCCCTTGCTCAGCGCATGGTCTACCAGCATCAGCGCATCCTCGACCACCGGCGCCAGCGCCACAGTCTCGGCGCAGTCGGAATACTCGGAAGGTTGCGCGAATTTCAGCAGCTTGCCGACGATCGCCTCCATCCGCATCACCTGCCGATCGATCAGAGAAAGCTCGGTCTCGACCCGGGCGGCCTCCTCGCCAAGCTCCATGCGGATGACATCGACATTGCCCTGAATGACGGCCATCGGGTTGTTGATCTCATGCGCCACGCCGGCGGTGATCTCGCCGATGGCGGCGAGCTTCTCGCTCATCACCAGCTGGCGGAAGGTCTGCTCCAGCTTGGCATTGGCCTCGCGCAGCTCGGCGGTACGGGTGTCGACCCGGTCTTCCAGCTCCTCGGCCCAGGCGCGCAGCTTGAGGTCGCGGTCCTGCACCTGGTCGAGCAGGTCATCGAGATGGCCCGCGACCTGTCCGATCTCGTCGCGCGCGCCGACCGGGCCGATGCGCGCCGCGAGATTGCCGCGCCCGACCCGGCGCATGGTCTGGGTCATGCGCTCGAGCGGCGCGAAGATGCCCTTGGCCAGCCAAAGAAACACTGGCGCGGAAAGCAGCAGCACGCCCGCGAAGGCCGCCATCATCCACAGGTAGGCATCGCGCTTGGCCTGCGCGAAGGGCGCCTCGAGCATCCCCACATAGAGCATCCCGACCCGCTGCCCGAAGCTGTCGGAGAGCGGCAGATAGCCCGAGATGTACCAGTCGTTGACCACGAAGGCGCGGTCGAGCCATGTCTGGCCCTCGTCGAGCACCGCCTGCCGCACCGAGGCTGAGACCCGCGTGCCGAGCGCCCGCACATCCTCGAAGAGCCGCACGTTGGTCGAGATGCGCACGTCGTCGAGAAACAGCGTCGCGGTGCCCTGCCGTGTGCCGCCGGTGACCGGGTTGAGATAGACCAGCGCGTTGATCGCGTCGATGAAGCCGAGATTGCCGTTGAGCAGGATGCCCCCCACCAGCACGCCCTCATGGCCCGGCAGGCGCACCGGGCTCGCCGCGTGCACGACCATGCCGCGATCCTCGACCCGCCGGTCGGTGGGCACCGCGGCGGTGGTCTCGATCAGGTCGATGCGGGCGCGGGTCTCGAGATTGCCCGGCAGCGCCGCCAAGACCTCGGGCGGGAAGATGTCGATGGCGGTCTCGGCGCGCCCCCGGCGGGCGGCGTCGATCACCGGCCAGCGGCTGCCGATGCCGTCGCTCGGAGCCGATGGCAGGTAATAGAGGAAATCCAGACCCAGCTCGGTGCGCTTGGCGTCAAGAAAGCGCGGATCGGGGCCGTTGCCACCGAAGGCGGTGTCGAAGGCCAGCGACTCCGCCACCCCGGTCAGTTCCTCGCCAGTGCGGGTCATCAGCTGCGAGAGATATTGCTCGGCGATGCGCAGGTCGCTCTGCACGTTGGCCGCCAGAACCTTGTCGTAATCGCCGGTCCAACGGGTCATGCCGAGCAAGAGCAGCAACGGCATCAACAGAACCAGCGGCGCCAGCGCAAGGATCAGCAGGCGCAGGCGAACGGTGGTCATGGGGCGGGTCCCGAAGCTCATCGGGGCCGAGCGTAGCACGGCCCCGGCGCGTGGTCAGCGCGGATCAGTGATGATGCGGCTCGTCGTCGAGCGAGCCGTGAATGGCGAACTGGTCGAGCCCCGCGTCGCTGGACTCGATGACCCGGTAGGCCTCGCGCACGCCGGACTCGCTGAGCTCCCGCGCCACGGTCAGCAGCGTGTTGGGCGCGTGGTCGTCGCAGAGCGCGACCATCTGGGCCAGCTCTTCCTGCGCCACCGGCCGTGCGGCCTCGGTGGAGGGCGCGCCGTAATAGGTCACGAAATGCTCGGCCAGCCGGTCGGTCAGCGCCTCGAGCTCGGCGGGCTCCAGCGCGGTCACGGCGACAAAGGTCACCCGGCCGAATGTCTCGAGCCCGAGCCAGCCGTTGGAGAAAGCCTGACGCGGCTTGCCGGTCAGGTCGCCCTCGGTCCAGTTGGAGAACTCGAACCCGCCCGAGATGCACCACTCGCCGGTGCGGGCCGGCGAGGCATAGACGCGCATGTCGCTCTCGTCGAAATGGATGGCGCGGGCGAGCTTCATGGGGCGGGCTCCAGAACGGTTGTCAGCGGGATGAGATGGGTGGTCTCGCCATCGCGCAGCAGCATGCCGAAGGCCTCGTCGACGCCGAGGAAGGTGCCGGTGAGGCCGTCGCGGGAGATCTCCTCCCCGATGTCCTGCGCCAGACCGCGCCACTCGGAATGCAGGGCGCGGTTGCCTTCCTCGTCCCAGCGGTTGATCCAGTTGAGGCTGTGCCGTGCCCAGGCCTCGATCAGCGCCGGCGGCGAGACCTCTGCGCAGCCCTCGGCATAGAGCGAGGTCTGGTCGGGCGTGTCGCCGGGGCGGTCGCTGGCGGGGATCAGCGGCAAGGTGAAGCCAATGACCAGCCAGTCGGGAACGGCGTCGGGATCGGTGACCGAGGCCATGGCGCGGAAGCGCCCGCAGGCGGCACCGTTGACCCGGATGCCGCCATCCCAGTCGAGATGTACCGCGACCTCGGGCGGCGCCATCACGCCAAGCGCGTTCTGGAAGCCCACGCCGCAGAGCGGCAGCATCGCCATCGCCTGCGCGAGCGGCACCTCGGGGGCAAAGACCAGCGCCGCCTGCGCCACGCTGGCGTTGACGCGATAGGCCACCAGCCCCGCGTCGCAGCCCAGCAGCGCGCGCTGGCAGGCATGGTCGAAGGCGTCGGTCGAGACCTCCTCGCCCCAGAGCAGCGGCGGAAACGCCAGTGCCTCGGCCTCGCTCATGCCACCCCCTTCGCCACCAGCGCCGCGGCGACGTCGTGAAACGCCTTGGCCTGCCCGCTGTCGGGCTGGCTTACCACGATGGGCGCGCCGCCGTCGGAGGCCAGCCGGATCTGCAGGTCGAGCGGGATCTCGGCCAGCAGCGGCACGCCGAGCTTGGCCGCCTCGGAGGCGACACCGCCATGGCCGAAGACATGCTCCTCGTGGCCGCAGGCCGAGCAGATATGCGTCGACATGTTCTCGATCATGCCAAGCAACGGCACGTTGAGCTGCTTGAACATGTCGATGCCCTTGCGCGCATCCAGAAGCGCCACGTCCTGCGGCGTCGAGACCACGATGGCGCCGTCGACCTGCGCCTTCTGGCTCAGCGTCATCTGCACGTCGCCGGTGCCGGGCGGAAGATCGACCAGCAGCACGTCGAGCGCGCCCCATTGCACCTGCATCATCATCTGCTGCAGCGCGCCCATCAGCATCGGCCCGCGCCAGACCACCGCCTGATCATCGTTGGTCATCAGGCCGATTGACATCATGGTGACGCCGTGGTTGCGCAGCGGCAGGATGGTCTTGCCATCCGGGCTCGCCGGGCGGCCCGAGACGCCAAGCATCCGCGGCTGGCTCGGCCCGTAGACATCGGCATCGAGCAGACCGACGCGCCGGCCCTGCTGCGCCAGCGCGCAGGCGAGGTTCGACGACACGGTCGACTTGCCCACCCCGCCCTTGCCGCTGGCAATGGCGATGATGTGGTTGACGCCGGGGATCTTCTGCGGCCCCTGAGGCTCGGCCTTGCGGGCGCGCAGCTCGGGCGGCGCTTTCTCGGTGTGGCCGGTCATCACGATCGACACCGACGCGACGCCCTCGGCGGCCTTCAGCGCCGCCTCGGCCTCGTCCTTCACCTTGGTGTAGGCGGTGCTGGCGCTCGGCGGGATCTCCATGACGAAACGCACCGCGCCCGCCTCGTCGACGTTGAGCGCGCGGACCACGCCGCTCGAAAGGATATCGCCGCCCGCGACCGGGTCGGCGATGCTCTTCAGGACGGCCTGAACCGCCTCTCTGCTGGCTGGCAAGGTTTACTCCTGTCCCTTGATCTCGCCGTCGACCTCATGGGTCAGACCAAGCTCTTCAATGGTCACCACCGCCTTGACCTTGAAGGTCTTGCCGGCGGTGTCGGCGCCGCGCATGGCCTCCTCGATGGCCTGCTGCGAGGTGACGCCCACCTGCTTGAGGAACTTGCGCATGGACATGTTGAAATCGTCGCTCATCGTGGCCTCCCTGTCTGGCGCGCTCAGTGGTCGCGCCGCTTGCTGAGATAATCGTCGGTGGTGCGCGGCCGCCTCGGCTCGCCCACCGCGAAGGGGTTGTTGTCGGAATGATACTGCGCGTTGACGCGGCAGTCGTCACACATCTGGATCATCCGCAGCTTGTCGCCGTCGAACATCGGATGGGCCTGAAGCTTTTCGGTGATCCGGTCAATGGTCGATTTCACCCCGAAGAGCGTACCGCATTCGACGCAAGGGAACGGCTCTTCCTCGTTCAGCACTCGCTGGTCGAAGGCCTCCTCGGTCAGCAAGAGCCGCGGCTCGTAGGCGATGGCGTCCTCGGGGCAGACATTGGCGCAGAGCCCGCATTGCAGGCAGGCGTCTTCCTGGAAGCGCAGCTGCGGCAGGTCGGGGTTGTCGCCAAGCGCGCCCGAAGGGCAGAGCGAGACGCAGGAGAGACAGAGCGTGCAGGCGTCCTGGTCGACCAGCACCGCGCCATAGGGAGCGCCCTCGGGCAGCGCCAGGCTCTCGGCCTCGGGATGCAGCGCCCGCGCCGCCTGACGTGTGATCTGCCGCCGGGTGCCCAGCGGGCGCACCGGCGTGGCGACCGGGGCGGGCGCCTCCTCGGCGTAGAGCGCCGCCGACATGGCGTCGGTATCGGGGGTGTCGAGCAGCGCGACCTTGCCGCCGCCCGAGATGGCGTTCGAGAGCGAAACCTGCGTCTCGAGCGCCGGAAGGTCGGCCCCGGGCCCCGGCAGCAGCGTCACCGAGGCGAAGCCGGCGGCGAGCGCGGCCACGGTCTCGGCATGGCCGAAGGCGCCGATGGCGCGGATCTCGAGCGGGATGACATCCGCCGGCAGGCCATCGCCATGGCGTGCCGAGAGCCGGATCATCTCGGCGCCGTGGGCATCGTGGACCAGCAGGCGCGGCGCGTGGCCTCCTGCGTCGAGGTAGGCCTTGGCCAGCGTCTGCACCCGGCGGAATGTCAGGTCCACCGGCGGCGCGTCGTAGCTGATCGCCCCCGAGGGGCAGGCCGAGGAACAGGCGCCGCAGCCGGCGCAGATCATCGGATCGACCGTGACATGCTCGCCATCGGGCGAGATCGCCCCGGTCGGGCAGAGGTCGAGGCAGGAGGTGCAGCCGACCTGACCGGCGCGGCTATGGGCGCAGAGCAGCGGCTCGGTGCGGACGTAGAGCGGCTTTTCGAAGGTGCCGACGAGATGCGACGCCGCCATCACCGCCGCGGCAACGGCCTGCGGGCGGCCCGGATCGGCGCGCAGGTAGCCCTCGCGCTTCTCATGCGCCGGGAACAGCGGCACGTCGCGGCGAAGGTCGAGGATCACGTCGCAGTCCGAGACGCCGCCGTCGCGCGGCTCGGTCAGGGTAAAGCTGCCGCGCCCGCCGGGCTCGATCATGCGCAGCGCGTCGATGGTCACCCGGAACTGGCCGAGCGCCCCCTGCGCCTTGCGCAGCTGCCCGGTGATCACGTCATAGGCGCGGCTGTCGGGCAGCTCTTCGCCGCGCTCGAGCAGCACGGTGACGCCGAGATGCGGTGCCAGCTGTTCGGCGGCCTCGAGCGCCACCTCGGGCGCGCCGAGGATCAGGCACAGCCCCTCCGAGATCACGTCGAGCGATTTCTCAGGCGCGGCGGGCAGCATGGCCTCCGCCGCCAATGCGGACATTTTGGGTAGTTTGGAGGCTTCGTCGGCGCTCCACCCGGCCCGGTCGCGCAGGTCGAGGAGCGGCGCGGGCTCGAGGTCGAGCTCCTCGGCGAGGGCCTCGAAGGTGCGCGCCTCCTGAGTGCAGCACAGCACTGCATTACCTCGCGTCAACCCTTTTGCGGCAAGCTCGATCTGAGAGGTGCAGAGCGCCTTGCAAGGGGGGGTCACCTCGAATCCCGTCGCCTCGGACAACGCCTTGGCGTCGATCGACTGGGTGCCCATGCAATCGCATGTTATCAAGGTCTTGGTCATGGTGTCCTTCCTGACGGGCGCGGCACTTCCCGGCCCCTCATCGCGCGGTTCGCCCGATAGCTACCCTTGATTCGCGGCGCTTCTCAACTCAAATCCCCGCGCGGAATTCCACCGTCGCCGGCCACGTTGGCGCCCGACGGTCCGAGGTGATTCGCATGCCGCAGTGCGGCACTTTTCCCAATCAAAATACTCGGATTGGACAGTCTGTCCCTGCGCAATCCGAGCCCTCGCGGCGGATGCCCAAATTGTCCCGGAACGAACAAAGAATACTGCCGTGTACCGATTGCCCCTTTCCTGGTCCCCGCTACGTGTTTCAATCAGGGCGGAGGAGAAGAAGGTTCATCGTGACAGCGTATCCGAGCAACGATCAATACATGCCCGTGGGTGTCGTGCTGCGCCGCACGCCCGGCGCCACCCGTTGGGCCAAGTATGCCTGGCGGGCGGTCGCCGTGCTGCCGGGCGCCGGCCCCGCCGACTGGCGCGAGCTGCGCCGCGAGGGCGAGACGGTCGAGTATCACGCCGCCACCCTGCCGCTCGAGCTCTACCGCGCCGAGACCGAGGCCTATCTGCACGGCATCACCGCCCGCGAGCCCAGCGTCTACGTGGTGATGCGCAAGATCGTCGGCGAGCACCCGTTCGAGGTCGCCCTGGTGACCGCCTCACCCTACGAGGCGCAGGATTACTGCGACAGCGGCGAGGACGTGGTCGAGAAGGTGCCGATGCCGCAGGGCCTCTTGGCCTGGGTCGGCGATTTCGTCGAGCGCCACCACGAGGACGAGGAATTCGTCAAGCGCCGCCGCAAGAACGCCAAGGTGGACGGCCAGCAGGATGGCATCGGCGATCCGCGCATCGTCAAGCCGGCCGACATCTACGCCTCGCCCACCCTCAAGCGGGGGCGTCTGCAATGAAGGATTTCTGGTCGCGCCGGAAGGCCGCCGTCGAGGCCGAGCAGAAGGCCGAGACCGAGGCGCAGATCGAGGCGCAGCGCGCCGAGGACGAGGCGAAGCTGGCCGAGCGCAGCGACGAGGAGCTGCTGGCCGAGGCCGGCCTGCCACTGCCCGAAGAGATCACCGACGGCGAGATGGTGCAGAAGTTCCTCAAGTCGCAGCTGCCCCGCCGCCTGAAAAACCGCGCGCTCCGGACGCTCTGGCGCTCCAATCCGGTGCTGGCCTGCCTCGACGGGCTCAACGACTATGACACCGACTTCACCTTCGTGACCCCGGCGGCGGACTTCAAGACGACCTACCAGGTCGGCAAGGGCCTGCTCGCGCATCTCGACTACGTCGCCCAGGGCGCGGCCGAGGACGATGCGGCGCAGCCCGCGTCGGAGGAGGCCCCCGCCGCCATCGCCGCGCAGGCCGAGACCACCTCGCTGCGCGCCCCCGAGACGCTGGGCCCGACCATCGAGGCGCAGCCCGAGATCCCGCCGCTCGAGGCGCCCACGCCCGAACCGGCGCCCGAGATCGCCCAAACCGAGACACACCCCGAAGAGGAAGACAGCCTGCTGCCGGCGAGCAGCCGCCGCATGCGCTTCCGCTTCGAGGCCAGCTGATGACGGACAAATCCCCCATGAGTGCAGCTCCCGACCTGACGACCGAAGCGAAGCCCGCGCCGAAGATCGCGGAAGAGGATCGCCTGCGCGCCGATCTCTACAACTTCCTCGGCCTGATCCTTGCCCGCCCCGCCGATCAAGGCCTGATCGACCAATGCGCCGGGCTCAGCGGCGACGCGAGCCCGGTGGGCGAAGCGGTGACCACGCTCGCCAAGGTCGCCAAGATCTCCCGCCCCGCCGCGGTCGAGAGCGAGTATAACCGCCTGTTCATCGGCCTTGGCCGCGGCGAGCTGCTGCCCTACGCCTCCTATTACCTGACGGGCTTCCTCAACGAGAAGCCGCTGGCGCAGCTCCGCCAGGACATGACGGCGCGCGGCCTCGCCCGCGCCGAGAACGTGTTCGAGCCCGAGGACAACATCGCCTCGCTGATGGAGATGATGGGCGCGATGATCGTCGGCCGCTTCGGGGTGCCGGCGACGCTGGGCCAGCAGAAGAGCTTCTTCAACAGGCATATCGGCCCCTGGGCCGCGCATTTCTTTTCGGATCTCGAGGGCGCCAAGAACTCGGTCTTCTATGCCCCGGTCGGACGTCTCGGCCGGGCTTTCATGGAGATCGAGGCCGAGGCGTTCCGGATGAGCGCGGAGTGATCCGCATCCCGGCGGGCAACCGCCAAAACCCTGAGAGAGGAGGTCTCTCCATGACGAGGAAAGACGAGACGGCCAAGAGCCGCCGCGACTTCCTGAAACTGGCTTCGACCGGCGCACCGCTCGCGGCGGTTGCCGTCGCCACCACCGGCGGCACCGAGGCCGAGGCCGCAGAGCCCGACCTGGCATCGTCCAAGATCCAGGACACCGCGCACACCCGCGCCTACTACGCCGCCGCCCGGTTCTGACCGGACGCTGGATTTCCCGCCAAGGACGACTGGTTGCGTGACGCCCGACTGTCCGAGGCACCTGTAATACCAAGCAAGCGAGGCACCATGCGGGGGCCGAGCACGCAAGGGGAGTGAGAAACATGTTGAGGAAAAAGACCAACGGGGTTGCGCGACGCCCCCAGCGGACAAGTATCCTTTCCGAGGTGGCCAACGCCTCGGTTGACCGCCGCGCCTTCCTGCGCGGCTCGGGTCTGGCGATCGGCGGGCTTGCGGCAGTGGCCGCCACCGGCGGCACCGTGACCCAGGCCACCGCCGCGACCGCGGCCACCGGCGACGTGAAGCGGGTCAAATCCGTCTGCACCCACTGCTCGGTCGGCTGCACCGTCGAAGCAGAGGTCCAGGGCGGCGTCTGGATCGGGCAGGAGCCCGGCTGGGACAGCCCGTTCAACCTCGGCGCCCACTGCGCCAAGGGTGCCTCGGTGCGCGAGCACGCGCATGGCGAGCGGCGCCTCAAGTATCCGATGAAGAAGGTGGGCGGCGAATGGCAGCGCATCTCCTGGGAGCAGGCAATCAACGAGATCGGCGACCAGATGATGTCGATCCGCGACAGCTCGGGCCCGGATTCGGTCTACTGGCTGGGCTCCGCCAAGCACTCGAATGAGCAGGCCTACCTGTTCCGCAAGTTCGCCGCCTACTGGGGCACGAACAACGTGGATCACCAGGCCCGGATCTGCCACTCGACCACCGTGGCCGGTGTTGCCAACACATGGGGCTACGGCGCCATGACCAACAGCTACAACGACATCCACAAGTCGCGCGCGATCTTCATCATCGGCGGCAACCCCGCCGAGGCGCACCCGGTGTCGCTGCAGCACGTGCTGAAGGCGAAAGAGCAGAACAACGCGCCGCTGATCGTCTGCGACCCGCGCTTCACCCGCACCGCCGCCCACGCGGACGAATATGTCCGCTTTCGTCCGGGCTCGGACGTGGCGCTGGTCTGGGGCCTGCTCTGGCACATCTTCGAGAACGGCTGGGAAGACCGTGATTTCATCCGCAGCCGCGTTTGGGGCATGGACGAGATCCGCACCGAGGTCGCCAACTGGACGCCCGACGAGGTCGAGCGCGTCACCGGCGTGCCGGGCAGTCAGCTCGAGCGCGTGGCGCGGACGCTGGCCAACAACCGTCCGGGCACCGTGATCTGGTGCATGGGCGGCACCCAGCACACCAACGGCAACAACAACACCCGTGCCTACTGCATCCTGCAGCTGGCACTCGGCAACATGGGCACCGCCGGTGGCGGCACCAATATCTTCCGCGGCCACGACAACGTGCAGGGCGCGACCGACCTCGGCGTTCTGGCCGACACGCTGCCGGGCTATTACGGCCTGACCGCGGGCAGCTGGGCGCACTGGGCCCGGGTCTGGGAAGAGGATCTCGACTGGCTGAAGGGCCGCTTTGCCACGATGCAGGGCAAGGATGGCAAGGACAAGGCCATGATGAACCTGACCGGCATCCCGGTCAGCCGCTGGATCGACGGCGTGCTCGAGGCCAAGGAAAACCTCGAACAGCCCGACAACACCCGCGCCATGGTGTTCTGGGGCCACGCCCCGAACTCGCAGACCCGCCTCAAGGAAATGAAGACGGCGATGGAGAAGCTCGACCTGCTGGTCGTGGTCGATCCCTATCCCACCGTGTCTGCGATCCTGCACGACCGGACCGACAACACCTACCTGCTGCCGGCCTCGACCCAGTTCGAGACCTATGGCTCGGTGACCGCGTCGAACCGCTCGATCCAGTGGCGTGACAAGGTGGTGGAGCCGCTCTTCGAGTCGCTTCCCGACCACATCATCATGCACAAGTTCGCCACCAAGTTCGGCTTTGCGGATCGCCTGTTCCGCAACATCGAGGTGAATGGCGAGGAGCCGCTGATCGAGGATCTCACCCGCGAGTTCAACCGCGGCATGTGGACCGTGGGCTATACCGGCCAGTCGCCGGAACGGCTCAAGATGCACATGGAGAACCAGCACACCTTCGACCGCACCACGCTGCGCGCCAATGGTGGCCCCGCGGATGGCGATTACTACGGCATGCCGTGGCCCTGCTGGGGCACGCCCGAGATGAACCACCCGGGCTCGGCCAACCTCTATGACACCTCGCTTCCGGTGGCGAAGGGCGGCCTGCCGTTCCGCGCCCGCTACGGCGTCGAGCGCAATGGCGAGAACCTGCTCGCCGAGGGCTCCTACACCGTGGGCTCCGAGATCGAGGATGGCTATCCCGAGTTCACCATGCAGATGCTGATCGATCTCGGCTGGGACAGCGACCTGACGCCCTACGAGCGGCGCATGATCGAGTATGTCGCGGGCTATATCGATCAGCGTCCGGAGACCGACACGGATCTCGGCGAGCAGTCGCAGACCGGGCCCTACCCGTCGGACTTCGCCGAGCAGATCGGCGGCGTGAACTGGAAGACCGACCTCTCGGGCGGCATCCAGCGCGTGGCGATCGCCCATGGCTGTGCCCCTTACGGCAACGCCAAGGCCCGCTGCGTGGTCTGGACCTTCCCGGACCCGGTCCCGGTGCACCGCGAGCCGCTCTACACCAACCGGCGCGATCTGGTGGAAGACTACCCGACCTACGAGGACAAGACCTTCTGGCGCGTGCCGACCATGTACGCCTCGATCCAGAAGAACGACTTCTCGAAGGACTACCCGATCATCCTCACCTCCGGCCGACTGGTCGAGTACGAGGGTGGCGGCGACGAGACCCGGTCCAACCCGTGGCTCGCCGAGCTCCAGCAGAACATGTTCGTGGAGATCAACCCGCGCGACGCCAACAATCTCGGCGTACGCGACGGGGCGGATGTCTGGGTCGAGGGCCCCGAGGGCGGCAAGGTCAAGGTGATGGCCATGGTCACCCCGCGGGTGGGCGAGGGCGTGGCCTTCATGCCCTTCCACTTCGGCGGCCATTTCGAGGGCGAGGATCTGCGCTCGAAATATCCCGACGGGGCGGATCCCATCGTTCTGGGTGAATCCACCAACACCGCGCAGACCTATGGCTACGACTCTGTCACCCAGATGCAGGAGACCAAAGCCACCCTCTGCAAGATCATGCCGGCGTAAGGAGAGCGAGACATGGCACGAGCTAAATTCCTCTGCGATGCCGAACGCTGCATCGAGTGCAACGCCTGCGTCACCGCGTGCAAGAACGAGCACGAGGTGCCGTGGGGCATCAACCGCCGACGGGTGGTGACCATCCAGGACGGCCAGCCGGGCGAACGCTCGATCTCGGTCGCCTGCATGCACTGCTCGGACGCGCCCTGCATGGCCGTCTGTCCGGTCGATTGCTTCTACCAGACCGAAGACGGTGTGGTGCTGCACTCCAAGGACCTGTGCATCGGCTGCGGCTACTGCTTCTATGCCTGCCCCTTCGGCGCGCCGCAGTATCCGCAGGCGGGCAACTTCGGCTCACGCGGCAAAATGGACAAGTGCACCTTCTGCGCCGGTGGCCCGGAAGAGAACACCTCCGCCGCCGAGTTCCAGAAGTACGGGCGCAACCGGATCGCGGAAGGCAAGCTGCCGATCTGCGCCGAGATGTGCTCGACCAAGGCCCTGCTGGCCGGTGACGGCGACGAAGTGTCGTCGATCTACCGCGAGCGCGTGGTCGCGCGGGGCTTCGGCTCCGGCGCCTGGGGCTGGGGCACCGCCTACGACGAGAAGGCCAACTGAGGCCGGACGACCGGCGGGCCCCCGGGCCCGCCAGCGCCTGAACGAGACGCGCGGGGCGGCGTATGCCGCCGTTCCGCGCGGATCTTCCGTGACCGACATTGGAGATGACCATGCTGCGCCATCTGTTGGCCCTCATCGCACTGGTCCTGATGACCGCCGCCCCCATGGGCGTCGCGGCGCAGGGAACCCTTGTGCCCCCCGAGCCCGACCGCTCCGCCACCGGCGGCGCGCAGACGCTCGAAGACATTCTGCGCCGCCAAGCCGGCATCAACGTCGATGACGAGTTCCGCCGCGAGAACATCGGCGGCGAGCCCCCCGAGGCGCCCGAGCTCGGCACCCTCGGCGGCGCCTCCGACCCCGACCTGTGGCGCGCCCTGCGCTACAACGAGATCGACCCGACCGTCACCACCCTCAACCCCAACGGCAAGGTGCTGGTGCAGGACGGCGGCATGTGGTGGCTCGAGTTCCGCGAGGGCCCGCTGCGCACCTATGGCGGCTGGCTGCTGCTCGGCACCATCGCGCTTCTCGCGGTGTTCTTCCTGCTGCGCGGCCGCATCGAGATCGACGGCGGCAAGACCGGCAAGACCGTGCTGCGCTTCAAGTGGATCGAGCGCTTCGCCCACTGGACGCTGGCCGGCTCCTTCGTGCTGCTCGGCCTGACCGGGCTGCTGACGCTCTTCGGCCGCAAGTACCTGATTCCGGCCTTCGGCCACGAGCTCAACTCGGTGCTGCTGACGGGCTCGAAATTCATCCATAACAACGTCAGCTGGGCCTTCATGATCGCTCTGGTCATGGTCTTCGTGATGTGGGTCTGGCACAACCTGCCCGACCGCACCGACATCACCTGGTTCGCGCAGGCCGGCGGCATCATCGGCGACAAGCACCCGCCGGCGAAGAAGTTCAACGCGGGTCAGAAGATCATCTTCTGGTCGGTGATCGTGCTCGGCGCCTCGGTGTCGGTCTCGGGCCTGTCGCTGCTCTTCCCCTTCGACCTGCCGCTTTTCGCCAAGACCTTCGCGATCCTCAACGACTGGGGCGTTCCGGGCTGGTTCGGCTGGGAGAGCTTCCCGGTGGCACTGGCGCCACAGGAAGAGATGCAGTTCGCCCAGCTCTGGCATGCCATCGTCGCCTTCCTGATGATGGCGGTGATCATCGCCCACATCTATATCGGCTCGGTCGGCATGGAGGGCGCCTATGACGCCATGGGCTCCGGCCAGGTCGACGAGAACTGGGCGCACCAGCACCACTCGATCTGGTACGACAAGGTGAAGGCGCGCGAGGCGGAGGCGGCCAGCAAGTCGGCCACCCCGGCGGAGTGAGCGCCATGGGCCGGCTGGCCTTGGCGCTCGGCCTGATGTTCTGCGCCGCGCCCGTCCTGGCACAGGAGGCGGCGCAGGACGCATCGGAGCCGGAGTTCCACACCCTCAATGGCCATGGCGGGCCGGTCATGGCCATTGCCGTGGCCCCCTCGGGGCAAGTGGCGACGGGCAGCTTCGACAATTCCGTCGGGCTCTGGGACGAGGTCACGCCGCGCTGGCTCGAAGGCCACGCGGCGGCGGTCACGGCGCTGACCTTCGGGCCCGGGGGCACGCTGGTCTCCGGCGGCGACGATTTCACCGTGCGGCTCTGGGGCGAGGAGCCCCGCACGCTTGGCCAGCATCAGGGCAAGGTGACGGCGCTCGCGGTCTCTGCCGATGGCGCGACCGTCGCCAGCGGCAGCTGGGACGGCTCGATCATGCTCTGGCCGCTCTCGGACGGCGAGCCACGCGCCCTGCCCGCCCCCGGCGCGGGCGTCAACGCCGTGGCCTTCGGGCCCGAGGGCGCGCTCTACGCCGCCACCATGAGCGGCGTGCTGCTGCGCTACGATCTCGCAGGCGGCTCCCCGGTGCCGCTGGTGCAGCACGGCTTCGGCATCAACCGGCTAGCGCTCGGCGACGGCTGGATCGCCTATGGCGCGGTCGATGGCGGCACCCGCGTGCTCGACCTTTCCACCGGCGAGCAGATCGCCGACCTGACGCTCGACCGCCGCCCGATCCTGGCGCTGGCGCATCACGCGGCCAGCCACCAGTTGGCGGTGGGCGACGGCGAAGGCTTCATCATGATCGTCGACACGCAGGAGTGGCGCATCGCCCGCGATTTCCGCGCCACCCGAAAGGGGCCGGTCTGGGCGCTGGCCTTCTCGCCCGACGGGGCGGTGATCCATGCCGGCGGGCTCGACGATGTCGCCTATGCCTGGCCGGTCGCCATGCTCGACCAGTTCGCGCCCGGCATCAGCGGCGCGCGCTCCTTCCTGCGCGAGGCCGAGACCATGCCCAATGGCGAGCGGCAGTTCATGCGCAAATGCTCGATCTGCCACGCCCTGACCCCCGGCCCCTCGCGCAAGGCCGGGCCGACCCTGCACGGCATCTTCGGCCGCCGCGCCGGCACCGTGCCGGGCTACAGCTATTCAGACACGCTCGACGGCTCCGACATCGTCTGGAGCGAAACCACCATCGACGCGCTTTTCGATCAGGGTCCGGACCACTACATTCCCGGTTCCAAGATGCCCATGCAGGTGATCTCCGGCGGGGGTGACCGCGACGACCTGATCGACTATCTCAAACAGGCCAGCACCGCGCCGGCCACCACAGGAGAGTGACCCACATGAAAGCCATGCTTACCGGCTTCGTTGCCATCATCGTCATCGGCGTCGCGGCCTATTACGGGCTGCACGAGATCGGCTTCTCGTCCGCGGAGGTCTATTCCGGCCCCAACGTCCGGCTTGACTGAGCGCAGGCCCCGTGACGCCCAAGGATCTCTCCCGTGACGAGTACGGCCCCGCGCTGGCCGGTGCCTCGATCCTCGTGGTCGATGACGAGCCCGGCATGCGCAACTTCCTCGTCAAGACGCTGTCGCCCCGGGTGCAGCGCGTCGAGCAGGCCGCCTCGCCGCTCGAGGCCACGGAAAAGCTCGACGCGGCGCATTTCGACCTGGTGATCCTCGACAACGTCATGCCCAAGACCAGCGGGCTCGAGTGGCTGGCCGAGCAGCAGCGCCGCGGCTTCTTCGGCGACACCATCCTGATCACCGCCTATGCCGATCTCGAGACCGCCATCGCCGCGCTGCGCGCCGGGGTCAGCGATTTCGTCCTCAAGCCGTTCCGCGCCAACCAGATCCTCGGCGCGGTGGCGCGCACGCTCGACCGCAAGAACCTGCGCCGCGACAACACCCTACTCCGGCGCGAGCTGCGCACCGGGCTGTTCCAGGGCAAGCTGCTGGGCAAGTCCGAGGTCATGGTCGCTGTCCGCGCCATGCTGGCCAAGCTCGCGCCGCTACCCACCCCGGTCCTCTTCACCGGCGCCAGCGGCACCGGCAAGGAGCTCGCGGCGCGCCACCTGCACCAGCTTTCCGACCGCGCCGACAAGCCCTTCGTGGCGGTCAACTGCGCCGCGATCTCGACTGAGCGCATGGTCCAAGAGCTGTTCGGCAGCATCGAGGGCGGCGAGCGCCTGAGCCCCGGCCTGTTGCTGCTCGCCGATGGCGGCACGTTGTTTCTCGACGAGGTGGCGCAGATGCCCGAGGCGCTGCAGGCGGCGCTCCTGCGGGTGCTCGAGGATCAGCGCATCCGCCCGGTGGGGGCCGAGCGCGAGCTGCCGCTAAACCTGCGCTTCCTCTTCGCCACCAATGCCGACCTTCAGGCGCTGGTGGCGCAGGGCAAGTTCCGGGCCGATCTCTATCACCGCATCAACGTCCTCACCGTCGAGATGCCGCCGCTGAGTGACCGCTCCGACGACATCCTCGAGCTGGCGGCGCTCTTCACCACGCAATTCTCGCAATCTCTCGGGATGCCGGGGCTCGAGCTCGACGAGCAGACCCTGCTGAAGCTGCGGCGCTACGACTGGCCGGGCAATGTGCGCGAGCTGCGCAACCTCGCCGAACGCTCGGTGATCCTCGGCGGCTTCCCGGAGGAATTCTCCGGCGGCGGCTCGGTCACCGGGGCGCAGGCGATCGAGGATCTCGACCTCGTGGTGCAGCGCCACATCCTGCACATGCTCGATCTCTGCGATGGCAACCGGGCCGAGGCGGCACGGCGGCTCGGGGTCTCGCGCAAGACCATCGACCGCAAGATCGCGCAGTGGGACCAGGACGCTCTTTCGCCCTCGGAGTGACCGCTCAGGCGTTCCAGACAACCTCGCCAATCCGCGAGATATCGTAGCCGCCGAGGCTCTTGGCGCGCTGGCGGAAGGTGTCGGAGCGGCAGAATGCGATTAGCCCCTGCATCGGAGGCTCGAAATAGGCGCGTCGGTCGATCAGCAGGTCGAAGCGCTCCTCGATCACCGGCACGAAGCCCAGCCCGTAGGCGCGGGCCACGGATTCGAGCCCGAAGGTGACATCGGCCTCGCCCCGGCGCACGCTCTGCACCGCCTCGTCCTCGCTGCGCTCCATCGCGGTCTCGGTCACGGTGGCGAGATCCAGCCCCGCCTCCGCCGCCAGATCGCGCAGCAGCCCAGCGGTGCCCGAGCTTTCCTGACGCGGCGCCAGCCGCAGCCCGCCGAGATCGGCCAGCCCCGTCGGCTGCGGTCCGTCCTCCCGCAAGACCAGCCCGCGGCGGCGGGCGGCGAAGCGCAACAGCACCGCGTTCTGCCCCTCGCCCACCTCGCGGGCGGCGCGCAGGTTCCACGAGCCGTCCGCGTCGCGCACGTGAAGCCCGGTGGCCACGCCCTCGCCCGCCGCGTAGCGCGCGAGCCCGTCGAGCGAGCCGTCGAAGAAGGTGGCAAACCCGCAGCGCGACTGGCGGATCGCCCAGTCGAGCAGCGGGTCGTGGCTGCCGAGAAAGACGCCCGGACGGGGCGTCGAGGCCGCGCCGCTTTGCGCCCCCGCGATCCACGCCCGCACTTCGGCGGCGGGAAACAGCAGCTTTCCGGTGGCGCGCGAACAGGGCACCTCGCCCGAGGCGGCAAGATCGTAGACCTTGCGCTCCTTCAGGCGCAGCAGATCGGCCAGTTCGCGGACGGTGAGATATTCGTGGGTCTGGGTCTGCAGGTCTGTCATGGGCTCGCGAAATGGGGGCGGCACCCTTGCCGCCCCCGCGACCCTATCAGCTTCCTGCAGCGTTGGGGAAGAACAGCTGCTGCCCGTCGACCTCGTAGGCGGCAATCGCCGCCTGCCCCGCCTCGGAAACCAGCCAGTCGGCAAAGTCCTGTGCTGCCTCGATCTTGACCGAGGGGCAATGCTCCGGGTTCACCGGGATCACGCCGTATTGGTTGAAGAGAGCCTCGTCGCCCTCGACCTCGACGCTGTAATCCTGCTTGTTCTGGAAGCTGATCCAGGTGGCGCGGTCGGTCATCACGTAAGCGCCCATGCCGATGCCGGCGTTGAGCGTCGCGCCCATGCCCGAACCGGTCTCGCGATACCACGCGCCCGACGCCGCCGTCGGATCGACGCCGGCCGCCTTCCACAGCGCCACTTCCTTCTTGTGGGTTCCGCTGTCGTCGCCGCGCGAGGCGAAGAGCGCACCCGCCTCCGAAATCTTGGTCAGCGCCGCCTCGACATCGCTCATGCCAGCAACGCCCGCCGGATCGCTCTCCGGGCCGACGATGACGAAGTCATTGTACATCAGGTCGGTGCGCTGGGTGCCGTAGCCCGCCGCGACGAATTTCTCCTCCGAGGGCTTGGCGTGCACCAAGAGCAGGTCTCCGTCGCAATTCTCGGCGTTCTTGATCGCCTGACCGGTGCCGACGGCCACCACGTTGACGGTGATGCCGCTCTCGCCGGTGTAGATCGGCAGCAGGTAGTCGTAGAGCCCGGAATTGGCGGTCGAGGTGGTCGATTGCACGATGATCGACGTGTCCTGCGCGGCCACGGCCCCCGCAAGCGTGAGCGAGGCCGCCGTGGCGGCGATCAGTCTGGCGAAAGTCATGGGAAATCCCTTTTTGTCTTCTGTGGTCTGTGGGTCTGGGAGGGTCCGGCGGGATCAGAGCACGATCCGACCGGCGAGATAGTCGCGCGCCGCCTGCGACTGCGGCTCGGGGAAGAACTCCGCCGCCGCGCTGTGCTCGGCGACGCGGCCACGATGCAGGAAGACGACGTCATCGGCGATGCGCCGCGCCTGCCCGATATCGTGGGTGACAAAGACGATGCGGGTGCCCCGCGCGCAGGCCTCTCCGACGATGCGCTCGATCACCTGCACCGAAGCCGGGTCGAGGCTTGCGGTGGGCTCGTCAAGGAACAGCACCTCGGGATCGGTGGCCAGCGCCCGGGCCAGCGCCAGACGCTGCGCCTCGCCGCCCGAGAGCGAGCGGGCGGGCTGGCGCGCCTTGTGCGCAAGGCCCACATCCGCGAGCAGCGCGTCGCGGCGGGCGCGGTCACCGCCGCGCGCCTTCAGGACGAAATCGAGATTGGCCGCCACCGAGCGGCGCAGCAGCACCGGCTTCTGAAACACCAACGCCTGCCGCGCGGTGGCCTCGGTCGCGGGCAGGCCGTTCCAGCTCACCGAGCCGGCGCTCGGGGCGAGCAGTCCGTGCAGCAGCTTCAGCAGGATGCTCTTGCCGGCGCCATTCGGCCCCATGATGACGGTGCAGCCGTGGCGCGGCAGAGTCAGCTCGACGCCATCGAGCAGCGCGCCCTGCGCGATGTCGAGCCGCAGCCCCGAAACCCGCAGCGGCAGCAGCGGCAAGCTCGGCGCATAGGCCGCGCGGCGGCGGGGGATGCGGACGGCGTCGGTCATCCGCAGGTCGGAGAGGTCAGACATGGGCGGCCCCTAAGCTTGCTTGTCTGGCGGCGCTCATGCGCAGCATCTGGACGCCGGCGTTCACCCCGAGCGCGATCACCAGCAGGATGATCCCCAGCGCCAGCGCCAGCGGCAGGTCGCCCTTCGAGGTCTCGAGGGCGATGGCGGTGGTCATGACGCGGGTCAGGTGATCGATATTGCCGCCCACGATGATCACCGCGCCAACCTCGGCGGCGGCACGCCCGAAGCCCGCGAGCCCCACGGTCATCAGCGCGTAGCGGCCATCCCAGAGCAGCGTGGTGATGCTTTGCCAGCGGGTCAGGCAAAGCGAGCGGAACTGTTCGGCATATTCGCCGTGCAAATCCTCAAGCACCTGCCGCGACAGCGCCGCGACGATCGGCACGATCAGGATGGTCTGCGCCACGATCATGGCGCCCGGCGTATAGAGCAGCCCGAGAAACCCGAGCGGCCCCGAGCGCGAGAGATAGAGATAGACAAGCAGGCCAACGACCACCGGCGGCAGCCCCATCAGGGCGTTGATCAGCACCAGAACGGCGCCCCGGCCGCGAAAGCGGCTGACGGCGACCAGCGCGCCCACCGGCAGGCCGATCGCGCAGGCGATCAGGGTCGCGCTCAGGCTCACCTGAAGCGACAGGCCGACGATCTCGAAGAGATCGGCGTCGCCGGACAGCACCAGCGACAGCGCCAGCCGGAAAGCCTCCCCGATATCTTGCAAAATCTACCTCCCTTCGGAAATTTTGCAGTCTTTCGACCATAGCTGCAATATGCGGCGATGCAAGGCATCTCGGCCGGGAACGCGGGCAGATGGCGCGCTTGTGAGGTCCACCGTTTCCTGCGCCGCCCCCCGAACGCAAAACGCCCCCGCAGGATCTGCGGAGGCGTTCGCGTTGATCTCGGGTGAGAGCGGCGGATCAGCCGTTGAGCTCGTTCCAGGCCATGTCCTCGCCGCCGAGGCCACCCTTCTGGACGCGGGTCGGCAGGCCGATGCGGTCGAGGATGGTGAAGAACGGCTTCGGGTCCATCTCCTCTACGTTTTTCATGGTCTTTGCGTCCCACTCGCCGGTGGCGATCAGCATCGCCGCGGCAACCGGCGGCACGCCGGCGGTATAGGAGATGCCCTGCGAGCCCACTTCCTCGTAGGCTTCCTTGTGATCGGCCACGTTGTAGACAAAATACTCGACCTCTTCGCCGTCCTTCACGCCCTTGACCAGATCGCCGATGCAGGTCTTGCCGGTGTAGTCCGGCGCCAGCGAGGCGGGATCGGGCAGGCAGGCCTTGACCACCTTCAGCGGCACCACCTCCTGGCCCTCGGCGAGGGTCACCGGCTGCTCCGACAGCAGGCCGATGTTTTTCAGCACGGTGAAGACGTTGATGTAGTGATCGCCGAAGCCCATCCAGAAGCGCACGTCGGCGTCTGGATAGTTGGTCGCCAGCGAATGCACCTCGTCATGGCCCGACTGGTAGGCCTTGGACGGGCCGACCACCGGAAGATCCCACTCGCGCCCGGAGGCGAACATGGTGGTTTCCTTCCACTGCTTGTCTTCCCAGTAATAGACCACGCCGGTGAATTCGCGGAAGTTGATCTCCGGGTCGAAATTGGTGGCGAAATACTTGCCGTGCGAGCCGGCGTTGATATCGACGATATCGATGCTCTTGACCTCGTCCATCTGGTCGATGACAAAGCGGGCATAGGCGTTGACAACGCCCGGATCGAAGCCCGCACCGAGGATCGCGGTCACGCCCTTCTCGGCGCAGCTGTCGCGGCGCTTCCACTCGTAGTTGGCATACCACGGCGGGGTCTCGCAGATCTTGTCGGGCTCTTCGTGAATCGCGGTGTCGATATAGGCGGCGCCGGTCTCGATGCAGGCGTCGAGCACGTGCATGTTGACGAAGGCGGTGCCCACGTTGATCACGATCTCCGCCCCGGTCTTGCGGATCAGCGCGGCCACCTCGGCCGATTGCGTCGCGTCGACCGCGTGGGCCTCGAAGGCACCGTCGACCTTCATCGCGCCCTTGGCATGCACGCTCTCGATGATCGCGTCGCATTTGGCCTTGGTCCGGCTGGCGATATGCAGGTCACCCAGCACGTCGTTGTTCTGGGCGCATTTATGCGCCACCACCTGGGCGACGCCGCCGGCGCCGATGATGAGAACGGTCTTCTTCAAGACTTTACCCTCCTTGAACTTTAAGTGGGTGCGCCGCGAGGCGCGGTCGTGTCACGACAGGGCCGCCGCGAAATCCTCGTATCCGAAGCTGCGCACGAGGCGCTCGGTGCCGTCAAGCTCACGGATGGCGATCGACGGCATCTGCACGCCGTTGAACCAGTTCTTCTTGACCATCGTGTAACCGGCGGCATCCTGGATGCTCAGCCGGTCGCCGGCCTGCAGCGGCTTGGGGAAGCGGAACTCACCGAAGATGTCCCCCGCGAGGCAGGACTTGCCGCAGATCATCCACTCCTGATCGCCGCTTTCCTGCATCTTGGCGCTCTCGCGATAGATCAGCAGATCCAGCATATGCGCCTCGATCGAGCTGTCGACGATGGCGAGGTTCTTGCCGTTGAACAGCGTGTCGAGCACCGTCACCTCGAGCGTGGTCGATTTGGTGATCGCCGCCTCGCCGGGCTCGAGATAGACCTGCACCTCGTTCTCGCCGGCGAAGCGCTTGAGCCGCTCGGCCAGCTTGTCGAGCGGGTAGCTCTCGCCGGTGAAATGGATGCCGCCGCCGAGCGAGATCCAGTTCATCCGCCTGATGAGCGCGCCGAAGCGGGCCTCGATCTGGCCCAGCATCTCGTCGAAGCGCTCGAAGCTCGCGTTCTCGCAATTGTTGTGGAACATGAAGCCCGAGATCAGCTCGGCCACCGGCTCGATATCCTCGGGCGCGTGCTCGCCGAGACGCGAGAACGGCCGCGCCGGATCGGCGAGGTCGAAGCCCGAAGTCGAAACGCCGGGATTGACCCGCAGCCCGCGGGTGTGATCGCGGCTCTTCTCCTCGAAGCGCATGAGCTGCTGCGCGGTGTTGAAGATCACCTTGTCCGACGAGGCCAGCACCTCGTCGATCTCGTCCGGTGCCCAGGCCACGGAATAGGCATGGGTCTCGCCGGGGAATTTCTCGCGCCCGAGCTTGACCTCGAAGAGCGACGAGGAGGTGGTCCCGTCCATGTACTCCGACATCATGTCGAAGACCGACCACGTGGCGAAGCATTTCAGCGCCAGAAGCGCCTTGGCGCCCGACTGCTCGCGGAGATGGGCGATCTTCTCCATGTTGGGCAGGAGGCGGGATTTGTCGATGAGGTAGTAGGGCGTCTGCATGCGCGTCAGGACCTTGGCTGCGAGGGAGGCGTGATGCATCGGGCGGGGCTGTGTGGGGGCCACATAGTCCGACTGACCCCACGTCGCAAGCTTCCAGCGGGGTGTGAGCCGCTTTTTCCGCCTGTTTCTCGGCCTGTGACGGTGAAGAGCCGAGCGCCGGGAACCGATGGGCCCGGGCGCAGGTTGGCACAAAAGCGCAGAGGTCGCATGGCAATTCGCCCCCGCCCGGCCTAGATTGCGCAGGACGCAAGAGGCGGAACCCGCATGCGCTTTGTCTGGATCACGCTCGGAACGCTGGCCCTCGGGCTGGGGCTGCTCGGCATCGTGCTGCCGGTGCTGCCGACGACGCCCTTCGTGCTGCTCGCCGCGTTTTCCTACGCGCGCGGCTCGGACCGGATGCACCGGATGCTGGTCGAGAGCCGGCTCTTCGGCCCGATGATCGCCGACTGGCAGGCCGAGGGTGCGATCTCGCGACGCGCCAAGATCACCGCCGCCAGCATGATGCTCTTGGTCTTTGCCGTCAGCCTCTGGATGCGCCTACCCTGGCCGGCACTGCTGTTTCAGGGCCTCGCCATGGGCGGCGCCGCCACCTACGTGCTGACCCGGCCGCTGCCGGTGCGCGACCGCTGAACGCTCAGAGCCTGTCGAGCACGTCTCCCATGATCGCCGCCGTCTCCGACCAGCGCGGCAGCTCCCGGCCCTCGGCCCAGGCCTTGCGGGCCAGCGACTCGCGGGCGCTGTCATCGCTCAGCAGGTGGCGCAGATGGGCGGCGAACGCCTCCGGGTCATCCGGTGGGGCCAGCAGCGCGCCTTCCCCCACCGTGTCGGGCACCGCACCGCTCGCGCAGGTGACGATGGGCAGCCCGTGGCAGAGCGCCTCGGCCAGCGCCATGCCGTAGCCCTCGTAGCGCGTCGCCAGCGCGAAGACCCGCGCCTCGCGATAGGCCTGCGCCAGCGCTTGGTCCGATAGCTCGCCGGCGAGAGCGATCCGCCCGGCCAGCCCGGTCTCGGCGATCAACGCGCGCAGCTCCGCCTCCACCGCCGGATCAAAGCTCTTGCCGACGATTTGCGCGTCCCAGTCGAGATCCGAGACGCGGTCCAGCGCCCGGATCAGCACGTCATGGCCCTTGCGCCGCGCCAAGAGCCCGACCGAGAGGATGCGCGGCCCGGCCTCGATCCGCGGCAGATCGCGCGGGCCATCATAGCCCGGCAGCGCCACGGTGATCTTGCCCGGATCGGCGCCGAGCTCGGTATAGGTCCGCTTGGTGTGCGGGCTCGTCACCACCACCGCACGGGCGCGCCTGATATTGGCGATCTCCTGCGCCAGCAGGTGCCGCGAGAGCGCGGGCGCAAGGCCCTGCTCCATGCCCATCGGGTGATGCAGCATCGCCACCACCGGGCAGCGCAACCGCGCCAGCCCCTCGGTCTTCATCGCCGCGAAGACCAGCCCGTCGAGGATCAGCGGCTGATCCTCCGGCAGCGCCTCCAGCACCCGCGCCACCTCGGCCCGCAGCGCCGCGCTTTGCTCTCCTGCCGCCCCCTCGGCGGGAAGCGATACATGGGTGACGGCGCGCCCCGAGGCCTGCAACTCCTCCAGCAGCCGGCGCTGGTAGATGAACCCGCCGGTCTTCTGGCGGTGATCGCCCGGGATCGCAAAGGCGCAGGCTCTCATCGCGCCAGCTGCTCGGCATTGGTGCGCGCCAGCACGACCCGCTCAAGCGCGACGACAGCCCCATGCGCCAAGACCGCCGCCAGCCCGATCAGCGCGATGGCGCTCCACAGCATGCCGTAATCCGAGGTCGAGGCCACGGTCGCCATCAGCGCGCCCACGCCGCGCCCGGTGGCGAGCCACTCGGCGGTGGTCACCGCGAGGATCGCCGCAGGGATCGCCATCCGCGCCGAGGCGAAGAAGGCCGGCAGCATCGCCGGGAGCTGCGCCCCGAGCATCCGCCGCCAGCGCCCCGCCGCGTAGACCTCGAAGAGGTCGAGCACCGCGCGCGGCGTGCGCGCCAGCCCATGCAGGCAGGCGACCAGCGTCGGGAAGAAGATCATCACCGCGACTACTGCGATGGTGCCCGCCGCCCCCCGCCCCAGCGCCCAGACGATCAGCGGCGCGGTGGCGACGATGGGGATCGAGCGCAGCGCGATCGCCACCGGCATGGTGAACGCCGCAGCGCGCGGTGCCAGCGTCAGCGCCACCGCGAGCCCCGCCCCGAGCGCCAGCCCGGCGAGGTAGCCCGGCGCCGCAAAGGCCAAAGTCTCGCCCATGGCAGCGAAGAGCTTGGCCCGGTGCGCCTCCGCCCCCGGCCCGCTCACCATGTAGGCCCAGACATCCTCCGGCCGCTTGGCAAAGAAGCGCGGCAGCGCGAAAAGCTCCATCGTGCCCTTCCAGAGCGCCAGCGTCACTCCGAGCGCCAGCAGCGCCTCGCCCGGCCCCTGCCACGCGCTCCGCCGCGCCTGTCCCGGCGCGGCCAAAAGCACCTGCGGCGGCGCGAGATCGAGCCTGCGCCCGGCCCAGCCCACGGCGGCGAAGGCCAGCACCGAGACCGCGGAGGTGATGACCGCGATGCTCCACGTCGCCGGCAGGTCTAGCGCCCGCAGCGCCCGCACCGTCAGCACGCCCAGCCCCCGCTCCGCCCCGGTAAACTCGCCCACCATCGCCCCGAGAAACGCCGCCGGAGCGGCGATCTGCAGCCCCGCCACGAGATAGGGCAGCGCCGCCGGCAGCCGCACCTCGCGCAGCGCCACCATGCGTCCGCGCCCGTAGCTGCGCACCAGATCGAACCAGCCCTGCGGCGCGGCGCGCAGCCCCACCAGCACCGGCAGGAAGGTGGTGTAATAGACCGCCAGCGCCGCCAGCGTGACCTGCGGCCCGTCCCCGGGGCCATAGAGCACCCGCAGGATCGGCCCGGTCGCCACCAGCGGCAGGCAGAACACCAAGAGCGCCAGGGTCGAAATCAGCCGCTCGCCCCGCGGCAGGAGCACCACCAGCAGCGCCATCAGCACACCGGCGAGATTGCCCCAGACAAAGCCCCTGAAAGCAGCCCAGAGCGTCACCCCAAGCGCCCGCCAGAGCAGCCCGGCATGCTCCGTCATGTGCAACAAAATGGCGCTCGGGGCGGCGATGAAGAAGCTCTGCGCCGTCAGCCGCGCCACGATCTCCCAGACCGCGACCGCCAGCACCGAGCCGATCAGCCCGCCCCCCGGCAGGCGCGCGCCCCGCAGCGCCAGCGCCCCGCTCATTGCGCCGCGAGCCGGCCCGGCGCCTGCCCCTCGCGCAGCGCCGCCGAGACCTGCCCGCAGGTCTCGCGGAAGGCCTCCGAGCCCAGCACCACCGCATCGCGCGGGCGCGGCAGATCCACGGCGATATCGGCTGCAATGCGCGCCGGGCGCGGGGTCAGGACGAGGATGCGGTCCGAGAGCCGCACCGCCTCGGCCACCGAGTGCGTCACCAGCACCGAGGTCGCGCCATGCGCCTCCCAGAGTGGCGGCAGCTCGGCGTTGAGCCGGTCGCGGGTCAGCTCGTCGAGCGCGCCGAAGGGCTCGTCGAGCAGCAAGAGCTCCGGCGCGCTCGCCATCGCCCGGGCAATCGCGGCGCGCTGCCGCATGCCACCGGAAAGCTCCGCCGGGCGCTGCGCCTCGAAGCCCGAGAGCCCCACCAGCTCGATCAGCTCGGAAACCGCGCCGGCATCGCGAGGACGGCGCGCCAGCGAGCGACCGAGCGCCACGTTGCCGGCCACCGTGCGCCAGGGCAAGAGCGCCGCGTCCTGAAACGCCACCGACAGCGCCGCGCGCTTGCGCAAATCGTCGGGGCTCTCGTCGCCGATGCGGATCTCGCCCGAGGACGGGCGCTCGAGCCCCGCGATCAGGCGCAGCAACGTCGACTTGCCACAGCCCGAGGGCCCGACCAGCGCGGTCATGCTGCCCCCGGCGAGCCGAAGGTCGAGCGGCGCCACCGCCGGGACCTCGCGCCCCGGCGCGCCGAAGCTCTTCGAGACGCCGGTCAGGCGGATGTCGGGCCGTGGTTCATCAGGCATCCCCGTGCCTCTCAGCCATGCACCTCTTCCAGGATCGAGCGATCCCAGAGATCGGCGCTCACAGGCTTGTCGAGCAGCGCCAGCGTCTCGACATTGGCGGCTACGGTCTCGTCGGTGAACCAGCCGAAGCCCTCGGCCTCGGTCAGATCCGAGAACATCAGCGGCACCTGACGCTCGGCCTGCAGCTCCTGCGTCGCGAGATCGAGCCCGGAATCCGGGAACATCTCGACGGTGAGCGCCGCGGCAGCGGCGGGGTCGGCGTGGTAGTCCTGCCAGCCCATCACCTCGCCCTTCATCAACGCCACGAGCTGATCGCGGCGGTTCGCAAGGCTGTCCTCGGTGGCGATATAGGTCTGCGAGTGCACCGCGTAGCCGTGATCGGCAAGCAGCATGGTGACGCTCTCGACGCCCTGGATCTCCATCGCGACCGGCAGATCGGTGGCCCAGCAGAGCAGGCAGTCGACCTGCCCTTGCACGAGCGGCGCAGGGTCATATTGCGTCGGCACAACCTCGATTTCGGCGATGTCGACATCGTTGATTGAACACAGCGCCTCAAGCACCGGCATGTTGGCCAGCGCCATGCCGATCTTCTTGCCGACGAGATCCGCGGGGCTGTTCACCGGGTTTTCCGCCAGCGAGGCGATGGCGAAGGGGTTCTTCTGCATGGCGACACCGATGATCTTGAACGGCGCGCCCTGGTTGACCGCCGCGGCGGTGTAATCCGCCGCCGAGATGCCGACGAGCGCGGTGCCCGCCACCACCGGCGGCTCGACCGGCGCGTTGGGGCCGCCGGGCTGCAGCGCCACCTCGAGACCGGCATCGCTCCAGTAGCCCTTGTTTTGCGCGATGTAGCTGCCGCCGAACTGCACCGAGTGCAGCCAGGAGAGCTGGAAGTTGACCGCCTCCTGCGCCAGCGCGCGGCGCGGCAGGATCAGCCCGGCGGTGGCGGTGGTGAGGGCGCCGCCAAGAAAGAGGCGGCGGCTGGGGGTGCGGAACGTCATGGCAAAAGTCCTCCCGGTTTTTCAGAAGAGTAGGTTATTCGCTTGGCGAAGCAATCTTTGCGGCCTCCTGCGGGGCCTCAGGGCGCGGGCGTTGCAGGAAGAATGCCCCCGGCAGGGCAGCGAGCAGCATGGCGAGGCCGAAGGCGATGCTGGCGGCTATGCCGGCCTCAGCCCCGAGCCCCGCCATCGCGAAGAGGCTAGCCGCCGCGCCCTCGCGCCAGCCCCAGCCTGCGACCGACGCGGGCAGCAGCATGGCGGTCAGGATCAGCGGCACGATCAGCAGCGCGGTGGCAGGGGCAAGCGCACTGCCGGTGGCGCGGGCGGCAAGGCCGAAGCCCGCGACGGTCAGCAGCGCGACGGAGAGCGACAGCCCGGCCTGTATGGCCCAGCGATTTAGCAGCGCGGTCTTCACGGCGCGCCGCCAGCCATCCTCGCGGCCGCCGGCGCGGCTGAGTCCGAGCGGCACCAGCGCCAGCAGAAGCGTTATGAGCAGGCCCAGCGGCAGCCACGCAATGGAGGGCAGGTTCGCCGGCAATACCGCCCGCGGCGCCGCCGCCATCAGCACGAGGCCAAGCACCGCCACCAGCGCCATGCCGGCCTGCCCCGAGGCGCGCTCGAGCACCACTGCCTGCGCGGCGCGGCGCATCGGCCCGCCCTTGCGGCTGCGCATCGCCCGCGCCGCATCGCCCAGCACGCCCCCGGGCAGCGTCTGGTTGACGAACTGCGCGAGGTAGTACTCCCGGACCGCCTCCCCGCCGCCGAGCGGCAGTGACAGCGCCCGCGCCGTCAGCGTCCAGCGCAGCGCCGAGAGCAGCGTCACCGCGTGCAGAGCCACCATCGCCGCGACAAACCAGCCGAGCGACAGCCCCGAGAGCCGCGCCAGCACCGCGCGCCCGTCGGCGAGCCACAGGCAGAGCGCAATCAGCGCCAGCGGCAGCAGGATGCGCAGCCATCTCACAGGCCGCCCTCCGGCTCGAGGCTCGTCGCCGCCAGAAACCGGTCGCGGAAGGCGCTCATCGGCCAGCTCTCGAGCGCCGGATCGGGGGTCAGGCCGCGGCTCCAATCCCAGCTCTCGAACAGCGCCACCGCCTCGGGCGGCCCGATCATGTGCACCGGCACGTCCATCCCGCCGCGCTGCGAGACGAAGCCCGCCGCCTGATGATCGCCCAGCACGATCAGCAGCGGCGGCGTCTCGCGCGGCAGCGCGGCCCAGTTCAGCACCGTCTCGATGGAATAGTCGAGCGCGCGACCATAGTGATCTCGGATGGTGTCGCGATTGGCCCAGACCTCGCCCGGGCTCGGCCCCTGCGACGCCTGCGCATCGAAGACCCGCCCATCGCCGACCTGCGCCCAAGGCACCATCTCTGCCACCGGCGTCCAGGGCGCGTGGCTCGAGATCAGCGCGATCTCGGTCAGGAGCGGCGTGCCGTTCGGCGCCAGTCGCTCATAGGCGGAGAGCGTGTACTGATCGGGCATCGTCACCCAGTTGAAGGGCTGCCCTTGATAGCCAAGATCAGCGGCGGCCAGCACCGTGCCGAAGCCAAGCTGCGGCCCCTCAGGCCAGGGCATGACGATGGCCGGCGCCACGGCGACGCTCTCGTAACCCGCCTCTTGCGCCAGCGTGAACAGCGTCTTGCGCGGGCTGGCCAGCAGCGCCCGGTAACGGGTCTGGTCGCTGACATCGAGCCCCGAAGCCAGCGCCCCGTGGGCCAGCCAGCTCTGCCCGCCCATCACCGGCGAGGCCAGCCAGCCCGAGCGCGCCTCGAGCCCCGCCTTCGCAAGCGCGTCTTCGCCCGCCTCCAGCGTGGCCGCGTGGCGCTCGGCGTAGAGCGGATTGTCATAAGCCGCGCGGCCATAGCTCTCGATGAAGACGATCACCACGTCGCGCCCGCCGAGCTGCGCCAAAAGCCCCTCACGGCTGGCCCAGGGGTCGGTTTCGGCGGCGGTGCGGAATTCGGCCAGCGCATCGCGCGAACGGTTGAAATCGCGCAGGTGCTCGGCGCCGAGCCGCGCGGTGAAGGCGGCGCCCGGCGGGTTCCAGCCCTGCCAGCCGTTGAGCGCAGTACGGATCTCGACCGCCGAGAGCCCGGCAAAGACCAGCGCCAGGGCCCCCGCAACGGCGCGCAATGAGACCGGCAGACGGCTGCCCGTGCGGGCCCAGAGCGCAAGCGCGCGGTAGAGCAGCCAGGCGACGGCAGCGAGTGCCAGCGCCAGCAGGAGCCCGACGATCAGCGTGCCGGCCACGCCGATACTGCCGGACAGGAGATGCAGCCCGGCGGGCAGCAGGTGCATGTCGGCCAGCGGGTCGAAGCCGCGCGAAAACGCCGTGTAGACGCCGAAATCCGCGAGTTTCACGAGCACCATGAACAGCAGCGCCAGCGCCGCGATCCCCGCCAGCCAGACCGCCCGCCGCCCCAACGCCAGGAGCCCCAGGAGCAGCACCGGCAACTCGAGCGGCACGAGCCGCAGGGCGCGCCAGCTCAGCGCGCTCGGGTGGTTGGGCTGGATCAGGACGAGATCGATCAGCAGCGCCGAGGCGATGAGCCCGACCGCCAGCCGCGCGCCGCCGCTCACCGGTGCCTCGCCAGCCAGAGCGCGTCGACCGCGAAGGACCATGTCAGCAGCGCCAGCGCGGCAAGCGCAATCGCCACGCTCAGGGGCGGCGTCACAACCGGGGCGAGCAGGATGACCAGAGCGCCGATCTGGAGCACGCAGACCAGCTTGCGCCGGAAGCGCTGCGGCAGCGGCGCGGCGAGCCACGGCAGGGCATAGGACGCCAGCACGAAGAGATAGCGCATCCCGCCCAGGAGCAGCACCCAAACCCCCGCCGCGCCACTCTGCCAGACCACCGCCGAGAGCAGCAGCGCGAAGACCGCGTCGACCTCCATGTCGAACCGCGCCCCCCACGGCCCCGCGAGGCCGGCGCGCCGCGCCAGCGGCCCGTCGAGCCCGTCGAGCGCCAGCGTCACCAATGCCAGCACAAAGATCGCCCACCCGGTCGCGCCTTCCGTCAGCCCGGGGCGCAGCAGCGGCACCAGCATCAGCGCCGCCAGCGCCAGCCGCGCAAGCGTCAGCGCGTTGGCATAGCCCAGCCGCGGCGCGCGCCAGTGGCGCTGCAGGCAGAGCGCAACCACCCCGGCGCCGAGGGCAAAGCCCAGCACCGGGCTCAGCATCGGCGCCCCGGCCAGCGCATCCGCCAGCAGGAACAGGCCGACGGCCAGCGCTCCGGTCAGGAGAAGCAGCGCGGCGACCGGGCCCGGGGCGCGGATCGGGGAATGTGCATCGGGCGAGTGCATTTGAAATGAAGTGTCACAGCTTGGGGTCCTGTCAAGCTGAGTGCTGTTTACCGGGGAGGAAGGTTCATATTATCGTGAGAAAGATCGACCCAGGAGGAGAACCCGATGGCCAGCCCGACCGAGCTCCCCCCGCAGCGCTACCCCAGCCTGTCGCGCCTGCTGCACTGGCTGACCGCGCTGCTGGTGCTGAGCACCATTCCCGCCGGGCTGATCATGGTGCAGGAGGGAATCTCGCGCCCGCTGCAGAACAGCCTGTTTCTGTATCACAAGAATATCGGTCCGGTGATCCTGATCCTCGTGGCGCTGCGCATCCTGGTCCGCCTCGTGAAGAAGGCGCCGCCGATGCCGGCCCACCTGCCGCGGGCGCAGGCCGCCGCCGCCGAGGCGGTGCACGGGCTGCTCTACCTCACGCTGATCGTAATGGCGATCTCGGGCATCGTTCGAGTGCAGGCCGGCGGCTTCCCGATGGAGTTCTGGGATCCGCTGATCGGCGGCATGGTCGCCAAGAACGAGGCGCTGGCCAATACCGCCAAGGCGATCCACCATTTCAGCCGCTACGTCATCATCGCGCTGCTTGCCGCCCATATCGGCGCCGCAGCCATGCACGGGCTGATCAAGCGCGACGGCATCTTCAGCCGGATGTGGCCGCCGGTCTGAGCGCCCCCGGCCCGCCGGTCGGCGCGCCGGAGGCCGTGTGCCTTACTGGATGGTGATCTCGACGCGCTGGCTCTCGCCGGTGCTGCCGGGGATGCGCAGGAAGTAGCGCCCGGGCTTGATGGCGAGAAACTCGATCTCCATCGTGCCGGCCTCGTCGAACTCGACGCTCTCGAGCCCGAAGGGCCGGATCTCAAGCCCGTTCACCACAACCTCGTTGACCCAGATCGCGCGGAAGAAGCCCGAGCCCTCCAGCGCCAGCTCGCCAGAGCCGTCGGCCTCGATCTCGAGCTCGTAGAGCATCCCCGACTTGAGCGCGATCGGCCCGTCGGTGAGCGGCTGGCCGACCGAGAGCAGGATGCCGGGCATCTCGCCCTTGTTGGTGTTGGACAGCACCCCGGCAAAGCCGAAATCATGCGCCATTGCAGGCAGGGCAAAGAGCGAGAACGCGGCGGCGAGCAGCGGGAATTTCATGCGGGAGATCTCCTTCAGATCAGATGCGGGGAAAGCGTGGCCGGTGCGCCGCGCAGCTCGAGCACCCGGCTGGCGAGGCGGTCGGCCTCGTCTCTGGCATGGGTGACGAATATCGTCGCCGGGCGATGCTCGGCGATCAGCTCTTCGGTGAGGCCGAGCATCGCCTCGGCCAGCTCTGGGTCGAGCGAGACGAAGGGCTCGTCCATGATCAGCATCTCGGGCGCGCCGGCGAAGGCGCGGGCCAGCGCCAGCCGGCGCTGCTGGCCGAGCGAGAGACTGCGTGGAAACGCCTGCTCGCGCCCCTTGAGCCCGACGCGCGCCAGCATGGCGCGGGCGCGGGCATCGCCCAGGTCGGGGTGAACAAGCGTAAGGTTCTGAAGCGCCGTGCGCCACGGCAGCAGCGTCGGCTCCTGGAACACCATCGCCACCGCCTCGGGGCGCTGCACCTCGCCGTCGAAGGCGCGGTCGAGCCCGGCGACGATGCGCAGCACCGTCGACTTGCCGATGCCCGAGGGGCCGACCAGCGCCACGGTCTCGCCGCGCGCCACCGAGAAATGCACGCCCCGCAAGACCTCGGTCGGACCGAAGCGTTTCGAGACGATGTCGACCCGGATCGCGGCCTCCGCCGGGATGGCCTTCGGCGGGGACATGTGCCGGCCCGCCCCGTTGTGCAGGTCCGGCGTCATTCGACCTCCGCGAACAGGCCCTCGGGCAGGCTCTCGGCCTTGCCCACCAGCTCGGCGCCGCCAAGCTCGGCCATCAGCGACAGCAGCTTGCCCGCCGCGTCGCCATCCACAGGGCCGCGCGCCGGCACGCCGGCCAGCCAATCGCTGCGCAGCTGCTCGAACTGGGCGTCGCTCTTTGCGTTCATCCGCGGGCGGATCGCCTCCCACGCGGCCATGTCCTCGGCCAGCAGCGCCTTGGCCTCGCGGCTGGCCTCGTAGAAGGCCTGCGCCAGCCCGTCATTCTGCGCGAGGTAGTCGCCCTTGAAGTAATAGCCCAGGAGCGGCACGTCCGGGTCGAGCCCGAGCGCGCTGGCGGCGGTCTCGACCGAGATCAGCTCGCGCATCCCGGCGGCCTTCATCTTGGCGAGGAAATGCCAGAAGTTGATCGCCCCGGCATAATCGCCGCCAAGGCCCGACTTGAAGATCAGCGGCGGCGCGCCGAAGACCTGCTCGGTCTCGGCCTTCAGATCCATCCCGTATTCCTGCTGGGCATAGGCGCGCAGGATCAGCCAGCTCTTGTCGAGCGGCCCGCCGGCGATGCCGATCTTGCCGCCCGCGAGATCCTGCAGCGTCTCGGCCTCCGAGCCCTCGGGCACCACCACCCCGCCGACGGCGCGGGAATAGGGCACGACTACGTAATCCTTGCCCTCGGCGCGCTGCCGCGCCACCCAGATCCAGTCGGCCACCGCCATGTCGGCCTCGCCACCCTCGACCGCGATGCGGGTCGCGCCGTTGTCGGCATAGGGCATGACCTCGAGCTTGAAGCCGTGCTTCTCGTCGAGCCCCTGCTCGGCGATGGTCGCCAGCTCCCAGTTGACGGTGCCGATCTTGAGCACCGCCGCGCGCACCACCGGCAGCTCCTGCGCCATGGCGCCAAAAGCGGTGACGCATCCCAGCGCTAGCGCGGTCAAAAATGTCTTCATGTGCTCCTCCCTGAGGCCCGGCCCCGCGCGCGGGACTGGGCGATGTCTCTCGCGACGGGCGCGCGTCTGTCTATTCTGCGCGGCGGCTCACCTCGTTGAACTCGGCGTCGAGAACGATGTCGAACTGGCCGGTGCCTTCGCAGATCACGTCGTCGAGATCGTAGCCGCCCTCGTCGGTCATCTCGATATCGTCGGGATCGACCTCGCAGCGCAGGTCGGCAAGCTTCGCCGCGATCTGCTCCTTGGCCTCCTCCGGAACCGCGTGGTCATCGGCAAGCGCCGGTGCGGCGAGGCAAAGCCCAAGCGCCAGCGCGCCGAGTTTTCCGAATGTCGTCGTCATGATCTTCCTCCCGTGCAGGGCCGTGGCCCTCGTTGAACTCTCTGCGCGCGAAGGCCCCCTGTCCACACGACCAAAGGCCAAGGCCACGCGCCTCAGTCGGGCGTGATCGCCACGCCCCAGGGCTGCTGCCCCACCTGGATCGACTTGATCGCCTTCTCAGCGGCGACGTCGATCACCGTGATGTCGTTGGAATTGCCGTTGGTGGTGACGAGGTACTCCTCGCCCGGCGTGAAGGCCATCTGCCAGACCCGCTGGCCGACCATGATGTAATCGACCACCTCGAGGCTCTCGCCGTCGATCACCGCCACGCGGTTGGCCGGCCCCAGCGCCACGAAGATCCGGCTGCCATCGCTCTTGGCCTTGACCCCCACCGGCTGCAGCCATTCCGGCAGTACGCCGGGCACCTCGAAACCGATCTTCTGCTTGAGGGTCGGGGTGCCGTCCTCGGCCACGTCGATGACGCTCACCGTGCCGCCGATCTCGGAGCTGACGAAGAGCCGCGAGCCATCGGAGAGATACTCCGCGTAGCGCGGGCGCTGGTCGACGAGGATGTTGTGCTTGATCTGGTAATCGCTGGTGTCGATGAAATGCGCCATGTTGGTGGTCTCGGAGGTGTTGACCACCCACTTGCTGTCCGGCGAGATCGCCATGCCCTCGGGCTCGACGCCAACGGGCACTTCCGCAAGGATCGTGTGCGCCTCGGTGTCGGTCACGGTGACGAGGTTGTCATCCTCGTTGGCGATGTAGAGCGGGCTGCCGCTCGGGTGGATCACGAAGAGCTCCGGGTCCGGCCCCGAGGGCAGGGTGTAGAGCTCCTCGTAAGTCTCGGTGTCGAAGACCCGCACCGTATCGTCATCGGAGGCGCAGACATAGAGCAGCGCTCCGTCGGGCGAGAGGGTGATGCCGCGCGGGCGGTTGCCGCCCGAGAACTCCTCGATCACCTCCCAGGTCTCGGTATCGACCACGGTGATGGTGTTGCCGCGCTCGTTCGAGACGAAGGCCTTGCCGGCAAACGCCCCGGTGGCGGCCATGCAGAGCGCGGCGGAGAGCATCAGGTGTTTCATCGGTGTCCTCACTGGAATGCGGTGCAAGCGGATTCGGGTTCGTCGAGCCCCAGCGTGTCGAGCGGCGAGCGCTGGTGCAGGAAGCCCTCCTGCGGGCTGACGCTGACGGTGATGCGGTCATCGTAGAGCAGGATCGGCTGGCGCAGCTGGCCGTTCCAGGCCCGGAAGGTGACCTTCTGACCCTTGAAGGCGGCGAGCTCGAAGGCGTCCGACAGGATGTAGTCCTCGAGGGTCTGCGGATCGTCCGAGGAGGTCCGCGTCACCGCCTCGCCCAGCACCCGCAGCGCCAGCCAGGCGTTGTAATCCTCCTCCTGGATGTGGCGCTGCGTCAGTTCCTCGAAGCGGTTCTGGAACTGCGTCGCGCCCCAGGCCTCGTGGGCGGCGTGGATCGCCACCGGGCGCAGCCCGGCGCTGCCCATGACAGGGCGCGGCGTCCAGAGGTGATAGGGCAGGTAGGCGGCGAAATAGTCGCTGGCATCGGCGGCAATCACCACGTCATGCGGCTCGGTGCGCTGCATGAAGGTCGGCAGCTGGCGCTGCACCAGAACATGGCCGCTATCGGTGCGCCGCGTGCCGCCGGTATCCTCGAACTCGCGTTCCTCGACGATGGTGGCGCCGAACTTGCGCGCCGCCCGGCGATAGGCCTCGGCGAGCGCCCGGTCTTCCGGGTTCGAGCCGGAGACCAGCAGCCAGCGCTTCCACTGCTTCCAGATCGCGAACTGCGCCACCGCGTCGGCCTGCATCGCCACCGACGGCGCGATGTGCAGCAGGTTCGCGCGGCACTCCTCGCCGCGCAGCGCCACCTCCGGCGCGCGGGCATTGAAGACCAGCGCCTCGGCCTCCGCTGCACGGTCGCTCAGCGCCAGCAGCTCCGGCGCCTTGGCATCGATGACCACGTAGCGGATGCCGTCCGCGAGCAGCTCTGCAAGCGCCTCCTCCGCCTCCTCCGGCGCGGCGGCCACACTCACCGTCTCATAAGTATGGCCGAGGAAGCGCCCGGTGGTGGCGTTGTCCTCGTCGGCCAGCGCCGCGCCGGCGAAGGCGAGGTCGTCGGGGCGCAGGTCATAGCGCGAGATCGGCAGCAACTCTGGGTAATCGACGCGCAGCACCGCGGCGCGGATGTCGAGCGCCTGCGCGATGCCGCCGGATGCGAACAGGAAAACCGCTGCGATGAGCGGGGCGAGCGATGTCAGCACTGTCTCCTCCCTTGCCCGGCTCCTCCTGCCGGGCGTGCCTCAAACCCTGCCGGTCAAAGGCTTTTCCCGAAACCGATACTTTTGGTTCGGTTGCGGTAACGAGGGTAGCGACGGCACGATGAGATACGACTCTTAATTTCTAAGAGGTTTCCAAGAAGGATCCGATGCTTAGACCCGCGTTCCTGCTGCTTCTGGCGCTCTCCGGCCCTGCTCTGGCCGGCGAGAAGGTCGCGTTCTTCGGCATCACCTTTCTGGATTCCTCGCTGCAGACCGCCGAACTGGGCCAGGACCCGGCGGAGCTTTCGCGCATCACCATGCTGGAGGAGCTGGTGGCGGAGCGCTTTGCGCAAGGAGGTTACGAGTTGCTGGATCTCGAGCCGGTGGCAGACGAGCGCGACCGGATCGTCAACCCGGCCAAGTGCTATGGCTGCGACACGCGCATGGCGGAAAAACTGGGCGCCGACTATGCGCTGGTCGGCGAGGTCCAGAAGGTCTCGAACCTGATCCTGTCGATGAACCTGCAGATGCGCGATGCATCCACGGGCGAGACGGTGAAGGGCCGCGTGGTCGACATCCGGTCGAACACCGATGACAGCTGGCGGCGGGGCATGAACTACATACTGAAAACCGCATTCTTCAAGGAGGAGGAAGGATGAACAGACGAACCCTGCTTGCAGCGGGCGTGGCGCTTGCCATGATCCCCGCCGCAGCGATGGCCCACGGGCCGACCCGCCAGAAGGTCACGGTGACGACCGAGGTCGCCGCCGAGCCTGCCGAAGTCTGGGCCGCGATCGGCGATTTCCAGGACCTGACATGGCACCCGGCGGTGGTCTCGCAGAGCGGCGAGGGCGGCAACGAGATCGACGCCACCCGCGCGCTCTACCTTTCCGATCAGGGCGCCGAGGGGCCGCGGATCGATGAGGTGCTCTACAAGTATTCCGACGAGAAGATGTCCTACAGCTACCGCATCACCGAAGTGGCGGTCGAGGTGCTGCCGGTGACCAACTACTCGTCGCATCTCACCGTGATGCCGCGCGACGGCGGCGGCTCGGTGGTGGAATGGCGCGGCGCCTTCTACCGGGGCTACCCCAACAACGATCCGCCCCCCGAACTCAACGACGAGGCCGCCATCGCGGCGGTGACCGGCGTTTACGAAGCCGGGCTGCAGGCGCTGGTCGAGCGGTTCGGTGAGCCGTCTTCGTGATCTCGCCCTCGGGCTGAGCCTGACCCTCGCCGCGCTGCCCGCGGCGGGGGAGATCGCCTTCGTCACCTGCCAGACCGGCGACGCGGTGAGCGTGCTCGACCTCGACAGCGGCGAAGAGCGCGCCCGCTGGGACGTGCCCGGCAAACCGGCCGGTGTGGCGGTGGGCGGGGGCGCCGTCTTCACGGTGTCGCCCGACAGCAAGACGGTGCGGCGCTATGCGCTGAATGGCGAGGTCACCGCATCGGTGGTGCTCGACGGCGGCCCGATCGGCACCGCCTATGATGCCCGCAACAATCGCCTCTTCGTCTCCGACTGGTACAACGCGCGGCTCTGGACCCTCGACGGCACCACGCTGGAGCTCGAGGCCGAGCTCCCCGCCGGCGCCGCCCCGGCCGGGCTGGCGCTTTCGCCGGATGGAAGGCTGCTCGCGAGCGCCGAACGCGATGCCGACCGCATCAGCCTCTACGACACTGCGACGCTGGCGCTGCTGCGCAGCGTACCGGTCGGCACCCGCCCCTTCGGCCTCGGCTTCGCGCCCGATGGCCGGCTCTTCGTCGGCAATGTCGGCAGCAACGACCTGAGCGTGATCGATCCGCAGGCAGGCGAGGTGCTGGCCACTGTCGCGGTGGGCGAGCGCCCCTACGGCGTGGCCTTCGCCGCCGGCCGCGCCTTCGTCACCAACCAGTACGAGAACACGCTCTCGGTGATCGCGCTCGCGGATCTCTCGCCCGTCGCCACGCTCGACACCGGCGAATACCCCGAGGGCATCGCCGCCACCGCCGATGGCCGCATCGCGGTGGCCAACTGGTTCGACAACACGCTGAGCGTCATCGACGCGGAGAGCCTCGAGACCGTGGCGTTGCTCGACACCGCCGACGGCCCGCGCGCCTTCGGCGCCTTCCTCTACGACGGAGACCTGCCATGACAGCCCCCCTGCCCCGCCTCCTGCTCGCCGCCGCGCTGAGCCTCGCGGCGCTGCCGCTGCAGGCGGGCGAAGCCTGGGACGGCATCCGCGCGCAGCTCTACGGCGACCGCCCCATGCTGCCGGGCGACGGGGTGATCGCGCTCGACGCGCCCTACCGCACCGACAACGACGCCCGCACCCGCATCGCCGCGCAGGTGGCGGCCCCCGAAGGCGGGCAGATCGGCAAGGTCGCGGTGGTGCTGGATGAGAACCCGATGCCGGTCTCGGCGGTCTTCGAGCTGCGCCAGCCGCAGCCGCGCTTCTTCTTCGACACCACGCTGCGCATCAACGGTCCGACGCCGCTGCACGTGGTGGCCGAGATGACCGACGGCCGGCTCTTCGTGGCGGAGGCCTTCGTCAAGACCTCCGGCCAGGGCGCCTGCGCCGCCCCGCCCGGCACCGATCCCGAGGCGGCACTCGCCACGCTCGGCGACATGGTGCTCTCGGTGGGCGACGGCCCCGCCGTCGACCGGCTCGCGGCGCTCTCCGAGCGCCTGCGCCGGCTCGATGTCGACATCTCGCACCCGTCGCATTCGGGCATGCAGATGGACCAGATCACCCTGCTCTTCATCCCCATGCGCTATGTCGAGACGCTCGAGATCGAGACCGAGAGCGGCGGCTATGTCGACATGACTGGCAGCATCTCGCTCTCTGAGAACCCGCAGATCAGCCTCTCGGTGCCGGGCGAGACCCGCCGCGTGGGGGTGACGATGACCGACACCAGCGGCACGGTCACCACGGCGGAAACCGAACTCGCGGGGTTCTGAGGGGTTTCGCCGCGCAAGCGCGTCGGCCGACGCAGGGCGCGGCTTCAAGACGGAAGACAGGGGGCGCCGCCCCCTCTTGGCCTGCGGCCAATTCACCCCCGAGGTATTTTGGAACCAGAGAAGGCACGAGGAGAGCGCCCCTGACTTCTCTTCGTCAAAAATACTCCCGCCGGAGGCAGGCCGGACCGGGCCGCCGCGCGGATGCCGGGCAAGGGCGCAGGCTGATGGCGAGGACGCCCGCAAGGGCGGAGGAGCGGTCAGGGGTGGCCGGGATGCGGGGTGACGCGTTCGAGCGGAAAGTCGAAGAATGCCCAGCCATCCGTGCCTTCGGGCAGCCAGTAGACCGTCTCGTAGCCGTATTCCAGCGCGCGCTTGGCGGCGTTCCAGCTCATCCAGCACTCCGCGAGGCAGAAAAGCAGCACCGGATGCGCGGGATCGTTGCCCGTGGCGGCGGCGAGACCCTCGCGGAAGTAGCGATCCGTGGCCTCGGCGATGGCGCCGTAGCCCACGTTGGGCAGCCAGACCGCGCCGGGGATGCTGTCGCGCGGCTTGTCGCGCCAGATCGTGCCCTCGGGCAGGTTGGCGGGCTTCGGTGCCTGCGGCAGCACGTCGACGAAGGCGACCTCGCCGCTCTCCCAGAGCCCGTGCGCCTGCTCGGAATCCACCACCATGGCGCCGGCAAGCGTCGCCGGCACAGGGCCGCGATAGCCGTCCATCCGGTAGCCCTCGGGCTCGGCCACCTGGGCAATCGCGAGCGCCGGCAGCAGCCCAACCACTGCCGCCAGCGCCCGGATCACTGCCCGACCTCGCGCAGCCCGTCACCCATGTCGGTGACCAGCGGCACGCCGGCCTCGGCAAGGATCGCGTCGATCTCGCCCTGGTGGCGGCGGATCAGCGAGTTGAGCTTGCGCTGCCAGACCTTCTCGCCCTGCCGCACCCCCATGGTGATGCGGTAGAACAGCTTCGGGAACTCCGCCTCGTTGAGCAACGGGATCACCTTCAGCCCGGGATGGTCGCGCTTCACCAGCGGGCCGCCGATCGGGCCCCAGATCACCGCCGCCTCGATCTTGCCCGCGGCCAGATCGTTGAGCATGTTGACCGCCGGACCGTCATAGCGCCGGTCGACCACCAGCTGGTAGGGCTTCGCCTTGCCGATCAGCCCGTAGCGCGCCATGTGGTTCGCGGGCGGCGATCCCGCCACAACGCCCATCACCCGGCCCTTCAGGCGCGGATCCGAGAGCTGCGTCCCCTCCGCGAGCTCGCTCTCCTCGGGCACCACCAGAACGTAGGTCGAGACCATGTAGTGGTTGGTATTGAGCACCAGCTCGTGGCCCTGGGCATACCCCATCACCACGTCGCACTTGCCCGCCTTCAGCGTGTTGCGGATGAAGCCGGTGGCCATCGGGTACCACTCGTAGCGCACCGGCAGCTCCAGCTTCGAGGCGATCAACGCCGCCAGCGCGTTCTCGTAGCCCGACCCGTCTTCCATCGACATCGGGTCGTTGGCGGGATCGGCGCAAACCCTGAATGCCGTCCGGGAGACAAGATCCGAGGTTTGCGCCTCCCCCGGCCCTGCATGGGAGGCCATCAGGACCGACAGCGCGACCGCCAGGAGGCCGCGCCGGTTACGAACCCATGCAGGCATCTTCCATCTCGCTGAAGGTTTCGCTCTTGGCTTCCTTCTTGGCCGGGCGTCCGCGCCCGATGGCGCCGGAGCCATGCGCCTTGAGGTAGGTGTAGATGTCGTCGAGATAGCACATCACGTTGGGGTTGGTGCCGAAGGCGGGCATCACCGAGTTCTCGGCCGCTCCGACCTTTTGGCGGCCGTTCACCACCACGTCGACGAAATCGTAGTAATCCATCTCGAGCGCCGAGTTCTTCAGCGCCGGGGCATAGGTCGATCCCTCGCCGTCCGGGCCGTGGCAGACGTGGCACTCGGCATGGTAGCGACGGAAGCCCGAGAAGGTCGGCCAGTCCACCGCGCCGTCCTCGGAGACGTTGAATGTCGGGATGCCGTCCTCGGTGAAGTAGCGCCCGCCTTCCTCGTAGTCGACCGCGATGTTCGGGTCATCCATCGAGACGGCGTCCGCGGCGGACAGCGCGCTTGCCGTGAGGGCGCAGGCGGCCGCGGCAAGAAGAAGGGGAATGGGTCGGGTCATAAGCTATCGGTCCTGGGATCACTGGGAAGTCTGGACCGGCGGGGAGGAGCTCCCCGCCGGCCCTGCGATGGCTGCGGATCAGTCGGGAAGGGCGAAGACCGTCAGCTGGCCACCAAGCGCGGTGTAGTCGCTGAGCGCGGCGTAGCCGCCCACGGCGCCAAGACCGTCATTGGGATTGGTGAGACCGGCCGCGAGGCCGATGCCGGCCCAGCCGCCGACGCCCGAGAGGATGCCGACATACTGCTTGCCGCCATGCTCGTAGGTCATCACGTTGCCGATGATGCCCGAGGGGGTCTTGAAGCGGTAGAGCTCGTCACCGGTCTCGGAGTCCACGGCCTTGAGGTAGCCCTCGAGGGTACCGTAGAACACCACGTCACCCGCGGTGGCCAGAGCGCCCGACCAGACCGAGAACTGCTCGGGGATCGACCACTTGATCTCGCCGTTGATGTTGTCCCAGGCGATGAAGTTGCCCATGCCACCATGGCTGTCCGGCGCCGGGTACATCGCCAGCGTCGCGCCCACATAGGGCTGACCGGCGGTGTAGCTCACGCGGAACGGCTCGTAATCCATGCAGACGTGGTTGGTCGGCACGTAGAACAGCTCGGTCTTGGGCGAGTAGGACGCCGGCTGCTGGTCCTTGGTGCCAAGCGCGGCCGGGCAGATGCCGGTCGAGTTCACGTCCTCGCCGTTCTGCTCGGTGGAGTACTCGGCCACCACCGCCGGACGGCCGTAGTTTTCCGAGGCCGGGTCCATGTCGACACCCGTGGTCCAGTTGACCACCGGATCGAACTTCTCGGCGACGAGGAGCTCGCCCGTGACGCGGTCCATGGTGTAGGCGAGGCCGTTACGGTCGAAATGGGTGAGAAGCTGGCGCATCTCGCCATCCATCTCCTGATCCGTGAGGATCATCTCGTTGATGCCGTCGTAATCCCACTCGTCATGCGGCGTCATCTGGTAGAACCACTTGGCCATGCCGTCATCGGGGTCACGCGCCATGATGGTCATCGACCAGCGGTTGTCGCCCGGGCGCTGCGCCGGGTTCCAGGTCGAGGGGTTGCCGGTGCCGTAGTAGATCAGGTCGGCCTCGGGGTCATAGGAATACCAGCCCCAGGTGGTGCCGCCGCCGATCATCCACTGATCGCCTTCCCAGGTGTTGGTGCCCGAGTCCGCGCCCACCGGCTCGCCGAGATGGGTGGTGGTTTCCGGGTCCGCGAGGATGTCCTCGTCCGGGCCCATGGAATAGGCGCGCCATTCCTGCTCGCCGGTCTCCATGTTGTAGGCGGTGACCGAGCCGCGGACGCCGAATTCGCCGCCCGAGATGCCGACGATGACCTTGTCCTTCACCGGCAGAACGGTGGCGGTGTTGGTCTCGCCCTTGGACGGGTCGCCGTTGACCGCCTCCCAGAGCACTTCGCCGGTCTCGGCCGAGAGCGCCACCACCTTGGTGTCGGCCTGGTGCAGGAAGATCTTGCCGTCGGCATAGGCGACGCCACGGTTCACCGTGTCGCAGCACATCACCGGGATCACGTTGGGATCCTGCTTCGGCTCGTAGCGCCACTTGATCTTGCCGTCCTCGTTGAGGTCGAGCGCATAGACGATGTTGGGGAACGGCGTGTGCACGAACATCGTATCGCCGACCACGAGCGGCGAGCCTTCATGGCCGCGCAGAACGCCGGTCGAGAAGGTCCAGGCCACCTGCAGGTCGCCCACGTTGTCCTTGTTGATCGAGTCGAGTTCGGAGTAGCGCTGGTTGGCGTAATCGCCGGTCTGGATCGCCCATTGCGAGGCGTTGTCCATCTGGGTCATCAGGTCTTCGTTGGCGGAAGCCATCGATGCGGCAAAAAGAGCCACGCCCGACGTCAGCAACGTCAGTGTCTTCATTTCCTTCTCCCTTGGGTGTGTCGGCGTTTCCGCCTGTTGTCCCGGGTCGGACTGTCACCGCCTTCGCGGGCGACCGGCTCGGGTCATCCTCCGGATCGGGCTCCTCTTCCTCCCGCCTTCACCGGAATCTCCTGTGTCTGGTGTCGAGTGTCTCCCTTACTCGGTGAACGTCGCCAAATAGGCGATGACGTCGGCGCGCTCGTCTTCCTTGCGCAGGCCGGCAAACGACATCTTGGTGCCCTTGGCGTAATCGCGCGGCTTCTCCAGGAAGGCCGCGAGCTCCTCTTCGGTCCAGGCGCCCTTCTCGGCGGCAAGCTCGGTCAGCGCGTCGGAGTAGCCGAAGCCCTCGACCGACGCGATGTCGCGTCCGACGATGCCGTTCAGCTCGGGGCCGACCTTGTTCTCGGCCCCCTCTCCCACTGCATGGCAGGCGCGGCACTTGCGAAAGACCTTTTCGCCTTTCTCAGCGTCGCCTTCGGCCGAGGCAATCCCGGCCGTAAGGCTCAGCAGGCACGCCGTGGCGAGCAGTTTCTGGATCATGTTGGTCCTCCTCCCTTTCCAGGGTCAGTTACTTCAGTCGCGCGGCATGCCAGGCGACGTGATCTCCCGCGAACGTGTTCACGAAGAAATACGAATGGTCATAGCCTTCCTGCATCCGGAAGGTGGCGGGCTGGCGGCCCTTGGCGATGGCCGCGGCCAGCGCCTCGGGCTTCAGCAGATCGAGGAACTGGTCGCTCGCCCCCTGGTCCACCAGCAGATCACCCTTCCAGCCGTGCTCCTCGAGCAGCAGCGTGGAATCGTGCTCCGCCCAGCAGCCCTCGTCGTCGCCGAGATAGGCCGAGAGCTGCTTGCGCCCCCAGTCCGACTGGGTCGGATGCGCGATCGGCGCGAAGGCCGACAGGCTGTCGAACATCGACGGGTTGCGCATCGCGATGGTCAGCGCCCCGTGTCCGCCCATCGAGTGGCCGGTGATGCCGTGCTTGTCGCCGATGCCGTCGAGCCCCTCGACGATGCCGCGCAGATCCTTGGTGATGTAGTCATACATCTGGAAATGCGGCTTCCACGGGTCGCGCTTGGCATTGACGTAGAACCCGGCGCCCTGTCCGAGATCGTAGGCGTCATCGTCGGCCACGCCCTCGCCCCGCGGCGAGGTGTCGGGAAACACGACCGCAAGGCCGTGTTTCGCCGCGTGTTCCTGAAAGCCGCCCTTCGTCATGGCGTTCTCGTGGGTGCAGGTGAGACCCGAGAGATACCACAGCACCGGCACCGGCCCGTCCTTGGCCTGCGGCGGCATGTAGACCGCGAAGGTCATGTCACAGCCGCAGGCCTCGGAGGCGTGCTTGTACACGGTCTGCGTTCCGCCGAAGCTTCGGTTTTCCGCAACGGTTTCCATCAGTATTCGACCACCGCGCGGATCGACTTGCCCTCGTGCATCAGGTCGAAGCCGTGGTTGATCTCGTCGAGCGTGATCTTGTGGGTGATCATCGGATCGATCTCGATCTTGCCGTCCATATACCAGTCGACGAATTTCGGCACGTCGGTGCGGCCCTTGGCGCCGCCGAAGGCGGTGCCCTTCCAGACGCGGCCGGTGACCAGCTGGAACGGACGGGTGCTGATTTCAGCGCCCGCAGGTGCCACGCCGATGATCACCGAGACGCCCCAGCCGCGGTGCGAGCACTCGAGCGCGTCGCGCATCACCTTGACGTTGCCGGTGGCGTCGAAGCTGTAATCCACGCCGCCGATCTGGTCGGCGCCACGCTTGGTCAGGTCGACGATGGCCTGCACGGTGTTGTCGACCTTCGACGGGTTGACGAAGTGGGTCATGCCGAACTTCTTGGCCATCTCGGCCTTGTCGTCGTTCAGGTCGACGCCGATGATCATGTCGGCACCTGCCATGCGCAGGCCCTGGATCACGTTGAGGCCGATGCCGCCGAGGCCGAACACCGCGGCGGTCGAGCCGATCTCGACGCCGGCGGTGTTGATCACCGCGCCGATGCCGGTGGTGACGCCGCAGCCGATGTAGCAGATCTTGTCGAACGGCGCGTCATCGCGAACCTTGGCGAGCGCAATCTCGGGCATCACCGTGTGGTTGGCGAAGGTCGAGCAGCCCATGTAGTGGTAGATCGGGGTGCCATCGAGCATCGAGAAGCGCGTGGTGCCGTCGGGCATCAGGCCCTGGCCTTGGGTGTTGCGGATCGCGGTGCAGAGGTTGGTCTTGCCCGACAGGCAGGACGGGCACTCGCGGCACTCCGGGGTATAAAGCGGAATCACGTGATCGCCGGGCTTCAGCGTGGTGACGCCCTCGCCCACTTCCAGAACCACGCCCGCACCCTCGTGGCCGAGGATCGAGGGGAACAGGCCCTCGGGGTCGGCACCCGAGCGGGTGAATTCATCGGTGTGGCAGAGGCCAGTGGCCTTGATCTCGACGAGAACTTCGCCGGCCTTCGGGCCTTCGAGGTTCACTTCCATGATTTCCAACGGTTTGCCGGCCTCCAAGGCCACGGCTGCACGGGTGCGCATGCAGACTCCCTCCTGACTTCAAATTCAATACGCTCTGAGGCGATTGCCCAGAGTATGGGTGCGCTATCGCATACCGAACAATACACCCAATGGTGGGTATTCCCCGGAATGGACCTCGCCGCCACCCTGTTTCATAGTCGGTTGCGGGAGGAAAGCTGATGTACACTCATAAATGCTATGCGGTATTTGCACTGGTCATATGCTGTGCAACTGCCGGGAATGCGGCGGATTTCTCGGATCCGACATGGCCCTGCATCCAGCGCAAGGTCGAGCGGCTGTCGATCGGGCTGATGTGGCCCGCGCCGCTCTCGGAAGAGGCGCTTTCTCCCGCCACCAAGGCCGCGGTCGACGAGCTCGCCGAGACGCTGGCGCTGCGCCGGGTCGATCTCGAGGAGGCCCGCGGGGCGGTCGCGGATTTTGCCGAGGATCAGGGCCGCGACATGGCGCTGATGGGGGCGGTGTTCGAGCGCGTCTTCGACCGGCTCTCGGGCCGCCGGACCCGCATCATCAACGGCATCGGGGAATTCTCGCTCGGGCAGATCGCGCTGTCGGAAAAGATCGACGGCGCCCGCGCCGAGATGGACAGCCAGATGGCGCAGGCCGAGCCCGATTACGACCGCGTCGATGCGCTCGAGGAACAGGTCGACTGGGATCAGCGCATCTTCACCGACCGGCAGAAGACCATCACCTATCTCTGCGAGACGCCGACCCTGCTGGAAAAGCGCCTCTACGCGATCTCGCAGATGCTGCAGGAGGCAGGGTAGAGCGGCTGACCCCCCTGCCCCGGTCTCGGTCTCCTGTCGTGGTCCCGCGCGGGATACGGCGTCCGGCCGATCTCAGCTCAGGAAGCCCTTCACCTCGTCGCTGCTCACCACGTGGCAATAGATCATGTTGATGATCCGCAGCTCGGCCTCGTGCAGTTCCATCGTGGCGGCGGCGCAGCAATCCTCGACCACCACGACGCCAAAGCTCTCATCCGCCAGCGACCGCACCGAGGACGAGATGCACTGATCGGTGAAGATCCCGGCGACGATCACGTCGGTGATGCCCATGTTGGAGAGCACCATGCGCAGGTTGGTCCCCGTCAGCGCCGAGTCGGTGGTCTTGGTCACCACGATCTCGTCGCCCACCGGGCCGACCGCATCGACGATCTGGCTGTCCTCTCGGTCTTTCGGCAGCAGCAGGTAGTTGAAGCCCGGCTTCTTCTGGCTCAGCGACCGGTCGCGACCGTCTTCCTTGAGGCAGGCGATGCGGGCATGGATCACCTCGATGCCATTGTCGCGCGCCCAGCCCTGAAGAGCGGCGGTGTTGGGGATCACCGTCTCGCGCATGCGTTCGAAGAACGGCGCCCAGCGACGCGCCTCGGCGGGATCGTCGGGCAGCTCGAGATAGGTGTTCTGGATGTCGATCACCAGAAGCGCCGTCTTCGGCGCCTCCAGCACGATATCCTCGGGCTCTTCGGCGGTCTCGTAGTAGAACGAGCGCCAGGCGGTCTTCCAGCTCATCAGATTTCCTCGATTGCCTCGAGACTCTCCGGCAGGATCTGCCCGCCGTCCACCACGATCTGCTGGCCGGTGATGTAGCCCGCCTCGTCGGAGGCGAAGAACAGCGCCGCGTTGCCGATATCCTCGACCGCGCCAAGCCGCTTCAGCGGGATCGAGGCTGCCATGGTCTTGAGATAGTCCTCGCCCAGATCCTGCAGCCCTTCGGTGAAGATGTTGCCCGGCATCACCGCGTTGATCGTGGTGTTGTAGCGCGACAGCTCCATCGCCGCGGTCTTGAGGAAGCCGAGCTGGCCGGATTTCGACGCGCCGTAATGCGACCAGCCCGGAAAGCCCGTCACCGGCCCGGTGATCGACGAGGTCAGCACCACGCGCCCCTTGCCTGCCGCCTCGAAGATCGGGATGCAGGCCTTCACGCAGAGAAAGCTCGACTTGAGATTGACCGACATGACGTGGTCCCAGTCGTCGGGCGACATGTCGACCATCTTCATCTGCGGGAAGATGCCCGCGTTGGCACAGAGGATGTCGACCCCGCCGAAGGCGCCCACCGTGGCGGCGACCATCTCCTGCACCGAGGTCCAGTCGGCCACGTCGGTCAGGTGATAGGCGGCGGTGCCGCCCGCGGCCTCGATCTCGGCCACCGCGAGCTTTGCCGCCTCTTCGCCGCGCGCCGCGATCATCACCTTGGCGCCCTTGGCGGCAAACACCTTGGCGATGCCCTTGCCGATCCCCTTCGATCCACCAGTAACGATCACCGATTTTCCGGCAATGGATGTGAGCATTCCTGTCTCTCCCTGCTATGGTTCACCACGTTGCGCGAAGGCGCCCTGACAGGCCCTGCGCCATGGTGCCGCTTTTTGTGCATCTGTCTCGAGTGAACCTGCGATTTCTGCGTCTGCACAAGCAAAAATGTTGCAAGACACAGATTATCTCCCTAGCCACGGGGTGACTGCAAAAGAAAAGGGCAAGGCGATGGCCGGACTTTACGAGGATGGATTTGTCGAGCGCCTGCGCCAGGGCGCGCTGTCGCTGCGCGCGCAATGGGGGCTCAGCGAGGCCTGCGACATCCGCCTGCTGACCCTTTCGGAAAACGCCACCTTCCTCGCCACCGACCCCGCCCTTGATGCGCCGATCATCCTGCGGGTCCACCGCCCGGCCTATCACACGAAGCCCGAGATCGAATCCGAGCTCGCCTGGATCAACGCCCTGCGCGACAGCGGTGCCGTCGACACACCTGAGCCCCTGCTCGCCGCAAACGGCACCCATATCGCCTCCTTCGAGGATGGCGCCGAGACCCGCCATGTCGTCGCCTTCTCCTTCATGTCCGGCAAGGAGCCCGATGCCGGTGAGAGCCTGGCCTCTGGTTTCGAGATCCTCGGCGCGATCTCGGCGCGTCTGCACCAGCACAGCCGGACATGGGACAAGCCTGCGGGCTTCACCCGCAAGACCTGGAATTTCCAGAGCGCCTTCGGCCCCGAGCCGCTCTGGGGCGACTGGCGCGCCGCGCTCGGGCTGACGCCGGAGCAGAAAGCGGTGCTGGATCGGCTCTGCGCGGTGCTCGAAGAGAAGCTCGCCGCCTATGGCGAGACGCCCGACCGCTTCGGGCTCGTCCATGCCGATCTGAGGCTCGCCAACCTGCTTGAGGATGGCGACCGGCTCGGCGTGATCGATTTCGACGATTGCGGGCTGTCCTGGTTCATCTACGATTTCGCCGCCGCGATCTCCTTCCTCGAGACCGAGCCCTATATCCCGGCGCTGCAGGAGGCGTGGGTCAAGGGCTACCGCAGCGTCGCGCCGCTGGATGACGAACACGTTGCGATGATCCCCACCTTCATCCTGTTCCGCCGCCTGCTGCTCACCGCGTGGATCGCCAGCCACGCTGAGACCGAGACCGCTGCCGAGGCCGGCCACGCCGCCTATACGCTGGGCACCGTGGCGCTCGCCGAGGCCTATCTCGCGGAGCACGGCGCATGAGCCAGGTTCGCCAGATCCTCGACATGAACGCCTTCGACGCCTCGCTGGGCGGCGAGGGACCAGTGGCGCGCCGGCTCGACAATCTCGGCGCGGCCTCGGTGCTGTTCTACCGCCAGCCGATCGAGATGGTCGCCGCGAAAGGCGCGTGGATGGAGGCCCGCGACGGTACGCGCTATCTCGATTTCTACAACAACGTCCCCTCGGTCGGGCATTCCCACCCGGCGGTCGTCGCCGCGGTGAGCGCGCAGATCGCCACGCTCAACACCAACACGCGCTACCTCGTCGGGATCGTCGACGACTATCTCGAGGCGCTGAAGGCCAAGCTGCATATCGAGCTGTCCAACGTGGTGATGACCTGCTCGGGCAGCGAGGCCAACGATCTCGCGCTGCGCGTCGCCCGCGCGGTCAGCGGCAAGCACGGCATCATCGTCACCGAGACCGCCTATCACGGCAACACCGCGCTGGTGACCGAGGCCTCGCCCTCGGCTTTGAAGCGCAGCCCCCTGCCCGATCACGTGGTCACCGTGCCCGCGCCCGGCTCCGCCGCCTATGGCGAGGATATCGCCCACGGCTTCCACGCGTCTGTGGTCGCGGCGATGGAAACGCTCGAGGCGCGCGGCCACGGCACCGCCGCCTTCCTCGCGGACTCGATCTTTTCCTCCGACGGCATCTTCGCCGACCCGGCGGGCTTCCTGCTGCCGGCGGTTCAGGCAGTGCAGGAGGCGGGCGGCCTCTACATCGCCGACGAGGTGCAGCCGGGCTTCGGCCGCACCGGCGACGCGTTCTGGGGCTACGAGCGCCACGGCATCGCGCCCGACATCGTCACCATGGGCAAACCGATGGGCAATGGCTTCCCGATGGCGGGCATGGCAGCGCGGCCCGAGCATCTCGCGGCCTTCTGCGAGGATGTGGGCTATTTCAACACCTTCGGCGGCAACCCGGTGGCCGCCGCCGCCGGGCTTGCGGTGCTCAGGGTGATCGACGAGGAGGGGTTGCAGGACAACGCGCTGCGCGTCGGCGCACATCTCAAGGCGGGGCTTTCGGAGATCGCCGCTGGCTCGGAGCGCGTCACGGACGTGCGCGGCGCGGGGCTCTTCCTCGGCGTCGATCTCGGGGCGGCAGACGGCTCCGGCGCGCCGGATGCGGGCTACACGGTGCAGGTCATCGACCGGATGCGCGCCGCGGGTGTGCTGATCGGCGCCGCGGGGCGCTATGGCGCGACGCTGAAGGTCCGCCCGCCGCTCTGCCTGAACATGGCCGAGGCGGATCGCTTCATCGAGGCCTTCGCGGGGGCCGTGAAGGGCTGATCTGCTCCTGGCATTGGCCGCACCAGCGCAGAACCGCCGGAGCGCGAAGCTCCGTGCGCGGGACAAGGCCGCAGGCCGCCGCGCATCGCCGGTCCGCCCCCCGGGCCGGCGATTTGGTGCCGTACGCGCGAAATGTCGAGGTCCTTCGGATCTGGCAGCTATAAATCGAGAGGCTCGGACAGCAGATCGCCGCCCCGCGGACCGACGCTGCGCGGCGTCTCCCCTGAGGAGCGGCGCCCACCCTCGGAAACCAACCAATTCGTCGCAAATTTCCCTCCCGTTACCGACCAAAGTCTCAACGCTTCTTAGAAGATAAGAATAGCCAGCCTGTCCTCCTCTTTGCCAAGCTGACCCTGTTCAACCGAGTCACCGGAATCTCAAGAGGAGGAGAGAGTCATGGCCTGGAACAAGCCTGTCATCCGCGAAATCGAGTGCGGCATGGAGATCAACATGTACGGCCCGGAACACGACGACGGCGTCCTGTTCTGATCAGCCGCGCGCGGGAGGACGTGATGCAATTCCGCGCGCGCATTCTCGGAGCCGCAGCCGGGGGCGGACTGCCCCAGTGGAATTGCGGATGCGAGAACTGCCGGCTTGCACGGGCCGGAGAAATTCCCTCGCAGACCCAGAGCTCCCTCGCCGTCTCGGCTGACGGTGAGAACTGGGCGATCCTCAACGCCTCGCCCGATATCCGCGCGCAGCTGGCCGCCACGCCCGAGCTGCACCCGACCGGCCTGCGCGAGATGCCGCTGCGCTCGGTACTGCTGACCAATGGCGATATCGACCATGTGGCCGGCCTTCTGACATTGCGCGAAATGCAGCCCTTCACGCTCTTCGCCACCGCCGGCATCCACGAGGTGCTGGCCGAGAACCCGATCTTTTCCGCCCTGAATCCTTCGGTCGTGACCCGCGCCAACGTGGCGCTCGAGGCGCCGGCCGAGATCGTTCCGGGCCTCACCGCCACGCTCTTCGCCGTGCCCGGCAAGGTGCCGCTCTACATGGAGGGCGAGACCGTCGAGACCGAGCTCGTCGGAGAGCAGACCGTGGGCGTCGGGCTCAAGACCGCGACCGAGACGGTGTTCTACATCCCCGGCTGCGCCCTGCTGAACGATGCGCTGCGCCAGCGCCTGCACGGTGCGGCGCTGGTCTTCTTCGACGGCACGCTCTGGCGCGATGACGAGATGGTGCGCGCAGGCCTCGGGCAGAAGACCGGCAAGCGCATGGGCCATATGTCGATGAGCGGCGAGGACGGCTCCATCGCCGCCTTCGCGGGGCTCGAGATCGGCCGCAAGGTCTTCGTGCACATGAACAACACCAACCCCGTATTGCGGCCCGGCTCGGAGGAGTGCCGGGCGGCGCAGGACGCGGGGTGGATCATCGGTCAGGACGGAATGGAGGTGACGGCATGACCCAGACACAGGCGGAATTCGAGGCGCGGCTGCGCCAGATCGGCGCCGAGCGCTACCACGACCTGCACCCGTTCCATCACAAGCTGCATGGCGGCGATTGCACCCCCGACCAGGTGCGCGCCTGGGTGATCAACCGCTACTACTACCAGCACTCGATCCCGATGAAGGACGCCGCCTTCATGTCGCGCGTCGAAGACCCGGACCTGCGCCGCGCCTGGCGGAGCCGCATCGAGGATCACGACGGCACCGAGACCAACGAGGGCGGCATCCGCCGCTGGCTGCGGCTGGCCGAGGCGGTGGGGCTCGATCGCGATTACGTCGCCTCCTGCGAGGGCGTTCTGCCGGCGACGAGATTTGCCGTCGACGCCTATGTCCGCTTCGTGCGCGACAAGACCCTGCTCGAGGCGGTCGCGGCCTCGCTGACCGAGCTGTTTGCGCCCGCGATCCACGCCAACCGCATCGAGGGACTTCTGAAAAACTACGATTTCGCCGACGACTCCTCGCTCTCCTACTTCCGCAACCGGCTGAAGGAAGCCCCCAAGGACGTGGCCTTCGGGCTGCAATGGGTGCTCGACCACGCCGACACGCAGGAAAAGCAGGACGCCGCCGCCAAGGCGCTGATCTTCAAGACGGATGTGCTCTGGTCGCAGCTCGATGCGCTCTGGGGCGCCTATGTCGATCCGGCCCGCATCCCACCCGGCGCGTGGCGCCCGGGCGAGGGGCTGGCGAGCGCCGAGGCGGCCTGATGCAGCCCGCAGAGATCCCCTCCCTGCCGCGCGGCGTCCGCCTGCACTGGGACCGGGTGCGCGAGACATGGGTCCTCTTGGCCCCCGAGCGCGCCATCACGCTCGATCAGGTCGGCCACGCAATCCTGTCCGAGGTCGACGGGAGCCGCAGCTTCGGCGAGATCACCGCCGGGCTGGCGGCGAAATACAGCGCCCCGCAGGAACAGATCGCCAAGGACAGCGCCGGATTCCTCGGCGCGCTGAGGGAGCGGCGGTTCCTGGAGGTGGCGTGATGCCGCCGCTGCTCCGCGTGAACAGCAGCACCCGGCCGCGGCAGGCAGGACGGGCCACGCCCACCCTTTCGAAGGCGTTTACGCCCTCCGATCCGCGCCGACCCACCATCTCGCCCCAGCCTCAGACCATCGCGCAGCGTCATCCCCAAGCCCGCCCCGCTGGATGGGCGGGCGTGGCCCGTCCTGCAGCCGCCCTGCAACGGCACGACCATCGCGCCTTTCTCCGGCACCCGGAGGCCCAGCCATGACCAAAGCCCGCCCCCCCATCGCCATGCTGGCGGAACTCACCCACCGCTGCCCGCTCTCCTGCCCCTATTGCTCGAACCCCATCGAGATGGCGCGGCAGGACAGCGAGCTCTCCACCGACGAGTGGAAAACCGTCTTTCGACAAGCCGCCGATCTCGGCGTGCTGCAGCTCCACCTCTCGGGCGGCGAGCCGGCCACAAGGCGCGATCTCGAGGAGCTGGTGCAGGCGGCGCGCGAGGCCGGGCTCTATACCAACCTCATCACCTCCGGCATCGGCCTCACGGAACGCCGCCTCAAGGCGCTCGACGCCGCCGGGCTCGACCACGTCCAGCTCTCGCTGCAGGGGACGACCCCCGAGATGGCCGACGAGATCGGCGGCTACAACGGCGGCTTCAAGCGCAAGATGCAGGTTGCAGAATGGATCGGCGCGATCGGCTTCCCGCTGACGCTCAACGCGGTGCTGCACCGGCGCAACCTGCACCAGCTGCCGCGCGCGCTGGAGATGGCGGTCGAGATGGGGGCACGGCGCATCGAGGTCGCCACGGTGCAGTTCCACGGCTGGGCGCTGAAGAACCGCGACGCGCTGATGCCCACCCGCGAGCAGGCCGCCGAGGCGACGCGGATCGTGCAGGAGGCACGGCTGCGGCTCAAGGGGACGCTGGTGATCGATTACGTGCCGGCGGATTACCATTCCGACTATCCCAAGCGCTGCATGGGCGGTTGGGGTTCGACCGGGCTCAACGTCGCGCCCGACGGGCAGGTGCTGCCCTGCCACGCGGCGCAGACGATTCCGCATCTCAGCTTCGACAGCGTGCGCGAGCGGCCGCTCTCGGAAATCTGGTACGAGGGCAGCGCCTTCAACGCCTATCGCGGCACCGACTGGATGCCGGAACCTTGCGCCTCCTGCGAGCGCAAGACCGTGGATTTTGGCGGCTGCCGCTGTCAGGCGATGGCGCTGGCCGGCGATCCCGCCGCCACCGACCCAGTCTGCATCAAGTCGCCCCATCATGTCGACCTGCAGGCCCGCGCCGACGCCCATGCGGCGGCGGAAAATGCAGCGCTGGTCTACCGCACTGCGCCCGGCAAGGCGCCCGAACCCGCCGAATAGCGGCATCCTCGACACTCGCGATGAATCGGGCGTCACCAGAGCCGAAACAGGCACTGTTCGCGGCCAGAATCGCGCCCCTCTGCCCCGTGCGCGCCTCGGCCAAGTGACTCGCGCTGCCGGGAAATCCGGCGCTGACAGCGTTGTTCGCACGCAACTTGGAAAAACTCCGCCTTTTCCGTCACTTGCAGTGCGAAGTTCAAAAAATTTGATATTTTTCAGAGATTTATCCACAGTAGTGCAGAGGCCACCTGAACCGCCTCGGGATCGCGGGGCCCCCTGCCCTGCCACGCAACTGCAGGAAACTGTGGACAACCTGCCCCTCTCTTGCTTAAAGAAACGGTAATAAAAGCGCTGACGAAAAACAGCGTTACCGAAAATGAGGGCAGACGTGGCGGATACCATACATATCAACGCCCGCGTACGGGAGAACGCCGAGGCACTGACTCAGGCGCTGGAAGACCACATGCTGAAGGTCTTCGCCCCCGACGCGCGCAAGGAACTGAGGCGCTTCTCCGCCGGGGAAGCGGCCGAGCTGCTCGGCATTTCCGCCAGCTTCCTGCGCAAGCTGCATTTCGACAACCGCATCCCCGAGGTCCATACCACGCCGGGCGGAAGACGGCACTATTCCGCCGCGGATGTGCTGGAAATCCGCAAGGTGCTCGACAGCACCGCGAAGACCAAGGGCACCTACCTGCGCGGCCGCCGCGAGGGCGACAAGGTGCAGGTGCTGTCCTTCCTCAACTTCAAGGGCGGCTCCGGCAAGACCACCTCGTCGATCCACACCGCGCAGCGCCTGGCGCTCAAGGGCTATCGCGTCCTCTGCGTCGATATCGACCCGCAGGCCTCGCTGACGACGCTGTTCGGTTACCGCCCGGAGTATGATTTCCTCGAGTCGGGCACGATCTACGACGCGATCCGCTATGACGATCCGCTGCCGCTGAGCCAGATCATCCAGCCGACCTTCTTCACCGGCATCGACCTGGCCCCCGGCGGGCTGATCCTGCAGGAATTCGAGCACGAGACCCCGCAGGCGCTGATGACCAACGTCCAGCCCGCCTTCTTCGCCCGCATGGCCGCGGCGCTGCAGGAGGTCGAGGCGAATTACGACGTGATCATCTTCGATTGCCCGCCCCAGCTCGGCTATCTCACCATGTCGGCGCTCTGCGCCTCGACCGGCGTGCTGATCACCATCGTGCCCAACATGCTCGACATCGCCTCGATGTCGCAATTCCTGCAGATGAGTGCCGATTTGCTCGACGTGGTGTCGAATGCCGGCGCCAGCATGGAATTCGATTTCCTGCGCTTCATGATCAACCGCTACGAGCCCAATGACGGCCCGCAGCAGCAGGTTGTGGCCTTCCTGCGCCAGCTCTTCGGCGAGGAGGTCATGGTCAACGCTATGCTGAAGTCCACGGCGATCTCCGATGCGGGTCTCACCCAGCAGACCGTCTACGAGGTCGACCGCAGCCAGTTTCACCGCAACACCTATGACCGTGCGGTGGATTCACTGAATCAGGTCAATGACGAGATTGAGTCTCTCATTCAGAAAGCATGGGGACGCTGATGGCACGCAAGGGAATTCTCGAACCACGCATCACGCCGCTGGGCGGCGGATCTACACCGACAGACCGAAAAACGGCGGCAGAGGCTCGAATGATGCCCCGGGGCGCGGTCGGTGCGCTGCAATCCTCGCTCACCAAGCTGCAGGAAAACGCGGTGCAGGAGGTCGAGCCTGCGCTGATCGACGATGCCGGCTACGAAGATCGGCTCGGGATCAACGATGAGGCTCAAAACCAGCTGAAAGAGAGCCTGCAGACCTATGGTCAGCAGGTTCCGGTGCTTCTGCGCCCCCACCCCAAGAGCGCCGGACGGTTCGAGATCGTCTACGGCCGCCGCCGCCTGCGGGCGTTGCGCGACCTCGGGCTCAAGGTCAAGGCGATGGTGCGCCAGCTCGACGACCACGCGCTGGTGATGGCCCAGGGCCAGGAAAACACCTCGCGGCAGGATCTGAGCTTCGTCGAAAAGGCGAGCTTCGCGGCGCAGTTGCAGGATGGCGGTTATGACCGGCAGACAATCGCCGCGGCGCTGTCGATCGACCTGCCGATGGTCAGCCGGATGCTCAAGGTGGGCACCGCGTTTTCGCTGCCCTTCCTGCGCCGCATCGGCTCGGCCCCGGGCATCGGGCGCGATCGCTGGATGAGCCTCGCCAAGCTGCTCGAGGACGACGCCGCGCGCGACCGTGTCGAGACGGCGATGGGGCTTCCCGGCTTCGAGGGGCTCGATTCGGACGCCCGCTTCGAGGAGGTGTTCGGCGCCGCGCAGCGCAAGACGGCGACCCCGGCCAAGCCCCCTGCCCCGCGTCCGCGCACTCTGCGCAGCGTCGACGGCGCGCCGCTGGCCGAGATCCGCAGCACCGCGCGCGGGCTGACCTTGACCATCCCCGCCAAGACGGCCAACGGCTTCGACCGCTGGCTCGACGGGCAGGCGGAGGACATCATGAAAGAACTTCACGACCGCTGGCAAAGCACCCGGTCGGAGGACTGAGAGCAGTAGAAAACCAACAAGGAGGCACGAGAGGACAGGCGACAAAAGAAAAGCCCCCCAGGATTGATCCCGGAAGGCCCTTCTCGAACGTAGCAATTTGAGTTAGCCGCCAGACCCGGACTCTGTCAACCATGCATCGCGGTGCAGGGGCGGAGATTTGTTGTCTTTCGTGAAATGTCACATGGAAAACACGTCCCGACCCCCGTTCGGGCGACCGGTCTCGGCTTGTCTGCCGTCATCGGAAGCCTCGCAACGGCACACTCCCCCTATGCCCGACAAATGGGCCCTGTTGCGCGACCTGACCACCGGCGCCGAGGCGTTCGGGCTGGGCCACCGCACGCTGTCGGTGCTGAAGGCGCTGCTGACCTTCTGGCCGGAGCGCGAATTGCCCGACGCTCCCGAGAGCGCCATCGTCTTCCCCTCCAACCGCGTGCTCGCAGAGCGGCTTTCGGGTATGCCCGAGAGCACCCTGCGCCGGCACCTGGCAAAGCTGGTCGAGACCGGCATTGTCAGCCGTCATGACAGCCCGAACTGCAAACGCTACGCGCGCGGCCAGTCGGGCAGCATCGGCATCGCCTTCGGCTTCGATCTCTCCCCCCTCGCCCGCCACGCCTCCGCGCTGGCTTCCGCTGCCGAGAGCGTCACCGCGCAACGCGAGCGCATCGCGGTGCTGCGAGCCCGGCTCGGGATGCTGCGCCATCGCCTGACCGAGGATGGCGCAGCCGATGTGCTGATCGACGCCGCCCGGCTGATGCTGCGCCGTCGCGCCTCCGAGCAGGATCTCACCGAGCTGGTGAGCCGCCTCGAGGCCGCGCTCCCTGCCCCGGAGACCGTCGAGCCCAAGCCCGGGCCCGTGGCCGAAACAACCAAAATGAGCGCCAGCGCCGCCCGGAATGAGCGGCACATACAAGAAACAGATAATTCTATTTCTGACTCTGAGTCCGCGATGACCTCCGAGGCTCTACCTGCGGAAAGCGTCGGATCTGCAGAGAAGGTCGCTGCGATTACCGTGCCGATGATCACCGAGGCTTGCCGGGAGTATCAGGCCTTCTTCCCCGATCAGCCACGAGGCTGGCACGATCTCATCGCGATGTCGCACAGGCTCGCACCGATGCTCGGGATCGATCCACCGGTGCTGCATGAGGCGCAGCGCATCATGGGCGCGGAGCGCGCCGCGGCAACCGTGCTTTGCCTGCTCGAACGAGCCAGCGAGATCCGCAAGCCCGGGGCCTACCTGCGACGGCTGACACAGGTTGCGCGCAAGGGCAGCTTCTCGGTCAGCGCCATGCTGGCGGCGGCTGGACGGCGTGCGGCGATGCCGGCCTTTGCCTAGGGCGCAGCTCCCTCAAGCGTGGGTTTCCTTGGTTCTCTGACCATGCGGTAGATCCCTGTCCGGGGGGTGCGTCTTGTGTCCATCGCTTGACCAGTGACCCCACGCGATGCGTCGCCTCGTGAGCTGGGGCTTGCGAGGGTCCCCGTGAAGATGCTTAGGATGGGTCATCGGCAACGCGACCCTGTGACGATGCAAATGACTCCGGCCGACCGAGGCGCGAAAGCCGGGTTTTCGGGGCAAATCACGCGAAAACGGCGGGGAAATGGCCCACAAGCCTGAAATTGTCAGCTGACAATCTATAAAACTGCGTATTTTCAATTCGTTAGGCTTTTGTACCCCTGACAAGCCACCAAAAACCGGCTGACAATCCGTTGCGACCCTTGGCTGTGTTCCGGGCCGTGGTGCTCTTGGCTAGACTGGATCCCCAAGGCCGAGCCCGCAGAGACCCGAGAGCGATGATGAGCCCGACTTCGACGCCCGATGCCCAGTTCGTGAGCCGCCCGGTATGACGGCCGCGCTCGATGTCCCCGGTGCGACACTGCGCTGTCGCGACCTCGAGGCGCTGCGCGACACCGCGCTGGCGGGCTGCCCCGGATGGGGCGCGAACGAGACCATGCTGGTCGCCGATTTTCGTCCCTCCATGCTGCGCGGGTTGATCCGGGCGTTTCGCTCCGTGGCCGCCGCCGAGGCGTTGGTGCTGATCGGCTGGCGGGTGATCGAGGCGGGCGGGCAGGTAGGGCTGCTGGCGATCGGCTCCGGCGCCCCGGTGCTGGTGCCGCCGCAATCCGGGGCAGGGGCCATGCAGGAGGTTATCTCGGGGCTGGTGCGGGCGCATGACATGGCCGCGGCGCATGCGATGGCCGGGCGGCTCGACGATCCGCCGCTCGACCGTTGCCTCGTGTCGCTCGACCGGCTGACAACCGATGGCGAGCTGGTCATCGCCTCCGGCTTCGAGACGCCGGGCGCGGCGCTGCTGCGGCGGCTGGGAATGCTGAGCCAGACCCACGCCTTGCGGCTGGTCCAGATCACCGACCTCTCTTTCACCGGCGAGATGCAGGACGAACAGGCGGCGCCGGAGCTGCCCGGAGCGAGCGCCATTTCGCTCGATGCCTGCCTGCCGCCAGACGCGATCGCGCGGATCCTGCGCTCGGACTGGTCACTGCCGGGCTGATGGGACAAAAGTTGCGGCCTCTGACGGCATAACTTTCCGATTCGACCGACATTTTCCCGAAACACCACGCGATGCGCCCGGGCAAACGCCGCTTTCCTGCCAGAAAAGCGCAGTTCGGCAGTGGAAATCCCGCATTTCCGCCTTTGGGCCGATACGAATGGTTGCATTGTCCGAATCCCTCGCCGGGCGCACCCTCCCGGCAGGGGGCCGTATGGAGGCGGCGCCCACAGGGAGGAGACATCAGCAAATGGGAATTCTCGACAAGATCTTTGGCGGCGAGAGCGACAGCGCCGCACCGAAATATACGCATGTGAAAATCCACCCCGCGGTCGATGACGGTGTGAAGCCTGCGACCCCCGGCTTTTCCGGCGGGACGCTGAAATGCAAATGTCCCAGCGATCAGGTGGTGGTGACGGTGGAGGCACAAACCGCGCATAACCACGTCTGCGGCTGCACCAAGTGCTGGAAGCCGGCGGGCGCGATCTTCAGCCAGGTCGCCGTGGTCGGGCGCGACAAGCTCAAGGTCACCGCGCATGAAGAGAAGCTCGAGATCGTCGATGCGTCGGCCGCGATCCAGCGCCATGCCTGCAAGGGCTGCGGCGTCCACATGTATGGCCGTATCGAGAATACCGGGCATCCGTTCTACGGGCTTGATTTCGTTCATACCGAGCTGTCGCCGCAATCGGGCTGGGCGCCGGCGGAATTCGCCGCCTTCGTGTCGTCGATCATCGAGTCGGGTGTCGACCCGGACCGCATGGACGAGATCCGTGGCCGGCTGCGCGAGCTTGGGCTCGAGCCCTATGATTGCCTGTCGCCGCCGCTGATGGATGCCATCGCCACCCATGTCGCGAAGCAGAGCGGCGCGCTGAAATAGCGACGGCCGGCAACCGCGTCCGGCCCTGCGGGAAGCCGCCAGTTCGGCCGGACGCCCACAACACCATTGCGCGAACGAAAAACCCTGCGCTAACGTCCCTAGCGGGAGGACGTTTCAATGAAAGACATTACCGAGGCCCGGTTGCCGGACGCCGTGCGATCCGTCGTGATCGTCGACGATCATCCGCTCTACAGCGATGCGCTGGCGGCGGCCATCCAGCTGGTGTTTCCCGACTGCCGGGTCGAGAAGGCCCAGACCCTCGGCGCGGCGCTGGCGCTGATCGAGGCGGGCGTCTCGCCCGACCTGGTGATGTTCGATCTCAAGCTGCCGGACGTGTGCGGCATCTCCGGCTTCCAGAAGCTGCGCGAGGCGCTGCCTGACGTGCCGGTGCTGGTGATCTCGTCGCTGACCTCGGCGCAGGTGGTTCAGGCGCTGATGGAGGAGGGCGCGGCGGGCTTCCTGCCGAAAGACGCCCCGGCGCCGATGCTGCGCCAGGCGCTGCGCGAGATTGCCAGCGGTGCGCCCTACGTGCATCCCGGCTACCAGAGCAGCGCGTCATCCGTCGGCGGCGATGTGCCCTTCGAGGCGCTGCACCCGAAGCTCGCCGAGCTGACGCCGCAGCAGCAGCGCATCATGAAGCTTATCTGCGCCGGCAAGCCCAACAAGCAGATCGCCTACGAGCTGTCGCTGGCCGAGGCCACGGTCAAGGCCCACATCACCGCGCTCCTGCGCCGGCTCGGCGTGCAGAACCGCACCCAGGCGGCGGTGCTGGTCGAGAACTCGTCGCCCGCCACGGCCATCGGCGCCGGCGAGGCCGACGCGCAGGCCTTCCTGAGCCGCTAGCGCATGCGCGACGACCAGACGCCGCCGCGCTTCGTGCAGGTTGCCGTGTCGCGCGCCACCAGCGCCGAGGCGGCGGTGCGCGAGGTGCTGGCGGGCATCGACCTTCCCGAGACCTGCTTCGTGCTGGCCTTCGTGCCCGACGGGCTTTCGCTCGAGGCGGTGGCGGGCGCGCTCGAGTCCGGGGCAGGGGGGGTGCCGGTCTTCGGTTGCACGACGGCTGGCACGATCACCACCGAGGGCTACGAGACCGAAGCGCTGTTGCTGCTGGCCTTCCCGCGGGCGCATTTCCGCTGCGCCTCGATGCTGATCGCTCCACTGAAGCCGATGTCGATGAAATCCATCGCCAGCGAGCTGCGTACCCACGCCGCCCGCTTCCGCCGCACCGCCGGCTGGAACCGGCTGGCGCTGATCTTCGCCGATGGCCTCTCGAAGCAGGAGGACCTTCTGGTCGCCACGCTCGAGGCGGCGCTTGGCGAGGTGCCGGTGTTCGGCGGCTCGGCCGGAGACAACCTAGCCTTCAAGGAAACCTTCGTGCTGCACGAGGGGCGGTTCCACACCAACGCCGCGCTGCTGCTGCTGCTCGAGACCGACCTCGCCTTTCAGGGGCTGGGCTTCGATCACTTCCTGCCCACCGAGGAGCAGATGGTGGTGACCGATGCGCTGCCCGAGGAGCGGCTGGTGCTCGAGATCAACGGCGCCCCGGCGGCGCTGGAATATGCCCGCATCGTCGGCTGTCCGGTGGAGCAGCTCTCCCCGGAGGTCTTTGCCGAGAATCCGATGCTGGTGCGGCAAAACATGAACTATCACGTGCGCGCGGTGCATGACGCGCCGGGCGCCCACGCGCTGTCGTTTCTCGGCGCCATTGATGACGGTCTGATCCTGACGCTGGGCCGCGGCAAGGAGATCCTCGAGACGCTGGAGGCCGAGCTCGACGTGAAGGGCCCGCGCGAGGCGGCGCCGGATTTCGTGCTCGGCTTCGACTGCGTGCTGCGCAAGCTGGAGATCGAGCAGAAGCAGCTCACCGCGCCGGTTAGCGAGATCTTCCGCCGCCGCCGGGTGCTGGGCTTCAACACTTATGGCGAGCAGCACTGCGGGGTGCATGTGAACCAGACCTTCGTGGGCGTCGCTTTCTTCGAGCCGGGGAGGCGCGCCTTCGCATGATCGACCCCGACGAACCGCTCGACATCCAGCTCGCCCGGCAGGCCAAGATCATCGACGCGCTGATGCGCCGTGCCAACCGTCAGCACGAGGTCGGCGGCTCGGCCTATGGCGCCTTTCAGTCGGCGATCGCGCTGCAGGGGCAGATCTGGGCCAAGACCCGCGATCTCGAGCGCACCACCGACGAGCTGCGCCACGCCCGCGACGACACCCTGCGCATGCGCAAGAACCTCGCCGACGCGCTGGCGGCGATGGAGGGGGGCGTGGCGCTGTTCACCGCCGGGCGGCTCGAGGTCTGCAACGAGATCTTCCAGGCGCTGCTGCCCGACATCTCCGACCGGCTGCAGCCGGGGCTGTCGATCGACGCCTGCTTCGCCGCCATGTCCGACAGCCTGCACCTGGTCACGGTGGAAGGCAATTTCGACACCGCCCTGGCGCAGGCACGGCGGGGCAGGGTGGGGGCCTCGGTGGTGTCTCTGGTGATCGAGCTGGTGGGCGACCGCTGGTACCAGATCAACCTGCAGCGCACGAGCGCCGAGAACATCGTGCTGTTGCTCACCGAGATCACCTCGATCGTGCGCCGCAACCGCTCGGAGAAGGAAAGCCTGATCGACCGCCAGGCCGACTACCTGCAGGCGGTGTTCGAGAACATGACCTCCGGGGTCTGCACCTTCTCGCCCGAGGGCGAGGTGATGATGTACAACCAGCAGTTCCGCCAGCTGCTGGGGCTGCCCTACACCATGCTGCAGCAGGGCTCCGACCTGCACCGGCTGCTCGACTTCGTCGCCCAGCACGCGCTGATCACCGAGGCCGAGGAATTCGATATCGGCTACTGGCTCGACCGGCTCGAGCGCCAGGGGCGGCTGCGCCGCAGGGTGCGCCACGCCACGGGGCGGATGCTCGACCTGCACGCCCACCGGCTGCCGGATGGCGGTGTGCTGCTCGAGCTCAAGGATGTCACGCTCGAAACCCGCGCCACGGTGATGCTCGAGAACCGGGTGGCAGAGCGCACCGAGGAGCTGACCCGCGCCAATGTCCAGCTGCGCCAGCAATTCGCCGAGATGGCGCGGGTCGAGGAGGAGCTGCGCGTCGCCAAGGAGCGCGCCGAGGCGGCGGTGTCGTCGAAGACCCGCTTCCTCGCCGCCGCCAGCCACGACCTGCTGCAGCCGATCAACGCCGCCAAGCTGCTGATCGCGACGCTGAAGGAAAGCGCCTCGGAGAGCCGCTTTGCCCCGATGGTCGAGAGGCTCGACGGCGCGTTTTCCTCGATCGAGCAGCTGCTGCATTCGCTGCTCGACATCTCGCGGCTGGAATCGGCGGACCGCTCGCTGACGCCGTCGGACGTGTGCCTCGGCACGCTGATGCGCAGCGTCTGGGAGGACCAGACCCCGGTGGCGCAGCGCAGGGGCGTGCAGCTCGACGTGGTGCCCAGCATGGTCTTCGTGCGCTCTGACCCGGTCTACCTGCTGCGCTCGATCCAGAACCTCGTGGTCAACGCGCTGCAATACACGCCGGCGGGCGGGCGGGTGCTGGTGGGCTGCCGGCGCAAGGGCGCTGCGGTGGAGCTGCAGGTCTGGGACACCGGCATCGGCATCAGCCGCAAGGACCAGAAGCGGATCTTCGAGGAATTTGCCCGCGCCGACAACGTACCGCTGGGCTCCGGGGTGGGGCTCGGCCTGTCGATCGTCGACCGCACCTGCCGCCATCTCGGTCACAAGGTGCGGGTGCGCTCGAAGCCGGGCATCGGCTCGGTGTTCTCGATCGAGATGGAGGCGGCGGCGGGCCGCCCGGCGGCGCCGCAGGAGGGCTGCGACCAGACGCCGGCGGTGGCCGAGGCCGAGATGGATTACCTCATCCTGGTGATCGAGAACGACCCGGACGTGCTCTACGCCTTCACCCACAAGCTCGAGCAATGGGGCGCGAGCGTCTTCGCCGCGCGCTCGGCGGCGGAGGCGCTCACCCATGTGCGTGACATGGGCATGGCACCGGACATCATCCTGGCCGATTACCAGCTCGACGATGGCGAGACCGGCGACCGCGCGATTGCCGCGGTGCGGGCGGAATGCGGCCTGCAGGTGCCGGCGATCATGATCACCGCAGACCGCAGCAACGAACTGCTGAAGCGCGGTGCGCGGGAGGGCTTCTCGCTGCTCACCAAGCCGGTGCAGCTGTCGCGGCTGCGCCCGCTGATCGAGTGGAAGGTGCGCTGGCAGGCGCCGGAGGAGGCCGCGGAGTGAGGTACCGGGTTTCCGGCGCCGCGCCGGGGGGCCAGCCCCCCGGACCCCCGGGATATTTCCGGCCAGAAGAAGGGCAGGGCGCGGCGCGGGGGGCGCCGGGGCGCGGCACCGACAAAAGTCGGCAATGACAGGGGGGGCAGGGCGAATAGCATGGGGCGCGGGAGGATACACATCATGCGCAAGACACTGGCCCTCGTGGCGGCACTGAGCTGTTTCGCGGTCCCTGGCGGGGCGGCGACGACGGAGGCGGAGCAGACCTATGATCTGCTGTTCAAGGGCGGCACGCTCGACGCGGTGAGCCGCGACGCGGAGCTGACCTATACCCGCGAGGTGCACAACGCCGCCAAGCCCGAGGCGGCGGAGCGCGACACCGGCGCCATCGCGCTGTCCTTCGACGAGGGCGAGGCGGTGCTGGCGACGCTGGAATTCCGCCAGGACGGCAAGCACCGCAATCTCGGCAGCTTCCCGGCCAGCGTCGGCAACCCGATGATCATGGTGTTCTACGAGAGCGTGATCCGCGACATGGCGGAAACCGCCGGCGGCTCGCCGTTCTACATCCGCAACCGGGTCAAGGAGGCGCTGGTGAAGCCGGCGGAGATCGAGACCGGCCAGGCGGAGTTCGGGGGCGAGACCGTGGCGACCCAGACCGTCACGCTGCGGCCCTTCCTCGACGATCCCAACCGCGACCGGATGATGGGCTTCGGCGATCTCGAGCTGCGGGTGACGATGTCGGACGAGGTGCCGGGCTGGTATCTCAGCCTGGTGGCCGAGGCGCCGGGGGCGCAGGGGGCCGGGGAGGGCTATCTCTCGGCGCTGCGCTTCGAGCAGGTGAGCGGACAATGATCCGCGCGGTGGTGCTCGGTCTCGGGCTGGCGCTGGTGGCGCCGGGCTGGGCCGCGGCGCAGGGCGTGGCCGAGCGGCTCAACGACTACCCGACCGAGGCCCGGGCGGATTACGTCTTCGGCTGCATGGCCGCGAATGGCCAGAGCCGGCAGGTTCTGCGGCAATGCGCCTGCTCGATCGACGAGATCGCGGCAATCCTGCCCTATGAGAAATACGTCGAGGCGGAGACCGTGCTGTCGATGCGGCTCACCGGGGGCGAGCGCATGGCGGTGTTCAACAGCGCCGTCGCCGCCAACACGCTGGTCGTCGATCTGCGCCGGGCGCAGGCCGAGGCGGAGGTGGTGTGTTTCTTCTGAGCCCTTGTGATTTGGTGGAAAGCCACCCATATTGACGGGAAGTGCGTCAGAATGGGTGGCATGACATGGATCTTCAGGGTGTTTCCGATCACGGCCTCTTCGCGCCGCGGCTGATGGCGCAGAGCCTGCGCACCACCGTGGACGAGATCGCCCAGACCGCCGGTCTGGGCCGGGACGCGCTGACCCGCGCCAACCGGGTGGGCACGCCGCGCACCCAGAAGCGGCTGCGCGAGATGGTCGAGATCCTCAACCGCGTGGCGCCGCGCTTCGGCTCCGACCTCCTGGCCTATGCCTGGTATCGCTCGACCCCGCTTGCGGGCTTCGGCGAGGCCACCGCGATGCAACTGGTGCGCGATGGCCATGCGGAGCGGGTGCATCTCTATCTCGACAGGCTGGACGCGGGCGTCTTCGCCTGATGCTCTTCACCTGATGCGGTATTCCGGCACGCTCTATCGCGCGCTTTCGCCCTACTGGGCCTACCGGCCCTTGTCGGGTGACGGGGCGAAGCAGTTTGGCGGGCGCTTCAACCGGCCCGGCCGGGCGGCGCTCTATCTCGCGGACAGCGTGGAGACGGCGCTCAACGAGGTGCAGCAGGCGGGAATGTTTTCGCCGGTGACGCTGGTCGCGGTGGAGGCGGATCTGGAGCCGCTGTTCGACGGCTGCGATGCGGCGGCACTGGAGAAGTTCGGCGTCGGGCCGGCGGATCTGGCGATCCGTGACTGGGCCACGCGGCAGGCGGACGAGGGGCGGGCGCCGACGCAGGCGCTGGCCGAACGGCTGATCGAGGCCGGGTTCTGCGGCATGGTGGTGCCGAGCTTCGCGCCCGGCGCGAAGCCGCAGGCGCGCAACACCGTGCTCTGGCGCTGGGGCGATGCGCTGCCGCACCGTCTGCGGCTGATGGACGATCAGAACCGCCTGCGTCATCCGCCGGCGCCGCCGCTCTAGCCCTCCAGCTTCGGCAACTCGGTCTCGAAGGCGTTGCCGTCGGTGTCGCTGGCCCGGACGGTGAGCGCGGGCGCGCCATTGTCGTCATAAGCAAAGCGGAACACCGGGTTCTCGCTGATCGAGATGCCGCCATCCATCGCAAACAGCATCTCCTCGCCCTGCCAGACCTCGAGATGGTCGATGAAATGCGCCGGGATGAAGAGCTGGGTGATCTGGTCGCGCTGCAGGCCGGAATAGTTCGGGTGCCGGATCTGGATCTGCGCCTCGCGCCGGGGCACCGAGATCGCCGGCGCCTCGGCGGCACCGAAGAGCCGCAGCTTCATCTGGCCCATGTTGGCGAGCGCCACCTCGGGATCCTTTGTGGCCGGGGCCGAGCAGCCCCCCGAAGCTTTCACGAAGCGCCCGTCCATGCGCAGCCCTTCGGGGGTGCCGGCGATGACGCGGACGTTGGAATATTGGTTGACCCGCACCCGCATCTCGAAATCGAGCGGCGCCATGGCGGGCGAGAAGGTGAACTCCCCGGCGACCGGGGCCGGGTTCTCGTCGATCACCACGGTGGCGGTCTCGATGCGGGCCGAGGGGTCGGTCTGGACGATGTGGATCGGCACCGTGGCGGCGTCCTCGGCGCGGTAGGGCGCCTCGACGGTGAACAGCCCGTCGGCGGGGGCGATCTCGGCCTCGCCGGCGACATCGCCGCGCAGGCTCTCCCAAGTGGGGCTGTCGGTCAGCGGGTTCTGGGTGTCGGCGGCGAGCGCCGGAAACGCCAGGGCGGCCGCCAGAAGGGCGGCGGGGATGGTGATGCGGTCCATGCTTCTCCTCCTCGCATGGGATAGGCTCCGATCATGCCACAGATCGGCGCGCAGCGATACCGAGCGCATCGTCGGTATGGTTCACGGCGGCGTGTGGCGCGAGGCTGCGGCGAGGAGGGGCGCGATGTTCGAGGCGGTTGTGATGATCTGCGCGGCGCTGGCGGGGGAGCCCTGCCGCGCGGCGCTGGTGCCGGGCTTCGAGGCGGAAACGCTGGAGGGCTGCGAGGCGGCGCTGGCGGCGCGCGCGGTGGAGGGCGCGCTGTGCCGGGCGGCAGGCGGGGCGCTGGCGGTCGAAGAGGTGGCGCCGGGAGTCTTCGTGCACGAGGGCAGGATCGAGGAGCCGGACGCGGGCAATGGCGGCGACGTGTCGAACCTCGGCTTCGTCATCGGCGACGCGGCGGTGGCGGTGATCGACAGCGGTTCGGCGGCGTGGATCGGCGAGGCGCTGTGGCGGGCGATCCGGGCGCGCACGGATTTGCCGGTCAGGCACGTGATCCTCACCCATGTGCATCCCGACCACGTGTTGGGGGCTGGCGTTTTCGCGGGCGCCGAGGTGGTGGGCCATGCCGGGCTGGCGCGGGCGCTGGCGGAGCGGCAGGGCAACTATCTCGAAAGCTTCGCACGCGAGATCGGCCTGCCGCTGTTTCTCGGCACCGAGGCGCCGGAGGTGACGCGCGGGGTCGTGGACGCGACGCTGATCGATCTTGGCGGGCGGGTGCTGGAGCTGAGGGCCTGGCAGACGGCGCATAGCAGCAGCGATCTGACGGTTTTTGACCGCGAAACGGGGACGCTCTTTGCCGGCGATCTGGTCTTCGATCGGCACGTGCCGGCGCTCGATGGCAGCCTGCGGGGCTGGCAGGCGGTGTTGTCGGAGATGCACGGGCTCGAGGTCGCGCGGCTGGTGCCGGGGCATGGCGGGCCGGTGCTCGACTGGCCCGAGGGCGGGGCGCCGGTGCTGGGCTATCTCGACGTGCTGGCGCGGGATGCGCGGGCGGCGATCGACGCGGGGTTGCGGCTGGGGGAGGCGGTGCGGGAGATCGGGGCGAGCGAGGCCGGGGCGTGGGCGCTCTTCGAGGCGTTCAACGCGCGCAACGCGACGGTGGCCTATACGGAGCTGGAGTGGGAGTAGGGGCGGGCGCGAACGTCGTTCAACCGATTAGGCTGCAGGGTGGACGGTACCGAGCGTGCGAGGCCTGCCTTCCGAAGGCTTGAACGGAGCCCAAGCGCGGAATCAAGCCCGAAGGGCGCCGCGCCATCGCCGGCCCGCCTCCCGGGCTGGCGATTTGGTCGGGCTGGGCGCTTAGTTGTGAGGTCCTTCGGACTTGGCAGGGATAAATCGAGAGGTTCGTAGCGCTGGATCGCCACCCCGCGGGCCGGCGATGGCGCTGCGCGCCGTCGAGGGCCTTGCGTATGAGCCTAGCTCAGCAGGGATCTTGCCTAGGCTGGTCTTGAGATCGGCGATTTCGAGCCTCTGCGGAGAGATCGGCCGCGCGGCTGAATGCTCATGCCGGGCTAACGCCAGCGGCACCGATCGTCAGCGATAAGGCAGGCCTCTCCCGAAGCCCGTTCCCCTCAGCCCTCCGATGCCTTTTGCAGCTCCTTCGAGAACTGCCGGCGCAGCTGGCGGCGGACCTCGGCGGCGCGGTTGCGCTTTTCCTCGGTCTCGGTGAGGATCTTCAGCTCCGGCACCTCGGCCGGCTTGCCGTCGTCATCCACCGCCACCATGGTGAAATAACACGAGTTGGTGTGGCGCCGCGTGCCCTTGCGGATGTCCTCGGCCTCGACCCTGATGCCCACCTCCATCGAGGTGCGCCCGACATGGTTCACCGCGGCGCGGAAGGTCACCAGCTCGCCCACGTTGATCGGCTGCTTGAAGGTCACCTGATCGACCGAGAGCGTGACCGCGTAGCGCCCCGAGAAGCGCGAGGCGCAGGAAAACGCCACCCGGTCGAGCAGGTTCAGCAGCGCGCCACCATGCACCTTGCCGCTGAAATTCGCCATGTCCGGCGTCATCAGAACGGTCATCTCAAGCTGCCTCGGGTCCATCACGCGCTCCTGTCCTTGCATCCCCGGTGTTTGCGCCAAACACGCGCGAGCGCGCAAGACCTAACTGCCGCAGGGTCAGCGCGTGGGGGCGACACCCTCGAGACAGAAGCCGCGATTGCGCACGGTGGTGATCTCGAAGCCGAAATCGGAGGCAGGTTTGAGCTTCTTGCGCAGGTAGCCGATATAGACGTCGACGACGTTCTCCGAACTCGACTCCCCGGCCCAGAGCGCATCGAAGATCTGGCCGCGGGGCAGGGGGGTGCCGGCATGCTCGGCCAGCAGCGCCAGCAGCGCGAACTCGCGTTCGGTCAGATGTTCGGAGCGGGTCTCGGTGGCGAGGCTCTGGTCCTGCGCGCGCAGCCGGGCGGGGGAGGGCCGCAGCGCCGCGACGCGGCGCTCCTGCACCTTGAGCCGCGCGACCAGTTCGTCGAAGGAGAACGGCTTGACCACGTAGTCATCCGCCCCGGCCTCGAGCCCGGCGGCGCGGTGCTCGACCTCCGACAGCGCCGAGAGCATGACGATGGGCAGCTGCGCCCCGCTCGCGCGGGCCGCGCGAACAAGCTCGATGCCGCTGTCGGCGCCGAGCATGACATCGACCACGGCAGCGACGTAGCGCTGTCCGGTCAGCTCGGGCAGGGCGGTGTCGGCGCGGTTGCGGGTCTCGACGGCGTAGCCGTGCAACCCCAGCCCGCGCGCCAGCGCGGAGCAGATCTCGGGGTCGTCATCGACCACCAGAAGGGGCGCGGATCCGGTCATGGCGGGAGACTACGCGCTGGCGGGCGGAAGGCGAACCGAGATTTTTGTCCCGGGTGCATCGCCGAGGGCCGTCTCGCGGGGCAGGGGGCTTGTCACCGCGATCGTGCCGCCCTGCTGCTCGACCACCCAACGCGCCAGCGCGAGGCCGAGCCCGAAGCCCTGCGCGGTGCCGCCCGCGCCTTGTGCGAAGCGGTCGAAGATGCGCGCCTGATCCTGCGGCGCGATGCCGGGGCCGTTGTCGATCACGTCGAGAGTGCCATCAGGGGCGATCTCGAGCCGCAGCGCGGCGCCGCTGCGGGCATGGCGGATGGCGTTGCGGATCAGCCCGACGATCACCTGCCGCAGCCAGTTGCGGTCGCCCAGCACGGTGACCTCGGGGCTTTCGGGCGCGTCGAGCGTCATGCCGGCGTTCGACAGCTCGGCGGCGGTCTCGGCGATGGCATCCTGCAAGAGCGCGCCGAGGTCGACCGGCGCGGTGTCGAGCCCGAGCTGGCCGGTCTCGGAGCGGGCGATGCGCAGTAGGTCGTCGATGCGCCGGTTGAGCCGGGTGGCGCGGGTCTCGATGGTGGCGAAGGCGGATTGCGGGTCGGGCGCACCCTGACGGCCGAGTTGCGCTTCCATCAGGATCACCGTCAGCGGCGTGCGCAGCTCGTGGGAGATGTCGGCGAAGAAGCGGCGGCGGTCCTCGTCGGTGCGCTCGAGCCTTGTGTTGGCGGCGCGCAGCGCCTCGGTGCGCTCCTCGATGATCTGGTTCAGCCGGGCGCGATCCTGCGCCACGGTCTCGGCGCGGGTCGCAAGGGCCTCGGCCATGCGGTTGGTCTCGGCGTAGAGCTGGCCGATCTCGTCGCGGCGGTCGTCGGGCAGGCGGATGGCGAAATCCTCGCCGCGGATGCGCTGCGCCGCCGCGCGCAGCGCGTCGAGTCGGCGGAACTGCGGGCCGACGAGGCCGAAATAGACCCCGGCGCAGAGCAGCAGCGCCGCCAGCCCCATGATCAGCGCCGCCGTGGTCAGGCGCTGGCGCAGCCTATCGATGCCGGTGAGGATCTCGCGGCGGAGGCGCTTCTCCTCGTTCACCGCCTCGGCGAGCAGGGGCTCGAAGCCGGAGGCGAAGGTATCGAGATAGGCGCGCAGGCGGTCGCGGTCGGAGGTCTCGGAGACCAGACCGTCATGGGCCTGCGCGAAACGCGCCTCCATGCGGGCGATGGAGAGCGAGAGCGTGGCGCGGCGGGTCTGGGCGTCGAGCCCGAGGCTCTCGGCGCTGGCGACCTCGGCATCGAGCCCGGCGCGCAGCCGGGCGAAGGTCTGGCGCAGGGTCCGGGCGATGGTGTCGGTGCGCTCGGCGCGGATCTCGGGCGGCTGGCCGCGCTGGATGACCTCGGCGGCCACGACGATGAAGGTCGAGACCTGGGTCGAGAGCGCGGCGTATTCCTCGAGCCGCCGCTCGGCGGCCAGCGCGCTGTCGAGCCGGTCGGAAACCTGCGCCATGCCCAGCACCACCATCGCTGCGGTGAGCAGCGTGGTCAGCGTCAGAAGCCCCGCGGCGAGGCCGAGCCGGGCTTTGAGCGACAGGGGCGGCAGGACACGCGTTACCATTTGGTCAGCTTTGTTTACCTTTATTTAACGCCCAAAATGTGTCATATTGGGGCATTATCCGCTGAAAATTTAGCCACATGCTGCAGTGCAGCATGGCTGACACAAATGGTTTGAGCCATTTTTCATCCTGCCTACGTGACTCTGACACTGCATCACGTCCCAACCCACGAGGCAAACATGATTGAGCTTCTTTTTGTGGCCTGTCTGTCCACAGCGCCAGATCAGTGCCAGGAACGCAGCCTGCTGTTCACCGACATCTCCCCGATGACCTGCATGATGGGCGCCCAGCCCGAGCTTGCGAAATGGACCGAGACCCACCCGGCCTTTCGGGTGACCGGTTGGAAATGCCAGATGGTCAACCCGAACGAAAAAGAGGTCTGAGCCCGTCACGCGGCCCTGTGGGGAGGGCCGGCCGCGTGACCTCCCGCTCCGTGCCGTCCCTCGCGGGACAGCGCATTCCGGCCTCCGGGGACCACGGCAGGAAGTTCCGCGCCGCTGGTCCTAGCTCCGTTCCGAGATCTTGCCCGGGTTGTCGATGACCCTGAGACCGAGCCGCGCTTCGCGGGCGCGGCGGACTTGCCGTGGCAGCAGGTTGCCGGCCAGCGCCGAGAGATAGGCGCCGATCTCGGCCTCGGCGCGCTCGCGGCTCTTCTTGGCCCGCAAGAGCCGCCCGAGCGACGAGCCGCGCTCCGCCGCCTTGGCCGCCAGCAGCATCAGGGCGATCTCGCGCAGGCGGTAGAGCGTCATCTCCGCCACGTCCGGGCTGAGACCGGCGAGCAGCGGCTCGGGCGGGGTGATCTCGGAGAGCAGCTCGCGAAGGGTCTCGCCATGCTTCGACTCCTCGGCGCGGGTCAGGCAGACCTCGACCACGCCGGCCATCTCGGCCTGAAACACCGCCCGGCCGACCTTGGCGCTCTGCTCGGAATAGCCCTGCTGGCGCAGCATCGTCAGATCACCGCGCTTCGGGTCATCGGTGACCGTCAGCCCGTCGAGCTCGAGCTCGGAGGGCTCGGACTCGCCGAGCGCGTCGCGCAGGCCGCCGGCCTCGGCGAACACCGCGAGCTGCAGGAGATCGTCCCGCGAGAGATCGCAGGAGAGGCGGCTGATGCCGGTGCCGCGGTCTCCCCGGAAGCTCAGGGAGAGACGGCAGGTGCCGTCGTCGCGCATGTCCATGACGAAGATTTTCGAAGCCATGCGCGGCAATTAGGCATAGCCCGCGACGGGTGCAAGCGGGGCTTTCGGTGACGCGACAGCCGCTGGCGGATTTCGACCGATGCGGCCGCTGGCCCGGCCGGCAACACATCCGCGGGGCGGAATTCGACGGGCGGCGCGATAATTTTCGGGAACCGATTGCGGCCATGTCGTGTTGGGGTCGTGGTCGGCAGACGTGCGGCCTGCGAGTCTCCCCGTCCTTCGGTCGCAGGTGCCGGACAAGACCCAGCGCAGACCCCTTTGACACCCGAGCGACCGTGAGAGGATGCCCACGCGAATGCCAGACCGCTTTTCGCACGCCATGCCCGCCTCCCGGTCGTCTTTCGGCCCGTCTCTCCCCTCCCTCTGATCCCGGACACTGTCATGCTTCACTCGCATAACGAGACAATCGATCCGCGCGACGTCAGCGTCGATCCCGCCCGCTCCCGCCCCGATCAGCTCGGCGCCCGTTTCGACGGCGAAGGCACCAATTTCGCGCTGTTCTCGCAGCATGCCGACGCGGTCGAGCTCTGCCTCTTCGACGCCGCCGGCGAGGAGGAGCTGGCGCGGGTCGAGCTGCCGCGCGCCGAGGGCGGCATTTTCTTCGGCTATTGCCCGGGCGTGCTGCCGGGGCAGGCCTATGGCTACCGGGTGCACGGACCGCACAAGCCCAAGGAGGGCCACCGCTTCAATCCGCACAAACTCCTCCTCGATCCCTACGCCATGGCGATGCGCGGCACGCTGACCTGGGATGATGCGCTCTACGGCTACCCGGTGGGCGGCTCCGATCTCGAGCTCGACACGCGCGACAGCGCCGCCTTCATGCCCAAGGCCGTGGTCGCCGATCCGGTCTTCGACTGGGAGGCCGATCAGCAACCGCGCGTGCGCTGGCAGGACACGGTGATCTACGAGGCGCATGTGAAGGGGCTGACCATGCGCCATCCGGGCGTTGTCCAAGCCGATCGCGGCACCTTTCGCGGCCTCGCCTCGGAGCCGGTGATCGAACATCTGCAGAAGATCGGCGTCAGCACCATCGAGCTGCTGCCGATCCATGCGATGGTGCAGGACCGCCATCTCGTCGAGCAGGGCTTGCGCAATTACTGGGGCTACAACACGCTGGGCTTCTTCGCGCCGAACCGCAATTACCTCGCGGGCGAGGACGTGCGCGAGGTGCGCGCCGCGGTGAAGCGCTTCCACGCGGCGGGCATCGAGGTCATCCTCGACGTGGTCTACAACCACACCGCGGAGGGCAACGAGCTCGGGCCGATGCTGTCGTTCAAGGGCATCGACAACGCCAGCTATTACCTGCTCTCGCCCGAGGATCGCCGCCACGGCTTCGACACCACCGGCACCGGCAATACGCTCAACGTCTCGCATCCGATGGTGCTGCGGCTGGTGATGGACTCTTTGCGCTACTGGGTCGAGGCCTTCCACGTCGACGGCTTCCGCTTCGACCTCGCCTCGACGCTGGCGCGCGAGCCCGACGGGTTCGAGCGCGAGGGCGCCTTCTTCAACGCCATCCGGCAGGATCCGGTGCTGAGCCAGGTCAAGCTCATCGCCGAGCCATGGGATGTCGGCGAGGGCGGCTACCAGGTCGGCGGTTTTCCCTGGCCCTTCCGCGAGTGGAACGACAAGTTCCGCGATGACGTGCGCGCCTTCTGGCGCCGCGATCCGGGGCTCTTGCCCGGCCTGTCGGAGCGGCTGATGGGCAGCCCGGTGCAGTTCGATCATTCGCTGCGGCCCGCCACCTCCTCGGTGAATTTCGTTGCCGCCCATGATGGCTTCACCATGTGGGACACGGTCTCGTACAACGACAAGCACAACGAGGCCAATGGCGAGGGCAACCGCGACGGCCACGGACACAACCTCTCGGACAACATGGGCGATGAGGGCGCTACCGACGATGCCGGCATCAACGCCGCCCGCGAGGCGCGGGTGAAGGGAATGCTGGCAACGCTGCTGCTGTCACACGGGGTGCCGATGCTGCTGGCGGGCGACGAGCTGGGCCAGAGCCAGGGCGGCAACAACAACGCTTATTGCCAGGACAATGAGATCACCTGGATCGACTGGGAGGGCGCGCGGCCGGGGCTGGTCGAGGCGGTGTCGGCGCTGACCGCACTGCGCCGCGAGTGGCGCGGGCACCTGGCGCCCTACGGCTTCTGGCCGCGCCCCGAGGCCACCGAGACCACCTGGATCCACCCCGAGGGCCGCGAGATGTCGGGCGATGACTGGCAGGATGGCGGGCTTTTCGCGGTGGGGATGCGCCACCACCAGGAAGACTGCGCCGACCTGATCGTGCTGGTCAATGGCGGCGACGCCTGCACCTTCACGCTGCCGGAAGAGGGCGATTGGGAACTCATCCTCGATACCGCGCGCGATCCGGTGAGCTGCGCCGAGCCGATCGCGGACCGGCTGACCGTCGAGACCCAGTCGGTGGCGGTTCTCCGGGATCTCTCGGCCGCTGGCTGAGCCTGCGCCGCGCCCGGGCCCATCGGCGGCATCCGGGCGCGGCCTCGCCTCGCGTCGGCGGGCCGCCGCCGGTTCCCGTTTCCCCGGAAAAGCTCACCCGGTTGTGAACTTTCTGCGCCCCTGATGCGTTGCCTCGCGAAAGAGAACAGCGAAAGGGACACCGAGATGAAGCAAATGCCACCGCAGGACTCCTTCTGGATCTTTCCAAAGGTTCACCGGCCCGTCTTCATCGTCTCGGCGGGGCTGATCGTCGGCTTCATCCTCTTCGGGGTGCTGTTCAACGATCTCGCCAACACCATCTTCACCGGGCTGCAGACCCTCTTGGCGCGCTATCTCGGCTGGGCGATGATCCTGCTGGTCAATGCGCTCCTGCTCTTCACCCTGGTGATGGCGATCGGGCCGTTCGGCGATGTGCGGCTCGGCAAGATGGAGGAAGATCCGGAATACTCGATCTTCTCCTGGACGGCGATGCTGTTCAGCGCCGGCATCGGCATCGGGCTGATCTACTGGGGCGTGGCCGAGCCGATGTATCATTTCCTCGCCCCGCCGATGGAGGAGGCGCAGAGCGTCGCCGCGGCGCAGGAGGCGATGGCGATCAGCTTCATGCACTGGGGCTTCCACGCCTGGGCGATCTACGCCGTGGTCGGGCTGGCCTTGGCCTATTACCATTTCCGCAAGGGCCTGCCGCTCTCGATCCGCTCGACGCTCTACCCGCTGATCGGCGATCGGGTCTACGGCTTCTGGGGCGACGTGGTCGATATCGTCGCGGTGTTCGGCACCATGTTCGGCATCGTCACCTCGCTCGGCCTCGGTGCGACGCAGGTCAATGCCGGGCTCGAGCAGGTCTTCGGCCTGCCCAACAACGCCCTGGTGCAGATCCTCATCATCGCCGCGATCACGCTGATGGCGACGCTTTCGGTGGTGGCGGGGCTCGACGGCGGCATCAAGCGGCTGTCGAACGTCAACATCATCCTGACCATGGTGCTGCTCGCCTTCATGGTGATCGTCGGCCCGACGCTGTTCATCTTCGACAGCTTCATCGACAATTACGGCTACTATCTCAGCCGGCTGATCCAGCTCGGTACCTGGAGCGAAGGCTGGGTCGGTGGCAACGATGGCGGCAGCTGGCAGGACAGCTGGACGATCTTCTACTGGGCCTGGTGGGTCAGCTGGGCGCCCTTCGTGGGCGTCTTCATCGCCCGCATCAGCCGTGGCCGCACGGTGCGCGAGTTCATCCTCGGCGTGATGCTGCTGCCCTGCACGATCATGTTCTTCTGGTTCACCGCCTTCGGCGGCACCGCGATCTCGATCTCGCTCGGCGGCGATCAGGCGCTGGTCGAGGCCACGCAGGAAAACTATGCCAATACCATGTTCGTGCTGCTGGAGTATTTCCCGCTGTCGAGCGTCACGGCGGTGTTTGCTACGGTGCTGATCGTGATGTGGTTCGTGACCTCGTCGGACTCGGGCAGCTTCGTGATCGACATGCTGACCGCCGGCGGCGATCCCAACCCGCCGAAGGTCCAGCGCATCTTCTGGGCGGTGACCGAAGGTGCGGTGGCCTCGGTGCTGCTGCTCGCCGGCGGGCTCGAGGCGCTGCAGGCGGCGGCGGTGGTCGCGGGCTTCCCCTTCGCGGTGGTGCTCTGCCTGATCGCCTGGTCGCTGGTGCGGGCGCTGCGCTGGGATGACCTGATGATGCACCGCCACCGCCAGCGCTACCGCAGCGACCGCGAGGCCGAGCACAACATGCCCGGCGATATCCACGACGAGTATGTCGAGCGCGACCGCACGCGGGAGGACACGCCCTCCGGTCGGATGAAGCCGGCGGAGTAATCGACGGGACACTATATATAGATGTGCCATGAGGAGCGCCCCCGCGGGATTTCGCGGGGGCGTTTGTGCTTGCGGCGGCGGGGCAGGGCCGGCGGCGCCGCGCTTTGTGACGCTGGATGGGCGATTTCGGCTGTCACGGTCGCGCGCGATTCCAAGGATCGCGATTTCTGAAATTGACCGAGTCCACGGTCTCCACAGGCGAAACACGGCAAACTGAGGGCTTCTACCGTAAAGGTTGTAAGCGGTCAGCTTAGCGAATTGCAATTTCAAGCTTTGCAAAACAATCTAAAGCAGATTGAGTGCTCGCTAGGCACCCGTAATGACGTGTAATATTTCGCTAAGGTTACGATCCGGGTCGCGACTGTGGCGTTTCCACCACAGCGCGAGGGTGCTGCCCGGTTTTGATCGAATCCCCTGATTCTTGCCGGTTGAACGTCCCATTTCGGTCGTCTTTGCTTTGTCTAACAAGAGCAGACAAAGGCGGAGGATCCACCTCCAGTTGAACAAAAGGGCGACTAATGACTGGTACTACCCTTAGGGCAAATCTTGATCTCGCGCAGGCCGGGATCGATGTCGGACCTTCCTCGGACCCGAGCTTCACGCGCAGCTGGTTCTTTGAAGCCTCCAACCGATCCGACATCAAAATCGATGTTGAATCCGTGTGGGAAGATTATACCGGCGAGGGCATCAAGGTCGGCGTTCTCGACTCCCAGATCGACTACAAGCATGCCGATCTCAAATCGGCCTACGATCAGACCCTGGATTACGATTTCGATCAGAACACGGGCGATATCGACATCCGGCCGACCAAGCTGGCGAGCTCGCACGGCACCATGGTTGCCGGTGTGATCGCGGCGGAAGCCGGCAACGGCGAAGGCTCCGTCGGCATCGCCTATGACGCGACGCTGGTCGGCCTCGCGATGAACTACAGCAGCGCGAACGTCGTCGAGCAGGCGCTGAACGGCATCCGTGCCGGCGCGGAGCTCGACGTGCTGAACAACAGCTGGAGCTTCACCGCCAACTTCGCGGACAACTTCTCGAAGGGATCGGCGGGCGCCGAGATGGAAGCGGCGCTGGCCTACACCGCCGGCGAAGGCCGCGACGGGCTGGGCACCTCGATGGTGTTCGCCGCCGGCAACTCGGGCAGCGACGGCATCTCGAACTATCACAACTTCCAGAACTCGCCCTACACCATCGCGGTGGGCGGCGTGAAGGCCAACGGCGATGCCGCGGGCTTCACCAGCATCGGCGCCAACGTGCTGCTGTCGGCGGCCGGCACCGATGTCTTCACCACCCTGCCGAACAACAGCTACAAGGATGGCGCCGACGGCACCTCCTTCGCGGCCCCGGCGGTTACCGCCGTGATCGCGCTGATGCTCGAGGCCAACCCCGAGCTCGGCTATCGCGACATCCAGCAGATCCTCGCCATCTCGGCCCGCAAGGCGGGGCTCGGCGACGGCGTGGCGCATGGCGAGGGTTGGGTCACCAACGGCGCCGAGAACGTCAATGGCGGCGGCATGCATTTCTCCGACAGCTTCGGCTACGGCATGCTCAACGCGCATGATGCAGTGCGGCTCGCCGAAATCTGGACGACGCAGGAAACCCTCGAGAACCGTGAAACCCTCGAGACCTCGGTCAAGACCGACGACATGCTGATCGCCGGCAAGAACGATCGCATCGAGGTCGATATCAACGTCACCGAGGATATCGAGGTCGAGCACGTTCAGCTCTCGATGAACCTGAGCTGGGCGTATACCGGCGATCTCGACGTCTGGCTGGTCTCGCCGGATGGCACCGCCGTCAAGCTGATGTACGATCTGCCCGACACCGACCGGGTCGGCGTGGTCAAGAATTTCGAGTTCTCCTCGGTGGCCACGATGGGCGAAATGTCAGCCGGGACCTGGAAGCTGGTGATCGAGAACACCAACCCCGACGCTCAGGCCGGCTCCGGCGAGCCGATGACCGGCTCGCTGCGCGAGGTCACGCTCAAGGTGCATGGCAATGCCGAGAGCCTCGAGGATGATGTCTATGTCTACACCGACGAGTTCGGCCTGCTCTACGAGGGCAGCGATCTCAAGTCGCGCCAGATCATCGATGACAGCGATGGCGGCATCGACACGCTGAACATCGCCGCGGTGACCAGCGACAGCGTCATCGATCTCAGCGCCGAGAGCGCCAGCAAGATCGCCGGTATCGCCGTCGACATCGCCGCCAACACGATCGAGAACGTCTTCGCCGGCGATGGCGACGACCTGCTCACCGGCAGCGCCGCCGACAACGACATCCGCGGTGGCCGCGGCAACGACACGATCAACTTCAGTGCCGGCGCCGACACCATCGACGGTGGCAGAGGCATCGACACGCTGGTGCTCGACACGGTGATCGGCGCGGTCTCCGGCTGGATCACCGATGCGGGCAACTTCATGCTCGGCCTCTTCGAAGAAGCGGTCTCGCTGATCAGCAATATCGAGTTCTACACCTTCGGCGACGTCACCTATTCCCACGACGAGGTCATGGCCGTCCTGAGCAACGATGGCGACATCGCTGTCGAGGAGCCCGAGGCTCCGGCCGTCGAAGCGCCGGCACCCGAGGAGCCCGAGGCTCCCGTCGAGCAGCCCGCCGAGCCGGAAGCGCCCGTCGCTGAAGAGCCCGCGGTCGAGGAGCCGGTGGCAGAAGAGCCTGTCGCTGAAGAGCCTGTTGCCGAGGAGCCCGTGGCGGAAGAGCCCGTCGCGGAAGAACCGGTGGCTGAGGAGCCTGAGTTCGAGATCGTGCTGAGCGGCGCCGAGGGCGAGGATCGCCTGCGCGGCGGCGATGAGGCCGAATGGATCGAAGGCAACGAAGGCGACGACTATCTCGTCGGCAACGGCGGCGACGACTTCATTCTCGGCGGTGTCGGCCATGACAAGGTGCGCGCCGGCTCGGGCATGGACTCGATCTACGGCGGCGCTGGCAATGACACGCTGATGGGCGAGGAAGGCAACGATTACCTCGAGGGCAACGAAGGAGACGACATCCTTCGCGGCGACGAGGGGGACGATGTCCTCTACGGTGGCGCTGGCCTGAACCGCCTTCAGGGTGGCGACGGCGCGGACGCCTTCGTCTTCAACCTGGCCGACGAGGGTGCCGTGAGCATCATCACCGATTTCGATGCTGCAGAGGGCGATCACCTGGTGCTGAAATACGGCGAGGCGGCAGCTCAGAGCAGCGTGACCTTCGAGTTCATGCATGACGGCCGCGCCACCTATCTGATCGCGGATTACGATGGCGTCGAGAGCGTCCTCGCCGAGATCTACGGTCAGGGTGTCGAAGAGCTTCAGACCGTCGAGCAGGCCGGAACGGTCATGTTCACCTGATCAGCGGCCCTGCAACGGCAGGGAGGATCGCAAGAGTTCGACTGGCGGCGCCGAAGAGCGCCGCCAGTTTCGCGTTTGAGGTCAGCCGGTTTTCCCGGCGCTGGATCCGGGCGCTGCAGGGAGGATGCCTCGGCAGCGGCGCCGACGCATCGAAGGGCAGGCGCTACGCGCCCGCGACCTGCGCTTCGAACCGCGCATAGGCCGCTTCGACCTTGGCGCGCAGATCCGGAGAGATGTCGAGCTCGAGCGCCGCATCCGCCTCGGGCGCATCGGCCCGCGCTTCGATCCGGGTGTACTTCCCGCTGGCGAAGGGATCTCCGCCGCCACCCTTGCGCGACGCGGCATGGCTCTCGTAGCGGTTCTCCAGCGGCGGCGAGAGAGCGAGTTGCGTTCCCAGTGCCGCCAACGCCGCTTCCGGATCGGCGAGCAGCGCGGCATGGGTGATGCCGAAGCGGCGCTCGGGTGCGAACCGGTCCCACAGGAGATGCATCGCGTGGAGCCGCTCGAGATAGTAGATCGCCGCAGCCTCGTGGTCGGGATACTCGCCATCCCGCCCGAGATCCCGGTAGAGCTTGCAGATCGACCGGATCGAGGCGGCCGGACGGCGGGCCACGAAGATCCCGAAGGATCGGAAGAACGCCTCCGGCGCGGCTTCGTCATGCCGGTTGTGCAGGATCTTGTCGAACAGATGCGTCGCGCCCGGCTTCCACGACTTGCGCAGCGCCTGGTTGACGACCAGACGCCCGAGCGCGCCCTTGCCATCGTAGCGGACATGGGCCTCGCCATAACCGCTCACGTCGGGACGGGTGCACAGGATGTTGGACAGGGCCGTCGAGCCGCACCGCATGTGGGCGAGTATGAAGATGCACCGGTCGTAGCCGCATTGCGGCAGGGCGGTTGCAACGGTCGCGCCAAGTGCGGATTTGGTCGCGGTGCGGAGCGCATTGCTCATGTGGTCATCCTTGGTTCGGGAGTGTCTGTAGAGGAGGGGCCTGCGGGCCGGTCGAAGCGCTGGCGCAACCAATGGATCATCGGTTTTTCGACCCGTCGGTGAATGGCGATGCCGGCCAGGGCGCAGAGGAGGAGCGTCAGCGTGAGGGTGATGAGAAACTGGGGCCAGCCGCTGAGGGGAAGTTTGGCGAACGCCTTGTATAGCGGGATCATCAGGATCGTATGCGACAGGTAGATGGAATAACTCGCGTCACCGATCGCGCCGAGGCCGGGAATAACGAGTGACGGTCGCAGGTCCTGCAGGGCGAGGGTGCCGGCGACGGTCAGGATGCCGGCCGCGAAGAACGCAGGTTGGATCCAGCTCTCGGGCAGGCCGTTGACCGCCGCGATGACCGCGATTCCGAGCCCAAGCGGAAGCAGCAGCACGAAGCGCGAGAAATCGGTTCTCCGCCAGAGCATCGCGAGGAGGATTCCCGCCACGAAGAGCAGGAGGAACGGATTGGTCCAGGTGACGAAGAGGGCATCGGTGCTGTCGACCACGAGGCCGAGACCGACAAGCGCCAGCAGGATCGCGATGGCGACGGGGCCGGGCTTGCCGGCGAGGATCCCGATGAAGAAAACGAGAAAGAAGAACATCTCGTAGTTCAACGTCCATCCTGGAACCAGGATCGGCCAGATCTCCGTCTCGATCGCCGAATGATAATGCGGGATGAAGAGCAGCGATTGCAGCAGCTCGAAAAGTCGCCGCGTCGGCTCTCCGGCCGCGACATCGTTCCGGAACAGGAGCAGGAAGAACACCAGCGTCATGACCCAATAGATCGGGACGACCCGGATGATCCGGCGCTTTGCAAAGGTCGCAGGCCGCTCCTTGCGGCAGGCATACATCATAACGAAACCGCTGATGACGAAGAAGATCAGCACGCCGGGGCGCCCGAAATGGGACTCCTCCAGCGGTGAGTAGAAGCCCGGACGACGCTGTACCGCGTGGTGCAGGACGACCATCATCGCCGCGATGCCCCTTAGGTATTGTATCTGGTCCAGCGTCCTGGAGGTTGCAAATCGATCCGTGCCGAAGTCTAGGTTACCCATTCCACTCGCTCCTTCATAAGAAGCCTTCGCCGTCGCGACTTACGGAGCGCGGGAAGGCCCAGTGACAGGCCGAAAAGCATTCCGGCCATGACAAAGAATATGAAGTCGAGGTTGGGGGTCGCCTTGACGACGAGTGCGCGGGCCATGCAGCCGGCAAGACCCATTTTCAGGGCCATGGCGACTTGCATGGTTGCGGGATCAAAATGCGCAATCGGCGTTCGAAACAGGCGCCAGAGGAAAGTGAGAAGAAGGCCGAGGCCGATGAGCCCGGTGGTTCCGAGCACCGCGGCAATCCAGTTGGAGGCGCGCACCGAGCCGAGGCCCGCGCCGAGTGTCAGAGTGTCCCAGAAATTGCGCAGGGCCTGGATGTTCCAGCTCATGCGCTCGACGCCGGAATCGCTCGAAAGCTTGGTCAGCAGGGAGCGGTCGACGAAATCCGAGAAGGCGGGGACCATCGCGTAGAGCAGATAGGCCGTCATGATGAGCAGCGGCACGCCCGCCACTGCCACCACCAGCGCGCCGGCGACGCGGGTGTCGAGCAGGCCGCTGCGGCCCTTCGACATGTCGCGCATGCGCAATGCCGCGAAGATCGCGATCAGCAGTGCCGCCCCGACATAGGCCGAGGAGGAGGTGCCGCGGATCACCAGGAAGAGCGTCAGCAGCATCATCGCCAGCGGCATCGGGCTCTTGCTGCGGTCGTGGAACCAGTAGCCGAGCCAGAAGCCGAAGATGCCGAGCGACAGGTAGCCGTAGGACGAGGCCTCGGGGAACCCGCCGATCATCCGGTTGAGCCCGGCCATCTCCTGGCCCAGCGTCAGCGAGTAGTTGGCGGTCCGGATCGGGGCCATGACCCAGCTGGTATGGGTCATCTGGGTCAGCACGTCGGTGATGCCGAGGGCAGCATGGGCCAGCGTGATGGCAAGTACCGCGCGCAGCACCAGCCGGTGGTCGGGCCGGCGCATGACGATCATCGCGGTGGCGGCGAAGGCCAGCAGGCTGAGGATCATGCGCAGCAGCTGCGAGAGGTTGCCGCCGCCGGGCGACAGCGGCGACATGATGATGCCGATCTGGTTGGCCACCCGGCCGATGCTGAACACCTCGGTCTGACCGGCGAACAGGCGCGGAAAGAACGCGGTTGCGAGGATCGCGTAGAGCAGGAAGCCGAGCAGCGGCAGCCCGGGCTGGCCCGGGGTGAGCAAGCGCCCGAAATCGGTCACGAAATTGCGGTGCAGCAGCAGCATCATCGCCATCGCCAGCAGCACCATGTCGGTGGCCAGGATCGTCGTGTTGCCGATCGCCGGGAGATTGAACGCCGCCATCATGCCGAACGGGATCGCGACACAGAAGATCGCCAGCCCGTGATAGGCGCCGCGACGCATCATCCAGACCATCAGAAGGAGCGCGATGAAGGTACTTGGGACAACCTGCATGAAAGTGCTGAACCGAGAAGCGTTGATTGAAACAATTCCACGACACCAACCAGCAAAGCCCTACTGTCGCGAGTTGATCCTATCTTTCCGTTGTCGCATTTCATAGTGTCGACTTAACTTCACTCGTAAAGTTTCTTTCATGAACCAAGATTTGCCTGAAAAGTCGCGCAAGCTCGGAAACGGACGAGCGCGCCGAGGAGGCATGGCGATCTTCGCCTTCGTGGCGCGATCGCTGCAACAGATTGCCACCTTCGTCATTACCCTGCTGGCCGCACGATTTCTGCTGCCGGCGGAATACGGGGTCTACAGCCTCGCCATCGTGTTCATCACGCTGATCCAGACCCTGACCTACACCGGATTCTACCATTTCGTCGTCACCTCGAAGCAGGAGGACGACGTCGTTCTGTCGACGAGCTTCTGGATGATCACCGGGCTTGCGACGATTGCGGCGGGGGCCCTGGCGCTCGCCGCCTGGCCGATCGCCTGGGCCTTCGACGCGCCGGATCTCGGGCCGGTGCTTCTGCTGCTTGCGGCGGTGCAGCCGGTGGCCGGGGCGGGGGCGTGGTTCTCGGCGGCGCTGCTGCGCCGCGGCGCGGTGAACCTGCACTTCACCATCATGTTCGTGCAGAACCTGGCGGCGCTGGTCGGCGGCGCGGTGCTGCTCGGCCTGTGGCAATCGCTCTACGCGCTGGTGGCGTTTCGCTATCTGCGGGTGCTCACCGGCGCGGTGCTCTATCTCGTCCTGGCCCGCGACCGCCCGAGCCGGATCTTCGATCGCGAGATGGCCCGCAAGGCGACGGGCTTTTCCGGCGGGCTCTACGGGGCGCGCTTCCTCAATTTCCTGTCGCGCTATGCCGGCGATCTGCTGCTCGGCCTGATGTTCAGCACCGCGGAGGCCGGTCTCTACCGGTTCGGCAACCGGGTGGCCGGCGGCGCGGTCGACGTCATCCTGCAGCCGATGCGCAGCTTCGCGCTGACCCAGTTCGGCGCCGCCGGGCGCAAGGGCAAGGACCTTGCGCATCCGCTCGAGCGCTTCACCGGCACCATCGTGGTGCTGACCGGGGGCGTGGCCTCCGTGGTGGTGGTGTTCGCACCGGCGGTGGTCGCGGATTTCTTCAACCCGGCCTATCTCGCGGCGATCGGCGTGACCTACGCGATGGCGCTGCGCTCGGTGCTCAGCATCGGCAACCTGCTGCTCGAGCCGGCGCTGGCGGCAAAGGACCGGACCGGCCGGGTGATGATGTTCAACCTCGTCTGGACGGTCCTGACGATCCTCGCGGTTTTCGTGTTCTCGAGCTTCGGACTGGCGGCGCTGGCCTGGAGCCAGGCCGCGGTGATGGGGATGACCACGGTCTCGGCCTTCTGGCTGCTGCGCCGCGAGGGCATCCGCGTCGGTCGCGCGGTGCGCGCCCTCGGGGTCAGCCTCGGGCTGGTCGTTCTCTACGCGGCGGCGCTCAACGAGCTCTGGCTGCTGCTTCAGGCGGCGATCGAAAGCGACGTGCTGGCGCTCTGCCTCGGGCTTGGGGTGGCAACGCTTCTCGGCTGCGTCGCCCTCGTGCTAGCGTGGAAGCTCAAGGTCTTCACGCTCGGCGCGTTTTCAGGATGAATTTTAAGAAAAGACAGGCAACTTAATGCGGTATCTCCCGACACACGACCTTTTCTTCGTGCACATTCCCAAGAATGGCGGCCAGAGCGTGCGCAACGCCATGGTCAAGGCCGGCACGCTGTCCTTCGCGCCGCTGGCCGAGGATCTCGGCATCCCGCCGGAGCAGGCCGCCGAGGCGGCCGAGTCCGGCATCGAGCACCCCGAGCTCGGCATGATCCACCCGGCGCACCTGCCGCTCTGGGTGATGGCTGCGTATTTTCCGCAGAGCTGGCAGACCTTCCAGTCGAGCCACAGCCTGGCGCTGACCCGTGATCCGCGGGACCGGTTCTTCTCGGCGCTGATGCAGCGTCTGAAGGAATTCCGCGGCGCCGGACAGATCCGGGCCGATGACCCGATGGTGGCGGAAGAGGCGGCGCGGGTCTGCGGCTGGCTCGACCAGCGCCCGCGCCACGCGGACCTCGAATATGTGCATTTCATCCGGCAGCAGGATTTCGTCGATCTTGACGGCACCCGGATGGTGAATGCGGTCTTCCCGATGAACGCGATGGGCGCAGTGGCGGCCTGGACCGAGCAGGCCTGCGGCTTCCGCCTCGAGGTCGGCCACGATCACGCTCGCCGCCAGCCGAAGGCCTGGGCCAAGCGCATCCAGCCGGTGGCACGGTTTGCCGGCCGCAAGCTGATGCCGCGGACGGTGAAGCGGGCGCTGCACCCGCTCTGGATGTCGAGCGGGGTTTTCGCCAATGCGGCGCAGGGCTACCGCGACGTCTCGCTGGGCGACGACACCGAAGCCTTCATCGCACAATACTATGCGGCCGATGCTGCCCTGCATGCCGAGGCGCAAGCCGCCGCGACCGCACAGCTTGCCGGGACGGCTGCCTGACCATGGCCCGCATCGACATCAACGGAAAGTTCCTCGGCGCCGGCCTCAACGGCGTCCACCGGACGGCGGCGCATTATGCCTCGCTGCTGATCGAGCGTGGCCGTGCCGCCGGCCACGAGGTGCGGCTTCTGTCGCCGCGCGAGGTCGCCCCCGATCCCGAGTTCCCGCTGCTGCGCCCGGAGGTGCATCCGGGCCGCTTCGGCGCCGGGCAGGGCTGGGAAATGCTGACCTTGCCACGGCTGGCGCGCGGCGCGCTGCTGGTCAACTTCTGCAACCTCGCGCCGCTGCTGCATCCGCGCTCGATGGTGATGATCCACGACGCGCAGACCTATCTCTACCCGGCGGATTATTCCGGCCGGCAGGCCACGGCCTACCGGGCGCTGCTGCCGCTGATCGGGCGCCGCGCGCTGCGGATCCTGACGGTCTCGGATTTCTCGCGGCACTCGCTGGCCGATCACCATGTCGGCCGGCTCGACAAGATCGACGTGGTGCATAACGGCACCGACCACATCCGTGACATCCCCCCGGAGCCGGAAATCCTCGCCCAGCACGGGCTGGAGGCTGGCGGCTACGTCATGGTCGTGGGCTCCGCCAAGGGCTACAAGAATATCGCCCGGGTCTTCGAGGCGATGCGCACGCCGCTGCCCGGCGGGCAGAAGCTGGTGGTGGCCGGCGGGGCAGGGCGCGACGCCTATCTCGCGAAGGGCTGGCAGCCGCCGGAGGGCACCGTCTTCACCGGATTCGTGTCCGACGGCGCGCTGCGGGCGCTCTACGAGGGCGCGGCGGTGTTCGCGTTTCCATCCCGCACCGAAGGCTTCGGACTGCCGCCGATCGAGGCGATGCATTGCGGCACGCCGGTGGTCGCGGCGCGGGCTGGCGCGATGCCGGAGGTCTGCGCCGAGGGTGCGCTGCTCGTCGATCCCGAAGACACCGCGGCATGGCGCGACGCGCTAATCTCGGTGCTGGGCGATCCCGCCCGCTCCGACGCTCTGCGCCTCAAGGGCTCCGAGCGGGCCGCCCAGCTCAGCTGGCGCGCCGCCGGCGATCGTCTCTGGGAGACGGTGTCGAAGGTGATTTGATCGGACACGGCACTGCACGTGACCGGCTCGGGAGGGCCGGTCACGATCGTTTGGGCGATATCGCACCGGGGGCGCGGACCGTTGGCCGCCCCGGGCGTGATGAAACTCGAGTTCAGCGCCGGGGCTGGTGTCGCCTCAGGTTGCGTTGGCGCAAGCTGAAATAGAATTTGCGGCTTTGATTTCACCATGACACCCCGGTTTCGCTGAATTTTCGAGAGATAGGTGAAATTACCGATCACACACTTTTCGGGTGATCGTTCGATTGACTTTTTAACGGAATCAGAGAAGCTTTGGGCAGCGGCGCCGTTTTTTTGCCGCAATTACATTCGTCGGACCATTGGTTCAATTCATTAGTTTTGCCGGAGCGTGGCCGACGTTTTCTGGTGGAGGAAGTTATGTCTGTAGTATTTTCGAAAGCCCTCGGCGATGGTGAAATGATCGTGGCCGATGGCGCCGATGACTCCCTGCTCGGGACCAGTTTTGACGATCGCCTGATCCTTGGTCCGGGCAATGACACGGCCTATGCCGGCGCCGGCGACGATTACGTTCGCGGCGAAGCCGGCAATGACGAGCTTTACGGCGAGGATGGGGACGACAAGCTGATCGGCGGCGATGGCGATGATTGCCTCTTCGGCGGTGACGGCGATGATCGTCTCTACGGCGGCTCCGGCCTCGATTTCCTGCAGGGCGGCGACGGCAACGACGTGCTCTACGGCGGAACGCCGGGCGAAGGCCGCGACAATTCCTATGACGTCTTCGATTTCGATGATGATGACGGGTTCGACCGGGTCTTCTACATGGACGCCTCCGACCGGCTGAATTTCAACGGCTCGGCCACGCTGACCGCGGAGTTCCGCGGCTCCAACAACGACGTGATCCTGAACTATGGCAACACCACCGTGGTGCTCGAGAACGTGGAGTTCATGAACGAGTCGAACTACCTCGATTTCATCTCGTTCAACGATCCCTCGAAGCCGACCGGCGACACCCCGCCGCCGCCCCCGCTTGAGCCGCAGCCGGTAAGCTACTCGACGAGCGCAACGGTTCCGGTGTCGGGTCAATCGGTGGATTTCACCATCAACACCTTCGACAGCACCGATGACGGCACGCTCGACATCTCGGCCACGGTTGGCCTGAGCGGGGTCAGCGGCAGCGGCGTAAACATCGCTTATGTCATTGATGAATCTGGCTCGATCAACTCCTCCGAGCACGCGTTCGAGACCGGCGCGCTCGTTGGTCTGACGCAAGCGATCATCGATGGAGGCTTCACCAACGAGCAGGTCGATATCGGCGTGATCCCGTTCTCCAACGGCGCGGTGGTCGACGGCGTGTTCGATCCGGCGGATGCCGCCGACCTGACGGCGGTCAACCCGGACCTGGTGAACGCGATGGTCACCCGCAACTACTCTGGCGGCACCAATTTCGAGGGCGCGCTTCAGGGCGCCATCGACTTCCTCAACAGCGTTGCCGATCCCGGTGAGACCAACCTTGTCTACTTCTTGTCGGACGGTGTCGGCGGCGGATCCTTCCTCGACGAGGTGGCCACGCTGACCGACCCGAGCGGGCTCAACGCGCAGATCCTCGCCTTCGGCATCCCCGGCGCCAGCACCGCCCAGCTCGACCAGATCGACAACACCGGCGGGGCCACCATCCTGGGCTCGATCGACGATCTGAGCACGGCGGTGGTCGGCTCGCCGATCTCCGGTGCCACGGTCGATGATTTCGTGCTGATGGTGAACGGTGTCGTGGATACCAGCGTCGACGAGACCGACCTGGTGGTCACCCCGTTCGGCTACAGCCTGCCGACGGAAACCATCAATGGCCTCAACTTCGGCGCCGGCGACGAGAATGACATCACCGCCATCGTGTCCTTCGACGATCCCGACGACACCACGCTGACGATCGATTTCGAGGCTGACTCGATCTTCTGAGGCTTGCGCTTCCCCTTTCCCCGCCTGGCGAGATGCGCCGGGATGGGGTGGGCCAAAAAAGGCGCGCGGCGATTTCGATCGCCGCGCGCTTTTTGTTTCGCGCCGCTGCATGGATCGGGTGGGAGCAGGATTCGGCGTCGTCGCAAATGGCGGCCAGAAGATCGGCTCGAACCGGACGATTAGGTTTACAGAGGCGGCGGGATCCTGCCGTGCGACGGCCCGCGATCGACGCCGCGACAGGCTGATTCTCATTCGTGACGTGGGGTAATTTCTTACGAAAGCCGGTTGGGATTCCGGCTTTGTCAGGCGCTATCAGCGTTCGTGCTGGCGCAAAGCTCGATCCGAATTGTCCGGCGTAAGTAATTGAAATATTTATTAAGTTATCAAAATGATAAAGTCAGACTTATTACTGATGTTGGTGATAACCAAAGCCACTCAACCTAAGGTGAAAAATTAGCCGTATGCCCTTATTTTGCCTTATTCATTGACAGGCGAAGTTTCGCTCCTCTACGGTCGGGCCATAGTGCTTTTTATGCGTTTGGGGGCTGTTTTTACAGAAGGGAAACAAAACACGTTCATGTAAGTCATTGAACGTGCAGGGGAGTATCTGAAATTTTCTCGCATGCCTGGACCGCTTTTGCTGCGGCCCGACCATTTGGCATGTCGGTTCTGCCTATGGGGGCGATGCGCGGAAGCGATTCCGCGCAAATGAAATTTTTTGACCGGGTGGAATTGCACAGGGAAAGCGCAATCCCCCGGGATTTGATTGAAGGGGAAAATCAATGGCCACGATCTTTGTCGATGCTGCGTTTGCAGGAACACCGGACGGCTCCAGCTCTGCACCTTTTACCACGATCGCAGCGGCGCTCGCCGCGTCTGCGGATGGCGATACGATCAGCGTCGCGACCGGCACCTACGCCGAGAACCTGACGGTCGACAAGGCCGTCAGCATCGTCGGCACCACGGGCGGGCCGGTGCAGGTCGGCACCGGGTCGGGGGATGCGATCCTGGTGACCGCGAACGCTCCCGCGGGGACCGTCACGCTCAGCGACATGGTGACCGTCGGCGGCACCAGCGGCGTCGAGCTCTCCGCCGCCGCGGTGCTCGCCGAGCTGGTGCTCGACAACATGAGCATCTCCGGCGCCAGCGGCAGCGGCTTCGTGGCCAACGACACCGAGACCGTCGACGCCATCGCGATCCGCAACTCGAGCTTCGACCAGAACGCGCTCGGCGGCAGCAATGGCACCGGCGATATCACGATCTTCCAGTACAACGGCGATGTCGAACTGACCGATGTCAGCATCACCGGCGCGGCCTCCGGCACCACTCCGCGCGCCGACAACGCGATCCAGATCGCCGGCTTCGACCAGGCGACCTATGACGTGCAGGGCCCGCTCGGCACGGTCGTGCTCGACGGGGTCACGGTGACCGGCGATTACGACAAGCCGCATCTCGCGATCCAGGGCTACACCGATCTTTCCGGGCTCAGCGTCAGCAACAGCGCGCTGACCGGCGCAGCGGGCTGGGGCTATCTGGTCTTCATCGACCCGGTCGGCTCGTCGGGCGACGACGCACCGGGCGCGCCGGGCTATCCCGGCAATTTCCCCGGCGGCGTGGTGACGAGTGCGCTCGACCTGTCGGGGCTGACTGTGACCAACCAATCGCCGGATGCGCCGTTCGATGTCTTTGCCCGCGGCACCGATGCCAGCGACGAACAGACCGGCACCAACGCCGATGACCTGCTCAACGCGCCGGCCGAAGGCGAGACCGACCTCGGCGGCAACGATGTGCTGAGCGGGCTCGGCGGCGACGATACGCTGCTCGGCGCTGCCGGCGACGACACGCTCGATGGTGGCGAGGGCGACGATCTGCTCGACGGCGGGGAGGGCGCTGACGATATGTCCGGTGGCGACGGCGACGATCTCTATATCGCCGGGGCCGGCGACACGGTGACCGAAGCGGCGGACGAAGGCATCGACACGGTCGAGAGCAAGGAGGATTTCACCCTCTCCGACAATGTCGAGAACCTGATCCTGCGCGATTCCGCCAGCAATACCGAGGATTTCGAGGATTTCGCCCTCGGCGCGATTGCCGATGGCGAGAATGGCTGGAGCGTCGGCGGCGGAACCAAGGACCAGGAGGTCGTGACCGATCCCGACGACGGCTCGAACCAGGTCTTCAAGATTTCCAGCGATCCGCATTCCGGTGATTTTGCCGGGCCCTTCACCCCGGCGCTCGACGAAGCCGCCGGTGAGCCGCAGACCACCGCGCCCAACGACACGATGAAGATCTCGTTCACCTTCAAGGCGGTGGACCCGGATCCCGCGGACAATGCGACGCTCGAGGTCGATTTCGGCAAGGACGCGTCGGATGACCGCAACAGCTTCATGCGCATCGAGAACACCGGCGCCGGCATCCGCATCGCCGTCTCCGATCCGCAGCTCGATGGCAACTGGACCACGGGCGACACGCAGAATGTCTTCGACGCGTTCACCGGCAACACCACGCTGATCGAGGGTGTCGATCCGACCGTGGCGCACGAGTTGACGATGGTGGTGACATTCGTCGACGGCCAGGACAATGACGTGGTCAAGTATTACCTCGACGGCAACTATATCGGGGAGTCGACCAGCTTCGAGAACTATTGGGACGTGGTCGATCCGGGCACTTCCCACGCCGATCATGCCGAGGAGACGCAGGTCAGCCGCCTGATGTTCCGCACCAGCTCGGCCGGTGCGGCGACCGATGGCGTCGGGGGCGTCAACGAGGGCTTCTACTTCGACGATATCAGCTACGCGACCTACAACGCCGATGGCCCCGATGGCACCGGCAACGCGCTCGACAACAGCATAACCGGCAACAGCGGTGCCAACGTTCTGTCGGGTCTGGCGGGCGACGATACCCTCTCCGGCGGTGACGGTGACGACACGCTCGATGGCGGCGACGGCACCGACCTGGTGATCGCCGAGGGGGCGCGCAGGGGCGGCGAGATCGTCAAGAACGGCGATGGCAGCTACACCGTCACCGATACGGGCAGCGGCGAGAGCGACCGGCTGATCGGCGTCGAGGGCGTGCAGTTCGACGATGGCATAACCTATGAGCTCGACGTCAACAGCCCCGACTATTCAGGCGCGCTCGAGCGCTTCTCGGCGGGCTTTGAGGCGGATGCGGACGGACTGATCGCATACGGCTCCACGGTGACGCAGGAGGCGTCTGGCAGCAACGGCGTGGTGTCGAAATCCGGCAGCGCCCACGCGCGGCTTTCGGAAGCCGAGTCCGGCGGCGCCTTCACCCGGTTCGACGGCTACCGGACCGGCGACACGCAGGGCTTCGTCGCATCGGTCGATGTCTACCTCGACACCGGCATGGCCGCGGGCGAAGGCTTCGATTACTCGGTGGCGGCCAACACCCAGTCCGGCGATCACCTGCAGGATTTCATCTTCCACGTGACGATGGACAGCAGCAGCGGCGAGCTGCTCGTCGGCGGCAGCAACAACACCAATTTCGATCCGATCGAAAATCTCGAGACCGGCAATCACGCGGTCATCGGCCAGTCGGGCTGGTACACGTTTGAGCACAAGTTCTACGAGAGCGCCGAGGGCGATCTCGAGGTCGCGATGAACGTCTATGACGATGCCGGCAACTGGGTCTTCACCGAGATCCGGACCGATCCGGCCAATGATTTCGACACGGTCTACGGCGGCAACCGCTATGGCTGGTTCACCAATGTCGACGTCGCCGGGGGCATCGCGGTCGACAACCTGGCGCTCTCGACCCTCGACACCCGCCCGGTGCGTGCCGTCGACGGCAACACCATCGTCGGCCATTTCGACACCGAGGCCGAGGCCGAGGCGGCGGCCGATGCCGGCACCATCTCCGGCGAGACGCTGTTCATCTCCACCGACGGGCAGCCGGGGGGCTATTTTTACGTCGTCGAGGGGATGTCGATCCAGGATGCGATCGACGCGGCCTCGAGCGGCGACACCATCAAGGTGGCGGCCGGCACCTATGCCGAGAACCTCGTTATCGACAAGGCGCTGACCATCGAGGGTGCGACCGACGCCAGCGGTCCGCTGGTCGAGATCGGGACCGGATCGGGAATCGCGATCAGCATCACCGCCGACGATGCCGGCGAGACCGTGGCGCTGAGCGGCATGGCCAGCGATGGCGGCAGCGGCGGCGTCAGAGTCGACAGCGCGGCGATGCTGTCGGAGGTGCTTCTGGAGCAGATGAGCATCTCGGGCGCCAGCGGCAGCGGCGTCTCGGCGAATGACGCCGAGGGGGTCGGCGCGATCACCATCCGAGACTCGGCCTTCGCGCAGAACGCGCTTGGCGGCTCCAACGGCACCGGCGACATCGTCCTCTTCCAGTATAACGGCGATGTCGAGCTCAGCGGTCTGACCATCGACGGCGCGGCCTCGGGCACCACGCCGCGGGCCGATAACGCCATCCAGATCGCCGGTTTCGACCAGGCCACCTATGATGTGCAGGGTCCGATCGGCAGCGTGGTCATCAACGATGTCACGGTGACCGGCGATTACGACAAGACCCATCTCGCCATCCAGGGCTACACCGACCTGTCAGGACTGAGCATCAGCAATAGCGCGATCACCGGCATCGCGGGCTGGGGCTATCTCGCCTTCATCGATCCGATCGGCTCGCCGGGCACGGATGCGCCCGGGGCCGGGGGCTATCCGGGCAACTTCCCGGGCGCGCCGGCAGCCGCAACGCTGGATCTCTCCGGGCTGACGCTGACCAACCTCACTCCCGGCGCGGTGCTGGATCTCTTCGCCCGCGGCACCGATGCCGCAGACACCCATATCGGCACCGAGGGCCGCGACATGCTCAACATGCCGGCGGAAACCGGAATTGACTACGGCGGCGACGATCTCGTCCGTGGCATGGGCGGGGATGACACCCTGGTCGGCGGCGACGGCGACGACACGCTCGACGGTGGCGAGGGCAATGACGACATCGAGGGCGATGGCGGCAGCGACGAGATCGCGGGCGGTGACGGCAACGACACCATCCTCGGGGGCGGCGGCGCCGACTTCATCGACGGCGGCGATGGCAATGACAGCATCAATGCCGGCGGCAACCGTGACACGATCTTCTTCAGTGCCGGGCAGGATTACGTCAACGGCGGCGCCGGGCGCGACACGCTCGTGCTCTCCGGCACCGCTGCGGATTACGACATCGCGCTGCTGGGCATCGATCACTACCAGATCACCCGGATCGCGGACGGCGCCTCGACCGAGGCCGAGAGCATCGAAAGCCTCGGCTTCCAGCCGGCGGATCCGCTCGACGCGGTGGATGACAGCTTCACCGTCGATGCCGGGGCGGTCCGCACGCTCGACGTGCTGGCCAATGACAGCGGCGTTGGCACGGTGATCGGGGCGACGGTCCAGGGCGGTGCCGAGGGAAGCGCGGCCCCGGCGGCCGACGGGCTCTCGGTCGCGTATGATCTGACCAGCGGCTACCAGGGGCTCAACGCCGGCCAGTCGGCCACCGTCGAGATCCTCTACCTCCTCTCCGACGGGGCCAGCGCGAGCGACATCGCGACCGCAACCGTGACGGTGAACGGCGTGGCCGACGATGTCGGGGCGATCACCGACCAGGACAGCGCCACCGCGGATGCGGTCGACGAAGGGCTTGCCGCCGGCACCTATGCGGGGATCACCGCGCAGGCGATCGATCCCGACAGCAATGACAGCGTCACCTACTCGCTCTCCGACGACGCCAACGGGGCCTTCACCATCGATGGCACCACCGGCGCGGTGAGCACCGCGCAGGTGCTGGACCGCGAGGGCCCGGACGGGCCGACCCGGACCATCGAAGTGACCGCCACCTCGACGGATGGCACCAGATCGACCCAGAGCTTTACCATTGCGATCGGCGATGTCGGCGACAATGGCGCCTCGGTGCCGGTCGACGCGGATGCGGCCGCCAACACGGTTCTGGAAGGGGCTGCGGCGGCGACCACCGTCGGCATCACCGCCTCCTCCGTGGATCCGGATGTCGGCGATGACGTCTCCTATTCGCTCGACGATGACGCCGGAGGGGCGTTCACCATCGATGCGACCACCGGCGTGGTCAGCGTTCTCGACGGCAGCCTGATCGACCGCGAGTCCGACGCGGCACTCAGCATCACCGTGCGGGCGACCTCGACCGACGGCAGCTTCGAGACCGAGACCTTCGCGATCGCGGTGGGCGACGTCGACGAGTTCGATGCGACGACCCCGGTCGACAGCGTCGCGCCGACCGGCGGCAGCGTGCTCGAGAATGCCGCCATCGGCTCGGGTGTCGGGATCACCGTGACCTCGCAGGATCAGGATGCCACCACCAACGGCATCACCTACTCGCTGACCGATGACGATGGCGGCCGGTTCCTGATCTCGGCGACGACCGGCGAGGTTCTCGTGGCCGGCGGTATCGATCGCGAGGACGCGGCGACACGGCAGATCACCGTGCGGGCGACCTCGGATGACGGATCCTTCGCGGAAGAGACCTTCACCATCGACGTGGCCGACCAGAACGAGTTCGGTGTGACGGCGCCGGTCGACGAGGACGCGGCCGACAATACGGTCAGCGCCACGCCGACGGTGGGCGATTACACCGGGGTCGATGTCACGGCCTCCGATGCCGACGCGACGACCAACGCCGTCAGCTATTCGCTGCTGGTCGGGGGAGGCGAGTTCGAAATCGACAGCGACGGGCGCGTCACGGTGGGCGCGGGCTTCGACCCGGCCGGACCGGCAACACGGTTGATCACCGTGCAGGCGCAATCGGCGGATGGCTCGGTGGCGCAGGCCGATTTCAACATCTCGGTGGGCGCGGTCTTCAACGTCATCGACGGCACGCCGGGGCGGGACGATCTGACCGGAACCGCCGATCGCGACGTGATCAACGGCTTCGAGGATGACGACCGGCTCTACGGTCTCGAAGGCGATGACATTCTCAATGGCGGCGACGGAAAAGATCGCCTTGAGGGCGGCGAAGGCAACGACGAGATGAACGGGGGCGCCGACAATGACGACTACATCGTCGACTCGCTCGGCGACACGGTCAACGAGGATCCTGGCAACGGCACCCGCGACACCGTCTTCAGCTCGGTCTCGATCGCCTCGCTGTTCGACAATGTCGAGTATCTCGAGCTGACCGGCAGCGCGGATCTCGACGGCACCGGCAACGCGCTCGACAACCGGATCGAGGGCAATGACGGCGCCAACACGCTGTCGGGGCTCGATGGTCGCGACAAGCTCTATGGCGGCGATGGCAATGACCTGCTGATCGGCGGCGACGATGTCGACGTGCTGCTCGGGCAAGGCGGTGACGATACGCTGCAGGGCGACGCCGGACGCAACGTGCTCACCGGCGGGACAGGCGCCGACACCTTCGTCTTCGCCGCCCTCCCGGTGGATGCCACGACCTACGACCGGATCAAGGACTTCGACGCGACGGAGGGCGATGTGCTGGAGCTCGACGCTGCCGCCTTCGCGGTTCTCGGGGCCAGCGTCGATGCAGGCGAGTTCATCATCGGCAGCGCCGCCCTGGATGCGGATGACTACCTGATCTACGACGTCGCCTCGACCAAGCTCTACTTCGACGCCGATGGCAACGGCGCCGGGGCCGCGCAGCAGATCGCCCGGCTCGACGGGGTCGGTCTTGGCGATATCGCCTTCGACGACTTCAGCATCGCCTGAGGCCAGCGGCCGGGACCGGGCAATCCGGTCCCGGCGCAAAAAAGAGACGGGCGGGGCCGCGGCCTCGCCCGTTTGCGTTTTCGATGAGGGGATGGGGGGCTTGGAAAAGGAGGGCGCGCATGCGCGCTGGTCAGGCGGTGCAGTATGACGAAAAAAAGGCCCCGGCAGGGATGCCGGGGCCTTTATGTTTGCGTGCCTTGCGTCTCTTAGACGAAGATGATGTCCGAATCCTGAACGATCTCGTCATAGAACACGACGGTGGTGGCGCCGTAGGTCATGAAGGTGTTGCCGCTCGGCAGGTCATAGTCGAGCGTGTAAGAGCCACCATCGGTGAGCGCGATCACGTCGGTGCCGGACTCGAAGTCGAACACTTTGTCGTTGCCGTCGTCCGCGTCGAACACGAAGGTGTCCACGCCGCCTTCGTTGTCGTCGCCATCGGGATCGTCGCCGTAGAGGACGTCGTTGCCGTCGCCACCGATGATGGTGTCGTCGCCGGCGCCGCCGTAGACGCGGTCATTCTCGGTGCCGCCATCGAGCACGTCGTTGCCTTCGCCGCCGTAGAGCTTGTCGTTGCCCTGACCGCCGAGAAGGGTGTCGTTACCCTCGTCGCCGCGCAGACGGTCATTCGAGCTGTTGCCCTCGATGTAGTCGTCGCCCTCACCACCATTGATGGTGTCACGGTTGGCTGCGCCCTTGATCGAGTCGTCGCCCGCGCCGCCGTTGATGGTGTCTTTCTGACCGGCACCGGTGATGGTGTCGTCGCCGCCAAGACCGTTGATCAGGTTGTCGCCCGGGAAGCCCGTCACATCAATGGTATCGGGGCCTTCGGTCGGTTCGATTACTGGGGTGACCATAATCATTCTCCAATATGCCGGCTCGAAGGCCGGGCTTCTTGCTCAAAATATCTGCACGTCCCTTGTGCAATTAACCGCTCAAGACGTACGCCATCGGCGTGCCTCCTCGCGGCCACATTGCTGACATTATCATTGCCCCAGTGATTCGGATAGCGAGATCGAGAAAAAATTGTTTCGTCTTCTCCCTTGATTTTATTCACTTCGGCCGCAGAAGCTGGGACGCGCTCGACGATAAGTTGATGTTCTTAATACTTTGTCAATGACTGTGTTCTAGGGGCTTTGTTTCCAAAGCGGATAGTTGCCAGCACCCCTAGCGTGTGTATTGTTTCCAATTTGCATTGTTATGGTTGATTTTCGCCACCTTTGATTGTGGCTCAAATGTGTCGATCGCGGGGCGAAACAGCGCGATGAAATGAAAATCTCCATCCATGGCGCTGTCACTTTTCTGACGCGATCTGACCGTCACACGGCAAAGTAGGCGAGCAGCGTGCCTACATGCTGTGCAATGGCCTGCAGCTCGGGCGCGCTCAGGGCGCGCTGCGCCACCCCGACGCCGAGGATCCGGGCGTCGGAGTAGGTGCCTCCCGGGTTTCCGATCAGGAGATCATCCGCCACCGGGGCGACGGAGGCGACGCTGCTCTGGTCCAGCAACAGCCCGTCGTGCCCGTGCAGGCGCAGCGAGGCCGGGCCGTCCCTGACGACCGCGCGCATCCCCGTCGCGGTCGTCAGGCCGCTGACATTGGCGTTGCCCGAGGAGTTCAGCAGATAGCGCGCGGCGCCGTTGTCGAGCACCCGAAGATAGCTTTGCCCGGGGCCGTCATCGTTGATCTCCGAGCGGTTGGTGCTGGCGAGCGCGCCATACCAGACCAGAATGCTGCAATTGTCCTGCGGGAGATCCGTCGCGGGGGCGACCTGCAGGCTCAGGCCGCCATTCGAGGTGCCAAGCCCCTGCCAGCCTAAGCCTTGGCTCCAGGCCCAGGCGTTCGAGGTCAGGGGGGCGACATCGGCCATCGAGGTCACCCGGTCGACCAAGTCCAGCCGCGACGCGGTCTCGTCTCCGAGGCTAAGATAGAGCCGCAACATGTCGGACCACCAGGGCGCGCCCTTGGCGGCGCCGTAGAGCGCGTCGATGGCGTCCGCGTCGCTGCCGGTGATCGTCGCACCGCCATTGGCACTGACCTGGGCGATGAAGGCCTCCGTCTCGGGCTCGAGGCTCGGCGCCGAGGCGTGGGTGGTGACGGTCCATGTCTCCGATGTGCCCCCGACCGTCACCGTGCATTGCGTGGCGCTCGACAGCCCCGCCGCCGCCGCGACTTGGCGCAGCTGGAGGCTCTGATAGGGATGGATGGTGCCGGTCGCCGAGCTCCAGTCCTGCCAGAGCGTGCCGTCCGGATTGCTGACACGATACTCGCCACCGGCGATCGACACCTCGGCATGCCCGCCGATGCCGGCGAGCGGAAGCGGCTCCGAGAGAATCGTGGCGCCCGGAGCCACGTTGGGGCTGTCGCTGAAGCCGAGATTGGTCGCCACCTTGTCCGACACCGCCCCGTAGGTTGCCGCGTAGGTCCCGATCCAGGCGGCGTGACAGCGCGCCCCGCAGCCTTCCGTCCAGGGCTCGGCCGGGTGCAGGCTGGCAAAGTTTCCGGCATCAAAATCGAGCGACACGATGCGGACCCGCGCGCTCTGCTCCGCCGCGCGCTCCTGGGCTTCGCGAACGGTGAACTGTCCGGTATAGGTGCTGGTCGCGAGATCGGCGCTGCACGGGCGGATCCGCTCGACAATGACCGTACCGTCGCCCGGGAAGGCGCCGCTGTCGGAGAGAGCCTGCAGCAGCGCCTCGAAATTGGACAGGTAGAGGTCGGCCGCGGCCTGGCTGTTGGAATCCGCTTCGCCCTGGTTCCAAAGCAGCACGTCCTCGGCGCCGATCCCGAGCGCCGCGAGCGAGGCGCGCGCGGCGAGGGATTGCGCCACGTAGCCGTCGAAGCGTTCGCCGGCGCTCTGCGGAGACCAGTCGCCGCCGCCGGACTGGGCCAGCGACTGGCCATTGACGCACTCCTTGACGATATAGACCGGGCGGTCGTCGCCAGACTGGCGCATCCGGTAGAGGAATTCTGCTTCGGAGCCCCAGGCCCCGGAATCCGCCTCGCCGCGATGGCCGGAATTGCTGCCGCAGACATAGGCCGCCCAGTCGCCGGCCGCGCCGTCCCAGATCCAGCTCGCGCCGAGCGCGGCATACTTCGCCGCCGGAGAGCCGCCGCTGTTTCCGGCCTTGCGGGCGTTCGATTGCCCGGCGATCGACAGCAGGACCGCGTCGGCGATTGGGGTGGCAGGGGCGTCCTGCCCTGCCACCGACGTCACGAGGCCAAGCGCCGTCTGCATCAGATCAGTCCCGCGATGCCGGTGGCGCTGGTGCCGGTCGCCCAGACCCGGCGGCAGCGCAGCGGGAATGCGATGCCCGCCGAGACATGCACGGAGGCCACGGTGCCATCGAGGGTGGTCACCCGCACGATGCCGCCGGTCGCGACGTTCAGCGCGCGCGGGATCGACGCGAGATCGGTGCCGTCGTCCGGGGTGATGGCGAGCACATCGGTTGCGGGGGCGGTCAGTCCGCTGCTGTGGTCTCCGAAGCGGTCACTCATTGCGGGGCTCCTTTCGATCGGTAGGGGCAGCGCGTCATCGCGACTGCGTTACGATCCCGGGAAGATCCCGGCAGGAGGCGGAGTTTTGGTTAACCGTGCGTTCGTTGCGCAGCGAGCTGATTGCACGTCATGCCAACGCCCGCTCGCGTGATCTCGCACTGCGGGCGCTCTTCGCGGCGCAGGGCTGAGGCTTCGGGACACTGCCGGCGCGCTTACTTGCGCCAGGCCGGGATCTCGCGGCCGAGCATCTCCTCGAAGGCGGGGATCTTCGGGGCGAGATACTCGGAGAGCCAGGCACGGGCCGCGGTCTCGTCGACATCCTTCTTGTCGAACTCCACGGTGGCCGACTTGCGCAGCCGGTCGACCATGCTCTTCGGAAGGTGCCGGCGCACCGCCGCCCAGGCGCCGGAGTTGCGCACCGCCGCGACCATCGGGAAGCGTTCCTTGCGCGAGGTCGGCGGGGACTTGTGGACGTCGGTGATCTCGCTCTCGTCGTAGTCATAGGACTCGAGGCCGAGCCAGGCGATGGTCTCGGCCAGCACCTCGCGGCGGCGGCTGCGCAGGTCCTCGGCCACGATCACGTGGATCTGGGAGCGGTCGAAATGCTCGAGCCAGGCGCCGAGTTGCAGCGCGTAATCGGAGCTGTCGCGGTAGAGCGCGTTCTCGCGGACCGCCCGGTCGAGGGGCAGGGGCTCCTGGAATTCCTTGAAGCGCTGCCAGTAATGCGCCACCGCCCGCGACACCGGCTCGCGCACCGTGTAGATGATGCGCGCGTCGGGGCAGGCCGCGGCAACCCGCGCCGGCACGCCGGAGCGATGCGGGGTCTGGGAATAATAGACCGAGCCCTCGCCGCGATAGGCTGCGCTCTCGCCGCCCTGCCAGAGCGCGAGATAGTCCGGCCACTCATGCGAGCAGGGCTGACGGGCCATGATCGGCCAGGCCTCTTCGAGCTCCGACTGGTCGACGAAGAAGCAGGGCTCCTTCTCGCGGCTCATGCAGATCCCGGGATGCGGCTTGAGATAGGCGTGCAGGGCGCTGGAGCCGGATTTCGAGGCGCCGATGACGAAGAGATTGGGCATCAGGGCGCGCGACGCCGGATCTTGCGGCGGTGTCTCGATGGCGGCGGCAATCTTGTCGGTCATGGTCATCTGGGGGTACTCGCAGGAGGGAAATTCAGAGATCGAGAATGCGGTCGGGGCGGGCGCGCGCGGTCAGGATATGCGCCAGCGCCAGCCAGTTGCCGCTGGCGCGGGCACCGCGGTCGATCCAGGGTTCGGGGCGGAACATTTTGACGTGGTTGGCGGCGAGGTTGCGGAAGGCGAGCTTCGCGGCGAAGCCGGCGCGCATCGTGCCCTTGCGCCAGAGATACCAGGGATTGGCCAGCTGGCTGTAGCCGAGCTTGCGCCCAGAGGTCTCGCGGCCGGACTTGGCGCCGCGGTGGACCCCGGCGAACGCGTCGGTCTTGATCCGGCCGCCGGGAATGCGGGCGGCGAAATCGATGTCTTCCTGCCAGGCATAGAGCGGCAGCGACTCGTCGAACCGGGCGTCTCCGATCCCGGCCATGCGATAGGCCATGTTGCAGCCGTAGAGCCCGGCCAGACCTTCGCGCAGGATCTTCGGAGTGCCGTGCTCGGCGGCGTCGTAGCTCGCCACGAGGCTGGCCGCCTCGGCGTCGGTGTAGCCGGGTTCGTTGATCCCGTCGGCGATGAGGTGACCGGTCATGCCGTTGACCTCGGGCCAGCGCGCAAATGCCGCCTCGATGCCTGCCAGCGCATCGCGCGAGGGCACGAAGTCATCGTCGTAGAACACCACGATGTCGCAATCGCCCGCGATCTTGTCGAGCCCGGCATTTCGCTGCCGGGGAAGCCCCTTCGGCGAGATCACGGTCTCCGCCACGGTCGGCGCGGCAAACATCGGCGCCGGGTCGAAGCCGACGTCTTCCGGCTTCGTGACGACGAAGAGCACCCGGTCGGCCGGGCGGGACTGGGTCTGAAGATGTGGCACCAGCTCACGGACGCAGTCGGCGCGTCCAACGGAGCAGATGATCACCGCGATGCGGGGTGCGCGGGTCGCGTCAGGGGCCTGTGCCAAGATCGTTCCACCAATACAAAGTCTCAATGCACCCGATCATTGCGTCTGCGCCCGGGCCGTCAACGCCGAATGTGAGTGCGGTGCAGAAAATTCCTGCCGCGATGCAGCGATGTCGCCGTCAGATTCCGCTTTTGGCGGCACTGACGACAAGTTGTGGTTGCGCGCGCTGGAAATACCCGGGCGACGTGTCACAGTAACGAACGTACCGATCTGTTTTCACCGGAGAAACCCGATGCGATTTCCTCATGCGCTCTCTGCCGCCAGCCTGGCCGCGTGCATCACCTGCCTTGCCGGGGCGGGCCTTGCCGAGCCGGTCGGCCCGCGCCTCTCGGCCGCGTCGAACTTCTCGCAGGGCCGGCAGCCGGGCGTGATCGATCTGGCGGTGTCGCTCGGCGTCGAGGATTTCAGGGACGGCATGAACTGGTCGCGCGCCGAGAAATCCCCGGCGGTCTACGGGTTCGACGGCCCGCGGCTGAGCTTTCCCGAGGCGATCGGCGCAAAGGGCGCCGAGGTCACCGTGGTGCTGAACTGGGGCAACCCGCTCTACGACAACGGCAACACCCCGCATACGCCTGAGGGCATTGCGGCGATGGGCGCCTTCGCGGCGCAGGTGCTCGAAACCTACCCGGGCATCGAGAGCATCGAGGTCGGCAACGAGTTCAACGGCGTCAATTTCGTGAAGGGTCCGCTGCGGGACATGACGCCCGGAGAGCGCGCCCGGGCCTATGTCCCGATCCTCGCCTCGGTCGCCGAGGCGGCGCGGGCGGTGCGCCCCGATGTCCGGATCTCGGGTGGCGCCACGCATTCGATGGCCGCCGGCTACCTCTGGGAGGTCCTCGATGCCGGCGGTGCCGAGTGGCTCGACAGCCTTGCGATCCACCCCTACACGACGCCGGCGGAGCAGTTCGTCCGGCAGGCGGCGGTGCTCAGGCGGCACCCGGATGCGACCGATCTGCCGATCGAGGTCACCGAGTTCGGGGAGCCGGATCCCGGCCGCGCGGCCTCGCATTTCCTGCGCAACTACTGCCAGTTCGCCCTTGGTGGCGTCACCCGTGCGGCCTGGTATCCGCTCAATGTCCGCAACGATGACATGGTGCCGCTGTTCACCAAGGAGGGGCGCATCACCCCCGCCGGCCGCGCCTTTCGGCAGATCGCCGCGCGGATGGAGGGGCGCCCGGTCAGCGATGCCGCCCCGGATACCTTCGGCTACGGATGCCAGTTCGGGGAGGATGTGCTGGTGCTCTGGGGCGCACCGCGCGAGGTGCAGCTCGGACCGGACGTCGCGGTGTTCGACGCCGAGGGCGCGGAAGTCGATGCGGGCACGGCGCTGTCGGAGGCCGAACCGCTGGTCTTGGTGGCGCCCGACATCGCCTCCAAGGTGACGCTGGGCGAGACCCGCCTCGTGGCCGACAGCTTCCACCAGTTTGCCTATCCCGAGGCCGACGAGCCGCGCGCCGAGGGGGATGGGTTCGAACGCTTCGCCCGCCGAGGCACGCGCGCGCTGCCCCTGGTGACGCTCCCCGGTCAGCAGGCCCCGAGCACGCCGTGGTTCCCCTATCGCGGCGTCGAAAATATTCCGCTGGTGCGGCTCACGGCCGAGACCCTCGTGCCCGGGATGCGCGGCGGCGAGCCGATCGAGATCGTGCATCGCTACGTCGCCGCCGAGGCCGGACGGGTCGACCTGACCGGATCGCTTTCGGTGAACCGGCGCAGCGAAGACGGGGTCAGCCTGCGTGTCACGCGCGGGGAGGAGGTGCTCTACGAGGCCAGCGGCACCGACCCGGTCGAGCTGGAACTGGCCGGGCTCGAGCTTGCCGCGGGGGAGGCCATCGAGCTGGCTGTCGGCCCGAACGGCAGCCCGAAGGGCGATGTGACGAGCTACCGGTTTACCGTCAGCAAGAGCGCCGACTAGCGGGAGGGCGGGGCGCGGGTCTTCCGCGCCGCCGCTGCCTAGCGTTTGAACATCGTCTAGAAGTTATCGGAGATGATTTTCGCAAAATGCGAGGATTGTGAAGATTCCGGAAACAAATTCCTGTTCCGAGCGCGAATCGTGACGTAGACTTTCCTTGGAGGAGAAATCAGGGTTCGTAGGTGCGATGGGGTTTGATCGGAGGAGGCTCGGCGCGACCGCCGAGAGCAGGTGTGCAACGGCGCATGGCGAGGAGGGCTGGGCCGTCGAGGCAGGGATGCCGGTGGGCTCGATGCTGATCGCCATGGGCGGATCGGCGATCCTGACCGCATGGGTCATCGTCACATTCAACTGGGCCGGCCTGTGGGCGCTGCCGCTCTACTCCGCCTTCGGCGGCGCGCTGCTGCTGCTTTTCGCCTGCCTGCGGCCGCCGCGTCTCCGCGCCTTCGACTAGCGCGCCGTCAGGCTCCGATCCTGGCCAGGCTCGCGGCGATCCCGGCCCGGAATTTCGCCTCGCTGAAATCCTGCGCCCGCGCCACGCATGCCTCCGGCCCCGCCTTTGCCAGGCCCGATGCCTCGAAACGCTCGACCGCGTCGATCAGGGCCTCGAGGCTCTGATCCTTGAAGAACAGTCCGGTCTCGCCGTCGATCACCGTATCGAGAATGCCGCCGCGCCCATAGGCGATCACCGGGCGGCCCGAGGCCATGACCTCGACCGGAACGATGCCGAAATCCTCCTCGCCGGGGAAGATCAGCGCCTTGCAGCGCGCCATGTGCTCCTTGAGCACCGGGAACGGCGCCTTGCCGAGAAACCGTGTCTTCGGGCCGGCCTGAGACTTGAGCTGCTCCACCGCCTTGTCAGGCCCGCCGATCACCACCAGCGGCAGGTCGAGCTTGCGGAAGGCCTCGACCGCAAGGTCGGGGCGCTTGTAGGGCGCAAGCTCTCCGGCCCAGAGGTAGAAATCGCCGAGATCGGACGGAGTGGCCGGCGCGAAATCCTCGACAGCCACCGGCGGCGCCACCACGTCGGCCTCGCGGCGCCAGTATTTGTTGATGCGCGCGGCGACGAAGTTCGAGTTGGCGGCGAAGCCGTCGACCCGCGCCGCGCTGGTGACGTCCCATTGCCGCAGCGAATGGGCCAGCGGCGGCATCATCAGCTGGGTCAGGCGCCCGGCGCCGTTGCGGTAGACGTGATACTGATCCCAGAGGTAACGCATCGGCGAGTGGCAATAGCACAGGTGCGGCGCGTCCGGCGGCGCGATGACCCCTTTCGCGGGGCCGGACTCGGAGGAGATGACGAGATCGTAGCCCGTCAGGTCGATCTCCTCGAGCGCGCGCGGCATCAGCGGCAGGTAGCGCTGGTACATGCGCTTGGCCATCGGCAGCCGTCCGATGCGCGTCTGGATGATGCGGTGCCGGTTGAGCGTGTCAGAGAGGTTCGAGGGATCGGCGACATGGGTGAAGATATCGGCCTCCGGGAACATCCGGCACAGCGCCTCGATGACCTTCTCGCCGCCGCGCATGCCGACCAGCCAATAGTGGATAATGGCGACACGTCGCCCGTTTTGAAAACTCTCTTCGGTCATCTGAATGCTGCTCGCCTTGCCCAATGATCGGACCATGACCCAGCTGAACCCACGGGTGCAACTGCATTCTTGCTGCGCTGCGGCTCTGCATCGGCCTGCGCCGAGTTGCCGGGCAGAAAGCGCCCGGCACAGAGCGCGGCGGCCCTTGCGCGCGTCGGTTCCGTGCCGATGGCGCCGCCCCGTCCGCGCCCCTAGGGGCGCGAGATGCGCCAGATCAGTTCACGGAGCCAGCGGTGCATCGCCGAGGCATTGGTGTGCGCAGCCCAGACCAGCGACACGTCGAAGCGCCCCGGGAACGGGCAGTCTGCGATCTTGAGCCGGTCGGAATTCCACTCGCCGAGCCGTCGCGGCACCGTCGCCACCAGATCGGACTCGACGATCAGCGTCGCGAGCCCGGCGGGGCTCGGCGCGATTACCACCGGCGCGATCCGGTGCCCCGCTGCCTCGAGCTCGCGCAGATAGGCGGATTGCCAGCCGCCGCCGTAATCGATCAGCACGTGATTGAGCCCGAGGTAGCTGTCGATGTCGAGCGCGGTATCGGCCAGCGGGTGGGCAGCATCCATCAGGCAGGCATATTCCTCTGCATAGAGCCGGCGCGAGTGAAAACCGGATTCGGAGCGCGCGAACGGCCCCACCAGAACATCGGCCTCGCGATTGAGCAGCCGCAGGTGCCCGTCGCCGAGTGCGTTGATGACCTTGACGGTCATCCCCGGCGCCTCGCGCCGGATCGCGCTGACCAGCGCCGGGATCAGCAGCACGCGCTCGTAGTAGTTGCAGGCGATGGTGACGTTCTGCGTCGCACTGCCGGGATCGAAGGCATCGGGTTGCAGCATCTCGTCGAGCATCCCGAGCATCTGCAGTGAGCGCGCGAGGATCTCCTCGCAGCGATCGGTCGAGACCTGCCGCCCGCCCTCGCGTACGAAGAGCGGGTCGTGGAAGCAGGCCCGCAGCTTGGCGATGGTGTAGCTGACGGCGGACTGGTTGATGTTGAGCTTCTCGGCAGCGGCGGTGAACGAGCCCAGTTCGTGCACCACGCGGAGGAGGTTCAGCGCGGCGAAGTCGATGCTGGACGGATCGGCGTTGGGTTGCGCCATGTGATGACCTCGCGTTGGCTGGGGATCGGCTGGGTATTCATCGAATTTTTCGATGGCAGGTAATCATTCCATCGCATTGCTTGGCAAGGCCGCTGTTTCATAGAGTGCCCGCAGAGGAGAGCTTTGGGAGGAGTTCATGGCACTGGCACCGCTTGACGAGGCGATCACGCTCGATCAACTGAGTTCGGATCCCTATCCGATCTACCGCCGTCTGCGCGCCGAGAGCCCTGTGCTCCGCGTCGCCTCCACGGGTCGCACGCTGCTGACGAAGGCGGCGCTGACCAAGGCGGTCAAGGACAATCCCGAGCTGTTCAGCAGCGATGATCCGAAGACCCCGATGAAGCCGGCCTTCCGGGCGCACACGCTGATGCGCAAGGATGGCAAGGAGCATTTCGTCGAGCGCAAGGCGATCTCCAAGGCGCTGACGCCCAAGCGGATCAAGGCCGACTGGGGGCCGCTCTACGCGCAGCTCTCCGAGGAGTACATCGCCCGGTTGCCGCGTGGCGAGACGGTGGATCTCTTCACCGATCTCTGCGGCCCGCTGGCGGCGCGCATCCTCGCGCATATCCTCGGCATCCCCGAGGCCAGCGACGAGCAGATGATGCGCTGGTCGCAGCTGCTGATCGACGGCGCGGGCAATTTCGGCTGGAAGCCGGAGCCCTTCGCGGCCTCCGACGCTGCCAATGACGAGATGGACGCGCTCTTCGCCGAACTCGAGCCGATCCGCCGTGCCGAGCCCGATGGCTCCGCCTATGCGCTGATGCTGACCGCCGAGGATCCGATCCCGATGAGCCAGATCCACGCCAATATCAAGATCGCCATCGGCGGCGGCATCAACGAGCCGCGCGATGCGCTGGCGACGATCCTCTACGGGCTTCTGACCAATCCCGATCAGCTTGCCGAGGTCCGCGCGCAGGATGCCTGGGACAAGGCCTTCGAGGAGGGCATCCGCTGGGTGGCGCCGATCCAGGCGAGCTCGCGGTTGGTCACCGAGGATACCGAGCTTGGCGGCTTCGAGATCCCCAAGGGCGACACGGTGATGACGATCCAGGCCTCGGCCAACCGCGACGAGGAACTCTACGAGGACGGCGAGTCGTTCTTCGTGTTCCGCGACAAGAACCCGCATCAGGCCTTCGGCAACGGCCCGCACCATTGCGCGGGCGCGCATGTGGCGCGGCGCACGGTCGGCAAGATCATCCTGCCGATGCTGTTCGACCGCTTCCCCGACATGACCCTGCCGAACCCGGACGAGGTCGTTTGGAAGGGCTTCGGCTTCCGCGGGCCGATCAACCTGCCGGTGGTGCTCAACTGAGCCCGGCAGCGCCACGACATTCGAGGAGGAGAGCACGATGATCAAGGTGACCTATGTCGCCCATGACGGGACCGAGACGGTGATCGAGGCCGAGGAGGGCACCAGCGTGATGCAGGCCGCGGTGTCGAACGATGTCGAGGGCATCGTCGGGGAATGCGGCGGCTCGATGATGTGCGCCACCTGTCACTGCTATGTCGACGAGGCATGGGAGGCGAAGACCGGCGCGCGCTCGGACGACGAGGACGAGATGCTCGAGGGCGCCGCCTCCGAGGTTACCGAGCGCTCGCGCCTGTCCTGCCAGATCAAGCTCGACCCGTCGCTCGACGGGTTGGTGGTGCACCTGCCGGAGGAGCAATTGTGAGCCCCGAGCGCGTCGTCATCGTCGGAGCGGGGCAGGGCGGACTTCAGGCCGCGATCAGCCTGCGCCAGAACGGTTTCGACGGCGCGATCACCCTGATCGGGGCCGAGCCCGGGCTGCCCTACCAGCGCCCGCCGCTCTCCAAAGCCTACCTGCAGGACGGCAAGGCCGAGGCGCTGGTGCTGCGGCCTGCGAGCTTCTTTGAGAGCAAGCAGGTTGAGTACCTGCCCGGCAGCAGCGTGCTTGAGATCGACCGCGCCGCGGGCGAGGTCCGGCTCGATGGGGCCGGGGCCGACCGGCGACTGGGCTACGATCATCTCATCCTCGCCACCGGCACCCGCAACCTGCGCCCGCCCATCGACGGGCTGGAGCTCGCCTGCGACCTGCGCACGCTCGACGATGCCGCCCGGCTGCGTGAGGCGCTGGCCGGCCCGCGCCGCATCGCGGTGATCGGGGGCGGCTTCATCGGGCTCGAGTTCGCCGCGGTGGCGCGCAAGCTCGGCCACGAGGTCAGCGTCATCGAGGCGGCGCCGCGCCTGATGGCGCGGGCGGTGTCTCCGGCCATATCGCGGCATTTCGAAGACTGGCACCGCGCGCGAGGCGTCGCTTTGCATCTCGGACGCGCCGCCATCGGGGTCGACGCGACCGGCGTCAGCCTTGATGACGGCGCGCGGGTCGATGCCGATTTCGTGCTGCTCGCCGCCGGGGTGCGACCCAATACCGAGCTCGCCGAGGCCGCCGGGCTCGAGACCGGCAACGGCATCTCGGTCGATGCGCAGCTGCAAAGCTCGGACCCGGCGATCTCGGCGCTCGGCGATTGCGCTTGCTTCCCCGATCCGCGCAGCGGCGCGATGGTGCGGCTGGAAAGCGTTCAGGCCGCCACCGACCACGCCAGGCTGATCGCCACGCGCATCGCCAAGGGGGCGTGCCCGGATTACCAGGCGCTGCCGTGGTTCTGGTCCGATCAGGGCGACCAGAAACTGCAGATCGCGGGCTTCGCCGGGCCGGGGGCGACGGAGGAGGTTGTCTCGGAGGGGCTCGTTGCGCGGTTCGATGCGGCTGGGCTCGCCGCGGTCGAAACGGTCAATAATGCACGGGTCCACATGAAGGCGCGCAAGCTGCTGGGGCCGGGCGGATCGGCCGATTTCGCCGCGCTCAAGGAGGCGATTGCCGCCTGACGAGGAGTTTGGCTTGCGCCGCCCCGCCGGGCGGCACAGGCTTTTGAAGAGGGTTCAAACGGGAGGAGAACCATGAAGATCACGTCACTCACCCTGGGCGCGGCGCTGGCCGCGAGCCTTGCGGTCTCGGCGCAGGCGCAGGAGCTGAAATACGCCAACTGGGCGCCGCCGTTCCACACCATCACCGAGGCGCAGATCGAGCCGCTCGCCAGCGCGCTGGCCGAGGGCACGGCAGAGGGCGCGAGCCTGCGCGCCTTCCACGGCGGCGAGCTCGGTGCAGGGCCCGCGGACCAGTATGTGCGCATCGTGCAGGGCACCGCCGACATGGGCTGGGGCCTGCCGGGCTACACCTCGTCGCAATTCCCCAAGACGCTGATCGTCGAGCTGCCGGGCGCGCTGCCTCTCGAGGAGCCGGGCTACGCCGCGCTCTGGCGCGCCTTCGAGGGCGAGCTAAAGGGCGAGTTCCCGATGACCGAGGCGATCGCGCTCTGGGGCGCCGAGCCCAACGTGCTGATGATGAAGGAGCGCGAGGTGCTGAGCCCCGAGGATCTCAGCGGCCTGAAGATCCGCGTTGCCGGCTCGATCGCCGCCGAGGCGATGGAAGCGCTCGGCGCGACGCCGGTGCAGCTACCGATGACGCAGGTCTATAACGGCCTGCAGACCGGCCTGATCGACGGGCTGGTCAGCGGCGCCTCGGTTTTGTCGGACTTCAAGCTCAACGAGGTCGTCAGCTCCGTCACCACCGGGCCCAACCTTGGCCGGCTGACCTTCTTCACGGTGATGAACAAGGGCGTCTATGACGGGCTCTCCGACGAGGCACGCGCGGCGCTCGACGCGGTCAAGGGCGAGCCGATCTCGAAGATGACCGAGGAGGCCTGGGTCGCCACCGCCGACAAGGCGCTCGAGGAGGCCCGCAGCTCGGACGCGATCACCGTCAACGATCTCGACGAAGCCGCGAGCAAGGCCTTCGACGACGCGCTCGCCGAGGTGACCGACGCCTATGTTGCCGAGGTCGGCGGCGAAGCGGCGCTGGCCGCGATCCAGGGCCAGTGATGCGCGCCCTGCACAGGTTTGCGGAGGGGCTGATCAGCCTCTCCGCGATCATCGGCACGCTGGGGCTGCTCTTCGTAGTGGCGGTGATCGTCATTGATGTGATCGGGCGCAATTTCGGCATGCCGCTCTACGGTGCGCAGGATCTGGTGATGATGACGATGGTTGTCGTGGTGTTCGGTGGCATGGCGCTCTGTGGCCGCGAGGACGGGCACATCGTTGTCGACATCCTCGAGCCGCGCTTTTCGCCGCGCCTCAACCGCGCCATCGATCTGGCCGCGGGCCTGCTTGGCGCGACGATCTTCGTGGTGATCGCCTATACCGTCTTCAAGAGCGCCCAGCTGAGCCAGATGCTGAACCTCTCGACCAACCTGCTGCGGCTGCCGACCGCGTGGTTCCAATACGCGCTCTGCGCGCTGTCGCTGGTCGCCGCGCTTGCGCTGATCCTGCGCGCGCTGATCAGCCCGCGCCGCCCCCATCCGGAGCAAGAGGCATCATGAGCCCGGTTCTGATCGGCAGCGCCGGCTTCGTGCTGCTGCTTGCCCTGCTGCTGCTGCGCATCCCGGTGGCCTTCGCCATGTTCACCGTAGGCTTCGTCGGCATCTGGATCCTAAACGGGCTTCAGGCCGCCACCGGCCTCTTGGCTTCCGAAACCTTCGCGCTGGCCTCCAATTCCGAGCTCATCGTGGTGCCGCTGTTCATCCTGATGGGCAACGTGGCGAGCGTCACCGGCATGAGCCGGCGGCTCTACGAAGCCGCCTATGCCACCATCGGGCAGGTGCGCGGCGGGCTCGCGGCGGCGACGGTGATCGGCTGCGGCGGCTTCGCGGCGCTCTCGGGCTCCTCGGTTGCCTCGGCGCTGACCATGGGCCGCACCGCGCTGGCCGAGATGGACCGCTTCAACTACAGCCCGCGCCTCTCCACCGGCGTGGTGGCGGCGGGCGGCACGCTGGGCATCCTGATTCCGCCCTCCACCGGCTTCGTGATCTACGCCATCCTGACCGAGCAGAGCATCGGCCGGCTGTTCATGGCGGGGGTCATTCCCGGCATCCTGCTGCTGACGCTGTTCCTGCTGACCGTGCTGCTGCTTTGCGCCCTCAAGCCGGCGCTGGGACCGAAAGGCCCGTCCACCACGCTGTCGGAGAAGGGCCGGGCGTTTCTCGGGGCGATCCCGATCCTCGTGGTGATCCTGCTGACCATCGGCGGCATCTATACCGGCGTGTTCTCCCCCACCGAAGCCGCGGGCGTCGGCGCGGCACTGGTCATCGCCATCGGCGCGTTCAGCCGGACACTCGATCTGCGCAGCTTCTGGCAGGCGGCGCGCAGCAGCGTCACCACCACCGCCTCGGTAATGCTGATCCTGATGGCGGCGCATCTGATCAACCCGTTCATCGCGCTGAGCCACCTGCCGGCCGAGGTCAGCCGGATGCTCGTCGCCTTCGATCTCGGCACCTATGGCACGCTGATCCTGATCCTCGCGATCTACCTCGTGCTCGGATGCTTCCTCGAGGGGCTCGCGATGCTGGTGCTGACCCTGCCGATCTTCATGCCGGTGATCCTGTCGCTCGGCATCGATCCGATCTGGTTCGGGGTGCTGGTGGTGCTGACGCTCGAGATGGGGCTGATCTCGCCGCCGGTCGGGATCAACGTGTTCATCGTCAAGTCGGTGGCGCGCAACGTGCCGCTGAGCGAGATCTTCTGGGGCGTGATCCCGTTCTGGTTCGCCATGCTGGCGACGCTCGGCCTGTTGGTGGCGCTGCCGCAGCTCTCGCTCTGGCTGCCGAGCCTGATGTAGAGGATTTTCCCGGACGCCGCGGTGCCACGCCGGTGCCGCGGCGTGTCCGCTGCGTATGATTGCCCTGCGCGTCTTCGGGCAGACCGGCAAAGGCGTTTGGCTGGGGCCAAACGCAGAAGCAAAGCAAAGGCCCGCCACGGGCAGGCAGACGATACCGCGCTCGAAGGTGCCGCCGCGCGCCCATGATCCTGCTGATCTTCTTCTGCCCCCTCCTTACCGCCGCTCCCCGCCATGTAAGGATTCCCTGTGCCACTCCATTCGGCGCAGCGGCGCTTTCTCGCGACAGGGGAGGGAAAAGACCGCGAGTCAGGATTGACGACAATCGGCATTTGTCATCTTTAAGGGGCAGGCCGCGTCCGAGGAGCTGCGTCCGGCTGTGCCGGCGCCGGGGAGGGGAGCGCGACCGCCGGCAGCTGATCTGCGGCCGGTGATGCAGACTTACCGGGCCGAACCGCGGCACCGTCAGAAAGGACCGTCCTGATGCTCCCCGAACTCGATTTCAACGCCGATGCGATCGTCGCCGGGCTCAAGCCCTGGATCGAATGCGAGAGCCCGAGCTATGATGCGGCGGCGCTGGCGCAGATGATGGATCTCGTGGCCTATGAGTGTGCCGCGATCGGTGCTTCGATCGAGATCATCCCGGGGCGCATGGGGTGCGGCCCCTCGGTGCGGGCCCGGATGCCGCACCCGGATCAGGGCCAGCCCGGAATTCTCGTGTCGGGGCACATGGACACGGTGCACCCGGTGGGCACGCTGGCCAAGAACCCGTTTCGCATCGAAGGCGGGCGTGCCTTCGGGCCCGGCATCATGGACATGAAATCGGGCAATTACATTGCCCTCGAAGCGATGCGCAAGATCGCTGCCAGCGGCCTGCGGACGCCGCTTCCGGTGACCTTCCTCTTCACCCCGGACGAGGAGATCGGCTCGCCCGCGACGCGCGAGCTGATCGAGGCTGAGGCGCGGGCAAACCGCTACTTCCTGTGCCCCGAGCCGGCCCATGCGGGCAATGCCGTCACCACCGGGCGCTATGCCATCGCGCGCTACGAGATCACCTGCTCGGGCAAGCCGAGCCATGCGGGTGCGGATGTGAAGGGCGGGGTGTCGGCGGTGCGCGAACTGGCGCGCCGGATCCTCGAGATCGAAGAGATGACCACCGAAGACTGCACCTTCTCGGTCAATGACGTCACCTCCGGGCAATGGGTCAACTGCGTGCCGAGCTTCGCGCGGGCGCAGGTCCTGTCAATGGCCAAGAAGCAGGCCGATCTCGATGCCGGTGTCGCAAAGATGCTGGCGCTCGCCGGCGAGCGCAACGGTGTCGCCTTCACCGTCGAAACCACGGTCCTGCGTCCGGTCTGGGAAAACGAGCAGCCCGAGACGATGGCGCTCTATGAAATTGCCAAGGGGCTCGCCGCTGAGATCGGAATGGATCTGCCCTACGTCTCCTCGGGCGGCGGCTCCGACGCGAATTTCTCCGGCGCGCTGCGCATCCCCTCCCTCTGTTCGCTCGGCGTCGCGGGGGCCGGGCTGCACACGCTCGAGGAGTATATCGACATCGACAGCATCGTGCCGCGGACCCGCCTTCTGGCCGGGCTGTTCATGACCCTCGAGGGCTGACCGCGTGATCCGCCCTTTTCATCCGTCTCACCGCCAAGAGGATAGATGACCGTTCAGAACCGCGCGAGCTGCGCCATCGAAATCGGCGCCCTGTCGACCCCGTTCCACTCGATGTCAGCCGAGGAGGGCGCAGCCGTGGCGCGCGACCTCTACGGTCTCGAGGGCGAGCTGAGGCGCTTTGCGACCGAGAAGGACGATACCTTCCGGCTGACCTCGGCGGAGGGCGCGCAATACGTGCTCAAGATCGCCAACCCGGGCGAGAGCTTGGAGGAGATCGACTTGCAGGTGGCCGTCCTGCGCCATCTCGAGACGGCCGACCCGAGATTGCCGGTGCCGCGCGTCTTCGCCACAAGCGCCGGCGCGCTGCTGCCCGAGATCACCGATGGCTCGGGCGCGACCCGCCGGGTGCGCCTGATGAGCTATCTCGACGGCGTGCTGCTCGACAGCTTCCGGCCCGACACCGCGGAGCTGCGCGAGGTCGGGCGCGTCGGGGCGCGGTTGCGGCGGGCGCTGGAAGGCTTCGAGCACCCGGCCGCGCGCCGGGTCTCGCCCTGGGACGTGCGTCATCTGCCCGAGCTTGCCATGCTGCTCGACGATATCGAGGACCCGCGCCGGAAAGCGCAGCTCGAGCTGGCCTTCGCGCGCTACCTCGAGCAGATGCCGCGCATCCGCGCGCTGCGCTGCCAGGTGCTGCACAATGATTTCAGCAGTTCCAACCTGCTGCTCGAGCGCGGCCCCGTGCCGAAGGTCGCCGGTGTCATTGATTTCGGCGATACCGTCGAGACCGCGATCGCGGTGGACCTCTCGACCGCGATGCTCAACCAACTGCCGCGCGATGCCGCTCAGAACCCGGTCGAGGACCTGCTGGCCGCGCCGAAGGAGCTTCTGGCGGGCTATCTCGAAATCGCCGATCTCACCGAGGAGGAGCTCTCGCTTCTGCCGCATCTCATCCTCGGGCGGATCATCGCACGGGCGCTGATCTCGCTCTGGCGGGCCCGCAGCTTCCCCGAGAACCGGACATACATCCTGCGCAACACCGAGCAGGGCTGGGCCCAGCTCGACTGGTTCCTCGCGCGCAGTCCCGACCAGCTTTCCAACCTTCTTCTCTGACGGCGTCCAGCCTCCCCTTCCGAAAGGATCCGCATGTCTTCCTCAATTCCCGCCCGCGGCAAGATGGTAAACGCCTTCAACCCCGACAGCCTCGCCGCACTCGACCCGCTCCGGCGCGAGGCCATCGAGCGCCGCACCCGGCTGCTCGGCCCGGCCTACCGCCTGTTCTACCAGGATCCTGTCGAGCTGCGCGAAGGCGCGGGCACGCGGCTCTTCGACAGTCAGGGGCAGGAATATCTCGACGCCTACAACAATGTCGTCTCGGTCGGCCATTGCCACCCTCGGGTGATCGAGGCGGTGCACCGCCAGATGCAGACCCTCTGCACCCATACCCGCTACATCCAGGAAGGCATCCTCGACTACGCAGAGGCCATGCTGCCCACCTTCGGCGGGCGCATCGCCGCAGAAGGGCACATGATGTTCACCTGCACCGGCTCCGAGGCCAACGACCTCGCGATGCGCATCGCCAAGCATTACACCGGGCATGACGGCATCATCATCACCCGCGAGGCCTACCACGGCAATTCCGAGCTCACCGCCGGGTTCTCGGCGTCGCTGGGAGAGGCGTCTCCGCTGGGCACCTGGGTGCGCACCGTTCCCGCGCCCGACAGCTACCGCGCGGATCCCGCCACGCTGGGCCAGAGCATGGCCGAGGCGGTGACCGAGCAGGCCTGGCATCTCAAGCGCAACGGCAACGGGCTCGCGGCCTTCATCGCGGACTCGCTGTTCTCCTCCGATGGCATCTACGCGACGCCCGACGTGCTCGGCCCGGTGGCGGACGCGGTCCGCGCGGCGGGCGGGCTGTTCGTCGCCGACGAGGTGCAGAGCGGCTTCGGGCGCTCGGGCGATGCGTTCTGGGGCTACCAGCGCCACGGGGTCGATCCCGATATCGTCAGCATGGGCAAGCCGATGGGCAACGGCTACCCGGTGGCCGGCATCGCGCTGGTGCCGGAAATCGTCGAGCGTTTCGGTAAGGATACCCGCTATTTCAATACTTTCGGCGGCAATGGCGTGGCGATGGCGGCGGCGCAGGCAGTGTTCGACGTGATCCGCGAGGAAGAGCTGCAGGCGAATTCCAAGCTGCGCGGCGCGCAGATCCAGGATGGCATGCGCAAGCTGGCCGAGCGTTTCGACGTCATCGGCGACGTGCGTGGCGCGGGGCTCTATGTCGGGGTCGAGCTGGTCTCGGATCGTGCGGCAAAGACACCCGACGCGGCCACCGCAAGCGCCATCGTCAATGCGCTGCGCGCCCGCCGCGTGCTGATCTCGGCCACCGGCCCCGATGGCAACATCCTCAAGATCCGTCCGCCGCTGGTCTTTACCGAGGCGGATGTCGCCTGGCTGATTGCGGCCACCGAAGAGGTGCTGACCGAGATCTGCGCCTGACCCGGGCCGCCGCGCGGGGCAGGGCCCCTATCGCGGCGCCCTCGACCGACAGCAACCGACGAGGATCCAAGATGGCACTGGACGACACACTACGCGAAGACCTGATGCGCTCCGTGACGGAGGCCTTCTCCGAGCAGACCGCTTATCTCAAGACGCTGGTCGGGTTCCGCTCGCAGCGCGGGGAGGAGTTCGCGATCCAGGATTTCATCCACGAGGATTTCGCGGGGCGCGGTCTCAAGATGGATCGTTTCGAGATGGACGAGGCCGCGCTGACCGCCCACGAGGGCGGGGCGCCGTTTTCCGACGCCCATTCGCGGGCGCCGATCGTCGTCGGCATCCACCATCCCCGGGTCCAGACCGGGCGGTCGCTGATCCTTCAGCATCATCTCGACGTGGTGCCGGTTGGCCCGCGCGAGATGTGGACGCGGGATCCCTATGCCGGCGAGATCGAGGATGGCTGGATGTATGGCCGTGGCGCCGGCGACATGAAGGCGGGCGCGTCGGCCAATGTCTTCGCGCTCGAGGCGCTGCGGCGGGTTGGGCTGCAGCCGGCCGCGCCGGTCTATCTGCAATCGGTGGTCGAGGAGGAATCCACCGGCAACGGGGCGCTGCAGACCTTCCTGCGCGGCTACACCGCCGATGCTGCGCTGATCCCCGAGCCGGAAGGCGAGCGGCTCGCGCGGGCGAATGTCGGGGTGCTGTGGTTCGAGGTGCTGGTGCGCGGCCACCCGACCCATGTCAGCGAGATGGGAAGCGGCAACAACGCTATCGATTCCGCCTACCGGCTGATCGCGGCGTTGCGCGAGGTCGAGCAACGCTGGAACGACGCCCGCGACGACCATCCCGAATTTGCCGGTATGGAGCATCCGATCAATCTCAACATCGGACGCATCGAGGGGGGCGACTGGGGCTCGTCGGTTCCGGCCTGGTGCCGGTTCCAGGTCCGGGTGTCGATCTATCCGGGCGAAACGGCACAGGACAAGCTCGCCGAGATCGTGGACCACGCCAGGCGCTTCGCCGACGCCGATCCGTTCCTGTCGCGGAACCCGCCGGCCTTCACCCAGAACGGCTTCAACGCCGAGGGCTACGTCCTCGCGCCGGGCTCCGATGCCGAGGCGACCCTCGCGTCGGCGCACCGGGGCGCCTTCGGCTCCGAGCTGCAGGGCACCGTCACCCCGGCCTATCTCGATGCCCGCGTCTACGCGCTCTACAACAAGATCCCGACACTCTGCTACGGGCCCACGGCGCGCAACATCCACGGGTTCGACGAGGCGGTGAGCCTCGAGTCGCTGCGGGTCACGACGCAGTCGATGGCGCTCTTCATCGCGGAATGGTGCGGCGTGGAGCCGATCTGAGCGGCGCGACCTCTCGCTTCATGCGTGCAGGTGGTCGCTTCAATGAGGTAGAACGGGAGCGAAAGGGGTGGGGCGAGGAACTCGGCCCCTCCGCAGATCGTGTTTGCACATATTATGGGCTGTATTTGGCCTGTTAGTGACTGAAAAGTATAGCAATTCTACTTTTTAAGCGTGTTCCGGCTTTTTGCCGGAGAAAGCTGGCGCTTAGATGGATTTGAGATTGCCAGGTGAAAAAATCTCTCCCTATGCTTGTCTTGGCGATTGTCGACAATCGTCCATCGGCAACAAAAAATCACAACAGGGAGTTTCCGAATGTTCACCCGAAATGGCCGCTCCGGCTTCGTGAGCGCCATCGCGCTCGCTCTCGCGCTTGGCGGGGTCTCCGGCACCGCTGCCCAGGCCCAGACCGTCACCGCCGTCATGCATGCGCCGCTGCGTGCGGTGGACCCGGTGATCAGCACCGCCTACATCCTGCGCAACTACGGCTACATGGTCTACGACACGCTTCTGGCGCGCGATTCCGAAGGCACGCCGCAGCCGCAGATGGCAAGCTGGGACGTCTCCGATGACGGCAAGATCTACACCTTCACCCTGCGCGATGGCCTGACCTTCCACGATGGCAGCCCGGTGACCGCGGAAGACGCCGTTGCCAGCCTGTCGCGCTGGAGCCAGGTCGACAAGACCGGCCAGGTGATGGCCTCGCTGCTCTCGGAGATGGCGGTCGTCGATGACAAGACCTTCACGCTGAGCTTCGCCGAGCCGACCGGCATCGCGCTGATCGCGCTGTCGAAGCCTTCGGGCCTGGCGCCGTTCATCCTGCCCAAGGCCGCCGCCGAGACCCCGATCAGCGAGCCGATCACCTCGACCATCGGCTCCGGCCCGTTCATGTTCGTGGAAGACGCCTATCGCCCGGGCGTGAGCGCGACTTTCGCCAAGTTCGAAGATTACGTGCCGCGCGACGAGGCCTCCGACGGCATGGCCGGCGGCAAGGTGGTCAAGGTCGACGAGGTGGTCTGGACCACCATGCCCGACCCGATGACCGCGATGAACGCGCTGATGTCCGGCGAGATCGATTTCGTCGAGCAGGTGCCGCCGGACCTGCTGCCGGTGATCGAGGGCAACCCCGACATCGAGACCAGCGTGGTCCGGAAGCAGGGCAGCCAGAACCTGGCGCGGATGAACCACACCCTGCCGCCCTTCGACAATCCGAAGATGCGCGAAGCGGTGCTCCTGGCGCTCGGCCAGCAGCCGCTGCTCGACGCCCAGGTCGGTGCGGGCTCGCCGAATGGCTCGGCCTGCGCGGCGGTGTTCGGCTGCGGCAGCATCTATGCCGACGATTACCGCGCCGAAGATATCATCGAGGCGCATCCGGAGGAGGCCAAGGCCATCCTCGAGGCCGAGGGCTATGACGGCACGCCGATCATGCTGATGCACGCCACCGACCTGCTGATGCTCAACCCGCAGGGTCCGGTCATCGCACAGCAGCTGCGCAACGCCGGCTTCGAGGTCGAAATGATGTCGATGGACTGGGCCTCGGTCGTCGCCCGCCGCGCCTCCAAGGCGCCGCTCGCCGAGGGCGGCTGGAACATGTTCTCGACCACCAACGTGCTGCCGGACGTGGGCAGCCCGATCGGCTTCATCGGCGTTGCCGCCGGCGGCGACTCGGCGTGGTTCGGCTGGCCCGACGTGCCCGAGATCGAAGAGCTGCGCATGAAGATCGCCGAAAGCGCCGATCCCGAGGAGCAGAAGAGCTTCGCCCAGCAGATCGACAAGCTGGTGATCGACAACGGCGTCATGGTGCCGATGGGCGAGTTCTACAACACCAGCGCCTACTCGTCGGCGCTCAGCGGCCTGGTCGAGGCCGAGGCCCCGGTGTTCTGGAACGTCGAGAAGGCAGAGTGAGCCAGAGATGCTTGGCTTCGTTGTAAAACGGGTTCTCTCGGCGATCCCGGTGCTGTTCATGGTGGCGGTCATCGTCTTCATGGTGCTGCGCCTGTCGCCGGGTGATCCGGCGGTGATGATCGCCGGCCCGAACGCAACCACCGAGCAGCTGCAGGATCTGCGCGAGAGCATGGGGCTGAACCGGCCCCTGCTCGAGCAGCTCTTCCTCTGGCTCGGGGATATCGCGCGCGGCGATTTCGGCGTGTCACTGGTCTCGGGCAAGGCGGTGACGGAGCTGGTGCTCGACCGGCTCGGGCCGACCATCGCGCTGTCGCTCACCACCATCCTGCTCGCGGTGGCCGTGGCGCTGCCGCTCGGCGTGATCGCGGCGTGGCAGCAGGGCAGGTGGCTCGACCGGCTGGTGATGGCGGGCTCGGTGCTGGGCTTCTCGGTGCCGGTCTTCATCATCGGCTACGTGATGATCCTGATCTTCGCCCGCTATCTCGGCTGGTTCCCGGTTCAGGGCTACAAGCCGCTCTCCGAGGGGATCGGCGCCTTCGCGTCGCGGCTGGTGCTGCCCACGGTGGCGCTGAGCTTCCCCTACATCGCCCTGATCGCGCGCATCGTGCGCACCAACGTGATCGAGGTGATGGGCGAGGATTACATCCGCACCGCCCGCGCCAAGGGCCAGACCGAGCGCGGGGTGATGACGGGCCACGCGCTGCGCAACGCCGCGGTGCCGATCGTCACGATCATCGGGGTGTCGATCACCATGCTGATCAGCGGTGTCGTGGTCACCGAGTCGGTGTTCAACATCCCCGGACTCGGGCGGCTGGTGCTCGAGGCGGTGCTGGCGCGCGACTACACGGTGATCCAGGCGGTGATCCTGCTGTTCTCGACCATCTACGTCTTCATCAACCTCGCGGTCGACCTGCTCTACGGCTTCTTCGATCCGCGCATCCGCTACTGAGGCGGCTTTCTCGGCCGGGCAGGCGGTCTCCGCCCCGGCCGATCAGACCCGAACGACGGGCGCTCGCGCGCCCCCCAGACTTGGATACGACATGACATCCGACACCGCCCCCTCGAAACCGGCGCAGACCGAGCTCGATCTGCCCGACATGGCCGAGGCCCGGAACGACAGCGGCGTTGCCGCCATGATCCGCGCGATCCTGTCGAGCTGGCCGGCCCGCATCTCGGCCGCCGTGGTCGTGCTGATCGTGGCGATGGCGATCCTCGCGCCGTTCCTCGGGACGGTCGACCCGGTGCAGCTCGATCCGTCGCAGCGCCTGCAGGGCAGCTCGGCGGCGCATTGGCTCGGCACCGACAGCTACGGGCGCGACGTCTATTCTCGCGTCGTCTACGGCGCCCGCATCTCGCTCGCCGTGGGAGCTGGCACCGTGGTGATCGCGGTGGCCGCCGGGATCTTCTTCGGCGTGCTGACCGGCTATTTCCGCTGGGCCGACATCATCGTCATGCGGTTCATGGACGGGCTCATGGCGATCCCGGGGATCCTGCTGGCGATCGCGCTCGTGGCGATCTCGGGCGCGACGCTGACCACCGTGCTGATCGCGATCTCGATCCCCGAGATCCCGCGCGTCGCCCGCATGGTGCGCTCGGTCATCATGGGGGTGCGCAGCGAGCCCTATGTCGAGGCCGCCTCGGTGCTCGGCACCGGCGCGCTCAAGATGGTCTGGCGCCACATGCTGCCCAACACCGTCGCGCCGCTGCTGGTGCAGGGCACCTACATCTTCGCCTCGGCGATCATGACGGAATCGATCCTCAGCTTCCTCGGCGCCGGCGTCCCGCCGGAGACGCCCTCCTGGGGCAACATGATGGCCGACGGGCGGGTCTACTTCCTCGTGAAGCCCGAACTCATTCTCTATCCCGGCGTGATGGTGTCGCTGACCGTGCTCAGCGTGAACATGCTGGGAGATGTGCTGCGCGATCGGCTCGACCCGCGCATGGCCAAGCGCCTCTGACGGAAGGACCGATGCCAATGACGACAGATAACCAATCCCGCGTCGTCCTCTCTGTCGAGGGCGTGACCATCGACACCCGCCCGGCGGGCCGCAAGCCGATCGTGCGCGACATCTCGTTCGACGTGAAGGAGGGCGAGACGGTCTGCGTGGTGGGCGAGTCCGGGTCGGGCAAGTCCGTGACCTCGATGGCGGTGATGGGGCTGCTGCCGAAAGATGCCCTCCAGGTGAGCAAGGGCCGCATCCTGCTCGACGGCGAGGATGTCCTGCAGGTGAGCGCGGCGCGGATGCGCGCCCTGCGCGCGGCCGGCGTGGCGATGGTGTTCCAGGAACCGATGACCGCGCTCAACCCTGTGAAGACCGTGGGCGAGCAGATCGACGAGGTGCTCCGGCTGCACACCAAGGACAGCGCCGCTCAGCGCCGCAAGAAGGTGCTCGAGATGATGGAGCGGGTGCACCTGCCCGACGTCACCCGCATCTACAAGGCCTTCCCGCACGAGCTTTCCGGCGGCCAGCGCCAGCGCATCGTGATCGCCATGGCGCTGATCCTGCGGCCGCGCCTGCTGCTGGCCGACGAGCCCACCACGGCGCTCGACGTGACCACGCAGAAGCAGATCCTGCACCTCATCAAGGAGCTCCAGGAGCAGGAAAAGACCGCCGTCGTCTTCGTCACCCACGATTTCGGGGTGGTCTCCGAGATCGCCGACCGCATCGTGGTGATGAACCGTGGCGAGCTGGTCGAGACCGGAACCCGCGACGAGATCCTGACCGCGCCGAAGCAGGACTACACCCGGATGCTGGTCTCGTCGGTGCCGAGCCTGATCCCGCGCCGCAGCCCGGTGACGGGGCAGCCGAAGGTGCTCGAAGTGGTCGGGCTGGTGAAGCGCTACGGCAAGAAGGGGCTGATCTCCGATCACTCGGTGCTCGCGGCTCAGGAGGTGAGCTTCACCGTTCATAAGGGCGAGATCACCGGCATCATCGGTGAATCCGGCTCGGGCAAGTCGACGGTGGCGCGCTGCGTCATGCGGCTGACCGATCCCTCTCAGGGCGCGGTCGTGGTGAACGGGCAGGACATCGTGCCGATGCGCCGCCTGCGCGACGTGCGCAAACAGGTGCAATACATCTTCCAGGATCCCTACCGCTCGCTCAACCCGCGGCGAACCATCGGGCAATCGCTGATGGAAGGGCTGATCAACTACGGCATCGACGAGGGCGAGGCGCGGCGCCGCGCGGGCGAGACGCTCGAGCTGGTCAACATGCCGGCCTCGGTGATGAACCGTTACCCGCACCAATTCTCCGGCGGCCAGCGCCAACGCATCGCCATCGCGCGCGCCGTGGTGATGAAGCCCGACCTGCTGATCGCGGACGAGGCAGTCTCGGCGCTCGACGTGACGGTGCAGGCGCAGGTGCTGCGGCTGCTCGAGGACATCCGCGCCAATACCGGCGTCTCGATCCTGTTCATCACCCATGACCTGCGGGTCGCGGCGCAGATCTGCAACACCGTGGTGGTGATGCAGAAGGGCCGGATCGTCGAGCAGGGGGCGGCGGGCGATGTGCTCGCCAATCCGCGCCACGATTACACCCGCGCGTTGATCGACGCGGCCCCGGCGCCCGACTGGGATTTCCAGAACTTCCGTCCCGCTGCCGGGATGCCGGGCATGGCCCCGGCCTGACCACGGCACACAACCTCAGGAGCGCCCCGCCATGCGGATCCTTCTCGCCGGTTTCCTTCACGAGACCAACACCTTCGCCGCCAGCCGCGCCGACGATACCGCCTTTGCGCATGGCGGAGGCTATCCGCCGCTCTGCCGCGGCGAGGCGCTGTTCGACGAGCTGGGCCCCGGCGTCAACATGGCGGCGGCCGGCTTCATCGAGGCCGCCTCTGCCGAGGGCGACGAGATCGTGCCCCTGCTCTGGGCCGCCGCCTGCCCGTCGGGCTTCGTCACGCGCGACACCTACGAGCGCCTCGCCGGGGAGATCGTCGAGGGCATCCGTGCGGCGCTGCCCGCCGACGCGATCTTTCTCGACCTGCACGGCGCGATGGTGGCCGAGCACGCGCCCGACGGCGAAGGCACCCTGCTCGAGCGGGTGCGCGCGGTCGCCGGCGACGACATCCCGGTGATCGTCAGCCTCGACCTGCATGCCAACGTCTCGGAGCGCATGGTCGCGCTGTCCGACGCGCTGTTGGCCTTCCGCACCTACCCTCATGTCGACATGTCCGAGACCGGACGCCGGGCGCACGCGCTGCTCCAGCGCCGGGTCGCGCACGGTCGCCCCTTCGAGAAGGCGATGCACCGGATCCCCTATCTCAAGCCGATCTGCTGGCAATCGACGGATGACGCGCCTGCCAAGGGGCTCTACGAGCGCGTCGCGGCGCTCGAGGGGCCGGAAGGCGCGGTCTCGGTGTCCTACACGATGGGCTTTCCGGCGGCCGACATCGCCTGCTGCAGCCCGGTGGTCTGGGCCTATGGCGAGACGCCTGAACAGGCTGCCGCGGCGGCGGACGCGATGAACGCGGCGGTGCTCGGAGCGGAGGAGTCTTTCCGCGGGCCGCTCTACGAGGCCGAGGCTGCGGTGGCGCAGGCCAAGTCGCTCAACGCCGAGGGCATCCACCCGGTGATCATCGCCGACGCGCAGGACAACCCCGGCGCCGGCGGCAGCTCCGACACGACGGGGCTCCTGAGGGCGCTGGTGGCGCAGAATGCGCAGGGCGCCTGCCTCGGCATCCTGCACGATCCGGAGGCCGCGCGGGCCGCCCACGCGGCGGGCGTCGGCGCCGAGATCCGGCTGGCGCTTGGCGGACGCTCGCCGGCACAGGGCGACAGCCCGTTCGAGGCGCTGTTCACCGTCGACGCGGTCTCCGACGGCCGGCTCAGGACCTCGGGCCCATATTACGGCATGCGCAACATGGAGCTCGGCCTCTCGGCCTGCCTGCGCATCGGCGGAGTGCGCATCGCGGTGGGCTCGCAGGTCACGCAGCTTGCGGACCGCGAGATGTTTCGCTTCCTTGGCATAGAGCCCGAAACCGAGAACATCGTGGTGGTGAAGAGCGCGATCCACTTCCGCGCCGATTTCCGGCCAATCGCCGGAGAGATCCTGACCGCGCTGGCGCCGGGCGAGATGATGATGCGCGCAACCGACTGGACATGGCGTAACCTGCCGGAGGACCTTCGGCTGATGCCCAACGGCCCGACCGTCGCAGAGCAAAGCGCGACGGAACCGGGCTGACCGGGCCAAGGCGCGGCATTCCCGCGACAATCGACGAATACCAGCGTGGCACCGGGACCGGAGCGCCGCGCGACACACTGGCACGAGAAGACCCATGACACAGACCATCACCGACATCCGCTCCCCGAACCTCTCGCGGCGGATCTTGCGATCCAAACCCGCGACAAGCAGCGAGGGCGGTGTCGTCGTCTCGCAGAACCGGCAGGCGGCGCAGATCGGCAGCGACATCCTCGCCCGTGGCGGCAGCGCGGTCGACGCGGCCATCGCGGTCTCCTTCGCCATTGGCGTTCTCGAGCCCTGGATGAGCGGTCTTGGCGGCGTCGGCGCGATGCTGGTCAAGCCGCTGGGAGAGGCAGTGACGGCGATCGACGCGGGTGCGCGCTCGCCGGCATCACTCGATCCGACGGATTTCCCACTCGTCGAGGGCAAGGACGCGGATCTCTTCGGCTGGCCCAACGTGCTCAAGGATCGCAATGTGATCGGTGCGAAGTCGATCTGCATCCCGGGGCTGCTGCGCGGGCTTCAGGTGGCGCATGAACGCTTCGGGCGGCTGCCCTGGGCGGAGCTGGTGGCGCCCGCCATCGCGCTGGCCGAGGCCGGGCCCATCGTCGACGCGCAGACCACCGCCTGGATCGCGCAGGACATGGCGCGGCTGTCGCGCAACCCGGCCTGCGCCGGGATTTTCCTGCCCGGCGGCCTGCCGCTGGCGAGTCCCGCGGCGGTGAGCGGCAAGGTCGCGCGGATAACCAACCCGGCGCTCGTCCCGACGCTCAAGACCATCGCCGAGCAGGGGCCGTCGGCGCTCTATGAGGGGCCGATCGCCGAGGCGCTGGCCGAGGATGTCCAGGCGCTTGGCGGTTATCTCTCCCGAGAGGATCTCTCCGGGTTCGAGGCGGTGCACGCCGAGGCGGCTTCCGAGCCCTACCGCGATCACACCCTGCACCTGGTGCCCGAGCTCAATGGCGGCGTAACCGTTGCGCTGGCCCTGCGCACGCTCGCGGCGCGGGCCAAGCCGGTCTCCGAAGTACCGAGCCCGGAGGATGTCTTGGCCGCCTGCGATGCGCTCGACGCCGCTTGGTCGCATCGCTTTTCGGTTCTGGGGGACGGCGCAGAGCGCCGGCTGCCCTCCTGCACGACGCATTTCAGCGTCGTCGACCGTGACGGCATGACCGTCTCGCTGACCCAGACGCTGCTGTCGCTCTTCGGCTCCGGCGTGGTCTCGCCGCAGACCGGGATCCTGCTCAACAACGGCGTCAACTGGTTCGACCCGCGCCCCGGCCGGGTCAATGCGCTGGCGCCCGGCAAGAAGGCGCTGGCGAATTACGCGCCGATGATGATGAGCGGCCCCGGCGAGGACGTGGTCGCGCTCGGTGGCTCGGGCGGGCGCAAGATCCTGCCCGCGGTCTACCAGGCGCTGATCCACATTGCGGATTACGGCTTCTCGCTCGAAGACGCCATCGCGGCCCCGCGCTTCGACAGCTCCGCGCCGCCGACCGTGGTGGCCGACGCCCGGCTCGGAGACGAGATCATCGCGACGCTGGCGTCGAAATACCCGGTGGTGCTGGCCGAGCGCATGGATCACCCGAACCATTTCACCACTCTCGGCGCGGTGCGGCACCTCGGCGCGCGCAACGAGGGCATGGCCGAGCCCTGGCACCCCTGGGCAGACGCGGTCGCGGAGGGAGAGCCGCTGTTCCCCGAAACCGGCGCTTACAGGAAAGACTGACACATGACACCGACCGATCCGCTCTGGAGCCTTCCCGCAACCCAGATCGCGGCGCTTGTGCGCAGCGGGGCGGTCAGCGCGACCGAGGTCGCCGCCGCCGCGCTCGAGCGCCTCGAGGCGGTCAACCCGGCGATCAACGCCGTGGTGGAGTATCGCCCGGACGAGGTTCTCGCCGCCGCCAGCCGCATCGACACCATGATCGCGGCGGGTGAGGATCCGGGGCACCTGGCCGGGGTGCCGGTGACCATCAAGGTCAATGCCGATCAGGCGGGCTATGCGACGACCAACGGCCTGACCTCGCAGGCCGGCCTGATCGCCAAGACCGACAGCCCCTTCGTGGCCAGCATGCTGCGCGCCGGCGCGCTGCCTCTGGGGCGCACCAACATGCCCTGTTTCGGCTACCGGTGGTTCACCAACAATCTCGTCCACGGCCACACCTACAATCCGCGCAACCGGGCCCTGACGCCGGGGGGCTCCTCGGGCGGGGCAGGGGCCGCGGCAGCGGCGGGGATCGGCGCCATCGCGCATGGCACCGACATCGCCGGCTCGATCCGCTACCCGGCCTATGCCTGCGGCATTCACGGCCTGCGCCCGAGCCTCGGGCGGGTGCCGGCCTACAATGCCTCGAGCCCGGACCGTCCGGTCGGGGCGCAGCTGATGGCGGTCTCCGGGCCGCTGGCGCGGACGGTGGCGGATCTGCGGCTCGGCTTCGAGGTGATGGCGGGGCCAGATCCGCGCGATCCGTGGTCGGTTCCGGTGCCGCTGACGGGGCCTGCGGTGGCCCGGCGCGCGGCGCTTTGCCTGCGCCCCGATGGCATGGAGACAGCGCCCGAACTGGAGGCGGAGCTGCGCGCCGCGGCGGAGAAGCTGCGCGATGCCGGCTGGCAGGTCGACGAGCTCGACAGCCTGCCGCCGATCGCCGACGCGGTCACGGTGCAGCTCACGCTCTGGATGGGAGACGGTTACGAGGCGCAGGTCGCCGCCGCCGAAGCCGAGGGCGATCCCGGCGCCATCGCCGCGCTGCGCGGCCAGCGCCGCCTGGCCGAGCAGATCGACAAGGAGGCCTTCTCGCGCGCGCTGATCTCGCGCATCGGAATCGCCCGCGCCTGGGCGGAATTCCTCGAGCGCTACCCGGTCGTGCTGCTGCCGCCCTCGGCGGACCTGCCCTTTGCCGACAATCTTGACCTGAAAGGGGAGGCCGACTATCAGCGCGTCTGGACATCTCAGATGGCGATGATCGGCTTGCCGGTCGGGGGCATGCCGTCGCTCTGCCTCGCGACGGGTGCGACGGAAGACGGCACGCCGCTCGGGATCCAGCTGGTCTCCGCGCGCTACCGCGAAGATGTGGTGCTGGATGCGGCGGAGGCGATCGAGGCCCGCGGGGCGCGGGTGAGCATCGCGACGCCGCTCGACTGATCGCGGTGAGGGCGGGGCCGGCGGCGGCCCCGAGGGGAGGACGAGGATGAGCATCAACAAGCTGCGCCCGGTGCAAAGACAATCCACCGAGGCGCTGGTGACGGAGCATCTTCGCGATTTCATCCTCTCGGGCGATGTCGCTCCCGGTGGCCGGCTGACCGAGAATGCGCTTGCCGAACAGCTTGGCGTTGCCCGCTCGACCGTCCGCATGGGGCTGCAACGGCTCGCGGTCGAGGGCATCGTGGTGCAGATCCCCTATACCGGCTGGGAGGTCGCCTCGCTCAGCGCCGAGGATGTCTGGGAGCTCTGGACCCTGCGCGGCAGCCTCGAGAGCCTGGCGTCGCGCCTCGCGGCGGGCCGTTCCGAGCCTGAGGTTTACGATGCGCTCGAAGCGGCGTTTGCGGCGCTCGAGGCGGCCTGCGCCAGCGGCGACCGGCGTCGGATGAACGAGGCGGATTTCGCGCTGCACCGTGCCATCGTCGACAGCGCCGGCCACAAGCGCCTCGCGACACAGTACCGGCTCGTCGAGCAGCAGGTGCGGCTCTTCATCGCCACCAGCAACGAGCACGTGGCCTCCGGCCCGGAAGACATCATCGCACAGCACGCGCCACTGATCGCGGCGCTTCGGGCGCGCGATCCGGAAGCGGCCGCGGGTGCTGCGTGGGAGCACGACCAGAGCGAGGGCGCCCGCCTGATGCAATGGCTCGAGCGCCGAGACGGCGCCGACAGCTAGCGCGGCGCTGTCCCGTCAGGAGGCGGCTGAGAGCCGAGCGGCCGGCCTAGCGTCTTGTTCTATTCGCCGCCGGCGCTGCAGGAACTTTCCCTTGCCATCAGAGCCGCGTGACGTGCACGGCTGGCAGCTCGCCCGACATCCATTTTCCCTCCACCGCGCGCTCGACCTGCGCCGCGAGCTGCAGCAGCAGCCCGTCGGCGCCCTGCGCCGCCTGCGCCTGGATCCCGAGCGGCAGCCCGTTGGCGTGGCGCCCCATTGGCAGCGAAATCGCGGGCGTGCCGCAGAGATTGTTCAGCGGGGTGTAGGCGAAGAAGCCCCAGAGGTTCTCGAACCAGTCGAGCGCCGAGGCGGTGTCGGTGGTGGTGAGATACTCGGTGGTGCCGATGGGCGGGGTTTCCCGCGCAGTGACCGGCGTCAGGATGATGTCCCAGGTCTCGTGGAAGGCACCGAAGGCGCGGGCGGTCTCGTTGAAGTCGAGCTGCATCCGGGTGCGGTCACTGTAGCTGGCGTCGATGCCCTGCTCCCAGATCCGCCTGTTCATCGGCTCGATCAGCGCCTCCGGCGGGGTCTCGAGGCCACGCGACTTCAGCAGCGCGTCCACGGTCTGGGCAAAATTGGTGATGTAGCAGGTGGTTTGCGCCGCGTAGGCGCGGGCGAAATCGACCGTCGGCGCCAGCCACTCGACATGATGCCCGAGCCCTTCCAGCAGCTTCGCGGCCTTCTCGAGCTCCGCGGCGATATGCGGCGTGGCGCGGTAGGGGCCCCATTCATGCGAGACGGCGATGCGAAGTGGCCTGGGATCGCGGGTGATCTGCTCGGTAAAGGGCGTGTCCGGCATCCAGTAGGGCATGAACTCGCCCGGCGCCCCGCCGCGGCAGGCGTCGACGAAGGTGGCGGTGTCGCGCACGGTGCGGCTGATGCAGCCCTGGGTCGAGACCACCGAGGTGAAATCCGAGCCGTAGGGCGCGATGGAAAACGTCCCGCGCGACGACTTGAGCCCGATCGCGCCGCAGGTGCCGGCGGGAATGCGGATCGAGCCGCCGCCGTCGGTGCCGTGGGCGAGCGGCAGCACGCCCGCGCCGACCATCACCGCCGAGCCGGCGGAGGAGCCGCAGCTGGTGAAGTCGGTGTCCCACGGGTTGCGCGTGACATAGACCGCCGGGTTCTCGGCGGAGGAACAGCAGCCGAATTCCGGCGTGGTGCTGCGCCCGATGATGTTGAGCCCCGCCGCCTTCATCTTGGTGACGAGAAACGAATCCGCCTCGGGGCGGTTGCCCTGCATGAACAGCGAACCCTGTTCCTGCAGCCGCCCGGCCATCGTCGGTCCGAGATCCTTGAGCAGGAAGGGCAGGCCGGCGAAAGGCCCGTCCGGCGCGGCCCCGTTGGCGACCGGATCGGCCACCGCATCGTCGAAGATCTCGATCACGCCGCAGACCGCGCCGTTGACCCCGGCAATGCCCTCTGCCGCCTGCGCGGCGATCTCGGAGGCGCTCAGCTCCTTGCGGCGCAGCCGCTCTGCGAGGGCCACGCCATCATGGCTGAACCATTCCTCCCAACTCATGACCTGTGACATGGCGCGATCCTTCCCGTGCGAGCCGCTGACCGGTTGGCCGCGAAGACGGCGCCGGTCTGGTGGTTTACGAGCGTCACCTTGGTGGGCTCGGCCGCAATGTGCAATCTCGGGCGCGCCGTCCCGGGGCCTTGCGGCACGCCTGCCGCTTCTTTCGGCAGGTGCCCCAAGAGCGGCGGGTCCCGTTCTCCGAGGAGGTGACCTGCGGGTCGCTGCGTGGGTGCATCGCCCGGCCTCAGGTGCCGGTGTCGAACCCGCGCTGGCGGTCCTGCTGCGCGGCGTGCGGGTGTGACCGACGCGCCGGAGCGAAAGGTCGCAGGCAATTCGGCTGACGACGCGATGAAAGGCGATCGCATTGAGAGTTTTCTTGCTAAGGTTGGGAGGGCTGCAGGGGCGGCCTTTGTCGGCGGCCTCGAGCAGCGCGCAAGGAAGGAACGGTGCAACATGGTTGGCTCCTGCGGTGACAAACGACCAACGGGACGCGGCGCCCCGACAGGCCCGCGAGGGCCTCGCGCAGAGCAGGGCGCGCCCCTCCGGAAACGGATCGCGGATCGGATGCGGCGCTTTGCCGTGCTCGCGCTCAGCGCCTTGGCGGTCGCGTCCTGTAACGGGACGCAGGAGGAGGTCTTCGCCTTCGACGCGGTCGATCTCGGTGCCCCGGTCCCGCCGGAGACCTATGCCGGCGACGTGCAGTTCCGTGTCTCCCAGAGCCTTGAGGGCCGCGATGGCGAAGTGCCCTTCGGCCTCTACCTCGGGCTGCGCCCGACCGGGGAGACGCGGCTCGGCCTCAACGCGCTCGCCGATCTGCGCGGGATCCAATCGGTCTTGCCCGAGCGTCTGTCGGGCCCCATCGATCCGTCGTGCAATCTCGGGCTGACGGTCGATTTCATCGGCAGCGAGGCGCAGGGCGATACGGTGCGGGCCGGGGCGTCGGTCCGGGCGTCGCTCTACCGCTGCAAGGCGAAGGGAAGCGCCGAGGAGCAGCGCGGGTGGCGGATGATCTCGCAGACCATCGACGCGGCGGCGCAGGCCCGTGCCGAGCTTGACGGCAATTGCATCCGGCTCAGCCTGACCGGGCTCGATCTGAAGCCGCGCGGCCTGCTTGGCGGGCTGGCGACTCTGTTTGGCCTGACCGAGAAGGTCCGGGCCGCCTTCCTCGAGGAGACCGCCCGGGTGCTCGAGGCCAACCCGATCTGCCCCGACCCTCCTGCGCCGGTCTCGTTCTTCGAGCCGCAGTTCGAGGCGCTCGGGATCGAGGAGATCGGCGGCGGCGGCATCGGCGCCGGGCTCAAGGGCAGCGCCGACATGAGCGCCGAGACGCTGCTCGACACGCTCGCCTGGGCCGGCGAGAAGACGGCGGGCCGCGACGCGTCGCTGCGGTTCACGGGGCGCGAGGGCAAGGCGGTCGGTCTGTCGCTGGAAGACAGCCTGACGCTGGCCGAAACCGAGATCGACTACGGCATCACGCTGCAGCTTTCGCCGGCCTCGTCCACGCGCATCGGCATCGACGCCCTGCTCGATCTGCGCGATATCCAGAGCCGCCTGCCGGCGCTGCTCGAAGGCCGGCTCGTCACCGACAATTGCGGCGGGCGCATCGAGATCGAGTCGTTTGAAACCGAGGCCAGTGACACAACGGTGCTCGCGCGCAGCGCGCTGAAGATGGAGAGCTACGAGTGCATTCGGTCCGGCCCGGGCAGCTGGGAGCGCGGCGCACTCGAGGAGACCAAGCAGGCCAACGTCCTGGCGCATGTCTCGGCCGAGCTGGTCGATCAATGCGTGGTCTTCCGTCTGCTCGATCTCGAGCGCGACCCGCCCGGGGCGCTCGGCCAGATCCAGACCGGCAGCGGCCGGCTCGCGGCCGCGCGCGCGCTGGTCTTCGAGGCCATCGAGCTCGTTCTGGAGGAAAGCGCGCTCTGCCCAACGCTGGGTCCGGTGCTGGCGACCTTGCAGCCGCATTTCGCCTACGGGGCGCCGCAGGAGATCGGCGAGGGCGGCGCGGGCATCGCCATGCAGGGCTCGATCGATCTGAGCCCGGCAACCGTCGTCAAGCTTCTGACCCTGTTCCAGACCGAAGGCCTGCTGCCGCCTGCGCCCTAGACCACGGGCGCGCGAGCAGTGGCCATGCGCACAGATTGGCTTGGCCGCGCGCCTCGCCGCCTCTAACATCGCCGAAGCGCCGCCGGTGCGGAGCGCTGAGGAACCGAAAGCAGAGCATGACATCACCACAGGTCGTCACCCCGGACTGGTTCAAGATCATCGTCGGCCTGCCACTGGTGATCGCGCTGCTGTATTTCGGACGCGACCTGCTGAAGCTGCTTGCGGTGGCCTTCCTGATCTTCGTGCTGGCCACCGCCTTCACCGACCGGATCGGCCGGATCTCGATCGGCGGCACCGCGATCTCGGGCTGGAAGGCCAAGGCGCTCGCGCTGATCATCTTCATCACGACGATCTGGCTCTTCACCGTCATCTCCTCCGCAGCAGCGGAGGAAATCGTCGATGCCTTTCCGAGATACCAGGAGCGCCTCGGGGCACTGCTGGTGCAGATCGAAACGCTGATTGGGCCGCGCGCCGCCGAGGCGATGCAGCAGGCCGTGGCGGAGCTGCAGGTCGGCTCGCTGCTGGTGTTCCTGGCTGGCGGGCTGATCGGCAGCATGGCGCAGGCCTCGCTGCTGACACTCTATTTCCTGTTCCTGCTGGTCGAGCGCTCGGATTGGCAGAAGAAGATCAGGTTGCTGTCCTCGCCCGATCCGCAGGGCGCGGATTTCGCGGTGATCGTCAAGCGCGCGGCGACCGGCATCAAGGACTACATGTGGGTCAACGCCGTCACCAGCGCGATGAGCGGGACGGTGGCCTATGTCGTCTTCCGCCTGATCGGGCTGGATTTCGCGGCCTTCCTCGCGATCCTGATCTTCTTCGTCGGCTTCATCCCCAATATCGGTGCCTTCATCGGCATCCTGCTGCCCTCGCTGGTGGCGCTGGCGCAGTTCGACAGCCTGTGGCCCTTTGTCGGAGTGATCGTGCTCTACGGTGGCGCGGATCAGCTCATCAGCAATGTGGTCACGCCGATGATGCAGGGCAAGTCGCTCAACATGAGCACCTTCATGATCACCGTGTCGCTGGTGTTCTGGTCGCTGCTCTGGGGCGGGCTGGGCGCGTTCCTCGCGGTGCCGCTGACGGTGATCGTCATGGTCGTCGCATCCGAGATGCCCAGCCTGCGCTGGCTGGCGGTCCTGCTCTCGCGCGACGGCCAGATCGACCAGCACCGCTAGCGGGTGGTCTGCCTGCTGGGCAGGGTGGGGGCGTGGGAGATCCCCGGCGGGCATCGCGTTTCGTGGCAGGGCCGTGGGCCGATGCTCCTGGTCGGCGGTTAGGTCTGACCGGCGGGCGCGCGCCGGAGCGACGCGCGACCGAAAGACCTCCTCGGCCTTCCCGAAAGGCTCGCGAGAGACGGCGCGCCGCGACCGCGCCCTGTGCCGGGCCTAGCCGTAGAGCCAGAGGATGCCGCCACAGGCGGTGAGCGCGGCCACGAGGTTCATCGCGAGCCCGATCTTCAGGAAGTCCGAGAAGCGGTAGTTCCCGGCGCCGTAGACCAGCGTGTTGGTCTGGTAGCCGATCGGCGTCGCGAAGCTCGCCGAGGCGCCGAACATCACAGCCATCGTCAGCGCCCGGGGATCGAGCCCGGTGCTCTCGGCCAGTCCGATGGCGATCGGGGTGAAGACCACGGCGACGGCGTTGTTGGTCACTGTCTCGGTCAGCAGCGAGGCCAGCAGGTAGACCGCCAGCAGCGCGAAATAGGGAGGAAGCCCGCTGATCGGCGGTGACAGCCAGCCGACCAGAAGGTCGACCGCGCCGGTGTTCTGCAGCGCAAGCCCGACCACCAGCATGGCGAAGATCAGCACGAGGATTGCGCCGTCGACCGCGCCCCAGGCCTCATCGGCATCAATGCAGCGCAGCATCAGGATGGCCGCCACGGCGAGGATCGACAGCGTCGCGATGTCGAGCCACCCGAGCGCCGCCAGCCCGACCACCGCCGCCAGCGCCGCCAGCACCAGCGGCGCCCGGCCACGGCGGAAGGCGCGGCCGGTGGGGCGGCTGATCGAGACCAGCTGGGCCTCGTCCTCGAGGCTCTCGAAGGCGTTGGCCGGGCCTTCGAGCAGCAGCTTGTCGGCCGGGCGCAGGCGGACGCTGCCGAGATCCGGGCCCGGAATGTGCTCGTGCCGATGCGCCCCCAGCACCCGCACCCCGAAGCGGCGGCCCAGCGACATGCTGCGCAGGCTGCGCCCGAGGCTCGGTTTGCGGGGCGAGACGATGACCTCGACAGTGACCAGCTCGGCGTCGGTCTGCTCGCCGCGCCGCAGGCCGATCTTGAGCGCGGGGTCGTCATGCAGGGTCAGCAGCTCCGAGGTCGGTGCGCGGAAGATCACGGTGTCGCCGGTCTCGAGCACTTGCTCCGCGAGCGGGCCTGGCAGGGGCTGGCCCTTGCGGCGCAGGCCGGTGACCTTGATGCCGCCGCGGTTGAACGGCGCGACCTCGGCCAGCGGCTTGCCGGCATGGCTGTCATCGGTCAGCACCGCTTCCGAGAGGAAGGTGGTCTCGCCCAGCATCTGGTCTGGGTCGCTGGCCTCGCGGTCGGGCAGCAGCCAACGCCCGAGAATGGCGAGGGTCACGCCGCCGGCGATGGCCACGAGGATGCCCACCGGGGTGATTTCGAAGATGCGGAACGGCTCCAGCCCCTGACCGCGCGCCACGCCATCGACCAGAAGGTTTGTCGAGGTGCCGATCAGCGTGCAGGTGCCGCCGAGGATGGCGACGTAGCTCAGAGGGATCAGCAGCCGGGTGGCGGATTTGCCGAGCGCGGCGGCGAGGCGGATGACCACCGGGATCAGCACCAGCACCACGGGGGTGTTGTTGACGAAGCCGGAGGCCGCGAGTGTGACGCCGAGGATGACCGAGAGCGCCAGCGCCGGGCGCTCCTGCGCCTGCGCGATCACCAGGTTCGAGATCGCCTCGAGCACCCCTGTCCGCACCAATGCCCCGGAGAGCACGAACATCGCCGCGATGGTCAGCGGCGCCGGGTTCGAGAACACCGACAGGAGCTCCTCGGGCCCGACATAGCCAAGCGCCACGAACAGCGCCGCAAGCCCTGCGGCCGGCACTTCCGGTGGGTAGAGCTCGAGCATGAAGAGGGCAAACAGGCCCACGATCAGCGCAAGCGAGATCAGCGCATCATAGCGCTGCATGAGGTCGAGAAAGTCTGTCATCGGTCTTCCGCCTGCTCGTCGGACATAACGTCGATCTGTTTGGAAGGTTGCGCAAGGGGGAGCGATTGTCAGGGGTGGTCTGTGGTCTGTGGTCTGTGGTCTGTGGTCTGTGGTCTGTGGTCTGTGGTCTGTGGTCTGTGGTCTGTGGTCTGTGGTCTGTGGTCTGTGGTCTGTGGTCTGTGGTCTGTGGTCTGTGGTCTGTGGTCTGTGGTCTGTGGTCTGCGCGGCGCGGGCGCGGGTCGGCCTGGCCCGCTGACGGGGCGCTTCTGCCGGCCCGCCGATGGCCGGGATCATTGCCTCCGTCTGTCGCCGCGAAGCCCTTGAGATGGTCCGGCGCAGGGCCCCGCCGCAGGCGCATCGGGCGCCGATTGACGCGTGCTTGGGCAGCGCGGCGAAGCGCCGTGCGAAGACCGCCGAAAAAGCCGCCAATCGCTTGCATCCGGTAGAGAATCCTGCTGCCACACGGCTTTCTGCAGCTGTGTTCGGGCGCCTTCGCCGAAGCTGCCCGCATCCAATGACAGGAGACACCATGCCAGGCTTCGACGCCCCGCTGCCGACGGGGCATTTCATTGCCGGTCGTACCGTGACCGCCCCCGCCGAAATCGACGTCATCTCGCCCTCCACCGGGCAACGCATCGGCGCCATCCCCCGCGCCGACGCGGCGCTGGTCGACGAGGCGGTGCAGGCGGCCCGCGCCGCCCGCGCGGCCTCGAACTGGGGCGGCATCGCGCCGCGCGAGCGGGTCCGGGCGATGCATGCCTGGGCCGACCTGATCGAAGCCGAGGCCGAGCGTCTGGCCTATCTCGAGGCGATCTGCTCGTCGCGTCCGCTGGCGCAGGCGACCACCGGCGACGTCATGGTCACCGCCGAGCAGATCCGCTTCTTCGCCGAGTTCGCCGACAAGGAAGGCGGCGATCTGGTGCCCACCGCCGACAGCGCCTTCGGCTACATCGCCGACGAGCCTTACGGTGTCATCGGGGCGATCACGCCGTGGAACTTCCCGATCTCGATGGCCGCCTGGAAGCTCGGCCCGGCGCTGGCGGCGGGCAACGCTGTGGTGCTCAAGCCTTCCGAGATGACCCCCTACACCACGCTCTACATCGCCGAGCTCTCGGTGCGCGCCGGCATCCCGGCGGGGCTGATCAACATCGTCCTGGGCGACGGGCCGGTCACCGGCACCGCGATCACCGGTCACCCGCAGATCGACAAGGTCTCCTTCACCGGCTCGACCCGCGCCGGCGCCGAGATCATGGCAAACATCGCCCGCACCGGCATCAAGCCGATGACGCTGGAACTCGGTGGCAAGAGCCCGATGGTGGTGTTTGCCGATGCCGATCTCGACCACACCGCCGAGTGCCTCGAGCGCGGCATCATCCCCAATGCCGGGCAGTTCTGCGTCGCCGGCTCGCGCATCCTCGTCGAGGAGAGCATCGCCGCGCCGCTGGCCGAGCGTCTGATCGCGCGCTTCGCCCGCCATCGCCCGGAGGATACGCTGGCCCCGGACGCAGGCTTTTCGCCGATCATCTCCGCCGGCCAGCTGTCGCGCATCGACGGCATCGTGCAGGCGGCGGTGGGCGAGGGCGCCGAGCTGCTCTGCGGCGGCGCTGCCTTCGAGCGCGAGGGTAGCTTCTACCAGCCCACGCTGATCGCCAACGTCACCCAGGACAGCCCGGCGGTGACGCAGGAGATCTTCGGCCCTGTCGCCACCTTCCAGACCTTCAAGGGCGAGGAGGAGGCGATGGCGCTGGCCACGCACCAGACCTACGGGCTTGCCGCCGGGCTCTTCACCCGCGATCTCAGCCGCGCGCTGCGCCTGTCGCGGCGGCTCGAGGCCGGGACGGTCTGGATCAACCGCTACGGCCGCACCCGCGACCACATCCTACCGACCGGCGGCTGGAAGGCCTCGGGGCTCGGCAAGGATCTCGGCCGCGAGGCCTATCTTGCCAACCGCCGGACCAAGTCCGTCCTGATCGACCTCTGACCAAGGCCCCGGCCATGATCACCGGCAATCGTGCCCCGATCCCCGGTGACGGGATCGGGGTCGGGCCGAGCGCTGTGCCCGGATTGCGCCGTTGTCTCAGGTCATGCGGCGGATCAGCCCGTCCTTCCAGACGAACTGGTGCACCAGCGCGCCGGCCACGTGGAGCCCGGCGACCCAGAGCAGCAGCGCTGTGGCGGTCTCGTGCAGCCCCGCGGCCGCGCGCAGTCCGAGGAACCACGCGGCGAGCCCCAGCACCGGCAGCGCGATGAGCAGTGCGTAGAGCATGCCGTGGGTGACGCGCGCCAGCAGCGCCGCCCAACCCGGCTCGCCCGCGGGAAGGGCGGGCACGCCGCGCTTCTGGCGCAGCACCAGCCGCCAGAGCGCCAGCGCCAGGATCAGCGCGCCGACGACGATGTGGGAGACGGAGACCACCGTATAGGCGCCGTCCGTGCCGTCGATCAGGGCATGGAACGCCCGCCCCATGCGGTCGAACAGCAGGTATTGCGCCGCGATGAGCAGCACGACCGCCCAGTGCAGCAGCTTCTGGCTGCGCGAATACTGCTCTGGCGCGGTGTCTTGCGGGGTGGTCATCGGTGGTCTCCTTCGAGGGGTCAGGTGAGGTGGGTTCGGAACCAGTCGAGCGTGCGCGACCAGGCGAGCTCGGCGGCCTCTTCGTCGTAGCGAGGGGTGGAATCGTTGTGGAAGCCGTGGTTGGCGGCTTCGTAGATATGCGCCTCGTAGGTCTTGCCGTTGGCCTCGAGCGCCTCTTGGTAGGCGGGCCAGCCGGCATTCACCCGCTCGTCGAGCTCGCCATAGTGCAGCAGGATCGGCGCCACGATCTTCGGCACGTCCTCGGCGGCGGGCTGGCGGCCGTAGAACGGCACCGCGGCGCCGAGCTCGGGATAGGCCACCGCGGCCGCGTTGGAGACGCCGCCGCCGTAGCAGAAGCCGGTGATGCCGACCTTGCCGGTGACCTCTTCCTGCGCCATCAGAAACTCGATCGCGGCGAAGAAATCGTTCATCAGCTTTTCGCCATCGACCTGCCGCTGCAGCTCGCGGCCCTCCTCGTCATTGCCGGGATAGCCGCCCATCGGTGTCAGACCGTCTGGCGCCATTGCGATGAACCCGGCCTTGGCCAGCCGCCGCGCCACGTCACGGATATAGGGATTGAGGCCGCGGTTCTCGTGCACCACGACTACGCCCGGAGCGCCCTCGACTCCGGTGGGGCGGACGTAATAGGCGCGCATCTCGCCATGGCCGTTGGGCGAGGGATAGGTGATCCACTCGGCCTTGATCTCGGGGTCGTTGAAGCTGACCTGCTCGGCCATGGCATAGTTGGGCGACATCATCCCGAGGATCGCCGCTGCGGTGAGCCCGCCCACGGCGAACTTGCCGGCGCGGTCGAGAAACTCGCGCTTGGTGATCATGCCATGGGCGTAGAAGTCGTAGAGCTCGAGCAGCTCGGGGGCGAAATCCTTGGCGGTCATGCGGGCGGTCTGGGTCATCTGGTGGTCCTCCTCTGTTGAACACGGTTCGGTGGTCGTTCCGTCGAAATTTCCGCAGGGGGGCACGGCGGAATCGAATGCCCTCCACCGGCAATTAGAACACGGCGGTGGTGAAGCGGGTGATCACGAAGGCGAAGGCGTGTGCCGGCTGTCATCTGGCCTCTGGCGAGGGCGCGCTCGGCCCCGGTCTCGAGACGGGTGGCGGCAGGGCTCAGGGTGGTCTTGTGGGGGGCGGGCCGCCGCGCCTTGGATGGTGGCCTCGTGGCATTGAGGCGCTCTCGGCTGTGCAGCAGGCGCCAGTCGTGTGCTGGTTGGGCCGGCGCAGGAGAAAGCGAGGCGCTAAGAGCAGGGTCGCGCCCGCCTGCGACTGCCCCCGACACGCCCTTGATCAAGGGATTTTTACCACGGGTCATCGTGCTCGGACCGCTGACGCTTTGGTGCCCAGGCCTCAACGCGCTACACTCTCCGAAACCCACGCAGTCGCGAGGCCGCCCTGGCGCGGACCGCGAAGACAGGGAGATGCTCGGATGACCACCACCCTCTTCACACGCCGCAGCCTGATCGCCTCGGGCGCTGCGGCCACCACCTTCGCCATCGCCGCCCGGCCCGGTCCGGCCCGCGCGCAGGGGCTGGCGCCGACGCCCTCGATGCGCGGCGGGCGCAACAATTACCGGCCCGGCGCGCCCATCGTCGAGCGCATCGGCAATGGCGGGTTCTGGATGACCGGCACCGTCAGGCGTGCTGGAGACGGGGCGCCTCTCGCCGGGCAGCGGATCCAGATCTGGGCCCACACCACCGAGGGGCACGAGCGCGACCCGCAGAGCCACGGCGCCACGCTGACCGACGCCAACGGCGTGTTCCGGCTCGAGATGCCGCAGATCGTGCCGGCATTCGGACAGCCGCACGGCCATCTCGCCTATGACAGCGGCGCGTTCGAAACGGTCTTTCTCCGCCCCCTGATGAAAAGCGCGAGGGACAAGAGCCTCGAGGCGCATTTCGTGCTGCGCCCGGTCTGAGCTGGAGGCCCGGATTGAACCCGCGTCAGGCAGAACGGCTGCGCGCCGCGCTGGTCTGGGCCGGGCTTGCGCTTGCCATCGCCGTTCCGCTGCTCGTCGCGGCCGGCAGCCCGCTTCTGGCATGGCGGCGGCCGGTCTACATCGTCGCGGGCTTTGCCGGCATCATGGCGATGGGGTTTTTGCTGTTGCAGCCACTGCTGGCCACGAGCCGCCTGCCGGGGCTGCACGGGGCGCGGGGGCGGCGCATGCACCGGCGCGCCGGAGCGGTGCTTGTCCTGTCTGTGCTGCTTCATGTCGCGGGGCTCTGGATCACCAGCCCGCCGGATGTCATCGACGCGCTGCTGTTCAGGTCCCCGACGCCGTTTTCGGCGTGGGGAGTGATCGCCATGTGGGCGCTTCTTGCCATGCAGGGCATGGCGCGGGTCAAGGTGAAGACCCGGCGCTGGCATCTGGGTCATCGCTTTCTGGCGGTGGTCGTGGTCGCCGGCAGCGTCGTGCACGCGCTTCTCATCGAGGGCACCATGGGCGCGATGTCAAAGGCGCTGCTGTGCGGCCTTGTCGTGGTGGCTTGCGGTCTGGCGGTCACACGCCACCGCATCCGCGCGCCACGATTGCAGCCGCGCAGACAGTGAGCGCCCTGTTTGCATTGCTTGTGCTGACGGAAAGGGCCGGTGCACCCGTCTTGCAGGTCGCTGCAAAGCGTCTGGATCCGAATGTCCGGCGTCACGCGCCTCGCTGAAGCGGCGCTTTGGCGCACCGCGTAGACCATGCCGCGAGATCGGGGAGAGGCGGAAGACGTGTCAGATCTCGGCCTGAAGGGCGAATCCGATTTCGCCGCTATTCTGGCGGCGTCCTGACTCTTCCCGGCCCCGCGGTCGAGCAGGCCATTGGCAACTCAGGAACACCCGCTCGGTTTCGGCTCGGCAGCCCCAACGCGGCCTTTTTGCCCTGCGATGGTGCAGCGCACGCTGCTGGCACCCAGCCTTCGCAGGGTTTGCTCGGTGGTGTGACAGCTCTCCTGAACCTCGCGGCAGCGCGGTGCGAAGCGGCAGCCGGCATAGGTTGCGAACGGGTCCGCCGGCGCGGCACCGATGAGCTGTTCCGGCATGCCGGTCTCCGGGTCGGGCAACAGCGTCGCCGCCAGAAGCGCCTTGGTGTAGGGGTGCTGCGCACCGTCGAACAGCGCGTCGGTGGGCGCCTCCTCGACCTTCTGGCCGAGATACATCACCGCCACGCGGTCGGCGAGGTGCTCGACCACGGCGAGGTTGTGGCTGACGAAGACCATCGTCAGCCCGAATTCCGATTTCAGCGACAGCAGCAGATTGATGATCTGTGCCTGCACCGAGACATCGAGCGCCGAGGTCGGCTCATCGCAGATCAGCACGCGCGGCTTCAGGATCAGGGCGCGGGCGATCGCGACCCGCTGGCGCTGGCCGCCGGAAAGCTCGCCGGGATAGGCGTCGGCCAGCCGCGCCGGCAGCCCGACGAGATCGAGCATCCGGGCGACCTCGGCTTTCACGTTCTCACCGCCATGCAGGTGCAGCGGCTGGCCGATCAGCGAGGCGATGCGTTTGACCGGGTTGAGCGAGGCGTTGGGGTTCTGAAAGACCGGCTGGATCAACCGGACGCGCTCATCCACCGACAGGGCGCCGATCTTCCGACCGGCAATTTCGACCTCGCCCCGATCCGGTTTCAAGAGCCCCAGCATGATGCTGACCGCGGTGCTCTTGCCGCAACCTGACTCGCCGACGAGGCCCACAGTTTCGCCCGCCGCGACCTCGAGCGACAGATCGTTCACGGCCACCAGCTCCTCGACCGGGGCAAAGAGTTTGCGATGCAGGCGATAGGCCTTGCGAATGCCCGTCATGCGGATCATCGGCGGGGTCTGGGATCGGGTCATGCGGCGACCTCTGCGGCTTTGTGGCATTCGACGAAGCGGCCGGGGGCGGGGGCGTGGCCGGGCACCGGGTCCTGACCGCAGATCTCCCCGGCAAAGCTGCAGCGATCCCGGAAGGCGCAGCCCTTCAGCGGTCCGACGAGCCCGGGAACACGGCCGGGAATGGCCGGCAACTCGCTGCCGCGCGGGGTCTGGCCCGGCACCGGGATCGCGGCGAGGAGGCCGCGTGTGTAGGGGTGTTGCGGCGCGCGGAAGAGATCCTTGACCGGCGCACGCTCGGCGATCCGTCCGGCATACATCACCGCCACCTCGTCGGCGATGGAGGCAACCACGCCGAGGTCATGCGTGATCAGCAGCAGCGACAGCCCGAGATCGCTCTGCAGCTCGTCCAGAAGGGCCAGGATCTGCGCCTGGATGGTGACGTCGAGCGCGGTGGTCGGCTCGTCCGCGATCAGCAGCTTGGGCCGGCCCATCAGCGCGGAGGCGATCATGATCCGCTGCCGCTGCCCGCCGGAGAAGCCGTGCGGATACTGCACCAGCCGGGCCGCGGGATTGGCGATGCCGACCCGGTCGAGCATCTCGATGGCGCGGGCGTCTGCCTCCTTGCGGCTCAGCCTCTCGGCGCGCATCACGCCCTCGGTCAGCTGTCGCCCGATGGTCAGTGTCGGGTTCAGGGTGCTGGTGGGGTCCTGAAAGATCATCGCCACGTCGCGGCCGCGCATCTTGGCGAGCCTGGCCTCGGTCCTTGCGGTCAGGTCCTGCCCCGCCATCGCGAAGCGCTCGGTGGTGACCTTCGCATAGCGCGGCAAGAGGCCAATGATCGCGGTGGCCGTCAGCGACTTGCCGCAACCGGACTCGCCCACGAGGCAGAGGGTCTTGCCCGCCGAGATCGACAGATCGACGCCGCGCACGGCGTTGAGCGTGCCCCGGTCCGTGGGAATGGACACCTGCAGGTTCTTGATATCGAGCATCATGTCGGTCATTTCCGTGCGGGCCCCGTGATATCGCGCAGGCCGTCGCCGAAGAGGTTCACCGCCAGCACCAGCAGGCACAGCGCCGAGCCGGGCAGGGCGATCAGCCAGGGGTCGAAGAGGATGTTGTCGCGCCCCTCCGAGATCATCAGCCCCCAGCTCGGTGTCGGCGGACGCACGCCCAGCCCGAGGAACGACAACGCGGCCTCCAGCAGGATCACGTTGGCCACCTCGAGCGAGACAACGACAAGGATCGTGGCGCGCATGTTGGGCAGGATCTCGAGAAACAGGATGCGTGCGCGGCTGGCCCCGATGGCGCGCAGGCCGGTGATGAACTCCTGATGCCGGAGGCTCTGGGCCGCCGCGCGGGTGACCACGGCGAAGCGATCCCAGAGCAACAGGCCCAGCACGGTGATCAACGTGGTCAGCGACGCCCCGCCAAGCGCCACTGCGGCCAGCGCGACCAGCACGATGGGCAGCGATAGGCGGGTGGTGATGGCGAAGCTGATCAGCATGTCGACCTTGCCGCCGAAATAACCCGCGAGCAGGCCCAGCGTGATGCCGATGGCACCTGAGACAAGGATGACCCCCAACCCCACTCCGAGCGAGACCCGCGCGCCATAGATCAGGCGGGACAGGTAGTCGCGGCCGAGGTGGTCGGTGCCGAGCAGGTGCTCGGGCACCGAGCGGTCATGCCAGAAGGGCGGCAGCAGGCGGCGGGTCAGGTCCTGCGCGATCGGATCATGCGGCGCGAGCACAGGCGCGAGGATCGCGATCAGCACGATCAGCGCCAGCAGCGTGCCACCGATGAGCACGCCGGTATTGCCGCGCATCTTGCGCCAGAGACCGGGGCGCGCGGTTTCCACGGGGATCTCCGACATCACGACGCCCCCCGCAGCCGTGGGTCGAGCGTCGCGTTCAGCACGTCGGCCAGCGTCGTCAGCACCACGTAGAGCAGCGACAGGATCAGGATGATCGCCTGCACCACGGGCAGGTCACTGCGCAGAAGCGACTCCCACGCGAGCCGCCCGAGGCCGTTCAGCGCAAACACGCTTTCGATCACGATGGAGCCCGAGAGCAGCTGCCCCAGCTGCACCGCCGCCAGCGAGACCAGCGGCAGGATGGCGTTGCGCAGGGCGTGGCGGGTGATCACCAGATGCATCGGCAGCCCCTTGGCGCGGGCGGCGCGCACGTAATCCGTGGCCAGCACATCGATCATACCGGAGCGGGTGATGCGCATCAGCTCGGGGATGGCGTAGTAGCTGAGCACGATCACCGGCAGGATATAGCCCTGCCAGCTCTCCGCCCCGGAGATCGGCACCATCCCGTACCAGACGCCGAAGACGACGATGGTCATGAGGCCCAGCCAGAAACTCGGGATTGCCTGACCGGAGACGGCGATCACCAGCGCGATGCGGTCGATCCAGCCATTCGGCCGCAGCGCCGCAGCGACCCCAAGAGGCACGGCGATGGCCAGCGCGACGATGAAGGAGACGAAGCCGAGCGTCAGCGTGACGCCGACCCGGTTGCCGATGATCTCGGTCACCGGCACGTTGAAATAGATGCTCTGCCCGAGGTCTCCGGTCAGCGCGCTGCCGATCCAGTCGAGATATTGCACGATCAGGGGGCGATCGAAGCCATAGGCCACACGGATCGCCTCGGCATCTTCGGCCCGACCGCCCGACCCGGCAATGGCAATCGCCGGATCGCCCGACAGGAACATCAGCCCGAAACTCAGCGCCGAGACGGTCACGCAGACCAGAAGCGCCACCAAAAGCCGTTTGGAAAGAAAGGGGAGCATGGTGCTTTTCCGAAAAACTGGGCCGGACGGCGAAGGGATCACACCGTCCGGCCCGTTGCGTTGGCAGGGTCAGCTCATTTCCAGCTGGTGGCCCACCAACGGGCGAACTCGTCCGGGTGCGGGGTGAAGTCCAGATCGTTGGCGAGGCCGTAATTGACGTTGAAGTTGTACATCGGCATCCAATATGCCTCGTCCGCGATCTTTTTCACCGCCATGGCATAGTTCTCGGCCCGCTCCTCGCGATCGGAGGAGGTGTCGGCCACGGTCAGCCACTCGGTCAGTTCCGCGTCCTGCACGAGATCGTCCGCGCCGCCGCCGAAGAAGTTGGACAGGATGAAGGCCGCGTCGCCGATGCCGTAGCTGCCCCAGTTCGAGAAGAACGCCGGAAGCTCCTTGGCGCGCCATTTGCCGACGCCCGCGGCATATTGCTGCTCGTTCAGCTCCAGCGTCACGCCGACCTTGGCAAGGTCGGCCGCCACTGCCTCGGCTGTCGGGCGCGGCATGGCGGCGAACACCATCTCCATTTCGAAGCCGTCGGCATAGCCCGCCTCGGCCAGCATCGCCTTGGCCTTCTCCGGGTCGTACTCATAGGACGTCACGTCCTGCGCGCAGCCGAACTGTGCCGGGTTGCAGGCGGTGTTCAGAACCTCGGAGGCGCCGCCCGCGAAGGCATCGACAATCGCGCCGCGATTGGTGGCGTGGATCAGGGCCTGCCGCACCTCCTTCGTCGCGATCGGCGTGTCGCCACCCATCGCCTCGGGGGCAAAGCCGATATAGCCGATGCGCATGATCGGTGCGCTGATGATCTGCACGCGGCCTTCGAGACGCTCGGCCTGATCGGGGGGAATGCGCCAGATCCAGTCGAGCGAGCCGGACATCAGCTCGGCGTATTGGGTGTTCATCTCGGGGATGGTGCGCACGGTGATCGCGTCGAGGGTCGCACCGGATTTCGGGCTGCCGGCGTAGTGATCGTCGAACCTCTCGAGCTCGTAGCGGATGCCGGGCTCCTGGCTGACGAGCTTGTAGGGTCCGGTGCCGATGGGCGTGGCCGCCATGCCGGTCGAGCCGTTCTGGGCAAAGAACTCGTGCGGATAGATCGGCAGCGCATCGGCCAGCATCTCGACCGCGCCGGCAAAGGGCTTGGACATGTTGATGCGCACCTTGTAATCGTCGAGCTTCTCGACGCTCTCGATCCAGTCGACCGAGATCGAGTAGCGGGTGCCGTATTCCGGGGTGATCACGGTGTTGAGCGTCTCGACGACGTCATCGGCGGTGAAGTCGGCGCCGTTGTGGAATTTCACGCCCTGACGAAGGGTGAATTCCATCGTCAGCGGGCCGGTGAACTCCCAGGATTCCGCCAGCGCCGGGACGATCTCGCCGGTGTCGAGGTTCTTGTAGAGCAGGCCATCATAGATGTGCCGCGCGAGGATCAGGCCTTGGCGGCCGGCGATCTTGTAGGTGTCCAGCGGCTCGGGCTCGGCGGCGAAGGCCACGTTGAGCGTGTTCGATGCCTTGTCGGCCAGCGCGGGCGTGGCAAGCGTCAGCGTGGCGCCGGTGGCCAGCGCGGCGATGCCGGTCGCGACCTTGGAGGGGAATGTTGTCATGGGTCTCTCTGTTGTGTGGGAGGTGAAGATGATCCCAGCCGGTTTTCCGGTTCTATGCGGGGTGTTTGGTCTTGCCGCCGATCTCGGCCAGCGTCTCGCCGGCCTTCAGGCGGGCCAGGATGGCGATCTCGTCGGTCTGCATCTGGCGGGCGCGCGCCGTGTGCTCTGCGGCGGTGGCGGGATCGAGCACGACGACGCCGCTCTCATCGGCCAGCACCATGTCGCCGGGGCGCACGGCGACGCCGCCGCAATTGATGGTGACATTGACCTCGCCGCCCAGTCCGCGCGGTTTTGTCGTGATCGGCGAACGGCCTCGGCACCAGACCGGGTAGCCGGCGGCGAGAATGGCGGCGCGGTCGGTGACGAAGCCGTCGATCACCGAGCCCACGATGCCACGCGCCTGCGCGGCGGCGGTGGTCACCGCGCCCCAGCAGGCGTGGCGCAGATCACCGCAGCGGTCGACCACGATGACCTGCCCGGCTTCGGCGCCGGACAGGGCCTCGACCAGCGGGCCGCCGTCATCGCCCGCCATCCGCACGGTCAGCGCCGGGCCGTACACGCGCGCCTCGAGGGTGAGCCCTTGGATGGACGGCGCCATGAAGCCGGTTTCGAGGAAATGCCCCAGTGTCGCGGTTTCGATATCCGAGAGCTCGAGTGGTGCTGACATGCGCTGTCCTGACGTTGCGTGGCTTCGGGCCAGCAAGCCGCAGGAGGGGACCGGGCGCAAATAGCCGGAGGTTATGACTGGCATAACCTCCGGGCAAGAAAGCGGATCAGACCGCCGCCGTGACGATGAATTCCACCTTGTAGTCGGGGGTCGCCAGCTTGGCTTCGCCACAGGCGCGCGCCGCCGGGTTGGCGGGATCGATCCATGCGTCGTAGACCGCGTTCATGTCTTGGAAATCGGCCATATCCGCAAGCCAGATGATGACCTGCAGGAGCTTGGACTTGTCCGTCCCGGCCTCTTGCAGCAGCGCATCGATCGCGGCGAGGCAATCGCCGGTCTGGGTGGCCACATCGGCGCCGGGGGTCCCGACCTGACCGGCGAGGTAGACGGTGCCGTTGTGGATGACGGCCTGGCTCATGCGGGGGCCGGGATGGAGGCGTGTGATGCTCATGGATCTTCCTTTTCGATGAATTTCTTGGCAACCATATTCAACCACAGGCGATACGCACAGATGGCGGGCATAGTCTCGGCGAATATCTCGAATAGCCCCTTGCTATTTTTGCTCTGCTGCAAAAACAGACAGTCTCTTGCATCACCGATGGTACCGGACCCGCCAGAATGGACAGCATTCCCCAAACAGACCTGAACTGGAACCTCCTGCGCGTGTTCTACATGATCTCCGAGGAGCAGAGCATCACCAAGGCGGCACGACGTCTCGGCCTCAGCCAACCCTCGGTCAGCAATGCGCTGCAGAAGCTCGAGGCCCAACTCGACTGCCAGCTGGTGTTCCGGGACAGCCGCCATTTCGAGCTGACGACGCGCGGCGACAAGATCTTCCAGGAATGCCGCGACATCTTCCACAGCGCCGAGCGGATCTCGCTGCTGGTGCGCGACGCCGAGGCCGAGGAGCGCGGACAGGTCCGCTACCAGATCATCTCGAACCTTGTGTCGCCGCTGATCGACGAGGCGATGCGGCTCTTCCACCACCGCCACCCGTCGGTGATCTTTCAAAGCGAGGTGCAAAACAGCCAGGCCATCGTCCGCCTGATCCAACAGGGCCGCGCGAACCTGGGGTTCTGCCTGCTGGCCAAGCCGCTGGTCAACCTGCCGTCGATCCGTCTGTTCCGCGAGGAATTCCGCGTGTTCTGTGGTGCCGAGCACCCGCTCTTCGGACAGGACGCCGTGGAAGTGCGCGACCTCCGGCACGAGCCGTTCATTTCCTTCGCCTGTGCCACCGAGGGCATGGGGCTCGAGCCGATGTCGGTCCTGCGGGAGGGCACGCGGCTCGGCAGCCGGATCAACGGCCTGAGCACCAACACCGAGGAGGTGCGCCGGATGATCGTCACCGGCATGGGCATCGGGATCCTGCCGCTGGCGGTGGCGCAAGACGACATCCGACGCGGCGAGCTCTGGCCGCTGAAGATCACCGACGAGCCGATCGGGGCGGATGTCTACTTGGTCCATGCCGCGGCCGAGAACCTGACAACGTCCGAGCGGAAATTCGTCCAGACGATCGAGGAGCTACTGGCGCTCTACCCGGATATGGTCTGAGAGGCCGCGAGCTTCGCCGCCGCCAGATCCTGGAGCGCCATGCCGACGGATTTGAAGACCGTGAAGGCCGCGTCGTCACGGCGTCCCGGATGGGCGCCCTGGCACAGCTCCTGCAGGTCGGCCAGCAAATCGGAGCTGGCGATCTTTCCCTCTGCCAGGGGCTGCGAGAGATCGCCGGCAAGGCTGGCGCCTTCGCGCCTATCGACAAAGAGCTGTGCCTGCATGACCGCGCGATCATCGCTTTCGCGCATGTCGCTCTTGAAGGCGCCGATCAAGTCTAGATGGCAGCCCGGTTTAAGCCACGCGCCTTGCACCACCGGGCGGGTCGAGGCCGTCACCGTGGTGACCACATCCGCCGCGCGGCAGGCCGCTTCGATGTCCACGCTCGACCTTGCGGGCAGGCCCTTGTCGCAGAGGCGCCGGACCAGCGCTTCCGCCTTGTCGGCAGTGCGCCCCCAGACGGTGATCTCGTCATAGGCCCGCACCGAGGCATGGGCCTCGGCGGTCGCGGCGGCGAGCTGTCCGGTGCCGATGACGAGCAGCCGCTTCGCGTCGCGGCGGGCGAGATAGCTGGCAGCCAGCGCCGAGGCCGCCGCCGTGCGCCGCGCGGTCAGCGCGTCGCCGTCCAGCGCTGCCGTCATTTGGCCCGTGTCGCCATCGAAGAGCAGGAAGCCCGCGTTGATCGTGGCCCGTCCCTTGTCGGCATTGCCGGGGAAGAAGGTCACCACCTTCACCCCGATGCCTTCCCCCGGGACCCAGGCCGGCATGATCAGCAGCGAGGCCTCGCTGCCATCGGGCTGCGCCATGCTCAGCACCTGCCGCTCCGGCGCCTCGACATTGCCCGCCCTGTACCAGGCGCGCAATTCCGAGATCAGCGTGCGCCAGTCCAGCGCGGTCTCAATGGCCTGATGCCCGATCAGCGCGGTCATCGGTCGGCCCGTTTGACCACCGCGTGAAGCAGGATGTTCAACCCGGCGACAAAGTCCTCCGGCGCGCAGTTTTCCTCGTTGTTGTGGGTGATGCCGTTCTCGCAGGGCGTGAAGATCATCGCCGTCGGGCAATGGGTGGCGAGGAAATAGGCGTCATGGCCCGCCTGGCTCTGGATGTCGCGCCAGTTGAAGCCCATGCGGATCGCCTCATTGCGGAGGCCGTCGATCATCTCGTGGTCGAAGATGTCGCCGCCCCATTCCCATTCATCTTCTATCCGCGCCTCGCAGCCGCAGCGCGCGGCGGATTCGTAGAGCGCCCGGCGCATCTTTTCCGCCATCACCCGCGTGGTGATCGGATCGGGATGGCGCACGTCGCAGACCGCCTCGGCCGTGTCCGACAGGATGCCGGGCTTGTTGGGCCAGGCGGTCAGCCGCGCGGCGGTCGCCTTGCCGTCATGCACCGCGAAATCCCAGCCGATATCGTCCACCGCGGTCAGCCAGCGCGCCCCCGCGGCCAGCGCGTTCCTGCGCAGGTCCATCGGGGTCGGCCCGGTATGCGAGGTCTGGCCGGAAAACGTCGCCCGCATGCCCCGCACCGGGTAGCCGCCGGTGACGATGCCGACCTGCCGCTTCTCGGCATCGAGGATCGGCCCCTGCTCGATATGCAGCTCGAAATAGGCGTCGATCTCACCCGCCTTGCAGGGCGTCGCGCCGTCGTAACCGATCCGCGCGAGCTCATCTCCGAACCGCGCACCGTCATCGCCGATCAGGTCATGCACCCAGTCGATGTCATACTTGCCGACGAAGCAGCCGGAGGCGACCATCGGCGGCGAGAACCGCGCGCCTTCCTCGTTGGTCCAGTCGACCACGACGATGGGGCGCTTGGTCACGTGACCCGCGTCGTTCAGGCTGCGGATCACCTCGAGCCCCGCCAGCACTCCGGCAATCCCGTCGAACCGTCCGCCGTTGATCTGGGTGTCGAGATGGCTGCCGATCAGGATCGGCGGCAGATCGTTGTCGGTGCCGTCGCGGCGACCGAAGATGTTTCCGGCGGCGTCCACCTCGACGCTCAGGCCTGCCTCCTCGCACCACGCGCGAAACAGGTCGCGCATCTCGCGGTCGGCATCGCCGAGTGTCAGGCGCGACAGCCCGCCGGGGCGGCCTTTGCCGATCTCTCCGGAGGCTTCAATGGTGGACCAGAAGCGGCCGAGGTCGACGCGGGTATCGGGGGTAATCGGCATGGGAAACCTTCTTTCGGGGCCGGGATCAGAACAGGATGCCGGGGAGATCGGTGATCAGGGCGGGGAACAGGACGAGGAGTAGCAGCACGCCGACCATCACGCCAAGGAAGGGGATCAGGTACTTGAACGACGCGCTGAGCGGGATTTCACCGACCCGGCAGGCCGCCATCAGGTCGATGCCCAGCGGCGGAGTATTGGCACCGATGGCGAGGTTGATGGTCAGCAGGATGCCGAAATAGACCGGGTCGATGCCATAATGGCCAAGGATCGGCAGGAACACCGGCGCAAGGATCAGGATGATGGCGATGCTCTCCATGAAGGTGCCGAGGATGAGCAGCACCGTCATCATCAGGAGCAGCGCGACCGTGGCGCTCTCGGTGGCCTGCGTGATGCCGTTGACGGCCATCTGCGGCACCTGTTCGGCGGCGAGGATCCAGCCGAAGACCGAGGCCGAGGCGATGACGAGCAGGATCACCCCGGTCATCTCGGTGGTTTCGCGCAGCAGGCGCATCAGCGTCGAGAGCGACAGCGCACGATATACGAAGACCCCGATGAACAGCGCATAGGCCACGCCGATCCCGGCGGCCTCGGTCGGGGTGAAGATGCCGAGGCGGATGCCGCCCACGATGATGATCGGCGCCAGCATTGCCAGGATCGAGCCCTTTGCGGCACGGCCGAGCTCGCGCCACGAGAACGGCTCCCCGCCTTGCCAGCCGTTGCGGCGGGAAATCCACCACGCCACCAGCATCAGCCCGAGCCCCAGCAGGATGCCGGGCAGGATCGCGGCGACGAAGAGCTGCCCGATCGAGCTGTTGGTGGCGGTGCCGTAGACGATCAGCACGATCGACGGCGGGATAACCGTCCCGAGGGAGCCGGCACAGCCCAGGGCCGAGGCCGAGAAGCCGGGGTGATAGCCCTGGTTCTTCATCGCCGGCAGCATCATCGTCCCGATGGCCACGACGTCGGCCACGCCGGAGCCCGAGAGCGAGCCGAACATCATGCAGGCGATGATCATCACCATCGCGAGGCCGCCGGTCCGGCGCCCGATCAGCGCCGAGCAGAGCGCGATGATCCGGGGCGCGAGGCCGCCGTGGACCATCAGAAGACCGGCCAGCAGAAACAGCGGGATGGCCAGAAGCGTGAAGCTGTTGATTCCGGCGACGGCGCGCTGCGCGACGACGATCATCGGCGCGGCATCGGCGATCAACAGGTAGAACATCGACGACAGGCCAAGCGCCACGGCGATGGGCACGTCCATCAGCACCAGCACCACGAAGGCCAGGAGAAGCAAAGCAAGCGCAAGGCTCATGCCCGGCCCCCTTTCAGGATCAGGCCCAGCAGCGCGAAGCCGCAGCAGACCGGCAAGGAGATGTAAAACAGGCCCACGGGCAGCGACAGGGCCGTGGTCTGGTGCGACCAGGTGATCCCGCTCAGCGTCCAGCCGGTCCGGATGAGCACCGCGAGAAACACGACACTCGCCAGCCATGCGAGCGCGGCGATCACCTTGCGCAGCAGTGCCGGCAGCGTCACCAGGTCGAGCAGGCCGGCGCGGAAATGCGTGCCGCGCACGAAGCCCGAGATCGCGCCGACGAAGGTCAGCCAGACGAGGGCGATCCGGGGCAGCTCCTCGGCCCAGCGGGGCGTCGAGGAGAACAGGTAGCGCGAGATGACGACATAGACGACCATCGCTGCAAACGCCGCCACCAATGCGGCGCCGCACCAGCGCGCGCCGCGGTCGATCAAGCTGGCCGCGCGCAGCGACCCGTCGCGAAAGTTCATGGCGTCAAGCCTCCGTCGGGTTCCGGGCACCGGGTGTGTTCATCGCAGCAGGGGCCACCGCCCGCGCGTCGGACCACACAACGACGGTGTGATCCAGAGCGGGCGGCAGGCGCAGCTTTGTGCCGCCGGTCATATGGTTGTCCGCGCCGCCGGCCCGCAGCATCGCCTCGCCCCTGAGCGTGAGCGTCACCTCGGCGCGGGGATGGCTGGGGGCGGTGGTTTGAAGGCCTTTCCGGCCCGTGGTCACGGCGCGTCTGGGAAAGTTCTCGCCGCATCGGGCGGGCGCGAACGGCGCCGTCTGGTCGAGGTCAAGAAGTTGCACCGGCTCCACCGATGCAACTCCTTTCTCGGGCCGCGGGATCATTCGCGGTATTGGTCGAGGATGGTCAGAAGCTCATCGCCGTAGACATCCTTCTGGCTCTCCCAGATCGGAGCGACCGCGTCCACGAAGGCGGCCTTGTCGACCTCGTTGAACGCCATGCCCTTTTCTTCCAGATCGGCGATCAGCTGGTCATTGGCGTTCGCGACCATTTCACGCTGCTTCAGGCCCCAGGAGGTGGCGGCCTCCATGACGATCTCCTGGTCTTCGGGCGAGATCTTGTCCCATGTCGCGTTCGACATGGTCAGCGTGGCCGCGCCCCAGATGTGTTCGGACAGCGAGACGTATTTCTGAACCTCGAAGAACGAGGAGGCATAGATGATCGCAAGCGGGTTCTCCTGAGCGTCGAACAGGCCTTGCTGCAGCGCGGAATAGAGCTCGCCGAAGGACAGCGGCGCAGGCTCGGCGCCCAGACCCTCGAAGGTGGCCAGACGGACCTTGTCGGGCGTCACCCGGATCTTCAGACCTGCGAGGTCTTCGGGCTTTACGATCGGCCGCACGTTGTTGGTGATGTTGCGGAAGCCGTTTTCCCACCATCCCAGCACCTTGATGCCCTTGCTGTCGAGCAGCTCGGCCAGCGCGGTGCCGAGGTCGCCGTCGAGCGCGGCGAAGGCCTGCTCGCGGGCGCTCCAGGCATAGGGCATCTCGATGATGCCCATGCGCGGCTCGATGCCCTGGAACGATCCCGAACCGATCAGACCGGCCTGGATCGAGCCGAATTGCAGACCCTCGATGACCTCCTTCTCGTTGCCGAGCTGGCCCGAGGGGAAGACCTCGATCGAGACGCGGCCTTCGGTGCGCTCGGCCACTTCGTCGGCGAAACCGGAGGTGGCGATGTGCCAGTTGTGGCTCTCGGGCAGGACGTGGCCGAGGCGGATGGACACGTCATCCGCCAGCGCGGTGACCGGGGCAAACGCCGTCAGGCAGGCTGCAAGCAGGCCGCCCTTGAACAGATGGCTGGCGTATTTCATGTCGTCTCTCCTGTTGGGATTTGTTTGAGGCGAAGAAATACCGAACCCAAAATCGGCGCAAATAGCGCAGCGCTATGATTGGAACAGCCTGGTCTTATGCGTGGTGCTGACATGTGCCAGCATGGGGCACCTTTGCCCTGGAGGGCATGCCTGTGAACGGCGCCGTGCCGGATATGTCGCTGGGGGGAGAGGCGGAAAAGGGGGGGCGGTTGCGGCCACAGCTTTGTGAACTCATGCTGAAGTGCAAATTCAGATATGCCGTTTTATTCCAATCGGTTCTGGATTTCCAGCAGCTTGGTTTCGAACACCTCCGCTGGCGTATGGTAGCCCAAGCATTTGCGGGGGGTGGAGTTGAGGCGATGGCAAATCGACCTCAAATATCGATTTGTCAGCGCCGTCGGTTCGGTTGATCTGGGCAGGTACTTTCTGAGCCTGTTGTTCGTGTTCTCGACGGTGCCTTTTTGGTACGGCGCTTGCGGGTCGCAGAACCACGCATCCGCGCCGATCCCTGCTTTTAGGTGCTTCCACGCCGAGAACTCTGTCCCGCGGTCGAAGGTGATCGATTGCCGTGCGTCTGCGGGCAGGGGAGCCAGCCCCTGAATGAGGGCCTCCATGATCGGCCTGGATTGGCGATCTTCGTTGCGCATTACGACCGTATAGCGCGTGACGCGTTCCACTAGGGAGGTCACATTGACCTTCCCGTGCTCCTTGCGGAACATCATCAGATCGCACTCCCAATGCCCGAACTCAACCCGTTCTGCGATGTGCTCGGGCCTGTTCGACAGGCTTTGAGAATCGAAGATATGCGCCCGATTGTGCCTGCGATAGCCACGCGGCCTGCGGCGACGGCGGTGCTCCGGCAGATGCCGATAAAACTGTTCGTCGCGTCCATCCTTCGAATAGGCGAAACGGTAGATCGTCTCATGGCTCACGCGGATTGGATGCCGTTCGAGCCGCATCCGGCCAGCGATCTGTGGGGGAGACCAGCCGGCCTTCAGGCGATCCATGACGGCAACCTTCACCTCGGGATGCATGATCAGCTTGCGATGGATGGCCCTGCGCTTCTCGTACATACCCTGGGCGTTCATCGCGTAGTAGCCATTCAGCTCTGGCAGTTCCTTGTCAGAGAAGAAATTCCGCTTCAACTCGCGATAGATCGTGGACGGAGCGCGTCCCAGCCGATCCGCTATTTCCGGGACTGACATTTTGCCATCCCGCCACTTGGCAATCTTGATCCGGTCTTGGAAACTCAGGTGAGGATAGCAGCGTCCCATTGAAAACCTCCATGCAATACTCTGTTTTCATACAGAATTTGCACTTCGGATGTGAATCCACCCTTCGCCTCACTGGATACGCAGAATAGGCGTTATGTTGAGTGCTGGCGGGCTGCCGGCCTTGTTCCTCCAGTGCCCGCCAGCTCCGGCGCCGCGCGTTGTTTCGCGCCCCGAAGGCGCTCTACATCAGGTGCGCGACCTCGGGTGCCGCCACGAAGCGCCATTTGCGCAGCGGGCCGGACATCACGTTGAGGTAGTACATCTCGAACCCGTGCGGCGCGCCGCAGGGATGGTGGCCGCGCGGCACGCAGACCACGTCATGATCATGCACCGCCATGGTCTCGTTGAGCTGTAGATCGTCGGTATAGACCCGCTGGATGCCGAACCCGTCGGAAGGGTTGAGCCGGTGATAGTAGGTCTCCTCGAGATAGGTGATGCGCGGGAAATCGTCTTCGTCATGGCGATGAGAAGGGTAGCTCGACCAGTTCCCCGCCGGGGTGAAGACCTCGGTGACAAGCAGGCTGTCGCAGTAATCCTCGTTCTCCATCGCGATGTTGTTGATGAAGCGCGTGTTGCTGCCCTCGCCGCGCTGGGTGAGCGTGATCCCGTCCGGGCCGATGCGCCGCGCCGCGTGGCCGCCCTTGCCCGGCGCCGAGCAAACCGCGATCGTGCAGTCGGTGGTGGCCTCGGCGCTCCAGTCGCTGCCGTCAGGCAGGTAGAGGCAATGCGGCGGGGTCTTCTCGAAGACATTCATGCGCTCGCCGAGCTCGCCCCAGTCCTGCCCCGCGCCGGATATCTTCGCCTTGCCCTCGACCATCACGAGGATGACCTCGCGCGCGCCGGTCACGTCGGCGATGCGATCGCCGGCCCGCAGGCGGTGCAGCGCAAAGCCCACATAGCGCCAGCCGGCGCTTTCCGGGGTGATCCGCAGCACCTCGCCATGGGTGCCGAAGGGGCGGTGAAGCAAGTGGCTCATGTCCTGTCCTTTCCGTCTGTCTGACCGGCTCAGTTGACCAGCCGGGCCTTGGCGATCTGGCCGAGATATTCCTCGAAGCGGTCGCGCTGCTTCGCGCGCTCCGACACTTCCGGCACGGCCACGTCCCAGAAGAAGCCATGCTCGCCCGCGGTGGTCTCGAGCCCGGTCCCGGGGAAGTCCTTGGCGACGGTCTCGATCACCAGCACGGTGGGGATGTCGCGGCTTCGCGCCGCCTTCAGTTCCGCCTCAAGATGGTCGGTGCCCGAGACCTTCACGGCATGCGCCCCCATCGAGGCCGCGTGCATGGCGTAGTCGATCTCGGGCTGAACCTCGACATTGCAGTCGACATACATGTTGTTGAACGGCTCGCCGCCGCAGCCCATGGTTTGCAACCGATTGATGCAGCCGTAGCCGCGGTTGTCGGTCAGCACCACGGTGAAGGGAATGCGCCGCATCACCGCCGTCGCAAGCTCCGAGTTGGCAAGCATGTAGGAGCCGTCGCCCACGAAGCAGATCACGTCGCGCTCCGGTGCGCCGAGCTTCAGCCCCATGGCGCCGGCAACCTCGTAACCCATGCAGGAATAGCCGTATTCCATGTGATAGCCGCCCTGGCTCGGCTTCCACAGCAGCTTCAGCGCCCCCGGCATGGTGCCCGCCGCGCACATCGCCACGGCGTCGGCGCCGGTGGCGCGCTGCACCGCGCCGATGACCTGCCCGTCGGTGGGCTTGGCGGCCTGATCCTCGGGCCGGGCGCAATAGGCGTCCACCGCGCGCAGCCAGTCCTCGCGGGCCCCGGCATCGGGAGCCTCGGCCCGGTAGTCGCCCAGCCGCTCCGACAGCGCCTCGAGCGTCACCCTGGCGTCGCCCACAAGGCTCTCCGCACCGTGCTTGGCGGCATCGTAGCCGTGGATGTTGATCGAGACGAGCTTCGCGCCTTCGCCGAACAGCGTGCGCGAACCGGTGGTGAAGTCCTGGAAGCGTGTGCCCACGCCGATCACCAGGTCGGCAGCCTGCGACGCCGCATTGGCCGCCGCCGAGCCGTCGACGCCGGAAGCGCCGAAGTTCATCGGATGATCCTGCGACAGGCCCGACTTGCCGGCCTGGGTCTCCGCCACCGGGATGCGGTGGGTGCTGGCGAAGCGCGCAAGAGCCTCCTCGGCCTGCGAATAGAGCGTGCCGCCGCCGGAGATGATCACCGGGCGCTTCGCTTCGCGCAGCATCTGTGCCACCCTCTCGAGCTCGTCGAGATCGGGGCGCGGGCGGCGGGTGTGCCAGACGCGCGGCTCGAAGAATTCTTCCGGGTAGTCATAGGCCTCGCATTGGACGTCCTGGCAGAAGGCCAGCGTGGCGGGGCCGCAATTGGCCGGGTCGGTCATGGTGCGCAGCGCGCGCGGCAGCGCGGTGAGCAGGTGCTCGGGCCGGGTGATGCGGTCGAAATAGCGCGACACCGGGCGGAAGCAGTCATTGGCCGAGACCGTGCCGTCGTCGAAATCCTCGACCTGCTGCAGCACCGGGTCGGGCCGCCGCGTGGCAAACACGTCGCCGGCAACGATCAACAGCGGCAGCCGGTTCACATGCGCCAGCGCCGCCGCCGTCACCACGTTGGTCGAGCCCGGCCCGATCGACGAGGTCACCGCCATGGCGCGGGTGCGCCTCGATGCCTTGGCATAGGCGATGGCCGCATGCGCCATGGTCTGCTCGTTCTGCCCGCGCCATGTCGGGAAAACATCGCGGTAAGCGTGCAGCGCCTCGCCGATGCCGGCCACGTTGCCATGGCCGAAGATCGCCCACATGCCGTCGATGTAGCGCTCCCCCTCAGGGGTCATCTGCACGCTCAGCCATTTCACCATGGCCTGCGCCGCCGTCAGCCTGATCGTGCTCATCTCGCACATCCTCCCAAGGGCGCCCTGCCCTTCTTTACGTTCCAAATACTCCGGGGGAGTCCGCGCTTGCGCGGGCGGGGGCAGCGCCCCCACTGCCCCGTCTCAAGCCGCATTGAGCCGGGCTCCCTCGCGCGCCGCGTCCCAGATGCCGCAGAGCCGCTCGAACCGCGCGGCCATCTCCGCCACGGCGTCGGCGTCGCTCATCGCGCCGCGCATCCAGGCCCGTGCGGCATCGCCGAAGATCGTCCGCCCCACGGCGAAGCCCTTGACCAGCGGCTGCTTTGCGGCGAGCGTGAAGCTCTCCGCCAGCTCGGCTTCCGGCGCATCGAGGCCCAGCACCACGATGCCGCGGGTGCGCGGATCGTTGCGCTCGATGGCCGCCACCGCCTTCTGCCAGGCCGCCTCGCTGCGGAACGGCTCGAGCTTCCACCAGTCGGGGTACACCCCTGCGTCGTAGAACTGCTGGATCAGCAGGGCGGTGGTGTCGTCATCCACCGGGCTGACCTTCGACGGGATCACCTCGAGCAGAAATTCCAGCCCGTGGCGCCGCGCCGCGGTGAACAGCCGCTTGACGCGCTCTTCCTGCAATTCGCGAGTCGCCGCGTCGTCGTCGGGGTGGCAGAAGACCAGGAGCTTCACCACGTTCTCCCGCGCCCATTCGCGGAACTGGCCGAGATCCTCGCCAAGCTCGGGCTCGAACCGGATCGGGCGCGAGCCCGGAAGCTCGGTGGGCCGCCCGATCCAGAGCCCGGAGCCGCTGGCCGCGTGCAGCGCAGACCGTCCGATCCTGTTGTCGCAGAGGATGCCGTAGCCGCCCTGCCCGTCCTGCACCCTGAGCGCCGCCTGCAGGCAGAGCTCCTTGAACGCGCCGCCTTTCTCGAGCGTGTAGCCCTCCATCTCCTCGAGTTGCATGCGGTGGTCGAAAGCGAAGGTCCGAACCGTCGACCAGTCGCCGTGGCGGTTGGTGGCCCAGTGCACCTGCTCGAGCTCGCCATCGTTGCGCAGGTCGGGGCGAACGATGCCGCGCTCGAAGAAGAACTGCAGCTCCTCCCAGCTCGGATAGGCCGGGGTGCAGCCATGGCGCGAGACCGCGAAGGCGCCGCAGGCATTGGCATATTTCAGCGCCACCGGCCAGCTTTCGCCGTCGAGCCAGCCCTTGAGCAGGCCGGACATGAAGCCGTCGCCGGCGCCCAGCACGTTGAACACCTCGATGGGGAAGCCCGGGCCGGTCTGGCCGTCGTCGAGGCTGTCGGGGATCGCGCCCTCGAAGGCCACCGCCCCCATCGGCCCGCGCTTGCAGACCAGCGTCGCGCTCGAGACGGCGCGCACCGCGCGCAGCGCCGCGATCGTGTCCGTCGAGCCGCCGGCGATATGGAACTCTTCCTCGGTGCCGACGATCAGGTCGAAATGGTGCAGCACCTCCTGCAGGCTCTCGGTCACCTGCGCGCTCTCGACGAAGCGGCTCTCGCCGTCGCCATGGCCCGCCACGCCCCAGAGGTTGGGGCGGTAGTCGATGTCGAGCGCGGTCTGGCCGCCATGTTTCTTCGCCAGCTCGAGCGCCTTCAGCACCGCCGCACGCGGGGTGGCGTGGGCGAGATGGGTGCCGGTGGCGACCACCGCGCGGGCCGAGGCCACGAACTCTTCGTCGACATCCTCCTCGCAGAGCGCCATGTCGGCGCAGTTCTCGCGGTAGAAGATCAGAGGAAACTGCTCCTGATCCCGGATGCCGAGGATCACCAGCGCGCTCAACCGGTCGGGGTCGGTCTTCACGCCGGCGACCTCGACACCGTGGCGCACCAGCTCCTCGCGGATGAAGCGCCCCATGTGCTCGTCGCCCACGCGGGAGATCAGCGCCGAGCGCATCCCGAGCCGCGCGGTGCCGCAGGCCATATTGGTGGGCGAGCCACCGATATACTTGTCGAACGAGCCCATATCCTCGAGCCGCCCGCCGATCTGCGCGCCGTAAAGGTCCACCCCCGCGCGGCCGATGGTGATGACGTCCAGTCTCTTGTTCATGGTCTCCCCCTCTCTTCGGGTGCCGCCCAGGCCTTGGGTGGCGGAAATGCTCTCAGCCCGCGACGTTGATCGTCTCGAAGGTCAGGCTGCGGTGGAATCGTTCGTGAAAGGCGATGAAGTCGCGGGTGTGGGCCTGCTCCATGTGAAAGGCGTGGGCCGCCTCGTCGGCCCAGCTCTCGACAAAGACCAGGCGGTCGGGATCGTCGGTGCAGGTGTAAAAGTCATAGGCGATGCAGCCCGGCTCGGCGCGGGTGGCGCGCTGCGCCTCGGGCGCCCGCGAAAGGATGGTCTCGCGGGTGCCGGGCTGGCAGTCGATGGTGATGATGAACTTGTACATGTCGTCCCTTCCGGCCTGCCCGTCAGCGGATGATCGTGGCCTGAAGCGCGTCGATCGAGGACTGGATGCCGGCATTGGTCGACATGGTGAAATCCTCCATCTCGAGGCTCACCCAGCCGTCGTAGCCCATCATTCCGACCACGGAGAAGAACTCCTTCCACCATTGCAGGTCGTGGCCCGCGCCGACGGCGACGTAGTTCCACGCGCGGTTGGCGACATCGGTCACCTCCTTCATCTCGAGCAGGCCGTTGACGTCACAGAGACCGCGCTCGATGCGGGTGTCCTTGCCGTGCACGTGGTGGATCGCCGGCCCGAGCGCGCGCGCCACCGCGATCGGGCAGGCGCCTTTCCAGAACAGGTGGCTGGGGTCGAGATTCATGCCGACCATAGGGCCGACCTCGTCGCGCAGCCGGAACAGCGTCTCGGGGTTCCAGACCAGCATGGCGGAGAAGTTCTCGAGGGCGTATTTTTCCACCCCGACCTCGGTGGCGAGCTTGACCAGATCGTGCCACAGCGGGAAGGCGCGGTTCTGCCACTGGTAGCGGTCGCGCTCCGGCATCTCGTCAGGCCAGGACTTGGTGTAGACCAGCCAGTTCGGCACCATGTCGCCGGGGGCCGCCTCGGGCAGGCCCGACATGGTGACGATCTTCTTGACCCCGATCTCGCCGGCAAGGCGGATGGTGTCCTGCATCTCTTTCATGTGCCGCTTGCCCATGGCGCCCGGGTCGAGCGGATTGGCCGAGCAGTTGAGCGCGGCGATCTCGAGGCCGCGGGCCTCGATCTCCTTCAGGCGCGTCTTCAGCTCGCCCCGATCGGCCAGCAGGGTCTCTGCGCGGAAATGCGGCGCCGGGGACCAGCCGCCGCCGGTCATCTCGATGCCCTCGACGCCAAGCGCCACGCATTTGTCGAGCATGTCGGTGAAGGAGAGATCCCCCATCACGTCGGTGCAGATGGACAGTTTCATGTTCCGACCCTTTCTCAGGCGGCCTGCGACACGGGCTGCGCGTAGAGCGCCGGCTTGTCGCGCATGGTGATGGCTTCGCGCTGGCCGCTCTCGACGGCGCGCAGGGCGGCGTCGGCGACCAGCGTCGCGGCGTAGCCGTCCCAGGTGGAGGGGCCGGTGGCAGTGCCCTGCCCCGCGGCCACGATCCACTCGCGGAATTCCTGGTCGTAGGCCTCGATGAAGCGCTCGCGCCAGTCCTCGGGGATCGCCTGACGGATGCCATGGGCATCGCTGATCACTGTGGCGGGGCGGTTCGGCAGCGCCGCGATGCCCTTCTCGCAAGAGGCCTCGCCACGGATGTCGTAGCCGTAGGAGACGTTGACCGAGATCTCGACATCGACGATCGCCCCGCCCGCCATGTGCAGCAGCACGATATGCGGGTCGCGCAGATCGCCGCCCTGGCGCGACCGGCGCGGCAGCCGCACCTCGACCCCGGCGATCTCGTCGGAGAGCAGCCAGCGCGAGATGTCGGCGTCATGGACCAGCGTGTCGTTGAGGGGCATCTCGGAGGTGTAGAGCCCGACCGGCACGGAGGCATTGCGGTGCACCGACTTGTACATCAGCGGCAGGCCCAGCGTGCCACCGTCGATCACCGCCTTGAGGCGGCGGTAATCGGCGTCGAAGCGGCGCATGAACCCCACCTGCACGAGGCGGCGGCCGAAGGCGACCTCGGCATCCATCACCCGCAGCGCGGACTCGGCCGAGGTGACCAGCGGCTTCTCGCAGAACACCGGCTTGCCGGCGTGGATGCAGGCCAGCAGCTGTTCCTCGTGGGCAGGCCCCCACGAGCAGATCACCACCGCATCGACGGTCTCGGAGGTGATCAGCGCCTGCGGCGTCTCGAACACCTGGCAGCCCTCGGGCGCGGCCGAGGCGGCACGTTCCGGGTCGATATCCGTGACCCCGGTCACGGTGACACCCGACAACACCTTGGTCAGCCGGCGAATGTGGTCCTGACCGATCATCCCGGTCCCGATGACTCCGACCCTGAGGCTCATTTTCCAACTCCGTACTTGTCGACGAGACGCTGCATCTCGGCGCGCATGAACTTGCCGCTCTCGTCGGCCTTTTCTTCCCAGGCAAAGACGCAGGCAGTCATGATGCCGTCGAAGCCGATCTCGGCGAGGGTGCGGTAGAAATCGTCCCACGGCACCTCGCCCTGCCCGATGTTGAGGTGCTGGTGCACCCGGGCGTTGGTGCCCGGCGGGTTGAGGATGTAGCGCAGGCCAGAGCTGGCCTTGTGGTTGAAGGTGTCGGCGATGTGGACATGCGCGAGCACGTCGGCGCATTCGCGCAGCATCGCGACGGTGTCGTCACCGAAATAGAAGGTGTGCGGCGTGCAGTAGAGGAACTTGACGCGCGGGCTGTTGACGGTGCGGATGAGGTCGACCGACGGCTGCAGGGTCTCGACCCAATCCTCCGGGTGCGGCTCGATGTGCAGGTTGATGCCCTCGCGCTCGAACACCGGCACCAGCTCCTCCATCGAGCGCCACCACGCGTCCTCGCAGGCCTCGATCATCGAGCCGGTGTGGCAGCAGTAGCAGGTGCCCTTGTCTGGATGCGGGCCACGGCCGAATTCCGAGTTCATGGTGTCGACGCCAAGCTCGACGGCGATCTCGATGGCGCGCTTCCAGTGGCGCACGGCGGCCTTGCGCTCGTCTTCGTCATTCGAGGCCCAGCGATACATCGGCAGCAGCGTGGCGATCTCGACGCCGGAATCCGACAACGCCTTCTTGAAGCTCTTGATGCGGTCCGGGAACACGCGCGGCGCCTTGAACCACTCGAGGAAATCCGCGCGCGGGCTCAGTTCGATATGCTCGTAGCCCAGTTCGGCAACCTTCGACGGAAGCTCTTCGAGGCTCAGGTGGCGGTGCATGAAGGGGTCGAGTGCGATCTTCATAGGGTCCTCCCAAAGGTCTTGATGGTCGGCGCCCCTCCTCAGGGCGCGCGGGGTGGTCAAATGAGGGCGACGGAGCGCCCGGTGTCTGCGCTGAGCCGCGCCGCGTCGAGCACCGCGATGGTGCGCGAGGCGGCCTCGGCGGTGACGGGCGGCGGCGTGCCTTCGCGTACCGCGCGGGCGAAGGCGGTGTAGTAATCGTGGTAGCGGCCCTGCTCGGAGGGCAGCCGGCGCTCGCCCTCGGCGGTGCGCAGGACGGGCCAGTTTTCCTCGGGCTCATAGCCCCAGGCCGCGGGATCGTCGGCGGGGCGCAGCCCGGCAAAGAGCTGCTGCGCCTGCACGTCCATCGCCTGCGAGGTGAAGCTGCCGCCCGAGCCGTAGGCACGGAGCTCGCGCAGGTGCAGGAAGTTGCACTTGCTGGCGTTGATGTGGGAATGCGCGCCGCCCGCGTGGCGCAGCGTCACCGTGAAGCTGGCATCGGTGCGGCCCTCGGGCAGATCGAGGTGGTCCATCTGCGCATCCACCGCGGCGACCGGACCGAGCAGGTAGATCATCTGGTCGACGAGGTGGCTGCCGAGGTCACGCAGCAGGCCGCCGGTGGGGCCGGCCTCGAGCGTCGCGGGATCGTCGAAATCCATGCGGCTGTGAATGCGCCAGATCTCTCCAAGAGCGCCCTCGCGCAGCACCTTGGCCAGCGTCTGGAGGTCGGCGTCGAAGCGGCGGTTCTGGTAGACGCCGAGGGTGATCCCCCTGGCCTTCGCGGCCTTGTCGAGATCGAGCGCCGCCTCTTCCGACGGCGCGAAAGGCTTGTCGGCGATCACGTGCAGCCCGGCCTCGATGGCCTCGAGCACCAGCGCGCGGCGGGTCTGCGGCGGCGTGGTGATGGTGACCGCGTCGCAGGCGCCGGCCTCGATCATCGCCGTCAGGCTCGAGAACACCGGCACGCCGGGCCAGTCGGCCTTGGCGGCAGCCACGGTCCCCTCGGCGCGGGCGACGATCCCGGTCAGCGCGCAGTCTTCGGCGGCGGCGATGAACGGGGTATGGAAGTGGCGTCCGCCGGTTCCGTAGCCGACGCATCCGATCCTGAGGGTCATGATCTCGTTCCGTGGGGGTTTGGGTGTTGGGGCGGTGGCCCGGCGGGAGGAGACAGTGCCGGGCCACCGAGGAGGTGATGCAGTCAGGGAGGGAGTGCAGTCACCGTTTCAAAGGGTCATGGTCAGTGCGCCGGCGCCGGGGGATGGCCGTCATGGGTTTCCATGTAGCCCTCGATCGAGGCCTCGAGATCGGCCATGGATTCCCCGCCCGCCATCAGGTCGGCGATCTCTTCGCGGGTCTTTTCGCCCTTGCGGAAATCGGCGGCGATGGCACCGCGGATCAGCACCGCGAAGTGGTCGCCCACGGCCATCGCGTGCATCACCTGGTGGGTGATGAAGATCACCGCCAGCCCACGCCGCTTGGCCTCGTTGACGATGCGCAGAACGTGGGCCGCCTGCTTCACCCCGAGCGCCGCGGTGGGCTCGTCGAGGATCAGGACACGGGCGCCGAAATGCACCGCGCGGGCAATCGCGAGGGACTGGCGCTCACCGCCGGAGAGGCCGCCGACAAGCCGGTCGCCATCGGTGATCCGGGTGATGCCGAAGTTCTGCACCGCCTCCACCGCGATGGCGTTGGCCTTTTGGCGATCAAACACCTTGAAGGGACCGAAGCCCTTGGTGGGCTCCGCACCGACGAAGAAGTTCCGGCCGACCGACATCAGCGGGTAGGTGCCGCCGAACTGGTGCACCGTCGCGATGCCGAGCTCCTGCGCCTGCTTGGGGTTTGAGAAGCTGACGGGCTCTCCGTCCATCAGCATCTCGCCGCGGGTGGGCTTGTGAACGCCCGAGAGGGTCTTGATCAGGGTGGACTTGCCGGCGCCGTTGTCGCCCAAGAGGCAGAGTACTTCGCCTGCGTTGACCTTGAGGGAGATCTCGTGGAGGACGTCGATCGGGCCGAAGCTCTTGTCGACATTGCGCATTTCAAGAACGGGTGCGGTCATGGCTCACTTCCCCTTTTTCGAGGCGGACATCGAGGTCGCCATGTTGCGGAAGGTGTCGTTCATCAGGACCGCGATGAGGAGCATCACGCCGATGATGAGCGAGCTGAGGTTGCGGTCGAAGGGCGTGTAGCCGATGCCCTGCTGGACGATGGCGAGCGTGGCGGTGCCGAAGAAGACGCCGGCCACGGTGCCGAAGCCCCCGGTCAGCAGCACCCCGCCCACGACCACGGCGATGATGCAGTTGAAGATCAGCGCGAAGTTGGTGGTGGTTGTGGCCGAGTTCGACAGCACGGTTTCGCAGACACCGGAGAGGGCGGCGGCCATCGCGGTCAGGATGAAGAGCGAGATCTTCAGGCGGTCGATCGGGATGCCGGCGTTGCGGGCGCTTTCCTTGTCGCCGCCGAGGGCGAGGATCCAGTTGCCCCAGGGCGACAGGTGCAGCACGTAGTAGAGCACGGCGGCGATGGCGATCCACCAGAACACCGAGGACTGGAAGCCCCAGAAATGGTAGTCGCCGAAGAGCGACTTGGCCCAGCCCGGCGAGGTCAGCGCCTGGCTCGTGGTGTCGGTCAGCAGCAGCGACAGGAACAGCGTCAGGCCGGAGACCGCAAACAGCGTGGCGAGGGTGACGATCAGCGAGGGCACCTTGGTGCGGGTGACCAGCATGCCGTTGATCCAGCCGACCACGAAGGCGATGCCGAAGGTGATCAGCAGGCCGACAACGAAGGGCAGGCCGTAGTAGCCGCAGGCCACCGCCATCGACATCTTGGCCGCCGGCACCATGGCGCCGATCGAGATGTCGAGTTCGCCGGCGATCATCAGGAAGCCCACGGGGATCGCGATGATGCCGATGGTCGAGGCCATGTTGACCCAGGACGAGGTGCCGAAGGGCGACAGGAAGTTCCGGTCATAGCCGAAATAGGCGAAGAAGACGAAGACCAGCACCATGCCCATGAAGGCACCGACTTCGGGACGCCGGAACAGGGCTCCGAGCGAGAACGCCTGGCTGGTCGAGGGCCGCGCCGGCTGCGAGGTTTGTGATGTGCTTTCCATGGTCATACTGTTCTCTCTCGGCAAATGTGGGATCCGGGCCTGCGACAGCGTTTCAACGGCGCGGTCAGGGAGCCGGAGGCCCCGGGCGCTGGTGCCCGGGACCACGATTGCTGCGGCTTAGCGGGCGCCCTTTGAGACACCGGCCAGCGCGGACTCGATGTTCGAGGCATCGACGATGGCCGGGCCGGTCAGGACCGGGTCGGTGGCCAGTTCGGTGCCGAAATCGAGATGCGCGGCGAGCATCGAGGTGGCGAGGAAGCCCTGCAGGTAGGGCTGCTGGTCGATCGCCATCTTCTGGCTGCCGGCCTGGATGCGGCTGAGCGCCGACTCGCTGAGGTCGAACGAGCCGACCATCACGCGGTCACCGGCGCCGATCTGCGCCACCGCGTTGGTGGAGGCGTCGGCCGACCATGCGGCCAGCGAGATCACCGCGTCGATGGTCTCGTCGGCCACCAGCTCGGACTTGATCGACTCGGCGGTGCCGGTGATGTCGCCATCGAGGTTGGCCGGGGTGCGGAGGATGATCACCTCGGCGCCGCCCTCGGTGCCGCCTTCCTGAACGCCGGCGCAGCGGCTCTCGTGGTTGACCGCGCCGGGGGTGTGGATGTGGCAGAGGATCTTCTTGGCGCCCTGCTCGGCCATGTAGGCACCGCCCGCCTTGCCGGCGACGAACTCGTCGGAGCCGAAGTAGTTCACGCCCTGGACATCGTCCTTCACGTCCTGGCCCGAGTTGTACATCATGATGGTGATGCCCTTCTCGGCGGCGGCCTGCAGCGCCGGAACCTGCGCCTCGGGGACCCAGACCGGGATCGCGATGCCGTCGACGCCCTGCGCCACGGCCTGGTTGATCAGGTTCACCAGATCGGGGCCGAAGTTGTCGTAGTTCGGCGTGCGCAGGTAGTTCACCGAGCCGCCATTGGCCTCGACCATCAGCGTGGCGTCGTCGACGCCCTTCTTGATCAGGTTGAAGAAGCCGTCTTCGATGGAGCCCGCGATCACCGCGATGTTGGCGGCGGATGCCGGCAGGGCGGTCATCGCAAGCGCGGCGGCGGCAACGGTGGCCTTGAGGGTCTTGGTCAGGTTCATTCGGGTGTCCTCCCTTGGGTCGTGATCCGCCTCTGGCGGCTGTCGAGCCCGCATCTCCAATTCTGCACCGCGTGCAGAGCCCTTTGCGGACGTCGTCGTGAAGCGGCAGCTGCCGCGTGCCGGGCGCTAGCGCCCGGCGGTGATCGGGGTGCGGGGGGCGCTTGGTGCCTTGTCGCGCAACCGCTCCTCGGCGGCGCGGCGGTCTTGATCCGGGTCTCGGAGCATTCGACACAGCCTCCCAACTTAGTCGATTTGCGGGAAGCGGCTATGCATCCCGGTCATAACGAGATGCCCCATTGACACAGGATGGATCAATATCCGTATTGTGTCTCATTCTGTTTCGTTTCAAAACGTCTCATCATTCATCCAAAATGAAACAAAATGAGACACGGGGAGGATGGAAGATGCGGCCCACGATCAAGGATCTGGCGCAGGAAGCCGGCGTCTCGGTTTCGACCGTCAACCGGGTGATCAACAATGCCGAGACCGTGCGGCAGAGCACCCGCGAGCTCGTCATGGAAGCCGCTGAGCGGATTGGCTTTTACGGGCTCGGCAGCATCGAGAATTCGGTCATGCGTGCACGCGAGACCCACCGGCTCGCGATCCTGCTGCAACAGGGCAACCGGGTGTTCTACCGCGACCTCGGAAGCGCTTTGAGGCGCGCCGCGGAGAACTTCAAGGGCGCCAACGTTGCACTCGAGCTGGAATATCTCGACGATCTCTCGCCCGACCATATCTCGAAACGAATCCTGGCATTGGCCGAGCAAACCGAGTCGCTCGGGCTGGTTGCGGCAGAGCATCCGATGATCTCGGACGCGATCACCTCGGTGCTCGACCGCGGCACCCCGGTCTCGGCATTGATCGGGCCGCTCTCCGCCCGCGGCAATGTCGGCTATATCGGCCATGACAACTGGAAGAAGGGCCGTACCGCCGGCTGGGCGTTCCACCGCATCTGCCGCAACCCGGGCAAGATCGGCGTGCTGCTGGGCAACCACCGCTTCCGCAACCAGGAGATCAACGAGAGCGGCTTCCGTTCCTATCTCCGCGAGCAGGATCTGCCCTTCGTGCCGCTCGAGCCGCTCTCGACTTTCGAATCCGCCGCCGTGGCGCGCGAGATGACCGAGCAGCTCTTCGAGGAGCATCCCGACATGTGCGGGCTCTTCGTCTCTGGCGGCGGCATCACCGGGGCGCTGGCGGCCCTGCGCGACCGCAAGCTCGACCGCGATTTCGTCTGCGTCGGCTACGAGCTCTTCGACGCCACCCGCGCCGGGCTGATCGACGGCACCCTGACCATGACCCTGTCCTATCCGCTGCAGCACTTCGCCCGCGAGATCATCGAGACCATGGTCAAGGCCAAGAAGGCCGGGCCCGATGCCGGCGCCCAGCGGGTCAACATCCCGATCGAGATCCACACCTCGGAGAATGTCTGAAGCGGGTGCCTGTCAGGCTGTCTGCCGGGCCAGTTCCGTGGTCAGGAAGTCGATGAAGCCCCGCACCCGCCGCGACTCGTAATCGCGCGGCGGGGTCACCGCGTAGAGATTGGTGGGTTGGGCTGTGAATGCCTCGAGCGCCGTCTCCAGACGCCCCTGCGCCAGATCCTCGGCGATGTCGAAGCTCGATTTCTGCACCACGCCCGCGCCAGCGATCGCCCATTGCCGCAGCGCCTCGCCGTCGTTGACCTGCCGGTCGCCGCTCACCCGGACGCGGAAGCGGTCGCCTGCTTCGCGGAACAGCCAGAAATCATGCCGCATCCCCGGCGCCGCCAGCAGCAGGCAGGTGTGAGCGGCCAACTCGCGCGGATGTTCGGGCTTGCCGTGTCTGCGCCAGTACTCCGGTGAGGCGCAGACGCTCTTTTCCCCGCGCAGCAGCAGCCGCGCCTTCATGTCGGAATCCTGCAGCGGCCCGGTGCGGATCGCCAGATCAAAGCCGCCCTCGACCAGATCCACCAGCGTGTCGGCAAAGAACATTTCCACCGTCAGACCGGGATGCCGGCGCATGAAGGCATCGACCAGCGGCGCGATGCGCTGCCGGCCGAGATCGTTGGTGGTGGTCATGCGGATGTTGCCGGTCAGCGGCCCGGCCTCGGCGAAGCCGCTCATCACCTCGTCCACATCCGCCAGAATGCGCTGGCTGCGCTCGAGAAAGCGCTTGCCCTCCGGGGTGAGCGAGAGCTTGCGCGTGGTGCGCACCACGAGCTGGACGCCGAGCTGCTCCTCGAGCGCCTTCAGACCATAGGTCACGGTGGAGGGCGACACGCCCCAATCCCTGGCCACCGCCGACAGGTTGCCGCTCGCCGCGATGGCCCCGAATAGCCGCATGGTCCGGATGGCATCCATTATTCGATCCATTCGAAAGGTTTCTGCGGATTCCTAGCCATTTCAATCGCTCGGCGAAAGCTACTTCTATGGCAACAGCAATCAGAAGGCTCACCCCGCGCCACGACGGTCGCAGCCGCGTCTGCGAGGCGGTGTCGTAAGCTTTGAAACCGAAAGGCAATTCCATGACCGCCATCCGAGGGATCGAGCATATCGGCATCACCGTGCCGGACCACGACGCCGCCATCGCGTTCTTCAAGGCGGCTTTCGGCGCCGAGGAGATGTTCTCGCAGACCAAGACCAATGGCGGCCCCTTCCCCGCCGATGAGATCGGCCCGAAGAACGGCCTGCGGGCCGGCACCGCGATGAGGAAGGTCACCGTGCTGCGCCTGCGGAATGGCCCGAACGTCGAGATCTTCGAGATCGACCGGCCCGGCGGTACGCCAGAGACCAACATCTCGGACTTCGGCATCAGCCATTTCAGCGTCAACGTGACCGACATCGACGCCTCGATCGCGGCCTTCGCCGGGGGCGGCGGAACGCTGCTCGAGGGCCCCTACGATCTTGCCGCGCCCGAGGACGGGCCGGGCAATCGCGGCATCTTCGGGCGCACGCCGTGGGGCCTGCTGATCGAGATCCAGCAGCTGCCCGCCCCGATGACCTATTTCAACGACGCCAGTGCCACGCGCTGGATCCCGGAGGACTGAGATGACCTTGCAGAACACATCCGTCCTTGTCATCGGCGGCACCTCGGGCATCGGCTTCGGCGTCGCCAAGGCGGCGCAGGAGGCTGGCGCGCATGTCACCGTCGCCTCGCGTTCGGCCGAGAAGGTCGCGAACGCGTCCACCAGGCTCGGGACCGAGGGCGTCGAGCTCGACACCGGCGACGCCGCGATGCTCGAAGGCTTCTTCGCCGGGCACGGCTTCGACCACATCTTCTGCTCGGCGGCGAGCGCCCGGGTCGACGCGGTTCGGTCGCTGCCGCTCGAAGACGCCTTCGGCTCCTTCGACTCGAAATTCTGGGGCGCCTACCGCGTGGCGCGCGCCGCCAGCGTCAGCCCCGGCGGATCGTTGACCTTCGTCTCGGGTTTCCTGTCGGTCCGTCCCAAGGCGGGCGCGGCGATCCAGGGCGCGATCAATGCCGGGATCGAGGGGCTGACGCGCGGCCTTGCGCTCGAGCTTGCGCCGATCCGGGTCAACTGCATCTCGCCCGGTCTGATCGAGACCGAAATGTACGACACGCTCGACGGCGATGGCCGCAAGGCGATGTTCGACGGCGCCGCCGAGCGCCTGCCCGTGGGGCGCGTCGGCACACCCGAGAACATCGCGACGCAGGCGCTCGCCCTGATGGCCAACCCCTACATGACCGGCAGCACGATCTTCGTCGATGGCGGCGGCGCCATCGCCTGACAAACCGATATTGGAAAGGACAGCAACATGAAACGCACCACGCTTGGAACCACCGGCTTCGACATCGCCCCCATCGTCTTCGGCGGCAACGTGCTCGGCTGGACCACCGACGAGGCCGAGAGCTTCCGCGTGCTCGATGCCTTCATCGACCACGGCTTCGACACCATCGACACTGCCGATGTCTACTCGGCCTGGGCCGACGGCCACACGGGCGGCGAGTCCGAGACCATGCTCGGCAAATGGTTCGCCGCCCGCCCCGGCATGCGCGACAAGGTAAAGCTCTTTACCAAGGTCGGCTCCGACATGGCCGGTCCCGGCGAAAAGGGTCTCTCGGAAGCGTGGATCACCAAGGCGGTGGAGAAGTCGCTTGCGCGGATGCAGGTCGAGACCATCGACCTCTATTTCTCGCACTGGCCCGACCCTTCGGTGAGCCACGAAGAGACGCTCGGGGCCTATGACAAACTGCTCAAGGTCGGCAAGATCCGCGCCATCGGGGCGTCGAACTACGACGCGGCGCTGCTCACCTCGGCGCTCGAGGCGGCGGAAAAGAGCGGCCTGCCCGCCTACCAGGTGGTCCAGCCGGAGTATAATCTCTTCGACCGCTCGGGCTTTGAAGGGCCGCTGCAGGATCTCTGCATCGAGAAGGCCGTCGGCGTGGTGACCTATTTCTCGCTCGCCGCGGGCTTCCTGACCGGCAAGTACCGCAGCGGCTCCGATCTCGAGGGGCGCCAGCGGGCACGGATGGTCGAGAAATACATGACCGAGCGCGGCATGCGGATCCTCGACGCGCTCGAGGAGGTCGCCTCGGCCCACGGCGCCAAGCCCGCCGAGGTCTCGCTGGCCTGGCTGATGGCGCAGAAGGGCGTGAGCGCCCCGATCGCCAGCGCCACCTCGGTCAGCCAGGTCGAGAGCTTCGCCAAGGCCGCGGCGCTCGACCTCTCGGCCGAAGACCTGTCGCGCCTCACCGAAGCCGGCGCCTGACGTCGCGCGCCGCCTTCGTCATTCACGCCTGAGCGCGAGATCCTTGGCGGCGCGTCAGCGCATCGGCCCATCCACGTCTCGCATTGGATGGGCTCCATCAGGCGGTCCATGCCCGGCGACACAGGATGGCCATGGCCGGTTCATCACAGCGATCGCGGATCGCAGTTGCTACCCATTTGCTGAACGGAGCGGCTCGCGGCTGCTGGCATCGGGGCCTCTGTTCTGCAGCGTAGGCGACGGCCAGGACAACGCCCCGGTCGATGCTCGCAGTGGCATCTGCCAGGCAGACGTCCCCCATCGCCGCGGCTCTCGGCGGAGCTTCGAGCCGTCGAGGATCCGATGCGGCGCCGGATCGATCGGTTCAACAATCGTCGTCTTCTCAGGCCCATAGGGTCTGTCGCGTGGCCTGACGCGGAGGCCGGCCCTCACACGGCTCTGACCGCTGAAGACATCGCCGCGAAACCAACCGCAATGCGCTTCCGTCAAGCCCGGCGCGGTGCGGTCGATGCGTTTGTCGCGATTCAAGGTCGCACGGAACACCAGTTCTCACATGATCCTGCGAGGGCTCCGACGCGATCCTGCACCGCCTGTTCTGGCGCGCTAAATGTGCAATTTTTACCCTCCTTTTCTCCATTCAGGAAACAACCGGATTTTGGGACAGTCGGATCAGGAGGACGCGCTGGCCGACCGGCGTGTTCGCGAGGGAGGACATCTCGGCAAACTCGGTTTCTGCGCTCCGACACTGGGCGCTTCAGGGAGGGCGTGAGCTCTCGCGACCGGTCTCGCCTTGGCCGTCGTCCCGCGCTTGTCGATCACAGGGAGGACACTATGACAATCTCGAACGCCATTGCATCACTCGGTCTCACCACCACCCTCGCCGCAGGCCTCATGGCCTCCGTCGCGAGCCTTGCCGCCGGCAGCGCCGAGGCTGCCGAGGTCGAGGGGCCCAAGGTCAAATGGCTGGTCTCGCTCTGGGGCGCCCGCCGCGGCTTTACCGAGGGGGTCGAGGGGCTCGCCGAATACCTCGCCGAAAAGACCGACGGCAATTTCGAGCTGTCGCTGCAATACGGCGCGGTGCTCTCGGACCCGAAGGAGAACATCGACGGGCTGCAGCTCGGCGCCTTCGAGGCCGCCACGATCTGCCCCTATTACCACCCGCAGAAGACTCCGGCGACCATGGGGCTCAGCCTCGCATACCTGCCGTTGCCGACGCTCGAGAGCCAGACGCAGGTCTATGGCGCCTTCCTCGAGCACCCGGCGGTGCAGGAGGAATGGGCGAAATGGGGCGCCACGCCGATCATGTCGGCGCTGATGCCGAACTACGAGGTCATGGGCAAGGGCGACGCCCCGATGACGCTGGCCGACTGGCAGGGCAAGCGCATCAACGCCTCCGCCGGTCACGCCGCGCTGATGGAGGCGATCGAGGCGGTGCCGTCGACCATGCCGGCGCCGGATCTCTACAACTCGCTCGAGCGCAGCGTGATCGAGGGCATCGTCTATCCCTACACCTACGCCTTCGTCGCCTACCGCTTCCACGAGCTCTCGGAGTGGGTCACCGACGGCTGGAACCTCGGCACCATCCAGTGCACCGTCGCCGCCAGCCAGCCCGCCTATGACGCGCTGCCCGACCAGTACAAGGCGCTGCTCGACGAGGCCGTGCCGGCCGCCTACGCGCACCAGATCGCCAAATATGCCGAGATCGACGCGGAGAACGAGGCGCTCTTCGAGGAGATGGGCCTCACCCGCATCCCCAAGACCCCCGAGATCGCCGAGGCGCTCGAGGCGGCGGTGCAGCCGAGCTGGCAGGCCTGGATCGACGACGTGACGGCCAAGGGCATGCCCGGGCAGGAGCTTTTCGACCTGATCATGACGGAAGCGACGAATGCCCAGACGGGCCAGTGAGACCGCGGGGGCCGGCGGCAGCGCGCTGCCGGCCCCGAGCCTGAGTAGGAGCCTCGACATGCGGAGCCTGATCGAAACTCTCGACCGCCTTCTCGGCCATGTCGAGCGCGCCGCCGCGCTGCTGGCCGGGCTTCTCATCCTCGCCATGATGGCGCTGGTCTGCGCCGAGGTGCTGGGGCGCGGCCTCTTCAACCACCCCGTCCGCGGCTCGATCGACATCATCGAGCAGGTGATGGTGGCACTGGTCACCCTCGGCATCGCCTATTGCCAGAGCCACTTCGGCAATGTCCGCATGACGCTGGTCTCGGACCGGCTCACCGGTCGCGCCAAGTGGCTGAGCGAGCTTTTCGCGCTGGCGATTGCGCTCTTCGTGGTGGTGATCCTCGCCAAGGGCAGCTGGCTGAACTTCCAGCGCGCCTGGGGCAATGGCGGCGACACGCCCGAGATCGGCATCCCGCTCTGGCCCGGCATCCTCCTGGTGACGGCGGCGCTGGGGCTGCTGGGGCTGCGCCTCGCGGTGCAATGCGCCGAGGCCGTGCGGCTGATCCTGCAGCCCAAGGACGGCTCGCGGCTCTTCGGCCACCCTGCCGATGCCATCGAAACCACCCCCTACGAGTGAGGCCCGGATCATGGACCCCATCACCCTCGGTGCAATCGGCATCGCACTGCTTGTCGTTCTCGTGGTCGTCGGCGTGCCGGTGGCCTTCGCCTCGGCCTTCACCGGCATTGTCGGCATGATGCTGCTGCGCAATTCCACCGTTGCCATCGGCCTCTCGGGCATCATCCCGCACGCCAATTCCGGGCATTACGCGCTGAGCGTGCTGCCGCTCTTCATCACCATCGGGTTCCTCGCCATGCATGCGGGCATCACCACGTCGGCCTATGACGCCGCCCGCAAATGGGTCGGCCGGGCGCCGGGCGGGCTGGCCACCGCGACGATCTTCGCCTCCGCCGGTTTCGCCGCGGTGTCGGGCGCCTCGACCGCCTCGACGGCGGTTTTCACCCGGCTGTCGCTACCCGAGATGGAGGCGCGCGGTTACGACCCCAAGCTTGCCGCCGGCGTGGTGGCTGTGGGCGGCACGCTGGCCGCGCTGATCCCGCCCTCGGCGATCCTGGTGATCTACGGCATCATCGTCGAGCAATCGGTGGCCAAGCTGCTGCTGGCCGGTCTCGTGCCCGGGTTGATCTCGCTGATCGTCTACCTGCTGGTCATCACCGTGGTGGTGAAGATGAAGCCCGAGCTGGCGCCGCTCGAGCCGAGCGTCGCCTTCGTCGAGAAGCTCAGGGCGCTGCCGCAGGTGGCCGGCGTCTTCGCGGTGGTCGGCGTCATCCTCGTCGGCATCTATCTCGGCTGGATGACGCCCACGGAATCCGCCGGTGTCGCCACCGCGATCATCCTGTGCATGGCGCTCTTCAAGCGCATCCACCCGCGCGATTTCGGCAACGGGCTGCTCGATACGGTGCGCACCACGGTGATGATCTTCATGGTGATCTGGGGCGTGATGATCTTCGTGCGCTTCCTCGCCTTCACCGGCCTGCCGGCGGCGGTGACCGACTGGGTCGTCGGGCTCGACGTGCCGCGCTGGATGATCCTCGCCGGAATCATCGGGATGTACCTGCTGCTCGGCATGATCCTCGACGGCATGGGGATGATGATGCTGACCCTGCCGGTGGTATTCCCCGCGATGATGGGGCTGGGTTACGATCCGATCTGGTTCGGCATCCTGCTGGTGAAGCTGATCGAGGTCGGCGTGGTGACGCCGCCGGTGGGGCTCAACTGCTACGTTGTTAACGGCATCCGCCCAGACATCCCGCTGCAGAGCGTGTTCCGAGGCGTGACGCCCTTCCTCGTCGGCGAGGTGTTCATCATCGGCATCATCGTGGCCTTCCCGGACCTGATCCTCGCCCTGCCGAACCTGATGAACTGACCCTGATGAACTGACGCGGTCTTTCAGCACGAGGAGCGCCCCCGCAGGGATCTGCGGGGGCGCCTTGCATCGGGAGACCTGCCGAGAGGCAGGTCAGGATCGTGCATGGGGCACGCTGCGGGTCAAAATCCCGTCGCGGGTTTGGTCCCTCGGGAGCGAGGGCTCCGGTCAGGATTCAGTTCAGAAACGGCTCCGGCCCGCACTCGCAAACAAGTCTGCCGCCACTCACCGCAAGGGTGACAGGCTCAGCGGGCGCAACAGCTCGTGCCGCTCCGCGCCCTCCGCAGAAGCAAACGGATCGCTCCCTGCGTCATGCCCGTAGAGCGAGACCACCGCCCCCGGCGCGGAACCCGAGAGCACCCGCCAGCGCCCGATCAGCCCCTCGCCCGACGCGCCCGCCCCGAAGGTCAGCGACAGCAGCCGGTCGCCGAACATCGGCATGTCCGGGCCTTGCGCCGCGTGCTGCGTCCGGCGCTCCGCGACGACCCCATCGAGCAGCGGCGAGCTCTTTTCGCAGCGCATTAGCATGTTCTCCTGCTTGACGATCAGCGGGAAGCCCTTCGGCACGAAGCCCTGCGTCCAGTCCCGGTCGCCGCCGAGCCCGACCCGCGCCTCGGCGCGCTCCTCGAGCGAGGCATAGATCCACAGGTGGTAGATCCGGTTCAGCGCCCCGGTGTCGGTCAGCCAGTAGCCCGCCATCGGCAGGTGCCGCGTCACGTGCGGCACGCCTTCGGTGCGGAAGATCTCGAGGTAGTCCGGCGCCCGCCCGGGCACCAGATCGTAGACGCGCAGCTCGTGGAACATCGTCCGGGTCTCCTTGTGTCACTCGCCCCGGTTTTACCGGCGCGAGCCACGACCCGGAAATGCATCCCTGCGGATTTGTCTTGCAGATCTGACGCCTAGCCCGCCTGCGCCGCCTCTTCACCGCGCCCTTCGAGCATCTCCTTGCGGTAGGCGCCCGGTGTCTTGCCGACGCGCTTGGTGAAGTAGCGGCTGAAATAGGCGGGATCCTCGAAACCGAGGTCGTAGCCGATTTCGGCCACCGAGCGCTCCATGTAGATCAGGAAGCGCTTTGCCTCGACGATGGTGCGGTCGTGCAAGAGCTCGGACGGCGACTTGCCCGCCCGCGCCCGGCAGGCCTGGTTGAGGCGGTGGGTCGTGACCCCGAGCCCGCTGGCATAATCGGCGATGGTGCGCAGCGTGCGGAAACGCTCCTCGAGCATCTCTCGGAAGCGGCAGACCAGCGCGTAGTCTTTGTCGCCGGCGGCGAATTCCGGCTGCCCTGCCTCGAGCGCCGAGCGCATCACCGAGACGAGGATCTGCAGAACCTGCCCCTGGATCGCGGCGCGCCGCCCCGGCGCCGACCAGACATACTCTCGGTAGCAGCCGCGAAACGCCGCCGCCATGCCGGCGCTGCGCATGCTGTCGCCGTCGAGCGGGTAGACCGCTGGCCGCGACAGCGGCTCGATCAGCCGGGAATCCTGCCCCGCAACGGCCCGCACATAGGAGCTGGCGGCGTTGATCACGTAGCCGTCGGTATCGGCGGCGAAGTCGAAGCCGTGCACCATTCCGGCGGGCACGATTGTCAGGCTGTCGGTGGGCACCGGGAGGGTCTCTCCTTCCACGAGAAAGGTCCCCCCGCCCCGCTCGACCAGCAAGATCTGCACGTGATCGGGATGCGAATGCTCGCGAATTATCCAATTATGCGCGCCGCTTCTTTCGCGGATCGGCTCGATGTGGAGGAAGTCCATCTCCACCTCGGAGATCGGCTCTCCGTAAAGAAAACATAGGGGAATGTTCATATCGAGCATGGCGCGTCTCCTCCTGATCCGGCCGTCTCCCACGTGCTTTCGCACCGGCCGCCGCTACGAAATATACAATTTTTCAGGGCCTGCGTCCATGGCTCGAAACTCGGCTTCCGGCGAGGTTGTCCGTCGAGAGGCGCGGGCCGAAGGGGCCTGAGGGCCGGGATCTACGGGAGGATGGAGATGACGAAGACCCTGACAGACGGGCAGAGCTGCGACGTGCTGGTGGTCGGCTCGGGCGCCGGTGGTCTGGCGACCGCGGTGACCGCCGCCAAGCACGGGCTCGACGTGGTGGTGATCGAGAAGGAGCCGGTCTTCGGCGGCACGACTGCGTTTTCCGGCGGCGTGCTCTGGGTGCCGGGCAACCGCCATTGCGGTGCCAACGACAATCGCGACGAGGCACGGCGCTACATGATGGAGGAGACCGGCAATTTCTACGATGCCGCAGCCGTCGAGGCCTATCTCGAGACCGGGCCCGAGATGCTCGACTGGTTCGAGCGCGAGACCTCGGTGGCCTTCGTGCCGACCCTCTATCCCGACTATCACCCGGACGTTCCGGGCGGGGTCGACGTGGGGCGCTCGGTGCTGGCGGCGCCCTTCGACACCTCGGCGCTCGGCAAGGACATGAAGCGCCTGCGGCCGCCGCTCTCGACGATCACCTTCATGGGGATGATGTTCAATTCCTCGAACGCCGACATCAAGCACTTCTTCAACGCCACCAAGTCGCTGAAATCTTTCCTCTACGTGAGCAAGCGGCTGGCCCTGCACTTCTCCGAGGTGCTGCGTTACGGGCGCGGCGCCAACGTGACCTCGGGCAATGCGCTGGCGGCGCGGCTGGCCAAGAGCTGCTTTGACCTGAACATCCCGATCCACACCGACTGCCCGGCGACCAAGCTGATCTCGGGGCCGGACGGCGTGACCGGGGCCGAGATCAGGACGCCGGACGGCGTCGTCACGGTGACCGCCCGCAAGGGCGTGGTGCTGGCCGCCGGCGGCTTCGCGCAGGACACCGACCGGATCCGCAAGGCCTATCCCCATCTCAAGCGCGGCGGCGAGCATTTCACCCCGGTGCCCGAGGGCAATACCGGCGACGGCATCGATCTCGGAGAGGCCGCGGGCGGCAAGTTCGACGTTCAGTTCCCGAACACCTCCGCCTGGATGCCGGTCTCGAAGGTGCCGACCGGCAACGGCAGCTTCACCGCTTTTCCGCACCTGCTCGACCGCTACAAGCCGGGTATCGTCGCGGTGCTGAAATCCGGCGCGCGATTCACCAACGAAAGCGAGAGCTACCATGATGTCGGCGCGGCGCTGATGGCCGCCTGCGAGGGGGAGACCGAAACCGCCTGCTGGCTGATCGCCGACCAGACCGCGATGCGGAAATACGGTCTCGGCTTTGCCAAACCCGCGCCGGTTCCGACCGCGCTTTACACCCGCAGCGGCTATCTCAAGAAGGGCCGCACGCTGGCGGAGCTCGCGGAGGCCTGCGGCATCGACCCGAAGGGGCTCGAGCGCCACATCGCCGCCTATAACGAAGGCGCCCGACAGGGCGAGGATCCGGCCTTCCGGCGCGGCTCGACAGCCTTCAACCGTTACCTCGCCGACCCGGAGGTCACCCCCAACCCTTGCGTCGCTCCGCTCGAGACCGGTCCGTTCTACGCGGTGAAGATCGTGATGGGCGATCTCGGCACCTTCGACGGCTTCGAGACCACCGTGGAGGGGCAGGTGCTCGACCGCGAGGGCAGCGCCATCCCCGGCCTCTTCGCGGTAGGCAACGACCGCGCCTCGATCATGGGCGGCAACTATCCCGGCGCCGGCATCACCCTCGGGCCGGCGATGACCTTCGGCTACATCACCGGCCGCCATCTGGCAGGTGCGGCATGAGCGCGGCGATGGACTGGCTCGAGCTTGGCGGCAAGGTCGCCGTGGTCACCGGCGGCGGCGGCGGCATTGGGCGGGCCTGTCTGCAGACCTTCCTCGACGCGGGCTGCACCGTGGTCTCGCTCGATCTGGGCGCCGCCGTGGTGGACTCGCTGCAACAGGACTTCGGCGGCGCGCGCTTCCTCGCCATCGACTGCAACGTGACCTCGCCCGAGAGCCTGAGCGCCGCCGCCGAGACGATCGCGGTGCAATTCGGCGGGGCCGACATCCTCGTCAACAATGCCGGCATCCTGCGCCCCGGCCCGCTGGCGCAGCTGTCGCTCGACGACTGGCGGGCGATGCTGGCGGTGAATCTCGACGGGGTGATGCTGGCGACGCAGGTCTTTGCGGCGCAGATGGCGGAACGTGGCGGGGGTGCGGTGGTGCACGTGGCCTCGATCTCGGCCAGCAACCCGCAGCCCTTTTCCGGCGCCTACAGCCCCGGCAAGGCGGCGGTGGCGATGCTGTCGCGCCAGATCGCCTACGAAATGGCGGCACAGGGCATCCGCTCCAACGTGGTGAGCCCGGGCCTCGTCGTCACGCCGCTCAGCGCGGCATTCTACGCCGATGCCGAGGTCAAGGCGGCGCGCGAGCGTCATGTGCCGGCGGGTCGGATCGGGACGCCGCAGGACATGGCCAATGCCGTGGCCTATCTCGCCAGCCCGCGTGCGGGCTACGTGACGGGGCAGGAGATCGTCGTCGATGGCGGTCTGTCGCAGACCGTCATGGGCAATGTGCCGCGCCCGGGTTACACAGCCGGACGCTGACGGGGCTCGTGAAGTCTCATGAGCGCGACCGGATCGCGGCGCTCGGGCGGTCGTTCCCCATTGCCCTGTCGGCGTCTGCCGAAAACGAGGCGCCGGGAGGCTTCGCTGGCGTGGATTTCCGGCGCGTGGAAAATGAAAGACGCGAGGGGCCATCCCGGAGGCGTGCGACCAATCGACTGACCCCGGCCGGCCGCTCAGGAGATCTGCGCGATCGCCCTGAGCATCGCCTCGCAGGTCCTCATGTTGTGCGCCTCAAGGCGCGCGGCAAGATCCAGCGGGGTCCTTGCGCGAAGGGCGATCATGATCTGCTCGTGCTCCGCGAAGCTGTCGGCCACGCGTGTGAAATCCTCGTTCACGACGAAGCGATACCGCCAGATCCGCTGCTGCAGCCCCTCGTAGGTCTCGCATAGCAGGGCATTGCCCGAGATCTGCGCCAGCCCCTTGTGGAAGGCATAGTTCAGCCGGGTGTAATCATCCATCTGCCCCTGCTCGAGCGTCGCGCCGAGTTCGTGGTGCAGCGCGTCGATGGCGTCGAGATCCTCCTGCGTGACCCGTTCGGCAGCGGTGAGGCCGATCAGCCGTTCCAACGCGCCCTTCAGCTCGAAGATCGGCCGGATCTGCTCCGGATCGATCGGCGCTACGATTGCCCCGCGGTTGGGGCGGAGCTGAACGAACCCCTGCACCGCCAGAACCTTGAGCGCCTCGCGCAACGGCGTGCGGGACACTCCGAACATGCGGCAAAGCTCGGCCTCGGGAATGCGCTGCCCGTTTTCCAGCGTGCCCTCGATCATCAGCTGGCGCATCCGGCTGACAAGGGTCTCGTGCAGAGACGCCTCGCCCTCGTCCTCCGGTAGCAGATCATCCCTCAACTCCAGGTCCCCCATCCCGTCTCCTCGTGCCGCCTGCGGGTCATTTGGAGAACATCATGCCGAATTCCGACAGCGGCGTCATGTCCGTCCCTGCTTCCTTAAGACAGCCCCAGAGGGTGAAAGCCACGGAGTCGAGCACCGGAATGCCAAGTTCGCGCTCCAGTTCGGCCGCCACCATGGGGCCGCGCATGTTGGTGCAGACGATCGCGATCGCATCGGGCTTGGCCTCGGCCACCTCGCGGCACATCGCCGCGATCTCTTCTTCGGACACTTCCGAGAACGAAAAATTGTCCGATCGGTTGCTGTGTCGCTCGGCCACGGTTTCGATCCCGATGGCGGCGTAGTTGTCGATGATCTGCTGCTGCACATCGGGTGTGTAAGGTGTCACCAGGCCCAACTTCCTGACATCGAAGGCTTCGAGCAGCGTGTTGAGGCTCTTGATCGCCGTGGTCGCCTTGGCACCCGTGCGCTCGGTCAGCGCCGCGCAGAGCCGATCGTCGCTGTCAAAGCCCAGCCAGCTGGCCGAGGTGCCATTCCACGCAATGACATCGATCTTGGCATCGGCCAGCAGATCCGCGGCCGCAAGGACGGGATCCGTCCCGAACTGCTTGTCGGACCCTTCGTCGAGCGCGATCCGCGTCACGCGCAGGCGGCCGAAATGCACCGACACGTCCGGAAACAGCGGCCACGCCAGCGCCGCGGTGTAAGGTTCGACCACCGTATTGGATGACGGGGTCAGCATGCCGATGATCGTCGGGCCGGAAGAATCGCTTCTCTGCATTCAAAAATTCCATTCACTGCGAGGGTGGCGGATGAATTGCATTCATTTTTTGCAGCTCCGCGCTTGGCTCTGTCCTGACAGCTTGCGCCACGGTCCGGCAATTTCGTCAACACGCCAGTGTCAAGAAAATCCACCAAACGGGCATATGTCTGGCATAATCGGGCTGTTTTTGCCTAAAAATGCACCGTTTCCCGAAGAAATGTAAAAAGCTTGGCGGCGCGTCGCAATTTCCGTTGATCGGCGAGGTCGGTTCCTGAAACGCTCGGATCAGGCAAAAAATGAATACAATCTCAGGGAGACGATAATGCGTAATTCAATCACCACCGTCCTAGCCGCCACCGCTCTGATCAGCGTCCCGGCGCTGGCTTCGGCCCAGAACACGCTCCGCATCGCGGGCAACTTCTCGCAGAACACCAAGCAGGTCTCGATCGAGCAGGCCTTCTTCGAGGGGCTGAGCGAGAACGCCGGCGTCGCGCTCGAGGTCAATTACAACCCGATGGACGTGGTCGGCGTGAAGGCCCCCGACGCCCTGCGCCTGCTGCGCAGCGGCGCGTTCGACGTGATGTCGGTGCAGATCGGCATGGCATCGCGCGATGACCCGTTCTTCGAGGGCATCGACCTGATCGGCGTCGCCACCGACATGGACAGTCTGCACACCGTGGTCGACGCCTATCGCGACGCCTTCGACACCCGCCTTCAGGAGAAGTTCAACGCCAAGGCGCTGACCCTCTGGCCCTTCGGTCCGCAGGTCTTCTACTGCAACGAGCCGATCGAGACGCTGGCCGACCTGGAGGGCATGAAGGTCCGCAGCTTCACGCCGTCGATGTCCGCCATGCTGGAATCCCTGGGTGCGACCCCGGTGACCCTGCAGTTCTCCGAGGTCTATCCCGCCCTGCAGCGCGGCGTCGTGACCTGCGGCGTGACCTCGCCGACCTCCGGCAATACCGGCAACTGGCCCGAGGTGACCACCCACCAGCTGCCGCTGTCGGTCTCCGGCTCGGTGCAGGGGCATTTCATCAACCTCGACACGTGGAATTCCTTCTCGGCCGAGCAACAGGCGGCGCTGGAGGAAGAATTCAAGTCCCTCGAGGATCAGCTCTGGGAGCTCGCCGTGTCGGCCAATGGTGACGCGGTGGCCTGCAACACCGGTGACGACAGCTGCTCGGATCACACGAAGTTCGACATGGAGCTGGTCGAGATCAACGAAGACGATCGCGCGAAGATCAAGGAGATCGCCGAGACCGTCGTGCTGCCGATCTGGAAGGAGACCTGCAACAACGTCGATCCCTCCTGCACCGAGACCTGGAACGCGACCGCCGGCGAAGCCGCCGGCCTGACCATCAACTGAGCCTGTCCAGGGCAAGACCATTTGCGGGGGCGCCGATCCGGCGCCCCCGTTTCCCCATCCACGCAGGCCCGGGAGACACCGAATGTCCGAAGAAAACAGGGTCGCGCAGGCGATGACGCCCGTCGCGCGGTTTCTTGCGCTGGTGGCCGGCTACGCGCTGCTGCTGCTCACCCTGACGATCACAGCCGAGGTCCTGCTGCGGCGCTTCGCCAATGTCTCGCTTCAGGGCGGCGACGAGCTGGGCGGCTACACGCTCGCCATCACCGGCGCCTTCGGCTTTTCGCTGGCCGCGATCGAACGCGCCCATACCCGGGTCGAGATCCTGACCGAGCGCGTCAATCCCGCGGTCGGGTCGGTGCTGAACCTGCTGGCGACGCTGGGCACCATGCTGATGGCGCTCTTCATGGCTTGGCGGGGCTGGGCCGCGCTGATGGAAAGCATTGAATTCAAGTCCCTGTCCGGCACGCCGCTGATGACGCCGCTATGGATGCCGCAAAGCCTCTGGGTCTTCGGTCTGGCGGTGTTTGCCGTGGTCTCGAGTGCGCTGTTCCTGCATGCGGCGATGCTGTTCCTGCGCGACCGCGACCGGCTCAACCGCTTCTACGGGCCGAAATCGCTCGACGATCTCATTCATGAAGAACAGGCCGGCGTGACGGCAAGAGGTGCACAATGATCGGGATCGGAGAAGCAACGCTCGGCTTCATGATGATGCTGGGCCTGATGTTGATCGGCCTTCCCGTGGCCGTGGCGATGTTCCTCACTGCCTTCACCGGCGCGATGCTCACCATGGGCTGGCCGATCCTGATGACCTTCGGCAACCAGATCTGGAGCGGTCAGAACGATTTCATCCTCACCGCGATCCCGCTCTTCGTCTTTCTGGGCGAGATCCTGGTGCGCTCCGGGGTCGCCGACGGGCTCTACCGCGCGCTGTCGGACTGGCTGCGCAAGCTGCCCGGGGGGCTGCTGCATTCCAACATCGGGGCCTCGGCCTTCTTTGCCGCGGTCTCGGGGTCTTCCGTCGCGACGGCGGCCACCATCGGCAACGTCGCCATCCCGATCCTGTCGGAACGCAAGTACGACGAGCGCCTGACCGCCGGCACCATCGCCGCCGGTGCCACGTTGGGCATCCTGATCCCGCCGTCGATCAACATCATCATCTACGGCTCGATGACCAACACTTCCATCGGCCAGCTCTTCGCCGCCGGCATCCTGCCGGGCATCGCTCTGACCGTCGCCTTCATGGCGTTGATCGCGGTGATCTCGATCCTGCACCCCGGCGTGGCAGGCCCGAGCCTGCCCGACCGTCCGATGCGCGAAAAGCTGAAGTCCCTGCTGGAAATCCTGCCACCGCTGCTGATCTTCGCCATTGTCATGGGGGTCATCTACGGCGGCTGGGCCACGCCCACGGAATCCGCCGCCATCGGCGTGACCTGCGCGCTCCTGGTCGCCCTGGCCAAGCGCAAGATGAGCCTGCCGCTACTGCACGAGGCAATGATTTCCACCGTGCGGATCTCGGCGATGATCCTGCTGATCATGGTCGGCGCGCATTTCCTGAATTTCGTGATCGGGATGCTCGGCATCCCCCAGACCCTGACCCGCTTCGTGGTCGATCTGGGCGCGGGGCCGATCCAGGTGCTGTTCCTGCTGATCCTCTTCTACCTCATCCTCGGCTGTTTCATGGAGACGCTGTCGATGATGATCGCCACGCTGCCGGTGGTCTTCCCGCTGGTCGTGCAGCTTGGCATCGATCCGGTCTGGTTCGGCATCTTTCTCGTGCTGATGATGGAGACCGGCCTGATCACGCCGCCCATCGGCATGAACCTCTACATCGTGCAGGGCGTGCGCGGCACCGGGTCGATCATGGATGTGATCTGGGGCTCGCTGCCCTTCGTGCTGCTGATGCTGGCCTTCACAATCCTGCTGATCGTCTGGCCGGGGCTGGTGCTCTGGTTGCCGAACCTGCTGTTCTGACCATGCAGCTTCTGACCGCCGATTGCGTGATCCCCGGAGCAGAGTGGCCCCCGCTGTGCCCCGGGGCCGTGGCGGTGGACGCGGGTCGGATCGCGGCGCTCGGCACGCCCGACGACATGCGCGCCCGCTTTCCCGACGCGGCGGTCACGGCGCTTGGCGATGCGATCCTGTTGCCCGGCTTCGTGAACGCCCACCAGCATGGACGCGGCCTCAGCCAGCTGCAGCTGGGCTATCCCGACGATCAGCTCGAGCCCTGGATCGCCCGGCGGCGCGGTCGCGGGGCGCCCGACGCCTACCTGCTGACCCGGCTCGCCGCGCAGGAGATGCTCCGCAATGGCGTCACCGCCACGCTGCACGCGAATTATTCCTACGGCACCGGCGATTACGAGGCGGAGCTGCGCGGGGCCATCCGCGCTTACGAGGAGACCGGGCTGCGCGCGACGGTTTGCGTGGGCTTTGCAGATCAGGGCGGGCTGGTCTATCCACCCGTCGATGAGGGTGACTTCCGCGCGGGCCTGTCCCCGCACGCCCGGGCCCTCCTGGCCGCGGCCCTCCCCGCCTACCTGCCATTGCATGACACGCTGGCCCTGATGGATCGGCTGCTGGCCGACTACGCCGGTCACCCGACGATCACGCTGGCCCATGGCCCGGCCGGGCCGCAATGGGTGTCGGATGCCGCCTGGAGATCCATCGCCGCCCATGCCGCGCGCACCGGCGCCGGCATCCACTTCCACCTGCTGGAATCCCCGGCGCAGCGCGCCGCCGCCGACACGGTCTACGGCGGGGCGGTCTTGAGGCATCTCGAAGCCCTCGGTGTCTTCGAGAGCCAGGTCAGTGCGGCCCATTTCGCTCAGGCGCGCCCGCGCGACGTGGAGGATGCGCTCCGCCTTGGCCTTACGCTGGTGTCGAACCCCGGCGCCAACATGCGGCTCTGCAACGGTGCTCCGCCCTTGGCCGACTGGCGCGCGGCGGGTCTGCCGGTGGCGCTTGGCACCGACAATTGCGCGCTGGACGACAGCGAGGATTACCTGTCCGAGCTGCGCCTCGGCGGGCTGCTGGCCAGGGGCCGGGGCGCGCCCGTCAGGGCCAACCGGCTGGCGCTGGCGATGGGCACCGAGATCGGCGCCCGGGCGATCTTCCAGCCCGACATCGGCACGATCGCGGCCGGCCAGCGCGCCGATCTGGTGGCCCTCGACCCGACCCGCGCCCGCGGCGGCTACACCGACCCCGATTGCGACCCGCTCGATCTGGTCATCGGCCGCTGCACAGGCGCCGACACGATCCTGACAATGGTCGGGGGAGACATCCGCTACCGCGCTGGCGACCCGCCGCCGCCGGCCGCCGAGGTTGCTGCCATGGCCGCCGCTGCCCGGCTGGCCGGACCGGATGCCGCCACGTGGGCAGAAGAGATCGCCGGAGCCATTCGCCGGAAGATCCCGCGATGAAGGTCCTCGTCACCGGGGCGGCGGGCTTCGTCGGCTCCGCCATCTGCGACGCCCTCTGCGCGCGCGGCATCCCCGTTCTCGGCCTCGACCTGCGCCCGCCGCGGCAGAGCTGGCCGGGGTTGGAGTTCGTCGCCGCAGACCTGCGGGATCAGCGGTCCCTCGATGCCGCCCTGAGCGGGCGCGGCCTGACCCACATCATCCACGCCGCCGCGCTGACCCCCGACGCGGCCTTCGAGGAGGCCAGGCCGGATCTCGTCCTCGACGTCAACCTCCTGGGCACGGTCCGTTTGCTGCAAGCCGCGAAAGCCTGCGGTATCGCCCGCCTGCTGCACCTGTCCTCCATCGCCGTCTACGGCGAAGCGGCACCGGAAGCCGACGGTCTCTATCACGAGGACCGCACCCACCCTGCCCCGCAAAGCCTTTACGGCATCGGAAAGCGCGCTGCCGAGCTGGGCCTGCGGCGCCTCGCCCCGCCTACTGACATCGCGTTCACAGTCCTTCGCCTGGGCCCGATCTTCGGCCTTTACGAGCATGCCTCCGACAGCCGCAAGGTCACCAGCCCGCACCACCAGATCCTGCTGGCCGCGCTGGAGAGCCGCCCGGTCGTGCTGCCCCGCGCTGTGCCGGCCGACTGGTGCTATTCCCGCGATGCCGCCGCCGCCATCGCCGCACTGCTGACCCACGACGCGCCCCTGCCCGAGACCGTGCATATCGGGTCCGGCCAGGTGAGCGACCTGCCTGAATGGTGCGCCGCGCTGGCCGCGCATCTGCCTTTGACATGGCAGATCGACGCCGCAGCCCCGACGATCCGCTACGGCTATGCCACCGACCGCCCGGCGCTCTGCATCGACCGCCTGCGCTCGCTGGTGCCTGCCTCGCACACCCCCCTGCCCGATGCCGCCGCCGACTGGCTCGCCCACATCGCGCATCCCTCGAAGGAGAGCCTCTCATGACCCAACGCCTTGCCGGCCGTGTCGCCATCGTAACCGGGGGATCCTCGGGCATCGGGCGTGCCATCGTCCGGAAATACGCGGCCGAAGGGGCGCATGTCTTCGTCGCCGACATCACCGAAGAGGCGGTTGAAGGCGGCCGTCCGGTCTGCGAGCTCGTGGCAGAGGACGGTGGCTCCGCCGCCTTCGTCAAGACCGATGTCTCGCGTGCCAGTGACGTCGAGGCGCTGGTGGAACAGGCGGCAGCCCATAGCGGTCGCCTCGACATTCTCGTGAACAACGCCGTGCTGCGCGCCGGCAAGCCGCTGGTCGAAACCGAGGAAGCCGACTGGGACCGCGTGATGGACGTGAGCCTCAAGGGGGCCTACCTCTGCGCCCGGGCTGCCGTTCGCCAGATGATGACGCAGGAGATCCGCAACGAAGTGCGCGGCCGCCTGATCCACATTTCCTCCCAGCACGGCCACGTCTCGGCGCCCGAGGATTTCGCCTACGGTGTCAGCAAGGCGGGCATCGCCTACATGACCCGTCAGATCGCCGCCGATTACGGGCCGCACCAGATCGTCTCGAATGCCGTCGCGCCGGGCAAGATCCTAACCGGCAAGGGCGGCCGCGCCGTGGAGCCGCGCTGGCTCGACTATTCCAACCAGCGCACCCCCTGGCCCCGCCTCGGCACCCCAGACGACGTCGCCCGCGCGGCGCTTTTCCTCGCCAGCGACGAGGCGACCTATCTCACCGGGCACAATCTCTTCGTCGATGGCGGCTGGATGGCCGCCTGATCCACGCAAACGGGCGCCGAAGATTCCCGGCTGCGAGTTCGTCACCCCGGGGCGGCCACATGGTCACCGCCGCCGCCGAGCGCGTCTCACCAGCGGCGCAGGCAGGACCGGGCGATCTTTGGCGCGCTCCAAAAGTGGCGCGCACGGCATGTGATCTCGGATCAGGTTGCCTTCGGCGCACGGGCGATCTCGACCGGTCGGGGCAGTTTCGAGACTGTGTAGGTGGAGAGTTTGCAGCGAGGCCGCCGCCGACATGGGCCCCGGCTACTGAGCCTTTGTGGCTACGTTCAATGCAGGGGCCATTGCGCGCGGATCGTGATCACAGGGGAATGCGACGCGCCTTCAAGCGCCGTCATCCAGACTCCGCGTCTTACCCCGTCCAGCCGGGGCCACGGCTTCTGACCTCTGGAGCGGCGACGCTCCAGAGCCGACTGTTTGAAAACAGAGAACGCCCAGAATCTCAAGCAGGCGCGAGCAAGCAGTCACTGCCTCTGCACCGGGTGATCATGTGTCCAAGCGCAGCGTGGAGCGGCACGGTCACACGGTGACCGGCGTCGCGTGCCAGCCGTCTGCCCGCCTGCGCCAATAGCGCGTGCGCAACTGCTCGGTGAGCGGCCCCGGTGCGTCGTTGCCCAGAACCCTCTCCCCGATCCGGCGAGCACCCCAGATGCCGCCCGCGGTGGTGGCGCAGAAAATCTCGTCAGCAGCCACGAACTCGGCCTCGGAGATGTCGCGCTGTTGGAAAGGCACGCCGATCTCCTCGCAGAGCTCGAACACCGAGCGCCGGGTGATGCCCTCGAGCGCGCCGCTTCGCGGGCTCGAGACCACGCCGCCCGAGACGCTGAACACGTTGAAACCCGGCCCTTCCGTCACATGGCCGTCGCCGTCGAGCAGGATCGGGAAATCGGCCCCCTCCGCCTCGGCCTCGAACAGCCCCTCGGTCAGGTCGCCCCAGTGGAAGTTCTTCACCCGCGCGTCGAAGCTCGACATCGGGATGCGGCGGACCTCGGGGATCATCAGTGTCACGCCGCGCCGCTGCTGCTCGGGGCTGGCGACCCAGGTCCAGGGCAGCGCCTGGCACAGCAGCCAGGGACGGGCCGAGGACGGCAGCCGGGGCGCGCCCGGCGGCGGCGTGCCGCGCAGGCAGTCCATCGCCACATAGGCCGAGCGCAGGCCCGAACGCCGTACGCATTCGATCAGGATCTCCCGGATCTCGGCGTTGCTTTCCCGCGGGCGCAGGCGCAGGCGGTCCATCGACGCCCGGAACCGGGCAATGTGATCGTCGAGCCGGAAGAAGCAGCCGTCCCAGACCCCGACCACGTCATAGGTCACGTCCGAGCGCCGGTAGCCCCAGTCGCTCGCCGGCAGGCGCGCCTCGGAGGCCGGCATGAAGGCGCCGTCCATGTAGGCGGCGCCCTGCGGCCACTCCGCCCCGTCGCGGGGCGGGGCGGCGGTCAGGTCGAGATGGGCCATTGCCGCAGCCTCCATACTCATGCACGCAACGCGGCGGTGCCGTCTGCATCGACCTCGTAGAGCCCGGGCTCGCCGGCCTCGCGCAGGGCGACCTTGTAGACCTCGCGCGCCAGCGAGAGGCTGAGCCAGCCGCGATTGACGCTGGCCGCCACCCGCGCCGGATCGCGCGCTTCGGGAGCACCGTAACCGCCGCCACCGCAGGACGTGAACTCGCATTTTTGCCCAGCGGCAAAATTCTCCTCCGAGAATTCCGCCAGCGTGACGCGGGCCCCGTCCGGCTCGATCCGCACTGTGTCCGAGGCCCCGCCCGGCTGGCCGCCGAGCACGCCCTTGGGCGGGTTGACCTTGCCATCGGCGGCGTAGGCCACGGTCATCGTGTGGTCGAGCGGATAGAACACGCCGTCCATGCCCGGCGCGCCCTCGTATTCGCCGAAGCCCTGGCTGTCGGTCTTGACGCCGCGACGCTCGATGAGGATCGGGTACATGCTCTCGTCGACCTCGACGGAGTCGAGCTGGATCAACCCGGCATTGGCCGGTCCGCAATAGGTCAGCCAGCCGTCATGGCCACTGTTGGCGCCGCCGCCGCCGTAGCCCACGAAAACCTGGTTGATGTAGCTCTTGCCCTGCTTGAACGGGTCGTCGCCAGAGATCACGCCGACGCCGGCGGGCAGGTGGAATGCGCTTTCGGCGTGGCCGTAGGGGGCGCCCATCTCCGAGAACACCGCGTTACCGGCGATCATCAGGCGGTCGTTGACATTGGTGGTCGCGACCGAGGTGCCGACCGGGTATTTCGGTTTGCCGATGGCAGAGCCCTCGCGCATCTCGACCCGCACGCGGGACTTTGCGCCCTCGTTGTGCGGCACGCTCTCGTCGAGGTTGTTGAACACGCCGATCCGGCACGAGCCGGTGCAGGTGTTCTCCGACAGGTTCAGACCGCCGGGGACGCAGTCGATGTTGTCGCGCACGTCGACCACGATCTCGCCTTCCTCGGGATCGACCCGAACGGTGACGTTGATCGGGATCCCGTCATCGGCGACGCCGGGCACCGGGTCATGGGCCAGGCTGTAGGTGTAGTCGCCGGCCGGCAGCTTCTGGATCGCGGCCTTGGCGGCGCGTGCGCCGTAATCGAACCAGTCCTTGATGAAATCGAGCACGGTCTCGCGCCCGTAGCGTCCGCAGAGCTCGCGGATGCGGCGCTCGCCGGTGCGGCAGGCGCCGATCTGCGCCCGCACGTCGCCGAGCCAGAGGTCCGGCACCCGGTTGCGCATCGATCCGATGCGCAGGATGTCGGCCTTCTCCTCGTAGTTCTCGGCGATCCTCACGCAGGGGAAATGCATGCCCTCCTCGAAGATGTTCTTGGCGAAAGGCAGGTAGGTCGACGGTGCCGGTGCACCGGTATCGGCATGGTGCGACAGCGCGACGACCCAGAACAGCGGAACGCCCTCCACGAAGACCGGCATTGCCATGATCAGGTCGGCGTGATGCGTGCCGCCGGTATAGGGGCAGTTGTTGACGAAGATGTCGCCCTCGGAGATGTCGTCGAACAGCTCGGTGAGGGGCCGCGTCGCCATGTCCATCGACATGACGTGGATCGGCAACGCGTCCTCGACCGTCACCAGCTCGTGGTCATAGGTCAGGATCGCGCAGGAGAAATCGCGGGCGTTCTTGATGACGGCCGAGCGCGAGGCGCGCATGACCACGAGGGTCATCTCGCGCACGATCGCCTCGAAGCGGCTCTTCAGCACCGAGATCATGAAGGGGTCGATGCGGCGGTCGCCCTCGGGGGCGGAGGTCAGGGGCATGTTCATGGCAACTCTCCTGGGTCAGGCCGGGATCTGGGCGGTGGTGACGGCGATGGCGCCGGCACGCGTGGCATCGACGGTGACGCAGAGATTGCCCTGCGCATCGAGCACGCCGTCATGCCCGGCCTTGAGATAGGCGGTGAAGGTCGGGGCCTCGACAAGGCAGGGTCCGGGCAGCGCCGCCCCCGCGCCGAGATCCGACAGATCGTAGACCGGCAGCTGCTCGATCTGCCTGGTCTGCTCGGAATAGACCCCGCGATGGCCCTTTGCCCGAGTCTCGCCCTGCTGCGCCGGCAGCGAGAAGCGCGACCACATATCCTGCCCGGGGCGGTGCCCGATGGCGCGCAGCTTCCACGAGGTGAACTCCACCGTGTCGCCGTCGGTGCGGATCGAGTAGATGCGCTCGTGCATCCGGTGGAAGGCCTCGACCATCTCGGGCAGGTGCTCGGGCGTCAGCGGGCCGTCGATGGTGAGCGGCACTTCGATCTCGAAACTCTGGTACTCGTAGCGGCCCATGAAGGCGATCTCGAAGCCGCGGGCCTCCTCGGGGACGCCGGCGTCTTCGAGGAAGGCGCTGCCCTGCGCTTTCAGGGCGTCGAGCGTCGTGTTGACCGCATCGAAGTCGAACGCCGCATCCGAGGTCAGCGCCACCGCCGCCTCCTCGCGGCGGATGTCGGAGATCAGCCCGCCGAAGGCCGAGAGCCCCGCCATGAAGCGCGGGATCATGTAGCGGGTGAGCCCGAGGATATCGACCATCTCGGCGATGTGGATCGCCGTCGCGCCGCCGCCGCAAACGAAATAGCTGTCGCGGGGGTTGATGCCCTCGCGCACGGTGATCTCCTCGATGGCGGCGACCATGTTGTGGTTCGATGTGGTGTAGATCGAATAGGCCGCCTCCTGCAGCGACACGCCGAGCGCGGTGGCGATCTTTCCGACGGCGCGCTCGGCCGCGGCGCGGTCGAGCTGCATCTTGCCGCCGAGGAAGTAGTCGGGATCGACGATGCCGAGGATGACGTTGGCGTCGGTGACCGTCGGCTCCGTGCCACCATGGCCATAGCAGGCCGGACCGGGGCGCGCGCCGGCCGAGTGCGGCCCCACATGCAGCAGGCCGCCCGCATCCACCGAGGCGATCGAGCCGCCCCCAGCCCCGACCGAGCGCACATCGACCTTGGGAATGCCGAGATTGTCATCGTGGATCATGCTGTCCGGCGTCACGATGATCTGGTGATCGCGCAGCGCCGAGACGTCGAAGGTGGTGCCGCCCATGTCGCCCACGATGATGTCGGGCGCGTCGGAGAGCGCCAGCGCCGCCATCGGCGCCAGCGTCGGTCCGGACATCACCGAGTAGATCGGTTTGCGCAGCATCTCGGGCAGCGGCATCATGCCCCCGACGCAATTGGCCAGCAACAGCTCGCCGCCATAGCCCTGCGCGTCCAGCGCGGTCTTCAGATCCTCGATGTAGCGCCGCACGATCGGGCTGATCGAGGCGTCGATGGCGGCGGCGATGACGCGCTTGTACTCGCGTGGCATGGGGTTGATCTCGTGGCTGAGGGTGACCGGCACGCCGGGCATCTCCTCGGCGAGGATCTCGCGCACCCGCAGCTCGTGGACCGGATTGACCACCGACCAAAGCAGCCCGACCGCGACCGCCTCGACCTTGCTCTCCGCGAGCTTTGCCGCGGCGGCGCGCACGGCGGTCTCGTCGAGCGGCGTCAGCTCGCGGCCGCGCGCATCGATGCGCCCGGGAACCGTGTGGGTCAGGTGGATCGGTACATAGGGCTCAGGGTAATCGATCTTCCACTGGAAGGCGCCCTTGCGGGGCCCCTCGCGCAGCACGAGGATATCGCGATGCCCCTCGTTCAGCAGCAGCCCGACCTTGACGGTCTTGCGCTCGACCAGCGCGTTGGTCGAGACGGTCGAGCCGTGAACGATCATCTCGATCTCCGAGAAGAACTGCCCGGGGCTGCGCCCCAGCCCTTCGGCGGCGACATGCAGCACGTTGATGAAGCCCTTCTCGAATTCGCCCGGCGTGGTCGGCGACTTGAAGATCGAGATGCCGCCGTCGGGATCGGAGACGAGGCAGTCTGTGAAGGTGCCGCCGATGTCGATGCAGACCTGGTAGCTCATGGGAAATGCCTTTCGTGAAGGGCGGTCAGCGGCGCGCGCCGTCCCGCCCGAGGATGAGGCTGAGCACGATGATCGCGCCCAGGAAAACCTGCTGGATGTAGCCGTCGACCTGCACGAGGTTCATGCCGTTCGACAGCACGGTGATGAACAGCGCCCCGAGCAGCGCCGAGCTGATGCCGCCTTCGCCGCCGGTGAGCTTGGCGCCTCCGACAACCGCCGCCGCGATGGATTCCAGCGTCAGGTTGCCGCCGAGATTGGGCTCTCCCGAGCCGGTCCGGGCGGTCAGCAGCAGCGCGCCGATGCCGGCGAGAAGTCCGCAGATCGCATAGGCCGCGATCAGCACCGCGGCGGGGCGGATGCCGGCCGCGGTGGCGGCACGGGCGCTGGCGCCGACGAGGTAGAGCCTCCGGCCAAGCGTGGTGAAGCGCAGCATCAGGCCGATCGCCAACAGAACGATCAGCGCGACCCAGATCGCCGCGCGGATGCCGAACAGGCTGCCTTGCGCGAAGATCGCGTTGAACGCGGGCGGCAGCGGGGCAACCGGGAAGCCGCCGCTCAGGGTCGAGGCCAGCGCCATGACGACGTAGGAGGTGCCGAGCGTTGCGACGAAGGCGTTGATCCCGATGGCGCCGATCAACAGGCCGTTGAACAACCCCACCGCCAGCGCGATGCCGCAGCCTGCCGCGAGCCCAGCGGCGACGCCGGCCGAGGTCATCGCCATGCCGGCCCCGACGCTGACCAGCGAGACCGTGACGCCCAGCGACAGGTCGAAGCCGCGGGTCAGCAGCACGACGCATTGCGCGGCGGCGAAGATCGCGAGGAAGCTCGTCTGGAGCGCGATGTTGCGCAGGTTGGCGCCCGAGATCACCCGCGGCTCGATCAGCGCGAAGACGAGCAGCAGTGCAACGATGCCGAGAGGCAGGCTGAAGGGTTTGAGCCGGTCGGCCAGCGCCGGGGCGGAACGGCGTGTCATCACGTCGGTCATTCTGTCTTCTCCCGCAGCACGAGCCGTTCGAGAGCCAGCGCCCCGAGCAGGACGAGGCCCAGCACCAGTGTCTGGAACTTGCTGTCGATGCGCATCAGGTTCATCGCGTTGGCCATCACCGTCAGGAACAGTGCCGCCAGCGCCACCAGCTCTGCCCGCGCGACGCCGCCGCGCAGAGAAACGCCTCCGATCACCGCCGCGGCGATGGTCTGCATGGCCAGGGTTTCGGCGATGGTGCCCTGCCCCGATCCAAGCCGGGCGGTCATCAGGAACCCGGTAACCCCCGCCAGCGCTCCGGCCAGAGCATAGGTCGCGATCAGCACCTTCGCCCTCGGCACACCCGAGAGCAGCGCGGCGCGCGCGTCGGAGCCCACCGCGTAGATATGCCGCCCGAAGCGGGTGCCGCGCTGCATCACGATGCCAAGGGCGACCAGCGCCAGCGCGATCAGCGCGACATAGGGCACCGGGCCGATGCGGCCGCGGCCGATCAGGTCGATGAAGCCCTCTGAGACGCCGTAGATCGGGATGCCCTGGGTCTGGAACAGCACCACGCCGACGATCGCGGAGGCGGTGGCCAGCGTCACCATGAATGCCGAGATGTTAAAGCGCGCGACCAGCCAGCCGTTGAAGGCTCCGATCGCGAGCCCGAGCGCCAGCGCCGCCGCCAGTGCGGCAAGCACCGGCGCGACCCCCGCCTCCGGCAGGTCGGCCCCCATGCTGCGCATCACCAGCGCCGAGACCACCGAGCCGCTCGCCACGACCGCGCCGAGGCTCAGGTCGAACCCGCCGGTGGTCATCACCAGCATCTGCGCCAGCGCCGGGATCGCGAGGAAGGCGAAGTTGCGCCCCATGTTCATCAGGTTCAGCTTGTTGAGGAAACGCGGCTCCACCGCCGCCGATACCGCGACGACCAGCACCAGCAGAACCAGCACCACGCCGCCGTTGACGAGAAACCCCTCGAGCCGGGACGGGCCGGCAGGGGCGGGATTGTCGGTCGTCACGCTCATGCGCTCACTCCCCGAAATAATGCGATAGGATGGCGGTTTCCGAGGCCTCGTCCCGGGCGATCTCCTGCACCACCGCACCGCCGGCCATGACGTAGATGCGGTCTGACAGGTGCAGCAGCTCCGGAAGCTCGGAGGTCGAGACGATGACGCAGGCGCCGCTCTCGGCCAGCTGCTTGATGAAGCGATAGACATCGGTCTTGGCGCCAACATCGATGCCCACAGTGGGCTCGTCGAAGAGGTAGACGTCGAAATCGTCGACCAGCCCGCGCGCCAGCATAACCTTCTGCTGGTTGCCGCCCGAGAAGGCCCCGGCCCGGCGTTCAGGCATCATCGGGCGCAGCCCGAGCTTGTCGAGCGGGCCGGCAACCACCTCGGGCTCGGCGCCCGCGCGCAGCAGGCCGCCCCGGCTCAGCTTGCGGAGCCGCAAGCCGGCCATCGACACGTTCTCGCGGGCCGGGCGGTTCAGCGCCAGGCCCTCCGCGGCGCGGTCGCCGGGGAAATAGCAGATCCCGGCCGCGATCATCCGGTCCGGGCGCGGCTTGGCCACCGGGGTCTCGCCCAGCACGACCTCCCCGGAGGAGATGTCTTCAAGTCCGAAGATCGCCCGGCAAAGCTCGGAGCGGCCGCAGCCGACCAGCCCCGCCAGACCGATCACCTCGCCCTTGCGCGCCTCGATCGAGGCGGCGCGGATGCTGCCTGTCGCTGTACTGAGATCGCTGACCCGCAGCGCCGGTGCGCCGGGACTGTTGTGGATCTCGGGAAACAGCTCGTCGACGGGGCGGCCGACCATCATCTCGATCAGTTCGGCATCGGTCACGTCGGCGGTGTGCACGGTGGCAATCAGCCGCCCTCCGCGCAGAACGGTGACACGGTCCGAGAGCCGCCGGATCTCGGCCATTCGGTGCGACACGTAGAGGATCCCGACGCCCTGCGCCTTGAGCCGTGCCACCGCCTCGAAGAGTTTCTCCGCCTCGCCATCGGTGAGCGAGGCGGTCGGCTCGTCCAGGATGAGGATCTTGGGCGACAGCCGCAGCGCCTTTGCGATCTCGACCATCTGCTTCTGGGCGCGCGACAGGCGCGACACCTTTTCGTCGAGCGGCAGGGAAAACCCGATCCGGCTCAGCAGCGCCTCGGCCTCGCGGCGCATCTCGCCGCGGCGCAGGAACGGCCCGCGCGTCGCCTCGCGCCCGAGGAAGAGATTGTCGAGCACGCTGAGCGCGGGTGCGAGGGAGAATTCCTGGAAGACCGGCGCCACGCCGACCTCGCGCACCCGCAGCGGCGAGAGGTCCAGCAGCGACCGCCCGTCGAGCTGCACATTGCCCTCGGACGGTGGGAAGGTGCCGCAGATCGCGTTGATCAGCGTCGATTTTCCGGCGCCGTTTTCGCCCAGCAGCGCGTGCACCTCGCCCGGCAGGAGGGTGAAGTCCACCGCCTCCAGCGCCGTGAAGCCGCCGAAGCGCTTGGTCAGTCCCGATACGTTGAGCATGAATATCCTGTTCGCCCCGATCGCGGGGCTCTGGGGATCAGGCGCCCGCCCCGATGGGGCGGGCGCGGCGGCGTCACTCGACCGAGAACACCGGCTGCGTGCCTTCGGGGGCAAAGATCTGCGTCGTGTCGTACTCGGCGATGTTGTCGGCGGTCACGAGGCCCGGCGCCACCAGCAGCACCTGCTCGTAGGGCTCGCCCTCAAGCGCGCGGATCGCCAGATCGACCGAGATCTCGCCGATCATCACCGGGTACTCGGTGGCCACCAGCTGCACCTTGCCGTCCTCGATCATGCTCAGCATGGTCTGGTTCTCGTAGCTGGCAAAGATCGACACGTCGCCGTCCATGCCGGCATCGGCAAGCGCGCCGACGGCGGCCTCGGCAGCGGGCGCACCGCCCCAGAGCATGGTTACGTCGGGGTTGCTCATCAGCGCGTCCTCGACGAGACGAAGCTGTGCCGGCACGCTGGCCTCGCCGAAATACTCGCCCGCCACGCTGATGCCCGCCTCGGCGGCGCCGTCGACGAAGCCCTGCAGGTAGGTCTCGGCCCAGCCGCTGCCCTGCGGCCCGGGGAAGGCGATGGCGCTTGCCCCCTCGCCCAGCGTCTCGCCGGCATAGAGCGCACCCTGGTAGCCCTTCTGGTAGTAGTCCGGCGTGATGCGCGCGGTGATCGGGGTCTCCAGCACCGGGTTGGCGAGGGCGATATTGACGATGCCCTTGTCCATGCCCTCGGTGATCTTGGCCGCCATGCCGGCCTCGGAAATGGCTCCGATCAGGATCGCATCCGCCCCCGAAGCCATGCAGTCATCATATTGCGCCACCTGGCGCGGCAGGTTGGCATAGCCGCCCGCCTGGTAGACCGTCATCTTGACGCCCTGGCGCTTGGCGGCGTCCACCAGGCCGTGATCGATCGCGACCCAGTAGCTGTCTTGCATGTGTGGAACCACGACGCAGAGGTTCCACGGTTTCGAGGCCTTTTCGAGCGGTTGGTAAGCGATGGTCTCGACGGTCTCAAGATTGCCGTTCTTGGCGGCGTTGATCTCGAACGGCCACCAGTCCTGCGCTTGCGCGGCGGTGCCGCCAACGACAAGAGCCAGCGCTGCGGAGGTCAGCTTCAGGGCAGTCATGTCAGTGTCTTCCTCTGTTGGAACGCCGGTACGCCGGCTGCGTGTCTCGTTGCGGCGGGTCGGTATCCGAGGCGCCGATGATTCATATCGTGTAATTTATAAATTATGACGTCAAGCGGCCGGGCCGAGGAGGCTCACGAAATTCATGATGGTGCTCAACGCGTAAGCAACTTTTCGGAGAGCCTTGCGGACTTTCGGGATTATGCGGGCGCACCGGTGCCGTCGTTGCGGACAGGTCCGCAGCGAGCAGGCCCCCGGTGGCGGTCAGCCCTGCGCGTCTTGCCGGTCGAAATAGGCGAGGAAGCTCGCGGTGCCGTTGACGATGTCGGACTGGATCTGCAGCTCCGCCGCGGCGCCGTCGCCGGCGGCCAGTGCCGCCAGGATCGAGTCATGCACCTCGGCGCCGAAATAGCGCCGGCTGCCCGGCTCGTAGAACACCGTCAGCATCGGCCCCATCGCGACCCAGAGCTGCTCGATATGGCTGATCAGCAGCGGCATCCCCGACAGCTGATAGACCCCGGCATGGAACTGACGGTTCAGCCGCGCGGCCTGCTCCGCCTGCTCGGGCGCCTCGGAGGCAGCGTAGGCGCGCTGGATCTCGCGCAGCGGCTCGAGATCCTCGGGCGTACAGCGCGTGGCGGCGATCCGGGCCGCGAGCCCCTCGAGCTCGATCCGCATGGCACGGACCTCGAGATAGCGCTCGCGATCCATCTCCGGCACGAAGAGGAAGCGGCCCGAACGCAGCTCGAGCCCGCCTTCGCTGGCAAGCCGCATCGCGGCTTCTCGCGCTGGCGTGATCGAGGTGCCGAAATGATCTGCCAGGTCTTGCAGGATCAGCCGTTGTCCAGGTGAAAATTCACCTTCGATCAGCCCCCGCCGCATCGCTTCGTAAGCGCGTGCCGAGAGGCTCCCCGACGCGATGGGCTTCAGGTTGCCGGTGCGCGACATGCTCGGCTTGGCAGTGTCTGGCATGAATCTCCTCTCACGCTCGCTGCGGAGCGCCCCTCCCGGATCGAGCGCCGAGAATGTGGCAAAGCCCGTCCTGCGACAAGCCCTCATCGAGCGCAGTGAGCAATTCCGCGAGATCGCCCTCGCCGAAGGGCAGTGGCGGGCGGATCTTCAGCGCCTGCCCGTGTGAGCCGCAGCTGCCCAGAAGCACGCCGCGCCGGCGCATGTCGTTGAGCAGCCAGCTGATGCCCTGCCCGGCGGTCTCGGGGGCGCCGCGCAGTTCGAGCGCCGCGTAGAGCCCGGTGCCGCGCACCTCCGCGACCACCTCGGGATGACGTTCCGCCAGCGTTGCAAGACCCTGCTGCAGAGACCGGCCCACGCTTGCGGCATTGTCCTGCAGGCCCTCGTCTCGGATCACGTCGAGCACCGCGAGCCCCACCGCCGCCGACACCGGGTTGCCGCCGAATGTATTGAAATAGCGGGTTTTCGCGCCAAACTCTGCCAGCAAGTCGGGCCGGATCACCATCGCGGCAAGCGGGTGTCCCGCGCCCAGCGGCTTGCCCAGCGTGACGATGTCGGGCGTCACTCCGTGGCGTTCATAGGCCCACATATGCGAGCCGACCCGGGCCAGCCCCGCCTGCACCTCATCGGCGATGAACAGGCCACCGGCCTCGCGGATCGCGTCGACCGCGCCCGCGATGCAGCCCGGCGGATCGAGATAGACCCCGTCGCTGGCAAACACCGTGTCGAACAGCAGCGCCGCCGGACGCAGCCCTGCCGCCTGCAGCGAGGCGATGGCGGCCCGTACTTCGGCGGTGAAGCCCGCACCGGCGTCGGCCGCCGAAGGCGGCGCCACGGTGCGCACATGCGCACCCAGCGGGTTCGCCGTGCCCAGCGAGGGCGAGAGCTCGGCCAGATCGGCGGTGACGCCATGATAGGCGTTCGAGGTCACGATGATGCCGGTGCCACCGGTCACCGCGCGCACCACCCGCAGCGCCAGATCGTTGGCCTCGCTGCCGGTGCAGGTGAACATCACCTGCGACAGGGCCGGATCGAACAGTGCCGTCAGGCGCTCGCCATACTCGACGATCCTGGGATGGATGTAGCGCGTGTGGGTGTTGAGCTCGGCCGCCTGCGCGGCCAGCGCCTCGACCACGCGCGGGTGGCAATGCCCGACCGAGGGCACGTTGTTGTAGGCATCGAGATAGGCCCGCCCCTCGGCATCGTAGAGCCGGACCCCCTGCCCGCGCACCGGGTGCAGCGGGGCGTCGTAGAAATGCCGGTAGGCGGGGCCGAGGGTGCGGCTGCGGCGCGCCATCAGGGTGGTCTCGAAAGCGGGCTCAGTCATGGCAAGGCGTGTCCAGGTGGGATCTGTCGAAGGCAAAGGGGGCCCGGCCCGGGCTTCCCTCCGGGGGGAGAAGCCGCTCGGCCAGCGCGCGCCCGGCATCGAAATGGCGCAGCAGATAGGCGCGGTTGGCGGGGAACAGCGCGCTGCGCCAGAGCGGAATGATCAGCCGCAGGAGCATCCGCGCGAGCATGGCGTCGGGCAGCGCCGCGAGTTCGTCATCGCCAAGCGCGATGACCTCTTCGTAGCCGGCCACGAGGTTGGCGAGCTGCGGCGCGAGCGGGCGGTCCGGGAGGGTGAAGTAGCTGGCGGCGATCGAGATGTCGTTGATGCGCGGTGCGATCACCATGTCGCCGAAATCGAAAATTCCGCTCAGTGTCAGAGGGTTGTCTTCCGCCACCAGCATGTTGCTCTGGCTCAGGTCGTTGTGGATCAGCTGCGCCGGCAGGGCGCCGAGGGCCGGCATCCGGTGTTCGAGATGGTCCATGCCGCCGAGGATGCGGGCGCGCAAGGCGGCATTCTCGACCATCTCCGCCGCTTCCCGCAGGCGTGGCGCATTCATCTGGTCCCACAGCAACACCCGGTTTGCCGCCGGACAGTCGAGCCCGCGGAGCGCATGGTGCAGCTCGGCGATGCCGCGCCCGATCATGCGCTGTTGCGCGGCACTCCCGTCCGGCTGCGGCGCCCGGCCCGGCATCAGGTCGATCAGCACCGCGTGGAAAGTGCCGCCCTCGGCGTCCGTGACCACCGCCTCGAGGGCGCCGTCGCGGGTCGGGTAGATCTTCGGGGTAAGCCCGATGTCGCTGCGCTCGAGATGCAACATCACCTGATGCTGAAACGCCCGGACCTGGGCTTCGTCGTCGGGGCTGAAGATCTTCAGGACGAGACGGCGGCCGCCGGCAAGCTCGACGCGTGTGTTGCAGTCCCGCTCGCCGCCAAGGTCAGTCAACGTGCCTTTCAGCTCCCAGCCGTCAAACAGGATCCGTGCGAGCCGGTCATCGGCAAAGGCGGGGCGCGGCGCAAGAAAGCCGCCCGCGGCGGTGGCCAGCAGGGGATCCTTGAAGTCGGGCCAGTAGGCGTGGAGAGCGCTGGAGGTCATGATCTTCACCGGTTTGGGCAGTTCTCTTATATTTTATAAAATAAGCGCCCGCAAGCGTGATCGCGTCTGCGACCGTCGCACAAATCTGGCGATGGACGGCGCTGGTCGTGACGGCGCTTTTCCGTGGGACGGATGCGGTCCGTCCTGCGCTCGGCGATGGGTCGCAGCGGCAGCCTGCGGTTTGCAGCCGGGTCAGGACATGAGGCGTCGAGTTGGCATCGAAGGCGCTGGCGTGATCGCGGCGCCGCAAGCGGGCAGGGTCTGGGCGGTCATCGGGGTCTCTGGTCGAGGGGGGGGCTCGGCGATGCAGGTCACGAATCTCACGGGGCACGCGCCCTGTCGCCGCATTGATCGAGTGGGTGGTTTTGCGCCCGGCAACACCATAGGCCTGCGAGCGGTCTGTACCGCAATTCTGCCGAACGGGCGTTCACGCCCGGCCATGATGGCGACGGTCCTCCGTCGCCCGCCCGCCGGAGCAGACCCCAAAGGCGGAGCCAGCGACCGCGTCCGTGCGAGCGGACGGAGAACCAGTTGGCAGGAGCAGGCATTGCTCCGGCGCCTTTCTGCAAGGCGCCGGAACGGTCCTGCGCAGGGGTCTCCAGGATCAGGTGACGTGCAGTTCCTTGAGGTTCAGCGACATCACCTCGGCATCGGCGAGATAATCCTTGGTGATGAGCTTCTCGAGCACCCTGGTGTTGTCGAAGACCATGTCGCGCAGAATGCCGACTGGCGCGGCGGCATGGTGAAACTGCTGGCCGAGCTTGCGGGCGAATTCCACGTGGTGGTTGACGTAGGACACCCGCTCGCGCTCGTAGCGGGCGAACGCCTTGCTGACAGCGGCCCGGTCCGACAGATCGCAGCCCCCGAGCGCGCGACCGAGGAAATAGCCGTCCTCGATCGCCATGCCCATGCCATAGGCGGCATAGGGCGAGACCGGGTGCACGGCATCGCCGACGCAGGCCACGCGCCCCGTCGTCCAGGAGGTCAACGAGGGGCGATTGTAGATCTCCCAGCGGAACACCTGCGTGGAGAAATCCGTGCGCTCGGCGAAGGCGGGCAGCGGTGCCGCGAAATGCGACAGGCGCTTGCGCAGGTGCGCCTCGACATCTTCGGGCGCCTCGGCCGTCTCGCCGGACTTCTCGACGATCCACCACTCCCAGCCGGGCTTGCCCTCGTGCAGCATCGGGAAATAGCTCGCTTGGACATCGCGGGCATGGGTGATCGCGCCGGTCGATCGGTCGAGCCCGCCCCAATCCTCGCACCAGGCCAGCCAGACCCGCAGCCCGACGTGAAACAGGCCGGGATCGCCGAAGGCCTGCGCCGAGACCTTCGAGCGGATGCCGTCGGCGCCGATCAGCAGGTCGGCCTCCACCGGCGCCGCGTTTTCAAACACGACCCGGATGCCCGCACTCGTATCCTCGTAGCCGCTGACCGCCCGGTCCGGCACGATCACCCCGTCGGGCAGCAATTCGAGCATCTTGCGAAAGGCGGTCGCGCGCAGCACGCCATAGTGCCAGCCGTCGATCCCCAGCGCGCTCTCGACCTTCTCGTTGAACGGCAGCCGGGCACGGACCTTGCCCTTGTTGTTGCGGAATTCGACCAGGGTCTTGGAGCCGAAGCTCGGCCCCACGTCGACGCCGTAATGCCGCAGCACGGCCAGCACGGGCGAGGACAGCAGCACCGCGCCCCCGAGCGGTTTCGGCTCGGGGGCCTTTTCGAAAACCCGCACGTCATAGCCCTGCCGCAGCATCTCGAGCGCCGCGGAAATTCCGCCGGGCCCCGCCCCGGCGATCGCCACCCGGCGGCCGGGCCGCCACGCCATCTCAGTCATGTCTCTCTCCCCAGAGCAACAGGCTGCGCCTTGCATATTTGTGCAGGTCACAGCCCGGACGCCCGCCCCCGACGAATGGTCGCCGAAACCCGGGCAAGTTTCCATGCGTGGCGCAGCGGCACCCTGCCGGCCGCCGCGCCACGCGCCTCAGAAGGTCACCCCGAAGGCGACCACGAAGGCCTCCTTCTGACGATTGCCGTTGAAGCCGTCGTAGCGGCCGTAATTGACGTTGAGCAGCGCGCTTTGCGACAGCTTGACCATCGCGCCGACGAAGCTGTTCAGGTAGGTGCTCTCGTCGACGTAATCGGCGTAGGAATTGACGTATTCGTGGTCGAGCCCGAGCCCGATATAGGGATGCACCTTGCCGAGACCGCCGAAGGACAGCGCGGCATTGGCATAGATCGACCCGTATTCGTCCGAGCTCTCGCCGCGCGGCCCCTTCTCGACCTCGCCGAAGGAATTGGTGGTTTCCTCGAACCAGGTCTTCTGCCAGGCGGTGCCGATGGTCGGACGCAGCATCCAGCCCTCGGGCAGCGCCGGGATGTCGGCCTTGGTGAAGGTGCCCACCGCGTCGGCCTGGAGGTAGAGCCGGGACGCGTCCTGCTCGACCTCGAGCATGCCGAAGGGCAGCGGGATCTCGGTCTCCGAGGTCTCCTCGAACCAGCCGGCGCGCAGCGCCACGCCCCAATTGTCGTTGAGCTTCTTCAGCACGTCGCCACGCAGGGCGATCTGGCGGATCTCGGCTTCGCCATCGGCGTGGCGGATGTCGACCTCGTTGCGGTCGATCTCGACGCCGATGCCCACCATCAGGTCGGTGCTCGGGGCAAAGAGATACTGCAGGCCGAAGCCATGCGCCTGGCTATCGGATTCGAGCTCGGCCACGCCGTTGCGGGTCGGCCAGCCGTTGGACCAGCGGTTGCTGGACGAGAAGCGCAGATAATGCGCGCTCTCGCTCGGTCCCTTGTTCAGCTGCACGATGGCGCTGAGCGGCGCCAGTACGTCGGTGATGCCGTCGCCGTAGCCGTCCTCCGGGTTGCCCGGCACCTCGGTCAGCGCCGACATTGCGCGGCCGAGCGCCACGCGCGACTGCACCGTGCCGTAGCGCTCGTTCGAGGCCATCGTGCCGAGCAAGCCCGAGCGGCCCATGTTGGCGAGCGCCCGGATTGACATGGGCGGCATGTTCTGCGCCCCCGCCGCGGGCTGCTGCTGCGCGATAGCAGGTGTCGAAAGGCACAGAATGGCTGTGCCCAGAGCGAGGGTCGCTTTGAGTTTGAGCATTGGGCTCCTCCCTGGTTGTCTGGCCTCTCCGGCCCGGACGGCCGCGCCCTGCCCTGCAATGGGCAGCCACGTGCCGGCGCCTGCTGCAGCGTGCGTCAGGCGGTATTGGTGCCGTGGCCGGACATGTGCAGGCCGCAGGAGGCCTGCCCGCGCGCCCGGGCCGCGGTTGTCGATCGACATGATGATGTGCGTGTCGCGGCCCGGGCCGGCGCCTCAGCGCGGGCTCAGCCGCTCATCGTCCCCGCTAACGCGGGGAGCCTGAGTGTCGCATTCTGTCCTCCATCAGCGCGCGTTGCCTCCCCCGACAACGCTTCGTCGCGCTTGAGGACAGACCCTATGCGTCGGCACTGGGGAAAGAAAAATTGATTCTATCTCATATACCTATTCACGCGATAAATGGGTCGGCATTTGTCGCCATGATGGGTCGGGGAGGGGGGCGTCACTCCGGGCCGCCCGGACGCGGCGGCACGGAGTCGTGGATCAGCTGCCGCATCCAGGCCAGCGCGGGGTCGCGGTTGCGGTGCGACTGCCAGCGGATGCTCTGCTGCAGCAACGGGAAGTCGAAGGGGGCGGGCTTGATCACCAGCCCGCCCCGCGCCACCTCGGGCTCCGCAAGCCTGCGCTGGATCAGCGCCACCCGGTCGGTGCCGCGGATCAGCGCGGGGATCGACGAGAAGACATAGGTCGAGAGCACCTTGGCGGGCGTCACCCCGGCCTGTCGCATCGACACCGCGGAGAAGCTGTCCTGCCCGGTGAAAGGCTCCATCAGCACGTGCGGCGCCTCGGCGAAGCGCTCCACGGTCATCTCGGCCTGCGCGTGCGGCCCCTCTGCCGCGACCAGCACAACCAGCTCGTCCTCGAAGAGGATTTCGTGCTCTTGACTGCTGCCGCCAAGATAGTCCGGCACGACTAGAAGATCGGCCTCGCCCCGGTCCAGCAGCAGGCTCGGCTGCGCGTGCTGCGGGCGCAGGTTGAGCCGCACATTCGGTGCTTCGGCGGCCAGCCGGCGCGACAGCCCCGGCCCCAGCACGGTCAGCGAGTAATCCGAAATCACCACGTTGAAGGTCGCGCTGTCCTCGGCCGGATCGAAGTGCGGGCGGATGCGCGTGGCGCTTTCGACGCGCACCATGATCTCGCGCACCGGCTCCTGCAGGCTCTGCGCCAGCGGGGACAGCTCCATCCCGCGCCCGACCTGCACCAGCAGCGGATCATCGAAGAACGTCCGAAGCCGCCCCAGCGCGTTGGACATGGCCGATTGGGTGATGAACATCTCCTCCGCCGCACGGGTGACGCTGCGGGTCTTCAGCAAAATATCCAGCGCTGCCAGCAGGTTCATGTCGAGCTTGTTGAAACGCATACGGTCCCTCCTCCCAGCAATTCAGCTGATCAATGTCAGACATTCATCAAAGCAATTTTCTAAATACCTCTGCCAAAGCTACACGATTGGCAAGCAGGATTCGCACCCAACCCGAGGCGGGTGCAGGCAGACGGAGGAGGCTGACCATGCGCATCATCGGACCCGATTACCTGGTGTTCGGGGTGGACGATCTGGAGGGATCGAAAACCTATCTCGAGGATTTCGGCCTGACACCTGTGCAACTGGACGAGACCGGCTGGCTCTATGAGACGCTAGACGGCACCGGCGTGATCATCCGCCACCGCGACGATCCCAGGCTGCCCGTGCCGTTGCAAACCAAGAATATGCTGCGCCAGCAGGTCTACGGTGTAGAGGATGCGGCCACGCTCGATGCGATCGAGGCGGAGATGTCGAAGGATCGCCGCGTCACCCGCCTGTCGGATGGCGGGCTGGAGTTCAGGGACGACCTCGGCTTCGAGCTGCGCTTCCAGGTGACCATCCGCCGGGAGCTGTCGATGCCCGCCGAGAAGATCAACGCCCCCGGCGCCCCGGCGCAGCGCGCGGCGAACGAGCTTGGCGTCACCGACGACATGGCCGCCCTGCCCCGCACGCTGAGCCACGTGGTGCTCTTCGTGCCCGATATCGACAAGATGGTCAGCTTCTTCTGCGACCGACTGGGCTTTGTCATCACCGACGTGCTGTCCGGCGCCGGCCCGTTCCTGCGCCCGGCGGCAAACGATGACCACCACACGCATTTCTTCATCCGCACCCCTGCCTACATGCAGGGCTGCGAGCATCTTGCCTTCCACATGGGCGGGCCGACCGAGCTGATGGTGGCGGGAGATCGCTTCGTGCGGAAAGGCTACCAGAGCTTCTGGGGGCCGGGCCGGCACAAGTTCGGCTCGAACTGGTTCTGGTACTTCAACAGCCCGCTCGGCTGCCATTTCGAATACGACGCCGACATGGACAAGCACGACGACACATGGGTGGCGCGCGAGGCGCCGAACGGCCCCGAGGCGAGCCAGATGTTCTTGCTGCAGTGGCGCGAGAAATGGGCGCCGGGCGGCGGGCCCGAGGGCGGCTCCGGCACGCCATGAGCGCCGGGCAACTGAGGCTTTGCCACCGTGACGACGTTCCCGAGGGCGCGGCCCGTGGCTTCCTGCCCCGGCCCGGCGCCGCGCGCAACGTCATCGTGGTGAAGCGCGAAGGGAGACTGCATGGCTACATTGATTCCTGCCCGCATTACCGCGGCGGCACGCCAATGGCCTGGCGCAGGGATGCCTACCTCAACGGCGACGGCACGCATCTGGCCTGTCACGCCCATGGGGCCCTATTTGACATCGAGACGGGGGCCTGCGTGTCCGGCCCCTGCCTGGGACGGAAACTGACCCGCGTGCCCCTGAGCGAGGCACCGGACGGGTCTATCAGCGTCCCGGCGCAGGTCGCCGGACGCGCAGCACGGGAGGGCTGATTATGGGAGAGGCAAAGAAGGTACTGGTGATCGGCGGCGGCTTTTCCGGCATGTCCGCGGCGATCATGCTGGCACGGGGCGGCATCGAGACCGACCTCGTCGAGATCGACGCCGGCTGGCGCAGCTACGGCGCGGGCATCAGCCTGCACGGCGCGACGCTGCGGGTCTTTGCCGAGCTCGGGATCCTCGACGCGTTCAAGGCCACCGGCGCGGCGACGGACGGCCTGGTGGTGCGCATGCCGCACAACGATGAGGTGATCGTCACCATCCCGACTCCGCCGATGCCCGGCACCGGCCTGCCCGGCAATGCCGCGATCATGCGCCCGGCGCTGGCGGCGATCCTCGCAGAGGCCACCCGCGCCGCCGGTGTCTCGGTGAGGCTCGGCTGCAGCTTCGAGACCCTCGCGCAGGACGAGGCAGGCGTGGATGTCACCTTCACTGACGGCAGCGGGGCGCGCTATGACGCCGTGATCGGCGCCGACGGGCTCTATTCCAGGACCCGGGCCATGCTGATGCCCGATGCGCCGTGTCCCGAATATGTCGGGCAGGCGGTGTGGCGGGCCGAGATGGCCACGCCTGAGGGCATCGAAACCCTCAACATGTGGCTCGGCGAGGGGCTCAAGGTCGGCATCAACCCGGTCTCCCACGGCCGTTCGTACATGTTCGTCACCGAGGACCGCCCGACCAATGACTGGGTCGAGGCATCCGATCTTCTGCGGCAGATGACCGCGCTGCTCGACCGGTTTCCGTCGCCGATCCTGACCGGCGTCCAGGAGGGGCTGAGCGCCGACAGCAAGCTGATCTACCGCCCGCTCGAGAAGATGCTCCTGCCGCAGCCGTGGCACGCTGGCCGGGTGATGCTGATCGGCGACGCGGTGCATGCGACCACGCCGCATCTCGGTGCCGGCGCCTGCATCGGGATGGAGGACGGGCTGGTGATCGCCGAGGAACTGCTGCGCGCAGATACCGTGGCCGAAGCCTTCGCCGCGCATGAAGCGCGCCGCTGGGAGCGCTGCAGCATGGTCGTCAACAATTCCGCGCGGCTGTCGGAGATCGAAGTCACCGGCGGCGACCAGCAGGAACACAACGCGATCATGGGGCGGTCGATGATGGCCCTCGGCGCGCCGGTCTGACCGGGCTGCGATCGGGACGAGTTCAGGGGAGGAAGGCCGGCGGGAGGCCGGCTTATCAGGGAGGACGACACATGTCGGAAACACAAGTTCACGCCGGGGCGGTCCCGGCGCCAAGCGAGCTGCGCAAGATGGGGGCCGCGGCGCTGATCGTCGGCCATTGCGCGGGGCTGATCGACCTCGTCGCCCTGCCGGTCTGGGTCGGTGCGCTGATCGCGCGCTTCGGCTTCGGCCCGCGCGGGGCCGGGGCGCTGGTGACGCTGTTCCTGATCGGCGCGGTGATCGCCAGCGTGCTGACCGCGCGCAACTTCAACCGCCTGCCGCGCAAGGCGCTGGCGGTGGCGGGCTACGGGCTTTCGGCGCTGGCTTTCGTGCTGGCCGCCGGACAAAGCGGCTTCGCGCCGCTGGCGGCGCTGCACCTGCTGGGCGGCATCGCGACCGGCATGGCGCTGAGCCTGGTGCATGGCAGCATGGGGCGCGCGGCCAACCCGCACCGGCTGTTTGCCTTCGCGGGCGCGGGGCTTGGCCTGTTCGGGGTGATCTACATGGGCGCGGTGCCGCAACTGCTGGCGCTGCACGGCGGACAGGTGCTGTTCTACAGCTTCGGCGCGATCATGGCGGTGGCGGCGCTGGCGATGTTGCTGGCCTTCCCCACGGTGGCCGGGCAGGCCGAGGGCGTGCCGAGCCGTGCCCCTTTCGCTGCGGGCGTGCTCGCGGTGGTGGCCGGCGTCAGCCTGATGACTTTCAACCAGGCGATGGTGTTTTCCTTCGTCGAGGTTATCGGCAATGCGCGTAACTTCACGCCGCAGGCCATCGTCGGCACGCTGATCGCGCTCGGCATCGTCAACTTCATCGGCCCCGCGCCGCTCGCCGCGCTGCTGGAAAACCGCCTTTCGGCGCGCAGCGTGGTGCTGGCCGGGCCGGTGGTGCAGGCCAGCCTCGCGCTCGTGCTGACCTTCGTCACGGTCCTGGCCGTCTGGGCGCCGGTCGCGGCGATTTTCGTCGCGGTGCAGATCTTCACCCACACCTTCGCCTTCGGCCTGCTGGCGCGCATGGACCGCAGCGGCCGCGCTGTGGCCGCGACCCCGGCGATGCTGATGACCGGCTCGGCGCTCGGCCCGATCATCGGCGGCATCCTGATGGAAAGCTTCGGGATCGGCGCGCTTGGCGTGACCGCGGTGATCGTTGCCGCGCTCTCCGTCACCTGCTTTGCCCGCGGCACCCGCGCGCAGGGCTGACCAAGACCAAGGGGTCCGCCAGACCGGCGGACCCGAGACCGAGGAGGAGACCCCAACATGATCAAACGAACCGCAATGGCGCTGGCCCTTGCCGCGCTGGCCACGCTCCCCGCGGCCGCCGAGACGACCTTCACCGTGCTCGGCAGCGGCGGTGGCCCGATCGCCCGCCCCGACCGTTCGCAACCCGCCAACCTTCTGCAGGTCAATGGCCGCAACATCGTCGTCGATGCCGGCGATGGCCTGTCGATCCGTCTGGCCGCGAAACGTGTGCGCATGGGGGCTGTCGACGACGTGCTGCTCAGCCACCTGCATTTCGACCATGCCGGCGGGCTGCTGGCGGTGCTCGGACAGCGCTTCCAAACGAACCCGGACAAGCCGGTGATGATCTACGGCCCGCCGGGGACCGCGGCGCTAATCGACGGCATCGTCGCGGGCATGGGCCCGGCCATGGAAGCCGCCTACGGCATGGAGGATGCCCAGATCATGACGCCCGAACAGCTGGTGCAGGTGCAGGAGATCCGTGACGGCGCCAGCTTCATGCTCGGCGACGTGACGGTGACCGCGGCGAAGAACTCGCACTACAGCTTCGCCCACGGCTCCGACCTCGAGGCCAAGTACGAGTCGCTCTCCTTCCGCTTCGACACGCCGGACCGCTCGATCGTCTACACCGGCGACACCGGCTGGTCAGACGCGGTGATCGCGCTGGCCAAGGATGCCGACCTTCTGGTCACCGAACTGATCGACCTGCCGTCGGTGATGGAGAACGTGCGCCGCACCGCGCCCGAGCATCTGATCGAAGAGATCGAGTGGCACCTGTCTGAGCACCATGTCAGCCCCGAGCAGATCGGCCGCATGGCCGCGGCGGCAGGGGTGTCCAAGGTCGTCGCCACGCACCTGGTGGCCGGGGCCCGCATCACCCCGGAGCAGACCGAGAGCTGGGCCGAACTGATCCGCGCCGGCTTCGATGGCGAGATCGCAATCGCCGAGGACCTGCAGGACTTCTGAGCCGCACCCGGGCATTCATCGCGTGAATGCCCGGGATCACACCTTTCCATTTTCCGAATGTGCGGGCCGCGTCTACCTCTCGGTCCGAAGGGCGAAGCGCCCGCCCCCTCCGACGATCCAAGGAGCCTCCCAATGGCGATGTTCGACTATTTCCCCAATTATGTCTGGAACCTCACGGTCTCCATCGCGCTCGCCTCGGGCGGGCAGATCGGCGAGATCATGGACATGTGCCAGCCGCTGCTCGAGAAGGCGAAGAATGGCGAGGACGCGGGCACCAAGGATTTCATGGTCGAATGGGTGCGCGTCGCGGACAAGCTGACCGCAATCGCCGCCGAAGAGGAATCCGACGGCAAGCTCTTCTCGGCCGGGGACAAGCGCAAGCGTGCGGCGCTCTACTACATCCTTGCCGAACGCATGCAGGGCCAGGGCGACCCCGAGCGCATGGTCACCTACAGGAAGGGGCTGGAAAACTTCCTGACGGGCACGCGGGAGTCCGGCGAGGCCGTGCAGCGCTTCGAAGTGCCCTATGGCGACAAGGTGATCCCGGTGCTCTACACCCCGGCGCAGGGCGTCGAGGGGCCGGCACCGGCGGTGGTCTACCTGAACGGGCTCGATAGCTGCAAGGAGCTGCTCTACTGGTCGTTCCTGCCGCACGAACTGGCCAAGCGCGGCATCGCCACGCTCTGCGTCGACCAGCCCGGCACCGGCGAGAGCCTGCGCCTGCAGGATCTGCCCGCGCATTACGACAGTGAAACATGGGGCACACCGATCTACGAGTGGCTGGCTGCACGCGAGGACGTGGACGCGGATCGCATCGGCATCACCGGCATCTCGCTCGGCGGCTACTACGCGCCGCGGGTCTGCGCCAACGAACCGCGCTATGCCTCGGGCGCGGTCTGGGGCGCCAACCACAACTGGGCCGAGGTGCAGCAGAAGCGCCTCAAGCGCGAGGGCGAGAACCCGGTGCCACACTACTGGAACCACGTGATGTGGGTGTTCGGCGCCGATGACATGGACAGCTTCCTCGCCAAGGCGGCGGGCTTCTGCCTCGACGGGCAGATGCAGAAGATCAAAGTGCCCTTCCTCGTCACCCACGGCGCCAACGACCGGCAGATCGCGCTCGACTACGCCCATCAGAGCTATGACCAGCTGGTGAACGCCCCGCGCCGCGAGCTGAAGATCTTCACCGACCGCGAAGGCGGGGTCGAACATGTCGGTGCCGACAACATGACCTACGGCCGCAACTATATCGCCGACTGGTTCGCCCAGACCCTGTGCGGCCGGCTTTCGGCACCGACGGGCGCGGAGGGCTGACATGCGCTTCGCTACCCTGCCCGACGGCAGCCCGGACGGGCGGCTGCACCTCGTCAGCCGTGACAACACGCGCTGCATTCCCGCCGAAGGAGTGCAGACGCTGCTGGCCCTGATGGACGACTGGGACGCCCACGCGCCGGCGCTCGAGGCGCAATACGCGGCGCTCAACGCCGGCGGCGGCGCGCCCTTCGATGCCGCCGCGGCGCGCGCGCCCCTGCCCCGTGCCTGGCAATGGCTCGACGGCTCGGCCTATGACAGCCACGGCGATCTGATGCAGAAGGTCTTCGGCCTCGATCCCAATCCCAGGGGCCGCCCGCTGATGTACCAGGGCATGTCCGACCGCTTCTATGGCGGCACCGACGACATCCCGCTGCCCTCGGAGGAGGACGGCATCGACTTCGAGGGCGAGTTCGGCGTGATCTGCGACAGCGTCCCGATGGGCAGCACGCCCGCCGAGGCCGCCGCGCGGATCCGGCTGGTGGTGCAGATCAACGACTGGTCGCTGCGCCGCCTCGCGCCCATCGAGATGAAGACCGGCTTCGGCTGGATCCAGGCAAAGCCCGCCTGCTCCGTTGCGCCCGTCGCGCTGACGCCCGGCGAGCTGGGCGATGCCTGGCGCGACGCCCGCGTCGACCTGCCGCTGACGGTCGCGCTCAACGGCGCCCCCTTCGGCCATGCCGAGGGCTATCCGATGAGCTACGGCTTCGACGAACTGCTCGCCCACGCCGCGCAGTCGCGCGACCTTGTGGCCGGAACGGTGCTCGGCTCGGGCACCGTCTCCAACGACGACTACCGCGAGGTCGGCTCCTCCTGCCTTGCCGAGCGCCGGGCCATCGAGCTGCTCGACGAGGGGGCGCCGCGCACGCCCTTCATGCGCTTCGGCGATCGCGTCACCATTGAGTGCCGCAGCCGCGACCGGGCACCGCTGTTCGGCACCATCGACCAGATGGTCATCAAGGGAGGACGGACATGAGCCGCAGGATCATCGACCTTTCGGTCACGCTGACCGACGCGCTGCCCGCCGACCCGCCGGGCATGGGGCCCCGGATCGAGTACATGGCGCATTCGGCCGGCGCCCTGGAATACGCGCAGATGTTCGGCATCCCCGTCGCGCATCAGCTCGACGGCGCCGGGGCCGCGGTCGAGCGTCTGACGCTGACCACCCACAACGGAACGCATCTCGACGCGCCCTGGCACTACCACCCGACGATGAACCGGGGCGAGCGTGCCATCACCATCGACGAGGTGCCGCTCGAGTGGTGCATGGGGCCCGGCGTGAAGCTCGATTTCCGCGACGTGCCCGACGGCCACGTTGTCACCGCCGGCGAGATGGAAGCGGAGTTCGCCCGCATCGGCCACGACCTGAAACCGGGCGACATCGTGCTTGTGAATACCCGCGCCGGCGCGCTCTACGGCCAGCCCGGCTACGTCGCCGCGGGCTGCGGCATCGGCCGCGAGGCCACGCTCTGGCTTGCCGAGCGCGGCATGAAAGTCTGCGGCACCGATGCCTGGAGTTGGGATGCACCGCTGAAGGCAGTGGCCGAGAAGGCCAGGGCGACGGGGCGGTGGGATCTCTTCTGGGAGGGCCACAAGGCCGGGGCCGAGACGGTCTATTGCCACATGGAGAAGCTCGCCAACCTTGACCAGTTGCCGGACACCGGCTTCGAGGTCATCTGCTTCCCGGTCAAGGTCGCCCGCGGCTCGGCAGGCTGGTGTCGCCCCGTGGCCCTGCTTCCCGGCTGACCTGCGGCCGCCCCGCCCCTCCTTGCGGAACCAGGTGCCACCCCCAGGCTTCTTCTGGCCAAAAATATCCCGGGGGAGTCCGCGCCCCCGGCGCGGACGGGGGCAGCGCCCCCACCGATGCCCTGCCGAAAGCCACCAAAGCCTGCGCTACGCGCAGTTCGACCGGCGTCGGTCCCCGGGCGACGGATCCGCAAAGATCCAAGAGACGACCAATCCACCTTTGACGAAGCCGCCCCAAAGCCCCGCGCCCTTCCGTGCGGCACTCGAGCGCGCCCGGCATTTTGCCGTGTCCGCGCCGGGCGCCGGGCTCAGTTCGAGGCCTGATCGAAATCGACGGTGCAGCGGGTGCCGGCCGGGATGTCGGTGCCCGGATTGGCCATCTCGAGCTGCACGCCGAATGTTCCCGAGGCGGCGTCGAAGACGCGATCCACGGTCCGCACCGTGGCCTCGAAGAGGCCGTCGAGCGGCGCCACCTGCGCGACCTGGTAGCTGTCGCCAACCGCGATGCGGTCGAAATAGTCGAGCGGCACGAAGACCTCGACCAGCAGCGGGTCCATCTCGGCCAACACCAGCATTTCCTCGGTGTCCGAGGCAAATTCGCCCGCCGCCGCCTCGACCGAAAGCACGATGCCGTCGACCGGGCTCGTGATCGTGCGCCGGTCGAGCAGGGCGCTGGCCATGCGACGCTCGATCTGCGCCATGTCGCGCGCCAGCAGCGCCTCCTCGAGCGCCATCTCGCTGAGGGTCAGCTCGATGCGCTTGTCCTCGACCGAGGCCTCGGTCACGGTCTCCTTGGCAAACAGCCGCTCGGAGCGCTCCAGTGACTCGCGCCGGAATGCGACCCGCGCCGCCGCGGCGCGCAGCTCCACGTCGGTGCCGGCCTTGGCGCTGGCCATCTCGAGCTGCAGGCTCTGGATGGTGTCCTCGAGCCGGATCAGGGGCTGGCCCGCGCGCACCCTGTCGCCGCGCCGCACCAGCACCTCGTCGATGCGCCCCTGCTCGGTCGAGGTCAGCGAAATCACCGCCTGCGGCTCGATCAGGCAATCATGCGGCTCTGCGAGCGCCGGCGATGCCAGCATCAGGCCAAGAAGAAGCGCCGAGATACGGGGGCAGGCGGGCATCTCAATTCCTCCGATAAGACGCGGCGCCATGTTGCATGGGGCCTGCGGCTGGCGCAAGCTCCGGCGAAACCGGAGAGATGGATGAACAACCGCGACCTGCAAGCCGGTGCCCGGCAACTCGAGGCGACCCTGCTTGGCGAGCTGCCGGCGCTCTCGGCCCTGCGCGCGGCGCTGCATCATCGCCTGTTCGACCGTCTGCCTGCGCCCGGCCCGCACCCGGAGGAGGCCTGGGCGGTGCAGATCCTTTCCGAGCGCGGCGCCCTGTTGGCCGGCGATGACGGCTGGTGCGCCAGCGCGGCGATGACCGAGCTGCTGAGGGCGCAGGACGATCTGGCCGCGCTGGTCGAGTTCACCGCGCTGGCCGCCTGCGACATACTGCGCCACGGTCCTGCCTTGTCGTCGGGGGTGCGGGCGTTCCAGTCCCGTGCCGAGACCTTCGGCTTCTTCCGCTACGACCGCGCACGCGGCACCGGGGCTGCCCAGATCGAGGACACCGCGCCGTGGGTCGCCTATGTCACCGCGCTGTCGCGCCGCGAGGCGCCGGTGCTGGCGCCGCTGATCCCGCTCGACGGCTGCGCGCGGCTGCTCGAGATCGGCGGCAACACCGGCGTCATGGCCGAGGCGCTGCTCGCGCGGCACCGGGCGCTGAGCGCCACGGTGCTCGATCTCCCGGCGGTCTGCCATCTCGGCCGCGCGCGGATGAAGCACCGGCCCGAGCCGCGCCTGAGCTTCCTGCCCGGCGATGCCCGCGAGACCGCATGGCCCGCCGCCGATGCGGTGTTGTTCAAGTCCGTGCTGCACGACTGGGCGCCAGACGACGCCCGCGCCCTGCTGCGACAGGCCGCCGCGCACCTGCCGCCCGGCGGTCGTGTCATCGTCTGCGAACGCGGCGCGCTGGCCGATGAGCCGGTGCCGGGCGGGCTCTCGGCGGCGGCCAACCTGGTGTTCGGACCGTTTTACCGCGCGCCGGCGGTCTACCGTGACTGGATGGTCGCCGCCGGGCTGCGCCCCCTGCCCCCGGTCGACGCGCAGCTCGACATGACCTTCCACGTCATCGCGGCGGAGAAATCTGCGTGAGGCGCCCTACCCTGATCACCCTCTCCGGCCCGCCGGGCAGCGGCAAGACGACCCTCGCAAGGGCGCTTGCGAACCGGATCGGTGCGACATTTCTGTCCTACGACGATTTCGAGACTTTCACCCGCAACGGCCCCGTGGCGATGCGCGACTGGATCGCCCGCGGCGCGCCCTACGAGGAGATGAAGGCACCGGGCCTCGGGCGCGCCATCGACCGAGCGCTGGCCGGTGGTGCGAGGGTTGTCGTCGACACCCCGCTGGGCCCGCTCGATCCGGCGCTCGCGCAGCGACCGTCCGTTTCAATCTGGATCGAACTGCCCCTGGATCTGGCGCTCGCGCGGAAGCTGATGCAGCTGAACGATTCGGTTCCGAGCGGTCAAGAATCAAAATTCCTTGAGTGGCAGAATGGGTATCTTTCCGCCTACCGCGATTTCGTCCATCTGGCCTGCGTGATACAGCGCCAGCGGCTCCGCCCATGCTGCGATTGCGAGATCGTCGGAACAGTTCAGCCCGAACACGCACTTACGCTCATTGTCGAAAAACTGTCCACAGTCGGAATTCTCGCAGAGTGAGATTCACGTCAGCAGACTTGCCCTAATTTCGATAGGAAAAATATTGCCGCACAACCCTTGGATGCGCATAGTAGCGTTGCCTAATCCGCATACGTCGGAAGACATGCAGCGCCTCGGGACAGGGTGGCGAGAATTGGGCAAATTGGAATTAAGTTCTGGAATACCGATATGTCTTTCCCGTTCGCCCAGCAACGCCCCGGCCAGCTACCGCGGATTCCCTACACCCGTCGCATCAAGAGCCGGCTGAAACGGAAAGACAAACGGCGCTTCGCGGCCCTCGAACGGGCGGCGCGCCAGCTCATGCTCGACCCGCTGGAGCAGAGGGTCCTGCTGAATGGCGACGTTCTCGCGCTCGATCTGAGCGCCTATTATCAGGACAACCGCGACACCGACCTGCTGGTGCAACTGCACGAGGAGATCGAGACCGACGGCGATACCGCCACCGAGGTTCAGCGTGTGCAGATCCTTGATCGAAGCGGAGGCACCGTCCTGAGCTTCGGCGATCTGTCCGAGATTTCGGGCATCTCGATCATCGGCGGCGCGGGCAGCGATGTCATTACCCTCGACGGGCTCAGCTTCGGCGACCAGACGCCACTCGCGTTCAGCTTCGACGGCGGTGGGGGGCTCGACAGCCTTGCCTTCGAGACGGCCAATGACGTCGAGTGGACCATTGGTCAGCCCGATGCCGGGGTCGCGACCGACGGCTTCGTCAACCTCAGCTTCAGCAATGTCGAGACCCTGGCCGGCGCTGCCAACAACAACGACACCTTCACCCTCGATGTGAACGGCGCGCTTGCCGGCGGCATCGATGGCGGCGATGGCGGCTTCGATACGCTGGTGATCGACGGGCAGCGCGAGAGCGTCACCTACCTGCCGGAAGATCCCAACAGCGGCAGCTTCCTGATTGACGGCACCGAGCTGCGCTTTTCCGGGCTCGAGCCGGTCTACCTGACCAACACCGCCAGCACGATCACCATCGACATGCAGACGCTTCTGCCGGGGCAGCAAAGCGCCTCACTCGATCTAGATCCCGGTGCGTTCGATTTCATCATCGACGGCCCCGGCATGGAGAGCCTGTCCTTCGACGCCCCGACCGACAGCCTTTCGATCGTCAGCGAGTTCGGCCTGCTCAACCCCGATGTCTCGCTCAGCATCGACGGCTGGGACAGCGCCGCGACCGTGGGCATGGATTTCACCGTCCAGACCGAGTCCATCACCCTTGCCAGCGGCGTCTCGCTCGGCACCGCGCTGAACCCGATCGGCAACGTCACGCTCGAGGCGTCGAACTCGGCCTCCGGCTTCGGGCTGACCCTGCTCGAACTGTCCGGCATCGGCTCGGTCTCGTCCTCGCTCGACGTGCAGGGCAACATCCATTCCGCCGGCACCGTCGCGCTTTCGGCCCATGCCGAGCGCGTGCTCGACGCCACCGGCGATTTCTCGGATTTCAACTTCAGCGAGGGCAACCCGCTGCAGATGCCCACGGTCAGCGCCACCGCCAACGTGGCCGGCAGCTCCGAGATCACCGCCGCCGCCTTCAGCCTCGAGGCCTCGACCCTGCTCGATGTCGAGATCGACGGCAGCCAGTCGGTGCTGGGCTCCTTCGCCAATGCGGTGATCGCCGATGTCACGACCCATGCAACCGTGCAGTCGGGCGCCCAGGTGACGGTCGGCAGCGCGCTTCTGCAGGGGGAGTCCGTCTCGGGCCTCGTGCGGGCCAGTGACGATTCCTCGCTGATCCTCGACGTGACGCCCGACGAGGAGGGCACCGAGGGCGCCGACGCCACCGGCATCCTCAATTCCATGCTGGATGATTTCGAGGTCTCGATCGGCATCATGACGGTGAGCCGCGACACCCAGGCCATCGTCGACGGCACGATCACCTCGGGCGGCGCCTTCACCATCGAGGCCAAGAACGCGGGCACCTTCGAGAACAAGGTGCAGGCCTCGCTGATCGGCGCCACCTATCTCTACGGCACCGACACGGTGCTGGCGAAGCTCACCGGCGATTTCGACGGTACGAGCCTGACCGTCGCCGCGCTCAACGAGTCGAGCTACGAGGTCGCCGCGAAGATCTCGGTCAACACCATCGGCGGCAGCACCCAAGCGCTGGTCGAGGGCGGCACGGTCACCCTCAGCGGCGCGCTCGACGTGTCGGCTCTCGACAGCACCAGCCTGACCTCGATGTCGTCGGATTTCGACGCCTATCTCGACGAGCTGACCGCCATCGATCTCGGCGAGCAGTCGAATGCCGACATCAAGGTCGCCGCGGCGATCTCGGAGATGGACAAGACCGTGGAGGCCGCCATCGACGGCGCCTCGGTCACGGCCACCGGCAATGTCACCGTCGAGGCCGAGAACGCCCAGACGCTGGTTTCGCATGCCGAGGCGCTGAGCGTGCGCGACACCCGCAATACGCCCACCAAGGCGAGCCTCGTGGCCAGCACCAAGACCGTCGCCTTCGGCGGCACGCTGGCCTTCAACGAGATGCGCGGCGAGACCATCGCGGCGATCCGCAACGGCGCCGACGTCTCCGGCGACACCATCGCCGTGGGCGCCACCAACGCCGCCATTCTCGATACCTTCTCCGAGGCCGCGACCAAGGTCACCAGCGGCAACAACTCGGCGGTCGGCGTCAGCATCTCGTTCAACCTGATCGGTTTCGACATCGACGTGCTCGATGCCTTCGCGCTCGGCATCGACACGCTGATCGGCATCAACCAGTATCTCGGCAACGAGGATCCCTCGAACGCCCACGCCTACATCTCGGCCTCGGACGTGGCGGCGACCGGCGCGCTCAGCGTCAGCGCCCGCAACGAAAGCCTGATCGACGCCACGGTGACCAACTCGGCCACCTCGCAGGCCTCCGACAGCGCCACCGCGAACCCGCTCTACGATGCCAAGGGCATGGGCTTCGCGATGATCCTCGCCAACAACAAGATTGCCTCCGATGCGGTGGCCGAGATCGTCGACGCGCCCGCCGATGGCGCGATCACCGCCGGCGGCACACTCGAGGTCACCGCCGAGGACAGCACCACCCTCGCGTCGAACGCCAAGGTCACCTCGTCGTCGGTCACCACCAATGATGGCGGGCTCTCCGGCGTCGATGCCGCGCTCGGCACGCTGCTGCCCGCGACCTACAGCACCAACGGTGCCGAGGTGGTGGATTCCTCTGGAGCGCCGGTGGCCGGACCGACATGGTCGGTCTCCTTCGGCGACCGCGTCGGGCTCGATTACGATTGGCTGGCCTTCAACGACGCCAATGGCGAGGCCGGCACGATCTATCAATACATGGGCGACGGCACCGACCAGATCGACCTGCTCGACACCGATTTCGAGGACACCGATTTCTGGATGCGGGTGCCCGAGACCGAGCTGATCCCCACCGGCAACAACCTCACCGACAGCGACAGCGTCGGCGTCGGCGGCATGGCCGTGCGCAACACCTTCGACGCTCAGGCGGTGGCCCGGATCTCGAATGCCGATGTCGAATCCGTCGGCGACATGACCGTGAAGGCGGTCGAGATGGCGACGCTGACCTCGACCGGCGATGTCGGCGTGTCGAGCTCGGGCGGCGGCTCGGTGCAGGGCGACAAGGGCGACTCCGTCGCCGTGGGCGCGCTCATCGTGGTCAACACCGCCAATGCCAGCGCGCTGGCCGCGGTCGAGCAATCGGCCGATGTGCTTTCCACCGCCGGCGCGGTCTCCGTGCAGGCCGACAATATCGCCTCGCTCGACGCGCAGCTCGACGCGGCGGTCAGCTCGGCGGGCGACAGCGTCGGTGTGCTCATCGCCTTCAACACGCTCGGCTACGAGGCCGAGAACATCCTGTTCCAGACCGTCGATGCCCTGATCGGCACCGATATCGGTGACAAGAGCTTCTCCGACGCCGAGGCCCGGATCATCGACAGCACCGTCGCCGGCCAGACCGGCGTTTCGGTCACCGCCACCAACGCCGCCGAGCTCACCGCCCGCATCGGCACCGATGTCAGCTCTGATCCCTCCGCCTTCCAGGGTGCCGAGGCGATGGCGGCGCAGGGCGTGCTGGCCTCCAACATGCTGGCCGGCGCCGCCACCGCGCGGATCGACGACACCGACAGCACCCCCTCCGGCGAGAGCGTGATCTCCGCCGCCGGCATGGTGCGCGTCGCCGCCAGCGACGAGGTCGTGCTCGAGAGCCAGACGCTGGTCGATACCGGCGCCTCGCGCACCAACGACCTCGGCCTCGGGCTGCTCAACAACCTCGCGCAGGAGCTGCTCGACACCTACCAGTACACCACCGAGTCCGGCGCCCCGGCGCTGGTCTTCGGCGACCGGGTGTTCATCGGCACCAACCACGCCAACAGCGACTTGCACGGCAAGCGGTTCCAGTACATGGGCTCGGGCGCCTCGGTGCCGCTGGCGACCACCGATTTCACCGATATCGACCTCTGGAAGGAGCTCGACGAGACCAACGTCATCCCGCCCGCCCTGATCGGCGTGGCGGCCAAGGGCGCGGGCATCAAGACCGGCTCGGCCAAGGCCTATTACGTCATGGTCAGCCGCAACGAGGCCGAGGGCGGCGCCAGCGCCTATATCGACGATTACGATGTCACCGGCGCCTCGGTCTCGGTCGAGGCCCGCGAGCGCGCCACCATGAAGGCCGTCGACGGCTCGACGATCAACGCCACCGAGACCTATGGCGGCCTGATGGTGACCAACGAGCTGAATTCGCGCGCCTCCGCGCGGATCACCGAGAGCAACGTCACCGCCACCGCCGGCGACGTGGCGGTCGAGGCGCTGAACCTCGCGGTGCTCGACGCCACCACGCTCAGCTCGATGACCGGCGCGAGCGACGCGATCAACGTGGTCGTGGCGTTCAACTCGGTGGGCTTCGACGGCAGCAACGTGCTGTTCCAGACCATCGACGCGATCCTCGGCTCCGACTACCTGATCGAGGCCGAGCCGGTCGGCGCGCAGGCCTATATCGAGGATTCCGTGATCAACGCCTCGGGCGACGTCTCGGTCACCGCCGACACCAGCGCCGAGCTTACCGACATCGTCTTCAGCGACACCACCGCGCAGCTGCTCGACGACATGGCCGACGAGAAGCTGCTCGACGACGAGGACGCCGAAGGCGACGCCGCCGCGCTTGCCGATCTGCAGGCCGAGTTCGAGGCCGCCAGCATCGCCTTCGAGGGCAGTCTCTCGGTCGAGACGGTCGAGACCCAGTTCCGCTGGTATGTCTCCGACGAGGTCGGCCGCACCTGGATCATCGAGAACCGCGAGGGCACCCTCGTGTTGCTCGAGGCCAACCTGCTCGACGCCCGCGTCGGCAACGAGACCTCGGCCATCGCCAAGAACAACCGCGCCCTGTTCGACGCTTATGTCGAAGGCTCCAAGGAGGACAACAAGGGCAAGGGCATCAAGGATCTGAAATACGGTGCCAACGGCACCGCCGGCGGCGGGCTGCTGGCGACCAACCGCATCGCCTCCGACACCGCCGCATGGATCCGCAACACCACGACCACCACCCATGACGCCGCCGATACGCCGGCGACGCTGAGCACCGGCGACACGGTGAGCGTCGGCGGCGCGGTCTACGAATATGTCGGTGCCGATCAGGGTGCCGACCAGAGCTTCCTCTACTCCTCGCGCAGCGACGTGCAGCTCCTCGAGGCCGGCGACCGCATCCGCCTGCACGAGGATTACGGCATCTGGTCCGAGGGCGACATTCTGATCTATTCCGGCCCCACCCTCGCCTCGACCGAGACCGACCCGCGCGATCCGGGCTACGACCCGATCGTGCTCTTCGACGTGCTCGATGCCCAGCCCGGCGACTTCACCCTCGGCAACGCCGCGCTCAGCATCGATCTCAGCGACGCAGCGCAGGATTATGCCAACAATGCCGACTGGCAGCTGAAGGACGACACCCTGCCCGAGGGCAGCGTCACCGCCGGCGGCAGCATCACCGTCTCGGCCTCCGACAACGCGCATATCCGCGCCGACAGCAATATCGAGATCTCGGCGGTCGTCTCCAACAACATGGACGCCTTCACCGCGCTGGCCAATCAGGCGCTGCAGAACGAGTATGTCTACACCTCGTTCTCGGGCAGCCAGACCCTGATCGAAGGCAACGTAATCTATATCGGCTCCAACGGCGGCGCCGAGGCCGGCAAGTACTACCAGTATTCCGGCCCGATCCAGAGCTACGATCTCGCCGACATCCCGGGGCTCGGCCTCGACGACGAAGACAACTGGACGCTGCTCAACGGCACTGTCGAGCCGCAGGACATCTTCCCCAATGTCGGCAACCTCGCCGAGAGCAATTCGCGCGCGGTTGGTGGCATCGTGGTTACCAACGACGTGCGCTCCGAGGCCCGCGCCAGCGTCGACGCCATCGACCTGACGGCGACCTCCGGCGACATCACCGTTTCTTCCGAGGCCGATGCCACCATGCTGGCGCGCCTCACCTCCAACGTCACCTCCTCGGGCGGCAGCGCCTGGGGCACCGGCGAGTCGCTCGCGGTCAACGCCACCATCTCCACCAACATGGTGCGCGCCTCGGCCAACACGCTGGTGCGCGACAGCGTGCTCGACGCGGGCGGCGCCATCGACATCCTCGCCGACAACCGCGCCGTGCTCGACGCCACCACCCAGACCGAGACCAACACCGGCGACACCGGCGTCGGTGTGACGCTGGCGTTCAACACGCTGGGCTGGGAGGCCTCGAACCTGCTGTTCAACGCGGTCGACGCGCTGGTCGGCGATCCGCTGATCTCCGAGGCGCTCGACGGCGAAGACCCGTCGATGGCCCGCGCGCTGGTGATCGACAGCGGCCTCGCCGCCGGCACCGACATCACCGTCGAGGCGCTCTCGACCGAGAAGCTCAACGCCACAGTGTCGAACTCCACCGTCTCCGAGGCCTCGGCCCAGACCGACGCCACCGGCAAGAGCGTCGGCGTGGTGCTGGCCTCGAACAAGGTGAGCGGCCGCGCCTACGCGGTGATCGACAACGAAGACGCCCCTGCCCAGACCGAGATCAGCGCCGGCGGCAGTGTCACCGTGCGCGCCAGCGACGAGATCGGCCTGTGGTCGAACTCCAAGCTGGTCAGCAGCTCGACCACCACCAACGATGGCGGTCAGGCGGTCGCGGCAGAGACCGTCAACGATCTCCAGCAGGCCGACTGGCTGGCGCTGAGCGGCGCCGGCACGCAGGAGGTCACGGTCAAGTTCGGCGAGCTGGTGCGGCTCGACGACGGCTATAGCGGCGGCGGCGTCGCGGGCGGGGTCTACGAGTATCTGGGGACCGAAAGCATCATCGATATCAATGATGTAAACTACGAGGACAAGAACCTCTGGAAGCCCACGCAGGTGACGCAGGGCATCCCGAGCTTCGGCAATGTCTCGAAGAGCGATTCCATCGGCGTCGGCACTCTGGTGGTTCTGAACGACCTGCGCTCCGACGTGCTGGCCGAGATCCGCGGCGCCACCGTGGGCGCCGATGACGGCGAGGTGATCGTCGAGGCGATCGAGGATGCCACGATGGAGGCCAATGTCGATGCCTCCACCTCCTCCTCGGGCGGCAGCAATCTCGGCGATGGCCAGTCCATCGCCTTCAACGGCGTCATCGCCACCAACGTCCTGCAGGGCGGCGCCGACGCCGCGGTGATCGACAGCGCGCTGAGCGCTGCCGACGACGGCAGCGGGCTCGGCAACGTCCGCGTCGAGGCGACCAACACCGCGAGCCTCACCGCCAACAACATCGCCATGGTCGGCAGCGGGGACACCGGCGTCGGCGTTCTCCTGGCCTTCAACTCGGTGGGCTGGGAGCCCTCGAACGTGCTCTTCAACACGATCGACGGCATCGTCGGCGATCCGCTGATCTCCTCGGCCTTCAACGGCGAGGCCCCGGTCGATGCCGAGGCCTACATCCTGAATTCCAGCGTCAGCGCCGACGGCAAGCTCGAGGTGCTGGCCACCAACGATGCCGACATCATCGCCATCACCAGCAACGAGGCCACCTCGGCCGCCGCAGCGCTCGAGAATGCCAGCGGCACCGCCGTGGGCGCCATCGTTGCGACCAACAAAGTCTCCGGCGCGGCCAAGGCCTATATCGACGTGGCCAATCTCCGGCAGGGCGACGGCGAGCAGCGGGTCGAGACCGGCGACCGGGTCATCGCCCTCGACGGCACGGTCTACGAGTACAGCGGCCCCGAGGCGGTGATCGATCTCTCCGCCGCGACCTTCGGAGCCACGCTCTGGACCAATGTCGGCGACGATACCGGCTATGCCAATGACATCGACGCCGGCACCGGCGTCCGGGTCGAGGCCAATGACAGCAACCATATAAATGTCACCAACTCGCTCGAGGTGACCACCACGGTCACCAATGACGCCGGGCTCGGGATCATCTTCACTTCGCTCGAAAACGTGGTGAACGAGTATCAATACACCACCCGTTCGGGCGTGCAGCGCGGCGTGACCTTCGGCGACATGGTCTATATCGCCGACGACTACGACGAGACCAAAGCCGAGCGCGAGGCGCTCTACATCTATTTCGGAGCCAACCAGACCGGCACCGATGTCGATCTCTCGACGCTCGATTACGATGCCGATGCCGACTGGGTGAAGGTCGATCCGCTCGACATCGAGAGCCTGCTGCCGCCGGGCATCAACCTCAACTTCTCGGAGTCCGACGCCACCGCGGGCGGCGGCATGGTCGCCATGAACGACGTGCGCGGCGGCGTGATCGCCCGCGTCGACGAGGCCACCGTCGACACCGCCACCGGCGACATCGTCATCATCGCCACCGAGAATGCCGGCATCGAAGCGCACAATATCGGCGACATCGCCGCCGATGGCGGCAGCGCCTTCGGCGAGGGCGGCACCACGCTTGCGGTCAACGCGCTCATCGCCACCAACGTGGTGCTCTCGACCGCCGAGGCCTCGCTCGTGGACAGCGATGTCGACAGCGTGCTCGGCGCGGTCAGCGTCAGCGCAACCAACACCGCGCAGATCGACAGCGACATCGACATGACCACCGTCGCCGAGGGCGGCGGAGAGAGCTATGGCATCGGCGTCACGCTGGCCTTCAACTCGATCGGGGTGAACAGCCAGAACGTCCTTTTCAACACCATCGACGCGCTCTTCGGCCTGCTGCCCGCCGACGAGACCCCGGCGATGGCCTCGGCCAGCATCCTGCGCAGCGAGGTCTCCGCCGAGACCGGCGTATCGGTCTCCGCTCTCAGCGACATGGACCTGACCGCCGACATCCTGAACGCGGCGCTCGCCACCTCGATCGCGCTCGAGGACAACACCTCGATCACCGTGGCGCCCATCGTGGCGCTCAACCGCGGCAGCTCTGGCGCCGAAGCCTTGATCATCGACGCCCCGATGGTCGAGACCGCGACCGGCGATGTCACGGTATCGGCGCGCGACACCAGCTTCATCCACGCCGAGAACATCGCCGCCTCCGCCTCCATCGCGGTGGGCACCGGCAAGTCGCTCTCGGTGGCTGTGGCCACCTCGATCGCGCGCAACACCCTGCGCAACACCGTCGATGCGGGCATCGCGTCGAGCGGCGTCGAGGCCACCACCGGCGAGATCGCCATCATCGCCAGCCGCGACGGGGTCATCGAATCCACCGCGGCCGCCGTCGCCGCCAGCGTCTCGGGCGCGGCGGACGGCAATGCCGTGGGCGTCTCGGTCGGCGGCGCGGTCGCGGTCAACCGCCTGTTCGGCGGCGCCGAGGCCAGCATCGTGGACAGCACCCTGGTGGCGGACTCCGTCTCGATCCAGGCGGAATCCGTCTCGCGCATCGATGCCACCGTGGCTGCCGTGGCGGCTTCGGTCTCGGTCTCGCTCTCCGGCGACAGCACCGCCGTGGCGATCGGCGCCTCGGTCTCCGACAACATGATCGGCTGGCAGGACAGCGCCGTCGCCGCCGACCACCAGAGCGACGACGTCACCCCGCTCGCCGAGGGCGACGTGGTCGAGGTCACCGAGGGCGCCCATCGCGGGCGGTTCTACGAATATGTCGGCGAGGATCAGGCCACCGCCGTCGATCTCTCGATCGAGGATTACGGCGACCCACAGAAATGGAAGCAGGTCGGCCTCGTGCGCGAGGGCGCGCTGACCTCGGCGCATCTCGATGACAGCAGCATCACCACCGGGCTCGGCACCGATGCCTCGCTCGAGATCGAGGCGCTGACCCAGCAGAGCATCAGCTCGCTGGTGCTGGCCGGCGCCGTGGCGGTGGCGGTCGGCAAGTCCGGCCTCGCGGTCGGCGGCACCGGCAGCTTCTCGCGCAACCGCATCGCGTCGGATGCCGCCGCCTATATCAGCGGCGACGGCGGCAGCACGCTGGAGTTGGCCACCGGCCGGGTGCAGGCCTTCGACCGCTCCACCATCGACAGCATCACCGGCGCCGCCTCGGTCGCGGTGGGGGTCGGCACCTCGTCCAACGCCACTTCGGTCGCCTTCGGCGTGGCGATCTCGATGAACGAGATCTCCAACCAGGCCGAGGCCTATGTCGAGGATGCCGATGTCTCGGTGAGCGGCACCGGCGCGGTCGATCCGCTCGACACCGTCTCGCTGATCGTCTCGGCCGAGACCTCGGCGGGTGAGAGCTTCACCGTCAGCAGCCCCGGCTTCGACGGCGATGATCTCGACGACGCCGCCGAAGAGGCGATGGTCAACGACGACAACGGCACGCCCGACGATGACGAGGATGACACCGTTTCGCGCGATGCCTCCGACCTCGCCGGCGACACCGCGATCCTCGACGATCTGCGCGACGCCCTGAACGGCGAACTCGGCCCGCAGGACCAGATCTCCGCCACCGACACGTTGCGCGTCTCCAGCGCGGGCTTCGGCAAGTGGCTCGCCGTGGTCGAGGACAGCAATGGCGACGGAGAAGGCGCGGGCCGCAGCTTCCTGCTGGCCTTCGATGGCGGCGACCTGGTGGTCGAGCGCACCACCATCAATGCCATCGCCGCCGCCGCTGCCGTTTCGGTCTCGGTCAGCTCCTCCAACTCGATCGCGGTCAGCGGCGCCGGCGCCTATGCCGAGAACGTGGTGACCTCGGCCGCGCTGGCCCATATCGACGGCGCCACCATCGCCACCACCGGCGACGTGGTGGTCGACGCGCAGGGCGACAGCACCATCAATGCCGCCGTCATCGCCGCCTCCGCCGCCGTGGCGGTGTCGGGCTCTACCGGCGTCGGCGCCTCCATCGGTGTCGCCATCGCGCGCAACTTCCTCGGGCAGGATCGCTACGGCAACGAGGACGCGCTCGAGGTGAAGGCCTATCTCTCCGACAGCAGCGTCAATGCCGGCGGCGATCTCCTCGTCACCGCGGATGCGGCGCAGAGCATCAACGCGCTGACCTTCGCTGGCTCGGTCGCGGTGTCGGTGGGCTCCACCGGCGTTGCCGTCTCGGGCTCGGGCGTGTGGAACGAGAACGCCATCAATGTCGATGTGCTCGCCGCGATCGACGGCGATGCCGGCGCCCTCGCGGTTGACACGCAGGGCGACGCGATCACCGTCTCGGCAACCAACAGTTCCGAGATCAACGCCTTCGCGGGTGCGGCCTCGGTCGCGGTCGCGGTGGGCAGCACCGGGGTGGGCGTCTCCATCGGTCTCGGCCTTGCCCAGAACGATATCGGCGGCACCGTCATCGCGCGCATCCAGGACGCCGACGACGGCGTGACCGCGCGCACCGGCGATCTGAGCGTCGCGGCGGACAACGCCGCCAGCATCTCGGCCTTCGCGGGCGCCGCCTCGATCGCCGCGGGCTTCGGCTCGACCGCCGTCGCGGTCTCCGGCGCCGGCGCCGAGGCCACCAACCGCATCGGCAGTGAGACCCGCGCGCTGATCTCGGGCAGCGACGTCACCTCAACGCTGGGCGGTGTCTCCGTCAGCGCCGGGGCCTCGGGCGAGATCGACGCCATTGTGATCGCCGCCTCCGCCGCGGTGGCCGTGGGCCAGACCGGCGTCGGTGCCTCGATCGGGGTCGCGGTGTCGCGCAACCTGATCGGCTACGAGCAGGGCGTCGTCGCCTATGGCAACACGACCGGTGACAGCGTGACCCAGCTGACGCAGGATGCGACCACCGTCCTGATCGAACAGGGCGCCCGCAAGGGCGACGTCTACCGCTACATCGGGGAGACGGTGACCCAGGCCGACAATGTCATCGACGAAGACGGCAACACCGCGCCCTTCGCCCTCAACGCGCAGGATTACGGCAACACCGACCTCTGGGAGCTGGTCAACCTCTCCGAGGCGGCGGCCATCGTCGATGCCGCCATCGTCAGCAGCGATGTCACCGCCGATGACGGCGTCATCGTCGATGCGCTGAGCACCCAGGCGATCAAGGCGGCGAGCCTTGCCGGATCGGTCGCAGTGGCCGGCGGCCAGGTCGGCGTCGCGGTCTCGGGCAGCGGCTCTGCGGTCGAGAACCGCATCAACTCCGACGTCTCGGCCCGCATCGCCGGCGCCGCGAGCGACGTGCAGGCCGACCACGTGGTGGTCAATGCCGACGACATCTCGACCATCGACGCGGTCTCGGCGGCGATGGCCGTCTCCGCCGCCTTCGGCCAGACCGGGGTCGCGGTTTCGCTCGGAATTTCCATAGCGATCAACAACATAGCCAATGACGTCACCGCCACCATCGCCGATGGCGCGGTTAGCACCAGCGGGGCGCAGGGCATCATCATCAGCGCCTCGACCCCCGAGCTGCCGATCGATGCGCCGGTCGCCGATATCGTGATCCCGGTCAGCGTCAGCGATCTCGACGATCTCGCGGTCGCGGATATGGACGACGAGGACACCGCCAACGCCGCCGATCTCTCGGGCGATGCGAGCCTCGCGGTCAGCCTGGCCGACGCGCTCCGGGCGCAGGGCTTCGATCTGGTCGGCACCGTCAAGGTCGCAGCCCTCGAGGAAGGCGAGCGCTGGACCGCCGTCGACGAGGAAGGCAGCTCCGTCGCGCTCAGCCTGGTGAATGGCCAGATCCTCGCAAGCAAGGCCGGCATCAACGCGGTTTCCGGCGCGGCCGCGCTCTCTGTCGCCGTCGGTCAGGTCGGGGTCGGCATCGCCGGCGCCGGGGCGGTGGCGCTCAACGCCATCCAGACCAATGTCGCCGCCTCCACCGTGGGTGCCGATCTCACCACCACCGGCAGCGGCGACGTGGTGATCGACGCGCGCTCGGATGTCGAGATCAACGCCGCCGTTCTGGCGGTCTCCGCCGCCGTGGCCGCGGGCCAGGTGGGCGTCGGCGTGGGCATCGGCGTCTCGGTGGCTCGCAACTTCATCGGCCGAGACCTCACCGGCGACACCGTCGCCGACAGCGGCGCGGTCTCGGCCTATGCCTCCGACACCACGATGGATCTCACCGGCGATCTGACGATCAACGCCGAGAGCGCCCAGTCGATCCGCGCCCTCACCTTTGCCGGAGCCGCCGCGGTTGCCGCCGGTCAGGTTGGCGTGGGGGTCGCGGGTTCGGGCGCCTATGCCGAGAACGTCATCGACGCGACTACCGAGGCCTATATTGACGGTGATGGCACCGGCATCAGCGCCGACGCGGTGAGCGTCGCGGCCGAGGACAGCTCGACCATCGACGCCTTCGGCGGATCGGTCGCCGTCGCGGCGGGCTTCGGCATGGTGGGTGTCGCGGTCTCCGCCGGCATCGGCATCGGCTTCAACGCCATCGGCAGCGATGTACTGGCCGAGATCCGCAACACCGATGACGGCGTCGAGACCACCGTGGGCGACGTCACCGTCGAGGCGAAGAACACCGCCGCGATCACCGCCGGCACCGCCGCCGCGGCGCTTGCGGTCTCCGGCGGTCTGGTCGGCGTGAGCTTCGCCGGCGCCGGCGCCTATGCCGAGAACGAGATCACCGGCGCGACCACCGCGCGCATCACCAATGCCACCATCGACGCGCAGGACGACGTGCTGGTCAGCGCCGAGAGCGACGCCACCATCGACGCCATCGTGCTCTCCGCCGCTGCGGCCATCGGGGTCGGCGCCGGCGGCTTCGGCGCCTCGATCGGCGTCAGCCTCGCCGAGAACCGCATCGGCAACGGCGACAGCACGGGCGTGTTCGCCGCCATCGACGGCAGCTCGGTCACCGCCGGCGGCGATGTCGACGTGCTGGCCAGCATGGACGACGCCACGATCGACGCCACCGTCGTGGCGCTTTCCGTCGCCATCGCGGGCGGCGCCGTGGCCGGGGCCGCTGCCGGCAGCGGCTCGGACGCGCTGAACGAGATCGACTACGCCGTCATCGCCGAGATCGACGACAGCGCCGTGGTGGCCACCGGCAACACCGTCACCGTCGATGCGCAGGACAATTCCGTCATCGACAGCTTCGTCGGTGCCGCCAGCGTTGCGGGCTCCGCCGGGCTCGTGGGCGGCTCGGTCTCGATCGCCGTCGGCCTGTCGGAGAACAGCGTCGACAACACGATCCGCGCGCAGGTCGACAATTCCGATGTCACCGCCGCCGATCTCGTGGTCAACGCCGAGGATGACAGCGATACCTACGCCGCCGCCGCGGCCGCTGCCGTCTCGGCCTCGATCTCGCTCGGCTTCAGCGTCGCCGGCGCCGGCACCGAGGTGCGCGGGCGCAACAGCTCGACCACCGAGGCGCTGGTCTCGGGCAGCGGCACCGACGACGTCCTGACCCTCTCGGGCGACCTGACCGTGACCGCCGAGGCACGCCCGCGGGTCGAGGCCGAGACCGTCACCGCCTCGCTCTCGCTGGGCTTCGCCGCCTTCGGCGCGGCGGGCAGCTATGTCGATCTCGACGTGACGCCGGAGGTCACCGCCAGCGTCAGCGGCGTGCTGGTCAACGCCACCGATGTGGAGATCGGCGCCACCTCGCGCACCGTGGCCGACGGCCTGGCCGTGGGCGTCTCGCTGGCCTCGGGCTTCGCGGCTTCTGCCAACTTCGTCGATGTCGACGTCGCCAGCGACGTGACCGCCACCGGCGGCGGCACGATGAACGTGGATACGCTGAGCGTCGAGGCACGCACCGGCGAATTCAACAACACCACCAACGCGCAGGCCGAGGCCCATGCCGCTGCCGGCGGCCTGATCGGCGCCACCTCGACGCTGGCCGAAACCCGGATCGGCGACAGCGTCACCGCGCAGATCGGCGCCAATGCCGACATCACCGCGTTGATCGCCGTCGACGTCGCGGCCGTTGCCGACAGCTCGCAATATGCCGATGCCAACTCCGCGGCCTTCGGGCTCGTGGGCATCGGGGCCTCGATCGCCAACGCGGTCGCCGATGTCAGCTCGCACGCGCTGGTCGGCAACAATGCCGATATCTCCGCCGCGCTGGTCAACATCAGCGCCGATGGCGAGGCCGAGGTTACCGCCGACACCCGCGCGGGCTCGGGCGGGGCGGTTGCAGGCGCCGGGGCGGCGCCCACCGCCACCATCGATGCCGACGTGCTGGCGCAGATCAACGACGGCGCCGAGATCGAGGTCGCGACCAACAACGCCTCGATCCTCGCCTATTATGGCGGCCAGATCGACGAGCTGCCCGGCGGGCTCAACATCACCGCCGCCTTCACCTCGCGCCCCAACGCGCTGGTCAAGACCGACAGCTACGGCCTGATCGCCGGCAGTGGCGCCGAGGCCAACACCGATGTGACCGCCAACGTGGTGGTGCGTTTCGGCACCGATGACGGCGACTCCACCGGCGCCACCGTCACCGCCGAGAGCATCTTCGCCGCGGCGACCAACACCGTCATCAAGGAGGGCGTGAGCGGCAACCATCTCGACGGCGATGCCGGCGGGCTCGCAAGCGGCGCGCTGTCCTCGTCGCAGATCGACATCGTGCTCAACACCCGCGTGATCATCGACGATCACAGCCAGATCACCACCACCGACGCATACGGCAGCTTCACCGCCGAGGCGTTCAACGCGCTCGACATCGAGGATGACGTGGCGCTGTTCACAGCCGGTGCGCTCTCGGGCGCCGGCGCCTATATCGACCTGCATGCCGACACGCTGCTGGCCGAGGTCGTGGTCGGCGACGACGCGGTGGTCGAGGCCGCGGGCCAGCTGATCTTCGAGGCCAACGGCCTGCACGAGATCGACCTGCACTCGAAATCCGAGACCTACGGTATCGGCACCGTTGCGCTCGGTCACGCCAAGATCGATCTCGCGCCCGACAACCTCATCACGATCGGTGGCAGCGTCACCGCCGGCCGCGACATCTACCTGACCGCCGGCACCGACATGGACCGCCGGATCTACGACCACAGCCTGAAGGCGCGGGTCGACAACTTCGCAGGCTCGCTGATCCCGATCGACGATCTCGAGACCCGCGCGGTGGTCATCACCGACAACACCATCAGCGTGCAGAGCGGCGCCCTGCTCGAGGGCTTTGCCAACATCAACCTGTTCGCCGACGAGAACGGCGTCGCCAATCTCGACGTGATGGCGAAGGGCGTGAACTGGGCCTCGGCGGTGGGCGATGCCATCGACGCGGCGCTCGGCGGCAACAACGCCAATCTCGGGCCGGGCTTCGGCGCGGCGGTGGCGCGTGGCAGCGTGGTCAATGACGGCACGATCCGTACGGGCGCGCAGCGCCACAAGGATCTGACGATCACCTTCGACAGCGCGACCAACAGCTTTATCGGCACCTCGACCACCAGCGCGGGCGTGCAGACCTGGACCTTCGATGCCGGCTCGATCACCGGCCCCGACAGCGCCGGCACCTTCAACCTGACGACCAATGGCCAGGAGTCGGACATTCCCTTCACGGTGCGGCTCGAGCAGGTCGAGACCACGCGCTCCGCCCAGCTCGACATCGCACGCGAGAACCTCGCGCTCTACAACGTCACCGACAATAACGGCGATCTGGTCAACCCCGACCTGGTGGCGTTCTACCAGAGCCAGATCGAGCGCATCCTCGAGGAGATGCTGGCCTTCGGCGAGGCCAACTGGCTCGACAACAACAACAACGGCGTCATCGACATCGATCAGGACGAGCTGGTGCCGCTTCAGCCGACGGTGCAGGTCATCGAGGTCGATGCGGTCTTCGCGCAGGCCGGCCTCGTCGAGATCATCACCGACCAGCTCTACGGCTCGGGCACCTTCGACACCCCGCGCGACGCCTCGATCAACATCACCAACCAGACCGCCGCCTACCTGGTGGTCAACGGGGCCGAGATCCCCGAGGTCAATGGCGGGGTCTATTTCAACAGCGTCGACGTCTCGCTGCTGAGCAATCCCGGGACCGCGATCACCGCCGAGAATGCAGAGGTCGTCGAGGAGGATGGCGGCTACTGGAGCACCATCGCCCCGAACTTCAGCTTTACCGCCGCCTCGACCACGCCTTCGGGCGGGGTCCCCGAGATCAACATCGTCATCGATTACGACGCGCTCGGCGCGGTGCTCAACGATGGCGATCTCAACACCAATACCGCGGTCTGGCCCGACCTCTTCATCGAGGGCCCGATCCTGAACCTGCGCGGCGACATCACGCTCGACAACAATTCGGGCTACGGCTCCTCCACCGGCTCGGTGATCGTCAACGCCGAGGTCAACGGCCTCGACGTGCACATCCTGTCGAACGGAACCACGATCCTCGACACCGGCGCCACCCAGGATCACCTCGCCGGCGAGCCCTATTCCAAGTGGAAGACCTCGGATCTGACCGGCGACGATTACGTCAACCGCACCGCCGGCATGCTGAACGCCGAGGCCATCGACCAGACCGCGATCGACGCATTCCTCGCCGTCGAGCCCACCGAGGCCTCGATCACCGGCGACCGGATCTACATCGAGAGCCAGTATCTCAACATCAACGGCATCATCCAGTCGGGCGAAGAGGATTTCCACGTCGTCCTCGACGACACCACCCGCGCCAAGATCGACGAGCACCGCCAGAGCGGCTCCTCGACGACCATCCTGCTGCCGACCACCAACCCCGATTTCCAGATCTATTTCGACCCGACGGCGAATGCCGGCCAAGGCGCGGTGCTGGTCACCCCGCTGCGCCCGGGCGGCGGCTATGTCGACATCACCGCGCGGGTGATGAACACCCGCAACGGCGAGATCATCGTCTATGGCGGCTATCCCGATATCGAGATCACCAACAGCATGGTGTTCGCGAACGGCTACACGCCCGAGATCATCGTGCAGGAGCTCGACGCCACCACCCGCGGCATCGGCGAGCTGATCATCAAGGACCTGGCCAAGCCCTCCGTGGGAGGCGTGCCCTACACCACGATCTACCAGGTCAACGACCAGGGCGTCGTCGAGATCAGCGACAATGGCGGCGGCTTCGTCGGTCAGGGTTCCGACAAGGAATTCACCTACGATCCGGTGGCCGGCTACCGCTATGGCTGGATGCTGGCGCAGGGCACCCGCGAGGTGCTGGTCGAGGAATGGACCGAGGGCGACTGGCTCGGCATCGACGCCTTCGCGCCGGACAGCCGCGCTCCCGACCGCACCGACAGCACCAAGACCGAGGGCGAGCTTGTCCCGGACTCCAATTACTTCTACCTCGACACCGCCAAGGATGGCGACGCCTACACCTATGACAGCGTCGAGGTGATCGGCAATGTGAACGGGCCCAACCGCACCGGCTATGACCACTGGTCGACCTGGTACGGCACCAATTACAGCTGGTTCCAGTACACCACGATCACCGACAGCGTCGAATACGTCACCCACACCATCGAGGCCGACCGCCCGGTGGGGATCACCTTCATCGGCCACGATGCCGGCTCCATCGTCGTCAATGCCGGTGCCTCCGACATCACCGTCGACGGCCCGCTGCGCAACGCCTACGGCCACACCCAGCTCAACACCACCGGGATCATCACCACCAATTCCGGCGGCGCGATCTCGGGCGAGATCGGCGGCCGCACCATCGGCCTCGCCGCCTCGGCCATCGGAACCGAGTACGAGGCCGTGCGGGTCAACCTCTCGGATGTCGAGGGCGTCACCGGTCAGCGCATCGACGCCACCGCCAGCGACGGCATCGTCAACCTCTACGAGACCTTCGGCGACCTGACGCTGGGCACGATCTCGGCGGCGGATGGCGGCTACGACGCGATCCTGACCTCGGCGGGCTCGATCCTCGCCGCCGCCACCGGCCACGGCATTACCGCCGATGCCATCGACCTGATCGCCGAGGACGGCGATATCGGCGCCTCGGCGCGCGCCATCCAGATCGACACCGGCACCCGCGACCAATCGCTGCTCACAGCGACGGCGCTGCAGGGCGCGGTCTACGTGGTCGAGACCGACGGCGACCTGCGGCTGTTCAAGATCGAGGCCCAGGGCGACGTCTATGTCGGCGTGCTCTCCGGCGACCTGCTCGACGGCAACCAGATCGAGGAGACCGACGAACGCGCCGTCTCCGAGCTGCGCGACGGTGTCTGGGGTGCCCTCAAGCTCACCGATTACGAGACCGACGAGAACGGCGACGAGGTCTATACCGGCAACGCCACTGCGAAGGTCAACGAGGTCAAGGACACGCTGGCCAACGCCAAGACCTCGGAATACCGCCAGTACTGGCAGACCCGCCTGGCGCAGATCGAGGAATACCGCCTCGATCTGGCCGAGGCCAATCCCGGCTGGGACGACGCCACGCTCGACGCCGCGGCGGCGGATTTCTACCTCACCTTCCGCCCTTCGGCCCTCGAGTACGACGCCGATCAGCTTCTGCTGCTGACCGCCGACGAAGAAGCCTATTACGAGGAGTTCTACACGGCGCAGGCGGTCTCGGAGGGCGCTGCCGACGTTCCGGCCTACGTGGCCAACGCCATCCTCACGCTGCGCACCAGCCGCACCGAGCAATACCGCAACCTCGACGCGGTCTGGGGCAGCTACACCGGCGGCCTCTCGAACCCGCTCGATCCGGATGTCTATGACGCGGCGTGGGAATACGAACTCACCGACGAAGAGAACGAGCTGATCGAAGGTTCGATCAAGATCTGGACCGAGGACGAGCTGATCAACGCCATCGGCGCGGGCCTCCTGGTGCCGGTGACCGACACCGACACGGTGATCGAGGATGCCAACATCATCGGCGCCAATGTCGAGCTCGACGTCTCGGGCCAGATCGGCGCCACCGAGGGCTTCGAGACCATCGCCATCGACCCCGACACCGAGCTCACGCCTGAGGAGCGCGTGCTGCTCTCGGCGGCCGAGCGCGACGACCTGTTCTTCCTCACCACCGACCGCTTCGCCGCCACCGTCGATTTCGACGCCGCGGCCAACACCATCACCCGCAGCTCGGGCACCTGGGACGACGTGCTCGTCGGGCAGGTCATCCAGGTCGAGGGCAACAGCGCCAACGCCACCGAGGAAGGCCCGTTCTACACCGTCACGGCGATCACCAATGGCGGCACCACGCTGCAGCTCGACAGCTCGCGCGTGCTGCTGACGGCGTCGGAAACCAATGTCGCGGTGCATGTCTCGGGCCTCGCGCTCGATCCGCGCGGCGTCGATCTCACCGACATGACCGTCGACATCTCCGGCAACACCATCACGCTGGTCAGCGGCGACGGCGATTTCTCCGACTACCGCGCCGGGATGAAGCTGATCCTGGCTGGCGACACCGAGAACGCCAACGACTACCTGTCGCTCTACGAGATCACCGCCGCCACCGCGACCACGATCACCCTGAACGGCCCCGCGCTGATCACCGAGACCGGCGTCACCCTCGACGTGAACGAATATGTCGAGCTGACCATGGTGCAGGTGCAGCTGCGCGAGGATCTCGACATCGTGGTGACCGGCCAGCTCGATGTCAGCGCCGGCGGCGAGAGCTATCTCGGCTCGGAATACGCCATCGAGCTCGGCACGCTCGAGGTTGACGGCAACCTGCGCGTCAGGGCGCAGGGCGAGCTGAGCAATGGCGGCAACAGCGCGTCGACCAACATCACTTCCGACAATCTCGTTCTCGAGGCCGGCGATGGCGGCATCGGCAGCGGTGGCATGGTCTATGTCGACCAGACCGCCGGCGCGACCCTGACGGCGCGCGGCACCGGTGACATCAACATCACCGAGCGCGACGGCGACATGAACATCAACACCGTCTACTCGGCGGGCGAGGATGTTACGCTGGTGGCGGAGGGCTCGATCCTCGACCACAACAACACCGAGTTCGTCAATATCGAGGCCGACAGCATCACCCTGACCGCACAGACCGGCTCGATCGGTGTCGTGGGCAATGCGCTCGAGGTCGAGGCGCGCGGCGATCTCGGCGACGATCTCGGCCTGCTGACCCTGACCGCCGAGGGCGATGTCATCGTCTACGAGCAGGAAGGCGACATGAACATCCGCAACGTGCTGTCGCGCAGCGGAGACGTGGAGCTCTACGCCCAGCTCTCGATCTTCGACGCTGTCGATCTCGTCGATCCGACCAATCCCGAGACGAGCACCGACGGCAACGACACCGGCTCGCGCCTCGCCGCCGACGTGCTGGCGGCGGGCAACATCACCCTGACCGCCGATCTCGGCTATATCGGCGCCTTCGGCAACGAGCTCGACATCGACAGCCGCCGCTCTGGCAGCGATGGCGTGGTCACCGTGACCAGCCGCGAGAACACCTTCCTGATCGAACAGGCCGGTGACATGTGGCTCAACACCGTCGAGGTGACGCAGAGCGACCCGCTCCTCGCCACCGCCTATCTCACCGCCGTGGTCGGCAGCATCTACAACGGCGTGCAGCCGCCCAACACCAGCAACGTGCTCGGCGGCCGCGCCTACCTGATCGCGCAGGGCGATATCGGCACCTCGGACAACTGGATCTACACCGAGATCGGGGCGTTGCAGTCGCTCTCGACCACCGGCTCCACCTATGTCGACAACCAGGGCGCTCTGACGCTGCTGACCATCGACGGCGGCGCCGGCTACGGCCAGCAATCGGGCGGCGATATCTACACCGTCGCGTCGAGCCCGATCACCATCGCCAACGACATCCTCGCCGCCGGCGACATCATCGAGACGGCGACGGAATCGGCAGCCGATAACTACGACACCTTCACCATCAATGCCGGGGTCGAGGTCCGCTCGACCGGCGGCAACATCGTCTTCACCGCCGGGGATGACCTGCACGTGCAGACCGGCGCCAGCCTGATCGCCGAGACCGGCAGCATCACCCTCAACGCTGACCTCGCCGGCTGGGAGGGTATCGGGGCCGACCTGCTGATCGACGGCGCCGTCGAGGCCCTCGGCACCGTGGCGCTGAACACCGGCGCCTGGAACGACGCGGTCACCGTCAGCGCGACGGGCTCGGTCGTCGCCGGCACCCTCGCGATCTCCACCGGCTTCGGCACGGATGCGGTGAGCATCACCGGCACCACCGAGGCGACCGGCAACAGCACCATCGACACCGGCAGCGGCGAAGACAGCGTCACCATCACCGGCGCGATGAGCTCCGCCCTCGCGACCCTCATCGACACCGGCGCCGGGATGGACCTTCTCGACGTCTCCGGCACCGTGGCCTCGGGCACCACGCTCACCGTCAACACCGGCGAGGGCGAGGATGGCCTCGACGTCTCGGGCCTGCTCATCGCCGGCAGCGCGCTCACCATCGACACCGGCACCGGGATCGACCTTCTCGACATCTCCGGCACCCTGAGCGCTGGCAGCGGCCTCACCGTCAGCACCGACGAGGGCGAGGATCGTCTGGACATCTCCGGCCTGCTCATCGCCGGTAGCGTGCTCACCGTCAACACCGGCGCAACCCGCGATTTCCTCGACATCTCGGGCGATTTCGTCTCGGGCGGCAGCATCGCCATCGCGCTCGGCGGCGGCGATGACCAGATGGTGCTCACCGGCGGCTTCTCCGCCGCGTCCACGATCCTCGTCGAGGGCGGCGCGGGGGCGGATTCCGTCCGCTTCCTCGACGCCACCACGATGACCGGCCATGTCACGCTGCTCGGCGGCTCGGAGGATGATTTCGTCGAGATCGTCCGTCTCGTCAGCCAGGACCGCAGCACCGACAGCTTCCTGATCGACGGCGGCGACGGCTCCGACGCGATCCTGCTGCAGACCCACGGCTCGGTCGGCGGCGAGCTTGTCGACTACATCATCGACGTGGTCGACACCGGCGGACCGCTCGACGCGGACACCATGGTGGTTGTGGGCACCGAGGATGACGACGTCTTCCTCAGCCGCTCCAATTTCTTCGCGCTGCTGCATGGCGATATCGACCAGATGCGCGGCGACGATCCGACCCGGCCGCAGACCGTCGAGCGGATCAACTACGACCGTGCCATCAACGGCCGGGTGACGCTGCTCGGCGAAGCCGGCAATGACAGCTTCATCGCCGATGACAACGCCGCGATCATGACCCTCGATGGCGGCATCGGCGACGACAGCTTCCAGTTCGGCCAGCTCTTCGGCAACGATCCCAACAGCGGCAGCGCCGAGAACGGCATCGCGCCGGGCGACGAGATCAATGCCGTGCTCACCACCCGCGGCTGGCTCTCGGACGGCATCAGCTTCGCCACCGTCGCCTTCGGCGGCGAGGGCCAGGACAGCTTCACCGTCTATGCCAACCGCGCCCAGCTCAAGCTCGAGGGCGAGAGCGGCAATGACGAGTTCACCGTGCGGGCCTTCCTGCTCGACAGCGATGGCAGCTCGTCGCTGCAGGACCAGACCGAGCTCAACGCCGGCAGCGGCGACGACCTGATCCGCTACAACATCAACGCGCCGCTCGATATCGACGGCGGGGCGGGCTTCGACAAGGTCGTGGTGCTGGGCACCGAGGCTGACGACGCCTTCGTCATCACCGAGGACGGCGTGTTCGGCGCCGGGCTCAACGTGTCGCTGTCGAATACCGAGGAGCTGCTCGAGGTCGACGGTCTCGAGGGCGACGACAGCTTCTTCATCCTGTCGACCTCCGCGAACTCCGTGACCCGCGTCATCGGCGGTCTCGGCTCAGATACGTTCGACGTCACCGGCGATGTCACCGAAGAGATCGTCTCGGCGGATCTTGCCGGGCGCTCGGGCCTGATCAACCACCAGGCCAGCAGCGTCGATGACGATTACGACCAGACCTTCATCGAAGGGCTCGGCACCACCGTTGCCGACGGCAACCAGGGCGCCATCTTCATCAGCCAGGAGGTGGCGGGCGACGCGACGCAGGGCGAGACACTGGTGAGCGAGACCGCCGGCGCGCGGACCGATATCTATTCGATCCGCCTGACCGACGTTCCGACCGGCGTGGTCTATGTCACCGTCTCGGCGACCCGCGCCTCGAGCGCCGACCGCAACCTCGCGGTCCCCGCCGTGGCCGAGGGCACCGCGCTCAGCTTCGCGCAGGGCGGCAGCACGCTCACCCGCGACAGCGGCAGCTTCCTGGACGACGGCTTCGATACCTACCAGTCGATCCGTCTCTCGGGCACCACGGACGGGGATGCCGATGGCGTCTACAAGATCGTCTCGGTCACCGCGACGGAGATCGTGGTCGAGGAGACCTTCGCCATCGCCGCCAACGGCGACGCCGGCATCTCCCTCACCGGACAGGAGGCGGATTCCGTCCTGCTGAGCGACAACGGCAGCGATTTCGCCGAGAACATCGTGCTGGCCTTCGATGCCAGCAACTGGGACCAGGCCCAGACCGTCACCATCAAGGCGCTCGACGATGCCGCCGCCGAGGGCACCCGCAACGTGGTCATCAGCCACTCGGTGCAGTCGGTCGACCCGGCCTTCGATGCCGCGCAGGTGCAGAACCTCGTGGTCGAGGTCCGCGACAACGATCTCGCCGAGCTGCAGATCACCGAGACCGGCTCCGAGACGCTGGTGCTCGAGGGGGCGCAGGGCATCACCGACAGCTACGCGCTGAAGCTCTCCCGCGCCCCGGCGGCGGGCGAGACGGTGACCATCACCCTCACCGACAACTCGAACTCCGGTGACCTGAGCTTCAGCCAGACGGTGTTCACCTTCGACGCCTCGAACTGGAGCGTCGCGCAGAGCGTCACCGTCACGGCCACGGCCAATGACGGTGCCGAGAATGCCGAGCGCATCATCGTCACCCACACCGTCAGCAGCGACGGCCCGACCTATGCCTCGGCCAGCGCGCAGGATCTCACCCTCACCGCCATCGACGGCGACACCGCCGGCGTGCTGATCCAGGAGACGCAGGGCGACACGGTGGTGATCGACAGCGCCGACGATGCCTATGACGAGACCGACAGCTACACCGTGCGCCTGACCAAGGCGCCCACGCAGGATGTCACTATCTCGATCTTCGACGACGGCCAGACCCGGATCGTGCCCGGCGGGCGGGTGTCGCTCGTCCCGCTGGCGGACGAGACGCTTACGGTCAGCTTCGTCGAGGTCGAGGACGGCGCAGATTACATCGAGCGCAGCGACGGGCAGAGCTGGGCCGACAGCGGCTTCGGCTCGGGCCAGACGCTCGACATCTCGGGCAGCGGCGACAATGACGGCGCGGTGCTGATCGGCGCGGTCTCGGCGGATGGCACGCGGCTCTACGTCTCGGGGGGCAAGAGCCTCACCGACGAAAGCGGTAGCGCCACCTTCACCGTCACCGCGGCGCAGATCACCTTCACCACCGACAACTGGCACGAAGAGGTCGAGGTCACGCTCGAGGCCGATCCCGACTACGTGCCCTCCGAGACCGATTACATCACCAAGGTGTTCCCGGCCGAGGAGCACACCGCCTCCAAGGTCTTCGGCCCGCTGATCATCGAGGGTGCGCCGACCGAGGACCGCACCCTGCTGGCGCCGGTGATGCTGCCGACCGAAAGCGATCCGGGCCCGATCGAGCTCGAGATCGTCACCGACGAGACCGAGCAGAACGACCGCGTCAACATCTTCAACGACACCGACGTCACCGGCGCGGCGGGCTACATGACCACCACCACCCTGCCCGACGGCAGCGAGCGGCTGCTGGTCAACGGGCTAGGCATGGGCACCGGCACCGTCGATTTCGACGAGAGCATCGCGCAGGACGGCTCGGAGATCGTCAGCTACGCGCAGGGCATCAGCATGAACAACGTCGAGATCGTCGACGTGCTGCTGGGCGACGCGGATGACGATTTCACGGTGCTCGCCACCAACACCTTCTCCGACAATACCGTCGACCTGCCGATCACCGCGATCCACGGCGGCGGTGGCTCCGACGAGATCACAGTGCTGGGCGGCGGCGGACCCGAGAGCCTGCTGGTGATCTATGGCGACACCGACACCTACGGCGCGCGCTACGATTATCTTGGCGGCGCGCCCACCGGCGGCGGGCTGGTGTTCGACGGCTGGGAATACCCCGAAGACCACGGCGACCTGATCGACGCCTCGGCCATCGGCACCGCCGGCCAGCTCGGACTGGTGATCTATGGCGGCATCGGCAACGACACCATCATCGGCTCGCTGGGCGACGACCACATCGCCGGCGGCAGCGGCAATGACGACATCTCGGCGCTCTCCGGGGCCGATCACGTCTACGGCGACAACGGCTTCACCGTCGACCTGCTGCTGCGCGACCTCGTGGTCAGCGACGACATCGTCACCACCCCCGCGCTCGACAGCGCCGACACCCGCCTGCCGGGCAGCGACAGCATCGACGCGGGCGCTGGCGACGACATCGTGATCGCCGATCTTGGTGTGATCGAGCAGGTCGCCGGCACCCAGCGCATCGTCACCACCGGCGCGGTGATCCGCGTCACCACCACCCGCGACGCCTTCGGCGGCAATGACGAGATCCTCTCGGGCCTCGGCAACGACATCGTCCTGGGCGGCGCGGGCAATGACAGCGTCACAGACACCGGCGGCGCCAACATCGTGGTGGGTGACAACGGCACCGTCGACATGGTGGTGCTCGACGGCGACGAGACCGACATCGACCACATCTTCACCGAGACCCCGGCGGTGGCCGGCAACGACACCATCACCACCGCCGCGGGCACCGACGTGATCCTCGCCGGCACCGGCGATGACGAGATCGACGCGGGCGACGGCGAGAACATCGTCTTCGGCGATCTCGGCGAGGTCGTTGCCGAGGCCGCGTTTGATGCGCCGCAGCTCGCGGGCTTCGCGATGACCATCGCGGCAATCCGCAGCCAGACCACACTTTCCGGCGGCGACGACACCATCCTCACCGGCGCCGGCGGCGACGTGGTGCTGGGCGGGCTCGGCGACGACGGCATCGACGCCGGACAGGGCGCCAACCTCATCTTCGGCGACAATGGCGAGCTGCTTACCGGCACCGGCGCGGCAAATCTCGGCGCGCTGCCGCTCGAGCTTCTGAGCGCCATCACCCTGACCGAGGCCAATGGCGGCGACGACACCGTGACCACCGGGCTCGGCGAGGACATCATCCTCGGCGGCGCCGGCGGCGACACCATCACCACCGACATGGCGGACGATGCAGGCGGTATCGACGGGGCTGATATCGTGCTGGGCGACGTGGGGAGGGTGACCTGGGTCAACATCGGCGACGGCACCACCGATCTCGCGCAGGAAATCGAGACGACTGACTGGCGCTACGGCGGCGACGACGTGATCTCGACCGGCGCCTCGAACGACCTGATCATCGGCGGCACCGGCGGCGACCGCATCCTCGCGGGCGTCGGCAACGATCTGGTGATGGGCGATCACGCCCGCATCGCCGGCGATATCGACGAGACCGCCCTGCCCCTGACCCTCGGGGTCATGCCCTTCGACGTTTCGGCCACCTTCACCGGCGGCGACCGGCTCGGCGGCAACGACACCGTCTTCGCGGGCGCCGGGCAGGATCTCGTGATGGGCCAGCAGGGCGACGACTGGCTGTTCGGCGAGGCAGGCGATGACGACCTGATCGGCGGCCACAACGTCGACACCGACAACGAGGGCGCGCTGGCCCATGATGGCGACGATGCCATCGACGGCGGCGCGGATGATGACGTCATCCTCGGCGACAACGGCCTGATCTACCGCACCGGCGACAGCGTCGACGCGCGGATGCGGGCGCTCGACGGCACGCTGCTCTACGGCATCGGTGGCGCCGATGACGCGCAGGCGATGATCACCGCGACCCACATGGCGAACCCCGACGGGACGCAGCAGCGCGCCATCGAGCTCTTCGATCATTCCGATGTCGAAGACCCGGCCGAATATGGCGACGACTACATCGCCGGCGGCGCAGAGAACGACGTGATCTTCGGCCAGCTCGGCAATGACGTGATCCAGGGCGACGGCTCCATCGATCTCGACAGCGACGGCAACGCCGATCCCGGCGCCGTGGGCGCCTCGCGCGATACCCTGCTCACCACCCTTCCCTCGGTCGACGATTTCGCAGGCCAAGGTCGCGATGGCGACGACTACATCGAGGGCAATGGCGGCGAGGACGTGGTCTTCGGCAACCTCGGTCAGGACGACATCATCGGCGGCAGCTCGAGCCTCTTCGCCGGGCTCGCCGGTGACGAGAGCTTGCGCCCGGACGGTGCCGACCTGCTCTTCGGCGGCTCCGGCACCGCGGCGTCGCGCAACGATCTCGGCGACGATGGCATCGACGGCCATGCCCGCGATGCCGACGTGATCCTCGGTGACAACGGCAACATCTACCGCATCGTCGGCACCAACGGCAGCGACAGCGGCACCTATCTCGGCTTCAACTACGATACCTATGGCGGCGAGCGGATCATCGTCCGCGCCGTCGAGCTGATCGACTACACCGAGGGCGGCCCGGATTACGATGCTGCGGCGCTTTCGGATAACGGCGGCGATGACGAGATCCACGGCGAGGCCGGAGATGACAGCATCTACGGCCAGATGGGCAGCGACGCCCTGTTCGGCGACGGTCAGAACGACGACCTGATCGGCGGCTGGGGCAGCGACTGGATCTCGGGCGGCACCGGCACCGACGGCGTCATCGGCGACGACGGCCGGATCATGACCAGCCGCAACTCCACCAGCTACGGCGAGGATCTCTACGGCGTCGCGGCGCTCGCCAGCACCGACGACCTGATCACCGGCCCCAACAGCTTCAACTTCCGCTACATCATCAACGTGGACCAGCAGCTGAAGAAGTCGGTCAACCTGACGCCCTTCAACCTCGATCCCGCGGCGACGCAGGACAAGGAGTTCACCCCCGCCTATGCCGATGACGTCATCTTCGGTGGCTGGGGCGACGATTTCCTGCATGGCGGCGCCGGTGACGATGCCATCTCGGGCGCCGAGGCCCTGCCGCTTTCGGAGAACCCGCAGGCGATGGACGGCACCATCGTCTCCTGGGATACCCCGGTGAACCCGGGCGGGCTTCTGGCCTACGATCCCACGGTGGAGGAGTTCGCGCATTACGACGAGAACAACCCGCGCGCCAAGATTACCCCGAACGGCGGCACCTTCTTCCTCAACCACGACGCCTCGGAAGGCCCGGTCGATGCGCGCAGCTCGAACGGCGTGACGACGGATGGCGATGACGTGATCTTCGGTGGTCTCGGCAATGACGCCATCACCGGCGGCACCGGGCGCGACCGGATGTATGGCGGCTATGGCGACGATTGGCTCAATGCCGACGACGTGCTCGAAACCGCCGGCGGCAGCAACGACGACACCGATACCGACGAGAGCTACGAGGACTACGCCCTCGGGGGTGCCGGCCGCGATGTGCTGATCGCCAATACCGGCGGCGACCGGCTGCATGACTGGACCGGTGAGTACAACAGCTTCATCGTGCCGTTCCGTCCCTTCGGCGCGCCCACGGTCAACCGCCTGATGGCCCCCGCCGCGATCGAGTTCTGGTATCTGCTGGGCGAGAGCGACGGCGCCGATCCGACCCGCGCGCTCGACACCGGCAGCGATCCGGCCCGCTTCGGCGAGCCCGAGGGCGAGCTGGGCATCGTCACCCAGTCGGATCCCGACTGGAGCGACACCCACGGCGCCCCCGCCGACCCGCAGCCCGGCAACGGCCCGGCGCAGCGCGACGTGCGGGTGACCGCCGCCAGCGGCGACGGCAACGATGCCCGCTCGGAGACCGCGGATTACGGCGGCGGCAGCGCTCCCGCTGCGGCCAGCGCAACGGCACCGACCGCCCCGGTCTCGGCGGAGCGCGCCACCCTGCCGGAGATTCAGTCTGCCATCGCGAGTTCGGAGATCCAGATCACCTTCCACGCCTCGCAGGCCAGCAAGAATCTCGGCAAGGGCTCCTACACCTACGACGCGGAGCTTGGCGAGTTCGTCAAGGACGTCACCTTCAAGACCACCGCCGACACCCCGGCAGACTCGGCCTATACCCTGCTCGACGAGGACGGAGCGTTGTTTGCTTACATCGATAGCAAGGGCGGTCTCTGGGTGATCGATGATCTGCTGGATAATGAGGGCGGTCTTGCCGATGATGACGAGGACGACTGGATCTTCGTCACCGATTACCAAACCGCCTACTGACAACGGCACGGATCCACACGGCACGCATGGCGGCCCCCGCAAGGGGCCGCCTTACGCACCAAAGGAGGGAGGACCATTTGGCCAAGGACGAGAACGGAACCACGCCCCCGGTGAGCGAAGGCGGCGAGAGCCGCAGCTCCACCGTGGTCTGGAACGACGAGGCGATGCAGACCAGCTTTGCCAACGTGGTGAACGTGCAGGGCACGCGCGAGCAGGTCGAGGTGTTCTTCGGCACCAACCGGAGCTGGAACCCCACCGATACCGGGCCGCTACGGGTCGATCTGACCAACCGGATGATCATGACCCCGTTTGCCGCAAAGCGCCTGCACCAGATCCTCACCGGCGTGCTGCGTGAATACGAGGCCCGCCACGGCATCCTGAAGGTCGAGGACTGATGGAGGACGGGCTGGGCATTCCCGGCTCGGCGCAGCACCAGACCGAGGCGCGGATCGTCCGCGAGGCGGGCCCGTGGCGCCGGCTCAGCCGCGCCGAGGCGCTCGACGAGGCCGCCCGCGCCTGGGCGCCGCTGATGATGGCGCAGGTCGATGGCGCCGAGGGCACCGCGGTGTTCCTCGCCGATCCCGATGGTGGCCGGCCGCGCGCGGTGGCCAACTGGCCCGAGTCGCGGATGCCCTCGGCGATCCTGCTCGCCGCCGCCGAGGCCGCGCTCGACAGCGATCGCGGCGTGGTCCGCGGCGCGGTGGGCGACGATGGCCGCCCCTCTGGCGGGCTGGTCGCGCTGGCGACACCGCTCACCGTCGAGGGCCGCACGCAGGGCGCGGTCGGGCTCGAGATCCTGCCCGAGGATGCCGCCGAGCTGCGCGCCGCGATGCGCAGCCTGCAATGGGGCGCCGCCTGGATGCGCGATCTCGTGCGGCGCGAGGCGATGCAGTCCGACCGGCAGCGCTATGACCACGCCATCGAGGCACTCAACGTGGTCATCGCCGTGGCCGAGCGCGAGGACATCGCCACCGCCACCCGCGCCGCCGCCACCGATCTCGCCACCCGCTTCAGCTGCGACCGGGTCTCGATCGGGTTTCGCGGGGTGTTTTCCACCAAGGTCGCCGCGATCTCGCACTCGGCCCAGTTCGGCAAGCAGATGGCGCTGGTCCGTCTGCTCGGCGCGGCGATGGACGAGGCCATCGACCAGCGCGGCCCGGTGCTCTGGCCCGCCGAGGACAGCGCCGATCCGGTCGCCGCGCATCGCCATGAAAAGCTCGCCCGCGCGCAGAATTCAGGCCATGTGCTTACCGTCCCGCTTTACGCGATGGGCCATTTCATCGGTGCCGTGACCTATGAACGCCCCGCCGAAACGCCCTTCACCCAGACCGATCTCGAGATCCTCGAAGCGGTCAGCACGGTGATCGCGCCGGTGCTCGACGAGAAGCGCCGCAACGACCGCTGGCTGATCACCAAGGCGGGCGTCGCGCTCGGTCAGCAGTTCACCCGGCTCTTCGGCCCCGGCCATGTCGGGCGCAAGCTGGCGCTGCTGGTGCTGGTCGGGCTCGGGCTCTTCGGCTGGTTCGCCACCGGGCCCGACCGGATCTCGGCCGAGGCGCAGGTCTCGGGCCGGGTGCAGCGCACCGTGGCGGCGCCCTTCGACGGCTTCATCGCCGCGGCCTTCGCCCGCGCCGGCGATCCGGTCGAGGCGGGCGCGGTGCTGGTGCAACTCGATGACCGTGATCTCGCGCTCGAGCGCCTGCGCCTGGTGACCGAGCGCCAGCGTCAGCTGATCGAGTATGACCGCGCGCTCGCCGCCCGCGACCGCGCCGAAACGCAGGTGCGCCGGGCCGAGATCGCGCAGGCCGAGGCCGAGATCGCGCTGATCGACAAGCAGCTCGAACGCACCCGGCTCACCGCGCCCTTCGACGGGTTGGTGATCTCGGGCGATCTCAGCCAGAGCATCGGCGCCTCTGTGGCGCGCGGCGATGCTCTGCTATCGATCGCGCCGCCCGGAGATTACCGCCTGACCCTCGACGTCGACGAGCGTCGCATCGCCGATGTGCGCCCCGGCCAGGCCGGCGCGCTGGTTCCGACCGCGTTGCCGGAGCAGAGCTTCGGCTTCGAGATCACCAAGATCACCCCGGTCGCCGAATATGCCGACGGCGCCACCACCTTCCGCGTCGAGGCCGCCTTCACCGGCGCGCATCCCGAATTGCAGCCCGGCATGGAGGGCATCGCCAAGATCGACACCGGCGAGACGCGGCTGGTCGAGATCTGGGCCCGCCCGCTGATCGACTGGGCGCGGCTGTGGGCGTGGAAGTGGCTGCGGATCGGGTAGACGGCGATGGTGCAGAGCTTTCTTTCGCAGGACTGGTATCGCGTCGCGCCGCTGCGGCCGCGGCTGCGCGGCCATGTCGAGATCCACCGCCAGCGCTTCCGCGGCCAGACATGGTTCGTGGTGCAGGACAGCCATTCGGGCCGCTATCACCGGCTGAGTCCGGCGGCCAACCTGATGCTCTCGCTGATGGACGGGCGGCGCACGGTACAAACGCTCTGGGAGGCCGCCTGCGCCCGGTTCGAGGATGACCCCCCGAGCCAGTCCGAGGTGATCCGCCTGCTGGCGCAGCTGCACGGCGCCGACCTGATCACCGGCGACGTCCCCCCCGACATCGCCGAGATGGGACGCCGGCACCACGATCAGGCGCGCAAGTCGCTGATCGCGCGGCTGCGCAACCCGCTCGCCATGCGCCTGCCGCTTTTCGACCCCGATGCCCTGCTCGACCGCACCGTGGCGCTGGTGCGCCCGGTCTTCACGATCTGGGGTTTCATTGCGTGGCTGATGCTGGTGCTCGCCGGGGTGACGCTGGCCGCGCTGCACGCGGAGGAGCTGCTTGGCGGCGTCATCGACCGGGTGCTCTCGGCCGAGAACCTGCTGCTGGTGGCGCTGGCCTTTCCTCTGGTCAAGGCGATCCACGAGCTTGGCCACGCCTATGCCACCAAGGCCTGGGGCGGCGAGGTGCACGAGATCGGGGTGATGTTCCTAGTGTTCATCCCGGTGCCCTATGTCGATGCCTCGGCCTCCGCCGCCTTCCCCGAGAAATGGCGCCGCGCCGTGGTGGGCGGGGCCGGCATCATGGTCGAGCTGGCCCTTGCCGCGATCGCGATGATCGTCTGGATCAATGTCGAGCCGGGGCTGGTGCGCGCCTTCGCCTTCAACGTCATGCTGATCGGCGGGGTCTCGACGCTGTTTTTCAACGGCAACCCGCTGCTGCGCTTCGACGGCTATTTCGTGCTGATCGACGTCATCGAGATCCCCAATCTCGGGCAGCGGTCGAACAAGTATTTCTGGTTTCTTGTACAGCGCTACCTGCTTGGCCTGCGCAACACGCAATCCCCGGTCACGGCCAGGGGCGAGCGCGGCTGGTTCCTGTTCTACTCGATCGCCGCCTTCCTCTACCGGGTCGGCATTTCGATCACCATCGCGCTGCTGGTGGCCTCGAAATTCTTCTTCATCGGGGTGCTTCTGGCGATCTGGTCGCTCTCCAACGTCTTCCTCTTCCCGCTCTGGAAGGGGCTCAGCTTCCTGTTCACCGCGGGCTCGCTGCGGGGCCGCCGACTGCGCGCCATCGCGATCTCTGGCGGGCTCGCCGCTGCCGTGGTCGCGGCGATCTTTGCCCTGCCGGTGCCGCACCGCACGCTCGCCTCCGGCGTGGTCTGGCTCGAGGACGACCAGATCCTGCGCGCCGCCACCGATGGCTTCGTCGCCGAGACCCCGGTGGAGCAGGCCAGTGTCCGCGCCGGTGCCGAGCTGCTGCGCTTGGAGGACCCGATCCTCGATGCCGAGCGCGCGCTGGCCGCCGCGCGGCTCGCCGAGATGCGGCTCAAGCTCGCCGCCGTTGCCGCCTCGGACCAGGTGCAGGCCAAGCTCCTGCGCGAGCAGGTGGCGCATCTCGAGGGCCGGCTGAAGCTATACGACGAGCGCGCCGCGGCCCTCACCGTCACCGCCCCGCGCGCCGGCATGGCGCTGATCCCGCAGGCCGGCGACCTGACCGGGCAGCTGATGCACAAGGGCGCGGTGCTGGGCTACCTTCTGCCGGACGGCACCACGCGCTACCGGGTGGCGGTGCCGCAGCAGACCGCCGAACTGGTGCGCGCCACCGATCATGTCAGCCTGCGGCTCGAACGCCAGCCCGGCGTCGAGATCGAGGCGAGGATCGTCGGCCTCTCGCCCGAGGGGATCAACCGCCTTCCGTCGCCGGCGCTCTCCACCGAAGCGGGCGGGCCCTTCGCGCTCGATCCGGAGGATCCCGACGGCAACCGTACCGTCCAGAGCCTGTTCCTCTTCGATGTCGCCACCACCGCGCCCGGCGCCCTGCCCTTCGTTGGGGAGCGCGCCACCGTGCGCTTCGATCATGGCGACGCACCGGTCGGCTTCCGTCTGGGCCGGGCGCTGCGCCAGCTGTTCCTGAAGCGCTTCAATGTCTGATCTCGCCGCCTCCCGCCCCGGTCCGCGCCTGACCCTGCCGCGCATCGCGGGCTATTCCGAGCGCCCCGAGAGCGAGGAGGGGCAGCTCGACCGGCTCGGGCGCAAGCTCATCGGCCTCGGCATGGCGCGCACCGCCGGGCTGCGCCGCCATCGGCTCGACGCCATCATCTCCGAGACCGCCCGCCACGAAGCGGCGCTGGCGCCGCTGACCGACGCCGAGCTGCGCGCCGCCGCCGAGGCGCTGCGCGCGCCGCTGCGGCTGGCGCTGGCACAGGGCGTGCCAGACGCGAGGCTGCTCGGCCCCGCCTTCGCGCTGCTGCGCGAGGCGGCGGAGCGCACCCTCGGGATGCGCCATTTCGATGTCCAGCTTCTCGGTGCCTTCGCCATGCTGCGCGGCGCGGTGGCCGAGATGCGCACCGGCGAGGGCAAGACGCTCTGCGCCACTCTGGCGAGTTGCACCATGGCGCTGGCCGGCGTGCCGGTGCATGTCATCACCGTGAACGACTACCTCGCCCTGCGCGACCGCGACCTGATGCGCCCGCTCTACGATTTCCTCGGTCTCTCCACCGGCGTCGTGCAGGCGGGCCAGCAGGAGGCCGAGCGCGCGCAGATCTACCGCGCCGACATCGTCTTCGGCGCCAACAAGGAGATCGCCTTCGACTACCTGCGCGACCGCATGGTGCTGCGCCGCAACCCCGGCAACCTGCGCCGCAAGGTCGAGCGGCTCTCGGCCGAGGGGCCGGGCGCGGTGCTGCGCATGCGCGGGCTGCATTTCGCGCTGATCGACGAGGCGGATTCGGTGCTGATCGACGAGGCCCGCACGCCGCTGGTGATCTCAGGGACCACCGATGTCGCGCGCAACCAGGACCCGGAGTTCCTGCAACGCGCGCTGCGGGCGGCACGTCAGCTCGACGAGGGCAAGGATTACCGCATCCATCCCAACGAGCGCCGGATCGAGATCACCCCCAAGGGCGCCGAGCGGCTCGAGATCATGGGCGAGTATGGCAGCGGGCCGTTCCGGGTCGCGGTGATCCGCGATCACGCGGTGGTGCAGGCGCTGTCGGCGATCCACCTCTTCCACCGCGACAACGATTACGTGCTGCGCGACGGCAAGGTGCAGATCGTCGACGAGAACACCGGCCGCATTCAGGAAGACCGGAGCTGGTCCGAGGGGTTGCACCAGATGATCGAGCTGAAGGAGGAGGTCGAGCCGACGGAGCCGCGCGCCACCCTGTCGCGGATCAGCTACCAGCGGGTGTTCCGCCGCTACCAGCGCCTTGCGGGCATGACCGGCACCGCCAGCGATGCGGCCTGGGAACTCTACTCGGTCTACGGGCTCGGGGTGATCCGCATCCCGCCGCACAAGGGCGATCGGCGCAGCTTCGGCCGCGACCGGATCTTCGCCGGCGAGGCCGACAAGTGCCGCGCCATCGCCGCGCGCACCGCCGAGCTGCACGCCAGCGGAACGCCTGTGCTGATCGGCACCCGCTCGGTCGGCGCCTCGGAGCGGATCAGCGCCGAGCTTGCCCGGGCCGGCATCTCCCACCAACTCCTGAACGCGGTGCAGGATGCCGACGAGGCGGCGGTGGTGGCGCGCGCCGGGCAGCGCGGCGCGGTGACGGTGGCGACCAACATGGCCGGCCGCGGCACCGACATCAAGCTCGCCCCCGGCATGGCCGAGCTCGGCGGTCTGCACGTGCTGCTGACCGAACGCCACGACAGCCGCCGCGTCGACCGCCAGCTCGAGGGCCGCTGTGGCCGGCAGGGCGATCCGGGCCGGATCGAGCGCTTCCTGTCGCTCGAGGACGAGCTGCTCGGCAGCAAGGGCGCGCGCTGGAACCGCCGCGCCGCGCGGCTGCTGCGGCCCTTCGGGCCCGGCGTGGCGGCGCTGGCCTTCCGCGCCCGGCAACGCCGGGTCGAGCGGATGCACGGACGGATGCGGCATGACCTGCTCGCCGCGGATCGCGGACTCGGCAGCCTGCTGGCGGTCTCGGGAGAGGCGGAATGACCCCCGAGGCGCGGCTTTCCGAGGTGCTCGCCCGGGTCGAGCGTCCGCTGCTCCGGGAATACTCGGTCAAGGCCATCGGCGACGAGCTGCGTGACGGCCGCTTTCTCGTGAGCTTCCCGCGCGGCGCGCTCGGCCCCGGCCCGTCGCGCGGCTTGAGGGCCATGCTTGCGGATCTCGGTGCTCCGGCGGAGGGCGTCGCGCGGCTCGATCCGCTGCAGTCCCGCGCCGCGTCGCTGCATTTCGGCTACGAGCCCGAGGCGGATGGGCCGGTGCTGAAATGCTATCTCGAGTTCGCCGATGGCGACCGGCCCGAGCCCGGTCTCGCTTTCCTCGCTCTGAAATGGCGTGGCGACGGCGCGTACGCCCTGAGCGAATACCGCGATGCCGGGCCACTCGACGCGCCGGCGCTGGCCGCGACGATCACCTCCGCGCTGCCCGAGGGGCCGGTGCGCGAGGCGCTGCTGACCCTCGCCGCGATCCCCGCGCCCCAGCCCCTCACACTGCTCGAGGTGACCGAGCCCGGCAACCCGCGCCGCTCGCTCGACCTCAACCTCACGCCGTTGCGCGCCAGCCTTGCGGAGCATGCCGAGACCCTCGCCCGCCTGCTCGGACGAGCCTCCGTCCCGCTGCTCGAGCGGGAGGCGCAGCGCCCGCTCGGCCATGTCGCCGCCGGCACCGCCCGCGACGGGCGGCCTTTCGCAACGCTCTATTACGGCGCGCATCGCGTCCGGGGGTCGCTGTGATGGCCGGACAGACCCCCGCGGGCCTCTACCGCGCGCGCCGCGCCGATCCGTGCCTCGATTTCTGCCTCTGGCCCTACGATCCGCCGGCGCTGCCGAACCGCGACAGCTGGCAAGGCGCGGCGCTGCTCTACCACTCCTTCGCCGTCGCAGGGCTGCCGCCGAAGATGCGGGAGATCTGCGACGCGCTGATCGCCGCCAACGGCCCGTTCCGCACCGTCTGGGGCCTGAAGCACGCCGGGGGCCGGCTGAGCTGGGAGTTCTATTTCTACGATTACGCCCGGCTGGGCCGCCGCTTCGACACCCTCGCCCTGCACCGCGCCATCGGTCCGCTCGTGCCGATCACCGCGCCGCTCAGCGGCGACGACCGGCCCTACTTCATGTTCTCCGTCGAACTCACGGCCGAGCAGCTGCAGGGCGGCGCCATCGACCAGATCGACCTCTATATCGGCAATCCCGGCAGCAGCGTCTCCTCGGGCATCTGCTACGGCCTGACGCAATCCGGCTTCGAGATGCGCAACTTCTACTTCTTCTTCGACGCGCTCCGCGAGGCCGACGCCATCCGCGCCAAACTCGCCGAGACCGCGCAGATGGCGCAGCCGGTCGCGCTCGAAGACTGGCTGTGGCCCGAGATCACCGCGCAGACCGTAGTGGTCGCCAACAAGCGCCACGCGGACGGGGTGTATTTCTCGCGCATCCCGGCCGCACAGACCCTGCTCTGCCTCGACCGGCTGGGCTACCCAGAGCCCATCCGCGACTTCTTCCGCGCCAACCTGCACCGTTTCGGTCACCTGCTCTTCGATATCGGCTACGATTGGGAGCCCGCGCCGGAGGGCGGCGTGCGCTACACCAAGGGGAGCGTCTATGGGATCCTCTGACCGCCTCGGCCCCGACGCCGCGCTCGCGGCACGGCAGGCGCTCGACCTGCCCGGCGTGCGCGCCGGGGTGACCACCCCCAAGGCCATCGCGCCGGGAGAGCGGCTGTCGCTGCGCGATCACGACGACTATGTCAGCGTGACGATGGAATTCCGCTGCAATCTCAAATGCGTGCACTGCATGATCGAGGGCACGATGGACCGGCTTCAGCCGACGCCCGCGCCGCTCTTCGACAAGGTTCTGGAGGAGCAGCGCGCGCATCGCCGCTGGCGCGGGCTGATCCTCACCGGCTCCGAGATCACCCTGCGTGCGGACCTTCCCGATCTTGCCCGCGCCGCCCGCGCGGCGGGCTTCGAGCGGGTGCGCATCCAGACCCACGGCGTGCATCTCGCGCGGCCCGGCTATGCCGACCGGTTGCTCGAGGCCGGGGTGAACGAGTTCTTCGTCTCGGTCGCGGGGGCGGGCGCGGCCAGCCACGACGCCATCACGCAGGTGCCCGGCGCGTGGGACAAGATGTTGGCGGGGATGGAATATCTCGACCGGCAGGAGGGCGTGCGGCTGCTGACCAACACCGTCATCACCCGCCTGTGCTACCGCGAGCTGCCCGGGATCGTCTCCGCGCTGAGCCATCTCGAACGCCTCGTGCAAATGGAATTCTGGAACTTTTTCCCGATGGCCGAGCGCGACGACAAGCGCCTCGCGGTCGCCTTTCCCGAGCTGATGCCGCCCCTGCGCGAGGCGATCCTCGCCGCCCGCGAGGCGGGCCGGTTCGTCGAGGTCAAGAACGTGCCCGAATGCCTGATGGGCGAGCTTTCCGACGCGCTGGTCAACGCGCAGCCGCTGCTGATGATCGATCCGGCCTTCTGGCAGGAGTTCGACCGCAATCAGTTTCACCGCTGCCCGCACCGCGCCGCCTGCAGCTCGACCGAATGCCTCGGCCTGACCCCGGCCTATATCGCTCGCTTCGGAGACGAGGCCGATCAGCTGCATCCGTTAATTTCTGATTGAAATTTTCTTTTCTCGCTCACGCTTACCGGATAGCCTTCATGAACCGAGACAGGTGTGGGTGGCAACCTGACCCAAAGGGAGGGAACAACGTGACGAAACAATTGATGATCTACGAACGGGCGGTTCCGATTTCGTCCGAACGGCACCGCGACTGGTCGCTCGAGGCCGGGCGCAACTATGCCTTCGCAAAGGAGGTCAACTCGGTGCCGCTGCTGGCCGCCGAGTTCATCCCCGCGGCCACCGACTGCGCGATCGTCTTCGCCGGCGACGACAAGAACATCTTCCCGTCGGTCATCCTCGGGATGCGCGCCAGCGAGAACAACGCCGTCGATTCCGAGGGCAACTGGACCGGCGGCTACATCCCCGCCTTCCTGCGCCGTTATCCCTTCGTCTTTGCCCGCTCCGAGGATGGCAAGACCTTCACGCTCTGCATCGACGAGGAGCACGAGGGCTTCAACAAGGACGGACGGGGCGAGCGCCTGTTCGATGCGGAGGGCAAGCGCACCCGCTACCTCGAGTCGATGCTGACCTTCACCCGCGAGTATCAGGGCCTGTTCGACCGCACGCAGCTGTTCTGCAAGCGGCTGATGGAGCATGATCTTCTGAAGCCCGCGCAGGCGCAGTTCAGCCTGCCCGGCGGCCAGTCGGCCCAGCTCGGCGGGTTCTTCACCATCGACCGCGACAAGCTCAAGGCGCTGCCCCCCGAGATTCTGGCCGAGATGGCCAAGACCGACGAGCTCGAGCTGTGCTACGTGCACCTGCAATCGCTCAACAACCTGACGCCGATGGCGCGCCGCATCGCTGCCGCGCAGGCGGCGGCGCCTCAATCCGACGAGGCACCGGTCTCCGAAGACGCCTGATGCGGGTCACCGTCGTCGGGGGCGGCTCGGCCGGCTGGATCGCAGCCGCCACGCTTCAGGCGCAACTCAACGGGACCGGCCCCGGGCCGGTCTCGATCACCGTGGTAGAAAGCCCGAAGACCCCGCGCATCGGGGTGGGCGAGGCCACGATCCCCACCATGCGCGACATGCTGCGCCGCTTCGGCCTGTCCGAGCGCGGATTTCTCGCGGCCTGTGACGCCAGCTTCAAGCACGGCATCCGCTTCGACGACTGGTCCGGGCCCGGCAGCCGCTGCCTGCACCCGTTCCACCGCCATGCCCTGCCCCGTAACTTCGCCGCGCGCTGGCTGGCGTCCTCCGGCGCGCCGGCCTTCGCCACCGTCGCCTCGGCGCAGGCCGCGCTGATCGAACATCGTCGCGCGCCGCGTCCGGCAGGCGCGCCCGAGTTCAGCGGCCCGGTGCCCTATGCCTACCATCTCGACGCCGAGAAATTCGCCGACCACCTCGCGAGTGAGCTGGCCGCGAAGGGCGTGACGCGGCAGTGCGCCCATGTCACCGGCGTGCTGCGCGAGGGCGAGACCGTCACCGCGCTCCAGACCGAGCACGGCCCGCCGATCACCGCCGATCTCTGGGTCGATTGCACCGGCTTCGCGGGGCTTCTGCTGCCCGAGGAGGGGCGCGACTGGGTCTCCTACGCCGACCGCCTGCTCTGCGACCGGGCGGTGACCATGCGGGTGCCCGAGGACGCCCCCGCCTACACGCCCGATCCCTTCACCCGCGCCCGCGCGCTCGAGGCGGGCTGGTGCTGGGATATCGGCCTGCGCCAGCGGCGCGGGCGCGGCTACGTCTATTCCTCCACCCATCTGAGCGATGCCGAGGCTGAAGCCGCGCTACGCGCCGAGGAAGGCCCGCGCGCCGCCGAACTGCCCGTCCGGGTCATCCCCTTCACCCCGGGCCGGCGCGCCGCGCCCTGGCAGGGCAACGTTGTGGCGCTCGGCCTCGCGGCGGGGTTTCTCGAGCCGCTGGAGAGCACCGGGCTGTTCCTCGCCGATTTCGCCGCCCGCGCGCTGGTCGAGATGTTTCCCGCCGCCCCCGGCCAGCCGGTGCAGCCGCTGGCCCGGCGCTACAATACGCTGCTGGCCGAGATGCATGACGATCTCGCCGACTTCCTCGCGCTGCACTACGCCGTGGCGCAGCGCCGCGACACCGCCTTCTGGCGCGACGCCGCCGAGGCCGCGCTGCGTTCGCAGCGGCTGCGCGAGCTGCTCGAGCTCTGGCAGCTGCGCCCGCCCTCCTTCGCGGATTTCTCCTATCGCTACAGCCCCTTCTCCCATGCGGCATGGGAGTTCATCCTGCTTGGCATGGGCTGGCGCCCGGCCAATGCTGCGGCGGGCACGGCGCCCTGCGCGGCCCCTGCCGAGGCGCTGACCGGGCAGATGCTGAGCGCGCTTCCCGATCACGGCACCCTGCTGCGCCACCTCGCGCCGCGCCGCGACGGGCTCACAGCTTAAGTATCTCGTCGACGGTCAGGACAGGATCAGACCTTGGGCAAAGCCAAGCCGTAACCGCGCGTTCCGCTGAAACAGGTCAGGTCTCGCGGACAAGGTAGGTGCAGCGCCGGCCCCCGCCGATGATATGCTCATCCCGTTCAACGCGGACACTCGGGCCGAGCACGGTCTGGAACACCGCCTTCTCGGCGCGGCAGAAGCCTTGGCAGAAGGTCGCCGCCGCGCAGATCGGGCAATGGTTCTCGACGAGCCGCAAGCCCTCGTCGTCTTCGACCACCTGCGCCATGTAGCCTTCGGCGCTGCGCAGCTCGGCGAGCTTCTCGAGCCGTTCCCGGTGGCCGGAGCAGCCCGACAGGGCCCGGCGATAGTGATCGAGCGTCACCGTCTCGCGCTCGGCGATGATCCGGTCGAGCGCCTCCGGCCCGAGCACCTCGGTGATGCTGCGCAGGATATCGACGGTCAGCGCGGCGTGGGTGTCGGGAAAGCGCGCCTGCGCCTGCTCGGTCAGGTGCCAGTAGACCGCCGGCCGGCCGCGGCCGGCGCTGCGGCGCTCTTCGGCCACCAGCCCGTCTTCCTGCAGCTTGACCAGCTGCTGGCGCGCCGCCTCGCCGGTGATGCCGTGCCGCCTGCCGATCTCGGCTGAGCTCTGCGGACCCTGCATCTTCAGCGTCATCAGAAGCCGCTCGGAGGGAGCACGCGGCGACCAGCGTTCTTTTTCCAAGTCGTCGCTTGACATAATGCCTCCGGTATTAAACAAAGCGCTTACTTGTTTTATTAGCCACCCCGGCCGACGCATGCAAGCGTCGCCGCATCAAGGAGACCTCCGATGACCTTCGAACTTCCCGCCCTTGGCTATTCCCACGCCGCCCTTGCCGAGCGTGGCATGAGCCAGGAAACGCTCGAGCTGCACCACGATAAGCACCACCAGGCCTATGTCACCGCGCTCAACGGGTTCGTCGAGGGCAATGCCGACCTGCAGGGCAAGTCGCTCGAGGAGATCATCGCGCTGAGCTATGCCGACGACGCGCTCGCGGGCGTGTTCAACCAGGCCGGCCAGCACTGGAACCACATCCATTTCTGGAACGCCCTGTCGCCGAACGGCGGCGGCATCCCCGGCGCGCTCGAGGCGAAGCTGGTCGAGTCCTTCGGCTCGGTCGAGGATTTCAAGGCCGCGTTCAAGACCGCCGCAACCACGCAATTCGGCTCGGGCTGGGCCTGGCTTATCCAGAAGGCCGATGGCGGCCTCGCGGTGACCAAGACCCCCAATGGCGTCAACCCGCTGGCCACCGGCGAGGGCACCGCGCTGCTCGGTCTCGACGTGTGGGAGCACAGCTACTACGTCGATTTCCGCAACCGTCGCCCGGATTACGTGAGCAACTTCCTCGACAAGCTGGCGAATTACGAGTTCGCCGAAGCCAACTTGGCCTGAGCACCGCGCACCGGTCCCTTTCGCGGGGGCCGGTGCCGCGCAACTGGAGACATCGATGACTTCCTTCCCCTGGCGCGCCATCCTCGCCTGCCTGCTGGCCGGGTTCTTCCTGCTCGGCGGCGCGCTCAACACCTTCGCCTCGCCCGAGATCGTCGCCGATTACGACCGCTGGGGATATCCGAGCGGCTTCAACCGGCTGACCGGACTGGTCGAATGGGCTGCCGCGCTACTGATCCTGCTGCCCCGCACCCGCATCCTGGGCAGCCTGCTCGGCGCGGCGGTGATGGCGGCGGCGGCGCTGACGGTGCTTCTGCACGGCGAATACGGCCACGCCGTGCCGCCGCTGATCGTGATGTCCGTGTCGCTGCTGACCGCGGCGCTGGCGCGCCCGGCCCGTCGCCCGAAAGGCTTCCACCCGGGCGGCTGACGCACGGCCTTCCCCCCCAACACCCTTCTGCGGGGACAGCGCGTCGCCGCCAACCTATCTGCCAAAGGGCTTCGGCGCCCAGTTGGCCGGCAAGCCGCTGCCGGAGGTTTGGAGCGGCCGGCAGGCGCCGATCCTGATCGGGCTGTCGGTGGTCTTCGTCTTGGTGATGACGCCCACCGGCGCCCGCAAGCGCCTCGGCACACGCCGCAGGGCACACCGCCCTGCCCCGCTGCGCGGCATCATCGAAGCCGAGAGCGATCACGGCGGGACCGCCTCTTCCGAAGACTGATTGCCATGAGCCAGGCTCATGAAACTTCGTGGCGTCTGAGGCATTTGCCATCGAGATCGCGCCCGCGTGGCGGAGCCGCTCCACTCGGGGCCAGGGCCCGCCCCGAGCGGCGCGGCAGACCTAGACCAAGACAGAAGAATACGATGGCACCCGAAACATACCCGTGGCAGGACGCCACGCTCGATCCCGACACGCGCGCCCGCCTCGTGGTGGCCGAAATGACCGAGGACGAGAAGTTCTCATGGCTGTCCGGCCCGATGGCAATCCCGCTCGGCGATACGCCCAAGCCCGACGGCGCGCTCGGCTCCGCCGCCTTCTACCCGGGCATCGACCGGCTCGGCATCCCCGCCATGCAGCAGGCCGATGCCAGCCTCGGGATCAGCAATCTCGGCAATGTGCGCCCCGGCGACAACGCCACCGCCCTGCCCGCCTCGCTGCTGCTCGGTGCCAGCTTCGACATCGATATGGCGCGGCAGACCGGCGAGATGGTGGGCCGTGAAGCCCGCGCCAAGGGCTTCAACGTGCAGCTCGCCGGCGGGGCCAACCTCGTGCGAGAGCCGCGCGGCGGGCGGAACTTCGAATACGTGTCCGAGGACGCGCTGCTGACCGGGCAGATCGCCGGCCATTCGGTGGCGGGCGTGCAGTCGCAGGGCATCGTCTCGACCATGAAGCATTTCGTTCTCAATGCGCAGGAGACCGGACGGGTGATGGTCAGCTCGGACCTGTCCGAGCCCGCGATGCGCGAGAGCGACCTTCTGGCCTTCCAGATCGGGATCGAGATCGGCCAGCCCGGTGCGATCATGCCGGGCTACAACCTCGTCAACGGCGATTACGCCTCGGAGAACACCTTCACCCTGAAAACGGTGCTCAAAGGCGACTGGGGCTATCCCGGATGGGTGATGGCCGACTGGGGCGCGACCCATTCGACCGAGGCGATGCGCGCCGGGCTCGACGTCCAGTCGGGGGCCAATCTCGACCCCGAGCCCTTCTTTGCCGCGCCGCTGCGCGAGGCGGTGGCCGACGGGCGCATCCCGCAGGCTCGCATCGACGAGGCGGTCGCGCGCCAGCTGCGCAGCCTCTTCGCCGTGGGTGCGATCGATCATCCGCCCGCCCCCGGCGGCTCGATCGACCATTCCGCCCATCGCCTGCTGGCACAGCGCGCCGCCGAAGGCGGGATCACCCTGTTGAAGAACGACGGCCTTCTGCCCCTGTCGAAGGGCGCGGCCAGCCGCGTTCTGGTGGTGGGGCATCACGCGGACAAGGGGGTGCTTTCCGGCGGCGGTTCGTCCAACGTCAACCCGATCGGCAGCTTCAGCACCCAAGGAACAGACATCATGGGCATGCAGGTGCAGCGCATCTTCCACCCCTCGGTTCCGGTGGCGGCGGTGCGCGCCGAGTCCGGCGCGGCCAAGGTCGTCTTTGAGGACGGGCGCGATCTGCAGGCGGCCTGCAAGGCGGCTCGCGAGGCCGATCTGGTGCTCGTCTTCGCCGAGGAATGGCGCTCCGAGGGGCTGGATCAATCCGGACTGTCGCTGCCTGAAGAACAGGATGCGTTGATCGCGGCCCTGGCCGAGGCAAACCCCGAGACGGTCGTCATCCTCGAAACCGGCGGCCCGGTCTTGATGCCGTGGCTCGCGAAGGTCCGTGCCGTGCTCGCGGCATTCTATCCCGGTCAGGGTGGCGCCGAGGCCATCGCCGGCATCCTCTGGGGACGTGTCTGCCCGTCGGGCCGCCTCCCGGTGACCTTCCCCGCATCCGAGGCGCAGCTGCCGCACCCGGCGCAGCGCGACCCGGAGACCACGACCTCCAATCCCGGCATGGAGCGCATCGGCGAGATCTTTCACGTCGACTACGATGTCGAGGGGGCGGACACCGGCTACCGCTGGTTCGCCCGCGAGGGCCATGCGCCGCTCTTCCCCTTCGGTTTCGGGCTCTCCTACACCAGTTTCGAGTACAGCGCGCTGCGGGTCGAGAGGCGGGGGCGCGCGCTTGAGGCGCAGGTCGCGGTGACGAACACCGGCAAGGTCGCAGGCGCCGAGGTCACGCAGGTCTATGTCTCCGGACAGGGCCTGAACCGCCGCCTCGCGGGCTTCGCCAAGACCCGCCTCGACCCGGGCGAGACACGCGTGGTCGTCATCCCGCTGGAGCCCCGCCTCTTCGCACGCTGGCAGGACGGATGGCAGATCGCAGCGGGGCCTTACACGGTCTGCATCGGCTCCGACGCCACCGCCATGCGCCTCTGCACCGAGGTTCCCCTGCCGAACCAGGCCTTCCGCCCGTGACGCATCGCGCTATACCCAAGGAGCAGAACATGAAACATTTCAATATCATCAGCCTGCTGGCCCTCGGCCTGATCGGCATGGGAGGCCCTGTCATGGCGAACCCCACGGCATCCATCGCGTCGGGCGACATCTCGGGCAAGACCGACGCCGGTGCGGAGGTTTTTCTCGGCCTGCCCTATGCGCAGCCCCCCGTCGGGCCTCTGCGCTGGAAGGCGCCGCAGCCGGTGGAGGCGTGGTCCGGCCCCCTGGATGCCACCGCGTTCGGACATGACTGCGCGCAGAAGCCGTTTCCCTCCGATGCCGCGCCGCTGGGCACGGAGCCTGACGAGGATTGCCTCTACCTCAATGTCTGGCGGCCCGAAGGCACCGCCGAAGGCGACAGCCTTCCCGTCATGGTCTGGATCCACGGCGGCGGCTTCATCAATGGCGGCGCCTCGGCGCCGGTCTATGATGGCGCAGCGCTGGCGCGGGACGGCATGGTCGTGGTCAGCATGAACTACCGCCTTGGCCGCTTCGGCTTCTTCGCCCACCCTGCCGTGACCGAAGGCGCCAGCGACGAGGAGGCCGGCGGCAATTTCGGCATCCTCGACCAGGCGGCCGGGCTGTCCTGGGTCAAGCAGAACATCGCGGCCTTCGGCGGCGATCCGGATCGGATCACGCTGGTCGGCGAGAGCGCCGGCGGCAGATCTGTGCATATTCTCCTGACCTCGCCGCTGACCGAGGGCATGGCCTCTGGCGCGGTGATCCAGTCGGGCGGAGATGGCGGCAGCGGCATGTCGGCCACGCCCGAGAGCGCGGCTGGGGCGGCGCTGGCCTTCGCCGAGGGCAAGGGCATCGACGGCACCGGGCCCGAGGCCGCCGCGGCCCTCCGCGCCCTGGATGCCGAGGAGGTGATCGACGGCCTCAACCTCGAGGTGCTGTTCTCGCGCCGCAATGAGACCCCCGCGGACTTTCACATGCCGGTGACGGATGGCGTTACGGTGGTCGACACGATCGCCGCCTACGAAAGCGGGCGGTTCTCGGACGTCCCGATCATCATCGGCGCGACATCCGCCGACCTCGGCGGCCCGGACGGGATGATGCTGAGAGGGGCGCGGGACCTGGCCGCCCTGATGACGGAAAACGGCATGCCGACCTGGCACTATGTCTATGACTACGTGGCTGAATCGCAGCGCACGGACAACACCGCCGGGGCCGCTCACGCGTCGGAGATCCCGTTCTTCTTCGGGACGCTGGAGGAGCGGTTCGGCTCGAAAGCCACGGCGCTCGACCGCAGCGCCAGCAAGACGGCCAAGGGCAGCCTCTCGACCTTCGTCAAGACCGGCACGCCCAACGGACCGAGCGCCCCGGACTGGCCTGCCTTCGGCTCGGAGGCCGCGTCGCTGACCTTCGCGCCGGACGGTGGCACGGCGGTCAGCCGGGAGAACTGATGACGTCGCCTGCCGGGCTTCGGGCTCGGCAGGCGCGCCCACTCCTCCGGCGCCGCCAAAAGGGAATCATTGCGCGATGCGGCAATCTTGGGCTGCATAGGGGGCGTTGGTATTCGCGAAGGCTGAGGCGCAGCGCCGGGGGGAGACGTGAGACGAAGAGACTTTCTCCGGTCAGTCGCGGCAGGCTCCGCCGTGGTGCTCGGGGCTGAGACACTGGCGGTTTCGCGCGCGCTGGCGATGCCCGGCGAGCCGCTGCGCACGCTGCCCGAACTGCGCTCCGAGAATGGCCGTGTCCGGACCCAGCTGATCGTCCAGAACGCGCGCTTCCGGGTCGGAGACCGGACCCTGCACATGCCCGCCTACCGGTTCGAGCACATGGCCGAGGGCTCCTTGCCGGGGCCGACCTTGCGAGTGAAGCCCGGCGACCGGGTGGACTGGGATCTGGCGAACCTGATCACCCCGACCGGCATCCCCGACGGCGCCACCCCGGCGCAGCAGGCGATGTTCGACCAGCTCGACTACACCAACGTGCATGTCCACGGGCTTCAGGTCTCGCCGGGCGAGAACCATGACAATGTCTACCAGGTGCTGCGCCCGTTCTGCGCCCCGGAGCGCTACACCTACGACATTCCCGGTCCCGATACCGGCCGCCCCCAGCCCTCGGGCATGTTCTGGTATCACCCGCACAAGCACGGCAGCACCTCGCACCAGGCGTGGCAGGGGCTCTCCGGCGCGATCATCGTCGAGGGGGAGATCGACGCGGTGCCCGAGATCCGCGACCTGCGTGAGCGGGTGATCATTCTCAACGGTCTGCTGGTGAACCCTGCGGGCGAGGTGCCGCGCGCGGCGATGGTGCCCAATTCGGGCTTCTCGCCCTTCTCGCCGATCCCCTCCCAGCCGACCGACATGCTGCTGACGATGAACGGCCAGCTGCGCCCGACGATCGACATCCGGCCCGGCGAGCTGCAGCGCTGGCGCGTGCTCAACGCGGCGCCGCACCGGTTCTTCTGGCTCAATCTCGATGACCATGATTTCTACCAGATCGGGCAGGACGGCATCCCCTTCGCGTCCCCGCGCCCCGTCAAGCGCATCCTCATGGCGCCGGGCAACCGGGCCGAGTTTCTCGTGAGGGGAGGCGACCCCGGCAGCTATGCGCTGCATGCGGACATCTACGAGCAGGGCCATCCCGGCGGAGCCCGCCCCGGCTGGATCATCGGCAGCGTCGAGGTCGGCGGCGCGCCGCGGCAGGATCCGATGCCGACGCGGCTGGTCGCGCCGCCCGAGATGCCGGACCTGCCCATCGCCAACCGGCGCGAGATCCGCTTCAAGGGCGAGATCTCGGGCAACGATCCCGCCGGCGATCAGGATGCAAGCGGAGACGGGGCCCTCGTGCCGGTCAAGTTCTACCTCGACGGCAAGGTCTTCGCGCTCAACCGCATCGACCAGAAGGTGCTGGGCGGCACGGTCGAGGAGTGGACGCTGATCAACGAGGACGTCTTCCAGCACCCGTTCCACATCCACGTGAACCCGTTTCAGGTGGTGGCGATCAATGGCCAGCCGACAAATGATGACACCTGGTGGGACGTCATCGCGCTGCCCTCGAAGGGCGCGCTGACGATCCGGATCTATTTTCGCCCCGACGTGTCGGGAAAGACCGTCTATCACTGTCACATCCTGCCGCACGAGGACAACGGCATGATGGCGAACCTGTTCATCTACCCGCCCGGGACCGACATGGCGAATCCGCCGCCGGTCCCGGATACGCCAATGCCGTCGGGATCGGGGCCCTGCACCATATGACACGGCTCGGTCTCGCACTCCTTCTCGCCAGCCTCGGCACCGGCGCCTTTGCAGAGACGCGGTATCTGCCGTGGCCCGAGGACGGCGCCGCACCGCGGCCCTACATCTTCACCCAGCAGCACAATGTCGAGAACCGGCCCGATGCGGAGGGCCGGGTGCAGCTGATCCGCAAGGGCTATCCGCTGCAGGTGCAGCTGCCCGGCAACCCGGCCATATGGAGCTTCCGCGCCGAGGAGAGCGAGAACGTCGCCTATCGCGGCCGGACGATGGTCTATTCCCCCAACCGCATCGCGGGCACGGAGTCGCTTCTGGTCTTCGACCTCGAGCTGTCCCCCGAGGTGCGGGACGGTGACGAGGGGCGGATCACCTTCACCACCGATCAGTTGCCAAGCGCGCTGGAGAGGGTGGTTCCGGGCGGCGTGTTCGTCCTGCGCTTCACGGTGATCGATCCGGGCTGAGCCCTGCGCTTTGGTGCGGCTGCGGCGCCCGGCCCATCGGTCTGGACGCGGGATCCCTGCGGCTTTTCGCGAGGGCCGGCTGACCGCGCCCGGGTGGATCGTCGGGGCCTTGCACGGCGATGGCGCTAGAGGGGGATCTTGAGCGATTGGACCAGGTGCCGATCCGCGTTTTCAGGACCCGGACGTCCCGCCGTCGCAGCGTCTCGTCGCCGCTCGAACGCAGTGGTCGGGAGCACGGCCGTTGCCGGGAACGGCGCCTTGCCTTAGGGGAGCGCCTCGCGTGGGCGAGGTTTGGGCCGGTGGTATCGTGATGATCGGCGCGGCGGGTCGTGCGGGAAATTCGGCGGCGCAGTCGGTCGCTGCGCGCTGCGCCCCATGCGGGCCCTAGCCCGGCAGACCGATCCCGGCGCAGGCGCTGGAGTCGCCGCCGCAGCAATCCTCGAGCAGGAACCGCACCAGCCCGTTCACCGCGTCGAGCCGCGGCGCGTACTGGATCTCCCGATGCTGGCGTTCGCTGCTGACCAGCCCGGCGCGCTTCAGCGCCGCCAGGTGCCCTGAGAGGGTCGAGGGCTTGATGTCCAGAAGCCGCCCGATCTCCATCGCCGGTGTGCCCGCAGGGCCGCGCTGCACGAGCAGCCGGAAGATCCTGAGCCGGGTGTCATGGGCAAGCGCGCTGAAGGCGTCGATGGCGGCGGTCTGTTCCATAATTCGTCATTACGCGAAATGAGGAATGTTGACAAGCGAGGCCCCTCTGACCTATCCGTCAATCAATTCGCGAATACGCGAAATGACAAATTCATGCCAACCCGGAGTCCCCATGTCCGACACGACCGCCCCCGCCCCGATGGGCCGCTTCGAGCGCCTCCTGACCCTCTGGGTTGCGCTTGCGATGGTGGCGGGCATCGCGATCGGCACGGCGCTGCCCGGGCTGGTCAACGCCATCGCGGCGGCCGAGCTCGCCTCGATCAACCTCGTGGTGGCGGTGCTGATCTGGGCGATGGTCTACCCGATGATGGTCAGCGTCGATTTCGGTGCCGTGGCCGGGGTCGCGCGGCAGCCGAAGGGTCTCCTGGTGACGTTGGTCGTCAACTGGCTGATCAAGCCCTTCACCATGGCCCTGCTCGCGGTGCTGTTCTTCGAGCATCTCTTTGCGCCCTGGATCGCCCCGGAAGATGCGGCGCAATACATCGCCGGGCTGATCCTGCTCGGCGCGGCGCCCTGCACTGCCATGGTCTTCGTCTGGAGCCAGCTCACGCGGGGCGATGCCACCTATACGCTGGTTCAGGTCTCGGTGAACGATCTCATCATGGTGGTGGCCTTCGCGCCCATCGTGGCGCTGCTCCTCGGGGTGACCGAAATCGCGGTGCCCTGGGACACGCTGGTGCTGGCCACGGTGCTCTACGTGGTGCTGCCGCTGGTGGCGGGGCTGCTGACGCGCCGCGCGCTCGGGTCCGAGGCCGCCATCGCGGATTTCACCGCCCGCATCAAGCCGCTGTCGATGATCGGCCTCATTGCCACCGTAGCCATCCTCTTCGGCCTGCAGGGCGAGGTCATCCTCGCAAGGCCGCTGGTGATCGCCCTGATCGCGGTGCCGATCCTGATCCAGAGCTACGGCATCTTCGCGCTGGCCTATGGCGCAGCATGGCTGCTGAAAGTGCCGCACCGGATCGCCGCGCCCTGCGCCATGATCGGCACGTCGAACTTCTTCGAGCTGGCGGTCGCCGTCGCCATCAGCCTCTTCGGACTGAACTCGGGCGCGGCGCTGGCCACCGTGGTGGGGGTTTTGGTCGAGGTGCCGGTGATGCTGTCGCTCGTGGCCTTCGCCAACCGCACCCGCGCCCGCTTTCCCGCCACCTGAGCCTCCCGAGAAGCCTCGCCCCAAGGGAACCGACATGACCGACACGCCGCAGATCACCGACGCCGCCTTCGCGCCCATAGACCCCGACGCTCTCTTCCCCACCGGGCGCAGCAGCCATCCCCCGCGCATCCTGATCCTCTACGGATCGCTGCGCGAGCGCAGCTTCTCGCGCTTTGCCGCCGAGGAGGCTGCGCGCATCCTTACCCGCTTCGGTGCCGAGGTAAGGCTCTTCGATCCGCGCGACCTGCCCGCGCCGGACAGCGCCCCGACCGATCACCCCAAGGTGGCCGAGCTGCGCGACCTTGTGAGCTGGTGCGAGGGCATGGTCTGGTCTTCGCCCGAACGCCACGGCGCGATGACCGGGATCATGAAGAGCCAGATCGACTGGATCCCCCTGTCGCTGGGCTCGGTGCGGCCGACGCAGGGCAAGACACTGGCGGTGATGCAGGTCTGCGGCGGTTCGCAATCGTTCAACACGGTCAACCAGCTGCGCATCCTCGGGCGCTGGATGCGGCTGCTGACCATCCCCAACCAATCCTCCGTCGCCAAGGCCTGGGACGAGTTCGACGAAGACGGCCGGATGAAGCCCTCGCCCTACTACAACCGCATCGTCGACGTGATGGAGGAGCTGGTGAAGTTCACCCTGCTGACCCGCGACATCCGCGATCAGCTGGTGGACCGCTACTCGGAGCGGGTCGAGGATCACGCGGCCCTGTCGGCACGGGTCAACCAGTCGAAGGCAGTGTGATGCCTTGGCTGGCGGCGGCGGTATAAGCGGCGCCGGGGGCGTATGCGCGCCCGCTTCAGCCTCGGACGCCAGCCGTCGAGATCGGCCTGGAGACGGGGTCGCGCCGCTGCGTTGACAGGTCATCGGGGGCCGGACGTCCGGGCTCGGCCTGAATCGCCGCGAGCCGGCGGGCGTCGGTTTTGATTGCTCGCGCGGGCCCGCTTTCGCCGGACGGCCCGGCCTCGGCGATCCGGTACTCTCGCAAGGCGCCGCGTTTTTCGGCCGAGTCGCGGGATTGGCGCGTTTTGCAAGCAAGCGCTCAGGCTGGGGGCGATCCAGTCTGAGGCCGTGGTGCGGCGCCGTAGCGCGCTCAGCTGTGCAAGGTGGCTCGCGCCCAGGCGCGGCGAGAGGCACCCAGTGATCCGGGTGCCTCCCTTGAGACCGTCCCGCGATCAGCGCTGCGCCTTCGGGGTCCAGGCGAATTTCTGCATCGGCGCGTCCACCGGCGTCTGGGCCACGTGGTTGGTGTAGTTGCTCATCACCTTCTGGGCGAGCCCGAGGATGATATCGAGCACCTGCCGCTCGCCGTAGCCCGCCGCGTAGAACGCCCCGAATGCGTCTTCGCCCGGGTTGCCACGGGTCTCCAGCATCGCCAGCGTGAAGCTCCGTAGCGCCTCGAGCTTGTCGCTGGGCAGCGGGGTCTCGTCGCGCAGCGCGTCGGAGATGCCGTCGCTCACGCCCATCATCTTGGCGATGCCGGTATGGGCCGGCACGCAGTAATGGCACTCGTGGTAGACGTTGATGGTCTGCCAGACGACGGTCTTCTCTTCAGCATCAAAGGCCGTCTCCTCGGCGAAGAGCCGGTGCAGCGTCTGGTAACCGTCGAGCAGCGGCGGCGAGCCCGCCATCACCGAATGCAGCCCCGGCAGGCGGCCGAAAGCCTTCTTGGATTTCTCGATCAGCGGTAGCGAGTCAGCCGGCGCGTTGCTGTCGTCGAAGCGTTCGAACTTGGTCATGAGATCTGGCCCTTTCCGTGGGTCTGAGGTGCGATGCGCCGAACCTGACCATTTTTGAGCAATCGCTCAAGTAATATTAGAGTGATCGCTCAAGAATCCCTCCCCCCCTTCTTTTCGCCCCCGCAAATGCCTATGGTCCCGGCATGGCACGCACCGCTTCCTATGACCGCGAGGCCGCGCTCGACGCGGCGATGACCCTGTTCTGGGTCAAGGGCTATCACGCGACCTCGCTGAAGGATCTCGAGCAGGCGCTGCAGATGCGCCCCGGCTCAATCTACGGCGCGTTCCGGAGCAAGGAGGCGCTGTTTCGCGCCACGCTCGATCGCTACGGCGCGCGCATGGCCCACGATCTCGAGACCCTGTTGGCGCGTGCGGACTCGCCGATCGAGGCGCTGCAAAGCCACCTGCGCAGCCTCGCCGAGCTGCGCCCCGGTGATCGCCCGTCGACCGCCTGCATGCTGGTGAAGTCGCTGCTCGAAGTGCCCGGCGAGGCCGAGCTGCGCGCCGTCGTGCTGGGGCATCTCGATACCGTGGAGGGCCTGCTGGCCGGGGCCCTGCGGCGGGCGCAAGCGATGGGAGAGCTGCCGCCGGGAAGCGATCCCGACCGCATCGCGCGGCGGCTGCAGACCTATATCTTCGGCCTCAAGATCCAGGCGCAGCGCGAGCACGATCCCGAGCGCATGCGCCTGCTCTGCGCCGATCTCGCCGACGAACTGGGCCAGCTGCGCCGACCGCAGGCGGCGTCATCCGCAGGCTGACCCATCGCCAAGCCGTCCCAGAGATAGCGTTGCATCTCGTACGCTAGAGTCGCTGTGCCGCCTCGCGGATCAGGCTTGCGGCATGAGCCGCGCGCGCCGTCGCAACCCGCCCCTTGCGGTTGACCAGCCAGAGCTCATGCCAGCGGCGCTGCGCCATCGGCGCCACACGCAGATCCTGCTTGCCGGCAAAGGCCTCGACCCCGCTGCGCGGCAGCAGCGTGTAGCCGATCCCCTTTGCGACCGGCGCCGGAATCTGCCCGATCTGGTTGAGAAACCCCCGCAGGCGCAGCCGGTCGGCACCGGGATAGGCGTCTGGAAAGTTCAGCCCCAGCAACTCGTCGGCATAGGCAAAGCCGTCCGGATGCGCGATGAAGCCGCGCGCCTCCAGGTCCGCGAGATCCGGCATCCGGTCCGGCGCCTCCTTCGGCAGCACCAGGCACAACTCCTCGCGCCCGAGATAGCGCGCCTCAAGCCGCGCGTGGCCGGGAGCGGCGCCCAGCACGCCAAGATCGAAGCGCCCTTCGAGTAGGCCGGCGCGGATCTCGCCCTGCGGCGCCGCGACCAGCCGCACCAGCAGCGCCGGGGCCCGCGCCATCCAGTCCAGCAGCAGCGGCGAGAGCAGCATGGCAAAGCTGCCGGAACAGCCGATAGAGAGCGCGCCGGCATCCCGGTCATCGGTCTCGATCGCCTCGCGCAGCCGCGCCTCCTCGCCGCGTCGCGACAGACCGAGCGCAAAGACCGCATCTCCGGCGGCGGTCAGGGTGAAGCGCTTGCCCTCGCGCGCGATCAGCGGCTGGCCGACCTGATCCTCGAGCTTCCTGAGATGCTGCGAAACGCCGGGCTGGGTCATGTTGAGCCGCTCCGCGGCGCGGGTGAAATGGCCGGCCTCGCACAGCGTGGTGAAGGTCTCGAGCCAGGTGGCGTTCAGCATTTATATTACAAACAATTATCATTGGTATCCCATATGATAATTTCACATGCGGGCGCGGGATGTCTACCTCCGGGGCACACAGCCAAGCAAGGAGACAGCCAATGCAACAGACCCCCCGCACCTTCTCGCATATCGGGCTTTCGGTTCCCGACCTCGACGCCGCGGTCAAATTCTACTCGGAGGTGCTCGGCTTCTACGTCGTCATGGCGCCCTCCGAGGCGGTCGAGGATGACAGCGCCATCGGCGTCATGTGCACCGACGTCTTCGGCCCCGGCTGGGGCTCGCTGCGGATTGCGCATCTGGCGACAGCCGACGGCATCGGCATCGAGATCTTCGAGTTTCCGGGGAATTATGCCCCGGAGGACAAGCTCGAGCACAAGCGTCACGGCACCTTCCACTTCGCGGTGCAGGATCCCGATGTCGAAGGGTTGACCCGGCGCATCGTCGAAGCCGGCGGCCGCCAGCGCATGCCGGTGCGCGAGTATTTCCCCGGCAAGAAGCCCTACCGCATGGTCTATGTCGAAGATCCGTTCGGCATCGTCTTCGAGCTTTACAGCCACAGCTACGAGCTGACCTACTCCGCCGGCGCCTATGAGTGACGCGCGGCGCGGCCCCGCCATGTCGCGGGGCCGCGGTCCCGCCCGGATTCGAGGCCGGTCACAGCTTTGCGAGGGTTACTAGACGACCGGTCTATTATCTCCTATCTCGCCGTTCATGACAGAGGAAAGCAAATCGGATCTCACGCGGAAACGCATTCTCGACGCCGGACGCGGCCTGCTGCTGCGCCACGGGTTCTCGGGGGTGGGGCTGTCCCGCATCCTCGCCGAGAGCGGCGTGCCGAAGGGGTCGTTCTACTACTACTTCGCCTCCAAGGAGGCCTTCGGCGCGGCCCTGCTTGAGGATTACGTCGCGGGCTATCTCGAGCGCTTCGATGCCCTCATCGACAGCCCTGGCAGCGCCGGCGACAAGCTCGCGCGGTTCTGGGATGCTTGGCTGGCCGAGGCCGGGCACGCAGGCATCGCCGGCGAATGCCTCGTGGTGAAGCTCGGCGCCGAGATCGCCGATCTCTCGGAGCCGATGCGCGAGATCCTCGACCGCGGCGTCGACGCACTCGTGGCGCGCATCGCCCGCCTGCTGCGCGACGGCGCGGAGGATGGCAGCGTGGCCCGAGTCGGCGATCCCGACGCCACCGCCCGGATGCTCTATGCCCGTTGGCTCGGCGCCGCGGTGCTCGCCAAGCTCGCGCGGAGCGATGCGCCCCTGCGCATGGCGCGCGAGGAGACCTCTGCCCAGCTTGCCCCCACCGGGGCAGACCCCACCGACTGAAAGGAAAGACCAGCATGTTCGCTGCCATCCACGACACCTTCGGCGAGCCCGCCGATGTTCTTGACGCGCGCGAGATCGAGCGCCCCGAGCCCGGGCCGGGCGAGGCGCTGATCCGCATGGTGCTGTCGCCGATCCACAATCACGATCTGTGGACGATCCGCGGCAGCTACGGCTACAAGCCGCCGCTGCCCGGCGCCATCGGCGGCTCCGAGGCGCTTGGCATCGTCGAGGCGCTTGGCGAGGGCGTCGATCCCGAGCTGCTTGGCAAGCGCGTCGCCGCGGCCGGGGTGCACGGCGCCTGGGCGGAGTATTTCACCGCCCCCGCCTCCGCGCTGCTGCCGCTGCCCGAGGCCATTCCCGACACCGCCGGCGCCCAGCTCGTGGCGATGCCGTTCAGCGCGCTGTCGCTGCTCGAGACGCTGAAGGTCGGTGAAGGCCAATGGCTGATCCAGACCGCCGCCAACGGTGCGGTCGGCAAGATCATGTCCGGGCTCGCCAGAGCGCGCGGCATCCACCTGCTCAACCTCGTGCGCCGCGACGAGGCCGCCAACGAGCTGCTCAAGACCGGCATGACCAACGTGCTCTCGACCGCAGATCCCGACTGGAAGTCCAAGGCGCGCGCCCTGATCGGCGAGGCCGGCGCGGTCTCGGCCATCGACTCGGTCGGCGGCGAGATGGCGGCGAGCCTCGTCGACCTGCTGGGCACCGATGGCGAGCTGGTGGTTTTCGGCACCGCGACCGGCGCGCCGCTGGCGCTGTCCTCGAGCGATCTCATCACCAAGCACATCACGGTGAAGGGCTTCTGGGGAGCGCGGGTCAGCCAGGAGATGGCGCTCGACACCCGCCGCCGCCTGATCGGCGAACTGGTCGAGCTGGCCGCGCGCGGCGAGCTGCCGCTCGAGACCGGTGGCAGCTACTCCCTGTCGCGCAGCGCCGACGCGATGAAAGCGGCGCTGACGCCCGGCCGGGCCGGCAAGATCATGCTGCGCCCCTGAGCGCCGAGCGCGCTCGGCAACCGCGCCACAGGCCCCTTGCGCGGGCCTGTGGCGCGCGGAGCACCGGGCCGGATCACGCCTGCCGAAAGGCTTCGAAAAGCAGCGGAACCGGCGACCGACACCGCATCGCGCGAGCGGCGAAGATGTCGGGGCCGCACTCGGGCGTGAGGGCGCGGTTTCAAGAAGCGTTTGGACTCAGGAGTTTACTTTGGCAACCGAGCCGTGCATTTGCTTGGGTAGGTAACTAGAGAATTTGTTAGCGCGCCCTAAACCTATCCTGAGCTCGACACGAAGAGATGCCAGAAGATGACCGCTGACCGACCTGCCTTCCAGGGCTTCGACGAGGCCCTGCGCCGGCTTTACCTCCTTGCGGTCGAACCGGACCTTCCCTTCTGCGACAAGGTCGGCCGCCTGCTCGAGCTTGGCAGCGCCGCGCTCGGGCTCGAGCTTGGCATCGTCAGTGCAATCGAAGATCGGACCTACACCTGCAGCTTCGTCCACGGGCCCGACTGGGCGCCGGCACCGGGAACGCGCTTCGACGTCGACGGCACCTATTGCCTGCACACGCTACAGGCCAATGAGGTCACCGCCTTCTACCATGCCGGCCAGGAGCATATCTCGGACCATCCCTGCTACCTGAATTTCGGGCTCGAAAGCTATATAGGGGCGCCGGTGTTTCAGGGCGCTTCGCGCCACGGCACGCTCAACTTCTCCAGCCCCGAGCCGCGCATGCGGCCGTTTTCCGATCAGGAGCGGGAATTTGTCGGCTTCCTCGCACGCTGGCTCGGCAACGAATTGCGCGGGCGCGAGGAGCGGCGGCAGCTGCGTGCCCAGCGAAGCCTGTTCGCGGCGGTGATCGACGCGGTGCCCGAGGCCGTGATCGTGGCCGATCCGGATCGCCGCGTCTCGATCGTCAACCCGGCGGTCGAAGAGCTCTTCGGCTACACCCCGGGCCAGCTTCTCGGGCGGCAGACGGCGGTGCTCTACGAGGCGCTCGACGACTACGAGGCCATGGGCAAGAAGAACTTCAATCCCGGCTCTCACTATCAACGCGACCGATTCGCGCTGTCCTGCCGGCGGGCCGACGGCTCGGTCTTCGAGGGTGCGGTGTCCTCGGCGGATGTGCGCACCGAGGCGGGGGAGCATCTCGGCTATCTCGGCGTGATCCGCGACGTCACCGAGGAAAAGCGCTTCGAGCGCGCCAAGGACACGCTGATCGCGACGGTCAGCCACGAGCTGAAGAACCCGCTCGCGGCGCTGCAGGGTGCGCTTCGGCTGCTCGGCGCGCGCGAGACGGAGCTGCCCGAGGGCAGCCAAAAGCTCCTCGCGATCGCATTACGCAACGCCACCGCCATCGAGCGCATGACGAGCGACATTCTCGATCTCGAGAAGCTGCGCTCGGATGCCGGCCGCGCGGATTTCGATGCGATCCCGCTGAGACCGATCCTCGAACGCGCGATCGAAGCCATCGAGCCCTATGCGGAAGAGCGCCGGGTGCGGCTGTCTCTGGCGCCTGCCGGGCCCGCCCCCGCGCTGTCTCTGCACGCCGAGCGCATCCAGCGCCTCGCGTCCAACCTGATCTCGAACGCGATCAAGGCGTCGCCCGAGGACGGCGTGGTTTCTGTCGGCCTGACCGAGGACGGTTTGGGCTTCTGGGTCCGCGACGAAGGCGCCGGCATCCCTGTCGCGCTTCAGCCGACGCTCTTCGAGCGGTTTTCCCGCGCGCCGAGCTACCGGGTGGATGAAGGCAGCGGGCTCGGGCTGAGCATCGTGAAGGCGATCACCGACCAACATCTCGGCGCGATCGCCTTCGAGACCGCGGAAGGCGCGGGAACCACCTTCACCGTGCGCTTCCCGGACCCCGCCACCGCCGCGCCAGACGCCTCGGGGCAGCAGCCTGACGGGTCGCGCGCCTGATCCAGCGCTCTCCCCGGCGCGCAGCCCGCGCAGGCCGCGCCCTCATCGGAGCCGCAGGGGTCCGACGCTGATGCCGAGGGCACCTGGCGGTCCGGGCGGGATGTGCAAGTCCGAGCGCGAGACCGGCGAGGGGAGATCCGGCGAGCGGCCCCTGAGACGGCTCAGGCCACCGGCGCCATCACCGCGTGCACTGCCTTCACCAGCCACGGGATGTCGCCCGGCCCGAGCCGCGCCACGTTGACCCGGCCGCCCTTGACCACGTGAATGCCGTACTCGCGGGTCAGCGCCGCCTCCTGCGCGTCAGTCAGTGGCAGCAGCGAGAACATCCCCGCCTGTTGCCCAAGATAGGCGAGCTCCCCGGTGCCGAAGATGTCGTGCTCGGCCTGCACCAGCGCGGTGCGCACCTGCGCCACGCGGGCGCGCATCGCGTCGAGCTCGCCGAGCCACATCGCCGTCAGCTCCGGATCCTGCAGGATGGTGCGCACCACCGACGGCCCGTGATCCGGCGCGTGCGAGGCGCTCGAGCGCACGATGGCCGTCACCGCGCGGTGCACCCGCGCCCGGTCGGCGCTGCGGGTCTTCACGAAGAGCGCCCCGGCGCGGTCGCGGTAGATGCCGAAGGACTTCGACAGGGTGATGCAGAGGATGCATTCCTCGAAGCGCTCGGCGATGAGGCGGGCCGTGGCGCAATCCTCCTCGAAGCTGCCGGCAAAGCCGAGATAGGCGAGATCTAGCCACGGCACGAGTCCGCGCGCCTCAAGCGCATCCAGCAGCGCCTCGATCTGCTCGGGCGTCATGTCGGCCCCGGTCGGGTTGTGACAGACCCCTTGCATCAGGAAGACGTCGCCCGGCCGCGCCGCAGAGAGCCCGTCGAGCATCTGTTCGAAGGTGATCTCGCGACGGAGCGGATCGTAATAGGGCACATCGGCAAAGCGTGCGCCCGCGGCGCTGAGGATCGGGACGTAATTGCCGTAGGTCGGGCGCTGCATCCAGACCGTGGGCCTGGCCGGCATCTGCGCCAGAAGATCCGCCATCACCCGCAGCGCCACCGCGCCGCCGGCGGTCTGCGCTGAGACCCAGGTGGCGTCATGAGCCGCGCCTATCAGCGCGCGGCCCAGCACGGCGCAATACTCGGCATCGCCGGTCAACGCGAGGTAGGACTTGGTCTTCTGGGTCTCGACCAATTGCCGCTCGGCGCGCTTGACCGCCTGCAGCACCGGCGTCTCGCCATGCGCGTCCTGATAGATTCCCACCGTCAGGTTGAGCTTGTCGCTGCGCGGATCCTGCGCAAAGTACTCGGCCCCGATCATGATGGGGTCGACGGGATAGTCCCCGACCGTCTCGAACATCTCTCACTCTCCTCCCGACGGCCGCTGCCGGCCGCCCTCTTCCCTGCCGGGGTGCACGCGCGCCCCGACCCGCAGGCATAGCCGCTCGGGGCTGCCCTGCAAAGGCGCGGATGCGCCTCAGAACCGGGTGATCACCGTGGCGCCGACCGACTGGAACTTGTCCATGTTCATCAGCGCCGCCGGCGCCTCGGCGAGGCTGATACGGTCGCCGACCAGCCGCGCCGGATCGAGCTTGCCGCTGGCCACCATGTCGAGCATCGCGCCGTAGCGATGCGCCTGCATCCCGTGCGAGCCCAGTAGCTCGATCTCCTGCCCGACGATCTTGGGCATCGGCACCGCCGGCGCCGCGTGCTCGCCCAGCATCAGCCCGACCTGCACATGCTTGCCGCGCGGCCGCAGGCAGAGGATCGAGTTGGTCATGGTCACCGGATGGCCAAGCGCGTCGAGCGAGACATGCGCACCGCCCCCGGTGATCTCACGGATCGCCTCGGGCACGTCCGCCGCGCGCCCGTCGATCACGGCCACCGCGCCAAGCTCCTGCGCCAGTGCCAGCTTCGCCGGATCGAGATCGACCCCGATCACGTTGGCCCCGGCGGCGGCGGCGATCATCACCGCCGAGAGGCCGACCCCGCCGCAGCCATGCACCGCAACCCATTGCCCGGCCCGCACCTTGCCCTGATCGATTACCGCACGGAACGAGGTGGCGAAGCGGCAGCCGAGGCTCGCCGCGGTGTCGAAGCCCATGCCCTCCGGCAGAGCCACGAGGTTGAGATCGGCCTGGTGGATCGGCACGTATTCCGCGAAGGAGCCCCAATGGGTAAAGCCCGGCTGCTCCTGGTTCGGGCAAACTTGCTGCTGCCCGGCGTGGCACTCGGAGCAGCTGCCGCAGCCGCAGATGAACGGCACCGTGACCTTGTCGCCCACGGCCCAGTTGCGCACGTCCCGGCCCACCGCCGCGATCTCGCCGGCAAGCTCGTGGCCGGGCACGTGCGGCAGCTCGATGTCGCTGTCATGCCCCATCCAGCCATGCCAGTCGCTGCGGCAGACGCCGGTGGCGGCGACCTTCAGCACAACGCCATGCGGGTCGGGCGAGGGATCGTTGACGGTGACCAGCTTGGGCGCTTCTTGGAAGTTCTCGAACAGGACGGCTTTCATGGCAGGGTCTTTCGGTTTCCGCGTTTCTTTCGGGAGATCATAACCAGACCGCGGGGAATGGCTTTGCCAATCTTCTTCACTTCCGGCTAGTTTCGGAAAGATCCCTTTCCCCAGACCCGCAATTCGAGAGCTTTCTGCCCATGCCCGAGATCGACGCCGTGAGCGCCCGCATCCTCACCCTGCTGCAGGAAGACGGCCGAATGACCAACGCACGGCTCGCCGAGACCCTCGGCATGAGCGAAACCCCGTGCTGGCGGCGGCTCAAGCGGCTCGAGGAAAGCGGCGTCATCGAGGGCTATCAGGCCAACCTCAACCGCCGCAAACTCGGGCTCGGCGTCATGGCCTTCGTGCAACTGCGCTGCTCCGAGCACGACCAGGCGGCCACCGCCGAGTTCCAGCGCATCGTCGAGACCACGCCCAACATCCTGGCCTGTCACAACACCACCGGCGCCGACGATTTCCTGCTCATCGTGGTGGCCCGCGATCTCGACGACTACAGCAGCTTCGTCGACGGCACCCTGCGCCGCCTGCCGGGGGTGACGAGCATCCGCTCGAACCTGTCGCTGAAGGAGATGAAGGCGTCGAGCAAGCTCCCCGTGGCGCCCCCCGCCTGAGCACGTGCGCCGCAGCGTTCGCTTTGCATCCGCCGCAAAGCCCGGCCATAGCTGCGCCAAGCGGCGCGAAACTGCGTCGTGGCCAGAAGGAGATGCCCCGATGACCGCCCGTCCCGACCGCCCGCTCGGTGTCATCCCGCCGCAAACGCTTGCCAGCCACTCGGGGCTCGAGCTCTTTGCCCGGATGATCGCCGGGGAGCTGCCCTCGCCGCCGGTCTGCGCGGTGTCGAACCAGTGGATCACCGCGGCGGAGAAGGGCCGGGTCACCTGGACCTGCTCGCCGCCGCCGAATTTCATCAACCCGATGGGCGGGGTGCATGGCGGCTGGGCGATGACGGTGCTCGACAGCACGCTGGCCTGCGCGGTGCATTCCGGTCTGCCGGCGGGGCGCGGCTACACCACCGTCGAGGTCAAGACCAACCTCACCCGCGCGCCCAAGGTGGGCGAGATCTATACCTGCGTGGGCGAGCTGATCACCCTCGGGCGCAGCATCGGCACCTCCGAGGCCAAGCTGCTCGACGCCGAGGGGCGCGTCGTCGCCTTCGGAACCACCACCTGCCTGATCATGGAGCTGCGGCGCTGAGAGGGCGCGCCCTGCGCACCATCCTCCGGGGGTGAGCCCCGGCCAGCGGGCCCGCGCCGCTCAGCCGGTCGCCGACCGCACTATCGCTGTCGCCAATGCATTCCCGGCTGGTGCCACCCGCGTCGGGCATATGCACCACGGTTCCGGCCTCGCAGAGCTCCGACGAGGTGATCTCGATGCCGTTCTGCGCGTCGGGGCTGCCCACGGTCGGCAATTGCGCACGGTCGCGGACGATCGCGGCCTGTTCATCCGCGGCGGCGAGGCCGGCTGCCGGGCACGCCACGGCAAGGCTGTCGGTCGCGAGGAAGCCAGCGTGATAAATTGCCATGTCCCTGGCTCGAAGACCCGGACAATCGTCCTTGGAATGGGCACTGAGAATGCGCGCCGGTCCGCGGCTCAGCCGGTATTGTCGTCGGTCGGGTCGGGCTGGCCGTGCAGGCTCGGATCGTCGACCGGTTCGTCGACGGGGAGATCGTGATGCGCCCCGGGATCGGCATGGTGTTCGGCATCGGCGCCCGCCGGATCCGGCAGCAGCGCCGGGTCGTCGGGCACACCGGTCTGGCCGGGGTCGGGCAGATCGCCCGGGCTGACGCCGAGGCTGTCGAGATAGGCCGATGCGCCGTGATCGACATCGGCCTGTGGCGGAGGGGTGCCGCCGCCGACCGCGTGCAGGTAGGGCGCCATCGCGTCCGGCTCTGGCTCCGGTGCGGGCCCTGCGTCATGCTCCGCAAACCCCGGCGCGTCGTGCGGCGCGGCCTCTGCATCGCCGGGCCCAAGGCGATCGGGCTCGGGAGGCGGGGCCGCATCCAGTGCCGTGCCGAGGACTGCCGCATCGAGCCCGTGATGATCCGCCAAGCCAGCCGTGTCATCGGCAATCGGGCTGATGGTCACCGTCTCGACCGCATCCGCGTCGGGTGCATCGTGCGGCGCTGGCGCTGCCGGCACCAGCGTGATGCCTTCGAGCGTGGTGTGATCGATGTGATGGCCGCTTTGGCCATGAACGCTCTGCACGTCGATCTTCACCACGACCTCGGCATCTCCGACCATCTGACCATGGCGCGTGATGGTGAAGGGATCGGTGTGCAGCCCGGGCACCGCTCCGCTCCCGCCATGCTTGATGACCGCCGAATCCGGGTTGTAGTGGTAATCGAAATGCCCGGTCTGTGGATCGATCGTCAGGGTGCCGTACTGCCCATGCAGCGTCACGACGCTGGCGCCGCCGGGCGTCGCGATCCCCCAGCCACCGGTGATGCCGGTGAAGCTGCCCGACAGGTGCTGCGTGCCGACCCCCTGCACCTGCGCCGTCTGCGGCAGCGGCGCAACGTCGAGATCGGCGCTCGCGGTGCTGGTCGCCCCGGTGCTGTCGCGCACCACGATCTGCACCGGGATGTTGTCATGGGTCATGCCCGCGGCCGGATGGAACTCCCACGCCCCGCCCTGCCCCTGGCTGAACGTCCCGAACTGCGGATCGACGCTCACCGAGCGGATGCTGAGCGTGTCCCCGGTGTCGATATCGGTGGCGTGCACGCTCTGCAGCAGCTCGCTCTCGGTGAAGCTGCGCGGCTGATCCTGGTTGGTGCTGCCGAGATCTCCGTGGCTGACCACCGGCGCGTCGTTGGTGCCCGAGATGGTCACCGTGAGCACATGGCTTGTGCCGTCGACGCTGGTCACTGTCAGCGTGTCGGTCAGCGGCGCGCTGTTCGGCCCCAGCGCCTGGATCGCCGCCTGAGCGTTGTCGGCGGTGTAGGTCCAGGCGCCGTGAGCATCTAGCGTGAAGCTGCCGTAGGCCCCCGCACCCGCTGTCACCGGCGTGAACGCCGCCTCGCCCGCGTCGGGATCGGTGATCGCCAGCGTGCCACCGGTGGTCAGGTTGCCGCCGGTGAGTGCATTGTCCTCCGTCACCGCCCCGGTTCCGCCGGTGATCTGAGCGCCATCGCCCGCCCCTGTCACGTCGATGGTCACGGTATGCGTCGCCACGGCGCCATGCGGGTCGGTCGCGGTCACCGTGAAGTGCTCATGCTCGAGCTGGCCCGCCGCCAGCGCCTGCACCGCCGGGTTGCCGTTGTCGAGCGTGTAGGTCCACCGACCGCTCTGGTCCACGCTCAGCGTGCCATAGGTCCCCGGCGTGCCCGGGTCCACCGCCCAGCTCACCATCTCGCCATCGCGGCCTGCCGTGACCAGATGCCCTCCGGCACTGCCGGGAGCCGAGGTGCGCGCGTCGACATCCGTGCCCGTCAGCGAGCCCGAGACCGTGGTGCTGCGCGCGTCTTCCGTCACCGCGCCGTGGTCGCTGTCCCCGGCCTTGAGCGAGATCACCGGCGCGTCGTTCGTGCCCTCGATATTGATGAAGATCCGGCTGCGGGCGCTACCTCCCGCGCCGTCGGTCACCTCGACCTGGAAGGTCTCGCTGCGCGCGGCCCCCTCCGGCAGACGCTGGATGATCGGATCGGTGTTGTCGAGCGTGTAGGTCCAGTGGCCCTGCGGATCGAGGCTCAGCGTGCCGTGGCTTCCCTGCCCGCTGCCGACGAGATGCCAGCTCAGATCGCCCTGTGGATTGTCGACGTCTGTCGCCGTCAGCGTGCCGCTGTTGGACACCTGGTAGGTGCCGCTATGCAGATGTGCCTGGAGAATCTCACCCGGCGCGCCGTCTTCCCGCACCGCGCCGAGCCCGCCCAGCAACGCATTCGGCCCGCTGGTCACCACGGGCGCATCATTGGTGCCCGAGATGGTGACGGTGAGCACATGGCTGGTCCCGTCGACGCTGGTCACCGTCAGCGTGTCGGTCAGCGGCGCGCTGTTTGGCCCGAGGGCCTGGATCGCCGTCTGGCTGTTGTCGGCGGTGTAGGTCCAGTGGCCCTGCGCATCCAGCGTGAAGCGGCCATAGCTCCCGGCACCCGCCGTCACCGGCGTGAACGCCGCCTCGCCCGCATCGGGATCGGTGATCCCAAGCGTGCCGCCGGTCGTCAGGTTGCCACCGGTAACATGCAGATCCTCCGTCACCGCCCCGGTGCCACCGGTGATCACCGCCGGGTCGCCCACCGGGCTCAGCACCATCGACGCGGTGGCCGGAACGCTCGGCCCCGTGCCGTCCGTCACCGCGTAGCTGATCGCCACCGGGCCGTTGTAGTTCGGCTCGGGATGATAGGTGAAGCTGCCGCCGGCATTCTGCGAGAAGGTGCCGTGATCCGCCACCGGGAGACCCGACACCGACAGCACGTCGCCCACGTCCACATCCGTCGTCCGGCCCAGCAGCTGCGCCGCCGTGATCACCTGCGTCTGGTCCTCGGGCCCGCCCGGCAGCGTCACGGCGCCGGCCACCACCGGCTGATCGTCGGTGCCCGTCACCGTGATCGTCAGCGTCGACGCCGTCGTGGCGCCGGTGCTGTCGGTCACGCTCACCGCAACCTGGACCGGCAGACCCTGGCCCTCCACCAGCGACTGATACGTTGCGTTCGAAGGGTCGAAGCGCCAGCTGCCGTCCGGATCCAGCGTGAAGCCCGCCGGCGTCGCGCCCGTCACCGCGTAGCTCAGGCTGTCGCCCGTATCCACGTCGGTGCCCGGCAGGGTGCCGGTCACCTGCGCCCCGTCTTCCGTCGCAGAGGCCGTGGTTGCTGTCAGCCCCGGCGCGTCATTGGTGCCCGAGATGGTGACGGTGAGCACATGGCTGGTCCCGTCGACGCTGGTCACCGTCAGCGTGTCGGTCAGCGGCGCGCTGTTTGGCCCGAGGGCCTGGATCGCCGTCTGGCTGTTGTCGGCGGTGTAGGTCCAGTGGCCCTGCGCATCCAGCGTGAAGCGGCCATAGCTCCCGGCACCCGCCGTCACCGGCGTGAACGCCGCCTCGCCCGCATCGGGATCGGTGATCCCAAGCGTGCCGCCGGTCGTCAGGTTGCCACCGGTAACATGCAGATCCTCCGTCACCGCCCCGGTGCCACCGGTGATCACCGCCGGGTCGCCCACCGGGCTCAGCACCATCGACGCGGTGGCCGGAACGCTCGGCCCCGTGCCGTCCGTCACCGCGTAGCTGATCGCCACCGGGCCGTTGTAGTTCGGCTCGGGATGATAGGTGAAGCTGCCGCCGGCATTCTGCGAGAAGGTGCCGTGATCCGCCACCGGGAGACCCGACACCGACAGCACGTCGCCCACGTCCACATCCGTCGTCCGGCCCAGCAGCTGCGCCGCCGTGATCACCTGCGTCTGGTCCTCGGGCCCGCCCGGCAGCGTCACGGCGCCGGCCACCACCGGCTGATCGTCGGTGCCCGTCACCGTGATCGTCAGCGTCGACGCCGTCGTGGCGCCGGTGCTGTCGGTCACGCTCACCGCAACCTGCACCGGAAGACCGTGGCCCTCCGCCAGCGACTGATAGGCCGCGTTCGAAGGATCGAAGCGCCAGCTGCCGTCCGGATCCAGCGTGAAGCCCGCCGGCGTCGCGCCCGTCACCGCGTAGCTCAGGCTGTCGCCCGTATCCACATCGGTGCCCGGCAGGGTGCCGGTCACCTGCGCGCCGTCTTCCGTCGCAGAGGCCGTGGTTGCTGTCAGCCCCGGCGCATCGTTGGTGCCGGAGATGGTGACGGTGAGCACATGGCTGGTCCCGTCGACGCTGGTCACCGTCAGCGTGTCGGTCAGCGGCGCGCTGTTCGGCCCGAGGGCCTGGATCGCTGCCTGTGCGTTGTCGGCGGTGTAGGTCCAGTGGCCCTGCGCATCCAGCGTGAAGCTGCCGTAGCTCCCGGCACCCGCCGTCACCGGCGTGAACGCCGCCTCGCCCGCGTCCGGATCGGTGATCGCCAGCGTGCCACCGGTGGTCAGGTTGCCGCCGGTGAGTGCATTGTCCTCCGTCACCGCCCCGGTTCCGCCGGTGATCACGGCGCCGTCATTCGTGCCGGTCACGTCGATGGTCACGGTATGTGTCGCCACGGCGCCGTGCGGGTCGGTCGCGGTCACCGTGAAGTGCTCATGCTCGAGCTGGCCTGCCGCCAGCGCCTGCACCGCCGGGTTGCCGTTGTCGAGCGTGTAGCTCCACCGACCGCTCTGGTCCACGCTCAGCGTACCATAGGTCCCCGGCGTGCCCGGGTCCACCGCCCAGGTCACCGTCTCGGTGCTGCTCGAGGTGACAAGATGCCCTGCCGCACTGCCCGGTGCCGCTGCATGCACATCGACATCGGTGCCTGTCAGACTGCCGGTTACCGTCGCGCGCGCGGTGTCCTCGGTCACCGCGCCATGATCGCTGTCGCCGGCCTGCAGCGAGATCACCGGCGCATCATTCGTGCCTTCGATCTTGATATAGACCATCGTCCGGCTGCTGCCGCCCGCGCCGTCGGTCACCTCGACCTGGAAGGTCTCGCTGCGCGCGGTCCCCTCCGGCAGGCGCTGGATGAGCGGGTCGGTGTTGTCGAGCGTGTAGACCCAGTGGCCCTGCGGATCGAGGCTCAGCGTGCCGTGGCTGCCCTGCCCGTTGCCGACGAGATGCCAGCTCAGATCGCCCTGCGGATTGTCGATGTCTGTCGCCGTCAGCGTGCCGCTGTTGGTCAGGTGATGGAGCACGTTGCGCATGTAGAGATCGACGACCTCGCCCGGCGCACCGTCTTCCTTGACTGCACCGAGCCCGCCCAGCCGCGGATTGGTCCCGCTGGTCACCACCGGGTTGTCGTCGGTGCCGTTGATCGTCACCGTGATGTCACGGGTGGTGCCGTCGAGGGTCGAGACTGTTATCTTGTCGGTCAGGTGATCGGTCGGACCCATCGCCTGCACCGCCGGTTGGGAATTGTCGAGCTGGTAGGTCCAGTGGCCATCGGCATCGACGCTGAAGGTGCCGTGCGTACCCGCCGCGGATGGCATCGGCACGAAGGACGCCTCCCCCGCGTCGGGATCGGTGACGTCGAGCTTGCCGGAGGTGGTGAGGCGGGTGTCTTCGGTGACCGTGCCGACCGGCGTGCCGGTGACCTGCGCGCCGTCGTCGGTGCCGTTGATCGTCACGGTGATCTGCTGCGTCGTGCCGTCGAGCGTCGAGACCGTCACCGTATCGGTGAGCTGGCCGCCGCCGGAGGTCAGCGCCTGCACCGCCGGTTGGGAATTGTCGAGCTGGTAGGTCCAGTGGCCATCGGCATCGATGCTGAAGGTGCCGTGTGCACCTGCGGCGGATGGCATCGGCACGAAGGACGCCTCCCCCGCGTCGGGATCGGTGACGTCGAGCTTGCCGGAGGTGGTGAGGCGGGTGTCTTCGGTGACCGTGCCGACCGGGGTACCGGTGACCTGCGCGCCGTCGTCGGTGCCGTTGATCGTCACGGTGATCTGCTGCGTCGTGCCGTCGAGCGTCGAGACCGTCACCGTATCGGTGAGCTGGCCGCCGCCGGAGGTCAGCGCCTGCACCGCCGGTTGGGAATTGTCGAGCTGGTAGGTCCAGTGGCCATCGGCATCGATGCTGAAGGTGCCGTGTGCACCTGCGGCGGATGGCATCGGCACGAAGGACGCCTCGCC
>NZ_JAHVIA010000007.1 GCF_019801965.1 Salipiger bermudensis
GCCTGAACGAGCACCTGTTCGCCAATCTGCGCCACGCCCACGAGTTGATCGCCGGCTGGCGCAACGACTACAACCATCACCGCCCCCACACGAGCCTCGACGGGCTCACCCCGTGGGAGCATCACCAACGGTCAGTAGAGGACCAAACCCTGAACAGAGCTAACTCATAAACGCGGACTCTATGGGGAGCAGGTCATTCTGAACCCCACCGAAAGCGGTGATATGCAAGTGCTGCGCGAAGGTACCAACGGATGGACGTGCATGTATCCTGGCACAAACCCAATGTGCGCGGATGGAGAGGCCATGAGCTTTCTCCAATCCTGGATGATGAATGAAGACCCTCCGGAAACGCTCGGCTTCGTCTACATGTTGCTGGGCGACGAAGGCGCGAGCAACACCGATCCGTACGCCGAGAGCGAGACTTCTGATAACCATTGGGTCGTTACCGGGCCTCACGTTATGCTTCTTGGCTCCGGTGCAAAGCCACTGCTAGACAGCTATCCGACGGAAGTCCCGGAGAACGCGGGCGAGCCTTGGGTCATGTGGCCGGGTACACCTTATGCCCATCTGATGATGCCAACGAACTGATCCCGAGGATCGCTTCAAAGACTTTTTCAGGTCCGACCCAATCGGAAGTTCCACTTCGAGCAACAGCAGAAGCTTAATCCCTTAAGCTCGGGCCGCGCTTGCCGCGCCCCGAGCGGAAGCGATGAGCCGGACTCAGGCCGGCGAAGAATAGGCCGTCACAAGGTCGCCAGCCTTCTTTTGCATTGCTAGAAGTTCCTCCGACGTGAAGGCGCGTTGCGTCTGTAGATTGCGGGCCGCGCCGGAGGCCCCGGCGACAATCAAAGACGCGATAATGTCGGTGACGTCATCGGCAGTCGCAATGATAGTGAAGTCGTTCAGGCCAGTGGTGGCGTAGAAGACCTCCATTGTGCCGCCAGCGGCCTCGACTAGCGCGCCAGTAGCCGCACCGCGGTCGCTTGGATGGGCCAACATCCCATTTGCGGCGGCCTGCGTGTAGTTACCGGTAGTTATGTAGCGTGGCATCCGTATCCTCCCCGAAAAAGGGGACCCGATGCTTTACCCGCACCATGCGGAACACTTGACGCCCTTAGTCCCACAGGGTGAGATTAGCACAGCCTCGATGACGTGAGGTAAGGTCAGTTTGTGGCCGGGCGCCCAGCCAACCGCGACGACCTGTGGGGAAGGGAAGCTCGAACGGCGGGATTGCAGCGAACGGACGCCCAGTGCAATCAACAGCCGGGCAGCGCCCCCAAACCCCTCCTCACCCGACATACCGCCGGGCAATCAGCGCTGCGCGGTCACTCCGCCATCGGCGCCATGATCTCCACCTCGTCCCCGTCCCGCAGCGCGGTATAGAAGCACGAGCGGCGATTGGTGTGGCAGGCCGGCCCGGTCTGACGCACCAGCGCCAGGAGGCAATCGCGGTCGCAGTCGACCCGCAGTTCCACCAGTTCCTGCACGTGGCCCGAGCTCTCACCCTTGACCCAGAACGAAGACCGCGAGCGCGACCAGTAGGTCACCCGGCCGCTCTCCAGCGTGCGCGCCACCGCGTCGGCGTTCATCCAGGCCATCATCAGCACCTCGCCGGTCTCCGCCTCCTGCGCGATGCAGGGAATGAGGCCCTTGGCATCGTAGACCAAAGTCTCGGGATCGAAGCTCATGGGGCAAAAATCCTTTTGCAGCCGGGAAATCAGCCCCTATCTAGGAGACAAGACCGGAAAGGGAAAGCCATGTCCGCCGAGACCGACCTCATCAAGCTCTATTCGCAGCGCATCCTCGCCCTCGCGGCGGACATCCCGCGCACCGGCCGGCTCGAAGCGCCCGATGCCAGCGTCAAGAAACGCTCGCCGCTCTGTGGCTCCACCGTGACGGTCGATCTGAAGATGAGCGATGGCGTGGTGTCGGACTACGCGCAGGACGTGAAGGCCTGCGCCCTCGGCCAGGCCTCCGCCGCGGTGGTGGGCGATGCCATCATCGGCCGCAGCCCGACCGAGATCGCCGCGGCGCGCGACGCGCTGCGCGCCATGCTGAAGGAGGATGGCCCGCCCCCGCCGGCGCCGTTCGAAGAGCTCGAGGTGCTGCGTCCGGCACAGGCCTACAAAAACCGCCACGCCTCGATCCTTCTGGCGCTCGACGCCGCCACCGAGGCCGCGACCCAGGCCGCCGAGGCCCAAAGCGCCTGAAGCCCTCGCGCCTTAGGCCGGCGGGGGCAGTCTCGCCCCTTCTCTCCCCCTCGAAAAAGAAAAAACCGCCGCGCTCCGGGGGACATGGAGGCGGCGGTCAGTGGCGTGTCTTATCGAGGGTCGGACCGGCCATCGCTCCCAGGCAGTAGAGCATCAGGCGGGGACAGCCGCCGCGCATCGGGGACAGATGACACGCGGACCGGGCCGACCGGAAAGACCGCAGGCAGAAACTGTCAGAAACCGGGCAGGTGCAGCGCCCCCATCAGGATGACGACTAGGGAAACGCCGCCGATCATGTCATGGATCAGCGTGTTGTCGGTGCGCGAAAGAACCTTGCGAAGCGTATCAATCATGGTCTCGATCCCTGTTCTCAATCTTGTTGCCACTTTGTTCTCATACGCGAAACGTTCTGTAAAGAACTTTCTGAGAACATTTGTGAACATCAGGCGGAACACCCCGGGATATATCAGGTAAGCCCTTGATATTCCGCGAGACGGAGGATTGAACAAAATGAGAACATCGGCGAGCAGCGCGGCCCTACCCGACCGAGATCAGCCGGATCGCCTCGTCCTGCCGCATCAGCCAGAGCAGCATCTTCGCGGCCCGCCCGCGCGGGCTCTCCAGCGTCGGATCCTCGGCCAGCAGCGTGCGCGCATCGCTCTGCGCCATCGCCATCAGTCCGGACTGATGTTCGAGATCGGCCACCTTGAAGCGCGGAAGGCCCGATTGCGCCGTGCCGATCAGGTCACCCGCGCCGCGCATCTCGAGATCGACCTCCGAGATCCGGAAGCCGTCCTCGGTCTCGCGCAGTGTCTTGAGCCGCTTCATGCCGGCCTCGCCCAGAGGGGGCTGGTACATCAGCAGGCAGGTGCTGTCGCCCTCGCCCCGGCCCACGCGCCCGCGCAGCTGGTGCAGCTGCGCCAGCCCGAACCACTCGGCGCGTTCGATCACCATGATCGTGGCGTTGGGCACGTTGACCCCGACCTCGATCACCGTGGTCGCCACCAGAACCAGCGTCTCGCCGGCCACGAAGCGCGCCATCGCCGCGTCCTTCTCCGCCGGCGGCATCTGGCCATGCACGAGGCCCACCACGCCCTCACCCAGCACCGCGCGCAACCGCTTGAAGCGCTCCTCGGCGGCGGTCAGATCGACCACCTCGCTCTCCTCGACCAGCGGACAGACCCAATAGGCCTGCCGCCCCTCGGCCACCGCTTGCACGAGATGCTCGACCACCTCCTGCATGCGCTCGGCCGAGACCAGCGCGGTGCGGATCGGCTTGCGCCCGGGCGGCTTCTCGTCGAGCACCGAGACATCCATGTCGCCATATTGCGCCAGCGAGAGGCTGCGCGGGATCGGCGTCGCCGTCATCACCAGGACATCCGCGCCGGCCCCCTTGCGGCCGAGCTCCAGCCGCTGCCGCACGCCGAAGCGATGCTGCTCGTCGACGATCGCGAGCCGCAGGTCGCGGAAGGCGACGTCGGCCTGGAAGACCGCATGGGTGCCCACGAGGATCTGGATATCGCCGCGCTCCAGCGCCGCGAGCTTGGCTTTGCGCTCCGAGCCCTTGTCGCGCCCGGTGAGGATCTCGACCACCACACCGGCGCTCTCGGCCAAGGGCCGCAGCCCCTCGAGATGCTGCCGCGCAAGGATCTCGGTCGGCGCCATCATCACGCCCTGCCCGCCAGCCTCGACGGCGACCAGCAGCGCCATGAAGGCCACCAGCGTCTTGCCGGCCCCCACATCGCCCTGCAGCAGCCGGTTCATCCGCTCCGCGCCCGCCATGTCCTCGGCGATTTCGTCCATCGCGCGCATCTGCGCACCGGTCGGACGAAACGGCAGCGCCGCCAGGACCTTGCGCCGCAATGCCCCATCGCCGCGCGTGACCCGCCCCTTGCCCTTGCGGCGATGCACCCGCGCCAGCCCCAGGGTCAGCTGATGCGCCAGCAACTCGTCATAGGCCAGCCGCGCCCGCGCCGGTGCCGCCGGCGACAGCGCCCCGGCCCCTTCCGGCGCATGCGCCGCCTCCAGCGCCGCGCGCCAGTCGGGCCAGCCCTCGCGCGCCTTCAGGGGCCCGTCGATCCACTCGTCGAGCTCCGGCGCCTTGGCGAGCGCATCGGCGCTGGCCCGCGCCATGAGCTTCTGCGTCACGCCCGCGGTGAGCGGGTAGACCGGCTCGAAGGAGGGCAGGCTCGCGGCCTCCTCGGGCGGCAGGATGTGGTCCGGGTGGACCATCTGGGCCATCCCGTCGAAGAGCTCGACCCGGCCCGAGACGATGCGTCGCGATCCCTCCGGAAGCACCCGCCCGAGATAGTCCGATCGGCCGTGGAAGAAGATCAGCTGGAAGCTCGTCTGCGCATCCTCCACGTGGATGCGATAGGGCCGGCCCTTCTGCGCCGGCTTCATGTGGCGCCCGACGGTGACCTCGACGGTGACCACCCCCGGCAGGTTCGCGCCCTCGACCGTTTCGCGCGGGCGCCGGTCGATGACCCCGTGCGGCAGGGTGAAGAGCAGGTCGCGCGGCGCCACGATGTCGAGCCCCTCAAGCGCCTGCGCGGTCTTCGGCCCGACCCCGTCCAGCGTCTTGAGCTCGGCGAAGAGCGCCCAGAGGGCTTCGGGCCTCTGGCTCATCGGCTCAGCCCCCGATCAGCGCCAGCCAGGCGTCCTCGTCCATCAGCTCGACGCCGAGCTCCTTGGCCTTGGCCTCCTTGGAGCCGGCGCCCGGGCCGGCGACGACGATGTCGGTCTTCTTGCTGACCGAGCCGGAAACCTTGGCCCCCAGGGCCTCGGCCCGCGCCTTGGCCTCGGCGCGGGTCATCTTCTCGAGGCTGCCGGTGAAGACCACGGTCTTGCCGGCCACCGGGCTGCCCTCAGTGGCGGGGCGCTCGGGCGCCTCGATCTCGTTGAGCTGCGCGATCAGCCGGTCGATAGAGGCGCGCTCGGCCTCTTGCCCCAGTGAGGTGACAAGCGAAACCGCGACGATCTGACCGATGCCATCGACGCCCACGAGATCGTCCCACGCGGCGCGCGCCTCCGGCGAGACCGCCGGATCCTCAGCCCAGGCGGCATCGCGGATCTCCTTGAGCCGGGCGCGGCGCCCCTCGGCCTTGGCGGCCATGCGCTCGGCCTCGACCGCCTGTTCGGCGCGGCGATAGCGCTCCGCGGCGGGGCGCGCCGTATCGACAGCCGAAATCAGCGCCTGCCAGCCCAGGTAGTGGCGCGCGAGATCATTGGCGACGACCTCGCCGACATGGCGAATGCCAAGCGAGAAGATCACCCTTCCAAGCTCGATTTTACGTTTCTCGTCAATCGCATCGAAGAGGTTCTTCGCGCTCTTCTCGCCCCAGCCCTCGCGGTTCTTCAGCTGCTGCAAGCCCGAGCCGTAACGCTCTCTTAACGTGAAGATTTCTGCCGGCTCCGAGACCCAGCCATCGCGGTAGAACTGATCCACCTGCTTGGCGCCAAGCCCCTCGATGTCGAACGCGGCGCGAGAGACGAAATGTTTCAACTTTTCAACCGCTTGCGCCGGACATATGAGACCACCGGAGCAGCGGCGAACGGCATCACCCTCCTCGCGGATTGCCTCGGAGCCGCATTCCGGGCAGGTCTCGGGGAAGGCATAGGGCACGGCATCGTCCGGACGCTTCGACAGGTCGACATCGGCGATCTTCGGGATCACGTCGCCGGCGCGGTAGACCTGCACCCAGTCACCGACGCGGATGTCCTTGCCATCGCGGATCGGGGTCCCGCTGGCATCGCGGCCGGCGATGTAGTCCTCATTGTGCAACGTGGCGTTCGACACCACCACGCCGCCAACGGTCACCGGGGTGAGCCGCGCGACCGGCGAGAGCGCGCCGGTGCGCCCGACCTGGATGTCGATGGCCTCGAGCCGCGTCCAGGCGAGCTCGGCGGGGAACTTGTGGGCGATGGCCCAGCGGGGCGTGGTCGAGCGGAAGCCGAGCCTTGCCTGCAGCGCGAGATCGTTGACCTTGTAGACCACGCCGTCGATGTCGTAGCCCAGCGTCGCGCGCTGCTCCTCGATCGAGGCGTAGTGATCCAGCATCTCCTGCGGGCCGTCGCAGAGCCGTGTCAGCGGGTTGGTCTGGAAGCCGAGCGCGGCGAGGCGCTGGATCGCCCCCATCTGGGTTTCGGCCAGCGGCGCCGAGAGCTCGCCCCAGGCATAGGCGAAGAATTTCAGCGGGCGCGCGCGGGTGATCTCGGGGTCGAGCTGGCGCAGCGAGCCGGCGGCGGCATTGCGCGGGTTGGCGAAGGGCTTGCCGCCGCGGGCCTCCTGCCGCTGGTTCAGCGACTCGAAATCGGCGTGGCTCATATAGACCTCGCCGCGCACCTCGAGCAGCTCCGGCGCGCCGTCGAGCTGTTGCGGAATGTCGTCGATGGTGCGGGCATTGGCGGTAACGTTCTCGCCGGTGGCGCCATCGCCCCGCGTTGCCGCCTGGATCAGAACGCCGTTTTCGTAGCGCAGCGAGAGCGACAGCCCATCGATCTTGGGCTCGGCGGTGAAGGGCAGCGGCGCTGCGTCATCCAGGCCGAGATAGCGGCGGATGCCGCGATCGAAGCTGCGCACCTCGTCATCATCGAAGGCGTTCGACAGCGACATCATGCGCTGCGCGTGGCGGATCTTGCCAAAGCCCTCGGCCAGCGCGCTTCCGACCTGCTCGCTCGGGCTATCCTCGCGTTTCAGCTCCGGGAAACGCTCTTCGATCTCAAGGTTGCGGCGCTTCAGCGAGTCGTATTCCGCATCGCTGATCTCGGGCGCGTCCTCGGTATGGTAGGCGCGGTTGGCCTGCGCCAAGAGCTCCGCCAGCCGCGCAAGCTCGGCCTGCGCCTGATTCTCGCTCAGCGCGTCGACCGCAATCTCGCGCGCGCTCTCGCCTGCCGCCTGCTCTGCCATCTCGGGCCCCCGTCGTTCAGCCATCTGCCGGATGGTTTAGGGCGCGAGACCGGCGGCGTCCAGCCGCTCAGGCGGAGGCGGCCATGGCGGGCGGCTCTTCGGATCGTGGCTCGGGATCGCGCAGCACGTAGCCCCGGCCCCAGACCGTTTCGATATAGTTCTCGTCGCCCGTGGCCTCGCTCAGCTTCTTGCGGAGTTTGCAGATGAACACGTCGATGATCTTGAGCTCAGGTTCGTCCATGCCGCCATAGAGGTGGTTGAGGATAGTCTGGAAAATGCCAATAGAATCAACGGAACTAGGCCAAACGTTTCAACGGACAAAGCGAAAACGCATCGTGAATCTTGAAACGGCTGTTTTCAGACGTGGCGCACCCGATAGGTCTCCTCGAACGCCGAGATTCCAACCGCATGCGCTGGAAACGCACCCTGCCGCGCCGCACTGAGATTCAATGCGTTACATCCGACTTTGGAAACTGAGAAAAACCTCAACTAGCCCCGGAGGCACCATGGCAGAGCAAATGGATAGCACATACCCCGCCGTTAAAGCGTTCCTTGACCGACACATCATTCAGCAGATGGCGGAAAGCGGCGGCAGCTTCGGCCCGCTCGAAACCTGCTGGGGGCTTTCGTGGTTCACCAACGACTGGATCACCAAAGACATGGCGCGGGCCCTTCTTCGCGACCTGACCGATCGAGGCTTCTGCTATTTCAGCAGGGGCCTGTTCAATGAGGATGGGCAAGTGGCAGGAGCCGGATACGGCCTGACCAAGAAGGGCCTAGAATATTATGACCAGCTCTGCCCGGACATTTGATCCACCTAACCCCTCTCAGGCATCCCCGCCGACCATCCAAATCGCACTTCAGCGGGACGCCCTACCCGCCCGCAGGTTGAGCACCTGAGGCGTGCCAAGGCGTGGTCGGTCATCACCCAGCCTGTCGCGTCCCTGTCGGAGCGCGGCAGGTCGGCCATTATCAGGACCGTGTGTCGCCCGCAGGCGCATGTGAGGTAGGCAAAGTGTCCTCGGCGCATGGCATGGCATTACCGCCCGCCTGCGGCATCGTCCAGCCGTGCGGCCACGTCACGCTGTAACCGATACCGTATGCCGTGCGGATCATCACCGGCCAGCCAGCGCGAGCGATCACCGACCGTGCGCGCCTGACAGCGATCCGCATCGCGTCCATGCTGGGGTCTTTCCCCGTCGCCTCGTAGATGTGATCTGAGACGGCGCTATGCGGGTAAACGGCCCCATTGCGGCGCAGGAATAGCACCAGCACGAGAAGTGTCATCCGGGGAGCGTCCACAGCCAGACGCTCCCTCATTAGCGCAGCGTCCTCGATCACGGGGCGAAGGCCGTCAGGAGATCGCCGTAGATCGTCGCCAGCGACGTGAGCTCTGCCGCCGAGAGCGCGGAGTTAGCGGCCCCTGCCCCGAAGATCTGAGCATCCGAGTAAGTGCCGTATCGGTTGCCGATGTGCAGCTTGTTCTCTGCCGTTGTCGCAGACGCGGTTGTTGCGCTGTGGATCTCCGTACCGTCAGCGCCGTGCAGGGCAATTGCCGACGCTCCACTACGAACAATAGCCCGCATTCCCACATCAGTAGGAAGCGTGCCAGAGGTCACGGATGTGTTGCCGCCGGAGTTGAGGCGATACCGCGCCGCGCCGTTGTTCACGATGCGCAGGAATAGCTCAGAGCCGCTTACCTCTGTCGTACTGTTGGCAGCGTTCAACTCGGTCTGCGTACCGGAGGCAAGTGCCGAGTAGAACACCATGACCGTGGCGTCATTCTGCGGAAGCTCGGTGGACGGGTTCACTCGCATATCGAGGCCACCGGTTGCACCCACACCAGCCCCTCCGCCGCCGGTCCAGCCGCTTGCCGCAGACCAAACCCATTCGTCGCCGGGGTCGGCGAAGTCATCGAGCAGGCTCAGGCTTTGGCCCTTTAGGTCGAGGCGCGAAGCCACCTCATCCCCCAGGCGGGGATAGAGCTTGATGACCTTCGACCACCACGTCGTCGCCTTCGCCGCCACGTAGAAGTCGTTGAGCGCGGTCGCATCAGCACCGGCAATCGTTCCGCCACCGTTGGCCGACACCTGATCAATGAAGGCCTGCGTCTCAGCCTCGAACGACGGCGCGCTGGCATAGGTTGTGACTGTCCAAGTGTCCGACACTCCGCCGATCGTTACCGTCGCAGAGGTCGCGGTGCTGGTGCTCCCGGAAGCGGTCTGTCGGATCTGGATTTTCTGGAACTTGTCCACAAAGCCCGATGTGGCCCAATCGCTCACCACGCTGTCGCCGTTCAGGCTGTTAAGCGTGCGGAACTCGCCGCCGGATACCGTGACCGCCGACCGACGTTCAATGCCTCCGATAAGGAGCGCGTTGGATAGGATCACGCTTGAGGGTGTCACGTCCGTCTGATCGGTGAAGGTGAAGGCGTTCGGCGTGGTATCCGTGATCGCGCCGTAGGTTGCGTCGTATGTGCCAGCCACCGCCGCGTAGCTGCGCAGGCCCATGCCCTCCGTCCACGGCTCCGCCGGGTGGATCAGCCCGAAGTTTGACGGGATGAAGTCGGTGTCGATCGTGGTGGCGTTGCCGTCAGCAATCGGCACGGCGATCTGCGCCTCTCGGATTGTCCAGGCGCGCGGCCAGCCCGCCTCGGTGGTCACGCCATCGCCAGCATCATATCCAAGCGGGCGGATGCGCTGCACGATGACGAACGCCGAGCTTGTGACGCGCGAGCGCAGCGCCGTGAACCACGCGGTGAAGTTGGTGTTGTAGCTATCTGCCGCCGTTCCGTCCCCGCTCGGGCCTGCGCCGACATTCGCGTCGGCCTCGCCTTGGTTCCAGATCAGGTACTCGTCGCCGAAGCCAGCCGGGACAAGTGCGCGTGCCCGCGCTGCCTTGGCCTCCAGGTAGTCGAACTTGTCGTTGCTGGTGGCCGGATTCCACTGTTCGAACAGGTTCTGACCGTTCACGGCCTCCTTGACCACGTAGACCGTCCGCGTCTCGCCAGCCTGCCGCAGCTGGTAGATGAACTCGGCCTCCGAGCCCCACGCGGTAAGCGTGTTGTCAGGGTCAGCATTCGAGGTCACATCGTAGGTCTGGAATGTCGCTGCGGCGATCTGCTCCATCACCGTGCCGGTCTCATCGCGCACGAGGATCTGCACATTGCCGAGCGAGCCGTCTGTGTATTTTGTCGGCGGCGTTGCAGAGCTGTTGCCCGCAACACGAGCGTTGGATTGACCCGCCACGAACAGGAGGATGTTGTCACCCGCCGGAGCCTCAGCATTCACGGTCACGCTGAACGCGCTGCTGTCAGAGCCGCCGGAGTTGGCGTAGGCCACGGTGACAGTAACAGCCGAGAGCGTGGCGCTTGTCGGGATCGAGACCACGCCAGACTGATCGATGCTTGCGCTTGCGCCGCTGACCGACCATGTGCCGCCAACCGAGCCGGTAAAGTCGCCGGAGGCATCAACGGTCTGAACGCCGGTGTTCTGGTCATATGTGCGATCTGGCAGCGCGCCAGAGGCCACAGGCGCAGCGTAGGTCACAGCAACCGCGACAGCATCAGCCGGAACCGTGGTGAACCCATCATCAGCCGTGACAGTGCATCCGATATCCGCCCCATCATCGGCGGCAACGAGCGTGTAGGTGTTCGCCGTCGCGCCGTCGATGTTTGCGCCGTCTCGCGTCCACTGGTAGCCGTAGGTGCGCGATGCCGATCCGGTCCACGTTCCATCTGACACGCTGAGCGTCTGGCCAATCTCAGGTGTCCCACTGATGGCCGGAACAACGCTGTTCGCCAGCGCGACAGAGGGCGTCACGACAACGGAGCCCGTCGAGAACACGCGCTCGTTCGCCGCGCTGTCGGTCACGGTCTCGGTCGCGGAAACCACGTCACCTGCTGTCAGGTCGAACGTGCCGGCCTGCGGTGAGCCGTTGACGAGATACGCCACCACAGCCGAGGAAATTGTGCCCTCGCTCGATTGGTAGCTGCCAGCCGTGAATCCGTCCGATGGCGTCTGGCTATCATCCAGCGCGGCCATAGTCGGCGCGGAGGTTGCCGTGATTACGGGCGGCTCGCCAGCCGATCCCGTGCCAGTGATGCCAAGCCCAAGCCCGATTTTCATTTCACACACCCAAATTCATCGCAGAGGCGATCTTGATAGATAACCCAGCGCCCAAAGGCCGGGTCGGCTTTCAGAGCGGAGACAGTTTCAGCCCGCGCATCTGGCGGGCGCTGGCTCACATCCTTAAACAAGGCGTCACTCCCCAGAGGAGCGCAGGCGGTCATCAAGCTCACGACCAAGACTGTCATCATCAAGCGCATCGGTTTCGCTCCTGATCTCGTTTCCGGTTTCGATATTCTCGAAGCGATCCTCTGCGGATTTCGCCTTGATGCTTTGGCGCTCTTTCCACTGCCCGGCGAGGAACGCGGCTGCGATGAGTGCGGCGACGGAAAGCGTCCAGCGCGCCCACCTTGGGACGGCAATCATTGCTTCTTCTCCGGCGCGGTGACGCTGAGCCAGAATCCCAGAAGCGCCATGAAGATGCCGACCACGCCCTGCCAGTAAGCGTCGGTCGTGATGCCGTGCGCAGCGAGCAGCGGCCCCATGCTCGTCAGGAGGTGCCGAAGCGCGCCCTGCACTTGCGGCTTTCGGATGATCTCGATCATGCCTTGTCCTTTCGGAAGATGCTGAGAAGCGCCGAGATAATCGCGGCGAACGCGCCAGACGTGGCCGGAGGGGTGACAGGCTTTGCCGCCGCAGGGGCGTCGTAGATCTCCGCCAGCGCTGGCCGGATATCGACGCGCTGCGCGCTGGACCAAACCGGCGTGTAGGATGCCGTGACCCGGGTGTATTCGGTCACATGGCCGTCGCCAGACCACTTGCCATTGAAGAACAGGTCACGCTCTGCCTGCCTGCGCGGGATGATCTCGGCGGGCTTCTTCCAGTTCATGAACGCCTTGCGCGCGCCTGCAATATCACCAGCCTTCCAGCGCTCGACCCACGAGGCGCGCCCGATGGCCCCGGTGTTGTAGTGGAAGCTGAGAGCGGCGGCGAATTGCGCCTCGGTCAGTTCATGGCCGGAGAAGGCGCGCAGAACATCGTCGGCGTATTTCTCGAGAACCCATACCCACACCTCAAGGCAGCGCTTCATCGGCTGCGGGTTGTTGATGTAGCGCGACACCTCGTGACCGATGGCGGCGGTGATGCCGATCGACCAGGTCCACACGGCTACGGAATCCTTGTAGGCTTGGCGCACAAGCCCTTCGTGAGCCGCAACCTCAGCCGCGACCCGTGCAGTGATCTGCATTGGCCTTACTCCTGTGATGTGGTAGAACAGACGTGTTGCGGCGCTGCGAAAGCATCCGCATAGAGCGCGGAGCGCCGGGTCAAAGGTGGGTAGCCACGCGGGCGACAATCTCCGGGACGCGCTAACGATTGTCAGGGTGGAGCAGTCAGGTAGCTCGCCAGGCTCATAACCTGGAGGTCGCGGGTTCGAATCCCGCCCCTGCAACCAACCGCCTTCTGGTGGGTGCATTTAGGTCAGGGCGCGCATACTGGCCGGGGCGATATGTCCGGTGCATCCTCCCGAGCGCGGCGGCGTGGAAAGCAGACACGCGAAAATTCGGGATATGGGGCAGGTACGAACGCCGCCCGGCCAATCCGCCCCGCAGCCGGAGTAGCGACCGGCCCGCGCTCACTTCCTGCACCGCTCAAAGCTGGCGCGGCAGTGATCCGCCTCATACCAACCGAGCAGCGCGTCCCAGACGATCACCCAGACAGCCCAGAACCAGTGCTCTCGATGCTGCCATGCTCTCGCGCAGAGGCTCATGCGCCGATCACCGTAAAGCGCTCCATGAATGCCGCAGGACAGCCATTCGAGCGCGATACGCATGTTACTTCATCCACCAGCACGGGCCGGGATAGAACGGCGCGGTGAACCAGTTGTACTTGTGACGCTCATCGTCAGGGATGCTGTAGAAAAGCGCCATGAGGCCAGCCAGTGCAGCGACAGACGCGATCATGTTCATCCCGGAATTGATCAGTGTGCCGTCGAGGCTTTGCAGGCCTCCGGTCTGGTACGATCGCCACAGATCCCAATAGGCCATCCGGATCACGCCTTTCACGTCAACCAGCATCACCATGCCAAGCATGGCGGCTAGGGCTCGGTCTTTCTGCGCGTCGGTCTTCCACAGTCGCCACATGTGCGGCCAGAACCCCCGGAAGCACAGTAGCAGGAGCGGAACAGCGATAAGCGCCGTCAGCTCGTTCAGGTAGTAAATCACTTTCCGTTCGTCCCTTCCCGGCGCGGCACCATAGCGCGCAGCAAGTCTTCACGATGCGCCATAGCCTCAAGCCTCTGGCGCAGTTCCTCTGCATGGCTGCTGGTCTGGTTCGCACTGTCCCGTGCGGCGCGCGCAAGACGCCGCATCTCCTCAAGCTCCTCTGCAACCTGAGACGGGGTCTTGTGGCGAAAGGGCCACCATCTAGCCATTGCGCGTTGCCTCCAAAACATCGAGAGCCTTTTGCAGTGTCTTGATGTTCTCTGCCGTCTGCTCTTGATGGCGGGCGGCGTCTTCCAGGCGCTCTTTGTAGTGCGCTCTCATATCCGAGAGCCTAGCATCCGATACCGCGATAAACATCGCGTGCAGCTTGACGATGGCATAGCCAAGCGCCAAAACGCCGACACCCAATGGACCGTAAACGCTCAGAACGGGCTCTAGATCCATTGCTTCACCCTCTTGCCAACCCGGAACCCAAGGGCCACAGCCCAGACGCAGAAGATCCACGCCAAGATCGAATGGTTGAAGGTGAGCAGCGTGAGGTTTCCGTGAATACCCGCCTCTTTCAGCGGAAACAGCACGCCCGCGCTGCCGAGCGACACCATCAGCCAGTCGAACCAGCTATCCCCCGGCTTCCACCCTTGGATCTTCGCCTCGATCAGTACCGCGTAGACGCCGCTCACCGTGCCGAAGACGACAACCCGATACGGCATCTCCCCGGAGATCTCGCGATAAGCGCAGATGATCAGGAGGCTGGAAAGAAGCCCCAGCATCGTATGGCCAAGCTGGTTCGTTAGCTCGCCGTATGGATCGCGCGCGAAGTCGTCCGGCGCGACGAGAACATCCCAGAACCTCATAGCTGACACAAAACCGAACATTGCGGACGCTGCTTGGCGTCACGAAATATGAGTTTACCCATCGTCAGGCCCTCCTATGGCCGGTCAGTGGTAGCCGTCGCCCATGTTCCAGCACGGGCGGCGGCGCTGCTTATGACGTGCCTTTCGCGCTGACATGCGCAGCCCAGCGGACAGACATGGTGTTCTCTGCCGAGACGATCAGCGCGAGCCGGTTGGCGTTGATAGCCCCGAGGTAGAGGAAGCGCGTCGTGCCATCGAGGAGAGCGGCACCAGATGTGTGCGTCGGGGCGGTTGCCGATGCGCCAGTGACCGTGATGACGAGGTAGACGTTCCCCGCATTGGTCACGAGATCGCCAACGGTGTAGGTCTGCGCACTCCACGCGGTGCCGTTCAGCATGACCACGTCAACCGGACGCTGGTTGTTGCTGATGGTGTCCACGCCGACCACCTGCGTTTTTGCCACGACAGCCGATGTACCGGACGCATTGCGGCGCGCCAGCACGCGGTACTCATACTGGAAGTAGTTGTTCCCGCCGCTGGTGTCGGTCCCTACAATCTCGGTGTTCAGCGTCACAGCTTGGTTGTTTCCGCTGAAATCATAGGTGAATATCTGGTTCGCCGAGTAGTTGCTGGTGAGCGCGGTGTACGTCTGGTCGATCGACACGCCATTTCCGCCCGCGAGGATGTTTCCGAACACCGACAGATTGTCCGTCGATAGCCCGGTGACTTCCCAGGCGCGCTGCGAATAGGTCGAACGGCTAAAGTCGTTACCCGAGATGATGGCGGATTGCTTCTCCGCATCGGTCAGGTTGATCAGCGCGGTTCTGCCAGGGGCCGAGATCTCCGCGCCGAACTCATTCCCAGACACCATGACAGACGTGCAATCCAGAGAGATGACATTCGTCGCCCCGTCATTCTCTCGGAAATCGCTGTTCTGAATGTGCATGCCGATGACCGGTACCTTGCTGGTTGAGGCCCCCGCCACGGAAATCGCTGCGGTGTTGTGCTGTCGGAATTTGCAGGCGTTGATCTTCAGGCCCTCAATTCCGCCCTGCGATGACACAAAGCCGCCAGCGTCGGTGACGGACATGAGAATGCCATAGGCCCCGATGAAGCCAGCCCGGAACAGGCATTGGTCAAACTCGATATCCTGATACAGACCGTTGCCAGCCCCCGCCACGCTGCCGGTGATCTGAACGTTTCGGTCGCAGACGCCATCCATGTAGCACTGTGCAACCTTGATATCCGTCACCTTGTTGTTCTGCGTCGTGCCGTCCGGCGCGATCAGGAATTCGCTCTGTGCGCGGATCAGGTGGCAGAAATCGACGTAGAGGCCATCCGAACTGTTGACCTCGATACAGGAGCTCAAGAGCGTGTGGTCAGACGCAAGGCCGATGAACTCGCACTGCTGGATGAAGTTGCCGCCGCCCGGAAGAGTGTCGCCGCCCTCATTGACGCCCTGGAAGCGCACGAAGGTCCGCGCCGAGCCTGTCTTGCTCTTGAGCCAGAAGCGCGAGTTGTTCAGCCGCAGATTGCTGCTGCGGTGCAGATCAAGCGTGGTGTAGAAGTCGATGAAGTGGCAGCGCTCAATATACCAGTCGTTCGCCTTGCCTGCCGTGATGCAGCGGCTCGACGTGCTGGCAACATTGGTATTCTGGAACGTGAAGTCGGTGAACTTCGTGCCAGAGACGAAGGTGGACCCAGCCACATCGCCGCCGAGCGTGATGTAGCTTTCATTGATGCGGATCATCGGGTTTGAGTTGTCTGTGACAAGCCGTGCGCCGTGGCCGACAAAGTGAATGGCGCTCTTGCCTTCCTCCAAGATGAAGGTGCTGGCGAGGTAATACGTCGAGCCAGCCATGAAGTGGACTTCGGCGGTCGGGGTTGCCCCGTAGTCGGTCGTCTCGCCGGTCAGGGAAATCACGTAGTCAGCCGCCGAGTTGATGGCTGCCGTCATGTTCGTGGTGCCCGGCGTGGCGTTCTCCGCGAAATGATCCGGGTACACATCACCAGCCGGAACAACATTCGCGATATCGCTGATGACCGTCGCGCCGTCCTGCACCTGAAACGGCAGAGTACCGAGCCAGATGATTGCGCCATCTTCAAGCTGAAGCGCTCTCGCTGCGACTTCTTCGCGCGTCCGAGCCGTGACGGCATAAGCGCTGAACGGAATCGGGAGGTAGTCCTTAGGAAAGCCGGGAAGGCTCGCACCCTCATCGTCCGTCAGATCGACCTTGTAGACACCGACCGGGACGTAGATCTCCGGGAAGGCTCCGTTCGCATTGGCTGGGACCGGGAACGTCTGCGGGGTCGTCAGTCCGTTGTCGCTGTAGGTCGTGACCGGCGTGGTCGTCCCGGCATCGTAGACGTAGCAGAGCGCGCCAGACACAGTGAAGCCGTTCGCGTCGAAAGCGCGGAGCCCGAGGTCCGCGAGAGAGATTTGCACCATGTGAGAAGCCTTCTTAGAGCCCGAGGTATGCCAGAGCGTCGAAAGATTGATCGGAGGATGACCCGAGCAGACGTTCGGCGTTTCGACGGTGGCCAGCCATCTGGCTCTCCACCTTGTCGCGCACGGTCCCCGGCGCGCCGCCATTGTTCGCATCGGATCGATTGTAGAGACCCGGTGCGCCCGCGTTGATCGTGCTGTAGATATCGAGAAGGCCCATGCCTGGGGTCACGCCATTCTCGCGCAGGTAGCGCGCTACGGCCCCGTCAGCGCCAAGCTGAGAGCCGACTGGGTTGTCCCAATCGACGCCGTACTGTTCGGCCTGTGGCTCGCCAAACTGGATCAGGCCGCGATGCTGACCCCACTGTGTGGTCGGGCCGGCTTTGGTTGGGTCGAACGTTCCGGCTGTCTCGTATGAGATGGCCGTCGCAAGGTCGATCGGGTCCACCCCGAGGGCCGATGCCGTGTCGATGATCCCCGCCGCAACATCGTTGCCGCCATAGCTTGCCGCCGCCGCGCGCGTCGGCCCGCCATAGGTCGCAAGGGCATTGTTTCGCGCTTGCGTGTTGCCCGCGCCCTGCTGAGTGCCCATATTGGCGAGACGGTTGCGGAATTCTTCCTGCCGCTTCGCCGCGATAGGCGCAGCAATGGACAGCACGTTGAAACCCGAACCCGAGGGAACAGTGTTGAACATGGGAGGCCCCGTGAATTTTTGTGAGATGGTCTAGCGGCTAACCATAGGCGTGGTTATCTTGAGCGAATGAACCAAGTAGACCCCTACCTAGCCGCTCCTGTGGCGGTTCTCGCCACCCTTGTCGTCTTGTCAGTGATTGCTATCGGTCGGCGTGTTGGCAGGATCGAAACGGAAACCGGTCGCACTGGCCCTTCATACCTGTTCCTGAGTGTCGTCTGGATTTCAGGACTGCTGCTCTATCTGGGCAGGGATATTTCGCCGTTTCTAACGCTGCTCATGTGCATGCTTGGAGGCGCGCTCGCTGCTTTCGGTTTCGCTATCTTTGCAGTCCACGTTTGGCACTCTCTATTGCGGGCGCTGCGCCTGTAATAAGACCCGCCTGCGTTCTGGTGAGCTGAGGCGCGGCGGGATTCGCCGGGCGATATCCGGAAACCACATCCAGAATGTTATCAGCACCGCGCTGAACGCCACGATCTGCTGCCGCTTTCGACATTGCCCCGACGCCCATCAGAGGCAAGGTGGCGCCCCCAGAGGACATGCCCCCGACGATGTGAAGCGCCATCATGAGGCCATTCCCACTTGGCGACAGCTTCCCGACGAGGCGCTGAATGTTCTCGGTCTTAGAGCCTTCGACAAACCGGCGCATCACCCCGATTTCCTCATCACTGAAGAACTTCGACTTCCTCTTGTCGTTGATGATGCTCGTTACCGCCTGCCGGTACTTATTCAGGATATTCCCACCGGACCCTGTTGCGCTGGTCTGATCGCGGGCTTTTTGAAAGGCGTCCTCGAGAAGCTGTGCTTTTGCAAATCGCGAATTCGCCGCGCGGGCGGCGCTCATCAAGTTGGACGCCCCCTCCTTGCTTGCAACAAGCTCATCGATCTGCCCGATCGCATCTAGAATGCGCGGCTGATCCTTCGCCCCGCTGTATCGGGACCAAAGGTTCTTTCGGATATTGTCGAGTTGAGAAAGCGTTGTCGGCGTTCCTTGCCGACGATCAAGGATCTTAAGAACAGCCCGACTCGCGTTGTCCGTTTCCTCGACGTAATTTTGGGCGTCAAACGCATCGCTGACCCGCTGGTATAGCGCCTGCATATCGTCAGGTTGAAAGGTAAAGCCGCTCTGGTCTACCGCATCATACGCCGCATTCTTTGCTGCTTTCAAAGACCCGACAGACGGGCGCTGCTGAGAGTTGTCAAACAGCCGAGACACACGCTTTGGCAGCCCCTGAACCGCGTCGGAAATCTTGGGGGCCGCTGCGCCGAACAAGCCACCGAGAGCGAAGCCCGTAGCCGCAGACTTGGCGCGCTCCTGAGCACCCCCCTCACCCTCCATGAAGCCATAAAGACCGCCCGCCCCAGCTCCAAGTCCGGCGCCAGCACCCACACGGCCCACAACCTTGCCAGCTTTCGCGGCGAGGCCCGCGGCCCCAGCACCGGGGACAAACGCTGGCGCTACATCAACGGCGAAAGCTGTCTTCGGGTTCTCCTCCCGAAACTGCTGCTGATCCGCTCTGTATTTCTCGCGCCGACCCTCGTAATCGCCCCGCCCGATAGCGGCGTCAAAGGCTGCGTTTGCCTCGTCTCCAACCAATCCCAGAGAGAGCGCCTCGGCAAAAGAGTTCAGCCCTGTCGCGACCTTCTCCCCAACCGACATTACACCATCATCAACGCCAACCACGTTGTCTTTCAAACGCCCCATGAGCGACATATCAGCCTGAGGCGCCGCCTGCTGCTGGGCCTTCGCAGACACGCGATTGGCCTTCTCCCGCTTAGCTCGCTCAAGAAGAGCTGCTTTTAGTGCATCATTGGCCATTTTCTGCAATCCATGCGTCAAGCTCTTCGTCTGTCATGCCGCCGAAATCAGGAATTTCGATTGTAGGCTTTTCAGGTTGGCCGCTGTCGCCGCCCTGCGTCTCCCGCTGATCAACGTAGTCAGCGCCGCCGCCAGAACCCAACTTGATACCTTCGATCGCATTGATGCGGTTGCGGCGCTTTTGCTCCATCACGTCCGGGCTATCTCCCGGAACAGGGAAATACTGCTGTTCAGCGTTTGCGAATTCTTCCACAGAAATGACGGCACCAGATTCCCGACGCAGAAGCGCATTGATGAAGTCTCGGCGTGCTTGGTCGAACTTCTGATATTCCGGTGTGCGCACGAAATTCCCGAGACCGCCGGGAAGGTTCCCAGCCATCCCCTGCCAGAAGTCGAGACCTTGGCTATCAAACTGATCGAGGATCTCGTTTGAATCCTGCATTCTGATGTAGAAGCCGGTGTTCTTTCCTTGCTCGACGTTCAGTTCCGGTGCGCCCCCACCGAAGCTTTCGTCAATAGTCACGCTGCCATCCGGCCCAACAGAGGTCCGCGTCGTTTTCTGTCCAGCGCGCTTATAGTCGATCCTCGACATGGGCGTACGACCTGCGGCCTCTTCCTCCGCTACATACCTTCCGTATTCATCAGCAGGCTTGGCAGGTCCCGGAACCAGCGTCTCCGCCATCTCGAACGCTTCAGCCGCACCGGTCAGGCCAGCCGCGATCACCGGGAACGTCTCGTAGGTGACTTGCGACGGGTCGATGCCAGCGCCTTGGATCGCCTGCGCGTTCTGCTGGACAAACTGCCCGAAGGCGTCCGGGCCCTGACGATAGGCGACAGCGGCTTGCGATAGGCTCTGGCGAATGCCTTGAGCCTCCTGCGCGCGCTGGTACTCGGTCATCTTCGCAGCGTGCTCTTCCGCCGCCCGCTTGCCGCGCGCCTTGAGCTCGTCCAGCTGCGCCCGGTCCACCTGCATGCCCATGTCGAACTGCTGCTGAGCCCGCGCGTCCGCCGCGCTCTGCCGCCGCATGTCAAACGCCGCCATCGGGTCAATCTGAGCCAGCTTCGCCAGCGCATTCGGATCGCCAGACGCGATGCCTGCGCCTTCCGTGCGGTAGAGGTCCGCGAGGCTGTTCTGCTGGCGGATCGCCTGCATGTTCTGCCCAAGCTGCATCCCGCGACCGACAGAGCCGCCGAGGTCGAAAACGTTGGCCATGTCGTGTCCTTATCCGAAGTAACCAGCTCTCGACATGCCGTAGATAGTGCCGAGGTTGTTGAACGTGCCTTGCAGCGCGTTGTTGACGCCTTGGTAGCCGCTTGCCCGAGCCTGACCTGCGGCCATCATGTTTTGCCCCGCCTGATTGGCGTAGTTCGTGCCATATGCGGCGGTTTGAGAGGCCGAGCTCTGCCCCTGCCCTGCCAGACCGGCGATGCGGTTTAGCCAGTTGTTGTATTCTTGGTTCTGCCGCCCCTGTGCGTCAGTCGCGAGAGCGTTGAGCGTTGCCCCGCTGAGACGCATTCCGCGCGCCGCTGCGTTGCGGTTGATCGCCTCCTGCGACTGGTCGAGGGCGTACTGAAACCCGGGCGTCTCCTGAAAGCCTTGATACTCGTAGCCCGCCGCGTTGTTTGCTGCGCGCTGCGCCTCGCCCATCGTGTTGTAGGTCTTTCCACCGACGCTGTAGGTCGTGGTTGCTGCCTGTGCTGCTGCCGGGCCACTATCGAAAAGCGGTTGGCGCCCGGTAGCGGCCCTAAGCTTTTCCGCCGCTTGGAAGAGTGGAAAGTTGCGGGCGATATATCTGGCCGGGTGCGTATCAGGAGACCAAACGCCTTGCGTTCCGCTTTGCGCCGTTTGTGGTGCTGGCGTGGTCGTTTGCGAAATCACCGGCTGGATATCGTTCGGGTTCGCGCCAAGGCCGAGCTCGTAGTTCAGAGCGGCAAGCGCATTGGTCCCGGCATCGTACCACGGCTTTTGCAGGTCGATGTTGTTGTAATAGATTTCGCGCTGGAGTTCCGTCGAATCCTCAGCCGCATCAGCCTGTGCATCTGCTGCTTTGCTGGCGGATCGCGAACCAATCAGACCGCTTGCGATGCTGCCGACTGCTGCACCTATTGCCATGGCGTCCATCCTTGCATGATGAGATTGCCGGAACCGAGTGGCATGGTTCCATCCTTTACGAAGCCGAGACGGCGCGCGAACGCGATCGCAGCCCTATTGCTTTCCGGCGTCCAGCCGATGATGCGCTCGCACTCGTGAGCGTCCCAGAACGCCCTGAGGATGCGCTTTGCTGGCTCAGTCGACCTGCCCCAGCCTTCTGGCTTGACCCCGTAGTGGCCGCCCCAGACGCCCGGCCAGGGCATCTTGTGGAACACCCCGCAGACATGCTGATCAGCCCAATACTCAAAGCCCTCTTCGGGCAGCGCATACGGGTCGAGGTCAAAAAGCCGCTGCGACTTGTGCTCGAAGAACGGCGCGGCCTCGATCGCGGTGAGTTGCCTCACGGCAGGAGAGCCGCCTCTAGTGTTCCAAGCGGCGTAACGCTGTGCTCGCCGCACCACCCGTCATTGCTCATGATCGGGAAGTTATTCAGGCCGATATCCTCGCGCTCCCAGAGGCGCGCGGGCGGGTATCTACGGCAATACACCGTGTCGTCATCGCGCGGATAAGACATCTCGCAATTGCTGCAAACTCTCGCCGTCATTGGAGGTCTTCCTCGTACCAAATGAGGGTAAGAGCCACTCGCGCCGCATTCGAGAGAGAGCCACCCGCGCCCCCGATCTGGTAGGCAAAGCTCTGGCCGGGCTCGATGATGCGATTCACGTCAATGCGAAACTGCACGCCGTCCACCGGGAGGATCTGCCCGAGCGCTGGCGTGCCAAGGCTCGTCCCGTTGACCGCGTATTCAAAATCCGCCGCCGATGACGCCGCACCCGGCTTGAGGTTGTTCGGTGTTACCGACGTCCCACCTGTCAGGGCTGTCGAGTATGTCGGGAAGAACTCAAGCTCCAGGTTGGTTTGCCCGGAGGCCCTGTTGTTGGAGATCAGGCGCTGCGTCAGGAAGTAGCGCTTGTCGGTGCTGTCATTCTGAAAGCGCGCCTGAAGGTAGTTGGACGCCGTCACGGATTGAGTGCTTGTCCCGACAGAGTATGCCCGCCCTGCGCGCTGCGCCTCCTCGAAGGCATCGTGCACAGGTCCGATGACGAACACCGTGTTTGGCGCGGCATGCGCGACGATCTCGATATCAACGGACCCGCTGGTCCACGCCGTCGCCTCAACCTTCGCGACGGAGCCGCCAGCAACGAACCGATATTCCCGGCTTACCGCCGACCCCGTACCAACAATCTGGTTCGTGCCGATCGACCCGACACCAGATTGAAAGAGAAGCCGTCCGCCTTCCGCCGTGCTGGTCGAGGTCGCCAGCCCGGTCACTGTGAGCGTCCCGGTGAACGTTCCTGTGACAGTGATGATGCCTGAGGCGCAGTTGTTGATATCCAGCTCAACCGTCTCGTTCAGCGCGTCGATCGTTCCGCTGGTCGCGATGTTCGTTGGCGGCGGGACATAGGTCATACGATAAACCAGTTCGTTCCGTCGCAGTGGACGGTCAGGGACATTCCGCTAAGCGTGATCGGCGCGGTGGCGCTGCCCTCCACGGTGCCAGTCGCTGGCGTGAGGGTGACAGCATTTGTCGTGCTGTCGGTTTTCTTGATGTTCAGCACACGGCCATCCTCTGCGGTGAGGTTGACCACGATCGCGCCTGAGCTCGCATCGCAAAGAACGGTCGTCACGTCGCCAGGGTTGTGCGGGCTATCCGCGAAGGTGATGCTTTCCATCTCCTTGACGGTGACGCTCTCAAGATCCGTCCTTAGCAGCGCGATCGCCGCGACGTTGGCCGCGATAGCAGCCGTGTTCGTCGCGATGTTCCCAGCGTTCAGGGCGATGTTGCCGGTGTTTGTCGCGATCTGCGTTGCGTTGGCCGCAATATCGATCGTGTTCTGCTCGATCTGCGTCTGTTGCTCTTCGCTGAGCTCGACAACCGTATCGACGGAGGGCCTCAGGCTTAGATCGAGCCACCGCAGAAAGGCCGGAGTTGCGATAAGACGACCCGTCTGGTCCCGAACCGCGATCTCCTGCCGAGGCGCAAAGGACGGCAGCTTAGCCATAGTCTACCGCCACCCCAACGATGTTGCGCGGCACGTTGTCCGTGATGCGAAGACGCGCCTTACCGACCTCAAACAAGCCTAGGGCATTCCACTGCGCGCGCTTGGCGTACTGGCCGAGCCCGCCCATCTCGCGCCACATCTCCGGCCCCCACGAATAGCCGTCGCGACTGGTTTGCAGCATCACCTCCGGCGCGCGCCCGAGACCACCCGTTCCGCCCTCCACGTCGAGATAGAAGCGCGTGACACGGAAGTAGCGGCCACCTCGGGCCACCAGCGGCGCAACAGCCTCAGCCTGCATCGTCTCCCCGAAGTCAGAGAAATCGCTCTCGCTGACCGTGGCAATCTTGCCGTTGCTGCACCCGAAATACTGCTCACCTTGGAACAGGAGCGCGGCCTCGGCCAGCCAGGGGCCATAGCTCAGCCCGGACGACCGCTCGTGCCACAGGCCGGTCACAAGGTCGAAGACAAGCGTTGTGCCGCCCTCTCGCGTGATGGCGTAGAATTCGTGCCCCTGATCCGAGAAGGTAAACCCGCCGGTCACGGTTGACCGCTCAAGCTCGTCCTTGATTTCCGGCGTGCTGATCCACTGAGGATCTGCGCCGAGCACGCGGGCCACCTTCTTGTCAGGCGTCACCCAGAAGAGCGAGTTGTCGGCCTCTGCGACGGTCTTGCCGCTGATGGTGCCGATCTCGATGATTGCACCCTGGTTTCGCGTGAAGGGAAAGTCAGTAGCGCCCGAGTTGTAAAACCGCTCCACCGTCTCGGAGCCGAGGAAATACACCTCGCCGTGGTCGAAGTACGCCGCGAGCAGCGGGTCGGCATTGTATTCCGCCGCCACGAAGTCAGCCGCGTCAAAGGTCGTCGCATCGTCCAGCGCGGAAAGCTGGATGAGGTCGTCGACACCCGCTCCCGTGCCGATGACGATCATGTAGCCGTCAGCGCTCGTCACGCCCACAGGCGTATCAACAGCGCCCGTGCTGTAGCTCGCGGTCGTCAGGCCGTTGCAGACGTAGTAGACGCCGCCAACCACGATCGCCACCTGAGTGCGGTTGGCAGCCATGTAGGTCTCGCCGTCCGTGATCGTGCCGACATTCGACACCACGCCAGCCGCCGTGATCTTCCAGACGATCCCGCCAGATGCGACGAACATGTTGCCGCCCATCTGGATCATCGAACGAACCGGATCGCCCGTGCCGGTATCCGCAAACTCTGAAAGCCCGCCCGTGCCAACCAGCACGATCTGCGACACGCCCTCAGAAGGGCGCGCGAAGTAGTTCACCACCCGCTCGCCGCTATAGCTGCGGCTGCCGGGCTTGGACTGGCGAGCGAACGGGTTGAAACTCACGTGGTGGTCAGCGGCAAATTGCCGTCCCTGTCTTCACGCGACGGCGGGCGCAGGAGCGCCGCGTCAACTGTGAGCGTCGGAATCTCCACATACGCGGCTTGCAGCGTGCGGAACCAGTCGTCAGCATCGAAGCTCGGCGGCACGGTGAAGTCCGACGACATGCGCCCCGCGAGCAGGTAGACCGTGCCCTCGATGAACTCATTCCCAAGGGGGAACGTGTCACTCATCGTGAGCTCAACGTGCTCGGTATCCACCGAACGCGCCTTCCACCCGTACATCATGGCGTTGAGCGCAAAGAGCGCCTCGTCAGCCTCATCAGCGCTCGGCTCTTGCCCGATGCCGACCACGCCGATCTTGGTGAGCGCCGCCTTGATGATATCGCGCGCGGTGGTCACTTCTCGGCCTTCTCGATCTTCTCAGCCATGCCAGCGGGCGTGTCAGCCCAACCGCGCGGCGGACGTCCTTCCGGGAACAGCTTGGCTTCGATCTTGCCGTCCGCGATGCGATAGCCCCACTCGGGGGGATTCTTCTTCTCGGCCATGTCGCCCTCCATCTACAGATGCTTCCACACCCGTCTGTTTCGAATGTCTGAAATCTGCGTCGTAGATACGCCGAACCGCTTAGACAGATTTACGCCTGTGTCTGCGCTAGCACGAATTTCTAAGACTTGCGCGGCTGTGAGCTTAGAGCAGCCGTGAGCCTCTCCCTTCGAGGTGCCGTAGACGTGGCGTCCTCGGCTCATCTTATCCGCCATATTGTCGTCGTGAGTTCCGAGGCGCAGATGGCTAGGTCTCACGCACCCGGGGTTGTCGCATGAGTGAAGCACATGCTTCGGACCTGGGTCCTCACCGTGCGCTAATCGCCAAGAAACCCTATGGGCCAAATTAGGCGTTTCCTTGATTGCAAACCGCCCATAGCCGTTGGGGTCCTTGCCAGCCGTCCACTCCCAGCACCCCTCGGAAACAGAGACGTTCATCCAGAAGCGCTCGAACTCGCACAGGCCGTGAGCCTGATTTTGCCTGACGACCGTTGGGTCTCCGTACTTTCGCCACTTGGCGTAGTGTTTAGAGCACCAGCCTCTACCGAATTTCGGCTTATTGCAGCCTTCAATCTTGCAGGTCTTCATGCATCACCTCCGGAACCAATCCGGAGGTGATGTTATCATGGGTTCAAGACTTATGCCATTACCCCCAAAGGCGCGTCATGAGGTCGGGATAAATGGCGCGACAGCCGTACAAAATGTCGAGACGAATGATGTCCTCGTCGGTGTCGATGTCGTAGTCCTTGATGACACGAACCGAGAGGCCGTTGTCGCTCTCACGCGCCTTGAAGGCAGCGCCATCCGGCATTTGCAGCGGCACGGTGACCAGAGCCAGGGCGTTCTTGTGGAAGCCGAGGTTCTGGGGGTAGGCAGTGCCGCCGGTGCCGAGCACGGTGATCGCCGCGTTGTCCGCCGGAGCCGCCGAAACGGTCTGGAACGGACCCGAGGTGATGATCGCCGGTGAGATGGTCAGCGTTGCCGGACCGGTCGAAGCGCCGGAGTCGGCGTCGGCCAGCACGGTGAACTGCTGAAGGTACGGCAGGACAGTCTTTCCAGTGGTGCCTTCGCCCGGAACCGGGTTGACTGCGTACACGCCAGCGATGGTGAACACGTCACCAGCCTTGAGGATGCCCGTGGTCGAGTTGGTCCAGCCGTCAGTCACGAGCGTCTGCGAGTTCGCACCAGTCGAGGCCGCGTAGGTCACATCCTGGTTCGCGCCATTGACCAGCGGCGTGCCGGTTGCAACGCCAACGGTGTGGCTCTGCACGTTCTGCGTCGAGAAGGTGTCGAAGCCAGCGACGTAGCCGACCTGCGCCCGCTCATAGGCAGACTTGCCCATCGCGCCCACCGAGTCCAGCGTGAGCTGGTTGCCGGCGATGGCGTAGTGCGCTGCCGGGTTCATCACCATCGAACGCATGTCGGAGGGAACCGCCATTTCGTCCATGCGCTGAGCCGCAGCCGCCACGGCGGCGAAGTTCGCCGGGGTGGTGCCGGGGGTGCCGACGCTGTTCCAGCCGGTGGTGTACAGGCCGTGCAGCGAACGGTCCACGGTGTTGGCGAGCGTGATCATCGCGGGCTTGATGTACCGCTCAGAATATTGCTCGATCGACAGGGTCAGATCCTCGGTCGAGAACTTCCACGACACGTGCTTGCGCTGGTCGATGGTGATCGAGGTGGTCTTCTCCTCCACGTCCTGGTTGACGCGGGTTGCACCGTCTGCGGTGTAGAACTTCACGGGCTTGCGGATCGACACGGTGTCGCCCTGGCCGCCGGTGAATTCCTTCTTGTACTCGCGGTGGACGCGGTTGCCCATGACGAGGTTGTTTTCGAGCTGGATCAGCGCTTCTTTCGCGATCAGGCTCGGAGTGACAAGGGTGTTAGCCATCTGTCAGTTCTCCTGGTTAGGCCTGGCCGGCGCGCCATTTCCGATATTCGCTGATAGACATTTTCGACGGGTCTTTTTGCGTCGATGCCTTCGGGCGAACCGGCTTGACGGGCTCGGGGGCCTGCGTTGCTGTGCGGGGTTTGGGGGCTGAAACGCGAGCCTCCATCCGTCCAAGCTCCATCGCCGCTTCCATGGGCGACAGAGACGAGATCCGGCGGGCCTCTGCTGGATTCAGTCCGAGTTGGTAGGCCACATCAGCGCCAGCATCCATGCCAGCGATCATCTGTGCGACCTGATCCGAGATCGGGGCTTTGAAGGCAACCTGCTCGAAATCTGCGTAGCGTTCGCGCGCTTCCGTCACCTGGGCAGCCCATCCTTGGGCAACCTCTTGGTTCCGTTCCTGCTCGATGCGCTGCATCTCCTGCTGGTAGGCCTGCGCCTCGCGCTCGGCTTCTTGCTTGGTTCTGCCGTCCATCATACGCATGGCGTGATGGGCGCTGAGAGCCGCTTGGTATTCCTCGTAAGAGGCGAAATCGCCCTCTTTCGGGGGCTGAGAGGTGCCAGCCGCTTCTTCGAGCCGCTTCAGCCGCTCTTGAACGGCCTCATACTTGCGGTTCGCCTCTTCGGCCTCCTGCCGGTATCGCTCCATCTGCTCCTTGCGGCGCTGGTGTCGCGATTTCGGCTTGTCGTCGCCCTCGGTGCTTTCCGGCTGCTCGCCCTCTTCACCTTCGGTCGCCTCCTCGGCCTGCTGGTCTTCCTCTTGCGTGGCCTCTTCAGTCACGCCTTCCTCGGTCGCCTCCTGTTCAGGGGCAACGCCAGTCTCTTCGCTCATGGTCCTTTTCCTACGCTGGGAATTGCCCTTGTGGGGCGGGCGTGCTCATCAGCACACGGGCGACCTGCTGCTGCACCGCAGCCGCGATCGCCTCGTTCAGTGCGCCCGAGCTCATCAGGAGCTCAAGCTGCTTCTCTGCGGCCTCGTATCGGGCTTGCTCAGCCTCGGAACCTGCCTTGACCGCATCAGCCTCGGCCTCTGTGGCCTCCGCTGCGTTCTTACGCATCTCGATCGCCATGGCGGCTTGCTGCTGCTGAGCCTGCTCGGCCTGCTGCATCTGCGCGGCTTGCGCCGCCTGCTGTTCTTCCGGCGACAGGTCCTCGATGCTGCGCATGCCCGGCGGAAGCGCCTTGGCGAGCCGGTCCGCGATCTTGTCAGCGTCGGGCCAGTCCATCGCCTTCGCCACGAGATCGCCAATGATCTGAGCCGCACCAGGAACAGCGCGGATAAACTCGATCATGCCCTCCTGCGTCTCTTGGCGGCGCGTCGAGTAGTTCGGGCCGGTGCTCACGCGCAGGTCATAGCTGCCGATCGACAGGTCATTGACCGGGACGGCATAGCCCTCCTGCATCACGGTCGTGTTGATGCGGATATCCTTGATTGCGTCATCTTCCCCGAGGATCTTCACCACGCGCTCGGTGTCGTAGATCTTGGGGATCATCGAAATCAGGATACGGCCACAGGTCGCGATCGCCTTGGCCATGTTGTCGGTGTAGATCGACGTGGAAACGTCGCTCTCCATCTGGCGCTGGCGGATTGCAACGCCGCTGGCCTCGTTCGACCGGTTGCCAAGAGCCGCGTCATAGATGCCGGTGGTGGCCTTCATGTCCTCTGCGGCGGTCATCGCCTCGGAGGAAAGCCCCTGCGAGGCGAGCGGAGGCGTTTCACGCTGCGGACGCCCCGGAGCCTTCTCATCCGGGTTGTAAGGCAGGAACGAGTAGTTCGAGCTGTTGGCGTTCTGCCAGTAGCGCTCAAGCCCCTGAAACTGCTTGATCGTCCCGATATATGGAGCCTTCGGCTGCAATTGCACGACTTCCGCCGACGAGGAGCGGAAGAAGTTGTACATCTGCTGGCTGTCCTTCGCGAAGCGGATCACGCTGGAGCGATAGACTTCCTCGCCAACGTGCCATTCCTCACCGACGACGGCGACGACCGGGATGTACTTGCACGGCACCTCCTGCGGGCCTTCAAGCACCTCGTTTCCGGTGATCTTCGCCCACATGATCTTGTGGGTGTCCACCTCGCGCTCACGCAGGATCAGCGCCTCGGGCACTTCTTGCTCAGCCTCGTCCTTGAACAGCGTGGAGCCGTCTTGCAGCATCAGAAGCGTGCGCGTGACGGGTTGCTTCCAGTAGTATTCCGCGACAGTCACCTTGCCGTCGCTGTGCCAATGCTCAAGTCCATCCGTCTCGGCGTCGTAGGCTACATCAGAGGCCTTCTTTCCGGGGTAGGCCTTCTCGAAGTCAGCCTCTCGCATGGTCTCGGTGATGAAGATGTAGCCGGCATCCTCGCGCGTGCTCTCTTGCGCCGCCGGATCGCAGTAGACGGAGAAGCTGTTGCGGATGCGCTGGATGCGGATCTCCTGGTCGAAGCTGTCTTCGCGCTCCCACTCGTTGATCACCCGAAACCAGCCGATCGAGCACGCCGCTGCCGTCTCTGCCGTCTGCTCATAGACCGTGCTGGCATCGCTGCGCTGCTCGATATTGCGGATCAGCCCCTCGTAGATCTCCGCGACCTCTTCCGTCGCCTTGTTGTCGCTCGGGCCGACCTTGATCGCCGGATTCATCTTGCGAATATCGCCAGTCACCTGCCGGACAAACTGCGGCAGCCGGTTGATGGTGAGGCACGGCTTCCCGTCTGCCTCGCGCTGGCGGCGGATCTTGTCAGGCCACTGCTCACCGATCAGCTTCTGGAGGTCATCCATGTCGCGGCCACGGTTCTCGCGGTCTGCGTCAATGGCCTCCTCCATGCGCGTCCGGGCGGCTTCGAGGATGTCTTCGTTTTTCATGCCATCCATCCGCGCCCTGAGGGCGTCAGCTTGAAGTTCGATGCGTCGGGCACGGTGTCCACCATGTCGGGGAACAGCTCTGTGAGCGCCCAAACGAGAGCGTCGGCGCGGTCTGGTGACCCGTCGCCATGGTAGCCCTCGTTCGTGAATTGCGTCATCTGGTTTTCGAGCTCGGGGAATTGACCGACGTGACGCACGCGGCCTTGTGCGTAGAGAGCCGCCACCGGCTCTGCCCTCACATGCTTGCCTCGGCTCGCCCTGACCTCGATCACGTTGACGTTCGGCGCGATGGCTCTGATCGTATGAGCCACCATGTCGCCGCCGTTGTTCACCTCAGCCACGATCGCGTCAGCGCCGTACTTGTGATACATGGCGATGGACTCGCGCGCCCAATCCATCGGGCTTCCGCTGATGCTCGCATCTTCCAGCACATACCCAGCCTGATCTTCCGCAGCGCCAGCAACGATGATCCCGTGCTGGTCGCTTTCCTCGGTGTTCGTCACCGCAGGGTCGAGAGAAACGACCGTGCGCACCATGTCGGGAGCGGTGTTGATCCGGTAGCTGTCTATCACGCTTTGCGACCATAGAGCGCCGGGAAGGTCTGCGAGGATCTCGGCGTTGAGTTCCTGACGGCCTAGACGCGTCCCGCTGTAGCGCTCGTAAACCTTACGGATGAAGCTGCCAGCGAGGTTTGCCTTGTTGTCGAGGGTTGAGCCCCGGGTGACATGCACCTTGCCTTCTTGCCCAGCGACGATGGCCTTGATGATCTCGGTTGCCCTCGGTGTCGTCGTCACCAGCGTTCGGGGATGGTTGCCGCGCCGCATGCCGAATTGCAGCATGTCCCACGTCTCGCGGGCGTATCGGTATTTCGCAAGCTCATCGACCCATGCGGTGTCAAACTCCGGGCCGCGCAGCTGGTTCGGCTCCGTGCCGTTGTAGCCCATCGCCATCGCGCCATTTGGCCACGACACGCGCACCGGTTTGAACCTCACGCTGATATCGGGGCAGATCTTTTGCAGGCGCGCGACCATGACTTCCTCAAGGTCTTTCTGCGTCTCTGCCACCAGGGCAATGCTTTTCGCCCCGGCCTCTACTTGCTCCTTGATCCAGCGTGCGCCAGTCTCCGTTTTTCCCCAGCCCCTCCCGGCCAAGCACATCCATACATCCCACTCGCCATCCGGCGCGATCTGGTCTGGTCGTGCGAGGAAGTTGCGCCAGTCGCAAAGAAGGGCCTCGGCCTCCGCATCGGTAAGCTGCGAGAGAAACGCGGCCCTCTCATCAGGCGGAAGGCTCGCCAGTCTCTCCGCTCCGCTCTGCGATGCCATTCAGGAACTCCGCCAGTTTGGTTGCGCCCTTGCCGACCTCCTCGGTCTTGAAGGTCTCGCCGTCAGGGTTGGCGACCTGCACGGGGATGAGCTTGGGATAGATGGTTGCCCAGAAGGCGCGCTCGTTTGCCGGATCTTCTTGCGCCCATGCGACCATTCGCTTTGCGCCGCCGAGCTTATCAGCGGCCTCCTCGATCATCGCTTTGGCAGTCGCTGTTGTCTTGTTTGGGCTGCCTTTCGGCCTGCCACGGCCCCGACGAGTAAGATTTTTCTCGCCCTCTATTTTATTTCCCATGCTCGATCGCGCCGCACTAGGGGCACGCCTCTCGCTGTTGGTGGGGTTAGGCCTCAATCCCCGAGATGATCGAACCATCCTTGAGCGGGCCGAGCTCGATGGTGGTGCCGACTGCGACGTAGTAGCCGGTCGTTGCGGATGCGGTAACGTCTGCCGAGACGTAGAGCGCCGCATCAACCGCTGAGATGCGCGCAATCTCTCCACTAAGAGGGAAGAGCGTTGCGCTCGCCGCTGTGCCGCTTGTGGTGACGGCCTCAGCCGCGCGAGGGTGCGTTGCGAAGACCGGGGCGCCGGCCTGGACAGCCTCGCCGATGGTGACGTGCATGGTGGACATGGCTTGCCCCTGATGTTCTGGAAATGCGAAAGGCCCGCGAGTTTCCTACGGGCGCAGTCAGAGCGCCAGTCTTCGGGCGTAAAACCCGAAGCCGCCGCTCACCCTTCCGGCAGTGTTGCCCGCGTGGCGGGGTCTTACCGGCGTAGAGCTTATATCTCGCAGGCTACCCCAGCTTGTGTAGGCGGTCAACATCTGCCTCTGCCGAGATATCTGCACCAAACATATGGAGCTTGAACCGTGCTTTTCCAGCACGCAACTCGATGACTTCGACCTCTTGTCCCTCACCCATGAGGCCGGATAGGACGCGAACCCGATCACCTTTTCGGATGCGCTTGGCCTCTTCAACCTGGGCTTTCTGCGCTTCGTCCACGGATCGCATCGCGTGCAGCTTACGGATATCGTTCGGCCTGATAATGCCCCAGTGGCCGCTCTGCATTGTGAGCGCACCGGTGATGAACGGGCTGTCGAGAATCCGAGAGTAGATCGCCGGCCCCTTGAAGAGCGCGAACACAAACCCCGGCAGATAGCGGCTCTCCCGCTCGATGCGCTTGCCGCGAATGACGGTGGTGCGGCGCGTGACTGGGTGGAAGGCGTAAACGTCCCGAAGTTCGAGCCACGCTCCCGCCGCCTGCTCCTTTTGGGGCGCGACAGTGAGGGCGTGCCATCTGGCGTCGCCGCAGACGTTGACCGCGCGCCGGCCCCATGTGTCGAGGTTGGCGCGCTCGATGCTGCCGATGTGGTATGTCATTCACCTGCCCTCTTGCTGCCTGCCTTCGCGCCGCCGAGCGGATGCGCGCACTGCTCCCACATGCACGGCCCGCTCATCCCGCAGGATGGGCACCTCTGGTCAAACGGGAGGTCTTCCGGCCCGAGGAGCGCTTTGATCCGGTCAATTTCGCGCTGCCATGTCGCCTTGTGCGCCTCTGCCATCTGAAGTTGGCCGCGCAAGTCATCTCGGCGCTCCGCCATCCACTCATCTGCAGTCATGCCTGTTCGGTAGCTCACGCCTTGCCCTCCTTGTCGATGAGGGCGCGGATATCGATCGGGATGTAGTCAAAGACCGGAACGCCCTTACCTACAGATTTCCAGCCGTTCAGATGCTTCTCCGCGACCTGCGCCGCCTCTTCCAGCGCCTCACGGCGGGCTTGGGCGATGATGTCGGCGCGGACGTATTCGGTGCAGACCGTCCCGTCTATGATTGGCTCAGTAGAGCAACCGCCCGCATACCACTTTCGGAAATCTGCGTTCGGCCATGCCCAAATCTTCTCAGGCGCACTCATCCCTTCGCCTCCTCGTATGCAGAGAGGGCGGCGCGGGCTTTGTCGCCGCCATCCTTGATGATATCCCCAACTGACATGGAAATTCCGTAGTCCGTGATTTCCACATCGTAGCCGTCGAACGATCTGTCGGCGTAGAACTCAAGCGCCTCCACCACGCGGCGCGCTGCGATCAGTTCGCGCGCCAATGAAGCCGCCATCATCTTGAGAATGCTCTGCGCCTCATCGTTGCAACCCTCGTTTAGCTCCACCAGCCGTTGCAGTTCTTCCGTGGTCATCCTTCGCCCTCCTCGATCTCGTTGAGCCTTGCCATGATGGCGTCGTATCGCTGGGCCTTGGCCTCGTCGCTGAGCCCTGTCGCGTGCGCTGTGGTGGCGTCCTTCATCAACTTGCGGATCAAGCGGCGCTTGTCGCCCTCGCGCTGGCGGATCTGGTCTATGCTCGCGCGGGTGGTCATTGCGCCACCTCGTAGAGATAGGGGTCTACCCGGTGAGCTCGCTCTCGGGTCAGGCGTCCTGCGCGGTATTCCATGCCAAGGATGCGAGACACGTAGGCCAGGCTAAATCCGGTCTCGTCGCACACGTCGCGCGAGGTTGCGCGGCCCCGGTCCTTGATCGCGGCGAAGATCTTCGCACGCATGGTCGCGCTGCTGGTGGTGTGGCCAGCCTCGCCCTTGGCGTTGTCGCGCATCCGCTTGTTTTCCTCGGCGGCGTACTCTGCCATCGTCTTTGTTGGCGAGGTCATTGGTTGTGCCTTGGGGAAGTGGTGGGCCTTGGGGCGGACTGATGCGTTTAGGGTGGTCATTTGCTTGCCTCCAAATTGATATCGGCCCAATCGGCCCCGACGCGCGGCGGGATATGCACGCTCACCTCGATCCCCTTCACGGCCAGCTTGTGAGCGAGAGCCCACGCCGCAGCATGGCCTCCGAATTTCGGGTCGTTGTCTCCGAAGATCGCGACCTCGTTGCAGCCCTCGGGCGGGAGCCATTTCGCCATTCCGCCGCTGTTGATCGCTGCCCATACCGGCATGTCGAAAAGCGCCGAGGCTCCGAACGCGGTTTCGATACCCTCAGCGATGCCGAGCGGCCCGCCTGCCACGTACTCGCTCAGCCGGACGCATGAGCCGTCAGGCAGCTCACCGGGCATGAGCTTGCGAGGCGCGGCCATCTCAGCCTTTCCCGAGCCATCAGGCTTGAGGAATGTCCGGTGCATCGTGACCGGCTTTCCGTCCGGGCCGGTGACCATCGCCACCATGCAAGGCCGGATGCCGCCTTCACCGTCCCGCAGCTTCGGCGCGAACCTGAGCGCATCCGTGTACGTCAGATCGGCAACGCCGCGCACTTCGAGGTAGCGGTGCACCAGATCCCCCGGCTTGACGGCTTCGGTGGCCTTGTAAGTATTTCGCAGAACATCGCGGCGCGTCTCCTGCGTCATCTCCGGCTTCGGCGCTTCGGCCTTGAGGTTGCCGACCATGCCGTCGATGATGCTGGCCACCTCGCGGAATGGCTTCCCGGTGTATTCGCAGGCAAGCTTCATCCCATCGCCAGCACCGCAAGAATTGCAGATGTACGTCCCGCGACCCTCTTTATCGTCAAAGCGAAACCGATCAGTACCGCCGCAGAGAGGGCATGGGCCATGCTTGTCGCGCAGGCTTCGCTCGGGGACGCCGAGCGTCATGAGGATGCCGCGCCACTTGCCCCTGGCGGCGTGCGTCGTCTTATCGTGAAACATCAGCTCGCCCCCTTCTGCTTGGACTTGGCCCACGCGATGCGGCGGCTCTTCTCCCAATTCAGGAAGCCTTGATCGGCTGGGCGGCGCTCATCGCTGAGGCCGCGCGGCCATACGCCAAACTTTTCGCGGTACTTGTTCGCCGCCCAGCCGGGCTTGTATCCTCGCTGGTCAGCCATCCAGAGCGCCATGCTGTAGACTGACTGTTTCTCCTCGCGGGTCGCCTTCTCGGACTTGGCGCGCTTAGGCGTGAGTTCGACAAGTTCCCCATCCACGGTTTCAACGCCAGCCACCGGCTTGCGCTCGTGGCCGCAGAACGGGCAGGTCAGGCCTGTGTGAAGGGCGGCGCAGTTGGCGCACTCCCTCGGCAGCTTCTCGGACGGCTTGCGCTCCTGGCGCTCACCCGGAGCGGTCTTGTCGAGCGTGTGGTGTTCGATATCCGTCACCAGACCGTTGCGCAGGCTGTTCCCAGCGTGGTCGAGGATGAGAAGATCCTCGGTTCCGGGGTTCACCCGCAGGCCGCGCCCGATCTTCTGGACGTGCAGCATCTCGGATTTTGTGGGCGCGGCGTCGATGATGCAGGACACCGGCCAATCGACACCAGTGGTCAGGGTGCGCACGGAACACGCGACTTTCACCTCACCGGAACGGAACCGGCGTTCGATGATCGAGCGCTCTACCGTGTCGGTGAAGGCGTCAACGTAAGCCGTCGCCACCCCGGCCCGCTCGAACTCTTCCGACAGCGCCTTGGCGTGCGCCCGGTTCACCCCGAATAGCAGCGTCGGGCGGTTCTGCCCCTTTCCCAGCCACGTATCGACAACCGACGCCATGAGCGCGTTGCCCTGCATCACCTCAGCCGCATCGCCCTCGGCGTAGTCTCCCTTGCTGACCTTGACGCCGGTCATATCCGGCACGTCCGGCGCGTAGGCCGTGAACTGCGAGAGATATCCGGCTTCAATGAGCTCGCCGATGGTGCACGGGATCACCAGATCCTGCCAGCGACGGCCCATGCCTTTCGCCCACGGGGTAGCGCTCAGACCGATGAAGAACACGTCTTCGCGGCTATCCATCAGCTCTTCGATGACCTTTGCCCGCAGGTGGCACTCGTCAACGATGATGAGCGAGGCCTCGGGGATCTCACGACGGGCAAGGGTCTGCACCGATGCCACCTGAACCCTTGCCAGAGCATCGGTGCGGGGATGGTTCGCCTGCATCACGCCGATATCGCGGATGCCCTCGTTTTCGAATGCGCTCACGGTTTGGTCGATCAGCGAGACAGCCGGGGCAGTGAAGATTACCCGGTTGCCCTTGGCGAGAGCACCCTCGATGACCTTGGCAGCGGTCAGCGTCTTCCCGAAGCCTGTTGGCCCTTGGCAGACGACACGGCGGTTTCCCTTGCCAAGAGATTGACGGATTGCCTCGATGGCTCTGGCTTGGTGAGGCCGAAGGGTTTTCGGCTTGGCGCTTTGGCCGGTCAGGAGGTCAAGCATTCGAACCTCCTTCGCCATTCTGGCTAGGGTCGCCTTTGACGGGGTATATACCGTGTGCAATTTTTGCACGCGACAACCGTGCAATTTCGGGTCCAACAACCGTGCAATCCTGACCCCTTCCGCGCACGAAATCATCGACCCAATCACACCCGCAGAGCACGAAAAGGGCGTAGGTGTTGACGCTGTAACGGGTGGCCGCACCGTGCCCGCCTTTGAGGTTGGAGACGGGATTTAGAACACCGGCAGCGCGCAACATCGACATGGTGCTTGCCACCGTTCGAACACTCACGCCGGCCTTCTTGGCGATCTTCTGGCGCCCCGGATGGATCGGTCCCTTAGCCCGGTGGTGGAACCAATGGTTCACCAGTGCGATAATCACATCGCGCTCACCCTTGGTGAATTCACCCTTCCTGATCGACTGCCGAACGAGGCGGCGGAAGGATTGCTCTTGGCTGTCTTTGAAACTCGTCATCCCCTCACCGCCTTTCCGGCGATGAGCGCAGCAAGCGCGCCGATGCTCTTCCAATGGGATGTGTTTGCGGAATCACCGCGCGGTGTTATATTGGCCTTAACAGCCATGCCCGTACCTCCTGAGTTCGGGTTTCGGTTAGGCCCGGCTGGTGTTGGTAGCACCTGTCCGGGCCGCTTCATTTTAGCGGATTCCGCCATATTTCTAAAGGCTTTTCCGCTCATTTCCCCACCTTCGCCAGCGCTTTATCGAGCCGGTCCCTGATGTTCTGTGTTGATGTGCTGACGGTCTCTCCGGCGCGCATCGGTTGCAGCGCCACGCGGAGAGAATGCACCTGGTCGCGCGGGATGCGGATCACCACCGTGTCGCCGTCCTCGCGGATGCCGTAGCCCTCGCTCATGGCGTCACCTCGAATAGCTGCATCTGCGCGTCGTCGAAGTTCATCCATAGAACCTCAGTTCGCTTTCTCGCCCCATCCGCCAGCGAGGCGCGTTCGATGCGCCGCCACCCATCTAGGGCGTCGTCATAGGACTGATGCGGGTAACCGGAGAGCACTACACGGCCCGTGAGCGTGCGCAGGAACTCCAGCAAGTCGCGATGGTCAGCGTCCGTCATCTCGTGGGCATAGTCGCACCCAGCATCGCGTGTGGCTGCCACGTAGGGCGGATCTACGTAGTGCAGCGTATCTGGCCCGTCGTGAGCCTCCATAACCTCGCGTGCGTCACGGTTAAGCACCACGACGCCGCGCAGCCGCTCTATCACCCGTGCCAAACTGTCTGGGTAGTTGACCCAATCTCTCGCAGGCGTTGTGCCGCTGCGGTTGCTGTTTGACCGGAACCCGCTTTTGCGATGGATAGCGTTAGACCCGAACCCCATGAACGACTTGACTACAGTGCGACGGGCGCGCTCGAAGTCGTCGCCACCACGCGAATAGGCGTCGAAGAACTCTTGAGCAGCGAATGGTGTCAGCCTCAGGGACTCAACGAGATCTGACGCACTGTCCGAGCGGAGAACGCGGAACAGGTTCACCACCTCGTCATCCAGATCGTTGTAGACCTCGGCGTAGCTACGCGGCTTGCGCATCAACACAGACGCAGCTCCGCCGAACGGCTCGACATAGACCCGATGCGAAGGGAAGTGCGAGATAATCCACGGGGCGAGAATCCACTTCCCGCCGTGCCATCTGAGGACCGGCCGTGATACCGTCATGGCGTCACCTCGATCACGACAGCGCCGCCCTTGACCGGCTCGCCCTTTTCAAGCGTGACCGGCCACCAATGCTTGTCATCAACGCCGATAGCATCTGCCACGGCATCGAAACCGCGCTTGCAGCGTGCTGCCATGTTGTCCCAATCGAAGGCGCGAGGCGCTGCGGCCGGCGGGCAGAAGATCACACGCACAGATACGCGCTTGGCGTCGATCGGACGGACCTTCTGAGCCATGCACTCAAGGGCGCAGGTGCGCTTGTACTGCCGACCAGCTTCGGCCTTGCCTCGGAAGTCGCCTTGCGATCCGTTCAGCGATGATTTCGTGGGCGGCCAGGGTAGAACTATGTTCTGGATCATCGCCCCGCCTCCATCGCCAGAACGGCGCTCGTAGCGGCCCGTGCGCGCTTCTCTGCGGCGCTGATAGCCTGAGTGCAGCCCGAGGCGCGGGCGTGGTGTACCTGCGCTGATGCGATCTCGTGGAGGATCAGGGCGGAGAGGTAGTCGTCACGCATGGGTTAGCTCCACATCTGCGAGCGGTCCTCGCCACCGGCTGCGCGGATCTTCTTCCCGCCAGCCTGCGCCGACATGCGGCGGGCGATTTCCTGCTCGTGAAATTGCGCGAGGGTGATACTCTTACCTTTCGAGCCCACAGGGCGCGGCGGCAGTCCGAGACGGGTGCGGCGCTTCTTTACGGCCTGCTTGCATCGGTAGCCGAAGAACTCGGCCATCTCGCGCACGTTCACCCCAGCCAGCCACATGCGGCGAAAGGTGTCTTCGTCTGCCTTCGGAACGCGCCCGGTGACGCGAGGGGGAATGCCGAGAGTTGACCGCTTCCAGCAAAGAGTGGATCGCTCGATGCCGAGCATGTCGGCCACCTTCTGCGTCGGGATTCCGCGATTGGCCCAGATCGGCGCAAGCGTCTCGGCGGTGATGTTCGAGGTCTTCCCCATCACGCCACCTCGGAAGAAAAGGCCGAGGCCGAAGCCCCGGCAGTTGCCAGCGCCCGGGAAGGCGGAATAGCGCTGGTCAGGGAGATACGCGCCCGCCGCGAAGATACCGGCACGGCAAAGAAGCGGCGGGCGATGCGGGCGGAGTGCCCAGCATTAGGAAATTCGTGGCGTCCGGCGGTCTGGGAGGGGGCTGGAAGAGCCACCGGACGCCGCCCCGGTTCCGTGAGGTTGGTGGGGGCATTCTGTTGCGCGGAGAGGCAAAGGGAGGAGGAGAACTCCTCTCCGCGCTTACCGGCGGAGCAGCACGCGCCGGATTTCGTGATTTTCCCGTGAACGCCTTGAACATCGTTCAGGCGGCACCCATCCTCTTGATACAGGCGGAGAAAAAACATGGTCATTTCGAAACAACCTCAAGAGATGCCGCGCCAGACACCGCCAGGTTTCGTGCCGCGCGCTCCTTCCTGATCGCTCGGCGAATTTGCTTCTCCGTGTCGGGCCAAATGCGGCCACCGTCACGAAGACGCGGGATCAACCGACCATTCTTCGCAAGAAGGATGCCAACCCGGTGCTCGGAGAGGCCGGAATCTGCCACAAAGGCGTCTAGTTCTGAGAGAAGAGTGTTCATGGTATGAGTGATACTACACGCTTTAGCGTGCAGGTCAATGCACGCAATAACGTTCGCGATCAACACATTTCCACGTGCTACAAACGTAGCATGAAAGAAGATTGGTTTCAGAGACTTGAGGAGGTCATCGAAGCAGATGGCCGCAGCCTTCGCAAATTAAGCGAAGATGCGAAGCTCGGGCCGAACTTCGTTCAACAGCTCCTCAAATACCGAAAAGATCCGCGCGCCAGCCAGCTTTCAAAGCTGCTAGACGCCCTGGGGAAACCGGCAGAGTTCTACGTTCTTACCGGTTCCCGCCTTCAGCCGGTTGACATTGAGTTCTTAGAGCTCGTGTCTGGTCTTGACGCCGCTGCGGTTCGTGACGTGATGACCGTGGTGCGAAGGTTCTCAGCGCCTGAAGTTCAGCTAGAACGTCAATCTGCTGAATGCGATTGAGAGATTTGAACTCCGTAATCAGCTCGATCAACTCTTTATCCAACAACTCTCTCACCCTCCGCCGCAATTCGTTCACGATATTCCCCCGGCGCGAGTCGGGTCAAGCATGACTCGCTTGAATTGGAGAAAAGGCGTTTTTCGTCTGTGGGTTGTAGGTGCGATCCTCTGGGTTGCATGGGCCGCTCTTAGTACCGATCCAGTGCATGTATGGCAGGAGCGGCGAAATCTGATCGCCGAGGGCCTAGATCTCTCCCAGGCAACCCACGAAACCGAGGCCGAGGCGAAACGAACGTCGCTCAAGATCATGCAGAATGACGTACGGATAGCGGTCAGGACGCGGCAGTTAAACGGAGCGCTTACTTACATAGCAGCACCGCCGCTTATCGCGCTCGTTTTTGGCTTGGTTTCGCTTTGGATCGCCTCCGGATTCCGGTCTGGTCGCGACTAAGCGCCCAAGAACACCGAGCTATTCACCTCCAAAACCTTAAGTAGGCGCTGAGTCGGACCCTTGCTGGCTCGCACTGCACGCTATCGCGTGTTTTTCTCTTGCCATGCACGCAATGGCGTGCAATTATCTCCCCATACACCACCCGCCGAAGACGCCAAGGCTGATCGCGGGCAGAGATGGGAGAGAACACAAATGAGCAAGACGAAAGCATGGGCTATGTCGCGAGCGGCGCGCCTAGAGGCCGAGGAATACATCGCACTGATCGGCAAGACGACCACTCGTAGCACAGTCGCTGCGAGAGAAGGTGAGCATGTCACCGCCGGATCTCTCACGAAGCTGGTTGTCCAGACTGAGATCCACTTCCAGCCCTACGATGGCGCGACAAACTACCACAAAAGCAAGGCCTTTGATGAGGCCCTCTCTACCGTCACGCGGAAACGCTGGTCCGACCTTCAAGCCGAGGCAATGGAGCTTCTGCGCCAGCGGGAGAAGGAGGCTGCGGTAGCAGCCAGGGCCGAGGTCGAAGCGCAACTAGCCGAGATCAATGAGGCAGAGGCCGAGATCCACAATCCCGCCTGACCCGTCGCCAGCGCCTCCACGCGGGGCGCTGCACCATGGGCCAGAGAAAGGAGCCTTCCATGTTCCGCGACATTACCAAAGCCCCCGGCCCGCCGCGCCCCGGCATCGTTGAGGAGGCGCTTGCCGCCTTCGACGCCAGCCAGCGCGCGCGCCGCGCCGCTTTCGAGGGCTTCATCGGCCCCCGCCCGCGTAAGCCCCGCCGCCCCCTCGCCAGCGCTGCTGAGGAGCACCTCAAGGCAGGCGGATGCGGCGGCGCCATTTGCCGCAGCTGCAATGGTCAGGGCTGGCAGATGGAGGAGTACGACCACGGCAAATGGACCGAGGCGCGCTGCTACTGCTGCAACGGTTCCGGCCTGCGCTTCAACGTTGTGGAGGCGGCACAATGAGCTTCACCGACTGGCTTTTCTTCGCCGCGTTCAGCCTCGCCACTGGCTGGCTTATCGGCGCGATCATTCAGGCCGCTAAGGCTATCGAACAGGGGGCAATCTGATGCGTCAGGTCATCCTCCAATCCCGGCTCAACGAGGCGCTGAACGAGGCCGTTGCGGCATTCCTCCGCGACTACCCCGACGCCACCACCACCACGATCTGCAACGCCCTGCACGACAGCATCAGCGATGCGCCTGTCGTGGCTCAGAACACACGGAAGGAAGCGGCATGACCATGCGCGAATGCTTTCTCGACATGATGCGCCAGCGCCGCCGGTTCCCGCGCGGCTCGGGCGAGTGGGATTGGCGCACAAAGGCCGCCCGCAAGTACCTCTGGATGCACCTTGGCGTGCCGACAACGAAATGGGTGGAATGATGAGCAAGAACGTACACCAGCGCCTCGCGGCAGCTATGGGCGAGGTCTCCTACATCCAGAAAGAGCGGAAGAAGGGTATGCAGTACACGATCGTGTCGCATGACGCTGTGACCGCGAAGGTGCGCCCAGTCCTGCTCAAGCATGGCATCGTCTACTACCCGGTATCTTGCGAGCACCAGCACAATGGCAACCGCGCCGAGTGCGCCATGACCGTGCGTTTCGTCAACATCGATGAGCCGTCCGACTTCTTCGATGTTCCGACCTTCGGGTATGGGATCGACCCTCAAGACAAAGGCCCTGGCAAGGCCATGTCATACGCCGTGAAATACGCGCTCCTCAAGGCGATGGGCCTAGAGACCGGCGACGATGCCGATCACGACAGCATCGACCATGACCGCAAAGACCCTGCGTCTGACAGCGTAACGCCCCCTGCCGAGGTGCGCGACCGTATCAAGGCCGCTCTACAGCGGGCGAAGGATGTGAAGTCGCTTGACGGCGTGTGGAAGCACAAGGCCACCGAGGAGGCTTTCTCCGTCCTTCCCGAGCCAATGAAAGGCGAGCTCGCCAAGGTCTACAGGGAGCAGACGGCGCGCGTGTGTCAGGCTCCCGAGAACGGGGCGCAGTACCAATGAAGGGCGCTCTCCGCATCATCCGCCCGCACAACCGCGAAGCCGTGGCAGGGGAGGTCTCACAGCTTCCTGAGGGCTTCGAAGTTGTCATCCGCGAGCCGACGCGCAGCACGTCTCAGAACGCGATGCTTTGGGCCTGCCTGAGCGACATTGCCAAGGCAGCGCCGGAAGGGCGTCAGTGGTCAACTGAGGTCTGGAAGTCGGCGTTTTTGCAGGCGCTTGGCCACGAGATCCGCTGGGTGCAGGGTCTGTCGAATGACCCGCTTCCGGTCGGCTTCCGCTCGTCCAGGCTGAACAAGCGCCAGTTCGCGGATCTGCTGACAGTGGTGCTGGAGTACGGCGACCGCCACGGCGTCCAGTGGTCCACGCCCAACCCTTACGAGGTGGCGCAATGAACCTCATGAGCAAGCCGCCTCTCGGCCTCAAGCCCGGAAAGGCCAAGCCAGATCGCGCATATCTAGCCGCAGTGCGCGCGCTGCCGTGCTGCATCTGCCACGAGTTCGGAATGCCGCAGAACTCCCCCACTGAGGCGCACCATTGCATTCACGGTCGATACGGGACGCGGAAGGCTCCAGACGGAATGGCTATCCCGCTCTGTCATGGGCACCATTCCGGCTTTTTCGACACCACCAAGATCGCCCTGCACCGAGAGCCACTTCGCTGGCGCGCTGCATACGGCGACGACACCGACTGGATTTCATGGACCGAGGAGAGAATTTCGCAATGACCCACGACGACAGCATGACCTACACGAGCGACGTTGCGATTGCGCTGGCGGTTCGCACGTACCTGATCGCGGAGGCCCGCGCGGTGTCTGGCGTGATCGAGCGCCGCAAGCCGACGCTCTGCGCGCCTATGCCGGTGCGTGAGACTGAGCGGAGGGCGGAGGGATGAGCTTGATTGACGAGATCCGCGAGAACGCGAAGAAAGGCACGCCGGGCCCGTGGGACTATCACATCATCAAGAAGGTGTGGCGGTTTGGCCTTACCGGTATGTTTTCGGATGTTGGCGATCCAGCGATTGTAATTGATTTGCATGACGGAACAGCTGATAGGACAGCCGCCCGCATCGCCGCCGTTCCCCGCATGGAGGCCGCTCTACTGGCTGCGGAGGAAATCGCTGAGAGTTTCGCAGCGCGGCTTGATGGCGAGGGCGGAACACCGCACGAATACGCCGCACTAGCCGCCTTCCGGGAGGCCTGCAAATGACCGCGCACCCCTTCCCGCCTCTGACACCTCCCGACGAAACGCAGGAACCCGGCTCCCGCATCTGGGCTGAGTATCACGAACGCCGACCGCTGCCGTCTGGCTGGTGGGTGCTGCTGTTCATCACCATCGGGCTTTGCCTGTGGGGCGTTATCGGAATGGCCGTCTGGGCGCTGTTCTGGTCCGTCACCGAGTGGCTTCCGGCGCTCATCATGGCTGCGGGGTGGAGTGGATGAGCGGGTTTTCACGGCGCGAGATGCGGACGGCTAGAAAGTCGCACGTCTGCCAAATTTGCGGGTGCGATATAGAGCCGAAAGGCAAATACGTTTTTTGCTCCGGCGTATTCGACGGATCGTGGTGGTCGATAAAGGCACACGAAGACTGCGCCGACATGCACGTACATCACAACGATGGCCGCGACGAAGACGATCAGTGCGATGATTACTATTTGGACGAATATCGCGGCTTCTGGCCTCACGCCGTCTGCCGGATTGAGTACCGGGCTGAGATGGCGCAGCGCCGCAGAGAGGCGCGTCGGAAGGAGATCACCCCATGACCCACCACACGACAGAGAGCGTGGAGCGGCTGGCGACCGATCTCACGCACAAGGTGGCGCGCATAATCACGCTAGACCACCTTCAACTACTCGAAGATTTCGATGTTGACGGTGATATCTACCGACAAGACCCGGAATGTTCTGCGTCAGCATACGTGACCGCCAATGCGATCCTTGAAGTCGTGCTCGCCGCCCAGAGCTACACCTACATCGGCAAGGACGGAAAGCCCGTTCTGGCGCGTGATTTGGAAGACGAGCGAGACGCCCTGCGCGCGCGGCTGGATGAGGCGGAGAAGGACGTTGCGAGGATTGACCTAATCCAGTCTGAGTACCTCGACGTGAAATGCTTCCCTATCCCAACCGGGGAGGGTGACGCTGACGTTGGCTGGATCGCTGTAAACCACCACGAAGGGACGCCGAGCGAAAAGACAGTCGCGGAGGTGTTCATGGATAACTGCCGCGCAGCCTTGGACGAGGCCCGCGCCTTCCTTAATGGAGGCGGCAATGGCGGTGTATGACGACACAGAGCGCGCGAAGTGCAGCCACTGCGGCTGCGAGCGTGACGTTCGATCGATGAGCCACATGGCTGGGCGCTGGATTTGCATGGCCTGCTACAACGCCGGGAAGCGTGTTGCGTCCGAGGCGTTCCGCGCCGCACAGGAGGACAAGGCATGACCGAGGCACCGAAGCTGAAACCCTGCCCGTTTTGCGGCGCGTCCGACCCGTCAGACGTATACGTTGACCGCCTGCAATCTGATGGCCGGAGGTGGGCTGTCCTCTGCACGGCAACCGATTGTCTTGTTGAGGGGCCGCACCGCGCCACGAAGCGCGAGGCCATCGCCGCTTGGAACACCCGAGATGACGCCGAGGTGCAGCGCCTTGTCGCAGAAGCGCGGGCGGAGGCTATAGCTGAAATCCTGCGGATAGTGACAGCCTATCGGAAAGAGGCTGGACAGCGCGCAGATGGAAAAACATTCCAGGCATTGGATGATCTGCGTTGGGACTTGCGAGATCTCGCGGACCAGTCGAACGACGCCCCACCCCGGCAGGTCACGCCGCAGGAGGCCGACGTCTCTGCCGCGTATCTTCTGGAGTGGATGACGTATCACCACCTGCCGTTGCAGCTTTGGCAAGAGGATGATGGCTCATGGGTGATTGTTGATAATTCGACAGGGAGCGTTTTGGGGTCCGGTGAAACCGCCGAGATAGCCCTACGCGCCGCCCTCCGCGCCCTTGCCAATGGAGGTGAAGGATGAGCCGAGACAAACTACCCACAACGCCACTCCCAGACGACGTGATCGACCGGGTGGCAAGAGAGGTTGCTGAGCAAGTCGCGGAACACATCGAATTCATGTATCCCGAAGCGGCGAAGGCTGTCGCTTGGAAGAGTGCGTCACGGTCCATCAAAGGTGTGATCCGCAACTGCATGGCAGAGGCCGGGAGGGCGGCTGAATCGGGGCGCATCGAGGTTGCCCTGAAAGCGATGCGAGAACGGCGATTGAGCCTTCGCGCCACTCGAACCTCCCTACGCGCCCTTGCCAACGGAGGTGACGACTGATGCCCGCCGCAGATCCCACCGCGCAGCCCCTTAAGGGCGCGGAGCTTCGCAAGGCTGTTGCTGAGTGGGCCGGGCTGGGCTGCGCGGTCAAGATCGGCTCAGACGGCACCATCGAAGTCACTCCGCCCTCGCGCGAAGGCAATGAGCCCGACCTCGTGAATTGGAGCCGCAAGTGAAGCGCTCTCTCCCGGCATATGTCTACGCTCGCGGGAAGAAGGGGTATCTTTACTTCATCCGCTCCGGCGTCTGCCAGCGCATCCACAGCGAGCCGGGAACGCCGGAATTTGCGGCCGATTACGCCATGCTGATGAGGGGCCGGCCTGTTACACCAAAGCGCAACATTGGAAAGCTCATCGAGCTTTTCATGCGTTCGCCTAAGTGGGCCAACTATGCCTACAACACGCGGCGCGGCTATGAGCGCCACCTCACCTACCTTCGGGAGACTGCCGGGAATATTGACCCAGCTAAGCTGCGCACCGTCCATGTCTATGAGATGCGGGACGCCTTGGCGGACAAGCCGACCGATGCGAACCGGAAGATCGACACCCTCGTGGCGCTCCTGAACTACGGCATCCAGATCGGCTGGATCGATAGAAACCCTGCGCACGGCGTCGAGCGCCTGAAGGCGACGGGACGGAAGCGAAAGCCGTGGCCGGTCGATCTGATCGAAGCCTTCCGCGCAGAGGCGGATGGCCGAACGCTGCTCATTTTTGAAATGCTGCTCGGCACCGGCCAGCGCATCAATGACGTGCTGTCTCTTCGCTGGTCAGACCTAGACGGCGACGGCTTCACCCTCACGCAAGGCAAGACCAAGACCGAACTATACATCCCTCTGACAGACCGCCTGCGCTCTGTGCTGGCGTCTCAGAAGCGGCGCGGCCTGTTCATCATCTGTCACGATGACGGAACCAAGATCAGCTACCAGCTTGCCCACAAGGACGTGATGGCTGTGCGGAAGAAGATTGGCGCGGATGAGTACGACATTCACGCGCTGCGCTACGCCGCGGCGTCCGAGATCGCCGCAATCCCCGGCATGACCCGCGAACACATCCAGGCAATTACCGGCCATGCTGACGCTGCCATGATCCGCCGCTATGCCGGTGCCGCCGTTCAGAAGATCAGAGCGACCGAGGCACAGAAGGCGCGTGCGGACAGAACGAATACGAAGCGAGAACCTTGAAACATCTCTGAAACGCAAAAATAGTGATGAGCGACTTCAATACCTTACGTGCTAATATAGATGCTTGAGGAACATCTCCTTGGTGAGCGTGGTGCCCTTGCGCAGCGAGAGCAGCTCGAGCATCTGGTATTCCTTGCCGGTCAGATGCACCGACTTTCCGGCGACCTCGACGGTCTTGGCATCGAGATTAACCGAGATCTTGCCGGTGCGGATCACCGATTGCGAATGCCCCTTCGAGCGCCGGATGATCGCGTGGATGCGGGCGACCAGCTCGTCGCGGTGGAACGGCTTGGTGAGATAATCGTCGGCGCCGAAGCCGAAGCCCTTGATCTTGCTCTCGGTATCGTCGGCCCCCGAGAGGATCAGGATCGGCGTGTTGATCCGCGACATGCGCAGCTGGCGCAGCACCTCGTGTCCGTCGATGTCGGGCAGATGCAGATCCAGCAGGATCAGGTCGTAATCATAGAGCTTGGCCAGGTCGATCCCCTCTTCCCCGAGATCGGTGGCATAGACGTTGAGATTGGCATGGGTCAGCATCAGCTCGATGCTCTTCGAGGTCGTCGGATCGTCTTCCACCAGGAGGATTCGCATTGATGGTTCTCCGCTGTTTCTGTCCTGTCGATCCGACCCTGCGGCAAATAAGTTAACGCTTCTTTACTGTAGACAACCCGAACGGCTTTTCAATTGCCCCCTGCCTACGCCTTGCGCAGGCCCCGGTTCAGGGCTCGGAGGGCTCGGCCCCGGGCGCGCGGAAGCGCTGCACTAGGGTTGCTTTCAGCGCCTCTTCGCCGTGATCGGCGACCGCGCGCACCCATTCGCCAAGCTCCTCGGAGCTGAGCCCGTAGCGCTCCATGGCCTGGGTTTCGGAGAGCAGGCCGAAGCGGACCGCCTTGACCACCGCCGCCTTGCGGGAGGCCACCCAGCGCCGGGTTTCGACCGGGGGTAGGTCGGCGCGGGTCATCATGGTGCCGTCGGGGAGGGTTATCGCGCGCGGCCCTTTGATCTTCTTGAGGTACATCCCATTTCTGTCCCGCTCATTCCGGCTGGAGGGTATTTGAGCGCGGCGGATTTAACGCGGTCTAAAAACCGCCCCTTGAGAGTGCAAAGCATTTTCCTATATTCGCGACCTGTTCCCAGGAGACCGCCATGCCCCTTGATGCCCCGACCCTCAATTCGCTCGGCCTGCCCAAGCCGCCGTCCGAGACGCGTGTCGTGGTCGCCATGTCCGGCGGCGTCGACAGCTCGGTTGTCGCCGCGATGCTGGCCGAGGAAGGCTATGACGTCGTCGGCGTGACGCTGCAGCTCTACGATCACGGCGCGGCGCTGGCCAAGAAAGGCGCCTGCTGCGCCGGCATCGACATCCACGATGCCCGCCGCGTGGCCGAGCAGATGGGCTTCCCGCATTACGTGCTCGACTACGAGAACATCTTCCGCGACGCGGTGATCGACGAGTTCGCCGAGAGCTATCTCGGTGGCGCCACGCCGGTGCCCTGCATCCGCTGCAACGAGCGGGTGAAGTTCAAGGACCTGCTCGAGACCGCCAAGGATCTCGACGCCGATTGCATGGCGACCGGGCATTACATCCAGCGCATGGTGGGCGCGAAGGGCCCCGAGCTGCACTCCGCGGCTGATGCCAACCGCGACCAGAGCTACTTCCTGTTCTCGACCACGCCCGAGCAGCTCGACTACCTGCGCTTCCCGCTGGGGCATCTCAAGAGCAAGGCCGAGACCCGGGAGCTGGCGGCGAAATACGGGCTGAGCGTGGCCGACAAGCCCGACAGCCAGGACATCTGCTTCGTCCCCGACGGCAACTATGCGTCGGTGATCGAGAAGCTGCGCCCCGGTGCGGCGGAGCCGGGCGAGATCGTGCATGCGGACGGCCGGGTGCTGGGCGAGCATCGTGGCGTGATCCACTACACCATCGGCCAGCGCCGGGGTCTTGGCATCGGCGGGCTGACCGAGCCGCTCTACGTGGTGAAGCTCGATGTCGACACCAAGCGGGTGATCGTCGGCCCCAAGGAGATGCTGGCGACCCGCAAGGTGCCGGTGCGCGAGATCAACTGGTTGGGCGACGAGCCCTTCACCTCGCGCGAGGAATGGCATCTCTCTGTCAAGGTGCGCTCGACGCGGCCGCCGCGCGAGGCCATCGTTCGACCGATCTCCGAGACCGAGGCCGAGGTCGAGCTGGTGGTCGCCGAGGAAGGCATCTCGCCCGGTCAGGCCTGCGTGTTCTACGATCCCGAGAGCAGCCGGATCTTCGGCGGCGGCTGGATCTGGCGCGGGTATTGAGGGCTCAGGGGAGCGCGATCTAGGCCCCCTCGACCTGACCGATCAACGAGACCTATTCAAGCGCCTCTTGCCAGGGGCGCCGCCGCGCATCGTCGGTCCGCGGGTTGGCGATCTTACGGTGGAATCCCTCGATTTATCCCGGCCACGTCCGGAGGACGTCGAAGCTGTGCGCCCAGCGTCACAATTTCGCCGGCCCGGGGGGCGGGTCATGCCGAAGGCATGCCTCCGGCATGACCGATGCGCGGCGGCCTACGGCCTTGATTCCGCGCAGCGGGCTTCGCGCTCGAGCACTTTCCCTTCTGACGCGCTTCCACTGGGTCTTCCTCGAAGCGCGCTTTCTCGCCCGCAGCGTGGCTCCTTCGAAGCCAGCCGTCTGAGGATGCCCGCCCGCTACCGCCCCTGCTCGCGCCGGCTGAGGAAGGTGTGCAGCAGCGCCCCCGCCACGGTCAGCAGGATGATCACCGTGCCGACGGCGTTGATCACCGGCGGGTGGCCGTTGGGGTTGCGCGCCATGGCGCCGATCTCGGTGGCGAAGGTGCAGGCGCCTCCCTTGGCGAACATGGTGGTGTTGTAGTTCTCCATGCTCGCCATCAGCGCGATCACCGCCGCCGAGGCCAGCGCCGGGGCGAGATAGGGCAGCGTCAGGCGGCGGAAGACGCGGAACGGCGTCGCGCCGAGATCCAGCGCCGCCTCCTCGAGTTCCACCGGCTGGCGCTGCAGCCGCGCCATCAGGATCAGCATCGGGTAGCCGGCGATGAAGGTGGTCTGCGCCATCACGATGGTGAAGAGCCCGGCATCGACCCCCATGCGGCTCCAGAACACCAGCGCCGAGAGGCCGAGAACGATCCCCGGCGCCAGCATCGGCGACAGCAGCACCCACCACAGCGCGCTGTTGGCACGCGAGCGCCAGCGGGTCAGCAGCACCGCGCCGGAAAGCCCCAACAGCAGCGACAGCGGCACCACCATGGCGGCGACGTAGAGCGAATTGCCGAAGCAGCTGATGAAGCGGCCCCGGTCGAGGGCGCGCAGCACCGGGTCGGCCCGCAGCGCCTCGTCGGGCATCCAGAAGAACGCGTACCACTTGGTGGTGAAGCCGCGCCACTCGGTCACCGAGGGCGGCGAGATATCATTGAAGGACGACAGGATCATCAAGAGCAGCGGCAGGAACATGAACACCAGGAAGGCCCAGGTGTAGGCGGTGAGCAGGCCGTCGGCGGTCAGCAGGCGGAGCCGGCGGCGCGGGGGCGTGTGGGAGAGATCGGTCATTGCACCCTCGCGAAATCCTTGAGCCGCGTGCGCATCAGCCACATGAACAGCGCCACCAGCAGGAAGCAGACGATGGTGTAGGCAAAGCTGTAGGCGGCGCCGGCATTGGCGTTGGGGCTCTCGAAGAACTTGTTGTAGATCGTCTGGCTGAACCATTCCGCCTGCAGGCCGCGGCTGATGATGCGCGGCACCGAGAAGGCGCCGGCGGCGAGCATGAAGGTGGCGATGGTGCCGACCGCGATGCCGGGCTTGGAATGCGGGATGATGATGCGGCGATGCACCCGCCACGGGCTCGCGCCGAGATCGCGGGCGGCTTCGATCTGGTTGCGGTCGAGCGTGCTCATGACGTTGTAGATCGGGAACACCATGAACAGCACATAGGTGTAGACGATGACGAGGAAGACGGTGCCCGGGAAGCGCTTGAACTGGATCGGCACGTCGATCAGCCCGAGCCATTGCAGCAGCCCGTTGATCAGCCCAGCATTGTCGATGATCGTGGTCCAGGCATAGATCCGCATCAGCTCGACGATGGCGTAGGGGATGATCAGCCCGAGAAACAGCCAGACCGCCTGCCGCGGCGGGCTCGCCAGCGCCACCTTGTAGGCGATGGGGTAGCACAGAAGCAGCGCCAGCGCGGTGGCGATCACCGCTTGGATCAGCGTGCGGGTCAGCGTCACCAGTCCGATGCGGCTGTAGGTCTCGCCGTCGCGCTCGAAGCGCAGCCCGACGAGGCCCATGAGCTTGTTGGAGAGCTTGGCGTTCTCGATGGCGCGCTGGGAGTCGGATTGCGGGATCAGCCGGGCCTCGAACAGCGTGCCGAAGTTCGACAGCGTGTAGGGCGATGCGCTGGCCTCCGCCTCGCGGATGCGCACCGAGGCCTCGCGGGCCAGCGCCTCGATCTCCTCGGCGGCGGCGATCTGGTCATCGATGGGCGCGGTGTCGGAGACGGTGAGAAGCGGCAGGCCGTAGGCCTCGTCGAGCCAGGTCTCGCCGCCGCTGAGCGGCTGGTGGGTGGTGGCGCGCTCGCATTGCAGGATGTAGGGGCGCGTGGGGATGGCCTCCTCGGCCGCTGGCGCCGCCTCCTCGGCAGCGCCAGCGCCGCCGGTCATCGAGGGGATGGCGAGGCCGCCGGACGGGGCAGGCTCAGATGCGCTGCCGGTCATGGAGGGGATCGCCAGACCGCCCGAGGGCGCGGGCTCGGGCTCGGAGGCGCCGCCGGACATCGACGGAATGGCCATCCCCCCGGAAGACGCCGCCCCGCCCGACATCGACGGGATCGCCATGCCGCCCGTCGCGGCGGCGGGGGCGTCGTCGGTGTCATAGGTCTTCAGCACCGAGATGCAGGTGCGCGCATCCCGCGCCAGACCCTGCGCCACCGAGCTGTCGAGCGCCCGCGAGGGCGCGGTCAGGGCGCGTTCAACCATGGTGAGCTGCGGCAGCACGATCAGCATCAGCCCCCAGGCCGCCGCGGCCAGGAAGAAAACCAGCGTCAGGCCCCGGCCATAGCCCTGCAGCAGCCCGCTCATTGCGCCGCCAGCTCCTGCCCGGTGCGCGCCAGCGCGCCGCGCGGCAGGATCACCGCCTGCTCCGGCGCGAAGCCCAGCCGCATGGCCGCGGCGCCCTGAAGCTCGGGCGCGTGGCCGTCATTGGTCACATGCACCGCGATCTCGCTGCCCTGCGCGTCGAAGAACAGGTTGAGGAAGGCACCCTCGAGGTCGCGCCGCTGAAGCTGCGCCTCGAGCCCGTTCTCGCCGCCGCCGATCGTCATCGCCTCGGGGCGCACGAAGAGCATCGCCTCTGCGCCGGGCGCCAGCTGCTCTGGGTTGCGGGCGCGGAACCGACCCAGCGGGGTCTCGATCTGCGCCATGCCGTTCTCGACCGCCACGAGGCGCCCGTCGAAACGGTTGGTCTCGCCCACGAAGCTCGCGGCGAAGGCGGTGCGCGGGCGGGAATAGATCTCGTCTCCGGTCCCCACCTGCTCGATCACGCCGTTGTTCATCACCGCGATGCGGTCGGACATGGTCAGCGCTTCGCCCTGGTCGTGGGTGATGTAGATGAAGGTGACACCGGTCTTCTTCTGGATCGCACGCAGCTCGGCGCGCATGTGCTGGCGCAGCTTGAGATCGAGCGCCGAGAGCGGCTCGTCGAGCAGAAGCACCGCCGGCTCCACCGCCAGCGCCCGGGCGATGGCGACGCGCTGGCGCTGGCCGCCGGAAAGCTCGGAGGGCAGCTTGTCGCCCTGATCGCCGAGCGCCACCAGATCGAGCAGCTCCTGCGCCTTGGCGCGGCGGGCCTTCTTGCCGACGCCGCGGGCCTCGAGCCCGAAGGCCACGTTTTCCCAGACAGGCATCAGCGGAAACAGCGCGAGGTTCTGGAAGATCAGCGCCGTGGGCCGGGCGTTGGGGCCGCTGCCGGCCATGTCCTCGCCGCCGATCAGCACCCGGCCCGCGCTTGGCTCGATGAAGCCCGAGACCGCGCGCAGGATCGTCGTCTTGCCGCAGCCCGAGGGGCCGAGGATCGAGAAGAACTCTCCCGCCTCGATGACGAGATCGGTGGGTTCGACGGCGGTGAAGCCGTTGGGATAGGTGATGGAGACGCTGTCGAGCGTCACGTCCTTGCCGCGCATGGCCTGCTCCGTGGGGTCTTTCGCCGGGGGCCTAGAGGGCGCGCCCGATGCGTGCGAAGAGCGGGCCCTGCGGCCCGCCCTCCCTGTCGTTCAGGATCACCAGGGCCGGTCAGGCGTTGGTGATGATCTCGACATACTCGTTGCGGATCGGATCGAAGAACGGCGTCGAGGCCTGCCACCACCACATGTTGCCGAGCACCTCGTCGGTATAGACCTCGTTGAACTGGCGCTTGAACTCCTCGCTGGCAAAGTCGGCGGCACCGATCACCGCCGAGTTGTAGCCGGTGTTGTTGGCGAACATGCCGCCCACTTCCGGGGTCAGCATGAAGTTGATGAAGGCCACCGCCTGCTCCGGGTTCGGCGCGTTGCGCAGGATGCCCATGGTGTCCATCCAGGTGATGATGCCTTCCTTGGGCGCGCGGTAGACGTAGTCCGGGTTCTCGCGGTTGAGCAGCAGGCCGGTGGTGTCCCAGGTCTGGCCGATGACGCAGCCGGCATCCTTGAAGGCGGCGGTGGCCTCGGTGGCGTTGTTCCAGAAGGCGCCGAAGTTCTCCTTGTTGGAGAGGATCCATTCCGTCACGGCCTTCCAGACCCGGTGCGCGTCCTCTTCCGACTTGTAGACATCGAGCATGCGGTTCGAGGGCACCTCGCCGGTGGCGTCGAGGTAGAGCCCGGCGCCGATGATCACTGATTTCTGGCGGAAGGCGGCGGCCCCCTGGGCGGCGTCCTGCAGGAACAGGTCGCCGAAGGAGAGATCGGCGTCCGAGATCGGCAGCGCGGCGCGGTTGAGGGTGATGCCCTCGGTGCCCCAGTCATGCGGCAGCAGGATCTGCGCGCCATTGTGCGAGGCGCCGAGCGCCACGCTGTCGCGCAGGAAGCTGGGATAGATCGCGTCCATGTTGACGTCTGCCGGCACCGGCGCGAAGTAGCTTTCGCCGTCCTCGTCGAGATAGTTCACCGCGGTGTCGATCGAGGGGAAGACCACGTCGAAATCGCCGCCATTGGAAGCGCGCACGATCGACTGCGCCTCGTCGTTGGAACCGTAGGTGGTGATCTCGAGCTTGATGCCGGTCTCGGCCTCGAACTTCTCGGCGATGTTGGGCTGTACGTAATCCTGCCAGGTCAGCACCTTGACGGTGCCCGAGGCGGCGAGCGCATCATGCGCGCGCAGCACGGCGGGAGCCGCGACCGCGGTCGCGGTCATCTTCATCGCGGAACGACGGGTGATCTTCATCTCTTAATCCCTTCTGTTGGAAATCGCGGGCTCTTCGGGCCCGGATGGATCGCCGGTTAATCCGGTTCGTATTCATAGCTGTGACGAAGTTGTAACAAGCGGATGACAGCTGGCAATGGGTCAATCCACCTATGGGCGATCCTGACCCAACGTCGCCTTGGCGGGCCCAGGCTGGAATGCCACGGCTTTCGGCGCTGTCGGTGCCTAAGTTCGGCAAGGCTGGCCCCGGCGCGCGATCCGGTCCATGACTTGCGCGCAACTGCCGGAGTGCCGCCATGACCGCCGCCATGACCTACGTGATCCTCGCCTTCGCCGTGCTTGCCGAAACTATCGGCACCGCCGCGCTGCAGGCCAGCCAGCAATTCACCCGGCCCCTGCCCTCGGTGCTGGTGGTGATCTCCTACGCACTGGCGTTCTGGCTGCTGTCGATCGTGCTGCGCAGCCTGCCGGTGGGCATCGCCTATGCGCTGTGGTCGGGGCTCGGCATCGTGTTCATCGCCATCATCGGACTGGTGGTCTTCGGGCAGCGGCTCGACTGGCCGGCGGTGCTCGGGATTGCGCTGATCCTCGCGGGCATCCTGGTGATCAACCTGTTCTCCGCGACGACGGGGCATTGAGGGGGGGGGCGAGACGGCCAGCCCCGCCAGCAGGGCGCGCGACTGTGCGCCGTAGACATTGGGGGGCCTTCGATCCTGCTCGACCAAGCCTCAATTCCAACGCTCTCACCAGGGCCCCAGAAACTCACGAGCAAGCTCGGGACGCCGCCGCGCCATCGCCGGCCCGCGGGATGGCGACACAGCACTTTGAGCCTCTTGTTTTATCCGGCTCAAATCCGAAGGACCTCGACACTCAGTGCGGGCGTCACCAAATCGCCAGCCCGGGGGGCGGGCCGGCGATGGCGCGGCGGCCTGCGGCCTTGATTCCGCGCTCGAGCTCCGTTCGACCCTCCGCATCGGCGCTATCGTCAGGCAAGGCGTTTCCGACACCCGCTTTCCTCTACGCCCCGCCCAAACCCGCGCCCAAGCGGAAACGCAGAGCCAGTATATGAAGGCGCAACGGGCAAGCGGCTTGCCTTTTGCGGCGGTCCCCGGTAGGGGGCGCGCAACCCTCCCCTTTAAAGGCTCACCCCATGGACCTGCGCAATATCGCAATCATCGCTCACGTGGACCACGGCAAGACCACGCTTGTCGACGAATTGCTGAAACAATCCGGCGCATTCCGCGAAAACCAGGCCGTCGCCGAGCGCGCGATGGACAGCAACGACCTCGAGCGCGAGCGCGGCATCACCATCTTCGCCAAGCCCACCTCGGTCGAGTGGAAGAACACCCGCATCAACATCGTCGACACCCCCGGCCACGCCGATTTCGGCGGCGAGGTGGAGCGTATCCTGAGCATGGTCGACGGTGTCGTGCTGCTGGTCGACGCCGCCGAAGGCCCGATGCCTCAGACCAAGTTCGTGACCTCCAAGGCGCTGGCGCTGGGCCTGCGCCCGATCGTGGTGCTCAACAAGGTCGACAAGCCCGACGCCGAGCCCGATCGCGCGCTCGACGAATGCTTCGACCTCTTCGCCTCGCTCGACGCCGACGAAGACCAGCTCGACTTCCCGCACATGTATGCCTCGGGCCGCAACGGCTGGGCCGACAGCGAGCTCGACGGTCCGCGCAAGGATCTCTCGGCGCTGTTCAACCTGATCGTCAACCACGTCCCGGCGCCGAAGCAGATCAAGCACCAGGACGAAGATTTCCGCATGCTGGCCACCACGCTGGGCTCCGACCCCTTCGTCGGCCGCCTGCTGACCGGCCGCATCGAGACCGGCCGCGTCAAGGTCGGCCAGACGGTGCAGGCGATCAGCCGCATCGGCCAGAAGATCGAGCAGTTCCGCGTCACCCGCGTGCAGGCCTTCCGTGGCCTCGCGCAGGCCGATATCGAGGAAGGCCTCGCGGGCGACATCGTCTCGCTTGCCGGCATGACCAAGGCCACCGTGGCCGACACGATCTGCGCCCTGGCCGTCGACGAGCCGCTCGACGCGCAGCCGATCGACCCGCCGACCATCACCGTGACCTTCGGCATCAACGACAGCCCGCTGGCGGGCCGCGACGGCAAGAAGGTGCAGTCGCGGGTGATCCGCGAGCGGCTGATGAAGGAAGCCGAGGGCAACGTCGCGATCAAGATCAAGGACACCCCCGGCGGCGAGGCCTTCGAGGTCTCGGGCCGCGGCGAACTGCAGATGGGCGTGCTGATCGAAAACATGCGCCGCGAGGGCTTCGAGCTCAGCATCTCGCGCCCGCAGGTGATCATGAAGGAAGAAGACGGCCAGCTCATGGAGCCGGTCGAGGAAGCCACCATCGACGTCGATGACGAGTACTCGGGCGCGGTGATCGAGAAGCTCACCGGCAACCGCAAGGGCGAGCTGGTCGAAATGCGCCCGGCCGGCGCCGGCAAGACGCGCATCATCGCGCATGTGCCGTCGCGCGGCCTGATCGGCTATCACGGCGAGTTCCTCACCGACACCCGCGGCACCGGCGTTCTGAACCGCGTGTTCCACGGCTGGACCCCGCATAAGGGCCCGATCCCGGGCCGTCGCGCCGGCGTGCTGATCTCGATGGAGAACGGCGAGGCGGTGGCCTACGCGCTGTGGAACCTCGAGGATCGCGGCAAGATGTTCCTCGGCGCCCAGGCCCCGGTCTATACCGGCATGATCATCGGCGAGCACTCGCGCGACAACGATCTCGAGGTCAACCCGCTCAAGGGCAAGAAGCTCACCAACGTGCGGGCCTCCGGCACCGACGAAGCGGTGCGCCTGACCACCCCGGTGACGCTGAGCCTTGAAGAGGCGATCGCCTATATCAACGACGACGAGCTCGTCGAGGTGACGCCGAACGCCATCCGCCTGCGCAAGCGCTACCTCGATCCGCACGAGCGCAAGCGCATGTCGAAGACCCAGTAAGCAAGAAATCCCGGGCGGGCCCATCGCGGCCCGCCCTTTTTCTTTCGCGCCCGGAGCAGGCCCGCTGTGCTAGGCTCCGAACATGCGCCTGCCGTTTCCGCTCCTCGCCCTGGTCCTCGCCCTGCCCGCCTCCGCCGAGACGCTCTGCGAAGGCACGCCGGTCCGCATGACCGCGCCGCCCGCGCAGGCCGAAACGCTCTGCACCGCCGTTCAGCAGGCCCTGCCCCGGCTCGCCGCCTGCGGGCTCGCGCTCGAGACGCCGGTCTCGATCACCCTGACCGACAGCCTGCCCGGCGACTGCCTCGGGCTCTACCATTGCGGCGAGCAGCGCATCGAGCTGCTGGCCCCGGAGGCCCTCTCCGAGCAGCGCCGCACCGACGGCGTCTTCGCCGCCCTTCCCGACGCGCGCTATTTCGACAGCATCGTGATGCACGAGCTGGCCCATGCCGCCCACGATGCCCGCCCCTGTCCGAGCGGCCTCTGCCTCGCCACGAGCGAATACCTGGCCTACAATTTCCAGATCCTCGGCCTCGCGCCGGAAGACCGCGCCCGCGTCGAGGCATCGCTCGACATGCAGAGCCCGGTCTCGCACGATGCCGTCAACAAGATCGTCCTGCTTTTCGCGCCGGATGCCTTCGCCGCCCGCGCCTGGGCCCATCTCAACCAGCGCGACGATCCCTGCGCCTACCTGCGCCACGTCGCCGCCGGCGATTTCACCTTCGACCGCCCCGCCCGCTGAGCCCCGAAGCGCTCCGCCCCCGGCCAGCCAGCGCCCCGCCCGCTCTTCTCTGGTTCTAAAATACCTCGGGGAGCGCGAGGGGCAGCGCCCCTCGCATCCGGCGACGGCCCGAAGGGCCGGCGCAATCCCTCAGGTCAAGGGCGCGGCCTCAGAACCCGCACTTGTCGCGCAGGAACGCCAGCGACACAGACAGCCCGTCCGGCGCGATGCCGTGGCCGGTGCCCTTCTGGATATGGGCGAAGACCTCTCTCCAGCCCGCGCCCTGCAGCGCCTCGGCGGCGGCAGGCAGCGACTCGGGCGGCACAACGTCGTCCATGTCGCCATGCACCAGCAGCACCGGCGGGCGTGAGACCACCTCGTCCTCGAGCAGCTCCGGCTGCAGCAGCCGGCCCGAGAAGGCCACGATGCCGGCGAACTCGTCCTCGCGGCGCGGCGCCACGTGCAGCGCCATCATGGTGCCCTGCGAAAACCCGAACAGCGCCACCTGCTCCGGCAGCAGGTCCTCGTCGACCATCAGCGCCTCGAGAAAGGCGTTGAGATCCTCGACCGCGCGGGCCATGCCCTGCATGGCCTCCTCCTCGGAGGAGCCGTCGATCCACGGGATCGGGAACCATTGGAAGCCCATCGGCGCGCCGACGCAGGCCTCGGGCGCGTCGGGCGCCACGAAGAGCGTGTCCGGCAGGTGCTCGCCGAGCGGATCGGCCAGTCCCAGGAGGTCGGCCCCGTTGGCGCCGTAGCCGTGCAGGAACACGACGCAGGAGCGTTTTTCGCCCGAGACGGGCTCCTTGCGGCCGGTTTGCAGAACACGCGTCATGCGATCCCCTCTCGCTGTTTTGCCACATGGTAGTAGGCCCAGAGCGCCCGGGCCGCAACCGATCTCCACGGGCTCCAGGCCTCGGCCATGCGGCGAAGCTCGCGCTCCTTGGGCCGTGCCTCGAGCCCGAAGAGCAGCCGCGCCGCCTCCTGCAGCGCGAGATCGCCCGGCGCGAAGACATCCGCCCGCCCGAGCGAGAACATCGCATAGATCTCCGCCGTCCAGATGCCGATGCCCTTCACCGCCACCAGCGTCTTGACCACCTCCTCGGTGGGGGCGCTGCGCAGCGCGTCGAAATCGATCCCCGCCTCGGCCAGCGCCAGCGCATAGCTCGCCTTCTGGCGCGACAGCCCAAGCGCCCGCAGCCCCTCTTCATCGCTGCCGAGGATGGCCTCGGGCGTGGTCATCCCCGCTGCTTCGAGCCGGGCCCAGATCGCCCGCGCCGAGGCCACGCTGACCTGCTGGCTGACGATCGCCGACAGGAGCTGGCCGAACCCGTCGGGCCGCAGGCGCAGCGGCAGCGGCCCGGTCAGGTCCAGTGCCTCGGCAAAGCGCGGCTCAGCGCCGCAGAGCCAGTCCGCGCCCTCGGCCACGCAGGCCTCCGTCTCGATGATCCGTCCGACCATGTGCCCCTCCTTCGTTCCGGCGGCAGCGCCAACCTGCCACAGCCCGCCCCCCTTGCTCTAGCAGCCAATCCCGCCTACCGCTATGGCGCATGGACACCGCTCACGACAGCCGCGCGAAGCGCAATGTGATCGTGCTGGTGATGGCGCAGGCCATCCTCGGCGCGCAGATGCCGATGATCTTCACCATCGGCGGGCTCGCCGGCCAGTCGCTGGCCAGCAATGTCTGCTTCGCGACGCTGCCGATCTCGCTGATCGTGCTCGGCTCGATGTGCGCCGCGACCCCGGTTTCGGCCTTCATGCAGCGCTTCGGACGCCGCGCCGGCTTCATGCTCGGCACGCTGGGCGGCGCGCTCGGCGGCGCGGTCGGCGCCTACGGGCTCTACACAGCCTCCTTCCCGATCTTCCTCGCCGGCAGCTTCCTCACCGGCATCTACATGTCGGCGCAGGGCTTCTACCGCTTCGCCGCCGCCGACACCGCCTCCGAGGCGTTCCGCCCCAAGGCGATCTCCTATGTCATGGCGGGCGGGCTGCTGGCGGCGGTGCTGGGGCCGCAGCTCGTCAAGTGGACGGCGGATGCCTTCGTGATCCCGTTCCTCGGCACCTATGCCGCGGTCATCGCGATCAACCTCGTGGGCGCGCTGGTCTTCCTGTTCCTCGACATTCCCAAGCCCCCGGTGCCCTCCGAGGACGCCCCCAGGGGCCGCAGCCGGCGCGAGCTTCTGGCCACCCCGCGCATTGCCGTGGCGGTGATCTGCGCCGCGGTGAGCTACGCGCTGATGAACCTGGTGATGACCTCGACGCCGCTCGCCGTGGTGGGCTGCGGCTTCGAGACGGCGGATGCCGCCAACATCGTCACCGCGCACGTGCTGGCGATGTACATTCCGTCCTTCTTCACCGGACACATGATCGCCCGTTTCGGAGTCGAGAAGGTCATGGCGCTGGGTCTGGCGATCCTCGCCGCAGCCGGTGGCGTCGCGCTGACCGGCGTCGAGCTCGAGCAGTTCTTCGTCGCGCTGGTGCTGCTGGGGGTGGGCTGGAATTTCGGCTTCATCGGCGCCACAACCATGCTCGCCGGAGCCCATGAGCCGCATGAGCGCGGCCGGATGCAGGGGCTCAACGACCTGCTGGTCTTCGGCGCGGTGACCACCGCCTCGCTGGCCTCGGGCGGGCTGATGAACTGCTCGGGCGGCAACCCGCAGGAGGGCTGGACGGCGGTCAACATGGCGATGGCGCCGTTCCTGATGCTCGCGGGCGGCGCGCTGATCTGGCTGATGCTCAGCCCGCGCGCGCAGGCTGCCGAGTAGGTCCGCTGCGCAGACCGGCCGATTAGAGCGGTCGGGCTTGCCTGAAGTGGCCCCGCCTCAGATCCGTCCGGACAGCGCCGCTGCCATCAGCCCGCTGCGGCGACGGAACTCCGAGAGCTGAAGCGTCCCCTCGGCGACCCGCTGCGGCGCCTGCACCGCCTGTTTCAGAAGCGGCCCCGCCTGCCATCCCGCGAGCAACGCCGCCCGCGCGGGACGGTCCACCTCCCCGAGCCGCGCCCTTGCCCGCTTGAGCCGGTCGAGACCGCCCCGCGCCAACGCGACCACCGCCTCCGCGCGCCCATCGACCAGCGGCACCCGGCCCTTGGCCTCGAGCTCCGGCACCGCGCGTAGGAACTGCGCCAGACCCGCCGCATATCCCGCATCGAGCGCCACCGCCTCGGGCATGGTCCCGAGCGCACGCCCCGCCGCCAGCACCAGCTCGCCAGAGGTCTCCTCGATATAGCGGGTGAAATGCGCCTCGTCCTCGAAGGCATCGCGGTAGATGTCCCAGCGCCGCGCGCCCACCAGACGGTCAAGCCGTTCGGCGCTCTGCGCATCGAGCACATGCGCCAGCGGCGTCACCACCTCGTGCCGGCGCACAAGGCCGCCCCCCCGGATCTCCTCCAGCGCATCGCGCCACCATTGCAGTCGCATTTCGGCGATCATGCTCTCCTGCGTCAGCCAGGGCGCGCGTGCCACCTCGAGATTGAAGGCATAGAGCGGGAAAAGCACGGCGCGCGCGCGGACCGGCGCCGCCATCGCGGCGGCGAAGCGGTCGGGGTCGCCGCGCTCCACGAGACGGGCGCAGGCGGTGAGATCGTCATCGAAGTCCATGTCGCTCACCTAGGCCGCCCGAAGCGGAAAGGAAAGCCTCAGTCGGGCCGCGCCAGCACCAGCTCGTAGGCGATGCGCTCGGGCGCCTCTTGCCAGAGCTCGACCTCGCGCGCGCTATTGTCGAGCACCGCGGTCATCGCCGGGCTTGCGCCCTCGCGCAGCGCCGCGATCTCGCGCGCCACGCTGCCGTAATAGGCCGCCCACGGCGCGCCCACCAAAAGCCGTGTGTCGAGGATCTCGTAGCCCGCCTCCGCCACCTGCGCGCGCAGCCCCTCGCGGTCGGTGAGCCCCGGCTCCGGCGCCCAGAAGTCGCGCACCGCCTGCGGCTCATCGCCGCCAAGGAAGACCCCTTGCGAGAACGCCACCACGCCACCGGGCGCCAGCGCCGCACGCCACGCCCGGAGCCCCTCGGTCACGCCGAGGAAATAGATTGCCCCCGCCGACCAGATCAGATCATACGGCCCCTCGAGCGCGCCCATGTCGCCGACCCGCAGCGCGGCATTCGGCAACCCCGCCACCCGTGCCTGCCCGGCCTCGATGAAGGCGGCGACCGCGTCGATCCCCTCCACCTGCGCCTCCGGCAAGGCCTCGGCCAGCGTGACCGTGTCGGCCCCGGTGCCGCACCCCGCGTCGCAGACCCGCAGCGCGCCCGTGAGCCCCAGCCGCCCCAGCGCCCAGGTCACATCCTCGGGCAGCCCCGGCCCCTGCCGGTCGAGCCGGCTGTAGAGCGTCAGGAATTCAGGCGGCAGATCCACGGCGTCCGTCCTCTCCACAATCGCGAATGAGCTTCCAGCGCACCGCGTCGAGCAGCGCTTCGAAGGAGGCATCGACTATGTTGGCGCTCACCCCCACAGTCTGCCAGCGCCGGCCCGAACCGTCCTGGCTGTCGATGATGACCCGTGTCACCGCCTCGGTGCCGCCCTGGGTGATGCGCACCTTGAAATCGACCAGCCGCAGGTCGTCGATCACCGACTGGTACGGCCCGAGGTCCTTGGCCAGCGCCTTGGCGAGCGCGTTGACAGGGCCACGGTCGAAGCCGGCATTGTCGAGGCTGTCGGAAACCGACAGCTTCTTCTCGCCATCGACCTTGACGACCACCACCGCCTCCGAGAGCGAGACCATCTGGTCATACTTGTTCTTGCGCCGCTCGATGGTGACCCGGTAGCGCTTGACCTCGAAGAATTCCGGGCAGCGGCCCAGCTCTTCGCGGGCCAGCATCTCGAAGCTCGCCTGCGCGGTGTCGTAGGTGTAACCCTCGGCCTCGCGCGCCTTGATGCGCTCGAGGATGCGCGCCAGCGCCGGATCGCCTTTCTCGACCTCGAGACCCGCCTCGGCCAGGCGCCGGCGCAGGTTCGACTGCCCGGCCTGGTTCGACATCGGGATCACCCGGCGATTGCCGACCTGTCCGGGCTCGATATGTTCGTAGGTCGAGGGGTCCTTGAGGATCGCGCTGGCATGCAGCCCCGCCTTGTGGGCAAAGGCCGAGGAGCCCACATAAGGCGCCTGCCGCATCGGCACGCGGTTCAATATTTCGTCGAGCATCCGGCTGGTCTGGGTCAGCCCCTCGAGCCCCTCGCGGCTGACGCCGATGTCATAGGCGCTGGCATAGGGCTCCTTCAGCAGCAGCGTCGGAATCAGCGAGGTCAGGTTGGCATTGCCACAGCGCTCGCCGAGGCCGTTGAGCGTGCCCTGGATCTGCCGCGCGCCCGCATCCACCGCCGCAAGCGTGGTGGCGACGGCGGTCTCGGTGTCGTTATGGGTGTGGATGCCCAGCCGTTCGCCCGGAATGCCGCCCTCGATCACCGCGCGCACGATGCCATGCGCCTCGTGCGGCAGCGTGCCGCCATTGGTGTCGCACAGCACGATCCAGCGCGCCCCGGCCCCGAGCGCCGCCTGCAGGCACTCCAGCGCATAGGACGGGTTGGCCTTCCAACCATCGAAGAAATGCTCCGCGTCGAACAGCGCCTCGCGGCCCTGGCCGACGATATGCGCCACCGAGGCGCGGATGTTCTCGACATTCTCCTCGAGCGTGATCCCCAGCGCCGCAGTGACGTGATAGTCATGCGTCTTGCCCACCAGACACACCGCCTGCGTCCCGGCATTTAGCACCGCCGCCAGCACGTCGTCATTCTCCGCCGAGCGCCCGGCCCGCTTGGTCATGCCGAAGGCGGTCATCACGGCCCGCGTCGCCCCGACCTCCTCGAAGAAGGCCGAATCCGTCGGGTTCGCCCCCGGCCAGCCGCCCTCGATGTAATCCACGCCCAGCTCATCCAGCGCAGCGGCGATGCGCAGCTTCTCAGCCGTGGAAAACTGCACCCCCTGCGTCTGCTGCCCGTCGCGCAGCGTGGTGTCGTACAGATATAGCTTTTCCGCCATCACCACGCCCCCGCTTCTTCTGGCCGGAAATATCCTCGGGGGGGCTCGGCTTGCCCGAGCGGGGGGCAGACAGCCCCCCTCCCGCGCCGGTCACAGGCGCACACGCACATGGTCATCACAGCCCCTCCAGCTTGGCCGCGTCGAACCCGGCCCCGGGCAGCAGCTCCACCCCGGCCTTCGACATGCGCACCTCGACCCCGGCCTCGACCAGCGCGGTCTTGAGCCGGTCGACTTCCGAGAAATCCTTGCTCTCCATCGCCGCCGCCCGTACCCCCGCGAGCTTGTCCGCGAGGTCCGAGAGATCGACCGAAACCTCGGCCCAGCCCCCGAGCTCGGGCGTCAGAAGGCCGAGCAAACTGGCCCCGGCCTTCAGCCCCGCGAGATCGCCGCTAGACGCCAACTTGTGCAGCTCGGCAATTGCGCCGGCGGTGTTGAGATCATCCGCCAGCAGCGCCACCACGGTCTCCGGCACCGCGCCCGCCTCGACGCCTGCCACCATGCCGCGCCACTTGCGAAGCGTGGCCTCGGCGTCGCGCGCCTTCTCCGCCGTCCAGTCCATCGGCTTGCGGTAGTGCGTCGAGAGCATCACGAAGCGGATCACCTCGCCCGGCACGCCGGCCTGCCCGTCATGACCCTCGAGCAGATCGTGCACGGTGAAGAAATTGCCCAGTGACTTGGACATCTTCTTGCCCTCGACCTGCAGCATCTCGTTGTGCAGCCAGATCTGCGCCATCTGCTCGGTGCCGTTGGCGCAGCAGCTCTGGGCGATCTCGTTCTCGTGGTGCGGGAAGGTCAGGTCATTGCCGCCGCCGTGGATGTCGAAGAGATGCGGCCGGGCGATCGCCTCAGCCGAGAGACGCCCTTCCGCCAGAGGCTGCTTCCAGAGCAGTTCATCCGACATCGCCGAGCACTCGATATGCCAGCCCGGACGGCCCCGGCCCCAGGGGCTCTCCCAGCCCGGCAGTTTAGGGTCGGAGGGCTTCCACAGCACGAAATCCATCGGGTTGCGCTTGTAGGGCGCCACCTCGACCCGCGCGCCGGCGATCATGTCGTCGACCGAGCGCCCCGAGAGAGCGCCGTAGCTCTTGTAGCTCTCCACCGCGAAAAGCACGTGCCCCTCCGCCGCATAGGCGTGGCCCCTCTCGATCAGCCCCTCGATCATCGCGATCATTTCGGCGATGAATTCGGTGGCGCGCGGCATATGGGTCGGCTCCATGACGCCCACGGCCGCCATGTCGTCGAGATACCACTGCGTGGTCTCGGCGGTGATCTCGCCGATCGAGCGACCGCTCGCCTGCGCGCGGGCGTTGATCTTGTCGTCCACGTCGGTGAAGTTGCGCACGTAAGTGACGTGCTCCGGCCCGTAAACCTCGCGCATCAGCCGGAATAGCACGTCAAAGACGATTGCCGGGCGCGCGTTGCCCAGATGCGCGCGGTCATAGACCGTCGGGCCGCAGACGTAGATCCGCACGTTCTCATCGTCGATGGCTTTGAAGAGTTCCTTCTTCCGGGTCCGGGAATTGGTCAGCCAGATAGGGACGTTCATGGCGCGCTCCTTCGCACGAAGATCGCGGCGGGAGTAGCAACTTCATTTCAGGATTGGAATAGAAGACCGGCCCGCCGAAGAATTCAGCAGGTAATGCAGCAGATCCGAATGAGGGTTGCTTGCGTGGTCATGCCCCGCTCATACGCCGATCAGCGCCGCGCGTCCAGCATTTCCACCAGCCGCGCCACGCTGCGCAGGTTGCGCGCGGTGAGTTGCGTGCCGAGGATGCGTTCCAGCGCCGCCCCGAGCTTCGAGCGCCCGAAGCCGCCGGGCGTATGGAGCCACGCCACGCCCTCCCCGATCTCGAGCCCGTCCCCTTCGGCTTTGCGCTGCTCGTAAAGCGCGAGGTCGGGATCCGGCGAAGCGTAGAGAAAGCAGAGATGCACTTGCCGCGGATCGTCGGGGACGAACGGGCAGCCGGCATGGGCGGCCCGCAGTGTCTCGCCGTCGAGCACCAGCACCGGAACCTCGAGCCCGTGCGTCTCGCGCAGCGCCTGCTCCAGCCGCTCCGAAAGCGCCTCAGGCGTGCCCTCGGCGTCGAAGACGAGGTTGCCCGAGGCCACGTAGCTCTGCACGTCGTGCCAGCCGAGACGCGCGCAGAGCGCTTTCAGCTCTGCCATCGGAAGGGCGTTTGCCCCGCCCACGTTGATCCCGCGCAACAGCGCCACCTTGGCCATCACCGGTACCTCCTGCCCGATCCTTGCGGCAGGCACGGGGCCGGATCAAGCCCGGGATCCGGGCCGGGGCTCAGCCGTAGCTCACCAGCTCGTATTCCACGCCATCGGGGCCGTCGAAATAGAAGCGCCGGCCCGGCTCGTAATCGGCGTGGCTGTGGGGCGTGAAGCCCGCAGCCCGGACGCGGGCCTCGAGGGCATCGAGATCCTCGACCACCAGCCCGATATGGTTGAGCCCGCCCTGCCGAACATAGCGCTCGGGGTCGCTGAGGGTCTTGTCGGCGGGGCGGTAGAGCGCGAGGTAATCGCTCTCGCCGCCCACATGTACCGACCAGCCATCGCCAATCGCGGGGCCCTGCCAGCGGATACGCCAGCCGAAGAGATCGCAGAGCAGGCGCGCGGTGGCGTCGGGATCGGGGACGGCGATGTTCACGTGTTCCAGTCGGGCGATCATGATGCGGTTCCTTGCGGCCATTGGATCAGAGGACTCTCAGGATCGGACCTCGAGTTCGGTTGAGGTCAAACGGAAAGTTTTTCACTCCGCGAGAGGCTTAGCCAACACCGCATGTCTCCCGCGCCGGACCTACGCCCGCGCGCCGCGCCGTCCTCGCCCCACCGGCCAGACCTCGAGCAGCCCCGCCGCAACCACCATGCCGCCGCCGATGATCTCCAGCGTCGCCAGATGCTCGCCGGCCAGAAGCGCCGCCGAGACCGCGCCGACGATGACCTCGGTCTGCATCAGGATGCCGACGCGGGCCGGATCGAGCCGCATGGTGGCCCACATCAGCGCCGCCAGCGACACGCCCCACCACAGCACGCCGGTGGCCAGAGCCAGCCCGAGCAGCCCAGCCCCGCTCTCGCCCAGCGACAGGCTCGGGAGCGGCTCGAAGAACGGCGCCAGCGCCAGCCCCGCCAGCGTCGCGCCGATGGCGAAGACGAAGGTGGCCGGGATCACGCCGAGATCGGATTTCACCCGGATGCCGGTGGTGCCCACGGCCCAGAGGATGCCCGCGATCAGCGACATCCACTCGCCCACCCCGCGCGGCATCGGCAGCGTGCCGCCGGCGCTCAGCATCACCAGAAGCCCGGCGATTCCGATGAAGATCGCCACGATGCGCAGCGCCGGGGTGTGCCAGCCCATGACGTAGCGCGCGATCAGCACGCTCCAGACCGGGGTCAGGAAATACAGCAGGATGATGATCGCCACCCGGCCATAGACCAGCCCGATGGAATAGAGCGTAAAGGCCGCACCGCCCGCCGCCACCGAGAGCAGGCCGATCTTGTCGGCCGACACCAGCGCCCGCCAGCGCAGCGCCACGAAGGGTGCCAGCACCACGGCCGCCGTCACCGTGGCCAGCACCGTGCCCCAGGCGCCGGGCAGGCCGAGATCGACCATCGCCCGCACCGGCATCCAGTAGAAGCCCCAGAGCAGCCCGAAGCTGGCCACCAGCAGCGTGGCGAGTGCGTTGATGCGATCCTGTGTCATGCCCTGCCCTTAGCAGCCCGCGCGGGGCGCAGAAAGAGACGCGGCGGAACCGGTCTCCCGATCCCGCCGCGCCGTTGCGTCGGTGATGCTTTGGCGGGCAATCCGCCGCGCGCCTACTGGTTGGCGCGCTCCGCCTCGAGCCGGCGATAGGCCGCCACGTTGTTGTTGTGCTCGTCCAAATTCGTCGCGAAGTTGTGCCCGTCCGCGGGGTCGAGCGTCTTGGCGACGAAGTAGATGTACTCGCTCTCCGCCGGGTTCAGCGCCGCCTCGATGCTGGCGCGGCCCGGGTTGGCGATCGGCGTCGGCGGCAGGCCCTGGATCACGTAGGTGTTGTAGGGCGTCTCGGCGCGCAGCTCGGACTGGCGGATGCCGCGCCCCAGCACGCCCTGGCCGTTGGTGATGCCGTAGATCACCGTCGGGTCGGTCTGCAGCCGCATCCCCCGCTCGAGGCGGTTGACGAAGACGCTGGCCACCAGCGGACGCTCCTCGGCACCGCCGGTTTCCTTCTCGACGATCGAGGCCATGGTCAGCGCCTGCATCGGATCGTCGTAGGGCAGATCGTCGGCGCGGTTCTGCCAGGCGCTGGCGAGGATCACCTGCTGCGCCTCTTCCATGCGCTGCAGCAGCGCCTCGCGGCTGTCACCCTTGGAGATCTCGTAGCTGTCGGGCGCAAGCGTGCCCTCGCCCGGAATCTCGGCGACCTCGCCTTCGAGGATATCGACCTGGTTCAGCTCTTGCACCACCTGCCAGCTGGTCACACCCTCTGCCAGCGCCACTCGGAAGCGGGTGCCGACATCGTCACGGAAGCCGGCATAGTCCGCCGGGGCCTCCTCGGCCGGGTCGAAGGCCAGGACCTCCTCGTAACGGCCGGCGGTCGGGTCGAGCTCGCGCACCTGCACCTCGGCGCTGGTGACGCCGATGCGGTAGACCACCTCGGTGCCGCAGGTCGAGGCCCCGCCACGGGTGACGATATCGACGATCTCCGACATCGAGGCGTTTTCGGGCAACAGGAAGGAGCCTGCCTTCAGCTGGCTGGTCTTGTCGGTGTACTGCGCCCCGAGCCGGAAGATCGTGCCGGACGAAATCGCGCCCTGCTCTTCGAGATCCCCCGAAACACGGGTGAAATTGCTGCCGCTGCGCACCTGCAGGCAGATCGGCGCCCCGAGCGGCCCCTCGGAGGCGTACTCGTTCTGCGCCCAGAGCAGCACGCCGCCCATCAGGAAGACGAGCACGACCAGGAAGGTCAGCGCGTTCGAGGCGATGTTCCGCCACATGTCAGTCGACCTTTCCGAAGATCACGCTCGCGTTGGTGCCACCGAAGCCGAAGGAGTTGGAGAGCGCGTAGCTCACCTTGCGCTCGCGCTTGGCGTTGGGCGCGAGGTCGATCGGGGTCTCGACGGCGGGGTTGTCGAGGTTGATCGTCGGCGGCGCGACCTGGTCGCGGATCGCGAGGATCGAGAAGATCGCCTCGATGGCGCCGGCGGCGCCCAGAAGGTGGCCGGTGGCCGACTTGGTCGACGACATGGTCACATTGGCGGCGTGCTCCCCGAGCAGCTTCTCGACCGCGCCAAGCTCGATCGTGTCGGCCATGGTCGAGGTGCCGTGGGCGTTGATGTAGTCGATCTGGCTGGCCTCGAGTCCGGCCGATTTCAGCGCCGCCCCCATCGAGCGCAGCGCGCCGTCGCCATCCTCGGAGGGCGCGGTGATGTGATAGGCGTCGCCCGAAAGGCCGTAGCCCAGAACCTCGGCATAGATCTTGGCGCCGCGCGCCTTGGCATGCTCGTATTCCTCGAGAACGACGATGCCCGCGCCCTCGCCCATGACGAAACCGTCACGGTCGGCGTCATAGGGACGGCTGGCCTTCTGCGGCTCGTCGGCGCGCTTGGTCGAGAGCGCCTTGCAGGCGTTGAAGCCCGCGATGCCGATCTTGCAGATCGCCGCCTCGGCGCCGCCGGCGACCATCACGTCTGCATCGCCGTACTTGATCAGGCGCATGGCGTCGCCGATGGCGTGGGCGCCGGTCGAGCAGGCGGTGACCACCGAGTGGTTCGGGCCCTTGAAGCCGTACTTGATCGAGACCTGACCCGAGATCAGGTTGATCAGCGCGCCCGGAACGAAGAACGGCGACACGCGGCGCGGGCCCTTCGCCTCCATCATCACGGCGGTGTTGGCGATCGAGTTCAGGCCACCGATGCCGGAGCCGATCAGAACGCCGGTGCGCTCCAGATCTTCCTTCTCGGTCGGGGTCCAGCCGGCATCTTCCACCGCCTGCTGCGCGGCCGCGAGGCCGAAGAGGATGAAGGTGTCGACCTTGCGCTGTTCCTTCGGCTCCATGTAGGCGTTGGCGTTGAACTCGCCCTCACCCTCGCCCAGCGGCACTTCGCAGGCATAGGTGGTTGCCAGCCCCTCGGGATCGAACCCGGTGATCGGCCCGGCGCCCGACTGACCGTCGAGAATCCGTTCCCAGCTCTTTTCGACACCATCGGCCAGCGGCGTCACAAGCCCCAGCCCGGTAACCACAACGCGACGCATTGCTTGCCCCTTCCTCAGAATTCTTTCGTGGCCACGCTCTTACCCCGCCCGTTGGGGCGTCGGCAAGGGCATCGGGCCGGTTCAGGCCCAGTCCGGGCCGAGATCCGCCTTCGCCCGGTCGATCCAGTGCTCGCGCAGCCAGTCGCAGGGCTTGGAGTGGCGGATGATGCTGCCGTTCCAGCCCTCTAGAGCGTCGGTCATCTTGGGGCGGCCGTGGAAACAGACCACGCGGGCGTCCTCGGGCAGCCGCGGCGGGTGCATCCAGTTGCCCGGGAACGGATTGCAATCATACTTGAAGGACACCACCCAAGGCTCTGGAATATATTTGAAACAGTCGCGCTCCATCGCCTTGTGGCTGGTGTAGCGCTGCTCGGACCCGCGCGCCGCCTCGACCTCGCGATAGGCGTTCTTGGCGATGTCTTCGTAGAGGAAGCCGTGCAAGGCGGGGTCGAAGCGGAACACCGAGCCATGCCCGGTGGGACGGCCCTTGCGCTTTTCGGTCCAGTCGTGGCGCATCGCGACCATACCCGGCGCCATGTCGTGGATCTCGTCGAGGCTGCCGGTGATGACGACGTCGAGATCGAAGCCGAGGAACGGCCCCTCGAGATCGGGCACCAGCCCGGGGCGGAACAGCGAGACCTTGCGCATCGCGCCCTGCCGGTTCGCCACCGCCAGCGCCGAGGCCATGCGATCGGCGAAGGGCTCGACGGGCAGCGGCAGCACCTCGATATCCGGGTGCAGCCCCTCCGCGTGCTCGGTCATGCAGAAGAAGCGGATCGGACGCGACATGTTGCGGCGCACGCCGGAATACAGCCGGTTGACGTATTCCGGGCCAAAGAGCGTGCCCCACTTGATGCAGATGATGTTGGCTCGATCGGTCACGGACCCCTCCTGTGCGGGTTTGCCCGCGCTTTAGCCGAATTGCCGCGTCGGTGCCATCCCGTTGAGCGCAGGCCCGCGCATCGGGCGCCGAAGCGACACCGGCGTTTTGCCGAACCCGCCTGCTCTGGCAGACTGTTTCCCGACGCGCGATCAGGTTTCACACGACAGCTGGCATGGGAGGCCACACGTATGAGCACCACGACACCGACAGAGGCGGAGATCGCCGAGACCGCCTATTTCCTCTGGATGGAGGCGGGCTGCCCCGACGGCAGGGATGCCGAGCACTGGCAGGCCGCGATCGATGCACTGACCATCACCGAGGCACCCAAGCGCAAGCGCGCGCCGGCGAAGCCGAAGGCGGAGAAGGTCGCGGCGAAGCCCAAGGCAAAGGCGGCCGCCAAGCCGAAGCCTGCGGCAAAGGCCAAGGCCTCTGCCAAGCCGAGAGCGAAGGCCAAGGCCGGGGAGTGAGCGCCCCTGCGCGGCACGCGAAACATCGCCGACACCAAATGAAGCATTGGCATTGGGCTCAAAGCGGTCTAGCAAGCGGTGGCTAACGTTTTTCTATGTCGACCACTGTCTCCCTCATACGGCGCTCAGTCTCTCGATCCGGACGGACCACGCCACGCTACCGCATCCTGCGGGTAGATTTTTTAGAGGAGACCACGGATATGGCCACTGGCACCGTGAAATGGTTCAACACCACCAAAGGCTTCGGCTTCATCGCACCCGAGACGGGCGGCAAGGACGTGTTCGTGCACATCTCGGCCGTCGAGCGCGCCGGCCTGACCGGCCTCTCGGACGATCAGAAAGTGACCTACGACCTCGAATCCGGCCGTGACGGCCGCGAGTCGGCTACCAACCTCGCCCTCGCCTGATAACGGCGCAGAGACGCGAAGAAAGACGCGGCCCTCTTCGGAGGGCCGCGTTTTTTGTGCCTTGCAGACGCGCGCGTGACCAGCGCGCCCCACCGTCGGCAGGGCGCGCCGCGCAGGATCAGGCGGCCGGCATCCGGCGCTCGACGATCTCGGCCCACCAGGAGCAGCCCGCCGGGATGACCTCGTCGTTGAAGTTGTATTCCGGGTTGTGCACATCGGCGGTGTCGCCATTGCCGACGAGGATGTAGGCGCCGGGGCGCTCCTCGAGCATGTAGGCGAAATCCTCGCCGCCCATGGTGATCGGCGCGTCGCGGTCGCAGGCGCCCGCCACCGCCTCGGCCACGTCGGCGGCAAACTCGGTCTGCGCCTCGCTGTTGACCATCGCCGGGTAGCCCGGCAGCCACTTGATCTCGGCCTCGCAGCCGAAGGCCTGCGCCGTGGCGGCGGCCAGCGCCTTGATGCGCTCCTCGCCGAGCTCGCGGTTGGTCTTCGACATGGTGCGCATGGTGCCACGGAACATCACCGAGGCCGGGATCACGTTGAACGCTTTCGACGAGCTCTCGATGCCGGTCACCGAGACCACCATCTGGTCGTCGGGGTCGGAATTGCGGCTGACGATGCTCTGCAGCGCGGTGATGATATGCGCCGCGGTGACCAGCGGATCGATCGCCTGGTGCGGCTTGGCGCCGTGGCCGCCCTTGCCCTTCACGTTGATCTCGAACTGGTCGGTTGCGGCGAAGAAGGCACCGGGACGGATGCCGAAGCTGCCCGCGGGCATGCCCGGCCAGTTGTGCATGCCGTAGACTTCCTGGATGCCCCAGCGCGCCATCATGCCGTCTTCGCACATCTCGCGACCGCCGCCGCCACCCTCTTCGGCGGGTTGAAAGATTACCACAACCGTGCCGTCGAAGTTACGGGTTTCGCTGAGATATTGCGCAGCCCCCAGAAGCATGGCGGTGTGACCGTCGTGGCCACAGGCATGCATCGCGCCCGGGGTCTTGGAGGCGTATTCCAGCCCCGTCACCTCGTGGATCGGAAGCGCGTCCATGTCGGCGCGCAGGCCGATCACCTTGCCCGAGCTGTCGCTCTTGCCCTTGATCACGCCCACCACGCCGGTGCGGCCGATGCCCTCGACAACCTCGTCACATCCGAAGGCACGCAGCTTTTCGGCAACGATTCCAGAGGTCCGGTGGGTTTCAAAGAGGATTTCGGGGTGCTCGTGCAGGTCACGGCGCCAGGCGGTGATGTCCTGATGCAGTTCGGCAAAACGGTTCTTGACGGGCATGGGTAGCTCCCTGAGATTTGATCATTTTCCGCGAAAATGCCACCGCGCGGCGAGCCCTGCAAGCGGGGCGCGGCGGAAGCCGGGGATCGCGGCCGGAGTGCGCCCCTCACGGGCGCGACAAACATAGGCCATAACAGCGCCAATACAGATACTTGTGAGCATTTATTGAAGTCATTTAAGAAGACCTTTCGGCGCCGAATCTGCTCACAGATTGGGCCCGGTGACGAGTTTCGACCCGTCGGAAAAGCGCGACAGCCGGAAGCGGCTCAGATCGTGCCCGGGATCGGCGTCCTGCACAAGCGCCGCCGCGACGCGCCCAAAGGCCGGGCCGATGCCGAAGCCGTGGCCGCACATGCCGGTGACCACCGTAAGCCCGGGCAGCGCGGCGCAGCGATCAACCACGGGCACAACATCCGGCAGCACGTCGATCATGCCGGCCCAGGCGGCCTGCAGCGGCGCCTCGCCCATCTGCGGGAAATGCTGACCGAAGCGGGCGCGGCACTCGGCAACCTTTGAGGCGTTGGGCTCGGGCGACAGGATGCGCATGCGCTCGAACGGGCTCTGCTCGTCGTCGGACCAGTGCCGCGCCGTGCCCCAGGCATCCGGGTAGCCCGCGGGCGCCATCGTCTTGAGCCGCACCTCGAACTCGCCAGACACCGCCAGCGGCAGGTAGCTGCGCAGCGCACGGAACGCGTCGGGCCCGATGAAGAGCTCGGAAAACGCTGCCGGCGCAAGGGTATAGCCGCCATCGGCGCGGGGGCGGAAGGCCAGCTTGTCATCCACCGCGGCGGTGTTGACGCCCTGCGGCAGGCGCTCGGTCGCCATCGCGGTGGAGCGCACCGAGAGCTGCGGGATCTTCACCCCGTGACGGCGCAGGAAGAGCGAGGACCAGGCACCGCCGGCCAGCACCGCCCTGGCGCAGCGGATGCGGCCCTTCTCGGTCACCACGCCGGCAAGCGCGCCACCCTGCATGTCGAGACCACGCACCGCGCAGCGCTCGCGGATCTGCGCCCCGCTGGCGACCGCCAGCCGCGCCAGCTCCGGCACCGCGACCCAGGGCTCGCCCTTCATGTCGGTGGGCGTGTGCAGCGCCCCGACCCAGGGGCTGTCCTCGGCGCCCAGCAGCGCCTTGGTGGCGGCGGCATCGAGCAGCTCCGACGAGACGCCAAGGGGTTTGGCCTCGTCGAGCCAGCCGGCAAAGCCCTGCATGTCTTTCTCGGAACGGGCGAGATAGCTGACGCCCACCTGCCGCACCCCGAGCCTGCCGCCACATTCTGCATCCAGCTCCGGCCAGAGCTGCTGTGCCTCCAAGGCGATCGGGATCTCGGCCATGTCGCGGCCCTGCACCCGGATCCAGCCCCAGTTGCGCGAGCTCTGCTCGGCGGCCACGCGCCCCTTCTCCAGCAGCACCACGGACAGGCCGGCGCGGGCTGCATACAGTGCTGTACACACCCCGATGACACCACCGCCGATCACCACCAGGTCGCAGGCCTCGGGCAGCGGGCCGTCATGCTCGACCGGCCCCTCGTCGCGGAACGGGAAGATTACGCTCACGCCAGCCGCTCCAGCAGGCGCTCCATGAAGGCCTGGCCGGCGTTGAGCTGGGCAATCTCGATGTATTCATCGGGCTTGTGGGCGATGGCGATGTCGGACGGCCCGCAGACCACGGCATTGTATCCGGCGGCCTGGAAATGGCTGGCCTCGGTGCCGTAGCTGACCTGCATGACGCCATTGTCGCCGGTCACCTGGCGCACCAGCTCCTCGGCGCTGTTGTTCGGCACCGGCTTCAGGGGCGGCAGCTCGAAGAGGGTTTTGACCTCGATCCATGCCTCCGGGCAGACCGCCTGCATCTGCGCCTCGATCTCTGCGATCTTGTCGCGAAGCCGCTGCTCCCAATTTTTCGGATCCTCGCCCGGGACAACGCGGAAGCCGAGGCCGAATTCGCAATCCTTGGCGGTGATGTTATGCGCCGTGCCGCCGCGGATCTGACCCACATGCACGTTGGTGTAGGGCGGCTCGAAGAGCGCCGCGATCTCGCCGGGGCTGGCGGAGGCGTTCTCGGCGTTCACCTCGTTGGCCCACTCGATCAGCTTGGCGCCATACATGATCGCCGACACGCCTGTATGCAGGATCGAGCTGTGCACCTCGACGCCATGCACGTGGATCCAGAAGGTCAGCCCCCCCTTGTGACCGGTGACGGCCTTCATCTCCGTGGGCTCGCCAACGATCACCGAGGCCGCCTTGGGCAGCGCCGCGCGCATAGCTTCGGCCACGTCCTTGCCGCCCATGCAGCCGATCTCTTCATCGTAGCTCAGCGCGATCTGCAGGGGTGTCGTGACGCCGCGATGCTTCGCCTCGACCATCGCCCAGACCGCCAGCGCGTCGAAGCCCTTCATGTCGGTCGAGCCACGCCCGAAGAGCTTGCCATCGCGCTCGGTCAGCACGAAAGGATCCGAGCTCCACTCCTGCCCGTCCACCGGCACCACGTCGGTATGGCCCGAGAGGATCACCCCGCCATCGACCTCCGGCCCGACATGGGCGAAGAGCGCCGCCTTGAGATCCGGCTCGGCCGGCTTGGCGTGGCGCTGGCTCTCGATGCCGTGGCTGGCGAGATATCCGGCCACCCAATCGATCAGCGGCAGGTTGGTGTCGCGGCTGACGGTGGGAAAGCTCACCAGCTTCTCGAGGATCTCGCGGGGCGAAAGGCGGGTCGGCATCTGGGTTCCTTCGTTTGTCTGCAAATGGCCTACGCTGCCCGGCGCGGGCGGGCAAGAGGGGCGCGTGCAAGGCCGCCTCCCACCGCAGCGCCCTGCCCGGTTTCGCGGCGCTCAGGGCAGCTCAAGATCGAGCACCACCGGGTGGTGATCCGAGGGCCAGACGCCCCCGACGGCGCGTTGCGACACGTAGGGGCCACCGGTTGCGCGAAGCCCGGCGCCGAGGCCGATATGGTCGATGGCGGGCAGCAGGTGCAGCCCGCGGTTGAGATGATAGCTCGCCGCCGGCACGGCGGGAAAGTCGAGCCCCGCACCGGTGAGGATCTCCATCACCCGCCAGCCGCGCAGCGCGTTGAAATCGCCCGCGAGGATGACGGGCGTTCCCGCCGCGATCACCGGGCTCAGCCGCTCTGCGATCAGCTCGGCCGAGAGCCGCCGGTTGCTGGGGCTGCGGTATTCCAGGTGCACATTCATCACCCGGAAAGCCGCGCCGCCGTCGCGGGGGCGGAACTCGGCCCAGGAGGCAAAGGCCGGCCAGGAGCCATCGAAGGTCCGCGAATAGATAAGTTCGGGCGTCTCGGAAAAGAAGAACCAGCCCTGATCGATCCGCTCCAGCCGGTCCGAGCGGTAGAAGATCGGCTGCGTCGAGGGGAAGCTGCGCCAGTCGCCGACCGCCGCCGCCTCGTAGCCCTCCAGCCGGTCGAGCAGGTAGCGGCGGGCGAGGTTGTCGGTATCGGCATTGCCGCCGCGAAAGCTCTCCATCTCTTGGAAGGCGATGATATCGGCATCCAGCCCCGCCACCACCGCGCCGAGCGCCGGCTTGCGGCGCTCCCAGCCGGCCCGGCTCCAGGGGCCGTCGCCCTGCCCGCGCAGATCAATGTAATGGACATTGAGCGTGGCAACGCGCAGCCCGCCATCGGGCGCCGGCGGCAGACCCTCGCCCTCGCTGAGTCGGATCTGCTGCGCGCAAGCGACCAGCGCGGCCAACGCCAGCACCGAAAGGAGCGCCTTCAGAGCGAGCCGCAGCCAGCGCATCACGCCCTGCCCCCGCGGCACGCGTGCTGGCGCGTGGCAAAGCCGATGCCTGGCGCGGGGCGCTGCATCGGCGCCGGGTCAGTAGCCGCTGTTCGAGGTCAGCACGAGATGGCCCGGCGAGACCTCTTTGTAGGTGTTGGGCTCGGGCTCGTAGCCCACCGGGTGGATCGGCGACGGGATCGGCTTGAAGTTCAGGTCCTTCTCCGACTTGCGCTGGTGCGGATCGGCCACCGGCACCGCCTTCATCAGCGCCTGCGTGTAGGGGTGCTGCGGATTCTCGAACACCGCAGCGCGCGGGCCGATCTCGACGATGCGGCCAAGATACATGACGCCCACGTTGTGGCTCACGCGCTCGACCACCGCCATGTCATGGCTGATGAACAGATAGGACAGGCCCAGCTCGGCCTGCAGCTCCATCATCAGGTTGACCACCTGCGCCTGCACCGACACGTCGAGCGCCGAGACGGCCTCGTCGGCGACGATGAGCTTGGGGTTGAGCGCCAGCGCGCGGGCGATGGCGATGCGCTGGCGCTGGCCACCGGAAAGCTCGTGCGGGTAGCGGCGCATGAAGCTGCGCGGCAGCTCGACGCGGTCGAACAGCATCTCGACGCGGTCCATCATCTCGGCGCCGGCGTGGCTGCCGTAGTTGCGCATCGGCTCTGCGACCTGGTCGGCGAGCTGCATCTGCGGGTTCAGCGAGGCGAAGGGATCCTGGAAGATCATCTGCATCTGCCGCCGCTCGTCGCGCAGCATGTTGGGGCCGAGCCCCATGACATCGACCCCGTCGAGCGAGATCCGGCCGCGCATCGGCTCGACCAGGCGCAGGATCGAGCGTCCCGCCGTGGACTTGCCGCAGCCCGATTCGCCCACGAGGCTGAGCGTCTGCCCTTTGTTCAGCGTGAAGCTAAGGTCTTCGACTGCATGCACATTTGCCACAGTGCGGCGGAAGAACCCGCCCTTGACCGGGAACCGGGTAGTGAGGTTTTCCACCACCAGAAGCGGCTCATCGGTGCCGGTGATCGGCTTGATCTCGTCCTGCTCATGGCCCAGCAGCTTCATCGGCTCGGGCAGCGGCTTGCCCTGCATCTCGCCGAGCTTCGGAACCGCCGCCAGCAGCGCCTTGGTATAGGGGTGCTGCGGGTTCTCGAAGATCTCCTCGACGGTGCCCTCCTCGACCTTCTTGCCGCGGAACATCACCACGACGCGGTCGGCCATCTGCGCCACCACCGCCATGTCGTGGGTGATGAACATCACCGCGGTGCCCGTCTCGCGCTTGAGCCGGTCCATCAGGGCGAGGATCTCGGCCTGGATGGTCACGTCGAGCGCCGTGGTGGGCTCGTCGGCGATCAGCAGGCGCGGCTTGCAGGCCAGCGCCATGGCGATCACCACGCGCTGGCGCATGCCGCCGGAAAGCTCGTGCGGATACTGCTTCAGGCGGCGCTCCGGCTCAGGGATTCGCACCTGCTTCATCAGCTCGAGCGCGCGCGCCTGCGCCTGCTCCTTGTTCATGTCGCGGTGGACACGCAGCCCCTCGGTGAGCTGGCGCTCGATGGTGAAGACCGGGTTCAGCGCGGTCATCGGCTCCTGGAAGATCATGCCGATTTCGTTGCCGCGGATGTCGCGCATCATGTCCTGGTCGGCCTGGGCCAGATCCAGCTCGTGGCCATCCTTGCGATCAAAGATGAGGCGCCCGTTGGCAATTTCGCCGCCGCCATACTCGATAAGCCGCATCAGCGACAGCGAGGAGACCGACTTACCCGAGCCCGACTCGCCGACGATGCAGACGGTTTCCCCCGGCCCGACGTCGAAGCTGACATCTTCCACGCCTGCAACCGTGCCGTCTTTCGTCTCAAATTCGACCCGAAGTTTCTCGATCCGGGCGATGGCGTTGTCGAGCATCCATATTCTCCTGAGATGGCGGATGCCAAAGCTAAGGGCAGGTTTCGGACGGTGTCAAACCCTGCTGTCAGGTTCCGCCAAGGCAGTGCTTGCATTTTCGTCTCGTTCTGTTTTCGATACCGGCCATGATCGGGATGGACGAGGGGCCCGGCGATCGGTGATGATCGTTCGTGTCCAAACGGACTCCGCTTTCAGACAAAACCAAAAAGCCGGCCAAAGCGCCGGCGTCCAACGAGGAGAACCCCATGACGCTCAAGACCCTATTGCTAGGGGCTGTCGCCAGCAGTGCGCTTGCCCCCGCAGCCTTTGCCGAGCGCGGCGAGGACGGTCACGTCAACATCATCTATTGGCAGGCTCCGTCGATCATGACGCCCTACCTCTCGGGTGGCACCAAGGACATCGAAGCCGCCTCGCTCGTGCTCGAGCCGCTGGGCCGCTACACCGAGACCGGCGCGCTGGTTCCCTACCTCGCCGAAGAGATCCCCACCGTCGAGAACGGTGGCGTGTCGGAAGACCTGACCACGATCACCTGGAAACTGAAGGAAGGTCTTCTGTGGTCCGACGGCACCCCGGTGACCTCGGCTGACGTCGCCTTCACCGCCGAGTACTGCATGCACCCCGAGGGCGGCTGCGCCCAGCTCGCCAAGTTCACCGGCGTCGAGAGCATCGACACCCCCGACGACCTGACCGTGGTGGTGAATTTCGATGAGCCGATGCCGAACCCCTACGGCCCGTTCATGGGCGGCCAGTCGCCGATCCTGCAGAAAGCGCAGTTCGAGCAGTGCCTCGGCGCCAACGCCTCGTCCTGCACCGAGGCCAACTTCGGCCCGATCGGCACCGGCCCCTTCGTGGTCGACGAGTTCAAGCCCAACGACGTGATCTCGCTCTCCGCCAACCCCAACTACCGCGACCCGGCGAAGCCCGCCTTCGCCACCGTGACCCTGAAGGGCGGCGGTGACGCGGAATCCGCGGCCCGTGCCGTGCTGCAGACCGGCGAGTTCGACTACGCCTGGAACCTGCAGCTTGCCCCCGACGTCCTCGCCTCGATGGCGGAAGCCGGCGCCGGCACCCCGGTCTCGGCCTTCGGCACCCTGGTCGAGCGTATCGAGATGAACATGACCGACCCGTCGCCGGACCTTCCGGAAGGCGAGCGTTCGACCGTGGCGCATCCGCACCCGATCCTGTCGGACTTCAAGGTCCGCAAGGCGCTCTCCATGGCGATCGACCGCGTGCTGCTGACCGAGATCGGCTACGGCCAGGCCGGCCGTCCGACCTGTAACCTCGTCCCCGCCCCGGCGCTCTACGCCTCGGACAACGAGGAATGCCTCACCCAGGATCTCGAAGGCGCCAAGGCGCTGCTCGAAGAAGCCGGCTGGACCGACAGCGATGGCGACGGTGTGCGCGAGAAGGACGGCATGAAGCTGTCGCTGCTTTACCAGACCTCGACCAACGCCGTGCGTCAGGACTTCCAGGCCCTGATCAAGGACTGGTGGAACCAGATCGGCGTCGAAACCGAGCTGCGCAACGTCGATGCGTCGGTGTTCTTCGGCGGTGACCCGGGCTCGCCCGACACCTTCCAGAAGTTCTATGCCGACGTCGAGATGTACGCCAACAACTTCGACGGGACCGACCCGCAGTCCTACCTGTCGATGTACGAGTGCGGCAACGAGCCGAAGCCGTCGTCGCAGTGGCAGGGTGAGAACATCAACCGCTTCTGCAACGAAGAGTACGATGCCCTGCTCGACGAGCTCGGCAAGACCGGCGAGCTGGAGAAGCGCGGCGAGATCGCCAAGAAGCTCAACGACATGCTGACCAAGGAAAGCATGACCATCGTTCCGCTCGTCGATCGTGGCCGGGTCTCGGCGCATTCCAACACGCTGGGCGGCGTGGTGCTGAACACCTGGGACTCCGAGCTGTGGAACGCAGCCGACTGGTACCGCATCGACTGATGTCATAAGAACCGGCGCGCTCCCCTCGCGGGGGCGCGCCAACCGCCCGGATGACCGCCTTGCACGACAGTGACCGGAATTGCCAATGCGCCGCGCGCTGCGACGACCGGCCGGGGATGACCCGGCCGTCCTTGCATTCGCCTGCCGGCCCCGCGCCCTGCCGTCCCGCTCCCGCCGCCGGAGTCGCCGCGCCCGACCGCGCCGCGCCCGCCCGGAGCGCCCGCTTCCCCCAAGATCCAGGAGACACGGTGACCCCGACCCACGCCGCAACGAGGGCGCGCCCGCTGTTCCGCCGACAGCGCCCGCCTGTGCTACACTGCCGCCGGCAGCCCGCATTCCGCGGCGCCGCCCTGACGGCCCCGCGCCCGGAGACCCGCCGATGCTGACCTATGCCGCGCGACGCCTCGTGCTCTCGATCCCGACGCTGCTGTTCATCAGCTTCGTGATCTTCATGCTGCTCCAGCTCGCCCCCGGCGACCCGATGGCGCAGGTGCCGCTGACGGTGCCGCCCGAGGTGAAGGAGAAGATGCGCCAGGCCCTCGGCCTCGGCGAACCGCCCTTGGTGCAATACTGGAAGTGGCTGGTGCAAATGTTCTGGACCGAGCCCAAGGTGTTCATCGACTGGCTGACCCGCGACAGCTTCCTGTTCGGCTGGCTGCCCGACACCAGCCTTTACAATGGCGAGCTGCGCGTGCTGTCCTGGCAGACCCGCTCGCCGGTGATGGACATCGTGCTGCAGCGCATCCCGCAGACCCTCTGGGTGGTCGGCATGTCGTATATCGTGGGCGTGCTGATCGCGCTGCCCATCGGCATCTACTCGGCCTACCGGCAATACTCGGTCTTCGACCAGGCCGGCACCTTCGTGACGATGGTCGGCTTCTCGATCCCGCCCTTCTTCACCGGCCCGCTGCTGATCGTGATCTTCTCGGTCTATCTCGGCTGGTTCCCGTCGATCTACGACACCACCCACGTCGTGAGCGACTGGGAAAGCTTCAAGTACCAGCTCAGCCAGATGATCATGCCGGTGATGGTGCTGGCGCTGCAGACCACGGCGCAGCTCTCGCGCTACATGCGCGCCTCGATGCTCGACAACCTCAACCAGGATTACGTCCGCACGGCGCGGGCCAAGGGCCTGAGCGAGGCGGTCGTGGTGATGGTGCACGTGCTACGCAACTCGATGATCCCGGTGATCACCGTCATCGCGCTCGGCGTGCCGGCGATCTTCGGCGGCGCCATCATCACCGAGAACGTGTTCAAGGTGAACGGCATCGGCCAGCTCCTGATCACCGCGCTCTTCGCCAACGACCTTCCCATGGTCATGACGCTGACCTTCATCTTCGCGTTCCTGATCGTGATGTTCAACCTGATCGCCGATATCCTCTACGGCCTTCTCGACCCGAGGATCCGCTATGACTGACAGCCCGCAAGACGACGTGATCCTCGCCGAAGGCGCCCGCGCGGCGCCGATCGAGGCGCTCAAGGACAAGGGCCCGCTGGCCCCTCCGCGCTCCAAGTGGCGCGACGTGTGGGAGCAGTTCCGCAAGCACAAGGGCGCGATGATGGGAGCGTTCTTCCTCTTCATCATCACCTTCGGCGTGCTCCTTGGCCCCTATCTCTGGACCCTCGACCCGCAGGCGCTCGACATTCGCAACAAGGACATGCGCCCGATCTACACCGCGCTGTGGAACAGCGAGGCCAAGGTCGGCTGGAACCACCCGCTGGGCTCGGACCAGCTCGGCCGCGACAACCTCTCACAGCTGATCGCGGGCGGCCGCGCCTCGATGGCGGTGGGCTGGGCGGCGATGCTGCTGTCGCTGATCATCGGCACTGGGGTGGGCGTTCTGGCGGGCTTCTTCAAGAAGCTCGACGGGCCGCTGATGCGCCTGACGGACCTGTTCCTGTCGCTGCCGATTCTGCCGCTGCTGCTGGTGGCGGTGACGCTGTTCCGGCAGCCGCTACGGGCCAATTTCGGCCCCGAGGGCGGCATGTTCATCCTGATCGTGACGGTGGTCGGCATCACCTCGTGGATGCCCACCGCGCGCATCGTGCGCGGCGACGTGCTCGCCATCAAGGAGCGCGAATTCGTGCTAGCGGCGCGCTCCATCGGCACCCGTCCGTTCCAGATCATCAAGCGGCACCTGCTGCCCAACGTGCTGTCGCCGATCATGGTCTCGGCCACGCTGGGGCTGGCCACCGCGATCATCACCGAGTCGGCGCTGAGCTTCCTCGGCGTGGGCTTCCCGTCGGACTTCCCGACCTGGGGCAAGATGCTGGCCGACGCCGTGGCCCGGATGGAGGATTTCCCCGAGCGCGTGCTGCTGCCCGGCGTGGCGATCTCGCTCACGGTGCTGGGGGTGAACTACCTCGGCGACGGCCTGCGCGACGCGCTCGATCCGCGCATCCGCGGCCGCTGATCCGGACCGGCATGAAGATGCGAAAGGGCGGGAGAACATCTCCCGCCCTTTCTGTTTGTCGGGTCGAGCGCCCAAGCGATCGCGCCCGGCGAGCCTGCGCCCATCGGCCCACGCGACACGTGACGCCGTGGACACTGCGCCGGCTCACGGCCTGACGGAGAGATCAACGTCGCGCGCGCGATGGACGATCAGAAAAGCACGAGGAATGATCCGGCGCAGGCGCTACGGCTGTATTGCCGCTGCGCGCCCCAGTCAGAGACCGAGAAAACAGACGAAGGTCAGGCGTCAGGCCGTAAGCGTTGAACCCTAAAGGCGTAGAAGTCCCGCTTACAGATCCTCGCGCGGCGCAAGTTGCCCCAGAGACAGCACCGGCCCCTGCGCAACGCCCGTCGGCGAGCCGCCCGGCTGCTCCTCGGAAATGGCGACCGTGGCGCCCGGAAGCTGCGCGGCGATCTCGTCGGAGACCGGGATCTCGGTCAGGCCTTCGCGATCGACGAGGCCGATGGAGACCGGGGCGCTGTCGGGATCGGCGATCAGCCAGATCTCGAAGGAGCGGTCCTCGGGATAGTCGCCGGCATCGCGGCGCACCATGAAGGTCTGGCTGTCGGGCGCGTAATGCGCCAGCATCACCAGCCCGCGCGACGGCGTCTCGAGATCGGCCCAGAGATCGGGCTCGTCGCTCGACTGCAGCAGCCCGCCGAACATCGCCATCCAGGCAATGGCCGCGGCGGCAACCGCGCCGAGGAAATACGGCAGGATCTGCTGCCAGAGCGGCGCGCGCGGCTTGCCGAAGAGCTGCGCCTCGGTGCGGCGCAGGATCTGCGGCGGTGGCGCGACCTCCTTGATGTCGTCGGTGAAGGCGGCGAAATACGCTTCCCACGCCTCGACATCCTGCTGCAGCGCCTGGTCCTGCCCCAGCTGCGCCTCGAAGGCACGCAGCTCGTCCTCCGGCAGCAGCCCGAGGACATACTCCGCCGCCGCGGCTTCCCAGCCGCCCGGTAGATCCGTATCCTCTGGCCCGCTCATCGGCTCAGGCACTCCCTCAGTTGCATCAGGCTGCGGCGCAGCCAGGTTCTCACGGTGTTGAGCTTGACGCCGGTGGCATCGGAGAGCTCGTTATAGGTCGCACCCTCGAGATAGGCGCGGCGCACCATCTCGGCGCGCTCGGGCGGCAGCTCGGCCATGCAGCCGAACAGCGCCTCGGCCTCGGCCCGCGACTGCAGCTGCTGCGCCGGCCCGGGCCCCGGATCGGCGATCATCTCGGCAGCATCGATCGGATCCTGCTTGCGGCGCTCGCTGGCGTCGCGCTTGCGGCGGCGGTCGATGGCGGCGTTGCGCGCCAGCGTGATCAGCCAGGTCATCGGAGAGAACCCGTTGACCCGGTACTGGCCGGCCCGCGCCCAAATCTTGCAATACACGTCCTGCAGGGCCTCCTCGGCCAGCGCCTTGTCGTTCAAGACACGCAGGCAGACGCCAAAGAGTTTCGCCGCCGTCCGATCATAAAGCGACCGGAATGCGGCGCGGTCGCCCATGGCGATGCGGGCGATCAGATCCTCGATCTCGGCTTGCGGGGTGGTCACGTGCTGCGGGGCCTGCAAAAATTCGTTTCTTGCCGGAAGCCTAACGTGGTGGCGCTGACGGAGCAAACGCAATCGGCGCGGCCGCGGTGCTCTTGCCACTGCCGGAGATATCGGGCACCACGGGGCAAAGCGTTTTACAGATCCGACAGAGGCCCGCCATGAGCAGTGATATCGACATCAATGCGAAACCGACCGAGGAGATCGAGGTCCGCGAGGTCTTCGGCATCGACACCGACATGGTGGTGCACGGCTTCCCCGAGCGCACCGACCGGGTGCCGGATATCGACAGCACCTACAAGTTCGATCCCGACACCACGATGGCCATCCTCGCGGGCTTCCGCAACAACCGCCGGGTGATGATCCAGGGCTACCACGGCACCGGCAAATCGACCCATATCGAGCAGGTCGCGGCCCGGCTCAACTGGCCCTGCGTGCGGGTCAACCTCGACAGCCACATTTCCCGTATCGACCTGATCGGCAAGGACGCCATCAAGCTGGTGGACGGCAAGCAGACCACCCAGTTCCAGGAAGGCATCCTGCCCTGGGCGCTGCGCAACCCGACCGCCATCGTGTTCGACGAATACGATGCCGGCCGCGCCGACGTGATGTTCGTGATCCAGCGGGTGCTCGAGACCGACGGCAAGCTGACCCTCCTCGACCAGAACCAGGTCATCACCCCGCACAAGTATTTCCGCATCTTCGCCACCGCCAACACCGTCGGCCTCGGCGACACCACCGGCCTCTACCACGGCACCCAGCAGATCAACCAGGGCCAGATGGACCGCTGGTCGCTGGTGGCGACGCTGAACTATCTCAGCATCGACGCCGAGGTGAACATCGTGCTGAGCAAGGCGCCGCATTATAACACCGAGAAGGGCCGCAAGACCGTGCGCCAGATGGTGACGGTGGCCGATTTCACCCGCCGCGCCTTCATGAACGGCGAGCTCTCGACGGTGATGTCGCCGCGCACGGTGATCGCCTGGGCCACCAACGCCGAGATCTTCCGCAACGTGGGCTACGCCTTCCGCCTGTCGTTCCTCAACAAGTGCGACGAGCTCGAGCGCCAGACCGTGGCCGAGTTCTACCAGCGCTGCTTCGACGAGGAGCTGCCGGAGAGCGCCGCCAGCCTCAGCATCGCCTGATCGCGCATCCACGACCTGAACGGGCCGCGTCTCCAGCCGGAGGCGCGGCCTTTTCTTTGCGCAGGGGCGCGCCCTCCGGGCGGCGCGGGCCCCGATCGCGGCGAGCGTCGCCGCCCTGAGGTGCGCTGATTTTTGACCATCGGGTCAGAAATCTTCATTTCCCGCTATGTACGATTAATCCATCCGCGCTAATGTCTAAAACATGGGCGCTTTGAAAACATTTCTCAGCGGCGCTCTCGTCGCCCTCTCGGTGGCGTCCGTCGCGGACGCTGCCCCGGCGCAAACGGCCGAACGGGTCCGCCTCTTCGCGAGCTGCGCCGGCCGCCTCTCCGCCACCATCGAGCATGGCTGGCTCACCAACATCGGCGACGGCCGCACCGAGCAGCGCCAGCGCCGCGGCTTCGAGGATCTGATCGCCGCCATCCTGCCCGACGCGCACGCCGCCGGGCTCGACGGGCCACGCATCCTGCACCAGCGCATCGCCGCGAAATTCGCCCAGGCGCAGCTGCTGCACACCGCCAGCTTCCACCGCGACACGCGTCGCGCCGCCCACGCCCGTGAACTGGCCGAGCGGGAGCTCGCGCGCTGCACCGCCATCCTGCCGCGCTGAGCGGCGATTTTTGCCCCTTGCCAATCGCTTCGCGGAGCGCGAAACCTGTGGCCATGGCGCGCAATGACGACAACCCCGCAGATCCGTTCAAGAAGGCCCTGGCCGAGGCAACCAAGGTCATGGCCGACGATTCCGACCTGACGGTCAACTACACCGTCGATCCCTCCGGGGTGTCGGGCGACATCATGCGCCTGCCGCAGGTCAGTCGCCGCATGACCCGCGACGAGGTTCTGCTGGCCCGCGGCACCGCCGACGCGCTGGCGCTCTACCGCCGTTACCACGATGCCGGCACCCACGCCCGCTACGCGCCCCCGGGCGACATCGCCCGCGAGCTTTACGAGGCGATGGAGACCGCCCGCTGCGAGGCCATGGGCGCGCGCGACATGCCGGGCACCGCCGGCAATATCGATGCCAAGATCGGCCACGAGGCCGCCCGCCGCGGCTATGGCCAGATCACCCAGCCCTCCGAGGCGCCGCTGCCGGTCGCCGCGGGCTACCTGATCCGCCATCTCGCCACCGGGCGCGACCTGCCCAAGGATGCCGATCACGTCATGCAGCTGTGGCGCGGCTTCATCGAGGAGCAGGCCGGCGGCACGCTGGAAGAGCTCGAGGAAACCCTCTCCGACCAGGCCGCCTTCGCCCGCTTCGCGCGCAAGATGATCACCGATCTCGGCTATGGCGACCAGCTCGGAGACGATCCCGACCAGATCGACGACGAGGACGAAGCCGAGGCCGAACCCGAAGGCGGCGAAGAGGAGCAGCCCGACAGCACCGGCCAGGACGACGATCAGCAGGACGAGGCCGAGGCCTCGCCCGAGCAGAGCCAGGACGAGACCCAGGACGCCTCCCAGGCGCAGGTCTCGGCCGATGACATGGCCGATCAGGAGATGGGCGAGGAAACCGAGATGCCCGAGGGCGAGGCGCCGATGGAGCCGCCCGCCCCCGCGCCCGCCTCGGAGGCCGATCCGCAATATCGCGTCTTCGACACCTCGCATGACGAGGAGATCGCCGCCGAGGAGCTCGCCGAGGCACAGGAGCTCGAGCGGCTGCGCGCCTATCTCGACCAGCAGCTCGAGCCGCTCAAGGGCGCCGTCTCGCGGCTTGCCAACAAGCTGCAACGCCGCCTGCAGGCGCAGCAGAACCGCAGCTGGGAGTTCGACCTCGAGGAAGGCATCCTCGATGCCGGCCGCCTCGCCCGCGTGGTCGCCAACCCGACCACCCCGCTCAGCTTCAAGGTCGAGAAGGACACCGAGTTCCGCGACACCGTGGTGACCCTGCTGCTCGACAATTCCGGCTCGATGCGCGGCCGTCCGATCTCGATCGCGGCGATCTGCGCCGACGTTCTGGCCCGCACCCTCGAGCGCTGCTCGGTCAAGGTCGAGATCCTCGGCTTCACCACGCGCGCGTGGAAGGGCGGTCTCGCCCGCGAGAAATGGCTCAACGAGGGCCGCGAGCAGCAGCCCGGCCGCCTCAACGACCTGCGCCACATCATCTACAAGCGCGCCGACGCGCCGTGGCGCCGGGTGCGCGACAATCTCGGCCTGATGATGAAAGAGGGCCTGCTGAAAGAGAACATCGACGGCGAGGCGCTGGAATGGGCGCACCGCCGCATGGTCGGCCGCCCCGAGGCGCGGAAGATCTTGATGGTGATCTCCGACGGTGCCCCGGTCGACGACTCGACGCTCTCGGTCAACCCGGCCAACTATCTCGAGAAGCACCTGCGCGACGTGATCGCCATGGTCGAGCGCAAGAAGCAGGTCGAGCTCCTGGCCATCGGCATCGGCCACGATGTCACCCGCTACTACGACCGCGCGGTGACGATCACCGATGTCGAGCAGCTGGCCGGCGCCATGACCGAGCAGCTCGCCGCGCTCTTCGACAGCGATCCCCGTGCCCGCGCCCGCTTCATGGGCATCAAGCGCGCCAGCTGAGCCCGTGCCGCGCCCGTCCCGCTAGGGAATGCGGGCGCGCCCTGCTACCCTGATCGCGCATTTCGAGATCAGGAGCATTGCCATGAAGATACTTTCGGGCCTCGCGCTCGCCCTGGGCTGCGCGACCGCACTGCAGGCGCAAAACATCGTGCCGCCTCGGGGCGAGATCATCACCGACACCGGCTGCCTCGTGACGGGGCTCGACCCGAACGGCGATGGCTTCCTCGCGCTGCGCGCCGGCCCCGGCTCGGGCTATGCGCAGATCGGCAGCCTGCACAATGGCGACGCCGCCTATCTGCGCGCCTGCGAGGGCAAGTGGTGCTTCGTGCAGAACGGCGCCCTCAACGGGCGCGAAGCCCGGTTCCAGGGCTGGATCTACACCGCGTGGTGCGAATTCTACCCGTGAGCTGCCTGCCCCTCGGGGCTTGCGGGATCCGGCACCAGCCAGCCAAGCGCACCGCGCAGATGCTGCCAGCGCAGGGCCCGGCGCTGCCGGTTGGCAAGCTGCGTGGCAAGGCCCGCGGCAACGTAGTGCCGCGCGATGTGATGCAGGTGAGCGAGATCGTAAGGTGAGAACATGGGCTGCCTCCGCGCCATGTCCCCCGGTCACGGCGCGGCACGACTCTATCCCTCGGAGCCTGTCGCGAACAGGTGTCCCGTTGTCACGCTCCGGCCCCGACAGTTGCCACTGGCACCCGGACGCAGGCCTGATAGGGTCTGCGAAAAAGGAGGCCGAGCCATGTTTCAGACCTTTCAGGAGACCGCCCGCCCAGAGCAGGGCCCACCGCGGCTGGCCCGCCTGCGCGAAGAGCTCGCCCGCGAAGGGCTCGACGGGGTCATCGTGCCGCGCGCCGACGCGCATCAGGGCGAATATGTCGCCCCGCGCGACGACCGCCTCGCCTGGCTTACCGGGTTCACCGGCTCCGCGGGCTACTGCGTGGCGCTGACCGATGAGGCCGGCGTCTTCGTCGATGGCCGTTACCGGGTCCAGGTCAAGGCGCAGGTGGCCGATGTCTTCGCCCCTGTCGACTGGCCCGAAACCAGCCTCGCCGACTGGATCGCCGCCAAGCTGCCCGAGGGCGGCCGCATCGGTATCGACCCCTGGCTGTTCTCGGTCGACCAGCTGCGCGGGCTCGAGGCGAAGCTCGAGAGCACCGGCTTCATCCGCACCGACAATCTCGTCGACCGGATCTGGCCCGACCAGCCCGCCCCGCCGCAAGGTGCGGTCTTTGCCCAGGCCCTCGAGCTTGCCGGCGAGCCGCATGATGACAAGATCGACCGGCTAGCGCGCGGCCTCGAGGCCGAGACCTGCGTGATCACCCTGCCCGACAGCATCGCCTGGCTGCTCAACATCCGCGGCTCCGACATCCCGCGCAACCCGGTGCCGCACGGCTTCGCCCTGCTCAACGCCGATGGCACGGTCGAGCTCTTCATCGATGCCGCCAAGCTCGAGGGGCTCGGCGACCATCTCGGCCCGAAGGTCAAGGTGCTGCCGCCCGAGGGCTTCCTCTCCGCAGTGGCGACGCTCGGCGGCAAGGTGCAGATCGATCCCGCCACCTGCCCCGTGGCAGTCGCCGATGCGCTCGCCACCGCCGAGATCGTCGAGGCCCCCGATCCCTGCCTGCTGCCCAAGGCGCGCAAGAACGATGCCGAGCTCGAGGGCGCCCGCGCCGCGCATCTGCGCGACGGCGCCGCCATGGTGCGCTTCCTCGCCTGGCTCGACCGGCAGGCGCCGGGCAGCCTCACCGAGATCGGCGTGGTCACCGCGCTCGAGGCAGAGCGCCGCGCCACCAATGCCCTGCGCGACATCTCCTTCGAAACCATCGCCGGCGCCGGCCCCAACGGCGCCATCGTGCATTACCGCGTCACCGAGGCCACCGACCGCGCCGTGAACGAGGGCGAGCTGCTGCTGGTCGACAGCGGCGGGCAATATGTCGACGGCACCACCGACATCACCCGCACCATCGCTGTGGGCGATGTCGGCGAGGAGGAATGCGCCAATTTCACCCGCGTGCTGAAGGGCATGATCGCGCTGTCGCGGCTGCGCTTCCCCGAGGGGCTGGCCGGGCGCGACATCGACGCTCTCGCCCGCGCCGCGCTCTGGGAGGAAGGGCTCGACTATGGCCACGGCACCGGCCACGGCGTCGGCGCCTATCTCAGCGTGCACGAGGGCCCGGCGCGCATCGCCCGCACCGGCACCGTGCCGCTCGAGGCGGGGATGATCCTGTCGAACGAGCCGGGCTTTTACCGCGAGGGCGCCTATGGTATCCGGATCGAGAACCTCATCGCCGTGGAGCACGCCCCGCCCCTTCCGGGCCAGGTGGTGCCGCGGATGTTGCGCTTCGAGACCCTGACATGGGTGCCGATCGACAGGCGGCTGGTAGTGCCGGCGCTGCTCACGCAGGCCGAGCGCAGCTGGCTCGACGCCTATCACGAAGAGGTGCTGGCCCGCATCGGACCGCTCGTCGAGGGCGCCGACGCAGACTGGCTGGCCGCGGCCTGCGCGCCGCTTTGACACAGGACTGTCGTAAGACGGCTGGTATATGATCCGTGAGGAAACGGGGAGAAACGACATGATGAACCACATCACCATCCGCCCGACCGAGGGCACCTGGGTGATCCGCGCCGGCGGCGCGGTGCTGGGAGAAAGCAACCGCACGCTGGAGCTGACCGAGGGCGACATGCCCGGTCAGATCTTCTTCCCGCGGGAAGACATCGCCATGGCCTTCCTCGAGCCCTCGGACTACCGCACCATCAACCAGCATATCGGCGAGGCGACGCATTTCACCATCGCCTCCAAGAGCCGCAGCTACGAGAACGCGGTGCTGTCCTACGAGAGCCCCAAGGACGAGGCCGCACCGCTCGCCGGCTACCTCGCCTTCCAGGTCCAGGACGGCGTCGCGGTCGAGCAGGTCTGAACACCGGCACCTACGGCAAGACCAGAAAAGGCAGGCCCCGCGCCTGCCTTTTTGCATGCCCTGCACCGGCGCTACGCTCTCGTTGCTCGTCCCGGCGCAGGCCGCCCGGAATGGCGCCCGCGTCCCCGCCCCCGCGCGCGCCCCTGCCTTCTCTTACCCGCGCGTCCCCCTGTCTTCTCTTCGTCGAAAATACTCCCGCCGGAGGCAGGCTCACCGCTGCGCCGTGCGGACCGAGTCTCAAGAGCGTCAGCCCGCCACCCACAAACGAAACCGCGGCCCAAGGGGCCGCGGGAGAGGTAACCTGCGCGCGCCCCCGGCGCGCACCGCATCTTCAAAGCAATCTCACTGAACCCGGCTGGGATAGATGAAGCCGTTGATCGGGTAGACCTTGCCGAAGCTGCCCGGGTTGCTCTCGACCCGCACTTCCGACCAGTCATTGGCGGCGGAGACGTCCTGCACCGTCATGCCCAGCGTCACCTTGTTGCGCTTCCAGTTGGCGTGATCGATCCGGACCTCGCGCGGCGAGATCACGTCGGAGACCACGGCCACATGGCCCATCGGCATGCCGCGGGTGGCGGCGAAGGCCATCACCGCACCCTCGACGGGCTGCACGCCGCGATCGTAGATCCCGCGCGCCTTGCCCCACCAGGTGTTGGCGTTGCCGCGGATCTCGACGCCGCTGGCATTGCGGGCGAAGGGCACGCACCAGACGCGCTGGCCGGCATTCTGCAGCTCGCGGACCTCGCGCAGCGCCATGGCGCGACGCTCGAGATCGATGCCGCTGGAGCTATAGGCGATGTCGGGTGCCTTGGTGGAACAGGCCGCTGTGGCCAGAAGAATAGCACAGAGGATGGGCAGGCCAAATCTGGCCTTGCGGGCGCCGGTCACGCTCATTCGTCCCTCGAACGGTTGTTTCTGCTCGGCCGCCTTCTTCCCGGCGGCTCGCGTTATCTTTTTACCAACCGTAAACCATTTCAAAGCTTCGAGATGCGCACTCGGCAGAAATCCGCGCATGTTCGGTCAACGTTCCGCGTTTCCGTCCGCGCGCCCGCAGCGCCCCGCACCCAGATGCCTAAAATTCGATCAAATCGCTCCGCCAGAACGACGACCTCACGCATGCTCTTCGGCCGCCGTCGCGTCAGAAATGCTCTTCCGGCGCCGTCACGACAGCAATGCTCTTTCGCCGCCGTAGAGTCACGAATGCTCTTCCGCGGCGGTCGCGGCGAGCGCGCGGTTATAGGCCTTGAGCGCATCGACATGGAACAGCGCGCCCTCGAGCACCGGGGTCTGCGCCTCGCCCTGCAGCGTCACCACCGGAAGATAGGCGACGCCGGATTTCTCGAACCGCGGCAGCGCGGTCTCGAGCGTCGCCGAATGCTGCACGTAAAGCCCCTGCTCGATCATCCGCAGGCAGGCCTCCTCGTCCGCCGCTCCCGGATCGCCGGGCCGGCGCATCACCCCCGCCACCCGGAACATCGCCAGCAGATAGGCCTGCGGCCCGGCGGCGAGATGCACGTTGCGGCGCTCGAGTTGGGTCAGGAAGAAGCTGCGGTCCACGAGCCGCGAGGCCACCGCGGTCGACATCGACACCGAGACCATCACCGCCAGCCCGGTCTGCCAGTCGCCGGTCAGTTCGAAGACGATCAGCGTGGTCGAGATCGGCGCCCCCAGCACCGCCGCCGCCACCGCGCCCATGCCGGCGAGCGCGTAGAGCGTGAAGGCCGAGCTCTGCTCGGGGAACAGGCCGGTGGCGATATGAGCAAAGGTCAGCCCGGTCAGCGCACCGACCATCAGCGACGGCGAGAACACCCCGCCGCCCATGCGCCCGGCCATGGTGATCGACACCGCCGCCACCTTGACGATGGCGAAGAGGAACGCCTCGCGCAGCCCGAGCCCGCCGGTCAGCGCCAGCGACGTGGTCTCGTAGCCCACGCCGATGATGTGCGGGAATTGCAGCGCGATGGCGCCGAGCAGCAGCCCGGTGGCGGCCGGGCGCAGCCAGATCGGCAGCCCCATGCGCCTCTGCACCCGGTTGCCGAAGTCGTCGGACCAGAAGATCGCCCGCATCATCACCACCGCCACCAGCCCGCAGACCAGCCCCATCAGGAAGAAGGCCGGCAGCTCGAGATAGAACTCGACGGTGGTGGTGCCAGGCAGCAGGAACTCGGTGACATCGCCGAAGGCCAGCCGGTTGATCACCGTGCCGGCAGCGCTGGCCACCACGATCGGCGCGAAGGCATGCAGGGCGAAATGGCGCAGCACCACCTCGAGCCCGAACAGCGCGCCCGCGATCGGCGCGTTGAAGCTGGCCGAGACCGCCGCCGCCACCGCGCAGCCCAGCAGGTCGCGCCCGGTGATGCCGTCGACGCGCAGCAGGTTCGACACCCACGACGAGATCATCGCCGCGATATGCACCACCGGCCCCTCGCGCCCTGTCGAGCCGCCGGTCGAGAGGGTGATCCACGAGCACAGCGCCGAGGCGATGCCGGCCTTCTTCTCGACCCGGCCATCGTTGAGCGCTGCGCCCTCGATGACGTCGGAGACCGAGCGCACGCGGCCGTCCGGGGTCAGGAACTGGATGATCAGGCCGACCGCGATGCCGCCGCCGAGCGGGATCAGCAGCACCCAGACCCAGAGCAGCTCGCCGACGAAGCTGGCCAGCGTGTTGACATCCTCGGTGCCGTAGAGCGCCGCCTGCAGGCGGTTGATCGCGGAGCGGAACAGGATGGCGGCGAAGCCCGCGGCGGCGCCGACCACCAGCGCGATCAGCCAGAAGGTCACCTGCCCCGGTGCCTTGTGCCTCAGCGTGTCCCAGCCGCGCCCGCACGTGGCGCGCATTTCGTGCCACTGGCGGGCGACGTCGCGCAACATTCCCTGTCCCCTCTGGCTTTCGCCGGGCCCCTTTCGCTTTCGCCTGACGAGCGGCGTCGCTATGGTCCCCGCGATTTCCCCGGAGGTTACCAATGCCCAAAGACGCCGCCCTTGATGCTCTCGCCTCACTCCTAGGCGAACGGCTCAGCCGGTCCAAGCCCGATCTGGCCGAACATGGCCGATCCGAGTCCCATTTCCCGACCACCCCGCCCGATGCGGTGGCCTATCCGGAGAGCACCGAAGAGGTGCAGGCGCTGGTGAAGATCTGCGCCGAACACGACTGCCCGGTGATCGGCTGGGGGGCCGGCACCTCGCTCGAGGGCCACGGGCTCGCGGTGAAGGGCGGCGTGGTGGTGGATTTCTCGCGCATGAACAAGGTGCTCGAGATCCGCATGGACGACATGGACGTGACGGTGCAGCCCGGCGTCACCCGCGAGGCGCTGAACGAGGAGCTGCGCGCCACGGGGCTGTTCTTCCCGGTCGATCCCGGCGCCAACGCCAGCCTCGGCGGCATGGCGATGACCCGCGCCTCGGGCACCACGACGGTGCGCTACGGCACCATGCGCGACAACGTCCTCGGAATGACCGTGGTGCTGGCCGATGGCCGGGTGATCCGCACCGGCACCCGCGCCCGCAAGAGCGCCGCCGGATTCGATCTGACCGCGCTGATGGTGGGCTCGGAGGGCACGCTGGGGCTCGTCACCGAGCTGACCCTGCGGCTGCACGGCATCCCCGAGGCCACCAGCGCCGGCATCTGCGCCTTCCCCGACATGGGCTCGGCCGTGACGGCGGTGATGGAGACCATCCAGATGGGCATCCCGATGGCACGGATCGAGTTCGTCGACGCCGCCACCGCGCAGGCCTTCACCGCCTATTCCGGCATGGAGATGGACGCCGCCCCGCACCTGCTGGTGGAGTTCCACGGCTCGCCCGAGAGCGTGGCGCAGGATGCCGAGCGCTTCGGCGAGATCGTCGCCGATCACGGCGCCTCGCCGTTCCGGTGGTCGGCCCGCGAAGAGGAGCGCCGGGCACTCTGGGCGCTGCGCCACAACGGCTATTACGCCATCCTCGCCTCGCGCAAAGGCGCCCGCGCGGTGGTGACCGACATGTGCGTGCCGATCTCCGAGCTTGCCACCGCGGTCGAGCAGACCCAGGCCGACATCGCGCAAAGCGGCGTGCCGGGCCCGATCCTCGGCCATGTGGGCGACGGCAATTTCCACGCCATCCTGCTGATCGACCCCGAGAAGCCGGAGGAGCTCGAGGAGGCCAAGCGCCTGTCGCACCGCATGGCCGAGCGCGCGCTGGCGCTCGGCGGCACGTGCACCGGCGAGCATGGCGTCGGGCTTGGCAAGATGGCCTACATGCAGGCCGAGCATGGCGATGGCTGGCAGGTCATGGGCCAGATCAAGCAGGCGCTCGATCCCAAGGGCATCATGAACCCCGGCAAGCTGGTGCCGCAGGGCTGAGGCCCGCCGCGTTTCCGGGCGCCGGTTCCCCCCGGCGCCCATGCCTCTTCCGCAGGCTCTTCCATCCGCGCCGCGCGCTGTTACACCTCTGTCATGGGACCGGCTGCGCGGCATCGCGCAGGGCCGGCTCCAGCGATCAAGGACAGGCAGCATGACGGCATCGGATCACGGCAATCTCTGGCGCGCCTCCAGCGAGGAGGCGATCTCGGCGGGCCCGCTCGACACCGAGCTGACGGTCGATCTGGCGGTGATCGGCGGCGGCTTCAGCGGCGCTTCGGCGGCGCTCGAGGCGGCGCGGCGCGGCGCGTCGGTGGCGCTGCTCGAGGCCCGGACCATCGGCCATGGCGGCTCGGGCCGAAATGTGGGCCTCGCCAATGCCGGGCTCTGGCTCAAGCCCGACGAGATCCTCGCCGAGCTGGGCGATGCGCCGGGCCGTGCGCTGATCGCCCGGCTGGGCGCGGCGCCGGATCTGGTCTACGGCCTCATCGCGCGCGAGGAGATCTCCTGCGAGGCGACCCGCAACGGCACGCTGCATTGTGCCCATGCGGCCTCGGGCATGGAGGACCTGCGTGCCCGCTTCCGGCAGGGCAACGCCCATGGCGCACCGCTGCAGCTGCTGGACGCCGCCGAGGCGCAAGAGCGTGTCGGCAGCAAAGCAGTGCATGGCGCGCTCTTCGATCCGCGCGCCGGCACGGTGCAGCCGCTGGCCTATTGCCGGGGGCTGGCACGGGCGGCGCAGCGCGCGGGCGCGCGGGTCCATGAGCAGAGCCCGGTGACCGGGATCGCGCGCGACGGCGACGGCTGGCGCATCAGCTGCAATGGTCACAGCGTGGTGGCAGGCGCGCTGCTGATGGCGACCAATGCCTATCACGCGCCGCTCTCGGGCGCGCATGCCCCGGCCTATACGCCGGTGCATTTCGGCCAGTTCGCCACGGCGCCGATGCCCGCCTCCGCCCGCGCGCGCATCCTCGCCGGTGGCGAGGGCTGCTGGGACACGGCGCTGGTCATGTCCTCCTTCCGCACCGATGCCGCGGGGCGGATGATCATCGGTGCGATGGGCAATCTCGACGGCCCCGGCCGCGCGATCCACGCCGGCTGGGCGCGGCGCAAGTTGCGCCAGCTCTTCCCCGAGATCGGCGACCTGCCCTTCGAGCACGCCTGGTGCGGGCGCATCGCCATGACCTCGGATCATATTCCGAAGATCGTCGAGATCGGCCCCAACGCCCTGTCCTGCTTCGGCTATTCCGGGCGTGGCATCGGCCCCGGCACGGTGTTCGGCACCGCCGCCGCCGAGGCGCTGCTCTCGGGCGATCTCTCGGGTCTGCCGCTGACGCCGGTCAAGCGCCACGACGAGAGCCTCACCGCGCTCAAAGGCAGCTATTACGAGCTCGGCGCCACGCTGACCCATGCGGTGGACGCGCGCGGCTGACGCAGGCGACACCCTCGCGGCCCTGATGTATCCGGAGGGCCTGTGATAACGGGCGCACCGCTCAGGTCAGCAGCAGCACCAGCCCCGGGAAGGCGGTGAGCAGCGCCACGCGCAGCACGTCCATCGCCACGAAGGGCGCCAGCCCGCCGAAGATCGTCCCAAGCCGCACATCGGGCACCACCGAGCGCAGCACGAAGGCGTTCATCCCCACCGGCGGGGTGATGTAGGAGATCTCAGTCACCATCACCACGAAGATGCCGAACCAGATCAGGTCGATCCCCTGCGCCGCGACGATGGGATAGAAGACCGGCACCGTCAGCATGATCATCGACAGGCTCTCCAGCACGCAGCCCAGCACGAGGTAGATGCAGAGCATCACGAGGATGGTCATCATCGGCGTGTCGCCGAAGACGCTCAGCGCCGCCTGGATGTCGCGGGTCATGCCCGACATGTTGACGTAATTGGTGAAGGTCAGCGCGCCGAACAGGATGAAGAACATCATCGAGGTGGTCTTCATCGTGTCATAGAGCACCGCGATCATCTTCTCGCGGCTGAACCGCCCCGAGAGAAGCACCAGGAGGAACGCCCCGCCCGCGCCCATGCCGGCGCTTTCGGTGGGGGTGAAGACGCCGAGATAGATGCCGCCCATCACGAAGACGAAGAGGATCAGCGCGCCGGCGGTGCCCTTCAGCGCGCGGATGCGCTCACGCAGGGGCAGTTTCGGCTCGACCGGCAGGTCGATCTTTTGCGTGACCAGCGTGATGCGCACGGCAATGGTGTAGCCAATGATGCCGATCAGCCCCGGGATCAGCCCGGCGAGGAAGAGCTTGCCGATGTCCTGCTGGGTCATGATGCCGTAGAACACCAGGATCACCGAGGGCGGGATCAGGATGCCGAGCGTGCCGCCGGCGGCGATCGAGGCGGTGGAGAGCCGGTCGGGGTAGCCGTAGCGCCGCATCGAGGGCAGCGCGATGCGGGTCATGGTGGCCGCCGTCGCCATCGACGAGCCGCAGACCGAGCTGAAGGCCCCGCAGGCGATGACGGTGGCCGTGGCGAGCCCGCCCTTGCGGTGGCGCAGCCAGGCGTAGGCCGACTTGTAGAGCTCCTCCGCGATGCCCGACTGCACCACGAAATTGCCCATCATCAGGAACAGCGGCAGCACTGAGAGCGAGTAGTCGCGCCCGTTGTCGAAGAAGGCCGAGCCCAGCAGCGACAGCGCCGGGGTCCAGCCGATGATCGAGGCCACGCCCACGAGGCCCACCCCCGCGAGCGCCATCGAGATCGGCACGCCCACGAGGAGCAGCACGCCGAGAATGGCCATGCCGACCGGCCAGCTTTCCATGATGTCAGTGTCCTTTCAGGTGCCGGATCAGCGCATGCGCCGGCACGAGCGCGGTCAGGAGCGCACCGAAGCCGGTGCAGACCGCGCAGAAATAACCCAGGGGCGCGATCGGGACGGCGAGCGTCGTGGTGGTGCCGCCATAGCCGCCGATCTGCGCCGCATAGACCCAGACGCGCCAGGCAACCACCGCCAGCACCAGCGCCGAAAACAGCCCCGTCGCCGCCCCGCGCCACGGCTCCACCGCAGCCGGCATCCGGTCGGTCACCAGATCGACGGTCACGTGCTCGTCGGCCAGCGCCACCGCCGGCAGCCCGAGAAAGACCACCGCTGCGAGCAGCAGCTCGGTGAGCTCGGTGGCGCCCCGGAGCGGCGCGTTGAAGACGTAGCGCCCGATCACGTCGGTCACCGTCATCCCCATCAGCGCCATCAGCAGCACGCCGCCCAGCACCGCGAGCGCCGCGCGCAGGCCAAAGGCCCCGCACGGGCGGGTCGTCTCGGGCAGGGCCTCGGGCATTACTCGGCGGCTTCCTTGGCGATCTCGGCCTTGAGCATGTCATAGGCCGCCTGCGCGTCGACGCCGGTCTCGGCGGCCTCGTCGAGCTTGGCCTGCACCAGCGGCGAGAGCGCGCCTTCCCAGGCGGCGAGCTGCTCGTCGGTGGCGGGCGTGATGGTGATCTCGCCTTCCATCGCGGCCTTGCCCGCGGCGTCGGCAGCGTCCCACATCTGGCCCGCCATGCGCGCCAGCGCCTCGCCGGTGACGCTGTCGATGGCGTCCTGCTGCGCGGGGTCGAGGCTCTCCCACTTGGCCTTGTTCATGACGATGTAGAACGAGGTGTTGTAAAGCCCGCCGGGCACCGAGATCGCGTCATTCAGCTGCGGGATCAGCTTGAAGAAATTGACCGACTCGTAGGGGAAAAGGATGCCGTCGGCGACGCCCTGGCTCAGCAGCTCGTAGGCCTTGGACGACGGGCCCTCGACCGGCACCGCGCCAAGCGCCGAGGCGACCTCGTGCACGATACCGCCGCCGACCCGCAGCTTGACGCCCTTGAGCGCATCGGCGCTCGAGACATCGCCCGACTTGAGGAAGATCTCGCCCGGCCCGTGGCTGAACACCGCCAGCACCTTGACGTCGTCATACTCGCCCGCGTCGCGCAGCATCTCGTCGAAGACGCGCCAGTAGGCCACCGAGATGTTTTCGGCGCTGTCGCCGAGGAAGGGCAGCTCGACGATGTTGGTGGTCTTGAAGCGGCCCGGGTTGTAGCCCTGAACGCCGAAGGTAATGTCGGCCACGCCGTTGACGGCAAAGTCGAAATGCGCCTGCGGCGGACCAAGCGGCGCGGGCAGGATATTGGCGGTCACCTCGCCGCCGGTGGCCTCGGCGATCTGTTCGGTCATCGGCACGATCAACTCACTGACCAGCGGGTGCGACGGCGGCAGCCAGTTGGCGACGGTGAGCACGGTCTGGGCGGAGGCGGCGCCGGCAAGGCTGCAGACGAGCGCGGTGGCGGTCAGGAGGTGTTTCATGGGCTGTCCCTGTTGGTTGTCTCGCGGCCGGTCCGACCGCGATGCGGGGCCCGTAACCTTTGCGCTATCTGTTCCGCATGGGACTGCGGGGCGCAAGGGGCGCGCGGCAAAATATGCCGCGCCGCGCGGCGCGAGAGGAAGTCTTGGGCAGAGGCGCAGCCGCAGCCACAGCCTCTGCCCGCCCTACTCCGACATCTCGATCTCGAGCGTCACCGCACCGTACCAGTCGGCCACGGCGCGGATCTCTTCGTCGCTCATCTCGGCGGCGATGTCCGACATGATATCGTGCACCCGCTTGCCGCTCCGAAACGCCTTGAGCTGGGTGTCGATATAGATGTTGACCTCGCCCGCGAGGTTGGGCGCATCGGGAAACTCGGCGATGCCGTCGGCCCCGTGGCACGAGACGCAGGCCGCCGGCGCGTCGCTCTCGCTCACGCCCTCGGGCAGGCGCGCGCTTGCCGAATGCGAGGCGTACCACGCCGCCACGTCCGAGATCTGCTGCGCGCTCAGCCCCGCCGCCACCACCGACATCATCTCGTGCTCGCGCGCGCCGGTCTTGAAGGCCATGAGTTGGGCCTCGAGATACTCTTCCGGCTCGCCGCCAATATTCGGCGCGATGGGGATCTGCGCCAGCCCGTCGAGCCCGTGACAGGTGCGGCACATGTTGGCCACCTTGCGGCCGGCGGCGGGATCATCCGCCGCCGCCGGCCCTGCCCCGGCGAGCATCAGCCCGCCGAGGAGAACAGCCCCAAGCCTCATTCGCTGGCCGGCGCCGGGTTGTAGGCGATGCGCCAGATCGCGCCGGCGAAATCGTCCGACACCAGCATCGAGCCGTCCTTGAGGAAGGCGATGTCCATCGGGCGGCCGCGATACTCGCCGGTCGCTTCGTCGAGCCAGCCATCGGCGAAGACCTCGGTGCCGGCGGCGTTGCCCTCTTCATCGAGCGACGTGAACATCACCCGCGCGCCCACCGGCGTGGTGCGGTTCCACGAGCCGTGCTGCGCCGAGAAGATGCCGCCCTGGTATTTCTCCGGGAACGAGGAGCCGGTGTAGAAGCTCATGCCCAGATCCGCGGCGTGGGCCTGCATCTCGACCTGTGGCTCGACGAACTCGACCCCCTCGGGGCGCGGCACGTCCTTGTAATCGGGGATCTCGACGCGCGCATTGGTCCAAGGGAAGCCGAAATGCTGCCCCGCTGCGGTCTGCCGGTTCAGCTCGCCCGGCGGGATGTCATCGCCCATGCCGTCGACCTGGTTGTCGGTGAACCACAGATCGCCATTGGCCGGGTTGAAATCATGCCCGACCGAGTTGCGGATGCCGCGGGTATAGACCTCGCGCCCCGAGCCGTCGGTGTTGATGCGGATGATGCCGCCGATGCCGATCTGGTCATACATCTCGAGCTTGTCCTTCGGCTGCACGTTGTGCGGCTGGCCGAGCGAGATGTAGAGCTTGCCGTCCGGCCCCACGCGACAGACCCGCGCGGTGTGGTTGAAGCTCTCTTCCTCCGCCGGCACCAGCTCGCCCTTGGCGACCACGGTGCCCACCGCCGGGTCCGGCCCCTCGAAGAAGAACTCCGCCGCCGGGAAGGTCAGTACCCGGTTGCGCTCGGCGATATAGAGGAACCCGTCCGGCGAGAAGCACGGCCCGTTGGGCACGTCGAAGGTGATCGACGGCGCGAAGTCGAAGACCTCGTCGGCCACCCGGTCGCGATCACGGTCGACCACCGACCAGACCTTGTCCTTGCGGGTGCCCACGAAGGTCACCGTGCCCTGCGGCGCCACCGCCATCGAGCGCGCATCGGGCACAACCGCGTAGAGGCTCACTTCGAAGCCGTCCGGCAGGTTGATATGCTCGAGGATGCCCTTCAGCGCCTCGGCCCGGTCGCCGGTCTGGTCGATATTGGTGAATGTCGCGTCGGTGCGCTGCATGTTGGACAGCTTGTCCATGTTGTCCTGCGCCAGCGCGGGCACAGCAAGGATGGTTCCGAGCACGAGGCCCGGAAGCAGTGTCGTCTTGGTCATGATCTTCCTCCCTAAAGCGGTTCTCCACGCAATTTCAGATTGCGACCCTCCCGGAGAACTCACCCAGAGAATTCAAAATTTAAGCAAGACCTGTCAAATCTTTTATCCAATTTTGCGACTTAAAGCTCGGTTACCCAAATCGCTCAGGAGACATGACCGCCTTTCCTGCCCCTCCCACGCACCGAACTCGCACCGAAAACGGCCGCACGGGATCGCTCCCGCGCGGCCGCTCATTGGATATGTCCCTGCCCAGAGGCAGGCAGCGCTCAGCCCAGATCCTGTCCTAGATGCTTGGCGACGGCGAAGATGTCCTTGTCGCCCCGGCCGCACATGTTCATCACGAGGATATGGTCCTTGGGCAGGGTCGGCGCGATCTTCATCACATGCGCCAGCGCGTGGCTGGGCTCGAGCGCCGGGATGATGCCCTCGGTGCGACAGGAGAACTGGAACGCCTCCAGCGCCTCTTTGTCGGTGATCGAGACATACTCGGCCCGGCCGGTGTCGTGCAGCCAGGCGTGCTCTGGGCCGATGCCCGGGTAGTCGAGCCCGGCAGAGATCGAGAAGCCCTCGAGGATCTGGCCGTCCTCGTCCTGCAGCAGGTAGGTGCGGTTGCCGTGCAGCACGCCCGGGCGGCCGCCGGTCAGCGAGGCGCAGTGCTCCATCTTCTCGTTCACGCCCTTGCCGCCGGCCTCGACGCCGATGATCTTGACCGATGCATCGTCGAGGAACGGGTGGAACAGGCCCATCGCGTTGGAGCCGCCACCGATCGCCGCGATCACCGTGTCGGGAAGACGGCCTTCGCCCTCCTGCTCTGCCAGCTGCCAGCGCACTTCCTTGCCGATCACGGCCTGGAAATCGCGCACCATGGCCGGGTACGGGTGCGGCCCGGCCACCGTGCCGATGCAGTAGAACGTGTCGCGCACATTGGTCACCCAGTCGCGCAGCGCGTCGTTCATCGCGTCCTTGAGGGTGCCGCGCCCGGAGGTCACCGGCACCACTTCGGCGCCCAGCAGGCGCATGCGGAAGACGTTGGGCTGCTGACGCTCGACATCATGCGCGCCCATGTAGACCACGCATTTCAGCCCGAACTTTGCGCAGACCGTGGCGGTGGCGACGCCGTGCTGGCCGGCACCGGTCTCGGCGATGATGCGGGTCTTGCCCATGCGCTTGGCGAGGATGATCTGGCCCAGCACGTTGTTGATCTTGTGCGCCCCGGTGTGGTTCAGCTCGTCGCGCTTGAGGTAGATCTTGGCGCCGCCGAGTTCCTCGGTCATGCGCTGGGCGAAATACAGCGGCGACGGGCGACCGACATAATTCTTCCAGAGATCGTCCATCTCGGCCCAGAAGCTGTCATCGGTCTTGGCCCGCTCGTACTGCTCCTCGAGTTCGAGGATCAGCGGCATCAGGGTCTCGGACACGAAGCGCCCGCCATAGATGCCGAAGCGGCCCTTCTCATCGGGGCCGTTCATGAAGGAATTGAACAGATCGTCCATCGCGCCTCTCCGTCTCTGAGTTGGCCTTGTCTAAGGCATATCCCCGCCGCTTGACCAGCCCCGCATCGCATCTTCCGGTGAGACCGCCGCAGGCCCCTGCCCGGCCCCGCGCGCGTGGCGATGCCGGACGCCTCCGGCGGGAGTATTTTTGACGAAGAGAAGCCAGGAGCGCTGCGCCCTTGCCTTCTCTGGTTTCCAAATACCTCGGGGGTGAATTGGCCCAACGGGCCAAGAGGGGGCAGCGCCCCCCCCCCTGTCTGTCGCTCGGCCTCAAGACGCAAAAAGGGCGGCACCACGCGGCACCGCCCCAAAGTCTCCGCCTCTGAACAGACGATCAGAAGAACGCCTGGATCCCGGTCTGCGCCCGACCGAGGATCAGCGCGTGCACGTCGTGGGTGCCCTCGTAGGTGTTGACCGTCTCGAGGTTGGCCGCGTGGCGCATCACGCCGTATTCGATCTGGATGCCGTTGCCGCCATGCATGTCGCGCGCCATGCGGGCGATATCCAGCGCCTTGCCGCAATTGTTGCGCTTGATCAGCGAGATCATCTCGGGCGCCGCCTTGGCGCTGTCCATCAGACGCCCCACGCGCAGCGCCGCCTGCAGGCCGAGGGCGATCTCGGTCTGCATGTCGGCGAGCTTCTTCTGGAACAGCTGGGTGCCGGCAAGCGGCTTGTCGAATTGCTTGCGGTCGAGCCCGTACTGGCGCGCCTGCATCCAGCAGAATTCCGCCGCGCCCATCACGCCCCAGGCAATGCCGTAGCGCGCCCGGTTGAGGCAGCCGAACGGGCCCTTGAGCCCCTCGACATTGGGCAGCAGCGCGTCTTCGCCCACCTCCACATCGTCCATGACGATCTCGCCGGTGATCGAGGCGCGCAAGGACAGCTTGCCGCCGATCTTCGGCGCCGACAGACCCTTCATGCCCTTCTCCAGCACGAAGCCGCGGATCTTGCCGCCATGGGCCTCGGACTTGGCCCAGACCACGAAGACATCGGCGATCGGCGCGTTCGAGATCCACATCTTGGCGCCCTTCAGGCGGTAGCCTCCCTCGGTCTTGATGGCGCGGGTCTTCATGCCCGCGGGATCCGAGCCGGCATCGGGCTCGGTCAGACCGAAACAGCCGATCCACTCACCCGACGCGAGCTTGGGCAGGTATTTCTGCCGCTGAGCCTCGGAGCCGTAGGCGTAGATAGGGTACATCACCAGCGAGGACTGCACCGACATCATCGAGCGATAGCCCGAATCCACCCGCTCGACCTCGCGCGCCACAAGCCCGTAGCTCACATAGCCCGCGCCGATGCCGCCATATTGCTCGGGCACGGTGACGCCGAGCAGGCCCTGCGCGCCCATTTCCGCAAAGATCTCGGGATCGGTCTGCTCTTCCATGTAGGCGTGCTCGACCCGCGGCAGCAGCTTGTCCTGCGCGAAGGCGCGGGCGCTCTCGCCGATCATGCGCTCGTCTTCCTCGAGCTGGGCGTCGAAGAGGAACGGATCCTCCCACGAGAATCCGGCGAGCGCGGGGTTGTCCTTGGGACGAAGATTGGGGGCGTCGGCCATGATCGGAATCCTTTTAGCGTTCTGACGCGCACCCTACGCTCGCGCGTGGCCGGATGGAAACGATTTAATTTGCGCAAGGAATGAGAATTTCTCATAAACCTGCCCATCCCCGTTTTCGCCGGAGCCCCGATGCGCAAAGCCTATATCCCTTCCGTCGCCGAGCTCGAGGCGTTCACAGCCTGCGCCCGCCGCGGCACCACGACGATGGCGGCCGACAGCCTCGGCCTGACCCAGAGCGCGATCTCGCGCTCCCTGGCCTCCCTCGAGGACCGGCTCGGCGTCGCCCTGTTCAACCGGGTGCGCCAGCGGCTGGTGCTCTCTCCCGCAGGGCATGCGTTTCTCGACCGCGCCGAGTCGCTGCTCGCGGGGCTCGACGAGGCCGCGATGGGGGTGATGGCCTTCGGCGGGCGCGACGCGGTGCTGCGCATGGCAGTGCTGCCGAGCTTCGCCCGGATCTGGCTTATCCCGCGGCTCGCGCGCTTCGCCCAGGTCGCCCCGGAGATCAGCCTCGACCTGTCGGCACGACTCCTGCCGGTGGATTTCGGGCGCGAGCCCTTCGACCTCGCCATTATGCGCAGCCGGCATGATATGCCCGGCGTCTCGACCGAGCCGGTGATCCCCGAGACGATGGTGATCGTGGCCGCGCCCGCCCTGCTCTCGGGGCAGGATGCGCTCAGCGATGCCGACCTCCTGGAGCTCCCCCTGCTGCAGCAATCGACGCGCCCGACCCTCTGGCTCGACTGGTTCCGCGGCTCCGACACCGACCCCCGCCGCATCCTGCGCGGCGCGCGGTTCGATCATTTCGACATGATCGTCGACGCCGCCATCGCCGGGCTCGGCGTGGGCATCGTGCCCGAGATCGTCGCCCGGCCCGCGCTTGAGCGCGGGGCCCTTGCGCTGGCGGCGCCGCGGCGCTTCGAGACCGGCGAGCAGTACGCACTGATCCTGCCGGAACCGGCCCTGGCCAGCCCGCATGTGCAGCGCTTCCGAAGCTGGCTGCTCGACGAGATCCAGCTCTGAAAGACGCCAGCCCGCGCAAGGCGTGCAACAGCGCGACCGACCAGCGCCAACACGCGCCAAACTCGGAGCCGGCCTGCACAGCCGCTCAAAGGGCAGATTCAGCCATAGGTAGGATATGTCACAGGACATATCGTTAAAAACGGGAATCTTCGCCCGTCTGCCGAATTAAACCGGCGACATCAACCCGCCTCACGAATATCCGACAAAAATACATATTTCGCACGGGACGAATTTATTTCCGATCCTTATTCTCCCTCGACGAAAGGACTGTATCTCTTTGAAATTTTCAACTTTTCACCGACCGCCCGGCCGCCCGGCAGGCAGCACAGAGGCGAACACGCCCGGTTTGCGACCTCAAAAAGCGGTTATCAGCGCGCTTAGACGTGGAATATTCCGTTTCAGTTCTGTAGCATTCTGTTAGGCTGCTGATCATCATGCATGCCTGGGGGCGCCGAACGGCAACCTGACGAGCGACGGGCTTTGCTTCGGTCCAGATCTCGCCAGGGGGGAGATCGGAAGGGTCATCCGCGGGAACACTCACCCCGCTCAGACCTATCACGTTGCGATTGCAACGAGGTGGATCGTGACGCTTCCATTTTGAAGGAGCTATCCCTTGGGGATGAAGACGAATATCAACCAACAACCCGGAGCGGCGAGCCCGCTCAGGGCGCATGTCATGCGTGCTGCGACACTCTCGGGCGTGCTGGTCATATTGCTTCAGATGCATGGCATGGTCTGCAGCGCCCTCGACTGCGAGCGGCAATACGTGATCCTCGGCTTCGGCCTGATCGTCCTGGCAGCCTGGCTCTATGGCTGGCGTTCGATCGTCTACCTGCTGCCGGGGATCATCCTGCAGGCGGTAATGCAGGGCTACGGCTATTCCGAGTTGCTCGCCTCCGCCGACGGCCACGCGCTCATGGCGACGATCTGCGCCCCCTTCGCCTTCACCACCATGCGGTGGGCCGGCATCAATACCGAGGTCGACCTCACGGGCGGGCGCCGGGTCTGGAAGATCATCCTGCTGGCTGGCATCAAGGCCTCGGCCTTCGCGCTGATCCTGCGCAGCCTGCTGACCGACCTGCATCCGACGCAGACCCTGTCCTTCGACATCGCCTACCCGACCGTGCTCAGCAATCTTGCCGGGCTGGCGATTTTCATGCTCATCCTGATCGGAATTTTCAGGGCGACACAGCCACATCGATAGGCGGGCACAAACACAAATCTGCCTTTGCAGAAACCGCTATTGCGTCAAATCCGTCTAAAATTTATCATGGAGATACTTTAGACGGATTGGACGTTTCAAATGAGCGCGCTATCAGGCATCGCAAAGCTTCGAGCTGCCCTTTGGCAGATGGAAAAGGACCTCGGCCTCGAGGACCTCAACCGCAACGAACGCGATCTGCTCTACGCATTTCACTCCATCGCAGCGCAAAGCGATGGCACGGCTGATATTTCTTCGGATCAGGTCCGCCGGGCCACCGCCGTCGAGGAGATGAAGCACGCGACCTTCCACCGCGCCATGAAACGGCTCATCGAGCTTGGCTACATCGAGCACTCTCCGAACCACAAGACCAAGGTTTACAGGCTCGGCGCGAACGCGCAGTCGCTCTGAAACTGCGACTCGCCGCGATCGCGCGGCTCTGAAAAAAGCCTCAGGACCATATTGACGCCTCATTCCTGACACGTGCCCGCCCCACTCAGTTTGTATCAAATTGATACATTAACGAGGAGGGCCAAGTATGGCACGGTCAGACCGACGCAACGAGGCATCACGCTTCTGGATCGATGAAACCGGCAGCGCGACAGTGGAGTTCGCGATCCTGTTTCCGGTATTCATGGCGATCCTGACCGGCACCGCCTGGCTGGCGCTCTACCTTCTGACCATCGCGAATATCCAGCAACTGACTCACGAGGTCGCCCGGCAATCGCTGCAACATCACGGCAGCGGCCTGACCCGCGCGGAAATCTGCTCGCGAATTGAGCAGAGCCTTGTGGGCGATCTGATGCAAACCTTCGTGATGATCGAGCCGGAGCGGCTCGGTGCGGTCAGCTGCGGGCCCGGCGCGCGCGACGGCTGGAGCGAAATCTCCCTCACCTATGATGCCTCCTTCATGGGCTTCAACGCGCTGTTCCGCTCGCTCAATGACGGCTCGGACCAGATCACCGGCACCGCCATCGTGATGGGAGGCTGAGATGATCCTGCGCGGCGAAAGCGGCTCGGTCACCGCCGGCACGACGGTGCTGTTCCCCGGCATCCTGATCGGCATCGCCATGCTGTTCGACCTGCTCCTGCTCAACAATCACCGCAGCCACCTCCAGGCCCAGGCCGATCTCGCGGCATTGGAGGCGGCGCGCTACACCACCGATGCGGGCACCGCGCTGAGACAGGCCCGTAACTCGGTGCGCCTGAACGACGCGTTCAGCGCCACCCCGCCCGCGCCCGGACAGGTGACGCTGGGCCGCTGGGAGGATGGCAGCTTTGAGATCGACGGCGGCAGCCCGCTTCGGCCCAATGCGGCGCGGGTCGAGGTCGCCTCGACCGCCAAGACCAACCTCACCGCCCTGCTGAAGCGCGGCTTCGACAAGCCGATCGCGCGGCAGGCCACCGCGCTCGCCGATGAGCGCGTCAGCTTTGCCCTCTCCAACTGCCTCGCCTCGCTTTCGCTGCTGCAAGGCGCGCTGCGCCCGCTGCTCGGAAGCGATCTCGATCTGCTGTGCTCGAGCGCGGCGCTGTCGCGGCGCACCGACCTGCTGCTCGAGACACTGGCGCTCGATCTCGATGCTCCGCTCACCTATGGCGATGTGCTCGACGCCGAGATCGGGCTGGCGCGCCTCTGGTCCCTTGCCCTCGGCGCCAATGTGCCGGTGCCACCGGGAACCATTCGGCTTGGCGAGCTGCTGCATCTGGACGAAGCCTCGCGCGAGCTCACGCTCGGGGCCGGTCTGCCGGGCGGCCGCGTCGCCGGCGCGGATCTTGTCTTTGCCTCACTCGAGCTGATGGGCCGCAACGGGCTGGACCTCGACTTCTCCGCCGATCTGGGGCCGCTGGCAAACCTGCCGGTGAGGCTGACCGTGCTCGAGCCGCGCCGCATCGTCAGCAATGTCGAGCCCGGCGCTCCCGGGGCCTATGCCGAGACCGCTCAGATCCGGCTCGCCGTGGACGGGCTCGACCTGCTGGGGCTGCTGCAACTCGATCTCGATCTGCGCGTCGCGCAGGCCTCGGCCCGGCTCGGTCCAGAAGGCAGCATATGCCGTCCGCCCGGCACGCATCCGGCGGCGCGCTTCGTTCCCGTCGAATCCGGTCTCGCGGGCTTGGAGGTGGCGCTGTCCGCGGGCGGGCTCACCCTGACGGACGAGATCGAGCTGGTCGCGACCGGCACGCGCAGCCTCTCCTTCAGCGCGCAGGAGGTGGAGCAGCGCGTCTCGAAGCGGGTTGCGCCCCGCATCGACGGCACGGCCCAAAGCGCCGCGCACCAGGCGACCGACCTGCTGGGCCAGCTTGCGCCCGACGGTCTGACATCGGCGGTCGGTGGGCTCCTGTCCGGCGTCGCCTCCCTCGCCACACCGCTCGAGACTCTGCTCGGGCAGGTGGTACACGACTTTGTCGGATTGGCCATCGCGCCAGCATCACTCACGGTCCTAGAAGCGAACTGCACGATCCGGCTGGTCCAATAAGAACCGCAGTGCGGACCTTGATACCGGGGGCGGCCGGCGCCGCCCCCGTTTTCATTTCGATATGAATTGATCAGAACTGATCCGACGCGCCACGAGAGAATCGCCGCGTCGACGCCGCAATTCGTATGACTTTGCCATTGCAAAGTAAAACAATACGAGCCCTGACGCACCTCTGACCCATATTGCGCAACAATCAGCATATTGCGAAGGTAAAATTTCCCCAAATTTAGTATCATTCCGATATTTTACTTGCTGCGCGCAGCTGCAGCTCCCAGCCTGACCTCATGACAGCCGGGTGCGCCCGGGAGATGCTTTCAGAGGAGATTGGATGATGGGCCTTTTCAACGGATTTTCGCGCGGCGTCAAAGAGCTTTCCCCGCGCAGCGCGGATGACAGCCACGGCGGCGATGTCGCGCTGATCGAGGGCGTGCTGTCGGACAGCTCCGACTTCGCATTCGGCATGGATCCCGGCGCGATCTCGGGGCGACTACTACTGCAGGACGGGCCGTTGAGCTTCGGTCCCGGCGCGGAGACCAGCTACGAAGACGCGCTGTTCGCGGCCAATGCGCACAACCTGACCGCCGAGCTCGGTGCCGAGGTCAGGGTCGAGGTCGCGCTCGATGGCAGCCCCTTCGATCTCACCGTCGATCCGCAGGATCCCGACACCGGCACGGTGACGATCAGCGACTGCGAGCTGATCTGCTTCACGCCGATGGACCCGAGCGGCATCCACCTGCCCACCCCCACCGAGCCCGAGACCCCCGCTTCCGTCGTTTCGCTCTTCGACGAAGGCGGTCTGATCGATGACCTGCTCGGCGACGGCGGCACGGTAGACGACCTGCTCACCGGCGATGACATGGCAGATGGCAGTGAGACGGACGGCACCGTGAATGACCTTCTGGCTGAGGGCGGCATCGTCGACGAGCTGCTCGGAGACGGTGGCACGGTAGACGACCTGCTCACCGGCGATGACATGGCCGATGGCAGTGAGACGGACGGCACCGTGGATGACCTTCTGGCTGAGGGCGGCATCGTCGACGAGCTGCTCGGCGACGGTGGCACCGTGGATGACCTGCTCACCGGCGATGACATGGCCGATGGCAGCGAGACGGACGGCACCGTGGATGACCTTCTGGCCGAGGGCGGCATCGTCGATGAGTTGCTCGGCAACGGTGGCACGGTAGACGAGCTTTTTGGCGACGAGCTGATAGAGGCAGAGATCGGCTCTGGGCATCCGGATCAAGGCGGGCTGCTTGATGAGGCTGGACTTGTCGACGAATTGCTCGGCGACGGCGGCACGGTAGACGGACTGCTCACCGGCGATGACATGACCGATGGCAGCGAGACCGACGGCACCGTGGATGACCTTCTGGCCGAGGGCGGCATCATCGACGAGCTGCTCGGCGACGGTGGCACCGTGTATGACCTGCTCACCGGCGATGACGCGGCCGATGGCAGCGAGACGGACGGCACCGTGAATGACCTTCTGGCCGAGGGCGGCATCATCGACGAGCTGCTCGGCGACGGTGGCACGGTAGACGAGCTGCTCACCGGCGATGACATGGCCGATGGCAGCGAGACGGACGGCACCGTGGATGACCTGCTGGCCGAGGGCGGCATCGTCGACGAGCTGCTCGGCGGCGGTGGCACCGTGGATGACATGCTCACCGGCGATGACATGGCCGATGGCAGTGAGACGGACGGCACCGTGGATGACCTTCTGGCCGAGGGCGGCATCGTCGATGAGTTGCTCGGCGACGGTGGCACCGTGGACGACCTGCTCACCGGCGATGACGCGGCCGATGGCAGCGAGACCGACGGCACCGCCGATGACCTGCTGGGTAATGGTGGCACGGTGGACGAACTGCTCGGCGGTGAAGCGTTCGATGTCAGTGATGCGGTCCGCCACCTCTTGGGGTCCTGGGAGGACGCACCCTCGGAGGATGCGGCGCATCACGAGCATCCCGATCAGGACGAGGAGGACGGATTGCTGTCGGATCTCTTCGGCTGACTCCCTCTCCCCCAGCAGCAAAGAGGAGAGACCGACGGCCGGGGCCGGGCAGCTCGCCCGGTCCCGTTTTGGCATCGGCGCCCGGGCCGCCGCGAGACGCGCCGGACATAGGTCATTCAAAGACTGAAGAATGGTCTGCAAGCCCATGCTTTAAATTGACAAATTAGTAAATAATCCACGCGTTCGTCTGATATGCCCCGAGCGAACCGACCGCACAGAAGCCCACTCGCCACGCCCTTCCGAAGCGCACCGCCCCGATCGGAGCAGTCGACCTCACGAGGATTTATGCGTGGCAGGCAACGCGAGGGATTCCCTTCAAGAATCGCCTGTGTCATACTGCTCGAAACGCACCCGTCAGAGGTGCGCCACAAGGCAGAGCAAGGGCGCAGAGATGAGCGCAAGGCGCAAACCCGCATTCGGTGTCGTGATCTACGCGGCGATTACCCTGAGCCTTTCGGGCTACTTCGTCTTTGCCGCCGTGCAGGGCGATTTCGGGCTGTTCCGCCGCGCCGAGATCGAGGTCGAGGGCGCGCGTCTCGCCGCCGAACTCGAAACCCTCGAGGGCGAGGTCGCTCGGATGGAGAACCTCACCCGCCGCCTGTCGGACGATTACCTCGATCTCGACCTGCTCGACCAGCAGGCGCGCGACGTGCTGGGCGTGATGCGCTCCGACGAGATCGTCGTCCGCTAACCCCGCCCCATCCTGCCTTCCGGCTGATCCGCGCCTGCCTGCCGCCTCTTAAGGCGATTGCGCCACCCTACCGCACCGCCACCTCGCGCGGGCGGCAGAACCCTGCCGTGTTTTCAGGCACTTCATCCTCACGAAAGGTTACGAACCTCTGCAAGCTTCGGCGCTTTCGCGTCGCTCCGTGCAGAAATCGGGCGAAAGCCCGCCAATGCGGCATCCATGCGCGCAAGATCCCCGCACTGGGCGCTTGAAACGGCACGCGGTCGTGCTTTCTTATTTCCTTACAAGAAAAAAACAAACCGCAGGCAGTTTCATGAACAAGAGCAGGAAAGTCAGGACTATCACGATCATTCAGGCCGGCGCGCTCGCGCTGTTGGCCATCTTTGGCGCCTTCGCGGCGCAGGGCCATCCGCAGCCGATACAGCCGAGCTGCAGCAGCCTCGACATGAGCACGCCCTGCGATCTCTGATCGCCGAGCGACGCCCACTCGGGGCGCGGTTTCGGCCGCGCCCTCCGGGCGTCCTTAAAGGTCTCCGTCAGCGCCCCAGCGCTTCGTAGAGCTTCGGCAGGAACACATCCGTGTAGAGCGTCCCCGCAAGCGGGCCGACATGCTTGTGCAGCACCGTGCCGTCGCCCGCGACGATGAAGGTCTCCGGCGGGCCTGTGACCCCCCAGTTGATCGCCGCGCGGCCCTGCGGATCGAAGGGAACGCCGATGAAGGGCGAGCGCTCTTCGGTCAGGTAGCCCGACGCCGGCCCGGCCTTGTCCTTGAAATTGACGCCGACGATGCGCACGCCTTCGTCCTGCAGCTCGAGAAGGCGCGGATGCTCGGCCCGGCAGGGCGGACACCAGGAGGCCCAGAAGTTCACCACCGTCACCTCCCCGGCTCGCAGATCGGCATCGGTCACCGCCGGGAAGCCTTCGAGCGTGGTCTCGGGCAGCCCCGGCGCGGGCTGGCCGAGGAAGGTCGAGGGCAGCGTCGTGGTGTCACCGCGCTGCATGCCGAAATAGGCCATCACCGCGAAGGCGAGGAAGATCACCGGCGGCAGAATCATCAGCGGCGAGATCCGCCGCTTGCGGGTTTCGGGATTGGTCTCAGCCATGGGGGCGCTTGCTCCGCTCTTCGATCTTTTCCAGCTCGGCCCGGACCCGGCGCGACCTTGCGATGCTGGCAATGACCAGAACCGCCAGAAGCCCGAGCCCGACACCGTAGGAGGCGAGCACTGCGAAGGCGTATTTTCCGAGATCGGGCATCATGCCTGGCGCTCCCGTGCCATGAGCGCGCGGGCGCGGCGCGCGCGGATTTCCGTCTGGGTGCGCAGGAAGACCAGCGAGATGAACAGCAGCACGAAGCCCGCGATGCAGACCAGCGCCGGGTACCAGAACACGTCGGCGACGTTCTCTTCCTTGTCGAGCGACAAGGACGCGCCCTGGTGCAGGCCCTGGTTCCAGAACAGCACCGCGTAGCGCGACAGGATGGCGAAGACCGAGCCCACGAGGCAAAGGATCGAGGTCAGGTCGGCGGCGGTGTCGTCATTCTCGATCGCGGCCCAGAGCGCCATGTAGCCAAGGTAGAACAGGAACAGCACCAGGAACGAGGTCAGGCGCGGATCCCAGGCCCACCAGGTGCCCCACATCGGCTGGCCCCAGAGCGCGCCGGTGGCCAGCGCTATGATCGTGAAGGTGGCCCCCACGGGCGCGGCGGCGCGGGCGGCCAGCGCCGAGACATGGTGGCGCCGGATGATCCAGACCAGCGAGGCCACCAGCATCATCACCCAGGCGTTGATCGCCATCATGGCGGCGGGGACGTGCAGGTAGAAGATCTTGACGGTCGAGCCCTGCCGGAAGTCATCCGGGGTGAAGAAGAAGCCCCAGACCAGCCCGGTCACGAGGCACAGCACCGCCCCGACCGAGATCCACGGCAGGACCTTGTCGGTGGTGCGGATGAATTTGACAGGGTTGGCGTATTCCCAGATCGACATGGCTCTCCCCGTAGCGCAAGTGTCGCAGTGTTTCACCTGAATTTTCCGTCAGGAGCAAGGGTCGTGGCGCCGCAGGGGCTGGTGGAGGCCGCTTCTATAGGCCCCGGCGCTGCAGGGGATACGCGCGAGGGTTGATTGCAGGATTGGGATGGTTTCGAAAACAGGATCCGCCCTCGCCCTCGAGACACGGGCGCCGCCGCGCCAATCGCCGGCCCGCGGGATCGCGAACGGACCGTTGATCCTCTCGATTTATCCCGGCCAAATCCGAGGGATCTCGACACACGGCACCAAGCGTCACCAAATCGGCAGCCCGATGGGGCGGGTCATGCCGAAGGCATACTTTCAGCAAGACGATGGCGCGCCTCTCGGCGTTTGCTTGCAAACGCCTGCCGGCAACACATCGCAAGATGCGATGTGTGAGAGGCGGCTCCGCCTTGATTCCGCGCGGGCATTGCTCGGATGTCAGGACGGTCGCGAGAGCCACGCCTCAGCGCAGATTGATGCGCAGCACCGCCGCACTCGCAAACGGCAGCAGCGCGATCACCCCCGCGCTGATCCCCGCCAGCATCAGGAGCGGCGTCTGCACCGCCAGCCCCTCCGCCCCGCGCCGCGCCACCTCGGCGCCGAAGATCAGCGTCGGCACATAAAGCGGCAGCACCAGCAGCGATAGAAGCAGCCCGCCGCGCTTCAGCCCCACCGTCAGCGCCGCGCCGAAGGTGCCGATCACCGACAGCGCCGGGGTTCCGGCGCCAAGCGAGACCAGCACCCAGAAATAGCCCTCGAGCGGCAGGCTCAGCAGCACGCCCAGCACCGGTGCGGCCAGCACCAGCGGCAACCCGGTGGTGAGCCAATGCGCCAGCGCCTTGATCGAGACGATCCCCTCCATCGGCAGCGGCGCGGTGGCCAGCAGGTCGAGCGAGCCGTCCTCCCAGTCGAGCGCGAAGATCCGGTCGAGCGACAGGAGGCAGGCCAGCAGCGCGCCGATCCACAGCACCCCCGGCGCGATGCGCGACAGGAGCCCGGTCTCGGGGCCAACGCCGAAGGGCACCAGCACCGTCACGATGAGGAAGAACGCGAGCCCGAGCCCGAAGCCGCCGCCGGCCCGCACCGCGAGCCGCAGGTCGCGTGTCAGCAGCGCGATCACAGGAAGGCCTCGTCCTGCAGCGCCGCCCGCGGGCTGGCCTTGAACGGGGTCACGTCGAACACCTCCGCCTCGGGAATGCCGAGATCAATATGGGTCGCCATCAGCGCCGCCCCGCCGCCTTCCAAGTGGCGCCGTACCGCTTGCGCGAAGAGCGCCACGGAGGCAGTGTCGAGCGACACGGTGGGCTCGTCCAGAACCCAGACCGGGCGGCCGGTGACCATCATCCGCGCCAGCCCCAGCCGGCGCTTCTGCCCGGCGGAGAGATTGCCCGCAAGACGATCCTCGAGCCGCTCGAGGTCGAAATCGCGCAGGGCGGCGGAAATGTCGGTGGTGCCGAAGACCTGCGCCCAGAAGCGCAGGTTCTCGGTGACGCTCAGCATGGCCTTGAGCCCGTCGGAATGCGCGGCATAGGCGATGCGCTCGCCCGCGCCCTCGATGCGGCCGGCATAGGCCGGCTGCAGCCCGGCGATGGTGCGCAGCAGCGTGGTCTTGCCCGAGCCATTCGGCCCGCGCAGCACCAGCGCGCGGCCCGGGGCGAGCGCAAAGCTCACCCCTTCCAGCACCGGCACCCCGCCCCGGGACACCGCAAGATCGGTCACGCTCAAGTTCATGAGGATGGGAGTAGCGCAGCCACGGCAGGAGCGGAAGCGTCAAAACCGCGCGGGCCCGCAGCCCGCATCCGCCAGATCCGCATCAGCGCCGGCTCAGACCGGCAGCACCGCCAGCGCCACGCGGCGGCCTTCGCCCAGAAGCACGTTGTAGGTGCGGCAGGCCGAGGGCGTGCTCATCACCTCGACGCCGACGCCCGCGGCCTCGAGCCTGGCCGAGAGCGGCTTGGGCAGCGGCACCAGCTCGGCGCCGGTGCCGACGAAGAGCACGTCGATGTCGGCGGCGAGGTCGAGCAGCGCCGCCTCGTCCTCAAGCCCGCCCCAGCTGCGCGCGCCCTCGATCGAGACGCAGAGCGCACCGTCGAGCGGCTGGCCGCCGATACGGAAGAAGCCGGGGCCGTAGCCATCCACCGGCGTCGCAGCGCCGAAGCTCACGTCATTCATCTGCATGGTATTTCCCCTAGTCCCATACCGGCAGCCCCAGAAGGATCGCCGCTGCGATGATCAGGTAGGATACGGTGCGATATTCCCCTTCCCGCGCCGGATCGAACAAGGCCTGACCAAGTTTCGTGCCCAGACCATATGGCAGAAACATGAGGAATCCAAGCGGGATGGCCGAGGGGCTCAAGGCGCCCTGCAGCGCCATGAGCGGCAGCAGCAGGGTCGAGGTGATGGTGAGGAAGACGAGGATGGTGGCGCGCGAGCGGGCCACGCTGTCCTGACCGGCGAGCTGGAACAGGATCAGCACCGGCCCCAGGAGCCCCGTCGCACCGCCGACGAAGCCGGTGGCGCCGGCCACCGCCGCGCGTGCGGTCGGCCCCGGCGTGGCGCGGTAGCGCAGCCCGCTGACCAGCGCCACCAACGTGATCGCAGCCACCGCGATCACCGCCCAGCGAAGCAGGGTCACGTCGGCCTGCTTCAGCACCCAGATGCCGAGCGTCACCATCGGCAGCGCGCAGAGCACCATCAGCGTGGTGCCTCGCCGGTCAACCTGTGGCAGCGCCCGCGGTAGCACGGTGAAGATCGAAACCAGGGTGGCGAGGTTGAAGGAGGCGATGGCGGCCTCGACCGGCAGGAAGATCGTCCCCACCGGCATGAAGACCAGCGCCGCGCCGAAGCCGGCAAAGCCGTAGACCAGCCCCGCGATGAAGCAGGTGGCCAGCATCACCCAAAGCCCCGGAATGGCGAGGCTCTGGGCAAGGATTTCAGACACTCGCGCCGCCGGCGGCCTTCTTGGCCTCGCCTTCCGCTTCCGGCTTCGACCAGTCGCGCTTGACGCCGAGCCAGAGCAGGATGGCCGAGGCCACGAAGATCGACGAGTAGGTGCCGACGAAGACGCCCCAGATCATCGCGAAGACGAAGCCGCGGATCACGTCGCCGCCGAGCGCGAACAGCGCGAACAGCGCCAGCAGCGTGGTCAGCGAGGTCATGATGGTGCGGCTCAGGGTCTCGTTGATCGACAGCACCAGCACCTCTTTCAGCGGGCGCTTCTTGTACTTGATCAGGTTCTCGCGGACCCGGTCGAACACCACCACCGTATCGTTGAGCGAGTAGCCCACGATGGTCAGCAGCGCCGCGATGATCGCGAGGTCGAACTTGATGCCGACTTCCGAGAACACCCCGATGGTCAGCAGCACGTCATGCACCAGCGCGGCGACGGCGCCCACGGCAAATTGCCACTCGAAGCGCAGCCAGATGTAGATCAGCACCGCCGCGATGGCGAGGCCCACGGCGATGAAGGCGGTCTGGATCAGCTCGCCCGACACCTTGGGACCGACGCTCTCGACCGAGACGAAGCGGATGTCGGGGGCGACCTCCTGCAGCGCCGCCTCGACCGCAGCCACGGTCTCGGCGGTGACCGCCTCCTGCCCGTCCTGCGCCGCGATGCGGACCATGGCGACGTTTTCGTCCGGGCCGAAGGTCGGGTCGAAGACCTCGGAGATGGTGCTGTCGCCCAGCCCCAGCGCGCTGATCGCGTCGCGATAGGCGCCGACATCGACGGGCTGCGCGCTCTCGGTGCGGATCGTGGTGCCGCCGCGGAAGTCGATGCCATAGTTCAGGCCGCGCACGCCGAAGCTGACCATCGCCAGCACGATCATGAAGGCCGAGATGCCGAGCCACAGCTTCCAGTGCTTGAAGAAGTCGAAGGAGGTTCCGTCCTTCACCAGTCTCAGATGGCGCATGTCAGATCTCCAGCGTCTTGGGGCGGCGGCGTTCGAACCACATCACGATCAGCAGGCGCGTGACCCAGATCGCGGTGAAGACCGAGGTCACGATGCCGAGGCCGAGCGTGATGGCGAAGCCGCGCACCGGGCCGGAGCCCATGACGTAAAGGATGATGGCGGTGATCACCGTGGTGATGTTGGCGTCGACGATGGCCGAGAGCGCCTTCGAATAGCCGAGCTCGATGGCCCGGGCCGGGCCGCGTGCCGATTTGATCTCTTCGCGGATGCGTTCGAAGATCAGCACGTTGGCGTCGACCGCCATGCCGACGGTGAGCACGATGCCCGCGATGCCGGGCAGCGTCAGCGTCGCGCCGATGGCCGAGAGGATGCCCATGATCAGGCCGATGTTGAGGATCAGCGCCACGTTGGCGAAGAGCCCGAAAAGGCCGTAGCTGAGGAACATGAAGATCAGCACCGCGGCGAAGGCCACGCCGGTGGCGAGCTTGCCCGCGTCGATGCTGTCCTGCCCGAGCTCGGGGCCGATGGTGCGCTCCTCGAGGAATTCCATCCCCGCCGGCAGCGCGCCTGCGCGCAGCAGCACCGCGAGGTTGGTCGATTCCTCGATGGTGAAGTTTCCGGTGATGATGCCCGAGCCGCCGGGAATGTGGCTCTGGATCACCGGGGCCGAGATCACCTCGTCGTCGAGCACGATGGCGAAAGGCGAACCGATATTCTCGGCGGTGTAATCGCCGAACTTGCGCGCGCCGCTCGGGTTGAAGCGGAAATTGACCGCCGGACGGCCGTTCTGGTCGTAGCTCGGCTGGGCGTCGACCAGCTCCTCGCCGGTGACCACCGGGGCGGTCTCGAGGATGTAGAACACGCCCACCTCGTTGAGCGAGGGCAGAACCTCGTTGCCGACGCCGGCGTTTTCGCCCGCGCTCGAGGCGCGGCCGACGACCGGCTGGAAGGTCAGCTGGGCGGTGGTTCCGATGATGTCCTTGAGTTCGGCGGCCGAGCCGATGCCCGGCACCTGGATCAGGATCCGGTCGGAGCCCTGGCGCTGGATCGTCGGCTCGCGGGTGCCGACCTCGTCGATGCGACGGCGGATGATCTCGAGCGATTGCTGCATGGTGCGCTCGTCGGTGGCGCGCTGTTCGGCCTCCGAGAGCGTCACGACGATGTCGCTGCCATCGCCCGCGACCTGCAGGTCGGTGGCGCCGGCCCCGGTCAGCGAGACCACCGGCTGCGCCAGTCCGCGCACCAGCTCGAGCGCGCGGGCCATGCCGTCGGGATTGGAGATGCGCACCCGCAGGGTGCCGGGATCGGAGGGCTGAAGCCGGATCGTGCCGACCTCGTCGCGGGCGCCGCGAAGCACGTCGCGCACCTCGGGCCAGAGCGCCTCCATGCGCGCGGCATAGACATCCGAAAGCCGCACTTCGGCCAGCAGATGCGCGCCGCCGCGCAGGTCGAGGCCGAGGTTGACGAGGTCCGAGGGCAGCCAGGTCGGCCACGCCGCCGCCTGCGCCTCGCGCTCGGGCGTGCTGCCCTGCGCCTCGATCGCCTTCACGGCATCATTGTGCGATTCAACGCGATTATAGAAGAGGTTCGGCGCCGCCAGCACCAGCCCCGCCACCACCAGCGCCCAGATGAGGACGCGTTTCCAGGTATCGATCTGCAGCATGTCGGCGCCTAGGGGCTCAGCTCTCGGCCGGCTCGGTCTTGGACAGGACCTGCGTCACGGTGTTCTGCACCACGCGGACCTTCACGCCCTCGGCGATCTCGACCTCGATCTCGTTGTTGTCCTTGACCTTGGCCACCTTGCCGATGATGCCGCCCTGGGTAACGACCTGGTCGCCCCGGCGCAGCGCCGCGACCATCTTCTGGTGCTCCTTCATCTTCTTCTGCTGCGGACGGATGAGCAGGAAGTACATGATCGCGAAGATCAGGATGAGCGGAAGGAATTGTCCAAGCGCGGCTGGGTCCATGGGCGGGCTCCTCAGATGGAATGAAAGCGGGGGAAGCCCCCGGTCAGGTCGCGCGGAACCTATGTGCGAACGTGGACGGATGCAAGGAGCGTCGGGCGCAAGCGCCTGAGGGCCGGCCAGATGCGCCGGGTGCCGTCGGGTGAACTGTCGCGGCGCCCAACCCGAGCAGCGTTGCAGCGCCGAAGCCGGCGCCCGGTTCCGCCGGGCAACGACTGGCCGCCCCGCTCTGCCACTGCATTGCACAGACCGCGCCAGACGGGGTCCGCCCCGGCACCGCGACCGCCTGCCCCCTTGCCGCAGCCCGCCCCCAGCGCCTAGGCTGAGGCGAGAGCCCGCGCTTCGGGCGCAAGAAGAGGTTGAGCCCCATGCGTTTGTTCCTGATCCTCGCCCTCGCGGGCACCGCGCTTGCCGGCTGCGAGCGCTGCAATCCCAAACCCAGCGCCAATGTGAATGTCGGGGTCGGCACCGGCGGCGTGCGCACCGGCGTCAATGTCGGACAACGCTGCGGCCCGGTCTATGTCGGCATGAGTGCCGGGGAGTATTACCACCCCAACTGGTGGTGAGCCCACTCCGCATTGCCGGCGCCCTCACGGCGCTGGCCCTCGCCCTGCCCGTCCCGCTCGCCGCGCAGGATCCCGAGACCCGCATGATGACCCCGCGCGACGGCGAGCTGCCCGCTGTCGCCCGCGACCAGCTCGCGGACTGGCAGGCCGTGGGCCGGCTCAACACCCGCGGCGTCAGCCGGCTCGGCATGTGCAGCGCGGCGCTCGTCGCCCCCGACACGCTGCTCACCGCCGCCCACTGCCTTGCCGGCCCGGATGGCAACCCGACCTCGCCCGACATGCTGCACTTCGCCGCGGGCTGGTATGGCGGCGACTCGGCCGCCGACAGCCCTGTCGCGTCCTACGAGATCCACCCGCAGGCCTATGCCCGAGTCCAGCTCGACGTCGAGCACGACATCGCGCTGGTCTACCTCGCCGAGCCGATTTCCGAGGTCGACCCGCTGCCGCTGGGCAGCCGTCTCGCCCCGCCCTTCGCGCTGGCGGGCTACCACGATCACCGCCCGCACCGGCTCTCGGCCCGGTTCGACTGCGCGGGCCGCCCGGTCCACCAGTTGCTCTTCGTCGACTGCCCGGTGCGCCCCGGAAATTCCGGCGGCCCCGCCCTCAGCGGCGGCCCGGACTGGCAGATCGTCGGGGTGGTGACCGCCTCGGCGCGCGGCAATGCGCTGGTGGTGCCGGTCGATGAATGGGTCCGCGCGCAGCTGTTGCAGGGCGCCCCCTACACCTCCGAGTGAAAAGAGGGCATAACCGCCCCGACTCGAACCCGAAAAGAAGGACAAGGGACGATGCACGACATCCGCGCCATCCGGGAAAACCCCGCCGCTTTCGACGCGGCGCTCTCTCGCCTCGGCATGGAGCCGCAATCGCCCTCGATCCTGAAGATCGACGAGGACCGCCGCGCGGCGATCCACGCCGCCGAGACCGCACAGGCCGACCAGAAGAAGGCCGCCAAGGATGTGGGCGCCGCCAAGGCCGCCGGCAACGAGGAAGAATTCGAACGGCTGCGCGCCCTGGTGGGCGCCAAGAAAGCCGAGGTCTCCGAGATGCAGGACCGCGCCAAGGCGCTCGACGCCGAGCTCGACGCGCTGCTGATGGGCCTGCCCAACCTGCCCTTCGACGACACCCCCGAGGGCGCAGACGAGGAGGACAACGTCGAGATCCACCGCTGGGGTACTCCCCGCAGCTTCGATTTCGCTCCCAAGGAGCATTTCGAGATTGCCGGCGTGCAAAAGGGCATGGATTTCGAGACTGCGGCCAAGCTCTCCGGCTCGCGCTTCGTGGTGCTGTCGGGCGGCGTCGTGCGCATCCACCGGGCGCTGGCGCAGTTCATGCTCGACACCCATATCGAGGAGAACGGCCTCACCGAGACCTGGACCCCGGTGCTGGTGCGCGAAGAGATGATGTACGGCACCGGCCAGCTGCCGAAATTCGGCGAGGACAGCTACCAGACCCGCGAGGGCTGGTGGCTGGTGCCCACCGCCGAGGTGACGCTGACAAACATCGTCAACGGCATGACCGTCGAGGAAAGCTACCTGCCGCGACGCTATGTGGCCCACACCCAGTGTTTCCGCTCCGAGGCGGGCTCGGCCGGGCGCGACACCTCTGGCATGCTGCGCCAGCACCAGTTCGAGAAGGTCGAAATGGTTTCGGTGACCCATCCCGACAAATCCCGCGAAGAGCATGACCGGATGACAGCCTGCGCGCAGGGCATCCTCGAGAAGCTCGGCCTGCCCTACCGCACCGTGGTGCTCTGCACCGGCGACATGGGCTTCGGCGCGCGCCGCACCCATGACATCGAGGTCTGGCTGCCCGGGCAGGACACCTACCGCGAGATCTCCTCGGTCTCGGTCTGCGGTGATTTCCAGGCCCGCCGGATGAACGCCCGCTTCAAGCCCGCGGGCGGCGGCAAGCCGGAATACGTCCATACGCTGAACGGCTCGGGCCTCGCCGTGGGCCGCTGCCTGATCGCAGTGCTCGAGAACGGCCAGCAGGAAGACGGATCGGTCAAGCTGCCCGAGGCGCTGCACCCGTGGCTCGGCGGCAAGACCACCCTCACCGCCGACGGCGAGCTGGTCTGATCATGCAGCTTCTCTGGGCGGTCCTGGTGTTTCTGGCCGCGGTGGTCTTCGCCGCCGGGCCGGTGCTGTTCCCCGGCTTCAACGGGTTCGACCCGGCCGCCTTCCCCGTCCCGCAGGACAACCCGCCGGTGCAGCCGGCGGGCTATGCCTTCGCGATCTGGGGGCTGATCTATCTCTGGCTCATCGCCGGCACCGGCTTCGGCCTGTTCCGCCGCGCCGACGCGCCCGACTGGCAGCCGCACCGCCAGCCTCTGTTCATCAGCCTCGCGGTGGGCGTGGTCTGGCTGCCGGTGGCGCAGCTCTCGCCGATCGCCGCCACCGCGATGATCTGGGTGATGCTGGTCACCGCGCTGCTGGCGCTGTTCCGCACCGGCGACATGGACCGCTGGCTGCAGGTCTCGCCGCTGGCGGTCTATGCCGGCTGGCTCACCGCCGCCTCCTCGGTGTCGATCGGCCTGCTTCTGGCAGGCTACGGGCTGCTCGGGCCGACGCCGGCGGCGCTGGTGGCGCTGGCGATCGCGCTCGCGATCGCGCTGGTGATCCAGTACCGGCTGCACCGCGCACCGCTCTATGGCATCACGGTGATCTGGGCGCTGGTGGCGGTGATCGTCGCCAACTCCTCGCCGCTCAACATCGCCGTGGTCGGGCTCTCGGTGGTCGGCATCTTCGCCATTCTCGCGCTGCGCGGCACCGACACCGAGTGAGCGCCTCACGGCGCTTGCACCGGCGGCGCTTTTCCGCAATCTGACCCGGCGTCATCCCCGGCTCTTGCGCCTGATGGGCCGGCGCGATGGAACTCGCACCGCGCCGCCGCCGTTACTGGCACACGGAACCCCCGGGTCAGGACCCCACGATGCAGATCTTTCAGTGCCCCAATTGCGGCGCCCCGCTCTACTTTCACAACACCGGCTGCACCTGCGGCCAGCAGGTCAGCTTCGACCCCGATGCGCAGCGCATGCTGCCGCTGGCCGAGCCTTGCGCGAATCGCGAGCTCATCGGCTGCAACTGGATGGCCGAGAACGGCGAGCTTTGCCGCTCCTGCGCCATGACCGAGATGCTCCCCGACCTGCGCGAGAACGGCAACCGCCCGCTCTGGGAGACCTCGGAGCTGGCGAAGCGCTGGATGCTGGCCAACCTCGCCCGCTGGGGCTGGTTCACCCCGGTCGATCCCGGCTCCCGTCCGGTGTTCAAGCTGCTCTCGGAGCAGACCGCCGCCGGCCAGGCCGACATCATCATGGGCCATGCCAACGGCATCATCACCATCAACGTCACCGAGGCCAGCGACGCGGTGCTGGCCAAGCGGCAGGAAGAGCTCGGCGAGCTCTACCGCACCATGCTGGGCCACATGCGCCACGAGACGGCGCATTTCCTGCACCTGCGGCTCTCCGAGAACCCGGACTTCCTCGAGCAGTTCCGCGCCCTCTTCGGTGACGAGCGCGCCGATTACGGCGCCGCGCTCGAACAGCACTACGCCAACCCGCAGCCGGCCGACGAGACCCACATCACCAGCTATGCCACCGCCCACCCGCACGAGGACTGGGCCGAAACCATCGCGCACCTGCTGCACCTGATCGACCTCGTCGACAGTGCCGCCGCCGCCGAGCTCGCGCTCCCAGGCGGTCCGCCCTCCGGACACGATGCCTACGCCGCCTCCGATACCGAGGCCGAGATCACCATGGCCGTCGACCTCTCGATCGCCATGAATCACGTCAACCGCGCCATGGACCTGCCGGATCTCTACCCGTTCGTCCTGGCCCAAGGGGTTCGCGACAAGCTCGCCTTCGCGCATGGCTGGCTGCGCCGCAACGGACACGGCTGACGCGCCGCCCGGCCGCGATCTTCGGCCTGCCTCCGGCGGGAGTATTTTTGACGAAGAGAAGACAGGGGCGCTCTCCCCGTGTCTTCTCTGATTTACAAATACCTCGGGGGTGAATTGGCGCACAGCGCCAAGAGGGGGCAACGCCCCCTTCAGCGGCGGCCAAGGCCTGCGGCGGCTGCACCCATCGCGTCCTCGCCTCACTCCAAATCTAAAAATCGACCTTCAAAGATCTGAATCAAAAAAAGAATCAGGCCTCGGAGGCGGTCGTCTGAATGCGCTCGACCATCGCCCGCAGACCGTTCGAGCGCTGCGCCGAAAGATGTTCGTTCAGCCCCAGCCGTCCGAGTTCCGCGCGGGCGTCGAGCTTGGCGACCTCGGCCACGGGCAGGCCGTCATAGAGCTTGTGCAGCACCGCGATAAGGCCGCGGACGATCATCGCGTCGCTGTCGCCCTGGAAGTGAAACACCCCGGCCTCGATCTGCGGATGCAGCCAGACCTGGCTTGCGCAGCCCTCGACCTTGGTGGCCGGCACCTTCAGCGCCTCGGGCAGCGGCGCCATCGCCTTGCCCATCTCGATCACCATGCGGTAGCGGTCTTCCCAATCCTCGAGAAACTCGAAATCCTCGACCACCTCTTCGAAGGCTGCCTGTGCCATGCGTGTCTCCTGCTGTCGTCCCAACAGGTAGGCAGGGAGAGGCCAAAGGTCCAGCCCCCGAACGCGGCGCTTTTCAAGTCTGGCGCAATGCGATAACCCGTTGCGCAAGGCAGGCAAGGGGCAGAAACGGCATGAAGAAATCTCTCACGGTCCTGATCGTCGCGGGCGTCGTCCTAGCGGGCTGCAGCAGCAGCTGGAACCCGGTCAACTGGTTCGGTCAGAGCGAAACCGTGCCGACCACTATCGACACCTCGGCCACCGGCGCCAGCAACCCGCTGATCCCGGCCCGCCGCGCCTCGATCTTCCGCAGCGACGCCGCCGAGCTCTATCTCGGCAGCCGCATCGAAACCATCTCCGAGCTGCTGATCGAGCGCCGCCCGGGCGGCGCCATCATCCGTGTCACCGGCACCGCCAACCGTGCCGGCCCGTTCGAGGTCCGCCTGCTCCCCGACGAGGCCGAGACCGACGGCGACACGCTGGCCTACACCATGAACGCGCTGCAATCCGCCGGACCGGTGAATGTCGATGCCGATGCGCGCAGCGTCACCGCGGCGATCTGGCTGACCGATCAGGAGCTTTTCGGCATCCGCGAGATCCGCGTCGCCGGCCGCAGCAACGTGCTGGTCTCGCGCCGCTAGGCAACCGCCAGCCTTCAAACGCAAAACGGCGTCCCGCTCGGGACGCCGTTGCTGTTTTCGGACCACGCGAAGCGATGGATCAGATTTCGATGACCTCGACGTCGCGGCCTTTCACCGCGAGGCCGATGCGGCCCTCGCAGAGCCGCAGCGCATCCTCCCCGAAGACCTCGCGCCGCCAGCCGGTGAGCGCCTTCACGTCGCGCAGGCCCGCTGCCATGGCATCGAGATCCGCCGCCGGCGCGATCAGCCGCGCCGCCACGCCCGAGGCCTCGGTGCGCGCCTTCAGGAGCACCCGCAGCAGGTCGGCCAGCGCCGGGTTCACCTGCAACTGGTCCTTGCTGGTGTCGGGCTTCGGCAGCTCCTCCTTGGGGCATTCCAGTCCCGCCTTGATCGCCGCGAGGATGCCCTCGGCGATCGGCCCCTTGCGGGCCTCGCGCAGCAGCAGGCGTGAGCGGCCGAGATCTTCCATCGTCACCGGCTTGGTCGAGGCCAGCTCGGTCAGCGCGTCATCCTTGAAGACCCGGTTGCGCGGGATGTTGCGCGACTGGGCATAGTCCTCGCGGAACGCCGCCAGCTCGCGCACCAGCGCCAGGAAGCGCGGGCTCGAGGAGCGCGTCTTGACCCGTTGCCAGGCGTCCTCGGGGCGGGTGATGTAGGTCTCTGGATCGGTGAGCACGCCAAGCTCCTCGGCGACCCAGCGGGCCCGGCCCGTGCGCTCGAGCTCGGCGGCGAGATACTCGTAGATCACCCGCAGATGCGTAACGTCGGCAAGCGCGTATTTCTTCTGCGCGTCGGTCAGCGGGCGGCGCGACCAGTCGGTGAAGCGCGACGACTTGTCGAGCCCCTGCTTGGCGATGCGCTTGACCAGCGTCTCGTAGCCCACCTGTTCGCCGAAGCCGCAGACCATTGCCGCGACCTGGGTGTCGAAGAGCGGATCGGGGATCACGCCGTGATCGATGAAGAAGATCTCGAGATCCTGCCGCGCCGCGTGGAAAACCTTGACCACGTCGGTGTTGCGGAACAGCTGGAGCAGCGGCTCCAGCGACAGGTTGCCGGCCAGCGGATCGACCAGCACGGCGTTCTCGTCGCCCTGCCCCGGATAGGCCAGCTGGATCAGGCAGAGCTTCGAGTAGTAGGTGCGCTCGCGCAGGAATTCCGTGTCGACCGTGACGTAGGGTGCCGTGGCTGCCTCGCTGCAGAAGGCGGCGAGATCTTCGGTCGAGGTGATGGTCTTCATGCGGGCTCCGGGCGCTTGTGATCTTGTTGCTTCGCTCTTGCGGGTTGGCCTGTCCTACACCCGCCGACGCGCCGAGCAAAGCCCCCGAACCGGAAAGCGGCACAGCCATCCCCCGCACGCGTCCGCGCTGCATCATCTCATCACGTTTCGTGAAGATGAAGGCGCCAAACATTCATTTTAAAGATGCCCGCTCACGGCGTATCTCGAAGTCATGACACATCCAAAACGGAGATACCCTCATGACATGCCTCGACACAACGCCCCTGCCCGCGCGCCGCGCGGCACGGATCCCCCTCGCGCCGCTCGCCGCGGCGCTGGCCTTGCTTCTCGTCATGGGAGTGCCGGCGCTGGTCGCGCCGCCGGCGGCGCTCGATCCGGGCGACTGGCACGGCAATGCCGCGCCGTCGCTGATCACTCGGCGCTGAGCCGAAGGGGCTCGCGGTTTCCCTCGGCGAAGCGCCGCAGCACCGCCGGGTAGAGACGGTGCTCCTGCACCAGCACCCGCGCCGCGAGCGCGTCGGGGGTATCCCCCGGGCGCACCGGCACCACCGCCTGGCCGAGGATCGGCCCCTCGTCGAGCTCGGGGGTGACCTCGTGCACGGTGCAGCCATGCTCCGCGTCGCCGGCCTCAAGGGCACGGGCATGGGTGTGCAGCCCGCGATACTTGGGCAAGAGCGAGGGGTGGATATTGAGCATCCGCCCCTGCCATTTCTCGACAAAGCTCGCGGTCAGCACCCGCATGAAGCCGGCAAGGCAGAGGATGTCGGGCGCGGCCTTCACCAGCTCGGCCTGCAGCGCCTCCTGAAAGGCCTCGCGGTCGCCCTTGAAGGGCCGGTGATCGACCACCGCCGTCGGCACGCCCATCTCTGCGGCCTTCGCCAGCCCGCCCGCCTCGGCGCTGTTCGACAACACCAGAACCGGGCGCGCCGGGTGATCGCCGGTCATGCTCTCGACCAGCTTCACCATGTTCGAGCCGCCGCCCGAGATGAAGATGGCGACCCGTTTCAAGACAGCGTGCCCTCATAGGCCATGCCGGCCTCGCCGGTGACGGTGCCGAGCGTGTAGACGGTCTCGCCCTCGGCGCGCAGCAGCTCGGCCAGCGCCTCGGCGCGGGAGGCGTCGACCGCCAGCACCATGCCGATGCCGCAGTTGAAGGTCTTGAGCATCTCGGCGGGCGCGATGCCGCCGGTCTCGGCCATCCACTTGAACACCGGGGGAAGCTCCCAGGCGTCGAGGCTGATCTCGGCGCCCATGCCCTCGGGCAGCACGCGCGGCAGGTTCTCGGTCAGGCCGCCGCCGGTGATGTGGGCCAGCGCGTGTACGCCGCCCGCGCGCACCGCCGCCAGCGCCTGTTTGACGTAAAGCCGCGTCGGCGTCAGCAGCGCTTCGCCCAGAGAGCCATCCGCCCAGGGGCAATCGGCATCCCAGCCAAGACCCGAGACCTCGACCAGCTTGCGCACCAGGCTGTAGCCATTGGAATGCACGCCGTCGGAGGCGAGACCCAGCAGCACATCGCCCTCGGTGACGCCGGCCGGCAGGTCGCTGCCGCGCTCCATGGCACCGACGGCAAAGCCCGCGAGGTCGAAATCGCCGGCCGGGTACATGCCGGGCATCTCGGCGGTCTCGCCGCCGATCAGCGCCGCGCCCGAGCGCACGCAGCCCTCGGCGATGCCCTCGATGACGCGGGCGGCGCTGTCGGTATCGAGCTTGCCGGTGGCGAAGTAGTCGAGGAAGAACAGCGGCTCGGCGCCCTGGCAGACGAGGTCGTTGACGCACATCGCCACGAGGTCGATGCCGACGCCATCAAGGTGGCCGGTGTCGATGGCGATGCGCAGCTTGGTGCCCACCCCGTCGGTCGCGGCCACCAGCACCGGGTCGGAGTAGCCCGCGGCCTTGAGATCGAAGAGCGCCCCGAAGCCGCCGAGGCCGGACATGGTGCCGGACCGGTTGGTGCGTTTCGCCGCCGGTTTGATGCGGTCGACCAGCGCGTTGCCCGCGTCGATGTCCACGCCCGCATCCGCGTAGGTAATGCCGTTCTTGCCGTCGCTCATATCGCCCTCCGGGTTCGTTGCGCGCGGGCTTAGCGCAGTCGCGCCGCGAAGAAAAGCGCCAAGCGCCCCGCCCGTGCGCCGCCCCGACCTTCTCTGCGGCCCAAGAGCTCCCGCCGAAGGCATCCGACCTCCCCACCAACACGCCCCGCCGGCCCCCGCGCGAACCCCATCCCTTCTCTATGTCGCAAATACTCCCGCCGGAGGCATTTCGCGCCCACCGCCCGCACGAAGCTCAGGCCGCTCGCGCTACCCGCCTCTTCTCTTCGTCAAAAATACTCCCGCCGGAGGCGTGCCCGCCCTCTCCGCCCGCTCCAGCCGCAGGAAATTTCGCACCACCGCCCCGCACCCCCTTTGAATCCGCCCGCAACCTGCCTATATTCAGATCGTTCCCTCGGGAACTATGGGCATAAACGCGCATGTAATAAGCGGATCGGACCCGGGGGCGGTACCCGGCGGCTCCACCAAATCACCCTTCGTTGGGGGGAGGCATGGGGCCGAAACAGGATCGACGAACGTGTAAAGATGTAGCTTTGTCCCGGTGAGATACCACCGTTATCGGTTCAAATTGCATAATTGCCAACGACAATCGTGCTCCGGTCGCTCTGGCTGCGTAAGCAGTCCGAAAGATCGAAATCTAAGTCCTTGCGCCTAGCAGCGTAAGGCGGGGTTCGCAGGCACCTGGCAACAGAAGCCTGCACTTCCCTCCCCGACATCCCGAACCGGCCCCCCTGCATTCGCGTCGCGTTTTGCGGCAGCGGCCCGTCCGCCGGAGGCCAGCGCCGTCGCAACGCGCCGTTTCTCCGCACCGCCACGATTGACCGAAGCACGCCCGGCTGCCAGCATCGCGCCCATGCTGCGCCCCGCCCTGCTCTGCCTTGCCTGCCTCGCCCCACGCCCCGCAACCGCCTGCGAGACCGCGCTGCTCTTGGCGATGGACGTGTCGAACTCGGTCGACGTGGCCGAGTACCGCATCCAGGCCGAGGGGCTGGCCCTCGCGCTGGCCGATCCGGTGATCTCCGAGATCCTGGTCCAGGACCAGATCGCCATCGCCGTGATGCAATGGGCCGGCGAGCAGCGACAACAGCTCAGCATCGGCTGGACCAGCATGACCAGCGCCGCTTCGGTGGCCGGGCTGGCGGCCCGCGCCATGGCGATGGAGCGCGCCTTCGTGCTCTCCGACACCGCGCCCGGCCCGGCGCTGCACGCCGCCATCGATGCCTTCGGCAGCGCGCCTGACTGCCGCCGCAAGGTGATCGACGTCTCTGGCGACGGCACGCCCAATTCCGGCGGCTCCCCCGCCGCCGCGCGGCAGCGCGCCGAGCGCGCGGGGATCACCGTCAACGCGCTGGCCATCGAGGCCCCCGGCCACGGGCTCGCGGTGAGCAATTTCTTCCGCCGCGCATTGATCACCCGCGACGGCTTCGTCATCACCGCACGCGGCCACCGCGCCTATACCGAGACCCTGCGGCGCAAGATCCTGCGAGAGATCTCGCGCGTGACCGGCTGAGCGCGGCCTCTGCCCATGCGTCATCACGCTGTTACAGAGCCCCGGCAAAGCCCTCCCATGCCTGAGTTTTCCCTCCTCTTCCGCGAATTCGGCCGCATCGGCCTCCTGAGCTTCGGCGGCCCCGCCGCGCAGATCGGCCTGATGCACCGCGTGCTCGTCGACGAGCGCCGCTGGCTCAGCGAGCAGCAATTCCTCTCGGCGCTGAGCTTCTGCATGCTGCTGCCGGGGCCCGAGGCGATGCAGCTCGCCACCTATGCCGGCTGGCGCCTGCGCGGCACCGCGGGCGGCCTGCTCGCGGGGGCGCTCTTCGTGATGCCCGGCGCGCTGGTCATTGCCGCGCTGGCGGCGCTCTACGCCGCCTTCGGCACTGCACCGCAGACCGAGGCGCTGATGCTCGGCATCAAGGCCACGGTCATCGTCATCGTGCTGCAGGCGCTGATCCGGCTGCAGGCCAAGGCACTCTCCGGCCGCGCCGCCCTGCTCATCGCGCTCGCAGCCTTCGCCGCGCTCTACCTGTTCCGCGCGCCTTTCCCGCTGGTCATCGCAACCGCCGGGCTCTGGGGTTGGCTGTCGAGCAGCGCCGCGCCGGGCGAAAGCGCTCCGCCGCCGGAGCACGCCGCCCCGACCCTGCCGCGCATCGCGCTCTGGGGCGCGCTCTGGCTGCTGCCGCTGCCGCTGCTCTGGCTCGCCGGCGAGACGCTGCTCTTCGATCTCGGGGTGTTTTTCGCCAAGCTCGCAGTGGTCTCCTTCGGCGGCGCCTATGCGGTGCTGGCGTGGATGGCGCAGGAGGTGGTGCAGATCCGCGGCTGGCTGACGCCGGAACAGATGGTCGACGCGCTGGGGCTCGCCGAGACCACGCCGGGGCCGCTGATTCTCGTCACCCAGTTCACCGGGCAGCTGATCGGCTCCGAGGCGGGCGGCTGGGGGCTGGCCCTCGCGGCATCTGTGCTGACGCTCTGGATGACCTTCCTGCCCTGCTTCCTTTGGATCTTCGCCTTCGCGCCGCATCTCGAGCGGCTGCTGGCCCGGCCCCGGCTACAGGGCGCGCTCAGGGCGATCACCGCGGCGGTGCTGGGCGTCATCGCCAACCTGTCGCTCTGGTTCGCACTGCACGTGCTCTTCGCGGAAACGATCACCGCGCCCGCGCCGCTCACCGCCACCCTGCCGGTGCTCCCGAGCCTGCGCCCCGAAGCGATTTTCCTCGTCGCGCTCGCCGCGGTCCTGATGCTGAAACTCAAGCGGTCGGTGCCGCTCACGCTGGCCTTGACGGCCCTTGCGGGCTGGGCGTTCGGGCTCCTGGTGCACTGACGGGTGGCGGGCTCGCGGGCCGGACGCGGCGCGGAAAACTCCGACGACCTGCTTGCATTTTCCTGCCGCAGAGGCTTTTCCTCGCCGCCAGATCGAATAAGGTATCCCGAAAGACCACAAGGAATTGTGCCATGTCCGGCGGCATCGACTACGGCAATCTCATGCATCGCGCCATGCGCGGCCTGATTCACGACGTCCTCACGGATGTCGCCGAGCGGGGGCTTCCCGGCGACCACCATTTCTTCATCACCTTCGACACCCAGTACCCGGATGTCGAACTGGCCGATTGGCTGTCCGATCGCTACCCGGGCGAGATGACCGTGGTGCTGCAGCACCGGTTCGACGATCTCGAGGTCGGCGAGGATGGCTTCGCCGTGACCCTGAGCTTCGGCGAGGCGCCGGAGCGGCTCTATATCCCCTACCACGCGATCAAGACCTTCGTTGATCCGTCCGTTGAGTTCGGCCTGCGTTTCGAGACCCAGGACGACGACGAGGATGACGAGGACGAGGACGATCCGACCCCGCCCGAGGGCGGCCCGGACCGGCCCTCCGAGGGCCAGCACGACGCCGAGGTCGTGCGGCTCGATTCCTTCCGCAAGCAGTGATCCCGGCCGCCGGGTCTGCTCGCGACCCGGATGTTAACGGTATCCCTTGGTATGCAGCCTTGCCTTTCCCGAGCCACGGGGTAAGAGATTGCGCGACCGCGTACCAAAGGAGGTTCCCGTGACCCAGACCCGCACCGAAACCGACAGCTTCGGCCCGCTCGAGGTTCCCGCCGACAAATACTGGGGCGCGCAGACCCAGCGCTCGATCATGAACTTCCCGATCGGCTGGGAGAAGCAGCCGGTGCCGATCATCCGCGCGCTCGGCGTGGTGAAGAAGGCCTGCGCCATGGCCAACAAGGCCAACGGCGCGATGGAGGCCGAGATCGCCGACGCGATCATCGCCGCCGCCGGCGAGGTGATCGAGGGCAAGTTCGACGACAACTTCCCGCTGGTGGTCTGGCAGACCGGGTCCGGCACCCAGTCGAACATGAACGCCAACGAGGTGATCTCGAACCGCGCCATCGAGATGCTGGGCGGCGAGATGGGCTCGAAAACGCCCGTCCACCCCAACGATCACTGCAACATGGGCCAGTCGTCGAACGACACCTTCCCGACCGCGATGCACGTCGGCATCGCCATGCAGGCGCGCGACGTGCTGCTGCCGGGTCTGAACAAGCTGCTGGCGGCGCTCGAGGCGAAGTCGGACGAGTTCAAGGACATCATCAAGATCGGCCGCACCCACACCCAGGACGCCACGCCGCTGACGCTCGGCCAGGAGTTCTCGGGCTACGCGCACCAAGTCCGCAAGGGCATCGCCCGCGTCGAGGCCTGCCTGCCCGACATCTACGAGCTGGCGCAGGGCGGCACCGCCGTGGGCACCGGGCTCAACACCAAGAAGGGCTGGGGCGAGGCCGTGGCCGCGAACATGGCCGAGATCACCGGCCTGCCCTTCGTCACCGCGCCGAACAAGTTCGAGGCGCTGGCAGCGCATGACGCCATGGTGATGTTCTCGGGCGCGCTCAAGACCGTGGCCGCCTCGCTGTTCAAGATCGCCAACGACATCCGTCTGCTGGGCTCCGGCCCGCGCTCGGGTCTCGGCGAGCTGATCCTGCCCGAAAACGAGCCCGGCTCGTCGATCATGCCCGGCAAGGTGAACCCGACCCAGGCCGAGGCGCTGACCATGGTCTGCGCCCACGTAATGGGCAACGACGCCGCCGTCGGCATGGCGGGCAGCCAGGGCCATTTCGAGCTCAACGTCTACAATCCGATGATGAGCTACAACGTGCTCCAGTCGATGCAACTCCTGGGCGACAGCGCCTCGGCCTTCACCGACAACATGGTGGTGGGCATCCAGGCCAACGAGGCCCGGATCGAGAAGCTGATGAAGGAGTCGCTGATGCTGGTGACCGCGCTGGCGCCGACCATCGGCTACGACAACGCCACCAAGGTCGCCAAGACCGCACACAAGAACGGCACCACCCTGCGCGAGGAAGCCATCGCGCTCGGCTTCGTCGACGAGGAAACCTTCGACCGCGTGGTGCGCCCGGAGCAGATGATCGGCCCGAAGGACTGATCCCCGGCATTGCCAGACGCATGACACGGAGAGCGGGCTTCACGGCCCGCTTTCTTTTTTTGCCCGGTGCCGCTCCCCGAGGGCGCAAAAATTTTATCGAAAATTTTTCGCCCTTGGCGACGGACGGGCCGAAGAGCCGCGTATCACCTGTGATGCAGGTGCCTGAACAGGAACCGCATCTGCCGACGGGCCGCTACTTACGGTCGGGTCCCGCCGCGCCTCCGTCTGCCCCGTCCCCCCGCGGCGACGGAGGGCGGCAAATTCTCCCCTCAGTTGTGAGATCCCCGTTGCGAAACCCATATGCCGCGCTAAGTTTCGCGTCATGAGCAAAGTCATCAATCTCAACAAGGTCCGCAAGGCTCGCGACAAGGCGGACAAGCGCGCCGCGGCCGATCGGAATGCCTTGCTGCACGGGCGCAGCAAGGCCGACAAGGCCCTCGACAAGAACACGGTCGAGAAGGCCGAGCGCGATCTTGACGGTCACAGGCGGGACGAATGACCGGACGGCCCATCAAGCACTCCCTCAGCCTACGCGGTCACCGCACCTCCGTCTCGCTGGAAGAGGCGTTCTGGAACGAGTTCCGCGCCATCGCGAAGGCCGAAGGCAAGGCGCTCAACGCCCTCGCCGCGGAGATCGACGAGACCCGCGGGCTCGAAGCCGGGCTCGCCTCGGCGATCCGCGTCTATGTCCTTAAGTACGTCAAGGCCCGCGCCGACGCCTGAGCGGGGCGGAAATTTCTTTTGCAAAGAAATTTCGGGCCGGAGCGCAGTCGCCAGCCTCTTTAAAGAGAAAGGGCGCCCCTCGATAGGGCGCCCTTCTTTCAGTCTCGAGACTTCCGCCTGCCAAGGCCGGTCTCTCAGGCCTCGGCCAGCTTGCGCTCCCGCGCCGCGCGCAGGCGGGCGAAATCATCGCCGGCGTGATAGCTCGAGCGGGTCAGAGGGGTGGCCGACACCATCAGGAAGCCCTTGCCGAAGGCGGCCTTCTCATAGGAGGCGAACTCCTCGGGCGTCACGAAGCGGTCGACCGCATGGTGCTTGGAGGTCGGCTGCAGATACTGACCGATGGTCAGGAAATCGACATCCGCGGCGCGCATGTCGTCCATCACCTGCCGCACCGACTGCGCGTCTTCGCCGAGGCCGACCATGATGCCCGACTTTGTGAAGATCGACGGGTCGAGCTCCTTCACCCGCTGCAGCAGGCGCAGCGAATGGAAGTAGCGCGCGCCCGGGCGCACCTCCGGGTAGAGCCCCGGCACCGTCTCGAGATTGTGGTTGAACACGTCAGGCTTGGCGCGCACCACTGTCTCGAGCACCTCGGGGGCGCATTTGAGGAAGTCCGGCGTCAGGATCTCGATCGTGGTGCCCGGCGAGCGGTGGCGGATCGCGCGGATCGTCTGCGCGAAATGCTCCGCGCCGCCATCCTCGAGATCGTCACGGTCGACCGAGGTGATCACCACGTGGTTCAGCCCCAGCTTCTGCACCGCGTCGGCCACGCGCCCGGGCTCGAACACGTCGAGCGCGTCGGGCCGGCCGGTGGCGATGTTGCAGAACGAGCAGCCACGGGTGCAGATGTCGCCCATGATCATCATGGTGGCATGGCCCTGGTTCCAGCATTCGCCGGCATTGGGGCAGCCCGCCTCTTCGCAGACCGTGACGAGCTTGTGCTCGCGCATGATGCGATGGGTTTCCTGGTAGCCCTTGCCGGTCGGCGCCTTGACGCGGATCCAGTCCGGCTTCTTGGGCTGCGGATTGTCCTTGCGATGCGCCTTTTCCGGGTGACGCTGGGTCGGGATCTTGATGTCGCGCAACGGTTCTTCCCCGCAATATCTTAAGATTTACGGGGCAACATACAGCACTGCAGGGGGAGTTGCCAGTGCAGCCGGTGCTTGCGCCGGCCGCGTATTCCCTACGGTGCCGAGTGATCCCCCCTGCACCTGTCGCGGTTCGGGCCGCGGCGATTGCGCGGCCAAGCGCTGCCCGACGATGCCAATGCCACCCCCGCGGCCCGCGTCGCGGCCAGGCCTGCGATTTCAGGCTGGACGGGCCTCTCAGCCTTGGTTAGATCGACGGTCAGTGCGGGCGTGGCGGAATGGTAGACGCGTCGGATTCAAAATCCGATTTCCGAGAGGAAGTGTGGGTTCGAGCCCCACCGCCCGTACCACCTATCCAGCCTGTCTTGCCGGCCAGCCTCTCCGCCTCGCCAAAACGTGACAGCGAAGATCCGCGCCGCCCGGCCTCCAGAGCGCGTAAATAGCGCGCCCCGAAGAGCGCGCCTTGCCGGCTTGCGGCTTATTCGCTGGTCTCGACGATCAGCAGTTCCCGCTCGGAGGCATCGCGCGCGTGGCTCAGCGCTTCCTGGTATTCGGGCGAGTGATAGCAGGCCTCAGCGGCCTCGACGCTGTCGAACTTCGCCACGACATTGCGCGGCCGGTCCTTGCCCTCGAGCTGCACGTAGCGGCCGGCGCGGGCGATGAAATGCCCGCCATGCTTGGCGATGGCCGGCCCGGCGAGCGCGGCGTAGCGGCCATAGGCCTCCTCATCGGTGACCGTCACATGCGCGATCCACAGTGCAGGCATCTCAGACTCCTTCGACGATGACCACATCCCGCTTCGACGCCCGGAGGGCGATCGGCAGGATGCGCTGATATTCCGGCGAGTTGAACCAGCGCTCGGCAGCGGCCCGGCTCGGGAACTCGACGATGACATGGCGGCTCGGCGCCGCGCCCTCGACCACCTCCTGCGGACCGCCCTTGACCAGGAACCGCCCGCCGAATTTCTCGGCGAGCGCCACGGTCTGGCCGGCATAGATGGCGTATTCCTCGGGATCGGTGACGTCGATGCGGGCGATCAGATAAGCGGGCATGGTCAGCCCGCCAGCACGGCTTCTGCCGCCTTGATCGCCGCATCGGCCTCGGCCAGATCCTTGGCCCCGCCCTGCGCCATGTCGGGGCGGCCACCGCCGCCCTTTCCGCCAAGCGCCTCGACCGCCGCCTTGACGAGATCGACCGCCGAATGGCTGCCGGTCAGGTCTTCGGTGACGCCCGCCGCCACGGCGACCTTGCCCCCGGTATCGGCGATCAGCAGGACAGCGCCCGAGCCGAGACGCGCCTTGTGCTCGTCGATCAGCGGCGGCAGGTCCTTGCCCGAGACACCGCTCAGCACCTGCGCCACGAACGAGACACCGCCCACCTCGCGCGCTTCGGCACCACCGCCCTGCCCCGGCCCGCCGGCCATGGCGAGGTCGCGGCGCAGCTGCGCCACCTCGTTGTCGAGCCTGCGGCGCTCCTCGAGCAACGAGGCCACCCGCGACACCGCCTCGGCACCATGCGCCTTGAGCATGCCCTCGATCTCGCCGAGCGCCTTGTCGCGGCTGCGCAGCTCGGCCATCGCGGCCTCGCCGGTCAGCGCCTCGATCCGGCGCACGCCGGCCGCCGACGCGGTCTCGGAGGTCAGCGCGAAGGTGCCGATATCGCCGGTTTGGGCCACGTGGGTGCCGCCGCAGAGCTCGATCGAATAGGTCTGCCCGTCGGCGCCCTTTCCGGAGCCCGCCTCGGTACCCATGGAGACCACGCGCACCTCGTCGCCGTATTTCTCGCCAAAGAGCGCCTGCGCGCCAAGCGCACGGGCATCGTCGGGCGTCATGATGCGGGTGTTCACCGGCGAGTTCTGCCGGATGAAGGCGTTGACCTCGCGCTCGACCCGGGAAATCTCCTCGGGTGTCAGCGCCTTGGCATGGCTGAAATCGAAGCGCAGACGCTCCGGCGCGTTCAGCGAGCCACGCTGCGCGACGTGATCGCCAAGCGCCCGGCGCAGTGCCTCGTGCAGCAGGTGCGTCGCCGAGTGGTTGGCACGGATCTTGCCGCGGCGGGCGTGATCGACCTCGAGCGCCACCGCCTCGCCCCTGGCGAAACGGCCCTGCTTGACGGTGACCTGGTGCGCAAACACCTTGCCGCCGCCCATCTTCTGGGTGTCGGTGACCTCGGCGAGGTCGTGCTCGTCCTCGAGCCGGCGCATCCAGCCGCTGTCGCCGACCTGGCCACCGCTCTCGCCGTAGAACGGCGTCTGGTTCAGCACCACCCAGCCGCTCTCGCCGGCCTCGAGCGCGTCGACCTCGGCGCCATCCTTGACCAGCGCCAGCATCTGGCCCTCTGCGGTCTCGGTGTCGTAGCCGAGGAAATCCGTGGCGCCCTTGGCGTCGGCGATCTCGAACCAGATCGCCAGGTCCGCCGCCTCGCCCGAACCCGACCACGCGGCGCGCGCCTTGGCCTTCTGCTCGGCCATGGCCTCGTCGAACCCGTCGGTGTCGACCTCGCGGCCGCGCTCGCGCAGCGCGTCCTGGGTCAGGTCGAGCGGGAAGCCGTAGGTGTCATAGAGCTTGAACGCCGCCTGACCCGGCAGCTTGGCGCCGTCACCGAGGCCCACCAGCTCGTCGTCGAGCAGCTTGAGGCCGCGGTCGAGCGTCTGCTTGAAGCGGGTTTCCTCAAGCTTCAGCGTCTCCTCGATCAGCGGCTGCGCACGCACCAGCTCGGGATAGGCCTGGCCCATCTGACGCACCAGCGCCGGCACCAGCTGGTGCATGACCGGGTCCTTGGCGCCCAGCATGTGGGCGTGGCGCATGGCGCGGCGCATGATCCGGCGCAGCACGTAGCCGCGGCCGTCGTTCGACGGCATCACGCCATCGGCGATCAGGAAGGAGGTCGAGCGCAGGTGATCGGCGATGACCCGGTGATGGGTCTTGCCCGGCCCGTCGGGATCGCTCGAGGTGGCATCAGCCGAGGCCTCGATCAGCGCACGGATCAGGTCGGTCGAATAGTTGTCATTGGTGCCCTGCAGCAGCGCCGCGACGCGCTCGATGCCCATGCCGGTGTCGATCGACTGCATGTCGAGCGCCCGCATCGAGCCGTCCTCGAACTGCTCGTTCTGCATGAAGACGAGGTTCCAGATCTCGACGAAACGGTCACCGTCTTCCTCGGGCGAGCCCGGAGGGCCACCCCAGTACTTGTCGCCGTGATCGAAGAAGATCTCGGTGCACGGGCCGCAGGGCCCGGTCGGCCCCATCATCCAGAAGTTGTCGGTGGTGTCGATGCGGATGATCCGGTCTTCCGGCACGCCGGTCTTCTTCCAGATCTCGGCGGCCTCGTCATCGGTGTGGTAGATCGTCACCAGCAGGCGCTCGGCGGGGATGTCGAGTTCGCGCGTCACCAGCTCCCATGCGAAGGGGATGGCCTCTTTCTTGAAGTAATCCCCGAAGGAGAAATTGCCCATCATCTCGAAGAAGGTGTGGTGGCGGGCGGTGTAGCCCACGTTGTCGAGATCGTTGTGCTTGCCGCCGGCGCGGACACATTTCTGCGCCGTGGTGGCGCGCTTGTAATCGCGCGTCTCGACCCCGGTGAAGAGGTTCTTGAACTGCACCATGCCCGAGTTGGTAAACATGAGCGTGGGGTCGTTGCGCGGCACGAGCGGGCTCGAGGGCACCACCTGGTGGCCCTGCTTCTCGAAATAGCCCAGAAAGGTTGAGCGGATATCGTTCAGGCTCGGCATGTTCGTCCTTGTCTGGCTGGCATCTCAGCGGTTCGCGCAGGTGTATCGCCACGCCCGCCCCCTGTCCATAAGCCGCGACAGAAAAGCCGCGCAGCCCAGCCCCACGAGGGTCCGACCAGCCTTCCGCATCTCTGCCCCCGGTCTCCCCCCGATCGTCGTCTCCGCCCTCGGCCCACCCGCATCTTCTCTGGTTCCGAAATACCTCGGGGTGAATGCCGCGCGCCCCGCGCGGCAGAGGGGCAGCGCCCCTGCCCCAAAACAAAAAAGAAGCGCTCCCGAAGGAGCGCCCCGATCCGAAACCGCGTGTCGAAGCGACCCGGAGAAAGCCGCGTCAGCTCTCCATCACGTCGTCGCCACCGTCCTCTTCGGACATGTGGAACTCGAGCCCGTGGGCGGCGCGGATCTTGTCTTCGATGTCGAGCGCGACGCGGCTGTTCTCGCGCAGGAAGGTCTTCGCGTTTTCGCGGCCCTGTCCGATGCGTTCGTCGCCGTAGGAATACCAGGCGCCCGACTTGTCCACCACGCCGGCCTTGACCCCGAGATCGAGCAGCTCGCCCATCTTCGAGATGCCCTCGCCATACATGATGTCGAACTCGACCTGCTTGAACGGCGGCGCCACCTTGTTCTTCACCACCTTGACGCGGGTCTGGTTGCCGACGACCTCGTCGCGGTCCTTGATGGCGCCGATGCGGCGGATATCGAGGCGCACCGAGCTGTAGAATTTCAGAGCGTTGCCGCCGGTGGTGGTCTCCGGCGAGCCGAACATCACGCCGATCTTCATCCGGATCTGGTTGATGAAGATCACCATGCAGTTCGAGCGGCTGATCGAGCCGGTGAGCTTGCGCATCGCCTGGCTCATCAGGCGCGCCTGCACGCCGACATTCGAATCGCCCATGTCGCCCTCGAGCTCGGATTTCGGCGTCAGCGCCGCCACCGAGTCGACCACCACCAGGCTGACCGCGCCGGAGCGCACCAGCGTGTCGGTGATCTCGAGCGCCTGTTCCCCGGTGTCGGGCTGCGAGATCAGCAACTCGTCGAGATCGACGCCCAGCTTCTTGGCGTATTGCGGATCGAGCGCGTGCTCGGCGTCGACGAAGGCGCAGACGCCACCCTTCTTCTGCTCTTCCGCCACCACGTGCAGGGTGAGCGTGGTCTTGCCCGAGCTCTCAGGGCCATAGATCTCGATGATCCGGCCCTTGGGCAGGCCGCCGATGCCGAGCGCGATATCCAGACCGAGCGAGCCGGTCGAGGTCGCCTCGATATCCTTCATGGCGTTATCGCCACCGAGCTTCATGATCGAGCCCTTGCCGAACTGCCGTTCGATCTGCGCCAGCGCGGAATCGAGGGCTTTCTGCCGGTTTGCGTCTTTCTTGCTGTCCATTGTCAGAAGATCTGCCGTTGCCATGCGTTTCGGTCCTTATTCCACACCCGTGCGAGGGCGGCAATCGCTGCTTTGTTCGCCTCTTGTTCTCACACCGTTATGAGGCCAAAAGGAGAACATTTCAAGATCTTTTCCGTGGACCACTCTTCTCTCTCAAGGTTAAAGAGTGGTTTACAGGCGGAAGATCCGGGGGAATTCATCGATGCTGGTATTCTGGAAGGCGCGGCTGGTGCTGCTGGCGGTGCCCAAGACGGGCAGCTCGGCCTACGAATCCGCGCTCGCGCCGCACGCCTCGATGACCGTCCTCGATCCGCCCGAGCTCAAACACGCGCCTGTCTACCGTTACAATCGCTTCTTCCGGCCGATGTTCGAGAAGATGGGCACGCCGCACATGGAGCTTGTGGCGGTGATCCGCGAGCCGGTGTCGTGGCTGGGCTCGTGGTACCGCTATCGCCAGCGCGATTTCCTTGACGGTAAGCCGACCTCGACCAAGGGGCTCAGCTTCGACGAGTTCGTCGAGGCCTATACCCGTGGTGAGCGCCCGGCCTTCGCCAATGTCGGCAGTCAGGCCAAGTTCGTCGAGCCGCGGCCCAACGGCACCGAGGTCAGCCGGCTGTTTCGCTACGAGAACCAGTCCGGCATCATTGCCTTCCTCGAGGACCGGCTCGGCGTGACGCTCGACCTGCCGCGCGAGAATGTCTCGCCGCGCGGCGAGTTGCAGCTCTCCCGCGAGCTCGCGGCGAAGCTGCGGCGCAAATGCGCCGCCGATTTCGAGGTCTGGGAGCGCGCCGAAGGCTGAGCGCGATCGGGTTGCCCCGGCTGCCCTCAACCCAAGGCGCCCCTGTTTCACGCCGCTTTCAGGCGAGCTGCCGGTTCACCGTCTCGGTCAGCTCGGTCAGCGAGAAGGGCTTGGGAAGGAAGACCGCGTTCGGCAGCCCCGGCCCGCCTTCCGAGAACACGTCCTCGGCATAGCCCGACATGAAGACGACCGGCGTCTCCGGTCGATCGCGCCGCGCCTCGCGCACCCAGCTCGGCCCGTCGAGCCCGGGCATCACCACGTCGGTGACGATCAGGTCCACCGAGATCTTCGGGTCGGAGAGCCGTTGCAGCGCCTCCTCGCCGGTGCCCGCCTCGATCACCCCGTAGCCGCGCATCGCCAGCGCCCGCGCGGCAAAGGCCCGCACCGGCGCCTCGTCCTCGACCAGAAGCACCGTGCCGCTGCCGCTGCGCTGCGGCTCCGGCGCGCTAGGCTCCGCCTCCGCCGGGGCGGCGACCGCCTGGTCCGCCGCGGCGAAGGCCGGGAAGAACAGGGTGAAGCAGCTGCCCTCTCCCGCCACGCTGTCGACGAAGATGAAGCCGCCGGTCTGCTTGACGATGCCGTAGACCGTCGAGAGCCCGAGGCCCGTGCCCTCGCCGGTGCGCTTGGTGGTGTAGAACGGCTCGAACACCTTCTGGAGCTTTTCCGGCTCGATGCCGCGCCCCTGGTCCCGCACCCGCACCACGGCGTATTCCCCCGGCTCGACCATCGCCCGGTCGCGCTGCATCGGCTCCATCAGGGTGATGCGCTCGGTGTCGATGCGGATCTCGCCACCCTCGGGCATGGCATCGCGCGCGTTCACCACGAGGTTCACGATCACCTGCTCGAGCTGCCGCCGGTCGCCGCGGATCTCCGGCAGCACCGGGTCGTGCTTGAGCACAAGCTCGACCCGCTCGCCCACCAGCCGGTTTAGAAGATGGGTCAGGTCTGACAGCGTCTCGCGCAGATCGAGCAACTCGGGCCGCAGGGTCTGCTTGCGCGAGAAGGCCAGCAGCTGGCCCACCAGCGCCGCCGCGCGATTGGCATTCTGGCTGATCTGCACCAGATCGCTGTAATCTGGATCTCCCTGGTCGTGGCGCAGCATCAGCAGATCGCAATGGCCGGAGATCGCGGTCAGCAAGTTGTTGAAATCATGTGCGACTCCGCCGGCGAGCTGGCCGATTGCCTGCATCTTCTGGCTCTGCACGAACTGCGCCTCGAGGGTCTTGAGCTCGGTCGCATCATTGAGCACCGCGACCATCTCAGGGGCGCCGCTGCAGCGCAGGCGGTTCAGGGTGACCTGCACGAAGATCTCGCGATCCGGCCGGATCAGCCGCAGGAATTCCGAGCGGTGCAGCCCGCGCCCCGCCGCCGCCTCGCCGATCCAGAGAGCGACCGAGCGCCCGAGCCCCTCCATGAATTCCGACAGGTTGCGGCCCTCGGCGCGCTCGGTGTCGAGCAGGCGGCACGCACTGGCATTGGCGCGCAGGATACGGCCCTCGGGATCGAGCCGCAGCAAGGGCACCGGCAGCTCCTCGAACCCGTCCGGCCCGGAGGCTTCGGGCAAGGTCGGATCCTCGAGCGGCTCCAGAACCACCTCTTTGCGCCCGATGCCGGCATCGACGCAGCGCACCGCGAAGCTCACCGGGCCTTCCGGGGTCAGGAAGCGGTGGATGGCACCCGGCCGCAGCGGCGGGTCCTCCAGCGCATCGTCGATGCGCTTGACCCTGCGCCCGAGCAGCACCCGCGCCCGGGCGTTCATGTAGAGCACCGCGCCGCTGCGCCCGAGGGTCAGGACCGGGGGATCGCGCTCGGACGCCGCGCCGGCCTCCGCCTCCGGCCGATCGGGCAGCCTGTCGAGCCGCCAGACCCAGCGCTCGGCATCGAGCACGCGCAGCGCCAGAACCCGCCGGCCACCCCGCGTCGCGACCTCCTCGCGGGCGTGGCCGCGCTCATGCGCCTGCAGCCAGAGCCGGCGGCTGACCGCCTCCGCCCCGGCCACCTGGCCGGCCAGCAGCTCGGGCAGCGCATCGCCGGAACGCGCCTCGACCTCGCGCCGCGCGGCGGGATTGGCATAGAGAACGTGAAGCGCGGGATCGGACACAAGGATCGGCGCCGGATCGCCCTCGGCGAAGGCGCAAACCGCGGCGAAGCTGCGCGCGTCGCGCCGCCGCCCGAGGCCAAAGCTCGCCAGGGCCAGGATCGCGGTGGTGGCGAAGGCCGCCGCCGCGGCGAGCATGCCGATGCGCAGGCCGGGCTCCGCCGTCAGCATCGCGGTGAGACCGCAGGCCAGGGCCAGCGCCGAAAGCAGTGCGGAGCTGCGCAGCACGCCTCGCCCTCCGCCCGGCCTCGGCCGCCCTGCCGCCATCACATCGCTCACCTCGCCCCCCTTCGCTGCGCGCCACACGCCGCGGCCGCGCCACGTCCGGTCTTAGCCGCCGCGAATTAACCAAAGGTAAACCACGCCCCGAAGACCTCCCCTTGGTCTCAGAGTGCAGGCGCGCCGGCCTTTGCGTCAAGGCCGCGCCTGGCTCAGGCCAGGGCGGTCAGGCAGGCGATATAGAATCCGTCGCCGCCATCGGAGGGCAGGAACTGGCGCTCGTGCGACAGCCGCCAGCCCGGATGGGCGGCGAGGAATGCGGCCACGCGTTGGTGGTTTTCGGCGGCCAGCATGGAACAGGTGGCATAGGCGAGCGTGCCGCCCGGCGCGACCAGCGGAACCACGGTGTCGAGGATCGTCGCCTGGATCGCGACAAGCTCGGCGAGCCCCTCCGGGGTCAGCCGCCACTTGCCCTCTGGCGCACGACGCCACGAGCCGCTGCCGGAACAGGGCACGTCGCAGAGCACGAGGTCATAGGGCCCGCGGGGCGTCTGCGTGGTCGGGATCGTCGCCCCGGCGCGGGCCGCGCGGGCGGGCAGATCGGACATCCGCGCGGGGTTGGCATCATGCGCCTCGACCGGGCCGGCGATGCGCGCGGCCATCGCCAGCGCCTTGCCGCCGCCACCGGCGCAATAGTCGAGCACGCGCTGGCCCGGTGCCAGGGGCAGCGCCGAGATCACCGCCTGGCTGGCGGCATCCTGCAGCTCGACGCGCCCGTCGGTGAACGCCCTCGACCGCGCCACCTTGCGGGCGCCCGAGAGCACCTCGAGCGCGGTCTCGGCGAGCGGATGCGCGCGGACCGAGATCTCCTCCGCCGCGAGCGCCGCGATAGCCTCGGGGACGCTGCCGCGCAGGGTGTTGACGCGCAGGAAGACCGGCGCCCTGTGGCGCAGCTCCTCGGCCGCTTGCGCCGCCTCCTCGCCAAGGCTCGCCTGCCAGTCCGGCCAGAGCCAGTCGGGCAGGTCCAGCGCCTCGGCCCCCTCGGGCACATGCCCGCCGGCGCGCTCGGCCGCGCCCAGCGGCGCGGGCGCATGGCCCTGTCCGGTGAACAGCGTGTCGGGATCGGTGCCTTGCTGGCGCAGGAGGCCGAGCATGCGCTCGCGCCCGCTCTCGCCGCCGCCGGTGGCCGCGGTCGAGCGCCAGCGGCGCATCACGTCGAAGACATGGTCGCGCACCGCGGCGCGATCCTTGGCCCCCGCGAAGCGCGAGGCCCGCGACCAGCCGAGCAGCGCCTGCTCGGCCGGTGTGCCCGCGGCGATGCGGTCGAGGACCTCCGCCGCGGCCTGAACCCGTGCCGCCGGCGTCATCCGACGCGGTAGTTCGGGCTTTCGCGGGTGATCTGCACGTCGTGCACGTGGCTCTCGCTGAGGCCCGCGTTGGTGATCTTCACGAAGCTGCAGTTCTTGCGCATCTCGTCGACGGTGGCGTTGCCGGTATAGCCCATCGCCGCGCGCAGGCCGCCCACCAGCTGATGGATCACCGCGCCGGCCGCGCCCTTGTAGGGCACCTGCCCCTCGATGCCCTCGGGCACCAGCTTGTCGGAGGCGGCGTCCTTCTGGAAGTAGCGGTCGGCGGAGCCGCGCGCCATGGCGCCGAGCGAGCCCATGCCGCGATAGGCCTTGAACGAGCGGCCCTGGTAGAGAATGACCTCGCCCGGGCTCTCGTCGGTGCCGGCGATCATGCTGCCGACCATGGCGCAGGAGGCGCCGGCGGCGATCGCCTTGGCGAAATCGCCGGAGAACTTGATGCCGCCATCGGCGATCACCGGCACGTCGCCGGCCGCCTTGGCGCAATCCATCACCGCGGTGAGCTGCGGCACGCCGACGCCGGCGACCATGCGGGTGGTGCAAATCGAGCCCGGCCCGATGCCGACCTTGACCGCGTCGGCCCCGGCCTCGATGAGCGCGCGGGTGGCGTCGGCGGTGGCGACGTTGCCGGCGATCACCTGCAGCTCGTTGGACAGCCGCTTGGCGCGGGCCACGGCCTCGAGCACGCCCTGCGAATGTCCGTGGGCGGTGTCGATCACCACGATGTCGACACCGGCATCGACCAGCGCCTCGGTGCGCTCGAACCCGGCCTCGCCGACGCCGCTCGCGGCGGCGCAGAGCAGGCGGCCGAGCCGGTCCTTGCTGGCCGAGGGGTTGACCACGGCCTTCTCGGTGTCCTTGAGGGTCAGCAGGCCGGTGAGCTTGCCGGCGGCGTCGGTCACCAGCAGCTTCTCGATGCGGCGCGCGCGCATCAGGCTGATCGCCTCGTCGCGGTCGGCGGGCTCCTGCAGGATGGCGAGGTTCTCGGAGGTCATCATCACCCGGACGGGGGTGTCGTCCTTCTGGGCGAAGCGCATGTCGCGGTTGGTCACGATGCCGACCACGTGCTTCTTCTCGTCGACCACCGGGAAACCGGTGAAGCCATAGCGCTCGGTCAGCGCCTTGGCATCGGCCAGCGTCTGGTCGGGGGTCAGGGTCACCGGGTTGTAGACGATGCCGCTCTCGAAGCGCTTGACCCGGCGCACCTGCTGCGCCTGCTCCTCGACGGTGAGGTTCTTGTGGATCACGCCGATACCGCCGGCCTGCGCCATGGTGATGGCCATGCGAGCCTCGGTCACGGTGTCCATGGCCGAGCTCAAGAGCGGGATATTGAGGGCAATGGATTTGGTCACGCGGGTGCGGGTGTCTGCGGTGCTGGGCAGCACGCTGGACGCCGCGGGAACGAGAAGAACGTCGTCGAAGGTGAGCGCCTCGCGAATCTCCATGGGGTGGCTCCTTGGGAGGGGATCGGTTGGCACGTCCCTATTGCATGGATGCGCGGGAGGCGAAAGCCCCCTTCCTCGGCCTCCGCATCCTGCGCGCCGCCGCCCCCTGCCCGGCGCCCTGCGGCTGGCAAGGGAAACAAGGGGGCCAGCCCCCTCTTGGCCTGCGGCCAATTCACCCCCGAGGTATTTTTGAACCAGAGAAGACGAGGGCGCGGCGCACCTGGCTTCTCTTCGTCGAAAATACTCCCGCCGGAGGCGTCCGGGCTCTGCCACGGACGCGGCGCCGGGAGAACGGTGGCCGGGTCGGGGCCCCGGAGATTGCGTCGGGGCCCGCGCTGGCGCAGGGTGGCGGCGAGATCGAACGAGATGGAGGCGCCTTTGGCACATGGATACGAGAGCGGCCGGCTGAACCTGCCCTTCACCGGCATCTGCACATTTGCGAAGAAGCCCTTCGTCGCCGACTGGAGCGCCATCGACGCCGATGCCGCCATCCTCGGCGCGCCCTTCGATGCCGGGACCCAGTGGCGGGCCGGGGCGCGGTTCGGGCCGCGCGGCGTGCGCGAGGCCTCGACGCTGTTCTCCTTCGGCCATGCCGGGGCCTATGATCACGAGGATGACGCCACCTACCTGGGCGAAGACGTGCGCATCGTCGACATGGGCGATGCCGATATCGTGCACACCGACACCATCGCCAGCCATCGCAACATCCGCACCGGGGTGGAGGCGGCGCTGAAGGCCGGCGCGCTGCCGGTGGTGATCGGCGGGGACCACTCGGTCAACATCCCCTGCATTGAGGCCTACGAGGGCCACGCGCCGTTCCAGATCCTGCAGATCGACGCCCATCTCGATTTCGTCGACGAGCGCCACGGCGTCACCCGGGGCCATGGCAACCCGATGCGCCGCGCCGCCGAGAAGGACTGGGTCAGCGGGCTGACGCAGGTCGGCATCCGCAATGTCAGCTCCACCGCCAAGGAAGGCTATGACGCCGCCCGCGCCATGGGCTCCGACATCCTCTCGGTGCGGCAGGCGCGTGGGCTGGGCGCGCATGGCGTGGCGCAGCGCATTCCCGAGGGCGTGCCGGTCTACATCACCATCGACATCGACGGGTTCTGCCCCTCCATCGCCCCGGGCACCGGCACGCCGAGCCATGGCGGCTTTCTCTACTACGAGGTGCTCGAGATCCTGCAGCAGGTCGCCCACGCGCACGACATCGTCGGCATCGACCTCGTCGAGGTGGCGCCCGATTACGATCCCACCGGCTCGACCTCGATCCTCGCGGCGCAGATCCTGATGAACCTGCTGGGTTTCGTGTTCCATGCCCGCAAGCAACGGATGCCTGCCGGATAGGCAGGCCGCCCAACTTGGGTCAAACAATGGCCCAGAAACTGCGGCACTCAGGAAACAACCTCCACGCGAAGCGCGCAAAGCGTGCCGCATCGGCGAGGAACCGCTTGCGGGACCGGCGAAGCTGCGGAAAGCTCGGGGGAGAGCAGAAAAACAACATGAGAGCCAAAGGCCCATGCCCCTTCCCCTCAACGGCGTCACCGTCGTCGACTTCAGTCGCATCCTCTCCGGGCCCTATGCCACGATGATCCTTGCCGATCTCGGCGCCGCCGTGATCAAGGTCGAGCGCCCCGGCAAGGGCGATGACGCGCGGCGGCTGCCGCCGCTCAAGGACGGCAAGAGCGCCTATTTCGCCGCCGTGAACCGCGGCAAGCGCTCGATCGCGCTGGATCTCGACATCGAGGCCGACCGCGCCCTGCTCGACCGGATGCTGGCCCGCGCCGACGTGCTGGTGGAGAATTTCCGCCCCGGGGTGATGGCACGGCACGGGCTCGACTGGGACAGCCTGCACGCCCGCCATCCCGAGATGATCTACGCCTCGGTGAGCGGCTACGGCCAGACCGGGCCTGACGCCAAGCGCCCCGCCTACGACACCGTGGTGCAGGCGCGCGGCGGGCTGATGGGGCTCACCGGCACGCCGGACGAGCCGCGCCGCGCCGGCAGCTCGGTGGGCGATCTCGCCGGGGGCATGTTTCTCGTTCAGGGCATCCTCGCGGCGCTCTATGCCCGCCAGGCCGATGGCAAGGGCCGGCGCATCGACGTCGGTCAGCTCGACGCGCAGGTGGCGCTGATGGACCAGGCCATCGCCCAGGCGGCGATGACCGACGCGACACCGGCCAACGCCACGCGGCACCCCTCGATCGCGCCCTGCGAGGCGGTGGCGGCCTCCGATGGCCCCTTCGTGCTGGCCGCCGGCACCGACGCGCAGTTCGAAAAGCTCTGCCTGACGCTGCAGCTGCCGCTGGCCGACGATCCGCGCTTTGCCGACAACGCCGCGCGGCTGACCCACGCGCGGCTCCTGAAGCGCCTGATCGAGGCGGTGACGCTGGAATTCCCGCGCTCGCACTGGCTCGCCAAGCTCACCGCCGCCGGCATCCCCTGCGCGCCGATCCAGAGCATGGAGCAGGTGATGAAGGACCCGCAGCTGCTGGCCCGCAACATGATCGTCGACGTGCTCGACCGCTATGGCCGCGCCACCTTCAAGGCTGCCGGCAACCCGATCAAGATCTCGGGCATGGAAGACCGCCCGGCGCGCCCGGCCCCGCCCGAGCTCGACGGCAACCGCGCCGATATCCTGCGCTGGCTCGACACCGACTGACGCGCAGCCGCCGCGCGGTGTCGCTTCCGGGCCATCTCCTGCCGCTCCCGGAGCTATGCTTAGGGGGCGCAACAGGCAGGCCCGACCATGACCCAAGACCCCCTCGTCGTCTTCACCCCTTCGGGCAAGCGCGGCCGCGTGCCGGCCGGAACGCCGGTGCTGGCGGCGGCGCGCAAGCTCGGGGTCGATCTCGATTCGGTCTGCGGCGGGCGCGGCATCTGCTCGAAATGCCAGGTCGCACCGGCCTTCGGCGACTTCGCCAAGCATGGCATCCGCTCGGAGCCCGGGGCGCTGTCGGACTGGAACAAGGTCGAGGCGCGGTACCACGAGAAGCGCGGGCTGGCGGAGGGTCGCCGTCTCGGCTGCCAGGCACAGATCCTCGGCGACGTGGTGATCGACGTGCCCGCCTCCAGCCAGGTGCACCGGCAGGTGGTGCGGAAGGCCGCGACCGCGCGGGCCATCGAGATGGATCCGGCGACGCGTCTGCATTACGTCGAGGTCGAGGCGCCCGACATGCACGAGCCCACCGGAGATCTCGAGCGGCTTGCGCGGGCACTCGAGGCGCAATGGGGCATCGCCGAGATCCGCTCCGGGCTGCCGCTGCTCGCGCAACTCCAGCCGGCGTTGCGCAAGGGTGACTGGAAGGTCACCGTGGCGCTGCACCGGCGCGCCGACGACGCGGTGCCAGAGCTGGTGGCGATCTGGCCGGGGCTGCACGAGGCCGGCATCTACGGCCTCGCCATCGATCTCGGCTCGACCACCATCGCCGCGCATCTGACCGATCTCGACACCGGAGCGGTGGTCGCCTCGGCGGGGATCATGAACCCGCAGATCCGCTTCGGCGAAGACCTGATGAGCCGGGTCTCCTACGCCATGATGACCCCCGGCGGCGCGCTCGAGATGACCCGCGCGGTGCGCGAGGCGCTCTCGACGCTGATCAGCGAGATCGCCCACGAGGCCGAGATCGACCCGGCGCTGATCCTCGAGGCGACCTTCGTCTGCAACCCGGTGATGCACCACCTGCTGCTGGGCATCGACCCGGTGGAGCTCGGACAGGCGCCCTTCGCACTGGCGACCTCCTCGGCCCTCGACCTCAGCGCCCATGAGCTCGGCCTCACCTCCCTGCCCGCCTGCGCGCAGATCTACCTGCTGCCCTGCATCGCGGGCCACGTCGGAGCCGACGCGGCGGCGGTGGCGCTCTCGGAACAGCCGGGCCTGTCGGACGACCTGGTGCTGGTGGTCGATGTCGGCACCAATGCCGAGATCCTGCTCGGCGACCGCGACCGCGTGCTGGCCTGTTCCTCTCCCACCGGCCCGGCCTTCGAGGGCGCACAGATCAGCTCGGGCCAGCGCGCCGCCCCCGGCGCCATCGAGGCGGTGCGCATCGATCCCGAGACCAAGGAGCCGCGCCTGCGGGTGATCGGCTGCGAGCTCTGGTCTGACGAGCCGGGCTTTGCCGAGGCCACGGCGGTGAGCGGCATCACCGGGATCTGCGGCTCGGGCATCATCGAGGCGGTGGCCGAGATGCGCATCGCGGGGCTTCTCGACGCCGGCGGCCTCATCGGCTCCGCCGAGCAGACCGGCAGCGCGCGCTGCATCAGCGAGGGCCGCACCCATTCCTACGTGCTGCATGACGGCACCGCGACGGGCGGGCCGCTGGTCACCGTCACCCAGGGCGATATCCGGGCAATCCAGCTGGCCAAGTCGGCGCTCTACGCCGGCGCGCGGCTGCTGATGGACACGCGCGGGGTCGAGCGGGTCGACCGGGTGGTTCTGGCCGGCGCCTTCGGGGCGCATATCTCGCCGCTGCACGCGATGGTGCTGGGGATGATCCCCGACGTGCCGCTCGACAGGGTGAGCTCGGCCGGCAACGCCGCCGGCACCGGCGCGCGCATCGCGCTCTGCAGCCTCGCGGCGCGGCGCCAGATCGAGCGCGACGTCTCTGCCATCACCAAGGTCGAGACCGCCATCGAGCCGCGCTTCCAGGAGCATTTCGTCGCCGCCAACGCGATCCCGCACGCCTCCGACCCGTTCCCGGAGCTCTCCCGGCACGTCACCCTGCCCGAGCCGCGCTTCAACGCCCACGCCGAGGCTGGCGGGCGGCGCCGGCGGCGGCGCGGCTGAGGCCCGATTCTGCCCGCCAGACCAGCGCTGTGTCACCCGCAGGACGCGATCCAAGCCACAACACGTTTTCGTCTGTTGCGTGGCGCGCGCGGGCATGGTTCCTCGGTCGAGGACAAACGGAGATCGCCCATGCTGCGCCGCCTCTACGACTGGACCATGTCGCTGGCAGACCACCCGAAAGCGCTTTGGGCGCTGGCCCTCGTCTCGTTCATCGAGGCCTCGGTGTTCCCCATCCCGCCAGATGTGCTGATGATCCCGATGGTGCTTGCCGCGCCGCGCAAGGCGTGGCTCATCGCGCTGGTGGCGACCTGCGCCTCGGTTCTGGGCGGCCTCGCGGGCTACGGCATCGGGCATTTCTTCTTCGAAAGCCTCGGCCGGCCGATCCTCGAGGCGATGGGCAAGGCCGACCAGATGGAAGCCTTCAACGCGCGCTTCAACGGTGTCGGGTTCTGGGCCGTGCTGATCGCCGGCGTGACGCCCTTCCCGTTCAAGGTCATCACGATTATGTCGGGCTGGACGGCGATGCCGCTCGGAACCTTCATCGTCACGGCGATCGTGGCGCGCGCGCTGCGCTTCTTCGTGGTGGCCGGGCTGCTCTGGGGCTTCGGCCAGCCGATCCGGCACTTCATCGAGCGCCGGCTCGGCATCGTCTTCACGCTCTTCGTGCTGCTCCTCGTGGGCGGCTTCTACATCGTGAGATACCTATGACACCGACTCGCACACTTCTCATCCTGCTCGCCGCCGGCGGCTCCGCAGCGCTGCTCCTCGGCGCGCTCGGCTTCCAGTACCTGGGCGATCTGCCGCCCTGCAAGCTGTGCATCTACCAGCGCTGGCCGCATCTCGCCGCCGTGGTGATCGGCCTCGGCGCGCTGGCGACCCGCGGCTCGGTGCTGCCTATCCTCGGCGCGCTCTCCGCGCTGGCCACCGCCGCCGTCGGCTTCTACCACACCGGCGTCGAGCGCGCCTGGTGGGAGGGCCCGACCACCTGCACCGCCTCCGGCTCGGTCACCGGGATCAGCGCCGACGACCTGCTGAACCAGATCATGAATGCCGAGATCCAGCGCTGCGACGAGGTGATCTGGGATCTCTTCGGCCTGTCGATGGCCAGCTGGAACACCCTCGCCAGCCTCGCCTTCATGGCGCTGTGGATCTGGGCCGCCCTGAAAAGCAAGGCCTGAACCAAAGTTGCAGGGGCCCGGATCTGCACCCCGCGGTGCATGGTCCAGGCCCGCTGCCGCTGTCATCTCCTGAATCGAGGCGCCGGATGTCCCGGCCCCGTCCCTCGCTACAGGAGATCCCCCATGTTCAAGTCCATCGCCGCCGCGCTGACCGCAATCGCCCTTGCCGGTCCGGCCTTCGCCTCGCCCGACGTCGACGCCGCCACCCAGGCGCAGATCCGCGAGAAGCTCACCGCGGAAGGCTACGAGGTCCGCAAGATCGACAGCGAAGACGGCATGATCGAGGTCTACGCCCTGAAGAACGGTGAACGGTTCGAGCTCTATCTCGACGCCGGGCTCAACGTCGTGCGCAGCAAGACCGACGACTGAGCCATCCCCGGCGCGGCCCGTGGCCTGTGCCCGGGCTGCGCCTCCTTCTTCGGGAGCATCCCCATGACACGCCATTACATCTGGGACCCGCTGCTGCGGCTGTTCCACTGGAGCCTTGCGGGCATTTTCATCACCAACGCACTCTTCACCGATCCCGAGAGCACGCTGCACGAGACCCTCGGCTACGCCATCGCGGCGCTGCTGGTCATCCGGCTGGTCTGGGGGATGGTCGGGCCGCACGCGGCGCGCTTCACCAGCTTTCTGCCGAACCGAGCCGGCATCCGCGACCAGCTCACCGACATCGCCACCGGACGGCGCCGGGTGCACCTGATGCACACGCCGCTCGGCGCGCTGATGATCTTCAACCTGCTGCTCACCCTCGCCGCCATCGTCGCCACCGGCGTGATGATGACCACCAATGCCTTCTGGGGCGTCGACTGGGTCGAGGAGCTACACGAGGCGCTGGTCAGCTGGGCCGAGGTCTCGGTGCTGCTGCACGTGGGCGCCGTGCTGTTCGAGAGCCTGCGCACCGGGGTCAATCTGCCGCGGGCCATGGTTACGGGTGTCAAATCCGTCCCGGAGGGTGCAAAGATCGAGCCATGACGGATCGAGCGAACCCGGCGCCCGAGCGGGCGTCCCCGATGGTGGCCCTGATCGCCGTGCAGAGCCTCTGCGCGGCGTTCTTTCTCGCCGATGTCGCCAGCGACGGCCTCGAGATCGGCTGGCCGCCGTTCACTCACTGGCATTTCATGGTCGAGCTTGCCGCGGCGCTCGGGCTGATCGCCGCCGTCGCGGTCGAGATCCGCTGGCTGATGGCGCTGCTGCGCCGCAAGGCCCATCTCGAGCGCCAGCTCTCTCTGGCCGCCGGCGCCTTCCACGACATCGTCGCGGCCCAGTTCCGCGGCTGGGGGCTGACGCCCTCGGAAGAAGACGTGGCGATGTTCACCCTCAAGGGCCTGTCGATCGCCGAGATCGCCGCGCTGCGCGGCTCGGCCGAGGGCACGGTGAAATCCCATCTCAACGGCATCTACCGCAAGGCCGGCGTCAGCGGCCGCGGCGCCTTCCTCAGCCTGTTCATCGAGGAGCTGATGAACACCCCCGCAGATGCGCCGGCAGATCGGGCGTGACAGCCTCCGCGCGCTCTGGCATCAGGAGCGTCATGACCAATCGGATCGCCATATGGATCGGCCTGCTGATCCTTCTCGCCCTGGCCGTGGACACGGTGCTGTGGGGCACGGAGCACCTGGTGTTCCTCGGGCGTAAGTTCTTCGCATTGCTGGATTGGGTCGCCTTCTGGCGCTAATCGCGGTCGCGACAAAGGGGCAGGTTGACTTAGCGGCGGCAACCTGATGACCTGCGCGCAACCTTCAGTATTTCGATAGCAAGGAGATCCCCATGACCGTCAAAGTCGCAATCAACGGCTTCGGGCGCATTGGCCGTAACGTGCTGCGCGCCATCATCGAGTCGGGCCGTACCGACATCGAGGTGATCGCGATCAACGATCTCGGCCCGGTCGAGACCAATGCCCACCTGCTGCAGTTCGACAGCGTTCATGGCCGCTTCCCGCAGGAAGTGACCGTCTCCGGCGACACCATCGATGTCGGCCGCGGCCCGATCAAGGTCAGCGCCGAGCGCAACCCAGCCGACCTGCCGTGGGGCGATGTCGACGTGGTGATGGAATGCACCGGCATCTTCACTGCCCGCGACAAGGCGGCGCTGCACCTCGAGAACGGCGCCAAGCGCGTCCTGGTCTCGGCCCCGGCCTCGGGCGCCGACAAGACCATCGTCTTCGGCGTCAATGACAGCGTGCTGACCAAGGACGACATCGTGGTGTCGAACGCGTCCTGCACGACGAACTGCCTGTCGCCGGTGGCCAAGGTGCTCAACGATGCCATCGGCATCGAAAAGGGCTTCATGACCACGATTCACTCCTACACCGGCGACCAGCCGACGCTGGACACCATGCACAAGGATCTCTACCGCGCCCGCGCCGCGGCGCTGTCGATGATCCCGACCTCGACCGGCGCGGCCAAGGCCGTGGGCCTGGTTCTGCCGGAACTCAACGGCAAGCTCGACGGCGTCGCGATCCGCGTGCCGACCCCGAACGTCTCGGTCGTCGACCTGACCTTCGAGGCGAAGAAGAGCACCACCGTGGAAGAGATCAACGACGCCATCCGCGCCGCGGCCGATGGCCCGCTCAAGGGCGTTCTGGGCTACACCGATAAGCCCAACGTCTCGATCGACTTCAACCACGATCCGCATTCGTCGATCTTCCACACCGACCAGACCAAGGTCATGGAAGGCACCATGTGCCGCATCCTGACCTGGTACGACAACGAGTGGGGCTTCTCGAACCGCATGTCGGACACGGCCGTTGCGATGGGCAAGCTGATCTGATCAAGCCGATCTGATTGCGGCTGCCGGCCGCACGGAAACCGCTCGGGGCGGGGTCGGAAACGGCCCCGCCCTGTTTCTTGCCTGTAGGTTTCTTGCCTGCAGGTTTCTGACCGCTGGTCTCCCGCCAATCGTATCTGACCTGCCGTCGCTTGCCTGTCTTGGTTTGCCTGTCGTTTCTGCCTTGGCGTCGCGCGCCGGAGGTCTCTGCGCCGTCGTCTTTCGCCGCTGGCCTCTGCCCAGTCGCCGGCCACCGCCCCCCTGCCCATCTTCGCGCGCCTGTTGCCTCGGACGCCTGACCGCTCGCCCGAGCTCACGGCCCCGGGCCTGCCATTTCAGACACACCGCCAGCGATCTCAGGCCGTCCTGCCTTGGCTCTCCCGCTCTGCCGTTGCCGAGATTGCCCGTCCACTCACTCCTCCTGCATCCGCCGCGCCAGCGCATAGCCCTGCCGGGCGCTGCGCGGCGGCACGGCCTGCATGCTCAGGAGCCCGGACGCCCCCCGCTCGTACGATGGCGCATCGCCGCCGCGCGCGGCGCTCTGGATGGCGCCGGTCGAGCGCTGGCGCGATGCCGGGGCCTGTGTCAGCCGGCGCGTCGAGCGCGCGCCCGAGGATCGGATATCCATGCGATCACCTCCTGATGATTGGCTGCTTCAAGATCGAAGCCTCGATATCTGTGTCTGTCTTGATGCCGTTAACCCTACGCGCGGAAGGTTAAGATCTTCCTGACGGCGATACCGCGCCCGAGAGCGTCACCCGTCGCCATGCAAAAACTGCAGAACGGGGTTGGAATTTCGGAAATTGTGCTGCGCCGCAGCAATCCCTAGGTTAGCGCCAACAGCAACGAAGGGGGGAGCTACGGAGACACAGCATGACCCACCTTATCGCAACGCTCAAAACCCGTCTCGATCAGCACGCGCGCTACAAGCGCACGCTGCGCGAACTGCGCCGGATGTCGCTCGACACTGCGCTCGATCTGGACATCTACCGCGGCGACCTGCGCCGCATCGCATCCGAGGCCGTCTACGGCCAGGCCCGCGCCTGACCGCAGGCCCAAATCACATCCGAAGGGACTATGACATGACCGTTCTGAACACCATCTACCGCCGTTACGCCTACCGCCGCACCCTCAGCGCCCTGCGCAACCTGCCCGAGCGCACCCGCATGGATTGCGACATCGCCGGCCACGAGAACGAGCTCGCCCGCCGCGCGGTCTACGGCCTCTAAGACTTCGCGAAGCGCGCCTTCAGCGCGTCGTGAACCGGCGGCGTGACGAAATTGCTCACGTCGCCGCCGAGCCGCGCGATCTCCTTGACCAGCTTCGACGCGATCGCCTGGTGCCGAGCCTCCGCCATCAGGAAGACCGTCTCGACGCTGTCATCGAGCGCCCGGTTCATCCCGACCATCTGGAATTCATACTCGAAATCCGCGACCGCCCGCAGGCCGCGGACGATGATCTGCGCGCCCACGTCATGGGCGCAGTCGATCAGCAGGTTCTCGAACGGGTGGGCAACGATCTCGGTGCCGGTCTCGTCGGAGAGCGCGCGGCATTCCGCCTCGATCATCGCGACGCGCGCCTCGAGGTCGAAGAGCGGCCCCTTGTCGCGATTGATCGCGACGCCGATCACCAGCCTGTCGACCAGCGCCGCCGCACGCCGGATAATGTCGATATGGCCCAGCGTGATCGGGTCGAACGTGCCGGGATAAAGGCCAATGCGCATGGGGCTGCCCCTGATCTGTCAGTTTGCCGCACGCAACAATATTGCGTTGCCGAATGCAACCCCTTGACCAAAATGCCGCGGCATGCTCGGGCCGGATCAGTAGCCCATGATCATGCCCTGCAGCGCGTCCTTCTCCATCGCGAGCTCGGCAATCTGCGCTGCCACCACGTCACCGATGGTGATGATTCCGACCATCACGCCCTCTTCGACCACCGGCATGTGACGGAAGCGGCCCTCGGTCATGCGGGCGAGGATGACGTCGCTGTCATCGGCAGAGGTGCAGGTCTTGAGATCGGTGGTCATCAGACTCTCGACCGGCGTGGTGAGCACGGCGGCCCCGTCGGTGGCGAGACGGCGCACGATGTCGCGCTCGGACAGGATGCCCAGCGGGGTCTGACCGTCCTCGGAGATCACCACGCCGCCGATGCGGCGCTCGGCCAGCATCTTGGCGGCATCTGCCACCGTGGTCGCGGGCGTTACCGTGACGACGCCGTCATCCGCCTTGTCCTTGAGAATCTGTTGCACCTGCATCCGGCTCTCCTCCATGCCTTCTCTGCGCGTGCATCCAGCGTCCGGCCCCTGCGACAATCTGTCAAGTCAGACCTTCGAGCAGGGTAAGTTCTTTGCGAATCCCCTGCCCCAGCGCCTCGGCGAAGGCGTTGAGCCGCCCGAGCCGGCGGTCATCCTCGTGGCGCACCAGATAGAAGCTGCGGGTGATCTCGACTTCTTCAGCCAGCACCTTGCGCAGCCCCGGCGCCGCGGGCAGCGCGAAATCATGCACGATGCCGAGCCCGGCGTGCTGGCGCAGCCAGTGAAACTGCACCGAGACGCTGTTGGAGGCCAGCCGCACCCGCTCGACGCCGAGATCGGCGAGGTAGTCGAGTTCCTTGTCAAAGATCATGTCAGGGATGTAGCCGATGATGCGGTGCTCCCGCAGGTCGTCGCGGCTGCGGATCGGGGGGTGCTGCGAAAGATAGGCCTCGGAGGCGGCGAGGTGCAGTTTGTAATCGGCGAGCTTCTGCACCACCAGCCGCCCCGCGGTGGGGGCCGAGACGCCGATGGCGATGTCGGCCTCGCGCCGTGACAGGTTGACGATGCGCGGCAGGGCGACGATCTGGATCTCGAGATCGGGGTTCTGCGCGCCGATCTCGGCGCAGACCTGCGGCAGCAGGAAATTGGCGCAGCCATCCGGCGCGCCGATGCGGATCTGGCCCGAGAGCCCCTCACCCGCCCCGCGCACCGCCTCGGCGCCCTGCCCGAGCGCCTGCTCGGCCTCCTCGGCATGGGAGAGCAGCCGCGCCCCGGCCTCGGTCAGCGCATAGCCCTGCGGGCTCTTGGCAAACAGCGGCTGGCCCAGCGTCTCCTCGAGCCGCGCCACGCGCCGGCCCACCGTGGCCGGGTCCATACGCAGCACGCGGCCGGCGCCCGAGAGGCTGTCGCCCCGCGCCACGGCGAGGAAAATCCGCAAATCATCCCAGTTCCCGCGCATGTCAGCACCTGCATTTTTGCAAAACCCTTTTGTCCGATTACCTCTGTTGCCTGCATTTCCGCAAGACTAAGGTGACGCCAAATCCGAATGACAGGAGGAGCGATCATGAAAGAACTGACGCATTTCATCAACGGCGAGCACGTGAAGGGCACCTCGGGCCGCTTCACCGAAGTCTTCAACCCCGCCACCGGCGAAGCCATCGCCAAGGTGCCGCTCGCGACCCTCGAAGAGCTGAATGACGCCGTGGCCAAGGCGGCCGAGGCACAGATCGGCTGGGCCAACACCAACCCGCAGCGTCGCGCCCGCGTGATGATGAAGTTCGGTGCCCTGATCAACGAGCACATGGACGAGCTGGCCGAGCTGGTCAGCCTCGAGCACGGCAAGACCCTGCCCGACGCCAAGGGCGACGTGCAGCGCGGCCTCGAGTTCGTTGAGGTGTGCATGGGCGCGCCGGCGATGCTCAAGGGCGAGTTCATGGACAACGGCGGCCCGGGCATCGACCTCTACTCCATGCGACAGCCGCTGGGCGTCGTTGCAGGCATCACGCCCTTCAACTTCCCCGCCATGATCCCGCTGTGGAAGATGGCCGGCGCCCTCGCCTGCGGCAACGCGATGATCCTCAAGCCCTCCGAGCGCGTGCCCTCGACGGCGCTGCGCCTCGCCGAGCTGCTGATCGAAGCGGGCCTGCCCGCGGGCGTCCTGCAGGTGGTCAACGGTGACAAGGACGTCGTCGACGGCATCCTCGACCACGAGGACATCCCGGCGGTGGCCTTCGTGGGCTCGACCCCGATCGCGCAGTACATCTATGGCCGTGCCTGCTCCAACGGCAAGCGCGCCCAGTGCTTCGGCGGCGCCAAGAACCACATGATCATCATGCCCGACGCGGACATCGACAAGGCCGCCGACGCGCTGGTCGGTGCCGGCTTCGGCGCAGCCGGCGAACGCTGCATGGCGATCTCGGTCGCGGTTCCGGTCGGCCAGAAGACCGCCGACGCTCTGATCGAGAAACTGGTTCCCCGCATCGAAGCGCTCAAGGTCGGCCCCTACACCGCCGGCAACGACGTGGATTACGGCCCGGTGATCACCCAGGCGTCCAAGGACCGCATCAACGGGCTCATCGCCTCGGGTGTGGACCAGGGCGCAAGCCTCGTGGTCGACGGCCGCGACTTCGAGCTGCAGGGCTACGAGGACGGCTTCTTCGTGGGTCCGTCGATGTTCGACAATGTCACCAAGGACATGGACATCTACAAGGAAGAGATCTTCGGCCCGGTCCTTTGCCAGGTGCGCACCGAGTCCTATGACGAGGCGCTCGACCTGATCATGAAGAACGACTACGGCAACGGCACGTCGATCTTCACCGCCGACGGCGACACCGCGCGCGACTTCGCGCACCGTGTGAACGTGGGCATGGTCGGCATCAACTTCCCGATCCCGGTGCCGCTGAGCTACTTCACCTTCGGCGGCTGGAAGAAGTCCGGCTTCGGCGACCTCAACCAGTACGGCCCCGACGCCTTCCGCTTCTACACCAAGACCAAGACCGTCACCGCGCGCTGGTTCTCGGGCATCAAGGAAGGCGGCGAGTTCAACTTCAAGGCGATGGACTGACCTTCAGCCTAAAGACAAGCAAGACCAGGCGCCCCGGACCGGAAAGTCCGGGGCGCTTGCCGTTCCAGCGCCCGCCCCGCGACGTGTCATCTCGGTGTCGGTTCCGATTTGTTCTCCTTCAAACCTTGCGTCTCGGGGGTGTCTCGCGGCAAATGACGGGGTCGCTGAGGTCCCGCGTGGTTTGTGGATGGCAGGCTCCGGCGAGAAGTTAAGTAATCGGAACAACCTATTGGTGAGCCGCACATGCCCGTCGCTTTTCGAATCATGCCCAGTTCCGGGCTTGTCTACGTCCGTTTTGAAGGTCAGCTTCTGATCGACGAGATCATCGAGGCCTTTGAAAGCTATGCGCGCAATCCGCTGGCCGATCCCGGCCAGAAGCACCTTGTCGATCTCTCGCGCGTCACCGGCATCACCTGGGACTACCTGAAGCTGATGCGGCTGCAGGCAATCAAGGCTGGCTTCTTCTGCGGGCATGGTGCCCAGACCCTCAAGGTCTATGTCTGCCCGACCGACCTGTCGCTCGAGGTATCGCGGATGATCCTGCGCTCCTGGGAGGGGGTCGATGCGGTGGTGCCGCTGCTTCAGCGGCAGCCCGATGAGGCGCTTTCGGTGCTGGGCCTGCAGCAAGACCGCTTCTCCGACCTCTTCGCCGATCACGGCTAAGGCCGCGCCGGGCTTGCCCGGTGGCCGCCGCTCTGCTTTCCTCGGCCAAGCAGCCAAGGGAGGGGCCGATGCAGACGCCGGAATTCAGCCTCGGGATCGAGGAGGAATACCTCCTCGTCGATCGCGACACGCTGGCGTTGAGCGAGGCGCCGAAGCGCCTGCTCGAAGCCTGCAGCGAGGAACTCGAGGGCCAGGTCAGCCCGGAATACCTGCAATGCCAGATCGAGATCGGCACCAAGCCCTGTCCCGACATCGCCACCGCCCGCGAAGATCTCAAGCGGCTCAGGGCAGCGATCTCGAGACACGCGGCGCGCTACAACCTCGCGCCCATCGCCGCCTCCTGCCACCCGCTGGCGCATTGGAAGAACCAGCACCACACCGACAAGGAGCGCTACCGCGACCTGCGCCGCGATCTCGGCGGCGTGGTGCAGCGCATGCTGATCTGCGGCATGCATGTCCATGTCGGGCTCGGCGATGACCAGCTGCGCGCCGACCTGATGCGGCAGGCGGGCTACTTCCTGCCCCACCTGCTGGCGCTGTCGACCTCCTCGCCGTTCTGGCAGGGAACGGATACCGGCCTCGCCAGCTATCGCATCTCGGTCTTCGACAACCTGCCACGCACCGGCCTGCCGCCGCATTTCGCCAACTGGCAGGATTACCAGCGCTCGGTGCAGGCGCTGATCGATCTCGGCATCATCGAGGACAGCTCGAAGATCTGGTGGGACCTGCGCCCCTCGGCCCGCTTCCCGACCCTCGAGACCCGGATCATGGACGTCCAGCCCCGGCTCGAGGACGCGCTGATGCTGGCGGCGATCAACCAGTGCGTCCTGCGGATGCTGTGGCGGCTGCGGCGGCAGAACCTGCGCTGGCGGATCTACGAGAATTTCCTGATCGGCGAAAACCGCTGGCGGGCGCAGCGCTACGGCATCACCGAGGGGCTGATCGACTTCGGCGCCGCGCGCATCACCCCGTTCGAGGATCTCACCGAGGAGCTGATCGCGCTGATCGCCGAGGATGCCGAGGCCCTGGGCTGCGTGGCCGAGGTCGAGCGCTGCCGCAAGGTGGTGGCCGAGGGCAATTCCTCGTCGCGCCAGCGCGCGGTGGCGGCGGCCCATCCCGAGGATGGCGAAGAACAGATGCGCGCCGTGGTCAGCCACCTGATCGACGAATTCCACGAGGGCCTCTGACACCCCACGGGGCGGGACCGGCGCGTTTGCGGGCATTTGTCGCAAAGAAATCGCTGCGCGGGGCCCGTGCGGGGAGGTAATCGGCTTGCGGAAACCCTAGATATGCCATGAGGATAGGGCGGCACGTGAACGCCGCAGCTGAACAGAGGCCCGCAAGACCCGATATGCGCCAATGATGGTCACCCTGAGACAAACCACCTACCTGCTCGCGCTGCTGATCATGATTGGCTACCTGCTGCATATCGGCAAGCCGGTGCTGCTGCCGGTGCTGATCGCGGTGATCTCGGTCTACATCCTGTTCGATGTCACCGCCCGCCTCGGACGGGTGCCGGTGCTGGGGCTGCTGCCGTCGATCCTGCGGCGGGTGCTGGTGCTGCTCACCTTCACCATCGCGCTGATCGCTCTTTTCACCTACGTGCTCGACACCTTCACGCAGGTTGCCGCGGTGCTGCCAAGCTACAAGGCCAACCTCGACAGCCTGATGACCCACGTGGCGCAGCTTGTCGGCGTCGATGACGAGCCGAGCTGGGCGCAGCTGCGCGCCATGACCTTCGACCGGGTCGAGATCCAGCCCTTCATCGGGCCGGTGATCCTGTCGATCCGCGGCCTCGGCGGCACGCTCTTCCTCGTGGTACTCTACGCGTCTTTCCTGACCGCCGAGCGCGCCGGCATGGCGCGCAAGCTCAACCTCGCCCTCGAGGGCAATGCGGATGCAGAGAACCGGACCATCGCGCTCATCAACCGGATCAACACCCGGATCGGCGATTACCTGTCGGTCAAGACCGTGGTGAACGTCATCCTCGGCGCGCTGTCCTACGGGGTGATGCTGCTCTTCGGGATCGATTTCGCGCTGTTCTGGGCGATCCTCATCGCGCTTTTGAACTACATCCCCTATATCGGCTCGCTGATCGGGGTGATCTTCCCGGTGCTGCTCAGCCTCGCGCAGTTCGGCTCCTTCACCGTGGCCTCGCTGGTGGCGGTGTCGCTGACCGCGGCGCAGCTCTTCGTCGCTGGCTATCTCGAGCCGAGGATGCTCGGTCGGGCGTTCAACCTCAGCCCCTTCGTGGTACTGCTGGCCCTGGCCTTCTGGAGCGCGCTCTGGGGCCTGCCCGGCGCGGTGCTCGCGGTGCCGCTGACCGCGAGCCTGATCATCGTCATGGCCGAGATCGACGCCACCCGCCCCTTCGCCATCCTGCTATCGGCCTCCGGCAAGGTCTGACGCTGCCCGCGCGGGCGTTCCGCGCAAATATCTCACTCCGTGTCACTTTTTCGGGAACCGCGACGCGCCGTCGCAGGTTGCGCCCCGAGGGACAGAGACGTCACGGGGCGGGCAAGCGATTGCGGCGAAGCATTTTCCTGATCATTCCAGCGCTGCTCGCGGGCTGCGAGGGGCGTCACAACTGGCTGGCCTCCGCCGGCGCCGAGGCGCAACGCGTCGAAGATCTGTTCTGGGTGCTGCTGGTCGGCGCCGCGGTGATCTGGGGCATCGTGATCGGCGCTGCGGTCTATGCGCATCGGCGGCAGGTCGACCCCTCCCTCGAAACCCAGGCGCGGCGCTTCATCCTCTGGGGCGGCGCGGTGTTCCCGACCGTGGTGGTCGGCGCGCTGCTGGTCTGGGGCCTCGTCATCCTGCGCGACATCACCAGCGATGAGGGCGACCTGACGGTGCGCGTCGATGGCGAGCGCTGGTGGTGGCGGGTGATCTACGAGACGCCCGAGGGCGACGTGGTGACGGCCAACGAAATCCGCCTGCCGGTCGACCGCACCGCGCTCTTCAGGCTCACCGCCGACGACGTGATCCATTCCTTCTGGGTGCCGGCGCTTGGCGGCAAGATGGACATGATCCCCGGCCGCGAGACCACACTGGCCCTCACCCCGATCGAGACCGGCAACTGGGGCGGGCTCTGCGCCGAGTATTGCGGCGGTGCGCATGCGCTGATGCGCTTCGATGCCATCGTGATGGAACAGAGCGCCTTCGATAGCTGGCTCGAGGCCGAGGCTCAGCCCGCGGAGATCGCCGCCGGCGACCCGGGCTTCGAGATTTTCCAAGAGGAAGGCTGCGGCGCCTGCCACACCATCCGCGGCACCGAGGCGCAGGGCCCCGTCGGCCCCGACCTCACCCATCTCGCCTCCCGCGACAAGCTCGGCGCCGGGATCTACGACATGACGCCCGAGAACATGGCGCGCTGGATCACCGACACGCACGCGATGAAGCCCGACATCGACATGCCCCCCTATCCCGACCTGCAGGGCGAGCGGCTCGACCGGCTCGTCGCCTTCCTAATGAGCCTGGACTGACGCGCCCATGACCGACGAGATCGACCTCTCCCGCCTGCCCCCGCCCGAGCCCTATGACGAGGCCCGCGACAAGGCGCAGCGCAAGCGCCTGATGGATGTCTGGCGCGAGCCACCGGGCTGGAAAATCATCTCGGCGGTCAACAACTCCTATATCGGCAAGTGGTACCTGCTGACCTCCTTCGCCTTCTTCACCTTCGCCGGCATCCTCGCGCTGATGATCCGCATGCAGCTCGCGGTGCCGGGCAACGACCTGTTCTCGCAGCAGCTCTACAACCAGCTCTTCACCCTGCACGGCACGGCGATGATGTTCCTCTTCGCGGTGCCGATCTTCGAGGCGGTGGCGATCATCATCCTGCCCGAGATCCTCGGCGCGCGCGACCTGCCCTTCCCGCGGCTCTCGGCCTTCGGCTTCTGGTGCTTCATCATCGGCGGCATCTTCGTCTGCGGCTCGATCTTCTTCGGCGTGGCGCCCGATGGCGGCTGGTTCATGTACACGCCGCTGTCGTCGGACCCGGCCTATAGCGGGCTCGGCACCGACATCTGGCTGCTGGGCCTGTCCTTCATCGAGGTGAGCTCGATCGCGGCGGCGGTCGAGCTGATCGTGGGCGTGCTGAAATCCCGCCCACCGGGGATGCGGCTCAACCTGATGCCGCTCTATTGCTGGTACGTGCTGGTGGTGGCGGGGATGATCCTCTTCGCCTTCCCGCCACTGATCGCCGGCGACCTGCTGCTCGAGATGGAGCGCGCCTTCGGATGGGCCTTCTTCGATCCCGACCGCGGCGGCGACCCGCTGCTCTGGCAGCACCTGTTCTGGATCTTCGGTCACCCTGAGGTCTACATCATCTTCCTGCCGTCGATCGCGCTCATCGCCACCATGCTGCCGACCTTTGCGGGTCGTCCCATGGTGGGGCATTCGTGGATCGTGCTCAGCGCCGTGGGCGTCGCCTTCCTGAGCTTCGGGCTCTGGGTGCACCACATGTTCACCACCGGCCTGCCGGAGATCTCGCTGAGCTTCTTCTCCGCCGCTTCCGAGGCGGTGGCGGTGCCGACCGGCATCCAGATCTTCTGCTTCATCGCCACCATGCTGGTAAGCCGCGTGCGCCCCTCGGTGCCGATGCTGTTTGCCGGCGGCGCGCTGGCGATCTTCGTCTTTGGCGGGCTGACCGGAGTCATGGTGGCGCTGGTGCCCTTCGACTGGCAGGCGCATGACAGCTATTTCATTGTCGCCCACCTGCATTACACGCTGATCGGAGGGATGCTCTTCCCGCTCTTCGCCGGCATTCACTACTGGTATCCCTTCGTCACCCAGAAGGCCCTCAACGCCCGGGCCGGCAAGTGGAGCTTCTGGCTGATGTTCGGCGGCTTCAACGTCGCCTTCCTGCCGATGCACTGGACCGGCATCATGGGCATGCCACGCCGGGTCTGGACCTACGACCTCTCCGACGGCTGGGCGCTGCTCAACATGGTCTCGACCATCGGCGCCTTCGTCTTCGCCGCGGGCTTCGCGGTGCTGGCGCTCAACGTGCTCTGGCCGCGCGGCAAGGCGCCGCTTGTCAAGCGCAACCTCTGGAACGCCGGGACGATGGAATGGGCCGCCGAAGTGCCCGACAAGCCGTGGGGCGTGCGCTCGATCCCCTATATCCACACCCGCTACCCGCTCTGGGAGCAGGAGGGGCTGGTGGATCAGATCGACCGCGGCGAATGGTTCCTGCCCGATGCCGAGGAAGGCAAGCGCGAGCTCATCGTGACCGACATCCTCGACGCCCGCCCGCTCTTCGTCCAGCGCGTCGGCGGGCCGAGCTTCCTGACCCTAGGCGCGGCCTTCTGCCTCGGCGCGTCGTTCATCCTCGCCACCTTCCACCTCTGGACCATCACGCTAATTTTCGGCGCGGGCTTCGTCGGCTTCACGCTCTGGTGGCTCTGGACCGGCACCTCACTGATCCCGGAAAAGCCCGAGAAATATGCCGGGCGCGGGCTCACCCTGCCAACCTATGCGCAGGGCAACCGATCTCCGGGCTGGTGGGCCGTCTTCATCACCATGACCGGCGACATGACCGCCTTCATGGGGCTGGTGTTCTCCTACTTCTTCTACTGGACCGCCCTGCCCGATTTCCTGCCCTCCGCCGAGCACCTGCCAAGCTTCGCCTGGCTTCTCGTCGGCCTCGCGCTGCTGATCGGCGCGTGGGGCATGACCGTGGGCGCGCGCGAGACGCTGGGCCGCGGCCAGCGCGGGCTGTCGATGGCGCTGCTGATCGGGGCGCTTCCGGTGGGCGCGCTGGGGATCGGTGCATGGGGCTGGTCGGCCTATGCCAAGGGGCTCGACCCGACCGCGCAGAGCTTCGACGCGATGGTCTGGATGCTGATCCTGTGGCCGGCGCTGCACCTGCTGCTGAACTGGGTGATGAGCCTTTACGTCGCCGCGCGCATCAAGTTCGGCCATTGCACGCCCGAGTACCGCGCCGACCTGATGAACCTTGCCCTCTACAGCCATTTCCTCGCGCTCACGGTGATCACCATCTTCGCCCTGCTGGCGCTGTTCCCGCTCTTGATGGGGGTAGGCTCATGAGACACGGCTCCGACGAGCAACCGCGCCACTTCACCCCGCCCGGAGACGCGCCCCGCGTGATCGATCAGGGCTCGGTCTGGATCCTCGTGGCCGCGCCCTCGATCTGGGCGGCGCATTTCCTGCTGAGCTACTGGGTCGCGGCGATCTGGTGCGCGAAGGCGGGGCCGATGGCCTCGCTGGTCGAGCCGCGTTGGATCATCGTGGCGCTGGGGCTGATCTCGGCGGCGCTGATCGCATGGCTCGGGGTCATCGCGGTTCGGCGCTATGGCGGGGTCTTCGTGATTTTCGAGGAGATCACCGAAAGCTCCGAGCGCGGCCGCGACCGCTTTGTCGGCCACGTGGCCTTGCTGCTCTGTGTGCTCTCGGTGGTGGCGATCGGCTTCACCGTGATCCCCGGGCTGGTCTTCGCCACATGCTGAGCCCGCGCCGCCTCCTCGCGCTGACGCTGCTGGCGGTCCTCTGGCTCTCGCCGCTGCCGGGGCTGGCGACCGGCTCGATGGTGCTGCACATGGTGCTGCATCTGGGGGTGACCGCCGTGGTCCCCGCGCTCTACGCGCCGCGGCTGCGCCTGCCGGCGGGCGCCATGGCGCTGACGCTGGGCGCGGTGGTCGAGATGCTGGTGGTCTGGGCCTGGCACCTGCCCTCGTTGCATCTCTGGGCGCGGCTGAGCGCCACCGGCTTTGTCCTCGAACAGGCAAGTTTCCTTGGCGCCGGGATGCTGCTCTGGGCCAGCGTGCGCGCCGCCGGAGGCTTTGGCGGCGCCATCGTGCTGCTCGCCACCACCATGCACATGACCCTTCTCGGCGCGCTGATCGGCCTCTCGCCGCGCGATCTCTACGGCGACATCTGCGCCGGCCATCTCGGCCTCAGCGCGCTGCAGGAACAGCAGGTCGCCGGCGCGATGATGGCGGGCGCCGGTGGCGCGATCTACCTCATCGCCGCGCTGCGCCGGCTGGGGCTGGCGCTGAAACTGACGGAGGCCGCCACATGAGGCGCTACATTCTTGGAGGGCTCGCGGCGCTCGCCGCCGCAGGCGGCGCGTTCTTCTTCCTCGCGCCCTACAACATCGCCGCCTCGGTGCCGCACCTGCCGGGGGTGGCCAATATCCTGCACGGCTATCTCGGCAACGCGGTGGCAATCCGCGCCAGATCCATCGAAGTCCCCCGGCAGGTCGACCTTCAGGATCCCGGCCTGATCCGGCTTGGCGCGGGCCATTTCGCCACCGGCTGCCTGACCTGCCACGGTGCCCCCGGCATCCCGCGGAACCCGGTGGTCGAGGGCATGCGCCCGGCGCCGCCGTTGCTCACATCGGAGGATTACGACGCCAAGGAGTTCTGGTGGATCGCGCGGCATGGCTTCAAGTATACCGGCATGCCAGCCTGGCCCGGCGAAAAGCGCGAAGACGAGCCTTGGGCGCTCGCCGCCTTCTTGACCCAATATGATAGCTTTGACCGGGAAGCGTTTGAAATTGCGTCCTTCGGAGAGGCTGGGGGCTATGACAGCGCCGGGGTCCGCTTCGGCGGCCTGCCGGGGGCCATCGAGCCGGAGCTGGCCTGCGCCCGCTGCCACGGCGAGGACGGTCTGGGCCGCGACGGCACCGCGCCGAAGCTCGCCGGACAGTCCGAGGAATGGCTGGTTACCGTGCTCGAGGCCTACGCGACAGGCCATCGTGAGAGCGGCTTCATGGAGCCCCTCGCAGCACCTCTGGGCGACGAGACCATCGCGGGCATCGCCGCGCGGTACTCCGGGATGGAGGCCGGCTGGCAGGGCCGCCCGCTGCCCATTGGCGATGCCGCGCGCGGCCGCGAACTGGCCGAGCAAGGCGACGAGCACAACGACATCGCAAGCTGCGCCGCCTGCCACGAGGGCGCAGGCCCCGACGGGCTCTCGCCCAGACGCTCCGACACCCCGCGCATCAGCGGTCAGGACGGTTACTGGATCTACAACTGGCTCAAGATGTATCGCGACGGCCCGGTGCCCACGAGCCCCCGCGCCCACCTGATGGAGGCCGCCGCCAAGCCGCTCAGCGACGAGGACATCGCCGATCTCGCGGCGTGGTATGCGGGTCGGGACGGCGGCAAGCGGTCGGATCCGTAGGCGAATTTGCCTAGACAGCAGGCAGTGACCATCAAGCAGCCCATCCCCCGCGTCGCGCAGCCCTTGATCGCGGGCAGATCCGGTACCTGACGGATCGGCGCGCCCGCCGCTCGGCCGGCCCCTGTTTCATTGGGCTTTCCAACTCTCGCGGCGCTCTGGCCCGCGCTCACCGGGCGCCTGGCGCACCCGGCCCGATAAATAATTTCTTCCGCGCATCAAAAGTTTTGAATTGGACGCGGCGTCACCTGCTCGGCTCACTTCGCGGCACCCAGATCCCTGAACGCCGAGGCCAGACCGCTGCGACATCCCGCCGCCCTGCACCGCACGCTTCGTCGCGTCGTCGCCTCAGGACGACAGCGCCGATTGCAGGCGCGGCATCAGGGCAAGATGGCGCTCGACCACCGCCAGCGCCCGCGCCTCGTCATGCGCGCGGAGTGCGGCAATCATCTCGCGGTGCTCTTCCTCGATCACCTCGGTCTTGCCGAAGCCCTGTTGCAGCGAGACCATCGCGACCCGCGACAGCGGCGCCTGCAGCCCGTCGAACACGTCGACCAGCACCCGGTTGCCAGCCGCCGCCACCAGCGCCTGGTGAAACAGCCGATTGATCTCGACGCAGCCCAGCAGATCCTCCGCCGGGGTCGCCTCGTGCACCTCGCAGAGCCGCAGCAGCTCCGCCGGCAGCGCCCGCTCCTCGCGGCAGATCTTGCGCACCGCGTGGGTCTCGACCATCAGACGCACCTCGTAGAGATCGCGCAGCTCGGTGGCCGAAAGCGCCCGCACCATGGCGCCGCGGCGCCGGTGCAGCTCGAGATAGCCCTCCGCCGCGAGCCGGTTGAGCGCCTCGCGCACCGGCGAGCGCGACACGCCGGTCACCTCGCAGGCGGTGGCCTCCTCGATGAAGCTACCCGGTGGGAACTCTCCCTTCAGAATGCCCGCCCGGACGCCCTGATACGCCCGATCCCGCGCAGAAAGGCCTTCCGAACCGGCAATATTGCCCGTATCCACATTAGTGTGACTGCTCATTCATCAAACTTTCACAAAAACCAGCCGAATGTTTCCTTTCAGGCAAAACAGGGCTGGACAGAATCGATCTCGCTTCCTTGTATACATGAAGTACACGCCAAGAGGACAAAACTTCGATGATGGACGGATCGCAAGGCATCACCCCCGCAGGCACATGGCGCGTCGGCGTGGATTCCGGCGGCACCTTCACCGATGTCTGCCTCTTCGACGAGGCCAGCGGCCGCATCGAGGTTTGGAAAGTCTCCTCCACCCCGGACGACCCGTCGCGCGGCATCGCGCAGGGCGTCGAGGAAGGCATGAAAGAGCACGCTGACGGCGCCGAGAGCGATCCCGCCGCCGCCATCGCCTATCTTGGCCACGGCACCACCGTGGCCACCAACGCGCTGATCACCCATCGCGGCGCGAAGGTCGGGCTGCTGACCACTGAAGGCTTCCGCGACCTGCTCGAGATCGGCCGACAGAAGCGCCCCGACCTCTACGATCTCTTCGCCGACAAGCCGCAGACGCTGGTTCCGCGCGAGCTGCGCTTCGAGCTGCCCGAACGCATGCTGCGCACCGGCGAGATCGACACGCCGCTCGATGAAGAGGCGGTGCGCAAGGCCGCCCGCGCGCTCAAGGAGGCCGGGGTCGAGGCGGTTGCCATCTGCTTCCTCTACGCCTTCGTGAACCCGGTCCACGAGCAGGCCGCGCGTCGCATCGTCGAGGAGGAAATGCCCGGCGTCTTCCTCTGCGCCAGCCACGAGATCGCCCCCGAGTTCCGCGAGTTCGAGCGCCTCTCGACCGCAACGGTCAACTCCTATCTCGGCCCGATCATGCACCGCTATATCAGCCGTCTGACCCCGCGCCTGCAGGATCTCGGCCTGCCGGTGGCGCCGCACCTGACGCAATCCAACGGCGGCGTGGTGCGCTTCGAGGCGGCGGCGCAGACCCCGGTGCGGGCGGTGCTCTCCGGCCCCTCGACCGGCGTTGTCGCGGCACAGGCCATCGGCGCCCGCGCGGGCTTTGAAGACATCATCACCTTCGATGTCGGCGGCACTTCGTCCGACGTCGCGCTGATGGCCGGCGGCGAGACAGCGCAGACCAATGAAAGCGTCGTGCACGGCTACCCGATCAAGGCGCCGATGCTCGACATCCACACCGTGGGCGCCGGCGGCGGCTCGATCGCCTCGATCGACTCCGGCGGGTTGCTGAAGGTCGGACCGGAAAGCGCCGGCGCCGACCCCGGCCCGGTCTGCTATGGCCGCGGCGCCACCGACCCGACCGTGACCGACGCCAATATCGTGCTGCAGATCCTCAACCCGGTCGAGATCCTCGGCGGCCGCATGAAGGTCCGCCGCGATCTCGCGGTCGAGGCCATCGCCAAGCTCGGCGAGCGGCTCGGCATGGAGACGATGGACGTGGCGCAGGGCATCATCTCGGTGGTGACCGCGAATATGGCCAAGGCGATCCGGGTGATCTCGGTACAGCGCGGCCACGACCCGCGCAATTACGCGCTGATGGCCTTCGGCGGCGCGGGCCCGCTGCACGCGGTGCGGCTTGCGCAGGAGCTGGGCATGACCACCGTCATCGTGCCGCGCAGCCCGGGCATCCTCTGCGCCATGGGCCTGCTGCTCACCGATCTGCGCGCCGATTTCTCCGCCACCAAGCTGACCGCGCTCGAGCCCGGCAACGTCGGCACCATCGCCGAGACCGTGGCCTCCGTCGAGGCCGAGGCCACCGGCTGGTTCGACGCCGAGGAGATCGCCGACGACAAGCGCCGCCTGACCCGCCGCATCGACATGCGCTACGATGGCCAGAACTACGAGCTCTCAATCCCACTGCCCGAGGGCCCGGTAACCGAGGCCATGCTCGCGACGCTCAAGCAGGGCTTCACCGAGGCGCATGAGCGGCTCTACGGCTTTGCCGTGCCGGAAGAGCGCATCCTCTGCGTGACCTTCCGCGCCGAGGCCATGGGGCTGGTGCAGAAGGCCGAGCTGCCCGAGCGCGAGCTGGGCGATCCCGATCCCAGCGCCGCCGTCATCGGCAGCCGCGAGGTCTGGTATCCCGAGACCGGCGGCTTCACCGAGACAGCGCTATATGCCCGCGAAAAGCTTGCCCCCGGCATGGCCTTTGCAGGCCCCGCCATCGTCGAACAGATGGACACCACGACGCTGATCCCGCCCGGGGTCCGCGCCACCGTGGACAAGATCGACAACCTCATCCTGGAGCTCAGCGCATGACCGGCCAAACCACCACTCACGCTCTCGACCCGATCACCGTCGAGGTCATCGGTGCCGCGCTCTCCTCGATCGTGGAGGAGACCGGCGAAGCGCTGGTCCGCGCCTCCTACTCGACCAACATCAAGGAACGCCGCGATTGTTCTACGGCGCTCTTCGATCGGCAGGGCCGCACGCTCTGCCAGGCCGAGCACATCCCGATCCACCTCGGCAGCTTCCTCGATTTCATCCCGATGCTGCTGGCGGATCACGACGAGAAGGACCTACGCCCGGGCGATGTGTTCGTCGGCAACGACGCCTATCGCGGCGGCGGCACCCACCTGCCCGACATCGTGCTGGCCGAGCCGATCTTCGTCGACGACCAGCTCGTCGCCTGGACGGTGAACCTCGCGCACCACTCGGATTTCGTCGACCGGGCGCATGCCCATATCTACCAGGAAGGCCTGCGGATCCCGCCGGTGCGGCTCTACAAGGCCGGCGAATTGCAGAAGGACATCCAGGAGCTGATCCTGCTCAACTGCCAGGTGCCGCGCGAGCGCCTGTCGGACCTGCGCGCCCAGATGGCCGCCAACCGGGTCGGCGTGCAGCGCTTCCAGGAGCTCTGCGCGCGCCACGGCGCGGATGTGGTGCTGGCCTCCGGCGAGGCGCTGCTCGACTACGCCGAGCGCAAGATGCGCGCGGGCATTGCCGCCCTGCCCGATGGCAGCTGGCGCTTCGAGGATGTCTTCGACAACCTCGATTTCGACGATCCGATCCCCTTCGCGGTGACCGTCACGGTCGCCGGTGACGAGCTTTCGCTGGCCTTCGAGGCACCCGACCAGATCCGCGCGCCGATCAACATGACCCGCACCGCGCTGCTGGCGACGGTTTATTACATCGTGAAATCGGTGATCGACCCGACGGTGCTGCCCAACGCGGGCCTTGCCCGCCCGATCTCCGTCGACGCGCCGCACGGCTCGATCCTCAACTGCAAGCACCCCGCCGCGGTCAATGGCCGGGTCCAGACCTGCCAGCGCGTCGCCGATCTGATCCTCGGCGCGCTGGCGCAGGCGGTGCCGGAGCGGGTCTCGGCCTGTACCAACTCGACCTGCTCGGTGGCGGTGTTCTCGGGCACCCGCCAGAGCGGGCCGGACGCGGGCACCTACTGGGTCTATCTCGAAACCATCGGCGGCGGCGGCGGCGCGCGCCCACATGCCGACGGGCTCGATGGCATCCACGTCCACGCCACCAACACCTCGAACCTGCCGGTCGAGGCGCTGGAAGGCGAATATCCCCTGATCCTCGAGCGTTACGAGCTCGTCGATGGCTCCGGCGGCGCCGGAAAGCACCGCGGCGGCATGGGCCTCCGCCGGGTCTACCGCGCCACCGAGGACTGCATGGTGCATGTCGACGTATCGCGCAACAAATCCCGTTCCTGGGGCCTGCAGGGCGGCGGCGAAGGCGGCCATGGCAGCTATGTCACCAGCCCCGACTGCGATCCCTTCGAGCGCGGCTACGGCACCCTGCGAGCCGGCGAATGGCTCGAGGTCATCACCCCCGGCGGCGGCGGCTACGGCACCCCGCAGGAAGACAGCGAAACCCCGATCGCGGCGGAATGATCCGCCCGAGCGGGACTGGAACCGAATTCAACAGGGCCGACAAGAGCCCGCCTCAACCCGACAAGGAGACACTTGCAATGACAACGCGTATGAACCGTCGCGGCTTTCTCGCCACCACCGGCGCCGCCGCAGGCGCGCTGAGCTTCCTCGGCCCCAAGGCGCTGCACGCGCAGGAGGGCGGCACGCTGCGCTTCGGCCTCTCGACCTACCCGCCGAGCCTCGACGCCTGGGCCTCGAACGGCACCGCCGCAGGCACCATCAAGCTGATGATCCACCGCGGCCTGCTGGGCTATGGCCCCGACGGCATGATGCGCGGCGAGCTGGCCGAGAGCTGGGAGGTCGACGACGAAGGCGCCTGGATCTTCAAGCTGCGCGACGCCACCTGGCATGACGGCACCCCCGTCACCGCCGAGGACATTGCATGGAACGTCCTGGAAGCGCAGAAGCCCGACAGCGCCGCCTTTCTGCAGGGCCAGCTCTCCGCGATCACCGCGGTCGAGACCCCGGACGAAAAGACCGTGCGCATGGTCACCGACGAGCCGCTGGCGGTCCTGCCGGGCTGGTTCGCGCATTTCAACATGCCGATGATCAAGAAGGGCGAAGCCCGCGACACCACCATGGGCTCGGGCCCGTTCCTTTATGACAGCGCCGATCGCGGCGTGTCGATCTCGCTCACCGCGTGGGATGGCTACTACAAGGACGAGATGCCCAAGGTCGCCGGCATCGAGGCCATCGTCTATGCCGACGAGAACCTGCGCGTCGCGGCGCTCGAGGCCGGCGATGTCGACCTGATCGAATACGTGCCGTGGCAGGCGATGGACCAGATCGAGGCCAATGACGACCTCGCCCTGCAGGCCACCGACGGCCCGTTCATGTACCTGACCTTCAACGCCTCGCGCCCGCCCTTCGACAACCCGAAGGTCCGCCAGGCGGTGGCCCACGCCATCAAGCGCGAAGACATCGCGGCGGCGGCGTTCTATGGCCGCGGCGGTGCGCTCGAGCACCTGCCGATCGCCGAGGGCTCCGAGTTCTACAACCCGGAACTGGCCAACGCGTGGAACTACGACCCCGAGAAGGCGCAGGCGCTGCTGGCCGAGGCCGGCTACCCCGACGGCTTCGACTGCGTCATGCTGTCGACCGCGCAATACGGCATGCACCAGTCCACCGCCGAGGTCTGCCAGGCCTACCTGTCGATGATCGGCATCAACGTGCAGCTCGACCTGCCGGAATGGTCGACCCGCGTGAAGAAGGGCAACGAGGGCACCTATGACCTCGCCGTCATGGGCACCGCCGCGATGAACAACGACCCCGACGGCCTCGCCACCGTGGTCGACGGCTCGCTCTCGCCGAGCTTCGTGCGCAGCTACGCCATGGAGACGCCCGAGATCTCCGAGCTCTTCGCCAAGGGCCGCGCCACCTTCGACACCGAGGAGCGCAAGGCGATCTACAAGGAGCTGGAAGAGATCGCCATCGAGACCGTGCCGATGGTCGGCCTGTCGTGGCGCTCGCAGGGCTACGGCATGCGCGCCAATGCCGAGGGCTTCTCGGTGATGCCCGGCCAGCTTGTCTTCTATTCCGGCATGACGCTGGAAGAAACCGTGCTGGGCTGAAGCTGACCCCATGTTGAGATATATCGCTTCCAGAAGTCTCGTGGCGCTGTTCCTCGTGTGGATCGTCGTCACGGTGGTGTTCCTCCTCCTGCACCTCATCCCGGGCGATCCGGCAGAGCTGCTGCTCAGCCAGGGCAACGTTGCCGCCGACCCCAAGGCAGTGGCCGCCCTGCGCGAGCAGATGGGGCTGAATGCGCCCCTCTGGCAGCAATATCTCGACCATATGGCCGGTGTGCTCACCGGTGATCTCGGCGCGTCGTTCCGCGACGGCGCGCCGGTGATCGAACAGATCGCCCTGCGCCTGCCGCGCACCCTCGAGGTGATCCTCGCGGCCTCGCTGATCGCCACCGGCATCGGCGTGCCGCTGGGCACATACGCGGCCATTCGCGCCGACGGCAAGGCCGATGCGGTGATCTCGTTCTTCGCCTCCGCCTCGCTCTCGACCCCGGTCTTCGTGGTGGGCTCGGTGGTGATCCTGATCTTCGCCCAAAAGCTGCAATGGCTCCCCGCCGGCGGCTTCACCCCGTTCTCCGAAGACCCGCTCGAACACCTACAGCTGCTGTTGCTGCCCGCCGGCACCGTGGCGCTGTCGCTGCTCGCCGTCATCACCCGGATGAGCCGCGCCTCGGTGCTCGAGGTGCTGCAACGCGACTACGTGCGCACCGCCCGTGCCAAGGGCCTGCCCCGCAACCCGATCCTGCGCCGCCACGTGGTGCGCAACGCCCTGATCCCGGTGCTGACCGTGCTCGGCCTTGAGATGGGCACGCTGATCGGCGGCACCGTGCTGGTGGAGTTCGTGTTCAACTGGCCGGGCCTCTCGGGCTACCTCGTCGCCGCCGTCGATGCGCGTGACTATCCCGAAGTGGTCGGCATCGTGATGACGATCTCGGTCCTCTTCGTCTTTCTCAATCTCGTCGTGGATGTGGTGAACGCCCTGCTCGACCCCCGAATTTCCCTGGTGCGCTAAATGAGCCGGTCTACCCGCAAGCTGATCCTGCCCGGCACAATCGCCGCGCTGATCGTCGCCACCGTGCTGCTCGCCCCGGTCCTGCCCCTGCAGGACGTGCGCGGCATGGACATCCCCAACCGCTTCGCCGGCCCTTCCGCCGCCCATTGGCTCGGACAGGACGATTTCGGTCGCGACGTGCTCGCCCGGCTGATCTGGGGCGGCCGCGCCTCGCTGTTCATCGCCGTGGGCTCGGCGCTCTTCGCCGCCATCATCGGCACCGCGCTCGGCCTGCTCGGCGGCTATTTCCGCGGCGTCGTCGAGCTGCTGACGGTCCGCGCCGCCGAGATCATCCTCTGCCTGCCGCCGCTGCTGCTGGCGCTGCTGGTGGTGACGATCCTCGGTGCCGGCACCTGGCCGCTCGTGCTGGCGCTGACCATCCTCTACACACCCAATTACGCCCGCGTGGTCTATGCCGCGACCCAGCAGGTGCGCGGGCTCGATTTCGTCACCGCGCAGCGCTCGATGGGCACCCATCCGCTGAAGATCCTCGTCCGCACCATCCTGCCCAACGTGCTGCCGCCGCTGCTGGTGCAGATGTCGCTCGTGGTAGCCTCGGCCATGGTGATCGAAAGCGGGCTCTCGTTCCTCGGCCTCGGCGTCGTGCCGCCCACCCCGTCCTGGGGCCTGATGATCCGCTCGGCGCGTGGCGCCATGGAGGTCGCTCCGCTGCTGCTGGTCTGGCCGTCGCTGGCGCTGGCCGGCACTATCCTGACCTTCAACCTGCTCTGCGACCGTCTGCAATCGGCGCTCGATCCCCGCGCCGTCACCGCCGGTGGCGCGCTTTGGCTGCGCCCGCGCTCGGCGGCGGCGAAGACCCCCGCCGCTCCGGTCGAGGCCCCTGCCGACGCGCCGCTGCTGGAGATCCGCGACATGTCGATCGCCGTGCGTGACATGGAACTGGTGCGCCGCGTGTCGCTCACCGTCCGCCCCGGCGAGACCGTGGCGCTGGTCGGCGAGAGCGGCTCGGGCAAGACCCTGACCGGCCTTGCCATGACCGGCCTGCTGCCCGACACGCTGCGCGTCACCGGCGGCTCGGCGCTCTACACCACCCGTGAGGGCAAGGCGGTCGATCTCGCCAAGCTCGACGAAGAGGGCATCCGCGCCCTGCGCGGTGACGAGGTATCGATGGTGTTCCAGGACGCCGCCGCCGCGCTCAACCCGGTGCTGCGCATCGGCGAGCAGGTGGCCGAGGCGATCCGCGCCCATCACGATCTCGAAGGCGAGGCGCTGCAGACCCGCGTGGTCGAGCTCTTGCGCCATGTCGGCATCCCCGACCCCGAGCGCCGCGCCCGCGCCTACCCGCACGAGCTCTCCGGCGGCCAGCGCCAGCGCGCGATGATCGCCGTCGCCGTGGCCAACAACCCGCGCCTGCTGATCGCCGACGAGCCGACCACCGCGCTCGACCCGACGATCCAGGCGCAGATCCTGCAACTCTTCGCGCAGCTCAAGCGCGAGACCCCGGGCATGGGTATGATCTTCGTCACCCACGACCTCGCCGTGGTGGCCGAGATCGCCGACCGGGTGACGGTGATGTATGCCGGCGAGGTGGTCGAGGAAGGCCCGGTGGCCGAGGTTTTCGAGCGCCCGCGCCACCCCTACACCGCCGCGCTGATCGCCTCCGTCCCCGAGGGCGGCGCGGAGCGGCTCACCGCGATCCCCGGCTCGGTGCCCTCGCCGCGCCAGATGCCCGCCGGCTGCCGCTTCGCGCCGCGCTGCGCCTTCGCCACCGAGCGCTGCACCGCCCATCCGCCCACGGCGGAGCACCCGGCCCCGGGCCGCGTCACCCGCTGCTTCCACTGGGAGAACGTCACATGACCGAAGCGCCCTCCACCGCCCCGCTGGTCGTGGCCGAGAGCCTGGGCCGCAACTTCCCCACCCGCCACGGGCTGCTGGGCCGCGCCCATGATGTCTGGGCCGTGCGCGACGTCAGCCTCACCATCGCCAAGGGCGAGACCGTCGGCATCGTCGGCGAGTCGGGCTGCGGCAAGTCCACGCTGGGCCGCATGATGATGGGGCTCGACCTGCCCACCACCGGCACCATGAGCTTCGACGGGCGCGACCTCTCGGCACTGTCGGGCCCCGAGATGCGCAAGCTCTCGCGCCGGATGCAGATGGTGTTCCAGGATCCGTTCGGCTCGCTCGACCCGCGCCGCACCATCGGCGCCCAGATCGCCGATGGGCTCAGGACCCACAACATCGTGCCCGCCTCCGAGGTCAAGACCGAGGTGGCACGGCTGCTCGAACAGGTCGGCCTGCCGACCTCCGCCGCGCAGCGCCGCCCGCACGAGTTCTCCGGCGGCCAGCGCCAGCGCATCGCGGTGGCCCGCGCGCTCTCGACCCGGCCCGATTTCATCGTCGCCGACGAGCCGGTCTCGGCGCTCGACGTGTCAATCCAGGCGCAGGTGGTGAACCTGCTCGAGGATCTGCGCCGCGATCTCGACCTCGCCATGCTGTTCATCAGCCACGACCTGCACGTGGTGCGCCACCTCTGCACCCGCATCGTGGTGATGTATCTCGGGCGCATCGTCGAGGAAGGCCCCGCCGAGAAGGTCTTTGGCTCGCCGGCGCACCCCTATACCCGCGCCCTCCTCGCAGCGACCCCCTCGCTGCACCCGGGCGACGGCTCGGATGGCGACCGCATCCTCAAGGGTGAGCTGCCGAGCCCGGCAAACCCGCCCTCGGGCTGCCCCTTCCGCACCCGCTGCCCGCTCGCCGAGGAGGCCTGCGCCAGCGCCGTGCCGGGGCTCGACCCGGTGGGCAAGCACTGGAATGTGCGCTGCATCAAGGCCGGCCCCGTGACCGCCGCTCAGGAGGTTCCGGCATGAGTGACGCCCCCGTCGCCATGATCACCGGCGCGAGCCGCGGCATCGGCGCCGCCATCGCCCAGGCTCTGGCCGAGCGCGGCTATGCCCTGTCTCTGGGCCTGCGCGATCCGTCCTCGCTGCCCGAAAGCCTTGCGCAATACGACCCGCTGGTGGTGCCCTACGATGCCGGCAAGCCCGAGGACGCGCGCGCATTCGTCGTGGCCACGGAAGAGCGCTTCGGTCGCATCGACGCGCTGGTGAACAATGCCGGCATCGCCGGGCCGCTCGAGCTGATGCCGGAGGAGCCGCAGCCGGATGACGATATGGAAGACATGCTCGAGGCGCTGCTCTCGATCAACATCAAGGCGCCCTTCCGCCTGACCCGCGCGGCGCTGCCGGCGCTCTGCCGCAGCGGCGCGGGGCGGGTGATCGTTCTGGCCTCGGCCTCGGGCAAGCGCGTGCTCGGGCTCAACGCGGGCTACCAGATGACCAAGCACGCCGCGGTGGCGCTCTCCCACGCCGCGCGGCGGGCGGGCTGGGATCAGGGCGTGCGCGCCTGCGTCGTCTGTCCCGGCTTCGTCGCCACCGATCTCACCCTGCGCCACGACCTGCCGCGCCACGAGATCACCCAGCCCGAAGACCTCGCCCGGCTCGTCGCCGAGGTCGTCACCCTGCCGAACACCGCCAGCGTCTCCGAGCTGGTGGTGAACTGGCGCTACGAGCCGGGGCTGTGATGAGACCGTTCGTCGAGAGCGTCGAGGGCGATGCGTCGCTGCCGGGCGAGGTCGATCTCGCCATCATCGGCGGCGGCATCATCGGCTGCGCCGCCGCCTTCTGGGCCGCCGAACAGGGCTTCCGCGTGGTGCTGATCGAGAAGGGCCGCATCGCCGGCGAGCAATCGAGCCGCAACTGGGGCTGGGTCCGCCGCATGGGCCGCGACGCCGCCGAGTATCCGCTGGGCATCGAGAGCCTGCGGATCTGGGACACCCTCAAGCAGCGCACCGGCCATGACACCGGCTTCCGCCGCACCGGCATCGTCTACACCGCCCAGACCGATGCCGAGATGACCTGGATCGAGAGCGTGGCGCAGGATGCCGAGACCTTCGGCATCGGTGCGCGCCGCTTGAACGGTGCGCAACTGCAGGAGCATTTCCCCGGCGGCACCGTTCCGGCCCGCGCGGGCCTGCTGACCGCCGACGATGGCCGCGCCGAACCGGCGCTCGCCGCTCCCGCGCTGGCCAAGGGCGCCCGCGCCAAGGGTGCCGCGATCCTCACCAACTGCGCCGTGCGCGACATCGAGACCATGGGTGGCCGCGTCTCGGCGGTCCTCACCGAAAGAGGCCGCATTCGTTGCGGCGCGGCGATCCTCGCCGGCGGCGCCTGGTCGCGGCTGTTCCTCGGCAATCTCGGTGTCTCGCTGCCGCAGCTCCGGGTGCGCGGCTCGGTGATGCGCACCGAACCGCTTGAGGGCGGGCCGAAATACGCGCTCGGCAACGGCCAGTTCGGCATCCGCCCGCGGCTCGACGGCGGCTACACGATCTCGCGCCGGGGCCGCGCCAAGGTGCAGATCACCCCCGACAGCTTCCGCCTGCTGCCGCATTTCATGAAGAGCCTGAAGGAGCATCGCGGCGAGGTCTCGCTGACCCTCGATCGCGGTCTCTGGGACGGGCTGGTAACGCCGCGCCGCTGGAGCGCCGACAGCATCACGCCGTTCGAGAAGTGCCGTGTGCTCGATCCCGAGCCGCAGCACGCCATGCTCGACGAGGCGCTGCGGGCGGTGACCAAGGTCTTCCCGGTCTTCAAGGATGCGAAGATTGCTGAAAAATGGGGCGGCATCATCGACGTGACGCCGGACGCGGTTCCGGTCATCGACCACACCGCGCAGATCCCCGGCCTGGTGATCGCGACCGGCTTCTCGGGGCATGGCTTCGGGCTTGGTCCCGCCGCCGGGCAGCTGGCCGCAGAAATCGCTTTGAATCAGCCCCTTATGGTCGACCCGACACCGTTCCGCCTGTCCCGTTTCGGGGCGCTGGCGGGCGCCGCTCCCGCGGCGGCGGCGGCAGAATGAGCGGCTGACAAATTCCGTTTATCGGCCCGCAAGCCGATTGAATTGGACCCTCGGGGCGCGGCCCCGTTCACTAACCGTCAAGATCGACGGACAAGATGACAAGGACATGACGGCATGATCGAAAAGATCCGGATCGCGGAGCTGACCTCGGAAGAGGCGCGCCAGGAACTCACCTCGGAGGCGGTCGTGCTGCTGCCCATGGGCTCGCTCGAGGATCAGGGCATCCACGCGCCGATGGGCGATTACATGGCCGCCGACCTGATGGCGATGGAGATCGCCAAGGCGGCGCGCGAGGATGGCGTCCCCACCTTCGTTGCGCCCGTCATCCCTTTTGGCGGCAAGGATTATTTCGAATCGAGCCACGGCGGCATCTCGATTTCGCACGCCACGCTCTGCGGCATTCTCGACGACATGTTCGGCTGCCTCGAGCGTCACGGCATCCGCAAGCTGATGATCGTCAACGGCCATGGCGGCAACGTCCCCGCGATCACCGAGGTGGCGCTGCGCTGGCGCCAGAAGGCCGGGCTCTTCATCCCGTCGATGTATCTCTGGCAGGTCGCCTATGGCGAGCTTCCCGCGCTGATCGGCGCCGACAAGGCCAAGGCCAGCTCCGGCCATGGCGGCGACCCGCTGACCTCCGTGGGCCTGCATTTCTACCCCGACCTGATCCGCGCCGACATGATCAAGCCCGCGCCCACCGGCAGCGAGATCAAGGGCATGAAAATCGGCGGCTTCTCGTCGGTGGTCTATGACGGCGCCAAGATCCAGGCGCCCATCGAAGCGCTCGAGGCGACCGCGACCGGCGCCTATGGCTGCGATCCCACCCTGTGCTCGGCCGAGACCGGCGACGTGCTCGTCAAGCGCCTCGCCGCGATCGGAGCCGGCCTCGTGCGCGACCATGTCGCCAAGGGCCTGCACGACTGACCCATCCCGAAGACCGGCAGGAAAGCCGGCAAACCCACCTTCAACATCGAGGTTCAACCAAATGAAAACCAAGACACTCCTCGGCCTGGCCACCAGCCTCGCCATGATCCTGGGCGGTGCCGCCCACGCCGAAACCACCTGGAAGATGGCGACCAAGATGCCGGTCGACAGCCCCGAGGGCCAGGTCTTCGAGAAGTTCGCCGAACTGACCGAGGAATACACCGGCGGCGAGCTCAAGATCACTGTCTATCCCAACGAGCAGCTCGGCAAGGAGAACGCTGTTCTCGAGCAGCTGCAGGCCAACATCATCCAAGTCTACGCCGAGGGCTACAGCTACATGAAGAAGTGGGAGCCGGCGCTTGACTGGACCACCCCCGCCTTCGCCTTCGACGATTACGACCACTGGGTCCGCTTCATGAACTCGGACCTCGTCAAGGGCTGGTTCGACAACGCCGCCTCGCAGGCCGGCGTGCGTCCGCTCGGCGATCCGACCCGCGTGCTGCGCGGTCCGTTCCGCGTCACCGTCGCCAACGTGCCGCTGACCACCGCGGAAGACTACCAGGGCCTTAAGCTGCGCATGCACGAGAGCAAGAGCGCCATCGAGACCTGGGACGCGATCGGCACCGAGGTCATCACCCTGCCCTGGACCGAAGTCTACCAGTCGATCTCGAAAGGCATCGTGCAAGCGGTGAACTCGCCCATCGCGCTGGTCGAGGCGATGCGCTTCAACGAGGTCGCGCCCAACATCGCCCGCATGGACGAGTACTGGCAGTCGATCGGCTTTATGGTCAACGAAGATGCGCTCGACGCGCTCGACGACGAGACCCGCGAGGGCCTGCTCAAGGCCTATGACGAGGCCGGTGCCATGTCGCAGGAGCTGATGTTCTCGGTCGCCGATGAAAGCATCGAGCGCATGGTCGAGGCCGGTGCCACCTACACCGTGCTCGACACCGCGCCGCTGGTCGACACCATGAAGGCCTATTACGAGGCGCAGGACGAAGCCGGCGCCCTGCCCGAAGGCCTTCTCGACGCCATCGAAGCGACGCGGGTTACCCAGTGACGCCGTTCGACTATGCCCCAGAGAGCCCGCTTCAGCGGGCTCTCAACCGAATTGACCGGCTGAACTGGACGCTGGGCGGCGCCTTCCTGTGGATCTCGAATGCCTGCCTGCTGGCGATGCTCGGCCTCACCACCGCCACCATGATCCTGCGCCCGATGGGGTTTGCGCCCTACTGGCTCTGGCCCTGGACCATGGTGTTCTTCATCTGGCTGAGCTTCTTCGGCTTCTTCGCGCTCTATGCCCGGCTCAAGGACGTGCGCATCGATTTCATCGCCGAGCGCATGGGACCGTCGGGCATGCTCATCACCCGCATCGTCTCCGACGCCGCGACGCTGCTCGTCACCGGCGTGCTGCTGCTCCAGGTACCCAAGGTTATCGCGACCTCGACCGGCATCTATGACGGCGCCACCCTGCCCATCGGCTCCGAGCTGCCGCGCCTCGCGCTGTCGCTGCCGCTGTTTCTCTCGACCGTGCTCGTCGCACTGACCGCCATTCTCGACATCGTGAAGCTGGCGGCCGGCATGCCCGAGAACGTCACCGACCATCACCCGGAAGTCTGACCTATGGCCTGGATCCTCTTCGGCACCTTCATCGCGCTGATCCTCCTGCGCGTGCCCATCTCCATCGCCATCGGCACGGCGACGGTTCTCACCTTCCTGACCTCCGACTTCTCGACGGCGCTGCAGATCATCCCGCAGCAGATGCTCGAGGGCGTCAACAAGGCCTCGCTGACCGCGGTGCCGTTCTTCATCATGGCCGGCAACCTGATGAACGCCACCGGCGTGACCGAGCGCATCTTCGCCTTCGCCAACTCGCTGGTGGGCCACCTCAAGGCCGGCCTGGCGCAGGTCAACATCCTGTCGTCGATGATCTTCGCCGGCATCTCCGGCGCCGCTGTGGCGGATTGCGCGGGTCTCGGCGCCATCGAGATCAAGGCGATGCGCGAGAGCGGCTACAAGCCCGATTTCGCCGCCGCGATCACCGTGGCCTCCTCGGTCATCGGGCCGCTGATCCCGCCCTCCATCGGCCTCGTGCTCTATGCCTTCCTGGCGCAGCAATCGATCGAGCGGATGTTCCTCGCGGGCCTGATACCGGGCATTCTCGTCGGCCTGTCACTGATGATCTACGTCCGCGTGCGCGCCCAGTTCCAGGATTTCCCGACCCAGCCGCGCGCCACCGTGCGCGAGGTCGCGGGCACCGCCAAGCACGGCTTCCTGGCGCTCGTCGCCCCGGCGATCATCCTGGGCTCGATCATGTTCGGCTTCGTCACCGCCACAGAGGCGGGCGTGCTGGCCTGCATCTACTGCATCCTGATCGGCATCTGGTACAAGGAACTGACCTTCCGCGCCTTCTTCGCCGCGCTCAGCGACACCGCCATGATGACCGCCGTGATCATGATCATCATCGCCTTCTCGATCGCGATGGGCTGGCTGCTGGCCATCGACCAGACGCCGCAGAAGCTGGCTGACTTCACCTTCTCCTTCACCGAGAACAAGAACGTCTTCCTGGCCCTGCTGCTGGTCTTCATCATCCTCGTCGGCTGCGTCGTCGAGGGGGTGCCGGCCAAGCTGATCCTGGTGCCGACGCTGCTGCCTCTGATCGACGCCTACGGCATCGACCGGGTGCATTTCGGCATCATCATCCAGCTCGGCCTGCTGCTCGGCATCGCCACGCCGCCGATGGGCATCGGCCTCTACATCGTCGCCGAGGTGGGCCGCGTCCGCTTCGAGAAGGTGACGATGGCGGTGCTGCCGATGCTGATCCCGCTGATCGCCGTGCTGCTGCTGCTCACCTACGTGCCGCAGACCGTGACCTTCCTGCCGGACCTGATCCTGGGCCCGCAGAACTGATCTCCTGACACCAAGACCCAAGAAGGGACCTCCCATGTCCAACCTCATCTACAAGCTCAACCCGATGCCCGAGAAGATCCCGCAGGAGAAGCTCGACCGTCTCGCGAAGCTCGAGACCGCCACCATCGGCCACTTCTACCACTACGGCTTCGCCGCCCCCGCGATCCAGCCGGTGCTGCCGGGCAAGGTCGTCGTGGGCACGCTGGCGACGCTGGCGATCCCCGGCCTCGACTCGACGCTGCTGCACCACTGCCTGAGCCAGTGCGGCCCGGGCTACTTCCTCGCCGTCGATCGCCTCGGCGACACCAAGTATGCCTGCTGGGGCGGCGGCGTGACCCGCATGGCGGCGATGATCGGCCTCGAGGGCGGCTGCGTCGACGGCCCGCACACCGACACCGCCGAGATCGCCGATCAGGATTTCGCGATGTGGTCGCGCGGTGCCTCGCCGGTCACCACCCGCCTCTACAACACCGGCGGCGGCTTCAACGTGCCGGTGTCGATCGGCGGCGCGGCGGTCCTGCCGGGCTACGCGGTGTTGGCCGATGATTGCGGCGTGCTGTTCATCGCGCCGGAAGATCTCGACGAGGTCATCGAGCGCGGCGAGTTCCTCACCGAGCGCGGCCGCGTCAACGAGGCCAAGGTCACCGGCGGCCTCCATCTCGGCGAGATGTCCGGCGCCACCAAGATGGTCGAGGAAAAGACCAAGGGCTGAGGCTCAGAGGTCCTCGAAGGAGCTGTAGCGCCGATGTTCTCCGCACCATGCCCTCGCCGCCTCGCGCGCAAGCTCGAGCACTTCGCCTACCTGCTTGCGGCGGGCGCGGTTGGCATGGGTGCAGGAGACATGCAGCGGCGCCAGCCCTTCGGTGGCCGCGATCTCGACAACCTTGCCGCTGGCGATCTCGCGTTCGAGCGCCGCCAGCGGCAGCGCCGAGGCCCCGTAGCCCAAGCGCACCATCTCGCAGATCGTCGAGAGCGAATTGCCGTAATGCCGCGCCGCGCTGCGCTCGGCCATGTTGTCGACGTAGTCGGCCACCGGATTGAACAGCGGCGAGGTCTTCGGGTAGTGCACCAGCGGCAGGGCGCGCAGCGCGTCCGGGCTCATCGGCTGTTCGCATCCCTTGATGACCCCCGCGTGAGCCACCCAGCCGACCTCGTAGCGCACCGCGAAATCGGCGCCGCGGGCGCGGTCGCCGGTGGCGGTGAAGGCCGCATCCAGCGTGCCCGCCTCGACCAGCCGGCGCAGCTGCAGGTCGGAGCCCACGTAGATGTCGAACATCAGCTCTGGCGCCTCCTCGGCCACCCTGTCACGCAGCAGCGGGCCCCAGGTGAGCGCCGCCATGCCGACAAGGCCGATGCTGACGCCCTGCTTGTGCCGGTCCTGCAACCGGCCCAGCATCGCCTCGCGCAGGTTCAGGAACTGAACCGCGAATTCCGCAACTTCCAAGCCCTGATCGGTGAGCGCGAAGCCGTTGGCCTCGCGGTCGATCAGGGTCTTACCAAGATCCTTCTCAAGCGACGTGATCCGCGCCGAGACCGCAGGCTGTGTCAGGCCGAGATACTCGGCCGTCTGCCGGTGGTTTCCGAACTGGCTCAGCCAGTAGAACGCCTCGAGCTGCTTGAGATTCATTCCCATTCCTCAAAGATGACCGACCCAAAGGAGCAAACATGACCGTCGCCGTCTACCTTCCCCTCGAAGACAAGACCCAGTGGTGGGTAGAGATGTTGCAGGAGCTGATGCCCGGCTGGGACATCGCCCCGATCGACGCCATCACCGATCCCGACGCCGTCACCTATGCCGTGGTCTGGCGGCCGCGTACAGGCGATCTGGCAAAATTCAGCAATCTCAAGGCAATCGTCTCAATCGGGGCGGGAATCGACCACGTGCTGGGCGACGAGGAGTTGCCGCAGGGTGTGCCGATCATCCGCACCGTGGGCGATGACCTGACCCAGCGGATGCGCGAATACGTGGCGCTGCACGTGCTGCGCCATCACCGCGACATGCCGCGCCAGCTGCAGGCCCAGGCCGAGCTCGACTGGCACGCCATCGTGGTGCCCGTCGCGCCCAACCGGACCGTCGGCGTCATGGGGCTCGGCAATCTCGGCGCCGCCGCTGCGCAGACCCTGTCGATGCTGGGCTTTACCACCCGCGGCTGGTCGAAATCGCCGAAGTCGATCGAGGGCGTCGAGACCTTCACCGGCCCCGAGCAGATGGACGCCTTCCTCGACGGCTGCGAGATCCTCGTGAACCTGCTGCCGCTGACCGAGCACACCACCGGCATCCTCAACGCCGAGCTCTTCGGCAAGCTCGCCGAGGGCGCCTGCGTGATCAACTGCGCCCGCGGCCCGCACCTCGTCGATGCCGACCTGCTGGCGGCGCTCGAGAGCGGTCAGATCAAGCAGGCCACGCTCGACGTGTTCCACCAGGAGCCGCTGCCGACCGACAACCCGTTCTGGACCACCCCGGGCATCACCGTGACCCCGCACGTGGCCTCCCAGATCGACGCCGCCACCGGCGGGCGCATCATCGCCGCCAACCTCAAGACCTTCGAGGAGACCGGCACCTGCGCCGATCTCGCCGATGCGTCGCGCGGCTACTGACGCGAAACGCCGGGCGGTCTCCCTGCCCGGCGTGCTCTCACTCTTCCGGCGCCTGCTGGCCGCGCTCGATGCGCTGTCGCAGCCGCCGGTCGAGGCCCTTATGACGGCGCGGCCCCGCTAAGCCGCGCCGTTCTTCACGCCGTCACCGGTCATTCCGCCGGGCTCGACTGCTCGCGCAGGCCGCCCGAGGTGCTCTCTTCGCTGGCCGGGCCGTGGCCGAACTCTTCCAGCTCGGGCCGGGTGCCGATGGTGATGTGGTCGATATCCTCGGCCGCGAAACCGCGGATGATCGACGGGATCATCATGCTCACCAGCACGAAGATCGGCAGCCCCACCACGGTGATCACCTGTTGCAGCGCCGTCAGACCCGCCTCGCCCGCGAGCAGGATCAGCATCGCCGCGACGAGCCCCTCGGCCACGCCCCAGAACACCCGCTGATGGGTCGGTCCCGGCGTCGCCTCGCCGGTGCAGAGCATGTCGACCACAAGCGAGGCCGAGTCCGACGAGGTGGCGAAGAAGATCGCCACGATCACCACGGCGAAGCCCTGGATGAAGGCGGTGAAGGGGAAGTGCTCGAAGAAGGCAAACATGGCCAGCGGCACGCTGTCGGCCACCGCGCGGCTGATTTCGCCGGCGCTTTCGCCCATCGCCTCGCGGGCGGCAAGGCCGAGCCCGTCGAAATCCATCGCCTGCCAGCCGAAGATCGCAAACCAGATCAGGGTGAAGAGCGACGGCGCCAGCAGCACGCCGAAGACGAACTCGCGCACCGTGCGGCCGCGCGAGATACGCGCCACGAAGAGCCCGATGAAGGGCGACCAGGTGACCGTCCAGGCCCAGTAGAACACCGTCCACGAGCCTTGCCAGCCCCAGCCATCGGTGGTCGGGTTCTCGTTGGCCAGCATGTCGTTCCAGAAGGCAAGCCGCGGCAGGTTGCCGAAATAGAGCCCGAAGGTCTCGACGATGCCCCGCAGCAGGAACAGGGTCGAGCCGCAGACCAGCACGAAGACCATCAGAGCGACCGCCATGCCGATGTTGAGGTTGGAGAGCAGCTTCACGCCCTTGTCGAGCCCGGCGACGATCGAGCCCACGGCCACCGCCGTCAGTACCGCGAGGATCATCACCTGCACCCAGGCCCCCGAGCCGGTGCCGAAGAGCGCGTTGAGGCCAGCGGCGATCTGGCTCGAGCCGAGCCCCAGCGAGACCGCGACGCCGAACAGCGTGCCGAGGATCGAGGCGATGTCGATGGCCTTGCCGACGGGGCCGTGGATACCTTCGCCCAGCAGCGGATAGAACACCGAGCTCACCCGCACCGGCAGGTCGTAGCGGTTGATGAAATAGGCGAAGGCCAGGCCCGGCAGGGTGAAGATCGTCCAGGTGTGCAGGCCGAGATGGTAGATCGCGATGGAGATCGCATCCTTGGCAGCGGCCTCGGAATAGGGCTCGACTCCCTGCAGCGGCGGGTTGGAGAAATGGCTGATCGGCTCGGCCACCCCCCAGAACATTAGCACCGTCCCGATGCCGCCGGCAAACAGCATGGTGAACCACGACAGGTTGGAATAGGCCGGACGCTCGCCCTTGCGGCCCAGCCGGATATGGCCGTGGCGCGACATGGCGGCCCAGATCAGGAAGCCCAGCCAGACATTGACGCCCAGCACGAAGAACCAGCCCAGATTGGTGACGATCCAACTTCGCCCGGCGGCGAAGGCATCCCCGATGGGCTCCGGGAAGAGGATGAGGGCAAGGACGAATAAGACGGTGAACCCGGCGGATACGAAGAATATCGTCGGATCGGTTCTCAGGCCGAGACGGCGGGACAGCTGTTCCAAGGATCAAGCCTTTGTGTTTTTCCAATGAGTTCGGAACCCAACAGAGGCGGGTGGGGTTTGGTTCCGCTCAATCTTTACGGGAATTCGACTTGCCTCTGCGTCGCTCCGTTGACCCTGCCGGCAAGCGCTGCATACGCTGCTGCATACAGAGATCCAGACAGGTCGCGACATGCCCCCTCAGCCCAGCCCCGCCAGTACATCGCAGCGCGCCTATGCGGAGCTGCGCGAGCGGCTCTTGCGTGCCACCTTTCTCCCCGGGGAGAAGCTCAACGAAGTCGCTCTGGCCGCCGAGCTCGCACTCAGCCGCACGCCGCTGCGCGAAGCGCTCAACCGGCTGAATGCCGAGGGGCTTCTGGTGCATCACGACCGGGGCTTCGCCGCGCCGTCGCTCGATCCCGAGCGCGTCTTCGACCTGTTCGAGGCCCGGCTCGAAATCGAATGCGCCACCATCCGCCTCGCCTGCGAACGTGCCGATCCCGCCGCGCTCGATGAGCTGGCCGCCTTCCTTGAGGAGAGCGGCGCGGAATCGCCGGAGGCCTCGGTCGGCCGGCTGATCGAGCTCGATATCGGCTTCCACGACCGCATCGCCCGCCTCTCGGGCAATGCTGTGCTGCGCCAGATGCTCGCCAATCTCAACGACCGGCTGCACCTGATCCGCTGGATCGCTATGGAAGGACGGCGCGAGCAGACCCAGACCCAGCACCGCGACATGCTCGCACATCTGCGCGACCGCGACGCCGAGGCGGCGATGGCCGCCATGCGGGTGCATATCCTGCACCGCAAGGAAGACATCCTCGCCGCGGTCAAGGCCGCCTACGGGCATGTCTACACGAGCGCGCGCAGCTGAGCGGCCCGAGAGGCGTTGTCGCGCTGCCGACAGCGCTGTATACAAGAAAGAATACAGATATTTGACGACCCCGCCTCGCATCCCCGCCAAGGAGACCCCACATGGACAACAGATTGAACGGCGCCGAGGCGATGGTGCGGATGCTCGAGGCGCAGGGTGTGCGGCATATCTTCGGCCTTTGCGGCGACACCACTTTGCCCTTCTACGACGCGATGCACCTGCTCGATCACAAGATCGAACACGTGCTCACCCGCGATGAGCGCTGCGCCACCTACATGGCCGACGGCTATTCCCGCGTCACCGGCCGCCCCGGCGTCTGCGAAGGCCCCTCTGGCGGCGGTGCGACCTATATCCTGCCGGGCTTGATCGAGGCTTCGGAAAGCTCCTACGCGGTGCTCGGCATCACCACCGACATCTCGGTGGCCAGCTACGGGAAATACCCACTCACCGAGGTCGACCAGGAAGCGCTGATGCGCCCCTTGACCAAGTGGAACACGGTGATCAAGCGCGCCGATCACATCCCGCGCATGGTCCGCGCCGCCTTCCGCGCCATGACCACCGGGCGCTCGGGCGCCGCCCATCTCGGCCTGCCCTATGACATCCAGTACGACAGCGTCGACCCGGCCGAGATCTGGGCCGACCCGGCGCTCGCCACCTACCCCGCCTACCGCACCGGCCCCGACCCGGCGGCCGTCGAGGCGGCGGTGGACGCGATGCTCTCGGCCAAGACCCCGCTCATCGTCTGCGGTGGCGGCATCGTCGTCTCCGGCGCCATGGCCGAGCTCGACCGGCTCGCCACGCGGCTCGACATCGCCGTCGCCACCTCGATCTCGGGGCAAGGCGCGCTGGCCGACAGCCACCCCAACGCGCTCGGCGTCGTGGGCTCGAACGGCGGCACCGACCAGACCTGGGAGATGATGGAGGCCGCGGACCTGGTGATCTTCATGGGCTGCCGCGCCGGCTCCACCACCACCTCGCGCTGGGAGGCCCCGAGCCCCGGCACCCGCATCGTGCATTTCGACGTCGACCCGATGGTGATCGGCGCCAACCTGCCCACCGAGGTCGGCGTCGTGGGCGACCTGCGCCTCGCGCTCGAGAGCGTCAACGCAGAGCTCGACCGCCGTGGCCAGGGCGCCGCGACCTTCGGCGGTGCGGCCGCCGTGGCCGACATCAAGCGCCGCAAGTTCGAGATCTTCGACCGCATCGCCGCAGAAGACAGCCGCCCCATCCGCCCCGAGCGCGTCATCGCATCGCTCATGAAGGTGCTGCCGTCTGATGCCACCGTGGTCTCCGACCCCGGCACCTCCTGCCCCTACGCCTCGGCCTATTACCGGCAGGCGCTGGCGGGCCGGTATTTCATCACCAACCGCGCCCACGGGGCGCTCGGCTACTCGCTCTCGGCCTCGCTTGGCGCGTGGTACGGGCGGCCGCAAAGCAAGACCGTGGCACTGATGGGAGACGGCTCCTTCGGCTTCACCGTGGGCGAGCTGGAGACCGTCTGCCGATCGCGCGCGCCGATCACCTTCGTGGTGTTCTCGAACGCGAATTTCGGCTGGATCAAGGCCAGCCAGATGGCCGACAAGGGCAGCCGCTACTACAATGTCGATTTCAACCGCGTCGACCAGGCCGCCGTGGCCGCGGCCTACGGCGTCAAGTCGTGGCGCGTGGAGGATCCGGCCGAGCTCGACCGGGTGCTGGCCGAGGCGGTGGCGCATGACGGCCCGACGCTGGTCGACATCGTCACCCAGCCGCTCGAGGAGGCCAACGCGCCGGTGCGCCGCTGGATGGGCTAAGCCCGGGCCGCCCGCTCAGAAGCGGCGCGGCTGCAGCCCGGCCTGGAACCACGCGGTCATCGAGTAGATGTCGTAGACCGGCAGGCCGGTCGCGGCCCGCACCGCGGCGCTGTAGGGCGCCATGTTGGTGCATTCCAGCACGATGGCGCCGAGCTCCGGATGCCGCGCCTGCAGCGCTCGCGCCGCCGCGACGACGTCGGCGCAGGCCTTCGCGAGATCGAGCTCCTGTCGCTCGGCCTTGATCAGCACCGGGAAGAACTCGCAGCCCTCCTCGCACCCCGCCACCGGCGTGTCGAGCGGCACGCCGATGCCGTCGAGATGCGCCGGCGTGATCCCAGAGGCGTTGATCGTGACGATGCCCACCCGCTTGCCCGGCGGCAGCGTCGCCTGCACCCAGGGCACCTGCATCATCGACGAGGTCGCCACCGGCACCTGCACCGCCTCCGCCAGCTGGCGCTGGTAGATCGACAGGAAGCCGCAATTGGTGGTGATGCCCTCTGCCCCGAGATCGACCAGATCCCGCGCCGCGGCGATGAACGGCTCGAGCAGCCCCTCGGCGCGGTCGCAAACCACCTTGGCCGGGCTGGCGCCGCGCACAACGTGGTAGAGCACCGGGAACGGCCAGGTCGTGGCGTTGCCCATGTCGCCATGGACGCGGGGAAAGCGCGCTTCGAGCATCAGGATACCGAGCGGCGCGCCATAGATCGCCTTGCCACCCTGCGCGACATGGCTGCCGGGGACTCCGAAGGGACGGACAGGATCGAACATCGGACAAGTCTCCGTGCAAGGGCGCGGCAGGCCGGAGGCGCCGGCGTGCACAAGGGCGATGCTTGAGCATATGGCGGGAGCTAGCACTTCGCACAACGTCGCGCTGGCCTCTGCTCCACACGCCTCGGCGAGTGCTGCAGTCGCGCCGCACCGTTGCGCTCACGTGACAGGTTTCTCTGCCGGTCGCCTCCGGCCAGCCTCTTCAGCGTCAGGGGTGTGCCGGGCTTCGAGCCCAATTTCCGAAAGCGCGAAGAACGTCCGGAAAAGATTTCGCAACCTCCCACATTTCGCCTTGTGCTCCCCGCTTTCGCTTGGATATACGCGTCGACGGAGACGTGGCCGAGTGGTCGAAGGCGCTCCCCTGCTAAGGGAGTAGGCGGGAAACCGTCTCGAGGGTTCGAATCCCTTCGTCTCCGCCACCTACCATTTCATTGAATGGCCTTGGGGCGGCTGCCAGAGACTATGTAGATGGGCTGATACGGCTGTTCACCCCGCCCTGAACACGTCTCTGGTCAAGTCATTGTCCAATGGCGTCATGTGCGCAGGCCCGCACTTCTGACATAGTGACCAAGTTGTCGCTTCGGTCCTCGGACTTCGGCAGCACCGCTACAGCAAGCCCACTTTGTCATGCCCCCATTCGGCGGCGCCACCGGATCTTTCCCGTCATCGTCAACCGGCAGCGCGGTTCGTTCAAAATACCAGACAGAAGCAACATTGGGCGAGTTGGTGCTGGCACCGTCTTCCGCACAGTTGCGCGCGACAGACATCATCTAACGATGAGCATCATCACAGGTCCTCGCGAATTTCGACCAGCACACCCTCTCGCTCTGTGACACTCCAGCCGGAGGCTGCCGAAGAGCCGAATGGAGGACGCCGGAGAGCGCCCATGCTGCAGCGAGCAGGCCCGCTGCCGGCGTCGCCGACGAGCGCAACCCATTCTCGCTGATGAAGAAATGCAACTCGAAACCTTTCGGCCATCAGCACGCGGACAGCCTTCAATCGCCGCAAGAGGGCGCCGCATGGACAGCTCCGCTCACCGAGCGATATCCGCTCTCATCCGCGTCTTCAGTGCAGATTTCCAAAACCGGAAAGTGCCCGCCGACAGGTCTTGAGCGCAGAACGACACATCGACTTTTTCTGCCACATTACCCGATCGCACGACAATTCTAGCGGACAGCCTTCCTCCGATCCTCACACAGCCAAACGACGCGAATTCATGTATGACTGTCTCCGCCTAACCAAATATATCCACCACCGGGACACATCACCCCTTGAAACACCACTTTCTCATCTATCGGGTAAAAGCACATCGTTCCCGACCATCTCCCGCCACAAACTTGAAATCCAAATTACGGGCGAATTTAATCCCTTCATTAAATTTGAATACGACCCAAACCATTACTCAACTTATTCACCCAGATTTTGAAAAAACCAATGACCACATTGCCAACCGGACTATAATAAAACCCTACCCCAACTCAATCATCAGACGCCCATAAACTCAGCCCCGTCAGCCACCCGTCAGAAACATTTAGCTAAATGTATTTCCCGTTTCATCTATTGAACACTGAACGTGATGTACAGCCTCGTATCCCGAAGATGCGTCACGAACCTGATCTGAGAAGACGTCACCAAACACACCTGCAGAACTCCTCTGCAACTTAAGAATCAAGGGATCACCGGAGAAATATTTCCACGAAAATCATTTATTTTCAATTTCATGGGCGGAAAACCTCGCCGCTCAGGACGCATCAAGCCGATCTGATTTCAGGCTATCCAGTCACCGTCAGCTCGCGCATAGGCTGTATCACCCACACCTTCGCCAAGACCTTATCAGATAACGATTTTCGGGATCATCGGATCGTGACTCGCACAGAATTTGCGTCTTGCCTTGACCCGCCTTTCGAGAAAGGGACTTGCGAGAAACGCGGGTTTCACTCATACTTAAGTTGTTGTGAGCCCTAGGGCTTTATGTATCTTGTTATGTCCGATTGACGCGATCAATTCAGCCTCGACACTCTGAATATTTCATTCAGCGTCACCATCAGCATTGCCCTCGCCCGGCTTCAGACACTCCGGTCGTTCGTCCCAGATTTGATAGGGAGACACGAATAAATGCCAGTGCAGGTTTCCTATCCAGGCGTATATATCGACGAAATCCCGAGCGGTTCGCGCGCGATTGCCGGTGTGCCGACATCGGTTGCGGCCTTCGTCGGATACACCTCACGCGGCCCGACCAACGATCCGATCCAGATCTTCAGCTACGCGGATTACGAACGCAACTTCGGTGGCTTCGATCTCGACAGCCCGCTCAGTTACGCGGTCAACCACTTCTTCCTGAATGGCGGCGCGGTCGCGTGGATCGTGCGGGTCGCTGACGGCGCGCAGACCGCTTCGGTCACCATCGATGCCCTCAACGGCAACCCGAGCCTTCTGGTCGAGGCTGCCGCAGACGGGGCCTGGGCCAACGCCGTGGTTCTGGCGGTGGATTACGCCACGTCGAATCCCGGTACCACGTTCAACCTGACGGTCTCGCAGATCGAGGAACGCAACGGGCGGCTCTTCGCAGCACGAAGTGAAACCCACCGCAACCTCTCGATGAACAGCGCGTCGTCGAACTATGCCGTCAGCGCGATCGAGAGCGACAGCGAGATGATCCGGCTGACCGATCTTGGCTTGCCGGGCGTCGTCGCGTCGGTCACGAGCGGCATCATCACGGATGCGGTTGTCGCAGGGCTTGGCCCGACAACGCGCCGGCTTGCCGTATCGATCGACGGAGACCCTCCGATAGAGTTCGACCTGTTCGGCGATGGCGAGGCCAATCCCTTGGCCGACGTGGCGAGCCTTGTCGCCCTGCTCACGGCGGAACAGGCGGGTCTCGGCCTGACCTTCGGGGCGATCGCCGGGCCCGGGGCGGGTGAGTTCCAGCTCACCGTCACAGGCGGCAGCGACCGCACCTCGTCGGTGTCTTTCCGGACGGCATCGCGCAACAGTGCCACGGCAGCACTCCGTTTGGGCACGGCTTTCGGCGCCCGCGAGACCGACGGCTCGAGCGATGCGCGTCCGGCGCCGACCGGCACGACCGGCTCGGCCGCCGATCCGTCTTCCGTCGCCGCCGGCGACCAGATCGTCGTGGAACTGCGCGACGCCTCTGGCGTACTGATCGACGATGCCACCGTCGTTGAATTCGATGCCGTTCCAGGCAGCCTTGCCGAAGCGCGCACGATCATCGAGGCGGCGCTGCGCAGCAGCACCGTGGCGGCGATTTCCACCGCCACCGTTGCTGTCTTGGAAGACAGTTTGGTGCTCACACCGGGCGGTGACATCGGGTCGCGGAATTTCACCTTCGTCGCGGGCGGCGGCGGCGATGCGGCAACACCCCTTGGACTGATCGGCGCGGTGGAGAATGTCGCGCGATACGAGATGGGCGACGGGCCATTGACGCTGTTCCAAAGCGCGGTCAGCCCCGGCGACGACGGATCGGTTCCCGCCGCGAACCTGGTCTCTGGAACGAGGGCGCAGAAATCTGGGCTGTACGCCCTGGAGGATGTCAGCCTCTTCAACATCCTGAACCTGCCCGGCATCTCGGACGTGCCGGCCCTGACCGAGGCGATCGCCTATGCCGAGGAGCGCCGGTCGATGGTGCTCATCGACCTCGATCCGAATATCGACACGCTCGACGACGCCCGGGATTGGGTGAACGATCCAGCCAATTCGGGGCTGAAGCACCGCAACGCCGTGGCGTATTTCCCACAGGTCATGCTGGCCGATCCGCTGCAGAACGGACGTCTGCAAAGCTTTCCGAACTCGGGTGTGATGGCGGGGCTCTGGGCACGTACCGACGCCCAGCGTGGCGTCTGGAAGGCGCCGGCGGGCATCGAGGCGCGGCTGCGCGGCGTCCAGGCGTTGGATTATGTGCTCTCGGATCCTGAAAACGGAGTGCTCAACCCCCTCGGCCTCAATTGCCTGAGAACCTTCCCTGTCTTCGGCACCGTGTCCTGGGGCGCCCGCACGCTTGTCGGCGCCGATGCCTTCGCCAGTGAGTGGAAATACGTGCCCGTGCGGCGGATCGCGCTCTTCATCGAGGAGAGCCTGTATCGCGGCACGCAGTTCGTCGTGTTCGAGCCAAACGACGAGCCGCTCTGGGCCCAGGTGCGGCTATCCGTCGGGTCATTCATGAACAACCTGTTCCGGCAAGGGGCATTCCAGGGCATGACGCCGCAACAGGCCTATTTCGTGCGCTGCGACAGCACAACGACAACCCAGGCCGATATCGACCTCGGCATCGTCAATATTCAGGTGGGCTTCGCCCCGCTCAAGCCGGCCGAGTTTGTCATTCTCCAGATCCAGCAGATCGCCGGCCAGAGCCAGACATAAGGAGCGCTCAGATCATGGCTGAATTCAGCGCAAATCCCCAGCGGTTCGATCCCTACAAGAATTTCAAGTTCCGTGTCCGCTGGGATGGCCGTTTTGTCGCCGGTATCTCGAAAGTCGGCGCCCTGAAACGCACCACCGAAGTGGTTGAACACAGGGTCGGAGGAGACTCTTCGACAAGCCGCAAGTCGCCGGGCCGATCGAGTTTCGAGGCGATCATGCTGGAACGCGGTGTGACCCATGACGAGGATTTCGAACGCTGGGCAAATCTGGTCTGGAACGTCCAGGCCGGGCTGGGCGCGGAAGTGTCGCTGGCCGATTTCCGCAAGGACATCACGATCGAGATGTACAACGAGGCCGGCCAGCTTGCCGTCGCCTACCAGGTCTTCCGGTGCTGGGTCTCCGAATTCCAGGCCCTGCCCGAGCTCGACGCGAATGCCAATGCCGTCGCCATCCAGTCGATCAAGCTGGAAAACGAGGGCTGGCTTCGAGACGCCGAGGTCGTCGAGCCAACCGAACCTGCTTTTGGGTGATCCGTCATGGCGGCGCTTTCCTCCAGCGACCTGCTCGCGGCATGGGACGCCGGCCGCGCACGCCGGCCGCTCGATCGCGCGCTTTGGCTGCTCTGGGCCACGGGAACAGACGCCGCGCAGGATCTGCCCCTGGCAGACCGGGATCGCAGGCTTCTACGGCTCCGCGAGGCGCTGTTCGGACGCCAGATCGCTTTGCTCGCCACGTGCCCGGGCTGCGCCGCGCAGGTCGAGATCTCGGTGGATACGCAGGACCTCCAGCGTCATCTTGGTGACTGTGGCGAGGTCATGGTCGAGACGCCCGATGGGCCGGTCACGCTGCGCGCCATGACGAGCGCGGATCTGGCTCAGATCTCCAGCGTTCCCGAGGACGAGAGGGAAGCCGCCGCCTGCGACCGGCTGACGCCCGCGCTCCCGGCCGCCGCCCGGACGGCGATCTACAACGCCATCGAAGCACAGCTTGCCGAGGCGGAGCTGACGGTCAGGCTCGTCTGCACGGATTGCGGCACATCGTGGCGCGAAACCCTCGACATTGCCGATTGTCTCTGGGTCGAGGTCGACACCGCGGCGCGGCGCCTGATGGCCGACGTGGCTGACCTTGCCGGCGCATTCGGATGGAGCGAGGCGCAATCGCTGGCAGTGCCGGCGGCGCGCCGCGCCGTCTACCTTGCCCATGCGAGGGGGATATGAGCGCCCTCTCGCGAATGATCGGACGGGCGACCGGGCAGATTGCGCCGGGCCTCCGCCCGAGGCCGATCGCCCGGTTCGAGGCTGCGGCAACCGAGAGCACCGGCTTCCACGAGACATCCACCGAAACCGCTGCCCCCCAGAGTATCGATTGCGACGGCGGCATAAGCGAGACCGCCGACCACCTCCCTGCGCCGACACCAGCCTCGAGCCGCAACACGCCATCGGCCCTGCGCGAACCGTCCACCCCAGCGGCGCCGTCAGCTCCGCAGCGCGGGCCCACGATCACGTCGGAAGGCGCGTCGACCGTCTCGGAAGCGCCTTCCGGCGCGCATCACTCGCCGGAAGAGCGGCGGCCGGAAACGACATCCTCCGTCACCATCCGCGATGGCGCGCCAGCGCCTGCCCCGCCGGCATCGCCCCCGCCTGCCCCGCTTCTTCCGGCGCCTGTAATCCCCGTGACCGCAGTCGCTGCCGACCGGCCCACCGCCGAGTTGGAGGCGCCCGAACCGGCCCCGTCCTTCCAATCTCGCGCAGCAAACGGGAAACGCGGGCTGCCAAGGGCCGGCGCCGCGGACGCCCCACCCGATATCTCCATTCATATCGGCCGCCTCGAGCTCAGAACCACCTCCCCCGAGGCCCGGCCCGGCCGCCAGAAGCGCACCAAACCCGACATGACGTCGCTCGCCGATTACCTGAAGGGGGCGGAACGGTGAGCAACGTCCTCGCCATCGCGTCGGTCACCCATCTCCTGAAGGAGATGCTGAACGATGCGCTCGTGGCCTGGAACGCAAATGCCGCGATCGGCGGGAGTTTCACCGTCACCGCCCTGCCGCCAGATCGCGTGGTCAGCGAGGATCCGACGGCGCAGGATGCCCAGCTGAACCTGTTCCTTCATCGCGTGACGCCGAACGCCGCCCTCCGCAACGCGGATCTGCCGACGCGTGGCGCGGATGGAACCCTCAAGTGCCGACCGCGGCTGGCGCTCGATCTGCACTACATCCTGACCGCACTGGCCGCGGAAGAACTGCACGCCGAGATCCTGCTTGGCCATGCCATGCAGTTCTTCAACGAGATGACCATCCTGCCTCGCGAGCAGGTGCGCCAGCTTCTCCAGGGCGGCATCGGAGGTATCCCGCCAGCGCCCGACCTGCCGCATCCAGCCGAACTTGCCGACCAGATCGAGCTACTGAAGATCACCCCGCATACGCTCTCCATGGACGACACGTCGAAGATGTGGACCGCCCTGCAGGCAAGCTACCGGACGACCGTCGCCTACGACGTGTCACTGGTGCTGATCGAGCGCGAGGTGCCGGTCCAGCCGGCGCTTCCGGTGCTGAGCCGCGGTGGGCCCGTCGATCCGATGACCGACCGCGATCCTGGCATCCTGCTGCGCCCGGGCCTTGGCACGACGTCTCCGACACTGGTTTCGATCGAGCCTGCGGACGGCCAGCAAGTGATGCGGCTTGGCGGCGACGTCCAGATTTTCGGATTGGCCCTGTCCGGCGGCGAGACCGTCGTCCGTTTTTCCAGCGCGGCCACGGGCGAGATACGCGAAATGGTTCCAATCGATCCCGTCGGTGCTGACAAGCTGACCATCCGCCTGCCCGACGGCCCGCCCCTGACCGTTGCAGATCCCCGCGCGGGAACGGCGTACGATCCGGGCACATGGCGGATCGGCCCCTACATCGTCGACGTCAGGGTGACCGATCGCGACGGCCGCGCGCAAATCAGCAATGCCCTTGCGGTGATCCTCGCCCCGCGAATAACCCCCTCTGCGGCGACGGTCCCGGGCGGCATCGAGATCTCGATGTCCTGCTCGCCGCGTATCCGGCCCGGTCAATCCGTCGCGATCGTGCTTGGACGCGAGATGACGGTTCAGGAAGCCCCCGTCGCGGCAATCGACTCCGTCAGCCAGATATATACCGACCTCGTCTCGAACAGCCGTCATCCGGTGCGGCTGCGGGTCGATGGCATCGACAGCCCGGTCATCGACAAGCAGGCAACGCCGCCGGTCCTCCAAAGCGTGACGATCCCATGACCGCGCCGCTCCCCCATATCGAAGCACGCGAGGTGCCAGACAGCACCGATCTGTCGGCCGTCTTCGGCGCACTCAGACGGAAGGTTGCGGCGAGTGCTGCGGGTGCTCCGCAGCCGGAGCGGCCCCTGCCCTCCAACCCTGCGCTCGCGGAACTGGCCCGCATCTTTCTTCTGAACCAGACCGAGGTCGAGATCATGGCGATGGTCGTCGGCGCCGATCTCGACCAGGGCCTCTCCGCCGAGATCGCGAAAACCCATGGATCGGCCGAGGTCGACACCTCCTTTCTCCAGCGCATCTATCCCACCGCCTGGGAGGCGCTTTGCCCAGAGGCGCCCCTGCGCCACTGGCGGTTGCTCAGCCTGATCGGAACCGGATCGTATGCGCGCCGTCCCCTTCTTGCCGATGAGCGCATCCTCCACTTCATCCTCGGTGCGACGTATCGCGACACGCGATTGGAAGGCATTCTAGAGGCGGTCGCCCTTCCCGCCGAGGGCGAACCGGACGCTGCGCGCCTCGCCGCGATCTGGCGCCAAGATCCGCGCCTGCCGGTCATTTCCCTTGCCGGGCCCGACCGCCTCTCGAAGCGACGCGCTGCATCCGAAGCGGCCCGTCTGAACGGCTGCATGCTCTACCGCCTGGATGCCAGCGACATTCCCGAGACATGGGCGCAGCGGGCGTCGCTTGCGATCCTGATCGATCGCGAGCTCGCGCTGTCCCGGGCAGCCGTGCTCATCGAGGCCGACGACGACACCTCGACAAGGGCGGCGCGCTTCGCCGAGCGGATAACCGGACCGACCATGCTGTCCGCGCGCGACCCGGAAATGCCCGAGCGCGCGCCCCGCATCCGGATCGACATGTCGGGCCCGGACCGGAGCGAACGCCTGGCGATCTGGCAGCGGGAGCTCGGCGACGACGCGGCCGCGATGGAGCCGCGCAGCCTCGAGCGACTGGCGGAGCAATTCACGCTGGACGCCTCTGGCATCGCCACCGCCGCCGGCCTCGCTCGCATGACCTCGCGCGACGGCTACGAGCCGGTCTGGGCTGCCGCGCGCAGCCAGGCACGGCGTGGTCTCGACAATGTCGCTGAGCGCGTCTCGACCCGCGCCGGGTGGACCGATCTGGTTCTGCCCGACAGTCAGACCTCGATCCTGCGGGATCTGGAGGCCCATGTGCTCGAGCTTTGGACGGTCCGCGAAGACTGGGGTTGGGAGACAAAGACCGCTCGGGGGCTCGGCACAGCCGTGCTGTTCTCCGGCTCTTCCGGCACCGGGAAGACCTTTGCCGCGGAAATCCTCGCGAAGTCCCTGAGCCTCGATCTTTTCCGTATCGATCTGAGCCAGGTCGTCAGCAAGTATATTGGAGAAACCGAAAAGAACCTGTCGCGCATTTTCAGCGCGGCGAACGCGGGCGGAGCCGTGCTGCTCTTCGACGAGGCCGATGCCCTGTTCGGCAAACGGAGCGAAGTCAAAGACAGCCATGACCGCTACGCGAATGTCGAGGTGAGCTATCTTCTACAGGAGATGGAGGCCTATCGCGGGCTCGCCGTCCTGACGACAAACCAGAAATCCTCGCTGGATCAGGCGTTCCTGCGCCGACTGCGCTATGCGATCTCCTTTCCCTTCCCGGACGCCCGCGCGCGGCAGGCGATCTGGCAACGGATCTTCCCGGCGGAAACTCCGCTCGAGGGGTTGGACTTCGAAAAGCTCTCGCAATTGAACCTCACCGGCGGATCGATCCGCTCGATTGCGTTGAATGCCAGTTTCCTCGCCGCTGGCGCCGGCGAGAAGGTCACCATGCAGACCATCCGGCGCGCCGCTGCTCGGGAATACGCCAAACTCGAGAAGTCGCTTACGCCGACGGAAGCGAGGGCCTTCGAATGAGCAGACGTGTCACCATAAAGATCGACCGGATCGTCGCCGACACGGCAGAGCTGACCGAACAGGACATCCGCCGCGAGTTGCAACGCGCCGTCGCCGAACGCCTGGCAGCCGGCGGCTGGCAGGACACGGCATCGCGCTCGGTCGAGGCGATGCGCGATCAGGTTCCCGCCGAGGGGTCATCGCTGGCGTCCAGAGTGGCGGCCTCGACCGCGAAGGCGGTGTCGAAATGATCGGTGTCCACGCCAGCAGAAGCCGCCTTCCGGTTGGCACGGCACCGACCGCAGATCTCCAGCGGGCCTGCTCCTGCGGACAGGATGAAGATTTCGAGGACGTTCAGACCAAGCCCTCGGTCAACAGGCCGGGCGACCGTTACGAACGCGAGGCAGACCGGGTGGCCGACGCCGTCGTCTCGGACAGCCGCACGGCATCGGCCCTCGGCCCGATCACGCCATTTGTCCAGCGTGCGCCCGGGGGGGACGTGGAAGACGAGGAGGAGGTGCAGACGAAGCGCGCTGGCGGAACTCCGGGCGCCGACGCGGCCGCCCGGGCAGCGACGATCGCAAGCTCGGGCGGCACGCCGCTTTCCGCCAGCGAAAGATGCTATTTCGAACCCCGCTTCGGGCGCGATCTTTCCGACGTGCGTCTTCACACCGACGCGGCGGCGCAGAGTGCGGCAAGCGGCATTTCCGCCCGTGCATACACCCACCGGAACCACATCGCCTTCGCCGCGGGCGAATACGCGCCCGACAGCCCCGAGGGCCGCCGCCTCATGGCACACGAGATCACGCACACGATGCAGCAATCGGGATCCGCCGGACAGCCGGTTCACCGCGCCCCTGAAGACGTCATCCAGCGCGCCTTCGAGGATGTCGTGACAGGTGAGCGGCGCGAAGCCTTCACCGATCGCCCCGGTGCCGAGACGCGCATGCGGCAGCTTCGTGAGCAGCATCCGGACAGGACCTATCGGGTGCATCCAAGCGGCAGCGTCTTCGTCGTGCAGGTCTGGGTCGGCGAGAACGCGCCCTCCGAGGAGGCTCCCGAGGAACGACAACCCGCCGCACAGGTCTGCGGCCGCGACGATACGACCGTTGCAGGCAGCCGGATCAGCCGGATCGAGGTTGACATGAACGACATGGGAGCCGGCCTCTCGATCACCTGGGAGACGTCGAATGCCGAAACGCGGGCCCTGCCCTCGACGTTTCCGATCTCTCCCGGAGCCGGGCGGTGCAACCGCTGCTGCAACGAGCGCGAAGACAGCCGGGCGGGCGGAAGCCTCTGCACACCGATCGGATCAGGCTGGACGATCGACCGAAAAAGCACGCGAAACCCGCGCTGCCAGCTCGGCAACACGAGCTGGGCTCACAATGCATCTTATTTCGCCGACTCTCTCGGACGCGGCATCGCCATCCACACCGGCCCCCGCCCCGGTTTCCCCGCGTCGCACGGTTGCGTCCGGACCAGTGAAACCGGATCTGAGATCATCTACGACAATGCGCCCATCGGCACGCCGGTGCAGGTGAACGACGAATGGAACGGCCGCCAGTGCTATCCCTCGGCCTCCGGGGCCCGCCGCAATCGCCGGACCTCTGAGCGTTGCGACTCGTCTGCCAGCGCCGTCGGACCACAGCACAGCGACAGCGCCCTGGCTTTCTTCGAGCCATCCGAGGACATTCCCGAGAACGGCGCGGGGCCACTGGCATGAGAACCTTCGCCCGCCCGAAAACCATGACGGTCCCCGTGCGAGAATGTGCAATTCCGACCGGTCCGACCGCCAGCACTGTCGAAAGGCTGTCCGACAAGGCGTGTCTGAGCTCTACGGCGGGCCATGCCCCGTTCCGCGGAGCGGAGGCGCGCCGCACGCATATGGCGCATGCGATCTCGCATCCCTCGCGCAGACAAGACGGCACCGGCGACGCACAGATCCAGCGCCAGCAGGCCCAGGACGAAACCTGTCCATGCAGCACGCGGCCTCGCTGCGACGATGAGAAGACCGGCATGATCGAGGCGGCCTTCCGTTTGGCCGCGACATGGATCGCTCCAGCCTCGGCGAAGATGGGACGCTACGTCTCTTCGACACCCCAGCAGCGGCGAGGCACCCCGGCTGCGACCGCCTTGCGACGCCATTTCTCCTGGCCGTCTGGACAGGGCGCCCCCTTGCGCCCGACGCCCGATCTCGTCCTGTCCGTGATCGACCGGTTGCCGGGCCATTTCGGAGCCATCATCTGCCCGAGTTGTCCCACGGAGTGTCCCAGCGACGACGGCGACGTCTACGCCAGAGCGCAGCGCGGCGCCGGCAACAATTGCTACGAGTTCTGCCCGCCCTTCTTTGCCGAACCGGGGGAAACCTCGAAGAACCGGCTGCGCGCGACCGTCGCCATCCATGAAATGATGCACACCTGGGAGTCCATGGGCGATGTCGCCTATGAGGGCAACGCCGACTATCCTCCAAACGCGTACACGGCCCAGCATAACGCGGACTCCTACGCCAACCTCATCCGGGATCTGGGGCAATGACGGCCCGAAGCGCCGTCCCGGCCCTCGAGGCCCCGACCGCAACCTGCGTCGCGCCGCACTCCGACGTCTTTTTGCAACGCGCCTGCGCCTGCGGCGGAGCCCGAAGTGGATCTTGCAGTTGCGCCGACGAAACCGATGAGATCCAGGCGAAGCTGACGGTCAATGCGCCGGGCGACCGTTTCGAGCGCGAAGCGGACAAATTCGCCGACAGCGTCGTCTCCGATACCGCGCCCACGCCCGCCAGTGTCAGCCCGGTGACGCCATTGGCGCAACGGGCCGGCAGCGGCAGCACGGCCGGCGCCCCCGGCGGTTCCGCCGCCTTGGCGGCAGCCGCCTCAACGCAGACCGGCGGCACGCCGCTTTCCCCGAATGAACGCGCATATTTCGACCCGAGGTTCGGGCGCGACCTCTCGGCGGTACGGCTCCATACCGACATCCGTGCCGGGCGGGCCGCGCAAGGCATCTCGGCACGCGCCTTCACGCACCGCAATCACATCGCCTTCGCCCCGGGCGAGTATGCCCCCGGCACCACCGAGGGGCGCCGTCTCATCGCGCATGAGATCACGCATACGCTGCAGCAGACCGGTGCGTCCGGCACGCTCCAGCGCGAGGCTGGCGGCACCGCGGGAGGCTTCTTCCACAACATCGCGCTGTTTTTCGGCGCGTCGATTTCGGAAGAGGACATGCAGGGGTACCTCGACCATGTCGCCGAGATCGGCGGCCCGGAGCTTGACTACGACAGCGACAACAAGGCGCTCGCCATCGCCGGCAGGATCGACCGCAGCACAACCGAGGTTCTCGGTCACGACAGCGATGTCGGGCTGCGAAAGATCCTGATCCTCGACATGCAGGATGGCGCAACCCTCGGCGACGAGGAGAACGCCATCATCAATCTTCTGGCCACGACCAATCCCGGCGAGTTCCACCAGTTTTTCCAGTCCCCCAACGCACTTGATGCAAACGCCCTCCGCAGCGATGTCGACGATGAAAACCAGGCCCGGCTGAACCGCATCCTGCTGGCATTCGGAATCGCTGCCGAGGATCTGACCCGGCCCGAAGACAATGTCGGCTGCGCTCAGGAGGAGGCCGATGCCATTGCAGGGGCGGTCGAAGCCGCCGAAGCGGATCTCGGTCGCGCGCTCGAGATCCTTGGCGATCCCGACCAGGCCACCGCCGTCCGCAATGCCTATTTTCTCGCCTTCCATTCCGAGGAGCCGGACCCGGACAGGCTCACCCTGCTGCGCTCGCAATTGGCAGGCATTCGCCGCCACGTCTCGACCGTGCGCTACTTCTGCGACCACGGCGAGGAAAGGGCTTCGCGCTGCCGCGAGCCGGACATTTTAGGCTACGCCGGCTTCAACACGACAGCCCGCGGCATCTCGATCTGCTTCATGCCGGAGCGGGACTATTCGGTCGACATCCCCGAGGGCGAGACCGCTCCCAACGACAAGAACCTCCTGCGCCAAGACAGCATGGCGGAGCGCAGCAACCTGATCACGCACGAGGCCGCGCACCTGTTTCTCGGGGTCGACGACCACGGCTATTTCGGCTCGAACTGCGTACAGTATGACCCGTCCGCAGAGAAAAGCACCGCCCGCCTGACCGAGGCCGACCTTCTCGACACCGCGGACTCCTATGCCTGCTTCGTGCAGCTTCTCGCCCATCTCGAGGGCGCGGAAGAAGGGGAAACGCTGGCCGAACGCGCCGCCGGCCAGAGGGGCGAGAACCTGCGCCTGCAATACACCTTCGACCATCCCTTCGCCGTCGCGCTGCAACACAGGATCTATCTCGGCGAGGACATTGACTACGAGCGCTTTTCCCTCGACGGGGTTCCCGAGAACAGTGGCTTCGAGTTCGACTGGCAGATCGAGACGGGTGGCGTGTCGCTGCCGCTCGCGGCCGACCCGACATTCGCAGTCGGCAACACGGAGCACCGCGCCGTGCTGGGCGACGCGACACGCGCGCGTTTGCGCGAGCTCCACGCCGCCGGCGCCACGCAAGCGACTGTCACCGTCACCGTTGGCATCGGCGTGGGCCTCCCCTACGCCAATGAACGCAGCTTCGAGATGAATGTCGAACTGACCGACGAGACCGTGGAGGAGCTGTTTTGACCGGCTTCCCACGATCTCCCCGCCTGACGCGCGCCGGCCTCGTGCTGATCGATCCCGAAAGCGGTGCCGTTGATCGGATCATCACGCTGCAATACGCCGCCGAGACCTTGCAGCGGACCATCGAAGCACAGTCCGTCGCGGACGAACCCGACCGGTCGCAGCCGCTGCGGCTGACCGGACCGGCCATCGAGACCATCACGTTCGAGGCCGAGATCGACGCGACCGACCAGCTTGAGAAGCCGGACGATTTCCCGGAAGCCGGTGAAAGCGGCATCTTCCCCGCGCTGGCGGCGATGGAAACCATGCTTTACCCGACCGTTGCCCAACTGGAACGACAGAACCGGCAGGGCGCGTCGGGCAGTTTCGAGATCGCGCCGGCAGAAACCCCGCTCTCGATCTTCGTCTGGTCACGGAACCGGATCGTGCCCGTGCGCCTGACCAGCCTGTCGATAACAGAGGAGTTCTTCGACGCCGCATTGAACCCGATCCGAGCGCGTCTGTCGGTGTCGCTTCGGGTCCTGTCGGTCGACGATCTCGGGTTCAGGCATCGCGGTGGTGGGCTCTTCCTGGCCTATCTCAGGTCGAAGGAAAGTCTGGCCCGCAAATTCTCCGCCGGTGAATTAACCACGCTCGGGATCGGAGGGCTGCCATGAAGAACCCCATTCAGGCCATGTTCGAGGCCGGCGTCGTCGAAGCGACGGATTTTCCGCCCGACAGTCGCTACCACGGCATCCCGACCGCGACGGCGTCACTCGCGGGAGGGCGAACGGTACCTTACTTGCGCCGCCGCATCGTGCCTTCGCCGGACGGGTTCGCCACGGTCGGTTTCCACACCGTTCGCGGCAACGAGCGGCTGGATCACGTGGCGTTCTCCGTCTTCGGCGATCCCCTCGCGTTCTGGCGCCTGTGCGATGCCAATGGCGGGGTCTTCCCGGAGGATCTGGAAGAGCCCGGAACCGCGATCCGTCTGACCCTTCCGGAAGGTGTCGCTCCGCCGGAGGACGAATTGTGATCAAGGGCATCGATCTGTCGCTTCTCTTCGGTCCGGGCGTACCGGTTCCTGCGCCGCGCGAGGTCGTGGAGGCGATCCAGACGGTCCGCATCGAGGAGAACTCGGGCGAGACACCTTCAGGGTTCGAGCTGACCTTCTCTCTCGACAAGAACTCGCCCCTGAACACCATCTTCCTGCTCTCTGGCGGCGGCGCGATACCGATCCTGCGCGTTGCCCTCGTGGCCACCTTGTCGGGGCGTCAGATCAACCTGATCAACGGCGTCGTCACGATGACGGATATCCGCCCGGGCGGGGGTGGCGAGCAGTCGATCCTCCGCGTGATCGGCAAGGATCTCTCGGCGACGATGTCGCTTCTGGACTTCTCCGGCCTGCCCTATCCCGCCATGCCGCCCTTCGCCCGCGTAAACCTCATTCTGGCAAAATACGCGTGGCTGGGAGTCATACCGCAGGTCATCCCCTCGCTCGAAGGTCCGCCGCTTCCGACCGACAAAATCCCGCGCCACCAGGACAAGGACTACGACTACGTCATGCGGCTGGCGCATGAAGCCGGATACACGTTTTTCTTCAAGCCGGGCCCGGCGCCGGCAAGCAGCATCGCCTATTGGGGGCCCGAGATACGCATCGGTCAGGTGCAGCCGGCTCTGACAGTCGACAGCGGCCCGGCAACGAACGTGGAAGAGCTGCGATTTTCCTACGCGAAGGAAGATTTCTCGATCCCGGTCGTCTTTATCCACAATCAGGAAACCAAGGCGCCCATCCCCATTCCGATACCGCCGGTCACGCCGTTCCATCCACCGCTCGGCGCCATCCCGCCGCTGCCGCCGAGAATAGACCGGCTGACCGACACCGCGCGCCTGAAACCCGCCGAGGCGATCCAGCGCGGCTTCGCGCACGCAGCCCGCAATGCCGACCCCGTCACCGGCCAGGGCAGGATCGATGTCCTGCGCTATGGCCGGATCATTCGCGCCCGCAGCCTCATCGGCGTGCGCGGCGCGGGGCAGGCATTCGACGGCGTACACTACGTCAAGAGCGTGACGCACGACATCTCGCGCGGCTCCTACAAGCAAAGCGTCGAATTGAAACGCAACGGGCTTCTGCCCACCCAAAGCGCGGTCCCCGCAGAATAGGAGGCAGGGCCGATGACCCAGGAATATCTCGGGAAATATCGCGGCACCGTCATCAACAATGTCGATCCCCTTCTGACGGGGCGCATTCAGGCGATCGTTCCCGACGTCTCCTCTGTTGCCCTTACGTCGTGGGCCATGCCCTGTTTCCCGGTCGCCGGCATCCAGACCGGCCAGCTCGCCGTGCCGCCCATCGGCGCCGGCGTTTGGGTCGAGTTCGAACGCGGCGACCCCGACTATCCGATCTGGTCCGGCTGCTTCTACGGCACCGCAGCCGAGGTCCCTGCACTGCACAACCTGACGCCCCCCGGCGTCTCGGCCTTCACCATCCAGACGCTGCTGCAGAACGGGATCACCGTGACCGACCTGCCGGGACCGACCGGTGGCATCGTCCTGAAAACGGCCACCGGCGCGTCGCTGATCGTCAACGACACCGGCATCTACATCCAGAACGGCAGGGGCGCGTCGATCGTCATGACCGGACCGACGGTCACGGTCAACAACGGCGCGCTCACGGTGATCTGATGATGTCCCTGCGAGAAAGAGGAGACCCCTGATGCCCGGCCCCGTCCTGCACCTCGGAGCAACCGTCACCTGCTCGCATGGCGGCCAGGCGTTGCCCTCGGCGCCGTTCTCGCGCGTGCTGGTCTCGGGCCAGCCCGTTGTCACCCTGGCATCGCCCTACACGGTCGCCGGCTGCGGCTTCGCGCCCACCGCCGGCAACGGCCCCTGCGTCAGCGCCACCGTCGTCTCCGGCTCGACCCGCGTTTTCGCGGGAGGCACGCCGCTCGTATTGGCCGACAGCATCAGCATCTGTCAGCCGACCGGCACACCGCTTCTGCCGGTCCAGATCCAGACAAGAGTGATTGCGACCTGAGCCATGCAGATCGATTTCCCATATCACTTCGATCCCCGCGACCGCACGGCGGAAACTGACGAGGCGGAGCACATACGCGACCTGATCGAGCAGTTGCTGTTCACCCAGCCCGGCGAACGGGTGAACCGGCCCGAGTTCGGTGTCGGGATCAATCAGTTGGTCTTCTCTCCCCTGAGCTCCGAGGCGATCGCGGCGGCCGAGTTGATGATCCGCGGCGCACTTCAGCAATATCTCGGTCAGCGGATCGAGGTGATCGATGTCGAAACCAGCAGCGCGGACGCGACACTGCATATCACGATCGTCCACCGGATCCTCCGCAGCGGCACGCAGCACCGCGTCGAGCTTACCACCGGAGCAGGCCCATGATCTATCGTTGCTGCGAGCCCCAGAGACGGAGAAGAGTGCTCGAGGCGATTGCCGACGGCGCCGCGCTCAATGGTATCGATTTCCTCGAGGTGCTTGACCGGGAACTGCTCGATCTCGAGCCCCCCGTCGACACGCCCAGACAGCGCACGCTGCTCTTGCGCTTCCTGACGACGGCGCCCGACCTGCCGCTGGACAGTTTCGAATTGACCGGCGGCGAACGCGTCGTCGGCGTCAGCGTGCTCTGGCGGACGCGCGCCGATGCGCCCGACCTGACACTGGTCGAGCCAAGCCTCGACACCTACCTGCAGACGCTCGACGCGCCCGAGCAGGTGCTCGTCCTGCGCACCTCCTCGACAGGGGACCACTCGACCTACACGCTTCGTCTCGTGGCCTCGCCGGGCTCTCTTGCGCCGCCGAACGAGATCGACCGGCTGCTGTCGCAGGTCGATTTCTCGTTCAAGGTCGAATGCCCCAGCGATTTTGACTGTGCGCCCGCCGTGCCCTGCCCCGAAGACATCAAGGCGTCGCCGGAATTTTCCTACCTCGCGAAGGACTACCAGAGCTTCCGCCGGATGATGCTTTCCCGAATGGCGCAGATCATGCCGGACTGGCGCGAGAGGAACCCGGCAGATCTCGGCGTGACCCTGGTCGAAACGCTTGCCTATACCGCCGACCGGCTGAGTTATGCCCAGGACGCCGCCTCGACGGAGGCCTACCTCGCCTCGGCGCGGCTGCGTTCGTCGATCCGGCGGCATGCCCGTCTCGTGGACTACCGGATGCATGACGGCGCGAATGCACGTGTCTGGCTCCAGCTCGATGTCGACGCGCCGACGACACTTCCCGAAGACACCCAGTTTCTCACCCGGCTGGTCGGGGTTGAACCCACCATATCGGGCACCGAGGCCGAGCGCGAAGCCCGCAACCGGAACCCGCTGATCTTCGAGACCATGGCCGAGTACGAGCTTTTTCCCAGTCTGAACGCCATCGACTTCTACGACTGGGGCAACGAGGAATGCTGCCTGCCGCGCGGCGCCACCCGGGCGACGCTGGAGAGAGACCTGACCGACCTCGTCGAGGGCGCCGTGCTGATCTTCGAGGAACGGCTCGGTCCTCGAACCGGCCGCAAGGCCGACGCCGATCCCGGCAAACGCCACGCGGTGCGGCTGACAAAGGTGGAGAACGGGCTGACCGACGAGCTGACCGGCACCGCGATCACCGAGATCCGTTGGGCCGAAGAAGACGCTCTGCCGTTCCCGGTTTGCATTTCCTCGGCGATCGACGAGACGCTCGGAGGTGGCCTGGCCAGGCGTGTCTCGCATGCTCTCGGCAACGTTGTGCTTGCCGATCACGGCGAGACCATCCGCGACGAAGCCCTCGGCAGCGTTCCCGAACCGCACCTCTTCCTGGTTCGCGAGGACGGTGACGACCCTTGCGCGAAACCGCCCCCGCGCCCGGTGCCTCCACGCTTCCGTCCCGCGTTGCAGCGCCGCGATATCACGCAGAGCGCCTTGCTCGGAGATCCGCAATCCGCCTTCGCGGCAACCCATATCGGGCTCGCAGCACGCCGCGCGGACGTGACGCTTCTGTCCGGGAGCGGCGCCAACGAGGAAAGATGGACCACCCGACCCGACCTGCTGCAAAGCCGACCCGGGGATCAACATATCGTCGTAGAAGTCGAACGCGAAGGACGCGCGTTCGTGCGGCTCGGCGATGGCAGGAACGGCCGGCGCCCGAACGCGGGACAGGAATTCCGCGCTGAATACCGCAGCGGAAACGGCACGGTCGGAAATGTCGGACGCGACGCCATCCGACATGCCTTCACCGGGCTGGCGACGATCCGAGCGATCCGAAATCCGCTTCCCGCGACCGGCGGCGTGAACGCCGAAAGCATGGAGGAGGTGCGACAGGCGGCCCCCTACGCCTATCGGCGGCAGGAACGCGCGGTCACCCCGGAAGATTACGCCGCCATGGCCGAACGGTTTCCCGACGTCCAGCGCGCGGCGGCCAGCTTTCGCTGGAACGGCCACGGCCATACCGTCTTCATCACCGTCGACCGCCGCGAAGGGCGCCCGATCACCGCGGAGTACGAAGCCGGGATCCGGGCCTTCCTCGACACCGTTCGGATGGCGGGCTACGATCTCGAAATCGACGGCCCCCGCTTCGTCGCTGTCGAACTCGAGCTGTTTATCTGTGCCGGAAGCGATCATTTCCGTTCCGAGATCCACCGCGCCGCATTTGAGGCGCTCGGGACCGGTCGTCTTGTCGACGGTTCGCGAGGCTTCTTCCACCCCGACAATTTCAGCTTCGGCCAGACCCTCTACCTCAGCCAGATCTATGCGCGGCTGATGGAGATTGAAGGCATCGTCTCAGTCGAGGCCAAGGTCTTCCGCCGGCGCGGAAGCAGAGACACGAGGCCGCTCCTCGATGGCAGCATCACCTTCGGCCGCCTCGAGATCGCCCAGTTGGACAACGACCCGAACTTCCCCGAGCGCGGCACGTTCTCAATCACGATGGGAGGGGGAAAATGAGCGACGTGCCCATCCGGATCGGTTTCCCCGACAGCCCGCTTGCCGACGCCTGCGGCTGTTGCGACGGCGCCGAACTCATGACGGTCCGGCCCTCGGGCAACCGGCCCGATCTCACGGCCATCGCGTTCCGGGCCGGCACGCATGGGGATTTCAAGGCGTCGATGCAGACCGCGCTGTCCTCCTCCGCCTTCCCGGCACTGAAGACGCTCGGGACGCGCGACGATGACGACTTCTCGATCGCCCTGATCGACGCCTGGGCCTCCGCATGCGACGTGCTGACCTTCTACCAGGAGCGCCTTGCCAACGAAGCATATATGGGCACCGCGACGGAGCGCTTCTCGATCGGCGAACTGGCCCGGCTGATCGGCTATCGGCTGCACCCGGGCTCTGCCGCAGAAACCGATCTCGTCATCCTGATGGACGATCCCCCCGGCGCGGAACCGGACGTCACCGACCTCGAGGTCCCGGAAGGCACGCGGGTCCAGAGCCAGCCCGGCCCCGACGAGGATGCCCAGATCTTCGAGACCGTCGCCCCCCTCCTCACTCGCGTGGCCTGGAACACGCTGCGCCCGAGGCTCGGACGCGAGGAGCTTCCGGGCAACAACGACACCGAAGCCTGGCTGCAGGGCACCCCGGCGCTGCAAACCGGCGATGCGGTCGTCTTCGTCGACCGCGACAGGTGGGATACGACCGCCCCCGGCTTCGACGCGACCTCCAATCGCTGGCAGTTCCGCCGGCTGACCGAGGTCACGCCCTCCGCCGACGGCAAACGCACCCGGATCGCCTGGTCGGGTGCATTGGCGAACCTCGGGACTCCCGTCTTCGGCCCCGAGCCGTCGCTCCGCCTGTTCCACCTTCGCGAGCGCGCCAGCTTCTTCGGATACAACGCGCCCCATCCGCTTGTCCTGACCCCGGATCAGCGCGACGGCTTCGGTTTCTCCGATGCGACCAACGCCAACTCGCCCTCGACGATCGGCGGCAATGCAAGTGCCCCCACGGATTGGATCTTCGACTTTCCCAGCACGTCGCGCGTGCATCTCGACGCGGTCTACAAATCCATCGTGACCGGCAGTTGGGTCGTCCTACGCAGGGCTGCCGGCGCAAACCAGCTCTACCGCGTGTCTGCTGCGCGCGAAAGTTCGCGGGCCGCCTACGCGATCAGCGGCAAGACCACCCGGCTTGACCTCGATACCGAGCACCGCATCGGACTGTTCGACAGGGGCCGCTATCGCGGCACTTCCATCTATGGGGCAAGCGACGAGCTGAACTTCAGTGAGGTCCCGCGAAGCGACTGGGTCGCTGGCGACAAGATCGAGCTCGAGGGCATGGCAGACGGCCTGCCCGAGAACCGCCGGCTGATCTTTCGCGGCAAGCGCGCCCGCGTTGCCTTCCAACGCCCGTCCGGCACGCTCGAACACGCGGACGGGGCGGTTCAAAGCGTTCTGCGCGGCGAGGTCCTGACATTGCTCGATGCCCCGGAGGACCTTGGCGGTGGCAGCATGCGGTTCCCGGTGCGCAATGCCTCCGGTTTCAGCGGCTCCTTAACCGAAGCCGCCGATGCCTTCCGTCCCGCCCCCGCTCCGAAGGACGCCGAGACCATCGCGGTCGCCGCCGTCCTGAAACAGGCCGTCCGCATCGGCACCGCCCGCCAGCGTCTCGACCTTGTCGAAGCGCTCGGCACGGCCTTCGACCGCGAAAGCCTCGTCATCCACGCCAACGTTGCCCGCGCCGCACATGGCGAAGGCGCAACCGAGATCCTCGGCCACGGCGACCCGCAGCGCCCGTTCCAGAAGTTCAAGCTGAAACAGGCCCCCGTGACCCATCGGCTTGCCCCGACAGAGACCGGGGTCGAGAGCACGCTCAGCCTCCGTGTCGACGGGGTCGAATGGCAGGAAGTTCCCGACCTCTACCAGCGCGGCGCATCCGCCCGCGTTTTCAAGACCTCGCTGACCGATACCGGCGAAACCGTTGTCGAATTCGGCGATGGCGTGTCCGGGGCCCGCCCGATGGCCGGCCGAGACAACATCGTCGCCGACTACTCGAAGGGCATCGGCGCTGCGGGCAACCTGCGCGCCGGACAACTGACGCTGCCCCTCGATCGCCCGCTCGGCCTGCGCGAGGTTGGAAATCCGCTGCCCGCGTCGGGCGGCAGCGATCCCGAGCGCACCGCCAGTGCCCGTAAGAACGCCGCACTCTACACCCTGACCCTCGGCCGCGTCGTTTCAGTCACCGACTACCGCGACTTCGCCTTGGGCTTTCCCGGCATCGAGAAGGCCGAGGCGCGCTGGATCTGGCGCGGAGAGGAGACGCGCATCATCGTCACGGTGGCGGGAGAGGAAGGCGAAACGCTGCCCCCCGGCTCGACCACCCATGACAACCTGCTGAAAGCCTTCCGCAAGCTGGGCGATCCGCTGGCGTCCTTCGAGCTCCACAGCTACGTGCCGGCCCATTTCCGCCTGCGTATGCGCGTCAAGGTCGATCCAGCCTTCGAGGCCGACGTGGTGCTGGGCGAACTGGAGGCCGCGCTGTTCGACGCCTTCTCGTTCGACAAACGCGATTTCGCGCAGCCTGTGGCGCTGTCGGAAGTGGCCGAGGTCGCGCATCTCGTCGCCGGCGTGGTCGCCGTCGACATTGATCGTCTGCGACGCGAGACCGGGCCCCAGACCGGCTTCCGGGCCTACCCGCGTCTTGTCTCGCGCACGGCGCGGCTCAATGCCGGCGGAACGCTGCACCCGGCCGAGATCCTGATGCTGTCGCAAGTCCGCCTGGAGGAGATGACATGAACCGCGTCACCCCCGATGCGCTCTATCGCTTGCTACCCTCCATTCTCCGCCTGCGGGATGCCGAGGAGGGCGAACCGCTTCGCCAGTTGCTTGCCGTGATCGCGCGCGAAGGCGCCGTCGTCGAGGAGAGCATCGAGGAACTGCTCGACAACCTCTTCATCGAGACCTGCGCCGACTGGGCAGCGCCCTATATCGGCGGCACGATCGGCTACAAGACGCTGCATCCGATCGAGGGCCTGACGGTCGGAACCCGTGCCGAGGTGGCCAACACCATCGGCTACAGGCGCCGCAAGGGAACCGCGGCGGTCCTCGAGCAACTGGCGCGCGACGTCACGGGCTGGCCGGCGAAGGTCGTGGAATACTTCCAGCTGACCGCGACCTGCCAGCACATGAACCACGTTCGTCCGGACCACGCCCTGGCACCTGACCTGCATGATCCGTTTCCACTGGAAGCGCTCACCACGGCCTTCGACAGGATCACGCGCACGGTCGATGTCCGATCGATCCAGCAATCGCCGGCCCGCCAGTCCGTCGGCGGCCGTCATAACTTCCCGAATATCGGCCTGCACCTCTGGCGCCTTCTCGACCGGCCGCACAGCAACGTGCCCTCCACGCGGGTCGGCCCGCGCCGATTTCTGTTCGACCCGCTCGGCGCGCCGCGGCAGCTCGTCAACCCGCCTCTGCCCGAGGACGGTATCGCCAGTCTCGCCCGTCCGGAGCACGTTCCGGCCAACATCACGCGCGCAGCGCTGCATGCGAACAAGGCGCTCTACTACCCGCGTGCCTTCCAGATCTTTGTCGATGGCGTGGCTGTGCCCATCGAAGAGATCGAAGCCTGTGACCTGTCCGATGTCGGGGGCGTCTGGAACCACTCTCCGCATGTCTCGACCGACGGCGGTGACGTGCGGGTGGATCCCGAGCTTGGCCGGATCGCCTTCCGCGACGCAAACCCCGGCGAGGTCCGGACCACCTTCTCCGACGCGTTCCCCGCGACGATCGGCGGCGGCGAGTACAGCCGCGCCGCGGATTTTCCGGCGACCGATCAGACGCCCACCGCCATCACCGACCCGACAACCGACCTCGATGCGGAACTCGCAGCCATCGCGAGCGGCGGCATCATCGAACTTGCCGCGAACGAGATTTTCGCCGCGCCCGTCCTGCTGACCGCCTCCGCCGATCGCGAGGTCGTGCTCCGCGCGGCGGACGGGTTCCGCCCGATCCTGCGCGGCGATGTCGAGATCGTCGTCTCGGGCGGTCCCAACGCGCGCGTCGTCCTCGACGGCCTGACCCTCGACGGCCCGCAGATCCGCGTCGAACCGGACGGCGACGGCGCGTCTCTCGGGGAGCTGACGCTCCGCAACATGACGCTGATCCCCGGTCGCGGCCTCACCCGGCGCGGCCTGCCGCGCACGCCCGGCGCTCCCAGCCTCGTCGTGGAAGCCAGCGGCGTGGAGCTCCGGCTCGAGAGGTCGATCAGCGGCCCGGTGCGAGCGACCGACACCGCCGCCATGCGTCTCTCGGACAGCATTGTCGACGCCGCCGCCCTCGATAGCGGCGACAGCCCGGATGGTTCGGCCATCGAAGGTGTCGCCCCGGGCACGCCGGCGGGCGAGCTGACCATCATCGCCTCGACGGTCATCGGCAGAATCCTGGCCCGAAGCTTCCCGCTGGTGTCCAACTCCATCCTCCATGCACGCAACGACAGCGCGCCGCCGGTGCGCGCCCTTCGCCGTCAGACCGGCTGCATGCGCTTTTCCTTCGTTCCCTTCGGCGCGATCACCCCGAGACGGTTCCGCTGCCAGCCCCAGCTCGGCATCGCGGCCGCGCTCGAAACCGCGCGAGAGGCGAAGGGAAGCGCACTGACGGAGGCCGAGGCGGCACTGATCAGCGGCAACGCGATACGCCGCATGGTTCCGGGCTTTACCGCGCTGGGATCGGCCAGCCCTGCCTATGCCCAACTGTCGCACGCCACGCTGGCCGGGATTGCCGCGGGCGCTTCCGACGGCAGCGAAATGGGCGTCTACCATCATCTTTTTCAGCCACAACGCATCACCAACCTGAGGGTGCGTTTGGAGGAATACCTGCGCTTCTCGCTGGAAGCCGGGCTGTTCTTCGAAACCTGAGGAGAGTGCCATGAGCGGAGATAACAGCCGAGACAGCTTCGACGCATTGCGGGATTTCGCCGGCGTCTTTCTGCAGCAGGGCCGAGCGGTGCTGGACGCCGACTGGAACGAGCTCGTCGAGATTTTCGAGCGCCGGATCCGGGCCGGAACCATCGACACGATCGGCCGGGCGGTGGTGCCGAGAGAGACAATGGAGGGCTTCCGCATCCGAGTGAACGCCGGAGAAATCACGATCGGCCCGGGAAGCTTCTACCTCGACGGAATGCGCCTTCAGAACCATGGCTTCGCCAATTTCGATGGTCGGTTTCCCGACCGCCCCGCCCCGGTACAGGACCGGGGCGTCGAGGTCGAGGATGGCGGGCTCGGCGTCCTCGACGAACTGACAGCGCCGCCCGACGCTCCGCATCTGCCCTATGAGGCACAGCCGTACTGGCCCACGCCGGCGGCGCTGCCCACCAGCGGCACCCATCTGGCCTATCTCGTCGCCTGGCAGCGCGAGGTGACACCGGTCAAGGATCCGTCGCTGCTCGATCCCGCGCTCGGCGGCCTCGACACCACAACCCGCTGGCAGACTGTCTGGCAGGTGCGGCTTCTGGAGAATGTCGGCACCGGGACAACCTGCGCCACGCCCGACGAAGATGTCCCCGGCTGGATCGAGCAACGGGCGCCGTCCACCGCGCGACTTACGACCTCGACCATCGATATCGACACTCCCGAAGACCCGTGCCTCGTTCCGCCCACGGACGGTTATACAGGGATCGAAAACCAGCTTTACCGTGTCGAGCTTCACAGCCTCGAAGCCGGCGTGGCGCCCACGCATTTCAAGTACTCGCGCGAAAACGCCTCGGTGACCGCCGCCATCGAAGCGATTGCCAGCGACGCCGCAAGCATCACCGTCAGCCGCATCGGCCGCGACGATATCCTTCGCTTCTCCCCCAACGATTGGGTCGAGGTGACGGACAATATCCGCGAATTCAACCACCGATCAGGGCAGATCCTCAGGGTCGCGACGGTCAATGTCGAAACCCGCGAAATCACGTTCGAGGCCGGCGCGGCCGTGAGTGGCGATCTAATTCCGTCGGGAGACGAAGGCGATACGTTCGCGGATCGCCGCCCGCGACTGATCCGTTGGGATCAGAATGACGTCATCCGCGAGGCCGACAACGTCACTGAATGGGTCAATCTCGGCCCCGGCTCGAACGGTCTGATCCCGATCCCGCCCGCCGGGACGGTTCTCCATCTCGAAAAAGGCATCACGATCGAGTTCTCCACCGCCGAAGGGCCCGGCACTTTCCGTGACATGGATTACTGGCGCTTCTCGGCCCGAACGGCCACCACCACGATCGACGAGCTGTCGGCCGCTCCGCCGGAGGGCATCCAGCGCCATTACGCCCGCCTGGCCGTCGTCAACATGCCCAGCTCCGAACTCGATTGTCGCACCCACTGGCCTCCAGAATTCCCGGGCGGCGGCGAGACCGAAAGCTGCGGCTGCACGGTCTGCGTCTCGGCCGAAGGCCACAATTCCGGCGCGCTGACGATCCAGGCGGCGATCGATCAGGTCGAAACCGCCGGCGGTACGGTGTGCCTCGATGCAGGAGCCTATGCTCTCGACGCTCCTGTCACGATCTCCGACCGCGCCAGCCTCAGGATCAGGGGTCAGGGGATCGGAACGCTGCTCTTCTACCAGGGCCCCGGCGGCGCAATCCAGATCGACAGCTCGACCGATGTCGTGCTCGAGGATTTCGCCGTTCTGGCCACCCCCGGCGAGGACGGCAACGGCAATGTTCCCATCGCCCACGGAGTGACGTCGGTCAATTCGCCGTTCTCCGCGTTCCGCCGGATGGCCATCATCGTCGCCGCCTCGGGCGCCGGGCAACGGTTCGACTTTGGCATCGCGCTCGACGGTTTTAACTTCGGAACCATCGTCGAGGAGTGCTTCGTCGTCGGGGCGCACGCGCTCGGTGCACGCTCGACCTACGGGCTCGACGAGGACGGGGACCTTACCTTCGCTGCCTTCGGCGACCTGCGCGTGTGCGACAATATTCTTTTCGGGGCCCGCGCCGCCATGCTGTTCGACCGCGCCTGCCTGAGCCTGTCGCAGGCCCGGTTCGAACGAAACCTCGCCCTCGGGTTGGCCGACGCCGTCCGCATCAACTTCGGCGAATTGCCCTCCGGTTCGATCCGGTTCGAGGGCTCGACGATCATCGCCGCGGGGGACGGGGTCGCGCTCGGCTCGTCGGATCTTCGCATTCAGGATTGCCGCATCGGCGGCGGCAATGGCGAACAGCCGGGGGACGGCATCGTCATCCTCGAAAACCTCGTCCCCGAACGGCCCGGCGACGTACAGATCATCGGCAACAGCGTCTTGAACTTCGCCGGAAGCGGCGTTCGGATCTCAGGCGTGCAATCCACCGCGCTGATCAAGAGAAACGTGGTGCGGAATTGCGGTTTCGCCGGCATCTTCGTCGAGCCGTCGGCCGAGATCGGTCACGTGGCGATCGACAACAACGTCGTGGAAGAGATCGCCGATCCGACCGGCAGCCCGGACGGTGCCGGCGTCATGCTGTTCTCCGCCGCCTCGGCGCAGATCGTCGGAAACAGCATTCGCGGCGTCGGGCTCGGTGGCGACGATGGGCGCCGGTTTGCCGGCATCGCGGCGCAGGCGGTGGGAAGCCTCGAGATCGGCGGCAACCGCATCGCCGAGATCGGCCCCGACCGGGCCGAGACTGTGGCCACCGGCATCTTCGTCCGACGCCCCTACGGCACCGTCTCGCTATCGGGCAACCGCATCGATGGCACCGTGGCACGGACCGACGACTTCACCGGCTGGGCCGCAATCGATATCGGCGCGCCCGAACGCGACGGTGATTTCGAGCTTGGCGAAGCCGTCTTGGCCAATGCCGCCTCGCTTCCGGGCATGTCCGACACCGATGCCGTGTTCGTCGAGTTGGCGGAAGAAACCTTCGCCCTTTCGGCCACATCCTTCGCCGTCACGCCGAGCAAAGGCCGGCTGTCGCAGATCGTGCTTTCGGGCAACCAGACGAGCAACACCGCGACCGTGCGTCGCCCGGTCGTGCGCGCCGTCGATCCGGCCGCGCGCGCAGTTGGGTGTCACGCGAACCAATGCCTGCAGAGCGGAGACACGCAGGCGCGCGAGGTCGTGCTGATTGGCGGGGCCACCGTGACCGCAGGCAACAACTCGGTGCTTCACTCGCGGTCCGGCGCCATCTCGATAAGCATCCTCGCAAGATCGTCCGGCGTCACCGCGCTCGGCAACGTGACCAGCCGGGGCGTCTTTCTGAACGGCGGGCCGCTTCCGGCGCCCTTCGACGCGCTGAACGTCATCGACTGAGGAGACCACCATGCCCTTCACCATCGCCCGCATCGAACGTGAAAAGACCATCGCCGGGCTGGCTCGCAACCTGTTCGACCTCTCGAACGCGACACCGGCCCAGCGACGCCGGGCCGAACGCGAGCTCCTGCGCCTGAATCCGAAGCTGCGTTCGCGCGATAATTTCGCCAGCGGTGGGACGGTAATCGTCCCGGTCGTACCCGGCCTTCGTGCGACGCCGCGCGCCACCGCGCGCGATACTCCGCTCGGACCGCTGCTGGCGCGCGCCATCGCCGACACAAGGCTTGGGCTCGAAGAGGCCGGAGCCGGATTGGAGGCGGCCAAGAAGCGCGCCGAAGAGGCGCGGGACAAGCTTGGCAACGATCGACTTCGAGAGCGCATTCGCAAGGATTTGCCCAACAGCGAACCCGTACTCGATGACGCTTCGGAAGGCATCGGAAAGAGATTTGAAAAAGACCAGTCCCGGCTCGAAACGCTGTCCGAAGCGCTTGAGCAGACATTGAAGCAGCTTGCCCGCCTCGAGAAGATGTCCGGCTCGGGTTGAAGCGGCCGGAGGGCTCGGTTCAAGATCGGACTCGTCGGTTCCGAATACTCTGGACAGCGGGAACCGCGATCGCCGCAACATCGCCCCCGGCGACGGTTCGGATAGGCTCGTATCCTTCGCGCGACAGTCGCAATGCTGCACTGATCACCTGTCCGGCCCCCGGTCGCCGGATCCGGCGGCGCGCAGGAGGACATACCAGCTCTGTTGCTTGGCTGCATTCCATGACATGATGCAGGTGCAGCGAATTGACGCTGTCGAAGCTCTTGCCAGCAAGCCCTCAATCGTATACTGCCGCATACAATAAGCGCGCCGCGACCGTTCGACGCCGTCGCGCCCGCTGCTCCAGCTTCGCCCACACTGAACCGCAGGGACCGTCATGAGCTTGTACACAGACTACCTAAATGAGATCGAAACGCGCAAGGCGGAGGGGCTGCACCCCAAGCCCATCGACGATGGCGCGCTGGTAGCCGAGCTGATCGCGCAGATCGAGGATGCCGGCAGCGAGCACCGCGACGACTCCCTGCAGTTCTTCATCTATAACACCCTGCCCGGCACCACATCCGCCGCAGGCGTGAAGGCCGCCTTCCTCAAGAAGATCATCCTTGGTGAGACCAAGGTCGAGGAAATCACCCCGGCCTTCGCCTTCGAGCTGCTGTCGCACATGAAGGGCGGCCCCTCGGTCGAGGTTCTGCTCGACCTTGCGCTGAACCAGGACGGCGAGATCGCGCAGCAGGCCGCCGAGGTCCTCAAGACCCAGGTCTTCCTCTACGAGGCCGACATGGACCGTCTTGCCAAGGCCCATGCCGAGGGCAGCGCGATCGCCAAGGACATCCTCGAGAGCTACGCCAAGGCCGAGTTCTTCACCAAGCTTCCCGATATCGACGAAGAGATCGAGGTGGTGACCTACATCGCCGCAGAGGGCGACATCTCGACCGACCTGCTCTCGCCCGGCAACCAGGCGCACTCGCGCTCCGACCGCGAGCTGCACGGCAAGTGCATGATCTCCGAGGCCGCGCAGAAGGAAATCGAGGCGCTCAAGCTGCAGCACCCGGGCAAGCGCGTGATGCTGATCGCGGAGAAGGGCACCATGGGCGTGGGCTCGTCGCGGATGTCGGGCGTCAACAACGTGGCGCTGTGGACCGGCAAGCCGACCTCGCCCTACGTTCCCTTCGTCAACTACGCCCCGGTCGTGGCCGGCACCAACGGCATCTCGCCGATCTTCCTGACCACCGTGGGCGTGACCGGCGGCATCGGTCTCGACCTGAAGAACTGGGTCAAGAAGGTCGACGCCGACGGCAAGCCGATCCTCAACAATGACGGCAACCCGGTGCTCGAGCAGAAATACTCGGTTGCCACCGGCACCGTGCTGAAGATCGACACCAAGGCGATGAAGCTCACCGACGAGGACGGCAAGGAGCTGGTCGACGTCTCTTCCGCCTTCACGCCGCAGAAGGTCGAGTTCATGAAGGCGGGCTCGTCCTATGCCATCGTCTTCGGCAAGAAGCTGCAGACGTTTGCGGCCGAGACCCTCGGCGTCGAGCCGACCCCGGTCTTCGCGCCGTCCAAGGAGGTCTCGATCGAAGGCCAGGGCCTGACCGCCGTCGAGAAGATCTTCAACAAGAACGCGCTTGGCACCACCCCGGGCAAGACCCTGCACGCGGGCTCGGACGTGCGCGTCAAGGTCAACATCGTGGGCTCCCAGGACACCACCGGCCTGATGACCAGCCAGGAGCTCGAGGCGATGGCGGCGACGGTGATTTCGCCGACCGTCGACGGCGCCTACCAGTCGGGCTGTCACACCGCGTCGGTCTGGGACAAGAAGGCCGAGGCCAACATCCCGCGCCTGATGAAGTTCATGAACGATTTCGGCCTGATCACCGCGCGCGATCCCAAGGGCGAATACCACGCCATGACCGACGTGATCCACAAGGTGCTCAACGACATCACCGTGGATGACTGGGACATCATCATCGGCGGCGACAGCCACACCCGGATGTCGAAAGGCGTAGCCTTCGGCGCGGACTCGGGCACCGTGGCGCTGGCGCTGGCGACCGGCGAGGCGACGATGCCGATCCCCGAGTCCGTCAAGGTCACCTTCAAGGGCAAGATGGCCGACCACATGGACTTCCGCGACGTGGTGCACGCCACCCAGCTGCAGATGCTCGAGCAGTTCGGCGACAACGTCTTCCAGGGCCGCATCATCGAGGTCCATATCGGCACCCTGCTCGCCGACCAGGCCTTCACCTTCACCGACTGGACCGCGGAGATGAAGGCCAAGGCCTCGATCTGCATCTCCAACGACGAGACCCTGATCGGCTCGCTGGAGCTCGCCAAGTCGCGCATCCAGGTGATGATCGACAAGGGCATGGACAACGCCGCCCAGACCCTGCAGGGCCTGATCGACAAGGCCGACAAGCGTATCGCCGAGATCCGCTCGGGCGAGAAGCCGGCGCTGACCCCGGACGACAACGCCAAGTATTTTGCCGAGGTCGTCGTCGATCTCGACAAGATCGACGAGCCGATGATCGCCGACCCGGACGTCAACAACGCCGACGCCTCGCGCCGCTACACCCACGACACCATCCGCCCGGTCTCCTACTACGGTGGCGAGAAGAAGGTGGACCTTGGCTTCGTGGGCTCTTGCATGGTTCACAAGGGCGACATGAAGATCGTCGCGCAAATGCTGAAGAACCTCGAGAAGGCCAACGGCAAGGTCGAGTTCAAGGCGCCTCTGGTGGTGGCCGCGCCGACCTACAACATCATCGACGAGCTCAAGGAAGAGGGCGACTGGGAGATCCTGCAGAAGTACTCGGGCTTCGAGTTCGACGACATGTTCCCGAAGACCCAGGCGCGCAAGGAGTACGAGAACATCCTCTATCTGGAGCGCCCGGGCTGTAACCTGTGCATGGGCAACCAGGAAAAGGCCGAGAAGGGCGACACCGTGCTCGCCACCTCGACTCGCCTCTTCCAGGGCCGCGTGGTGGAGGACTCCTCCGAGAAGAAGGGCGAGTCGCTGCTCGCCTCGACCCCGGTGGTGGTGCTCTCGGCAATCCTCGGCCGCACGCCGAATGCCGACGAGTACAAGAGCGCGGTGGAAGGCATCGACCTGACCAAGTTCGCCCCGCCCGCCGCGACCCCCGAGACCACCCGCTCGGTGCACTTCTGATCGGCTGAGCGCCGGGGCGTCTGACGCCTCGGCACGTCGCAGGACAAACGAAAAGGCCGCGCTTTGGCGCGGCCTTTTTGATGTTCGAGGTAATCGCAAGAGTAACGCCCGCCGCGCATCGCCGGTCCGCGGGAAGGCGATCCTGCCTCGGAATCCCTCGTCTTATCGCTGCCAAGTCCGAAGGACCTCAAAGCTCAGCGCCCAGCCCTACCAAATCGCCGGCCCGGGGGGCGGGTCACGCCGAAGGCCTGCCTCCGGCATGACCGATAGCGCGCCTCTCGGCGTTTGCATGCAAATGCCCGCCGGCAACACATCGCGAAACGCGATGTGTGAGAGGCGGCCTGCGGCCTTGGTTCCGCGCGGGCAAGGTTCAAACGCGGAGCGTAGGCACCTCCTCTGCGTCCTCGACATTCACACCAGCCCCCCGCGGCCTTGTTCCGCGCGGGCTCTGATCGACCGTCGACAAGCTGCCCTACCCCGCGACCATCTCCTGCCGCTGCGTGCCCAGCCCCTCGACGCTCAGCTCCATCACGTCGCCGGCGCGCAGGAAGCGCGGCGGTTTCATCCCGAGCCCGACGCCCGCGGGCGTGCCGGTGGCGATCAGGTCGCCCGGCACCAGCTCCATGAAACGGCTCATATAGGCGATGATCTCGGCCACGCCGAAGATCATGTCAGAGGTGTCGCTGTCCTGGACCGTCTCGCCGTTCAGCGCCAGCGACAGGGACAGTGCCTGCGGGTCGGAGATCTCGTCCGTCGTCACCAGATACGGCCCGCAGGGGCCATAGCCCGGCGCCGACTTGCCCTTGATCCACTGCCCGCCATGCTCCATCTGCCAGGCCCGCTCCGACAGGTCGTTGACCACGCAATAGCCCGCGACGTGGCTCAGCGCCTCGGCCTCGGAGACCTGCCAGCAGGTCTTTCCGATCACCACGCCGAGCTCGACCTCCCAGTCGGATTTCTCCGAGCCCGGCGGGATCGTCACCGCATCGTTCGGCCCAGCCAGCGCCGAGGCCGCCTTGGAGAACAGGATCGGCTCTTTCGGCGGCTGCGCGCCGGTCTCGGCGGCGTGCTTGGCGTAGTTTAGACCGACGCAGAAGAAGTTGGGCACGCCGGCAAGACAGGCACCGATGCGCACCCCCTCCGGCAGTACCGGCAGCGTCGCGAGATCGAGCCCCCGGATCGCCTCGAGCGCCTCGAGCGACACGCCCTGCCCGCCAAGATCCGGCACAACGCCGGACAGATCCCGCATCTGGCCCTGGCCATCCAGCACCACAGGGCGCTCTTCGCCCTTCGGCCCCACGCGCATCAGTTTCATGTCTCGTCCTCCTGGTCTGCGGCCGCCGCCTCGGCTTCGAGGGCGGCGGCGATGTCGTCTGCGAGGCTCGCCAGATGGTCCTCGACGGCGCGGGTCACCGCGTCCACGTCGCGGGCCCGGAGCGCCTGCAGGATGATCTCGTGATTGCCCACGACGCGCGCACGGTTGTGCCGCATCCGGGCCGAGAGATAGCGCGCCCGCCACAGCCGCGCGAGATAGCGGTTGTGGGTCTGCGCCAGCGCCGCGTTATGCGCCGCCCGCGCGATGCGGCGGTGAAAGCTCATGTCGAGCTCGAAGGCGTCGAGCGCGTCGAGCTGATCGTAGCTCGAGGAAATGCGCCGGTGCAGTGCCTCGATCTCGTCGAGATCAGCCTCGGTGGCGGCCTCGCAGGCGAGCCGAGCCGAGAGCTGTTCGAGCGTCTGCAGCACCACCACCTGATCACGCACCTCCTTGATCGAGGGCCGCGCCACCACCGGGCTGCGCGCCGGGCGCAGCACCACCAACCCCTCCTTGGCAAGGATGCGGATCGCCTCGCGCATCGGCGTGCGGCTCACCCCCATGGCGGCGGCGGTGTCGCGCTCCTTGATCGGCGCGTCGGGCGGCAGCGTGCCGAACAGGATCGCCCGGCGCAACTGCGCGGCGATCTGCTCGGCAAGGGTCTCCTGCGGCGCGTCCATGCCGCTCAGCCCCGCCCGATATAGGGCATCTTGGTCGCCATCACGGTCATGAACTGCACATTGGCATCGAGCGGCAGCCCCGCCATGTGCAGGACCGAGCTGGCCACGTGCTCCGCATCCATCACCGCCTCCGCCGCGATCTCGCCATTGGCCTGCCTGACGCCCGTGGCCATCGGCGCGGCCATCTCGGTCAGGGCGTTGCCGATATCGATCTGGCCGCAGGCGATGTTGAACGGCCGCCCGTCGAGGCTGATCGATCGGGTGAGCCCGGTCACCGCGTGTTTTGAGGTCGTGTAGGGCGAAGAGCCGGGGCGCGGCACATGCGCCGAGATCGAGCCGTTGTTGATGATGCGCCCGCCCTGCGGGTCCTGCCGGCGCATCTGGGCAAAGGCCGTGCGGGCGCAGAGGAACATGCCGGTGATGTTGACGGCGCAGAGCTGCATCCAGTCCTCGACCGGGATTTCGTCGATCGGCGCGCCCCTGGTGAAGATGCCGGCATTGTTGAACAGCGCGTCGACCCGGCCCCAGCTTTGGGCGACCTCGGCAAAGCCCTGATCCACCGCCTCAGGCTGCGAAACGTCGAAAGGCAGCACCAGCGCATTAGGATCGCCATTGGCGCTCTCGCGCAGCGGCGCCTCGCGGCGGCCCACCAGCGCCACGCGCCAGCCGTCCTTCAGGAATGCCTGCGCGGTGACGCGTCCGATGCCGCTGCCCGCGCCGGTGATGACGATGCTCCGGGTCATGACCCCTCCTCCCTCGACGCCGTTTCGCGCCCTCTTGCCGGCCGGTTGGGGACGCGCCCCTCCGGCAGTTGCTTGCCACAGTGTCACCGGCTGGTATACCGAATGCAAGCGCATTCCCCCGGCGCAGGAGACCACCAAGATGACCGCATTCGACGCGCTCGGGCAGCTGCTCGGCCCGCGCTTCACCACCACCCTTGCCGCCCGCCAGCAGAACGCCGGCAACGAGGCGCATTACGACGAGGTCCTGCCCGATGCGGTGGCCTTTCCCGAGAGCACCGAAGAGGTCTCCTCCATCGTACGGATCTGCGCCGAGCACGGCGTGCCCGTGGTGGCGTTCGGCACCGGCACCTCGCTGGAAGGCCAGCACCTCGCGGTGAACGGCGGCATCAGCCTCGATTTCTCTCGCATGAACAAGGTGCTCGAGGTCCATGCGGAAGACATGAACGTGGTGGTCCAGCCCGGGGTGACCCGCAAGCAGCTCAACGAGGACCTGCGCGCCACCGGGCTGTTCTTCCCGGTCGATCCCGGCGCCGACGCCTCGCTCGGCGGCATGGCCGCGACGCGGGCCTCCGGAACCACGGCGGTGCGCTACGGCACCATGCGCGAGAACGTGCTGGCGCTCGAGGCGGTGATGGCCGACGGCACGGTGATCCGCACCGGCAGCGAGGCGCGCAAGTCTTCGGCGGGCTACGATCTCACCCACCTGCTGGTGGGCTCGGAAGGCACGCTGGGGCTGATCACCGAGCTGACGCTGAAGCTGCATGGCCAGCCCGAGGCGGTCGCCGCCGCGACCTGCCGGTTCGACGATGTGGGAGCCGCGGTCGATTGCGTGATCCTGACCATCCAGAGCGGCATCCCGATGGCGCGGATCGAGCTGGTCGACGAGATGATGGTGCGCGGATTCAACCTGCACAGCGGCACCGACATGCCGGAAAAACCACATCTTTTCCTAGAGTTCCACGGCGCGCCTGAGGCAGCACGCGAACAGGTGGCAAGCTTCCGCGAGATCGCTGCTGATGCCGGCGCGCAAGGCTGGCAGGAGGCCGAGACCACCGAGGCACGCACCGCGCTCTGGAGCCTGCGCCACGGTGCGCTGCCGGCGATCGGGGCGCTCGACCCGCGCCCCGGCAAGCGCACCTATTCCACCGATGTCTGCGTGCCGATCTCGCGGCTGGCCGAGGCCATCGCCGCGGCCCGCGCCGAGGCCGAGGCGCGCGCGCTCACCTGCACCATCGTCGGTCATGTCGGCGACGGCAATTTCCACTGTGGCCTGCGCTTCGATCCCGGCGATCCGGACGAGATCGCCGAGGTGCTGGCGTTTTCCGGCGCGCTCGCCAAGGTGGCACTGAAGCTTGGCGGCACGGTCACCGGCGAGCATGGCATCGGGCTCGGGAAGCAGACATACATGGATGCCGAGCACGGCGCCGCTGTGGCCATCATGCGCCGCGTGAAGACGGCCTTCGATCCGCAGGCTATCCTCAACCCCGGCAAACTGTTACCGCCGGAAAGCTGACGGGCGCCCCGCCCGCTCATCCGGAGACGAAGGAGTGACGCAATGAGCGCCTTTCTCGCCATTGGCGAATGCATGGTCGAACTGTCCGAGGCCGGTGACGGGCTCTATCGCCGCGGTTTCGCCGGCGACACCTTCAACACCGCCTGGTACATGCGCCGGATGCTGCCGGAGAGCTGGGGCGTGGGCTACGCCACCTGCGTCGGCGAGGACGCGATCAGCCACGAGATGCTGGCCTACATGGAGGGCGAGCGCATCGACACCTCCGGGGTGCGCCGTCTGCCGGACGCGACGGTGGGGCTCTACATGATCTCGATCGAGGATGGCGAGCGCAGCTTCTCCTACTGGCGCGGACAATCGGCGGCCAAGCGCATGGCGCAGGATCTGAAATGGCTCGATGCGGCGCTCAAGGGCCGCGACATGATCCATTTCTCCGCCATCACCCTGGCCATCCTGCCGCCCAAGGAGCGCGAGTATTTCTGCGGTGCGCTGGCGAGGGCGCGATCGCGCGGGGCCATCGTGGCCTTTGATACCAACCTGCGGCCGAAGCTCTGGGAGAGCCCCGAGGCGATGCGCGCCGGCCTGATGATGGGGGCGCGGACCTCCGACATCGTGCTGCCCTCCTTCGACGAGGAGCAGGTGCTGTTCGGCGACACCGACCCGGCGCAGAGTCTTGAGCGCTACCGCGCCCAGGGCGCCGACCTGGTGGCGGTGAAGCAGGGCCCGGGCGACCTTCTGCTCTGGCAGCGTGACAGCGGCGCCCAGGTGATCCCGGCGACGCGCGTCGAGAGCGTTGTCGATACCACCGCCGCCGGCGACAGCTTCGCCGCCGGTCTGCTGGCGGGGCTGGCGCTCGGCCGTCCGCTCGAAGACGCGGCGCGCGGTGCGATGGCGCTGGCGGGCCAGGTGATCCAGGGTCGCGGCGCCTTGGTGGCCGACGCGGTGAGCAAGGCCGGGCTGACGCCCGCCTAGGCGCTTGCCAGCGCGGCGCGGAGCCTTGGCAGCCAGTCCAGCCCCGCGCGCGTGTCGCAGCCCCGGGGGCGGTACTCGGCGCCGATGGCGCCGTGGTAGCCCGCCTCGCGGAGGGCTTTGAGAAGCCTTGCATAGCAAAGCTCGCCCGCATCCGGTTCGCCGCGGTCCGGCACCGCGGCGATCTGCACGTGACCGACCAACGGCAGATATTGCTCGAAGCGCCGCGTCAGGTCGCCCTGCAGGATCTGCAGGTGGTAGCAATCGAACATGATGCGGATGTTGTCGCGGTCCAGTGCCGTGATGGTCTCGGTCGCCTGCTCCAGAGAGGTCAGGTGGTAGCCGGGCACGTCGCGCGTGTTGATCGGTTCGATGAGGATGGTCATGCCATGCGCGGCGGCGAGATCGCAGGCGTGGGCCAGCGTTGCGCGGAAGGCCTCCTCGGACCCTGCCGCCCTGAGGCTTCGGCCTGCCATGACATGCACCGCGCCCGCCCCGATCGCCGCGCCGAAGGCGACCGCCTGCGCCACGGCGGCACGGGCCTCCTCGGCCCGCCCCGGAAGCGCCGCAAGGCCGAATTCGCCTGCCGCCGTGTCGCCGGGCCGGGTGTTGAGCGACAGCATCGGCAGGCCGGTGGCGTCGAGGGCGGCGCGGATCTCACCCGGGTCATGGTCGTAGGGGAAATGGCACTCGACCGCGTCGAAGCCGTCGCTGGCTGCGGCGTGGATGCGCGCAGGCAGCGGCAGGTCGGCGTAGAGGAAGCCGAGATTGGCGGAAATCTGCATCGGGCGGCCCTGCGCTTGGTGGGGGCGTCGGAGACGAGGGGCGCTGCCCCTCGCGCTCCCCGGGATATTTTCAGCCAGAAGAAGGCAAAGGTCGAGGGGCGGGTTTGCGTTTGCCTCTCGAATGACACCTCGGGACCTTGGGGAACCGGGTCTGTCGAGGCTGGCAGGGGGCCTTATTGGCGCGGCCTGTGCGTCGCAGCACTTGCGAGAATCACCGAGCTTGGGGAGGGGCGCTTTCAGGACCGGCCCCTGGACAGCTCTGCATAGGGGCACACGTCTGCCTCGAAAGGCACGCGTCGACGGCGGAAGCGCTTGTCTTCGACACAATGCGGGGCGCTGATCCGGTCCATGCGGAAATGGCGGAAATCCTCGCGCATCGGGTCCCATCCGACGAGATACCAGATCGGCAGCAGGATCAGCAGCGCCTGCGGCTCGACCTCGCGCCGGGTCTCGCGGCCCCCGGCGTCGCGGTAGCCGAAGCGCAGGAAGCGGCGCGCGAGGAAGGCCGTCTCGAAGGCCGGGAGCAGCGCCGCGTCGACCTGGCCCAGATCGGAGAGATCCTGCCGCGGCGGCAGCCGGCCCACATGCAGGCAGCCCAGGACGGCGCGCAAATCGCGGACCTTGTCCCGCGGCAGCGCCTTCTCGATCCGGGCCAGCCCGGCATCGGCCAGCTCGGAGAACGGCAGGGTCCCGGCGGCGCGCATCGCGGCGACGCTGATCAGCAGGGCGAACACCTCGTCGACCGTGAGCCGCGCATGGGTCTGCACGGATTGCGGGTCGAGCTGCAGCCCGCCGCCGCGCCCGACATCGGAATGGATCACGTAGCCGTCCTCGCGCAGGGCGGCGATGTCGCGCAGCACGGTGCGGCGCGACGCGCCGACCTCGGCCGCCAGCGCGTCGATGGTGGAGCTGCCATTGCGGCGCAGGCTGCGGACGATGGCGTCCTGTCTGTGTCTCACGGTCATGGCGGGAGCCTAGCACGAATGGTGCCAGATTTTGGCACTGTTTGCCTCTACCGATGGGTCGGCAAGCGAAACCAAGGAGAGGTCATCATGAAACGCAGTGCAGTGAACCCGTGGGACTGGTCGCTCAAGCTCGGTTACAACCAGGCCGAGATCATCGAAGGCGCCGCGCGGCAGCTCATCGTCGCCGGACAGACGGCGGTGGACGGCACCGGCACGCCGCAGCACGCGGGCGACATGCGGGCGCAGATTGACCTCGCGCTCGACAATCTCGAAGCGGTGCTGAGGCAGGCCGGCATGGGGCTCGGCAACGTCATCCGGCTCGGGGTCTTCGCCACCGACATGGACGCGGCCCTGAAGAACTTCGATCTGATGGGGATGCGGTTCGGCGCGGCAGAGGTGGCGCCGCCGACGACCCTGCTGGGCGTCACCCGGCTCGCCCTGCCCGGGCTCATGGTCGAGATCGAGGCCACCGCGGCGGGCTGAACCTTGCGATCGGGGCGTCCCGGCGCGCGCCTTGTGCCGGGGCGGCGCCGCGAGGACGGCCGGGCGGGTGCGTCAGGCCCCTTCCCGGCCCTTGGCTTCAGGTGTTGAAGAGGAAGTGCAGCACGTCGCCGTCCTTGACCATGTAGGTCTTGCCCTCGGCGCGCATCTTGCCGGCTTCCTTGGCGGGCTGCTCGCCGCCCAAGGCCACGAAATCCTCGTAGGCGATGGTCTCGGCGCGGATGAAGCCCTTCTCGAAATCACCGTGGATCACACCGGCGGCCTGCGGCGCCAGCGTGCCCTTGCGGATGGTCCAGGCGCGGGCTTCCTTGGGGCCGACGGTGAAGTAGGTCTCGAGATGCAGCAGCTCGTAGCCGGCGCGGATCAGACGGTCGAGACCGGCCTCCTCGAGCCCGAGCTCGGAGAGGAACATCTCCGCCTCCTCGCCATCGAGCTGGGAAATCTCTTCCTCGATCTTGGCCGAGATCACGACGTGAGCGTTGCCCTGCGCGGCGGCCATGGCGGCGACCTTCTCGGAGAGCGCGTTGCCGGTGGCGGCCTCGTCCTCGTCGACGTTGCAGACGTAGAGCACCGGCTTCGAGGTCAGAAGCTGCAGCATCTTCCACTGCTTGAGATCCTCGGCATCGACCTCGAGCAGGCGCGCGGGCTTGCCCTGCTCCAGGAGCTCGAGCGCGGCCTTCATCAGGCGCTCCTGCTGGACCGCCTCCTTGTCGCCGCCGCGCACCTTGCGGACGATGTTCTGCAGGCGCTTCTCGAGGCTCTCCATGTCGGCGATGATCAGCTCGGTCTCGATGGTCTCGGCATCGGCGACGGGATCGACGCGACCGTCGACATGGGTGACGTCGTCATCCTCGAAGCAGCGCAGCACGTGGGCGATGGCGTCGGTCTCGCGGATGTTGGCGAGAAACTGGTTGCCCAGACCCTCGCCCTTCGAGGCGCCCTTCACCAGGCCCGCGATGTCGACGAAGGTCATCCGGGTGGGAATGATGTTCTGCGACTTGGCGATGGACGCGAGCTTGTCGAGCCGCGCGTCGGGCACCGCCACGTCGCCCACGTTGGGCTCGATGGTGCAGAACGGGAAGTTGGCCGCCTGCGCCGCGGCGGTCTTGGTCAGCGCGTTGAACAGGGTCGACTTGCCCACGTTGGGCAGACCCACGATCCCCATGCGAAATCCCATCTTGCGGCTCCTCTGGCTTTGGTTGGCCGCCTTCTAGGCGCGGATCGGTGCAAGCGCAAGAGAGCGTCGCGGCCCCGGCACAGGCGCGGAGCGGCGGCTCAGGCCTTGGCGCCGGCGGGCGGTGCGACGCGGCGCGGGTTGGCGCGGACGAGGAAGCGGTGCAGCAGCAACACCGCCGCCGCCCCGAGCCCGATCACCAGCCCGAACCAGACGCCGACGAAGCCGTAGCCGGCCGGGAAGCCCAGCAAGTAGGCTGCCGGCAGTCCGAGCCCCCAGTAGGACAGCGCCGCGATGATCATGGGCGCGCGGGTGTCGTGTAGGCCACGCAGCATGCCGAGCGCGATGACCTGCAGCGCGTCGACCAGCTGGAACAACGCCGCGACCAGCAGCAGCACCACGCCGATGGCGATGATGGTGTCTCGCTGCGGATCGTCGGGCGACAGGAACAGGCCGATGAGCGCCTCGGGAATGGTCAGGAAGGCCACGACGGTGATGATCACCGTGGCGATGGAGAGCCCGAAGAGCGTGCGCGCATCGCGCATCAGGAACTCGGTGTCACCACGGCCACGCGCCTGCCCCGCGCGCACCGTGGCGACGTTGGCGAGGCCCAGATGCACCATGAAGGTCAGCCCCGAGAGCTGCAGCGCGATGCCGTGCGCGGCCAGCGGCGCCGGACCGATCAGGCCGATCAGCAGCGCGGTGGCGGCGAAGAGCCCGACCTCGGCCAGGGTGGTGAGGCCGATCGGCCAGCCGAGCGCGAAGACCTCGCGCATCATCTCGACATCGGGGCGCCAGAAGCGCTGCCAGAGCGGGTAGAGCGGCAGGCGCAGGCGGGCATAGGCGATCACCCCCAGCAGCGACAGCCCGTGCGAGACCAGCGAGGCGATGGCGGCTCCGCGGATGCCGAGCTCGGGCGCGCCCCAGTTGCCGAAGATCAGCGCGTAATTGGCCAGCGCGTTGGCAATGGCGGCGCAGACGGTGATCCAGAACACTACGCGGGTGTGCTCGAGCGCGGCGAGGAAGCTCTTGAAGACCATGACGCCAAGCGCCGGCAAGAGCCCCCAGCCGGCGATGCGGAGGTAAGTCTGGGCATCGGCCGCGACCTGCGGCTCCTGCCCCAGCGCCAGGAGGATGCTGCCCGAATGCCAGAGCAGCGGCATGACCAGCGCGAACACCCCCGCCGACAGCCAGAGCCCCATGCGGGTGGCGCGGCGGATCTTGGTGTGATCGTCGGCGGCCTCATAGCAGGCCACCATCGGCATCACCGCCCAGGCAAAGCCGGAGCCGAAGAGGAAGAACACCGAAAACACCGTCGAGGCCAGCGTCAGCGCCGCCAGCTCGGCAACGCCGTAGCGGCCGATCATCGCGGTGTCTGTGAACACGATGGCAAGCTGCGCGAGATGGCCGCCGATCAGCGGCAGCGCAAGCAGCAGGATGGCGCGGGCATGGGCCCAATATGTGTCTTCATTCCTCATGATCGCGCTTTAGAGACGCCGGCGCGCTCGGGCAAGTCTCGCGTGAAGGGAGCCGCGAAACTGTGGTTCAGCTCTAGATCGCGTGCAACACCACCTGCGCCGCGAGGATGGCGATCATGGCCCCGGCGGCGGCCTCGATGCCGCCCATCAGCCGCAGCGCGGCGGGCCCGGTGGCGAGCCGGCTGAGGGCTCCCTCGCGCAGCGTCACCGAGGCCAGGGCCACCGCCATGGTCACCGCTGCCGTGCCGAGCCCCATGGCGAAAGCGCCGAGGATGCCGGCGAGATCGATGCCCATGCGCCAGGTCAGGATCAGCAGGAACAGCGCCCCGGTACAGGGCCGGATGGCGATGGCGCCGATCAGAACCAGCGCGTCGCGCAGCGAGTGGACCTGCTCGACCTGTTCGAGGCTCGGGCCATGGGCATGGCCGCAGCTCGGGCAGGCCTCGCCATGAGCGTGAGCATGGTGATGGCCGTCGTGATCGTGGGGCTGATGGGGGCCGGTGTCATGGTCATGCTCATGATCGCTGTGAGGGTGCTGATCGTCACGAGGTTGATCATGAAGGTGATCGGGGGCCACGGAAGGCCTCGGCTCGGGACGTGCCAGCAGCTTGCGCAGCCCGCGCAGCGCCAGCCAGAGGCCGATCAGCCCGATGGCGGCGTAGCTTGCCGGGGCGAACCAGTCCTCGGCGGCATCGGTGAGCTGCTCGCGCCCCCAGCCGAGCGCCCAGACCCCGGCATAGACCAGCGCCACCGCCGCCGCTGCCTGCGCCAGGCTCGACAGCAGCGCCAGCATCGACAGCCGCAGCACCGGCACGCGGCGCCCGACCCCGTAGCCGCCGATCAGCAGCTTGCCGTGGCCCGGCCCGGCGGCATGGAAGAACCCGTAGGCAAAGCACAGACCCAGCAGCGCCGTGAGCGCCCCCGGCTCGCCGGCCCGCAGCGCGCGCAGCCCCCCTGCCATCGCCACCTGCGCCTCGCGCTGGCCCTGCGCCGCGGTGGCCTCGACGACCGCGGCGCCGCCGAAGCCCCAGAGCCAGACCGCCAGCGCCACCACCGCGGCGGCGCCGATCAGGACGAGGGATCGCATGTCAGGCTGATCCGGTCGGCATATTGCTCACCGACCTCGAGCTGCTCGAACATGTCCTCGGGGACGCGTTGCAGCTCTTCCTGCACGTAGGCATCGGCCGCCTCGCGGTCGGGCGCCTCGATCTCGGCGCTGCAGGGCGCGGCGATCTCGACGCCGCGGCTGATCTCGTAGGAGACGTAGAAGGTCGGATCGTATTGCTTGATCTCCAGCCCTTGCGCCGGCACCTCCGGCACCGGCCGGAAATGCGACGAGATGATGCGTCCATCCTCGATCCGGGTCTCGCGCGGCTCTGGCGGCCCGAGCGCCACCGGCGCGCCGCCGGCGACCAGATATAGATCGCCCTCGAAATCCGCCGGCCAGTTGTTGGTCTCGAAGCCCTGGAGCTGCTCCAGCTCCGCCTCGGTGAGCTGACCGTCGCCATCGGGGTCGAGCCCCATATCCTCGAAGATCAGCAGCGTGAAGAACTCGTCATAGGCCCAGCTCAGCTCGATCCCGGTAACACGCCGGTCGGCGTCGGTCTCGATGCGCAGGGCGCTGTCGACGAAGACATGCGGATGCGCCACCGCCTCGACGGCAGGCAGCAGGAACAGAAAGCAGGCACTCCAGCGCAACATGCCCCCGGATTAGAGAGCGCCCGCGCGCTTGGCAAGTTCCGTGCAGCGGGATCGGCAGGTCTGTGCTAAACTCGGTCGTTGATTACGAGTCAGATTGTTTTGCATGATTGGAGTTGCGCGATGTCCGCGCAGATTGACCTGTCCCGTTTCGCGACGCACACGCGCGGATTTCTCGCCGAGCTCGCCAAGAACAACAACCGCGGCTGGTTCAGCAGGAACAAGCTGCGCTACGATCGCGATGTCAGGCGACCGGGCGAGCGGCTGGTGGATATCCTTGCCGACACGCTCACACAGCGCACCGGTCGGCCGGTGCGGGGCAAGCTGTTCCGCCCGCATCGCGACGGGCGCTACTCGAGCGACAAGACCCCGTTCTACACCCATCTCCACGCGGTCTGGACCCTGGCCGACGGTCGGGGCTGGTATTTCGGCCTCTCGCCCGAATACGCCACCGCCGGCGCCGGTGTGATGGGGTTCGACGCCGAGCAGACCATCGCCTGGCGGCATTCGGTCTCCGGGGTTGCGGGAGAGGGCCTGGCCAGCCTGCTCGGCCGGCTCGACGCGCGGCTCGACCCGCCGACCCTCGAAACCGTGCCCGAGCCCTATGCTGCCGACCATCCGCGCGCCGAGCTGCTGCGCCGCACCGGTTGCGTGCTCTGGTATGATGATCTCTTCGAGGCGCTCTCAGAGGATCCAGAGGCGACCCTGCGCGAGCGGTTCGACCGTCTCGCGCCGCTGCAGGACTGGCTCGGCGCGCATCTCTGAGCGGCGCGCCGGGCGGCATCGTCTCGCCGCGTCAGCCGCCGCTCTTGCGGGTGTCCGGGTGCAGCGCCGTGCCGAGGATATGATCGGAGCGATGGATCACATGCGCCGCGCCGCCAACGATCAGCGGGTCGGCGGGCGTGGCCACCCGGCGGTCCTTCCCGGGGTAATCCAGGGTCGAAAGAAAATGCCGCATGCAATTGATCCGCGCGCGTTTCTTGTCGTTCGACTTGACCACGATCCACGGCGCATCGGCGGTGTCGGTGTAGAAGAACATCGCCTCCTTGGCCTCGGTGTAATCGTCCCACTTGTCGAGGCTGGCCTTGTCGATCGGCGACAACTTCCACTGCTTGAGCGGGTCGGTCTCGCGGCTCTTGAAACGGCGCAGCTGCTCCTCGCGGGTGACCGAGAACCAGTATTTGTAGAGCTTGATCCCGGCCCGCACCAACATGCGCTCGAGATCCGGCGTCTGGCGCATGAACTCCAGGTATTCGTTGGGCTCGCAGAACCCCATCACCCGCTCGACCCCGGCGCGGTTGTACCAGGAGCGGTCATAGAGCACGATCTCCCCGGCGGTCGGCAGATGCTCGATGTAGCGCTGGAAATACCACTGGCCGCGCTCCAGGTCACTGGGCTTGTTGAGCGCCACCACGCGGGCGTGGCGCGGGTTGAGATGCTCAGTGAAGCGCTTGATCGTGCCCCCCTTGCCGGCGGCGTCGCGGCCCTCGAAGAGCAAGACCGCCTTCTGGCCGGTCTGCTGGAACCACAGCTGCACCTTGAGAAGCTCGGCCTGAAGCTGCGCCTTCTGGCGCTCGTAGCTCTTGGTCGACATCTTGGTGTCGTAGGGATAGGCGCCGGTCTCGAAGGCGAGCCGGATCTCGTCCGGCGTCGGTGCGGGGCGGCGCGGCCCGCGCGGGGCGGCGGCAGCGGCGCCATCGGGCGCCGGGGCCATGGCGTCGTCGGCGGCGGGGATATGGGCGGCGGTGTCCGTCTCGGGGGGTGTTGCGCTCATCGGGGGCCTTTCTCCAGCGGGCTTTTGTCCGGCCTACGCCCTTCAGGCTGTGCCCCGCCTTGACCAGTGTCAAGAAACCCGTCTTCCGGCGGTCCGCAGCTTATTGATTTCCGCCCGCCATTCCGGCAGACATGCCGCGATTATCTGGGCCGCGATAATCTGGGCCGCGACACTCCGGGCCGCGATCGCCGGGGCCGCGACCATCAGGGAAGGACAGTCATGACCCGCATCGATGCAAAATTCGCCGCGCTCCGCGCAGATGGCAAGAAAGCCTTCGTCGCCTATGTCATGGCCGGCGATCCCGATTACGACCGCTCGCTCGAACTGGTGAAGGGCCTGCCCGCCGCCGGCGTCGACATCATCGAACTGGGCCAGCCCTTCACCGACCCGATGGCCGACGGCCCGACGATCCAACTCGCCGGCCAGCGCGCCCTCGAGGCGGGCCAGACTCTGGAGCGCACGCTGCAGATGGTGCGCGATTTCCGCGCCGGCGACGACACCACCCCGATCGTGCTGATGGGCTACTACAACCCGATCTACAACCACGGCGTCGAGCGCTTCCTCGAGGACGCTGGCAAGGCCGGCATCGACGGGCTGATCGTGGTCGACCTGCCGCCCGAGGAAGACGAGGAGCTCTGCATCCCGGCCCAGAAGGCCGGACTCAACTTCATCCGCCTCGCGACCCCCACCACCGATGACAAGCGTCTGCCCAAGGTGCTGCAGAACACGTCGGGCTTCGTCTACTACGTCTCGATCACCGGCATCACCGGCGCCGCGGCGGCGCAGGCCGCCGATGTCGCCCCGGAAGTGGCCCGCATCAAGGCCAAGACCGACCTGCCGGTCATCGTGGGCTTCGGCATCCGCACGCCCGAGACCTCCGAGAGCATCGCAAGCGTCGCCGATGGCTGCGTGGTTGGCTCGGCCATCGTCGCCGCCCAGGCCGAAGGCAAGCCCACCGAAGAGGTCCTCGCCTTCGTCAAATCCCTCGCCGACGGCGCCCACCGCGCCTGAGCGCCGCGCCACCGCTGACATGACAAAGGGGCGCCCCACCGGCCGCCCCTTTTCCATTGCCTGCATCGCCCCTTAGCGCGGCCCCGCATCTTCTCTGGTTCAAAAATACCTCGGGGGTGAATGGGCCGCAGGCCCAGAGGGGGCAGCGCCCCCTCTTTCCCCGTGGCAAGCGCACCTCCGGTGCGACGGGGGCAGCGCCCCCCTCTCCTCTGGCAAGCGCGCCCCCGGTGCGACGGGGCAGCGCCCCCGCTCCTCTGGAAAGCGCACCTCCGTGGCGGCGGGGGCAGCGCCCCCTGCTCCGTCCGCAACCAGGCGCAATGCCGCCTACTCGGCCGCCTGCGCCTCCGGCCCTTCGAGCCCGGCACCCTCGTCGACGCCGAGCATGATGTTGAGGTTCTGCACCGCGGCGCCCGAGGCGCCCTTGCCGAGATTGTCGAGCACCGCGACCAGCACCGCAGCGCCGCTCGCCGGATTGCCATGCACCGAGAGCTCGAGACGGTTGCTGCCGTTCAGGCGCTGCGGCAGCACCCGCGGCTCGTGCACCGACGGCGCGACCACAGAGACGAAGCGTTCGCCCTCGTAGGCCGCGCGCAGCGCTGCCTCTGCCGCGGCAATGCCTTCCGCGCCCAGCCCGGGCAGTTGCACGGCAACCGCCATGCCCTGGGCATACTGCCCGACCGACGGCACGAAGACCGGCGCGGCGCTCAGCAGCCCGTGCTTGGAGATCTCCGGCAGGTGCTTGTGGCCCTGCGACACGCCGTAGAGGAAGGCGCCGTCGGTCTCGCCGCCCTCGAACTCGGCGATCATCGCCTTGCCGCCGCCGCTATAGCCCGACACGCCCGAGATCGCCGGCGCCGCGTCCGCCGCCAGGATCCCCGCCTCGACCAGCGGCCGGATCAGCGCGATCGCGCAGGTCGACCAGCAGCCCGGGTTGGAGACGTATTGCGCCGCCGCGATCGCCTCGCGCTGGCCCTTGGCCATCTCGGCGAAGCCGAAGACCCAGCCATCGGCCACCCGGTGCGCGGTCGAGGCGTCGATGATGCGCGTGCCATGCGGCACTGCCAGCTCGACCGTCTCCTTCGCCGCGTCGTCCGGCAGGCAGAGGATCGCCACGTCGGCCTCGGCGAGGGCCTCGGAGCGCGCGTCGCGGTCCTTGCGGCGCTCATGGGCAACCTGGACCAGGGCAATATCGGCGCGCGCCTCGAGACGCTCGCGGATCTGCAATCCGGTGGTTCCGGCTTCGCCGTCTATGAACACCTTGTGGGCCATGTCACGCCTCCATTGTTTCGAGGCCCTGCCATAGCAGAGCCCCCGTGAAAAGGAAACGGCGAGGACGCCCGAACGGGCGGAGGAGCGGCTCCTCGAGCCCCTGCGGCCTCTCCTCGCCTCAGCCCAGCGTCACGTCGAGGAACATCATCAGGATCAGCCCCACGATCAGCCCGGTGGTGGCGCGGTTCTGATGGCCGTGTCGGTGGGTCTCGGGGATGATCTCGTGGCTGATGATGAACAGCATGGCGCCGGCGGCGAAGGTCAGCCCCACCGGCAGCACGTAGACCGAGACCGACACCGCCGCGACGCCGATCAGGCCGCCGATCGGCTCCACCAGCCCGGTCAGCGTCGCGTACCAGACGCTGCGCAGCCGGCCGTAGCCCTGCCCGCGCAGCGCCACCGCCACCGCGAGCCCCTCGGGTGCGTTCTGCAGCCCGATGCCGGTGGCCAGCGACATGCCGTTGGTGACGTCGCCACCGCCGAAGCCGATGCCCACCGCCATGCCCTCCGGGAAATTGTGGATTGTGATCGCGAGGATGAACAGCCAGAGCTTCGACAGCGCGCCGGGGTCCGAGCCCTCGGGGCCGGAAACGAAATGCTCGTGCGGCACCCAGCGGTTGATGCCCGCGACCGCGAGCGCGCCGAGCGCGATGCCGACCGCCGCCAGCAGCGCCGCCCCGACCGTCGAGCCGTAGATCTCGGCGCCCTCCTCGATACCCGGCAGGATCAGCGAGAAGAACGAGGCCGAGATCATCACCCCTGCGGCGAAGCCCAGCATCATGTCGTTGGTCCGGCGCGTGATCTCGCGCCCGAACAGCACCGGCAGCGCCCCCACCCCGGTCATCAGACCGGCGCCGAGACTGGCCAGAAAGCCCCATAGGATCATCGCATCGCCTCCTGCTGGCATGCCTTGTCCCTCCCTGCCGCCACTAACCCGCCGCGGAGGCGAAATGTCCAGTGCGGGAGATTGCGCAAACTGTCGCGGATTGGTAATCAAACCTGACCGCATCGCCCGGAAGGACCGCTCCACATGCCCCAAATCACCGAGATCGAGGACCTCAAGCGGATCTACCGCCGCCGTGTCCCCAAGATGTTCTACGATTATTGCGAATCCGGCAGCTGGAGCGAGCAGACCTTCCGCGAGAACAGCTCGGATTTCGACGACATCTACCTGCGCCAGCGCGTCGCCATCGACATGACCGGCCGCACCACCGCGACCAAGCTCATCGGCCAGGACGTGGCGATGCCGGTGGCGCTGGCCCCGGTGGGCCTCACCGGCATGCAGCATGCCGATGGCGAGATCCTCGCCGCCCGCGCCGCAGAGAAATTCGGAGTGCCCTACTGCCTTTCGACCATGTCGATCTGTTCGATCGAGGACGTGGCCGAGAACACCTCGGCGCCGTTCTGGATGCAGGTCTACACGCTCAAGGACGACGATTTCATGCAGCGCCTGTTCGACCGCGCCAAGGCGGCGAACTGCTCGGCGGCAGTGATCACCGTCGACCTGCAGCTGCTGGGCCAGCGCCACAAGGACATCAAGAACGGCCTCTCCGCGCCGCCCAAGCTGACGCCGAAATCGGTTGCCAACATGATGACCAAGGTGCCGTGGGGGCTGGAGATGCTGCAGACCAAGCGGCGCTTCTTCGGCAATATTGTCGGCCACGCCAAGGGCGTCGACGATCCCTCGAGCCTGTCGACCTGGACCGCCGAGAGCTTCGACCAGGCGCTGAACTGGGACCGCATCCGCGAGTTCCGCAAGATGTGGGACGGGCCGCTGATCATCAAGGGCATCATCGATCCCCGCGACGCGCTCGAGGCCTGCAATGTCGGCGCTGATGCCATCGTGGTGAGCAACCACGGCGGCCGCCAGCTCGACGGGGCGCTGAGCTCGATCCGGGCGCTGGCGCCGATCCTCGACGCGGTGGGCGACAAGATCGAGGTGCATCTCGACAGCGGCATCCGCTCGGGGCAGGACGTGCTCAAGGCGGTGGCGATGGGCGCCAAGGGCTGCTGGATCGGCCGCGCCTATGTCTACGGGCTGGGGGCGATGGGTGAACAGGGCGTCTCCGAGGCGCTGCGGGTGATCCACAAGGAGCTCGACAGCTCGATGGGGCTCTGCGGGCGCACCGACATCACGCAGGTCGACCGCGACATCCTGATGATCCCGAAGGGCTTCTCCGGCGACTGGGAGGCGTGAGGACGCCGGGTCGCAGTCACCGGCGCTGGACCGTGCTGAGAGAGAAGGGGGGGGGGCGCTGCCCCCTCTGGGCCTGCGGCCCATTCACCCCCGAGGTATTTTTGAACCAGAGAAGACGGGGGTCAGGCGGCTGGTGAGGAGCGGCGCATCCAGGGGATGAGGGCGAGCGGGATCAGCAGCAGGACCAGCGCCACCGTGGCGAAGGCGGCGGCGAGGCCGACGCGGCCCGAGACCAGCCCCATCAGCGGCGGTCCGAGGAAGAAGCCGGCATAGCCGATCACCGAGAGCCGGGAGATCGCCTGGGCGCGGCGCTCCGCGGGGCAGCGGGCAGCGACGAAGGCGAAGGCCATGGGGACCACAACCGAGGCGCCGAGGCCGAGGATGGCGAAGCCCGCGTAGGCGATCCACAGGCTCGGCGCGAGCGCCGCGATCAACGCGCCGGAGGCCGAGACCGTGGCGCCGATGCGGATCACCGCCGGTTCGGCGAAGCGCTGCGCCAGCCCCTGCCCGAACAGGCGCCCCACCGTCATGGTGATGCCGAGCAGCGCCGGGCCGACGGCGCCGGCAGCGGCGCCTGCGTCCAGATTGCGCTCCAGATGCAGCGCCGACCAGCCTTCGGTGGCCTGCTCCGACAGGAAGCCGATCAGCACCACCAGCCCCGCCGGCAGGATCAGCCGCCAGGGCGTCGCACCGCGTGGCGCGACGCCGCCGTCATGGTTGGCGGCAGTGGGCGCCCCGCGCATCAGCGCCACGAGGACCAGCGCGGCCAGGCCGAGCCCGGTGAAGGCGGCCACCGGCGAGGCGCCAAACTCGCGCGCCAGGCCGGTGCCCAGGGCCGAGACCGCGTAGATCAACGAGTAGACCGCGTGGTTGAGGTTCATCAGCGGCCTGCGGCCCGAGGCCTCGAGCCCCGCCACCTGCGCGTTCATCACCACGTCGAGCAGCCCGGCCGCCGCGGCGGCGGCGAGCATCGCCAGCGCGAAGCCCAGCCAGCCGGAGGCGAAACCGGGCAGCAGGAAGGCACCGGCCAAAACCACCGACAGCAGCGGCAGCGCCAGCCGGCCGAGCCGTCGCTCGGCGACCGGGGCCAGCCACATCGCAAGCACCGCGCCGCAGGTCGAGACCAGCATCGCCAGCCCGAAGCCTTCGTCGGAGAGCCCGGCCTGCGGCTTCAACGCCGGCACCAGCGCGGCGAAGCCGCCCCAGTAGAGCCCCATGACGGCGAAGGCCGCGGCGGGGCCACGGCTGGCGAGAAGATCGTGCTTGTATCCCATCCCAGCGCCCTGCCACGGCGGCGCGGCGGCGTCCAGAGCGGCGCCTGCAAGGGCGGTAGAACGCGCGCGGGCAAAAAGAGACTTGAGAAACGGGGCGATCCGGTCTATCGGAGCGGCTCTTACGCGGGGTGACAGCCTTGGAGGCACCCTGCCCTTATTTATGGAGATATCAACATGGCTGGTGAGATTCCTGATCTCGTGGCTCTGGAACGTACGGGGACAGGCAAGGGCGCCGCTCGTCAAGTCCGTCGCGACGGCATGGTTCCGGGCATTGTTTTCGGTGGCGATGCAGAGCCGCTGGCAATCCAACTGCCCTTCAACGAGCTGCTCAAGCGCCTGAAGGCAGGCCGCTTCAAGTCGACCCTGTTCAACCTCAAGGTTGACGGTCACGACGATGTCCGCGTTATCTGCCGCGACGTGCAGCGCGATGTCGTGAAGGACCTTCCGACCCACTTCGACCTGATGCGCCTGCGCCGCACCAGCCGGATCAACCTCTTCATCCACGTCGACTTCATCAATGAAGAAGCGGCACCGGGCCTGAAGAAGGGCGGCGTCCTGACCATCGTGCGCCAGGAAGTCGAGCTCGAAGTGCTGGCCGGCGACATCCCGGACCACATCACCGTGGACCTGGCAGGCAAGCAGATCGGCGACGTCATCCACATCTCGGACGTGACCCTGCCGGAAGGCGCCAAGCCGACCATCGACCGCGACTTCGTGATCGCCAACATCTCGGCTCCGCGCGGCCTGCGCGCCGATGACGGCGATGAAGGCGAAGAGGAGGCGGCAGAGGAATAATCCTCCGCAGCTTCGACAGATCGAGAGACGGCCCTGCCCCCGCGGCAGGGCCGTTTTGGTTTCCGGAAGCGAATCGATTCTGCCGTGATCGCTGCGATTCGCGCGCGTCGCGACACCGGCAGCCGGGGATGGCCCTGTCGCTGCCCGCCGCGCGGGAGCGCGCGCCGAGCTCACCTCCCGCGTGTCACGCGAAACGAAAGCGCACAGTAGCGACGCGCCGGATCTTGCAGGCAGTTCGGGCAGATGGCGCGTTTCGACGGCGCAACCACTGACGTAGCGTAAATATTTTGGGAAGCGGCTTCGGAACACGTAGAAAGTGTGTAAAATAAAACGCCTCGGCGACCGGGGTCACCGAGGCTACACTGATCTAAATACAAGACGGCGGCACCACTCACGGAACGTCGTCATAGCCATACTAACACGTCACGAAGGGGGTTCCAATGCTTTATCATTGTGATAAAGATGGGAAACACATTCAATTTCCACGGGTTGACGATTGTGCAGCGCGCGCTGCGGGATGCAGGACATGGACAAGCTGACTCCGATCTTCGAACTTCGCGAGATGCTGCGGCAGCTTGAGCGGGATGTCGGCCTCGAGGATCTCAGCCGCACCGAGCGCGATGTGCTGCTGGCCGCGCACAGCCTGACCAACCAAGTCGGCGACGTGATCAGCACCGAGCAGATGCGCAATCATTCCCTGCTGGAGCCGGTGGCGCAGGCCACGCTCTACCGCGCCATTCGGACTCTTCTCGGCCGCGGCCTCCTGGAGCGGGCCGGGCAGAGCAAGGCTCGGAATTATGTTGTGCGCAGCGATCTTGTCGGCAAGGATCTACAGCGAAGCTGATCCCCGAACGACACTCCAGGCATGCCGCGCGGTCGAGGCCGCGCGCTACCGGATGAGAAAGACCCGTTACTGATGCAAATCCGATCCTTCGGTGTGACCGTCGTGGCCTACCTTCTGGCCCACGGTCTGACTGCCATGCTGATTTCCCCGCTGCAGGCCCGGCTGCTGCCCGACGTCACCAGCTTTGCCAGCCTGCTCTACCTGCCGCACGGCGTCCGAGTTCTCGCGACCTGGCTGATCGGCCGCATCGCGATCCTGCCGCTCTGCGTCGGTGCCTTCCTGTCGGAATGGATGTTTGCCGATGCCGGGATCGGCTCCGCAACCGAGCCGGTGATCCTCGTCTCGATCCTCGTGGGCGCCGCCTCGGCGGCGGTGGCCTTCGAGCTGATGCGCGCCTTCGGCCTCAACCTCTACGCCACCGAGCGACTCCGGGTGCACTGGAAATGGCTGCTGCTGGTCGGGATGCTGGCCTCGGTGCTGAACTCGATCGGCCAGTCGCTGGTGTTTTCCGGGGCGATCCTGCCGGAATGGTCGTTGGTGGTGCTGGTGGTCTACGCGGTGGGCGACCTGCTCGGCCTGATCGCCACCACCTTCATCCTGATGCTGGTGTTCCGCTGGCTGCGATCGGAGCGGGCGCCCGGCTGAGGCCGGCGCCCGCCAGGCTCACGCCTCGAGGCCAGACACCTCGACCAGCGCGGTATGGGCGCTGCAGCCCTGCCCCAGCTTCGAGGTGCCGATATCGGCGGTGAGCACGTTGGGATTGCCGTGCGGGTCGAGGTTCTCGCCGGGATCGCCGAACCATGCGCCGGTCGGCAGCGCCACCACACCGGGACGGATCTCGTCGCTGACCCGCGCCCGCGCCCGCACCGCGCCGCGCGCGTTGAACACCCGCACCAGATCGCCGCTGGCGATGCAACGCGCCGCGGCGTCCTCGGGATGCATCACCAGCGTCTCGGGGCGCGCGCCGGGGCGATCGGCCAGCGCCGCCTCGAGCTGGCTGTGCAGCTTGTCGCCGGGCTGCGGCGAGACGAGGTGCAGCGGCGCCTCCGCCCGCGCCGCGCCGAGCCATTCCGAGGGCGGCAGCCAGACCGGGTGGCCAGGGCAATCGGCGTAGCCGAAGCCGTCGATGGTCTCGGAGAAAATTTCCAGCCGGCCGGATGGTGTGCCCAGCGGCGCGCCGTCGGGATCGTCGCGGAAGCGGCGCAGGAAGCTCGGGTTGGGCCCCTCGTAGGTGATCGGCAGCTTCAGCCAATTGACCTCGCGCAGTTCGTCGAGACCCGGCACCTCGATGCCATCCTCGGCAGCATTGCGGCGATAGCCTTCGTAGAGCGTTTCGATCCATTCGGTGCTGGTCTTGCCCTCGGTATAGCTCTCAAGCGCGCCCATGCGGGCGGCGAGCCCGGCGAAGATGTCGTAATCGTCCCGCGCCTCGCCCACCGGCGGGATCATCGCCGGCATGTGGACGAGGTAGTCATCGAGCGGCGAGCGGCCGATATCCTCGCGCTCGTAAGGCGTGGTCGCCGGGAAGACGATGTCGGCGCGCTTGGCGGTGGGCGTCCACCACGGCTCGTTGACGAGGATGGTCTCGGGCTGCTGCCAGGCCTCGTGGAAGGCGTTGAGATCCTGGTGGTGGTGGAACGGGTTGCCGCCGGCCCAGTAGATCAGCCGGATGTCGGGATAGGGCTCGTTCCTGCCGTTGAAATCATAGGGCTGACCGGGATTGCGCAGCATGTCGGCGATGCGCGCCACCGGGATCACCTTGCCCACAGGGTTGACGCCTTGCGGCAGGGTCATGCCGCGCATCCGGCGAAACGCGTGCCCCACCCCGCCGATGGCGCCGTAGCCATAGCCGACCCCACCGCCCGGCAAGCCGATCTGGCCCAGCATCGCCGCCAGCACCGCCGACATCCAGTAGGGCTGCTCGCCATGCTCGCCGCGCTGGAGCGACCAGGCCACGGTGATCATCGTGCGGGTTGACGCCATGCGCCGGGCCAGGTCGCGGATCGCCTCGGGCGCGGCCCCGCAGAGCGGCGCGGCCCACTCGGGCGCCTTGGGCACCCCGTCGGTCTCGCCCAGAAGATAGGGGCGGAACCGGTCATAGCCGGTGGTGTAGCGGTCGAGATACGCTTGGTCCGCCAGCCCTTCGGTCTCGAGCACATGGGCCAGCGCCAGCATCAGGGCGGTGTCGGAGCCAGGCCTGACCGGCAGCCATTCGCAGCCCTCCGGCGCGTCGCCGCGCTGCGGGCCGATGTTGAGGCAATACATGCCCTTGGCGAGGAACCTGTCGATCCAGCCCTTGGTGCCATGCTCGGTCACCCCGCCCATGCTGACCTGGCTGTTCTTGGGATTGATGCCGCCGAACATCACCAGCGTCTCGGTCTCGGCGTGCAGGGTCTGCCAGTTTTCCTGGTGATCGTAGAGATGCGAGATGAAATCCCGCCCGAACACATGCGGCATGATCGCCTGCGCGCAGCCCGTGGAGTAGCTCCCGAACGAGGCGACATAACCGCCAACGCTGTTGAGGAAGCGGTGCACCTGGCTCTGGGCGTGGTGGAAGCGCCCGGCGGAAGACCAGCCGTAGGAGCCGCCGAAGATCGCCTCGTTGCCATGCGCGCGGCGCACCCGGTCGATCTCGGCCGCGGCAATGTCGAGCGCCTCGTCCCAGGGCAGCTCGACGAAGGGCTCGGTGCCGCGCCCGCCCCGCTTGCGCCCCTCGAGCCAGCCCTTGCGGATCGAGGGCCGCGCCACGCGGCTGCGGTGATGCACGGCAGCCGGGATCGCCTGCGGGATCTCGGGCGGGTTGGGGTCGGCGCCGAAGGGCCGCGCGGCGGTGATGCGGTCGCCCTCCACGTCGAGCTCGAAGGCCCCCCAATGGCTCGACGTGACCCGTGTGCGCTGCGGTCCGGACATCAGACACTCCCGATTTGAGAAAAAATTGTATCCGACGGTGCACCGGCGGGACAGACTCAGTGTCGACGAAAAAGCGGTTCCAGATCAAGGGCCTGAAAGCGGTCAGCTCCGCGATTTGCCCCGGCCGCGACCGCCCCGCCGCCATCACCCACCAAGTCCAACACATGCACGTTGACATATATCATGGCTTTCGCATGTGACTTTGTGGCCTAATTCAGTTGGGACGGCCAGGGGAAAGACCATGGGAAGGGTAATCCAAAGCGGTCCCGGGAGGAGCCTTTGGGAGACGGTACTATGGCAACCTTTAACTCGGCCCTGCACGTGTTTTCGGTCGATGACCTGACAGCGACGTTCAGCGGCATTCAATTTCCGGACTATCCTGAAATGCTCGACACCGCAGGTGCGGTGGTCGAGCCCTACGTAAGCCACGCGGGCACCATCCTGTATGGCATCGACAATGAATTCGGCTTCCATGTGACCGATTTCGTCGGCGCCGAGGAGAAGGAGCTCGACGGCGACTTTGCCGAAGGCTACGCGGGCAATATCTATGGCGAGGGCGGCGAGATCGTCGGCATCGCCGTGCGCAACGCGGAAACCGACCTGTTCCTGTCCGGTGCGCCCTTCGGCACATGGTCTCTGGGGCTCGGCGGCTCGACCGTGAAAGCCTCGACAGAGCACTACACCACCATGCAGGCGTTGCTGTCGGACCAGGCCTATCCCGGTGACGCAGACGCCATTGGCGGGCTCGACGACGATCTCAAGATGGCGGATCTCTATGTCGCCGGAGACGGCAGCCTGACCGAAGGTCCGCTGCACGACTTCTACGTCAAGGAAACCGTTGCGGCGCTTCAGGCGGCGATGGACAGCCCTGACCCGGCGCTCGACACCGTGCTTTCGGATGTCGATTTCGACCGCGACGGCACGCTCGACACCTATCGCCTGACCAAGACCACCGTCGATTTCGACAGCGACGGCGACGGCGTCCCCGAGGCGATCACCGTCGGCGCGGTGGATATCGGCAATGACGGTTCGCTCGACGTGGTCGACAGCTTCCTCAACGGCTACGGCGGCGAGGCCGACCTGACCGACCTGCTCGAGCCCAACGAGTCCAGCGTCACCTACAATATTGCCTACGGGCAGGATTACTCGGTGACCCTGAAGGACGATGGCAAGCTGCTCTATCGCTGGGGCGAGGCGGTGAAACGGCCCAATGACGTCCGCATGGAGGTCAATATCGACCTGCCAGAGGAATGGACCGTCGACGAGGATGGCAACGGCATCGCCGACAGCCTCGAGGATGCCTCCGGCGGCTTCGTGGTGACCAAGGCCGAGCTGATCGTGACCCACACGATCACCAACAACCCCAACGACCAGATCCGGCCGGAGGATTACGAGAACGAGGCCGCGATCGGCCGGCTTCCGTCCTACTATATCGTGACGGATCCCGACGATCCCGACAACGAGCTCTGGGTTTCCCCGGTCGACACGTTCAACGGTCTTGGCGACGCGCTGCCGAGCTACTTCGTGCTCGACGCGGATGGCGAGATCGACATGAGCGTGGTCGGCGGCACCGCGGTCTACAATCCCGACGGGGTGCTCGTGGGCTACCGCAACGAGGATGCCGAGGGCAACGCGGTCGGCACCGTGCTGCGTGACATGTCGCTGGTCGCGGCTGCCGCGGCGGCGGATCTCGACTTCAGCACCGCGGACCTTGCCGAGGGCTTCACCGACTCGTGGTACACCTCGACCGACCGCGAGCCGTTCGAGTGGTCCTATGACATGTACCCGGACGATCCCTATGCCAACGTGTTCGTCAGCTTCCGCGACGCCGATGCGGCTGCGGATGCCGGCTATACCGAGGACAGCCTCGTCTCCGGTCCGCGCTGGCGCCTGACCCCGAACAAGTTCGGGCAGGACCTTCCGGGCCTCGAGATCCCGCTGGAGCCCAACAGCGAACCGCCGTTCCAGAAGGACAACATCAAGTATGACACCGGCGAGCTGACCACCACGACGATCAACCTTCTCGACTGGGATGGCGACTCTCCGCTGGCCAACAGCACCGGCTGGATGGTGATCGACCCGACCCGCCTCGATGTCGATGCGGACGGGATCATCGACGACGGCTGGAGCGCGGTGAACGGCACCCTGGGCGCCGGTGACGCGATGCCCACGGGCCTGATCCTGTCGGCGGTGACGCCGAACGGCACGGTGCTCGAGCAAAACGTTTTCGACACGGCGATCTACGTGAAGGGCGACCGCCAGGACGCGGCCGATCTCTACGACATGCAGCTGGTGATCGAGTATGAGCCGAATGTCTACGAAGGCACGATCGGGTCTGTCCAGCAGGTCTCGGGCCTGAATCACGAGGAGATGACGGTCAACTTCCTCGGCGGCAGCTTTGCCAATGCCGTGGTCTTTGCAAGCCCCCTCAGCCGCAATGGCTGGCAGGCGGCAACGGTGGAGATCTCCGAGATCACCTCGACCAGCGCGACCATCCGGGTCGACGAACCGGACGGCTACGACGACTGGCACGTTGCCGAGCAGGTCAGCCTGGTGGCATTCGAAGAGGGTGTCTGGGAGATCGGAGACGGAAGCGTGCTCGAGGTGGGAACGACCGTCTTCGAGACTGGCCCGACCAACGTGTTCCAGACGGTCGAGTTCCAAACCACCTTCTCGGAGGCTCCGGTGCTGATGCTCCAGATCCAGACCGCGAATGGCCCGGAATGGGAGATCGCCCGCGTCGGACAGGTGACCGAGACCGGTTTCACCTACCTCATCGAAGAGGAGGAAGGTCAGACCAACAATGACCACGGCAGAGAGTTGATCGGCTATGCCGCCATTGACGCCGCCGCCGCGGATGGCCTGATCGACTGGGACGGCGTCGCCGCACAGGCCTACCGGACCGGCCCGGTGGTCGACGATCAGCCGACGGCCTTCACCTTCGACGAGTCGCTCGGCACCGACCCGCTCGTGTCCGGGATCCTCAGCAGCTACCACGGCTGGGACACCGCGAACCTGCGTCTTGTCGACATGGAAGACGATGGCTCTGCCGCGACAGCCTATTTCATGGCGAGCGAAGAAAGGACGCTCGACAATGAAACAGAGCACAACCCGGAGGACGTGGCCGGCCTCGCCTTCGAAGGTGCGGCGGTGCTCTATGGGGAGACCTACGTGGTCGACGAGATGATCTTCGTCTAAAGACCACGCCAAGGCGAACAGAGGGCGGTGCGTTCGCGCCGCCCTCTGTCTTTTCGGGGAACTCTTGGCCTGTCGCGACATGCCTGGCCGGCACGATGCCACGAATGCGAATATACACGCATCCATGCTCAGCGCCTCGTTGCGCTTCTCGAAGCGACTGAACGCTCCGCCCCGCATCCCCGCCCACGCGACTTGGCCTGCCGGCCACTCCACGAAGGGCACGCCCGCACCACGAGGGAGCCGCTTCCGGGTTGTAGAGGGGGCCCTGCCCGCCCTATCTAGAGGCGGAACAGATGGAGGTGCGTGTGCAGATCTTCGTGGGGCTGGGCAATCCCGGCGGCAAATACGCCAGGAACCGGCACAATATCGGCTTCATGGCGCTCGACCGGATCGCAGAGGATCACGGCTTCGGGCCGTGGCGCGCGCGGTTCCAGGGCGAGGTCAGCGAGGGCCGGCTCGGCGGTGACAAGGTGCTCCTGCTCAAGCCCGGCACCTTCATGAACCTCTCCGGCCAGGCGGTCGGCGAAGCGATGCGCTTCTTCAAGCTCGAGCCCGCCGACGTCACCGTGTTCCACGACGAGCTCGATCTCGCGCCCGGAAAGTGCCGGGTGAAGTCGGGCGGCGGACACGCGGGGCATAACGGGCTGCGCTCGATCCACGCCCATATCGGCGAGGCCTATGACCGGGTGCGCCTCGGCATCGGCCATCCCGGCCGCAAGGATCTGGTGGCAGCCTATGTGCTGCACGATTTCCACAAGGCCGACGAGGATTGGCTCGACGACCTGCTGCGCGGCATCTCCGATGGTGCCGACGCATTGGCGCGGGGGGACACCGGCAAGTTCCAGAACGCCGTGGCGCTGCGGGTCAACCCGCCGCGCTCCTCGGGCGGCAAGCAGGAGAAGCCTGCGCCGCAAGCTGCCAAGCCCGGGCAAGCCAAGCCGAAGGCCGAGGGGGCGCAAGAGCGCATGCCCCGGCCCGACGACCGCTCGCCCCTGCAGAAGCTCGCCGACAAGTTCCGCTAGAGCGCGGCTGACGGCGCCGTGACCGCGCGGCGCTGGACAGCGCCTGCGCGGTTTGCCACGCTGCCCGAGAGGGAGACGCGCAATGCTTGAAAAGGATCAGGCGATCAACGTGCTGGGCGGGCCGCTCTCGCCCTGCTCGATGGCGCCGCTCACCGGCTACTTCCGGGACGGCCACTGCAACACCTGCGCGCAGGACACCGGCAGCCACACGGTCTGCGCGGTGATGACCGCCGAGTTCCTCGCCTACTCGGCTTACGTCGGCAACGATCTCTCGACGCCCCGGCCGGAGTTCCACTTCCCCGGCCTCAGGCCCGGCGACCCGTGGTGCCTCTGCGCCGCGCGCTTTCTGCAGGCCCATGACGAGGGCTGCGCCCCCAAGGTCTCGCTCGAAGCCACCCACATGCGCGCGCTCGAGATCGTGCCGCTCGGGGTGCTGCAGAGCCACGCAGCCTGAGCGACGCGCCTGGGCCGTTGGCCCCGAGCTCTTCGCCTCAGCCCCTGAGCCAGTCGCAACGCCCCTGCCCCCGAAACGTGAACCGCCCCGCGGCGGCCAAGCGCTGCGGGGCGGTCTCGTGTCTTTATATGGGAGCGGTCAGGCGCGGGCCGAGCTGCGGCGCTCCTGAGTCACCGCCTCGTCGAAGATCAGCCACAGCCCCGAGCCAACAACCAGCGTCACGCCGAGCATCGTGCCCACGGCCGGGATCTCGCCGAAGCCAAACCAGCCGATCACCACCATCCAGACGAATTGCAGGTTCATCAGCGGCGTCGCCACGTAGGCCGGCAGCAGGCGCAGCGCCTCGACCGAAAGCCAGCGGGCGGCGAAGAGGAACACCGCGTAGGTCAGCACCCAGCCCAGATCCGAAAGCGGCATCGGCTGCCAGACGAAGGGCAGTGCCACGCCCATGCTCAGCATCAGCGCGAGGTTCGGCCAGAAAACCTGCGCCAGCGGCACGCGCTCGATGCGGGCGATGTAGCGCGCGGCGATCATCGAACCGGTGCCCGAGAAGGCGGCGAACAGCGCCCAGAGATGGCCCGGATCGAGCGAGAGCTCGCCCGCCGGCATCACGAAGAGCAGACCGCCCGCGCCGAGCAGCAGCGCCATCCAGACCGCCGGCCGCACCGGCTCGCCGAGCGCCGGGCCCGACATCGCGGCGGCGATCAGCGGCACCAGCGCGATGAACAGGAAGACATCGGCGAAGGGAAGCAGGCGGAAGGCCTGGAAGAAGCCGATGGCCGAAAGCACGGTCAGCAGCGAGCGCAGCGCCATGGCGCCGCGGCAGGTGGTGCGCAGGGTCTCGCCGTTCTTGCGCGAGGCGCCGAGCGACATCAGCAGCACCAGCCCCGCCGACAGCGCGAAGAGCTGCGGCGCGGCGTAGCCACCGGCGATGAGCTTGGTGATGCCATCCGCCGCCGCGATGGCACCGGTGTAGAGCGCGACAAGGGCGGCGCCGACGATGGCTGTTCGTGTCCCGTTCATGCGTTGCCTGCCCGGGCGAAGCCCTCGAAGAATGCGTCAAACCGAGGCGAATGATCGGCCAGCTGATCAACCACGTCAAGAGTCTGCGGCGACAGCCGCGCCCCCATGCGCTCACGCATCCCGGCCCAGTCGGCGCTGCGGGCAGAGCCTTCGGCAAAGAGCGCCTCGGAGAGCTCGCGCAGCGGTGCGACACGCTGGGCACGCTGGAAGCGCATCCGCCCGCCGACCAGCGGCTTGTTGAACGGCTTGCCGCCGATCACCGAGGCGTGCCAGTTGCAGACGAGGAAATCGTGGTAATCGTCGGCGATCGAGAGGGTCTCGCCGCTTTCGACGCTGAAGAGATGGGTCTCGCGGTCGAGCCAGATCGTCCAGAGCGGTGGCGGCACCTCGCCGGCATAGCGCAGGGCGATGCAGATCTCGGCCAGCAGATCGGAGTTCTGGTCGAGATAGGCCAGGTTGCCGGCGAAGTAGAGGCTGTTGATCGCCTCCTCGTCGAGCCCGGGATCCTGGCGACCGTATTCGCTGAGGTAGAAGACGATGTGGGTGAGCTCGTAGGCGGCCTTCTTGTTGGGCAGCGCGAAGGTCTGCGAGCGGGCGCAGAAGGCGCGCAGCCGGTCGGCCAGCCCCTCGTCGTCTTCGCTGACATGGCCGCGGCGGGCCAGAAGGCGGCGGGCTTCCATGCGCTGAAGGTCCGACAGCTCGGCATCGGCAAAGCCCTGGCGCGCGGCGCGCTCGGTGAGCTTGGCGCCGGTGTCGCCCTCCATGCCCAGATCCTCGAGATCGAGGGTGAGCGAGAGCAGGAAGCGGTAGTATTGCGGGAAGAAGGCCATGCGGTCTTCGACCGATTTGTAGAACCCGCGCAGCGGCGCGAGTGCGGCCCGGGGCACGTAGGTCCCGGTGCATTCCAGGATGTTGAGAAGCTCTGCGTTCTCCTTCAGCCAGAACACGTCATCCTCGCGCCGCCGGTTGGTGGCGAAGCTCTTCACGAGCGCTGCGACTCCCGCATCCTGGGATGCGACGGGGGCCTTCGGGCGAAGTGCGATAACGTTGGTCATGACTGATTTCCCTGTGTCGTTCTGTTTCCGGCCGCACGCGGGCGTCTCATCCCCTCAAGACGCCCGCAGCGATGGCATCCTGGGCTTATGCGCAGGAGGTGAAGGAGCCGGTCACTTCACCGTTGACGGCGCGGGTGCCGCCGGGGGCTGCGCAGGAGGTGAACATCTCGACGGCGTCGCCGGAGATCGCCTCGGAGGCTTTCGGCTCGGCGCAGGAGGTGAACATGCCGGTGGCGTCGCCTGCATCGGCCGAGCTGGTGGTCGGGGTTGCGCAGGAGGTGAACATCTCCACCGCGTCGCCGGCATCGGTCGAGCTGGTGGTCGGCGCGGCGCAGGAGGTGACCATTTCGACGGCATCGCCGGTCAGGGTCTCGGAGGCCTTCGGCTCGGCACACGAGGTGAACAGGCCGGTGGCTTCGCCGGTGGCGACGGAGCCGGTGGTCGGGGTGGCACACGAGGTGAACAGGCCCACGACATCGCCGGTTGCGGTCGAGCTTGTGGTCGGTGCGGCGCAGGAGGTGAACATCTCGACGGCATCGCCGGTCAGCGCCTCGGTGGCCTTGGGCTCGGCGCAGGAGGTGTAGAGGCCGGTGGCTTCGCCGGTCGCGGTCGAGCCGGTCAGCGGCGTGGCGCAGGAGGTGTAGAGGCCGGTCGCCTCACCTGCGGCGAGTGCACCGGTGACCGGGGCGGCGCAGGAGGTGAACATATCCACAGCTTCGCCGGTCAGGGCGCTGCCGAAGCTCTCGGGTGCGGCGCAGGAGGTGAACATCGAGGCACCTTCCCCACCGAACATGTCGGCACCGAAGTCTTCGGTGATTTCTTCAATGATTTCATGCTGGAGTTGTGCAGACATGGGGTAACCCTTCCTTGTGTGGCGTTTCCGATTTGGCACGCTCAGGGTTTCCTCCAATGCATGTTTCTGGCAATATAGTTTCTTGTTAGGGTTGAATTATACACGAGTTATCCACATGCGAATTAAGACCTAAAAGACACAAAAAGAACACAATTCGAAGTTGTCCACAGGTGAATAATTTCTGTGGATAAGTTTTTGCGCCCTGTTGAAACCCCCTCCACCCACCCGAATCCGGGGCGAATCAATGGGCGGAAATCGGCCGCGGCCTTGCTCCCGCGCTCCGCTTCGGCGATAGCTTGCTCAAAATTCGGAGGGCCAAATGAAGATCGCCACCTTCAACATCAACGGCATCAAGGCGCGCATCGGCGCCCTGACCGACTGGCTCGACGAGGCCCAGCCCGACGTCGCGCTGCTCCAGGAGATCAAGTCGGTCGACGAGGCTTTTCCTCGCGAGCACTTCGAGGAGCGCGGCTACCAGGTCGAGACCCACGGCCAGAAGAGCTTCAACGGCGTCGCCATCCTGTCGAAGCTGCCGCTCGAGGATGTCACCCGCGGCCTGCCCGGCGATGACAGCGACGAGCAGGCGCGCTGGATCGAGGCGACGGTGATGGGCGATCACCACGCGGTGCGGCTCTGCGGCCTCTACCTGCCCAACGGCAACCCGGTGCCGGGCCCGAAATACGACTACAAGCTCGCCTGGATGGAGCGGCTCGAAGCCCGCGCCCGCGAGCTGCTGGCCAGCGAGATGCCGGCGCTGATGGCGGGCGACTACAATGTCATCCCGCAGGCCGAGGACGCCGCCAAGCCCGAGGCCTGGACCGAGGACGCGCTCTACCTGCCGCAGACCCGCGCCGCCTTCCGCCGCATCCTGAACCTCGGCTTCACCGAGGCCTTCCGCGCCCGCACCCAGGGGCCGGGCCATTATTCCTTCTGGGATTACCAGGCCGGTGCCTGGCAGCGGAACAACGGCATCCGCATCGACCACCTGCTCCTGACTCCGCAGGCGGCGGACCTGATGACCGACGTGCAGATCGACCGCGACATCCGCGGCCGCGACAAGCCCTCCGATCACGTGCCGGTCTGGATCGACCTCGCCGCCTGATCCGGCCTCATCGCCCCCAAGCGCCTGCTTGCACCCGCTTCGCGCGGGGCTTACATCTTGTGGGAACGGACGACAGCGGAGACACGCCCCAATGGCCATTGAAGCGACGGAAATCGAACAGCTCATCCGAGCCGAGTTTCCCGATGCCCAGATCACCATCACCGACCTTGCCGGTGACGGAAACCACTACGCCGCCGAGGTGATCGACGAGAGCTTTCGTGGCAAGAACCGCGTCCAGCAGCAGCGCGCCGTCTATGCCGCCCTCAAGGGCAAGATGGACGGGGCGCATGGCGAGCTGCACGCGCTGGCGCTGACCACCAAGGCGCCGGACTGACCACGGACAAACGCCCGCGCCCGGCGCATCGCGCAGAGCCGCGATGATCCGGCCTGGGCTTGTGAAGATACCGGCCACGCGTCACGCGGGGCCAGCCGGTGCCACGGCGCCGCGCAGACAGGAGAGAGATATGACCGACGCGAAGACGATGATCGACGAGACGGTGAAGTCCAACACCGTGGTGCTCTACATGAAGGGCACCAAGACCATGCCGCAATGCGGCTTCTCGAGCCGGGTGGCCGGGGTGCTGAACTACATGGGCGTCGATTTCCACGATGTGAACGTGCTGGCCGATGACGCCATCCGTCAGGGCATCAAGGATTATTCCGACTGGCCGACGATCCCGCAGCTCTACGTCAAGGGCGAGTTCGTGGGCGGCTGCGACATCATCACCGAGATGACGCTCTCGGGCGAGCTCGACCAGCTCTTCGAGGCCAACGGCGTCGAGTACAACAAGGATGCCGCCGACAAGATCCGCGAAGCCAACGCGTGATCCGGCGGTTCGGGTTTTGAGATTTGGAAAGGCGGGCTCTCTGGCCCGCCTTTTCTTTTGAGGCGGTGCCGCTTGTGAGGTCGGACCATGGGGCGCCGCCGCGCTATCGCCAGCACCCGGGACGGCGCTCCACACCATGAACCCCTGGGGGTCTCCCCGAGCCAAGAGCGCCCTTGAAACTCAGCTCCCAGCACTACCAAGTCGCCAGCCCGCGCAAGCACACTTCGAACATAGACGCCGCCGCGCATCGCCGGTCCGCGGGCTGGCGATCCACACCCAGAATCCCTCGGTGCAGCCCGGCCACATCCGAAGGACCTCGAAGCTTGGGACCCAGCCCAGCCAAATCGCCGGCCCCGGGGGGCGGGTCATGCCGGAGGCATGCTTTCAGCATGACCGATGCGCGGCGGCCTACGGCCTTGTCCCGCGCTTGAAGCGTTCAAACGTGGCGTCGGTCCGCCGTCAGCTCAACGGAGCACCGAGCCTCAGCTGTTAGGATCCTGGTAGACGCCCTGCTCCTTCAGCGCGTCCATGACCTCTTTCGGCATGTAGGTCTCGTCGTGCTTGGCGAGGATCTCGGAGGCCACGAAGATGCCCTCGACATAGCGCCCGGTGCCCACCATGCCCTGGTTCTCGGCGAAGAGATCCGGCAGCACACCGGCAAACACCACCGGCACCGAGGCACCGCCATCGGTAACACTGAAGCGGATCTCGTGGCCGTCGCCGCGGATCAACGTCCCGCCCTCGACCAGACCGCCGATGCGGAAGGTCTCGTTGGGCGCCGGCGGCTCTGCCACCACCTGGCTCGGCGAGCGGAAGAAGTTGATGCCGTCGCGCATCGCGTAGCCGATCAGCGCGGTCGAGATCACCAGCGCGACCGCGGCCAGCGCAATCACCTGGATCCGGCGCTGTTTCTTGAGCGATTTGAGCGACATGGTTTCTCCTCTCCTGATCGCGCTGGCACAGCCTGCACGACACGTCCCGTTCTGTCAGCCAGGACTATATGGCATGCAAAGCCCAGCATGTAAGTGCGACAGATCAATTTCCGGCGAGCACGCGCATCAGCGGGGCGCGGCTCAGGCCGCCTCGAAGCTGATCTCGCGGCGCAGGAAGCGGGTCGCATGGCCCGAGACCTTGCGCGGATCGCCGGTGGTCAGGAAGCGGCTCTCGCTGCCGCGGCCGATCATCCCCGGGTGGCGCTGCAGGTAATCGGCCAGCGACTCGGCCACGAGATTGGCCTGCGAATAGACCGCGACATCGGCTCCCAGCGCCTCCTGGAAAGTTTCCTGCATCAGCGGATAATGGGTGCAGCCGAGGATCGCCGCCTGCGGCTCGGGCATCTTACGCTTGAGCGCGTCGACATGGCTGCGAACCAGCGCCTCGGCGAGGATCATGTCGCCCTCCTCGATGGCATCGACCAGCCCGCCGCAGGCCTGCGCCTCAACATCGACGCCGATCGCGCGGAACGCCAACTCGCGCTGGAAGGCACGGCTGCGCACGGTGGCCGGCGTGGCAAACAGCGCCACGTGCTGCACGGCGACCTCGCGCGGCGGCGAGTTGTCGCCCCACTGGCGCTCGGTCAGCGCCTCGATCAGCGGCACGAAGACGCCCAGCACCCGCTTGTCGCGCGGGATCCAGCTCTCCTGCATCCGGCGCAGCGCGGCGGCAGAGGCGGTGTTGCAGGCGAGGATGACGAGATCGCAGCCCGCCTCCCAGAGCCGCTCCACCGCGGCGGTGGTGAGGTTGTAGATATCGTCGGCATCGCGCACGCCGTAAGGCGCGTGGGCGCTGTCGGCGAAATACACGAAGGGCACGTCGGGCAAGCGCTTGCTCACCGCGTCCAGCACCGTGAGCCCGCCAAGCCCGGAATCGAATACGCCAACCGCCATCGGCCTGTCTCCTGCCGTCACTGCCCAGTGCCGCGACTCGTTTTCACGGCATTTCCCGCTCTTACGGGCCTTTGGCGCAAAAATCCATTACGACCGTTGCCGCAGTCTGGACAGTGCCGGGGCGGCGGATCACTCCGCCGCCTGTGCCAGAGCCCGGCCGCCATCGCGGATCACCGCGAGCAGCTCCTCGCGGCGCTTGGCGGCCTCGCGCTCGTTGGCCTCCTTGACCGGACCGAAGCCGCGGATCTTCAGCGGCAGCTCGGCCAGCGCCACGATGGCATCCTCGGTCTGGGGGGTGAGCTTGGGCAGCACCTCGTCCATGTCGCGCTCGTACTGCGCGATCAGCGCGCGCTCCATCCTGCGCTCGGCGGTGCGGCCGAAGGGGTCGAGCGGGGTGCCGCGCAAGCCCTTTAGCTTGGCCAGCAGGCGGAAGCCCCTGAGCATGCCCTCGCCATATTGCTTCTTCACCGGGCGGCCATCGGAGCCGGTCTTCGACAGCAGCGGCGGCGCGAGGTGGAAGCTCATCTTGAAATCGCCGTCGAACTGCGCCCGCGCCTTGGCCTCGGTCTCGAGATGCAGCCGCGCTACCTCGTACTCGTCCTTGTAGGCGAGCAGCTTGTGATAGCCCCTGGCGATGGCCTCGCGCAGACGTGGCGCCTCCGCCCGGTCGACCAGCGCGCGATAGCGCTTGGCCAGCCGCTTGTTCTGGTAGGCCGTCAGATGCGCCTCGCGGAAGGCGATCTTCTCCTCCAGCGTCTTCGGCTTCTCGATCACCGTGGGGCTCAGGAGCTTTTCGGCCGCCTCCGGGTGCAGCATCGCCCAGCGGCCGATCTCGAAGGCGCGCAGGTTCTTCTCGACCGCCGCGCCGTTGAGGCGCAGCGCCTCGGCGATGGCGTCATGCGGCAGCGGCACGAGGCCCTGCTGCCAGGCGGCGCCAAGGATCATCATGTTCGAGAAGATCGAGTCGCCAAGCGTCGCCTTGGCCAGCTCGGTGGCGTCGAACAGCTTGGCGCGCTCCTGCATCCGCGCTTCAATGGCGAGCTTCAAGCGGTCGTTCGGCAAAGCAAATTCGGTGTCACGGGTAAACTCGCCGGTGACGATTTCGTGGCTGTTGACCACCGCCCCGGTGCGCCCCGCGGAGGTCAGACCCAGCGTCTTGGCCCCTGCACTCACCACCAGATCACCGCCGATCAGCGCATGGGCCTCGCCGATCGCCACGCGCACCGCCGAGATGTCCTCGGGGCGGTTGGCGAGACGCAGGTGGATATGCACCGCGCCGCCCTTCTGGGCGAGCCCGGCCATCTCCATCATCCCCGCGCCCAGCCCGGCGATCTGCGCCGCCTGCGCCAGCACCGCGCCGATGGTCACCACGCCGGTGCCGCCGACGCCGGTGATCACCACGTTATGGGTGCCGTCGATCGTTGGCAGCGCCGGCTCGGGCATGTCGGGCAGCGCGAGCTCGGTGGTCGCGCCCTTGCGCACCTTGGCGCCCTCGAGGGTGACGAAGGACGGGCAGAAGCCCTTGAGGCAGGAGAAATCCTTGTTGCAGCTCGACTGGTCGATGGCGCGCTTGCGGCCCAGCTCGGTCTCTTCCGGCACGATGGCGACGCAGTTCGACTGCACGCCGCAATCGCCGCAGCCCTCGCAGACATCGGTGTTGATGAAGACGCGCTTGTCCGGGTCCGGGAACAGGCCGCGCTTGCGGCGGCGGCGCTTCTCGGCGGCGCAGGTCTGGATGTAGAGGATCACCGAGACGCCCTCGACCTCGCGCATGCGCTTCTGCACCGCGTCCATCTCGGCACGCTCGAAATGCTCGATGCCCTGCGGGAAGAGGTCGAAATTCACGTCCTCCTTCTCGTCATAGACCACGACGAGGCGCTGCACGCCCATCGCCACCAGCTCGCGGGCGATGCGGTCGGCGGTGAGGCCGCCCTCGTTGGCCTGTCCGCCGGTCATCGCGACGGCGTCGTTGTAGAGGATCTTGTAGGTGATGTTGGTGTTTGCCGCGAGCGCGGCGCGGATCGCCTGCACGCCCGAGTGGTTGTAGGTGCCGTCGCCCAGGTTCTGGAACACGTGCGGGCGCTTGGAGAACGGCGCCTCGCCGATCCAGTTGGCGCCCTCGCCGCCCATATGGGTGAAGCCGGTTGTCTCGCGATCCATCCACTGCACCATGTAGTGACAGCCGATGCCGGCATAGGCCCGGCTTCCCTCGGGCACCTTGGTGGAGGTGTTGTGCGGGCAACCGGCGCAGTAATAGGGAAGCCGCGCCGCGATGTCCTCGGCATTGTCGGACTTGCGCGCCTCGGCGAGGGTCTGCAGCGATGCGCGCAGGCGCTCGGTGTCGCGGCCTTCCTCGATCAGGATGGTGCCGAGCCGCTCGGCGATCATGATCGGATCGAGCGCGCCCTGCGTCGGGAAGAGCTCGGGCCCGTGCATCGAGCCCGCGCCGCCGCCCTTGTGCCAGCCATAGACCCGGCGGCCGCGGCGGTCGTCGAAGATCGCCTCCTTGACCTGCACCTCGATCAGCTTGCGCTTCTCCTCGACCACGACGATCAGGTCGAGCCCCTCGGCCCAGTCATGGAAGCCCAGCATGTCGAGCGGGAAGGTCTGGCCGACCTTGTAGGTGGTGATCCCGAGCCGCTCGGCCTCGGCCTCGTCGATGCCCAGAAGCGACAGCGCGTGCACCAGATCGAGCCAGTTCTTGCCCGCCGCGACGAAGCCGATCTTGGCGCCGGGCTTGCCCCACATGCGCTTGTCCATCTTGTTGGCGTGCGAGAACGCCTCTGCGGCGAAGCGCTTGTAATCGATGATGCGCTTTTCCTGCTCGTGTGGCGTATCGCCGAGCCGGATGTTGAGCCCACCGGGCGGCATGTCGAACTCCGGCGTGACCAGCGACATGCGCTCGGGCCGGCCATCGACCACCGCCGTGGCCTCGACCGTGTCCTTCATCGTCTTGAGCCCGACCCAGACGCCGGCAAAGCGCGACAGCGCGTAGGCGTAGACGCCGTAATCGAGGATCTCCTGAACGCCCGCCGGCGAGACCACCGGCATGTAGGCATCGACCATCGCCCATTCCGACTGGTGCAGCACGGTCGAGCTCTCGCCCGTGTGGTCGTCGCCCATCGCCATGATGACGCCGCCATGCTGCGAGGTGCCGGCCATGTTGGCGTGGCGCATCACGTCGCCCGAGCGGTCGACGCCGGGCCCCTTGCCGTACCAGAGGCCAAAGACGCCGTCATACCTGCCCTCGCCGCGCAGCTCGGCCTGCTGGCTGCCCCAGAGCGCGGTGGCGGCGAGATCCTCGTTCAGGCCCTCCTGGAAGGTGACGTCGGCGGCGGCGAGATATTTCCCGGCGCGCTGCATCTGCAGATCGACCGCGCCGAGCGGCGATCCGCGATAGCCGGTGACGTAGCCCGCCGTGTTGAGCCCAGCCGCCACGTCGCGGGCCTTCTGGATCAGCATCAGCCGCACCAGCGCCTGCGTGCCGTTCAGGAGCACCGGGCTCTTCTCGAGGTCGAAGCGGTCTTGAAGTGAGATCTCTTGCTTGGTCATGTGCGCCTCCCGTCGCTCATCACATGGCATTCTGCTCACATAATAGGTCAAAAAAGCTGACCTTGATAATGTTTTTTTTCGTGTTTTCAGCCCGTCATGAAAGGATAGGTTCCTATTTAAGATATCTGTCGTATACAGACGCCGCGAGCAGGCATGGGTACCGAAATGGACTGGGACAAGCTAAGAATATTTCACGCGGTTGCGGATGCGGGCAGCCTGACACATGCGGGAGATGCGCTGCATCTGTCGCAATCCGCGGTCTCGCGGCAGATCCGCTCGCTCGAGGAGTCGCTCAACACGACCCTGTTTCACCGCCATGCCCGCGGGCTGATTCTCACCGAGCAGGGCGAACTGCTGTTCGACGCCACCGCCTCGATGGTCAAACGCATCGATGCCGCCACCGCGCGCATCCGCGACAGCGAGGAAGAGGTGTTCGGTGAGCTCAAGGTCACCACCACCCACGGCTTCGGCGTTCTGTGGCTCGCCCCCCGCCTGACCAAGCTCTACGAGAAGTTTCCCGATCTCAAGATCGACCTGATGCTCGAGGAGCGCGTGCTCGACCTGCCGATGCGCGAGGCCGACGTCGCCATCCGCATGAAGGAGCCGAGCCAGGCCGACCTGATCCGCAAGCGCCTGATGTCGATCCGGATGCGGATGTATGCCTCGCCCGAGTATCTCGCCGATCACGGCGTGCCGAGCTCGCTCGACGAGCTCTCGCAGCACCGGCTGATCTGCCAGAATCCTTCCTCCTCGCAGGTCGCCGCCGGCAAGCTGCTGGTGCAGGAGCTGCTGACCTACGACATCCAGACCGCGCTCACGGTCAACAACTATTTCGGCGTGTTGCAGGCCGTGGTCGCAAATCTGGGCATCGGCGTCCTACCCGATTACATCATCGAAGATTTCCCCTCGGTGGTTCGCGTGCTGCCCGAAATCGAGAGCAACGAGGTTCCGGTGTTCCTCGCTTACCCGGAAGAGTTGCGCCATTCCAAGCGTGTAGCGGCTTTCCGAGATTTCGTTCAGGAAGAAATCTTTGCCCACCGGCGGCAGCTTCGGGCTATGGGAGCGGACTGAACTCGCCCTAAAAGTGTGAGCTATGCGCCACATTCATGGCGGCAATGCTGCTCCTGCGGCATCTTCTCCCTTGATCGACTCAGAACTGATAACATATTCGGCAGATGAAGCTTGAAGCGCCCGAGCGCGCATCATCTTCATACCTCCCTGTTGGACTTCGGCCGAGCTTTGTGCTCGGCCTTTTTTTTGGCCGCGCCCATCCGGATTCTTGGGTAGGCTCCATCATGGGGGGACCAACGATGACCGACAGCATGACAGACGGGCCGAATGCGGGGCAGGAAGCCTTCTGGAGCACCGGCCCCGGCCAGCACTGGGTGCGGCTGCACCACGAGCTCGACCAGCTGCACGCGCGGCTCACCGACATTATCCTCGACGCCGCCGATCCGCGCCCCGGCGAGCGGGTGATCGACATCGGCTGCGGTGCCGGTGCGGTGGCCATCGCGGCGGGCCAGCGCGTCGGTCGCGATGGCCACGTGCTCGGGCTCGACATCTCCGCCCCGCTGGTCGAGGTCGGGCGGTCGCGCAGCGAGGGGGTGACCTGCGCGCCGGACTTCCTCGTCGCCGATGCCCAGACATGGGCGCATGAGGGCGCTCCCTTCGATCTCTGCGTCTCGCGGATGGGGCTGATGTTCTTCGCCGACCCGGTGGCGGGCTTTGCCAACCTCCACCGCCACCTGCGCCCCGGCGGGCGGCTGGTCTTCGCCGCCTGGGCCGCCGCCGCGCACAACCCGTGGTTCGGCCTCGCCAAGCGCGTCGCCGAGGCGCGACTCGGCCCTTCCGAGCCCGGCGACCCGCACGCCCCCGGCCCCACTGCCTTTGCCGATGGCCCGCGGGTGAGGCAGCTGCTGACCACGGCCGGCTTCAAGGACCCGCGGGCAGAGGAGATCGACACCACCCTCGAGATGCCCGGCGGCAGCGCCGAGGCGGCGGAGCTGACGCAGTATATCGGCCCGATCCCGGCGCAGCTGCGCGCCAAGGGCGGCACCGAGGCCGACCGCGCGGCGCTTGTCGAGCAGATGCGCGCCGCCTTTGCCGCCTATGACGACGCGCAGGGCTGCCATATCCCCGCCCGCATCAACCTTTTCTCTGCAACCCGGCCCTGAGCGGCGCTCAGCCCCCTTCCCACTGCGTCACCCTTGCCTTAAAGAGCGCGCAGGATTGCCAGAGGGGTATGAGCATGCAGGAACCGGCCATCACCGAAGAGCTGATCGAGGCGCACGGCATCAAGCCGGATGAATACGCACGCATCCTTCAGATCCTCAATCGCGAGCCGACCTTCACCGAGCTCGGGATCTTTTCCGCCATGTGGAACGAGCACTGTTCCTACAAGTCGTCGAAGATCCACCTGAAGAACCTGCCGACCACCGGCCCGCAGGTGATCTGCGGCCCCGGCGAGAATGCCGGCGTGGTCGATATCGGCGATGGCCAGGCGGTGGTCTTCAAGATGGAGAGCCACAACCACCCCTCCTATATCGAGCCCTACCAGGGCGCGGCCACCGGCGTGGGCGGCATCCTGCGCGATGTCTTCACCATGGGCGCCCGCCCGATCGCCGCGATGAACTCGCTGAGCTTCGGCGAGAAGGATCACCCCAAGACCCGCCGCCTCGTGCATGGCGTGGTCGAAGGCGTGGGCGGCTACGGCAACTGCTTCGGCGTGCCCACCGCCGGCGGCGAAGTGCGCTTCCACCCGGCCTATAACGGCAACTGCCTGGTCAACGCCTTCGCGGCGGGCCTCGCCGATGCCGACAAGATCTTCTACTCCGCCGCCTCCGGCATCGGCATGCCGGTGGTCTATCTCGGCGCCAAGACCGGCCGCGACGGCGTCGGCGGCGCGACCATGGCCTCGGCCGAGTTCGACGAATCCATCGAGGAGAAGCGCCCCACCGTCCAGGTCGGCGACCCGTTCACCGAGAAGCGCCTGATGGAAGCCTGCCTCGAGCTGATGCAGACCGGCGCGGTGATCTCAATCCAGGACATGGGCGCCGCGGGCCTGACCTGCTCCGCCGTGGAGATGGGCGACAAGGGCGGCCTCGGCGTACGGCTCGACCTCGAGAAGGTGCCGCAGCGCGAAAAGAACATGACCGCCTACGAGATGATGCTCTCGGAGAGCCAGGAGCGCATGCTCATGGTGCTCGACCCGGCCAAGGAGGCCGAGGCCAAGGCGGTGTTCGACAAGTGGGATCTCGATTTCGCCATCGTCGGCGAGACCATCGAGGAAGACCGCTTCCTGATCGTCCACAACGGCGAGGTGAAGGCCGACATGCCGCTGTCGCGCCTGTCGTCCTCGGCGCCGGAATACGATCGCCCCTGGGTGCCTTCCGAGCCCGCCGAGGCGCTGGCCGACGTGCCGCAGGTTGATCCGATCGACGCGCTGAAGGCGCTGGTCGCCTCGCCCAACTACTGCTCGCGCGAATGGGTCTACGAGCAGTATGACAGCCAGGTCATGGCCGACACCATGCGCATCCCCGGCTTCGGCTCGGGCGTGATCCGCGTGCATGGCACCGACAAGAAGCTCGCCTTCACCTCCGATGTGACCCCGCGCTACGTCAAGGCCAACCCGGTCGAGGGCGGCAAGCAGGCGGTGGCCGAGGCCTACCGCAACCTGACCGCCGTGGGCGCGCTGCCGCTGGCCACCACCGACAACCTCAACTTCGGCAACCCCGAGAAGCCCGAGATCATGGGCCAGTTCGTCGAGGCGCTGCGCGGCATCGGCGAGGCCTGCTCGGCGCTCGACATGCCGATCGTGTCGGGCAACGTCTCGCTCTACAACGAGACCGACGGCCAGGGCATCCTGCCGACGCCCACCATCGGCGCCGTGGGCCTGATCGCCGCCGACGAGGAGCCGATCCTCGGCTATGCCCGCGACGGCCATGTCGCCCTGCTCGTCGGCGCCACCGGCAGCCATCTCGGCCAGTCCGCCCTGCTGGCGGAGGTGTTCAACCGCGAGGACGGCGACGCGCCCGCGGTCGACTTGACCGAAGAAAAGCGCAACGGCGAGTTCATCCGCGCCAACCGCGAGTGGATCAAGTGCTGCACCGATCTCAGTGATGGCGGTCTGGCGCTCGCAGCCTTCGAGATGGCTGAGGCCTCGGGCGTCGGCGTGGTGCTCGACAGCGCCGACACCGCCGAGCTCTTCGGCGAGGACCAGGGCCGCTACCTGATCGCCTGCAGCTTCGACGCCGCCGAGGCGCTGATGATCGCCGCCGGACAGGCTGGCGTCACGGTGCAGACCGTGGGCCGATTCCACGGCGAGGGCGTGAAGCTCGGCGGCAGCGAGGCCGCGCTTTCGGAGCTCTCCGAGATCTACCGGTCCAGCTTCGGCGGCCATTTCGGCTGATCCGGCGCGCGCACGGGTTTTCTCGCCGTCTTCGATCAACAGAAAGTGTGAGTACAAATGATCGGCCCGCCACTCCCTCAGGAGTGGCGGGCCGATCATTTTGATAAACTTTGGCGCACTATCAATACCTTAGTCGCCTTGCAGATATGTAATAGCACTATTGCAAAAACATATTACGCATCCTAGAGATGTCTTTAGTAGATAGTCAGGTATCGATTCCGACAGTGCTCAGACTAAGTCCCTGTCTGTCTCACCCGCATCTTCCGTGCGGTTAGCGATGAACTGTCTCTGTAGGTATTGAGCACGACACGATGAATAACTGGGACGATCTGCGCTTTCTGGTAGCGCTATCAAAGACCGGGACGATGACCGCCGCCGCCAAGAGCCTCGGCACCAACACCGCCACCGTGTCTCGCCGGATCGAGCGCCTCTCCGAGACGCTCGGGATGCCGGCTTTCGTCAAGACCGGGGATGGCTGGCGCCCGTCCGAGGCGGTGGCCTCGCTCATCAACCTCGCCCAAAGCTTCGACGGGGAGCTGCAGGCCGCGCTCAACACGCAGGCCGCCAACACCGACTCAGAGCCGGTAACGATCAATGTCGGCAGCCTGCCGATCATCACCTCGATGGTCCTGTTTCCCGGGCTGACGACGCACAAGCCGATGCTCGAGGGGGTCCGGCTCAACTTCTCCGACCGGATCTTCCGCGAAGGGCTCGGCGACCACGATCTCGTGCTGCAATACAACCGCCCCGATCAGGGCCGCATCATCGCCCGCAAGGTCGGCGAGATGGATTTCCGCTTCTACGGCTTCAGTGACGCGCCCGTGGGTGAGGAATGGGCCGGCCTTGGCGAGGGCCATGACGACTCGCCCCTCATGCAGTTCGGCCACAGCCACTTCGGCCGCGAACCCAAGCTGCGCGTCGACAGCCTGATGGCGCTGCACCGCCTGATGAAGGTCACCCGGCTTCCCGGCCCCCTGCCCGACCTGCTGGCCGCGAGCGATCCCGATCTCGTGCCGGTGTTTCCGAACGCGCCAACGCGGCATGAAGACGTCTGGCTGTTCTACCACGAGAGCCGCCGCAACGATCCCGGCATGCGCCGCGCCGTGGACTGGATCATCAAGTGCTTCGGCGACGCCACCGGCACCACCATCGCGAATGACGCGTAACCGCACCTGCCACGCTGGCGCCCCGACACGCGCGGCCCCTCACCCGTCCCGAGACAGCAACACCCCGCGGCGCACAGGCGCCGCATCGGGCGCCCCCGGAAAGGCCGCCCGGTTTCGCGCCGGCGCTGATCGCGCCCCGTCTCAGACGCTGTAGATCGCGCCGAACTTCTCTTCGAGATAATCGAGCAGCGCGCCCTCCGAGGGCGCCCCGCCACAGGCCCGGGTGATGACCTCGCGCGGCTCGTAGAGCCCGCCATATTGCTGCACGTTCTCGGCCAGCCAGCCGGTCGCCGTCCGCAGATCGCCCTGCTCCAGCTGCGCATCGAGATCCGGGACCGCCTCCCGGAGCGAGCGATGCAGGCAGCCGGCATAGACATTGCCCAGCGAATAGGTCGGGAAGTAGCCGAACAGCCCCGCTGACCAGTGCACATCCTGCAGGACGCCGTCGGAGGGCTTGTCGACCTCGTAGCCGAAATCCGCCAGGAAGCGCTCGTTCCACGCCGCCTCGAGATCGTCGACCTCGAGATCGCCGGCGATCAGCGCGCGCTCGAGATCGAAGCGCAGCAGGACGTGGAGGTTGTATTGCACCTCGTCGGCCTCGGTGCGGATATAGCCGTTCTGCACGCGGTTGACCGCGGCGTAGAAGGCGTCGGGCCCGTCGAGCCCGAGATCGCCATAGGCCTCGACCATGCGGGCGTAGAGCCAGCTGGTGAAGGCGCGCGACCGGCCGAGCTGGTTCTCGTAGATCCGGCTCTGGCTCTCGTGCACGCCCATCGACACGCCCGCACCCAGCGGCGTGAAGCGATAGGCCTTGCGCACGTTCTGCTCGTAGCAGGCATGGCCGACCTCGTGGATCGTCGAGTAAAGGCAGTTGAACGGGTCGAGCGCGTTGGTTCGCGTGGTGATGCGCACGTCATCGCCGGAGCCCGAGCTGAACGGGTGCACCGACTTGTCGAGCCGCCCGCGCGACATCTCGTAGCCGAAGGTCTTGGCGATGGTCAGCGCCAGCGTCATCTGCGCCTGCTCGTCGAACGGACCGCGCAGCGCGCGAGGCTGGGGCTTCTCCAGCACCGCCTGCCGCAGCGCCACGAGGCGCGGGCGCAGCGCGCCGAACATCTCGCCAAGCTGCGCCGCGGTGGCGCCGGGCTCGTAATCCTCGAGCATGGCATCATAGACATTGCCGCCCGCCGCCAGTGCCGCGCCCTCCTCGCGCTTGAGGCTGACCACCTCGCGCAGCACCGGCGCGAAGGCGGCGAAGTTGTCGTCGGCCCGCGCCTCGGCCCAGACCCGGTGGGCGCGCGAGGTCAGCCGCGCCAGATCGCTGGCCAGCTTGCTCGGCACCCTGAGCGTGCGCTCGTAGGAGCGGCGGATATGGCGCAGCTGCGCCTTGCCCTCGGCGTCGAGCGCCTCCGGGTCGATGGCGTCGAGCCACTCGCCGACCCGCGGGTCGGTGCGGCGGGCATGCAGCACGGCCTCCATCGCCGCGATCTCCTCCGAGCGCTGCTCACCGGCGCCGCGCGGCATGATGGTCTCCTGGTCCCAGCCCAGCCGGCCGGCGACCTGCGCCAGCGCGCCGGTCTCGCGCTGGAAGCTCATCAGACTGTCAAAGGCACTCATGCGGCTTTCCCCCGGATCGATTGGGCCTTGGGATATTGCGCCCCGAAGCGGGCGCGGATGATCAGGACCCAGAGCACCACGGCGCCGATCTGGTGGGTGATCGCGATATGCATCTGCGCCACGTAGAGCACCGTGACGATACCCAGCACCACCTGCAGCAGCATCATCGCCATGACCGCGTTGAAGCGGAAGCGGGTGTCGGGGTTGGCGGATTTGCGCGCCCGGAGCCAGGTCACGAGGCCGAAGACGAAGAGCAGGTAGCCCGCCATGCGGTGCATGAACTGGACGAGCCCCGGATCCTCGAAGAAGTTGCGCCAGAGCGGCACGATCTCGAAGGGCTGCGGCGGGAAGAACCCGCCGGCCATCAGCGGCCAGTCGGTGTAGCTGCGGCCGGCATCGATGCCCGCCACCAGCGCGCCGAGCAGGATCTGCAGGAAGGCGAAGTGCATCAGGCCGGTGCCCATCGAGAAGAGCTTGGCCTCGCGCCCGCGCCGCGCCTGCATCAGCTCGCGCTCGGGGCGCGCCAGCGCGAAGGTGTACCAGGCGATGAAGCCGAGGATCACGAAGGCGAGGCCGAGATGCGTGGCCAGCCGGTAGGAGGCGACCGAGACCATCTCGCCCACCAGCCCCGAGGCCACCATCCACCAGCCAATCGCGCCCTGCAGCCCGCCGAGCGCACCCAGCAGCAGCAGACGCCCGGTCCAGCCGGTGGGGATCTTCTTCGTGACGAGGAAGCCCAGGAAGCCAAGCGCCCAGACCAGTCCGATCACCCGGCCGAGCTGGCGATGGCCCCATTCCCACCAGTAGATGCTCTTGAACTCGGCGAGCGTCATCTGGTTGTTCATGATGCGGTATTGCGGGCTCTGCTGGTAGAGCTCGAACTCTTCCTGCCAGTGGCTGGCATCGAGCGGCGGGATCGCCCCGGTGACCGGCTTCCACTCGGTGATCGACAACCCACTGTCGGTGAGCCGCGTCATGCCGCCGACCACGATCATCGCCATGACGAGCGCGAAGAGCAGCATCAGCCAGAGCCGGATGGCGCCGCGCGCGCCGCCGCGTCCCTTGTCGATCATGCCGCCCGCGGGCTGCGCTTTCGGCGTCTCGGCGCCGACCTCCTCGAAGAGCTTTCGCTGTCCGGCCATGCCTCACCTCTGCTTGGGTTCGGAGCGGACGATAGGGCCGCCCCGGTCTTGCTTCAACCTGCGCGCGCCATTGTGACGCAGCGCTCCGGGTCGCGGACTCAGCCGCGTTCCTTCCAGCGCACCATCTGGCGCAGGATGCCGTGCAGGGTACGCACGTCCTCGCTGGTCAGCGGCATGCGCGACCAGAGATTGCGCAGCGTGAGCTTCATCGCCGGCGCCTTGTGGTCGGGGAAGAAGAACCCGGCCTGCTCGAGCCGCTCCTCGTAATGCTCCGCGAGCTTCTCGACCTCGATGCCGCTGGCCCAGGCCGCACCCGCCATCTCGTCGCGCCGCGCCTCGATCGCGGCGCTGGCCCGGCGCCACTCGTAGCCGCAAAGCAGCACGCATTGCGCGAGGTTGAGCGAGGGGAACTCGGGGTTCACCGGCACCGAGATGATGGCGTTGGCCTGCGCCACGTCGGCATTCTCGAGCCCGGCGCGCTCCGGCCCGAACATCACCGCGACGCGGCCGCCCTGCGCGATGCGCTCGGCGGCCGCCTTCATCGCCTCTTCCGGCGAGTAGACCGGCTTGGTCATGCCGCGCTGGCGCGCGGTGGTGGCGAAGACGAGGTCGCAATCGCCCACCGCGCCGGCCACATCCTCGCTGAGCTGCGCGTCGTCGAGCAACCGCCCGGCGCCCGAGGCCATGGCCACGGAGGCCGGGTTCGGCCAGCCGTCGCGCGGGCTCACCAGCCGCATCCGGTCGAGCCCGAAATTCCACATGGCGCGCGCGGCGGCTCCGATATTCTCGCCCATCTGCGGGCGCACCAGCACGAAGGCGGGCTGTTTCACATCGCTCGGCATGGCCTCTCCTTTGTCTCGCGCGCATCCCTAAGCGCCCAGCAAAACAAGGGCAAGCACGCATCGCCCCTGCATGCCGCGCGGCTCCCCCGTCCCGTCGAACCAAAGGCCCCACACCCATCCCTCTTCTCTACGTCCCAAATACTCCCGCCGGAGGCATCTCCCCTCCACCACCGCAACACCTGGCGCCCGCGACCCCAGGCCCCCAAACCCATCACCCCTTCTCTACGTCCCCAAATACTCCCGCCGGAGGCATCCACCCCATCCACCATCTCAACACCGGGCGCCCGCGACCCCAGGCCCCCAAACCCATCCCCCCTTCTCTACGTCCACAAATACTCCCGCCGGAGGCATCCACCCCATCCACCATCGCAACACCTGGCGCCCCCGACCCCAGGCCCCCAAACCCATCCCCCCTTCTCTACGTCCCCAAATACTCCCGCCGGAGGCATCCACCCCCTCAACCACCGAAACGCCGGGCACCCTCGCAAACGCCGCCACGGGGCCCCGCCTGTCAGAGCCCCCGCCCCCCCTTGGCACCGCGCGCTCACTCGGTGTATGGACGCCGAAGCTTTCCGGAGAATACCCATGGCCGAGACCGACACCGATCTGCCCCAGCTCTACCTGATCACCCCGCCGGAGTTCGATCTCTCCGCCTTCCCGGCGCAGCTCGACGCGGTGCTGAACGCGGCGCCGATCGCCTGTATCCGGCTGGCGCTGGCGACCCGCGACGAGGATCGTATCATGCGCGCCGCCGACGCGGTGCGCGAGGTGGCGCATGCCCATGACGTGGCGCTGGTGATCGACACCCACGTGGTGCTGGCGCAGCGGCTGGGGCTCGACGGGGTCCACCTGACCGACGGCGCGCGCTCGGTGCGGCTGGCGCGCAAGGAGCTCGGCCCCGACGCGATCGTCGGCGCCTTCTGCGGCGCCTCGCGCCATGACGGCATGACCGCCGGGGAGAGCGGCGCCGATTACGTCTCCTTCGGCCCGGTGGGCGGCGCCGCGTTGGGCGACGGCACGCTGGCCGAGCCCGACCTCTTCGAGTGGTGGTCGCAGATGATCGAGCTGCCGGTGGTGGCCGAGGGCGGGCTCACGGCGGAGCTGGTGGCAAAGCTGACCCCGGTCACCGATTTCTTCGGCATCGGCGAGGAGATCTGGTCGCAGGACGAGCCCGCCGCCGCGCTGAAGGATCTCGTCGACGCGATGGGCTGACGCTTCAAGCGTCAGCGACAGGCCCGACGCTGGCACGCACGACAGTTACAGTAGCGACACGGGCGTCACGGGCCGCGCGCCGCGCAGCGGCGCGCCCCCGGGCGGCGCGGACGCAGTCCGCGCCGCAACCCCTCTGAAATAACGAACGTCAGTGCCCCGCCGGGTGGACGCTGCGCACCTCGTCCTCGAGATGCGCCGCAAGCGTCTTGCGGTTGGGGTGATCGTCGACCCGCACCGGCGGGTGATAGATGAGCTCCACCCGCCCGCGCCGCCGCGACGCCAGCACCTTCAGCAGATGCGGCCCGAAGCCCATGTCCCCCCACCAGCCGTAGAAGCGCGGGTCCTCGCCCGCCGGGGCGTGCCAGATCACCGTCACCGCCTGCAGCGCCATCTCGTGGCGCAGGTGGTCGCTGAAGAAGGCCGCGAAGAGGGTCGGCTTGAACGGCAGGATCCGCTGGCCGTCGGTCGATGTGCCCTCGGGAAAGAACAGCAGCCGGTGGCCATGCAGCAGCCGCTCCTCGAAAACCCGCTTCTGCTCGGCCGCGGCGCGCGGATCGCGGGTGATGAAGACGGTGCCGGTGAGGCGCGCCAGCGTCCCGATGCCGGGCCAGCCCGAGACCTCGGCCTTGGAGACGAAATAAACGGTGCGCCGTGCGTTCAGCGCGAAGATGTCGAGCCAGCTCGCGTGGTTTGCCACCAGCGCGCCGGGGCCGGAGAGCCGGGGGCCGCGGGTCACGAGGCCGATGCCGAGGATCACCAGTGCCAGCCGCGACACCGCTTGCGTGAGGAGCGGCGTCAGCGGGCGGCGCTGGCCGCAGAGCGGGCGCTCGATCAGCCGCAGCGGCAGCGTCAGCAGCACGCCCAGCAGGATCACCAGCGCCAGCGCCGGCCCGCGCAGGGCCACGCGCCCCCAATCCGCCGCGGAGAGGCGCACCGGCTCCGGCGCGTCGCCGCGCCAGGTCGGCCCGCTCACCCGCGCCCCCGCGTGTAGATCCCGGCGGCCTTCTCGTTGAGGCGTGCGGTGTCCATCACCAGGCAGATGTCGGTGGTGTTGAAGGCGTGATCGACGAAGGCGCCCTCGCCCACCACCCCGCCGAGCCGCAGGTAGCCCTTGATCAGCGCCGGCACGTCGCGCATCGCCGCGCGGCGGTCGATCTCGGGCTCGGGCAGGAGGTCCATGCTCTGGAAACGCTTCGAGCGCACCCGCAGCGGCTCCGGCGCGAGGTGACGGTGATGCAGCAGCGACAGCGGCTGCGCCAGCGCGGCCACGTCGGTGCCATGGAACGAGGCGGTGCCGAAGAGGATCTCGATGCCATGGCTGCGGACGTAATCCGCCAGCGCGTTCCACAGGTGCATCATCGCCGTGCCCCCGCGATACTCGGGATGCAGGCAGGAGCGCCCGAGCTCCAGCAGCCGCCGCCCCGAGGCGCGCAGCGGCGCCAGATCGTACTCGTCCTCGGAATAGAACTGCCCGGCGGCCTCGGCCTGATCGTCGCGCAGCAGGCGGTAGACGCCGACCACCGCGTCCTCGCGGCGCGCGTCGGTCAGGATCAGGTGATCGAAGAACGGATCGAAGCGGTCGCGCTCGAGGCGCTCCGCGTGATCTACCAGCGCCCCGCCGCCCCCGAGCTCGGCGACGAACACCTCGTAGCGCAGGCGTTGCGCGGCCCGGAGATCGGCCTCGTCGCGGGCCAGCCGCACGGTGAAATCTGCGTCGTCCAGAGCCATGCGTCCCTCTTCCGGTCGCTCCGCTCGTTCATAATCCGGGCCGGCGCAAAGGAAAACCGGTTTCGCCCGGGCTTTTGCCTCGGCGCCTGCGCCAGTCTCGGTTAGCCTGCTCCGCAGCGACAGCGCGGAAACTGGGTTAACCTCGCATTAAGATATGACTGGCTATCACTCCCCGAAGACCGGCAGCAGGGTCACCCGGCTGCCATCGATCACCACCTTGCCCTCCTCGCGGAAGTTGACCGTGATGCGGCCGCCGATATTGGATTGCACCTGCCCGACGCCCCAGTCGGGTCGATCGGGATGGGAGACCAGCATGCCGGGCTCGAGTAATGCGTTGAGGTCGTCCATGATCTCTTCATCCACCTTGTGCTGTCGCGTCCCGGCGCCGGGGCGCCTGCCATGAGCCTTGATAACGCGCGCATCGCAGGTCTGGTAGGGTCCCGGCTCTGTCACGATCTGGTGAGCCCGGTGGGGGCGATCTCCAACGGGCTCGAGCTGATCGCCCTGTCGGGCAGCCCCGGCAGCGACGAGATGGCGCTGATCGCGCAGAGCTGCGCCTCGGCCTCGGCACGGATCAATTTCTTCCGCGTCGCCTTCGGCGCCGCCTCGGCGGAGCAGAGGATCGGGGCGGCGGAGGCCGGGAAGCTGCTCACCGACTACGCCGGGGGCAGCCGGCTCGCCCTGCTCTGGCAAGCCCCCGGAGATGCCGAGCGGCGCGACGTGCAGCTGGCCTTCCTCGCGGCGCTCTGCTGCGAGACGGCGCTGCCGCTGGGTGGGCGCGTGGTGATCGCATCGGAGGCCGGCGGCTGGCGCATCACCGGAACCGGCCCGCGGCTCGGGATCGAGCCGGCGCTCTGGAAGATCCTGCAGGGCGGCGCCCTGCCCGCAGACCTGGCCCCCGCCCGGGTGCAGTTTGCGCTTCTGGCGATGCTTGCGCCCGAACGCGGGCGCAAGCTCGAGCTCACCACCGGGGAGGCCGCCGTCTCAATACGGCTGGGCTGAGCCCGCCGCGAGACCCGCGGCCCCCTCCGGGGCCTACGGGCGCAGCGCGCCGTCGGCGCGGACCACGTATTTGAACGAAGTCAGCTGCTCCGCGCCCACCGGGCCACGGGCATGCATCTTGCCGGTGGCGATGCCGATCTCCGCCCCCATGCCGAATTCGCCGCCATCGGCGAACTGGGTCGAGGCGTTGATCATCACGATGGCGCTGTCGACCCGCTCCACGAAGCGCTCGATCGCCGCCGGATCCTCGGCGAGGATGCAGTCGGTGTGATCGGAACCGAACGCGCGGATATGCGCGATGGCGGCGTCCTCGTCCTCGACCACCTTCGCGGCGATGATGCTGTCGAGATATTCGCGGCCCCAATCCTCGTCGGTGGCCGCCGCCGTGCCCTCGATGGTCTGCAGCGTGGCGTCGGCGCGCACCTCGACCCCGGCCTCGAGCAGCGCACGGATCACGCCCTGCCCGATGGTGTCGACCGCGTCGCGGTGGATCAGCAGGCACTCGGCGGCGCCGCAGATGCCGGTGCGCCGGGTCTTGGCGTTGAGCACCACCTGAAGCGCCTTCACCGGGTCGGCGGAGGCATCGATGTAGATGTGCACGATGCCCTCGAGATGGGCAAAGACCGGCACCCGCGCCTCGCGCTGCACGAGCCCCACCAGCCCCTTGCCGCCGCGCGGCACGATGACGTCGACATAGTCGGTCATGTGCAAGAGCTCGGTCACCGCGCCGCGGTCGCGCGTCGGCACGAGCTGGATCGCATCCTCCGGCAGGCCGGCCTTGACCAGCCCCGCGACGAGGCAGGCATGGATGGCGCGCGAGGAGTGGAAGCTCTCGGAGCCGCCGCGCAGGATCACCGCGTTGCCCGATTTCAGGCACAGCGCACCGGCATCGGCGGTGACGTTGGGACGCGATTCGTAGATCACCCCCACCACGCCGAGCGGCGTGCGCACGCGCTTGATGTGCAGCCCGCTGGGCTGGTCCCACTCGGCGATCACCTTGCCGACCGGATCCTCCTGCGCCGCGATCGCGCGCAGGCCGCCGACGATGCCCTTGATGCGCTCCTCGGTGAGCAGCAGCCGGTCCATCATCGCCTCGGTCAGGCCCTTGTCGCGGCCGAATTGCAGGTCCTGCGCGTTGGCCTCGATGATCTCGGCCCGCTTGGCCCAGACCGCGTCCGCGGCGGCCTCGAGCGCCTCGGTCTTGCGGGCTGGCGGGGTGAAGGCGAGCTCGGCTGCGGCCGCTTTCGCACGACGGCCGATTTCGGTCATGACGGCGGGAATGTCGCTCATGTCGTTCATCGCTGTTCACCCTTCGGGTTCCGGTTTCAGAGGGCTTCCCTATAGCGCCTCGCGCGGGCGGGGCCTAGGGGAAGTTCGCGCGGTGGCGAAGCTCGGGAGTTCGCGTGCCCGGGTGGGCGGGTTCGCGGCGGCGACGGGCTGGCTTTCCTGGCGTCGCGCGGGATGGCACGCGTCGGTTGGGGGCGCTGCCCCCGTCCGCGTGCCGCGGACTCCCCCGGGATATTTTTTGGCCAGAAGAAGACCGCGGGTGGTGCCCTTGCCGGGGGCCGTGCGGGGGACGGTGGGCATGAACGGCGTTGTGCGGGCGCCTGCGCGGTCCGGGAGGCGGCGGTGCTTCAGAGCGTCTTCCGAAGGCGCGCGCGCCCGGATAGGTTGACGATGACGCCGCGGAGCCCTGCCCGCCATGAGACGCCCGCGCCGGCGCGGACCGGCCCCAAGACGAAAGACGTGACCCGAATGCTCGACCTTCCGAACACCGCGACGATCGCTGGCAACACCGTGCGCTGGGGCCGGATCGGCAGCGGCCCGCCGCTCGTGGCGATCCACGGCACGCCGTTCTCCTCGCAGGTCTGGCGCCGGATCCTGCCCGAGCTCGCCGATCGGCGCAGCGTCTATTACTTCGACCTGGTGGGCTACGGGGCGTCGGAGAAGCGCGCCGGCCAGGACGTCTCGCTCGCGGTGCAGAACCGGGCGCTGGCCGGGCTCTTCGCGGAATGGCAGCTGGAGCGCCCCGATGTCCTGGCGCATGATTTCGGCGGCGCGACCGCGCTGCGGGCCTGGTATCTCGACGGTCTGCGCTACGCCTCGCTGACGATCTTCGACGCTGTCGCGCTAGCGCCCTGGGGCTCGCCCTTCGTGCAGCATGTCCGCAACCACGAAGCCGCCTTCGCCGGCATGCCCGACTACATGCACCGCGCGCTGCTGCGGGCCTATCTGCAGACCGCGGCCCACAAGCCGCTCTCGGAGGAGGCGCTCGAGATCTATTCCGCGCCCTGGCTCGGCCCGGTCGGGCAACCCGCCTTCTACCGGCAGATCGCGCAGATGGACCAGCGCTTCACCGACGAGATCGCCCCGCTGCTCGGGCGCCTCGACTGCCCGGTCTCGGTGCTCTGGGGCACCGAGGATGACTGGATCCCCTTCGAGAAGGGCGTGGAACTTGCGGGGCTGATCTCGGACCGCCCGGTGCAGCCGGTCAGCGACGCGGGCCACCTGGTCCAGGAGGATCGGCCGGAGGCGATCGTGGCGGCGGTTCTGCGGCAGATCCAGCGCCGCTGATCCGGCGCGCGCCCGACCGCTGCCGTTACCGCCGCGCCGGTCGCAAGGCGCCAGCCCCGGAAGCACGTGCCGGCGGGATCACAGTTTGCGCCGCTCCTTCTCGGCGCTCACCAGGAGTTTCGCGAACTCGATCACCCGCGGCGGGCGGAAGCGCGCCGGGGCGTAGAGGATGTGAATGCCGCCCTCCGGCAGATGCCAGTCGGGCAGGAGCTTCACCAGCTCGCCCCTGGCGAGCCTCTCGGCGACGAGGAAATCCGGCAGGATCGCCGCGCCCAGCCCGGCCAGCACCGCTTCGAGAACGGCCGGGGTCGTGGTCATCGAGGCGACCACGTCGGGGCGGATGCGCTCCTGCGCGCCCTGCCCCCGGGAGAAATCCTGGCTGAGCGGTTCGCGCAGCGCGGAGTTTTTCACGAAGGGCCAGCCCGCGAGATCCTTCGGACAGGACGGCGCTGGATGCTGCGCGACCAGCGCTGCGCTCGCCACGAGATGCTGCGTGAAGCTGCCGACCCGGCGTGACTTGAGGCTGGAATCAGACAGCCACCCGAGCCGGATCGACAAGTCCCAGTTGCCGGAGTGAAGATCGACGATGCTGTCGCTGAGATCGAGCGCCACCTTGCAGGCCGGGAAACGCGCCCGGAACTGCGTCAGCACCGGGATCAGGAAGCTCTGGCCGTAATCGAGCGGGGCGGTGATGCGCAGGACCCCCGACGGCGTCTCCCATTTTGACTGTAGCGCCTCCTGCGCGCTCTCCGCCTCGGCCAGGATCTGCCTGGCATGGCCGAGCAAGAGCTCGCCATCCTCGGTCAGCGTCACGCTGCGCGTGGTGCGCATGAACAGCGACACGCCAAGCTCATCCTCGAGCCGGGCGACCTGCGCGCTGACCACCGCCTTGGTCATCCCGAGACGGTCGGCGGCGCGGGTGAAGGAGCCGGTCTCGGCGACGGCAAGGAAGTAGGACAGGCGATCGAGCTTCAGCATGGGGCAGGACTAGCCGCAACCGTATGCCAAATCAATACAGTGAATCGCGCTTTATCGGCCTAGTGGCAGACGATCCTCCAATCTACCTGAGACACATCAAACTGATGCAACCACAGGAAGACATCGCCATGACCCGCAACCTTCGTTTCGCCGCCACCACCGCGCTGGCCCTCGTGCTCGGCCACGGCGCGCTGGCCGACGTGCCCTCGACCGTGGGCGCCACCTACCGCGCCGAGTCCACCAGCGAGGCGCTGGCCCCGGGCGAGAAGATCGAGCACCTCTTCACCAAGAACATGACCCAGGCCTTCATCCTGCAGAAGCTGACCGACCGGGTCTATTTCTACCAGGGCGGCTTCTACGGCACCGTGTTCTACGTCGGTGACGAGGGCGTGCTGCTGTTCGACGCGCTCGAAGGCCAGGGCGCCGGACTGCTCGACGCCATCGCCTCGGTCACCGAGCTGCCGGTCACCGCCATCGTCTACAGCCACAACCACGCCGACCACATCCAGGACGCGCCGGTGATCCTCGAGGCCTTCCCCGACGCCGAGATCATCGCCACCGAGGCGACCGCCGCGCAGATGGAGAAACTGGGCTCAAGCCACCCCGCGCCGACCCGCGTGCTGGGCCATGACGAGGCCAGTTTCGACTTCGAGGGCCTGACCGTCGACGTGATCGCCGCCGAAGACGACGCCCACGCCCATGACCACTCGATCTTCGTGCTGGAAGGCGAGAAGGTCGCGCATATCCCCGACGTCATCAACCCCGACCAGCCGCCGTTCTGGTCCTTCGCCGGCTCCGCCTCCTATCTCGGCTACCGCGAGCTGGTCGAGCAGATCGGCGCGCTCGACTGGGAGTATCTCTCGGGCGGCCACGGCAATGTCGGCTCGCATGAGGACATCGCCTTCTACCTGCAGTTCCTTGACGATCTCGAGGCCGCTGTCGGCAAGGCGATGGGCGAGGTGCCGTGGGGCTTCGGCGTCGACAGCGCGACGCTGACCGCTCATACCCCGATGCTGCCCGCCTGGTACGACGAGATCGCGCGCCGTGCCACCGAGAGCCTGCGCGACACCTACGGCGCCTATTACGGCTTCGACGCCGCGACCCCGGCGAATGCCGAGATGGTCGCGGAATACCTCTTCAGCTACCGCTGAGCGCTTTCGCCTGCCGGACCCCGCGCCCGGCAGGCGCTTTTATCGCCGCATTTCAGGAATGGAGATTTTCATGACAACGACGACAGCTTTCCTCGACGGACAGGTCGCGCTGGTGACCGGCGGAGGGGCCGGTCTCGGCCGTTCGATCGCTCTGCACTATGCCCGCGCCGGCGCGCAGGTCATGGTGGCGGATCTCGACGACGCCGCAGGTGCCGAGACGGTTCGCCTGATCACCGAGGCCGGCGGCACCGCGCGGTTCCGGCACACCGATGTTTCCAAGGATGCCGACGCCCGGGCGCTGGTCGCCGGCACGCTCGAGGCCTATGGCAAGCTCGACATCGCCTGCAACAACGCCGGCGTGGCGCCGCCCGCCACCAAGCTGGCCGAGATCGATGACGCGCTCTGGCGGCGCATCCAGTCGATCAACCTCGACGGCGTGTTCTACGGCATGCGCGCGCAGATCCCGGCGCTGATCGAGAACGGCGGCGGAGTGATCGTCAACATCGCCTCGATCCTCGGGCAGGTCGGCTTCCCAGGCATGGCGCCCTACGTTGCCACCAAGCACGCGGTGGTCGGGCTGACCAAGCAGGTCGCGGTGGATTACGCCGAGCAGGGCGTGCGCGCCATCGCCATCGGCCCCGCCTTCATCAAGACCGGGATGGAAGACAATCTCGACCCCGATTCCCGTGCCGAGCTCGAAAGCGCCCACCCGGTGGGCCGCATGGGCGAGCCCGAAGAGGTCGGCTCGGTCGTGGCCATGGTCTCGGCCCCGAACTGGACCTTCGTCAACGGCGGCTACCTGCCGATCGATGGCGGCTACCTGGCGCGCTGAGCGCCCCTGGCGGGTGCCGGTCCGCGGCGCCTGCTGCCTCTGAACAGCATAACGACACAACCACACGAAGGAGTGCGTCTCATGTCTTTCCCCCACCTTTCCCGGCCCGCGGCGCTCACCGCCGCGCTGCTGGCCGGCAGCACCGCCCTGGCCCAGTCGCCGGAGCGTGACATCACCCGGGAGGCCGCCAACCTCGCCCTGGTAACCGAGTTCTACGAGGGCGTCTTCCTCGACCACGACGTCGCGGCCGCCTCCGCCGTGGTCGCCGACAGTTACATCCAGCACAACCCGAACGTGCCCGACGGCAAGGCCCCCTTCGTGTCGTATTTCACCGGGCTCTTCGCCGAGAACCCGGCCGCGAAGAACGAGATCGTGAAAAGCGCCGCCTCCGGCGACCTGGTCTGGCTGCACGTGCATTCGACCGCCGGCGCGGATGACCGCGGCCGCGCCATCGTCGACATCTTTCGCGTCGCGGACGGCATGATCGTCGAGCATTGGGATGTCATCCAGCCGGTGCCCGAGACCTCCGCGAACGAGAACGGGATGTTCTGAGCCCCCGCCTGCGGGCGGCCGCGCCTTCGGGTGCGGCCGCTGTCGCGTCTCGAGACGTGACGCGGTCTTCTATGCGTGGGGCGTTCTTGCCGGGTGGCGCGGTCCGGCGTCTCGGCTGGGGGCAGCGCAAGGGGCAAGGGATGCGGGGGCGCTGCCCCCGTCGCAGCGGAGCTGCGACTCCCCCGAGGTATTTTCGAACCAGAGAAGACGGGGGCGGGGCGCCGGGTGACGGGTCAGAGGGCCATGTCGTCGCGATGGATCAGGACGGCGCGGCCGGAATAGCCGAGGGCGTCTTCCATCTCCCACGAGTGGCGACCGGTGATCAGCCGGGCCTCGTCGGCGGTGTAGCGGGTCAGCCCCTGCCCCAGCGTGACGCCGCGGGCATCGTGGATCGCCACCGGGTCGCCGCGGCCGAACTCGCCCACCGCAGAGGTGACGCCCACCGGCAGCAGCGAGCGGCCATTGGCCAGCGCCTTCGCGGCGCCATCGTCGACGATCACCGCGCCGCAGGGCTTCATCGCCGCGATCCAGCGCTTGCGCGCGGCGTGCGGATCGAGCCGGGAGGTGAACCAGGTGGCGTTGGCCCCGGCCTCGAGCGCCGAGAGCGGGTTGAGCACCGAGCCCTCGGTGATCGCCATGGCGCAGCCCGCCGCGGTGGCGGTCTTGGCGGCCAGCAGCTTGGTCTTCATGCCGCCCTTCGACAGCCCCGAGCCGGCATCACCGGCCATCGCCTCGATCTCGAGGGTGATCTCGTCGATCACCTCGTAGCGATGCGCCGTCGGGTCCTGCGCCGGGTTGGCGGAGTAGAAACCGTCGACATCCGACAACAGGATCAGCTGGTCGGCGCCCACGGTGACCGCAACCTGCGCCGCGAGGCGGTCATTGTCGCCGTAGCGGATCTCGTCGGTGGCGATGGTGTCGTTCTCGTTGACGATCGGCACCACGCCGAAGCCCAGCAGCGTCTCCATCGTGGCGCGCTGGTTGAGGTAGCGGCGGCGGTCGGCGCTGTCTTCGAGGGTCACCAGCACCTGGCCGGTGACTACGCCATGCGGCGCCAGCGCGTCTTCCCATTCGCGCGCAAGCCGGATCTGGCCCACGGCGGCGGCGGCCTGGCTCTGCTCGAGCGGCAGCGCCACGGGGGGCAGCTTGAGGATGCCGCGGCCGAGCGCGATGGAGCCCGAGGAGACCAGGATCACATCGGTGCCGCGGGCTTTGATGCGGGCGATGTCCTCGGCGATGGAGCGCATCCAGTCGCCGCGGAAGGCGCCGGTCTGCTTGTCGACCAGCAGCGCCGAGCCGATCTTGACGACCAGGCGCTGCGCCGCGCTCAGGGCCGCCATTCGGTGTCGTCCTCGGGGGCCTCGCGCAGGCGTTTCTCGTCGATGAAGGCGCGCAGCGCGCGCAGCACCTCGGTGGTGCCCTCGCCGGAGGCGCCGGACATCAGCATGACCTTGCCGCCCGAGCGGGCCTCGAGCTCCTCGCGCAGGAAGGCGCGCTCCTCGTCGTCCATCGTATCGATCTTGTTGAGCACGGTGACGCGCGGCTTATCGGCGAGACCGGCGCCGTATTGCTCGATCTCGTTGATGATCGTGTCGTAATCCTCGAGCAGCGTGCCCGAGCTGCCATCGACGAGATGCAGCAGCACCGCGCAGCGCTCGACATGGCCGAGGAACAGGTCGCCGAGGCCGCGGCCTTCATGGGCGCCCTCGATCAGGCCGGGGATGTCGGCCACGACGAATTCCTTGCCGTCGACGCCCACGACGCCGAGATTCGGGTGCAGCGTGGTGAAGGGGTAGTCGGCGATCTTGGGCCGGGCGTTCGAGGTCGCGGCAAGGAAGGTCGACTTGCCGGCATTGGGCAGGCCCAGAAGGCCGACATCGGCGATCAGCTTGAGGCGCAGCCACACGGTGCGCTCGACGCCGGGCTGGCCCGGGTTGGCGCGGCGCGGGGCTTGGTTGGTCGAGGTCTTGAAATGCAGGTTGCCCCAGCCGCCATTGCCGCCCTTGCACAGCAGCACGCGCTGGCCGAGCTCGGTCATGTCGGCGATCACCGTCTCCTCGTCCTCGTCGAGGATCTCCGTCCCCACGGGGACACGCAGCACGATGTCCTCGCCATCCTTGCCGGTGCGCTGCCGGCCCATGCCGGGGCGGCCGTTCTCGGCGAAGAAATGCTGCTGGTAGCGGAAGTCGATCAGCGTGTTGAGACCATCGACGGTCTCGACCCAGACATCGCCGCCGCCGCCGCCATCGCCGCCATCGGGGCCGCCGAATTCGATATACTTCTCGCGCCGGAACGAGATGCAGCCGTTCCCGCCGCTGCCGGAGCGGAGATAGACCTTGGCAAGATCGAGAAATTTCATGTGTCTGGTCCGTTCGGGAATGAGGGCGCGATCCGGCGCGGTTTAACCTGCGTGACGGCGTTTCTCAAGCGGTGCGCGCGTGGGGGGATGCTGAAGGGGCGCTGCCCCTCTCGGCGCGCAGGCGCGCCAATTCACCCCGGAGTTATTGATCGACGTAGAGAAGACAGTGAGACCGATCGTGGCCCCCGGTGGGGGTGATCTCCATAGTCCTTGGCGAAGGGGGGAAAGTGGCGCGGTTGACGGGGCTCGAACCCGCGACCCCCGGCGTGACAGGCCGGTACTCTAACCAACTGAGCTACAACCGCGCTTTCCGCGGGGCGGCATCTTTGGGGGCAGTGGTGGCGCGGTTGACGGGGCTCGAACCCGCGACCCCCGGCGTGACAGGCCGGTACTCTAACCAACTGAGCTACAACCGCTCACTGCCCTCCGAGGAGTGCCTCCCCGAACGTGGAGGCCCTTCTAGGCGGAGGTCCGGATGCCGTCAAGCGGTTTTGGCGAGGGAAATGTGCATTTTCTCAGAAAAGCCGAAAGCGCCGCGTCCCGCCCCCTGCCAGAGCAGTCTAGAGCACCATATTTTCTTGGGTTTACAGGGATTTGCCCTCAAGACGCCCGCGCGGCGCGGGCGCGGGAAATACCCGACAGGGGGCGCGCTCTTCCGCTCGGCCGGTGCCCATGACCCTGCTCTGAGCACGCGCCCCGCAGTGGCCTGCCCGCCGGGCCGGTCGGCCGCTTCGGCGGAGGGCCTTGCGGGCGCTTGGTGCCGGCGGTGCCGGCCCTGCCGTAGCACGCGGAGAGCGCGTCTTGCGCAGCGTCACGGCCCGGCGAGCGCCTTGATTTTCATGACAATCCCATGCATCCCTGAACGACGCGCTCTTGAGCCGGATATTTTGACGTGCATGATTTTCTACGGACCAACCTGAACCTGCGGGCCACGACGCTGGAGCAGATCGATCTCACCGCCCAGGAGTTCCTGGCGCTGTTCGAGCATCGGCTGACACAGGTCTACCTCGGATTCGTCCTGGTGATTCTCCTGGTCTCCGATCCCAGCCACCTCTTCGCCTCTGTCCCGCTGGGGATCTACGCGCTCTCGTGGACGGCAGCGTTCTTCCTCTACCTCTGTGTGCATGTGGCGATCATGCTCGGGCTCGCGGCGCTGCGCTACATGAGCGGACGGCAGACCCCCGCGGTCTACATGCCAATTCTGAGCCTGCTCGCCTTTGCCCCCACCCTGACCGCGATGGAGACCGGCCTGAGCCTCATCGCCGGCGACGAACTTCGCCCGCTGCTGCTTCAGCGCATGGGATATGTCGCGGTTACGGTGATCATGTTCGAGACCATCTTCACGCGATTCGTCCTGCCCCGGGTGACCCAGCCGCCAGCTGCTCCCGGCCCGGCCCCGGAGAGGCCCGAGCCCGCAATCGCCGAGGCGCTGCCGGAGGCGCCCGAATTCGCCGAGCCGGAGGCCGGGACCGAGGATCGCAAGATCCATATCGGAGCGCGCCCGGTCTCGATTGGAGAGGTCTCGTTCATCGAGGCGCGCGAGCACCACGTGCATGTGCGGCTGCGCCACGGCACCCTCAGCCAGCGCGCGCGGCTCTCGGACATCGTGGCCCAGACCCGCGCCGAGGATGGCGTGCAGCCGCACCGATCGTGGTGGGTGCCGCGCCACGCGGTGCGCGAGCTAGGCCGCGACGATGGCAAGCCGGTGCTGCGGCTGGTCGACGAGAGCGTGATTCCCGTCGCGCGCGGCCGGCTCGAAAGCGTGCGCCACTGGATCGCCACCCATATGGTCTGAGCCCGGGCGCGCGCCTTGGCCCCGCCTGAGGAGGCCGCGCCGAGCCGGGCGCGCCCCTGCGCCGATTGCGGCCTTTACCCGCCCCGGCAGCTTTCCTATATAATCAGTCGGAAAAGCAGACAAAGGACAGGCAATGGATGACGCACCGCTCGAAGGCGCCCCGCTGATCGCGCCCTCCTCCACCGAGCACCCGCTTCACGAAGCATGCGTCGAGGCGTGCCGGTCGGTCTATGACCCGGAGATCCCGGTCAACATCTACGATCTCGGCCTGATCTACACCATCGAGATCGATGCCGAGAACGCCGTGAAGGTCATCATGACCCTGACCGCTCCGGGCTGCCCGGTGGCCGGCGAGATGCCCGGCTGGGTGCAGGATGCCGTCGGCGCCGTGCCCGGCGTCAAGGAGGTCGATGTCGAGATGGTCTTCGACCCGCCCTGGGGCATGGACATGATGAGCGACGAGGCCCGCCTCGAGCTCGGCTTCATGTGAGGCTTGCGCCGGTCCTCCAGAGGGGCCGGCGGTTTTATTTTACCACCAACGGGAACGAACCCGCCGCATCCGCAGTTGAACCGCGATGCTGCATCTTGCCCGTGCCCTTCCCCTTTGTCTCGTCGCGCTCCTGCTGGCGCTGCTGATCGCGCCTCCCGCGCGGGCACAGGAGCAGGCCGGCCTCGATGCGTGGTACCGGGTCACCGAGGTCAATCCCGGGCTCGGCACCCCGCCCGACAATATCGACCGCACCACGCCGCGCTCGAGCCTCGAGAGCTTCCTGTTCCGCGCCGATGCCGAGGAATGGGGTGAGGCGGCGCACCTGCTAGATCTCTCGGCGATCCCCGCCGAAAAGCAGGCCGAGATCGGCCCCGAGCGGGCCGAGCAGTTCGCCACCCTGCTCGACCGCCGCATCATCATCGACTGGTATGACTTGCGCGATCGCCCCGACGGGGTCGACGCGCGCACCACCGACGCGCCGATGGCCGGGGAGCCGCGACGCTCGCTGCTGCTGTGGTACGTCAAGCTCGGCGACCGCCCGGTGCCGATCCGCATCAACCGCATCAAGCCGGCGATCGGCGAGCCGGTGTGGCTGGTGTCGCGCCAGACGGTGATGTCGCTGCCGGCGCTGGCCGACGCCTACGGACCGACCGAGTTCGAGTTGATGCTGCCCGAGCCGCTGCGGCAGAAGGCCTTCTGGGGCCTGCGCTGGTACGAGGTCGGGGCGTTTCCGCTGGTGCTGATGATCACCGCGCTGGTGGGCTTCCTGTTCAACAAGGCGATGTCGAAGGGGCTTGGCCGCACCCATCGCGATGCGCCGACCTCGATGCTGGTGGCGACGCGCGGCCCGCTGACGCTGGCAGTGGTGACGCTGACCATATCGCTGCTGACCAGCAAGGTCTTCGTGTTCTCGGGCCGCATCGACACCGTCCTGTCGCCGCTGATCATCCTCGGCTACGTGGTTGCCACGCTCTGGCTCATCGTCAACGTGGCCGACGTGATCCTGTCACGGCTGGTGAATTTCGACGACGAGGAACTCGCCGCGATGGGCGACGGCATGGAGCAGCGCCGCAACATCGCCACGCGGGTCTCGGCGGCGCGCCGCGCGGTGATCGTCATCGTGGTGCTGGTGGGCGCTGGCATCACCATCAACGAGGCCAGCGTGATGCGCTCGCTCGGTCTGTCCCTGCTCGCCGGCGCCGGCACCGCGACGATCATCCTCGCCTATGCCGGGCGCAACGTGCTCACCAACATCATGGCCTCGCTGCAGATCGCCCTCAATCAGTCGGCCCGGATCGGCGACAAGGTGATCTACCAGGGCCGGTTCTGCACCGTGGAGCGCATCCACTTCACCTTTGTGCAGCTGCGCGTCTGGACCGGCTCTCGGCTCGTCGTGCCGGTGGTGGATTTTGTCTCGGAGCCGTTCGAGAACTGGACGATGAAGGAGCATTTCCTCATCGAGCAAGTGGTGCTGCGCCTGTCGCACAAGGCCGATATCGAGGCGCTGCGGCAGAAATACGAGGAGATCCTCGACGGCATGGACATTCCCGAGGATCGCGCTGAGGACCGGGGCGTCTACGTCAAGGGCCACGACGTGTTCGGCCAGGAGGTGCTGTTCCTGGTGCCGACCCCGGATCCCAACCTTGCCTGGACCATGGCCTGCGAGGTGCGCGAGGCGCTGCTCAAGGAGGCGCGCCGGCTCGACGACGAAGCGCAGGCGATCTTCCCCGAGGTCACGCCCGCCGAGGCGGCCTGACCGCCGCCATTGCGCCCTGCCCCGCGCTTTGACAGGCTCACCCCGCGGCAGCGGAGGAGACCGGCATGACGAGCGAGAAGCAGAAGATGATGGCTGGCGAGCTCTATGACCCGGGTGATCCAGAGCTCTGCGAGGACCGCAAGCGCGCGCAGCGGCTGATGTCTCGGTACAACGTCACGATCTACGGCGATGACACACGCCCGGCATTGCTGCAGCAACTGCTTGGCACCTGCCCGGAAGCGGTGGCGCTTCGGGCGCCCTTCTATGTCGATTACGGCTACAACATCCATCTCGGCGAGGGCGTATTCTTCAATTACGGCTGCGTCTGCCTCGACGTCTGCCCGATCCGCATCGGCGCGAAAACGCAGATCGGCCCCTACGTCCAGCTCCTCACCGCCGACCATCCGCGCGACGGCGCCACCCGCGACACGGGCCTTGAGTTCGGCCGTCCCATCACCATCGGCGACAATGTCTGGATCGGCGGTGGCGCATTGATCCTGCCCGGCATCCGCATCGGCGACGCCGCGGTAATCGGCGCCGGGTCGGTGGTGACGCGCGACGTCGCGCCGGGGGTCACCGTGGCGGGAAACCCGGCAAGGGCGCTGCGCGCTGCTGCGGAAGAGGCCTGAGCGCTGGCGCACAGGGCCGCCTCCCGCCGCCCCCCTTGTGACGGGAGGGCGGGCATATTACCTTGGGAGACGAATAAGGAGACGCGAAATGTTCGGCATTCCAGGCAAACAGGCTGTCACCATGACCCCGGCGGCGGTGATGCAGGTGCGCAAGCTGATGGAGCGCGATGGCCGCGCCGGTCTGCGCATCGGCGTCAAGAAAGGCGGCTGCGCCGGCATGGAATACACCATGGAGTTCGTCGACACCGCCGACGGCAATGACGAGGTGGTGGAGCAGGACGGCGCCCGGGTGATGATCGCGCCGATGGCGCAGATGTTCCTCTTCGGCACCGAGATCGACTACCAGGTCTCGCTGCTCGAGTCGGGCTTCCAATTCAACAACCCCAACGTCGCCGACGCCTGCGGCTGCGGCGAATCGATCAAGTTCAAGGATCTCGACGAGCTCGAGGCCGAGCGCCAGGCCAACTGACGCCCACGGGCGTGCCTGCGCCTTGCAAAATCAGGCCCCTGCGTCATTTCTCCCCGGGCGGCGCCCTTGACGCCGCCGCCCCGCCCCCGATGATGGGCGCGAACCGAATGAGGGAGAGACCATGCGCACGAAACTCGCCGCCGGCAATTGGAAGATGAACGGCCTCACCGCCGCGCTTTCGGAACTCGAGGGCATGGCCGAGGCCGCCAGGGGCGCCGCCGAGGTGCTGATCTGCCCGCCGGCGACACTGGTCGCCGCCGCCGCCGGAGCCAGCTCCGACGACATCGCCATCGGCGGCCAGGATTGCCATGCCAAGGCGTCCGGCGCCCATACCGGCGACGTCTCGGCGGAGATGCTGAAGGATGCCGGCGCCACCTACGTGATCCTTGGCCATTCCGAGCGCCGCACCGACCACGACGAGCACGACGAGGACGTCCGCGCCAAGTGCGAGGCGGCCTGGGCGGCCGGGCTGATGGTGGTGCTCTGCGTGGGCGAGAGCCTCGAGGAGCGCGAGGCGTCGAACACGCTCGAGATCATCGGCGGCCAGCTCGCCAAGTCGGTGCCGGACGGCGCCACCGGCCACAACCTCGTCATTGCCTATGAGCCGATCTGGGCGATCGGCACCGGCAAGGTGCCCACCACCGACCAGATCGGCGAGGTGCACGATTTCATGCGCGCCAAGCTCGAGAAGCGCTTCGGCGAGGGCGTCGGCCGCTCGGTGCGCCTGCTCTACGGCGGCTCGGTGAAGGCGTCGAACGCCGAGGAGATCTTCGCGGTCTCCAATGTCGACGGCGCGCTGGTGGGCGGCGCCTCGCTGAAGGCCGCGGATTTCGTACCGATCATCGAGGCCCTGAACGCGGCGCCGGCCTGAGCGCCGGAGCTTGAGTATTTAGAAACGTAGAGAAGCAGGGGTGCGGCGCGCTGCCCCCTGCTTCTTCATGTTGGCAAATACTCCCGCCGGAGGCGATCCCGCCCTCTCTACGCAGACGCCCCCCGGGCAAGAGCGCCGTCTCTCCCAAGCGCATCCCCCTCACAAGGCCGGATCATCGCGCCGCGCCCCTGCTTCTTCATGTCGATAAATACTCCCGCCGGAGGCGATCCCGCCCTCTCCACGACAAACGGCGCCCCGAACAAGGGCGCCGTTTCTCGTTTCAGCGATCTCGTCCCCGGATCACCGGGTGATGATCTCCGGCCCCATGAAGGTGGTCGGCAACCAGGTCGACAGGATCGGGATGTAGGTCACCATGATCAGGAACACGAAGAGCACCGCAAGGAAGGGAAGTGCGGCGCGAACCACGCTCATCATCGGCATGCCGGCAACGCCCGAGGTCACGAAGAGGTTCAGGCCGACCGGCGGGGTGATCATGCCGATCTCCATGTTCACCACCATGATGATGCCGAGATGGATCGGGTCGATGCCGAGCTCGATGGCGATCGGGAAGACCAGCGGCGCGACGATGACCAGCAGGCCCGAGGGCTCCATGAACTGGCCGCCGATCAGCAGGATCACGTTGACGATCACCAGGAACATCACCGGGCCGAGGCCGGCGTCGAGCATCGCCGCGGCGATCTGCTGCGGGATCTGCTCGTCGGTCAGCACGTGCTTCAGGATCAGCGCGTTGGCGATGATGAACATCAGCGTAATCGTCAGCTTGCCGGCGTCGAACAGCGTGTCACGGGTGTCGCGGTGGAAGAACGCCGTCACCAGCGCGATCGGCTTGCGCAGCAGCGTCAGGTTGCGCTCGCCGTCCTTGCCCGCCAGCGGGCCCATGTCGCGGTAGACGAAGTTGGCGATGAAGAAGGCGTAGACCGCCGCCACCGCCGCCGCCTCGGTCGGGGTGAAGATGCCGCCGTAGATGCCGCCCAGGATGATCACGATCAGGAACAGGCCCCAGAGCGCGTCGCGGCCCGAGGACAGCACCTCGCCCCAGCCCAGCCACTCGCCCTTGGGCAGGTTCTTGACCCGCGCGATGGCGTAGATGGTGATCATTAGCATGGTGCCGGCCATAAGGCCCGGGATCACGCCCGCGAGGAACATCCGGCCCACCGAGACATCGGTCGCGGAGGCATAGACCACCATGACGATCGACGGCGGGATGAGGATGCCCAGCGTGCCCGCGTTGGCGATCACGCCGGCGGCGAAATCCTTGGTGTAGCCCACCTGGCGCATGCCGGCGATGACGATGGAGCCGATGGCCACCACAGTCGCGGGCGAGCTGCCCGAGAGCGCCGCGAAGAGCATGCAGGCGAAGACGCCGGCGATGGCGAGGCCGCCATGCATGTGACCCACCAGCGCGATCGAGAAGCGGATGATCCGCCGCGCCACGCCGCCCGTCGACATGAAGCTCGAGGCGAGGATGAAGAACGGGATCGCCAGCAGGGTGTAGTGCCCGGCCATCGCCTGGAAGAAGCTCTGCGCCACCGAGGCCAGCGAGGTGTCGGAGAGCACCAGCAGGAAGACGATCGACGACAGGCCGAGCGACACGGCGATCGGCACGCCGATCAGCATCAGGCCGATGACGGAAACGAAGAGAAGAAGAACGTCCATCAGATCAGTCCTCGCGGTTCATGTGGGCCACGTCATCGACGGCGTCTTCCGCCTCGTGGCTGACGATCAGGCTCTGCTGGTCGCCGGTCCAGATCCGCACACCGGCCTGGATGAAGCGGAAGAACAGCAGCGCCGCGCCGAAGGGCAGGATCGCGTAGGGGATGAAGCGGGGCAGCTTCTCGTAGGCATCGCCGTAGTTGATCCACGGTTCGATGAAGCGCAGCCACTCGGGCATCGGGATGTCGACGACCTCGTACCAGGAGCGGTAGGAGGTGCGTTTCATCTCCTCGAAACCGGTGGGGAACCAGCGCCCGGTGGTCTGCGGCAGGTTGGCGAAGTTCGCCCAGTAATCCCACGCGCCCTTGAGCAGCAGCGCCGCGTAGACGATGCAGATCACCGCCGCGATCAGCGCCAGCACCCGGCGGGCGGTCGGCGAGACCAGGTTGATGACCGCGTCGACGCCCAGATGCGCGGTGACCTTTACCGCGTAGCTGATCCCGAACAGCACCAGCCAGGCGAAGAGGATGGTCACTGCCTCGAGGCCCCAGATGATGCCGGTGTTGAAGCCGTAGCGCAGCACGACGTTGACGAAGGTGATGAGTGTCATGAGGCCGAGGATCACCGCGATGGCGGTTTCCTCGATCTCGTTGACGATGCGGCCAAGTGCACTGTGGCCATGGTACTGACTGGACATGCCGTCCCCCATTCCGCGTCCGGGCCCCGGCCCCGGTGCCAATTTTTTTGGTGTTTCAGGATGGTAAGAAAAAGGGGACGGCGTTGCGTCCCCTGATCCCCGCCCGGCCGCTCGCGCAGAGGGCCGGTCGGGTGCCTTGGCGGGCGATCAGCCCTGGACTTCGGAGTTGAACGCCTGGGCGGCGTCGATGTTCTCCTGGCCGACATCGTCGGTGAACTGCTCCCAGACCGGCTTCATCGCGTTGACCCAGGCCTCGCGCTGCTCGGGGGTGAGCTCGCGGATCTCGCCGCCGGCATCGAGCACCGCCTGGCGGTTCTCGGCGTCGACCTCGGCGATCGCCGCGTTGCGCGCTGCGGTCACTTCGTTGACGATGGTCTCGAGCTGGGCGCGGACGTCCTCGTCGAGGCTGTCCCACCAATCGGCGGAGGTCACGACCATGTAGTCGAGCACGCCGTGGTTGGTCTCGGTGGTGCCGTCCTGCACTTCGAAGAACTTCTGGCCGTAGACGTTGGACCAGGTGTTTTCCTGACCGTCGACAACGCCGGTCTGCAGCGCGCCGTAGACTTCCGAGAAGGCCATCGGCTGCGGGCTGGCGTCAAGCGCTTCGAACTGCGCCTTGAGCACCTCGGAAGGCTGCACGCGGAACTTCAGGCCGGCGGCATCCTCGGGCATCAGCAGCGGCTTGTTGGCCGACATCTGCTTCATGCCGTTGTGCCAGAAACCGAGGCCGAGCAGGCCGCGGCGGACCATCGATTCCTTCATCTCCTGGCCGGTTTCCGAGTTCTGGAAGGCGTCGACCGCTTCCATGTTCACGAACATGAACGGCAGGTCGAAGATGCGGAACACCTTGGTGAACTGCTCGAATTTCGACAGCGAGGGCGCGGCCATCTGGACGTCGCCGTTCAGCATCGCCTCGAGCACCTGGTCGTCGTTGTAGAGCGTGGAGTTCGGGTAGACCTCCATGCAGGCCTTGCCGTTCATTTCCTCGTTGACGCGCTCTTGCAGCAGCGAGGCGGCGATGCCCTTGGGGTGCTTGTCGGTGTTGGTGACGTGGCTGAACTTGATGACAATCTCGCCATCGTCGCAAGCCGCCATCGCGCCGGTGGCGCCGGTGGTGAGGGCCGCAGCGGCCACGGCGGTCATCAGAAACTTCTTCATCGGTATCCTCCCGAGATGATGATGAGCGAGGGCCCGCTCCCCTGCTGGCCCTTCGCTGAGCACAAGACAGCCATGCGCCAGACGCATCAAGGGATTGCTCAAAACCGGGTCATTTTGACATTTTTACATTTATAACCATATACTTGACGCAGATCCGGCGCCACCCGCTCCTATTGCAACCCGGTCGCCTGTGCGAAATCCCGCACGTCGCCCAGCGCGGCTTGTGCGGAAATCCGCACAGATCCGATTCGCCGCCGAGTCGCCCGTGATTCGCCGAGGAGGGTCCGCGAGGAGCCGAGGAGGCTCAGCGGAACTCTTCCGGCTTCAGCCCGTATTTCGCCAGCTTGTCGTAGAAGGTCTTGCGCGGCAGCTTGAGCATCTCGGCCGCCGCGCTGGCCTGACCGCCGGTGCGCTTGAGCGCATCGGCCAGCAGCGAGCGCTCGACCTGCGCCAGACGCTCGGCAAGCCCCAGCCCCTCGCCCGCGGCATCCTCGTCGCCGAGGCCGAGCACGAAGCGCATCGCCGCCGACATCAGCGCCCGCGCGTTGCCCGGCCAGTCGCGCGCGATCAGCCCGGCGATGACCTCGTCGCCGATCTCGGGCGGGGTCATGCCCGATTGCTCTGCCGCCTGCGCCACGTAGTGCCGGAAGAGGACGGGGATGTCCTCGGGGCGTTCGGCCAGCGCAGGGATGCGCAGCTGCATGACCTCGAGCCGGTAATAGAGCTCGGCCGAGAACCGCCCGGCCTCCGCCGCCTGCCCCAGATCCTCGACGCTGCCGGCGATCAGCCGTGCCCCGCCGGCCTCGAGCCGGTCCTGCAGCGCCAGCTGGGTGTCGAGCGGCAGCTGCGCGATCTCGTCGAGAAACAGCGTCCCCCCGGCGCAGGCCTGCCACACCGCCTCGAGCCCCTCGCGCCCGAGCCCCGCCGCCGAGCGCTTCTCGAACGGCCCCTTGGCGCGGGTCGAGCACAGGTGCACCACCTCGGCCACCTTCGAGATCCCCGAGCCGCGGGCGCCGCGGATCAGCACGTCGGTGCCGGCGCGGGCGGCGGCGCGGGCCTGCGCGCGCAGGGTCTCGGATTGCGGCGAGATGCCAAAGATCATCCGCGCCGCCGGGTCGCCGGTCTCGAGCTGCGCCTTGAGGCGACGATTCTCGAGCACGAGGCCACGGGTGCGCAGGGCGCGCTCGATCACCGAGATCAGGTCCTGCGGCGCGCAGGGCTTCTCGAGGAAGTCGAAGGCGCCCGCCGACATGGCGCGCACCGCCATCGGGATGTCGCCCTCGCCGGTCAGCAGGATCACCGGCAGCTCCGCATCCTGCTCGTGGGCATAGTCGAGCAGGTGGAACCCGTCGCGCCCCGGCATGCGGATGTCCGAGACGATCACGCCCTCGAATTGCGGCCCGATGCGGTCCTTGGCCTCGACGAAGGAGCCGGCGGTGATGGCGTCGAACTCGGCGAGCTCCAGCGTCTGGCCCAGCGCCTCGCGCACCGCCGCGTCGTCATCCACCAGAAGCACGCTGCGCACGCTCATGCCATCTCCTTCGCCTGCATCAGCTCGACGGTGAAACATGCGCCGCCCGGCACGTTCTCGCCGCGCAGCCGCCCGCCGAAGCCCTCGACGATGCCATAGGAGATCGACAGCCCGAGGCCCATCCCCTCGGCGGCGCCGACCTCCTTGGTGGAGTAGAACGGATCGAAGATGCGCGACGGATCGGCGATCCCCGGGCCGGTATCGCGCACCGTGAGCATCACGCGCCCGCCCGCGTCGTCGCGGGTGACGCGGATGGTGATGGCGCGGGTCTCGCTGCCGGCCATCGCGTCCATCGCGTTGGAGAGCAGGTTGATGACAACCTGCCCCAGCCGCACCTCGCCCGCCATCACCACGGTCGCGGTCTCGGGGCGCTGCCAGTCGATCATCGTGCCGGTCTCGGCGATGCGCGGCGCCAGCACCTCGAGCGCGCTTTCCACCACCGCCGCCAGCCCGACGCGGCGTGCGGGCTCCGGCTCGGCCTTCGCGAAGGCGCGCAGGTTCTTGATGATCCGTCCCATGCGGCCGGCCATGTCGGAGATGCGCCCGAGGTTTTCCGCCGCGCGCTCCTGCTTGCCGCGCTCGAGGAAGGCGGCACCGTTCTCGGCAAAGGAGCGGATCGCCATCAGCGGCTGGTTCAGCTCATGGCTGATGCCGGCGCTCATCTTGCCCAGCGCGGTCAGCTTCGAGGCCTGCACCAGCTCTGCCTGCGCCCGCTTCAGCGCCGCCTCCGCCTCCTGCCGCTCGGCGATCTCGCGGCGCAGGGCGAGGTTCGATTGCTGCAGCGCCCGGGTGCGGGCCGAGACCCGCTCCTCGAGCACGAGATTGGCCTCGGCCAACGCCCGGCGGCGCTCCAGCGCCAGCCAGAGCAGCGCCCCGAAGAACAGCACCACCGAGGCCACCACCGCCGCCTGCAGCCCGGCAAGGCGGGTGGCGGGCGCGGTGTCCATCAGCAGCACTCCTGTCATGCCGATCACCGGCAGCTCGCTTTCGAGGCGCAGCGCGTGGGCCGGCACGTAGGGCGAGAAGCGCTGCTGCCAGACGATATGGCCGCCGGGCTCGCGCACCGTCACCTCGCGGCGGGTGCCATCGGGGGTGACCACTTCCGCCGGGCCGGTGCGGCGCCAGCCCAGCAGCTCGGAGCGGTTGGTGGCGAAGATCTCGCCGGCGCTGTCGGTGAAGAACACCGCCGGCAGCGAGCCGCGCCAGTCCTGCTCGAGCCGCGCGATATCGACCACAACGATCAGCGCCCCGCGCACCGCCCCGTCCATGCCGAAGCTCGGGGCTGCGAAGTAGAAGGCGCGGTCGATGCCCTCGGGCCCCTCGCCATGGGCGATGCCCAGCGCCCCGTCGAGCGCCCGGTCGAAGGGGTCTCCCTGCAGCACCCAGTCCGGCAGACCCGGCTCGGAGGCCGCGAGGATACGTCCCTCGGTATCGACATAAGCGGCGAGGGCGGCGCCGGAGCGGTCAGCCCCGCGCAGCAGCATCGCCTCGGCGGTGCGGCGCGAGCCGAAATGGTGCAGCCCGCTCAGCGCCGGGTGATCGGCGCTGAGCACGGCAAACTCGCGGAAGCGCTGGAGCTGGGTGACGAGGCGCTCGGAGGCGAGTTCGAGATCGCTCTGCCCGCGCGCCGCGAGCGGGCCCAGCGCCTGCACGTAGCCATAATGCCAGACCCCCGCCGACAGCGCGGCGGTGGTGGCGAGCGACAGGGCCAGCAGCGCGCCGCGACTGTGTTGCAGGGTCCGCTTCATGCCCCTGACATAGCAAGCCGCGTCTTGTCAGGGAAGCGGCGCGGAGGCAGGGTCGCGCCCATGCAACGCGTCTCCCAATCCCCGACCGATCCCGCCTTCGTGCAAGACCCCTACCCGTTCTACGACCGCCTGCGCGCGGGCGGCGATCTGGCTTGGTGGGAGGAGTTTGGCATGGTCTGCGCCGCCTCGCACCGCGCCGTGCACGCTCTGCTGCGCGACCGGCGCTTCGGGCGCGAGATCCCGTCCGAGCTGCTGCAGCCGGTGCCGGAGCATCTGCGGCCCTTTTACAAGGTCGAGGCGCATTCGATGCTCGAGCTCGAGGCGCCGCGGCACACCCGCCTGCGCGGGCTGGTGCTGCGCGCCTTCACCTCGCGGCGCATCGCCGCGCTGGGTCCGGAGATCGCGGCGCTGGCGCATGGGCTGATCGATGCCTTCCCCGAGGGCGCGGTCGATCTGTTGCCCGCCTTCTGCCAACCGATCCCAGTGATCGTCATCGCGCGGCTTCTGGGGGTGCCCGACGCGATGGCGCCGCAGCTGCTCGACTGGTCGAACGCGATGGTGGCGATGTACCAGGCGCGGCGCACGCGCGAGATCGAGGAGGCGGCCTCAAAGGCCGCGTCGGAGTTCTCCGCCTTCCTGAGCGAGTATATCGACGCCCGCCGCAGCGATCCGCGCGACGATCTGCTGTCGCAGCTCATTGCCGCCGAGGAGGCCGGCGAAAAGCTCTCGACCGAGGAGCTGATCACCACCTGCATCCTGCTGCTCAATGCCGGGCACGAGGCGACGGTGCACACCATGGGAAACGGCATCAAGACCCTGCTCGAGACCGGCCACGGGATCACCGAGGTCACCGCCGCGCCGGTCTGCGAGGAGATCATGCGCCACGACCCGCCGCTGCATCTCTTCAGCCGCTACGCCTACGAGGAGGTCGATCTCTTCGGCCACCGCTTCGCGCGCGGCGATCAGGTCGGGCTGCTTCTGGGCGCGGCGGGGCGCGATCCGGAGGTTTATGCCGCCCCGCATCGCTTCGATCCGGAGCGCGAGGGGCCGGCGCATCACGCCTTCGGCGGCGGGCCGCATTTCTGTGTCGGCGCGCCGCTGGCGCGGCTGGAGCTGCAGGTGGCGCTGCCGATCCTCTTCGCGCGCTGCCCTGGGCTGCGGCTGGCCGAGGCGCCGCGCTACGCGGATCTCTACCATTTCCACGGGCTGGAGCGGCTTCTGGTGACGCGGTGAGGCGACGCTCTGGGCTGAGAAAGGCTGAGTTCTGAGGCCAACGCGAACCGCGCCCTCGCCAGCCCGCGGGATGGCGACCCGACCGATGATCCTCTTGGTTTATCCCGGCCAGATCCGAAGGACCACGACACGATGCGCTCGGCCCAACCAAATCGCCAGCCCCGGGGGCGAGCAGCGTGCCCGCGCGGAATAGAGGCCGCAGGCCGCCGCGCATCGCCGGGCCGCCCCCCGGACCGGCGATTTAGTGACGCAGGTGCCAAGCTTCGAGGTCCTTCGGATGTGGCCGGGATAAATCGAGGGATTCTCTGCGACGATCGCCAGTCCGCGGCCCGACGCTGCGCGGCGGCGTCTCCCGTCCAATCGGATCAGACGCACCGCAACCGCTCACACCGGCAGCGCCGTGGTGTTCTTGATCTCTTCCATCGACAAGAGCGCGGTGACGTTGTGCACCTTCACCTCCGAGATCAGCGCCTGATAGAACACATCATAGGCCCGGGCGTTCTGAACCCGGACCTTGAGGATGTAGTCGATATCCCCCGCCAGCCGGTGCGCCTCCATCACCTCGGGGCGCGAGCGCACCGCGTGCAGGAAGCGCCCCTGCCAGTCGGCATCATGCTCCGAGGTCCGCACCAGCACGAAGAAACACGCCTCGAAGCCCAGCTTGTCGGCATCCGCGATGACGACCTGCGGCCCGATCACCCCACCCTCGCGCATCTTGCGAATCCGGTTCCACACCGGGGTCTTGGACGAGCCCACCGCGCGGGCAATCTCGTCGAGTGAACGGCCCGCATCGAGCTGCAGTTCGCGAAGGATTTTCCGATCGGTGCCGTCGAGCTGCATGGGTTTTCCTCTTTCCTGTCCATCCGTAGACGCTGTTTCATATCACGCCACCCAGAGAGAACAAAGTTCTTTAAAACCGCCCCCTCCTAGCGGGAAAGGGGGAAAATGTTCTATATTTCCGTGAGCGAAACACTCACAGCGGACGGACCCACATGGCACATACCTCCCAGACCCCGCCCCGCGGGCACGTGGCCTTTGTCGGCGCCGGCCCCGGCGACCCGGAGCTTCTGACCGTCCGTGCCCTGCGCGAGATCCAGGAGGCCGAGGTCATCCTGCACGACCAGCTCGTGCCCGAAGCGATCCTGTCGCTGGCCTCAGCGACCGCCACGCTGGTGCCCGTCGGCAAGAAGGGCTTCGGCCCGTCGATGAAGCAGGGGGATATCAATGCCCTCATCATCGCGCACGCGCAAAGCGGTGCCCGCGTGATCCGCCTCAAGGCTGGGGATCCCGGCGTGTTCGGCCGGCTCGACGAGGAAACCGAGGCGCTCGACGCCGCCGGCATCCCCTACCACGTCACCCCGGGCCTGACCGCCTCGACCGCCGCCGCCGCCAGCCTCGGCGTCTCACTCACCAAGCGCGGCCGCAACTCCGACCTGCGCCTGCTCACCGGGCATGACGTCAAGGGCTTCGCCGAGCAGGACTGGCGCACGCTGGCCCGCCCAGGTGCCGTCGCCGCGATCTACATGGGCAAGCGCGCCGCGCGGTTCCTGCAGGGACGGCTGATGATGCATGGTGCCGATCCCGCCACCCCGGTGACCGCGGTCGAAAACGCCTCGCGCCCCAACGAGCGCCACATCGCCACCACCCTCGCCATGCTGGCCGCCGATCTCGATGCCGCCGAGCTCGATGGCCCCGCCGTGCTGCTGCTGGGCCTCGCCCCGCAGGCGGCCCGCGCCCTCGCAATCGCCAGACAGGAGGTTTCCTGATGCCCAAGGCCTTTACCCCGAAAGTCGTCACCGCCAATGCCCTGCTCGAGGGCGACGTGATCTACCTCGCCGCCGATGACCGCTGGGTCCGGCGCCTCGACGAGGCCGAGATCATCACCGACGAGGCCATCGCGCAGCTTCGCCTGCTCGACGCGCAGGCCCGCGCCTCCGAGGCGGTCGGCGTCTACCTCGCCGACATGGCCCCCACCGAGGCTGGACCGCAGCCCACGCATTTCCGCGAGGAGTTCCGCGCCACCGGCCCGTCCAACTACCACCACGGCAAGCAGGCCGCCGGCTGAGGCCGCGCCCCTTCTCGAAGACATTTGCGGGGTCCATCCGTGACCCCCGCGGGAGAGACTGACAGATGTACAGCTACACAGAGTTCGACACAGCCTTCGTTGCAGAGCGCAACCGCCAGTTCCGTCAGCAGGTGGAGCGCCGCATCTCCGGGGCCCTCACGGAGGACGAGTTCAAGCCGCTGCGCCTGATGAACGGCCTCTATCTCCAGCTGCACGCCTACATGCTGCGCGTGGCGATCCCCTATGGCACCCTCAACGGCGCGCAGATGGACCAGCTCGCGCTGCTGGCCGAGAAGTGGGACAAGGGCTACGGCCATTTCACCACCCGCCAGAACATCCAGTACAATTGGCCCGAGCTGCGCGACGTGCCCGACATGCTCGACGCGCTGGCCGAGGTCGGCATGCACGCCATCCAGACCTCGGGCAACACCATCCGCAACGTGACCGCCGATCACTTCGCCGGCGCCGCCGCCGACGAGGTCGCCGACCCGCGCCCCGTCGCCGAGCTGCTGCGTCAGTGGTCGACCGATCACCCCGAATTCCAGTTCCTGCCGCGCAAGTTCAAGATCGCCGTCACCGGCGCCGAGAACGACCGCGCCGTGATCAAGGCGCATGACATCGGCATCCAGGTCGTCGAGCATGACGGCGAGATCGGCTACCGCGTCCTTGTGGGCGGCGGGCTTGGCCGCACCCCGATGATCGGCAAGGAGCTCGCGCCCTTCGTACCGCAGGCCGATCTGCTGCCCTATGTCGAGGCCGTGGTCTCGGTCTGGAACCTGCTCGGCCGGCGCGACAACAAGTACAAGGCCCGCATCAAGATCACCGTGCACGAGCACGGCATTGACGAGATCCGCGAGCGGGTCGCGGCGCGCTTTGCCGAGACCAAGGCGGCGTTCGGCGGCGTCGATCTCGAGCTCTTCGAGGAGATCGAGGCGCAGTTCGCCCCGCCCGCCTTCCGCAACGCGCCGACCGAGGCGTTCGATGCCGCCTACGAGGCCGACCCGGTGTTCCGCGCCTGGTGCGACAGCAACCTCACCGCGCACAAGGCCGGCGGCTATGCCATCGCGCAGATCAGCCTCAAGGCCCACGGCAAGACCCCGGGCGATGCCACCGCCGAGCAGATGCGCGTGATGGCCGATCTCGCCCGCCGCTTCGGCCATGACGAGCTGCGCATCACCCACGAGCAGAACGTGGTGCTGCCGCATGTCCACAAGTCCGACCTGCCCGAGATCCACAAGATCCTGAAGGCGCATGGTCTGGCGACGGCCAATATCGGCAAGATCTCGGACATCATCGCCTGCCCCGGCATGGATTACTGCGCGCTGGCGACCGCCCGCTCGATTCCCATCGCGCAGGAGATCGCGACCCGGTTCGACGAGCTGAAGATCGAAAACGAGATTGGCGAGCTGAAGATCAAGATCTCCGGTTGCATCAACGCCTGCGGCCACCATCACGTGGGCCATATCGGCATCCTCGGCCTTGATCGTGCCGGCGTGGAGAACTACCAGATCACCCTTGGGGGTGATGCCACCGAGACCGCGAGCCTCGGGGAACGCACCGGGCCCGGCTTCCCGGCGGAAGAGGTGGTGCCCGCGATCGAACGCATCGTGGACGCCTACATGCAACATCGAGAAGGACCCGGCGAAAGCTTCCTGCAAACCTACCGCCGCATCGGTATGGCCCCCTTCAAGACGGCGCTCTACGGCGAGGACGCAGGCAAGCGGCAGCGGGCTGCGTGACCGCATGAGCTTTCAATCCCTCCCTGACACGCAGGCCTCCGGTGCGCCCGCGCTCGGCGCCGATGCGCTGGCCGATCTGCGCCAACGGGTCGCGGCGCTGAACGCGCGTTACCGGCATCACGGCGCGGTCTCGGTGCTCGAGGGCGCGCTGCGCGATCCCGAGGCAGGCGAGATCGCCATGGTGTCGTCCTTCGGCGCCGAGTCGATCGCGCTCCTGCACCTCGTGGCGATGATCGACCGCAAGACGCCGGTGCTGTTCATCGACACGCGGCTGCTGTTTGCCGAGACGCTGGTCTACCAGCAGGACGTGGCCGAGCGGCTGCATCTCGAGGACGTGCGGGTGATCCGCACCGACGAGACGATGCTGGCGCAGCGCGATCCGAATGACGACCTGCGCCTGAGCAGCACCGATGCCTGCTGTGCGCTGCGCAAGACGGTGCCTCTGGAGCAGGCGCTGTCGGGCTTCGACGGCTGGATCACCGGCCGCAAGCGCTTCCAGTCGGCGACCCGGCAGGCGCTCGAGTTCTTCGAGCTCGAGGACGCGACCGGCCGCATCAAGGTCAACCCGCTGGCGCATTGGGCGCCGGAGGATGTCCGGGCCTACATGGACGAGAACCGCCTGCCCCGGCACCCGCTGGTGGCCAAGGGCTACCCGTCGATCGGCTGCGCGCCGTGCACCTCCCCGGTGGCCGAGGGCGAAGACCCGCGGTCGGGGCGCTGGCGCGGCGAAGAGAAAGTGGAATGCGGCATCCATTTTGCCAATGGCCGCATGGTGAGACAAGGACCGAGCACATGAGCATCATCGTCACCGACGCGGGCTTCGCGCCCGACGACTGGAGCGCCGGCTTCGAGGCCGAGACCGTGCGCGACCTGCCCTCCGACACCGCGCCCGAGGCGCTGGACTTCGACGCCGACACCCAGATGATCCGCATCGACTTCCCGAGCTTCGCCGACGGCCGCGGCTTCACGCTGGCCCGGCTGCTGCGCCTGCGCGGCTATACCGGCCGCCTGCGTGCCAAGGGCCACGTGATCTCGGATCAATATGCCATGGCGCGCCGTTCGGGCTTCGACGAGGTCGAGATCTCCGAGGAGCTCGCCGCGCGCCAGCCCGAGGCCGACTGGCTCTTCCGCTCAAATTGGCAGCAGCACGACTACCAGAGCCGCATGCGCGGCTGAGTCATCTTCCAATCCATACGAAAACGCTCTAGAAAGGGACTCGAGTTTCGTTCGCCTACAAATGAATTTCATGCTATGTAGGCGCGACGTTTCGAGTTGATTGCCATGACCGAGATGAGCCCCGTGACCGATACCAACGCCGCCAAAGCCGAAGCGCCCAAGAAGATGGTGCTGCCCGACGCCCAGACCGTGACCGAGGTCAAGCACTGGACCGACCGCCTGTTCTCGTTCCGCGTGACGCGTCCGGCCAGCCTGCGCTTCCGCTCGGGCGAGTTCGTGATGATCGGCCTGATGGGCGATCCGCATCCCGAGACCGGCAAGCAGAAACCCCTGCTGCGCGCCTATTCGATCGCCTCGCCCTCCTGGGACGAAGAGCTCGAGTTCTACTCGATCAAGGTGCAGGACGGCCCGCTGACCTCGAAGCTGCAGCACATCCAGCCCGGCGACGAGATCATCCTGCGCCCGAAGCCCGTCGGCACGCTGGTGCATGACGCGCTGCTGCCCGGCAAGCGCATCTGGTTCTTCGCCACCGGCACCGGCTTCGCGCCCTTCGCCTCGCTGCTGCGCGAGCCGCAGACCTACGCCGATTACGACGAGGTCATCATCACCCATACCTGCCGCGAGGCCGGTGAGCTCAAGTATGGCGCCGAGCTGATCGAAAGCCTGAAGACCGACGAGCTGCTCAACGAGCTGATCGGCGAGGGCTTCTGGAAGAAGATCAAGTACTACCCGACCACGACCCGCGAGGAGAGCGCCAAGATGGGCCGGATCACCGACCTGATGCGCTCGGGCGAGGCCTTCGCCGATCTCGGCGTCGCGCCGCTCAACCCCGAGACCGACCGCGCGATGATCTGCGGCAACCTCGCCTTCAACCTCGAGCTCAAGGAGATGTTCGAGGAATACGGGCTCGAGGAAGGCGCCAATTCCGATCCCAAGCATTACGTGGTCGAAAAGGCGTTTCTCGACTGAGATCGCCCTGCTTCGCTTGTGCCGCAGTCACGCCCCCGCCCTCACCGGCGGGGGTCTTGCGTTGGGCCGCGACTGGCCCTGGATAGGCTGAGTGCGAAGGATCGGAGAAAAGCCCGGCACCCGTCCGGCCCGACATGGCCGGGGCGCCGCGCCGGCGTCGGGCGCGGCACCAAGGTCAGGGTCAGTCGTACTCGGCCTGCGACTGCGCGGCGTTGCGGGCGTCGATGCTCAGGAGCAGCGCGAAGAACAGCACCGCCAGCGCGCCGGCGGTGTAGACCGACATGCCGTCGAGCAGCGGAATCGCGAAGGCCGACTCGGGCTCGAAGGAATTGCCGGCCACGATCGCCACGAAGCTCGAGAGCCCCACCACCGCCATCAGGCCGGGCACCAGCGTGGCCGCGAGGCGCAGCGTGGCGAGCACCGTCGCCGCGGCGACGATCAGGCCGATCGCGGTGCCGTGCGACATCCGGTCGGAGGGCGCGAGCACGTGCTCGAACACAAGGTGATCGATGTCGGTACCACCGATCAGCGACAGCGACAGGTTGACCAGCGCCAGCGCGATGGTCGCGCAAGCGAGCGTCCGCGCGAGCCGCGCGGACAGCGGCGCGGTCATCCCCAGCATCGGCAGGCAGAGATAGAGCATCGCAAGGCACAGCGCCGTGCTCGGCACCGTGCTGGCAAGCTGCGGAGCCGGCCGCACGAGCAGATCGACGCCCAACGCCCAGCCGCCGAGCACACACAGCATCATCAGCGCGCCGAGAGCGGCGAGGATCCGAACAAGGACGTGATGTTCGCGGGTCATTTCAAACGTGCCGTCGAGCAGAGGGAGTTGAGCAGGCTCACCGCATTCTACCGAAACTCGTGAGAATTCTGCAAGTCCGTGTTTGCACCAGCCAACGCGCCTCCTCCGCCGCTTGCGCCGCGTCCTCGGCAAGAATGGCGGCGCCGCGAGACCGTCGCTGCGACCCGAGGCCGCGCCCCCGGGAGGGCCCCAGGCAGCGCCGCCCCGGCGCCGCTGGCGGATCTGCCATGCAGCCAGCAATAATCGCTTGAAACACTGGGCCGGCAGCCCTATTTTGCGCCTCCAAAGTGTTCACGGTAAAAGGACCGATACCATAGCTCGCAGACCTCACAACGCGCCCCCCACGCGCGACACCGGCCCCCGCGTCAACGATCGCATCCGGGCCCCTGAAATCCGTCTGATCGGCGCCGAAGGCGAGAACCTGGGCGTCCAGCCCCCGCGACGCGCGATGGAGCTGGCCGAGCAGGCCGGGCTCGACCTCGTCGAGATCTCGCCCAATGCCAATCCGCCGGTCTGCAAGATCATGGACTTCGGCAAGTTCAAGTACGAACAGCAGAAGCGCGAATCCGAAGCCCGCAAGAAGCAGAAGATCATCGAGGTCAAAGAGGTGAAGTTCCGCCCCGGCACCGACACCCACGACTACGACGTGAAGATGCGCAACGTGCTGAAGTTCCTCGAGAAGGGCGACAAGGTGAAGATCACCCTGCGGTTCCGCGGTCGCGAGATGGCGCACCAGAACCTCGGCCGCGAGCTGCTCGAGCGGGTGGCGGAAGACGTCAAGGAGCTCGGCAAGGTCGAGAACATGCCGAAGATGGAAGGCCGCCAGATGATCATGATGATCGGACCGCTGGCGAAGTAGTCTCCGCCCTTTAGCACGACAGACCGACAGACCGACCCGCCGCTTCGCCGGCGGGTTTTTCTTTGCGTGGGGGCTTTGGCCGGAGCTTTGGGTCTTGGGGGGGGGGCGTCTGGCTGGCCTCCGTTTGTCTGGCTAGGCGTGTCCTGGGGGCGCTGCCCCCGTCCGCGCGGGGCGCGGCCTCCCCCGAGGTATTTTTGAACCAGAGAAGACGAGCGGGGCGGTGGGCTCAGGACTCGCGCGGACGCGGGCGCGAGGGGGGCTCCTTGAGGAGGCCTCCGACGCCCATGGCGCTGATCTCCTGCGCGGTGACCTCGATGCCGCAGAGCATGCGCTCGAGCACCCAGTCGGCGCCGTTGAGGGCCGGCGAGCGGGCGCAGCCCGGAAGGCCGATCACCGGGCGGTCGCCGAGCCTGCCGAAGAACAGCAGGTTGCCGGGATCGACCGGCATGCCGAAATGGGTGACCTCGCCACCGGCGGCACGCAGCGCCTCGGGCGCGGTGTCGTGCAGGTCGGAGGTGGCGGAGCCGGTCAGGATCAGGATGATCTCGGCCTCGCTCTCGGCGATGGCGGCGGCGAGCGGCGCGATGTCATGCGGCACGGCGACATCGGGCAGCATCGGCACGCCCATGCGTGCGAGCCGGCCGGCCACCGCGCGGCGGCCCTTCTGCGGCGGCCCGGCGCCGATCACCGTCTCGATGAGCTGGGCGTTTCGACGGGTTACCGGGCGCAGGCTCAGCGCGCCGCCGGCGGCGGCGCAGGCCGCATCGAGGGCGGCGCCGGGCACCGCGTAGGAGATGATCTTGATCGTCGCCGCCATGCCGCGCTCAGGCAGGCTCTGGAACGGGCGCACCGTCGCCACCGTGATCATCGGGTGCACCGCGTTGATCGCATTGATGCGCGCGGCATCGACCGCCACCACGCCGATCCGCGTGGCGTGCAGGTTGACCCGGCCGGTGCTGGCGGCGCCGATGCGCAGCCCGGCGGCCTCGGGATCGGGCAGGATGGCGCGGGCCAGGCTCGCTGCCGCCTCGTCCTCGGCGATATCGCCGGGCTCGAGCCGGGCGACCACCACTTCGGTGAGACCGGCCGCGGACAGGGCGGCGAGATTGGCCGGGCTCAGCACGGTGCCCTTGCGCAGGCGCCCCGAGGACAGCGCCTCGGAATGGGCCAGCACGTGGCCCGCGGCCTCGGCCACGGGGACGGGGCCGAATTTCACGCGCCCTTCCTCAGCACGGCGGTCATCTGGGCCAGGATCGAGACGGCGATCTCGGAGGGGCCGGCGGCGCCGATATCGAGCCCCACGGGGCCGTGGATGCGGGCGATCTCGGCCTCGGAGAAGCCCGCCTCCTGCATCCGCGCCACGCGCTTGGCATGGGTGCGGGTGGAGCCCAGCGCGCCGATGTAGAAGCAGCGCGAGCGCAGCGCCAGCATGAGCGCCGGGTCGTCGAGCTTGGGGTCGTGGGTCAGCAGCACCAGCGCGGTGCGGCTGTCGAGGCCGAGCTGTTCCACCGCCTCGTCGGGCCACTCGTTGAGCAGCCTCTCGCCGGGGAAGCGGGCGGCGGCCCCGAAGGTTTCGCGCGGGTCGACGATGGCCGGGTCGTAGCCCGCGATGCGCGCCATCGGCACCAGCGCCTGCGCGATATGCACCGCGCCCACCACGATGAGCCGCAGCGGCGGGTTGTGGATCGCAACGAAGGTCCGGCTCTCCTCCTCGAAGCCGGAGCGGTCCATGCGGAAGCGCGTCTCGTGCCCGTCGTGGTCGAGCCGGCGGGCGCCGGTGTCGAGGTCGACCACGTAGGCCACCGGCTCGCGCGCGGCGCGGGCGGCGCAGAGATCCGCCAGCAGCGCCTCGGGCAGCGCGCTGCCCACCGGCTCGACCAGCACCCGGATGGTACCGCCGCAGGCCAGCCCCACGGCGAAGGCATCGCCATCGGAGACGCCGAATTCCAGCTCGCGAGGGGCGCCCTCCTCGAGCGCCTCCAACGCCTCGACGATCACCGCCCCCTCGACGCAGCCGCCCGAGACCGAGCCCTCGATCTCAGCGGCACCCGAGATCGCCAGCTGCGCGCCGACGCGGCGCGGGGCCGAGCCCCAGGTCTCGATCACGGTGGCGAGCACGGCGCCCCTGCCCTCGCGGTGCCAGGCCAGCGCGGTTTCCGGAATGCTGTCGGTCTGGGTCATCGGTTTGTCTCCCGGTTTCAGTCTGCCACGGGGCGGGACGCGCCGCCCTGCGCCATTGGTCGGATGTGGCCGCTCAGCCCTGCTGGTGCACCGCCGAGACCTCGGCGCGGATGATGCGGGCGATCTGGGCGCAATCATCAACGCTGAAGGTCAGCGGCAGGCGCATGTCGAGCAGCCCCGCCAGCACCCGGTCTGTGCGCGGCAGCGGCGCGCTCTCGGCGTAGCGCCAGCTGTCGTAGCGCGAGGTGAAAGCCACCGGCTCGGCGCCGCCGAACCACTTGAGCTCGACGCCACGCGCGGCGCAGCGGCGCAGCACCTCCTGGACCGCCTCCGCCGCCCAGTCGAGCAGCAGCATCTGGATCGAGGAGCCGACATACCGCTCGGGCTCGGGACGGTCGATCAGGGTCAGCCCCGGCAGGTCGCGCAGGCCATGTTCGACCGTGCGGTAGCGTTCGTTCCAGCGGGCGACCTGGGCGTCCAGAGCGCGCAGCTGCGGGCGCAGGATGGCGGCGCGCAGGTTGTCCATGCGGCCCGAGACGTTGGGGGTGTGGTATTTCACCCGCTCGAAGACCTCCGGGTCCGGCGCCGCGAGGTGGCGTTCGTAGAGCATGTAGGAGCCCGAGAGGATCACCGCGCGGGCGGCGATCTCTTCGTCATCGGTGACGAGGAAGCCGCCCTCGCCGGAATTCACATGCTTGTAAGTCTGGGTCGAGTAGCAGCCCACCGCGCCGTGGCGGCCCGAGGGCACGCCGTTCCACGCCGCCCCCATAGTGTGGGCGCAATCCTCGATCACCGTGACCCCGGCGGCATCGCAAAGCGCCATGAGACGGTCCATGTCGCAAAGGTGCCCGCGCATGTGGCTGAGCATCAACACGCGGGCCTGCCCGAGCTTGGCGGCGAGATCGTCGAGATCGATGACCAGATCCTCGGTGACGCCGACAAAGACCGGTGTCGCGCCGACCGAGGCGATGGCCCCGGGGACCGGCGCAAGGGTGAAGGCGTTGGTCAGCACCGCTTCGCCGGACTGCACCCCCACGGCGCGCAGGGCGCAGCCGAGCGCGTAGCCGCCGGAGGCCACGGCGAGCGCGTAGCGGGCGCCGGTGAGCCCGGCCACCTCCTGCTCGAGCAGCGCGGTTTCCGAGAGCTCGCCGGGCGCGGTGTTGTAGCGGTGCAGGCGGCCGTGGCGGAGCACCGCGAGCGCGGCCTCGATGCCATCCTCGGGGATCGGCTCCTGCTGGGTGAAACTTCCGGTAAAGCGCTCTGTCATGCGCCGTTTCTGCGCCCCGGCGGGCGCCACGTCAATCACCCCGCCGCTCAAGATTTTTCGGACGAAACATCTTCTGCCCCGAGGCCGCGCCGGTCGGGGGCGCAAAGCAGCGCGTAAAGCGCATCGAGGGCGGCGCGCACCGGCGGGTCGTGGCGGGCATCGTGATGCGAGACCAGCCATTCGTCGTGGCTCAGCGCCGCGATCGGATCGGAAACCCGCACCAGCCCCGGCTCCACGTCGCCGGCGAAGCACGGCATCACCACCCGCGCCACGCCGCCCAGCGCCAGGTCGAGCGCGAGGCGGGCGTCGGAGGCGTGGGTGGTGATCTCGTCGGGGCGGGTCTCGCGCAGCCAGCGCTCCGAGGGCGTGGTCGCGGCGCCCGGTGGCAGGGTGACATAGCCCTGCACCTGCGCGTCGCGCGCATAGACCGCGTAGTCGAGCCGCACGGTCCTGCGCCCGGCCAGCCAGGGCTGCTCGGGGCGGCGATTGCGGATGCCGATATCGGCGGCGCGGCGGGCGATGTCGAGATCGGCGTTGGAGGCGGCAAACTCCGGCATCCACGGCGCGCCGGGCGCCCAGACCCGCGCCAGCCCGCGCCCGAGATAACGCGAGGTCCAGAGCCCGGCGGTGATGCGCACCCGCACGGCCCCATCGCGCGCCTGCCAGCGCGCCAGCCGCGCCGCCTGCCCGCGCAGCCCGCGCATCTCATCGACCAGTTGCCGGCCCTCGGCGGTCAGCCCGTAGCGCTGCGCGCCGCGCTGGAACAGGCGCAGCCCCATGCGGCGCTCGAACTCCGCCATGCGGCGGCTCAGCGTCGGCTGGCTCGCCCCGGTGATCGCGGCGGCACCGGCCAGCGTCCCGGCCTCGGCGATGGCGAGAAACAGCATCACGTCATCGAGGCTGGGCGCATCTTTCATTTTTAAAACTCACCTTCGGGACATCGCGACTGAACGCACCTCTCCTCCCCCGTTATCGTTGGGAGCAGGACAAGCACGCCTTTCAATATCAGAAGGAGAGCCGCAATGCAGGTTCTATTGCTCCCGCTGCGCCGCACCGCAGACAGGCCGAGCGGCTACGCGCTCGAAAAGCAGGCAGCGCTGGCCGAACTGGTGGCGCTGAAGCGCGCAAGACGGCGTGCGACATGGCTGACGCCGTGGCGCAGCCTGCGCCGCCTGATGCCCCCGCGCACGTGGCCGAGGCTCCATCGAAACCGAAGCCGCAGCCTCAGCCGATGAGCCGCGAGACCTCGCCCGCCAGTTCGTCGAAATGGCCGATGAGGCCTTCGGGGGCGAGATCGCGCACCGCCTCGCCATCGGGACCGAAGGTCACGAGGATGCAGGGCACGCCCGCCGCCGCCGCGGTCTTGCGGTCGGTCTCGGTGTCGCCGATCAGGCAACTGCGGCCCACATCGCCGCCGAGCCGCGCCACCACCTCGGTGTAGGGCAGCGGGTCGGGCTTGCGCACCGGCAGCGTGTCTGCGCCGATCAGCGCCCCGAACATGTCGCGTATGCCGAGCTTCTGAAGCAGCGTCTCGGCCAGCCCCTCGGGCTTGTTGGTGCAGATGCCCACCCGCCAACCATCGCCGCGCAGCCCCTCGACCGCCTCGACCGCGCCCGGGTAGAGCCGGGTATGGACGTCGATCGCCGCGCCATAGGCGGCGAGCAGCTGCGGATACCAGCGCTCCACCACCTCGGCCTCATAGGCGCCCGCCCGCTCAAGCCCCAGCTTCAGCATCGCCCGCGCACCGCGAAACGCGGTATGCGCATCGCCCGCCGGATCGAGCCGCGCGGCCGAGCCCGCGTCATAGCCCATTTCGGAAAAACACCAGTTGGCGGCGGCGATCAGGTCGCCGCTGGTGTCGGCCAGCGTGCCGTCGAGATCGAAGATGACCGTGCGCATCGGGATACCTCCGGTTGTCACATCACGACATTCAACGTGATGGATGCGATCTTGCTCCTGCCCCCTGAGCCGATAGAACGGGCAAAGACAGAACACAAACGGGAAACCGGCATGAGCATCGCCCTGATCATCCTTGCTGCGGGCAAGGGCACCCGCATGGAGTCCGACCTGCCCAAGGTGCTGCACCGCATCGCCCACGCGCCGATGCTGTGGCATGCGATGCGCGCCGGACAGAGCCTCGAGCCCGAGCGCAGCATCGTCGTGGCCGGCCACGAGGCCGAGCAGGTGGCCGCCTCGGCGCAGGAGTTCGACCCCGAGGCGCGGGTGGTGATCCAGTCCGAGCAGCTCGGCACCGCCCACGCCGTGCGCCAGGCCGGACCGGAGCTCGAGGGCTTCGACGGCGACGCCATCGTGCTTTACGGCGACACCCCCTTCATCAGCCAGGAAACCCTCGAGGAGATGGCCCGCGCCCGCGCCGAGCACGACGTGGTGGTCCTGGGCTTCGAGGCAGCCGATCCGGGCCGCTACGGCCGGCTGGTGACCGAGGGCGATGCGCTGATCCGCATCGTCGAGTACAAGGACGCAACGGATGAAGAGCGCGCGATAAGCCTCTGCAATTCCGGCGTTGTCGCCGCCGATGCCGCGGTGCTGCAAAGCCTGCTTGCCGAGGTGAAGAACGACAACGCCGCCGGCGAATACTACCTCCCCGACATCGTCGAGATCGCCCGCGCCCGCGGCCTTTCCGCCGGCGTCGTGCATTGCGCCGAGGCCGAGACGCTGGGGGTCAATTCCCGCGCCGAGCTGGCCGGGGCCGAGGAGGCCTTCCAGCAGGCGATCCGCGCCCGGCTGATGGCAGACGGCGTCACCCTCCAGGCCCCCGAGACCTGCTGGTTCGCCTGGGACACGGTGATCGGCCGCGACGCCGAGATCGAGCCCAACGTGATCTTTGGCCCCGGCGTCACCATCGAGAGCGGCGCCCGCATCCGAGCCTTCAGCCATCTCGAGGGCTGCCATGTCAGCCGTGGCGCCATCGTCGGCCCCTTCGCGCGGCTGCGCCCCGGCGCCGAGCTGGCCGAGCACACCCACGTGGGCAATTTCGTCGAGATCAAGAACGCCTATCTCGGCGAGGGCGCCAAGGCCAACCACCTGACCTATCTGGGCGACGCCGATATCGGCGAGGGCAGCAATATCGGCGCCGGCACGATCACCTGCAATTATGACGGCGTCTTCAAGCACCGCACCACCATCGGGCGCAACGCCTTCATCGGCTCCGACACCATGCTGGTCGCGCCGGTGACCATCGGCGATGGCGCAATGACCGGCTCCGGCTCGGTCATCACCGACGATGTCGCCCCCGGCGCGCTGGCGCTGGGGCGGGCCAAGCAGGTCGAGAAACCGGGCTTCGCAACCCGGCTCTTCGACATGCTGAAGGCCAAGAAAGCAAAACAGAACAAGGGGTAACGGGCATGTGTGGAATCGTCGGAGTGCTGGGCACGCACGAGGTCTCTCCGATCCTCGTGGAAGCCCTGAGGCGGCTCGAATATCGCGGCTATGACAGCGCTGGCATCGCCACCGTCAACGAGGGCAAGCTCGACCGCCGCCGCGCGGTGGGCAAGCTGGTCAACCTCAGCGACCGGCTGGTGCACGAGCCGCTGCCCGGCAAGGCCGGCATCGGCCACACCCGCTGGGCGACCCATGGTGAACCCAACGAGAAGAACGCCCATCCGCATCGCTCGGGGCCCGTCGCGGTCGTGCATAACGGCATCATCGAGAATTTCCGCGAGCTGCGCGCCGCGCTGGCCGCCGAGGGCAAGCACCCCGAGACCGACACCGACACCGAGACCGTGTCGATGCTGGTCTGCCACTATCTCGAGCAGGGCAAGACCCCGGTCGAGGCCGCCCGCGCCACGCTGGGCCGGCTCGAGGGCGCGTTTGCGCTGGCCTTCCTGTTCGACGGCGAGGAAGACCTGATGATCGCCGCCCGCAAGGGCTCGCCGCTGGCCATCGGCCATGGCGAGGGTGAGATGTTCATCGGCTCGGACGCCATCGCGCTGGCGCCAATGACCGACACCATCACCTATCTCGAGGAAGGCGACTGGGCGGTGATCACCCGCGACGGCGCCGAGATCCGCGACATGGACAACCGGCTCGTGAACCGCGAGGCACGCAAGATCCGCATGGATGCCGCCCGCGTCGACAAGGCCGGCTACAAGCATTTCATGGCCAAGGAGATCGCCGAGCAACCGACGGTTCTGGCCGACGCCCTGACCGCCTATCTCGATGGCGACGAGATCGACATCCCCGGCGAGACGCTGGATTTCGCCAAGATCGACCGGCTGGTGATGGTCGCCTGCGGCACCGCCTACTACGCCTGCCTGACGGCGAAATACTGGTTCGAGAAGCTCGCCCGCCTGCCCGTCGAGGTCGATGTCGCCTCCGAGTTCCGCTACCGCGAGCCGCCGGTTGTCCCCGGCACGGTGGCGCTCTTCGTCAGCCAGTCGGGCGAGACCGCCGACACGCTGGCGGCACTGCGCTACTGCAAGGAGAAGGCCGACCGCATCGTGTCGGTGGTCAATGTCGAGACCAGCTCGATCGCCCGCGAGAGCGATCTGGCGCTGCCGATCCATGCCGGGGTCGAGATCGGCGTGGCCTCGACCAAGGCCTTCACCTGCCAGCTCAACGTGCTGCTTCTGCTGGCCATCAAGGCGGCCTGCGAGCGCGGCCACATGAGCGCCGAGGACAAGAGCCAGCTGCTGGCGCAGCTGCGCGCGCTGCCGGGGCTGTTCAACGCCGCGCTCGACCGCGACGACACCATGGAAGCCGCGGCCCAGAAGATCGCCGAGGCCCGCGACGTGCTCTTCCTCGGCCGCGGCCTGATGTATCCGATCGCATACGAGGGCGCGCTGAAGCTGAAGGAAATCAGCTACATCCATGCCGAAGCTTACGCGTCGGGCGAGCTCAAGCACGGCCCCATCGCGCTGATCGACAAGACCGTGCCCGTGATCGTCATGGCGCCCCATGACGATCTCTTCGACAAGACCGTGTCGAACATGCAGGAGGTCATGGCACGCGGCGGCAAGATCTGCCTTGTCACCGACGCGCGCGGCGCGGCGGAGGCCGGTGAGGGTGTCTGGCAGGTCATCACCCTGCCGGCGGTCGACGACCGCCTCGCGCCGCTGCTCTACGCCCTGCCGGCGCAGCTGCTGGCCTATCACGCGGCGGTCGCCAAGGGCACCGACGTCGACCAGCCGCGCAACCTCGCGAAATCGGTGACGGTCGAGTAAGGACCGCACTCTGCCGGTTTCGCTGGCACCCCGCTGCCGGAGGCGTACCCTGCGCCCCGGCAGATCGGAGGGCTCTCTCATGGCAAAACGATTCGACGCGCTCGGCGCCGACCACATCGCCTTCATCGAGGCGCAGCACATGTTCTTCACCGGATCGGCGGCGGCCACCGGGCGGGTCAACATCAGCCCCAAGGGGATGGACACGCTGCGGGTGCTGGGGCAGAACCGCATCGCCTTCCTGAACCTCACCGGCTCGGGCAACGAGACCGCGGGCCACCTGCGCGAAGATCCGCGCCTGACGCTGATGTGGTGCGGCTTCGAAAAGCGCCCGCTGATCCTGCGCTGTTACGGCAGCGCGCGGATGATCCAGCACAGCGATCCCGATTGGAGCGCCATGCTCGAGCTCTTCCCCGACCTGCCCGGCGCGCGGCAGATCTGCGACGTGAAGATCGACATGGTGCAAAGCTCCTGCGGCTACGCGGTGCCCTTCATGGATTATGCCGGCGAGCGCGACACCCTTCGCCACTGGGCCGAGGACAAGGGCTATGACGGGCTGCGCGCCTACTGGGCCGAGAAGAACGCCGAGACCCTCGACGGCCGCCCCACCGGAATAGAGGCCGACGCCACATGACCGCCGACGACGCCCTTGCCGAGATCGAAAGCCATGCCGAGGCGGGCCGCGCCGAGGGCATGCGCGCCTATCACAAGATCGACCGCCCCTATCTGGGCGTGCCCAACCCGGCGCTCAACGAGATCACCCGCGGCTGGCGCCAGACGCTCCCGGTCGAGGCGCGCGTGGCGCTGGCGCGCGATCTGTGGCTCACGGATGTGTTCGAGGCGCGGCTGGCGGCGGCCAAGCTGCTGACCCAGGCGCGCATCCGCCCCGATGACGCGGCGTGGCGACTGATCTGCGACTGGGTGCCCCAGTTCGACAGCTGGGCCATCGCCGATCATGCCTGCATGGCCGGCCAACGCCGCCTGACCGCCGATCCGTCGCGCATCGAGACCGTCGAGCGCTGGACCGAAAGCCCGCACATGTGGACCCGCCGCGCGGCGCTGGTCATCACCCTGCCCTGGGCCAAGATGAACTTTCCGTCCGAGGCGGATCTGGCGATCCGCGACCGGGTGCTGGGCTGGGCCGCGAGCTATGCCGCCGACCGCGACTGGTTCATCCAGAAGGCGGTGGGCTGGTGGATCCGCGACCTCTCGAAGCACGATGCCCCCCGCGCCAAGGCCTTCCTCGAGGCGCATGGCTCGACGCTCAAGCCCTTCGCCCGGCGCGAGGCGGAGAAATACCTCTGAGGCTCAGAGCCTGCGCCGTCGCCCGTCGCTGGAGCCGGGTGAACGTTAGAGCCTCGTGACCAGATGCACGTCGAAGCTCCTCGCGCGCCGAGCCCTGGAAGCCTGCGCCCGCAACCCCGCTTCAAAGTCGCGCCCACAACCCCGCTTCAAAGTCGCGCGCGCAGCCGCGCGACGCCCGCGCGGATCTCGTCACGGATCGGCCCCTCGCGCGGCGCATCCCTCAGGGTCGTGAGCAGCTCGAGCCCCGGCCGCCCCTTGCGCGACCATGTGAGCCTGGCCAGCAGCGCCCGCGCCCCGGGGCTCAGTTCGTCGGGCAGCTCCTGCCCCGAGAGCGCCGCCCAGACCCCGGCCCAGCAGCGCGCGACGCTCCATGGGTTGTAGCCGCCGCCGCCCGATGTGATGAGCTTCGGCGCCAGATCGTAGAGCGCCCGCACGGCGCGGACATGGCTGTTGTTCGACAGCTCCAGCCGCGACAGCGGGTCTTCGGTCAGCGCGTCCGCTCCGCATTGCAGGAACACCGCGTCGGGCCGGAAGCTCGCCACCGCCGGCAGGATCAGCTCCTCCAGCACGTAGGCGAACTCGGTGTCGTTGAAGCCGCGCGGCACCGGCAGGTTGAAGGCCGCGCCGCCGCCCTCGTCGGCCAGCGCCCCGGTGAAGGGCCAGCGCCGGTCCTCGTGCACCGAGATCACCCGCACGCTCTCGGAGCCGTGGAAGGCAAACTCCACCCCATCGCCGTGATGGGCATCGATATCGACATAGACCACCCGCCGCGCGCCCAGCCGCTGCAGGTGCAGGATGGTCAGCACCGGCTCGTTGAGGAAGCAGAACCCTGCCGCCTGCCCGGCCAGCGCGTGATGCGTGCCGCCGCCGGCATTGTGCACCGCCCGCACCGCGCCCGACATCACCATCTCCGCCGCCAGCAGCCCACCGCCCACCGCCGTGGCGGGGCGGCGATACATCTCGGGAAAGACCGGGTTCGACAGCGTGCCGAGCCCATAGCGCGCGCGGGTCTCATCGCTGACCGCGCCTTCCTCCTCCGCCGCCTGCAGCGCGGCGATATAGTCGGGCGTATGGAACACCGTGAGCGCCTGCGGCTTGGCGCGCGGGCTGGTGCGGTAGAGACTGCGCGGCAGCAGTCCCAGAGCGGTCGCCAGATCTGTGGCGGCGGGCACCCGCTCGATGGAGAGCGGATGACGGGTGCCGTATTTCGAGCCACGGTAGATCTCGGAGCCGATGAAGAGCGCGCGCTGCATGGCCCGAGTATCTAGGGCAGAGGCGCCGCCTCGAAAAGCGCAAGCCCCGCCTCGCGTTGCAACTTCCTCGCGAACACGGTTAGGTCGCGCCATGCTTGGCACCACCCTCACCCTCCGCATGATCGGCCTGACCGCGGCGCTGCTGGCGCTCGGTGGGCTCGGCGGGCTCGTCGCCAAGGCCATCGGACTGCCGATGCCGTTCATGCTGGGCAGCCTCGCCAGCGGCGCGCTCGCGGTGGCGCTGTTCCAGGACGGGCTGCTGCGCAACTACCGCTTCCCGATGCGCTTCCGCACCGGCTTCATCGGACTGATCGGGGTGATGATCGGCACCCAGGTGCAGCCCGACCTCCTGCGCGAGGCCGGCGACCTGATCCTGACGCTTTCGGCGCTGGCGATCTTCGTGGTGCTGGCGCATTTCGGCAATTACCTGATCTTCCGCCGGCTCGGCGGCTACACCAAGGCCACGGCCTATTTCGCCGGCATGCCCGGCGGCTTGATGGAGAGCCTGGTGATGGGCGAGCGCTCAGGGGCCGAGCTGCCGGTGCTCACCGCGCAGCAATTCCTGCGCATCATCATCGTCATCACCTTCGTGCCGCTGGCGCTGTCGCTCTGGCTCGGCCACCCGGTGGGCAGCGCCGCCGGCCTGACGCCCAGCGCGCCGGAGCCCGTGACGCCGCTGGCGCTGCTGTTCATCGTCATCGCCGCCACCGCGGGGCTCGCCATTGCCCGCGTGATCCACCTGCCCGCAGGACAGATCACCGGCCCGATGCTGCTGGCCGGCGCGGTGACGCTCACCGGCGCCGTCGATCTGCACCTGCCGTTCTGGCTGATCGCGGTGGCGCAGGTGGTGGTGGGCGCCTCGCTGGGGTTGCGGTTCTCCGGCATGACCGGCGCCATGCTGCGCCGCTGCGCCGGGCTGAGCGTGATCTCGGTGCTGTGGATGCTGATCCTCGGCGCGGGCTTCGCCGCCGGGCTCAGCCTCGCCACCGGCCTGCCCTTCCTGCAGCTGATGATCTCCTACTCGCCGGGCGGGGTCACCGAGATGTCGGTGATCGCGCTGAGCCTCGCCGCCAACCCGGCGCTGGTCAGCCTGCACCACGTGGTGCGGATCCTGTTCACCGTGCTGTTCATGAGCCTGGCCGAGCGCCGGCTTAACCTCGGCCGCGACTGAGCCGACGCCGAGCGCCGCGGATCAGCCCGCGGCCTCGGCCTTTTCCTCGAGCTCGAGCCATTCCTCTTCCGCCGCCGAGAGCTTGTCCTGCCGCTCGGTCAGCGCCTCCGTGGCCTTGCGGAACTTCACCGGCTCGCGGGTGAAGAGCTCCGGATCGGCGAGCAGCTCCTCGAGCTTGCCGATCTCGGCCTCGAGCCGCGCGATGACGCCGGGCAGCTCCTCGAGACGGTGCTTCTCGGTGAAGCTCAGCCCCGCCTGCTGCGGCTTGGGCTTCGGCGCCTCGCGCGCCTCCTTGGCCGGCTTCGCCGCCTTCTCGGCGGGGGCTGCGCCGGCCGTCTCGGCGCGCTGCGCGCGGTAATCGCTCCAGCCGCCGGCATAGACCACGGCCTGCCCATTGCCCTCCATCGCCACGGTGGTGGTGGCGATGCGGTCGAGGAAGTCGCGGTCGTGGCTGACGATCAGCACGGTGCCGTCATACTCGCCCAGCAGGTCCTGCAGCAGGTCCAGCGTCTCGACATCGAGATCGTTCGTCGGCTCGTCCATCACCAGCAGGTTCGATTCCCTCGCCATCAGCTTGGCGAGCAACAGCCGCGCCTTCTCGCCGCCCGAGAGTGAACCGACCTTGGCCCGCGCCTGGCGCTCGTCGAAGAGAAACTCCTTGAGATAGCCCACCACGTGCTTGGGCTGGCCGCGCACCAGCACCTGGTCGGCCTTGCCCGAGACCCGCATCTCCTTGTCACCGGTCAGGCTCTCCCAGAGGCTCATCTCTGGATCGAGCTGCGAGCGGGTCTGGTCGAAGAGCGCGATCTCGAGATTGGTGCCGAGCTTGACGCGGCCCGCATCGGGCTCGATCTCGCCGGTCAGCATGCGGATCAGCGTGGTCTTGCCGGTGCCGTTGGGCCCGACAAAGGCGACCCGGTCGCCGCGCTGCACGGTGAGCGAGAAGTTCTTCACGATGGTCTTGTCACCGAAGGTCTTGGTCAGCCCCTCCGCCTCGATCACCTTCTTGCCCGAGACCGGCGCCGAAGCCAGCTCCATCGCGGCGGTGCCCTGGCGGCGGATCATGCTCGAGCGCTCCTGGCGCAGCGCCTTCAGCGCCCGCACCCGGCCCTGGTTGCGGGTGCGCCGGGCCGAGATGCCCTCGACCGCCCACTTGGCCTCGGCCTTGATCTTGCGGTCAAGCTTGTGGCGGGCCTCGTCTTCCTCGGCCCAGATCTTGTCGCGCCAGTCCTCGAAGGCCTTGAAGCCCTGCTCCTGCCGCCGCACCGCGCCGCGGTCGATCCACAGCGTGGCGCGGGTCAGCTCCTCGAGGAAGCGGCGGTCGTGGCTGATCAGGACGAAGGCCTTGCGGGTACGCTTGAGCTCGGCCTCGAGCCACTGGATGGCGGCGATGTCGAGGTGGTTGGTGGGCTCGTCGAGCAGCATCACGTCGGGATCCTGCGCCATCAGCCGCGCCAGCGCAGCGCGCCGCCGCTCGCCGCCCGACGCGGTGGCCACGGGGCGGTCAGGGTCGAAGCCCAGCCCTTCGCCCGCGGCCTCGACGAGATACATCTCCGCCGGGCCGAGGCCTTGCGCGGCATACTCGCCCAAGGTTTCGAAGCCGGTGAGGTCGGGCTCCTGCTCCATGTAGCCCACCGAGGTGCCGGCCGGCACCACGCGGGCGCCGGTGTCGGGCTCGACGAGGCCGGCCATGACCTTCATGAGCGTGGACTTGCCAGAGCCGTTGCGCCCCACGAGCGCGACCCGGTCGCCGGGCTGCACGATGAGCGAGAGGTTTGCGAAGACGGGCTCGCCCCCGAAGGTCAGCGAGATGTCGGAGAGCTGGAGAAGCGGTGCCTGTGCCATGGCTCCCGCGCTATTTTGCGCCGCCTGCCGCGTCAAGGGGGCACGCGCGCGACATGGCCACGACCGCGGCGGCTCGCGGGGGCGGTGGACGGGCCAGAGGCGGCGGGAGAGGTACTGAACGCGGCCACCGCCGCCACCCCCGATCCGTCGGTGCTGCAAGAGCTCCTGACGCAGGTCCAGTAAGCCTCGGCGGAAAGCTCCGCCCGGCGGCAGAAAAACCAAAAAGCCGCGCTCGAGAGCGCGGCTTTCGCTGTCTTGGGGCCCCTAAGCCCGAGGGCTTATTGCATCGACTTGCTGATGAAGTCCTCGACCACGTTGGACATGTCGAACGATGCCCCGCCCTGCACCGGCGGGTAATCCGCCAGCGTCTGCAGGTGCTGCTGCATCAGCACGTTCATCGGCTGCATCAGCCACGACACCTTCTGCATCAGGTGACCATAGGCGTCGGTGCTGGAGTAGCTCTCGAACGGGTCCATGCGGATGTTGAAGACCAGCGGCGCGGTGCGCGCGTAGAGGCTGTCGTAATAGTCTTCCTTTGTGGCGAAGTGGAACTTCCACGGCCCCATGCGCACCGCGGTGAGCTTGCTCTCGTAGTAGTGGAAGATGTGATCGCGGCGCGATGCCTCTTCCTCGCCGGTCCAGTAGGCCAGGTTGTTCACGCCGTCGATATACTGCGCCTTCTCCTCCATGACCTCGGCGGCCACGTCCTCGATCCCGGCAGCGGCGGCCAGCGAGGTGAACATGTCCTGGTGTCCCTGGATGCCGTTCAGAACGGTGTTCGGCTCGAAGTGACCCGGCCAGCGGATCATCGAAGGCACCCGGATGCCGCCCTCGTAGGTGGTCATCTTCTCGCCGCGGAACGGCGAGGTGCCGCCATGCGGCCAGGAATTGTGCTCGGGGCCGTTGTCGGTCGAATACCAAACGATGGTGTTGTCGCTCAGCCCCTGCTCGTCGAGCCAGTCGAGCACGTAGCCGATATCGTGGTCGTGCTGCATCATGCCCGAGCCGTAGAGATCGGCCTCTGAAGTGTATTTCTCCGCCGCGTAGCGCCACTCCTCGTTAAGGCGCGTGTAGAGGTGCATCCGGCTGGTGTTGAGCCAGACGAAGAACGGCTCGCCGGCCTCGTTCGCCGCCGACATGAAGTCGATCGCCTTGGGGATCATCTCGCCCATGTCGAAATTCTTCATCCGCTCCTGCGTCAGCGGGCCGGTGTCCTCGATGGTCTGCTTGCCGATCACGCCGAAGCGTGGCATCTCGGTGCTGTCCTCGGTCTCGGTGGCGAAGGTGTGAAGCACGCCGCGGGTGCCGAACTGCTCCTCGTAGGCCTCGAGGGAGCCCGAGAACGCCTCGCCGAAGTTCTGGTAGTCGCGCTGCTCGGCCTCTTCCTGCGTGTTGAGGTGGTAGAGATTCCCGAAGAACTCGTCGAAACCATGCACCGTCGGCAGGTGTTCGTTGCGATCGCCGAGGTGGTTCTTGCCGAACTGGCCGGTACGGTATCCGACCTGCTTGAGCTCTTCCGCCAGCGAGGGCGATCCGGCCTGCAGGCCCAGAGGCGAGCCGGGCTGGCCCACCGTCGTCATGCCCGAGCGGATCGGGTACTGGCCGGTGATGAAGGCGGCCCGGCCGGCAGTGCAGCTCGGCTGGGCGTAATGGTCGGTGAAGCGGATGCCTTCATTGGCGATCCGGTCGATATTGGGGGTGGTATAGCCCATCGTGCCCATGCCGTAGGACGACAGGTTCGTCCAACCGATATCGTCCCCCCAGATCACGAGGATATTCGGCGGCGACTCCTGGGCGAATGCCGCCGAGCAGGACAGCGACAATGCAACCGGAAGAGCCAGCAGCATCCTGTTCGTGGTCATGTGAATACTCCTTCGTGGTATAGTATGACATTGAATTCCTTGGCGCGAAATCGACTGCGCAAAACACACTGAGGTTGCAAAAAGGCTATCACCAGGTGACAGTCCGAACTGTGTCCTATGGGACAAAGTTGGGATTTTTTGAGATGTCTCTTGCCGCCCTCCGGAAAGCCGGCTGGCTCTCGTCGCAGTCCGCGAGTTTCCAGGACGAGTTGCTTCGCCTCGGTCGTATACGACGCTACGAGCAGGGCGCGACGGTCGTGTCCATCGGGGATCCTCCGGGCGGGCTGATCGCGCTGGTCGAAGGCGCGCTGGCGGTGTTCATCGCGCCGGGAGACACCGGCCCGCATTTCGCCCATCTCGCGTCGCCGGGCTGCTGGTTCGGCGAGGGCGGCTTCTTCACCGGCGGCCCCCGGCGCCTGACGCTCGAGGTCACCGCCGAGAGCGTCGTCTTCCACCTGCCCCTCGACGCGATGGAGCGGCTCGCCGCCGCCGATCCAGAGAACATGCGCCGTTTCGGCTGCATCGCGCTGCAGAATATCGACCTTTGCCTCGAGGCCATTGACACGCTTCTCATCGCCGATCCCAAGCGCCGCATCGCGGCGACCCTGCTGCGCTGCATCGGCGAGAGCGCCACACCGCGCATCGCGATGTCGCAAAGCGCGCTCGGGCGCAGCGCCAACGCCTCGCGCAAGGTGGTGAACCGCACGCTCGGAGAGCTGGCCGAGATGGGGCTTATCGAACCGGGCTACGCGCAGATCGTTATTCGGGACGTCGCCGGGCTCAAAGCTTTTCATTGTGGAGACTGGCCCTCCTACAAGACGCGGGAATGAGCGCTGCGAGCGGCTGAACCAGCGGCACGGTCGCTGTCCGAGAGGGCAACGTCGCCATTCGGCAGTTCCAACGTCAGGGGATGATCCCTTGGCAGGCTGTATCAGCCAGAGCCTTCCTTTCGGGGTTTTCTCGGTACCAGACCAAGTTTCCCGCAACGTGAGAAGGGCAGGTTCGGATCGACCGCCGACCGACTGGCCCGGCTTCTCAGAGTTCCCCCGCGCACCACATCTTCGGCACCACGCCGACGGCCGATCATAGCAGACCTCCTGCGTCGCATGAGCTGACCCCAGCGAGTGGTCCGGGTTAATCGCTAATGCATGGTCGGCCTTCGAACTACCGGGATGAGGACCTCGGGCGCCGGTGCCCGTTTCCGAGAGCACTATGCGGCCGGTCCATGTTTTAGTGCTTTCGCCATCTTTCGATGAGGATTTGTGCCTCCCACAACGAGTAGAAGACCTCGCCATTCAGTAGCTCGTCCCGGGAGCGCGCATTGAAGCTCTCGCAAAAGCCGCTCTCCCAAGGTGACCCTGGCTCGATGTAGGCGGTCTTCGCCCCCACCGGCTCGATCCAGTCGCGCACCTTCTGCGCGATGAACTCCGGGCCGTTGTCGGACCGGATGAACCGCGGCGGACCGCGCTGGATGAAGAGGTCCGTCAGGGCGTCCACGACATCAGTGGAGTTCAGCCGTCTGTCGACACGGATCATTGACGCCTCCCGCGGAAATTCATCGAGGATGTTGAGCGTCCGGTAGGCCCGGCCGTCACTGGTCCGGTCCTGCACGAAGTCGTAGGACCAGACGTGGTTGGCATGTGCAGGCTTCAGCCGCACACAGGAGCCGTCGCCCAGCCAGAGCCGGCCACGTTTCTTTTGCTTGTGTGGGACCTTGAGCCCTTCGCGCCGCCAGATGCGTGCCTTGACCCGCCAGCCGGCACGCCGCAGCAGCACGGCGATCCGGCGTTAGCCGTAGCGGCCATACTCCCGGGCCAACTCGATGACGTCGGCGGCGGCGACTTGCATGGTGCCGATGTTGCTGCCTGCGGACATCGGTTCGCGCAACTGCGTGTGCGGGACGAAGATCATGCCTTCTTCCGGCCGGTCGTAGCTGTGCGAAAAGATGTCGAAGGCGTTCTGCCCGCTCGCCCGGCCGACGGAATGGTCCAGCTTGGGGTCATGCGGCCTGAAGGTCGCCGGGGAGACATGCATCAGCTCCCGGCCCTTTGCCTGCTGCTCGGCATTGGGAACATCGCAGCGCGTGATCTCGTGCGGGCCGCCATCGTCGGCATCGCGCCAAATGCAGTGCGATCAACAGCCGTTTCAGGGGGCGCTGCCCCCTCTTGGCGCATTGCGCCAATTCACCCCCGAGGTATTTGGAAACCAGAGAAGACGAGGGCGATGCGCCCCTGTCTTCTCTTCGTCAAAAATACTCCTGCCGGAGGCAGGCCGGAGGCAGGCCGGAGCGTAACGCAGGCGCTGTGTCCCGAGATCCCTACCGCGTTTCAAACCCGGCTGATGCGACCACCGCTCACCGGGGCCGCAACGGCAGTGGTCCCGGGCGCCGAGGTCGGCAGGCCGCGTGCCACGCGCACCGCGAGATAGGCGAAGGCCTGGGCCTCCAGCATGTCGCCGTCGAGTCCCACTGCCTCGACCGGCTCCACCGGGCAGTCGATCCCGGCCGCCAGCATCTTCATCATCACCGGGTTGTGGCGCCCGCCGCCCGTCACCAGGAGCCGCGCCGGCGCGCGCGGGCAGTGCTCGAGACCGAGCATCACCGCGGTCGCCGCCATCGCCGTCATCGTGGCCGCCGCATCGGCATCGCCGAGCTCGCGCACGAGATCGAGCATCAGCGAGAAATCGTCGCGATCCAGCGACTTGGGCGGCATCTTGCGGAAGTAGCCCTCGTCGAGAAAGAGCTCGAGCGCGCCGTCCACCACCTCGCCCTGCGCCGCCAGGGCACCGTCGCGGTCGCACTCCCAGCCAAGGCGCTCGGCCACCAGATCGTTGAGCGGGGCGTTCGCGGGCCCGGTGTCGAAGGCCAGCAGCGCGCCGGGCATTTCGGGGCCCGAACGGGAGGGATCGACCCAGGTCAGGTTGCCGACACCGCCGAGATTGAGAAACGCCACCGGCGCGGTCGCGCCGATCCATTGTGCGCAGGCGAAATGGAAGAACGGCGCCAGCGGCGCGCCCTCGCCGCCCAGCGTCACGTCGGCGGAGCGGAAATCCCACACCACGTCGCGCTCCAGCGCCGCGGCCAGCGCATCACCATCGCCGAGCTGGTGCGTGCCCCGCCCGCGCGGCTCATGCGCCAGCGTCTGGCCGTGAAACCCCACCAGCTCCGCCTGCGGAAACCCCGCCAGCAGCTCGGCATGGGCGCGCTGCACCACCTCGCCCGCCGCCGCGAGATCGTCTCCCGGCCAGCGCCCCAGCGCGGCGCGCAAGACAGCGCGCTCCTCGCCGGTATAGGCGCGGTAGCCGCTCTCTCCGAATGCCAGGATCTGCCGTCCGTCCGTCTGCACCAGGGCCGCGTCGACCCCGTCGAGCGATGTCCCCGACATCGCCCCGAGCGCCCAGACCGGCGCCGCCTTCAACTTGTCCTTCAACTCTGCTCGCCCCGCCCTTATAGGAACACGCGGACTATAAGAGGGAAGCCCCATGACCTACCATCCCAAATCGGACTTCATGCGCGTCATGATCGAGCGCGGCTTTCTTGCCGACTGCACCGATTACCAGGGCCTCGACGAGGCGCTGACCAAGGGCGTGGTGCCGGGCTATATCGGCTTCGACGCGACCGCGAAGTCGCTGCACGTGGGCTCGCTGATCCAGATCATGATGCTGCGCTGGCTGCAGAAGACCGGCCACCAGCCAATCACCCTGATGGGCGGCGGCACCACCAAGGTGGGCGATCCCTCGTTCCGCGCCGACGAGCGCCCGCTGCTGACGCCCGAACAGATCGACGACAACATCGCCGGCATCAAGCAGGTCTTCGCGAAATATCTCGATTACGACCGCGCCGAGGCCCCTGCCCTGATGCTCAACAACGCCGAGTGGCTCGACGGGCTCAACTATCTCGAGTTCCTGCGCGACATCGGACGGCATTTCTCGGTCAACCGGATGCTGAGCTTCGAGTCGGTGAAATCGCGGCTCGACCGCGAGCAGTCGCTGAGCTTCCTTGAGTTCAACTACATGATCCTGCAGGCCTATGATTTCCTCGAGCTCAACCGGCGCTACGGCTGCCTGGTGCAGTTCGGCGGCAGCGACCAGTGGGGCAACATCGTCAACGGCATCGACCTGACGCGCCGGGTGATCGACAAGCAGATCTTCGGTCTGACCTCGCCGCTTCTGACCACCTCGGACGGCAAGAAGATGGGCAAGACCGCGGAAGGCGCGATCTGGCTCAATGCCGACATGCGCTCGCCCTACGAGTTCTGGCAGTTCTGGCGCAACACCACCGATGCCGATGTCGGGCGCTTCCTCAAGCTCTACACGGAGCTGCCGCTCGAGGAATGCGAGCGGCTGGGCGCGCTCTCGGGCTCCGAGATCAACGCCGCCAAGATCATCCTCGCCAACGAGGTCACCACGCTCTGCCACGGAGCCGAGGCCGCGGCGGCCGCCGAGGCCACCGCCCGCGAGGTGTTCGAAAAGGGGGGCGTGGGCGACGACCTGCCGACGCTGGAGCTTTCCCCCGACGAGCTGGGTGGCGAGGGCATCTCGATCGTGCAGTTGATCGTGCGCGCGGGCCTGGCGAAATCCGGCAAGGAAGCCAAGCGCCTGATCGCCGAGAATGGCGCCCGGATCGACGACGCGCCCCTCACCGATGCCGGGCTGATGCTCGACGCGGCGGCACTGGCGAGCCCGGTGAAGCTCTCCGCGGGCAAGAAGCGCCACGCGCTGGTCAAGCTCGCCTAGGCGCGCCTTCGCACACCGGACGTCTTCCAAGGGCCGGCGCCATGCCGGCCCTTTTTCGGATCACCTGCCGTCAGAGCAGAAGCTGCAGCAGCGCCAGCGCCGCAAAGGGCAGCGACAATCCGCAGGCGAGCAGCATTGCCGCGGCAAGCGTGGGCCGCGGCGCCGGAGCGACCACGGCAATCGAGCGGGGCGCCTCCCGGCGCGGGGAAACTCTCTGTGCCATGGCCCGAGTTAACCACGGATTCACTTTCCGAGTCCTTAATCCAGATCATGATCGCGCCCGTCCTGCCGCTGCAGCAGTCGCCGGAATATGCCCGCACCCTGCGCGCGCTGAGCCTGCCGGTGCGTTGCGGCGCGGCCCCCGGCCTGCGCTGGCTGGTGCAGTCGCGCCGCTTGCCGTGTCTCGGACTGGTCTCGCTGATCTCCCGCGGCCCTATTCTCACCGCGCCCACGCCGCCCGATGACTGGCTGGCGCTCTGTCGCGGCGGGAGCCGCGGCCCGCTTCTGCTCAACGCCGACGGCCTGCGCCCCGAAAGCCTGCGCACCCAAGGCTTCTGGCCCCTGCTCACGCCCGCGACCCTGGCCATGCTCCCGCTCACGGTTGACGCCACCATGCGCGCCGCGATGCAGGGCAAGTGGCGCAACCGCCTCAACCGCAGCGCCGCCCACAGGCTGCACATCCGCCGCCTGCCGCTCGAGCCGGCGCACTGGCTGCTCAGCACCGAAGCCAGGCAGGCCCGCGAGAAGCGCTACCGCACCCTGCTCCCGGCATTCATCGCCGCCTTCGCCAGGGCCAATCCCGGTGCCGCGCTGATCTGGGAGGCCCGCCACAGCGGCCAGCCCGTCGCCGCCATCGCCATCCTGCGCCACGGCCCCACCGCGACCTGGCAGATCAGCGTCTCCCTGCCGCAAGGCCGGGCGCTCTCGGCCATGAACGCCCTGCTCTGGGAGGCCATGCGCTGGCTCGCCCGCAACGGCCACAGCCATCTCGACCTCGGCATGCTGAATTCCGAAGCCGCCCCCGGCCTCACCCGCTTCAAGCTTGGCACCGGCGCGCGCCTCCACAGGCTCGGCGGCACCTGGCTGCACCACCCTGGCCTCGCGCCACTCGCACGGCAGCTCCCCGCGCGGCTGTCACGCTGAGCCCGCAGCTTCTTCTGGCCGAAAATATCCCGGGAGGTGAATTGCCCCGGCCTGCCGGGGCAAGAGGAGGGCAGCGCCCTCCTGAGCCGCCGGTCCGCGCCAGGGGCGCGGGCCGGCTCAAACCAGTGCGCGCCCCGGAGGGGGCGCGCCTCAAGCGATCACTCGGTGACGGTGACCGTCGCCATCTGGTCCGGCTGGCCCACCACGGCGCCGTTGCGCCCGGTGCCGCGCTTGATCGCGTCGACCACGTCCATGCCCGAGGTCACCTCGCCCACAACCGTGTACTGGCCGTTGAGATGCGGCGCCGGGGCGAACATGATGAAGAACTGCGAGTTGGCCGAGTTCGGGTTCTGCGACCGGGCCATGCCGACCACACCACGCCCGAAATCGCGGTCCGAGAACTCTGCCGCGAGGTCGGGGCGGTCCGAGCCGCCCATGCCGGCCATGCGCATGTCCGAGCCCATCTTGCCGTGCTGCACGTCGCCGGTCTGGGCCATGAAGCCGTCGATCACCCGGTGGAAGGCGACGCCATCATAAGCGCCCTCTTCCGCCAGCGCGGTGATCTGGGCGACGTGGTTCGGCGCCACGTCCTCGAAGAGATCGATGTGGAAGGTGCCGTTGGCGCCCTCACCCGACACCGTCACGTCGAGCCCCGCCGCGGAGAGCGGCGCGGCCAGGGTGCAAAGCGCCGCTGCGATCAGGTTACGCATCGGCAGCCACCTTGACACTGACCATCTTGTCGGGATCCGCGGGCGGCTCGCCGCGGGCGATGGCATCCACATGCGCCATGCCGTCGATGACGCGCCCATAGACGGTGTATTGCCCGTTCAGGAAGTGGTTGTCCTTGAAGTTGATGAAGAACTGCGAGTTGGCCGAGTTCGGGTTCATCGAGCGCGCCGCGCCCAGCGTGCCGCGGTCATGCGGCAGCTTGGAGAACTCCGCCGGCAGGTCGGGCAGGTCGGAGCCGCCGGTGCCGGCGCGGCCGATGTTGAAGCCATTGTCCTTGTTGCCATGTTGCACGTCGCCGGTCTGGGCCATGAAGCCCTCGATCACGCGGTGGAACACCACGCCGTCATAGGCACCGGAGCGCGCCAGTTCCTTCATCCGCTCCACGTGCTTCGGCGCCACGTCGGGCAGCAGCTCGATGGTCACGGTGCCGTCCTTCAGCTCCATGAGGATGGTGTTTTCGGGGTCCTTGATCTCGGCCATGTCGCATCACTCCCTGCGCATCATATCACGGACCGAGACTTAATCCGCGCCCGCGCGAATGCCAAGGGACGCGCGCACATTGACCCCGCCGGCGCTTCGGGGCAGACCTTGGGCAACGCTTTGACAGGAGGACAAGATGGCCTGGAAGACCCTCGACGACATGGACCTGGACGGCAAGCGCGTGCTGACCCGTGTCGACATCAACGTGCCGGTGGAAAACGGCGAGGTCACCGACGCCACCCGCATCGAGCGCGTCTGCGCCACGGTGCAGGACATTCTCGCGCGCGGCGGCACCCCGGTTCTGCTGGCGCATTTCGGCCGGCCCAAGGGCAAGGTGGTGCCCGAGATGTCGCTCAAGATGCTGCTGCCGGCGCTCGAGGCGGCCTTCGGCACCAAGGTGCATTTCGCCACGCTTGACGAGGCCGAGGCCGTGATCGATGCCTGCGGCAAGGGCGAGGTGGTGCTGCTCGAGAACACCCGCTTCGAGCCGGGCGAGGAGAAGAACGACCCCGGGCTCGCCAAGACCTATGCCAAGCTCGGCGATGTCTATTGCAACGATGCCTTTTCGGCGGCGCACCGCGCGCATGCCTCGACCGAGGCGCTGGCGCATCTGCTGCCGGCCTGCGCCGGCCGGCTGATGCAGGCTGAACTCGAGGCGCTGGAAGCGGCGCTCGGCACGCCCAAGCGCCCGGTTCTGGCGGTGGTCGGCGGTGCCAAGGTCTCGACCAAGCTCGAGCTGCTCGGCAATCTCGTCGAGAAGGTCGACATCCTCGTCATCGGCGGCGGCATGGCCAACACCTTCCTCGCGGCCCAGGGCATCGACGTGGGCAAGTCGCTCTGCGAGCACGAGATGACCGGCACCGCCAAGGAGATCGCCGAGAAGGCCGCCTCGACCGGCTGCGAGATCCTGTTGCCGCGCGACGTGGTCGTCGCCCGTGAGTTCCGCGAGAACGCGCCGTCGGAGGTCGTGAAGGCCGAGGACTGCCCGGCAGACGCGATGATCCTCGACGCCGGCCCCGACAGCGTGGCGCATGTGGAGCAGGCAATCGATCGGGCCGAGACGCTGATCTGGAACGGCCCGCTCGGCGCCTTCGAGATCGCCCCCTTCGACAAGGCCACCAACGCGGCTGCCGCCCATGCAGCGAAGGCGACGGCCTCCGGCAAGCTGGTCTCGGTCGCCGGTGGCGGCGACACCGTGGCGGCGCTCAACAAGGCCGGTGCCTCGGAGGATTTCACCTACATCTCCACCGCCGGCGGCGCCTTCCTCGAATGGATGGAAGGCAAGGAGCTGCCGGGCGTCGCGGCGCTTGGGTGACTGGCAGTAAATATTGGAAACCGAAAGGGTCGTCCTCCGGGGCGGCCCTTTTCTTTCGGAGATAGCGTCCAGCGAAACGATCGGGCGCCGTCGTGGCGTCGCCAGCCCGCGGGATGGCGATCCAACCGGCGATCCTCTCGATTTATCCCGGCCACATCCGAAGGACCACGACACGTGGCACCCAGCCCCACCAGATCGCCAGCCCCGGGGGCGGGCTGGCGATGGCGCGGCGGCCTTCGGCCTTGTCCCGCGCCTGAGTGGTTCAGCCGCCGGATTTAGGGACCGCCGCCTTTCCACTCACCTGAAATGAAAGAGGCGCGGCCCTCCATGCACCGCGCCTCTCGAAAGCGTAACTCACATCGCGCCCTAAAGCACCGCGCCGATCTTCCACGGCACGAACTCGTTGTCGCCGTAGCCGAATTCTTCCGACATGGTCTTCTTGCCCGACGCGGTATCGAGCAGCAGGTCGTAGATGTGCTGCCCCATCTCGGTCAGCGATACGCCCTGCTCGACCACGCCACCACAATCGATGTCGATATCCTCGGGCATGGAGCGCGCGAGGTCCGAATTCGAGGCCAGCTTGATCGACGGTGCGGGCTTGGCGCCGAAGCACGAGCCGCGCCCGGTGGTGAAGGCGATGAGGTTCGCCCCCGAGGCCACCTGCCCGGTCGCCGCCACCGGATCGTAGCCGGGACTGTCCATGTAGACGAAGCCGTGCCGGTCAATCTTCTCGGAATATGCATAGGCGCCCGCGAGCGGCGCCAGACCGCCCTTGGCCACCGCGCCCAGCGATTTCTCGAGGATCGTGGTCAGACCGCCCTTCTTGTTGCCGGGGCTCGGGTTGTTGTCGAGCGAGGCGCCGTTGCGGTCGGCATAGTCGCGCCACCAGGCGATCATGTCCTCGATCCTCGTGCCGGTTTCCTTGTCGGCGCGCGCGATCAGCAGGTGCTCGGCGCCGTAGATCTCCGGCGTCTCCGACAGGATCGAGGTGCCGCCGGCGGCGACCAGCATGTCGGAGGCCACGCCCAGCGCTGGGTTGGCGGTGATGCCTGAGAAGCCGTCGGAGCCGCCGCATTGCATGCCGAGCGTCAGCGCCGAGACAGGCTGCTCGCTGCGGCTATCCTCGTTGGCCATCGCCGCGATCGGCTCGAGCAGTTCCAGCGCCCGCTTCACCGCCGAGCGCGAGCCACCCACCTCCTGGATGTTGAAGGTCTTGAAACGCTCCTTGGTCCATTCGGTCGGCTTGTAAAGCGTCAGCTGGTTGACCTCGCAGCCCAGCCCGATGATCAGCACGCCGCCGAAATTGGGGTGGTCGCGATAGCCCTTGAGAGTGCGGACAAGCGCGTCGAACCCCTCGCCCTGGTTGGCCATGCCGCAACCCTGGTCGTGCACGATGGGCGCGAAGCCGTCGACATTGGGATATTTCGGCAGCAGCGTCCGGTTGGCCTCGGCGGCGATGGCGTCGCAGACCGTGGTCGAGCAGTTCACCGAGGCGATCACCCCGATATAGTTGCGCGTGCCGACCCGCCCGTCGGGCCGGGCGAAGCCCTGAAAGGTGTTGCGCGCCGGTGCCTCGGGCAGCCGCGCCTGAACGGCGCTGACGCCGTGGCTGCCCTCTGGCAGCGCACAGTTCTGCACATGCACATGCGCGCCCACGGCGATATCGCGGCTCGCCACCGCCATGACCTGCCCGTATTTCAGCACCGGGTCACCAGCCTTCATCGCCACGCGGGCGATCTTGTGCCCGCGCGGGATCGGCTCGAGCGCGGTCAGCCCGTCGCGGGTCTCGCCTTCCGCCATGTCCGACAGCACCACCGCCACCGTATCGGTGGGGTCGAGCACCATGATCGTGGGGGCGGCCATCTCAGACCTCCTCGCGGGCGCAAAGCCCGTCGAGCACCGGCGCGGCGTAGTCGGGCTGCACCTCGCGCACCCACGACAGGAACGCGCCGATGCGGCGCTCGAGCTTCTGGCCGTGGTTCTGCGCGATATCGGCGATGCGGTGATCGAGGAACGGGTTGGCGAAGCGCTCCAGCGTCACCGCGAGATAGGCCTCGGCCTTGTCGCCGAGCCCGCGCAGGGCAAAGCCCGGCAGCACTTCGCTTGCCATCACGTCCTTGACCTTGGCGCCCACCTCGCCCGCGAGCAGGTCGCGCACGATGACGTCGGGATTGGCGTCACCCGCCATCCAGAACGCGGCCATCGCGGTGTGGCCGAGGTTGAGGATGTGCAGCTTCAGCCGCTCGATCTCCTCGAGATCCTCGACCAGCTGCACCGAGGGGTGGACCACCGGCAGCGCCAGCCCGTCCTGCGCCTCGATGGCCCAGAGCGCGTAAGGCTCGGCCACCGCGCCCACCGGGTCGATCGGCTCGGAGACGATGCGGTCGACGAGGCTGTTGACCCAAAGACAGGCGTTCAGCCAGTCGATCAGCACCGGGTCGGCCTTCTGGCCGGCGGCGATCTCGAGCACGCGGGCCTTCAGCACGCGGCCGTTGTTGGGGATGAGCTCCATCGGGAAGATGGTCAGCGGCTTGCCCCCGCCCGCATGGCGCGCCGCCAGCAGGTGGAAGAGCTTGGCAGGATAGGACATCGCCTGATCCGGGCGCGCCTGATCGTCGGCGGGCTTGGGCTCATAGCCCGAGTCGCCGGTGTTCGACAGGATCGCCTCGGCCTCCTCGGTGATCACCCGCGACAGCTCGGCCCAGTCGGAGGCCGTCGAGAGCGTGCGCCTGACCGAGGTCACGCGGCGCTCCTCATCCACCACCTTGCCGTCCTGCTGGCCGCGCACCCGGATCGGGAAGCCGCCCTCGGCGGCCAGAGCCCCGAGCCGCGCGGCACGGGCAGGATCGCCCGAGCTCTGCACCACGGTGATGGCGCGGGCGGGCGTGCCCTCGGAGAAGAACAGGTCGGCATGGGCCTGCAGGAAGCGCGAGGTGCCGAACTGCACGATGGAGGTTTTTACATCGCTCATGCGGACACCTCGATCAGCGCCTTGACCACGCTGCCGCGATCCTCGGCCCATCTCGGCAGATCCTCGACCGCGCCCTCGATGGTGGTGCGATGGGTGCCGATCTTCTCGACCGGTACGAGCCCTTTGGACATGCAGTCCATGACGTGCTCGAAATCGACCTTGAGCGCGTTGCGGCTGGCGAAAAGCGTGGTCTCGCGCTTGTGGAATTCCGGGTCGGCGAAGCTCAGATCGCCTTTCACCACCGAGAGCAGCACGTAGTTGCCGCCGTGGGCGAGGTAGTTCAGGCCGGCGTTCATCGCGCCGATATTGCCGGTGGCGTCGAAGACGGTGTCATAGACGGTGTCAGCCATCTCCGAGACCAGCTCGGTCTTTGCCGCCGGGATGATCGCCTTGGCCAGCGCCAGACGGTCGGGCGAGGTGTCGCGCAGGGTGACCTCGGCGCCGGCGATATGGGCGAAGAGCCCCGCCCCCACGCCGATCGGACCGGCGCCGACGATCAGCGCCGAGGAGCCCTCGGCCAGACCGGAGCGGCGCACGCCGTGGGCGCCGATGGCGAGGAACTCGACCATCGCCGCGGCCTGCGGGCTGAGATCGCCGGCCGGGTAGAGATTGCCCTCGGGCACCACGATCTCCTCGCACATGCCGCCATCGGTGTGCACGCCGAGCACCGCGATGTTCTCGCAGCAATTGGGCTTGCCGATGCTGCAGGCGTGGCATGTGCCGCAGGTGAGATAGGGGTTCACCACCACCAGATCGCCTGCCTTGATGCGGCCGTCGGCGCTGTCACCCATGGCACGGGCCGAGAGCTCGTGACCCATGACGCGCGGGTATTGCAGGAAGGGCTGGTTGCCGCCGTAGATGTGGTAATCGGTGCCGCAGATGCCGATGGCCTCGATGCGGATGCGCAGATGGCCCGGCTTGTCCTCGGGGCGCGGGCGGGTCACGCAGGTCAGTTTGCCCGGCTCGTCGCAGAGCAGAGCCTTCATATCGGTCGCGGTCATGGGAATCCTCCGTCGGCTGAAGGCGCGCGGAAGCGATCAGGGAGTCGCGCGCCCCTTTACGGTTTTTTATAAATAAAATACATTCAGCTCAAGTTGAAATACGGATCACCCGAGAGGGCGCGCAGCATGTCGCGACAGAACCAGACCTTCAAGGCCGCCGCCAATCAGGCGATGGACCTGTTTTCCGGGCTCGAGCCGGGCAGCGAACTGGGCACCGAGGCCGAGCTCTGCGAGCAGCTCGAGATCTCGCGCACCACCGCGCGCAACGTGCTCTCGCATCTGGCAAGCCTCGGGATTCTCGAATGGGAAGGCCGGCGCAAGGTGCTCCTGCGGGCTCCCGTGGTGGCGGACCGTTTCCCGCCCGAGGACGTCGCGCTACCGGCGGAGCGCGCCGAGCAGCAATTCCACGAATGGATCCTGCGCACCGATCTGCCGCCCAACGCGCAGATCCACGAGAGCGAGTTGGCGCGGCAGCTCGGCATCTCGGTGGCGCTGGTGCGCGACCTGCTGCAGAATTTCCGCGTCAGCGGGCTGGTCGAGAAGAACCCCAACAAACACTGGACCTTCCGCGGCTTCACCCGCGACTACGCGCTCGAGATGTGCGACATGCGCGAGCTCATCGAGCGCGAGGCCATGCGCCGGCTCTGCGCAGATCCCGACCATCCCGCCCTGCCCCGCATGGTCGAGATGGAGCGGCTTCACATCAACCTCCTCGCCCGTGACGATTCGGCGATGACCGAGTTTCCCGCCCTCGACGCGCGCTTCCACCGGCTGGTCTGCGCCGCCGCGCGCAATCGCTTCTACGACGAGTTCGCGCACCGCATCTCGATCATCGTCCACTACCACTACCAGTGGAACAAGCGCGACGAGACGGTGCGGAACCGCGAGGCGATCCGCGAGCATCTCGCGGTCATCCAGCCCATTCTGCAAGGCCGGAGCAGCGAGGCCCGAGACGCCTTCGAACAGCACCTGCACACCGCCCGCGAGACCCTTCTGGCCTCGGTCAACTGGTCCTGACCGCCTGGATTGCCTCACCGATATGTTTGCGCAAACAGCTTTATGACGGCTTGACGACAGTTTTTCTGTGGCCCTATGGTCCAACCAAAGTCACGATCTGTAGGAGGAGCAGGTGGCCAAATCGACGGTGGAGGAGATACGCGATGTGCTGCGACGCGAGATTGCCGAGGGCTATCAGCCCGGCGATCTCATGCCCAACGAGCGCGAGCTTGCGGAGCGGTTCGAGGTGTCGCGCAACACCATCCGCGAGACGATGATCCACCTCGAGGCCCTGTCCCTGATCGAGAAGACCAAGCGCGGCGCCAAGGTGCGCCGCCCGGATTTCGGCATCATGTTCCAGGAGCTGACCGACCATTTCGACACCTCGGCACGCAGCTTCACCGACGTGCTCAATTTCCGTCGCATCAACGAGACCGGTGCAGCGCCGCTGATGATCTGCCACGTCACGCCCGAGCGGCTGGCGCAGATCCGCGCCGCCAACGATCGCATGGTGGGCGCCCTGACCGCCGCCGAAGCCGCACAGGCGGATTACGATTTTCACTACGGGCTGGTGCAGGCCGCCGGCAACGCGGTGCTGACCCGCATGTACGACGTGCTGTCGGTGCCGCTGAAATACTACCTCGAGGTCGGCAAGTCGCAGGAGCTCAACACCGCGACCGCCAAGGCCCAGCACGACCGCATCATCGCGGCGCTCGAGCGCCACGACACCGTCGCGCTCAGCGCCGCGCTGTCGGACCATTTCCAGCATTCCGGCGAGGTTCTGGCCAACTGGCTGACCTCCCGCGAACAGCGTTCCGAACCGATCACCATCTGGCCGGTTCAGCGCATATCCCATCCGACCCAACAACCGTGATACGGAGGAGACCCATGAAAACTCTCACCAAGGCCCTGCTCGGCGCCACCACCGCGATGATGCTGGCGCTGCCGGCGCTGGCGGAAACCACCGTCCGCATCGCCTACGAGAACAACCCGGGCGAGCCGGCAGACCTCGTGATGAACCGCTGGAAAGAGCTGGTGGCCGAGGCCTCCGACGGCGAGGTCGTGCTCGAGCTCTATCCCTCCTCGCAGCTCGGCGCCAAGAAGGACGTGATCGAGCAAGGCATGCTCGGCGTCAACGTCATCACCATCGCCGACGTGGGCTTCCTGACCGACTATGACCCTGATCTCGGCATCCTGTTCGGACCGTACCTGACCGAGGACGCGCAGAGCCTGTTCGACATCTACGAATCCGACTGGTTCAAGGAGAAAGAGGCAGCGCTGCAGGATCAGGGCATCCACATCGTCATCAAGAACTACCTCTACGGCACCCGCCAGCTGCTCGCGACCAAGAAGGTTGAGACGCCGGACGACCTCAAGGGCATGAAGATCCGCACGCCCAACAACATCATGCAGATCCGCGCCATCGAGGCGATGGGCGGCACGCCGACCCCGATGCCGCTGGGCGATGTCTACCCGGCGCTGACCCAGGGCGTGATCGACGGTGTCGAGAACCCGCTGCCGGTGCTGTTCGGCCAGAAGCTGCACGAGCAGGCCAAGGAGCTGTCGATGATCTCCTACCTGCAGAACACGTCGCTGTGGCTCGGCGGTCAGGCCTATTTCGACACGCTTGACCCGGAAGTCGTCGAGATGCTGCACGAGACCGGCTACGAGGCCGGCCTCTACAGCCAGGAGCTTGCCGCGCAGGCCGACGAGCAGATCCTCGCCGACATGGAAGCCGCCGGCGTGACCGTCACCTACCCCGACGTCGCCCCGTTCAAGGAAAAGGCGATGGCGGTCTACGAGCAGTTCCCCGAATGGTCCGAGGGTCTCTACGAAGAGATCCAGGAGCAGCTCGGCCAGTAATCCGACCCCGGCCCGTGCGACCCTCGTCGCGCGGGCCTTCCTCTATTCCGAAGGTCCCTCGTGAAGTTTTCCTACAAACTCGTCTCGGCGCTGGCCGGCCTGCTGGTCTTCGCGCTGATCGCGATCACCGCCGCCGCCGTGATCGCCCGCTACCTGCTTGGCAACCCGATCCAGTGGACCGAGGAGATGTCCGCGTTCCTGCTGATCTGGATCGTGTTCCTCGGCGCCATCGCCTGCGAGATCGAGGACCATCACCTCAAGATCGACGTCATCACCATGATGCTGCCCGACACGCTCAACCGCTGGCTCAGCGTGGTGATCGGGCTGATCTCGATCGGCCTATTGGGCTACATGGCGCTGCTGGGCTACCGGCTAGCGGAAAGCGCGGCGCTGAAGAAGACCCAGATCCTGCGCATGTCGTGGTACTGGATCGACATCGCGGTGACAGTGGGCGCCATCGGCATCGCGCTGGTGATGCTGTGGAAGGTCGGGATGCTGATCCTCAACCGCCCCGTCGCCCCTGTCGACGACACCTCCGAAGACCTGAGCTGAGGCGCGCGACATGGACTGGTTCATCATCATCCCCTTCATGTTCCTGCTGTTCGCGCTGAACATGCGGATCTACCTCGCGATGTTCGCGGCGATCCTGGCCTATTTCCTGTTCTTCCAGCAGATCCCGATCCAGATCGCGGTGCAGCGCCTGATCGCGCCGACGCAGAATCCCTCGCTGCTGGCGATCCCGTTCTTCATCCTGCTCGGCACACTGCTCGGCACCACCGGCATCGCCTCGCGGCTGCTCAAGGTCGCCGACCTGCTGGTCGGCAAGCTGACCGGCGGGCTCGGCCATACCAACATCATGCTCTCGACCCTGATGGGCGGGCTCTCGGCCTCCAACCTCGCGGATGCCGCGATGATGTGCCGGATGCTGGTGCCCGACATGCTCAAGGCCGGCTATGATCGCGGCACCGCCGCCGCCATCACCGCCGCCTCGGCGCTGATCACCCCGATCCTGCCGCCGGGCATCGCGCTGATCATCTACGGTCTGGTGGCCGATGTCTCGATCGGCTCGATGTTCGTGGCCGGCATCCTGCCGGGCCTGCTCTGCGCCGCGCTGCTCATCGCCGCGACCTACTGGGTCGCCAAGAAGGACGGCTACAAGCCCTCGCGCACCAGCTGGCCCACCGCCAAGGAGACCACCTCGACGCTGGCCAACGCCTGGCCCGCCTTCCTGCTGATCCTCGTCATCATCGGCGGTATCCGCCTGGCGATCTTCACGCCCACCGAGGCCGGCGCCATCGCCACCGTGGTGACCATCGTGATCGGGCTCTTCGTCTATCGCGAGATGAAGCTGCGCGATCTGACCGACGCCTTCAGCCAGACCGCCCGGCAGACCGCCGCGGTGCTGCTGGTGATCATGATGTCCTCGGCGCTCGGCTGGATCTTCTCGCTCGAGCAGGCCGGCGTGGCGCTGGCCGAGTGGATCATGTCGCTGACGCAGAACCCGTGGCTGTTCCTGCTCATAGTCAATGTCATCCTGCTGGTGCTGGGCATGTTCATCGAGGGCAACGCGCTGCTGATCATCCTCGTGCCGCTGCTGAAGCCGGTGGTGATGCAGCTCGGGATCGATCCGGTGCATTTCGGCATCGTGATGATCCTCAACCTCGCGCTCGGAACGCTGACCCCGCCGGTCGGCACGGTGATGCTGCTGGTCTGCAACCTCACCGAGACACCCTTTGCCGAATTCGTGAAACGCGGCTGGCCGTTCCTGCTGGCGCTGCTCGTGGCGCTGATGATGGTGACCTTCATCCCCGCCATCTCCCTCGCGCTGGTCTGATCTCCTCCCCGAGACCGGCCGCCAACGCCCGCATCCCCTCCCTCGGGATGCGGGCGTTGTCATGTCCGACGGTCGCGCGGGATGCCAGAGGCTGCTCTGCGGATACCCCGGCGGGCACGGCCCCTCGGCGCGCGGTGCATGAGAAGGACGCGCGGCGCACGATTGTCCCTCAGTTGCGGTGCATTGCCGCGCAGGAGGGGACCTCGCCGAGGTGATGGGGTCAGCGCTTGTCGGGCGGATCGGTCAGCAGGTTGATCAGCGTCGCACCGACGATCCAGATCGACAGCGCCCCGAACGCCGCGGTCGATGGCGCGTAGAGATGGCCCACGAACCCGCCCAGTCCGAAGGCCAGTCCAATCGCACCGTTGACCGCCTGCAATTCCCTGCGCTTGGTTTTCAGGCTCATGGTTCGCTCCCCCGTGCTCCGCGCAATCTTGACTCCCTGCCGCACCGATCTCGTTGATCGGGATCAATGCGCCCCGCGCGGCCTGCGACGACATGCGGTTTTGCGCGAGGCTCCGGCGCTGCTATACTCGGGATGTACTGGATCCGAACTCAGGGAGGAGACGATGCAGTCAGAACTGATGACCCGGCGACGGGTGCTGCGCCTGACCTACGAGCGCTATCTCGAGGCCGACCGCGCCTGGGCCCTCGCCCTGTCCGACATGAAACGCTGGTTCCCGTCCGGGGCGCGGCCCTATCGCGCGGCAATGGGCGATCCCGGCTCGCGAATGCGCCAGCTCTACGACCAGCGTGCCCGGGCGCTTGCCGGGCTCGAGGCGGCGCGGGTCAAGCTCGACAGCGCCCGCAAGCGGCTGGCCAAGCGGCAGCGCCCGGCGCCGGTGCGGATCCTGCTGATCACCGGCTGAGAGCGCCCGGCGCCCGCAGCGCTCAGCCCTGGTCGCGCTGAAACAGCGTGTCGATGCGTTCGGGCTGGCTCAGCACCGAGCACAGGATGCCGCGCACCGCCGCATCCTTCAAAAGCGCCTGCCCCGCCGGCTCGAACAGCGCCGAGCCGAAATTGCTCGCGAAGGTCGCGCGGTTGGCGACGTTGAAGAAGCTGAAGGCCGAGATTTGCCAGTGCAGCGCCACCGGCGAGACGTCCTCGCGGAAGAGCCCCGCCGCGAGCCCGGCCTCGCAGATCTTCTCCACCGCGCCGATGGCGCGCAGGTTCTGCCCGTGCAGCCGCTCCATGCGGTCGAGATGGCGCGCCTCGTGGATGTTCTCGATCATCACCAGGCGGATGAATTCCGGGTTGCGGCGGTGGTGGTCGAAGGTGAACTCGATCAGCGTCTTCAGTGCCCGGTCCGGCGCCAGCCCCTCGAGATCGAGCTCGGCCTCGCCGGCCCGCACCTCGGCATAGCAATCCTCGAGCACCGCCTCGTAGAGCGATTCCTTGTCCCCGAAATAGTAGAAGATCATCCGCTTCGAGGTCTTGGTGCCGGCCGCGATGTCTTCGATTCGCGTCCCCGAAAGCCCCTTGCGGGCAAATTCCGACCGCGCCACGCGCAGGATATCCGATTTCACCGCCTCGGGATTCTGCTTCCAGCGACGTGATTTTGTTTCCTTTTCCATCGGATACCCCTGCCTCCCTCTCCAGGTGCATTCTACCTTTTTAACCCCCCGGTTCAATTCCCTTGACGAATTTAACCGCACGGTTCATTGTCAGCGACAGAACGACACACCGCCAGGGGAGGGGCCGGTTTGGAGACCATCACCACATCCGAAGACGCTCTGCTTGCCGGCCTGATTGGCCGCGGCATCATGCTGTCGCGCACCCCCCTGATGCACATGCGCGAGGCGCAGGCCCAGGGGCTGTTCACGGTCTACGAGAAGCTCGACATGGATGCGCCCGAGCGCGCGACACTCTCGCTCACCGACATGGTGACCGCCGCCGAGGCCGCCGGCTTCGACGGGCTCAACATCACCTACCCGTTCAAGATCGAGGTGATCTCGCTGCTCGACGAGCTGAGCGAGAACGCCCGCGCCGTGGGCGCGGTCAACACCGTGGTGCTGAAGGACGGCAAGCGCATCGGCCACAACACCGATCTCTGGGGCTTTGCCGAGAGCTTCCGCCGCGGGCTCGACGGCGCCGACACGCGCCACGCGGTGCTGCTGGGCGCCGGCGGCGCCGGCGTTGCCGTGGCCCATGCGCTGGCCGATTGCGGCGTGCAGAAGCTCTCGATCTTCGACACCGATCCGGCCCGCGCCGAGGCGCTGGCCAGGCTGGTCGCGGGCAACCGCCCCGGCACCGAGACGCAGGCGGTCTCCGACTTGGCCGCGCTCTTCGCCGCGGACCGCCCCACCGGCATTGTCAACGCCACGCCGATGGGCATGGCCAAGCTGCCGGGCATGGCGATCGAGGCCGATCTCATCGCCAGCGACCTCTGGGTCGCCGACATCGTCTATTTCCCGCTCGAGACCCAGCTCATCGCAACCGCGCGCGCCAAGGGCTGCCGCGTGCTGCCGGGCTCGGGCATGGCGGTCTATCAGGCGGTGCGCGCCTTCGAGCTCTTCACGGGCCGGCCCGCCGACCCGAACCGGATGAAGGCAACCTTCGACGCCTTCGACAAGGCCCCGCTCGCCACCGCGGGCAACATGTAACGCAAAGGGAGGACAACATGCGTTCCATCACCACTTCTCTGCTGGCCGTCACCGCGCTCTGCGGCAGCCTCGCAGCCACCTCGGCCATGGCCCAGACCATCCGCGTCGCGCACGTCGACCCCGACGACTGGACCGGCTCCAAGAAGGGCGCCGCGGCGCAGATCTTCAAGAACATCGTCGAAGGTCAGTCGGACATGACCGTCGAGGTCTTCCCCGCCGGCGCGCTCGGCAACGAGGACGAGCTGATCGCACAGGCGCAGGACAACCTCACGCAGGTGGTGCTGGTCTCGGGCGCGATGTCGAAGGTCTGCCCGGCAGCCTCCGTGCTCGACATCCCTTACACCTTCTCCTCGGCCACCGTCGCATGGGATGTGCTCGACGGTGAGTTCGGCGACGCGCTCGCGGAGCACTGCCTCGAGAAGACCGGCTTGCGCACCCTGGCCTATGGCGAGACCGGCTTCCGCAACTTCACCAACGGTGTGCGCGAGATCAAGTCGCCCGCCGACATGGAAGGCCTGAAGTTCCGCGTCCAGCCGATCCCGCTCTACGTCGAGATGGTCAAGGGCCTTGGCGGCGAGCCGACCCCGATTGCCTGGACCGAGCTCCCGAACGCGCTCTCGACCGGCGTGGTCGACGGCCAGGAGAACCCGGTCGGCGTGATCTACAACAACGGCCTGCACAAGCTGCAGAAATACATGACCCTCGACGGCCACGTCTATGCCGCCGACTTCATCCTGATCTCCGACGAGTTCTACGACATGCTCGAGCCGGCGCAGCAGGAAGTCGTTGCCCGCGCTGCCCGCGTCGCCGGCACCATGGGCCGTGCGATCCAGCAGTGGAACACCGCCGAAGGCGTCGGCAAGGTGCAGGAAGAAGGCATGGAAGTCTACGCGCCGACCTCCGACGAGATCGCAGCCTTCGCGGAAAAGGCACAGCCCGCCGTGGTCGAGTACCTGCGCGGTGAGCTCGGGGATGACGCCGAGTGGATCGACCGCCTGCAAGCTGCCGTGGCAGACTCCACGCAGTAAGCGCGCGCATTGTGCCGGGGCCGGGCCGCTGCGAGGGGGGCCCGGCCCATTTTATTCGGAGGAGCCGACATGACCGCTCTCACCCGCGCCGCAAGATGGCTGTTCGGCTTCGGAGCCGGCCTGTCGATGGCGCTCGTCTTCCTGATCATCTTCGTCAATTCGCTGCGGCGATACACCATGGGCCGCTCGGTGCCATGGGGCGAGGAACTGCCGATCTACCTGACGATCTACGGCGTCATGTTCGGGCTCGCACTGGCCTATCTCAATGACCAGCACATCCGCTTCACCGTACTGACCGACACGCTGCCGGGCCGCGTGCGCCACGTGCTCTTCATGATCGCCGACGTCGTCACCGTCGCCTCGGGCATCGCGCTGGCCTATGCCGGGCACGTCTTCGCCCTGCGCCGGGGCAGCGTCGACAGCTCGGGCCTCAAGAGCACCGCCGACTGGCTCGCCGCCTCCACCGGCATCGACTGGCTGGTCTGGCTCGGCAAGGTCGGCCCGTATCAATACGCCATCGCCTTCGGGGGCGGGCTGCTCGCCGTCGCCGGCGCGCTGAAACTCGTCGAGCGCCTCACCCAGAGACGGGAGTTCTGAGCCATGGTCTATGCCATCCTCATCGTGGGCCTTCTGGCGGGCGCGCCCATCGCCATCGCGATCATCGCCGCCCTGCTCTACTTCATGGCCACCGGCGATGCGCCCTACACGCTGCGCATCGTGCCGACCGAGATCTACAAGGGGCTGAACTCCTTCCCGCTGCTGGCCATCCCGCTCTTCGTTCTGGCCGGCGAGTTGATGAATGAAAGCGGCATCACCGGCCGTATCATCGCCTTCGCCAACGTGCTTGTCGGGCGGATGCGCGCCGGCCTCGCGCTGGTCAATATCTGGGCCTCGGTGATCTTTGCCGGCCTTTCGGGTTCGGCGGTCGCCGATACCTCGGCCATCGGCCGGGTGTTCATCCCCGAGATGGAAAAGCACGGCTATGACCGCAGCTTCGCCGCCGCGCTCACCGCGGCCTCCTCGGTGATCGGCCCGATCATCCCACCCTCGATCCCGGTGATCATCTACGCGCTGATCGTCTCGGGCGTCTCGGTGCCCGCGCTGTTCCTCGGCGGCGTGGTGCCGGGCCTGCTGCTGGCGGTGTTCCTGTCGGGCTATGTCATGCTGACCGTGAAGGTTGACCACGGCGACCAGACCGGAGACCTCGGCGGGCCTTCCAACGGCCAGGCGCTGCTGCAGGGTATCCTCCCGCTGCTGATGCCGGTGCTCGTTGTCGGCTCGATCCTCGCCGGCGTGGTGACGCCCACCGAGGCGGCAAGCTTCGCCGTCGGCTACGCGCTGATCCTCGGGCTCTTCGTCTACCGCAAGATCAAGCTCTCCGCCCTGCCCCGGATCTTCTCGGGGGCGATGCGCGACAGCGCGGTGATCCTGATCATCATCGCGGCGGTGGCGGCAGCGAACTGGCTGCTGACCTACAACCGCATTCCCAACATGCTGACCGACTGGGTGCTGGGCAATGTCGACAGCAAGACCGCCTTCCTGATCGCCGTCATCATCCTGTTCCTCTTCGTGGGCCTGTTCCTCGAAGGCATCGCTGCGATGCTGGTGCTGGTGCCGATCCTGCACCCGATCGCCGTCAGCATGGGGGTCGACCCGACCCATTTCGGCATCCTTGTGATATTCAACCTGATGATCGGCCTGATCACTCCGCCGCTCGGCCTCTGCCTCTTCGTCGCCGAGGGTGTGGCCAATGTCGGCATGGCGCGGCTCATCCGGTCGATCATGCCCTTCTTCCTCGTCGAGGTGCTGGTGCTGATCATCCTCACCTTCGTGCCGCAAACCGTCACCTGGCTGCCGACCCTGCTCGGCTTCTGATCCGCAACCCGTGGGAGACCCCGCCATGAAGACCTCGATCGCCACCGTCTCGATCTCGGGCGCCCTGCCCGAGAAGCTCGACGCCATCGCCGCCGCCGGGTTCGACGGGGTCGAGATCTTCGAGCAGGATTTCATCGCCCATGATGGCGGCGCCCGCGAAGTCGGGCGGATGATCCGCGACAAGGGGCTGGACATCACCCTCTTCCAGCCCTTCCGCGATTTCGAATGCCTGCCCGAGCCGCTGCGCTCCAAGGCCTTCGACCGCGCCAAGCGCAAGTTCGACGTCATGCAGGAGCTCGGCACCGACCTGATCCTGATCTGCTCGTCGGTGCATCCGCGCTCGCTCGGCGGCATCCAGCGTGCCGCCGATGACCTTGCCGAGCTCGGCGAGATCGCCGGTGCGCGCGGCCTGCGGGTGGGCTTCGAGGCGCTGGCCTGGGGCCGGCATTTCAACGATCACCGCGACGCGTGGGAAATCGTGCGCCGCGCCAACCACGACCATGTCGGGCTGATCCTCGACAGCTTCCACACGCTCGGCCGCAAGATCGACCCGGAATCGATCCGCGCCATTCCCGGCGACAAGATCTTCTTCGTGCAGCTTGCCGATGCGCCCGCCATCGACATGGACCTGCTCTACTGGTCGCGCCACTTCCGCAACATGCCGGGCGAAGGCGATCTCGAGGTGCGCCGCTTCATGCAGGCGGTGATGGCGGCGGGCTATACCGGCCCGATCAGCCTCGAGATCTTCAACGACCAGTTCCGCGGCTCCAACGCCAAGGCCACCGCGCAGGACGGCTACCGCTCTCTGGTGGCGCTGATGGACGATGTGCGCCGGGTCGAGCCGGAGACGAAGATCGACCTGCCCGCGATCCCGCCCCGGGTCCGCGCCGAGGATGTCAGCTTCATCGAGTTCACCGCCCGCGACGGCGAGGTCGAGACGCTGTCTCAGCTCCTGCGCACGCTGGGCTTCACCCACGCGGCACAGCACCGCAACAAGCAGGTGGCGCTCTGGCAGCAGGGCGACGTGCGCATCGTCATCAACTCCGAGACCGAGGGCCATGCCAGCCATGTCTGGAACACCCGCGGCCTCTCGGTCTGCGACATCGGCCTGCAGGTCTCCTCGGCCGACGACACCGTGACCCGCGCAAAGGCGCTCGGCTCCGCGCCCTTCTCCCAGCCCACCGGGCCGGGCGAGCTGGCGATCCCGGCGATCCGAGGTCTCGGCGGCTCGGTGCTGCATTTCATCGACGCCACCAGCGGGCTCGACAGCGTCTGGGACGTGGAGTTTGCCAAGACCGGCGCCGCGCCCCGCAACGATGCCGGCATCACCCATATCGACCACCTCGCGCAGACCATGTCCTACGAGGACATGCTGAGCTGGACGCTGTTCTACTCGACGCTCTTCGACATGGAAAAATCGCCGATGGTCGACGTGATCGACCCGGACGGGCTGGTGCGCAGCCAGGTCGTGGAGAGTGCCGCCGGGCGGCTCAAGATCACCCTCAACGGCGCCGAGACCCACCGCACGCTGGCCGGCCGCTTCCTCGCCTCGACCTTCGGCGCCTCGGTGCAGCACATCGCCTTCGCCACCGACGACATCTTCGCCACCGCCGCGCGGATGACGGAGAACGGCTTCGCGCCGCTGCCGATCCCGGCGAACTACTATGACGATCTCGCCGCGCGCTTCGACATGCCCGACGGGCTGCTAGACCGTCTGCGCGCCGCGAATATCCTCTACGACCGCGATGGCGAGGCGGAGTTCTTCCAGCTCTACTCGCGCGCCTTCGCCAGCGGCATGTTCTTCGAGATTGTCCAGCGCGGGCCCGGCTACACCGGCTTCGGCGGGCCCAACGCGCCGTTCCGCATCGCGGCGCAAAAGCGCCTCGGGCCGAGCAAAGGCATCCCCCAGACCTGATCCGGGCGGTCTCCCTCCGGGCTCTCGACACGGCAGGCGCGTCGCATTCATTCGATGCGGGAGGCCCTGTCACGTCAACGTGTGACACCCGCTACGCCGAGCCGGAAACCTTTTCCAAACAATGATTTGCGCGCCGGCTCTGCGGCGACCGCACAGCCCTTGTGCGGGCTCTGCCTTGCCCCGCGCCTTGTGTCGCGCCGCTGTCTCGATATATCGGATATCACGATATATCTAGAAACCCGCTCTCGAAGGCCCCCGCCATGCGACACGGCTCCCGACCCGCTCGTCCTCACCGCAAGGGCCCGCAAGGCCCCAACGAGGCGCGCCCCCGCAAGGAGGGCAAGCGCGGCCCGAAACGGCTCTTCGAGTATGGCGAGCTGCGGCTGCTGATCCTCGCGATGATCGCGCAGAGCCCGCGCCACGGCTACGAGATCATCAAGGCCATCGAGGAGCGCTTCAACGGTGCCTACTGCCCCAGCCCCGGGGTGATCTACCCGAGCCTCTCCTGGCTCGAGGAGATTGGCTACATCCGCGTCGAGCCCGACGAGAATGCCCGCAAGCTCTCGCGCATCACCGCCGAGGGCGAGGCCTTCATCGAGGCCAACCGCGCCGCTGCCGACGAGCTGCTGACCCGCACCATGCCGCCCAGCCACCGCGCCAACGCGCCCGAGGAGATCGTCGCCGCGATGGACGACATCAAGCTGGCCCTGCGCCAGCGCCTCGCGGCCTGCAACAATGATGCCTCGGTCATCGAGGCCCTTGCCGAGACGCTGCGCCAGACCGCGCACAAGATTGCCAGCGGCGCGAAGTAGACGCTGCAAGCCCCCATTCAGACACAGGAATTCCCATGGACCAAATCATCACGAGGCACCGCCACGAACTCAAGCGCCGCACCCTCACGGTGCGCGAGACCGGCTATCTCACGCCGAACATGATCCGCATGGTGCTGCACAGCGACGAGCTGGCCGATTTCACGAGCCTTGGTGCCGACGACCACATCAAGCTGATCTTCGACGGAGGCGGCGAGAAACCGGAGATGCGCGAGTATACCCCGCGCCGCTTCGACACCGAGCGCCGCGAGCTGGTGCTCGACTTCGCCGTCCACGATGCCGGCCCGGCCACCGACTGGGCGATCAACGCCGCTCCCGGCGACGAGCTGCGCATCGGCGGGCCGCGCGGCTCCGCCGTCATCGCGCCGGTCTTCGACTGGTGGCTTCTGATCGGCGACGAAACCGCCCTGCCCGCCATCGGGCGCCGTGTCGAGGAGACGCCCGCCGGACCGCGCGTCATCACCCTCGCCGCCGTCCCCGGCGCCGAGGACGAGCAGCACTTCGAGACCGGGGCGCTGATGGAAAGCCACTGGGTGCACCGCCCGGTCACGGAGGCGCATCAGGCCGGCGCCCTGCTCGATGCCACGCGCGCGCTGACCCTTCCCGAGGGCAAGGGTTTTGTCTGGATCGCCGCCGAGGCGCAGGTCGCCAAGGCGCTGAAGGCGCATTTCCTCGACGAGCGCGGCCACCCGGCGCAGCATCTCAAGGCGGCGGGCTACTGGGTGCATGGCGACGCCGGCGCCAGCGACAAGTCGCTCGGCTGAAGGGAAATCAAGCCGATCCAGGCGAGTGCGGGCCCAGCGCGGGCCCGCCGCGATAGGCCCGGCGCGAGGGTCCGTGCGCCAGCACGCGCTTGTCGTAGCTGCAATGACAATTCGGGCAGTTGAGCGCGTGCGCGTCGCGCGCCGCCTTGCGGTGCGCCTCGGTGAAGAGCAGCTCCGACAGGCGGTCTTGATGCAGGTTGCCAAGCTCGAAGGTGACGTAGCACATCTGCACGGTGCCGTCCGGCCCCACCCAGATCAGCTGGTATTCGGTGCAGGGCACGCGCATCTCGGGGCCCTTGATCAGCCAGTCGGGAATCGAGCGGATCCCCGGCTCGGAATTCACCACCAGGTCGGGGCGCTCGGCCTTGCATTCCAGAAGCCGCTCCGACAGACGCTCCAGCGCGGGGCGGTCCTGCGGCGAGAATTGCAGCTCCTGGCTTTCCTTGACGAAATAGGGAAGCGAGTAGTGCACGAGATTGATGTAGAGCGGGATCTCGTAGCGGCGGGCAAACGCCCAGGTCGCCTCGAAAGCCTCCGGAGTGGCGGTCGGCCGCATCAGCAGCCAGTCGAGATGCATGCTCACGGTCTCGGCATAGGTCTCGCGCATATAGGCGATGCTCTCCTCGACCTTCTGGAACCGCGACGGCCGCTGGACATAGGCGTTGTAGCCGTCGCCCGTTCCATAGAACCCGACCGAGATGTGCCGCAGCCCTGCCTCGACCAGCGGTGCCGCGCGCGCCTTGAGCAGCACCGCGTTCGTCGTCATCCACATATCGAGCCCGCGATCCGCGATATGCGCGACGATCTCCGGCAGGTCGCGATGGATCAGGGGCTCTCCGCCATAGAGCCGCACCCGTTCGATCCCGGCCGCCTTGGCATCGTCGACCGCCGATTTCACCAGCTCCAGTTCGAGCTCGTGCCCGGGCATGAAATCGCGCCCGTAGTTACAGCCCTTGCAGCGCAGGTTACAGTCCGCCGTCAGCGTCAGGTAGAGATAGCGCGGATCCGGCGAAATCACCGAGGGACTGATGCGGGCCAGGCTGTGCTTGAGCAGATCGGCATTGGCATCCGCCGCCTTGAGCATCCGTTTCAGGGAGGGGTTGCGCTGGTAATACGGGCGCAAGGCGTTGCGAAGGGTGGAGTGAAAGGACATGTCGGCTGTCTCCTAAGACGCTATCGTGCAATCAGGTCTCTTCGGCACCTCTGGTTGGGTTGTGGTGAGATGAGCCGCGCGCGGACGAAGGCCCGCGCCCGCTTGGCCAGCGAGCGGCGCGGCTCCAGCGGCGGCAGCGGCGCCTGCGCGCAGGCCGCCACGAAGGCGGCGTAGGGCGCGTGGGCGAAGGCGCTGTGGTGCGTGGCGACGAGATCGAGCCGATCGACCGGGTAGACCCCTTCGAGATCGATCATGCTCAAAAGCCCGCGTATGCGCAGGGTATGGGACGGGCTGAACTGCACCGCGAAGAAGCCCGTCTGCTGCGTGCGCCGGCAGATCAAGTCGTAGAAGCGCGGCCCCATGCGGATCCGGTGGCTGCAGGCCGCCATCACATAGCCGCGGCAGACCCCCTCCGACATCACCAGCCCGCGCAGGGCCGGCACGTTGGCGGCGTCGTAGAACCCTGCGGCGAGGGCCACCGGCAGGGTGCGCGCGCGGACGTAGCCCGGGTTCCAGATCTTGACGAAGACGGGCTCGTCGAACGGCGCGAGCAGACCGCGGAAGATCCACCGGCTGTGATCCTGCGCCCCGTAGCGTCGGAGTACTTGCCGCACCGGGCTCAAGCCGGCGAGATCCAGCCCGCGCAAGGGCAGCTCCGGCACAGAATACGGAGATGCTGTCTGCAAGTCGGTTCTCCCTCGCCCCGGATCAGCGGCGCGGCGGGTGCTGCGTCGATGCAAATCGATTGACCGATTGGCGCGCAGCGTCACCCGTATCGCAGGATCAGGGTACGACATTTCTACCGCTTTACGAGATTTTCGATATATTTACTCAACCAAAAGGAGGGATGCCTGCCCAAAGATCGCGCCGATGATCAAATCTACATCTACCTGCCGTCCTTCGCGGGCGGCGGCGTGGAACGCGTTTTCGTGCGCATCGCCAACCAGCTCCACCAGACCGGAGCGCCGGTGTCGCTGGTGGTGAATCAGGCCGTCGGCCCGACGCGCGACCGCCTGTCGCCCGACATCCCGGTGATCGCGCTCGACGCGCCCCGGAGCCGAAACGCCCTTGTCCCGCTGACACGGCTGCTCGCGACGTCCCGGCCCGCGGCCGTGATCTCGGCGCTGACCTATTGCAACGCGACGGCGCTCATCGCCAACCGGCTGGCGCGGCGCCCGGCCCGCGTGGTGATCAGCGAAAGGTCGCAGGTGAGCGGCGTGCTCACCGATTATGGCGCGGCGCGACGCGCCCTGACCCTGGGGATGATCCGCCGGCTCTACCCGCAGGCGGATGCGATCAGCGCCGTCTCCAGCGGCACCGCCGACGACCTCGCGGCGTTGTCGGGGCTGGATCGGGGCGCGCTGCACGTGCTGCCCAATGCGCCTCCCGACCCTGCGGACTATGCCGCAGCCCGACAGGCGCCAGCCCCGCACCCCTGGCTACTGGATGGCGGCGGGCCGGTCGCGCTCGCGGTGGGGCGGCTCGAACCGCAGAAGAACCATGCGCTTGCACTCGAAGCGCTGGCTCTCGTGCGACGCAGCGGCACCGCGCTGCGTCTCATCATCCTTGGCGATGGCAGTCTCGGCCCCGACCTCCGGGCCCAGGCCCGGGCGCTCGGCATCGAGACGGCGGTCAGCTTCGCCGGCTTCGTCGATGCGCCGCTCGCCTATCTCGTCAATGCGCAGCTCTTCGTGATGACGTCGCGCTGGGAAGGCTATCCCAACGCCCTTCTGGAGGCAGCTGCGGCCGGCCTGCCCTGCGTCAGCACCGACTGCGCGGGCGGCGGAGCGCGAGACATCCTGGGCCCCGAGGCGCTCGTCCCCGACGATGCCGAAGCCATCGCCGCTGCCATGTTGCATCGCCTTGCGGAGCCCGAAGCCGCGCGTAGCGCCGAGCCGTTCCCGCTCACGATCACCGTGGTGGCGGAGCGCTACCTCGCGCTGGCACGCGGCGACGCCGGATCGGCGCGCTAGAGGCTCGCGCGCCGTCTGTCGGCCGATGCGGATGCCGGCGGGATCGATGCCGGCATCGGTGCGGTGCCGCACGCAAGGAAACGGCCCCGGCGCTCTCATGCGCCAGGGCCGTCTCGTCATCGCCCGCGGGGGGTGCGCAGGGTGTCCGGGGTCAGTTGGTGAGCGCCAGGGCCCCACCGCCGAGCAGGACCTGCACAACCAGTGCCACGGCCCAGAATGCGGGGTATTCCCAGCCGCCATTCTCATTGGTGAACCAGAAGCCGTTCTTGCCATGCGCCAGGATCGCCGCACCCAACAGGGTGGGGATGAGCAGCAGCGCCACGAGGCTGGTCTGGAAGCCAAGGATCAGCGCGATGCCGCCAAGGGTTTCGGCGGCGATGGTCAGGTAGGCAAACCAGCCCGGTACGCCCAGCGATGCGAAGAATGCCGCTGCGCCTTTCGGCGTGAAGACGAAGTATTTCAGGTAGGCGTGCGCCAGGAAGAGGCCGCCGAGGGCAAGCCGGAGCAGGAGCGCGGCGAGCGCGACTGCGGTTGCGGAACCGGCGCCGAAGCCGCCAAGGATATTGGAAGAAAGATCAATCATTGTCGTGTCCTCATCAGAACCGCGGGAGCGCGGTGTTTCGTTTGAGGCAGAGATAACGCCGCACCATTTGGTTTAAAATGTTGATTGTGGCGAATGACTTCCCTCAAAACATTCTCAATATCGCAAGGCCCGCGGTGCGACGTGCCTGCGCTACCGGATGCGCTGACAGTCCGGCTGGCAGCTCCGCTGCGGATCATTATGCCGCTCGCAGCTGCGGACCTCGCTGCATGCGCTCCGTGGCGATCGAGGGCGCTGACGGGTGATCTCACGCCGCCAGCCTGCGCGCCCCGCCCCTCCCTGCCCGTCTGTTCCCCGGAGCACCGAGCCGCACAGGTCTCTCGCGAAGCGCCCCGGTCGCCCGACCGGCCTTGACTTGTCCTCTCCAAGGTTTCTCTTGTCCGTCATGACCGACCTTTCGACCCAACCGCTCGACGACCTCAGCCTCGACGAGGCCGCCCGGCCAAAGGCGCCGCCGGTGCCCGAGGCCAAGGACATTCACCGTCGCCAGGGCCGCCAGCTGGCGGCGATCCACCGTCATTACCTGATGGAGATGGGCCAGATCGGCGCGGTTCTGGCGCGGATCGAAGCGGGTGAGACACCGCCGGATCACCTGAAGCGGATCGTGCTCTCGCTCGACATGGCCGAGAATTTCCGGGCGTTCGGATCGTTGTGCGGGCGCGAATGCCAGGTCCTGAAGTTTCATCACGACATCGAAGGCGCCGACATGTTTCCGCGGATCGAGGCCGCGGGCGGCGGCAAGTTCCGTGAGGTGGTGGCGAAACTGAAGGCGGAGCACGAGGTCGTGCACGAATTGATCCTGCGCCTCGGACGCGCCGCGGCCGCGCTGGCGGAGGATCCTCGCGAGGAGACCTTCACCGCAGCCGCCGCGGTCTTCCGCAAGCTGGACGAGGTCGTGCGCTCTCATTTCGGCTACGAGGAAACCGAGCTGGAAGAGGCCATCGGCTACTATCTCGGAGCGATCTGACCGCCCGGGCGGCGCAAGCGCGATGCGAGGCTGCGGAGGGCCGCCCGCCGCCCGACGTTTCGCAGGCTCCGCGGTCAGTCCAGCCTCTTGCGGAACCGCAGGGCGGCCACGACCAGCCCCAGCACCGCAAACCCCAAGAGCCATGCCGCGTCTGGTCCGAGGTCCGCGAGATCCGCGTCGCGCAGCACGACGCCACGAATGAGGCGCATGAAATGCGTCGCGGGGAGCAGGTCGGCGATCAGCTGCGCGCCGCGCGGCATCCCCTCGTAGGGAAACATGAAGCCCGACAGCAGGATGGATGGCAGCAGGATGAAGATCGTCAGTTGCATCGCCTGCAACTGGTTCTTCGCCACCGTCGACAGCACGAGCCCCAGCGACAGGCTCGCGAAGATGAACAGCAGCGTGACCAGCAGCAGCGTGCCGGGTGATCCGGCGATCCCGACCGAAAAAAGCACGGCGCCAAGGCCGAGAATGATGACGACCTGCACAAGGCCGATCCAGATATAAGGGATGATCTTGCCGATCATCAGCTCCAGCGGCCGGATCGGCGTGGTGATCAGCATCTCCATGTTGCCACGCTCGCTTTCGCGCACGATGGCCGCGCCGGTGAACATGATCATGGTCATCGTCAGGATGACCCCGACAAGCCCCGGCACGATGTTCACCACGGTCCGCTGCGCGGGGTTGTAGAACAGCGTGACCTCGAATGTCGGCGCGGGCGCATTGACGGGCTCGCGGAAGAGCTCGCCCAGCGGCATGAGCCGCAAAGACCGGATCGCCCCCGCCACCAGCGTGTCCGATCCGTCGGCGATCCATTGGGCCACGGGCCGCGCCGTGTCTCCCTGCGCCGGCGGCGCGCGGCTGCCGAAGATGGCGGCATTGCGCACCAGCCGGTCGTCGATGTCATGCGGGATGACGAAGGCCGCGCGCACCTCGGCGCGGACGATGGCGCGTTCGGCCGCTTCGACGGTGGCAAAGCGCTGCTCGAAGCGGACCACCTGCGTGGCCTCGACCATCTGCGTCAGCGCAAGGCTGAGGCTGGTGTTGCTCTGGTCGACGACGGCGGCGGGGATGTGGCGGATCTCGGTGTTGATGGCGTAGCCGAACAGTACCAGCTGGATGAGCGGGATCATCACGATCATGCCGAAGGTCAGCCGGTCGCGCCTGAGCTGCAGCAGCTCCTTGCGCAGGATCGCCATCGTGCGACGCGCCGAGATCATCCGGCGCCCCCGTGGGTGGCGAGCACGAACACGTCCTCCAAGTTGGGCCGGACCGCGCGCAGCGACAGCTCCGGCTGGCCCCGCAGCGCTTGCGCGACCACGGCCTCGGCATCCGTCGGCGCCCCCGCCACGAGAACGCGCAGCCGGGTGCCAATCTGCGCGACGGAGGCGATGTCGGGGTGCCCCGCCAGTTCGCGCCCGATCCGGCGCAGATCGTCGCCCGCGAGCTCGACCACCCGGCCCTCGGCCTTCTCCATCAGCTCGGGTGGCGTGCCGTCGGCGCATTTCCGGCCTTGATCGAGGATCGCGATGCGATGGCAGCGCTCGGCCTCGTCCATCAGGTGGGTCGAGACGATCATCGTCGTCCCGAGGTCGACGAGGTCGAAGAGCCTTTCCCAGAAGCCGCGCCGGGTCTCGGGATCGACTGCGGAGGTCGGCTCGTCGAGAAACAGCAGCTCGGGCTCGTGAATGACGGTCGCGGCCAGCGCGAGGCGCTGGCGCTGCCCGCCGCTCAGCGCGCCGGCAAGTTTCCCCGCCTGCGCGCGCAGCTCGTAGGCCTCGAGCAGCGCGTCGATGCGCTGCCGCTTCCGTCGGGCGGGCAGATCGTGGATCTCGGCGATGAACCTGAGGTTCTCGAGAACCGTCAGATCACGGTAATAGGTGAAGCCTTGCGTCATGTAGCCGATCCGGCGCTTGAGCGCCTCGGCATTGCCGGGAAGCCGCGTTCCCAGCACCTCGGCGTAGCCGTCGCTCGGGGTCAGAAGCCCGGTCAGCATGCGCATCGCCGTCGTCTTGCCCGAACCATTGGGCCCCAGCAGGCCGTAGACGACGCCCTTGGGGATCGTGAGGTCGAGCCCGTCGACGGCGGTATTGGCGCCGAAGCGCCGCGTCATGCCAACCGCTGCCGCAACGATCTCGCTCATGGCAGCAGTGCCGAGATCGGCAGGCCGACCGGAAGCGCCGCCGCCTCCGGCGGGAGCGCCACCTCCGCGAGGAAGACGAGCCGGCTTCGCTGGTCCTGGCTGAGCGCGTAATAGGGCGTGAAGGCGGGCTCCTGGCTGATCCAGCGCAGTTGGCCCTCGTACGCGGCGTCGGTCCCGTCGAGACGCACCGTGACAGGGTCGCCGATGGCCAGCCCGACACGCGCGGGCTCGGGGATGTAGATGCGGGCGTGCGGTCTCTCGCCGGTCAGGAGCACCGCCACCGGACTGCCCAAGGGCACGCGTTCGCCGAGGTTCCAGGGCAGGCTGTCGAGCCGGCCGTCGCGCGAGGCGCGGATGGTCAGGTCTTCCAGCCGGGTGCGCACGGCGGCGAGCTCGGCCTTGGCGGCCTCGACATGCGCCTCGGCGATCCGGATATCTTCCTCGCGCGCCCCCTCCCTGAGCTCCGCCAGCGCCTGCTCGGCGCTGGTCAGCTCGGCGAGGGAGGAAAGGCTGCGCGCGAGATCCTGGTCCAGCCGCGCCTGCGTGATGGTCCCGCTTTCGAGAAGCCGCCGATTGCGTGCCAGCGTCGTCTCGGCCTCCTCGTAGACCGCGCGAGCCCCGCGCACCCGCGCCTCCGCGATCGCGATCTCCTGGGCGCGCGCGCCGCTGCGGACGCGGTGCAGGTCTGCCTCGGCCTCGGAAAGCCGCGCGCTGGCGAGTTGAAGGTTCGCCCGCTGCACCGCGTCCTCGAGCTGTACGAGCACCTCGCCTTCCGCAACCGCATGGCCTTCGGCGACGGGAAGCTCGGTGATGATCGCGTTCGCGGTCGCCGTCAGGACCACGCGCTCGCGCATCAGGACGCCGAGCGCCACCACCTCGCCGTCGTTCCGTTCGCAGGACTGCATCAGCATCGGCAGGACGAGGGCCGGGACCGCCAAGGCCTTGAGTATGGGAGTCATCACAGCGGCCCTTTCCGTTCCCGCAAGCGCCGATCGCTGCGCGACCTTACGGCAGCCCGGCCGGGTTTCCCCTGACATGAATCAAGGCACCCGCGCCCTCGCCGGTGACCGGACGGGCCTGCTGCCGCCGGCGCCCGCATCTTCTCGGGATCACCCTCGCTCGGCCGGACGCCGCTTGCTCCGTCTGCGCGGCATATGACGGTGGCCGGATGAGCCCATCTCCCGGCGGGGTGCCGAAGCCAGACGTGGAAGGGCTGGACGACCGGCTCCGGAGACGACATGCAGGGCTTGCGGCGGGGAGCCCGCCGCAGACCAGAGGACGAAAGGACGACGATGCTGCGACTGGACGGAAAGACCGCCTTCATCACGGGCTGCGGGGCATCGGGACCGGCCGAGGGCGATGACGTGCTCGCCGCCAACGGTCAGGCCATTGCCCTCACCCTCGCCGCCGAGGGCGCCCGCCTCTTCGGCATCGACCGCAACCCGGAGGCACTGGAGCGCACCGCCGCGCAGGTGCGTGACGCCGGTGGCACGATGCAGACGCTCGTCGCCGACGTGACCGATCCCGCCGCCGTGAGCGAGGCGGTTGCCGCCTGTGTCGCGGGTTTCGGCACGCCCGACATCCTGGTCAACAATGTCGGCCAGTCCGAGCCCGGCGATCCCGGCACCATGTCGCTCGAGGTCTGGAACGCCCAGTTCCGCCTCAACCTCGACAGCGCCTTTCTCACCTGCCACGAGATCCTGCCTCTGATGGAGGCCGCCGGGGGCGGCTCGGTGATCAACATCTCCTCGATCGCGGGGCTGCGCTATATCGGCAAGCCGCAGGTCGCCTATGCCGCCGCCAAGGCTGCACTGATGCAGATGACCAAGACCGCGGCGGTGATCTATGCCGACCGTGGCATCCGCCTGAACTGCGTCGCGCCGGGCCTGATCGCCACGCCGCTGGTGCGCCGGCTCGCTGACAAGTATGCAGGTGGCGACTATGCCGGCTTCACAGCGCATCGCGACGCGCAGGTACCGATGGGCCGGATGGGCCGGGCCTGGGACGTGGCGCACGCCGTGCGGTTCCTGGCCAGCGACGAGAGCCGCTACATCACCGCCCAGTGCCTGACCGTGGATGGCGGCATCACCGAAACCACGCCCTGACGGCACGACCGCGGCGCTGATCGTACCGGCGATCCCGGCGATCTGCGGGACCCAGACGACCCGGGCACAAGGGGCCGCGTTGCTTCACGCGGCCCCTGCCCTCGCGCGCGCACCGCGCACCGCGCACCGGCAGGCCGCCTGCGACATGCGTCGTGAGTCATCCACCGCGTTTCGACCGCGAGCTATCAGGACCGGCCTCCGCCTCGGCCACGTTGGCCTTCACCGCGAAGAAGCTGTCGGGCGTCACCGAGATGCTGTCGATTCCCGCCCGCACCAGCAGCCGGGCGAACTCGGGGTGGTTGCTCGGGGCCTGCCCGCAGAGGCCGATCTTGCGTCCCGCCTTGCGGGCCTTGGCGATCACCGTCTCGATCATCCACAGCACCGCCGGATCGCGCTCGCTGAACAGCTCGGCCAGCGCCTCGGAATCGCGGTCGATGCCGAGGGTGAGCTGCGTCAGGTCGTTGGAGCCGATCGAGAACCCGTCGAAGCGCTCGGCGAAGGCCTCGGCTTCGATCACGTTGGAGGGGATCTCGCACATCACGTAGACCTGCAGCCCGTTCTCTCCCCGGGAGAGGCCGTTTTCGGCCATCACCTCGAGCACCCGGTCGGCCTCGCCCACGGTGCGGCAGAACGGGATCATCACCACCACGTTGTCGAAGCCCATCTCGTCGCGCAGCCGCCGGATCGCCCGGCATTCGAGCGCAAATCCGTCGCGATAGGCCTCGGAATAGTAGCGCGAGGCGCCGCGGAAGCCGATCATCGGGTTCTGTTCTGCCGGCTCGAAGCCGCGCCCGCCCAGCAGGTCGGCGTATTCGTTGGTCTTGAAATCGCTCATCCGGATGATCGCGGGCTTGGGATACCACGTCGCCGCGATGCGCGAGAGCCCGCGGGCCAGCGTCTCGACGAAATAGTCGAGACGGTCGTCGAAGCCCCGGGTGAGCCGGTCGATCTCGTCGCGCTCCGGCCCCGGGGCGAGCTGATCGTAGCGGGTCAGCGCCAGCGGATGCACGCGGACCTCGTTGCTGATGACGAACTCCATGCGCGCCAGCCCCACCCCATCCGCCGGCAGCCGCCACCAGCGCGCCGCCGCCGCCGGGTTGGCCATGTTGAGCATCACCTCGGTGCGGGTCTCGGGCAGCGCGTCGAGCCGCGTCTCCTCGACGCTGAACGCCGCCTTGCCGGCATAGATCGTGCCCTCGTCGCCGCCGGCGCAGGAGACGGTGATCGCCTGCCCGTCATGCAGCAGATGCGTGGCATTGCCGGTGCCGACGATCGCCGGCACCCCGAGCTCACGGCTGATGATCGCCGCGTGCGAGGTGCGTCCGCCGTGATCCGTCACGATGGCCGCCGCGCGCTTCATGATCGGGACCCAGTCCGGATCGGTGTTCGCCGTGACCAGCACCGCGCCGTCGACGAAGCGATCGATATCCGTGGCGCTTTCGATCAGGCAGACCTCTCCGGTGGCAATGTCGTTGCCGACGCTGAGCCCGCGCAGCAGCGCCGCGCCGGTCTCGCCGAGCCGGTAGCTGCGGAACGCGCCGGCCTCGCTGCGCGACTGCACCGTCTCCGGGCGGGCCTGTACGATGTAGATCTGTCCGGTCTCGCCGTCGCGGGCCCATTCCATGTCCATCGGCTGACCGTAATGCTCCTCGATCACCACCGCGGCACGGGCCAGCTTGAGGATTTCGGCATCGGAGAGCACGAAGCGCTCGCGCTCGGCCTTCGAGGTCGGCACCGTGCGCGTGGGCGCCTCGGCGGCTCCCTGGTAGACCATCTTGATCTCCTTCGCGCCGAGCCCCTTGTGCAGGATCGGCGCCAGCTCGGCGCGCTCGAGGAAGGGCTTGTAGACCTGGTATTCGTCCGGGCTCACCGCGCCCTGCACCACGGTCTCGCCCAGCCCCCAGGCCGCGTTGATCAGGACGATGCGGTCGAAGCCGCTCTCGGTATCGAGCGAGAACATCACGCCCGAGCCGCCGAGATCGGAGCGCACCATCAGCTGCACCCCCACCGACAGCGCCACCTCGAGCTGGCCGAAGCCCTTGAGCTTGCGGTAGGTGATCGCCCGGTCGGTGAAGAGCGAGGCAAAGCAGCGCCGGCAGGCGGCGAGCAGCGCATCCTCGCCGCGCACATTGAGGAAGGTCTCCTGCTGGCCGGCAAAGCTGGCATCGGGGAGATCTTCGGCGGTGGCAGACGAGCGCACCGCCACCGCGGGCGCCTCCTGCCCGGTGCGGCGCCCCAGCTCGCGATAGGCGGCACGGATCTGCGCCTCGATCTCCTCCGGCCAGCGCCCGCCGACGATGGCGGCGCGGATGTTGCGCCCGGCCTCGGCAAGGCTCAGGCGCTCCGCGTCGAGATCGGCGAGCAGTGCTCCCAGCCGGCCCTCGAGACCGTTAGCCGCGATGTAGCGGCGATAGCTCTCCGCGGTGGTGGCAAAGCCCGGCGGCACCTGAACCCCCTTCGCGCCCAGCGATCGCACCATTTCTCCCAGCGAGGCATTCTTGCCACCGACCGTCGCAACATCCTCGCGCGTCAGCTCCTCGAACCATTGCAGCGCAGCGGCGCTGTCACGCTCTTGCACGTCCATCGGCCTCTCCTCCCTTGCCAGGGGAGGAATCCTAGGCCGGGCGGCGACGGGGCACCTTGATTGCGGTCAAACGCCCGCCGCCGTGCCGCACGTCAGAGCGCATAGACCTTCCCGGCCTGCGCGATCTCCACCCCCTGCCCGCCGAGCCGCCGCGCAAACCCCTCAAGCGGGCCCTGCTCGCCATGCACGAGAAAGGTCTTCTCCGGCGTGCCGGTCCTGCGGTGCCAGGCCAGCAGATCGGTCGCACCGGCATGGGCCGAGAAACCGTTGATGGTGTGAATGCGCGCCCTGACCGGGATCTCGCGCCCGAAGAGCTTCACCGTCTTCGCCCCGTCGATGATGATGCGCGCCAGCGTGCCCTCGGCGGCATAGCCCACGAAGACCACGCCGCTGTCGGGATTGCCGAGATTGTGCCGCAGGTGATGGCGCACGCGCCCGCCGGTGCACATGCCCGAGCCCGCCATGATGACCGCGCCCGAGCGGATCCGGTTGAGCGCCGCGGACTCCTGCGCCTCGCGGCAGTAGTGCAGCGCCGGCAGCCGGAACGGATCGTGGCCCGCGTGGACGATCTCGGCCAGCTCCGGGCGCAACGCCTCGGGATGCCGCGCGAAGATCCGCGTCGCCGAGATTGCCATCGGCGAGTCGAGATAGACCTGCATGTCGGGATCGAGCGTGCCTTCCTCCATCGCCTCGCGCAGGAACCACAGCAGCTCCTGCGCCCGCTCCAGCGCGAAGGTCGGGATGATAACGTTGCCGCCGTGCCGCGAGGTGTGGCGCACCGCCGCGATGAACTCTGCGACCGAGGCGTCGAGATCGCGGTGATCGCGGTCGCCATAGGTGGTTTCCATCACCACGATATCAGCATCGTCGGGCGGGGCCGCGTCGTTCAGTAACGGCCGGTCCGGCGGGCCGAGATCGCCCGAGAACAGGATCCGGCGCGCCCGGCCCGCCTCGCTCAGCTCGAGCCGGATCGAGGCCGAGCCGAGGATGTGGCCAGCCTCGAAGAAGGTCGCGGTGATGCCGGGAAAGAGCTTGAGGGTCCTGCCATAGGCAGCGGCGCGTCCGAACCGCTCGATGGCGTCGAGCGCATCGACGGTGTCGTAGAGTGCCTCGTGCCGCCCGCCGCGATGCCCGTGCCGGTGATGGCGTCGCGCCTCCTCCTCGTGGAGATGGGCGGAATCGAGCAGCACCAGCCGCGCCAGATCGCGGGTGGCCGAGGTCGCGAGGATCTCGCCCCGAAAGCCCTGCTTGCAGAGCAGCGGCAACCGCCCGCAATGGTCGAGATGGGCGTGGGTGAGCAGCACCAGGTCGATCCCGGCTGGGTCGAAGCCGAAGGGTCCGGCATTGTCGTCGCGCAGCTCGTGGCCGCCCTGGAACATGCCGCAATCGACGAGGATCCGCCGGCCGCCGCATTCGACAAGGTGGCACGAGCCGGTGACCTGACCGGCGGCGCCGTGAAAGGACAACTTCATGGCATGGCCCCTCCTTCGGTGTGGGTCGGTGTCTCGATCAGAGGGCGCCCGACGCGCGCATACCAGCGCTGGATGTCGTCCCAGATCTCTTCCGCGGTCTCTGCATACCAGAACAGCGCCCGGTCCTCGGGGTCGATCACACCTTCCTCGACGAGGAAATCGGCGTCGAAGGCGCGGCGCCAGTAGTCCCGCCCGACGAGGACCACCGGCACCGGCTGGATCTTGCGGGTCTGGATCAGGGTCAGCGTTTCGAACAGCTCGTCGAAGGTGCCGTAGCCGCCGGGAAACACCACGAGGGCCCTGGCGCGCAGCAGGAAATGCAGCTTGCGCAGGGCGAAGTAGCGGAAGCGGAAGCAAAGCTCGGGCGTCACGTAGGGGTTTGGAAACTGCTCCTGAGGCAGGGTGATGTTGAGCCCGACGGTGCGGGCACCGGCCTCGTGGGCGCCGCGGTTCGCCGCCTCCATGATGCCCGGGCCGCCACCGGTCACCACCACGAGCCGGTTTCCGTGTTCGCCCTCGGCGGCTCCAACGATGCGGCCGAAGGCGCGGGCGATGTCGTAGTAGCGGCTCTTCTCCTGAAGGCGCCGCGCGATGCGCAGCTTCCGTTGCAGCGCGGCATCCTCGGGTTGATCCGCGATCTCCGCCTCGAGCGTTGCGAGGCGCGCGGCGGCGCATCCCGGCTCGGTGATCCGCGTCCCGCCGAAGACCACGATCGAATGGGCGATGCCGTGGTCCCTGAGCAGGGTTTCGGCTTTCTGGTAATCGAGCTGCAGCCGCGCCCCGCGCATGACATCGCGGTCAAGGAACTGCACATCCTCGTCCGCGAGCCGGTAGTTGGGGTTCTCCATGATCCGGCGGACGAGGTCGGGCGCAGCGGCGTCGTCACGACGCGCCTTCGGCGCGCAGCCCGGAAGCGCGATATCGCGCAGGGTGGGATGCGCCGGGAAAGGCTTGCTCGGCGGGGCTGTCTTCGGGTCTCGCATGGCGTCCCTTTCTGATCGCTCCAGAGAGACGGCACGACCGGTCCTCGCTTTGCCGATCTCCCCGGAGAGCCGCGGCGGACTGCAGGAAGCCTAGCAGCTCTGCCCCGCCGCGGGTTTGACCCGCATCAAGCGGCGTCTGCCCCCGCTCTGGTTTGACTCGTGGACACCCCCCATATCGACCCGCCCGCCTGCACCATTGCGGCGACGACGCTGCTGTTCAACTTCCTGACCTATGTGGGGCTCTGGACGATGATCCCGATGCCGCTTTGAATTGGGTTGTTTCGCCTT
>NZ_JAHVIA010000008.1 GCF_019801965.1 Salipiger bermudensis
CGCTGCAAGGCGCCCCCGCGAGGGATCCGAACCGAACCGTTTCTGCGATCCATGCGACGGCAACACGTCCTCCCTGCCCAAGAACGGGCAGGCTTTTTGAGGACTGAGCATGACCGAGATCAACACCGCAATCGACCTGCAGACCGCCAACGACAACCCCGGCGGCGCGCAGAGCGTGCAGGTCGCGCTGACGCGGCTACGCACGATCTGCACGACCACAGGGCCGAGTGCGCGCTGGTTCAGAAAGCTGAAGAAAACCGTTCCTGACTGCTTCGATTTCAGTGACGGCTTGTGGGTTTCTCGGAGGTATTTAGTGGAGGCTGAAGCGACGGATACAAACCAAATTTACGCAGAAAATTTACGGTCAGATTTCCCGACCTCAACAAGTGAGGTGTGAGACATTGCCGTCAGCAAAACTAACAAAAGCGTCTGTTTCCAATGCGTTATCCGCTGCGGCGGATGCAGGGCTGCCAATCACTGCAATGGTCGTCCAACCAGATGGCTCTTTGCGTCTCGAATTCGCCTCACACGATCAGACGGACAACGCAAATATCAACAGAAAAATTGGTGAAAAAGCACCGAAGAAGTGGGGCGGGACAAGATGAAATACCGTTTTAAGGGATTGCTCAAAGACAAAACCGCAGCGGGCAGCCTTCGCTGGCGCGTTCGTGTTGAGGGCGATAGGGATCGCAAAATTACAATCCCGATGGGTCCAGGCGAGCCTCGATTTCATGAGCACTACGCTGCTGCTCGCGCAGGACACGCACCGCAAGCCAAGAAGCCGGAGAAGTCTGTTGCCGGGACCTTGGACGCCCTCTGCGAGGGCTATCTGGCATGGCTATCCGAACAGATAAACGACACCGAAATTGAGTCACGATTCAAGCCCTCGCCGTTAACCCTGAAGGGTTATAGACCTCTGCTGAACCGCGCATGTGACATCAAGGATCTTGATGGGGATCGGATGGGGAGCCTGGACGCGGATCTGCCGAAGGAAGCATTTGTCCACATCCGAGACTCCTTTGGTTCGAAGACAGGGTCCGCCGACAATTGCCTGAAAGCGCTGCGCGCGGCTTATAGATGGGGCGAGGAACGCTCTGGTTTCCCTGACACTTCCGCGATCTTCGATGTGAAGAAAGTGCACAAGAACCGCGGCGGAGCGACGCCATGGGCCGTCGCCGATATGAGGAGATTTCTGCAGCACCATGGGCCTGGCACTATGGCGCGACTATGGTTCTTGCTTTCGCTCAATGTGCTACCCCGGATTGGCGACGTGTATCGTCTCGGCCCGGAGCATATTCTGTGGTCGTCGACTGGTGACGCAGTGTTGTCTTTTCAACCGTCCAAGAAGGGCTCCGCACATGTTGACGTGCCCGTCCTCAGACAACTGCTCGAAGAGCTGAAACTGCATCCAGAGCGGGACATCTTCATCGGCAACAAAGCGGGTGGACGGTTTGCATCCGCTGAGGTCGTGCGCAACAAGATTCAGGATTGGACGGCCGAGGCCCGGTTGCCGAAAGGTCGTACTCAGCACGGAATTCGAAAAGGCGCTGCTGAGTTGCTCGCTGCTGCAGGCGCGACGCAATACGAGATCATGGCACTGATGTCGCACACCCAGGCGCAGACCTCGGAGATCTACACTCGAAAGGTCGAAAGAGCAGGGTTGGCCGCACGCGCTATTGAGCGGATTTCCTGCCTGGATCTCGGAAAAGTGGACCACGTGGTATGACGCGTGGTCCAAAAGCGTCGAAAAATGAAGGAAAAATAGTGTCTTATTTCATCTCTGGTAGGCCCGGCAGGACTTGAACCCGCAACCAAGGCGTTATGAGCGCCCTGCTCTAACCAATTGAGCTACAGGCCCACCGTGACGCTCTCCGTAGCAGCCCCGTCACCGGGGTCAAGCGTTTCGCGGCCCACGCCGCGGCGCAGATGGGCTCAGCGCGGGCTGCGCAGCACCATCAGCTCGCCCACGTTCTCGCGTGTGATGTAGCCCAGCACCCGGGCATCTGCGTCGATCACCGCCACCGAAGGCGCGCCGCTCAGCGCGGTGAGGGCGCTGTCGAGCGGGGCGTTCAGGGCGACCTGCGGCACCTCCTCCATCACCGCCCCAATCTCGAGCGTGTTCTGCCCCTCGGCCACCGCGTGGAACAGCGCGGTGCGGGTCAGGAACCCGGCCAGCCTGCCGTCCTCGTCCAGCACCGGGAACTCGTGCTGCGTGGTGCGGATCAGGGTCTGCGCCGCGACGTGGATGGGGTCCGAGGGGCTCAGGCTCTCGAAGCTGGTGATCATCGCGTCGCGCGCCATCAACCCCTTGGCCACCGCCCGCGAGCTGACATCCTGGCTCTCCGCCTGGCCGGCGAAGAACACGAAGATGGCGATCAGCAGCAGCATGAAGTTGCCCGAGGCCAGCCCCCAGAAGGCAAAGAGAAACGCCATGAACTGCCCCGCGGTGGCGGCGGCGCGGGTGGCGTGCACCCGGTCCATCCGGGTGGCCAGCGCGGCGCGCAGCACCCGGCCGCCATCCATCGGGAAGGCGGGCAGCAGGTTGAACAGCGCGAGGAACAGGTTGACCGCCGCGAGCTGGCCGAGGAAGGCGCCCGGCGCCGAGCCGAGCGCCGCCAGCGCATCGAGCCGGGTGCCCGCCCCGAAGAGCATCAGCACCGCCCAGATCACGATATTGACCGCGGGCCCGGCCAGCGCCACCAGGATCTCGTGGCGCGGTGTCTCGGGCATGCGCTCGAGCCGGGCGAGCCCGCCGATGGGCAAGAGCGTGATGTCCGGGGTCTTGATGCCGTAGCGCCGCGCGGTCAGCGCGTGGCCGAACTCATGTGCCACCACGCAGGCGAAGAGCGCCAGCACGAAGCCCACGTTCTGCAACGCCGCCGCCGGCCCTCCATAGGACCAGGCGGAGACGCCGATCCAGGCCAGCAGCAGGAAGAATGTGGCGTGCACCCGCAGCTCCGAGCCGAACAGCCGCCCGATGGGAAAGGACCAGCCCATGACCAGATCTCCTTGCTTTCCCTGCAGCATGGCCCCGCCGCGCCAGCGCGGCAAGGGGCGCGCGCCGCCTAGAGCGTAAAGGCCGCAGGGACGGCGCCGGTCAGGCCCGGCAGCAGGTGGGCGTCGAGTGCGAAGACATGCCGCGGCGTGCCGGCGGCGGCCCAGATCGTGGTGAACTCGAGCAGCCGCGGGTCGATCCACGCCCGGATCGGGCTGAGATGCCCGACGGGGGAGACGCCGCCGATGGCAAAGCCGGTCTGGCTGCGGATCAGCGTCGCGTCGGCCTTGCCGAGCGGCTCGCCGGCCAGTGCCGAGGCTTTCTCGGCGCAGACCTTGTTGCCGCCCGCGGTCAGGAACAGCACCGCCTCGCCGCTCTCCTCGGCACGGAAGATGATCGACTTGGCGATCTGGTCGAGCTCGCAGCCGACGCTGTCGGCGGCCTCCTGCGCGGTGCGGGCCTGACCCACCTCGCGGATCTCTGGCGTCAGGCCTGCATCTTCCAGCGCCGCGCGGACGCGCTTGAGGCTCTTGCTCATCGGGTTCTCCTGTTGCTGCCGGCCCCGGTTAGAGCGCGGCGGGCGCGCGGCTGCAAGAGCTTGGGATTGCGCAACCCCGCCGCGCCCCGCCATATAGGCGGCATGAGCTTTGCATCCCGCATCACCCGCCTGCCGCGCCCCTTCGAGCCCGATCTCGGTACCGAGGCGCTCGCCGCCACGCCCTGGGCCGAGGGCGACTGCGCCCGGCTCATTGAGGGCACCGGCGGCACCAGCCCCTATCTGCAGGGCCTGATCCGCAAGGAGGCCGACTGGCTCGAGGGCGCGCTTGACGATCCCGACGCCGCGCTGCCGGCGCTGTTCAAGACGCTCGAGGCGGGCGCGCCCGACGAGGTCGACGTGGCGCTGCGGCAGGCCAAGCGCCGCGTGGCGCTGCTGGCCGGGCTCGCCGATCTGGCCGGCGTCTGGACGCTCGAGGAGGTCACCGGTGCGCTCACCCGCTTTGCCGATCTCGCGGTGCAGCAGGCGCTGCAGGCGGCGATCGCGCGCGAGATCCGCCGTGGCAAGCTGCCGGGCGCGACCGAGGATGACATCCCCTCCGCCGGCGGCATGGTGGTCCTGGCGATGGGCAAGATGGGCGCCTTCGAGCTCAATTACAGCTCGGATATCGACCTGATCTGCCTGTTCGACGAGAGCCGCTTCGAGCGCGACGATTTCCACGACGCCCGTAGCGCCTTCGTCCGAGCCACCCGCCGGATGTCCGGCAGCCTTGGCGACCTGACCGGCGAAGGCTATGTCTTCCGCACCGACCTGCGGCTGCGCCCGGATCCGGCGGTGACGCCGGTCTGCATCTCGATGGAGGCCGCCGAGCGCTATTACGAAAGCCTCGGGCGGGCATGGGAGCGCGCCGCCTATATCAAGGCGCGGCCCTGCGCCGGGGATCTCGCCGCCGGCGAGCGCTTCCTTGAGACCCTGCGCCCCTTCGTCTGGCGCCGGCACCTGGATTTCGCTGCCATCCAGGACGCCCACGACATGCGCCTGCGCTACCGCGACAAGCATGGCCACGGGCCGATCACCCTGCCGGGACACGACATGAAGCTCGGCCGTGGCGGCATCCGAGAGATCGAGTTCTTCACCCAGACCCGGCAGATCATCGCCGGCGGGCGCGACCCGGAGCTGCGGGTGCGCGGCACGGTCGACGGGCTGCGGGTGCTGACCGAGACCGGCTGGGTGCCGCAGAGCGTCACCGAGAAGCTGACCGAGCATTACCGCGCGCACCGCGAGATCGAGCACCGGGTGCAGATGATGCGCGACGCCCAGACCCATCGCCTGCCCACCGCCGATCCTGAGTTCGACCGGCTGGCGGCGCTCTGTGGGCGCGACCGGGCCGAGCTCGAGCAGGATCTCAAGCGCCGTCTCGAGGAGGTGCACGAGCTGACCGAGGGCTTCTTTGCCCCCGATGCGCCCTGCGAGGCCGATGTGCCCGACGAGATCGAGCGCAGCGAGCTGGTGGCGCGCTGGCCCAACTACCCGGCGCTGCGCTCGGGCCGCGCGGTGGAGATCTTCAAGCGCCTGAAGCCCGAGATCCTCGGGCGGCTCGCCAAGGCCGCGAAGCCGCAGGAGGCGCTCTCGGCCTTCGATGGCTTCCTCGCGGGGCTGCCCGCCGGGGTGCAGCTGTTCTCGCTCTTCGAGGCCAACCCGCAGCTCATCGACCTGCTGATCGACATCGTCTCGACCTCGCCCGATCTGGCGCGGCACCTGTCGCGCAATTCGAGCGTGTTCGACGCGGTGATCGGTGGCGATTTCTTCAGCCCGTGGCCCGGCGCCGCGGCGCTCACCGCAGAACTGAAGGACATCCTCGCCCGCGAGAGCGATTACGAGACCCGGCTCGACATGGCCCGGCGCTGGCAGAAGGAATGGCATTTCCGCGCCGGCGTGCACCTGCTCCGGGGGCTCAGCGAGCCGGAGGAGGCGGGCGAGCATTACGCCGATCTCGCCGAGGCCTCGCTCGCCGCCGTGCTGCCGGTGGTGACGCAGGAGTTTGCCCGCAAGCACGGGCCGGCGCCGGGGCGCGGCGCGGTGGTTGTCGGCATGGGGTCTCTGGGCGCGCGGCGCCTGCACGCGCTGTCGGATCTCGATCTGATCGCGATCTACGATCCCGACGGGGTCGAGGCCTCGGAGGGGCGCCGTCCACTGCCGGCGCGGCAATACTACGCGCGGCTCACGCAGGCGGCGATCACCGCGATGACCGCGCCGATGGCGGAAGGAAAGCTCTACGAGATCGACATGCGCCTGCGCCCCTCGGGCAACCAGGGGCCGGTGGCGACCTCGCTGGCCTCGTTCCGGGCCTACCAGAGCGAACAGGCCTGGGTCTGGGAGCATCTCGCGCTGACCCGTGCCCGGGTCGTGGCGGGGCCAGCGGCGCTGGCCGAGGATGTCGAGGCGCTGCGTGCGGAGCTGCTCGCCAGCCCGCCGCCGCGCGACAAGGTGCTGGGTGAGCTAGCCACGATGCGGGCGCGCATCGCTGCCGCCAAGGGGGAGGGGGCGGCCTGGGATCCCAAGATCGGGCGCGGGCGGATGCAGGATATCGAGCTCACCGCGCAGGCCGGGGCGCTGCTCTCGGGGCAGGCGCCGCGGCGCACCACCCGCGGGCTCGCGATGGCGGCGCGGGAAGGCTGGCTCAGCAAGTCCGATGCCGATCACCTCGCCGCCACCTATCGCCTGTGCTGGAGCCTGCAGATCGGCGCCCGCCTGATCGCCGAGGGCGCGCTCGACCCGACCGAGCTCGGCGCCGGCGGCTGCGCCTTCCTGACCCGTCTGACCGGGACCGACGGCCCCGACGCGCTGCGCGACAAGCTCACCGAGATGACCAGCCGCGCCGCCGAGATCATCGATGCCGCGCTGCCGGCGCCCGAGACATGAAGGAGAGACACGCATGAAGAAGGGAACCCCGGAAGACCCGAAGGGTCTGATTGCCGAGGCCTACCGCATCGACGGCATCACCGAGGCCGAATGCCGCTCGATCTTTCTCGACTGGGCGTTGTCGCTGCCCAAGGATGCCGAGGCGCGGCCACTGATCGAGGTCTTGCTCGACCGACACCGCGAGGAGGGTCACCCGATGACCGCGGTGCTGCGCGAGGGCATGGAGCGGGGCAGCGCGCCGCGCCGACGCGGAGGCGCCTCGGGCCGGCGCAACTGACGCGCAGGCTTCCGCGACCAAGGAAGCACTTGCCCCGCGCCCGGCGATGCGCTTCGCTGGCCCGACCCGGAGGAGGGGAGCCCGGCGCGCGCGCTGCCGGCCAGATCAGAGGCCCCATGCCCGAATACGTGCCCATCGCGATCCCCGACAACCCGAGGCTCGCGCAGAACATCATCCATTTCGCCCGCGCCCTGAGGCGCGCCGGGCTGCCGGTAGGGCCGGGCCGGGTCATCGACGCGATCCGCGCGGTGGCGGCGGCGGGCTTCACCGACCGGATGGATTTCTACTGGACCCTGCACGCCTGCTTCGTGAACCGCCCCGAGCATCGCGTGGTCTTTGCGCAGGTCTTCCGGCTCTACTGGCGCGACCCGCGCTACCTCGAGCACATGATGTCGATGATGCTGCCGGCGGTGCGCGGCGTGCAGGAGGAGAAGATCGCGCAATCCGCCGAGAAGCGCGCGGCGCAGGCGCTGCTGGGCGACCAGATGCCGGAGATCCCGCAGCCCGAGGGCGAGGAGGAGGCCACGAAGATCGAGGTCGACAGCTCCTTCACCCTCTCGGCGGAGGAAAAGCTCAAGACGCTGGATTTCGAGCAGATGTCGACCGAGGAGATCGCCGAAGCCAGGCGTATGATCGCCCGCCTCACCTTGCCGGTGAAGCCGATCCCCTCGCGCCGCGGCATGGCCGCCTACACCGGCCGCCGCATCGACTGGCGCCGCACCCTGCGCGGCTCGATGCGGCAGGGCGGCGAGCTGCGCGAGCTCGCCCATCTCAAGCCGCGCCCGCGTTGGCCCAATCTCGTGGTGCTCTGCGACATCTCCGGCTCGATGAGCCAGTATTCCCGCATGGTGCTGCATTTCCTGCACGCGGTCGCCAATGAGAAGGGCGCCGGCTGGGCCAAGGTGCACGCCTTCACCTTCGGCACCCGCCTCACCAACATCACCCGCCACCTCGCCACGCGCGATGTCGATGCGGCGCTCAAGTCTGCCGGGGCCGAGGCGCAGGACTGGCAGGGCGGCACCCGGATCGGCCAGTGCCTGCACGAATTCAACCGCGACTGGTCGCGCCGGGTCATGGGGCAGGGCGCGGTGGTGCTGCTGATCACCGACGGGCTCGACCGCGACGATGCGGGGGCGCTCGAAAAGGAGATGGAGCGGCTGCACCTATCGGCGCGACGGCTGATCTGGCTGAACCCGCTGCTGCGCTGGGACGGGTTCGCGCCGAAGGCCGCCGGCATCCGCGCCATGCTGCCCCATGTCGACAGCTTCCGCGCCGGACACTCGATCCGCTCGCTCGAAGAGCTGGCCGAGGCGATCTCGCGCCCGGATGACGCCGGCGAGAAGGCGCGGCTTCTGGCGGCGCTCTAGCGCGCGAAGTTGCCCCGGTCGGCGGTCTTCTGCCTAGTTTTTGAACAAAACCGGTCTGGCCGCGTTGTATCCTCCAAACCGCCTCGCTTGATGGCGGCACGGAGGAAAGGACGCATAATGACCAAACCGTTTCTGAGAACCACCACAGCGCTGGTGATGATGGCCAGCCTGTCGCTGCCGGCCGTGGCCCAGAGCTTCGACGGGATGACGCCCAAGCAGATCCTCAAGGGCGCGCAGGATGGCTCGCTCGATGTGGGATTCGAGACGGACGGTATGAACCGCAAGCAGTTCGTGGCCGAGCTGACCCGTCTGCAGGCGCTCTGCGAGGGCGGCGAGGCGTCTGACGATGTCGACTGCGCGCTGGTGGCCGAGCTGCCCGATGCCGCGACCCTGACCGGGAAGAACGGCGCGCTTGCTGCAGCCGTGCAAGAGGCGCAACAGGATGGCGAGGCACAGCCGTTGGCGGCAGCCGGGCAGGACGCGCCCGCCGCGACTGCAGAGAGCCGCGCCGCACTGGCCGAAAAGCCTGCCGCGGAGACGTCGGCCGAGGCCGAGGTCGAACAGCCTGCCGCCGAGGTTGCAGACGCGCCCGCGCAGGCCGAGGCAGCACCGCAGGCAGCGCCCGCCGAAATGCAGAATGCCCCGGCTGACGCGCCGGTGGCGGAAACTCAGACCGCCGAGACCGAAGGCGCCGATGAACTGCGCGAGGCCCTTGAGGAGGCCGAGGCGCAGGACGCTCCCGCAGCAGCCGCAGCGGAAACTCAGGCCGCCGAGACCGACGGCAGCGACGAGCTGCGCGAGGCGCTTGAAGAGGCGGAGGCGCAGGACACTCCCGCGGAAGCGCCCGCAGCGGAAACGCAGACCGCGGAGACCGAAGGTCGCGACGAGCCGCGAGAGGCGCTTGAGGAAGCCGAGGCGCAGGACGCTCCCGCCGAAGCGACTGCTGCGGAAACTCCCACCGCCGAAACCGAAGGCAGCGACGAACTGCGCGAGGCACTTGAAGAGGCCGAGGCACAGGACGCTCCCGCCGAAGCGCCCGTAGCGGAAACTCAGACCGCCGAGACCGAAGGCGCCGACGAGATCCGCGATGCGCTGGAGGAAGCCGAGGCACAGGAGCCGGTGGCCGAGGTGGAGCCGGAAGCCGAGGCCGAGGTTCAGGCGGAGGCAGAAACCGAGGTTCAGGCGGAGGCAGAAACCGAAGAGCCGAGCCTGCAGGCCGAGCCGGAAGAGGTCTCGGATCAGGAGCAGGCCGACGCTGCTGCGCGGATTTCGCAGCAGCTCGGCGCGGCGGCCGCGGCGCTTGGGCTCGCGGAGGCCGGTGAACCGGAGGTGGTCGAAGAAGAGGTCTCGGATGCGGATGTGCGCAGCTCGGACGAAGACTTCGGCACCCGCATCGGGCAGGCGCTCCAGCAGGCGCAGGACGACACTGCCCAACGCCGCAACGACAGCGCCGATGACGACGATCGCAACGACACGCTGCGGACCCTCGGCACCGCCGCGATTGCCGGTCTCGGGGCCGTCGCTCTGAGCAAGTTCCTCTCGGACGACGCCAAGGTTGTCGAGAACACCGGCGACCGCCTCGTGGTCGAGGAGAACGGCCAGTACCGCGTGCTGCGCAACGATGACGTGCTGCTGCGTCGCCCGGGCTCCGACGTCACCACCTATCGCTACGATGACGGCTCGACCCGCACCGTGGTGCAATATGAGGATGGCAACGCGGTCGAGACCGTGAAAGCCGCCGATGGTCGCGTTCTGCGCCGCATCCGGACTCTGCCGGACGGCGAGACGATCGTGCTCTTCGACGATACCCAGGCCGAGCAGGAGGTGGTGATCAATGACCTCCCGCAGACCCAGGACACGCCGCGCCGGATGAACATCCGCGAGGTCGACGAGGCCGAGCTGGCCGCGGCGCTGGCGGCGGAGAACGGCACCGACGTGGGCCGCAGCTTCTCGCTCAACCAGATCCGCAACATCGACACCGTGCGCCACCTCGTGCCCGAGGTCAGCGTCGACTCGATCAATTTCGAGACCGGCTCGGCGGCGATCCGTCCGCAGGAGGCGCAGGCGCTCGCGGCGCTCGGCAACGCGATGAAGCGAGTCATCGCCGACAACCCGGGCGAGGTCTTCCTGATCGAGGGACACACCGACGCCACCGGCGGCTGGGGCTACAACCTCGCGCTGTCCGACCGCCGCGCGGAATCGGTGGCGCTGGCGCTGACCGAGTATTTCGACGTGCCGCCCGAGAACATGGTGCTGCAGGGCTACGGCGAGAGCGATCTCGCGGTCGAGACCCAGACCTCGGAGCGCGCCAACCGCCGCGCTGCGGTGCGCCGCATCACGCCGCTGCTGCAGGGTAGCTGACCCGCAGCTAGACTGACTGCAAAGGGGCGCGCAAGCGCCCCTTTTTTGCGTCGCTCAAGCGCGGCAGGGGCCTTGCCGCGCGGCGTCAGCCCGCCGGGCCCGGTTTAATTGCGGCTTTCCGGCGGGGCTTACAGCGACCGGACCCTGCACCGAACCGCATCGACTGATGCGAACGGCGTTCAATCGGTGCCTCCGGCTCACGCCTCATTTCATTGAGTTATTTACATATTTTCGGGATTTCTCAGTGTCTCCCGCCTCTTCCATGCATCCTTCCGGCGCGACCGGCCGGGCAACAGACCAGGCTTACGTCGCCCGCCTTGATCTGAGTCATGCAAAAGTCGGAATATGATATGCATTCTGAAAGTGGAATGTCATACGCAAGGGAGGGTCGCATGACCTGGAACTGGAAAATCGGGGGCGTGCTGCTGGGCGTGGTGTTCTTTGCCGCCGTCCTGCTGGTGAAGCCCATCGGGGTGAGCACCCAATTCGTCATCCTCGACGGCATCGTGGCCGACGCGGTCTCGTCCGAGTTCATCACCCAGACCGACGAGGGCTGGACCTCGACCAACGCCTATATGGCGAAATCCGGCGGAAAATACGCTAAGAGCGCCGCCAACCCGCTGAACTACAGCTTCATCTTCGTGCTGGCGATGGCCGCCGGCGCGTTGCTGTCGTCGCTGCTGAAGGGCGGCGTCTCGCGCGAGGAGCGCCGCGCGCCGGCGATCTGGCGGGCCAATTTCGGCGACACCCCCGGCACGCGCTACCTTGTCGCCTTCCTCGGCGGCTTCGTCGTGCTCTACGGCGCCCGGCTCGCGGGCGGCTGCACCTCGGGGCACATGATGTCGGGGATAATGCAGACCGCGCTCTCGGGCTACATCTTCGCCGCCGGCGCCTTCCTCGCCGCGGTGCCCGTTGCCATGACCATGTACCGGGAGGACTGAGCCATGCAGATCGTGCTCGCCATCGTCATCGGCGCTGCCTTCGGCTTCGTGCTGGACCGCATCGGCGCCACCAATCCCAACGTCATCACCGGCATGCTGACCCTGCGGCGGCTGCGGCTGATGAAGACCATCCTGCTGGCCATCGGCACCGGCTCGATCCTCATGTTCGGCGGCCAGATGATCGGCCTCGTCGAGGTCGGGCACATGTCGGTGAAGGCAGCCTATATCGGCGTGTTCATCGGCGGCCTGCTGCTGGGCGCCGGCTGGGCGGCCTCGGGCTTCTGCCCCGGCACCGGTGTTTGTGCCGCCGCCACGGGCCGCAAGGACGCGCTGTTCTTCATCGCCGGCGGTCTCTTCGGTGCCGCCGCCTACATGGCCACCTACCCGGTCTGGAAGGCCAGCGGCCTGCTCTCGGACATCGCCGGCGGCAAGGTCACGCTGGGCACCGTGCCCGGATCTGACTACGCGGGCCTCTTCGCGGTCTCGGGGGACCTTCTGGGCATCGCGCTGGGGCTGGTTTTCGTGCTGGTGGCCTTCGTACTGCCGGACGGCTTCGGCGGCGGCCATGTCGAGAAGCGCGTGCCGGCGGAGTAAGCGCTTCGGAGCAAGCGCCCGTATCGGGGCAACCGGGCTCCGCCAATCTCTGGCGGGGCCCGGTCCGTTCGCGGAGGCCGGTCAGGCGGCGTCGCGCTCGGCAAACACCTCCTTGGCAACGCCAAGCGCGTTGAGCGCGGCGGGAAAGCCCGCATAGACCGCCATCTGCATCATCACCTCGACGATCTCATCGCGCGTCACCCCGACATTCAGCGCCCCGTGCACATGCACGCCGAGCTGCTTCGGCGCGGTGCCCATGGCGGCGAGCGCCGCCACGGTGGCGATCTCGCGATCGCGCAGCGACAGCGCCTCGCGGGCGTAGATGTCGCCGAAGGGGAACTCGAAGAGCAGCTCGGCGAAGTCGGGCGCGATGCCCTGCAGGCTGGCGATCACCGCCTCTCCGGCGGCGCCGTCGATCTCACTCAGCAGCCTGCGGCCGCGCTCCGCTCTGGTCTCTGTGGTCTGGTGCAGCATGGTCAGGTCCTTTCGCGTCTGACATCATCGCCTCGTAGGTGGCGATCTTGGTGTCGAGAACGGAGAGGCACTCCCGCAGCTCCGCCACGCGGGCAGCGACCTCGGCCCGGTGCGCGCGCAGCATATCGGCGCGCTCGGGAGCGGTGTGATCGCCTGCGGCCCGCGCGTCGGCATAGACCAGCATCTCGGAGATCGACATGCCGGTGGTCTTCAGCCTGTGCAGGAATTCGGCCCAGCGCAGCTCGGCGTCGCCATAGACCCGGTGCCCGGCGCTGTCGCGCAGGGGCGGGTCGATGAGGCCGATCTTCTCGTAATAGCGCAGCGTATCCACCGGGAAGCCGGTGGCCCGCGCGAACTCGGCGATCCGCATGGTACGGGCTCCTTTCCGTTCGACGCTTCCCTTGCTAGGGGTTGGAGCGCACTCTAGGTCAAGCGGAAAGTTGGGGGGAGGGGCGCGTAGAGACGGGCAGGGGCCGGATCGGGGGGGCTTCGCCCGTGATCCCCTCAATCTTTCCAGCGGAACTCGGATGGGCTCCGCCCGAAAACGCCTCAAACGCTCCCCCGGAGCGTTTGCCGGGCCCCAAGAGGGGCCCGGACCGGCGTTTACACCATCATTTCCTTGGTGGCCGAGAGGGTGATCTCGGGATAGTCGCGCACCACGCGGTCGATGTCCCATTGCAGGCGGGTCATGTAGACCACGTCGCCGTCATTGTCGTGGGCGATGTGCTGCTTGTTGGCGTTGACGAATTTCTCCACCGCCGCCTTGTCGCCATGCGCCCAGCGCGCCGAGGTGAACTGCGAGGCCTCGAAGCGGACCGGCAGGCCGTATTCCTGCTCGATCCGCGCGCCCAGCACCTCGAACTGCAGCGCGCCGACGACGCCCACGATGTAGCCCGAGCCGATATTCGGCTTGAAGACCTTGGCCGCCCCCTCTTCGGCGAACTGGAACAGCGCCTTCTCGAGATGCTTGGCCTTCATCGGGTCGCCCGCGCGCACGCCCTGCAACAGCTCCGGCGCGAAGGACGGGATCCCGGTCACCTTCAGCGCCTCGCCCTCGGTCAGCGTGTCGCCGATGCGCAGCTGTCCGTGGTTGGGTATGCCGATGATGTCGCCGGCCCAGGCCTCTTCCGCCAGCTCGCGGTCGGAGGCGAGGAACAGCACGGGGGCGGTGATGCTCATCGGCTTCTTGGAGCGCACGTGGGTGAGCTTCATGCCGCGGTTGAAATGCCCGGAACTCAGGCGGACGAAAGCCACCCGGTCGCGGTGCTTGGGGTCCATGTTTGCCTGCACCTTGAAGACGAAGCCCGAGACCTTCTTCTCGTCGGGCGAAATCTGCCGCGGCTCGGCGCTGGTCGGCTGCGGCTCGGGCGCGAGGCTGCCGATGCCGTCCATCAGTTCCTTGACGCCGAAGGAGTTGATCGCCGAACCGAACCAGATCGGCGTCATGTGGCCTTCAAGAACCGCCTGCGGATCGAGCGCCGGCAGCAGCTCTCGCGCCATCTCGATCTCTTCCTTCAACTGCTCGAGCAGTTCTTCCGGGACGTGCTCGGCCAGCTTCGGGTCGTCGAGCCCGTCGATCTTGATCGATTCCGCCACCTTGTTGCGGTCGGCCCGATCCATCAGCTCGAGCCGGTTGCGCAGCATGTCATAGCAGCCGACGAAATCGCGCCCCATGCCGATCGGCCAGGAGGCCGGCGTCACGTCGATGGCGAGGTTCTCCTGGATCTCGTCGATGATCTCGAAGACGTCGCGCGCCTCGCGGTCCATCTTGTTGCAGAAGGTCAGGATCGGCAGGTCGCGCAGGCGGCAGACCTCGAAGAGCTTCTGGGTCTGGCTTTCCACACCCTTGGCGCCGTCGATCACCATGATCGCCGCGTCGACCGCGGTGAGCGTGCGGTAGGTGTCCTCGGAGAAATCCGAGTGGCCGGGCGTGTCGACGAGGTTGTAGCGGAAGGTGCCGTAATCGAAGGACATGGCCGAGGCGGAGACCGAGATCCCGCGCTCCTGCTCCATCTTCATGAAGTCCGAGCGGGTGCGCCGCGCCTCGCCCTTGGCGCGCACCTGTCCGGCCATCTGGATGGCGCCGCCATAGAGCAGGAATTTCTCCGTCAGCGTGGTCTTGCCGGCATCCGGGTGCGAGATGATCGCAAAGGTGCGGCGGCGGGCGATTTCCGCGGGGAGGTCGGGGCGGTTCGAGGGCGTGTCCAGCATGAGCGCGCATATAACGCCGGCCATGCGCCAAGGGAAGAGCGGCCTGCGCGGAACCGGCGCCGCGCCTCGCGGGTTCTGACCGCGACACAGGAGGACCGACCATGGCCAATCCGAGCCTGAAGAACGAGAAACTCTACGACGACCTGCGCGATGAGGGCATGTCGAAGGAAAAGGCCGCCCGCATCTCCAACGCGCAGGCGAATGATGACATGCACCCCTCCGAGAAAGGCGGCAAGGCGCCGCCCTACGAGGAATGGACCAAGGACGATCTGTATACCCGCGCGCAGGAGATCGGCATCGACGGGCGCTCGGACATGACGAAGGACGAGCTCATCGAGGCGCTGCGCAATCATTGAACGCCTCTCCGGTCGGCTGGCCTGCGCCGGACGCTCCGTATCACGGAGCCCCATCACCCGCGCCCGGCCGCAAGGGACGGCCTGCCTCCGGCGGGAGTATTTTTGACGAAGAGAAGCTTGGGGTGCTGCGCTGATGACTTCTCTGGTTCAAAATACCTCGGGGGTGAATTGGCGCAGAGCGCCAAGAGGGGGCAGCGCCCCCCCTATCCAGAATCTCCCGGCACTCTCCGTGCACCGAGCGATGTCGCCTCGATCAGCCGCTCGACGACTTCCGCAGCAGCTCCGCGAGGTCGGGGCGGTCAAGCAGCGCCTCCTGCACCTCGAGATCGCGGTGATCGCTGCGGCTGTGCCCGGGCAGCAACTCCGAGAGCCGCCGGTGCAGCTCGTCGGGCAGGGCGGCATGGGTGCGGGTGTCGATCAGCATCGATTCGGCCGCAATGCCCTCGGCATAGATGATCTGGTGGTGGTCGAAGAGCATCTGGTAGTAGTCGACGAACCCGCCCTGGACCCGGCAGATGCTGTCGCCGTTCACCAGGTGGCGCGCCTTCACCAGCAGTTCCGAGCGCCCGGCGCCGATCTGGTCGCGGCGCTGGTAGATGAACAGGCGGTGGTCCGGGCTCACCAGGAGATCGCCGGAATTGTTCAGCACGCCTTCGCGGATCAGGATCGGGGCGAACTCACCCACCGCCCGGACCGTATGCTGGCCGAGCCAGCGGATCTCCTGCGGACCGTCGTCCCGGGTCAGCACCCGGTCGCCGACCGCAAGCTCCTCGACCGGGCGTTGCGCGCCGGAGGCGAGGGTGATCATCGTGCCGCGGGTGAAGGACACGCAGGCCGCCTGGGCGAATTTCTGCAGCGCCGCGTCGTGGCTCACGCCCACCAGCGCCAGATCCTGGCGCGGATCGAGCGGCGCCAGCGGCAGGAACAGGATCCCGGCCACATCGCCATCTGGGTCGGTCTCGACCAGCACCAGCCCTTCCGTGGTGTGCCCGTCACCGGACATGAAGGTCAGCACGCAGTCGAGATGCAGATCGGCGCCGGGCGTGCCGATCTCGCTGTCCGCGGCGATGCGAAACGGCGATTGCGCCGCCGGGTAGAGGCTCAACCGATGCCGCCCTGCCACCGGCGACAGCCGGTAGATGTCGTCCGGCACCAGCTCTTCGGCAAAGCTGAGCCCGTCGCCGAGATTCGCGCCATTGACGACACGGATCTGGTCGGCGCGATAGACGGTGACGCCATGCGCGGTGCGCGTGCCTTCAGCCTCGGTCATGTCGGGTCGGCCCCTGCCTCTTCTCCTGGGCGCCCGGATCGGCGCAACGAGACCGGCGCCTCGGCGGCCGGCTCATCGGGGCATTGTATGCCAAACCATTGTGGCATCAAATGGGTCCGTGGCCGGCGTTTTCCCGGCCGCCCGGGCAAGGCCCGGAGCCAACACGGAGACTGAACAGATGGATCTAGGAATTTCCGGCAAGCGCGCGCTGGTCTGCGCCTCCTCGAAGGGGCTGGGGCGCGGCTGCGCCGAGGCGCTGGCCGAGGCCGGCTGCACGCTGGTAATGAACGCGCGCAGCGCCGGCCCGCTCGACGAGGCCGCCGGCGAGATCGCCGAAGCCCACGGCGTCGAGGTCACCGCCATCGCCGCCGACATCACCGATCCCGAGGGCCGCGCCGAGGTGCTGGCCGCTGCCGGCGCCTGCGATATCCTGGTGACCAACGCCGGCGGCCCGCCCCCGGGCTACTGGACCGACTGGGACCGCGGCGATTTCATCGATGCGCTCGACGGCTCGATGCTCTCGCCCATCGCGCTGATGCAAGCGCTGGTGCCTTCGATGATGGAGCGCGGCTGGGGCCGGGTGGTCAACATCACCTCGCGCTCGGTCAAGGCGCCGCTGCTGCCTTTGGGCCTGTCCAACGCCGCCCGCTCTGGCCTCACCGGCTTCGTCGCCGGCACCTCGCGCCAGATCGCCGAAAAGGGCGTCACCATCAACAACCTGCTTCCGGGCGTGCACGACACTGCCCGCATCGACCAGATGGACGACGTCATGGCGCAGCAGAAGGGCATCACCCGCGACGAGGCCCGAAAGATCCGCGCCGCCGGCATCCCCGCCGGCCGCTACGGCGATCCGGCCGAGTTCGGCAAGATGTGCGCCTTCCTCTGCTCCGCCCATGCCGGCTACATCGTCGGCCAGAACATCGTGCTCGACGGGGGCGAGACCTTTGCCACGATCTGACACGCAAGCAGCTTCTTCTGGCCAAAAATATCCCGGGGGAGTCGCCCGGAACGGGCGACGGGGGCAGCGCCCCCGCGCTCCTTTGGCTAGCGCACAACCGGTGCCACGGGCGCAGCGCCCCCAACCCTGCGGTGCGCATGGCCCGCGGTCCTGACGGCAAGGGCGGCGGCGCGGGGTTTTCCCTCGCCGACCAGCTCTTCAACGCCGAGAGCGCGGGGGCGCTGGCACAGGAGGCCTCCGCGCTGCCCGGTTTCGATCCCGGGCGCTTCCTCGACTTCGTTTTGCCGCGCTTCCAGGGCCTTGGCGTCCACGCGCGCCTCGCCGTTTTGGCGGATGGGCTCGAGGCGCAACTCCCGAGTGATTTCAGAGCGATGGCCGAGGCTCTTGAGGCAATGCTTCCAGAGCCGCTCGACCCGGCCCGCAAGGACGACGATTTCGGCCGCTTCATCCACGCGGTGCATGGCGTGCTGGCGGCGCGGCATGGCATCGAGCATCCAGAGCGTGCGCTCGACCTGCTGCACGCTGCCACCCAGCGCTTCTCGATGGAATACGCCATCCGGCCGTTCCTCAACCGCTGGCCCGATCTCGTGCTCGCGCGGATGCAGGACTGGGCCTGCGATCCGCATTACCACGTGCGCCGGCTGGTCTCCGAGGGCACAAGGCCGAAGCTGCCCTGGGGCATCGGCATCAGCCTCGATCCGCGCGCGCCGCTGCCGTTGCTCGATCTCCTGCAGGCCGACGACACCCGCTTCGTCACCCGCTCGGTCGCCAACCATCTCAACGACCTGGGCAAGACCCACCCGGAAGCGGTGCTCGACCGGCTGAGCGCCTGGCGCGATGCCGGCACGCAAGAGCCGCGCGAGCGCGACTGGATCGCCCGCCATGCCCTGCGCACCGCCGTCAAGCGTGGTGAGCCGGGCGCTCTGGCGCTGCTGGGCTACCATCCGGACATCGCGCTCAGCGCGCGGCTCGAGATCCCCCCGGCGCTGCGCATCGGCGAGGTGCTCGACATCGCGGCCACGCTCGAGAGCCCGGAGCGGGCGCCGGTGCTGGTCGACTACCGGCTGCGCTTCGCGCGGCCGAAAGGCAGCGCCGAGAAGGTCTTCAAGCTGAAGGCCGCCGAGCTTGCGCCGGGCAAGCCCCTGACGCTCGGCAAGCGCCACCGCATGAAGGGCGACGCCACCACCTTTCGGCTGCATCCGGGGCCGCACGCGGTGATCCTTCAGGTCAACGGGCGCGACGTCGCCGAGGCCGACTTCACCTTGTTGGCGTGACGGTCAGGCGGCGTCGCGCGCGCGGAGGCACCGATCAGGCGGTCGTTGGTCGAACACATGCGTCGCGGCGTCGGAGCCCGCGCGAGGCGCCGTCGCGACACGCCGCCCGGTGTTTCACTCCGCGGCTTTCAGCGAGTCTTCCCCGCCCGTGTCGTCGGCGCCGCGATAGGGCCGGGCCGGGAAGGGCGACACCTCCTCCCAGAGGATGGTCGGCGCCTTCACCCGCTTTGCCGCCCGCGCCAGCGCCCAGTCCTGCGCGGCGCGGCTGCCGCGGCCCAGCGACAGCGCTGCCAGCGCCCGGGAGATCCAGCCGAGATAGGTGTTGAACCAGACCCGGAGCGCCAGCATCGCGGGGGTGAAGACCAGCGTCAGCACCGTGGCGATGGCGAGGCCGAAGACCACCGCGGTGGCGAGCGGCTTCCACCACAGCGAGGTCGGGCTGTCGATGGCGTAGCCACCGCCGAAGAAGTCGAGGCTGAGGCCGATCATCATCGGGAACAGCCCCGCGATGGTGGTGATGGTGGTCAGCAGCACCGGGCGGATGCGGTCCTCTGCGGTGCGGATGATCGCCTCGATCCGCGGCATGTAGCGCGAATACTCCTGGAAGGTGTCGATCAGCACGATGTTGTTGTTGACCACGATCCCGGCCAGCGCCACGACGCCGGTTCCGGTCATGATGATCGAGAAGGTCTGGTCCATCACGATCATCCCGAGGAAGACCCCGGCGGTCGAGAGAACCACCGCCAGCAGCACCAGCACCGCATTGTAGAAGCTGTTGAACTGCGCCAGCAGGATGATGAACATCAGTGCCAGCGCCGCCGAGAAGGCCTGTCCGAGGAAGGCCTGGCTGTCGGCCTCCTCCTCCTGGTCGCCGGTCCATTCCCAGCTGACCCCCTGCGGCAGCGGAGCGCCCTCGAGCCACGCGGTCAGCGAAGCGATGCGCTCGTTGGCATTGACCGGGACAACCTGCAGCGCGCCGCGCTCGGCCAGCGCCGCCGGGTCGGCATCGCCCTCGAGCTGCGTCAGCTCATAGGCGGTGCCGCGCAGCGTGAGATCGCCCGCACCCGAGCCGGCCTCAAGCCCGTAGCCCACCGTCTCGCCGTCGCTCATGAATTTCACCAGCCCCTCGCGGACCCCGGCCTTGATGTCGAAATGGCGCTTCTGGTCGACGCGGTTGATCTCGGCGAGCTTGGCCACCGGTTTGCGGCTGATGAAGTTCGACAGCGGCACCAGCCCGTCCCGGGTCCGGACCTTGAGGCTGTCGAGGGTCGAGAGCACCCTGTCTTCCTCGGGCAGGCGCACGCGGATGTCGATCTCCTCGTCGGAGCTGTCGACGCGCATGGTGTCGAGCGTCAGGCCGCGGGTGACGAGCTGCACCATGGCGCCCACGGTGGCGACATCGGCGCCGTAGCGGCCGGCCTTCTCGACATCGACGTCGATCTGCCAGTCGATGCCGGGCAGGGGACGGGTGTCCTCGATCTGGCGCAGCCCCGCGGTGGCATCGAAGCGCGCCCGGGCGGTTTCGGTGGCGGCGAGCAGGTCGTCCCAGTTGTCGGCCTTCAGGCGCAGGTGCACCGGCTTGGCCGAGGCCGGCCCCATGGCGAGATCGAGGATCTCGATCTGGATGCCGGGCAGGGCCTGCATCGCCTCGGTCAGCTCCGCGAGCACCAGATCGCCGTCGAGCTCGGGCCGGTCGCGGCGGTTCTCCCAAGGTATGATCTCGAGCTGGATCTGGCCGATGGTGTCCTTGGGAGGCTCGGCGCCGCCGGTGTTGGAGCTGAGCCCGCCGTCGCCGGAGAAGGCGAAGGCGGTGTCGATGCCGGGATGGGCGAGGACGATGCGTTCGGCGCGTCGGACGAGCGCGTCCTTCTCGGCCAGCGAGAGGTTGCCCCGGGCGCGGACATAGACGATGGCCTGCTCGGGCTCGCTCTCGGTGAAGAACTCGGTGCCGTTGTTGTTCTCGCCGTAATAGCCGAAGACCGAGATCACGAAGAACACCACCGCGCCGATGGTCACCACCGGCATCACCGGGTTGGCGGTGATGAGTTGGATCAGCCAGCCGAAGGGCGTGCGGCGGTACTGCGCCTTGATGCGCTTGCGGCGGTGCTCGATGCGAGCGGCATCCAGCGTGATCGAGGCCATGACCGCGAAGGCGAGGAAGACCGCGATACCGGGGGCGCGGGCGGTGTAGCCGGTGAAGGGCGAGTGGAACAGGAAATCCGGGTTCAGCACCATCATGGCGCCGATGAACATGCCCAGAAGCGCCACCGGCACCAGCGCCGCGCGCGCCCACCAGTTCGGCAGGCGGCGGCGCAGGCGCTCGCCCTTGCGGTGCAGCCCGCGCGAGAACCGCCCCGAGACCCCGCCCATCACCGGCAGGTAGATCAGCGCCACCACCAGCGAGGCCGAGAGCACGAAGATCAGCGTCACCGGCAGCATGCCCATGAACTGCCCCGCCACGCCGGGCCAGAACAGCATCGGCAGGAAGGCGCAGAGCGTTGTGGCGGTGGAGCTGACCACCGGCCAGAACATGCGCTTGGCGGCCTCGACATAGGCGTGCATCGGCCCGGTGCCCTGCTCGATGCGCTTGTCGGCGTATTCCACCACCACGATGGCGCCGTCGACCAGCATCCCCACCGCGAGGATCAGCCCGAACATGACGATGTTGGACACGGTGATGCCCATGCCGAGCAGCAGCAGGAAGCAAAGCAGGAAGCTCGTCGGGATGGCGAAGCCCACCAGGAGCGCCGCGCGGGTACCGAGTGCGCCCAGCACCACGATCATCACCAGCGCGATGGCGGTCAGCACCGAGCCCTCGAGCTGCTTGACCATGCTGTCGACGATGCGGCTCTGGTCGTTGCTGGCGGAGACCGTGACGGCGGCGCGCAGCTCCGGCGGCCAGCCGGCCTCGGCCTCGGCCACCACCGCGCGCACCTCGGCTGAGGTGTCGATGAGGTTGAAGCCCTTTCGCTTGACCACCTGCAGCGCCACCGTGCTGTCGCCGTTGAAGCGTGCGGTGCCCTCGCGGTCCTCGAAGGTCAGGCTGATGGTGGCGAGCTCGCCCAGAGTCACCACCCGGTCGCCGTTGACCTTCACCGGCAGGTCGTAGATGTCGCGCGGCTCGTCGAAGCTCGAGGGTATCTTGACCGAGAAGGCGCCGGTCTCGGTCTCGACCTCGCCGGCGGCGACCAGCAGGTTGTTGTTCTGCACCACGTTGATCAGCTCGCTCGCGGTGACGTTGTAGCTCTCGAGCCGGAGCGGATCGATGACCACCTCGACCATCTCGTCGCGGTTGCCGGCAATGCCCGCCTCGAGCACCGAGTCGAGCGCCTCGACCTTGTCCTGCAGGTCTTTCACCACCTGCGCCATGGTGCGCTCGGGCACCGGACCGGTGAGCGAGATGATCAGGATCGGGAATTCCGAGAAGTTGATCTCGTTGATCGAGTAGCTCTCGGCCCCGTCTGGGAAGCTGCCCTCGGCGGTGTTCATGGCGTCGCGCACGTCGGCCATGGTCTCGGACTTGTTCCAGCCGAACTCGAACTCAAGCGCCACGCCGGCATAACCCTCGGAGGCGACGCCCGAGAGCGTCTTGAGCCCGTCGAGATCGGCGAGCTCCGTCTCCATCGGCTTGACCAGCAGCTTCTCGGCATCCTCGGCCGAGATGCCGGGGAAGGGCACCGAGATGAACAACGCCGGGATCTCGATATCCGGCTCGCCCTCCTTGGGCAGGGTGGCATAGGCATAGGCACCGGCCACCAGCGACAGGAAGATGAAGGCCAGCACCATCCGGGCGCGTTCGGCGGCCCAGTCGACGAGGCCGGTCACTGCACGACCTCCTCGAAGCTCGGCCGGACCGCGACGCCGTCGGTGACGTATTCCTGCCCCACGGTGATCACGTCGACGCGCTCTGGCAGGCCCGAGACCCAGATGCCGCTGCGGGTGTCGCGCAGGACGCTGACTGGGAGGAACGCCGCGGTGCTGTCGGCCGAGACCACGCGGATGCCGAGGCGGCCGTCATCGTCGAGGGTGAGCGCCGATTGCGGCAGCAGATGCGCCATGGCGCCGTCTGCCTCGATGGCGATCTCGGCGGTCTGGCCGGCGCGGATCGCGAGATCGGGATTGGGCAGGGTGATATCGACGCGGAAGGTGCGGGTGGTCTCGTCGGCGCGGCGGGCGATGAAGGTGACCTCGCCCGCGACCTGCTGCGCCCCCACCAGCCGGGCGCCGGCGCGGGCGCCAGGGCGGACGCGCGCGATATCGGCCTCGGGCACGTAGCCTACCAGCCGGATCGGATCGAGCTGCAGCACCGTGGCGCAGCGCGAACCCACGGTCATCAGCGCGCCGAGCTCGGCGCTGTCATCCTCGAGCACGCCGGCGAAGGGCGCGGTGATCGACAGGTGCTCGACCTCGGTGCGGGCGCGGGCGACGGCGGCGCGGGCGCTCTCGATCTGCGCCTCGAGGCTGTCGGTGCCGCTGTCGGCGGATTTCAGCCCGGCCTCGGCGCTGCGCACCGCCGCCTCGGCGGCGCGCTGTCCGGCGCGGGCCGAGGCCAGCGTGGTGCGCGAGGAATAGCCGCTCTCCGAGAGCTTCTCGGCGGCGGTGAGAGTGATCTGCGCCTCTTCAAGCTGGGCCTGCGCCTGCGCCAGCGCGGCCTCGGCCTCGGGCACCCGCGCCTCGACCTGCGGGCGCTGCGCCTCGGCCTCCGCGAGCGCCGCCTCGGCCTCTGCCAGCGAGGCGCCGGAGGTGCCGGGATCGAGCGCGCAGAGCAGCTGGCCGGCGGTGACTGCGCTGCCGCGCGGAAGCGGCTCGGAGATCACCCGTCCGGTGGTTTCGGACAGCACATCGACCTCGCGGAAGGCCTGGCTCTGGCCGCGCAGGAGCACCGCGTCATCGATCTCCTGCGCCGTCGAGTGCCGCGCGATGACCGCCACGGCGCCATCCTCGGCAGGTTGCGCCGCGGGCTCTTCCGGGGCCTCCTCCGCCGCTTGCGCGCCGTCTTCGGAGGCGGCCGCCTCGGTCGGGGCGATGTCGCGCGCGAAGCCGAGCAGGCGATCGCGCTCAAGCACCACACCGTAGAGCACGGCCATCACGACAAGCGCCGTCAGGATCGAAAGGATACGCATGGGTCGGGACTTTCCACTCGGCTCGAGAACACGGGTCGGAAGATATTTCGAAACGATACGCCCGCAATGCGACCATTTCGATAACTGGGACGTGGTCGAACGCCAGGGTGGCGCCTGAACCGACCCGTTCAGATTATCCCGCTTCGCGAGACCGATCAAGCACCGTGCCGCTTGCCTGCCCGGCTGGGCAGGGCGCCGCCACGGCTTGGTCGGGAGATGCCTTGGCAGTGCCTGCCGCGGCCTGTAAGAGGGGGCCGACAAAGACTTGTGAGGCCGCCCTTGAGCAATCCCGACAGTTTCATCGACGAAGTCACCGAAGAGGTCCGCCGCGACCGGCTCTTCGCCGCCATGAAGCGCTATGGCTGGATCGCCGTGCTTCTGGTCATCCTGCTGGTCGGCGGTGCCGCCTGGCGCGAGTACAGCAACGCCCAGAGCCGCGCCGCGGCGCAGGCGCTTGGCGACGAGATCCTCGCCGCGCTCGAGGCCGACGAGGCCGGGGCGCGCGTTGCCGCGCTCGCCGAGATCGAGGCGCCGACGCCCGGCGCCGAGGCGGTGATCGCCATGCTGACCGCCTCCGAGGCGGCCCGCGCCGAGGACATGGAGGCCGCCGCGCTGAGCCTCGAATCCGTCGCCGCCAATGGCGAGGTGCCCGAGATCTACCGCGAGATCGCCAGCTACAAGGCGATGAGCCAGGCCGGCTCCGGCCTCTCGATCGAGGAGCGCCGCGCCGGGCTCGAGTCGCTCGCGGTGCCGGGCAAGCCGCTGCGCCTGCTGGCCGAGGAACAGCTCGCGCTGCTCGACATCGAGGCCGGTGACCGGGTCGCTGCCGAGGAGCGTCTGCGCCGCATCGTCGAGGATTCCGAGGCCACCGCCGGTTTGCGCCAGCGCGCCTCGCAGATGATCATCGCCCTTGGCGGCGCGCTGGATGCCAGCTAAACCGATGCAAACACATCAGGTCTGACGGGTCTCTCCGTCAGATCGACGCGTGACAGGCGAAAGACGGGGGCAGTGGACTTGCGCAACACCACCATCACGGCGGGGCTTCTCGGGCTGACCATGCTGTCGGCCTGCTCGGAGCCAGAGGTCATCCTTCCCGGCGAGCGCTTCGGCGCCCGCGAGGTGCTCCAGGACAGCGGCCCGGCCGAGATCACACCGGCCAACACGTCGCGTGCCGTGTCGCTGGCGGCCAGCACCGTCAATGCCGGCTGGGCGCAGAGCCCGGCCTCGCCATTTGCACGGGTCGAGAACGCGGCGCTGAATCGCGCGCTCACCCCGGTCTTCGCGGTCGATATCGGCGACGGTGATGGACGCCGCCGCCGCATCAATGTCGATCCCGTGGTCTCCGGCGGCCGGATCTACACGATGGACTCCGAACACATGGTCAGTGCCGTCAGCAGCAGCGGCCAAGTGCTCTGGCAGAAAAGCATGGTGCCCGAGCGTGAGCGCACCGGCCAGGCACAGGGCGGCGGGCTCGCCGCCGCTGACGGCCGGCTCTACGTCGCGACGGGCTTTGGCCGCCTGACCGTGCTCGACGCCGCCAGCGGCGCCGAGATCTGGGAGCAGCGCCTCGGCAACACCGCCACCGGCGCGCCCACCGTGGCCGGCGGCCTCGTCTACCTCACCTCGGGCGACAGCCGCGCCTGGGCGCTCGAGGCCGACACCGGCCGCATCCGCTGGCAGATCGACGCGCCCGAGAGCCTCGCCAACGTTGCCGGCGCGCCGGCCCCGGCGCTGAGCGACAAGTCGGTGGTCTTCGCCTTTGGCAACGGCTCGGTTCAGACGGCCTTCCGCCAGGGCGGCATGCGCCTGTGGAGCGCCGACGTCGTCGGCAGCCGTTCCGGCTCGGCGCTGGCCTTGGTCGGCGATATCACCGGCGGGCCGGTGATCGCGGGCAACCGGGTCTTCGTGGGCAACCACTCGGGCCGCGTCGTGGCCTTCGATCTCGGCAATGGCGAGCGGCTCTGGACCGCGCGCATGGGCGCCCGCGGCCCGGTCTGGCCGACCGGCGATTCGGTGTTCCTGGTGTCGGACCAGAACCAGCTGGTGCGGCTCGATGCCGCCAGCGGCGACCAGGTCTGGGCTGTCGACCTGCCGGGCTACGAGCCGGTGCGCAAGCCGCAGCGCCGCCGCGACAGCGCCTTCTCCCATTACGGTCCGGTGATCGCCGGTGGCCGCCTGGTCGTGGCCTCCTCCGACGGGCTGCTGCGCAGCTTCGATCCGGCCTCCGGCGCGCTCATCGCCGCCACCGAGGTGGCGGGCGGCGCGACCACCGCTCCGGCCATCGCCAACGGCACGCTCTACGTGGTGACCAAGAAGGGCCAGCTCGTCGCCTACCGCTGAGCTGGCAAGGATGAATGTGGCAGGACGCCCGTGACGGGGTGTCTGCATGAGGGGGGCACGGGGCTGATCCGTCGCCCCTTTCGCCGTGCCGGCAAATGCGTTATCGGGGCGGCTTGTGATCTGGGAGTCAGGACATGACCTTCTCGCTGGCCATCGTGGGCCGCCCCAACGTGGGGAAATCGACGCTGTTCAACCGGCTTGTGGGCCGGCGCCTCGCCCTGGTCGACGACCAGCCCGGCGTGACGCGCGACCTGCGTGAAGGCGAGGCCAAGCTCGGTGACCTGCGCTTCACGGTGATCGACACCGCGGGGCTCGAGGATGCCACCGATGACAGCCTGCCCGGCCGCATGCGCCGCCTGACCGAGCGCGCGGTCGAGATGGCCGATGTGTGCCTCTTCATGATCGACGCCCGCGTCGGCGTGACGCCGACCGACGAGATCTTCGCCGACATCCTGCGCAAGCGCGCCAAGCACGTGATCCTCGGCGCCAACAAGTCCGAGGGCTCGGCGGCGGATGCCGGTGTGCTCGAGGCCTACGCGCTGGGGCTGGGCGAGCCGCTGCGGATCTCGGCCGAGCATGGCGAGGGCATGCCCGACCTCTACGGCGCGCTGCAGCCGCTGGCCGACGGCTTCGCCGAGCGCGCCGCCGAGGAAGCGCCCGAGACCGATGTGAGCGTCGACGAGGAGGTCTCGGAAGAGGCCGACGAGGGGCTCCCCGAGATCACCGCGGCCAAGCCGCTGCAGATCGCCGTGGTGGGTCGGCCCAACGCCGGCAAGTCGACGCTGGTCAACAAGATCATCGGCGAGGATCGCCTGCTCACCGGCCCCGAGGCCGGCATTACACGTGACGCGATCTCGGTGCGCACCGAGTGGGGCGGGGTGCCGATGCGGATCTTCGACACCGCCGGCATGCGCAAGAAGGCGCGGGTGCAGGAGAAGCTCGAGAAGCTGTCGGTCTCCGACGGCCTGCGCGCGGTGAAGTTTGCCGAGGTCGTGGTGGTGCTGCTCGACGCGGCGATCCCCTTCGAACAGCAGGACCTGCGCATCGCCGACCTCGCCGAGCGCGAGGGCCGGGCGGTGGTGATCGCGGTCAACAAGTGGGACGTCGAGGACGAGAAGCAGGAGAAGCTGCGCGACCTCAAGGAAGCCTTCGAGCGCCTTCTCCCGCAGCTCCGCGGCGCACCGCTGGTGACCGTCTCGGCCAAGACCGGGCGCGGCCTCGACCGGCTGCAGGCCGCGATCATGAAGGCCTGGGAAGTCTGGAACCGCCGCATCCCCACGGGGCAGCTCAACCGCTGGCTCGAGGGCATGATCGCGAGCCACCCGCCGCCCGCGCCGCAGGGCCGCCGCATCAAGCTGCGCTACATGACCCAGGCCAAGACCCGGCCGCCGGGCTTCGTGGTGATGTGCTCGCGCCCGCAGGACATGCCCGACAGCTACACGCGCTACCTCGTCAACGGGTTGCGCGAGAGCTTCGACATGCCCGGCACGCCGATCCGGCTCTACATGCGCGGGCAGGGCGACAAGAACCCCTACAAGGGCCGCCGCGAGAAGAATGCCGGCGCGCTGAAGAAACACCTCGGCAAGAAGAAGGGCTGACGCCCGCGGTGCCGCTGCGCGGCGCTCTTCTCGTATTGCAGGGGGCGCTGCCCCCTCTTGGCGCTTTGCGCCAATTCACCCCCGAGGTATTTTTGAACCAAAGAAGTCAGGAGCGCTGTGCCCCTGGCTTCTCTTCGTCAAAAATACTCCCGCCGGAGGCAGGCTGTGCGCTGCGGCCGGGAGATGGTTTCGGGACAGCAGCGCCGCGATCAGTCCATGTCGCCACCGGCGGGCAGAGCCTTGAGATAGGCGGCGACGGCCTCGCGGTCGGAGGCCTCGAGCTTTGCGAAATTCTCCACCACTGCCACCATGTGGCCGCCTGCGCTGTCGTAGTCCGGGGTGAAGCCGCTTTCTAAATAGTAGGCGATTGAGCTTGCGTCCCAGTCGAGCTGGTCGGGCGTCAGGCCGGGGATCGTTCCCTTGCCGCTGGGATTGGGCGCGCCGGTGAGCCAGGCGGAGCTGTCGAGCCCGCCCAGCCCATCGCGCGGCGTGTGGCATTCGCCGCAATGGGCCAGCGCCTCGACCAGGTAGCGGCCGCGCTCGAGCTGGGCGTCGGGCACCTCGCGCATCACCCAGTCGTCGCTGGCGTAGAGCAGCTTCCAGGCACCGACGCCGCGGCGGATGTTGAACGGGAAGGCGACCTCGTGCGGCTCGCTGGGCATATCGGAGGCGGGCAGGGTGAGCAGGTAGGCCCAGAGATCGGCCACGTCGGCGTCGCGCATATGGGCATAGGCGGTGTAGGGGAAGGCCGGGTAAAGGTGGCGGCCCGAGGGCGAGATGCCCCGCATCACCGCGTTGGCGAAGGCCGTGAGGCCCCAGTCGCCGATGCCCTGCTCGGGATCAGGCGAGATATTGGGCGCCACGAAGGTCCCGAACTCGGAGGCGAAGCGCTGGCCGCCCGAAAGCACCAACTTGTCTTCGCCCTCGGCATCGGGGGCGTGGTGGCAGGAGGCGCAGCCGGCGGCGGTGAAGACCCGCTCGCCGGCGGCCGGGTCGCCGGTCATGCCGGCGAAGCGCGCCTCGGGCAGCCGCTTCGGCGCGGTCAGCACCCATCCGGCCCCGGCGGCGGCGATCGCCACCAGGACCACTGCTGCGATTGCCTTGCGCATGGATCAGTTCTGCGGCGCGCGGTAGCTGTCGTGGCAGGCCTTGCAGGCGCCGCCCAGACCGCCCATCGCCGGGCCGATGGCCTCGGCGCCGTTGCCGGCGGCGGCCTGCATCGCCGTGGCCGCCTCGCCGAGCGCACCCCACTTGGCAGCGAAATCCTCCCAGTCGTCCCAGATCTCGGATTTGGCGCGGGTGCCGTCCATGTCCATCTCGGACGAGCCCTCGGGCCAGAGCGGCCCCTGGTGGATCATCGAGACCGCGACCAGTGAGTCGGCGGCGGCCTGCGCCGCTTCGGCATCATACTCGGTCTTGCCCTGGGCCATGTCGCCGAGCGTGCCGAGATTGATCGCGAGGATGCGGAACTGGCCCTGGCGGGCCTTGAGATGGCCGGCGTAATCCTGGGCGCTGGCGGCACCGGCCGTGCAGAGCGAAAGGGCGGTGACGGCGGTCAGAATGCGATGCATTGAAATCTCCCTGTGGGTGTGAGTATTTCTACCTATGGGTGCCAAGAAGGCTAGCTCGACAACCTTGCCCTGGCAAACCCAGCCTTGTCGCTCGTCGGTCCTGTGACAACAGGAGAGTTGCGGTCCCGCCAGCTTGCCATGCTGCTAAACGTTCTCGTGATCCGCTATCTTTTGCCGGTAAAAATTGTTTAGAAACAGTTTTCTGGAGATCTTATTTCGCGTGATAAAAGAGGTCAATCACGTCAGCGGCGTGGGTGAGCTGACATGTCGCTCGCCAAGTCGTGATGGCGCGCGCTGGGGACATAGCGGTCCCGAGCGGGCGAGATCGTGCTCCAAGCCCGGGTCGCGGACGGCGCCGAGAGCCCCGATTGGCCCGGCGCGCAGGCCGGACGGCCGAGATCGGGCCGGCACCGGCGCTCCGATGCGGCGTAGGCGGGCCGACTGCCCCTCGCGAGGGCCCGGGGCACCGCTCGGGCGCGGGGATCAGCCCTCCGGGAAGCGGACCTTGCCGATGAACGGCAGGTTCCTGTTCCTTTGCGCGAAGTCGATGCCGTAACCCACGACAAACTCATCGGGAATCTCGAACCCGGTCCAGTCCGCCTTGAGCGCGACCTCGCGCCGCGCGGGCTTGTCGAGCAGGGCGATGGTGCGCAGCTTGCGGGGCTCGCGCGAGCCCAGCAGCTTGAGCACGTGATGCAGGGTGAAGCCGGTGTCGACGATGTCTTCCACCACCAGCACGTCGCGGCCCTCGATCGGCGAGCGCAGATCCTTGAGGATGCGCACCTCGCGGCTCGACTGCATGGCGTCGCCATAGGAGGAGGCCTCGAGGAAATCGACCTCGACCGGGAGGTCGAGCTCGCGCACCAGGTCGGCGATGAACACGAAGCTGCCGCGCAGCAGCCCGACCACCACGAGCTTGTCAGTGTCGCGGTATTCCCGGTCGATCTCGCGCGCGAGGTCTTCGATCCGCGCGGCGATGGTCTTGGCCGAGATCATCTCGTCGACAACATAAGGCCGCTCAGTCATGGCATTCCCCTTGCAAAGACGGCCACAGCATATGAAGAAACCCCCGACCATTGTCACGCGATAAAGGGACGCTAGAAAGACTGTCATGCCGACCCACTCCGAGACCAAGCACCTGCCGTATAGCGCCCAACAGATGTATGATCTGGTGGCCGATGTGGGCAGCTATCCCGAGTTTTTGCCCTGGACCGCAGCGGCGCGCATCCGTTCGACCGAGGACAAGGGCGATCACACGGTGATGCTTGCGGACCTGGTGATCTCGTTCAAGGTCTTCCGGGAGCGCTTCGGAAGCCGCGTGACGCTCTATCCGGAACAGAAGAAGATCGATACCGAATATCTCGACGGCCCGTTCAAGCACATGATTTCCAAGTGGGAATTCGAGGACAAGCCGGACGGTGGCGTCGACGTGCACTTCTTCGTCGATTTCGAGTTCAAGAACCGCATCCTGCAGGGCGCGGCGGGGATGTTCTTCTACGAGGCGATGCAGCGCATCGTGCGCGCCTTCGAGCGCCGCGCGGCGGAGCTCTACGGCGGGCAGGGCTGAGGCAGCTCAGTCGGCGCTGAGCGCGCTCTGCAGCAGCTCGAGCGCATGGTGGGTGGCGGCCTCGCGGACGTTTCCCCGTCCCAATGCACCGAATTCGATCGTTTCGCTGATCGTGTCGCCGGCGGCTGCCAGCGCGAAGCAGACCATGCCCTCTGGCTTGAGCTCCGAGCCGCCGGGGCCGGCGACGCCCGAGATTGCCACGGCGAAATCCGCCTCGGCCGCGGCGCGGGCGCCCTCGGCCATCTCGCGCGCCACCTCTTCCGACACCGCGCCGTGCAGCGTCAGCGTCTCGCCGCGCACGCCGAGCAGGTCCTGCTTGGCGGCGTTGGAATAGGTGACGAAACCGCGGTGGAAGATATCGGACGCGCCCGCGACATCGGTGATCGCCGCCGAGACCTTACCGCCGGTGCAGCTTTCGGCGGTGGTGATCGTGGCGCCGCGTTCGCGGGCCAGCATCAGGATTTCGCGGGCAAGGACTTCGGTCACATCAAGACTCCGTGGGCAAGCGCGGCAAGCGCGATGCTGACGATAGCAGAAAACACGCCGGCGATCACGTCGTCGAGCATCACGCCCATCGCGTCGCCCCGGCGGTCGGCTTTACCCACCAGCCACGGCTTCCAGATGTCGAACAGTCGGAAGAAGACGAAGGCCGAGATCCAGCCCGGCCAGAGCCGCCAGACATCGACCGACATCATCATTGCCCCGTAGCCCACGGGGAAGAGCGCGATCCACTGGCCGACGACCTCGTCGATGACGATCCACGAGGGATCGTGGTCGGCGGCGTTGGTGGTCATGCGCTCGGTGGCAATGAGGCCCAGCACGAAGGCCGCCACGGTGGCGGCGGCGAGCAGCCAGAAGCCACCGGCGACCAGCAGCAGATAGGCGACGGGCAGGGCGGCGAGCGAGCCCCAAGTGCCCGGGGCGGGCTTCAGGAAGCCGACATAGAAAAAGGAGGCGATGGCTTTCATGGTTTCACCAGCGTGGCTGTTGCAATGGCGGCGATGCCCTCTTCGCGGCCGGTGAAGCCCAGCCGCTCGGAGGTGGTGGCCTTGATCGAGACCCGGTCGGGCTCCATGCCCATGATGCGGCACATCTCGGCGGTCATCTCGGGCGCATGGGGGCCGATCTTGGGGCGTTCGCAGACCAGCGTGAGGTCGATATTGGAGATGGTGTAGCCCTTGGAGCGGGCCAGCTCGACGGCGTGGCGCAGGAAGATCTCGCTCGCGGCGCCCTTCCACTGCGGATCGCTCGGCGGGAAGTGGCGGCCGATATCGCCCTCGGCCATCGCACCGTAGAGCGCGTCGGTGACCGCGTGCATGCCGACATCGGCGTCGGAATGGCCCTGCAGGCCGCGCCCGTGCGGCACCTTGATGCCGCAGAGCACCACGTGATCTCCCTCGCCGAAGCGGTGCACGTCATAGCCGTTGCCCAGCCGGATATCCATTTGATGCCTCTCCTTCAGCAGTGCCTCGGCGCGGGCGAAATCGTCCGGGCCGGTGATCTTGAGATTGCGTTCCTCGCCCGGAACGATGGCCACGTCCAGCCCGGCGGCGCGGGCGACCTCGACATCGTCCGCCGCCTCGCCGGGATGCGCCGCGTGGGCCGCCACGATGGCATCATAGCGGAAGCCCTGCGGGGTCTGGGCGCGGTAGAGCCCGCTGCGGTCGCGGGTGCCGGTGACGCGGATGCCGTCGCCGGTCCAGAGCGCGTCGGTGACGGCGAGCGCGGGCGCGGCCCCGGGCGCGGTGTCGAGCGCGGCGATCACCGCGTCTAACAGATTTCGGGACACGCAGGGGCGGGCCACGTCGTGGATCAGCACCCGTTCCGGTGGATCGCTCGCCAGCGCCTCGAGCCCCGCACGCACCGAGCCCGCGCGGTCTGCGGCGCCCTCGACCAGCGTCACCGGGAGGCCCTCGCAAAGCGCCTCGGCGCGCGGCCTGTCATCGGGGTGAATCACCAGGATGATGCGGGGCAGGTGGGCATAGGCCCGAAGCGTCCAGAGCGCCACCGGGGCGCCGGCGATCTCGCGCCACTGCTTGGGCAGCGCGCCCCCGGCGCGGGTGCCGCGGCCGGCGGCGACGATGATGGCGGCGGTGGTCATGTCTGGCGTCCTTCCCGCCACCCTCTCTAGGCGCTGCCCCGGCGCTGCGCAATGCGACCTGAAGAGGCGATCAAAAATTAAGCAAGCTGCGACAAGATGGGGCGATAAACCCTTTGGGCAATTGAATGTCGCGACATCACAGGTTACCTCACAAGCATCTGCACAAGGAATAGGCGCTTGAGTATCCTCCTCGGAGATAGGTCGATCACTCCCCCCGTCCTGCTGGCTCCGCTGGCGGGAATCACCGATCTGCCCTTCCGCACCCTCGTTTCGCGATGGGGCGCGGGGCTTGTGGTGTCCGAGATGATCGCCTCTGGCGAGTTCCTCACAGCGCGCCCCGGAACCCGCGAGAAGGCCGAGCTCGGCACCGCCATCGAGAACACCTCGGTGCAGATCGCGGGCCGCGCGCCGGAGCCGATGGCCGAGGCCGCGCGCATGGTCGCGGATATGGGCGCGCGGGTCATCGACATCAACATGGGATGCCCGGCCAAGAAGGTCACCGGGGGCTACTCGGGATCTGCGTTGATGCGCGATCCCGACCACGCGCTGCGGTTGATCGAGGCGGTGGTCGAAGCGGTCGACCTGCCGGTGACGCTCAAGACCCGGCTGGGCTGGGACGATGGCAGCCTCAACGCGCCCGAGCTTGCGGCGCGGGCCGAGGCGGCGGGCATCCGGATGATCGTCATTCACGGCCGCACCCGCTGCCAGTTCTACAAGGGCCGGGCCGACTGGGCGGCCATCCGCGAGGTGAAGCAGGCGGTGAGCGTGCCGCTGGTCGCCAATGGCGATATCACCGATGCGGAGAGCGCCCGCGAGGCGCTGCGCCTGTCGGGGGCCGATGGCGTCATGGTCGGGCGCGGGGCGCAGGGCGCGCCCTGGCGGCTGGCCGAGATCGCCCACGCGCTTTACGGCGCCCCGAAGCCCGAGATCCCCGAGGGCGCGGCGCTGACCGATCTGGTGCGCGAGCACTATGACCGGATGATCGAGTTTTATGGCCCCGAGCTTGGCGTGCGCTGCGCGCGCAAGCATCTGGGCTGGTACATGGACGCCGCTGGCACCGAGGCGGCGATGCGCCGCAAGGTGCTGACCGAGCGCGATCCCGCCCGGGTGCGCGCAGAGCTCAAGCCGGCGCTTGAAGAGGCCCTCGAGGAGGCCGCATGAACACCGAGATCCAAGGCCAGCTCTGGTCCTCCCTGCCGATCCCGGCGATCCTTCTGGACGCCGAGGAGCGCATCGCCGACATGAACCCGGCCGCCGAAGGCTTCATGAACAACTCGGCCAAGTGGCTGATCGGCCAGCCGATCTGGGATCGGCTCGCGGTCGACGCGCCGCTCGAGGAAAGCCTCGCCCGGGCGCGCGAGAACGGCACGCCGCTGTTCGTCAACGATGTCGATGTCGGCACCGGCTCGCGCCCGCCGCTGGTCTGCAACCTGCAGATCGCGCCGGTGCAAAGCCATTCCGGCTGGTTCATCATGCTGATCTCGCCGCGCGAGCTGGCCGGGCGCATGACCCAGAGCCACTCGGTCAAGTCGGCGGCCAAGTCGGCCATTGGCATGGCCGAGATGCTGGCGCACGAGATCAAGAACCCGCTGGCCGGCATTGCCGGCGCGGCGCAGCTCCTGAGCATGAGCCTCAGCAAGGACGATCTCGAGCTCACCGACCTGATCGTCGCCGAGACCCGCCGCATCGTGAAGCTGCTCGAGCAGGTCGAGCAGTTCGGCAACCTCTCGGCGCCCGAGAAGAAGGCGGTCAACATTCACGACGTGCTCGACCGGGCGCGGCGCTCGACCCAGCTTGGTGCCGGGGCGCACATGAAATTCATCGAGGAATACGACCCCTCGCTGCCGCTCGCCCATGGCGATCCCGACCAGCTTCTGCAGGTGATTCTGAACCTGCTGAAGAACTCGGCCGAGGCGGCGGACCAGAAGGCCGGCGGCACCATCCGCCTGCGGACCTTCTACGAGCATTCCTTCCGCATGCGCCGGGCCGACGGCACGACCCAGAAGCTGCCGCTACAGGTCGAGGTCATCGATGACGGCCCGGGCCTGCCCGACGACATCAAGGGCGACGTGTTCGACCCGTTCGTCTCGGGCAAGGAGAACGGCACCGGCCTCGGCCTCGCGCTGGTCTCGAAAATCATATCCGACCATGACGGCTGGATCTCGGTGGACTCCGTCCCCGGCCGCACGGTCTTCCGCATTTCGCTTCCGCGCGCCCCGCGCGAGACTGAGGAGAAGAGCTAATGGACGGCACCGTTCTTGTCGCTGATGACGACCGCACCATCCGCACGGTCCTGACCCAGGCCCTGACCCGCGCCGGCTGCAAGGTGCACGCGACCTCGTCGCTGACCACGCTGATGCGCTGGGTCGGCGAGGGCAAGGGCGACGTCGTGATCTCGGACGTGGTCATGCCCGATGGCAACGGGCTCGAGATGCTGCCCAAGATCCACCAAGACCGGCCCGAGCTGCCGGTGATCGTGATCTCGGCGCAGAACACCATCATGACCGCGATCCAGGCCGCCGAGGCCGAGGCCTATGATTACCTGCCCAAGCCCTTCGACCTGCCGGACCTGATGAAGCGCACCGCCAAGGCGCTCGACAACCGCAACCGGACGCCGAAGCGCGAAGAGGTGGCAACGATCGGCGCCGACGGCCCCGACGAGCTGCCGCTGGTCGGCAAGACCCCGGCGATGCAGGCGCTCTACCGCCTCGTGGCGCGGGTGATGAACACCGATCTGCCGGTGCTGATCTCGGGCGAGAGCGGCACCGGGAAATCGCTGATCGCGCGCGCGATCCACGATTTCTCCGACCGTCGCACGCTGCCCTTCGTCACCGTGACCGGCGCCGACCTGTCGGATCTCGAGGGCCCGGCGCGGGTGCTGGCGCGGGTCAAGGGCGGCACTCTGCTGATCGACGAGATCACCGACATCCCCGACGAGATCCAGGCCCGCGTGGTGCGGATGATGGATATCCCCGGCGAACACGTGCCGCGCTTCATGGCGACCTCGCAGGGCGATCTGGCGCAGGCGATGGAAGAGGGCCACGTCCGCCAGGATCTCTATTACCGCCTCTCCGGCGCGACGATCAACGTGCCGAGCTTGCGCGAGCGGGTCGAGGACATCGCGCTGCTGACCGATCACTTCCTTGCGCGCGCCGAGCGCGAGGGCGCGCCCAAGCGCTGGCTCTCGGCCGATGCCTCCGAGCTCTTCCGTGCCTATAGCTGGCCCGGCAACGTGCGCCAGCTCGAGAACTCGGTGCGCCGTCTGAGCCTGACCAGCCGCGCCGAGGAGATCAGCCGTCCCGAGGTCGAGGCGGTGCTGGGCAACCAGCCCGATACCGGCCCGATTCTGCGCGGCGGCGATGCCGAGAAGCTCGGCACCTCGGTGGCCCGCCACCTGCGCCGCTATTTCGACCTGCACGGCAACATGCTGCCGCCGCCGGGCCTCTATGCGCGCATCCTCAAGGAGGTCGAGGCGCCGCTGATCGAGATCGCGCTCGAGGCCACCGGTGGCAACCAGGCGAAATGTGCCGATCTTTTGGGAATCAACAGAAATACGCTGCGAAAGAAGATCACCGACCTCGATATTCGCGTGACACGCCGCCGCAAACTGATGTAAAAGGGCCACATAGATGTGGCCGCGCTGCTTCGCTTTCGGTGAAAGCGGCGAAGAAGCCACAGCATATGGCGGTTCGCTGCATCGAGCAGCACATCAGGATGAGGTCGGCCTGTGGCCATCCGGGCACGGAAAACAGTCTCGCGTAGCGCGGCGTGGTCAAAGCTGACTCGTCTGCGGCGGCAACGCATGGTCCAGAACGTGGTGACCCTGGGGCTCGTGATCCTCGGGCCTGTGCTGGCGCTTCTGACCTTCGTGGCCCTCGGCCCGCTCGACACCGGGCGGGGCACGGAGCTGAGCCTCAGCCTCGTTCTGCTTGCCGATCTGGTCTATGTGCTGCTGCTGGTGACGCTGGTTCTGGCCCGCGTCGCCCGGATGATCTCGGACCGGCGGGCGCAATCGGCGGGCTCGCGCCTGCACCTGCGCCTCACCGGGGTGTTCGCGCTGATGGCGCTCCTGCCCACGGTCACCGTCGCGGTGTTCGCCGTGCTCACCATCAATGTCGGGCTCGAGACCTGGTTCTCGAGCCGGGTGCAGAACGTGGTCGGCGCCTCGCTCGCCGCCGCCGAGGCCTATGAGGAAGAGCAGCGCCGCGGCCTGATCGAGGATGTCGAGGCGCTGGCGCGCTTCGTCGACAGCGCCCGGCGCGCCAATTTCGCCTTCGACGATGGCGACATCCGCCAGATCCTCGCGCAGGGGCAGGGGCAGGTGCAGCGCGGCCTGCGCGAAGCCTATGTGATCGACGGCTCCGGCGAGATCCGTGCCCGCGGCGAGCGCTCCTACCTGTTCGATTACGAGCAGCCTACCATAGCACAGATCGCGCTGGCCGAGGACGAGGGCGTGGTGATGATCCCCGACTGGGACAATCACGAGTTGCGCGCGCTGACCCCGCTCGATGCCTATACCGACCGCTACCTCTATGTCAGCCGCGCCGTCGACGGCAACCTGCTGAACCTGCTCGATGAAACCCAGGCCACCGCCCAGTTCTACCAGCAGCAGGAAAGCGAGCGCGGCCGCCGGCTCTTCGACTTCGCGCTGCTCTATCTCGGCTTCGCCGTACTGCTGATCCTCGCGGCGATCTGGCTCGGGCTGTGGTTCGCCGAGCGCCTGTCGCGCCCGGTGGGCCGGCTCACCGGTGCGGCGCAGCGCGTCGGCGCTGGCGATCTCGACGTGCAGGTCAAGGAGGAAGAGGGCGACGACGAGATCTCGATGCTCGGGCGCTACTTCAACCAGATGACCCGCCAGCTCAAGGCGCAGCGCGAGACCCTGCTCGAGAATACCCGCCAGATCGAGCGCCGCCAGCGCCTCTTCGACAGCGTGCTCTACTCGGTGACCTCCGGCGTGGTCGGGCTCGATGACAGCGGCCGCGTGACCTTCGTCAACCGCTCCGCCGAGCGCCTTCTGGGCTGGCACGAGACCAAGTCCGAGGTGCCGATCACCGTGGCCGTGCCCGAGTTCGGCGCGCTCTTCGACAAGCTTATGGCGAGCGGGCAGGAGACGGCGCAGGAAGAGGTCAAGGTCAGCCGCGAGGGCCGGCTCGAGCACCTGCTGGTGCGGATGTCGCTGCGCCGCCGCGACGACGGCTCGCTCGAGGGCTACGTGGTGGCCTTCGACGACGTAACCGACCTTGTGAGCGCGCAGCGCATGGCGGCCTGGGGCGATGTCGCCCGCCGCATCGCGCATGAGATCAAGAACCCGCTGACCCCAATCCGGCTCTCGGCGGAGCGCATCAAGCGCAAGTTCGGCCGCCAGATGGAAGGCGAGGATGCCGAGAAGCTTGACCAGATGACCGAGGTCATCGTGCGCCAGACCGAAGACCTGCGCCGCATCGTCGACGAGTTCTCCAAGTTCGCCCGCATGCCCGAGCCCGAGCGCCGCCCCGAAGACGTGGTGGCCCTGCTGCGCGGCGCGGTGCTCCTGCAGGAGACCGGCCAGCCCGACGTGCGCTTCGAGGTCGATCTGCCCGAGGCCGAGATGCCCGCCGAGCTCGACGCCACGATGATCGGGCAGGCGCTGACCAACATCATCAAGAATGCCGGCGAAGCCATTGAATCGCTTGTCGAAGCCGGTGCGCCCGAGGGCTACGCCCCGGAGATCCGCGTCAGCCTCTGCGAGGAGGATGGCCGGGCGCTGATCCGGGTGATGGACAATGGCATCGGCCTGCCGGAAGACCGGGCGCGGCTGTTCGAGCCTTACGTGACAACCCGCGACAAGGGCACCGGCCTCGGCCTGCCCATCGTGAAGAAAATCATCGAGGAGCATGGCGGCAGCCTCGCCCTCGAGGACGCGCCGCTCTTCGAGGGCGCCACCCATGCCGGGGCGATGGCGGTGATCCGCCTTCCGCTCGGGTCGATGCCGGCGGATCCGGCACAACAGCAAAAGATCATTGCAGAGTTAGAGGGGCAGACATGAGCGACATCCTGATCGTCGACGACGAGCGCGACATACGCGAGCTGATCGGGGACATCCTCGAGGACGAGGGCTTCAGCACCCGGCTGGCGGCCAACAGCTCCGAGGCGATGGCCGAGGTCAACGCCGAGCCGCCCGGGCTGATGATCCTCGACATCTGGCTCAAGGACAGCAAGATGGACGGCATCGACATCCTCAAGACCGTCAAGCGCGACAACCCCGACATCCCGATCATCATCATCTCGGGCCACGGCAATATCGAGATCGCCGTGGCGGCGATCAAGCAGGGCGCCTACGACTTCATCGAGAAGCCGTTCAACATCGACCAGCTCTTGGTGGTGATCCGCCGTGCCATGGAAACCTCGCGCCTGCGCCGCGAGAACCAGAAGCTCAAGCGCCGAGAGACCGAGGTGGCGCAGATGGTCGGTGACAGCGCCGCCTTCCGCGCCCTAGTGAGCCAGCTCGATAAGGTCACGAAATCCAACGGACGGGTGATGCTGACCGGCCCGGCGGGCTCCGGCAAGGAGGTGGCGGCGCGCTACATCCACGCCAATTCCGGCCGTGCCCAGGCGCCTTTCGTGACGGTGAACTGCGCCGGCGTCGAGCCCGAGACCATGGAGGAGGTGCTGTTCGGCCGCGAGAGCCCCGAGCGCGGCATCGAGCCCGGCCTTCTAGAGCAGGCCCATGGCGGGGTGATCTATTTCGACGAGGTCGCCGACATGCCCGGCGGCACGCAGTCGAAGATCCTGCGCGTGCTGGTCGACCAGTCCTTCACCCGGGTCGGCGGCTCCGACAAGGTCCGCGTCGACCTGCGGGTGATCTCCTCGACGAACCGCGATCTCGAGGCCGAGATCGATGCCGGCCGCTTCCGCCAGGAGCTCTACCACCGGCTCAACGTGGTGCCGATCGCGGTGCCGAGCCTCGAGGACCGGCGCGAGGACATCCCGATGCTGGCGGCGCATTTCATCGAGGCCTGCAACAAGAGCCAGGGCCTGCCGGTGCGGCCGCTCTCGGAAGACGCGGTGGCGCTGATGCAGACCATGGTCTGGCCGGGCAACGTTCGCCAGCTCAAGAACCTGGTCGAGCGGGTTCTGATCCTCGGCGAGGGCACCGGGCCGATCGAGGCCCGCGAGCTGCCGCAGGACGCGCCCTCGGGCGGCGAGGACGACGGTCGCGTGGTGCTCTCGGGCACGCTGGCGACGCTGCCGTTGCGCGAGGCCCGCGAGGCCTTCGAGCGGGAATACCTGCTCACCCAGATCAACCGCTTCGGCGGCAACATTTCCCGCACCGCGGCCTTCGTCGGCATGGAGCGGTCGGCGCTGCACCGCAAGCTGAAGTCGCTGGGCGTGGTGACGGGCTCGAAATCCGGCGGCCGCATGGCCTATGTGGACGAGGATCATGTCCAGCAGGCAGGCTGAGCGGCCACACCGCGCAGCAACCGCTCTGGCGTTGGCGCTGCTGCTGGCGGGCTGCGGCGCCACGGTCTCGAGCCAGGGCGGCGCTCCCGCGCCGGCCACGGTCACGCCCGGGGCGCGCGAGGCGCAGGTCACCGAGGTGACCCGGGCGCTGCTGGCGCTCGGCCCCGCGGTGGATCCCGCCGAGGCCGCCCGCGCCGCCCGCATCGCGGTCGAGCTGCCGCTCGAGCGCGCCCGCGCCTGGCAGGTGACCGATCCGCCGCTGGTGCACAATTTCAAGGTCGTCAACGGGCTGCGCGAGAAGGGCGTGTGCCAGGATTTCGCCGACGCGCTGGAGATCGGCCTCGCCGCCGAAGGCTTCCGCACGCTCGACCTGCACCGCGCCATCGCCAATGCCCGCAACCTCAAGCTCGAGCACGCCACGGTGATCGTCACAGCCCGCGGCCAGCCGATGGCCGAGGGGCTGGTGCTCGATCCCTGGCGCATCGGGCAGGGCCAGCTCTGGGTCGGCCGCACCGCAGAAGATCCCGACTACCGCTGGGAGTCCCGCGCCGATGTCCGCGCCTGGCACGCAAGCTGGAAGGCCCGCGCCAGCGCTGGTCTCTGACCCCATCCCATCCCCTCTTCTCTGGTTCCCAAATACCTCGGGGAGCGCGAGGGGCAGCGCCCCTCGTCGGCACCGCCTTTGCCACCGCACCGGCCCCCGCAGCAGAGTGCACCGCTCCCCACCCAGCCCCCAACCCCTTCTTCTGGCCGCAAATATCCCGAGGAGCGCGATGGGCAGCGCCCCTCGTCGGCACCGCCCTCGCCACCGCACCGGCCCCCGCAACAGAGCGCACCGCTCCCCACCCAGTCCCCAACCCCTTCTTCTGGCCGCAAATATCCCGAGGAGAGCGATGGGCAGCGTCCCTCGTCGGCACCGCCCTCGCCACCGCACCGGCCCCGCAGCAGAGCGCACCGCTCCCCACCCGGCCGCAACCCCTTCTTCTGGCCGAAAATATCCCGGGGAGTGTGAGGGGCAGCGCCCCTCACCGGCGGATCGCCCGCCACGCCGACCACCTTCGCCGGGGCGGCCCGACCGCGGCCATCGCCCGCAAACCCCGCAGCCGCGCCACAGCGTCTCCGTCACCCGGGGCGCCGCGACAGCCGCCCGTTGACCCTCTCGCGCGCCCGTGTCATGCCAGCGAGACGTCTTGGGCCATTCACGAGGAACGGATGAAGGTCATCATTTGCGGGGCGGGGCAGGTCGGCTGGCAGATCGCCCGGCACCTCTCGGGCGAGCGCAACGACGTCACCGTCGTCGACAGCAACCCCGATCTCGTCCGCCGCGCCACCGACACGCTCGACGTGCAGGGCATCGCCGGCTTTGCGTCCTACCCGGATGTGCTGGAAAAGGCCGGCGCGCGCGATGCCGACATGATCATCGCGGCCACCCATTCCGATGAGGTCAACATGGTCACCTGCCAGGTGGCCCATTCGATCTTCGCGATCCCGCGCAAGGTGGCTCGGCTGCGCTCGCAATCCTACCTCACCGCGATCTATTCCGACCTCTACCGCCGCGATCACATGCCGATCGACGTGGTGATCAGCCCCGAGCGCGAGGTCGCCGAGGCGGCGCAGCAGCGCCTGTCGGCGCCGGCGGCCTTCGACACCGAGCGTTTCCTGCAGGGCGATGCCCAGCTGCTCGGCCTGACCATCGACGATGATTGCCCGGTGGTGAACACGCCGCTGCGCCAGCTCTCCGACCTGTTCTCGACCCTGCGCGCCGTGGTGGTGGGCGTGCGCCGCGAGGGCACGCTCTTCGCGCCCGAGCCGGGCGACCAGCTTTTCGTCGGCGATTCCTGCTACGTGGTGGTGCATCGCGAGGACATCCGCCGCACCCTCGAGATCTTCGGCAAGTCGCTGCGAAAGCAGGAGCGGGTGGTGGTGATCGGTGGCGGCAATGTCGGCCTCGCGGTCGCCAGCGCGCTGGAGAAGCGCACCGAGCGCATTCGCGCCAAGGTCATCGAGCGCGACCGCAAGCGCGCCGAGCGCGCCGCCGACGCGCTCGAGCGGACCATCGTGCTGCACGGTGACGGTCTCGACGCGGCGCTGCTTGCCGAGGCCGGGATCGACCGTGCTGACGCGGTGCTCTGCGTCACCGATGACGACAAGACCAACATGCTGGCGGCGGTGCGCGCCAAGGCCGCGGGTTGCCCGATGGCCATCGCGCTGGTCAACGATCCCACCATGGTGCCGCTGATGGAGCCCTTGGGGGTCGATGCCTATATCAACCCGCGCGCCACCACGGTGAGCTCGATCCTGCGCCACATCCGCCACGGCCGGGTGCGCTCGGTCTACTCGATCGGCGATGCCGAGGCCGAGGTGATCGAGGCGGAGGTGCTCTCGACCTCGTCGCTGGCGGGCAAGATGATCCGCGAAATCGATTTCCCGGAAGGCGTTCTGGTGGGGGCGGTGCGCAAGGAGGACAAAGTGGTCAAGATCACCGGCGATCTGCGCATCGAGGATGGCGACCGCGTGGTGATCTTCGCGCTGGCCAAGGACGTGGCGCAGGTCGAGCGGCTGCTCCAGGTCTCGATCGATTTCTTCTAGGCCGATGCGCGCGCTTGCCCGAACGCCGCTGCTGCTCCTGCTCACCGGGATTGCCTGCGCCTCGATGATCCTGCCGGCGGCGGTGTCGCTGGCGGATGCCGAGTATCACGACGCGCGCAGCTTCTTCTACGCCGCGATCGTTGGGCTGGTGCTGACGGTGCTGATCGCCATCGCCCAGGCCACACGGCGGCACAACCGCAACGCCTCGCGCCAGCTGCTGGCGCTGATGACGGCGTTCATCGTGCTGCCGGCGGTGATGGCGGTGCCGTTCCACGAGGCGGTGCGCAACACCAGCTTCCTCAACGCCTTCTTCGAGATGGTCTCGAGCTTCACCACCACCGGCGCGACTCTGTTCGACGCGCAGCGCCTGTCGGCGGCGGAGCATCTCTGGCGCGCCCAGGTGGGCTGGCTCGGCGGGCTTCTGATGTGGGTGGCGGCGGCGGCGATCCTCGCCCCGCTGACCCTCGGCGGCTTCGAGATCACCGCCCGGGGCGAGCCGGGGCAGAGCGTCGACGCCGGGGCCTCCCGGCGCGACCTGTCGGACCCGGCCGAGCGGCTTTCGGTCACCGCGCGGATGTTGGTGCCGATCTATTGCGGGCTGACGCTGGCGCTCTGGATCATGCTGATGGTCGCCGGGGATCCGCCGCTGGTGGCGGTGAGCCACGCCATGTCGACGATGGCGACCTCGGGCATCTCGCCGATGTCGGCGCCGCTGAAGGCGCCGTCGGGCATCGCCGGCGAGATGATCGTGTTCTGCTTCCTGTTCTTCGCGTTGTCGCGGCTGACCTTCTCCGGCGATACCGGCGCCTCCTACCGGCCCGGCCTGCGCGAGGATCCCGAGTTCCGCATGGGGCTGGCGCTGGTCATCGTGGTGCCGGCGCTGCTGTTCCTGCGCCACTGGATCGCCGCCTTCGATGTCGGCGAGGAGCAGAACCTGCTGCTCGGGCTGCGGGCGCTCTGGGGCGGCATCTTCACGGCGCTGTCCTTCCTGTCGACCACCGGCTTCGTCAGCGCCGACTGGGCCGAGGCGCGCAGCTGGTCGGGGCTCGAGACCCCGGGGCTGATGCTGATGGGGCTGGCGATCATGGGTGGCGGCGTGGCGACCACCGCCGGCGGCGTGAAGCTGCTGCGGATCTACGCGCTGTTCCTTGCCGGCAAGCGCGAGCTCGAGCGGCTGGTGCATCCGCATTCGGTCGGCCATTCCGGCGTCATGGCGCGGCGAATGCGGCGGCAGGGTGCATTCATCGCCTGGGTGTTCTTCATGATGTTCGCAATGTCGATCGCCGCCATCTCGCTGGTCTTCAGCCTGTTTGGGCTGGATTTCGAGAACGCCATGGTGATCACCATCGCGGGGCTGACGAATTGCGGCCCGCTGGTGCGCGCGGCGGCCGAGATGCCGGTGGAATTGGCCGGGCTCGGGGCCGGCGCCAAGCTGACCTTCGCGGCTGCGATGGTGCTGGGGCGGCTCGAGCTTCTGGCGATCATCGTGCTTCTCACGCCCGGGTTGTGGCGCGACTGAACCAGCCTGCGCCGCTCTCCGGAGCGGTGGCGTGGCAGCCCTGCCCGCAGGTCAGCGGCGGCATGGTGCTCCCGTGTGGCTTGCATCTCGGGCGGTCAGACGGCAAGAACGCGCGCGGCCACAGGGCTACGGCCCTATTTTTACACTGGAAGTTCCCTTGCACGCGATACATACTCGACCAAACGAGGGAAGGTCGCAAAGCGGCAAAGAGCAAGAATAAAGGCAATTTCAATGGCTTCGGACAGACAGAACCTGCAGGATGCATTCCTTAATCACGTCCGCAAAACCAAGGTTCCGGTTACGGTTTTTCTGATAAACGGCGTCAAACTTCAGGGGGTTATCACCTGGTTTGACAATTTCTGCGTGCTGCTGCGCCGTGATGGCCAGTCTCAGCTTGTCTACAAGCATGCGATTTCGACCATCATGCCGTCGCAGCCGATCAACCTCTATGACGGCGACGGCAACGATTGAAAGAACACGCAACGCATGTGACCCGCGCCTGGGTCCTGCATCCTGACATCCGCTCCGACCGGGATCGGCGCGACGCGGACATGGCGCTCGAGGAAGCCGTGGCGCTGGCCGCCGCGCTTCCCGATCTCGAGATCGTTGGCAGCGCCGTTGTGCCGCTGCGCGATCCCCATCCCGGACATCTCTTCGGCACCGGCAAGATCGAGGAACTGCGCGAGCAGATCCAGGAGGCCGAGGTCGAGCTGGTGCTGGTCGATGGCCCGGTGTCCCCGGTGCAGCAACGCAATCTCGAGAAGGAATGGAAGGTCAAGCTGCTCGACCGGACCGGCCTGATCCTCGAGATCTTCTCCGACCGCGCTGCCACCCGAGAAGGTGTTCTGCAGGTCGAGATGGCAGCGCTGAGCTACCAGCGCACAAGGCTGGTCCGGGCCTGGACCCACCTCGAACGGCAGCGCGGCGGGCTCGGCTTCGTCGGCGGCCCCGGCGAAACCCAGATCGAGGCCGACCGGCGCGCCATCGACGAGCAGTTGGTACGGCTGCGCCGTCAGCTTGAGCGCGTGGTCAAGACCCGCGACCTGCATCGCAAGGCGCGCGCCAAGGTGCCGTTCCCGATCGTGGCGCTGGTGGGCTACACCAACGCCGGCAAGTCGACGCTCTTCAACCGGCTCACCGGGGCCGAGGTCATGGCCAAGGACATGCTCTTTGCCACGCTCGACCCGACGATGCGGGCGGTGAAGCTGCCCACCGGTATCGAGGTGATCCTGTCCGACACGGTGGGCTTCATCTCCGACCTGCCGACCGAGCTCGTCGCGGCTTTCCGCGCCACGCTCGAAGAGGTCTTGGCGGCCGACATCATCGTGCATGTGCGCGACATCTCGCACCCCAACACCGAGGAGCAGGCCGCCGACGTGGCCGCGATCCTCGACAGTCTGGGCGTCGACGAGGAGGTGCCGCTGGTCGAGCTCTGGAACAAGACCGACCGGCTCGCCCCCGAGGAGCATGACGCGGTGCTGCAGCGCGCCGCCCGCGAGGAGCAGATCTTCGCGGTCTCCGCGATCACCGGCGAAGGGCTCGACACCATGCTCGAGGCGATCACCGAGCGGCTGCAGGGCGAGACCCTCGAGGAAGAACTGCACCTGGCCTTCGACGACGGCAAGCGGCGCTCGTGGCTGTTCAAGAAGGGCCTTGTGAAGGGCGAGGCCCAGGACGAGGACGGCTTCGTCCTCCAGGTGCGTTGGTCCGCCAAGGACCGCGCCCAGTTCGAGACCCTCTGAGACAGGGTGGGGCTGGCGCGTCGCGCGCGGCGTGCTAGCCTCGGCTCCGACAGATCAGGCAGATCAGACAGACGGAACCCGGATATGGCCGAGCACAGCCGAGCAACCGCGTGGTTCATCGACGGCCCGCGGCTGATGGCGTGGTCCGACGTGGCGACGATGATGCTGGCGGTGGCGGTGCCGCCGCTGGCCGCTGTGCTCGCCTTCGGACCGATCGGCATGGCGGCCTTCGCCGCGGCGATGCCGGCGCATCTGGCGGCGCGCGAGGGCGGCGCACCGGTCGCATTGCTGGCGACGCTGGTCACCGGGCTCGGCGGCATGGTGGCGATCGGCGATCCGGTCATGGCGCTGATGGTGGCGGGCTGCCTCGCGGCGATGACCGCCATCGCGGCGCATCACCGGCTGGCGCGCCCGGCGATGCGGGCGCTGCTCACCTGGACGCTCTTCACCTCGCCGCTCATCCCGTCCGACAACCTGCCGCTGCTCTTCGCGATCTATCTCGGCGGCATGGTCTGGAGCCTTTCGATCACCTCGCTGGCTTCGAAGGTCGGCGTGCCCGACCCGCCGAAGCGGGTGAGCCGGGTCTACAGCTTCACCTTCGGGGTGATCTTCGGGATCGGGCTGGTGAGCGCGGTCTGGCTCGGCCAGCGCGCCTTCGGCACGCATGGCTTCTGGCTGCCGCTGACCTTCGTGATCCTGTCGATGCCGCCCTATGGCGCGCTGTTCTCGCGCAGCCTGATCCGCACGCTGGCAACCCTGCTGGGGGCGGCGGCTTCAGTGGCGCTGACGCTGCTCACGCCGCCCGAATGGCTGACCATCGCGCTGGCGCTCGCCTGCTTCCCCATCGCCTTCCGTTTCATCCCGCGCAGCTCCTTCGTGGGCACCGCGCTGCTCACCTTCACCATCCTCGAGATGCTCTCGCTGATCTCCGACATCGACGTGCTGGCGGTGGAGCGGGTCGAGACGGTGATCCTCGCCAGCCTGATGACGCTCGGGCTCGGGCTGGTGGCGGCGGGCGCGCTCTTCGTTCTGAAGCGCGATGCCCTGCGCGAGATCATCGGCCGCGACCAGGGCTGAGCCGGGCGCTCAGCTGGCGAAGAGCGCCCGCTCGGGTGCGAGGAGCTGCCGCGCAGCGAGATAGCGCGCCGTCTGCCGCCGGGAGGGCTCGGGCGGGGTGTTGGCCCAGACCCCGAGCGCGAACAGCCGCTGCAGGAAGATTACCGCCTCCGGCGTGCTCCCGACCGGCCCGTAGCCCTTGGAGAGCGCCGCGGCGTGATGCTCGAGCGCCTCGGGATAGCCGGACAGTGCCAGCGCGTCGATCAGCAGCGCCACCAGGTCGCGCAGCGGCTCGTCGGGTTTGTCGTTCTCGAAATCGAGCCCCACCAGCCCGTCGTGCGTGGCGATGAGATTGGCCAGATGCAGGTCGCGATGGGTCACCGCGCGCTGCGAGGGCGTACCGCGCACGGCGCCGAACATCGCCTCGAGCCGCGCCACCTCGTCCCGGAAGGCGTCGATCTCCGGGAAGGCACGCGCGCCGCTCTCGTGCTGCTCCAGCAGCCGGTGAAGCCAGGCGATCTGCCCCTTGGGGCGCAGCGGGTGCGCCTCTCGCGTCAGCCCGTGAAACCGCCCGATCCAGTGCCCCGCCGCCTTTAGCCGTCGCGCGGCCTCGTCCGGCGAGAGCTTTGGCAGCAGCGTCGCAAGGCTCGGTCCGTCCGCATAGGCCATGCCCACGACCCGCCGCGCTTCGTCGAAGAACAGCACCTCCGGCGCGCCCTCGGGCCAGTCCGCAATGACAGCGCGCTGCCGCGCCGCCTGGGCGCGGGCCTTCTCCGCCGAGCTCGGCGCGTAGACCTTCACCACCAGCCGCTCCTCGGGTGAGCAGGCGCAGAACACCTGCGCGCGCTGCGCCTGTTCGGTGTTCTTCAGGCAGCCCAGCCCGAAATCCACACCGGGCCGCGCCTGGGCCAGCGCCGCGCGCGCGATTGCGCGCGCATCCGCAGGCGCAAGATGGGTCTCGCCCGGTTTTTTCGTGTTCATTCCGGGATCAGCCGCGTCACCCCGATCGAGGCCGCCCGCGCCAGGTCGGCGTCGAGTGACATGGGGATGTATTCGCCGCGCCGCCAGAGCGTGCCGAGATCGTCGTAATGGCGCGACAGGAAATGCCCCGACTGTCCGGTCGACGAGATGAAGACCGACGAATCCGGGTCGGCGAAATCGTAGACGCCGCGATAGGTCGCCGCGTGGATGTTGAGGAAGGGCTCCGGGTCGCGCCCGGAGGTGAGCCCGCGCTCGAGGGTGAAATCGCCGCCGCTGGTGTTTTGCCGGATGTTGACGAAATGGCGCAGCACCGGGATCTCGCCCAGCACAGAATGCGCGTGCAGCGCCTGGTGCGCGTCGCCCCAGCGCAGGCTCTCAAGCGAGCCGCCATAGGTCTCGCCGATCCACACCAGCGCGTCGTCGAGCGATTGCCGGGCGATGTCGCTGCAGGTCTCGACAACCACCGAGCGGATCACGTCGCACCAGACCGAGGCGCCGTCGACATTGCGGAACACCCGCTCGATGAACAGCGGCTCGACGTGGTTGAAGCGCTCCGCCAGCGGCCCGAGCTCGTCGCGGATCAGCCGCTCCTGCAGCGCCCGCACCCAGGCGGCATAGATCAGCGGCTCCGGCATATGCTCGTTCATCTCGCCGTTCCAGTTGGCGAGCAGGTCGAGCGCGCGCTGGCGCCGGCGCTCGGGGGTGCCGTCGGGCGCCGCTTCGCCGGTGTACCACAGGTCGCGCCCGATCAGCGGCAGCAGCGTGCGCGCCGCAGGCGAGACGGTGTCGAGCTGCGCCTCGATGAAGCTGTCACGGGTGTGCACCTGCCGCCCCTGCATCAGCTGGGTCCAGCGCTGCACGCGCTGGCTGTCGCCCCAGTCGTAGCTGACATGCAGCGGGAAGGGGCGGTCGATGATCTTGTTGTTGGTGTTGCCGACGATGCCGCCGGCGGGTTCGGTCCAGACCGGGTTGGCGGTGTCGGGCAGGGTGCCCTGCCAGCGGTTGGCCTCGATCCAGCCGGGCGAGGGCAGGCGGCCCTGGCTCTGATGTGCCGGATCGCGCGCCGGCATCGCGCCGATGAGTTTCATGGCGATGCTGTCGCGGTCGATCAGCGTCAGCATCTGCGACGGCGCGACGAAGCGTCCGCTGCTCTCCAGCGCGTCCTCGACGCTGCCCGCGCGCATCAGCCCGATGGCGGCGCTCATCGAGCTGTCGTCTTCCGAAAGCGCCGTCCAGCTCAGGCTCACGACATGCCCCGGGGGCGTGATGGTCTCGAGATCGAAGCGGCTGCGCGGCAGCACCGGGCCGTTCTCGGTCCAGCGCAGGGTGACGGTGACCGGCGCGTCGTCCTTGATCTCGATGATCGAGCGCCGTGTACGGAACCGGGCCCAGCCCTCGGGGGTGCGGTACTGCTCGGAATTCTCCGGGTTCAGCTCCTCGATATGCAGGTCCTGGTCGTCGAGATAGGAGGAGGTCAGCCCCCAGGCGAGATCCTGCGAGCGCCCGAGCATCACCGCCGGCACGCCGGGGATGGTGCCGCCGATGACGCCGCCGCCGGAAAGCTGCAGCCGTGCGAGATACCAGGTCGAGGGCGCGGTGAGGCCGAGATGCGGATCGTTGGCCAGCAGCGTGCCACCGCCGGCAGAGCGGTCGGGGGCGGCGGCGAAGGCGTTGGAGGCGCCCGCGAGCCCGCGCTCGGGCACCGGCGAGAGCGCGTCGCGCGGGGGCTCGCTGGCGGCGGCAAAGCGCGGCATGATTTGGCCGGGAAACAGGCTGGCATAGTCCGGCAGGGCGGCGGTGCCTTGCCCGGGCATGTCGGGCAGGATGTCGGCCAGCCGGTCGGGATCGGGCAGCAGCAGCGAGGTGCGGGCGCGCAGGATCTCGTCGCGGAACTGGCCCGAGAGCTGCAGCGCCATCAGCTTGATGACGGCCAGCGAATCCGCCGGCTGCCAGGGGGCCACGGGGGCGTTGAACAGGAAGAACTCCGGCGCCCCGCGCCCCAGGCTCTGGTCGTTGATCTCGGCGATGCGGGCGTTGACCCCGGCGGCATAGGCGCGCAGCGCCGCGCTGGTCTCCGCGTCCTGCACAGAGACCGAGCGGGTGGCGGCGGTGTAGAGATCGAGCCGGCGCATCAGGATGTCGGTGTCGAGCGTGCGCCGCCCGAAGACCTCGGAAAGCCGGCCCTGCGCGGTTCGCCGCATGAGCACCATCTGCCACATGCGGTCCTGCGCATGGGCGTAGCCGAGGCCGAAATAGGCGTCCGCGTCGCTGCCCGCGAAGATATGCGGCACCGCGGCGTTGTCGCGCACGATCTCGATCTCTGCCGCGGCGCCCGCCACGGCGAGATCCTTGTCATACTCGGGCAGCGAGCGCGAGGCGAGGTAATAGACCAGCAGCACCACGATCACCGACAGCATGATCGCCATCGAGGCAAATCTCAGGAGCCATCGAAAGAGTGTCGCCATTGGGAAAACCCCCGCTGTCCGGTTTCCGGGGGCTTAGCGCGCCGCCGCCCCCTTGCCAAGGGGCGGGGCAGCGGCGACAAAGTGCAAAGCACAGCGATAACGGGAGGTTTACCCATGGCGAAATGCGCGTTCCTGGGTCTTGGGGTGATGGGATATCCGATGGCCGGCCACATGGCGGCGGCGGGTCACGAGGTCACGGTCTATAATCGAAGCACGGCCAAGGCCGAGAAATGGCTGGCCGAGCATGGCGGTGCGATGGCCGCGACCCCGCGCGAGGCGGCGGCAGGCGCGGAGTTCGTCATGGCCTGCGTCGGCAATGACGACGACCTGCGCTCGGTCTGCCTTGGCGATGATGGCGCCTTTGCCGGCATGGGCGAAAACGCGCTCTTCGTCGATCACACCACGGTCAGCTCGATGGTGACGCAGGAGCTCTATGCCATCGCGAAGGAGCAGGGCGCGGGCTTCGTGGATGCGCCGGTCTCCGGTGGCCAGGCGGGGGCCGAGAACGGACAGCTGGTGGTGATGTGCGGCGGCGACCAGGCCGATTACGACCGCGCCGCTCCGGTGATCGACGCTTATGCCAAGCTCTGCAAGCGCATCGGCGACAGCGGCGCCGGGCAGAAATGCAAGATGGTCAACCAGATCTGCATCGCGGGCCTCGTTCAGGGCCTTTCCGAGGGGCTCGCCTTCGCCGAGAAGGCCGGCATCGATGGCCGCGCGGTGGTCGACGTGATCGGCGGTGGCGCTGCCGGCTCGTGGCAGATGGTCAACCGCTACGAGACGATGCTCGACGATCAGTTCGAGCATGGTTTCGCGGTCGACTGGATGCGCAAGGATCTCGCCATCTGCCTCGCCACCGGGGAAGAGATCGGTGCCGCCCTGCCGGTCACCGCTCTGGTCGACCAGTTCTACAAGGATGTGCAGCAGATGGGCGGTGGCCGCTGGGACACCTCGTCGCTCATCAAGCGCCTCAAGGCCTTCGGCTGACGTCACCCTCGGATGCCTCCGGCGGGGATATTTAAGGCCAGAAGAAACCAGGAGCGCCATGCCCCGTGTTTCTTCTGGCCACAAATATCCCGGGGGTAAGCGCGCCCCGGCGCGCGAAGGGGGCAGCGCCCCCTCCGCCCGTCATGCTCACGCCAGCGTGGCGTCCATGGTGATCTCGGTGTCGAGCAGCTTCGAGATCGGGCAATTTGCCTTGGCGGTTTCGGCGGCCTTGGCGAAATCCTCCGCCGTGGCCTCCGGCACCTTCGCGGTGACGGTCAGGTGGCTCTTGGTGACCGCGAAGCCGTCGTCCTTCTTTTCCAGCGACACCACCGCCTTGGTCGAGATGTCGTCGGCGGTGAAGCCGGCATCGCCGAGGATCATGCTGAGCGCCATCGAGAAGCAGCTGGCATGGGCGGCAGCGATCAGCTCCTCGGGGTTGGAGCCGGGCTCGCCCTCGAAGCGCTTCTTGAAGCCGTAGTTGACCTCGTCGAGCACGCCGGACTCCGTCGAGATGGTGCCGGTGCCGTCCTTGAGGCCGCCCTTCCAGTTCGCCGATGCGGATTTGTTGATCATCTGCCGTTCCTTTCCTTCTGTCTTCCAGGGGCGCCCGATGCCGGGCAGTCTGCACCCAACGCGGCGGGGCCGGGGAAGTTGCATCACCCTGCAGCGAAGCGGCGCGCGATCTCTGCCGGTATTCACATTCCATATTGTCTTTTCCACACCCCATCCCTTATGCTGTCGGGTAGGCTTCCGCGCGACGGCAGCCCCCAGAGTTTCGCTGCTCCGGCGCGTCCCCTCCAAAGGACCCGGAGCAGACCGATCGGGCCGCAAGGCCAACCGAAGACCGCCCGGACCGCCCAATGGCGACGGGCCGCAAACAGGCGCCGGACGCGACACGCGGACGAGCGTCGGAGAAGAACCGCGATGACGCGTGCGACGCAGACGAGGCACCCGGGCGAAGGCAGATTGCCTTCCCGTGCCTGCGCGCCGCAACTCGCCCAGACAAGCCACGCCGCAACGCGCCTTCACCCGCCAGGGGAAGGCGCGCATGCGCCGTGCAGACGGACAACATGGCAAAGAAGATGCTCATCGACGCCACCCACGCGGAGGAAACCCGCGTCGTGGTGGTGGACGGAAACAAGGTCGAGGAATTCGACTTTGAATCGGAGAACAAGCGGCAACTAGCCGGCAATATCTATCTCGCGAAGGTGACGCGTGTGGAGCCCTCGCTTCAGGCGGCCTTCGTGGATTACGGCGGCAACCGCCACGGGTTCCTCGCCTTCTCCGAGATCCACCCCGATTATTACCAGATCCCGGTCGCCGACCGTCAGGCCCTGATGGAAGAGGAGGCGGCGCTCGCCGCCGAGGCCGAGGAAGAGGAAGACCAACCCAAGTCGAAGCGGTCGCGGTCGCGCCGCTCGCGCTCGCGCAGCTCCTCGCGGGCCGAGAAGACCCGTTCGGACGACAAGACCGCCACCGCGGATCCCTCCGAGATCAAGGGCATGGAAACCATCGATCTCGGCGAGGACGAGATCGGTGAGGAGACTGCCGACGCCGCGTCGGCGGATGCCGACGGCGACACCGTGGCCGCGGAAGCCGCGCCGTCCGTCGACACCGTGACCGAAGAGCCTGCGGACGCGGGCGATGAGGCCGTGGCGGGCACCGAGGCAGAGGCGGAGGTCGCTCCGGCGCCCGAGGCCGAGTTGACGGACGACGGTGCCGAGGACGACGCCGAGGATGGCGACGATGACGATGACGATGACCGCGTCAGCGCCGAAGACAGCATCGAGTCGGTGGCCGACGACGACACCGAGGAAGAGATCCGTCCCAAGCGCAAGCCGCGGCCGCGCAAGTACAAGATCCAGGAAGTCATCAAGGTGCGCCAGATCATGCTGGTGCAGGTGGTCAAGGAAGAGCGCGGCAACAAGGGCGCGGCGCTCACCACCTACCTGTCGCTGGCCGGCCGCTACTGCGTCCTGATGCCCAACACCGCCCGTGGTGGCGGCATCTCGCGCAAGATCACCAACGCCGCCGACCGCTCCAAGCTCAAGCAGATCGCCACCGAGATCGATGTGCCCAAGGGCGCGGGCCTGATCATCCGGACCGCCGGTGCCAAGCGCACCAAGACCGAGATCAAGCGCGATTACGAATATCTCCAGCGCCTGTGGGAGCAGATCCGCGCCCTCACGCTGCAGAGCGTCGCGCCGGCGAAGATCTACGAGGAAGGCGACCTCATCAAGCGCTCGATCCGCGACCTCTACAATCGCGAGATCGACGAGGTTCATGTGGAAGGCGACCGCGGCTACCGCATCGCCAAAGACTTCATGAAGATGATCATGCCGTCCCACGCCAAGAACGTGAAGCATTACGCCGACCCGATGCCGCTCTTCGCGCGCTACCAGGTCGAGAGCTACCTGAGCTCGATGTTCAACCCGACCGTGCAGCTCAAGTCCGGCGGCTATATCGTCATCGGCGTGACCGAGGCGCTGGTCGCCATCGACGTCAACTCCGGCCGCGCCACCAAGGAAGGCTCGATCGAGGAGACCGCGCTCAAGACCAACCTCGAGGCCGCCGAGGAGGTGGCCCGCCAGCTGCGCCTGCGCGACCTGGCCGGTCTGATCGTGATCGACTTCATCGACATGGAAGAGCGCAAGAACAACGCTGCCGTCGAGAAAAAGCTCAAGGACAAGCTCAAGACCGATCGCGCCCGCATCCAGGTTGGCCGGATCTCCGGCTTCGGCTTGCTCGAGATGTCGCGCCAGCGCCTGCGTCCGGGCATGATCGAGGCCACCACGCAGCCGTGCCCGGCCTGCCATGGCACCGGTCTGATCCGCTCCGACGACAACATGGCGCTCAACATCCTGCGCCAGATCGAGGAAGAGGGCACCCGTCGCCGCTCGCGCGAGGTTCTGGTCAAGGTGCCTGTGGGCATCGCCAACTACCTGATGAACCAGAAGCGTGAGCACGTGGCGATGATCGAGGCGCGCTACGGCATGGCCGTGCGCATCGAGGGCGACCTGCACCTCGTCTCGCCGGACTTCACCCTGGAGAAGTTCAAGACCGCCACCCGCAACGTCGCCGAAGTCGTGGCGCCGGTGGTCTCGGTCGACACCTCCCTGATGGACCAGATCGACGAGGACGCCGCCGCCGAGGCGGAGGACGAGGACGAGATCGTCGAAGACACCGGCGCGACCGAGAGCGGCAGCGATGCCGGCTCGGACAGCAACGGCGAGACCGGGGACAACGGGGACGACGAGGGCAAGCCCAAGAAGCGTCGCCGTCGTCGCCGCCGCTCGCGCTCGAAGAAGTCGAACGGTGAGGGCGAGAACGGCTCCGAGAGCGGCGATGACGACAACGGCGAGTTCCGCAAGGATGAGCCGTCCGACGCCGCGACGGAAGAGGCCGGCGAGGCGGTGAGCGAAGAGGCAGCGCCCGCTCCGGCAGAGGCCGAGGAGACCCCGGCCAAGCCCAAGCGGACCCGCACCCGTTCGCGGTCGCGCAAGCCCAAGGCCGACGCGGTGAGCGACGCCGCCGAAGGCGAGGTCGCCGCAGCCGAGGCACCCGCTGAGGGCGCCACCGATGCGCGCGCGGAAGAGACCGCCGGCGCTGCCGTGGTCGAGGCCTCCGAGCCGGCACCGGCGGCCGAGGATGCGGCTGCTCCGGAGCCGCAGGCAGATGGCGCGGCGGTCATCGAAGCCCAGCCCGAGGCCGAGGTCGCGCAGGCTCCCGAGGCCGAAGCGCCCGCGCCGGTCGAGACCGAGGTCCAGCCCGAGCCGGTGGCCGAGGCGGCCCCCGAGGCAGAGCCGGAACAGGCCGAAGACGCTGCGCAAGCGGCGGAGGAGGCCCCCGCCGAGGCGGCTGAGGCGATCGCTCCGGTGGCACCCGAGGCAGAGCCGGCCCCGGAGCCCGAGACGGTTCCCGAGCCCGTCGAGGCCGAGGCGGATGACAAGCCCAAGCGTCGTGGCTGGTGGTCGATCGGGCGCTGAGCCCGAGCCGCAGCACGGATGACAGGAACGGCCCCGGAGATCCTCCGGGGCCGTTTCGCATTGCGGGGGCTGGGCCAGGTTTCAGCCCGCCTACGGGGATGTGACCCCACGCCACGTGACGCGGGCCGGGTTATCTTCTATCGAAGGCATATGTTCGGAATCGACCTCATCGACGCCAGCCTTCTGCCGGCCATGTTCGTGGCGCTCGCCGCGGGGATCATCTCGTTCCTGTCGCCTTGCGTGCTGCCGATCGTGCCGCCCTATCTCGCCTTCATGTCCGGTGTCTCGATCGCCGAGATGGAGGCCGGCGGCCGCGCCCGCCTGCGCGCCTTCACCGCGGCGCTGTTCTTCGTGCTGGGGCTCAGCACGGTCTTCGTGCTGCTGGGCTTCACCGCCTCTTGGCTGGGAATGTTCTTCCTGCAGAACCAGATCCTGCTGGCGCGGATCTCGGGCGTGGTGGTGATCGTCTTCGGGCTGCATTTCCTGCATGTCTTCCGCATTCCCTTCCTCGACCGCGAGGCGCGGATCGAGACCGGCGATGCCGGCGGCTCGGCCTTCGGCGCCTATATCCTCGGGCTCGCCTTCGCCTTCGGCTGGACGCCCTGCATCGGGCCGCAGCTCGGCGCGATCCTGTCGATGGCCGCCTCCGAGGCCTCGGTGGCGCGTGGCACCGCGCTGCTCGCGGTCTATGCCGCGGGGCTCGGCCTGCCGTTCCTGCTGGCGGCGGTGTTCCTGAGCCGCGCCATGGGGGTGATGAACCGTCTCAAGCGCCACATGGGGCTGATCGAGAAGGTCATGGGCGTGCTGCTCATCGCCGTGGGCCTCGCGCTGCTCACCGGCGCGTTCTCGGCCTTCTCGTTCTGGCTGCTCGAGACCTTCCCGGCGCTCGGCGAGCTCGGCTGAGGCGGCCTAGATCCGGCCTTAGTCTTGCCCTCGCGGCCTGTTAGCGACAGGATCGCCAAAAGAGGGCAGGGATCATGGGCAACGACCCACAGGCAGCAGGCGCGCCGCGGGCGGCGCAGGAGGTGGCGCGGCGCCGGGTGTTCTACATCCCGGGCTACGATCCGATCCATCCGCGTCGCTACCGCGAGCTCTACCGCAAGGAAGGCGCCGAGCAGGCGCGGATCTCGGGCTACGAGATCGCGCTGAAGCCGGGCGTCGGCGGCGCCACCTACGGCTGGCAGGTCGCCGCCCTGATCGACGGCGCAGAGGTCGCCGCGCAGGTCGAGGTGTTGGTCTGGTCGGATATCGTGCGCGGCAGCATGTCGACCAGCATCCCCGCCACCTATCTCCAGCTTGTCCGCACGGCGTGGGAATACATCGCCACCGGCGCGCTGCGGCGGTTGATGCGGCTGCGCAAGGGGCCGGTGATCGCGGCCCTCTACCCGGTGGGCATGCTGCTGGGCCAGCTCGTGCTGGCGCTGCTGCTGATCTGGGCGCTGGTCTCGGCGGCGGGGCTCCTCCGCCCCTGGCTGGGCGTCCTCGCCGATATCGGCGGCGGCATCGCCGGGATCGCGGCGGCGGTCTGGCTGCTGCGCTGGTTCAAGGCCAGGGACGGCAAGCTCTTCGCCTATTACCTGATGCACGATTACGCCTATTCGGCGCAGCATCGCGGCGCCAACCCGCCCGAGCTCGAGGCCCGCATGGCGCAGTTCACCGACACCATCGCCGACGCTCTGCGCGAGGAGGTCGACGAGGTGCTGGTGGTCGGCCACAGCTCGGGCGCGCATCTCGCGGTCTCGATCGTCGCCGACCTGATCCGGCAGGGGCGCGTGCCGGCCCGAGGCCCGCGGCTGGCGTTTCTCAGCCTCGGGCAGGTGGTGCCTATGGTGTCCTTCCTGCGCGACGCCTGGCGGCTGCGCGCCGATCTCGCCTTCCTCTCGGCTCGCGACGAGCTCACCTGGGTCGACGTCACCGCCCCGGGCGACGGCTGCGCCTTCGCGCTCTGCGATCCGGTCTCGGTCTCGGGTGTGGCGCCGGAGGGCAAGCGCTGGCCGCTGGTGTTCTCGGCGCAGTTCACCCGGGCGCTGACCCCCGCGCGCTGGAAGACGCTGCGCTGGCGCTTCTTCCGGCTGCATTTCCAGTATCTCTGCGCCTTCGACGCGCCGCGCGATTACGATTACTTCCAGATCACCGCCGGCCCGCTCAGCCTCGCCACGCGCTACGCCGGGCGCCCACCCTCGGCCAGCCGCATCGACGTGCCGGTCTCGAAATTCACCTCGACCGCGCCATGACCCTGCCGCCCAAGCCCGCCTCCCGCCCCGACACGGTCTCGCTCCGGCGTTACCTCAAGCTGTTCCGGCAGGATCTGCTCTCGGCCCAGCCCGAGCGGCTCTACCGCGCCTGGATGGCCGAGTTCCGCACGCCGTTCTTCCGCTCCTACCTCGTCAACCAGCCCGACCTGGTGACCACCGTGCTGAAGGAGCGCCCGCTCGACTTCCCCAAGTCCGGGCGCATCTCAGAAGGGCTGCGGCCGCTGCTCGGGGAGTCGGTCTTCCTCACCAACGGCGCGCAGTGGCAGCGCCAGCGGCGCATCATCGACCCGGCCTTCGAGGGCGGGCGCCTGCGCGAGACCTATCCCGCCATGTGGGCGGCGAGCCAGGCGGCGCTGGCGCGGCTCTCGGAGCGCGCCGGCGAGACGGTGGAGATTGAGGAGCAGACCAGCCACGCCGCCGCCGATATCATCTTCCGCACGCTGTTCTCGATCCCCATTGAGGACGCCCTCGCGGCGCAGGTCTTCCACGAATTCCGCGCCTATCAACGCACCCAGCCGATCCTCAACCTCGCCGCCTTCCTGCCGCTGCCGCGCTGGATGCCGCGCTTCTTCCGGGCCGACACCAGGCAGGCTGCGAGGCGCATCCGCGCGCTGATCACCGCGCTCTGCGAGCGCCGCCGCGCCGAGATCGAGGCCGGCACCGCGCCCGATGATCTGGCCACCAAGATCATGACCACCGCCGATCTCGAGACCGGCGAGACCTTCTCGACCGGGGAAATGGTCGACCAGGTGGCGATCTTCTTCCTCGCCGGCCACGAGACCTCGGCCTCGGCGCTGGCCTGGGCGCTCTATCTCGTGGCGACGCATCCCGAGTGGCAGGAGCGGCTGGCCGAGGAGGCGCAGCTGCTGGGAGACGCGCCCGCGTTTTCCGACATCGCCAGGCTCAGGCTCTCGCGCGACGTGTTTCGCGAGACGCTGCGGCTCTACCCGCCGGTGCCGATGATGGTGCGCGAGACGCGCTGTCCCGAGCGCTTCCGCGACCGCGACGTGCCGAAGGGCGCGCAGATCGTGCTGAGCCCGTGGCACCAGCATCGCCACGCGCGGCTCTGGGACAATCCCGACGGGTTCGACCCAAGCCGCTGGGGCACCGAGAACGGGCGCAGCTGCGCCCGCGAGGCCTATATGCCGTTCTCCGCCGGGCCGCGGGTCTGCACCGGGGCGGGGTTTGCCATGGTGGAAGGCGTGCTGATGCTGTCGCTCGTCCTGCGCGACCTGAAGCTCACCGCGCTGCCCGGCAAGGTGCCAGAGCCGGTGGCCTTCCTGACCGTGCGTGCCCGCGATGGCATCCATCTGCAGGTTGAGCGCCGTTAGCGGAAGACGTTAACGACGGACGTTAGCGTTAAACCTCCGTCTTTCGCCTACCCAACGCAAATCCCTTGGGATATGCCTTTGGCAACAAGGATTTTTCAGCATGGGAGAGGGTTCCTCATGAGCGTTTTCGAAGAGCAGAAGACAAAGATGTCGACCGGCCAGGGCTTTATCGCGGCGCTGGACCAGTCGGGCGGGTCCACCCCCAAGGCGCTGCTGCAATACGGTGTCGAAGAGAGCGAATATGACGGCGAAGCCGAGATGTTCGGCGAGATCCACAAGATGCGCACCCGCATCATCACCGCCCCCGATTTCACCGACGGCAAGGTGCTCGGCGCGATCCTCTTCGAGCGCACCATGCGCGGCGAGATCGACGGCATCCCGACCGCCCAGTACCTGTGGGAAAAGCGCGGCGTGGTGCCGTTCCTGAAGATCGACAAGGGCCTCGCCGACAAGGAAAACGGCGTCCAGCTGATGAAGCCGATGCCGGGCATCGAGGATCTGCTCAAGGAAGCCAAGGAGAGCTTCGGAATCTTCGGCACCAAGGAGCGCTCGGTGATCCACGAGGCCAATGCCGAGGGCATCGCGGCGGTCGTCGACCAACAGTTCGAGCTTGGCAAGACCGTGGTCGCCGCCGGTCTGGTGCCGATCATCGAGCCCGAGGTCGACATCAACTCGCCGACCAAGGCCGAGGCCGAGGAAATCCTGAAGTCCGAGATCGCCAAGCATCTCGACGCGCTGCCGGAAGGCGATGACGTCATGCTGAAGCTGACCATCCCGACCGTCGACGGCCTCTATGACTCCCTCGCCGATCATCCGCGCGTGGTGCGCGTCGTGGCGCTCTCGGGCGGCTACTCGACAGATGTCGCCTGCGAGAAGCTGGCCAAGCAGCCGAAGATGATCGCCTCCTTCAGCCGCGCGCTGGCCGAGGGCCTGTCGAAGAAGCAGTCGGATGACGCCTTCAACGCGCTGCTCGGCAGCAATATCGACAAGATCTACCAGGCTTCGCTCTGAGCGACACCCGGGGCTCTTCGGAGCCGTTGCAAGATCCCGACGCGCCGGACCCGCTCCGGCGCGTTTTTCATGCGCGGAGGGCCGCGCGCGCATCGGCGGGCTGGCGCTCTGCCAAACCGTGCCGCGCTGCGGCGGCGGAGGGCCGCGCGCGGCGCTGGCCGGTTCCGGCAGCGCTCTGCGCGTTTCGGGCCTTAGCAGGGTGAGGTCTGTCGCAGCCGGGAAGATGCGGCAAGGCTGAGGTCAATGCAAACCGCCCCAGTCCGGAGATCCGACCATGCCCCGCCTGACCTTGCCCGTGCTCGTCCTCGCCAGTGCCGCGCCCGCGTTCGCCGCGGAGGTGGCGGACGTCAACAGCGACGGGGTTCTGACGCTCGACGAGGTGCAGGCGGTCTGGCCCGATATCTCGATCGACACGTTCCTCTATCTCGACCGTGACGGAGACGGATTGCTGGGTACCGAAGAGATCGTGGTGGCGCGCGAAAACGGCCTTCTGGCCGAGATGCGCTGACCGCGCGGCCGCTCCCGTCTCCCCGCGGGGGCGGCCTATTGCCCGGATCGTAAGGCGTCAGGAGCGCGCGATGTAGCGGTCGCGGCGGTGGTTCACGGTGATCAGGATGTTGAGCACCACGGCGCCCAGCAGCGACCAGAGCACGCGCTCCCAGTCGAACAGGAACAGCGCCAGCAGGAACACCCCGAGGTCGAAGCCGAGCTGAACGTGCCCGGCCTTGATGCCCTTGGTGTCCTGCGCCCAGAGCGCCACGATGCCGACGCCGCCAAGCGTGGCACCATGCCGGAACAGCATCAGCAGGCCGACGCCCGCCAGCATCCCCGAGAGCGTCGCCCCGAGCGCCGGGTGCAGGTGGTTGATGGTGAGCACCAGGGGCAGGCTTTCCGCGATCGTCGACATCAGCGCCACCGACAGGAAGCTCTTGATGGTGAATCGCCAGCCCAGCTGCTTGATCGCCAGAAGGTAGAACGGGAGGTTCAGCAGGAAGAAGATCGCGCCGAAGGGCAGGCCACTGGGATAGGAGAGCACCAGCGACAGGCCGGCGATCTGGCCGGTGAACAGCTCGGAGGCGCGCAGGAACTGGATCGACAGCGCCACCAGCGTGGTGCCGACGAGGATGGCCTGCAGGTCTTCCCAGAGGGTGTGACGGTCGGGCGGGGGCGATTGAAGCAACAGCATGGGTTTGCCATGCCGCGCCGCTCGCGCGCGGTCAAGATGGGCCGTGGCGCGACGTGGTGTCCGGCGGTGCAGGCGCGCGTTTGATGGGCGGACTGTGCCGCGCGCGTCGGCAGGCGTGGCCGGAGAGGCTCAGAACCGGCACTGTTCCCTCACCGCGAGGCGGAAGGCGCCGGTGCCTCTGGCGTCGGTCCGGGCGATCTCGCGGTTGTCGATGTCGAAGCTGAGCGAGGCCGCCTGCTGCAGATGCTCGAGCACCAGGGAAGAGGTCATCAGCGTGACGCTCAGCGCGCGGTCGCGGGCCATCACGTCCATCGGCTGCCGGTCGTTGCGGCCATCGGGCAGGGTCATCCACAGCATCGCCCCGCGCGCCGGCTGCGGCCAGGGATCGAAGGAGATCTGCAGCTGGTCGGGGCGCGCTCGGGTGCAGAAGAAGGTGATCTTCGTGGGGCCGACCTGCTGCGACATGGCGGCGCTGCCATTGCCCTGGCTGAGGGCCCAGTCGGCATGGGCGAGGGAGGCGGGCAGGATAAACAGCGCCAACGCGCCGGAGAGCAAAAGGGATCGCATGAGAAAGACCTGAAATTGGGAAATGTCCGGTCAGCGTCTCACGGCGTCGCGCGCCCGGTCAAACGAAAGCCGGCCCCGCGCGGGGGCCGGCCATTCTTCGCTCAGGAGGGCGCTCAGAGCGCGCCGAGCGCCTTGTTGAGGTTCTCGTCGACCTTCTCGAGGAAGCCCATCGTGGTGAGCCATTTCTGGTCGGGCCCGACCAGCAGCGCCAGATCCTTGGTCATCCAGCCGGATTCCACCGTCTCGACCACCACCTTCTCGAGCGTGGTGGCAAAGGCCATCAGCGCGGTGTTGCCGTCGAGCTTGGCGCGGTGCTTGAGCCCGCCGGTCCAGGCGTAGATCGAGGCGATGGAGTTGGTCGAGGTGGCCTGCCCGGCCTGGTGCTGGCGGTAGTGGCGGGTCACCGTGCCATGCGCCGCCTCGGCCTCGACGATCTTGCCGTCCGGCGTCATCAGCTGCGAGGTCATCAGGCCGAGTGAGCCGAAGCCCTGCGCCACGGTGTCGGACTGCACGTCGCCATCGTAGTTCTTGCAGGCCCAGACGAAGCCGCCGTTCCACTTCATGCAACAGGCGACCATGTCATCGATGAGCCGGTGCTCGTACCAGATGCCCTTGGCCTTGAATTTCTCCTCGAACTCCTCCTCGAAGACCTTCTGGAACAGGTCCTTGAAGCGGCCGTCATAGGCCTTGAGGATGGTGTTCTTGGTCGAGAGATAGACCGGCCAGCCCAGCGACAGCCCGTAGTTGAACGAGGCGCGGGCGAAATCGATGATCGAGGCATCGAGGTTGTACATCGCCTGGTAGACGCCGGCGGAGGGGGCGTCGAAGACCTCCTTCTCGATCACCGTGCCATCCTCGCCGACGAATTTCATCGTCAGCTTGCCGGCGCCGGGGAAGTGGAAATCGGTGGCCTTGTACTGGTCGCCGAAGGCGTGGCGGCCGATGACGATGGGCCGGGTCCAGCCCGGGACTAGGCGCGGCACGTTGCGGCAGATGATCGGCTGGCGGAACACCACGCCGCCGAGGATGTTGCGGATCGTGCCGTTGGGCGATTTCCACATCTGCTTGAGGCCGAATTCCTCGACCCGCGCCTCGTCGGGCGTAATGGTGGCGCATTTCACCGCGCAGCCGATCTCCTTGGTCTTCTCGGCGGCATCGATGGTGATCTGGTCATTGGTCTCGTCCCGGCTCTCGATGCCGAGATCGTAATAGAGCAGGTCGAGATCCAGATAGGGCAGGATCAGCTTTGTCTTGATGAAGTCCCAGATGATGCGGGTCATCTCGTCGCCGTCCATCTCGACGATCGGGTTGTCTACCTTGATCTTCGACATGCAGGTCCCTTTCCGTTTTGCACGTGCAGCATGATGCGGCTGTAGCCCAGATTCGCAACTTTGGGAAGCATGGTATGCATCGGTATACAAAATGTGACGATCACTGCAGGAAATTTGGGCGGCGATAAGGGATTGGAAAGGACCGGGCTGCTAGATGCGCGCATGTTTGCTCCTCGCCTTCTTCTCGATGCCCTCCTGCTGGTCTGTCTGTTGCTCGCCGGCGTCGGCGCCACGCTGGCTGCCGCGCTCGGCTCCGCCCCGGGCGACGGCGCGCCGGTGCTGGTCATCGCGCCGCCCTGGTCCGAGGGGGCAGGCGCGATGATCGCGCAGGCCGGGGGCCGCGCGATCGGGCCGGACGCCGCGTCTTTCGGCGCACTGGCGGTGTTCGACGGCGCAGCGCCGGTGGCGCAGCTGCGCGCGTTCGGCGCCTGGGCGGTGCGCGACGCCCGCGCGATGGCCTCGCTCTGCGGGGGCCGCTCATGATGTCGAAGCTGCTCTCCTGGGTGCGCGGGCTCAGCGAGCCGTCGCTGGTTGTCCTGCTGGGGCTGATGCTGCTGCCCGTCTTCGTGGCAACGGATCTCTATCTCGGGCGCGCGATGATGCCCGGGACGCTGGGTGCCTCGGCGCTGATGGCGGTGGCGGTCCTGTCGCTGCGCATGCGCTCGGGGCTGCGCGATTACGTCATCGCCACCGCGGTGCTGGCCGAGGTCATGGTGCTGACCGCGGATTACCAGATGCACCCGTGGCAGATCGACACCCACATGGTCTATTTCGTCATGCTGGCCGGCGTATCGGTGCTGGGCCGCGTCGGGGTGATGCTCTACGCGGCCGGCATCGTCGCGGTGCACCACGTGTCGCTGACGCTGCTGCTGCCGGCGGCGGTCTACCCCTCGACCGACCTGATCGAAAACGTCATGCGCACGGCGCTGCATGCCGGCATCGTGGTGATGGAGACGGCGATCCTGACCATGGCGATCCTGCAGCGCAACGCCGCCACCCGCCGGATCGAGGAAAGCCGTGAGCTGCTCGCCGATGAGAGCCACAAGGCTGCGGCGGCGCAGGCCCGGGCCGAGGCGGCGGCGCAGGAGACCCGCGAGGTGGTGGCGTTGTTCAATCAGCATCTGCACCGGCTCGCCGATCGCGATCTCGCCTGTGCCATCGATGCGCCGATGCCGGAGGCCTTCGAGTCGCTGCGCCACGATTTCAACCTAGCGGTGCGCCAACTCGAAGAGGCGCTGCGCAGCGCCGGCGCCAAGGCGGTCAGCTTCGAGGAAGAGGCGCAGGCGCTGGAGGCGGTGACCGGCGATCTCTCGGCGCGCAGCGAACGGCAGGCGCATGAGCTCAGCGCAGCGACCCACAGCATGAGCGACATCACCCAGGCGCTGAACGCAACCGCAGATCAGGCCAGCACTGCCTCCGAGCGCGCCAGCGTCGCTCGGCAGAGCGCCGAGCAGGGCGGCGCGGTGACCAACGAGGCGATCGAGGCGATGAACCTGATCGAGCAGAGCTCCTCGGAAGTCGGCAAGATCATTGACCTGATCGACGACATCTCGTTCCAGACCAATCTCCTGGCGCTCAATGCCGGGGTCGAGGCGGCGCGCGCCGGTGAGAGCGGCAAGGGCTTTGCCGTGGTCGCCGCCGAGGTCCGGCAACTGGCGCAGCGCACCTCCGAGGCTGCCGCCGGGGTCAAGACGCTGATCCTCGACAGCGAGGCACAGGTCACCAATGGCGCGCGGCTGGTCAACGAGGCCGGCGTCCGGCTGTCGAGCATCGTCGACGAGGTCAGCGCGGTCAGCGGCATGATCGCGCAGATCCGCGACGAAAGCCGCGGCCAGTCGGGCGGCATGTCGGAGTTGTCGAAGACGCTGGCGCGGCTCGACGCCGAAACCCAGGACACCGCCGGGCTCAGCGAAGAGATGGCCGCCATGGGCCTGCGGCTGCGCAGCCACGCTCGCGAGCTCCTGGGCGACATGGGCGCCTTCCACCTCGAGGGTGAGCAGAGCGCCGCAGATGGTCACCGAAAAAGCGCATGACACGGCGCGCGGCGGCTCGGGGGCGAAGATCGATGCGGGCTCAGTTCGAGTTTCAGGGTCAGCTTAAAGGGCAGGTTCGGAGCCAGATTCAGGGGCTGGCGTCACGGCCGCCGCCGGAGGACCGCCCGGCACGGGGCTCAGGCCGCCTCGGCCGCCTCGGCGCGCAGCAGCCAGCGCATCAGCGCCAGCGCCAGCACCGCCTCGACGAAGATCCCCGCCGCCAGCGGCACCGGCGTGCCGTCGAACATCAGCCCGTTCGGCACCGCGATGAGCACGCCGGCCACCGTCGCCACCGCCCCGATCACCGAGGCCGCGAGCCCGGCGATATGGCCCACCGGCTCCATGGCGATGGCGTTGATGTTGCCCACCGTCAGGCCCATCTGGAAAAACACCGAAAGCTGCCAGACCAGGAACAGCGCAAAGCCGGGCGTGCCCGAGAGGCCGAAGCCGAACAGCGCCAGGGTTATGCCCGCCATGACCACCTGCACCGCCAGCATGGCGCTGATCAGGAAGCGCATCCCCAGCCGCATCACCAGCGCTGCGTTCAGCACGCTGGCCGAGGCGGCGAGGATCGCCACGCCGCCGAACCAGATCGGGAAGCTCTCGGCGCGGCCGAAGCTGATGTCGTAGATCTGTTGCACGGTGGAGATCATCGAGAACAGCATCGCGAAGATCAGCGCCTGCACCGCGATCGAGATCACCACCACCCGGTGGCTGAGCAGCTCGGCCAGCGAGGCGCGGAACGCCGGCAGGCGGAACGGCTGGCGGTTCTCGCGCGGGTGGGTCTCGGGGAGGCGCACCATCAGCCAGAGCGAGGCGACACTGGAAAACAGCACGAAGGCCCAGAAGATACCGCGCCAGCTGGTGGCGTCGATGATCACCGCGCCGATCGAGGGGGCGAGGGCCGGGAACAGGGTGAAGACCATCATCACGAAAGACATGATCCGCGCCATCTCGCGCCCCGAGTAGAGATCGCGCACGATGGCCAGCGCCACCACCCGCGGACCGGCGGCGCCCAGCCCCTGCAGCAGGCGGGCGGCAAGCAGCAGCTCGAGGGTCTCGGCATAGGCGGCGAGGATCGAGGCCGCGACATAGAGCGCCGCCCCGCCCAGCAGCACCGGCTTGCGCCCGGACACATCGGAAAGCGGCCCGGTGAAGAAGGTGCCGATCCCCATGCCGAAGACGAAGCTGGTCACCACGAGCTGCGCGCGGTTGATCGCGTCGGGCGTCAGGTCGGCGCCGATCTCGGGCAGGGCCGGGAGCATGGCGTCGATGGAGAAGGCGATGGTGGCGAAGAGCATCGCGAGCAACGCGATGAACTCGACCCGTCCGGGAACAGACCGCATGTGACCTCTGAATGTGCAGGGCCACGCCGGAGCAGCCTCAGCTGCCGGCGGCGGGCCGGTTTACCGCTACCACCGGGCTATCGGAAAACGGTATACCGGCACAACCGGGGACCACGCGCGGAGGCGCGCAATCCGGCCATGCGTTCGGCGCATGTCATTGCGGCAGAGGCGCGGGCGGCCGGCTGGTTCAGGCGGCGCCTTCGCGGATCTCGGCGATCACCTTCGACCAGAGCGCGGTGGGCTGCGCGCCGGGCACCGCATGCTGGCCCGCGACGACGAAGGTCGGCACCGAGGTCACCCCCATGCCGCGCGCCGTTGCGTCCATCTCGACGATCTCCCGCCGGTCGGCATCGGAGGTCAGCAGGCGCTGGATCAGGCTGGCATCGAGCCCGCAACCATCGGCGATGTCGGCCAGAACCTCGCGGTCGCCGATATCGCGGCCATCGACGAAATAGGCCTGGAACAGCGACGAGACCACGGCGGTCTGCACGCCCTCGATGCCGCCCCAGTGGATCAGCCGGTGCGCATCCACGGTCGAGGGGGTCTTCTCGATGGCGTCGAGGTTGAGCGTCAGCCCGGCCTCGGCGGCGTGCTCGGCCACCGGCATGTAGGCCTGCACCGCGCCCTCCTTGCCGCCGAACTTTGCCTCGAGATAGGCGCGCCGGTCCATGCCCTCGGCGGGCATGTCGGGGTTCAGCATGAAGGGCCGCCAGCGGATGGTGAACGGGTGATCGGGCTCCTCGAGCAGGGCGCGGTCGAGGAGGGCTTTGCCGATATAGCACCAGGGGCAGATCGGGTCGGAGAAGATGTCGAGCGTGACCATTACCATGTCCTTTTGAGGCCCTTCTAACAGGGCGCGCGCCGGGAATCGACAGCGGAACGACGCGGCGCTCAACCGGTTGCGGCGGCGATGGCGCGCAGGGTCTCGCGGTCGAGCAGCCGCACCGCGCCCCGGTCGAGCGCCACGATGCCGCGCCGCGCCAGCGCGTCGAGGCGACGCGAGACGACCTCGCGGGCAGAGCCGATCATGGTGGCGATCTCGGCGTGGGTGGCGTGCAGCGTGTCGCCGTCGCTCTGGGCGAGGAGCGCCTCGGCGAGGCGGCATTCGACGCGCTGAAACGCCACTTTTTCAAGCAGATGCATCATGCTCTGCATGCGCTGCGCGAAGGCGGAAAAGACGAACTCGCGAAAGCTGGCCTCCTCGGCCATCAGGCGCAGGAAAAGCGCGCGCGGGATCAGCACCAGCCGGCTGTCACTGCGGGTCACGGCCTCTCCCGAATAGTCCTCGCCGCCCAGCAGCCCGAGGGTGGATTGCACGCAGCTCTGCCCCGGCTCGACCGCGTAGAGCAGGATGTCGCGCCCGGTGGGACCGGTGAGGCAGACATCGACCCGGCCCGAGAGCACGATGACGAAGCCGCGCACCGCCTCGCCGGGGCGGAACAGCACGGTGCCGCGCGAGGCGTCGAAGGGCGCCAGCTGCGCCAGCGCGGCGCGGCCCTCGGGCGAGAGCGCAGCGATCTGCGGGGGGATCTCGGTCCAGCTCATGGCGCGCAGCATGGCGCGAAAGCGAGGTGGCGGAAAGAGGGGCTGCGGAAAGAGGGGCGCGATGCCGCGCCCCCTCCGCAGATCGACCGAGGATCAGCTCCGGCCGCGCTCTTCGAAGCGCGGCAGCATGGCGGAGAAATCGCGCCCCTTGCCGCCCTCGTCCTCGACGAAGCTCCGGTAAAGCTCGAGCGCGCGATGGCCCATCGGCGTATCGGCATCCGCCGCCGCTGCGGCCTGCTGCGACAGGCCCAGATCCTTGAGCATCAGCTCGGCTGCGAAGCCGGGCTGGTAGCCGTTGTCCGCCGGCGATTGCGGCCCGACGCCGGGCGCCGGGCAATAGGCGTTCATCGACCACGAGTAGCCCGATGAGGTCGAGACCACGTCGAACATCGCCTCGCGCGAGAGGCCGAGTTTGTCGGCCAGCGCGAAGGCCTCGCAGGTGGCGATCATGGTGACGCCGAGGATCATGTTGTTGCAGATCTTCGCCGCCTGGCCATTGCCCGACGGCCCGCAATGGACGGCCTTCTGGCCCATGACGTCGAAGAGCGGCTTGGCCTTGGCAAAGGCCTCCTCCGAGCCGCCCACCATGAAGGTCAGGGTGCCGCCCGCCGCACCGCCGATGCCGCCCGAGACCGGCGCGTCGAGCGCGCCGAGCCCGGCCTCTTCGGCCTGCTGCGCCACCGCGCGGGCGCTTTCGACATCGACGGTCGAGCAGTCGAGCAGCACCGCGCCGGGCGACATCGCCGGGATCACCTCGGCGGCGACGCTGCGCAGGATGGCGCCGTTGGGCAGCATTGTGATGACGACCTCCGCGCCGGTCGCGGCCTCGGGGCCGGAGGCGGCGGTGCCCACGCCCTCGGCGCTGGCGCCGGCCACGTCGAAGCCGGTGACCTCGTGGCCGGCCTTGGCCAGGTTGGCGGCCATCGGTGCGCCCATGTTGCCGAGCCCGATAAATGCGATCTTCATGGTGTCTCTCCTCCCTCGCGGCGCCTCTCAGAGCGCCAGTTCTGCCTCTCCGAGCGATGCCAGCATGGCGGCAATCCGGTCCTCCGTCACCTCCTCGATGGGGAAGCGCCAGCTCGGATTGCGGTCCTTGTCGATGATCTGCGCCCGCACGCCCTCGAGGAAATCACCCTCTTCGACGATGCGGTGCGAGACGCGGTATTCCTGCTCGAGCGCGCGGCGGATGTCGGGCGTGCCCTCGCGCAGCCGGGCCAGCATGGCCAGCGTCACAGCCATCGACAGCGGCGCGTTGCGGCCCACCGCCTTGGCGGCGCGCGCGGCGATCTCGCCTTCGGCCGCATCGAGCGCGGCCTTGATCTCGGGCAGGCTGTCAGAGGCGAAGAGCGTGTCGATCTCGCCCTGCGCCGCGGCCAGCGGGCTCTCGGGGGCGGGCCCTGCGGCGGCGTCGAGCGCAGAGACGCTGCCGGTCTCGGCCAGCTCGGATTTCAGCGCCTCCCAGCGCGCCTCCGGCACGAAGAGATCGGCGAAGCCCGCGTGCAGCGCGTCGCCCGGCCCCATGCGCGCTGCGGTGAGGCCGAGATAGGCGCCGAGCCGCCCCGGCGCGCGGGCCAGCAGCAGCGAGCCGCCGACATCCGGCACGAAGCCGATGCCGCATTCCGGCATGGCGATCTGCGCGCTTTCGCCGATCACCCGGTGCGAGACATGCCCGCCCAGCCCGACGCCGCCGCCCATGACGAAGCCGTGCAGGAAGCTGACGATGGGCTTGGGATAGTCGGCGAGCTTGGCGTTCATCCGGTATTCATCGCGCCAGAAATCGCGCCCGGCGTCGAAATCGCCACTCAGCCCGGCGCGGTAGATCTCGGCGATATCGCCGCCGGCGCAGAACGCCTTCTCGCCCTCGGCGTCGAGGATCACAAGGTCGACGGTAACATCGTCGCGCCAGGCGTCGAGCGCGGCCTCGATCGCCATGCACATGTCATAGGTCAGCGCGTTCAGCGCGCGGGGGCGCGTCAGGGTGATTTGGCCGGCACGGCCATGCTTGCGGATATGGGTGTCGCTCATGGGCTCCTCGGCGGCTCCTTGGCGGGTCGGTTTTGGGGGCGGCAGGCCCCACGAGGGGGGCCTGCCAAGGCGCGGCGTGAGTGGTGCCTTTGCGCGTGTGTTCGGGTCAGGACGAGACGAGGCTGCGCGCGACGATCATGCGCATGATCTCGTTCGTGCCCTCGAGGATCTGGTGCACCCGCAGGTCGCGGACGATCTTCTCGATGCCGTAATCGGCAAGATAGCCGTAGCCGCCGTGCAGCTGCAGGCATTGATCGGCCACCCTGGAGCCCGCCTCGGTCACGAATTTCTTCGCCATGGCGCAGAACTTGGAGGCGTCCGGTGCGCCGGTGTCGAGCTTCCACGCCGCTTGGCGCAGGAAGGTGCGGGCGGCCTGCAGCTCGATCTCCATGTCGGCGAGGCGGAACTGCAGGGCCTGGAACTGGTCGATGCTCTGGCCGAAGGCGCGGCGCTCGGCCATGTAGGCGAGCGTCGCGTCGAGCGCCGCCTGCGCGGCGCCGAGCGAGCAGGCGGAGATGTTGAGTCGGCCGCCGTCGAGCCCGGCCATGGCGTAGCGGAAGCCCTTGCCTTCTTCGCCCAGCAGGTTGCCCGCGGGCACCGGGCAGGCGTCCATCTGGACCTGCCGCGTGGGCTGGGCTTTCCAGCCCATCTTGGCCTCGAGCCCGCCGAAGCTCAGCCCCTGGGTGCCGTCGTCGAGCACCAGCGCCGAGATGCCGCGCGGGCCGTCATCGCCGGTGCGGGCCATGACGATATAGGCGTCGGAATAGCCTCCGCCGGAGATGAAGGCCTTGGTGCCGGTGAGGCTGTAGCCATTGCCGGAAGGCTCGGCGCGGGTCCGCAATGCGGCGGCATCCGATCCCGAGCCGGGCTCGGTCAGGCAGTAGGAGAGCACGGTCTCCATGGTCAGCGCCTTCGGCAGGTAGCGCGCGCGCAGATCCTCTGAGCCGTAGAGGTCGATCATCTTGGCGCACATGTTGTGGATCGACAGAAAGGCCGCCACCGCCGGACAGGCCATGCTGAGCGCCTCGAAGACCAGCGTGGCGTCGAGCCGGGTGAGCCCCGAGCCGCCGTTCTCCTCGCTGACATAGATGCCGCCCAGGCCCAGCTGGCCGATCTCGGTCCAGAGCTCTTTCGGGATCGTGCCCTCGGCCTCCCAGGCCATGGCATTGGGCGCCACGTGTTCCTGGCCGAAGCCGTAGGCCATGTCGAAGATCGCCGTCTGCTCCTCGCTCAGCGCGAAATCCATGTCGGGCCCTCCCTGCCGTGATGGAAATGAACAACTGTTCATAATCTGGCGGAAAGCGGATCGGGATGCAAGCGGTTGTGTGGCGCGTGTGGAGAGGCAGGTTGGGGGCGCTGCCCCCGCCGCGGCTTCGCCACGACTCCCCCGAGGTATTTTGAAACCAGAGAAGATCAGGCGGAGCGCCCGTGTCTTCTTCTGGCCAAAAATATCCCCGCCGGAGGCAGGCCGGACCTCGCGGCCGGGAGATGGGCTGGGAGTTGGGCGCTCAGGCGAGGGTGTCGCGGATGATGCGCTCGACCTTTTCCAGCAGGACGGCGTTGTCGAAGCGGGCCACGGCGGTGTCACGGGCGGCGCGGGTCATGGCGGAGCGGTCTTCCATGTCGAGAAGCTGCGCGATGCGGTCGGCAAAGCCCGCCTCGTCCCATTCCGGGACCAGGAGGCCATTGACGCCGTCCTCGACCGCCTCGGGGATGCCGGCATGGATCGTCGAGAGGGTGATGCAGCCACAGGCCAGGGCTTCCTGGATCGCCGTGGGCAGGCCCTCGGTATTGCCGTTCCTGGCGGTGACCGAATGCTGCAGGAAGATCTCGGTTGTCATCAGGTGCCGGCGCACCTCGTCATGGGGCAGGGCGCCGGTGAAGGTGATCTGATCGGCGATGCCGAGTTCAGTGGCCATTGTCTTGCACGGGGCAAGCAGGGGGCCGTCGCCGATGAAGGTGAGATGGGCGTCGCGGCCCTTCGCGGCGCTTGCGAAGGCGCGCAGGGTCACCTGTGGTGCCTTCTTCTCGACCATGCGGCCCACCGCGAGGAACGAGCCGGGGATCTTCTCGGCGGGCGTAAAGCGGCGGATGTCGACGCCCGAGGGCACCACGTGGGCATTGGGATGGTTGACGCCGTGGCGGGCGAGGTTGTCGAGCAGGAATTGCGAGACCGAGAACACGCCCGCCAGGCGCGGCATCATGTGCCTGTAGGCACGCACGGTCTTCTTCGAGCGCAAGGCAAAGCTGGCATCGGTGCCGCGGAAATAGCTGAAGCAGGGCAGGTCCATTTCCTGAGCGAGCTTGGCCACCACCAGCGCCTGCGTGCCGAACTCGGCCAGGATCACCTCGACCTGCTGCTCGCGCAGCCAGTCGCGCAGGCGGGCCTTGTTGTCGCCGAAGGGCAGCCGGCCGGTGCTCTCGGTGAGCGCGTTAAAGCCCATGGCAAAGGGCGCGCGCAGACGGTCGGCGGTGGAGAGCGGCGCGCGGCGCTCGAAGATCGGCTTGCCGAGCGGGTCGGTGCCGTTGAACCGCCCGGTGAGCACGCAGGTCTCGCCGCCGAAGATGTGCTCGATATGGCGGTTGATGAAGGTCTCGCCCGGGACGAAGAAATCGGACGTCGCGATGCAGGTCTTCATGGGGCACTCCGAGGGTTGCGGCGCGGCCCTTGTGCCCCTCCCGACCGCGCCGCGCAAGTGGGGCGCCCGTCTGCCGGGCGCCCCGATGCCGTTCAGCCGAGCACGCTGGCCACGGCGTCGCGGGTTACCGAGACGATCTCGTCGGCCTCGGCGCGGCTCAGGCAGAGCGGCGGGGCGAAGCCCAGGATGTCGCCCTGCGGCATGGCCCGCGCGATCACGCCGCGCTCGAGCATCGCCGCCACAACCTTGGCGCCCTTGCCCTCGGAGGCATCGAAGAAGGCGCGCGCGTCGCGGTCCCTCACCAACTCCACCGCGCAGAGCATGCCCTCGCCGCGGACTTCGCCGACATGGGCATGATCGCCGAGGGCGGCGCGCATGGTCTCGGTGAGGTAGGCGCCGGTCTCGGCGGCGTTCTGAACGAGGTTCAGCTCGTCGATCAGCTGCAGGTTGGCGATGCCGGCGGCGGCGCCGATCGGGTGGGCGGAATAGGTCCAGCCATGGCCCAGCACGCCGTATTCGTCGGTGCCCTGGCAGAGCACGTCCCACATGCGCTGGCCGACGATGGTGGCCGAGAGCGGCGCGTAGGCGGAGGTCAGGCCCTTGGCGGAGGTGATGAGATCGGGCTTCATGCCATAATGGTCCGAGCCGAACATCGAGCCCAGCCGTCCGAAGCCCGTCACCACCTCGTCGGCGATGAGCAGGATGTCGTGACGGTCGAGCACCTCCTGGATCGCCGGCCAGTAGCCCGCCGGCGGCGGCACGATGCCACCGGTGCCCAGCACCGGCTCGCCGATGAAGGCGGCGATGGTGTCGGCGCCCTCGGCGGCGATCAGCTCCTCGAGCTTGGCCACGCAATGGGCGACGAACTCGGCCTCGGTCTCGATGCCCTCGGGGCGGCGGTAGTAGTAGGGCGCCTCGGTATGCACCACCTGCGTCAGCGGCAGGTCGAACTTCTTGTGAAAGAGTTCGAGCCCGGTGAGCGAGCCGGTCATCAGGCCCGAGCCGTGATAGCCGCGCCAGCGCGAGATGATCTTCTTCTTCTCGGGCCGGCCGAGGATGTTATTGTAATACCAGACCAGCTTGATGTTGGTCTCGTTGGCGTCCGAACCGCCAAGGCCGAAATAGACCCGGGCCATGTGATCGGGCGCCCGGTCCATCACCATCTTGGCGAGCGTGATCGAGGCCTCGGAGCCGTGCCCGGCATAGGCGTGGTAATAGGCCAGCTCGTGCGCCTGCTTGGCGATCGCCTCGGAGATCTGCGTGCGGCCGTAGCCCACGTTGACGCAGTAGAGCCCGGCGAAGCCGTCGAGCAGGCGGTTGCCGTCGCGGTCGGTGATGTAGACGCCCTCGCCGCCGGTGACGACGCGCTGGGGGGCGTCGCCGCGGGCGAACTGGCCGAGATGGGTGGAGGGGTGGAAGAAGCTCTCGCGGTCCCACTTGCCCAGTTGGTCATTCGTCAGCATGGATCTGTCCTTCTTGGTGGTCTTGTCGATGGGCGCGTGGGGCTCAGCCCCAGTCGCGGCAGACGTATTTGATGTCGGTGAAGGCCTCGAGGCCCTGCCGGGCGCCCTCGCGGCCGAGCCCGGATTGCTTGGTGCCGCCGAACGGGATCGGCGCGCCGGTGACCTTGGTGCGGTTGACCGCGACCATGCCGAATTGCAGCGCCCGAGTGAGGCGGTAGATGCGGCGCGGGTCGAGGCTGTGGACGTAGGCCACGAGCCCGTACTCGGTGTTGTTGGCGCGGGCGATGACCTCGGCCTCGTCATCGAAGGGCGTGATCGGCGCGACGGGGCCGAAATTCTCTTCCGACATGATCGCGGCATGATCGGGCACGTCGGCCAGCACCGTGGGCTGGAAGAACAGCGGGCCATGCGCCTCGGAGACCGTGCCCCCGGCAAGAAGTCTGGCGCCCTTGGCCAGCGCGTCCGCGACTTGCGCCTGTTGTTTCTCGATGGCGCGCTCGTGGATCAGCGGGCCGATCTCGGGGTCGGTCATGCCGTGACCCATGGTGAGCGCCTCCACCGCCTTGGTGAAGCGGGCGCAGAATTCGTCATAGACGGGGCGCTGAACGTAGATGCGGTTGGCGCCGAGGCAATCCTGCCCGGAGGTGGCGAACTTGGCCTTCACCGCCTCGGCCACCGCGCGGTCGAGATCGGCATCGTCGAAGACGATGAACGGCGCGTGGCCGCCAAGCTCGAGCACCAGCCGCTTGACCGTGTCGGCGGACTGGCGATAGAGCAGCCGGCCGATCTCGGTCGAGCCGGTGAAGGACAGCGCGCGCACCCGGCTGTCGGCGGTCCATTCGCCGACGATGGCGGCAGCGTCGCCGATCACCGTGTTGACGACACCCGAAGGGAAGCCCGCGCGGCGGGCCAGCTCGGCCAGCGCAAGCGCCGAGAGCGGCGTCTCGGCGGAGGGGTGGATCACCACGGTGCAGCCGGCGGCAAGTGCTGCGGCGGCCTTGCGGGTGATCATCGCGCAGGGGAAGTTCCACGGGGTGACGAGGGCTGCGACCCCCACCGGCTCGCGCCAGAGCTCCATCTCGGCATCGGGCAGGTGGCTGGTGACGCCCTCGATGTTCGGGCGCAGCGCTTCCTCGGCGTAGAACTGTACGAAGCTCGCGGCGTAGTCGATCTCGCCCCGGGCCTCGGAGATCGGTTTGCCCTGCTCGGCGACCATGATGCGGGCGAGGTCTTCCTTGGCCTCATTGATCAGCGCGTGCCAGCGGTGCAGGATCGCGGCGCGGTCCTGCGGCAGGGTCAGCGCCCAGTCGGCAAAGGCGGCATCCGCGGCATCGACGGCGGCGCGGGCACCGTCGGCCTCGCTGATCGCCACCTTGGCGACGAGCTGGCCGGTGGCCGGGTCACGCACGGCGAGACGGCCACCACCGGGGAAGTCGCCGGCATTGGGCATGAGGCCGGGATCGGCAAGGCCGAGGGTCGGGCTGTTCGAGAGATCGGTCATGGGCAACACCTCCTGGATGCCCTCAGACTGCGTCGGGCGCGGGAGAGGATTTCTCCGGAGTTTCTCGCGGGTGAAGAAAGTTTCTCTCCGTTTTTGCTGCGCTGCGGAGAGGATTTCTCTGCTGATCACTCTCGGCCCCCAATGGGGCAGAGCAGGCGCATCGCGGGAGATTGGTCTTCGACGGCGGCGTAGGACGTTGCAGGAAATGTCCCGCTGCCCGGGCCGGCCGATCCGCAGCGCGTTGGGGCTTGCCTCTTTCGTGGATAGACTGGCGTTCTCACCAGAGCGGAGAGGTTATCTCCGGTCGTGTGGCCACACCATTTGGCAGCCCATGGGCGGGAGGATCGGGTTTTGCCGGCTCCACGGTGACGCTCCTTTCGATCTACCGCAGTCCGGGGGCGGCTGAACGGCAGGGCGGTCCGCGTGCCTCAGCTTGCTGGAGCGGGTGTCTCTGAAGAGCGGAGAGGAAATCTCTGCCTGTCTCGCGCTGCGCTCAGTCGGCGCCGCGCAGCAGTCCCATGGCAGGGGGATCGGCCTTCACCGGCTTGGTGACGATGTAGCTGTAGTAGCGCCGCACCCCCGCGCGGCTCTCCAGCAGCCCGTCCATCATCTCCTGGAAGGTGGCGACATCGGTGGTCACCACCTGCATGAGATAATCATAGCCGCCGCCGATGGCCCAGCAGCCGGTGATCTGGTCCATTCGGGCCACGGTGCGCTCGAAGAGCTGGAAGCTCTCGGCCTTGTGGCTCTCGAGCTCGACGGTGACGAAGACCTGCACATGGGGGCCGAGGGAGGCGAGGTCGATCTCGGCCCGGTAGCCGGTGATGTAGCCGGCCTTCTCGAGCCGCTTCATGCGCTCCCAGCAGGGGGTGGGCGAGAGGTTCACCCGCGCCGCCAGCTCGGTCTTGGCGATGCGGCCCTCGCGGCTGAGAGTGGCGAGGATGGCGATGTCTCTGTGATCGAGGCGGGTGGACTGCATCCCCCGCTTGTTCCGGCACCGGGGCGGTTTGTCAATCGAGCGAAGCAAGGGAGGGATGTCGGGGCGGCTGGTTGGGCTGCGCGGGATGGACGCTGTGGGCAGCCGGTCCAAGAACGGGGCGGCGCGAAGCGGCGGCGAGGGGGGGCGTCCCGGGGCGGGCAGCGGGCGGAGCGGAAGCGCGGCCTCGGGACGGGCGCCTCTCCTTGGCGGGTCGAAGCGGCGATCTTCGAGAGCAGGCTAGCAGGTCTCGCGAACCCGGGGCGATGGGCGGTGGAGCCTCCGGCATTCAGGGCGGGGCTTTGACACGCTAGAGGCGAATATTGCGCATTGACACCCGCGCTTCACAATGGAGCAATGGCCGTATCGGACGTTGAAACGGGAGACCCGCACATGAGATCCGCCCTGTTCCTTCTCGCAGCCAGCTCGATCCCGGCAGCCGCACTTGCGCAAGAGACCGTTACGCCGGAAACCTATATCCGTGCCGAGACGGACATGGCCTTTGCGCAGTTTCAGGCCAACGCGGGCAATGACGTCAACCGCTTCTTCTACATTCGAAAGCCGACGCCGCTCGATGCGCAGGATGTCGTTCGCATGAACCGGGATACGCTCTATGCGGGCTCGGTCGTCGACACGGAGGGAGGCGCGACGATCACCATCCCCGACTTCCCCGATGACCGCTATTTTTCGATCCTCGTCGTCGACAACGATCACTATGCGCCGATCGTGTTCTACGAGCCGGGCACCCACGAGATCCCGGACGACACCAAGTACGTCTCGCTTCTCATGCGCATCCAGATCATGGACCCGGACGACCCCGAGGACATTGCCCTCGTCAACGACCTGCAGAACGCCTTCGTGATCGAGGCGTCGAGCCACGATCTCTTTCCCGAACCGCAATGGGACCTGGAGAGCATGCTGTCGCTGCGCGCCGGGTATGAGCAGGAGTTCCAGAACTTCGCGCAGTACGAACCCGACTGGATGGGGCCGCGCGGAGAGGTGAACGAGGAGACGCGCCAGCTGGCCGCCGCCGGGGCATGGGGGCTTTTTCCCGAGAAGGATGCCGTCTACATCAACTACACCGGCCCGTCCTCGGCAGAGGTCTGCTACACCGCGACCTACGAGGTGCCGCCCAACGATGCGTTCTGGTCGATCACCGTCTACGGCGCGGACGGGTTCATGGAGAGCGACAACAACATCGTGAATGACCGCAATGTCACGCTCAACGAGGACGGCACCTTCACGGTCCATTACGGCTCCGAAGCGCTCTGCGGCGCGCAGCCCAACCGGGTGGACATCAGCGAGGGCTGGAATTTCCTGATGCGGATCTACCGTCCGGGCGATGCCGTGCTGGAGCGCAGCTACGCGCTCCCCGATGTGGAAGCGATGCCGGGATAGAGGGGCGGGCCACCGCTCCCGCTGATCGCGGCGAAGCGGTATCGGGATCCGAGCCGTCTCCCGAGGGGGGGCAGGCCTTGCAAGAGCGCCCTCTGGTCTTCATGGCGCTGTCCGGCAGTGTCGGGCCTCGGCTGCGCCATTGCGGCTGGCATAGACCTGTCGTGGAGCGCGAGAGAGGAGGGGGCCTGCCATGCAAAGGCCCCGCGCAGCGAAAAGCCCGGGCGGCGGGCCCGGGCCTGTCATGGCGCGTAGATCGGGGGAGGTGCGCTGGGCGAGGCCCTGCGCCCGGCCTCACATCGAGAAGCTGGTGCCGCAGCCGCAGGAGCTGGTGGCGTTGGGGTTCTCGATGACGAAGCGCGCGCCGATCAGCTCTTCCGAGAAATCGATCACCGCGTTGGTCAGGAAGGGCAGGGAGACCTCGTCGATCACCACCTGTTCGCCGGCGCCCTCGAGCACCAGATCGTCCTCGGCCGGGTCGTCGAGCTTGATCTCGTACTGGAAGCCCGAGCAGCCACCACCCTCGATGGCCACGCGCAGGGCCTTTCCCTGGGCATGGGCGCCGATCTCGTGAAGGCGGGCAAAGGCACGGTCTGTGACTTTGGGGGGCAGGTTCATGGCAAGACTCCCAACGGTTTATCTTGGCGGACTTGTCGAATATAGGGATCTCAAGGACAGGCGGCAACCGGGCGAAACGATCCGGCCCGCGGCAGACATGAAGGCGATAGCGCATGGCGATCTACGCTTGCGATCCACAGCACGCGCGCGGCCGCCGCGTCAGCGAGGAAGAGAGCGCGTTCCGCTCCTGCTTCCAGCGTGACCGGGATCGCATCATCCACTCCTCGGCCTTCCGGCGGCTCAAGCACAAGACCCAGGTCTTCGTCGAGCATGAGGGCGATTTCTTCCGCACCCGGCTGACCCATTCGATCGAGGTGGCGCAGGTGGCGCGCACGATGTCGAACGCGCTGGGCCTCAACACCGATCTGACGGAGGCGGTGGCGCTGGCGCATGATCTCGGCCACACCCCCTTCGGCCATACCGGCGAGGACGCGCTGCACGAGCTGATGGCGCCCTATGGCGGATTCGACCACAACGCCCAGGCGCTGCACATCGTCACCTCGCTCGAGCGCCACTACGCCGAGTTCGACGGGCTCAACCTGACCTGGGACACGCTCGAGGGCATCGCCAAGCACAACGGCCCGCTGCTGCCGCTGGCGGAAGGCGAGGAGCTGCCGGTGACGCTGGCGGAATACAACGCCCACCACGATCTCGAGCTGCACACCCATGCCAGCGGCGAGGCCCAGGTGGCGGCGCTGTCGGATGACATTGCCTACAACAACCACGATCTGCAGGACGGTCTGCGCGCCGGGCTGTTCACCGAAGAAGAGATCGCCGAGCTCGCGCTGATCGGTCCGGCTTATGCCGAGGTCGACCGGCTCTATCCCGGGCTCGATGTCTACCGCCGCCGCCACGAGGCGCTGCGGCGGGTGTTCGGCTACATGGTCTCCGACGTGATCGACACCAGCCGCGTCCGTCTCGAGGCCGCCGCTCCCGAGGGGCCGCAGGCGATCCGCAATCTTGGTCGCCCGGTCATCGCCTTCTCGGATGACATGTGGGTGCAGCTGAAAGAGATCCGGAGCTTCCTGTTCCGCCGCATGTATCGCGCACCCTCGGTGATGGAGATCCGCACCAAGGTCACGCAGGTGGTGACCGATCTCTTCCCGCTGTTCATGGCGACCCCCTCGCTGCTGCCCGAGCGCTGGCATGTCGAGATCGCCGCCGCCGAGGACGAGACCGCGCTGGCGCGGCTGGTCTGCGACTACATTGCCGGCATGACCGACCGCTACGCGCTGCAGGCGCATTCGCGGCTGATGGGCGTGGACATCCTGCACGACGTGCGCTGATCCGCGCGTCTTTACTGGACAGAAACCACTTTCGGCACATCTGATGGTGTCCGGCGCGTGGGCCTCGAGCCTGCGCGCCCTTGCGTATGCCCGCTCGGGCAGCCGACTGGCGAAAGGACGACGATGGCAGTGGCGGAAACCTCGGGGCTCGACCCGGTGATCGGATTTGCCCTTGTGGGCGCGCTGGGCGTGGGCTCGCAATGGCTGGCCTGGCGGCTTCGGATGCCGGCCATCGTACTGATGCTGGTGGCCGGCCTGGCGATCGGGCCGGGGCTCGGCGTGCTCAACCCCTCGGAGGATTTCGGACGGCTGATGCAGCCGATGCTCGCCATCGCGGTTGCGATCATCCTTTTCGAGGGCGGCATGACGCTCAACTTCCAGTCCCTCAGCGACGCCGCAACCGGCGTGCGTCGGCTGGTGCTGGTCGGTGGGCCGCTGGGCTGGGCCGCCTCGACGGCGGCGCTGCACTGGGCGGCGGGGCTGTCATGGGAGGTCTCGGCGGTGTTCGGCGGCATCATGATCGTGACCGGCCCCACTGTGATCGCGCCCCTGCTGCGGCAGGCCCGGCTCAAGCGCCGCCCGGCGGCGCTCTTGCAATGGGAGGCCATCGTCAACGATCCCGTCGGCGCGCTGGCGGCGGTGCTCGCCTTCGAGGTGGTCATCGTGCTCAACAATGCCGAGACGGCGGGCGACGCGGTACTGCAGATGGTGCTCGGCGTGGCGGTGGCCATCGCGCTGGGCGTGGCGGGCGGCTGGGGGCTGGCGCGCGCCTTCCGCAACGCGCTGGTGCCGGAATACATGAAGGTGCCGGTGCTCTTCGTGCTGCTGCTCGGGGTCTTCGCGCTCTCCGACAGCCTGCTGCACGAGAGCGGTCTGCTGGCGGTCACCGTGATGGGGCTCTGGATCGCGAATGCCAACCTGCCGAGCTATGCCGAGCTGCGCCGCTTCAAGGAGCATGCGACGATCCTGCTGGTCTCGGGCGTGTTTATCCTGCTCGCCGCCAACATGAGCCGCGAGACGCTGCTGTCGCTCGACTGGGGCGCGGCGCTGTTCGTGGCGGTGGTGATCCTGATCGCGCGTCCGCTGCCGGTGCTGGCGGCGCTTGGGTTCTCCAACATCCCTTGGCGCGAGCGCCTGCTGGTGGCCTTCACCGGGCCCCGCGGCGTGGTGCTGGTGGCGGTGGCGGGCCTCTTCGGCGAGCGGCTCGCCTCGCTTGGCATCGCCGATGCCGAGCGCATCGCGCCGCTGGCCTTCGCGCTGGTGGCGGCCACCGTGGTGCTGCACGGCTTCACCCTGACGCCGATGGCGCGGCTGCTGGGCCTCACCGCCACCGAGACGCCGGGGGTGATGATCGTCGGCGGCTCGCGCTGGTCGGTGGCGCTGGGGCTGGCGTTCAGGAAACTCGACCTGCCGGTGCTGCTCGCCGATCCCAACCGCGCCCATCTGCGCAGCGCGCGCGAGGCGGGGCTCGAGACCTTCTGGGGCGACATTCTGTCGGAGGCCGCCGAGCACAAGCTCGACTTCGTCACCTACGACAAGGTCATCGCCGCCACCGACAACGATGCCTACAACACGCTGGTCGCCACCGACCTCGCGCCGGAGTTCGGCCGCGAGCACGTGTTCCAGCTCAAGCGCGTGCGCGAGACCTCGGCTCGCCACGCCCTGCCGCCGACCCTCGGCGGGCAGAAATTCGCCGCCGACGAGACCTATTTCGAGGCCAATGCGCGGCTGGCCGAGGGCTGGGAGTTCCGCGTGACCAAGCTCTCGGAAGAGTTCCCGCTGGCGCAGTGGCGCGAGACCAACCCGGAGGCGGTGCCGGTCGCCGATCTCGGCCCCAACGGCACGCTGCGCCTGCTCGGCCCCGAGGACAAGGTCAAGGAGACCGAGGGCACGCGGTTGCTGTTCCTCGCGCCCAAACGACAGGAGCGCAAGGAGGATCGCCGCGACGAGAACGGACAGGACACGATGAAGAGCGCCTGAGCGCGCCGCCCTGTCCGAGAGGCGCTCCGGGCCGCAAGCGCCGGGCTGCCTCCGGCGGGAGTATTTTTGACGAAGAGAAGACAGGGGCGCCGCGCTCCCGTCTTCTCTGGTTTGCAAATACCTCGGGGGAGTCCGCGCGGGCCGCGCGGGCGGGGGCAGCGCCCCCACATACCGGCCTTGCAGCCCGCGCGGCGCAGGCCATTTGACGCTGCGCGCCGAAGTGGTAGAGGGAACGCCGACCGTATGGAGACGCTGACATGAACCTCTTCACCGATATTCGCGCGCTTGTCCTTCAGGCGATCGAGGCGCTGCAGGCCGAGGGCGCGCTGCCCGAGGGCCTCGCCACAGCCGCCGTGACGGTGGAGCCGCCGCGAGACCCGCTGCATGGCGACATGGCGACCAACGCCGCGATGGTGCTGGCCAAGCCTGCCAAGGCCAAGCCGCGCGACATCGCCGAGGCGCTGGCCGCGAAGATCGCCGCCGACCCGCGCGTCGACAGCGCCGAGGTGGCCGGGCCGGGCTTCCTCAACCTCCGGCTCGCGCCCTCTGTCTGGCAGCAGCTGCCGCAGGGCGTGCTCGCCGCCGGAACCGATTTCGGCCGCTCGCAGATGGGGCAGGGCGCCAAGGTCAATGTCGAGTATGTCTCGGCCAACCCGACCGGTCCGCTGCATGTCGGCCACACCCGTGGTGCCGTGTTCGGCGACGCGCTGGCCAGCCTGCTCGATTTCGCCGGTTACGCCGTGACCCGCGAGTATTACATCAACGATGGCGGTGCGCAGGTCGATGTGCTCGCGCGCTCGGTCTACCTGCGCTATCTCGAAGCCCAGGGCCACGAGGTCGAGTTTGCCGACGGCACCTACCCGGGCGACTACCTGATCCCGGTGGGCGAGAAGCTCAGGGAGCGGGTCGGCGACAAGTATGTCGGCCAGCCCGAGGAGGTCTGGCTCGAGAAGGTACGCGATTTCGCCACCGACGAGATGATGGCCCTGATCCGCGCCGACCTGAAGCTGCTCGGCGTCGAGATGGACATGTTCTACTCCGAAAAGTCGCTCTACGGTACCGGTCGGATCGAGGCGGCGATCGAGGCGCTCGATGCCAAGGGGCTGATCTATCGCGGCGTGCTGGAGCCGCCGAAGGGCAAGAAGCCCGAGGATTGGGAGCCGCGCGAGCAGACGCTGTTCAAATCGACCGAGCATGGCGACGATGTCGACCGGCCGATCAAGAAATCCGACGGCGCCTGGACCTATTTTGCGCCCGACATCGCCTATCACTACGACAAGATCAGCCGCGGCTACGACCAGCTCATCGACGTGTTCGGCGCCGATCACGGCGGCTACGTCAAGCGCATGAAGGCCGCCGTTTCGGCCTTGTCGGACGGCAAGACCCCGCTCGACATCAAGCTGATCCAGCTGGTCAAGCTGTTCAAGAACGGCGAGCCGTTCAAGATGTCGAAGCGCGCCGGCACCTTCGTCACCCTGCGCGACGTGGTCGAGGAGGTGGGCCCCGACGTCACCCGCTTCGTCATGCTGACCCGCAAGAACGACGCCTCGCTCGATTTCGACTTCGCCAAGGCGGTGGAGCAGTCGAAGGAGAACCCGGTGTTCTACGTGCAATACGCACACGCCCGGATCTGCTCGGTGATGCGCAAGGCGACCGAGGCGGGGATCGATGTCTCTGACGCGGCGCTGGCCTCGGCGGATGTCTCGGTGCTGGGCCACGAGGCCGAGCTCGGGCTGATGAAGAAGCTGGCCGAATGGCCGCGCCTGGTGGAGATCGCCGCGAAGGGCCACGAGCCGCACAAGGTCGCGATCTGGCTCAATGAATTGGCTTCCGACCTGCACGCGCTGTGGAACAAGGGCCACGACGAGCCGGAGCTGCGCTTCCTGCAAGACGATGCCGCCACGACCCAGAGCAAAATCGCTCTCGCCCGGGCGGTCGCGGTTGTCATTTCCGCCGGCCTTGGTATCTTGGGCGTGACCCCGGTGGAAGAAATGCGCTGAGCCAAGAATGCCGCGCCGCCCCGGGACAACGGGCAGAGCAGAACACCCGCAGACCGGCCCGACGAGATCAGGCGAGGCCGGCGCGGGGCAGCGAGGCAGAATGGCGGATTTCACCTATGACGCGCCCGCGGACGAGCCGGCGCCGACCGGGACCAGGATCGCGACGCTCACCAACTGGGCGGGCGCCGCGGTGTCGCTGGCGCTGATCGCCGGCGTCGGCGTCTGGGGCTACAAGCTGGTGATGCGGGACGTGACCGGCATCCCCGTGGTGCAGGCGATGGAGGGGCCGATGCGTATCGCGCCCGAGGATCCCGGCGGCACCATGGCGGATCACCAGGGGCTCGCGGTCAATGACGTGGCCGGCACCGGCCTCGCCGCGCCGGTGCCGGACCAGCTGCTTCTCGCGCCGCAACCGGCGGGGCTCAGCGAAGAGGACCTGCCGCTGGCCGCGCTTCCCAAGCCGACGCCGCGCGCAGCCGTACCCGCCGCGCCCGGCACGGCGCAGGATGATCCCGAAAGTCCGGCTGTTGCGGGCACCGAAGCCGCCACCGACAGCGCCGACATGATCCGCGCGCTGGCCGACCAGATCGCCGCCGACGCGGCGCCGCTGAGCGCGCTTGCCCCCGGGGAGAGCCCCGACGTTCAGACCACGCTGGTCGATCCCGCGGCCGAGGAGGAGGCGCAAGCCTCCGAGGAGGTCGCGGCGCTGACCGGACCGCCGGGCGCGCTGGTGCGCTCGCTGCGCCCGTCCAGCCGCCCCGCCGCGCTCGACACCTCCGGCCCCTCGCCGGAGGCGGCGGTGGCCGCGGCGATCGCGGCGCAGCAGGGCCCCAGCGAGATCGACCCGTCGACGCTCCCTGCCGGCACCCGCCTGGCCCAGCTCGGCGCCTATGACAGCCCCGAGACCGCGCGCAGCGAATGGCAGCGCTTCTCATCGCGCTTCGGCGAGTTCATGGACGGCAAGTCCCGCGTCATCGAGCGCGCCACCTCCGGCGGGCGGATCTTCTACCGCCTGCGCGCCCACGGCTTCGCCGATCTCTCCGACGCGCGCCGCTTCTGCGCCGCCTTCGTCGCCGAGAACGCCGATTGCATCCCGGTGACGACCCGGTGAGCGGCCAGAGCTTCGGAGCGGCGATCCTCGGCCCGGAGGGGCTGCGCCTGTCTGCGGAGGAGCGACGCTTCTTCGCCCGCACCGACCCGTTCGGCTTCATCCTCTTCGCGCGCAACCTCGAAAGCGCCGCGCAGATCCGCGCGCTGACCGCCGAGCTGCGCGAGGCGGTCGGCCGCGACGCGCCGATCTTCATCGACCAGGAGGGCGGCCGGGTGCAGCGCCTGCGCCCGCCGCTGGCCACCGAATGGCTGCCGCCGCTTGATGACGTGGCCCGCTTCGGCGACACCGCCGCCGAGGCCATGCGGCTGCGCTTCCTGATCACCGCGCTCGAGCTGCGTGGCCTCGGCATCGACGGCAATTGCGCGCCGATGCTCGACGTGGCGCGCGATGCCACGCATCCGTTCCTGCGCAACCGCTGCTATGGTGAGTCCCCGGAGCGTGTGGCCGAGATTGGCCGCGCGGTGGCCGACGGTCTTATGCAGGGCGGCGTGCTGCCGGTGATCAAGCACCTGCCGGGCCACGGGCTCGCCCAGCTCGACAGCCATCTCGACCTGCCGCGCATCTCCGCCCCGCGCGATGAGCTCGAGGCCGTCGATTTCGCCGCCTTCCGTCCGTTCCACGACCTGCCGCTCGGCATGACCGCGCATCTGGTCTTCGAGGGGCTCAACACCGCGCCCGCCACCGTCGATCCCGGGATGATCCGGCTGATCCGCGAGCAGATCGGATTCACCGGCTTCCTGATGACCGACGACATCTCGATGCAGGCGCTCTCGGGCACCGTGCCCGAGCGTGGCGCGGCCTCATTGGCTGCCGGCTGCGATTGCGTGCTGCATTGCAACGGCGACATGGCCGAGATGGCGCCCCTGATGGAGGTTGCTGGTCGCATGAGCCCCGCGGCGCAGACACGCGCCGAGGCGGCGCTCGAGGCCCGCAGCGCGCCCGCCGAGCTTGACATCGTGGCGCTCAAGGCCGAGCGTGAGGCGCTTCTGCCCGAGACCGCCTGATGTCAGACGAGGAATTTGACAGCACTGTCGAGACGCTGAGCGTCGCCGAGCGGCTGGCCGCCGAGGCGCTGATCGTCGATGTCGACGGGTTCGAGGGCCCGCTCGACCTGCTGCTGACCCTGTCGCGGACCCAGAAGGTCGACCTGCGCAAGATCTCGGTGCTGGAGCTGGCGCGGCAATATCTCGCCTTCGTCGAGCGCGCCAAGGCGCTGCGCATCGAGCTGGCCGCCGACTACCTCGTCATGGCTGCCTGGCTCGCCTTCCTGAAATCGCGCCTGCTGCTGCCGCCCGATCCGACCGAAGAGGGCCCTTCGGGCGAGGAGCTGGCGGCGCATCTGGCCTTCCAGCTCGAGCGGCTGCAGGCAATGCGCGATGCCGCCGCGCGGTTGATGGCCCGCGACCGGCTGGGGCGCGATTTCTTCGCCCGCGGCCTGCCCGAGGACATGGAGCGGGTGCGCCGGGTGCGCTACACCGCCACGCTGATGGACCTCATGCAGGGCTATGCCCGGATCCGCACTCGCGACGAGTTCCGCCCCTTCGTGATGGACCGCGAGAGCGTCTACACCATGGAGCAGGCGCTCGACCGGATGCGCGGGCTCTTGGGCTTCGCCGGGCAATGGACCGATATCTCCTCCTGGCTGCCCGACGGCTGGGAAGCCGACCCGGTGAAGTGGCGCTCCGCCACCGCCGCCACCTTCGCCGCCTCGCTCGAGTTGGTGAAGGAGGGCCATGCCGAGATCCGCCAATCCGAGACCTTCGCGCCGATCCAGCTGCGCAAACGGGAGACCCGCCATGACCGAGACTGACGGCACCGGCGCGCCGGGCGCGGCCGAGGAGGAGGGCGCCCGGGCGCCCGAAACGACCGAGGCGCCGGAGGAAGCCCCGGAGCAGGCTCCTGCCGACACCACCGACGCCCCCGCCAAGCCCCGCGACACGCTTTTCGAGGCGCCGCCCATTGCCGAGCAGGAGCGCATGGTCGAGGCCATTCTCTTCGCCTCCGCCGAGCCGGTGACGGTGCGCGAGCTCGAGGCGCGGATGCCGCATGGCTCCGACCCGGCCGAGGCGCTGGTCTACCTGCGCAAGCGCTACGAGGGCCGCGGCGTTCGTGTGGTGCGGGTGGGCGATGCCTGGGCGATCCGCACCGCGCCGGATCTCGGTTTCCTGATGCAGAAGGAAACGGTCGAGACCCGCAAGCTCAGCCGCGCCGCCATCGAGACGCTGGCGATCATCGCCTATCACCAGCCGGTGACCCGGGCCGAGATCGAGGAGATCCGCGGCGTCAGCGTGTCGCGCGGCACCGTCGACCAGCTGCTCGAGATGGAGTGGATCCGCTTCGGTCGCCGCAAGATGACCCCGGGCCGTCCGGTGACCTTCGTGGTAACGCAGGATTTCCTCGACGAGTTCGGCCTCGAGAGCGCCCGCGACCTGCCGGGCCTCAAGGAGCTGCGCTCCGCCGGCCTGCTCGACAACCGCCCGCCGCCGGGCACCGTCCCGCTGCCGGGCGACAGCGCCGGCGACGAGGGCGAGGACGAGGCGCCGGGTCAGAGCGAGCTGTTCGAGGACTGACGCCGCTTCCATCTGCGCCACACCCTACGAAAACACCCCCGCAGCAGGCTGCGGGGGTGCCTTTGCGTCCGGGTCACGGATGCTGTGCCCTTAGGCTCAGCGGATCACCTGCACGATGCGGCGGCTTTCGGGGTCCACCACCACGGGCATCCGGTTGACGTTGACATAGGCGTAGTTGCTCTCCGGAACGGTGTAGATCTCGACCTCCTGCGGGATGCCGGCGCCCTTCGCCACCTCTCCGGTGAGATAGACCGGCTCGACCGGGTTCTCGCGGATATAGGTCACGGTCTTCTCCTCGACCTCGGCGTTGGCGCCGAGACCAAGGCCGATCACCGCGCCGGTCGCGGCCGCCAGCGGTCCGCCGACCAGGAGCGCTCCTGCCGCCGCGCCCCAGGCGCCGCCGGCCGCGCCGCCCATGACGGCGTCGCTGTCATCCTCGTAGGTCACGGTCTCGACCTCGAGCGTGCGGGCGTTTTCGTAGATCACGACCGGCTCGTTCTCGACCGGGGTGGTCATGTAGGCCGCATAGGCCCAGCCGCTGGTGCCGTCGTAGCTGACCTCGCACCAGTCCGCCGCCTCAAGGCAGCCCTGCACGTCGAGCTCCGCATCTGCGGGCAGCACGGCGGCGACCTCGTATTGCGGACCGGGACCGGTGCGAAGGTTGAGCTCGGTGGTGGTCGAGGCGGTCATCGCCGCCATGGCGGGCGAGGCGAGGATGCCGAGGATGGCGGAACCGAAGACGGCGGGCTTGATGAGGCGCATGGAATGTCCTTTCTTTCCTTGAGCGCGGCGTGGCGCCGCGAACTTGTGGCGGGACAACGGACGCAATCAGGCATCCGTTCCCCCCGATCCCGGGAAGGCCTTCCTTATCAGCGGTTAAGCGCCGGTCCCCCATGCTCGTAGCGGCGGGAAACCCCGGCCTTTTCCGAGGCCGGGAACGCGCAGCGCCGGCGCGCGTTTCAAGGCCCGCATTTACGAAGGCTCAACGGTTTCGCCCTAGCCTCAGCGGGATCGATCCCTCGCGACAACCGCCACAAAGCCTCAGGGGAGCATTCAATCATGTCAGTCGTCCGGTCCGCCGCCTTTACCTTTCAACGCGGAAGCGCTCGGGCCGCCACGGCCCCCGTCAGCCACACCACCTTGCGCGGCGTCGTCTGGATTCGCTGGGCGGCGCTGAGCGTCGTGGCCTTCCTGTGCATCATGGCAATCGAGGGGCATGTCTACGCCATCCCCGGCCTCTACGCGCCCGTCGGCGCTGCGGTCTTCTCGATCCCGACGGTACTTGCCGCGCTGCTCGCTCTCGCCGCCACTTCGATGCAGGCGCCGCTGCGCACCGTGTCGCGGCTCGAGGCCGCACTCTGGGGCATGGTCATCGCGGTGTCCGTCGGGGCGCAGATCCTGCATGCGCAGGGGCTCAACTTCGGCGCCGGACAGATGGGGGAAAACACCTCGCTCTCCTTCATCCTGCTCGCGCTCGGCCAGCTCAGCTTCGGGCGGCTGCGCCAGGCGCCGCTCGGCCTGACCCTGCTGGCGATGGCGCTGCCCTTCATCGGGCTGTGCGGCTATCTCTTCGAACAGCCGCAGATGTTCGGCGCCATGTCGCTGCCCACCAGCGTCATGCTGCTGGGGCTCAGCACAGCCGGGCTGCTGCGCTTCGTGCGCCGGCCGCTGCTGCGTTCGACGATCGGGAATTCCCCGGTCGGACGCGCGGCGCGCCGCCTGCTGCTGCTCTGGTTCGGCTGGCTCGGCGCCTCGGCGGTGCTGATGAAGATCATCGAGCCGGCCTTCCAGTCGCTGACCATGTTCTTCGTGATGGTGCTGTCCTCGGTGGGCGTGTTCATGCTGGTGCTTTACCTCGCCATGCTGGCCGAGGCACGGCACAAGCGTTACGCGCATCGCAAGGATGCGCTTGCGCAGGCGTTGCTGCGCGATCCCGACAGCGGCCTCTACGGGCCCGAGATGGCGCGGCTCTTCATGGCGACCTTCGGAGGAGCGGCCCCGATGGGCATCGTTCTGGTGGGCTTCGAAGCCGCCGAGGGCGATCGGGATCGGATGAGCGACGATGCGCGCATCGCCGCCCTGCGTGAACTGGCCGCGAATCTCGGCGCGGTGCTCTGCGCCGAGGAGATCCTTACCCTGAGCGCCGATGACCGGCTGACGATCTTGATCCGCGGCATCGCCGGTGACGAGATCGAAGCCCGGGCCGGGCGCCTGCTGAATGCGGCGCGGGGGCTCGAGCGGAGTCTGCCGGGGGTGACGGTGTCGATGGGGGCCGCCTGTTCGCGCCGCGGTGACACGGCTTTCGGTCCGGCGCTGACCCGGGCGGAAGGCGCCTTGCGCGAGGCCGAGCGGGCAGGCTGCAACCGGGTGGTGCTGGCCCGCGCCGCCTGAGTCCTTTGGCCCACCGGGGGGCCTGCGTCTTCTAGCAAACGGAGGCGCCCGGGGCCCGGCCGCCGATGCCCGCGGCGGCGGCGCGCCGCGGCGGCTCAGGGCGATGGCGTTCAGCGCCGTCGCGCTCAGGCGCGGAAATGCTTCGACAGCTTGAGGCCCTGGCCCTGGTAATTCGAAGCGATGCCGGCGCCGTAAAGCTGCTCGGGCAGCTCATCCATGCGCTCATAGACCAGCCGGCCCACCACCTGCCCGTGCTCGAGCACGAAAGGGGCCTCGTGGCAGCGCACCTCCAGAACCCCACGCGAGCCGGTGCCGCCGGCCCCCGCATGGCCGAATCCGGGATCGAAGAAGCCGGCGTAATGCACCCGGAACTCGCCGACCATGGCGATATAGGGCGCCATCTCGGCGGCATAGGCGGGCGGGATATGCACCGCCTCGCGGCTCACGAGGATGTAGAACGCATCCGGATCGAGGATCAGCTGGCCACGGTCGGAATGCAGCGGATCCCAGAACTCGGCCGGGTCGTAATGGCCCAGCAGGTCCAGATCGATCACCCCGGTATGCGGCTTGGCGCGCCAGCCGACCAGCGTGTCGCCCTGCGGCTTGAGATCGACCGAGAAGCCCAGCCCTTCGCGGATCACCGCGGGGCCGCCGGTGACCAGCGTGTCGCTGGCATGCAGCGCGGTGAGTTCGGCATCGTCGAGCACCGACTGGCCGTTGCGGAAGCGAATCTGGTTCAGCCGCATGCCGGTACGGGCCAGCACCGAGAAGCTGCGCGGGCAGATCTCGGCGTAGAGCGGACCGGTATAGCCGGCGCTCACCCGGTCGAACTCGGTGCCGCCATCGGTGATCGTGCGGGTCAGCAGATCGAGCCGCCCGGTCGAGCTCTTGGCATTGGCGACCGCATTGACGCCCTCGGGCAGCGCCAGCTCCTCGAGCAGCGGCACAACGTAGACGCAGCCCTTCTCGAGCACGGCGCCGGCGGTCAGGTCGACCCGGTGCATCTCGAACTCAGACAGCCGCTCGGCGACGCTGCGGCCACCGCCCGCGAGGAAGGAGGCGCGCACCCGGATCGCCTCGGTGCCGAGCCGCAGATCGAGGCTGGCGGGCTGGATCTGCCCCTCGGCCATCGGCTGCGCGAGGCGGATCGCGCCCTCGGCGATCATGGTTTCGATCTGCTGGCTGGCGAGCACCCCGGTCATGCCTGTCCCCTTGTTGCGTCTGCTGTCCTTAGCAAGCGGCGGCGGGCGAGGGAACGACAAAAACCCGCCGTCCGAGGCTGGAAAGCCTTGGAACAGACGGGGTTTTGCATGCGGGGTATTTTGGTCGGGCTAGCAGGACTCGAACCTGCGACCTTCCGTCCCCCAGACGGACGCGCTACCAGGCTGCGCCATAGCCCGACTTGGTGTGCGGTTCATACCGTTTTTGACGGCAGGGGCAAGCCCTATCTGCACGAAAAATCGGCGGGCCGCAGGATCAGTGCCGCGCCGAGCGACCGGAGCGGCCGAGCCACTCGCGCAGCGCCGCAACCGGGGCCGAAAGCGCCTCTGCGCGGGTCCTGTCGAGCAGCTCGATCCGTGCGATATGGCGCAGCGGGCCGGGGGCCGGCGCCGGCAGAGCGGCGAGATCGGGCAACTCGGGACGCGGGGTGACCGCGGTGTCGCGGAAGGCCAGCGTATCGGCGCCGTAGACGTCGTCGGGCGCGGGCTCGGTGGCTTGCGGGTGCGGGTCCGAATCGTGCGAGGCTTCCTCAGCCTCAGCCTCAGCCTCAGCCTCAGCCTCAGCCTCAGCCTCAGCCTCAGCCTCAGCCTCAGCCTCAGCCTCAGCCTCAGCCTCAGCCTCAGCCTCAGCCTCAGCCTCAGCCTCGAGATGGGCGTCGTAGGGCTGCTCGGGCATCGGCTCCAGCGCCTCGTCAGCCGCAGGCGCAGCGTTCTCGGCGGGCAGGGCGGTCTCGTCTTGCTGACGCTCCTCGAGCGACTGGGTCAGGAATTGCGGCACCGGGCCATCCTGATCGGTGATCGCGGGAGGCTCCGACGGCGCCGCGAAGAGATCGGTCCGCGGCAGATCGGGCGGCAGCTCATCGGCGATTCCGGACGGGTCGGGATCGGTCGGCTCGGGCGTGCTCGGCGCTGCCGCCGGGGCCTCGGGCGCGTCTGTAGCGTCCATCGCGGCGCCTGACACGTCCCGCGCGGGGCCCGGCTCTTCCTCTGCGTTGCCCTCGGGCGAGCTGGCGGGCTTCTCCTTGGCGGAGGGCATCGGTGCGAAGGGCAGAACCGTACCGCTTTCCGGCTCGGCATCCACGAAGGGGGCGTCTTCGATCTCGGGCTGGGCTGCGTCCTCGTCCAGCACCAGCGGGGCCAGCGCGGCGACATGCTTGACGCCCTTCTCGCGCAGGACCTTCTGCACGCCCTTGATGGTCAGCCCGTCATCGTAAAGCAGGGTGCGGATGCCGGAGAGCAGCGAGATGTCTCCGGGGCGGTAATAGCGCCGCCCGCCGGCGCGCTTCACCGGCTTGACCTGCGAGAACTTGCTTTCCCAGAACCGCAGCACATGGGCGGGCGTGTCCAGCAGATCCGCGACCTCGCTGATGGTGCGGAACGCGTCGCGGGACTTGCTCATGTGGTCTTACCTCTTGTTGCCTTCGGCGACCTGCTCTTTCATCAGGTGCGAGGGCCGGAAGGTCAGCACGCGGCGCGGCTGGATCGGCACCTCTTCGCCGGTCTTGGGGTTGCGGCCGACGCGGGCCGCCTTGTCGCGCACCGAGAAGGTGCCGAAGGACGAGATCTTCACCTGTTCGCCGCGCACCAGCGCATCGGACATGTGTTGGAGAACCGCTTCGACCAGCTCGGCGCTTTCGTTGCGCGACAGGCCGACCTCGCGGAACACCGCTTCGCTCAGATCCATGCGCGTCAGGGTCTTTTCACTCATTCCCGTCCCTCCCGGTTTCGCCCAAGCATGGGGGCGGGAAATTTCCGAGTCAATATCAAGCACTTGAAAGCGGGGCTTCGGACGTGAAATCCGCGTGAATTCGTGCCTACCAGCGCAGCGCGACCGCGCCCCAGGCCAGCCCGCCGCCGATTGCCTCGGTGACGACCAGGTCACCGGGCGAGAACTTGCCCTCGGACTTGGCCACCGACAGCGCCAGCGGGATCGAGGCGGCGGAGGTGTTGCCGTGGTCCTGCACGGTCACCACGACCTTCTCCATCGGCAGGCCGAGCTTCTTGGCGGTGCCGGCGATGATGCGGATGTTGGCCTGGTGCGGCACCACCCAGTCGATATCGGAGGCGCCGAGCCCAGCCTTCTCGAGCGCCGCCTCGGCGGTGGCGGCAAGCTTGCTGACCGCGTGGCGGAAGACTTCCTTGCCCTCCATCCGCAGGTGGCCGATGGAGTTGGTGCTGACGCCGCCATCGACATAGAGCAGATCGCGGTAACGGCCGTCGGAATGCAGGTCGACGGCGAGGATCCCGCGATCCTGCGGCGTGCCGGCGGCCTCCTGGGCCTCGAGGATCAGCGCGCCGGCACCGTCGCCGAAGAGCACGCAGGTGGCGCGGTCCTGCCAGTCGAGGATGCGCGAGAAGGTCTCGGCGCCGATCACCATCACCCGGCGGGCGGTGCCCGAAGTGATGAGCGCGTTGGCGTTGGTCAGGGCGTAGACGAAGCCGGCACAAACCGCCTGCACGTCGAAGGCGAAGCCGGTCTGCATGCCGAGCTTGGCCTGCACCATGGTGGCGACGGAGGGAAAGGTGAGATCCGGGGTCGACGTGGCGACGATCAGCGCGTCGATATCCGACGGCTGAAGCCCTGCATCGGCCAGCGCGGCCTCGGCGGCGCGGCTGGCGAGATCAGAGGTGGCCTGACCCTCGGCGGCAAAGTGGCGGCGCTCGATCCCCGACCGGGTGCGGATCCATTCATCCGACGTGTCGAGGGTCTGTTCGAACTCGGCATTGGGGACGATGCGTTCGGGCAGGTAATGCCCGACCCCCGCTACCTGCGCGCGTATGGTCATGAATCCGTTCCGTCTTTTTCCTGCTCGGCGCCAGCCTTGGCGGCGCTGTCCTCGGCGCTGCTCGCCGCCGATGCGATGCGGGCGGCGAGTCGGTCGCCAAAGCCCGATTGCGCCAGATCGTAAGCCAGTTCGACGGCGGCTGCCACACCGGTTGCATCGGCGGCGCCGTGACTCTTCACGACGGTGCCGTTGAGGCCGAGGAACACACCGCCATTCTTGCGGCGCGGATCGATGCGAGCCTGGAGGCGCTTGAGCGAGGTCAGGGCGAGCAGGGCGGCGACGCGCGACAGCGGCGAATAGGCAAAGGCCTCGCGCAGGAACTGTCCGATCAGCGAGGCGGTGCCTTCGCCGGTCTTGAGCGCGATATTGCCGGTGAAGCCGTCGGTGACGATGACATCGCAGCGGTCGCCGGGGATGTCACCGCCTTCGGCAAATCCGACGAACTCGAAATTGTTGCCCTCGGCGGCCTCGGAGATCAGCTCATGCGCCTGCTTGAGCTCGGCGCGGCCCTTGTGCTCCTCGGTGCCCACGTTGAGCAGCCCGACGCGCGGACGCTCGAGCGCGAGCCCGTTGCGGGCGTAGGAGGCGCCCATCAGGGCGTATTTCAGCAGGTCCTGCGCATCGGCGCGGATGTCGGCGCCGACGTCGAGCATGACGTTGAACCCCTGCGGGTTCTTCGACGGCCAGAGCACGGCGATGGCAGGGCGGTTGACGCCGGGCAGCTTGCGCAGGCGCACCATCGCCAGCAGCATCAGTGCGCCGGTATTGCCACAGGACACCGCGACCGTCGCCTCGCCGTTGCGCACCGAATCGAGCGTGGACCACATCGAGGTGTCTTGCCCGTTCCGCATGACGTGGCTCGGCTTGTCCTCCATCGAGACGACACCCTGGGCGTCGCGGATCTCGACCCGCTTGCCCAGCTTGCGCTTCTCGACCAGCGGCGTGAGCTGGTCGGCAGGGCCGTGAAGGATGAACTTCGCCTGCTTGTTGCGCTGCGCAAAGGTGGCAAGGCCGGCAACGATGGTTGCCGGCCCGCGATCTCCGCCCATGGCGTCGATGGATAGGACGATCGGTCCGCGTGCCTGCGATTTATCCTGTTCGGAGGTCATGCGGCACGGGCCTTCAGACGGTTTCAGGCTGCGTCTTCGTCCAGCTCGATCTCGTCGGCCATGGCCACGACCTCGCGCTCACCGTAGTGACCGCAGGAGGGGCAGACATGGTGCGGGCGCTTGAGTTCGCCGCAGTTGTCGCACTCGTTGGGGTTCGCCGCAGTGAGGGCGTCATGCGCCCGGCGGTTGTTGCGGCGCGATTTGGATACTTTGTTCTGTTGGACAGCCATGTCTCAACCTCGATCTTTCGCGTGTGGGGGCAATTCGTTGCCCGTTCCGTTCGGGCGTGCCCGGCCTCATAGTCGCATAGACCCGGAGATGGCAACCCAGAATTCCGATGAAGGCGCGAAAATAGGAGTTTCTTGCGAAACCGCAAGCGTTATTTCGCGCGCGGAGAGGGGTGTTTAGCGGTTTTCGCCACCCTCGCCATCATCCTCACCGCTCTCCATGCGCTCGCGCAGGCCCGAAAGCGCCGCGAAGGGATTCGGGCGCTCGTCCTCGGGTTCGGGCGCGGCCTGCGCGTCGAGCTCGCCGGCCACGGCCTCGGCGCCCTCGGCATGGGGGTAGAGCGGCAGCGCCAGCGACAGCGCCTCCGACATCACCGCGCCGAGGTCGATGACGTCGGGCAGGGGTTCGGACTCGTCGTCGCTCATCTCGATCTCGGCGCCTTCGGTCAGCGAGGCAAAGCTTTCCTCGGGGCGCCAGACCCGCGTCACGGGCTCGTCGATGCGGGTGGTGACCGGCGCGAGGGTGACAACGCAGGGCTGGGTCACGGTAGCGCCGAGCATGGCCTCGAGCCGCCAGCCATTGCGGCCCTCGGGGCGCAGCTCGCCGGCAAGGCGCAGCTTCTTCAGCGACAGCAGCCGCAGTTCGTCGGCCAGCGCGGCGCGCCGGGTTTCGTCGGGGCGGATGTCGAAGGCGGTGGGCTGGGTGTTGCGCAGCGCCGCCACGCGCAGCCGCTCGGGGGTGGATCCGGATTGGCTCATGGTGCCTGCCTTTCCTTTGCTTGAAGGGCTTGGCTCGGTTATGTAATCGGGGATAGAAACCCGCAAGGGCCAAGACAACAGGCAAGGCGCAGCAGATGGCAAAACCCGCAATTCCGGCGATCGTGGCAATGGTGGCCGTCCTGGGGCTGTCCGCGTGCAGCGCGCAGTACACCAAGCACGGCTATGCGCCCTCGGAAGAGGATCTGCAGCAGATCGTTCCCGGCGTCGACACCCGCGGCACCGTCGAGGATGTCGTGGGCGTGCCGACGACCTCGGGCGTCTCGAATGATGGCGGCTTCTACTACATCGAATCCGAGATGCGCCAGTTCGCCTGGCAGGCGCCCAAGGTCGTCAGCCGCGAGGTCCTGGCGATCAGCTTCGATTCCGACGGCGTGGTCGACAACATCACCCGCTACGGTCTCGAAGATGGCAACGTGGTGCCGCTGACCCGCCGCATCACCAAGACCACCGATGGCGAGCTGAGCTTCATCCGCAAGCTCTTCGGCAATATCGGCGGCATCTCCCTCGACCAGTTCACCCAGTAAACGGCGGGCGCCGTGGCACCCTTCCGGGATCGCGACGGCGCCGCGACGGACGGCAGCGTCGAGCTGCTGCGGCGCGGGCGCTACCGGGTCCGGCTGGCCTCGGGCGCTGAGGATGTGGCGCGGGCGCAGGCCTTGCGCGGGCGGGCCTTCTTGGGCGTCGAGGGGGCGGCCGATGTCGATGCGTTCGACCCGCTTTGCCGGCATGTGCTGATCGAGGAAACGGGCGGGGACGGGCTCCTGGCCTGCTTCCGCTACCTCTGGCTCGAGGATGGCGCGGCGGTCGGGCGCAGCTATTCGGCGCAGTATTACGATCTCTCGCGGCTCGAGGACTTCGGCGGGCCGATGCTCGAGCTCGGACGGTTCTGCGTGCGCCCCGGCCTCAGCGATCCCGACGTGCTGCGGCTGGCCTGGGGCGCGATCACGGGTCTGGTGGACGAGGGTGGCGCCGGTCTGCTGTTCGGCTGCGCCAGCTTTGCCGGCACCGATCCGGCGCCGCTGGCCCCGGCCTTTGCCCATCTTCGGGCGCGGCATCTGGCGCCGGAGCGCTGGCGGGTCGGGCGGCGGGCAGCGGAGACGGTGGGGTTCCCCGAGCGAGGCGGCGATGCGCGGCAGGCGATGAAGCTGATCCCGCCACTGCTGCGCACCTATCTCGGCATGGGCGGCTGGGTCAGCGATCACGCGGTGATCGACCGCGCGATGACCACGCTGCACGTCTTCACGGGTGTCGAGGTGTCGGCGATCCCGCCCGCCCGGGCGCGGGCGCTGCGGGCCATCGCGCCCTGACGCTTGTCAGGCTTCGGCGGCGACCTGCTCGGGTTTCGTCCGCGCAGCGCGCAGCGCCTCGAGACGGCGGCGGAAGCGCGGCGCATCGAGTCGCGCGGTCACGTTCTCGCAGAGCATCTCGGCCAGCTCCATGCGCCCGTCGCCCTCGAGCCGCATCAGCAGCTTTCGCAGGTAGGGCGTGTGATCGCGCCGGGCGCGCATCATCCGGGCGAAGCTCAGCCTGTCGAGGCGATCCTCGGCGGCGGCGGTCAGCAGCGGTACGAGGAGCTCGAGATCGAGCAGGTCGCCCTGCAGCGCGCTGCCCATGAAGGGCAGGCGGAAGCGGTCGACATTGGGGCGGACGAAGAGCGCCGAATGCATGGCATCGAAGCGCTCGCGTGGATCGTAGAGCACATAGGCGCGCTGCGCCGCGTCGAGCATGTCGGGGGCATATCCGAAGCGCGAGGTGAAATCGGCGCGGCGCATCTCGACGAAGCGCTCGTCCCATTCGGTGACGCGGGGATCGAGCGTCGCCTGCGGCTGCAGCATCACCACCCGCGCGCCCGGCGCGGTCACCGAATAGGCCGCCGCGGCATAGCCGCAGGGGCCGGCGCCGTAGAACAGCACGGTCTCGAAATCGTCGAAGAACCCGTCATCGAGGAGCTGGTCGAAGAAGGTGTAGACCGCCTCATCGCGGAACCAGGTGTCGGCGGTGCAGAGCACCGACAGCGTCGACCAGTCGCAGTCGCGGGCCATCTCCCAGCCGAGCGGCGTCGCAGTTTCCGACAGCGCATCGATGCCGGGAAGGGATTCGAAGCTCACCAGGAGCGTGTCGCCACGCTCCACGAACACCGCGTGGTGCCGCGCCCCGAGCGGTTCTGTGAACCCGTCGCTCTCGCCGATCTCGGAGATCTGGCGGATCCATTCATTGCGCTCGAGCCCGCTGAGATCGACCGCGGAAAGGTCTGTCTGATCCTGCATCTATGCCTGCCATATGTCTGGGAGCCGCAGTCTTGCGGGAGTTCTCGTTGGAGGAAACAGTGTTCTGCGTTTTTGGCGGAAATATGCTTAATTCACGGTAACATTGGCACCCGGCGTTGCCCCGAATACCGCGATTTTTGCCCCCGGGCCTCGTTTGGCGTCTAGGATCCGTCCTCGGCCGTCCGCGCGGCCTGCGCGAAACGGTGCAGGACCGAGGCGGTCTGGGGCGCCAGCGGCTGGCTCGGCGGGGTCATCAGGAGCCGTCCCAGAAGCGCCCGGTAGGGCTCCTCCAGCATCAGCGCCTCGAAGCGCGCCTGCCGCCACGCCACCGCCGCCGCGTGCAGCCGCGCAAGCTCGGCATCGCCCGCGAGCGCCGCGCGCTGCTCGGCCACCTGCGGGCTCAGCGCGAGGATCGAGCGGTCTTCGTGGGTATTGAAGTTGCGCTCGACCCAGTAGTCGAGCCCGAGCAGGTGATCGGAATGCACCGCCCGCCCGCGATCGGCCTTAAGCAGGTAACTCTCCATCGCGCCGAGCGGGTAGTGGTTGAGCTGCACCAGCCCGTAGTTGGAGCGCCCGTACTGGGAAAAGATCCGCCGGGTGCGGAACTGCGCGTCTAGCGCGCGCCCCTCGCCATCGAACCAGCGGGCCGCCTCGACTCGCGCCGGATCGGGGTTGCGCGGGCGGTGCACTCCGAGCTTCCGATAGGTGCCATCGTTGCGGTAGAGCGTCTTGAACATCGCCGAGCGCCACGGCCAGACCATCGCCACCGGGGCCGCACGGGTGAATTGCAGGGGCACGGGCCGGTCAGCATAGCGCAGCACGCCTGCGTTGCCGAAGAGCCGCCATGTCAGAGTGATGGCGTCGGCCTCGGGCAGCGCCGCGATGAGCTCGGGCAGGGTGCGCCCGCCCACATGCACGTTGACGAACTCGTCCACGTCGAGCGCCAGCAGCCAGTCGGCCTCGCGCACCGCCGCGCACTTGTCGGCGAGCTTCAGCCCTGTGAACTGGATGCCGCCCTTGTCATAGGGGCCCTCGTTGCGGATGTGGGTGACGTGGCCGAGCTCTGCGAGGCGGTCGAGCAGCGCGTCGGTGCCATCGTCGCAATCGTTCGACAGCGCGACGACATGTGTGATGCCGGAGGCCAGGTGATGCGCCAGCCAGTCGAGCAGGAAGGCGCCCTCGTTGCGGACGCAGAGAACGGCGGTGATCTTCACGCGCTCACCATCCCTTCCGGAAGGTCACGACCTTGGCCTCTGAGGCCTTGGGGAAATAAGTCAGGCCAGCACGGTGCATGGCGTCAAACACCGCCTGGACGCCGCTCTGGCCGATCCATTGCGGGTGCAGCTCGATGATGGCGCAGCGCAATCCAGACCAGTCGCCCGCGGGCAGCAGATCGGCCTCGGCGCCCTCGATGTCGCAGACCAGCACATCCGGTCTGACCTCCTCCAGCACATCCGCGAGCCGGTGCTGGTCGATCTGCACGGTCTCGGTGATGCTGTCGGGATCGGCCTCGCGATCCAACGACGAGCCGAGGAAGTTGCGCCGGACGTGGAAGTCGACCGGATCGCCGCCGTCCGGCGTCAGAAGCGCATTGCGCACCTCGACATTGCTGACCCCGTTGGCGGCGTGGACGCTGGCGATGTAGGGGATCAGCGCCGGGTTGGCCTCGTAGCTGACCACCTGTGCCACCTTGCGGTTGACCGACAGCAGCGTCGACATGTAGCCGATGCCGCCGCCCAGCTCGAGCACCCGGTCGCCCTCGTGCACCACGCGCGAGACCGCGTCGCATTCCTTGCGCTCGTAGGTCTCCTCGCGGATCGCGCCGCGCACCCGGCCGGTGGTGATCTGCGGATGCTTGGGGATCTTCAGTCCGCGCGAGCGCAGGAAGGGGTTCTTCGGGCCGTCGCCATCCATCACTCAGCTCTCCAGATCGAGCGCGAGCGCATAGGCCACCCGCTCGGTTTCGGTCAGGCGCAGGGCGAGGGCCTGCTGGTAGAGGTCCTCGAATTCGGGCGTGGCATGCAGCTCCTCGGCCTTGGCCTTGTGCCAGGCGAGCCCGGCCTCGTGCAGCCGCCGCAGCTCGGGATCGCCGAGCAGGCGGTCGATCTCGGCCCTCACGCGGGGGATGTTGCGCTTGATCGTCAGGTCGCGCGCGCCACCCCAATCCATGCGGATCCAGTAGTTCAGCCCGATCGAACGGTCGACATGCAGCGCCCGGCCGCGCTGGCGCTTGATCAGGAAGCTCTCGGCGCTGCGCAGGGCGTAGTGGTTGAGCTGCACGAGATCGTAGCCGATGGTCTTCTTGGAATTGCGCCAGCCGTTGCGGAGCGCCTCCTGCGTCATGTCGGCGCCGGAGCCGTTGACCCATTTCACCTTGTCCTCGAAGCCTTCGGCAAGCTTGTTGGGGCGGTGGCAGGAGATCTTGCCATAGGCGCCGATGTTGCGGAACAGGGTCTTGAAGCCCCAGACCGTGTGCGGCTTGGGGCAGTATTTGGGGGCGCAGGTGTCGAACTGCTCGATCACCAGCCGATCCTCGAGCCGGCGCACGCCGTTATACCCGAAGAGCCGCCAGGTCATGGCGATGTTGCTGGCATCCGGGACGCGCTCGAAGAGATCGGAGAGCGTGCCGTTGCCGCAGCGGATGTTGACGAACTCGTCGACATCGATATGCGCGATCCAGTCGGCCTCCCGCAGCACCGGCTCCTTCAGCGACAGGTCGAGCGCGTGCTGCTGCGGCGACTTTCCCTTCCAGTCGTCATTGTTGCGGTGCTGGAGCACGCCCATCGCCTGCAGCCGCTCGAGCAGCTCCGAGGTGCCGTCTTCGCAGCCATTGCTGTAGATCAGGAAATCGTCGAAGCCCACGGCGCGGTGATAGGCCACCCATTCGACGATATAGGGTGCCTCGTTCTTCATGCAGCCGACGATGATGTTCCCGCCGCGGCCTTCGAGACGCTGGCGCGGGGCGTAGGGCTCTGGCGCGGCGTCTTCCCGGACGCGCCCGAGCCGGTTGTGCGGCTTGAAGGGGGATCGCTGCAGCTTGGCGACGTTCTGCCTGGCGAGATCGGGCATGTAGCGCTCGGCCCAGGGCGACAGCCTGGGCAACTCCGGCTTGGGCGCAGGGGTTGGTTCGGGATCCGCGAGGGCGGCGATCTCGGAGGCCTTCTCGGGCTCGGCCTCCTTGCTCGCCTGCGCGATGCGCCAGCGGAAGGCCATGAGATATTGCGTGGCGCGGAAGCCCAGCGTCGGGTCCGCCTCCTGCCAGGGGGCGGCCTGCGGTGCGGGGGCGAGGCGCGCGGGATCGAGGCCGGGGTGATGGGCGGCGAGGGTGGCGAGGTCGTCGCCAAAGCGCTCGGAGATTGGGTGCAGGCTGCCCGGATCGATGGGCGCGCCGTGCACCTTGATCTCGCCCAGCATCTTGCGCCACAGCTGGCGCGGAAGGATGGTCTCGCGCTGCGCCAGGAACCGCAGCAGCACGTCGTTCATCTGGCGACAGCGCGCCATCCAGGCGGCGGACGGCAGCACCGGTTGGCGCTCTGGCTCGGCCTTGCCGATGGTCTCGCGGATGCCGAAGGCGGCGCGGATCTCCTCGGTGGCGGCCTCTGAATAGAGCTGCGGCAGGTCGAGCACGCGGAAACGAAGGCTCCCGGCGCCGAACACCGCCTCCCACTCCTGCTGCAGCCGCGCGAAATCCAGCCAGTGCACCGCGCCCTGAACCTCGGAGAACCGCCCGGCCTGCAGGTCGGGGGCGGGATGGGTGGCAAGGGCTGCCTCCCACCAGCTTTCCTGGTCGAGCAACCCAAGCTCGAGATCGAGCGGCCGCGCGCGTCCTTCAAGCAGTTGCGCACAGTAGCGGGCGACCAGCATCCGGGCCGGATCACCGATATGGCCGATGATCTCTATCTCTTCCGAGAGTGGTGAAAGAAGATCTTTCAGGGTATTGATTTCATGTCTAGATGTCAGGTTAGACCCAAGTTGATGCGCCGACAGGATCAGCGTCTCGGGCTGGGTCTGCGCCACCTCGTTCGCGAGCTGTTGCGCCACCTCGGCACGCAGCGCCGCCTGCTTCTCGGGGGTGATGAAGCCGCGGTTGAAGCGCAGCGTGTCGACGGCCTCCGGCGCGCTCACCGCCATGAAGAGCCGCGTGTGGTTCTTCGCGCCGGGGGTGCGGGCATAGAGCACGCCCTTGGATTTCAGCTGGTCGCGCTTGGCGTGCAGCACCCTTTGCAGCCGATCGGTCGAAGGGCCGTCGGGCCCGATATGAACGATGATTTTCACTCCGCGCCCTCCGGACGCATCGACCTGTTTTCATTGGCCTTTCCCCACCAGGGTAGGTCAATTCCTAGATGCGCCGAAAGCGCTTCGGGGGCGTCGGGATCGTCGATGTCATACTCCAGGAACCGCGGGTCGCCAGCGAAGATCGTGCGCAGGAAGGCATAGTGCTGCGCCACCCATTGCGCGCGCTGCAGGCGGGTCTCGCCATAGCCCCTAGGAAGCCCGGGGACATTGCCCTTGGGCAGCCGGTCGCTTCCGAGGTCGGACCAGCGCAGCATCGAATGGGCGGTGGCGTCGGGATCGCGGTAGGAGGCCACGAAGCGCAGCTCGGAATAGCGCTCGCGCAGGCTCTGGATAAGTCCAAAATCCGTTTGGGGCCAGAGGCATAGGTCGCGATTCAAAACCGATATCTCAGAAAGGGCGTCGAAGATCCCGAGCTTCTCCAGTGGGTCGCCCGAGCCGAAATAGCCGTCATAGAGCTGCCGCGCGACGAAGCTGCCGGCGATGCTCTTGTCGGGGCAGCTTCGACGGCGCAGCTTATAATCCGCCACCCGGAGGCCCGCGTGCTCCAGAGCCACGCCGAGCGTCGTGGTGCCGGTCTTGGGCAGGCCGAGATTGATCACGCGCACGCTCATGGCGCCATCCCCAGCTCGCGCATCAGCTCGGCCTCTCCGGGCGGCAGCGCCGGCAGGCGCTCCAGATGCGCCCGCATCTCGGCATAGGCCGGCTGGGCCAGCAGCGCGTCGCGCTTGTCGCGGTGGCGGCGCACGGCATCATCGTGCAGCGCCCCGAGCGGGCCGGCCTTCATCTCCTGCAAGGCGGTCTCCAGCGCCGGCAGGTGGCGCTGGATCGAACGATCCTCGAAGGCGGGATCGTTGCGCTCGCGCCAGTAGGTGTCATCGAAGGCGCGGCCCTCGCGGTTGACGTCGCCGCGGTCGTTCTTGACGAGGTAGCTGTCGAGCGAGCGCAGCGCGTAGTGGTTCAGCGTGGCGTGGCGCCGGGCGCCGGCGGCGGGGAATTTGCGGATGCGGCGGGTGTTGGCCGCGACGAGAAACTTCGGCGGCACCGGACGGCCCGAGCCATCGGTCCAGCGCGGCGGCTCCGCATCCTCGGTCACGCGATGGAAGGGCCGGTGCGCGCCGAAATAGTGCAGCGGAAAGTCCTGTCGCACCAGCGTCTTGACCTCGATTGCGCTCTCGGCGCACCAGAGATCGGGATTGTGCGAGCGGGTGAACTGTTCGATCACCGGGCGGTCCTCGAAGCGCTCGACGCCGTCATTGGCGAAGAACTGGAAGCTGATCGAGATCGCCTGCGGATCGCCGCAGGCTTTGACCAGCGCCGGGATGGTGTGGTCGCCCGCATGGATGTTGAGGAACTCGTCCACATCCGCCACCCAGACCCAGTCGGCCTGCCGCACCACCGGCTGCTTCTCGGCGTGCTTGAGCGCCTCCATCTGGTAGTTGCGCCCCTTGGCGGGGTTGGGCAGGTGCACCACGCCCCAGGGCGCCAGCGCGTCGAGCAGCGTGTCGGTGCCGTCGCTGCAATCGTTAGAATAGATGAGGAAATCCGTGACCCCGAGAAGACGGTTGTAGGCCACCCATTCCAGCAGGAACGGGCCTTCGTTCTTCACGCATGTCACCGCGGTTATGCGCATCGCTGCGCTCCCGCCTGTCCGTCACTCATGGGCCTGCCCGGTCCGAATGCGCCCGGAGGTATGCTCCCCCGTGGCCTTACCCTCATCGTGAGACAATCGCACCTCGCCCGGGATGCGTCAACGCTCGCAGGGCCTTGGCAGCACGGCTGTGGCCGATGGGATTCTCCCCGACTGCGACCTTCGGGGGATTGACCGCGCCCCCCGGGGCGGGCACTCCGGAGGGCAGGAGGAGGCCCCGCATGACAATTCCCGCAACCATCGACGACGTCCAGACGCTGCTTTCCGAGACAGGCTATGTCTGCGGGCGGCCGCTTGCCACGGTCGTCTTCCTGTCGCTGAAGCTCGGGCGGCCGCTGTTTCTCGAGGGCGAGGCTGGGGTCGGCAAGACCGAGATCGCCAAGGCGCTGGCTTTGATGCTGGGGCGGCGGCTGATCCGGCTGCAATGCTACGAGGGGCTGGATGCGTCGAGCGCCGTCTACGAGTGGAACTTCCCGGCGCAGATGATCGCCATCCGCACCGCCGAGGCGCAGGGCAGCGCCGATCGCGAGGTGCTCCAGCGTGAGCTCTTCGGCCCGGACTACCTCGTCGAGCGGCCGCTGCTGCAGGCCATGCGTCCCGACGAGCATGGCGCGCCGGTCTTGCTGATCGACGAGCTCGACCGCACCGACGAGCCCTTCGAGGCCTTCCTGCTCGAGGCGCTTTCGGATTTCCAGGTGACGATCCCCGAGCTCGGTACCATCAAGGCGCCCGAGCCGCCGATCGTCATCCTGACCTCGAACCGCACCCGCGAGGTGCATGACGCGCTCAAGCGGCGCTGCCTCTACCACTGGGTCGACTACCCGGATTTTGCCCGCGAGGTCGAGATCCTGCACGCCCGCGAGCCCGGCATCGCCGAAGAGCTCAGCCGCGAGATCGTGGCCTTCGTGCAGGCGCTGCGCACCGAGGACATCTTCAAGAAGCCCGGCGTCGCCGAGACCATCGACTGGGCCAAGTGCCTGCTGGCGCTCGACGTGGTCGATCTCAGCCCCGAGGTGATCTCGGACACGCTGGGCGCGATCCTGAAATACCAGGACGACATCGCGAAGATTCAAGGCTCCGAGGCGGCGCGGCTGCTCAAAGATGCGAAAGCGACGTTGGAACCGGGCTGAGAAACTTGCACAATGGCCGCAAGACGGGCATGTCGCCCCGGCATCTGAAGAAAGACGATACCGGCCATGGCAAAGAAGCCGACAGGAAAGAACACCTCCGGGCGCGGCCAGCGCGACCTGAAGGTCAAGGTGAAGTCGGCGCGCGGGCGTACGACCTCCTCGACGCGCTGGTTGCAGCGCCAGCTCAACGACCCTTACGTGAAGCGCGCCAAGGAAGAGGGCTATCGCGGCCGTGCCGCCTTCAAGATCCTCGAGCTTGACGAGAAATACCGCTTCCTCGTGCCGGGCGCGCGGGTGGTCGATCTCGGCTGCGCGCCGGGCGGCTGGTGCCAGGTCGCGGTGCCGCGGGTCAACGCGCTCGGCGAGCGCTCGGGCAAGGCACAGGGCTTCGTTCTGGGTGTCGATCTGCAGGAGGTGCTGCCGATCCCCGGGGCCGAGATCCACCAGCTCGACTTCATGGAGGACGGCGCCGACGACAAGGTCAAGGCCTGGCTCGGCGGCAAGGCCGACGTGGTGATGTCGGACATGGCGGCCTCGTCCTCGGGGCACAAGCAGACCGATCACCTGCGCATCATCGCGCTCTGCGAGGCCGCTGCCGAGCTGGCCTTCGACGTGCTCGAAGAGGGCGGCACCTTTGTCGCCAAGGTGCTGGCGGGCGGCGCGGAGCAGGGGCTTCAGGCGCTGCTGAAGAAGCGCTTCGACAAGGTGGCCAACGTCAAGCCGCCGGCAAGCCGCTCGGATTCCTCGGAGAAATTCGTTGTCGCGACAGGCTTCCGCGGCTGAGTGCTCAGCCCGGTGGCGGCCGGAAGGACCGCGCCGCGCGCTCTAGGAACGCGCGAGCCGCGGCGGCCCTCAGCGCTGGCTCTGGCCGGGCCCCTGCCTGATCCGGCATGTTGTGGCGGGCGCTCGCGGCCTGGCGGAGCGCGCTTCCCGCGAGGCCATGCGCCTCGGCCGGCCTGTCCCCGGCATGATCGTCGCAGTCTGTCGTGTCGGGCATCGTTAGATCCTCCCCGGTCTGCAGGATGCGGCCGATCTCTTGTCGCTGCGCTAAGCCACGCCCTTGCGTCGGGCGGCGCTGTGGCGCAGCGTGCGGGCCAGTGGCGTGACGCGGGGGTGACCGATGGCGACGAGTGGTGACAAGGCACAGGGGCGGGGCCCGACTCGGGCGGCGCTGTTGGCCTGCCTGGTCCTTGCTGCCTGCGGCGGTGGCTCTGCCGAGCTGCCCTCCGCGGCGATCCCGCTGCGCAATCCCACCGCGCCCTTGGCAAGCCAGGCCAATGCCACGCTCGACCGGCTTCAGGGCGAATGGCAGGTCGTCGAGGGCGCAGGGCTGGCGCCCGGGACTCGGCTCACCATCGCGGGCGAGACCGCCACGCTCGACGGCGCCCGCCTTCCCATCCGCGACCTCTCCTCCGGCCGCTTTGCCTTCGCCGGCGAGGAGGTCTGGGTGCACTGGCTCGACGATGACGACCGCACCGCGGCGCTTGGCGATCCGGGCGGCGCGCGGGTCTGGATCATGGATCGGACCGGCCAGCCACGCGAGCGGCTCACGGCGGCGCGCAGCATCCTCGACTGGTATGGCTACGATCTGGGGCGGCTCTCGGGGCAAGAGGGCTAGGGCCGCGCCGAAGCGCGAGCGATGAAATATCTCGCAGATCCACGGGTGTTTTCGGGGCTGGGGCCGAAAAATCTTCGCAAGCGCCTGTGCTTTCACGCAAAAATATCTAGATGACAAAACCTGTGCAGAGCGGGGAGCAAGCGACAGAGCGATGGCACGAGACTTCTCGCGATTCCTGAGACCGAAATCGGTCGCCCTGATCGGGTCTTCGGAGTGGTGCGCCGCGGTCATCGCGAACCTGCGCGGCATGGGGTATGTCTGGGATATCTGGCCGGTGGTCGGAGGCGAGGACCAGGTGGCGGGGATCCGCGCCTATGCCGGGCTCGACGCGCTGCCCGAGGCACCGGATCTGGCCTTCATCTCGCAGGACGGCCCGGACGCGGTGGCCAGCGTCGCCTGGCTGGCGCAGCACGGCGCGGGCGGGGCGATCTGCCAGGGCGAGGCGCTGCCGGCAGAGCTCGGCCTCGCGGCAGGAGACATGCCCTTGCTCGGGCCGGGCTGTCAGGGCGTCATCAACGCGCTCGAGCGCGCGCCGGTCTGGGATGGCCCGCACGGGCTGCAGGCGGTCAAGCGCGGGGTGGCGATCGTGGCGCGCAGCGCCAGCCTTGCGGAGCGCCTTTCGCTGCAGCCGCGCGGTCTGCCGATCGCGGTGCTCGCGGTGGCCGAGCCGGGCCGGGCGCAGACCGGCCTCGCACGGCTGGGCGAGGCGCTTCTCAGCGATGAGCGGATCTCGGCGCTGGGGCTTCAGGCGGAGGATCTTGGCGATCCCGAAGCCCTGATCGCGATGGCGCAGACGGCGGAGCGGCTCGGCAAATCCATCGTGATCCTGCGCGCCGGGCGCGAGCCCGGGGCTCAGGCGCTGTTCGAGCGCGCTGGTTTGGCGCAGGTGCGCAGCCCCGAGGCCCTTCTCGAGGCGCTGAAGATCCTGCACGTCACCGGCGCGCTTCCGGCCAACGCGCTTGCGGCGCTCTGCTGCGATGGCAGCACGGGCGAATTGCTGCGCGAGATGGGGCAGGCGCAGGGGTTGCGCTTCCCGGCCTTCTCCGAAGCGCAGCGCGCGGTGCTGGCGCAGGACCTTGGCGCCGGCATGGCGCTCGCGAACCCGCTCGATTGCAGCAGCGCGGTGCAGCGCTCGGTGCCTCGGCTGACACGCATCATCGTCGAGGCGATGACCGGGCAGGCGGTGATGACGCTGCTGGTGCTCGATCATCCCGACACGGTGGAGGGAGGCGCTGCCGACTGGGATCGCGTCGCCGAGGCCGCTGCCGCCGCGCGACGACGCGTCGGCATGCCGCTGGGGCTGCTGGCAACCGGATCCGAGGCGCTGCCGGCCGACCGCGCCGAGGCCTTGCTTGCTGTCGGGCTGATCCCTCTGTCCGGGGTGCCGGCGGCGCTCGAGGCGCTGGCCGCCTGCGTGGCGCTTGGCGGACCGCTGCGCCTGCCGGCGCCGCTTCTCCTGCCGGCACCGGACGCGGGTGTTGGGGCGGTGCCGCCGGACCCGGGCGAGATACGGCGCGGCCTCGCCGGGCATGGGCTCCGGATGGCGCCCGAAGGGGCCGACGGGCCCGGCCCGGCGCTCGAGCTTCACCTGCTGGCGGAACCCGCCTACGGTTACGTTCTGACCCTGCGGCGCGATGGCGGCGAGGTCTCGGCGCTGCTGCCGCTGCGGCAGGGCGAGCCCGCCCGGCTGCTTGACCGGCTGGGCTGCGAGCGGGGCGAGATCGAAGCGGTTGTTCCGGCGCTGCTCTCGGTGCAGGATTACGTGATTGCGCAGAAGGGGATGGTGGCCGAGCTCGAGCTTGCCTTCCGCCGCGGGGCGCGTGGGGCGGCGCTTGCCAGCGGAGTGAAAATCCGCGCGGTGAGCGCCTGACACCAGACCATCGAGGGGCAAGAGCTGATGCAGGACGAACGGGCGTTTCTCACCGGGCTATTCGAGGCCGCGGTCGCCGCCGCCGATCCGGAGCTGGCGCTGCGCGCGGCGCTGCCGGAGAAACCCAGGGGGCGCACGGTGGTGATCGGTCTCGGCAAGGGCGCGGCGCAGCTCGCCGCCGCCTTCGAGCGGCTTTGGGGCGAACCGGTCGAGGGCGTGGTTGTGACCCGCTATGGCTATGCCGCGCCCTGCCAGCATCTGCGCGTCATGGAAGCGGCCCACCCGGTGCCCGATGCCGCCGGGCTCGAGGCCAGCGCGGCGCTGTTCGAGGCGGTCTCGGGGCTCGGCCCGGACGATCTCGTCGTGGCGCTTGTCTGCGGTGGTGGCTCTGCGCTGCTGCCCGCGCCGCCGGAGGGCCTGACGCTGGAAGACGAGCAGGCGCTGAACCGGGCGCTGCTTGGCTCGGGCGCGCCGATCGGGGTGATGAACGCGATCCGAAAGCATGCCAGCCGGATCAAGGGCGGGCGGCTCGCCGCCGCCTGTGCGCCGGCCAAGGTGGTGAGCCTGATCGTGTCGGACGTGCCGGGCGACGACCCGGCGCAGGTGGCCTCCGGCCCGACGGTGCCGGACCGCGTCGATGCGCGCGCGGCGCTGGGGATGATCGAGGCGTGGAACATCGCGCTGCCCGAGACCATCATGGCGCATATCCGCAGCGGCGCCTCTGCCGCGCCGATGCCCGACGATCCCTGTTTCGACGGCAACGAGGTGCACGTGGTGGCCTCGGCGCGGCTGTCGCTGGAGGCGGCGGCGCGCAAGGTCGAGGAGGCGGGGCTCTCTGCCGCGATCCTGTCGGACTCGGTCGAGGGCGAAGCGCGCGACGTCGGCTATGTCCATGCCGCCATCGCCCGCGAGATCGCCGCGCGCGGCCGGCCCTTCGCGCCGCCGGTGGTGCTGCTCTCGGGGGGCGAGACCACGGTGACCCTGCGCGGCGAGGGCGGACGGGGCGGGCGCAATACCGAGTTCCTGCTGGCCTTCGCCCATGCCATCGACGGTCAGGCCGGCATCCATGCGCTGGCCGCCGACACCGATGGCATAGACGGCACCGAGGACAATGCCGGGGCCTTCGCCGATGGCCGCACCGCGGCGGCGCTGCGCGACGGCGGGGAAGACGCGATGACGCTGCTGTCGCGCAACGACGCCTGGGGCGCGTTCGAGCGCACGGGCGGGCTTTTCGCGCCGGGGCCCACGGGGACCAACGTCAATGACTTCCGGGCAATCCTGGTGACGGCGGAGGGCTGAGAGCCGGTTCGGTTCGATCGGCCGGATCGCGGCGTCTGAAAGCTAAAGTTCGAGACTGGGCAGATTCGCCAGCGCACTCTCCAGAGCGCGCGTGCGGCAGCGCGGCTATTCTGCCGCCTGCTGCGCCGCTTCCCATTCCTGCCAGGCCTCGGGCGTGTCGAGGTCGATCAGCGCGCGGGCGCCGGGCAGGGCGAGATCGCGCACCCGGTGGATATTCGCCGTGAGCACCGCCTTGGCACCGAAATCTCCGCTCAGCGCCTGCAGCGCCGGGAAGCAATCGGCCGGGAACAGCACCGGGTGGCCCGGCGTGCCATCCTCGGCGGTGGCGCGCTGGATCGTGGCGTGCGGCACGGCGCGGAACGCCGCGATCAGGCGCGACATGTCGGCGGCGGTGATCTCGGGCATGTCGGCGGGCAGGATCATCACGCCGTCGAGCCCGCGCGGCAGCAGGCTCACGGCGCGGCGCAGCGAGGACGACATGCCGAGCGCGGCATCCGGCACCTCGACGATCTGCACCGGCAGACCGCGCAGCGCCTCGGCGCGCGGGTGGTCATGCGCCGGCAGCGCCACCGCCACGTGATCGCCGGCCTCGAGCGCCGCGAGCGCCTGACGGCGCAGCAACGGCACCCCCCTGACATCCATCAGAAGCTTGTCGGACCCGCGCATCCGGCGGCTGGCACCGGCAGCGGGAATCAAAATCGCAATTCCGCCCATGCGGGCGTTATACCGGATGTTGCGTGTTAGCGGTGTCTTTTTTGGTGAAGATTTCATTACCACTTGCCATCAGGACGTTAACTGACGCAGATCGGGCGAGCGAACCCGGCTTTGGCGAAGATTTGCCGCAGTGCATTTTGTCTCGCGCGGGGCAACAAACCAGAGTTGACGCGATCCGGTATTGCAATAAAGTGCCGCGCCGTGGTCATTTAGCGGGACACGACGAGCATGGTGTTAGCGCCCAAACACGAGGATGAGGACGACCGTCTCGCCGAGCTGGAAAGCTACGGCGTTCTCGACAGCGAGGATGACCCCGCCTTCGACGAGGTCGTCGACCTCCTGGCGACCATGCTCGACATGCCCGTCGCGCTGGTCAGCCTGGTCGACGAGAACCGGCAGTGGTTTCGGGCCCGGCACGGCTTCGAGCCCTCCGAGACGCCGCTCGAGCAGTCGATCTGCGCCCATGCCATCCTGAGCGACGAGATTCTCGAGATCGAGGACACGCTGGACGATGCGCGCACCGCCGACAACCCGCTGTGCTGCGGCGTGCTGGCCGACATGCGCTACTATGCCGGCGCCCCCCTGATCACCCGCAGCGGGCATCGCATCGGCTCGCTCTGCGTCCTCGACACCAAGCCGCGCAAGCTCACGCCCGAACAGCGGCAGCTCCTGATGGTGATGTCGCGGCAGGTTATGCGCCAGCTCGACCTGCAGCGCACCCTGAAGAACAAGGAGATGCTGCGCGAGGAGATCGACCACCGGGTCAAGAACTCGCTGCAGACCGTCGCCTCCACGGTGCGGCTCTACCGGTCGCGGATCGGCAATCCCGAGGCGCAGGACGCGCTCGACGCCATCGGACGGCGCGTCGATGCCATCGCCCAGCTGCATGCCGAGCTGAACCAGACCTCCAACCTGCACGATGTGCGGCTCGACAGCTATCTCGAGCGCGTGGCGCAGCTGCTGCAGCGCAACGCGCTGACCGGCACGCGGGTCGAGATCGAGGGGACGACCCGCATCGAGGTCGATTCCCGGGTGGCGGCGGCGCTTGGCGTGATCGCCAACGAGTTTGCCGCCAACGCCGCCAAGTATGCCCAGCCCGAGAGCGGCGAGGAGATCGTCATCCGCTTCCGGCTCGAGCGCACCGGCCCCAACCGGATGCGCTTGGTTTGCCGCGACAACGGCCGGACGCGCAGCGCCGAGCCGGTGGTCGACACGCTGTCCTCGACCTCGCTCGGGGCGCGTCTGATGGAGGCGGCGGCGACGCAGGTGGGCGGAACGTTGAGCGAAGGCCGCGTCGAGGGCGGGTTCGAGCTCTGCGCCGAGCTGCCGATCGACATGCGCCGGGGCGAGACCGACCGGGTGGGCCGGATCAGCCCGCGACCGGTGCGAGGGGACGCACGCGCAGCCGAGTGACGCGGTTGTGCTCGCGCTCCATGACCTCGAAGCGGAATCCGTGGAAGCTGAAGCGCTGGCCCACGGTGGGGATCATCTGCGCTTCGTGAATCACCAGCCCGGCGATGGTGTTGGCCTCGTCATCGGGCAGTGACCAGTCGGTGGCGCGGTTAAGATCGCGGATCGTCATCGCGCCGTCGAGCCAGAACCAGCCATCGTCGCCCGCCTTGACCTGATGCTCGGCATCGGGATCGTGCTCGTCGGTGATCTCGCCGACGATCTCCTCCAGGATGTCCTCGAGCGTCAGCAGCCCCTCCAGCGAGCCGTATTCGTCGACCACCAGCGCGAAGTGGGTGTGCTTGCGCAGGAAGTTGCGCATCTGGTCGGCCAGCGTGGTGGTGTCGGGCACGAAATAGGGTTTCATCATCACCTCGGTGATGTTGAACTCCTCCAGCGCCTCGGCGGCGCGGTCGCCGGCATTGGCGATGGTCTCGTACATCGCGCGCATCAGGTCCTTGGCATGGGCCACGCCGATGATGTTCTCGGGATCGTCGCGGTAGACCGGCAGGCGGGTGTAGTTGCTCTCAAGGCACTGCTTCAGGATCTCGCGCGGGGTGCTCGAGGCATCGATCATCTCGATGTTGGAGCGGTGCAGCATGATCTCCTCGACGGTGCGCTCCGCCAGATCGAGCGCGCCGAGGATGCGGTCGCGATCTTCCTTTTCGACCACGCCCTCGGAATGGCCAAGCTGCAGCGCCCCGGCGATCTCCTCGCGCACGGCGAGGATCTGGCTGTCGGGGTCGGTCTGCACGCCGACGGCGCGCAGCAGTACCCGCACGATGGCGCGGATCGCGCCGACGATGGGCGAGAACACCAGGATGATCAGCGAGATCGGCCGCGCCACGTTCGAGGCGGCGGTCTCGGGGTTGGTGATGGCGTAGGTCTTGGGCAGCACCTCGGCGAAGATCAGCACCAGCAGGGTCATCACCAGGGTCGCCAGCGCCACGCCGCTGTCGCCGAAGAGCCGGGTGAAGAGCGTGGTGGCCAGCGAGGTGGCGAGGATGTTGACGAGGTTGTTGCCCAGCAGCACCGAGCCGATCAGGCGCTCATTGTCCTCGGTGATCTTGAGCGCCGTTTCGGCGCCCTTGGAGCCGCGATCCTGCGCCGCACGGAGCTTGCCGCGCGAGGCGGCGGTGAGCGCCGTCTCGGAGCCCGAGAAGAAGGCCGACATCATGATCAGCAGCAGGATCGCCCCCGAGGTGATCAGGAGGGCGATGTCGGTGCCGGATGCGGCGGAGGTGGGATCCATAGTGTCGGCGTCTCTTGCTGGGTCTGTCCGGTGGTCCGGGATGTTATGGGGCGCGGGGAAGGCCGGTTCAAGGTGGGCCACGGCGCGGCGGCGCGGCGCAACGGCCCTGGCGGGCGTTTTTCATGACGCCTGAGCTTTCCGTGCACGGGTCTCGCGGAGGCGGGCGCGCGCTTTGGCGCAGGGAGCGGACGGTGGGCGGGCTTTCGGGATCGGGGCGACCCAGCGGGAGCCGGCGGGGGGCTTAGTCGCGGGCAAGCGGGTGGTGGTCGAGCACCAGCTCGCGCAGACGCTCTTCCAGCACGTGGGTATAGATCTCGGTGGTGGCAACATCGGCATGGCCGAGGAAGGTCTGGATCGCCCGCAGGTCGGCGCCGTTCTGCAGCAGGTGGGTGGCGAAGGCGTGGCGCAGGGTGTGGGGTGTGACCTTCGCGGGCGAGACCCCGGCGCGCACCGCCATGTCCTTGATCTGCAGGTAGAAGGCGTGGCGGGTCAGGTGCCCGGCCTTGCCGCGCGAGGGGAAGAGATGCGGCGAGCCGGGCTTGCCCTTGGCGCGTCCGGCCTCGTCCTGCGCGTCGCGCCGCGCCAGCCACGCCGCCAGCGCCTCGCGGGCCGGGGGTGAGAGCGGCACCATGCGCTCCTTGCCGCCCTTGCCGCGGATCAGCAGCATCCGCGGATCCCCGCGCGCCGCCGAGGCGGGCAGAGTGACGAGCTCGGTCACCCGCATGCCCGTCGCGTAGAGCAGCTGCATCAGGCAGGTGTTGCGCAGCCGGTCGTCCTCGGTGCGGCCATGCTCGGTGGCGGCCTGCAACAGCCGGTCGACCTCGTCGATCGACAGCGTCTTGGGCAGGCGCTTGCTCTTTCCGGGGCCGGAGATCTGCACCGCCGGGTTGTCTTCGCGCAGGCCCTCCTCGAAGGCGAAGCGGTAGAGCTGCTTGATCGACGACAGCCGCCGGGCCCGGGTCGAGATCGCGAGCCCTTGGGCCTCGCAGTCGATCAGGTAGGCTTCGACGTCGGCGCGCTGCGCCGTGTCGAGCCCGCGTCCGCGGCCAGCCAGCCAGCCGGTGAAATCGCTGAGGTCGCGGGCATAGGCGGCGGTGGTGTTGTCCGCCGCGCCACGCTCCGCCGCCTGCGCCTCGAGAAAGGCGCCGGTCCAGTTGGCGGCGCTCATCGCAGCGCGCCCTCGTCCTCGAGGATCAGCAGCTCGATGGCGGCGCGGCGCGCGGTGTCCTCGAGCCCGACCGCGCGCAGCGTGGCCAGCGCCTCGGTCAGGTCCTGGTGGTTGCCGGCGGCACCGGTCTCGAAGAGCGCCATGCTGCGCAGGATCACTTCGCCGAGCTTGCCCTGCTGCAGCCGCCGCGCCAGCTCGGCCGGGGGCGTCGGATCGTCCCAGGCGCGCGCCACGGCAGCCTCGAAAGCGGACTCGGGCAGCGGCTCGGGGGCGGCGCCCTTGGCGATCGCGGCGGCGAGGTTCAGGCGGCCGCTGGCACCATCGCCAAGCGCGCGCGCGGCGCTCTCGTAGCCGGGCGAGAGCAGCGCCGCGCGCTGCGCCAGCCGTCCGGCGCGACCGTCGAGCTGATGCGTGCTCAGCCGCTCGCCGAAGAGCTCGGAGAACGGCACCAGCAGGCCCGCGCTGCGCATCTGGCCCCAGGCGGTGATCAGCGCCGGGCCGATCAGGTCTTCACGGCCCTCGGTCAGCGCGCTGTCCAGCGCCTGCACCGCGGCGACGCGGTCCCAGACGCCGCCCGAGGCGGCGGGTCTGCGTTCGGAGTAGAGCCCCAGCAGCCGGTTGGCCGATAGCGCGCCATGCGCGGCCAGCCGTTCGGCTGCGAGGAGCTGCGCCCGCCAGCCGCTGGTGCCGCTGAGATCGGCGGCGGCGAAGGCGCGGGGCAGGGGCTGCGTGGGCAGGGTCTCGCCCACCGCCTCGAACAGGCGGAACTGCAGCGGCGTCGGCTGCGCCGGCGGCGGCACCGGGTTGCTCTCGTCGACCAGCTCGGGCTCGACGAAGCGGATCAGCAGCTCGGCGTCGCGGTCGCTGATCTGGTCGAGCGCATCGGCGGTGCCCAGCACCGTCACCGCGTGATCCCAGCGGCCGTTGCGGGCATCGCAAAACACCCGCGCGGCGAGATCGTCGGAGAGCTGCGGCTGGCGCTGCAGCACCCGGCAGGGCGCGTCGGGGCTGTCGGCCAGTAGCGCGAGGTCGAACCAGCGCGCGAAGAGATCGGGGCTGGTGGCGCCGCCGGCGCGCTCGATCAGCGCAAGGCCGGGATCGACCGCGCCTTCCTCGATCAGCCGGTCGAGCCGGGCGGCCAGCAGCGGCGCGCCCTCGCCGGAGCCGATGGGCGCATCGGCCTCGGCCAGCAGCAGGGTGAAGAGCAGCGCGGACAGCGCCGGCACCGCCGGGTCCACGCGCTCGATCAGCTCGGCAAGGATCTCGACCTCGCTGTTGCGCCAGAGGCTGCGCGGCAGCCCGGTGACCGACATCGGCAACAGCCCCACGGCCTCTGCGGTGGGCTGGCCAAGCGGCGCGCTCTCGACCTCGGGGCTCTGCACCGAGCTTGCCACCGGCGGCTCGTCGAGCGGCACGCCGAAGGGCTGCGGGTTGCGCAGCGGCGACGGGCGCAGCACGCTGGGCGCGTTGCTGTCGCTGCCATCAAGCCAGTCGATGGCCGACATCGGCAGCTGCGGCTGGCGCGCTTCCTGCGCACTTGCCGGCAGCGCGGCCGCGCTCAGCCCGAGCGCAAGGATCAGGGTCCTAGTTCGCATCAAGCTCCACGGGCTCGCGAATCTCGGTCTGCGGCGGAGAGAAATCGGCGCCGAAGAACGGCCCGATATAGGCGTATCCCACCAGCGCGATCCCGCCGAGGATCAGTAGGATGAAGAGCCATTTGATGATGCGTCCCATGCGATTGGTCGTCCTGCCTCGTGTCTTTTTCCGAACTTATACCTAGCCTTTTCGGCAAACTCACGTCATTCACGGCCACGAAAGGTAACATTGGCGATGGATGGCCGAGATACAAGCGTGCAGGCACTGAAGCTTCGAAAGACCGTGGTTCTCGTGGGGATGATGGGAGCGGGAAAAACCGCTGTGGGCAAGGCACTTGCGGCGGCGCTGCATGTTCCGTTCCGGGATTCGGATGCCGAGATCGAGCTTGCCGCCAACATGACCATCGCCGAGATCTTCTCCCGCGATGGTGAGCCATTCTTCCGCCAGAAGGAAAGCCAGGTGATCTCGCGGCTGCTCGACGGGGCGCCCTCCGTGCTCTCGACCGGTGGTGGCGCCTACATGAGCGCGGCGAACCGCGCGATGATCACCGAGCGCGGCGTTGCCGTCTGGCTGGATGCCGCGCTGCCGGTGCTGTGGAACCGGGTGAAGCACAAGAACACCCGTCCGCTGCTGCGCACCCCCGATCCCCGCGCCACGCTGCGCGAGATCTACGAGCAGCGGGTGCCGGTCTACGCGCTGGCAGATGTCACGGTGACATCGGAGCAGGGCAAATCGGTCGAGGCGATGGCCGGGCGGGTGATCGAGTCGCTGAAGGCGCGACCGGACGTATTGCAAGAGGTGACGGAATGAGCGGAACGGTGCATGTGGCGCTTGGCGCGCGGGCCTATGATGTGCGGATCGGCGAGGGGCTTCTGGCGCGCGCTGGGGCGGAGATCGCGCCGCTGCTGCACCGGCCGCGCGTCGTCGTGGTGAGCGACGCCACCGTCGCCGCCGCCCATCTCGAGACCCTGCGCGGCGCGCTTGCCGCCGAGGGCATCGCCTGCGAGGCGCTGTCGCTGCCGCCCGGAGAGGCCACGAAATGCTGGCGCGAGCTCGAGCATGTCACCGAGTGGCTGCTCTCGCAGAAGGTCGAGCGCCGCGACGTGGTGGTGGCGCTTGGCGGCGGGGTGATCGGCGATCTGGTGGGCTTTGCCGCCGCGATCCTGCGCCGCGGCGTGCGCTTCGTGCAGATCCCGACCTCGCTGCTGGCGCAGGTCGACAGCTCGGTTGGCGGCAAGACCGGGATCAACTCGCCGGTCGGCAAGAACCTGATCGGCGCCTTCCACCAGCCGTCGCTGGTGCTGGCCGATATCGGCGTGCTCGATACGCTGACGCAGCGCGATTTCCTCGCCGGCTATGGCGAGGTGGTGAAATACGGCCTGCTGGGTGATGCTGCCTTCTTCGACTGGCTCGAGGGCAATGCCGAGGCCGTCGCCGGACGCGAGCGGGCCGCTCTCACCCGCGCGGTGACGCGCTCGGTCGAGATGAAGGCCGAGATCGTGGTGCGCGACGAGACCGAGCAGGGCGACCGCGCGCTGCTCAATCTCGGCCACACCTTCTGCCACGCGCTCGAGGCGGCCACCGGCTATTCCGACCGTCTGCTGCATGGCGAGGGGGTGGCGATCGGCTGCGCGCTGGCTTTCGAGCTGTCATCGAAGCTGGGGCTGTGCCCGCAGGAAGATCCGTCGCGGCTGCGCGCGCATCTCAGGGCGATGGGCATGAAGGTGGATCTCGCCGACATTCCGGGCAAACTGCCGGGGGCCGAGGCGCTCTACGATCTCATGGGGCAGGACAAGAAGGTCGTCGACGGCGCCATTCGCTTCGTCCTGGCCCGCGGCATCGGTCAGGCCTTCGTCAGCGCCGACGCTCCGCGCGAGACGGTGCTGGACGTTCTCAACGAGGCGCTCGCGGCGCGCTGACGCCGGGTGCAGGGACCTTAAACTTCGTTTAACCTTTCAGGGGCCGTCCGTCGCAGGATTGTGCCCGAATCGTCATGGAATCGATTCCTGCCTTGGCTAGCGTCCGCCTCAGCCGCGCCCGGCATGGCGCGGCACCCTGCTGCCCGCGCCACAGGAGTGATCCGCCATGATGGTCATCAACCCGTTCCGCTTCGTCCTCGCCTGCTGCTTCCTGCCGGCCCGCAACGGCATGCTGGCCCAGTTGATCCGCGGCAAGCGCGCCTGAACCGCCGCCGCCCGGTCGTCCCCGCGCTCGCCCGGGGCGGGTGGGCCGTGCCACGCGCCCGGACCCGGAGGCCGCGTTGATCCCCTGCTAGACGATGGTTTCGGACGGCACGCGCGCAGCGCCGCCGCCGCCGCGGGCGCGCCGGACCTGTCGGAATTCGAGATCGGGAAGATGGAGCGGGTGAAGGGAATCGAACCCTCGTCGTCAGCTTGGGAAGCTGCTGCTCTACCATTGAGCTACACCCGCGGTGAGCGATTGCTTACTGCACCGTCCGGGGCGAGGCAAGCGCGATATGCGCGGCCGCGCGCGGCGGCTCGCCATTGCCGCGCCGCGGCAGGCGAATCCGCCTTGCACGCATGGGCCGGGACGCATAGAAGACCGCAAATTCGACAGAGAAGGGCGGCTTTGAAGAACGGGGCCGCGCAAGAACCAAGGAAGATGGTATGCAGGTCACCGAGACGCTGAATGAAGGTCTGAAACGCGCCTATGAGCTGATCCTCACCGCCGAGGAGCTGGACGCGAAGGTCAACGCCAAACTGGCCGAGGCGCAGCCCGAGATCGAGATGAAGGGTTTCCGCAAGGGCAAGGTTCCGATGCCGCTGCTCAAGAAACAGTTCGGCCAGCGCCTGATGGGCGAGTCCATGCAGGAAGCGATCGACGAAGCCATGTCGAAGCACTTCGAGGACAGCGGCGACCGTCCGGCGCTCCAGCCCGAGGTCAAGATGACCAACGAGGACTGGAAAGAGGGCGACGACGTCAACGTGGCGATGAGCTACGAGAAGCTCCCCGAGGTTCCCGAGGTCGACCTGTCCGGCGTCGAGATCGAGAAGCTGGTCGTCAAGGCCGATGACGCCGCCGTCGACGAGGCGCTGGCCTCGCTCGCCGAGACCGCGCAGGATTTCAACGACCGTGCCGAGGGCGCCGAGGCGCAGGACGGCGATCAGGTGGTGATCGATTTCGTCGGCAAGGTCGACGGCGAGGCCTTCGACGGCGGTGCCGCCGAGGATTACCCGCTGGTGCTGGGCTCGGGCTCGTTCATCCCGGGCTTCGAAGAGCAGCTCGTGGGCGTCAAGGCCGGTGACGAGAAGGCCGTGGAAGTGAGCTTCCCGGAAGAGTACGGCGCCGAGAACCTGGCCGGCAAGGCCGCGGTGTTCGACGTGACCGTGAAGGCCGTCAAGGAGCCCGTCGCCGCCGAGATCGACGATGAGCTGGCGAAGAAGTTCGGTGCCGAGGATCTCGACGCGCTGAAGGGCCAGATCCGCGAGCGCCTCGAGGCCGAGTATGCCGGTGCCGCCCGTCAGGTGATGAAGCGCGCGCTGCTCGACAAGCTCGACGCCCTCGTTTCCTTCGACCTGCCGCCGAGCCTCGTCGAGGCCGAGGCCAAGCAGATCGCGCACCAGCTCTACCACGAAGAGCACCCGGAAGATCACGGCCATGACCACGGCGAGATCGAGCCCACCGACGAGCACAACACCCTCGCCGAGCGCCGTGTGCGCCTTGGCCTGCTGCTCGCCGAGCTTGGTCAGAAGGCCGAGGTCGAGGTGACCGATGCCGAGATGACCCAGGCGATCATGAACCAAGCTCGCCAGTACCCGGGCCAGGAACGCGCCTTCTTCGACTTCGTGCGCCAGAACGCCCAGATGCAGCAGCAGCTGCGCGCGCCGATCTTCGAAGACAAGGTCATCGATCACATCGCCGAGCAGGCCAAGGTGTCCGAGAAAGAAGTCTCCAAGGAAGAGCTTCAGACCGCGGTCGAGGCGCTCGACGAAGAGTGATCTTCAGAGACTTGGGTGGGGTGCGTCAGCACCCCGCCACCCGAAGAGGCTGCTCCGCTTGCGGGGCGGCCTTTTTCTTTGGCTCGTTGTCGCTGGCCATGGCGCGCAGCAGCTCGATCACCGCGCCGCGCTGATCCGCCGCCAGCGACCGCAGCAGCGTCGCGGCGGTGCGGATGTCGTCGAACACCGCCTGCTCCTGCTCGGTGACCGGGGCCTCGACCTCGGTAAAGAATTGCTCGATCGGCATGTCCAGCGCCTGCGACAGCAGCCACAGCTGCGCTGCCGGAATCCGGCCCGCCCCGGTTTCATAGCGATAGATCTGTTGAACATGTGCGCCGACGCGTTTCGCCAGTTCGTTCTGCGTCAGGCCCGCACTGCGCCGGAACAGGCGCAGTTGCGCACTGATGCGCTCTTCTAGAGTCACGATTAGTCCCCTTGTCTTCCCCCTTGCCGGATGGCGCGCTTGGCGCTTTCCGGCGTATGGCATCTCTGACAATCCGAGATCGAAGGCAACGGAAACTCTGCCGTTTTATCTTAATTTGAGAGTTTGTTTATCAGACCGCCGCCTATACCGCTCACATAGTGCGGTATTGTTTCTTCCGAAAATGGCGCAATTTCGGGCAGCGGGGGCAGGGCGACTCGCTCCCAAATAGAAAAACCGCGCCGGAGGACCGGCGCGGTTTGAATTTCTCGCTCTTGGGCCGGAGCCCGAGAGATCAGTCTTCGCGGGCCTCTTCGGCCTGACCTTCCGGGGTCTCGACCAGGTCGGAATCCTCGGAGGTGGCGGCGCCGAGATCGTCGAACAGCTCGGAGATCTCGAATTCGGCCTGAGCCTCTTCCTCGGCCGCCAGTTCCTGGATCGACTTGCCCGATGCCTGCAGCTCGGCCTCTTCCGGCGAACGCGCGACGTTGAGCTCGATCACGCACATGACCTCGGGGTGCAGGTGCACCTCGACTTCGTGCAGACCCAGTTCCTTGATCGGCTGGCGGATGATGACCTGCTTGCGGTCGATCGAGAAGCCTTCCTCGGTGGCGACGTCTGCGGCGTCACGGGTGGTGACGGAGCCGTAGAGGTTGCCGCCGTCGGAGGCGGAGCGAATCACGACGAACTGCTGGCCGTCGAGCTTCTCTGCCAGCGCTTCGGCTTCTTTCTTGGTCTCGAGGTTGCGGGCCTCGAGCTGAGCCTTCTGGGCTTCGAAGTGCGCGATGTTCTCTTTCGAGGCGGTCAGCGCCTTGCCCTGCAGCAGCAGGTAGTTGCGGGCGAAGCCGGGCTTGACGTCGACGACGTCGCCCATCTGGCCGAGCTTGGCCACGCGCTCAAGAAGAATGACTTGCATGCGAGTGCCTCCTTATTTCACGACGTAGGGCAGCAGGGCGAGGAAGCGGGCGCGCTTGATGGCGCGGGCCAGTTCACGCTGCTTCTTGGCGGACACTGCGGTGATGCGCGACGGCACGATCTTGCCGCGCTCCGAGATGTAGCGCTGCAGCAGCTTGGTGTCCTTGTAGTCGATCTTGGGTGCATTGTCGCCCGAGAAGGGGCAGACCTTGCGGCGGCGGAAAAACGGTTTTGCAGCCATGGTTTAACTCCTCTTTCTCAGGGTATCAGTTGCGGCGTTCGCGACGGTTGTCACGCTCGTCACGCTTCTGCATCTGGACCGACGGGCCCTCGGCGTGCTCTTCGACCTTGATGGTCAGGACGCGCATCACGTCGTCATGCAGGCGCATCAGGCGCTCCATTTCCTGGACCGCGGTCGCCGGAGCGTCGGTCTTCAGGAAGGCGTAGTGGCCCTTGCGGTTCTTGTTGATCTTGTAGGCCATCGTCTTGACGCCCCAGTACTCGGATTCGACGACCTTGCCGCCGTTGTCCGAGAGGACGGTGCCAAAATGTTCGACGAGGCCTTCGGCCTGCGCGTTGGACAGATCCTGACGCGCAATAAAGACATGCTCGTAAAGCGGCATGTGAGCTCCATTTCTATCAAGGCGCATTTCATAGGGCAGGCATCCTCTCCACTCCTGCCCACGAGAGACTGCGCGGTTCATACGGTCTCGCGGAGGGATGCGCCCGTATACACCTCTGGGCGCGGGGATCAAGCGCCAAGACGCGGATCGGCGGGCGGCCGGCCGCGCGGCGATCGGGGCCGGTGCAAGCGGCAGATTGAGACCGATCGGCGCCAGGGGCAAGGGCGCGGGCGCGCGCCCGGGATTTACCCGCATGGTGCCGAATTCTGGCCGCGATCGCCCGGCAGAAGCCGCACAGTCCCAGTTTGAGACATCGGAAGGACCCAGCTCATGTCGTATCACACCACCCTCGGCACCGGGGCGCCGCGCCAGGCTCCCGCCGCCATCGATGCGGCCAGGCTCGTCACCCGTGCGCTTCTCGGGCTGCTCGGGGCGGGCCTGCTGATCGCAGCCTTCGGGTTCTGGCTGGTGCCCGGCGCGACCTATTCTCCCGAGCTGATGCTGGCCAAGCTCGGACTGTCGCTCTTCCTGCTGATCACCGGCCTGAGTTGCCTGATCGGCGCGCGGGGCGAACGCGTTTAGCAGGCACTTCGCATCCTTGCTGAGAGGTCATGTTCATTTCTCCACAGAGTCTGTGTCAGGAGCCGGAATTGTCGCGGTGCAGCAAAGCGCCAATCTTCAGGGCACGACAAATTCGCATCCAACCAGTGGAGCCCCTGAATGAAATCCCTTCTCCTCGCCGGCCTCGTCGCCGCCGCACCGATCGCAGCCGTCGCCGCCCCCGAGGCCTATGAGATCGACTCCAGCCACGCCCAGATCGTGTTCAGCTACAACCACCTTGGCTTCTCGACCGGCTACGGCATGTTCTCGGGTTTCGAGGGCGACATCTCCTATGACGCCGAAGACCCGGCCGCCTCGTCGGTGGAAGTGTCCTTCCCGGTGCGTTCGATGATTACCGGCTGGGAAGCCCGCTTCGAGCACTTCATGAGCGACGATTTCTTCGGCGCCACCGATGAGGACATGGTGACCTTCACCTCCACCGGCATCGAAGTGACCGGCGACAACACCGCGCTGATCACCGGCGACCTGACGCTCAACGGCGTGACCAAGGAAGTCGTTCTCGATACCACCCTGACCCAGGCCGGCGAGCACCCGATGGAAGGCAAGCCGTGGCTCGGCTTTGTCGCCACCACCACCCTGATCCGCTCGGATTACAACGTTGGCGCCTTCGCTCCCTATGTCAGCGACGAAGTCGAGCTGGAAATCTCGCTCGAGGCGATGAAGGCCGAGTAAGGCCGCGCCTGCTCTCTAGCGAGTAACCTGTTTCCCCGTGGGACCCTCGGAGCGCTTCGGCCTCCGGGGGTCTTTTTCTTCCGCCACCGTCTTGGGCGGGCGATCCTGCGGGCGGAAGCGTCGGAAGAAGGCCTCGAGCGTGCGGAAGCTGAGCTCGGCCATCGCGCAGGACAGCAGCGAATAGCTCCCCAGCAGCAGCCACATCAGCCCGGTATCGGAGCTGTCTCCGGCAAGGCCCAGCCGGGCGCCGAGCCTCAGGGTCAGGTCGAGCGCGATCAGGTGGTAGAGATAGATGCCATAGCTCACCTGGCCGATGCGGATCAGCGGCCGTCGCGCCAGCAGATCCTGCAGCGCGCCGTGCTCGCGCACCACCAACGCCATCAGCACCAGCGTCATCAGCAGGTGGATCGCAAGATTTTGCAGACCTCGCACGTCTTCCGGGCCGAATTGCAGCAAGAGCGCCAGCGCCGCAAACCCCGCCAGCGGCGTCGCGGGGTGCGCGCAGAGCGGCCGCAGCCGGGCGTAGCTGATGGGCCGGTGCAGCAGGATCGCGGCGAGCGAGCCGAGGATGATCGGCGCGTAGGTGGCGTTGGGCAGGCGGAAGACCAGCGGCCCGGCGGCGAGCGGCGGATCGGCGGGCGGCATCATTGCCAGCCCGACATTCAGCGCCACCAGTCCGAGCGCCACCGGCCCCCAGAGCCGGCTCGGCAGCAGCATCAGCAAGAGCGGCCAGATCAGGTAATATTGCTCCTCGACCGAGAGCGACCAGGTGATCGACAGCGTCGGCACGTGCTCGATGAGGAAATTCGACAGGAAGAGGTAGTAGAAGGGCACCGCCTCGAGATACTGCGTCTGGCCCTTGATCCCGATGTAATAGACGCAGAGCGCCGTCACCACGAAGCCATAGACCGGCAGGATGCGCAGCGCGCGGCGAATGTAGAAGTTCTTCAGCGAGAAGCGCCCGCGCCGGTCACGCTCGCGCAGGAGCAGCGTGGTGATCAGGAAACCGCTGAGCACGAAGAAGAAGTCGACCCCGAGGAAACCGCGGTCGAGGATCTGAAGCGCGGGGCTGCGCACCGGCTGGGCGTGATGCCACAGCACCATGGCGATGCAGAGAAAGCGGAGCCCGTCGAGGCAGCGGAAATGGCTGCGGGCGCGGTAGGCGGCAAAACTGGTGGCGTCACTCGTCACGGTGGTCGATCGTCCCCTTGCGGGCCCGGAAGGGCGCGGTTGCGCCTTGCTTAGCAGCGCAATCGGGCGCCTGTCATGGCAGAGCTGCGGCAAGAGCCGGGAATTTCCCGGCCCGTGCGGCCCGCGTCACGGCTTGGCGCGCTGGTAGTCGGCCAACCGCTTGCCCGGCTCGTCGACGAACAGGCCGGGCAGGGGGGTGAGCGCCTCGATGCGGTCGAGCCGGAGGCTGTCGAAGGCACCGGTGGTTTCGTTCCAGGCGATGCAGGTCCAGATCCGGCCCCAGTAATCGAGCTTGAGCGGGCGGATCTCGCAGGGCTCTCCGGCGCCGCGCAGGGTGATGCGCAGGCGCTGGCGGGCGCGGATCGCGGCGCGCACCGGCGGCATGTGGCGAAACCCCTCGGCGGCCTCGTGGAACGGGTAGCTGGCGAAGCCGAAGGCGCCGGGCTCGGGCGCGCCCTCTTCGGGCAGCACCGCGTCGATCTTGGCCGAGAGGCTCCGCGCCGCCTCTGCCAGCTCCGGCATCTCGCCGGCACCCGCGCCGATGGCCGCAAGCCCCAGATGCAGCACCTCGAGCTCGGTCTCGGTCAGGGTCAGCGGCGGCAGGGTGAAGCCGCCGCGCGCGCTGTAGCCGCGCCCGCGTTCGCCCTCGATCGGCACGCCGGAGGCCATCAGCACATCCATGTCGCGATAGATCGTGCGCACCGAGACGCCGAAACGCCCGGCCAGCGCCTCGGCGGTGTGTAGGCGTCCGTCCTTGAGCTGCTCCATCAGGGCATAGAGCCTGTCGGTCTTCTTCATCTCTGGTCTCCGGTCGGCACAGGGCCTCGAACGGAGCCAGACTGAACTCCTGACAGAATAGTGTCAAAGTCTTATGCAAATTTCCGGCTCCGGGGCGCGAAGGGGGCCCGCATCCGCTTTCGGCCCGCGTCGCTTCGCCGTAGAGATCGGAGACAGAGAGATTCACGGGCCGCCCGCGTGCTGCCCGCCCAAGGAGAGAAGACAATGCTCAACAATATCGGCCTTCCCGGCCTCCTTCTGATCGCAGTCGTCGTGCTCGTGCTGTTCGGCCGCGGCAAGATTTCCAGCCTGATGGGCGAGGTCGGCAAGGGCATCACCGCTTTCAAGAAGGGCGTCGACGACGGCAAGAAGGAGCTCGAGGACGAAAAGGCCGAGAGCGCCAAGGACGTCACGCCCGCCGAAGACGAAAAAGACAAGGTGTAAGCCCAGATGCTGGATCTTGGTTGGTCCGAGCTTCTGGTCATCGGCATCGTGGCGCTGATCGTGGTGGGTCCGAAGGACCTGCCGGTGCTGTTCCGCAACGTGGGCCGCTTCATGGGCAAGGCCCGCGGCATGGCGCGCGAGTTCACCCGCGCGATGAACGATGCCGCCGATGAAAGCGGCGTGCGCGATGTCGCGAAGACCTTCAAGACCGCGACCAACCCGATCGGCTCGGCGATGGACGGGGTCAAGGATGCGGCGCGCGCGATGACCGACCCGACGCCGGACACGAAAAAGGCGGGGCTCAAGGAAGACCCGAACGCGCTCGATCCCGAGCGGCTCGAGGCGAAGAAGCGCATCGAGGCCAGCGCTGCTCGCAGCGCCGCCGACCGCCAGCGCCGCGAGGCCGAGGCGGCGCAGAAGCGCGCCGAGGAGGCTGCCGCCAAGGCGGCCGAGCTCGAAGCGTCTCTCAAGAAAGACGGTGAAGAATGAGTCACACGGATCATGACGAGATCGAGGACAGCTCGGCGCCGCTGATCGAGCACCTTGCGGAGCTGCGCACGCGGCTGATCCGCTCGGTGATCGCCTTCATCATCGGCATCGTGCTGGCCTTCACCGTGGCCGAGCCGATCCTGCAGTTCCTGCTCGGTCCCATCGAGGCAACGCTGCGCCAGCTCGGCGACCCGTCGCCGACGATGCAATACACCAGCCCGCAGGAATACCTGTTCACGCTGTTCCGCATCTCGATGGTGTTCGGCTTCGGGCTGGCCTTCCCGGTGATCTCCTACCAGCTCTGGCGCTTCGTGGCGCCCGGGCTCTACAAGTCGGAGAAGGGCGCCTTCCTGCCCTTCCTCGTGGCCTCGCCGGTGATGTTCCTGCTGGGCGCGAGCTTCGCGCATTTCGTCGTCACGCCGCTCGCGATGGCCTTCTTCCTGGGCTTCGCCGACGTGTCGTCGATCTTCGCCAACCTGCTGTCGAACGCCGCCAGCAGCGTCAGCGACGGGGTGGCGGGTGTGCCCGCGGCCTCCGAGCCGGCGGTGGTCCCCGAGACCGCCGAGGGCATCCGCATCACCTTCTTCGGCAAGGTCAACGAGAGCCTCGACATCACGCTGAAGTTCATCATCGCCTTCGGGCTCTGCTTCCAGCTGCCGGTGCTGCTGACCCTGATGGGCAAGGCCGGGCTGGTCTCGGCACAGGGCCTCGGCAGCGTGCGCAAATACGCCATGGTGGCGATCCTCGTGCTCGCCGCGCTGGTGACCCCGCCGGACGTGACCACGCAGATCATCCTCTTCACGGTGGTCTACGGGCTCTACGAGGTCTCGATCTTCCTCGTGCGCCTCGTCGAGCGTAAGCGCGAGAAGGAGCTCAAGGCGCAGGGTCTGTGGTTCGAGGACGAGCCGGACACCGAGAACGATCCGATGTTCAAGGAGTTCGACGAGGACGACGACGAGCCCGAGGACGACGCGTCGAAGGACAAGGACAAGACGTGACCGATACGGACCTTTCCCGCATCGCGGCGGCGCTGGAGCGCATGGCTCCGGCGCCGCTCGCCGCCCCGGATTTCGAGAGTGCCGAGGCCTATGTCTGGCATGTCGATCCCGACCGGCTCGAGCCGGTGGCCCGGGTCAACCGCGTGCCGCTCGACCTGCTCTTGGGCATCGAGCGCACCCGCGACACGCTGCTCGCCAACACGCTGCAATTCGCCAAGGGCCTGCCGGCCAACAACGCGCTGCTCTGGGGCGCCCGCGGCATGGGCAAGTCGAGCCTCGTCAAGGCGGTCTGCGCCGCCGTGCGCGAGAGCGGCGGCCAGGATCTCAAGCTGGTGGAACTGCAGCGCGAGGATCTGGGCTCGGTGGCGCGGCTGCTGAACCTGCTGCGCGCCTCCGACAAGCGCTTCGTGCTGTTCTGCGACGACCTGTCGTTCAGCCATGACGACCAGCACTACAAGAGCCTCAAGGCGGTGCTCGACGGTGGCATCGAGGGGCGGCCCGAGAACGTCCTGTTCTACGCCACCTCCAACCGGCGCCACCTGATGCCGCGCGACATGATTGAGAACGAGCGCGGCTCGGCGATCAACCCGTCGGAGGCAGTTGAGGAGAAGGTCTCGCTCTCGGACCGGTTCGGCCTCTGGCTGGGCTTCCACCCGTGTTCGCAGGACGAGTATCTCGCGATGATCCGCAGCTATTGCGACGCCTATGGCGTGGCGGTCGAGGAGGCCGAGCTGCGCGCCGAGGCGATCGAATGGCAGGCCACGCGCGGCGCGCGCTCGGGCCGGGTGGCGTGGCAGTTCTTCACCGATCTGGCAGGCCGCCGGGGCGTAGCGCTCTAGAAGATTTTTCCTGCGAAAAATCTTCCCGGCGGGAGCGGAAGAAAAAAGGCGAAGACGTTTCGGAGGAAAGGTCTTCGCCCTTTGTCGTTTCAGGGTCGTTTCAGGGTCGTTTCAGGCGCGGTTCAGCGCAGGTACTGCATCGGGTCGACGCTGTCGAAGCCCTTGCGCACCTCGAAATGCAGGAAGCTCGGATCGCCCGGACGTACCTTGCCGATGCTCTGGCCACGGCTCACCGCATCGCCCTTCTTGACGCTGAGGCTGTCGAGATGGGTGTAGATCGAGAGCAGCTCGTCGGGATGGCGGATCACCACGATCTGCACGTTGTCGGTATTGGTGGTGATCGCCGCCACGGTGCCGCTGGCCGCGGCCTTCACCGCGCTGCCCACCGGGGCCGAGATGTCGATGCCCTGGTTGTTGGCAGAGTACTCGCGGATGATGCTGCCGCTCACCGGCATCTGCATGGCGGCGGAGGCGCTGGCGCTGGCCGACGCCTGGCTCTGGCCGATATCGGCCACCGGCTTCGGCGCGGCGGCCGCGGCAGTGGCGGGCGCGCTTGCGGCCCCGGCGACATTGCTCGCGGCGAGCGAGGGCTCGTCATCGGGCAGCGGCTGAACTGCCGAGGGCGGCTGCGGCGTGGGCGAGCCGGTCCCCGGAGCGGTGGTGACGCTGGTGCTCGACGGCGCGGCGCTCTGCTCGACCACGGGGATCAGCAGGTACTGGCCTTCGCGCAAGGTGTAGTTGCTGTCGAGCCCGTTCCAGTCCGCCAGGGTGCGCGGGGTGACGTTGTAGAGCCGTGCCACGGTATAGGCGGTCTCGCCGCGCTCGACCTTGTGGCGGATCGGCTCGACCCCGGAGCTCGCGGGCGCAGCGCTCTGCGTCGTCGTGGGCCGGGAGGAGGCCGGTGCGTTGTCGATGGCGCTGCTGGCCAGCGTGGTGATGTCGACCTCTCCCACCGGCCGGATCGGGCCCGTGGTCGCGGCCCCGGTGGCCGGCGACGGCTCCGAGACCCGGCGGGGCAGGGCGATGACTTCGCCGGCGCGCAGCGGGTCGTTGATCTCGATGCCGTTGTAGCGGGCGAGCTCGCCCGCGGGCAGGCCGACCCGGTTGGCGACATCGGCCAGCCGATCGCCGCTGCGGGCCACCGCGACCTGGTAATTGGGGTAGGAGATCACGCCGCGATTGTCGGCCTGCGGTCGCGAGCCGACTGCGGCGAGCGCCGCTTCGCTGGTGTCGATCGGGCCGCCCATGCGGCCGCGCATGTCGTAGTCGAGCGGTTGCGAGCAGGCGCCGAGCGCGGCCAGGAGCGCAAGCGGCGCGGCAAGCCGGATCTGCGGGAAGCGGAGGGTGCTGTCCATCTCGATGTCCTCATATGCGCCCCTTGTCGCCGGGACGTCATGGATGTGAAGCCGGGCGGCCTAGCTTTCCTTCGCCAGACCTTCCACCAGCGGTACAAAGCGCACGGGGCGCAACTCGTCATAATCGTAGCCCTGCTCGGTCCGGGTGACGCGGATCAGGTGCTGCACGGTATCCGACTGGCCCACGGGCAATACCATGATACCGCCAATCCGCAACTGGGCCAAGAGCGGGCCGGGCGGATCCTCGGCGGCGGCGGTCACGAGAATGCGTTCGAACGGCGCCTGATCGGGCAGGCCGAAGCTGCCATCGGCGGTAAAGGCGGTGATGTTCGACAGGTCGAGCGCCTCGAAGACCTTGCGCGCGTCGGCGACCAGCCGCCGATGCCGGTCGACGGTGTAGACCCGGCGCGCCAGCTGGCTCAGCACCGCCGCCTGATATCCCGAGCCGGTGCCGACCTCGAGCACCTTCTCGCGGCCCGTCAGCCGCAGCGCCTGGGTCATCAGCCCGACCACGGAGGGCTGCGAGATGGTCTGCCCGCAGGGGATCGGCAGCGGCATGTCCTCGTAGGCGCGCTCGTTGAAATAGCCCTTCACGAAGGCGCCGCGGTCGATCTTCTCCATCGCCTGCAGCACGCTCTGATCGGTGACACCGTGCGAGCGCAGCGCGAAGAGGAACTGCATCTTGGCCTCGGCGTCGAAGCTCATGCGAAATCGCCTTCGAGCCCCGCGAGCGCGGCGTGATCGGTGAGATCGGCGCGCATCGGCGTGACCGAGATGTAGCCTGCGAGATTGGCGTCGGCATCGCTGCCGGGCGTCGCCGGCACGCGCTGGTCGCCGCCGCGGATCCACAGGAAGCGCCGCCCCGAGGGCGACAGGTGCGGCTCGGTCGAGAAGCCGGTCCCCGCGCGCCGGCCCTGCGCCGCGAGGCGCACGCCCTTCACGCCGGCCGCCGGCACGGGCGGAAAGTTGACGTTCCAGAACAGCCTGTAATCGGCCTCAGCGGCCTCCCGCGTCGCCAGGATCTGCCGGACCACCGCGGCACCGTGGGTCGCTGCCGCCTCGAACGGGTTTTCCAGGTCGCGGGTCTCGGGGCCGAGATACTGCGACAGGGCAATCGCCGGCAGCCCCTGCAGGGAGGCTTCGAGCGCCCCGCCGATGGTGCCGGAATAGAGCACGTTCTCGGCCGAGTTGTTGCCGCGGTTGACGCCGGAGAGCACGAGATCGGGCGGGCTGTCCTTGAGCACGTCATGTACGCCCGCGAGCACGCAATCGGCCGGGCTGCCCTCGGCGGCGAAGCGGCGCGGTCCCATCTCGGCAATCATCATCGGGTGGGTGTAGCTGATACAATGGGCCACGCCCGATTGCTCGAAGGCCGGCGCCACGACCCAGACCTCGCCACCGGGACCCGCGATCTCCGCCGCGATGGTCTCGAGCACGGCAAGCCCGGGCGCGTTGATGCCGTCGTCATTGGTGATGAGAATGCGCATGGAAACCCCTGTCTTTCGGCCTGAATAGGCAATGTGACATGGTGGAGCAAGCGTGCGCGGGCGTTCCCTGGCGGAGTGTGGGGCTGTTGCCGCGCCCCGAACGCGCGTGCGCGGTTGCAGGCGTGGCAGGGGGCGCTGCCCCCTCTTGGCGCTCTGCGCCAATTCACCCCCGAGGTATTTGGAAACCAGAGAAGGCAGGAGCGCTGCGCCCCAGGCTTCTCTTCGTCGAAAATACTCCCGCCGGAGGCGTCCGGCAGGAAACACTGGCGCAGGTCGCGGAACGTCAGGCGATCCCGGCCTCGCCAAGCAGGCGGGCGGCCTCGGCATAAGGGGTGGCCAGCGCGTCCTTGTCCTCGCCGGGGTGGAAGCGCATCCGGGTGGTGGTGTTCATCGGGCGCGGCTCCAGGATCCGCACCTGCGGGCCGGTCTTAGCGCTTTCGGCCTGCCAGGAGCGCGCCAGAGCGATCTGGGCGGCCTTGGTGGCGCCGTAATTGCCGTAGAAGCGCTCTCCGGCATGGGCATCGTCGAAGAACAGCGCCTGGCCGGTCTCGCCCAGAAGCGGCGCCATGAACGGCACCAGGTAGCCCATCGGTGCGACATTGATGTCGAGCGCCTTCTGGAAATCCTTCGGCTCCATGTGGCTCGCCGGCGCCAGCGGCGCGGCGTGGATCGCCGTGTGGACCCAGAGCGCGGCGCCGCCCCAGCGGTCATAGACCGAGCGGCAGAGCTGCGCCATGGCGTCTTGCTTGGTGATGTCCATGGGCGCCAGCGTGGCGCTGCCGCCGCGGGCCTTGATGCGGTCGTCGAGATCCTCGAGCCCGCCCACGGTGCGGGCGACGGCGACGACGTGGTAGCGGGGCGCGAGCGCCTCGGCGAGGGCGAAGCCCAGGCCGCGCGAGGCGCCGGTGACGATGGCAATCTGGTCGGTCATGCCTGCCCCATTGGCCCGCGCGGCGGGGATTGTCAACGTCCGCCGAGTTGCTCGAGCCAGGTCGCCTTGCCGCCGCGCGCCAGCGCGATGCGGCCATCGTCGATCGCCACCACCTCGCGGCCATCGACGCGATCGCCGAGCGCCACGGTGTCGAGCCGGCCGCTGCGCAGCCGCACCAGCGCCTCCGGCGCGCGCGCGTCGCCGAACACGCCGAGCAGCATCGGGCCGTTGCGCGGCAGGTCAACCGATTGGGTGGCGCGTTCTGCGACCTGTCTGGGGGTCTGTTGCTGAGCCATTCTGGCCATCCTCCTGTATGGTCCCCTTAGAATGGGCGGCTCAATAAGGCCCGAGGCAGAGACAGGAAAGATGGGGCACCGTCACGCCGCCGTGAGCGCAGGGATCACCGGCGGCGGATCGGCGGGAAGGAGCCGGCGCGCCGGCAGGGGCGCGCCGATGCGACGCTTATTGCGCCGCCTTGAGCTTGAAGCCCTTCTCGATCATGTCTGCGGGCTCGACCGGGTATTCGCCGGAGAAGCAGGCATCGCAATACTGCGGACAGCTGTTGTTGCGGCCCTCGGCCTCGCCCGCGGCGCGGTAGAGGCCGTCGAGCGAGATGAACTTCAGCGAGTCGACGCCCAGATGATCGCGCATCTCGTCCTCGGACATGGTCGCGGCCAGTAGCTTCTCGCGCTGGGGCGTGTCGACGCCGTAGAAGCAGGGCCATGCGGTCGGCGGGGAGGCGATGCGGAAATGCACCTCCGCGGCGCCGGCATCGAGGATCATCTCCTTGATCTTGCGCGAGGTGGTGCCGCGCACCACCGAGTCGTCGACCAGCACCACGCGCTTGCCGCGGATCAGGGCGCGGTTGACGTTGAGCTTGAGGCGCACGCCCATGTTGCGGATCTGCTCGGTCGGCTCGATGAAGGTCCGGCCCATGTACTGGTTGCGGATGATCCCCATGCCGTAGGGGATGCCGCTCTCGTGGGCGTAGCCGATCGCCGCCGGGGTGCCGCTGTCGGGGACGGGACAGACGAGATCAGCCTCGATCGGCGCCTCGCGGGCCAGCTCGACGCCGATCTGGCGGCGGGTCTCGTAGACCGAGCGGCCGCCGATGATCGAATCGGGGCGCGAGAAATAGACATGCTCGAAGATGCAGAAACGCGAGTTGCGGCTGCGGAAGGGGTGCGTGCTCTCGACGCCCTTCTCGGTGATCACCACCATCTCGCCGGGCTCGATCTCGCGCACGTATTCGGCGCCGATGATGTCGAGCGCACAGGTCTCCGACGACAGGCACCAGCCGTCGCCGACCTTGCCGAGCACGAGCGGGCGGACGCCGAGCGCGTCGCGCACGCCGATCAGCTTGGTGCGGGTCATGGCGACGACCGAGAAGGCGCCCTCGACGCGGCGCAGCGCGTCTTCCATGCGGGCCGGGATGTCGCGCTGCAGCGAGCGCGCCATCAGGTGGATGATGCATTCGCTGTCCGAAGAGCTCTGGAAGATCGAGCCGCGCTCGATCAGCTCGCGGCGCAGGGCCTCGGCATTGGTGATGTTGCCATTATGGGCTATCGCCGCGCCGCCCATCGAGAACTCGCCGAAGAACGGCTGCACGTCGCGGATCTGCGCGCCCTTGGAGCCGGCGGTCGAGTAGCGGACATGGCCGATGGCCAGCGCCCCGGGCAGGGTCTCCATCAGCGATTGCTTGGTGAAGTTGTCGCGGACATAGCCGAAGCGGCGGGCGGAGTTGAAGCCGTGCTCGGGATGGTAGGAGACGATGCCGCCGGCCTCCTGGCCGCGGTGTTGCAGCGCATGCAGGCCGAGGGCAACGAAATTGGCGGCGTCAGTGACGCCGATCATTCCGAAGACCCCGCATTCCTCATGCAGCTTGTCGCCATCTACGGCATCGAAATCGAAGGGATGGGCGGGGGGCATATGGCGCTCGGACAAGGGCAGCTCCGAATCCGGTATTGGGAGAGATGGCCCCCACATAATCGCATCCGCGATGCATGTCACGGAAGGATCATAAAACTCTGGTCGCGCGCAATCATGAGGAGAGTATACGACCGCTAAACGCGACCACATGCCGCGATCTGCCTCTGGCACGGGCGGCGAACCGGTCTAGGTGGTGGGCCAAGCAACCACGGAGACCCCGGCATGGACACATTCCTCGGCCTCGACGCAACGCTGCTGGCCCGCATCCAGTTCGGCTTCACGGTGTCGTTCCACTTCATCTTCCCGTCGATCAGCATCGGCCTTGCGAGCTATCTCGCGGTGCTTAACGGGTTGTATCTCTGGACGCGCGACGGGGTTTACCTCCGGGTGTTCAATTTCTGGGTCAAGATCTTCGCCATCGCCTTCGGCATGGGCGTGGTCTCGGGCATCGTGATGTCCTACCAGTTCGGGACCAACTGGTCGGTGTTCTCGGATCTCGCGGGGCCGGTGGTCGGCCCGCTGATGGCCTACGAGGTGCTGACCGCCTTCTTCCTCGAGGCGGGGTTCCTCGGCATCATGCTCTTCGGGCGCGACAAGGTGGGGCCGGGGCTGCACATGTTCGCCACAGCGATGGTGGCCGTGGGCACGGCGATCTCGGCCACCTGGATCCTGTCGGTGAACTCGTGGATGCAGACGCCACAGGGCTTCGGCATCAACGCCGACGGGCAGTTCATCCCCGAGGACTGGTGGGCCATCGTCTTCACGCCGTCCTTCCCCTATCGCCTCGCGCATACGCTGACCGCGGCCTATCTCACCACCGCCTTCATCGTAGGCGGCGTTGGCGGCTGGCAGCTGCTGCGCGGCCGGGCGCACAACCCGGCGGCGCGGCGGATGTTCTCGATGGCAATGTGGATGATCGTGGTCACCGCGCCGCTGCAGGTGATGGTGGGCCACGAGCACGGGCTCAACACGCTCGAGCACCAGCCGGTGAAGATCGCAGCGATGGAGGGGCATTTCCACAGCCACGAGGACGGCGCGCCTCTGATCCTCTTCGGCCTGCCGGATCAAGCGGCCGGAGAGATGCGCTACGAGCTGTCGATCCCGCACCTCAGCTCGGTGATCTTCGGGCTGGGCTGGAACGGCGCGATGGAGGGGCTCGACGTGGTGCCCGACGAGGAGGAGCCGCCGGTGGCGGTGATCTTCTGGTCGTTCCGGGTCATGGTGGGGCTCGGCTTCCTGATGGTGGGCGCCGGTCTCTGGGGGCTCTGGGCCCGCTGGCGCGGCCATCTCTACGCCTCGCCTTGGCTCTGGCGCGCGATGGTGGCGATGGGGCCCTCGGGGCTGGTGGCGGTGATCGCCGGCTGGATCACCACCGAGGTCGGACGGCAGCCCTACGTGGTCTACAACCAGCTGCGCACCGCCGACGCGGTCTCGCCGCTCGGGGCGAGCGCGGTGGGCTGGTCGCTCATCGCCTTCATCGTGATCTATTTCGCGGTCTTCGGGGCAGGGGTGCTGTACATCCTGCGGCTGATGCATCGCGAGCCCGACATGGGCGAGGACGATGCCGATGCCGAGCCCGGACCGACCCGCGCCGCCGGCATCACGCCGCAGCAGCAGATGGATCGGGGCCGCGCGGCCCCGGCGGAATGAGCCGGAGGGAAGCGCAATGGCACTCGACCTGACAACCGCATGGGCGCTTCTGCTGGCCTTCGCCGTCTTCGTCTACGTCGTGCTCGACGGCTTTGACCTCGGGCTCGGCATCCTCTACCCGTTCTTTCCCAGCAAGCATGACCGCGACCTGATGATGAACACCGTCGCCCCGGTCTGGGACGGCAACGAGACCTGGCTGGTGCTGGGCGGCGGCGGGCTCTTCGCCGCCTTCCCGCTGGCCTACGCGATCATCCTGCCGGCGACCTACCCGCTGATCATCGCCATGCTGCTGGCGCTGGTGTTCCGCGGCGTGGCCTTCGAGTTCCGCTGGCGCTCGACCAGCCGTTTCTCGCGCTGGAGTTGGGACATGGCCTTCATGGGCGGTTCGACCGTGGCGGCGCTGGCGCAGGGCATGACGCTCGGCACGCTGCTGCAGGGCATCACCGTCGAGGGCCGCGCCTATGCCGGCGGCTGGTGGGACTGGCTGACGCCCTTCACGCTGCTCTGCGGGGTCGCCGTTGTGGCGGGCTACGCGCTTCTGGGCGCCTGCTGGCTCAATCTCAAGACCGATGGCCCGCTGCAGGAGCGCGCCCGCTGGCTGGCCCGCATCGCGGGGCTGGTGACGGTGGGCGGCATCGTCGCGGTAAGCGCCGCGACGCCCTTTCTCGAGACCGCCTATTTCGAGCGCTGGCTGGCCTGGCCGGGCATCCTCGAGGTCGCCATCGTGCCGGTGCTGGTGGGCGTGCTGACGCTCTGGCTGGCGCGGTCGCTGACCTCGGGCAAGGGGCCGGACTGGCTGCCCTTCGTGCTGGCGCTGGGGCTGTTCCTGCTGTGCTTCGCGGGGCTCGGCGTGTCGATGTGGCCCTACGTGATCCCACCCTCGGTGACGCTGCAGCAGGCGGCGGCGCCGGAAAGCTCGCAGCTCTTCATGTTCGCGGGCGCGGTGGTTCTGGTGCCGATCATCCTGGCCTACACCGCCTATGCCTACTGGGTGTTCCGCGGCAAGCTGAAGCCGGGTGAGGGCTATCACTGATGGCCGCGCGGCTGCGCAAGCTCGGGTGGTTCGTGGCGCTTTACTTGTGCGGTCTCGCAGCGGTCGGGGCGGTAGCCTACGCGATCCGGGCGGTGCTGCTGTAGCGGCGGGCAATCGGGTGCGCGCTCTGCGGGGCGAGGAGCTGACGCTGGAGCTTTCGGGCGGCGGATCGCTCAAAGCACGCGCAGGATCGGCGCCAAGGGCCCTTCAGATCGCCGGAGTCAGTCGTTTGCGGCGCGGCCCGAGCGATGCGAAGCGCGGAATCAAGGCCGCAGGCCGCCGCGCATCGCCGGTCCGCGCCCCGGGCCGGCGATCTGGTGGGGCTGGGCCCTCAGCTTCGAGGTCCTTCGGATGTGGCAGCGATAAATCGAGGGATTCCAAGGGTGGATCGCCATCCCGCGGACCGGCGATGCGCGGCGGGCGGTGAGGGTGTGATGACCTCTGGCGTCGGGCGTCTCTGGAACCGAAAACGCGCGGCCGAGAGGGCCGCGCGTTCTGCATTCCGAAACTTTGAACAGGCTCAGGCGTCGTTTGCACCCGGGGCCTGGCAGACCGCGACCAGCTCTTCGTACTGGCGGGTGACCCAGCCGAGCGCCGCTTCGGGGTTCTGTTCCTCGATGCGGTCGGTGAACTGGGCGAACACCGCCGCCGAGCGCGAGTCGTCGATCATCGGGATGCCCTGCGCGGTGATCACCGTCTGGTAGACGAAGAAGGCGATCGCCACGAGCAGGATGCCGCGTGCCACGCCGAACAGGAAGCCGAGCCCCTGGTCGAGCCCGCCAAGCGCCGAGCGCTGCACGACGCTCGAGAACACCGGGGTGAACAGCGAGATGATCACCAGCGCCAGCGCCAGCACCGCGGCGAAGGCGGCGATCAGCGACAGCTCGCAGCTGTCGGTGAGGAACTCGCCGATCACCGGCACTTCCTGCACCAGCGGCTGCACCTGCGGCGCGAACATGTAGGCGAGGACGGCGGCGGCGATCCAGCCGGCGATCGCCAGCGCCTCGCGGACCAGGCCGCGGGAATAGGCCAGCAGCGCCGACAGCACGATGACGACGGCAACGACGCCATCAACTACAGTGAAACCTTCCATCCGATCCTGTCCCTTGTCGTCCCGGTCTGTGCGGGCCCTCTTAACCGGCGCCGAAGACCTCGCCAACCACGCTGGCGAGATCCGCCATTTCGGTCAGCTCCATCCCGGAACCCTTGGCCTTGCCGCCGCGCGGCAGAATGGCTGTGGAGAAACCAAGTTTCTGCGCCTCTTTCAACCGGTTTTCGGTCTGACCCACCGGCCGCAGCGCGCCGGAGAGGCTGATTTCGCCAAAAACCACCGTTTCGGGCGGCACCGCCACGTCTTCGCGCGCCGACAGAAGCGCCGCGGCGACGGCGAGATCGGCGGCGGGTTCGCTCACCTTCATGCCGCCGGCGACGTTGAGATAGACATCGAGCCCGGTGAAGGGGATGCCGCAGCGCGCCTCGAGCACTGCGAGGATCATCGCCAGCCGGCTGCCGTCCCAGCCCACCACGGTGCGGCGCGGGTTGGCCTGCGGCGTGGGCGCGACCAGCGCCTGGAACTCGACCAGCACCGGGCGGGTGCCCTCGATGCCTGAAAACACCACCGAGCCGGGCGCCGGCTTGCCGCGCTCCGACAGGAACAGCGCCGAGGGGTTGGCGACCTCCGACAGCCCCGCGCCGGTCATCTCGAAGACGCCGATCTCGTCGGCCGGGCCGAAGCGGTTCTTGACGCTGCGCAGGATGCGGAACTGGTGGCCGCGCTCACCCTCGAAATAGAGCACCGTGTCGACCATGTGCTCCACCACGCGGGGGCCGGCGATCTGGCCGTCCTTGGTGACGTGGCCCACCATGATCACGCTGGTGTTCCGGCTCTTGGCGAAGGTCGTCAGCTCATGCGCCGCGGCGCGCACCTGCGCCACCGAGCCCGGGGCAGAGCCCACGTTGTCGGCCCACATGGTCTGGATCGAATCGATGATCGCCAGCGTCGGCCGCTCTTCCTCGAGCGTGGTCAGGATGTCGCGCAGGTTGGTCTCGGCGGCGAGCTTGACCGGGGCTTTCTCAAGCCCAAGCCGCTGCGCCCGCATCCGCACCTGGGCGCTGGCCTCCTCGCCGCTGGCATAGATCACCTTGAGCCCGGCCTGCGCAAAGGCCGCGGCGGCCTGCAGCAGCAGGGTCGACTTGCCGATGCCGGGATCGCCGCCCACCAGAATTGCCGAGCCGGGCACCAGCCCGCCGCCCAGGACGCGGTCGAGCTCGCCGATGGCGCAGGCGGTGCGCGGCGGCGGGGCCTCGGGATGCGACAGGTCGGTGAGCTTGGCGGCTCGGCCGCGGGCGTTGCCCAAGGTCTTGCCGGAGGGCCCGCTCGACAGCGGCGCCTCCTCGACGATGGTGTTCCATTCGCCGCAGGCCTCACACCGCCCCGACCATTTCGAGGTGGTGTTGCCGCAGGACTGACAGACAAAATTCGTGGATGCGCGCGCCATGCCGCCTGTTTGGCGCAGCGGCATGGCAGGTGCAAGCGCCTCGAAAGGCGCAGGGAGTTATTCCGCCGCGCGGCGAGACAGCATCGCCACCACCGGCTCCGGGCGGGCGGTCTCGTGCTCGTCGTCCTCGTAATGCTCGGGGCCCCCGACCCAGCCGGAATGCACGTTGCTCAGGGTGGCGATGTGCTGCGGCGGCTGCTGCGGCTCGGAAACGCGGATCTCGGGCAGGATCGCCTCGAGCTGGTCGCAGAGCCGGGCGAGCTGCGACTCGGCCACGTCTTCTTCCAGCTCGACGCGCATGTGCCAGCTCTGGATCTCGTTGGCGACGCGCTTGGCTTCCTCGAGGCGGATGTTGAAATCCTCGATCTCCTGCTGGCGGGCGGTGAGGAAATCGCGGGCGCGCTGCACCTTGCTGTCGGAATAGACCTCGGCCAGCTCGTGCGAGACATGGCTCATCTGCGCCGCGACCTCGAGCACCGAGGGCTCCAGATCGCCGAGATCGGGGTGATCGCGGAGGAAGGCGATGCGCTCGCGCACCGAGTCGAACTCAGACGACATGCGGAACACGCCCTCGCGGTCGGCGCGATGCGAGGCGGCATAGGCACGGGCGACATCGCGCATCGTCATGTGAAAGCGCCGGTGCGAGTTTTCCAGCGTCATTATGCGGGCATTGGAGGGCAGGAAGAACATCAGACCCAGCGCCAGCGCGGTCAGGCCGAGCTGGATGTAGATGCCGGCCTGGGGCACCACCTGGTCACCGAAGGTGAGCGGCATGGTGAGCCAGTCGACAAGCCCGAACGCGGCAGCGGCGGAATAGGCGCCGAGCCCGAGACCGAGGGACAGGATCAGCAGGAACGCGACCCGCTGCATGAGATACTGGACGAGAAAAGCCGTTGCACGCATCTGCGACATCATGGGTCTATGCCCCCGGAAAAAATATGAATTGCATAAATCGACAACGGCAAGAATACGCCGAAGGTTGCAATTTCGCCTAGAATTTTTTTGAGCAGCATGTCAGCGCCCCGGTCTGGATTAGGGAATCCTTAACCGAATCGCGGAATTGTTTCCGGATTTGCATCAGCCCGCGCGGCTGTCGGCGCCCGTTTCTGCGCTGGATTCCGCCAAGGAAATCAGAAGCGAGGCCAGGATGCAGCCACTGAACAGGTAGAGCCCCCAGGCCGTCTCGATCCGGCCGACGCCGATGCCTTTGGCGAGTGTTATATAGACCGCGATCAAGAAAATATCGGCCATCGCCAGCTTGCCGAGAAGGTTGACGGCCCTAAGCGCGCGCCTGTCGAGAAGGCCGAACTGAATCAGGGCAAGGCCCAGGGTTTTCAGCCACGGCGCGAACAGCGCAAAGATCGTGACGATCAAGGCGAGAAAGATGTCGCTGCTCCAGAGCGCCTGCAGCCCGGAGAGCACGCTGATCTCCTGCAGGCCGAAGAGCGGCAGCACGCCGGCCCGCATCAGCGGCGCGACCCACGCCACCGGATAGAGCAACAGAAGCGCGAGGTTGGCGCCCTTGAGCACCGGTCCGGGCAGGTGCAGGGCGGCCAAGGGGTCAGACCAGCCGGGCGGCGAGCCAGAGGCCGAAGAGCACGATCAGCAGAACCACGTGGGCGATGTCGAGCCCGCGGCCGCGGCTTCCGGGGAGGTAGGCGCTGGCGGCGAGCACCAGCGAGGGCAGCAGGAGCGGCAGTAGGCCGCTGCCCATGTTCATGAACCGCGCCGCCGCGGCGGCCACCGCGCCGCCGGTGAGCCCGGCCACCGGGGCCAGCAGCACGATGCAGCCGATCACCGCGAGCACCAGCGCCACCACCGCCGCGCCGCGCGCGGGGCCCGCGGCCCGCATCGCCCGGGCCAGCGCCAGCGCGGCGACGAGCTCGAGGAAGATGAAGCGCTTGAAGATCAGGAAGGCAAGCAGGATGGGGGTGGGCTCTAGCATGGTCTACCTCACGGCCTCGATCGGGCCCTCGGCGCGCCCGTGGATGAATTGTTGCAAATAGGGATCGGCGGCGCGGTCCATCTCGGCCACCGGGCCGGTCCACTTGATGACACCGTCATGCAGCATCGCCACGTCGTCGGCGATGGCCCGGACCGAGCTCATGTCATGGGTGATGGTCATCGCGGTGGCGCCCATCTCGGTGACGATCTCGCGGATCAGATCGTTGATCACGCCGGCCATGATGGGATCGAGCCCGGTGGTGGGCTCGTCGAAGAAGATGATCTCGGGATCGGCGGCGATGGCGCGGGCCAGGCCGACGCGCTTCTGCATGCCGCCCGAAAGCTCCGCCGGGAAGGCATCGGCGACATCCGGCGTCAGCCCGACGCGGCGCAGCTTCTCGATGGCGATCTCGCGCGCCTCGCGCTTCGGGCGCCTGAGGGCGCCGCGCAGCAGCCGGAAGGCGACGTTCTGCCAGACCGGCAGCGAGTCGAAGAGCGCGCCGCCCTGGAACAGCATGCCGAAGCGGGCGAGGAAGGCGTCGCGGTCGCCCTCGTGCATGTCGTGGCCATCGACGAAGATCTGCCCGGCATCGGGTTCGATCAGGCCGAGCACGCATTTCAGCGTCACCGATTTGCCGGTGCCAGAGCCGCCGATGATCACCATCGAGGTGCCGCGCGGGATGCTCATGTGCACGTCGCGCAGCACCGGCTTGGTGCCGAAGGATTTAGCGACGTGGCGCAGCTCGATCATCGGGGGCAGGGGCGTCGGGGTGTCGGTCATATCGAGAAGAACACCCCGGTGAGCAGGAAGTTGGCGGCCAGGATCAGCACCGCCGCCGCCTCGACCGAGCCCTTGGTGGCGCGGCCGACGCCCTGCGCGCCGCGGCCCGACTGCATGCCGTAATAGCAGCCCATCAGCGCCGCGATGCCGCCGAAGGCGCAGCCCTTGACCAGCGAGGAGACGATGTCGAGCGGCTCGAGGAAATCGACTGTGTTCTCGAGATAGGCCGCCGGGTTGAAGCCGAGCGAGCCGGTGGCGACGAAATAGCCGCCGAAGATGCCGATCACGTCGCCCACCGCCACCAGGAGCGGCACCACGATCAGCGCCGCCAGCAGCCGCGGCGCGACGAGGTATTTCATCGGGTGGGTCGAGAGCGTCACCAGAGCGTCGATCTGCTCGGTCACCTTCATGGTGGCGATCTCGGCGGCGATGCTCGAGGTCACCCGCGCGGCGATCATCAGACCCACCAGCACCGGCCCCAGCTCGCGCACCATGCCGATGGCGACGATCTGCGGCACCACCGCCTCGGCGTTGAACCGGGCGCCGCCGGAATAGATCTGCAGCGCCAGCGCGCCGCCGGTGAACACCGCCGTCAGCCCGACCACTGGCAGCGAGAGCCAGCCGATCTGCAGCAGCGCGTTAAGGAATTCGCGGGCATAGAAGGGCGGGCGAACCAGGTGGCTGATCGCCGCGCCGGCAAAGATCGCCACCCGCCCGATGGCGGCGAGGACCCGAAGAACCGTGCGGCCGATCAGCGCCAGTGGCGTGGCGAGGCTCATGCCCCGGTATAGGTCCGGGCGTAGCGGTTGCCGAGCGAGGTCAGCACCTCGTAGCCGATGGTGCCGATGGCGTCGGCGACGGTGTCGACACCCTGCTTCTGGCCCAGGAGCTCGACCTGCTCTGGCACCTCCTTGAGCGCGGTGACGTCGATGGTGATGAGATCCATCGAAACCCGGCCGAGGATCTTGCAGCGGATGTTGCCGGCCCAGACATAGCCCTTCTTGGCGAGCGCCCGGTGGATGCCGTCGGCGTAGCCGGCGGCGATGGTCGCCACCTTGGTGGGCACGCGCGCCACCCAGCTGTTGCCATAGCCCACCGCCTCGCCGGGGGTGACCTCGCGGGTCTGGATGACCGGCAGCAGCAGTTCGACAACGGGCTTCGCATCCGCGAAGGGCAGGCCGCCATAGATGCCGATGCCCGGCCGCGTGACCTCGAAATGATAGTTCGGCCCCAGCAGGATGCCGCCGGTGGCCGAGAGCGAGCGCGGCGCCTCGATATCATCGGTCATCTCGCGGAAGGTGCGCAGCTGCAGCGCGTTCATGCCGTGCTCGGGCTCGTCGGCGCAGGCCAGGTGCGACATGACAAGCCGCGGCTTCTGGGCCAGCGCGATCTCGCGCAGGGCCGACCATTCCGACGGCTCCATGCCGAGCCGGTTCATGCCGCTGTCGAGCTGGATGCCGAACGCATGGCCGGGCAGGGCCTCGACATGGCGCAGCATCTGGTCGATCGAGTTGATCATCGGCACGAGGCGGGCCTCGCGCAGCACCTCGGCATCGCCCTTCATGTGGCCCGAGAACACGCAGATCTCGGGATCCGGCCCGAGCGCGCGGCGCACCGCGAGCCCTTCCGAAGCCTCGGCCACGAAGAAGCGCGTCGCGCCCTCGGCGGCCAGCGCCGGGGCGACCTTGTCGACCCCGAGCCCGTAGGCATTCGCCTTGACGACGGCGCCGGCCTCGCCGGTGGTAAGATCGGCGAGCGCGCGCCAGTTTGCGCGGATCGCGGCGAGGTCGATAGAAAGCTGTGCCTGTGCCATGCCTTGCTTGAAATCCAACCCCGCAGGGCCGTCAAGTGGGAAAGCGGTCGCGGGCCGGGCCTAGAAGCCGTCGCCGTCCTGCTGCCACGGTTTGACGAGGTTTCCGAAGCGGGTGAACTGGCTCTCGAAGGACAGCTCGACCGTGCCGATGGGGCCGTGACGCTGCTTGCCGATGATCACCTCGGCCTTGGCGTGCAGCCGGCTCATGCGCTCCTGCCAGGCGGCCATCTCGTCGAGACGGTCGTCCGAGGGCTTTTCCCGCTCGACATAGTATTCCTCGCGGAACACGAACATCACCACGTCGGCATCCTGCTCGATCGAGCCCGATTCGCGCAGGTCCGAGAGCTGCGGCCGCTTGTCGTCGCGGCTTTCCACCTGGCGCGACAGCTGCGACAGCGCGATCACGGGGATGTTGAGCTCCTTGGCGATGGCCTTGAGGCCCATGGAGATCTCGGCGATCTCCTGCACCCGGTTGTCGGCGGTGCCGCGCAGCAGCTGCAGGTAGTCGACGATGATCAGGTCGAGCCCGTGGGTCCGCTTCAGGCGGCGCGAACGGGCCGCCACCTGGCTGATCGGCAGGGCGGGCGTGTCGTCGATGAAGAGCGGGCAGGCCTCGAGCTCCTTGGCGGCCTCGACGAAGCGGCGGAATTCCTTCTCGTCCATGTCGCCCTGGCGGATCTTGTGGCTCGAGATCTCCGAGGCCTCGGCGAGGATACGTCCTGCCAGCTGCTCGGCGCTCATTTCGAGGCTGAAGAAGCCCACAACGCCGCCGTCGATGGCGCCCTCGGTGCCATCATGCTTCTGGCCGCGCTTGTAGGCCTTGGCGATGTTGAAGGCGATGTTGGTGGCCAGCGACGTCTTGCCCATCGAGGGGCGGCCGGCGAGGATCAGAAGGTCCGACGGGTGCAGACCGCCGAGTTTCTTGTCCATGTCGATGAGCCCGGTGGAGATGCCGGCGAGCCCGCCCTCGCGCTGGTAGGCGGCGTTGGCCACGTTGACCGCTTCGGTCACGGCACGCAGGAAGGACTGAAAGCCGCCCTCGGTCTGGCCCTGCTCGGCGAGCTTGTAGAGCGCCTGCTCGGCCTCGACGATCTGCTCCTTGGGCTCGGATTTCACGTCGACCTTGGCGGCCTTCGAGGCGATGTCGCGGCCGAGCTGGATCAGGTCGCGGCGCACCGCGAGATCATAGATCATCTGCGCATAGTCGCGCACCGCGAAGCTCGACACCGCGGCGCCGGCGAGACGCGCGAGATAGGCCGGGCCGCCCAGCTCCTTGAGCCCCTCGTCATCCTCCATGAAGGCCTTCAGCGTCACCGGGGAGGCGAGGTTGTTCTTGGCGATGCGCGCGGCGGCGATCTCGTAGATGCGGGCATGCACCGGCTCGAAGAAATGGTGCGAGCTGAGGATCGCCGCGACCCGGTCATAGATGTCGTTGTTGGTCAGGATCGCGCCCAGGAGCTGCTGCTCGGCCTCGATCGAATGCGGCATCGTCTCCGGCTGTTCCACCTCGACGCCGGTCGGATTGAACACGCTGTGGTCGTTCATTGCTCTGCCCTGTCCTTGCCTGTCTCTGCCCCGTTATCCCACTGCCCAGGTGGTTCGTGCGTGATAGCCAATGACGGCGCAAACACCAATCGGGATATGTTTGTGGACAACCGGCGGATAAACCGGTGGAGATCGCGGGGCACGCCCGCGACCGTCTTGATATCGTATCACGACTTTCAAATGCCGCAACATTTAGGGGAATTCTCGCGATTCTCCCCAATGCGAAGGATGGCGTGAAAAACCGCTTATGCGCCGTTTTCCGCCTGCCATTTACGCGGATCGGCAAGGAAGGCCTCGACCTGCGCGAGGGTGTCTTCATCGAAGCCGCCGCGTGCCTTGGCCTCGGCCAGCACGTCGTGCCAGGTGCAGAGGTAGTGCAGATCGACGCCGTGATCGCCGAGCGTCTTGGTGGTCTCGGGGAAGATGCCGTAATAGAAGATGACGGCGGTGTGGGCGCAGCTGGCGCCGGTCTCGCGGATCGCGTCGACGAAGCTCAGCTTCGAGCCGCCATCGGTGGTCAGATCCTCGACCAGAAGCACCCGCTGGCCCTCGGTCATCACGCCCTCGATGCGGGCGTTGCGGCCGTAGCCCTTGGGCTTCTTGCGCACATAGGTCATCGGCAGCGCCATGCGCTCGGCGACCATGGCGGCGAAGGGGATGCCCGCGGTCTCGCCGCCGGCGATGTTGTCGAAGGCCTCGAAGCCGGCGTTGCGCATCACGGTGACGGTGAGGAAATCCATCAGCGTCGCGCGCACCCGCGGGAAGGAGTTGGGCTTGCGGCAGTCGATATAGACCGGCGAGGGCAGGCCGGAGGCGAGCTTGAAGGGCTCACCGTTCTCCATGAAATGCACCGCGCCGATCTCCCACAGCATGCGCGCGGTGAGGCGGGCCATTTCTTCGGACGAGGGATAGGACGAGGGGATCATCGGGCGCACTCCAAGCTGACAGACGCCGCCCCTCTAGCCCGAAACCGCCCCCACAGGGAAGGCCCCGCATCTTCTCTGGTTCGACAAATACCTCGGGGTGAATGCCGCGCCTCGCGCGGCAGAGGGGCAGAGCCCCTTGCACCGGCCCGGGGGCCGGTGCAGCGCATCTCGGATCGCCCCGTCTCGGGGGATCCGCCTCAGAGCACCCGCCAGTGCAGCGGGAAGCCCGGCTCGAAGACGGTGACCGGTCCGTCGCCGGTCTCGATCTTGGCGGGGTAGCTCACTGGCGCACCCTTCTCGAGCGTGATCCGGTCCTCGTTGGGCGCGAGGCCATAGAAGGCCGGACCGTTGAGCGAGGTGAAGCCCTCCAGCCGGTCGAGCGCGCCGGCCTGCTCGAACACCTCCGCCAGCACCGACATGGTGTTGGTGGCGGTGAAGCAGCCGGCGCAGCCGCAGGCGCTTTCCTTGTTCGGGTCGGTATGCGGCGCGCTGTCGGTGCCGAGGAAGAAGCTCGCATCACCGCTTGTCGCCGCCTCCAGCAGCGCCTGGCGATGGCTCTCGCGCTTGGCCACCGGCAGGCAGTAGTAATGCGGCTTGATGCCGCCGACGAGGATGTGGTTGCGGTTGATCACCAGGTGATGCGTGGTGATCGTGGCGCCCAGATCGTCGCCGCCCGCGCGCGCATACTCGACACCGTCCTTGGTGGTGATGTGCTCCATCACCACCCGCAGCCCCGGGGTGGCGCGGCGGACCGGGTCGAGGACCCGCTCGATGAACACCGCCTCGCGGTCGAAGATGTCGACATTGCCATCGACCACCTCGCCATGCACGCAGAGCGGAATGCCGTGCTCGGCCATGGTCTCGAGCACCGGCCGGACCTTGTCGAAATCCCGCACGCCCGAGGCCGAGTTGGTGGTGGCGCCCGCCGGGTAGAGCTTGACCGCGGTGATGATGCCTTCGGCCTTGGCGCGGGCGACATCCGCCGGATCGGTCTCCTCGGTGAGGTAGAGCGTCATCAGCGGGATGAAGCCGATGCCCTCTGGGATGGCGGCGCGGATGCGCTCGCGATAGGCCGCCGCCTCGGCGCCGGTCACGACCGGAGGCACGAGGTTGGGCATGATGATGGCGCGGCCGAAATGGCGCGCGGTCTCGGGGGTCACGGCGCGCAGCATCGCGCCATCGCGCAGATGAAGGTGCCAGTCGTCGGGGCGTCGCAGGGTGATCTGGGTCATGGCGGAGCCGATAGCACGCGCCGAGCAACTGGGCCAGTGGCAAGCGTGGGCGGGCCACCCGTCGAGGCCGCGCTGCCGCATCCGATGTGTCGCCTGGCGACGAGGCGGCAGGGGGCGCTGCCCCCTCTTGGCGCCGTGCGCCAATTCACCCCCGAGGTATTTTGAAACCAGAGAAGACAGGAGCGCCCGTGTCTTCTCTTCGTCAAAAATACTCCCGCCGGAGGCAGGCCGGGCGGCGGGGCCGGGCGCGGCCTCAGGCGTCGCCGCTGCGGGTGGCGGTCAACTCGATCAGCACCTCGACCTCGAAGCCGAGCTGGCCGGGATCGCCCATGTTGTCGCCGATGCCGTAGTTGCGGCGGTCGAGCGTGGTGCGGCCTTCCATGCGGGCGGTGTCGCCGTCGAGGGTCAGCTGGAAGGGCAGGGTGACCGGGACTTCGGCGCCCTTGAGCGTCAGCCTGCCCTGCGCCTCGTAGCCATCGGCGACATTGAGGATGTCGGCGTTGAAGCTGGCGGTGGGGAAGTCGTTCGCGGCGAAGAAATCCGCACCGAGCGCCTGGCTGGTGACCGAGCCGAGCGTCAGTGAGGGGATGGAGATGGTCACCTCGACCTCGCCGGCCTTTCCGGGCGCGTCCTGCGGCTCGAAGGCGATCGCCGCGGTCCAGTCGGCGAAGCTGCCGGTGACCTCGGAGCCCATCTGAACCAGGCTGATCGAGAGCGTGCCCTCCTGCACCTGCCAGTCCGAGGCGGCTTGTTCCAGCGCCGGCGCGTCGCCACGCTCTTCGTTGCTGAAATACCCCGCCGCTGCGCCGCCGCCGAGCACCGCGATCCAGGCCGCAAGCGCCAGCACCGCCGGCGCCGCGCCGGCATGGCGCGCACCGGGCTGGCCCGCCGCTGCGCCGTGGGCCATGCGGCGCAGGGTGGCGTCGCGGTCGACCGCGGCGTGCTTGATGGCGCCGGCCACGTGCAGCACCAGCGCGCCCACCAGCAGCCATTGCGCCAGGAAATGCACCGTCGCCATGGTCTCGGCCAACTCCGGCGAATTGGGCACGAAGGGAAGGTTCTGTCCGAAGGGCCACCAGATCGGCGCGAAACCGTCGGTCGCGGCGTGTTCGATCCAGCCCGAGAGCGGCACGATCACCAGCGCCGCGTAGAGCGCCCAGTGCACCGTGTCGGCCAGCGTGGTCTCGGCGCGGCGCTCGGGGTGCAGCGGCACCGGGCGCGGCTGCACGATGGCCCAGACAATCCGCCCCAGCGCCAGCAGGAAGACCGCCACGCCCAGAGTCTTGTGGGCCGAGAACAGCGTCGTCTTCAGCGCGATCTGGTCGGCATCCTGCATCGGCGCCAGGTGGGCGAGCCAGCCCAGCGGGATCATCAGGAGGATTCCGAGCGCGATCAGCCAGTGAAAGAGACGCGCGAGGCTGCCGTAAGAGGTGGCGGTGTTGGCGAGGGGCATCCGGGGCTCCTGTCGGGGTGTGTGCTTCCCCCTAACTAGCCTCGCTGCGCCGCGGCGCAATTGCGGAGCCGCGCACAGCGCTCGTGCGTGAGCGTTGCGAAGCCGCGGCAACGGCGCTAAGGGAGGCCCCCAACGGCACGGCAGACGTGCGCAAACCGCAACCTTTGGGAGGACCGCAGATGTCCCGAGCATTCATTTTCCCCGGCCAGGGCGCACAGGCGATCGGCATGGGCAAGGCGCTGGCCGAGGCCTACCCGGCGGCGCGCGCGGTGTTCGACGAGGTCGACGCGGCGCTCGGCGAGAAGCTCTCGACGCTGATCTGGGAGGGCGAGGCCGAGACGCTGACCCTGACCGAGAACGCCCAGCCGGCGCTGATGGCGACCTCGCTGGCGGCGATGCGCGCGCTCGAGGCCGAGGGCGTCTCGGTTGGCACGGCCAGCTTCGTGGCCGGGCACTCGCTCGGGGAATACTCTGCACTCACCGCCGCCGGCGCGCTCAGCGTCGCCGACGCGGCGCGGCTCCTGCGCACCCGTGGGCGCGCCATGCAGCAGGCAGTGCCGGTCGGCGAGGGCGCCATGGCGGCGCTGCTCGGGCTCGACCTCGCCACTGCACAGGCGGTGGCCTCTGAGGCCGCGCAGGGCGGCGGCGTTTGCGCCGCGGCCAATGACAACGACCCCGCGCAGGTGGTGATCTCGGGCAGCAAGGACGCGGTCGAGCGCGCCGTGGAGATCGCCAAGGCGAAGGGCGCGAAGCGCGCGGTGATGCTGCCGGTGAGCGCGCCGTTCCATTGCGCGCTGATGGCGCCCGCCGCCGAGGTCATGGCCGAGGCGCTGGCGGCGGTCGAGATCGCCGCGCCGAGCGTGCCGCTGGTCGCCAACGTGCGCGCCAGCGCCGTCACCGAGCCGGCCGAGATCCGCGCGCTGCTGGTCGAGCAGGTCACCGGCTCGGTGCGCTGGCGCGAGTCGGTGGAATACATGGTGGCGCAGGGCGTCACCGAGTTCTGGGAGATCGGCGCAGGCAAGGCGCTGACCGGCATGGTGCGCCGCATCCACCGACCTGCGGGCGTCCAGACCGTGGGCACGCCCGAGGATGTCGCCAAGGTGCTGGAAGCGGCCGAGTAAGCCGCGCCCTGCAGCGCGAGGGAGAGCGCCGCGCGGTGCTCTCGCCCTTGCCCTGCGCGCGGGCCGGTGCGATACGCGATCGCAAGCAATGCGAAATGACGGAACTGAGAAGAGAGAGGCAAGCCGAGCCATGTTCGATCTGACTGGAAAATGCGCGCTGATCACCGGGGCCTCCGGCGGCATCGGCGGTGCCATCGCCAAGGCGCTGCACGAGGCCGGCGCCACGGTGGGGCTCTCGGGCACCCGCGAGGCGCCGCTGCAGGCGCTGGCCGAGGAACTGGGCGAGCGGGCGTTCGTGCTGCCCTGCAACCTCTCCGACCCGGAGGCCGTCGCGGCGCTGCCGAAGCAGGCAGCGGAAGCCATGGGCAGCGTCGACATCCTCGTCAACAACGCCGGCATCACCCGCGACAACCTCTTCATGCGGATGTCGGACGAGGAGTGGCAGTCGGTGCTCGACGTCAACCTCACCGCCACCTTCAAGCTCTGCAAGGGCGTGCTGCGCGGCATGATGAAGGCGCGCTGGGGCCGCATCGTCAACATCTCCTCGGTGGTCGGCGCGACCGGCAACCCGGGGCAGGGCAACTACGCCGCCGCCAAGGCCGGCATGGTGGGCATGTCGAAATCGCTGGCCTACGAAGTCGCGTCGCGCGGCATCACCGTCAACGCGGTGGCACCGGGCTTCATCGAGACCGCGATGACCGACAAGCTCAACGATGACCAGAAGGCCGGTATCCTCGGCCAGATCCCCTCGGGCCGCATGGGCAGTGCCGACGAGATCGCCTCGGCGGTGCTCTATCTGGCGAGCCCCGAGGCGGGCTACGTGACCGGCGCGACGCTGCACGTCAACGGCGGCATGGCGATGCTGTAAACGCCGCTTTCATGAGGGGCGGAAAGCATTTGCCAACCCGGCCCCTTATGATATAGGCGCGCAAGGAATGAGGCCCGGGGGTGCGATCCGTCGCACCGCAAGGCCGGACCCGGACCATCCGGGGATGAGGCGCCCGTCACGGGCGAAAATGAGCCACCACCCCGGTGGGGCAAGGGCAGAGAGGGCCGCAGGGCCCGGACAAATGTGAGGACGGAAACATGAGCGATATCCCTGATCGCGTGCGCAAGATCGTTGTCGAGCATCTCGGCGTTGAAGAAGACAAGGTGACCGAGAGCGCCTCGTTCATCGACGATCTGGGCGCAGACAGCCTCGACACCGTCGAGCTGGTCATGGCCTTCGAAGAAGAGTTCGGCATCGAGATCCCGGACGACGCCGCCGAGACCATCCAGACCTTCGGCGACGCGGTCAAGTTCATCAAGGAAGCGTCGTAAGCGACGCCTCCGGACCGACCGGAAGTCATCGAGCGGCGTCCCCCGGGGCGCCGTTTTCTTTTGCGCGGTGCTGCCATTCGGGATGCGGCGCGAGACCCGGCGGCAATGGGGGCGCTGCCCCCGCCCGCGCGATGCGCGGACTCCCCCGAGGTATTTGGAAACCAGAGAAGGCAAGGGCACGGCGCCCCTGTTTCTCTTCGTCAAAAATACTCCCGCCGGAGGCAGGCCGTCGATCGCGGCCGGGTGCCGGTCAGGGGCAAAAGCGCGAAGGGCGGGCATGAAAAAGGCGCGGGCCCCGGAGAGCGCCGCGCCTGAGATCGGTCCGTCAGAGGACGGCGGGTCGTCAGCCGTCGAAATCGACCTCTTCGATGATCCGCAGCGCGTCGGCGCGCAGGTCGGCCAGCTCCATCAGGTTGACGTCGTCGGCCTCGAAGCTGCCCCAGCCGGTAACCAGCGCGTCGGCCTCGGTGCCGGGCGCGATCGGGTACTCGTAATTGGCGTGGGCATAGATTTCCTGCGCCTCGGGCTGGGTCAGGAATTCCATCATCTTCAGCGCGTTCTCGCGGTTCGGGGCGGATTTGGTCATCGCCACGCCGGAGATGTTCACATGGGTGCCGGCGCCCTCGAATTCGGGGAACAGCACGTTGACCGAGTCGGCCCAGGCCTTCTGCTCGTCATCGTTGACCATCTGGCCCATGTAGTAGGTGTTGCCCAGCGAGATGTCGCATTCGCCGGACCAGATCGCCTTGACCTGGGCGCGGTCGTTGCCCTGCGGCTTGCGCGCGAGGTTGGATTTCACCCCCTCGAGCCAGGCCTTGGTCTCTTCCTCGCCGTGGTGGTGCAGCATCGCCGAGACCAGCGCGACATTGTAGGGGTGGGTGCCGGAGCGGGTGCAGATGCGGCCCTGCCACTTGGGATCGGCGAGATCCTCGTAGGTGGTGACCTCGGACGGGTCGACCCGGTCCTTGGAGGCGTAGACGATGCGCGCCCGCGTGGTCAGGCCGAACCAGTGGCCCTCGGGATCGCGGTACTGCTCGGGGACGTTGGCATTCAGCACGTCGCTTTCCACCGCCTGGGTCACGCCGGCATTCACGATCGCCGAAAGGCGCGAGATGTCCACGGTGAAGACCAGGTCGGCGGGCGAGCGGTCGCCCTCGGCCTGAAGGCGTTCGACCATGCCCTTGTCGAGGAAGGCCACGTTGACGTCGATGCCGGTGGCCTCGGTGAAGGCATCGGTCAGCGGCGCCAGCAGTTCCGGCTGGCGATAGGAATAGAGGTTCACCTCTTCGGCCAGTGCCGGGCTCGTCGCGGCGATCAGGGCAAGGGCGGTGGTTGCAAGGCGCATATATCGGTCTCCCATGAGTGCGGATTGCAGGTGGCGCGCACTTAATCTGATCGTTTTGGTCGGGTCAATGGCCGACTCTTCCTCTCAGGTTTTTTCCGCCTTCTCGCGCGCCTTGGCCGCGTCCCAGAGCGAGTCCATCTCGGCGAGATCGCTGTCTTCTGGGCGCTTGCCTTGCTCGGCCAGCGCCGCCTCGATGGACGCGAAGCGCCGGGTGAACTTGGCATTGGCGGAGCGCAGCGCGGCCTCGGGGTCGATCTCGAGGTGTCGCGCGAGGTTGGCCATGACGAAGAGCAGGTCGCCGAACTCTTCCTCCACGTGGTCGGGATCGCTGGCCTCGCGCAGCTCCTGCGCCTCCTCGACGATCTTGTCGATGACCTCGTCGGTGGAGGGCCAGTCAAACCCCACCCGGGCGGCGCGCTTCTGCAGCTTCACCGCGCGCAGCAGCGCCGGAAGTCCCAGCGCCACACCGTCGAGCACGCCCTTCTCGGCGCGGGCGGCGCGCTCCTCGGCCTTGATCGCCTCCCAGTCGGAGACCTGCTGCTCGGGCGACTTGGCGTTCGACTCGTCGCCGAACACATGCGGGTGCCGTGCCACCATCTTGTCCGACATGGTGTCGGCCACCTCGTCGAAGGTGAAGAGGCCGCGCTCGCTCGCCATCTGGGCGTGGAACACCGACTGGAACAGCAGGTCGCCCAGCTCGCCCTTGAGCTCGCCCCAGGCCTCGCGCTCGATGGCGTCGGCGACCTCGTAGGCTTCCTCGATGGTGTAGGGCGCGATGGTGGCGAAATCCTGCGCGACGTCCCACGGGCAGCCGGTCTCGGGATCGCGCAGCCGGCGCATGATCTCCAAGAGGCGCGGCATGCCGCCCTTGGGATCGTGGATCAGGTCATGCGCCGCTGCGTCGCTCTGCGTGTCGCTCATGGACTTCCCCTGCGTTTCGGTATTGGGTGCAGTCCTGCGCCAAGGAAGCCCCGGAGTCCACCCATGCCCATCGTCAACCGCATCGCCGATTACGCCGAGGAGATGAAGACCTGGCGGCGGCACCTGCACCGCAACCCCGAGCTCAGCCTCGATTGCCACCAGACTGCGGCTTTCGTGGTCGAGCGCCTGCGCGAGTTCGGCATCACCGAGATCCACGAGGGCATCGCGGAGAGCGGCGTGGTGGCGATCGTCGAGGGGCAGGGCGACGGGCCGGTGACCGGCCTGCGCGCCGACATGGACGCGCTGCCGATGGACGAGGAGACTGGCGCGGAATACGCTTCGGAGGTGCCGGGCAAGATGCATGCCTGTGGCCATGACGGCCACACCGCGATGCTGCTCGGGGCCGCGAAATACCTTGCCGAGACGCGCAACTTCGCCGGAAAGGTGGCGCTGATCTTCCAGCCGGCGGAAGAGACCATCGGCGGCGGCCGCATCATGGTCGAGGAAGGCATCATGGAGCGCTTCGGGATCGAGCAGGTCTACGCGCTGCACACCGATCCCTCGCGCCCGCTGGGCGAGATCGCCACGCGGCCCGGCCCGCTGATGGCGGCGGTCGACGATTTCGAGCTGCGGCTGACCGGGCGCGGCGGCCACGCCGCCCATCCCGACACCTGCATCGATCCCATTCCCTGTGCGCTGGCCATCGGGCAGGCGCTGCAGACCGTGCCGTCGCGCAACACCGATCCGCTGGAATCGCTCGTGGTCTCGCTGACCGTGGTGCAGACCGGATCGGCCACCAACGTGATCCCCGAGACCGCCTATCTGGCGGGGACCGTGCGCAGCTTCGATCCCGGCATCCGCGACATGGCGGAGAAACGCATTCGTGAGATCGTTGCCGGTCAGGCGATGGCCTACGGGCTGCGGGCCGAGCTCGACTACCAGCGCAACTACCCGCCGACCATCAACCACGCCGAGCAGACCGCCTTTGCTGTCGAGGTCGCCCGCGAGGTGGTGGCCGAGGTGGTCGACGACAGCGTGCCCTCGATGGGGGCCGAGGATTTCTCCTACATGCTCGAGGCGCGCCCCGGCGCGTTCCTCTATCTCGGGCAGGGCGAGGGGCCGTTCTGCCACCATCCGAAATTCGATTTCAACGACGAGGCGGCGCCAATCGGGGCGAGCTTTTTCGTCAAGCTGGTCGAGGCGCGGCAGCCCTTGAAGCGCTGAGCGCTTTGAGGTTCGATGACCAAAAGCGGGATCGGGGGACCCCGCGAAGGAGGGCGACATGCCAGTGATCAATTCCATCGCCGCCGAGGCCGAGACGCTGAAGGCGTGGCGCCGGCACCTGCATCAGCATCCGGAGCTGCTTTTCGATTGCGTCAAGACCGCCGGTTTCGTGGTCGAGCAGCTCGAGAGCTTCGGCATCGACGAGATCCATACCGGCATCGCCCAGACCGGCGTGGTGGCGATCATCGAGGGGCGCGAGCCCGGGCGCACCATCGGCCTGCGCGCTGACATGGACGCGCTGCCGATGGAGGATCTCTCGGGCACCGCGCACGCCTCCAAAGTGCCCGGCATGGCGCATACCTGCGGCCATGACGGCCACACCACCATGCTGCTGGGCGCCGCCAAGTATCTCGCGGAGACCCGCAACTTCGCCGGCCGCGTGGCGCTGCTGTTCCAGCCCGCCGAAGAGGGCGGCGGCGGCGGCAGGGTGATGGTCGAGGAGGGCATCATGGACCGCTTCGACATCGAGGAGGTCTACGGCATCCACAATGCGCCGGGCGAGCCCGAGGGCCATCTCGTCACCGCGCCGGGCCCGCTGATGGCCTCGGCCGACGAGTTCCGCATCGATATCGAGGGCGTCGGCGGCCACGGCGCCGAGCCGCAGGAGAGCAGCGATCCCATCCCGGCGGCCTCGGCCATGGTGATGGCGTTGCAGAGCATCGTCAGCCGCAATGTCTCGGCCATCGACAAGCTTGTGGTCTCGGTGACGCAGATCCACGCTGGCACCGCGCATAACATCATCCCCGGCACCGCGTTCCTCGCTGGCACCGTGCGCAGTTTCCGCCCCGAGATCCGCGACCTCGCCGAGAAGCGCCTGCGCGAGATCGCCGAGATGCAGGCGCAGGTCTTTGGCTGCACCGCGACCGTCACCTACGAGCGCGGCTACCCGCCGACGGTGAACCATGCCGCGCAGACCCGCTTCGCGGCCGAGGTGGCGCGCGAGGTTGTGGGGCCCGAGAACGTGCGCGACGATATCGACCCGATCATGCCGGCGGAGGATTTCGCCTACATGCTCGAGGCGCGCCCCGGTGCCTACCTGTTCCTCGGACAGGGCGACACGCCGAACTGCCATCACCCGAAATACGATTTCAACGACGCCATCGCCCCGATCGGCGCGAGCTTCTTCGCGCGGCTGATCGAGACCGCGCTGCCGCTCAAGAGCTGACTGACGAGCCGACAAGGGAAAGCCGAGGACCATCATGGCGCTGGAAGACGCAAAGACCCAGATCGATCACGCCTTCACCCGCGAGGAGCTGAAGGGGGCGAGCTTCGAGAACGTGTTCGGCGGCGCCGCCTCGTTCCTGCGGCGCAAGTACACCAAGGACCTGCACGGCGTCGATATCGCGGTGACCGGCGTGCCCTTCGATCAGGCGGTGACCAACCGCAGCGGAACGCGGCTGGGGCCGCGGGCGATCCGCGAGGCCTCGCTCCTGCAGCCCTGCGATGCGCCCTATGGCTGGGGCTATGACGTGCTCAGCGAATTCGCCATCGCCGATTACGGCGATCTGGCCTTTGACTATGCCAATGTCCCGGCCTTTCCGGCGACGCTGGAGGCGCACGCGACGGGCATCCTCGAGCAGGGCGCGGCGATGATCACGCTGGGCGGCGATCACTCGATCACCCTGCCGCTCCTGAAGGCGCACGCGGCCAAGTACGGCCCGCTCAGCGTCATCCAGTTCGACGCCCATACCGACACCTGGGCCGATGACGATTTCGACCGCATCGATCACGGCACCTTCATGTACAAGGCCGTCAAGCTCGGGCTGGTGGATCCGAAGCGCTCGGTGCAGATCGGCATCCGCACCGACAATCCCGATCCGCTGGGCTTTCACATCCTCGATGCGCGCGCGGTGCACGGGCAGGGGCACGAGGCCATCGTGGCGCAGGCCAAGGCCATCGTCGGCGACAACCCGGTCTATCTCACCTTCGACATCGACGCGCTCGACCCGGCCTTTGCGCCGGGCACCGGCACGCCGGTCTGGGGCGGACTGACCAGCCATCAGGCGGCGGTGATGCTGCGCGGGCTGGCAGGGATCGACCTGAAGGGCGGCGACGTGGTCGAGGTCTCTCCGCCCTTCGACACCACCGGCGCCACCGCCATCGCAGGCGCGCATGTGGCGACCGAGTTGCTCTGCCTCTGGGGCTGGACGCGGCGCTGAGCCGTGCGCGACATACCGCGAACGTGAGCCCGCCGGCCTTTTCCTGCCGGCGGAATCATGGGAACAGGAGGCCGCCCGTGTGTTGGGCGGTCCGTGCCGAGTGTGCCGGACGCCAGCCGCGGTCCGGGATCTGTTCCGACCCACCCGCAAGACCCGAAAGGACCGGTCTCCGTGCGTAAGATATTCTGGCTCATCGTGCTTGTCGTCATCGGCGGTCTGGCCTGGATCCGGCTCGCCCCCTCCGACCCCGAGGTCTGGCATGTGGATCCCAAGGTCTCGGCCGACCAGGATCTCGCCCACGGCGTCCGCCGCCGGGTGCCGGGCGACGAGGCGATGTTCTCCGCGCTGCACCGCGCCATCCTCGAGACCCCGCGCACCGAGGTGCTCTCGGGCAGCCCCGACGAGGGCCGCGTGACCTATCTCACGCGCTCGCAATGGATGGGCTTTCCCGATTACACCACCGTGCAGCTGAATGACGGCTTCCTCGAGCTTTACGGCCGCCAGCGCTTTGGTCAGTCCGACATGGGCGTCAACAAGGCCCGCGTCGACGGCTGGCTGGCGCAGCTCGACACCGGGGAGTGAGCCGGGGCCACGGAGGCCAGACGGAAATCTCGCCCGGCACGATCTGCCGCCCTTGACCCGCCGATGGTTTCGGGGAAGACAGTTGCGCCATGATCCCCTCTGACCGTCTTCAGCAAATTCGTGAACGTTTCGAGTATCTCGAGGCCCGCATGGCCGAGGGATCGGGCGACATCGCCGCCCTTGGCCGGGAATATGCCGAGCTCAAGCCCGTGGTCGACCAGATCCATGACTGGACCAGCCTGCAGGCCGATCTCGCCGAGGCCGAGGCGATGCTCGACGATCCCGAGATGAAGGAGCTGGCCGAGGAGGAGCTTCCCGCCCTGCGCGCCCGGCTGCCCGAGGCCGAGAAGGCGCTGCAGCTGGCGCTTTTGCCCAAGGATGCCGCCGACGCCCGCCCCGCAATGCTCGAGATCCGCCCCGGCACCGGCGGCGAGGAGGCGGCGCTCTTCGCCGGCGATCTGGCGCGCATGTATCAGCGCTACGCCGAGGCGCGCGGCTGGCGCTGGGAGGTGATCGAGGAGCAGCCCACCGAGCTTGGCGGTTTGCGCGAGCTGGTGGTTCGGATCGAGGGCGACAACGTCTTCGCGCGGCTGAAATACGAATCCGGCGTGCACCGCGTCCAGCGCGTCCCCGAGACCGAGAGCGGCGGCCGTATCCACACCTCCGCCGCCACCGTGGCGGTGCTGCCCGAGGCCGAGGCGGTGGATATCGACATCGCCGCGAACGACATCCGCATCGACACCATGCGCGCGTCCGGTGCCGGCGGCCAGCACGTCAACACCACCGACTCGGCGGTGCGCATCACCCACATTCCCACGGGTATCGTGGTGACCAGCTCGGAGAAATCCCAGCACCGCAACCGCGAGATCGCGATGAACGTGCTGCGCACGCGGCTCTTCGACCTCGAGCGCCAGAAGGCCGCCGATGCCCGCGCCTCCGACCGCAAGGCGCAGGTCGGCTCCGGCGACCGCTCGGAGCGCATCCGCACCTACAACTTCCCGCAGGGAAGGATGACCGATCACCGCATCGGCCTGACGCTCTACCGGCTCGAGCAAATCCTCGCCGGCGACATCGACGAGATCATTGACGCGCTCACCGCCGACGCCCAGGCCGCCCAGCTCGCCGAGATGGGCACGTGACCGGCTCCGCGCTGCTGGCGGCGGCCACGCGGCGTCTGGCCGAGGCCGGCATTCCCGATCCCGGCCGCGACGCGCGCCGCCTGCTGGCGCATGTGCTCAAGGTGCCGCCGGGGCGGCTTACGCTGTTCCTGCCCGACCCGGTCGAAAGCGAGCATGAGCTGCTCTTCAATGCGGTGATCGAGAGCCGCGCGGCGCGCGTCCCGGTTTCGCATCTCACCGGACGGCGCCAGTTCTACGGCCGCGAGTTCCTCGTCACCCCCGAGGTGCTCGACCCGCGCCCCGAGACCGAGATACTGATCGAGGCGGCGCTGGCCGGCCCGTTCTCCCGGGTGCTCGATCTCGGCACCGGCTCGGGCTGCATCCTGCTGACCCTGCTGGCCGAACGCGAGGGCGCCACCGGCATCGGCACGGATCTGTCGCAGGAGGCGCTCGAAGTGGCATTCTGGAACCGCAACGCGCTCAGGCTCGAGGCGCGCGCGGCGCTGGCCCGCGGTGACTGGTTCGGCGCGCTGGGAGAGGATGACCGCGAGCGCTTCGACCTGATCGTGTCGAACCCGCCCTATATCGCGCTCGACGAGATGACGGGGCTGTCGCCGGAGGTCCGTGATCACGAGCCGCGCATGGCGCTGACCGACGAGGGCGACGGGCTCACCGCCTATCGCCGCATTGCCGCCGGCGCGCCGGCGCATCTGCTGCCGGGCGGGCGGCTGATGGTCGAGATCGGCCCCAGCCAGGGGGGCGCCGTGGCCGACCTGTTCCGCGATGTCGGGCTGTCGGAGGTGGCGGTGATCGCCGATCTCGACGGGCGCGACCGCGTCGTCGTCGGCCGGACCGCGGCGGTCTGACCCCCGGATAAGAGCAACTTTCAGCGGTTTTCTTTGCGGTTTCGAGATTTTCCCTTGTTTCCGCAGCCCTGACATGGTTAGCAGGTGGGGTCGGTCCGGTGGATGCCTCTGGCGGTCCCGCCCGACGTCAACCCAACATTGATGTGACCCCGCACACGATGGCGCCAGAGGCGCCGCAGGGTCACAGGGACAGTCAGACACAAGGCTGATAGCAGAACAGATGCGATCCTCGAAATCCCGTTCGCGGTCGAAGAACAACCGCAACCGCAACTCGCTGGGCAACGTCGTCAACCGTGTGTTCGACAGCAACGGCCCCGAGGGCAAGGTGCGCGGCACGCCGCAGCAGATCATCGACAAGTACAACCAGCTGGCCCGCGACGCGGCGCTCGGCAATGACCGGGTCGCGGCGGAGAATTTCCAGCAGCACGCCGAGCATTACCTGCGCATGCTCTCGGAAGCGCAGCGCGAGGTCGAGGCCAAGCGCGAGCAGCAGGAGCGCGAGAACCGCGAGCGCCAGGCGCAACGCGACAAGGACCGCGCCGAGCGTGACGCCCAGAAGCGCGACGACCGTGACGAGCGCGAGGGCAGCCAGCAGGAGAGCGGCCAGGGCGAGCAGCCGCAGCCGCGCGCGGAGCAGCGCTCCGAGCCGCAGCCCGCCGCGCAGGACGATGTCATCGACATGAGCGAGGGCGAGGAGTCCGGCCTGGTCGAGACCCCGGAGAACCGTTCGGCCCCGCAGCCGGCACCCGCCGAGGAAAAGCCCAAGCGCACCCGCCGCAGCCCGCGCAAGAAGGCCGAGCCGGCCGCCGAGGGCGAGGGTGGCGAGAAGCCCGAGAAGAAGCCGCGCAGCCGCAAGCCGGCCAGCGACGAGGCTCCGACGCCCGACGCCGCCGAGTAAGCCGCGCTCCGCTTGAAAATGAAAAAGACGCCATGTCCGAGCCCGGGCATGGCGTCTTTTGTTGTGCGTTGAGCAAGCGGCCCGCCGCTGTCGGGCCAACTCAGGCCAGGGCGCGGGCCAGGGCGCAGAACTGCTCGAGCGAGACCTGTTCGGCGCGCTCGGTGGGGGCGATGCCGGCCGCTTCGAGCCGGTCCTCGATATCCGGCGCCAGCCCCTTCAGCGCGGCGCGCAGCATCTTGCGGCGTTGGTTGAAGGCGGCGGCCACCACGCGTTCGAGCACCGCGCGCTCGGCCGGGAAGCGCGGCTCGGGCAGGGCGCGCAGATGCACCACCGCCGACGAGACCTTGGGGGGCGGGGTGAAGGCGCCCGGCGGCAGGCTGAGCACGATGCGCGCCTCGGCGCGCCACTGCGCCAGCACCGCGAGTCGGCCATAGGCCTTGGATCCCGGCTGCGCCACGATGCGCTCGGCGACCTCGCGCTGGAACATCAGCGTCAGGGTCTGCCAGAACGGCGGCCAGCCCTCCGGGGTCAGCCAGCGCACCAGCAGCTCGGTGCCGACATTGTAGGGCAGGTTGGCGCAGACCGCGATCGGCGGCGTCAGATGCGCCAGCGGGTCGATTTGCAGCGCGTCGCCCGAGATCACCTCGAGCTTGCCGGGATAGGCCTCGGCCACCTCCTGCAGCGCCGGCAGGCAGCGCGTGTCCTTCTCGATCGCCAGCACCTTGCGCGCGCCCTCGGCCAGGAGACCGCGGGTAAGCCCGCCCGGGCCCGGCCCGATCTCGAGCACGTCCATGCCCGACAGATCCCCGGCCTGCCGCGCGATCTTGGCGGTCAGGTTGAGATCGAGCAGGAAGTTCTGCCCCAGCGATTTCTTCGCCGAAAGCCCGTGCGAGGCGATTACCTCGCGCAGCGGAGGAAGCCCGTCGATGGCGCTCATGTCTTCTCTGGTTCCAAAATACCTCGGAGGAGTCCGCCCCCGGCGGACGGGGGCAGCGCCCCCGATGTGACCGCGCCGCTCACGCCGCGCCCCCGGTCTCTGTCCCGATCCCGGTCCCGCTCTCGCCCCCGGCCATCCGCCACGCCATGCGCAGCGCCTCGATGGTCGAGGTCGGGTTGGCCACCCCCTTGCCGGCGATGCCGAAGGCGGTGCCGTGATCGGGCGAGGTGCGTATGAAGGGCAGGCCGAGCGTGACGTTGACGCCGCGGTCGAAGGCCAGGGTCTTGATCGGGATCAGCGCCTGGTCGTGATACATCGCCACCGCCGCGTCATAGCCCGCCCGCGCCTCGGCGTGAAACATCGTGTCGGCGGGCAGCGGGCCGATGAGCTGCATCCCCTCGGCGCGCAGCCTGTCGAGCAGCGGCGAGATCAGCTCGATTTCCTCGCGCCCCATGCGGCCGCCTTCGCCCGCATGCGGGTTGAGCCCGGCCACCGCGATGCGCGGCGCGTTGATGCCGAAGCGCTCGATCAGCGCCCGATGGGTGATGCGCAGGCGCTTCTCCAGCAGCGCGGCGGTGAGGGCCGAGGGCACCTCGGAGACGGGGATGTGGATGGTGGCGGGCACCACGCGCAGCTCGTCGCTGGCCAGCATCATCACCACCTCGTCCGCGCCGCCGAGCGCGGCGAGATACTCGGTATGGCCGGGATAGGCGAAACCCGCCCCCTCGGCCAGCGCCTGCTTGGAGATCGGCAGGGTGCAGAGCGCCGAGCAGGCGCCCTCCTGGACCAGACCCACGCCGCGGGCGATCGAGGCGATGACGCCTGCCGCCTGCATCGGCTGCGGCGTGCCGGGAACGCGCGGGCCGGGGATGTCGAGCGCCAGCACCGGCAGGCCCTCCTCGGCCGCTTGCGCCGCCTCCTCGGCACGCCCCACCACGACGTGGGGCACGCTGCCCGGCAGGTGCTCCGGCGCGCCGAGATAGACGAAGGGCAACGCGGCCCCGAGCGCCTGCCACGCCGCTTCTGCCAGTTCCGGGCCGATGCCCGAGGGCTCCCCGCAGCTCATCGCCACGGGGGCGGGGACGCGGCTCATCTCTCGACGATGCGCGCGTTGGCGCGCAGCTGCGCAAGGTAGCTGTCGGAGACCTCTGTGAGGCGGCGATTGCGCAGGCCGATCTCGACCTGGCTGCGGTCGGCATCCTCGGCCACCGCGGCGGTGCGGCCACACAGCATCAGGAAGACCAACGTCTGGCCATCGGCGCGGGTCAGCGCCGTCGAGACCTCGCCGGGATCGAGCTTGGAGAGCTCGTAGGCGATGTCGGTCGGGATCTCGGCGGGCGGCAGCGCGCCACGGTCGAGAACCTCCTCGGGCTGCCCCTTGGCAACGGCGTAGAGATCGTCGCAGCGGTCGACCCGCCCGGCCAGAACCCGCGCCTTGGCAAGGGTCTCGGGAGAGCGGCCGCCGGCCATGTAATAGGCGGCGTAATCGATGGCGGCATATTCGGGCCCGGTATAGCCGGTCTCCTCGATGTCGCGCAGCTGGAACAGCGCCACGGCGCCCTGGATCGGCAGCGGGTCGGTGACCTCGCCGGGCGCCAGCCCGAGCACCAGCGAACGGATCTGCGGTGGCAGTTCGGTGAGGTCGCGCCACGGCAGCCGGCCGCCATTGTCGCGCGTCGCGGTGGCCGAATACTGCCGCGCCTGCGCCGAGAATTCGGAGGTCGAGGTCATCTGCGAGATGCGCTCGGCGCGGGCCCGCACCGCCTCGGCGTTCTGGGCGTTGATCGGCATGATGATCTCAGAGAGCAACACCCGCACGTCGGAGCCACCGCCACCGCTGGCCAGCGCCCGGTCGACCTCTTCCGGGGTGATCTGGGTGCGCGAGGAGAACCGCGCCCGCACAAGATCCCGCCAGGCGGTGCCGGCGCGCACGAAATCGCGGAAGGTCTCCTCGTCGACGCCTCCCTGGGCCAGCAGGGCCACGAATTGCTCGCGGCTGAGATCGGCGCGGCCGGCGAATTCCTCCATGCCGTCGATCACGTCCTGCTCGCTGGGCTCGATGCCCGCGTCGCGCGCCGCCTTGAGGCGCAGCCGGTCGTCGATCAGCTGCTCGCGCGACAGCTCGTTCACGTTGCCCGGCGCGTTCAGCAGGGTCATCATGCGGCGACGCTGCTCGATCTCGTAGCCGGTGATCACCATCTCGTCGACGGTGATGGCGGGGGCGAAGAGGTTCTGCGCCGGCGCCACGCCCGGCGTCAGGGTCAGCGCCAGCCCCGCCGACAGGGTGAGGGCGCGAAGAAGGCGGGCAGGGGTCAGTTGCATGTGCGTCGATACTCCTTGTCGCTTGCGGCAGTGCCGAAGCCTGTCAGGGCGACCGTGAGGTCGAACTCCGTGGACGGTTCGAGGTTGGTCGAGGAAGCGAAACGGCGCAAGACCGACGCCCCCACCTGAACGCATTCGTTGCGGTATTGCAGCCCCAGACCGGCGCGGTCAACCCGCCGGTCGGCGAGGTCGTAGCGCCACTCGCCGGAGCCGGTCCAGTGGCGGCTGATGCGGTAGCTGCCCTCGAAGCGCCATTCGGCCTGGCTCTCGTCGCGGTCCTCGAGCGGATCGGCGAGCAGCAGCAGGTAGGTCGCGTCGAGCTCGATGCGGTCGTTGAACCAGTTGGCCCGCGCCTCGGCCTTGTCGAACTCGCCATTGCCGTCGAGCAGGCCGCGGGCCGAGATGCTGAGCCCGAGCGGGTTGGCGAAGCCACCGGAGACCAGCCAGTCGGAGGCGGGATTGTCGAGCCCCGAGGAGCGGCTCAGATCGTCATCTTCGATGGCCCGCCAGACCCGGCCGAAGGTCAGGCCGGCGGTCCAGCCGGTCGGCGATTCATGGCGCCAGCGCAGGCCGGCGGCGGCGAGACGGCCGCGCTCGTGGCGGTCGCTGGCCGGGAAGCGCGACAGCGCCAGCAGGTTGGCCTCGTCAAACTCGACCCGGGTGCTCTCGTCGTTGGGGATGTTGGGGCGGTCGCCGCCGACCCAGCCATATTGCAGCACCGGCTCGAGCAGCGAGCGGCCGCCGAAGGCGTCGCGGTTGACCAGCGGCCAGCGCAGCTCGACCGAGACGCCCGGCGTCAGCTGGGAGGCCTCGGCATCGGCGGTGGCATCGTCCCAGACGCTGAAGCGATCGGCCCAGAGCTGGCCGAGCATGCCGGCGCGGATGCCGCCGGGCAGGGTCCAGCGGCGGCGCCAGCTGGCCTCGGCGCTGAGCCGCGCCATGTCGCGCCCGTCGACGACGCTGTCCTCGTCATCGCTGTCGTAGTCGAGCTCGGAGCGCCGGTAATGGCCATGCACCATGGCGCCGAGCCGGAACTCGCCGCCGATGCGGGAGGGGAAGAAGCGGCGCTCGTATTCGCTGTTGAAAATCACCGCGGGCTGGGTCTCGTCATCCTCGGCGGCGCGCAGAGTCTCGTAGTAGATCAGGTCGGTCGAGAAGAAATCGTCGCGCCGCGCGCGGCTCAGGGTGAAGGCGCTGTCGAGGCGCTCGTTCTCGGCGTAGTCGTACTCGTTGAAATAGGCGTCGTCCGAGACCGTCTCGATATCGAACTCGAAACGGAAGCCGTTGCGCAGCAGGAACTCGCCATAGGCGAAGAGGTAGCCGCGGGTCTCGTCGGGCTGCAGCGAGTCGCGGCTGATCGCGCCCTCGATCTCGATATCGCCATAGGCGAAGGCGCGGCGATAGCGGCCTTCGAGGGTGCGGGTCTCGCTGGAGAGATAGGGCGTCAGAGTCAGGTCCTGGTGATCGCCCATCGGGATGAAATAGGGGATGCGCAGGCCGGTGCCGAGCAGCGAGGTGCTGCGGATCGTCGGTGTCAGGAAGCCGCGGGCGCGCTCGAGGCTGGGATCGGGCAGGCGCATCTGCGGCACCCAGAGGATCGGCACGTCGAGCACGCGCAGCTGGGCGCCCTCGAAATAGAGCTGGCGCGCGTCCTGGTCGTGGATCACCCGGTCGGCACGGATCTGCCAGAGCGGTGTCTGGTTGCGGCCGCAGACCTGGCACGAGGTCACTGCGACGCGGCTGAGCTGGGTGTAGCGCCCGCCGACCCGCTGCGCTTCGACGGCGGCAAGCTGGAGCTGGTCGTCCATCACCATGCGCGCGCCCTTGAGCAGCCCGTTGCGCAGGCCTTCCTCCATCTCGGCGGCATCGGCGAGCAGCAGGTTGCCGGTCTCGTCGGTGATCCGGATCGGCCCCTCGATGGTGAGCTCGCCGGCCTCCTGGTCGAAGAGGATGCGCGTTGCGCTCAGCCGCAGCCCGTCATGCAGCGCCTCGACATTGCCGGTGGCGATAAGACGCGAGCCATCCTCGACGAAAACCTGGTCGGCGACCAGCAGCGCCGGGGCGGAGTCCGCGTCGGTGGCATCGGCGGGGATTGTGACGGTCTGCGCCAGAAGCGACGCAGGGGTGGCCAGCGCCAGAAGGGCGGCAAGCCACGCGGAGCGGGCGATCTGCATCAGCCGTCCTCCATGTGCAGGACAAGCCCCAGCGCAAGCAGCAGAGAGGCAATCGGGGGAATCCACGCGGCGAGGAGCGGCGGCAGCTGGCCGTTCTCTCCCATGATCTGCGCGAAGTTCCGGACGTAGTAAAGGCCGAAGCCCAGCAGCACCGCGGCCAGCACGTGCAGGCCGGTGCGGCCGAGCCGGGCGGGGCGCATGGTGAAGCCGGCGGCGACCAGCACCATGGCGATGAGGAAGACCGGGCGGGCCAGCTCCATCTGCAGCCAGACGATGTGACGCCGGGCCGAGAAGCCGGCCATCTCGAGCCCGGCGATGAACTCGGGAAGATCCCAGATCGCCACCGAGGCGGGCTTGCCGAAGCGGTCGCGGATGCCGTCCTGGGTCAGGTCCGAGGGCAGCTCGAGCCGGTCGTGGCGCTCGGCGAGGCTCTCCGGCGAGCGCCCGCTCTGCAGTGGCCAGACCTTGGCATCGCGCAGCACCCAGGCGCCGTCCTGCAGCGTGGCTTCCTCGGCCTCGATGCGCCGCATGGGGCCGCTTTCAGCCTCGTATTCGACGAAGCTCACCTCGTAGAGCACGGTGGCGTCGGGATTGGCGCGGGCGGCGCGGATCACCGTGTCGCCCGCGCTGCCGCCCTGGCGCAGCCAGAGCCCTTCGCGGCCGATCGAGATCGTCGAGGCGCCGTCGCTCTTGTAGCTCTCGGTGAGATCCGAGGCCTGTCGCGAGGTGGCGGCGACCAGCGGGTTCAGCATGGCCAGCGACACGCCGCTGATCACCAGCGCGACCGCCACCGGCCCGGCCAGCGCGGTGAGGCCCGAGCGTCCGGCGGCGCGCACCACGACGAGCTCGGAGCTGCGCGCCATCATCAGGAACAGCGCTGCAGTGGCGAGGATCATCACCAGCGGCAGGATCTCGTAAAGCCCGGCGGGCAGGTTGAGCAGGGTGAGGTGGACGACCTGTCCGAAGCGCACGCTCTCGTCGAAGCGGCGCAGCTGGTCGACCAGGTCGAGCAGCGCAAGGAATAGCGCGAAGACGGTCAGGATCGACAGGAAGACGCTCAGGAAGCGGCGCGCGAAATAGCGGTGCAGGATCATGCGGCCACCTCGTCGCCTTGCTTGCGCCGGCGCTCGGGCCGGAACGGCCGCGAAGCGCGCCAAAGCAGCGCCGCGGCAATGGCGAAGCCCACCAGGCTGGGCAGGTAGACCAGCGGCCAGAGCTCCGGCGTCGAGCGCACCGGATCGGTGATCGCGCTCTCAACCAGCTTGACGAAGACCAGCAGGAAGATCGCGCCCACGATCTGCCGGGTGACCCCGAAGCGCGAAAACGTGCCGGTCATCAGCGCGGCATAGCCGATCAGCGCCGCGACGATGCAGAGCAGCGGCATCTGGAAGCGGTTATGGGCCTCCTCGAGCACCTCGCCGATGCTGTCATTGACCTCTTCGGCCACCGCCTCGGTCTGGGTCAGCAGCTCGAAGGTCGAGATCTGGCGGGCACGGCGGCGGGTCGAGCCGCCTTGCGTGATGAGGCCGCTGATGTCGTAGGTGAGATCGCTGAAATTGGTCGTCGACAGGGTCTCGGCCTCGCGGTTCAGCTCCTGCGCCAGCCCGCTGCGCATGGTCAGCTTCGGCCCTTCCTCGTCGCGCGTCACATAGGCGGTGCGGGCGGTGTAGGTCACCGTGCGCGCGTCGCTGCGGCGGTCGCTGAGGTAGACGTCGCGCAGCTCGCCATCGTCGGTGATCTCTCGGATGTAGAAGGTCACGCCGCGGGTCGGGTGCAGGAAGGTGCCGTCATGCAGCAGCCGTGCCGCCACCGATTCGGAGACCTCGCGCTCGCGCTCGCGCAGCTGCGCGACCGAGGCCGGCACCAGCGCATGGGTCAGCACCATCATCATCAGCGCGATCAGCACCCCGAAGACCAGCACCGGCCGGCCGAGGCGCCAGGGCGACAGCCCGCCGGCCTGCAGCACGGTGATCTCGGACTCGTTCGACATCCGGTTGGTCACGTAGACCGCGGCGCCGAAGGCGGCCATCGGCAGCACCAGCGCGATCACCGCGGGCAGGCTGAGCAGGCTGAACTCGAGGAAGATGCGGGCCGAGTGGCCATCGGTGATCAGCTCGTCGAACAGGCTGACCGACGCGTTGACCCAATAGACCATGACAAGCACCAGGGCGAAAAACCCAAACACCACCATGAGTTGCGACAGCATGTATCTGTCGAATCTCTGCACGCGTATGTGCCCTCCAGATCCTGCGCTGCGCTCTAGGCTAACGGATCGGTATGTGCTGGAAAAGCTGCCTCTGGTCAATGCCGTCACGCGGCTCTACGACTCTGGGCAAAGCCAACAGGAGAGCATGATGACCGATCTGCGCGAGTTCACCTTTGCCGAAACCGATCTCGACGCCCTGGCGGGCGCGGAAGGCCGCGTTGCCGTCTTCATCGACAGCGAGGGCAAGCTCGGGCGCGGTGCGCGGCGGCTGAACCGGCTGACCAAGGGCGCGGTGGCCCGCGCGGTGGCCGACGAGGGCTGGGCCAAGAAGCCCGCCGGCAGCGTGGTGAGCCTGTCCTATCCCTCGGGGATGGCTGCCGACGCGGTGGATATCGTGAAGCTCGAGCGCCGGCCGGATGTTGCCGATGCGCGCAAGGCGGGCGCCGCCATCGCCAAGGCGGCGGGCTCGGGCGCGGTGACGGTGCTGGGCGAGAGCCAGATCTGGCTGGTGCAGGTGGTGCTTGGCCTGGCGCTGCGCGGCTACGGCTTTACCGATCACAAGAGCGACAAGGGCAAGCCGCTGGCTGCGGCCAAGGTGTTTTGCACCAAGCCCGACGAGATCGAGGCCGCCGCGGCGCCCTTGCTGGCGGTGGCGGGCGGGGTGTTCTTCACCCGCGACCTCGTCAACGAGCCCGCCAATGTGCTGACGACCACCGAGTTCGCGGCGCGGCTCGAGGGGCTGCGCGAGCTTGGTGTCGAGGTCGAGGTGATCGAGGAAGACCGCATGGAAGAGCTCGGCATGGGCGCGCTGCTCTGCGTCGGGCAGGGCTCTGTCTCGCCCTCGAAGCTGGCGATCATGCGCTGGAAGGGCGGCGAGGGCGCGCCGCTGGCGCTGGTCGGCAAGGGCGTGGTCTTCGACACCGGCGGCATCTCGCTGAAGCCCGCCGGCGGCATGGAAGACATGACGATGGACATGGGCGGCGCCGGCGTCGTCTCGGGCGTGATGAAGGCGCTGGCCCTGCGCAAGGCCAAGGCCAACGTCACCGGGCTCGTGGGGCTGGTCGAGAACATGCCCTCGGGCAACGCGGTGCGGCCGGGCGATGTCGTCACTTCGATGAAGGGTGACACCATCGAGGTCATCAACACCGACGCCGAGGGCCGCCTCGTGCTGAGCGACGTGCTGTGGTACGCGCAGGAATTCGAGAAGCCCGCCGCCATGGTCGATCTCGCCACCCTGACCGGCGCCTGCATCGTGGCGCTGGGGCATGAGAATGCCGCAGTCTATTCCAACGACGAGCGCTTCGCCGCGGGCTTCCTCAAGGCCGCCGAGAGCGAGGGCGAGGGCGCATGGCGGATGCCGCTGGGCAAGGCCTATGACGACATGCTGAAATCGCCCATCGCCGACATGAAGAACGTCGGCGGCCGCCCCGGCGGCTCGATCACCGCGGCGCAGTTCCTCAAGCGCTTCGTCAAGGACGAGATGCCGTGGATCCACCTCGACATCGCCGGCGTCGCCTCGCTGAAGGCGGAGAGCACGCTGGCGCCGAAGGGCGCCACCGGCTGGGGCGTCATGGCGCTCGACCGGCTGGTGCGGGACGGTTTCGAAAGCGAGGGGAGCTGAGCCGATGACCGCGGTTCCGGCGCGCCGCGCGCCGCACCCCCCGGTTGCGGGGGGCTGACATGGGCGCGGCCTATTTCTACCACCTGACCCAGCGTCCGCTCGAGGCGACGCTGCCGGTGCTTCTCGAGAAGTCGCTGGCGGCGGGCTGGCGGGTGGCGGTCCGCGGGACGGATCCCGGGCGCATGGACTGGCTCGACCAGCGGCTCTGGATGGGGCCTGAGGAGAGCTTCCTGCCGCATGGACAGGCGGGCGGGAAGCACGACGCGCTGCAGCCGGTGCTGCTGACGGTGCAGGAGGCCCTGCCCAACGATCCCGCCTGCCTGATGGCGGTGGACGGGGCCGGTGTGGAGCCCGAGGAGGTCAACCGGCTCGAGCGGGTCTGCATCCTCTTCGACGGCCACGACCCGATGGCGCTCGACGCGGCGCGCGGCCAATGGCGGGCGCTCACCGGCGCGGGCTGCAAGGCGCAGTACTGGTCGGAAGAAAGCGGCCGTTGGGAGAAGAAAGCGGAAGCCTGAGGGCTTTCTGCCGGCGGCCGGGGCTTGGCGCTCCGGCCTGCCATGGTGCCGTCCCGGGCAAGACATGCGGCGCGCTGTTCCTATCGGCACCCAAGATCGCGATTTCACGATCCCCCCGACATAGCGATCCCACCGGCAAAGAGGCCCGCCGCGACCGTGCCTCTTGCAAGGTTTCGCCACGTGACCGGCGCCTGAGGCTCTCGGTTCAAAGGCCGCGCGTGCGGGGGCTGCGTCTGAGAGGAGCGTTTGTTGCGGGACGGGCGTCGTGGCGCCCGCCGCAAGCGGAGCACGGTTTTAAAGCGAAGGTTGGCGGCCTTTAGACGATGGCGGCCCTTAAGACGCAAAAAGGGGCGGCGGTCTCCCCTCCGCCGCCCCTCGATGTGGGGTCAGGACCGAGGCCGCTCCATCAGTGATGAAGGCGACCCATTGCTGCGGCCACATCCGCCATACGGGCGGAAAAGCCCCACTCGTTGTCATACCACGCGAGCACACGCACGGTGCGCTTGCCGACGACCTTGGTCTGCTCGGGTGCAAAGATCGAGCTGGCCGTCGTGTGGTTGAAATCAATCGAGACCTTCGGCTCCGGGTCATAGGACAGGACCATTCCCATCCGACCGGAGGCTGCTTCACGCACGATCTCGTTCACATCCTCGACGGTCACGTCCTTGGACGCCTGGAAAGTCAGGTCCACGGCCGAGACGTTAGGAGTTGGCACACGAATGGCCGATCCGTCAAGCTTTCCCTTCAAATTTGGCAATACTTCTCCGAGTGCCTTCGCGGCACCGGTGGAGGTCGGGATCATTGCCATGGCCGCGGCGCGGGCGCGGTAGAGATCGTTGTGGCGGCGATCCAGCGTCGGCTGGTCGCCGGTATAGCTGTGGATCGTGGTCATCACGCCGCTCTCGATGCCGATCGCCTCGTCGAGCACCTTGGCCAGCGGCGCGAGGCCGTTGGTGGTGCAGGAGCCGTTCGAGATCATCACGTCGCCCTGCACGAGCTCGCGGTGGTTGACGCCGTAGACGATGGTCTTCTGCACGTTCTTGGCCGGGGCCGAGATCAGCACCGACTTGGCGCCCTGGTGGATGTGCTGCACCGCCTTGTTGCCGTCGTTGAACTTGCCGGTGCACTCGAGCACCACGTCGCAGCCGGTCCAGTCGAGCTCGCCCATCTCGTAGGTCGACATGACGTCGATCGGGCCGCGGCCGAGATCCAGCGCGTTGCCGTTGACCACCTTCACGTCGCCGCCGAAGCGCCCGTGCACGCTGTCGTAGCGCAGCAGGTGGGCCGAGGTCTCGATCGGGCCGGTGGCGTTGATCTTCACCACCTGCACATCGTTGCGGGCGCTTTCGGCGATATGGGCCAGCGTGCAGCGGCCGATGCGGCCGAAGCCGTTGATCCCGACAGTGACGGTCATGGGGAGATGTCCTCTTGGCTGTGGCAGCGAATTTTCCGAAAGTGTGTATACGGACGTACACCGAAATCTCAACGTGAAAAGTTGAGAAAAGACAGTATGTTAGCGATAAACATGTGGGTTGCGCTAACATTTGCGAGCCATTTCAAACGGGCCTCCGGCCGGTTGCGGTAACGGCGTGCGCGGGCCGCTTCGGCCGGTTCATCGCGGACGGTGCTTGAACCGGGCAGGGCGTCGGCTAGGTTGTGCGAGACGCAGGAACGGAGACAGACATGAGCGGGCTTCTGGCGCTACTCGATGACGTGGCGGGCATCGCCAAGATCGCGGCGGCTTCCGTCGACGACATTTCGGCCCACGCCGCCAAGGCCGGCTCCAAGGCGGTGGGCGTTGTGATCGACGATGCCGCGGTGACGCCGAAATACGTGCACGGCTTCGAGGCCTCGCGCGAGTTGCCGATCATCTGGAGGATCGCCCGCGGCTCGATCTTCAACAAGCTGATCATCCTGCTGCCCGCGGCATTGCTGATGGCGGCGTTCGCGCCGTGGCTGGTACCGTATCTCCTGGTGCTGGGCGGGTCCTACCTGTGCTTCGAGGGGGCCGAGAAGGTGGTTCATGTGGTGATGCCGCATGACGAGCATTCCGGCGGGCCGGATGGCAGCCACGATGTCGGCGACCCGGCGCATCTCGAAGAGACCAAGGTGAAGGGCGCGATCAAAACCGACTTCATCCTCTCCGCCGAGATCATGACGCTGGCGCTCTCGACCATCGAGGCCCCCGAGGTCTGGATCCAAGCGGTGGTGCTGGCGCTGGTCGCGGTGGGCATCACGGCGCTGGTCTATGGCGCGGTGGCGCTGATCGTGAAGATGGACGACGTCGGTCTGTGGCTGACGCAGGTGGGCAAGCTCTCGGTCACCCGCGCGGTGGGGCGCGGCATCGTCAAGGGCATGCCCTACGTAATGAAGCTGCTCTCCATCGTCGGTACCGCGGCGATGCTCTGGGTCGGCGGCTCGATCATCATCCACTCGCTGGCGCAGATCGGCTGGCACGCGCCCGAGGAGTTCATCCACCATTACGCGGTGATCGCCGAGCAGGCGGTAAGCGAGCAGTGGCAGGGGGCGGTGCTGTGGCTGGCAACGGCTGCGATGGACTTTGTCGTAGGACTGGCCTGGGGGCTGGTGCTGGTGCCGGTCGTCACCAAGCTGGTGATGCCGCTCTTCGGGGGCGCAAAAGAGGCGCATTGAGGAGGATCCCAGCGGGTTACTGACGCGGAATCAAGGCCGTAGACCGCCTCTCACACATCGCGTTTTTGCGTTGTGTCGCCGGCAGGCGTTTGCAAGCAAACGCCCGGAGGCGCGCAATCGGTAATGCCAGAGGCAAGCCTTCGGCATGACCCGCCCCGGGCTGACGATCTGGTGACGCCCGCGCGTCGTGTCGAGGTCTTTCGGACTTGGCTGGGATGAATCGAGAGGATCAAGAGTCGTTTCGCCACCCCGCGGGCAGGCGATGACGCGGCGGCGCCTTTTGCTCGTGAGAGAGGGACGAAGACGAAAAAAAACGCGCCGCAGATGCGGCGCGCTTTCCTGTTTCATGAGAGAGCGCAGGGCTCAGAGCAGCGACTTGGCTTTCGCGGCCACGCCCTCGGCGGTGATGCCGAACTGCTCGTAGAGGGTTTCGGCCGGGGCCGACGCGCCGAAGCCGTCCATGCCCACGAAGCCCGCCTTGGCCTCGCGGCCGCGCTCGCCCAGCAGCCACTTGTCCCAGCCGAAGCGGGTCGCGGCTTCCACGGCCACGCGCACCGGTCCACCCGGCAGCACGCGCTTGCGGTAGGCCTCGTCCTGCGCCTCGAAGAGCTCGAAGCAGGGCATGGAGACCACGCGCGTGCCGATACCCTCGGCCTGCAGCAGATCGCGCGCCTCGAGCGCGATGGCGACCTCGGAGCCGGTGGCCATCAGGATGACCTGGCGCTTGCCCTCGGCATCGGCGAGCACGTAGGCGCCCTTTTCGACGAGGTTGTTGGTCTTGTGCTGGTGGCGCACAGTCGGCACGTTCTGACGCGTCAGCGAGAGCACCGAGGGGGTGCTCTTCTGGGTCAGCGCGATCTCCCAGGCCTCGGCGGTCTCGACCACGTCGGCGGGGCGGAACACCAGGGTGTTCGGCGTCGCGCGCGAGATCGCCAGGTGCTCGATCGGCTGGTGGGTCGGGCCGTCTTCGCCAAGGCCGATGCTGTCATGGGTCATGACGAAGACCGTCGGCGTCTGCTGCAGCGCGGCCAGGCGCATCGCCGGGCGGGCATAGTCGGTGAAGGCCATGAATGTGCCGCCATAGGGGCGGATGCCGCCATGCAGGCCCATGCCGTTCATCGCCGAGGCCATGCCGTGCTCGCGGATGCCCCAGTAGACGTAGCGGCCACCGCGGCTGTCGGTGTCGAACACGCCCATGTCGCCGGTCTTGGTGTTGTTCGAGCCGGTGAGGTCGGCGGAGCCGCCCACGGTCTCGGGCATCACCGGGTTGATCACCTCGAGCACCATCTCCGAGGCCTTGCGGGTCGCGACCTTGGGGCCGTTCTCGGAGCTCTGCTTCTTCAGCGCGCGGACGACGGAGGAGAGCTTCTTGGGCGCCTCGCCGGCCATGGTGCGGGCGAACTCGGCCTGCTTGCGGTCGGACATGGCGGCGATGCGGCCGTCCCAGGCCTCGCGCTCGGCGGCACCGCGGCTGCCGATCTCTTCCCACCAGCTCTTGATCTCGGCCGGGACCTCGAACGGGCCGGTGGTCCAGCCCCAGCCCGCCTTGGCGTCGGCGTTCTGCTCGGCATTGGTCAGCGCGCCGTGGCCCTTGGAGGTGTCCTGCGCGGCGTGACCCAGCGCGATGTGGGTCTTGCAGGCGATCATCGACGGCTTGTCGGTGACCTTCTTGGCGGCGGTGATGGCGGCGTCGATGGCCTCGGGATCGTGGCCGTCGATCTCCTGCACGTGCCAGCCCGACGCCTTGAAGCGCGCCACCTGGTCGGTGCGGTCCGACAGCGAGACCTTGCCGTCGATGGTGATGTCGTTGTTGTCCCACATCACGATCAGGCGGCCGAGCTCGTAGCGGCCGGCGAGGCCGAGGGCCTCCTGGCTCACGCCTTCCATCAGGCAGCCGTCACCGGCGATGACATAGGTGTGGTGGTTGATCGCGGCCTTGCCGAAGCGGGCGCGCAGGATCTCTTCCGCCATGGCGAAGCCGACCGAATGCGCGATGCCCTGGCCGAGCGGGCCGGTGGTCATCTCGATGGCGTCGGCGTGGAAGTTCTCCGGGTGGCCCGCAGTGCGCGAGCCCCACTGGCGGAAGTTCTTCACCTGATCGAGGGTGATCTGCTCGTCGCCGCTGAGATAGAGCAGCGCATAGAGCAGCATCGAGCCGTGGCCTGCCGACAGGATGAAGCGGTCGCGATCCGGCCAGGTCGGGTTCTTCGCGTCGAATTTCAGGTGCTTCGACCACAGCACGGTCGCCACGTCGGCCATGCCGATGGGCATGCCGGAATGGCCCGAATTGGCCGCGGCGACCGCGTCGAGCGTCAGTGCGCGGATGGCAGTGGCACGCATCCAGTGATCCGGATGTGCATCTCGAAGGGCATTGATATCCACGGGAACTCCTCTCTATCCCAGAGCCGTTTCGGGGCTAATAGCAGCGTTGGGCCGAAGATCAAGCGTTAGCGCCGTCAAGGCGGCGCCGGTGGGTGAATTCCCGCCCGTAACCACTTGGGACATATGGGGCGCAATTTCCCCCGGCGCTTGATAAACTGTTCCGAAACGGGGCGGGTTCGATTCGCAACGATCGACGCGACAGGCCTCGAAGGCAGATCGAGAGAGGGCAAGATGAGCCAGATTGACGAGTTGCAGTCACGGATGACGCGGGCGCTCGACCGCATCTCAAAGGGCGTCGAGGCGCTCGAGGCGCCGCAGCCGGCGCTCGAGCCGGTGGATGACGGCTCCGCCGAGGAGATCGCGCGGCTGAACGCGGCGCTCGAGGATGAGAAGATGGCCAACGCCCAGCTCGAGGCGCGGGTCAGGTCGCTGCACGACCAGCTCGAGGCGCAGCCCGAGGCCCCAGAGCCTGCCGAGCCCGACGCCGCGCTGCAGGAGCAGATCGCGGCGCAGCGCGAGGGCATGCAGGCGCTCGACGGCGAGCTCCAGCGCCTGCGCCAGGCCAATGACGCGCTGCTCAAGAGCTGCACCGAGATGCGCGAGGCGCTGGCCGAGAACCTCGGCGAGCCGCATCTGATCAACCAGGCGATGCTGGCCGAGCTCGAGGCGCTACGCGCTGCCCGCGCCGCCGAGGCGGCCGAGGCCCGCGCGGTGCTCGGCGCACTGGAGCCGATGCTGGCGCAGGCCGCCGGCGAAGAGGAGGCGGCGCAATGAGCCAGCAGATCGAAGTTCAGATCAACATCGGCGGCCGGACCTTCGACGTCGCCTGCCAGCAGGGCGAGGAGCAATACCTGCTCACCGCCGCGCGCATGCTCGACACCGAGGCCTCGGTGCTGGTCGACCAGATCGGCCGGATGCCCGAGGCGCGGATGCTGCTGATGTCGGGGCTGATGCTGGCCGACAAGACCGCCGGTCTCGAGGACCGTCTGCGCGAGGCCGAGGACAAGCTGGGCGAGATGGCCGAGGAACTGCGCGAGCTCCGCGAGCGGCCCTTGCCGGCGCCGGAGAAGGTCGAGGTCCCGGTGATCCCGGCGAGCGTGTCGGACACCCTGGCCGAGCTTGCCGCGCGCGCCGAGGCGGTGGCCGAGGAGATCGAGGCCAAGGCAGCGGGCTGAGGGCTCTTTCGGGCTTGAGATTGGGGAGGGGCGGTGACCGGTGGTCGCCGCCTTTTTCGTGGGTCGCATTTTTGAAGGCTTGGCTTTGAGAGCGCGCTCGGGTCTATAGCGCGAGCGCACAGTTCCGTGCTAGTTCGATAAATAAATGACCGTTTTGCGAAAGTTCCGACCCTTTCAAGGTCGATGGAAGCCGTTTCGGACAATGTGCCCTATCGGCCCAAAGCGGCCGCTCATGAAGCTCTCGGCCGATGGCCGCTTTCATCCGCCAAGATGATATGTCAGTTCGCATATCCTTGGGAAGCCTTAAACGCTGGTAGCACCTCCGAAAGGTGCATCCTATGCTTGTAAGTACACCCACATGAAAAATCTAAACCCTAAATATTTCGACCCAATCTTTCTGGATTCCGGGGGCTATTGATTTCCTATCCCGCACTCCAAATCGGTCAAACCGCTCCCCAAGGTTCTCAGACCAAGAAGGTAAGCCTTCAACATTTTCTATATCTTCTCTCCCACAACAAAAAATGATTGTCGCGAGCCAAGTCGTAACCTCGTGATTGTAGGCGGAATTGTAAGTATCATCGATTCTTTCTATTGTTTTTTCTTTGGGCGCTGCGAGATAATCTCGGAGTTCCGACGTCTGGGCATCTCCAGAGACAAGTTTCGCGTGAAGCTGAGGGTCTACAACCGAAGTGACAATAAGTGCGCAGAGGATATCTATATATCCGTCCTTGAAGTTTTTCTTGTGAACCTCATCAGGAACCAAAGCAACCTTGGAAAAGACCTTTCCTATATCTCTAAGTGAGACATCACGGCTATCAACGACGCACTTTAGCAGGCTTACACAACGGTCTGAAACACGCTGAGGAAGCTCCATGTCGGAAATAAGTTTGGATGCATATTTTGAAAATACACTTACTTCGCCGCGGCCACCGATCGCACGAGGGAGGGAGAACGATACATTTATGAATTTTCGGAGGTAACTTTCTGCGTCAATGTCTGCGCCGTACCTTGCTTTGACACTGTTCTCCAATGCTTTACCATTGACACCGAGTATAAAGTGGACTTTTGGCACCGAGAAAAAGTGCTTAATAACTTCCAGAACGGTAAGGGCATAGTCTGGTCGGCAACGGTCTAACTCGTCTACTACAATAACGATCGGTGCAGCTGATTTCTGGGTTAGTTCTGACAGCAAGTTTCGAAAATCATGCATCGCATCTTTTCGGACTCTTTCAACCTCCCATAGGTCTTGAACCGCATTTTTGGCTTCGCCGCTCGCTGCGTCCGCGATCACATCTCCCATTTCATCTAAATACTGTTTCGCACCAAACGTCGCCACCGAAAGAGCAATACCCAATGCTGGCTTTGCAAGTTTTGTCGCAACGGTCTTCCATTTTTTTACTGTTTCGGCTTGCTCATCTGGGAGGCGCGCGCTTACCGCAGTGATGATGGAAACGAGAGGATCGGTGAGATAATCGTTTTCAAATGCATCAAAATATATAGTTGTGGCCGTGCCGTTGTTTTCTGCAGTATGTGCTGCAACCCACCTTTTGAGAAAGAATGTTTTTCCAGATCCCCACTTGTCATCGAGCGCAAGGACAACCGGATTTTCTATTCGCTCAACAAGTTCAGACAGCTGGTTTGAAATGGACTTTCGCTCAAGAACATCATCTTCGAACCCAGTTTCATATAAGACGACGTCATCATCCTGCGGAAATAGTTTCATTTGTGGCCTTCTCAAAGCATTGGTTTCATCAAGTAGTGCCGGAGAAGATGAACCTCGTCGACCCATGTCAGACACTTTGCAGCGATGGATGTACTTCGCATAGCTGTCTTTGGTGCGGATTGCAGCGAATGCACACTTCCCCGCCCTTCCTGCCAAGACAGGCGACCTGTGCCAAGCCGAGCGCGAACGTCGTGAACGGGCTGTAAGCTGACATTTTTCTGACGACCGACAAGCTCCAGCCCCGAAAGTTAAAAAGGGCGGCAACCACAGGTCACCGCCCCTCCACAATCTCTATCAAACGCCCCCGCTGGAGCGTCCAGCCCTCAGCGCAGGATCGAGCGCCCGGCGTAGATCGCCGTGTCGCCCAGCATTTCCTCGATGCGGATCAGCTGGTTGTACTTCGCGAGCCGGTCCGAGCGCGCCAGCGAGCCGGTCTTGATCTGGCCGCAGTTGGTGGCCACGGCGAGGTCGGCAATGGTCGCGTCCTCGGTCTCGCCCGAGCGGTGCGACATCACGTTGGTGTAGCGCGCGCGGTGGGCCATCTCGACCGCCCGCAGGGTCTCGGACAGCGAGCCGATCTGGTTCACCTTGACCAGCATCGAGTTCGCCACGCCCTGCTCGATGCCCATCGACAGGCGCGCCGGGTTGGTCACGAAGAGGTCGTCGCCCACCAGCTGCACGCTGTCGCCGAGCTTCTCGGTGAGCAGCTTCCAGCCCTCCCAGTCATCCTCGGCGCAGCCATCCTCGATCGAGATGATCGGGTAGTCGGCGCAGAGCTTGGCGAGGTAGTCGACATTCTCGGCCGACGAGAGCGACAGGCCTTCGCCCTTCATCTCGTACTTGCCGTCCTTGTAATACTCAGTCGAGGCGGCATCGAGCGCGAGGTAGATATCCTCGCCGGGCTTGTAGCCGGCCTTCTCGATCGACTTCAGGATGAAGTCCAGCGCCTCGCGGGTGCCGCCGAGCTCGGGGGCAAAGCCGCCCTCGTCGCCGAGACCGGTCGACATGCCCGCCGCCGAGAGCTCTTTCTTGAGCGTGTGGAACACCTCGGAGCCCATGCGGACGGCCTCGCGGATGTTCTCCGCGCTGACCGGCATGATCATGAATTCCTGGATGTCGATCGGGTTGTCGGCGTGCTCGCCGCCATTGATGATGTTCATCATCGGCACCGGCAGGACGCGGGCGGCGGTGCCGCCAACGTAGCGGTAGAGTGGCTGCGCGGTGAACTCGGCCGCGGCTTTGGCGGTGGCGAGGCTGACGCCGAGGATGGCGTTGGCGCCGAGCCGGCCCTTGTTGTCGGTGCCGTCGAGCTCGATCATCGCGCCGTCGATGGCTTCCTGCTCGGTGGCGTCGAAGCCCACAAGCGCCTCGGCGATCTCGCCGTTGACCGCGGCCACGGCGTCGAGCACGCCCTTGCCCATGTAGCGGGTCTTGTCGCCGTCGCGGCGCTCATGCGCCTCGTGCACGCCCGTCGAGGCACCCGAGGGCACCGCGGCGCGGCCAAGGGTGCCGTCTTCCAGCATGACGTCGACCTCGACCGTGGGGTTGCCACGGCTGTCGAGGATCTCGCGGGCGTGAATGTCGATGATGGTGCTCATGGGTGCGTCCCTCGCCTCCAATTGGGTTTGAGCGAGCTATAACAGCCGTTGCGCGAAAGTAAACTTGCGCAGCGCTAACAGATGGGTAGGTGGCGCGATATCGCTAACATTTTCTTTCGCGGCGCCTCGGTTTTGCCAAATGCCGCGGCGCAGCTATTGTTTGTGGAGACAGGGAGGCAACAGGCAACGAACGCGGGCGCGAGAGGAGGCGTGCACCGGCAGGGAGCACGCATGGAAGACGAACTGGATCAGATCGAGCAGCAGGTCGCCGAGATCACCACCGATATCGAGGCGGTGATCCCTGTGCTGCCACATTGGGTGATGCCGGTGTCGGTGGTTGTGGCGTTCTTCGTGCTGGGCGTGCTGGTGTTCCGGCTGGTCTACGCGATCCTCAACCGCACGGTCGCCGGGAAGGATCTGTTCTGGCGCAGCCTCGTCGCCCGGACCCGCCGCCCGCTGCGGTTGGCGCTGGTGGTGGCGGCGCTCTTCGTGGGCGTCGCGGTGGCGCCGCTGAGCCCGGAGCAGACCGATTTCGGCCAGCACGCGCTGCTCATCGCGTTCATGGTGCTGGTGGCCTGGGCGCTGCACACGGCGCTGCACATCTGGACCACGGTGCACCTGCGCAAGTTCACCCTGGACTCCGAGGACAACTACCTCGCCCGCAAGCACGTCACCCAGAGCCGCATCATGGTGCGGCTGGCGGGCTGGGTGATCGTCATCGTGGCCACCGCGGCGATCCTGATGACCTTCGAGGGCGTGCGGCAATGGGGCGTGTCGCTGCTGGCGGCGGGCGGCGCTGCGGGCATCGTGGTGGGCTTTGCCTTCCAGCCGGTGCTGAAGAACCTCATCGCCGGCATCCAACTCGCGGTCACCCAGCCGATCCGCATCGACGACGCGGTGATCGTCGAGGGCGAGTGGGGCTGGGTCGAGGAGATCACCGGCACATACGTGGTGATCAAGATCTGGGACTGGCGCCGGCTGGTGGTGCCGCTGAGCTATTTCATCGAGCAGCCGTTCCAGAACTGGACCCGCGACAGCTCCTCGCTGATCGGCGGCGTGCTGCTCTACCTCGACCACTGCGCCGATATCAAACGCCTGCGCGCCAAGACCGAGGAGGTCTGCCGCAACTCGGCGCTCTGGGACGGCAATGTCTGCCACGTGCAGGTCAACGACTTCCGCGAGAGGGTGATGGAGGTGCGGGTGCTGGCCTCGGCCCGCAACGCGCCGCGGACCTATGATCTGCGCTGCGAAATCCGTGAGGAGCTGATCACCTGGATCCAGAAGGAGATGCCCGAGGCCCTGCCGCGCACCCGCGAGACGGTGTCGGTGGACGGCGGCAACCGGCCGCTGCCGGCGGGGATCGAGGTGCTGGGCGGATAGGGTGGTTGGGGGCGCTGCCCCCGCCGCGGCTGCGCCACGACTCCCCCGAGGTACTTGGAAACCAGAGAAGACGAGGGCGCAGCGCCCATGTCTTCTTCTGGCCAGAAATATCCCCGCCGGAGGCAGGCCGGACCCTGCGGCCGGGAGCGGATGTCAGGGACGGAGCACCGCGGTCTGGAGCCTAGCCAGGCGGTGCTCGCGGACGAAGCTGTAGAGCCCGGCGGCGAGGATCAGCGCGGCGCCGGCCCAGGTCCAGCCGTCGGGGCGTTCGCCGAAGATCGCCATCCCGAGCCCGGCGGTGAAGACGAGGCGCGTGTAGCGGAAGGGCGCCACCGCCGAGACCGGGGCCATGCGCATCGCCATGGTCACCGCGAGATAGCCCGCCGCCGTCACCGCCACCGCGCCCGCCATGTAGGCGAAGGTCGGCGCAGCACCCGAGAGCGGCGCGCCGGTGATCAGCAGCACCGCCAGGCCCACCGGAAAGATCGCCGCGAAGCCGTAAGCCGAGACCGAGAGCGAGGGGATCTGCGGTGGCAGCAGGCGGGTGACCAGGTCGCGCGCCGCGAGGCCTGTGACGCCGACCACAGGGAAGATCTCCCAGCCGGTGAAGGCGGCGCCGCCGGGACGGATCACCATCAGCATGCCGACGAGCCCCACGCCGATCGCCAGCCAGCGCCGCCAGCCCACCGGCTCGCGCAGGAACACCGCCGCGCCCAGAGTGACCACCAGCGGTGCCGTCTGCATGATCGCAGCCATCAGCGAGAGCGGGATCTTCGACAGGCCCACGATCATGCCGAGCGCGCCGATCATCTCAAAGACGTTGCGCAGCATGACCTTCGGCGCGAAGGCGTCGGTCAGCCGCAGCGGCACGCGGCGAAACAGCGCGATCGCAACGAGGAGCGCGCTGCAGCCAAGGCTCAGCATGACCATGACCTGACCCACGGGCGCGGTCTGCGAGGCGAGCTTCAGGAAGGCGTCGCTGGCGGCCAGCAACGCCATCGAAGCCACCATCAGCGCGATGGCGCGAAGCGTGTCCACGTGCGATCAGGTGATCACGTCGGGCGCGTCGCGCCCGGTGCGGGACTTGATCTCGGCGATGGTCTCGGCGGCGGCGATGACCTCGGCCAGCGCCGCCTGCGGATCGAGGCCGAAGGCGGCGGGATCGGTCTCGACCTTCTCGAGATAGACGCGCAGCGTCGCGCCCTCGGTGCCGGTGCCCGACAGGCGCAGCACCAGGCGTCCGCCGCCCTCGAACAGCACCCGCAGGCCCTGGCCCTCGGAACGCGAGCCGTCGACCGGATCGTCATAGGCGAACTCGTCCGCCGCAGCGACCGTCAGGCTGCCGAAAGTCGAGCCGGGCAGGGAGGCCAGCTGGCCGCGCACGTGCTCCATCACGCCCGCCGCCGCATCGCTGTCGACCGCCTCGTAATCGTGGCGCGAGTAGTAGTTGCGGCCATACTCGGCCCAGTGCGCCTCCATCAGCTCGGCCACGGTGCATTTCTTCACCGCGAGGATGTTGAGCCAGAACAGCACCGCCCAGAGCCCGTCCTTCTCGCGCACGTGGTCGGAGCCGGTGCCGAAGCTTTCCTCGCCGCAGAGCGTGGCACGGCCGGCATCGAGCAGGTTGCCGAAGAACTTCCAGCCCGTGGGCGTCTCGTAGCAGTCGATCCCCAGCTTCTCGGCGACGCGATCGACCGCCTGCGAGGTCGGCATCGAGCGCGCCACGCCCTTGAGCCCGTCCTTGTAGCCCGGCACCAGCGTGGCATTGGCGGCGAGCACCGCGAGGCTGTCGGAGGGCGAGACGTAGCAATGCCGGCCCACGACCATGTTGCGGTCGCCGTCGCCATCGGAGGCGGCGCCGAAATCGGGGCCGGTGTCGGACATCATCTCGTCCCAGAGCTGCTTGGCCCAGGTCGGGTTCGGATCGGGGTGGCCCTCGCCGAAATCCGGCAGCGGGATGGCGTTGAACACGGTGCCGGGCGAGGCCCCCAGCGTTTCCTCGAGCAGCCGCGTGGCATAGGGGCCGGTGACTGCGTGCATGGCGTCGAAGCGCATCCGGAAACCCGACTTGAAGAGCGCGCGGATGGCATCGAAATCGAACAGCTCGGCCATCAGCTCGGCGTAGTCGTCGACCGGGTCGACGATCTCGATTTCCATCTCGCCCAGCATCACCGTGTCGGTCATGCGCAGGCCGATATCCTGGCTCTCGGCGATGTGGAACTCGGCGATCTCCTTGGTGGCGTCGAAGATCTTGCCGGTGATGCCCTCGGCCGCCGGGCCACCGTTGGCGGCGTTGAACTTGACGCCGAAATCGCCCTTCGGGCCGCCGGGGTTGTGGCTGGCCGAGAGGATGATGCCGCCATCGGCGCCGCGCTTGCGGATCAGGTTGGAGGCCGCCGGTGTCGAGAGCAGCGCCCGCTTGCCGACGATGACCTTCTTGGCCCCGCTGGCGGCGGCCATGCGCAGCACCACCTGCGCGGCCTGCGAGTTGAAGTGGCGCCCGTCGCCGCCAAGGACCAGCGTCTTGCCCGCGACCCCGCCGATGCCGTTCCAGATACTCTGGATGAAGTTCTCGAGGTAATGGTGGGTCTGGAACACCTCGGTCTTCTTGCGCAGGCCCGAGGTGCCCGGCTTCTGGCCCTCGATCGGCTCGGTCGGGATGGTACGAATGCTGGTCATAATATCAGTCTCCTATCGCCCGGCACGTTTCATGATCCGGGCGGCGTTTGCAAGCACGGGGCTCGCCGCGATCTCGTCGACGCCGGCGGGCAGCCGCTGACGCCAGTTCGGGTATTCCCACACCGTTCCCGGCATGTTGGGCTGGTTTTCCATCTCGAGCATATCCTCGACCTGTAACGCCACCATGCAAGAGGCGGTCTCCGCCAGCAGCGCGGCCATCGCCTCGGGGCTCTCGGCGGCATGGTCACCGCGATAGGGCGCGGTGGCGCCGTCCATGCCTTCGACCTCGCGGCCGCGGAAGCCCATCATGCCCTCGGTATGCTCGGCCGGGATGATGCCCATGTCACGGCGCAGGGCGATCTCGCGGCCCTGGCGCCAGCCCTTCCAGGTCGGCAGGTCATGCGAGGAGAAGCTGGCGATGACGCCCACGTCATAGTCCTGCGGCGCCTTGTACCAGGGCGGATCGCCGCTGTGCTCGAAGCACATCAGTCGGCAGCCAAGGATGCCGCTGTCCTTCAGCGCGTGCTGAAGCCCGTCGGGGATCACGCCCAGATCCTCGCCGACGATCACCGCGCCGGCCCGCGCAGCCTCCATCCGGGCCACCGCCAGCATGGCATCGCGGGGCATGGTGACATAGGCGCCCGGCAGGTCGCCGTCGGGCACCCAGTAGGCGCGCTCGAAGCCGAGGATGTGATCGATGCGCAGCGCGCCGGAGAAGCGCAGCTGCTGGCGCAGGGTCGCGGCCAGCGCCTCGAAGCCGGTGTTGATCAGGTGCACCGGGTTGAACGGCGCGAGGTGCCAGTTCTGGCCCTGCGGCGCGAAGGCATCGGGCGGCGCGCCGAGGCTGGCACCGAAGGCAAAGCTCTCGCGGTCTTCCCAGGTCTCAGCGCCATGCGGGTGGGTGCCCACGGCGAGGTCGAGGTAGAGCCCGAGCTCGAGCCCCGCGGCCTGCGCCCGCCTCTGGGTCTCGGAGAGCGCGCCCTCGGAGGCGTATTGCAGCCATGCGTGTAAGCGCACCCGGTCCGAGAGATCATGCGCCGCCTGCGCCACCTCGGCGCTGTCGGGATCGTGGTAGGCCGCAGGCCAGCTGTCCCAGTAGGCGCCGAACCTCTCCGACAGCGCCTGGTGGGTCGCAAATCGGTGCAGCGAGGCGCCCTCATGGCGCAGATATTCGTCGAAGCCGGGGCCCGGCGGCGCGGCGCGGAACTCCGCCTCGAGCGCTGCCATCCGCGCCGGCAGTTCCTCGGGCAGGATCAGGATCGGACCGGGCGCCTCTGCCTTCGCGGCGGTCGGCAGGTAGAGCGGCGCGACACGGCGGCGATGCGAGGGGGTGTAGGGGCTGAACCCGCCGGGATCGGTGAGGAAGCCCGCGTGGATCGGGTTGATGCCGAGGAAGGCGGCGCCGGTGGGGCCGATGCCCTCGGCGAGCCGTGCCAGATCCTCGTAGCTGCCGAGCCCGCCCTCGGCCTCGCTGCGCAGGCAGGCCAGCGGCGCCATCAGGCCCCAGAGCTTGCGCGGCAGCGGCAGGCGCGCGGGCGCGCAGAGCAGCCAGCAACGCTCGCCATCGCTCTCGAGCAGGTGCCGGCCCAGCGGCAGCTCCAGCAACGCGCCGCGGCCCTCGGTCTGGCTGCCATCCTCGCGGGTCAGCTGCCAGGCGCCGGCGGGCACCACGCCGACCGGCTCTCCCGGCTCGCAGACATGCCAGCGCGGCAGCTCGGGCTCTGTGCGCTCAGGCGCATCCTCGAGCCCCATGGCGGCCAGAAGCGCTGCCTTGCTCTCTTCGCTCGCCACTTGCGTTTCGCCGTGCAAATCCCTGAATTCAGCAATGATACCTGCCTTCAGTGCGCGGTCGTGGATCGTGTCGCTCATACCGGTTCCTCCACGAGGGCAAGCACCGAATTGGCGGCCATCTGGATGGTGTCTCCGACCCGCTCGGCGATGAAATCGGGGTTCGCCGTGTCGACATGGCGCACCCAGCAGAAGCCGTCGGGCAATTTGGGAAGAGTCAGCGCGGTGGCATCGCCGGAATTGAAGGCGAGATAGATCGCCTCCTCGCGCTGCGCGTATTTCGGGGTGCCGCTGGCCATGCGGAACTCGGCGCAAAGCACCCGCATGTGGCCGTTGGTCCAGTCGGCGCGGCTCATCTCGTCGCCGTCGGGGCGCCACCAGAACAGGTCGGTCACGCCGTCGACCTTGCGCGGGATCGAGTGCAGGAAGCGCTTCTGGCGCAGGATCGGGTGGGCCTTGCGGAAGTTGATGAGCCAGCGCGTGAAGGCAAGGAAATCCTCGTCTGCGGCCTCCCAGTCGATCCAGGCGGTCTCATTGTCCTGCGCGTAGGCGTTGTTGTTGCCGTTCTGAGAATTGCCGAGCTCGTCGCCGGCGAGGATCATCGGCGTGCCCTGGCTGAGCAGCAGCGTCGCCATCATGTTGCGCCGGCGCTGTGCGCGCTTCTCGTTGATCTCCGTGTCGCCGGTGGGGCCCTCGACGCCGAAATTGTCGGAATAGTTCTCGCCGTGGCCGTCGCGGTTGTTCTCGCCGTTGGCCTCGTTGTGACGCTCGGTATAGCTCACCACGTCCATCAGGGTGAAGCCGTCATGGGCGGTGAGCAGGTTGACCGAGGAGGTCGCCCGGCGGCCGGAATGATCGAACAGGCCGGCCGAGCCGGTGATCCGGTCGGCCATCACCGGCACATGGCCAAGATCGCCGCGCCAGAACCGCCGGACGCCATCGCGATACTGGTCGTTCCACTCGGCGAAGGGCGGCGGATAGTTGCCAAGCTGATAGCCGCCCGGGCCGATGTCCCAAGGCTCCGCGATAAGCTTTTTCGTCGCAAGAACAGGATCTTGCCGGATTGCCTTGAAGAAGGCGCCATTCGGGTCAAAGCCGGTTTCGGTGCGCCCCAGCGTCGAGCAGAGATCGAAGCGGAAGCCGTCGACCCCCATGGTGGTCGACCAGTAGCGCAGCGAGTCGAGCACCATGCGCAGCACCATCGGGTGCTCGATATTCACCGTGTTTCCGGTGCCTGTATCATTGATATAAAAGCGTTTATCTTCGTGCAGGCGATAGTAGGAGCGGTTGTCGAGCCCGCGGAAGGCGAAGGTCGGCCCGTTCTCGTCGCCCTCGCAGGTGTGGTTGTAGACCACGTCGAGGATGACCTCGATGCCGACCGAGTGCAGCCGGGCAACCATGTACTGGAACTCCCAGAGCCGGCCGTGGCTGAGGTAGCGCGGCTCGGGCGCGAAAAAACCCAAAGTCTGGTAACCCCAATAGTTTACGAGGCCTTTCTTAACCAGAAAGCGATCATTGAGGAAGGCCTGCACCGGCAGCAGTTCGACGGCGGTGATGCCGAGCTTGATCAGGTGTTCGAGCACCGGGTCGGAGGCCAGTGCGAGGAAATGCCCCGGGTGGTCGGCGCCGGGAAACTGCTTCGTGAGACCCTTCACATGGGCCTCGTAGATGATGCTTTCCTCGAGCGGCGTGTTGGGCGCCTCATGGCGGCCCCAGTCATAGCTGGTGTCCTCGACGACGCATTTCGGCATGTAGCGGGCGCTGTCATGCGGGTCGGGCGCCTCGGCGCCGCCATAGAGCGCCGCGTGCCAGGTTGGATGGCCGGTGAGGCGGCGCGCATAGGGGTCGATCAGCAGCTTGGCGGGGTTGAAGCGATGGCCCTCGCGCGGCGCAAACGGCCCCTCGACGCGGTATCCGTAGAGCTGGCCCGGCATCAGCCCGGGCACGCGGCCATACCAGATATCGCCATCGCGCTCGGGCATCGGCAGCCGCGCGGTCTCGGTGCCGTGCTCGTCGAAGAGGCAGAGATGGACGGCCTCGGCATGCTCCGAGAACACGGCGAAATTGACGCCGTCGCCGTCGAAGCTCGCCCCGAGCGGCGCGGCGCATCCTGCCAGCATTTCCGGTCCGCTCATGCGGGGCGGACCATCTCTGCGTAAAGCGCCGCGTAGGTGGCGGCGGATTGGTCCCAGCCCACCGGGGCGGCCATCGCGTTGGTCATCATCTTCGTCCAGGTATCTCGATCCTGGTAGAGATTGACCAGTTTCATCAGGGCCTGCGCAAGGGCTTGCGCGGTCAACGGGTGGAACTGGAGCCCCGTTGCCGCACCGGCTGCCAATCCTGCAGGCGATGCGTTGATCACCGTGTCGGCGAGCCCGCCGGTCAGGCCGACCACCGGCAGGGTGCCGTGGCGCAGCCCGTAGAGCTGGGTGAGGCCGCAGGGCTCGAATCGTGACGGCACGAGAATGGCGTCGCCCCCCGCGATCATCCGCCGCGCCAGCGCCTCGTCATAGCCGATCTGGACCGCGACGCCGGGATGCGCTTCGGCATAGCCCTGGAAGGCGCGCTCGAACACCCGGTCGCCGCTGCCGAGCAGCACCAGCTGTCCGCCGCGGTCGAGCAGCGCGGGCAGGGCCTGCAGGAGGATGTCGAGCCCCTTCTGCTCGGTCAGCCGCGAGACCAGCACGCAGACCGGGCCGGGCCAGTCCGGCAGGCCGAACTCGTCGCGCAGCGCGGCGCGGTGCTCGGCCTTGCCCTCGGGGCTGGTGTAGGGCGGCATCCAAAGCGCTTCGTCGATGCCGTTGAGAATGCCCGAGAGATCCTCCTGACGCTCGCGCAGAACGCCGTCGAGCCCCATGCCGTATTCCTCGGTCATCAGCTCGGAGGCATAGGTGGGCGAGACGGTCGAGAGTTTATCCGCGTAGACAAGACCGGCCTTCAAAGAGCTGATATTGTTCCAGTATTCGTATCCTCGCTCATTGAATTCCGAGCGCGGAAGGCCGAGCCGGGAGATCATCGAGGCGGGCGACAGGCCCTGGAAGGCGATGTTGTGAATGGTCATCAGCGAAGCGACGCGATTGCTGGCGCCAAGCTCGCGGAGATAGAGCGGCGCGTAGCCGGCCTGCCAGTCGTGGCAGTGCATGATCTGCGGAAACCAGCCCTCGATGCCGTCGGCGCAGATCATCGCCGCGGCCACCGAGAGCGCCGCGAAGCGCTCAGCGTTGTCGGGGTAATCGCGGCCGTGGCTGTCGAGATAGGGGCCGCCATCGCGGTCGAATAGATGCGGCGCGTCGAGCGCGTAGAGCACCTGGTCGCCGAGCGCGCCGCGATAGACGCGGGCGAAGCCGCCGAACAGGTCATCCCATTCGGCCACCTTGCGGCGCCGGCCGACCTCGGCCATCACCTTGGGATAGCCGGGCAGCAGGGTACGCATCTCGACGCCCTTGGCAGCCAGCGCGCCGGGCAGCGCGCCCGCCACGTCCGCGAGCCCTCCAGTCTTGATGAGCGGCACGCATTCCGACGTGACGGACAGGACCTTGGTCATTTCTCGGCTTCCCTCCGATCCAGCATGCGCTGGGTGATGAGCGTCACGCCACCTTGGGTGACGCGGAACCACTTGGCGTCTTCCTCGGGATCCTCGCCGACGACGAGTCCCTCGGGGATATGTACACCGCGGTTTATGACAACATTTGTAAGCCGCGCGTGACGCGACACGTTGACGTAGGGCAGCGCCACCACCCCCTGCAGCGAGGCGTAGGAATTGGTGTGGCACATGGTGTAGAGCAGCGAATTGCGGATCTCGGTGCCCGAGACGATGCAGCCGCCCGAAATCATCGAGCTGACGGCGGAGCCGCGCCGGTCTTCCTCGTCGTGGATGAACTTGGCCGGCGGGACGAGCTCGGAATAGGTCCAGATCGGCCAGTCGCGATCCCAGAGGTCGAGATCGGGCGAGAAATCCGTCAGGTCGATATTGGCCTTCCAGAACGCATCCACGGTGCCGACGTCGCGCCAGTAGGCCGGCGCATCGGGCCGCGAGCGCACGCAGCTGTCCTCGAAACGGTGGGCCTGTGCGGTGCCCTTGGCGACGATCTCGGGGATCATGTCATTGCCGAAATCGTGGCTCGAGGCATCGTTGGCCATGTCCTCCATCAGCCGCTCGCGCAGGTAATGCCAGTTGAAGACATAGATCCCCATCGACACGAGGGTCTTCTCGGGATCGTCGGGCAGGCCCGGCGGGTCGGCGGGCTTCTCGAGGAACGAGGTGATGCGGTCGCGGCTGTCGACGGCCATGCAGCCAAAGGCGCTGGCCTCCGGGCGGTCCACGGTGAGGCAGCCCACGGTGACCTCGGCGCTGGTCTCGACATGCTGCCGGATCATCGCCTCGTAATCCATCTTGTAGATGTGGTCGCCGGCGAGGATGACGATGTAGTCGATATCGTAGCTGTCGATGATGTCGATGTTCTGCGCCACCGCATCGACGGTGCCGCGATACCACATGCCTTCCGAGACGCGCTGCGAGGCGGGCAGGATGTCGAGGAACTCGTTGCGCTCGGCGCGGAAGAAATTCCAGCCGCGTTGGCAGTGGCGGATCAGGCTGTGCGCCTTGTACTGGGTCGCCAGCGCGATCTTGCGGATGCCGGAGTTGAGCGCGTTCGACAGCGCGAAATCGATGATCCGTGCCTTGCCGCCGAAATAGACCGCCGGTTTCACCCGGCTGTTGGTCAGCTCGTGCAGCCGCGAGCCGCGACCTCCCGCCAGAACGAAGGCCATGCTTCGCCCCGACAGCCTCTGGTTCGTCCAAGGCATGTCCATTCCTCCTACATTGTCCGGTCGCCTCTCCCCCGTGGTTTGGTGACCGCTTGAAATGCCCCGTCAGCTACTCAGGTGTCGCGCACCAGGTAGATGGTCGAGAGCGGGGGCAGCATCACGTCGGCATGCGCCGGTTGCCCGTGATACGCGCCCTCCTGGGCCTCGACAGATCCGTAATTGCCGCGATTGCCGCCGCCATAGATCTCGGCATCGCTGTTGAGCGCCTCGCGCCAAATGCCGGCGGATGGCATCCCGAGCCGGTAGGCGCCGTGCTCCTGCGGCGTGAAGTTGCAGATCACCACGACCTCCGGGTCGTCCGGGCCGCCGCGCCGCACCCAGGAGAACACCGAATTCTGCGAGTCGCCGCCGTTGATCCACTGGAAGCCGTCCTCGAAGCAGTCCTTCGCGTGCAGCGCTGGCGTGTCGCGGTAGAGGTGGTTGAGATCGCGCACGAGGTGCTGGATGCCGGCGTGCTGCGGGTTGGAGAGACACTCCCAGTCGACCTGCGCGTCGTGGTTCCACTCGCTGCGTTGCGCCAGCTCCTGGCCCATGAACAGCAGCTTCTTGCCCGGGTGGCCCCACATGAAGCCATAGTAGCTGCGCAGGTTGGCGAATTTCTCCCAGTCGCTGCCCGGCATCTTGCCCAGCATCGAGCCCTTGCCATGCACCACCTCGTCGTGGCTGATCGGCAGGATGAAGTTCTCCGAGAAGGCATAGACCAGCCCGAACGTCATCTGGTGGTGATGGTAGGAGCGGTGGATCGGGTCCTTCTTCATGTATTCCAGGGTGTCGTTCATCCACCCCATGTTCCACTTGAAGCCGAAGCCGAGCCCGCCCTGATCGACGGGCTGCGACACGCCGGGATAGGCGGTGCTTTCCTCGGCCACGGTCATGATGCCCGGGTTCTCGCCATAGCTGGCGATGTTCATCCGTTGCAGCACCGCGATGGCCTCGTAATTCTCGCGCCCGCCATCCTTATTGGGGACCCATTCACCGGGGCTGCGCGAGTAGTCGCGGTAGAGCATCGAGGCCACCGCATCGACGCGCAGACCGTCGGCGTGGAATTCCTCGAGCCAGTAGAGCGCGTTGGCGGTCAGGAAATTCGAGACCTCGGCCCGGCCGTAATTGTAGATCAGCGTGTTCCAGTCCTTGTGGAAGCCCTCGCGCGGGTCGGCATGCTCGTAGAGCGCGGTGCCGTCAAACTGGCCGAGCCCGTGCGGATCGGACGGGAAGTGGCCCGGCACCCAGTCGAGGATGACCCCGACGCCGGCGCGGTGGGCGGCGTTCATCAGGTCGCGGAACTCGTTGGGCAAGCCGCAGCGGATGGTCGGCGCAAACATGCCGATGGGCTGGTAGCCCCAGGAGCCGTCGAACGGATACTCGCTGATCGGCATCAGCTCGATATGGGTGAAGCCCATTTCCTTGACGTAGGCGATCAGCTCGTCGGAGGCCTCGATATAGGAGATCGGGCGGCCCCAGTCCTTGCGGCGCCAGGAGGGCAGGTGGACCTCGTAGACCGAAATCGGCGCCTCGCGGTTCTGCATCGCCTCGCGCTTGGTCATCCAGTCGCCATCGGACCAGCCGTATTCGCGGATGTCGCGCACGATCGAGGCGTTGGCGGGCGGGTGCTCGGAGCCGAAGCCCACCGGGTCGGCCTTGCGCGGCTGGAGATTGCCGTCGGGCCCGACGATCTCGTAGCGGTAGAAGGCGCCGTCGCCCACGTTGGGGATGAAGATTTCCCACACGCCTGTGGCGCCGCGCTTGCGCATGGTGTGACGCAGCCCGTCCCACCAGTTGAAATCGCCAACAACCGAGACGCGGCGGGCATTGGGGGCCCAGACGGCGAAATGCGTGCCCTGGCAGCCCTCGTGCTCCATCACGTGGGCGCCGAGCGCTTCCCAGAGCCGCAGGTGGCTGCCTTCGCCGAGCAGGTATTCGTCCATCTCGCCGAGCACGGGGCCGAAACGATAGGCGTCCTCGAAATCCCACTCGGCGTCGTTTGCCGCGCCGCGCAGGTGATAGGGTTTGTCGCCCGGGACCTTGCCGCGGAAGATGCCGGGGGCATCGGCGAGCGGCTCGAGCGGGTGGGTGTCCTTGCCGATCACGGCCCACATCTGGCGGGCGCCGGGGTCGAAGGCGGTGACGTAGCGGTCACCGCCCTCTGTCCTGTGCGGCCCGAGCAGGGCGAATGGATCGTCATGCTGACCTTGGGTCAGGCGATGAAATTCCGAGACGGGAGGGTGATTTGCATCGGTCATGCCTCGGACTTTAGTGCGATTGACGCGAGCTGCAATGACTCGCATCAACTCTTATCGCGGGATCAGTCGAGCAAAGACTTGGCGTCCCAGATGTCTTTCATGTAGCCGCGGATCGTTCGGTCGGACGAGAACCAGCCCGAGCGCGCGGTGTTGAACGCGGCCATCCGGGCCCAGCCCTGCTGGTCCTTGAAGGCGGCATCCACCTCGCGCTGCGCGCGCCAGTAATCGCTGAAATCGGAGCACACGAGGAAGTAATCCGCGCCCTCGAGATTGCCGGTGATGTTGTGGTAGCGCTCGGGCTCGGAGGGCGAGAAACGGCCCTCGCGGATCACCTCGAGCGCCCGGGCGAGACGCGGATCGGCGGCGATGGCCTTCTGCGCGTGGCTCTCGACCATGCGGCGCTCCATAACCTCCTCCGCGGTCATGCCGAAGAGGAAGAAGTTCTCCGCACCGACGTGATCGCGGATCTCGACATTGGCGCCGTCAAGCGTTCCGACCGTGGGCGCGCCGTTGAGCGCGAACTTCATGTTGCCGGTGCCAGAGGCTTCCTTGCCCGCGGTCGAGATTTGCTCGGAGAGATCCGCCGCCGGCACCAGCCGCTCGGCCAGCGTGACGTTGTAGTTCGGCAGGAAGGCGATCTTGAGATACTTGTTGGTTACCGGGTCGGCATTGATCACCGCCGCCGCGTCATTGATCAGGCGGATGATGTCCTTGGCGAAGAAATAGCCCGGTGCGGCCTTGCCGGCAAAGAGCTTGAGGCGCGGCGTCCAGTCGGCATCCGGGTTGTCGCGGATCTCGAGCCAGTGGGCGATGGTCTCGAGGATGTTGAGGTGCTGGCGCTTGTACTCGTGCAGGCGCTTGATCTGCACGTCGAAGACCATGTCGGGATCGACATGGAAGCCATGCGTCTGACCCATCCAGTTCGACAGCTCGACCTTGTTGTCGCGCTTGACCTTGGAATAGCGGTCGAGCCAGCCGGCATCCTCGATGTAGGGCTCGAGCTTCTCGAGCTGCTCGAGATCATCGACCCAGTCGGCTCCGATCGACTCTGTGATCAGTCCGGCGAGGCGCGGGTTGCAGGCCAGGAGCCAGCGCCGCGGCGTGACGCCGTTGGTCTGGTTGACGATGCGGTCGGGGTGCAGGTTGTGCAGCTCTTCGAAGACGGTGGTCTTCATTAGCTCGGTGTGCAGCGCCGAGACGCCGTTGACCTTATGCGCCATGACGAAGGAGAGCTGGCCCATCTTGACCTGGTGGTCGGCGCGCATCGACTGGGTGCGCGAGGGATTGCGGTTGGCGTGCTCGTTGTCGATCTGGTCGATGATCTGGATGTGGCGCGGCAGCAGCCGGCCGAACAGCGCCTCGCCCCAGCTTTCAAGCGCCTCGGGCAGTAGGGTGTGGTTGGTGTAGCTGAGCGTGTTGCGGGCGATGTCCATCGCCTCGGCGAAGGGGATGCCGCGCTCGTCATGCAGGATGCGGATGAGCTCGGGCCCGGCGATGGCCGGGTGGGTGTCGTTGAGCTGGATCGCCACCTTGGAGGGCAGCTTGCGCAGGTCGCCGAACTGGTTGTTGAAGCGGCGCAGGATGTCGCGCAGGGCGGCGCCGGTCAGGAAGTACTCCTGCTTGAGGCGCAGCTCCTTGCCCTGTTCGGTGGTGTCGTCGGGGTAGAGCACGCGGGAGATCGTGCGCGCCAGCGCCTCGGGGGCGGCGGCGGCGGCATAGTCGCCATGGTTGAAGGCGGCGAGGTCGAACGGGTGGATGGCGCGGCCCGACCACAGGCGCAGGGTGTTGGCCCAGCGGCCCTTCCAGCCCACCACCGGCGTGTCGAAGGCCTCGGCCTCGACCTCTTCGGCCGGATGCCAGCGCACGGTCTCACCGTGGTTGGTCACATGACCGCCGAAGCCGATGCGGTAGCGGACCTCGGGGCGCTCGAATTCCCAGGCGTGGCGCTGGCCGAGCCAGAGCTCGGGCTGCTCGACCTGGCGGCCGCCGACGAAGCTCTGCCGGAACAGGCCGTGCTCGTAGCGGATGCCGTAGCCATGCGCCGGGCAGCCGATGGTCGACAGGCTCTCGAGGAAGCAGGCGGCGAGACGGCCAAGGCCACCATTGCCCAGCGCTGCATCCGGCTCATCTGCCAGCACTTCGTTGTAATCCTTGGAGAACTCGGCCAGAGCGGATTTCGCCTCCTCGACCAGCTCGAGATTGACGATGCCATCTTCGAGCAGGCGGCCGATGAGGAATTCCATCGACAGGTAATAGACCCGCTTGGCGCCGGTCTCGTAGGTCTGGTGGGTGGCCTTGAACCAGGCATCGACGATGCGGTCGCGCACCGCGTAGCTCAGCGCCATGCGCCAGTCTTCGAGGATGGCGTGCTCGGGATCCTTGCCGAAGGAATAGGTCAGATGGCGCAGGATCGAGTCGCGCAGGGAGGGCGTGGAGAGTTGCAGCATGGGCTTTGGGCTCGCTCGATAGGGTCAGAGGTGCTCCTGAGCGGAGTATGCTGCTATCAATAGCGCTTCCGGTCAGAATACAAGGTTACCGTCCTACTGGTCCTGCAATTGCAGCTGTTCGGTCAGGTGACATGCACAACCGGTAAGCGCTGCGAAGTCATCGGTGACCAGATGCACGGGGAACTGATCCATGAAGGTGCTGAACCGTCCCTTGTCGCGGAAGCCCTCGGTAAACCCGTTGTCGAGCAGGTAGGGGCCGAAATGGCGCGCCACGCCGCCGATCAGGTAGAGCCCGCCGAAGGGCAGGGTGATCAGCGCCAGATCGCCGCAGACCCGCCCCAGCAGCCGCGAGAAGGTCTCGACGGCGCGGGCGGCGCGGGGATCGCCCGCTTCCTTCAGTGCCATGATCTCGGCGGCGGACTTGTCGATCTCGGCGGCCTCGGTGACGCCATCCTCGTCGCAGAGCCAGTTCCAGATCCGTTCGAAGCCGCGCCCGGAGAGGAAATGCTCGACCCCGGCGCCGTCATGCTTGCGCGAGACGTATTGGAACAGCCGCAGCTCGTCATCCGAGCGCAGCGCCAGCGTGGCGTGGCCGGCCTCGCCCGGGGGTACCAGCGTCTGCTCGCCGAGCCGGTACACCGGCGCCGCGTTCATGCCGGTGCCGACGCCCACCACCAGCCGCGCCGAGTGCGGGCTGGCGGGCGCGCCCCTGTGCAGGGTGGTGAGGTTCTCGACGGGGATGTGCCCCAGCGCATGGCCCTGCGCCTGCATGTCGTTGAGCACCGCGAGGGTCTTTGCGCCGGTGGCCTCGTGCAGGATCTCGCGGTTCACCTCCCAGTCGAGATTGGTGAGCTTGCCGGCACTGTCGCGCACCGGCCCCGCCATGGCGACGCAGGCGGCATCCGGTTCGATCTCGGCGGCGGTCAGGTAATCGCGCAGCACCGCGCCGATGCCGCTCCACTCGGAATTGCGGTAGCGCTTGACGCTGGCCTCCTGCACGGTCGGTCCGGCGGCCAGGGCCACGCGGGTGTTGGTGCCGCCGATATCGGCGAGAACTGCGGTGATCGCGTGGCTCATGATCTGCCCTCCGTTAGCGCTCCCTTGAGTGCGTGGTAGGAGGCTTTGGGAAGCCGCGCAAGCGTGTCGAAGTCGACATGGACGAGACCGAAGCGCTTGTCGTAACCGAAGCTCCACTCGTAATTGTCGAGCAGCGACCAGCAGAAATAGCCCTTCACTGGCACGCCGCGGGCGATGGCGCGGCGCACATCGGCCAGATGCGCCTCGATATAGGCGATGCGGTGCTCGTCGGGGACTTCGCCGGCGACGATGTCGTCATGCGCGGCCATGCCGTTTTCGGTGATGTAGATCGGCAGTTCGCCGGTATATTCCCGCGCCGTGCGCTCGAGGAAGTTGAGCAGCCCCTCGGGATAGATCTCCCAGCCCATGTAGGTCTTGGGCAGGATGCCATCGACCTCTTTGACCGAGGGCCAGGGGCTAGTGTCGGCGGTGATGAGCTTGCGGGTGTAGTAGTTGATGCCGCACCAGTCGATCGGCTGCGAGATCAGCGCCATGTCGTCCTGCCAATTCTTCGGCATGTGCGGCTCGAGCCCGTCGAGCACGATCTGCGGGTATTCGCCCTTGAACACGCCGCCCATGAACCAGCGGTTGTAGATGCCGTCATAGCGCGCGGCGGCCTGGTAGGCCTCCTCGCTGCTGTCGGCGGGTTCCGACCATTCGAGGTTGAACACCCCGCCGAGGTTCGACATGCCGAGCCCGCGCATCACCTCGATCGAGCGGCCATGCGCCAGGAGCACGTGGTGCATCGCCCGCGCGGCGGCGCGGATGTCCTTGAGGCCGGGGGCCTGTCCGCCGAGGAAGTGGCTCAGCCACGCCACGCACCACGGCTCGTTGATCGGGGCCACGGTCTCCATGCGGTCGCCGAGCTTCGACATCACCACCTCGGTGAAATCGCCGAACCACTGCGCGATGTCGCGGTTGCGCCAGCCGCCGAGATCGGCCAGCGCCGAGGGCAGCTCCCAGTGGTAGAGCGTGGCATAGGGCTTGAGCCCGCGCTCGAGCATCGCGTCGGTGAGCCGGTCGTAGAAATCCAGCCCCTCGGGATTCACCTCGCCACGGCCCTCGGGCAGCACCCGCGCCCAGGAGATCGAGAAGCGGTAGGCATCGAAGCCCGCATCGGCCACGAGGTCGAGATCCTCGGCATAGCGGTGATAGTGGTCGCAGGCGACGTCGCCGTTCTCGGCGCGCACCACGTTGCCCGGCGTGTCGGCGTAATCGTCCCAGTGGGTGCGCCCGGCGCCGCCGAACTTGTGGCCCTCGATCTGGTAGCTCGAGGTCGCGGTGCCGAAGGTGAAGCCTTCGGGAAAGTCCTTTCGGGTCAAGAGCATGATGTCTAAATCCTAATCCGGTTTCGGGGCGGGGCCGGTGGACCCGCCGATGATCAGCTGTGCTTCGAGCAGATGGGTTTCGGGATCGCGCGCCGGCGCCGCGATGTGGCGCAGCAGCATCTCTGCGGCGAGCCGCCCGGCCTCGCGCACCGAGGAGCGGGTGGCGGTGAAGATCGGCATGTCGCGGCCATTGGCGAGATAGCTCAGATCGTCGTCATGGGTGATCACCGAGACGTCGCGGCCCATCTCGAGCCCGGCCTCGTGGATTGCCCGGCGGATGCCGATGGCGGTGATCAGCGACGAGGTCAGGAAGGCGGTGGGCGGCTGGTCGCTGGCCAGCATCTGCGCCGCCGCGCGGTAGCCGAAGGGCTCGGTCATCTCCTCGCCGCGGATCAGGCCCGGGTCGGGCGCGATGCCGCGCTCGGTCAGCGCCTCCTCATAGCCGATGCGGCGGCGATAGGCGAAATCCATGAACTCGAGCCCGTTCAGCAGCGCGATCCGGCGATGCCCGAGATCGAGCAGGAACGCGGTGGCGCGCTTGAACGCGCTGGTGTTGTTCATGTCGATCCAGCTGTAGGGGATGTCGAGCTCGGAGGCGCGGCCGTGCACGACGAAGGGCAGGTCGAGCCCGCGCAGGAAGGGAATGCGCCCGTCGGCCATCTTGGGGCCGTGCACGATGATGCCGTCGACATGGCCCTTGGCCTTGAGGCGGCGGTAATTGTCGGCTTCGTCCTCGTCGCCGGAAAGCGACAGGGTCATGTCGTAGCCGGCCTTGAGATAGGCTTCCGAGGCGCCGGCGATGAAATCCCCGAAGACCGGGTTCACCATCTCGTGCTGGGTCGAGATCGGGATCACGTGGCCGATCGCCATGGCGCGCCCGGTCGCTAGCCCCTTGGCGCGGGCATTGGGCGAATAGTTCAGCGCCCGCGCGGCTTCGGCCACGCGCTTGCGGGTCTGTTCGCTCACTTCCGGATAGCCGTTGAGGGCGCGACTCACTGTCGTCTGCGACAGTCCGAGATGGGCGGCGAGTTGCTTCAGATTCATGGCAATGTCTTCCAAAGCGCTTCGGATGATCGCCACAATAGACCCAAATCAAAGACGACGAAAAGAGATTTTGTTTACGCTCGAAAAAGCTGCAGTGCAGCATGGAAACTGTAGAAAAAGAAGCTACCTCGCGATTGACTTGCGGTTGGAAACAAGCAACCCTCGGCCAACTTCAAAGCGCTTTGGGGTGACTCGCCTCAAAGCGGTGAACGCGCGAGTCTATAGTCGCGAAACCGTGGAGGACGATCACATATGAAGTATCTCTCGAAACGCTCGTTTCTAGGCAGTGCCGCGATTGTCGCGCTGTCGACCGGTGCGGCCTTTGCCCAGGACATGCCCTTCGAAGTGGGCGAGGGCGATTTCCAGTGGGACAGCTACGAGGCCTTTGCCGAGCAGTATGATCTCAGCGGCCAGACCGTCGAGATCACCGGCCCCTGGACCGGCAACGAGAAGGAGAAGGTCGACATCGTCTTCCGCTACTTCGAGGAGGCCACCGGCGCCAACGTGAATTACTCGGGCTCCGACAGCTTCGAGCAGGATATCGTGATCTCGGCCCGTGCCGGCACCGCGCCGAACCTCGCGGTGTTCCCGCAGCCGGGCCTCGCCGCCGACATGGCCAGCCAGGGCCTGCTGACGCCGCTGCCCGACGACACCGCCGACTGGGTGTCGGAGAATTTCTCCGCCGGGGACAGCTGGGTCGACCTGTCGACCTACGAGGGCGAGGACGGAGAAGAGCATGTCTACGGCCTGTTCTACCGCGTCGATCTGAAGAGCCTCGTGTGGTACTCGCCCATCGCCTTCGACGAGATGGGCTACGAGATCCCCGAGAGCATGGAAGAGCTCAAGGAGCTGACCGAGCAGATCGTCGACGATGGCGGCACGCCCTGGTGCATCGGCCTGGGCTCCGGCGCCGCCACCGGCTGGCCGGCGACCGACTGGGTCGAGGACCTGATGCTGCGCATGCACGAGCCGCAGGTCTACGACCAGTGGGTGACCAACGAGATCCCGTTCAACGACCCGCAGGTGGTCGAGAGCATCGACGAGTTCGGCTGGTTCATCCGCAACGATGACTACGTGCGCGGCGGCGCCCAGGCCGCGGCCACCACCGACTTCCGCGACAGCCCCTCGGGCCTCTTCGCGGTGCCGCCGACCTGCTACCTGCACCGTCAGGCAAGCTTCATCCCGGCCTTCTTCCCGGAGAGCGCCGAGCTCGGCGACAACGTCGATTTCTTCTACTTCCCGTCCTACGAGGAGAAGGATCTCGGCAACCCGGTGCTGGGTGCCGGCACGCTGTTCTCGATCACCAAGCCCTCCGAGGCGACCGACGTGATGCTCGAGTATCTCAAGCTGCCGATCGCGCATGAGCTGTGGATGGCGCAGGACGGCTTCCTGACCGCCCACGCCGGCGTTAACCCGGAGGTCTATGCCACCGACGCGCAGCGCGCCATGGGCGAGATCCTCGCCGATGCGACCACTTTCCGCTTCGACGCCTCCGACCTGATGCCGGCCGAGATCGGCGCCGGCGCCTTCTGGAAGGGCATGATCGACTATGTCGGCGGGGCCGATGCCGAGAGCGTGGCCGAGACCATCCAGAACCGCTGGGACTCGATCCGCTGACGGTCTGACACCGTATCGATCTTCCCCCGTGCCCGGCTGGGCGCGGGGGGCGCGCATGAGGCTTACGGCGAGGGGAGCACGCCATGTCACCGATCCTTCAGGGCATTTTGACCATCATCATCGGGGTCGGCGGATGCGTGGGCTATTTCTACCTTTCCAACATCGTCCTCGACCGCTTCATCTTTCCGCCGCGCAAGGATGACCAGGGCCGCAATATCGCCCGCGCCACCGCGGTGCGGCCGTGGCTCTTCCTGATGCCGGCGATCCTCGCGCTGGGGCTCTACCTCGTCTACCCGGTGCTCGGCAGCTTCCTGCGCTCGCTCTACAACCGCTCGGGCAACGAGTTCATCGGGCTCGGCAACTACGTGCAGATGTTCTCCGAGCACGGCTTCCGCGTGGCGCTGTTCAATAACTTCCTCTGGGTGCTCTTCGTGCCCGCCGCCTCGACCTTCTTCGGCCTGCTGGTGGCGCAGCTCACCGACCGGCTGAGATGGGGCAGCATCGCCAAGTCGCTGATCTTCATGCCGATGGCGATCAGTTTCGTCGGCGCTTCGCTGATCTGGAAATTCGTCTACGCGGTCGATCCCAATATCGGCATCATCAACGCGGTGCGTGACTATTTCGGCCTCGCCGCCATCGACCCGCTGCAGATCCCGTTCTGGAACAACTTCTTCGTCATGATCATCATGGTCTGGATGCAGACCGGCTTCGCCATGGTGATCCTCTCGGCGGCGCTGCGCGGCATCCCGGAAGAGACCATCGAGGCCGCGATCATCGACGGCGCCAACCCGTTCCAGATCTTCTTCCGCATCAAGATCCCGCAGATCGCCGGCACCATCGCCGTGGTCTGGACCACCATCACCTTCCTGACGCTCAAGGTGTTCGACATCGTCTACACGATGACCGGCGGCAATTTCGATACCGAGATCCTGCCGAGCTACATGATGAGCTACATGTTCCGCGATGACGGGCGCGCCACGGCGGTGGCCTTCGTGATCATGCTGATCGTTACGCCGGTGATGATCTACAACATCCGCCAGGCGCGCAAGGAGCTGTAATCATGGATAATATTGCAGGTCATAAATCCTCGCTCAGCCTCGTGACCAACCTCGCGGTGCTGTTTCTCGTGGTCGTCTGGCTGATCCCCACGGTCGGCCTGCTGGTCTCCTCCTTCCGCGACCGCGAGCAGATCTCCGAGACCGGCTGGTGGGCGGCGATGTTTCCGGTGGAAAGCGCCGTGCGGACGCGCCCAGAGCCCGAGGGCGTGCGGCAGGACGGCGACTATTACGTGCTCGAGGGCAATGTCTTCGAGGCCGGCTCCGGCAGCGTCTCGGGCTTCGGCCTGACCGGGCGCGATCCCGGCGCCGCCGATGTCGGGGAGACCTTCGCCTGGTACGAGGTCGAGGTGACCGAGGAAGACGGCGAGCTCGACGACAAGCGCATCGAGATCGCCTATCCGGCGGATGGCGAGCCCGAATTCCCCGAGGCAACGGAAGATGGACTGCCGATCACGCCGGGCAGCGCAGTGCTGCAGCGCTCGCTGACCGTGGCCGAGAATGGCGATTTCGCTTACATCAACGATGGCGAGATCAGCCGCGCACCGTCGCTCTACGTCGTCACCAAGCAGCCGCCCGATTTCGGCTGGCAGAACTACCGCCAGATCCTGACCTCCGACGGCATGGACCGCGCCTTCATCAACACCCTGACGGTGACGGTTCCGGCGACGGTGATCCCGATCCTGATCGCGGCCTTCGCGGCCTACGCGCTGGCCTGGATGGATTTCCCCGGCCGCGGCTGGCTCGTCGCCGCCGTGGTGGGCCTTCTGGTGGTACCGCTGCAGCTGGCGCTGGTGCCGATGCTGACGCTGCACAACAAGATCGGCATCGGGCAGAGCTTCCTCGGCATATGGCTGGCGCATACCGGCTTCGGCCTGCCGCTCGCGGTCTACCTCTTGCGCAACTACATGATGGGCCTGCCGCGCGACATCATCGAGAGCGCCAAGGTCGACGGCGCCACCGATTTCCAGGTCTTCACCAAGATCGTGCTGCCGCTGAGCTTCCCGGCGCTGGCCTCCTTCGCCATCTTCCAGTTCCTCTGGACGTGGAACGACCTGCTTGTCGCCAAGGTCTTCCTGCCGTCCAACAGCGAGAGCTGGGTGATGACCGTCAAGATCGCCGACGATCTCCTCGGCTCGCGCGGGGGCGACTGGGGCATCCTCGCCGCCGCCGCCTTCGTGTCGATCGCGGTGCCGCTGGTGGTCTTCTTCGCAATGCAGAAATACCTCGTGCGCGGCCTGCTGGCCGGCTCGGTGAAATAAGGACGAACACACCACATGACCGCAAACCCGGACATGAGCGCGCAGCGCCACCTCAAGAAGGATCCCGACTGGTGGCGGGGCGCGGTGATCTACCAGATCTATCCGCGCAGCTACCAGGACAGCAATGGCGACGGGGTGGGCGACCTGCTGGGCATCGCCCAGCGTCTGCCCTACGTCGCCTCGCTCGGCGTCGACGCGATCTGGATCTCGCCGTTCTTCCGCTCGCCGATGGCCGATTTCGGCTATGACGTCAGCGATTACTGCGACATCGACCCGATGTTCGGCACGCTGTCGGATTTCGACACGGTGATCGAGACCGCCCACATGCTCGGCCTCAAGGTGCTGATGGACCTGGTGATCTCGCACAGCTCCATCGAGCACCCGTGGTTCAAGGAGAGCCGCAGCTCGAAGGACAACCCGCGCGCCAACTGGTATGTCTGGGCCGATGCCAAGCCCGATGGCACGCCGCCCAACAACTGGCTGTCGATCTTCGGCGGCTCGTCCTGGCAATGGGATCCGACCCGCTGCCAGTACTACCTGCACAACTTCCTCACCGAGCAACCCGACATGAACTTCCACGAGCCGGCGCTGCAGGAGGCGCTGCTCGACGTGACGCGGTTCTGGCTTGATCGCGGCGTCGACGGCTTCCGGCTCGACACGGTGAACTTCTACTTCCACGACCGCGAGCTGCGCGACAATCCGGCGCTGCCGCCGGAAGAGCGCAACCCGATCACCGCGCCGGCGGTGAACCCCTATACCTGGCAAAACCACCTCTACGACAAGACCCAGCCCGAGAACCTGGAGTTCCTCGCGCGACTGCGCAAGCTCATGAACGAGTATGACGCCGCCGCCGTGGGCGAGGTCGGCGAGGATCTGCGCGGGCTCGAGGTGCTGGGCGATTACACGCGGGGCGACGAGCACCTGCACATGTCCTACGCCTTCGACCTGCTGTCCGACCATGCGCCCACCGCCGCCTTCATCAAGCGGGTGATGGACGACATGGAAGAGAAGGCGCCGGGCGGCTGGGCCTGCTGGGCCTTCTCCAACCACGACGTGGTGCGTCACATTACCCGGTGGGACATCCCCGAGGCCGCGGCGCGGCTCTACATCACGCTGATGATGTGCCTGCGCGGCTCCGCCTGCATCTACCAGGGCGAGGAACTGGCGCTGCCCGAGGCCGAGGTCGCCTTCGAGGATCTGCAGGATCCCTACGGCAAGCGCTTCTGGCCGGCCTTCAAGGGACGCGACGGAGCCCGCACGCCGATGGTCTGGGACAGCAACGAACACAATGGCGGCTTCAGCTCCAGCATGCGCCCGTGGCTGCCGGTCAGCCACGCGCATCTCAGCCGCACCGTCGCCGACGAGGAGAAAGACCCGCTGGCGATGCTGCATCATTATCGCCGGGCGATCTCGTTCCGGCACAGCCACGAGGCGCTGAAGAAGGGCACAATCTCGGAGGTGCGCTGCGAGGGGCCGGTGCTGACCTTCCGCCGCTGCCTCGGCGAGACCGAGCTGTTCTGCGCCTTCAACATCAGCGACGCGCCGGTCACCATCGACGCGCCGGCGGGAAAGTGGCATCAAATCGGAGCCGAGCTCGGATCCGCCGGACCGGCGCCCGACGGCAAGCTGCATTTCGGGCGCTGGCAGCCCGTTCTGGCGCTGAAATCTTGATCTCGGAGGGGGTACGCAAATGGCCGATCTGAAACTGACGGATGTGGGCAAGACCTATGGCGGCGCCGTCGAGGTGCTCAAGCATATCGATCTCGATATCAAGGCAGGCGAGCTGATCGTTTTCGTCGGCCCCTCGGGCTGCGGCAAGTCCACGCTGCTGCGGATGATCGCGGGGCTCGAGAAGATCACCGCCGGCACGCTCGAGATCGACGGCCAGCGCGTCAACGACGTGCCGCCGGCGCAGCGTGGCATCGCCATGGTGTTCCAGAGCTACGCGCTCTACCCGCACATGACCGTGCGCGAGAACATGTCGTTTGCGCTGCAGATCGCCAAGAAGTCCAAGGACGAGATCCGCGAGGCAGTGGAGCGCGCCGCCAAGATGCTGCAGCTCGAGCCTTACCTGGATCGTCTGCCCAAGGCGCTTTCAGGCGGTCAGCGCCAGCGCGTCGCCATCGGCCGCGCCATCGTGCGCGACCCCAAGGTCTATCTCTTCGATGAGCCGCTCTCGAACCTCGACGCAGCGCTACGCGTGGCGACCCGGATCGAGATCGCCCAGCTCAAGGAGCAGATGCCCGACCGCACGATGATCTACGTCACCCACGACCAGGTCGAGGCGATGACGCTGGCGACGCGGATCGTGGTGCTGGCCAACAAGGGCGTGGCCCAGGTGGGCTCGCCGCTCGAGCTCTACGAGACGCCGAATTCCGAGTTCGTGGCGCAGTTCATTGGCTCCCCGGCGATGAACCTGATGCCGGGCGAGATCGTCGCCACTGGCGAGACCACCACCGTCAAGCTCGCCGGTGGCGGGACCGCCGTCTCGACCGTGCCGACCACCGCGGCCGACATGGGGCTGAGCGTCAACGTGGGCATCCGGCCCGAGGATTTCGTGCTGGCGGAAGGCGAGGGCGCCTATACTGGCAAGGTGGCGCTGACCGAGGCGCTCGGCGAGGTGACGCTGCTGCATTTCGTCGATGACGGCGCGGCGAAAGAACCGGTCATCGCCAAGCTGCCGGGCATCCACAAGGGACTGCGCGGCTCCGAGGTGCGGCTCTCGGCAGAGCCCGCCAAGGTGCATCTCTTCACCGACGGCGTGTCGCTGCTCTACCGCTGAGCCGCCTTACCAGCACCTGACCCTCCAGACGGGCAGACCATCCGCGGCCTGCCCGTTTTGCGTGCAGGTACGCTCCGGAGCGCGCCCCGATTGCGCGACCGCCGTGCCGCCCCGGCGCCGTGCGTCGCGGGGGCGTCAAATCTCTGGCCCGGGGCACGGCTTCGCCGAAAGCTGGTGGTGGGAGAGCCGGCGCGGCGCGCCTGACCCTTCCTTGCACACAGGATGGAGGGCGCCATGGCCACCGAGACGCAATCGAACGGATCACTCATCTACACGCTCGAGGACAAGCCCGAGCCGCCCGCGGCGGCGCTGGCGGCGTTCCAGCACATCCTCGCCTCCATCGTCGGCATCGTCACGCCGACGCTGGTGATCGGCGGGGTGCTGGGGCTTGGGGAGTATGTGCCCTATCTCATCGCCATGTCGCTGCTGGTCTCTGGCGTGGCCACCTTCATCCAGTGCAAGACCATCGGGCCGGTGGGCTCGGGGCTGTTGAGCGTGCAGGGCACCAGCTTCGCCTTCCTCGGACCGATCCTCGCCGCGGGCTTCGCGGTCAAGAACAATGGCGGCACGCCCGAGGACATGCTGGCGATGATCTTCGGCCTCTGCCTCGCGGGCTGCCTGATCGAGGTGGTGCTGAGCCAGTTCATCGACAAGCTCGGCAAGATCATCACGCCAACGGTCACCGGCATCGTCATCACCGTGATCGGCCTGTCGCTGGTCAAGGTGGGCTTCACCGATTTCGCCGGCGGCGTCGGCGCGGGCGAGGATCTGGGCAAGCCGATCAACCTGGTCATGGGCTCGATCGTGGTGGCGGTGATCCTGGTGCTGACATTCACCGGCAGCCCGATGCTGCGCATCTCGGCGATCATGGTGGGGCTGGTGGTCGGAACCATCGTGTCGATGGTCTTCGGCATGGTGGATTTCTCCAAGGCCGGGCAGGGCGAGCTGATCGCCATCCCGCAGCCGCTGAAATACGGGCTCGATTTCGATCTCGGCCTGTTCATCCCCATTGCCTTCATCTTCCTGGTGACGGCGATCGAGACCTCGGGCGACCTGACCGCCAACTCGGTGATCGCGGGCCAGCCGGTCAAGGGGCCTCTGTACCTACGCCGGATCAGGGGCGGCATCCTCGCCGACGGCGTGAACTCGGGGCTGGCGGCGCTGTTCAACACCTTCCCCAACACCACGTTTTCGCAGAACAACGGCGTCATCCAGATGACCGGCGTCGCCTCGCGCCACGTGGGGATGTATATCGGCGGCATTCTCGTGCTGCTGGGGTTCTTCCCGATGGTGGGCCAGCTCTTCCTGCTGATCCCCAAGCCGGTGCTCGGCGGCGCGACGCTGGTGCTCTTCGGCACCATCGCGGTGGCCGGCATCCGGATCCTCGCCACGCAGGAGATCGACCGCCGCAAGGTCTACATCATGGCGGTGAGCTTCGGGCTTGGCCTCGGGGTCACGCTGGTGCCGGAGGCAACGCAGAACCTGCCGGCCTTCCTGAAGCAGGTCGTGGCCACGCCGATCACGCTGGCGGGTCTCTCGGCGATCATCCTGTCGCTGGCGATCCCCGAGACCCCGGAGACCACCGAGCCGGTCGAAGGGGCCGCGGAGGACGGCGCCACTGCCTGACGCTGCACCTGGCGAGAAGGGAAGGGGGGGGCGCTGCCCCCTCTTGTCCTGCGGCCAATTCACCCCCGAGGTATTTTTGAACCAAAGAAGATATGGGCGCTGCGGCGCTGTCTTCTCTTCGTCAAAAATACTCCCGCGGGAGGCGTCCCGCGTTTTCCGAGAGCGCTGCCGCCGGGATCAGGCGCTTTCGGCGGTCTCGAGCTTCTCGAGCGCGGCTTCCCAGAGCGCCTCGGCGCGGTGCAGCCCGTCCATGACCTCGGCATATTTCTTGTTCCAGGTCTCGAGCTCGCCGGCGCGACCGTCTTCGTAGAGTGCCGGATCGGCGAGCTTCTTGGCCAGCTTCTCGCGCATCTCCTCGATCTTCTCGACTCGCGCCTCGCATTTGCGGACCTCCGAGCGCAGCGCGAGGATCTGGTCGCGCGTCGGCTTCGGCGCTTTCGGGGGCTCCGCCTTCGCCTTGCCTTGCTTCACCGGCTTGTCCTGGGTCAGCAGCATCGCGCGGTAGGCGTCGAGATCGTCCTCGTAGGGCTTCACCGTGCCGTCCTTGACCAGCCAGAGCCGGTCGGCCACGAGGCTCAGCAGGTGCATGTCGTGGCTCACCAGGATCACCGCGCCGGAATATTGCGTCAGCGCCTCGACCAGCGCCTCACGGCTCTCGATGTCGAGGTGGTTGGTGGGCTCGTCGAGGATCAGCATGTGCGGCGCGTCGAGCGTCGCCAGCAGCAGCGACAGGCGCGCCTTCTGGCCGCCCGAGAGCCGGCCGACCTCGGTCTCCGCCTGCGCCGCCATCAGGCCGAAGCCCGCCAGCTGGGCGCGCAGCTTCGGCGGCGCCATCTCGGGGCGCTCGCGCTGCAGGTGCTGCAGCGGGGTCTCGTCGAGATGCAGTTCGTCGACCTGGTGCTGGGCGAAATAGCCGATGCGCAGCTTCGAGCTGCGCACCATCTTGCCCTCCATCAGCGCCAGCCGGTCCGCCAGCAGCTTCGATAGCGTCGACTTGCCCTGGCCGTTGCGCCCGAGCAGCGCGATGCGGTCGTCCTGGTCGATCCGCAGGTTCAGCCGCGACAGGACCTGCCGCTCGCCATAGCCCGTCGCGCCGCCCTCGAGCGCCACGATGGGTGGCGAGAGCTGGTCGGGCTGCGGGAAGCTGAACACCCGCTTGGCGGCCTCCTCGGGGGCGGTGATGGTGTCCATCCGCGCGATCATCTTCAGACGGGCCTGCGCCTGCTTGGCCTTCGAGGCCTTGGCGCGGAAGCGGTCGACGAAGCTCTGCAGATGGGCCTTGCGCTCCTCCTGCTTCTTCGCCGCCGCCGCCTGCACGGCGCGGCGCTCGGCCCGGGTGCGGGCGAAGGTGTCGTAGCCGCCCTGGTAGAGCGTCAGCTGCCGGTCCTCGAGATGGAGGATCGCGCCCACCGCCCGGTTCAGCAGCCCGCGATCGTGCGAGATCACGATGACCGTGTGCGGATACCGCGTCAGATAGCTCTCGAGCCAGAGCGCGCCCTCGAGGTCGAGATAGTTGGTCGGCTCGTCGAGCAGCAGCAGGTCGGGCTGCGCGAAAAGCACCCCGGCCAGCGCCAGCCGCATCCGCCAGCCGCCGGAGAAATCCGAGCTCGGGCGCTGCTGGTCGGCCTCGTCGAAGCCCAGACCCTTGAGGATCGAGGCGGCGCGGCCCTCCGCCGACCAGGCGTCGATATCCGCGAGCCGGGTCTGAACCTCGGCGATGCGGTGCGGGTCGGTGGCGGTTTCCGCCTCGGCCATCAGTGCCGCACGCTCGCTATCGGCGGCCAGCACCGTCTCGATCAGCGACACGTTCGAGGCCGGCGCCTCCTGCGCCACGCCGCCGATCCGCGCCCGCTCGGGCAGGCCGATCTCGCCGCCGTCGAGCGTCAGCTCGCCGCGGATCAGCCGGAACAGCGTGGTCTTGCCGGCGCCATTGGGGCCAACGAGGCCGACCTTGTGGCCGGCGGGAATCACCGCGGAGGCGCCCTCGAACAGGGGCCGCCCCTCGACGGAATAGGAAATATCATCGATCCTGAGCATCTCCGCGCTCTAGCAGAGGTGCCGCGGCACGGAAATCCCCCATGATCTTCTCTTGGCTGGAAATATCCCGGGGAGCGCGAGGGGCTGGCCCCTCGCAGGCCGAAACCTGCCGCCCGGGGCGACGGCTCGGGTCTTTCCAAGGCGCCTCTGCCATGCTAACGCCCACAGCAGCGAATACCGGCCGGGCCAGCTGCCCGGCTTTTCAATGGAGACAGACATGGCCCTCGAACGGACCTTTTCGATCATCAAGCCCGACGCCACCCGCCGCAACCTGACCGGCAAGATCAACGCCAAGTTCGAGGAAGCGGGTCTGCGCATCGTCGCACAGAAGCGCATCCAGATGACCAAGGCGCAGGCCGGCGAGTTCTACAAGGTGCATGCCGAGCGCCCGTTCTACGACGAACTCTGCGAGTTCATGGCTTCCGCGCCGGTCGTTGTGCAGGTGCTGGAAGGTGAAGGCGCGATTGCCAAGAACCGCGAAGTGATGGGCGCCACCAACCCGGCCGATGCCGCCGAAGGCACCATCCGCGCAGAGTTCGCAGAGTCGGTCGGTGAGAACTCGGTGCACGGCTCCGACGCCCCGGAGACCGCCGCGGTCGAGATCGCCTATTTCTTCTCGGGCCTCGAACTGGTCGGCTGAGCCGCCTTTTCGGACCTTTTACGAGATTCAAAACGGGCGCCCCGCGGGGCGCCCGTTTTTCTTTGCTTGGCTCATGCCATCAGGCCAGCTCAGCCCCCTGGTAGTCGGGCGCCTCGGCCCGGCCTTCGCCGGCGGTCCGGTAATATTCCTCCGCCCAGCGGCGCAGCAGCGCGGCGTTGCGCATGTTGGCCTTGTAGCCCACATCCATGATGTCGCCGATCAGCGGCAGCAGGCCGATCGCCCAGTCCACCGCGACGTTCCAGCTCATCTGCACCAACAACGCCTTCGGTGCGCCGAGTTCGCGGGCCTCGTTGACGATCCAGGCGGCCGGGGCAAGCGCCAGCGTGTCACCGATGCCCGGCACGAGGCCGAGGATCGAATCCCAGCCCAGCCGGATCTTGGTGAAGGGCAGGCGGAAGGCGCGGTCGAGGCGGCGTGCCAAGCGCTCGACGCGCTCGACCCGTTCGAAGGTTTCACGACGCGACATGGCGATCACGCGTGCTGCGGCGTCCGGGCGATGATCCAGACGGCGTGGACGATGCCGGGGATGTAGCCCAGGAGCGTGAGCAGGATGTTGATCCAGAAATGCTTGCCGAGACCGACCTGCAGGAAGACGCCGAGCGGCGGCAGCAGGATGGCGGCGATGATGCGGATAAGGTCCATGGGGACGGGCCTCCGTTGCGTGTTACGTTTCGCCAATCAACGTAAAACCCGCCTGCCGAGTTCCGACCCGCGCCTCGAGGAGCGCCCGTGAGGGCGGAGGAGAGCCCGGTTCAGGGCCCCTTGCGCCGCGCGATGACGCCGATCTCGTCGAGCACCGCCTCGATGCCGGAGAGCGCCTCGCCCCGGCCGGCGATCTCGGCGCAGAGCGCATCAAAGCGGGCGCGCAGATCGTCCTTCTCCTTGCCGCGGCAATCGTTCCACGGACGGCCCTGCAAGGCCATGTGCAGCACGTAGTAGCTGATGAAATGCGCCTTGGTGCCGGTGCGCAGCATCCGGCCATAGGCGTCATGCGCGCCGATCTCGCGCAGCGTTTCGGCGTCGGGAATGCCGGCGCGGGCGCAGGCGGCCTCGACGGCGGGGCCGAGATTGCGGATGGATGAGACCGGCGTGGACATCGGCGCCTCGAAAGCTTCGGACCGCACCAGACCTGACATCGCGCCGCCGCGCAGGCAAGCCCGGTCTGCCTCCCGGTGGCGGTAACAGGCAGGTTTCGAGGCGTCGGTGGGCGCCGCGGGCTTTGCCGCTGCAAACTCACGGTTTGCAAATTAAGCGTGCATGACAGGGTGATGACGGCTTGCGATGGTCTTCGCCATGGTGCAGAAACTCAAGGAATGGAGATGAAACAAGGGGGACACCCGATGACCATCGCACAGAACCGCTCCGTTCTGGTGGAAAGCTTCGGTGCCACGGACGGCACCGCCCTGCGCCTCAAGCAGGCCGCTCTCGTGGTGGCCGGCATCGCCTTCCTGGCGATCATGGCCAAGATCAAGGTGCCTATGTGGCCGGTGCCGATCACCATGGGCACCTTCGGCGTGCTGACCCTCGGCGCCGCCTATGGCGCGCGGCTCGGCCTCGTGACCATCCTCGGCTACATGCTGGTGGGTGCGCTCGGCTTCGACGTCTTCGCCGGCAGCTCGGCCGAGCTCAACGGCTTCGCCTACATGATGGGCGGCACCGGCGGCTACCTCGTGGGCTACGTGATGGCCGTCCTGCTGCTCGGCACGCTGGCGCGCGCCGGCTGGGACCGCTCGGCGCCCAAGATGGCCGGTGCGATGCTGCTGGGCAACGCGCTGATCTACGTGCCCGGCCTGATCTGGCTCGGCATGCTCTACGGCTGGGACAAGCCGATCCTCGAGTGGGGCCTGACCCCGTTCCTCGTCGGAGACGCGATCAAGCTGGCCCTGGCCGCGCTGATCCTGCCGCTGTCCTGGAAGGCCCTGGGCCGCGCCCGCGGCTGAGCCTCCGCCTCACAGTGAAGCATCGAGAGCGGCGCGGGAGTTTCCCGCGCCGCTTTTCCTTTGCCGCGACGCTGCCGCATCTTGCGGCAAGCCCGCTCCGGCGCTAGCCCTTTGGCATGACCCTGCAAGAGCGCCTTCCCTTCGATCTTTCGACCTCGCGGCCGCTGCCGAATATCGGCCCCATCGCCATGTCCGACTGGCTCCTCGTCGACGAGGCCTATGCCGGCCAGATGGCCGACCGGGAGCGTCTCCTCAACACCAATCGCGACGCGGTGCTGGCGCTCTCCGAGCGCGCCCGTCCGGCGGCGGACGAGCTGCTCGAGGTCGTGCTCGCGCATCTGCCCGAGGGGTTCTCCCGCGACGGTGCGCGCGTCACCCGGCCCGACGGCACGCAGGTGACGCTCGATCGCGAGGACCCGATGGGCACGCTGGGGCGCCTGGTGCAGGAGGATTTCTGCCTGCTCGAGAAGGCGGAGGGCGAGGCGGAGCACGTGCTCACCGGCGCGGTGCTGTGCTTTCCCGCCGGCTGGCGGCTGGCGCAGAAGGTGATGCGCCCGCTGGTCGAGATCCACATCCCGATCCCCGAGTATGACGATGCCATCGCGGCGCGGGTGCAGCGGCTTTTCGACGGGGTGCAGGTGGGGCGTCCGCTGATGCGCTTCAACCGGCTGTGGTACAACGACCCGACGCTGTTCCAGCCCGGCCCCCGGCGCGACAACACCGACCGCGCCGATCCCGCCACCGCGGCTTATTTCCGCTCCGAGCGGCAATGCCTAGTGCGGCTGCCCGAGACCCGCGCGGTGGTGTTCTCGATCCACACCTACGTGATGGAGCGGGCCCGCGCCCTCGCGCTCAGCGCGTCAGCTGGTTGAGGACGTCGCGCAGGATGTCGGTGTTCGCGAACACGATGGCCAGCGCGACCAGCACGAGAACCCGGCTCACCAGCCGCAGATCCATGCCGCGCCACAGGCTCCAGAAGAACGTCAGCGCGCGGAACGGCAGCAAGACGAGGCCGAAACGACGCTTGCGGGGCCGAGCGGGTGTGCGGGTGTCGGCGCGCCGATCCGGCGCCTGCCGGCGCTCCTGCGCGCCTGTGGCGGGCTCGTCGGTGCTCCCGGCGACCTCCGCGGTCTCGGCGAGCAGGGCCGGGCCCTCGTCGTCGTCGACCGCCATCATCTCGCGCAGATGCTCGCTCAGGGCAAAATCCATGTGCGGGGGCTGGGTCGGATTGTACTGGTTGTCGGGCACCGGCTGGCCAAACATCTCGCGGAAATCGTCGGGTTCGATCAGCGTCTCGCAATCGAACCAGTCGATCGAATCCACCGGGATGTGCGACAGCATCCCGCGCACGGTCTGGGCAAGGATGCGCCGCGCCAGCGTCTCGTCCGACATCTCGCCCTTGCGCAGCAGGATGCGGATCGAGAGATAGGGGGCGTCATCCGGGATGCGCTGGACCTTGACCGAAATGCCGAAATGATCTGCCATGATCGCGGCGCGCTTGTTCGAGCGGCGGATCGGGCGGCCTGACCGGGTATCGAGCCGTCGCAGAACCTGGGCGGCGTCGCTGAGCAGTTGCCTGTCATTCAGCGCGACATCGTGGGTCAAGAAAATGCCCGCATGCGGTGTCTCTGCGTATCCCAAAACCCGGGACTCCCTGAACTCACTTAAAACATTAGATTTTCACAGAATACATATCAAATTAGGCATATTGTCGACGCGGGGGTGTCGTTAATGCGTCCTTAACCATCCGCGAGGTGGCCGCGATGCGCGGCGGAACCGGGCGGGCATCCGGGCCGGAACGGGCGGGCCGGGTTGGCGCCGCGGAGCCGGGGCCCCGCGGCTGGAGTTGCACCTGTCAGCGGTCGATGCGCTCGGCCGAGAGGGCGATGGCCTGCTGGTAGACGGTGGCGGCGTTCCACTCGTTCAGCACGCGGAAATTGGCCGTGCCCTGCTGGTAGGGCTGACCCGGTCGCCAGCCCTTCTGGCGCAGGAAATTCGCGGTCGAGGCCAGCGCGTCCCACTGGTTGTAGAAATCGACGCGGCCGTCGCCATTTCCGTCGACCCCGTAGCGCATGGCGTTGCCCGGAAGGAACTGGGTATGGCCCAGCTCGCCATGGGCGGCGCCCTTCTGGTTGGGCGCCAGCATGCCGCGGTCGACCATCTGCAGCGCCGCCAACGCGTGCGGCGTGAAGAACGAGGAGCGGCGGCAATCATAGGCCACGGTGCTGATCGAGGACACCACCGGGACGTTGCCCATGCTGCGGCCGAAGCCTGTCTCCATGCCGTGAATCGCCACGAGGATTCCCGCGGGCACGCCATAGCGCTGCTCGATCGCGGCGTAGAATTGCGGGTTGGCCTGCACCCGCTTGCGCCCCGTGGCGGCGAAGCCGTCGAGCGAGCCAAGCCGGATTCGAATGAAATCGTTGAGCGCGTATTTCACGCCCTTCTGGTTGCGGTCGGCAGCGATGGTCGTGGTGGAATATTGCGCGTTCATAAGCGCTTGAAGGCCACGTTGACCAACGCCAGCGCGCTGCGCCTCGGCGGCGAATTCCTGCTTCCAGGCGCTGAAGCCGCTGGCGTTGTTGCCGCATGTGGCGGCTTGCACCGTGCCTGCCGTGGCGAGCCCGAGGGTCATGGCTGCGGCAAGTCTGAATACCCGGCGGAACATTCTTGGTTCTCCAATTCACTCTGAGTTGAGGAGAACGGTAGCCCAGCACCCGGACGCGGCAAACAGAAATGTCTCGCGCATCGCTCGCAACCCTCGTTTCGCGCAGGGCGCCCCGAATATCGCGATCCGGGCCCTCCCACCTTGGGCCCGGATCCGCGCGACCGGCTCAGTAGCTGCCAAGCAGACCGGCCGCGACACCCGTTGCATCCAGAGCCACGAACAGGCCGGCGATCCCGGTGGCGAGCATGCGGCGCTGCTGCGGGAAGGCGCTGGTGGCGTTGTAGGCCAGAAGCGGCACGGCCAGCGGCAGCGAGATCGTGGCGACGCCCACCGAAAGCGCCCAGCTCGAGACGCTCGCCGGTTCCGCGGCCTCGGGCTGCTCGCGCGGCAGGTCGGCCATCTCGATCTTCTGGACCGGGGCGACCAGCGCGCTGCGCAGGCGGCGATCATAGGCCTGGTAATGTGCCTCGGTGCGCTTGGTCTGCGCCGTGGGCTGCCGCCGGGCCTTCTTGGCGACCGGCAGGGTCCGGGCCAGGACATCCTTCTGGCTCAGGCGCTGGGTGCGGGCCTGGCCGTGCTCGAGCTTGACGCGGCGCGGGCGCAGGCGCTCAGGCTCGGCGGCCTGCACGGGCTGCTGTGCAGCGCAGGCGGGCGCGAGCTGGGCCAGGAAGCGCTCACGTGGCAGGCGGAGCTCGGTGCCGGCCCAGATCACATGGGCGACGGGCAGGGCTTCGACGAGGGCGAAGGCGACATGCGCCAGCGGCGTCAGCAGGGCTGCGTCTTCGCGCGGGGCGGTGACGTGCAGCACGACCTCGTCGCCCTCGTGATGAATGCGGGCCTCCCAGTCGCCGCCGGATGTGGCGAAGGACAGGGCGGCGGTGTCGGTCATGTCGCAACCTGCGACAGAGAAATCGTTATGCGTCAGGGCATCGCGCATGATCTGTTGGATCTCGTCGACAACGACGATCGAACGGGCGGCGAAGACAAGACGGGCTGTACTCGTGAAACCTTGGGTCATCTTGAACTCCTGAGCAGTGTTTTTGTTGGTTTTGACTATCCCCACGAGACTCAGTCTTGGTCTCGATTGGGGTGAGAATCTGGTCTGTCTGCGGTGCGGGCGGGTCCGATCTGCCGCGGTCCTGCCCAAGGTCGGGATGATTTCGCCGTAATTTCAATGAATTGCCGTGCGAGGGCCACATTCTGACGCGAAGGCGTGGAATTAGTCCGGATTTGTCTCAACCTACCCGAAAGGGTTGGTGCTAAAGAGCGTCAGGTTGACCGGTTTTGCAACCGCGTCCTGGCGCAGTTTCTTGAAGCGGTCGTCGCGTTGTCGCGCCTTCGTGAGAACGGTGGAGCGGATCCGGGTGGATCTTCGATAGTCGGGAAACAATGGGGACAAATACCGACCACGAATCATGGGGCGCGGTCAACATTCGGTCCTGCAAGGGGTGATTAGGCCGCATATTCGGCAGGCCCCCAAGGGCGGCGACCTGCTTCACCGGAGCAACGAAAAAGGGCGCCCGAAGGCGCCCTTTCCCAAACTCTCCGCGAGGATCAGCAGCTGTAGTACAGCTTGAACTCGACCGGGTGCGGGGTCATTTCGTACTGCTCGAGCTCTTCCATCTTGAGGTCGATGTAGCCTTCGATCTGGTCCTTGGTGAACACGTCACCGGCCAGCAGGAAGTCCATGTCGGCCTTCAGCTCGTCCAGAGCCTCACGCAGCGAGCCGCAGACGGTCGGGATGCCTTCCAGCTCCTCCGGCGGCAGGTCGTAGAGGTTCTTGTCCATGGCTTCGCCCGGATCGATCTTGTTCTTGATGCCGTCGAGGCCGGCCATCAGGAGCGCTGCGAAGCACAGGTAGGGGTTTGCCGACGGGTCGGGGAAGCGGGCTTCCACACGCTTTGCCTTCGGCGATTCCGCCCACGGAATACGCACGCAGCCCGAGCGGTTGCGGGCCGAGTAGGCGCGCAGCACGGGGGCTTCGAAGCCCGGGACCAGACGCTTGTAGGAGTTGGTCGACGGGTTGGTGAAGGCGTTGAGCGCCTTGGCGTGCTTGAGCAGGCCGCCGATGTACCACAGGGCTTCCTGCGACAGGTCGGCATACTTGTCGCCTGCGAAGAGCGGCTTGCCGTCCTTCCAGATCGACATGTTCACGTGCATGCCGGTGCCGTTGTCGCCGGCGATCGGCTTCGGCATGAAGGTTGCCGACTTGCCGTAGGCCTGGGCCACGTTGTGGATGATGTACTTGTACTTCTGAAGCTCGTCAGCCTGCTTGGTGACGGTGCCGAAGATCAGGCCAAGCTCGTGCTGGCACGACGCCACCTCGTGGTGGTGCTTGTCGACCTTCATGCCGATGCGCTTCATGGTCGAGAGCATCTCGGAGCGCAGGTCCTGCGCGTCGTCGATCGGGTTGACCGGGAAGTAGCCGCCCTTGACGCCCGGACGGTGGCCGGTGTTGCCCATCTCGTAGTCGGTGTCGGTGTTCCACGATGCGTCGAGCGCGTCGACTTCGTAGGAGACCTTGTTCATCGCGACCGAGAACTTCACGTCGTCGAACAGGAAGAATTCGGCTTCCGGGCCCATGAACGCGGTGTCGCCGATGCCGGAGGACTTGAGGTAGGCCTCTGCCTTCATCGCGGTGCCGCGCGGGTCACGCTCGTAGGCTTCGCCGGTGTCGGGCTCGACCACCGAGCAGTGGATGCAGAGAGTCTTCTCGGCATAGAACGGGTCGATATACACGCTGTCCGGGTCGGGCATCAGCTTCATGTCGGATGCTTCGATCGACTTCCAGCCTGCGATGGAGGAACCGTCGAACATGAAGCCTTCTTCGAGGAAATCCTCGTCGACCTCATCGGCAATCACCGTCACGTGCTGCAGCTTGCCGCGCGGATCGGTGAAGCGGATGTCGACGTAAGCGACCTCCTCGTCCTTCATCAGCTTGAGAACGTCCTTGATGCTCATTCCCTTCTTCCCTTTCTGTGACTTTGGGTCCGGTATGATTGTTTTATCGGCCGCCCGGGATGCGCTTAGAGCGCGTCCGAGCCGGATTCGCCGGTGCGGATCCGGATGGCCTGTTCGATCGGGCTCACGAAGATCTTGCCGTCGCCGATCTTGTCGGTCTTGGCGGCAGAGATGATGGCCTCGATGGCGGCGTCGACGAGTTCGTCATCCAGGACGACCTCGATCTTCACCTTGGGCAGAAAATCGACCACATATTCCGCGCCGCGATACAGCTCGGTATGGCCTTTCTGGCGGCCAAAGCCCTTCACTTCGAGAACCGAAAGGCCCTGGATGCCAGCATCCTGAAGCGCTTCCTTGACCTCGTCGAGCTTGAACGGCTTGATGATCGCCTCGACCTTTTTCATGGTCTATCTCTCCTCGTAATCCCGTGTCGGACCCTGCCAGATCATTTCTGCCCGGCGGCCACAATCGGATAGCCTACGGGGGCAGGGGGTGCATAGAGCGATTTGTATCGACCGCGTGAATTTTGCGCAACATGCCTTCAAAACGGGCGAAATGAAAACTTGAGGTGGAAGACATGGCAGATCTCCTGACAGCGGCGCAGATGCGCGCGGTGGAGACGGCAGCGATAAGCTCGGGCGAGGTGAGCGGTCTGGAGCTGATGGAGCGGGCCGGATCCGGCGTCGTGGACGCGGTTTTCCGGCACTGGCCGGAGCTTGCGCGCCGGGCGCACCGGGCGGTTGTCCTGTGCGGACCGGGCAACAATGGCGGCGACGGATTCGTCATCGCCCGGCTTCTGGTGGCGCGTGGCTGGGAGGTAGAGCTCTACCTCTACGGGGTGCTCGAGCGGCTGCCGCCCGATGCGCGGCGCAACGCCGAGCGCTGGCTCGAGATCGGCCGGATCCTGCCGCTCGAGCCCGGCTTCGAGGCCTCCAGCCGGCGCGCCGCGCTGGTGGTCGACGCGCTTTTCGGCACCGGGCTCAGCCGGCCGATCGCCGATCTCGGCGTGACGCTGCTCGATCTCGCGGAGCTGCGCGGCGAGGGGGCCGCGATGAGCGCCAGCGAGCGCCCGGACTGGACGCCGCTGATCGTCGCCGTCGACCTGCCGAGCGGGCTCTGCAGCGATAGCGGCCGGGTGCTGCGCGACGAGCATTTCGTGGGTCTTCCCGAGGTGCTTGAGGCAGCGTCCGCGGCCGCCGACCTGACGGTGACCTTCCACTCGCGCAAGCTCGGCCATGTGCTGGCGGAGGGGCCGGAGCTCTGTGGCACGGTGGTCGTCGTACCGATCGGGCTCGAGCCGCGCCGCTCGCGCGCGCCGCGTGGCGAGCGGGTCGGTGAGGTGACGGCGCCCGCGGGGCTGGGCAAGGCCGGAGGGCACAAGTTCAGCCACGGCCATGCGCTGGTGCTGAGCGGCGGCTTCGGGCGCACCGGCGCGGCGCGGCTCTCGGCGCGCGCTGCGCTCCGGGTCGGCGCGGGGCTGGTGACGCTCGGCGCACCGGGTGCGGCACAGATGGAGATCGCGGCGCAGATCACCGCGCTGATGCTGCGCCGGGTCGAGGGGGCGGAAGGGCTCGCGGAGCTGCTCGAGGATGACCGGATCAACGCGCTCTGTCTCGGCCCGGGGCTCGGGATCGAGCGGGCGCAGGAGCTGGTGCCGGTGGCGCTCGAGGTGGAGCGGCCGACGCTGCTCGACGCGGATGCGCTGAGCGCCTTCGCCGACGATCCGGCCGAGCTCTTCGGGCTGCTGCACCGGGGCTGCGTCCTGACCCCGCATGACGGCGAGTTCGCCCGCCTGTTCCCCGATCTCGCGGCGCGGCTGCGCGAGGTGGCCGAGGCCGGGCCCGCCTATTCCCGCGTCGACGCCGCGCGCGAGGCGGCACGGCGGGCGGGCTGCGTGGTGTTGCTCAAGGGGCCCGACACGGTGATCGCTGCCCCGGACGGGCGCTGCGCGGTCAACGCGGGCGTCGGCGCGCGCGCGGCGCCCTGGCTGGCGACGGCTGGCGCGGGCGACGTTCTGGCGGGGCTGATCGCCGGACTGATGGCGCGCGCGCTGGCACCGTTCGAGGCGGCGGGTGCGGGCGCGTGGCTGCATGTCGAGGCGGCGCGGGCCTTCGGTCCAGGGCTGATCGCCGAGGATCTGCCGGAGGCGCTGCCGGGGGTTCTTGCGGGCTTGGTCTGAGCGCTGCCCGCGTCGAGGGCAGCGCAACGCGTGAGCCCTAGAGGCAAGAAAAAAACGGGCCCGACCGGGCCCGTTCCTTGCTGTCTCAGCTGTTCCCCGAGGAGGTGAACCGCGCCGCGTCCGCCGCCGCGCGGCGGATGGCGTTGGATTTGTGCACCGTCTCCATGTACTCGGATTCCGGGTCGCTGTCATAGACCACGCCGCCGCCGGCCTGGATGTAGAGCTTCTCGTCCTTCACGATGGCGGTGCGTAGCGCGATGCACATGTCCATGTCGCCGCCCGCCGAGAAATAGCCCACGCCGCCGCCATAGACGCCGCGCTTCTCGGGCTCCAGCTCGTCGATGATCTCCATCGCGCGGACCTTGGGCGCGCCCGAAACGGTGCCCGCGGGCATCCCGGCGAAGAAGGCCGACAGGGCGTCCTGATCCTCGGCCAGCTCGCCCACCACGTTGGAGACGATGTGCATCACGTGGCTGTAGCGCTCGATGATGAACTTCTCAGTCGGGCGGACGGTGCCGATCTTCGACACCCGGCCGACATCGTTGCGGCCGAGGTCGAGCAGCATCAGGTGCTCCGCCAGCTCCTTCTTGTCGGCCAGCAGATCCGCCTCGAGCGCCCGATCCTCCTCGGGCGTCGCACCGCGCGGACGGGTGCCGGCGATCGGGCGGATCGTTACCTCGCGGCCGAAGACCCGCACGAGGATCTCGGGGCTCGCGCCGATGACCTGGAAGCCGCCGAAGTTGAAGTAGAACATGAAGGGCGACGGGTTGGTGCGCCGCAGCGAGCGGTAGAGCGCGAAGGGCGGCAGCGGGAAGGTCTGGGTCCAGCGCTGCGCCGGCACGACCTGGAAGATGTCGCCCTTGCGAATGTAGTCCTTGGCGGTCTCGACCGCGGCCTTGTAGCTCTCGCGGGTGAAGTTCGACACCGGCTCGCCGGCCTCGTGCGCCTCGCCGAGATCGCGGCTGGCCTGCGGCAGCGCGCGCTCGAGGTCGCGCACCGCGTCCATCACGCGTTCGGCGGCGCGGGCATAGGCGGCGCGGGCGGAGACACCGCCCTGAACCCAGGCCGGCGCCACCACGGTGACCTCGCCCTTGACCCCGTCGAGCACCGCGACGACCGAGGGCCGCAGCATCAGCGCGTCGGGCAGGCCCAGCGGGTCGGGATTGACGTTGGGCAGGTGCTCGACCAGCCGGATCATGTCATATCCGAGATAGCCGAAGAGCCCGGCGGAGGCCTGCGGCAGATCCTCGGGCAGCTCGATGCGGCTTTCCGCGATCAGCTCGCGCAGCGCGGTCAGCGGATCGCTCTCCACCGGCTCGAAGGCCTCGGGATCGAAGCGCGCCTGACGGTTGATCTGCGCCGTCTCGCCATGACACTTCCAAACCACGTCGGGCTTCATGCCGATGATCGAGTAGCGGCCACGAACCTCGCCGCCGGTCACCGACTCGAGCATGAAGGCGTCCTTGGCGGCGCCGGTCAGCTTGAGCATCAGCGACACCGGCGTGTCGAGATCGGCGGCGAGCCGGGCGTAGACCACCTGGTTCTTGCCGGCCTCGTAAGCCGCGGCGAAGTCTTCGAAAGCGGGGATGAGCGTCGCCATGATGTGCCTTACTGCAGGGTGCTGAGCACGGAGTTCACCGCGGACTGATCGACGCTGATGCCGGCACGCGACTGGATGTCGACATTGAGCGCGCGGAACAGATCCTGCGAGACGCTGCTTGCCGCCTGATCGCGCAGGGCGTTGGCAAGCTGCTGCATCTGCGGGTCGTCCTTGTTGACCGGCGTCACGTCATCGAGCCGCACGATCAGAGCCGTGCCGGTGCCGCGCAGCGCGCGGGCCTCGCCGGGAGACATCTCGAACACCGCCTCGAGCACCGCACCGGGCAGGCCCTGAACGCGCGACTCGCGGGTCAGGCCGCTTTCGGCGGTGGGCTCGAGCCCGTTCTCGCCGAAGCTTTGGTCCTCGGAGATGCGGGTGGCGATGTCCTCGGCCTGGCCCAGCAGCGCCTCGGTGGCCTGCTCCTGCTCCCAGAGCTCCTCGACACGGTCGCGCACGTCCTCGAAGGGGGCCGGGGCGGGGGCGCGCAGCTCGTCGAGCCGCAGCGCGAAGATGCCGCCATCGCCCAGCTGGTCGATGGCCGGGTAATCGCCCTCGGCCACGGCGGCAGCGGCCTCGCGGAAGGCCTGGTAGCCGGCGATGCCGGTGTCGGTGCTGGCGGTCCAGTCGATCTGGCCGAGCTCCATGTCGGTGTCCTGGGCCAGCTCTTCCAGCGTGGCGCCGCCGGCGAGCTCGTCGTCGATGGTCGAGGCCATGCCCTCGATCACCCGGCGGGCGCGGTCGAGCACCAGCGAATCCCGCAGGTCCGGCACGGCCTCTTCATAGGGGGTCTCCTGCGCCGGCAGCACGCCGTTGACGCGGTAGAGCGCCGGGCCGAAGGAGGAGGGCGCGGGGCCCACAACGTCGCCGACCTCGGCGGAGAACACCGGCTCGGCGGCCTCGCCCAGCGTGTCCCGGGTCACGTCGCCCATGTCGGTGTCGATCAGCGCAAGGCCGCGATCCTCGACCACGGTCTCGAAATCCGCCTCGCCCGAGGAGATGCGGTCGGCGGCGGCCTGGGCCTCGGCCTCGGTGCTGAACACAAGGCGCTCGATCAGCCGGCGCTCGGGCAGGTTGAACTCCTCGGCGCGCTCCTCGTAGGCGGCGCGCAGGGCGTCTTCCTCGACCTCGACGGTGTCGACGATCATGTCGGGCGTCAGCCAGGCGAAGGTGATGACCTTGGTCTCGGGCAGGGTGAAGCGGTCGATATTGTCGTCGTACCACGCCTGCAGCTCGTCCTCGGAGGGCACCGGCAGGCCGGTGCTGAGCGCGTCGCGCTCGAGCGTCGCCCAGGTAAAGGCGCGGCTCTCGCCGATATATTCGAGCAGCGTGTCGACATAGGCGTCGGGCAGGGTGGTGCCCGAAATCACCGCGGCGCTGAGGATCGACCGCGCGGCATCGCGGCGCAGGTTTTCCTCGAACTCGCCCTCGTTAAGCCCGGCATTCTGCAGCGCGTAGGCATAGGCGCTGCGGTCGAAGCTGCCGTCGGGGCCGTTGAAGGCCTGCACGTTGCGCAGGTCTTCCGCGACACGCTCGTCGCCGACCGAGAGGCCGATGCGGTTGGTCTCGTCCTCGAGCGCGGCATTGGTCACCACCTGGGCCAGCACCTGGTCGGTGAGACCAGACTGGCGCGCCTGCTCCACCGTCACCGCCTGGCCGGTCTGGGCCTGCAGGGCGCGCAGCTCGGATTGCAGCGCGCGGGCATAGTCGCTGGTCGAGATCGTGGTGTCACCGACCGAGCCGATATTGCCGACCCCGCCGGAGAAATTCACCGTGCCGAAGGCGCCGAAACCGACGAAGGAGGCGATCAGGATCGCCCAGACGATGTACTTGGTGATGCCGCCTTTTCCGCGCGCCATGACTGCCTCTTCCCCTTATGGTTCTGGCGCCCGTGTCTATGCCGGGCCGTCGGTCCCCGCAAGGGGCCAGTCCAGCGCGTCGAGCCGGTCGAACAGCACTGTGATGGCGTCGGCGTCGAGATTGGCGAAGGCAAAGCGGAAATGCCGGGCGCCGGCCGGGTCCTCGGGCGGCACGAACATGGTGCCGGGCAGGGCGAGGATGCCGGCCTCGTGCACCAGCTTGCGCCCCAGCACGTCGGAGGCTTCGGCAAACGGGTGCTCGACATAGGCGAAATAGGCGCCCAGCCCCTTGAGCCGCCAGCCGCGCGCCTCGAGACGCGGGAACTCTGCGGTGATGGCCTTGCGCCGGGCGAGGATCTCGTCGCGCTCGCCGGCGACCCACTGGCTCAGGTTCTCGAGCCCCCAGAGCGCCGCGATCTGTCCGAGCTGGGGCGCGCAGATCGCCACCGTGTCCTGGAATTTTTCCACCTCCTCGAGCAGCCCCGGCTCGGCGATGATCGCGCCGACGCGGTGGCCCGTGAGGCGGTAGGCCTTGGAGAAGCTGTAGAGCTGGATCAGCGTGTCCTGGTGGCCAGGTTGGCTCAGCAGGTCATGCGGCGCGCCGGAGCGGCTGTCGAAATCCTTGTAGGTCTCGTCGACGATGAGCTTGATGCCCTGCGCGCGGGCGAGATCGTAGAGCGCCCGCAGGGTCTCGGCCGGGTATTCGACGCCGCCGGGATTGTTGGGCGAGACCAGCACGATGGCGCGGGTGCGATCGGTGAGCAGGGCGCGGGCGGTCTCAGCATCAGGCAGCAGGTCGTCGCCGGTGGGCAGCGGCACGGTCCGGACACCCTGCATGTCGAGCCACATCTTGTGATTGAAGTACCACGGTGTCGGCAGCAGCACCTCGTCGCCCTCGCCGGCGATGGCGGCCATGGTGGCGGCGAAGGCCTGGTTGCAGCCTGCGGTGATCGCGACCCGGTCGGCGCCGACCTCGGCGCCGTAATGCGCGCTCCAGTCGCGCGCCAGCGCCTCGCGCAGCGCCGGCAGGCCGAGCACGGGCCCGTAGAGATGGGTCTCGGGCTCCTCCATCGCCTCGGCCATGGCGCGGCGCAGGGCGGCGGGCGGCGGATCCACCGGCGCGGCCTGGCTTACGTTGATCAGCGGACGGTCGGCGGGAAAGGACACGCCCTCGATCCAGCGCTTGGCCTCGGGGACCGGCGGCGTGAAGGTGGACTGGGTGCGGCTGAGATGGGTCATTTGGTCGGATCCGGCGTGATTTCGGCGCACGCTATCAGGCCGGTCGGAGGGGGGAAAGGCCCGCCGTGGCGGAGCTTTCGGTCGGGCCTTTTCCTCAGGCGTCGGCGGTGTCGAAGGACGCGCGCGCGGCGCGGATGCGGGCGTGGTTGCGGTCGGCCCAGTCGGTCAGGATGGCGATCGGCTCCAGCGCCGACTGGCCGAGCTCGGTCAGCGCGTATTCCACCGAGGGCGGCTTGGTCGGGAAGACCTGCCGCGAGATCAGCCCGTCGCGCTCGAGCTGGCGCAGGCTCTGGGTCAGCATGCGCTTGGAGATGTCGCCCACCTGCCGCTGCAGCGCCGAGAAGCGCTTGGGCCCGGTGGTGAGCGCGATGAGCAGCAGAAGCGTCCATTTCTGGCCGACCCGGTCGAGCACGTCGCGCACCGGGCAGACTCCGGGATCGTCCGGCGCGCCGTCGAACCCGGCAAGCTGGCGCAGGATCTCGATGCCGTCGGGGTTACCTCGATGTTCCCTAGTCATGAAAATGTGCCTCCTTCACAGGCATCGATATGAGGTCTACATAAGAGACCATATCACGGTTATAGACCGAATACCAAGGAAAGGATCTCCCCATGTCGCAATCGCTCAAATACCTCGTCACCGGCGCCTCCGGCCAGCTCGGCGGCCTTGTCATCGACGCACTTCTGTCCCGCGTGCCGGCGGGCGAGATCGGGGCACTGGTGCGCCGACCCGAGGCCGCGGGCCCGCTGGAAGCCAAGGGCGTGAGCGTCCGCGTCGCCTCCTACGATGATCCGGCGGCGCTGGAAGCGGCGTTTGCGGGCGTCGAGCGGCTGCTGCTGGTGTCTTCGAGCGAGGTCGGCCAGCGCGCCGCGCAGCATGGCAACGTCATCGATGCCGCGAAGGCCGCAGGCGTGGGCTTCATCGCCTATACTTCGATCCTCAAGGCCGACAGCTCACCGCTGACGGTGCTGCCCGCCGAGCACGTCGCGACGGAGCAGGCGCTGGCGGCCTCAGGTCTGCCCTACGCGCTGCTGCGCAACGGCTGGTACACCGAGAACTACACCATGGGCGTGCCGACCGCGCTGGAGCATGGCGGCATGATCGGCACCATCGGCGAGGGCCGGGTTTCGAGCGCCACTCGCGCCGACTATGCCGAGGCCGCGGCCATCGTGCTGAGCGGCGAACTGCCCGCCTCGGGAACGGTCTACGAGCTGGCCGGCGACAGCGCCTACAGCCTGCCCGAGTTTGCCGCCGAGCTATCGACGCTCGCAGGCAAGGAGATCGGCTATACCGACATGAGCGCGGAGGCCTACCAGGCGGCGCTGATCGGCGCGGGCCTGCCGGCGCCGGTGGCCGAGATGCTGGCCGACAGCGAGAAGGGCGCCTCGCAGGGCGGCCTCTTCAGCGAAGACAAGACGCTCTCGACCCTGCTCGGCCGCCCGACCACGCCGTGGCAGGAGACCCTGAAGGCGGCGCTCTAAGCACGAAAACGCCCCGCGCCTTGATCGGGCGCGGGGCGAAATTTTTCATACGAAAAAATTGGTGCTCAGTCGGAGTCGCCGCGATAGGGCTTCACGTATTGCAGCGCCATGTCCCACGGGAAGAAAATCCAGGTGTCCTGACTGACTTCCGTGATGTAGCTGTCGACCATCGGCTTGCCCATCGGCTTGGCATAGACCGTCGCCACATGCGCCTTGGGATAGAGGCTGCGGACCAGCTCGAGCGTCTTGCCGCTGTCGACCAGGTCGTCGATGATCAGGATGCCGTCGCCATCGCCCACCAGCGCTGCGTCGGGCGATTTCAGCACCTGCGCCTCGCGCCGCTGATCGGCCTTGCCGCCGCCCGAGTGGTAGCTCTTGACGCTGATCGTATCGACGGTGCGGATGTCGAGCTCGCGGGCGATGATCATGGCCGGGGCCATGCCGCCCCGGGTGATCGCCACCACCGCCTTCCAGCCGCCCTCCGCCGGGCCGTGGCCCTGGAGCCGCCAGGCCAGTGCCCGCGCGTCGCGGTGCAGCTGGTCCCAGCTGACGTGGAAGCCCTTTTCATGCGGCAGAAGGTCGTTGGTCATGCGAGCTCCTCCTCAGCCCTTGGTGATGTCCGGCGCGTCGGGCGCCTTCATGCCGACGATGTGATAGCCCGCATCGACGTGATGGGTCTCGCCGGTGACGCCGGCGCCGAGATCCGACAGCAGGTAGAGCGCCGAGCCGCCGACATCGTCGATGGTCACGTTGCGGCGCAGCGGCGAGTTGTACTCGTTCCACTTCATGATGTAGCGGAAATCGCCGATGCCTGAGGCGGCCAGCGTCTTGATCGGGCCGGCGGAGATCGCGTTGACGCGGATGCCGTCGCGGCCGAGATCCTCGGCGAGGTAGCGCACCGAGGCCTCGAGCGCCGCCTTGGCCACGCCCATGACGTTGTAATGGGGCATGATGCGCTCGGCACCGTAATAGGTCAGGGTCAGGGCCGAGCCGCCATTGGTCATCATCTTCTCGGCCCGCTGCATGACGGCGGTGAACGAATAGACCGAGATGTCCATCGTCAGCTTGAAGTTGTCGCGGCTGGTATCGACATAGCGGCCGCGCAGCTCGTTCTTGTCCGAGAAGCCGATGGCGTGGACGATGAAGTCGAGGCTGTCCCAGCGCTCCTTCAGCCCGTCGAAGAGCCCGTCGATCGAGGCCTCGTCGCCGACATCGCAGGGCAGGACGATATCGCTGCCGAGCTGAGCCGCCAGCGGATCGACGCGCTTCTTCAGGGCGTCGCCCTGGTAGGAGAAGGCGAGCTCGGCGCCGGCGTCCCGAAGTGCCTTGGCGATGCCCCAGGCGATTGATTTGTCGTTGGCGAGGCCCATGATCAGGCCGCGCTTGCCCGCCATCAGAGTGTTTGACATTTCCTATCTCCGCCCGGCATTTCTGTGTCCGAAACCCTTTAGGGCAAGCCCGGAACGGCTTCAAGGGTTTGCGCTGTCATCGCAGGTGAAGGAGAACCGATATGTCCGACCGCACAGGGATCTTCGCGGGGGACGACCCGTTCGCGATCGCCCGCAGCTGGCTCGCCGAGGCCGAGAAGACCGAGATCAACGATCCCAACGCCATCGCGCTGGCCACGGTGGACCCCGACGGGCTGCCCAATGTGCGCATGGTGCTGCTCAAGGAGATCGAGGCCGACGCCTTCGTGTTCTATACCAATTATGGTAGTGCCAAGGGCCGGGAACTCGCGGAAAGCGGCAAGGCTTCCTTCGTGATGCATTGGAAATCGTTGCGCCGGCAGGTCCGGGTGCGCGGGCTCGTGAGCCGTGAGGACGGGGCGAAAGCCGACGAGTACTACAACAGCCGCTCGCTCAAATCGCGCCTCGGGGCCTGGGCCTCGCAACAGTCGCAGCCGCTGGCGTCGCGGGCCGCGCTGATGGCCGAAGTGGCGAAAATCACTGCGACACACGGACCTATGCCGAAACGCCCGCCATTCTGGGGCGGATTCCGGATCGCCCCATTGGAGATCGAACTCTGGGCCGATGGCGCCTTCCGGTTGCATGATCGTTTCGTGTGGCGTCGGCGGTCGATTGCCGATCCGTGGGACGTCGAACGTCTCAATCCGTGAATTTCGCGTCACGTGAACTGCACAGCTTTGCAAATATAAGTTGTGCAGGCTTGCAATTGCTGCCCCGTATGTCGCAAGAGGGAACTGGGGATACGCATGACGACCAATGGAAACACAGTTGACACAGCATGACGAAGAGACGTTTGGCGTTCTCGGAAAGGTAAAGTGGTTCGATCCCGTAAAGGGATTTGGCTTTGTAATCGCCGATGAAGGCGGGCCCGACATCCTGCTTCATGCAAACGTCCTCCGGAATTTCGGCCAGAGTTCTGTGGCCGACGGGGCGCGAATCGAAGTGGCAGCGCAGCGCACGGATCGGGGCATTCAGGCCACCGAAGTGCGCAGGATCGAACCGCCCGAGGCACCGGCAGGTGCCCCGCTGGCAGATTTCGAGGATGTCGATCCCGAGGTGATGCGTGCCGCTCCGCTCGAGCCGGCGCGGGTGAAATGGTTCGACAAGGCAAAAGGCTTCGGCTTCGCCAACGTGTTCGGTCGCTCGGACGATGTGTTCATTCACATCGAAGTGTTGCGCCGGTCCGGCCTGGCCGACCTGCAGCCCGGGGAAGCGCTTGCAATCCGTGTGATTAATGGCAAGCGTGGCCAGATGGCCACCGAGGTAAATGCATGGGAAGCCGCACTTACTCTTTCCTCACACTGATCTTTGCCGCCCTTCTGAGCGGCCCGCTCTCCGCCCAGTCCTGCCGCGACGATGCCATCTGGCTGCGTGGCGACTGGGGGAGCGTGCGGTTGCGCGTCGAGGTTGCCGACGATGCCGAGGAGCGCGCCCAGGGGCTGATGTTCGTCGAGCAGATGCCGCCGGGCGCGGGGATGCTGTTCGTCTACGAGACGGAGCGCCCGACCGCGTTCTGGATGAAGAACACGCTCATTCCGCTCGACATGATCTTTGCCGATGCACAGGGCCGGGTGGTCAAGGTGCACCAGATGGCCATCCCTCATGACGAGACGCCGATCCCGAGCGGCGGCCCGGTGCAATACGTGCTCGAGATCAACGGCGGCATGGCGGCCCAGCTCGGCATCGCCGAGGGCACCGAGATGATGCATCCGGCGATCAGCGGCGATCCCGTCTGGCCCTGCGAGTAGCGCGGCCCGGCGAATTCACTCTTTTCAATCTTCGGGCTTCGCTTTATGCGGAGCCTGTCGGGGCGTAGCGCAGCCTGGTAGCGCGTCTGTTTTGGGTACAGAAGGTCGTGAGTTCGAATCTCGCCGCCCCGACCACTCTCCTCACATGCTGAACAGTTCGACGTGATTCCGGTCGCTTGGCTGGGCAATCGCGATCTCTTGATCGTCGATCCCGGCCGCTGCCCGGTTTTTCGGCGATTGTTTCCGCATGACGCGTGAAACACCGCTGTTGCAGGAATGTCATGGATTTCCGGGAGATATGCTCAGGGCAGTTCTCAACAGCTGTGGATAAGTCGCCGGTCAGGCGAAGATTTTCCTTATTCGGCGGCTCAAGGCCGATTTTCCCTTGGGTGTGGACGACTCTGGAACAACCCATACCCCTTGTAGGGGGCTCGGCGCACAACGCAAAATATATGGGACGGCCCCGAAAAAACCCGTTGACCCATTCCGGTCTCTTGCGTCAGTTTGTGGGGGCCGGACGTGAGATCACAACATATAGTGGTTCCCGGCGGGGACAGACCGAGCCAGCAGTTTGACAGAATGGCCCGACAGGGGCGGATTTGCATCCGTCGCTGCCCGGAGACGCTGTGTCTGCTGCTCGGCAGGAGATTTGGGCAGCTGAGGGCAGAACAGCGATGAAGATCGAGAGAAAGTACACGCAGGCCGGCCAGGACGCTTACGCGGGCATCGAGTTCGTCACCACGACGTCGGAGATCCGCAACCCTGACGGCTCAACCGTCTTCAAACTCGACGAACTTGAAGTGCCCGCGAAGTGGAGCCAGGTTGCCTCCGACGTCATCGCGCAGAAATACTTCCGCAAGGCCGGCGTGCCCTCCGATCTCAAGAAGGTCGCCGAGAAGGACGTGCCCGAGTTCCTCTGGCGCTCGGTCCCGGCCGACAAGGATGCGCCCCGCGGCGGCGAGACCTCGGCCAAGCAGGTCTTCGACCGGCTCGCCGGCGCCTGGGCCTACTGGGGCTGGAAGGGCGGCTATTTCACCTCCGAGGACGACGCCCAGGCCTATTACGACGAGATGCGCCACATGCTGGCGAGCCAGACCGCGGCGCCCAACAGCCCGCAATGGTTCAACACCGGCCTGCACTGGGCTTACGGCATCGATGGTCCGGGGCAGGGCCACTATTATGTCGATCACAAGACCGGCAAGCTGACCAAGTCGAAATCGGCCTACGAGCACCCGCAGCCGCATGCCTGCTTCATCCAGTCCGTGGCAGATGACCTCGTCGGCGATGGCGGCATCATGGATCTCTGGGTGCGCGAGGCGCGCCTGTTCAAGTATGGCTCCGGCACCGGCACCAACTTCTCCAGCCTGCGCGCCGAGAACGAGCGCCTTTCGGGCGGCGGCAAGTCGTCGGGCCTGATGGGCTTCCTCAAGATCGGCGACCGCGCCGCCGGTGCGATCAAGTCGGGCGGCACCACGCGCCGCGCCGCCAAGATGGTCATCGTCGATGCCGATCACCCGGATATCGAGGATTTCATCAACTGGAAGGTCAAGGAAGAGCAGAAGGTCGCCAGCATCGTCGCTGGCTCGAAGATGCACGAGAAGATGCTCAACGGCATCTTCGACGCGATCCGGTCGTGGGACGGGCTCGAGAGCGATGCCTACGAGGCCAATGCAAACACCGCGCTGAAGAAGGCGATCCGCGAGGCCAAGAAGGTCGCGATCCCCGAGACCTACATCAAGCGCGTGCTCGACTATGCCAAGCAAGGCTACGGCTCGATCGAATTCCCGACCTATGACACCGACTGGGACAGCGAGGCCTATGCCACCGTCTCGGGCCAGAACTCCAACAACTCGATCCGCGTCACCGATGCCTTCCTCGAGGCGGTGCGGACGGGCGCGCCCTGGGAGCTGGTGCGCCGCACCGATGGCAGCGTCGCCAAGACCGTCGACGCCAAGGAGCTCTGGGAGCAGATCGGCCACGCGGCCTGGGCCTGCGCCGATCCGGGCATCCAGTTCCACGACACCGTCAATGCCTGGCACACCTGCCCGGCAGATGGCGAGATCCGCGGCTCGAACCCGTGCTCGGAATACATGTTCCTCGACGACACGGCCTGCAACCTGGCCTCGATGAACCTGCTGACCTTCCTCAAGGGCGGCAAGTTCGACGCCGAGAGCTACATGCACGCCACGCGTCTGTGGACGCTGACGCTGGAAATCTCGGTGCTGATGGCGCAGTTCCCGTCGAAGGAAATCGCCCAGCTCTCCTATGATTTCCGCACCCTTGGCCTTGGCTACGCCAATATCGGCGGCCTGCTGATGAACATGGGCTACAGCTATGACAGCGACGAGGGCCGCGCGCTCTGCGGTGCGCTGACCGCGCTGATGACCGGCGTGAGCTACGCCACCTCGGCCGAGATCGCCGGCGAGCTTGGCAGCTTCCCGGGCTATGAGCGCAACGCTGAGCACATGCTGCGCGTCATCCGCAACCACCGCACCGCCGCCTATGGCAAGACCGACGGCTACGAGGGGCTGGCGGTCAAGCCGGTGGCGCTCGACCACGGCAACTGCCCGGATCAGGATCTGATCGCGCTGTCGAAATCCGCCTGGGACGAGGCGCTGCGCCTCGGCGAGCAGCACGGCTACCGCAACGCACAGGTCTCGGTGATCGCGCCCACCGGCACCATCGGCCTCGTCATGGATTGCGACACCACCGGCATCGAGCCCGACTTCGCTCTGGTGAAGTTCAAGAAGCTCGCCGGCGGCGGCTACTTCAAGATCATCAACCGCTCGGTTCCGGCGGCGCTCGAGAAGCTCGGCTACAGCTCCAGCCAGATCGAGGAGATCGTGGGCTACGCGGTCGGCCACGGCACGCTCGGCAATGCGCCCGGCATCAACCACACCGCGCTGATCGGCATGGGCTTCGGCCCGGCGCAGATCGAGAAGGTCGAGCGCGCGCTCGGCACCGCCTTCGACATCCGCTTCGTGTTCAACCAGTGGACGCTGGGCGAGGAGTTCTGCCGCGACGGTCTGAACATCCCGGCCGAGAAGCTCTCGGACCCGACCTTCGACCTGCTGAAGCATCTCGGCTTCACCAAGGCCGACATCGAGGCTGCCAATGACCATGTCTGCGGCACCATGACCCTCGAGGGGGCGCCGCATCTCAAGGCCGAGCACCTGTCGATCTTCGACTGTGCAAACCCCTGTGGAAAGAAGGGCAAGCGCTACCTCTCCGTCAACAGCCACATCCACATGATGGCCGCCGCGCAAAGCTTTATTTCCGGGGCGATTTCCAAAACCATCAACATGCCGAACTCGGCCACCGTCGAGGATTGCCAGAAGGCCTATGAACTGTCCTGGTCGCTGGGGGTAAAGGCCAACGCGCTCTACCGAGACGGCTCCAAGCTGAGCCAGCCGCTGGCCGCCGCGCTGGTCGAGGATGACGACGACGCGCTCGAGACCCTCGAGACCGGCACGCCGCAGGAAAAGGCACAGGTCATCGCCGAGAAGATCGTCGAGAAGGTGGTGGTCAAGGAGGTCATCCGCGCCGGCCGCACCAAGATGCCCGAGCGCCGCAAGGGCTATACCCAGAAGGCCATCGTCGGCGGCCACAAGGTCTATCTTCGCACCGGGGAATACGAGGACGGCAACCTCGGCGAGATCTTCATCGACATGCACAAGGAAGGCGCCGGCTTCCGCGCCATGATGAACAACTTCGCCATCGCGGTGTCGGTCGGCCTGCAATACGGCGTGCCGCTGGAGGAGTTCGTCGACGCCTTCACCTTCACCAAGTTCGAGCCCGCGGGCATGGTGCAGGGCAATGACAGCATCAAGAACGCCACCTCGATCCTCGACTACATCTTCCGCGAGCTGGCGGTCTCCTATCTCGACCGCACCGATCTGGCGCATGTGAAGCCCTCCGGGGCGACCTTCGACGATCTCGGCCGCGGCGAGGAAGAGAGCGTGTCGAATGTCGAGGAACTGTCCGAGAACACCGCCGCGCGCTCGCTGGAGATGCTCAAGCAGATCTCTTCAACGGGCTATCTCCGCAAGCGCCTGCCGCAGGAGCTGGTGGTGCTTCAGGGCGGCCAACGCACCGGCACCGGCCCGGTGGCCTCGCACGGCGCGGTGACTGCCGAGGCGGTGCAGAGCACCGTGGCGACGCTCAGCACCTCGACCTCGGCGGTGGCGATGGACGCCCGCGCCAAGGCCCGGATGCAGGGCTACGAGGGCGATCCGTGTGGCGAATGCGGCAACTACACGCTGGTGCGCAACGGCACCTGCATGAAGTGCAACACCTGCGGTTCGACCAGCGGCTGCAGCTGAGGAAACGGGGCAGGGCGTATGCGCGTCCTGCCAGGGATCTGGGGTGGCCGCGGTCACCCTGCGCGGGCGGGGCCGCAGGCAGAAGACAACGAGCGGTAAGAATACCGAGCCCCGTCAGCGAACCTTTCAAGGGCCCCATCCGGGGCCCTTTTTCTTTCGACTTTCGTTGCTTATCGGATCGACAGCCGCAGGGCGAACTGCTCGTAGGCGGGCGCCCGGAACAGCTGGAAGACATTGACGCGGTAGGTGCCGGCGCTGGTGCGGAAACTGAAATCCTGCTGGCAGTCGGTCACGCCCGGGATGGTGAAGCAGGTGTTGTCGCTGCCCAAAAGCTGCAACCGCGCGGTCTGGCCCGCGCCGGTGCCGAAGACGAAGCAGAGCGGCGCGTTGTCGGTGACGCGGCCCGAGACCTCGCCGGACGAGGCGCCGCGCGCGAAGCGGATCTCGGGGCAGGATTGGGCGGTGGCGGAGCCGGCGACGGCGCAGAGCCAGAGGGCGAGCGCGATCAGGACGTGTTTCATGGCAATTCCTCGGAATGAAAAAGTCGGTTTCGGACGACGCGTGCTCCGCGCCACAGGCAATACCCTTCGAGCCTAAGGGCTGGGCGTTGGCTGCGTCGAGTCCACCATTCGGCTGTCCGCGAGCGTTCCGAGCCTTTGCATCGCGGGTCGCAAGAGATAGAACGTGTGCATACCAAAAAGGCTTGCCATGCTCGCACCGCTCCTCACGCTGCTGCCGATCTACCTGCTGATCCTGCTGGGGTTCGGCGTCATCAAGGCGCGGCTGGTGTCGCCCGAGGCGCTGCCGCAACTCAGCCGCTTCATGCTGATCGTCTGCGTGCCGGTGCTGATCTTCTCGGCGGTGGCCAATGCCGGCGATCTCACCGCGTTCAACTGGGGCTTCATCCTCGTCTATACCGCCGCCTCGCTCGTCACGCTGACGCTGACCCGCGAGATCCTGCGCCGCGCCTTCGGCCAGGGGCCGGGGCAGAGCTGGGTGGTGGCGCTGAGCTCGACCACGCCCAATTCGGTGTTCCTGGGCTACCCGATCACCATGATCGTCTTTCCCGAGGTTGCCGACCGGCTCTTCGCCTGGGTGATCGTTGTCGAGAACATGCTGGTCATCCCGCTGGCGCTCACGCTGGGGGATGTGCTGAGCCGGGATTATGCGCTGCCGCCGACGCAGGCGATCCGTCACACCGCGAAGACGACCTTGCAGAACCCCACGGTGATGGGGCTGCTGGCCGGGCTGGCGTTCGGCGCCACCGGTCTGGCGCTGGCCGCGCCGCTCGAGAAAACCCGGATGATGATCGTGGCGGCGGCGCCGCTGGTGTCGCTCTTCCTCGTCGGCGGCAACGTGGCGCAATCGAAGCTGCACGAGGTCGACGCGCCGGTCTTCCTGCTGGCCGGGATGAAGCTGCTGCTGCACCCGGCGCTGGTTTTCGCGGCGCTGTCGCTGCTGCCCGGGCTGACCCGCGAGGAGCTGTTGGGCGCGACGCTCTTCGCGTCGATGCCGATGTTCAGCCTGTCGGTGATCTTCGCCGCCAAGTACCGCGCCGAGAAACTCGCCTCCTCGGCTCTGGTGCTGGCCACGCTGCTGGGCGCGGTGACGGTTGGCCTGTTCGTGGTGCTGGTCTCGGCCTGAGCCCGAAGGCTCAGGAAATTGCGTTATCTTTCAGCGCTTTGCGGATCAGCTTGCCATTGGCGTTGCGGGGCAGCGCATCGACCCGGACGAAGGCGCGCGGCTGCTTGTAGCGCGCCAGGCGCTCGGCGGCGCGGGCGGCGAGCATGGCCTCGTCGAGCTCGGTCTCGGCCACGTAGAAGGCCGCGATGACATGCACGCCCTCCTTCACCGCAACGTCGGTGACGCCGATCTCTGAGATGCCCGGCAGGTCCGCCAAAGCGGCCTCGACCTCGATCGGCGAGACCCGGTAGCCGCCGGCGTTCATCATGTCGTCGCCGCGCCCGAGATAGCGGATCTGGCCGTTCTTATCCATGCTGCCCTGATCGCCGGTCAGGAACCAGTCGCCCAGGAACCGCGACGCGGTGTCCTCCGGCGCGCCGACATAGCCCAGCATCAGCCCGGGATCCGAGCGGTGCACCGCGATGGTGCCGGGCTCACCAAAGGGCACCGGCGCGCCGTCCTCGCCCAGGATCGCCACGCGGCGCCCGGCCTGTGGGCGGCCCAGCGTGTCGGCGTCGCAGGGATGCGCGGGCGCCGAGGAGATGAAGGTCGAGCATTCGGACATGCCGAAGGCTTCGTAGATCTCGTTGCCGGTGGCGGCGCGCCAGGCGTCTCGGGTGGCCGCGGTGAGCTTTTCGCCGGCGGCCAGCCCGTGACGCAGACGCGGCATCGGCGGCAGCGGGATCTTCAGCAGCTTGCGATAGACGCCGGGCGCCGCTGCGAAGATCGTCGCGTCGTTGCGCTTGAGCAGCAGCGGCAGCTGCGCCGGATCGGTGCCCGCCGCCGGGATCAGCGCGGTGGCGCCCATGGTCCAGGGATCCATCAGCCCGGTGCCCAGCGTGTAGGTCCAGTTGAAGGCGCCCGCATGCAGCAGACGGTCGTTCGGGTGCAGCCCGTACCAGCCCTCCATCATCATCTGCCGCGCCCAGATCGCCCGGTGGGCATGGCCCACGGCGCGCGGAAAGCCGGAGGTGCCGGAGGTGTAGATGATATAGGCCAGCCGCTCGGGATCGCCCATGTGCCAGGGCGCGGGCGGCAGGTCGTGCCAGGCCTCGAAGACCTCGGGGCCAAAGACCGGGATCGCGGTTTCGGGGCAGGCGATGCCGTCGCCGCGCAGGATGGCGGCAGGTTTCAGGTGCTCGATCATCGGCGCGACCTCGCGCTCGGTCAGCTGCGAGGAGGTCGGCACTGGCACCAGCCCGGCGGCGATGGCGCCGAGATAGGCGATCGGGAAATCGACGGTGTTGCCGAGCCGCATGAGCACGATGTCCCCGGGGGTGAGCCCGGCCTCGAGCAGCCCGGTGGCCGTCCCGCGGACGGCGGCGATGAGCCGCCCGTAGGACCAGCGTGACGCCCCGGTGGGCTTGACGATGGCGAGCGCGATCTTGTCGGGCGTAGCGCTGCCGGCCGCCAGCACATGGGCGGCGAGGTTGAACGGCGCGGGGCAGGGCGCGAAGGCGCCTTCATCGAAAAGCGAGACCATGGCATTGGCTTAGGCCCGCTCCGGATTTGTTGCAAGGCTCCCGTAGCGGCCCTATAGGAAGAGCCATGACCCGCGACCCGAAGACCTTGATCCGCCTGGCGCGGGAAACCGGCGAAGAAGCCTCGGTCGAACCGCTCGATCTTGGCGCGCGCGTGCGCGAGCTGCGCAAGGCGCGCGACTGGACGCTGGAGCAGGCGGCCCGCGAGGCCGGGCTGGCGCGTTCGACGCTGTCGAAGATCGAGAACGGCCAGATGTCGCCGACCTATGACGCGCTGAAGAAGCTGGCGGTGGGCCTCGGCATCGGCGTGCCGCAGCTCTTCACACCGCCGAAGAAGGAGCAGGTCTCGGGGCGCATGGTGCACACGCGCGAGGGCCAAGGGCTGCATCAGGCGACGGTGACCTACGAGCACGAGCTGCTGGCCGAGAGCCTGACCAAGAAGAAGATGCTCCCCTACCGCGCCCGGGTGCGCGCGCGCCGCATGGAGGAGTTCGATGGCTGGGTGCGCCACGATGGCGAGGAATTCCTCTACGTGCTCACCGGCGTGGTGACGCTCTACACCGAGTTCTACGAACCCATAGAGATGCGACGCGGCGACAGCGCCTATTACGACGCGAGCATGGGCCACAACGTGGTCTCGGTCAGCCCTGAGGATGCGACGATCCTCTGGGTCACCTCGCTGGGCTGATCGCGATACACGCGTGACCGGAGCGCGCCTGAGGCCGGGCTTCCTCGACCGGCCCTGCGCGCCGGATCAGCCCTGCCGCGCAAGCGCCGCCAGGCGGGCCAGCTCATCCTCGGCGCGCCAATAGGCGAGATCCTCCGGCAGCGGGTCGGGCGCAGTGTGCGCGAGCTCCGTCTGCTGCGCTGCGGGTTCGGGGAGGGTGATCGGCTTGGGGCGAAAGAGAAAGGTGAGCATCGCGCGGTCCTCTAGCATCTGCTGCTGAAACGCCGCGTCCGCCCGCCCGGTTCCCGCCCCCGGCCGCTCTTGCGGGTCAGCCCGCCGGGCGCTGGATCTGCTCGGGCAGACGCTGCGGGAAAAGCAGATCCTCGACCTCGCGCCGCGCCTCCGCCAGCGTCAGGTCATGGCGATCGGCGACATGGCGCGCGACCTCCTCGACCTGCGGCGGGGCAGCACTCAGCTCGGCGCCCTCGACAAGCGGGAAGCGCCGCTTGAGCCGTGCGGCGGCCTGGTTCCAGTTCTGGGTGATGCGGGTCCATTCCATCTGTCTCATATCGGGGCAACGTCCGCTGTCGGTCTCTGTTCCATGCTGTCTTCCTCGCTGTTGTCGGAGCCGCGCAAAGCGGCGGATCTCCGCGGATCGCCGCCAAGGAAAAGGCCCCGGTCGTGCAACCGGGGCCAGCATGAGGCGCAAGATGTTAAGGCCTGATTATCAGCGCTCGGGCAAAAGACCGCGTGGCGCGAAACGCAGCACCAGCAGGAGGATCACCCCCATCGTCAGCAGCCGCATATGCTGCACGCTGCCCAGCAGATGCGCCTTGAGCGCCGAGCCATCCGCCATGCCGGCGGTGATGACGCCCATCAGCCACTGGCCCATCGGTTCGACCTGCACCCATAGGAACCAGATCAGGAACCCGCCCAGCACCGCGCCGAGATTGTTGCCCGAGCCGCCGACGATCACCATCACCCAGATCAGGAAGGTGTAGCGCAGCGGCTGGTAGCTCGAGGGGGTGAGCTGGCCGTCGAGCGTCGTCATCATGGCGCCGGCGATGCCGCAAAGCGCCGAGCCGAGGATGAAGATCTGCAGGTGCCGCGCGGTGACATCCTTGCCCATCGCCTCGGCGGCCTCCTCGTTGTCGCGCACCGCGCGCATCATCCGGCCCCAGGGCGAGTTCAGCGCCAGCTGCGCAAGCACCAGCACGATGACCAGCACCACGGCGAAGAGCATCGAGTAGCCAAGCTTGACGTAGATTGTCGAGGCGGTGGTCGGGTCGAGCCCGATGCTCGCGGCGGTCTCGACGAAGCCCGCGTCGTTCTGCAGGTCGATCTCGTAGGGCACCGGGCGCGGCAGGCCGATGACGTTCTTGACGCCACGCGTCAGCCAGTCCTCGTTCTTCAGCAGCGCGATGATGATCTCGGCGATGCCTAGCGTGGCGATGGCGAGATAGTCCGAGCGCAGTCCGAGCGCGGTCTTGCCGATGACCCAGGCCACGCCCGCGGCGAGCAGCCCACCCACCGGCCAGGCCAGCAGCACCGGCAGGCCAAGCCCGCCGAGGAAGCCGGTGGCGGCGGGATCGACGGATTCGATGGCCGAGACCGCCGGGTCGAGGATGGCGCGGTAGATGAAAAACCCGCCCACGGCGATGGCGGCGACCGCCCAGCCGCGCGTCTTGCGCGGCAAGCGCTTCCAGGCGAAGACGGCAGCGACGATGGCGGCGAGCGCGAAGGCGAGGCCGCCGAGCACGCGCCAGCCGCCCGCGGCCCAGGCCTCGGGCACCGGCGCCACCGCGGTCAGCACGACGGCCAGCCCGCCAAGCGCCACGAAGCCCATGACGCCGACGTTGAAGAGCCCGGCCAAGCCCCATTGCAGGTTGACGCCGAGCGCCATGATGGCGCTCACCAGCCCCATGTTGAGGATGATCAGCGCCGAGTTCCAGCTCTGCAGAAAGCCGGTGCCGAGGATCAGCGCCGCGACCAGCGCGAAGAGAGCGAGCGTCCTCATACCGATTTCCCCTTGAAGAGACCCGTCGGCCGGAACAGCAGCACGATGATCAGGATCACGAAGCTGACGGCGAACTTGTAGTCGGTGGACAGGAGCTGCACGAGCCCCGAGGGCTCGAGGCTTTCGGGCAGCAGGTAGGTGAGCACCTTCTTCCAGGCATAGGTGATGCCGACCTCGGAGAAGGCGATGATGAAGCCGCCGGCGATGGCGCCCAGCGGCGAGCCCAGCCCGCCGACGATGGCGCTGGCGAAGATCGGCAGCAGGATCTGGAAATAGGTGAAAGGCTTGAAGCTCTTGTCGAGCCCGTAGAGCGTCCCGGCCACGACGGCGAGCGCCGCGACGATGATCCAGGTGACCATGACCACGCGCTCGGGATTGATGCCGGAGAGCAGCGCCAGGTCCTCGTTGTCGGAATAGGCGCGCATCGATTTGCCGGTGCGGGTGTGGTTGAGGAACCAGAACAGCAGCGCCACCACGAGGATCGCCACCACCACGGTGATCGCCTGCGTCGACTTCAGCGCCAGCCCCTCGTCGAGCCCGGTCATCGCCTTGAAGTCGCGGGCCGAGATCAGGAAGCGCTCGCCATCGGCGAAGTTCTGGTCGCCGGGGCCGATGATCAGGCGGGTGAGGCCGTTATAGATGAACATCACCCCCATCGAGACGATCACCAGGATCACCGGCTTGGCCTTCTGCTCGCGATAGAAGCGATAGACCAGCCGGTCGGTGCCCAGCACCAGCAGCGAGGTCAGCACGATGCCGAAGGGAATGGCGAGCAGCGCCGTGGGCAGCGGGCCGAAGCTCACGCCAACCGCTTGCAGCCCCCAGGTCACCAGGATGGTGAACATGGTGCCGATCGCCATTGTGTCGCCATGGGCGAAGTTGGAAAACCGCAGGATGCCGTAGATCAGCGTCACGCCAAGCGCCCCGAGCGCCAGCTGGCTGCCATAGGCAATGGCGGGGATGAAAACGAAATTGGCCAGCGCGACCAACGCGTTGAGAAAATCCATCACGGGTGCTCCCCGGTGTGTCTTGTATCAGGGCAGGCCATGGCTCAGCCCCCCAGGAAGCTGCGGCGGACCTCGTCATCCGCGAGCAGCGCCTTGCCGGTGCCGGTATGGGCGTTGCGCCCCTGCACCAGCACGTAGCCCTTGTCGGCGATGGCCAGCGCCTGCCGCGCGTTCTGCTCGACCATCAACACCGGCAGCCCGGTGCGGGCGACCTCGATGATGCGGTCGAAGAGCTCGTCCATGACGATCGGGCTGACCCCGGCGGTGGGCTCGTCGAGCATCAGCACCTTGGGCTTGGTCATCAGCGCCCGGCCCACGGCCACCTGCTGGCGCTGGCCGCCCGAGAGCTCGCCCGCCGCCTGCTTGCGCTTGTCCTTCAGGATCGGAAACAGCTCGTAGACCTGCTCCAGAGTGCCCGAGATGTCGTCGCGCCGGATGAAGGCGCCCATCTCGAGATTCTCCTCCACGGTCATCGAGGTGAAGATGTTGTGGGTCTGCGGCACGAAGCCCATGCCCTTCTGCACCCGCGCCTGCGGCGTCAGTTCGGTGATGTCCTCGCCGTCGAGCCGCACCATGCCCTTGCGCAGGTTCAGCATGCCGAAGACGGCCTTCATCGCGGTCGACTTGCCGGCGCCATTGGGCCCGACGATGACGGCGATCTCGCCGCGATCCACCGCGATGGTGCAGGAATGCAGGATATCCGCGCCGCGACCGTAGCCGCCGGTCATCGCCTCGCCGATCAGGAAGGGCCCGCCGGGGGCAGGGTGCTCGTGGCCCCCCGCATGCACGGGATCGTCCTCGCCCATGCCGCGCGGGTTGGTGATGGTGGCGTCCTGGTTGCCACGGTCGTCATAGGGGCCGCCGCTCATGAGAAGGCCCCCTCTTCTTTGGTTCGAAAATACCTCGGGGGTGTGGGGGCAGCGCCCCCACCGCGCAGCGCAGATCTCATCCCGCCGCCTCCTTGTTCTTCAGCCCGGTGCCGAGATAGGCCTCGATGACCGCGTCATTGGCCTTGATCTCGTCGAGCGTGCCCTGGGCCAGCTTCTTGCCCTCGGCCATGACGATGACCGGGTCGCAGATGCGGCCGATGAAATCCATGTCGTGCTCGATGACGCAGAACGTGTAGCCGCGCTCCTGGTTGAGCTTCACGATGGTGTCGGCGATGGTGTTCAGCAGCGTGCGGTTCACGCCCGCGCCGACCTCGTCGAGAAAGACGATCTTGGCATCGACCATCATCGTGCGGCCAAGCTCGAGCAGCTTCTTCTGCCCGCCCGAGAGATTGCCGGCCTTCTCGTCCTTGAGATGCGAGATGGTCAGGAAGTCGAGCACCTCGTCGGCCTTCTTCAGCAGCATTGCCTCTTCCTGGGCGATGCGTCCGCGCCCGAACCAAGCGTTCCACAGGCTCTCGCCGGCCTGGTTGCCCGGCACCATCATCAGGTTCTCGCGGCAGCTCATCGACGAGAACTCGTGCGCGATCTGGAAGGTGCGCAGGAGCCCCTTGTGAAACAGCGCGTGCGGCGGCAGGCCGGTGATGTCCTCGCCGTCCATCCAGACCGTGCCTGAGGTCGGAGGCAGGGCGCCGGCGATGACGTTGAAGAGAGTCGACTTGCCGGCCCCGTTCGGGCCCACCAGCCCGGTGATCGAGCCGTCGGCAATCTCGAGCGAGGCGCCGTCAACGGCGCGGAAGCCGCCGAAATGGCGGTGCAGGTTGTCCACCCGGATCAATGCTTCTTCCCCTCCGGCGCGGTTTGCTGCGCCTGCTTTGTTATTGGAAACAGCCCGGGAACGATGCCCGGGCTGCCCATTTCCGCCTCGGTGGCGAGCTTACTTGAACGAAACGGTGCTGAACGCGCCGTCCGTGATCTCGTAGTAGCGGTAGGTGCCCGCGGCCTCGCCCGGTCCGACGAGTTCCACATTGGTGGCGCCGACGTAATCGACATCGCCGCCCTCGGCAAGGATTTCCAAAGCCTTGCCAAGCTCGCCCGGCAGGATCGGCTCGCCCGGCGCGTTGGCCACGTCGAGCACGTTGGCCGCCACAGCCGCCGAGGAGACCTCGCCACCCTTCATCATCGCCAGCGCGATCAGGGCCGCCGCGTCATAGCTCTCGCGGGTGTAGGAGCTCTCGGCGTTGATGCCGGCCTCGGTTGCGAGCGTGGTGAAGGCCTCGGTGCCTTCGCCCTCGGCCCACGGCACCGAGCCGAAGCTGCCTTCGATGTCGCCGCCGAGATCGGCCAGCAGCGCATCGGAATACATGCCGTCGCCCATTGCGAAGGTGTCGAAGGCGCCGGTGTCGAGCGCCGCCTGGATCATGCCCTTGCCGCCCTGGTCGGAGTAGCCCAGCACCACGAGCACGTCGCCGCCGGCAGAGGCCAGGGCGCCGATTTCAGCGGAGTAGTCGCCCTTGCCGTCCTCGTGCGGAGCGGAAAGCGTGATCGAGCCACCCTCGGCCTCGAACGCCGCGGCGAAGCTGTCGGCGAAGCCCTTGCCGTAATCGTTGTTGGTGTAGGTCACCGCGACGGAGCTCACGTCGCGCTCGCTCAGGATGCTGGCCAGAACTTCGCCCTGGCGCGCGTCGGAGGGCGAGGTGCGGAAGAACAGGCCGTTGTCCTCGGCGTTCGACAACGCCGGCGAGGTGGCGGAGGGCGAGATCATCGGCACGCCGTTCGGCACCGCGACGTTCGACAGGATCGCGCCGGTCACGCCCGAGCAGTCGGCGCCCATGATGGCGACCACGCCGTCGGTGGTGATGAGACGCTCGGCGGCGGCGGTGGCGGCGGCGCTGTCGATGCAGGTCGAGTCGGCGCGCACCGGGCTCAGCGTGACGCCCTCGAGGAACTTGCCGCTCTCGTTGACCTCGGTCAGGGCCAGCTCGGCGCTCGCGCCCATCGACGGGGTCAGCGATTCAATCGGGCCGGTGAAGCCGAGAATGACGCCGACCTTGGCGTCCTGGGCCTGGGCGGCGCCCGCGGCAAGCAGCGTGGTGGCGGCGGAAGCCAGAAGCCACTTTTTCATATGAGGATCTCCCTTGTTGGAACGCTTTGTCCGGGCGTGAGCCTATGCAAGCCCCTGACAAAAGAAAAGGGGCCACGGGCGCGGCTGCCGCTCGGGCAACCGGCTTGTCCCTGCGGCTCGTTGCCCCATATCGGCGGGGAGGAGGCTCCCGCCATGAGACAGCTTGTTTTCGCAGCCCTGCTTGCCCTGATACCTGCCAGCGCGGCGCTGGCGCAGGACATTCCAAGCAACGCCGGACCGCTCGCGATCACACCGGTGGTGCAGGGGCTCGACACCCCGTGGAGCTTCGATTTCCTGCCCGATGGCAGCCTCCTCATCACCGAGCGCAGCGGCGCCCTGCTGATGGTGCGCGATGGCCGGGCGCAGCGGGTCTCCGGGCTGCCCGAGATCTACACGCGCGGGCAGGGCGGCCTGCTCGATGTGCTGGTGCCGCGCGATTTCGACAGCAGCCGCGAGATCTTCCTGACCTATTCCAAAAGCCAGCGCGGCGGCGCGGGCACCGCGGTGCTGAAGGCGCGGCTCTCAGGCGATGGCAGCCGGCTCGAGCGGAGCGAGACGATCTTCGAGATGGCGCCGGGCTCGAGCGGCGGGCGGCATTTCGGCTCGCGCATCGTCGAGGCCCCGGACGGGCATCTCTTCGTCAGCATCGGCGAGCGCGGTGACCGTCCCGCGGCGCAGGATCTCGGCCATCACAACGGTTCGGTAATCCGCATCACCCGCGACGGCGCGGTGCCGCCCGACAATCCCTTCGTCGGGCAGGATGGCGCGCAGCCCGAGATCTGGAGCTACGGCCACCGCAACCCGCAGGGGCTCGGCTTCGATGCGCAGGGCCGTCTCTGGGCGGTCGAGCACGGCGCGCAGGGAGGCGACGAGGTCAACCTCATCGAGAAGGGCGCCAATTACGGCTGGCCGGTGATCTCCTACGGCACGCACTACTCGGGTGCGCGCATCGGCGAAGGCCACTCGAAGCCCGGCATGGAGCAGCCGGTCTTCTATTGGGATCCCTCGATCGCGCCCTCCGACATCGTGTTTCTCGACGGTGGGCGCTGGGACGGCGACGCGCTGGTCGGCTCGCTCAAGTTCAACTACATCTCGCGGCTCTCGGGCGCTCCGCTGCGCGAGGTCGAGCGGCTCGAGAGCGAGGCGACGCTCCGGGTGCGCGATGTCGATCAGGGGCCCGACGGGGCAATCTGGTTTCTCAGCGAGATCAACGGCACGCTCTACCGCGCCGCCCGGCCCTGAGCTGGCTCAGATCTCCTCACGCCCGGGCTTGGCGCCCAGCGTGCCGCGCTCGCGATATGGCGTGGTCTGGTAATGCGCCCGGTAGCACTTGGAGAAATGCGACGGACTGGCGAAGCCGCAGGCCAGCGCCACGTTGATCACGCTCATGTCGGTCTGCATCAAGAGGTTGCGCGCCTTCTGCAGGCGCAGCTCCATGTAGTAGCGCTTGGGGCTTCGGTTGAGGTAGCGGCGGAACAGCCGCTCGAGCTGGCGCGTCGACATGCCGACATCCTTGGCCAGCAGCGCCGGCGAGATCGGCTCCTCGATATTGGCTTCCATCATCTTGATGACCTGCGCCAGCTTGGGATGGCGCACGCCGATGCGGGTCGGCGTCGAGAGGCGCTGGGTGTCCTGATCGGTGCGGATCGAGGAATAGATCAGCTGGTCGGCCACCGCGTTGGCGAGATCCTCGCCGTGATCGTCGGCGATTAGCTTGAGCATCAGGTCGATCGAGGCGGTGCCGCCGGCGGTCGAGAGCCGGTTGCCGTCTACCACGAAGACCGACTTGGTCAGCTCGACCTCGGGGAATTCCTCCTCGAAGCCGTCCTGGTTCTCCCAGTGGATGGTGGCGCGCTTGCCATCGAGCAGCCCGGCCTCGGCAAGCGTCCAGCTGGCGGTGCAGAGCCCGCCCATGGTCAGCCCGCGCCGGGCCTCGCGGCGCAGCCAGTTCATCAGCCGCTTGGTGGTGGCCTCGGCGATGTCGAGCCCGCCACAGAGCAGCACCACGTCATCGCGGGTCAGCTCGGGCAGGTCGCAATCGAGCTTGAACTCGGTGCCGGCGGAGCAGCTTGCGGTCTCGCCGCCCTCCGAGGTCAGGACCCAGCTGTAGACCGGCCGGCCGGCCATGCGGTTGGCGATGCGCAGCGCCTCGAGCGCGGCGGCAAAGCTCAGCAGCGTGAACTGCGGCAGGAGGACGAAGATGAACCGGCGCGGCTTCGCCTGCGCCTCTGCTTCGACGGCTTTGCTCTGCACGGGCATGGCTCCCTCGCGACGATCAGGTTTCTTCAATCTTAACAGATCGTTCCCGATGCGGCACGGTTCCGCCTCCGCTTCGGGATCACGCCAGATGGGCAGAAAGGCCAAAACCCGTCAAGAGATCACCTGCATTTCCTATGGTCTTCTCGCACCTGCTTTGATACAGGCTCCAGACGTTTTCGCTAACGGAGACCGCGTGGGAGAGAGCCATGAGTGAGTGGACCAAGTCGAGCTGGAGAAACAAGCCCCGGATCCAGATGCCCGAGTATCAGGATCAGGCCGAGCTGGAGGCCGTCGAGGCGCAGCTTTCGAAATATCCGCCGCTGGTATTTGCAGGCGAGGCCCGCCGTCTCCGTGACGAGCTGGGCAAGGCATCGCGCGGCGAGGCCTTCCTTCTGCAGGGCGGCGATTGCGCCGAGGCCTTCGACCAGTTCTCGGCCAACGCGATCCGCGACACCTTCAAGGTGATGCTGCAGATGGCGATGATCCTCACCTATGGCGCCAAGGTGCCGGTGGTGAAGGTGGGCCGCATGGCCGGCCAGTTCGCCAAGCCACGCTCCGCGCCCACCGAGACGGTGGATGGCGTCGAGCTGCCGAGCTTCCGCGGCGACATCATCAACGAGCTGGCCTTCACCCCCGAAGCGCGCAAGCCCAACCCGCAGAAGATGCTGCAGGCCTACACCCAGGCGGCGGCGACGCTGAACCTGCTGCGCGCCTTCTCGACCGGCGGCTATGCCGACGTGCACCAGGTCCACCAGTGGACGCTGGGCTTCACCGAGGGCGAAAAGGCCGCGCGCTACCGCGACATGGCCAACCGCATCGGCGACACGCTCGACTTCATGAAGGCGGCGGGCGTCGACAGCCACCGCTCGGCGGCGCTGCACCAGGTCAATTTCTACACCTCGCACGAGTCGCTGCTGCTCGAGTACGAAGAGGCGCTGACCCGGATCGACTCGACCTCCGGCAAGTGGCTCGCGGGCTCCGGCCATATGATCTGGATCGGCGACCGCACCCGTCAGCCCGACGGCGCGCATGTCGAGTTTGCCAGCGGCGTGATGAACCCGATCGGCCTCAAGTGCGGCCCCAGCATGACCTCCGAGGATCTCAAGGTCCTGATGGCCAAGCTGAACCCCGAGAACGAAGCCGGCCGCCTGACCCTGATCACCCGCTTCGGCGCCGGCAAGGCCGCCGAGCACCTGCCGCGCCTGATCGAGACGGTGCGTAGCGAAGGCGCCAACGTGGTCTGGGTCTGCGACCCGATGCATGGCAACACCATCAAGTCGGCCAGCGGCTACAAGACCCGGCCCTTCGACTCGGTGCTGCGCGAGGTGCGCGATTTCTTCGCCGTTCACCGCGAGCAGGGCACCGTTCCGGGCGGCGTGCATTTCGAGATGACCGGCCAGGACGTGACCGAGTGCACCGGCGGCGTCTTCGCGGTCTCTGACGAGAACCTCAGCGATCGCTACCACACCGCCTGCGATCCGCGCCTCAACGCGTCGCAATCGCTCGAGCTGGCCTTCCTCGTGGCCGAGGAACTGACCTCGCTGCGGGACGACCAGCCGCAGGCCGCGCACGGCTGATCCTCCCTCGGGAGGCGCGCGCCGCGCTCGGAAGAGCCGCGGCGCAGCACCGGACGAGCAGCCACGAACAACAAGGGCCCGCCGGCGTGATGCCGGCGGGCCCTTTGCGTTGTCGGAAGCGCCAGCTGTCGGCGCGGGGCGGGGCGGCGCCGTGACGCAGGGCCCGGAATGCAGACTGGCCGCGCCCTTGCGAGGCGCGGCCAGAGAGAGCCGGTGTCAGCACTGGTCCCGGGTCAGTTCCCGTAGGCCACCGATGGCAGCCAGGTGGTCAGCTGCGGGAACTCGAACACGATGAACAGGCCGATGAGCTGCAGGATCACGAAGGGGATGATGCCCCGGTAGATATGCGCCAGCGACACCCCCGGCGGGCAGACGCCCTTGAGGTAGAACAGCGCGAAGCCCACGGGTGGCGTCAGGAACGAGGTCTGCAGCGTCACCGCCACGAGAATGGCGAACCAGACGACCTGCGGATCGCGCACCTGGTCATAGCCCGGCACCGCCAGCTCGAGCCCCTGGATGATCGGCAGCATCAGCGGCATGATGATGATGGTGATCTCGATCCAGTCGAGCAGGAAGCCGAGGCAGAACACGATGAACAGGATGAAGGCCACGGTCCAGTAGGGGCTGTCGAAGGCCGAGAGCACCAGCTCCTGCACGATCTCGTCGCCGCCGTAGCGCCGCAGCACATAGGCGAAGAAGTTGGCCGCGAGGAAGATGCCGACGATGTAGCCAGAGGTGTTGAGCGTCGAACGCGCCACCTCGCGGAACACCTTCCAGTTCAGCTTGCGCGCAAACAGCGCCAGCAGTGTCGCACCGAGCGCGCCGAGGCCGGAGGCTTCGGTCGGCGTCGCGAGGCCCACGAAGATCGAGCCCAGCACCAGAAGGATCAGGAACATCGGCGGCACCACGGCGACCAGCACTTCCTTGACCTCGTGCCAGCCGATGCGCGAGGTGCGCTCGGGCGCCGGCATCGCATCGGGCGAGATGAAGCCGTAGATCACGATGAACAGGATGTAGAGCGCGCCGAGGATCAGGCCCGGGAACAGCGCGCCCATGAACAGGTCGCCGAGCGAGATCGCCAGCTGGTCCGACATGATGACGAGCATGATCGACGGCGGGATCAGGATGCCCAGCGTTCCGGCCGAGGCGATGGTGCCGGTGGCGATGGGCTTGGAGTAGTTCTGCGCCATCATCGCGGGCAGCGCCATCACGCCCAGCAGCGTCACCGAGGCGCCGATCACGCCGGTCGAGGCGGCGAGGATGATGCCGATTAGCAGCACGGTCAGCGACAGGCCGCCGCGCAGCCCGCCGAAGAGCTTCTGCATGGCGTGCATCATGCGCTGCGCCACGCCCGACTGGTCGAGCATCAGGCCCATGTAGATGAACATCGGCAGCGCGACGAGCACGGGGTTCTTGATGGTGTTGCCGAAGATCCGGCCCGACAGCGCCTGCAGCTTGCGATAGTCGATGCCGGTGCGGTCAAAGGCCATGATCTCGCCCCAGAACCGGCGATACGGGTCGAGCCCGATCTCGGCGATGAGCACGAAAACGAGGCTCACGCCCACCAGCGCGAAGGCCACCGGGATGCCTCGGAACAGCATCCAGATGAAGGTGGCGAACATCGCCGCGACGGCGATTTCATTGATGGTCAGCCACTCCATGTCAGGCGTCCTTGCGGTCGAAGAGGCGCGCCACGACGATGGCGAGCACGGTCAGAATGAGGGCCATGAGGATGGTCCAGCGCATCTCGTGCTGGCCGAACTCCCATTCGCCGAAGATCGGAAGGCGGCTCACGTCGCGGGCGCTCATCTCGGGATCGCGGGTGACATAGGCCACGCCGTAGATCGCGTAATAGCAGACGAGGTTGATGGCATAGGCCACCGAGGGGAAGGCGAAGAGCAGCTGCTTCCACAGCGCCGGCCGGGTGAGCTTGCCGAGCAGGCGCACATAGGTCGCCCACACCGCGATGGCGATGAAGATGAAGGCGATGTTCATGAAGCCCTTCATGATCCAGAGATTGTGCAGCCCGTTGGGGCTGTCGGAGCCCTCGTCGGCGCGGATCGAGGTGATCGCGTAGTCGAGCGTCACGTCCCAGCACAGGATGATGAACGGCAGGAACAGCCAGGCCAGTCCGAGAATGTCGGTGCGGATGCGCTTCCGCTTCTCGAAATTGTCGTAGAAGATATCAACGCGCACGTGGCTGTTGGTGGTGACGGCATAGCCGATCCCCATCAGCACAGCGGCGCCATAGAGCCACCATTGCAGATCGTCGAGCCAGGCCTGGTTGTGGCCCATCTGGCGCAGCACCACCTGGCAGCAGATCGCGATCATCAGGATCGGAAACAGCCAAGCTGCCAGGTTCGAGACCTGGATGACGAAACGGTCGCCACGGTTATGTTCGGCGCGCCCGATCTCTCCCGGATCGGAGATCGCGGCCACGACCTCGGTTTGCTCGGACATCGAGCCTGCCTCCCTCAAGCATGCGTGGCCGGGGCAGAGATGCCGCCCCGGCCTTGGTCTTTATGGATGAATTCCGGATTACTTGTCGGCGACCGAAGTGTAGGGGCGCGGCAGGTAGATGTTGTTCGACCAGAGCTTGTAGTCCTGGCGGAACTGCTGCAGGTCGTCCCAGACTTCCTGGAAGAACGGGTCTTCGGCGCCAAGCTCGCTGGCAACCTCGAGCCAGGCGCTCTCGAACTGCTGAAGCTGCTCCTCGTTCCAGTTCTTGATCTCGACGCCGTGCTGGTCGACGTTTTCCTTCATCGCCGGGAAGTTCTTGGCTTCGCCCTCGGCGAAGTTGTCGGCGAGGTTGGCCATGCAGGCGATCTCGATCTGGTTCTGGGCGATCTCGTCGAGCTCTTCCCAGCGGTCCTTGTTGATCAGCAGCTCGAACATGGTCGAGGGCTGGTGCCAGCCGGGGAAGTAGTTGTATTTCGCGATGTTGTAGAAGCCGAGATTGGCGTCCACCAGCGGCATCGAGAACTCGGTCGCGTCGATCGCGCCGCGCTCGAGGGCCGGGAAGATGTCGCCGCCGGCGAGCAGCGAAGTCGAGACGCCAAGCTTCTGCATCACTTCCGCGCCGAGGCCGAAGAAGCGCATGTTGAGGCCCTGCAGGTCCTCCATCGAGTTGATCTCTTTCTTGAACCAGCCCGAGGTTTCCGGCGCGTACATGCCGCAGAGGATGACCTTCACGTTATAGCCGTTGTCGTCATACATCTGCTGGAAGTACTTCATGCCGTCATCGTACAGCATCCATGCCAGCATCTCGCCCGGCTCGGGGCCGAAGGGCACGGCGGCGAAAAGGCCGGCGGCGTTCATCTTGCCTTGCCAGTAGCCGGAGGTCGAATAGGCCGCGTCGACCGAGCCGTTCGAGGTTGCGTCGAGCATCTCGAGCGCGGGCACCAGCTCACCGGGGTTGAAGTGCTCGAACTCCACCTCGGTCGAGATCGAGTTGATCTTGTCGACGAAGTTGACCGACGCCGTGCCGAGGATCGGCAGGTTGTTGGCGTAGCCGCTGGTCATTTCGAAGAGTTCCTGCGCCGAAGACGCGCCGGTCATCACAAAAGAGGCCGCTACCGCGGCCGCGAAGGTCTTTTTCATTGGGTGTCCTCCCTGTCATTCCGTCGCCCTCTCCCGGGGGCGTTCGGCAGTCTCCATCTGCCGGGATCAAACGCTAACGGACCCGTGATGCGGTGTGAATACCCAATACTGCGGAGATGCGCGGAATTGCATGTGTGCGATCGCAGCATCCCCAAGCGGGACTTGCCCGCGCGTTCGGCGCGACGGCATTCCGGTGCGAAGTGACGTTGCGTCTCTTTGGCTCGAAGCCGTCCGGAGCGCGCCATGCAGGGGCGCGGGGCTTGCAGGGGGAGGCCGAAATCCCGTTATCTGCGCGCAGGATACATGGCGAAGGACAAGGCGATGCACGCGGTCGCGGATACAGACCGTCTGGTGGCGGACGGAATCATCACGCCCGAGCAGGCGGGCGAGATCGAGGTCCGGGCACGCGAGGCGATGATCGGGCTGGCGGTGAACGCCGTGCTGGTCTTCGGCATTCTCGCGGCCACCGGCGGTCTGATCCTCTGGCTGGCAAGCCCGCTGGCGGTTGCCATCGGCGGCGCGCTGGCGCTGCTCTGCGGGCTCCTCGTGCTGCTGCGCGGTGGCACGATGCTGCGCATGTTCGGCAATGCCGCGACGCTGATCGGGGCCGGGATGCTGCTCGGCGGCGGCGCGGTGGAATTGCTCGACAAGCATCCGGAGACGGCCGGCGGGCCGATGGCGGTGGTGGGTGCGGTGATCGCAGCGCTGGCGGCGCTGGCGCTCAGGCGGGCGGGCGAGGCGGCGCGCTTCGCCACCGCGGCAATCCTGCTGATGGGGCTCGCGCTGCATCTCGGTGGCCTCGCCTACCTGATGGGGCGCAACGAGGTCTCGGGGCTGCCGATCACGCTCTATTACCTCTACACCGCTGCGCTGCTCGCCTGGGGCGGCTGGCGCATCGACCTGCGGCTGGTCACGGCGCTGGCCATCGTGCCCTTCGCGCAGATGCTCGACACCTCGACCTTCTATTTCCACGCTGCTTACGTGTTCTATTCGCCGGAGCCGACGCTCTCGATCCTGCAGATGGGGCTGCTGATCGCTGGCTGTCTGTGGCTCGCGGGGCGCGCGCCCGAGCGGCTGGCACGGCATGCGCGGGTGCTGATTATGCTGGCCTTCGTGGTGGCCAATCTCTGCGCGCTGGTGGGCTCGCTCTGGGGCGACGTGGTGGGCGAGCAGATCTGGGGGCCGGGCCGCTATCGCTTCGGTGAAATGTCCTGGGAAGAGTTCAGCGCCGCGCGTGAGGCGTTCCGCGCCTCGACGCTGGTGATCTCGCACCATGTCTTCACCGTGCTCTGGGCGCTGGCGCTGATCGCGATGCTGGTCTGGGCCGGGCTGCGCAACCAGCGCGGGATGTTCAACGCGGCGCTGACCTTCGCCGCGATCCACGCCTACACGCAGCTTTTCGAGAGCTTCTACGACGAGCCGCTGGCCTATGTTATCGCCGGTCTCACGGCGATCCCGCTGGCCTGGGGCACCTGGCGGCTGAACCTCTGGCTCAGGTCGCGGGCCGCGCCGTCGCCTTTGCCGCCCGCCGCGCCATGACGGCGGCGGCGAGATCGATGGTGTAGCGCTCGAGCGCCGTCAGCCCGGCTTCGCAGGCGCGCGCATCCTGCGCCTCGAGCGCCTCGGCCACCGCGCCGTGCAGCGCCACGATGCGGGCGCGGTCGCGGGCGGTGAAGGTGATCATGTTCATCAGCGGCTGCATCGCCTCGACCGCGCCGGCCAGCTGGTAGGACAGCACCGGGTTCTGCGCCGCGTCGACCAGCGCGCGATGGAAGGCGACGTCGGAGGCGCAGAAATCCTCGTCGCTCAGCGCCGCATCGGATTGGCGCGCGATCTCGTCCCGCATGGTGGTCAGGTGCTGCGCCTCGCGCCGGGCGCAGGCCAGCGGCGCGCAGGCGCGCTCCATCGCGAAGCGGGCCTCGCAGGCGGTCTCGAAGGCGATGGCGTTCATCGACAGGAGCAGCGTCGAGGTGGTGATCTGCTGGCCATGCGCCGCCTCGTAGGAGAGGTGGTTGACGAAGGCGCCGCCGGTGGCGCCGCGCTGGGTGCGGATCAGCGATTGCGCCGCCAGCCGCTTCAGCGCCTCGCGCACCGTCGGGCGCGACACGCCATATTGCTCCGCGAGCTCGGCCTCGGAGGGCAGACGGTCGCCGACCAGCAACCTGCCCGTGACGATGGCATCGCGCAGGGCGCTGGCAATCTCGGTGGAGCGATCGGTTTTCGGGGTGCTTGCAGGCGACATGAGGGGCTGTTTAATTGTCAGACAATTGGCTGTCCAGCGCCGAGTCGCCGCTTTGGCCCCGGTGCGACGAAAGAAGGAGCCGGCTGAGATGCTGTCCCCGGACTACGTTCTGAGCATGGCGCGCTACAACGCGTGGCAGAACCGTCAGATGAAGGCGGCGCTGGAGGCGCTGCCCGAGGCCGAGCTGCGCCGCGATCGCGGCGCGTTCTTCGGCTCGGTCTTTGCCACGGTCAACCACCTGCTCTGGGCCGACGCGATGTGGATGAGCCGGGTCTCGGACTGGCCCAAGCCCGCCATCGGGATCGATGGCAGCACCGGGCTGACGCCGACGCTCGCGGCCTGGGGCGCCGAGCGCTTCCGGGCGGACGGGCGGATCCTGCTCTGGGCCGAGCGGCTCGGCGCGCTGGATCTGACCGGCGACCTGCGCTGGTACTCCGGTGCGACGGGGCGTGAGCAGGTCAAGCCTCTGGGCCAGTGCCTGGCGCATATGTTCAACCACCAGACCCATCACCGTGGCCAGGTGCATGCGATGGTGACGGCGGCGGGCGGGGGCGGCTGGGTCAGCGATCTCGCCTTCATGCCGGGCGAGGGGCCTTGGCTCTGAGGCTCGGGAAAGGGAGGGGCGCTGCCCCTCTGCCGCCCGGTGGGCGGCATTCACCCCGAGGTATTTGAGAACCAGAGAAGGAGCCTGCCGGCGGCGGGCGGAGAGGAGAGACGAGATGTTCAAGGCGCTTGTGGTCGAGAAGGACGCGGAGAGCGGCAAGACCTCCGCGGCGGTGCGCGAGATCGGGCTGGAGGATCTGCCCGAGGGCGAGGTCACCGTGGCGGTCGAGTATTCGACGCTGAACTACAAGGACGGGCTCTGCATCGGGCCGGGCGGCGGGCTGGTGCGGAACTATCCGCACGTGCCGGGGATCGATTTCGCCGGCACCGTCGAGAGCTCGGAGGATGACCGCTACAAGCCCGGCGACAAGGTGGTGCTGACCGGCTGGCGCGTCGGCGAGGCGCATTGGGGCGGTTACGCGCAGAAGGCTCGTGTCAAGGCCGACTGGCTGGTGCCGTTGCCCGAGGGGCTCGACACCCGCGCGGCGATGGCGGTGGGCACCGCGGGCTTCACCGCGATGCTGGCGGTGATGGCGCTCGAGGATCACGGGTTGAGCCCGGACAAGGGGCCGGTGCTGGTGACCGGGGCGGCGGGCGGCGTCGGCTCGGTGGCGACGGCGGTACTGGCGCATCTGGGCTACGAGGTGGCCGCGGTCACCGGGCGGCCGGAGCAGGAGGACTACCTGCGCGGGCTCGGGGCGTCGCACATCGTGCCGCGAGCGGATCTGGCCGAGACCGTGAAACGCCCGCTGGAGAGCGAGAGCTGGGCCGGCTGCGTCGACGCGGTTGGCGGGGCGATGCTGGCCCGGGTGCTGGGGCAGATGTGCTATGGCGGTTCGGTCGCCGCGGTGGGGCTGGCGGGCGGCGCTCAGCTGCCGGCCACGGTGATCCCGTTCCTGCTGCGCGGCGTCAACCTCCTGGGCATCGACAGCGTCATGCAGCCCTTCGACAACCGCCTTCGGGCCTGGCGCCGGGTGGCGCGCGACCTGCCGATGGACAAGCTCGAGGCGATGGTGAAGCCCGCGACGCTGGAAGACCTGCCGCAGCTCGGCGCCGACATCCTGAACGGCCAAGTCAAGGGCCGGGTCGTCGTCGACGTGGCGGGGTGATCAACCTTAGCGCGACTTCCTGAGTCGGTTTTGCAGATAAATGTCGTTTTTAGACGTTTATCCGCCTTGTCCCTTTTTGCCTTCACGGTTAGGTGCGCTACCCTGCGTCATCGGCGATGTTTTGCCACATCGCCGTAATCACGGGCCGACGCCGCGCTTCCGCGCCCTTGGCCGGGGGCGGGCGGCGGCCGAAAAGCCGGGATCAACCCGGGTAACCTGGACACAGGAGGGACACGTGTTCGAACGCATCATGGTGCCGGTCGACCTGACCCATGCCGCGCGGCTCGAGAAGGCGCTGCTTTGCGCCGCCGATCTTGCAGCGCATTACGGCGCGACGGTGATCTATGTCGGCGTCACGACGGAACAACCGTCGGCCATCGCCCACACACCGAAGGAATACGCCGAGAAGCTTGCCGCTTTCGCCGCCGACCAGGCCGCGCTGCGCGGCATCTCCACCGAGGCAAAGGCCTATGCCAGCCACGATCCGAGCATCGATCTCGACCCCACGCTGCTCAAGGCGGTGGGCGAGGTGAAGGCCGATCTGGTGGTGATGGCGAGCCACATCCCCAATGTCGCCGACCACTGGTGGCCGGCGAATGGCGGCAGCATCGCCACCCAAGCCAAGATCTCGGTGATGCTGGTGCGCTGACAGCGCAGGCAAGAGACCGGACAACAACAACAAGAGGGAGTTTCGTGCCATGAGTGACACGAGCGACGACCAGGGGATCCCCGCGCCAGAAGGCAACGCGGATCTCATCGATACCGATTACGTCATCGGTCAGGACAATATCGAAACCCAGATCGGGCCCTTCGGGCTCGACATCCACAACCCCGTCTTCGCCATTTCCGGCCTCGCCGTCATTGCCTTCGTGTTCTACACGCTGGCGCTGCCCGAGCAGGCTGGATCGGTGTTCAGCTGGCTCTTCGACAGCGTGACCAAGGGCTTTGACTGGTTCTTCCTCGGGGCCGCCAACATCTTCGTGATCTTCTGCCTGCTGCTGATCGTGACCCCGGTGGGCTCGGTGCGGCTCGGCGGCGCGGATGCCACGCCGGATTACACCTATGCCGGGTGGTTCGCGATGCTGTTCGCCGCCGGCATGGGCATCGGCCTGATGTTCTACGGGGTGTCGGAGCCGATGAGCCACTTCTCGTCCTCGATGGGCGGCGTGACCATGGGCGAGAACGGCGTGCGCACCGACTGGGCGCCGCTCGGCGGCGCTGAGGGCAACGAGGAGGCCGCGACCCGGCTGGCCTTTGCCGCGACGATCTTCCACTGGGGCCTGCACCCCTGGGCGATCTACGCGGTGGTGGCGCTGGCGCTGGCGCTGTTCTCCTACAACAAGGGCCTGCCGCTCACCATCCGCTCGGCCTTCTACCCGATCCTCGGCGAGCGCGTCTGGGGCTGGTGGGGCCACATCATCGACGTTCTGGCGGTGTTCGCGACGCTCTTCGGCCTCGCAACCTCGCTGGGCTTCGGCGCGACCCAGGCCAATGCCGGCCTCAACGAGCTCTTCGGCATCGCCATCAGCTCGACCACCGAGGTGATCCTGATCTCCTGCATCACCGCGATCGCGCTGGTCTCGGTGCTGCGCGGCCTCGACGGCGGCGTCAAGGTGCTCTCCGAGATCAACATGGGCCTGGCTTTCCTGCTGCTGCTCTTCGTGCTGCTGGCGGGCCACACCATGGCGCTGCTCACGGGCTTCCTCGACTATCTCGGCGCCTATCTGCAATACCTGCCGGCGCTGTCGAACCCGGTGGGCCGTGAAGACGTCAACTTCATGCAGGGCTGGACCTCGTTCTACTGGGCGTGGTGGATCTCCTGGTCGCCGTTCGTGGGCATGTTCATCGCCCGCGTGTCGCGCGGCCGCACGGTGCGCGAGTTCGTGGTCTGCGTGCTGCTGATCCCGAGCCTTGTCTGCGTGCTGTGGATGAGCGTCTTCGGCGGCAACGCCATCCAGCAGGTGCTCAATGACGGCTACACCGCCGCGCAGGAGGCTGACCTGCCGGTCAAGCTCTTCAAGATGCTCGACGTGATGCCGCTGGCCTCGATCACCTCGCTGATCGGCATCATTCTGGTGATCGTGTTCTTCGTGACCTCGTCGGACTCCGGTTCGCTGGTGATCGACACCATCACCGCCGGCGGCAAGGTCGATGCGCCGGTGCCGCAGCGGGTGTTCTGGTGCGTCTTCGAGGGCGCCGTGGCCATCGTGCTGCTGCTCTCGGCGGGCGGCCTGTCGTCGCTGCAATCGATGGTGATCTCGACGGGTCTTCCGTTCACCATCGTGCTGCTGATCATGTGCTGGGCGATCTGGCGCGGCCTGATGGCGGAGCGTCGCAACACCTGATCGCGTTCCGCGATCGCGAAAGATCCAGAGCGCGGGCCTTCGGGCCCGCGTTTTTCGTTCTGGCCCGGCATTGCGGGGCCGTGCAGCGACGAGGGCGATCGGCAGCGCTCTCAATTCGGCGCAGTCGGGGAGAGGCGCTGTCGCCCTCGCGTTGTATCCGCCGACAATCGCGTGAGAGTTCTCGTCGGGAGCCAGTGATCGCCTTGACGCCCCATGCCGCAGCCGGTTTGTTGCGGCTGAAATCACGGGAGTCGCGATCATGCTGGATCTGGAGTTCGTCCGCGGGCAGTTTCCCGCCTTTGCCGAGCCGTCGCTCGAGGGCTGGGCCTTTTTCGAGAATGCCGGCGGCTCCTATACCTGCCAGCCGGTGATCGACCGGCTCACCCGGTTCTACCACCAGCGCAAGGTGCAGCCCTACGCACCGTTCCCGGCCTCCGAGGCCGGCGGCGCCGAGATGGACGAGGCCCGCACACGCTTGGCCGCGCTGCTCGGTGTGGAGACCGAGGAGCTGAGCTTTGGCCCCTCGACCACGCAGAACACCTATGTTCTGGCGCAGGCCTTTCGCAAGTTCATCCAGCCCGGCGAGGCCATCGTGGTGACCAACCAGGATCACGAGGCCAATTCCGGCCCGTGGCGCAGGCTGGCCGAGGAGGGCATCGAGATCCGCGAGTGGAAGATCGACCCCGAGACCGGCCATCTCGACCCGGCAGCGCTGGAAAAGCTGCTCGACGAGAAGGTCCGGCTGGTCTGCTTCCCGCATTGCTCCAACGTGGTGGGCGAGATCAACCCGGTGGCCGAGATCACCGCGCTGGCCCATGCCGCAGGGGCCTTCGCCTGCGTCGACGGCGTGAGCTATGCGCCGCACGGCTTCCCCGATGTGGGCGAGCTGGGCTGCGACATCTACCTGTTCTCGGCCTACAAGACCTTCGGGCCGCATCAGGGCATCATGGTGGTGCGCCGGGCGCTGGCCGAGGCGCTGCCCAATCAGGCGCATTTCTTCAATGGCGGCACGCTCTACAAGAAGTTCACCCCGGCAGGGCCGGATCACGCGCAGGTCGCCGCCTGCGCCGGGATGGTGGATTACGTCGAGGCGCTGGCCGCGCATCACGGCGTCGCTCCGCGCGAGGTGGCAGGGCTCATGCATGGCCACGAGGTCGCCCTCATGCAGCCGCTGCTCGACTTCCTCAGCGCGCGCAACTCCGTGCGCCTGCTGGGGCCGAAGACCGCCGAGACCCGCGCGCCCACGGTGGCGGTGGCGCTGCAGGGGGCGGCGGAGCCGGTGGCGCGGCGGCTGGCGGATCACAAGGTGATGGCCGGCGGCAGCGATTTCTACGCCGTCCGCCCGCTGCAGGCGATGGGCATCGATCCCGAGGCCGGTGTGCTGCGCCTGTCCTTCACCCACTATACCTCGCCGGAGGAGGTCGACCAGCTGATCGTGGCGCTCGACCGGGAGCTGTAAACGCCCGACAAGGCAGGCCGAGGCGGTTGACCCGTGGCGCGGGGCGCTATCTTCCACGCGGAACCACGCGAGGACAGCATGAGCGACACGAGCCCCATCATCGTCTGGATCCGCCGCGATCTGCGGCTGAGCGACCACGCCGCGCTGCACGAGGCCGGCAAGTCGGGCCGCCCGGTGATCCCGGTCTTCATCCGCGACCACACGGTCGACGGGCTCGGCGCCGCGCCGAAATGGCGGCTCGGACTGGGGCTCGGATGCTATGGCGAGGCGCTCGCTGAGAAGGGCAGCCGGCTGATCCTGCGCGCCGGCCCCGCGCGCGAAGTGCTCGAGGCGCTCATCGACGAGACCGGCGCCGGCGCGGTCTGGTGGCAGCGCGCCTATGATCCCGCCTCGGTCGAGCGTGACACCGCGGTCAAGTCGGCGCTCAAGGACCGCGAGATCGATGCTCAGAGCTTTGCCGGTCATCTGCTCTTCGAGCCGTGGACCGTCGAGACCAAGCAGGGCGGTTTCTACAAGGTCTACACGCCGTTCTGGCGCGCGGTCTGCGAACGCGACGTGCCCGAGCCGCTGGCCGCGCCGTCGAAGCTCGCCTCGCCAGGAAGCTGGCCCGACAGCGATGCCCTCGAGGATTGGAAGCTGGGCGACGCCATGCGGCGCGGCGCGGCGGTGGTCGAGCCCTATGTGCAGCTCGGCGAGCGCGCGGCGCAGTCGCGGCTCGGCGCCTTCACCTCCGGCAAGATCGCCGACTACGACAAGGGCCGGAACCTCGTCGCCGAGGATGGCTGCTCGACGCTGTCGGAGAACCTCGCGCTTGGCGAAATCAGCCCGGCGCAATGTTGGCACGCGGCGATGCGCGCCAAGGACGCTGGCAAGGAGGGCGCCGAGACCTGGGCCAAGGAGCTGGTCTGGCGCGAGTTCGCCTATCACCTGCTCTGGCACACGCCGCATCTTTCCGAGAGCAGCTGGCGCGAGGAATGGGCGTCTTTCCCGTGGAACGAGGACGAGCGCCGCAAGGAGGTCATCGCCTGGAAGCGGGCGCGCACCGGCATTCCCTTCGTCGACGCGGCGCTGCGCGAGATGTATGTCACCGGGCGGATGCACAACCGCGCCCGGATGATCGTCGCGAGCTATCTCACCAAGCACCTGATGTGCCACTGGAAGATCGGCATGCACTGGTTCGAGGATTGCCTGATCGACTGGGATCCGGCCTCGAACGCGCTCGGCTGGCAATGGACCGCCGGCAGCGGGCCTGACGCGGCGCCCTATTTCCGGGTCTTCAACCCGATCACCCAGCGCGAGAAGTTCGATCCCGACAAGGTCTACGTCAACCGCTGGATCGCCGAGGGGCAGGGCAAGCCGCCCAAAACCGCCCTGAGCTATTTCGACGCCATTCCCAAGAGCTGGGCAATGGCGCCGGAGGATGCCTATCCCGATCCGATCGTGAGCGCCGATGACGGGCGCAAGGCGGCGCTCGAGGCCTATGAGAACCGGGATTTCTGAAGCACTCGCTCTCCCCGTGTTCCGCAACCGACACATTCCGCCTTTCCGATGGTCGACGGGCGGCGGTTCGGCTTGTCTCGGCGCGGCGGGCGTGGATTATCGGTGGGATCCAGAGCCCGATCCCGAGCCCGACAACGACCGAAAGTGCCCGCCGATGTTCACCGCCGCCCGCCTAATCGCAGCCCTTTGCATGGCGGGCATGGCCTATGTCGCATCGGAATACATCAAGCTGCTGTTCGACGAGATCCAGCGCTTCGGCAATTTCAACTACATCAACGCCGCGGTCGGCTTCCTCTGCGGCTGGATCATCGTCGGTCCGCGCGCCGGGCGCGGCATGGCGGCTGCGATCTCGCATTGCATCACCGCGACCGTGATGCTCGTGTTCTGGTGTCTGCTGGTCTACTCGCTGGTCGACATGTGGGAACTGGCGATGCGTCATCGCTACAGCGGACCGATGGATGCGGTGAACGGCGTTTTCGAGATCGCGCTGGAGTACGGCGCCTATCTGCTCGACACCGGGCTTGCCTTCCTGCTCGCCATTGGCGCGCTGGTGACCGCCGTGTTCTCGGAAATCGCGTCGCGCCACTGGCGCTGAGGGAGGCTTGATGCCCGACATCTTCGTCTTTGGCACGCTGTGCCATCGCCCGGTCCTGACCGAGATCCTGGGGCCCGACATCGCCGTCGAGCCGGCGATGCTGCCCGATGTCTCGGTCTATTACGGCACCGGCAAGGGCGTGCCCGAGGCCGTGCTCTGCGCGGCCCCCGGGACCGCCGCCGAGGGAATGCTCCTGCGCGGCCTGTCCGAGGAGGACATGGCGCGGCTCGAGTTCTTCTCGGGCGGTTTCGGCGACGGGCTGCAGCAGCGCGAGGCGCTGACCGGGAGCGGCGCGCGGGTTCCGGTGCTGGTCGAATGCCGCGCCTGCCCGCCGCAGGAGTGCGGGCCGCTCTTCCATCTGTCGGAATGGGCGGCGGAATGGGGCGCGCTCGCGGTGCGCACGGCGCAGGAGATCATGGCGCAATATGGCCGCTCCGGGCTCTCGGAGATCGCCGGCATCCGGCCCTACATCGCCGCCCGCGCCTGGGCGCAGGTGATTGCCAAGCGCGGCGCGCCGCAGACGCTGCGCTCCGATCGTGGCCTCGACAGCGTCGAGATCCTGCGCGACCGTCCGGGCCACGAGGGCTTCTTCCGCCTGCGGGCCTTCGAGCTGCGCCAGCGGCGCTTCGACGGCAGCATGACCGAGGCATTTCCGCGCGAGGGCTTCGTCGCCTATGACGCGGCGCTCGTGCTGCCTTACGATCCGGCGACCGACCGGGTCATGCTGATCGAGCAGCTGCGCTACGGCCCGGTGCTGCGCGGCGATCCCTATCCCTCGGTGCTCGAGCCCGTGGCCGGGCTGGTCGATGCCGGCGAGAGCCCGGAAAGCTGCGCGCTGCGCGAGGTGCACGAGGAGGCGGGGCTGACGATCCGCGAGCTGCGCCCGATGGCCAAGGTCTATGCCTCGCCGGGCTACACCACCGAGTTCTTCCACTGCTTCCTCGGGCTCTGCGCGCTGTCGGAGGCCGACAATGGCATGGGCGGGCTCGACGAGGAGCACGAGGACATCCGCAACCATGTCATCCCCTTCGAGCGCGCGCTGGAACTTTGCGACAGTGGCGAGGTCAATGTCGGCCCGCTGGCGATGATGATCCTCTGGCTGGCACGTCATCGTGAGGAGTTGCGCCGGAACGCTTGAGTTCCCCTTGGGCCCGCCCTAAACCTGTCGACCAGACCGAGACAAAGGGGAGGCACCCATGCGGGTTGCACAGGATCTTGCGCATCTGATCGGACACACGCCGCTCATCAAGCTGCGCAAAGCCAGCGAGATGACCGGCTGCACCATTCTGGGCAAGGCGGAATTCGCCAACCCCGGCCAGTCGGTCAAGGATCGCGCGGCGCTCTACATCATCCGCGACGCGGTCGAGAAGGGCCTTCTCGAGCCCGGCGGCACCATCGTCGAAGGCACTGCCGGCAACACCGGCATCGGCCTCGCGCTGGTCGGCGCCTCGATGGGCTTCCGCACGGTGATCGTGATTCCCGAGACCCAGTCGCAGGAAAAGAAGGACATGATCCGTCTTGCCGGCGCCGAACTGGTGCAGGTCCCCGCCGCCCCCTACAAGAACCCCAACAACTACGTGCGCTATTCCGGCCGTTTGGCCGAGGAGCTGGCGCGCACCGCCGAGCATGGCGCGATCTGGGCCAACCAGTTCGACAACGTCGCCAACCGGCAGGCCCACGTGGAAACCACCGGCCCCGAGATCTGGGAACAGACCGGCGGCAAGGTCGACGGCTTCATCTGCGCCGTGGGCTCCGGCGGGACGCTGGCGGGCGTGGCGCAGGCACTGCAGCCCAAGGGCGTGAAGATCGGCCTGGCCGATCCCGAGGGCGCCGGGCTCTACAAGATCTATACCGGGCAGGAGAACCCCGGCGACTCGATCACCGAGGGCATCGGGCAGGGCCGCATCACCGCCAATCTCGAGGGTTTCACCCCCGATTTCACCTGCCGCGTGCCCGACGCGGAGGCGCTGCCGGTGGTCTATGACATGCTGGCCGAAGAGGGGCTCTGCCTTGGCGGCTCCTCGGGCGTCAACGTCGCCGGCGCGATCAAGATGGCCAAGGAGCTTGGCCCGGGCCACACCATCGTCACCGTGCTCTGTGACTTCGGCAACCGCTACCAGTCGAAGCTCTTCAACCCCGAGTTCCTGAAGGGCAAGGGGCTGCCGGTGCCGTCGTGGCTCGATCGCGCGCCGGCCTCCATCCCCGGTGTCTTCGAGGACCTGTGATCCCGATGCTGCGCTGGTTGCGCGTCGCTGCCCTGTGGCTCGTCCTCGCGCTGAGCGCGGGGATGGCCGGCGCGCAGGACGAGAGCATCGACTATGAAAGCTGGAGCCAGATCGCCGGCCGGGCCGAAGAGGCCATCGACAATGGCGAGGCGTCGACCGAGGCCTTCGAGGCGTTGCGCAGCACGCTCGCCGGCTGGCGCGACACCTTCCTGCAGGCCGAGAGCAACAATGCCAGCCGCATCCAGACGCTGCAATCGCAGCTCGACGCGCTCGGCGATCCCCCGGCGGAAGGCGAGACCGAGCCCGAGGCCATCGCCGTTCGGCGCGGGCAACTCAACGACGAGCTGCAGCGCATGCAGGCGCCGGTCAGGCGGGCGCAGGAGGCCCATACCCAGGCCGACGGGCTGATCCGCGAAATCGACACGATTGTGCGGACCCGGCAGGCCGATGCGCTTCTGTCGCTCGGGCCGTCACCGCTCAATCCGACGCTCTGGCCGGAGGCCGGCTCGGCGCTGGTCCAGTCCGGGCAGAGCCTGGTGAACGAGCTGCGGCAGAACATCCTGTCCGACATCAAGCGGTCCGAGGCGCGGCGGAACCTGCCGGTGATCCTGCTCCTGCTTGTGCTGGCGGCGCTGCTGGTGGCGCGCGGGCCGGTCTGGATCGACAAGTTCATCGAGTGGCTGCGCTCGACCACGCGCCGCGGCTCCGGGGTCTGGGGCTTCATCGCCTCGATCATCCGCATCATCCTGCCCTTCATGGGGCTCGTCATGCTGGTCGCGGCGTTCCGCGCCTCAAGCTTCGCCGGTGTCAATCTCCAGCGCGTGCTCGAGATGATCCCGGTTTGGGGCGCGGCGCTGATGATCGTGCGCTGGCTGGCCGACCAGAGCTTCAACCGCAACGACGACATCGCCACGCTGCCGCTGCCGCCGAAGCAGCGCCGCGAGGCGCGCTACTATGCCAACCTGCTGGCGATCCTGCTGGTGTTGCGCTCCGCCGGAGCGACCATCGGCGAGATCTTCGCCTATCCCGACGAGGTGCAGGTGGTGCTCGACTACCCGGTGCTGCTGCTCTGCGCGGTGATGCTGTGGCGGCTCGGGCATATCCTGACCAAGCTCAGCGACGAGACCGAGTCCGAGGGGACGCTGCTCGAGGGCTCGACCTTTCGCCTGCGCATCGCCCGCACCGTCGGCCGGCTGACCATCTTCGTCGCCATCGTGGCGCCGGTGATGTCGGGGATCGGCTATGACGCGGTCGGGCAGGGGCTGATCTATCCGACCATCCGCACGCTCGCCCTGCTCGCGACGGTGCTGGTGCTGCAGCGCTTCGTCAACGATCTCTACGAGCTGATCACCGGGCGCGATCCGCAGGCCTCCGACAGCCTGACCCCGGTGCTGGCGGGCTTCGTGCTGCTGCTGCTCCAGGTCCCGGTGCTGGCGCTGATCTGGGGCGCGCGCATCGCCGACCTGACTGAGCTCTGGACCCGCTTCAAGGAGGGCATCGAGGTCGGCGACACGCGGATCTCGCCGAGCGATTTCCTGACCTTCGCCATCGTCTTCGCGATCGGCTACACTGTCACCCGGATGCTGCAGGGCGGTCTGCGGACCTCGATCCTGCCCAAGACCAAGATCGATCCCGGCGGGCAGAACGCGCTGGTCGCGGGGCTGGGCTATATCGGCATCTTTTTCGCCGCCCTGATCGCGGTGACGGCCGCCGGGCTCGACCTGTCTTCGCTCGCCATCGTCGCCGGTGCGCTCTCGGTCGGCATCGGCTTCGGCCTGCAGACCATAGTGTCGAACTTCGTCTCCGGCATCATCCTGCTGATCGAGCGCCCGATTTCCGAGGGCGACTGGATCGAGGTCAACGGCAACCACGGCATCGTCAAGGATATCTCGGTGCGCTCGACAAGGATCGAGACCTTCGACCGCACCGACCTGATCGTGCCGAACTCGGATTTCGTCTCGGGCACGGTAACCAACTACACCCGAGGCAACGTCATCGGCCGCGTGGTGATGACGGTGGGCGTGGCCTATGGCAGCGACACCCGAAAGGTGCAGGACATCCTGCTGCGCATCGTGCGCCAGCACGATCTCGTGCTGCTCAACCCCGAGCCGATGGTCACCTTCGAGGAGTTCGGTGCGGATTCGCTGAATTTCGTGATCCGGGCGATCATCCGCGATGTCGGGCAGAAGCTCATCGTGACCTCGGATTTCCACCACGAGATCGCGCGGCGCTTCGCCGAGGAAGGCATCGAGATCCCGTTCGCGCAGCGCGATGTCTGGCTGCGCAATCCCGAGGTGCTGTTCCCGGATCGGGAGCCGACGGCCAAGCCGGGGGCCGGGAAGGACGATGCCGCGCCCGAGGACCGCGAGGCGCATGATCGTGCGGCGGATGAGCAATCGACGCGCTCGGGCATCGTACCCGCCGGGCGCGATGGCGATGCCGATGGCGATGGTGGCGGTGGTGCTGGCGATGGCGGAGACGGCGGCCGATGACGCAAGCGCTGTTCCGCGAGGATGCCTATCTTCGCGATGCCCCCGGCGTGGTCCGCGCGCACACGCCAGAGGGCGGCATCATACTCGACCGGACGGTGTTCTATCCCAGGGGCGGCGGCCAGCCCGGGGACAGCGGGCGGCTCGACTGGCAGGGCGGCAGCATCGGCATCGCCACGGCGGTGAAGGGGGAGCGCGACGCGGTCATCCTCGTCCCGGCCGAGCCGCTGCCGCTGCCGGCGCCCGGCACCATGGTGACCCAGCGTCTCGATTGGGATCGGCGGCACCGGCACATGCGCGTCCACACCGCGCTGCACCTGCTGTCGGTGGTGGTGCCGCTTCCGGTCACCGGGGGCAATATCAGCGCCGGCCACGGGCGGCTCGATTTCGCTTCTTCCGAGCTGCCCGACAGCCGCGAGGCGCTCGAGGCCCTGCTCAACGGCTTCGTCGAGCAGGATCTCGCGGTCAGCGCCGACTGGGTCGAGGAGGCGGTGCTCGATGCCAACCCGGCGCTGGTCAAGACCATGACGGTTCAGCCGCCGCGCGGTCAGGGCGCGGTGCGGCTGGTGCGCATCGGGTCGGGCGAGGAACAGATCGACCTGCAGCCCTGCGGCGGCACCCACGTCGCGCGCACCGGCGAGATCGGCCGCATCCGCATCGGCAAGGTCGAGAACAAGGGCCGGCAGAACCGCCGGGTCAACATCCAGCTCGACTGAACTCAGGTCGCGTCTCGGGCGGCTTCGGGCGCCGGGCGCCGGCGCTGCGGCAGCAGGATGTAGAGCGCGAGGCTCACCAGGACGATGGCGCCCCCCGCGAGCATCCGCGCGGTTGGTGCCTCGCCCAGCCCGATCCAGACCCAAAGCGGGCCCAGCACAGTCTCGAGCAGCATCAGCAGGCTGACATTGGCGGCCTGCGTGTAGCGCGAGGCCTGCGACAGCGAGAAGAACGAGGCCGGCAGGATCAGCAGCGCGGTGACGAGGATCGCGCCGACATTTCCGTCGCCGATGCGCTCCGGCCCGGCGATCAGCAGCCCCGTGAGCCCTGCAAGCAGCGCCCCGGTACCAAGCGCTGGCAAGAGCGGCAGCTCCGGCGCGCGGCGCAGGCTGACGAAGGTGGTGGCAAGGCTCAGCGCCACGCCCAGCCCGCAGAGCGCGCCGGTGAGGGCGGCGGCATTCACCGCGAGATCGCCATGGCCCGAGACCGCGATGCCGATGCCCGCCAACACCGCCGCTATGGCGGCCCAGGTGGCCCGGCTGGTGGGCTCACCGAGCGCCAGCCACGACAGCAGCGCTGCCCAGACAGGCACGGTCGCGACCGCGAGCAGCACCACCGCCACCGGCGCCGCGGCGATCGCCATCGGAAACAGCAGCGCGTTGAAATACTGCGCCACGATCAGCACCAGGCCGGCCGGGCGGAGCAGACGGTGCAGCGGTGCCTCGTGCCGCGCGAGAAGCAGCCAGCCGAGCCAGAACACCGCCCCCACGCCAAAGCCGCGCCAGGCCAGCATCTGCCAGCCGTCAAGCCCGGAGATCCGCATCAACAGCGCGTCCGGTGTCAGCACCAGCGCACCGAACGTGGCAAGCGCGATGCCATAGCGGGACGAGCGCGGCATGGGGATCTCCTGCGATTGGGCAAAAGCCAGCCCCGCCCGGCGCGGGCCGGACGGGGCGGAACTCTGCGGGCAGAGTGGCTCAGGAATAGAGCGGCTGCAATCCCATCTGCATGTGCAGTTGGTTGACCACCAGCTCAGACAGGCCCATCGCCTTGGCAAGACGGTCGAGATACTCGGCCTCGGCATCGGTATCGACCCGGATGGTCATCAGCGAGGCGGCATAGACCTGCGCCTTCTGCGCCTCGGGCGTCTCGGCCGCCAGTGTCTCGGGATCGACCGGTGCCGCAAGCTGGGTCTTCACGAAGGCGAGGTCCTCGGCGGAGGCATCCTCGCCCACGGTCTCGAGGATCTTGGCCTGCTCCGCCTTGTCGATGCCGCCGTCGGATTTCGCCGCCTGGATCATCGCGCGCAGCATCAGGCCCGCGGCGCGCTCGGCCTCGGGCGGGGTGCCGACGGCACTGACCTGGTCGAGCATGGCGCCGACGCCCTTGCCGCTCATCGCCGCGGCCCCGCCCGCGGCGGCGAACATCGCCGGCAGGCCCGCGCCGCCTTCTCCCGACAGCGCCGAGAGCAGGCCGCCCTTGGGGCCGCTCACATCCGAGGGCGAAAGACCCGCGGCGCCGAACATCGCGCCGAAGCCCCCTTCCTGCATCTTGGTCATCATCTCCTGCAGCGGGTTGGCGGCGCCGGTCTCCTGGAACTTCGCCATCATCTCCTGCAGCGGCGTGGCGGCGTCGCCCGACCACATCTTGCCCATCTGCGCCTGTAGATCGGTGCCGGGCTCCGAACCCTTGACCTGTGCGCCGCCGCCGAGCAGCGCGCCGAGGCCGCCGCCGCCGGACAGCTTGTCGACGCCGCGCGCCGCGGCATAGCCGATGGCGAGTTTCGCCAGCGTTCCCATCAATGACATGGTTTCCTCCTCCCGGAATTGTCTCCGTTGCCCTCACCTTGGCAGAAAGCCCCCGCGCCGGGGAAGGAAAATCCGAACCCGCCCGCGGCGGGCATCTGCTTGACGCCCCGCGCGGATCGGTGTTGAGCCGAGGGCATGAATACGCGCAATTCCATGGATCTCGCCGGCGCGGCGGGGCTGATCGGGTTCTCGACGCTGCTGGCGTTCAACCAGGTCGTCGTGAAACTCACCAATACCGGCATCTCGCCGGTGCTCTCCGCCGGGTTGCGCTCGGCCATCGGGGTCCTCGTGCTAGGGCTCTGGATCGCCTGGCGCCGCCCTGGTGCGCTTGCCGGCATGGCGCAGGCCAAGACCGGCGGGCTACTGCTCGGGCTGCTGTTCTCGGCCGAATTCGTGGCGCTGTTCATCGCGCTCGACCACACCACCGTGTCGCGCGGCTCGATCGTGTTCTACTCGATGCCGGTCTGGCTGGCGCTGGCGGCGCATCTCTGGCTGCCCGGAGAGCGGCTGACGCGGGCAAGGCTGCTGGGGCTGGTGCTGGCGATGGCCGGGGTCGGCTGGGCGCTCTGGGATCCGCAGAGCCGCAGCGCCGGGGATTGGCTCGGCGACGCGCTGGCGCTGATTGCGGCGCTGCTCTGGGCGGGGATCATCCTCACCGTGCGTCTGGGCCAGGCGGAGCGGCTGAGCGCCGAGGCGCAGCTGATGTGGCAAGTCGCGGTCTCGGCGCTGCTTCTGCCGGTGCTGGCGCCGCTCTTCGGCCCGCCACTGCGCGATTCGAACCTGCTGCACTGGGGCGGCGTGCTGTTCCAGGGCGTCGTGGTGGTGGGCGTAGGCTTCACCTTCTGGATGGGCGTGATGAAGCGCTACCGCGCCTCCGACGTCGCCGCCTTCAGCTTCCTGTCGCCGGTGCTGGCGGTGGCGATGGGCTGGCTGGTGCTGGGCGAGCCGGTGGGGCCGAGCTTCCTCGGCGCGCTGGTGCTGGTGGCGGCGGGGATCGTGCTGATCAACCGCCGCTAGGCCAGGGCCTCAGGTGCCGCAGAAGGTCGCCGGGACGATTTCGTCCTCGGTCGGCGGGCGGCGCAACTCCTCGGCCTCGGGCTGGTCGTCATAGGGCCGCGCCAACACCGCGTTCAAGTGATGGAAATAGCGCTCATCGCCCTCGACCGCGGCGGCGATCATCTGCTCGACCCGGTGGTTGCGCGGGATGAAGGCGGGATTGCTCCGCCGCATCAGCCCCTCGGGATCGGGCTCGTCTTCGATGCGCTCGCGCCAGCGCGCCTCCCAGCCGTCAAACGCCTCCCGGTCGGTGACCTGATCTCGCGCGCCATCTTCCAACAGCGCCCGGAAGGTGTTGGTGAAATCCGCCTGACCCTTGTGCATCAGCTCGAGCAGCTCGGCGATCAGTGCCGCGTCCTGCGCTTCGGGCGCACTGATGCCGATCTTTGCGGCAAAGCGCTTGAGCCACTCGGCGCGCAGCAGATCCGCCATGCCGTGCACGATCTCGGTGAAGACCTTCACCCCGTCATCGGCATCGGGCATCAGCGGCACAAGCGCGGTGGCGAGCTGGGCCATGTTCCAGACGATGATGTCGGGCTGGGCGGAATAGGCGTAGCGTCCGTAGCGGTCGATCGAGGAGAACACCTGGTTCGGATCGTAGCGGTCCATGAAGGCGCAGGGGCCGTAATCGATGGTCTCTCCGGAGAGCGTGCAGTTGTCGGTGTTCATCACGCCGTGGATGAAGCCGAGGCTGAGCCATTGCGAGACCAGCGCCGCCTGCCGCTCACAGACCCGGGCGAGCAGCTCGTCGGGGCTGGTCACGCCGGGATAATGGCGCGCGACGGTGTAATCGTAGAGCGTCTGCAGTTCGTCGTATTGCCCGCGCGAGGAGAACAGCTGGAAGGTGCCGACGCGGATGTGGCTCTGCGCCACGCGGGTCAGCACGGCGCCGGGGAGGGGGCGCTCGCGCAGAATGTCCTCGCCGCTGCGCACGGCCGCCAGCGCCCGGGTCGTGGGGACGCTCAGCGCGTGCATCGCCTCGCTGACCACGTATTCGCGCAGCACCGGCCCGAGCCATGCGCGCCCGTCGCCGCGCCGCGAATAGGGCGTAGGGCCGGAGCCCTTGAGCTGGATGTCGCGCCGGATGCCGGCCTTGTCGACCACCTCGCCCAGCAGATGCGCGCGTCCGTCGCCGAGTTGCGGCGAGAAGCCCCCGAACTGGTGCCCAGCATAGATCTGCGCCAGCGGGTCGGCGCCTTCGGGCAGCACGTTGCCGGCAAAGACCGGCGCGAGCCTAGGGTCGTCGGTGCCCGAAATGCCGAGCTCCGCGGCCAGCGCCTCGTTGAAGGCCACGAGGCTGGGCTGCGCCACGGTGGCGGGCTTGAGCTTTGTGTAGAAGGCGCCGGGCAGGCGGGCGTAGCTGTTGTCGAAGGGAATGTGCAGGGTCATGGCCCAGAGATAACCGCTCGCACGCGGAAAGAAAGCCCCCGTCCTCACGGTTCCCCTTGCCGCCCCGGCCAAGGCCACGCTCTGGCTCTTCTCTACGTTCCAAATACTTTCGGCCCGACACCTACATCCCGCGCCACCTTCGGTCAGACGCACGGCTTCTCCACCCCCCCCCTCAAGCCGCGCCACCTCCGGCTCATCGCGCATCACCCATCTTCTCTACGTTCCAAATACTCACGGCCCGACACCTACATCCCGCGCCACCTTCGGTCAGACGCACGGCTTCTCCACCCCCCTCAAGCCGCGCCGCCTCCGGCTCATCGCGCATCACCCATCTTCTCTACGTCCTCAAATACTCACGGCGCAGCATCCACCGCTCGAGCGACGCCGGTCTGGCACGAAACGCCGCCGCCAGCCCCTACACAAAGATGCACAGAAACGGCGCGCGTATCGGCCTATCGTGCGCCGGATATCGCGTTATCTTATCCTCATCACCCCGAGAGGAGACACGTCATGAGCTGGAACCCCGCACTCGACCCGCATTGCCCGACCGGAGACGAGGTCGATGCCATCGACACGCTGATCGTGCCGCGGGCGCGTGATCTCGGCGGCTTCGAGGTCCGGCGCGCGCTGCCGGCACCGAAGCGGCAGATGGTCGGCCCGTTCATCTTCTTCGACCAGATGGGGCCGGCGGAGTTCCTGCCCACGCGGGGCATGGACGTGCGGCCGCACCCGCATATCGGGCTGGCGACGATCTCCTACCTGTTCCGGGGCCGGATGCATCACCGCGACAGCCTCGGCACCGATGCGTGGATCGAGCCCGGCGCGGTGAACTGGATGGTGGCGGGCCACGGCATCACCCATTCCGAGCGCACCGATGACGAGACGCAGGTCGACCCGATGCCGTTTTTCGGCATCCAGACCTGGGTGGCGCTGCCCAAGGATCACGAGGACCGCGCGCCGCTGTTTCAGCACGCCGCCGCCGATGCACTGCCTTACCTCGAGGGCGAGGGTAAGCAGGTGCGGCTGATCCTCGGCGATGCCTGGGGCGAGCGCGCTCCGGTCGAGACGGCGTCGGAGATGTTCTACGCCGACGCGGTGCTCGAGGCGGGCGCGGCGATCCCGATGCCCGACAATCACGAAGATCGCGGCGTCTACGTCGTCGAGGGCTCGGTAGAGCAGGCCGGCACCAGCTACGAGGCCGGGCAGATGATGGTGTTCCGCCCCGGCGACCGGGTGTCGCTGAAGGCCGGCCCGCGCGGGGCGCGGGTGATGCTGCTCGGCGGCGAAACGCTGGAGGGGCCACGCTATATCTGGTGGAACTTCGTCGCTTCGTCGAAGGAACGCATCGAGGAGGCCAAGGAGGCGTGGCGCCGGGGCGACTGGGAAAACGGCCGTTTCCACCTGCCGCCGGGCGATGACGCGGAGTTCATCCCGCTGCCATGAGCGGCGCGGGCGAGGGGGGCTCAGAACACCCGCGTCATCGCCACGCTGCGCTCGCGCGGCTGGAAGCGGGCGCGGCGGTAGAAGCCCTGCAGGCGTTCGTCCTCGCGGTCGATCTCGAGATGCAGCGCCGCGACGCCGCTGTCGCGCAGCCCGTTGGAGAGCGCGTGCAGCGCCTCGCCGCCCATGCCGCGGCGGCGCACGGCGGGGCGGATGTAGAGCTCGTCGATGCGGGCCTCGAGCCCGCCGAACTCGATGCTCCAGCCGAAGCTGACCACCACGTAGCCCACCGGCGACTTGCGCGGCCCGATGAGCCAGATTGCCCCATGCGGCTGGCCTTCGAGGATCGGCAGCAGCGCGGAGTGAAGGTGCTCGGCATCGGTGCCGTAGCCTTGCTCGGCATGGAAGGCGGTGACCAGCGGCAGCAGGCGGGCGAGGTCGTCCGGTCCGGCGAGATGCAGGGATTTCATAGCCGCGCCAGCCGCTCCGTCAGCAGAGTGAAGAAGCCGTCTGCGTCGATGTCGCGAATGAAGGTGGCGTTGGGCGCGCGGTCGGTGACATCCCACCAGTCGGCCACGGTCATGCCGCGGGTGAGCTCGGAGACGGTCTCGATCTCGACATTGATGAAGCGGCCGGAAAACAGCTCGGGCTTGAGAAGGTAGGCCGTCACGCAGGGATCGTGCAGCGGGGCACCGTCGGAGCCGTATTTCTCGCGGTCGAAGCGCTCGAAGAAATCGGTCATCTCCGCCACCGCGACGCCGACCTTGGTGCCGAGCGCCCGGAAGGCCGCGTTGCGCGGCGGGGTGACCAGCGCCTTGTGGGTGGCATCGAGCGGCAGGACGACGATCGGCACGCCGGAGCGGAACACGATCTCGGCCGCCTCCGGGTCGACATAGATGTTAAACTCGGCCGCCGGGGTGATGTTGCCGACCTCGAAATAGGCGCCGCCCATCAGCACGATCTCCTTCACCCGCAAGACGATCTCGGGGGCGCGTTGGAAGGCCGTGGCGATGTTGGTGAGCGGGCCGAGCGGGCAGAGCGTGACGGTGCCCTCGGGTTCGGCGCGCAGTGTCTCGATGATGAAATCGACGCCGTGCTGCTCCTGCAGCGGCATGGTGGGCGCGGGCAGTTCGGGGCCGTCGAGCCCGGTCTTGCCGTGAACGTGCTCGGCGGTCACGAGATCATGCGCCAGCGGCCGGTCGCAGCCGGCGAACACCTTGATGTCGGGGCGGCCTGCCAGCTCGCAGACCACGCGCGCGTTCTTCGCAGTCAGCTCCAGCGGCACATTGCCGGCAACGGCGGTGATGCCCAGCACCTCGAGCTCGTCCGGCGAGGCCAGCGCCAGCAGGATGGCGACCGCGTCGTCCTGTCCGGGATCGGTGTCGATGATGATTTTCTGCGCCATGCTCGTCCTCTGGTCTTGCTTGCAAGACAGGTCGCACGGGGGCCTTCCGCGTTCAAGGACCAAGCGCTTTCGCAGGCAATTCGCTGCCGTGCAGAAATTTTCTCGCGTCAACGTTGCCGTTACCCGATGCGGTGTTAGACTCGGCGGGCAGATTGGGATAGGGAGTGGGCGCGGTTAGCGCTAACGATCAGCAATGCAAAGAATCGGAGACACACCCGAGATGGTTTCCCGCGTCATTCCCGTCGACACCTTTGACCTCGTCATCTTTGGCGGCACCGGAGACCTTGCCCGCCGCAAGATCCTGCCGGCGCTGTTCCGGCGCTATTGCTCGGGTCAGATGCCCGAAGACAGCCGCGTGATCGGCGCGGCGCGCTCGGAGATGGACGATCAGGGGTTCCGTGATTTCACCCGCGAGGCGCTGGCCGAGTTCGGCAAGTCGCAGGCCGACAATGCCGAGGCGGTCGAGGGCTTCCTGAGGCATCTGCATTACGTGCCGGTGGATGCGCGCGGCGAGGGCGGCTGGAGCGATCTCAAGGATCTGCTGCGCGACGACGAGGGCATCGTGCGGGCCTTCTACTTCTCGGTCGGGCCGAGCCTCTTCGCCGATCTGGCCAGCCACGTGCACAGCCGCGGACTGTCGAATCGCGACACGCGGATCGTGGTGGAGAAGCCCTTCGGCCACGATCTCGAGAGCGCGCGCGCCCTCAATGAGGAACTGGCGCAGTATTTCCACGAGGATCAGATCTATCGCATCGACCACTATCTCGGGAAGGAGACGGTGCAGAACCTGATGGCGGTGCGCTTCGGCAACATGCTGTTCGAGCCGCTGTGGAACGCGCAATACGTCGATCATATCCAGATCACCGTGGCGGAGACCGTGGGCGTCGGCGGGCGCGGCTCGTATTATGACAAGTCCGGCGCGATGCGCGACATGGTGCAGAACCACCTCATGCAGCTGCTGTGCCTGATCGCGATGGAGCCGCCGGCGCGGTTCGAGGCCGACGCGGTGCGCGACGAGAAGCTCAAGGTGATCCGGGCGCTCGATCCCGTCGATCCCGACCAGATCGTGCGCGGGCAATATACCTCGGATGGCGAGATGCCGTCCTACCGCGAGGATGCCGAGAACCCGACCTCGAAGACCGAGAGCTTCATCGCGCTGAAATGCTACGTCTCGAACTGGCGGTGGGCCAACACGCCTTTCTACCTGCGCACCGGCAAGCGCCTGGCGTCGCGGGCATCCGAGATCGCGGTGGTGTTCAAGGAGACGCCGCACTCGATCTTCGGCATCGACTCTGGTCGCCATCGCAACGTGCTGTCGATCCGGCTGCAGCCCAACGAGGGCATGACGCTGGGCGTCACCATCAAGGAGCCGGGGCCGGGCGGCATGCGCCTTGTCGACGTGCCGCTCGACATGTCCTTCGCCGAGGCGCTCGGGCCGGAGGCCGAGGAGGTCACCGACGCCTACGAGCGGCTTATCATGGATGTGATCCGCGGCAACCAGACGCTGTTCATGCGCGGCGACGAGGTCGAGGCGGCCTGGTCCTGGACCGATCCGCTGATCGAGGGCTGGGAGCGCCGCGGCGACTCGCCCAAGCCCTACGACGCCGGTGGCGCGGGCCCGGATGACGCCGCCTTCCTCATCAATCGCGACGGGCGCCGCTGGCGCGGGATCAAGGCATGACCTACGAGCTCAAGACCTACCCCGACCGCGAGCTGCTGGCGATGGATCTCGCCAACCAGATCGCCGGAGAGCTGCGCGCCGCGCTGAGCCATCAGGAGCGCGCCGCGCTGGCGGTGCCGGGCGGGACCTCGCCAGGGCCTGTCTTCGACGCGCTCTGCGCTGCCGATCTCGACTGGTCGCGCGTCGACGTGATGCTGACCGACGAGCGCTGGGTGCCGGAAAGCTCCGAGCGCTCCAACACCCGGCTGCTGCGCCAGCGCCTGCTGACCGACCGCGCGAGCGCCGCGCGCCTGCTGCCGCTCTATGCCGAGGCCGAGACCCCGGAGGAGCGGCTGGCCGAGCTGGCCGACACCATCGCCCCGGCGCTGCCCCTTGCGGTGGTGCTCCTGGGCATGGGCGCCGACATGCACACCGCCTCGATCTTTCCCGAGGCCGACAAGCTCGAGGAGGCGCTGTCCAACGACGCGCCGATCCTGCTGCCGATGCGGGCCCCCGGCGCGCCCGAACCGCGCATCACCCTCAGCGCGCATGTGCTCGACGGGGCGCTGAAGAAGCACATCGTGATCTATGGCGCCGAGAAGCGCGACGTGCTTGAAAAGGCGCGCGGGCTTGCGCCTCTCGAGGCCCCGATCAACGCGGTGCTCGACGAAGCCGTCGTGCACTGGGCCGAATAGATTTCTGCCGAACAGAGCAAAGTGAGATTTGACATGTGGGATGATCTGAAGAGCCTCGCCGCCGCACGCGCCGAGACCCGTATCGATGCGCTCTTCGCGCAGGACGCCGGCCGGGCAGAGGCGTTTTCCGTCCGCCATGACGGCATGCTGTTCGATTACTCCAAGACGCTGATCGATGCCGAGATCCGCGCCGCGCTGATCGCTGTCGCCGAGGGCGCCGGGCTGGACGCGCGCCGCGAGGCGATGTTCTCGGGGGCGAAGATCAACGAGACCGAGGGCCGCGCCGTGCTGCACACCGCGCTGCGCAACCTCGACGGCACGCCGGTCGTGGTCGACGGGGCGGATGTGATGCCCGAGGTGCTGGAGACGCTGTCGCGCATGGAGGCGCTGGCCGACGAGATCCGCGGCTCCGGGATCACCGACGTGGTCAATATCGGCATCGGCGGCTCGGATCTCGGCCCCAAGATGGGCTATATCGCGCTGTCTCCGTTCGCCGACGGGCCGCGCTGCCATTTCGTCTCCAATGTCGACGGCGCCGACATCGCCGACACGCTGAAGCTCTGCAATCCCGAGACCACGCTCTTCATCATCGCCTCGAAGACCTTCACCACCATCGAGACCATGACCAATGCCAAGACCGCCTGGGCCTGGCTCGAGGAGAAGGGCGTCTCGACCGAGGGCAAGTTCGTGGCGCTGTCGTCGAACAAGGCCGCCGCTGGCGAGTGGGGCATCCCGGAAAGCCGCGTCTTCGGCTTCGAGGATTGGGTCGGCGGGCGCTATTCCATGTGGGGGCCGATCGGGCTGTCGCTGATGATCGGCGTAGGCCCGGACAATTTCCGCGCCTTCCTCAAGGGCGGCATGGAGATGGACAAGCATTTCCGCAGCGCGCCGCTGGAGCAGAACATGCCGGTGATGCTGGCGCTGGTGGGCATGTGGCACAACCAGGTGCTGGGCCACGCGACCCGCGCGGTGCTTCCCTATGACAACCGCCTGAGCCGGCTGCCGGCCTATCTCCAGCAGCTCGAGATGGAGAGCAACGGCAAGGGCGTGAGCATGGACGGCGCAGATCTGGCCTGCAATTCCGGCCCGGTGGTCTGGGGCGAGCCGGGCACCAATGGCCAGCACGCCTTCTACCAGCTGATCCACCAGGGCACCCGCGTCGTACCCTGCGAGTTCATGGTCGCGGCGCAGGGCCACGAGCCGAAGCTCAAGCATCACCACCAGCTGCTGATCGCCAACTGCCTCGCGCAGTCCGAGGCGCTGATGCGCGGGCGCAACCTCGACGAGGCGCGTGGCAAGGTCGCGGGCAAGTTCGAGGGCGACGAGCTTGAGCGGCAGGCGCGCCACCGGGTGTTCCCGGGCAACCGGCCCTCGACCACGCTGATCTATCCCAAGCTCGACCCCGAGACGCTGGGCCGGATCGTGGCGCTCTACGAGCATCGGGTCTTCGTCGAGGGCGTGATCCTCGACATCAACTCGTTCGACCAGTGGGGCGTGGAGCTCGGCAAGGAGTTGGCGACCGCGCTTGGCCCGATGGTCACCGGCGCAGAGGCGGCGGACGGCAAGGATGGCTCGACCCGGCAGCTCCTCGCATTCGTTCACAAGAATGCGAGCTAGAGTTCCATAAAAAACATGTGATTGGCGGATCTTTGCCCGGGCGGAACGACCCGGGCAACTGCGTGTTGTGAGGTCAGACGCCGCGACGGAGCGGCGATTAACACCACGGAGGAAACACCATGAACCGCCTTAGCATGACCGTCGCCGCCATCGCGCTTACCGCAGGTACCGCAGGCTGGGCCGACAACCACGGCGCCGAAATGGAGACCGACAACGCTCAGATGGAGCAGGCCGAAACCAATATGGAGCAGGCCGGCGAGAACATCGAGCAGGCCGCCGAGAACACCGGCCAGGCCATCGAGAACGGCGCCGAGGAAGCCGGTCAGGAGATCGAGCAGGCCGCTGACGAGGCCGGCCAGGAGATCCAGAACGCCGCCAACGAAGCCAATCAGGAGCTTGACCAGGCAGCGGCCGAGGCCGGCCAGACCATGGAAGACATCTTCGGCATGGACGAAGACGGCCTGATCCGCAGCCGCGACATCACCGGCGGCGCCGTCTACGCGATCAACGAAGACGCCGCGATGGGTGAGGCCGAGGTCGCCGAAGGCGATGCGGCGATGGAAGCCGAGAGCGAGACCGAGATGGCCGGCACCGATGCCGATGCCGAGATGGAAACCGAGACCGACATGGCCTCGGCTGGCGGCATGGGCTCCTACACCGAGATCGGTGACAACTGGCAGAATGTCGGCGAGATCGAAGACATCGTCTTCACCGCCGATGGCAAGATCGAAGGTGTGGTTGCCGAGGTCGGTGGCTTCCTCGATATCGGTGACAAGCACGTGCACATCTCGCTCAGTGACGTGCAGCTGATGCCGATCGACGATGGCTCTTACGCTCTGGTGACCAACTACACCAAAGAGCAGCTGATGGACATGCCCGACGTCGACGAGTCGGCAATGAACTAAGCCGCGTTTCTCGCGCAGCATTCCAAGGCCGGGGCACATCGCCCCGGCCTTTCTCTTTGCCCGGGATCGTAGCAGGCGGTCAGGGAATGTCGAATCCGGGCGCAGCAAGCTCGAAGCCCTCGAAACGGAAGCCCGGCGAGACGGTGCAGCTCACCAGCGTCCAGTCTCCGAGGCTTGCCGCCGCCTGCCAATGCTGCGCCGGCACGACGATCTGCGGTCTCTCCCCACCAAGCAGGTCGGGCCCGAGGCGGTGATCCGTCCGCGGTCCGCCCTCGTCCTCCGAGATCGACAGGACCAGCGCCGCCCCGGCGTGCCAGAGCCAGATCTCACCGGCATCGACGCGGTGCCAGTGGCTGCGCTCGCCGGCCTTCAGCAGGAAATAGATGCAGGTTCCCGCCGGACGCGCGCCGGGCGCGGCCTCGGCCACCCATGTCTGGCGGTAATGGCCACCCTCGGGATGCGGCTCGAGACCGAGCAGGGCGGTGATTTCCTCGGCTGTGGGAGTCTTGGCCATGCGGGCTCCGTGCGCTGCGGTCATCTCTCGTTTACCCCGCTCTGGCGGAGTCGGTGGTGAGGGAAGCAGCCTTCGCGGCGGAAGGGAACCCTCGCGATTAAATTCCAAGGTCGGGAGAGCAGAATGAGCGTGAGCAATCGCATCCGGCGGATCGCCGAAGAAATCGTCGAGCGCGAGGGCGGCTACGTCAACGATCCAGACGATCCCGGCGGCGCCACCAAGTTTGGCGTCACCATCCACACGCTGCGCCGGCTAGGCATGGATCTCGACCGCGATGGCGATGTCGATGCCGCCGATGTTCGGCTGCTGAGCCGCGATCAGGCGGTTGCGATCTTCCTGAAGCACTATTTCATCCGCCCGCGCATCGCCGAGCTGCCGGAGCTGCTGCAGGCGACGGTCTTCGACATGTACGTGAACGCAGGCGCCAACGCGGTGAAGATCCTGCAACGGCTGCTCTGCGAGATGGGGCAGGGCGTGCGGATCGACGGGGTGCTCGGCCCGCGCAGCCTTGCCGCCTGCGAGCGCGCCGCGGCGGCAGCGCCGGATCATATCGCCGACGCCTACGGCATCGCGCGACGCAATTACTATTTCGCGCTCGCCGATGCCCGTCCGGCGAGCCGCAAATACGCCCGCTCCCGCTCCGGCGGCAAGGGCGGCTGGATTGCCCGCGCCGAGGCGTTCATCGCGCCGCGCTACCACCTGACGGAGGCCGAGTTCCGTGCCCGGGTGGCGTCATGGGGCTGATCGAGCGGGCGATGGGGCTGCTGTTCGGCTCGGGGCGCAACGTGGTGGCGGAGACGGCGGAGGTCTTTCGGGTCAATGCCGAGGCGTGTGACGCCCGCGAGGCTGGCTTGCGCGGCAAGGCGCTGGCGCAGTTCGGCGCGGAGTTCGTTAAGGCGCGGCGCTCGCGCTTTGACCGGGTGATGGACGGGCTCAACCGCCTGCCGCGCCCGGCGTTGGCGCTTGGCACGCTGGGGCTGTTCGTGAGCGCAATGTGGGATCCCGAGTGGTTCGGCGCGCGGATGCAGGGGCTGGCGCTGGTGCCCGAGCCAATGTGGTGGCTGCTGACGGCGATCGTGGGGTTCTATTTCGGCGCCCGCCACCAGACCAAGGGGCAGGAGTTCCGCCGCGAGATCGCCGCCGTAGTGGCGGCAGCGGCGCCGGTGGCTCGGACGGAGGCGCCGACCGAGCGCGACGCTGGCGACAACGCGGCGCTGGCGGAGTGGCGTGCGGCTGCGGGGCGGTAACGTTGTGCTGACCTCGGGGTGAGCGTCGTTTGAGTTTTGCCCGCGCGGGATAGAGGCCGCAGGCCGCCGCGCATCGGTCATGCTGAAAGCCTGCCTCCGGAACGTCCACCCCTTGGACCGGCGATTTCTCGGCGTTTGCGCCAAGCTGAGAGATGCTCCCGAATTGGCCGGGATACATCAAGGTTTCAAAGACCTGATCGCCAATCCGCGGACCGACGATGCGCAGCGCGTTCCGGTCTTTCTGGGGATCTCTTGGATAGCGCCACGTTTCGATAGGTCTTGCGGCCTTCACGGCACGTCAAGTCATTCCCGGCGGCATTCCGGTCCCGCCCCTTGCTCCCCTCGACATGCGATTGCGACAATGTGAACGCCGGTCAAAAGTGATTTTCATTGGCCGGATCTGCGCGCTTTCGTATACACCTCCCACCATGATTACCGAGCTCGGACACTTCGCCCTCATCCTCGCCGCTCTCGTCGCCTGTGTTCAGGCGGTGGTTCCCATGATCGGCGCCCATAAACGCTGGCCCGGCTGGATGGCCGTCGCCGAACCCGCCGCGACCGCACAGTTCCTGCTTGTGCTGATCAGCTTTGCGGCGCTGACCCACGCCTTCGTCACCTCCGATTTCTCGCTGCGCCTCGTGGTGCTCAACAGCCACTCGGCCAAGCCGATGCTCTACAAGATCAGCGGCGTCTGGGGGAACCACGAGGGCTCGATGCTGCTCTGGGTGCTGATCCTTTCGCTCTTCGGGGCGCTGGCGGCATGGTTCGGGGGCAACCTGCCACCAACCCTGCGGGCACGCGTGCTGGGCGTGCAAGCGATGGTCGGCGTGGCCTTCTTTGCCTTCATCCTGTTGACCTCCAACCCGTTCCTGCGGGTCGCGGTGCCGCCCTTCGACGGGCAAGATCTCAACCCGCTGCTCCAGGACCCCGGGCTCGCCTTCCACCCGCCCTTCCTCTACCTCGGCTATGTCGGGCTCTCGATCTGCTTCAGCTTCGCCGTCGCGGCGCTGATCGAGGGCCGGGTCGACGCCGCCTGGGGCCGCTGGGTGCGGCCCTGGACGCTGCTGAGCTGGATGTTCCTCACCATCGGCATCGCGCTCGGCTCGTGGTGGGCCTATTACGAGCTCGGCTGGGGCGGTTTCTGGTTCTGGGATCCGGTCGAAAACGCCTCCTTCATGCCGTGGCTGCTGGCCGCCGCGCTGCTGCACAGCGCCATCGTTGTCGAGAAGCGCGAGGCGCTGAAGAGCTGGACCATCCTGCTCGCCATCCTCGCCTTCGGCTTCTCGCTGATGGGCACCTTCATCGTCCGCTCCGGCCTGCTGACCTCGGTGCACGCCTTCGCCACCGACCCCGAGCGCGGCGTCTTCATCCTCGGCATCCTGGTGATCTTCACCGGCGGCGCGTTGACCCTCTTCGCCGCCCGCGCCGGCGCCATGCAGGCCAAGGGCGTGTTCGGCATCGTCAGCCGCGAATCCGCGCTGGTGGCCAACAACATCCTGCTCGCCGTGGCCTGTTTCGTGGTCTTCGTCGGAACGCTCTGGCCGCTGGTGGCGGAGATGCTCTTCGGCCGCAAGCTCTCGGTCGGCGCGCCGTTCTTCAACATGGCCTTCACGCCCTTCATGGTCATGCTGGGCCTGCTTCTGCCGATCGGCGCCATGCTGAGCTGGAAGCGCGGCAAGATCGGGCGGGTGATGCGCCAGCTGGCGCCCGCGCTGGGGCTCGCCATCGCCGTCGCCGGTCTGTTCTGGACGATCCAGAGCGGGCGCAGCCTGCTCGGCCCCGTGGGTCTCTTCCTCGGCACCTGGCTGATTGCCGGCGCGATCACAGATCTGCTGAGCCGGGTCGGCCAGAGCCGCGACTATTCCCGTCTGCTGCGCCTGCCGCGCGCCGACTGGGGCAAGGCCGTCGCCCATGCCGGGCTCGGCGTCACCATGGCCGGCATCGCCGGGCTGATGGCCTGGCAGCAGGAAGACATCCGCGTCGCCGAGCTGAACCAGCCCTTCGAGCTTGGCGGCTACGAGTTCGAGCTGCTGGGCGTCGAGCGGGTGCGCGGCCCCAACTACTTCTCGACCATGGGCGAGGTGGCGGTGCGCCAGGATGGCGCCGAGATCGCCCATCTCTATCCGGAAAAGCGCGACTACCCGGTCGCCAAGATGCCCACCACCGAGGCGGCCATCGACTACCGCTTCCTGCGTGACATCTACGTGGTGATCGGGGATCCACAGCAGAGCGGCGGCTGGACCATGCGGGTCTATATCAAGCCGCTCGCCAACTGGATCTGGGCCGGCTGCATCTTCATGGCCCTGGGGGGCATCCTGAGCCTCACCGACCGGCGCTTCCGCGTCGCCGCAGGGGCCCGCAAGGCCGCGCCCGCCAAGGGAGTGCCGGCGGAATGATGCGCTTTGTCCTGACGCTCGGCTTTGTCCTGATCGCAAGCATCGCGCAGGCGGTGCAGCCCGACGAGATCCTCGACGACCCGGCCCTCGAGGCGCGGGCGCGGGAGATCTCGCAAGGTCTGCGCTGCCTGGTCTGCCAGAACGAGAACATCGACGATTCCAACGCCTCTCTCGCCCGCGACCTGCGCCTGCTGGTACGTGAGCGCATCATGGTGGGCGAGAGCAACGAGGAGGTGGTCGACTACATCGTCGACCGCTACGGCGAGTTCGTGCTGCTGAAGCCCACCACCGGCGGCTGGAACTGGCTGCTCTGGGCCGCGGGCCCGCTGCTCTTCCTCTTCGCCATGGCCACCGGAGCGCTCTACATCAGAGGCCGCTCGCGCGCGACGGCGAGCACCGAGGCCGGGCTCAGCGCCGAGGAAAAGGCGCGGCTCGAGCAGATCCTGAAGGACTAGGGCGCTAGGCGGCGCTCTGCACCTGCCGCGCGACATACCATTGCGTGCCGCAGGGGCTGCGGAAGCCGCCCCTGCGGTCGCCGTCGCCCTCTTCGCGCATCGGCTGGATCTCCTCCGCCCCGGCCTCTAGGGCGCGGGCGAAGGCGGCGTCGGGATCTGAGATGTAGAGATGCAGCATGGTCGGCGGCGCGCCCTCCATGCCGCCGATCATCAGCACCGTGTCGCCGATGCGGATCTCCGCATGCATGATGCGCGCGCCATCCTGCATCACCCGCAGGCGCGCGCCATCGAACACGGTCTCGCAAAAGCGCAGAACCGCCTCCGGGTCGGGCACCAGCAGGTAGGCGGCAAGGTCGGTATATCCGTCAGGCTTGTAGCTCATGGCCGCCATCTTGCCCGAATTGCGACCCCTCGCAAAGCCCGGCGTGGACGCCTGCGCGGCGGTTTGCTATGAGACCGGCAGGGTCCGCAGTTCACCCAGGCGCCGCCACTTGCTAAACCTGCTCTCTCGTCGCTGATCCACGTTCCCGGCGATACCCGACGGACAAGGGCGGACCTCCACCCCTCGAAAAGGGGCGCGGTATCGGATCCGGAGGACCTGGTGACCCGTGACGTGATTTCCCTGCAGATCGACGATCTGTCGCAATTTGCCCGCGCCTTGCGCGCACGGCTCGAAACCCCGCCCTCGCATCTCGAGATGCTGGGCCAGATCGCCCGCGCCGCGGGCTACCGCAACTACCAGCACCTGCGCGCCGAGAGCACGCCCGCGCCGAAACCCGACTGCAAGCGCGTCGAGAAGGCGCTGAGGTATTTCGACGGGCAGGGGCGCCTGATGCGCTTCCCCGGACGGACGCAGGTGCAATGGCTCTGTCTCTGGCCGCTTTGGGCCCGGCTTCCGGCCCGCGAGGAGATGACCGAGCGCGCCGTCAGTGCCCGCATCGACGCGCTGACCGCCTTCCGCGACGCCGCCCAGTTGCGCCGCAGCATGGTCGAGGCGGGGCTGCTGAGCCGCACCGCCGACGGCTCGGTCTATCTCCGGCGCGAGCGGCCCCCCTCCGCCGAGGCCCGCGCGCTGATTTCCGCGCTGGCGGCGCGCATGTGACGCCGCGTTTGCCTTTGCCAACCGCGTCGGCTGCCTGTTTGATGGCGGCCGGCGCGGAGAGGCGCGAGAGGCAGGAGGCACCCATGCAGTACGACACCATCACCTACAAGCTCGCCGACGACGTGGCGGTGATCACCTTGTCACGTCCCGACGTGATGAACGCGCTCAACACCCAGATGCGGGCCGAGATCACCCACGCGGTGCAGCAGGCCGGCCGTGAGGCGCGGGTGGTGGTGCTGACCGGCACCGGCCGGGCGTTCTGCTCGGGCCAGGATCTCGGCGACCGCGAGACCGCCGCCAACATGGATCTCGAGCGCGTGCTGCGCGACGAGTACGAGCCGATGCTCAACGCCATCACCGATTGCCCGGTGCCGACCATCGCGGCGGTCAACGGCGCGGCGGCCGGCGCCGGCGCCAATCTCGCGCTGGTGCATGACGTGGTGATCGCCACCGAGAGCGCCTTCTTCATGCAGGCCTTCACCCGCATCGGCCTGATCCCGGATGCCGGCGGCACCTGGGCGCTGCCGCGCCAGATGGGGCTCGCCAAGGCGATGGGCGCCGCGCTCTTCGCCGACCGCATCTCGGCGCGCCAGGCCGACGCCATGGGGATGATCTGGGAGGCGGTGCCCGATGCCGAGTTCGAGGCGGTCTGGCAGGCCCGCGCCGCCTATCTCGCCAAGGGCCCGACCGAGGCCTACGCCCGTATCAAGACCGCTCTGCGCGGCGCCTTCGAAAACGATCTCGAGGCCCAGCTTCGGGTCGAGTCGCGCCTGCAGGGCGAATGCGGCAAGACCCGCGACTTCAAGGAAGGCATCGTCGCCTTCCTCGAAAAGCGCCCGCCGCATTTTGAAGGCCGCTGACACCCGGCGACAGCCCCACAGGGCGCGCCACTCTCCAGTCAGGCGCCCCTGTCTTCTTCCGGCCCAAAATATCCCCGCCGGAGGCATCCCGCCCACACCAGACCGCGCGGCGCGCACTTGAGAGTGCGGACGCACCAACACGCCCGTGCCAATTAGCGCGCCGCACCCGCCCCGGCGCCCCTGCTTCTTCTGGCTAGAAATAATCCCGGCGGAGCCATCCCGCCTGCACCAGACCGCGCGGCGCGCACTTGAGAGCACGGACGCAGCAACACGCGCCCAGTGCCAATCGGCGCCCCCTCCCCAATTCAGCGCCCCGTCTTCTCTTCGTCGAAAATACTCCCGCTGGAGGCACCCCGCCCGTCCCAAGCAACGCATCGCCGGGCAGACACCGCACGCCCCAAGAAAAAAGCCGCCCCGAAGGGCGGCTTTCCTGTCTCAGCCGGGACCGCGCGCTCAGCGGGTCTCGATATCGGTGTAGTCGCGCGCGGTGCTGCCGAGGTAGAGCTGGCGCGGGCGGCCGATCTTGTGCTGCGGATCGGCGAGCTGTTCCTTCCACTGCGACACCCAGCCCACGGTCCGCGACAGGGCGAAGATCGGGGTGAACATCGAGGTCGGGAAGCCCATCGCCTCGAGGATGATGCCCGAGTAGAAGTCGACGTTCGGGAACAGCTTCTTCTCGGCGAAGTAGGGATCCTCCAGCGCCTGCTTCTCGAGCTCCTTGGCGGTGGCGAGGATCGGGTTGTTCTCGATGCCGAGCAGGTCGAGCACCTCGTCGGCGGACTGCTTCATCACCGTCGCGCGCGGGTCGAAGTTCTTGTAGACGCGGTGGCCGAAGCCCATCAGGCGGAACGGGTCGTTCTTGTCCTTGGCGCGGGCGATGAACTCGGGGATGCGGTCGGGGGTACCGATTTCCTTCAGCATCTCGAGGCAGGCCTGGTTGGCGCCGCCGTGGGCCGGGCCCCAGAGGCAGGCGATGCCGGCGGCGATGCAGGCGAAGGGGTTGGCGCCCGAGGACGAGGCCAGGCGCACGGTCGAGGTCGAGGCGTTCTGCTCGTGATCGGCGTGCAGGGTGAAGATCCGGTCCATCGCGCGGCTCAGGATCGGGTTCACGTGGTAGGGCTCTGCGGGCACGCTGAAGCACATGTGCAGGAAGTTCGCCGCGTAGCTCAGATCGTTGCGCGGGTACACGAAGGGCTGGCCGATCGAGTACTTGTAGGCCCAGGCCGCGATGGTCGGCATCTTGGCGATCAGGCGGTGCGAGGCAATCTCGCGCTGCTTGGGGTCCTTGATGTCGGTGCTGTCGTGGTAGAAGGCCGACATGGCGCCGACGACGCCGACCATGGTCGCCATCGGGTGCGCGTCACGGCGGAAGCCACGGAAGAAATACTGCATCTGCTCGTGCAGCATGGTGTGGCGGGTGATGGTGTTCTCGAACTTCTCGAGCTCGGCCGCCGAGGGCAGCTCGCCGTAGAGCAGCAGGTAGCAGACCTCGAGGTAATGCGACTTCTCGGCCAGCTGGTCGATCGGGTAGCCGCGGTGCAGCAACTCGCCCTTGTCGCCGTCGATGAAGGTGATGGTGCTGTCGCAGCTCGCGGTCGAGGTGAAGCCCGGATCATAGGTGAAGACGCCGGCTTGGGCGTAGAGCTTGCGGATGTCGAGAACGTCCGGGCCCGCTGTGGGCGAATACATCGGCAGATCGTAGGACTGGTCGTCGATCGTCAGCGTCGCATTTTTCGTCGGAGTTTCAGCCATGCTTCGTCGTTCCTTTCGAAAGGGCCCCCGGCGCCTGGCGCGCCCGGGGCGATATAGTCACACATGGCCTTGGCGAGCCGTTTGTCGAAACGCTCCCTTCAGGCCGTTACCCCGTCTCAGAGGTGGCTGCGTGTTCGATGCGACGGAGGCTTTCCTCCTTGCCGAGCACCAGCATCATGTCAAAAACGCTCGGGGTCACGGCGCGTCCTGCCAGAGCGGCACGCAGGGGGGCGGCAAGCTTGCCGAACTTCGTCCCCTGTGCCTCAGCGAAAGCGCCCATCTCCCCTTCGAGTTCTTCCCGCGACCAGCTAGCATTTTGCAGCTGCGGCGTCAACGCAGCCAGTATACCACGGGATACTGCATCCAGCGCCTTGGCCGCTTTCTCGTCCGGAACAAGCGGCGTGTCCGCAAGAATGAAATGTGCTTTTTCAAGCAGTTCCGGGAATGTCTTTGCACGATCCTTGAGGCAATACATGCCACGCTGCAGACCGGCGCGCTGAGCTTCCGTCAGGGCAAGCTTTCCCGCCGCGTCAAGATACGCCTCGATTTCTTGCAGCAGTGCAGCATCGTCGGCGATGGCGATGTGCTGGCCGCAGAGATTCTCCAGCTTCTTGAAGTCGAACCGGGCGGCGGACTTGCCGATTCCCGACAGGTCGAACCACTCGATGGCCTGCGCATCGGTGAAGAACTCGTCGTCGCCGTGGCTCCAGCCGAGCCTTGCGAGGTAGTTGCGCATCCCCGCCGCCGGGTAGCCGATCTTCTGGTACTCGTCGACGCCGAGCGCGCCGTGGCGCTTCGAGAGCTTCTTGCCGTCGGGGCCATGGATCAGCGGGATGTGGGCATAGACCGGCAGCGGCCAGCCCATCGCCGTGTAGATGCCCATCTGACGCGCTGCGTTGTTCAGGTGATCGTCCCCTCGGATCACATGGGTGACGCCCATGTCGTGGTCGTCGACGACGACGGCCAGCATGTAGACCGGGGTGCCATCCGAGCGTAACAGGATCATGTCATCGAGCTGGTCGTTGCGGATCACCACGCGGCCCTGCACCTCGTCCTCGATCACCGTCTCGCCCTCGAGCGGGGTCTTGAGGCGGACCACGTAGGGCGCATCGGGATAGCTCGCCGGATCGGCATCGCGCCACGGGCTCTGGAACAGGGTCGAGCGGCCCGCCTCCTTGGCCTCTTCGCGGAAGGCGGTGATCTCGTCCTGGGTCGAGAAGCACTTGTAGGCCGCGCCCTTGGCGAGCAGCTCGTTGGCGACCGCGGCGTGGCGGTCGGCACGCTCGAACTGGCTTACCACCTCGCCGTCATGGTCGAGCCCGAGCCAGTCGAGCCCCTTGAGGATCGCCTCGGTGGCCTCCGGGGTCGAGCGGGCGCGGTCGGTATCCTCGATGCGCAGCAGGAACTTGCCGCCACGGCCGCGGGCATAGAGCCAGTTGAACAGCGCCGTGCGCGCGCCGCCAATGTGCAGGTAGCCGGTGGGCGACGGCGCGAAACGGGTGACGACGGTCATGGAATTAACCTCTCGGTAACCAAGGGGAGTCTAGGGTTTGCCGGTTCCTTAACCAGCGGACGGGTCAGGGGCAAGTATGGGGCGGATCGGAGACCGCATGGGCCAGGCGCTCACCGGCCAGCGCGGGCACCTGTTTCCCTGGTGCCCGGTGGCTCTCGGCACGGGGATCGGCCTGTATTTCGCCTGGCCCTCGGAGCCGCCGGTCTGGGGATTGGTGCTGGCGGGCGGCGTGGGAGCCGCACTGCTGGTGCTGTCGCGGCGGCGGGCGGTGTGGCTCGCGGCGCTCGCCGTCGCGGTTGCCCTGGTGGCGCTCGGCTTGGCGCTTGCGGGCGCGCGGGCGCATCTGCTGGCGGGGCCGCAGCTCGGCTTCCGCTACTACGGCCCGATCGAGGGGCGCGTCGTGGCCATCGATCGCTCCGCCTCGGATGCGCTGCGCCTGACGCTCGACCGCGTCGTGCTCGAGCGGGTCGAGCCGGGAAGGACGCCGCTGCGGATACGGGTGGCGCTGCACGGGCAAGACGATGTGCCGCCGCCGCAGCCCGGCGACATCGCGCTGCTGACCGGGCATCTCGCGCCGCCGGCGGGCGCGGCCGAGCCCGGAGGTTTCGATTTCCGCCGCCACGCCTGGTTCCTGCGGCTCGGGGCGGTCGGCTATACCCGGACGCCGGTGCTGCGCCTGGCGCCCGCGGCCGAGGGCCAGCGGGTGCTGCGCCTGCGTCACCTGATTGCCGACCGCGTCCGTACGGCGCTTCCCGGCGAGACCGGCGGTTTCGCCGCCGCCATCATGACCGGCGATCGTTCGGGCATCGGCAGGGCGACACTCGACACTCTCCGGCACAGCAACCTCGCGCATCTGCTGGCGATTTCGGGCCTGCACATGGGCTTGCTGGCGAGCACGGTATTTGCCGCGACCCGGCTCGCGCTGCTCTTGCCGCCGCGCAGCCGTCACCATTGGCCGGGAAAGAAGATCGCCGCATGCGTCGCCTTGCTCGCCGCTGCCGGCTACCTGGCGCTCTCCGGCGGCAATGTCGCCACCCAGCGCGCCTTCGTGATGGCCGCGGTGATGCTGGTGGCGGTGCTGTTCGACCGCCGCGCGCTGTCGCTCCGGGCGGTGGCGCTGGCGGCGCTGATCGTGCTGGTCATGCGGCCAGAGGCGCTGACCGGCCCGGGCTTCCAGATGAGCTTCGCCGCGACGCTGGCGCTGGTCGCCGTGTTCGCCGCGATGCGCGACGCGGCGCTCGAACGCGGCCTGCCGCGGCTGGCGCGCCCGACGCTTGCGCTGGTGGTCTCCTCGGTCACCGCCTCGCTTGCCACCGCGCCGGTCTCGATGGCGCATTTCAACATCGTCTCGCATTACGGGCTGATCGCCAATCTCGTGGCCGTGCCGGTGATGGGGCTGATCGTGGTGCCGATGGCGGTGGCGGTGGCGCTGTTGATGCCGCTCGGGCTCGAGGCGTTGCCGCTCGCGATCATGGCGCTCGGGCTCGACTGGATCCTCTGGGTCGCGGCGACGGCTTCCGGCTGGCCGGGCGCGCTTGGCCACGTGCCGGCGCCCGGACGCTGGGTGCTGCCGCTGATGGGGCTCGGCGGCCTGATGCTCTGCCTCTGGCACGGGCGCGGCCGTTGGCTCGGGCTCGCACCGCTCTGCCTCGCCGCGCTGCTCTGGGCGCGCGCCGATCGGCCGGACCTGCTGATCGCCGACAGCGGCGCCCTCGTCGGGGTGATGACCGAGGCGGGCCGGGCGCTCTCGCGCGAGCGCGGCGCAGGCTTCGTGGCGCGGGTCTGGCTGGAGAATGACGGGCAGGCCGGCGGGCAGGACGCGGCGGCGGCGCTGTGGCCGGGCTCCGACACCCCGCGGGTCGCCCGCATCACCACCGCCAACCTCGCCATCACCCACTTTCAGGGCAAGCGCGCGGCGGCGGGCTTCGCCGGATGCGGCGCGGCTGAGCTGGTGGTGTCGAGCGCCAACCTGCCGGACTGGCCCGGCTGCGAGATCTTCGACCCCGAGCGTCTCTCACGCACCGGCGCCGTGGCGATCTGGCATGGCCCCGAGGGCCCCCGCATCGAGACCGCCGCCGGCGCGCGCCTGTGGCACGCGGCGCGGGATCGCTGACTGCGGATCAGTAGGTGCGGATCAGTCCGACCAGCCGCCCCTGCACCTTGACCGCGCCCACCGGAAGCACGCGCGGCTCGTAGGCTGCATTCTCCGCCTCGAGCACGATGGCATCGCCCTGGCGGCGGAAGCGCTTCAGCGTCGCCTCGTAGCCCTCGATCTGGGCCACCACGATATCGCCGTTGTTGGCCGAGGAGGTCTCGCGGATGATCACCACGTCACCGTCATGGATGCCGGCCTCGATCATCGAGTCGCCCTTGACCTCGAGCGCGTAGTGATGCGCGTTGCTCGACAGCATGGTGCCGGGCACGGCGATCTGCGGCGGGTTGTCGGCGATCGACTGGATCGGCTCACCGGCGGCGATGCGGCCGAGCAGCGGCAGCTCCAGCGCCTCGGCATTGCTGACCGGCTGCGCCTTGGCGGGCCGGCTGTCGGGGCGGTCACCGTCGATCACCTGCGGGGTGAAGCCGGCGGGCTTGCCGCCAAGGCTCTCGGGCAGCTTCACGATCTCGATGGCGCGGGCGCGATGCGCCAGCCGGCGGATGAAGCCACGCTCTTCCAGCGCGGTGATCAAACGGTGAATGCCGGATTTCGATCGCAGGTCGAGCGCATCCTTCATCTCGTCGAAACTGGGTGGAACGCCATCGCGTTGCAGCCGTTTGTTGATGAAATCCAGAAGGTCGAGCTGTTTCTTGGTCAGCATGCCGCGGTCTCCGCCGTTTGTCTGCCCTTTGTTCTACGCATGTTCCCGTTTTGTGTCAACATGCTGTGGCAAACACTGTCAGAGACGCACGATCTCCACCGCTTCACCCGCCGCGCGCGGGCCATCCTTCGGCGGGCGGACAACCAGCACATCGGAGGCGCCGAGCACGCTGAGCAGAGAGCTGTCCTGCCGCTCGAACACCGTCACCCTTCCGTCGGGCTCGGTGCGGCCGCGCATGTAGTGCTCACGCGGGCCGTTAGAGCCGATATCCGCAGCGAGCGGAGCGGTCGAACGCGGCGCGGGCGCGGCGGGCAGACCCTGCATGGCGCGGATCACGGGTTTCACGAAGATTTCACCGCAAACCATTGCCGAGACAGGATTTCCCGGCAATCCGATCATCATCGCCCCGCCAAGACGGCCCGACATCAGCGGCTTGCCGGGGCGCATGGCGACCTTGTGGAAGGCGCGCTCGAGCCCGAGGCTGGCGGCCACCTTCGCCACGAGATCGTGATCGCCCACCGAAGCGCCGCCGATGGTGATCACCAGGTCGGCGTCGTCGACCAGCCCGAGCACCGTGGTGAGCGAGCCCTCGGTGTCGCGGGCGATGGGCAGGATGCGGGGCTCGGCACCGGCCTGCGTCAGCATGGCGTGCAGGCCGAAGGTGTTGGAGACAATGATCTGGTCGGGGCCGGGCGTCTCGCCGGGCATCACCAGCTCGTCGCCGGTCGAGATCAGCGCCACGCGCGGGCGGCGGGCGACCCGCACGGTGGCGATGTTCATGGCGGCCAGCAGGGCGATGTCCTGCGGGCCGAGGAGCCGCGGTGCGGGGATCGTCTCTCCGATGCGGAAATCGCCGCCGAGGGGGCGGATATTCGTCCCTGCGCCGAGCCTGTCGGTGATCAGGATGGTGTCGCCTTCGCGGTCGACATCCTCCTGGATCACCACGGCGGTGACCCCCTCGGGGACCGGCGCGCCGGTGAAGATCCGCACCGCTTCGCCATCGCCGACCGGCCCGCCGAAGGATGACCCTGCAGCGGATTCTCCGATGACTTTCAGGCGCTTGCCGGGCACGGCTTCGGTGACGCCGTAACCATCCATCGCCGAGGCATGGAATGGCGGCTGATCGCGGCGCGCCGTCACAGGCTCTACCATGACGCGGCCCACGGCGCGGTGAAGCGGGACCTCCTCGGCGGACAGCGGCGCGGCGAGCGAGAAGAGACGCTCCAGCGCTTCGGAAACAGATATCATTTCGCCTCGTAACGGCCTGATTTGCCGCCATCTTTCAGGATGACGCGGATGCCGCCGATCTCCATCGCCTTGTCCACTGCCTTGGCCATGTCATAGACCGTCAGCGCCGCGGTAGAGACGGCTGTGAGGGCCTCCATTTCGACCCCGGTCTGGCCGGTGGTCTTGACGGTGGCCTCGATGCGCAGGCCCGGGAGTGCCGCATCGGGGGTGATCTCGACCGAGACCTTGGTCACCGGCAGCGGGTGGCAGAGCGGGATCAGCTCGGGCGTCTTCTTGGCCCCCATGATGCCCGCCAGCCGCGCCACGCCGATCACGTCGCCCTTCTTGGCGCGGCCCTCGGTGATGATCTCGAAGGTCTCGGGGGCCATCTTGACCCAACCCTCGGCGGTGGCGACGCGGGCCGTCACTGCCTTGTTGGAGACATCGACCATGTGGGCGTCGCCCTTGGCGTCGAAATGGGTCAGGCCGCTCATGCCGGCACCGGATCGCTGAGGAGCGTGCGGGTGGCGTCCTCGACGTTTTCCTGCCGCATCAGGCTCTCGCCGATCAGGAAGCTTCGGGCGCCGTAGCTGGCCATGTCGGCGAGATCTGCGGGAGTGTAGAGACCGCTTTCACAGACCAAAATGCGCTCCGCAGGAACGCGCTTCGACAGCTCGCGCGTGGTGTCAAGAGTAAGCTCGAAGGTCTTGAGATTGCGGTTATTAATCCCGATCAGAGGCGATTTCAGCTTGAGCGCTCGGTCGAGCTCCTCGGCATTGTGCACCTCGATCAGCGCATCCATGCCCCAGCCGAAGGCGGCGTCCTCCATCTCGGCAGCGAGCATGTCGGAGACGCTGGCCATGATGATCAGGATGCAATCGGCCCCGAGCGCGCGGGCCTCGGCGACCTGGTAGGGATCATACATGAAATCCTTGCGCAGGGCGGGCAGCGCCGTCGCAGCGCGGGCTTCGGTCAGGAAGGATTTCGCCCCCTGGAAGGACGGCGTATCGGTTAGAACCGAGAGACAGGTCGCGCCGCCGCGCTCATAGGCGGCAGCCAGCGTTGCGGGATGAAAATCCTCACGGATCAACCCCTTGGAGGGCGACGCTTTCTTGACCTCTGCAATCAGGCCATAGCCTGTTCCGGAGGCCTTGCGCAGAGCCTCGGCAAAGGGGCGCACGGGGTCGGCAGCGCGGGCCTCGGCCTCGATCTCTGCAAGCGGCTTGACGGCCTTGTCGGCGGCCACTTCCTCGAGCTTGTAGGCCTTGATCTTGTCGAGAATGGTGATGGTCATGCGGGCGCCTCCGGCGTCGTCCAGTTGATCGGCGTGTCTCCGCGAGCAATAAGCCAGTCGTTGACACGGGAAAAGGGGCGCGACCCGAAAAAGCCCCGCCGCGCCGAGAGCGGCGAGGGATGGGCGGAGCGCAGGACCAGGTGATCGGGGCCCGTGATGTGCTTGGCGAAGCCCTGCGCGTGGTTGCCCCATAGGATGAAGGCGCGCGGCGTGTCCGAGAGCGCCTCGAGCACCTGGGCCGTCAGCCGCGACCAGCCGAGCTTGGCGTGGGCCCCGGCAGAGCCCGCCGGCACGGTCAGCGCGGTATTGAGCAGCAGCACGCCCTGGGCCGCCCAGAAACGCAGATCGGCATTGGGCGGGCTGGCGCCGAACTCCCCTTGCAGCTCTTTGTAGATGTTCCCCAGCGAGCGCGGCAGCGGGCGCACCTCGGGCTCCGCCGAGAAGGCGAGCCCGTGGGCATGGCCCGGTGTCGGGTAGGGATCCTGGCCCAGGATCACCACGCGCACCTCCTCGGGCGCGCAGGCCTCGAGCGCCGCGAAGACCTGCGGCGCGGGCGGCAGGATCTGCCGTGTCTCGGTGGCGAGCGCCGCCGCGATGCGCGGCAGGTCGTCTGCGAAGAAGGGCAGCCCGGCCCAGGCCTCGGGCGGTCTCATGCGGCCTTTTGCGTGGCCTCTGCCAGCGCCGCGATCTTGGCCTTGGCGGCGCCGCTGTCGATGCTCTCGCGCGCCATCGCGACGCCCTCGCGCAGATCGGAGGCCTTGCCGGCCACCACCAGCGCGGCAGCGGAATTCAGCAGCACCGCGTCACGATAGGCGGTCCGGGCGCCGTCCAGCAGCGCGCGGAAGGCCTGCGCGTTCTCGGCGGGCGTTCCGCCGACGATCTCCTCGAACGGATGCTCGGGCAGGCCGGCATCCTCGGGGTGCAGCTCGACCTCGCGCACCGAGCCGTCTTCCTCCAGTGCCGCGACCCAGCTCTTGCCGGAGATCGCCAGCTCGTCGGTGCCGTCGGAGCCATGCACCAGCCAGGCGCGCTCGGAGCCGAGCTTGCCCAGCGTCTCGGCCATCGGGCGGATCAGCTCGCGCGAGAAGGCGCCGGTGAGCTGGCGCTTGACGCCGGCCGGGTTGGTGAGCGGCCCGAGGATGTTGAAGATGGTGCGGGTGCCGAGCTCGGTGCGGACCGGCGCGACATGCTTCATCGCCGGGTGGTGCATCGGCGCCATCATGAAGCAGATGCCGACGCTCTCGAGGATCGGGGCGATGGCGCCTGCGGGCAGCATCACCTGGATGCCCATCTCGGCCAGCGCATCGGCGGAGCCGGATTTCGACGACAGGTTGCGGTTGCCGTGCTTGGCCACGGTCACCCCGGCGCCGGCGACCACGAAGGCGGTGGCGGTCGAGATGTTGAGCGTGCCCTTGCCATCGCCGCCGGTGCCGACGATGTCGATGGCGCCCTCGGGGGCGATCACGGCGTTGCGCTTCCCGCGCATCACGCCGGCGGCGGCGGTGTATTCGTCGACCGTTTCGCCGCGGGTGCGCAGGGCCATCAGGAAGCCGCCCATCTGGGCCGGGGTGGCCTCGCCCTCGAACAGGACCTCGAAGGCGGTCTCCGCCTCCTCCTGCGTCAGCGGACGGGTGGCGGCGGTGCCGATCAACGGCTTGAGGCGGTCGCTCATGCGGGGACCTTCATCGTGTCGAGGAAATTCTTGAGCAGCTGGTGCCCGTGTTCGGAGGCGATGCTCTCGGGATGGAACTGCACGCCGTGGATCGGCAGATCGCGGTGGCGCAGCCCCATGATGGTGCCGTCCTCGAGCCAGGCGTTGACGATCAACTCCTCGGGCAGCGTGTCGCGGTCGACCACGAGGCTGTGGTAGCGCGTCGCCTCGAAGGGCGAGGGCAGGCCGGAGAACACGCCGGTATCGTCGTGGTGCATGGTGCCCATCTTGCCGTGCACGATCTCGGAATGCTGCTTGACGGTGCCGCCGAAGGCCTGGCCGATGGTCTGGTGCCCGAGGCAGACGCCGAAAAGCGGCGTGCGGGTCTCGGCGGCGGCCTCGGTCAAGGCGAGGCAGATGCCGGCCTGATCGGGATCGCAGGGGCCGGGGCTCAGCAGGATGCCGGCGGGCTTCAGGGCCATCGCCTGCTGCACGTCGAGCGCGTCGTTGCGCCAGACCTGGGTCTCGACACCAAGCTCGCCCACGTAATGCACGAGGTTGTAGGTAAAGCTGTCATAGTTGTCGATGAGCAGAAGCATGCGGCATTCTCGGTCTGGAGGCGGGTCTAGGTCGGGGCTATACATGCGCCCCAAGATGGTGCAGCGTCAAGGGCATGCGCCACGACAAGGCCCGGGGACGGGGCCGCGGGCGCAGACGGGCGAAGAGGGCAGAAGCAATGGCACGAGGGTTTCTCGCGGGGGCGATCATCGGCACGGTGGTGTCGGGCTTGGCACTGGGCACGGCCTCGGTGCTGATCGGCCCGCCGGAGCGCGACCTCGGAGACCGGCCCCGGGAGAGCGAGCAGGCGGGTGCCGAAGGGGGCACCGGCTCGCGGGAGGCCGAAGCACCGGACGCCACCGATAGCCCCGCCCCCGAGGAGCGCGCGACGGCGCCCGAGGCGGCCGAAGCCGATACGGCGGCGCCCATGTCGGAAGCTCAGCCTACCATTCCGGACGGCAGCGTTTCGACATCCGAAACTGCGTCTGAGCCTGAGCCCGAACCGATGCCTGACGTGCAGGTCGACGCTCCCGAGGCGCCTGCCGAGAGTGTCGCACCCGCAGGAAGCGTTTCGCCGGAGCCCGCCTCCGAAGAGGCTCCGGAGCGCCCCGTGGTGCCCGAGGCCGCACCCGGGCAGGAGCCCGCGCTGCAGGACAATGCCCCGATCACCAGTCCCGAGGATGGCATCGAGACCGCGGCGCCGGTCGCCGGGGCGGCACCTTCCGAGCCCGCGGGTTCTGATCCGGTGGCGCGGCCCGAGGCGCCCGACGACGTGCCCGGTGCCGCTGCCGAGCCGGCGCCCGATCTCAACGCCGCCTCCGACACGCCCCCTGAGGCCGAGACGGCGCTGCAGCCGCCCGCCGCGCCGGTGGTGCCCGACACCGCGCCCCCCGCGTTCGACGCGGCCAGCGGCGACAGCCCCGAGCGCCGTGACAGCGCCCTGCCGGCAGCCCCGGAGAACGAGGCGACCCCGCGCCTGTCGACCGAAACCCCAGAGCCGCCGCTGCCCGCGCCGCTGGTGCCCGGAGAGGAGGCCCTGCCGCGGGTCAGCGCGCTGCCCGGCACGGTGGCTCGCGAGGATGAAGATACCGAACGGCGCGGCATCGGCACCCCGGTCGGCTCGCTGATCGACCGTGATGCCTCGAGCGACACCGGCCGCCTGCCAAGCATCGGAGACGAGGCCGCGGACGCGCCGCCGCAGGAGCGCGCGGACGACGCGGTCGATGCCGCCGAGCTGCCGCCGCTTCTGCGCTACGCGATTCCGGTCGAGGTCGAGGCCGACGCGCCCCGCATGTCGATCGTGCTGATCGATGACGGCACCGGGCCGCTCGGCCCCGATACGGTGGGCACGTTTCCCTTCCCGGTGAGCTTTGCCATCCCTGCCTCGCATCCCGACGCCGCCGCTGCCGCGCGGGGCTATCGCGCCGCCGGATTCGAGGTGCTCGCCATCGCGGGCGTGCCCGAGGGGGCGCAGGCGGCGGATGTGGAAGTGACGCTCGAGGGCAGCCTCGGCGCGGTGCCCGAGGCGGTCGCAGTGCTCGAGGCCCCGGGCGCGGGGCTTCAGGGCGCGCGCGCGATCTCCGAGCAGGCGGCGCGCTATCTCGGCGCCTCCGGTCACGGGCTCCTGATGCAGCCCAAGGGGCTCAACACCGGCGAGGCGCTGGCCCGGCGCGAAGAGGTGCCGGCGCTCACCGTGTTCCGGGATTTCGACGGCGAGGGGCAGGATCCGCGCGTCATGCGCCGCTTCCTCGACCAGGCCGCATTCAAGGCCCGGCAGGAGGGCGCGGTGGTCATGCTGGGCCGGCTGCGCGCCGACACGGTCTCGGCGCTGCTGCTCTGGGGCCTGCAGGATCGCGCCAGCCGTGTCGCGCTGGTGCCGATCTCTCTGGTGCTGCAGGAAAGCACCACCAGCCCAGGCTGACCCGGCCCCGCCGGCCCGCAGCCCTCCAGTCCCCAAAAGACGACCGCCCCGATCTTCTCTGGTTCGAAAATACCTCGGGGGAGTCGCAGCTCTGCTGCGGCGGGGGCAGCGCCCCCTCTTTCCAGATCACCGCTCCGCGACAAATAACGGACAGCGCCCAGACCCTGCCCGCGCCCCGCCCGCAACCAGACCCCGCGACCTGACCGCCAAAGTCGTCAACGTCTAGCCGGGCTCGGCCCAGTGCGACAGGACGGTCTCCAGGTCACCGTAGCCCGTCATCCGTCGCTCGAATGTCAGGCCGAGCCGCGCGGCATGCGATTGCGCCCGCGCGGTCAGCGCAGGATCGTCGGTCTGGGCCTGGTAGACCAGGGTCTCGTAATGGCCGAAATACATCTCCCGCAGTTCCGGGTGCCGATCGAGGCCGAGCGGCTGCCAGACGAAGGCGTCGAACTGCCGGACGAGGAAATCGGTGAGGTAGAAGCTGGTGATCTCGTCGCGCGCCCCGAACGGGGCAAGCCCTTCATAGAAGGCGTAGCAATGCGGCCCGGCGATCATCTCGACGCCGAGCTCCGCGCAGGCGGCCTGCAGGAGCCCGCCGGTGCCGCAATCGGCATAGGCCACGAAAATCCGGCTGTGGGTGTCGCGGTGCTTCAGCACCGCCGCGCGCACCGCGTCGGTGATCTTTTCGGGATGGTTGTGCAGGATCGCGGGGAGGCAGGTGAGCTCGATATGGTGCCAGCCGTGGCGGTCTCGCAGGGCGAGGATCTCGCGCGCCAGGGCGCCGCAGGCGATGATCAGCAGCCTGCCATCGCCCGGCGTCTCGAAGCCGGTGGTGGTCAGCGTGGCATCGTCGGGCGCGACGGTCCGGTCCGGGGACGGGGGCGCGGCGGTGCTGTCAGGCGTGGCCGTCATCCGGCGCGACCGGCGTCATGGCCCAACGCGCGGCAAGGGCCAGCGCCAGGAGCAGCGGGATCACGGTGCTGGCGCCCCAGGACAGGAACGCCCAGACCGTCAGCCCGGCCGAGGCCAGAACCGCGACAAGCAGCGTGACGAGATATGTCACTGGCATGATCATCTCCCTTTCCTGCACTTGAAGATAGGCGGTTGAGGGCACGATTCAAAGGGCAATTCTCGGTCCGGAGGGCAGATTCCGTGGCGTCGTTCAGGGACCGGGCAGGCCGGCGCCCGCGGCGGGGCGCTCCGGACGACGGTCTGAAAGGGCGGCAGGACGGGCGCGGGACGCGCCCGCGGCTCAGCCGTTGGCGCGCAGGTTGTGGCGGCGCGCGATCAGGTCCTTGGCGGTCTCGACCGCCACCGCAGCGTCGCGGCAATAGGCGTCGGCGCCGATCGCCTTGCCGAACTCCTCGTTCAGCGGTGCGCCGCCGACCAGCACGAGGTAGTCGTCGCGGATGCCCTGTTCGACCATCGTGTCGATGACGACCTTCATGTAGGGCATCGTCGTGGTCAGAAGGGCCGACATGCCGATGATGTCGGGCTTTTCCGCCGCCGCCGCCTCTAGATAGTTCTCGACCGGGTTGTTGATGCCGAGATCGACGACCTCGAAGCCGGCGCCTTCCATCATCATCGCGACGAGGTTCTTGCCGATGTCGTGGATGTCGCCCTTGACGGTGCCGATCACCATCTTGCCGATGGTCGGCGCGCCGGTTTCTGCCAGCAGCGGCTTCAGGATCGCCATCCCGCCCTTCATCGCGTTGGCGGCCAGCAGCACTTCGGGGACGAAGAGGATGCCGTCGCGGAAATCCTCGCCGACGATCTTCATGCCGCCGACCAGCGCCTCGGTCAGGATGCGATAGGGGGCCCAGCCGCGGTCGAGCAGGATGCGCACCGCCTCCTCGATCTCGTCCTTCATGCCGTCGTAGAGATCGTCGAACATCTGTTCGACCAGCTCTTCATCGTTGAGATCGGCGAGGATGATGTCGTCGTCTTCGTCGGCCATGGGCAGGATCCGTCATTGGGGCGTGGCGGGCCACGCGGGCGCGTTAGGTCTTACGACCCTGCGTTGGATGATTGCGGCCCGCTCTGACATTTGCGACACGCGCGGTTTCTGCTGCGACCTCCGGCGGTGCTGCCTTGCGAATGTTCGCGCAATGTTCCATGATCCAGGGATGAGCGAGAGCCCGCGCCAGATCGACAAGGACCGCCGCCCCGGGCGCGGTGCCGCCAGCCGCGAGACCGGCCGGTTCGAGCGGCTGCGCTACGAGGATGCCGATGACGGCTGGGAGATCGAGGAGGATCTGCCTGTGCTGCGCACCGAGGTCAGCGAGGAGCGGCCGCGCAGCCTGATCAACTACGTCTCCTCGCCGGACATTCCCTTCGACCGCAGCATCAACCCCTATCGCGGTTGCGAGCACGGCTGCATCTACTGCTTCGCGCGGCCGAGCCATGCCTATCTCGGCCTGTCGCCGGGGCTGGATTTCGAGACCCGGCTGATCGCGCGGCCCGATGCGCCCGAGGTGCTGGCGCGGGAGCTCAGGTCAAAGCGCTACCGCGTGGCCACCATCGCCATCGGCACCAATACCGATCCCTACCAGCCGATCGAGCGCGACCGCGGCATCATGCGCGCCTGTCTCGAGGTGCTGCGCGATCACCGCCACCCGGTCGCGATCGTCACCAAGGGCACGCTGATCGAGCGCGACATCGACATCCTGTCGGAGATGGCGGCGCAGGGGCTGGCGCGGGTGGGCGTCTCGGTGACCACGCTGGACGCGGAGCTGTCGCGCCGGATGGAGCCGCGGGTGCCGGCGCCGAAGCGGCGGCTGGCGACGATCCGGCGGCTCTCCGAGGCCGGGATCGAGACCCGGATCATGGTTTCGCCGGTGGTGCCGGCGCTGACCGACCCGGAGCTCGAGGCGATCCTCGCGGCGGGGGCGGAGGCCGGGGCGGCGGCCGCGAGCTGGATCATGTTGCGGCTGCCGCGCGAGGTGGCGCCGCTCTGGCAGGAGTGGCTCGAGGAGCATTATCCCGGCCGGGCCGGACGGGTGATGGCGCGGCTGCGCGAGATGCATGGCGGCGAGGTCTATTCGGCGCAGTGGCACAAGCGCATGCGGGGCGAGGGGCATTACGCGCGGCTGATCGCGCGGCGCTTTGACAGGGCGGCTCGACAGCTCGGGCTGGATCGCGCGCTGGGGCCACTGCGGTGCGATTTGTTCCGGGTCCCGGCGCGGGCAGGGGACCAGCTGAGCCTGTTCTGAGCCGGGCGGGGCTCCTCCGCCCTTGCGGGCGTCCTCGCCGGGGGTGGGGGCGCTTGCCGGACGCTGCGGCGGGGTCGGTCGGAATGCCTCCGGCGGGAGTATTTTTGACGAAGAGAAGGGTGGGGCGCTGGTACTGGGCCGGGCGGGGGGTGTCGATTGGTTGAGATGCTTGCCGGAGGCTGGCGTGGCGGCGCGGGCCGGCCTGCCCCCGGCGGGAGTATTTTTGACGAAGAGAAGGGTGGGGTGCTGGCGCGGGGGCTCAGCTGCTGCGACGGCGGCCGCGGCGTTCGCGTTTCGGGGCCGGGGTGTCCCCGGTGCCGTCGCTCTCGGAGCTGAAGCCGCCCATGGCCTTGGCGATCTGTTCCAGCGTCGGGCGCGGGCCGGCGGGGCGGGTCTCGAGCGCGGCGCGCATGGCGCGCAGGTGATCGGGCATGGTGCCGCAGCAGCCGCCGATGATGCGGGCGCCGGCGTCGCGCGCGAGCACCGCGTATTCTGCCATCAGCTCGGGCGTGCCGTTGTAGTGGATGTGGCCATCCTCGTAGCGCGGGATGCCGGCATTGCCCTTGGCGATGATCGGGCGCTCGGTGCCGGTGGCGGCGAAGCCCAGGACCGTGCGCAGCAGATCGGAGGCGCCGACACCGCAATTGGCGCCGAAGGCCAGCGGCGGGTTGGGCAGGGCATCGACCTGGCGCACGAAGGCATCCGAGGTCACCCCCATCATGGTGCGCCCGGCGGTGTCGAAGCTCATGGTGCCGCACCACGGCATGCCCACATTGGCGAAGGCCTCGGCGGCGGCGGCAAACTCCTCCGGCGCCGAGATGGTCTCGACCCAGAGCACGTCGGCGCCGCCTTCCTTGAGGCCGGCAGCGGTCTCCTCGAACATCTCCACCGCGGTCTCGTGGCTCAGCGTGCCGACCTCGCCCATGATCTCGCCGGTGGGGCCGACGGAGCCCGCGACGACAAGTTTTCGGCCCGATGCATCGGCCACGTCGCGGCCCAGCGCGGCGGCGAGGCGCGACAGCTCGAAGGCGCGGTCGGCGGCATCGTGCAGCTTGAGCCGCGAGGCGTTGGCGCCGAAGGAGTTGGTCAGGAAGATATCCGAGCCCGCCTCGACGGCATTGCGGTAGAGCGTGCGGATGCGCTCGGGGTGATCGACGTTCCAGAACTCCGGCGCGTCGCCCGAGGCCAGCCCCATGTTGAACAGGTTGGTGCCGGTGGCGCCGTCGGCCATCAGCCAGTCGCGGGTGGAGAGCAGCTCGGTCAGTGCGTCGGTCATGCTATGCCTTGAGGTCTGGTCTTGAATGCGGAACCCGGGCCGATGCGAGGGATCGCGGCCCGGGCCGGGGGTATATAGCGCCTTGAGTGTTTCGGAAAGCCTTGGCCGGCGCGACGGCGGGTCAGGCCCGCCTGCGGCGTCCGCCGCCACGGCGTCCGCCGCGCGCGGCGGTGGGCTCGCCGGTCTCGGCTTCCTTGTTGAAGGCGATCCAGGCGCCGCCATGCGGATCCTGGTTCATCAGCAGGTTGGCGGCGCGGATCGCGGCCATCTCGGAGCCGGGCTTCGAGCGGGTCGAGCCCATGCCGAACAGGGTGACGAAGGTCTCGTCGTCGAGATCGTCGGGCAGGATGATCCCGGCCGCGGCGACCTCGGCCTTCTTGGCGGCGATCTTGGTCTGGGTGACGGGCAGGGCGACCGGGTTCATGATCGCCGAGGTCATGCCGGCGCCCATCGCCATCGGCAGGAAGGCGTTGTTGATGCCGTGCCGGTTGGGCAGTCCGAAGGAGATGTTGGACGCGCCGCAGGTGGTGTTGACGCCGAGCTCCTCGCGCAGGCGGCGGACCAGGGCAAAGACCTGCTGGCCCGCGGTGGCCATGGCGCCGATCGGCATCACCAGCGGGTCGACCACGATGTCATGCGCCGGGATGCCGAAATCCGCGGCGCGCTCGACGATCTTCTTGGCCACCGCGAAGCGCACGTCGGGATCCTCGGAGATGCCGGTATCGTCGTTGGAGATCGCCACCACCGGCACGTTGTATTTCTTGACCAGCGGCAGCACCAGCTCGAGCCGGTCTTCCTCGCCGGTGACCGAGTTCAGCAGCGGCCGGCCCTCGGCGGCCTCGAGCCCGGCCTCGAGCGCGCCGGGCACCGAGCTGTCGATGCAGAGCGGCAGGTCGACCAGCCCCTGCACCAGCTCGACGATCTGGCGCATCAGCGGCGGTTCGGTCTCGTTGGGGTTGGGGTTGGAGTTGTAGACGACGCCGGCATTGATATCGAGGATGGCGGCGCCGGCGGCGGCCTGCGCCAGCGCATCCTTTTCCACTGTCGAGAAATCCCCGGCCTCGAGCTCGGCGGCGAGCTTCTTGCGCCCGGTGGGGTTGATGCGCTCGCCGATCACGCAGAACGGCTCATCGAAACCGAGCGTGGCGGTACGGGTCTTTGACTCGACAACGGTTCTCGTCATGGGATGCTCTCTCCTCTCAAGCGGTCCAGAAGCGTGGGCAGGGTGGCGTCGGTGTAATCGGCGATGGTGGCCTTGGCCCCGGCCTCGCAGAGGCGGTCATGGCTCAGCCCCGAGCGCACCCCGATGGCATAGGCGCCCGATCGCGCGGCGGCCCGCATGCCGCTCTGGCTGTCCTCGAAGGCGAGGCAGTGGTGCGGCTCGGCACCGAGCTGGCGCATCGCGGCCAGATAGGGCTCGGGATCGGGCTTGGCGCGGGCGCATTCGTCTCCGATGATCAGCAGCTCGAACCGGTCGCGCAGGCCGATGGCGTTGAGCATGTGCTCGCCATTCTCGCGCGGGGCGTTGGTCACCACTGCCAGCCGCCAGCCTTCGCGGTCGGCCTGATCGAGCAGCGCCACGGTTCCGGGCATCGGATCGGCGCCGTCGCCCAGCCGCTCGCGGAAGCGGCGCTCTTTCTCGTCCGACAGCGCCTGCGCGTCGCAGCCCGGGAAGAGCTTCGGGAACATCTCGAGATTGTGGTGCCCGTGGATGCGGGTTTCATAGATCTCCGGGGTGAGCTCCTTGCCGTTCTCGGCAAAGATTTCCGCGAAGACCGCGTAGTGAAGCGGGTCGGAGACGAGCAGGGTGCCGTCGAGGTCGAAGAGGAGAGCTTTTGTCATGCCCGTCCCGATACCGCGTCTCAGATCGCGCGTCGAGCGGGGCGCGTCGCGGCGCCGCCGTGGGTCTCGGCCCATTCGGCGCAGGTCTTGATGCCGCCGAGCGGGAAGAGATGCGCCTGCTCGATCGGGAAGGCGGGATCGGCGGCCTTGCGGGCGGCCAGCTCGGCGGTGAGCTCGGTGGGCTCGTAGGGCAGCAGCAGCTTGCTGACGTCGAGCGCGCGCTTCTGAAGCACCCGCAGCGATGGGCCGACGCCGCAGGCGATGGCGAACTTGATCATGGTCTGCAGCTTGGCCGGACCGGCGAGGCCGATATGGATCGGCAGCTCGATGCCGCCGGCACGCAGACGGCTGGCCCAGTCGAGGATCGGCTGCGCCTCGAAGGCGAACTGGGTGACCATTGCCATCCGCGCATCGCTGCGCTCGGAGAAGTCCTGCTTCCAGCGCGCCGCTGCCATGACCTCGGCCTCGCCGCCATCGGCATCGATGTCGCGGTTGCCTTCCGGGTGGCCGGCCACGTGCAGGCGGGTGAAGCCGGCCTTGTCGAAGAGCCCGGTCTCGAGCAGCTGCATGGAGCTGTGGAAGTCGCCCTGCGGCTCGGAGACGCCGCCGGCGAGGATCAGGCCCTGGGTGACGCCGGCCTCGCCCTGGTAGCGGGCGATCCAGTCGGCCAGGGTCGCCGTGTCGGCGATGATCCGGGCCGGGAAATGCGGCATGACGTCGAAGCCCTCGCCGGCGATGCGGCGGGCGGTGGAGACCATGTCCTCGATCGGCGTGCCGCCGATATGGGCGATGTAGACGCGGGTGCCCTCCGGCAGCAGGGCGCGGAAATCCTCGACCTTGGCAGCGGTGCGCGGCATCACCTCGATGGAGTAGCCCGCGAGAAATCCGTCGAGCCCGATGGTCGGGGGGGTGGCCTTGGGCTTGCGGAAATTCAGAAGGGACATCAAGCGGCTCCTTATGCGCATCGGGGTGGGCGTCAGGGGTCGGACGGGCCGCCGGCCCAGCCGTCATTGGCGATCAGCGCCCTGAGGCGGGCGTCGTCATACTCAAGTTCGAGACTGGCGGCGGTGGCCTCGGCCAGCGCCTGCGGCTCGCCGTCTCCCTCGCCACCGGAGGCGCGGCGCCACTCGGCGAGATAGGCATCGGTGTCGGAGGCGCCCACCTTCATCGCGGCCCGGTCGATCGCCTGCTCGAAGCGCTCGGCCAGCGGCGCCTTGCCGCCGCGACGGCCGCGCCCCACCAGCACTTGCGCCGGGATGTCGCGCCAGTAGACGATGGTGATCTCGGGCATTCGGGCGATTCCCTTCCTCCTTTTCCTTTTTGTTTAGCGGCGCGGGTCCCTGCGCCGGGGTCGGTTTTCGACACTCACCGCCCCGTGAGCGACCTCCGGTCAGGGCGGGCCTTGGGGCGGAGCTGTCTCCCGGCGTCCACGATCGGGTATCAAAATACCGCGCCGCGCCACATTGTTGCTGCGTTCCTCCGGTAGTTTTGCTGTCGTGCCGGGGCCGGGCGCAGGCTCTTTCCCCGACAGCTGACCGGCACGAAACGACGCGAACCGCCACGCAAGGGCAGGGAACGGCAATGGAAGGACCGGCATGGTCATCGCGGTAAAGGCGCACAGGATCGCATACATGGCGCTGCCCAAGGCGGGCTGCTCGACGGTCAAGGCCGCGCTGGCGCAGGTCGATCCCGAGGTGGCGCTGCCCGAAACCGGCACGCCCGACGTGATGCGCTGGCACCGGCTCTACCCGACCCGGCGCTTCCGTCCGCATCGCTGGGAAGCCTATGACGGCTGGTGGCGGTTCTGCGTGGTGCGGGATCCGTTGACGCGTTTGCTGTCGCTCTACACCAACCGGGTCGTCGAGATGCGCGAGCTGCACAATTGTCGCAAGATCCTGCGCGGCCGGGTCGCGCTGCCGACGGATCCAGATCCGGATTTCTTCTTCCAGAATCTGCGCGCCTATATCCGCGCGGCCTCGACGGTGAAACATCATGCCCTGCCGGCCTGGCTGTTTCTCGGCCACGACCTCGGGCGCTACGATCGGATCTATCGCACCGACGAGCTGGCGCGCCTCGGCGCGGATCTGGCGGAGCGCACCCGCTGCCCGGTGCGCATCGCCCGTGAGAACGCCAGCGCGACACGGCTGACGCTCGAGGATCTGGCGCCCAGGACCCGGACCGCGCTGCGCGATCACCTCGCGGAGGAATACGCGTATCTGGCCGAATTCTATGAAAATCCCTTCGGTCAGCGCCAGCATCTCGCTTGCACGGGGCCCTTGCGCCGCGTATCCTGATCCCAACTTCACATTCGGAAAGGCGCTCAATCATGGCGCCAAGGCGTCCCAAAGGTGCGGGCGCTTTCCCGAGACCGGTAGAGAGCCCCGCGCCGCAACCGCCTGATCCTAGTGCGCTTTATGCCGCTCTGGATCTGGGCACGAACAGTTGCCGCATGCTGATTGCCCAACCCAAGGGCAGCCAGTTCCATGTGGTCGACAGCTTCTCCAAATCCGTCCAGCTCGGGCAGGGGCTCGAGCGGACGGGACGGCTTTCGCGCGCCTCGATGAACCGCACCATCGGGGCGATCCGGGTCTGCCAGCAGAAGATCAAGCGCCACAAGGTCGAACGCATGCGGCTGGTCGCCACCGAGGCCTGCCGCCGGGCGCAGAACGCGCGCGAGTTCATCCGGCAGGTGCGGCGTGAGACCGGTCTGCAGCTCGAGATCATCCAGCCCGAGGAGGAGGCCCGGCTCGCGGTGATCTCCTGCGCGCCGCTGGTCTCGACCCGGACCGAACAGCTTCTGGTGGTCGATATCGGCGGTGGCTCGACCGAGCTTGTGTGGATCGACCTGTCCTCGGTGCCCCGGCGCGACCGGCCGGCGGCGATTATGCGGCTGCACGCGGGCTTCCATCCGCCCGAAAGCCCGTTTCCCGCCGCCAAGGTGGTCGACTGGATCTCGGTGCCGCTCGGCGTGGCGACGCTGCGCGACCAGTTCAACGATGTCGAGGACGACGCCGCACGCTACGCGCTGATGAGCTGGTATTTCGAGGAGAACCTCTCGGAATTCGCGCCCTACAAGGACGCCCAGTCGCGCGAGGGCTTCCAGATCGTCGGCACCTCCGGGACGGTGACCACGGTGGCGGCCTCTCATCTGGGACTCCGGCGCTACGACCGCACCAAGGTCGACGGGCTGCGCATGACCTCGGACCAGATCGAGGCGGTGATTGCGCGCTATCTCGAGATGGGCCCGGCGGGGCGCCGGCGCGATCCGCGCATCGGGCAGGACCGGCAGGCGCTGATCATGTCGGGCGCGGCGATCCTGCAGGCGCTGCTGCGGCTCTGGCCGACCGACCGGCTCTCGGTCGCCGATCGCGGCCTGCGCGAGGGTCTGCTCTATGCCCAGATGTCGGCCGACGGGGTGCTGGAGGACGGGCCTCTCTGAGCGGTGCGTTTCGAGACTGCCGCCGCTGACGCGAACGTCCGAGGCGGCAAGCGCCCGCCCGTGGGGTGGCGCTCTGCAAGTGATGGTCTTCGTTTTATCCCTGCCAAGTCCGGACGACCTTGATCTCGAGCACAAAGGTGAAACAGCGCCAGCCCGCCGGGACGGGCAGGCGCTAGCCCGGCGCCTTCGGCTTGTTCCGGGCTGATCAGCGCGCTGATCCAAGGACTTTGGTCAGTCCCGCCAGTTCGGAAAGGCTAGAGGCCACGGCGCCACTCCATGGGCAGGCGCCCGACCGGCGCGTGTCGGAAGTCTTGGCGCGCTGGCTGGACGTTACGTCGCTTGAAAAAAGGCCCGGCGCTCGCGAGAGCACCGGGCCTTCAAAAATCAGCCAGCGAGAGCCGCGCTCAGAACGGGATCTCGTCGTCGAGATCGCGCGAGGGGGCACGGCCACCGCCGCCGCCACCACCCGAGCCGCTGCCGTAATCGTCGCGGCCGCCGCCGTAGCCGCCACCGCCGCCGCTACCACCACCGTAGCCGCCGCCGGAGCCGCCGTAATCGCCGCCGCCGCCGCCGCCCTGGCGGCTGTCGAGCAGGGTCAGCTCGCCGCGATAGGGGCGCAGCACGACCTCGGTCGAGTAGCGATCCTGGCCGGACTGGTCCTGCCATTTGCGGGTCTCGAGCTGGCCTTCGATATAGACCTTGGAGCCCTTGCGGAGATACTGCTCGGCGATCCGCGCCAGCGGCTCCGAGAAGATCGCCACCGAGTGCCACTCGGTACGCTCGCGGCGCTCGCCGGTGTTGCGGTCCTTCCAGTTCTCGGAGGTGGCGATCCGCAGGTTGCAGACCTTGCCGCCGTTCTGGAAATTGCGGGTTTCGGGATCGGCCCCGAGATTGCCCACCAGGATCACCTTGTTCACTGAGCCGGCCATGTCATCCTCACGCGTTGTTCCGATTCTTCTCCCCCGGAGGGGTTTGGACGAGCCTTACACAGCCACGCCCCGCCGCGCCACCGGATCGTGGCGAAAACCCGGGCGCGGAGCCGCAGCGCAGACGGGGTGCCTGATACACCGGCCTTGGTTAATGAAACCCTCATGCAAGGTTAACAAAGCGTTGGCGGGAACCTGCGCGCCGCTGCCCTCAGGGGTAGCGAAACTCCGCATGATCCGTATAGTCCTCGGCGGGATTGAGGGGGCGCAACGTCGCCCCGTGGACATTGGGACAGAACAGGGTGGTTCATGCGAGTACTGCCACGTAAGGCGTTGCCGGCGTTTCTCTGCGCGGTAATCTGCGCCACGGCCGTTCAGGCCGAGACCATTTCCAGCAAGAGCCGGGTGATGCTGTTTCGCAAGCAGACCTCGGTGCTCGACAGCCGTGCGGCGGAGCAATACCGCAGCTCGGTGCGGCTCAAGCCGGCCTCGGTGATCACCCCGACGAAATGGGGCCCGATGGGGGGCGACGAGGGCAGCACGCCGGTCTATCGCGGGCGCTACAATGGCCAATATGCCGACATGGCCCGCACCGCCGCGCGCCGTCATGGCGTGCCGGAAGACCTGTTCCTGCGGCTGGTGAAGCAGGAATCGAACTTCAACCCGAAGGCGCTGTCGCACAAGGGCGCCATCGGCCTCGCGCAGCTCATGCCCTTCACCGCCAAGCGGCTCGGGGTGAACCCGCACGATCCGGCGCAGAACCTCGAAGGCGGGGCGCGCTATCTCAAGCAGCAATTCGTCGCCTTCGGCTCGTGGCGGCTGGCGCTGGCGGCCTACAATGCCGGGCCGGGCGCGGTCGAGAAGCATGGCGGCGTGCCGCCCTATCGCGAAACCCGCAACTACGTGAAGACGATCTGGGGCAGCTGATCCGGCCGGGCGGGACATCTTGTCCTAGGGAAATGCTCGGGAATTGACCTCTCCGGCGCTTGGGTCTAGGCACGAGAGCATCCTTTCGTGCCCTGTGGATGCGCCCGATGAAGACCGCCCCGATCCTCAGCCTCGCGATGGCCGCCGCGCTTGCGGCGGGCCTTGGCGCCAGTGGCCTGCGCGCCACGCCCACAGAGGTGCCCGACAGCCTCGAGGCGCTCGGCGAGGCGCTGTTTTTCGACACCAACCTCTCGGCCAACCGCAGCCAGAGCTGCGCCACCTGCCACGATCCGGCCTATGCCTTCGCCGATCCGCGCGGCGCCGCCTCGCCGGGCGATGACGGCCACTCGATTGGCGACCGCAATGCGCCCACCGCGACCTATGCAGCCTTCGTGCCGCCCTTCGGCAAGAACGAGGCCGGCGAATGGTGGGGCGGGCTGTTCCATGACGGCCGCGCCGGCACGCTCGAGGACCAGGCCGGCGGGCCGCCGCTGAACCCGGTGGAGATGGGGATGGCGGACAAGGCCGCGGTGGTGGCGCGGCTGCGCGAGGATGCCGCCTATGCGGAGGCATTCCCGAAGCTGTTCGGGGCGGGAGTGCTGGACGATCCCGAGGCCGGCTACGCTGCCATGACCCGCGCCATCGCCGCCTTCGAGCGCGGCCCGGACTTCGCGCCCTTCGATTCGAAATACGACCGGTTCCTGCGCGGCGAGGTTCAGCTGACCAAGCAGGAGGAGCTGGGGCGGCTGCTGTTCTTCTCGCAGCAGTTCACCAACTGCAACCAGTGCCACCAGCTCCGGCGCAGCGCGATGGACCCGGAGGAGACCTTCTCGGACTATCGCTTCCACAATATCGGCGTTCCCGAGAACAGCGATTTGCGCGCGATGAACGGCATCACCACCGCCGATCTCGGGCTGCACGCCAACCCGGGCGTGGAAGAGGCCGCCGAGAGCCACGGCCGCTACCGCACGCCGACGCTGCGGAACGTGGCGGTTACCGCGCCCTACATGCATAACGGCGTGTTCGACGACCTGCGCACGGTGATCCTGTTCTACAACAGCTACAACACGCGTTCCGAGGCGCGGAAGATCAATCCAGAGACCGGCGCGCCCTTCGGGCCGCCTGAGGTGGCCGAGAACATCGCGATGGAAGAGCTGACCGACGGGCCGGCGCTCGAGGACCAGCGCATCGATGCGCTGGTGGCCTTCCTGAAGACGCTCACCGATCAGCGCTACGAGCCGCTGCTCGAGCAGTGATCCGGCTCGGGTCTACCGGGCCGACGGGGTCTCTCGGGGCGCCCTGAAGACGCGCGCAGCTCAGCCCTCCGAGAGGCCGAGCTTGTAGAGGTGGATCTCGAAGGAGGGATGCATCTCCGCGCCGGTGACGCCCGGGCGATAATGGCGGTAGAGCGAGCGCCAGTAGGGCTGCACGATCACCGCATCCTCCTGCAGAAGCCGCTCGATCCGCGCCATGACATCGCGCCGCGCGACATTGTCGGCGATGGCCAGCGCCTCCGCCACAAGCGCGTCGAACTCGGGATTGGCGTAGCCGGTCTCGTTCCACGACTCACCGGAGCGGTAGGCCAGCGCCAGAACCTGGATGCCGAGCGGGCGGTGGTTCCACTCGGTAATCGACAGCGGGTAGCTCTTCCACTCGCTCCAGAACCGGGCGCCGGGCAACACCGTGCGGCTGACCTTGATGCCAGCATCCTTGAGCAGTGCCTCGGCCGCATCGCCGGTGCGCATGGTGAGCCCGTCATCGAGGGTGATGAGCTCGTGCTCGAACTCCAGCATGCCGGCCTCTTCGAGCAGTGCCACCGCCGCCTCGGGATCGTAGGGCGTGGCGCCGACATCGGCATAATCGGGATGCACCGGCGCCACGTGGTGGTTCTCGGCCACGACGCCCAGCCCGGCATGGCCGAGCTCGAGGCAGATCTCGTTGTCGATGGCCAGCTGCAGGGCGCGGCGCACCCGGCGGTCGGCATAGGGCGCCTTGCCCGCGACCAGCGCCGCCTGGTTGGCGCGCAGCACCACGGTGGAGCCGGTCACCACCTCGGAACGCTGCCAGCCGAGCGCGTCACCGACGGCGATGAAATCGCCGATATTCTCGTAGAGCATGTCGACCTCGCCAGCCTCCGCGGCGGCGAGCCAGGCGGCGGGATCTGTGCCGTAATCGAGAAACTCGATGCGCTCGATGCTGGCGCCACCGAAGCCTTCGGCATGGTTTCCCCACCAGTCATGGCCATGGTTGCGGACCAGGACCGCTCTTTCGCCGGCGACGAGGCTCTCGGGCAGGTAGGGACCGGTGCCCACCGGGTTGGAAAGCATGGTCTCGGGGTCATGGCTGGCATGGACCGCCGCCGCCGGGTAATCGGCCAGCCCCACGATCAGCGCCACGTCGGGCATCGGCAGGCGGAGGCGCAGGGTCAGCGGGTCGAGCTCGGTCACCGCGCCGTCGAGCAGCTTGCCGGTTTCGCGGTCCACCAGCGTGGTGAGGCGGCCTGCCATTGAGTTGCCCTCGACCTCGCGGTCGCACCAATAATGGAACAGCCGGGTCACATCGGCGGCGGTGAAGGCCTCGCCGGTGGTCCAGCGCACGCCGGGCCTGACGTGCAGCAGGTACTCGGTTGCGTCGTCATTGACCTCCCAGCGCTCGAGCAGCATGCCGCGCACCGTGCCGTCGCGGTTGTATTCGACGAGATACTCGAGCCAGCCGCGGGTGATATTGGCGATCTCCGACCAGTCGGCGGTGCGCGGATCCTTTGGCGGGCGCACCTCCATCTGGATGCGAAGCGTGGAAGGCGCCTCCTCGGCCGCTTGCGGCGCCTCCTCGGCCGGCGCCGGCGCGCCGAGCCCGCCCAGCGCATAGGCCGCCCCGACGCTGAGCCCGAGACCGGTGACGCGGGTCAGGAACTCGCGCCGGCCGATCAGGCCCTGCGCCAGCTCGCGCGCGTAAAGCTGCGCCGCGGGATGAATCCTCCCGGGCTCGCCGGTCTCGCTCATGTCGCTCCCTTTCTGCCGCGGTGGCAGAGTCCGTCGCCGCAGATGAAACCCCATATCTGCCCGAAGGGGCAAGGATTTTCCGGTGTCAGCCCGCTAGTGGCGCAGCCCTGGACGGCCACCCGCCGCACGCTGTCCACGGCGGATCTCGGTGGGCGAATGGCCGGTATGGCTGCGGATGAAGCGGGTGAAATAGGGCGCGCTGTGGAAACCGAGGCTCTCGGCGATGCGATTGACCGGCGGATCGGGCTGGGTCAGCAGGCGCTGCGCCTCGTGCAGCTTGCGCTCGGCCAGCATCGCTGCGGCGGTACGGTCGCAGGCGGTGCGGGCGGTGCGGGTCAGGTGGGTCGGCGTCACGCCGAGGGCGGCGGCGTAGTCCGACACGCCGCGGTCGCTGCGGAACCCGGCGCAGAGCGCGCCGGCATAGAGCCGCATGAGCCGCTGCGCCGCGTTGGGCTTGCCGGTCTCCTGCGCTGCCGCCACGCCCTGGCGCTGCAGCCAGACCGCGACCAGGCTGGCATGGGCCGCGAGCGCCTCGGTGAGGAGGCCGCGCTGCTGGGTCTGCTCGCGCATCATCGCGTCGAGCAGGCCGGTGAGCTCGCCCTGGGCGCTGCCTTCGCGCACGCGCAGATGGCGGATGCCGTCGGGCCAGAGCCCGCCGCCCGCGGGGCAGTGCATCACCAGCCCGAGGCTCTGCATCCCCGGCTCGAGCGCGAACAGCGTCCCGGCCGGGATGAACAGGGCGTTATGCGGTCCGAGGCCGCGCCGCAGGCCCTCGACGATGGCGCGGCCCTGGCCGCGGGTGAGCCAGATCAGCGTGTGCTCGGGGCGGTCGTGCAGCAGGCGGTATTGCCATCCGGGAAGCTGCCCCAGAGACGCGACCCTGACGGGCGCGGTCATGGCGGCAGCGGCGCTCACGCGCCCGCCTCGGAGCCTGCCCCGGCGGGGACGATCTGCGGCCAGTCGCGCATCCGGGCGCGGAACCAGCTGCGCTGGCGCTTGGCGAATTGCCGGGTCAGGATGGTGGCGCGGCTCGCCGCCTCCGCGAGGCTGAGCTCGCCCTTCAGATGGGCGATCAGCTCGGCGGCGCCGATCGCCTTGGCCGAGGGCAGGTCGGGCGTCCATGTAGCGAGGTTGGCGCGGGCCTCGTCGAGCGCGCCCTCGTCGATCATCTTGTCGAACCGCGCCTCGATGCGCGGCGTGAGCCAGTGCTTCGGGGCGTCGAACAGGATCGGCTGGCAGCGCGTCAGCGGCAGCATCGGGGCAGGGGTCTCGTCCTGCCACGCGGCGATGCCGCGGCCGGTCGCGCGCAGCACCTCCCAGGCGCGCTGTACGCGCATCGGGTTGTTGATGTCGATGCGGGCGCGGGTCTCCGGGTCGAGCTCGGCGACCATGGCCTGTAGCGCGCCCTCCTCCAGCCGCGCCATGGCGCTCTGGCGAATCTCCGGCGGCGTTGCCGGGATCTCGGCCAGCCCCTCGGTGAGCGCGGTGAGATAGAGCCCGGTGCCGCCGACGATGATCGGGCGCTCGGGGCCCTCGAGAATCGGCGCCAGATCCCTCAGCCATTCGCCCACGGAATAGGCTTGGCTGCCCGGAACGTGACCATAGAGCCTGTGCGGCGCCTGCGCCTCTTCCTCGGGCGAGGGCCGCGCGGTCAGCACGCGCCAGTCGGAAAACACCTGGATCGCATCGGCATTGACGATCACCCCGCCATGCCGGGCCGCGATCTCCAGCGCCAGTGCCGACTTGCCGCTGGCGGTCGGACCGGCGATCAGGACCGGGCGCTCCGGGTCCGGCGCAAGGCGCGCGAGTCTGTCTCCCAAGCCGGCACCGATCACCGCTCACCCCCACATCCTGCGCCATTGCAGCGGCGCAGGTTTTCCGCCACATATGGCGCGCAGCATATCCCCTCTCAGCGACGGAGTTCAACATGGCCGAGGCACCGCAGACCACCTTCAAACGCGTCCTGCTGAAAATCTCCGGGGAGGCGCTGATGGGCGAGCAGGGCTACGGCCTGAACCCGCCCACCGTCGAGCGCATCGCGCGCGAGGTGAAGAGCGTGCACGACATGGGCGTCGAGATCTGCATGGTGATCGGCGGCGGCAACATCTTCCGCGGCCTCGCCGGCTCGGCCCAGGGCATGGAGCGCACCACCGCCGACTACATGGGCATGCTGGCCACGGTGATGAACGCGCTGGCGATGCAGTCGGCGCTGGAGGAACTGGGCGTGTTCACCCGGGTGATCTCGGCCATCCGCATGGACGAGGTGGCCGAGCCCTATATCCGCCGCCGCGCCGTGCGCCACCTCGAGAAGAAGCGCGTCTGCATCTTCGCCGCCGGCACCGGCAACCCCTATTTCACCACAGACACCGCCGCCACGCTGCGCGCCAACGAGATGGCCTGCGAGGCGATCTTCAAGGGCACCAAGGTCGACGGCGTCTACGACAAGGACCCGGTCAAGCACGACGACGCGGTGCGCTACGACAATGTCAGCTACGACGACGTGCTGGTGAAGAACCTCAAGGTGATGGACGCCTCCGCCATCGCGCTCGCCCGCGACAACAACCTGCCGATCATCGTCTTCTCGCTCGACGAGCCGGGCGGGTTCCGCGGCATCCTTGCCGGGCAGGGCACCTACACGACCGTCAGCGGCTGAAGCCGTCCCCGGCGCGCCCTGTTCTGCGGCGCCGTACCGGGCGGGAGCGTCGGGCCTGCCTCCGGCGGGAGTATTTTTGACGAAGAGAAGACAGGGGCGCATCGCCCTGACCTTCTCTGGTTTCCAAATACCTCGGGGGTGAATTGGCGCGTAGCGCCAAGAGGGGGCAGCGCCCCCTTGTCCGCTTGCCAAGCCGCGCCGATCCCGGGCAAACGCAGGGATCTGGCCTTCAGCCCAGGTGGATGCGGCCTTCCGGAAAGCGCACCCGCGGAACCGAGCGGGTGGCGAGGAAATAGCCCAGCGTCAGCGGGCCGACGCGGCCGATGAACATGATCACCATGATCACCACGCGTCCCGGCTCGGTCAGCTCGCCGGTGAAGCCGCGCGACAGGCCGACCGTGCCGAAGGCCGAGGCGACCTCGAAGCTCACGTCGAGGAAATGGCCTTCCTGCGTGGCGCTCAGGATGAACACCCCGATGAACACCAGCACGACGCTGATCGCGGTGAGCGCCATGACCTTGAGCACCTCCGGCAGGCTGATCGAGCGGCCGAAGGCGTTGAGCTGGGTGCGGCGCTGGAAGAAGGCCACCGTGGCGAGGCACATGACCACGAATGTGGTCACCTTGATGCCGCCCGCGGTCGAGGTCGGCCCGCCGCCGATCAGCATCAGCGAGATCACCATCAGCGCGGTGCTGTCATGCATGCCGGCCACGTCGATGGTGTTGAACCCGGCGGTGCGCGGCGTCACCCCCTGGAACCACGCCACCATCATCCGCACCGGGGCGCTGTCGAACTGCCCGAGCGTCTCCGGGTTGTGCCATTCGAGCGCCGCGAAGGCGCCCCAGCCCCAGAGGATCAGCACCGCACTCCCGGTCAGCATGATCTTGGTGTGCAGCGAGAACCGCGCCCAGCGGCGCAGCCGGGCGATGTCGTCGATCACCACGTAGCCGATGCCGCCCACGATGAAGAGCAGCGGGATCACGATGTTTACCATCGGATCGGCGGCGAAGGGCACGAGCCCGGTCGAGAAGGTCGAGAAGCCGGCATTGTTGAAGGCCGAGACCGAGTGGAACAGCGCCACCCAGAGCCCGCGCCCGAGCCCCAGCATCGGCACGAAGCTCACCGCCAGCAGCGCCGCGCCCACGAGTTCGCAGATCAGCACCACCTGGAAGATCCGCTTCACCAGGCGCATCAGCCGGTGGATCGAGCTCTGGTTCAGCTCCTCGCGCAGGTAGATCTGCCCGGTGAGCCCCACCGGCACCCTGAGCGCCGCCAGCACCAGCACCGCGAAGGTCATCAGTCCGAGCCCGCCGAGCTGGATCAGCACCATCAGCACCGCCTCGCCGAACATGGTGAACGCGCCCACCGGGTCGACCACCGACAGCCCGGTCACCGTCACCGCCGAGGTGGCGGTGAAGAAGGCCTCCGACCAGGTCATCGGGTGCAGCGTGGCGCCGGGAAGCTTGAAGCTGAGCGCGCCCAGCACGGTGAAGACTAGGTAAAGCGCCGCGAGGCTCAGCGGCGGCGAGACGTGCAACAGCCGGCGCGCGAGGCGCTGCTGCGGGACGTTGAAGCCGAATGTCATGGCGATCAGAGCTCTTCGCCGAAGGCCCGCAGGTCCCCGCGCTTGCCCAGCAGCAGTAGGCGGTCGTCCTTCTGCAGCGTTGCGGCGGGGTTGCTGCAGTCGCGGAACTCGGTGCCGCGCATCAGCCCGAGAAGCCGCAGGTCCGGGCGGTCCTCGAGCTTCAGTTTCTCGATCGGTACACCGTCGAGCCGCTCGGGCAGCAGGATGTTGACCACGCTGTAGCCATTGCCGAGGCTGACATAGTCCTTCATCGCCGGGTTGTTCAGCATCTGCGCGGTGTGGCGGCCCATTTCCTGCTCGGGCAGGATCACCCGGTCTGCGCCGAGTTTCGACAGAATGCGGTGATGGGTGCGGTTCGCGGCCTTGACCCAGATCCGGTCGAGCCCGAGCAACCGCAGGTTCATCGTTGTCAGGATGCTCGACTGGATGTCGGAGCCGATGGCGCAGAGCGCCACATCGTACTGGTCGATGCCGGCCTCGCGCATGGCGGTCTCGTCGGTGGTGTCGAGGATCGCTGTGGCGGTCAGCGTGTCGGCCAGGCGGGCCACGAGTTTCTCGTCGGAATCGACCCCCATGACATGGTTGCCGAAGCGCGCGAGTTCCTGTGCGACGGTGCTGCCGAAGGCGCCGAGGCCGATCACGACGAAGGTGGAATGGGAGCGAGGCAAGCGGCTCTCCTTCTGATGGGCGCTGTCCTGTCGGGCGACGTTTTCATCGGCCCGGGAGACTGTCAAGCGAGCCGCGGGGTAAGCCGGCGTTTCGTGCAAACGGCTATACATCCCAAGTTTCCTGCCTTAGAAAGCGGTCGGAACGAAAAACACCTGAGCGGGCAGACCAACATGTCAGAAGATTTCGAACTCGATACCGACGATCTCAAGCGCCGCATGGACGGCGCCATGTCGAACCTGCGCACCGAATTCGCCTCGCTCCGCACCGGCCGCGCCTCGGCTTCGATGCTCGAGCCGGTGCAGGTCGAAGCCTATGGCCAGATGACCCCGATCAACCAGGTCGGCACGGTAAACGTGCCCGAGCCGCGCATGGTCACCATCAATGTCTGGGACAAGGGCCTGGTGAACAAGGTCGAGAAGGCGATCCGCGAGTCGGGGCTGGGAATCAACCCCCAGATGAACGGCACCATCATCATGCTGCCGATTCCCGAGCTCAACGAGGAGCGCCGCCGCGAGCTCAGCAAGGTCGCCGGCCAATATGCCGAGCATGCCCGGGTTGCGGTTCGCAACGTGCGCCGCGATGGCATGGACCAGATCAAGAAGGCCAAGGCCGACGGCATGGCCGAGGATGACCAGAAATTCTGGGAAGCCGAGGTCCAGGAGCTGACCGACACCTATATCAAGAAGGTCGATCAGGCGCTGGAGACGAAGCAGGAAGAGATCATGCAGGTCTGAGCCCGACCGGCGGCGCCAGAGGCAAAGGGAGGGGCCTTACATGCCCAAACCGATCCGCGATGGCGCCGGTCCGCGTCATGTGGCGATCATCATGGACGGCAACGGCCGCTGGGCACAGCGCCGCGGCCGTCCGCGGCTGTTCGGCCACCATGCCGGGGCCAAGCGGGTGCGCGAGATCGTCGAGGCCTGCCCGGATCTGGGCGTTGGCTATGTGACGATCTTCGCCTTCTCCACCGAGAACTGGAAGCGCACCCAATCCGAGGTCGCGGGGCTGATGAGCCTGTTCCGGCGCTACATCACCAAGGAAGCGCGCTCGCTTCTGGGCGAGAACGTCCGCGTGCGCTTCATCGGCGACCGGGTGCGGCTCGACAAGAAGCTGGTCACCCTGATGGACGAGCTCGAGCAGCTCACCGCCGGCTGCACCGGGGTGAACCTCACCATCGCGATCAATTACGGCGGCCGTGACGAGGTGGCACGCGCCACCAAGCGCCTTGCGGAGGACGTGGCGGCGGGTCGGCTCGACCCGGCCAGCGTCGACGAGGAGACGCTGCCGAAATATCTCGATACCTGCGTTCTGCCCGATCCCGATCTGGTGATCCGGACCAGCGGCGAGGCGCGGATCTCGAACTTCCTGCTCTGGCAATCGGCCTATGCCGAATATGAATTCGTCGACACGCTCTGGCCCGATTTCAGCGCCGCAGAGTTCGGCTCCCTTGTGAGCGCCTACGGCTCACGCGAACGGCGCTACGGGGGCGTGAAGGCATGACTGGCTCACGATGGACCGACCTCAAGCCCCGGGTGCTCTCGGCGGCGGTTCTGATCGCCTTGGCGCTGGCCGCGGTGTGGATCGGCGGGCTCGCCTGGCGCGCTTTCATCTCGCTCGCCTGTGGCATCATGGTCTGGGAACTCGTGCGCATGGTGGATACCGCGCGCGACAAGTCTGCCAACATCCTCGGCATTCTGGCGGGGCTCTGCGCCCTGGCCACACCTTACCTGCCTCCGGCCTTTGCCTTGCCGCTGCTGCTGCTTCCGTCGATGGCGGGCTTCGGCCGGATGGAGCGCGGCGGCGTGACCTTTGCCGTCTTCACCGCGATGATATTGCTCGCGGGTTACGGATTCATGAAGCTGCGCTCGGATTTCGGCTTGGTCTGGATGCTCTGGCTGGTCTGCGTCGTGGTGATCACCGATGTGGGCGGCTATTTCGCCGGGCGCACCTTCGGCGGGCCGAAGCTCTGGCCGCGTGTCAGCCCCAAGAAGACCTGGTCCGGCGCCATCGCCGGCTGGCTCGGGGCCGCAATCGTCGGCCTGATCTTCGCAGGCACCACCCATGCCGGGGCCGGGCTCATGGGCATCTCGATCGCGATCTCCATGGCCAGCCAGATCGGCGACATGGCGGAGAGCACGATCAAGCGCCGGGCCGGGGTCAAGGACAGCTCCAACCTGCTGCCCGGCCATGGCGGCCTGCTCGACCGCTTCGACGGCATGCTGGGCGCGGCGCTGTTCCTGCTGATCGCGGGCCAGATCGTGGACTTTCCCCCGGGGCTTGAATGAGACGAATCTCGATTTTCGGAGCCACCGGCTCCATCGGGCAGAACACCATCGACCTGATCCAGCGCGACCCCGAGGCCTACCACGTGGTGGCGCTGAGCGGCGGGCGCAACATCGCGCAGCTGGCGCAGGATGCCCGCGCGCTGAAGGCCGAGATCGCCGTCACCGCCGACGAGGCGCTGCTGCCGGAGCTGCGGGAGCGGCTGGCCGGTAGCGGTGTCGAGGCGGCGGCGGGCGAGACCGCGCTGATCGAGGCCGCGCGGCGCCCGGCGGACTGGGTGATGTCGGCCATCGTCGGCGCTGCGGGGCTGCCGCCGGGGCTGGCGGCGCTCGAGCACGGCGCGACCCTGGCGCTGGCGAACAAGGAGAGCATGGTCTGCGCCGGCCCCTTGGTGATGCAGACCGCGCGCAGCCATGGCGGCACGGTGCTGCCGGTGGACAGCGAGCATTCGGCCGTCTTCCAGGCACTGATCGGCGAGGATCTCAGCGCCGTCGAGCGGGTCATCATCACCGCAAGTGGCGGCGCCTTTCGCGACTGGCCGCTCGAGAAGCTGGCCGAGGCCACGCCCGAGCAGGCCGCGACCCATCCCAACTGGGACATGGGCCAGCGCATCACCATCGACAGCGCCTCGATGTTCAACAAGGCGCTCGAGCTCATCGAGACCAAGGAATTCTTCGACATCGACCCGGGGCTCATCGAGGTGCTGGTGCACCCTGAATCGATGATTCACGCGCTGGTGGGCTTCAACGACGGCGCGCTGATGGCCCATGTGGGCCCGCCCGACATGCGTCACGCCATCGGCTTCGCGCTGCACCACCCGCGCCGCCGCACGCTTCCGGTGGAGCGGCTCGATCTGGTGAAGATGGGGCAGTTCACGTTCCGCGAGGCCTGCGAGACCCGCTGGCCGGCGCTGCGGCTGGCGCGCGAGGTGATGCAGGCGGGCGGGCTCTCGGGCGCGGTGTTCAACGCCGCCAAGGAGCGCGCGCTCGACGCCTTCATCGAAAAGCGCATCGGTTTCCAGCAGATGGCCGAGGTTGTCGAGGAAACACTTCAGCGTGCGTCGGCCCAATCCGGCCTTATTGCAGCCGGGATCGATCTTGATAACGTGCTTGCGGCTGACCATTTCGCCCGTAGGACTGCGGACGAAATAATGAAAACAAGTGAGAGGTAGAGCTTTTGGACCTAGCGCAGCTGATCCCGCAATTCGGAGGCGTGCTCTACACGCTCGTCGCCTTCGTCGTGGCGCTTTCGGTGATCGTGGCCATCCATGAATACGGCCATTACATCGTCGGGCGCTGGTCCGGGATCGATGCGGATGTGTTCTCGCTCGGCTTCGGGCCGGTGATCTACTCGCGCTACGACAAGCGCGGCACCAAGTGGCAGATCGCGGCGCTTCCGTTCGGCGGCTACGTCAAGTTCAAGGGCGACGCCAATGCCAGCGGCGGCGCCGATCTCGACAGCCTCGCGCATATGAGCGAGGCCGAGCGCCGGCGCACGATGAACGGCGCGCCGCTCTGGGCGCGGGCCGCCACCGTGGCCGCCGGACCGGTGTTCAACTTCGCGCTGACCATCCTGATCTTCACCGGGCTCTTCATGGTGCAGGGCAGGGTGACCGAGCCCTTCACCGTGGGCGACCTGCGGGCGCTGCCGGTGGCGCAGGAGCTGCGCGAGGGCGACGAGATCCTCGCCATCAACGGCGCGCCGCTGCCCGCCTTCGATGACAGCGAAGGCTTCGAGGCCTTCATGCGCGACCTGCCGCATGAGCCGGTCCTGCCCTATACCGTCGCCCGCGACGGGCAGGAGCTCGAGGTCGACGGGCCCTATGTCTATCCGCCGCTCGCCACCCAGATCGTGCCGCGCTCGGCCGCCAACGAGGCCGGGCTCGAACCGGGCGACATCATCCTGAGCATCGATGGCGAAGAGGCCTTCGCCTTCGAGCAGCTCAAGGAGAAGGTCGAGGGCTCGGAGGGCGCGTCGCTCGATCTCACGGTGTGGCGCGAGGGCGAAACTCTCGAGCTTGCGATGACACCGAAGCGCACCGACGAGCCGCTGCCGGATGGCGGCTACCAGGCGGTCTATCGCATCGGCATCGTGGGAGGGCTGGCCTTCGAGCCGGCGACCAGCATGATCGGCCCGGTCGACGCCTTCCTCGGCGGCGTGCAGCGCACCGGCGACATCATCTCGGGCTCGCTCTCGGGGCTCTGGAACATGGTGATCGGCAACATCTCGTCGTGCAACCTCTCGGGCCCGATCGGCATCGCCCAGACCAGCGGCGCGATGGCGAGCCAGGGCGGGCAGAGCTTCATCACCTTCATCGCCGTGCTGTCGACCGCGGTGGGCCTGCTCAACCTGTTCCCGGTGCCGGTTCTCGACGGCGGCCACCTGGTGTTTCACGCCTGGGAAGCGGTGACCGGTAAGCCGCCCTCCGACAAGGCGCTCAACGTGCTGATGTCGATCGGCCTGATCCTGATTCTGTCGCTGATGACCTTCGCACTGACCAACGATCTCTTCTGCCCCTGAGGCAGGGCGCTCCGCACGAGGACCATCGCCGCGTTTTCGTGCGGAGGCTGCCGCAAATCAGCCGCAATGCGTGGATAGAAACGGTTCGGAAACCAATCACTGGAACCCGGCTGGACCACCATGCACACGATTCAAACCGGATATCGCGGCCTCGGCCTGCTCGTCATGATCAACCTGGATCGCCTGCTCAGCATCTTCGCGATTGCCGTCGCGTTGTATTTGGGCGCCTTTCTCGGATCGCTCTGAAATCCAACCGTTTCGGCTTTTGACAAGGTTCTTCAATCCCGATACTCACGTTAAAAAACGAAGGCGGAGTGGATTGAAGGATGACCCAAGGGCTATCGGGGGCCAGCCTCCTGTGCGGCGCGCGCAATCTTAAAATTGGCAGCTCGCTGGCGGCGCTTTCCGTCGCGATTTCAATGGCTTTCACGGCGCTTCCCGCTCCGGCCCAAGCCCAGACATTCTCGTTCAGCAACGTCTCGATCGAGGGCAACCAGCGTATCGAGGCCGGCACCATCCTGAGCTATGCCGGCATCGCACGCGGTGCGCCGGTCTCGGGTGGCGAGCTGAACGCCGCCTACCAGCGCATCGTCGCCTCCGGGCTCTTCGAGACCGTCGAGATCGTGCCGCAGGGCAACACGCTGGTGATCCGCGTGACCGAGTATCCGACGGTCAACCGCATCGTCTTCGAGGGCAATCGCCGCATCAAGGACGAGGATCTCGCGACCATCGTGACCGCGCAGCCGCGCCGGGTCTACAGCCCCAGCGCCGCCGAGCAGGATGCCAACGCCATCGCCGAGGCCTATACCCAGCAGGGCCGCATCGCCGCCCGGGTGACCCCGAAGCTGATCAAGCGCTCCGACAACCGCGTCGATCTGGTCTACGAGATCTTCGAGGGCGGCGTGACCGAGGTCGAGCGCATCGCCTTCGTCGGCAATACCGAGTTCAGCGACCGCCGCCTGCGCCGCGTGCTCGAGACCAAGCAGGCCGGCCTGCTGCGCGCGATCATCACCAAGGACACCTTCATCGCCGATCGGATCGAGTTCGACCGGCAGCTGCTTCAGGATTTCTATTCCTCGCGCGGCTATGTCGATTTCCGCATCACCGGGGTGAATGCCGAGCTGGCCTCCGAGCGTGACGCATATTTCGTCACCTTCAACGTCGAGGAAGGCCAGCAGTTCAACATCGGTCAAATCAGCGTCGAGTCCGATCTCCCCGAGGTCGATACCGAGCTTTTCCGCGACGCCATCAAGATGAAGTCGGGCCAGACCTACTCGCCGTCGACCGTCGAGAACGAGATCGCCCGTCTCGAACGGCTCGGCGTGCAGGAAGGGCTGACCTTCGTTCGCGTCGATCCCCGCATCACCCGCAACGACCGCACCCAGACCCTCGACGTGACCTTCGAAATGACCCGCGGCGAGCGGATCTTCGTCGAGCGCATCGACATCGAGGGCAACACCACAACGCTCGACCGCGTGGTGCGGCGCCAGTTCGACACCGCCGAGGGCGATCCGTTCAACCCGCGGGCCATCCGACAGGCGGCCGAGCGCATCCGTGCGTTGGGGTATTTTTCCACCGCCGACGTCAACGCGCGCGAGGGCACCACGCCGCAGCAGGTCATCATCGACGTCAATGTCGAGGAACAGCCCACCGGCTCGATCAGCTTCGGCGGCTCCTACTCGACCTCGAACGGCATCGGCCTCGCGATCTCGTTCAGCGAGCGCAACTTCCTCGGCCGCGGCCAGCGCCTGTCGCTCGGCGTCAGCACCGCGTCGACCAACAACAACTACTCCTTCAACTTCGTCGAGCCGGCCTTCTTGGGCCGCGACCTCAGCTTCGGCCTCGGCGCGAGCTACACCTCGACCGAACAGGAATATGCCGAGTTCGATACCGCCAAGGGCATCTTCCGCCCGAGCATCGGCTTCCCGGTGTCGGATTTCGGACGCCTGAGCCTGCGCTACACGCTGGAATACAGTGACATCCTCAACACCGACGAGGGGGACACCGGCCAGATCATCCGCGCCGAGGAAGAGCTGGGCGAGCGCTGGGACAGCAGCCTCGGCTACACGTTCAGCTGGGACACCCGCCGCGACGGGCTCGATCCCAATGCCGGCGTGCTGCTCGAGTTCGGTCAGGATTTCGGCGGTCTCGGCGGCGATACCAGCTTCATCCGCACCAACCTGCGCGCCATCGCGCAGCGCAAGGTCTGGAACGAGGAAGTCACGCTGCGTGCCTCGCTGGAGGCCGGCGCGATCAACTACACCAGCGGTGTGAGCCGCGTGACCGACCGTTTCCGCCTCAGCGACTCGACCTTCCGGGGCTTCGAGTATGGCGGCATCGGCCCGCGCGAATACAACAAGGCAGAAGATGTCGACGACTCGCTCGGCGGCAACTATTTCGCCGTCATGCGCTTCGAGGCGGAGTTCCCGCTCGGCCTGCCGGATGAATACGGCATCAGCGGCGGCCTGTTCTACGACATGGGCTCGGTCTGGGGCCTGGATGACGAAACCGTCTCCTCCACCACCAATGATGTCCTCTACGAGGATTTCAGCCTGCGTCACGCCATCGGCGTCTCGGTGTTCTGGGACTCGGCGCTCGGGCCGCTCCGGCTCAACTTCTCGCGTCCGATCACCAAGGAAGACAAGGACAACGAGCAGAACTTCAGCCTGACCGTCTCGACCGAGTTCTGAGATGAGGCGTGCTCTGAGGCTCTGCGCGCTTGCGCTCGGCCTGGGATGGGCCGCTGGGACCGCGTCCGCGCAGGACGCGGCGCCCGGGATTGTCGAGAGCGCGATCCTGACGGTAGAGTTCGACCGGCTGTTTTCCGAGAGCGCCTATGGCGAGCGCGTGGCGCGCACGCTCGAGGCGGAAGGCGCCGAGATCGCGGCGGAGAACCGGCGCATCGAGGCTGAGCTCACCGCCGAGGAGCGTGCCCTCACCGAGAAGCGGGCCGAACTCGATGCGCTGGCCTTCCGCGAGCTGGCCGATGCCTTCGACGAGAAGGTGCAGGCGCTGCGCCGGGAGCAGGATGCCAAGGCCCGCGCCATCGGTGAGCTCTCCGAGGAAGAGCGACGCCGCTTCATCGCGGCGGCCGAGCCGGTGATCGACCGGATCATGCGCGAGGCGGGTGCCGTGGTGATCCTCGACAAGCGCTCGGTCTTCCTCTCCGAGGACGTGATCGACATCACCGATGCCGCCATCGCACGGATCGACGCCGCAATCGGGGATGGTGCGGCGCCGGAGGACGGCGCCGAGACCGCTCCCGCCGCCCAGCCCTGACCGCTCGGCGCTTGCCCCGTCACGCCGCTATTGCTAGGGACAGGGCAACAGATCGACAGGAAAACACCATGACCGACACGTTGCTCACCGCGGATATCCAGCTGATCCAGCGCATTCTGCCGCACCGGTATCCCTTCCTTCTGGTCGACCGGGTGATCGAGATCGACGGCTACAAGTCGGCGGTCGGCATCAAGAACGTCACCATGAACGAGCCGCATTTCCAGGGCCATTTCCCGGGCCAGCCGATCATGCCCGGCGTCACCATCGCCGAGGCGATGGCGCAGACCGCCGCCGTCATGGTGGGCACCGCGCTCGATCTCGCCGACAAGGATCTGAAGGTCTATTTCATGGCCATCGACAAGTGCAAGTTCCGCCGGATGGTCGTCCCCGGCGACCAGCTGCGCATGAACCTCACGACCCTGCGCGGCAAGCCCGGCGGCAAGGTCTGGAAGTTCGGCGGCGTGGCCGAGGTCGAGGGCGAGATGGCCTGCGAAGTCGAATTCACCGCGATGATGGACCTGCCGGCGTGACCGAGACACAGATCCATCCGTCTGCCGTCATCGAGGACGGGGCGCAGATTGGCGAGGGCTGCATCATCGGCCCGTTCTGCCATGTCGGCCCCGAGGTGGTTCTGGGGCCGCGCGTCGAGCTGAAATCGCACGTGGTCGTTACCGGGCGCACCGAGATCGGCGAGGAGACCGTGATCTTCTCCTTCGCGGTGATCGGCGAGATCCCGCAGGATCTCAAGTTCCGTGGCGAAAGCACCAGCCTCGTCGTCGGCAAACGCAACCGCATCCGCGAGCACGTGACGATGAACTCCGGCACCGACGGCGGTGGCGGCGTGACCCGCGTCGGCGATGACGGGCTGTTCATGGCCGGCTGCCACGTGGCGCATGACGTCCATGTCGGCGACCGGGTGATCCTGGTCAACAACTCCGCCGTTGCCGGGCATTGCGTGATCGAGGATGACGTGATCGTGGGCGGCCTGTCGGGCGTGCACCAGTGGGTGCGCATCGGGCGCGGCGCGATCATCGGCGCGGTGACCATGGTCACCAACGACGTGATCCCCTACGGCCTCGTGCAGGCGCCCCGGGGCAAGCTCGACGGGCTCAATCTCGTGGGGCTGAAGCGCCGCGGCGTGAGCCGGGCCGACATCACTGCGCTGCGCGCTGCGTTCCAGATGCTGGCGCAGGGCGAAGGGGCCTTTGCCGATCGCGCCAAGCGGCTCGGGGACGAGACCCAGAGCGAGTATGTGCGCGAGATCGTCGATTTCATCCTCGGCGACAGCGACCGTCATTTCCTGACCCCGGGCTGAGCGCATGCTGGCGCTGATCGCAGGGCAGGGCGCCTTGCCCCGCGCGGTGGCCGAGGCCTGCCCGGGGCGCCCTCTGATCTGCGCCCTCGAGCCGCATGTGCCCGAGGGGCTCCCGGTGGACCGCAGCTTTCGCATCGAGACGCTGGGCAGCTTCCTGCACTGGCTGCGCCGGCGCGGCGTGACGCGGATCTGCATGGTCGGCCGCGTCGCCCGACCGGAGATCAAACTCAGTCGCCTTGACTGGCGCACGGTGCTGATGCTGCCCGCCTTCCGCCGGGCGCTGAAACGCGGCGATGATGGCGCGCTGCGCATCGTCATCGGCCTGCTCGAGGGGGCGGGCTTCGAGGTGGTGGGCGCGCATGAAGCCGCCCCCGACCTGCTGCCGCCCGCCGGTGTCCTGACACAGGTCCAGCCCGACGCCGCCGCCATCGCAGCGGCGCGTCTCGGCGACCGGGTGAGCGCCGAGCAGGGCGCCCGCGATTTCGGGCAGGCCTGTGTGATCCGCGACGGCGCGGTGCTGGCACGCGAGGACGAGGCCGGCACCGATGCCATGATCGATGCGCTCGAGACCGCCGCCGGCGGCGTGCTCTACAAGGCCGAGAAGCCGGGGCAGGACCACCGCGCCGATCTGCCGGTGGTCGGCCCCCGCACCGCCAGGGGCGCCATCCGGGCGGGGCTCTCGGGCATCGTCCTGTCCGCGGGCGGCGTGATGATGCTCGACCGGGCCGCGATGGTTCGAGAGCTCGATGCCGCCGGTCTGTTTCTCTGGGTGCGGGAGCGCGAGGCATGAAAGTCTATATCACCGCGGGCGAGCCCTCGGGCGACAAGCTCGGAGCAGCGCTGATGGAAGGGCTCAAGGCACGGGTGCCCGGGGTCCAGTTCACCGGCATCGGCGGCGAGCGGATGATCGCGCAGGGGCTCGAGAGCCTGTTCCCGATGGACGAAATCTCGGTCATGGGGATCACCGAGATCCTGCGCCAATACGGCAAGCTCAAGGCCCGCATCCGCGAGACCGCCGAGGCGATCATCGCCGCGAAACCGGATGTGCTGATCACCGTCGACCTGCCGGAATTCTCGTTGCGGGTGGCCGAGCTGGTCAAGGCGCGCTCCGATATTCGCGTGGTGCATTACGTGGCCCCCACGGTCTGGGCCTGGCGGCCGAAGCGCGCGACCAAGATGGCGCGACATGTCGACCAGGTGCTGGCGCTGCTGCCCTTCGAGCCATCCTATATGGAAGCCGCCGGGATGCGCTGCGATTTCGTCGGCCACCCAGTGGTGACCGAGCCGCAGGCCACGCCCGAGGAGGCCGCGGCCTTCCGCGTGCGGCATGGGTTGGGCGACGCGCCGCTGGCGCTGATCCTGCCCGGCTCGCGCCGCTCCGAGGTCTCACGGCTGGCGCCGGTCTTCGGCGAGGTCGTCGCGCGGCTGCAGCAGGAGCGCCCGGAACTGCGCTTCGTCTTGCCCGCCGCCGCCCCGGTGGCGCCGCTGGTCGAGGAGCTTTGCGCGAGCTGGGCCGAAGCGCCGCTGGTGCTCGACCCTCGCGAGCTGGGCGAGGCCATGGCCGCCGAGAAGCGCGCCGCCTTCGCCGCCGCCGACGTGGCGCTCGCGGCCTCGGGCACCGTCTCGCTCGAGCTCGCGGCGGCGGGCACGCCGATGGTGGTGGCCTATGACATGGGCTGGCTCTCGCGCCAGATCATCGGGCGGATGCTGCTGGTGGATACGGTGACCCTGGTCAATCTGGTCTCCGAGACCCGCGCCATTCCGGAATTCATCGGCAAGGACTGCCGACCCGCTCCAATCGCCGACGCGCTGCTCTCCGTGCTCGAGGCGCCTGAGGCGCAGGTCGAGGCGATGGCCGTCACAATGGAGCGGCTGGGCCGCGGCGGCCCGAATCCGGGCGACCGCGCCGCGCAGGCGGTGCTGGAGGGGCTGGGGCGAAGCCAGGCGCCGGTGGTCCCGGGATGAGAAAAGGGCCGCGGGATGCCTCCCGCGGCCCTCTTTTTCTGCTCCGGCGTCCGCTGCGCTTACTGGCGCAGCTCGGAGGCCTCGTCGAAGCCGGCGGTGAAACCGGACAGCGACATCTCGAGTTCGACGCGCTGGTCCGGGGCCAAGGCGGGCACGATCGAGACGGTGGCGGAGCTGCCGGCCTTGAAGCGGGCCACGTCATCGGCGGTGAAGCCGACGCGCGCGTAGCAGCCGATCTGGGTGCAGAACGAGAAATCGTAACGCTTGGCCTGGCCACCATCGACGGCCACGGTCAGCTTCTGGGTCAGCAGGGTCTCGAGCGGCACGACGAAGGTGCCACCGGCAACCACCTGGCCACCGTTCTGCAGGCGGAACACGCTGACCTCGGCCACGTCGCCACCGTTCTCGTCCTTGAGAAGCTGGTACATCTGGCAGGGGTCCTCGGCCTCGGTGCCCTCGGGCACGCGCAGGCACTGCACCTGCCAGTCGCCGTGGGTCGCCTTGGTGTAGGTCTCGGGCTGCTGGCTGCCGGGGGTGGCGTCAGCATCGGACTCCCCCATGCTCAGCCCGCCGCCGATGGCGGTCTGCGGCTGTTCAGCGGGCTGTTCTGCTGGCTGCTCGGAGGACTGCGCGCTGTCCTGGGCGAATGCCGGTGCGGCAGAGAGGCCGGCCACGAGCGGCAGGGCCCACAGGGCGGAAAGCAGTCTGGTCATGGAAACTCCCTCGGAATGGTCATGAGTCCTCGTCCGAGTATCACGGCGCCGACGCGGTGTCAGGCCGGAATTGACGCACCCCGGACACGATGGCGGGAAGCCGCAAGCCGGTAGAACAAAAGAGAAAAGGGACCAGATGGTCCCTTCCCCCTTGCTCCCTGCCGGACCGGCCGGCTTTGTCATTGGCCGAACGCTACGAAACTCTTTTGAAGCGGTCAACAGGCTTTCTCACGTCAGCGCGATCACAACTGCATAAAAAGGCCGCGCCCGAGAGCGCGGCCAGTCTGACAGGGAGGAAGTCTGCCCGGAGCAGGAGAGGACATGATGCCCCGGGCAAAAAAGACACTGGCCTCAAAAGGTTAACATTGTATGCTCGGAGCGCACGCGCGTGGAGGTCCGGCATGGAAAGTGGCGTTTTTTTGGGCGGTGGCGGAGAGGGCTACGGCGAGAAGCAATGTCTGGCGCTGAAATATGCAAATCGCCACGGGCTGATCGCGGGCGCCACCGGCACCGGCAAGACGGTGACACTGCAGATCCTCGCCGAGGGCTTCTCGGCGGCGGGCGTTCCGGTGTTTCTCGCCGATGTGAAGGGGGATCTCTCGGGGCTTGCGAAGGCGGGCAGCGCGGAGGGCAAGCTGCATGACGCCTTCGCCAAGCGCAACGCCACCATCGGGTTCGACAATTTCTCCTACAGCGCCTTCCCGACGGTGTTCTGGGATCTCTTCGGCGCGCAGGGCCATCCCGTGCGCACCACCGTGGCCGAGATGGGCCCGCTGCTGCTGGCGCGGCTGCTCGAACTCACCGACGCGCAGGAGGGCGTGCTCAACATCGCCTTCCGCCTGTCGGACGAGCAGGGCCTGCCGCTGCTGGATCTCAAGGATCTTCAGGCGCTGCTGGTCTGGGTCGGTGAGAACGCCAAGGAGCTGTCGCTGCGCTACGGCAACGTCTCGACCGCCTCGATCGGGGCCATCCAGCGCCGGCTTCTGGTGCTTGAGAACCAGGGCGGCGACAAGCTCTTCGGCGAGCCGGCGCTGGCCCTGTCGGACCTGATGCAGCTCGCCCCCGACGGGCGCGGCCATGTCAATATCCTCGCCGCCGACGCGCTGATGGGCTCGCCGCGGCTCTACGCAACATTCCTGCTCTGGCTGCTCTCGGAGCTGTTCGAGGAGCTGCCCGAGGTCGGCAACCCCGACAAGCCGAAGCTGGTGTTCTTCTTCGACGAGGCGCATCTGCTGTTCGACGACGCACCGAAGGCGCTGGTCGACAAGGTCGAGCAGGTGGCGCGGCTGATCCGATCCAAGGGGGTGGGGGTGTATTTCATCACCCAGAACCCCGATGACATTCCCGACGACATTCTCGGCCAGCTCGGCAACCGGGTGCAGCACGCGCTGCGTGCCTTCACCGCGCGCGACAAGAAGGCGCTGCGGCAGGCCGCCGAGACCTACCGTCCGAACCCCGCTTTCGACACCGAGGTGGCGATCCGCGAGGTCGGCACCGGCGAAGCCGTGACCTCGATGCTGCAGGAGAAGGGGGTGCCGGGCATCGTCGAACGCACGCTGATCCGTCCGCCCGCGTCGCAGCTCGGACCGATCACCCCGGAGGAGCGCGCGGCGGTACTGGCGGGCTCGACGCTCGCGGCGAGATACGACACGCCGCTCGACCGGCACTCGGCCTACGAGATCCTCAAGGGCAGGGCCGAGGAGGCGGCGAAAGCGGCCGAGGAGGCGGATCGCGCGGAGCAGGGCTCGGAGGAGGCCGGGGATGCCGGTGAGATGATCCGCGAGTACAACCGCGCCCGGCGCTACGATCCGACACCGCGCGCCAAGCCGGTGCGCAAGACCGCGAGCAAGCCGCGCTCCAGCCGCTACAGCGCGCCGAACTCCATCGGCGAGGCGCTCGGGCAGGCGGTTCTGAAAGAGCTGTCCGGCACCACTGGCAAGCGGTTGGTGCGCGGCATCCTCGGCGGGCTTTTCAAGGCGCGCTGAGCGCCGCTCACTCCGCCGCCAGCGTGCCGCGCACCACTGCGTCGAAGAACCGGCCCAGCCGGTGCCGGTCCACCGGCTTCGACAGGAGCTCGATCTGCAGCGCCGCGCAGGCCTCGCGCAACGCCTCCGAACGGTCGGCCGAGACGATGGCGCAGGGCAGGCGGCCCATGCGGGTGGTGATCTCGCCGAAAAGCTGCGTGCCCGACATGCCCGCGCCGAGCTGGTAGTCGAGCAGCAGAGCGTCGGGCACGATCTCGAGATCGGCCAACAGGTCGAGCGCGCTTGCGGCATCCTCGGCCTCGATCACGTTGACGCCCCAGCTCTCCATCAGCACCGTCATCGCGCGGCGCAGCTGCGGATCGTTCTCGACCAGCAGTACGATCAGCCCGGCCTGCGCCAGCCCCTGCGGGCGCGCCGGCCCAAGCGCGGCGGGCCGCGACGGCGCGGTGGCGCCGACCACGGGCAGGCTCACCATGAAGCACGAGCCGCGCCCCGGCTCCGACCACAGCCCCAGCGGGTGCCCGAGCCGGGCGCAAGCGCGCTCGACGATGGCGAGACCGAGGCCCAGACCGTCATTGGTCGAGGCGCGGGTGTCGAGCCGGCGGAACTCCTCGAAGATCGCCGACTGGTCTTCTTCAGCGATGCCCGGCCCGGTGTCCCAGACCTCGATCCGGGCGGTGCCGCCGCGGCGGCGCACCCCGATCACCACGCGGCCGGCTTCGGTGTAGCGGATGGCGTTGGCGACGAGGTTCTGCACCACCCGGCGCAGGTAGGCCGGATCGGTCTCGACGGTCAGGTCGCTGTCGATCATCCGCAGCTTCAGACCCTTGCGGGCGGCGAGGACTTCCATCTCGTCGCGCAGGCGCGAGAACACCTCGCGCAGCGCCACCGGCCGGATGTCGAATTTCAGCCCGTCGGATTCGAGCTTGGAGATGTCGAGCAGCGCGTCGATCAGCTGCTCCGCCGAGGTCAGCGCCGATTCCGCCTTGTCGAGCACCGCCTTGTCGCCGGCATCGGCGCTCTTCTCCGACAGCGACGAGATGAACAGTTTGGCCGCCGAGAGCGGCTGCAGCAGGTCATGGCTCGCCGCCGCGACGAAGCGCGACTTCGAGGCGTTGGCGCGCTCGGCGGCGGAGAGCGCATCCTCGAGTTCGAGGGTGCGCTCCATCACCCTCTGCTCGAGCATCTCATTGACCTCGGTCAGCCGCCGCGCCGCCTCGCGCTCGGCGGTGACATCGGTGCAGGAGAACAGGAAGCCGCCATCCGGCATGCCGCGCCCGAAGAAGCGCAGCACGATGCCGCCATCACGGCTGAGCTCGAAGCTGATCGGACCACGGCGTCCGCCCTGGTCGGTCCAGCGCAGGAACAGGTCGCGGTCGCTCTCCTGCGAGAACCGGAAGTTCTGCTCGACCTGCTCCATCAGCCCCTCGAAGGAGGCGCCGAGGTGCAGCCGGCGGGCGGGCAGGTTCATCAGCGTGCCGATCTTCTCGTTCCATGCCACGAGGTGCGCGCCGTCATCGAAGATGCACACCCCCTGGTCGAGATGGTCGAGCGTGGCGCGGATCATCCGCGTCTGCTTGTCCTTGAGCTTGAGCCGCTCCTGCCGCTCGAGCCGGATGATGTCGGTCACGTCGGTCTGCAGGATCACCGTGCCGCCATTGGCGGTGCGGTGCTCGGAGACCTGCAGCCAGCGGTCCTGACCGTGGCGCACGTTGAACATCACCCGGCGGTCGGTGTGCTTGCGCATCCGGTCTGCCGCCCAGGCGTCGGGCGAGAGCCCCTCGGGCAGGGACAGGTGGCGCGACCGGCTGACATGGCGCACGTAGCCCTCGAAGGACAGCCCCGGGCGCAGGTCGCGCACGCTGTCGCGGAAATCGCGGCAGAAGCGCGAGTTGCACATCACCAGGACGTCGCCGCCATCGAACAGGGCGAAACCTTCCGAGATCGTCTCGATGGCGTCGGCGAGGTTGCGCCGCGCGGTTTCCGTCTCTTCGTGGGCCTGGGCGAGCTGGGCGTTGGATTCGTGCAGCAGGTTGAGCGTGCGCTCGAGCTCCAGCGTGCGCTCGCGCACCCGCTTTTCCAGCAGGGCGGCGCGTTCGAACTGGGCATAGGCCTCGCCGGACTGGGCGTTGCCATGCTCGACATGGTTCATAAGCGTCTCGACGATGCGCAGCAGCTTCTCGTTCTGGCGCTCGAGGGAATCGTCCGGGTTGATCAGCGACATCAGGGCTGATCCTCGTCCTCGGCGGCGTAGAACGCCACCCCGGTCAGGGTCTGGTTGACGTGCAATGCGCCGAACTGCTCGCCGTAGGTGTTGAAGCCCACCACGTTGTGCCTCGTCAGCACGTCCGAAACCGCGCGGGTCTCCTGGAACTGTCCGGCCTCGAGGCGGCGCAGCAGGCAGTCGCAGCCGAGGATCTGCTGCGGGGCGCCTTTCGCCGACAGCGCGTCGAGCGCCTGATCGAGATGACTGGCCATGTCCTGGCGCTCTGCGAGGGTCAGCACCATGCCTTCGTTGATCGCCGAGAAGAACACCAGCTCGCCCTGCTCGCCGACCTTCTGGATCGAGCGCACGTGGTGGCTGTCGCCTAGGCGCACCACGACGGGGTGGGTGGCGAAGGTGAAGGTGTCGAGCTGCTCCGGCCGCATCCCGAGCAGACGGGCATATTCCTGCGCTGCCGGTTCGGCGTTGATCTCCTGCACGGTGCGATGATCGGGTGCGGCACGGGTCACAACCATTCGGGTGGTGGTGGGCACCAGGTGATCGATGCTGAACACCTTGACCGGGCAGCGGCTGCGCACCAGCGCCAGCAGCGCCGCGTTGCTGCGGATCTTGCCGTTGTAGGACAGCCAGGTGGCGCCGAAATCGGTGCCGTCGCCGGTGGAGCCGCCGAAGAGCGGCATCTGGCCCATCGCCGAGGCGAGGATGGTGGCGACGTTCTCCTCCTGCAGCGACAGACCGTCGACCATCAGGAAGGCAAACTCGTAGGGTTTCTCCGGCGCATCGACATTGAGCGCCATGCGCCGCTGCATCAGCTGGTCGATGACCTGGCTGTCATCGAGCGCGTCGAGCCCGTCGATGGCCAGCGCGTCGACCGCGAACAGGTCCGAGGGGAAGCCGATGGCGATGATCTGGCCTTCTTCGTAGCCGGCCCGGCCGATCTCGCCGGCGGTGGTGCAGGCGAAGACGTCGGCGCCGCCAAACGCGCCAATGGCGGCGTCGTTCAGCGCGATGAAATCCGCTTCGGGAGAGGCGAAGAGACAGACCAGCTCGAACGGGCCACCGCCGAGCTGTGCTGCAATCGCCGCGATCGGATCCTCGGCCGTGCTGTCGACCTGCGCCACGCGCAGGGCCCCGGCCTTGTCCGTTTCCCTCCCTGCGGAGCGCGTTTGTGCTCCGTCCACGACATCACCTCCCCTTGCGATGTGCACGGCAGGTTACGGCGTGGCCCCTTCGCTTGGCAAGACCCGGTTGAAGTTGGCCTCCTGCGCGATCAGCACCGCCTGGGTGCGGCTATGGACCCCGAGCTTGCGCATGATCGCGGTGACATGGGCCTTCACCGTGGTCTCGGCGATGGTGAGGTCATAGGCGATCTGCTTGTTGAGCTTGCCCTCGCAGATCAGCGACAGGATGCGCGCCTGCTGGTTGGTCAGCGTCGCCAGCCGGGCCAGCGCGTCGTCGGGGCCGGCGCCGCAGTCGGGTTCGCGGGGATCGATGTAGCCATCGGGCACGAAAGGCTCGCCGCGGCCGACCGCCTCGAAGGCGCGGCGGAACACCGAGCGCTGCGAATGCTTGGGCACGAACCCGTTGGCGCCCGCCTTGAGCGCGTGGCTGATCATCCGGTTGTCGGCCATCGACGAGGCGATGAGAATGGCGGCGCGGGGCGCGGCGGTGCGCATCCGCACCACGCCGTCGAGCCCGTGCACGTCGGGCAGGTTGAGATCGAGGATCACCAGGTCCGGCGGCTCGCCCTGCGCGACGATGTCGAGCGCCTTTTCCAGCGTGCCGGCGCTGCGGATCTCCTCGAAATCCGAGATCGACTGCAGGGTCAGTGTCAGCGCGTCGCAAAACAGCGGGTGGTCATCGACCACCAGTGCCCGGATCGGTCGGCCCTCGCCCAAAAGCTCCACGCGGTCGCTCATCCTTTATCTCCTCTGCCCGTGTCTCAGGTTAGACCGGGGCGGGGCGCACGGGAACGTGCCAAAAGGTCGGATAGCGCGATCAGAACCAGCTTTCGACGGTGCGCGCCCCGTTCGAGATGTCCTGGCCGACGCCGTCGATGGTGGCGCAGCCGCCAAGGGTAACCGCCAGTGCGGCGATGAGAAGTGCCTGTTTCATTGCTCTGCTCGTTGTTTGTTCTTGTATCGGTCTTGATGCCGGCCGGTTTCCGGCTTGCCGGGAGTTTAGCCCAAACTCACTCGGGCTGCCACCACCAGGCGTTTGGCATCCAGTCGATCCAGTCGCCATAGACCGGGGTTTGCTCGGAAAAGGTCAGTTCCTTGGCATGGGCGATGCGCGAGATGTTCCACTGGTAGATCGGGATCACGTAGCGTCCGGTGGTCAGGATGCGGTCGAGCGCGCGCGACGCGGCGATGAAATCCTCGCGGCTGGTGGCGTTGAGCAGCGTGTCGATCATCGCGTCGGCCGCCGGGGATTGCATCCCCATCAGGTTGCGCGAGCCTTCCTGGCCTGCCGCCTCGGAGCCCCAGTAGAGCCGCTGCTCGTTGCCCGGGCTGAGCGAGATGCCACGGCGGAAGAAGGTCATGTCGAAATCGAAGCGGTTGACGCGCTCGTTATACTGCGCCGAGTCGATCACCGTGACGCGCGGCGCGATGCCCATGCGCTGCAGCGCCTGCACGTAGATGTCGATGATCGACTGCTCCTCGCCGGCGCCCTGGTTGAGCACGATCTCGAAGCTGAAGGGCTGGCCCTCGGCATTCTTCATGACGCCGTCCTGCACCGTCCAGCCGGCGTCCTCCATCAGCCCCATGGCGGCGCGGATGTTGCGCCGGTTGCGGGCGCTGCCGTCGCCCTCGGGCAGGGCATAGCCCTCGAGCGCGCCGGGCAGGAGCGTGTCGGCAAAGGGCTCGAGCAGCTCGCGCACCCGGCCCTCGGCGGGGCCGCTGCTCATGGCGAGATCGGAGTTGGAGAAATACGAGGTGATCCGCGGCTGGCGCGAGCCGGTCATGGTCTCGTTGATATATTCGAAGTTGAAGGCGTGGATCATCGCCGCACGCACGCGCCAGTCGGCGAAGGCGCCGTGGCGGGTGTTCATCACGAAGCCTGTCATGCCGGTGGGCCGGCCATGCGGGATCTCGGATTTCACCACGTCGCCGCGCTGCACGGCGGGGAAATCATACTGCGTCTCCCATTTTTCGGCGTTGTTCTCGCGCAGCGCGTTGAGCGCGCCGGCCTTGAAGGCCTCGAACTGCACCGTGCCGTCGCCGAAGAATTCCATCCGGATCTCGTCGAGATTGGCCTGGCCGGTCATGAAGGGCAGGTCCTTGCCCCAGTAATCGGGGTTGCGCTTGAGCGAGACGAAGCGGCCGGCCTCGAAGCTGTCGATGACGTAGGGCGCGCTGGTGATCGGCACCACGTCGAGCCCGCTGGAGCCGAAGTCGCGGCCTTCCCACTGCGCCTTCTTGAGGATCGGGCGCATGCCGATGATCAGCGCCAGCTCGCGGTCATCGGTCGAGAAGGTGAAGCGGATCTTGTTCGGGCCGGTCTGCTCCATGCGCTCGACCTGGGACCAGGCGCCGCGATAGCGCGGATGGCCCTCGGTGCCGAGGGTCTCGTAGCTCCACATCACATCCTCGACGGTGACCGGGCTGCCATCGGAGAAGCGGGCCTCGTCGCGCAGGGTGAATTCCACCCATTCTCGATTCGGGCCGGTCTCGATGGTTTCCGCGAGCAGCCCATAGAGGGAGAACGGCTCGTCCCAGCTGCGGCCCATCAGGCTCTCGTAGGCGAGGAAGCGAAGCTGCCACGGCACCGAGCCCTTGAGGATATGCGGGTTGAGGCTGTCGAAGCTGCCGACCTCGCCGGTGACCAGCTTGCCGCCCTTGGGCGCCTCGGGATTGGCATAGGGCAGGTGATCAAAATCTGGGGGCAGGGCAGGGTCGCCATACATAGCTATGCCATGCGCGGGCTCCGCGGAGGCGATTCCACCGCAGCCCAGAATCGCCGCCAGCGCCAGTGCGCCGACCGTGCGGCGCGCGAAATAATCGGCCATCATTGCTGAAACAATCCCTCACTGCCCTTGTTTTCTTGGCCCCGGAGGGTACCGGGGCTTTCACGTCTTTTCAAACTTTTAGCTTGGACTCCAGCGGTAAAGCGCGTATAACGAGGGCACTGCTCGATAGGTTTCTTGCCTGTATGAAACCTGCCTCAATGACTGAACGCCGGCCTCGTGCCGGCGTTTTTTTTGGTCTCGGGCTTCGCTGATGCGGCGCTTTTGCGGCCAGTCGGCGGCGAGCGCAAGGCCATATTCTTCGCGAAAGCGTGAAGCCGAGATTGCGGAACCGGCAGCTCCCGAATTTGCTTATCTTGCAGGTGCAGCATTGCTATGCTGCCGCTGAAAAAAGCGAGGAGTTTCACATGTCTCTCAAGGGCAAGACCGCAATCATCACCGGCTCGAACTCGGGCATCGGGCTTGGCGTGGCGCGCGAGCTGGCGCGGGCCGGCGCCTCGGTGGTGCTCAATTCCTTCACCGACAACGCCGAGGATCACAAGCTCGCCGAGGATCTCGGCAAGGAGTTCGGCGTCGAAGCGCGTTATATCCAGGCGGACATGTCCAAGGGCGAGGACTGCCGCGCGCTGATCGAGAAAGCCGGCGCCTGCGACATTCTCGTAAACAATGCCGGCATCCAGCACGTCTCTCCGATCGACGAGTTCCCGGTCGAGAAGTGGGACGCGATCATCGCGATCAACATGAATTCCGCCTTCCACTGCACCGCCGCGGCGCTGCCGCTGATGCGCCAGGCGGGCTGGGGCCGGGTGGTCAACATCGCCTCGGCGCACGGGCTCACCGCCTCGCCCTACAAGTCGGCCTACGTGGCGGCCAAGCACGGCGTCGTGGGGATGACCAAGGTGGTGGCGCTGGAGACCGCCAAGGAGCCGATCACCGCCAACGCGATCTGCCCAGGCTACGTCAAGACGCCGCTGGTCGAGGCGCAGATCCCAGACACGGCGAAGAAATACGACATGACCGAGGACGAGGTGATCGAGAAGGTCATTCTCGAGCGCCAGCCCTCGAAGGAATTTGCCACCACCGAGCAGATCGGCGGCACCGCGGTGTTCCTGTGCTCGGACGCGGCGGCGCAGATCACCGGCACGACGATCTCGGTCGACGGCGGCTGGACGGCGCTTTGAGGCGATTGGCCACGGGCAGAGAGGGGCGCTGCCCCTCTTGGCCTGCGGCCAATTCACCCCGGGATATTTTCGGCCAGAAGAAGACCGGGGCGTTGTGAAAGGGGGCCGAGATGACCCGGCGGATCAACCTTGCGCTGCAGGGCGGCGGCGCGCATGGCGCCTTCACCTGGGGCGTGCTCGACCGGCTGCTCGAGGAGGACGATCTCGAGATCGCCGGGATCTCCGGCGCATCGGCCGGGGCGCTCAACGGCGCGGCGCTGAAGGCGGGGCTGGTGCGCGGCGGGCGCGAGGGCGCGCGCGAGACGCTGGACTGGCTCTGGCACGAGGTCGCGGGGCTGCGCGACATCTCGATCCCGGAATGGATGCATGCCTGGCTGCCACCGGCCGGCACGGTGAGCAACGCGGTTCAGTATTCGCTGCCATTTGCTGCCGGCGAGGCGGTGGGGCGGATGCTGTCGCCCTATGCCTGGGGACCGCTCTACCGCAACCCGCTCGAAGACATCCTCCGGCGCATGGAATTCGCCGATATCTGCGCCGATGCCGGGCCGGAATTCTTCGTCTCCGCCACCTCGGTGCGCGACGGCAAGGTGCGGGTCTTCGAGGGCGACAAGCTCTGCCCCGAGGCCATCCTCGCTTCCGCCTGCCTGCCGACGCTGTTCCAGGCGGTGGAACTGACCGACCCGGAGACCGGGGTCACCGAGGCGTTCTGGGATGGCGGCTATTCCGGCAACCCGGCGCTGTTCCCGCTGTTCAAGCCGGCGCTGCCCGATGACCTGGTGATCGTCAACATCAACCCGATCGTGCGCGAGGCGGTGCCGGTGACGCCGCCGGAGATCCAGAACAGGATCAACGAAATCAGCTTCAACGCGGCGCTCCTGCGCGAGCTGCGCGCCATCGAGTTCGTTCAGCGCCTGATTGAGGCGGGCTCCGTTCGCGAGGGCGCGATGAAGAAACTCCGGGTCCACATGATCGCCGATGACGACCTGATGAACGACCTCTCGGTCGCCACCAAGATGGTGCCGCTGCCCACGGTTGTGGCGCAGCTCAAGGCCGCCGGGCGGCGCGCCGCGGGCAGCTTCCTGAGCACGCATGGCGCGGCGCTGGGGGAACGGCAGACCGCCGATCTGCGCGAGATGTTCTCTTCGCCGATGCGCCACTGAGGCCACCTGGCGGGGCATGTTTCGCCCGGAAGGGTTGAAAACACGGACCAGACTGACCTAATACTTCCAAGAGCCGGGGCAGCCCCGGACAGATGGAGACTTGATGCTGGAGATTGCGGGCAACCGCGCGATCCTTTTCACGGATCGCTGAACCCAAACGCTTCGTCCGCGCGATGGCCGGACGGCGCTATGCTTTGCGTTCACTCCAAGGGCATCCCCCATGAACATTTCCAAACACGAACAGCGCGTGCTTCACGTGCTGGCACAGGGTGGCGCGATCCGCTTCGATCGCGCCCAGAACGGCAAGGTGCGCGCGGTGAGCTGCATCACCCGCGACGGGCTCGTGCTGACCGATTGCACGCTGCCGGTCTTCGAGCGATTGCGACGACGACGCCTGATCCGCTCCTGCGGCGGGCATCCCTACCGCATCACACGCCACGGGCTGGCGAGCGTGCGCGCGCAGCTCGACAACCGCTGAGCCGCGCGGCCCGGCGGCGGCACCCGTCGCCGGGCCTACCCCCCGAGCCCCCAGAACCGCGCAATCCGGCGCACCGCGCAGAGGCCGCCATCGTTGATATAGGCCGCCTCACTGCCGCAGGGCTCCGGCGCGCCATCGGCGTCGATCGGCACCGCGTGCGGGAAGGCCTCAATGGTCCAGGTCTCCAGCCGGGTCTCGCCCGCGGCGTCATGGTAGAGGTGCCGGGTGGCGCCGCCGTAGATCTCGCTGGCGTCGGGCAGCGCGTCGATCCCCTGCAGGCTGGCCCATTGCTCTGTCAGCTCTTGGAGATTGGCCGGATCGACCGTCTCGTCTCCGAGACCCTGCCAGATCGAGACGCGCGGCCAGGTCTCGGGCAGGACCGCGGCGGCCTCCTGCACGAAGCCGGCCCAATCCGCAGGGCTGCGATCGGTGGCAGTGAAGAAGCGGGTAATGCCGCAGGCATAGCTGGCATCGGCCCCGTCCTGAGCGAAGACATTGTAGTGCAGCGTGTACCAGGTGAAATCGAACAGGCCCACCGGCCGGTTGCAGCCATAGGGCAGCCCGGCGATGATCGCCCCTCCGGCAAAGCGATCGGGATGGTTGGCCAGCATCACCGCGCTCATGGCGCCGCCCGCAGACAGGCCCAGCACGTAGACCCGGGCGGCATCGGCGCTCTCGGTGGCGAGCACGTGGTCGATCATCTGCAGGATCGAGGCGCTTTCGCCGAGGCCCGGCTGGTTGTCATCGCTATCGAACCAGCGGAAACAGCCGCGCTCCATGTTGTCCTCGCGCTGCTGCGGCAGCAGGAGCAGCGCCCCCAGATCCTCGGCCAGCGCCACCAGCCCGGTCTCGTCATCGAACCCCTCGGCGCTCATCAGGCAGCCGTGCAGCGCGACGATGAGCGGCGCAGGCGTGGTGAGCTCGGAGCCCTGGGCCTCGGGCCGGTAGAGGAAGGCATCGAGCGCGCCGGGATTGTCGCCGAACCCGCTCAGCGGCTCGAGCGCGCGGGCCGGCGTCAGGGAAAGGGGCAGGGCGAGGCAGACAGGCAGGACAAGGGAAAGCATGCGGGACAAACAGGACATGCGGGCATCCTTTAAAAATGGCACAAAACGAATGAGAGAACTCTCCCATAGGTTGCCCGATATTGCCAGCATGACGCGCAACCTCGTGACAGACTGACGCGCTGCAAGTGTCTGACGCCGCTCGCGGAGGCAGCGTGGCGGCTGCCGCGAGGGCGATCGGTTCAGGAGGCCTTGCGGACCGGCTCGACCCGGGGTTTGTCGCCCGGCCGATCGGGCGGGTAGACCAGACCGGCGGAGATCACCAGCTTGGCGGCATCCTCGATGCTCATGTCGAGCTCGACCACGTCTTCCTCGGGGAAGAACAGCAGGAAGCCGGAGGTTGGGTTCGGGGTCGTCGGGACGAAGACCGAGGTCAGCCCTGCCATGGTCTCGGCGCGATCGGCGACCTCGCCCTTGGCCTGGGTCGAGATGAAGCCGATGGCCCAGATGCCCTTGCGGGGATATTGCACCAGGCAGGCCTTCTCGAAGCTGCGCTCGGACTGGGCAAACACCGTCTCGGCGATCTGCTTGATGCCGGAATAGATCGAGCGCACCACCGGGGTGCGTTCGACCAGGGTCTCGGCGAAGCGGATCAGAGAGCGCCCGATCAGCCCCTTGGCGATCCATCCCACCAGAATGGTGAAGACCAGGAAGAAGATGACGCCGAGGCCGCGCAGGTTGATGCCGATATAGGCCTCGGGATTGAACTGGTCGGGGATCAGCGGCAGCACGAAGCCGTCGACCCAGCCGAACATCGTCCAGATCAGCCAGATCGTCAGGCCGATGGGCGCGATGACCACCAGCCCCGTCAGAAAGCTCGCGCGCAGGGAGGCCAGCAGGCCCGGCCTGCGCGGTTTGTCGTCGAAGGGGGTGTTCATTGTCCGTCCAGAAGCCGAGTGCCTGAATGAAGGTAAGCGCTCGCATTCCGGTCTACAATGATGCTCCGAAAGCGAAAGCTCAATTTCGGGGCAGGGCGCTCATTTCCTTTGCGATGCGTGCCCCGAGCCGCGCGTTGTTGAGAACCAGCGCGATGTTGGACTCCAGCGAGCGGCCCTCGGTGAGCTCGAAGATGCGCTGCAGCAGGTAGGGCGTCAGATCCTTGCCGCGGATGCCGTGGGTCTCGGCATCGGCATTGGCGCGCTCGATCACCGGGGTCATCTCGGCGCGGGCGATCTCGGCCTCGACCGGGATCGGGTTGGCCACGAGCTGGCCGCCGGGCAGTCCGAGCGCAGCCCGCATGGCCTGCGCTTCGGCGATGGCACGCGGCGTGTCCATGCGCAGCGGCGCCCGCAACCCGGCCTCGCGCGACCAGAAGGCCGGCAGCTGGTCCTGGCCGAAGGCGATCACCGGAACCCCAAGGGTTTCAAGCACTTCCAGCGTCTTGGGCAGGTCGAGGATCGCCTTTGCCCCGGCGCAGACCACGGTGACGGCGGTCTGGGCCAGCTCCTGCAGGTCGGCGGAGACGTCGAAGCTCTGCTCGGCGCCCTTGTGCACGCCGCCGATGCCGCCGGTGGCGAAGGTCGAGATGCCGGCCTGCGCGGCGGCGATCATGGTGGCGGCCACGGTGGTGGCGCCGGTGCGGCCCTGCGCCATGCACACGGCGAGATCGGCACGGCTCAGCTTGGCGACACCGCGGGCCTGCGCCAGCGCCTCGAGCTGGGCATCCTCGAGACCGACGCAGAGTTCACCGTCGATCACCGCGATGGTCGCGGGCTCGGCACCTTCCTCGCGGATCACCGCCTCGACCTTGCGGGCCATATCGAGGTTCTGCGGCCACGGCATGCCGTGGGTGATGATCGTCGATTCCAGCGCGACGACGGGGGCGCCCTTGGCGAGGGCGTCGGCGACGGCGGCGGAAAGTCTGATGAGGCTCATGAGGCGATGTCTCCGGAAACGTAGGCTGCGGCGGCATCCAGAGCGAGGGTCAATGCCTCGGCCCGGGCCGCACCGCGCAGCTCTGCCACAATATGCGCCGCCATGAAAGTGTCGCCGGCGCCGGTGACGCGGGTCACCAGAACCTCCGGTGGCCGCTCGGCCACGAGACCGTCGGCGGTGGCATCGCAGGCGGCGTCGCCACCATTGGTCACCACGGCCCGCGCGGCGCCGCGTTCCACAAGCTTTGCAGCGGCTTCCGGGGCGCTCTTGAAGCTTTCCTGACAGAGCAGGCCGGCTTCCTCGAGGTTCACGTAGAGCACGCCGCGACCGGCGCGGAGGAACGGCATCAGGCGCTCGGCCTTGCCGGGGCTCGCGGGCGCGATGCGCATGTCGGCCTTCGCGAAGGCCGCGTCGCGGACGATCTCGTCGAGCAGCGTTTCCTTGAGGTTGCCGTCAAGCGCCACGGAGCCGGTGAACGGCGCCTCGCTGGTGCCCAGCGTGCCATCCGAGAGCGGCCTCAGGATACGCGAGCCGGCACGCTCGAGCGAATGGGCGTCTGCGATCGCGGCGATCAACCCGTTGGCGCCTTCGACGGCCATGTAGCGATCGGTCGGAAGGTCTTCGGAACGATAGAGAAACCGGGTGTCGCAGCCCAGCTGCTCGCAGGCCTCCGCCAGCTCGTGGCCCTCGGGATCCTGACCGACCGCAGAGAGCAGCGCCGGGCGCAGTCCGAAGCGCGCCAGCGTCATCGCGATGTTGAGCGCCACGCCGCCGGGCAGCCGGGTGATCCGGCCGGGCACGTCGGAGCCTTGGCGCATGTGGCTGGCGGAGCGGCCGATCACGTCCCAGAGAACGGAGCCGATGCAGAGAATGTCCGGTGTATCATCCATGGGTTCGTTGTGACCGAGGCGCAGAGCACGGGCAAGGGTCGAGATGGTTTTCGCGGCGGCGCGCAGACAATTCGCGAGCTGCGCTGCTGATTGATGCGCGGGCGTGGCGCATGCGCGCGGAATTCGGTAAAGGGATCAACAGGTCAAACGGGCGTGCGCGCGCCGCAGAGGCCCGGAAGGCGGCTCCAGGGCGGGTGCCGGATTGTGTGCGCTACCCGAAGCGCGACTCCCATGACCTGCGAGAGTAGGGGCGTCGGCCGATTTCCTCCATCATCTTTTCTCGAAAGACCTCGGCCGGGGTCCTCCATCCAAGGCATTTGCG
>NZ_JAHVIA010000009.1 GCF_019801965.1 Salipiger bermudensis
TTCGATCTGAACACGTTCCTTGACGCTCAGTTGCGTGTATACCGCTCCCATGGCAGGCTCTCTCCATTAGATAACCATCTGTTTTCTAATGGGAGTCGCACTTGAGGGTAGCGCGCACCCTTCGCCTCACTGGATACGCAGAATAGGCGTTATGTAATATTATGGTCGCCAGATCACACAATGACGCTTCTTGAGCCTGCGGAGCAGCCTCGACACGTCTATATGCTCGCGCCCCGAGAGGAAGCGGATCGCCTTGTCGTGTGGGCGCACCCGGGCCGACCGCCCGTTCGAGATCAGACCCGATCTCGAACGGCCGTCTCGGCGCAGGCCCGCACAGTTAGCCGCTCAGGCCGCCCGTCTCCAGGCCGATGATCTTGGTCATCGGCTCCGTCAGCATCGGCGCGAGAATCTCCGTCACCTCTTCCCAAAAGGCGTCGTCGCCGGCCACGGACGCCGAGAGGATCCCGGAGTCCCGCAGCCCTGCCACGATCTCCGGCGCGTCCAGATCCGCGGCAAGGGCCTGCAGCCGCCCGGAAATCGGATCGCGCAGATCGTAGGGGGCGCAGTCATGGGTGCGCCCCGAGACATGGCGCAGCCAGGCGGCGGTGGCGAAGGCGAAGGCCCGCAGCGGCACGCCGCCGCGGCGCGCGTCGGGGATGGCGGAGAAGATGCGCTGCGGCATCTTCTCTGAGCCGTCCATGGCAATCTGGAAGGTCGCGTGGGCGATGGCCGGGTTCTCGAACCGTCGCAGCAGCGCCTCGGCGTAACCGCCGGTGTCGATGCCCTCGATCGGCGGCAGCGTCGCGGCGGCGGCGGCGAGGTGGCGCCGGACAAGCGCCGCCAGCGGCGCGTCGGCCATGACGTCGCGCACATAGGTGTCGCCGGCATGGAAACCGGCATAGGCCAGCATCGAGTGGCTGCCGTTGAGCATCCGCAGCTTCATCGCCTCGAAGGCCGAGACATCGCTGGTGAAGATCACGCCGGCGGCCTCCCAGTCGGGGCGGCCCAGCGGGAAATTGTCCTCGATGACCCACTGGAAGAAGCGCTCGGTCTCCACCGCCGCCAGATCCTCGCAGCCGAGACGCGTGGCGGCCTCGGCGCGGGTGGCCTCGGTCGCGGCGGGGGTGATGCGGTCGACCATGGTCGAGGGAAAGGCGACCTCGGCAGCGATCCAGTCGGAGAGCGCCGGGTCGAGGCGGCGGGCGAAGTCGACCACCGCGCCGCGCAGCAGCACACCGTTTTCCGGCAGGTTGTCGCAGCAGAGCACGGTGAAGGGGGCCAGACCGGCCTCACGGCGCCGGCGCAGCGCCTCGGTCAGCAGGCCGAGCACGCCCTGCGGTGCAGCCGGCGCCGCGAGATCGGCGGCCACCGCCGGGTGCGACGGGTCGCAGCCCCGCGCCGCGCGATCGAGGCCATAGGCTTTCTCGGTAACCGTCAGCGAGACGATCCTCGTCGCTTCACCTGCCATCGTGGCGAGCACCGGATCGGAGTCTCCGGCGGAGCAGACCGCGTCGGCAATGGCGCCGATGACCCGCGCCTTGGTACCCTCGGCGCCCTTCTCGATCAGGGTGTAGAGCCCGTTCTGGGGATGCAGTTCCTCGGAGGCCCTTGGCGAGCGCAGCGACACGCCGAGGATGCGCCAATCGCCGCCGGAGGCCGCGAGCGCGAGATCGGTCAGCGCCGCTTGGTGCGCCTTGTGGAAGGCGCCGAGGCCGAGATGCACGATGCCGACACCATGCGCCGCGGGATCATAGCCGGGGCGCAGCGCGGCGGGCACCTGATCGAGAGAGGAGAGCCGCATGTCAGGCCTCCGCGACGAGGGGATGCTGGAAGGCATGGTAGAGCCCGCGCAGCTCGGCCAGCCCCTTGAGACGTCCGATGGCCGGGTAGCCGGGCTGGGCCTCGCGACCGATATCGTCGAGGATGTCCTGCCCGTGATCCGGGCGGAACGGGATCGACCAGTCGGCCCGGCCCGCGGCCTTGCGGCGCGCTTCCTCGGCGACGATGGCGCGCACCATTGCGGCCATGTCGGTATGGCCGCTCAGGTGCTCGTCCTCGTAGAAGGAATTCATCACCGCATCGCCTTCGATGGCGACGTTGCGCAGGTGCAGGAAATGCACCCGGTCGGCCAGCGCCTTGAAGATCGCGACGGTGTCATTGTCGGGCCGCGCGCCGAGCGATCCGGTGCAAAGGGTGACGCCGTTGGCGGGCAGGTCGACCGCGTCGAGGATCTTTCGGTACTGCGCCTCCGACGACATGATCCGCGGCAGGCCGAGCAGCGGGAAAGGCGGATCGTCGGGGTGGCAGCAGAGCCGGACGCCAAGCTCTTCGGCCAGCGGGGCGACCTCGGAGAGAAAGTCGATCAGGTGGCCCTGCAGGCGATCTTCCGAAATGCTGTCATACTCGGCAAGATGGGCGCGCACATCCTCGAGGGTGAATGTCTCGGCGGCGCCGGGCAGGCCGAAAACCACATTGCCGGCGAGCTGCTCGCGGCGGGCCTCGTCCATCCCGGCGAAGCGCTCGGCTGCGGCGGCGACCACAGCTTCGGGGAACTGCTCGGCGGCACCGGCACGCTGCAGGATGTGGATGTCGAAGGCGGCGAAGTCGATCAGGTCGAAGCGCATGCAGCGGGCGCCGTTGGGCCGCTCCCACGCGAGGTCGGTGCGGGTCCAGTCGAGCACCGGCATGAAGTTGTAGCAGATGACATCGATGCCGGCCTCGGAGAGGTGGCGCATCGAGACTTTCCAGTTCTCGACATGGGTCTTCCAGTCGCCCTTCTGCTTCTTGATGTCCTCGGAGACCGGCAGCGATTCGACCACGTCCCAGCTGAGGGTCGAGGGGCGGCCATCCTTGCGGGTGCCGATCTCGCGCTGGCGCTGCGCGATCTCCTCCGGTGTCCAGACTGCGCCCGTCGGCACATGGTGCAGGGCGGAAACAACGCCTTCGACGCCCGCCTGCATCATGTCGTCGATGCTCACACGGTCCCGCGGACCGAACCAACGCCAAGTCTGACGCATCGCTAATTCCTCCCTCGGAAGTCATGGCCGGAGCCCGGCCCGTCTCGTGCCAATCCATAGCAGATCAGAATTCTGTTGACTAGTATGGTAGTATCCAGCACGGTGCGGAGCCAAGGGAGGAACGCAATGGGCATCGAGTCGCTCGACATCGGACAACTGGACCTGTCGGCTCCGGTCGGAGCGCAGCTCACCGCGGCCCTGCGCCAGTCCATCATCCGCAATCAGCTCAAGCCCGGCGTCCGCCTCTCCGAGGCCGAGATCGGCGCCCGCTTCGGCATTTCGCGCCAGCCGGTGCGCGAGGCCTTCATCAAGCTCTCCGAAGAAGGCCTGCTCGAAATCCGCCCGCAGCGCGGCTCCTTCGTGCGCAAGATTTCCCTCGAGGCGGTGATGGACGCGCGCTTTGTCCGCGAGGCGGTGGAGGCGGATATCGTCAAGGCCTGCGCCGCCGATCCTGCCCCCGGGCTGGTCGCCGAGCTGCGCGATCAGATCCGCGCGCAGGAGCGGCTGGCCGACGACCGCCCGACGGCCTTCGTGCCGCTCGACGACATGTTCCACCACACGCTGGCACAGGCGGCGGGGCGGCCGAACGCCTGGGCGGTGATCGAGGGCATGAAGACCCAGATGGACCGGGTGCGGCAGATGACGTCGACCAATTTCCCGCTGGCCCATCTCATCACGCAGCACAACGCCGTGGTCGACGCCATTGAGGCGCGCGACCCGCAGGCTGCGGAACAGGCGATGCGCGGACACCTGCAGATGATCCTGCAGGATCTGCCCGCGATCCGTGAAGGCTTTCCCGACTATTTCGACCCGTCAGGAGAATAGTCGCGAAAATTCCAAGGCGAATGAAAGGGAGGAAACCATGTTCGTCACCAAGTCTCTCAAGACCCTCATGCTCACCGGGATCGCGACCGTCGCGCTGACCGCATCGGCGATGGCCGCCGACATGACGCTCAAGCTCGGCCACCCGGCCAACGAGGACAACATCTGGCACAAGGCCTCGATGAAGTTCGCCGAGGAGGTCGCCGCGCTGACCGAAGGCCGCATCGAGGTCGAGGTCTATCCCAACGAGACCCTCGGCAAGGAAATGGACGTCATCAACGGCATGCAGCTCGGCACCGCCGACATGACCATCACCGGCGAGTCGCTGCAGAACTACGCCCCGATGGCGGCACTGCTGGCGATCCCCTACGGCTACAAGACGCTCGAGGACATGGACGCGGTGGCCGGCGGCGAGCTCGGCGACAAGATCGAACAGCAGATCATTGAGAAGGTCGGCATTCGCCCGATCGCCTATTTCGCCCGCGGCCCGCGCAACCTGACCTCGAACCGGCCGATCGCGTCGCCCGATGACCTTAACGGCCTGAAGATGCGCGTGCCCAACGTGCCGCTGTTCCTCAACGTCTGGAAGGCGCTTGGCGCGAACCCGACGCCGATGGCCTTCTCCGAGGTCTTCACCTCGCTGCAGAACGGCACCATCGAGGCGCAGGAGAACCCGCTGGCGCTGATCAAGTCGGCCAATTTCAACGAGGTGCAGGACTACGTGAACCTGACCCAGCACGTGCGCTCGTGGATCTACCTGACCCTGTCCGACATGGCGTGGCAGCAGATGTCGGAAGCGGATCAGGCCGCGGTCATGGAAGCCGCCGCGCGGGCACAGGCCTGGGAGCGCGAGCAGTTCCTCGCCGACGAGCAGCAACTGCAGTCGCAGCTCGAGGAGCTCGGCATGGAGTTCGTCGAGGTCGACAGCGCGGCCTTTGCCGCCGCCGCCAAGGAAGCCGTGCTGAGCTCGGTCGCCGAAGAGATCCGCCCCGACGTGGAGCAGCTCTTCGCCGAGTGATCGGCCAGACCCTTCGAGGATCTTCACGCGGGCCCGTTCTCTGTTGACGGGCCCGCGCCCCCTGCCCCGGCCCGGCGCATCACGCCCGGGCCACCGGATTTCCCCCCTCCCGACGAGGACGACCATGGAAAAGTTCACCTCGGTCCTGACCGTCATCGCCCGGGCCGCCACCGGCCTCGCCTTCATGGTCATCATCGTGGCCGTGGTGGTGCAGCTTCTGGGCCGCTCGGGCGTCATCAGCTCGGTCGTCTGGACCGAGGAGCTGACCCGCTTCGCGCTGCTCTTCCTCGCCGCCTTCGGCGTCGGTCTGAGCTACCGCTCCGGCAACCTCGTCAATGTCGACATCGTCTGCGAGGCGCTGCCCGAGCGCGCCGCCTGGCTGCTGCGGCTGGTCTGCGCCGTCATCACCTGCGCGTTCGGCCTCGTGCTCGTCAAGGCGACCTGGCTCTACGTCTCGGTCGGGGCGCGCCAGACCGCGCCTTCGCTGGGGGTGCGGATGGACTGGATCCACGCATCGGTGCTCGTCGCCCTGCTGTCGCTGAGCCTGTTCGCGGCGCTGCGCATCATCGGGATGCTGACCGGAACGACCGACGGCAAACCCGACCGTCTCGAAGAGGACGCCTGACATGGAACTCGCCATCCTTCTGACCTGCTTTCTCGGCGGTCTCGTCATCGGCCTGCCGGTCGCGGTGACGCTCGGCGTCGCGTCCCTGGCCTACCTGTCGTTCAAGGGCATGCCACTCGTGGTGATCCCGCAGAAGATGTATGCCGGCATGGACACCTTCGTGCTGCTCTGCATCCCGGGCTTCATCCTCGCCGGCAACCTGATGAACGCCGGCGGCATCACCGGGCGCATCGTCCGTCTTGCGCAGGCGATGGTGGGCTGGATGCGCGGCGGTCTGGGTCTGACCAACGTTGCCGCCTCGATGCTGTTCGGCGGCATCTCGGGCACCGCCGCCGCCGATGCCGCCTCGATCGGCGGCATGATGATCCCGGGCATGAAGAAGGCCGGCTACCCGGCGGATTTCTCGGCCGCGATCACCGCCGCCTCCTCCACCGTCGGGCCGATCATCCCGCCCTCGGTGCCGATGATCATCGTCGGCACGCTGTCGGGCATCTCGGTCGGCAAGATGTTCATCGCCGGCGCGCTGCCGGGGATCCTGATGGGCGTCGCGATGATGATCACCGCCTGGATCATCGCCCGCCGCCGCAACTTCCCGCGCCAGCCGTGGCAGGGCTTCGGCGAGCTCGGCCGGGCCTTCCTCGGGGCGTTCTGGGCCGTCGCCATGACCGCCTTCATCGTCGGCGGCCTGCTGATCGGCTTCGCCACCCCCACCGAGACCGCCGTGGTCGCCTCGATCTACGCCTTCGTCGTCGGCGCCTTCGTCTATCGTGGCCTCAAGCTGCGCGACGTGCCGCGCATCGTCATCGATAGCGCGATCTCCGCCGCGGCGATCCTCGTGCTGGTGGGGCTCGCCAACGTGTTCGGCTGGATCCTCGTCTCCGAGCGCATCCCGCAGATGATCGCCAACGCGGTGCTCAGCATCACCGACAACAGGTTCCTCGTGATCCTGCTGATCAACCTCGTGCTGCTCTTCGTGGGCATGTTCATGGAGACCATCGCCGCGCTGATCATCCTCTTCGGCCCGCTCCTGGCGCTGGCCACCGGGGTCGGGGTCGATCCGCTGCATTTTGCGGTCTTCGCGGTGCTCAACCTGATGATCGGGCTCACCACGCCGCCGGTTGGCGTCTGCCTGTTCATCTGCGCCGATATCGGCCGGGTGTCGCTGTGGCAGGTGACCCGCGCCATCGGCCCCTTCCTCGTGACCAACATGATCGTGCTGATGCTGGTGTCCTACATCCCGTTCTTCAGCACCTGGCTCCCCTCGCTTCTCAGCAATTAGGACTGATCCCATGACGATCCGCATCGCTCGCCTGCATGGCCAGAAGGACCTGCGCGTCGAAACCCTCGAAGACCCGCAGGCCGGGCCCGGCGAGGTCGTCGTCGCGATCGGCGCCGGCGGGATCTGCGGCTCCGACATCCATTACTACACCGACGGCGGCATCGGCACGATCCGGGTGCGCGAGCCGATCATCATCGGCCACGAGGCCGCCGGAACGGTGGTCGAGCTGGGCGACGGCGTCGATGGGCTCTCGGTGGGCGACCGGGTGGCGGTGAACCCGTCGCACCCCTGTGGTGCCTGCCGGTTCTGCCGCGAGGGTGCGCATCAGCATTGCCTGAACATGCGCTTCAAGGGCTCGGCGATGTTCCTGCCGCACGAGCAGGGCTTCTTCCGCGACCGGATCGCCATCGGGGCCGCGCAATGCCACAAGATCGCAGAGGGAGTGCCGATGGCCGAGGCCGCGCTGGCCGAGCCGTTGGCGGTCTGCCGCCGCGCCGTGACCCGCGCGATGGAGATCGCCGGCCCGCTCGAGGGCAAGCGCGTGCTGGTGACCGGAGCGGGCCCCATCGGCGCGCTCTGCGTGGCGCTTTCTCGGCATTTCGGCGCCGCCGAGATCGTGGTGACCGACCTGCAGGACGCCACGCTCGAGGTGGCGAAGGCGGTCGGCGCGAGCCGTGCCGTCAACGTCGCGAAGGATGCCGAGGCGCTGGCGGAATACGAGATCGACAAGGGACAGTTCGACCTGTGTTTCGAATGCTCCGCCGCCGGCCCCGCGATCCGCTCGGCCATCGCCTGCACCCGCCCGCAGGGCACCATCGTGCAGGTCGGCGTGATGGGCGACACGCCGGTGCCGTTCAACATGCTGGTGGCCAAGGAGCTCAACCTCGTCGGCACCCACCGCTTCGATGCCGAGTTCGGGCAGGCGGTCGAGCTGATCAACAGCCAGACGCTGACCCTCGCGCCCATCGTCACCCACAGCCTGCCGGTGGACGAGGTGCAGGCAGCCATGGATCTCGCCCTCGACCGGGGAAAGGCGGTCAAGGTCCAGGTGGTATTCTGAACCTGATACGGGGCTGATCTGTCGCACCGCTCCGGCGCCGTGGCTTTGCGGTGGGGCGGCGCTCGCCGTCGCAAATCTGACAGGGTACCGCGCCGCCCACCCCGACCAATGGGAGAGGCCCTGCGCAGCGCCCTCTGCCCCGCGCCCGGCGACGCGGTCCGAGGCTCCGTCTGCCCTCGCTGCGATGCTATTCACGCGGAAACAAACGGCCCCCGAAGAAGGAAACAGACGGCCCCAGAAGAAGAAGGGCGGCCCGCGCGGGGCCGCCCTCCAGGCATTGCGATGACGCAGCGCTTACCAGGAGGTCAGCACGGTGCCGTGGTATTTCTCTTCGATGAACGCCTTGATCTCGGGGCTGTGGTAGGCGTCGATCAGCGGCTGGACCCAGGGCTGTTCCTCGTCGCCTTCACGCACCACGATGATGTTGACGTAAGGATTATCGGCGCTCTCCATCGCGATCGAGTCTTCCTTCGGGTTCAGGCCCGAGGCGATGGCGTAGTTGGTGTTGATCAGCGCCGCGTCGAGATCGGCCAGCGAGCGCGGCAGCTGCGCCGCGTCGAGCTCGCGGAAGCGGATGTCCTGCGGGTTCTCGACGATGTCGAGCACCGTCGGCACCAGGCCGGTGCCCTCGGCCAGCCTGATCAGCCCGAGGCTCTGCAGCACCAGCAGCGCGCGGCCGCCATTGGTGGGATCGTTGGGGATGCCCATCGAGCCGCCCTCGGGGAAGTCGGCCATGTCGGTGATCTTGTCGGAATAGACGCCCATCGGGGTGGTGATGGTGGTCGCCACCGGCACCAGCGCGAAGCCGCGATCCTTCACCTGGTTGTCGAGATAGGGGTCGTGCTGGAACGAGTTGGCCTCGATGTCGCCATCGGCCAGCGCCTGGTTCGGCACAACGTAATCCGAGAACTCGACCACGTCGATGTTGAGGCCCATCGGCTCGGCGATCTTGGCCACCTCTTCCATGATCTCGGCATGCTCGCCGGGCGAGACGCCGACCTTGATGTCCTCGGCCGAGGCGGTGCCGGCGATCAGCGCCAGCGCGGAGACGACGGGGATCAGTCGCTTCATGGGGGATTTCCTTCCTTGATGCATTCTTCTGATGCTTGAACGTGGGATCAGCGGCCGCGGTTGCGCGGCGCGCGCTTGTCGACCAGTCTGGCCAGCCCCTCGCCGAGGGACTGCACGAGCTGGACCAGCACGATGAGGATGACGACCACCGCCAGCATGACTTCGGGCATGAAGCGCTGGTAGCCGTAGCGGATGCCGAGATCGCCCAGACCCTCGCCGCCCACGGCGCCGACCATGGCCGAGTAGCCGATCAGGCTGACCACGGCGAGCGTCAGGCCCAGCGTAATGCCGGGCAGCGCCTCGGGGATCAGCACCTTGCGGATGATCTGCAGCGGCGTCGCGCCCATGGCGCGGGCGGCCTCGATCAGGCCGCTATCGACCTCGCGGATGGCGTTTTCGACCAGCCGGGCGATGAAGGGCACGGCGGCGATGGTCAGCGGCACGATGGCGGCGGTGGTGCCGATCGAGGTGCCGGCGATCAGCCGGGTAAACGGGATGATCGCCACCACGAGGATGATGAACGGCACCGAGCGGGTGGCGTTGACCACCAGCCCCAGCACCTTGTTGACCGCCGGCGACGATAGCAGCTCGCCGCGCTGCGAGACCGCGAGGTAGACGCCGATCGGCAGGCCGAACAGCGTCCCGAGCGCGCCGGAGATGGCGACCATGTAGAGCGTCTGAAGCGTCGCTTCGATCAGCATGTTGATCAGGTTAGCCGACATAGCCCAGCACCTCCGTAATCAGCTCGTGACGTTCGAGATAGGCGCGCGCCTCGGCCCCGCGCCCGGCCTCGACCGAGACCAGCAGGTTGCCGAACGGGTGCGGGCCGATCTCCTCGATGGCGCCGGCGAGGATGTTGACGGCGATGCCGAGCTCCGAGGTCAGCATGGCGAGCATCGGGTCGGTGGCATGGCGCCCGGCGAAGGTGACGCGGATCACCTCCTGCGCTTTCCCCTCCGGACGCTCCGGCTGCAGCCGGTCGGCGATGAAGCTCGGCAGGGTGACGCCGGTGATCCCCGAAAGGAACGAGCGCGTGGTGGGATGCTTGGGGTCGGCAAAGACCTCGTAGGTGCTGCCCGCTTCGACGATGCGGCCGCCGTCGATCACCGCCACATGGCTCGCGATGTCGCGCACCACCGCCATTTCGTGGGTGATCAGAAGGATGGTCAGACCGAGATCGCGGTTGATGTCGGCCAGCAGCTTCAGCACGGTCTGCGTGGTCTCGGGATCGAGCGCCGAGGTGGCCTCGTCCGAGAGCAGCACCTTCGGCCGGGTGGCGAGTGCCCGGGCGATGCCGACGCGCTGCTTCTGCCCGCCCGAAAGCTCCGCCGGGTAGCGCCGGCTGAGATCCTCGAGCCCGACGCGGGCGATCAGGTCATCGACCCGCGGCTTGATCTCGGACGAGGGAACGCCGGCGATCTCAAGCGGCAGCGCCACGTTGCCATAGACCGTGCGCGAGCTCAGCAGGTTGAAGTGCTGGAAGATCATTCCGACATCGCGGCGGATGTGGCGCAGCTCGGCGGCGCTGGCGCGCCCGACATCGTGCCCGGCGACCGTCACCGTGCCCGTGGTCGGCTGCTCCAGCCCGTTGACCATGCGCAAGAGCGTCGACTTGCCGGCGCCCGAGCGCCCGATGATTCCGGTGATCGTCCCGGCCGGCACGTCGAGGCTCACGTCCTCGAGCGCCATGACCTGGCCCGAGCCCTTCTTGTCGAAGGACTTGCCAAGGGCCGCGAAGCTGATCGCGGCGCCTGTTGTCTGTTTCTCGGCCATCCGAGCCTCTCGCTAGCGTCCGGCCTCCTCCCGCGGCGCGATAGACCGGATTAGCCGGACGGACGCAAGGGGCTGTCTGTGCAAACCCGTTGTCCGCCGGGCCGCAGGCTCGACCGACAGGCGATCCCCGCCAGGCGCTGGATTGCGCGGCGCGGCGGTTAGCGGGCGTTGTTGCGCAGCAGGTCGCGGTAGCGCTCGAGGCTGCCCTCGAGATGCGCCTTCATCGCCTGCTCTGCCGCATCGGCATCGCCGAGGATGATGGCATCGATGATCCGGTCGTGCTCGCTGACCAGATCCGGGTTCGGCACGTAGGCGCGCGGCGGCCCGCGCCGCGGCTCGAGCTCGACCCGCGGCACGAGGCCGGGCCGGATCAGCGACAGGAACTCGGGGAAGCGCTTGTTCTGAGAGGCTTCGGCGATGGCGTAGTGAAAGGCGAAATCCGCCTCCCGTGTCGAGGCGCCGGTCTCGAAGCACTTGGCGACCTCGCCCTGCGCCTTGACGATCTTGTCGATCTGCGCGCCCGAGCGCCGGGTCGCGGCCAGCGCGGCGGAGCGGATCTCGAAGGCGGAGCGCAGCTCGAAGAGCTCGATCACGCCGGACAGCCGCTCGGTGTCGAGATCGGAGAACGGGCGCTGCTTTGCCTTCGACGGGTCGAGCACGTAGACCCCCGAGCCCTTGCGTGCCTCGATCAGCCCCTCCGAGCGCAGCTGCGCGAAGACCTCGCGCACCACGGTGCGGCTGACCGAGTGCCGGCGCGTCAGCTCCGATTCGCTCGGCAGACGGTCACCCGGCGCGAAATCGCCCTGGTCGATCGCCGCGCGTAGCTCGTCGGCGATCACCGCGACGCGGGTGCGGGCGGGGCGCGGCTCCGAGCTCGGGGCCGCGATCTCGGCTGAACCTGTCTTGGACACGCGGCACGGCCCCTCTTTCTGTTACACAGATCTCGAAACTACCGGAAAGCGCGGCCTGCCGTCCAGCCCCATGCCCGTGGACAATCGTCCTATCCTTGCGAAATCCCGTATTGACCGCCCCAAATAATCTGTAATACAACTTGTCATACAGAATTGAAGGCCTGCAACCGTCGAGGCGCTTGCGGCACGGGAGGACCAACACGTGATCATCACCGACGTCACCGCGCGGGTGTTCCGGCACAAGACGCGCCGCCATTCCGACAGCGCCGGCCATGCCCATCCGGGGCCCGAGCACGAGGTGCAGCAGGGCATCCTGACGATCCGCACCGAGGATGGCCACGAGGGCCACAGCTTTGCCCCGCCCGAGGTGATGCGCCCGCATGTGCTCGACAAATACGTCCGCAAGGTGCTGATCGGGCAGGACCACCGCGACCGCGAGCGACTGTGGCAGGACCTCGCCCACTGGCAGCGCGGCTCGGCGGCGCAACTCACCGACCGCACGCTGGCGGTGGTCGATTGCGCGCTCTGGGATCTCGCCGGGCGCACGCTGGGCCAGCCGGTCTACAAGCTGATCGGCGGCTACCGCGACAAGGTGCTGGCCTACGGCTCGACGATGTGCGGCGACGAGCTCGAGGGCGGGCTCGCCACGCCGGAGGATTACGGCCGCTTCGCCGAGACACTGGTGGCGCGCGGCTACAAGGGCATCAAGCTGCACACCTGGATGCCGCCGGTGAGCTGGTCGCCCGACGTCAAGATGGACCTCAAGGCCTGCGCCGCCGTGCGCGAGGCGGTGGGGCCGGACATCCGCCTGATGATCGACGCCTTCCACTGGTATTCGCGCACCGATGCGCTGGAGCTCGGGCGCGGCCTCGAGAAGCTCGGCTTCGACTGGATCGAGGAGCCGATGGATGAGCAGTCGATGTCGTCCTACAAGTGGCTGGCCGATCAGCTCGACATCCCGGTGCTGGGCCCGGAAAGCGCCGCCGGCAAGCACTGGCAGCGGGCGGAATGGGTCAAGGCCGGCGCCTGCGATATCCTGCGCACCGGCGTCAACGATGTCGGCGGCATCACCCCCGCGCTCAAGACGCTGCACATGGCCGAGGCCTTCGGGATGAATTGCGAGGTGCACGGCAACACCGCGATGAACCTGCAGGTGGTGGCCGCGGTGCGCAATTGCCGCTGGTACGAGCGCGGCCTGCTGCACCCGTTCCTCGAATATGATGACGGGTTCGACTACCTGAAATCGCTGTCCGATCCGATGGATGCCGACGGCTATGTCCACCTGCCCGACCGTCCCGGTCTGGGCGAGGACATCGATTTCGACCACATCGAGAACAACCGCGTGGCCTGAGGCCGCGCGCACCGGGATGTCACGAAACCTGAGGGAGGAGACATGAGACATCTGCTTGCAAGCGCCGCGGTGGCGGTGCTGATGGCCGGGGCCAGCCCGGCGCTGGCCGAGACGCCGAAAGATCAGCTGATCGTGGCGTTCAACATGAACAACGTCCTGACCATGGACCCGGCGGCCATCACGGGAGGCGAGGCCGTCCAGATCCTCAACAACGTCTACGACGCGCTGGTCCAGCTCAACCCGGAGACCCGGGCGCTCGAGCCCCGTCTGGCAGAGAGCTGGGAGATCTCCGACGACAACATGACCGTGACCTTCACCCTGCGCGACGACGCCGTTTTCGCCTCGGGCAACCCGGTCACCGCCCAGGACGTCGAATACAGCTTCAAGCGGCTGCTGACGCTGAACCTGGCGCAAGCCTCGGCGCTGAAATCGCGCGGCTTCGTCACCGAGGACATCGACACCTATTTCGTCGCCAAAGATGACAAGACCTTCGTCCTCACCCTGCCGCAGCAGGACGACCCCAAGCTGATCATGATGAACCTCGCCGAGGCCGGGCGCGGCTCGATCCTCGACAGCAAGGTGGTCATGGAGCACGAGCAGGACGGCGACTGGGGCCAGGCCTGGCTGACCAACAACGCCGCCGGCTCCGGCGCCTTCGAGCTGACCCGCTGGCAGGCCAGCGAATACGTCATCCTCAGCCGCAACGAGCAGTTCTGGGAAGACGCGCCCGAAATGAAGCGCGTGCTGATGCGCCACCTGCCCGAGAGCCAGTCGCAGCGGCTGGGGCTGGAGCAGGGCGATATCGACGTCGGCTTCTCGCTCGCCGCGCCGGATCTCAAGGCGCTCGAGGCCAACGAGGACATCACCGTCGAAACCGTGCCCTCGGCCGGGTTCTACTACCTCGCAGTGTCGATGAAGGACGAGAAATTCGCCAATCCCAAGGTGCGCGAGGCGCTGCGTCACCTGATCGACTATGATGGCATCAACGGCGCGATCATGCCCTTCTTCGGCGTCAAGAAGCAGCGCCCGATCAATTCCGGCGCCTTCGCGCTGCTGCCCGATCCGGGCTATGCGCTCGATGTCGAGAAGGCCAAGGCGCTGCTCGCCGAGGCGGGCTATCCCGACGGGTTCGACACCTCGATCCGGGTGATCTCGACGCAGCAGTTCCTCGACAGCGCCACCGCGATCCAAGGCACGCTGGCGCAGGCCGGGATCAATGCCGAGATCATCACCGGCGATGGCGGCCAGATCTATGGCGCCATGCGCGAGCGCAATTTCGAGCTGCTCGTCGGGCGCGGCGGCGGCGGCCAGCAGCCGCACCCGGACAGCAACCTGCGGGCGCTGATCTACAACCCCGACAATTCCGACGAGGCCGGGCTGACCAACTACCAGGGCTGGCGCACCTCGTTCTACGACGAGGGCCTCAACGCCAAGATCGAGGCGGCGCTGATCGAGCCCGATGGCGACCGCCAGATCGAGCTCTACGAGGATATCCAGGAGACCATCGACCAGGTCGTGCCGTCGATCCAGCCGTTCTCCGAGCGCGTGGTCACCGCCGCCTACCAGGACGGCATCGAGGGCATCGTCGTCGATCCGTGGGTGACCCGCTTTGAGGACGTCACAAAGCTCCCCTGACGTCGGCACATCGCTGACGCTGAAAGGCGCGGGTCCGTCCCGCGCCTTTCGTTTTCCAGTGTCTTTGACCTGTCTCGGTTTGCCAATTTCGCTTTGCGGGACTCGCTTTCCGCTCCCACTTACCGGTTCCGTCTTGCCAGGCGCCGAGAGGCTCAGAGGCTGCGGGCGAGGAACGCCACGGCCCCCTCGAGCGTGGTGGCGGGGCAGGTATGGGCGCGGTCGTGAAAGCCGGTGTCGGGCGCTGGCCCTCCCGCTGCGGCGGCGATGGCGGCCAGCCTATCCCAGGCCCGGGCCACGCTATCTTCGGGCATGTGCGGGTCGCCCCGCCCGGAGCGGTAGAACTGCGGCTTCGCCCCGCAAAGCCCCGCGAGATCGGGGAAATCCGCGTGATGGGCGAGGCCGGGATGCAGCATCCAGAACGCCGACTGCCCGCGCAAGAGCGGCGCGCCGGGGCGCATCAGGTCGGCACGGCAGGCCATCCATGACAAGCTTGCGTGGGCCCTGACCTGCGCACAGAGCGCCGCCACTTGCCAGGCGCGGAAGCCGCCCCAGGAGAAGCCGAAGGCGCCGATGCGGGCGGCGTCGATGCCGGGCTGTCCCGCCAGCCAGAGCGCCGCCTGCACATCCTCGGCCGCGACCAGCCCCGCCAGCGACCAGCCGAGCCCCAGCGCGTTGGAGGCGAGCGCCTGCTGCGCCTCGCCCCCGCCCTGCCAGCGCCGGCCCCAGCCCGGCGCGTCGAGGCAGAGCACCGCGAAGCCGGCCTCTAGAAAGGCCTGCGCCGGGGCCCTGCCCTCGTAGAGCCGCGCCCGCGTCTCTTGCGAGGCGGGCAGGTCACAGAGCTTTTCCCAGCCGGTCTCGAAAGACCCGCCATGCTCGTGCAGCAGCAGGATCGCCGGATGCGGGCCGGGGCCATGCGGGCACAGAAAGACGCCCTCGGCCTCCGCGCCGGTGGCGAACGTCAGAGTCACGCGCGTGCCGTCGCAGAGCCCCTCCGCCGGCGCGTCGCAATCGGGCAGCTCGGCGCGCCAGAGCGTGCGCAGCCGCTCTTCCCAGACGCGGAAAGGCCCTCGCGCAGCGGCGAAGGCCAGGGACATCGGCAGGGCCTGCCGCCGGCGCTCGAGGAACGCCGGCAGCGCGGGCGGGTCAGATCGCCCGTTCATATTCGAGGCTCGCGCCGATCAGCTCCTTGGCATAGGGCTGCGTCGCCCCGCCCCCGGTAATCGCCGCGCGATCGAGCACCTCGACGATGCGGCCATGCTGCATGATCGCGAAACGGTCGCACATGTGATCGACCACGGCGAGGTCGTGGCTCACCATCAGGTAGGTGAAGCCCTTCTCCTTCTGCAGCCGGACCAGCAGGTTCAGCACCTCCGCCTGCACCGAGACATCGAGCGCCGAGGTGGGCTCGTCGAGGAACAGCACGTCCGGTTCGAGGATCAGCGCGCGGGCAATGGCAACGCGCTGACGCTGGCCGCCCGAGAGCTGGTGCGGGTAGCGGTCAAGAAACTCCACCGGCAGCCCCACATCGCGCATCGCCTGCGCCAGGCGCGCCTCGCGGTCGTCGAAGCCGTTGATCCGCAGCCCCTCGTCGAGCGCGGTGCGGATCGAGTGGCGCGGGTGCAGCGAGCCATAGGGATCCTGAAACACCATCTGCACCGTGCGGCAGCGCTCGGCCAACGGCATCTTGCGGACATCGTGATCGCCGATGCGCACCGTGCCGTCCCAGATATTGGTCAGCATCGAGGCGCAGCGCAGGATCGTCGACTTGCCCGAGCCGGATTCCCCCACGAGGCCGAAGCACTCGCCCGCCGCCACGTCGAAGCTGACATCGTGCAGCACCCGGACCGGGCCGAAGCTGATGGAGAGCCTGTCGATCGAGATCGGTTTCATGCGTCTGCCTCCAATGGCTCGAGCCAGCTGTCCTGCCGCGCCAGCACCGGCAGCGGCTCGCGGGAGCCACCGATGCGCGGCTGCGCCGCCAGCAGGCCGCGCGAATAGGGGTGCCGGGCGTTGTCGAGATCGCGCGCGTCGAGCGTCTCGACGACGCGGCCGGCATACATGATCAGCACCCGGTCGCAGAACGCGCGCACGAGGTTCAGATCGTGGCTGATCATGATCAGCCCGATGCCCTTGTCCCGCACCAGCCCGTCGAGGATGCGCAGCACCTGCAGCCGCACCGTGACGTCGAGCGCCGAGGTCGGCTCGTCGGCGATCACCAGATCGGGGCTGGTGAGCAGCATCATCGCGATCATCACCCGCTGCCCCATGCCCCCCGAGACCTCGTGCGGGTAGAGATCATAGACCCGCTCGGGATCGCGGATATGGACCTGCTCGAGCATCGCGATGGCGCGCGCCTTGGCCTCGGCCTTGGAGCATCTGACATGCGTCCGGTAGGCCTCGGCGATCTGATGGCCGCAGCGCTGGATCGGGTTCAGCGAGAACTTGGGATCCTGCAGGATCATCGACATGCGCTTGCCGCGCACGTCGAGCATCTGCTTCTCGGGTGCGTTGAGCAGGTCGACCTCCTCGAACTGCATGCGGTCGGCGGTGATCTCGGCGGTGTCGAGCAGGCGCATGATCGCCCGCCCCACCGTCGACTTGCCCGAGCCGCTCTCGCCCACGATGCCGAGCCGTTCGCGCCCGAGGGTGAAGCTCACGTCCCGCACCGCAGGTGCCAGCGCGCCGGGATAACGGATCGAGAGCCGTTGAATGTCGAGTACCGGATCCATGCCCTACCTCTTGTTCATCTGCTTGGGATCGAGCGCGTCGCGCAGACCGTCGCCCAGAAGGTTGAAGGCGAGGCTGACGCAGAGGATCGCGATGCCGGGGAAGGTCACCAGCCACCAGCTGTCGATCATGTAGCGCCGCCCGGTGGCGATCATCGCACCCCATTCCGGCAGCGGCGGCTGCGCGCCGAGGCCCAGAAAGCCGAGCCCCGCCGCGGTGAGGATCACCGTCGCCATGTTGAGCGTCAGGCGAATGGTCACAGACGGCAGGCACATCGGCACGATGCTCTTCCAGATGATCCGCGCCGGAGAGGCGCCCTGCAGCCGCGCCGCCGAGATGTAATCGGCCTGCCGGAAGGTCAGGGTTTCGGCCCGCGCGAGCCGGGCAATCGGCGGCCAAGCGGTCAGCGCGATGGCGATGATCGCGTTGTTGAGGCTCGGCCCGAGCGCCGCCACGAAGGCCAGTGACAGGATCAGCGAGGGAAAGGACAGGAAGATATCGGTGATGCGCATCAGCACGGTGTCGACCTTGCCGCCGAAATAGCCCGCAACGGTGCCGAAGAAGAGGCCGAGCGGCCCCACCACCACGGTCACCAGAGAGATGATCGTGAGGGTGATGCGCGAGCCGTGGACGAGGCGCGAGAAGATATCGCGGCCAAGCTCGTCGGTGCCGAAGAAATGCGCCGGTGACGGCGGCTGCAGGGTGGCCTGAAGGTTCTGCGCGTAGGGGTCGTGCGTGGCGATCAGCGGTGCGAAGAGCGCCACGAAGATCAGCAGCGCCAGCACCACCAGCCCGAAGAGCGAGGTCGGCGAGCGGGTCAGGAACAGCACGATGTTGCGGGCCGCGATCAGGCTTTGCGGCATCCGCCGGCGCGCCGCGGGGGCGGGGATGTCACGGGTCATGCTCATCTCGTCCTCGGGTCGAATACGCGGTAAAGGATGTCGGACAGGATGTTCAGCCCGATGAAGATCACGCCGACGATCAGCACGCAGGTCATCACCGCGTTCATGTCGCCGATCAGCAGGTTCGAGGTCAGGTATTGCCCGAAGCCCGGCCAGGCGAAGACCGTCTCGATCAGCACCGCCCCCTCGAGCAGCGCGCCATAGGCCAGCGCCACGATGGTCACGAGCTGCACCCGGATGTTGCCGAAGGCGTGGCGCCACACGGTCTGGCGCCGGCTCAGCCCCTTGACCCGCGCCGTGGTGACGTATTCCTGCCCGAGCTGGTCGAGCATGAAGCTGCGGGTCATGCGGGTGATGTAGGCCGAGGAGGAATAGCCCAGCAGCGCCGCCGGCAGGATGATGTGGTTGATGGCGCTGCGGAACACCTCCCATTCGCCGGCCAGCGCGCTGTCGATCAGCAGGAAGTTGGTCCGCTCGGGCACCATGCCGATATAGAACTGGCTCATCCGCCCAGATCCGCCGACCCAGCCAAGATTGGCGTAGAAGATCAGCAGCGCGATCATCCCGGTCCAGAAGATCGGCATCGAGTGGCCCATCAGGCTGATCACGCGGATCAGCTGGTCGGGCCAGCGATCCTTGTTGACCGCCGCGATAACCCCGAGCGGCGTACCGAGGCCTGCGCCGATAATGATGGCGAAGGTGGCGAGCTCAATGGTGGCCGGCAGCACCCGGGCGATATCCTGCAGCACCGGCTGGCCGGTGCGGATCGAGGTGCCGAAATCCAGCGTCACCACGTCGCGCAGGTAGAGCAGGAACTGCTGCCACATGGGCCGGTCGAGCCCGAGCTGGCGGTAGACGTTTTCATAGACCTCGCGGGTCGCATCCTCGCCAACGATGGCGCGGACCGGGTCTACCGGCATGATGCGCCCGATCACGAAGGTCAGTATCAAGAGGCCGAAGAGGGTCACGAAGATCGAGACTCCCTGTTCGGCAATGCCATTCAGGCGGCGCCTGTCGAGCCGCATGTTCCCCTCCCTGGCCGTCGAATCTGACGGCCCCATTCAGTCATACACATCTACATACTTGTTATACAGGTTGTGATCTGTCAAGGTTTGTTCAGGATCCCTCGGGTTTTCCGCCTTAGCGTGGCGCTTCGCCACATATAACGGAAGTCGCATGGACAAGGATTTGAACAGATGTCATACTTCAGATCACTATCCTGTATGAGAAGTAAGCAAGCAAGCCATGGATATGCCAGCCAAGATGCGCCGTTCTGACCGCTCCGAGACCGGGCGAACGCTTGTCGAGACGGTGCGCGAAGCGCTGCGTGAGCAGATCTCCTCGGGCGCCTATCCGCCCGGCACCCGGCTTCCGAGCGAAGCGCAGATGACGCAGGAATTCGGCGTCAGCCGCACGGTGATCCGCGAGGCCATCGCCTCGCTGCGCGCCGACGGGTTGGTCGAGCCGCGCCAGGGCGCCGGAGTGTTCGTGCTGGCGCCCCCTGCCCCGGTGGAATTGCCGTTCCAGAACATCGACTTCGTGCGCATCTCCTCGATGATCGAGCTGCTCGAGCTGCGCACCGCGGTGGAGGCCGAGGCGGCGGCACTGGCGGCCCAGCGGCGTTCGCCGGCGCAGGAGGAGAAGATCATCGGCTGCCTGCGCGAGGTCGACCGCGCCGCAGATGCCGGCGAGCTGACGGTGGAGGCCGATTTCGCCCTGCACCTCGCCATCGCAGAGGCCACCAACAACCCGCGCTTCGGCGATTTCCTGTCGATGATCGGGTCGAACCTGATCCCGCGCAAGGTGCTCACCGAAAGTGACTCCGAGCCGGTCCCGCGGGAATATCTCGACGTCATCTCGGCCGAGCACCACGAGATCGTCAACGCCATCCTCGACGGCGACGAAGAGGCCGCCCGCGCCGCCATGCGGCAGCATCTCAAGGGCAGCCAGGCGCGCTACCGGGCGCTGCTCCGGGCGGGCAGTTTCGGCAAGGCTTGACGCCTCCTCATCTGTCATACATATCTGTCATACATGTTTGCAACGGCGCGCCGCGCCGACGAAAGGATGGATCATGACAGAGCCCGTAAAGACCTTCCCGGTGGTCTCGCCCGACACCGGCGTGCAGCGCCAGGTCCTGGCCGACGCGCCCGAACTGATGGTGGTCTCGTTCCGCTTCGAGCCGGGTGCCGAGGGCGCGCTGCACGATCATCCGCATGTGCAATCGACCTATGTCGAAAGCGGCCGCTTCCGCTTCCACCTCGACGGCAAGGAGTTCGAGATCGGCCCCGGTGACAGCTTCGTCATCCCCTCCGGCGCGCGTCATGGCTGCGTCTGCCTCGAGGCAGGCCAGCTCGTCGACTGCTTCACCCCGCGCCGGGACGATTTCCTGTAAGCGCGGCCTCCTGATCGGGCTCGTCGAGCCCCATCAGTTGCCCGTCGCGCGACAGCGCCACCCGGCGCAGATGCGCGCGCGGGCTCAACCCCATGATGCGCTTGAAGCAGCGTGAGAAATAATACGGATCGGCATAGCCGACTTCGGCCCCCGCCGCTCCGACCGTGAGGCCCGACTCGAGCAGGTGCGCGGCGCGCTCGATGCGGCAGAACTCCTGGTATTGCTTCGGTGTGCGGCCGATGCGGTCGCGGAAGGCGCGGTGGAAGTAATCGGGATTGTAGGGCGCGTCCGCAACCACTTGCGCCGCGATCTCGGCCTCGAGCGGCGCGGCGGCGATGCGCGAGGCCGCCTTCATCACCGCCAGATCGATGCCCGCGCCGGGATCCACCGGCACCGCCTCCTGCCGCCAGCCGAGGAAGGCATCGTCGATAAAGGAGAGCAGCATGACCATGAACAGGTGATGCTGCGGCAGGGTCACCGAGGCGGGCGGCGCGCTCTGGCGGTAGTGCCGGATCATCGGGCCCAGCACCTCCCAGCGCGACAGTCGCACCTTTGGCCGCAGCCGCATCTGTCCGATCAGGTCGTGGGTGCCATGCGCCGACAGGGTGAAATGCTGCGCCACGCCAAGGTAGGTGTCCGGACCCTCGTTCCAGCCCTCGAACGGCGTGTCGCGCGGCAGCAGCATCGCCTCCCCCGCCGAGAGCGTCTGCAACCGGCCGCCGATGCGGTACTGCCCGCAGCCCTCGAGCGCCACCACCAGATCCTCGACCGGATTCTCCTTCTCGATCCGCCAGGTGGTCGCGTGCTGCATCCGGATCGCCGCGCGGGTCAGCGTCAGGGTGAGCGCGCCGGGCGGGAAACGCGACAGGACGCCACCTTCGAATTCGTCCATCTTTTCCCCCGTGATCGTCAATTTATCTTAACGCTCCGATCTGTCACTAATTCATCATACAACTGCGATCGGCGCAATGTCACAGGGCGGAGGAGGCCCGGCACGCCATCGGACCCGGCGCCGCAACCCCGGCGCAAAGCGCAGTTCTGGGAGGATGATTTGACGTTTACCTTAGGAAACCGACGCATTCGGCGAGGCCAGAGATGATCCGGACACGCATGCTCGGGCTGGTCTATCTCAGCCCCTACATCCTCGGCCTGATGGCCTTCACGGCGATACCGTTTCTCGCGTCACTCTATCTCAGCTTCACCGATTACAACCTGATGCGCGCGCCGAAATGGACGGGGCTGGAGAACTATATCGAGCTCTTCACCTCCGACCGAACCTTCCGCCGCTCGCTCTCGGTGACGCTGCTCTACGTCTTCCTGACGGTGCCGCTGAAGCTCGCCTTCGCGCTCTTCATCGCCTACATCCTCAATTACAAGCTGCGCTGCATCAATCTCTTCCGCACCGCCTTCTACGTGCCGTCGATCCTCGGCGGGTCGATCGCCATCGCGGTGCTCTGGCGCTACATCTTCGCCACCGAGGGGCTGGTGAACATGGTGCTGGCGTGGTTCGGAATCGAGCCGGTCAACTGGTTCGGCGATCCCACCAACGCGCTCTTCACCATCACCCTGCTGCGCTGCTGGCAGTTCGGCTCGGCGATGGTGATCTTCCTCGCCGCCCTTCAGAGCATCGACAAGTCGCTCTACGAGGCCGCCGCCATCGATGGCGCGAGCAAGCTGCGCAGCTTCGTCTTCATCACCATCCCGCTGATCACGCCGGTGATCTTCTTCAACCTGATCATGCAGATGGTCCAGGCCTTCCAGGAGTTCAACGGCCCCTACATCATCACCCAGGGCGGGCCGCTCAAATCCACCTACCTGCTGCCGCTCTACATCTACGACGAGGCCTTCAAGCGCTTCGACATGGGCTATGCCTCGGCCATCGCGTGGGTGCTCTTCCTCATCATCATGGCGCTGACCCTCGTGGCCTTCTGGTCCTCGAAGAAATGGGTCTTCTACGCCGGCGACAAGCGGAGCTGAGCCGATGACCGACATTTCACACGCCTCCGATGTTTTCACCGCCGGCGCCGACGCGCTCGCCGAGGCCCGCCGTCACCAGCGCATCCAGCAACGCCGCGCCCGGGTCTCCGCGATCCTGCGCTACGCCATCCTCTTCGGCGTCGGGCTGGTCATGCTCTACCCGCTGATCTGGCTGGTCGGCGCCTCGTTCAAGACCAATGCCGAGATCTTCGCCAATCCCGGCTTCATCCCGCGCGAGCCCACCACCGAGGGCTACGTCAAGGGCTGGGAGACCTCGACGCCCTACACCTTCGGGCGCTTCTTCTGGAACTCGTTCCTGATCATCCTGCCCAAGACCATCGGCACGGCGATCTCCTGCACCATGGTGGCCTATGGCTTCGCGCGGTTCGATTTTCCGCTGAAGAAGATCCTCTTCGGATCGGTCATCGCGATCCTGCTGCTGCCCAACGTGGTGACGCGGATCCCGCAATACATCCTCTTCCGCGAGCTCGGCTGGCTCGACAGCTTCCTGCCGCTCTGGGTGCCCTCGGCGATGGCCGGAGACGCGTTCTTCGTCTTCATGCTGGTGCAGTTCCTGCGCGCCATTCCCGACGACATGGAGCAGGCCGCCCGCGTCGATGGCTGCAACTCGTGGCAGACACTGCTCTTCGTGGTCGTCCCGATGCTGGCCCCGGCGCTGATCTCGGTCTGCCTGTTCCAGTTCATGTGGACGATGAACGATTTCCTCGGCCCGCTGATCTACATCAGCTCGGTCGACAAGTACCCGGTGAGCCTCGCTCTGAAGCTCTCCATCGATACCACCGAGGCCTTCGAATGGAACCGCATCCTGGCCATGTCGGTGCTCACCATCACGCCCGCGCTGGCCGTGTTCTTCATGGCGCAGAAGTACTTCATCGAGGGCATTTCCGCAGGGGGGATCAAGGGATAATGGCACGGCTGCAACTGAGAAATCTCGAAAAGGTCTATGGCGGCGCCTTCAAGGCGGTGCACGGGATCAACCTCGATGTCGAGGAGGGCGAGTTCATGGTGCTGGTGGGGCCCTCGGGCTGCGCCAAGTCGACAACCCTGCGGATGATCGCCGGGCTCGAGGAGGTCACCGCCGGCGAGATCCGCATCGGCGAGCGCATCGTCAACACGCTCGAGCCGGGCAAGCGCGGCATCGCGATGGTGTTTCAGAACTACGCGCTCTACCCGCACATGAAGGTGCGCACCAACCTCGCCTTCGGCCTGCGCATCGGCGGCGCCTCCAAGGCCGAGGCGGCGAAGGCGGTCGAGGAGGTCGCCAAGATCCTCGAGATCGAGCCGCTGCTCGACCGGCTGCCCAAGCAGCTCTCGGGCGGTCAGGCGCAACGGGTCGCCCTTGGCCGCGCGCTGATCAAGAAGCCCGACGTGTTCCTCTTCGACGAGCCGCTGTCGAACCTCGACGCCAAGCTGCGCGCCTCGATGCGGGTGCGGATCACCGACCTGCACAAGCGCCTCAAGCGCGAGGGCATGGCCAGCACGGTGGTCTATGTCACCCACGACCAGACCGAGGCGATGACCATGGGCGACCGCATCTGCGTCATGAAGGACGGCCACATCATGCAGGTCGCGACGCCGAAGGAGCTCTATCACCAGCCCGCCAACCTCTTCGTCGCGGGCTTCATCGGCAGCCCCGAGATGAATGTCATCGAGGGCCATGTGGATGGCGGCGCCTTCCGCACCGGCGGGCAGGTGATCCAGCTTGGCGAGGCGCTGACCAGCCGCCTCACCGCCCGGCCCGAGCGCGCCGCGCTTGGCATCCGCCCGCAGCACCTGACGCTGGCGACCGGCATCAACGGCGCGCTCTCGGCCCAGCTACGCGGCGTCGAGTTCATGGGCCACGAGGTCTATCTCCACGCCCTGCTCGACGGGCGCGAGGTCACCACCGTCGCCAGCGCCGCCGAATACGACCGCATGGATCGCTCGCTCGACACCATCCGGCTGCTGCCGGAGGCGGCGAATATCCACATCTTCGACCGCGACAGCGGCCGCAACGTCTCCCTGCGCGCGCAGGGCTGACCCTTTGGGAGGAGGACCCCGATGAAACTGCATCTGACAACCGCGCTGGCCCTGACGCTGGCCTCGCAGGCCACCGCCGCCGATCTGCGCATGTCGTGGTGGGGCGGCGAGAGCCGCCACGTTGCCACGCAGGAGGCGCTGAAGGTCTGCGGCGAGAAATACGGCCACACCGTCGCGCCCGAGTTCACCGGCTTCGACGGCTATCTCGAGAAGCTGACCACCCAGATGGCCGGCGGCACCGAGGCCGATATCGTGCAGGTCAACTGGCCGTGGCTGCCGCTGTTCTCGCAGGATGGCGAGGGCTTCTACGACCTGACCCAGCTCTCGGACACCATCGACCTGTCGCAATGGTCCGACGACCAGCTCGCCACCGTCACCGTGCAGGGCAAGCTCAACGGCCTGCCGCTCTCGACCACGGGCCGGGTGTTCTTTTTCAACACCACCACGCTCAAAGCCGCCGGCATCCCCGTGCCCTCGACCTGGGAAGAGTTCTTCTCCGCCGCCGCCACGCTGCGCGAGAGCCAGGGCGAGGGATACAACCTCTTCAACGCGGTGAAGGAGACGGCGCAGCTTCTGGTGACGCTCGCCGTGGTGCAGAAGACCGGCAAGGACCTGGTCGATCCCGAGACCAACCGCGTCGCCTGGAGCCCGGAGGAGCTGGCCGCCGGCATCGCCCATTACGGACGCCTGATCGAGACTGGCGCGGTGCGCAGCCAGCAGCAAGAAGCCGGCGAGGGCAACGTCAATCTCTACGAGAAGCAGGACTGGGCGCAGGGCCGCATCGCCGGCTCCTACGAATGGGACACCACCTATTTCAAATATGCCGACCCGCTCGCCGAGGGCCAGACCATCGACAGCGTCGCCCCGATCCGCTTCGAGGACGCGGTGACCGATGGTGCCTATCGCAAGCCCTCGATGCTGTTCGCGATCTCGCGCAATTCCGACAACCCCGAGGCGGCGGCGCAGATCGTCAATTGCCTGCTCACCGAAGCCCAGGGCATCGACGCACTGAAGGACACCCGCGGCCTGCCCGCCTCGAAGGTCGCCGCCGACCGGCTGATCGAGGCTGGCATGATCAAGCCCGAGATCGTCAAGGCGCATGAGATCGCGATGGCCGCCAGCGGCCCGGCAATCTCGCCCTTCAACGAGCATCCCGAGCTGCGCGGCGCCTTCATCGACGCGCTCGAGGAATACTCCTACGGCATGATCGACGAGGTCGAGGCCGCCGAGATCATCATCGACGCCGCCAATGACGTGCTGAGCGGCTTCGACTCCTGAGCAAGTGCGGTCCCGGTCGCGAGGCCGGGGCCGCTGCCCGAACCCCATCCAAGGTCCCGCCATGACCCCCGTCCGCCTTGCCGCGCGTTCCGCGCGCTCCGTCGCGCTGTGCCTGCCCTTTGCCGGAGCGCGCCATGCGCTCTCCCCCGCCCGCCCGTGGCGCCTCTCCGTTGCGGGCACGGTGGTGGCGCAGGGCGCTGCTTCGACGGTGGTGCTGCCGCTGCACGGGCTGGCGCCCGATACCGAACATCTATTCGAGGTCGAGGGGGCAGCGCCCCTTCCTTTACGCACCATGCCTTGCGCCGGGCTCGTCGACATCCGCAGCCACGGCGCGGTGCCAGACGCCCCCGACACGCCAGAGGCCGCGCGCGCCAATGCCGACGCCATCGCCCGCGCACTCGCCGCCACGCCCGAGGGCGGCACGCTGCACGTTCCCCCCGGACGCTTCATCGCCGCACCGGTCTGCCTGCGCGGGGCGATGACGCTGCAACTCGCCGAGGGCGCCGTGCTCGCCGCCCCGAGCTCGCGCGAGGGCTGGCCGATCCTGCCCGCCTGGCGGGACGGCGGGATGCTCGGCAGCTGGGAGGGCCTGCCGGAGCCCTGCTTCGCGGCCCCGATCCACGCCATCGGCGCAAGCGGCCTCACCATCGCCGGGCCCGGCACGATCGACGGCGGCGGCGACCGCGGCGACTGGTGGTCCTGGCCCAAGGAGACACGGCAAGGCGCGCGCCGTCCGCGCGGCCTGCACCTGATCGACTGCACCGACACCGCGCTGATCGGCGTCACCATCCGCAACGCGCCGTCCTGGACGATCCACCCGCAGGGCTGCCGCCGGCTCACCGCCGCGGCGCTGCGCATCGAAGCGCCGCATGACAGCCCCAACACCGACGGCTTCAATCCCGAGATGTGCGAGGATGTGGAGATCATCGGCACGCATTTCTCGGTCGGGGACGACTGCATCGCAATCAAGGCCGGCAAGCGCGGGCCGAACGGCGAGGCCGCCCACCTGCGCCCCACCGCCCGCATCAGCGTGCGCCATTGCCTGATGGAGCGCGGCCACGGCGGCGTGGTCATCGGCTCGGAGATGTCAGGCGGCGTGCGCGACGTGACGGTTGAACATTGCGAGATGCGCGGAACCGATCGCGGCCTGAGGATCAAGACGCGCCGGGGCCGTGGCGGCTTTGTCGACGCGATCCGCTTCCACGATGTCTCGATGGACGGCGTGCTCACCGCCTTCGCCGCCAACGGGCATTATTTCTGCGACCCCGACGGCCACGCCCCCTGGGTGCAGGACCGCGCCCCCGCGCCCCTGGGCCCCGGCACACCCTCGGTTGGCCGGATCGAGATTTCCGACGTCCGGATCACCCGCCTGGCCCACGCGCTCGGCGCCTTCCTCGGCCTCGCCGAGGCACCTTTCGGCCCGATCCGGCTCGAGCGGGTGGAGGTGCTGTCGCATGACCCCGACGCCCGGCCGGAGCCGCCGCTCATGGCCGCCGGCATCGCGCCGCTGCGGCACGCGGGCCTCTTGGCCGAACATGCCGGGCTCACAGCCCCCGGCCACGCCATCCGGTCCGGCGGCCTCAGCGCCGCGCCGGACACCGATACAACCGCCAGAGCCCGGGAGAGCCAATGACCCCCTTCGCCTATTTCGACGCTTTCGCCAGCCGCTACACGCATTACAAGGGCGGTCGCTGGTGCTACGAGGACGGTTGCATCTATCGCGGCCTGGTGCTGCTCCACAAAGCCACCGGCGAGGCGCGCTGGCGCGACCACCTGCTGCGGCTGACCGCGCCGCAGATCGCCCCCGACGGCGCGCTGCAGGGCTTCGACCCCGAGGAATTCAACATCGACAACATCCTCGCCGGACGCTGCCTGTTCCACCTCGCCGACGAGACCGGCGATGCGCGCTACATGGCCGCCGCCGAGCGGCTGGCCGAGCAGCTCGACCGGCATCCGCGCACGCAGGCGGGCAATTACTGGCACAAGAAGCGCTACCCCGAGCAGGTCTGGCTCGACGGCATCTACATGGGCCTGCCCTTCCAGGTCGAGTACGCGCAGCGCACCGACCGGCCTGAGCTGATCGACGATGCGATGGCCCAGCTCGACCGTGCGCTCGATCTGACGGCGGGGCCGGCGGGACTCTACGTGCATGGCTACGATGCCGCCCGGGCGCAAGGCTGGGCCGATCCCGAGACCGGGCGCTCGGCGGCGGTCTGGGCGCGGGCGGTGGGCTGGCTGGCGATGGCGCTGGTCGATCTGGCCGCGCTCGCACCCGACCGCGCGCCCCTTCCCCGCACCAGGGCGCTTCTGGGCGCGGTGGTGGCGCAACAGGCGCGCTCGGGGCTCTGGCCGCAGGTGCTCGACGCGCCCGGGCTCGAGGGCAATTACGAGGAAAGCTCGGCCTCGGCGATGTTCGCCTACGCGCTGCTCACCGCCGCGCGGCTCGGCCTTGCCCCGGATGCGAGCGCAGGGCGCAAGGCATGGGAGGCGCTGATCACGACCCGGCTCGAGGCGGCGCAGGGCGTCACCCGGATGACCGGGATCTGCCACGTCGCGGGGCTTGGCGGCTTCGAGGGGGTCTATCGCGACGGCTCACCGGGCTATTACACGCGCGAGCGCATCGTCGCGGATGATGCCAAGGGGGTGGGCCCGCTGATGATGGCCGCCGCCGAAATCGTGCGCGCGGGGCTGGCGGCCGAAACCGCCTGAGCCCCGCGACGGGCACCGGCAGAACCGGGGCCAATACGCTCAGACCGGGCCGAAGCCGAAGAGTGCGCGGGGCGTGTCGACCAGCGTCCGGCGCCGTGCGGCGTCATCCGGCAGCCAAGACATCGCCAGATCGAGCAGATCCGCGTCGCAGGGATAGTCTTCGCTCATCTGAGCGGCATTGTGCGGCCAGTTGGTGCCCCAGACGATGCGCTCGGGCGCGTACACGCCGATCTCACGGGCGACCTCGGCGATGTCGGCGAAGTCCGGCCCGCCGCTGCGCGAGCTCTCGTAGCAGCCAGCGAACTTGAACCAGCAGCGCCCGCCGTCGAGCACCCGCTTGATGACATCGACATGCGCGGGCGAGGCGCCGTCGAAGATCTTGGCGTGATGGTCGAGCACCCAGCGCGACTTCAGCGCCTTGAGCCGCGGCTCGAGCTCCGGCAGGGCCGAGCCGTCGAACTGTACCGCCATCATCCAGCCGGCATCGGCGGCGATGGCATCGACCACCTCGAGCGCGTCGAGCCCCACGGCCCCGCCCGGCAGGTCCATGATCCGAGCCCCCACGATGCCTGCCTCCGAGAGCCGCGCGATCTCGGCCTCGCCGGTCTCCGGCGTGATCACCGCAACGCCACGCGCGCAATCGCCCATCTCGGCGATGCAGGCGAGCAGGCTGGCATTGTCGGTGCCATGCGCGTTGCCTTGCGTGATCACCACCGCGTCGAGCCCGAGCCAGCGCATGGTCTCGCGATACATCTCGGGCGTCGGCAGCGGATCGGCGGGGCGGCCCACGCCATCCTCGCGCATGGCGAAGCCCGGCAGATACATGTGCATCTGGGTATCGACCGCGCCACGCGGCACCGGCGTCCGGGGCCTCTCCCCCGTGAGCTTGCGCGCGATCATGACGCTTGCGGCGCGAAGCGCGCCAGCGCGTCGCGGTCGATCTCGATGCCGAGCCCCGGCGCGTCGGGGATGCGGACGACGCCCGCATCATGCTCGATGGGCGTGGTCACCACCGCCTGCCGGAACGGGTTGTGGGTGCGGTCGAACTCCATGATCGGCTCGATCGGGTTGACCCGCACCGGGTTGGGCACCATCGCCGCCATAAATTGCAGCGCCGCCGCGATCTGCACCGCGGTGCCCCAGACATGCGGCACCAGCCGGACCCCGTGGAGGGTGCAGAGATCCGCCACCCGCCGCGCCTCGGTGAAGCCGCCGACGCCGCAGAGATCGGGCTGGGCGATGTCGACGCAGCCCGAGGCCAGCGGCTCGGCAAAGCCCCAGCGGGTGTGCCAGGTCTCGCCGCCCGCGACCGGGATCGGCTGGCCCTCGCGCACCTTGCGATAGGCCGAAAGCTGCTCGGGCACCACCGGCTCCTCGAACCAGTCGATACCGTATTTCGCCGCGCCCTGGCCGAGGCGGATCGCCTCGATGGTGTCGTAGCCGTGATTGGCGTCGATCATCAGCCGGGTTTCGGGGCCGATGGCGTCGCGCACCGCCTCGATGACCCGCAGGTCCTCGTCGATCCCGAAGCCGATCTTGATCTTGACCGCGTGGAAGCCCGCCTTGACGTGGCCGGCGCATTCGGCGGCGTTGTCCGCCACCCGGTCGACCCCATCGCGCTTGAACGACCCGGTGGCATAGGCGCGCACGCTGTCGCGCCAGCGCCCGCCGAGCAGCACCGAGACCGGCTGGCCAAGCGCCTTGCCCTTGATGTCCCAGAGCGCGATGTCGATGGCCGAGAGCGCGGTCACGGTGATGCCGCGCTGGCCCTGATCGCGCAGTGCGTTGTAGAGCGTCGCCCAGACCTTCTCGGTCTCGAGCGCGTTCATGCCCTTGAGCCAGCCGGCATAGGCGGCGATAGCCGCGGCGTTGGGCCCGGCCGGGCCGAGCGCCTCGCCCCAGCCGGTGGTGCCGTCCTCGCAGATCACCTCGACCAGCAGGTGCACCCGCTTGTCGAAGCGCATCGAGGCGCTCTCGAAGGCGGTGTCGAGCCTGTGCTCGAGCAGGTGGGTGCGGATCTCGGCAATCTTCATGCGTGGGCCTCGATCAGGTCCTTCAGGATCTCCTCCTCCTCGCCGGTGAGGTCGGAGAGCGGCGAGCGCACCGGACCGGCATCGAAGCCCACGAGGCGGACGCCCGCCTTGATCGCGGAAACGGCGTAGCCCTTGCGGCGCGAGCGCAGGTCCATGAACGGGTAGAAGAAGCTCTTGAGGATGTCTTCGCAGGTGCTGCGGTCGCCGGCACGCAGCGCGGCGTAGAACCTGTTGGCCAGCGCCGGGACGAAGTTGAACACGGCCGAGCTGTAGGTGGTGAAGCCGGCGCCGAGATAAGCCTCGGCGAAGAGCTCGGCGGTGGGCATGCCGCCGAGATAGGTCAGCCGGTCGCCCATCTTGGCGGTGACCTGCCGCACCAGGCCGATATCGCCGGTGCCGTCCTTGAAGCCTACGAGGTTGGGGCAGGCATCGCAGAGCCGCGCCAGCGTGTCGGCTTGCAGCACCGCATTGTCGCGGTTGTAGACCATGACCCCCATCCCCGTCGCATCGCAGACCGCCTTGACGTGAGCGTAGAGCCCTTCCTGCGGCGCGTCGATGAGGTAGTGCGGCAGCAGCAGGATACCGTCGCCGCCGGCCTTCTCGACCGATTTCGCGATCCCCACCGCGATCTCGGTGCCGTAGCCGCAACCCGAGACGATGGCGGTGCTGCCGGCGGCCTCCTTGGCGGCGGAGACGATGGCCGGGATCTCCTCGGGGGTGAGCGAGAAGAACTCGCCGGTGCCGCCCGCGGCGAAGAGCACCGGGGCGTCGAACCCGGAGAGCCATTCCACATGCGCCTTGTAGGGCTCGGGGGCGAAGCGGTTCTCGGCATCGAACGGCGTCACCGGGAAGGAGAGAAGGCCGGATCCGAGGGCGGTCTTGATCTGTTGGGGGTCCATTGGGCAGTCCTCTATTGGCGGGGTGCAGGGGCACTGCCCCTCTTGGCCTGCGGCCAATTCACCCCGGGATATTTTCGGCCAGAAGAAGAGCGGGCCGGGTGAGAGGGGGCGCGGCCCGTGATGCGCGCGCCCCGCGGCTGGGTCAGGTCAGGTCGTCGGGCAGCACGCCCTCGGGGACGTTCTGGTAGCAGACCGGGCGCAGGAAGCGGCGGATCGAGAGCGTGCCGACCGAGGTGGCGCCGAAATTGGTGCTCGCCGGGTAGGGCCCGCCATGCACCATGGTGTCGGCCACCTCGACGCCGGTGGGAAAGCCGTTGACCAGCACCCGGCCGGCCTTGCGCTCGAGGATCGGCAGGAGCGCCCGGGCGGCCCGGGTGTCGCCCGCGTCCATGTGGATGGTCGCGGTGAGCTGGCCCTCGAAGCCGCGGGCGAGCGCGCTGCGCTCCTCGTCGGATGAGACGCGGATCACCAGCCCGAGCGGGCCGAACACCTCTTCGCCGAGCGCGTGATCCTGCAGGTAGCTGGCGGCGTCGGTCTCGTAGAGGTTGGGGCGCGCGGTGCGGCCCTCCTGCGCGGTGGTGAGCACCGGCTTGACGGTGTTGCGCCCGTCGAACCGCGCCTTACCCTCGCGATAGGCCTGCGCGATGCCCTCGGTCAGCATGACCTGCGCCGGGGCGTCGGTGAGCGCCTCCTTGGCGGCGGCGACGAAGGCGTCGCCCTCGGCGCCGGTGGCGATCACCGCAATGCCCGGGTTGGTGCAGAACTGGCCGGCGCCCATGGTGAGCGAGCCGGCCCAGCCGGAGCCGATCTCGGCGCCGCGGGCGCGGGCCGCCTCCGGCAGGATGAACATCGGGTTGACCGAGCCCAGCTCGCCGAAGAACGGGATCGGCTCGGGACGCTGGGCGCAGAGATCGAAGAGCGCGCGGCCACCGCCGAGCGATCCGGTGAAGCCCACCGCCTTGATCAGCGGGTGCTGCACCAGCGCCTGACCCACATCGCGCTTGCCGCCCTGGATCAGCGAGAACACGCCCTTGGGCATGCCGCAGGACGCGATGGCGGCGCGGATCGCCTCGGCGACGATCTCGCCGGTGCCGGGATGGGCGGAGTGGCCCTTGACCACCACCGGGCAGCCGGCGGCGAGCGCCGCGGCGGTGTCGCCGCCGGCGGTGGAGAAGGCGAGCGGGAAGTTCGACGCGCCGAACACCGCCACCGGCCCGATCGGGCGTTGCATCATGCGCAGGTCGGGGCGCGGCAGCGGCGCGCGGTCGGGCAGCGCCGCATCATGCCGGCGGTCGAGATAATCGCCCTTGCGGATGTGCTCGGCGAAGAGCCGCAGCTGGCCCGTGGTGCGGCCGCGCTCGCCCTGCAGCCGCGCCTCGGGCAGGCCGGTCTCCTGGGTGCCGATCTCGGTGATGGCCTCGGCGCGGGCCTCCATCTCGTCGGCGATGGCGTCAAGGAAGGCGGCGCGCTCTTCGCGGCTGGTGTAACCGTAGCTCCAGAACGCCTCCTCCGCCGCCTTGCAGGCGCGGTCGACAAGATCCGGCGTGCCGATGCTGAAGGCATGGGCCGGGCCGCGCGCGGGCTCGGACTGGAAGGTCGTCTCGGAGGCGATCCAGTCGCCGGCGATCAGGTGCTTGCCGTGGGGGGTAAAGGTTTGGTCCAGCATGTCAGTCCTCCTTGCGGGATGGATGAATGGGTTCATCGGTGAAGACGCCGCCCTGGTAGCGCGCGACCGCCTCGCCGGGCCCCGGGCGGGGCACGGTGCGGGCGATCTCGTCGGCGAAGGCGGCGGCGTTGTCTCTCGGCTGCCAGCCGAGGAAGGCGGCGTGACTGTTGTCCCACCAGCCGTGGTCGTTGGCCGAGGCGCCCCAGACCATGGTGCAGCCGAGCCGCGGCGCGGCGAAGACGGCGGCGATCAGCGAGACGAAATCGTCATGGCTGAACCAGGTCGCCAGCATGCGCCAGTTTTCCGGCCTGGGGGTGCAGGAGCCGATGCGCACCAGCGCACTCTCCTGCCCGAACTTGTCGTGGTAGAGGCTCGCCACCGCCTCGCCGAAGATCTTCGACACGCCGTAGAGGCTGTCGGGGCGCAGCGGCGCGCTGTGGTCGAGCCGGGTGGTCTGGTCGTGGTAGCCGATGGTGTGGTTCGACGAGGCGAAGACGATGCGGGGCCGGCCATGGGCACGCGCCGCCTCGTAGAGGTTGTAGACGCCGCGCAGGTTGGCGGCCTCGATCAGGTCGAAGCTGCGCTCGACGCTGATACCGCCGAGATGCACGATGCCGTCGCAGCCCTCGACGAGGCGCATCACCGCGGCGCCGTCGGAGAGGTCGCAGGGCACCACCTCCTCGCCTGCGCCCGCAGGGGCCATCTCCGCGACATCCGACAGGCGCAGCACCTTGGCATGGCCGCGCAGCTTCTCGCGCAGCATGGTCCCCAAGGTTCCGGCGGCGCCGGTGATCAGGATCCGGTTCATCATCATCGTCACTCCATCAGCCCCGGCAGGGTCATCGAGAAGGCGGGCACGTAGGTGACCAGCATGAGCGCGCCGAAGATCGCGAGGTAGAAGGGCCAGATCGTCCGCACCGCCTGGTCGATCCGCACGCCACCCACGACGCAGCCGACGAAGAGGCAGGCGCCCACCGGCGGGGTGCAGAGGCCAAGGCCGAGGTTCATCATCAGGATGACGCCGAACTGGATCGGATCCATGCCGAGCCCGACGACGACGGGCAGGAAGATCGGGGTGGTGATCAGGATCAGCGCCGCCATGTCCATGATCATGCCAAGGCCCAGCAGCACGAGATTGAGCAGCAGCAGGATGACGATCGGGTTGTCGGAGATCCCGGTCACCGCGGTCGCCAGAAGATCGGGCACGCGGTAGAGCGTGAGCAGGTAGGAAAACGCCGAGGCCGTCGCCACCAGCAGCATCACCAGCGCGGTGGTGCGCACCGAGGTCACCACGGCGGCGCGGAATTTCTCCCAGGTCAGTTCGCGGTAGACGAAGATCGTCACCAGGATGGCCCAGATCGCGCCGAAGGCGCCGCTTTCGGTCACCGTCATCACGCCCGACAGCACGCCGCCGACGATGATCACCGCGGTCATCAGGCCCGGAAGCGCCACGATGGTGGAGATCGCCAGCGACTTGAAGCCGGGGAAGGTCTCGGCCGGGTAGCCGCGCTTGACCGCGACCACATAGGCGACGATTCCGAGGCAGAGGCACATCAGCACGCCGGGCACGATGCCCGCGATGAACAGCTTGGAGACCGAGACGCCACCCGCCGCCACCGCGAAGAGGATCATGTTGTGCGAGGGCGGGATCACCACGCCGGCCACCGAGGAGGTCACGGTGACGTTGACGGCGTAGTCGGGATCGTAGCCCTTTTCCTTCATCACCGGCATCAGGATCGAACCGAGCGCCGAGGTGTCGGCCACGGCCGAGCCCGAGATGCCCCCGAACAGCATCGACGACGCCACGTTGACCACGCCGAGCCCGCCGCGCATCCAGCCCACCGCGTAGCTTGCCAGCCGCACGAGGCGGCCGGCGATGCCGCCCTGCATCATCAGCTCGCCGGCGAAGATGAAGAACGGGATCGCCAGCAGCGAGAACACCGAGATCCCCGACAGTACGCGCTGGAAGCCGATGAACAGCGGCAGGCCCTCGTAGAGGAAGCCGCCCACCGTGGCGAGCCCGAGGGCGAAGGCCACCGGCATGCCGGTCAGCAGGCCGAAGAAGAACAGCCCGAAGAGAAGTGCCAGACCCATGGGTTCAGTCCTTGCCAGTCAAGTCTTGGCGGTGGCCAGCGCCACCGCTTGATAGAGTGTGAAGATCGCCGTCAGCGCGCCGCAGATCGCCATCGGAAGCGCCCGGAGCCCCTCGGTAATGCCCAGCATCGGAACGCGGCGCGGCCAGAGGCTCTCGGCCAGGGTCCAGCCCTGCCAGAACAGCACGAGCCCGAAGATCAGCATGCCCAGGAGCGCCAGCCAGTGCAGCGGCACGCGGAGCGCGCGCGGCAGCATCTCGCGGATGAAATCGATCGACAGGTGGCTCTGCGTCCAGACCCCGGCAGCGCCGCCGAGGAAGGTGATCCAGACCACCAGCAGAAGCGCCACCTGCTCGACCCATGTGGGGGTGTCGTTCATCACGTAGCGCCCCCAGACCAGCCAGCCGAAGATCGCCACCAGCACCACCAGCCCGGTGCCGGCCACCGCCACGCAGCCCTTGGCGAGCAGATCGAGCGCCCGCTCGACGCGGCCCATCTCGGCCGGTGCCTTGTCCTGTGGAAGCATCGCTCCCTCCCCCGTCCCGTCGTGACGCCCCGGCCCGGAGGCCGGGGCGCGCAAGGCCGCTTACTCGACCGCCTGGATGTCGCGGATCAGCTGCTCGAGATCCGGGTTGGCCTCGATGAACTTGGCATAGACCGGCTCCATCGCGCTTTGGAACGCCATCGGATCCTCGACCTCGTTGACCTCGACGCCCGACTCCATGACCTGCGCCTTGGAAGCCTCCGAGCGCTCGGCCCAGAGCTCACGCTGCTCCAGCGCCGCGGCCACCGCCGCCTCGCGCACCAGCTCCTGATCCTCGGGCGAGGTCTCGTCCCAGACCGATTTCGCCACGCAGATGCACTCGGGGATGATCAGGTGATTGGTGATGGAATAGTACTTCGCCACCTCGTAGTGGTTCGAGGATTCGAAGCTCGGGTAGTTGTTCTCGGCGCCGTCGATCACCCCGGTCTTGAGCGACTGGTAGACCTCGCCATAGGCCATCGGCGTGGCGTTGCCACCGAGGCTGTCGACCATCTGCACGTAGAGGTCGTTGCTCATCACGCGGAACTTCAGCCCGTCCATATCGGCGGGGGTCATGATCGGCTTCTTGGTGTTGTAGAAGCTGCGCGAGCCGCTATCCATCCAAGACAGCGCGACGATGCCGGCCTCCGACAGCGCGTCCGAGAAGCGCTGGCCGATCTCGCCATCCATCGCGGCGTGCATGTGATCGACATCGCGGAAGATGAACGGCAGCGACAGCACGTTGGTGGCGGGCACGATCTCGCCCATCGGGCCCATGTTGAAATTGCCGACGGCGATGGCGCCGGCGCGCAGCTGCTCGATGGCGTCGGGCTGCGCGCCCAGCACGCCACCCGGATAGACCTGCGGCTCGATGCGGCCCTCGGTGGCCTCGGCAACGTCCTCGGCGAAGCTCTCGAGCGCGGTGACGTTGGGATAGCCCTCCGGGTGGATCGCCCAGGTGCGCCAGGTCTCGGCCATGGCGGGGGCGGCAATCAAAGCAAGCGCAAGCGCGGAAGTGGTCATACGAAACATGTTTTTGTCCTCCCTGACAGTCGGCAATATCGTGTCTGCCTGAGCGATATATGACAAACTTGTATGATGACTGTCAAGCGCCATGGTTTGGACTTGAATGTATACATTATTACAACGATTTAAGGCACTTCATTTTGCACCCGCAGCGAAATCACCGCCGAGATTGATATGACAGGTTTGCCGCTCACCATGCAACAGGCCCCGCCGCATGCGACGGGGCCCGTGCCGGGAGTCGGAGGATCGGATCAGCGCGCCAGCCAGCCGCCGTCGACGTTGAGAACCGCCCCGGTGATGTAGGTCGCCGCCGGCGAGGCAAGGAACGCCGCGGTGCCGCCGATATCGGCGGGGTCGCCCCAGCGCCCGGCCGGGATGCGGTCGAGGATGGCGGCGGCGCGCTCGGGATCGTCGCGCAGGGCCTGGGTGTTGTTGGTCGCGATATAGCCCGGCGCGATGGCGTTGACGGTGATCCGGTGCGGCGCCCATTCATTGGCGAGGATCTTGGTCACCCCCGCCACGCCATGTTTGGCCGCGGTATAGGCCGGCACCCGGATGCCGCCCTGGAACGACAGCAGCGAGGCGATGTTGATCACCGCCCCCGGCGCCTTGTCGGCCAGCAGCGCCTTGCCGAAGGCCTGGCAGGTGAAGAACAGCGCCTTGAGGTTCACGTCCATCACCGCGTCCCAGTCGGCCTCGGAATACTCAACCGAGTCGGCGCGGCGGATGATGCCGGCATTGTTGACGAGAATCGAATAGCCCGCCCCGTCAAAGATATCGGACGCAGCCATCGGATCGGCGAAATCGAGCAGCAGGCTCTCGCCCGTGCCGCCCGCCGCGGCGATCGCGTCCGCGGTCTCGTCGCAGGCACGGCGCCCGGCGCAAACCACATGCGCCCCCTGCCCCGCCAGCGACACCGCGATGGCCTGCCCGATGCCGGTATTGGCGCCGGTCACCAGCGCCTTGCGGCCCTTGAGGGAAAACGGCCCGCCCATCAGCGCAGATCCTTCGGCTGGATGAACTCCATGTCGGTATAATCGACATTGTCGCCCGCCATCGCCCAGATGAAGGTGTATTCCCCGATCCCGGCGCCCGAGTGGATCGACCAGCTCGGCGAGAGCACCGCCTGCTCGTCGGCAACGAAGAGGTGCCGCGTTTCGTCGGGCGCGCCCATCAGGTGCAGCACGCGCGCCTCCTCGTCCATGCCCCAATAGAGATAGGCCTCCATGCGCCGGTCGTGGATGTGGCTCGGGATGGTATTCCAGACCGAGCCCTCCTCGAGCGAGGTATAGCCGAGGATCAGCTGGCAGCTCTCCATCACTTGCGGGTGGATGAACTGCTTGATGGTGCGCTTGTTGGAGGTCTCTGCCGCGCCCATCTTGACCTCGACGCACTCCGCCACCGTCACCAGCCGCGACGGCAGCGTCCGGTGCGCCGGGGCCGAGGTGATGTAGAAGCGGCCCTGCCCGCCGAAGCGCACCGCGCCGCTGCCCATGCCGAGATAGAGCACGTCGCCGCGGTTCATCTCGTAGGTCTCGCCACCGGCCTCGACGGTGCCGATCTCACCGATATTGACGATGCCCATCTCGCGGCGATCGAGGAAGCTGTCGGTCTTGGTCTCCTCGACCTTGTCGAGTGTCAGCGTGCCGCCGGCGGGCACCGCCCCGCCCAGCGTGAAGCGGTCGTAATGGGTGTAGACGAGACGGATCTCGCCCTCGGCGAACAGCCCCTCGCCAAGGAAATGCGTCCGCAGCGCAGCGGTATCCATCCCCTTGGCATGATCGGGATGAATGGCGTGGCGGGTTTCGACGGTCAGCATGATGATCCTCCTGCATGTCATCCGGCCGGGCGGGATGCGGTCTGGCAGCGCTTCTGTCAGACATGACGCTCCACCCTTTGATTTCTGACATATGACTTGCATTATCTGTATGACAAATCAAGAGAGCATCGCGCGCGCCTCCCCAAGCGGCCTTCCCGCTGCCCGTGCGATGGTTGCCGCGCGCCGCTTTCCCGGCCACAGTCGGCCCGAGCTCGACACTGGCCCGACACTGGCCCGACACTGGAAAGCCGCACTCATGATGAAGGACATCAATCTCAACGCGATGAACTACTTCGAGGCGGTGGCCCGGCTCGGCGGCATCTCGAAGGCGGCGGAGGAGCTTGGCGTCTCGCCCTCGGCGGTGAGCCAGCAGATCCGCCAGTTCGAGCAGCAGTTCGGCGTGTTGCTGTTCCGGCGCGAGAAGCGCCGGCTGTCGCTGACCTCGGATGGCGAGCGGCTGTTCCAGACCACCAGCCAGGCGTTTCGGATGATGCGCGACGTGCGGCAGGCGATCCAGCGCCAGCGCGAGGCGCGGCATTTCATCCTGCGGGTCTCGCCTTCCTTCGCCGTGCGCTGGCTGGCGCCGCGCCTCAAGGAATTCCTCGATCTGACGCCGAACTGGCAGGTGCGCATCGACGCGGCGCCGGATTTCTCCGATTTCGAGACCGAAGTGGTCGATCTCGATCTGCGCTACGGCGAGGGCGGCTGGTCGGGGCTGCACCAGGAGCCGGTGATGCATGACGTGGTGCTGCCGATGTGCTCGCCCGCCTATCTCGAGCAGCTGCGCGCGCTCTCCGACGATCCCATCGGGCAGCTGCGGCAGGCCCAACTGATCGACTCGGTCAAGACGCACTACCGCTGGGATTTCTGGCTGGCGCGGCATGGGGTGATGGGCGAGCGCATGGTCTATCCGCTGCGGCTCGACCGCTCCTCGATGGCGCTGCAGCTCGCCGCCGACGGCGCGGGCGTGGTGCTCGAGAGCACGACCCTGGCCCTGCCCGAGCTGGAAAGCGGCGCGCTGGTGCCGCTCTCCACCGCCTTCGAGGCGATCCGCTTCCCGGCCTACTGGCTGGTCTGCCCGGCGCGCCACACCAACCGCCGCATCGTGCGGATCTTCTCCGACTGGATCCGCGAGCTCGGCGCCGCGCATGACGCCCGTGCCCGCGATCTGGTCACCGGGTTCGGCCTGCGCATTGACGAGCAGCAGGGCCGCCAGCTTCCGGGCGAGGAGTTTACCTCCGACTGAGACACATCGCCCGGAAGCTGGCGGGGGCCGGGGCCGCGAGACGCCCGCGCGGAAGAGGAGGTCGCGGTCGCCGGGAGCCTCAGTAGATGGTCAGGAAGGGCACGTAGGAGATCAGCAGCAGCACCACGATCGACACCGCGTAGAACGGCAGCAGTGATTTCACCACCGAGCCGATCCCGGTCTGCGCGATTGCCGCCGAGATGAACAGCGTGGTGCCCACGGGCGGCGTGTAGAGCCCAACCGCGAGGTTCACCACCATCATCAGCCCGAGCTGCACCAGGTCGAGCCCGATGGCGTTGGCGATGGTGACGAAGAGCGGCCCCAGGAGCAGCACCGCCGCCGGCAGGTCTAGGAAGGTGCCGACGATGATCATCACGAGGTTCAGCGCCAGGATCACCATCCACGGCTCGCTCAGGGTCTCGGTCACCCAGATCGCCAGCGTCTGCGGCGTGCGCTCGGCGGTGAGGATCCACTGGATCGCCGAGGAGGCCATGATGATGATCAGCACCGCGCCGGTCATCACGCCGGTGTCGATCATCGCGCGCCAAATGTCCTTGAGAGACAGGTCGCGATAGATCACCCCCGAGACGAAGAGCGCATAGGCCACAGCCATCACCGAAACCTCGGTGGGCGTGGCGATGCCGAAGCGCAGCGTGCCGATGACGAAGATCGGCATCAGCAGCGCCGGGATCGCGTGCAGCAGCTCACCCTTGTAGGCGCGGAAGCCGCCGGGCACCTCGGCGGTCGGCAGGTTGAGGCGGCGCGCCACCCACCACACGGCGGTGAACATTCCGATGCCCAGCATCACGCCCGGCAGGATCCCGGCGACGAAGAGGTCGATGATCGAGGTGTTGGAGACCAGCCCGTAGAGGATCAACGGGATCGAGGGCGGGATCAGCACCGAGACGGTCGAGGAGGAGGCGTTGACCGCGGCGGCGAAACCGCCCGGATAGCCCTCCTTCTTCTGCACCGGGATCAGCGCGTTGCCGAGCGCCGAGGCATCCGCCACCGCCGAGCCCGAGACGCCGCCGAACATCACCGAGCCGATGATCGAGACCTGTGCCAGCCCGCCCTTGAAGCGGCCGACCAGCAGCTTGGCGATGGTTACTAGATGCTCGCCGAAGCGGCCCGACATCATCAGGCTGCCGGCGAGGATGAAGAACGGGATCGCCAGCATCGGGAAGCTCTGGGTCGGCGAATAGAGCCGCTGCGCGATCACCGCCATCGGCTTGCCCTCCATCCACAGCGCGAAGGCGGTGGCGCCGAGCATGGCATGGGCCACGGGCACCGAGACCAAGAGCAGCACCGGGAACACGATAATCAGGAGCTTGACCATGTCGGGGACTTTCTCAGCTGAAGCTTTGCTGCGGCAGGTCGCGGTCGTAATCCGGGGCGAGGATCTGCCGCGCCAGCGTGATGACCGCCTGCGCCGCCATCGCGCCGAAGGCGTAGTAGAGGCTGATATAGCCCCAGTATTGCGACACCGGGATCTCGGAGAGGCGCTGGAACTGCGAGGCCTTGATGATCGGCCCGCTGGTGCGGATCACCGTCACCGCGATGGCCAGGATCGCAACCGAGACCAGCAGCGCCACGGCGCGTTTCGCCGCGTCCGGCAGGATGCCGATCAGCGCGTCGACCGAGATGTGCCAGCCGCGCACCGAAGCCACGGCGATGCCGCCGGCCACCAGCCACGGGAACAGGATGGCGTGGATCTCGTAGGCCCAGGCCAGGCCGCTGCCGAAGGCATAGCGCAGCACCACGTTGACCAGCAGTGCGCAGAAGGTGAAGGAGAGCGTGGCGAAGATGATCGCCGCGCCCGAGCCTTCGATCACCCGCTCCACCACGTGGAGCAGGCGCAGCAGGGAGCGGCGCGGGCCGCTCCCCTTGGTGGGGCTTTCGCCGGTCACTGGGTGGCCTCGCGCAGCGCCCCGATCAGGTCGCCATACTGGCCTTCATACTGGTCGTAGACCCCGGCGGTGGCGTCGATGAAGGCCTGACGGTCCTCGACCTCGGCAAAGGTCGCGCCCTCGGCTTCCATCGTCTCGCGCAGCGACTTGCCCTGGCTCAGCGACAGGCCGCGCTGATACCAGCCCGCCTGCTCGGCCGCGCCCTGGATGCACGCCTGCGTCGACTCGTCGAGGCCCGACCACCAGACCATCGAGGCCACCACCGGGGTGGATTCATACTTGTGGCCGGTCAGGGTGATGTAGGGGGTGATCTCGTGCAGCTTGGCCGAGTAGATGTTGGTCAGCGGGTTTTCCTGCCCCTCGAACACGCCCGATTGCAGCGCGGTGGGCAGCTCGGACCAGGCCAGCGGTGCCGGCGACGCGCCGAGCGCCTCGAAGGCGGCGATGGTGGTCTCGTCCGAGGGCGTGCGGATCTGCATGCCCTGGAGATCGGCCGGGGTCGGCACGTTCTTCGAGGTGTGGGAGACGTGGCGGATGCCGTTGTCCCAGAAGGTCAGGATCTTCAGCCCGGCATTCTGCGCCTTCTGGTCGAGCATCTCGCCGACCTCGCCGTCGAGCACGCTCCACACGGTGGGCAGGTCCTCGAACAGGAAGGGCAGGCCGAGCATCCCGGCCTCTGGCACGATCTGCGCCAGCGGGCCCTGACTGTTGGCCGACATCTGGATGACGCCGCCGGCGACCGAGGTCAGCATCTCGACATCGTTGCCCATGGTGGCCGAGGCCGCGACATTGACGGTGGTCTCGCCGCCGGTGCAGGCGGGCACCAGGTCGGCAAACATCTCGGCCGCGGCGTAGCGCGGGTTGCCGGGGTTGGCGCCGTGGGCAAAGATCACCTCATCGGCGAAGGCCGGGGCAGAGCTCAGGGCGGTGGCGGCAAGAAGCGCGCCGGTCAGGGTGAATTTCATGGTGTCTCCTCCTTGGTTGGTCCGGGGCGCATGGGCCCCGCGCCGGTATCTCCGGCTTGCCCCCGGGCAGTCCTCCCGCCCGGAGATACGGTGTCCCGCCGCCCGCGTGAACCGCTGAATGGCGACGGGAGGTGTTTCCTCCCTGCGTGGGATCAGTGGATCAGCGAGCCGCCGTTCACGTCGACCTCGGTGCCGGTGCAGTAGCTCGAGAGCTCCGAGGCCAGGAACAGGGCGCAGCCCGCCACGTCGTCGGCGGTGCCGGCGCGGCCCATCGGGATGCCGGCCAGAACCTGCGCGCGCATCTCGTCGGTGAGCTTGCCGGCGGTGATGTCGGTGGCGATGAAGCCGGGGCAGATCGCGTTGACCCGGACGCCGTCGGGCGCCAGCTCGCGCGCCATCGCCTTGGTGAGGCCCAGCACGCCGGCCTTGGCGGCAGAGTAGTGCGGGCCGCCGAAAATGCCGCCGCCGCGCTGCGCCGAAACCGATGACATGTTGACCACCGAGCCGGTCTGGCGCTCGCGCCAGTGCGGGATCAGCGCCTGCGTCATGTAGAGTGTGCCGCGCAGGTTCACATCGGTCACCGCATCGTAATTCTCGGGTGCGATCTCCATGATCTTGAGCGGCTGGGTGATGCCGGCGTTGTTCACGAGGATGTCGACCGCGCCGAACTTCTCGATCAGCGCCTTGGCGACGGCGAAGCAGGCGTCCTTGTCCGTGACGTTGCAGGCCATGCCCACATGGCCCTCGCCCGGCAGGTCGGCGGCGGCGGCCTGCGCCTGCGCCTCGTCAAGATCGGTGATCGCAACGGTCGCGCCGTGCTCGGCAAACAGCTTCGCCGTCGCCTTGCCAAGGCCGCGCGGGCTGGCGGCACCGGTCACGATGGCGAATTTTCCACTCAGCAGTCCCATCTGGTCTTCCTTCTGTCTCTCGGCGGGCCTCCCCGCTCGGTCTGCGTGCGGACGGCCCATGCCGGTCCGGTATCTCTGCGGGCAAGGGGGCAGCGGCGGCCGGGCCGCGCGGTATCCCCCGGGGATATGGCTGTGATGCTGGTCCTCCCCTGCGGCTCTCCCCTGCCGCGGTTTGAAGGACCATGACAAAGCTGGGGCCGCGAATAAATGAATGAAACTTAACGAGCTTGTTAGGAGAACTTCAAAGCTACGACGCCCGAAACCGGCTATCCCTTCTGGTCATCCGCGCCGGTCGTCCCCCCGCGACACCGGCGCAGACGGAACTTGGGAGGACATCATGAAACTCGGACTGGGCAGCTACGCCTATCGCTGGTCCATTGGCATCAAGGACCAACGCCCCGCCCGCCCGCTCAGCGCCTTCGACCTGCTCGACCGCGCCGAGGCGCTGGGGCTGAGCGTCGTGCAATATGCCGACAACATGCCGCTCGACCGGCTCGAGCCGGCCGATCATCACCGGCTCTTCGAACTCGCGCAGGAGAAGGGGCTGGCGCTCGAGCTTGGCACCCAGTGCTTCGATGCCGACGAGGTCGACCGCTACATCGAGATCGGCAAGCGCCTGCATGCGAAGATCCTGCGCGTGGCGCTCGACGAGGCCGATGGCCACATGCCGGTGCCGGAGCTCGCCGAGGCGCTGCGTCCGCGGGTCGATGCCGCCCGCGCCGCCGGCATGAAAATCGCCATCGAGAACCACTTCAATTACCCCAGCCCGCGCATGGTCGAGCTGCTGGAGGCGGTGGGCGACGATCATCTGGGCGTCTGCCTCGACGTGGCCAACTCGATCTGCGCGAACGAGTGGCCGGAGAAGACCATCTCGCTGCTCGCGCCCTACACCATCAACCTGCATCTCAAGGATTACGAGATCACGCCCGACACCTATGGCGTCGGCTTCCGCATCCACGGCGTGCCGCTCGGGACGGGGCGCGCGCCGATCCGCTGGACGCTCGACCAGCTCGCCCATTGCCCGAAGGACATGAGCGTCATCCTCGAGCACTGGCTGATGATCGAGGGCGGCACGCTCGAGGACGCCATCGCCAAGGAGCAGCCCTGGATCGAGCAGACCACAGCCGCCGCAAAGACATTCGTCCAATGAGGGGGGAGGCCCACATGACCGACGACATCCGCACCAAGAAGCTCATCAACGCACCCGAAGACATCATCCCCGAAGCCATCGAGGGCATGCTGCTGGCGCATCCGCACATGCTCAAGGTCGAGGGCGCCACCGGGCGCGCCATCGTCGCGAAGGACGGCCCGCGCGACGGCAAGGTCGGCATCGTGATCGGCGGCGGCTCGGGGCACGAGCCCGCCTTCGCCGGCTATGTCGGGCGCGGGCTGGCCGATGCGGCGGCGGTGGGCAATGTCTTCGCCTCGCCCTCGCCAGAGCACATCATGGACGCCGCCCGCGCCGTCGATGGCGGGGCCGGCGTGGTGTTTCTCTACGGCAATTACACCGGCGACGTGATGAATTTCGACATGGCCGCCGAAGAATGCGAAGCCATGGGCGTGCCGGCACATTCCTTCGCCGTCACCGACGATGTCGCCTCCGCCCCCAAGGGCCGCGAGGGCGAGCGGCGCGGCATCGCGGGCGATTTCTTCGTCTTCAAGATCGCCGGCGCCGCCGCCGAGCAGGGCCGCGACCTCGCCGGCGTGGTCGCCGCCGCCACCAGGGCCAACGAGAATTGCCGCTCGATGGGCGTGGCACTCAGCGCCTGCTCGCTGCCGCAGACCGGCAAGCCGAATTTCGAGCTCGGCCATGACGAGATGGAAATCGGCATGGGCATTCACGGCGAGCCCGGCATGCGCCGCGGCAAGCTCGAGACCGCCGACGAGGTGGCCGAGGAGCTGATGCAGGCAATCCTCGCCGACATGGGCCTGACCCATGGCGACGAGGTCGCGGTGCTCGTCAACGGGCTCGGCGCCACCGGCCCGCTCGAGCTCTACCTGCTGCACCGGCGCGCCGCCAGGATCCTCGAGGCGCGCGGCATCGGCATCCATTTCGCCTGGGTCGGGGAATACTGCACCTCGCTCGAGATGGCCGGCGCCTCGATCACGCTCCTGAAGCTCGACGACGACCTCAAGGCGCTGCTCGACACCCCCTGCCGCACCCCGGCGCTCACCGTGGCGGGCGATCTCGCCCCCGCCGGAACGCTCACCCGCCGCGACCATGCCAGCGCCGGGGTCGGCGCCTCGGTCGATCACGCCAGCCTCGCCACCGACGGCCCGATCACGCCCGAGCGATTCCGCGTCATGATGCTGGCGATGGGCGCGGCGATCCGGGACAATCGCGACTGGCTCTCCGAGCTCGACGGCGTCATCGGCGACGGCGATCACGGCGTCACCATGGATATCGGCTGGACCGCCGTGCGCAAGGAGCTGGCCGATCCACGAGACGAGACCGTGACCGAGATCTCCGAGCGCATGGCCAAGGCGTTTCTCGATGCGGTCGGCGCCTCGTCGGGGCCGCTCTATGCCTCGGCGTTCCGCAAGGCGGGCGCGATGGTCTCCGACCGGCTCAACCTCGACGCCGCCGCCACCGTGGCGTGGATCGAGGGCATCTGCACCGGCATCCAGTCGCGCGGCGGCGCGCAGGTTGGCGACAAGACGATGATCGACGCCTGGGTGCCGGCGGTGGCCAAGGCTAAGGAGGCGCTGCAATCGGGCGGCGACGTGCTCGCCTGCCTCGAGGCCGCCTGCGCGGGCGCCCGCAACGGCCGCGACTACACCGCCGAGATAGAGAGTCGCCGAGGCCGCTCGGCCAAGCTCGGAGCGCGCTCGCTGGGGCACATGGACCCTGGCGCGGCCTCGGCGCATGTGATGCTCGTCGCCATGACCGACGCGGCGCGCCACTGATCTCGGGCCCGGCGCGTCCTCGCGGGCCGGGCGTATCCCACCAAGAAAGGACAGGTCATGACACGTCCCGACGCAGCGGTCTCGAACGTCTCGCTCGAGAGGCGCGCCTGGAACATCCGTCGCAAGGCGCTGCTCATGGGCGAGGTGCAGGGGCAGGGCTATGTCGGGCAGGCGCTCGGCGTGGCCGACGTGCTCGCCACCTCGTATTTCCACGCCATAGACTGGCGCGCCGACGATCCGGAATGGGAGGGGCGCGACCGCTTCTACCTCTCGATCGGACACTACGCCATCGCGCTCTATGCCGCCCTCATGGAGGCTGGCATCCTGCCCGAGGAAGAGCTTGCCACCTATGGAATGGATGACAGCCGGATGCCGATGTCGGGCATGGCCTCTTACACGCCGGGCATGGAGATCACCGGCGGCTCGCTGGGCCACGGGCTCGGCATCGCCGTGGGCGCGGCGCTGGGGCTGAAGCGCAAGGGCTCGGATCGCTTTGTCTACAACCTGATGTCCGATGGCGAGCTTGGCGAGGGCTCGACCTGGGAGGCGGTGATGTCGGCGGTGCAATGGCGGCTCGACAACCTGATCTGCCTCGTCGATTTCAACAACCAGCAGGCCGACGGCCCGTCGCGCGACGCGCTCGCCCAAGGCCCCGAAGCCCCCAAGTGGGAGGCCTTCGGCTGGCACGCGCAGGAGGTCGACGGCAATGACCTCGGCGCGCTGGTCGCGGCCTTCGACACCGCCCGCGCCCTGCCCGAGCCGAAGCCGCGCGTCATCATCTGCAACACGCGCATGTGCAAGGGCGTCGATTTCCTAGAGGCCCGTGAGCAGAACCATTTCGTCCGGGTCGAGCCCGGGGAGTGGGCCCGCGCGCTCGACCGGCTGGAACAAGGAAAGCCGCAATGACCCACGCCTCGAAAGCCCGCAAATACCAGCCGCGCACCGTGCCCGAGGGCAAGCCCGTCGCCACATCCGCCATGATCGCCTCGCTGGCGGCGGAGGGCTACGACACCGTCTCCGCCCCCTTCGGTCAGGCGCTGGTCGAGGCGGCAAAGGACGATCCGCGCATCGTCGGCCTGTCGGCGGACCTGTCGAAATACACCGACCTGCATGTCTTCGCCAACGCCCTGCCCGAGCGCTTCTACCAGATGGGCATGGCCGAGCAGCTGCTGTTTTCCGCCGCTGCCGGGCTGGCGCGCGAGGGGTTCATCCCGTTTGCCACCACCTACGCGGTCTTCGCCGCCCGCCGGGCCTATGACTTCATTGCCATGGCGATCGCCGAGGAAAACCTGCCGGTCAAGATCGCCTGCGCCCTGCCCGGCCTCACCACAGGCTACGGCCCCAGCCATCAGGCCACCGAGGATCTGGCGATCTTCCGCGGCCTGCCCGACATGGTGCTGATCGACCCCTGCGATGCCTGCGACGTGACCGGCATGGTGCCCGCGATGATCGCCCATCCCGGCCCGGTCTATGCCCGCCTGCTGCGCGGCAAGGTGCCGAGCGTGCTGACCCGTCACAAGCCCGACTACAGGTTCGAGCTGGGCCGTGCCCAGATGATCCGCGACGGGCGCGACGTGCTGGTCATCGCCTCGGGCATCATGACCATGCGCGCCCTCGACGCCGCCGAGGCGCTGGCGAAGGACGGCGTAGACGTCGCGGTTCTGCACGTGCCCACGATCAAGCCGCTCGACGCCGACACGATCTTGGCCGAGGCCGGGCGCGGCGGGCGGCTGGTGGTCAGCGCCGAGAACCACAGCGTCAACGGCGGCTTGGGCGAGGCGGTGGCGGCGACGCTGCTGCAGGCGGGCGTGACGCCGTCCTTCCGGATGATCGGCCTGCCCGACGCCTTCCTCGAGGCCGGCGCCCTGCCAACACTGCACGATATGTACGGGCTTTCGGTCGACCGCGTGGCCGCGCGCATTCGCGGCTGGCTCTGAGCCTGCCCGCGCTCAGCCGAGATGGGCGCGCAGCTCCGCCTCTAGCGGCAGCACCGCGCCGAGCCGCGTCGCCAGCAGGGAAATGCCGCCGAGCTTGCGCTGCAGGTAGAGCACGTCCATCGGCGGATCGGGCGGCAGGTAGCCGGCCTCGGCGAGCTTCAGCCCCTCCGCCCGCAGCCGCTCGCGCAGACTCGGGTTGGCGAAATCGTAGCCACCGGGGGCCCGCAGCGCCGCGAAGAGCATCCGCGTCAACTCCGCCAGCCTCGGGCCGAACCCATCCCCCGGCGCGGCGATCCGCAGCGCCTCGAGAGCACGAAGCAGCGCGCCAGGGTCATCGTCGAGCCCGGCCCGCAGCAGGGCGCGCCCGTCGCGGATCACCCCCGGATCGAGCCCCCGCGCCGCGCCGAAATCGAGCAGCACGATCTTCCCGGTCTCGGGCTGGTAGCGAAAATTGGCGAAGTTCGGATCGCTCTGGGTGAGGCCGAAGCCGAAGATCTCGCGCAGCGACAGCGCGATCAGGGCCTGGGCGACCCGGTTGCGCTCTTCCTGCGGCGCGCCGACGAGGCTCTCGATCGGGTGGCCGGGGCACCAGCTCATCGTGAGCACCCGCGGCGTGCTCCAATCCTCGTGCCACTCGGGCAAGACGAAGCGCGGATCCCCGGCCAGCAACTCGGAGAAGCGGCGCAGCTGGCGGCCCTCGAGGACGTAATCGGTCTCTTCATGCAGCTGCCGCCGCGCCTCGTCGAGATAGGGCGCCAGCTCGAACCCCTTGGGCAGCAGCCCCGAGAGCTTCAGCAGCGCGCCGACATTGGTGACGTCGCTGTCGATGCTTCGCGCGACGCCGGGATACTGCACCTTGATCGCCACCTCGCGCCCGTCCGCCAGCTCGGCACGGTGCACCTGCCCGATGCTCGCCGCCGCCACCGGGCGCACGTCGAAAGCGCGAAACGCCCGCCGCCAGCCCGGACCCCAGGCCGCGTCGAGCACGTCGCGGAGCTGCTTCGGAGGCATGAAATCGGCCTGATCGCGCAGCCGGGCAAGGATCTCGGCAAGCTCCGGCGGCAGCACTTCGCCGCTGTCCATCGAGATCAGCTGGCCGAGCTTCATCGCACTGCCCCGCATTCGCGCCAGCTCGTTGGCGACGCGGGTGAGGTTCGTCGGAGTCAGCAACAGGCCGCGCATCTCCGGGCGGCTGCCGCGCCCCGCCTGCCCGAGCGCACCCATCGCCATGTTGCCGGCGATGCCCGCGGCCATGCCGCCGAGCCGCAGCGCCCGTGTCATTCGGCCGGAGGGGATCGGGACGGGCCTGGCGCCGGGGCGGTCTTCGCTCATGTCAGCCCCGCCTGCGAGAGGATGTGCGGCAGCTGCTTGCGCAGCTTGAAGAACCCCGCCGTGGCATGGGGCCAGACCAGCGCATCCCAGTCGCGCCGCCATTCGGTCAGGGCGATGCCCGCCGCCTCGAGCGCCGGGCTCGCCGCCGTGATCCAGTCGTGCAGCGGGCCGGTCGGGATGTAGCCGGTGGCGATCTGCGCCGCCCCGACCGCCTGCGCATGGCGCACCAGCCCCACCGGGTCGCCGGCCGCGTCCCACGCGGGCTCGGCCCCAAGCCGCCCGGCGCTATCCTCCAGCGCCGCCGCCTCGAAGCGGCAGACCGCCTGCGCCACCGGCAGCGGCGAGCGCAGCGCGCTGGCCTTGAGGCCGAGCACGCCCCTCAGGTCGAGCCGCTCCGGCGCGAAATCGGAGAGCTGACACTCCTCCTCGGTCAGCAGCAGCAGCGTCGGCACCCCGTCGCGCGGGGCCGAGACCGGGCGCAGCGCCTGCCGCTCCGGCAGCGGCGCATCGAGTGGCGCGGTCGCCTGCGCCAGACAATCCTCGGGCAGCTGCACCCGGCCCCTTGTGAAGCGCGCGATGTTGGCGGCCTGCGCCTCGTAATGCTTGCCGCGCGTGTGCAACCCGGCAACCCAGCGCCAGCTGCAGGTGTTCGAGGCCGGGTCGCCGTCGAGCAGCTGACGCAGGAAGAAATCCGCCCCCAGCCGCCAGGGCAGCTTGAGCGTGAAGATCCAGATCGAGGCAAACCACATGCGGGCGTGGTTGTGCAGGTAGCCGGTCTCGTTGAGCTCGGCGGCCCATTCATCGAAGCCGGCGATCCCGGTGCGCCCCTCGCAGGCCTGCGCCACACGCGCGCGCAGCGCCGCATCCCGCTCCAGCTTCGCGAGATCGCGCGCGAGCCCGTCGCGATATGCGTCCCAGACCTGCGGCCGCTGCTCGAGCCAGCCCTTGAAATAGCTGCGCCAGGCCACCTCGGCGATGAACGCCCCGGCAGCCTCCGGCCCGTGCGCCTCAAGCGCCGCAGCGATGGTCTCGCGCTCGGTCAGCAGCCGCCGGCGCAGGTAGGGCGAGAGCGTCGAGACATGATCATGCGCACCGGCGCCGAGATCGAAATTCCGCAGCTCGGCATAGTCGCGCCCCATGCGCGGCTGAAAGGCGCCGAGCCGACGCAGCGCCGCATCGCGGGTTGCCTCTGTCGCGGTCACGCCATCCTCCCTCGTCATCCGATCAGGAAGATGCGGCGATGGCGCCCGGTTTCAAGTCACCGCGACACGCGCCTATGCCGCGCCTTCAGGCCGGGCGAGCACCGGCTCGACCGCGTCTGAAAGCGCCGGCAGGTAGGCCGCGACGATCTCTCTCGCGATCAGGTCGGGGTGGTGGCAGTCGAGCGGCAGGCTCTCCACGTCGCCCGCGAAGGGCTGCCAGAGCGCGGCGCTGCGGTTGGTGCCGGCCTGGTCGCGCAGTGCGCCCACATGCAGGAGCGGCGCGCGCACGCGCGGCTCGCGATGGCCGCGCACCAGCGCGTTGGTGGCCTGCACCGAGCGGATCACCCCGTCCTGCACCGCCCGCGGCACCTGCCCCAGCGGGTGCCCCGCCGCCTTCAGGAAGTCGAGGATCGCGGCGCGGCTGTCGAGCCCGGCATGGGCCTCGGGATCGAAGCCCGCGATGGCGAGCAGCGCGCGCAGCGCCGCGGTCTCGTCGGGCTCGGGCTCATCGCGCCAGCACTCCGACGGGTAGGCATCGAGCAGCACCAGCCGCGCCACCTCGCGGCCCCGGCGCTCTGCCTCCGCGGCAATGGCATGGGCGATGATGCCACCCAGAGACCAGCCGAGCAGCGTCAGCGGACCCTCGGGCTGCGCCGCCTCGATCCGGCCGACATAGCGCCGCGCCATCTCGGTCACGCTCACGGGGGCGCGCGACCCGGCGTCGAGCAGCGGCGATTGCAGCCCGATCACCGGGCGTCCGGGCAGCGCCTGCGCCAGCGTGCGGTAGCACCAGCAGAGCCCGCCCGCCGGGTGCACCGCGAAGACCGGCAGCCCTTCGCCGCCAGACAGCCGCAGCACCGGCCCGGTGCCGTCATCGCCGCCCGCGCCGCGCTCGATCCGTCGCGCCAGATCGGCCAGCACCGGGCTCTCGAGGATCGCGCCGAGCCCCGGATCGCGCCCCGTCGCCTCCTCGATGCGCAGGGACAGCGCGACCGCGCGCAGCGAGTCCCCGCCAGCGAGGAAGAAATCCGTCTCCGCATCCACGGGCTGCGGAAGCGCGAGGATCTCGGAGTAGAGCGCCGCCAACATCCGCTCGGTGGGGCTCTCGGGCGCGCGCCCCGCGCCCCCCTGCCCCTCCGCCGCCGGCAGCGCCTTGCGGTCGAGCTTGCCGCTCGGGGTCAGCGGCAGCGCGTCGAGCGTGATGACCTGCGCGGGCAACATCGCCACCGGCAGCTGCCCCGCCAGCGCCGCGCGGATCGCCTCCGCGGTCGCGCCCGGCTCAGGCACCACGTAGGCCAGCAGCCGCGCGCCGCCCGGGGCGGCCTCGACGATCACCACCCCCTGCGCCACCATCCCGGTCCCGAACAGCGCCCGCTCGACCTCCGCCGGCTCGACCCGCACGCCCCGGATCTTCACCTGCTGGTCGGCGCGGCCCACGAAGGTCATCACGCCCCGCGCGTCGCTCACCGCGAGATCGCCGGTGTCGTAGATCCGCCCGCCGGGGCGGAACGGGTCGGGCGGGAAGCGCTCGGCGGTCAGCTCGGGCTGGCCGAGATAGCCCTGCGCCAGCTGCCGCCCCGCGAGGTAGAGCCGCCCCGGCACCCCGTCGGGCACCGGGCGCAGCGCGGCATCGAGCAGGTAGGTGCGGGTGTTCCAGACCGGCCGCCCGATCGGCACCGCCTCGCCCCCCTGCCCCGCCAGCGCCTCCTGCGCCGTGACGTCGATCGCCGCCTCGGTGGGGCCATAGAGGTTGAAGAGCCGCCCGGTGATGCGCCGGTGGAAGCGCTCGGCCAGCCGCTGTGGCAGCGCCTCGCCGCTGGCGAAGACCCGGGCGATGGCGAGCCCTTGCGAGGCCGGCGCGTCGAGGAACAGCTCCAGCATCGAGGGCACGAAATGCATCGCGGTGATGCGCTGTGTCCGCACGAGCCCCGCAAGCGCGACCGGGTCGCGCTGCGCTCCCGGCGGCGCGACCACCAGCGTGGCCCCCGACAGGAACGGCAAGACCAGCTCCCAGACCGAGACGTCGAAACTGGTCGGCGTCTTCTGCAGGATGCGGTCGCCGGGGCCGAAGCCATAGGTCTCGCGCATCCAGAGCAGGCGGTTGACGATGGCGTCATGCGCCACCACGACGCCCTTGGGCCGCCCGGTCGAGCCAGAGGTGAAGAGCACATAGGCCGGATCCTCCGGGCCGGCGGGGCTCGGCTCGGCCTCCTGCCCGTCGTCGAGGACCCCCAGCACCGGCGCGCCTTCGCAGGCAAAGCCCGGGGTGGCGAGGATCACCGCAGGGGCAGCGCGCGCGATCATGTCGGCGCGGCGCGCGGAGCCGTCCTCCGGGTCGAGCGGCAGGAAGGCGGCGCCGGCACGCAGCGTGCCGATGAGCGCCACCAGCAGATCGAGCGAGCGCGGCAGCGCCAGCCCCACCAGCGCCCCCGGTCCGATGCCGCGCCCCGCCAGCCGCCGCGCCAGCGCGGCGCTTTGGCGGTCGAGTTCGCCGTAGCTCAGGCAGGTCTCGCCAAAGACCAGCGCCGGGGCCGCGGGGCTGGCCGCCATCTGCGCTTCGATCAGCGCCGTGAGCGTGGTGCGCGGCACCTCCCGCGCGGTGGCGTTGCGGGTCTCGAGATGGGCGCGGGTCTCGGCTTTGGTCAGCGTCGGCACATCACGCAGCCTTTCGGCCAAGAGGGCCGCCGTCAGGAAGGCCTCGAGCCGGGCGCAATGGGCCTCTGTTTCGGCCTCTGAATAAAGCGCGGTGTTGCCGTCGACCTGCGCCAGCAGCCCGGCCTCGGGATCGCCCCGGAAGCAGAGCGTCAGGTCATCAACCGAGCCGGCGCCGAGGATCTTCAGTCGCGTCTCGCAGCCCGCGATCTCCGGACAGGCCTCGAAGGGCAGGATATTGACCAGCGGCCCCCAGAGCCGTCGTCCGGCCCCGATCCGCCCCAGTTCGCGCTGCAGCGCCTCGCCGCGATAGCGCGCGTTGCGCCGCATCCCCGCGAGATCTGCCCCGACGGTCTGCAGCCAGTCCGGCAGCGGCGCGCCCTCATCGAGCCGCAGCTGCAGCGGCAGCACGTTGACCTGCGTCGAGACGCAGCGCGCGGTGCGGCCCATGCGGTTCTGCAGCGGGATGCCCAGCACCACGTCGCGGCTCTCGCCCGAGGCCACCGATGGCAGGTGCCGCCCGACATACGCGCCCGCCAGTGCGGTGAGCACGTCGGTCCAGTGCAGACCCGTTCTGTCCGAGAGCCGCGCCAGCGCCTGCCCCGTGGCCCCGGGCAAGGGCCGCTCGGCGCGGTGGAACCAGTGCCCGTCCCCGTCCGCCCTGCCGCGGCTCACGCTCTCGACCTCCGGCAGATCCGCCAGCCGCGCGTGCCAGAAGGCCCGCTGCCGCGCCCGCGCAGCCGCCGTGCCGAAGCGCGCCTCCTCCTCGAGCGCCCGGGCGTAGTGCGCCAGCCCCTCGCCGGCATCGCCCCCGGAGAGCTCCGCCGCGTAGAGCGCCGCGAGGCGCTGGGTCACCTGCACCATCGCCTGCCCGTCGGCGGCGATGTGGTGGATGCGCTCGGTCAGGATGTGGCGCGCGGGTGCGAGCCGCCAGAGCGTGAACCCCGCCACCGGCCCGCGCTCCAGATCCATAGGCCGCTGAGCCTCCGCGAGGATCTCGGCCTCGACCTCGGCCAGCCCCACACCCTCGCGCGCCCTCACGACAAGCCCCGGCGCGCTTCCCGGCACGATGCGTTGCTCGGGGCCAGTGGGCCCCGCCCGCAGCCGCAGCGACAGGCTCTCGGCCTCGCCGCCGAGCCGCGCCACCGCGCGCGACAGCGCCGCCGCCTCGAGCGGGCCGTCGATATAGAGCGCCTGCCCGGTGACGAAGACCGGGCTCTGCGGATCTCGCGCCTGCGCATACCAGATCCCTGCCTGCGCCTCGGTCAGCGGGCGCCACTCCGCAAGTTCCATCCCGCTCACGCCTCTGCCTGCGCCGCTGCCCAGAATTCCGCCAGCGTCTCGCATTCATAGAGCTTGCCCGAGGGCAGGCTCGGCTGCAGCTCCTCCCAGCCCATGAGCAGGCGCATCAGCGCGATGGAATCGAGCCCGAGATCGCCGAGATGCGCGTCGTCCGGGACCTCCGCCGCGGGGATGTCGAGCGCGGCGGCGATGTCGCTGCGCATCTTTTCGAGGGTCAGGGCGGTCTGGATCATTTCGCGGTCTCTTCTGTCTGGTTGCTCTCGGCCAGCACCCCGGCGCGCAGGCTCTCGCGCAGCTGGCGGCGGCTGATCTTGCCGACGGCGGTGGTGGCGAAGCCCGAAACGATGCGGATCTCGTCGGGGATCTTGAACGCGGCGACCTCGCGGCCCCGCATGTATCTGCGCAGCTCCGCCGGGCTCGGATCCGTGCCCGCGCGCGGCTGGATGAAGGCGCAGGCGCGCTCGCCGAGCCGCGCGTCGGGGATCGAGACCACCACCGCGTCGAATACCGATCCATGGCCGAGCAGCAGGTCTTCGACCTCCTCGGCCGAGATCTTCTCGCCGTTGCGGTTGATCTGGTCGTTGGCGCGGCCCTGCACCACCAGATGCCCCGAGGGCAGGCGCAGCACGATGTCGCCGGTGCGGTAGAACCCGTCCTCGGTGAAGCTGCGGGCGTTGGCGCTGTCGTCGTCGTGGTAGGCGCGGATGGTGTAGGGCCCGCGGGTCAGCAGGTTGCCCGGGCGCCCTTCGGGAACGGGCTGACCGGCATCGTCGAGGATCAGCAGCTCGTCATCGGGGCTGATCGGGCGGCCCTGCGTTTCGGTGACCAGCGCCTCGGGATCGTCGAGCGCGGTATAGTTGACCAGCCCCTCCGCCATGCCGAAGACCTGCTGCAAGCGGCAACCGAGCAGCGGCGCCACGCGCTTGGCGCTCTCGGGCAGGAACTTGGCGCCACCGACCTGCAGCACCTTCAGGCTGGGGAGCTCGGGCCGGGCACGCTCCGCCGCCTCGAGCCAGAGCAGCGCCAGCGGCGGCACGAGCCCGGTGATCGTCACGCCTTCCTTGCGGATCAGCGGGAAGGCGATCTGCGGCATGGCGGCGGGGCAGAGCACCACCCGCGCCCCGGCATGGAGCGCGCCGAAGCAGCCGGGCGAGGACATGGTGAAATTATGCGCCACCGGCAGCGCCGCCATGTAGACGCTGGTCTCGTCGATGCCGCAGATCTCGTTGCTGCCGCGGATCGAGTAGAGGTAATCGTCATGCGTGCGCGGGATCAGCTTCGGCAGGCCGGTGGAGCCGCCGGAGATCTGGCAGAAGGCCACCGCCTGCGGATCGGGATCGGCCGGCAGCGTGGCGGGATCGCCGCTCACCTGCGCCATCGCCAGCGCCCCCTCGGGCGCGTCGCCCGCGACGATGACATGCGCAAGCCCGGGCAGCGCGGCGCGCAGTCCCAGCACCATGCCGGCATGGTCGAAGCGCTCGATGCGGTCCTGCACGAGGATCGCCCGGGCCTCGGCCTTGCCCGCAAGGTGCATCAGCTCGGTGCGACGGTGCGCCGGCAATGCGTAGACCGGCACCAGCCCGGCGGCGAAGGCGCCGAACACCGCCTCGAAGAAGGACGGCACGTTGCCCATCTGGATCAGCACCCGCTCGCCGGGGCGCAGCCCCAGCGCCAGCAGCCCGGCGCCGAAGCGGCGGGCGCGGTCGTTGAGCTCGCGATAGCTCCAGCGGGTCTCGCCGCCGATGATGGCGATGCGCTCGGGATGGGCGGCGGCGCGCTCGCGCAGGAGGCGCGGGAAGGTCTCGCCGCGCCAGTAGCCCTTGGCGCGGTAGCGCGCGGCGAACTCGGCGGGCCAGGTCTGGCGGGGCTCGGTCATGGGGATACGCTCATCTCTTGGGATGGGGGCCGCCGGTCGGGCGACCCCCGGAAGGGTCACTTCGCGGCGATGCGGGTCAGGCTGCCTGTGCCCTGATCGACCACGAAGACATGGCCTTCCCCGTCGCTGGCGAGGTGGTTGGGCGTGGCGTTGCTCTCGAGATTGGCGACCAGCGTGCCCTCCGGATCCAGCACCGCGATGGCATGGCCGCCACGCACCGCGACATAGACATGCCCGGTCGCGGCATCGACCACCGCGTTGAGCGGGCTCGCGCCCACGTTGACCTGCCGCAGCACCTCGCCACTGGCGCCGTCGAGCACGGTGACCGCGTCATTTCCCTGCGCCACGGTATAGACCCGGCTGCCATCGGGGCTGGCCGCAAGCCCGATGGTGCTGGTCGAACCCGGCACCGGCCAGACCGCCACCTCCTCGCCCGATGCGAGATCAATCACCGCGACCTCCTCGCTGCGCAGCGACGAGGCGAAGAGCTTGCCCGCCTCGGGGGCCAGCGACAGGCTCGCGGCGGTGAAATCCTGCCCGCGGCGCGACGAACTGAGCGCGATCGGTTCCAGCTCTTCCAGCGTCTCGGTGTCAAAGACGTGCACGGTCGGCTCGAAGGTGGCGCTGACATAGACCTTGCCGTCGTGATGGACCGCGTCACGCGGGTGGCTCACGGTGCCCGGCGCGAACTGCTTGATGAGGCTCAGATCCGCGCTGTCATAGACCGCGACGGTGTTCTGCCTTGTGTTGGTCACCCAGACCTGCCCCGGCGCGACGCCCACGCCATAGACCGCGAAGAGCCCGCCATCCGAGCCGTCCTCGCGCGCCGGGGCCGCCTCGGGAACCGCCTTGGCGAGGATCTCGAGGGTCTCCGGGTCGAGCTTCAGAAGCTCCGACTCCCTGACCGGCGGGCGGCCCACGGCGCTGGTCACGTAAAGCGCCTCCGCGCCCACGGCCACCTGGTAGGGACGGGTCGCGACCTGCGCGGCAGTCTGGGTGTAGGCGTCGGCATTCACGCTGCCCAGCTGCTTCGAGACCTTGAGATCGAAGGTCGTGGCGAAGGGCACCTCACCGCCCAGCTCGACCACCACCGGGTAGACCCCGGCCTGCGCGCTTCCGGGGATGGTCAGGCTGGCGGCGAGGTTGCCCTCGCCGTCGGCGGCAAAGGGCGAGCCGGCCAGCGCCTCGCCGTTCTGGCGCAGGCTCACCGGCTGGCCGGGGGCAAAGCCGCGCCCCATGATCTGGGCCTCGCCGCCGGGCAGGATCGGGCCGCGCTCGGGGCCGGACGCGCCGATGCGGCCGTCGAAGCTGCCGAGCGCCGAGAACGGCTCGGCCGCGGCCATCCCGGCGGAGGCGATCACCAGCGCCGAGAGCGCGACACCGCGCAGCCAGAGACCGGAACGTTGGATCTGTGTCATGTCATAGCCTTTTGCTTGCCGGACCTCCGGTCCGGTCGGATCGATGAAACCCCTGTCGGCTGCAGCAAGGCTGTGGCTGTGTGGGCGGCACGCCTTGTGCCGCGCGGGGCCGGGGTGGCCCCTGGTCTTGAGCGGGCGCGCGCAGGCCCCCGTGGCGACTGACACGCGCGGTCAGCGCGCCTCCGTCGCGGAAAACGCCTCTCCCACCACCCGCAGCACCGAGGCGCGGAAGGTCTCGCCGTGGCTCAGACCGAGGAAGATCGTCAGCTGCCCCGGCACACCGGCCTCGCGCAGCTCTGCGTTGAGCGCCTCGAGCGCGCCCTCGGGCAGCGCCGCGCGCATCTTCACCAGTTTCTGGGCGTTGGGATTGTCGGGGTTGCTGGCGCGCGCGCGTTCGAGTTCGCCCTTGTGCAGATCGAGCCGGCGCGGCCGCCAGCCTCCCGCCGCGATCTGCGCCGAGAGCTGGCCGAGGAAGCTGCCATGGTCCCACCAGAGCGACGGGCTGGCCGAGACATGGCGCGCAAAGGGCGAGGCCGGATCGGCCGCAGCCCAGAGCACGAAGAGACCGGCATAGGAATGGCCCCAGAGCGCGCTCCGGTCCATGTCGAGCGCCACGCGGGACGTGACCTCGGGAAGGATCTCGGAGCGCAGCCGCTCGAGAAACGCCGCCGCGCCGCCGCCGGGGCGGCCACGGGGATCGGCGGCCGGGCCGCCCTCGGCGTCGGGCGGGGTGTAGTCGCGGGTGCGTGCGTCGCCGGCAAAGCGCTGGCGGGTGTCGTAGCCCAGCGTCACGATCACCGGCATCCGCGCGGGATCGAGCGTGGCGAGGAAATCGTCGCTCAAGAGCTCCATCACCGCCTGACCGTCAAGCAGGAAGAGCACCGGGAAGCCGCCCTCGGGCGCGCCGCGGCGCGGGATCAGAACGCCGATGCGGTCGGCCGGCCCCTCTTCCGCCGGCAGGGTGAAGCTCCACACGTCCACCACCTCGGAATCGGTGTCGAGGATCGACGGCCCCAGCGGCTCGGGCGAGGGCTGGGCGGCCAGGCCCAAAGGCGCGAGCATCGCCAGAACGGCCAGCACCAGCCTCATCGCGCCGCCTCGGCCTCGAGATCGGCGAGCAGCGGCGCCTTGGCGCGCCAGCTCTCGTACCACGCCTCGACCGCAGGCCCGAACCACGCCCGGTCGACCTCGATCACCGGCACCCCGGTCTCCTGCAGGCGGGCCAGGTTGATGGCGTCGATCTCGCCATACAGATCGACCATCCCGGCCACCCGGGTCTCGAAGATCCTCGAGACGGTGGCACGGTCGGCCTCGGAGAGCGTCTGCCACTTGCGCCCCGAGGCCACGGCGGCCATCGGGAAGATCATGTGGCCGGAGGCGATCACGGTGCCGGCGTGTTTCCAGTAGCCCGAGTTCCACGTCCCCTCGTGGTCGATCTGCATGCCGTCGACCTGCCCGTTGGCGAAGGCGTCATAAAGCGCCGGCAGCGGCATCGGGGTGGGCGCCGCGCCGAGCCCGGTCCAGAACGCCATCTCGGGCGCCAGCGGCACGGTGCGGATGCGCTGACCCTCAAGATCCGCGACCGACGAAACCGGCCCCGAGGTCACGATCTGGCGCAGCCCCGCCATGCCCCAGGCCAGCCCGTGCAGGCCGAAATTGTCCATCCGGTCCAGCAGCGTCCCGGCCACCTCGCCGCGCAAGAGGCGAGCGGCGTCCTGCGCGTCGTCGGCGATGAAGGGGGCGTAGAACACGCCGTAATCGGCATCGCGGTTGGCGAACTCGGCGGCGGTCAGCAGGGCGAAATCGATGGCGCCGGTCTGCAGCTGCTGCAGCATCCGCGCCTCGTTGCCGAGCTGGCCCGAAGGCATCACGAGGATCTCGACCCGGCCCTCGGTGGCCTCGGCGATCTCCGCGGCGATGGCCTCTGCGGTCTTGGTCCATTGGTGCGGCGGCGGGGTGATCAGGCCGAGCCGGTATTGCTCGGCCTGCGCCGGCAGCGTGGTGACGAGGCCGAGGGCACCGAGGCCAAGGCCGAGAAGCGCGGATTTCAGTCGCATGGGAAAGGTCCTCCGGGAGATCATTGCAGAAGGCGCATCAAACCGAGCGCGAGGTCCGGCCAGAGCACCAGGGCGGCGAGCACGAGCGCCACGCCGCAGAGATAGGGCAGCACCAGCGCCGCCAGCCGCCCGGCGGGGACGCCGGTCTGCATCGCGGCGGTGAAGAGGCCAACGCCCACCGGGGGCGTCATCAGCCCCATGGTGAGGTTGATGCAGGCGACGAGGCCGAAATGGATCGGGTCGATGCCATAGACATCGGTGGCCACCGGCAGCAGCACCGGCACCACGAGGATCAGCGCCGGCAGCGGATCGGTGACCATGCCCATGCCGAGCAGCAGCAGGTTCACCAGCAGCAGGAAGACCAGCGGATCGTCCGACAGCGCCGCCAGCCAGCCAGCCACCATGGCGGGCAGGTTCTCCCACGCCGCGACCCAGGCGTAGAGGCTGGCGGCTGCGATCAGGAAGAGGATGGTGCCCGTGGTGCGCGCGGTGGCCATCAGCGCGGCCCAGAGCCGGGCGGGTCGCAGCTCGCGGTAGACCAGCCCGCCCACCAGCAGCACCGCGAGCACGGCCACCACCCCGGCCTCGGCCGGCGTGGCGAGGCCCGAGAGGATCGCGCCGATCATCGCCAGCGGGATCGCCAGCGCCGGCAGCGCTTCGGCGATGACCCGCGCGGGCGCTTCCGGTGCCGGGGCGGCGGCGGGGAAGCGCCCGCCGCGCCCGAGGAAGGCCGTGAGGCCAACGAAGGCCAGCAGCATCGCCAGACCCGGCGCGATGCCGGCAAGGAAGAGGTCTCCGATCGGCACCTGCGCGATCACCCCGTAGACGATGAGCAGCATCGAGGGCGGCAGCACCGGCGCCAGCAGCCCGCCGGCAGCGGTGAGCGCCGCGGCCATGTCGCGCGGATAGCCGGCGCGGGCCATCTCGGGCACCGCGAGCCGCGACATCAGGGTGATCTGCGCCACCGTAGAGCCCAGCACCGCCGCCATCAGCGCGTTCGACAGCAGCGTCGCCTGCGCCAGCCCGCCGCGCAGACGCCCGGCGCAGAGCCCTGCGAGCGCGAAGAGCCGCCGCCCGGCGCCGCTGGCATTCATCAGCTCGCCCAGCAGCACGAAGATCGGAAGCGCCAGCAGCCCGTAGCTCTCCATGCCCTGAAAGAGTTGCTGCGGCAGGCTCAGGAGCAGCACCGCGTTGCCGCCGAGCACGATCTGCAGCACCGCGCCCGCGATCATCGCGAAGGCGACCGGCAGGCCGAGCGTCAGAAGCAGGGCGAAGGCGGCAAGGCTCAGCATGGCGCGCTCCGGGGCCTGCGGGCGAGGCGGGCAGCCATGTGAACCAGCGCGCCCAGCGTCGCCGGCAGCATCGGCAGCCAGAACCAGATCTTGGCGACGCCCAGCGTCATGGTGGGCTCGGTATAGGTGAAATTGCCGCTCTCCCGCGCCAGCGCCGCGCCCGAACCGGCACCCCAGAGCCCGACCGGGTCGAGCCAGACCCAGAGGCAGGCGAGGAAGCCCGCGAGCAGCGCGAAGAGCAGCGCCTCGACAAGCCAGGCGGCGCGCGCGGGCAGCCGCCGCGCCAGCAGGTCGACGGCCACATGCGCCCCGCTCGACAGGTTGCTCGAGGCGGCGAAGAACGCCGCCGCCACCATCAGCAGCACCGCCAGCTCGTCGCTCCAGATCAGCGGCTGCCCGACGCTGCGCATCACCGCGCCCGCGCCCATGCAGAGCAGCATGGCGAGCAGAAGCAGCGCCGCGAGGCGCAGTTCGGCGGCCGCGAGGCGCGCGTCGAAGGCCTGCAGGCGGCCTGCGGCGGAATCCGGCGAGGAAGATGCGGTCGACAAGGAACCGTGCCCATGATCGAGAAACAGGTAAACCACCGCCCGGACGCGCCGGGCGGTGGCGGGGTCAAGCGCCTCAGAAGGTCTTGGTCAGGCCGAAATAGTAGGACCGGCCCGGTTCGTTGTAGGTCTCGGCGCCTTCGCCCGACCGCTTGATCGAGGTGTCGAAGATGTTGGTCACGCCCGCCTTGAGATCGAAGCCGTTGTCGAACTGGTAGGTCATGCCGAGATTGACCAGCGTGTAGGGATCGCGATCCTCGGATTCCTCGGTCTCGTAGCCGGTGGTGCCGGAATACTTCGCCGCTTCGATCTTGCCGTAATGGGTCAGCGACGGGATCAGCGTCAGCTTGTCGTTGACCCGGTAATCGACCGAGGCGTTGATGGTGTATTCGGGCACCAGCGACAGCGGCACCTCGATCTCGGTGGAATCGTAGCTCTCACCGCCCGTGGTGGTGCCGCCATCGATCTTCACCTTCTGGGTCGAGGAGATCATGTAGGTGCCGTTGACCGCGAAGCGGAACTGGTCGCTGTAATCCCAGGCGAAGCTGCCCTCGAGGCCCGAGACCTCGGACTCCGGCACGTTTTCCCACTGGTAGAGACGCTGCTGCGCACCGTCGACGGTGGTGGTGCCGATCTGGGTGGTGCCGGCCTGGATCTTGTCGCGGTAATCGTTGTGGAAATAGGTCAGCGTGGCGTTGATGCCCTGCAGCCCGGTGTACTGGATGCCGATTTCCTTGTTGATCGAGGTCTCCGGGTCGAGATCATCATTGCCCAGAACGTAGCACGGCCCGTCGCGGTAATACGGGTAGGGGCAGCCGTTGCCGCGGGTGGTGTACACGTAGCCGTCCGAGAGCTGGTAGACGGTGGGCGATTTGTAGGCCTGCGCGATGCCGCCCTTGATGGTCCATTCCGAGGTCAGGTCGTAGGAGGCGTTGAGCCCGCCCGAGAAGGTCCCGCCGAAGGTGTCGGCGCGGTCGTAGCGCAGCGAGGGGGTCAGCGTCAGCCGGTCGTTCCAGAGGATGTTTTCCTCGAGATAGATACCCAGCGTGTTCTGCTCGGTGAAGCCGTCGGAGCCGCTGCTGTCGATGCTGCCGTCATCGGTGGTGATCGACGAGAACGAGCTGTAGTCGCTCAGGTCGAGCTTTTCCCAGCGATACTCGGCACCGAGCGTCATCTCGGCCGGCCGGTTCGCGAGGGTGTGGCCGATATAGGCCTCGGATTTCACCACCACCGATTCAAGGATCGCGGTGTCCCAGTCGTCGGTGCTGCTGATCGAGCCCTCGACGCCGCCCGCCGGGTTCTCCGCCAGCCGGGTGTTGTCGGTACGCTCGTACTGGATGAAGCTGTTGGTCTCGCCCCAGCCATAGGAGCCGAGATGGGTCAGCGCGAAGGTGCCGCGCTTCATCACGTTGGTTTCCTCGCCGTCGTCGGCGAGCGAGACCACGTCCTCGCTGGCGCTGCGCTCGTTGCCGAGCAGCGTGTCGCCGGCATAGATGTTGCCCTGCCGCGAATAGCCCAGCTCGACATTGAACCGGTTCCGGTCGCTCGGCGTCCAGTCGAGGCGCAACGTGAAGTCCTTGTTGGTGACCCCCTCCGAGCCCGCCTGCGGGTAGGTGCAGGAGTCCTCGCCGCTGTCGGGATCGATCTCGCAGCTCACCTCGCTCTCGTTGATGTCGGGATCGTCGGCATCGGTCTTGTTGTAGTTGGCCGAGAAGCGCAGCGCGAAATCGCTGTTGAGGCGCTTGGCCCAGAGCAGGTTGTAGCGCTGGGTCATGCCCTCGTCGCTGCTTTCCGGCATGTCGAAGCTGGTGCCGAGCTGCAGCAGGTCCTCGTCGGGGGCCTTGGTGATGATGTTGACCACGCCGCCCGCGGCGCCGGAGCCGTAGCGCGCCGCCGCCGGGCCGCGGATGACCTCGATGCTCTCGACCATCTCGGCGGGCACCCAGTTGGTGTCGCCGCGGGTGTCGCGCTCGCCCGACCGGCCCTGCTTGACCGAGGTGCGCGACAGCACCGGCTTGCCGTCGATCAGGATCAGGACGTTTTCCGGCCCCATGCCGCGGATGTCGACCTGCCGCTGGTTGCCGCGCTGGCCCGAGGGCGAGGTGCCGGAAAGGTTCACGCCGGGCATCTTGCGGATGATCTCGGCAACGTCGTTGACCACCGGCTGACGCTGGATATCTTCCTCGGTGATCGTCGAGACCCCGAGCGCCTGCTTGATCTGTTCCTCGGCGGTCAGGACGATGGTCCCGAGATCATAGGCGCCGGTGTCGTCTTCGGGGAGGGTCTGTGCCGCGAGCGGCGTCACCGCCGCAACCGACAACAGGAGAAGGGCCGACCCGGAGGCCAGCCTCGCGCGTGCGCGTGCCATGCACTGTCCTTTCAAGTTTCGTGACTCGTGCTGGCGATAGCTGGCGTTTGCCGCCTATGAGCATTCCCTGAGGGGCGGCTCAACCGCTTCGCATAAATCTGACAATATTTGTAGGGATTGTTGTATTTATACGACGGCCGTCTCCTAAGCCCGACACCGGCTCCCGGCGCCGCAGCGGCAGGCAGCGCCGGCGGTGCCGCGAGCGGCCCCGCGCAATTATCAAATTTTCCCTAAAACTGATGACCGATACCCGCGGCTTCAACCGGCAATGCCGAGCCGCCATACTCACCCCAGACCGACCAACCCGGAGACCTCGATGTCCGCAAAATACTACGCCCCCCAGGGCGGGCTTCCCGGCCAGGACCAGCTTCTGACCGACCGTGCCATCTTCACCGACGCCTACGCGGTGATCCCGCGCGGCACCATGCGCGACATCGTCACCAGCTTCCTGCCGGGATGGTCCGAGACCCGTCTCTGGATCCTCGCACGCCCGATGACCGGCTTCGCCGAGACCTTCAGCCAGTACATCATGGAAGTGCGGCCCGGCGGCGGCTCGGATGCGCCCGAGCACGAGGCCGGCGCGCAGGGCGTGCTCTTCGTGGTCGAGGGCGAGGCCACGCTCGAGGTCGGCGGCGAGACCCACGTGCTGCGCGAAGGCGGCTATGCCTACCTGCCGCCCTCGGCGCAATGGGCGCTGCACAACCGCGCCGAGGGCGTGCTGCGCTTCCACTGGATCCGCAAGATCTGGCAGCCCGCGCCCGGGCTCGAGGAGCCCGACGTGCTGATCCTCAACGAGCAGGACATCGCCCCCTCCCCGATGCCCGACACCAACGGCGCCTGGGCCACCACCCGCTTCGTCGACCCGTCCGACCTGCGCCACGACATGCATGTCACAGTGGTGACCTTCGAGCCCGGCGGCGTCATTCCCTTCCTCGAGACCCACGTGATGGAGCACGGGCTCTACGTGCTCGAGGGCAAGGCGGCCTACCGGCTCAACAATGACTGGGTCGAGGTCGAGGCCGGCGATTTCATGTGGCTGCGCGCCTTCTGCCCGCAGGCCTGCTATGCCGGCGGCCCGGGCCGCTTCCGCTACCTGCTCTACAAGGACGTCAACCGACACATGCCGCTGCGCCTCGGCGCCGGCGGCTGAGCCGGGCATGGCAGGGCCGCCCGCCGCGGCCCTGCCCCGCGCGGTCAGGAGACCTCGAGCACCCCGCGGATGATCACGAAGATCCCCGCCGAGAGCAGCGCCGCGGCGGGCACGGTGATGACCCATGCGGCGATGATGGTCAGGAAATGCGAGCGCCGCACCAGCTTACGGCGGCGGCGCTCCTCCGGCGACAGCCCGTTTGCCCCGGGGATCGCCGCCCGCGCCCGGCGCATCCGGCGCTCGGCATCCCACTCGCGGAAGAAGCCGACGCCGAACACGCCGCCAACCGCGATATGGGTCGAGCTCACCGGCAGGCCGAGCCAGCTTGCGACGATGACGGTGATCGCCGCCGACAGCGCCACGCAATAGGCGCGCATCGGGTTGAGCTTGGTGATCTGGTTGCCGACCATGCGGATCAGCTTGGGTCCGAAGAGGAACAGGCCGAAGGAGATCCCCAGCGCGCCGATCACCATGACCCAGAGCGGGATCCCGAAGGCATGGGTGAAATCGCCGGTGGTCGAGGCCTGCACGATGGCGGCCAGCGGGCCGACCGCGTTGGCCACGTCATTCGCGCCGTGGGCAAAGCTCAGGAGCGCCGCCGAGACCACCAGCGGGATGCCGAACAGCACCTTGAGCGAGCGGTTGCGGTTTTCAAGCCCCTCGGACTGGCGGCGGATCACCGGGATCATCACCAGCCAGATCGCCAGCCCCGCCGCAAGGCCGATCAGCAGCGCGTCGCCTAGCTCGATCTTGATGATCTTCTTGAGCCCCTTGACCGCGAGATAGGTGGCAAACGCGCCGCCCATGATGCCCACCAGCACCGGCACCCAGCGTCGGGCCGAGGCGATCTTGTCGGTGGTGTAGATGATGTTCGACTTGATGAACCACAGGAAGCCCGCGGCGATCAGCCCGCCCAGCAGCGGCGAGATCACCCAGCTTGCGGCGATCGCGCCCATCTGGCCCCAGCTTACCGCGGCAAAGCCCGCCGCGGCGATGCCCGCGCCCATCACGCCGCCAACCACCGAGTGCGTCGTCGAGACCGGCGCGCCGATCCAGGTCGCGAGGTTGACCCACAGCGCCGAGGCCAGCAGCGCCGCCATCATCGCGGTGATGAAGCTGGCCGAGCTGCCCATGCTTTCCGGCGCAATGATGCCCTTGGCCACGGTGGAGACCACGTCGCCGCCGGCAATCAGCGCCCCGGCGCTCTCGAACACCACCGCGATGGCGATGGCGCCGCCCATGCTCAGCGCGTTGGCGCCCACCGCCGGCCCCATGTTGTTGGCCACGTCATTGGCGCCGATGTTGAGCGCCATGTAGGCGCCGAAGGCCGCCGCGATGACCACCACGAGCGTGTTGCTGGCGCCGCCGAAGATCAGCGCCGCGAGTAGCGCCGCGAAGCCCACGAAGGCCAGCGCCACCCCGAGCCCGATCACCGGACGCTTGGAGAAGGAGGCCGCCTCGTTGAGCTTCGACACGCGGCCAAGGTCGCGATCGAGCGTTTCGAGGTGGCTCGGATCGAGGTCGTTTCGTGACATGCTGCGCTCCCGTTCTGTCCCGGGGCGCCTAGCCCGAATGTAACAGTTTCACAACAGTTTCGTGACAGCACCGCCGTCAGGCGCGTCTTTCTGGCCGCGTCGCGCCCGTGTCCGCCGGGCTCCCGTGCTGGGCTCAGGCGCCCGTCGAGCGCCCTCGCCCCTGCCCCGAGAGCCCGCCCGAAACCTCGTCGGTGCTCTCCGAGGCCAGCTCCTCGGGCAACAGCAGGTTCAGCACGATGGCGATCACTGCCGCCGGCAGAATGCCAGAGGTCGCCAGCACCTTCACAGTCCCCGGCAGATGCTGCAGCGCCCCCGGCTCGAGCTGCAGGCCGAGCCCCAGCGACAGCGCGATGGCGAAAATCACCATGTTGCGGCGGTTCCAGGTCACGTCCGACAGCATCGAGATGCCCGCCGCCACCACCATGCCGAACATCACGATGACGCCGCCGCCCAAGACCTCGATCGGCACCGAAGAGATCACCGCGCCGATCTTAGGCACCAGCCCGCAGAGGATCAGGAACAGTGCCCCGATGGTCACCACCGTGCGGCTCATCACCCCGGTCATCGCGATCAGCCCGACATTCTGCGAGAACGAGGTGTTGGGCAGCGCGCCGAACAGGCCCGAGACCGCGGTGCCGAGCCCGTCGGCGAAGGTCGCGCCCTGGATCTCGCGGTCGGTCGCCTCGCGCCCCGCGCCGCCCTTGGTGATCCCCGAGACATCGCCCACCGTCTCCACCGCCGACACGAAGGACATGGCGCAGAAGCCGAGGATCGCCGCGAGAGAGAATTCGAGCCCGAAATGCAGCGGGTTGGGCAGCGCGAAGGGCGCCGCGCGCCCGACGCTGCCGAGATTGACCTGCCCCAGAGCGACCGCCAGCGCGTAGCCCGCCAGCAGCCCGATCAGCACCGCCGAGACCGACAGCATCCCGCGCGCGAAGAATTTCATCGCCAGCGTCACAAGGATCACCGTCCCGGCCATCAGCCAGTTGATCCCCGAGCCGTATTCCGGCGTTCCGATGGCCGGAACCCCGCCGGCGGCGTACTGGATGCCGACCTTGACCAGCGCCAGCCCGATCATCGTCACCACAAGCCCCGTCACCAGCGGCGGCAGCGCAAAGCGCAAGCGCCCGATGACGAGCCCGAGGCTTGCATGGAACAGGCCCCCCACCAGGATGCCCCCCATCAGCACGGCGACGGCCTCGACCCCCTTGCCGGCGACCAGAGGGATCATGATCGGGATGAAGGCAAAGCTGGTGCCCTGCACGATCGGCAGCCGTGCCCCCACCGGGCCGAAGCCGATCGACTGGAACAGCGTGGCGATGCCGGCGAAGAACATCGACATCTGGATCATGTAGATCATCTGCGGGAAATCCGGCGAGTCCGAGCCGAAGCCGAACCCGGCGGCGCCGCAGACGATGATCGCCGGGGTGACGTTGGAGACGAACATCGCCAAGACGTGCTGGATGCCGAGCGGCACCGCTTTGATCAGCGGCGGGGTGTAGTCCGGGTCTCGCAGCTGCTCCGGCGTGCCGAGGGATGTGTCTGCCATGGTCTGTCGTCTCCCGCTGGATGCCGCTTTCGCCCGCGCCGGGCCGCCTTCGACCCCGCGGTGCAGCTGGTATGTTTTTTGTATTCCCGAAGGGATAGACGAGAAAATCCCGCGCCATTTTCAAAAAAATCACGAAGGAGCCTTCGGCAACAGCCGCTTTGCGGCACCCGGGCGCGCGCGGCTAGACTGGCGGCAATTCCTGCAGGAGCGCGCCATGACCGGCTATCTGACCACCCACGTTCTCGACACCGCCCGCGGCTGCCCGGCCGAGGGGCTGACGATCGAGCTCTTCCGGCTCGACGGCGAGACCCGGACCCACCTGCGAACGCTCGTCACCAATGCCGATGGCCGCACCGACGAACAGATCCTGCCCGCCGCCGGCTTCGCCACCGGGACATACGAGCTGCTGTTTCATGCCGGTGCCTATCTCGACGCCTGCGGCGTGCCCGCCGAAAGCCCCCGCTTCCTCGATCTGGTGCCGATCCGCTTCGGCATCTCGGAGCCGGACGCGCATTACCACGTGCCGCTGCTGCTCTCGCCCTTCGGCTACTCGACCTATCGCGGCTCCTGAGCCGCGCCGGGCGCGAAGGCCGCGGCGATGCGCTCGATCATGAACTCCATGAAGATCCGCGTCTTCGGATCCTGCCGGCGGCGGTGGGTGAACAGGCAGGCCATCTGGATCGGGGCCGGCGGCGTCGCCTCCGCCACCGGCACCAGCGCCCCAGAGGCGAGGTGATCGGCGACCTCGAAGCGCGGCTTCAGCACGATCCCCTGCCCCGACAGCGCCCAGTCGGTCAGCACGTCACCATCGTCGCTCTCGTAGCGCCCGGTCACGGCGAAGCGGCGCGGGCCGTCCGGCGTCATCAGCCGCCACTGGAATTCCTGCGCGCCGGGGAAGCGCAGGTTGAGGCAATCATGCCCCTGCGCGATCAGCGCGTTGCCATCGGCGGGCATCCCGCGCCGGGCGATATAGGCCGGCGCGGCGCAGAGCACGCGATCGACATCGGCGATCTTGCGCATCCGCAGGTTGCTGTCCTCCGGCTGGCCAAGGAAGAAGGCCAGATCGAGCCCCTCGGTGGTCAGGTCGATCTTGCGGTCCGAGAGCCGCAGCCGCACGCTCACCTCCGGATACTCCGCGAGAAACTCCGGCACTCGCGGCGCGATCAGCCGCCGCCCCACCCCGAGCGGTGCCGCCACGTAGAGCGAGCCCTTCAGGTTCTCGGTGACGTTGACGATCTGCGCCTCGGCGCTCTCCACCGCCTCGAGGATCTCGGTGGCGCCGCGATAGAAGCTCTGGCCGTGCTCGGTCGGCGACAGGCTGCGCGTCGTCCGCTGGAACAGCCGCACGCCCAGATGCTCCTCGAGCTGAGAGATCCGCGCCGAGGTCACCGCCGAGGAAATCCGCAGATCCCGCCCCGCCGCCGACATGCTGCCCAATTCATAGACACGGACGAAGGTGCGGATGTTGTCGAAGTAGGACATTGTTCGGCTTTTTTTGATGCTCCTTGGGAATTCCTGAAATACCAGAATAAAATCCGGTGGGATAGGCTGCGCCACGACGCACCGGCCCGACCCGAACGCCGGGCGCCAGCCGCCTGAGACCACCCGCCGACAGCACCCGAGGGAGCACACCCGCATGTACGACATGGCCATCATCTGGGACTGGATCGCGTTCAGCGTCCGCTGGCTTCACGTCATCACCGCGATGGCCTGGATCGGCGCGTCGTTCTACTTCATCGCGCTCGACCTGATGCTCAAGCCCAACGCCGCGCTGCCCGAGGGCGCGCATGGCGAGGAATGGGAGGTGCATGGCGGCGGCTTCTACCACACGGTGAAATACATGGTCGCCCCGGCGCGGATGCCCGAGCACCTGACCTGGCACAAGTGGCAGAGCTATTCGACCTGGCTCTCCGGGGCGGCGCTCCTGATGATCGTCTACTGGGTCGGCGGCGAGCTCTTCCTGCTCGATCCCACCAAGGCCGAGCTGGCGCTGTGGCAGGGCATCGTGATCTCCGGCGGCTCGCTGACCATCGGCTGGCTGGCCTATGACGCGATGTGCAAGTCGAAGCTCTCCGAGCGCCCGACCCTGCTGATGCTGCTGCTCTTCGTGATCTTGGTGATCATGAGCTGGGGCTACCACCAGATCTTCACCGGCCGCGCCGCGCTGCTGCATCTCGGCGCCTTCACCGCCACCATCATGACAGGCAACGTGTTCTTCCAGATCATGCCCAACCAGCGCATCGTGGTGGCCGATCTCAAGGCCGGGCGCACGCCGGATGCCAAGTATGGCAAGATCGCCAAGGTGCGCTCGACCCACAACAATTACCTGACCCTGCCGGTGGTCTTCCTGATGCTGTCGAACCACTACCCGCTGGCCTTCGCTACCGAGTACGCCTGGATCATCGCGGCGCTGATCTTCCTCACCGGGGTCACCATCCGGCACTATTTCAACACCATGCACCGCACCGGCAAGGGCCCGCACTGGACCTGGCCGGTCACCGTCGTGATCATGGTGCTGATCGCCTGGCTCTCGACCCAACCGGGCATGGACAGCTACGAGGAGAGCGAGGCCCGCGCGCTGACGCCCTATGAAGAGCGCTTCGCCTCCGCCGCAGGGTTCGAGGAGGCCTATTACGCGGTGATCGGCAACTGCTCCATGTGCCACGGGCGCGAGCCGTCCTGGGACGGACTCAACTGGCCGCCCAAGGGCGTGGTGCTCGAGACCGAGGCCGATGTCGCCCGCCACGCACGGCAGATCTACATGCAGGCCGGGCGCAGCCACGCCATGCCGCCGCCCAACGCCATCCAGATGGACCCGGAGGCGCGGCGCCAGATCGTCATCTGGTATCGCGAGGTCACCGCCGGCGAGAGCTGATCCCGCCACCCGTTCCCTGTTCCCTGTTCCCTCCCCCGCTCAGGGCAGATCGCTGTCGTCGCTCTCCGACAGCCGGCCATGCTTGCGCAGCTGGCGCAGCCGGGTGCGCTGCGCCGCGTCCATATGCGCCCGCATCGCCGCCTCGGCCCCGGCCCCGTCGCGGGCGCGCAGCGCCTCGACCACGGCCGCGTGCTCGGCGATCACCTCCTGCGCCCGGCGCATCTCGCGCAGCGGCGTGGGCCCGAGGATCTGCAGCGTCAGCTCGATCGAGCGCACCGATTTCACGAGGTAGCGATTGCGCGCCGCCGCGATCAGCGTGGTGTGGAATTGCCGGTTCAGCGCGTAGAGCGCCGCGCCGTCGCCGGCGCAGGCCGCCATCTCGTCATTGATCGCCGCCAGTTCCTCGATCTCCACGTCCGAGGCCGCCCGCGCCGCCAGCCGCGCCGCCGTGCCCTCGAGCACCCAGCGCATCTCGTAGAGCTCCATCAGCTCGGAATAGCTCAGTTGCCGCACGATGACGCCGACCCGCGGCTTGTGGGTCACCAGCCCCTCCGCCTCGAGCCGTCGCAGCGCCTCGCGCACCGGCGTGCGGCTCATCTGCAGGCGCTCGGCCAGCTCGGTCTCGGTGATCCTTGTGCCCGGCTCGAGGCGGCCCGAGGTGATCTCCTGCAGCAGAAGCGCGTAGGCTCCGACGGGTTGAGAGGCAGTCACGGAATTCGTGTCGGGACGGGTTGCATCTGTCATGCATCCGTACGTATACACGTGGATACAATGCGTCAAGATGAGCCCGATATCCTCGCGGTCGCCCCGCCCCCCGAACCGCCGGTGCTGCGGCGTCGCCTGCTGACGCTGGCGCTCTCGATCGCGGGCGCGCTGGCCTTCGTGCTGCTCTCTCTGCCGCTGCCCTTCCTCTTCGGCCCGATGAGCGCCTGCCTGCTAGCGGCATTGTTCGGCGCGCGGCTGTTGGGGCTCGGGGTGATCTCGAAGGCGGCGCGGACCATTCTCGGCATCGCGGTCGGCGCCTCGGTGACGCCGGACGTGCTGGCCCGGCTGCCGCAGATGGCCGCCTCGGTGGCCTTCATCCCGCCCTATATCGCCGCCATCGCGCTGATCGGGGTGCCGTATTTCCACAAGGTCTGCAAATACGACCTCGCCACCGCCTATTTCGCCGCCATGCCCGGCGGGCTGCAGGACATGCTGGCCTTCGGGCAGGATGCCGGCGCCAACGTGCGTGCCCTGTCGCTGGCCCATGCCACGCGGGTGCTGATCATCGTCACCGTGGCGCCGATGATCATCATCAGCGGCTTCGACCTCAGCCTCGACGCGCCGATGGGCGCCGCCGCCTCCGATCTGCCGTGGCACGAGATGGCGCTGATGGTCGCCGCCGGCTGGATCGGCTGGAAGGGCGGCGAGCGCATCGGCCTCTTCGGCGCCACCATCATCGGGCCGCTGATCGTCACCGCGGCGCTGTCGCTGGGCGGGCTGATCCACACGAGGCCACCCGCCGAGGCGATCCAGACGGCGCAGTTCTTCATCGGCATGGGCATCGGCGTCGGCTATGTCGGGATCACCCTGCAGGAGCTCCGGCGCGACGTGCTGGCGGGGACGGTCTATGTCCTGATCCTCGCCCTGCTGGCGCTGGCGGTGACCGAGATGGTAGTGCTGCTGGGCTTCGCCGACCCGCTTGAGGGCTTCCTCGCCTTCGCCCCCGGCGGGCAGGCGGAGATGACGGTGCTGGCGATCATCGCCGGGGCCGACCTCGGCTTCGTGGTGGTGCATCACCTGCTGCGGGTGTTGCTGGTGGTGACCGGCGCACCGATCGCCGCGCGGCTCATCGGCGTGAAGCTCGGCAAGCACAGGTAGCGCCGGCGCCCCATGCGCCTTCCCCGCGCCCCGCGCCGCCGTTCCTAGCCCGCGTCGCGCCGCGGCGTCGGCCCTGCCCCGCAGGACAGCACCCCGCGCGCCTCGAGCGCGCGCAGCTCCGCCTCGCCGAGCCCGAGCGCCTCGCGCAGGACCTCCCCGGTGTCGGCCCCGAGCAGCGAGGGCGGCGACGCCGGCGACGGCCCCTCGCCATCGAAAAGGATCGGCCCGCGCACCAGCCGCAACGGGCCCGCCTCCGGGTGCGTGACCTCCTCGATCAGGCCATGCGCCGCCACGTGCTCCTGCTCCAGCGCCTCCCCGATCGACAGGATCGGCGCGTTGGGTACGTCGAACTCGGTCAGCCGGGAGAGCCAGTGCTCGGTCCCCTCCCCTGCCATCGCCGCATGGATCAGCGGCTCGAGCGCGCCTCGATTGGCCAGCCGTGCCTCGTAGGCCGCGAAGCGGGGATCGTCGATCAGGTCGGCCCGGCCGATGCAGCGCGCGAAATTGTGCCAGAAGCGCTCGGTCAGGCAGGCCACGATGACGTGACCATCTGCGGTCGGAAAGGCGCCATAGGGCACGATGCTCGGATGCTGCGTCCCCACCGGCTGCGGGCTCTCGCCGCTGACGAAGTAGATCTGCGACAGATAACCCTGCAACGCGATCATGCTGTCGAGCATCGCAACCTCGACGTGCCGCCCCTGCCCGGTGACGTTGCGCTCGTGCAGTGCGGCGAGCAGGCCGAAGAGCGAGAAAATGCTGCCCGCCATGTCGCCCAGCGGCAGCCCCAGCTTGTTGGGCGCCTGCCCCGGCTCGCGGTTGACGCTCATCACCCCCGACAGCGCCTGCGCCACGATGTCGAAGGCGGGCTTGTCGCTATGCGGGCTGTTGGCGCCGAAGCCGGTGATCGAGGCGTAGATCAGCCGCTCGTTGCCGGCGCGCAGGGTCTCGTAGCCGAGACCCAGACGGTCCATCACGCCGGGGCGGAAATTCTCCAGCACGATATCGCAGGTCGCCGCGAGCTGGCGCGCGATGCGCAGCCCGTCCTCCGACTTGAGATCGAGCGCGATGCTCTTCTTGCTCCGATTGAGCGCGATGTAGTAGTGGCTGAGCCCGCCCTGGAACGGCGGGAAGTTGCGGGTGTCGTCGCCGCCGCCCATCGGCTCGATCTTGATGATCTCGGCACCGAGATCGGCCAGCACCATGCTGGCATAGGGCCCCGAGAGGATGCGCGAGAAATCCAGCACCCGGAGGCCGGCAAGCGGGCCTTTGCGCGCCTCCGCCCGATGGTCGCTCTGGCTGTCGCTCATGCGCTTGCCCCCCTGCTCATCCGTTTCATGATCGCCGAGGCCGCCGCCACCGGCGCCTCCCCGGCGCACAGCTCCGCATCGACGAACAGCAGCGCGCCGCCCGCGTGGCGCAGCGTGGCGCGGGTCTCGAGCAGATCGCCTTCCCGCGCGGCGCCGAGAAAGCGCGTGTCCATCTGCACCGTCACCACCGGCTGCCGCCCCGCCGCCTTCCACGCGGCAAGCGCCACCGCCTGGTCCAGCAGGCTGGTCAGCACGCCGCCATGGACCAGCCCCAGCGGGTTGAGGTGGCGCGCGCCCACCCGCAGCGCCCAGACCTCCTGCGCGCCACGCGCCACCGGCCGCAACAGCGGCCCGATCTCACCCATGAACCCCCCGATATCGATCGGCGTCCAGCCCTCGAGGCCGGCCTCCTCCTCACCCATCTCCAAGCTCCCCTCCTAGCTTCCTGCGTCGATCTGCAGATCCTGAACCTCGTCGCGCATGGCACACATGGCCTGCGCCAGCTTCGGGATCTCGCGGTCCTCCAGCCGCTCCGAGATTCCGATCGCCACCAGCGAGCGGATCATCCGCCCGCCGGCTCCGAACACCGGCACCGCGATCACCGTGACGCCGGAAATATAGCTGCCCCGGTCGAGCGCGTAACCTCGCGCACGCGCCTCCGCGACCTCTTCGAGCCAGTGCTCGAAGCTCGGCGGGTGATCCCAGACCAGCTTGTCGAACCGGGCGCGCAGGCTCTCGGGATCGGCCACGTTATGCGCCGCGAAGAGCCGCCCGGTGGCGCTGATCAGCGCCGGGAAGCGGCTGCCGAGATCGACCTGCAAGCGGAACGGCATGCTCGATTGTGACAGCGCGACCACGATCATCTGGCCCGGCTCGGCGAATTGCGTCGCGATGCTGGTGACCCCGAAAGCCTGCGACAGCTCCGAGAGCTTGGGCTGGATCAGCACCGAAAACGTGTTGCGCTGAAGCGCCGAGCGGGCCAGCGGCAGGATGCCCACGCCGATCGAATAGCGCTTGGTGGCCGAATCGAAATCCACCAGCCCCTCGTCCTGCAACACCCGCAGGATGTGCAGGCAGGTGCTCGGCACGAGCTCCAGCTCGCGCGCCATCGGGTTGACCCCGACAGGCTCCGCCGAGCGCGCCAGAAACCTCAATATCGCAAGGGCGCGCGTCACCGCGGGAACCGCCCGCTTGCTGCCTGATGATGCCTGTTCCGTGGTCATGTCCATCCTCGATTTCGCCAGATTTCATTGCCTATATACAATGATAATAGCGTATTGACAATGATTGCCTGCGATCCCTACCGTTGTCAACGAACCGGATGCAGCGCCCCGCGCCGCGCCGACCCGCCAACGAGGAGGCCCCCCAGATGACCAGCCTTGTGGACTTCACGTCCTACGCCGACGCGCAGACGCACTACGCCAAGGACCGGCTGTGGGAGCTGTTCGACGGCACGCGGGAGCGCTTCAACATCGCCCATGAGTGCATCGACCGGCACGTGGAGGGCGACGCGGTGGCGCTGCGGGTGGCCCATGCGGATGGCCGTGACGAGATCATCACCTTCGAGGAGCTGTCGCGCCGGTCGTCGCAGATCGCGCATCACCTCGCCGGGCGCGGCATCACCAAGGGCGACCGCGTGGCGGTGATGATCGAGCCGTCGCTGGCCTTCTACTGCGCGCTCTTCGGCGTCATAAAGGCCGGCGCGGTGGCGGTGCCGATGTTCTCCCTCTTCGGCCCCGACGGCATCCGACTGCGGGTCGGCGATTGCCGCCCGAAGGTCTTCTTCACCAATGCCGAGAAGGCGCCCGAGGCGATCGAGGGCGGGGCGAAGAACGTCATCACCGTCGACGAGGCCTTCCTGTCGGGGCTCGACACCCTGCCCGCCCGTTTCGACTGGGACACCTCGGGCAACGATCTCGCGGTGCTGCAATACACCTCCGGCACCACCCGCGCCCTGCCGGCGGCGGTGCAGCACAGCCACCAGTCGATCGTCACGCTGATGGTCGCGGCGCTCTACGCCACCGGCATCCGCCCCGGCGACCGCTTCTTCTGCCCGTCCTCCCCGGCCTGGGGCCACGGGCTCTGGCACGGCACGCTGGCGCCGCTCGCCATGGGCGTCTCCACCGGCACCTTCAGCGGCAAGTTCGATCCGGTCCGGCTGCTGAAGGCGCTGCAGGATTTCCGCATCACCAACCTCACCGCCGCCGCCACCCATTACCGCATGATGCGCAATTCCGGCCAGGCCGAGCGCTTCAGCTACCAGTTCGACAAACTCTCCTTCACCGGCGAGCCCATCGACAGCGAGACCGCAGCTTATGTCGAGCGGGTCTTCGGAACCAAGGTGCGCTCGATGTACGGCACCACCGAGATCGGCGTGATCATCGCCAATTATCCCGGCGCCGACGATCTCGAGGTGCGCGACGGCGCCATGGGCAAGGCGGTGCCGGGGGTCGAGGTCGAGGTGCAGCGCGCCGATGGCAGCCCCGCCGCGCCGGGCGAGACCGGCGAGCTGATGGTGCGCAAGCGCGGCCAGTGGTTCCCGACCAAGGATCTCGGCCGGGTCGACGAGGACGGCTATTTCTATCACGGCGGCCGGGCCGACGATGTCATCATCTCTGCCGGCTGGACAATCGGCGCGGTCGAGGTCGAGGACGCCATCCTGAGCCACCCGGCGGTGGCCGAATGCGGCGTCATCGGCGCCCCCGACCCGGTGCGCGGCCTGATCGTGAAGGCGCACATCATCCTCAAGCGGGCCGCCCCGCCCGAAGGCGCCGAGGCCGACGCGCTGGTGCAGGACATTCAGGATCACGTCCGCGCCCGGCTCGCCCGCCACGAATACCCCCGCCAGATCGTCTTCGTCAGCGAGCTGCCGAAGACCCCCGCCGGCAAGGTCAACCGCAAGATCCTGCGCGACCGCGAAGCCGAGGCTTTCGAGACCGCGGAGTGATCCGCCCCGCCACCGACGTTCGAGGAGAGACGTAGATGAACGACATGACCCAGAGAAAATTTCCCAAGATCACCCAGGAGGGGCTCGACGACCTGCGCCAGCGGGTCGGGGTGAAGATCGAGAAGACCGTGGAGCCGTGGTGCTACGAGGCGACACGCGACAATATCCGTCACTATGCCCATGGCATCGGCGACGACAATCCGCTCTGGTGCGACCCGGACTATGCCGCGGGCACCAAGTATGGCGACGTGATCGCTCTGCCGAGCTTCCTGTTTGCCACCAACCGCATCATCTCCGGCTATGTCGGGGGTCTGCCGGGGGTGCACGCCATGTGGTCGGGCGCGAACTGGAACTGGCACAAGACGATCACCCGCAACATGGAATTCCGCACCGAAGCCTATCTCAAGGACCTGATCGAGCACGAGACCCGCTTTGCCGGCCGCGCCGTGCAGCAGATCTACCACGTCGATTTCTACGACGCGGCGACCGGCGATCTGGTGGCCGATGCCGACAGCTGGTGCTTCCGAACCGACCGCGACCAGGCGCGCGAGAACGGCACCAAGTATACCGAGGCCAAGGCAAAGGGCCGCAAGGTCTGGAGCCAGGACGAGCTCGACAGCTACTACAAGTATTACGAGCAGGAGACGGTGCGCGGCGCCGAGACCCGCTACTGGGATAACGTGGCGGAGGGCGAGGAACTGCCCACCATGGTCAAGGGCCCGATGACGGCCACCGGCTTCATCGCCTACGCCCAGGGCTGGGGCGGGCTCTACATCCGCGCCAACAAGCTCGCCTGGCAGCTGCAGCAGAAGCACCCGAGCGCCGGCCCGAAGAACCGCTACGGCATCCCCGATTGCCCCGAGCGGGTGCATTGGGAAGAGGAGTTCGCGCTCGAGGTCGGCGCCCCCGGCGCCTATGATTACGGCCCCGAGCGAACCTCGTGGCTGACCCACCAGATCACCAACTGGATGGGCGATGACGGCTTCCTGCGCCAGGCCAAGTGCCAGGTCCGCCGGCACAACCCGGAAGGTGACATCATCCTGATCCACGGCAGCGTGGTGCGGAAATTCGAGGAGGACGGACGCTTCCTGCTGGAGATCCAGCAGCGCGCCGAACAGCAGGACGGCGAGCTCTCGGCCATGGGCTCGGCGATCGTCGAGCTGCCGAAGCGCTGAGCGCCCGTCCATCACGCAGCGGCAAGGGAGGAGCGCCGATGCTTGAGACTGGACTGAGAAAACTCGAGGACATCCTGCACATCGCGGGGTGCCTCTGCCTGGTGCTGGTCGCCGGGCTGATCAATCTCGACATCCTGTTGCGGCTGTTCGCCAACCGCCCGGTGCAGATCCAGTTCGAACTGACCGAGCTGTTCCTGATGCCGGCGCTGGCCTGCCTGTCGCTGTCGCGGGTGTTCCGCGATGGCGGCCACCTGGCGCTCGAGCTCACGCCCGAGCGCCTGCCGGGGCTGTTCGGCCGTGTCGTGGCGCGGCTGCGGCTGCTGCTGCCGGCGCTGTTCTTCGGCGCGGTGACGGTGATGTCGGGCGAGTTCGCCCTCGAGGCGATCCTCAACAACGATGTGGAATACGGGGTGGTCGACTGGCCCCTCGGTTGGGCCTATGCGGTCGTCCCCCTGGGATGCGGCGTTCTGGTCCTGAGACTGCTGCACGACGCGCTGAGGAGACGCGAACCGGCAGATTTGTGATGATTTCTCAAGGGAGGAGAGACACCATGACGATCAAGACCAAGGTGATGACGGTGCTGGGCACCGCCCTGGCCCTCGCGGCGGCGCCGCTGGCGGCCGAGACCCTGCGGCTGGGCGATTTCCAGTCGACGACGCATATCGTGTCGGTCGAGGGCACGACGAAGTGGATGGCGGCGGTGGAGGAGGCCACCGGCGGCGAGATCAGCTTCGAGCATTTCCCCTCGCAGCAGGCGGCCAAGTCCAAGGCCCAGCTCGACGCGGTCAACAACGGCATCCTCGATGCCGCGCTCCTGGGTACCCCCTACCATGCCGACGTGCTGCCGCTGAATTCGGTGGTGGCGCTGCCGGGCTATTACGGCTCCGCCGCCGAGGGCACCCAAGCGCTGCAGACCATGCTCGAGGCCGGCCCGCTGCGCGACGAGTTCCTCGCCGCAGGGGTGACACCGATCTTCGGCTTCGTGCTGCCGCCCTACCAGGTGCTCGCCAAGACACGCCTCGGCATGCCCGCCGACTGGGCCTCGCAGGACATCCGCACCTCCGGCTCGACCCAGGCGATGACCGCGCGCAGCCTTGGCGGCGTCGGCATCTCGATCCCCGGCCCCGAGGTCTATACCGCCGTCGAGCGCGGTCGGCTCGACGCCGTGCTGTTCCCGCTCGCCTCGGTGCCCGGCTACAAGCTCAACGAGGTGGTCAGCCACATCTCGACCAACGGCTCCTTCGGCGGCTACAGCTTCGTCATGGTGATCCGCAGCGATCTGTTCGACGGGCTGCCCGAAGAGACTCGGGCCAAGCTGGTCAGCCTCGGAGCCGAGACCGCGGCGCATGTGGCCGAGGCGCAGGATGCCTCCGTCGCCGGGCTCATCGAGCAGTGGAAATCCGAGGGCATCGACACCTACAGCTTCTCCGAGGACGAGCTCGCCGCGGTGACCGAGGCGGTCAGCGCCGTCAGCACCGACTGGGTCGCGCGCATCGATCATGACGGTGCCGCCTCGGTGCTCGAGACCTACAGCGAACTGACCGGCCACTGAGCCGCAGCGTTCCGCCCCAAGCAAGACGACCTCCGGGGAGGTTTCGGAGCCCCCCTTCCGAGGCAAGGTCCAGAGTCCGGGCAAGACCCGAACAAGGACCGGGGCACGACGATCCAGAGGGCAGCCGCCAAAGCCGCGCGGCTGCCCGATCCTCAAGACGCGCACGGACCCTTCATGCTGACCTTCTTCGCCATCCTGCTGCTGCTCGCCACCCTGATGGTGTTCCGCGTGCCGATCGCCTTCGCCATGGGCATCGCCGGCAGCGTCGGTCTCGCCGCCCAGCTGGGCACCCGCCCGGCGCTGGCGGTGCTCGAACGCACCTTCTTCGACACCTCGGCCTCGTTCATCCTCGTGGCCATCCCGCTGTTCATCCTGATGGCGGAGCTGCTGACCGCCGGAGATGTCACCCGCCGCGCCATCGTCGCCTGCCAGCGCTGGATCGGCCACGTCAAGGGCGGGCTCGCCATCGCCACCGTCGCAGCCTCGGTGATCCTCGCCGCTCTGGTCGGCAGCTCGACCGCCTCGACCGCCGCGATGGCCGCCTCCGCCTTCCCCGAGATGCGCGCCCACAGGTATTCCGACCGCCTCGCGGCGGCGGTGGTCAGCGTCGGCGGCACGCTCGCCGTGGTGGTGCCGCCCTCGATCGTGCTGGTGGTCTACGGCGTGCTGACCGAGACCTCGATCGGCAAGCTGTTCATCGCCGGCATCCTGCCCGGCGTCCTGACTGCGGCAGGGCTCGCGCTGGTGATCAAGATCATCGCCCAGACCACCGACCAGGCGCCGAAGGGCGACCCGTTCGAGCTCAAGGGCGCGCTGCGCCAGAGCGTTCACGTGATCCCGATGGTGATCCTGCTGCTGGCGGTGATCGGGGCGATCTATGGCGGGCTCGCCTCGCCCTCGGAGGCGGCGGCGCTCGGGGTCATGGGCTCGCTGATCATCGTGATGCTGCAGCGCACGCTGAACTTCGTGCAGTTCGGCACCTCGGTGAGCCGCGCCATCCGCGCCACGGTGATGATCGTGGCCATCGTGGCCTGTTCGGCGATCTTCTCCAACTACCTCGCCTTCACCCGCATCACCCATGCCATGCTGGAATTCGTCGCCACCACCGAGATGCCGCGCGAGGCGATCATGGCGATCATCATCCTCGTGCTGCTGGTCATGGGCATGTTCATGGACCAGCTGGCGATCCTGTCGCTGGCGATGCCGCTGGCCTTCCCGACCGCGATGGCGATGGGCTACGACCCGGTCTGGTTCGGCATCGTGGTGACCAAGACCGTCGAGATCGGCCTGCTGACGCCCCCCCTGGGGCTCAATGCCTACGTCGCGGCGGCGCAGACCCGGGTGCCGCTCGGCACGATCTTCCGCGGCATCCTGCCCTTCCTCGGCATGGAGATCATCGTGCTGGTGCTGCTGCTCTCCTTCCCGCAGATCACCCTGTTCCTGCCCGAGCTGATGATGTCGCGCTAAGCCGCCCGGCAGCCCCGAGACAAGACCGGCCAGCCCAACCTCTGGCCGGCCTCTCCGCCCTGTCCCGCGCGCCCAGACCCCATCCGGTGCCAACAAGCCGGCCTCCCCCAATCCGCACAGCCTCGCCCCCTTCTCTGGTTGAAAAATACCTCGGGGGAGACGCAGCTCTGCTGCGGCGGGGGCAGCGCCCCTTAACCGGCTGTCGCTTGCACTGCATTTGGCGCAATGCCGGATGCGCTTCTAGCCCGCCAAAATGGGCGCAGGCCAGGAGCACCCGGCCTTACCGGCTCTTCGTGCCATGGAGACATTCCAAGGTTGATCTGGCAGCACATCGAGTCAAATCGCGCGAGGCAGCGCATCCACATCGCAGCTGGCCGAGCCAGATGGCCTCTGCTCATCTGGCCGTCAAGTCGCACACGGAAAACGACACGGGGCAGCGCTTTGCAGACAGCGCGCCTGTCGCATCGGCGGCAGCGCTTTGACGCGGGTAGAGCGCATCGAGAGCGGCGAGTGCCGAAGAACCGATGCCCATAGGGATGTCCTGTCGAACCTCAGGCAGCGCGCGGCATATCAGATGACCGCCGCCCCTTGGGGCGACGGCCTGACGCTTGCGGAAAGGGGATCAGGACGCGAGCATACCGTGCGGATCGAGGACGAACTTCTTCGCGACACCGCTATCAAAGCTCTTGTAGCCCTCCGCAGCCTGATCCAGCGGCATGATCGTTGCATTGACGATGTCCGCGATCGGCAGGCGGTCGTGCAGGATCGCCTGCATGAGCTGGCGGTTGTATCTCAGCACAGGCGTCTGACCGGTGTGGAAGCTCTGAGCCTTGGCCCAGCCCAGGCCAAACCGCATCGACAGGTTGCCGGATTTCGCGGCGTCGTCGACCGCGCCGGGATCCTCGGTGACGTATAGCCCGGGAATGCCGATCCCGCCCGCGACGCGGGTAATTTCCATCATCTGGTTCAACACGATGGCCGGTTGCTCGCCGCCCGAATGGCCGCGCGCCTCGAAGCCGACCGCGTCGATCGCCGCGTCAACCTCGGGAGAGCCGGTGATCTCCGCGATCATCTCTGGCAGGTTGTCGCCCTTCGACAGGTCGACCGGTGTGAAACCAACCTTGGCCGCGTGGTCGAGACGCTCCTTGTTGAAGTCGCCGATCATCACCACCGCGGCGCCGAGGATGCGCGCCGAGGCCGCCGCCGCGAGGCCCACGGGGCCTGCACCCGCGACATAGACGATGGACCCGACGCCGACACCCGCCTGCAGGGCGCCGTGGAATCCGGTGGGCAGGATGTCCGACAGCATGGTCAGGTCGCGGATCTTGGCCAGCGCCTGATCCCGGTCCGGGAACTTCAGCAGGTTGAAATCCGCGTAGGGCACCGTGACATAGCGGGCCTGACCGCCGATCCAGCCGCCCATGTCGACATACCCATAGGCTCCGCCCGCGCGCTCCGGGTTCACCGTCAGGCAGACGCCCGTGTCCCCCTCGCGGCAGCACCGGCAGCGGCCGCAGGCCACGTTGAACGGGACGGAGACGACATCCCCGACCGTCAGCATTTCGACATCGGACCCGATCTCGATCACCTCCCCCGTGATCTCGTGACCGAGCACGAGGCCCGGCTCGGCGGTCGTGCGCCCGCGCACCATGTGCTGGTCGGAGCCGCAGATATTCGTCGAAATGACCTTCAGGATGACCGCGTGCTCCAGTTTGCGCCCATCCGGCGCCTGAAGTTTCGGATCGTCGATCTTCTGAACCTCGACTGACCCAGGGCCAGTGTACACAACCCCGATATTGCTCATGTGCGTCTCCTCCATAGATCTTGCACAGGCGAGGCGCCTCATGTCGGCATGCGAAGGCATGCAGGGCCTCGTTCGCCGGATGCTATCCTTGGCGATCCGGATCACATGGCGGGAAGCGACCTCGCCGCGAACGCCCGCGACAGAACGAGTTTTCGTGACCCCGAGGCCATCACCCGAGCGTCCGCACCCAACCCCGTGCAGAGGATCGCCCGAGCGCTGCGCATCTCCGAGCGCCGGGCAGGATCGTCAGCCCCGACCGCGATAGGGCGGAACGCCCTGATCGGGAATCCACACGTCTCGTGGTATGGCACCGGTTTGCCAGAACACGTCGATCGGAATTCCGCCGCGCGGATACCAGTAGCCGCCGATCCGCAGCCAATCGGGCTCGAGGAAGTCCACCAGCCGGCGTGCAATCGAGATGGTGCAATCCTCGTGGAATGCGCCGTGATTGCGGAACGACGTGAGGAAGAGCTTGAGCGATTTCGACTCCACCAGCCAAGCGCCGGGAACGTAGTCGATGACCAGATGCGCGAAGTCGGGCTGCCCGGTCATCGGGCAGAGCGAGGTGAATTCGGGCGCGGTGAAACGCACGTTGTACTGAACGTCCGCCTGCGGGTTGGCCACCCGTTCCAGCTCGGCCGTCTCGGGGCTTTCGGGAATGCGCGTCTCGCCGCCGAGCTGCTTGAGGTTGCTGTAGATCGTGTCGGTCATGAAATCTCTCCGGAAGATCAGACGCCGCGCTTGTTGCCCCAAATCAGGACATGGAGCTGCGGCAGGATGCGGGGCGCGAACCAGCGGTCCGCCATCGCGGTCTCGGTCAGCCAGCCAAGCCGGTCGGCGAGCGCCTGCGGATCGACCGGCACCGCCGGATCGACCTCGGGATTGCCGGGCTGCAGGAAGAGCGGCAGCTCGGGGTGGCGGCTGTGCGCGTCCTTCGCCCATTCGTAGTCGGGCTGGTCGAAGATGACGATCTTCATCACCGTCTCGCGGGCTCCGCGACCCGCTTCGACGCACTGCGCGAAGAGGCTCCAGTCGACCGTCTCGCCGCTGGACGGCGGCTTCGGCGACAGGACCAGCGTATCGAGATCCGAGAACCACGCCCGCGGCACCGACCCCTGGGTTTCACAGGCAAAACGGTAGCCCGCGGCGCGCCCCATCGCGATGAGCGGACCGAAATCCTGGATCGCCGGGTTGCCGCCACTGATCGAGACGGTGATGGGCTGCCCGTCGGACAGGCGGCGCAGCTCTGCCCAGATCGCGTCGGGCGTCATTGCAGCCCACTGGTGGCGATAGGCGCTCTCCACCGCGTGCAGACTATCGCACCACGAACAGCGGTAATCGCACCCGCCGGCACGCACGAAGAGTGTCGGCTCGCCGATCAGCGCGCCTTCGCCCTGGATCGTCGGGCCGAAGATTTCGGCAATGCGAAGGGTCGTCATGGGCGGTACTCGGCCCAGGTCTTCGGGGTCTCGCTGACCAGAACGGCGCTGGTCTCCGGCCACCGAGCCTTGCACCAGTCATGGAAGTGCTTGGCCATGTTCTCGGCGGTCGACGGCATGTCGAGCACATCGTTCAGGTGCCGGTGGTCGAACGTGTCGTCGATATAGCTCTTGAGCGGCTTGAGATCGTGGTAGTCACGCACGAAGCCGTCCTCGTTGAGCGTCTGCGCAGCCAGCTCCACCACCACGATGTAGTTGTGCCCGTGCAGCCGGGCGCATTGGTGGTCGTCGGGCAGATGCGCGAGCTGGTGCGAGGCCGAGAAGTGGAATTCCTTTCGGATGCAGAACATCAGCGGGCCTCCCGCTCGGCAACGGCGCCGGCCCAGAAATCGGGATCGGCATAGGTCGTCGGGTCGGCAATGCCCGCGAGATGGAAGGCTTCGCGCCGCTCGACGCAGGTGCCGCAGCGCCCGCAATGAACATCCCCGCCCTTGTAGCAGGACCATGTCTCGACGAAGGGGGCACCGTATTTCGCGCCTTCGATAACGATGTCGGCCTTGGTGCGGTTCACGAACGGCGTGTAGAGGCGCACGTCAGCATAACCGTCGAGCGCCATACGCTGCATCGCATCAAAGGCCTGCGTGAAGGCGGGACGGCAGTCCGGGTAGATGAAGTGGTCGCCGCCGTGGACCGCGGTCGCGACGGCATCGTCTCCGTTGGCGGCCGCGACACCGAAGCCGATGGCCAGCATGATCGCGTTGCGGTTCGGCACGACGGTGATGCGCATCGTCTCTTCGGCGTAGTGCCCATCAGGCACGTCGATGTCATCGGTCAGCGCCGATCCCGTCAGGGCGGCACCAACGGTCCGCATGTCGATGAGGTGGTGCGGCACTTCGAGGCGACGCGCGGCCGCGGCGGCGAATTCGAGTTCCTTGCTGTGGCGCTGGCCATAGTCGAAGGACACAAGCCGGGTGAGCTGATGCTCTTCGGCGATGATGTGGGCGAGCGACACGGAATCGAGTCCGCCCGAGCAGATTACGAGAGTTTTCATTCTGGACCCTTGTTTTGTTGACCGGGTAGGCTGCGACCGGTGGGGGGCGTGTAGTCGTGATGCCGCGATCACGCAAGAGCACTTCCGGGCGGACCGCGCGGGCCAAGTCTCCTGGCAGCCGCTGTGTGGCGACATCCAGGTTCGCCCTCCGTCGACAACCTTGCAGCGCTTGCGGCTCTGCGCGGCCATCGGTGAAGCCTGTGGCGGAGCGACGTGTCTTGGTCTCTCAAGCGTGCCGGGGATACGGAACCTGCGGAGAGCGTCCTGCGTCGCTGGATGGGTGAAGCCCCTTCGACACCTGCGATGGCGTTTCCCGAAAGCGGGCAGCAGCACGCCGAACTGGCGGAGATTGCGGCCCTGAAGAAGGAGGTCGCCAAGCTCAGGAGAGAGCCTGACATACTGAAAAGGCCGCAGCGTTTTTCGCGTGTGAAGCGACAGGACGGTCGCATTCGTTGCGACGCACAGGGCCCGTCAGCTGGATGTGCGAGATGCTGGGTGTCTACCGGTCAGGATTCCACGCCTAACTCAAGCGACCGATCAGCGACCGGGCGACCCAGGGCTTGAAGCTCGTCATCGCTCTCGACAGGAGCTTCAAGGCCAGCAATCGCCGCCTACAGCGACCGCCGCGTCTGGCATGACGTGCCCGAGGAAGAGCGCGCCTTAGGCCCGCACCGGATCGAGCGGCTGATGCGGCAGAATGCTATGAGAGCCCGGCCCGACGCAGCATCAGCCGGCCCGCAGCGGATCGAAGTGCCAGGCCGGCTCGGGCATTCGTGGTGCAAGGTGGTTTCACTCGGTCGGCCGATGCAAAGCGCGGACCGCCCGGCGGCGGCCGCTTCGACTTCCGGGCCTTCGGAATGAAAGAGGGTGCGGCCCGGCAGGCCGCACCCCGTCATGCGTCGCGCGTCTTCAGGCGAGGTTCTCGCCGAAAAACGCCTCGAGCTTGTCGAACGGGATGATGTCGACCTGATCGTAGAGATCGACGTGATCCGCACCCTCGATGATCATCAGCTCCTTCGGCTCGGCCGCAGCGGCCACCGCATCTTCCGAGAAGTAGCGCGAATGCGCCTCGGAGCCTGCGATCACCAGCATCGGACGCGGGCTGATCTCGTCGACATAGGTCAGTAGCGGCATGTTCATGAAGGACAGCGGGTTGGTCACGGTCCAGCCGTCATTCGAGTTCACCGACCGGGGGTGATAGCCGCGCTCGGGGTCCTTGTAGTAGGCATGATACATCCGGATCACCGGGTCATCGATCCCGTCGAGGCTGTCCGGCAGACCGCCCGCAAGCGCCGGGCTGTCCGAGGCCGCATCTTCCCAGCGTTGGCGGCTCATTGCCTCGAGCCCCGCAGCGCGCTGTTCGTCGGTCAGGCTGTCATAGTAGCCCTTCGCCATCACGCGCGACATGTCATACATCGAGGTCGTCGCGACGGCTTTCACCCGCTTGTCGGCTGCGACCGCGTTCAGCGCCATGCCGCCGAAGCCGCAGATCCCGATGATGCCAAGGCGTTCGCGGTCGACCGCATCATGCAGGCCGAGGAAGTCGATCGCGGCCATGAAGTCCTCGGTGTTGATGTCCGGGGAGGCCACCGAGCGCGGCTGACCGCCGCTTTCGCCAACATAGGACGGATCGAAGGCCAGCGTCACGAAGCCGCGCTCGGCCATGATCTGGGCGTAGAGACCGGCGGCCTGTTCCTTCACCGCGCCGAAGGGGCCGGCGATGGCGAGCGCGGGCATCGCGCCATCAAGGCGCTCGGCGGGCATATAGAGATCGCCGACCAGCGTGATGCCATAGCGATTCGTGAACTCGACCTTGGAATGCTCGACCGCGTCGCTTTGCGGGAAGGTCTTATCCCACTCGCTGGTCTGGGCGCGCAGCGGCTTGCCAAAGGAAGCCGCGGCGACGGCGGCGGCGCTGACGCCGGCCATCTTCAGCAGGTTGCGGCGGCGTTCGTTGGGAAGGTCGGTTTCGGCGGAGGTTTGCGGTGTCTCGGTCATGCGTGATCCCTGTGGTTGCTGTTGCTGCAACAAAGGTGGGGCGTCGGGACTGCGCGATTAAGACCATGAATCCGCATGTCGTGATGAGGGCTTCTCATGAATGAGGCCGGTGCCGAGACGGCCCTCTGACCCATTTCACACATCACTGCATGCAAGATTCACGCATAATCGCGCGCTGCGCCGCCGGATAGAAGAGCGGGAAGACAAACCGACGGAGCAGGCTTTGACCGATACCCCTCTGGAGCAGACCGACAACGCACCGAGCGGCGCCTGGGGCGCGGTGTGGTCCATGTCACTTTGCGTCGCCATGCTAATCGCCTCGGAGTTCATGCCGGTCAGCCTGCTGACGCCGATGGCCGAGGGCCTTGGCGCGACGACGGGGCAGACGGGTCAGGCGATCTCGATCAGCGGGTTGTTCGCCGTGGCCACCAGCCTTGCGATCACGACGATCGCGGGCCGGATCAACCGCAAGACGGTGCTGATGGTGCTGACCGGGCTGATGCTGATCTCGCTGATCGTGGTGGCGATGGCGCCATCCTTCGCCGTGCTGATGGCAGGTCGGGCGCTGCTGGGCATCTGCGTGGGCGGGTTCTGGTCTCTGGCGACCTCGATCCTCATGCGGCTGGTGCCGGAGCGTGACGTGCCCCGCGCGCTTGGGCTGATGTATGGCGGACAGGCCATCGCGGCGGCCTTTGCCGCACCGCTCGGCAGCTACCTTGGTGACATCGTCGGCTGGCGCGGCGTGTTCTGGGCGCTCACGCCGATCGTGGCGCTGAACCTTGTCTGGCACCTGATCGCCCTGCCCTCCCTACCCGTCCGGACGCGCCAGAGCCTGTCCACCTTCGGCACGCTGCTGCGGCGGCGCTATTTCCGGCGCGGGCTGGTGGCGATCACCTTCACCTGGGGCTCGGCCTTCACCATGTTCACCTACCTGCGCCCGTTCCTGGAACAGGTCACCGGCGTGGGCGTCGACCTGCTCTCGGTGCTGCTGCTGGTGCTTGGGGCCGCGGGGTTCGTGGGTTCGTCGCTGTCCGGCCGCATGGTCGGCGGCCGGGTCGAGCGCATGCTGTGCCTGCCCGCGCTGGTGATGGGTGGATGCACGGCGGCCCTGCTGATCGCCGGGGGATCGGTGATCGCGGCGGGCCTGCTGCTGGCGATCTGGGGCGCGATGAACACCGCCATGTCGGTGATCTGGATGAGCTGGATGTCGCGCAACGTCGATGACCTGCCGGAGGCGGCAGGCGGACTGATGGTGGCGGTGATCCAGGCGTCGATCCTGCTCGGTGGCGTGATCGGGGGCTTCCTGCTGGACCTGATCTCGATCGAGGCCACCTTTGCAGGCAGCGTCCTTCTGGCCCTCGTCGCCTTGGTCCTCACCGGCACGGGCCAGAATCTTCTCAAACCGAACACGGAGAGCTGACCGGTGAAACGCCCGATCCTTCCGACACGGCGCTCCGTTATCGCGGGCGCGGCATCCACCGTCCTGCTGCCCGCCGTGGCCCGCGCAGAGTCCGGCACAGGGGCCATGCGGTTGCGGATCAGCTTCGACGATCAACAGGTGATCTATCAGCTGGTCAACAATCCGACGGTGCGTGACCTGATTTCGATGCTGCCGACCGAGCTGGAGATCCAGGATTTTTCCAACAACGAGAAGATCGTGCACCTGCCGCGCCGTCTCGACGAAGGCGGCTTCGAGGCCTTCGAGGACGAGACGCCGGGCGATCTGTGCTATTTTCTCGGCTGGGGCAACCTCGCGCTGTTCCACGATGATTACACCTTCCGCGACGACCTGATCCGGCTGGGCCATATCGAAGGCAGTGTGGCGCCCCTGCTGCACAAGGGCACCTATCCCGTCCGGATCGAGACGGTATGATCAGGGCACAGGCACGCCCGTCATCTCCGAGAAGCGCGCGAGCACCGTGTCCTGAAACGCCGGGTCCTCGACCTTCGGATCCGGGCGCTGCCTGCGCATGTGGTGCCAGTAGCCGCCCGCTTCGTCGGCACCGGTGGCAAGCCAACATTGGGTCACATGCGCCTGATCCAGCGGATCGCCGGCGGAGGCGCCTCCCATGCGCGTCGGCACCCAACCGGGATCGACCGTGTGGCAGGTGACCCCGTCCAGCCTGCGTGCGAATGCGGCGGCCAGGGCCATGACCATCAGCTTGCTTTCCCCATAGGCGCTGCTCGATGACCACGGGCGACGCGTCCACTCCATATCCTCCAGCACCTCGCCATGGCCGCGGTGCATCGAACTGCCGGTGAAGATCAAACGCGCCGGTTGCTCTGCCAGTAGGCTGAGCATGTAGGGCGCCAGAGCGTTGACCATCAGCACCCGCAACAGGCCATCCGGCGTCTCGTTACGCTGCGCATCGATGATCCCAGCGTTATGGATGATCGCATCCATCGGACCGATGGCGTTCAGATATCCAGCCATGCGTCGCACCGCGGCAAGATCCCCGAGATCCCCTGTCAGCACCTGCGCCTGAGCCGCAAGACCGCTGATATCCTCGGCGCGCTTGGCGTTGCGCGCGTGCAGGATGACCTCGTGCCCCTGCTCAAGCAGGCGCGTGGCGGCATTCCGTCCGACTCCTGCGGTCGACCCGGTCACGAAAATTCTTGCCATCGCTTGCCTGTCCTTCTTGCTCATTGTGCAAAATCTGGATGTAATCGCATTCGATAAATCGACAAATCGCAAGAGACATCCCGTGCCCCGCGAAAACCTGAACGACCTTCGCGCCTTCATCGCCGTGGCGCAGGAAAGCAACTTCACCCGCGCTGCCGCCCGTCTCGGCGTGTCGCAATCCGCGCTGAGCCACACGATCCGCCAACTCGAAGAGCGATTGGGCGTGCGCCTGCTGACCCGCACAACGCGCGCGGTGGCCACGACCGAGGCCGGCCAGCGCCTGCTGGACGGAATCAGCCACCACATCGGCCAGATCGATGCGCAGCTCGACGAGCTTGGCACCCTGCGCGAGACCCCCGCCGGCACGGTGCGCCTCGTCTCATCGGAGCTGGGCATCAGCCAAGTTCTGTGGCCAAAGCTGCAACCGCTGCTGCGCGCCAACCCCGATATCAAGGTGGAGATCACGCTGGACAACGGCTTCAACGACATCGTCGCAGAAGGCTTCGATGCCGGCGTGCGGCGGGGCGAGCACCTGGCCAAGGACATGATCTCGGCCCGGATCGGTGAGCCCCTGCGTTACATCGTCGTCGCCGCGCCTGAGGTCTTTGAGGCGCACCCGAAACCACAGCATCCGCGCGATCTGGCGGACCTGCCCTGCGTCAACTTCCACCTGCAATCAGCGAAACGCAACTTCCCTTGGGAATTCCGCGAGGACGGGCATGATCTGCGGGTCAAGGTCGACGGGCAGCTTGCGTTCAACAATATCTTCCTGGTGCTCGACGCAGCGCTTGCCGGCTTCGGCTGCGCCTACATGTCGGTGGACCTTGCCGAGCCGCATCTGAAGGCCGGTCGCCTGGTGCAGGTGCTCGGGGACTACTGCCCGCTCTTCGACCCGTTCCACCTCTACTACCCGAACCGACGCCAGCCCTCGCCCGCGTTCCGCGCTGTTCTGGAGGCGCTGCGGCATAGGAGCTGACATGCGCGGGGTCGTCCCTATCACCAGACAGAGGCCGACCGTGCCATGCAAAGATGCAAGCGAATGTCCCTGTTTCCCATAGCGCTGGACGGTGGGCTGTGAAGGACCTGCCCCCCTTGGAACCCGCGGTTATCAGTTCGCTCTGTTCAGGGATTGGTCCTGTACTGACCGTTGGCCGACCAAGGCACGGGACTCTCGGCCCCTCGCTGCCCGTGTAACCTAGACAATACAGCGCAGGCGAAGGGCGCGAGCCGAAGCCCGCGCCCTCTGCAAATCGCATCAGGTCACTCGACTGTGCCAGGCAGAAGCTCGGTGTAGATCTGCGTATGCACGAGTTCGATCACCTCCAGAGCATCGTCCGCCGCGGCTGCGAAGAGTGCCGCGTAATCGTCGGGGGCGGGAAGCTCGCCGTTGACGGACTCATCTGCAAGATACGCGTTGATATCCACCGTCGCCGTCACGGGAAGCGCGCCGTCGATCGACACCCAGTAGGTGTAATCGGTCGGATAGTCCCGCGCATACTCGAATGTCGCGTAATCGTAGTAGTCGCCGGCCTCCACGACACCGGAAATGACGTTCTCGTTCACGAGGTAGTCGAGCGTGATATCCCCTGTCTTGTCGGCCAGGCCGGCCAGCAGCGATGCGGCGGTGTCCAGCGTGGCCAAGCCGACGGCATCGAGGGCCGCTTCGGTTTCGGATGTCGCGTCGGAAGCAAGCCCGGTCGCGAGATCGGTGTAGAGGGCAAGGTTCTCCAGGGGGGAGTCGATCGTGTACCAGACTCCGTCAACGCTGTAGACGATCCTCCCCGACACATCGAGGGCCACGTCCTCGGCAACCTCCAGCTTGTCCAGAGCTTCCTCCAGAGCGTGATCCGTCACGCTTGCAGGAGACCGCGCCACCGACGACCTTCCGAAATCGACCTCGATGGCGGCTGTGCCTTCGGGGATCTCCCCGAACTCCGTCGCCACGGTGTCGGTGCAGTCGGCGTCGAGGCAGACGTAGACTTCGGTGATCTCTTCGCCGGTTTCGGGATCGACGCTGGTCCCGGCGACGATCGGTTCACCAGTTGCGAGATCCCTAAGCAGCACCACGATGTCGCCGTAGAGGTCCCCCTTGCTCGTACCGGAAGATGGGTTTCCCGTGCCGGCGCCGGCATGATCATTCAGCTCCGGATTGCCTCCGGCCCATTCCGGCCGGTCGCTGTCTTCGTCGGCCTCTTGCGTCGCAGGCGCGGCGGGACGCGCCACCTGCACGCCGGCGCTCCCCTGCCCGCGAGAAGAACTCTGTCCCGTGGAACTGCTCCCGGTGTCCACCGACCCGCCGCCGCTCTTGGCGACACTGCCGCCACTGCTGCTACTGCCGCTGCCACTGCCGCCCCCGGCACTGCCGCCGCTGCCGCCTGAGTCCGAGCTGCCTCCCGAACCATGGCCTTGCGCCTGCGCGAAATCGACCGTTGCGAGCGAAAGCGCTCCGGCGGCGACCCCTGCCAACAGGACGGTCTTAGCCGAGAGCGCGAGAAACTTACGCGATGTGATCATTGTCTTCCCTCCTCTTAACAGCAGACGAAGCCCCGGTTCCGGGATGGTCCACTGATCCCGCGAGGAGTTTAGCGTTTCCCGAGCACATCGACGTTGATAGATATCAATTTCAAGATACGTTCTTCCTGAATTCTGTTTCCCTTCGGCGAGACGAGGGCAAGTCTGGGCTTGCAGAGGCCGATCGTCGCGCCCTGCCCGAACGGGAGCTTTCCGGGAATGCACCTCAGTCAGCTTCTCGCGCAGAGCGGCCCCTGAGAGCGACCGCAGCGAATATCGGCCCTCCTGCCCTTTGTGACGCTCTCCGATGGACCCGCTGCGTCAGGCACTTAGGCGGCTGCGCGCCGAGACCGCCCTTGCGCTTTGCGAAGCGCGAAGGCCAGATCGCGTGGCAGGAACCCAACCAAATGGGACACTGAGCCCTGCGCAGTTCTATCTGCGGTCATAGGCAGCAGGAGACGGAGGCGCATTGCAATCAACGGCCGTCCCCCGGCGCGCCCGAAGGCATCGCCCTCTCCCCGGTCTTCTTCTGGCCAAAAATATCCCGGGGGAGTCCGCGGCACGCGGACGGGGGCAGCGCCCCCAGCTACCGACGCCAGCCAGCCCGCGGGACAACCGCCGCCACAGCGCTCAGCTGTCGACGATCACCTCGTCGATGCCGCCATCCACCGACTGGCAGGCGCTCAGCACGCGCCCCGCGAGATGGGTGGCGACGTAGCTTGCATGGAAGCGTGAGGGCGCCTTGAGGTGCAGCCGGCCCCCTGCCCTGCCGCCGCGCTCCAGCGCGGCGATCCAGGCGCCGTAGAGCCCCGGATCCTCGGCATGCAGCAGCGCCTTGGCGAGGGTCCACTCGCTGCCATCGCTGAGGTCCGGCGCGGCGACCCGGCCCTTGACCGGCAGCGGCACGATCTTTTCCGGTGCCTCCTCGGTCCCCGAGAGCCGGTGCGCCAGATCGGGCCCGACATCGGCCCAGCGGTCACGGCTGTCCTCGAGGATGCGCTCGATCCCGAGCGCGTATTCGCTGACCCGTCCGCGCGCGCCTTGGCGCTTGACCACCAGCCAGCCCATGGCGCGCAGCTTGGCCATCTGCCGCTTGACCGTGCGCTCGTCGACCTGCCAGAGCCGGGCGATCTCGCGCTGGCCCACGGCAAGCTCGTCGCGGCCCCAGTTGTAGCGGGCGGTGATCAGTGTCATCAGGCGCAGAACGAGACGCTGCTGGCCCTTCTCCTGGGCGAGCGCGTAGGCTCCCATCACGGTGAGCAGGTCGTATTTGAAAGCCGCGGCATTGCGCCCGACCGGTTTCTTGGCAAGCATCTGCCGCCCTCGCCTTGAGCCCGGATCCCCGGGTCTGCCTCTGCTCCGGGCTCGTGTCATGGCCCGTGATGGTAAAGGCGCCGTTAACTCAGCGCTCTTTCCAGCTCGTCACTCATTTGCGTCCTGATATCCGATTCTGTCAAGGCTTCCGGCATTTGCCTCCCGGCCCCCTACCCTTTTTCGAATGAAAAATTGGGTATCTAGGTATTGGGGGACAGGCAGGGTGACCCCTATTCAGACAAAAATGTCCCCCAATATCTGGCGGTACGCTGCCTGCTGTCCCCCAATATTTCTGCTCTCTCCTCAAACGCTTGCCGAATCGGGGGGCGAAGCGGTCGGGGCCATGGGCGCCTTGGGAAATGGACGTTTTGCAGAACAACCAGAATTGCCGTCCCGACGATAATAGATTTTGTCAAATCTGGCAAATCAGCGTAAATAACGAAGCAGAGCAGATTAACGTCCCCGGGTTTCGGGCAATCTGTCCCCACGGGGACAGCCAACCGGAGCCGCTGTCCCCGCGGGGACAGTGCAGAGGGATACAGACAGGAGAGCCCATGTTCACCCATGACGACCTCGCGCAGATGCAGGCGCAATCCCTCAAGATGCAAAGCTGGATCCGGCAGCAGACCTTTTCTCCCGAGCGCGAGAAGCGGCTCAGGCGGTTCTCGAGCTGGGAGGTGGCCGAGCTGATCCTGCAGGTCAACCAGTCGACCCTGCGGGGCCGGCTCGCCGCCGACCCTTCCCTGCCCCAGGGGCTCGTCGAGGAGGATGGCCGCCAGCGCTGGTACGCGCTCGAGGAGATCAACGAAATCCGCCGCAAGCTCAAGGTCAACCGCAAGAGCATGATGCCGCCGCGGCCCGCCGGCAAGCGCGCCTTCCGCGTGGCGATCTCCAACTTCAAGGGCGGCGCCGGCAAGTCGACCGTGGCGCTGCATTTCGCCCATGCCGCGGCGCTCGATGGCTACCGGGTGCTCTGCGTCGACTTCGATCCGCAGGCGACGCTGTCGCATTCGATGGGGCTCAGCGACATCACCGAGGAGTTCACCGTCTGGGGCATCATGGCGCGAGACCTGATCCGCGAGACCGACCGTATGAACGCCGCCATGCGCGGCGCCGAGAGCGGCTCCGCCCTGCCCCAGCGCAAGCTGCCCGAGGCGATCACCGGCATGGGGCTACGCGATCTGCGGGTGACCGATTTCATCAAGCCCACCAGCTGGCCCACCATCGACGTCATCCCCTCCTGCGCCAACGCCGCATTCGTCGAGTTCGCCTCGGCTCAGTACCGCCACCTCAATCCCGAGTGGTCGTTCTTCGCCGCGGTGTCGCGCTATCTCGATGCCCTGCCCCCGGATGCCTATGACCTCGTGATCTTCGATTGCCCGCCGGCCATCGGCTACCAGAGCATGAACGCGGTCTTCGCCGCCGACATGCTCTATATCCCCTCCGGCCCCGGCTACTGGGAATACGATTCCACCACCTCCTTCATCGGCCAGCTCTCCGAAGCGCTCGCCGATCTGAGCGGCTTCGAGGGGGTTGTCCCCGCGGGGACACTGCAATTGCCCAAGGTCTTCCAGGACGTCCGCTTCCTGCTGACCCGCTACGAGCCGGGCAACGAGCTGCACCGCGCGATGCGTTCAGCTTTCCAGAAGGTCTGGGAAGACAGGGTAACGGAGAACGCCATCGAGATGACCCGCGCGGTCGAACAGTCGGGCCGCTTCCTGAGCTCGATCTACGAGATCGACTATCGTGAGATGACCCGCGAGACCTGGCGCCGGGCGCGCGCCTCTTTCGATCGCGCCTACGAGGAATTCCGCGGCCACGTGTTGACCGCATGGGACAAGCTGGAGGATGAGGCATGAGCAAGCGACGCGGTTTTGACATCGATTTTCCCGGTAACGCAGACGGCGTCTATACCGGGGCAAAGCCGGCCGAAGCGCCCGAGCCAGCCCGCCCCGAGGGGCGGCGCGGGCCGATGGCGGCGGCGATCTCCGAAAATGCCGACGCGCTGCGCCAGCGCGCCGAGGCCGAGCGCGCGATCCGGGAAGAGAATGACCGGCTCGCGCATGAGCATGTGCGGCTGAAGCGCGCCGGGCTGATCACCGACCTGATCCCGCTCGATGCCATCCGCATCGAGAAGCTGACCCGCGATCGCGGCCCGGGCGCCGATCCCGATATCGGCGAGCTGAAAGACTCTATTCAAGCGATTGGTCTCTCCAACCCGATCCAGGTCGAGCCCTCTGGCGACGGCTACGAGCTGGTCCAGGGCTTCCGCCGCCTGCGCGCCTATCGCGAGCTCTACGCCGAAACCGGCGATGAGGCCTTCGCCAAGATCCCCGCCGGGCTGATCGCCACCGGCGCCGCGCTCGAGCAGCTCTATCGCCGCATGGTCGACGAAAACCTCGTCCGCCGCGATATCTCCTTCGCCGAGATGGCGGTGCTGGCGCTGCGCTATGCCGATGATCCCGGCACCTCGGCCGAGGATCTGAGCTCGGCCATCGACGTGCTCTTCGCCTCGGCCGGCCGGCAGAAGCGCAGCTACATCCGGCATTTCGGCTCGCTGATCGAACAGGTCGGCGACGCGCTGCAGCACCCTCAGGCGATCTCGCGCAATCTCGGGCTCGACCTGAACAAGCGGCTCGCGTCGGAGGAGGGCTTCGAGGCCCGGCTGCGCGCGGCGCTCGAGGGGCTTGGCGAGGTGTCGCCGGATTACGAGGCGGCGGTGCTTCAGGATCTTCTGAAAGCCGCCCCGAAAGCGCCTAAGCCGCGCGCCGGATCGGCGCGGAATGCCGCCGCCAAGACCACGCTGCGCTGCACTGTCCCCGCGGGGACAGTCCGCTGCGCGGCGCGTGACGGCAAGGTCGAGCTGCAGATGGAGCGCGATTTCTCGAGCATCGACCGGCACCGGCTCGAGGCCGCGGTGACCGCATTCATGGCCGCGCTCGACGATTAGGGCAGGGCGAAAATCCGCAGGACAGCTGGCGGCGCCACGGGAAACCGGGCGCCGCTTCTTTGTCTCTAGGGGGCAGCGTAGAGCCTGATCTTTCTCGCATGTCCCCGCGGGGACAGCATCCGCAACCGAGCCCGATCGTGGCGCCGATGGCGCGTCCTTTCCTCGCCAAGATCTATGCTCCACATGGCAAAGCTGCGCTTGTTGCTACTGGGACACTTTGCCGAGCGAACGAAAGGTGGAGGCTGAAACTCAGGCTCTCACCCGATCAAAGCGTGCTGTCCCCGCGGGGACAGGGCTGCGGATCTGGCCGGGGTGGCCGGGAAATACACGGCTCCGGTTGCGCGAAGATCAGCGTGTCCCCGTGGGGACAGCCTTTCCAGAGTAGGGGCGAGGGTGCAGTCTCTTGGACCGTGACAGCGCGTTGTCCCCGAGGGGACACTCCGCCAAGAGAGCGAGAGATGCGGGCTAAACGCAGGCTGTCACCCGGACAAAGTGTGCTGTCCCCACGGGGACAGACCTGCGGATCGGGCAGGGTGGCCGCGGCAACACATGGCCCCGGTTGCCCTAAGATCCGTGTGTCCCCGCGGGGACAACGTTTCCAGCCGGGGCCAAGGGAGCGGTCTCTTGGCCGGCGACAGCATGTTGTCCCCGCGGGGACAGCGCCAAGCCCGCTCCGTATTTTGTGCGCGTCACCGAGCGGGAGCGGTGCAGGATGATCCGCCCGTCGCGAAGAATGACCTGTCCCCGTGGGGACAAGCACGCAGACAGGGCGGCTTTGGCGGCCCACAGGGCATAACGGGCCGGTGGCGGCCTAGCAGAGCCGCCTAGATCATTGAAATAACAAGGAAACATCGCGGCGAGCCCGCGCGGCACGGCAGAAACCTGTCAGTCGGGAGCAATCTGGCGCATCTTGCCAGAGCCACCGCCGCCCGCCGGCATCAGCAGACGGATTGCCGCATCAGCCGGAAGGGCAGGGGGCTCTGCTGCGGCTCACTTGCAGACGGGCAGGGGGCGGTCGGGGGCCGGGGTCAGGGAGGCGCGCCAGCGGTCGATGACGGGCTGCAGCGTGCGCTTCGGCCAGAACCTCGGCGCCCCGATTGCGCTCATGCAGGCGGCGTTCCAGTAGAGACCGGCCTGCGCCAGCGACCGGCCGGCCTTGGCCGCGTTTGCCACCGCCTCGATATCGCGCCCCTCGGGGTAGATGTAGAGCGTCGTCGGGTTGCCCTCGACGCGCGACAGGATCTCCTGCGAGACGGCGGGCGACCATGTGGTGCAGCCGTTGCTTCGGCCGCCGGTGTAGTTCACCAGGCTGCCATAGGGGACGTAGCCCTCGTCATCCGCATGCGGGCTCTGCGGGTTCTTGTAGCGGCACTGCCATTTCAGGAACACCGCCGGGTGGCCGCCGATGGCGCGCTCGCGGGCGTTCTCGGTCTCGCCGGTGCCGTCGAACAGCAGGAAGGTGCGGTAGAACGGCGTGCGCTTGCCGGATTGCGAATAGTAGCCCTTGAACGAGGTCCGGGTCTCGGCAGTGAGATAGTTGCCGCCCATGGTCAGCTTCGAGCCCTCGGCATTGCTGAAGTTCTTGGCGCATTGCCGGCCGTTGGAGAAATCATGCCCGCTGAGCTTGCGCCCGTTGCCGTAGCCGGAGGAGACCGCGCGGAAGGTCTGGCTCTGTTCGCAGATCAGGTAGAACCGGCTGCCGGGCGCGCCGGAGGGCGCGGTGCTCGGGCGGGTGGCATCCATCGCGAGGTAGCACGGGTTTGTCACCTTGCCGCGTGAGAGGTTGGCGCGGTAGAGCGCCCGCGCCCGCTGCAGCACGACCGGGGCGATCTGGCCGTCGCCGGTGCCGACGTGACGGTGAAGCCATCCCGGGATCTCGGGGCCGGGCGAGGCGGCGGCCGCGGCCAGTGGCGCGGCGAGGGCCAGGACGGTCATGGCGGTCGTGGCGAGACGGCGGACGGACTGCATCGGGGATCTCCTGCCTGACGTTTTTTACAGTCATAACACGAGTAGACCCCCGTTTGCGCAATCAAATATTGTTTCCATTGCACCGCGTCGCTTGCGGGCGACCGGGCGCCGCATCCTTCGCTTGCGTTACAGAGCGACTCGCCTATGGTGCCCGAGTTCTCAGGGCGGGGTGAAATTCCCCACCGGCGGTGACAGCCCGCGAGCGCCCTTCCAAGCGAAGGGGTCTAGCAGATCCGGTGGAATTCCGGGGCCGACGGTGAAAGTCCGGATGGAAGAGACGTATCGTGCCGGGCGTTCGCGCGCCCTGTGCGTTCGAAAGCTCTGGGACCTTTTGTGATCAACGGAGGGTTCCGAAATGACCGATCAGACACAGACCCGTATCGCCTTCATCCGCGCGCGCTGGCATGCCGACATCGTCGACCGTGCGCATGAGGGCTTCCTGGCCGAGGCCGCCGACATCCTGCCCGGCGCCAGCGTCGATGCCTATGACGTGCCCGGCGCGTTCGAGATGCCGCTGCTGGCCAAGCGGCTGGCCGAGACCGGGCGCTACGACGCCGTGGTCGCCGCGGCCTTCGTTGTCGATGGCGGCATCTATCGCCACGACTTCGTCGCCGACGCGGTGGTGAAGGGGCTGATGGACGCGCAGATGCAGACCGGTGTGCCGGTGTTCTCCGTCTCGCTGACGCCGCACCACTACCAGGAGACCGAGGTGCACAACGCCTTCTTCACCGAGCATTTCGTCAAGAAGGGCGCCGAGGCGGCCCACGCCGTGAAGGGCGTGCTCGACATCGTGGTGCCGGCGCGCGCCGAGCTGTCGGTCGTCAACGGCTGATATCGCCTCAAGCTGCGGGCCGGATCGCGTCCGGGCCGCAGCGCTGATCCCCGGAGAGGGGCGGCAGGCCGCCGCCGTGCCGGGGCAGGGCCGCAAAGGCCCGACACCTTTCATCACATCAATGCATCACTCCACCCGACACCGCCGCGCAGCGCTGCGCAGGCGGGTTTTGGGCTGTGTCCGGCTCCTATCGGGCGTCGCCATGGCAGGGCGGTGCGCTGTGCTTGTCGTGCCGGATGTTAACATCCTAAATCACAAAATAACAAAAATGATGTTGATAAAGTGCGCATCGGTGTTATCATGTCTCTCGACGACGGAGGAGACGACTCGATGCCAAGCGTTTGGATCGGCACCAGCTGGAAGATGAACAAGACCCTCGCGGAGGCCCGTGCCTGGGCCGAGGGGCTGGCGGCGGCAGAGCTCGATCCGCGCATCCAGAGCTTCGTGATCCCGCCCTTCACTGCGGTGCGCGAGGTCAAGGCTGTGCTGGCGGAGATGCCGGTTCTTGTCGGTGCGCAGAATATGCACTGGGCCGATCAGGGTGCCTGGACCGGCGAGATCTCGGCCCCGATGCTGACCGATTGCGGGCTCGAGATCGTCGAGCTCGGCCATTCCGAGCGCCGCGAGCATTTCGGCGAGACCGACGAGACCGTGGGCCTCAAGACCGAAGCAGCGGTGCGCCACGGCCTCGTGCCGCTGATCTGCATCGGCGAGACGCTGGCCGACCGCGAGGGCGGCCGAGCGGCGGAGGTGCTGGCGCGCGAGGTGCGCGGGGCGCTCTCGAAGCTCTCTGATGCTCAGAAGCAGGCGGAGATCTGGCTGGCCTACGAGCCGGTCTGGGCGATCGGCGAAAACGGCATCCCCGCCACCGCCGACTATGCCGATGCGCGGCAGGCCGAGATCATCGCCGTTGCCGAGGAGATCCTCGGGCGCCGCATTCCCTGCCTCTATGGCGGCTCGGTCAACCCGGGCAACTGCGCCGAGCTGATCGCCTGTCCGCATATCGACGGGTTGTTCATCGGGCGCTCGGCCTGGGACGTGGCCGGCTATCTCGACATTCTCGCGCGTTGCAGCGCGGTGCTGGACTCAAACGTCAAGACGGAGGAATTGACATGAAGATCGCAGTGGCCGGCGACAGCGCCGGAGAACCCCTCGCCATCGCGCTGGCCGAGTATCTCGCGCAGAACCCCGATTACGAGGTGGCCGAGATCTCGCGCACCGAGGCCGGGCCCGACGATTTCTACGCCAACCTGTCGGACCGGGTGGCCTCGCAGGTCAAGGACGGCACCTATGACAAGGCGATCCTGTGCTGCGGCACCGGCATCGGCGTCTGCCTTGCGGCCAACAAGGTGCCCGGCATCCGCGCGGCGCAGACCCACGACACCTATTCCGCCGGCAAGGCCGCGACCTCCAACAACGCCCATATCATCACCATGGGCGCGCGGGTGGTGGGCGTCGAGCTGGCCAAGGACATCGCCGACGCGTTCCTCTCGGCCTCCTTCGATCCGATGGGTAAATCGGCGGGCAACGTGCGCGCCATCGACGCGGTCGACGCCAAGTATCACACGGCTTAAACAGGGGGCATCCCGGCCCGGCGCGCTTTCAGCCGGGCCTCCCCGAGCCACGGAATTCCTGCCATGCTGACCCTGCCCAACGACCGCCTGATCACGGCGGAGATCCTGCCCGCCTGCCTGCCCGAAGACGGGGTGGGGCGCATCATCGGCGCGCTGGCCCACGCGTTGCCCGCCATCGCGGCGCGGCTGGCGGCGGGCAAGCTGCCGGGCAACCCGGCGGAGCTGGTGGGCAACAACGAAAGCGGCGACGCGCAGAAGGCGCTCGACGTGGGCGCGCATGACCACATCCTCGCCGAGCTGCATGGCTGCGGGGTGCGTCACATGCTCTCCGAGGAAGCCGAGGAGGTCGAGACGCTCGATCCCGACGGGCTCTACGACATCGCCATCGACCCGATCGACGGCTCGGGCTCGATCGGCATCGGCGCACCGCTGGGCATGCTCTTCGTGATCTACCCGACCGGCCCGCGCGATTTCCGCCGGCGCGGTTCGGAGGCGGTCGCCGCGGGCTATGCCTCGTTCGGGCATTCGCTGGATTTCGGCTACACCACGGGGCAGGGGGTCCGGATCGCGACCTTCGACGGGCAGGATTTCCGCATGAGCGCCCGCGACGTGACGCTGAAGCCGACCGCCTCGACCATCGCCTACAACGCCTCGAACGAGCGCCACTGGCCCGAGGGGCTGCAGGCCTGGGCGCGCGATCTGCGCGCCGGCAAGGACGGCCCGCGCGGCCGCGATTTCAACATGCGCTGGCTGGCGGCGGCGGTGGGCGAGCTGCACCGCATCCTTCTGAAGGGCGGCGCCTTCATCTACCCCGCCGACCGCCGCGAGGGCTACCAGCAGGGCCGGCTTCGGCTGGCCTACGAGGCGGTGCCCATCGCGCTGATGATCGAGGCCGCCGGCGGCCGCGCCACCGACGGCACCACCCGCATCCTCGACCTGATCCCCGAGACGCCGCACCAGAACGTGGCGCTGGCCTTCGGGGCGTCGGACGAGATCGACACCATTGCCCGCTATATCCGGGAGGAGACCTGACCCCATGCCCCGCATCACGCTTCGCCAGCTGCTCGACCACGCCGCCGAGAACGACTACGCCGTCCCGGCCTTCAACATCTCCAACATGGAGATGGGTCTGGCGATCATGACCGCCGCGCGCGAGACCGACGCGCCGGTGATCCTGGCGGCGTCGCGCGGGGCGCGGGCCTATGCCGGCGACGTGCTGCTGGCGCGGCTGATCGACGGGCTGGTCGAGACCTTCCCGGAGGTGCCGGTCTGCATGCATCTCGACCACGGCAACGATCTGGCGACCTGCGCCACCGCGATCCAGCACGGCTTCACCTCGGTGATGATGGACGGCTCGCTGTTGGCGGATGGCACGACCCCGGCAGACTATGCCTACAACCGCGACATCACCGCGCGGGTCACCGAGATGGCCCATGCTTGCGGCGTCTCGGTCGAGGGAGAGCTTGGCGTGCTGGGCTCGCTCGAGACCGGCATGGGCGATCAGGAGGACGGCCACGGCGCCACCGAGAAGCTCTCGGAAGAGCAGCTGCTGACCGATCCGGAAGAGGCCGAGCGCTTCGTGCGCGAAACCGGCGTCGACGCGCTGGCGGTGGCGATGGGCACAAGCCACGGCGCCTACAAGTTCACCCGCCAGCCGGATGGCGAGATCCTCGCGATGAGCGTCATCGAGGAGATCAACCGCCGCCTGCCGGACACCCACCTGGTGATGCACGGCTCGTCCTCGGTGCCCGAGGATCTGCGGGTTCTGATCAACAGCTACGGTGGCGACATGCGCCCGACCTGGGGTGTGCCGGTGGAGGAGATCCAGCGCGGCATCCGCTCGGGGGTGCGCAAGGTCAACATCGACACCGACAACCGGATGGCGATGACGGCGGGGGTGCGCCGGGTGCTGTCGGACAACCCCGGCGAGTTCGACCCGCGCAAGTATCTCAAGGAAGGCAAGGCGCTGATGACGGCGCTCTGCAAGGCCCGCTTCGAGGCCTTCGGCACCGCCGGCCACGCGAGCAGCATCACGCCCGTCCCGCTGGAGGCGATGGCGCGGCGGTATTGAGCGGCGGTCGGGGGCTGAATCTTTAGCGGCGCGGGGGGACCGATGTCTGCGACGCGCAGCAGGCGGTCTGTTCCTGACGTGACCGTGTGTCGGTCGGCGGCTGCTCCGGCCGTCAGCCCTCCGGCGTATACCAGATCGGCGAGGTGAAAGCGCGATCCTGCACGGTCATGGCCGTGCCCTCGGGCATCTCCACACCGAAATAGACCGCGTCATAGGCGGTCCAGCGCGGCGATGGGATCTGGATCACGCGCACGTAGTAATACGCCCGCTGCGCTGGGTCGAATTCCGGGTCTTCCCACCAGCCGCTCAGGACGGCGCGACCGATGTCGTTGGTATAGGTCGCGGTGGTGAGATCGACGGTGTTGCCGACATCCCCGGCACAGGCGCCGTCCACGATGTCGCGGTCGGCACAGGCGACGTCGTAGATCCGCTCCTTGGTGGCACCGGTGTCGTCGATCCAGCCCTTGATGATCTGGACGCGATCGAGGTTGGCGCCGTCGGGATCGCGCAGGGCGCGGACGAGGAAGCGCGGCGCCGCGCCGTCGGGACCGGGCCGCAGGTCGCCGCCCATCGGGACGCCGCGCGCGTAGCCCTCCTTGGCGAAATCGGGCAGGTTCACCTCGGTCTCTTCGAAGTCCCATCCGCCGAACACGCGGACCCGCAGACGGGTGCCGCTGGTGGCGAAGACCTCGCGCCGCTTCATCGCATCCCAGATCGCTTCACGGGTGTTTTCCGTCGCCCAGACCGCTGCGAGGCCGGAGGCGCCCATGTCGCGGTCGTAGATGGAGAAGCGCGGATCGACGGCGCTCTCGATGAAGACGCCATCCTTCCGGTGAAGGCCGGGTTCGACGTAGTAGATCTTGCCGAACCAGTTTTCCTCCCGCGTCGAGGAGATGGCGTTGTGGTTGTCCGTCGAGCCGATCATGCCGAACTTGAACGGGTTGACGCCAAGCCGCGCCTCTTCCGCCATGCCGAGCTTCAGAGCCTCGCGCGCATACTCGGTCTTCAGCATGCCGGGTTCCTTGGCCACCGTCCCGGTCAGGTTCGACGCATCCATCAGCTCGAAATCCGCAAACGCATCATCGGGCGACAGCAGCGGGTGCGCCTCGCCGGTGCCCTTGGACTGGGTGACCTCCAGCAGCGGCTCGTAGCGCGCGCGCTTCGTCGCGTAGTCCGCGTCGAACGGCTCGCCATCGAAGGTTTCGAGCATGAACATCATGCCGTTGGACAGGTTGCCATTGTGCGGGATCGCCAGCACCCGGCCGCCGGTGTTCTGCTCGTAATCGCCAAGATATTGCCAGAGGTCTTCCGGGTCATCGCTGTTGAAGGCCGAGAACGGCACGACCTGCCGGGTCCTGTCCGCATTGTCGCGGAAAATGACGTTGCGGTGCAGGTTGTTGCTGCCGGGACCGGAGGTCCACTCGTATCCGATGAAGGCGGTGAACACACCGGGCTCGTTGTAGCGCTCGGCGTTCTCGATCACCTTGTCCCAGACCCGGATTTGCATCTCGGGGCTGTCGATGGGATCCTTGCCCTCGGCATTCGCCGCGCTCCATTCGTAGGCGGCATCCAGCCCCGTCCCGGCCTGGAAATAGTCGTACCAGCGGCGTCCGACTTCCGTGTCCAGCAAGATCGGATCGCCGCGATCGAGGTAATCCGCGATGCCGAGATTTTCCGCGTGATCGGCGACAACCACGAAGTCGAGCGGGCGGATCAGTTTGAACCGCTGGCCGCTCTGGCTTTCCACCTCCTCGCCCCGCGCCACCCGATAGGCGGCGTCTGGCCCGAGGGTTGCCCCTGCCATGCCGGCATCTGCCGACCAGGAGGTGTGCAGATGGGTATCACCGAAATAGACGTTTTGCGGGAAGTGCTCATCGACGTAGGGCGAATAGGGTGTGTCGGGGGTGGCGACCCTGTCTTCGCTCAGGGTGAATTCCTGCGCCTGCGCGCAGGTGAGGCTTGCAGCGAATGCGGTGGCGGCGATCGTCCAGGAAACTGACAGGGTCGTGCTGCGGGTTTGGAAACGCGTGAGCTTCATGGACTGACCTCAGGATTATATCAGAAATACGCAGTGCAACCCCAAGGAGTATCGCATGCGGTTTCCGAGAATTGAAGCTTTCGATCGAAACTGTTCGGCGCTCCAGTGTCGGCGCTCAATAATGGAACCGGCACTGCGCGATCTCGAGCACCTGCGCCGTGCCCTCGCCGCGGACGCGGTAGACCAGCCGGTGCTCGCGGGTGATGCGGCGGGACCACCAGCCGCTCAGGTCACCCTTGAGCGGCTCGGGCTTGCCGGTGCCGTCATAGGGGTGGCGGCGGCATTCCTCGATCAGCTTGTTGAGCCGCTTCAAGCCCTGCCGGTCGGTGTCCTGCCAGTGGCGGTGCTCGGCCCAGGCCTTACTTGAGAACGTAATCTTCATCGACGCGCTCGACCTCGAGACCCTCACCCGCATCGAACTCGGCAATGGAGGCACGCAGGCGGGCGGCGTTGCGCGGCGAGGACAGCAGGTAGAGCGTGGTCTGGATCGCGTCCCACTCTTCCTGCGCCACCATCACCACGCCCTCGCGGCCGGTGCGGGTGATGACCAGCTCCTCGCGGTCCTCGACCACCTTGTCGAGCGCCTTGGCGAGGCCGTTGCGGGCGTCTGTATAGGTCATGACATTCATGGCGATCCCTCCCGGAGCCGGTGTTGCGCCACGCGCCGGACGGGCTGGTCGGGGCAGGGGCGCTGCGGTCTCGATTGATATGGTCAGAATCCTGTACATGTCAAGGGCCGGCGCGGGCCGCTGGCCCGTGCCGGGGCGGGGGAGTGGCATGAGAAAGGGGGCCGCGCGGGCCCCCTTCCTGTCGCTGCGTTCAGACGGTCGATCAGGAGGATTGCTCGAGCGTGAAGGCGGCGGTGTAGTTCTCGACATTGCTGGCGTCGATCAGCAGGCAGTCGAAGAGCTGCTTCTCCTCGGCGACCTTGAGCTCGCCGGTGTTGATGAAGTGATCCGCCTGGCGCACCGCTTCCTCGGCGAAGATCGCCACCGGCTGCAGCACGGTGTAGGTCAGCTCGCCGGCCTTGACCGCGTCGACCGCGTCTGGGGAGCCGTCGAAGCCGCCGACGATCATGCCGTCGAGCTGGCCGGCTTCCTTGAGTGCCGCGATGGCGCCGAGGGCCATCTCGTCATTGCCGGAGATCACGCCCTTGATGTCGGGGTTGGCCTGCAGCATCGACTGCATCTTGGAATAGCCCTGGGTGCGGTCCCAGTTGGCGACTTCCTGCGCCTTCTTCTCGAGGTCGGGATACTGGCTCAGCACGGTCTCGAAGCCGTTCGAGCGGGTCTGGGCATTGTTGTCGGAGGGGGCGCCGAAGAGCTCGACATAGGAGCCCTCGCCGCCGATCGCCTCGACCCAGGCCATCGCGCCGAGCGCCGCGCCCTGGGCGTTGTTCGAGACGAGCTGCGCCTTGGCGAGGCCGGACTGGTTGATCTCGGCGTTGACGATGAACACCGGGATGCCGGCCTCGACCGCCTTCTTCACCGCGCCGACCGAGCCGTCGGCATTGGCCGGGTCGAGGATGATGGCCTTGGCCTGGTTGGTGATTGCGGTGTCGACGAGATTGCTCTCGGTGTTGGTGTCGCCCTTGTGGGCGGCGACGTTGGCCTCGTAGCCCAGCTCCTCGGCGGTGGCCTTGGCGACCTCGCCCTCGGTGAACCAGTAGGGGTTCGAGGGATCGTTGACGATGATCGAGATCAGGCCGTCGGCCATCGCGGCCTGTGCCATGAGCGGCAGGGCGGCGACGGTGGCGAGGATTGTGCGGCGGGTGAGTTTCATGGTTTGGGGTCCTCCCGTTGGGTTTTGGAACTGCCGGAGGTTCCGGCAGAGGGGTTCGGGTGCGGGGTCTCCTCGCCCCGCATCCGCGAAATCTCAGCGGCCGGTGCGGCCGTATTGCAGGCTGTTGAGCAGCACGGCGAGCACGATCACGGCACCGGTGAAGACGGTCTGCCAGTAGGCCGAGACGCCGATGATCACGAGACCGTCGCTCAGGAAGCCGATGACGAAGGCGCCGAGCATGGTGCCGCGGACGTTGCCACGACCGCCGGTGAGGGCGGCACCGCCGATCACCACCGCGGCAATGGCGGTGAGCTCGTAGGTCGTCCCGGCAGTGGGGCCGGCGGAGGTCAGCTGCGAGCTCAGCACGAGGCCGGCGATGGCGGCGCAGATGCCCGAGAGCACGTAGACCGAGACCTTGACCTTGCGGGTCGGCACGCCGGAGAGCTCGGCGGCGCGCTCGTTGCCGCCCGAGGCGTAGAGCCAGCGGCCGAAGGCGGTGCGGGCCAGCACGAGGCCCACGGTCAGCGCCACCAACGCCAGCACGATGACCCCGATGGGCACGCCGCCGATGCGGTTGAAGCCGAGCCAGTCGAAGCCGGTATTGCCCAAGGCGGCGTCGCCGCCGAGGTTGTTGTAGGTCAGGCCGTTGGTCATCAGGAGCGCCACGCCGCGGGCGACGTAGAGCATGCCGAGCGTGGCCACGAAGGCGGGCACGTTGAAGAAGGCGATGAGCACGCCGTTGATCGCGCCGACGAAGGCGCCGAGGCAGATGGTCAGCAGCACCACCGCCCAGACCGGCGGGTAGAGGATGACGCCGGCGGCCGGGATTTCGACGCCCTGCATCAGGTAGCCTGCGACCACCCCCGAAAGCCCCAGCGTGGAGCCCACCGAGAGGTCGATGCCGCCGTTGAGGATCACCAGCAGCATGCCGATGGCCAGCAGGCCGAATATCGCCACGTGGCTCGACATGATCAGGAAGTTGCCGACGCTGAAATAGACCGGCGACAGGATCGAGAACACGATGATGATCGCCACGAGGGCGAAGAAGGCGCGGCCTTCGAGAAGGATCTTTCCGATATTCATGCTGCTGCCACCCGTTGTCGGCTTGGAAGTCGTGATGTCCGCCATGATGGCCTCCCTCAGTGGTGCACGGCTTCGCCAGAGGCGGCCATGATCTGTTCCTTGGTTGCGGTGTGGTCGAACTCGGCGGCGATGCGGCCCCGGTGCATGACGACGATGCGGTGGGCGATGCTCAGGCATTCTCCGACCTCGGAGGTGGTGTAGACCACCGCCAGGCCGCGCTGCTTCGCGGTCTCGGCCAGAAGCTTGAAGACCTCGGCCTTGGCGCCGATGTCGATGCCGCGCGACGGCTCGTCGAGCAGGATGACCTCGGGCCGGGTGGCGAGCATCTTGCCGATCACCACCTTCTGCTGGTTGCCGCCCGAGAGCGAGCCGATCATCGCGCCGCCGCCATCGGTCTTGACGGTGACCTCGCGGATCGAGGTCTCGATCACGGCGCGCTCGGCCTTGCGCGAGGTGAAGAGCCCGCGGGTGAAGGCGCCGATCGAGGCCAGCGACAGGTTCTGGCCGACGGTCATGGTCTGCACCAGCCCGTCGCGCTGCCGGTCCTCGGGGACCAGCACCAGGCCGGCCTCTATGCGCTGTGCGATCGACAGGCGCGAGACGTCCTGCCCGTGCAGCCTGACCGCGCCGCCGCTGGCGGCGAGGCGGCCTGCGGCGCATTCCATCATCTCGGTGCGCCCGGCGCCCATCAGCCCGTAGATGCAGACGATCTCGCCGGCCTTGACGGAAAGGCTCATGTGGTCGACCACCAGCCCGTGGCCCGAGGGATCGGGCACGCAGAGCTCTTCGATCGAGAGGGCAGGGGCCCCCATCTCGCTTTCGGGCGGGCTACCGAGGTCGAAATTCTCGCCGACCATGTTGCGCACGATCCACTCGAGATCGATCTCGGCGCGCGGTGCCCAGGCGGTCATCTCGCCGTCGCGCAGCACCACCGCGTGATCGGTCACCTCGAGCGCCTCCTCGAGATGGTGCGAGATGTAGACGATGCTGACACCCTTGGCGGTCAGGTCGTTGATCACCTTGAACAGCACCTCGACCTCGGAGGCCGAGAGCGCCGAGGTCGGCTCGTCCATGATCAGGATGCGCGAGCGGGCCTGAAGGGCGCGGGCGATCTCGACGATCTGCTGCTGACCGAGGCGCAGCTCCTCGACCGGGGTCAGCGGATCGATGTCTTCCTCGAGCTCTTCCATCAGGGCGCGGGTGACGCGCTCTTCCTCGGCGAAATCGACACCGCGCGCGGTGCGGATCTCGCGGCCCATGAAGATGTTGTCGCGGACGTTGAGATTGGGGGCCAGCGCCAGCTCCTGGTGGATGATCGAGATGCCCTGCGCCAGCGCGTCATTGGCGCCGCTGAAAGTCACCGGCTGGCCATCGAGCAGGATCTGCCCGGAGGTCGGTGTCACGATACCCGAGAGGATCTTCATCAGGGTCGACTTGCCGGCGCCGTTCTCGCCGAAGAGCGTGGTGACCTGGCCGCGGTGGATGTCGAAATTGACGCCCTTGAGCGCCTTCACCGCGCCGTAATGCTTGGCGACGTGGCGGGCCGACATCACGACCTCGCCGGTGGCGCCGGGACGGATGGCCTGCTGCACGGTCATTGCACCGTGACCTCGACCGGGGTGATCAGCCACATTTTCGGATTGATCAGCTTGAAGGCGCCGATGACGGTCATCTGCTTGCCGGTCAGGGCGGAGGTGTCGATGCCCTCGAGAACGGCGGCCTTCATGGCGCGGTTGATGCCGGCGCCGGCATCCTGGTATTCGATCTGGTTCTTGAATTCGCCGAAGGCGATGTCGCCCGGGGCGTCGCGCAGATCGGTGCCGTTGATCGCCGGGCCGGTCTGGACCCGGATGCGGACCCCGTCGACGCCCTCGACCGCGACATCGTAGATCCCGCCCTTGCCCTCGCCGACGGTGCCGGTGAGGCGCACCGGCAGCACCGGCATGGCACCGCCGGTGCCGTATTGCGCGGCGGCGGCCGCCTTGTCCTCGGCCAAGGCAGCGGCCAGCGTCGCCGCATCGACGGCGCGGGCGCTGATGTCGTCGCGGATGCGGGGGAACTGCTCGGCGCCGTAGGCATCGGGCGAGAAGCCGGCGACGCGGGTGTCCTGCTCTGAGCCGATGGTCACGACGGTGGTGTCGAGCGCCATCGCGGCCACCACGCAGAGCGCCACGGCGCCGAGGATCAGGCCCCGCCGTCCGACACGCGGTTTGATCGAAATCTCGCTGGCACTCATGCCCGTCGCTCCTCCCGTCGGGCCCCGTTCTCGGGGCCGGTTGATCCGTTGCGGGAGGGGGCTGGACAGATCCGGGCAAAGCCTCTCCGGCGGCCTTCGCGGGGCAAAGGCCGGGCAGCGGCGCCCGGATGAGATCCGATGTGGCCAGACCGGGGTCTGGGCCGTGATCCTCCCGTTTCGCGAGAGCCCCGGTGATCCGGCGATTCTCCCGCTACGACGCTGAACCCTCTGTTTCGCCAGCCTTTTCCTCCGAATGGTTGGCGAGGGTGTTTGCGTCGCTGTCCTCACCTTAGATGAAATAAATTACGATGGAAGTAAAAAATTACACTCGACATGATGCGCCGCGCCGGTATGGTTGAGGGCGTTCCCCGGGTGTTGCCCGGTGGAATCGCCGCGTCGGCAGGAGGAGCCGGCGGCATCTGGAAAGGGAGGAGCGGCATGGCGCAGCGGCATTGCCCGGCCGGTCAGACGCATCGTGAGGCGGTGCGGCATGGCTGAACGCGACATCATCATCGGCATCGACGCCGGGACCTCGGTCATCAAGGCGGTGGCATTCACCCTGAGCGGGCGCCAGCTGGCGGCCTCGGCGGTGCCCAACCGCTATCTCGCGACGCCGGACGGCGCCGCGACGCAGGACATGGACCGCACCTGGACCGAATGCGCCGAGGCGCTGCGCGGGCTTGGCGACAAGGTCGAGCAGCTCGCCGCGCGCACCGCGGCGCTGGCGGTGACGGGACAGGGCGACGGCACCTGGCTCGTTGGGGCCGAGGATCGCCCGGTGGGCGACGCCTGGCTCTGGCTCGACGCCCGCGCCGCCGCCACCACCCGCGCGCTGGCGGCGCAGCCCGGTGACGCGGCGCGCTTCCACGCCACCGGCACCGCGCTCAACACCTGCCAGCAGGGGGCGCAGATGGCGCATATGCAGCGCCATTGCCCGGAGCGGCTCGACCGCGCCGAGGTGGCGCTGCACTGCAAGGACTGGCTCTATCTCAACCTCACCGGGGTGCGGGCGACCGACCCGTCGGAGGCGAGCTTCACCTTCGGGGATTTCCGCACCCGCGCCTATTCCGAGCTGGTGATCGAGGCGCTGGGGCTGAGCGCGCGCCGCCACCTGCTGCCTGAAATCGTCGACGGCAGCCAGACCACCCATCCGCTGAGCGCGCGGGCCGCCGCCGCCACCGGGCTGGCCGAGGGCACGCCGGTGAGCCTTGGCTATGTCGACATGGTGATGACGGCGCTCGGGGCGGGCGTGCATACCGGAACGCCCGGGGCCGCCTGTTCGACCATCGGATCGACCGGCGTCCACATGCAGGCGATGCGCGACGACGCGGTGACGCTGAACGGCACCTCCGGTTATGTCATCTGCCTGCCGGATGCGCGCATGGTCACGCAGGTGCAGACCAACATGGCCGCCACGCTCAACATCGACTGGGCGCTGCGCGTCGCCGCCGACCTGATGAGCGAGACCGGACATCCGCATGATTACGCCGACCTCGTGGCCCGGATCGACGGCTGGCTGGCGCGCTCGGAGCCGGGTCAGATCCTCTATCAACCCTATGTCTCCGAGGCCGGCGAGCGCGGCCCGATGGTCAATGCCAATGCCCGAGCGGGCCTCGTGGGACTCTCGGCGCATCACCGCTATCCCGACATGATCCGCGCGGTCTGCGAGGGGCTGGGGATGGCGGCGCGCGATTGCTACGGCGCCATGGGCCAGCTGCCGCAGGAGCTGCGGCTCACCGGCGGGGCGGCGCGTTCGGCGGCGCTGCGCGGCATCCTTGCCGCCTCCGTCGGTGCGCCGGTGCGGGTCTCCTCCCGCGAGGAGGCCGGTGCTGCGGGCTGCGCGATGATGGCCGCCGTGGCGATCGGTGCCTATCCCGACATGACGGCCTGCGTCGCCGAGTGGGTGACGCCGCTCCTTGGCGACGCCGAGGCGCCGGACCAGGCGCTCAGCGCCACCTATGCCTCGCTCTACCCGGTCTATGCCGGCGCGCGCGAGGCGCTCGAGCCGGTCTGGGACGGGCTGGCCGAGCACCGCGCGGCGCTGGCCGCCCCCACAGAGACCAAGGACGCGCCCAAGTCGGCGCAGGGAGGAGCGTGAGATGACCCCTGAAGAGCTGGACATGTTCGTCATCGGCGGCGGCATCAACGGGGCGGGCTTTGCCCGAGACGCCGCCGGGCGCGGCCTTCGCGTGGCGCTGTGCGAGAAGGGCGATCTGGCCGAGGGCACCTCGTCGCGCTCGGGCAAGCTGGTGCATGGCGGGCTGCGCTACCTGGAATATTACGAGTTCCGGCTGGTGCGCGAGGCGCTGATCGAGCGCGAGGTGCTGATGAACGCCGCGCCGCACATCATCTGGCCGCTGCGCTTCGTGCTGCCGCACTCGCCGCAGGACCGCCCGGCCTGGCTGGTGCGGCTGGGGCTGTTTCTCTACGACCACCTCGGCGGGCGGCGCAAGCTGCCGGGCACCCGGACGCTCGACCTGCGGCGCGATCCGGAAGGGGCGCCGCTGCTCGACCGCTACACCCGGGGCTTCGAATATTCCGACTGCTGGGTCGACGACGCGCGGCTGGTGGCGCTCAACGCGCTCGACGCCGCCGAGCGCGGCGCTCTGGTGCTGACCCGCTCGCCCGCCGTCTCGGCGCGGCGCGAGGACGGGCGCTGGCGCATCACCACGCAGAACAGCCTGACCGGCGAGACCCGCGAGTTCCTCGCCAAGTGCCTGGTCAACGCCGCCGGCCCCTGGGTGACCGACGTTCTGACACGCGTGGCGGGCGCGAACTCGACGCGCAACGTGCGGCTGGTCAAGGGCAGCCACATCATCGTGCCGAAATTCTGGGAGGGGCCGCACAGCTACCTCGTGCAGAACGACGACAAGCGGGTGATCTTCATCAACGCCTACGAGGGCGACAAGGCGCTGATCGGCACCACCGACATCGCCTACGAGGGCCGCGCCGAGGATGTCGCCATCGATGATGGCGAGATCGACTACCTGCTGGGCTGCGTGAACCGCTACTTCAAGGAGAAGCTGCGCCGCGAGGACATTCTCGAGACCTTCTCCGGGGTGCGGCCGCTCTTCGATGACGGACAGGGCAACCCCTCGGCGGTGACGCGGGATTACGTGTTCGATCTCGACGAGACCGGCGGTGCGCCGCTCCTGAACATCTTCGGCGGCAAGATCACCACTTTCCGCGAGCTCGCCGAGCGTGGCATGCACGAGATTGCCCATGTCTTCCCGACGATGGGCGGCGACTGGACAGAGGGCGCGACGCTGCCGGGCGGCGACATGCCCGGCGCCGATTACGATGCCTTCCGCGAGACTCTGAAGGCAGACTTTCCGTGGATGCCGCGCGACCTGCGCGAGTATTACGGCCGCCGCTACGGCACCCTGACCCGGCGCATCGCCGGCGGGGCGGAGGGGCTCGAGGGGCTGGGCCGGCATTTCGGCGCGCATCTCTACGAGGCCGAGGTCAGCTGGCTGGTGCAGAACGAATGGGCGATCACCGCCGAAGACATCCTCTGGCGCCGCACCAAGCACCGGCTTGATCTGACCGAAGCGGAGATCGCCGCCTTCACCGAGTGGTTCGACCGTGCCCACGCGGAGGCCGCGTGATGGCGCTGCGGCTTTCGCTGAATACCAACCCGCTGGTGAACCGCTTCGCCGAGCCGGCCGACCTGATCGATTGCGTGGCGCGCGATCTCAGGGTCCGCGACCTACAGTTGACGCATGAGTTCATCAACCCGTCCTGGCCGGCACCGGTGATCCGGCGTCTGACCCGCGAGATGGGCGCGGCGCTTGACCGCACCGGCGTGCGGGTGACCTCGGGAATGACCGGGCCCTACGGGCGTCTCAACCATTTCGGCCATCCGGACCGCGACGTGCGGCGCTATTATGTCGACTGGTTCAAGAGCTTCGCCGACATCATCGCCGATCTCGGCGGCAGCTCGGTCGGCACCCAGTTTGCCATCCTCACCTATCGCGAGCAGGACGATGCGGCGCGGCGCGAGGAGATGATCGACATCGCCATCGAGTGCTGGGCCGAGGTGGCTGAGCACGGCAAGGCGGCGGGGCTGGACTACGTGTTCTGGGAGCCGATGAGCATCGCGCGCGAGTTCGGCGAGACGATCCCCGAATGCCTTGCGTTGCAGCGGCGCCTGAGCGCGGCGGGGCTCGCGATCCCGATGTGGATGATGGCCGATATCGACCATGGCGATGTCACCTCCGACGATCCTGCGGATTATGATCCCTATGCCTGGGCCCGTGCGGTGCCGAAGGTGTCGCCGATCATCCACATCAAGCAGAGCCTGATGGACAAGGGCGGCCACCGCCCCTTCACCGCCGAGTTCAACGCCAAGGGCAAGATCCAGCCCGAACCGCTGCTGAGGGCCTTTGCCGAGGGCGGGGCCGAGGACAACGAGATTTGCCTCGAGCTGTCATTCAAGGAGCGCGAGCCCAACGACCGCGAGGTGATCCCGCAGATCGCCGAGAGCGTTGCGTTCTGGGCGCCACATATCGACACCGGCGCGGCGGAGCTGAAACTCTGACAGGGTAGCGCAACCGGGGCTTTTCCCGGACGCGCCCCAGCCGTATCAAGACCGAACCACGCCGTCGGCCCGCGCCGACCCCGACCGAAGGGCGCCATGAACGACACCGACGAAACCCTCGCGATCCGCGCCGCCTGGATGCACTACGTGGGCGGGCTCACGCAGGCCAAGGTCGCCAAGCGGCTCGGGCTGCCCTCGGTCAAGGCGCATCGGCTGATCGCCAAGGCGGTCGCAGAGGGACGGGTGAAGGTCTCGATCGAGGGCGATATCGTCGAATGCGTCGAGCTCGAGGCGCAGCTCTTCGAGGCCTACGGCCTCAAGCTCTGCGAGGTGGCTCCCGATATCGGCGAGGAAGGCCTGCCGCTCAGGGCGCTGGCGCTGGCGGGCGCCGCTTATCTCAAGCGCCAGTTCGAGGCCGGCGAGCATTCGGTGATCGGGCTCGGCCACGGCCGTACCCTGGCCGAGATCACGCGGCAATTGCCGCGCATCGATGCCAGCGGGCTGAACTTCGTGTCGCTGCTCGGCGGGCTGACGCGGAATTTCTCGGCCAACCCGCATGACGTCATGCACCGTTTGGCGGAAAAGACCGGCGCGCGGGCCTATGTGATGCCGGTGCCGTTCTTCGCCAACACCGTCGAGGATCGCGAGGTGCTGCTGTCGCAGCGCGGCGTCGACGAGGTGTTCCGCATGGCGCAGGCGGCGACGCTGAAGGTGGTCGGCATCGGCACCGCGACGGCGGATGCGCAGCTTGTCTCCTCGGGGATGATCGAGCCGGCGGAGATCGACGCCATCGCGGCGGCCGGCGCGCAGGGCGAGATGCTGGGAGATTTCTTCGACGCCGGGGGCAATGTGGTGGAAACCACGCTGTCGGCGAGAACCTTGGCGGTGGGCTACGATCCCGAGCGCGAAGAGGATATCGTTGCGGTCGCGGGCGGGCCGGACAAGGTCGAGGCGATCCGGGCGGTGTTGCGGTCGGGCCGCGTCACCGGGCTGATCACCGACGAGCGGACGGCGCGCGCGCTTCTGGACTGACGCGATCCACGCGTCGCGACGCATGGACCGAGGGACCGCCGCGCATGAAACGGGACGACCGCAGGCAGCAGATTCTGGATGCGCTGGTGCGCAACGGGGCGGTGCAGCTCGACGAGCTGGCCGAGCAGTTCGCCGTGTCGAAGATGACCATCCACCGCGATCTCGACGATCTCGAGGGCGAGGGGCTGCTGCGCAAGATCCGCGGCGGCGCCACCATCGAGCCGGGCTCGCAGTTCGAGAGCGATTTCCGCTTCCGCCACCTGCAGGGGCAGGAGCTCAAGAGCCGGATGGCGCGCGCCGCGCTGGAGCGGGTCGAGCCGGGGATGACGGTGATGATCAATGACGGCTCCACCGCCACGGTGCTGGGCGAGATGCTGATCGAGAAGCGGCCGCTGACGGTAATCACCAACAACGACGCGGTGATGGCGGCGCTGAAGGGCGAGGCCGGGATGACGGTTATTGCGCTCGGCGGGCGCTATTCACCGAAATACAACGCCTGGGTCGGCCGGGTGACCGAGCGCGCGCTGTCGGAGCTGCGCGCCGACCTCGCCTTCATCTCGACCCCGGCGGCGGATGGCGCGCGGGTCTATCACATGGATGACGACATCACCCGGGTGAAGCGCGGCATGATGGATGCGGCGGCGCAATCGGTGCTGCTGATCAACCACCTGCGCTTCGGCCAGACCGCGCTGCACGTTCTGGCCGATGTCTCGGAGTTTGCCGCCGTGGTCACCGACGCGGCGCCCGCCGAGACTACGTGCGAGCAGATCGCATCGGCGGGTGCGGCGCTGCTCGTCGCCGATGCCTGACGCGGGGGTGCAGGCGGCGATGCGGGTTTCGGGATCATCGGCGCCTGGCACGAGGACCGGAGCGGGCGGCGGGCTCCGGGCGATCACGCTGACAGGGCTGCGGGAGGCGGACGGATGACGGATGACACGGGCGGCATGGCGCAGGACTGCAGCTGGGAGCTGGACGGGCTGCGCTATGCGGGGCTGGCCTGGGGCCCGGAGGACGGTACGCCGGTGTTGGCGCTGCACGGCTGGATGGACCATGCTGACAGCTTCCGGGCGCTTGCGCCGCGCCTCGACGGCTGCCGGGTGGTGGCGCTTGATCTGAGCGGGCAGGGGCTGAGCGCCCATCGCGCCCCGCACGCGACCTACAACATCTGGGATGACCTGCCGCAAATCGCCGAGCTGCTCGACCGGCTCGGCTGGCAGGATTGCGTGCTGCTCGGCCACTCGCGCGGCGCCAATATCTCGGCGCTCTTCGCCGCCGCCCAGCCCGCCCGGGTGCGGGCGCTGGTGGCGCTCGATTCGCTGGTGCCGGAGCCCGATCCAGACGAGACCATCGTCACGACGCTGCAGGCCTTCATCGAGCAGACCCGCAAGCAGAAGGCGCGGCCGCCGCGGCTCTTCGCCTCGTCGGAGGAGTATGTCGCACGGCGGGCGGCGCAGGGCAATTCCCGCGCCACCTCCGAGGCGTTGGCAGGCCGGGCGCTCGAGCCGCATCCGGAGGGCGTGCGGATGCGCGGCGACGCGCGGCTCTTCGCGCGGTCGGCGGTGAAGCTGAAGCTGGCGGACGTGGAGGAGGTGCTGCGCGCGCTCCGCTGCCCGGTGCTGAACGTCTGGGCGGATGACGGCATCAAGGGCAGGCGCCCGATGGTGGCAGAGCTGGCGCGGCGGGCCGGGGCGCTGGTGGCGCAATACGAGGCGGCCGAGGTCGCCGGCGATCACCATGCCCATCTCGACCCGGCGGCGGCGCAGGCGATCGCCGAGGCGATGCTGGCGTTTCTCGACCGCCACGGCTGCCGCTGAGACACGCGGGCCGCGCGCGCCGATCCGGGCGACCGAACCGATCCGCGCGCGCAAGCCGCCGCCGGCGGCGGTGCCCGATCACACCAGCCCGGCGAGCCAGAGGTAGAGCGGCAGGCCGATGGTGACGTTGAACGGGAAGGTCACGCCGAGCGACAGGGTGAGGTAGATCCCGGCCTCGGCCTGCGGCAACGCGATCTTCATTGCCGCCGGCACCGCGATGTAGGAGGCCGAGGCGGCCAGCACCATCAGCAGGAAGAGGCTGCCGGTCTGCAGGCCGATCGCCGCTCCGAGCCCGAGCGCCAGCACCGCGCCGATGACCGGCATGAGCAGGCCGAAGCCGAACAGGCCGGGGCTCAGCAGGTGTCGGTTGCGCAGCAGGCTGCGCCCGGCCGAGAGCCCCATGTCGAGCAGGAACAGGCACAGAATGCCGGTGAAGGGCGTGACCACGAAGGGGGCGATCATCTCCATGCCCTTGTCCTGGGTCAGGGCGCCGATCACGAAGGCGCCGGCCAGCAGCACGATGGAACCGTTGGCGAAGAGTTCGCGCATCGGCACGCTGCCGGTCGCGCCCTCGCGCCCGAAGCGATGCGCGATCCACAGCGCCGAGAGGATCGCCGGGACCTCCATCGCGGCGGCCACCGCGACCATGTAGCCGTCGGCGCCGATGCCGCTGAGCTCGAGCAGGCTGGAGGCGGCAACGAAGGTCACGATCGAGATCGAGCCGTAATGCCCCGCGACGGCGGCGGCGTTGAGCGGGTTGAGCCGGGTCATGGCGCGCAGCAGCCCGTAGGCGAGGAAGGGGATCAGGAAAGACAGCACCAGCCCGGCGCCAAGCGCGGCGAAGACCTCGGCGTCGAGCCCGTTATCGGCCAGGCTGTGGCCGCCCTTGAAGCCGATGGCGAGCAACAGGTAGAGCGACATGAATTTCGCCGCTCCCTCGGGGATCGACAGGTCGCTGCGCAGCACCGCTGCCAGCAGGCCGAGGACAAAGAACAGTATGGTGGGCACCATGAGGTTGCCCACCAGGCTATCGAACATCTGCATGATTGAGGTCTCCGCAACAGGTTTTGCGCCTGTTGCCCGGAAATCAGCCATAGCTTAAATACAAATGATATGATCTTTGCATAGCCTGAGGATATGCATGCGCCCGACCCTGCGGCAGATGGAATATATCGTCACGGTCCACGAGCTTGGCAGCTTCAGCCTCGCGGCGGAGACGCTCAACGTCAGCCAACCGAGCCTGTCGAACCAGGTGGCCGGGGTCGAGGCCGAGCTTGGCGTGCGGCTGTTCGAGCGCGGCCGGACCGGGGCGCAGACCACGGCGCGCGGGCTGGAATTCGTCACCCGGGCGCGGCGCATCCTGTCGGAGGTCGCGGCCCTGCGCGCGACGATGCTGTCGGACCTGCCCTTCGGCGGGCGGCTGAGGCTCGGCGCCTTGCCCTCGATCGGGCCCTACCTGCTGCCGCAGGCGATGAAGGCGCTGCATGCGGCGCAGCCCGAGCTGCGCGTCATCGTGCGCGAGGAAAACACCCTGAACCTTGACGAGGGCCTGCGCAACGGGCGCTTCGACGCCATCATCTCGACCCCGGAAGACCACCCCAACAGCTTCCAGCACCGGCTTTTCGTCGAGCCGCTCTGGGTGGCGGTGGCGCGGGATCATCCGCTGGCGGAACGCGACGCGCTGTCGGCGGCGGATCTCGCCGGGCAGCGGCTCCTGACCCTCGACACCGGGCACCGGCTGGCGCGCATCGTCTACGGCATCGCCGGGGCGAGCGGGGCGCTGGTCTCGGATGATTACGAAGGCACAAGCCTCGATTCCATCGTCTTGATGGCGGCGACCGGCGCCGGCATCGGCATCCTGCCCGACCTCTTCGCGCGCCGTCAGGGTGTCCACCGTAGCGAGGTGCGGGTGATGCCGCTGGCGATGCCAGATGCCGACCGGACCATCAGCCTGCTGGTGCCCGCGGACCGCTCCGACCGGCTCGCCGGAGAGCTCGCGGCGATCCTGCGCGGGGCGGCGCAGGGGCTCGAGCTCGACGTGCGCGAGGGGTGAGGGCGGACCGGTCTCTCGTCTCGCTGTGGTGCTGCTCCGAGTGAGCGACGGTGGGGCAGGGCCTGCGCTGCGAGACGGCGCTTTGCCGCGTCTGGTCGCAGGGGCGGGCGACGGCAGGTGCCGTGCGCGGGGGCTCTCGTTACGTAACCCGACGCGGGGCGCGATGAGCCTTGCCCACAACTCTGGATTGGATCAGGTTACCCGCCGAGCGAAGGCCAATTCGCCAAGGCTTGGTCCGCGCATTCTGAGACGGCTTCAGAGGATGATCGCATGAAACAGCTCTTTCCCTTCCTTGCCGCCGCCGGCATCGCCGCCCTTACCGGGGCCGCGCTTTCGGCTCAGGAGGCCTATACGATCCCCGACGATCTCACCCCGGTTTCGGAATGGCAGTCGGGATTCAGCGCGGAACAGGCCGAGGCGTTCAGGCAGAGCTACCAGGCCTCCGACATCTTCACCGGCAATGACCGCACCGCCTTTGCCTTTCTCAACCTCTCTGAGGTGGTGCCGACGGGTGTCGTGCCGCGCGGCGGTCCGATCGCGCCGCTCGAGCGGGCGCCGATGGAAGGGGTCGAGGACATCGTCGCGAGCTCCGAACTGGGCGAGATGCCGCTCGGGGCGCTGATGGCCGATCCGCGGTCGCGGGTGCAGGCGCTCGCGGTGATCCACGAGGGCAAGGTGGTCTACGAGAGCTATCCCGGGATGCCGAGCGACATGCGCCACCTGTGGTCGTCCTCGGCCAAGACGATCTCGGGGCTGCTGACCCACCAGCTTGCCGAGGAAGGGCTGATCGATCTGCAGGCCAAGGTCTCGGACTATCTCGATTTCACCGCCGGGTCGCCGATCGGCGAGATCCTCGTCGAAGACGTTCTGCACATGCGCACCGGCATCGACTACGAGGAAAACCAGGCCAACCGGACCGATCCCGACCACCCGGTCTCCTGGGCCTTTGCCGCCGCCCTCTCCGAGCGTGGCGTGCCGGCGGGCCCGAGCCTGAAGGAGATCATGGTCGACATCCCGGCCTCGGACCCGCCGGATACCGTCTACGGCTATTCCACCTTCAATACCGAGACGCTGATCTTCATCATCGAGGAGGTCACCGGCAAGCCGTGGAACTGGGTGGTGAGCGACCGCATCTGGACCAAGGCCGGCATGGAGGGCGACGGCCTGGTGGCGCTGTCGCCGCGGGGCGAGGTTCTCGGCGGTGGCATCTTCGCCGGCAGCCTGATGGATTTCGCGCGCTACGGCCTGCTGTTTGCGCCGAGCTGGCAGACCGTGGCCGAAGAGCGCGTCGTCTCGGAAGGCTATTTCGACGCGGTGCAGGCGGCGGCGGAGCCGTCGATCTATCTCGACAGCGAGTTCGGGCGGAAGATGGTCTCCTATTTTGGCGAGGAGGATGCGCCGATCGGCGGCTCCTACCAGTGGGACGCGGTCTTCGAGGATGGCGACCTCTACAAGTCGGGTCTGCTGGGGCAGGGGCTCTACGTCTCGCCCGAGACCGACACGGTGGTGGTCTGGTTCTCGACCACCTGGCAGAACATCCACCCGATGACGGCCTATTCCCGCGCCATCGTCAACGAGCTGTTCCGCGCGCAATGAGGGGCGTCGCGGAGCCTGCCGTACCGCGGTGCGGGTCGAGCGCGGCGGCCGGGGCGGTGCCGGCATGAAACGGGCGCTGGTGATCGGGGCCTCCGGCGGCATCGGCCGGGCGATGCTCGACCGGCTCGACTTGGAGGGGATCGAGGCGGTGGGGCTGTCGCGCTCGCAACACGGGCTCGACATCACCAATGAGGCCAGCGTCGCCGAGGCGCTCGGCGCGCTCGAGGGGACGTTCGATCTGATCTTCGTCGCGACCGGGGCGCTGCGCATCGACGGCGCGGTGCCGGAGAAATCCCTCGACATGATCTCGGAGACGGCGCTGCTCGACCAGTACCGGGTCAACGCGATCGGGCCGCTGCTGGTGCTGAAACACGCCCGCCGCTTGCTGCCGCGGGATCGGCCCGCGGTGGTCGCGGTGCTGTCGGCGCGGGTCGGCTCGATCGGCGACAACGGGCTGGGCGGTTGGTATGGCTACCGCGCGGCGAAGGCGGGGGTGAACCAGCTCGTGCACAGCGCCGCGATCGAGCTGGCGCGGAAATACCCGCAGCTCTGCTGCGTCTGCCTGCATCCCGGCACCGTGGAGACCCGCTTCACCGAGGGCTACCAGGACCGCCATCCGACGGTGAGCGCAGAAACCGCGGCGCGGCGGCTCTTCGAGGTCATCGCCGCGCTCGACGCCGGCAAGACCGGCGGGTTCTTCGATTATTCCGGTGCAGAAATCCCCTGGTGAGAGCGCCTTGGCCGCGTGCGCGCGAAAGCTTGGCGCCGTGATCCCGGCGGGCCCGGCCCGTGCCCGGACGGCTATGGTTGCGCTGCCACAGCCCCGACAAAGACGCTTCGAGTGCCACGATCTCGTCAAAATTGTCTGTTTTTGAAAGAAAAAATCTCGTCAAAGTTGCCGGGAAGAAGAAGGAATCACGGATTTGCGCAGACCCGGTCTCGTTATCCTCGTCGTCGCAGCTATCGCGATGTTCGTTCTGGCCGCCGGGGGGATCTGGCTGACGCGGGAGGGTGGCAGGATCGCCTCGATCTGGGTGGCAAACGCCGCCATCCTCTCGCTCATCCTGGTGCGCGCGCGCGACAGCTCGGTCTACGTGATTGCCGCCGCCTACCTGGGCAATATCTGCGCCAATCTCGTCGCCGGGGATCCGCTGCCGATCGCCCTCGTGCTGTCGGCCTGCAACACCATCGAGATCGGCCTGGTGACCGCGCTGCTGCTGCGCTTCCGGCCCAATATCGATTTCACCGTCCTGCGGGATCTGGCGCTGTTCGTCATTGTCGCGGGGGGCATCGCGCCCTTCGCCTCGGCGCTGGTGGCTTCGGCCTTCCTGCACCAGTTCGTCGGGGCTCCGTTCTGGCAGGTGCTGGAAAACTGGTACGCCGCGGATGCGCTGGGGCTGCTGGTCTTCGTGCCGCTTTTCGCGATGGGGCTGGGCTACAAGAACAGCCGCTTCGAGTTTGCGTCGCTGGGGCGGCCCGACGTGCTGACGCTGCTGCTGATGAATGCGATCGCGGTGTCGGCGATCTTCTGGCAGGACCGGCTGCCGCTGCTGTTCCTGGCGGTGCCGCCGCTGCTGCTCGTGGTGGTGCGGTCGGGCATGGCGGGAACGGTGATCGCCAACCTGACGATCACCGTCATCGCGATCGCCGCCACGGTCAGCCGGACCGGGCCGATCCTGCTGGTGGATGCGCCGCTGTCGGAGCAGATGATCATCCTGCAGCTTTTCCTCGGCACCTGCGTGTTCATCTCGCTGGTGTTCTCGGCCTACCTGGCCGAGCAGAAGCGGCTCGAGGAGCGGCTGCGGCAGGCCAAGGCGCTGTCGGAGGAGGCGAGCGCCGCGAAGAGTGCCTTCCTGTCGACCGTGAGCCACGAATTGCGCACGCCGCTGACCTCGATCCGGGGCTCGCTCGGGCTCCTGGCCGGGGGCAAGGCGGGGGAGTTCTCGAGCAAGGCGTCAAAGCTGATCGGCATCGCGCACAACAACAGCGAACGGCTGGTTCACCTGATCAACGACATCCTCGACATGGAGAAGATCGAGTCGGGCAAGATGATCTTCGATTTCCAGGAGCAATCGCTGCGCGCGGCGCTCGACCCGGCGCTCGAGACCGCGCGGGCCTATCTCCCGGACCGGCTGGTGAAGGTCATCGTGGTCGACGACGCGCCCGGGGCGCGGGTCGAGGTCGATGTGGACAGGCTGCACCAGGTGGTCAGCAACCTGTTCTCCAACGCCATCAAGTTCTCGCCGCGCGAGGGCTTCGTGCAGCTCTGGATGTCTGCCGATCCGGCCGAGGGCACGGCGAAGATCTCAGTCATCGATCAGGGTCCGGGCATCGCGGAGGAATTCCAGGGCCGACTGTTCGGCAAGTTCGAGCAGTTTGACAGCTCGAACACCCGGCGCGAGGGCGGCACCGGGCTCGGGCTCAGCATCAGCAAGGCGCTGGTGGAGAAGATGGGGGGCTCGATCAGCGTCGAGACCCAGCCCGGCAAGGGCGCGACCTTCACAGTGACCCTGCCGCTCGCCGGCATGGCGGAGCCGCAGCGGCTCGGGGAAGAGATCGACGGGCGGCCACGGCTGCTGTCCTACGGGCTCGGTCCGGAGGACGTCTTCGTCATTGTCGAGCAGCTGGCGGCCGCCGGCTACGGCTTCGATCATGCCTCCAGCTTCGAGCGCCTTGCGGCGATGCTCGAGTCTGAAGCCCACGCGGCGCTGGCCATCGATCTCGACCGGGTGGCGGATCACCGGCTGGGCGAGCTGCAAGGCCTCGTCGAACGCGCGCATCGCAAGACATTCGTGATCTCCGCCGATGGCGGCCGGGCGGAGCGCGCCTTCCCAGAAGCGATGCTGCCGGCGGTCGAGCTGATTGCGAAACCGATCGATCCGGCCCAGATCGAGGCCGGTCTGCGCGAGGCGGCGCCCGACGACGGGCTGGCCGCGCGGCCCCGTATCCTGCATGTGGAGGATGACAGGGGGGTGCTCGAGGTCGTGGCCACCGGGCTTGGCGACGAGATCGACGTGCGCCGGGCGCACAGCCTTGCCACGGCGCGCGAGGAGCTGCGCAGCGAGCGCTTCGACGCGGTCATTCTCGATCTGGCGCTGCCGGATGGCGAGGGCACGGCGCTGCTGTCGGAGATCGACGACACGACGCCCGTGCTGGTGTATTCTGCCGCCGAGGTCGAGACCTCGGTGCGGGACAAGGTCTGCGCGGTGATGACCAAGACCAGGTCGGCGGAGAACGATGTCGTCTCCGCGATCCACGCGCTTCTCGCCTCGAAGGGCGCAGCAAGGTAAGCACGATGCCGAAAATTCTCTACGTCGACGACGAGAACGACATTCGCGAGATCGCCGAGATGGCGCTCGAGCTCGAGGAGAGCTTCGAGGTCCGGACCGCGGCCTCGGGTCAGGCCGGGCTCGAGCTGGCGCGCAGTTTCCAGCCCGATCTGATGATGCTCGACGTGATGATGCCCGGAATGGACGGCATCTCGACCTTCGGCGCGGCGCGCAACGATCCGGCCCTGGCCGATATCCCGATCGTCTTCGTGACGGCGCGCACCCAGACCCACCAGGTGGCGGAGCTCATGGAGCTGGGCGCGCTTGGCGTGATCCCGAAGCCGTTCGACCCGCTGACGCTGGCCGAGGATATCGAGGCCTTCCTGGCCTAGCGGCCCGGCATCATGCGGAGCGAGGGCAGGGGCCGCTGCCTCAGAACTCGCCGGGGGCGCATTGCAGGCAGGTGAGCCCGGCCGCGCGCCAGAAATCGACCACGGAGCGCCGGTCGTCCACGACCAGCCACGGGCTGTAGCCGTCGGCGCGGATGCGGTCGAGCGCGGTGCGCTTGACCTCCGGGTCGGGATGGCTGTCCTCTTCCGGTCGGCGCAGGTAGAGCGCGTCGTGGGCGATGCCGGCCTTGTCGAGCCAGTCGCGAGTCCGGTGACGCCAGCCCTCGGGACGGCCGGAGCACAGGACGATGGCCTCGCCCTGCGCCTGCAGGCGGGAGAGCAGCCGGGCCACCGGCGCGATGACGGCGGCGGCGGCCATCTCGTCGTGGAAGGCGTCCCAGTGCTTTTCGGTGCCATGCACAAGGTGCCCCAGCCGCTCGCTGTCGAATTCGGCCAGGGTGCCGTCGATGTCGAAGATCACGCAATCCAAGGAAGTGTCGCTCCTGTCAGGTCTGTTTCGGTCCAGCCCGCGGGGTCGGGGCTGTAGAGAATGGGGGTGGTGTTGCGGGCCGAGGGGCCGAGCGGCGTGCCGCCGGTCAAGCTGCGGGTGGCCCGGATCACCCCGGAATGGGCGACGAAGACCGGCAGGCAGCTCGCGGGCGCGGCCGCGATGCCCTCGGTGAGCGCCTGCTGGACCCTCATGAGAAAATCGGCCCAGCCTTCGCCGGCTTCCGGGGTCGCCTCGCGCGGAGGCAAGTCGCTGACGGGGCGACCCTCGAAGAGGCCCCAGTCGCGCTCGCGCAAGCCCTCGATCACCGTTGCCGGCAGCTCTGGGAAGGCCAGCGCCGCGGTCTCACGCGCCCGGCTCTGCGGCGAGACGTAGAGCGCGATGCGCGGCCAGTTCCAGGGTGCGAGCGCGCGGGCCCCGGCGCGGCCGGCATCGGTCAGCTCGGCCTCGGTCCGGCCCGCGATCAGGCCATCGCGGTTGGCGTCGGTCTGGCCGTGGCGGATCAGCAGGAAGGCGCGTTGCGGCAGGGCGCTCACAGGAACAGCCTCTCGTTGAGCATCAGGGCGGCGCCGAACCGGGTCTCGAGCAGGTAGTCTTCCGGGCGGTCGCAGAACAGCGGCGCGAACCGCGCCGCGCCGAGGCGGCGGATCATCGCGATCTGGTCGCGCAGCGGGGGATGCACGTTCCAGCGCAGGAACTGGCCGCCATGGCCCATGATGGCGCGGGCATGGGCGGTCATGTGGCCGGTGAAGATCACCGTCGCGTCCCGCGCCAGCCGCCCGCTGTCGCGCCAGTCCTGCACGATGGCCCAGGCGGCGCCCGCATCGGCATTGGGGGTGTCGCAGATCAGGTGGCGCGCGCTGGGGTCGAAGGGTGCCTCGATCAGCGGCCACAGGGCCTCGGCGCCCGGCGCCACGCTGCCGCTCTCCAGCATCTGCCGCAGGGCCGCGCTGCAGGTATCATCGAGTGAGACATCCCCGCGCGGCAGCAGGTGCAGCGCCAGCTCTCCGGCTCGGCCGGAGGGCGGCACCGGGAAGAGATGCTGGCGATGCGGGCTCGCGTCGAGCGCGGCGTCGAGGCGGGCCCGGCGCACCGCCTGCGGGACATCGTCGAGATGATAGGAACAGTCGATCAGCGCCACCGTGGCCTCGGGCGGCGGCGCATAGGCGAACCAGTCCGACTCCTCCGACCAGTCGCCGGAAAAGAACAGGCCCTCCCCGAGCGCGACGTGGAACCAGACCCCGCCGCAGGCATGGCCGTTGGGCCCGGTGCTCAGAGCCGTGCCGGCGATCTCGGTCCGGCCCTGTCGCGGTAGCAGGTGCAGCGCGGCGCCCGGCGGCAGCGACCGTGCGGTCTCGGCGGTGCAGTGGATCGGCAGACCGGCGGTCACCGCGAAGCCGGCGCCACCGATATGGTCGACGTGGTCATGGGTGATCAGAACCCGGTCGGCGCCGTCCAGCCAGGCCGGATTGAACGGCGAGGAGGCCTCGGGGCCGGCGCCGACGTCGAGCAGCCAGAGCTCGCGGCCGGTCCAGACCCGGATGCAGGCCGGTCCCTTTTCACCCAGGCCCGACAGAACCTCGACCCAGGGCGCGCGGGTCCGGCTGGCGTCAAACATGGGCGGTCTCCTGCACGGCAAGCGCGGGCATGCCGGGCTCGCGGAAGGCCCAGGGCCGGTCGATCCGCAGGCCGACCTGCGCGCCGACGTTGAGGCGCGTGCGCGAGAAGGCCACGAGATCCTCGCCGCCGGTATCCAGCGCCACACGGAACCGCCCGCCCTGATAGGTGCAGCCCCGGACCCGCGCGCGCAGACCGCCCTCATCGGTCAGTCGGACATCCTCGGGGCGGATGCAGAGATGCGTCGGCAGGGCGGCGCGGCCGCGCGCCGTCAGCCGCAGCCCCATGGTCTCGACCTCGAGGCCGCCGGGGCCGAGCGGACCGGCGGCGCGGGCGGAGACCACCGCGCCGTCGCCCACGAAGCCCGCGACGAAGCAATCCACCGGCTCGGAATACAGCACTTCCGGCGCGGCGAACTGGCGGATCCGTCCGCCCTCCATCACCGCCACGCGGGTCGCCAGCGCCAGCGCCTCGCCCTGGTCGTGGGTCACGTAGAGCATCGTCGCGCCGGTGCGCCGGTGGAAGGCGGTGAAGTTGTCCTGCATCGAGGCGCGCAGCGCCAGGTCGAGATTGGCCAGCGGCTCGTCGAGCAGCACCGCGCGCGGCTCGGCCACCAGGCAGCGGGCGAGGGCCACGCGCTGGCGCTGGCCGCCCGACAGCTGCGCTGGGGCGCGGTCGGCGAACTCGGTCAGCCCGGTCAGCGCCAGCGCCTCGTCGACCCGCCGGGCACGCTCTGCCCGCGGCAGACCGCGCACCTCCAGCGGGTAGGACACGTTGCCCGCCACGGTCATGTGCGGCCAGAGGGCATAGCTCTGGAAGACGATGCCGACGCCGCGGTCCTCGGGCGGGACGAAGCGCCCCGGCCCGGCGACCTGCGTCGCTCCCATGCGGATCTCGCCGTGGGTGGGTTCCTCGAACCCGGCGGTCAGGCGCAGCAGCGTGGTCTTGCCGCAGCCGGAGGGCCCGAGAAGGGCCACGAACTCGCCGCTCTCGATCCGGGCGTCGATCCCGTCGAGCGCCGGTCGGGCGGCGCCGTCGAACTGTTTCGTCAGACCGGAATAGATCAGCTCTGCCACGGCACCACTCCTTTCGGCAGGCGGCGGGCCAGCAGCTGCACCCCCGCCATGAGGCAAACGATCAGCAGCACGATCGACATCGCCAGGGCCGATGCCATGACCGTCTCACCGCTGTCTTCGAGATTGAAGATGACCACGCCCAGCGTCTCCGTCCCCGACGCCCAGAGCAGGGCCGAGACGGTGAGTTCGTTCACCGCGGTCAGAAACACCAGGATCGCGCCGGCCGCCGCCGCCGGTGCGGCAAGCGGCAGAACGATGGTGCGCAGGCGTCGGCCAAGCCGCGCCCCCGCCGCGCTGGCCGCTTCTTCCATCGACGGGTCGAGCTGGCCGACGGAGGCCTGCACCGGACGCAGCATCACCACGAGGAAGCGCGCCAGGTAGGCGAGCAGGATGATCCAGATCGTGCCGTAGAGGGTCAGGTCGGTGAATGGCAGATCGAGAAAGGCGAGGATGCAGGCGATGGACAGCACCACCCCCGGCAGGGCGTAGGGAAGATCCACCAGCGCATCGATGGCGCGGGTGGCGCGGCTCGGGCGACGTGCGATCAGCCAGGCCAGCGGCAGGCAGACCGCCATCAGGATCGCGGAGGCGCCGAGGGCCAGCCCGAGGGAATTGACATAGGCGCGCCGGGTCATCGGCTGCCGCAGCAGCGCCTCGGTCCAGGCCTCGAGGGTCATGTTGGCCCATGTCAGCGGCACGCCGTAGGCCGGGATCAGCGAGGTGAAGAGCAGCGCCATCAGGGGCAGCGCGAGGATCGCGGCGATGAAGGTCCAGAGCGCGATCTCGATCGGCAGCCGCGCGCGGCCGAGGGAGATCGACAGCGGCTGGCCGGAGAGGCCCACGAGCCCGTAGGATTTGCGCGCCAGCAGCCAGCGCGCCAGCAGCACACCGGCGATGGCCACGGTGCCGATCAGCAGCGCCAGCACCGCGACCTCCGACAGCACCGAGGGCCCGAAGCCCACGAGGCGCTGGTAGATCAGGGTCGGCAGGGTGGAATAGCGTGCGGGAATGCCCAGCATCGCGGGGATCCCGAAATTGCCGAGCGCCGTGACGAAGGCCATCGCCGCACCGGCGCCGAGCGCGGGCAGGGTCAGCGGCATCACGATCTGCGCCCAGACCCGCAGGCCGCGCGCCCCGGACATGCGCGCCGCCTCGACGAGATCCGCCGGGATCTGGCGCAGCCCGGCCCGCAGGGTGAGAAAGACGATGGAGGCATGCTGGATGCCCAGCAGCAGGATGATGCCACCGGCGCTGTGCAGCGGTTGCGGGCTGCCAAGCGGTGGCGCGAGCCCCAGCATCTTCAGCAGCACCGAGGACGGACCGGTCACCTGCATCCAGGCCAGCGCGGTGATCTGCGGCGGGATCATCATCGGCACCATCAGGCAGAACACCAGGGCGCCGCGCGCCCGCACGTTGGTCAGCGCCACGAGGAAGGCGAAGCTGCCGCCGATCAGCACCGACAGGAGGGTGCCGCCCGCCGCGGTCACCAGCGAGTGCAGCAGCGCCCGGTGCGTGCTGTCGGCGCTCAACACCTCGGCGAGATGCGCGCCGGTCAGGCCGCTGCCGAACCCGACGCCCTCGAGCAAGAGCCGCACCACCGGACCGAGCGCGATCAGCGCCACCGGCAGCAGCAGCCAGGACAGCAGCCGGCCTTCCGACCGGCTGCTGCTGTATGTCGCGTCGGACAGGCTCATTCGACGCCGAAGACCTCGGCGAAGCGGTCCTTGTTGGCGTCAGTGTCGGCCAGCGCCTTTGCCGGGTCGAAGGCCATCAGCGTGATTTCGTCGCGCGAGGGGAAGCCCTCGGGGCTGTCGATGCCGTTGCGGGCGGGGATGTAGCCCTGCTCGACAACCAGCTGCTGACCGTCCTCGGAGAGCAGGAAATCGACGAATTTCTCCGCCGTGGCGTTGCCCTCGGCCTTCTTCATGATGGCGACGGGCTCGGTGACGTAGGAGACGCCTTCCTCGGGGAAGACGAAATCGACCGGCGAGCCGTCGGCCTTGGCGCGCAGCGCCATGAAATCGACCAGGACGCCGTAGGGCTTTTCGCCCGCGGCCACGGCCTTGAAGGTGCCGCCGTTGCCGCCCTCGGCGCGGGCGTCATTCGCCGCGAGCGACTGGTAGTAGTCCCAGCCCAGCTCCGCGTCGCCGGTCAGCGTCGCGAGGTGGATCAGCGCGGCGCCGGAGTAGAGCGGCGACGGCATCGCGACCATGCCTGCCATCTCGGGCTTGGCGAGATCGGCCCAGGAGGTCGGGACCTCGGCGGCGCCGGTGTTGTAGACGATGCCGGTGGTGATCAGCTTGGTCGAGTAATAGTAGCCATCGGCGCTGTAGAGCGCGGCGTCATAGGCTTCGGCCTCGGGCGAGCGATAGGCGGCGAGATGGCCATCCTGCGCCAGGCCTTCCAGCGTCACGGTATCCGCGATCAGCAGGATGTCGGGCTGGGGATCGCCGGCAGCGATCTCGGTCTGCAGGCGGGCCATCAGGTTGGTGGTGCCGTCGCGCACCCATTCCACGTCCACTTCGGGATTGGCGGCCATGAAGGCATCCACGGTGGACTGGGCATCGGCATTGGGCTGCGAGGTGTAGAGCGTGAGGGTTTCAGCACCCGCGGCCACCGGCAGCGCCAGCGCGACGGACAGGGAGAGAAGAGGGCGAAGCATGGAGCACTCCTGAGGGATTTGCTTTTCGTTCGAAAACGATTGGCCACGAGCCATTCGTTGTCGCCCTGTTAGTCTCGACGCATGACAGCGGTGTGACGGTTTTCCCGTCTTTTGTGATTTTGCTGATTAAAGGGTGTTTGCGCCGATTGGTGCTGGACATGGCGGCGCGCACCAACCAAGTCTGGGTGCAGGGATAGAGGAAATTCGGGTTTCGAACGAAAATGTCCAGCGATGAGGCCGCCCGCCGTCGGGATCAGATCGTCAACCTGCTGTCGGCCTATGGGGAGCTGTCCGCCAAGGCGATGGCGGAGATGCTGCAGGTGACGGTGCAGACGATCCGCTCCGACCTGCGCGCGCTGGATGACGCGGCGCTGGTGCGACGGCGCCACGGCCTCGCGCGGCTGGCGATCCCGCAGGAGAATATCGGCTACCAGCCGCGCCTTGCGGTGTCGCGCAGCGAGAAGGAACGGATCGGCGCGGCGGTTGCCGCGCTTGTGCCCGATGGTGCGTCGATCGCGCTCGGCACCGGCACCACGGTAGAAGCCGTCGCCCGGGCGCTTGCCGGGCACGAGGCGCTGTCGGTGGCGACGAACAACCTCCACGCGGTGCTGGCCCTGCGCGCGGCCCCGAAGATCTCGGTTTCACTGGCTGGCGGGCGGGTGCGGATGCGCGATCTCGACCTGATCGGCGCCGAGGCGAGCGAGTTCTACGGCAACCTGCGCCTGCAATACGCGGTGTTCAGCGTCGGGGGCGTGTCGCTCGAGGGCGACCTCCTGGATTTCAACATGGACGAGGTCCGGGCGCGTCGGGCGATCGCCGGCTGCGCCGGCCATCGCATCCTCGTCGTCGATCACGCGAAGATCGGCCGGGCCGCCGGTGTCGCGATGGGGCAGCTGTCGGAGCTCGATACCGTGGTCTGCGGCGGCGCGCTCCCGGAAACGCTGATCTCGGCCTGCAAGGACGCCGGGACGCGCGTCATCGTTGCGTAGGGTTTCGGTCGGAGCTTCAGCCCGTCACGGACAATCCCGCCGAGTGAGGCCTTGCGCCGAGCGGCAAACCCTGCACCCTTAGCGGTAGTCGCGTGCTCCGGCTGCCAACCGGGGCGCGCCTGCCCGCAGCACATCGAGGCGCCCATGACCCTGACCTCTCTCCTCCGCTCGCCGCTCCTGCATTTCTTCGTGCTCGGCGGCGCGATCTTCGCCGCCTTCGCCCTGCTCGATGACACGCCAGAGGCCGCCGCGCCGGACGCCATCGTGCTCGGCCCGGAGGAGGCCGGGCGGATCCTCGGGCGCTTCGAGCAGACCTGGAACCGTCCGCCGTCGCCGCCGGAGCTCGAGGGCATGCTCAGGGCCTGGGCGCTGGAGGAAGCCTATGTGCGAGAGGCGACCGCGCTCGGGCTCGATCAGAACGATCCGGTGATCCGGCAGCGGCTGAGCCTGAAGATGCGCTTCCTTGCGGAGAGCGCCAGCGCCGTGGCCGAGGTCGATGACGAGACGCTGCAGGCCCATCTCGAGGCCAACCCCGACAGGTTCCGCCGTCCGGCCACGCTGGCCTTCCGGCAGGTGCCGGTCAGCGCCGACGCGGCGCAGGCCACGCGCGAGGCGCTGAATGGTGGTGCGGCGCCGGAAACGCTCGCATACTCGAGCCTGCTGCCCGTGCGTTTCGAGCCGACCCCTGCGCCGGTGATCGACCGCAGCTTCGGCACCGGCTTTGCCGCGGCGCTGGCCGAGCTGCCGCGCGGCGGCTGGCAGGGGCCGGTCGAGAGCGGCTTCGGGCTGCATCTCGTCGAGGTGACCGCCTACGCCGAGGGCGGCCTGCCGGCGCTGGACAGGATCCGCGAGACGGTCGCGGCCGACTGGCGCGCCGAGCAGGGCCGCAAGAGCCAGGAGGCCTTCGCCGAGGCGCTGCTCGCGCGCTACTCGGTCGAGCTGCCCAGTGCCGAGGAGGTGCTCGCGCAATGATCCGGCTGCTCTTCGCGCTGCTGACCGCGCTGACGCTCCTGCCGGGGCTGGCGCAGGCCCACGCGCTCGATCCCGGCTATCTCGAGTTGACGCCGCTCTCCGAGGACAGCTGGCGCGTGACGTGGCGCGCGCCGGATGTCTCGGGCCATCCGATGCCGCTCACGGTGCGCCTGCCCGAGAGCTGCAGCGGCGCCCCCGCCGCGGCGCCGGTCTTCGATGGCCGGGCCTGGGTGAGCGGCTGGATCGCCAGCTGCCCCGAGGGGCTCGCCGGCGGGACGATCCGCATCGAGGGTCTGGAGGCCACCGCGACCGACACGCTGGTGCGCTACGAGCTGACGCCGGGACAAACCCGAATGCAGCGGCTGACCGCAGCGGCGACGGCTTTCGAGGTCCCGGCGCAGGCGGGAACGGTCGAGATCCTCGCGAGCTATGTCTCGCTTGGCTTCAGCCATATCCTCGAGGGGCTGGATCACCTGCTCTTCGTCTTCGCAATGCTGCTGCTGGTGCCGACCTACAAGCGCCTGTTCTGGGCGGTGACCGCTTTCACGCTGGCCCACAGCCTGACGCTGGCGGCATCGTCGCTCGGCCTCCTGCGCATCCCGTCGCCCCCGGTCGAGGCGGTGATCGCGCTGTCGATCGTGTTTCTCGCCTACGAGCTCTGCCTGCCTGCCGAGCGCCGTGACCCCCTGACCATGCGGGCGCCGTGGCTGGTCTCGTTTACCTTCGGGCTGATCCACGGGCTGGGCTTTGCCGGCGCACTGCGCGAGATCGGGCTGCCCGAGGGGGATATTCCGCTGGCGCTGTTCTCGTTCAATCTTGGCGTCGAGCTGGGGCAGCTCTTCTTCATCGCCATCGTGTTGCTGGTGGGGGCGGTGCTTCGGCTGATCCTGCCGCTGCTGGCGCGCCATGCCGAACGCTTCCGGCGCGGCGCGGGCTACGCCATCGGCAGCATCTCGGCCTTCTGGCTGATCGAGCGCATCGCCGGGTTCTGACGCCTTTATCCGGGACACGGGGCGAGGGGGCTCGTGAGGGAGTAGCGGTCGCTGGGCGCTTGAAGATGTGCGGGTAGGCGGGTGCGCGGAGGCGCCGCCATCGCCGGTCAGCCAGCGTCCAGATGACGCGCCGGCATTTCGCGGCTTCCGCCCGTGCCCTGCCCGTGCCACAAGCCTGTCATGCGGAAACGGGCGGCTCTGGCGGTGGTTCTTTCTCTCGGCGTGCTGCTGGCACTGTCGAGTGTTGTCTCCGCCATGCTCATGTCGCCCGACCGCGCCGCTGCCGGATACGAGTCCTATGCGCTCACCTTCGGCGCGGACCCTGCCGATCTTTGCGGCGATCATGCCGGCCACGCCGGGCACGATCACCATTGCCCGCTGTGCCACGGCCTCCCCGACGCGCCCGAGAGCGCCCGGGCAGAACGTCAGACCCTGCTCGAGCCGCATGAGGCCTGGCAGCGGCGGGACGATCTGCACCGCGCCGCGCAGGCGCGCAACCTTTGCCATTCCCCGAGGGCGCCACCGGTCTCCGTCTGACGGCGCTGCGCCGTCTTCTCTCCAGACATCACGCCGGGGCGGCGCGCCCGCCCGGCTCCCTTTTGCTGTGCCCGGCGGATCGTCGGGCCAATCGGACATGTCTCATGACGGATACCACCCCTCGCGCGGGCTCTGCCGCGCTCTACCGCGCCGTCTGGCGCTGGCATTTCATCGCAGGTCTGCTGATCCTGCCCTTCATCCTGATCCTCGCGATCACCGGCGCGATCTATCTCTTCAAGGACGAGATCAACGACGCCGCCCACGCCCGTCTGCGCTTTGTCAAACCGGCAGCCAGCCAGCTCGCCGCCTCGGAGATCGCCGGTGCCGCGCTCGCCGCGCATCCCGGCGAGATCAAGGCCTACACGCCGGCGGCGGCCGCCGATCGCAGCGCCGAGGTCGATATTCTCGGCCCCGACGGGCTGAAGAACACGGTCTATGTCGACCCCTATACCGGCACCGTGCTCGGCACGCTCTGGGATGCGGGCGCCGCCGGGAGCCCGGCGATGTACGTGGTGCGCAAGCTGCACTCGCTCGAGTATGTCGGCTGGCTCGGCAATCGGCTGATCGAGATGGCCGCCGGCTGGATGGTGCTGCTTGCCGCCAGCGGAACCTATCTCTGGTGGCCACGTGGCAAGACGTTCGGCACGGTGTCGATCAAGGCAAGGCGCGGACGGCCGTGGTGGCGCGATCTGCACGCCGTCACCGGGATCTACACCGCCGGGTTCATCGTGTTTCTCGCGATGACGGGCCTGCCGTGGTCGTCGGTCTGGGGCGGCAAGTTCTACGACTATGCCAACGGTCTGGGCCTTGGCATGCCCGAGGGCTACTGGTCCGGCCTGCCGCTCTCGACGGTGCCGCTCTCCGAGGCCACCGACCGCGCGCCCTGGATCATCGAGCAGCAACCGGTGCCGCGCTCCTCGGTGGCGGAGGGCGTGCCGCAGACACTCGATCAGGTGGTCGCCACGGTGGAGCGCCTCGGCATCGTGCCGGGCTACGCGGTGGCGATGCCGCGCGGGGCGGAGGGGGTCTTTACCGCCTCGGTCTACCCCGACGACATCACCTATGAGCGGGTGATCCACCTCGACCAGTATAGCGGCGCGGTGCTCTACGATGCCGGGCTCGCGGATCTCGGCACGCTGGGCCGCTGGGCCGAGTGGGGGATCTCGGTGCATATGGGGCAGGAGTTCGGGCTGGTGAACCAGATCGTGCTGCTGCTCGCCTGTCTCGCGATGGTCGGGCTCTGTCTCTCGGGGGCCGTGATGTGGTGGAAGCGCCGCCCGTCGGGGGCGCTCGGCGTGCCGCAGGTGCCCACGGACTGGCGCATTCCCCGCACGCTGCTGCTGATGGCGGTGGCGGCGGGGGTGTTCTTTCCGCTCGTCGGTCTGTCGATGCTGGTGCTGGTCACGGTCGAGATCGCGGTGCATCTGCGGCATCGTCGCCGGGCACTGGCCTGATCAGGACGGGGTGCCCGGTCCGCCGGGCGCCCCGTTTGCCTCGAAGGGCGCGATGGGCAGGCAACGCGCCCCGGGCGCCTCAGCCGTCGGAGCCCGCCACTTGCTCCGAAAGGGCGCCCGCGCCGCGGGCCTGCGCCACGTAGACCGCCACGCTCAGCAGATCCTGCGCCGAGGACAGCGCCTTGGCCTCCATCAGCTCCGCCAGCAGCGGTCCCTGCGACCAGTCCTCGCGGGGCAGGAACTGCCGGGCGACCAAAGCGGCCCCCTGCGGGCGGGCGCGGACGAAGCGCTGCAGCGTCGCGGCGATCTCGGCCCGGACCTCGGGCGGTGCGACGCCGTGCTGGATCGCCAGCGCCTCGACCACCTGCTCGAGATTGGCGAGCGGTTGCAACGGTTTGGCGAGAAACTGCTGCTCGAGCAGGTGCACGCCCTTAATGCCATCGAGCTCGATCGCGGCGGTGGCGTAGGGGCCAAGGTTGTTGGCCCATTCCCAGTCCGAGACGCGCGTCAGGAAGCCCCGCACCTCATCTCGGGCGAGATCGCTGCCGGTGAGCCCCAGCAGCAGGACGCGGATCGGCTGGTAGCCATAGGCCTGCGGCAGCCACAGGCCGCGCAGCAGCTCTTCGGGCGTCAGGCGCAGCTCCATCTGCCGCAGCAGCGTGTAGGGCGCCTTGTCGATCTCGGTCAGGGCCATCTGGCGCAGCTCGAGATCGGCGCTGTCCTGGAGCGCCGCGAAGATCGCCAGCCGCTCGGCGCCGTAATCATCGGTCCAGCCGGGCGCGCGGGCCAGAACCTCGCGCATGATCGGCCGGAACACCGGATTGACATAGCTCAGGATGGTCCAGCCATAGCCGTCATTGGCCAGCAAAACCTCGTCCTCGGGATGGGCTTGCAGCTTGCGGCGCAGATCGCTGCTGACCAGAAGATCGACCTCCGGTGGCGATCCGGCGCTGTGGATCACCTCGGTGATGTGGAAGGCATAGGGATTGTCGGCGGCGGGGCGGGCCAGCACCACCTCGATGCCGTCGACCAGCCAGTCGGCGACGCTCTTCTCGGGCAGGTCGGTGTGGAAGGCGCAGGCCAGAGACGGGGCCGTGGGGATGAGCGCAAGCACGGCAGCCAGCGCGGCGCCGACGATGCGCGGGAGAAGACGGTCAGACTTGGACAGGGCCATGCGAAACTCCCTTCGGTTGCGTCCAGTCTGCGCCGATCCCCGCGTTCTGTCCATGCGGTGGTTTGCGACGCCGCCATCGCGGGCGGGGGCTCAGCGCTTGTAGGGCTCGATGCGGTCGGCGGAGAGCGCGTAGCCCACATCGGCGAGCTGCGTCGCGGTGGCGGCGGTGCCGAACATGCCGGTGACGGTCACCGCCTCGAACAGGCCATCGGCCTCGTATGGGGTCTCGGTGGTGACGAAGATCAGCTGGTTGGCGGGCGGCGGCGGCACGTGGATGCAGGCGCCGACATACGGCACCAGCATGAAGGCGGTAACGCCGGTGCCCTCGTAATCGAGGGGAATGATGAAGCCCGAGATCTGCACCGTCTCGCCGTTCCAGTCGGTGCGCACGCCGGTCGAGATCGGCTGTTGCGCGGCGAGGTCGGATTGGTCGTGCTCGACCAGCCCCTGCAGCGCCGGCGGCAGCGCCTGCTCGCCCTCGGGCATCAGGTCGCGCCATTCCAGTACCGTGGTGGCGGCGGCGTGGAGCCGCGCGCCGGGCAGCGCGGCGGCGGCGAGGAGGCCAAGGGCGAGGTCGCGGCGGGAGAGGGAAACGGGCATCTGGGAGCCTCTGCTATCGGGTCGGAGGAAAGCGCATCATACGCGGACCATCATGCCATCGGCGAGCGACAGGCGGTAGGCCCTGAGCGCCGGCAGCAGGCTGGCGAGCGCCGCGGCGCCGACCACCGCGAGCAGCCCCCAGAGCTCGCGCAGCCCCGGCGCCTCGAGCGGCAGCCAGAGCCCGAAGGCGCTGTCGATCAGGGGCCGCGCGAGCGCCAGCGCGGCATAGAGCAATGCCATGCCGAGCCCCGCGCCGAGCGCCGCCATCAACACTGCCTCGAGCACAAGAAGCCCGAGGATCACCCTCGGACGCGCCCCCATGGCGCGCCAGATCGCCATCTCGCGACGGCGCTCGTTGAGGCTCGAGAAGATCATCGCGGTCATCCCCAGCAGCGCGGTCACCACCACCATGCCCGAGACGCCGACCAGCGCGGTCTCGGCGATGCCGACGATCTGCCAAAGCTCCTGCAGCGCCACGCCCGGCAGCACCGCGAGCAGCGGCTCCTCGGGGTAGTCGTTGATCCAGCGCTGCAGCTTGAACACCTGCAACCGCGATGTGACCCCGACCATCGCGGCGGTGATCGCTTTCGGGGTCAGGTCCATCTCGCGGATGCGCTCGACCGGCGTCGCATGACCGGGAGCCTGCGCGCCGCTCTGCCAGTCGACATGGATCGCCTCGATCGCCTCGAGGCTGACGATCACCGTCCGGTCGACCGGCGTACCGGTCTTGGCGACGATGCCCGCCACGCGGAACGGCTGATCCTCATGCGCGGTGAAGGAGGCCAGACCATGCGAGACCACGATCGGATCGCCGACCGCGTAGCCCAGCGTCGCCGCCACATCGGCGCCGATCACCGCGTCGTAAAGATCACCCAGCCCGTGACCCTGCGCGATCTTGAGCGCGCGTCCGCCACGATACTTGTAGTGCTCGAAGAAGGCCGGCGTGGTGCCCATGACGCGAAATTGCCGGTGGCTGTCACCGAGCGAGATCGGCACGATCCAGTCGATCTCGTCGCGCGCGGCGAGATCCTGGTAGCTCTGCCAGGTGACGTTGTTGGTGGCGTTGCCGATGCGGAACACCGAGTAGAGCAGCAGTTGCACCGAGCCCGAGCGGGCGCCGACGATCAGATCGGTGCCGGAGATCGTGTCGGCAAAGCTGGCGCGCGCCCCGGTGCGGACCTTCTCGACCCCGAGAAACAGCGCCACCGAGAGCGCGATGGCCAGCACCGTGAGCCCCACGGTGAGGGCGCGGGCGCGCAGCGAGCCGAGGGCGAGGCGCAGGATCATGCGGAGGCCCTTTCGGTGTGGGCGATGTCCTCGAGCCGCAGCACCCGGTCGAAGCGCGGCGCGAGGCGCTCGTCATGGCTGACCATCATCAGCGCCGAACCGGCCGCCTGTGTCTGCTCGAAGAGCACGCGCAGGAAATTGTCCTGCGTGGCGGCGTCGAGCGCCGAGGTCGGCTCGTCGGCGACGATCAGCGGCGGCCGCCCGATCAGGGCGCGGGCCACCGCGACGCGCTGCTGCTGGCCGACGCTGAGCCGCCCCGCCGGACGCTCGAGCAGCCCGGACGGCAGGCCGAGCGCGGTGCAGAGCCGCGCGGCCTCGGCGCGGGGCGCCGCGGCGCGGCTGCGGCGCGCTGGCGCGAAGCGCAGCGGCAGCAGGATGTTGTCGATGACGCTGCCATAGGGCAGCAGGTTGAACTGCTGGAAGATCACGCCGATCTCCTCGGCGCGGAAGCGGTCGCGCGCGCCGGGGCGCAGGCGGGCAAGATCTGTGCCGGCGATGGCGACTGTGCCGTCCTGCGCGGTGACGATGCCGCAGATCAGCGACAGGAGCGTCGACTTGCCCGAGCCGCTCTCGCCAAGCAGCAACACGCTCTCGCGCGGCGCGATGCGGAGCGTGGGCACCGACAGCGCGAAGCCCGCGCCGCGCTCCCAGTGGAAGCGCAGCCCGTCGATGCGCACCGCCGGGGCGGCAGGCTCAGAGCCGACCGGCAAGGTCGAGCACCGGGGCCTCGCGGGTGATTTCGATCGCCTGCGCACCCTGATCGCTCAGCAGCTGCAGCTCAAGTTCGAGCGCGTTCGGAAAGGCCTCGAAATAGCCGAAGCCAATCTGCGACAGCGCGGCGGGTGCGGTACAGTCGAGCGCATACTCGGCATGGAATTCGCTGTGACCTGCGATGTGGTCGTCGTGCTCTTCCGCGTGGTCGTCATGGCCATGATCGTCATGCGCGTCCTCGTTCTCATGCCCGTGGTCCTCGTCATGCTCGTCCTCATGCTCAAACGCGTCGGATTCCAGTTCTGCATGGGCCGACACCACAGAGCAACCCGCCGCCTCGGGCAGGGCGAAGAGCTGCAGCGGATCTTCCAGCTTGGCCAGCGCCGCCGTCACCGCGGCACGATCCGCCTCGGAGGCCGCGGCATGTTCGAAGCCCACGATATCGGCCCCGGGCGCGCGCAGCGCGATCTCGATCCGGCCGCCTTCGATCGCGATGTCGAGCGTCCCGACGCCGTGCTCATGCGCCCCGAGCGCGCGCTGCTCCTGCGCCAGAGCGGGGAAGAGGGGCGTCGCCAGCAGTGCGGCGATGGCGGTGATCCGGAGTGTCTTCATCATGGGTCCTTTCGCGTCCTTGCCGGGAGGTTTAACAGGAGAATTGTAACTATGATATAACATATCAACTCGCGGCTCGAAGGAGGCGCGTTTTTGCGGACCCCCGCGCATGGGACAGCTGCGGAGCGGGAGACGGGCGTCTTCGGATCTTGAGGTCAGGACGTGGCCGCTCGCATCGTCTTGCGGTTCGGAAGGCGGAGCTTCGTGATCGCTGGAAGGCGCGGGGCCGGCACCTCTCTCTGATCATTTGCCAGCCTGCTTTGCACTGCGCTTCGGACCTTCACCCAAGAGGTCGGACTCCGCATCGGTCTGGGAGCCGCCTCTGCCGACCCAAGCGGCTGGCCCGCGAAGGCATTACGGGCGGCGCGCAAACCTCGGGCCGGGCGGGTGCCATTCGAAACCGGCCCCGCGTGACGCGGCATGGGCCGACCGAAGGCGGGCGCGCGGGCAAAAGCCTCTGCTACCAGTCCACGTCGAACTTGGTGACAAGGGCGGAGACCTGTTCGTCGGTGAGCCGCCGGGGCGACAGGCCGCGGGTGATCATCGCAAGCTTGGCGCCGGCCTCGAGCTCCTCGATGGCGTGCACCGCCCCCTCCAGATCCTTGCCCGCGACAACGGGGCCATGATTGGCCAGCATCACCGCCGAGCGCCTTCCGGCGAGGCCGCGGATCGCATCGCCGATGGCGGGGTCGCCGGGCATGAAGTAGGGCAGCAGCTTCACCCGTCCGAGCTTCATGATCGGGTAGGGGGTCAGCGGGGGCAGGAAATCGTCTACATCGGTATCGGGCATCATCGACAGCGCGACGGAGTGGCAGGAGTGCAGGTGCACGATGGCGCCGGCCTTGCTGCGGGTCTCGTAGAATGCGCTGTGCAGCGGCATTTCCTTGGTCGGCTTGTCGCCATCGACATGCCGCATGTTGGCATCGAAGAGGCTCAGCCGCGCCGGGTCGAGCGTCAGGAAGGACGAGCCCGTGGGCGTCACCAGAAGGCCTCCGTCCGGGGTCCGGACCGAGATATTGCCGGTCGAGCCATGGGTGAGCCCCTGCTCGTAGAGGGCCGCGGCTGAGGCGCAGACCTGTTCGCGGAGGCGTGCAAGATCGCTCATGTCCGGGCCTCGAGCATCGCCAGCGCGGTTTCGAAGAAATCGACATCGCCGAAATTGCCCGACTTGAGCGCCAGCACGAGCGGCTGGCCCTCGGCGGCGACCGCGGGGACGCCGGGAGTGATTTCCGGGCCGATGCGAAGCGCGGTCAGGCCGAGCCCCTCGACGACCGCGCCGGAGGTCTCGCCCCCGGCGGTCACCAGGCGCCGGACGCCGCCCGCGACGAGCAGGCGCGCGGTTTCGGCGAAGAAGGCTTCGAGCCGTCCGGCGACGATCTCGCGCCCGTAGGTCTCCTGCGCGGCCTTCACCCTCTCCGGATCGGCGGAGGAATAGAGCAGCAGCGGGCTGTCGCTGTCGAGCGCGGCGCGGGCGGCCTCGTCCGGGGTCACGCGGCCCTGCATGACCTCGTCGGCGGTGATCTCGCGGGCCGGATTGCGCTCGCGCCAGCGCGCGATCTGGGCCCGTGTCATGGTCGAGGCAGAGCCCGCGATCAGAGCCGCCGGGCCGGCCTCGCCGCGCCAGTCTTCCTCGACCGAGTGCAGCGCCTCGGCGCCCAGCAGGTTGGCCGGAAGCCCCATCGCGACACCCGATCCGCCGGTGATCAGTGGCTGGCCTTTGGCGGCGGCGCCGATGGCGCGCAGGTCGGCGTCGCTGGTCGCGTCGATCACCACGAGCGGGCGTCCGGCCCCGGTTTCCGAGCAAAGCGCGGTCGCGATGGCCGAAGGGCCGTCGGCGACGGTGGCGGCGGGGACGTGGCCAACCGCACGGGTCGATTGCCGCGCTAGCCAGCGCCGGATGTCGGGATCCGTCATCGGGGTGAGCGGGTGGTGCTCCATCCCCGATTCCGAGAGCAGCTTGTCGTGCACGAAGAGATGGCCCTGGTAGACCGTGCGCCCGGTGGCCGGGAAGGCCGGGCAGACGATCGCCGTCTCGGCGCCGAGCCGATCCATCAGCGCCTCGGTCACCGGGCCGATATTTCCATCGGGCGTTGAATCGAAGGTCGAGCAGTACTTGAAGAAGATCTGCGTGCAGCCCTGGGCCAGCAGCCAGTCGAGCGCCTCGAGCGAGCGGCGCACGGCCTCTTCCACCGGCATGGTGCGGGTCTTGAGCGCCACGACGCCGGCATCGACATCGGCGGGCGCGTCGCCGTCGGGCACGCCGGAGAACTGGATCACCCGCATGCCGTTCTTGGCGAGCATGGAGGCGAGGTCCGACGATCCGGTGAAATCGTCACCGATGCATCCGAGTTTCATGGTCTGGCTCCCTGTCGTGTCGGTCTCGTGCGGCTGATGTCACGAGTCGTGGGCTTGGGCGGTCTCGGGCTGGCGGCGGAGCAGCGGCACCAGCACCGTCACCAGCACCAGCAGAATGGCGATTGCCAGCAGGATGGCACTGATCGGGCGGTCGAGGAACACCGACCAGTCGCCGCGTGACATCGCCAGCGACCGGCGCAGCTCGCTCTCGGCGATCGGCCCGAGAACCACCCCGAGGATGATTGCGACCAGCGGGAAGCCGACCTTCTCGAGCAGGAACCCGGCCAGCCCGAAGCCGAGCATCAGCCAGACATCCATCAGCGAGTTCTGCACCGAGTAGGTGCCGACCACGCAGCAGATCACGATGATCGGGCCGAGCACCGAGTAGGGCACGTCGAGCAGCTTGGAGAGCAGCGCGATGAACGGCTTCGAGAACACCAGGATCAGAACGTTGACGATCAGCAGCCCGACGAAGACGGCGTAGATCAGATCGGTGTTGCCGGTCATGAAGGTGGGGCCCGGGGTCAGCCCATGGACGATGAATGCGCCGAGGATGACGGCGGTGGTGCCCGAGCCGGGAATGCCGAGCGCGAAGAGCGGCACCAGCGCGCCCATCGCGGCGGCGTTGTTGGCGGCCTCCGGCGCCGCGACGCCCTCGGGCGCGCCCTTGCCGAAGCGCGAGCGGTCCTTCGACCAGCGCACGGTCTCGGAATAGGCCACCATCGCCGCGGTCGAGGCGCCGATGCCGGGAAGGATGCCGATGGCGGTGCCGAGGATCGACGAGCGCAGGATGGCGCCGCGGATCTGGCGGATCACCGGCCAGTCGAAGATGCGGATCTTGAAGCTCTTGCTGGCGAGGTGGACATCGCCCTCCTGGCTGCGCTTGAGCACCTCGGAGATCGCGAAGAGGCCGATGATCACCGGGATCAGGTTGATGCCGCTCATCAGTTCGAGATTGCCGAAGGTGAAGCGCTGGGTGCCGGTGAGCGGATCGAGTCCGACCGAGGCGATGATCAGCCCGATGCAGACGCCGATCACCCCCATGATGAGGTTGCCGCCCAGTGAGGCCACGACGGTGAGGCCGAGCACGGCGAGCGCGAAGAACTCGGGCGAGGAGAATTGCAGCGCGATGTCGGCGAGCAGGGGCGTTGCCACGATGAGCACCACGGTGCCCAGAACCCCGCCGAGCGCCGAGGAGAGGATGCCGACGCCGAGCGCCTTTCCGGCCTCGCCCTTCTGCGTCATCGGGTAGCCGTCGATCGCGGTCATCACTGCCTCGGGGGTGCCCGGGGCGCGGTAGAGGATCGCCGTGATCAGCCCCGAGAAAACGCTCGAGGCATAGATTGCGGTCAGCAGCATGAAGGCGCCGGTGGGCTCCATCGAATAGGTCACCGGCAGCAGGATGACCACGAGGATCACGCCGCTGATGCCGGGCAGGGCGCCGCCGACGAAGCCGATCAGCACGGCGGAGGCGAGGATCAGCAGGTTGATCGGCTGGAGGACGACTCCGAAGCCGCCCATCAGGTCGCTAAGCATGGGATGTCCTTTCAGCCGTCCGTCAGGGCAGCGGAATGTTGAGAAGCCGGTCGAAGACGAGGGCCACGATGGCAACGGCGATCGCGGTGTTGAGCCCCACCCGCAGCGGGCGGCGTTCGCCAAGCACGACCGTGGCCAGCGCGGCGAAGAGCGCGGTTGCCACGAGGTAGCCTGTCAGTGTCATGGTCAGCGTGTAGCCGAGCGTCAGCCCGAGGATGATCAGGTGGCGCCAGCGCCCGCCCGCGAGGTGGTCGCGCTGGACGGCGGCGTCGGGTTCGCTCGCGGGGCTCGATGCGTCTTGCGAGCCGGTGAAGGGCTCAGGGCCCTTCGTCCAGAGCAGCAGTGCCATGACGGCGAGCAGCCCGAGCATCAGGACCAGGACGCCGAAGGGCCAGGTGCGCGGGCCGATCAGGGTCGAGACCTCGTGGCTCGCCGGGAACTGCGCCGCCTGCCAGAGAAAGCCGAGCCCGGCGAGGAAGGTGACGGCGACGAAGATGGAGAGACGTATCGTCAAGGCGGAGCCTCCTGTCTGTATCCGGCCGGTGTGGCGCGGGCCCGCGGTTCATGGCGGGCCCGCGCGCAGGGATCAGTTGTCGGCCATGAGCTCCTGGAAATACGCCAGGTTCTTCTCGAGCTCGGCGCGGTATTCCTCGCTGCCAAGCCAGCCCGGTCGCACGTTGAGGAAGGTGCGTGCGGCGTAGTCCTGATAGGCTTCCGAGCCGAAGATGTCTTCGAACACCGCCTCGATGGCGCCGATGGTCTCGGGCGGGGTCTCGGCGTTGATGAACACGCCGCGCTCGTTGCCGAAGGTCAGATCCCAGCCGTTTTCCACTGTTGTGGGGATGTCGGGATAGGCCTCGAGCCGATCGTCCGCCAGCGCTAGCACCGGGATCATCTCGCCGGCGTCCATGTAGCCCTGGATGGCGCTGATCTCGTTGAACATGCCGTCGATATTGCCGCTCAGCAGGTTGGCCGAGGCAGCGCCTTCATTGTCGTAGGGAATGAAGTTGAGATCGAGCCCGGCCTCGGCATTGAGCCCGAGAAAGGCCATCCGGTCGATGCTGGCGGCGTGGGTTCCGCCGATGATCAGTTCACCGGGGGTTTCCTCGGCGGCGGCCATGAAGGCCTCGAAGCTGTCGTATTTCTCGGGGTTCACGACCAGCATCAGCACGTCTGACTGCATCCGCGCGACCGGGGTCAGCAGGTCGAGTCCGATCGGGTTCTGGCCGGCGGCGAGGCTGGTGATCAGGGTCGAGGAGGCGAACTCGATCGACTCGCCGTTCGGCTCCGACGTTGCGGTGCGTTGATGGGCGACGGCGCCGGAGGCGGCGGGCAGGTTGATGATCGTCACGTTGGTATCGAGCCGCTCTTCCAGCATCGGCTGGACGGTGCGGGCGAAGTTGTCGGTGCCGCCACCGGCACCCGCGGCGACGAAGGCGGTGATCGCGGAGGGGCTGTAGCCGTCTTGCGCGAAGGCCGGGCCGGTGATCAGTGCGAAGGCTGCGGCCGTCGCGAAGGAGCGGTAGGTGACGTTCATGGTTTCCTCCCTGTGGTTTGAACGTGTAGTTCGTTTCCCCGGTGCGGTGACACCGGAAAATGTCGTTTGCCGTCAGGCAGACAGCCTTTGTTCGGCAAGCCGTCGATCCTGCTCTTCGCGTAGGCGAAGGAGCGCGCTGTCCTGGTCGAGGACGAGGTCGCCCATCCGGATCAGCTCGCCTGCACGCACGTCTCGGGCGAGGCGGCAATTCGAGGCGATGTAGAACGGCGCAGGGGCCTGCGCATCGAGCGGGCGGCCCGGCAGCATGCGCGAGGAGACGCCCTCGATGGAATGGTGATGGCCGCCCATCTCGAGCAGGCTCCCGGCGGCGAAATCGCGATCCGCATGGGCCACGAGATCGACATGGTGACCGGGCTGGGCCGCACCCGAGGAGACGCCTTTGAGACCGATCTCGAAGATCGTCGTGGCGGCTTCCATCCCGAGCAAGTGGCGGGGAATGTAGATCATCGCCGTGCGGCCGCTGCGGCTGACCACGTGGCCCTTGCCGCGCAGCATCTCCCACGTCTCGTCATGCAGGCAGCGCACCACGACGAAGACGCCGCCGGCAAAGCTGACCTCGCCCGGCTGGCGCAGGCAGTGAAACACGTCGAGCACCCCGGCGCGGGACAGGATGCCGCCCTCGGAGGTCTCGCACAGGATCGTCGCGACCTCGTCGATGCGGGCAATGGGGCAGTGCAGGTCGGGACGGTCGGGCAGCATGGCGCAGGCATTGGCGACCAGTGTCATCTCGCAGAGATCGGGCACCGCGCGCTGCGGCAGCATGGCGGTGGCGGCGGCGCGGCGCGCGACCAGCTCGGCGCAATCGCCCTCGCCCAGCCGCTCGAGGCCGGCGAACTCGGGCACTTCGGCAACCCGTCCATCGACGCTCATAGTACCGGCGGCGCTGTCATAGACGAAATCGTATTCGCTGGATTTCCCGGCCGCGATGATCTCGAGCCCGAGCACCTCGGCCCAGGTGATCAGGCCGATCAGCAGGCTGGGCTGGTCGCCATCCACCGGCGAGACGATCAGACCGCGCTCGCGCGCCATCGCTGCGAGGCCGGGGCCTATGACGCTGTCGACCTCCTTGGAGACCATCGCCACGTGGCAGCCATTCTCGATGGCGAGCCGCGCGTGGCGGGCCCCCGGTTCCGGTGCGCCGGTGGCCTCGACCACGACATTCACCGGAAGCGCCGCGACGGTGGCATAATCGCTCGCCGCGATGAACGCCCCGGCCTCCCAGGCCTGCCGCGCCTGCTCTGCGCTGTTGCATTCACGGATGTCCGCGTCGGCCACGCCGACCGAGCGCAGGCTCTCGGCGGCGATGGCGCTGTCGCGGTCGACCGCCACCCGCACGGAAAGCCCCGGAACCACCTGCCCCTGCGCCAGAAAGCTGCGACCGAAGCCACCCGTGCCGATGATGGTGCACTCGACGCTGCGCGTTCCGCGGTCGAAATAGGCGTGATGGTTCATGCGGTCCTCCTGCAGGGCGCCCCTCTTTGCATGCAAAACCGGAGCTTTTCCCAAAATTTTCGACTTTGCGGGTCGATTTCAGCATGTGTTGCATGCAATACTGCAGTCGTCAAATGTAAATTTCACAAAGTCGTCGCATGGTGTAGGTTTTTGCATGCAATCGGGAGGCCGCATGAAGGATCAGACTGTCGAGCCGCGGCGGGGCACGCGCTCTGCCTTTGTCACGCAGCAGGTGCGCGACATGATCACCAGCGGCGAGCTGGAGCCGGGCAGCCGGATCAACGAGCGTGTGCTGGTGGAGCGGCTGAATATCTCGCGGACGCCACTGCGCGAGGCCTTCAAGATCCTCGAGGGCGAGGGGCTGATCACGATTCGGCCCAATGCGGGCGCGACCGTGGTCGTCCTCTCGACGGAGGATGTCGAAGCCTCGATCGAGGTGCTGATCGGCCTCGAAAGCATCGCCGCCGAACGCGCCGCCCGGAACGCGACGGAAGCGGAGCTCGACGCGCTGACGGATCTGCATGAGCGCATGACGCAGGCATGGCGCGACGGTGCGTTGATGAGCTATTTCCACCTCAACCAGACGATCCACCAGAAGATCGTCGATGCGGCGCAGAACCAGGCGCTGTCGCGGGTCTATGCCAGCGAATCTGCCCGGATCAGACGCTTTCGCTTCGCCGGGAATCGCGATCCCGAGCGGTGGGCGCGGGCGGTCGAGGAGCATGCCCGCATCCTCGACACGCTGCGGCGCCGGGAAGGTGCCCTGCTTCGCGAGATGCTGCGGGCGCATCACCTATCGGGCTGGGGCGCCGCGCGGCGCGCGCTCGAGATGCAGCAAGAGGTCGAGGGCCGGGGCGAGACCTAGCCGCGCCTGCCGTCTGACGGGGTCGGGCGAGGCAGGTCCGGCAGGGGGGCTGCCCTGCTGGTTGCGCCGCGCGACCTCTCTGCAAGCGACGCGAGATATGCCGCGTCCAGATCCCTCAGAAGACAGCGATGAAGCGATGTCATGGCTGGCCTGTCCGCGCTTTCCGGATCATAAAATTGCAGACGGACGCGGTGGCGCGGAGAGGGGGATGACGACACGATACGCAGATCTTCTGATGGACACGGTCTCGCGGCTGGCCGAGGCCGAGGGGCCGGATCAGACCTGGGAGGCGGCCGCCTTCGTGGCCAACAAGATCGGCGCCCGCGCCCTGACCTGTGGCGCGGTGATGCGCGACAGCCGCAACGTCGCCTGGGTGCGAAGCTCGATGAACAGCGGGTTTCTCGAGATCTTCAGCGAGGCGAAACTCTACGAGGTCGATCCGATCCAGGCAGGCGCGATTGCCGGAAGGGTGGCGCGCACGATCGATGTCGCTGCGGCGCTGCGTTCGGAAGAGGATCCGCGTGCCCGCGACCTCTATGCGCTGGCGCTCGAACATGGCTTCCGGCACTACCTCAACCACACCTGGGTCGAGGACACGAGCGAGCAGACCTTCGCGCTGGCCTGTGACGGGGATCCCTCTGAGCTGTTCGGACGCGGCACCGCGCGGGCCTTCGGCGCGATCTCTGCGGTGCTGTCGATGGCGATGCGCGCGCCCGGGGTGGTGTATCTCGAGGACCGCGCCTTCGATGCCCCCTGGTCGCGGCTCAGCAATCCCGAGAGAGACGTGCTGTGCTATCTCGGGCAGGGGCTCGATCGCGAGCAGATCGCCGACCGCCTCCTGAGGCCGCTCTCCGAGGTCAATCTGCTGTTGAGTGCCGCCTGCCAGAGGCTGGGCACGCAGCGGCCCGAACAGGCGCTGTCGCTGCTGCTGGTGCGGGGCGGGCTTTGTCTCTAGCGCTGGGTTCGGGCCATGCCTCACTCATCCTGCGCCACCGTCCGGCAGGCATGAGAACGCCCCCGCGATGTCCCGCGGGGGCGCCTTTGCGGATCTGCCGGCGTGCCGGCGGCACCCTCAGTAGGGGCTGTCTTCGAAGTAGAAGTCGTCAGCGTTCTCGGGCGTGATCAGCTCGGAGGCGATGATGAACTCGCCGCTCATCGGGGCCGCGCCGGTGATGCCCACGGCGGTCATCTCGATGGCGGTGGAGATCATCGAGGGCGGGTAGGTCACGTTGACCGGCACCGTCTTGTCGCCGTTGCGGATGCGGTCGACCATCTCCTTCATGCCGGCGCCGCCGACCACGATCATCTCGTCGGTGCGACCGGCCTGCTCGATGGCGGCCAGCGCGCCCACGGCCATGTCGTCATCCGCCGCCCAGACCGCGTCGATCTCAGGGAAGCGCGACAGCCAGTCCTGCATCAGGGTGAAGGCGGTGTCGCGGTTCCAGTTGCCATGATCCATCGCCAGCACCTCGACGCCGGAGCCCTCGATCGCCGCCTCGAAGCCCTCGACGCGCTCGTTGTCGACGGTGGAGGGGATACCGCGCATCACCACGACCTTGCCGCCATCGTCGAGCGCATCGGCGAAATACTGGCCGGCGGTGCGGCCGAAGCTGTCGTTGTCACCGGCGACGTAGAGCGTCTCGATGCCGTCCACGGCCAGGCCGCGGTCGACCACGGTGACCCAGGTGCCGCTCTCGGCGATGCGCTGGATCGGGCCGGTCAGCGGCTCGGATTCAAAGGGCAGCACGACCAGCGCATCGATGCCGCGGGTGGCCACCATGTCCTCGAGATCCGAGACCTGGGTGGCGGAATCCGGCGTCGTGGTCAGCACGAAGCTGTGCTCGGGATAGACCTCCTGCAGGCGTTCGACGGTGCGCTCGGCGTGGTAGTTGAGCGCGCCGGCCCAGCCGTGGGTCGCCGCCGGGATCGAGATCCCGATGGTCTCGGCCTGCGCGGTGCAGGCCAGTGCGCCAATCAGCGCGGTGGTTGCGAAAAAGGTCTTCGTCATCTGGTGGTACCTCCCATGGAAAAGACGACGTTGCAGTCAGGCGGTCTCTCAGCGGTCGCTGGCGCTCTTGCGCTGCATGACCACCGCGAGGATGATGACAGCCCCCTGGATCGCTCCGTTCAGGTAGGGGCTCACGAAATCGGTGAGGTTGAGGATGTTGCCGATCAGGCTGAGGATCAGGACGCCGACCACGGTGCCCCAGACCCGGCCGAAGCCACCCTTGAGCAGGGTGCCGCCGATGATCACCGCGGCGATCGCCTCGAGCTCCCAGAGCAGGCCGGTGGAGGCCGAGGCCGAGCCGAGGCGCGGCACGTACATCACCACCGCGAAGCCCACCAGCAGCCCGAGCAGCGCATAGGTGGCGAGCCGGACCTTCAGTACCGCGATCGAGGAATAGCGCGCGACGCGCTCGTTGGAGCCGATGGCGGCGCAATGGCGGCCGAAGGCGGTGTGGCGCATGACGATCTCGCCGATGATCGCCACCACGGCGAAGGCGATGATCGGCCAGCTGATGCCGGCGATGCCGCCGTAATAGACCGGGCGGTAGAGCTCGCGCATCTCGAAGCCGAGGCTCAGCGTGCCGCCATCGGCCAGCCAGGTGATCAGCGAGCGGTAGATGCCCATTGTCCCGAGCGTCACGATGAAGGCCTCGATGCCGACCCGTGTGATCAGCACGCCGTTGATGATCCCGGCGATCAGCCCGGCACCGAGCGCCAGAGCGATGCCCAGCAGGATCACCGGAAGGCTGACGCCCATGTTCTCGGTCAGGGTGTTCATGGTCAGGATCATCAGCCCCGCCACGAAGGCCGCCATAGAGCCGACCGACAGATCGAGCCCGCCGGCGGTGATCACGAAGGTCATGCCGACCGCGATGATGCCGATGAAGGCCGAGCGCGCCAGCACGTTGGTGATGTTGGCGTAGCTCAGGAAGTTGGAGTTGAGCGCCATGCCGATCAGGATCAGCGCGATGAGCGCAACGACGGGGCCGATCACCTGGAGGTCGATCTTGCGGCCCGCGCCCTGCGAAGTGGATTTCGATGCCGTGGCCATGGTCATGCTACCGCCTCTGTACTGGTCTCCCCGAGGCCCATCGCCAGCCGGACGATGGCCCCCTCGTTCACGTCGTCTCCCTGCAACTCGCCGACCACGCGCCCGTCATGCATGACCAGTGCCCGCGAGACGATGCCGATCAGCTCGGGCATCTCGGAGGAGATCATGATGATGGCGTGGCCCTCGGCGGCGAGCCGCGAGATCAGGCCGTAGATCTGCTGCTTGGTGCCGATGTCGATGCCGCGGGTCGGCTCGTCGATCAGGATCACCTGCGGTTTGCTGAGCAGCGTCTTGGCCAGCAGAAGCTTCTGCTGGTTGCCGCCCGAGAGGTTGCCCACCGGCATGCCGCGCTCGGGAATGCGGATGGCAAACTCCTCGATGGCGCGGTCGAGCGCGGCCTCCTCGGCCTTGCGGTCGATCAGCAGCTTGCCGAAGCGGTCGAGCAGCGCCAGCGTCAGGTTCTCGCGCGCGCCCTTGTCGAGCAGCAGCCCGGCGTTCTTGCGGTCCTCGGTGAGATAGACCAGCCCGCGCTCCATCGCGGTGCGGACCTCGCCCGCAGGCAGCGGCTCGCCCATCAGGCGCACCTGCCCGGTGCGCGGGCGTAGCCCGGCGATGGCCTCGGCCAGCTCGGTGCGGCCAGAGCCCACCAGCCCGCCGATGCCCAGCACCTCGCCGCGGCGCAGGGTGAGGCTGGCATTCTCGATGATGCCCGGCACCGAGAGCCCCTCGACCTCGAGCATGACCTCGTCCTGCGGCACCGCCTTGGCCGGATAGAGATCCGAGAGCTCGCGGCCCACCATGGCGGCGGCCATCTCGTCCTCGGTGATATCGGCGACCATTTCAGAGCGCACCATGGCGCCGTCGCGGAGCACCGTGACCCGGTCGCAGACGCGCTTGACCTCGGAGAGCTTGTGCGAGGTGTAGAGGATCGCCACGCCCTCGTCGCGCAGGCGCTCGATCTGGCGGAACAGGATCTCGCAGTCCCGCTCGGTCAGGACGGCGGTGGGCTCGTCCATGACCAGCACCCGCAGGTCGCGCGAGAGCGCTTTGGCGATCTCGACCATCTGCTTCGACGGCACAGAGATCCGCGACACCTGCGCCGACGGGTCGATATTGCATTCGAGCCGGTCGAGCAGCTCGCTGGTGCGGGCGCGCATGGCCTTGTGATCGAGGCGCCAGCCGCGCTTCAGCTCGCGCCCGAGAAAGACGTTCTGATCGACGCCGAGATGCTCTGCGAGGTTGAACTCCTGGTGGATCATCACGATCCCCAGCGCCTCGGCATCGTCGGAGCTCTGGAAGCGGATCGGTTTGCCCTGCCACAGCGTCTCGCCGGCGGTGGCGTCGTAATAGCCCGCGATGATCTTCATCGTGGTCGACTTGCCGGCGCCGTTCTCGCCGATCAGGGCGTGGATCTCGCCGGGCCGAAGCTCGAAATCCACCCCGTGCAGGACCTGGACCGGCCCGAAGGACTTGTCGACGCCGCGCAGTGCAAGGATCGGGTCAGCCATGGCGCAGCTCCACCCAGGCGCTGTCGGCTGCCGCCGAGCGGATGCAGGCGTCGATGAACTCGAGCCCCTCGACACCGTCGCGGATGCCGGGCAGCAGGGTCTGCTGCGGCGCGCCCGCCTGATGCGCGCGGATCGCGTCGGCGGCCTCGGCGTAGATATTGGCGAAGCCCTCGAGATAGCCCTCGGGATGGCCCGGCGGAACACGGCTTCCTGCCATGGTCTCGGCACCGCGGCGCAGCTTCTGCGCAGGCTCTCCGAGCTTGGTGAACCACAGCGTTTCGGGTGTCTCGTGGGCCCATTCGAGCCCGGCCTCTTCGCCGTAGATCCGCAGCTTGAGGCCGTTCTCTGTGCCCGGTGCCACCTGGCTGCACCAGAGCGCGCCCTTGGCGCCGGAGGCATAGCGCATCATGATCTGGGCGTTGTCGTCGACCGCGCGGCCGGGGACGAAGCTGGTCAGGTCCGCCGCCAGCCGCTCCGGCGCCATGCCGCTGACGAAGCGGGCGAGCTGGAAGGCGTGGGTGCCGATATCGCCGATCGAACCGCCGGCACCGGCCTTCTTCGGATCGCCGCGCCACGCCGCCTGCTTGCTGTCGCTGGGCTTGGCCAGCCAGTCCTGCGCGTATTCCACCTGCACCAGCCGGATCGGCCCGAGATCGCCGCGCGCCACCATCTCGCGCGCCAGCCGCAGCTGCGGATAGGCCGAGTAGTTGTGCGTCAGCACGAAGAGCGCGCGGGCCTCTTCGGCGATCCGCGCCAGCGCGCGGGCGTCTTCGAGGGTCGAGGTCATCGGCTTGTCGCAGATCACGTGGATGCCGGCCTCGAGAAACGCCTTGGCGGCAGGGAAGTGCACGTGGTTGGGCGTGCAGATCGACACCGCCTCGATGCCGTCGGGGCGGGCGGCTTCCTCGCGCGCCATGACGGCGAAGTCGTCATAGGTCCGCTCCGGCGCGATGCCGATCTCGGCGGCGCTCTCGGCATTGCGTTCGGGCGTGGTCGACAGCGCGCCGGCGATCAGTGCGAAGCGGTTGTCGAGCCGCGCCGCAATGCGGTGAACGTTGCCGATCATCGCGCCCTTGCCGCCGCCGACCATGCCAAGCCTGATGGGGGTGTGGGTCATTCTGTCAGCCCTCCAGCCCGAGCATCCGCAGGTTGGCGGCGTGATCGGTGCCCGCCGCCGCGAAATCGTCAAACGCGTGCTCGGTGACGCGGATGATGTGATCCTTGACGAACTGCGCGCCTTCGCGGGCGCCGTCCTCGGGGTGCTTGAGGGCGCATTCCCACTCGACCACCGCCCAGCCGTCGAAATCCATCGCCGCGAGCTTGGCGAAGATCGCCTTGAAATCGACCTGCCCGTCGCCGGGGCTGCGGAAACGGCCCGCCCGGTCAACCCAGGACTGGAAGCCGCCATAGACGCCCTGCCGCCCGGTGGGGCGGAACTCCGCATCCTTGACGTGGAACATGCCGATGCGCTCGGCGTAGATGTCGAGATGCGCGATGTAGTCGAGCTGCTGCAGGATGTAGTGGCTCGGATCGTAGAGCATCATCGCCGCCGGGTGCTGGTCGACCCGGTCGAGGAACATCTCGAAGCTGGCGCCGTCATGCAGGTCTTCGCCGGGGTGGATCTCGTAGCAGATCTTCACACCCTTCTCGGCGGCGTGATCGAGGATCGGGCGCCAGCGCCTCGCGAGCTCGTCGAAGGCCGCTTCCACCAGCCCCGCGGGGCGCTGCGGCCACGGGTAGAGATAGGGCCAGGCCAGCGCGCCCGAGAACGCCGCCATGCGGTCGATGCCGAGATTGGCCGAGGCGTCGATGGTCTTGAGCACCTGCTCGACCGCCCATTCCTGCCGCGCCTTGGGATTGCCGTGCAGCGCCGCCGGGGCGAAGCCGTCGAAGGCTTCGTCATAGGCGGGATGGACCGCGACGAGCTGGCCCTGGATATGGGCCGAGAGCTCGCTGATCGTGACGCCGTTGGCGGTCGCCGTGCCGGCGAGCTCCTGGCAGTAGTCGCGCGAGGTGGCGGCGAGATCGAGATCCATCAGCCCGGCCTCGCCGGTCGGCACCTGCACCCCGAGGTAGCCGCAGCCGGCGGCCCACTTGGTGATGTTGTCGAAATTGTCGAACGGCGCATCGCTGCCAACGAATTGCGCAAGAAACAGGCCGGGGCCTTTCAATGTCCGCATGTGCCCTCCCAGGTCGCCGATTGTCGATGTAATCGGTTACATGCATTGCTGACACACTCTGAAAAGGTTTTCAATACCGTTTCAAAGTCGTATTGTCGCATCTGAATGAGAGGAGAGATGCGTTGAAAGATCCCGATCAGGCCCCGCGCATCCACGACGTCGCCAAGCTGGCCGGGGTGTCGGTGGCGACCGTCAGCCGCGTGTTGTCGAACCCGTCGATCGTTGCCGAGCGCACCCGCCTGGCGGTCGAAAAGGCCGTCGCGGAAACCGGTTACACGGTCAACGTCATGGCGCGGAACCTGCGCCAGCAGCAGGTCGGCGGGGTGCTGGCCCTGGTGCCGAACCTCGCCAACCCGTTCTTCTCGGCGATCCTTGCAGGCATCGCTGACGCGCTGCGCGAGGAGGGGCTGAGCCTGCTGGTGCTCGACACCCGTCGCGCTGATACCGGCTCCGCCACCGGGGGAATTCGCTCCTACCTGACGCGCTCGCGCGCCGACGGGCTGATCGTGCTCGACGGCAGCCTCGACCCGGAGCTGTTCAGCCAGCCCTCCTGCCCGCCGGTGGTGCAGGCCTGCGAGTGGATCGACGGGCTGGCCGGGCCGCGGGTGCTGGCCGACAACGAGGCCGGAGCGCGGCTCGCGGTCGAGCATCTGCTCGGGCTCGGGCACCGCAGGATCATGCATGTGACCGGCCCAATGGAGAACACCCTGTCGCAATCGCGCGCCGCGGGCGTGGCGCAGGCGCTCGAACCCCTGGGGCTTGCGCCGGTGGCGCGCATGGAGGGGGCCTTCACCCTGGCCTCGGGCCACGCGGCGGCGGCGGCGCTGATGGCCGAGCTGGAGCGGCCGACCGCGGTGTTCTGCGACAATGACGAGATGGCGATCGGCCTGATGGCCGGCCTGCAGGCGCGCGGGCTGCGGGTGCCCGACGACATCTCGATCGTTGGCTTCGACAATATCGAGATCGCCGCCTATGCCAACGTGCCGCTGACCACGATCCGCCAGAAGCGGGCACATCTGGGACGCAGCGCCGCCGAGATGCTGCTGAAGCACCGCGCCGCGCCGAAGCTTCAGGAAGAGCTGATCCTGCCGGTCGAGCTGGTGATCCGGCAGAGCACGGCGCCCTTGCCGCCGGCCTGATCGCCGGGGGCGGCCTGTCCTCGGGCGCGAGGCGGGCCGGGAGGAGGCTGCGCAGCCACCGCACGCGCGCGTCGCGGCAGGCGGTGCTGCTGCGTTGTAATCGCACTGGCGCCGCAAAGCAGACGTGTCAGCACGTTTCGCACTGGTCGCGAAGCCCGATCGGGCAGGGCGTCAGGCCTATGCTGACGGACCTTCCGAGCCCCCAGCTTACGAGACGGCCGTCGATCGCCGTGCCCTGGAGGGCGTCCGAATCGGCTGCGCTGCGCTTCGCGGAGTTCGGCGTGAGCGTCAGCATATCCTGGCGTTCGGGCGGTTCCCGACAGGAGGCCGATACTATTTTTCCGCCGTAGCGCCAAATGCAGGCCGAGTTACAGGTTTTGATTTACTTCGCCTTTCGGCGCGCACAGCACAGAGGCCGGGCCAAGGGAGGTCTGCAGAGGAACGGTCATCCGATGGAGGAGCAAGAGATGAAGGCGCTGGTTCTGGAAGAGAAGGGCAAGCTTGCCCTGCGCGAGTTCGACATTCCCGGTGAGCTGGGGCCGCGTGACGTGCGCATCAAGACGCACACGGTCGGCATCTGCGGCTCTGACGTGCATTATTACACGCACGGGAAGATCGGCCATTTCGTCGTGAACGAACCGATGGTTCTCGGCCACGAGGCGTCGGGGGTCGTGATCGAGTGCGGCGCCAAGGTGACCGATCTCAATCCCGGCGACCGGGTCTGCATGGAACCGGGCATTCCCGACCCCGAGAGCCGGGCCAGCAAGCTGGGCATTTACAACGTCGATCCGGCGGTGCGCTTCTGGGCGACGCCGCCGGTGCATGGCTGCCTCACGCCGGAGGTCATTCATCCCGCCGCCTTTACCTACAAGTTGCCGGACAATGTGAGCTTTGCCGAGGGCGCCATGGTCGAGCCCTTCGCCATCGGCATGCAGGCCGCGCTGCGCGCCCGCATCCAGCCGGGCGATATCGCCGTGGTCACGGGGGCGGGGCCGATCGGCATGATGGTGGCGCTTGCGGCGCTCGCCGGGGGCTGCGCCAAGGTGATCGTCGCGGATCTGGCCCAGCAGAAGCTCGACATCATCGCCGGATACGACGGGGTCGAGGTGGTCAATATCCGTGAGACGCCCGTCGCCGAAGCCGTGGCAGCGAGCACCGGCGGATGGGGCGCGGACGTGGTCTTCGAATGCTCCGGGGCCGCGCCTGCGGTTCTGGGGATGCACCAACTGGCGAGGCCCGGCGGCACGATCGTGCTGGTCGGCATGCCGGTTGATCCGGTTCCCGTCGACATCGTCGGCTTGCAGGCCAAGGAGTTGCGGGTCGAGACCGTGTTTCGCTATGCCAATGTCTATGACCGCGCCATTGCCCTCATGGCGTCGGGCAAGGTGGATCTCAAGCCGTTGATCTCGGCCAGCATCCCCTTTGCCGACAGCATTGCGGGGTTTGACCGCGCGGTCGAGGCGCGGGACACGGACGTGAAGCTTCAGATCGTGATGCCCGAGTAAGCCGCGTCTCCCGGGATCGATCCCGGCACCACCGGCATCGAGGCGATGCCGGTGGACGACGGCTTTGCCGCCGCCATGGCGCTTGAGCCGCGTACCGCCTCGCACCCGCAGTCATGCTGCTCAGAACAGGACCTAACAGACCGGATTGCCGCCACCTGGGCGGTGCCGGACGCGCTTTGCGCGCGCCCCGGCGCGACGGCGTTCGGGCCCGCGCGACTCGCCGTGGCGGCAGCAAGGGTCGACAACGGGCAAGCCGTGTTTGCACAACCTGAAGTGGGCGGAGGCGCTCCTCCCCGATACCGATCTGGCCGCTTCATATGCGAAAAAGTATGATGCCTGGATGCGCGGATATACCGCTCTCAAACCGCCGGAATTCTGAGCGCTTCCGTGCGCTTGCGCCAATGAAGCCACGTATACATGGCCGATGATGCTGCGTTGCGGCGCCGTCATCTCCGCGCTGCAGCGTGTTCCCGCGGATCTTTTTTGCACTCGCGGCGCGCAGCGCGTCAAAAAAGTATCGGTCAAAAACCCGATCTGAGGTAGAGCGCCACTTCGGCGCAGGGTAGCGTCAGGAAAAGCGGCACTTCCGGGTGGAGACGGGAGGGGGCACCGCACGGAGGAGAGACTGTCATGCAACCCGACCTGGAACTGGTCCATATCCGCAAGGGCGAAAGCTTCGCTGCCTGGATGCACGGCTACCCGTTCCGCACGGTGCGCTGGCACTATCATCCCGAGTACGAGATCCATCTCGTGGTGGACACCCACGGCACCTTCTACATCGGCGACCACATCGGCGAGTTTGGCCCCGGCCAGCTCATCATGACCGGGCCGAACCTGCCGCAGAACTGGATTTCGGACATCGCGCCTGACGAGATCGTACCGGCGCGGTCCTTCGTGCTCCAGTTTCCGGAAGCGTTCATCGAGGATGCCGCCGCCGCGATGCCCGAGATGGACGCGATCCGCCCGCTGCTCGAGCGCAGCCACCGCGGGCTGCTGTTCAGCGCCGCCACCGCCGAGGCGGTCAAGCCGCTGATGACCGAGCTCTTCGAGGCCCGCGGCCTGCGCCGCCTGGCGCTGTTCTGGGACATTCTCGACCAGCTCGCCACTGCGCCCGAGCCCGAGGTCCTGGCCAGCCTCAGCTACGAGCTGGACCTCGACGCGCTCAAGGATGTCGGCGTGAACAAGGCGATCGCGCATCTGCGCGAGAACCTGACCGAGAACATCGACGAAAAGGACCTGGCCGAGATGGTCAATCAAAGCCCGAGTGCCTTTTCGCGCGCGTTCAAGCGGCATACTGGCTCGACCCTCGTGCGCTACAAGAACCAGCTTCGGGTGGATCTGGCCTGCCAGATGCTCCTGACCCAACCGGAGGCCAAGGTGGCCGAGATCTGCTTTGATGTCGGCTTCTCCAACCTCTCGAACTTCAACCGACATTTCGTGCGGCTGAAGGGCATGTCGCCCTCGCAGTTCCGCGCGACATTCGCCGCCAACGGAGTGTTCTCCGAAGCGGACTGATCCCCGGCGGACAATCAGAATTTCAGGAATTCGGACGGCGTGCTGCCGTCTGGAAACGGGCAGGCCTTGCCTGTCACATTAAAACGGGAGGAACCCTTTGATGAAACATCTGCTCGGAGCCGCATCCGCGGTCGCACTTTCCCTCGCCCTGGCCGTGCCAGCCACTGCCCAGGAGGACGGGCTGAAGATCGGCATGACCTTCCAGGAGATGAACAACCCCTATTTCGTCTCGATGCAGGAGGCCCTGATGGCCGCCGCCGAGGATCTCGGCGCCGAGGTCGTGGTGACCGATGCGGGCCATGACGTGGCCAAGCAGATCTCGGATGTCGAGGACATGCTGACCCAGGGCATCGACATTCTGCTGCTCAACCCGACTGACAGCGCCGGCATCGAGAGCGCCGTGCACATGGCCAAGGCGCAGGACGTCATCGTCGTCGCCGTGGATGCCAACGCGAACGGCCCGGTTGACACCTTCGTCGGCTCGAAGAACCGCGACGCCGGCTACCAGTCCTGCAAGTACCTGGCCGAGGCCATCGGTGGCGAGGGCGAGGTGGCGATCCTCGACGGCATCCCGGTGGTGCCGATCCTCGAGCGGGTCGAGGGCTGCAAGGCGGCGCTGGACGAGTTCGACGGCGTCACCCTCGTCGACACCCAGAACGGTCGTCAGGACCGCTCGGTGGCACTCGGCGTGGTCGAGAACATGATCCAGTCGCACCAGAATCTCGCCGGGATCTTCTCGGTCAACGACGGTGGCGCGATGGGCGCGCTGGCCGCGATCCAGGGCTCCGGCCGCGACATCAAGCTGACCTCGGTCGACGGTGCCCCCGAAGCGGTGGCCGCGATCGCGGAAGGCGGTCCGTTCATCGAGACCACGGCCCAGTTCCCGCGGGATCAGGTGCGCGTCGGCCTCGCCATGGCGCTGGCGCAGAAGTGGGGCGCGCGCGTGGTGCCCTCCGAGGTGCCGATCGACGTGAGCGTGATCGACGCCGAGAACGCCGCCGACTTCAGCTGGTAAGCCGCTTTCCCGGCCATCCCCGCGCGGGGTTGGCCGGACCAAGCCCCCGGGGCTTCCCCTCAGGACCAAGGACCGTTCCCATGTTGCAACTGACCGGCATCAAGAAACGCTTCGGCACCATCCAGGTGCTGCACGGGGTCGACCTCGACGTGCGCGCCGGCGAGGTCCACGCGCTGCTGGGCGAGAACGGGGCCGGCAAGTCGACCCTGATGAAGATCCTCACCGGCATCCTGCAGCCCAGCGAGGGCACCATCACCATCGAGGGTGAGACCCGCCAATTCGCCGATTACGACGAGGCCATCGAGGCCGGAATCGGCATCGTGTTCCAGGAATTCAGCCTCATCCCCTACCTGACGGCGGTCGAGAACATGTTCCTCGCCCGCGAGATCCGCGGCCCGTTCGGCCTGCTGGACCGCAAGGCCATGCGCAAGCGCGCCAGGGAGATCCTCGCCCGGCTCGAGGTCAACGTGCCGCTCGACGTGCCGATTGCCAAGCTCTCGGTGGCCGAGCAGCAGTTCGTCGAGATCGCCAAGGCGCTGTCGCTCAACGCGCGCATCCTCGTGCTGGACGAACCCACCGCCACGCTCACCCCATCGGAGGTCGAGCATCTCTTCAAGGTCATGCGCGAGCTGCGCAAGCAGGGCGTGGCCATCATCTTCATCTCGCACCACCTCGAGGAGATCTTCGAGATCTGCGACCGCATCACCGTGCTGCGCGACGGGGAATATGTCGGCGATTGCCTGGTATCCGAGACTGACAATGACCGGCTGGTCGAGATGATGGTCGGACGCCGGATCGAGAACAGCTTCCCCGAGAAGCCCGGCCCTCGCCCCGGAGCCAGGGTCATGCTCGAATGCGAGGAGGTGCAGCTGCGCAAGGGCGGGCCGATCTCCGATTTCGTGCTGCGCGAGGGCGAGATCCTCGGCTTTGCCGGGCTCGTGGGCTCCGGCCGCACCGAGACGGCGCTGGCCATGCTCGGCGCCTACCCGGCGGCCAGGTGCAAGGTCATGGTCGACGGCGAGGAGACCCGCTTCAAGGAGCCTGCAGAGGCGCTGGCCCACGGCATCGGCCTGCTGCCCGAAAGCCGCAAGGAACAGGGGCTGATCACCAGCTTCTCGATCCTGCAGAACATCTCGCTCAACAATTACGGCAAGTACCGCAAGGGCCACTGGCTCATCGACCTCAAGAAAGAACGCCAGGACACCGAGACCGCCATGGGGCAGGTCCGGGTCAAGGCGCAGGGGCCGATGGCGCGGGTCGACACGCTGTCGGGAGGCAACCAGCAGAAGGTGGTCATCGCCCGCTGGCTGAACCACCAGATGAAGGTGCTGATCTTCGACGAGCCCACGCGGGGCATCGACGTCGGCGCCAAGGCCGAGATCTACCAGCTGATGCGCGCGTTCACCGCGCAGGGCTACGCCATCATCATGATTTCCTCGGAGCTGCCCGAAGTCATCGGCATGTCCGACCGGGTCTGCGTGTTTCGGCAGGGCGGCATCGTCGCCACCGTCGAGGGCGACGCGATCAATGCCGAGGAGATCATGACACACGCCACGACCGGGAGGGTTCGTCATGTCGCATAACGCAACAAACACCGCAGAGGACGGCAAGCAGGGTGGCGGGGTCAGCCTGCGCTGGGTGCTGCACTCGCCGCTGGCGCTGCCGCTGATCGGCCTGATCGTGGTGTCGATCCTGATGGGCTTCGCGTCCGAGAACTTCTTCTCGGTGGGCAATATCATGAACGTGCTGCGGCAGGTGTCCATCGTGGCGATCCTCGCCGTGGGCATGACCTTCGTGATCCTTACCGGCGGCATCGACCTGTCGGTCGGCGCGGTCATGGCGCTGTCGGGCACCATCGCGGCGGGGCTCATGGTCAACATGGGGCTGTCCGGGTGGGTCGGCCTGCTGGCGGGGCTCGGGGTCGGTGTCGGGCTCGGCATCTTCAACGGGGTCATGGTGGCCTGGGGCCGGATGCCCGCCATCATCGTGACGCTGGCGACCATGGGCATCGCCCGCGGCCTCGGGCTGCTCTACTCGGGCGGCTACCCGATCTCGGGCATCCCGTCGTGGATCTCGTGGTTCGGCATCGGCCGCATCGGCATCGTGCCGGTGCCCGTCATCGCGATGGTCATCATCTACGCCCTCGCCTGGGTTCTGCTTCAGCGCACCCCCTTCGGGCGTCACGTCTACGCCATCGGCGGAAACGAGCTGGCGGCCAAGCTCTCCGGCGTGAAGACCCAGATGGTCAAGCTCACGGTCTACGCGATCTCGGGCCTGACCTCGGCCTTCGCCGCGCTGATCCTCACCGGACGCCTGATGTCCGGCCAGCCCAATGCCGGGGTCGGCTTCGAGCTCGACGCCATCGCGGCGGTCGTGCTGGGCGGCACCGCCATCGCCGGAGGGCGCGGGCTGATCCTCGGCACGCTGATCGGCGCGGTGCTCCTGGGCATCCTCAACAACGGTCTGAACCTCATGGGGATCAACCCGTACCTTCAGGACGTCATCAAGGGCCTGATCATCCTGCTCGCCATCTACATCGGCCGCGAATGGTGACGGGCCGCAGGGCCCTCACCTCCGCCGTCCCCGCACCTACCAAGGAGAGACAGACATGTCTGAGAAGCTGAACGGCAAGGTCGCCGTCGTCACCGGCGCGGCCTCGGGCATCGGCCTTGCCGCCACCGAGATGCTGCTGCAGAACGGCTGCACCGTGGTCATGACCGACCGCAACGAGGCGGCCCTCGCCGAGCTGACCGCCCGATACGGCGACAAGGCCGTGGCGCAGGTGACAGACCTCCTGGACCCGCAGAGCTGCGACGCCATGGTCCCCGAGATCCTCGCCAAGACCGGGCAGATCGACATCCTCTACTGCAACGCGGGCAGCTATATCGGCGGTGACCTGTGGGAGAGCGATCCGGCCACCATCGACCGGATGCTGAACCTCAACGTCAACGCGGTGATGAAGAACATTCACGCCGTGCTGCCCCACATGATGGAGCGCCGGACCGGCGACATCGTGGTGACGAACTCCATCGCCGGGCATTACCCGGCCTACTGGGAGCCGGTCTATTCCGCCTCGAAATGGGCAATCACCAGCTTCATGCAGGGCGTTCGCCGGCAGATGATCCCCTACGGCGTGAAGGTGGCGCAGGTCTCGCCCGGGCCCGTGGTCTCGGCGCTGCTGGCCGACTGGCCGGAAGAAAACCTGCGCAAGGCCAAGGAAGCCGGCGCGCTCATGGACCCGGAGGAGGTCGCCGACGCGCTGGAATACATGCTCACCCGCAAGCGGCAGGTGACGGTGCGCGACCTGATCGTGATGCCGTCGGCCTTCGAGCGGATGTGAGCAAGCGCGGCGGCGCCCGTCCTCCCATGGGGGCCGCCGCATCAGCTCTTCACCGGGCACCGGAAGGGAAGGAATGACCATGACGGATCTCTTCATCGGCGTCGATGTGGGCACTGGCTCGGCACGGGCGGGCGTCTTCGACCGCGACGGCGCGCTTCTGGCCACCGCCAAGCGCGAAATCGCCATGCACCGCGACGACGCCGGCCTCGTCGAGCAGAGCTCGGCGCAGGTCTGGGACGCGGTCTGCGCCTCGGTGCAGGAGGCAGCCGCGGGTTTCGACGCGGCGCGGGTGAAGGGCATCGGCTTCGACGCCACCTGTTCGCTGGTTGTGATGGGGCCGGAGGGGGGGCTGCCGGTCAGCGACGACGCCGCGCCCGAACGCGATATCATCGTCTGGATGGACCATCGCGCGACGGATCAGGCGGCGCGCATCAACGCGGGCTCCCACGGCGTCCTGAAATATGTCGGCGGGCGGATTTCGCCCGAGATGCAGACACCGAAGCTGCTGTGGCTCAAGGAGACCAGGCCCGAGACCTACGCGGCGGCGGAGCAGTTCTTCGACCTGACCGATTTCCTGACCTGGAAAGCCAGCGGAGCGCTTGACCGCTCGTCCTGCACGCTGACCTGCAAATGGACCTACCTGGCCCACGAGGGGCGCTTCGACCCCGCCTATTTTCATGCCATCGGGCTTGGCGATCTCGCAGAGCAGGGCTTTGCCCGGATCGGGGCGTCGGTGGTGACCCCCGGCACGGCGCTCGGGCAGGGGCTGACCGGGGCAGCGGCTCGGCAGATGGGGCTGCGGCCCGGCACCTCCGTGGCGGCGGGGCTGATAGATGCGCACGCGGGCGGCATCGCCACGGTCGCCGCCGAGGGCGGGGGAGGCGAGGCGACAGCATGCCTCGGCTACGTCTTCGGCACCTCGTCCTGCACCATGACCACGACCGCCGAGCCGGCCTTCGTGCCCGGGGTCTGGGGGCCCTATTATTCCGCGATGGTCCCGGGCATGTGGCTCAACGAAGGCGGGCAAAGTGCCGCCGGGGCCGCGCTCGCGCATCTCGTGACGCTGCATCCCGCCCATGCCGATGCAGATCGGATGGCGCGCGCCGAGGGCAAGGGGCTGATGACCTTTCTCGCCGACCGCGCGCTGGCGCTTGGTGGCGACGCAGGGGGCGCGCTGCGCTTGGCTGACGATCTGCACGTTGTGCCCGAGTTTCTCGGCAACCGCGCGCCGTTTGCCGACCCCGAGGCGCGCGCGATCATCGTGGGGCAGGGCATGGAGCAGGGCGTTGACGCGCTCGTGGCGCTCTATGTCGCGGGGCTGTGCGGGCTGTGCTACGGGCTGCGGCAGATCATCGAGACGCAGGACGCCAACGGCGCGCCGACGCTGACGATCTCGGTCTCGGGCGGTGCCGGGGCGCATGCGCTCACGCGGCAGATGCTGGCCGATGCGACCGGCCGCGTGGTTGAGATCATCGCCTGCACGGAGCCGGTTCTGCTGGGCTCGGCAATGCTGGGTGCCGTGGCCGCCGGCGGCTTTGACGACCTGCCCACCGCCATGACCGCCATGTCGCGCGTCGCGACCCGCTCCACCCCCTCGGGAGGGCGGACCGCAACGCTGCACGGCGCGCGCTACGACACGTTCCTCGCCTTCCAGACGCTCGCGCGGGAGAGCCGCGCGCGGATGGCGGCGCTCACCGAATAGAGACGCAAACACAAGGACAGAACCGCGATGGATTTCACTGGCAAGACCGTCATCATCACTGGCGCGGGCAAGGGCATCGGGCACGCCTGCGCGCGTGTCATGGCCGCACGTGGCGCCGATGTCGTTGCGATCACCCGCACCCAGGCCGACCTCGACAGCCTCGCGTCCGAGATCGGCTGCGCCACCGTGCAGGCCGACCTCGGCGATGCCGCCGCGACGCGCGCCGCGATGGCCCAGGCCGGACCTGCGGAGCTGCTGATCAACAGCGCGGGCATCAACGTACTCGAGTCGAGTTTCGAGATGACCGAGGCGGGCTACGAGGCGGTCATGGGGATCAACCTGCGCGCCGCGCTGATCACCTGCCAGGAGTTCGCCCGCAAGCGGGTCGACGCGGGCGGCGGAGGGGCCATCGTCAACATCACCTCGATCGCGGGGCATCGCGGCTTTGCCGAACATCTCTGCTACGCCGCCTCCAAAGCGGGGCTGGAAGGCGCGAGCCGGGTCATGGCCAAGGAGTTCGGTCCGCATGGCATTCGGGTCAATTGCGTCGCGCCCACGATCACCCTCACCGAGCTTGCGGCCGAAGCCTGGTCCGATCCGGTCAAGTCGCAGCCGATGATGGTGCGCCACCCGATGGCGCGGTTCGCCGAGGCAGACGAGGTGGCCGAGACGATCGCCATGATGCTCTCGGACGACGCGAAGATGATGACCGGCGCGGTGGTGCCTGTTGATGGCGGCTTCCTCGCGGTCTGATCGCTGAGGGAGAGCGTGACGGTCTTTGCGGGCATCGCCGACATGGCCGAGATCCGCCAAATCGTGGTGCTCGGGCCTCTTGGCGGGGTCAGCTGAGATCACTGTCGTGTTTGGTCGGCGACTTTGTCAGCCCTCCGCCAGCTCAGTGCGAACGGCCCCCGCGGACGCTTTTGACCGCCGGCAGGGCTATGCTGCAGACATGACAGCCTGATGCGGCGCGCTTGGTCTTGGTTCTCCCCGGTGAGAAGAGCTTGGCAATTTCGCTGCAAGAGATTTTCGGCGAGGGGAATTGCCGCCAGCTGACCGGGCGGCTGCACGGATCCGGACTGATGGGGTCAGATCCCCGCAGCCGCCGTTGCGGGGTGCCTTATGCCTAGCTGAGCACCGATCGGCGTCTCGTGGCCTTCGGCTTCGAGACGCTGCACGATGTTCCGGATCACGAGCCGATGGAAGCTGCCGGCAGGGGCCGAGGCGATAGCTGGGCATGGGTGCCGCTGCGTTCGGCCGGCGCAGGGTGTTGACGCGGGTCACACGCCGGATCGTCAGGGATTTCCGTGTCCGGTGCCGTTTTCTTGGGCATGCCGGGGGGCTGACGGTCTTCCCTTGCAGGAGAGCGTACGCCACACTTGACAGAATCATAAAAACAAACCGACCTGTTTGTATATGGAGGCAACATGACCGTGACCACACGCAGAACCCAGGATCAGCGCAGCGCCAAGACCCGGAGGCTGTTGCTCGATGCGACGATCCAGTCGCTGATGGAGGTTGGCTATGCCAACACCAGCACCGCAGGGATCGCGAAGCGGGCAGGGGTCTCGCGCGGGGCGCAGACCCATCATTATCCCGGCAAGATGGACCTCATTGTCGCGGCCACCGAAGAGATGTTCGCGAATTTCGCCACCGGCCTCGAAACCCTCGCCGGCGAGCTGCGGGCCGGGCGGCTGAGCTATGATGCCTTCTTCGATGCGATCTGGGACGGCGTTGTGAACGGCGACTGGTTCTATTCCTCGCTCGAGATCATCGTTGCCGCCCGCGGCGATGACGAGCTGCGTCGCCAGCTCGCGCCTCTGATCCTCGACCTGCACGAGCGCTTCGAGGCCACGTGGTCGCGCACCTTCGTGGCGGTCGATCCCGCCGTGGTGTCGTCGCGGGTCGCGCTGAACCTCGCGATGAACGTCTTCCGCGGCATGGCGGTGCAGGCGGTTCTGCGCCGGGACGAAGCCTATTTCCTCGAGATGCTCGCGGCGCTGAAGGCGGTGATCGCGGTGCACGTCCGACCGGCGGAAAACGGCTGAGACAAAAACAAACAAGCCAGTCGGTTTTATTTATACGGGCATATCCTGCCCCAATGCGGCGTCAGATCGCACCACCCCAACTGAGATCCAACAGGAGACCACGATGAAGAAGTACATCTCCCTACTGGCCGCGGCCGGCCTCGCGGCAAGCCCGCTCCTTGCGCAGGACGCGGAGTGGGAAACCGAGGGCCTGTCCGACGATGCCATCACCATCGGCGTGATGGGGCCGTTCTCGGGCAACGCCTCGTCCTACAGCAAGGCGCTGATCGGCATGATGGCCTATTACGACAAGGTCAACGAAGAGGGCGGCGTGCACGGGCGCAAGCTCGTGGCGGTGCAGGAAGACACCGCCTGCGACAGCGCCAAGGGGCTCGCCGCCGCCAAGAAGCTGATCTCGCAGGACGAGGTCTTCATGCTGCAGGGCAACTCCTGCTCGGGCGTGGCCCTGGCGCTGCGGCCGACCATCGAGGAGGCGGGCCTGCCGTGGATCGTCGCCCATGCGGTGAGCGACTCGATCTCCGATCCGCTGGCCGCGAACATCTTCCACGGCGTGCCCACCGGCGGCGCCAACGGGCGCGCCATGGCCGCCTTCGTGCTCTCGAAGCCCGACACCAGCAACGTGGCGATCATCGAGCACTCGAACGACTGGGCGCATTCCTACTCGAACCCGGCACGCGAATACCTTGAAGAGAACGGCGTCGCCCCCTCGCTCGAGCTGACCATGGAGCGCGGCCAGACCGACGCCACCGCCCAGGTGTTGAAGCTGCGGCAGGAGAAGCCCGATTTCATCATCGCGGCGCTCTACGAGGCCGAGACCGCCATCTTCCTGCGGGACCTGAAGAAATACGGCATGGGTGACATCCCGGTCATGGGCACGGCGGGCACCGACCTCGAGAACACGCTCAAGCGCACCGGCGATTTCGACACGGTGAAGAACTACTACGTGATCCACTCCTACGTCGACAATCTCGACGGCCCGCTGATGCAGCCGTGGGGCGAGATGATCCACAAGTACTACCCGGACGAAGAGCTCTCGACCTTCTCCTTCGTCTCGATCGGCTCCGCCGAGGCGCTGGTCTCGGCGCTGGAAGCGGTGGGCCCCGAGCTCACCCGCTCCAAGCTGATGGCGGCGCTGGAAGAGGTGCGCGACTTCGACACCGGGATCCTGTCGGACCCGATCAGCTGGACCGCCGACGACCACCAGGGCGTCAAGGGCTCGGCTGTGGCGGGCTTCGTCGATGGCGAGCCGACCGTGCTGAAGGCCTGGGGCCAGCCCTACTGACACCTCCCCGACTGCCGGGCGCGGCCGCGATCGCGCCCGGTCTTTTCAAGGAGCAGACAACATGCTGATGCAGCTGACTTTGGGAGGTCTCTCCCAAGGCATGATCTATGCGCTCATCGCGCTGTCGCTGACGGTGGTCTACCGCTCGACCACGGTGGTGAATTTCGGACATGGCGATTTCGTCATGGCAGGGGCCTTCCTGTCCTACGTGCTGGTGGTGCTGGCGGGCGTGGCCTTCCTCCCCGCCGCGGCGCTGGCGATGATCGCGATGTTCGTGCTGGGGGTGATGTTCAACCGCGGCCTGATCCGTCCGATCCGCGGCGGCCCGCATATCGGGCTGGCGCTGATGTGTATCGCGGCGGGTTACCTTCTGCGCGGCATCGCGCGCATGGTCTGGGGCCGCGAGGTGCTGCCGATGCCGCCGGTCTTCGACATGGACCCGATCTTCGTCGGCGACCTCGTGATCACCGGCGACGCGGTGTTCATCATCGGCACAGTGCTTGTGCTGCTGCTGCTGTTCTTCGGGCTGATGGCCCTGACCGACCTCGGCAAGATGGTGCAGGCGGTCTACCAGAGCCCACGCGGCGCGCGGCTCATCGGCCTCAATGTCGACCGGTTCAACGATTTCTCCTGGGGGGTCGGCGCGGCGCTTGGCGCGCTTGGCGGCATCCTCGTGGCGCCGGTCTCGCTGCTGCATCCCGACCTCGGGGCGTCGTTCCTGATCAAGGGCTTCGCGGCGATGACCCTGGGCGGCTTCGGCTCGCTGGGCGGCGCGGTGCTGGGCGGGGTGCTGCTGGGCATCGCCGAGCAATATGCCGGCGCCTATCTCGACACGGCGCTGATCGAGATCACCGCCTACGTGGTGATCGTGGCGGTGCTGTTCATCAGGCCGCAGGGGCTCTTCGGCCGCAAGGCCGTGGTGAAGGTGTGATCCGATGAGCCAGATCATGCCCTCCGCCCGCCAGCGCAAGATGCGCACGCTGCTGTTCTGGGCCGTGCCCGCCGTGCTGCTCCTGCTGCCGCTCGCCACCAACCCCTACACCCAGTTCATTGCCAACGGCATGCTGGTCTCGGTGCTGGTGACGCTCGGTTTCACCCTGACCATCGGCAATCTCGGCCAGCTCGCCTTCGCCAACACCGCCTTCTTCGGGATCGGCGCCTACAGCTCGGCGATCCTTGCCGCCAAGCTCGGCGTGCCGTGGCTGCTGACCATTCCGCTCGCCGGGGCCTTCGGCGCTCTGGGGGGCTTCCTCGCCTCTGCTGCGGCGCTGCGCGGCATCCGCACCTATTACCTGGCGATCATCACCCTGGCCTTCGGCGAGCTGATGCGTTGGGCCTACCTGCACGCCAAGCCGCTGACCGGCGGCACCGACGGCATGCCGATGCCCCGCGAGACGCTGCTGGGCATCTCGCTCACCGACGACACGCTCAAGTTCTACATCTTCCTCGCGGTGACCGTTCTGCTGGTGAAGGCCACGCTGAACCTGATGCGCTCGCATTTCGGCCGCGCCGTGATGGCGGTGCGCGAGAACGAGATCGCCACCGCCTCGCTCGCCATTCCCACCGCGCGGGTGATCCTCGCGACCTTCATGTGGTCGGGCTTCGTGGTGGGCTGCGCCGGGGCGCTCTTTGCCCGCCATGTCGGACACGTCTTTCCGGAGAGCTTCGGCATGCTGCATCTCATCGCCTCCTTCGCGATGGTGCTGGTGGGCGGGCTGGGCTCGGTGCTCGGCGCCGTGCTCGGCGCGGTGCTGCTGACCGCGCTGCCGGAATACCTGCGCGCCTTTCCCGGCATGGAAGAGCTGTTCTTCGGCCTGATCGTCGCGGGCGTGCTGGTTGCCATGCCCATGGGCCTCGCGAGCCTGCTGCGCCGGGTCTCGCCCATCTTCGTCGAACGTTTCTACCGGGAGGCCCCATGAGCACGCTTCTGACAGTCGAGGGCCTCTCGGTCCGCTTCTCGGGGCTGACCGCGCTCGATGACGTGTCCTTCACCCTCGAGGATGGCAACGTCCGCGCGGTGATCGGGCCGAACGGCGCCGGCAAGTCAACCCTGTTCAACGCGATCTCGGGCTATGTCACGCCGACCGCGGGCACCGTGCACCTGCGCGGGCAGGAGCTGACCCGGCTCACCCCGCACGAGATCGCCGAGCAGGGCATCCGCCGCACCTTCCAGAACGGCGGGCTGTTCCCGGCGCTGACCGTGCTCGAGAACGTGCTGACCGGGCTGCACGCGCAGACCCAAGGCTCGTTCCTCGACATCCTGCTCGGGCGCTCGAAGGCGCTGAAATCCGAGGCCGACAACATCCACCGCGCCCGCGAGCTGCTGAAGCTCATGTCGATGGACCACATGGCCGACACCCGGGCCGGCGACCTCTCGGGCGGGCAGCAACGCATCGTCGAGATCGTGCGCACCGTCGCCTCCGACCCGCCGGTGCTGCTGCTCGACGAGCCCGCGGTGGGGCTGTCGCCGGTGGCCCGCGCGCAGATGATGGAGATCATCCACCGTCTCGCCGGGGAGAAGGGCGTCGGCATCCTGCTGATCGAACATGCGGTCGAGCTGGTGATGGCCGCCGCCGACCGGATCCTGGTGATGGCCGCGGGCGCGCGCATCGCCGAGGGCACGCCAGAGGAAATCCGCGAAGACCGCGCCGTGCTGGAGGCTTACCTTGGACACTCCTGAACCGCTCCTGAAAATCCGCGACCTGCACGTGGGGTACGGCAAGAAGCCGATCCTGCGCGGCGCCTCCTACGACGTGGTGCCGGGTGAATGCCTGACCCTGCTCGGGGCCAACGGCTCGGGCAAGTCGACCTCGATGAACGCGATCTGCGGCTTTGTCCGGCCAAGCGCCGGCTCGGTGCTCTTCGACGGTCAGGAGACCGCGGGGCTGCCGCCGCACCGGATCTTCGCCCTCGGCATCGCGCAGGTGAGCCAGGCGCGGGATCTCTTTCCCGACCTTACCGTCGAGGACAACCTGCGGCTCGGCGCCATGCGCCGGGGCGGCAAGGAGCTGGCGCAGACGCTGGCCCATATCTACGACCGCTTCCCGCGCCTCAAGGAGCGCCGAAAGCAGGCGACCCGGACGCTCTCGGGCGGCGAGCAGCAGATGGTCGCCATCGGCCGCGCGCTGATGTCCCGGCCACGGCTGCTGCTGCTCGACGAGCCCTCGGGCGGGCTCTCGCCGCAGTTCTGCGAAGAGATTGCCCGCATCATCGACACGCTGAAAGAGGACGGCGTGACCATGCTGATGGTCGAGCAGAACCTCAACCTCGCCTTCCGCGCCGCCGACCGCTTCATCGTCCTGAGGGACGGCGAGGTGGTGGACGGCGGCGACGTCCGCGCGATGGCGGGCGATCACGACGCCATCGTGCGCAACATCTATCTCTGACCGAAGGACCACCACATGACCACGCTGCACGACGATCTCATCGTCTTCGACGGGCTCATCATCTCAGACTGGGGCCGCCCGGTCTTCGAGGCGATGGCCGCGGGCGGGCTCACCGCTGCCAACTGCACCTGCTCGGTCTGGGAGAATTTCCGCGACACCATGTCGGCGATCGGGGAATGGAACACCCAGTTCCGCGAGAACGCCGATCTCATCGTGAAGGCGAAGACCGTCGCCGACATCCGCGCCGCCAAGGTCGCAGGCAAGACCGGGATCGTGCTCGGCTTCCAGAACACCTCGGCCTTCGAGGACCGGCTCGAGTTCATCGAGCTCTTCAAGGAGCAGGGCGTCGGCATCGTCCAGATGACCTACAACACCCAGAACCTCGTGGGTTCGGGCTGCTACGAGACCACCGATAGCGGGCTGTCGGATTTCGGCCACGAGGTGGTGACCGAGATGAACCGGGTGGGGATGCTCTGCGACCTGAGTCACGTGGGCCCCAAGACCTCGCAGGAGGTGATCCTTGCCTCGAAGAAGCCGGTGGCCTATTCGCACTGCCTGCCCGCCGGGCTCAAGGCGCACCCGCGCAACAAGAGCGACGAGCAGCTCCGCTTCATCGCCGAGCATGACGGCTTCGTCGGCGTGACCATGTTCCCGCCCTTCCTCGCCGCCGGCAACGGTGCGACGGTCGACGACTACGTCGCCGCGATCGACTACATCGTGAACCTCGTGGGCGAGGAACGCGTGGGCTTCGGCACCGATTTCACCATGGGTTACGGCGCGAAGTTCTTCGAGTATCTCAACCGCGACAAGGGTTATGCCCGCCAGCTCACCGAGATCTGGGAGGTCGAGTTCCCCGACGGGCTCGGCTCGATTGCCGATTTCCCGAACCTCACCGCCGCCATGCAGCGCGCCGGCTGGTCCGAGACCAAGATCCGCCGCGTGATGGGCGAGAACTGGCTCTCCCTGCTCGACCGCGTCTGGTGATCTCCGGCGCCGGGGCCAGCCTCCGGCGTCTCGGTTCAGGGCCTGCACCGGACCCATCGAAGTGGTCCAGCCACGAAGGCCGAAATTCGATAGGATCTCGGCGAGCAGGAGGAGGGCGGAATGGCTGGAAGGCGTGAGAAGCCTGCATGGACCCGCGTTTACTGGACGCCTTCTGGCCTCAGTCCCTGCTGCCGCTCGAACTCGACAGACGTTCGTTCCGTGTGCGCTCGGGCTTTGGGCTTAAGAGCACCTCAATGCGGGTCAGAACACGCAAGACCACGATATATGAGTAGTCCGTGCGCATTTTAGGCCGGCGGTCGGACTGCGCGAAAGCTGGTTTGCCGCGATGGGGGAGGGAAGCTGGCAGCATCTTTTCGCTCGGATCTGCATGAGGCATCACCTGCGGCACATCGGGGGCGGATGCGCGCAGAGATGGATCGAACGCGGCGGCGAGTGCTATCTGGATCGCGGCACGCGAGGAGCAGGGGGCGCATCGTTGCCTCTTCTGTGATCGGTGGTGGATGGACCTTGCGTGCGACCTGACCCCGGCCGGTCCCGCCGGCACGGGACGGCATGCTCGTGCAATGTGCTCAGGTGCTTTGAATGAGCCAAGCAGGCCGGATACCGCTCGATTCAATGAACGGAGCCAGTGAAAGCCCGCGGAACAGGCCGTGCTCCCGGATCAGGATGGTGCCGAGGCCCGCGGCTGCTCCGCCGAGGACATCCGTATGCAGCGTATCACCGACCATGGCGATGCGCTCAGGCGTGAGGTCGGGAAGCCGTCGCAGCGCCTCGTCGAATGCGTTGCGGAAAGGCTTGCCAAACATGGGCAGGGTCGCTCCGGTTCTTTTCGCGATGTCTTGCGCGTACCAGCCGGGCTCCAGCGACAGGCCGTGATCGCGCGGTGCCACCAGATCCGGATTGGCGACGATGACGGGGCGCGGCTGGAACTGAAGCGCGCGTTCCAGCCGCGCGTTATCCGCGTCGCTCCACCGTGCCGTCGACAGGAACAGAAAGGCCGCTGCGGTGATCATAAGCTCCGGTTGCTCATGGAGAGCGGCGATGTAATGGCCGACGGGCGCGTCGGAGAGATCGTCATCGTCCGATGTGATCGCGGCCCAGACACCGTGGACTTCGGGAAGATGCGCGAAGGCCACGTCCCGGCTCGAGACCACCTCATCGCGCGTGAAGTCGAACCCCATACGATGGTATTTCGCCAGCACCCCCGACCGCGTGTAGCTTGCCGCATTGGTCAGGACGATGAGCCGCTTCCCGGCGGCGCGCAGTTGCTCGATGCGCGCGACAGCGCCGGGGATCGGCGTCTCGCCCCGGTTCAGCACGCCGAACGCATCGAGGATATAGGCGTCGTAGTCGTCCATAGTGTCTTCGAGCGTCCGGCCCATCCGCGACGTCTCGGGGAATTGCGCCTGCGGCAGTGTGGGCCGCAGGCGCTCGTAACGGGCAAATGCTGCCTCGGTCGTGATCATGGTTCGCCCTACAGGATCTTGCGTCGCAGGAAGGAGGACACCATCTCGCCGAAGATGACCAGCGCAAGGATCGTCAGCAGCACCATGGCGACCTCGGGCCAGTTGAAGGTGTCGATCGCCCCTTGCAGGATCATGCCGATGCCGCCTGCGCCGACCAGCCCCAGCACGGTGCTCTCACGGAGGTTGATGTCCCAGCGCAGGATCGACACGGCGAAGAAGGCGGGCATGACCTGCGGCACGATGGCGTAGAGCACGATCTTGAACCGGGACGCACCGCAGGCTTCGAGTGCCTCGACCGGCTTGCGGTCGATCTCCTCGATGGCCTCGCCCAGCAGCTTGCCAAGGAAACCGATGGAGCGGAACATGATCGCCACGATGCCCGCCACGATACCAGGGCCGAAGATCGCCACGAAAAGCAGCGCCCAGATGATCGTGTTCACGGACCGCGACGATACGAGGATGAAGCGACCGAGCCATAAACAGGCTCGATTGGGCGTGGTGTTCTGTGCGGCGATGTAGGCGACGGGCAGGGAGACGACAACTGCGATCATGGTGGCCAGCGTGGCAATGTTCACGGTCTGCCAGATCGCTTCGAGGATGGAGGGCAGGTTGGACGGATCGGGCGGCATCATGCGGCCGAAGAGGTCGGCCATCTGCGCCGGGCTGTCCCAGACCCAGGCCCAGATCACATCGATGCTTCCCAGTGCCCAGGCCAGCACCGCGGCGGCGCCAGCATAGCCCGCGTAGCGGATCAGGCGCTGTTTCGGCGTGAAGCGGGACCAGTCGTCGCGACCGCTGAGCGCTTCGGAGAGGGGGCGGGGTTCGTAGAGAGTGTTCATGTGATACGCTTTCGGATGACTCCACTGACGGCCTCTGACACGAGGATCACGCCGACGATGACCATGGTGATGGCAAGGGCGAAATCGTAGTCGTATCGGCCGAACGCATTGGCCAGCGTCGCACCGATGCCGCCCGCGCCGACGATGCCGACCACGGCGGAGGCCCGCAGATTGCTGTCGAGCTGGTAAATCCCGAGACCCACGAGGCGCGGCATGACCTGCGGCAGGACGGCGTAGACCTGGGTCGTGAGAAAACCGGCTCCGGCGGAGCGCATGGCCTCCACCTGTCCGAAGTCGATTTCCTCGATGCGCTCGGCCAGCAGCTTGGCCACGAACCCAACGGAATAGACGACCAGTGTCAGAGCGCCCGCGAAGGGGCCGAAGCCTACGGCCTTGACGAAGATGATGGCGACGATGACCGGGTGGAAGCTGCGGGCAATGATAATGATCGCGCGACCCAGCAGGTAAATCGGTTTGGGCGCGATGTTGCCCGCGGCCATGAAGGCAAGCGGGACGGAAAGGATGATGCCACCCACGGTGGCGATGATCGCGATCTTGAGGCTTTCCATGAAACCGTCAAAGAGCAGGCCGGCGCGGTCGAAGCTGGGCGGGAAGGCCCCGCTGAAGATGCGTTGCGCCCTGTTGAGCCCGTCGGAGACGCGGTCCCAGTCGATTGGGAGCGTAGCGAGTGTGAACACGATGTAGACGACCACCCCGAGATAGAGCGCGTAGCGCAGGACGGGGTTGGTTATGAAGGGCGGTTTGCGCCAGCTGTCGGGACGGGCGTCGGACGTCGCGCTCATGCGGCGGCCCCCGCTTCGGCGCGGTCCTGTGCAGGGACGCCCGCGTAGATCTGGTCCATCTCTGCGCGTGTCAGGGCGGCGGGCTTGTCATCAAAGATAATCCGGCCATAGCGCATGCCGACGATACGGTCCGAAAATTCCTTGGCCTCGGTCACGTTGTGGATGTTGATGATGACGGGCAGGTTCAGCTCGTTTGCAAGGTCGCGCAGGAGCGACATGATCTGCTCCGAGGTCTTGGGGTCGAGCGAGGCGGTGGGCTCATCGGCCAGCAGGATTTCGGGTCGCTGCATTAGCGCGCGGACCACACCGACGCGCTGACGCTCGCCGCCTGAGAGCTCGTCGGCGCGCTTGTCGGCGTAGTGGGCGATGCCCACACGCTCCATCAGCTCGAACGCACGACGGATATCGTCCTTGGGGTAGCGACGTGTCAGCGCGGCCCATGTCGAGATGTAGCCCAGACGTCCGGCCTGCACGTTCTCCATCACGGTCAGCCGGTCGATGAGGTTGAAGCTCTGGAAAACCATGCCGATGCGGCGGCGCGCCGTGCGCAGCTCGCGGCGGGACAGGCTGGTGAATTCGGTGCCATTGAGCACGATCGAGCCGGAGGTCGGCTCCACAAGGCGATTGATGCAGCGCAGCAATGTGGATTTGCCTGCGCCGGAGGAGCCGATCACGGAGGTGAGTTGTTCGCCCTCGACGGTCAGGTTCAGCTCCTTCAGCACCGGATCGCCGGTGCCGTAGCGCTTGGTCAGGTTGGTGATCTTCAGCATGGGGGCCTCTTGGGGATGGCGCGGCCGGCGCCCTGACCATGGTTGGTAGGGCGGCGCAATGTGCCCGGCGCGCGCGGGCGCACCGGGCTGGAGATGTCGGAGGGGATCAGTTCTCGGCGAGACCCTGCGGGGTGTATTCCACGCCGTTGGACGCCTGGATCTGGCGGATCACGGCCCACTGATCCTTGTAGGTGATCGGGATGAACTTCGACACGCCGTCGAATTCCTCGCCCAGGGCGGTGCCCGCGAAGTCGAAGGAGAAGAACGCCTCTTTCACCTTTTCCGCCAGCTCCGGGGCCAGGTTGTGCGCCATGGTGAAGGAGGTCGTCGGGAACGGGTCGCTCTCCCAGATCTTGCGCACCTCGGCGGGATCGTAGAGGCCGCGTTCGGCCATGCGGTCCACCACTTCGGAGGCCACGGGGGCCGCATCGTAGTCACCGGCGACGACGCCCAGCATGGATTGGTCATGCGAGCCGGAATAGACCACTTCGTAATCCTTGTCCGGCTCCACGCCCAGATCCGGGAACAGCGCGCGCGGTGCCTGATTGCCGGAGTTCGACGTGGGCGAGGTGTGGGCCACGCGCTTGCCCGCGAGGTCAGAGACCTGCTGAATGTCACTGTCGGCCTGCGTGAACACCTGAAGCTTGTAGCCGAACTGGCCGTCTTCGGCGCCCATGATCGCAAACGGCACGGCGCCCGCGAGGTTCACCGCAAACGGCGTCGGACCGGTGGAGAAGCCTGCAACATGCAGACGACCGGAGCGCATCGCCTCGACCTCTGCGGAGTTGGACTGCACCGCGAAGAACTGCACGTCCTTGCCGGTGACCTCGGAGAGATGCTCGATGAACGGCTCCCAGATGTCGGCATAGACCGCCGGGTCTTCGACCGGGGTATAGGCAAAGACCAGCGTGTCGGGATCGGTCAGCTCCGCCGGATCGCTGGGCGTGTCGGCCACGAGATCGCCGTTGGCGTCGCAATAGAGCATGTCGAGCGCGCCGCGCTCGACGCAGTCCTGCGCCTGGGCTGCGATCGTGCTGCAGGTCAGGATGCCCAGTGCGGTGGCCGCACGGGTGATGAATGGTGTCATGGTTTCCTCCCTTTGACAGCGAGCGGCGCGCTGGCTCATCTCGCATCATGCAGGCAGGCTAGATGCGGCGCGCCGGCGATTGCGAGCATCGAACAGTTAACGAAACCACAGAACACGCGCTGAATTGTTAACAGTATTACAAAGCGGCGCCGGGTGCTTAAAGTCCGATGTGATCTGCGCTACGGCTGGGTCTGGCCGTCGGGGAGGCGGCCTCATGCCAGCACGTCGCAGGAGGAGCGTCACATGCAGGCCACCCGTCCGAATGACGGCTCCGAGCCGGTCATCGCCATTGTCGATGACGATCCGCAGGTGCGCGAAACCCTGTCGGCGCTGATGAAGGACAGCGGGTTCGCGGCGGTCTCCTGTGCCGATATCGACGCCTTTCACGCGCTCGGAGACCCACCGCCCGTGGACCTCGCGTTGATCGACCTGCGGCTTCGGGGCGAGTCCGGGCTCACGCTGGCAATCCATCTGCGCGAGCGCCACGAGATCCCCATCGTCATGCTGACCGGCGTGGGCGACGAGATCGACAAGATCATCGGGCTCGAGACCGGCGCGGACGACTACCTGATCAAGCCTTTCAACCCGCGGGAACTGGTGGCGCGCATCCGGGCGGTTCTGCGCCGGTACGGCCATGCTTCCGCGCGGGCGGTGGCGCCGGGCAAACGGCAGATCGCGTTCGGAGAAAAGCGGATCGATCTCGACGCGCGGCGTCTGCTCGATGGCGCCGGCGAAGAGGTGCCCCTGACCAACGCCGAATACCGCCTGCTGGAGTTTCTCGCCCGCAATCCCGAACGGGTGGTCCCCCGGGAGGAACTTCTGGAGGCGCTGGGGGCCGACACGCAACGCTATGTCGACCGCACGGTCGACGTGCTGATCCTGCGCCTGCGCCGCAAGATCGAGCCGGTGCCCGCCAAGCCGGTGCATCTGCAGACCCGCCGGGCCCGCGGCTACGTGTTCCATCTGGCCGCCGGATGACGTGGTTTCGCGACCTTGGCGTGCGGGTCCGGCTGTCCGCCGCGCTGGCGGCGATGTTCGCGCTCATGCTGTTGGTCAGCGTGATCGGGGTGCGGGTCCTCGATCGCACCGAGATCTGGATGAATGTGCTGCATCGCGACACGCTGACCGAGGTCGCCGCCGCCATGGACCTGTCGCGGGACGCCTCCGATCTCGCGACGTCGGCGCCGTTCCTGTTCGCGCTCTTCACGCCCTTCCAGCTGGAACAGGAGGTCGCCGGGGTGATGGCGAATCTGGACCGCGTGCGCGGGTCCTCGGCCAACGATCCCGCGCTGGAGCTGCCGCTGGCGCGCTTGGGGATCGCCATCGAGGATCTGGCCCAGGCGCTGCTGCCGCAAGGCGCACGGCGGGCGGAGCTGGGTGCCATCGACCGGAATCTGGTCCGCCTCAACGCCCGCAGCAGGCGCATGGCACAGGATGAGCTGTTGCCGCTGCCGGAACGGCAGGACTGGAGCGCGCTCCAGCAGCTGACCGCCGTCGCCCTGGGCGCGGCACGGGCGGAGGAGTTGATCGAGCTCGGCGGGTTCGCCCGCGATTTCCAGCGCCAGAGCGCGCGGCTTGAGGCCACGCTCGGCGATGCCCCGCGCGACACCTTCGACGAGATCTCCGGGACCGTGACGCGCGCGACCGGGCTGTTCGTGCTCAAGCACGGTGATCTGTCCGCCCGGCTTGATGCCGAGAATGCCCTGTTCCGCATCCGACAGGAAACCCGCCGGGTCAGCGCCTTTGCCGAAACCAAGGTGGCGCAGGCCGAGGACCGCCTGTCCCGTGCCCGTGCCGCGACATCGAACACGTTGGCCTTCGCGCGCAATACCTTTCTCGCGTTGATCGTCGCGAGCCTTGTCGTGGCGGTGACCTCCTCGATCTACGTGTCGCGGCACGTGGCAAGCAATCTCGAGCGCATCTCCGGCGCGATGCGGCGGCTCGCTGCGGGAAACCTGCGGGTGGAACTGCCCGATCCGCCGACATCCCGCGACGAGATCGGCCAACTGTTCGCAGCTTTCGGCGTGTTCCGGGACAACGCCCGCAAACTGGACCGGCGCACGGCGCAGATGCGACAGCAAAATGCGCTGTTTTCACGCGTGTTTCAGAACATAAAGGATGGCGTCGCGGTAGAGGCAGCGGACGGTCGGATCATCGCCGAGAACGGCAATCTCAGGCACCTGCTCCGCCTGCCGCCCGAAAAACAAGGGGCATCCGATCGAATGAGCGACCTGATCGCTGCCTCCCCCTTCTGCCAGGGAGCCGGGGGAGATGAGCGCGGCGGCTTCGAGGAATACGGTGATCCCGATGGAAACGTGATCGAGATACACAAATCGCCCCTGCCTGACGGCGGCCAGGTCTGGCTGATCTCCGAGACCACGGAACGCAAGCGCATGGAGGCTCGGCTGGAGGCAATCCGCCGGGTCGAGGCCTTGGGCAAGGTCTCGGGCGAAGTGGCGCATGATTTCGGCAATATCCTCTCGAGCATCTCCGGCAACCTGCACCTGCTGGAGCAAGCCGAACCGGAGCGTCGGCGCGATTTGCATGGACGGCTCGGGGCCGCGGTCGATCTGGGAACAAGCCTCACCGAGCGGCTCTTGGCCTTTGCCCGCAAGCAGCATCTCGCGCCGCAGGTCACGGATGTGTCGGAACTTGTGACCGGCATGGCGGATCTTCTCGAAATCGCCATCCCGGAGCAGGTCTCGCTGATCGTGGACGTGCCAGAGGCCCCGGCGACCTGTCTCGTCGATCCCGGCCAGCTTGAAAGCGCCATCCTCAATCTGTGCATCAATGCCAGCCAGGCCATTGTCGCGACAGGTGCCGAAGCGGGGCAGATCATAGTGTCAGTGAAAGCCCGCGACATGGTCGAGGTCGCGGTGCGCGATAGCGGGTGCGGCATGTCCGAAGATGTGTTGCGCCACGCGACCGATCCTTTTTTCACACGAAGGCAAGATGGCGGCGGCACTGGCTTGGGGCTGTCGATGGTCGACGGCTTCGTACATCAATCTGGAGGTCGGCTCGACATCGAGACAGCGACCGAACCCTCACTCCGTGGGACGACGGTTACCCTGTTCTTCCCGCGACAGTGTGATCCGAGGGGGAGCTCGTCGCCCGGCAGTCCAAGGGCCGCACTGGTCGTCGATGATGATCCGGCAGCGCTCGCGCGATCCTGCAGTATCCTGAAAGGGCTCGGGGCGGATGTCATTCGCTGCGCGTCCTATGCGGAGGCGATCGTGGCCTTGACGGAGCTCGAGCATCTCGACCTGATGTTGGCCGATCTTTGGCTTGACGACGGTTTCAGCGGGCGCGACCTGATCGACCAGGCGCGTGGCATCTTCCCTGATTGTCGTTTCGCGCTTATGTCCACACGCCGCGCACCATCGGATTTGCCTGGGACTGTTGCGTTCGTTGCGAAGCCTGTCACTGAAGAGCCCTTGCGCGAACTCTATTCCGCCGATCTTCGGGAGACACTTGGCGCACATTCATCATGACGGTGACCTGCCCCCCCGCGAGTCCCTCATTCATAACGAGAGTCTGCTGGTTGGATTTTGGTATCCGGGTTCAGGTGCGGACTCTCATAGTGCGATCATGTGGTTGACGGGTCCGTTTCTGAGCACTACGGATCCGGCATGGAAAACTCGATGATCATCGCAATGACCTGGTGGCTGGCCTCCTGACAAGGTGGCCGGATATCCAATCACATTCCGAGGCCGCCGCATGGGCGGCCTTTTGTTTTCCAAGCTTCCCGATGCGCCGCCTCACGTTTCATGAGAAGACGCAAATGACCAGACCAACCATTCTGACCGGCGACCGCACAACGGGGCCGCTTCACATCGGGCACTATGCTGGCTCGCTGGCAAACCGGCTGCGATATCAGGACAGCCACGAACAATTCCTGCTGCTGGCGGACACCCAGGCGCTCACCGACAACGCCCACGATCCGGAGAAGGTGCGGCGCAGCGTGATAGAGGTCGCGCTGGATTACCTGGCCGTGGGCATCGACCCCGCGCGCTCGACGATCTGTCTGCAATCGCATCTGCCGGCGCTGGCCGAGCTGTCGATGCTCTACCTGAACTTCGTCACCGTCGCCCGGCTCGAGCGGAACCCTACGATCAAAGACGAGATCCGAGCGCGCGGGTTCGGGCGCGATATTCCCGCCGGCTTTCTGTGCTATCCTGCGGCACAGGCCGCGGACATCACGGCGTTCAAGGCGACCATCGTTCCGGTCGGCGAAGATCAGGCCCCGCTGATCGAACAAAGCAACGAGATCGTACGGCGCATCAACGCAACGGCGGGCCGCGCCGTGCTGCCGGAGGCCCGGGCGGTCATCCCCAAGGCGGGCCGCTTGCCGGGTGTCGACGGCAAGGCCAAGATGTCGAAATCCGGCGGCAACGCCATCGCGCTGTCCGCGTCGCCCGACGAGATCCGCCGCGCCGTCAGGGCGATGTTCACCGATCCCGACCATCTGCGCGTCGAAGATCCGGGCCGCGTCGAGGGCAATGTCGTCTTCACATATCTCGACGCCTTCGATCCGGACCAGGAGGGGCTTGCCGCGCTCAAGGCACAGTACCGGCGCGGGGGTCTTGGCGATGGCAAGATCAAGGCGCGGCTGGAAGCGATCCTTCAGGAGCTCGTAGCGCCCATTCGTGACCGCCGGGCAAAGCTCGCGGAGGACCGGGCGTACATCTTCGATGTGATCAGGGAGGGCACGCAACGGGCACGCGAGCGCACTGAGGCGACCAAGCGTGACGTGGTGAGCGCATTGGGTCTGTTCGAGCTGTAGATACGCAGAGACGGGCGATCCGGGCAAGGATCCGGGTCACCCGTCCGACTGTCCGGCAGAGCCCCTTGGATCAGGGCGACCTACAACTACCGGAGGACGGTCTAGCGGCCGCTCAGGGGGGTGCCATGCGCGCCGGAGCCGGGGATCGTGTGGCCGTGGATCGACGCGCCGGCGCGGCGCCACGAGAGGTTCTGCGAGGCGGCTCAGTCGTTCCTGGAGACGTGTTGCAGAAGCCCTTGGCCTCCCATCTCGATATCATAGCGGATGCCCGCCTCGGCGGCCTCGGCATCGCCGCTCTTCAGCGCTTCGATGATGCGTTCGTGCGGATGCGGGTGCCAGTCTGAGGGCACGCCTGCATCATAGAGGTGCGACAGGATTGGGCCGCAGCGCACCCACAAATTCTCGACCAGATCATAGGTGATCGGCAGATGGCCAGCGCGGCAGAGCGCCAGGTGGAACTCGGTGTTCAGGTGAACCGCATCCGCGAATGACTTGCGCGCGTGGCAATCGGAGATGCCGGACTGGATGTCCTCCAGTTCCTGAAGCTCGCCCGGGGTGATGCGCCGGGCCGCGGCGGCCGCCGACTTGCCTTCGAGATCCATCCGGATGCTGCGGATCTCGAGCAGCTGCTCGAGGCTCAGTGACGGAACGTAGACCGTACCACGCTCGTCGAAGGCCATGGCGCGTTCAAAGACCAGCCGCAGCAGTGCCTCGCGCATCGGTGTGAGCGATATCCCGAAACGCTGCGATAGCGGACGCAGCCGGAGCCGTTCGCCAGGCGCGAGCTGGCCGCGCATAAGGGCATTTCGAATCGTTGTATAGGCACGGTCGCTAAGGTTCTCGCGTTCGATCGGTTTTGCCCAATCATTTGATAAGTCTGACATATTCCGCCCTCCGCCTGCGCCGTCCGTCAGCCGATGAGATTTTTCGGCTTTACTGTTATAACAAATAAAATATAACCGACTCATTGGCCAGACCTAGTTTCCGGCCACCCGTATCGGGAGAATACGGGACATCTGGAGGAGATCATAATCGATGCTTGCGTTGCGCAAGACACGTGCCGGGATAGGTGTGAGCCTCGTCTCGACCAGCTTCTGCGGCCCGGGTCCGGGCCGGGGCGAGGTCGAGGTGGCGGTGCAGGCCGCAGGAATCTGCGGCAGCGACCTGCACGCGGTCGCCTGGGACCCGAGCTACGGCTTCATGGAGCCACTGCTTCCGCTGACCCTCGGCCACGAGTTCGCCGGCACCGTCACTGCGACTGGAGAGGGCGTGAGCCGGGTCGCGACTGGAGACCGCGTGGTGTGTTCGCCGACGCTGACCTGCGGGCAGTGCGAGGGCTGCCGGCAAGGGCGCCCCTCGGCCTGCGAGGCGCGGCAGATCGTCGGGTTGCATCGAGACGGGGGCTTTGCCGAGCGTGTCCGGGTGCCCGAGAGCGCGCTGCACCGGTTGCCCGGCGCCGTCGACTTCGAGCGCGCCGCACTGGCAGAGCCGCTGTCCATCGCGGTGAACGCGGTCAACGTGGCCGAGGTCTCGGCAGGGGATCGCGTGCTGGTGCTCGGACCGGGACCGATCGGGCTGGCCTGCGCCTTCGTGGCGCAGGAGCACGGCGCCAGGGTGCTCCTGGCGGGGCTGCGCGATGCGACGCGGCTGCGGATCGCGCGGGAGATGGGCGTCGAGGCGGTTGTGGATCTGGCCGAGAGGCCGCTCGATGCCGCGCTTGCCTCCACGTTTGGCGGTCGCTGCGACCGGGTGATCGAGGCCACCGGGGTCGCGGCTTCGGTGGGGCAGGGGCTTCGGGCGCTGCGTCCGGAGGGGATCTTCGTGGCCGCCGGGATCCACGCGGCGCCCTGCGATATCGACCTGTCGCGCTTCGTGCGGGAGAAAAAGCAGTTGCGCGGCGCCCATGACACCACGCCCGCGGCCTTTGCGGAGGCCATCGCGCTGCTCGAGCGGCGTGGCGACGCGCTGGCACATCTCATCACCCACACCCTGCCGCTCAGCCGGGGCGAAGAGGCCTTTGCCCTCGCCCGGGATGGTGCGGCGATGAAGGTGCTGCTGCACCCCGAACCCTTGGGAGGACAGACCACATGACCGAAACGACGCGCGCCGTGATCGCGGATGGGGCAGGGGGCCCGGAAGTGCTGCGGGTGACCGAGATCCCGCGTCCCGTACCCGGCCCCGGCCAGCTGCTGATCGAGGTTCACGCCGCCGGCATCAACCGGCCCGACGTGATGCAGCGGCAGGGCAATTACCCGCCGCCGCCGGGGGCAACGGATGTCTTCGGCCTCGAGCTTGCCGGCGTCGTGGCGGGGCTTGGCGCGGGGGTTGAGGGCTTTGCCATCGGCGACCGGGTGATGGGGCTGGTGCATTCCGGCGCCTATGCCGACTGGGCGCTGCTCGATGCGCCGATCGCCATCCCGGTGCCCGAGGGCATGAGCATGGCCGAGGCCGGGGCGGTGCCCGAGACGTTCTTCACGGTCTGGTCCAACGTCTTTGAGCGCGCCGCTCTGCAGCCCGGCGAGACGCTGCTGATCCATGGCGGCACCTCGGGCATCGGCACCACGGCGATCCTGCTGGCCAAGGCGCTCGGCTCGACGGTCATCGTGACCGCGGGCAGCGACGAGAAATGCGCCGCGGCGCGGGCGCTCGGCGCCGATCACGCGATTAACTACCGCACGCAGGATTTTGTCGCCGAGGCGCGCAGGCTCACCTATGGCAAGGGGCCGGACGTGATCCTCGACATGGTGGGCGGGCCCTACATGCAGCGCAATATCGAGCTGCTCGCCGCGGACGGGCGGATCGCCCAGATCGCCTTCCAGCAGGGCAGCAAGGCCGAGCTCGACCTACTCCCGCTGCTGATGAAGCGCGGCACCATCACCGCCTCGACGCTGCGCGCAAGGCCGGTGGAGATGAAGGCCCGGCTCGCCCGCGCCCTGACCGAGCACGTGGTGCCGCTTCTGGCCAGCGGCGCGGTGCGCCCGCCGGTCGATTCCACATTTCCCCTCGCCGATGTCGCTAAGGCCCATGCCCGCATGGATAGCAGCGCGCATGTCGGAAAGATCGTTCTTCTCATGAAACCGGAGGCCTGAGCCATGACCGTCATGGACCATCCCACAGCCAACACCACCGGCGCGCACGTCATGGCCGCCGCCCTCGCGCGGCACGGCGTGACCGAGATCTTCGGCCAGTCGCTGCCCTCGGCGCTGATCCTCGCCGCGCCGCACTATGGCATCCGTCAGGTCGGCTACCGCACCGAGAACGGCGGCGCCGCGATGGCCGATGCCTATGCGCGGGTGTCGGGCCGGGTCCCGGTGGTGACCGCGCAGAACGGCCCGGCTGCGACGCTGCTGGTGCCGGGGCTGGCCGAGGCGCTCAAGGCCTCGGTGCCGGTCGTCGCGATCGTGCAGGACGTGCACCGCAAGTTCACCGACAAGAACGCCTTTCAGGAGATGGACCATGTCGCGCTGTTCGGCGGCGCCTCGAAATGGGTGCGCCGGGTCGCCGACGTGGAGCGCATCGACGACTATATCGACATGGCCTTCACCGCCGCCGCCTCCGGGCGGCCGGGCCCGGCGGTTCTGCTGGTGCCGCTCGACGTGCTCGACGAGCGCCCGGAGCTGGCGCCCGACGCGCCGCGCCGGCAGGCCGATCTGGGGCAATGGCCGCTTGACCGCATGGGCGCAGATCCGGCCCGCGTGAGCGAGGCGGCGAAGCTGCTCGCCGGGGCGGAACGCCCGGTGGTGATCGCCGGCGGCGGGGTGCATGGCTCGCAGGCCGTCGCGGCGCTGGGGCGCCTGCAGGAGCTGGGTCTGCCGGTGGCAACCACGGTGATGGGCAAGGGCGCGGTGGCCGAGACGCACCCGCTGTCGCTTGGCGTCGTGGGTTACTTCATGGCGCCCGGCGCGCGCGCCGCGCATCAGCGCGAGCTGGTCGCGGAGGCGGATGTGGTGCTGCTGATCGGCAACCGCACCAACCAGAACGGCACCGACAGCTGGTCGCTCTATCCACAGGGCGCGCGCTATATCCATATCGACATCGATGGCGGCGAAATCGGGCGCAACTACGAGGCGCTGCGGCTCAAGGGCGACGCACGGCTGGTGCTGAGCCAGCTCTGTGAGGCGCTCGAGGCGCAGGACCTCTCGGCGATCCACACCCGCCGCCCGGGCCTTGAGGCCCGCATCGCGGAGGGCCGCGCGGCGCATGAGCGCGAGATCGAGGGCCTCATCGACTGGGATGCCGCGCCGATCCGGCCCGAGCGGCTGATGCGCGATCTCGACACGGTGCTGCCCGAGGACGCGGTGACCGTGGCCGATGCGAGCTATTCCTCGATCTGGATTGCCAACGGACTCACCGCCCGGCGTGCCGGCCAGCGCTTTCTGACCCCGCGCGGTCTGGCGGGGCTGGGCTGGGGGCTGCCCTTCGCGCTTGGCGCCAAGGCGGCGCGGCCCGAGGCGCCGGTGGTGTGCCTGACCGGCGATGGCGGCTTCGGCCATGTCTGGGGCGAGCTCGAGACCGCGCGGCGGATGAAGCTGCCGGTGGTGGTGATCGTGCTCAACAACCAGATCCTCGGCTACCAGAAACATGCCGAGCTGAGCCTCTTCGGCGATTACACCGACGTGGTGCATTTCACCGCAGTCGATCACGCCGCGATCGCCCGTGCCGTGGGCTGTGAAGGCGTGCGGGTGGAGACGCCCGATCAGTTCCTGCCGGCGCTGGAGGAGGCGCTCGGCAAGGCGGAGGTCACCGTGATCGACGTGGTCACCGACGAGAGGGCGCACCCGCCGATCACCGTTTTTCAAGGCAAGGAGGCGCTCGACTACTGAGCGTCTGAACCGGGCTGGAGGGCCCGACATCAGGGAGGAAGACTTATGACACTGAAGACATTGCTCACCGCCACCGCGGTCTCGGCACTGGTCGCCGGGGCGGCGCAGGCCGATGTGAAGTTCGGCGCGCTGTTCCCGTTCTCGGGCGGCCTCGCTCTGCTTGGCGAAGAGAGCTTCCGCGGCGTCGAGCTGGCGGTCGAGGAGATCAACGCCGCCGGCGGCATCCAGGGCGAGCAGATCGACCTGGTGCGCGGCGACGCGGTCGACAACAACCAAGCCATCGGCGAGGCCCGCCGCCTGATCAGCCGCGAGGGTGTGAAGGCGATCCTCGGCACCTATTCCTCGTCGCGCTCGATCGCCGCGAGCCAGGTGGCCGAGCTTTCGGGCATCCCGTATTTCGAGCTTGGCGCAGTGGCCGACGAAGTCACGGGCCGTGATCTGCAATACCTCTTCCGCACCAACCCGACCGCCGAGACCATGGGCATCATGACCATCGACATGATCCTCGACGAGATCGCGCCGGGGCTCGGGGTCGAGGCCACGGATCTGGTGATCGGCGTGATCCACGAAGACAGCGCCTATGGCACCTCGGTGGCCGGCCACCAGGAAGAGTATGGCGCCGAGAAGGGGCTCAACATCGTCACCGTGCAGGGCTACCCGAGCTCGACCGTCGACATGTCCTCGCTGGTGCTCGACCTCAAGGATCGCGGCGTGAACATCGTGCTCCAGACCTCCTACCAGAACGACTCCGTGCTGTTCCTGAACCAGTCGGCGGAGGCCGGGTTCGAGCCCGATGCCATCATCGGCGGCGGCGGCGGCTACTCGCTGACCGCGACCGCAGAGGCGGTGGGCGATCTGATGGAGGGTGTGCTGGATGTAGATTTCACCCAGTATGCAGTGAACACCGAGTTCACGCCGGGGCTCGAGGATTTTCTCGTCGCCTACCAGAACAAGTATGGCGAGGATCCGCGCTCGGGGCATTCGCTGAACAACTACGTCGGCGCCATGGCGGTGCTCGAGGGCATCGGCGCCGGCGAGGGCTTCGAGCCCGACCAGATCGTCGCGGCGGTGCAGGCCATCGACATCCCGGCGGGCGAAACCGCGGCAGGCTACGGTGTGCATTTCGGCGATCACAACCAGAACGACCGCGCCATGATGATGGGTATGCAGTGGCAGGGCGGCAAGCTCGTCACCGTCTATCCGCGTGACGCCGCTGTGGCCGAGTTCCAGATCGGCGACTGACGCCACCGGGCCGGGCCGCGCGCCTTTTCGCGCTGCGGCCCGGCGTGACCTTCCTCCGGAGACGCGCGAGACATGGACACCTTTCTTCAGATTGTCGCCAACGGGCTGATGCTCGGCGGGCTCTTCGCCATCGTGGCGGTGGGGCTCACCCTGATCTTCGGCATCGTCAAGGTGATCAACTTCGCCCACGGCGAGTTCCTCATGGTCGGGATGTACCTGACCTTCCTGCTGAGCACGGGCATGGACGTGCATCCCTACCTGACCGCGGCCGCGGTGGCGCCGGCGCTGTTCGTGCTGGGGGCGCTGACCCAACGGCTGCTGATCCAGCCGCTGATGTCGGCGCGCGACGAGCACGTGCAGATCTTTGCCACGGTGGGCCTCTCGACGGCGCTGATGAACCTCGCGCTGCTGGTCTTTGGCGCCGACATCGCCAACACGCCGGCCCATGGCGTGCGCTCTCAGGTGATGCTGGGCGAGGTCCGCATCCTGACTGGGCAGCTCTGGGTGTTCGGTGCGGCGATCCTGCTGGTCATTGGCCTGCAGCTCTTCATGAAGAAGACCCGCACAGGCCGCGCCATTCGCGCCACGGCGCAGAACCGCGCCGCCGCCCGCCTCATGGGGATCAACGACAAGTTCATCTACGTGCTGACCTTCGGCATGGGCGCCGCCTGCGTCGGGCTCGGCTCGTCGCTGATCGCGCCGCTCTACCCGACCTCGCCGACCATCGGCACCTACTTCGTGCTGATCGCCTTTGTCTGCGTGGTGCTGGGCGGGCTCGGCTCGATCCCGGGCGCCTTTTTCGGCGCGCTGGTGATCGGCCTCGTCGACGCGCTCTCGGGCTTCTACATCGGCTCCGACCTGCGCGAGGCGGTGGTGTTCACCATCTTCCTGCTGATCCTCATCCTGAAACCGTCGGGCCTGTTCGGGACCCGCATGAACCTGAGCCACGTATCGCCATGACCGAGACGACCTCCATGACCCAAGCCTCCGGCGGAGGCCTCTCCGCCCAGAAACTGGGCCTGATCGCGGTGGCCGTGCTGCTCGCCGGCCTGATCGCGGTGCCCGTCGCGGTGGGCGACCAGTTCGTCTACCACATCTTCATCACGATCTGCATCTTCGCGGCGCTGTCGACCGCGTGGAACATCGTCGGCGGCTATGCCGGGCAGCTCTCGCTCGGGCACGCGATCTTCTACGGCATCGGCGGCTATGCCGGGGTGATCCTCGTCAATCTCGGCATCTCGCCGTGGTTCGGCATGTTCGCCGGCGCCGCCGTCGCGGTGGTTGCGGCCATCGTCGTGTCGTGGCCCTGCTTCCGCCTGCACGGGCCGTTCTTCGCGCTTGCGACCATTGCGTTCCTCGAGGTGTTCCGCGTGCTCGCGCTGCATTTCCGCGAGCTCACCGGCGGTGCGACGGGTCTGATGATCCAGCTCAATATCGGTTGGGAGTGGATGGTCTTCCGTGAGCGCTTCCCGGCGCTGCTCATTGCCTTCGGCATGCTGCTGGTCTGCCTCGCGGTGGCCTGGGCGATCCGTTCGCACCGGCTCGGCTTCTACCTCGTGGCCACCCGCGAGCGCGAGAGCGCGGCCAAGGCGGCGGGCGTCGGGACCGTCAAGGTGCGGCTGATGGCGGTGAGCATATCGGCGGCGCTGTCGGCGATGGTGGGCACGTTCCACGCCATGTACCTGACCTTCATCGAACCGGAGTCGATGTTCTCGCTGCAGTTCTCGATCCAGATCGCCATGTTCGCGCTGATCGGCGGCATCGGCACCGTCTGGGGGCCGCTCCTCGGCGCGGTGCTTCTGGTGCCGATCACCGAGTTCGCACGCGGCGCGCTCGGCTCCGAGGCCATCGGCCTGCACGGCTTCGTCTATGGCGTCGTGCTGATGCTGGTGGTGCTGTTCCTGCCCAACGGCATCATGGGCGTGGTGCATCGCTTCACCTCGGGCTCGGAGAAGGCCGAAGGCGAGCAGGCCGCGCCGGTCGCCGCTGCGCCGCGCTCGGCGGTGCCTCACGAGGCGGGCCGCGAGGTGATGCGCGTCGAGGGGCTGCAGAAGCATTTCGGCGGCCTGCACGTGACCAACGACGTGGGCTTCACCCTGCGAGAGGGCGAGATCCTCGGGGTGATCGGTCCGAACGGGGCCGGCAAGACCACGGTGTTCAACATGCTCTCGGGCTTTCTGAAGCCGGATCAGGGCCGGGTCTCGGTGCTGTCTCCCTCGGGCGAGTGGCAGGAGCCGGCGTCGCCGGCGGATTTCGCAACGCTCGGGGTCGGTCGGACCTTCCAGATCGTCCAGCCCTTCGCCGCGATGACCGTGGAAGAGAACATCATGGTCGGCGCCTTCCACCGCCATCCGCATGTGGGCGATGCCCGCGAGGCGGCGCGCGAGACGGCGCACCGGATGGGGCTTGGCCCCTATCTCAACGCCGAGGCCGCGAGCCTGACCATCGGCGGCCTGAAGCGGCTCGAGGTGGCGCGCGTCATGGCGATGGAGCCGCGCATCCTGCTGCTCGACGAGGTCATGGCGGGCATCAACCAGACCGACGTGCGCCGCGCCGTCGACCTGATGCTGTCGATCCGCGACACCGGCGTCAGCATCATCGCCATCGAGCACGTGATGCAGGCGGTGATGTCGCTGTCGGACCGTGTCATCGTCATCAACTCGGGCCAGATCATCGCCCAGGGCGACCCTCAGGAGGTGGTGCGCGACGAGCATGTGATCGAGGCCTATCTCGGGAAGGAGTTCACCCATGCTTGAGGTCAAGAACGTCGATGCGGGCTATGGCTCGACGGTGATCCTGCAGGACATCTCGCTGCACGTGGAGCCGGGCGAGGTGGTCACCATCGTGGGCGCCAACGGCGCCGGCAAGACCACGCTCCTGCGCACCATCTCGGGTCTGGTAAAACCGCGCACCGGCTCGATCACCTTCGAGGGCAAGGACATCACCAAGCTCGAGGCGCATGACACGGTGGATCGCGGCATCACCCTGATCCCGGAGGGGCGGCAGCTCTTCCCGGACATGACGGTGCGCGACAACCTGTTGATGGGGGCCTATTGCCGCCACGCGCGGGACTATCAGGACGACACGCTTCACGAGGTGCTCGAGCTGTTCCCTCGCCTGCGCGAACGGCTGGACCAGCACGCTTCGTCGCTTTCGGGCGGCGAGCAGCAGATGGTGGCGATCGCGCGTGGCATGATGGCGCGGCCCAAGATCCTGATGTTCGACGAGCCCTCGCTGGGGCTTGCGCCGATCATCGTGGCGCAGGTCTTCGAGGTTATCGCGCAGGTGGCGGCGACCGGCACCACGGTGCTGATCGTCGAGCAAAACGTGTTCCACACGCTCAAGGCGGCGGATCGCGGCTACGTGCTCGAGAACGGGCGCATGGTGCTGACCGATGATGCCGATGCGCTGTTGCAGAACGACCATGTCCGGCAGGCTTACCTGGGAATATGACGATGACTCAACGCGAGAAGACCCCCGCGCATCACGAGACGCGGGACAGCCATGCCGGGCGCCGGGTTCTGGTGACCGGCGCGGCCAAGGGCATCGGGCTCGCCATGGCCGAGGCCTTTGCCCGGCGCGGCGCCACGGTGGGTGTGCTCGACATCGATGCAGGCGAGGTCGCGGCGGTGGTGGCGGGGCTGCCCGGGACCGGTGTCGCGATGACCGGCGACGTGAGCGATTACGCCAGCCTGACCCGGGCCATCGCGCAGGCCGAGGCCGAGATGGGCGGCGCCTTCGACACGCTGATCAACAATGCCGGGATCTCGCCCAAACATGCGGGCGTGGCCCACAAGGTCTGGGAGATGGACCCCGACGAATGGCGCCGGGTGGTGGATGTGAACCTCACCGGCTCGTTCAACTGCGTCCGGGCGCTGACGCCGGCCATGGTCGATGCCGGGCGCGGCTGGATCGTCAACACCTCTTCGGTGGCGGGCAAGACCTTCTTTCCCATCGTCGCCTGCCACTACGCCGCGACGAAGTCCGCGATCATCGGCTTCACCAAGCATCTGGCGGGTGAGCTTGGCCCGTACGGCATCCGGGTGAACGCGCTGGCGCCGGGGCGGATCGCGACGCCTATGGTCGCGGGCGTGGCGCCCGAGCTGAACGAGGCCGAGGTGCGGCGCACGCCGCTCAGCCGCCTCGGCGAGCCGGCCGAGGTGGCTGACACCGCGCTTTGGCTGACCTCGTCTGAATCGAGCTTTGTCACCGGCCAGACGATCGACGTCGCCGGCGGCCTCTGCATGACCTGAAAGGACCGAGATGACCTTCATGAACTTCATCGGGGGCGCGCCGGTCGGCGCTTCCGAGACCAGCGAGAACATCAACCCGTCCGACACGGGCGACATCGTCGGGGCTTTTGCCCGTGGCGGTGCGGCCGAGGTGGACGCAGCGGTCGAGGCCGCCCGCTCAGCGCTCCCGGGCTGGGCGGCCTCGACACCGCAGCAGCGGCACGACATCCTGCGCCGCGCCGCCGACGAAGTTCTGGCCCGCGCCGCCGAGCTTGGCCGCGCGCTGTCGCGGGAGGAGGGCAAGACGCTGGCGGAAGGCGTGGGCGAGGCGACGCGCGCGGGGCAGGTGCTGGCGTTCTTTGCCGGCGAATGCCTGCGGGTCGGCGGCGAGGCGCTGCCCTCGGTCCGGCCCGGCGTCGAGGTCCAGATCGGCCGCGAGCCGGTAGGTGTGATCGGCCTCATCACGCCGTGGAATTTTCCCATCGCCATCCCGGCATGGAAGATCGCCCCGGCGCTGGCCTATGGCAACACTGTGGTGTTCAAGCCCGCCGATCTGGTGCCGCACTCGGCCTGGGCGCTGGTCGAGATCCTGACCCGCGCGGGGCTGCCCGAGGGCGTGCTCAACCTCGTCATGGGACCGGGGCGCAGCGTCGGCGCGCGCATCGCCGAGCATCCCGACATCGACGCGGTGAGCTTTACCGGCTCGGTCGGCACCGGGCGCGGCATCGCCCGCGCCTGTGTTGAGAGTGCCCGGATGAAGAAGGTGCAGCTGGAGATGGGCGGGAAAAACCCGCTGGTGGTGCTCGACGATGCCGATCTCGACCTCGCGGTAGAGACCGCGCTGCAAGGCGCGTTCTTCTCCACCGGGCAGCGCTGCACCGCCTCGTCGCGGCTGATCGTGACCGAGGGCATTCACGACCGCTTTGTTGCGGCCCTGTCAGAGCGCATGGCGGCGCTGAAGGTCGGCCATGCGCTCGAGGACGGCACCGAGATTGGCCCTGTGGTCGACGCCCGCCAGCTCGAGACCGACGAGAAATACCTCGCCATCGGGCGGCAGGAGGGCGCCGTGCTCACCGGCGGACGGCGGCTCGAGCTGGCGCAGCCGGGCTTTTATCTCGAGCCGGCGCTGTTCACCGAAGTCCGCAACGACATGACCATCGCGCGCGAAGAGATCTTTGGCCCCGTGGCCTGCGTGATCCGGGTGCGCGACTATGACGAGGCGCTGAGCACCGCAAATGACACCGAGTTTGGTCTGTCTTCGGGCATCTGCACGACCTCGCTGAAGCACGCGTCGCATTTCCGCGCCAACGCCGAGGCCGGCATGGTAATGGTCAACCTGCCGACCGCCGGCGTCGACTACCACGTGCCGTTCGGAGGCCGCAAAGGCTCGAGCTACGGCGCGCGCGAGCAAGGCGCCTATGCGCGCGAGTTCTACACCACAGTCAAGACATCCTACACGCTGCCATGACCCAGATCACCGGACATACCCGCCTTTTCGGCATCCTCGCCGACCCGATCGCCCATGTGAAAACCCCGCAGGTCATGGCCGAGGTCTTTGCCCGCCACGGTGTCGACGGCGTGCTCGTGCCGATGCATGTGACGCCCGATCAGCTGCCGCAGGCGCTCGACGGGCTGCGGGTGATGCGCAACTTCGGCGGCTTCATTGCCACGATGCCGCACAAGGCTGCGATGCTGGGGCTGTGCGACGCCATCGAAGGCGACGCCGCCCGCATCGGTGCGGTGAACTGCGTGCGCCGCGAGGAGGACGGGCGCATGATCGGTGCGATGCTGGACGGCATCGGCTTTGTCGAGGGGCTGCGTCAGACCGGGAAAGAGCTTGGCGGCACTCGGGTCCTGCTCGCCGGGGCAGGGGGCGCGGCCTCTGCCATCGCCTTCGCGCTGGCAGAGGCGGGCGTCGCGGCACTGACGATCCTCAACCGCACGGCCTCGAAGGCCGAGGATCTCGCGGAGCGGGTCTCGGGGGCCTACCCGACCTGCCGCGCCGAGGGGTGCAGCGTGGTCGCCGATCTGGGCAGCTACGACATTGTCGCCAATGCCACGTCGCTCGGGCTGCGCGCGGGCGATCCGCTGCCGCTCTCGCCTGAGGGGCTGCACGCGGGGCAGATTGTCGCCGAGGCGATCATGGAGCCCGAGGTGACGCCTCTCTTGGCCGAGGCCGCCGCGCGCGGGGCGCGCTGCCATCCCGGCCTGCCGATGCTGCGCTGCCAGATCGAGCTGATGGCCCGTCACATGGGCGCCATTCCGGGCGAGGCGCTGAAACGCGCCGCCGCGACCGGGGCGGCGCGATGAGCGAAGCCTTCGACTTCATCATCGTTGGCGGCGGCACCGCAGGCTGCGTGCTGGCGAACCGGCTCTCTGAAGACCCGCGCAAGCGGGTGTTGCTGATCGAGGCCGGGACCCGCCCGCTCAGCCCGTGGATCCCGATCCCCGCCGGGTTCTACAAGCTGCTGACAAATCCGAAGTTCAACTGGCGGTTCCAGTCGACCCCCGAGCCCGCCACCGGCAATCGCGCGATCGCCATACCGCGCGGCAAGGGGCTGGGCGGCTCGACCCTGATCAACGGCATGATCTACGTGCGTGGTCAGCCGCAGGATTACGACGGCTGGGCGCAGTCCGGCTGCACCGGCTGGGACTGGGACGCGGTCGAGCCGGTTTTTCGCCGGCTCGAGCGATATGCCGGCCCAGATCCCGACGGCGCACGTGGCCGCAGTGGCTTGCTCGATCTCTGCGAGGTGCAGGAGCGCCCGGCCATCGGCGAGGCCTTCCTTGAAGCCGCAGAGGCTGCGGGCCATCCGCGCAACCCCGATTACAACGGCTGCCGTCAGGACGGCGTGGGCTGGTATCAGGTGAACCAGAGGAACGGCCGCCGCGCGAGCGCCTATGCCGCCTATCTCGCTCCCGCGCGCAATCGCCCGAACCTCGAGATCCGCACCGGACTGCGAGTGACACGGATCGAGCTCGAGGACGGCCGTGCCAGCGGTGTCCGGGTGCAGGGCTCCGGTGGCGAGAGCGTCCTCAAGGCGCGCCAGGAGGTGATCTTGAGCGCTGGTGCGGTGCAGAGCCCGCAGCTGCTCGAGCTGTCGGGCATCGGCGACCCGGAGCGCCTGTCGCGGCTCGGGATCGAGACGCGAGTGGCGGCGCCACAGGTCGGCGAGAACTACTCGGACCATTTCTGCACAAGGATGAACTGGCGGGTGCGCCGCCCCGAAACCCTCAACCAGCTCAGCCGCGGGCCAAAGCTTGTCCGCGAGGTGCTGCGCTACCTGCTGTTCCGGCGTGGTATCCTGACCTACGGGACCGGGCTCGCGCACGGCTTCATCCGCACGCGTGAGGGGCTGGCGGGGCCGGATGTGCAGTTCTTCTTCATGCATGCAAGCTATGCCAACGCCGCCGAGCGCAAGCTCGAGCGCGCGCCGGGCATGACCCTTGGGGTCACGCAGTTGCGCCCGGAAAGCCGCGGTTCGATCCATGCCGGGTCCCCCCGCATCGAAGACCAGCCAGAGATCCGGCCCAATTTCCTCGCCACCGAAGAGGATCGGCGGGCGATGATCGATGGCATGATCGAGGGGCGGCGGATCATCGAGGCGGGGCCGATGGACGGCTGGCGCGATCACGAGATGTCGCCGGGGCCGGACTGCACCTCGCGCGAGGATTGGCTGGGCTTCGCGCGGCAGAACGGCCAGACGATCTATCACGCTGCGGGCACCTGTCGCATGGGAAGCGATGCGGGCGCGGTGGTCGATCCGCAGTTGCGGCTGCGCGGTGTCAAAGGTCTGCGCGTGATCGATGCCTCGGTGATGCCGACACAGGTCTCGGGCAATTCCCAGGCTGCGGTCTTCATGCTGGCGGAGCGCGGTGCGGATTTCATCCTCGGGGCGGCACAGTAAATTGACCATTGGCCCTGGCTTCGCTGACGCCTAGCCTAGGCTGATCGTATGTGCGCGCGCGACTTGAATCGCCACTCCCATGACCTGCGAGGGTAGGGCTGCCGGCGCGCGACCATATATATCCGAAGAATGGGAATTGTGTTGATCCCGCAGGTATCAGCGCTTCGCATCGGACGCGCTCTTCATCCTGGGTCCTGCGCGGCAGTCTAGAGGCTGTTGAACGCCCCCGTCAGGCGCCGAGATTGCCAAGCATCTTGTGCATGACGGCAAGGAAGGTCTCGTAATCCTGCGGCGGGATGTCGGCCAGCATGCGGGCCTCGCACTCAAGCGCGATGGCCAGGATCTCGGCATGGACCTCTTGCCCCTCATCGGTCAGCCACCAGCTGCGCCGGCGCGGATCGCTGCCGGCGGCGGCGTAGCTGGCGAGCCCGCGCGCTTCGAGCAGCTTGAGCGAGCGGCTGGCGGCCGCCTTGTCGAGCCGGATCACCTCGCAGATGCGGTTGGCGGTGATCTCGGGCTCGATGTTGAGCATCGCCATGACCCGCCAGTCGACGATGCCGAGGTCGAAATCGCGCCGGTAGATCGCCGAGGTCTGGCGCTGCCAGGCGCTGCTCACGGCGTTGAGCAGGAACGGCGCGTAGTGGTCGATGTCGAGGATACGGATCCCGGCACGGTCTCGGGTCGGGCTCGAGAGGCGGTCCATCGGCTTGTCGGTCACGGCGCGGCGGCTCCAGGTTCGGTCATGCGGCTGTCAGGTCATAATTCCTTTGCAGCAGGCTGTCACGGGTCGGCACCGGGTCGGCGGCCAGCAAACGCCGTGCCTTCATGTGGATCTTGGCGTTGTTGATGGTTTCGACGGCAGTCAGGCGCCCGTCGCGGAAGCGCAGCACCGCGCCATCCTCGAGCGTGACGCTGTCATCCGTGGGATCGGCAAGCCCCGCGATCTGCAGCTTCAGATCTGACTGGTCCGACCAGAACCACGGCACCGCGGCGTAGGGCGAGGCCGTGCCGGTCACGATGGTCTTGGCGATGGCGCGGGCGTGATCGGTGGCGGCCTGCACGCTCTCGAGCCGGATGCGGCGTCCGCTGCCGGCCTCGGGGAAGGCGGCGCAATCGCCAAGCGCGAAGATGCGCGGATCGCGCGTGCGCAGCTCGGCATCCACCGCGATGCCGTTGGCGATCTCGAGCCCGGCGGCCTCGGCCAGCTCGGTGTTGGGGCGCACTCCGGCGGCGAGCAATACGAGATCACCAGCGACCTCGGTGCCGTCGGCGAGGGTCAGCCCGGTCTCGGTGACCTCGGTCACGCCATTGCCGAGATGCAGCGCGGTGCCGAGCGCCTCGTGCAGGTCGCGGAAGCGGCGCGACATCTCCGGCGAGACCGCGCGCGCCATCAGCCGCGGCGCGGCCTCGGCGACGCTGACCTCGTGGCCCAGCCCCGCCGCCACGGCGGCGAACTCGAGCCCGATGAAGCCACCGCCGATCACCGCAACCTTGCGCGGACGATCAAGCGCGGCGCGCAGCGCGGCGGCATCGCCCAGCGTGCGAAGATCGAGCGCGCGGTCGACGCCCGGGAGGGCCGGGCGCAGGTTGCGCGTGCCGGTGGCGAGGATCAGGTGGTCGAAGGGCAGCGTCTCGGCGCCGATGCGGACGACCCCCGCCTCTCGGTCGATGGCGTCGACCCACTCCCCTGTCCGCAGGGTGATGTCCTTGGTGGCAAAGAAGCTCTCCGGCCGCAGCGCCAGCTTGTCGGCCTCGCCGGTCTTGAGGAAGGCCTTGGAGAGGGGCGGGCGCTGGTAGGGCAGCCCCGGCTCGCCGCCGATCAGCGTGATCGGGCCGGAATGCCCCTCCTGCCGCAGCGACATGGCGGCCTGCAGCCCGCCCTGTCCCGCGCCGATGATGATGACGCGCCCCCCGCTCACACCTGCTCCTCCGGCAGGTGCACGACCAGACCGTCGAGCGCCTCGCTCAGTGTGATCTGGCACGACAGCCGCGAGCGCTCGGTGACCTCGCAGACCGCGCTTTCGAGCATGTCTTCCTCGCCATCCATGCGCGCGCCCGTGGCCGCCTGCCAGTCTTCATCGACATAGCAATGGCAGGTGGCGCACATCATCGAGCCGCCGCACTCGCCGACGATGCCGTCGAGCCCGTTGGCGATGGCGAGGCTCATGACGCTGTCGCCGGGATCGCCCTCGAGCTCGGTGCGGGTGCCGTCATGGGCGACGTAGGTTACCTTGACCATGGGGTGTCTCCTCAGTTCGGAATGAGCGTGATGGGCAGCCGGTCGAGCGCCCGGATTGCGTTGTTCGGGCGCCAGACGGCCTCTGCCGCCGGCTCGATCCGGTCGACCTTGCGAATGAGCGCGCCGAGCACCGCCTCGAGCTCGCCACGGGCGATGTTCTGTCCGACGCAGCCGTGGATGCCGGCGCCGAAGGCCACGTGGCCCACCGGCTTGCGGTCGACGCGGAAGACCTCCGGGTCGCCCCATTTCTCGGGGTCCATATTGGCCGCGCCCAGCACGCAGATCACCTTGCTGCCCTCCTCGACCGGGAACCCCGCGATCTCGGTGTCGCGGCCGGCGGTGCGGCCGAAGGTGTGTACCGGGGAGGTGTAGCGCAGCACCTCCTCGAAGGCCGGCCGGATGAACTTCGGATCGGCTTTCAATGCGTCCCACTGGTCGGGGTTCTGCGACAGGCACCAGAGCGCGTTGCCGATGCCGGTCACCGTGGTGTCGACACCCGCCGACAGGAAGGAACGCACCAGCATGCCCGCCTCGGCCTCGGTCAGCGTGCCATCGTCGGCGGAGGCGTAGACCATCGCGCCGAGCCCGTCCGCGCTCAGCCGGTCGCGGGCGCAGGCCGCGTTGATCCAGGGCACGATCTCGCCGGCGTGGCGCATCGCCTCGCGGCGCAGCGCGTTGTCGGGGCCGACGGCGTTGAACACCATCGCTCCGTAATCGACGAGATGGCGCGCGTTCACGTCCTTCATGCCGACCGCCTTGGGGAAGACCGTGGTCGGGAAGGCCTCGGCAAGATCGGTGACCGCCTCGATCGTGCCTTTCTCGAGCAGGTCGTCGACGAGGCGGTCGGCGGTGTCTTGGAACAGCTCGGCGAAGCCTTTCACCACCTTGGGCGAGAGCGCCCGCGACATCACCTTGCGGGTGCGGGTGTGATCAGGCTGGTCGACCTCGAGGATGATCGAGGGCGGGCGCCACGGGTCTTCGAGCTTGAAATCGTTCAGGCCCACGCCGCGGGAAGAAACGAAGTTCTCGTGATCGGAGAATACCTTGCGGGTGATCTCGTAGCGCCCCACGGCGAGTACGCTGTAGCGCGGGATATAGGTCAGCTCGCCCTGGGCGCGCAGGTTGGCGTAATACTCGAGCGGGTCGCGCAGGATCTCGGTGTCGTAGGGATCGACATCCCAGACCGCGACGCCGCCTGCGGGGGTGATGGGCTTGTGGCCTTCGATGAGTGTCATGGCAGGTCCTTTCTCGGCTCAGTCCGCCAGCGCGACGCCGACATGGCGATGCAGAAGCTCTGCATCCTGTCGCAGCGCCTCGGCGGGCCCTTCGTGAACGATGGCGCCGTTGGCCATCAGCATGGCGCGGTTGGCGAAGGCCAGCGCGGCCTCCGCGTGCTGCTCGACCAGCACCACGGCGCGTTGGCCGTCGCTGGCGAGCTGTTCGAACACCTCCATGAGCTGCTCGCAGATCACCGGGGCGAGCCCCTCGAGCGGCTCGTCGAGCAGGATCACGTCGGGCCGGGTCATCAGGGTGCGGGCGATGGAGAGCATCTGCTGCTCGCCGCCCGAGAGCTGGGTGCCACCGTTGCGGCGGCGCTCCTTGAGGCGCGGGAAGAGGGCGTAGGCCTCTTCAAGCGTGGCGTCGCCGCGCATGCAGGACAGCAGGTTTTCCTCGACCGTGAGCGAAGGGAAGATGTCGCGGGTCTGCGGCACCAGCCCGAGCCCCAGCGCGTTGCGCTTGTAGGGGGCGAGCCGGTCGATGGCGCGGCCTCTATATCGCACGCTGCCGCCATGCATCCGGGTCAGGCCCATGATGGTGTTGAGCAGCGTCGTCTTGCCCGCCCCGTTGCGCCCGATCACCGCCAGCCGCTCACCCGGCACGACCTTGAGATCGATGCCGCGCAGGACATGCGTCGGGCCGTAGCCGGCGGTGACGTCTTTCAGTTCCAGCGTGGTGTCAGCCTGCGCGTCAGCCATGCGCCCCTCCCAGGTAAAGCTCGCGCACCCGCGCGTTGGTGGCGATCTCCTGCGGCGTGCCCTCGGTGAGGATGCGCCCCTGCACCAGCACCACGATCGAGGTCGCGACGCGGAAGACGAGATCCATGTCATGCTCGATCACCAGCACCGCCAGCTCGCGCGGCAGCCGCTCGATCGCCTCGATGATCAGATGGGTCTCGCTCGAGGGCACGCCGGCGGCGGGCTCGTCGAGGATCAGCACCCGCGGCTTGAGCGCCAGGCTCAGCGCCATCTCGACCAGACGCTGCTGGCCATAGGCCAGATCGAGCACCGGGCGGTCGGCCAGCGGGCCGAGGTCGAACTGGTCGATCAGCGCCGCGATCTCGTCCTCGATGGCGCGGTTGCTGTCGGCACGGGCGAACATGCGCCGCCCCAGCCCCTCGCGTTCCAGCACCGGCAGCCGCAGGTTCTCGCGCACCGTGAGGCGCGGGAACAGCGTGGTGATCTGGAAGGTCTTGGCGATGCCGCGCTTGACCCGCTGCGCCTCGTCGAGCCCGGCGATGTCCTCGCCGTCGAAGCGGATGGTGCCGCCCGAGGGGGTAAGGATGCCGGTGACGAGATTGGCGAAGGTGCTCTTACCCGCCCCGTTGGGGCCGATCAGCGCCTTGCGCGCCCCGGGCTTCAGGTCGAAGTCGATGTTCTCCGATACCACGAGCCCGCCGAAATGCTTGCTGAGCCCGCGAACCTCAAGACCCTGCATGACGACCTCCCTTGGCGAGACGTTTGAGGCTGGTGGGCAGCGCCGCGATGCCCGAGGGCAGGAAGAACACCACCGCCAGCACCAGCGCGCCGATGACGAAGAGCCAGTTGAACGGATCGTTGGCGGCGGCGGTGTGATGCACCGCCATGAAGATCACCGTGCCCAACACCGCCCCGTAGAGCCGCCCGGTGCCGCCGAGGATCAGCATGATCAGCGCCTCCGCCGAAAGCGTGAAGGAAAACGCCTCGAGGCTGACAAGCTGGGTGATCTGGGCGCTGAGCGCACCGGCGATGCCGGCGATGCCGCCGCCGAGCGTGTAGGCGGCGAGCCTGCGGCGATAGACCGAGACGCCGATCGCCTCCATGCGCGCGGGGCTTTCGTGGATGCCGCGCAGCGACAGCCCGAAGGGCGAGCGCCCGATGACGAAGAGCGCGGCGAAGACCAGCCCTGCGATGGCGAGCGCGTACCAGTAGCCGGTGATGCCGATGAAATCGAACTCCCAGATCCCGAGCACCTTGCCGGGGCGGATGCCGCGCAGCCCGTCGGCGCCGCCGGTGACCGGTCGCGCCCGGTTGGCGATCTCGGCGCAGATCTGCGCCACGGCGATGGTGAGCATGATCAGCGTCAGCCCCTGCGTGCGCATCAAGACCGCGCCCGACAGTGCCGCCAGCGCCGCCCCGGCGAGCGCTCCGATCAGCAGCCCCGCGACCGGGTCGGCCCAGACATGGATGGCAAAGAGCCCGGCGGCATAGGCACCGGCGCCATACATCGCCGCCTGCCCCAGCGTCGCGATGCCGGCGAAGCCCAGCACCAGGTCGAGCGAGAGCACCAGCACGATCATGATCAGGATGCGGGTCAGGAAGGCGAGGTTGTAGGGAAAGAGGAAGAAGGCCGCGACCGCTGCGATCAGGATGACGAGCGCGGAAACGAACGGACGGGTCATCACGATGCCCTCCCCATGAGGCCCTGCGGGCGCAGCGCCAGGAACAGGATCACCAGCGCGAAGGTGACGATGGTGGCGAGGTCGGGCAGCAGGTAGCGGCTCGCGGTCTCCACGAGGCCGATGGCCAGCGCCGCCGCGAAGGAGCCGAGGATCGAGCCCAGCCCGCCAATGGCGACGACGATCAGGAACAGCACCATGTAGCGCAGTGGGTAATAGGCATCGATAGGCAGCAGCTCCGCCCCGAGGATGCCGCCAAGCGCCGCGAGCCCCGCGCCAAGCGCAAAGGTCAGCATGTAGATCCGGCCCGTGTCGATGCCGAGCGCCGAGGCGGTGTCGCGGTTGTCGACCGCGGCGCGCAGGCGGATGCCGAAGCGGGTGCGGTCGAGCAGCGCCCAGAGGCCGAGTATCACCGCGAGCCCCACCACGATCACTGTGAGCCGGTGCGCCGTGAGCTGGCGGAAGCCGAGGTCGATTGAGCGTTGCAGCGCCTCGGGCAGCGGGATCGCCAGCAGCGAGGAGCCGAGCCAGAGGTTGACGGTTGCGATCATCAGGAAGGTCAGGCCGATGGTGGCCAGCACCTGCTGCAGCTCGCCGAAGCCGTAGATCCGGCGGTAGACCAGCCGCTCGAGCGGCATGGCCAGCGCGACGGTGCCGGCGATGGCCAGTGCCGCGGCGGCGAGGAAGGGCAGGCCCAGCTCGCGGCCCAGCCAATGCGCCAGCGCGCCGCCGATCAGGGCGAAGCCGCCATGGGCAAGGTTGACCACCCGCATCAGCCCCATGGTCACCGACAGGCCGACGGCGATCATGAAAAGGATCATGCCATAGGCGATGCCATCGACCGCGATATTGAGAAGAAGGCTCATGATGTGTCCCGTGTTCAGGTGGGACGGGCCAGCGCCTGCCGGCCCGTCCTGCCGGTCACTTGGTCCAGCCGAGATCGCCGACGGTGGCGATCACGCCCTGCTCGACATTCTCCAGCAGGCCGGTCTCGGCGTTGCGCGCGACTTCGCGGATATAGACGTTCTGCTTCACCGTGCGGGTCTCGGGGTCCATCTCGAGCGGACCGCGCGGGCTCTCCCACTTGAGACCAAGCACCGCCTCGACCGCCGCCGGCCCGTCGGAGCCGGCCGCATCGACCATCTCGTAGATCAGGTGCACGCCGTCATAGGCGCCGACCGAGGCCCAGTTGGCGATCGCATCGGGATGCAGCTCGCTCAGTGCGGTCAGGAAGGCGCGGTTGGCCTCGCTGACATGGGCGGGGGAGTAGTGGTAGACGGTCTGAAGCCCCTCTGCCATCTCGCCCAGACCCTGCAGGTTGATCTCCTCGGTCTCGGCGGTGCCGAGGAAGGTGATCCCGGCCTCGCGGAGCCCGTTCTCGTTGTAGGTCTTGGTGTAGGAGAAGGTCGGCGGCCCGCCGGGCAGGAAGGTGAAGACCGCATCCGGCGCCTCATCCTTCACGCGCTGCAGGATAGGCGTGAAATCGGTGGTCGACAGCGGCATCCGCACGCTCTCGATGACCTCGCCGCCCTTCGCCTCGAAGGCCGCCTTGAAGGCGGTTTCTGCATCGATGCCGGGGCCGTAGTCGGTCACCGTGGTGACGACGGTGCGGATGCCCTGATCATAGGCCCATTCCGCCGCCGGGGCGGAGACCTGCGGCAGCGTGTAGCTGGTGCGCAGGTAGAACGGGCTCTCCTTGTTGATCGCCGAGGTGGCGGCATTGAAGATCACCGTGGGCGTCTCCGACTGGGTGATCACCGGGCCGACCGCCAGCGCGTTCGGGGTGAAGGTGAAGCCCGCGAGGTAATCGACCCGGTCGCGGATCAGCAACTCCTGCGCCAGCGCCCGCGACTGATCGGGGTTCACGCCGCCGACATCTTTGTAGATGAAGCTGATCTCGTGCTCGCCGGCGCTGGTGCCGTGCTGCGACTGGTAGGCCTCGACCGCCTGCTGGTACTGGATGCCGTACTGGGCGAAGGGGCCGGAGAACGGCGCGATGACGCCCACCTTGATCTCGTCGGCGGCTGCGGCAGCCAAGCCGAGGCCGCAGACCGCCGAGACGGCGGTCAGGATGTGTCGGATAGTCATGGTTTCCTCCCGTTGGAGCGCCGTCTGCGGGCGCGTGTCGCCTCTCCTCCGAGGCGGATGCTGGTGCCGCGTGTCGCGGCTCTGGCCGAGCGTCAGCGCGCGCCGACAGCACGTGTCGGCGTCACCTTCGCGAATGGGTAAAAGTCCTCCTGACCGGCGCTCTCCTCAGCGCCGGAGTTGATTCATCAACTAGAGGCAGCCTGCCCGGTTTGAGTTGATGTGTCAACAACTCATGTTTTGAAGGCGGCATCGAAGCGATGTTCGGCTTCTGCTTGACCTCTGCGTTCGATCGGCTTGGGGCGAAGTTGCGCAAAGAAGCCGACGACCGCAGGTTCCCCTTCTCCAGAGATGGCGGGCAGCGCCTGCCGAGGCATTCAGATTAGCGGCCTAACCTGAGCAGATTCCGCTGGATCATGTGTGCGCTACCCGAAGCGCGACTCCCATGACCTGCGAGAGTAGGGGCGTCGGCCGATTTCCTCCATCATCTTTTCTCGAAAGACCTCGGCCGGGGTCCTCCATCCAAGGCATTTGCG
>NZ_JAHVIA010000010.1 GCF_019801965.1 Salipiger bermudensis
ACGCCGACCACTCCGACCCTCACCGGTGCGAGAGCACCATCTGAAGTCCATGCCATATAGAAGGACATACGCATGAATTTTACCAAGAACCAGCAGCGCGTCATCGCGCAGATCGGCGAAACCATGACCAACGGCGCGGCCCAGGATGCCGCGCTGGAGGCGCTTGCCAAGAAGTTCGACAAGGTGCTCGCCGAGCTCGACGAGCAGCCTGACCTCCTCGACCGGTTCTTCGCCTGCATCGAGTTCCACGCAACCAGGAACGCGGCCAAGCTCATCGCCCAGCACAGCCTGCGCCGCGATGAGGTCGGCGCGCTCGTGGAGCAGATGCAGGCGCAGGCCGCCAACGAGCAAGCGGCCCGAAAGGCCGAGCGCGAGGCCAACCGCACCAAGGAGGACAAGCCGGCGGAGTGACCTCCGCAACTTCGGTGAGATGAGAGAAAGGCGCGGGACCTGGCCCGCGCCTTTTTTGTGTTCTGGGGCTGCATCAGGCGATGCGTGCGAAGTCTGGCGCCGAAGGCGCCAGCTTAAGAGCATGGCTCGCGAGCAAGCGCTGGTTCCTGGGCACACGAATGACTGGGATGTGCAAGTAATCGACGGAGCTCCGCTGCACTCATCCCCCCCGAGAAAAGTCTCGTTTCAGTAGGAGCGCAGCGACGCGCCCCTCCGAGCTCAGACTTGCGCTTGCAGGCAAAAACTTTTCCGTGACTGCATCCGGCTGGTCTTTGCACATGACTCGTTGGAACTTTGGACATGAACAACTTGGCAAGCCGAGGGTTGCCACAGAATTGCGAACTTCGGCGGTGGGTCGGAGGAGGCCATAGCATCAGGTCATGTCCCGCGAACCGGCCAGACTGAATTGATGCCTCCTCCAAGTCTTGGACCCTGTTGACGCTAAACCTATTCCTCCTGAATAGACGCCAAGTAGTAGACGAGAGAAAGGATGCGACCTCGCGCTACCATGTCGGCAGTCTCGCCGCGCTGGCTGGTTGCCGACGCTTGGAAGCGCTCACCCCAGAGAGGCATCTCGCCTCCGTGTGCGCGAACATCCCGACCGTCAATAAGTTTCAAAGTATTGTAGAATGGGAAATCTCCCCCTCCACTCCTCTTGGTAATCAGGGTCAGGCTGGGCGTTTCGATCCCGAGCAGGCCTGCTAAAGGGCCATCACCTTTGCCTGTTTCGCCGTGGCAGCCGGCACACGAAGCTGTAAACTCCTGATGCCCGGCCTCAACATCCGCATCCTGGGCCAAAACGTGCATCGGCGCGGCAACGAGAAAGGCGCAAAACGTCGTGTAAAATCCCTTCATTGTCAGAGCTCCTCCTCCAGCTCTAAAAAGTATTTGCAGCGGCATCTTGAACTGAGACCACTGACTTAAAGCCTACATGGCATGGTCGGGACGCTGCTTGACCTTGATCAAGGTCAGAACTCGGATGCGACGGCTCGGGCTGCTCTACGCCGTTCATGGCCAGCCAGCTTGAGCGGCAGCGGTGGGATTAAAGCGGACTTGCGGCGGCGGGGCGCCAAGATAACCCTTACGGCGAGGTGTGCCGTGGCTCCCCTCCCCAGAGCCGACCTGGCTGCTAGGCGCAGCAGATGCCCGGACCCAGCCCGAGAGCGGCCATCCTACTGTGCGCGCGGTAGAAATTATCGTTTCCGGGAAGCCACCGCTCAGTTCACGGAGTAGCAGAATTTTCTCATCCTGCATCCGACTGGTCGAATGAAAGCTATTCGCACTCACCTTGCCAGGCTCAAACGTCATGATAGGTACATCCAAGGCAGAGTTGCCGGGAGATATGCAGCAAAGTGAGACTTGAATTGACCCTCCCTGCGAGCCTCCGTGGCCAGACCGTGATGCTGGATACGCTGGAGGCCGTGGATGGAAGCACAGATACCAAGAATATGTTGCGTCCGATTCTGCAGATCATAGAGCGAGCGCTCTCTTCCGGCATCCAGCAGGAGTTCTTCGCCAACTTTGAGCTCTATGCCGCTGAAGCGAACTTGCCTCGGCAGGGGCTGGGTGACCTCACCATTGCGCTTGATATCCCGGAGCGCGACCTTGAAGCCGCCCGCGAAGATCTTCTCGACATCGCTGTCGCGGGATCCGACCGGATCTGGCAAACCACGGCGGACGGCCGCGCCGCCGCGATCTTCGAGGTGATCTGCGACATACTCGACGAGGGGCTCGCTCCAGTCGAGCAGCAGGCACTGCTCGACGCCAACCTAGCAGACTTGGCAACCTGATTTCGCCTGCATGCAGTGGCTTTGTCTTCTGTGAACCATTCTGGAGCCGGGCAGTCGAGGCGCCAGGTGTCAGCGGCTGGCGACCGGGCGCGCCAGGCGCAGCATGGTAGGCTTTGCGGCGCGATCGGAGCGCGGGCGCATGTTGGCTTTTGCCGCAGGCGCATGGACGTAGGCCATCCTGATAGCCAACGCTGATCGCTTCACAGCTGCTGTGCTTTCGATCATCCTTGGAGAGCGCGATGCCCATCGCTCACTTTCAGGCGAACGTCACAAGGATTTCAAGGCAATGTCGGCACCCGACAGTCAGGCGAACAGGGAACACCGGACGGTGAAATTGCGCCGCGCCCTGACGACGCCCTTGCTCACGCTCTATGGGCTTGGCGTCACGGTCGGTGCGGGCATCTATGTCCTCGTGGGAAGCACGGTGGCCGAGGCTGGGGCCTATGCCCCGGTTTCTTTCGTCATTGCCGCCACCGTTGTCGCCTTCACCGCCTTCTCCTACGCGGAACTGACGACGCGATACCCGGTCAGTGCCGGTGAGGCAGCGTACATTGAAGCTGGTTTTCGCTCCGGTTCACTGGCGACTCTCGTCGGGCTGGCGGTAGCCTTGTCAGGTATGGTCTCGGCTGCGGCCGTCGCGATCGGAGCAGCATCCTACCTGCAGGCGGTCATCGCGGCACCTCTTTGGGTGCTGACAGTCGCGGTGGTGGCGGTGATGGGGGCCATAGCCCTTTGGGGCATCACGCAGTCGGTTTTGGTGGCCGCAATCATCACCCTGGTTGAAGTCGGCGGACTGATCTTTGTGACTGTTTGGGGTTTTGGTATTTCCGAGCCGACCGGCTTCGATTTCGGAGACATGCTCCCGCCTCTCGTTGGGCAGCACTGGACGGGGATCGGCGCGGCTTCGCTATTGGCGTTCTTCGCTTTTGTCGGCTTCGAGGACATGGCGAACGTTGCGGAAGAGGTCAAAGATCCGGGATCGACCATGCCCAAGGCCATTGTTCTGACGTTGGCCATAGCGACTCTTCTGTATCTCGCGACGACCGCCGCCGTGATTGTGGCCGTGCCGCTTGGCGAAGTGGCCTCTTCCTCTGCTCCGCTCTCACTGGTCTTTGAAGGTGCCCCTTTGGCGGTACGACAGGGGTTCTCCATCATCGCCATTGTAGCAACGATAAACGGTGTCTTGATCCAGATGATCATGGCTTCTCGGGTCCTTTATGGACTGGCCGATCAAGGGCACTTGCTTCCAGCCATGGCGATCGTCGGCTCGCGAACACAAACACCGGTTGTAGCAACGCTTCTTGTGATGGGCGTGGTCGCATTTCTGGCCTTGGCACTGCCAATTGATGAACTGGCCGAACGCACGTCACAGATCGCTCTCCTAATCTTTGTCTTGGTGAACGTTGCCCTGATCAGGCTGAAATGCCGGGGCGATGGCGGGCCTGACCACTTCTCAGTACCCTTGATCGTCCCCGTCATGGGAGCGTTGACAAGCTTGCTTCTGCTCGGAACCGCTTGGCTTTAGAGACGAGGCAGACATCCGCGCAAGCCGCAGTAGCGAGCGAAGTGACCCAAAGGATCAGCCATTTACTGGACCGGGGCCGTTCGACCGCTCACAGCCCTTCCGCGACCTTCGTGCACGATGCAGCATGACGCCATGAGCCGACACGAAGGGCGGATTGCGGACCTTCGCCGCGTTAGTCATCCGAGCGGTAGCAAAGGTGGAAGCCGACATTCAGAGCGGGCCAAGATCAAGGGTTGTGCTGCATCGGCGCCTGACGGAACCGAGCCCGAAGCAGACCTTGCTGGAGTGCCCTGTCCCGGACCTCGAAAGACCCAGTCTTGCAGGGCTGTCACACAGGTGCATAAGAGGCTCGCCAGTCTTGTTGCGATATTCCGGGGCATCGATGCCTGCGACCCTTGGCCACTCCGCTTAGCTGTGCCCCACCACACGCGGCTCCTCACTCGCGCGGGCGAGGAGAGCGTCGCGGTCTATGATCCTGATCTTCCCATACAAGGTGTCCACGATACCGTCCGCGCGCAGGTCTTTTAGGGCGCGTTGAAGGGTCGCGTCGGAAACCCCCATGAGCCGGGCCAAGAGCGCTTGAGAGACGGGCAGTTGGCCAAGCGCGTCGGTCCGGCCTGCATCCATCATGCGGAGGATTTGGCGGGCGACGAGAATGGGGCCCCCGCATGACAGCGCCTCGGCAAGAAACTCTTGCAGGAAAGCGCGAAGTTCGTGCTCGTAGGCGAGGATGTCGCGATAGCGCCTTGGGTTGGCCTCAAGGAAAGCGATGAAGTCGCGCCGGGAAATGCAACAGATTGTCGAGGTGCGGAGCACGCGCGCCGAAGAGATCGCCCGTGTCCGATCGACCAGCGACGACAGCCCGTGCCAATGTCCGGGTCCGCAGACCGGGAAGGCCGCGTCCGGAAGGCTGTCCACGGGCAGAAGGATGTCGATCCGCCCGTCGACCAGCCCAAAAGCGCGCTCCATCGGGTCGCCGACCCGGTAAAGGTAGCGACCCTCATGCACGGTGCGCAGGCTGCCGAGAGCGAGGAACGCCTCCTGAAACTCAGAGGTGCGCGCGGCAAGCCAGCCTCGGGAAAGCAGCGCGTCGCGGCCCCTATCATCGAGCTGTGCGAAACACGATCTCATTGCGCCTCCTCCTGCGCGACCCTTCCAGAACAAAGTCGGGAACAATCATGGAGGGCGACTATCTCACGGCATCTCCGCCAGCCCGATGACATAGATCAAGACTCCCGCATGTGAGGGAGTCTCGCGGCGAGCCAAGGGCTAAGCTTGAAGTCCACGAGTGGAGGGAGGCACGCGGTTGTCACCTTCCACGGCAGCAGGGAGGAGCACAGCCATGACCACCAGACGCGCATTCATCAAATCGGTTCCCGCAGTTGGCGCGGCATTCGCCGTCGCCGGGCATGTTGTTCTCGACGACAGTCCCGCGCTTGCACAGTCAGCAGCACCGCTCGAGGGCCACTTCCATCCCAAGGGCAAGGCGCCCTCCGATCACACTCTGAAGGTTTTGGCTGAGGCACGCCAAAGCCTGCCCTTCAGCGACACGCGCGATTTTGACGAGCAGAAGAAGGGTCTGATCGCCGAGATGCCCCAGAAGCAGATCATGGCCGATGCGGGACATGTTGCCTGGGACAAGGCGCGCTTCGATTTTCTGAACGAGGACACCGAGTGGGACAGCATCCACCCCTCGATGCTGCGGCAGGCCCGGCTGAACCAGGACTATGGGCTCTACGAAGTGCTTGAGGGGCAAATCTATCAAGTCCGGGGGTTCGACCTGTCGCAGATTTCCTTTGTCCGCGGAGAGAGAGGCTGGATTTGCTTCGATCCCCTGATCACAGCCGAGGTCGCCCGCGCGGCCTGGGACTTCTTTCAGGAGCATCGGGGCGAGGGTCTTCCTCTAACCACGGTAATCTACTCGCACAGCCATACCGACCATTGGGGCGGCGTGCGCGGGATCGTCGACGAGGCGGACGTGCGATCCGGCAAGGTGGAGATTATCGCGCCGCGTGACTTCATGGACTACACGATCTCCGAGAACGTCTATGCCGGCAATGCCATGAACCGGCGGTTGTCGTTCCAATACGGGCAGGTGCTGCCCGTCGCACCGCACGGCTTCGTGACGCAGGGCCTCGGTCAGGGCGTCTCGGCTGGTGAGGTCGGGCTGATCGCGCCGACCCGGATCGTCGAGGAGGACATCGAGTATATCGATGTCGATGGAGTGAAGATGGTGTTCCAGAACACGCCGGGCACCGAGGCTCCGTCGGAGATGAACACCTACATTCCCGAGATGAAGGCGTTGTGGATGGCGGAAAACGTCGTCTCCTCGCTGCACAACATCTACACGCTGCGCGGCGCGCCGGTGCGCGATCCGCTGCGTTGGTCAAGATACATCGCCCGGGCGCTCTACCTCTTCGGCACCGAGGCAGAGGTGATGTTCGCCTCGCATCATTGGCCACGCTGGGGGAACGACCGTGTCCAGGAGGTGCTGCGGGCACAACGCGACCTCTATGCTCATATGAACAATCAGGTGCTGCATCTGGCGAACCAAGGGGTAACGATCAACCAGATTCACGAGGTTTACGAACCCTCCGAGGGGCTCAAGCAGCAGTGGCACTGCCGCGGCTATCACGGCTCACCACAGCACAACTCACGTGGTGTGGTGCAGCGATATCTCGGCTTCTGGGACTGCAACCCGGCAACCCTTATCCCGCACACGCCCTCTGACGCTGCACCTCTTTACGTCGAGATGATGGGCGGAGCCGAACGCATCCTCGAAAAGGGGCGGGAGTTGCATGATGCTGGGGACTATCGGCTTGCGTCGGAAATCCTCGACAAGCTGGTGCATGCGGAACCTGAGAATCTGGACGCCAAGGACCTGCTCGCCGATGTCTTCGAACAGCTCGGCTACCAGCAGGAGAACCCAGGCCTCCGCAACAGCTTTCTCGCAGGCGCTTATGAGTTGCGCTCCGGTATTCCCGAAGGGGAACGCGCCAGCACCTCAGGCCCCGACGTTATCCGGGCGATGACGACCGAGATGTTCCTGAACTTCCTCGGCATCCGCATGGACAGCCGTAAGGCCGAGGGTATGCGCTTCACCATCAACATCATCACGCCTGACAACGGGGAGAAGTTCATCGTCGAACTGGAGAACGCCACGCTGACCAACATCGAGGGCTTCTTGAGTGATCACCCCGACCTGACGCTGATCATCAATCGCAGCGATCTGGAGCGGACGATGATCGGAGAGGTGACCCTCGAGGATCAGATCGGCGATGGCACGGCGACCATTGAGGGCGATGCCAGCCTGCTGGCCAAGCTTGGTGCGACCATGGTAGATTTCGATCCGTTGTTCGAAGTCCTGCCGGGCACTAAGGGAGCTGGGGCGGAAATCGCTCACGCGGATTCCTACGAAGCCGTTCCAGGCGCCCCGATCCCCGAGTGATTAGCGTCCTGCGGCCCAGGCCCGATGTCAGGGGTCTGAGCCGCACTCCGGAGTGTCCCCTTTGTCCGCACTGCCGACATCGGATCGTCAGAAATGCTGCGCAGAGGCTCGAACGGCCGCTTCCATGAAGCCGCAGTGCAGCGCTGCCGGTCGCCATCGATGACAGCAAAGGGCCGGTCGCGTCGTTCGGTGATGATGAGGCCACGCGGATCTACAAGGCAGCTACCTGCGCATAGTTGCCCTTGCATGGTACCACAGCATCGGCGGCACCACGCCCTTCGTGCCGGGCCACACGTCATGCTGCGCGCTGCATGACTGTCGCAGGAGAGCTGCTCTCTGTCGTTCGCTTTACGCGACTGGAAGGTCCAGTTAGCGTATGCCATCTGGCTCAGCCCCCGCGTCGATGAGAATGCACAGTCTCGCGCGTGATCGACGCTATGAGCTGCCAAATCAACGTCGGGCAGTGTCCTTGGCGCAAAGCGCCGGAAAAGTAGATTCTCTTGGATTTCGACTACTTCGGCGGGCGAGAAGCGCGCATCCGGCATTTCGCTAAATACAGTGCAATCAACAGCCGGTTAAGGGGCGCTGCCCCCGCCGCGGCTTTGCCGCGACTCCCCCGAGGTATTTTTGAACCAGAGAAGACAGGGGCGCGGCGTCAGAGGCCGAGCCTGGTGCGGATCTCCTGCGGGGTCAGGCCTTCGCTGCGGTAGAGCGCGATGGCGCGGGCATCGTCGCGCTTGGCGAGGCGTTTGCCGGTCTCGTCGCGGATCAGGCGGTGATGGTGGTAGCGCGGGGTCGGCAGGGCGAGCAGGCGCTGCAGCAAGGCGTGGATGCGGGTGGCCTCGAAGAGGTCGCGGCCACGGATCACCTCGGTGACGCACTGCGCCGCGTCGTCGATGACCACCGCGAGGTGGTAGGCGGCGCCCATCTCCCGGCGGGCGAGGACGACGTCGCCGATGGTCGCGGTCATCTCCTGCGCAGCGGTCTCGATCAGGCCGGTCTGACCCTCAGGGCCGGCGCCGGTTTCCTCGAAGCGCAGCGGCATGGGCAGGGAGGCGCAGGCGCGCGCCATGTCCAGCCGCAGCGTCGTGTCCTTCGGGCGCGGGCCGGTGGGCGGCGCGGCGGGGCGGCAGGTGCCGGGGTAGACCAGCCCGTCGGGGCCGGTGAGCGGTGCGCCTTCCTGCGGCGCCGAGAGCGCCTCGCGGATGTCGCGCCGGGTGCAGCTGCAGGGGTAGAGCAGGCCCATCTCCCAGAGCCGGTCGAGCGCGGCGTCATAGGCGTCGAGATGCTCCGACTCGCGCCGGCAGGGTTCGGGCCAGTCGAGGCCGAGCCAATGCAGGTCGTCCTTGAGCTGCGCCTCCCAGGCGGGCCGGGAACGGCTGCGGTCGAGATCGTCGATGCGCAGCAGGAAGGTTCCGCCTGCCGCCTTGGCCATGTCGTGATTGAGCAGCGCCGAATAGGCGTGGCCGAGATGCAGCGGGCCGGTGGGCGAGGGGGCGAAGCGGGTGATCATGGCGCGCGACCCTAGGCGGAGCCCCGCCCAGCGGCAAGCGCCTGCGACATCTTGGCCGGCGCCGGGACCTTTACGATTGCGCGCGGGGCGGGGCCTTATAGGGGGGGATGACTCTCCCGATACATTTTTGAGTTGTCCTGTCTTTCATGATGGAGAGTTGAATGAAGAGATTTGTCTTCTGTCTTGCCGCGCTCTGCGCCGGCACGTCTGCCCAGGCGCTCGAATTGACCAGCCCTGATATCGGCGATGGCGCGCCCATCGACGAGCGCTTCGTTTTCGATGGCTGGGGCTGCCCCGGCCAGAACGTCTCGCCGGAGCTGGCCTGGTCCGGTGCGCCAGAGGGCACCGCGGCCTATGCGCTGATGGTGCATGATCCGGACGCGCCGACCGGGGGCGCCGGTTTCTGGCACTGGATCGTGCTCGATCTGCCCGGCGATGCGGCCGGGCTCGCGCAGAATGCCAGCGCCAGCGGCATGCCCGAGGGGGTGACGGTCATCGCCAATGATTTCGGTGCAGAGAGCTGGGGCGGCCCGTGCCCGCCGGAGGGCGATGGCGCGCACCGCTACAATGTCACGCTCTACGCGCTGCCGGAGGCGCTCGGGCCGATGGAGGGGGCCTCGAAGGCGGTGATCGGCTTCACGGTCAATGCCAAGGCGCTCGACAGCGCGGTGCTGAACGGAACCTACGGGCGCTGAGGCGCATGAGGAAAAGGGCGGCCTCTCGGGCCGCCCTCGTTCTCCGGGGGTCTCAGTCTTCGTCGCGCCAGGCGCGCTCGATGCGGCGGGTGCGGCGCTCCTCGCCGGACTGGTAGATCAGGATCCAGGCCAGCAGGATGAACATCGGATGGGTCAGCCCGCCGGAGAAGATGATCGCCGGCACCCAGACGAGAAACACCACGATCGCCAGAATCGGCCGCCCGGTGAACAGGATCGACAGCGGCGGCAGCAGCAGCGCGAGGACGTAATTCATGCGGGCACCTCCTGTGCGGCGAGCCACGCGGTCCACTCGGACTTGGCGCGGTCGGTATAGGCCTTGTAGCGGTCCTTGCGGCCGCGGCGCCCGCCCTTGAGCCCGTCGACCGGGCGGAACAGGCCGAAATTGACGTTCATCGGCTGGAAGGTCTTGGCCTCGGCGCCGCCGGTGATGTGGTGGATCAGCGCGCCGTGGGCGGTGTCCTGCGGGATCTCGGGCAGCGTGTGGCCGAGGATCTCGGCGGCGGCCATGCGGCCCGCGGCGAGGCCCATGGCGGAAGATTCCACATAGCCCTCGACGCCGGTGATCTGGCCGGCAAAGCGGATGTTGGGCTTCGAGCGCAGCCGCATCTGGCGGTCGAGCAGGGTGGGCGAGTTGAGGAAGGTGTTGCGGTGGATGCCGCCGAGCCGTGCGAACTTGGCGTTCTCGAGGCCGGGGATCATCCGGAACACCTCGGTCTGGGCGCCGTACTTCATCTTGGTCTGGAAGCCGACGATGTTGTAGAGCGTGCCGAGCGCGTTGTCGCGGCGCAGCTGCACCACGGCATAGGCCTTTTCCTCCGGCTTGTGGCTGTTGGTCAGGCCGATGGGCTTCATCGGGCCGTGGCGCAGGGTCTCGCGGCCGCGCTCGGCCATCACCTCGATCGGCAGGCAGCCGTCGAAATAGCCCGCGGTCTCGCCCTCGTGGAAGGCGGTCTTGTCGGCGGCGAGCAGCGCGTCGATGAAGGCCTCGTATTGCGGCTTGGTCATCGGGCAGTTGATGTAGGCCTTGCGCTCTTCCTCGGTCTCGCCCTTGTCGTAGCGCGATTGCAGCCAGGCCACGTCCATGTCGATGCTGTCGAAATAGACGATGGGGGCAATGGCGTCGAAGAAGGCCAGGGCGTCGGCGCCGGTCTCGCGGGCAATGGCGTCGCCCAGCGCGGCGGAGGTCAGCGGGCCGGTGGCGAAGATCCACTGGCCGTCCTCGGGCAGCTCGGTGATTTCCTCGTCGGAGACCGAGACCCTGGGATGATCGCGAAGCGCCTGCGTCACGCCGGCGGAAAAGGCATCGCGGTCGACCGCGAGCGCGCCGCCCGCGGGCAGGCGGTGGGTGTAGGCCTGGCGCATCACCAGCCCGCCGGCCTGCAGCATCTCCCAGTGCAGGAGGCCGACGGCGTTCTGCTCGTGGTCGTCCGAGCGGAACGAGTTGGAGCAGACCATCTCGGCGAGGTCACCGGTGCGATGGGCGAAGGTTTCGACCTTGGGGCGCATTTCGTGGATCACCACGTCAATGCCCGCCTCCGCGGCCTGCCAGGCGGCTTCCGATCCGGCCATGCCGCCGCCGACGATGTGCAATCTCTGTGTCATGCAGGGGCAGATAGGGGATCGGAGGGGCGGTGTTAAGAGGGAAGATGCGCTGTTTGCCGCGTCAGCCCTGACCGCGAGGGCCTTCTGCTCGTGGCATGGGGCAGGGGCACCGCCCGGCTGTCGTCTGCACGGCGCGTCCCTGCGCGGCGTCCCATGATGGGAGATGCAGCGGCTCCGTGGTCAGCCTTCCACGTTGTTAGGCTGCCGGGGTCCGAGCGGGCGTTTGTGCTTCGCACGGCGCATGGTCGTTTTCGCTCCAACGCCGTCGATTATGCCCGGCGCAGCAGGCCCATCGAAGTGCGACGCCGAGGGCGGCTTCCTGAGCTTCGCGACGATGGCATTGCGACCATCCAGAAGCGATGCAAGCCGACGCTTGGGAGAGACCATAAGCGCCACGCTGTCTTCGCCGCAGCTTTGCACCGAGGCAGCCGCGCCTTCGCTGCGGGATCACCCCATGCGTGGCGGCCGGTCGATCTCCGCACGGTTTGCAATGGCGAATTTCGGCGGGCTCGCTCAGCTCCAAGCGAGCGCGCTCCGGAGCCGGCTGGATGAAAGACCCGTGGCAGGTCGGATCGAGAACACCCCTCAGCCATCAGCGCATCATCGGCCACCAGCCTGCCGAGGTCCTCGCAACGCGCGGAGTGCAGGCCGGGACGGTGTCGCGCGCCTCGCGCGAGGCCATGCAGCGAAGCATGTTCCCGAAGCCCCTCGCGAAGGAGCCGCAGGACGCCAGTCGGGCGCAAACCAGTCACAGGCCCTCGGCGGGACAAAGCCGCTGAAGCGACGTCGAACGCCGGAGATGGGGCCGTTGCAGTAGTTTCGGGCCTGAAGGGTGCCGCTCTCATAACTGATTGATCGAGAAGGGATTTCATAAAATTTCAGAACTTTTCAACGCCGTTCTCAGGACTCGCCATCTGGATCGGAGCAGGCTGTCCGGATTGATTTTGGAGGTTGTTATGGAACTCTTGATAGACGCATTGCTTGAATGGATAAGCGCCGAGACCGGGCGTGACATCGCCGGGCTCACGAGGCCAACGGTGGTCGAAATGTCGCCGGAAGAACTGACCGGCGAGTATTACGCCGACTATCCCTACCTTGCGCCCGAAGACGGGCGAGACGAACGGCTGCAGGCGCTCTATGCCTCGACCGACGGTGCCAGCGGAACGATCTACATTCTCGCGGCCGAGACGGTCGAGGATGCCGAGCATTTCGACGCGCCGCACGAGAACCCGGTCTGGCGCGAGATCCTGCTCCACGAACTCGTCCACCACATCCAGTGGCAGAGCGGCGAAGCAGACAACTGGCAATGCCAGAGCTTCGGCGAGCGCGAGGCCTACATGCTCGGCGGGCGCTACCTCGACCGCACGCGCACCCGTGATCCGCTGCCCAACCGGCGGTTCTGGGCCCATGTCTACGCGCGTTGCTGAGGGGAGGCGATCATGATCGAACTGGTTTTCGTCGCCTGCCTGATGGTGGATACGCAGCATTGCGAGCAGCGCAGCCTGCTGTTTCAGGACATCGGGATCATGACCTGCATGATGCAGGGCCAGGCGCAGCTCGCCCAGTGGTCGAACGGACATCCGAATTGGCAGATCCAGAGCTGGAAATGCCGTCCTCATGATCGCTCGATCGCCGAGATCTGAAGAATTTGGAGATTTGTTGAACGAATCCGGCCCTCGGCGTACCATGTTCGCGTGACGCAGTAACAGGGGACTGCGCGAATGGTGAGTGTATCCGAGTGCAATGGGCCGCAATGCCAACGGCTGCGGGCGACCCGTCTGACAGGACAAGGTGGCTGACGCCGCCCATAGGAAGACCACGACACCGTCGGAGCCCCTGCCGGTGCTTCTCCTCGGACGGGTCCGCTTCGATCTCGAAACCCGTAGACTCTATGACCGCGACGGCGACATCTTCCTGCGACCGCAATCCCTCGAGGTGCTGTTGTCGTTGGCACGGCATCGCGGCGAGGTCGTCGAGAAGGAGGCCCTGATCGGCGAAGCGTGGGGGCACCTGCACGTCACCGACGACAGCCTGACCCAGTGCATCTCGGACATCCGCAAGAGCATCAGGGACAAGCGCCGCCATATCATCCGGACGGTTCCGCGGCGCGGCTACATGCTCAACGCGACGGAGCTGACCGAGGATGCGGACCGGCCTCCGCCCCGGCGGCCGGCCCTGCTGGCAGTGGCGTCGGTGGCGCTTCTGGCCTCGTTCGGTCTGGGCGGCCTGAAACTTGCCGATACGCTCTCACACGCGCGCCCCGCCGACGCGCCACCGTCCCTCGCGGTGATGCCGTTTCGCAATCCCGGGGCCGACCCGAGGGAGGCGTATTTCGTCGAGGGCATCACCGAGGACCTGATCCTCGACCTGTCGCGGCTGCGCAATCTCGAGGTCACCTCCCGCAACACCGCGTTCGCCTATAGCAAACGCAATCTGAGCGACCGCGAACTGGCCGCCGCCCTCGGTGTCCGCTACCTGATGCAAGGCAGTGTGCGCCGTCAGGACGATATCCTGCGCGTCAATGTCGAGATGGTCGACACGGTCGAGAACCGATACGTCTGGGCCGAGCAGTTCGAGGAAGCCGCGGGCGACATCTTCTCGGTGCAGGACCGGGTCAAGGCGCGGATCGTCTCGGCCCTCTCCGTGCATCTCTCGGAAGACGAGGCCGACCGCCTGCCCACCGCCACGCCCCAGCATCTGGAAGCCTATGACCTCTTCCTCCGCGCCCGCAAGGCCCGCCATCAGGGCACGCAGCGGGCGCTGCGCCTGACCTACTGGTCGCTGGAACGGGCGCTTGAGCTGGAGCCCGATTTCGCCGCCGCGATGATCGCGCTGGCCGAGACCAACGCCTTCGATTTCTCCGGCGGAAACCATCCTCTGGAATGGGAGCGCCCGCCGATGCTGACCCGGGTCGCAGCGGAGCGGCTCGCGTCCCGTGCCCGGGAGCTTGCCCCGAGACAAGCCGGGCCCGACATCGCGCTCGCACGGTTGCGGCTGGGCGAGCTGCGCTGGGAGACGGCGCTCGACCATGCCCGGGCTGCGGTCCGGCTCGAACCGCAGCTTTCCGATGCCCATGTCATGCTGGCGAGAACGCTCTCCGCCGCCGGCTTCCATAGCGAGGCGCTGGAAGAGATCCGCCTCGCCGATGCGCTCGACCCGGTTGGCTCGCCCGAGCACCACACCGTGCGCGGCATGGCGCTGTTCGGCCTGCGTCGGATGGAAGAGGCACTAGAAAGCCTTGCCGACGCCAACGCGGCCGCGGAGATTTCCCTCGACTGGCGCGCAACCTCGCTCGCGGTGGCGCTCTCGGGGCTGCTCGGGCGCTCGCCTGAAGCCTTCGACCGGGGCACGCAGGTGTTTCCGAGCCTGAGCGCCAGGATGCCGGTGCCGCTCTTTGCCCATGCCGCCGATCAGGCGCTGCTGTCAGACGGGCTGACCCGCGCCGGAATCGTCCCGCACTCGGGCGCGCAGCTAGTGCGCGGCGCGGCGCTGCCGGGGAACGAGGTCCGCGAGCTGATCCTCGGCACCCGCTCGACCGGGTTCTGCTACGCGACCGAATACCTTCCCAAGATGCGGGTCTCGTCGGAGGGCAGCGTGCTCTGGAGCCTCCGGGATGACATCAACATCGTCGGCACGGCGACGGTGCGCGGGGGCCGGCTCTGCATCGCCTTCGAGAACCTGCCGCAACTCCGGGAAGGATGTTTCGAGATCCGGCACAACGCGCCCTCGGCCCCCGACAAGCGCGCCTTCCCCTATGTCATGCAGGGAGCGATGACATGTTTCTTCGATCCATCCCCCGACTGACCTCGCGCCTCTGCTTGCGCGCAATGCTGCCCATTGCCCTCGCGCAGGGTCTTTCCGCCGAAGGGTGGGAGGCCGCGCCGAGCTTGCCCGTCGACCGCATGGGGCTGCATTCCGAGGCGATCGCCGGCACGGTCTACGTCCTGGGAGGGAACAGCGTCCCGCATCGCGACGAGACCTCGGCAGACCGCGTCTTTGCGCTCCCGTCCGATGCCGCAGGCTGGCAGGAGCGCGCGCCGATGCCCACGCCGCGCGGCTTCTTCGGCACCGCTGCCATCGGGCAGGAGATCTATGCCATCGGCGGCTCGACCCTGATGCGAGAGAGGGATCCGGCGCTGGCAATCGTCGAGATCTACGACACCGTCGCAGACCGCTGGCGCTATGCGCCACCCTTGCAGGTCCCACGTGCGGATCTTGCCGCGAGCACGGTGGATGGACGTATCTACGCCATAGGGGGCACCCGCAAGGTGGGGATCGACGCCCTCGGCACGGTCGAGATGTTCGACCCGGCCATCGGCGTCTGGACCCGCCGCCGTGACATGCCGACCCCGCGGCTGCATCACACCAGCGTTGCCCATGAGGGGCGGATCTACGTGTTCGGCGGCAGCCCGGAGTGGCCGGTCCCGCTCGCCACGGTAGAGATCTACGACCCCGAGACGGACCAATGGAGCAAGGGCGCGAACATGCCGACCCCCCGAACGGGGCTCTGGGCGACGGTGCTGGGCGGGCGGATCTATCTCGCTGGCGGCCTTTCCTGGGAAAACGAGGCACTGACCTTGGTCGAGATCTATGATCCGGAGGCGGACCGCTGGGAAACCGGCCCGGATCTGCCCGCGGGGCGCTTCCTTGCAGCGCTCGCGGCGAGCGACCGTGCTCTCTACTTGTCCGGCGGCGCCCGAACCGACTATCGCAGCCAAGTCAGCGTTTACAGGCTCGTCCCGTAACGACGGCCCAGACCCCGAACACCCCGACCGCATTGAGCGCATGGGGGCGTTTCTGGTCTGCGACCTCGTGCTTTCCTCCGATGTCCGGGCCGGTGATGACGGGCGGATCACCTTCGCAAGCGAGCAGTTACCGGCCGCGCTCGACAGGCTCGCAAGGGGGGTGTCTTGCGCTTCACGGTGATCGATCCGGGTCGAGGCCTTCGCTCGACGCGGCTGCGGGTTGGACCCCCCGACCGGACGTGGCCGAGAGGCTGGTCGCCGGCATCGGAACTCGACCGCGCCCGTTGGGGGCTCGAAGGATCTGGACGGCAAAGGCGATCGCTTGAAGATCCTTAGTCTTCACAGCGGGTTGCAAGTCTCGGCCTGCACGCGGCATGGCGTTCAGTCCTGCCGCACCGCGATCCGCGAAACGTGAAGACGGGGAACATCACACGTGTCGGCTGCGTTGGCTCGCCAAACGGGAGGCTTCTCGCATGAAAACGTTCTGTATCGGCGGCGCATTGGCGCTCGCTCTGGCTTCGACATCGCTCTCCGCAGCTCCGATCCACGCGCCAGGCGGGGGCACGGCAGCAGGCGCGTCCGGAGCCGCGCATATCTGGCTGGCCAAGGGCAACAACGGCAAAGGCAATGGAAACGGAGGCGGCAACAAGAAGCTGCTGAAGAAGGGCCAGGGCCATGGCGCCAAGGGAAAGCCCGGCGGCGGCAATGAGCAGGCCAGCAAGGGCAACGGCAAGGGCAACGGCCAGCCCGCCGAGGGCAACGACCACGCCGGCAACGGCAAGGGCAAGCCAGAACAGGCCGGCGGGGCAAAGCCGAAGGCCAACGGCAACGCCGCCAAGCAGGCGCCGTCCGGCAATGGAAACAACGGCAAGGAGCGCCGGCGCATCTCCGGCGCCGAGCGCGACGAGATCGTGAAGCGCATCGTCTCGACCCCGGCGCCCGCGGGCCGCGACATGGCGCGGGTCCTGACCGCGACCGGCCTTGCGCTCGCGACGCCGCAGCTGGTGTATTCCGACACCCCTGAAGATGAGTTGATCCGCTACAGCAATTGCCCGCCCGGTCTCGCCAAGAAAGATCCGCCCTGTGTCCCGCCCGGTCTGGCGCGCGACGGCGTGACCTATGACGAATGGCTCTCCTACGATCGCGAGCGCTATGACGATATCTGGGTCGAGCGCCGTGACGACTGGCTGGGCTATGATCGCGAGATCGACCCGGATCCCGACCGTCTGCTGCTGCGGTCGGACCAGATCGCGGAGCTTTTCGATCTCGATCCCGCGCCGCAGGGGCAGCGCTATGCGCTGATCGACGGACTTCCGGTCCTGCTCGACGACGATGACTACCGGTCGCTGATGCTGGTGAACCAGATGGCGCGGGCGACGGACCTGATGGACGGCACTCGCATCGCCCCGACGGCGGCGTTGACGCAGAACGAGCTGATCGACCTCTACCGCCTGCCGCAGCTCGGCGCCGATCAGAACTATGCCGTTCTGAATGGCGAACTCGTGCAGCTGAATGACGAGGAATACGAGCTCTTGCAGATGCTCCGCATCGCGCGGGCGGTCTTGTAGGTCGCAGTGCCACCGGCGCTTGGCGCTGGTCCTGTCTGAAACGGCGCGGCAACATCGCAGCGGCAGGGTGACCCTGGAAGGGCTCTGAGCTCTTGGGACACCCTGTCATGTACCCCCAATCGGGTCCGCAATACTCTCGCAGGCGGCAGCATGCCAAGGCCTGACTGAAATGCGATATACATGGCCGCCCCGGCGCTAAGACTTGAAAGTCTTCGTCTCCTCCGGAGTGGCGGAAAAAATCCGCGTCGGCATGTGCAACGACGCGGTGGCGCCAACGCCAGCACCCGCGCAAGGGCTGAGCGCTGAATGGGCTGCACCACCGGAGCAGAGGGGCAAGGCGATAGCCCGCACGACGCTCCGGTCCGTGCAGGCGGCCTCTGCCGCTCCGAGATGTCCTGCCGTCGGCCCGCTTACAGCGCCGAGAGCACCACCCAGCCGCCCCAGAGGATCAGCCCCGCACCTGCGATCCGGGCGAAGCGGTCGCCCCATGGCGCCAGCTTCTCGATGGCGACAAAGGCTGCGAGGCCGACGATCCAGTAGAGGTTCATGATCCCGCCCACGAAGAGCAGCGCCATCAGGAACCAGCAGCAGCCGAGGCAGTAGGCGCCGTGCTCGATCCCCATGTGGAAAGCGCCTGAGGCGCCGGGCTGCCGGCGCTCGGTGAGGAACCGCACCGGCGCGCGACATTGCGTCAGGCAGGCGGCCTTGAGCGGGGTGAATTGGAAAACCCCCGCCGCGATCAGCACCATGCCCCCGGCAAGCGTATCGGTCAGGGTCATCATCCCGGCCGAGACCAAGCCGCGGGCCTCGAGCAGCCATTGCGTCGCGGCGGCCGCTGCACTGAACCCGGCCCACACCGCGAGGTAGCCCGCGACGAAAGCCGCCGAGATCCCCGCCACGGCGTCGGCCTTGCCGGCGTGGCGCAGCAGGGCGGCATTGAGCAGCACCGTCGGTGCCACGCTCGGCAGCATCATCGCCGCCATCATCACCCACCACATCAGGAAGACGAGTCCGGCAAAGCCGACGCTCCAGACTCCCGGCGTGCCCATGCCCGGCATGTCCCGCATGCCGCGCATCGCAGTCATTTGCAGGGCTGTCATCCGCATCCCGACACCGAAAACGGTGTAAAGCGCGGCCAGCAGGAAGAGCAGCGCCAGCAGCGTGACCAGAAGCAGCCGGTCACGCTGCAGCACGCGTTCCATCAGATCCGTGTCCGACATCTTGCGCTCCGCTTCCGGATCAGGCGGCGAGAACGCCGCTGTTGTTCATGTGGAGCTCGCAGAGATGCGCGTGGGTGCCGATGTTGTCAGAGAGCGGGATCTCGCCCGTGGTCTTCGTGGTGGCCTTCGCGACCTCGGCCACGTGGTACTCGAAGCCGTGCGGCAGGTTGATCCGCGCCCGATGATCGGCGCCGGTAACCGGGTTGGTGAGCGGCTCGAACACCGTCTCGAACACGTCCGGCACCTTCGACGTCCCAGTGCGCGCCTCGAGATCCAGCGCGACCTCGATCGGCTTGTAGAGCGTTTCCAGCTTGTTGGGGCTCATCGCCGAGAACACCCACCAGAACGTCGCCATGTCCTCGGTGTCCTCGCCGGTGGCAATCTTCTCGAGCGCTGCGCGTTGTTCCGGGCTGGCGCTGGAGTCGATGATGGTCTGCATGGTACCGTTGCCTTCGTGCACCGCGCCGGGCCACTTGTAGACCTGCGCGAGCTTGGTGCCCGAGAGGTCGACATCGCCGTAATGGCCCTTGTCGATGACGATTGCGACCGCTGCCTCGCAGGAGCCCTTGGTGGGCAACGACATGAACTGGCAGGGGCAGCCTGTGTTACAGTTGCAGTTTGCAAGCTCTGTGCCGTGAATTTCCCAGGGTGTCATAACACTGTCCTCGTGATACAACCCCAACCGCGCCTCGCAATATACACAAAATGAGACGAAATGTCATGTCGGTCTGCCGTGCGACCCGACGCGCCCTCGGCCGTCATAGGGTTTCGCGCTTGCATCGGGCTGACCGGTCGGCGCCGTGAGCGGATGCAATGAGGTCTTGGCGGCAGCTCGTCCGGGGAGGCTTCGATGTCGCGCTGCACGGTGGCAAGGCTGATGACGGACAGGGGCATTCAAGGTGCTCGCCAGTGTCCTCGAACCAGCGGCCGGCACAGGCGCGCTCCGGGAAAGACAATCCCCGCCAGGAGCGCACGATGCCGCCCTCTCGCAGATGCGCAGCATGTGCTTCGGGGTGGTCGCCCAGACGATGTCGGAATGGTTAATGCGCTTCAGCAATCGCCGCCGTTTCGAGCCCATCGGGGCTATCCCGCCAGCCAAAGCGGAGGTCAACGTCCACGCGCCGCTGAAGCTGCACACAGGACCGCGCAACCAACCATAGGCAGGCTCTCGCAAACCTGAGGCGGCTCGGTCAGGCCAGTTCAGGTCAGAGGACCAAGGCAATGTTGCGTTCGGTCACGGCGCTGTACCAACGGCTGCCATAGCTTGAGAGGCGCGCGGCATTCTCCTCTGGGGGGCGTCGTTCGGTGAGCGAGACTCCCAAGTCGGCATCCGGGGCGCATAGCAGCGCGGCTCCCAGGCTCGTGCCGGTGGCCGTGTTCGAGACAAGCACGGGCCGTCCGGTCCGCACGGTCAGCATATCGAGATAGAGTTCGTTTCGCGCGAAGGGCCCTTCAACGATGACCGGCCCGCGGGCGCCGATCAGGTCGAGGCAGGTTGCCGTCATCAGCGCGAGGTAGAGCGACAGTGCTGCCCCTTTTTCGCCCGGTGTCATCGCTTCATCGCTCCATCCGCCGGCGCAGCCCCCGAACGGTCCGGAAGCGGTCTCTATCGCCGGGTAGAGGGCCTTCCCCTGGGCGAGGACGCGGTCGATGTCTGCGCGCGTGGGGGCCACCGTCTGAGGCCTCATGCGTTCGTATTCGCGGCCGCCCATGAAGCGCGCGGACGGCACGGGATTGCCGAGGGCGTTGACGTTCATCAGCGTGTCGCGCAACGGATCCAAGGCGACCTCGTCGCCCTCAACGCTCATGCAGATCACCCAGGTCCCGGTCGAGACGACGGAAAACGCCCCTTCCATCCGGTGCAGGTAGGGCAGCAGGGAGGCGTTGCTGTCGTGGATGCCGGAGCGGACCGGGGTGTGCGGGGCAAGGCCCGTCATCGCGGCAATCTCGGACGTGATCGTCCCGGCCACGTCGTTGGCGGCGGCAAGCGGCGCCATGGTCAGACCGAGCCGTTCCGGCAGGTCCGAGAACCGGCCTTCGCGCGGCAGCCAGAGGTCGGTGTGGCAGCCCAGCGATGTGGGCTCGGTGGCGAAATGCCCCGTGAGCCTTCCGGACCAGTATTGCGGGTAGCTGACGACCTGCGCGGTGCGTGCCGTCAGTTCGGGGAAGCTCTGCACCAGCCAATGCAACTGCGCCCCGGCGTTCAGCCCCATGGGGAGCCGCGGCGCGCCGGTGTCTTCGAAGGGTTGGCGGAGGCTGTCATAGGCCTGTGCGAGGGCGTCCGGACCGTCATGCTCGTAATCGAGCACCGGAGCGGCAAGGCCGCCACCGGCATCGAGCAGAACGAAACAGGCGCCGTGCGTGGTGACGCTGATCTCGTCTACCCCGTGCTCAGCCTGCATCCGGCGCAGACCGTCGAGGAAGAAGGCCCAGATCCCGTCGATGTCGAAATGCGGATAGGGCTGGCCGGACAGCACCCGGTTGGGCCGCGTCACCACGGCGATCTCGGTCATGCTGGCGGTATCGACCAGTGCCAGCTTGACGTTGGTCTTGCCGATGTCGAGGACGGCGATCTTCATGGCAGGTGGAACATCGGTCGCAGCGGACGGGCCACCGGTTCGTTGTTTGGATGGGTCTCCATGATGTCGGCCATGGAGGCCCACCAGCGCTGCATGATCTCGGTTTCCGGGAGCGCGTCCATGCCATGATCGTCACTGCGCCAGAGCACGCCGAACAGGGTGTGCGTGTCGGGGTCGAGGTGGATCGAGTAATCCGAGACGCCGGCGTCTTTCAGAAGCTGGACGAGTTCGGGCCAGATCTCGTCGTGGCGTCGCTTGTACTCCTCGGCCTGACCGGGGTGGAGCTGCATGGTGAAGGCGTGTTTCTCCATCATGCTCTCCACGCCTTCCAGACGCGGGGCAGGGCGATCACCCCGATCAGCATCAGGCCGATGAAGATCGACATGACGATGCCCGGCACGTTCAGCAGCCCGAGCCCGAAGGTCACGAGCCCCATGACGAACGCCGCGATGACGACGCCGGGGATGCTCCCGGCTCCGCCGAGGATCGACACGCCGCCAAGGACGACCATCGTGACGACCTCCAGCTCCCAGCCGGTGCCGATGGAGGGGCGGGTCGAGCCGAGCCGCGAGGTCAGGCAGATCGCCGCAACGCCCGACATGAGGCCGGTGAGCAGGAACAGGATGAACTTCACCCGCTCCACCCGGATGCCGGAGAACTGGGCCGCGGTCACGTTGTTGCCGATGGCATAGACGGTGCGGCCGAAGTTGGTGCGGTGAAGCAGCACGTAATAGGCGACGGCGAGGGCGGCGAACAGAACGAATTCGAAGGAGATGACCCAGAACACGTAGCCTTGGCCGAAATAGCTGAAATCCGACGGGTAATCGCGGTAGGCACCGTCGCCCAGCACGATGAAGGAGATGCCGCGGAACAGGCTCATGGTGCCGATGGTTACGACGATGGATGGCAAGCCCATCCGCGTGACGAGCACGCCGTTGAAGGCGCCGCAGGCGAGGCCGGTGGCCAGCCCGATCAGGACCAGCGTGGGCGTGCCGAAGCCGACCGATGCCGCGGCTCCCATTGCCGTCGAGGCCAGCGCGATGATCGACGCCACGCTGAGGTCGATCTCGCCCGAGATGATCAGCAGCGCCATCGCGAAGGCGATCATCGCCTTTTCGGTGAAGTTGAACGTGGCGTCGGAGAGGTTCCAGGCGTTGAGAAAGTATGGCGATGCCAGCGAGTTTGCGATGAAGATCGCCACGGCGACCACCAGCAGGAGCAGCTCCCACGACGCCAGGAGGCGGGCGGCAGGACTCTGCAGCCGATCGGGAATGCTGCGCGGGGTGACGCTTGTATCGCTCATGCGGTGGCTCCTTCGGTCTGCTCCTGAGCTTTTCGCAGGATGATGCGGCCCTTGGCGCGGGCGTTGCGGCTGTTGAGCGTGACGGCAACGATGATCGCGGTGCCCGAGATCGCCATTTGCCAGAAGGGCGAGATGTCGATCACCGGCAGGGCGTTCTTCACGATGCCGAGAAACAGCGCGCCGAGGATGGTGCCGAGGATCGTGCCCGCCCCTCCGGCAATCGAGATCCCGCCGATCACGCAGGCGGCGACGACCTCCAGCTCGAACCCTCCGGCGATGTCGACATAGGCCACCGCGTAGCGCGCGACCCAGAGGTAGCCGCAGAGCCCGGCGAGCGCGCCCGAGAGGGTGAAGGCCCAGAACTGCGTGCGCCCGACGGAAATTCCGGTGTAGACGGCGGCGTGCGGATTGCCTCCGACCGCGTAGAAGGCGCGGCCCAGCGGCGTGCGGTTGATCATCAGAACCATGGCTGCTGCGGCAAGAATGCCGAACCAGGCCAGCACCGGCAGCCCTGCGATTTGCGCGCGGGGGAAGCCCGTGAAGGCGGCCGACATCTCGTGCGCGTTCACCCAGGCGCCGTCTGAGATCAGGAAGATGATACCGCGATAGATGGTCATGGTGCCGAGGGTGACGACGATCGACGGGATCGACAGCTTCCAGACCAGCAGCCCGTTCACCATGCCCATCACCGCGCCGAGCGTCACGGCGAGCAGCAGGATCACGACCACCGGCACGCCGGGCAGCGCCGCGTTGAGCATGGCACAGACCATGCCGGTCAGCGCCAGGTTCGCCGCCACCGACAGGTCGATGCAGCGGGTCAGGATCACCACGGTCTGGCCGAGCGCGAGGATCAGCAACGGCGAGGTGTCGGTGAACACCCGGGCAAGGTTGTCGGGCGCGACGAAGCCGGGAAAGCGGCTGGCGATCAGGGCCAGCAGCAGGAGGATGGCCCCGCCGAGCAGGGCTTCGCGTGACTTGAGCAGGCTCATGCCGGGGCTCCGATCCCCGCCGCGTGGCGGACAAGTGTTTCAGGGGTCAGGGCATCGCCTTCGAGTTCGGCGGCGATCCGGCCTTCGCGCATGACGATGACGCGGTCGGACATGCCGAGCACCTCGGGGATCTCCGAGCTGACCATGATCACCGCCAGACCCTCTGCGGCGAGTTCCGCCATGAAGGCATGCACCGCGGCCTTGGAGCCAATGTCGATGCCCTTGGTCGGCTCGTCGAGGATGATGACGCGGGGCTTGGTCGCCAGCCACTTGGCGATGACCACCTTCTGCTGGTTGCCACCCGAGAGGTTGCCGACATCCTGGTCCAGCGCCGCGGCGCGCAGGTCGAGCCGGTCGGTGTAGTGCCTCGCAAGCGCGAATTCCTCGCTGAGCCGCAGGAAGCCGTTGCGCGATGTCCGGCCCAGCGACGGCAGCGTCACGTTCTGGAAGATCGGCAGGCCGATCACCGCACCCTGCTTGCCGCGATCTTCGGGGACATAGACGATCCCCGCCTCGACCGCCCTTGCCGGCGAGCGGATCACGGTGATCTGCCCATCGATCCGGGTGACGCCCTTCGACGGCTTCGTGATGCCGAAGAGCGCCTGCATGACCTCCGAGCGACCGGCGCCGACGAGGCCGTAGAAGCCGAGGATTTCGCCACGACGCAGGGTGAAGTTGATGTCCTCGAATTCGGTCGGGTGGGCATAGCCCACCACCTTGAGCACTTCGTCTCCGGGCGCCTTGCGGCGCTCCGGGAAGATCTGGTTGACGTCCCGGCCGACCATCATTCGCACCAGGTCCGCCTCGGTCACGTCGGCCATCAGCCCGGCGCCGACATGGGTGCCGTCGCGAAACACGGTGTAGCGGTCGGCGATGCGGAAGATCTCGTCGAACTTGTGGGAGATGAAGAGGATGGCGCGGCCCTCGGCCTTGAGCCGGTCGACGAGATCGTAGAGCTCCTCGATTTCCTTGTGGGACAGGGCGGCGGTGGGTTCATCCATCACCACGACGCGCGCATCGACCGACAGCGCGCGGGCGATCGCAACCAAATGCTTGGAGGCGATCCCCAGCTCGCGCAGTGGCGTGTCGGGGTCGAGCTCGGCGTCGATCCGGGCCAGGATCTCGCGCGCCCGGCTCCGCATCGCTGTCCAGTCGATGAGCCCGAAGCGCCCGCGCGGCGCGTGTCCGATGAAGATGTTTTCGGCCACGGTCAGCTCGTCGAACAGCACCGTCTCCTGGTGGATCGCGGTGATCCCGGCGGCGGCGGCGTCCTGCGCGGTGGCGAAGACGACCGGCTCTCCCGCCACGTGGATGGCGCCGCCATCCGGCTGGTAGATCCCGGTCAGGGTCTTCACCAGGGTCGACTTGCCGGCGCCGTTCTCGCCGATCAGCGCGGTGACCTGGCCGGGATAGAGTTCCAGCGAAACGCCATCGAGCGCCTTCACGCCCGGGAATGTCTTGGTGATGTCCCTGAGTTCGAGGACAGGCGCGCCGGCCTGCACATCGTCGAACTGCCGGGACTCGACGCTCATCTGCATCGCAGCCTCCGCTGGGTCTTGCATGGGGGATTGCCCCGGCGCAGCCAAGAGCGCCGGGGGCCGGTCCCGGCGCGCAAGCCGCGCCGGGAAACACGGCATCAGAAGATGCCCTTGAACTCGTCGATGTTGCTCTCGTCGTAGACGAAGGGATCGGCCATCGCGCCTTCGGTGTTCTCGTCCAGCGTCAGCGTGCCCATGCGGCCCATCGGGATCTCCGCACCGGGCTCCGCCTCGGCGGCGTCGGTGGCGAGCTGGTAGGCCAGCATCGTGGCGGAGTAGCCGAGGTCGATCGGGTTCCAGATCGCAAACGACTTCGACGCGCCGCTCTCGATGGCGCCGGCCATTTCCGAGGGCAGGCCGAGCCCGGTGACATTGACCTCGCCCACCTTGCCGGCATCCTCGACGGCGCGCGCAGCGGCGACGATGCCAACCGAGGTCGGCGCGATGATGGCGTCGAGATCCGGGTAGGTCTGCATCAGGCCGGTGGCCTCGCGGTAGGACTTGTCGGCGAGATCGTCGCCATAGACCGTGCCGACCACCTCGATGCCCTCGTAGTTGCCCAGCACCTTGTTCATCTCCTCGATCCAGATGTTCTGGTTCGTCGAGGTGGTGGTGGCGGACAGCACCGCGACCTTGCCGCCCTCCGGCAGCTCATCGGCGGCGAGCTTGATGATCATGTTGCCGATCAGCGGGTTGGACGACGGGTTCAGGTGCAGCTGCCGACCCTCGGGGGCGACGCCGCTATCCCAGGAGATCACCGAGATGCCGCGCTGCATCGCCTTCTTGAGCGCCGGAACGAGCGCGTCTGTGTCATTGGCCGACACGGCGATGGCGTCGACCTGCTGCGCGATCAGGGCGTTGATCACCTCGATCTGCCCCTCGGCCGTGGTGTCGGTCGGGCCGGTGTAGATCACCTCGACATTGCCGAGCTCGGCGGCGGCCTCCTCCGCCCCCTTTGCGGCAGCCTCGAAGAAGCCGATGCCCAGTGCCTTGACCACCAGCGCGATGCGCACGGGGTCCTGGGCCTGTGCCACCGATCCGGTCATCAGCGCTGCGGCCATCGCGGCGCCGCCAAACAATCTGCGTGTCAGTTTCATGGTCTTTCCTCCCTAAGTGTGAGCGCCCTAGCCGGCGTTCGCTTCACGCGCGGCGCTTCCCTGCGCCACGATGACCCGGATGTCGGCTGCCTCGAGCATCGAGGCAGCGCGGTCCGGTATGCCTTCATCGGTGATGACGATATCGATCCTTTCGAGCGGGCAGAGCACGAGGCTCGACCGGTTCTCGAATTTCGAGCTGTCCACCAGCACCACCAGCTCATCCGTCTGACCGATCAGCTTCTCCTCCGCCTGGATCAGTAGCGGATCGCTCTCCATCAGCCCGATCGGGCCGAGCCCATGCGCCCCCATGAACATGCGCCGGGCATAGAAATGCCGCGTCATGTCATGATCGAACGGCGACAGGATGATGTTCTGCTCGCGATAGATCGCGCCGCCCGGCACCATCACCGTGTTCTTGCTGTGGCGCAGCAGGTGTTCCGCGATGGGAAAGCTGTTGGTCAGGACCTGCACTCGACGGTTCGCCAGCGGGTGTACCATCTGGAATGTGGTGGTGCCGCCGTTGATGATGATCGGCTCGCCGTCGGCGCAGAGCGCCACTGCCTCGCGGGCAATCGCCGCCTTGGCCTCGGCGTTGATCGTCTGGTTCACGGAGAACGGTCGCCCCGCCAGGCCGGGCAGGGCGGGGGGCGTCAGGGCTTCGGCCCCGCCACGCACGCGACGCAGCCGCTTCTGCCCGTCAAGGGTCGCGATGTCGCGGCGAATGGTTGCCTCGGATGTCTCCGTCAGCACGACCAGCTCCGCCACCGTCACGATGGGGCGTTCCTGAACCGCGGATAGAATGATCCTGTGGCGTTCCGTTTCGTGCATTTCGTCCTCCCTGAGCTCAAGAATGCCTGATCCACCGTTTAGGTCAATCATTTTCTTTCATTTTCGATCATAAGGCAATTATTGGTGATTGCTTTTGATCGGTTTTGCTTGACTTGCATGATGTATCCGCTCAGGCTGAGCGCCAGAGAAGAGGCCGCACCTTGCGGCGTTCTAGGGAGGATGACCATGCTGACCCGCGCCGAAAACCGGCTTCAAAACCTGTGGGACGATGCCCGCGCAAAGGCCATGAGCGAGCCCGAGAAGCTGCTCTATCGCTCGAACCTTCTGGGCTCCGACAAGCGAATCACCAACTACGGCGGTGGCAACACCTCGGCAAAGGTGATGGAGACCGATCCGCTCACCGGCGAGCAGGTCGAGGTGCTTTGGGTGAAGGGATCGGGCGGCGATGTCGGTTCCATCAAGATGGACGGCTTCGCCACGCTCTACATGGACAAACTGCGCGCGCTGAAGGGCAAGTATCGCGGTGTCGAGTTCGAAGACGAGATGGTCGGGTACCTGCCGCATTGCACCTTCAACCTGAACGCCCGCGCGGCCTCGATCGACACGCCTCTGCATGCCTACGTGCCCAAGAAGCACGTCGACCACATGCACCCGGATGCCATCATCGCCATCGCGGCCTCGAAGAATTCCAAGGAGCTGACGCAGGAGATCTTCGGTGACGAGATCGGCTGGCTGCCGTGGAAGAAGCCGGGTTACGAGCTGGGCCTCTGGCTGGAGACATTCGCGCTGGAGAACCCCGAGGCCAAGGGGGTCGTTCTGGAAAGCCACGGGCTCTTCACCTGGGATGACGATGCCAAGGCGTGCTACGAGCTGACCTTGGAGATCATCCAGAAGGCGATGGACTGGTTCGCTGACAAGACCGCCGGGGTCGCGGCGTTTGGCGGCGCTGTGTACGAGTCGTTGCCGCCTGACGAGCGGCGTGCGGTGGCGGCGCGCCTGATGCCCGCCATTCGTGGCTTCGTCTCCGGCAACCAGCACATGGTCGGCCATTTCGAGGACAGCGCCGCGGTTCTGGAATTCGTCAATGCGAAGGACATGCGGGACCTGGCGGCCCTGGGAACCTCCTGCCCGGACCACTTCCTGCGCACCAAGATCCGCCCGCTGGTGGTCGATTTCGACCCGGCGCAGAACAACATCGACGCCGTGCTGGACGGGCTCGCGGCGCAGATCTCCGCCTACCGTGACGACTACGCGGCCTATTACGACCGCTGCAAGCACGATGACAGCCCCGCGCTGCGCGATCCGAACGCGGTGGTCTACCTCGTGCCGGGCGTCGGCATGATCACCTTTGCCAAGGACAAGGCGACGGCGCGGATCTCGGGCGAGTTCTATGTCAACGCGATCAACGTGATGCGCGGCGCGTCCTCGGTATCGGAATACGTCGGTCTGCCCGAGCAGGAAGCCTTCGACATCGAGTACTGGCTGCTCGAGGAGGCCAAGCTCCAGCGCATGCCGAAACCGAAGTCGATGGCGGGCCGCGTGGCCCTGGTCACCGGCGGCGCGGGCGGCATCGGCATGGCGACCGCGGAGCGTTACCTGTCCGAGGGCGCCTGCGTCATGCTGGCAGACATCAATGCGGACGCGCTGGAGCAGGCGCAGGAGGCCCTGGTCCAGACCTACGGGCGCGACGTGGTGCGTGGCGTGACGATGAACGTGACGGATGAGACCGCCGTCGCAGCGGCCTATGCCGATCTGGCGGTGGAATACGGCGGCATCGACATCCTCGTCTCAAACGCCGGGATCGCGTCGTCTGCGCCGATCGAGGACACTTCCCTCGCGCTCTGGCAGAAGAACATGGACATCCTGTCCACCGGCTACTTCCTTGTCTCGCGGGAGGCGTTCAAGGTGATGAGGGTGCAGGATATCGGCGGTTCGGTGGTGTTTGTCGCGTCCAAGAACGGTCTCGCGGCCTCGCCCAACGCCTCGGCCTACTGCACGGCTAAGGCATCGGAAATCCACCTCGCCCGCTGCCTCGCACTCGAAGGCGCCGAGGCGGGCATCCGCGTCAACGTGGTGAACCCCGATGCGGTGCTGCGCGGGTCGAAGATCTGGGAAGGCGAATGGCTGGAACAGCGCGCCTCGACCTATGGCACCGACAAGGGCGGGCTCGAGGAGATGTACCGCCAGCGCTCCATGCTGAAGCGGTCGGTGCTGCCGGAGGACATCGCGGAGGCAGCCTATTTTCTGGCCTCGGACCGATCGGCCAAGTCCACCGGCAACATCATCAACGTCGATGCGGGCAACAAGGAGGCGTTCACGCGCTGACGCTTCGGTGGATCCAGGACCCACCCGGCCCGTCGTGGGTCAGGGTGGGTCGGCGAGCCACTTTGGGAGGATATCAATGACGTATGAACTGGCCCGCGAGGCCTTTGCCGAATGGGGTGTCGACACCGAAGCCGCGCTGCGCACCCTCTCGACCATCCCGATTTCCATGCATTGCTGGCAAGGCGACGATGTGCGCGGCTTCGAGGCGGCCACGGGCACCTCCGGCGGCGGCATTCAGGCGACGGGCAACCACCCCGGCCGCGCCCGCACCCCGGAAGAGCTGCGCGCCGATCTCGAGTTCGCCTATGGGCTGATCCCGGGCAGGCATCGGCTGAACCTGCACGCCTTCTATCTCGATACCGAAGAGACGCCGGATCGCGACGAGATCGAGTATCGGCACTTCCTGCCCTGGGTCGATTGGGCGGCGGAGCAAGGGGTGAAGCTCGACTTCAATCCGACCTTCTTTGCCCACGCCAAGGCGGACGACAACCTCACGCTGTCGCATCCCGATCAGGGGATCCGCGACTTCTGGATCGAGCACGGCAGGCGCTGCCGCGAGATTGCGGCGCAGATGGGGGCCGCGCAGGGCAGCGAGGTGGTGAACAACATCTGGGTCCCGGACGGCTCCAAGGACAACCCGGTCGACCGCATGGGCGCGCGCCGGCGGCTGGAGGCATCGCTCGATGCGATGCTTGCGCCGGAACACGACAGGGCGCATCTGCTGGACGCGGTGGAATGCAAGCTCTTCGGGATCGGGGTCGAGGCCATGACCGTGGGCAGCCACGAGTTCTACATGGGCTACGCGATCCGCAATCAGACCGCGCTCTGCCTCGACATGGGGCATTTCCACCCCACGGAGAACGTGGCCGACAAGCTCACCGCCGTGGCGCTTTCGGTGCAGGATATCCTTCTGCACGTGTCGCGCCCGATGCGTTGGGACAGCGACCACGTCATCCTGCTCGACGACAGCATCCGGGCCATGGCGCAGGAGATCGTCTTTGCCGATCTGCTGGCGCGGACGCGGATCGGCCTCGACTTCTTCGATGCCACGATCAGCCGGACAGCCGCCTGGGTGATTGGCGTGCGCAACATGCAAAAGGCGCTTCTCGAGGCCTTGCTGATGCCGATCGAGCGGTTGCGGGCCGCCGAAACGGGGCTCGACTTCACGGCGCGGCTCATGCTCACCGAGGAGTTCAAGAGCCTGCCCCACGGAGCCGTCTGGTCCGAGTTCTGCGCCCGCACCGAGCGGCCCACCGGGACGCAATTGATCGACGCCCTGGACGCGTACCAGCGCAGCGTGGCCGAACGGACCTGAGCCCCCGGCTCGCACGGCAAGGAGAGCAGCGAGCCGGTCGGCCCGCTGCTCTCTTATCCGGGATCCCACGCCGCTCTGGTCATCCCCCCAGTCCGCGCGGCTGTTCGGCAAATCCCCGGGCAGAGTAGCTTTTTCATGCGGAAAAGAGGGGCTGCCCTCTGCTCCGCGCAATTTGCAAGTCCGGTGAGTCTCTGCCTTCCGGCTCACTCCGCGACGACGAGGATGCACGATCTGCCAGATTATTGACGCGAGGAGCTGCCAGGCAAACGCCGGGCCGGGTCCCTGGAACGAAGACCTGAAAGGGATGAGTGCTCCAGACATGCAACCATTTCGGTGGGCGGGAAGCGTATATCCGGCATGATACCAAGTGCAGTGCGATCATCGCCCGATCAGGGGGCGCTGCCCCCTCTGCGGCAGAGCCGCATTCACCCCCGAGGTATTTTGGAACCAGAGAAGACACGGGGAGAGCGCCCCTGGCTTCTCTTCGTCGAAAATACTCCCGCCGGAGGCAGGCCGGACGGTGCCGCGGGCGCGGTGGTCAGGGGCTGGTCGGGCAGGCGGGCTGCGACCGAGGAGTCGCGCGTCAGCGCGCGACGAGGATGATCGCGGCGTAATGGCTGGCGGCGGCGGCGAGCACGTGGCCGTGCCAGATTGCGCGGGCATAGGGGATGCGGTTGGAATGGTGGAAGATCGTCCCGACGGTGTAGACCAGACCACCCGCCACCAGCAGGATCAGCGCCTCGGGCGACAGCGCCTTGAGGAAGGGCCAGGCGGCGATGCCGCCGAGCCAGCCCTGGGCGAGGTAGAGCGCGAAGCCGAGCCGCGCCCAGCGGTGGATCGAGCGCAGCTTGAGCGTGATGCCCACCGCGGAGATCGTCCAGGACGCCGCGGTCAGCGCCAGCCCCTCGGTGCCGCCGATGCCGAGCAGGGCCATCGGCGTGTAGGTGCCCGAGATCAGCAGGTAGATCGCGGCGTGATCGAAGCGGCGCAGCACGGCGCGGGTGGGGGCGTGCAGGGTGAGGTTATAGGCCGCAGAGAAGCCGAAGCTTCCGATCAGCCCGAGCGCGTAGGGGATCAGCGGCCACATCGCGCCGGGGCTGCCCTCGAGGCTGGCCCAGACGAAGAGCGCCGAGACCGCTCCGACCGCGAAACATACCCCCAGCACAAGCACGATCCCATCTGCGATCTGTTCGGCCAGCGTGTGGGGGAGGATGTATCGGGTCATGCGTATCTTCGCGGACGGGTCTCCGGCTTTCCTGTTGGGGCGGCCGCGACGGCAGTCTCGGGGCAGGGCGCCGAGACCCGCTGGCCGACGGTGAAGGGCGCACAAAGCGGGGGAAGAACAAGATGATACGGAAATGTGGCAAAAATGTGGCAGAGGGCCGTCGCCCGGGCGTGGAGAGCCTTCGCCGGAACTCGGCAAGGCGTTGCGCGGGGGCGGTGGCCGGCTGCCAGCGGCCCGGGCAACGCGCTTGGCGCCCGGGCGGTTACGGGCCCGCGACGGGCACCATAGTCGGTCTCAGGCGAGACGCGCAAGAGGCGTAACGGTTGCGCCGCTGCCTTCGGCGATGCGCTCCAGCGCCTTGCGGAAGGCCTGCGTATGGGGCGCCTGCATATGCGCGTCATAGGCCTCAGGGCTTTCGTATTCGGCCATCAGCACGACGCTGCCGCCTTTCTCGCTGAGCGCGTCGAAGCGGATCGTGCCGGGCTCGACGCGGGCCGCTTCGGCCAGCTGAGAGGCGAGGGTCTTGAGACGGGTATCCTGTCCGGGCCGGGGAATGGCGCGGACCATGATCGAACAGGTCATCTATATCTCCGTGAATGGTCTGTAAAAACGTATCCGCTGCGTTGCAGCGTCACCCGCTAACATAGGCGCGCTCGTGGAGATTTCACGGGGCGGCGGCTTCAACAAACCGTGTCGGGACGCCCCGAAAGGGCGCCCCGATCTGGTCTGAGAGGTCAGGCGGCGGCGTCCTGCGGCGCGGTGAAGCGCTCGTAGAAGCCCTCGCCCTCGTCGCCCATCTCGCGCAGCAGATCCGGGCAGGCGAAGCGGTCGCCATAGGCCGCCGTCAGCTGGTCGCAGCGCTCGGCGGCATAGGCAGAGCCCAGGATGTCGAGCCAGGAGAACGGACCGCCCGACCACGGCGCGAAGCCCCAGCCGAGGATGGCGCCGACATCGCCTTCGCGGATGTCTTCGAGAACGCCTTCCTCGAGCGCGCGGACCGCTTCCAGCACCTGCACGAAGAGCAGGCGGTGCTGCACCTCGATCAGCGAGGGCTGCGCTTCCGCGACCGGGTATTTCGCCGCGAGGCCCTCCCAGAGGAGCTGGCGCTTGCCCTTCTCGTCGTAGTCGTAGAAGCCGGCATTGGCCTTGCGCCCGAGACGGCCCTCGTCGGCCATCCAGAACACCACCTCGTCGACCGCGCCGTCGGGATAGGCATCGCCCATCGCTGCGCGGGTCGCCTTGGCGATCTTCACGCCGAGATCGATCGAGGTTTCGTCGACCAGCTGCAGCGGCCCCAGCGGCATGCCCACGAGCTTGGCGGCGTTCTCGATCAGCGCCGGCTCGACGCCCTCGGCCACCATGCGGATGCCCTCGTTGATATAGGGGATGATGCAGCGGTTGGCGTAGAAGAAGCGTGCGTCATTGACCACGATCGGCGTCTTGCGGATCTGACGCACGAAGTCGAGCGCCTTGGCCACGGCGCGGGTGCCGGTTTCCTTGCCCTTGATGATCTCCACCAGCATCATCTTCTCGACCGGCGAGAAGAAGTGGATGCCGATGAACTGCTCAGGGCTGTTCGAGGCCTTGGCGAGCTCGGTGATCGGCAGGGTCGAGGTGTTGGTGGCGAAGATGCAGTCCTCGCCCACGTGTTCGAGCACCTTCCGGGTGACCTCGGCCTTGACCTTGGGGTCCTCGAACACCGCCTCGACGATCAGGTCGCAGCCCGAAAGCCGGGCGTAATCGTCGGTGGCGGTGATGAGGGAGAGGGCGGCCTCCTTCTTCTCCGCCGTGGCCTTCTTCCGTGCGATGCCCTTGTCCATGTAGGAGGCGGTGTAGGCCTTGCCCTTTTCGGCGGCTTCGAGCGACTGGTCGAGCAGCACCACCTCGATCCCGGCCATGGCCGAGACCAGCGTGATGCCGGCGCCCATCATGCCGGCGCCAAGCACGCCGACCTTCTTCACCTTCTGGTCCGGCACGTCGGGCCGGTTGGCGCCCTTTTCGAGCGCTTCCTTGTTGATGAAGAGCGAGCGGATCATCGCGCTCGACGACGGGTTGAGCAGCACGTTGGTGAACCAGCGCGCCTCGATCGTTAGCGCCGTGTCGAAGGGCACCAGCGCGCCTTCATAGACCGCCGAGAGCATCGCCTTGGCCGCCGGGTAGACGCCCTTTGTCTTGCCATGCACCATCGCCGAGGCGCCGACGAAGGTCATGAAGCCCGCCGGGTGATAGGGGGCGCCGCCGGGCATCTTGTAGCCCTTGGCATCCCACGGCTTGATGATGTCGGCGGGGTTGGCCGCCAGCACCCAGGCCTGGGCCGCGGCCAGCGGATCCTCGCAGACTTCGTCGATCAGTCCGGCGCTCTTGGCCTTCTTGGGGTCGACCAGCTTGCCTTCCAGCAGGAAGGGCGAGGCCGCCATGGCGCCGAGCTTGCGCGACAGCCGCGTGGTGCCGCCGGCGCCGGGGAAGATGCCGACCATGATCTCGGGCAGGCCGATCTTCGCCTTGGCATTGTCGGCGGCGAAGATCCGGTGGCAGGCCAGCGGGATCTCGAAGCCGATGCCGAGCGCGGTGCCGGGCAGCACGCAGGCGATCGGCTTGCCGCCCTTGTTCTTGTCGTCCATGCCCGCGCGCTCGATCTTCCGCAGGATGGTGTGGATCTGCATGATGCCCTCGAAGATGCTCTTCGCGGGATCGTCGCCGCCATCCTCGCGCATCTTGGCAATCACGTTGAGGTCCATGCCGCCGGCAAAGCTGCCCGCCTTGCCGGAGGTCAGGACGATGCCCTTGACGGCCTCATCCACAAGCGCCGCGTCGATGAGCGCGTCGAGCTGCTGGAAGCCCTCGATGCTCATCACGTTCATGCTCTTTCCCGGGGTGTCCCAGGTGATGGTCGCGACGCCCTCGGCGTCGGTCTGCATGGTGAATTCCTGGCTCATGATCCGGTCTCCTCCCGTCACACGCGTTCGATGATGGTGGCGGCGCCCATGCCCGAGGCGACGCAGAGCGTGGCAAGGCCGGTGCCCTTGCCGCTGCGCTCGAGCTCGTCGAGCAGGGTGCCGATGATGATGGCGCCGGTGGCGCCGAGCGGGTGGCCCATGGCGATCGAGCCGCCATTGACGTTGACCTTGCTCTGATCGACGTCGAAGGCCTGCATGAAGCGCAGCACGACGCTCGCGAAGGCCTCGTTGACCTCGAAGAGATCGATGTCGGAGATCGCCATGCCGCTGTCGGCGAGGATCTTCTCGGTGACAGGGACGGGGCCGGTCAGCATGATGGTCGGATCGGTTCCGATCTTGGCGGTGGCGCGGATGCGCGCGCGCGGCTTGAGGCCATGCGCCTCGCCGAAGGCCTTGGAGCCGATCAGGACCGCGGCCGAGCCATCGACGATGCCGCTGGAGTTGCCGGCATGATGGACGTGCTCGATCTTCTCCAGATGCGGGTATTTCATCAGCGCCAGCTGGTCGAAGCCCGGCATCACCTCGCCCATCTCCTTGAACGAGGGCTTGAGCCCGCCCAGCGACTGCATGTCGGTGCCCGGGCGCATGTATTCGTCGCGGTCGAGGATGGCGACGCCGTTCTGGTCGCGCACGGTGAAGACCGAGCGCGCGAAGCGGTTGTCGGCCCAGGCCTCGGCGGCGCGGCGCTGGCTCTCGACGGCGAGCCCGTCGACGTCATCGCGGGTGAAGCCGTACTCGGTGGCGATGATGTCGGCCGAGATGCCCTGCGGCACGAAATAGGTCTTCATGGCAAGGCTCGGGTCGACCGCAATGGCGGCGCCGTCGCTGCCCATGGCGACCCGGCCCATCATCTCGACCCCGCCGGCGATGTAGCCGTCACCGGCGCCGCCGCGCACCTGGTTGGCGGCGAGGTTCACCGCCTCCATGCCGCTGGCGCAGAAGCGGTTGATCGACAGGCCCGGGATGCGCTCGTCGAGATCCGAGGCCAGCACCGCGGAGCGCGCCAGGCAGCCGCCCTGTTCGGCCACCTGCGTGGCGTTGCCCCAGATCACGTCCTCGACGGCGTGGCCCTCGAGCCCGTTGCGCTCCTTCAGCGCGTTCAGCGTCAGCGCCGAAAGCCGCAGCGAGGTCAGCTCGTGCAGGGCGCCGTCCTTGCGGCCCTTGCCGCGCGGGGTGCGCACGGCATCGTAGATATAGGCTTCAGTCATTCTGCTCCTCCTCTCAGGCCCGGTCCGCAGGGGAGCCGGGCATCAGGTCGTATGGGTGTTTCCAGCCGTCGAGCGCCTCGATGTTCGACAGCCAGCGATCGATCTCCGGCCAGTCGCCGCGGGCGAAGCCGAAGGGTTCGGGATAAAACAGGTAGCCGCAGCAGGAGAAATCCGCGTGGGTCGGGCCCTCGCCGACGATCCAGTCACGTCCCTCGAGATGGGCGTTCAGCACCTGGTAGGCGGCCTTGAGCCGCGCTTGGGTGAAGGCGATGACCTCTGCGGGGCGCTTGTCCTGCGGCAGGAAGTTCATCAGGAAGCGGGTCATGCCGGCCTGGCTCGAGAGCTTGTGGTTGTCCCAGAACACCCAGCGCATCACCTCGCGGGCCTCCTCGAGTGTGGCGCCGCCGAAGCGGCCGGTCTTCTCGGTGATGTACATCTGGATGACGCCGGACTGGGTCAGCTTGATGTCGCCATCCACCAGCACCGGTGCCTCGCCCATCTCGTTGATCCGGGCGCGATAGTCGGGTCTGCGGGTCTCGCCGTTGAAGAAGTCGACCTTGACCGGCTGCCAGTCGAGCCCGGAGAGCGCGAGGGGCAGGGCGGCCTTGTAGGCATTGCCGGATTCACCGAAGCAATAGAGTTGGATGGTCATGCGATCGTCCTTTCGGATGCGCTTGTGGCTTGGGCCGGAGCGGGGGTTTCGCACCCCCGCACCCCCGCGGAGTATTTTCGACGAAGAGAAGGGGCTGCCGCCGCGAGCGGGTAACCCCGTGTTAACCTCGAACGCGCTAGGCTGTCTGCGCGGTACAGGCTGGAGAGCCGATGACCGCACGTGGAGAAGCGCCGCCGTCTTGCCGCAGCACTGGCCGGGCGGCGGCGTGACCCGAGAGCTGCCCGAGATGCTGTCGCGGGGATTCCCCGCCGCGCGGCAGTGGGCCCGATGTGCGGATCCCCTGCTTCTTTACGTCCCAAATACTCCACGGGGGTCCGGGGGTGTGAAACCCCCGGTCCCTCACGTGGGATCGGCGCGGAGGCCGGGTCTATGGCGATCATGCTGCGCATTGGCCCTCCCTGCCGCTGCCGCTGTCGTGACGACTGTCTCGTCGTGTGGTGTCGCGCCGTGTGATGTCGCGACGAGCCTAGCGCTTGCGCGCCTCCAGCTCGGCGTTGAACAGCCGCAGCCGGTGCGCCAGCAGCTCGCTGTCGGTGACGCTGTCGAAATGCTCGAAGAGGAAGGACAGCGCCTCGCCCTCGTCGAGCCCCGCCTCGCCGGCGAAGCGCCGCAGGCCGCGATAGCCGTCCTCGGTCATGGCGACGGACAGGCGGCGGGTCAGGCGGAAGCGTTTCGGCAAGGTCTCTCTCCTACGGTGGGGGATCGGCGGGGCGCATGGCCCCGCCGCCACCCTCGCGTCAGAAGCTCTCGACGTCCAGCGCCATCACCGGCTCGGCGCCGCTCTCAATCCGCGCCAGGTGGGTGCGGGTCGCGGGCAGCTGGCGCGCCATGTAGTAGCGCCCCGTGGCCATCTTGGCGTTGAGGAAGGCACGGTCGGCGCCCTCGGTCTCGAGCCCGGCCCTCGCCGCCAGCGCCATGCGCGCCCACATCAGGCCAAGGCAGACATGGCCGAAGAGATGCATGAAGTCATACGACCCCGACAGCGCCTCGTTGGGGTTCTTCATGCCCTTCTGCATGAAGAACATGCCGGCCTGCTGCAGATCCTTCGACGCGGCCTTCAGCGGCTCGAGGAATTGCGCGTCGAAGGCTTCGTCCTGGCCCTTGTTCTCGGCGATGAAGCGTTTGACCATCTCGAAGAAGGCCATGACGTGCTTGCCGCCATCCTGCGCCAGCTTGCGCCCGACCAGATCGAGCGACTGGATGCCGTTGGTGCCCTCGTAGATCATCGTGATGCGGGCATCGCGAACGAACTGCTCGAGCCCCCATTCCCGGGTGAAGCCCGAGCCGCCCAGAGTCTGCTGCGCCAGCACCGTGGTCTCGAAGCCCTTGTCGGTGAGGAACCCCTTGATCACCGGGGTCAGCAGCGAAATCAGCCCCTCGGCATCCTTGTCACCGGAACGATGCGCCTGGTCGATCAGCGACGCACCCCAGAACACCAGCGCGCGCGCGCCCTCGGTCAGCGCCTTCTGGTCCATCAGGTTGCGGCGCACATCCGGGTGCACCATGATCGAATCCGCCGGCCCCTCGGGGTTCTTGGCGCCGGTCACGTCGCGCCCCTGCAGCCTGTCCTTGGCGAAACCAAGCGCGTTCTGATAGGCCACCGCGCCCTGCGCATAGCCCTGCAGGCCGACGCCGAGCCGGGCCTCGTTCATCATGGTGAACATCGCCCGCATGCCCTTGTGCGCCTCGCCGACGAGGAAGCCGGTGGCGCCATCGTAGTTCATCACGCAGGTGGCGTTGCCGTGAATGCCCATCTTGTGCTCGAGACCGCCGCAGCTCACCGCGTTCCGGTCGCCCAGCGAGCCGTCTTCGTTGACCATGAATTTCGGCACGATGAACAGCGAGATGCCCTTCACACCCTCCGGCCCGCCGGGGATCTTGGCCAGCACCAGGTGGATGATGTTGTCGACCATGTCGTGCTCGCCGGCCGAGATCCAGATCTTCGAGCCGGTGATCTTGTAGGTGCCGTCCTCCTGCGGCTCGGCCTTCGTCTTGATCAGGCCGAGATCGGTGCCGCAATGGGGCTCGGTCAGGTTCATCGTCCCGCCCCACTCGCAGCTCACCATCTTGGGCAGGTAGGTGGCCTTCTGCTCGTCCGAGCCATGGGCATGGATGGCATTATAGGCGCCATGGGTCAGGCCCTGGTACATGTTGAAGGCCATGTTGGCGGAGGAGAACATCTCGCCCACCGCGGTGGAGACGAGATAGGGCAGGCCCTGGCCGCCATAGGCGGGATCGCAATCCAGCGCCGGCCAGCCGCCCTCGCGCATTTGGTTGAAGGCGTCGTGGAAACCCTCGGGGGTGCGTACGACGCCGTTCTCCAGCATGCAGCCCTGTGCGTCGCCCACCGGGTTCAGCGGGGCGAGCACGTTCTCGGCGAGTTTCGCCGCCTCGTCGAGGATCGCCGCGGTGGTGTCGCGGTCGAGCTCGTCATAGCCCGGAATGCCGGTGCTGCTGACGTCGAGAACGTCGTGCAGCACGAACTGCATGTCCTTCACGGGGGCGGTGTAGCTCGGCATATGTCTCCTCCTTCATGCCTCCGGCTGACGGGTCAGCCGGCCTTTTTCTGCTGCAGCTGCTGGAGCATCCTCTCGCCCCATGCCAGCTGGTCCTTCAGGTCGTTGATCGCGGCATCGAGCTCGTCGCGCTGCTTCTGCAGGTCGTCGAGCCGCTGCTGGGCGATCTCGTAGGTGCGGGCGATCTGCGTGTGCTGCTGGTCGCCCATGTCGTACAGGTCGAGCAGCTGGCGGATCTCCTCGAGGCTGAAGCCGAAGCGCTTGCCGCGCAGGATCAGCTTGAGCCGGGCGCGGTCGCGCCGGGTGAAGAGCCGTTTCTGTCCTTCCCTAACCGGGAAGAGCAGCTCCTTCTGCTCGTAGAAACGCAGAGTCCGGGGGGTGACGTCGAACATGTCGCACATTTCCCGGATCGTCATCATCTGCTCGTCGCTCATTGGTCTTGCTCCCCTCACGTAGCGTTAAGATGCCGGGTGAGGTGCGCTTTCGAGCCGAGTCTTACAATGGCAAATTTGGTTGACGTAACTCAGACGCTACGTCACTTCGAAGTTGACGTAACTTCCTTTCGCGTCACCCGCGTTCGGGCGACATTTCGTTACGTAAAGCAGGCGTTCCGCGAAACCGAAATCGGCGCGCGTGAGCGCATCGCGCCGGCGATTTGCCAAAGCGCTTGCGGTGTGTCGGGCTCGGGGCAGGCGAGGCGGCGCGCCAGGTCGGGCTCGCGAGGGATTCGGATGACGGCGCTCAGCCGTCGAGCGATTTCGCGGTGTCGTCCCGAAGCGCTTTGAGCTCGGCCATGGCCTCGTCGAGCTGGCGCTTCTGTTCGGCCAGCTCCAGCATCTGCCGGTCGGCCATCTCGAGCCAGGCCTGCATCTGCGCCTGGCTGCCTTCCTGCTCGCGCATCTCCAGCCATTGCCGGATGTCCTCGAGCTGGAAGCCGAAGCGGCGGCCGCGCAAGATCAGCACCATGCGTGCCACCTCGCGGGGGCCGTAATAGCGCGAGCGGCCCTCCCGGTCGGGGGAGAGCAGTTCGATATACTCGTAGTATCGCAGGGTTCGCGGCGTCACTTCGAAACGCTCGCACATCTCCTTGAAGCTGAGACGGGTCTCGCTCATCTGCTCCTCCTTGATCGTGATGCGGAACCTAGTGCGCCGGGGCGGGCTGCGCAACTCAATCGGCAGAGCCTTGCGAAGCCCCTGTCGCGCCCGCATAAAGACCGCGACAGTCACGGAGGCGTCGCATGCATGTCGACAAGACCGAGCTCGCGCGCGAGTTCATCAACCTGGTGCCGCAGGCGCGGGCGCTGAAGCTCGAGATCACCGAGATTCACGACGGCATCGCGGTGATCCGCATGCCCTACGATCCGCAGCTGGTCGGCGATCCCGACACTGGGGTGATCCATGGCGGCGCGGTCTCGACCCTGATGGACACCTGCGGCGGCGCGGCGACCATGTCGCATCCCAGCAATCCCGGCGGCACCGCCACGATCAGCCTGCGCATCGATTATCTGCGCGCCGCGACCCCCGGTCAGGCCATCGTGGCGCGGGCCGAGTGCCACCACGTGACCCGCTCGGTGGCTTTCGTGCGGGCCACCGCCCATGACGACGACCCCGACAACCCGGTCGCCACCGCCACCGGCACCTTCACCGTGGAGGGCGCGACATGAACCGCCGTCCGCCGGAGCCGGTGCAGGTGGTCAAGCAACGCCGCGACGCGGCGCTCACGGCGTTGGCCGGCCGGGTGCCCTATATCCGCTTCCTCAACATCTCCTTCGACCGCCGCGGCGACGAGCTGACAGGGGTGCTGAACTACGATGACAAGCTGATCGGCAACCCGCAGCTGCCGGCGCTGCATGGCGGCGTCACCGCAGCCTTCCTCGAGGTCACCGCGATCATCACCCTGAGCTGGGGCCTGCTCTGGGAAGATGTCGAGAGCGGCGCGCTCACCCTCGAGGCGCTCGAGGCCGGCAACCTGCCGCGCCTGCCCAAGACCATTGATTTCACCGTCGACTACCTGCGCTCGGGCCTGCCGCGCGACGCCTATGCCCGCGCCCACGTGACCCGCTCCGGCCGCCGCTATGCCAGCGTCCGGGCCGAAGCCTGGCAGGACAATCACGACCGCCCCATCGCCCAGGCCCATGCCCATTTCCTGATGCCCCGCAAGGAGGGCTGACCCGACCGCCCGCAGCCCGCGCCCGGGCTTCTTTACGTCACAAATACTCCGGGGGAGTCCGCGCTCGCGCGGACGGGGGCAGCGCCCCCGACTCTCCGCTTTCCATCCCGCGGCCGCGCGAGTTCTCGTCCCGAGGCCGCGCATGTGTCCATCCCGCATCCGTGCGTGGGGTCTGCGGGCTCCCAGATCGAGCCAGTTCATGTCCGAGACCACCCCCGCCACCCCCATCACGCATTCCCGCGTCCTCAAGATCGCCATCCCGATCCTACTGTCGAACGTGACGATCCCGATCCTCGGCGCCGTCGATACCGGTGTGGTGGGGCAGATCCCGCAGCCCGAGCCGATCGCCGCGGTGGGGGTCGGGGCCATCGTGCTGTCGGCGATCTACTGGGTGTTCGGCTTCCTGCGCATGGGCACGGTGGGGCTCGCGGCGCAGGCCGCCGGCGCCGGGGACCGGGCCGAGGTCGCGGCGCTGCTGACCCGCGCGCTGATCATCGGTCTCTCCGGTGGCGTGCTGCTGATCGCGGCGCAATGGGGCATCTTCTCCGCTGCCTTCGCGGTCTCGCCGGCCTCGCCCGAGGTCGAGGCGCTGGCCCGCAGCTACATGCAGATCCGCATCTGGTCGGCGCCCGCCGCCATCGCGATCTACGGCATCACCGGCTGGCTCATCGCGCAGGAGCGCACCCGCGGCGTCTTCGTGCTGCAGCTCTGGATGAACGCCATCAACGTGGTGCTCGACCTCGTCTTCGTGCTGGGGCTCGGCTGGGGCGTCGAGGGCGTCGCCATCGCCACCTTCATCGCCGAATGGTCGGGCCTCGCCATGGGGCTCTGGCTCTGCCGCGCCACGCTGGGCCTGCCGGCCGCGCGCCACTGGCCGCGCATTTTCGACCGGCTGCGCCTCAAGCGCATGGCGGTGGTCAACACCGACATCCTGATCCGCTCGCTGCTGCTCGAGGCGATCTTCGTCTCCTTCCTGCTGATCGGCGGCAAGTTCGGCGACGTGACGCTGGCCTCCAACCAGGTGTTGCTGCAATTCCTGATGATCACCGGCTACGCGCTCGACGGCTTCGCCTTCGCCGCCGAGGCGCTGGTGGGCCGGGCCTTCGGCGCCGGGCAGGTGCAGCTCCTGCGCCGCGGCGCGGTGCTCACCAGCCTCTGGGCGATGGCCACGGCGGCGCTGATGGCGCTGGTGTTCTGGCGCTTCGGGCCGTCGATCATCGACATCATGGCAACCGATCCGCAGGTCCGCGCCGAGGCGCGCGCCTACCTGCCGTGGATGGTCCTCGCGCCGTTCACCCAGCTCGGGCTGACCATGTTCGACGGCATCTTCATCGGCGCCACCCGCTCGCGCGACATGCGCAACATGATGATCGTGTCGGCGGCACTCTACTGCGTCGCGCTGGCGGTGTTTCTCGGGCCGCTCGAAAACCACGGGCTCTGGCTGGCGATGCAGATCTCCTTCGTGGCGCGCGGGCTCACCCTGGCGCTGCGCTACCCGGCGCTCGAGCGCGCCGCCCATGCGGCGGCTGGACCTGCGCCGCGCGCCGCCTAGCTTCTGCATGGGAGACAGCATGGAGACAGCGATGACACGCATTCTGGGATTGTCGGGCAGCCTGCGCCGCAACAGTTTCAACACCGGGCTGCTGCGCGCTGCCACCGAGGGCGCGCCCGACGGGGTCGAGATCGACGCCCGCACGATCCGCGGCGTGCCGCTCTACGATGCCGATCTCGAGGCCGAGGGCACGCCGCAGCCGGTGCTCGATCTGCGCGCCGCGCTCGATCGCGCCGACGGGCTGCTGATGGTGACGCCGGAATACAACAACAGCGTCCCCGGCGTGTTCAAGAACGCCATCGACTGGATGAGCTCGGGCGATGGCGCCGCGCTCTTCCGTGACAAGCCCGTGGCATTGATCGGGGCCTCGCCCGGGGGCTTCGGCACCATCCTGTCGCAGAATGCCTGGCTGCCGGTGCTGCGCACCCTGGGCACGCGGCCGTGGTTCGACGGACGGATGATGGTCTCGAAGGCCTCGGGATTGTTCGACGACGAGGGCCGGCTCACCGACGACCGCACCGCGGAGCGGCTGGCGGCATTCGTCGGGGGATTCGCGGCCTGGATCTCGGCCGGACACTGACCTTCGCAAACCCGGTTCAGTCATCTGAATGATGAAAAGGCGTGAAACCAAAGTTTCCTGCGCCTGCGGTATACCGAACGAGATCGCACTTCACTTCTTTATGGTTGTGCGAAGGGGTGTTTCGCAACGCCTGATGACGGGGGCCTCGCCGTGGATATATGCAATTTTTACAAGATTAACGCTAAATTTGGCTCTGGGACTTGCGCAAAAGATCAGACCTCCGCACAAATGGGGTGTGAAATTTTGATTTCAAAATGGTTATTGTTATGTTTCTCGCCCGTATCCGTGCGCAACTTCCCGACCTGCACAGAGCCGAATACAAGCTCGGTTGCTTCCTTCTCGACTTTCCCGGCGATCTCGCGTCCTACGACGCGCAGGAACTTGCGCGCCTGTGCGGCGTGTCCAAGGCCACCGTCTCGCGCTTCGTGCGGCGGCTGGGCTTCGAGAATTACGACGCGGCCCGCAGGGCGGCGCGCGAGGAGCGCCAGCAGGCCAACCGGCAGATCAGCGTGCGGCCGCGCCCGGCGGTCGGCTCGGCGGATATTTCCGACAGCGTGCGCGAGGAGATCGACAACCTGATCTGGACCTATGAGCAGGTCGATGCCGAGGAACTCGAGTCGCTGGCCGACGCGGTGCTGAGCGCCCGACGGGTCTGGCTGGTGGGCTTCCGGCTGTGCCGCGTGTTCGCCGATTACCTGCAGGCCCAGCTCGTGCAGGTGGCACCGACCTGCGCCAGCATCCCGCAGCCCGGCGTCAGCCTTGGAGAACACGTGGCCGAGATCGGCCCCGAGGACCTGGTGATCTGCGTGGCGCTGGGGAGCCGAGAGGGCCGCATCGAAGCGCTGCTCGACGAGCTGCGCCGCAGCCGCGTGCCCGTGGCGCTGATCGCAGACGGCTCGGATGTGCCGGCAGCCGGCGTGCGCTGGCAGTTCCGCTGCCGGACCGAGCGCTCCGAGGTGCAGGAATGCCACGCCGCGGTGCTGTCGCTCTGCAGCCAGATCGGCGGCCGCGCGACCCAGCGCGCCGGCGCCATCGCGCGCTCTCGCCTGCGCCGCATCGACGAGGTCAACGCCCGGCTGGGAGAGGTCTGAGCGGCGCTCAGACGGTCTCGTCCAGTGCTTGGAAGCGCAGCGCCCGGCCGCCGAGATCGCGGAAGGCGCGCTGCCGGCAGGTGAGCACGAGGATCTGCAGGTCTGCGGCCTGACGGTGCAGCGCGTTGAACATGCGCTCGATGCGGTCGTCATCGGTGAACACGAGCGCATCGTCGAGGATCACCGGCGCGGCACGGCCCGCCGCCTGCAGCATCCGCGCGAAGGCCAGCCTCACCAGCAGCGCCACCTGCTCCTGCGTGCCGCCCGATAGGATGTCGAGCGGTTCGACATGTCCCTGGCGCACGAGCCCGTCCGGCAACAGGGAATCCTCGGCCCACGTCAGCTCTGACTCTTGCCACAGAAGATTGAGAAGCGGCTTCAACTCCTTGGCAACGGGCGAAAAATACCGCTCCCGTGCTTCAGTCCGGGCGGCGGTGAGCGCCTGCTCGAGCCGGGTGAGCGCGGCAACCTCGTGGCTGATCCTCGCGAGGTCTGCCTGGGCTGCGGCCAGCGTCTCCTCGGTCTCTGCGAGACGCTCCTCGACCGCGTCGCCGGCGGCGCGGGCGATGCGCTCCTCAAGGCGGGCCAGCTCGGGGCGCAGGGTCTCGATCTCGTGGCGGGCCTGCTCCTCGACTGATTGCGCGCGCGCCAGAGCGGCTTCGGCCGCGGCCAGGTCGGGCGCGCTTTGCAGCTTCTCCGCCTGCGCCGCCTCGGCAAGCAGGAGCTGCTGCCGGGCCGCCTCGGCCTGCGCCGCCAGCGTCGCCTCGTCGCTCTCCGCGCCCTCGACGGCCGCGCGGGCGCGGGCCAGCCGGTCACTGACCTGCGCCAGCAGGGTCTCGGTTCGGGTCTTCTCCGACAGCGCCTGCGACAGCCGCTCGGCGGCGCTGGCGAGGCTGGCGCGCCGCGCCTTCTCCTCCTCGCGCGCGGCCTCGTGGGCGGCGGTGGCGCTGGCGAGCTCGGGGGCGTCCTCGGCCTCCTCGGCCTTGGGCAGGGTAGCGAGCTGCTGGCGCAGCGCATCGAGCCCCTCGGGGGCGAGCGAGCCCAGCACCGCGCGGGCCTCGCCGAAGGCCTGTTCGGCGCGAGTACGGGCGGCGGCGGCGGCGCGGGCCGCCTCGAGGCGCTCGGCACCGATCTCGGCGAGCGCATTGCGGAGGGCGGCGCGGGCGGCCTCCACCGGATCGCTGCCGCCGGTCTCGGGCGGGCGGATCTCGAGTGTGCCGAGGCCGTCGATCTCCAGCCGCGCCGCGCGGGTCAGGGGCAGGGCGCGGCCCTCCTCAAGCGGCTGGCCGTCGAGTTTGACCTGCGCCGAGGCGCCGTCTGCGTAGCGCATCAGGATCTGCGTGGCGCGGGCATCGCGGGCGGCCTCGGTGGCGGTCAGATCGGCGGCGCGGGCCTCGATGCGCTGCAGCGCCTTGGCGTCGGGGCCCTGGATCGCCGCCTTGGCGCGCTCCATCTCGCCGCGGGCGCGATCGGCGTCCTTGAGGCGGGTTACAAGATCGCGGCGGCGGTCGGCGCTGTCGCGCGCCGCCTGCGCGCGCTCGGCGCGGCGGCGCTCGGTCTCGGCCCGGTCGAGCGCCTCGGCAGCCCCGTGCAGCGCCGTCTGGGCACGCGCCTGAGCCTCGAAGGCCTCGGCGTGAACGTTGCGGGCCTGCGTGGCGGTGCCCTCGGTCTGGGTGGCCAACGTCGTCGTCTCGGCCAGTTCGGCCAGCGCCTTGCGCAGCCCGTCCAGCCGGGCCTGCGCGTTGGCGGCGGTGAGCCGGGCCATGTCGGTCTTGCGGGCCAGAGCCTCGGTCTCCTCGGCGTGGCGCGTGGCGGCCTGATGCGCGGCGCGGGCGGCCTCGAGCCGGCTGCGGCGGGCTTCCGCGGCCTCTGGGGCGGCAAGCTCGGCCAGGGTGCGGCGGGCGCGGTTGCGCGCCGCCAGCGCGCCATGCAGCTCCTGCGTCAGCCCTGCCAGACCGTCACGCTCGGCGCTCAGCGCCTCGACCCGGTCCTGCGCCGCTTTCCACGGCCCGCCGGTCTTCGGCCGACCGGTCCCGGTGGCGTAGAGCGCGAGCTCCTCGCGGCAGCGTCGCAGCGCCGCGTCCATGCGCCGCCCGCCGGTCATCGCCTCGACTTCCTCGCTGACCGAGGAGAGCAGGTCGCGCCGCGCTTCGAGCGCCGCGTCCTTCTCCTTCTTCGAGCCATCGGTCAGCGCGGTGAGCCCCTGACGGACCCAGATCAGCCCCGAGGGTCCGCCCGCGTCCTGGCCGAGCGCGCGGGCGATCCAGTCTTCCGCGGCATCGGCCTGAGCGATCAGCCGCCCGTCGCGATGCACCGTAGCGGAGGCCTTCTGCAGCCAGCGCTTGGCGACGGTGAACCGGCCCTCCTGGGTCTCCAGCTCGACGCGGATCTCTGGGGCGCCGCCGGCATGCGGGCGCAGCGCCTTGGTCTCCTTGTCGGCGCTGCCATGGGGCTTGAAAAACAGCGCCTGCAGCGCGTCGAACAGGGTCGACTTGCCGGCCTCGTTGGGCTCGCTCAGGACATTCAAGCCGTCGCCGATGCCGTCGATGCGAACCGGCGAGGTGAACTGGCGCACGTTGTGCAGCTCGATGGCGCGCAGCTTCATTCCGCGCCCTCCCGGACATAGGCATAGAGCCGGGCCAGCGCATCGGCGGCGGCGGCGCGCTCCTCCGGGGCGAGGGTGTCGGCCTCGGCATCGGCCATCAGCGCCTCGGCGGCGATTCGCAGGGCGCCGCCCCCGTGGTCGATCTGGTCGAGATCGGTGGTGTCGTACTGCGTGCCGAGGGCCTCGGCGCGGAGCTCGAAATGGGCAAACTCGGGCCCCGTGCGGGCGATGGCCGCGTCGAGCTGAGCCCGGTCCGACAGCGCCGCCCAGCCCGAGGCCACCACGCGCACCAGCACGTCGCGCCGGCCGGAGGCGGGAAGCGCCGCGGCAAGCGCGGCTGCGGCGTCCTGGCGGGGGTGGAGCTGAAGCGGGATCTCGGTCCAGAGAAACTGGCCGGTCTCGATCTCCTTGACTTGCGGCGGCTCGCCGGGGGCGGTCAGGGTCACGCAGAGGCAGGCGCCGCGGGCGCCGTGCTTGAAGCGGTCCTGCTCGGGGCTGCCGGGGTAATGTACGCGCGGCGAGACGCCCATGCGTCCGTGCCAGTCGCCAAGGGCGAGGTAATCGAGCCGGGCGCTGCGGTCGCGGTCGGGGGCGATGACCTCGCCGCTCTCGGTGAAATCGGTGACGCCGCCATGGGCGAGCCCGATGCGCAGCTGGCCTTCGGGGCTCGGCATGGTCACCAGCGCCTCGGTGGGATCGCCGCCCATCGCGCGGTAGGCGATCGGGCAGGGCAGCAGGGTGGCCTGATCGCCAAGGGGCACGGGCGCCGCCTCGGTCAGCGGGCGGACATTGCCGGGCGCGGTCTCGCGGATCGTCTCCCAGAGCGGCTCGGCATCGCGCATGTTGTCATGGTTGCCGGGCAGCAGCCACCAGGTGATGCCCTCGGCCTCGCCCATTGCGGCAAGCGCCTGGCGCACCACCGCCGGCGAGGGCGTGGCGGTGTCGAACGTGTCGCCGGCAAGCAGGATATGCGCCGCGCCAGTCTCCCGTGCCACCTGCGCGAGGCGGGTGATGGCGCCGTGGCGGGCCTCCATCAGCCGGCCGCGGATATTGCCATCGGCGGGCTGGGGGATGTTGGCGAACTTCCGGCCGATATGCAGGTCGGAGGAGTGCAGAAAGCGCAGGGTCATCGAGGCTCCCGGGGTCTTCGGATATTCGGCGCACGCGGCGCGCAACGGGGTGTTGCGGGCCGGGCGCTGTCTTGCCGAGACTGAAACGGGAACATCGCCCGGTTGCAAGGGCTTTTCCCACGATGGCCGCGCCTTGCTGCCCGCGCGGTCCGGCGCAGGTGGCGATCTCGGGCTGCGCGGCTCGGGCGGCGTCTTCGCGCGGCCCGGTTCAAGTAACCTATTCCGACTGCGGGGCTCGGGGGGCTCTCTCGCGCCGCGCTGCCCCACTCAGGCGGCGAGCCAGCCTTCGAGCTTTGCCGGGTCGGGCAGGCCGCCAGCATGGACAAGCCTGCCGTCCACCGCGAGGCCAGGCGTCGAGATCACGCCGGCCATGGCGATGGCGCGGGCGTCGGTGACCTTTTCGATCTCGACCTCAATGCCGAGCTTCGCGGCGGCCTCGGAAACCATCCTTGCGGTGGTCTCGCAGCGCTTGCAGCCGGGGCCGTAGACGGTGACGGATGTCATGGCGTGCTCCTTTCAGAACAGCAGGTTGAACAGGACGCCCACGGCGAGGATGCCGCTACCGACCACCGCGATGAAGACCGCGATGAGGCGCAGGGTCAGCACCTGCCGCAGGATGATCATCTCGGGCAGCGACAGCGCGATGACGCTCATCATGAATGCCAGCACCGTGCCGAGCGCCGCGCCCTTGCCGATCAGTGCCTCGACGATCGGGATCACGCCGGCGGCATTGGTGTACATCGGGATCCCCATGACCACGGCGGCCGGCACCGACCACCACGCCTCGGCGCCCATGATGCGCACCATGAGCGCCTCGGGCACGTAGCCGTGGATCAGCGCGCCCAGCGCGATGCCGAGCAGGATCCACATCCAGACCCGTCCGAAGATCTCGCGCACCGCCTCGATGCCGAGCCGGTAGCGGTCGGGGAGGCTCGGGGTCTCACCCTCGGGCAGCACGGGCGCGGCGGCGCCGGACTGGATCTCGCGCACCCAATCCTGCAGCCAGCCCTCGAGCTGCAGCTTGCCGATCACGAAGCCCGCGATGATGGCGAGGGCGAGCCCGAAGGCGAGGTAGGTCGCGGCGACCTGCCAGCCGACGAGGCCGAAGAGCAGCACCAGCGCCACCTCGTTGACCATCGGCGCGGCGATCAGGAAGGAGAAGGTGACGCCCAGCGGCACGCCCGCCGAGACGAAGCCGATGAAGAGGGGCACCGCCGAGCAGGAGCAGAACGGCGTCAGGACGCCGAGCCCGGCGGACATGACGTTTCCCAGCCCCTCGCGGCGGCCCGAGAGCAGCGCGCGGGTCTTCTCGGGCGAGAAATAGCTGCGCACCACGCCCATGACGAAGACGATGAGGGTCAGCAGCATCATCACCTTGGGAACGTCGTAGAGGAAGAAAGCGATGGCCTCGCCGGCATGGCTGTGGCGGTCCACCGGCAGCAGCGCGGTGAGCCATTCGGCGATGGCGAGCAGGCGCTGATAGAGCAGCCACCAGGCCAGCACGAAGGCCGCGACGCCGAGATGCCAGAGCCAATCGGGGCGATGCGCTGGCGCGGCGGCGGATGGGGTATGGGAGGTCATCTGGCGTGCCTTTCCTCGCTCGGGGCGGCGAGCCCCGCGTCGAGACCGGCGCGGGAGTCTCTCACATGCGTATTGGCGCATGTTTTCCGCCAAGCCGCGTTGACGCAGGTCAATCGGCGCTTGGTGGCGCATGGCCTTCAAGGGGGGCAGTCCAAGGTGATGCCGGGGGCACAGGGCTCTGCGGGGGTGACGGTCAGGGCGCCGTCCAAGTCCTCGATGCTGAAAGCCCCGAGGGCGTTTCGAGCCGCGCGGGCGTGCGGTCGACGAGGGGCTCTGCGACGTCGCGCGAACGAGGAGGAACGCCGCCTGCGTCTCCCTCGGCTCGGCGCGGCGGCTGGCATGGGGCGGGGGTCTAATCCGACCTTTCCGGTGCGCCGCCCTGACGCGAGCTCAGCTTGGCGCGCGGCGCCGGCACCAGAGCGGCGCCTGACGCTGCCGCGCTCAGCTCTTTTTGCGGTCGGCGCTGATCAGCAGCAGCATGGCCGTCACCAGCAGCGGCCAGAGCGTGCAGGCGACGCATCCCAGAAGGGCCTTGAGCGGCGTCGTCTGCCGCAACCGCCGCTGCTCCCGGCAGGTCATGCTGATCGCGAAGACGGCTATGACCAGGTAGGCCGACCAGAAAAGCTGCCAAAGGTTCATCACTCTTCCCCCTCGAACGGGTGGGTCCGGTGCGCTACTGCGCGGCCTGATGCGAGACGATCTGCAGGCGCTCGTTGTCGAACAGGCTCTCGAAGCTGGCAAACTCGCTGCGCAGCGCGTCGCGCTCGTCTTTGACATTGGCGCGGCCCGAGAACAGCAGCTGCTTGAGACGGGTCTCGCGCAGCGTGTTGACCAGCCCGTGCAGCCCGCGACGGCGGGCGAATTCCGCCGCGCGGCGGCCGATGCGGGCAAAGAAGGCCGAGCGCGGGATCGAGGCGGCGTTGACCTTCTGCCCCATCAGCGCCTCGGGCAGGCTGTCTTCTGGCGCGATGCCGACGATGGCGCAGACCGCATCGCAGAACGCCTTGGGATTGGTCTTGAGCATCGAGTATTCGAGGAAGAACACCCGTCCCGGAAAGGTCGCCTGCCACTCGGCCAGATGGGTGCGGAAGCGCCCGGCATTGACGATGTCGGGATGGGCGCGAACCATCTCGGTCAGCGCCATGCGCGGCACGCCGGCCTTGCGATAATGAAAATAATGCGAGACGGCGCGGTCGAGCGGGTCGCGGTAGACGATGACGATCTTCGCATCGGGCAGCGTCGCCGCGAGGTTCTCCCGCGCGTGGCGCTTGTGGAACAGCGACGGCGCGACCTCGACGCCGATACCGCTTTGCTGGCCAAACTGGGCGGCATACCACTCGGCGCCGCGCTCGAAACACTTGTCGAAGAAGAAGGTCTCCTTTTGGGCCTGCGGCAGGCTGACCTCGGGCCGGGTCCGCAGGTAGCTGTCGATCCAGGTCGTGCCGCATTTGGTCGGGCCGACGAAAATAACGGAAGGGTGCATTGCTCGGTCCTCTGTTCGTCACGGTCTCGGGGTCAGGCGGTGGCTTCGTATTGTGCGAGGCGTTCCTCGGTGACACCGGCCAGCACGGCACCGATCACCTTGTCGGAGGGGATGCCGCTGGTTGCCATGTGGCGGGCCAGGGTCTTGCGGTTCGACAGGCCCCAGTCGGCGGCGCAGACGAAGCCGTCGACCACCGAGGAGAGGCCGGCGGCATCGACGGTGTCGGCCAGCGACGGGAAATCGATCACGATCTGGTCGAAGCGCTGCGACAGCATCGCCACCAGCCGCGTCAGCATGGCGGTGTCGAAGGTGGCGGGATCGACCGGTTCGCTGCGGCTCAGGGCGCGGTTGGGCAGGAAGTTGAGCCCGCTGCGCTCATCGACCCAGTAGACATCGTCGGGCTCGAAATTCGGGCTCATGGAATAGAGCAGGTCGGTCATGCCGAGTCCGGCCTGCGGGGTAATCGCGCGGCTCAGGAAGGCTTCCAGCCAGTCGAAATCGATCAGCAGCGTCTTCTTGCCGCCGACCGCGATCATCTCGGCGTAGTTCATCGCGAGGGTGGAGCGCGTGCTCGTGCCCTCGTCCGAGAGGAACCCGATCACCGAGCCGCGCTTGGCGTGGCGGGGCGAGAAATGATTGTCGAACGCCACCCGGATGCGGCGCACCGTGTCGGAATAGCGCGACAGCGGATGCGTCAGGGTCATCGACATCTGGCCGGGGATCGTCTCGAGCTCGAGCCGGTGCTTGGGCAGCGGCACAAGATTGGCCGCATCGCCCTCCGCCGCCAGCGCCGTGAGATCGTCGACCCTCGGCCGGAGAATGCTGATCTCGGGCAGTGTCAGCGGCTTGGCGGCGGTGCCGAGCGTGCCTGGCTCGTCGAGCGGCGGCAGCAGGCCGAGCACCGGGCCACCCACGGCGCGCGACAGCGCCGCGCGGGTGCGCAGGGTGGCGTCGGCGCTTTCGCGCAGGAAGGCCAGCCCGGAGCCGAGGGTCAGGCCCAGGAGCCCCGAGATGAACAGCAGCTGCGAACCGCTGCGCCCGCTGGCCGCCTCGGGCGGCTGCGCCACGCCGAGCACTGTCGCGTCGACCACCGGGAAGGTCTGCTGCTCCTTGGTGCGCAGGTAGGTGGTGGTGTAGGTCTCGTACATCTCGCGGTAGATGCGGGCCTCGCTCTCGAGCCGCCCGATATCGGACTGCGCCTCGCTGCGCGCCACCGCGCTGGCATCCATCTGGTCCCGCGCGGCCTTCTCGGCGGCGATGGCCTCGTCGAGGCTGGTCTGGGCGGTGGCCAGGAGGCCGGGCAGCAGCGCCTTGGCCTGTTGGTTCATGTCGGCGCGCTCGTCGGGATCGGTGGTGGTGCTGTAGGCCTTGGAGAGCTCGGCGAAGGCCGGGCTGGCCGAGCTTGCCGGCAGCACGCCGAGCGGGTTGTTGGACCTCGTCGCCAGCATGGTCTGGTCGAACCGGGCCTGCGCCTCGAGCCGGGCGGAGATCGCATCGCGCATGGCGGCGGCGGTGCCGGCGCTGCGGGCGGCCCCGGTGTCGGCATTGCCGAGGCCGGAGGCGGCGCTGAGCTCGCCCTCGGCGGCGGCGGCCTGTTGCGACAGCTCCTCCATCCGGGTCTCGAACCAGCCGGCGGCGGTGGTGGCGGAGGCGCGGCGCATGTCGTAGCGCTGCATGACATAGGCCTGCGCGACCTCGTTGGCGATCTCCGCGGCAAGCTCGGGGCTGTTGGCGCTGGCCTTGATCGCGAGCACCGAGGTGACCCCGTTGCGTGACACGCTGACATCGTCGCGCAGTTTCTCCACCGCGTTGCGGAAGCGCTCCGCGTCCGACAGCTCGACGGCGTCGTCGGCAGGCTCGAGCCGCTCGGCGAGCATGCTCCGCATCTGCAGCCCGAAGGCCGAGAGCGTGCCCAGTACCCCGTCCGGGGCACCCCTGCGTGCCGAGGCGGGCGGCCGCAACGCTTCTGCGAGGTTTGATTTCAGCTCTTCGACCCTGGTGCCGAACCGGCCGGGCTCGGGCGCCCAGAACAGCGGCCGGTCCTCGAGGTCCAAAGTCTCGACCACCTGCGACAGCAGCAGCGGCGAGCGGATCACCTGCATCTGGCTTTCGATGGTGACATTGTCGAACTTGGGCCCGGAATAGACCTGCTCGCGGCCGAACGGGTTGAGCGCCGGTGCCTCCAGCAAGACGCTGGTGCCCGACTCGTAACTCTTGTCGGCGATGAGCGCGGCCCCGACCCCGAGGCCGAGGCAGGCAACGGTCACGGCGATCACCGTCCGCGAGCGGCGCTTGAGAACGCGGAACGCGGTGCGGAAATCGAAGCTCGAAGACCGGTCGTAGCCCTGGTGTGCGGCGGCGCTGTCGTTGATTGTCAGTCGATCAATATTCATCCGATCGCTCCACTTCCTGTGCGGGGCCCGCGAGGGCCGAGGGACGGCTGGCGGCAGGTCATTGGCCGACCCAGGTCCGGTTGAGTTCGACGATGTCTCCGGGCATGAGCATGTCGTCCATATTGAGTGTCAGGCGCATGATACCGGCAGGTGTCTGGCGGTAGACGGTGGCGCTGGCGTCCTGGCCCCAGGCGGCGGATAGCGCGATCATCAGCACGTCGAGCTCGCCATCGAGCGCGGCAAGCTCGGTGCGCCAGAGCTGCTGCCGATTGATGTCCTCGATTCGCGAGGTCACCTGGAGCTCTTCCCAGGCAAGCTTCGCGCTCGCCGCCTCGGCCTCGGCCTTGTGGCGGAACTCGGAGGTCTGCAGGAAATCGCGACGGGCCTCGTTGAGCACGTCGCTCGACACCAGCTGGCGTTCGATCAGCGTCTCGAGGCGGAGCACGTTGTCGTTCTCGACGATCTCGGCGGCCTTGAGGTTCTCGACCCGCGCCTGCGCGGTTGTGATGCGATCCGCGGCCGTATCGACGCGCAGCTGCTCGCGGCTCTTCTCCTGCTCGACCTTCTCCTTCTCGAGCGCGAGGTCGGCATTGGCACGGGCCACGAGGTTCGAAGCGGTCAGGCCGGTATTGGGCGGCAGCACGAGCTCGTCGGCCGAGATCATGTCATCGGCCTCGACCAGCGCGTTGAGCACCGCGTAGCGGGTCACCACGCGCCCGATCTCGGCCCGGGTGCGGAACACGTTGACCGATCCCGGCGTGCCGTTGCTGACCGAGCCGATGCCCTGCGCCTTGAACACCGCTGTGCGCGCCGTCATGCCGACGTTGAACGGGATCTCGCCGGGCTCGGCGACGTCACCGGCGACGACCACGGGGCGGTAGGACTGCACCGACAGGATCAGCTCGGAACTGTCGACCTTGTTCGAGCGGATGTCGTTGCCGACCTCCTCGCGCAGCACCGCACCATCGAGCAGGAGCGGCAGCTCCGCGCGCAGCTCCTCGATTGTGCGGCCGCCGACCAGCACCGAGCCGATGAACGGGAAATTGGCATAGCCGGTCAGCTCGACCGGGATGTTGAGCCGGATGTCGGGCCGGTTGAGGAAACCGAGCCGTAGGACGTCGCCGGCGCCGAGCGGGTAGCCCCTCAGGGCCTGCACCTGCATCGAATCCTGCGCCGCGGCCGGCTCTGGCAGCAGGCCGGACGCGAGGACGGTCGACAGGCTCAGCGCAAGCGCGGCGGTGAGCGGGAGCTTCGGGACGGGGGAGATGCGTGTGGGTTTCATGATGCCTCCGAAAGCGCGGGTCAGGACCGCATGCAGGTCTCGATGATGTCGAGGTAATCCCGCACCACGGCGTCGACGCCGAAGGCCTGCGCGCGGCTGCGGGCGCGGGCGCCGTAGTCGTCGCGGTTGCGGGGGTCCTCGAGGATGGCCAGGGCGCGCGCGAGTTCCTCGCTTTCGCCCATGCGGATGAGCAGCCCGTCGCGGGCGTTGGTCTCGATTGGCGCGCCCTTGAGGGCGGTGCCGCGCAGCACCATCGACGGCCCCGAGGGGCAATCGGTGGCGATCACCGGCGTGCCGAGCGACATCGCCTCGATGATGGTGTTGGGGAAGCCCTCGGCGTTGGAGCAGGACACCAGCGCCTCGGCCTGCGCCATGATCGGGTAGGGGTTGCGGACGAAGCCCGGCATGTGCACCCGCCCGGCCAGGCCGAAGGCATTGATCATGTGTTCGAGCGCCGGCCGCTCGGGGCCGTCGCCCAGGATGACGAGCTCGGCCGAGGGCTGCGCGCGGGCGTAGCCTTCGAGCAGCATCGCGAAATTCTTGTTCACCACCATGCGCCCGACCGCGAGGATGAAGCGCCGCGGCAGCGGCAAGGCGGGTGTCTCGCTGGCGGCGATGTTGAGCGCGGCCGCGTCGATCGGGTTGCCGATGATCCGGGTCTTCTCGCGCGGCACCTCGAAATGGTTGATCAGGTCGTCGGCCACGCCCTCGCTCACCGCGATGACACGATGCGCCCGCGGATAGGTGCGGCGGGTGATGTAGCGATAGAGCGCCCCCGCACGCGAGGTCGACAGGTGGCTCGAGGTCTGGACCCGCTCCGAGATTACCGCGCGGTGCCGGTTGATGGCGGAGAACAGCACGTTGAGACTGTTGGACCGGGCCAGATAGCTGACGCAGAGCTCGGGGCGGGCGCTGCGGAAATACCCCGCCAGGACCCGGGCCGAGCGCAGCATCGAGCCGCGGCCGTCGAGCTTGACGACATTGACCCAGGCCGGGAGTTCTTGGACCACCGGAAGATCGTCGAGCAGCACGAGGTCGACGCGGTCGGCGGGAAGGTGGCCCTCGAGATGGTGCAGCAGGTTGGCCATCGCGCGTTCGGCGCCGCCGCCCTCCATCGAGTTGATCAGGAAGGTCAGCTTCGCTCCGTGGCGCGCCTCCCGGCTCGGGGCCGTGGCCCGCGTGCCGTGGCTGGTCGGATAGGTGGTCGCGTTGCTCATGAAAGGGCCTTGCGCTGTGGAGTTGGGGAAGAGGTACCGCGGCGTGCCGTGGCCCGTGCCGGTCCGGAGGCCGCGAGGCTCCAGCCCGGTGCGAAGCCGGTGGCGGTCTGGCCGGGCAGGGCGCCGGGCAGTTGCAGGGCGCGGGCGCGGCGCAGGCTCATGACGCAGAGCACCGGCAGGATCCAGTAGATCGAGTTGTGCAGGATCAGGAAGGAGGCCACCCAGTTGCCGATCAGCGCGAAGGCGGCGATGCCCGCGGCGAGCAGCGCGGTCTCGCTGGCGAGATCCTGGAAATAGGCGGTCAGCGCCGAGACGAAGATCCCGATATAGAAGACGGTGAGGATCAGCAGCCCGGTGACGCCGAGATCGGTGACCAGGTCGAGATAGCCGTTATGGGCGTGCCCGACATCGATGCCGGTGAGGATCAGCAGGCGCTCGCCGACGAGGCCCCATCCGGCGCCGAAGCCGCCGCCCAGCGCCATGTTGCCCTTCATCGCCATCAGCGTGCCAAGCCAGATGTCGGTGCGCCCGGTCAGCGAGGGATCCTTGCCCAGCAGGCCGAGCACGATGGTCACGACGATCTGCGAGAACAGGTAGACCGTTACCAGCGCGGGCAGCGACACCGCGACGACCATCGCGCGGCGCGAGGGCGAGAGCGGGCGCAGCAGCGCGATGGTGCGCACCAGCAGCGGCACCGCGACGGAGAGGAAGGCGGCCTGGCCGGAGGTCGAGCCGGCGACGCCGAGATAACCGACGAGCAGGCCGAGCCCCACCGACCGGCGCCAGCTGCGACGCGCGGCATAGGCGATCCATAGGATCATCACGCAGAGCGCCATCATGCGGCCGAAATCGTTCTTGTGATCGTAGAGGCCGCGCCATGTCCCGACATGGGGGGTGGGATCGCCGAGCTCGGTCAGGGCCGGGTGGGTGCCGATCGACGGCACCGCGATGGCCACCGCGACATTGCTCAGAACGATCAGGATGGCGGCCCCGGCGAGCAGCGCGAAGAGGCCGCGGTCGTGGAAGCGCTCGAACAGCCACAGCGCGAAGCTGGTGGCGCAGAGCAGACCGAGGATGCGGCGGGCCGACAGCGCCGGGTCCACCGACCACATCATCGACGCGATCACGAAGCCGATCGGGATCAGCGCCGGCCACACCAGGCTGGCACTGCGGGCGATCGCGCCCCGGCGCAGGATGAAATCGAGCCCCGAGAACAGCCCGAGCGCGAGGCCGATGGCCTGCACCTTGGGCGAGGAGGCCGCGCCTTCCGGGGTCAGCACCACGACCATCGAGCCGGAGAAGAAGAACAGGCCGAACACCGCGACCAGCCGTGCGACGAGGTCGCCGCGCTGCGCCGGCACGCCGGGCCAGCGCTGCGAGAGCCGGTGCAGCGTGCCCGGCCGCGGCCGCGCCCCGGCGGCGTGATAGGCATAGGGTGACGAGGTCATGCCATGACCTCCTCGACGAAGCGGTCGGCGATGCTGTGGATGGTGTATTGCGAGGCCAGCGCCGAGATCCGGCGCGGCTCGGGCGGGTTGCGCAGCGCGCCGTTCATCGCCTGCGCCATCGCCGCGCTGTCCCCGACCGGGGTCAGTGCTTCCGGGAAGGCGGCGCCGAGGATGTCGCGCGGGCCGCCACCGGCGCAGTCGGTGCTGACGCAGGGCAGCCCGAAGGAGATCGCCTCGATCAGCGCGTTGGGGAAGCCCTCGGTGAGCGAGGACAGCACGAACTGGTCGCCCCGCGCCAGATAATCGAAGCGGTTGAGCTGGAAGCCCGCGAAATCGACCCGGTCGGCCACGCCCAGGCGCTCCGCCAGCGCTTCCAGCCGGTCCTTCTCGGGGCCGACACCCAGCACGATGAGACGCAGCGCCTCGTCGCTTTGCGCCAGCGCGTTCAGCATCGTCGGATAATCCTTCTGCGGCACCAGGCGCCCCATCGCGATGGCGACGGGCCGGTTCTCGCTGAGCCAGGGATGCGGCGCCGGCGTCGCGCAGGCGGCGATGATCTCCGCCGGCTCAGGGGCCGGGTTGGGGATCACGCAGACCATTTCCGGCGCCAGCCGCGCGACGCGCGAGATGTCATCCACGACGCCGGAGGCATTGCCGGAGATCTTGTCGGCATAGCGGTAGAGCCCGCGCACCATCGCGGTGAAGATCTTGCGCTTGGCCCAGGGCAGGCGGCGCGACACGGTGGAGAACTCGTTGCGCTCGCAGACCATCAGGCGCGGCCGCTCACCGGTGGTGAGCTCGAGGACCTTCGCCGCCAGGATCATCGCGAGATTGGCGGTCGTGAGGCCGCAGATCACCGCCCGCGGCCGTTCGCGCTTGAGGATCCGCACCAGCCGCGGCGTGCTGCGCAGTGCGTTCGGGCCGCCCACCGGGATGACGCGGACATTCTGCGAGATCAGCGAGGCGATCGGCCCGTCGGGCCGGTTGACCAGGAGCGCGACGTTGCGCCCCTGGGCGGCATAGTGATTGGCAAGACGCACGAAGACGCGCTCGGCCCCGCCGCCCTCGAGGGTTGCGATGTAGAGCAGCAGGTCGAGCCGGTGCGCCTGCGCTGCCGGGCCGTGGGTCGATGTGTTCGTGACAGTGTCAGTGTTCATGGCAGTCCTCGCCGCGCCAGCATTCTTGTGAAATGCCTTGCACACGGGGGTGCCGCCCGGGACATGCCCGGCCGTTCGACTGCTAAACGGCCCCGTAGAAAAGGGGGCCGTCGTTCTGACCACGCTCAAGGATGGCCCCGCTTCCGACGGTTTCTCAAGCGAAGAGATGCAGAAATAGCGACTCAAGGTAGTTTTTGTTCAATTCATGAGCGTTTGAGGCGAGTCACCGGGTCGAAGGCGGGGCCGGAGGTAAAAAAACGCTGCGCTGCAGCGCAGCCGTGACAACCCTTGAGCGAGCTATTGGCGATCAAAGTTGTTTTTCAAATGACCGAATCGATTTCACAAGAACCGGGCCGCAAGGCCCCGCTGGCGAAATCGTCGCTTGGACATTTCCTCTGGATGTTCGGTGGCGGCAGCGTGCAGGCGGTGCTGAAGATCGTCATCCTGATGATCCTCTCGCGGCTGCTGACGCCGGCGGAGTTCGGCCTCGTCGCGGCCGCGCTGACCATCGTCGCGCTGGCCGAGGTGTTCGGCAAGATCGGCATCGCGCCCTCGATCATCCAGACCGAAACCCTGACCGAGGCGCATGTGCGCACCGGGGTGACGGCGACGCTGGTCTCAGGCGGTCTCGTCGGGCTGATCGTCTTCGCCCTGGCCGAGCCGCTGGGCGAGCTCTACGGCATGCCCGGGCTGCCACCGCTGGTGCGGGTCTTCGCGTTTCTCTTCGTCATCCGCGCGCTCGGCCTGATCTCGGAGGCGCTGATCCAGCGCGAGACTGGCTTTCGTGCGCTCGCCGTGATCGGCGTGATCAGCTACCTGGTCGGCTATGCCGGCGTGGCGGTGATCCTGGCGCTCAATGGCTTCGGGGTCTGGTCGCTGGTGGCGGGCCAGATCGGACAGGCGGTGCTGCAGGCGGCGCTCTGCGTGCATTTCAGCGGCTATCGTATCCGTCCGGGCTGGGACGGCGCCAAGTTCCGCTCCATGCTGCGCTTCGGTCTCGGCACCACGCTGACCCAGATCGGCAACTATGTTGCGCTCAACGTCGATTACCTGATCGTTGGCCGGGCGCTCGGGGTCACGCCGCTGGGCCAGTATTCCCGCGCCTACCTGCTGCTGTCGCAGCCTGCCAACATCGTCGGCAACATGGCCGACAAGGTGCTGTTTCCGGTGCTGGCCTCGGTGCAGACCGATCTGGCGCGGATCGCACGCGCCTATGACAGGGTGCTGGCGCTGACCGCGATCACCCAGATCCCGCTCTCCATCTATCTCAGCATCTTTGCCTCGGAGGTCATCCTCGTCCTGATGGGCGACCAGTGGTCCGGGGCGGTGCGGCCGTTCCAGATCATGGTGGCGGCGCTGTATTTCCGCACCGCCTACAAGTTTACCGGGACGGTGCTGCGCGCCACCGGGCGTGTCTATCACGCGGCCTTGCTGCAATGGACCTATGCCGCACTCGTGGCGATCGGCGCGCTTCTCGGCGTGCGCTTCGGGCTCGAGGGCGTTGCCGTGGGGACGACGCTCGCGGTCGCCCTGTGCTTCTTCAACGGGGTGTTCCTGCTGCGCGCGGTCTTTGGCTTCGCACTCCGGGGCAGCCTGTCGGCGCTGCTGCGCCATACCGGGCTCGGGCTCTTCTATATAGTGGTGCTGATGGCCCTGCGCGAGGCGGGGCGCGCGCTCGAGCTGCCGGCCCTCGCCACGCTGGCCCTGGGCGCGCTCGGCGCGGCGCTGGTCTATCTCATCCTCGTCCGGGTCTGGCCACGTGCGCTCGGCCCGGAACGCGAGGCGGTTTCGGCTCTGTTTGCCAAGCTGCTGCGCCGTTGATCTTCATTGCATGACAGGAGGCCCAGCGTGCCGATCTTCAAGATAGCGGGTAAGACCATCCTCTTCCTTCACATCCCGAAGGCAGGGGGGACCTCGGTCGAGGAATTCCTCTCGGGCTACTCGGAGGAAAGCTTTCGCATGCATCACAACACCGAAGGGCTGCCCTGCGTGCCGCAGCATTTCCACGCCGCGCTCATGGCCAAGCTCTTCGCGCCCGATTTCTTCGACTACTCGTTCTGCGTCGCGCGGAATCCCTATGCGCGCATCGTCAGCGAGTACAACTACAGGATGCAGCATCGGCACCGACCGTATCGCTGGTTTCCGAAACCGAAGTTCGAGACCTGGTTGCGTGCGACGCTCGCTCGATATCGCCACAACCCCTATATCTATTCCAACCATATCCGGCCCCAAAGCGCCTTCCGTTTGCCCGAGACGCGGCCTTTCCGACTCGAGGATCAGGTCGGATTGTTGATGCAGGAACTGGGGGCGCTGACCGGGCTCAGAACGCCGGAGGCGCTGCCCCATGCCAATCGCTCGAAGAAGGGCAATGCCGCGATCAGCGAGCGATCGGCTGAGCTGATCTACGACTTTTACCGGGAGGATTTCGAGACCTTCGGCTATGAGCGCGACAGTTTCCGGAGCGCCTAGGGGGGAGGACATGTCGTGCGGGCAATTCGAGTGCTTGGGAAACAATGCGGCGGGGGAGCTTTCCGGCAGGGCGATGCGCGCCGGCGAGAGCAGATCGGCGTGGAGAGAGGGGCCCGCACGGGGGGGCAGGTGCCGGCTGATTGCGTTCGAAGCCTCGGGAGTTGGAGCGCTAGACCGGGCGACATTCGGGCTCGGGGCGCGCAAATGAGGCCGCAATAGGGCTCAAGCGCCCTTGTTTCTATGGTTCGGCGCGATTCGTCTCCCCTTGGGACGATTCGTCCCGGTCGGATCTGCGGCTCTTGAGGGGGCGGGATTAGCCGCAACGCGGCGAAAATGTCAGCAGGTTTGCCTAATTTGTTGACGCGGCAACCACAGGTTGTAGTCAAAATCTCCGAATTAACACTTTTTTTCCAAAAAACGCGGCGATTCGGGTTTCCCAACTGGCATCAATGGGTCACGTTGGATCCCGAAATTATCGACCGCCGGACTTATCCAACATCAAGGTGGTCTCAGAAAATATAATTAAATTTCAAAAACTGAATGCATAATTCCTGATCCAAAGACTGACGGATCAGTTTCAAAGACAAGAAGCACGAGAAGTCGCCTGCTCCGCATTGGAGCGGTGGGAATTGAATTTTCCGAGATCAATGTGGCGCAGGCCGCATTGGTACTGCCTACTCTTGACTTGTGAGTTGCTGCTATGAGTGATTTGACGGACCCGGTTCTTATTGACGCTGATTTTTCGACCTGGGGACGCGCGACGCAAAAGACGCGCGCCGAAATAACCTACGGAAGCCACGCGAACCAGGGAAATGACCTCGATGGGACCGCGCAGAAAGCTATCGCTAAGGTTGAGCTTGCGCGGGATGCCGCGGAGCTTCGCGTCGCCCAATCGAGCCTCGCGCCGTTCGAGCTCGAGGCGCATCCGTATCACAGTGCGGAGATCATCCATGTCGATCCGCGCCGCACCTCCCGATCGAGCTTCGGGCTGGCGGGGAAGTCGCTCGGCTTCCGGGCCACCAAGCGTGCCATCGACATCGCCGGTGCCGGCATCGGGCTGATCCTGCTGGCGCCGCTGCTGCTCGGCTGCGCGGCGGCGATCAAGGCCACCAGCAAGGGGCCGGTGTTCTTCCGGCAGGAGCGCTACGGGCTCAACAGCGAGATGTTCCGGATCTTCAAGTTCAGGACCATGTACACGGACATGGGCGACCGGACAGGGGTGCAGCAGACGGTCCAGGGGGATCCGCGGATCACCCGCGTGGGCGCGTTCCTGCGCAAGACCTCGTTTGACGAGCTGCCGCAGCTTCTCAACGTGCTGGATGGCAGCATGTCTCTGGTCGGGCCGCGGCCGCATGTTCCCAACATGCTGGCGGCCGGTGTGCGTTACGAGGATTTCGACCCGCGCTACCTCAGCCGGCACGCGATGGTGCCGGGCATCACCGGGCTGGCTCAGGTCAACGGTTTCCGCGGCGAGACCCAGACTCACGAGGCGGCGCAGGGCCGGATCGACAAGGACATCGAGTATTGCGAGAAAGCCACCATCAAAACCGATATCAAAATTCTATTTAAAACAATTCGTTGCGAATTTCTGAGCGGGAGCGGTTTCTGACCCCACGCCTTTTCACTGCTCGCCCTTCTCGGGATTCGAAAGTTATTTCGCAAACAGGAGATAGAGGACCCAGATACTCAAAGCACAAGATCCCCAAAACAAAAGATTTTTCAAGACGATGAATAAGGTGCCCCTGGCAACGGAAGGGTTGTCCCGTTCCCCCCCGGATCCGGTTTCGGAGGCGGGAGTGACGCGAGACGGATCCGCGGAATAATCGGTATCTCGTTTCGCCTGCTTGGTCATTCTGTTCGTCTTTCCGACTCTTCGACGCTGACGAGTTTCTTCGTCTCTCGGGCGTCTTCTTCAGCCGTTTGCGTGGGGCCCCAATTGGGTTTCACGATACACAGGAGGCATTTCTTTGGCAAACGTCAATCATGCATTTGTCAACAGTCTGATCGCCGTAGGAGATGGTGCCGAACCATTGGCCGAGGCGTCCCGCACTGAGCCGGTCTGGCGTGTCGCGACCGGCACGCCACGGGTGACCGTGGTCGGGCTGCGCGGAATTCCCGACGTCTCGGGCGGCATCGAGACCCATTGCGAATACCTGATGCCGCAGATCGCCGATCGCAATCCCGGCGAGCAATTCGTGGTGATCGGGCGCCGGCCCTCGATGGGCGGCGCGATCCTGAAGCGGAGGGGCAATCTCACCGTGGTGCCGCTCTTCGCGATGAAGAACCGGTTTCTTGAAACCATTTCAAACACCTTCGTCGGCGTTCTCAAGGCGCGGCTGGTCTACAATTCCCGCATTGTGCACCTGCACGCGGTGGGCCCGGCACTGCTTGCGCCGGTGGCGCGGGGCCTCGGGGCCAAGGTGGTCTTCACCCATCACGGCGATGACTACAGGCGCGCCAAGTGGAGCAAGCCGGTGCAATGGATCCTGAAGACCGGAGAGCGCGTCGGCATCGGCGCCTCGCATCGCGTGATCGCCGTCTCGGCCTCGCTCGCGGAGCGGCTCAAGGCCGAGTATCCCGGCAAGGCGGATGTGATACACTATATCCCCAACGGCGCGGATCATATCCTCGACGAAAGCGCCCAGGGCACGCGCAGCGCCGAGGCGTGGCTCGAGGGCTTCGACCTGACCCAAACGCCCTACATCGTCTCGGTGGGCCGGCTGGTGCCCGAGAAGGGGTTTGCCGATCTCATCGAGGCCTATGCCCTGGCCCGGCCCCGGGCGAAGCTGGTGATCGTTGGCGGGCCGAGCGGCTCCTCGCACGATCAGGAGATCCTCGATCTGATCGCGGTGCGCGGGCTCGCGAACGACGTGGTCCTCACCGGCGCGATCCCGCGCGAAGGGGTGGCGGCGCTGTTGTCGAAGGCGAAGCTCTTCGTGCTGGCCTCGCATCACGAGGGCTTGCCGATCGCGGCACTGGAGGCGAGCGCAATGGGCGCGCCGCTGCTGCTCTCAGACATCCAGCCGAACCTCGATCTCGGCCTCCCCGACAAGCATTACGTTCCGGTCGGCCAGCCCGAGGCGCTGGCGGCGGCGCTGGCGAAGGACGGCGAGATCTTCCGTGCCCCGGACCTGATCCAGCGCTTCAACTGGACCCGCATCGCGGAAGAGACCGATGCCGTCTATGCCTCCCTGGAGGGCGCATGACCGGCGCCGCGCCAAGGCACCCGATCGCAGAGGTCCGGAGCCGTCCGGAACCGGGCCTGACCCGTCGCGGCCTGCTGCGGGTGAGCCTCGCGGGAGCGATGGGCCTTTCCTTGCGCCCCGCGTTGGCCGCGTCAGCGGCGGCGCCGCGCCTTGCCCGCGATCTGCGGGCTGACAGCAGCGCGCGTCTCGGCGCGGTGGGCGAGGTGCGCCTTGTTTGAGCGCGTGGAGATCGGCGATGCGCCGGATGACGGTGCGGGCGACAGCCTGCGTGAGGGCTTCGAGAAGCTCAATCGCAATTTCGGGCTGCTGGCCGACCGGCTGGCCGAGATCAGCGCCGAGCTCGCCGATCTGCGCGCGCAGGAGGCGCCGGACTGGCCGGGCAGCTTCGCACCGCGCCACGTTGCCGAACGGCCGCCGGATCAGCCGCCGCCTCTGCTTGGCGCGGTCTGGGTCGATGCGAGCGCCGGGGCGGTCTACGTGTCCGCGGGCACCGGGGCGGTCTCCGATTGGGTGAAGCTCGCCACGAGCCGGGGCTGAGCCATGGTCTCGGCGGCGTATTTTGCCAGTCAACGGCTCGAAGGCGCTGCGCAATGGGGCGCGCCCCGGGATCTGGCCGCGCTTGGCGCGGCAGGGCCGTCGCGGCTCGGGCCCGGCGATGCCTTGCTGGTGGGCTTTCCGCCGCGGCGCGAGGCGCCGTTCTTCTGGCGCGAGACCCAGGCCGAGATCACCGCGCAAGGCAGCGCGGATCAGCCGGCGCGTCTGGCTTTCGGACTGATGCAGGCGGATGGCGGGCTGGCGCCCGCGCCGCGCACGGCCCCGGCGCAGCTGCGCATGGCGCGGGCCGGGTTCCCCCGGCAGGCAGCCCCGGAGCCCTACGGGAAACCCTACATGATCCTGACCGACCCGTCGCAGGTCGAGCTGTCCGGGCCGCGCTTCGACGGCTGCGGCGCAAAGGGGTTCTTCCGGCTGGTCGGCGCAGGGCAGGGGCTGGCCTTCTCCGACCTTCACGCGCGCATGGCCGGGCGCGCGATCGAAACCGAGGCCGGGAGCCGCTTTTCCGATGTGGTGATCGCCCGCTCAACGGTCTACGGCGCGATCCGGGGCTTCGCCCGGTTCCACGAGCTAAGTGCTGCGCGCTTCGTCGATCTCGATCTCGACGCGGGCGGCATCGATGGCGGCGGCAAGCGCGTCTGCCAGCTGATCTCGGTGCGGGCCGGCAGCGGCCTGCGCTTCGAGCGCGTTCACCTGCGCCGCGCGGTCAACCTGCTCGATGCCGAGGCGCGCGGCTCGACCTATGTCCAGGGCGATGGCGTGGTGCTCGAGGAAGACACCTCCGGGGCGACCTTCGTCGACTGCCACGCCCGCGGCTTCGGCGATGCCGGCTTCGACATGAAATGCGATGGCATCCGCTTTCTGCGCTGCTCGGTGCGCGGCTGCAAGTACGGCGTCCGGGTCTGGCGTGATGCCCCCGGGAACCTGCTCGAGATGTGCACCATCTCCGATCCGGTGCCGCGCCCCGACAACGCCGCCGCCTGTCTCTGGGTCGGCGGACAGGTGACGTTGCGCCATTGCGCCCTGAGCACGGCGCCGGAGGCCGCGGTCATCCGCTTCGGCAAGGGGCTCGACACCAAGGAGCGCGTCGTCCGGATGACCGGCGGGCGCATCGAGATTCCCCCGGGCGGCGCGCTGCTCGCCGGAGAGCCGGGGCGGCTGGAGATGACGGAGGTCATGCTCGGGCCGGAGCGGGTAACCGGGGTTGCGACCTGGACAGGTCGCGAACTGGTGCGTGGCTAAGCCGGTGTCTACAGCCCTGCATTCAGCCTGTGAACAGGAAGTGCTCGGTGGTCATCCGGCCGCCATCGATGTCGATCTCGATCTGCAGGTCGAGCTCGTCGAGACGCTGGTCGAGACGCAGGGTCAGCCGGTCCTTTTCGAGCCTGACCGCAAGATCACCCTTGTCGAGATAGCCGTTGCCGTTGCTGTCGAGATCGCCGAACCCGTCGAGCCCGGCTCCGAAGCCGGACAGCGCGATGCGGTCGCCGTCGGTGGTGTCGAAATCCGTGATGCGCCGGGCGCCGTTGCCATCCGCGGCGAAAAACACGAACAGGTCCGCACCGGCGCCGCCCTCAAGCGTGTCGTCGCCCGGACCACCGACCAGGCTGTCGGCCCCGGCATCGCCGCGCAGGTGATCGTCGCTGGCCTCTCCATGCAGCGTGTCGGCACCGGCGCCGCCCTCCAGCCGATCGCGCTCGGCGCCGCCGGACAGGCTGTCATCACCGGTCCCGCCGCGGAGCCTGTCGCGCCCCGCGTCGCCGCGCAGCGTATCGTTACCGCCTGCGCCCTCGAGCCGATCGCGGCCCGCGCCGCCCGACAGGCTGTCATCGCCTTCACCGCCCTTGATCCGATCGTGGCCGTTGCCGCCCTGCACGGTGTCATCGCCGCCGCCGGCGCGGATGCTGTCATTGCCGCCGCGTCCCGAAATGGCGTCGGCGCCTGCGCTGCCGTCGAGCCGGTCGGCGCCCGCGCTGCCGGTGATGGCCTCCATTGCCGCAGCATTGTTGCCAGCGCCCGGCGTGGCCTCGTCCCAGGGCTCGAACAGCGCCTTGGTCTTGCTGGTGATCTCGGCCCCCTCGGTGCGGTCGATGAGCCAGCTCCTGGCGGCAAAGCTGTTGCCGGAGAAGCCGATCCTGTCGGTGAACCAGCTGTCATGATAGCGCGCAGAATCGTCGAGCTTGACCACCGCGTTGCGGCCCTGCGCTGTGTTGTCGACGAAGGCCACCTGCTGGCCGCCGATCACCCGGAAGGCCGCGTTGCCGGCCTTCGTGACGGTGTTGCCCTCGACCAGCACGTTGAACACCTCGTAGTCGTGCCCGGCCTCGAGAAAGCCCGGCATGTAGCGGCCGAGCTTGGTGTAGCCGCCGATCTCGACGCCGACATGGGCGACATCCGAGATCAGGTTGTCGGCGATGATCAGGTCGCGCGAGCCGCCCTTCACCGAGATGCCGACATGTCCCATCGCGCGGAAGGTGTTGCCCGAGAGGGTGATGCGCTCGCCACCGACCAGGTCGATGCCGGATTCGGTCGGGCCGCCGCCGGTGAGCGTGTTGTCGGTGATGACGATGTCGGAGACCTTGGAGAGCTTGATGCCATCCCCGGCGCCGCGTTCGATCACGTTGCCCGACAGGGTGATGCGGGCGGCGAAATCGTGGCCATCGTCGGCGGCGTGGATATGCACCGTCTGCCGCTTGGCGTTCGAGCCGCCGCCCAAGGTGAAGCCGGTCACGCTCACATCGTCGGCGCCGGAGATCCTCAGCGTGTCCTTCGAGGCATTCGCCGGCACGATCCTGGTCTGATCGGGGCCGGCAACGGCGACCAGCGAGATGCCGTCCCGTGCGATCACGATGGTCTCCTTGTAGCGGCCGGGCTCGACAAGGATCGTGTCGCCGGACTCGCTGGCATTGATTGCCGCCTGAATCGACGTGAAGGCGCCTCTCGGGGCGTCCTTCGGCAGGGATCCGGGATATACCTGGAATTCCGACATTGCGCGCATCCTTTCCAGAGAAGCCGCTTTCGATTTCGGCCAGAAATACAAGTGACACCCTTTGGGGCAAGGGCTTTCCGGCAATCCAGATTTCCGCTCCGAAGGGGTGATCAAGGATCGGTCGATTGCTCAGCACAATGCTGACCGGCTGACCGGCCGCGAGGCGAAGATAGACCCGATTCGGCGATAAGGCGCCGACGCAGGGGATTTCCGCTTACAGGCGGATTACTGCCGCTCAGGTTGTGGATGAAGTCGTGCCTTTGGTATGGTTAATCGAACGTTAATTTGCTGGCGTTCAAACTATCGAAACCCGTGGAAACCGTCGAAAATACGGGCATTTTGCGTGGTTCTTCCGCAAACCGCTGCCGCGGCCCGCAACGCGGTTGCATGAGCCCCTCGGGAGCCGTTTAATCTTCTCATCGATTTAACGAATTTTTTGAGAGCACCCATGAAGATTGCTGTTGCAGGTATTGGCTATGTCGGGCTGTCCAATGCCGTTTTGTTGGCCCAGAACCATTCCGTTGTCGCTGTCGATGTGAGCGCGGAGCGCGTCGATCTCGTAAACAATCGGAAATGCCCGATTGTCGATGCCGAGCTCGAGGACTTCCTCTCCACGAAAGAGCTTGATCTGATCGCGACCACAGACGGATCGGCGGCGTATTCTGATGCGGAGGTCGTTATTGTCGCGACCCCTACGAATTACGATCCGAAATCCAATTACTTCGATACCTCCTCCGTGAAGGCGGTGGTCGAGGCGGTGATCTCGGTGAATCCCGACGCGCTGATCGTGGTGAAATCGACGATTCCGGTGGGCTTCATCGACGTGCTGCGCGAGGAGGTCGGCTCGACCAACATCATCTTCAGCCCGGAATTCCTGCGCGAGGGCAGGGCGCTCTACGACAACCTGCACCCGTCGCGCATCGTCGTCGGAGAACGCTCCGACCGGGCGAGGATGTTTGCCGATCTGCTGCTCGAAGGCGCGGTCGAAAAGCAGGTCGAGACGCTGTTCGTCGGCACCAAGGAGGCCGAGGCGATCAAGCTCTTCGCCAACACCTACCTCGCCATGCGGGTGGCCTTCTTCAACGAGCTCGACAGCTACGCCATCGCCGGGGGCATGACCTCGAAGGAGATCATCGACGGCATCTCGCTCGATCCCCGTATCGGTCGGCACTACAACAACCCCTCCTTCGGCTATGGCGGCTATTGCCTGCCGAAGGACACTAAGCAGCTGCTGGCCAATTACAGCCACGTGCCGCAGAACCTGATCCGCGCCATCGTCGACGCCAATCGCACCCGCAAGGACTTCCTCTCCGACCAGATCCTGATGCGCGGCCCCAAGGTCGTCGGCATCTACCGGCTGGTGATGAAGGCGGGTTCCGACAATTTCCGCCAGAGCTCGGTGCAGGGGATCATGAAGCGCATCAAGGCCAAGGGCATCCCGGTGGTGATCTACGAGCCCGCGATGCCGGATGCGAGCTTCTTCAACTCGCCCGTCCTCGAGGACCTTGACGCCTTCAAGCAGATGTCCGATGTCATCGTCGCCAACAGGGTGACGGACGACATTGCCGATGTCGTGGACAAGGTGTTCACCCGCGATCTGTTCGGCGCGGACTGATCGAAGGTGGTCTTTTCAATGATGGGGGAAGGGTCATGCCGACCGCTCTTGTAACCGGTGCCGCCGGATTTATCGGATCTTTTGTCTGCCGCCGCTTCCTCGACGAGGGCTGGCGGGTGATCGGGCTCGATTGCCTTTCGGACTATTACGATGTCGCCCTGAAGGAGCGGCGCGAGGCGATGCTGAACCAGTCGCCCGACTACCGCTCGATCCATGACATGGTCGAGACGCCGGGGCTGCTGATGTCGATCTTCGCCGAGGAGAAGCCCGACGTGGTGGTGCATCTCGCGGCGCAGGCCGGGGTGCGCTACTCGATCGACAACCCGCGCGCCTATCTCGAGAGCAACATCATCGGCACGTTCGAGCTGCTCGAGGCGGCGCGGGCGCATCCGCCGAAGCACATGCTTCTCGCCTCGACCTCCTCGGCCTACGGCGCCAATTCCGAGATGCCCTACCAGGAGACGGTGAAGGCGGATCACCAGATGTCGTTCTACGCGGCGACGAAGAAATCCACCGAGAGCTTCGCGCACAGCTACGCGCATCTCTTCGATCTGCCGATCACCATGTTCCGCTTCTTCACGGTCTACGGCCCCTGGGGGCGGCCCGACATGGCGCTGTTCAAGTTCACCAAGGCGATCCTCGAGGACAAGCCGATCGACGTCTACAATTACGGCGACATGAAGCGCGACTTCACCTATGTCGTCGATCTGGTCGAGGCAATCTGGCTGCTGGTCGCGGCGGTGCCGGTGCGGCCCGAGGATGGCGTGGTGCCCGAGGGCGACAGCCTTTCGCCGGTGGCGCCGTTCCGGGTGGTGAATATCGGCAATTCGGACTCTGTCCAGCTCACCGATTTCATCGACGCCATCGAGACCGCCACGGGCAAGAGCGCCGAGCGCAACCTGATGCCGATGCAGGCCGGCGACGTCCCTGCGACTTGGGCCGATGCGTCGCTGCTGAAGAGCCTGACCGGCTATGCGCCGAGCACCGACGTGCGCACGGGCGTGAAGGCCTTCGTCGACTGGTACCGCGAGTATTACAACGTCTGACCGCGGCGACGGAGGCAATTGCCCGCCTCCGTCGCCTCGCCGCGGTGAGATCAAGATATATGACGACGTGCCGGGCGTTCCCGGAGATTTCAGCGATCGCGGGCCAATTTTCCCGCATCGATACGTGACGACCGTGTTGTGGTGTTTTCCATGTCGGCACGCCCCGTCTCCGGCGCAGGAATTTGCTAGGCGTGAGGGGGAAGGGGTGCGGGTGCCGGCTGGGCGTATTTGCAGCAGCCAAGATTGATTTCGGAGGTTCCAATGCTTTTCGATTTACTGCACGTTTTTCGCGGTGATGACGCGTTGCCGGCGCCCACCGTCACCCGCATCTCGCACAATGAAACGCTCATTTCCTACGTCGATGTCGACGGCGCGCCGCTTGGTGAGGTGGCGGTCGAGGTCGAGGGGGACAGCACGGAATATCGCTTCTACGATCCCGCAGGCGCGCTTCTCGGGACGGTGTTCGAGCGCATCCAGCCGGGGATGGAGGATATCCGGATCATGGATGCGGATGGCGACCTGATCTCGCGCGAACGCACCACGGCCCGCGACGAGTACACCCTCGTCGAGACCTGGGACGAGACCGGCTTCACCGGCGCGGTCAAGAGCATCCACACCGAAACCCGGACCGGCGAACAGGTCTACGATGCCGACTGGACGCTGATCTCGGCGCATCTCGAGATCGACGACGGCAACGGGCGCACGCAGGTGGCCGAGTATGGCGAGGGCTGGTCGGTGATCTCACGCGAGACCGTGACCGTGAGCGGCAACGTCACCACGACCGTTCTGGAGGAAGACGGGGCTGGCAACATCTCCGGCGGCACGGTGGAGACGGTGAAGGCGGATTTCACCCTCGTCGAGACCTTTGGCCCGGGCTGGACGCTCACCGGGGCGGTCAAGACCATCCACACCGCGACGACCACCGGGGAACACGTCTATGATGCCGACTGGGCGCTGATCTCGGCGCATCTGGAGACCGATGACGGCAACGGGCGCACGCAGGTGGCCGAGTATGGCGCGGACTGGTTCGTGATCTCGCGCGAGACGGTGACGGTGAGCGGCAACGTCACCACGACCGTTCTGGAGGAAGACGGGGCTGGCAACATCTCCGGCGGCACGGTGGAGACGGTGAAGGCGGATTTCACCCTCGTCGAGACCTTTGGCCCGGGCTGGACGCTCACCGGGGCGGTCAAGACCATCCACAGCGAGTTCCAGACCGGCGAACAGGTCTACGACGCGGACTGGGGGCTTCTCAGCGCCTCGCTCGTGCTCGTGGAGGGCAATCGTCATGTCACCGAGCTCTACGGCGAGGACTGGGCGCTGATCTCGCGCCTGCGGGTGACCACGACCGACGACAAGGTCGTTACCGAGCAGCACGAAGGCGAGGACGCCAGGCTGATGTGGCGGTCGATCGTCTACGCCGCTGGGGCGGAGGCGGAGAACCGCTTCGAGGTGTTCGATGGGAGCGGGGCATATGCCGGCACGGCAGCGCGCGATCTCGCGCTCGGCGGCGATGCCGCCGACGTGCTCGACGGCGCGGAGGGCGATGATACCATCGAGGGCGGCGCGGGTGACGACCTGCTTGATGGCGGCGACGGTGACGATCTGGTGTTCGGCGGCGACGGTGATGACACGGTGCGCGGCGGTGCCGGGGCCGATCAGCTCTCGGGAGATGACGGCGATGACCGGCTGATCGCCGGCGGGCTCGGGGACATGCTCAGCGGGGGCGAGGGGGCCGATGTCTTCGTTTTCGCGCTCGCGGAGTCCGATCCGGGCGCGGTCCACACGATCACCGATTTCAGCCAGGGGCTCGATCTCATCGAGCTTGGCGGGGCCACCGGCGCCACGGTGACCACCGAGGCTCAGGGCGGCTCGAGCAAGATCAGCGTCGACGCGGATCTCGATGGCAGCAGCGATCTGACGATCATCGTCCAGGGCGTCGATGCCGTGACCACGGATGATGTCCGGCTCGCCTGAGGCGGGTCCTCAGGTGCAGGAAATGAGACCGGCCAGCGCGGTGGCCGGTCCCGACCTCGTCAGGCGCGCTGCGCCGCCGAGTGCTCGATGCCGTCGAGGATCTCGTGCAGGCCGACCGCATCGGCAAAGCTCGGCGCGCTGCGCGAGCCGGTGCGGATGTCCTGCGCAACGCGGGCATACATGCCGGCGATGTTGCGCGCGCCGGGAAACTCGGGTTCACCCTCGTAGACGGCCGGAACCGGCATCTGCTCGGTGAGCTCGGTCTCGTCGCGACGGGCACCCTTGATCGTGAGCTGCACCATCTGGGCGTGGCCGAGCCCGGCGGTCACCTGGATGTCACCCTCGGTGCCGTTGATCTCCCACAGGAAATTGGTGCCCCGGTTGGTGCCGCCGCGATAATGCATCGAGAACGCCGCGCCGGAGGCCAGGCTGCCCTGCACCATCACCTGATCCGGCGCGGTCTTGGGCTTCTCTTCGCCGGTATCGGTCACCGTCACGGTCTCGTAGTTCGACAGCTTGGTCGCGCTCAGCGGGCCGAACTCGCCAAGAACCTCGCGCACTGCGGCCAGGGTGTGGCCCATGGGGATGTCTTCCATGGTGCCGCCGTTGCGCTTGTCGAAGAGGTAGTAGAGCGCCTCGGAGGTGGTGTTGGCCCAGTTGCCGCCCGAGCCGATCAGCGAGGTGGAGAGCACGCGTCCGACGTAGCCATCCGCGATCAGCGTCTTCAGGTGCTGGATCTCGTGCGCGGCGCGGGCCTGCGTGCCCGCCACGGCGACGACGCCCTTCTCCTCGGCGAGTGCGGCGAGCGCGCGCGCTTCCTCGAGGCCGTTGCCGAGCGGCCATTCGCAATAGACGTGCTTGCCGGCGTTCAGCGCCATGGTGACGAGCTCGAAGTGATAAGGCACCTTCACCGTCACCACCACCAGCTCGATCAGTTCGGACGCCACCAGATCGGCGGGGCTGTCGAAGGCCGTCAGGCCGAGCGCCTCCGCGGTGCGCTGAGCGCTCTCCGGCGAGCTGTTGGCGACGCCGACGATCTCGAACGAGTCGCCGAGGCTCTTCAGCGCCGGGATATGCGCGTTGAAGGCCCAGTTGCTGTCGGGGTTGAGGCCGATGAAGCCGACCTTGATGGGATCCGTCATGGATCGTTCTCCTGTCTGTCCGCGGCGCGGCTTGGGCCACGACCGGGGTCTTGAAATGTCCTCGCAGCGCGGCTGCCGGTCCGGGCCGATCTGCCCGATTCCGACAGCAGGCTGCCTGAATGTGCGTGCAGGAACGGCGCGGGTGGGTTCGGCTGGGACTGCCGTGTCACCCGCAAGCCTCTGCGGTGCCGTTGAAAAATATCTCCCGAAACGTGATTTCCCATGTGTCATCCGATCTGATACTTGCCTAATCCGATCAAACGTCCGCGCCACCCCAGCGAAAGGATCCGCCATAACCGACGCTCTCTCGCGCCTCGCCACCGCTGCCGCGGCGCTTGCCGTGCCGGGCGAGAGCCTGCCGCTGCTCGAGGGTATTTCGCTGTTCTCGGCGCAGTCGACCGAGAGCCCGATGGCGCTGTTTTACGAGCCGATGGCGATCATCGTGCTGCAGGGCGAGATGGAGGTGACGATCGGGCAGGCGGTGCTCGACTATGCCCCGGGGACGTGCTTCGTCGGCTCGATCGACCTGCCGGTGACCGGACGCATCACCCGCGCGAGCCGGGAGCAGCCCTATCTCGCGCTGAGCGTGACGCTGGGCCGCGAGGCGCTGGCCGACCTGCTGGCCGAGGCGCCGCAGATGACGCCCGAGCGCGGCAAGTGCTTTGCCTTCGGCCCGGTGCCGGAGGGGCTGTTCGAGGCCTGTGCGCGGCTTCTGGCGTTGCAGGAGGCGCCGCAGGATCTGCCGGTGATCGGGCCGATGATCCGGCGCGAGATGCTCTACCGGCTGCTGCGCGGCCCGCAGGCACCGGCGCTGCACCAGATCGTCGCCTCCGATCCCAAGCTGGCGCAGGTGCGACGGGCGCTGAGCTGGATCCGCAGCCACCTCGACGAAAGCGTGCCGGTACACGACATGGCGACCTGCGCCGGCATGAGCGAGCCCTCGTTCCGCCGCCACTTCCGCGCCGCAACCGGCATGAGCCCCTTGCAATATCAGAAGGCGCTGCGGCTTCAGGCGGCGCGCCGGTCGATCCTTGCCGGCGCCGAGATCGCCCGCGCCGCCTACGCGGTGGGCTACGAGAGCTCCTCCCAGTTCAGCCGGGAATATGCGCGCATGTTCGGGCTATCGCCCTCGAAGGATCTCAAGCGCCTGCGCGGCGGCGCCAGCGCCGAGCCGGCCTGAGCCTCAGCCCCGCGAGGATTAGCCGCGCCGCCGGCGGGAAGGCGCGGGAGAAGGCCTGCCCCTCGTAGGAGCGGCGGAGGTCCTTCGGCACCGACGATGCCGGGCCGCGAGATGTCGATCTGCGCTTGTCGCGCCTATGCCGAATTTACCGGCGGCGACGAGGACAGTGCCGACAGTTTCGCCTGCCTGCAGCCCTGAACACGATCGACCGCGCCCTTTCTCGGGGCGCGGCCCTTTCCATGCAGCACTGTCCGAATTCGGTCTCCCCAGCCCCAGCCCCAGCCCCAGCCCTGGCCGGGTCACGGCCGGCGCAGATCGTGGCGATTGATGAACCTCGGTCATCTCCGGCAGGACCTTGCCGGGGATTATCCCGGCTCCGCTCAGGAGTAGATGTTTGCGCAACCGCCCGTGATGGCGGAGCGAACGCGCAAGAAAGATACGGAAATGACACAGACTTCCCCCGCCACGGCGCGCATGGCGCTGCTGGCCATCGGCCTTGGTGCCTTTGGCATCGGCACTACCGAGTTTGCCCCCATGGGCCTGCTGCCCGCCATCGCCGAGGGCATCGATGTCTCGATCCCTGCCGCCGGCCAGCTCGTCACCGCCTACGCGGTGGGGGTGATGCTCTCGGCGCCGGTCATGACGCTCTATCTCGCCCGCTTCGGCGCCAAGCGCGCGCTGCTGCTGACCATGGTGATCTACATCCTCGGCAACCTGCTCTCGGCGCTGGCCCCGAGCTACTGGCCGCTGATGGTCTCGCGACTGATCACCAGCCTCTGCCAGGGGGCCTTCTTCGGCTTCGGCGCGGTGACGGCGGTGAGCCTGGTACCGCCGGAGAAGCGGGCGAGCGCGGTGGCGATCATGTTCATGGGCACCTCGATCGCCAATATCGGCGGCGTCCCTGCCGCAACCTGGCTCGGCGAGGTGGTCGGCTGGAGGTGGGCCTTCGGCGGCACCGTGGTGCTTGGCGTGCTGGCGCTGGCCGCGCTGGCCTGGGCCCTGCCCAAGGGCGCGCCGGGCCAGAGGCCGGACGTGAAGCGCGAGCTGGCGACGTTGTTCCGGCCGCAGATGCTCGCCACCATGGCCAGCACCATCCTCTTCGCCGGCGGCTTCTTCACCGTCTACACCTATGTCGCGCCGATCCTGCTCGAGCTGGTCGGCGCCACCAGTGGCTTCGTCACGATGATGCTGGTGCTGATCGGGCTCGGGCTGACGCTCGGCAACTGGATCGGCGGCAAGCTTGCCGACTGGTCGCTCGACGGCGGTGCGGGCGTCGCGATGATTGCGCTCGGGCTGACCTCGCTGGCGATCCCGCTGGCGGTGGAGACGCAGGCCGGCACGGTGGCAGGCTTCGTGGCTTGGGCCGCCGCAGCCTTCGCCTGCGTGCCGGCGCTGCAGATGCGCGCCATGCACGCCGCTTCCGACGCGCCGACGCTGGCCGCCTCGATGAACATCGCCGCCTTCAACCTCGGCAATGCCGTCGGCGCCGGGGTCGGCGGGCTCGCGCTCGGGGCCGGCTGGGGTTACGCCTCGGTGCCGGTGGCAGGCGCGGTGCTGGCATTCGTGGGCTTCGTGGTGATCTGGCTGATGCGCGATCGCGTTCGCGTGGCAGCGGAGTGAGCCGCGAGGCGCTGGCAGGGCCTGAAACGGTTTCATGAATATTCGTCATGACCAGCGTGATTGTCCGGGCGCTAATTCCCGGCGTTTTCAACGCCATATCGTTTCTCACAGAGCCACAAACCCGGAGGGCACCATGGGCTGGAGCAACAGCGAACTCGAACGGATCGCAGTGGCGGATGATTTCCGCATCGCACCGCTGCGCGAGGACGGCCGGACCACCGGAACGCCCACCTTCATCTGGTCCGTGGTGGTGGAGGGCGCGCTCTACGTGCGCGCCTATAGCGGCACCGGCTCGAGCTGGTTTCGCGCCGCTCTGCAACAGAAGGCCGGCCAGATCAGCGTGGCGGGGATGACCCGCGACGTTGTCTTCGAGGCCGCGGACCCGGCGCTCAACGACCGCATCGATGAGGCCTACCGGGCGAAATACGGCCACAGCCGCTACCTCGCCCCGATGATTTCCGAGCGGGCGCGCGCCGCGACCGTGCGGGTCGCGCCGGACGAGACCGATTGAAACTCCGGGGCCGGCCCGGTGCCGTGCCCCTCACGATAGGAAGAAGATTATGAAACAGCTTTTGACCGGCAAGACCGCCATTGTGACCGGCGCGAGCAAGGGCATCGGCCTCGCCATCGCCGAGCTCTATGCGGAAGAAGGTGCCAACGTGGTGATGACCGCGCGCGGCAAGGACGCGCTCGAGGATGCCGCCGCGGCGATCAACGCAAGGGGTGGCGGACGGGCGCTGGCCGTGGTGGCCGACAGCGCCGATCCCGAGGCGCCGGCACGGGTGTTCAAGGAAGCGATCGACGCCTTCGGTCAGGTCGACATCCTGGTGAACAATGCCGGTGTCGGCGAGATGTACGCCATCGAGAAGACCTCGACCGAGCATTTCGACGAGATCATGCAGATCAACCTCGCGGGCCCGTTCCGCTTCTGCCGCGAGGCGGTCAACCACATGATGCCGCGCAACGAGGGCCGGATCATCAATGTGAGCTCGGTGAACGGCACCAAGCCGATCTGCGGCGTCGCCTACACGACCACCAAGGGCGGCATCAACACCATGACCCTCAACATCGCGATCCGCCTCTCGGGCACCAAGATCCGCTGCAACGCCATCGCACCGGGCGTGACCGATACCGACGCGGCCCGTGCCTGGGCCGCCGGTGAACAGGAAGGCGGCGGCGAGATGCTGGAATTCTCCGACAAATACACCAACACCACCGTTCCGGGCACCGAACCTATCGACCAGGCCTACGCGGCGCTCTATCTCGCCTCCGAAATGGGGCGTGCGGTCACCGGGCAGGTCATCCAGGTGGATAACGGCCAGTTCCTCTGAGCCGCCCCGCCCCCAGAGTTTTCGGCCCGCGCCCCCATCCCGGGGGCGTGGGCAAAAGCATATTCGCCAGGAAGGCCAGCCGATGAAACGACGCACTCTCTTCCGTTCCGCCGCCGCAACGCTCGGTCTCGGCGCAGTCGGCGGGCTCTTTGCCTCCTGCGCGCGGGCGCCGCGCAACCCGTACTACAGGGGCCCGGTGAGCGATCATTTCGACGGCACGCGCTTCTTCAATCCCGATGGCGAGCCGCCGCGCGGCTTTGCCGACATCCTGCGCTGGCGCCTCGGTGACAAGCCCGCCGAGTGGCCCGAGAGCGTGCCGCTGCAGGCGCAGCGCCGCCCCGCCGAGCGGGTCGACGACCTCACGGTGACGATGGTCGGCCACGCCACCATGCTGATCCAGACCAAGGGTCTCAACATCCTGACAGATCCGGTCTGGTCGGACCGCGCTTCGCCGTTTTCCTTCGCCGGCCCGAAGCGCGTCATCGCGCCGGGCATCGCCTTCGACGACCTGCCGCCGGTGGATATCGTGCTGCTGTCGCACAACCACTACGACCATCTCGACATGGAGACGCTGCGGCGGCTGAAGGCGGCGCATGATCCGCTGGTGATCACGCCGCTCGGCAATGACGCGGTGATCGCCGGGACCGGGCTGCGCTGCCTGACGCTCGATTGGGGCGAGCAGACCGAGGCGGCGCATCTGGGGGTGCATTGCGTGCCCTCGCATCACTGGTCGGCGCGCGGCATGGGAGATCGCTCGATGGCGCTCTGGGGCGGCTTCGTGCTGACCGGGGGCATGGGAAGCGTGCTGTTCATCGGCGACACCGGCTTCGACCGCGGCCGGCCCTACCGCGATCTGCCCGAACGTTTCGGCACCCTGCGCGCGGCGCTGTTGCCGATCGGGGCCTATGATCCGGAATGGTTCATGGCCGACCAGCACCAGAACCCGGACGAGGCGGTGCAAGGCCTGCTTCTGAGCGGCGCGGCCTATGGCATCGGGCATCACTGGGGCGCGATCCAGCTCACCAACGAGCCTCGGGAGGCGCCGCGCGACGCGCTGCACGCCGCGGTCGCGCATCACGGGCTGGCGGACGGGCGCTTCCGGGCGCTGGCGCCGGCGGAGAGCTGGTCGATCCCGGCGGTCTAGCCGCGGCGATCCGGGGCCAGAGCGCGGGCGTCGGCCCGGCGCGGAGATCCTCGAGATGCAGGCGGCGCACGAGCTTCGGCTCGCCGTCTCAGCCTATGGCCTCGATCCTGAGCGGGTACTCCCCCTTCACCAGGAGCGGATCGACCGGCCCGTCGATGCGACCGATGCGGATCAGTCCGCGCGAATAGCGATAGGCGGCATAGAAGAACACCACGTCGCCCCAGGGCGCGTAGTAGCAGACATCGTCCGGTTGCGGGTTCTCGATGCCGCCGGGATCCTCGGCCACCAGCTTGCGCGGCGGGTAGGCGATTTTTTCGTTGTTGGAATAGTCCTCGATGCTCAGCTCGAGCGGCAGCAGCGACATGAGGTCATGCGCCGTGGGGCTATCGTTCAGCACGGCTTCGAAAGACTGGTCGGCGAAGGCGCAGCGGATTCGCCCGGCGCCTTGCGCGCGCCCGGCGGAGGGCAGGGCGGCCAGCGCTGCCGCGCCGGCGAGGAGGCGGCGTCTCGAGAGGGGAGCGGTCGGGAACATCTGGGGCGCCTTTCGTGAAGCGGGGGTCGCTGCCACCAGCATAGCGCGCCGGGCGGCCGCTGTTTATCGGCGCCGTCGGGCAACCGCTCATGAACGAGGATCATCTGTGCCGCAGGCCGGCGGCGCCATGCGAAAACGGGGCGCGCCGGAAAGGCGCGCCCCGTCTCAAGGCTCTTGCTCTTCGCGCCGCGATCAGGCGCCGCCGAACTCGTGCTTCGACAGCGGCAGGCTGCGGATGCGCTCGCCGGTCAGCGTCGCCACCGCGTTTACGATGGCGGGGCCGACCGCCGGCAGGCCGGGCTCGCCGACGCCGCCCATGGGCGCGCCGCTCTCGATGATGCGCACATGCACCTCCGGCATCTGGTCGGGGCGCAGGATCGGGTAGAGATCGAAGTTGCGGGCCGTGGGTTCGCCGTTCTCGTAGCTCAGCTCCTCGACCAGCGTCTGCGACACGCCGAGCGCCACCGCCGATTGCACCTGCGCCTCGACGATGGCCGGGTTGACGATCTGGCCCGGATCGATGGCGACCCAGACCTGATGCACCGCCACTTCGCCGCCGTCGAGCGAGACCTCGGCGATCGCCGCCGCCTCGGAGCCGAAGGGCGAGGCCATGGCGATGCCGCGCGCCCGCTGGCTGCCATCCTCGGCCTCGTAGGGGCCGGGCTGCCAACCGCCAGAGAGCTCACCCACCGCCGCGAGCAGGGTGCTCAGGCGCGGGTTGTCGGCCAGCAGAGCGCGGCGCATCTCGAACGGGTCCTGTCCGGCGGCGCCGGCCATCTCGTCGAGGAAACCCTCATACATGAAATCATGCATCGAGTGGCCGACCGCGCGCCAGTAGCCGATCACCGCCGGGTTGGGGTGGAAGATCTGGCCGACATGGCTGTTGGCGATGGCATAGCTCTTCCCCGAGATGCCCTCGGTGGCCGAGGGGTCGCTGCCCACCGGTGCGTCGTACCAGCGCCCGGTCGGCCCTTCGCCGACCACCTCGACCGACAGCGCGGTGGGGCCGTCGGGGCCGATGGCGCCGCGGAACCGCGCAAGGCCCAGCGGGCGCGGCGCGTCGCGCAGGAAGTCTTCCTCGCGGGTCCACATCAGCTTGACCGGCTGGCCCACCGCCTTGGCCAGCGCGATGGCCTGCGGGAACGGGTTGGAGGTGGCATAGAGGAAGTGCCGACCGAAGAAGCCGCCAAGCATCTGCGAGTGGATATTGACCTGCGACGGCTCCAGCCCGGCGACCTGCGCCGCGGTGCCCTGGAACATCTCCGGCGCCTGGCAGCAGGTCCAGACGTCAAGTGTACCGTCCTCGTTGAAGCGCGCGGTGGCCGAGGGCGGCTCGAGCTGGCCATGCACCACGAAGGGCGCATCGTAGATTGCCTCGATAACCGTCTCGGCGCTCTCGAGCGCCGAAGCGGCATCGCCCTTGGCCTCGACCTCGACGATCTCGCCCTCCTTGCCGGCCAGCGTGTCGCGGAACACGTCGGTGGAGAAATCCGCCGGCATCGGCCATTGCGCCTCGCCCTCGGTCCATTCGACCTCGGCCGCCTCGACGGCGCGGCGGGCCTCCCAGAACTTGCCGGCCACCACGGCGACGGCGCCGTCGAGCAGGTGCACCGAATGCACCCCGCGCATCGCTTCGATCTCGGCGAGGTTGCTCACCGAGGCCGGCGTCAGGCCAAGGCGCGGGGCGTGCTGCACCGCGGCCAGCAACATGCCGTCGACCTCGACGTCGATCGAGTATTTCGCCTGTCCGGTCGACTTGTCGCGCACGTCGAGGCGCGGCACCGGGGTCTTGATCCAGCGGAACTCGGACGGGTCGCGCAGGGTCACCTCGGTGGGCACCGGCAGGTCGAGCGCGGCGCTGGCCAGCTCGCCGTAGCCGGCGCGGCGGCCGGAGGCCTCGTGCACGACCATGCCAGGCTCGGTGGTCAGCTCGGAGGCGTCGACGCCCCATTCCTGCGCGGCCGCCTCGAGGAACATCGCCCGGGCCGAGGCGCCGAGCTGGCGCATCAGCTCGTAGGAGGTCCGGGTCGACATGCTGCCGCCGGTGATGCGGAAGCCGCCCATGACGTCATAGGGCGGGCCGGCGGGCGCGATCTCGACCGAGAAGTTCTCGGGCGCAAGATCCAGCTCTTCGCCGACGACCTGCGCGAAGGTGGTGTAGATGCCCTGGCCGCCCTCGACGAAGGGGCTGAGCAGCTTAGCGGTGCCGTCCTCGTGGATCTCGAGGAAGGCGGGAACGGCGGGGCCGGCCGCGGCCTCGGCCTCCTGCGCCTTCGAGGGGCGCACGGGCAGCGTGGTCGAGAGCACCAGCGCGCCGGTGCCGCGCAGGAAGCCGCGGCGCGAGACGTTGACCGGGGTCTGCTTGAGGAGTTTCTGCACGAAGGTCATCGATCAGGCCTCCGACGCGTCGCGCACGGCGGCGCGGATCTTGTTGTAGGTCCCGCAGCGGCAGAGGTTGACCATCGCGTAGTCGATATCCTCGTCGGTGGGGTTCGGGGTCTCGGTCAGCAGCGCGGTGGCGGCAAGCACCTGGCCGGACTGGCAATAGCCACATTGCGGCACCTGGTTGGCGACCCAGGCCTCGACGACGCGGCGGCCGACCTCGGTTTCCTCGACGGTCTCGATGGTCTTGATCTCGGCGCCGGTGACGCTCTCCGCCGGCGTCTGGCAGGACCGGGTGGGGTAGCCGTCGACCAGAACGGTGCAGGCGCCGCATTGCGCGATGCCGCAGCCATATTTGGTGCCGGTCAGTCCGAGTTCTTCACGGATGACCCAGAGAAGCGGGGTGTCGGAATCGACGTCGACGTCGCGCGTCTCGCCGTTGATGGTCAGCTGCATGGCTTGGCTCCTTGTCGCACAAAGGACTGCGTGGCTCGGCGCACTGCGCCGGTGGTCGCGCCGGGAGCAGGGGCTGCTCCGGGCAAACCCACATTGTGAGTGTATCATAAACATCGCGCTGCGCGGGCAGGAATGCTATCCGGCGATCTCGAATAGCCTTCATGACGCTGGTTCATGAATGCAGCCCCGCCGCGCACGGACGGGTGGGCTCTGGCGCATGAACTGGCGGAACCGGGCCCGGGAGGGCGGGCTCAGGCCGTCGAGGCGCTGCCGCGATCGCCTTTCAGCAAGAGGATCGCGAGCACCCCGGTGAGGCTGAACGCCGAGGTGACGAGCACCGCGATGTGCCAGCCGGCGAAGAAGCGCCCGTCGCCCGCGATCAGCACCGAGATCATCGCGATCCCCAGCGCCGAGCCGAGGTAGCGCGCGGTGTTGTTGGCCGCAGATCCCATCGCGGCGCGCTCCGCCGGCACCGTCTGCACCGCTGCATGGCCGAGCGAGGCGTTGAGGATGCCGTTGGAGATCCCGGCCACGAACAGGCCCGGCAGAACCACCGCCCAGGCGCTGCCGGCGCTGGCGGCAAACAGCAGCAGCTGGCCGAAGGCGCAGCCGAGGATCGAGGCGATGACACGGGTGCGGGCGCCGATGCGGTTGGGCAGGAGGCCGGCGGCAAGCGCTGAGAGCACGGTGACGCCGGACCAGGCCAGCAGGATCACCGCCGAGATCAGCGGCGACAGCCCGAGCCCGCGCACTAGCACCGTCGGTACCATCGACATCAGCGCCAGTACACCGGCGCCGGAGGCGAAGGCGGCGAGCGTCGCGCCTGAGAAATCGGCGTAGCGGAAGAGATCGACCTGCAGGATCGGGTTGGACGCGCGGCGCTCGTAGAGGACGAAGCCCAGCAGTAGGATCCAGGCCGCGGCGAGCAGCAGCGTCACCAGCCCGGCTGTGCCGACCCGCAGCTCGATCAGCGCCGAGAGCAGGCAGGCAAGCCCGAGGATGAGCAGCAGGCTTCCGGCGAGGTCGACCCGGTCCCCGCCGCGCGGGCTTTCGGGAAGCCGCGCACGGGCCATCACCGCCAGCGCCCCCGAGATCGCCACGATCAGCCAGTGGACGGCCTGCCAGCCGCCGATCAGCAGCAGGCCCGAGGCCAGAAGGGGGCCCGCGGCGACCCCGCCGCCAAGCGCCGCTGCCCATATCGCGGCGGCGCGCTGGCGGGCCGGTCCGGCATAGATCTGGCCCAAGAGGCCCAGCCCGCAAGCCATGATGCCGGCGCTGCCGAGCCCCTGCACGATCCGCATCAGGATCAGCACCACGCTGTTCCAGGCCAGCGCCGCCAGCACCGAAGACATTGCGGTCAGCCAGAGCCCGCCGACGAAGGTCCGCCGCCGCCCGAGCGTGTCGCCCAGGGCGCCAGCGGTGAGCAGCCCGCAGGCGGCGCCCAGCGGCATGGCGCTCATCACCCAGGCCTGTTCCCCGGCGCTGAGGCCGAGCGAGGCGGTCATGGCGTCGAGCGTGGTCAGGGGCGCGGTGAAGACGACCAGCGCGAGGCAGGTCGCGATGGCCACGATCACCAGCGGCAGCACCGGGCGCAGCGTGGCGGGTTCGGTTGTCACGCCGGTCATTCCGCGGCCTGCGCGCGGGTTGCGTCTGCGCGTGGGAGCACCCGGTGCCGCAGCCAGACGGCCCCCGAGTCCAGCGTCTCGCTCGAGATCAGCTCGAGCCGGCGCGCCTCGGTGGTGCTGTCGTTGTCGTAGATCGCTGCGACGCCGCTCTGGCCGTCGACCACCGGGTAGATCAGCGTGCTGGTCTCGTCGATCAGGTCGGCGGCGAGGAAGACGCCGTTCATCCGTCCGCCGCCTTCGAGCAGCAGCCGGGTGACGCCGAAGGCCGCCCCGATGCGATCGAGCGCCTCGTCCAGCCGGTCGCCTTCGGGGCCGGCGAAGATCACCGACACGCCGCGCGCGATCAGCATCTCGACATGCGCGTCGGACACTGTCTCGGAGAGCACGAGGACGAGATGCTCGCCGTCGATCTCGCCGCTCTCGGGTTGCAGGCTTCCGTGGCGGTCGAAGCAGATCCCGATCGAGGCGCCGTCATGGGGGGCGATGTGATCGGGCCGCGACGGGCGCGCCGGGCCGGGCGCGGGACTGCCGGAAGCGAGGTAGTGCTCCATCGTCCGACGGCCGACGATCCAGCCCCCGGCACCGAGCCGCTCGGCGGCATCGTCGTAGATCTGCAGCAGCGTGTCCTCTGAGCAGGGCCAGCGATCCGCGAGCAGCCGCCCGTCGAGCGATGTGATCATGTGACAGATGATTTCGGGACGTGTCATGGCGGGCCTCGGACTGTGATTGCGGGCCGATCGGGGGCCCCGACGGAGATCTAGCGCAGCAGGGGCGGGTCAAGTATGGCCGGTGGCCGACAAGCAGCGATGAGCTTGGGTCATGAATGGCCGTGGCGAGGCGGCACCCGTGCCCGTGGTGGCTGGTCTGGAGGTGGTGCGCCGCATCGCGGTGCGAGTTCCGGTGTGGACCAGCGGGGTCATGCTGCTGTTTGATCAACGGCCCCTAAAGCGAACGTCGCGCACGCGGGCTCGTCCCGGAAGCCGCATGTGGCAGGCCCTGCGGTGCGTTCGAGAATCCTGCGGTGCGTTCGAGAATTAAGCGCGGGTGCTCCCGAAGGGGTGGTTGGCCGAGCCGCGCTCGCGGCGGGCAGACCGGAGGCCTGCCCGCGGATGTTGTTTCTCAGTCGAGCCGGATCAGGCGGTCGTCCGAGGCGCCGTCACGCCGGGGCGAGCGGTTGGTGGTGATGGCGTAGAGCCCATCCTCGGTGACCAGCACGTCGCGCATCCGCTCGCCGCTCTCGAAGGCAGTGCCGACCGTGCCGTCCGCGTCGACGCCCAGCACCGCGCCGGCGCGCAGCCCGGCGAGCAGCAGGCGCGCGCCATCCCAGGCCAGCCCCGAGGGCGCCCAGGTGCTGCGCCCGGAATGGGCCAGCGGCGCGTGCATGCCGTCGCGGGTCTCGTCGCCCTGGATCAACGGCCAGCCGTAGTTGCCGCCCGCCTCGATGCGGTTGACCTCGTCATGCCCGGACTGGCCGTGCTCGGCGGCGAAGAGCTGGCCGTCTCCGTCCCATGCGAGGCCCTGCGGGTTGCGGTGGCCCAGCGAGTAGACCGGCGAGCCGGGGAAGGGGTTGTCCTCGGGGATGGTGCCGTCCGGGGTCAGGCGCAGGATCTTGCCGGCGAGGCTCTGAAGGTCCTGCGGGCGGGCGCGGTTCTCGGTCCAGCCGGTCGTGACGTAGAGCATCCCGTCGGGGCCGAAGGCGACGCGGCCGCCATTGTAGAGCGGGTGGCCGGGGATGCCGTCCAGCAGCACCCGGGTCTCGACCCAGGCGTCGCCGCGACGTTCCGCCTCGATCACGCGGTTCTCGCGCGCCTCGTGCGAGCCGGTGTGCTGGTAAAGCACCACGCGGCCGGTCTCGGCGAAGTCGGGGCGCAGTGCCAGCCCGAGCAGTCCGCCGCCGCGGTCGTTCAGGATCGGCGCTCTGGTCTCGACCGGCAGGCGGGTGAAATCTCCCTCAGAGAAAACGCCCAGCGTGCCGGCCTTCTCGGTGATGTAGAGCGTGCCCGCGTGGGCCTCGACATCCCACGGGTAGTCGAGCCCCGACAGCACGGTTTCGACCGCCGCCGCGGAGGTCGCGGTGACGGCCGTGAGGAGCGCGGCCCCGACGAGGCCGCGCAATCCGGTGGCGAGGTTACTCGCCATTGTACTCTTCGTCTGAGACCAGCTCGCCCCAGGTCACGGCGGAGCCGTCTTCGTTGGCCTGGATGGCATAGTGGGTGACCGAGGTGGTGTCGGTGGCGCCGTGCCAGTGGTTCACGTCCGCCGGAGCGAAGACCACGTCGCCGGTGCGCATGATCTGCTTCGGCTGGCCCTCTTCCTGGTACCAGCCGGTGCCGGCGGTCACGACGAGATACTGGCCGATCGGGTGGGTGTGCCATGCCGAGCGCGCGCCGGGCATGAAGATCACTTCGCCGGCGCTGACATCGTTCATGTTGGGGCCGAAGACCGGGGCCACGAAGACCGTGCCGGTGAAGGTCTCGTCGCTGCCGATCTGGCCGCCGCGCTCGAGGCCGGTGGTCTGGGTCATCTCCTGCGCCGAGGCGAAGCCTGCGGTGGCGAGAACGAGGGCAGCTGCGGTGAAGGTGCGTGTCATGTCTGGTCGTCTCCGTTGGTTGCGAGAGGCGGCCGGAGGGCCTGGGACGCGCGGGTTGGCCCGCGCCCTTGGCATGAGAATTAGGGTCGCTTGACGCTGGGATAATGCCGACGAGCCATTAGCGCTCATGAGGCCTCTTCATGAGCCGCCAGCGCGCTGCAACGCACGGGCTTGCCGGGCGTTCCCGGATGATTGATGATCCCTGCTCATGGGAGGGAGAAATATGCAGGGGCTAAATCTTTTTCCCCGGCCGGTTAGATCTCAGCCCATCCACGGGGCGGCCTCTGCCTCCCCGCAACGCCAGACCGCCTCGCACGGAGGAAGACCGCCATGACCGAGATCACCGTCACCGTCGGAGAGACCACGCTTCGCGCCACCCTCGACGACAGCGCCGCGGGGCGCGATTTCGCGTCGCTCCTGCCGCTCGAGCTGAGCCTGAGCGATTATCACGGCATCGAGAAGGTCGCGGACCTGCCGCGCAAGCTCGACACATCGGGTGCGCCGGCGCGCTACGCCGCCCAGGCCGGAGACATCACGCTCTACGCGCCGTGGGGCAATCTCGCGATCTTCTACAAGCCGTTCCCGGCCACCAGCGGGCTGGTCCGGCTCGGGGCCTTCGACGGGACCCTTGATGCGCTGCTGCAAGGCGGCGCCGTCACCGCGCGCCTCGCGCTGGCCGACTGACGCCGGGGCGCGCGCCCCGGAACCGAACCCCGGCCTGATGCGCTTTGCCGACCACGGCACGCCACGGCCGATCCGCCCTCGCACGGGCGCTGACAGAAATTCAAGGAGATATTCCATGACCAAGAACATCGCAGGAAAAGTCGTCGTCATCACCGGTGCCTCGAGCGGCATGGGCGAAGCCACCGCGCGCTCGCTGGCCGAGCAGGGCGCCAAGGTGGTGCTCGGCGCACGCCGGGCCGACCGGCTCGAGAGCATCGTCGCCGACATCAAGGCGGCCGGAGGCGAGGCCATCGCCAAGGCCACCGACGTGACCAAGCGCGACGAGGTGCAGGCGCTGGTCGACACCGCCAAGGAGACCTTTGGCACCGTCGACGTTCTCTTCAACAATGCCGGCCTGATGCCGCTGTCGATGCTCGCCAGCCAGAAGGTCGACGAGTGGGAGCAGATGATCGACGTGAACCTCAAGGGCACGCTCTACGGCATCTCCGCCGTGCTGCCGATCTTCCAGGAGCAAAAATCCGGCCAGGTGATCAACGTCTCGTCGGTCTACGGTCACAAGACCGTCCCCACGGGCTCGGTCTACTGCGCCACCAAGCACGCGGTGCGCTCGCTCTCCGAGGGGCTGCGCCAGGAGGTGAAGGACTACAACGTCCGCGTGACCGTGCTTTCGCCGGGCGCCGTGGACACCGAACTGACCAGCCACATCACCGAGGAAGGCACCGGCGACCAGGTGCGCGACTTCGTCAAGCAGATCGCCATCCCGGCCTCGACCATGGCCGACATGGTGAGCTTCGCAATCTCGCAGCCCGAGAATGTCGACGTGAACGAGATCCTGTTCCGCCCGACGGTTCAGCCGGAATAACCGCGCCTCCCGGGCCAACCCCAATCACGCACCAAAGGATCGGGCGCCACGCCGGCGCCCGGCTCTCTCCCTGCGTCCTGCGCCAGGCGCCGACGCAGATCCCAAGATGACCGAAAGGACTTAAGGCATGTCTGCCAACAATTACATCTTCGAGCTTTCCGAGACTGTCACACGCACCCCGGTCTCCTTCGAGACCCGTTACGGCCTCGGCCTCTCCGCCGATCTCTACCGCCCGGCGGATTTCGACGAGAGCAAGCAATATCCGGCCCTCATCGTTGGCGCGCCCTATGGCGGCGTCAAGGAGCAGGGCCCGGGCATCTATGCCAACGAGCTGGCCCAGAAGGGCTATGTCGTGCTGACCTTCGACCCGGCCTATAACGGCGCCTCCGAGGGCCACCCGCATCACCTGTCCTCGCCCGACCAGATGGTCGAGGATTTCATGGCCGGTGTCGATTTCCTCGGCACCCGCCCCTTCGTGTCGCGCGAGAAGATCGGCGCCATCGGCATCTGCGGCTCGGGCGGCTTCGCGCTGTCGGCGGCCAAGATCGACCCGCGCATCAAGGCCGTGGCCACCGTCTCGATGTATGACATCAGCCGGATGCAGAAGATGGGCTTCGGCGACAGCCTGAGCGATGAGGACCGTCTCGCTACGCTCAAGACCCTGGCCGAGCAGCGTTGGGCGGATTTCGAGACCGGCGAGCCGGCGCTCACCGGCCGCGGCGCGCCGCTCGAGTGGGATGCCGAGGAGAACCCCGTGGGCGCCGAGTTCGGTGAATTCTACTCGCGTCCGCGCGGTTATCACCCGCGCTCGATCACCCAGTTCACCATGACCTCGACGCCGAGCTGGATGAACTTCGCGCTGCTGCAGGACCTCGACTGGCTCGCGGGCCGTCCGATCCTGCTGGTCGCCGGGGACGAGGCGCACTCGCTGTATTTCTCGCAGGATGTTTACAAGGACGCGTCCGAGCCCAAGGAGCTCTACCTCGTGGAAGGCTCGAACCACGTCGATCTCTACGACAAGGTCGAGAAGATCCCGTTCGCCAAGATCGAGAGCTTCTTCGCCGATGCGCTGAAGTAAGGCCTTGCGATCGTTGTGAAAGACGCCCTGTCACGGCTTCGTGGCAGGGCTTTTTGATGTCGGCTCGATGCCTGCGGCGGCTGGACCCCGGCCACGCCGCGCTGAACACTGCCGGGCCCGGACGCACGTGCCGTCTCGGTATCAGTGCTCTGGGATCGTCTTGTGGCTGGCGGGCCCCGGGCTACGCTGCTTTCGGCCAAGAGGCGCGCGGCTGGATGTGCCGCTACTGGAGACGGGCGGATCGGGAGGGGGACCTGTACGGAAAGTGCAAACAACGCCCCGAGCGGAGCGCTTTACTGTTTGTATTCAACCCGGTGAGGGAATTTTGGCTCCGGCGGTAGGGATCGAACCTACGACCAATTGATTAACAGTCAACTGCTCTACCGCTGAGCTACGCCGGAACTTTTGCTTCGGAGCGCCTTGCCCCGGGTGTCCGGGGCGCCGCGTCCTGCGGTGTGTGGGGCGTATAGCAATCGCGACTCCGGGCGTCCAGAGGGTTTTTGAGATTTTTGGGATTTTTTGTGCTGTTCCGTTAAGTCGCTTCAAACATTGCCTTTTCCGATAGGTCGGAGAGCGCGCGGGCGCGGCCGGAGCCTTGCAGATCAAGCAGATGGGCGAGGACGTTGCGGGTCGCCGCGGGCAACAGGGCGGCGGGCGTGTCGGTGTAGATCCGGGCCGCGAGGCCGGCGGCGTCGGAGGCGCCCGAGGCCAGCGCCGCAAGGATCTGAGCCTCGCGCATCAGCCGGTGATCGCGCAGCTGGGCCAGGCGCCGGCCAGGGGCCTCGACCGGAGCGCCGTGGCCCGGGTGGAACACCGACCAGCGACGCTCGGAAAGCCGCGCCAGCGACGACATGAAGGCGGTGAGATCGCCGTCGGGAGGCGAGACCAGCGAGCTGGCCCAGCCCATTACCAGATCGCCCGAGAACAGCAGATCATCCCAGGCGTAGCTCAGGTGATTTCCGAAATGCCCCGGCGTGTGCAGCGCCTCGAGGCGCCAGCCATCGCCCTCAACCGCGTCGCCATCCGCGAGGCGGAGATCCGGGGCGAACTCCGCGTCGACCCCTTCGCCGCCACCGACCATGCCGCTCTCGGAGAGCGCCTGCATCGCGGCCGAACGTCCCGAGGCGGCATCGCCGAAGGCCAGGACCGGCGCGCCGGTCGCCTCGGAGAGAGGTCGGGCGAGGGGGGAGTGATCGAGATGCGCATGGGTCACAAGGATGTGGGTGATCGCCTGGCCGGGGGCGACCGCGGCGAGGATCGCCTCGAGATGGGGCGCGAGGCCCGGCCCCGGATCGATCACCGCGAGCCCGCGCGTGCCCACGAGATAGGTGTTGGTGCCGCGATAGGTCATCGGCGAGGCGTTGGGCGCAAGGATCCGGCGCAGGCCGGGGGCGAGGGTTTCGGGCGCGCCGGCGAGGGGGTGAAAATCCGGTTGCGGGTCCTGCATCTTTCGGGGCTTTCTGGCTGACAGTCGCACCAGAGGTAACGCATGTCCTTCCAATGGCTCAAACGCTATGTGCCCCGCGGTCTTTACGGGCGGGCGGCGCTGATCCTGATCCTGCCCGTGGTGACGCTGCAGCTGGTGGTCTCTGTGGTCTTCGTGCAGCGCCATTTCGAAGACGTGTCGAGCCAGATGAGCCGCGATCTCGCGCGCGAGATCCGGCTGGTGCTGGAGCGGCCCGAGCTGGCCCCGGCGCTCGACCTGACCCTGACCCGGGTCCCCGAGAGCGCCCTGCCGGAGCAGAGCCAGCGGCGCTGGTTCGATTTCTCGGGGCTGGTTGTCACCCAGACGCTGGAGCGCGCGGTGCCGGGACTCGAGCGCATCCTGCTGCCGGATGATTTCGACATGGTGCTCTACCTGCGCGACGCGCAGGGGCTGATCGAGCTCGAGGTGCTGCGCCGCCGGGCGTCGCCGACCAACGCGCACCAGCTCTTCGTCAACATGATGGTGTTCGGCATGCTGATGACGCTGATCGCCTTTCTCTACCTGCGCAACCAGCTGCGGCCGATCACCCGGCTGGCGCACGCGGCGGAGGCTTTCGGGCGCGGTCGTCACGAGCCGTATTCGCCCTCGGGCGCGGTCGAGGTTCGGGCCGCGGGCAACGCGTTTCTCGACATGCGCAACCGCATCGAGCGGCAGATCGAGCAGCGCACCATGATGCTGTCGGGGGTGAGCCATGACCTGCGCACACCGCTGACCCGATTGCGGCTCGGGCTGTCGATGCTCGACGATGAGGACCGCGAGCCACTGGAGCGCGACGTCGAGGACATGCAGCGGCTGATCGATGCCTTCCTCGAGTTCGCTCGCGGCGATGCGCTGACCGGACCGGCCGAGCCCACCGATCCCGTGGCGCTCGCGGAGAGCGTGGTCGAGGATGCGCAGCGCACCGGACGTCAGGTGGAGCTGGTGCAGGTCGAGGGCACGGGCGAGGTCTCGCTGCGCCCCGTGGCGATGCGGCGCGCGCTGGAAAACCTCGTGGGCAACGCGGTGCGCTACGGCACCCGCTGCGAGGTTTCGGTGACGCTGAGCGAGAAGAGCCTTCGGCTTCGGGTCGAGGATGACGGGCCGGGCATTCCGGCGGAGCGGCGCGAGGAGGCGCAACGGCCCTTCGTGCGGCTCGATCCCGCACGCAACCAGGACAAGGGGCCGGGCGTCGGCCTCGGGCTGGCGATCGCCGCCGACATCGCGCGCGGCCATGGCGGGGTGCTGCGGCTGGGCGAGAGCGAGACGCTCGGCGGGCTCAGGGCTGACATCGTCATTGCGCGCTGACAGGGTGCGCGGATTCCCGCCGACGTCGCGCCGCTCTGCGGGGCGCTGCCCGAATTGCTCCCAATTTTCGACATTTCCGGATGCTTCGATACAGCTCTGCCGGGCAAGCCGCTTGGCATGACGCGCCTGCCCGGCAGCGTGTCTCTCTCATGGCGGGGTGGCGCCGATCGCGAAACGCCGCGTCACCCCGCGCATGCTTTTCAGGCTGTGCGGCCTCCGGTCCGGCACGAAAACGGCGCCTCCCTGTCTTAGGGGGCGCCGCCAGTCGTTCCTCGCTTTCGCGCCGCGGGCTCAACCCTCGAGCAGGATCTGGCCCTTGGCCTCGATCAGCAGCTCGGCGCGCTTCTGCCGCACCGCATCGGCGTCGGACTTGTCGCCGAGGTCTCCCGCGACCTTGCGCACCACGTCCTCGTGGCCGGCTTCCTCGAAATCCGCCTTGATGACGTCGCGGGCATAGGCCTCGGCCGCCTCGCCGCTCTTGCCCAGCAATTCCGCAGCCCAGAGCCCAAGCAGCTTGTTGCAGCGCGCCTCGGCGCGGAACGCCATCTCTTCGTCATGTGCGAACTTGTTTTCAAACGCGGATTCGCGTTCGTCGAAGGTGGTCATCCGTCTCGCTCCCCAGTGTTACTCTTCCTCGCGGCCAAGTATTTCACACCTGCGGAACCGTGCAAGCCCAAGCGCCCGCTTGCGAGGCGAGAAGGCATGATTTATAGGGCCTCGCAGGACGCAGAAGCGCCCTCTGTGTCCCGCTCGGAAAGGAATCCTATGGCACGCCGCAAAAAGATCTACGAAGGCAAAGCAAAGATTCTCTACGAAGGCCCCGAACCGGGGACCATCGTGCAGTATTTCAAGGACGACGCGACCGCTTTCAACGCCCAGAAAAAGGACGTGATCGAAGGCAAGGGCGTGCTCAACAACCGCCTGTCCGAGTTCTTCATGACCGGTCTGAACAACATCGGCGTTCCGACCCACTTCCTGAAGCGGCTCAACATGCGCGAGCAGCTGGTGCGCTCCTGCGAGATCATTCCGCTCGAGATCATCGTGCGCAACTTCGCCGCCGGATCGCTGGCCAAGCGTCTGGGGCTCGAGGAAGGCACGCCGCTGCCGCGCCCGATCGTCGAGTATTGCTACAAGGACGACAAGCTGGGCGACCCGCTGGTCACCGAGGAGCACATCGCCGCCTTCGGCTGGGCGAGCCAGCAGGACATGGACGACATCCTCAGCCTCGCGCTGCGGGTCAACGATTACCTGTCGGGCCTGATGTATGGCGTCGGCATCCGCCTCGTCGACTTCAAGATCGAGATCGGCCGCGTCTATGACGGCGATTTCCAGCGCCTGATCGTCGCCGACGAGATCTCGCCGGACAGCTGCCGCCTGTGGGATCTGCAGACCGGCAAGAAGCTCGACAAGGACGTGTTCCGCCGCGACCTGGGCTCGCTGACCGACGCCTATACCGAGGTGGCCGAGCGGCTTGGCGTGATGCCCAAGCAGGCGACGCATATTTCCAAGCCCAAGCTCATCAACTGAGCGAGGCGCGCGCATCACGCGCGGTGATTTCAAGGACGGGAGGCCGCGCCTCCCGCAACAGACGGAGAAGACGCCATGAAGGCACGGGTGCATGTGATGCTCAAGGACGGCGTGCTCGACCCGCAGGGCGAAGCGGTGAAGCACGCGCTGCACGGGATGGGCTTTGATGGCGTCGGCGGCGTGCGTCAGGGCAAGGTGATCGAGCTCGATCTGGCTGAGGGCACCGGCGAAGACGCGGTGCGCGAGATGTGCGAGAAGCTGCTCGCCAACACCGTGATCGAGAGCTACTCGATCGAGATGGCCTGAGCCCGACCCGGCGCGCCGCGCCGGCTTGGGTTCACGGGTTTCGGCGGGGCTCGGCCTGCCATGACGGGGCGCTCAGGCGCCCCGTTTTCGTTGCGGCGCGTGGCGGCGCTCCGCTTGCGTTCGCGCGCGAATTCGCGTCCTCTCCTCGCGAGGAACGGGAGGAGAGAGACCATGCGCGCAGCGGTGCTGAGAGAGTACAACAAGGACCTGTCGATCGAGACCGTGCCCGAGCCGGACTGCCCCGAGGATGGCGTCGTGCTCGAAGTGCTGGCCTGCGGCGTCTGCCGCTCCGACTGGCACGGCTGGGTCGGCGAGCATCCCCGCGTCAAGCCGGGGCAGATCCAGGGGCATGAATATTGCGGCCGTGTGGTCGCCGCCGGGCCGAACTCGCAATGGGGCATCGGCGACGTACTAGTGGCGCCGTTCATCCTTGCCTGCGGCAGCTGCCCGAGCTGCCGCTCCGGCCAGCAGACCGTCTGCGCCGACCAGCGGCTGCCGGGCTTCATCGAGCCGGGCGCCTTCGCCGAATACGTCCCCGTGCCGCGCGATTTCAACCTCGCGCGCCTGCCCGAGGGCATGTCGCCGACGCTGGCGGCTGGGCTCGGCTGCCGGGTCACCACCGCGTGGCACGCGCTCACCGGGCGCGCCGCGCTGCAGGGCGGCGAGTGGCTTGCCGTGCATGGGACCGGCGGGGTCGGGCTCTCGGCGGCGCTTCTGGGCCGGGCGCTCGGGGCGCATGTGATCGTCGTCGACGTGGTGCAGGAGAAGCTCGACCACGCGCTGTCGCTGGGCATGGATGCGGGGGTCAATGCCGCCCATGGCGATGCCGCCGAGCAGATCCGCGAGATCACCGGCGGCGGAGTGCATGTCAGCATCGAGGCGCTGGGGATCCCGCAGACCGTCAACGCCTCGATCCGCTGCCTGCGCCCGTTGGGCCGGCACGTTCAGGTCGGCATGCCGGTAGGCCATACCGCGCATATGGATGTCGACATGTCGGCCGTCTACCAGGGCAACCTCGCGCTCTACGGCACGCGAGGGATGCCGTCGCATCGTTACCCGTCGCTGCTCGGGCTGATCACCCGCGGCAAGGTCGATCTCTCGCCGCTGATCGCCCGCGAGGTGCCGCTGAGCGGCGCCAGCGCCGAGCTCGCGGCCTTCAACGGCCCGACGCCGCCGGGAGTTGCGGTGATCACCGACTTCCAGACCTGAGCGCGGAACCGAGCGCTTTTGCACCGCATCGGCGCGCAGAGGGCAGGGCGCTCCGGCATCTCGCCGGAGGGGGCCCTCCCGCGATTGCGCTGTGTGGCAAAAGCCGCTATGCGGAGCGCAATCTGACCCACCCAACGTCAAGCGAGCCTGCCATGAAAGCTGCCGTCATCGTCTTTCCCGGATCGAACTGCGATCGCGATCTTGCCGAGGGCTTCCGCAAGGCGGGGCTCGATGTGCAGATGGTCTGGCACAAGGACACGGCGCTGCCCTCGGGCATCGACATCGTCGGCATCCCCGGCGGCTTCTCCTTCGGCGATTACCTGCGCTGCGGTGCCATCGCCGCGAACTCGCCGATCTGCCACGAGGTCAAGGCCCATGCCGAGCGCGGCGGTTACGCCATCGGCATCTGCAACGGCTTCCAGGTCCTGACCGAGACCAAGATCCTGCCCGGCGCTCTGCTGCGCAATGCCGGTCTCAAGTATATCTGCCGGACCGTGGGGCTCAATGTCGCCGAGAGCCAGTCGGTCTTCACCCGCGGCTACGATGCGGGCGAGACCATCCGCATCCCGATCGCGCACCACGACGGCAACTACACCGCCGATGCCGCGACCCTCGATGCGCTCGAGGCCGAGGACCGGGTGGCCTTCCGCTACACCGACAACCCGAACGGCTCCGACCGCGACATCGCCGGCATCCTGTCATCGAACCGCCGCGTGCTGGGGATGATGCCGCACCCCGAGAGGGCCTGCGATCCGGCACAGGGCAACGAGGACGGTGCGCGTCTTTTCGCCCATCTGACCGCCGCCCTCGCGGAAGCCTGACTTGAGAGCCTGAGCACGGGCGCGTAATCTGCCGCCCATGTCAGGGACGTCCAAGGACAAGGCGCGGCGCGCAAGGCGCTCGGGGCCACTTGGGTGGCGAGTGCGGGGCGCGCTCGTCCTCCTTGTCGTATTGGCCGTGGTGACCGTCTGGGTCACCAACATGATGCTCACCGACCGGTTTACGGAATCGACCCGCAACCGGGCCGAGCTGCGGCTGGCGCTCTACTCCGGCAACATCCTCTCCGAGCTGCGCAGCAACGCCATCGTGCCGCAGCTTCTGGCCCGCGACCCGGCGCTGATCGGGGCGCTGAACTCGGGCGACTTCAGCCAGTCCTCTCAGCGCCTGATCTCCTATGTCGACGAGATCGGCGCCGCCTCGCTGATGCTGCTGGATCGCGACGGCCGCACCGTCGCCGCCACCGACCGCAACCGGCTGGGCGAGCAGCACCGCAACGCGCCGCATTTCGTCGAGGCGCTGCGCTCCAACACCACCGTCTTCACCACGCAGGAGCGCGAGGCGGGCGGCTACACCTTCACCTATTCGCGCCGGCTTGAGAGCCAGAACAGCGTCATCGGCGTCATCATGGTCGAGGTCGATCTGGCAAAGTTCGAGCGCGCCTGGGCCGGGATCACCGACGCCGTGGCGGTGCTGAACTCGGAAGGCACCATCATCCTCGCCACCGAGCCGCGCTGGCGCGGGCGCACGATGGACGAGGCGCTGGTGCGCCAGTCGCCCGAGAGCGCCATCGAGCGCGCCATCAAGGCCACCGCCGACTGGACCGCGCTGCCGCCCGACGCCTACCTGCAGGGCGAGGCGGTGATGCGGGTCGACGGGCGCATTCCGTTCCGCGGCTGGACCATGGCGACCTTCACCACCTACGCCTCAGTGCGTGAAAAGGTGAACGCGGTACTGGCGCTCGAGATCATGGGCTTCGCGCTGCTGGCGGCGCTGGCCTTCTACGCGCTGAGCCGCCGCACGGCGCTGCGCATGGCGCTGTTCCAGCGCGAATCCGCCGAGCTGCGCCGGCTCAACGCCCGCCTCCAGCGCGAGATTTCCGAGCGCGAGAAGGTCCAGAAGGATCTCGCCTCCGCCGAGCAGACGCTAGAGCAGAGCTCGAAGCTCGCGGCGCTAGGCGAGATGTCGGCCGCGGTCAGCCACGAGCTCAACCAGCCGCTCGCGGCGATGAAGACCTATCTCGCCGGCGCCCGGCTGCTGCTGCGCCGAAACCGCCCCGAGGAGGCGATGACCGCCTTCCACCGCATCGACGACCTGATCGAGCGCATGGGCGCGATCACCCGGCAGCTGAAATCCTATGCCCGCAAGGGGCAGGAGCAGCTCAGCCCCGTCGACATGGCCGAGGCGCTGGCCTCCTCGCTGTCGATGATGGAGCCGCAGCTCAAGGCGCGGCGGGTGCGGATCTCGAAAATCCTGCCCGACGAGCCGGTGCGGGTGATGGGGGACCGTATGCGCATCGAGCAGGTTCTGGTGAACCTGCTGCGCAACGCCATCGACGCCACCAAGTCGGTGGCCCAGCCGGAACTCGAGATTATCCTCGCCAGCGGCGAGACCGCGACGCTCTCGGTGCGCGACAACGGCCACGGCATCGAGGACATGGATGCGCTGTTCGAGCCGTTCTACACCACCAAGCAGCCCGGCGACGGCACCGGGCTCGGCCTTGCCATCAGTTCCGGCATCGTGGCCGATCTCGGTGGGCGCCTGACGGCGCGGAACGGGGTCGACGGTGGGGCTGTTTTCGAGATGCAGCTTCCTATCTTGAATGAAACCACCCGCGCCGCCGAGTAGTTGGCAGCGGGAGAGACGCAGGCAGAAAAGGCGTAAGACCAGAATGACAAAAGCCATGAAGATCGCCATCGTCGACGACGAGAAGGACATGCGCCAGTCGATCAGCCAGTGGCTGGCGCTGTCGGGCTATGATACCGAGGCCTTTGCCAGCGCCGAGGAGGCGCTTGGCGCGCTCGGCACCGATTACCCCGGCATCGTGATCTCGGATATAAAGATGCCCGGCATGGACGGCATCCAGTTTCTCAAGAAGCTGATGGGCAATGACAGCGCGCTGCCGGTCATCATGATCACCGGCCATGGAGACGTGCCGATGGCGGTCGAGGCGATGCGCATCGGGGCGTTCGATTTCCTCGAGAAGCCCTTCAACCCCGATCGCATGTCGGAGCTGGCCAAGAAGGCCACCAACGCGCGCCGCCTGACCCTCGACAACCGCGCGCTGCGCCGCGAGCTCTCGGATGGCGGCCAGTTGATGAGCAAGCTCATCGGCCAGAGCCCGGCGATGGAGCGGCTGCGCGAGGATGTGTTGGATTTGGGCCAGGCCGACGGCCACGTGCTGATCGAGGGCGAGACCGGCACCGGCAAGACCCTGATCGCCCACGCGCTGCACGCGGTGGGCTCGCGCGCCGGCAAGAAATTCGTGCTGCTGTCCTGCGCGGCGATGGACGAGGATGCGCTAATGCGCCGGCTCTTCGGTCCGATGCAGCCCGACCAGACGCGGCTGCCGGCGATGGAAGAGGCGCGCGGCGGCACGCTGGTGCTCGAGGATGTCGAGTCGCTGTCGGATTCGGCGCAGGCACGCCTGCTTTCGGTGATCAACGATCAGGGCACGCCGCCCGAGACCCGCATCGTCGCGATCTGCAACCTTCAGGACGAGGGCCGCACCTGCGAAAGCGCGCTGCGCCCGGATCTCTACTACCGCCTTGCGGCGCTCAAGATCACCGTGCCGCCGCTGCGCGCGCGCGGCGAAGACATCCTGACGCTTTTCACCCGGCTCTCCGAGGGCTTCGCGGATGAATATGGCTGCGATGCCCCCAAGGTTTCGGCGCAGGAGGCGGCGCAGCTGCTGCAGGCGCCCTGGCCCGGCAACGTGCGCCAGCTCATAAACCTCGCCGAGCGCGCGGTGCTGCAATCGCGGCGCGGGCAGGGCACCATCGCCTCGCTGCTGATGAACGATCACGAGGACATGCAGCCGGTGATGACCACGGAGGGCAAGCCGCTGAAGGAATATGTCGAGGCGTTCGAGCGCATGCTGATCGACAACACCATGCGCCGCCACAAGGGCTCTATCTCGGCGGTGATGGACGAACTCTGCCTGCCGCGCCGGACGCTGAACGAGAAGATGGCCAAGTATGGCCTGCAGCGCGCCGACTATCTCTGAGCCGCGCCGGGCCGTTCTGGCCTAGTGGGTTTTCGACATCGGCAGCCGCGCCTTTCGTGGCGCGGCTTCCAGATCCTCGCGCGGCGTGGCGATGGCGCCGATCGCATAGAGCGCGAGGCCGACTGACAGGCCAAGATAGAGCGGCCAGCACAGGTATTTCAGCGGCAGAAGGCCCGCACCGGGCAGCAGCGGTCCGAGATCGACACCGAGCGCGTAGAGCGCGCCGGCCCCGGCCGGGCCTGCATCGCCCGGGAGCGGCGCTCCGGGCAGCGTCGGCAGCGTCGCCAACATCAGCACCGCGGCCACGGCCGAGATCGCGAGGGCCACGAGCGACAGCCCGCGCAGCGCCCGCGGCATCCGCCCCGAACAGGCGGCCACCCAGCCGAGGCTCGCGACGGCGAGCACCGAGAGCAGGCTGGTGCTGTCCTTGAAGAGGTCGAGTGCCATTCCGTCGATCTGATCCATCCGCATCCCCCGCAATCGATGGTTCTCAAAGAGCTTTTCGAGGGGAGTGTAGACCAAGACGCGAGAGCTGCGAAGCTCGGACAACCGTGTCGCGTATAGCCGGCGACATTGCTGCACAGAGACAGGCCCGGAATTCGCCTCGGGCGGGTGTCCCCCTTTGGGGAAATGCACAATTCGATCATTTTTCGAGAGCGATTTCACCGCGCTGGCGGTGAAATGGCGGAGAGACAGGGATTCGAACCCTGGGACCCCGTGAAGGGTCAACGGTTTTCGAGACCGCCCCGTTCGACCACTCCGGCACCTCTCCGCGGGGGTCGTGGAGGGCCGTTTAACGAGATGCGCGGTGGGGTGCAACAGGGAAATTTGCGGAACCGGGCAGAAGTTGTCGAAGTTGGTCCGACAACCCTTGCGGCCTTGGAAAACCCCGCGTCCGAGCCTAGTCTCGGCCCGACCCGAATACGTGCCGCGACCCGAACACCGGAGAATCCTCGTCATGGCCCTGCGCTTCGTCGCCTGCCTGCTGACCGCCAGCTTCGCCTGGCCCGCGACCGCCGATCCGGCGCGCCCTGCGGATGCGCTGCTCGACCGGCTTGGCCTGCCCGAGATCGTGCAGATCATGCGCGAGGAAGGCATGGGCTACGGCTCCGAGATGGCGCGCGACCTGATCCCGGGCGGCGCTACGCCGGGCTGGCAGGCATCGGTGGCGCGGATCTACGACACCGACGCGATGGAAGAGGTGGTCCGGGCCGAGTTCCAGGAGAGCTTCGGTGAGACCAATGCGACGCCGCTGCTGAAGTTTTTTGGCAGCGAGACCGGCGAGCGGGTGGTCGAGGTCGAGCTCTCGGCACGGCGCGCAATGATCGATGACGGGGTCGAATCCGCCGCCCGCGATGTGTTTCGCGGGCTCGACGGCTCTTCCGACGAGCGGCTCGGGCTGGTGACGGATTTCGTCCAGGCCAATGATCTGGTCGAGGCCAACGTCACCGGGGCGCTGAATGCCAGCTACCAGTTCTATGCCGGGCTGGTCGATGGCGGGGCGCTCGAGATGACCGAGCGCGAGATCCTCGACGAGGTCTGGTCGCAGGAGCCGGAAACCCGCGCCGACAGCCGCGAATGGCTCTACGCCTACCTGCTGATGGCATACGGGCCGCTGTCGGACGACGATCTCGAGGCCTATGTCGAGCTGTCGTCGAGCCCCGAGGGCAAGGCGATGAACCGGGCGCTCTTCGCAGGCTTCAACGCGATGTACGACAACATCTCCTACGCCCTCGGCCTTGCGGCGGCCAAGCAGATGCAGGGCCAGGATCTCTGAGGCTTTTCTCCCGCGCGGGTTGACAAAGCGACGGGATCCTCGCATAAGCGCGGCTCGGATCGGGGCTGTTGTGGCCCCGGTTTCGATTCTTATATCAATGACAGCCCCAAGAGGGCGCGCTGTTCGAGGTGGATCTTAAGATCCGGTAAAGACCCGTAGGGCACCATAGGACGCGGGAAACGAAGGAAGATGCAGATGTTCGCGGTGATGAAAACCGGCGGCAAGCAATACAAGGTTCAGGCGGGCGACGTGCTCCGCGTGGAAAAGCTGGCCGCAGACGCGGGTGAAACCGTGCAGTTCAACGATATCCTAATGCTGGGCGGCGACAGCGTCACCGTCGGCGCGCCGCTGGTGGCTGGTGCCGCCGTGCAGGCCGAGGTTGTCGACCAGGTCAAGGGTGACAAGGTCATCCACTTCGTCAAGCGTCGCCGCAAGCACAGCTCGCAGCGCACCAAGGGTCACCGTCAGAAGCTGACCCTCGTCCGCGTGACCGAGATCCTCGCTTCGGGCGCAGACGCATCGGGCGTCAAGGCCGCCGTTGGCGCGGGCTCCGTGGCCGCTCCGGCCGCCGCTGCAGCACCGAAGAAGGCCGCCAAGGCCGAGGCTGCCGCTCCGGCCGCTGCCGCAGGCGACGACCTGACCGCAATCACCGGTGTCGGCCCCGCCGCCGCCAAGAAGCTCAACGAGGCCGGCATCACGACCTTCGCCGAGCTCGCCGCAGTGAACCCCGAGACCTTCGAGGCCACCAAGGTGAAGCCCGAGTGGGTCGAGCAGGCCAAGACCCTCGCCTGAGAACAAGGAGACTAACCCATGGCACATAAAAAAGCAGGCGGTTCGTCCCGTAACGGCCGCGACTCCGCTGGCCGCCGTCTTGGCGTCAAACTCTACGGCGGTCAGGATGCGACCCCGGGCAACATCATCATCCGTCAGCGCGGCACCAAGTTCTGGCCGGGCAACGGTGTCGGCATGGGCAAGGATCACACGATCTTTGCAACCGAAGCCGGCTCGGTGACGTTCCACAAAGGCCTCAAGGGCCGCACCTTCGTATCCGTCCTGCCGGTGGCCGAGGCTGCCGAGTAAGCCGACCCTAGGGATGTGAAAATCAGGGGGATCGGCGAAAGCCGGTCCCCTTCGGCGTTTCTTGAGGAGGGGGCGCCGATCCACCGGAACGTGCATTGAGGAGTATGCACATGAGTCTGGACCAACTGAAAATGCCGACGCGGCCCAAGCCAGTCGTTCTGCAACCGGAAATCCCGTCGGAGCGCTTCGTCCTGCGTCCGCTGCGGCGGTCGGATGCCGGGCTGATCTCGCTCTATTCTTCGGATGAGCGCGTCGCCCGCATGACCACCTCGATCCCGCACCCGCTGCCGCCCGGCGCCACCGAGGCGTTTATCGCGCGTGGCACCGCCGAGGATCGGGCCGAGGATATCTGGGTGATGGATGCCTCCGCACAGGATGGGCCGGAAGTCATGGGCGTGATCTCGCTCGAGCGGCTCGAAGGCAACCAGAGCGAAATCGGCTACTGGGTGGCGCCGCAATACTGGAACACCGGCCATGCCTCCGAGGCGCTGCGCACGCTGATCGATGCCAACCCGTTTGGCTCCGCGACGCTGTTTGCAAGCGTCTTTCAGGACAACCCGGCCTCGGCGCGGGTGCTGACCAATTGCGGCTTCGATTATATCGGGGATGCCGAGGCGTTCTCGGTGGCGCGCAATGCCAAGGTCCCGACCTGGACCTATTTGCGCCGGATGGCGTGAGCGCGGCTTTCGGGCCTGCCGGAGGGCAGGCCTGAACGCTGTGCGAGGCGGATGGCGCTGGAGCGCGCCGGATCCGCGTCAGAAGGGCGGCGGCCAGAGGGATCGGGCCGGGGCAGGGTGGTGGTGCCGCCCTCAGGTCAGCTTGTCGATCCACTCCGCAAAGGCCTGCATGAAGCTCTTCAGGAAGTCCTTCGTGCTTTCGTTTGTCAGTCGGCCCTCTTCATCGAACAGCGCGGCGATGTTGCCGATATAGGCTTCGGGCTGCTGCATCGGCGCTGCGTTGAGGAAGACGAGGCTCTGGCGCAGGTGGTGGTTGGCGCCGAAGCCGCCGATACCGCCCGGCGAGCCGGTCACGATGGCGGAGGGCTTGCCGTCCCAGACGCTCTCGCCCATCGGGCGCGAGCCTACGTCGAGCGCGTTCTTCAGATTGGCCGGCACCGAGCGGTTGTATTCCGGCGTCACGAAGAGGATGGCATCGCTGCGACCGACGCAGCGGCGAAAGCTTTGCCAGGCCTCGGGCGGGGTGCCCTCGTCGAGATCGGGATTGTAGAGCGGCAGATCGCCGGTGCGCACGAAGCTGAACTCCAGCCCCTCGGGGGCGAGTTCGGTGAGGGTGCAGGCGAGCTTGCGGTTGTAGGAGCCCTCGCGGAGGGATCCGACGATGACTGTAACGTGCTTGGACATGTTGGTCTCCAGTGTTCGGTGACCAAAAGGTAAGCGCTTCGAGCGGCTTACTTTAGAGGCCCAAACGCACCGCGGCTGTTCATGGATTGACGGAACGTCAGGCCGTTTCGTGCATTCATGCCGCGAAGCAGCCTGCGGTCAGCGCCCGGTCTGCGCCCGGCATCAGGCCCGGCGCAGCGCCAGAACCGCGTTGAGCCCGCCGAAGGCGAAGGCGTTCGACAGCACCACCGAGACATCCGTCTCGCGCGCCTCGTTGGGCACCACGTCGAGGGCGCATTCCGGGTCGGGCTCCTCGTAGCCGATGGTCGGTGCAATGATGCCGTCGCGCAGGGCCATGATGCAGGCGAGCAGCTCGATGGCCCCGGTGCCGCCGATGCAATGGCCGTGCATTGCCTTGGTTGAGGAGATCAGCACGCGGTCCGCCTGGCCGCCAAGCGCATCCGCCACGGCGGCGCATTCGGTCTTGTCATTGGCGGCGGTCCCGGTGCCGTGGGCATTGATGTAGCCGACCTCGGAGGCGTCGATGCCGCCGTCGCGCAGCGCGCCGGTGATCGCCCGGGCCGCGCCCTGCTTCGAGGGCATGACGATGTCGGAGGCGTCGGAGGTCATGGCGAAGCCCACCACCTCGGCGAGGATCTCGGCGCCACGGGCACGGGCGTGCTCGTATTCCTCGAACACGTAGACCCCGGCGCCTTCGCCTTGAACCATGCCGTTGCGGTTGGCCGAAAACGGACGGCAGGCATCGCGCGACATCACCCGCAGCCCTTCCCAGGCCTTCACCCCGCCAAAGCAGAGCATGCTCTCGGAGCCGCCGGTGAGCATCACCGAGCAGGTGCCGCCGCGCACCATGTGATAGGCCAGCCCCATGGCGTGGTTCGACGAGGCGCAGGCTGTGGCGACGGTGAAGGTCGGGCCGCGCAGGTTCATTTCCATGCTGACATGGGAGGCGGCGGCGTTGTTCATCAGCTTCGGCACCACGAAGGGGTGAACCCGGTTCTTGCCCTCCTCGTAGACCGAGCGGTAATTCTCGTCCTGCGTGGTCAGACCGCCGCCGGAGGTTCCGAGCACCACGCCCGAGCAATCCGCCAGCGCGCCAGTGAAATCGAGCCCCGATTGCGCCACCGCCTGCCGCGCGGCAAGCAGCGCGAACTGGGTGAAGCGGTCATAGAGCGCCATCTGCTGACGGTTGAAGGAGCTCTCGGGCTCGTAGCCCTTGATCTGGCCACCGATGCGGATGGCCAGCCGTTCGACATCGCGGAATTCGAGCTCGGAGATGCCGCAGCGGCCTTCGCGCATCGCCTCGAGCGTTTCCGGCACGTCACGCCCGAGGGCGTTGATCGTGCCGGCACCGGTGATGACAACGCGTTTCACTTTTCCTGCTCGGCGATCAGCGCTTCGATGCCGCCGACGATGCTGGCGACCGACGAGATGTCGAAATCGCTGGCCTCGGGCTCGTTGGCGTTGAACGGGACGGAGATGTCGAACTCTTCCTCGATGGCGAAGATGCTCTCGACGAGACCGAGGCTGTCGATGCCCAGATCCTCGAGCGTGCTCTCCATCGTGACGTCGGAGGGTTCCAACACGGCCTGTTCCGCGATGATCGCGATGACCCGGTCCTTAACACTCATCGGCGGCGCTCCCTTTTCGTCGCAGAGTCAGGGGTCGTCTACTCATTCCCCGTCAGCTTGGAAACCGCTTTCTTAAGCTCCGCGACATCACGGAACAGACGGGGAAGACGGCGCATGCCCTTGTAGCTCTCGACGTGCTGATCCATCTTGATCGCCGGGTATCCGAGCATGGCGCGACCGGCCGGCACATTGGCCAGAACCTTGGCGCCGGCACCGATCACCACGTTGTCGCCGACGAAGACATTGTCGACGAGGCCGCTCTGGCCCGCCATCACCACATTGTTGCCGATCTTGGCCGAGCCCGCCACGCCGGCAAGGCCGCAGAGCAGGCAATTCTCGCCCACGATGGTGTTGTGGCCGACCTGCACGAGGTTGTCGATCTTGGTGCCGGCGCCGATCATCGTGTCGCGCACCGTGCCGCGGTCGATACACGCATTGGCGCCGACCTCGACATCGTCGGCGATGGTGACACCGCCCAGCGAGTGGATGCGGGCCCAGGCCTGCGCCTCGCCGCCGGCATCCTTGCCGAGGCTCTCTCGCACCTTCTCGACGCCCGAGGGCTCGGGGGTCACGTAGGAGAATCCGTCGCCGCCGATCACCGCGTTGGGCTGGGCGATGAAGCGCGCCCCGATGGTGCAGCGCGCGCCGATCTTGGCGCCCGCATGGATCAGCGCCCCCTCGCCGATGGTGGTGTTCCAGCCGATATTGACCTGCGGCCCGATCACCGAGCCTGCGCCGATGCTGACACCGGCCCCGATCACCGTGAACGGCCCGACCGACACGCCTTCGCCGAGCCGCGCCGACGGATCGATCACCGCCATCGGGTGGATGCCGTCATGATAGCCCTGACCGGGATCCATCATCGCCGAGACGACCGACAGCGAGTGCCGCGGACGCTTGGGCAGGATCACCGCGCTCAGCCCCATCGCCTGCCAGTCGGCGCCCTCCCAGAGCAGGGCGGCGCGCGCCTTGCCCTCTGAGAGCTGCTCGGCGTATTCCGGCTTCATTGCCAGTGCAAGCTGATCTTCGCCGGCCATCGCGGGCTCGGCTACGCCGCTGACGCGGATGTCGGTCTCGCCAAGCGCGTCGAGCCCGAGCGCTGCGGCGATTTCGGAAATGCTGTAGGTCGGCATCGGATCCTCCGGAATGTCTCCCGCAGGATTTAACTCTCCACGCCGCCCAGTGCCACCCCTGCTGCCGCGAGGGCGTCCCAGATCTTGGCGTCGCGCCCGTAGACATCGGCGCGGTAGTTCACCTTGCCCTTCGCCTGGGTGAAGGCCGTGCGGTAGATCAGGTGCACCGGCACCGGCTGCTCGAGATTGACGCGGGTTTCCGAACCCGTCCGCAGGCGCGCGTTAAAGAAGCCCTCCGGGTCATCGGTCTGCAGCGCCAGCAGCGCGTAGGCGAAATCCTTCGGGTCGCCGAGCCGGATGCAGCCATGCGAATAGGTCCGCTGATCCCGCGCGAAGAGATGCTTCGAGGGCGTATCGTGCAGGTAGATGTTGTACTTGTTCGGGAACATGAACTTCACCTGGCCGAGCGCGTTCTTCGGGCCCGGCGGCTGGCGCATGGCGAAGGGGAAGCTGGCCGCGGAATATTGCGCGAAGCCATTGCCCCGATTGACCCGGCGCCCGCGGCTGTCGGTGATCTCGAGATGGCTGACCGCTCCCGGGTTGCGGCGCAGCTGCGGCAGGTACTCGTTCACGATGATAGAGCGCGGCACGTACCAGGACGGGTTGATGACCATGAATTCCATCACGTCGGAGAACTCCGGCGTGCGGCGATCGGGATCCTGATGGCCGACGACAGAGCGGGTCTCGAACGAAACCTTGCCGTCATCGACGATCTGGGCGTGAAAATCGACCAGGTTCACCAGAACGTGGCGCTGGCCGAGCCCCTCGGCGAAGTTGATCCAGCGCTCGCGTTCCATCGCGACGAGCACCGATTTCAGGCGCTCGGTCGCGGGCACGTTGAGCGCGGTGAGGGTGGAGGAGCCGGCCACGCCATCGGCTGCCAGCCCGTGATCCTCCTGGAAGGACAGCACCGCCTCGCGCACCGCATCGTCGTAGCGGGCGGAAAGCGTCGGTTTGAGATAGCCCATCTCCACCAGCCGGTCTCGCAGGATGACGACACCGGGGCCGGTGTCGCCCGGATCGAGTTTGCCGACGGTCACCGGCGCGCCCCAGCCACCGCGGGCGATCACCCGCTCGAGCGTCAGCTTCTCGCGCATCAGGCGGGTGTATTCGGGCGATTTCGGAGCGAGTTCACGCAGGACCGCGCGCGGCTCGCCATCGGCCAGCGCCGCGAGCAGCTCCTCGGAGGGGCGGCGTACCGGCGCACGCTTGATGCCGCTGTCGATACGGCGGCCGTCGAGGGCCCCGCCGCTCAGGTCATGGGCGAATTGCAGGTAGGCGCGCGACAGCTCGATCTCGAGCAGGCCGCGATCGCGGTCGCTGCGCACGGCGCGCATCCGGGTCAGCAGGGCGGTGGGATCATAGCGTCCCGCCGGCAGCCCGTGCACGCCGGCGCTCGACAGCGCCTCGATCAGTGCCGCGCGGCGCGCGGTGGCGGCATCGTCGGCCGAGGTCCAGATCGGTTCGAATCCCCGGGCACGGTAGAAGGCGGCCATGCCCTCGTCGCCCGAAAGCGACTCGGCCACCGCCTGCTTGTAGCCGGTGAGCGCCAGCGACTGTGCCTGCGCCATCTGCGGCGCGCTGCCCAATATCCAGGCAGCGGCGGTCCCGGCGAGGAGACCGAGCTTCAGAGCGGAGAAAGTGCGCCTGCGTGAATTTGTCATAGTGATCCCTGAACTCGAACGGCCTGCTACAAAACTAGTGTTGAACGTCAGGAGTCTAACCTGTCCACTCACATTTCCCGAGAGCGTGATAATCGCGCCGCAGCGCGGCAGTGCTGCACCGCTTCTGGAAGTCGGCGCGAAGTGGCCACAAGATGTAGGCGATTTGCGCAGGATCTTGCCGAAATCGCCTCAATGTCTCCCAAACGGCCAAAACCGCCTTCTCAGAATTTTTACTCTGTGGCATATAATCCACGCATCTGGGGATAGATGGCAGGGTCGTCCAACGAGGCGACGCAAACAGGTACAGCGACTTAACGGGACAGGCGCTTTCACATGACAAAAATCACTGCAGGCGGCCTCACACGCCGCGGCCTTCTTGGCGCATTCGGCGCAACACTCATCACAGCAGCTCCGACTTATGCAAACGCGGCAGGGTTCCTCCGCGGCGCCGGCGACATTCGCCGACTGAAAATGTACTCCGGCCGGACCGGCGAAAAGATCGATATGATCTACTGGATCGAGGGCGAGTACATCTCTGAATCCCTCAAGCAGATCAACCACTTCATGCGCGACTGGCGGACCAATGACGTTAAGTCGATCGATCCGCGCACCATCGACATCATGACGGCGGCTCACAATCTTCTCGATAGTGACGAGCCTTACATGCTGATCTCGGGCTATCGCAGCCCCAAGACCAACGCGATGCTGCGCTCGCGCAGCTCGGGCGTCGCGAAAAACTCGCGTCACCTACTCGGCGAGGCGGCCGACCTTCATCTCAAGTCGCGCTCCGTCAACCAGATCGCGCGCGCGGCCGCAGCTTGCAAGGCCGGTGGTGTCGGGCGCTACACCAGCTCGAGCTTCGTTCACATGGATTGCGGGCCGGTGCGCACCTGGGGAAGCTGAGCGCCGACTTTCACCGCGTGTTAAAAGAATAACATGTTGCAAGGCGTCCGGTTCCGGGCGCCTTTGCTTTTTCCGGCGATTTCATGGTTTATTCACGGGCCTGATCCGGGCGCCGCATCGTGCGCCTCGCCAACCGGGCCACAGTGCCTGCCGCAAGGGCATCTGGCGCGGATTGAGGCGGCTCTCTCGTGGCGGTGGCCTCGCTCGGCGCGCGACTCAGCGTTCGAGGATCAGTCTGCCGCCCGAGATTTCCAGCCGGTCGAAGCGTTGCAGGTAGCTCATGCCCAGAAGCGAGCTGCGCATCTCGCCCTCGTTGACGTAGGCCCGCAGGTTGCGGTCGGTGAACGGGCCGAGCGCCACCGTATCCAGCCGCACCGGCGCGGTGCGCACCCGGCCATTGGCGGTGTTGGCTTCGCCATGGAACAGCAGCGCCTCCGGGGCGAGCCCGATGCGCGCGGCGTCGCTGCGCGACAGCACCATGCCGGTGGCGCCGGTGTCGATGACGAAGCGCGTGGGGATGCCGTTGATCTCGAGGGAGACATAGTAATGCCCGTCGGGCGCGCGCGGCAGCTCGACGCGGCCGGCCTCGGTAAACACAGCCTGTTGTGGCATCACCGTCTGGCGAATGTCGCCCCATAGCCCGATCGCGGCCACCGCGCCGAGGAAGATCAGGCCCCAGACCGTCAGGTATTGTAGCTTCCGGCCGAGCCCGGTGCGATCCTTGACGAAGAACCAGAAGATCAGCACCGCCGCGAGCAGGCCGAGATAGGCCAGATGTCCGAGATCGTTTCCTGTCATGCGCTCATCCGTGGGGGCGGTTTCCCTCAATGTAGGCGCTCGGGCGCCGGAATGCAGGATCTATCCGACCGCGCCGACGTTGCGCAGCCCGTCGATGACGAATTGCACCGACAGCGCGGCGAGCAGCATACCGAGAAGCCGGGTGACCACCACGATGCCGGTATGGCCGAGCAGGCGCTCGATGATCGGCGCGGCGAGAAACATCAGCAACACGATCAGCAGCACCGAGATCATCACCCCGATCACCGCCGCCATCTCCAGCGGCGAGCCGGTCTGGCCGGCGAGCAGGATCATCGTGGCGATGGCCCCGGGGCCGGCGATCAGCGGAATGGCGATGGGAAACACCGACGGGTCGGGCAGGGCGTCGTCTTCCTCTGCCTTGTCCTCGCGCCGCTTCGAGCGGCGCTCGAATAGCATGTCGAGGGCAGTGAGAAACAGCAGGATTCCGCCGGCGATGCGGAAGGCGGGCATCGAGATGCCGATGAAGCCGAGCACCTTTTCGCCGAAGAAGGTGAAGAGCATCAGGATGCCCATGGCGATGCCGCAGGAGCGCAGCGCCAGGATGCGCCGGTGCCGGCTGTCCGCACCGGAGGTCAGCGCGATGAAGATCGGGGTCAGCCCGATCGGGTCGATCACCACGAAGAGCGTGGCGAAGGCGGTGATGTAGAAGGCGCTGTCCATGGCTCAGGGGTAGGCTGGCCGACGCGGCCTGTCCAGCACCGTGTTCCGCTGCGCCTCGTGTCGCCGCTCGATGGGGCGCGCGGCGTTCCCCGGGATATTTGCAGCCAGAAGAAGACATGAGCAGCGCGCCCCTTGCTTCTCTTCGTCAAAAATACTCCCGCCGGAGGCAGGCCGGACCCGGCGGCCGGGCGCGGCTTCGGGGGGAGGCAAGGAAGGCTCAGGCCGCTTCCACTGCGCCGCCCGCGCGCTGCCAATGCGCAAGGCCACCGATATTGTGCACGTCCTCGTAGCCGAAGCGTTTCAGCATGCCCTTGGCCATGCCGGAGCGGGCGCCGCTGGCGCAATAGACCGCGATCGGCTTGCCGGAGGCGAGCTCGGGCAAGCATTCGGGGCTGCGCGGATCGCAGCGCATGGCGAAGGCGGCCATCGGCACGTGCAGCGCACCCCGGGCCTTGCCGCTTGCCGCCAGCTCGGCGCCGTCACGGATGTCGATGAGGACGAGCTCACCGGCGGCGGCCCGGGCCACCGCTTCGGCCGCCGTCAATTCGGGGCTGCGAAAGGCTTTGCGGAAGGCGAACATCACGGATCTCCTGCTGTGGATGCCCATGCTATAAGCATTCACAAATGGGAATGTAATACCTGCGTGGTAACGTTCTTGCAATGTTCTGGTTTTGGCATTGGCCAAGCCGGCGCTTTCGCCTATGTAACGGGCAATCCTGTCCGGAGGTCTCATGCCAGAGTTGAAGCAGATCGAGGTTCGCGGTGCGCGCGAGCACAATCTGAAATCCATCGATGTCGACATTCCCCGCGACGAGCTGGTGGTCATCACCGGCCTGTCGGGCTCGGGCAAGTCTTCGCTTGCCTTCGACACCATCTATGCCGAAGGGCAGCGCCGCTATGTCGAGAGCCTCTCGGCCTATGCGCGGCAGTTCCTCGACATGATGGAAAAGCCCGATGTCGACCATATCGCCGGGTTGTCGCCGGCAATCTCCATCGAGCAGAAGACCACGTCGAAGAACCCGCGCTCGACCGTCGGCACGGTGACCGAGATCTACGACTACCTGCGCCTGCTCTTCGCCCGCGTCGGCACGCCCTATTCTCCCGCAACCGGCATGCCCATCGAGGCGCAGCAGGTGCAGGACATGGTCGACCGCGTGATGGCGATGGAGGAGGGCACCCGCGGATACCTTCTGGCGCCGATCATCCGGGACCGCAAGGGCGAGTATCGCAAGGAATTCCTCGAGCTGCGCAAGCAGGGCTTCCAGCGCGTCAAGGTCGACGGCCAGTTCTACGAGCTCGACGAGCCGCCGACGCTCGACAAGAAGTTCCGCCATGACATCGACGTGGTGGTCGACCGCATCGTGGTGCGCGAGGGGCTCGAGACCCGGCTGGCCGACAGTTTCCGCACCGCGCTGGATCTCGCCTCAGGCATCGCCATCCTCGAGACCGCGCCGAAGGAGGGCGAGCCCGAGCGCATCACCTTCTCGGAGAATTTCGCCTGCCCGGTGAGCGGCTTCACCATCCCCGAGATCGAGCCGCGGCTGTTCTCGTTCAACGCGCCCTTCGGGGCCTGCCCGGATTGCGACGGGCTCGGGGTCGAGCTGTTCTTCGATGAGCGGCTGGTGGTGCCGGATGCCACGCTGAAGATCTCCGACGGGGCCATCGCGCCGTGGCGCAAGGGCAAGTCGCCGTATTTCCTTCAGACCATCGAGTCGATCGCCAAGCATTACGAGTTCAACAAGAACGAGCGCTGGAAGGATCTTCCGGCGCATGTGCAGCAGGTCTTCCTGCACGGCTCCGGCGACGAGGAGATCCCGTTCCGCTATGACGAGGGCGGCCGGGTCTACCAGGTCAGCCGCGTCTTCGAGGGGGTGATCCCCAACATGGAGCGGCGCTATCGCGAGACCGACAGCAACTGGATCCGCGAGGAATTCGAGCGCTACCAGAACAACCGACCCTGCGGCAGCTGCGGTGGCTACCGTCTGCGCGAGGAGGCGCTGGCGGTGAAGATCGGCAGCCCCGACAACCTCCTGCATATCGGCCACGTGGTCGAGATGTCGATCAAGGAGGCCTTCGCCTGGATCGAGACGGTGCCGGCGGCGCTCTCGGGCCAGAAGAACGAGATCGCCCGCGCCATCCTCAAGGAGATTCGCGAGCGGCTCGGCTTCCTCAACAATGTCGGCCTCGAATACCTCACCATGAGCCGCGCCGCCGGCACGCTCTCGGGAGGCGAGAGCCAGCGCATCCGGCTTGCGAGCCAGATCGGCAGCGGCCTCACGGGCGTGCTCTACGTGCTCGACGAGCCCTCGATCGGCCTGCACCAGCGCGACAATGACCGCCTTATCGGCACGCTCAAATCGCTCCGCGACCAGGGCAACACGGTGATCGTGGTCGAGCATGACGAGGACATGATCCGCCAGGCCGACTACGTCTTCGACATCGGCCCCGGCGCAGGCGTGCATGGCGGGCAGGTGGTCAGCCACGGTACGCCCGACGCGATCGCCGCGGATGCCGGCAGCCTCACCGGCCAGTATCTTGCCGGCACGCGCGAGATCGCCGTGCCTGCCAAGCGGCGCAAGGGGAACAAGAAGAAGCTCAAGGTGGTCAAGGCCACGGGCAACAACCTCAAGGAGGTCACCGCCGAGTTTCCGCTGGGCAAGTTTGTCTGCGTCACCGGCGTGTCGGGCGGCGGCAAGTCGACCCTGACCATCGAGACGCTCTACAAGAACGCCGCGATGAAGCTCAACGGCGCCCGCGAGACGCCGGCGCCCTGCGAGACCATCAAGGGCTTCGAGCATCTCGACAAGGTGATCGACATCGACCAGCGCCCGATCGGGCGCACGCCGCGCTCCAACCCGGCGACCTATACCGGTGCCTTCACCCCGATCCGCGACTGGTTTGCCGGGCTGCCCGAGGCCAAGGCGCGGGGCTACAAGCCGGGGCGCTTCTCGTTCAACGTCAAGGGTGGGCGCTGCGAGGCCTGCCAGGGCGACGGTGTCATCAAGATCGAGATGCACTTCCTGCCGGACGTCTATGTCGAGTGCGAGACCTGCAAGGGCAAGCGCTACAACCGCGAGACGCTGGAGATCAAGTTCAAGGGCAAGAGCATCGCCGATGTGCTTGATATGACTGTGGAAGAGGCGCAGGAGTTCTTCACGGCGGTGCCCTCGATCCGGGAGAAGATGGATGCGCTGATGCGCGTGGGCCTCGGCTACGTCAAGGTCGGCCAGCAGGCCACGACGCTATCCGGCGGCGAGGCACAGAGGGTGAAGCTGTCGAAGGAACTGGCCAAGCGCTCCACCGGGCGCACGCTCTACATCCTCGACGAGCCGACCACCGGCCTGCATTTCGAGGACGTGCGCAAGCTCCTGGAGGTGCTGCACGAGCTGGTCGAGCAGGGCAACACGGTGGTTGTGATCGAGCACAATCTCGACGTCATCAAGACCGCCGACCACCTGATCGACATCGGCCCCGAGGGCGGCGATGGCGGCGGCGAGATTGTTGCCACCGGGACGCCCGAAGAGGTGGCCGAGGTCGAGCGCTCGCATACCGGGCGCTACCTCAAGCCGATGCTGCGCTCGGGCAAGGTGGCGGCGGAATAGGTCGTCTCTCTCGGGTTCGGGATAGATGCGCCCTCGCAGGGATCTGCGGGGGCGTTTCTTGTTATGGTTGTGTTCGCAACTGGAAACCCTCACGCGCCCTGCGCCCGGTCGCGATGTGGGAAGGCAGAGCCTGCCGGATCGCGCCGTGACCTCGGTCAAGGACGGAGGCCAACACATCCGGTTAGTTTCGCGGTCTGTCTATCGGGCCTTGGGGGAGGAGCCGCGATGCCTGTCTTCAATCACGTCATGCGTATTGGCGCCGCGCTGGCGCTTGCCACAGCTCCCGCGGCAGCGCTGGCCGATCCGGTGCCCTGCGACGATCCCGGCGTTCTGGTCGAGGCGCCGGACGAGGCCGCGCGCACGCTGATCTGCGAGGCCGCCGGGCAGGCGAGAGAGGCGCTGGCGGTCTGCGGGCTGGTGCCGGTCAAGCCCATCGTCATCGCCACCGAGGAGGGGGTGATCCACGGCATGGGCCTTTGCCTCGCGGCCTATGACTGCACGCAGAACCGCATCCGGATCATCGCGCCAGACCTGATGCGCGCGCATTTGCTGCCCGAGGACCCCTATTCATTGCTTCCTGACGAGGTGGTGTTTGGCTCGCTGCTGACCCACGAGATGGCTCATGCGGTGGTCGAACAGACGCGCGGCGTGCGCCCCGTGGCGCTGGTCGATCACGAGTTCATCGCCAACGCCATGGAGCTCTCGGCGATGCCGGAACAGCACCGCCAGACACTTCTCGATCTCTCCGGGATCACGCCGCCGGTCACCGCCGGTTATATCGATCTGCTGATCTACGGGCTGGCGCCGCGGCGGTTCTCGGCGGCGGCCTATTACTTCCTCGAAGCTCAGGGCTGTGACGTCGTGACGGGGATCCTCGAGGGCCGCGTGAGTTTCGTGGGCGAGCGCTGACCCCGGTTTCAAAAGGATCGCGGGCGTGCCGACGACAAAAGCCGCGCCTGTAAAGACGCGGCTTCGGTGCTGTGCGGACAAAGGTTCCGTAGGATCAGTCGGCCAGCGCAGCGATGGCGCCGATCACGTTCAGGACCTTCCGCGTCTCGGGATCGACGCGGTAGACCACGTCATCGTTGCGGTAATAGGTGCCGTTGGGCAGCCCGTAGCGATCCGGGTTGCGCAGGATGATGACGTCTCCGCCAATGCGGTCGCCGGTGCGGTAGCGATAGCGGTGGTCGTCGTCGCGATCGCTGTAGCCCTTGACCTGACCCGGCGGGTTGCAGCCGTTGTGCTTCTTAGCGAGACCCGGCGGGCAGCCCTTCGGAGCCGCGCTGGCGGCGATGGGCATGCTCAGGGCGCCAGCGGACATGGCGGCGAGGACGAGGGTGCGGAACATTGCGTTTCTCCTTGATTGCTCGCGTATATAACGCGAGCCGCGCGCGGATTTGTTCCCCCTCGTCGCAGCGTGAGCGGGCCCCCGCTCACCCGAGCCCGTCACTTTTTCAGCGCGCAGGTGTTCACGCCAATCAGCGAATAGATCGGGCAGGTGCCGAGCAATCCCGTCACCAGCGGGATGATGCCGAGCAGGTAGAGCCAGCTATAGGGGCCGTCGGTGAGGAAGTAGGCGAGCACCAGAAGTGCGCCGACGACGATGCGCAGGATCTTGTCGATCCCTCCGACATTCTTGGCAAACATGGGTCAGGTCCTTTCAGGGTTGCAGTCCTGACCTGTCATCGCGCATCGCGGCGCGGCTGTCTGTGACATGGTCACCAAGCGCGGCCTATTGCGTCCAGTCCGGCGGGCGCTTCTCGAGGAAGGCCGCGATGCCTTCCTCGGTGTCGCGCCAGAGCATGTTTTCGACCATCACCTCGGCGGCATAGGCATAGGCCTCGTCGAGCCCCATCTGGGCCTGCGCGTAGAACGCCTCCTTGCCGATCTTCACCGCCGCGCCAAGCTTGCCGGCTACGGTTGCGGCCAGCTCTGCGGTGGCCTCGGCCAACTGGTCGGCGGGCACCACGCGGTTGATCAGTCCCATGTCGCGGGCCTCATGGGCGTCTGCGAAGCGGCCGGTCGAGAGCATCTCGAAGGCGTGCTTGCGCGGGATGTTGCGGGTGAGGGCCACCATCGGTGTCGAGCAGAACAGCCCGATATTCACCCCGTTCACGCCGAACCGCGTGCCCTTGGCGGCGACCGCGAGATCGCAGGAGGCCACGAGCTGGCAACCCGCGGCGGTGGCGATGCCGTGAACCTGCGCGATCACCGGCTGGGGCAGGCGCTGCAGCCCGGTCATCACCTCGGTGCAGCGCGCGAAGAGATCGGCAAAGTAGGCCTTGCCGCCATCCTCCGCCTGCCGGCCCTGCTGCATCTGCTTGAGATCATGCCCGGCGCAGAACGCCTTGCCCTCGCCCGAGATTACCACCGCCCGGATGCTGCGATCCTCCTGGAGTGCATCGATCTGCGCCTTCAGCGCGGCGAGCATCTCGTCTGAGAGCGCGTTGAGCCGCTCGGGCGCGGTCATGCGCAGATGCGCGACCGCGCCGGTGTCGTGACGTTCCAGCAGAGCCATCTTGTCCTCTCCCTCTGTTTGCGCTGAGGTTAGCCGTGCTGCGAGAGGGAGGACAAGCATGGCGCTGGCAATGACGGTGGAGGAGGTCGAGAGCTACCTCGCGGAGGTGTTTCCGCAGGTCGACGGCATGTTCGGCATTGACCGGCTCGACGAGGATCTGCTGGTGATGCGCCTGCATGTCTCCGACGCCCACCTGCGCCCGGGCGGCACCGTGTCGGGGCCGTCGATGTTCTCGCTCGCCGATGTCGCGGCCTATGTGGCGACGCTGGCGCGGATCGGCCGGCAGGCGCTGACGGTAACGACTCATTGCTCGATCGATTTCATGCGCAAGCCGGAGGCGGGCAAGGACCTGCTCGCCGAGGCGCGGCTGCTGAAGCTCGGGCGGAGCCTGAGCGTGACCGATGTGCTGCTGTTCTCGGAAGGCTCGGACAAGCCGGTGGCGCATGCCTCGCTGACCTATTCGATCCCGCCGGCGCCCGTGGGGTAGGGCGCGGAGGCGTCCCGCAGCAAAAAAGGCGCGAGGAATGCCTCGCGCCCAGGGGAAGAGGTTCCGGCAGGTCCGGGGAATCAGCCCTGCCAGAACATGCGGCGTGCCTCCTTGTAGGCGACGTGCCGTTCCAGGCCGACATCACGCAGCAAATGGTCGTCGAGCTGGCCAAGCGCCTTTCGGGTGCGCTGGCGCTCGGACCACTTGGCCAGCACCACCGCGGTGCGCAGCGCGATTGCCGAGAGCAGCGGCAGCGGGCGCTGCGTGTCGAGATAGGCAATGAGCGGGGCGTGGGCGGTGTTGGTCATGGGATGTCTCCGTAAGTTGTATTGATACAATATCCTTGATTTCCGTGATGTTTTGATACATTGTGCCAATATGGGCGTCGAGAAAAACATTGTGACCGATACAATATCTGGCCTGTTCGATGCGCAGCCGGATGGGCCGAAATACCGCGCACTCTCTGCGGCGCTGCGCCAGGGCATTGCGGGCAAGCAGCTCGGCAGCGGCGCGCAGCTGCCGCCGGTGCGGGATCTGGCATGGCGACTGGGAATGACCCCGGGCACGGTGGCGCGGGCCTATTCCATCCTGACCGACGAGGGGCTCCTGGTGGCCGAGGTGGGGCGCGGCACCTTTGTGGCGGGGCAGGTCGAGACCAAGCCTCCGCTCTACATCACCCGGCCCCGGGCCGAGGAGGCCGACAGTCCGGAGCTCGTCAACTTGTTCACCTCAAGGCTGCCGGACCTCGGGCAAGTGGCTCTGATCAATCAGGGATTTCAGCGCCTGTCACAGCGCCCGGATCGCGCGCTGCTGGAATATCCGACCGCCGCGTCCTTCGCGCCCGCGCGCGAAGCCGTGGTCGGCTGGCTGTCCTCGATCCCACTCGGCACGCTGCATCACGAGGACATCGTGCTGTCGCATGGCGCGCAGAGCGCGATCTCGCTGGTCATGCAGGCGGTGCTCCGGGGGCGGCGCCCGGTGGTGCTGGTCGAAGAGCTGGCCTATCCCGGCTTTCGCCGCGCTGCCGAATTGATGCGGGCCGAGATTGTATCGGTCCCGATGGATGAACACGGCATTGTACCATCCGCTTTGGCCGAGCTTGCCCGCAAGCATGATGCGCAGCTGCTTTGTACCTCTCCCGAACTGCACAATCCCACTGTTATCAAGACCCCGCCGAAGCGCCGCCGCGAGATCGCCGAGGTTGCCCGGCGCAGCGGGTTCGACATTCTCGAGGATGATTGCACCTTCCTCGGCGACGATCACACCGAGACCTACCGCGCGTTGCTCCCCGGCAAGTCGTGGTTCGTGTCGTCGATCTCCAAGACGCTGACCCCGGCGCTGCGCATCGGCTTCGCCATCGCGCCGCAGGAGAAGCGGCTGATGCTGCGGCGGGTGGCCGAGAACGGCTTCTTCGGCCTCGCCAAGCCGCTGGCCGATCTGACCCAGGACCTGCTCGGCCGCGATGAAACCCGCGAGATCGTGCGCTCGGTGCGCCGCCGCAACGCCGTCTATGTGCGCAGCACGGTGAACGCGCTTGGCGGCTTCGATCTAAGTTGGCACGAGGACTCGCCCTTCGTCTGGCTGCGCCTGCCGGCGGGCTGGCGCTCGGCCGCCTTCTGCCTCGCCGCCGAGCAGCAGGGGGTGCAGGTGCGCCCGGCGGAGGATTTCGCCCCGCGCACCGGCTTTGCGCCCCACGCCATCCGCATCGGCATGAACGCCCAGGTGGCGATGGCCGAGTTCGAGGCGGCGCTCGCGCGGCTGCGCCAGCTGCTGGACAATCCGCCGGAGCAGATTCTGGCCTGAATGCGTGGGGTATTATTATACCATAATTTCAAGCTATTGTTTTTGCGTGATTAATTTGGATTTTGCCCGCTTGACTGCGATTTCCGGACGCGTATAACCCCGCAATCGGAATTCGGACCCTCCCGCGGGGTCCACTCAAGACAAGCTCCAAGACAAGCTCAAGGGCAACACGATGAAAACCTTCTCTGCAACTCCGGCAGACATCGAGAAGAAATGGATCGTGATCGACGCGGAAGGCGTCGTTCTCGGCCGTCTCGCATCGATCGTCGCCATGCGCCTTCGTGGCAAGCACAAGGCAACCTTCACGCCGCACATGGATATGGGCGACAATGTCATCGTCATCAACGCCGACAAGGTGCAGATGACCGGCAAGAAGCGTGAAGAGAACTTCTACTGGCACACCGGCCACCCGGGCGGCATCAAGTCGCGCACCAAGGCCCAGATCCTCGAGGGTGCACACCCCGAGCGCGTGGTGTTCCAGGCCGTCAAGCGCATGCTGCCGGGCAACCGCCTGTCGCGCGCGCAGCTGACCAACCTGCGTATCTATGCCGGCGCCGAGCATCCGCACGAGGCGCAGGCGCCCGAAGCGCTCGACGTCAAGTCGATGAACAAGAAGAACACCCGGGTGTAATCATGGCTGAACAGATCAATTCCCTGGAAGAACTGGGCGCCGCAGCCGGTGTGGATGCCGCTCCCGAAATCGAAGAAGCGCCCCGCGAGCCCGTCCGCGACGAGTTCGGCCGCGCCTATGCCACCGGCAAGCGGAAGGACGCGGTCGCCCGTGTCTGGATCAAGCCGGGCTCGGGCAAGGTCTCGGTGAACGGCAAGGAGCTGAACACCTACTTCGCCCGTCCGGTGCTGCAGATGATCCTGCGCCAGCCGTTCTCGGTCGCCGGTGTCGAAGACCAGTTCGACGTCTACGCAACCGTCAAGGGTGGTGGTCTCTCCGGCCAGGCCGGCGCGGTCAAGCACGGCATCTCCAAGGCGCTGCAGCTCTATGATCCGTCGCTGCGTTCGGCCCTGAAGGCCGCAGGCTTCCTGACCCGCGACAGCCGCGTCGTCGAGCGTAAGAAGTTCGGTAAGCGTAAGGCACGCCGCAGCTTCCAGTTCTCGAAGCGCTGATTTCGAGACCTTTCGAAAGCTTGGGAAAAGCCACCTGCAAAGGTGGCTTTTTTCGTGTCTGGATGGGATAGAGGCGCATCTGGCGCAGAGCAGGGAGCGGGGCCGCATGAAGCCGTTGGAATTCAGGGATGCCGGCGATCTGATTGCCTGCGAGGGCCCGGAGGTCGATCCGGGCAAGACCTCGGTGTTCTCGATCTTCCGCGACGAGATGTATTTTGCGCCCGCCTTCTTCGCGCATTACCGCGCCATGGGCGTCGAGCAGTTCTTCATCTTCGATGACAAATCGACCGACGGCACCACCGCCTTCCTCGATGCCCAGCCCGATTGCATCCGCATCACCTCGGATCTGCGCTACGGCGATGAAGTGCTGGTGAACGAGCCGGGCGGCAAGCGCAAGCGCCGCGCCGGGGTCTATTTCAAGGGCGCGATCCCGCAGGTTTTGATGCCGGGGCGGTTCGTCACCTATGTCGATGCCGACGAGTTCCTGATCCTGCCGCCCGGCGTCACCCGGCTCGACGAGATCACGGACCGGCTCGATGCCGAGGGCGCAACGGCGGCTTTCGCGACGCTGGTCGAGTTCTTCCCGCGTGACACCTCCGGCTTCGATACCGTCGACGCGCCGCAGGGCTTCGATGACCTGATCGCCGCATCGCCCTATTTCGACGCCGTGCCGCTGCTGCGCCCGGTGCCGGGCGAGGCCGCGCCGGAATTTCTCGCGCAGAGCAAATCGGTGCGGCTGATGGAGGCGTTCGATCTGCTGCCGAAGGAGCCGCCGCGCAAGCGCGGCTTCTGGGATCGGATCCTGGGGCGCAAGCGGCAGGACAGCAGCTTCCACCAGTCGCCGCGCCACAAGACCCCGATCGTGCGGCACTCGGAGACGACCTTCATGGTCGGCACCCACAACATCAACCATGCTCCGAGCATGACGGTGATGCCGACGATCGCGCATTTCGTCTTCACGCCGCAGTTCGGACGCAAGGTCGCGCGGGCGCTGGAATGGGGCTCGCACGCCAATGGCGCCTCGAAATACCGCTTCTACGCGGCGCTGCTCGAGAGGCTCGGTCAGCAGGAGGACGGCTTCCTCGAGCCGCACTCGGTGCTCTACGAGCGGCCCGAACAGCTCATCGCGTGCGGCCTCATGCGCTGGTGAGCGCGAAGCGCGCGCTCGGCCAGAGTTCGCGGATCTCGGGCAGGCGCGCTTCGGCGGCAAGATAGGCCGGGCGATAGTGCTGCGCGATATCCCGCATCAGCTCTTCCGGAATGCCGCCCGCGCCCTTTGAGCGCGCGTTGACCGCCGAGCCGCCGCGGCTTGGATCGCAGGGCACGGCGGCGAAGTCCGAGAGCGCGGCGATGCCGTTTTCGGTGAAGAGGCTCTCGAACAGGCAGACAAGGCGATCCTCGGGGTCGAAGACCTCATCGAGCGCTTGCAGCGTCTGGTCGTAGCGGCTGCGGGCAGCGGCTTCCCCGGTGGCGTAGAAATCACGCAGCGGAGCGGCATTGGTCTCGTCAGTTGCGAGGCGCTCCTTCGCCATCTCCATGCGCATGTGCGAGCGCAGCCGGTCGACCGGGTCTCGCATCGAGAAGATCGCCTTGGTCCTGATGCCGCGCGCGGCAAAGCCATCGCGGATGCGCGCCAGCATCTCGGGCGGCAGCGCCGCGTAGGAGGGGGTGATGTCGCCGGTGCGCGCAATGCCGGGGCGGTCCAGCAGGGCGGCGAAATAGTCGAAATAAGCGTCGGGATCGCTTTGCAGCCGCCAGCGCAGGTGCTGCGCCGGCTCACTGCCGCCGAAGCTGGTCTTCAGGCGGGCGCGCAGCCGCTCCGCCAGGCCCGGCGCGGGCACTTCGTAGCGCGCGAAGACGCCGCCGAGCCGGTGCTCCCAGACCTGATATTCGCCGAGCCGGCCGAAATCGCTGTCGGGCTGGCGCGCGAGATAGGACTGGATCCAGGTAGAGCCGCATTTCTGGCCGCCGAGGCCGAGGAAGAATGTCTTTTCGGTCATCAGACGCGCCTCTTGGTCTTGGAGCATCGCATGGCGCGGGCCTATTCGTCGGGCGGGATCAGCCCGAGCCCGCGCAGGTAGATGCCGATGCCGCTCTCGAGCAGTGCCTCGGGCGGGAAGGGCGATTGCGTCCCCGGCGAGTTGCGGGCGAAGAGCTCGACCACGCCGTGGGAGAAGGCCCAGACATGGGCCGAGACCATCGAGGGCGGCGGGCGCTTCTTGGGCGGGATGTGTTGCGACAGCTCGGCGGCGGCGCGCTCGGGGATGCCGCGGGCGCGGGCGGAGAGCGCGGCGAGTTCGGGCGAGTGGTTGACCGAGATGCCGCTCTCGAACATCGCGATGTAATGGCCCGGATGCTTGCGCGCGAAGGCGAGATAGGCGCGGCCGGTGGCCTCGAAGGCGGCCAGCGCCGAGGGGCGGCCATCGTCGTAGGCATAGGCCATCAGGTCGGCGAAGATTTCGTAGCCCTGGCGCGCGGCCTCGGCGATCAGGTCTTCGCGGCCGTCGAAATGCCGGTAGACGGCCGCCGGCGTCACCCCGGCGCGCTTGGCGGCCTCCGACAGGGTGAAGCCGGTCGGGCCCTTTTCCTCGATCAACTCGAGCGCCGCGTCGACGAGCGCCTGACGCAGGTTGCCGTGATGGTAGCCGCGCTTGGGCATCAGGCGTTCCAGACCTCCGGGCCGCCGGCGATCTTCGGATCCGGCTCGCCGACCGCGCGGGCGTCCTTCTCGGCATAGTCGAGATGGCTGAGCACGTGGCGAATGGCGGCGAGCCGGGCGCGCTTCTTGTCGTCGGAGCGGATCACCGTCCAGGGCGCCTCGGCGCTGTGGCTGCGCGACAGCGTCTCCTGGATCGCGGCGCTGTAGGCGTCCCAGCGCTTGAGCCCCTCGACATCGATCCAGCTCAGCTTCCACTGTTTGAGCGGATCCTGCTCGCGCTTGAGGAAGCGGCGGAGCTGCTCGGCGCGGCCGACATTGAGCCAGAACTTGAAGACCCGGATGCCTTCCTCGACCAGCATGGATTCGAAATCCGGCACCTGGGCGAAGAAATGCTCGCGCTCGGCCTCGGTGCAGAAGCCGAAGACCTTCTCCACCACCCCGCGATTGTACCAGGAGCGGTCAAAGAAGACGATCTCGCCGCCGGCGGGCAGGTGCTCGATATAGCGCTGGAAGTACCATTGCGTCGCCTCGGTATCGGAGGGCTTGGAAAGCGCTACCTCGCGGGCGCCGCGCGGGTTGAGGTTCTCGCGGAAGCGCTTGATGGTGCCGCCCTTGCCGGCGGCGTCTCGGCCCTCGAAGATGCAGGCGATGCGCTGGCCGGTGGCCTTGGCCCAGCTCTGCATCTTCACCAGCTCGATCTGCAGCGCGTCCATCTCGCGCTGGTAGGCCTTGCCCTTCATCTCTTCCGAGTAGGGATAGGACGGCGACAGGATCTCGTCCTTGTCGGCGCGCTTGAGCGCGTTGCGGATGTCGGCCGGGGCGTCGTCCTTGAAATAGGTGCTGATGGCGCCGTCGAAGGGAGTGCTCAAGGCGGAGATCCTGCTGCTGGTTGGTGCGGGTCAATATGGAATGTAAACGCGATTAACGCAAACCGCGCGGGCGGTGCAACGCGCTCACTGGGCTGCGATGCCGATCAGGCTCGGCGCGAACCCGACCGCCTTGAAACCGGGGCTGCGCTCCTGTCGCTCCTCGCCGCGCCGGGCTCGCACGATGGTGGAACTGTCGCGGACATTGAGCAGAGGCCGGGCGGGCGCGATCGGCTGCCCCTGCGGCAGGCGGGCCAGCATCGCGCGGCGATCGCCTTCCTCCATCATCCGAAGCGCGACCGGCCCCGGCAGCAGGCTCTCGCAGGCCAGCCCCTCGGCGGAGAGGATGGCGTGGTGATCGAGCAGCAGGTGGACGTAGCGGATCTCGGCAATGCCGCGCATCTGGCGCACGCCCGGCAGCGGCAGTAGGCCGCGCGCCGGCACCAGCGCCTCTAGCGCCTTGCAGAGCCGCTCGATGCGGCGGCCCGAGACAAGCACCCGGTGCTGCGGCGACAGGCGCAGATCCCGCGCGGGCAGGCCCTCGCCAAGCGCCCCGGCGGGCAGGAGCACCGGGCGCGACGGGTCTTCGAACCCGTCGAATCTACGCTCGGTCGCGCCCACCCAGAGCAGCGGCTGCGGGCCCCGGTCGAGGGTCAGCACCTCGTCGCCGGCCACGAGCTCTGCGGCGGGGCGCGAGCCTTGCGGCGTGTCGATCAGGGTCTCGGCGGCGAAGCAGATCACGCCGCTATAGGAGACGGTGTTGAGCGTTCCGATGCTGCTCTCGTCGGTCGTGCCGCCGAGGGATTCGGTGGGATAGAAGGTCACCCCGGCGGGCACCACATAGTAGGGTGTCTGCGGCGCGAAGCCGACGTTCTGGCCGCCGATCCGGATCACGTAGACCCGCGATCCGCCGCCATCCACGAGGGCGAACTCGTTCTCGACGGTCTCGCCGGCGTAGTAGGTCACCCCGTCGATGGTGACGTCTTCCGCGAGTGTCGCCACGGCGCCGGTCTCGGCGTCATTGTCCTCGAACAGGCCGTCATCGTCGTTGATCTTGATGTGGGTCGGGGTGCCGCCGTTATAGGTATAGGTCTTGTCGGTCCAGCTCGGCGCGCCGGGATCGTAGTCGGGCTGCGAGGGATCGTTGGCCGAGGTGTCGTTGCGCAGGTTGGAGGCGCTGAGCGCGCCGGGCGTGGTAATTTGCGACCAACTGTAAACGCCGAGAAGCGGCATGGTGGCGGTTCCTTGAAAGCGGGAGGGATCTGATAGGGCGCGCGCGTTAAGATCGCGTGTTGTTCAAACCGTTAGCGGGCGCTGCGGGCGGCGACCCGGTCGATGGCGGCATACATCTGCGACGCCGCCGCGTGCTGGGCGGCGTGGCCGATGCCGGGCAGCACCACGAGATTGGCGCCGGGGATCTGCCGCGCGGTCGGCACCGAGTGGATCTGCAGCCCGACGGTGGTGTCGGCATCGCCGTGCAGGATCTCGACCGGCAGCGCCAGCCCGCCGTAGCGCGGCAGCATGCGGGCGATCTCGGCTTTCAGGTTGGCGCGCTGCAGGGCGTTCTCGCGCAGGGTCTCTGGGCGCAGGGCGAGCTCGGCGCCGATATGCTCGGCATAGCCGGGCGGAACCGGCTGCGGTGCGAAGACCCCGGCGATGGCGTCGAGCACCCGGTCTTCTCCGGCCAGCGCCGAGATCGCCGGGTTGGCGATGCCCGCCAGCGGCCCGGAGGTCAGGCGGTAGAAGAACGGCACGCCGGTCTCCCAGGTCTGCGAGGCGGCGGAGACCAGCACCAGCCCCGAGACGCGCTCGGGATGCTCGACCGCCCAGGCCAGCGCCACCGCGCCGCCGTAGGAATGGCCGAGCACGATGGGGCGTTCGGCGCCGAGCTGGCGGCCGGCGGCGCTGAGCAGAGCGGCCTGCTCCTGGATCGAGGCGCCGTCACGGTCGATGCGCGGCGTGTAGCCCATGCCGGGCCGGTCGAAGGCAATGACGCGGTAGCGCCGCGACAGCTGGTCGACCGCGCGATAGGTCCAGTCGCGCAGGTTGCCGCTGGCGCCGTGGATCAACACGAGGGGCCGGCCACGTCCCTTCTCGACATAGTGGATGCGGTGGCCCGAGACCTCGAGAAAACGGCCCTCGGGCGGATAGTCCTCGAGCACGGAGGCGCTGCTGCTGTCGGAGGCCCGGTTCCCGGCGGCGCAGGCGGCGACGCCGAGGAACAGGAGGGAGAGCAGCGAGCGACGTTTCATCTCAGGGCCCCTTTCGCGTGCGCCAGTCGGTGCTCTCGACGCCGATGCGGGCAAGGTCGAAAGCGGTGGTCTGGTAGATCTCGTTGATCCAGTTGCCGTAGAGCAGGTGAGCATGGCTGCGCCAGCGGTTCTGCGGCATCTGGCTCGGATCGTCATCGGGGTAGTAGTTGGCGGGCACGTTGATCGGTTTTCCGGCCGCCACGTCGCGGTCGTATTCTTCCTTGAGCGTGCCGCTGTCATACTCGAGGTGGTTGAAGATATAGAGCGCCCGGTGGGCCGGATCCTCGACCAGCGCCGGGCCGGTCTCGGGGCTGTCGATCAGCACCGGCAGACCGGCGGCCTCGACCTCGTCGCGGCGCATCTCGGTCCAGCGCGACACCGGCATCACCATGTCGTCGGAGAAGCCGCGCAGGTAGGGCGAGGCGGGCACGAGGTTCTGGTGCCGCACGCAGCCGAAGGCCTTGGCGTCGAGGATGTGCTTCGGCACGCCGTGGAAATAGTTGATCATCGCCATGCCGCCCCAGCACACGCCGAAGGTGGAATGCACATGGGTCTGGGTCCAGTCGAACACCCGGGTGAGCTCATCCCAGTAGGTCACCTCGGTGAACGCGAGATGCTCGATCGGCGCGCCGGTGATGATCAGACCGTCGAACTTCTCGCCCGTCGCCTCGACCTCCGAGAAGGGGCGGTAGAAATTCTCCATGTGATCGGCGGCGGTGTTGCGGGTCTGATGCTCCGACATCCGGATCAGCGACAGCTCGATCTGCAGCGGCGTGGCGCCGATCAGCCGGGCGAACTGGTTCTCGGTCTGGATCTTCTTCGGCATCAGGTTGAGCAGCGCGATGCGCAGCGGCCGGATGTCCTGCCGGCCGGCGCTGTCCTCGTCCATGACCATGACGCCCTCGTTGGTGAGAACGTCATAGGCGGGCAGGTCGGAGGGCAGTTTGATAGGCATCGGCTTTACTCTTGGTCAGGGGGCACAGATAGAGCGGCGCCCCCGGTTTAACAAGCTGTGCAGGGCGACCGGCGGGGGCGCACTGCGGGTCTCGAGGGATCAGGCGGGCAGGGCGGCGGCGATCACTTCCGCGAAATCCGCCTCGTCGCGGACCGTGGTCATGTCGGCCGCCTCGACGGTGATGCCCCAGTTGCGGGCCATCGCCTCGTAGCGCGGCTGGCGGTGGGCCAGGGCGCGGGCATAGGTCCAGCGGATGAAGGCATCGGGATCGACGGCGGCCTCCGAGAGCCCGGTCTCGTCGAGATAGGCGCGCCAGCCGGAGACGAGGAATTCGGGCTGATATGCCATCGGCTTCGGCGCGCGGTCGAAGCGGCGGATCAGCTCCTCGGTATGGGCCTCGCTGCCGCGGATCCAGACCATCAGCGCGTGGCTCGAGAGCTCCGAGAGGATCCGGTCCTTCGGGTCTTCGGGATCGACCCATTCGCAGATCGATCCGCCGGTGTCGCAGACGAAATGCGGGTAGCCGTAAAGCTCCTCGGAGCGGTCGATGAAATAGCTGGTGTCGAGCAGCGCCTGCTCCTCGGCGCGGCGGAACTGGTCCTGCCGGAGCTGGTAGGTCTCCATCGGCAGGCCGCCCTTCGATACGTCACCGGGCTTGCCGAGATAGGTCGAGACCGGGGTCAGGTTGTCGAAGGTGATGTTGGAGCCGATATGGATCGAGTCCGACATCAACAGCTCGCGCAGGAACGGCACCTTCATCGCCTCGCGCTTGGCGTTGTCGGCGATGTATTCGCCCATGTAGCGGGTGCCGATGCGGTAATCGACCGAGTAGTGGAACCAGCGCCCGGTCTGGCGCAGCATCGACGAGACATGGGTCTTGCCGAGGCCCGACATGGCAAACAGCACCACGCGCTTGTGAGGCGCGGCGCGCCAGTCTTCCGCGGTCCGGTAATACATCATCGGGCATCCTTCGAGTCGTTCGGACCACAGGTACTGACGCCCGCGCATGGCGTCAAATGGCGGCGACCGCAGGACGCACGCGCCGCTCCTGGTGCGTGTTCCGGCTGCAAACGAAACCCGCCCGAGCGCCTCTCGGCACCCGGGCGGGCGGTTGCTCTGCTCGATGGTCTTCCGCCTCAGAAGCGGTAGGCAACCTTGAGGCCGACGCCCCAGGCGTTGTTGTCCTCGAACTTGGCGCGGGCCACATCCGGCGTACCGGTTTCGGGCTTGGCGTCGCCGAGCCAGAAGTGGCTGATGCCGCCCGAGACGGTGACCTGCTCGTTCACATTGTAGGACGCGGCGAGGCGCAGCTGGGTGTAGCCGGTGGTCGGGGCCAGCGGCGAGACCAGATCGTCGCCCGGACCCTCGTAGGTGGCGCTGATCGCGGCGGAGAACTTGTCGTTGAAGCGGCGGCCGACACCCAGCGTGTAGGCGGTGCTGTCCTCGAGATCGATCAGGCCGTTGCCGACCACGGTCACGAAGCTGTCGGGATCGACGCGGAACTGCGAGTGCTTGACGTGGCGGATGCCGCCAAACAGCAGCGTGTCCTTGGCAATGCCGGTCTGGAAGTCGAGGTTCCAGCTTTCCGGAGTCTTGACCTCGGTCTCGCCGCTGGCGTTGAGCAGCGGAAGCGCCGGGATCGGGCCGGGGCCATCGGGATCGACAAGCGGACCGGACTCGGTGGTGTCCATGTCGTGGGTGATCGCGGAGTTGTAGGTCAGCGCCACGCGCAGGGCGATCTCGGGGATCTCGTAGGCCGCGCCGAGCACGTAGCCGACGCCGGTGGTCTTGTCGAGATTGACCTCGTAGCCGCTCACCGCGCCATAGGCGAGGCCCTCGAGATGGATGTCGCCCGTGGCCTGCTGCAGGCGTAGGCCGCCGAACGCGCTCCAGTTGTCGTTGAACTGGTATTTCGCGAGCGCGGTCAGGGTGTTGGTGCTGGCCTCGGCGGTGGTGCCGCCAAGCGGGACGTTGCCGCTCTCGTAGGCGATGTCGGCGCCGAAGGGGCGGTCGTAGATCAGCGCCAGCGCCAGCCGGTCATTGACGTCATACTTGATGCCGAAGGACGGCAGGTAGAAGCCGTCGGCCACGTCGTCGATATCCTGCGCCGGGAATGGCGGCGAGACGTTCTTGCCGGTGAGCGACGGGTTGGCATAGCCCAGCGAGAATTCCAGCACGTTGCCGGTCTCGTACAGGATCATCGCCGATTGCTGCGTGCGCTCGATGCCGCCCGCGTGAAGCGCGGTCGCGGACAGGGCCAGCGCCGAGGCACCGGTCAGTAAGAATTTCATGAGTTCCCTCTCCCTAAGGTATTCTCCTCCACCTTCGACGCTAACGACGAGGCGGTTGAACGGTCAATCAATGACCCAGCGTAAGTTGACGCGCCGCGCCGTAACGTCACTTTGTCGCATCAGCGGCGGCAGGATGCTGCGGATCAGCGGGTTTCTCGCAAGATATTGAAATAGTTCGCGCCAAAGATGATCGCGGCGCCGAGGAACACGAAGGGGTCGAGCGTCTCGGCATAGACCAGCATGCCCACCACGGCGACCAGCGGCAGCCGGGCGAAATCGATCGGCATGACAACCGGAGCGGGTGCGAGGCCAAGCGCGGTGGTGAGGCAGAAATGCGCCACGAGCCCGGCGATGGCGATCAGCGCTACCCAAGGCCAGGTGGCGAGGCCGGGCAGGGCGATGTCGCCGTCGATGCCGGCGCAGACAAGGCCGAACACCGCCTGCATGACGGTGAGCCAGAACAGGATGCAGGCGGTCGAGGCGGTGCGGGTGAGCTTGCGGGTGAACACCGCCGAACCGGCGAATCCCACGCCCGCGAGCAGCGCCGCGATCAGGCCGGGGCTGATGGTCTCGGGCGTCGGCCGGGCCACCACGAGGATCCCGATGAAGCCGATGCCGGCGGCGATGGCGCGGGTTGGCGTGATGCGCTCGCCCAGCACCAGCGGTGACAGCAGGATGACCCAGAGCGGCGAGGTGAACTCGAGCGCGAAGACCTGCGCAAGGGGGATGCTGGCCACCGCGAAGAACCAGCAGTTCTGCCCGGCGAAATGGCTGATGTTGCGCGCCACGTGCAGGCCGAAGCGGTCCCGGTTGATCTGCGAGAGCTTGCCCGTTGCAGCGAGCACAGACGTGACGATGATGGCGCCGATGATCGAGCGGTAGAGCATGATCTCGAACGTGTCGAGATCGAGGCTGACGGCACGTCCCGCCACCGCCATCGCGGTGAAGGAGACGACGGCCCCGGTCATCCAGAGCACGGCCTGAAGCGTCTGGCTCATGCTTCGGTCACCGCGTAGTCGCGCGCGCAGCCGGCGGTGACGCGGGCCCAGTCGCTGGCCCGTGCGCGCGACTGGTGAGCGTCGAAGGCGGCGCAGTCGGTGAAGCGCTCGGCCACGGTGAAGACGCAAGGCGCGGTCTCGATGACCTCGAAGCTCAGGCAGCCCGGCTCGGCCCGGGTCAGGCGGATGTGCTCGGGCAGCGCGGCGCGGATCTGTTCGGCGCGCTCGGGCGGGCAGGTCATGGTGCCGGTCAGGCGGATCTCGGGCATGGGGTCTCCTCGGCCGTGGCCGGCCTCATCGACGGCCCCCACGAACCGCGCGACCTTGGCCCGGGCCCCAGCAAGACGCAAGCCCCGCATCGGACAATGCGGGGCTTGCGTTAATCGTTTGTGTGCAATCGGTGACGCCGTGCCTGCGCGCGGGCCCCGATCACTCGAGCTCGATGGTCCCCGGCGGCTTCGAGGTGCAATCGTAGAACACCCGGTTGATGCCCTTCACCTCGTTGATGATCCGCGTCGAGGTTTCGCCGAGGAACTCGTGGGTGAACGGGTAGTAATCCGCCGTCATGCCGTCGACGCTGGTCACCGCGCGCAGCGCCAGCGCGTAATCGTAGGTGCGGCCATCGCCCATCACGCCCACGGTGCGCATCGGCAGGATGGCGGCGAAGGCCTGCCAGATCTCGTCGTAGAGACCGTGCTTGCGGATCTGGTCGATATAGACCGCATCCGCCTTGCGCAGGATCTCGAGCTTGTCCCGGGTGATCTCGCCGGGGCAGCGGATCGCCAGGCCCGGCCCGGGGAACGGGTGGCGGCCGATGAAGCTTGCCGGCAGGCCGAGTTCGTGGCCCAGCGCGCGGACCTCGTCCTTGAACAGCTCACGCAGCGGCTCGACCAGCTTGAGGCCCATCTTCTCGGGCAGGCCGCCGACATTGTGGTGCGACTTGATGGTCACCGACGGGCCACCGGAGAAGCTGACACTCTCGATCACGTCGGGATAGAGCGTGCCCTGCGCGAGGAACTCGGCGCCCTCGATCTCGTCGGCGTATTTCTGGAACACGTCGATGAACAGCTTGCCGATGGTCTTGCGCTTGGTCTCGGGGTCGGAGACGCCCTCGAGCGCGCCGAGGAAAAGCTCGGACTCGTCGGCATGGATGAGGTTGAGGTTGTAGTTGTCGCGGAACATCGACACCACCTGCTCGGCCTCGTTGAGGCGCAGCAGGCCGTGGTCGACGAAGACGCAGGTCAGCTGGTCGCCGATGGCCTCGTGCAGCAGGATCCCGGTGACCGAGCTGTCGACGCCACCCGAAAGCGCGCAGATCACCTTCTTGTCGCCGACCTGCTCGCGGATCTTGGCGATCATCTCCTCGCGGTAGGCCCCCATCGTCCAGTCGCCGGTGAAGCCCGCGATCTTTATGAAGTTTTCGTAGAGCGTCGCGCCGTTCGGGGTGTGGTGCACCTCGGGGTGGAACTGCACCGCGTAGAAGCGGCGCTCGAGATCGGCGATCATCGCGAAGGGCGCGCCCGGCGAGGTGCCGTAGACGTCGAAGCCCGGGGCGATCTCGGCGACGTGGTCGCCGTGGCTCATCCAGACCTGCTCGCGGCCGGTGGCGTCGAGGAACCAGCCGTTGAAGAACTCGGTGCTGTGCTCGGTCGGTGTCACATAGGCGCGGCCGAACTCGGCGGTGTGGCTTTCACCCGCCTCGATGCGACCGCCGAGGTCCTGCATCATCACCTGCTGGCCGTAGCAGATCCCGAGGATCGGCACGCCGAGCTCGTAGGCGCTCTTGGGCGGGCGCGGCGAGCCTTCGCGGGTGACGCTGTCCGGGCCGCCGGAGAAGATGATCGCCTTCGGGGCGAACTCCTTCAGGAAGGCGTCGGAGACGTTCTGGTAGGGATGGATTTCGCAATAGACGTTCAGCTCGCGCAGGCGGCGCGCGATCAGCTGCGTCACCTGCGAGCCGAAATCGATGATGAGGAGGCGGTCATGCTGGGTCATGGCCACGCTTTAGAAGCGCTTTGCGCGTTGCGCAAGAGGCCAGGTGCTCAGCCGCGGAGCGGATCCGCCAGCACCATGCCCAAGAGCCAGGCGACACAGAGCACCGCGACGGTCACCGGCAGCGACAGGGTCAGCACGAAGGCGGCAATCGCCGCGCAGATCGAGGCTTCCATGACGAAGTCGAAGAGAGGGGCCGGTTTCGGGTCGTCGCAGGCAAAGGCTTCCATGATGGGTGTCCTCGGACGGGGTGGGTTCGACTCAAGATTGCAAATTTTTTGTGACGCTCACCTTGATCTGGCGCAGCTTCTAAGCGTTTTGGAGGATTCGGGAAAGACATATTCAGCCCATTGAGTCTGATTTCGCGCGGCCACGCCGCCGCGAGCGCGCCAGGTCGTCGCGTTTGCTCCAGAGCGCGATTGCGCCGAAGGCGAGCACGTAGAGCGCCCCGAACGCGGCGATCAGTTCGCCCGGCAACGGCCCGATATCGGCGCGCCGGATCGCCTCGTCGACCGATTGCGCCGGGGTCGGGTGGACGGCGATCTTGCCGGCAAAGGCGAGGGTCTGGATCAGCAGGATCCAGAAGTAGTTGCGGCGGATGCGGCGGCCCATCGCGACCATCAGCGGGACGTGGTAGCGCGGCCGCAGGTAATCGTTGGCCAGCACGCGCTGCCAGTCTTCCTCTAGATGCAGGTCGCCCTCGGCCAGCATCGGGGCGTAGAAATGCGTCTCCATCCAGCGGGCCCGGGCGCGCCAGACGTTGAAATAGCGGTAGCGCCGGGCCTCGAGGAACAGGAAAAACACGATTAGGATGCCGACGAGGACAAGCGGGATCGGCGAGGCCTCGGGCGAGGCGAAGGAGATCGAGAGCGCCACGCCCAGCGTCACAACCGCCCAGTTCGTCGTGGTGTCGAGGCGCGTGCGCCAGATGGTGCTGCGATAGACCTCGCCGCGGTAGAGGTGGGCAATGGCGCCCATCTCGGCGGCGTCGAGATCCTTGCGCGGCGTGGGCGCCCCGCCGGTCTTGCTGTCGATGAGTTCGTCCTCCGCTCCCCTCGGCGCGCGCGCCGCTCCCTAGAGGGGAGCTTTGCATCTGCGATCCGGCTGGTCAAACCCGCTCTCGGCCGCTGCGATCAGTAGACGGCGTCGGGCAAGGCCAGGTTGTGCTTGCGAAAGCTGCGCCGATCCTCGATCGCGCTGTAGACCGCCATGCCGCAGAAGCTCGCCATGTAGATCGCCCCGCCGGCGAAGATCGCCTCTCCGGGGATGAACCCGACATCCGCCCGGCGCAGCGCCTCTTCGAACGAGCCGACCGGCGTGGGGTGGACGGCGATCTTGCCCAGGAAGGCGATCAGCTGGATCAGCATGATCCAGAAATAGCTGCGCCGGATGCGCCGCCCGAGAGCATGGATGTAGGAGATGTGGAACATCGGGTGCATGTAGTCCTGCGCCATCATCTGGCGCCAGCAATGGCGGCTGCGTTTCTGGGCCGGGTTGAGCATCGGGGCGTAGAAATTCTTTTCCATACGGCGGAAGCGGGTGCGCCAGCTGTCGCAATAGCGGTAGCGCCGGGCCTCGAGGGTCAGGAAGAACAGGTTGAGGATGCCCACGAGCACCAGCGGCAGGGGCGACGCGCCGGGCGCGGCGTAGGAGATCGACAGCGCCACCCCCAGCGTGACCACGGCCCAGTTGGTCGTGGTGTCGAGCCGGGTGCGCCAGACGCTGCAACGATGGACCTCGCTGCGGTAGAGATGGGCGAGGGCCCCGATCTCGGCCGCGTTCAGTTCGGGAAGCGATTGAATTTCCTGAATGTTCGTCTTGTCTTCCGCGTCCTCCAGCCAATTGGCCAGAGTTGCGAGCTGCGCGCTGCTCGGCATTCGTCCACCTAAAGCTCGGCGCACTGCGCCGCCTTGAATTCACCCCCGGTTAGAAAGCTATGTCCGAGATGCGTTAAAAGGTGGTGACCGGCGGCGGCGCTGGCCCTGACGTTGCCGTGAGGACGCGTTTGTACCGGCGCAATGTCGCATTTCCACGCGATGCGCCGCAATCGCGCATCCGCCCGCACGGGCGTCCGGGTTAGAAAAGGGAACCTTGGGCGCAGGGAGGCGCCCGGATTCACGCGGGGAAGAACATCATGGTCGAGGCGACGACGCGGAAACGAGGCAGAAGCGGCGGCGGTGCGGCCCGACGGGCGGCGCGGAGCTCGGCGGTGGTCGAGACGGCGCGCTATATCGAGCGTAGCATCCCCGATCTCGAGATCCTCAACGAGGAAGCGCTGCAGATCATCGAGCACAATGCCGAGACGGTGCTGGAAGAGATCGGCGTCAACTTCGTCAACAACCCCGCCGCGCTGGAGCGCTGGCGCGAGGCCGGGGCCGAGATCGACGGCGAGCGCGTGCGCATCCCGCGCGGCCTTGCCCGCAAGCTTTGCGCCACCGCGCCCTCGCGCTTCACCCAGGTGGCCCGCAACCCGGCCAAGAATGTCGAGATCGGCGGCCGCAACCTGGTGCTCGCGCCGGTCTACGGCCCGCCCTTCGTGCATGATGCCGAGGGCGGCCGGCGCTACGCCACGATCGAGGATTTCCGCAATTTCGTGAAGCTCGGCCAGATGTCGCGCTGGCTGCACCATTCCGGCGGCACGGTCTGCGAGCCCACCGACGTTCCGGTCAACAAGCGCCATCTAGATATGCTTCACGCCCACATGACGCTGTCGGACAAGCCCTTCATGGGCTCGGTCACCGAGCCCAGCCGGGCGCAGGACAGCGTCGACATGTGCGGCGTCCTGTTCGGCGAGCAGTTCGTGCAGGACAACACGGTGATGACCTCGCTGGTCAACATCAACTCGCCGCTGACCTTCGACGACGTGATGATGGGCGCGCTCGAGATCTATGCCGCCAACAACCAGGCCTGCATCATCTCGCCCTTCATCGTCGGCGGCGCGATGGCGCCGGTCTCGGTCGCCGGGACGCTGACGCAGGTGCTGGCCGAGGTGATGGCCGGCGTGGCCTATTCGCAGCTGGTGCGGGCCGGGGCGCCGGTGATCTTCGGCGCCTTCGTGACCTCGATCGACATGAACTCCGGCGCGCCCACCTTCGGCACCCCGGAGGCGGCGCAGATCACCTACGGAGCCGGCCAGCTGGCCCGGCGCCTCGGGCTGCCCTACCGCTCGGCGGGCTCGTTCTGCGGCTCCAAGCTGCCCGACGCCCAGGCCGCCTACGAGACCGCGAACACGCTCAACAACGGCTTGCTGGCGGGGGTCAACTTCATGCTCCATGCCTGCGGCTGGCTCGAGGGCGGGCTCGTCGCGTCGTACGAGAAATTCGTCATGGATGCCGACCAGCTCGGCGCGCTGCACAAGATGGCCGCCGGCGTCGCGTTGGACGAGAGCGCCCAGGCGATGGACGCGCTGCGCGAGGTCGGGCCGGGCGGGCATTACCTTGGCTGTGCCCACACACAGGCACATTTCAAGACCGCGTTCTGGCGCTCGGAGCTGTTTGATTACAAGCCCTTCGAGACCTGGATCGAGGAGGGCGGGCGCGACACGATGGCGCTGGCCTCCGAGCGCGTGCGCAAGCTGCTCAACAGCTACGAGCAGCCGGCGATGGATCCCGCCACCGCCGAGGCGCTCGAGGCCTTCGTAGCGTCCAAGAAGGCCAGCATGCCCGACAGCTTCATGTAAGCGCGGTCTCGGTCAGCGCCATCAGCCGCGCCTCGCCGATCATCGCAGCCAGCGCCTCGACATGGCGCGCGACGGAATAGGCCCCGTCGCGCGCCTTTCGGCGTTCTTCCATCATCGCTTCGAGCTCGAGCAGCTGCATCACCGCGGCGCCATGCCGGCTCGGCACGCCGGGTCCGAGCACGCGTGGCAGATGCGCATTGCGACGGTACTCTTCGGCGGCAATGCGCGCCGCCCGGATCAGAAGCCGGGGGCGGCGCGTCTGTTGCAGGCGGCTTTGAAGATCGTGCATCGGTCGGTCCTTCCGGGGTTGTGACGGACCCATGCTGTCACGGCGGAAGAGGGTGTTGCGGTGCAACCTAAGCGAAAGTCCGCTCCCTTAATAATTGTTTATCAATTGTGGATAAATTTAAGGGTTCCGCAAAAGCGTTAACTTTTGGGTAACTTGCCCTCGCTGAATTTGGGTCCGGTCTGGGGATAAATTTGTGGACAAAATCAAGGACCAAGGGGACTGACCATGACTTTTTGCTGCACCGACAAAGCCACCGGGCCGGGCTTTCCGGCCTGGGTGCCGGACGATGCCAGGAACTACCTCGCGCACACGGTGGATGGCGAGGCGATCCGCAAGCTGGCGCGGGAGGCGGGATGCCACGCCTCGACCGTTCTGCGCCAGGTGCGGCGGATCGAGACGCTCCGGGACGACCCACTGGTCGATGGCGCCCTGTCGCGCCTCGGCGCGATGCGAACCCGGGCGATTGCCCGCCAAGCGACGAAGGAGCGCACGCAGATGACCGATTTTTCCGGACCGGATGCAGCACCGGACGAGCGCAAGCTCTCGCGCGAGGCGCGCCGCGTGCTGCGGCGGCTCTGCGAACGCGGCGCGGTTCTGGCGGTGGCCGCCGAGATGGACAAGGCGGTGGTGGTGCGCGACACCGGTGAGGGCGGCTCGGCCCGCACCGCCGTGGTCGATGCGCCGATCGCCCAGGCGATGGCGCTGAAGGGCTGGATCGCCTGCGACGCGCCGGGGCGGATCTCGCGCTACAGGATCACCTCCGCGGGCCGTGCGGCGCTCGGGCGGCTGGTGGCCGAGCAGGAGACAAGGCTGCGCGGGTTCGCCGAGGCGCAGGCCGGGTTCGACAGCGGCCGCGCCGCCGAGGCCGCAATGCAGGCCGAGGAAGACGACCCGCAGGCACGGCGGCGCACCCTCATGCACGAGGCGCCCCTGGCGCTGCTGGCGCGGCGCCGCGACAAGGACGGGGCACCGTTTCTCCCGGACGACCTGGTGCGCGCCGGCGAGCGGTTGCGCGAGGATTTCGAGCTGGCGCAGATGGGACCCCGGGTGGCGCAGAACTGGGACCAATTCCTCACCGCAGGCATCGATCGCGGCGTGTCGCAGGAGCCGCCGCGCGGCCCCGAGGCGGCGCGGGCACGGCTCACGGCGGCGCTGCGCGAGCTCGGGCCGGGCCTGGGCGACGCGGCGCTGCAATGCTGCTGCTATCTCGAGGGGCTCGAGGTGACCGAGAAACGGATGGGCTGGTCGGCGCGGTCGGGCAAGATCGTGCTGCGCATCGCGCTGCAACGGCTGCACCGCTTCTATGACGATCTCAACGCCAATGGTGGCGGCATGATCGGCTAGGCGTGGCGGGTGGGCCGGTTTTCGGCCCACCTTCAAGGCTCGGGATCAGCTGCGCGGCAGCGCCGCTGCCTCGGCGGCCAGCGCGGTGATGCCGTCCCAGTCGCCCGAGAGCATCTTGTCCTTGGGCGCAACCCAGCTGCCGCCGCAGCAGAGCACGTTCGACAGGCCGAGATAGTCGGCGATGTTGCCCATGCTGATGCCGCCCGTGGGGCAGAAGCGCACCTGCGGCAGCGGCGCGCCGATGGCCTTCAGCGCCTTGGCGCCGCCGGAGGCCTCGGCGGGGAAGAATTTCTGCACCGTGTAGCCGCGCTCGAGCAGCGCCATCGCCTCGGAGGCGCTGGCAGCCCCCGGCAGCAGCGGCAGGTCGGCCTCTTCGCAGGCATCGAGCAGCTTGTCGGTGGCGCCCGGCGAGACGCCGAACTTGGCGCCGGCATCGACCGCAGCCTGTACGTCGGCCGGTGTCAGCAGCGTGCCCGCGCCGACCACGCCGCCCTCGACCTTGGCCATCTCGGCGATGGCCTCGAGCGCGCAGGGGGTGCGCAGGGTCACTTCCAGCACCGGCAGGCCGCCTTTGACGAGTGCTTGCGCCAGCGGGGCTGCATGGGCGACATCGTCGATGACGAGCACCGGAATGACCGGCGCAAGGCGGCAAAGCTTCTCGGATTCGAGGCTGGCGGCGGCGGGGGTGATCATGGTCGGATCTCCTGGTTCCAAAGGCGTCGGCCCCGCGTTAGCACGTTTCCCGGGCGGGGTGTAGAGCGCTAACATCACGCGGCGTCAGTCGCTGCCGTATTCCTCCTGATCCGCCGCCACCGCCGCCCGGAAATCGCTCAGCAGCGTCGGGTCGGCCGAATGCACGCGGTTCCAGGTCGGGATGAAGGGCGTCTCCTGCGGGTTCTCGATGAAGAGCTGGCCGGCGCGGGTGATGTTTTCGCCGAACATCTCGATGCTCTGCTCCTCGGCGTGGCGGTCGATGGTCAGCCCGTTCATCTTGGCATCGGCCCAGTAGGCTTCGAGCAGGTCGAGCGCCGAGCGGTAATAGGTGGCCTTGAGGGTGCGGAACACGTGCGGGGTGAACACCGTGCCATCGGCAGCGAGCTTGCGGTAGATCGCCTTGCAGATGTCGGTCGACATGCGCGAGAGCCCCTGCGAGGCATCCTCGGCCGAGAGATCCTGATGCTTGTGGTCATACTGGTCGGCGATCTCGACCTGGCAGACCTGCCGCGGCCCGAGGTTGCGCCACGCCTCCGAGAGCACACCGATCTCGAGCCCCCAGTCGGAGGGGATGCGCAGGTCGGGCAGCAGGCCGGTGCGCAGCGCCATCTCGCCCGAGAGCGGGTAGCGGAAGGCGCGGAGGTAGTCGATGTAGTCGCGGTCGCCGATGGTGCGCTTGAGCGCGATCAAGAGCGGCGAGACCAGCAGACGGGTGACCCGGCCGTTGAGCTTGTTGTTGCCGACGCGCGGATAGAAGCCCTTGGAGAGCTGGTAGGGGAAGGTCGGGTTGGCCACCGGGTAGACCAGCCGGTCCAGCATCTCGCGCTTGTAGGTGACGATGTCGCAATCGTGGATCGCCATCACCGAGCTGTCGGCGCAGGAGATCAGGTAGCCCATGCAGCCCCAGACGTTCTTGCCCTTGCCGGGCTCCTGCGGCGCGAGCCCCAGCGCCTCGAGCCGGCCCATGATCTGAAGCATGCGCGGGCTGTCGTTCCAGATCACCGTGGTCTGCTGCGGCAGCACGGAGAAGAACTTGCGGGCGTGGCGGTACTGCTCTTCTGAGGCGCGGTCGAGCCCGACGATGACGCGGTGCAGGTAGGTGACTTGGCTTAGCTCCTGCAGGATGTTCGGAAGCGCGTCGCCCTCGAGCTCGGAGAACAGCGAGGGAAGGATCAGCGAGATCTTGCGGCTCTGCGCAAAGGTCTCGAGCTCGTAGATCATCTCCTCGACCGGGCGCGAGCGCAGGTTGTGGAACTGGGCGATATTGCCGTTCTGCTGGAAGTCGGCCATTTTACTCTGCTCTCCCGTTGCATCCGAGCCTGTCGAGAAGCGCCAGCACGCAGGCGTTCCAGCCTGCGGGTCCGGGCGCCTCGCTGCGGATGATGGTGCCGTCGGTTTCCCCGGGCAGGGCGGGAATGCCCTGACCGTGATCGTTGCGGATAATCACGCCGTAACGGGCGGTCTCCAGCATCTCGGTGTCGTTCGGCGCGTCGCCGAGCGCGATGGCGGTGTCGCGGCCGAGATCGGCCATGATGCCGGCCATCTGCTGCGCCTTGGTGCCGCCGAAGGACAGGGTCAGGAAGCGCCCGCCGCGCCGCGCCGCGATGCCCTTTGCCTCGAGCGCCGCAAGGAAGGCGGCAAGATCCGACTCGTCGCCGCTCCAGATCCCGGGCTCGGTGAAGTTGCGCAGCCGCGCCAGCCTTGCGCCGGCGAGCGGCAGACCGGTGATCTCCGCGACCTCGTCGTCGGTCATGTCGCCGAAACCGCGATAGGACGTGCGCAGATCCGCGGGCAGGTCATCGAGCAGGCGGCGCAGCCGCGCATAGACGCTGCGGTCGTGCATGTCGGCGCCGGGGGTGACCCTCTGGGCGCCGTTCTCGACGATGATCGGCCAGTCTCCGAGGCCGAGCGCGTCATGCAGCGGCGCGATTTCTGCGGCGGTCTTGGAGCTTGCGAGGATGAGGGGAATGCCCTGCGCCCTGAGAGCGTCCAGCGCGGGCATGGCGGCGCTGTAGCTGTAATCGCCGTGGTCCAGCAGCGTGCCGTCCAGATCCGTGAAAACGATTAGCCGCACCTGCCGCTCTTCCCTCGCCGTTTTTCTCGAACTTAAACGGTTTGCGGCGCGGGAGGGAACCGCTGGCGGGTCTTTCTGCCATGAAGATTTTGCAAGGGGCGGAGAAACCGCCCCTTTTCAATGCGTTCGGCTTCCCCAGCGGAAGCGTGACCGGGGCCGGTCAGGCGCGCCGACGGCCCAGCATCGGCAGCGACTGCGACAGCAGCTCGACGAATTCGCTCTCGTCGTGATCATCGTCGCGACGCACCGGCCAGCAGCAGAGCACCAGCCCGACGCACCAGCTGATGGCAAACAGCGTGAACGGAATCGCCGCGGCCAGAATCGCGAACTGCCGGGTCGGGTGCTCGGGCAGCCCCAGCGCCATGACCAGCCCCATGCAGGGCACGATGAATAGCAGGGGCAGAAGCGCGTTGCCGAGAAGAACTGGCACGAGGTCGATCAGCTCGGAAGGTCTTGAAAACCGCCTGGGCAGTGACGAGGGCCGCGCCAGGAACACGGCGGCGACGAAGGCGAGAAGGGAAATGACGATGGGAATGATGACATGACGTCCGGAGGAAATCTGAAGCGGGACGCTTGCGAAAAAGCCCAAGGTGGCGATGCCGGCATAAATTCCGGCGGCACGATGGGCGAGTTGATAAAAGTTTGTAAGAAATACACGCATTGGAAACACACTCCGTTTGTACGATGTGTGTACTAACTTCTCAAATTGGCATTAATACGGCAGATCGCCGGCAACATGGGGAACTGTCGCCGGCGGCTGTGTTTTTTCGGGAGGCCGCAGGGGGCGGCGGGGCGCTCAGGCCACGTGCTCGAGCTTGGTCTCGGGCGTGACGCCGAGCGCGTAGCAGACATCGCGGGTCAGCTCGGGGCGGTTCAGCGTGTAGAAATGCAGCTTGTCGACCCCGCCTTCGAGCAGCTCCGAGCACAGCTCGGTGCAGATCGAGGTGGCGAGCAGATCCTGGCGGCCGTCGCGCTCGGCCTTCTCGAAGGCCTCGATCACCCAGGCGGGGATCTTGGTGCCGCAAGCTTCGGCGAAGCGGCGCGCGCCCTTCCAGTTCTCGATCGGCAGGATGCCCGGCACGATCGGCTTGTCGATGCCGGCCTTCTCGCAGGCGTCGCGGAAGCGGAAGAAGGTCTCGGCCTCGAAGAAGAACTGGGTCAGCGCCTCGGAGGCGCCGGCATCGAGCTTGCGCTTGAGCCACTCGACATCGGCCTGGCCCGAGGCGGCCTCGGGGTGGATGTCGGGATAGGCGCCGACGCGGATGTTGAAATCGCCGGCCTCGCGCAGCGCTTCGATCAGCTCGACCGAGCTGGCGAAGCCGTCCTCGTGCGGGGTGAAGCCCGAGGCGCCCTTCGGCGGGTCGCCGCGCAGGGCGACGATGTCGCTGACGCCAGCGGCGTGGAACTGCTCGGCGATGGCCAGGGTCTCGGCCTTGGTGGCGTCAACGCAGGTCAGGTGCGCCGCGACCTTCAGGCCGGAATGCTTGTGCAGCGTGGCGACCACGTCGCGGGTCAGCTCACGGGTGGTGCCGCCGGCGCCGTAGGTCACCGAGACGAAGCGCGGGTCCAGCGGGGCCAGGGATTGCACCGTGTCCCACAGGCGGAAGGTCGCCTCGATGTTGCGGGGCGGAAAGAACTCGAACGAGATGTCAGGGCGTTGCATTGCCGGGATCCTCTTTTGTTGCGAGGCTTGTCGCACATACCGCAATGTGAGACAAACTCATAAATCTCAAGAACAACATGAGTGAAACGATAGGATGCACATTGAGTTCCGTCATCTCCGCACGATCAAGGCGGTGCATGAGGCGGGCGGTCTGGCCCGTGCCGCCGACCAGCTCAACATCACGCAATCGGCTTTGAGCCACCAGATCAAGGGCTTGGAAGAGCAGGCCGGGGTCGAGCTCTTCGTGCGACGGTCCAAGCCGATGCGGCTGTCGGCGGCCGGGATGCGGCTACTGCGGCTGGCCGAGCAGGTGCTGCCGCAGGTCGAGGCGGCGCAGGCGGAGTTTGCCGGGCTCAGGGCAGGGCGCTCCGGCCGGCTTCATATCGCCATCGAATGCCACGCCTGTTTCGAATGGCTTTTCCCGGTGCTCGAGGCGTTTCGAAAGAGCTGGCCCGATGTCGATGTCGATATCCGTCCGGGTCTCGCCTTCGACGCGCTGCCGGCGCTGCAGAAGGAAGATGTCGACGTGGTGATCTCCTCCGACCCGGAGGATCTGCCCGACATCACCTTCACGCCGCTCTTCGATTACAGCCCGGTCTTCGTTGCGGCGGCCTCGCATCCGCTGGCCGACAAGCCGTTCATCGAGGCGGCGGATTTCCGCGGCGAGACGCTGATCACCTACCCGGTGGACCGGGCGCGGCTGGATATCTTCTCGCAGCTTCTGAGCCCCGCGAAGGTCGAGCCGGCGGCGATTCGTCAGGTTGAGCTGACGGCTGTGATTCTCCTGCTGGTAGCGTCGAATCGCGGCGTCGCGGTGCTGCCCGACTGGGTCGTGCGCGAGGTGAAATACAATTCGGATTACGTCACCCGGCCGCTGACGGAGCACGGCCTGAGCCGCACGCTCTTCGCCGCGACGCGGAGCGGAGATCTAGAGAAGCCCTACATGGCCGACCTGATCCGACTGGCCGGACAGGAAGCCCACAAGCTTCAGACGCAATAGCGCCGTATCGGGGAGTTGCGCCCGGCCCGGATGCGGGCCGAGGCATAAGGTTTAATGATTTCAGAGGGTTTTGAGGTCGGACGCCATCATGCGGCCGTCACGGCCTTCCTTGAGCTCGTAGCTCACCTTCTGATTGTCGGCGAGACCCGTGAGACCGGACCGCTCGACTGCTGAAATATGAACAAAAACGTCTTTTCCGCCCTCTTCCGGCGCAATAAAGCCGTAGCCTTTGGTGGTGTTGAACCATTTCACGGTGCCACTCGGCATGTTCCCGTGCTCCTTCCAGTCGTCCAATGTTGTTGCCCGGCCTGGCCCGGGCGCCCCGTCACCATCGCCTTTCAGGGGATAACACGGCTGAAAATGCCGGATATTCCGGTTGATCGTCGAAGGTCACGAAACAAAGCGTTGCACAGGTCAGCCAAAAATCAAGAGAAACACTTCGCTCTCGCAGAGATAGGCGATAATTTGTCGCCGCAAGTCGAAGGAGAAGGCGCGATGCAGGTTTACGGGCTGAAAAATTGCGACACATGCCGAAAGGCCATGAAGGCGCTGCCGCAGGCGGAGCTAATCGATGTGCGGGCCGATGGGATGCCCGCCGCGCTGCTCGCAGAGGCGCAGGCGCGGTTCGGGGACAAGCTGCTCAACACCCGGTCGACGACATGGCGCGGCCTCTCGGACGAGGAGCGCGCGACGCCGCCGCTCGAGCTGATCGCGGCGCATCCGGCGCTGATGAAGCGGCCGCTGATCGTCGATGGCGATCAGATGTATCTCGGCTGGGACAAGGCCACGCAGGGCGCGCTCGGCGTCTCTGCCTGAGCGCTCAGGCGGTTTGCGCCGCCGGGGCAAGCCGGCGGGCGACGAGCCGGTCGAGCGCCAGCCAGCCGCCGCCTTTCAGCACCAGCGTCAGAAAGATCAGCATCCAGAGCAGCCGCTGATCGAGGATCAGCGCGTCTGGGACGCGGTCGAACCAAGCGCCCAGCGTCTCGGGATGTGCGATGCCGCCGTGGCCGTAGAGATCGGTGAGGCTTTGCACGGTGATGAAGCCGATCATGCCCAGGGCCGCGAGCCGCGTGGCGAATCCGACGACGATCAGCAGCGGGAGCAGGAACTCGGCCCATGTTCCGGCTGCCGTCACCGCCCAGTGAAACAGGCCGAGCTGGCCCGCGTCATAGCCCACCGCCTCGAACTGGCGCGGCCAGATCTGGGCGTAGGCGCCTGTCGAGGGGCTCAAGAAGCCAAGCACGCCATCGCCGAGCTTGGTCCGGGCAGATGCCCAGAAATAGCCGAGGAGCGTGGCGGCGAAAGTCAGGCGGGCGAAGAGCGGCAGCAGGCCCTGCGTGTGCGCCTCGAGCTCGGCGGTGGCACGGCGGTAGAGCGGTATGAGCCGGGTCATGACAGGATCTCCGTGATGGCGCCGTGGCCCAGCAGCAGCGCGAGGCAGGGGGCGGGATCGAAGCCGGGGCCGCATTGGGTCACCGCGGCGCCGGGCGGCATGTTGGCGCGAAGGGCCGCAAGGAAGGCGTGGCCTTGCGGCGGCAGGACATGCGGCTCGGGGTCGTAATCCGGGCGCAGCACGGCGATCTCCTGTGCGCCACCGGTGGGCGCGGGGCCGAGGCCGAGCGCGAAGGCGCGGATCTCGGCCACGGGCCAGCGGGATTTCACGAGCTGGACGCTGGGCGCCAGCCGCAGGCGAGCGAGGCCGAGCCTGTCCTCCGGGATCGAGAGCAGGGCATCGGGCGCAATCGGCGTGGCATCGGCGGCGTGATAGGCGCGGCGCAGCGCCAGCTCGAGCCGGGCGACATCCGACAGGAAGGGCAGGCGGTCGAGACCGTCGAGCCCGTCGAGAAACGCCGGGAAGGCGGCGCCCCAGTGGATCATCAGCGGGCTCGCCGGCGGGTGCTGGCGCAGGAAGCGCCCGGCGATGCGGTTGGTGTTGGCCTCGCCCAGAAGCGCCGCGCAGCCCGGAAAACCGGCGGCCAGCGCTTCGGTGAGCGAGACGGCGACGTTGTTGCGGTAGACGGCGTAGCGCCGTCCGGCGGGGCGGCCCGCGCCATCGGTGAGCCCCTCTGGGATCGGCTGGGCGGCATCGAGCAGGGCGTGATGGAAGGCGTGCTGGCTCATGCGGCGACCGCGAGCCGGGCCAGCGCCTCCTCGGCCCTGCGGGCTTCCTCGGCCAGCACCGGCCAGGCCGGAACATCGGTGTCCCATTCGATCAGCACCGGCTTCGGCCCGGAGCGCGCCAGGGTGTGATCGAGCAGCGCCCAGACCGGGTCTGCGACCTCGCGCCCGTGGCTGTCGATCAGCAGCGGCGCGCCATGATCGTCTTCATCCTCGTCATGGCCGCCAAGATGGATCTCGCCGACCTGCTCCAGCGCGAAGCTGTCGATATAGGCCTGCGGCGTAAAGCCGAGGTTGGTCGCCGAGACGAAGACATTGTTGACGTCGAGCAGCAGGCCGCAGCCCGTCCGCCGCGCGATCTCGCGGAGAAAATCGGGCTCGTCCCAGGTGCTTTCGGCGAAGGCGAGGTAGCTCGAGGGGTTCTCGAGAAGCATGGTGCGGCCCAGCGTGTCCTGCACCTCGTCGATATGGGCGACGACGCGGGCCAGCGTGGTATTGGTATAGGGCAGCGGCAGGAGGTCGTTGAGGAAGGCGCTGTCATGGGTCGACCAGGCGAGATGCTCGGAGAAGCTCGCGGGGGTCAACCAGCCCACGAGGTGCTTGAGCCGGGCGAGGTGCTCGGGATCGAGCCGGCCTTCGCCGCCGATCGAGAGGCCGACGCCATGCACCGAGATCGCAAAGCGCTCGGCCAGCGCGCGCAGCTGGGCAAGCGGCCGCCCGCCATCGCCCATGTAATTCTCGGCGTGGATCTCGAGCCAGCCCACCGGGCCCGCATCGGAGAGGATCTCGGAATAATGCTGCGGCTTGTAGCCGACGCCCGGACGCGCGGGCAGGGTGGTGACGCTGGGCATGGTTCCGTCCTTTGTCGCTTGGAGATCGCTGAGCAGAGGCGCGGGGCGGGCAGGTGACCCGCCCCGGCGCGGGATCACATGGTGGGCAGGTCGCGCTCGAGCGCTTCCAGCGAGCCCATGCGCTCGGAGCCGTCGGCCATCGCCGGCAGCTCGATCTCCATGCAGGTGCCGGCGTCGACGAGGCTCCAGGCGTTGCCCTGGTAGTCGACCTTGGAGGTGCCGGCGCAGGTGGTGCCGGGTCCGGCGGCGCAATCGTTCTGGCCGGCCATGGCGACACCGAAGCATTTCTCCTTCTCCTGCGCCGCGGCCTGATGCGCGGTGAGGGTGACGGCGGTGGCGACGGCGCTGAGCAGAGCGGCGGTCTTGAGGGTCTTGGACATGTTTTCTCTCCCGTGTTGGGGTCCCGTTGGTGCCGATCCGGATCCGTTCCGGTGGCACCAACAAGCCTGCCGCGAGAGCGATGAGTGGGCCATTCACGGCCCCGTGGCTCACGTGTGTGTCACCCTACGTCAACGCGCATGAGGTGTGTCATATGACATATCGCTTTGGAAAGACGTGGTATTCCGTTTCAATATTACAGAACTTGTCCCATGTCGTGGGACAACGCGGCCGCTATGTTACAAACGAAACGGCCCCCGCGGGGAACGCGGGGGCCGGTCGTGAGATATGTTTCAGTTTATTCGCGGGCTCAATCTCGCAGATCCGGCGGGGTTGCCTCGACGCCCAGCTCTCGGGTGATCTCGTCGAGCGTGGCGAGCTTGGTCTGCTTCTCGCCGAGGCGGCGCACGGTGACCGTCCGCTCCTCGACCTCGCGATGACCCACGGCGAGGATCACCGGCACCTTGCCGACCGAGTGCTCGCGGACCTTGTAGTTGATCTTCTCGTTGCGGATATCGGCCTCGGCGCGCACGCCGGCGGCCTTGAGCGCGGCCACGACCTCGTGCACGTAGTCATCCGCCTCCGAGGTGATCGACGCCACCACGACCTGGCGCGGCGCCAGCCAGAACGGCAGCTTGCCGGCATGTTCCTCGATCAGGATGCCGATGAAGCGCTCGAAGGAGCCCAGCGTCGCGCGGTGCAGCATGACCGGGCGGTGCTTCTCGCCATCCTTGCCGATATAGGTCGCGTCGAGCCGCTCGGGCAGCACGAAATCGACCTGGAAGGTGCCGCACTGCCAGACCCGGCCGATGGCGTCGGTCAGGCTGAACTCGAGCTTGGGGCCGTAGAAGGCGCCCTCGCCGGGATTCATCACCGGCTCGATGCCGGCGCTGCGGGTGGCTTCGAGCAGGGCGGTTTCCGCCTTGTCCCAGACCTCGTCGCTGCCGGCGCGGGTGTCGGGGCGATCCGAGAACAGGATGTCGAACTTCTCGAAACCGAGATCCTTGTAGATCTTCGACAGGAAATCGATGAAGCGTTGGCATTCCTCGGCGATCTGGTCCTCGGTGGCGAAGATATGCGCGTCGTCCTGGGTGAAGCCGCGCACCCGCATGATGCCGTGCAGCGCACCCGAGGGCTCGTAGCGGTTGCACGAGCCGAACTCGGCCATGCGCAGCGGCAGGTCGCGGTAGGATTTCAGGCCGACCTTGAAGATCTCCACGTGGCAGGGGCAGTTCATCGGCTTCAGCGCGTTGACGGATTTCTCGCGCGCATGCTCCTCGTCGACCTCGACGATAAACATGTTCTCCTGGTATTTCTCCCAGTGGCCGGATTTCTCCCAGAGCTTGCGGTCGACCACCTGCGGCGTGTTGACCTCGACATAGCCGCCGCGGCGCTGCTGGCGGCGCATGTAGTCCTGCAGCGTGGTGTAGATGGTCCAGCCATTGGGGTGCCAGAACACCTGGCCCGGCGCCTCTTCCTGCATGTGGAACAGGTCCATCTCGCGGCCAAGCTTGCGGTGGTCGCGCTTGGCGGCTTCCTCGAGGAAGTTGAGATAGCCCTGCAGATCCTTGCGGTTGCGGAAGGCCACGCCCTGCACGCGCTGGAGCATCGGGCGGTTGACGTCGCCGAACCAGTAGGCGCCGGAGACGCCCATCAGCTTGAACGAATCCGCCGGAAGCTGGCCGGTGTGCTGCAGGTGCGGGCCGCGGCACAGGTCTTGCCAGCCGCCATGCCAGTACATGCGGATCGGGGCGCCTTCTGGGATGCGGTCGACCAGCTCGACCTTGTAGGGCTCGCCGTTCTCTTCATAGAAGGCGCGCGCTCGGTCGCGCTCCCAGATCTCGGTGGTGACCGGCTCGCGGGCGTTGATGATGTCCTTCATCTTGGCCTCGATCTGGCCAAGGTCTTCCGGCGTGAAGGGCTCGGCGCGGTCGAAATCGTAGAACCAGCCATGCTCGGTGACCGGGCCGATGGTGACCTTGGTTTCGGGCCAGATCTCCTGCACGGCGCGCGCCATCACGTGGGCGAGGTCGTGGCGGATCAGCTCGAGGGCCGGCGCTTCGTCCTGAAGGGTGTTGATGGCGATCTGCGCGTCCTGCTCGATCGGCCACTGGAGATCCCAGTGCTGGCCGTCGACCATGGCGGAGATGGCCTTCTTCGACAGCGATTTCGAGATCGACTCCGCGACAGCGGCGGGGGTCACGCCCTGCTCGTACTCGCGCTTGTTGCCATCGGGAAAGGTGAGAGAGATCTGGGCCATAGCGGCTCTCCTCGTCGGTTTGGCGCCCACGGAACGCCCGGTTGCGGGTTATGTTGCGCGGATCTTTTGGCCGGGTGGAGAGGGGGTGTCAAGGAGAGTTGCCGCCGCAGGCGCGTGGCGGCGCGAAGAACCGGGGCGCGCGAATGGCGCCGGCCAGAGGCCGGGGCAGAAACGGCTTTGTGATCGGGCGTCATGGCGCGCGCGAGAGCGAGAGTGCTATGATCTCCGCATGGGTTGAACATGGAGGATGACATGACTGGACAGATCTTCACGGCCTGCCTAGCAGCGCTCTGCGGGCTCGGCATGGCCGCAGGCTCCGCCGTTGCGGCAGACCCCACCCTCACCACGCCCGCCGCTCAGGCCGCGCCCGCGCCGGACGCGCCGGTGCAACTGGCCCTGACCTTCGGAGACCCGGTGCCGCTGACCGACGGCGAGAAGGCGGAAATCCGTTTTTTGCTGCCCGGTGCAGACCCCGAGGCCTTTCCTCCCGAGACCTGGGGGCAGGTTCGCGCGGTGCTGTTGAGCCGCGACCTGAAGGTCGAGAAGCGCAACAAGCTGAAGAGCATCCTCGGACGGGCCGGGTAACGGCGCGCCGCCTCTAAACATGGCCCGCGCGACATCGCCCTGCGAGACAAGGGCGCCGCCGCCAATCACGGCGCCCCGCATCTGCCCAAGCCTCGCCTACTGCAGCGTGTTCTTGTAGATCGTGCCGTCTTTCATGATGAGGTCGAAGCTCCCCTCCGGATCCCCGACCAGATCGAGGGTCTCGAGCGGGTTGCCGTCGACGAGAATCATGTCGGCATAGGCCCCTTCCTCGATCACGCCGAGCGGTCCCATCGGGTAGGGCGTGAGCGGGCCCGAGAGCTTGAGCAGCTCCGCGTTGTCGCAGGTCGCCATCTTCAGCGCCTCGTAGGGCGTGAACCAGCGCTGCAGCTTCGCGAGCTGTGCCCCCTGCCGCTTGGCCAGATCCGCGCTGAACAGCGTGTCGGTGCCGAAGGCGATCTTGACGCCGAGCTCCTTCGCCGTGCGGTAGACGAAATCCGTGCCGTCGGTGACGAACTTGTATTTCGCCTGCTGGAAGGCGTTCAGCGCCGGCGCGTCCTCGTCATCGAGAAACGGCTGCATGCTGAGCCAGGCGTCCTCTTCGACGAAGCGTTCGAGCGTCTCGCGCGTCGACATGTGTCCGTGCTCGATGCTCTTGACGCCCGCATCCAGCGAATGGTTCACCGCCTCGTCGTTGATCGCGTGGGTAAGCACGTAGGTGCCCCAGTTCGCGGCCTGTTCGACGGCCGCCTTAAGCTCGTCCTGAGTATACTGCATGGTGTGGATCGGGTCGTAGCTCGAGGTGACGCCGCCCCCGGCCATGAGCTTGATCTGGGTGGCGCCCTGCATGAGGTTCTCGCGGATCCGCTTGAGTACCTCCGGCACGCCATCGGCGATGTAGAACATGTCGGCCGTCTCGAACGGGTGAAGTTTGTCCGGCGTTGCCGGAACGTCCCGTGTCATCCGGAAATCCATATGACCCGCGGTCTGAGAGATGGCCGGGCCCGAGGGGAACACCCGCGGCCCTTCGATCAGACCCTCGTCCGTGGCGCGGGCGATGTCGAACATCGGCCCCGCGGCATCGCGCACGGTCGTGAAGCCGCGATAGAGCGTGTCACGCTGCGCGACCGAGGTCAGCAGGTTCCAATAGCCTTCGTTGGTGGTCATCAGCTGCGCGATGGTCGCCGTGGCGTAGACGCCGTGCCAATGCGCGTCGATCAGCCCCGGGATCAGCACGCGCCCGTCGGCATCGATGATCGTGGCGAAATCCGGCGCTTCGAGCTCGGCGCCGATCTTGCTGATCATGTTGCCGGCGACGAACACGTCCTGGCCCTCGATCAGATCGGGCGAGCAGCCGGTGAAGATCTTGGCGCCGCGGATCAGCACGGCATTCGGAGCATCGTCCGATTGCGCGGCGACCGAACCCGCGATCACGCAGCAGCCCAAGGCAGAGGCGAGCGCGCGCCTCGACACGTCTTTCAACGTCATCGTTGACCCTCCCGAGGTCAGGAACAGAGAATCGCGCGCGTGCTTCAACCTTAGCGGGCTGAGGTCCGTTCTCAAAATGAGAAATCCAGGGCCGAAAGGGCGTTGTGTCGCGGCGCCTGTCTCTTGAGGTGGCGGAGGCTCAGCTTCGCGCCGCCGCCTCCCAGCGCGCCTCGAGGGTCTCGAGCGCCGCGATGCGCTCGGCGGTCTTGGGGTGCGACATCAGCCAGGCGGGCACGCCGCCGCGGGCATTGGTCAGCGCCTCGAGCTTGCCGAAGAGCGATTTCTGCGGCGCCACGCCGATGCCGGACTTGTGCAGCAGGGCGGCTGCATAGGCATCGGCCTCGTATTCGTCGCCGCGCGACAGCCGTGCCGCCAGAAGCTTCATCGCCGCCGTCGCGAGGTACGGCCCGATGCCGGGCAGGAAGCGCCCCAGCACCATCGCGATTGCGGTGCGCAGCGCGTTCTGGCCCGAGAAATCGATCATCCGCCGGCGTGAATGGCCGAGCGCCACGTGGCCGAGCTCGTGGGCGATCACCGAGGCCATCTCCTCCGCCGAGACCTCGCCGGCGCGGTAGCGGTTGTAGAAGCCGCGGGTGATGAAGATGCGCCCGTCCGGCGCCGCAAGCCCGTTGACCGGCTCGATCTCATAGATGTTGACCCGGATCCGCGGCAGTTCCAGCGCAGCCGCCATGCGATCGGTCAGCGCCTTGAGCCGCGGATCGGCCAGCTCGGTCGACTTGGCGTCGAGCTCCCGCGCCGTACGCCAGGCCGAGATCCGGTACATGGCGAGCGCGTAGAGGATGGCAAGCAGGATCGGGGCAATCTTCAGCATGGCCTGAATATGGGGCCGCCCCGGGCCGCCTCCAAGAGCAAAATCTCCGCCCGGCGCCACAGCCTCACAATCCCGCGCATCCCCGGTCCCGCAGGCCTCAGCACCAAACCAGATCTTCCCTACGTCCCAAATACTCGAAAACCACCGCCCGCCTGCGCCCCTCGCGGGGACATCGCCCCGAAATGAGGCACCACCACAAGCCGCCCCGCACCTCGCCCCGATCTTCTCTACGTCCCAAATACTCAAACACCACCGCCCACCCGCGCCCCTCGCCGGGACATCGCCCCCAGAACAAGGGACCACCACAAGCCGCCCCGGCACCACGCCCTGATCTTCTCTACGTTCCAAATACTCAAAAAAGAAACCTCCCGGCCAGGAACCCCGGCCGGGAGGTCAAGAAACCACGGGCATGTTCAGGAGGCTCAGCTCTCCTCGGCCTCGCCATCCTCCTCGTCGCCCTGATCGGCGATCCAGGCGACCGAGACCACCGTCTCGCCCTGGCGGGTGTTGAACACCTTGACCCCGCCGGCACTGCGCGAGCGGAAGGAGATGCCCTCCACCGGGACGCGGATCGACTGGCCGGTGGAGGTGGCCAGCATGATCTGGTCCTCCATCTCGACCGGGAAGGAGGCGACGATCTCGCCGCCGCGCATGGATTTCTCCCACGCGGTGACACCCATGCCGCCACGGCCGCGGATCGGATAGTCGTGCGAGGACGAAAGCTTGCCCAGACCCTTGGCGGTGATCGTCAGGATCAGGTTCTCCGCCGCCGACATCTCCGCGTAGCGCTCGGCCGAGAGCAGGCTGTCGGCATTGCCCTCGTCGTCATCCGGGGCCGCCTCGGCGTCGTCCGCGAGACCCGCCATGGCGCGGCGCATCTTGAGATAGGAGGCGCGCTCGTCGGATTCGGCCTCGAAGTGGCGGATCACCGACATCGACACGACCTCGTCGCCATTCGACAGTTTCACGCCGCGCACACCGGTGGAGTTGCGCGAGTTGAACACCCGAACGTCCGGCACCGGGAAGCGGATGGCGCGGCCGGAATTGGTCACCAGCATGACGTCATCGTCTTCCGAGCAGATCCGGGCGTTGATCAGGCGGGTGGCGGCGTCGTCGCCCTCGAATTTCATCGCGATCTTGCCGTTGCGCATGACGTTGGTGAAATCCGACAGCCGGTTGCGGCGCACCGAGCCCTTGGAGGTGGCGAAGACGATCTGCAGATCGTCCCACTCGTCCTCGGTGCGGTCCACCGGCATGATCGCCGCCACCGACACGCCCTGCGGGATCGGCAGGATGTTGACGATGGCCTTGCCCTTGGAGGTGCGTCCGCCCTGCGGCAGGCGCCAGCACTTGAGCTTGTAGACCATGCCCTCGGTGGTGAAGAACAAGAGCTGCGTGTGGGTGTTGGCGACGAAGAGCTGGGTGACGACGTCGTCTTCCTTGAGCGAGCCGCCCGACACGCCCTTGCCGCCGCGCTTCTGCGAGCGGAACTCGGCCAGCGGGGTGCGCTTGATGTAGCCCGACTGCGTCACGGTGACGACCATGTCCTCGCGCTCGATCAGGTCCTCGTCGTCCATGTCGCCGGCCCAGTCGATGATCTCGGTGCGGCGCGGCACCGCGAATTGCTCCTTCACGGCGATCATCTCGTTCGAGATGATCTCCATGATGCGCTCGCGGGAGCCGAGGATCTCGAGGTATTCCTTGATCTTGCCGGCCAGCTCCTCGAGCTCGTCGGTGACCTCCTTGACGCCAAGCTGGGTCAGGCGCTGCAGGCGCAGCTCGAGGATGGCGCGGGCCTGCGTTTCCGACAGGTTGTAGGTGCCGTCCTCGTTCATCTTGTGGGTCGGATCGTCGATCAGTTGGATGTAGGGCGCGATCTCATGCGCCGGCCAGCGGCGGGTCATCAGCTTGTCGCGCGCCTCGGCGGCGTCGGCGGAGGCGCGGATCGTGGCCACCACCTCGTCGACATTGGCCACCGCCACGGCGAGGCCGCAGAGGATGTGGCTGCGTTCGCGCGCCTTGCGCAGCAGGTAGGCGGTGCGCCGCGCCACCACGTCCTCGCGGAAATCGAGGAAGGCGGTGAGGAAGGTGCGCAGGGTGAGCTGCTCGGGCTTGCCGCCGTTCAGCGCCAGCATGTTGCAGCCGAAGCTGACCTGCATCGGCGTGAAGCGGTAGAGCTGGTTGAGCACCACCTCGGCGGTGGCGTCGCGCTTGAGCTCGACCACCACGCGGACGCCCGAGCGGTCGGATTCGTCCTGCACGTGGGCGATGCCCTCGATCTTCTTGTCGCGCACCGATTCCGCGATGCGCTCGATCATCGTCGCCTTGTTCACCTGGTAGGGGATCTCGTCGATGACGATGGCATAGCGGTCGCGCTTGATCTCCTCGATGCGGGTTTTGGCGCGGATGATCACCGAGCCGCGGCCCTCGAGATAGGCCTTGCGGGCGCCGGAGCGGCCCACGATGACGCCACCGGTGGGGAAATCCGGGGCGGGGATGTACTCGATCAGCTGCTCGGAGCTGAGATCCGGGTTCTCGATCAGCGCCAGCGTCGCGTCGATCACCTCGCCGAGATTGTGCGGCGGGATGCGCGTGGCCATGCCGACGGCGATGCCCTCGGCGCCGTTGACCAGCACGTTCGGGTAGCGCGCCGGCAGCACCACCGGCTCGTTGCGCTCGTTGGCATAGTTCGGGACGAAATCGACGGTGTCCTTGTCGATATCCTCGAGCAGCGCCTCGGCGGTGCGCTCGAGCCGCGATTCCGTGTAACGGTAGGCGGCGGGCGGATCGCCATCCATCGAGCCGAAATTGCCCTGACCGTCGATCAGCGGCAGCGACATGGAGAAATCCTGCGCCATCCGCACCAGCGCATCATAGACCGCCGAGTCGCCATGCGGGTGATAACGGCCCATGACGTCGCCCACGGCGGTGGCGCATTTGCGATAGGGCTTGGACTTGGTCTGCCCGTTCTCCCAGAGCGTATAGAGGATGCGCCGGTGCACGGGTTTCAGCCCGTCGCGCAGATCCGGGATCGCGCGGCTCACGATCACGCTCATGGCGTAATCGAGATAGCTCGACTTCATCTCGTCGATGATCGAAATCGCGGGGCCCGCGTAGGCAGGGCGCTCGGGCCCGCTCATTTCGTCATCGTTTTCAGGGGGTTCCGGCGTGTCGGTCACGATGCTCGCCCGTCCGTTATTATGCTATATCTTGTTAGAGAGGCTTATATCAGATGCAGGATATGGGGCGCAATGCCGCCGGCGTGACAAATCTGGCAGCCACCGGGAAAGCCTGCTAACAAACTGTTTTAATTGAAAAAAGATGTCTCCCGCGGCACGCTTTAAACACGGAAAAAAGCCGAGGTAAAGCGATGCAGGAAACACCGACCGAATTGATGCTCAAGGGCTATGGCCTGACGACCGCGGAGATCTTCTACCGCATGCCCGATTACCAGAACGTTCTCAACACCTTCCTCTGGCAGGACTACGATCTCGCCCCGGATCATCCGCGGCTCTTCAAGTTCGTCGAGTTCTGGCAGGACGAGATCGAGGGCCCGCTGCACTCGATCCGCTTCACCCACCGCAAGATGCTGTCGTCGGGCGAGTGGCGGCAGGTTGTCGGGGAGTTCCATTACCACTGATGCAGCACGCCGTGGCCGGGGCGGGGAGGGGCGCTGCCCCTCTTCCACCGGCAAGCCGGCGGAATTCACCCCGAGGTATTTGAAAACCAGAGAAAAGGCGCGCGCTGCGCGTTCCGGTCACCCCTCGCCACAAGGGACGAGGGGCTTCTCCGGTTGCGGTCATCGGCGCCTCCGCCTGTACCGCCCCTCGGGAATAGCGCGTTAAGGTTAACCAGCCCTTTCCAACGCCGGCCCTTCTTTGGTTCAGAAATACCTTCGGGGGGTGAATTCGCGCATGCGAAGAGGGGGGCAGACAGCCCCCCCTGCGGCCTCTGGTCCAGTCGGAGCGCCGGGATCAGGGGATGATGCGGGTGTATTTCGTGCCTTCGAGCGTGGCGCCGAGGCGCAGCCCGGACTGGCCGAAGATCACCGCGATCACCGGCGAGAGCGAGGTGGTGGTCTCCGCCGCCAGCGTGTCGCCGCGCTCGGGGGTCGCGTACTCGATATTGGCGCCCGCGGCCCAGCCGGGCGAGCGGCGGAAATTGTTCAGCGCGTCGTCGGTCATGAAGAACAGCACGTGGGCATATTGCTGGGCGCCGATCTGCAGGCCGCCCGAGCCGCGCACCATCGAGTAGTAATCGACCGTGGCGCCCCCGACCCGGAGCGCGCCGCGCCCGTAGGCACCGCCGACGCCGAGCCCGGCCTCGGTCACCAGCGGCATCACCAGCATGCCGGCGGCCTTCTGGCCGAGGTCCACGGTGCCGGGGAACTGCGAGTACATCTGGCTCAGGGTGCTGTCCACCCGCGCGTCGATGGTGGCGGCGCCGGAGCCGCCGATGCCGTTGCCGCAGGCGGCGAGGAGGGCCGTCGCCCCCAGTGCAAGGGTGAAGCTGCGTCGGGTCATCATCATGGGTCTGCTCGTATCCTGTTTTCCGATGCCTCTGGTCCGGCTGTCCCGCCGGTATATCTGGTGGCGTTATACCCGCGATCGCCGCGGCTGTCACGACGCAAGGGACGCGCCCGACGCCGCGGGCGCGAAATCGCCCTCAGCCGTTCAGAAGCCGGGCCGCGGCGGGCGCGAAATAGGTCAGCACCCCGTCGCAGCCGGCGCGCTTGAAGGCGGTCAGGCTCTCGAGCATCACCCGGTCATGGTCGAGCCAGCCGCGCTCGGCGGCACCGGCCAGCATCGCGTATTCGCCGGAGACCTGGTAGGCGAAGGTCGGCGCGCCGAACATGTCCTTGGCACGGCGGCAGATGTCGAGATAGGGCATGCCCGGCTTCACCATCACCATGTCGGCGCCCTCGGACAGATCGCGCTCGATCAGCCGCATCGCCTCGTCGGAATTGCCCGGCACCATCTGGTAGCTGCTCTTGTCGCCCTTCAGCGCCCCGGACGCCCCCACCGCGTCGCGGAAGGGCCCGTAGAAGGCGGAGGCGTATTTCGCCGAGTAGGACAGCAGCAGCGTGTTGCGGAACCCTTCCGCCTCCAGCGCCGCGCGCATCGCGCCGATGCGGCCGTCCATCATGTCCGACGGGCCGATCATGTCGGCCCCGGCGCGGGCCTGGCTGAGCGCCTGCTTGACCAGCGCCTCGACGGTCTCGTCATTGACGATCTCGCCACCCACCTCGAAGCCGTCATGGCCGTTGGCATTGTAGGGATCGAGCGCCACGTCGGTCATCACCGCCATCTCCGGCACCGCCTCCTTGATCGCGCGGGTCGCCCGGTTCGACAGGTTCTCCGGGTTCCAGGCTTCGGCGCAATCCGCGGTCTTCAGCGCCTCGGGGGTGTAGGGAAACAGGCAGATTGCCGGGATGCCCAGCGCATGTGCCTCGCGCGCCGCCTCGACGACCTTGTCGACCGAGAGCCGGTTGACGCCGGGCATCGAGGCCACCGGCTCCACCACGCCCTCGCCCTCGCGCACGAAGACCGGCCAGATGAAATCTGCCGGGCTCAGCGTGGTCTCGGCCGTCAGGGCGCGGATCGCCGCGGACTTGCGCAGCCGGCGCAGGCGGGTGGCAGGAAAGGGGGCCTGGGTGGGGAGCATGTCCGGTTCCTCGGTGTCGTTCAAAAGCGTGATCGGCGCGATACGCCTTCCCGAATGCACCCCCGGCGGGGGCTTTGTCCAGTCCCGCCGGCCCGGACCTTGTGTCACGGGGAGGCGCCGGGGCGCTGCGCGGCGGGCACAGCGGCGCGGTTCTCGCCCCGGCGCTCTGGGCAAGCGAGGGCTCTCGGGCTAGAAGGCGGAAAACGGGTTTGTGAGGCACTCAGTGGATTGGTACCGGATCGTTCTTGAAACCATCGACATGCGCTCGTTCTCGAACATGTGGTTCTGGATCTCGCTGGCGGTGGTCTGGTCGACCGCGAGCCACTGGGTGCTGGGCGTGCCCTTCGACATGGTGATGCGCGCCCGGCGCCACGGCGGCCAGGCCGAGCGCGACCTCGAGGACATGGTCCGGATCAACGTGAACCGGCTGATGTTCTTCACCGAGGAGGCCGGGGTCTGGGGCGTGGCACTGGCCTCGGCGCTGCTGTCGATGCTGGCGGTCACCGGTTTCGTCTACGAGATCGAGCTGTCGCAGGCGCTGTTCCTGCTCGGTTTCCCGATGTCTCTCGTCGGCCTGATGAGCATCGGGACGGCGGCACGGATCCGCGGCAACGGGCTCTCGGGCGAGGCGCTGCGGCGCAAGCTGGCCTCGCACCGTTTCTGGGTGCAGGTGATCGGGCTGGTCTCGATCCTCGTCACCGCGCTCTGGGGCATGGCGCAGAACATGTCGTTTACCGCGCTCTGAGCGCGGCCCGTCTTTTCCCGTGCGCACCGAGCGCGAGGTGCCTTTTCGCACGCTGCGAGCGCGAAGTGGTGAAGAGCGCGCTGCGAGCGCGACGTGTTGATCACCGGTCTCCATGCGCGACCTTTCGATTCCCGCGCTCCGTGCGCACGAGGCCGCGCTATGAGCGGTTGACGGCGCCGCCCCCGCGCGCCACATCCCATTTCCATGTCACAGTCCCGCATCATCATGGGCGGCGCGCCCGAAGGCTTCGACGCGAAGCTGATCCTGGCCGAGGTCGAGAAGGCCGCCGGCCCCGTCATCCATGTCGCCCGAGACGACAAGCGCATGGCGGCGCTGCAGGAGGCGCTGGCCTTCTTCGCGCCCGACATGCCGGTGGTGAGCTTCCCCGCCTGGGACTGTCTGCCCTATGACCGTGTCTCGCCCAATCCCGACATCTCGGCGGCGCGCATGTCGACGCTGGCGGCGCTGGTCCATGCCATGCCGCAGCGCTTCGTGCTGCTGACCACGCTGTCGGCGGCGACGCAGTATATCCCCGCCCGCGACGTGCTGCGCGATGCCGCCTTCTCGGCCCGCGTCGGCGACCGCATCGATGAAAAGGCGCTGCGCGATTTCCTCGTGCGCATGGGCTTCTCGCAGGCCCCCACGGTGACCGAGCCCGGCGATTACGCCATCAGAGGCGGCATCATCGACATCTTCCCGCCGGGCGAGGGCGGGCCGGTGCGGCTCGATCTCTTCGGCGACGTGCTCGACGGCGCGCGGCGCTTCGATGCGGTCTCGCAGCGGACCACGGAAAAGCTCGACCTGGTCGAGCTGGCGCCGGTCTCGGAGGTGATCCTCGACGAGGCGGCAATCACCCGTTTTCGGCAGAACTACCGCATCGAGTTCGGCGCCGGCGGCAGCGACGATCCGCTTTACGAGGCGGTCAGCGCAGGGCGCAAGCAGCAGGGCATGGAGCATTGGCTGCCCTTCTTCCATGAGCGGCTCGAGACGCTGTTCGATTACCTGCCGGGCGTGCCGCTCCTGATGGACGACCAGCTCACCCCGGCGCGGCTGGCGCGATGGGAGAGCATCGAGGACCAGTACCAGACCCGCCGCCATGCGATGGCACAGAAGGGCCGGATCGACTCGGTCTACAAACCGGTGCCGCCGGGCCAGCTCTATCTCGATGACACTGCCTGGGAGATGGCCACCGAGGGCCGTCGCATGGTGCAGTTCCACCCGCTGCCGCAGGCCAGCGGGCCCGGCGTCGTGGATGCGGGCGGGCGCATTGGGCGCAATTTCTCGCCCGAGCGCCAGCAGGAAAATGTCAGCCTGTTCGGTGCCTTGGCGGATCACGTCAAGAAGAAGATGCAGGATGGCCCGGTGCTCATCGCCTCGTGGTCCGAGGGCGCGCGCGAGCGCCTGACCGGGCTCATCGAGGACGAGGGGCTGGCCGAGGCGATCCCCATCGGCAACGGCACGCGGATCGGCAAGCGCGGGCTGCACCTGGCGGTCTGGGCGCTGGAATCCGGTTTCGAGGCGCCCTGGGAGGAGGCCGGCAAGGGCCAGCGCCTGACGGTGATCTCCGAGCAGGACGTGCTGGGCGACCGGCTGATCCGCGCCCCGAAGAAGCGCCGCAAGGCCGAGAACTTCCTCACCGAGGCGCAATCGCTGACCCCGGGCAATCTCGTCGTGCATGTCGATCACGGCATCGGCCGCTATCAAGGCATGGAGGTGATTTCTGCCGCCGGCGCCGCACATGAATGCCTGCTCCTGGAATATGCCGAGGGCGCGCGGCTCTACCTGCCTGTCGAGAATATCGAGCTCTTGTCGCGCTACGGCCATGACGAGGGGCTTCTCGACAAGCTCGGTGGCGGTGCGTGGCAGGCCAAGAAGGCCCGCCTCAAGGAGCGCATCCGCGAGATGGCCGACAAGCTCATCCGCGTGGCGGCCGAGCGCGCGCTGCGGAAAGCGCCGATCATCGACCCGCCGCCCGGTGCGTGGGAGAGCTTCTGCGCGCGCTTCCCCTACAGCGAGACCGACGACCAGATCAGCGCCATCGAGGACGTGCTGCAGGACATGACCAGCGGCCAGCCGATGGACCGGCTGATCTGCGGCGACGTGGGCTTCGGCAAGACCGAGGTCGCCATGCGTGCCGCCTTCGTCGCTGCCATGTCGGGTGTGCAGGTGGCGGTGATCGCACCGACGACGCTGCTCGCCCGCCAGCACTACAAGAGCTTCGCCGAGCGCTTCCGCGGCTTCCCGATCAACGTGGCACCCCTGTCGCGCTTCGTCAGCTCCGGTGATGCCGCCAAGACCCGCGATGGCATCACGAAAGGCACCGTCGATATCGCCGTGGGCACCCATGCGCTGCTCGCCAAGGGCATCCGTTTTCAGAATCTCGGCCTCCTGATCATCGACGAGGAGCAGCATTTCGGCGTCGGCCACAAGGAGCGTCTCAAGCAGCTGCGCTCCGACATCCACGTGCTGACGCTCACCGCAACCCCGATCCCGCGCACGCTGCAGCTCTCGCTCTCGGGCGTGCGCGATCTGTCGATCATCGGAACGCCGCCGGTCGACCGCCTGTCGATCCGCACCTATGTCTCCGAGTTCGACGCGGTCACCATCCGCGAGGCGCTGCTGCGCGAACATTACCGCGGCGGCCAGAGCTTCTACGTGGTTCCGCGCATCTCCGACCTCGCAGAGATCGAGGAATTCCTGCGCGATCAGGTGCCCGAGGTCTCTTACGTGGTGGCGCATGGTCAGATGGCGGCGGGCGAGCTCGACGAGCGCATGAACGCCTTCTACGACGGCAAGTTCGACGTGCTGCTGGCGACGACCATCGTGGAATCGGGCCTCGACATCCCGACCGCCAATACCATGGTGGTGCACCGCGCCGACATGTTCGGCCTGTCGCAACTTTACCAGATCCGCGGCCGGGTCGGGCGCTCGAAGACTCGCGCCTATGCCTACCTGACCACCAAGCCGCGCAGCAAGCTCACCGACACCGCCGAAAAGCGCCTGCGGGTGCTGGGCTCGCTCGACACGCTGGGGGCCGGCTTCACGCTTGCTTCGCAGGATCTCGACATCCGCGGCGCCGGCAACCTGCTTGGCGAGGAACAGTCGGGCCAGATGCGCGATGTGGGCTACGAGCTTTACCAGTCGATGCTCGAGGAGGCGATCGCCAAGATCAAGTCGGGCGAGCTCGAGGGGCTGCTCGACGATGACGGCCAGTGGGCGCCGCAGATCAATCTCGGCGTGCCGGTGCTGATCCCCGAGGATTACGTGCCCGATCTCGACGTGCGCCTTGGCCTCTACCGGCGGCTCTCGGAGCTGTCGACCAAGGTGGAGCTCGAGGGCTTCGCGGCGGAGCTCATCGACCGCTTCGGCAAGCTGCCCAAGGAGGTCAACACGCTGCTCCTGATCGTGCGCATCAAGACCATGTGCAAGCGCGCCGGCATCGCCAAGCTCGACGGCGGGCCCAAGGGCGCGACGATCCAGTTCCACAACAATAAGTTTGCCAAGCCCGAGGGGCTGGTCTCTTTCGTGCAGGACCCGAACAACCACGCCAAGATCAAGGACAACAAGATCGTCGTGCGGCGCGACTGGGCCAAGGACAGCGACAAGATCAAGGGTGCCTATGCCATCGCCCGGGATCTGGCCGAGAAGGCGGGCGCGATCCGGCTGCGCAAGGACGCCTGAGCCGGGCGCGCCCCGACAGGGGAGGAGGAGGGGCGGATGCGGATCGCCTCGCTCAACATGCAGAACCTGCGGCTGCTGCCGGATGGCAGCGGCGGCCACCTGCACGGCGCGCGCGACCGCGACGACGCCGAGAGCCCGGCGCATGACGCCGCTGACCGCCGGCTGACCGCCGCGCTGCTGGCCGCCACCGGGGCCGAGGTACTGGCGCTGCAGGAGGTGTTCGACGCCGAAAGCCTCGACGCCTTCCACGACCGCTACCTCGCGGGCCTCACCGATCCTTACCCGCACCGGCTCTGCCTGCCGGGCAATGACGGGCGCGGGCTCGACGTCGCTCTGATGGCGCGGCGGCGCTGGGACGCGGCCTCGAGCCATGCCGAACTGCTGCCCTCGGATCTGGGGCTCGAGCCGCTGCCGGGGATGCCGGCGGATCAGCCGGTGTTTCGGCGCGATTGCCTCGAGGCGCGGTTCGGCGCGCTCACGCTCTTCGTGTTGCATCTAAAGGCGCCATGGCCGGATCCGCGCCGCGCCTGGGCTCTGCGGCGGCTGGAATCGCAGGCGGTGCTGCGGCTGCTGCCGTCTGATCCAGAGGCGCTCTGGCTGGTGGCCGGCGATCTCAACGAGCCGCGCGGCGAGGGCGAGCGCGCCATCGCACCGCTCGAGGCGGCGGGGGTGGATCTGGGCCTCCGGCTCCCCGCGGACGAGCGCTGGACCTATTACGAGCCGCATCTGCACAAGCACAATCGCCCGGACGTGATGATCGCCTCGCAAGCGCTGGCGCGGCGCTTTCCGCAGGCTGTGCCGCGGGTGCTCTACCGTGGTCTCGGGCACGAGGCGGGGCAGGGCGCACGGCTGCCGGGCGTGGGTCGCCACCGGCCCCATGCCAGCGATCACGCCGCGCTGCTGCTCGACCTGCCGGGGCTCTGAGCGCGGCAAGATCGCTTTGCGGGCAGTCCCTGAGGACGCGCCGCGCGGGCCGGCGCGACCTTGCTTTTCACTTGTGAAAGCGCTTTGAAGGGCTTAACGCAAAAGGAAGCGTCCTGCTGCATCTTCTCGCCTAGGGAGCGATCCCGCCCGGCACCTGCAGACAAGGCGCCCCTGAACCGATCAGGATTAAAGGGATTTCATGACCGAGAGCTCTTTCAGCGCCAGATTGTCTTCGCTGCTCCATTTCATCTATCCGGATGTGGACTCGCACATTCTTGGCAGCCAGGTCGTCGAGGCCTTCTGGCCCGAGGACAAGCACCGCCGCCGCCAGCCGCGCAAGCCCGGCAACAATCTCTGGACCCAGAACGACGCGGTCCTGATCACCTACGGCGACAGCCTGATCGACGGCCATCACAAGCCGCTCGACCTGATGCACGATTTCCTGCTGACCCACATGAAGGGCGTGGTGAACGGGGTACATATCCTGCCGTTCTTCCCCTTCACCTCGGATGACGGCTTCGCGGTGACCGATTACCGTAAGGTGAACCCGCAGCTCGGCGAGTGGGCCGACATCACCCGCATCGGCAGCGAATTCCACCTGATGTCGGATCTGGTGCTAAACCACGTCTCGAGCCAGGGCGTGTGGTTCAATGCCTACCGGCAGGGCCAGAAGCCCTACGACAAGTTCTTCTTCGAGGCCGACCCGTCGGACGATGTCTCGATGGTGACGCGGCCGCGCACCACGCCGCTGCTGCAGGAAGTCGAGACCGCGATGGGCACCCGCCATGTCTGGTGCACCTTCAGCCACGATCAGATCGACCTCGATTTCCGCAACCCCGACGTGCTGCTCGAGATCATCCGCATCATCCGCCTGCATATCGACATGGGCGTGCGCATCATCCGGCTCGACGCGGTGGCCTTCCTGTGGAAGGAGCTCGGCACCAACTGCATCCACCTGCCGCAGACCCATGCGGTGATCCAGCTGATGCGGCTGCTGATGGATTACGCCACCGAGACGGTGATCCTGCTCACCGAGACCAACGTGCCCAAGGCCGAGAACCTGAGCTATTTCGGCCGCCGCAACGAGGCCCATGTGGTCTACAACTTCCCGTTGCCGCCGCTGACGCTGCACGCGATGATGTCGGGCTCGGCGAAATACCTGATCGACTGGCAGCGCACCATGCCGCCGGCGCCGCTGGGCTGCGCCTACCTCAACTTCACCGCCAGCCATGACGGCATCGGCATGCGCCCCGCCGAGGGTCTGCTGCCGCCGCCCGAGATCGGCGAGATCATCGACACCATCCACGAGATCGGCGGCAAGGTCTCGATGCGCTCGCTGCCCGGCGGCGGCGAGGCGCCCTACGAGCTCAACTGCACCTTCTTCGAGGCCATGGGGCGCACCTTCAAGGGCACCGACGATCTGCATTTCGAACGCTTCCTGTGCTCGCAGACCATCCCGATGTCGCTCGAGGGCATCCCGGCCTTCTACATCCACTCAATGCTGGCAACGCCCAACGATCTCGAGGCGGTGGAGCGGCGCGGCATGAACCGGGCGATCAACCGGCACCGCTGGGATTACCCTGTGCTGCAGGACAAGCTCGCCGATCCCGAGACCATCCATGCCCGCGTTCTGGCGGCGCTGTCGGAGCGTCTCAAGATCCGCTCGAAGCAGCCGGGCTTCCACCCCAACGCCACCCAGTTCACACTGAATGTCGACGACCGCATCTTCGGCCTGTGGCGTCAGTCGCTCGACCGCGAGCAATCGATCTTCGCGCTGCACAATGTCAGTGACGAGACCATCGAGATCCCGGAGGGCGAGCTGAACCTGATCGCCGACGAGCAATGGGTCGACCTGCTGAGCGGCGAGACCATCGCGGCCGGGCCGGTGACGATGGCGCCCTATCAGTGCCGGTGGATCACCAACCTGGTCTGATCCGGCCGAGAATGAGGCGCGGGTGCGGCAGAGGTCGCCCCGCGCCTTTTTCATGCGATCCTCAAAAGCGTCTCCGCCCAAACTTCGTCGCATTTGGCGCGAAGCGGCGGTAACGATTCGGGCTGCGAGCCGGGTTTCTCCGGTGTTTCGGGCGGTAATTTGCGGCATCTCGCGGAATTGGCCACGCTGCGAGAACAGCGGCTGCCTCATTTCTGGCACGATCTGCCGCACCGAGGCTCCGCCACATTTCCCTGCGGACTGTTGCGGAAAATCGGACGATCAAGCCTGACTGCCGCCTGTAAGAACACGATTTCCCTTTGTTTCCTGAAAATCCTGAAAAATCCGGCGTTTCCAAAGAGAAACGATGTTCAACCATGAGATGCGCAAATCTGTCAACAAGTCGCCTTTGTTTGTCGAAGATGTGGCGATAAGTGCCTAGATCCCGCCACTTTTCCCTTTGAGGCAACGGTCAGACCCGGTTAGAAACGTCTCAAGCCCGACTGGGGGGTGAAGACTACAAAAGGCCACGGGGGCGGCCGCTGAACTGTCAAGCATCCGCAAGGATGCGAGGGATGCGTATGGAGGCTCGGTCTCCGCCGCCAGAAGCCGCGCTTCGTCCACATTGTGTTGTGGCACGGGGGCGGGGCGTTCCTTCGCAACATTGCAGGCATGACGAGCAAGAGGCGCTGTCGGCGGGTTTGCCGACGTCGTGAGAGCGGTTCCGGGTCCGCCCCGGTCTGTAAGGTTATGAGGGTCGAAAATTATGGCTGATCTGGTTCTGGACTGGAGTTTGCTCGGTGCCTACGGCACCAATCTCGAAAACACCGCACCGGGTGGCGTGAGCACCACCGTGGAGACCGGCGGCGTCGCCGTCGACATCACCTTCACGGCCGAGACGCCCGACGCACAGGCCTTCACCGCCAATTTCGAGGGCTACGTTCCGGAAGGCTCTGACACCGACCCGAATTCGCACCTGAAGCTCTTCGGCGACGGCGGCAGCAGCGCCGCCGGCCAGACCTCGACCACGGTTCTGAACTTCAACTCGACCAACGCGCTCTATGGCGACGAGGTGCAGAACGTCTCGTTCCTGCTGAACGACGTCGATGCCGGTGAGGGCAGCGATCTTGGCGAGCTTCTGGAATATGCCGCCGAGAGCGGCGGCAGCTTCGAGGACATCGTTACCATCCTCGCCTACGATGCCGAGGGCAATCCGGTCGACGTTACCATGACCGTTCTCTCCGCCGGCAGCAGCGTCGACGGCAGCACCGCCACCGGCACCGAGGAAACCTCCTTCGCCGAACAGGATGGCACCATCCAGGTCGACATCGCCGGCCCGGTCTCGCGTATCGAGATCAGCTACGCCAATGGCGGCGACAACACCCAGGGCGTGCTGGTCTCCGACATCGATTTCTCGACCACCGACAGCACCGAGGTGATGCCCTTCGCCGAGGATGACAGCATCGTCACCGACGAGGACGTCGCTGTGGTGATCGACGTCCTGGACAATGATGGCGACCCGGACGGCGATCCGCTCACCGTGACCAGCGCCACCGCCGAAAATGGCAGTGTCGTGATCAACGAAGACGGTACGCTGACCTACACTCCGAACCAGGATTACAACGGCGCCGACACGATCTCCTACAGCGTCGCCGATCCCGACGGCAACAGCGCCTCGGCGATCGTCGATGTCACCGTGAACCCGGTGAATGACGATCCGGTCGCCAATGACGACAGCGAGCAGACGCCGCAGGACACGCCGATCACCTTCGATCCGACGGTGAACGACGAGGATGTCGACGGCGATCCGCTGACCGTCACCGGCGTCGGCGATGCCGAGAACGGCACCGTCACCATCAATGAGGACGGCACCGTCACCTACACGCCCGACGAGGGCTATACCGGCGCCGACAGCTTCACCTACACCATCGATGACGGCAATGGCGGCACCGACGAGGCGACCGTCTCGATCAACGTCACCGTCCCGACCGACCCGACCGCAGGCGAGAACACTCCGCCGGTGGCCGTGGACGATGCCATCACCGCGACGGCAACCGATCCGCAGACCTTCGATCCGACGGTCAACGACACCGACGCGGATGGCGATGCGCTGACCATCACCTCGGTCGGCACCGCCGAGAACGGCACCGTGACGCTGAACGCCGACGGCACCGTGACCTATGTTGCCGACGAGGGCTACAACGGTGCCGACACGTTCGACTACACCATCGATGACGGCAATGGCGGCACCGACGAGGGCACCGTCACCGTCGACGTGCTGCCCTGCTTCACCCCGGGCACGCTGATCGCCACGCCGCAGGGCGAGCGCCTCGTCGAGGACCTCCAGGTCGGCGATCGCGTGATCACCCGCGACAACGGCATCCAGCAGATCCGCTGGGTCGGTCGCAAGGAGCTCACCGGCCACCAGTTGGCGCGCAAGCCGCAGCTCAAGCCGGTGCTGATCCAGCAGGGCTCGCTGGGCAAGAACCTGCCCGAGCACGATCTCCTGGTGTCGCCGAATCACCGTATCCTGGTCTCCAACGACAAGACCGCCCTCTATTTCGAGGAGCGCGAGGTTCTCGCTGCCGCCAAGCACCTGACCGGGCTCGAGGGTGTGGACGAGGTCGAGACGCTGGGCGTGACCTACATCCATATCATGTTCGACAACCACGAGGTTGTGCTGTCGAACGGTGCCTGGACCGAGAGCTTCCAGCCCGGCGACCTGTCGCTGCGCGGCATCGGCGAAGAGCAGCGCCAGGAAATCTTCGAACTCTTCCCCGAGCTCGAGCATGCCGAGGGTCTCGAGGCCTATGGTGCCGCCCGCCGCTCGCTCAAGAAGCACGAGGCGCAGCTGCTGACCAAGTAAGGCTGGGTTCTGCCGGAGACGCTCTTCGTTCCGGCGCACTTCGACCCTGCGCCGGGATGATGACGGGAAACGGAGCGGTGCTCGCCGCTCCGTTTCTTTTTGTCCGGAGCCGGGATCCGCTTGCGCCGATTGTTGCTTGCGCGCGCCGCCGGGCAACGCAAGCGTGACCAGCTGACCGCAGGTTCCGCGCGTCGGGTCGGGAACCGTTCGGCCTCCTCATGCGTAAGGCTGAAACCACCCAGCCAGGAGATCCCAATGGGCCGCATTCGCATGAAGACCAAGCTCGGTGTTGCTGTCGTCGCGGGGGCGCTCGCGGCCTCTCCGGCACTCGCGGCCACCGACCTCTTCCAGACCCTGCCGACGGACGCCCGCGACCTGAATGCGATGCGCTGGGACAAGCGCCCGGTGCTGCTCTTCGCCCCGTCGCAGGATCACCCGGACTATGCGCGCCAGATGGAGATGCTGCGCGCCGCCGAAGCGGCCCTCGCCGAGCGCGACATCGTGGTGCTGAGCGATCTCGACGACCGCACGCCCTCGCCGCTGCGGCAGGGTTTCCAGCCCGGCGGTTTCAAGCTGGTGCTCGTGGGCAAGGATGGCGGCGTGAAGCTCGAGCAGGACGCGGTTCTGGCGCCTGAGGAGCTGTTTGCCGTGATCGACCGGATGCCGATGCGGCGCAACGAGATGCGCGACTGACGCCCGCCCGAATTCCGAGACAGGCGACGTCAAAGCGGATATCCGCAAAGCAAATCGGGGCAAGCATTGCTGCTTGCCCCGTACTCGTGAAAGAAAGAATCTGGTGATGAAAGCCGGTTGGAAATGGCCCGTGGGTCAGGCCATCTCAGCTTCTTCGTTTGCGCTTTCATCCCCGAAATCCTTCGGCGACAGCAGGGCAAGCTGATCTTCGGCCCAATGGCGCGTGTCGCGCTTTTCGACCGAGGCGCGCAGCAGCTCCATCCGGGCGCGGCGCTCGTCTTCCGGCATGTCCAGCGCCATGTCGATGGCGAAGTCCATGGCGCGGCTCGAGAACGGGTTGGCCAGCACCGCGGCCCCCATCTCGACGGCAGCACCGGCAAATTCCGACAGCACCAACACGCCGTCGCCATCCTTGCGGGCGGCGACATATTCCTTGCAGACGAGGTTCATGCCGTCGGCCAGCGGGGTGATCCACGCCACGTCGGCCACCTGATACCACGCCACCAGCTCCTCGAAGGGAATGGCGCGCGAAATCAGCGCGACCGGCTGGAAGGTGAAGCTGCCGAAGCGCCCGTTGATACGGCCGGCGATCTCCTCCAGTTCCTTCTGGATCGGCTCGTAGACCGTCATGTTGCGGTTGGCGGGCACCGAGACGTGCAGCAGCCGCACGATGCCGCGCAGCTCGGGCCGGCGCTCGAGCAGGCGCTCGAAGGCGAGGAGCTGGTCGGCGCCGCCCTTGGTATAGTCGGTGCGGCCCACCGAAAGCAGCACGCGGGTGTCGCCGATCTCCTCGCGGAAGCGGGCCGAGAGGGTGTCGGTCTTTTCCGATCCGGCCAGCGACTTGATGTACTCGACATCGACGCCCACCGGGGTCACGCCGAGCTGCACCACGCGCTCGTCGGTGTGGATCTCTGTCGGCACGGTGCGGTCGGACAGGGCCGAGCCTTCCGACATCATGTCGTTCTCGACCTTGATGCGGGGCACGTTGCCGACATCGCGCAGCGAGCGCACGCAGGAGACGAAGTTCGACGCGTAGCGCGGGATGTGGAAGCCGACCACGTCGCAGCAGAGCAGCGAGTCGATGATCTCGCCGCGCCACGGCAGCACGTTGAACATGTCTGCCGCCGGGAAGGGCGTGTGGTGGTAGAAGGAGATCCGCAGATCGGGGCGCATCTGGCGCAGGTAGCCGGGCACGAGCCACAGGTTATAGTCGTGCACCCAGACGCTGGCGCCCTCGGCGGCTTCGGCGGCGGCGGCCTCGGCAAAGGCCCAGTTGACCTCCTTGAAGGTCGGCCAATCGACCGGGTCGTAGTTATACTTTTCCTTGAACCCGTGCAGGATCGGCCAGAACGCCTCTTTCGAGGTGACGTGGTAGAAGCTCTTCACCTGCGCCGCGGTCAGCGGCAGCCGCGAGACAGTGTATTTGCCGAAGGAATCCTCGATGTGGATCACCCGCTCGAAGCCGGGATCCGAGGTGTCCTCCGCCTCCTTCCAGGCCACCCATGCGGCATTGTCGACCTTGCCGAAGAAGCTCTTCAGCGTCGGGACAATACCGTTGGGGCTTTTGTTGGCGCGATACTCGATCTTGCCGTCGACCTCGACCTCTTCGTAGGGCTGACGGTGATAGACGATTACCAGATCACTGGACATGGCTCACGCTCCTTTCGGGAGGGGATGCAGATTGAAGGCCTCGACCGCCTCGAGGATGCCAGCCGCGCCGATCGCTTCGGCGGTGTGGACATGGGGCAGGCGGGAGACCCGGTCGAGCAGGGCCTGCTCGGCGCCACCCACGGCGACGGCCTGCAGCCCGCATTCCAGCATCGACAGATCGTTAAGCGTGTCGCCGGCGGCGAGCACGCGGCTCTCCTCGATGCCGAGATGGGTGACGAGGCGGCGCAGCGACGGGCCTTTCGAGATGCCGCGCGGCAGCACGTCGAAATAGCGGTTGTCGGAGACCAGCGGGTCGTGGCCCATGTCGCGGACGATGTCATGGGCGCTGTCGTCGAAGGCCTCGGCGTCGAGATCATAGCTCACGCGGTAGCGGAACTCGGTCGGCTGCAGGGTCAGGCCGGGATGGCCGTCGAGCGCGGAGCGCACCGTGTCGCCGGCATCGCCCCAAGTCTCGGCAACTTCGACCTCGAGCGGCTCGATGGGATGGATCTTGCCATCCTCGACCCGGGCGATGGTGGTGCCGACGTCGCCGACGACGTATTCGGGCCACGGCACGCCGCCGTCGCAGAGCTCGCCGATGAACTTGGGATCGCGCCCGGTGACGAAGATCAGGCCGATGGTGTCGCGGTTGTCCTCGATCCACTGGTAGAGCTTGGCGCGGTCCTCTTCGGAGCCGCCGAGAAAGGTGCCGTCGAGATCGGTCGCCAGTACGAAGCGGCAGCCGGCGATGTCGCGGTTATGGGGGTGATCGAAGCTCATGCGGGGTCTCCCTCGTAGGGGTGAAGCGTAATGTCGAGCGCCCGCGGCTCGCCCTCGATGGGGCGGGACCAGAGCGCCTGGAAGGTCTCGGTCAGCGGCGCGCCCTCGTGCAGGATGGCGTGGACCGCCTCGCAGATCGGCATCTCGACGCCGACCCGGCGCGCCAGATCAACCACCGAGACCGCGTTGACCTCGCCCTCGACGACCGTCGGCTTGCCATCGAAGCAGGCGTCGCGCGGGATGCCCTGACCAAGCTGGGTGCCGAGCGACATGTTGCGCGAGGTGGTCGACGAGCAGGTGAGCGTGAGATCGCCGGCGCCGGCAAGGCCGGTCACCGTCTCGCGCTTGCCGCCGAGCGCCTCGGCCAGCGCTTTCATCTCGTCCATGCCGCGGGTGATCAGCGCGGCGCGGGTGTTCTCCGCAAAGCCTGCGCCGGTCATCATGCCACAGGCGATGGCGACCACGTTCTTCACAGCACCGCCGACCTCGACGCCGATCAGGTCGTCCGAGACGTAGGGCCGGAAGGCCTGTGTCTGCATGGTCAGCGCGAGGCGCGCGGCGGGGGCGCGCTCGGGGGCGATGCGGTCGTGATGGCGGAAATTGAACGCCACGGTGGCGGCGGTCGGATGGCCGAGCGCCGTCTCGCGGGCAAAGGTGGGGCCGGAGAGCGCTCCGACCGGATGGCCTGGCAGCTCTTCTTCGACCACATGGCTGAGGAGGAAACCGGTGCCGCGCTCGATGCCCTTGCAGCAGAGCGCGATCGGGATGCCCTCGGGAAGATGCGGCTTCATCTTGCGCGCCATGTCGCGCAGCGTGTGCGATGGCGTCACCAGAAGCACGGCCTCGACACCGCTGAGCGCGGCGGCCAGATCCGACGTCGGCGTCAGTGTGGTGGGAAGATCGATGCCGGGAAGGTGCTCGGGGTTCTGCCGGGTCTCGGCCATCGCTTGCGCGAGGCTGTCGCGGCGGCCCCAGAGCCGGGTGTCGCAGCCGGCCGATGCCGCGACCGCGGCAAGGGCGGTGCCCCAGCTTCCCATGCCGATCACGGCAAGTCGGGCGTAAGGTTCAGCGCGTCTCGGCATGTCGCCGGTGCCGCGCGCGGGCGGGATGTCCAATGTCAGTCCGTCCATAATGCTGTGCCTGGGCTTTCCCATCGCTGGGATCGCCGGCCAATTGGGCTCACTCCATTCTGTCCTATGCTGGTAACGCGACAGTAGGCTCAGGGTTCCGGCGAACCAAGCCAAGCCGCCGTTTTTTCTGCACTGGCGAAGGCCAGACAGGAATTGCCCGGTTTTTGTGCATCTGCAGCAGGCCCCTGCGGGTCCGATGGGCGCCTTTGATTCAATTTTGACGCGATTACGTGAATTTTCGGCATTTCTATACCCGACTTCCGGCAAGACATTGAATTTTCGTGTCTTTGCCGAGGCCTTTTAAAATCAGGCGGTTCTACGCCGGAACTTTTGTCCTCTCGACACGTTGTTTGGTCGATCACCCAAAAGGGCATAAGCTCTTACGCAATTGCCGCAATGCGGCGACAGCGATCAGCGACACAAGGAGATACCGACGTGACCAACACCAGCCCGACTGCCCGCCAGAAAGTGCGCACCGCGATCTTCCCGGTGGCAGGGCTCGGAACGCGGTTCCTTCCGGCGACCAAGGCCACGCCCAAGGAGCTTCTGCCCGTGCTCGACCGTCCGCTTCTGCAATTCGCCATCGACGAAGCCCGCGCCGCCGGGATCGAGCGCATGGTGTTTGTGTCGCACCCGTCGAAGGGCGCGATCGAGCGCTACGTGCACCAGGACGAGAAACTGTGCCACCAGCTGCGCGAGAAGGGCAAGCACAGCATTGCCGACACGCTCGACGAAAACGCGATCAACCCCGAGGAAGAGCAGGCGCATTTCGTGATGCAGCCCGAGCCGCTTGGCCTCGGCCACGCTGTGCTCTGCGCTGTCGATGAATGCCTGCCGGGTCCGGTCGCCGTGATCCTGCCCGACGACCTGATCATGGGTCAGAAGGGCTGCCTGAGCGAGATGATCGAGGCGTACGAGTCCGGCGCTGCCGGTCACATGGTCGCAACGATGGAAGTCGGGCGCGACGAGGTGAAGGCCTATGGCGTGCTCGACCCGAAAGGCACGGCGATTGGCCAGATGGTGCCGGCCGCCGGCATGGTCGAGAAGCCGGAGCCGGAAGAGGCGCCGTCGCTGCACGCCGTGGTCGGTCGCTATGTTCTCGACGCCTCGATCTTCGATGACCTTCGCAATCAGGAGCCCGGTCTCGGCGGCGAAATCCAGCTCACCGATGCCATCGCGAAGGGTGTGGAGCGTGTCGGCCTCGCGGGCTTCCGCTTCAGCGGCCAGCGCTTCGACTGCGGCTCGAAGGCTGGAATGCTGCGCGCGACCCTCGCTTATGCCGGCCAGAACGAAGAGTTTCATCCGGTGCTGGAAGAGCACGGCTCCATGCAACTCGCAGCCGAGTAAGCTCTCGTCCCAGAGACTTGCAGACCAAAAGGCCCCCGCGCGAGCACATCGCGCGGGGGCTTTTGTTTTGCGTGAGGCCGTTTTCGTATCGCCTTAAAATTGCGATTCAAAGGACTGATTTTACGATATAAAAGGGTTAGTCGTTCGAGACGATCAGGCGCAGGTAGGGCGGCCTCTTCGCACCCTCCTTGGGCTTCGTCTCGAAACCCGCTGGCTCCTCCGCCAGTCCGGGCATTGGCCGTGGGGCCGACGCAGGCTCTGCACTTGGTGCCTCTGTCTCAGGCAGGCTCTTACCCGGGCTCGGAGCCTCGATGGAGACATCGGTGATGTCGAACCGCCGCGGGGTGCGGCCGATCCGGCCCGAGCTGACCAGAGCGCCGATCATGCGGGTCATGTCCCCCATGTCGGAGCGCAAAGGCAGAAGCAGAAGATCGCCTTGCAAGCTGTTGCGACCAAACCCTTCTTCCCCGGAGAGGCGGAGCGTGGCCGCGACGCCCTCGGCGAAGACTCGGGTCACGGCATCGGCCAGCCGATCGCGCGCCGCAGGCGTGAAGAGGGTCGAAAGCGGCATGCCCGAGGTCTCCATGCCCATCAGGTCATTGAGGTGCGAGCCGGCGACCCGGAGCTTGGCGAGGCCGGGCGCGATCCTTTCGGCCAGAAAGGCGTATTCGAGCGCATTTTCGATCCGGCGCGGGTCGATCTCGCTGCGCAGCGGAACCTCGCCGCGCGTGGTTGCGAGCTCGTGCCAATAGCTCTCAACAAGCCTCAGCGAATCATGCCTTTTTTGTCTTTCCAGATCGGTCATCGAAACGATGCCCCTGCCTTTGCCGCCATCGCGAAACATATCTCGGGCTCCTTCCAGTCCTGTCGCCGGCATCGTCGGAGCCCCCGTTCCACTTTGCCGGTCATTTGTGTCGTGTTGAGTCTCAACTTATCTCAAATGGGGCAGAATTCTGCCCCAATTCTGGCTGAAAGGTTAACGCCTTGGCCCGGAACGCGCAGCTTGCCATGCCCGGACTCAGAGGGTAGGCCGATGAAACCCCGCAATTTCCCTGCGGGCAACCCGGCCTTAACATGGAGCGGCGAGAATGCGGCAATCGATGACCGGCTTTGCCTCCCGCAGCGGCGAAATCGACGGGCTTCGCTGGTCCTGGGACGTGCGCGGCGTCAACGGCAAGGGGCTCGAGCTGCGGCTGCGGCTGCCCGACTGGATCGAGGGGCTCGAACCGCTGGTGCGCAAGGCGGCGCAGGCCAAGCTCGCGCGCGGCAACGTGCAGGTCTCTCTCCGGGTCGCCGGCGGCGGCGAGGACGAGGCCGCCGAGCTCGACGAGGCCGCGCTCTCCCGGGTGCTCGACGCGATGGTGCGCATCGAGGAGGCCGCGGGTCGTCGCGGGCTGCCGCTCGAGCGCTCCAGCGCGGCGCAGATCGTCGCCCTGCGTGGCGTCATGGCGAGCGGCCAGAGCCAGCGCGACGTGCCGGCGCTGCGCGCCGCGCTGATGGCGGAGTTCGAGATGGCGCTGGCGGAGTTCGCCGAGATGCGCGGCCTCGAAGGGCAGGCGCTGTTGACTGTGCTCAGCGGCCAGCTCGATGAGATCGAGGCGCTGGTGGCGCAGGCGGCCGAGGCCGTCGAGAGCCGACGCGGCGAACAGGCCGAGAAGCTGCGCGCGGCGTTGGCGCGCGTCATGGAGGCCAGCGAAGGCGTCGACGAGGCCCGCGTGGCACAGGAGCTCGCGCTCATTGCCGTCAAGTCCGACATCACCGAGGAGCTCGACCGCCTGACCGCGCATGTGGCGGCGGCGCGGGCGCTGCTGCAGGACAAGGGCGCCGTCGGGCGCAAGCTCGATTTCCTGATGCAGGAATTCAATCGCGAGGCCAACACGCTCTGCTCGAAATCCGGCTCTTCGGCGTTGACCCAGATCGGTCTGACGCTCAAGACGGTGATCGACCAGATGCGCGAACAGGTCCAGAACGTGGAGTGATCCGATGAACCGAAGAGGTCTTCTCATCATCCTGTCCTCGCCCTCGGGCGCGGGCAAATCGACATTGGCCAAGCGGCTCAGGGCCTGGGATCCGTCGGTGATCTTCTCGGTCTCGGCCACCACCCGCGCGCCGCGGCCCGGCGAGGTCGATGGCGAGGATTACCATTTCATGACCGAGGCGGCCTTCAAGAAGGCCGTCGCAAATGGCGAGATGCTCGAGCACGCCCACGTGTTCGGCAATTTCTACGGCTCGCCCAAGGGCCCGGTGCGCGACGCGATCATCGCCGGCAAGGATGTCTTGTTCGACATCGACTGGCAGGGCGCCCAGCAGATGACCAATTCGGAGCTGGCGCTGCACACGCTGTCGATCTTCCTGCTGCCGCCGTCGATTGCAGAGCTGAAGCGTCGGCTGGAGTCGCGCGGGCAGGACGGCCCGGAGGTCATCGACCGGCGGATGCAGAAGAGCTGGGACGAGATCTCGCATTGGGGCTCGTATGATTTCGTGCTGGTCAACGAGGATCTCGACGCCACCGAGGAGCGGCTCAAGAGCATCGTCACCGCCGCGCGCCTGCGCCGGACACAGCAGCCGCACCTGCTCGATCACGTGCGCAAGCTGCAGGCGGAATTCGAGGAGGGAGAGGAATGACGCTCTACGCATTGGACGGCGTTGCGCCCGAGCTGGCCGAAACCGCCTGGGCGGCGCCGGATGCCAACCTGATCGGCAAGGTGGTGCTGGAAGACAGCGCGTCGGTCTGGTTTGGCTGCACCCTGCGCGGCGACAACGAGGAGATCCGCGTCGGCGCCGGCAGCAACGTGCAAGAGAACGTCGTCTGCCACACCGACATGGGCTATCCGCTGGGAATCGGGCAGGGCTGCACCATCGGCCACAAGGTCATGCTGCACGGCTGCACCATCGGCGACAACAGCCTGATCGGCATGGGCGCCACCATTCTCAACGGCGCGAAGATCGGTCGCAACTGCCTGATCGGCGCCGGTGCGCTGATCACCGAGGGCAAGGAGATCCCCGACGGCAGCCTCGTGATGGGCATGCCGGGCAAGGTGGTGCGCCAGCTCGACGAGGCGGCGATCGAGGGATTGCGGAAATCGGCGCTCGGCTACCAGGCCAATGCGCGCCGGTTCAAAGCGGGTCTGACGGCGCTCTGACGTCAGACCCTGATGCCGCTCACGAGGCGTGCTCGAGGGCGTATTCGACCTTGGACTGCACCACCGGCGCCATCTGACGGGTCAGCATGACGGTCGGGATGTTGCGCAGCGCCGGCTTCCGGTTCGGAGCCCGCTTGCGCTCGCGAAGGAAAGAGAGGATCTGGCGGGCATGCTCGCGATTGCGTGCGACCAGGCTGTGCCCGTCAATGTTCCATTGCCAGTACGCGTCCTCCGGCCACGAGATCGTGGCTTTCTCCAGCGTCTTGCACTGATCGCACTCAACCATACCGTGATGATTGAGGCGATAGCCGGGGCCCTCCGCGCCATCTTGATGGAACGTGGGTTTCTTTGCTTCCGGTTGTACCCAGGAGAACTGCTCCGGATACAGTTCTTCGACCACGACGCGGCCCCAGAGATGCGCGTTTTCAGGCACTTCCTGGTAGCGGATCACGCAAGTAAATCGAAATGGCTCGTGGAACTGGGCCACGTGGCCGCAATGCGGGCAGCGGATATCGATCGGATCGTTCTGCATAGCATGAGTTCCTGCGGTTGTAGGTGCCCCCACCTACATCGCCATAAAAGGACAAAACCATGGCGCGTGCAATCAAATTTCGCAAATTCATACTCTCATAGGTAGTATCTTGCCGATCGCCGTACCTAGATGCCGCCATAATCGGGTAAATTGGCATCCTCTTCAGGTTGAAATTCATTTATTAACAGAGTCTTGCGCCGGATCTTTTTGAGGACACATTGCGGTGGGTCACCGCCGATCGGTGTTGAACAGTGGCAAGATCGCGCAAATCTGTGGGCGCTTGCCTGCGCGCTTCGGCCATGCAACACCCGGGCACGACCGGATTTCACCGCCGCGCGAGCGCCACGCGGCGACAGTAGGGCTCGGCAGGCCATGTCGCAGGGAAGGACTTCGATGCAGACCGATTCGAGGCATGTCGTCGCGGCGGTGCCGCTGCCGACGATCCTGATCCGCTGGGACGAGAGGGTGGAGGCCGCAAACGCGGAAGCCACGGCATTGTTGGGCGACGGGCTCGAGGGGCGGCATTTCATCACCGCGCTGCGCCAGCCCTCGCTGCTCGATGCCATCGAGGGCACCTTCCGCGACGGCGCGCCGCGACTGACCCGCTACCTGACCAGCGACGGCCGCCAGGACACCACCTATGAAGTGTCGGTGCGGCCGGTGCCCCTCGAGGGGCGGCCCGGGGTCCTGCTCACCTTCACCGACATCACCCATCTCGAACAGGCCGGGCAAATGAGGCGGGATTTCGTCGCCAATGTCAGCCACGAGCTGCGCACGCCGCTGACCGCGCTGCTGGGCTTCATCGAGACCCTGCGCGGCCCGGCCCGCAACGACGCCGCGGCGCGCGACCGCTTCCTCGGCATCATGGAAGACGAGGCGGGGCGCATGGAGCGGCTCGTGGGTGACCTGCTGTCGCTGAGCCGTGTCGAGGCGGAGGAGCGCGTGCGCCCGATCGAGCCGGTGGATCTCGCCGGGCTGGTGCGCTCGGTGATCACCGGGCTGGCGCCGCTCGCCAATGATGCCGGGGTGACGCTCCATACGGATCTGCCGGAGGGGCCGCTCGAGCTGCCCGGCGATGCCGATCAGCTGCGGCAGGTGCTGGTCAACCTCGTCGAGAACGGGGTGAAATACTCAGGCAGAGGGACCGACGTCACCGTGCGGCTCTCGGCGGCATCCTACCAGCCGCGGCTGCGCGGCGAGGGCGTCGAGCTGTCGGTGCGCGACACGGGTCCGGGGATCAACCCGATCCACATCCCGCGCCTCACCGAACGGTTCTACCGGGTCGACAGCCACCGCTCACGCGAAATGGGCGGTACCGGGCTTGGCCTCGCCATCGTCAAGCACATCGTCAACCGCCACCGCGGGCGTCTGCGCATCGAGAGCACCCCGGGCGAAGGCACCACCTTCCGGGTCATCCTCCCGCTCGAGGTCTGAAACGTCGCTGCACGGGCGACGGTGAGCTCTCTCGATCGCGGGCAGCTGCGAGAGCACCTTCTCGACCGTCACGGGCCCGGAGATGTGTTGGCGCACCCAGTCCTCGTGGGCGCCGACGATCATCAGCGGAAATAGCGGCAGATCGAGCAGCGTGGCGATGCAGAAGCGGTGATTGCCCGAACTGGTCTTCATCAGCCGGCCCTCGGCATCGATCACCGCCGAGGATTCGTAGCCTGTCTTGGACGCGTCGAACCCGGTGGCGCGGATGCTCTCGATCAAGCCCAGGACGTAGCTGTCGAGGAACTCGAGGATCTCGTCTTCGCTATGGAGCTTGCGGCCCTTGTAGTCGGCGACGCCCTTGGCAGCGAGATCGGCCTGGAACGTGCGAAACCAGAGGCTCGCCCGGAGATCGTCACTATGGGCGGCGAGATCCTCGAGCAGGCGGTAGCGGTGAGTCTCTGTCACCGCGGGCTTGCCGGCAAAATGCTCCGCGGGAATTGTAAACGGTTCGGCGCGTTTGATGCGTTTGCGGAGAAGATTCACCACCGCGCGAGGCAGGAACCGGCGCAGCTTCTTGAACCGCGCCTTGCCCACCGGCCACTTCGTGCCGAAGTGCCGGGTGACGTTGGCGGGGGTCACCCAAATCACCGCTCGGTCCCCGGCCTCCTTTATAAAATCGCGTTTTTTCATTGCCTTGCTTCCCCCGGCAGAGCGGCGCAGCCCGTGTCATCCGGGCCGTGGCGCGGCACCGCGCAGCCTGCTTCCCTGCAAGGCTTCGCGATCTTCCCGAGCTTTCATGCCATAAACAGGGTGCTGTCATCAAACTGTTACGTAACCGTCACAAAAGCATTGCGCGGGAAGCCTAGGGCTGCCCGCAAGGTTCCCCAGGGGAGGGGACCAGACCCAAAGTTACAGGAGCATGCTCATGCAATCCGTCAAACTCGCCGCATCGGCCCTGGCCATCGCCGCCGTCTCGGCTTCCGCCGCCGCCGCTCGTGACAACGTTCAGGTCGCTGGCTCGTCCACCGTGCTGCCCTACGCCTCGATCGTGGCGGAAGCCTTCGGCGAGAACTTCGACTTCCCGACCCCGGTCGTGGAATCGGGCGGCTCCTCCGCTGGCCTCAAGCGCTTCTGCGAAGGCGTCGGCGAGAACACCATCGACATCGCCAACGCCTCGCGCGCCATCCGCGAAAAAGAGATCAAGGCCTGCGCCGACGCCGGCGTGACCGACATCATCGAAGTGCGCATCGGCTATGACGGCATCGTCTTCGCGTCGCAGAAGACCGGCCCCGAGTTCACCGCATTCGAGCCGGCCGACATCTACAACGCCTTGGCCGCAGAGGTCCTGGTCGACGGCGAGATGACCGCTAACCCCTACACCACCTGGGCCGAGTTCAACGGCGACCTGCCGGACGTCGAGATCGCTGCCTTCATCCCGGGCACGAAGCACGGGACCCGCGAAGTCTTCGAAGAGAAGGTCCTGCTGCAGGGCTGTGAAGACACCGGCGCGATGGAAGCCATGATGGCCGGCGGCATGTCGGAAGACGACGCCGAGGGCGCCTGCATGGCGGTCCGCACCGACGGCAAGTCGGTCGACATCGACGGCGACTACACCGAGACCCTCGCGCGCATCGACAGCAACCCGAACGGCATCGGCGTCTTCGGCCTGGCGTTCTACGAGAACAACACCGACAAGCTGAAGGTCGCGACCATGGGCGGCGTGCAGCCGACCACCGAGTCGATCGCCGCAGGCGAGTACCCGGTGTCGCGTCCGCTGTTCTTCTACATCAAGAAGGCCCATATCGGCGTCATCCCCGGCCTGAAGGAATACGCCGAGTTCTTCGTTGCCGACGAGATCGCCGGCCCCGACGGCCCGCTCGCCAACTACGGCCTCGTCTCCGACCCCGAGCTGGCCGAGACCCAGTCCAAGGTTGCCGATGAAGAGGTCATGGGCTCGAACATGTAATCGGATATTTCCCGATTGCTTCGGGGCGGTGCCATTGTGCGCCGCCCCGTCTTCTCTTAGGCCATTTGCGAATTCGAAACGACCCTGGGGGGCGACATGCCGGTACTCTGGCTCATCCTGATCGTGCTCGCGCTAGCGGTTGCCGGCTTCATCGCCGGCCGCCTCCGCGTGACCTCCGCCGGCGCCGAGCGCCCGCATTCCCTTCCGAACTACTATGGCTGGAACGTCGCCATGAAGGTGATGGCGCCGGCCTTCCTCGCGCTGGTGGTCTGGCTGCTGGTGCAGCCGATGCTGGTCGATCGCCAGGTGACCGCTGGGCTCGGCGAGGGCGCCGTGCCCGAGGGCTCGACGCTGGGGCTGGTGATGTCCGACGTGCGCCGGGTGGCGGGCGGTCTCGACACCGCGGTGAGCCGTGGCCTGATCACCGCCGGTGACGCCGACGCCATGAGCGCCGCGGACTCCGACGTGCGCAGCCTGCTGGGCGAGGCCGGCGTGGCGCTTGGCTCCGATGTCAGCCCCGAGGTGCTCGAGGCAGCGCAGGACTATCGCGCGATGAACAGCGCCGGCAATTTCTGGCGCAGCGCAGTGGTGATCCTGCTGGCTGTTGGCGGGCTGGTCTGGGGCGTGGCACAATCGAACCGCGACTTCCGCGCCCGCAACGCCGTCGAGACCGGCATCCGCATGATCCTGCTCGCCGCCGCCTCCATCGCGATCCTGACCACCATCGGCATCGTGCTCTCGCTGGTCGGCAACACCTGGAATTTCTTCCAGGTCTACCCCGCCTCGAAGTTCTTCGGCTCCTTCACCTGGTCGCCCTCCTTCGGCGGCGGCTCCGAGCTCGGCATCTGGCCGCTGCTCTGGGGCACGCTTTACATCTCCTTCATCGCGCTCGTCGTGGCGGTCCCGATCGGCCTCTTCGCTGCCGTCTACCTGTCGGAATATGCCGGGCCGAAGATGCGCGCCTGGGCCAAGCCGCTGCTCGAGGTGCTCGCCGGCATCCCGACGATCGTCTACGGTCTCTTCGCGCTGCTGACCGTCGGGCCGCTGCTGCTGACCGTGTTCGGCCGCGACGGGCTGGGCTGGATGCAGGCCGGCACCGCGGTGATGACCGCGGGTCTGGTGATGGGCATCATGCTGATCCCCTTCGTCAGCTCGCTCTCCGACGATATCATCAACGCCGTGCCGCAATCGCTGCGGGATGGCTCCTACGGCCTGGGTGCGACCCAGTCCGAGACCATCAAGCAGGTGATCCTGCCGGCGGCGCTGCCGGGCATCGTGGGCGCGGTGCTGCTCGCGGCCTCGCGCGCCATCGGCGAAACCATGATCGTGGTGTTCGGGGCAGGGGCCGCGGCGCGGCTCTCGCTCAACCCGTTCGACGCCATGACCACCGTCACCGCCAAGATCGTCAGCCAGCTCACCGGCGACGCCGACTTCGCCTCGCCCGAGGCACTGGTGGCCTTCGCCCTCGGCATGACGCTCTTCATCATCACGCTGGGGCTCAACGTCTTCGCCCTCTACATCGTGCGCAAATACCGGGAGCAGTACGAATGACCGACGCGACCTCTCAGGGCGCCGCCCGTCCCCGAACCAGCCTGACCGCAGCCGACAAACGCACCCAGCGCCGCAACGCCGCCGAAAAGCGCTTCCGCCTCTACGGGCTCGCCGCCATCGGCGCGGGGATGTTCTTCCTCGTGGTGCTGCTGAGCTCGATCATCGGCAACGGTATCGGCGCGTTCCAGCAGACCTTCATCGAGGTGCCGGTCTACCTGGACCCGGCCAAGCTCGACAAGAACGGCAACCGCGACCCGGCGGAAATGGCCAAGGTCTCGACCTTCGGTTACAACCCGCTGATCCAGGACAGCCTCTACCAGCTGGTACAGGACAAGGGCATCGCCACCGAATACGAAGACGGCGGCGACATGAAGGCGCTGATCTCGGCCTCCGCCGCGGCGCAGCTGCGTGACCGCGTGCTCGCCAACCCCGATCTGGTCGGCGAAACCGTCGAGTTCGAGATCCTCGCCGCCTCGCGCGTCGACGGCTACCTCAAGGACCGTGTCACCCGCGACAGCATCACCGAGGACAAGAACATCGATGCGGGCCACCTCGATCTGGTCGACGCGCTGCTCGAGGACGGCACCGTCCACAAGAGCTTCAACCTGGCCTTCATCACCGGCTCCGACGCCTCCGAGAGCCGTCCCGAGCAGGCCGGCCTCGGCGTGTCGATGTTGGGCTCGCTGTTCATGATGCTGGTGGTGCTGTTCCTGGCGCTGCCGATCGGCGTTGCCGCCTCGATCTACCTCGAGGAATTCGCGCCGCAGAACAAGTTCACCGATTTCATCGAGGTCAACATCTCGAACCTCGCAGCGGTGCCCTCGATCGTCTTCGGTATTCTCGGCCTCGCGGCCTTCATCCAATTCGCTCACCTGCCGCAATCGGCACCGCTGGTCGGCGGCCTGACGCTGACGCTGATGACCCTGCCGACCATCGTGATCTCGACCCGCGCCTCGCTCAAGGCGGTGCCGCCGTCGATCCGCGACGCCGCGCTCGGGGTCGGCGCCTCGAAGATGCAGTCGGTGTTCCACCACGTGCTGCCGCTCGCCATGCCCGGCATCCTGACCGGGACCATCATCGGCCTGGCGCAGGCGCTCGGCGAGACCGCGCCGCTGCTGCTGATCGGCATGGTCGGCTACATCGCCACCAACTACCCGGACGGGATCATCTCGGGCTTCATGTCGCCGAACTCGGCGATGCCCGCGCAGATCTACGAATGGGCCAAGCGCGCCGACCCCGCCTATTACGAACGGGCCTGGGGCGGCATCATCATCCTGCTCGTGTTCCTGCTGGTCATGAACGTGATCGCCATCGTCCTGCGCCGCAAGTTCGAGCGCCGGTGGTGACGATGAGCGACAATCTCGGTAAGGGGAAGTGAACCCATGTATGATGCACCGTTGAGGAAGACCGACGTGGAAGCCAACGAAATCAAGATCTCCGCCAAGGATGTCCAAGTTTATTACGGCGAGAACCACGCCATCAAGGACGTGTCCGTCGAGCTGCAGGACAAGACCGTCACCGCCTTCATCGGACCGTCGGGCTGCGGCAAGTCGACCTTCCTGCGCTGCCTGAACCGGATGAACGACACCATCGACATCTGCCGCGTCGAGGGGCTGATCTCGCTCGATGGAGAGGACATCTACGACAAGCGCGTCGATCCGGTGCAGCTGCGCGCCAAGGTGGGCATGGTGTTCCAGAAGCCGAACCCGTTCCCCAAGTCGATCTACGACAACGTGGCCTATGGCCCGCGCATCCATGGCCTCGCCAAGACCAAAGCCGATCTCGACGAGATCGTCGAGAAGGCGCTGCGCCGCGGCGCGATCTGGAACGAAGTGAAAGACCGTCTGCACGCGCCCGGCACCGGCCTCTCGGGCGGCCAGCAGCAGCGCCTGTGCATCGCGCGCGCCGTTGCCACCGAGCCGGAAGTGCTGCTGATGGACGAGCCCTGCTCGGCGCTCGACCCGATCGCCACGGCGCAGGTCGAGGAGCTGATCGACGAGCTGCGCACCAACTACTCGGTGGTGATCGTGACCCACTCGATGCAACAGGCCGCGCGCGTCAGCCAGAAGACCGCGTTCTTCCACCTCGGTCATCTCGTGGAATACGGCGAGACCAGCCAGATCTTCACCAACCCCGTGGACTCGCGCACCGAGTCCTATATCACCGGACGGATCGGATAAGTCATGAGCGATCTCAAGCACCACATTGCCACCGCCTTCGATCGCGATCTCGAGGGCATCCAGGCCCAGATCCTCAAGATGGGCGGGCTGGTCGAGGCCGCGATCCACGATTCCGCCAAGTCGCTGGAGACCCGCGACGAGGAGCTGGCCGAGCAGGTCCGCAAGGGCGACAAGGCCATCGACGAGATGGAGGAGATCCTCAACGAGGAGGCCGCCCGCGTCATCGCGCTGCGCCAGCCCGCCGCCAGCGACCTGCGCGTCGTGCTGTCGGTGATGCGCATGTCGGCCAACCTCGAGCGCATCGGCGATTTGTCGAAGAACATGGCCAAGCGCACCACGGTTCTGGCCCAGATGAGCCAGATCAACGGTTCGACCACCGCGCTGCGCCGCATGGCCCGCGATGTGGAGATGATGCTCAAGGACGCGCTCGACGCCTATATCAAGCGCGACGAGGCGCTGGCCCGCGACGTCATCGAGCGCGATGCCGATGTCGACCAGATGTACAACACGCTGTTCCGCGAGTTCCTGACTTTCATGCTGGAAGACCCGCGCAACATCACCTCGTGCATGCACCTGCATTTCATCGCCAAGAACATCGAGCGCATGGGCGACCACGTGACGGCGATCGCCGAGCAGGTGATCTTCCTTGCCACCGGCGAGAAACCCGAGGGCGTGCGGATCAAGGAAGACCGCACGTCGAGCGACCCGGCGCTGAGCGCCGACCTCTAAGGCGGAGAAAGACCATGTCGGCAGATCAGCCCACCGTTCTGGTCGTCGAGGATGAAGCCTCGCAGCGCGAAGTTCTTCGCTACAACCTGGAAGCCGAGGGCTTCCGCGTCGCCGCCGCCGGAAATGGCGAGGAAGCCCTCGTCATGCTCGACGAGGAAGAGCCCGATGTCATCGTGCTCGACTGGATGCTGCCCAACCTCTCGGGCATCGAGGTCTGCCGCCAGATCAAGACCCGCCCCGAGACACGGGGCGTTCCGGTCATCATGCTCTCGGCGCGCTCGGAAGAGATCGACCGGGTGCGCGGGCTCGAGACCGGGGCCGACGACTACGTGGTGAAACCCTACAGCCTGCGCGAGCTGATGGCGCGGGTGAAGGCGCAGCTGCGCCGGGCGCGCCCGGCGGCGGCGGGCCTGCGGCTCGAGTATGACGACATCATCCTCGACGCCGAAACCCACCGGGTGACCCGCGACGGGCAGGAGCTGAAGCTCGGTCCGACCGAGTTCCGGCTGCTCTCGACCTTCATGGAAAAGCCCGGCCGCGTATGGTCGCGCGAGCAGCTGCTCGACCGGGTCTGGGGGCGCGACATCTATGTCGACACCCGCACCGTCGACGTCCATATCGGGCGGCTGCGCAAGGCGCTTGGCGTCCACGGCGGCGGCGATCCGCTGCGCACGGTGCGTGGCGCGGGCTACGCCCTCGGCTGAGCGTTCAGGCTGACAGGCGGGTCGCAGGCCCGCCCGTCAGGCGCCTTGCTCAGCTCTTCTTCTTTTTCTTGGATTTCTTGTCGGCCTTGAGGGCCTTCGCGGCCTCGGCCTTTTTCTTCTGCTTCTTTGCAGCGGCCTTGTTCAGCTTGGCTTTCTCGGACTTTTCGCTCTTCTTGCCCTTCGACGTCTTCTTGTCCTTGGCCGCCTTGCCGTATTTGCCGTCCTTTCCGGGTCTCTTCTTCTTCGGCTTGGCGTCCTTCTTCGAGGGCTTGGCCTTCTTCTCGGCCTTGCCCTTCGCCTTGCCGCTGCCGGGCGTGAGCGTCTGCGTGGGCTCCGGCTCGGGCAGGGGATCGTTGACCGCGAGCGGGCTGTCGGGGTCGGGCTCGGGCATCAGGCGCGCCGCCTCGGCGGGCGCCTCGGCTTCCTCGAGCTTGTCGTCTCCGGGGGTCCCGGGGGCCGGGGCGGCCTCGGTCTCGGCGGTGCGCGGCGCGGGCGCGGGATCGGTGGCCAGGCTGTCGACCGCCGCCGCGATCAGGCTCTGGGCGCGGGGCAGCCTTGTGCGGGGCAGGGCGGTCAGGCGCTCCGGATCTGCCCCGGCCAGCGCCTCGGCGCTGTCGATGCCGAGCTCGCGGATCTGCGCCGCGAGGGCGGGTCCGATGCCTCGGACGGAAGTCAGGTCTGTCAAAACGATCTCCAGGTGATAGGAATGCTCAGGCGCAGGCAATGCCGGTGACGATGCGTCAGAAACCGCTGGCTTGTCCACAAGGTTCCGTCAGGGCTTGCGCTTGTCGCGCCGACCGCTTATAGGCGCGCACACGAACCCCGCAGGCGGGGTCGGGCCTATGGGGGAGACATCCCCACAGCGTCCACCGGTTGCCCCATTTCGGGTCAAGCCCCCGCCGAGGATATGAAACCGGAAAGGATATAGGACATGGCTCTTCCCGAGTTCTCCATGCGCCAGCTGCTTGAAGCAGGCGTGCACTTTGGCCACCAGACGCAGCGCTGGAATCCCCGCATGGGCGAGTTCATCTACGGTGCGCGCAACGGCATCCACATTCTCGACCTGACCCAGACCGTGCCGATGCTCGACGCGGCGCTGAACGTCATCCGCGAGACCGTTGCCAAGGGCGGCCGCGTGCTGTTCGTCGGCACCAAGCGTCAGGCAGCCCAGCCGATCGCCGAAGCGGCCGAGAAGTGCGCCCAGTACTACATGAACCACCGCTGGCTCGGCGGCACGCTGACCAACTGGCAGACCGTTTCGCAGTCGATCAACCGCCTCAAGGCGATCGACGAGCAGATGGAAGCCGGTGCTGAAGGCCTCACCAAGAAAGAGCGCCTCGGCATGGAGCGCGAGCAGGCCAAGCTGCAGGCATCGCTCGGCGGCATCCGCGAGATGGGCGGCCTGCCCGAACTGCTCTTCGTCATCGACGTCAAGAAAGAGCAGCTCGCCATCGCCGAAGCCAAGAAGCTGGGCATCCCGGTCGTCGCCGTCGTCGACACCAACTGCTCGCCCGAGGGTGTCGACTACATCATCCCCGGCAACGATGACGCCGCCCGCGCCATCGCGCTCTACTGCGACCTCGTGAGCCGCGCAGCCCTCGACGGCATGACCGGCCAGATGGAAGCCGCAGGCGTCGACCTGGGCGCTCTGGAAGACGCACCGGCAGAAGAGCTGCTGGCCGGCGCCGGCCAGAACTGATCCGGCGCTGTCGCGAAAGCGTCACGCAAGCATGACATGAGCGGCGAGGCCCGGGGCAGGGCCTGCCGCACAAGACCATTCGAGAGGGAGCCAAGCACATGGCGATCACTGCTGCACAGGTGAAAGAACTGCGCGAGATGACCGGCGCAGGCATGATGGATGCCAAGAAGGCGCTGACCGAGACCGACGGCGACATGGAAGCCGCCATCGACTGGCTGCGCACCAAGGGCCTCGCCAAGGCCGCCAAGAAATCCGGCCGCACCGCCGCCGAGGGCCTCGTGGCCGTCGAGGTGAACGGTGGCGTGGGCGTCGCCGTCGAGGTCAACGCCGAGACCGACTTCGTTGCCAAGAACGCCGAGTTCCAGGGCATGGTGTCGGACATCGCCAAGGCCGCGACCGGCGTGGACAGCGTCGAAGCGCTGGCCGATGCCGAGATCGGTGGCAAGAAGGTCTCCGAGGTCATCACCGACAAGATCGCCAAGATCGGCGAGAACATGACCCTGCGCCGCATGGCGAAGATCGAGGGCGACGTGGTCTCGACCTACGTGCACAACGCCGCCGCTCCGGGCCTCGGCCAGATCGGCGTTCTGGTTGCGCTCAAGGGCGGTGACGACGCGTTCGGCAAGCAGGTCGCGATGCACATCGCAGCTGCCAACCCGGCCTCGCTGTCGGAAGCCGACCTCGACCCGGCTGTTGTCGAGAAGGAGCGTCAGGTCCAGATCGATATCGCCAAGGAATCCGGCAAGCCGGACGCCGTCATCGAGAAGATGATCGTCGGCCGCATGAAGAAGTTCCTCGCCGAGGTGACCCTGCTGGGCCAGCAATTCGTCATCAACCCCGACCTGACCGTCGAGAAGGCCGCCGAAGAAGCCGGCGCGACCATCGTGGGCTTCGTCCGCATGCAGGTTGGTGAAGGCATCGAGAAAGAGAAAGAGGATTTCGCAGCCGAGGTTGCGAAGGCCGCTCAGGGCTGATCAGCCCCGAAAGGTATCTTTCGAATGTACGAAAAGACAGGAGCCGCCCAATGGGCGGCTCCTTTTGGTTCCTGGTGTCGGCTCCCCGCACGGTTGGGGATGATTAGAGGAGCCTCAACAGGAGGGCGCCGAGGGGGCTCTCGCCAAAATTGCTCGAGCCCCTCCCAGCTCCGGTTTACACCGGGAGAACGCCAGAGCCCTCGAAATCGCGAGGGATGGGTCCTCATGTTCCATGGCCAAAGCCACCACTCACGGAACAGAGATACAATCGCAATTAACGCTTCGTCAGGGAAGTCTGGGATACCTGACCCCGAGATTTTTTCACCAAATCTGGGAAAATCACCTAGATAGATTTCAAAATGATAAATTTAGAGCGAAGGAAAGGCAAATATAGTGCGGGATTTGGAGGCGGTCTTCTCCTCCTAAAGTCGAATTCGACTCGACTTGACCGTTCAGTTTTGATCTCTTCCAGTGTTCAGATATCGATGACGAACATCTGATTCTGGAAGGCGGCCTTGGCGACCGCCTGAGCCGTCGTCTCCACGTTCAGCGCCTCACGCGCCAATCTCAGATGTTTCTCGATCGTGGCCTGGGTCAATCCCATGATCGCCGCGATATCCTGCATCGTCTTGCCGTCACCGACCCATTCCAGGGCCTCGCGCTGGCGCTTGGTCAGGGTCTGGTTGGGCGGGATGTAGGGCAGGGTGAGGATCTTGAGGTGCAGCAGGTTGTTCATCAGCATGATGTCATCGCCATGCCTGTCCCAGGTGGCGTCGATCTCGTGCTGCTGCAGGCCCGGGCGCGCGGTCAGCGCAATCGCGCCCTTGGCGCGGCTCGAGACCGACTTGAAGCTGATCGAGTAGCCGGCGCGCACATCCATGCCAAGATTGAACTCGATCACGCGACGCTCGGCCTCGGTCAGGTTGCCCTGGGCGATCATCTCGCCGAGCACCCGCCAGGAACAGGCGCCTTCATGCTCGAGCGCCCAGCGGACCATCGGCGCGTGATGATAGAGCCCGTCGCCGATGAACACATCGGTGTAGTCTGTGCTGTGATTGGTCAGCAGCACGAAATCATTGGGATCGCCCAGCGAGGTCGTCGTGCGGTAGCGCGTGAACCCGTACATCAGCCGGTCGAAGCCGTAGCGGGCCATGCCTTGGAGATGCATGGACCAGAGCTCTTCGACGGTGCCGGCATTGGTCATCGCGATGAGCCGGCTGCGCAGGTCCAGGGGAAGCGTCATGACAGGCTGTCCAGATGGCTCTTCATCGCGTCCATCGCGAGCGTGTAGCCGCGCGCACCGAAGCCGCAGATCACGCCGACCGCGACCCGCGCGATATAGCTGGTGTGGCGAAACTCCTCGCGGGCGTGAACATTCGACAGGTGCAGCTCGATTGCCGGGATCTCGGCGGAGCTGATCGCATCCATCAGGGCGACCGAGGTATGCGTATAGGCGCCGGCATTGAGGATCAGCCCGTCGAGCCGGCCACGGGTGCCGTGGATCGCATCGATCAGCGCGCCTTCGTGGTTGCTCTGGGCAAACTCGACCTCGACGCCGATCTCCTTGGCGTGGGCGCGGCACATGTCTTCGACATCGGCCAGCGTGGTGCGGCCATAGACCTCGGGCTGGCGGGTGCCGAGCAGGTTCAGGTTGGGGCCGTTGAGGATGAGGAAGCCGGGCATCTTGAGGGACCTTCGAGTCAGTGTGTGCAGTGTTCGTCGGAAAGCGACGCTTGTCTATAAGCGCCTTTACCGACGTGGAGGTGCAATGTTTGACGCGGGGTCGCAAGAGCTTTGGGCTCCAGGGGGCTTCGCGAGCGCATCTAGGGCTGGCTCTGCATGCCAATTTATTACATAATACTGATTATAAGATGTATGGATGTCGGATGGTGCGCGCTACCCTCAAGTGCGACTCCCATTAGAAAACAGATGGTTATCTAATGGAGAGAGCCTGCCATGGGAGCGGTATACACGCAACTGAGCGTCAAGGAACGTGTTCAGATCGAA
>NZ_JAHVIA010000011.1 GCF_019801965.1 Salipiger bermudensis
TTCGATCTGAACACGTTCCTTGACGCTCAGTTGCGTGTATACCGCTCCCATGGCAGGCTCTCTCCATTAGATAACCATCTGTTTTCTAATGGGAGTCGCACTTGAGGGTAGCGCGCACCTCTGTGAACTCATGAATCCTGTAATAGGGATTATGTTAAACAAAAGCCCTGCAATATTCTGAAGACAATGAATTCAATACATTAAAGACCATGGCCGATGAGATGGCGTTCTGTCTGTCTGACCGATGTCTTTGATTCTCGACCGGCTGGTATCGCTCTACCAGAATGTGAAGCCGCGCGAGGCGGCGGAGATCGCGAGCGTGCTCAACATTGAGGTCGGTGATCACGATGAACCAGTTCGGCGCGGCACCGATCATCGCCGCGCTGGACACGGTGCGCGCTCGGGCGATCTCGCAGATCATCCTCGAGCGCGCGAAGCTGCCGGGCGATCAGCGTCCCGACGACATCAGGCTGTAATCGCGCACCGTTTGCGCGTCACGCCGCGGCCCCAGCAGCCTCGGTGCCGGCGCCTCGAAGGTCATCCGGCCCGCCCTCATCCCCCACAGCGGTCTCCCGATCTCGGCCACGGTTGCCGCGGCCGAGCTGCCCGGCAGCAGCACCAGATCGGCTGGCGTGCCCTCGGCGATGCGCGCGTCGCGGCCCAGCAGGCGGAACGGCGCGGCGCTGATCATCGCGAAGCAGGCCGACAACTCCTCCCCGGTGCCCAGCTGCGCCACGTTGGCGAAAAGGTTCGCCATGCGTGGCAGCGAACAGTCGCCGTAGGGGGTGAAGGGGTTCAGCACGTTGTTCGTCGCCACCGTGCAGCAGACGCCCCCCGCATGAAACCTGTGCGCCGGCGCGACGCCGCGCGGCACGGCGTGGTCATGGTCGCGCCCGGTGATGAAGAGGTCCGTCGCTGGCAGCACGGTCAGCGCGATGCCAGCATCCTTCATCAGCGCGATGCTCTCTGCCAGCCTTTCGGGCGGAAGCATCGACAGTTTGGTCACGTGGCCGATGGCCACCCGCCCCTGCATCCCGTGCGCGATGGTCTGCCGTGCGACCTCGTCGAGATGCCGCCAGCTTGTGTCGAGGTCGAAATCAAGGTGGAAATCGAGATCGACATCATATTCCCGTGCCATGCCGAAGACCCGGGCGATGTGCCCCTCGGGGTCGGTGTCGGTATAGGGACAGCCCCCCAGCAGGTCGGCACCCGCGTCGAGCGCGGCGCGCAGCAACGCCTCGGTGCCCGGATAGTTCAGCAGACCCTCCTGCGGAAAGACGCAGATCTGCAGGTCAAGCGCCCAGGCGTAATCAGCCTTGAGCTGCCGGATGGCATCGAACCCCGCAAGCCCGATGGCCGGGTCGATCTCCACGTGGGTGCGGATGAGCGTCGTGCCCTGCCCGATCGCCGCGTCGAGCACCCGTGCCCCCCGGGCATATACATCAGACGCGGTGAAGTCGCGCTTGGCCGCCGTGACGGCCTCGAGCGCGCCCTTGAGCGTGCCGGTCCGGTTCTGCGCGCGGTCCAGGATGCAGGCCTTGTCGAGATGCAGGTGGCTGTCGGCGAACCCCCGGATGAGCAGCCCGCCAGCGGCGTCGAGACAGGGCGCGTCCGAGCCGATCCGCGGGGCGATCCCGGAGATCATTCCGTCCTTCACCGCGATGTCGACCGGCGCGGCCCCGTCCGCGATACGGGCCTGGCGGATGACGAGGTCGGGGGTCATTGCGCTGCCTCGGCGCTTTCGCCCTGCCCGAGATAGGCGTCGATCAGGGCCTTGTCCGCGCGCAGCTCGTCGGCAGGACCTTCCGCCACGATGCGCCCCTGCTCCAGCACGTAGCCGCGGTCGGCCACCGCCAGCGCCAGCGTCGCCATCTGGTCCACCAGCAGGATGGTCATGCCGTCGTCGCGCAGCTCGGCGAGGATGGCGTAGAGCTCCTCGGTCATCGCGGGGGCAAGGCCCAGCGACGGCTCGTCGAGCAGCAGCAGCTTCGGCTTCGCCATGAGGCCGCGCGCGATGGCCATCATCTGCTGCTCGCCGCCCGAGAGCAGCCCGGCAGGCGTGTCGAGCCGGTCGCGCAGGCGGGGGAAGCGGCGCAGGATCGCCTCGAGTTCCTCGGGGCCGGGACGCTCCTTGCGGCGGTAGGCGCCCAGCTCGATGTTCTGGGCCACGGTGAGGTCGGGGAAGACCTGCCGCCCTTCGGGGACCAGCGCCAGACCGTGCTCGACGATGTGGTGCGGCGGCAGACCGTGGATCGAGGCGTCGTTCATGATGATCTTGCCGCCCGTGGGCTGGACCAGCCCCGCGACGGTGCGCAGGAAGGTCGACTTGCCCGCGCCGTTGGCGCCCAGAAGGGCCACCAGTTCGCCCTGCCCGACGCGGATGCGCAGCCCCTGAAGCACGTCGGCGGCTCCGTAGCCGGCGGTGAGCTCGCTGGTGATCAGCGCGTCCATCGCGCCCGGCTGGTGCGCCAGCTTGCGCGGCGGGGCCGAGAGCGTGCCCTCGCCGAGATAGGCGGCGATGACCTTCTCGTTGGCACGGATGCGGTCCGGCGTGTCGAAAGCGATGGGCTGGCCGGCGTCGAGCGCGAGGATGCGGTCGGAAATGCCCATGACCATGTCCATGTCGTGCTCGACCAGCACCACCGCGATGCCGGTGTCCGCAAGCCGGCGGAGCAGCGCGGCAAGAGCCATCTTGTCGCCGTGCATCAGCCCGGCGGCAGGCTCGTCGAGCAGCAGCACGTGCGGACGCATGGCCAGTGCGCGCGCGATCTCGACGAGGCGCCGGTCCACGTGCGGCAGGTCGGCGGCGGGGGTCTCGGGGTCTCCGGTGTAGCCGACCAGCGCCAGCAGCCCGCGCGCGGCGGCGCGGTTCTCCAGGGTGGTCAATGGGGCGAAGGGCGCCCCGAAGCGGCCCCGCGGGAACCCGGCGATGACGTTCTCCTCGGCGGAGAGGCTGCCGAAGAGCCGCGTCGCCTGGAAGGTCCGCGCCACCCCGAGCCGGGCGGTGTCATGCAGCGACCAGCCGGCGATCTCGGTGTCACGGGTGCGGATCGTGCCGGTGCCCGGGACGTAGAACCCCGAGATCATGTTGAGCAGCGTCGTCTTGCCGGCGCCGTTGGGACCGATAATCGAGGTCACCTCGCCCGGGGCGGCGGTGAAGCTGGCATCGACCACGGCGCGCACCCCGCCGAAGGTGATCCCGAGGCCGCTCACCTGCAGCCCCTGCGGATCCGCCGGGGTGATGGTCTGAAACATCGCCTCCGGCGACACGGCATCAACGGCATGGCGGCGGCGCGGCAGCACGCGCGCGACGAGGCCGACCACCCCCTGCGGCGCCAGCAGCAGGACGGCCACCAGCAGCGCGCCGAAGAACAGCAGCCGGTATTCCGCCATCCCTGCCAGCACCTCGGGCAGGAAGACGACCACGGCGGCCCCGACCAGCGGGCCGAGTACCGTCCCCGACCCGCCGAGGATGACGGCGAAGAGAAACAGGATGGATTGCGAGAGCATGAAGTTGCTCGGCGCGATGAACTGCATGAGCTGGGCGAAGAGCCCGCCGGCGAGCCCTGCCGCCGCTGCCGCCACGGCAAAGGCCGCGAGCTTGGTCCGGAAAGGATTGAAGCCGAGCGCTCCGGCGGCGATCTCCTGGTCGCGCAGGGCGACCATCGCCATGCCCCAGCCGCTGACCGCCACGCGGCGATAGGCCAGAAGCAGCGCCCCGGCGAGCACGATGGCCAGCATGACCAACTCCTTCTCGCCGAAGGCGATCCCGCCGATGCTGGGGGCGTCGAAGCCCATCAGGCCGTTCTGGCCGCCGGTCAGCCCGCGCCATTCGATCACGAGGTGCTCGATGATGAAGGCAAAGGCGATCGTCACCATCGCCAGGAACGGCCCCGCCATGCGCACCGCCGGAACTGCCAGCAGGCAGCCCACCGCCGCGCTGACCGCGGTGGCCAGCGGCAGGGCGAGCCAGAAGCTCAGGCCGGCCTGCAGCGCGATGGCATGGGCATAGGCGCCGATGGCAAGGAAGCCGACCTGCCCGAGCGAGACGAGGCCGGTCAACCCGAAGAGCAGGTTGAGCCCGGTGCCGAGGATCGTCCAGATCGCCACCAGCCCAATGACGAAGAGCGTGTAGCCCCCCACCACGTTGAGCAGCGCCAGCGCGCCGCAGGTCAGGGCGACCAGCGCGATGTCCATGATCCGGGCGTCGGTCAGGCCGGTGCGGGGTGCGGAGGGTTTGGTCGTCATGGCTCAGACCTTCTTGAGCTTGGCGGCGCCGAACAGCCCGCCCGGTTTCACCGCGAGCACGGCGATCAGCAGGGCGAAGACGACGATATATGTCCAGGAGGACCCGAGGAACGAGGTCGTCATGCCCTCGACCAGGCCATAGAGGAAGCCGGCGATCATCACGCCCCAGGCCGAGGTCATGCCCCCGAGGATGGCGACCGCGAAGGCCTTGATGCCGAAGAGCGTGCCCATGTCGGAATGCACCGAGAAGAGCGGCGCGATCAGCAGCCCCGCCGCGCCTGCCAGCATCGACGACAGCGCGAAGCTGCCCGAGATCATGGCGGTGGTGTTGATGCCCATGAGCCGCGCCGCCTCGGGGTTCTGCACCACGGCAAGGAGCGCCCTGCCCTGCCGCGTGCGACGGAACAGGATCTGCAACCCGAAGGCCAGCGCGATGGCCACCAGCGGGATCAGCAGCTGCAGCGGATAGATGCCGGTGCCGAGGATCTGCCAGCTGGTCCCGACCAGCGGCGACGGCAGGCTGCGTGGCTCGTTCCCGAAGGTGAAGAGCACGGCGTTGTCGAGCAGGATGCCCCCTGCGACCGTGGACATCAGCCAGCCCTCGTTGCCGCGGATGGCGAAGGGACGGATCAGGCACAGTTCCACCAGCATGCCTATGAGCGCACAGCCCAGCAGCGCCAGCGGGTAGCCGATCCAGACCGGCAGGCCCCAGCGCACCGTCAGGACATAGCCCAGCACCGCGCCGAGCATGACCATGGAGCCTTGCGCGAAGTTCACGCGGGAGCAGACGGAATAGGTGATCTGGAAGCCGAGGGCGATCAGCCCGTACATGGCTCCGAGACCCAGCCCTGTAAGGACGGCGGCGACGAAAAGGGACATTCCGGCTCTCCACGGAAAAGGGGGGAGGAAGGGCGGCGCCCCCGGCACGCATTGGCCGGAGGCGCCCGTTTCAGGCCGTGGCGCGGATCATTCCTCGAGCGGGATGATCTCGCCCTCGACGAAATGCGCGAAGATGTAGTCGTCCGGGCCGAGCGCATCCTGGTTGTCGGGCGAGAACGGCTGGTCGTAGGTCTTGATCACGCCCTCGACGCCGCTGATGCCGTACATCGCCTCGCGGATCGCCGGACCCTCGGTGCTGCCCGCCGCCTCGATGGCCGCCGCGATCAGCAGCGTGGCGTCATAGGCATTTGCGATGCCCGTGGCCGGGGTCACGTCGGCGAGGCTCTGGATCTCGGGATACTTGTCCTGGAGCTTCTGGAACATCGGGTGCTCTTCCGAGGTGAAGAGGAAGGTCTGGATGAAGTGGACCTTCTCGCCGCTCGGGCCGGCCAGCTCGGTGAAGCGGCCACCCGACGGGCCCCAGTGCGAGGCCACGGGCACGTCCCAGCCCATCCGGTCGAGCGACTTCACCACCTGCGCCGAGGGGCCGACGTTGCCGACGAGGAACAGGCCGTCCGCGCCGTTCTCGCGCAGGCGGGTGAGTTGCGGCACCACGTCCACGTCGTTGCTCTCGAATTTCTCGATGCCGGCGTGTTCCATGCCGCGCGCCTCGAGCGCCTTGGTCAGCCCGTCCTCGTTCGACTCGCCCCAGGGGTTGTTGATGAGGATCATGCCCGGCTTCTCGGAGCCGTACTCGCTGACGAGATACTCGGTGATGGCTTCGTCGACATACTCGTCCACCGCCGAAACACGGAAGACGTAATTCTCCTCGGCGCCGTTCACGGTAATGCCCGTGCCCGCGGCCCAGGGTCCGACGAAGGGCACTTTCGCCTGGTTGGCAAAGGGCACGATCGCCATCGAGACCGGCGTATCGAGACCGCCCATCAGTACGGCCACGTCTTCGCGCTGCACCAGCTCGCGCGCGGCGACCATGCCGGTGCCGGGATTGGCCTCGTCGTCGCGGCTGATCAGCTCCAGGGGCCGGCCGAGGACGCCGCCCTTGGCGTTGATCTCGTCCATGGCCATCTCGATGCCGCGGGTGATCGCTTCGCCGGACTTGGCGGACTGGCCGCTGAGCGCTGCGACAAGGCCGATCTTGATCGGCTCTTCCTGCGCCGACGCCGGCAGGCTTGCCAGCATCGAGAGAGCGGTGGCGCCGGCGAGGGCCGCGCGGCGGGTGAAGGTGAATCGTGTGGGCATGAAGGCCTCCGGCTGTCGGTGTGACGGTCTTTGTGGTGTCGTCTTCGTGCCCTCATAACCGCCCGCAGCCGGCCGCCCCGTCAAAGCGCCTGGGCAAAAAACACCCCGGAAATCGGATTTCCGGAATCGCCTGCACATTCCGCAGGCAAATCGCATGCAATTTTTGTATGAAATGATCGCCGACAGGTTCCCCGGGCTGCGAATCATGCCAGCCTGAGCCGCATCAACACGAAAGGGATCTCCATGACAGCCACGCTTGCGCTCGACTACGACACGCTGCCCCCCGAGGCGCAGATCGTCCACGACTACCTCGAAGCCTCGATGGTCCCCGACCCCGAACGTGCCGCCACCTACATGGCCGAGGAGGTGACGATCACCTTCACCGGCGGCCGGGTCTACCATCACCCATCGGGTCCGGCCGGCTTCAACGCGATGCGCTACGCCTGGGTGAAGAAGGACATGCGCCAGTTCGACGTGGCGCAGGGGGCCGAGGGCGTGGTGGTCTATTCCACCGGGTATCTCTACGGCGAGTGGCCCGATGGCACCCCGTTCGAAGGCAACCGCTACGTCGACCGCTTCGTGGTCGAGAACGGCAAGATCGTGAAGATGGATGTCTGGAACGACAGCGCCGAGCGCATCCTGACCGCGCGCGGCATCGAGGCCTGAGGCCTACGCCCTCCCTGCGCGGCCCGCGGATCAGCCCGGGTCGCGCACGCCAGAGGCGTAGGGCTCTAGCGCGTCGAGATAGGAGAAGCCGTTCTTGCCGCCGGTGTCGAACTGCGCCCGCGACGAGACGGAATCGAGATGGGCCCGTGCGATGGCGCGGGCCCTCTCCACGTCGCCGTCCTGCAATGCCGAGAGAATGTCGCGGTGCTCCTGGATGCCGCAATTGCTCGAATGCGGGCGCGAGTATTGCGACAGGGTCAGGCCGCAGCGATAGCTCAGCTCCTTGACGTAGCGGAACAGGACCGGGCTTCCAGTCAGCTCTGCCATCAGGATGTGGAACTCGGTCGCCAGCCGGATCGACAGCGGCTCGGGCCCGCCGAGCGCCGCTTCCTCGCGGGCGATGTGCTCGGCCAGCCGGCTGCGCTGCTCCTCGGTCAGACCGGAGGCGAGCCGGGTGATCACCAGGTCCTCGGTGTGGGTGCGCAGCTCGAAGAGATCGCGCGCCTCCTCGAGGCTGGGCGTTGCGACGGCGGCGCCCCGGTTGTGGCGCAGCTCCACCAGCCCCTCGGCGGCGAGCCGCTCCAGCGCCTGCCGGATGATGGTGCGGCTGGCGCCGAAGCGCTCGCCGAGGGAATCCTCCGGCAGCTTCATTCCCGGCAGCAGCGCGCGTTCGAGGATGGCTGACCGAAGGGCCCCGCAGATCATCTCAGATCGGTTTTGCTGTACCGCCCCGCGTGCCATGGTCCGTCATCCTGCGCCTTGTTGTGATCGTTCAGTGTTGGCACGGGCGAGAGACAAGCTCAACTCCCCTGCCCGCCGGCGCGCGATGCTCGGCCCTGGGATCAGACCGCGCTGTCAGGCTCCGCCGGGGGCGTCTCAGCGGTATCTTCCGACTTGCCGTGGATGCCGTGATAGTTCCCCGAAACCCGCTCGCGCGCCGCCTGTAGCGCCACGTAGAGGATCGGCGTCAGGACGACCCCGAAGCTGCTGGCAAAGGCCATGCCGCCAAACACCGCGATGCCGATGGCCTGCTGGCTGCCCGCACCCGCACCCGAGGCGACGACCAGCGGCACCACGCCCAGAAGGAAGGACAGCGCGGTCATCATCACGGCGCGGAAGCGCAGCCGTGCCGCCTCGGTGCCGGCGTCGAAGATCGACTTGCCCGAGGCGCGCAGATGCATCGCGTATTCGACGATCAGGATGGCGTTCTTGGCCCCGAGCCCGATCAGCATGATCATCCCGATCTGGGTGTAGAGATTGACGTCGCGCCCCGCGATCAGCACCGCCACATAGGCGCCCAGGAGCGCGAGGGGCACGGTGAGCAGGATCGCCAGCGGCATCGTCCAGCTCTCGTACTGGGCGACGAGGAAGAGATAGGCGAAGACCACTGCGAGTCCGAGAATGATCACCACGATGCCGCCCGCCTCCTGCTCCTGCAGGGCCGAGCCGGTCCATTCGAAGCTGTAGCCCGGCGGCAGGGTCTCGGCCGCCACCTGCTCGAGCACGGCGATCGCCTCCCCGGTCGAGGTGCCGGGGCTGGTGTTGGCGGTCAGCGCGGCGGAGCGGTAGAGATTGTAGCGCGGCAGGTTCATCGGGCCGACGGTATTTTCCACCGTGACCAGCGTGCGCAGCGGCACCATCTCCCCGCTCTGCGAGCGCACGTAGAGATTGGCGATATCGTCCGCGGTGTCGCGGAATTCGCCCTCGGCCTGGATCTTGACCTGGTAGACCCTTCCGAAGAGGTTGAAATCGTTGACGTAAACCGAGCCTAGATAGGCCTGTAGCGCGGTGAAGACATCGGAGACATTGACCCCCAGCGTCTTGGCGCGCTCGCGGTCGAGATCGACGAAGAGCTGCGGCACGTTGGCCCGGAAGGTGGTGTAGCTGCGGGCGATCTCGTCGCGCTGGTTGGCGGCGAAGATCATCGACTTGACCACCGCGTCGAGATCCTGCGGCGTGCCTGCGCCGGTCTGCTGGATCTGCATCGAGACGCCGTCACCGCTTCCGAGGCCCGGGATCGGCGGCGGGCTGAAGGTGATGATCGAGGCGCGCGGGATCTGCTGCAACTGGCGCTCTACCCGGGAGCGGATCGCCTCGGCGTGCAGCGCGGGATCGGTGCGCTCGTCCCACGGATCGAGCACCACGGCGAGGAAGGCGCCGTTCGCGGCGGCCCCGCCCGACAGGATCGAGAAGCCGTTCACGGTGACGTATTCCTTGACGCCCGGTGTGTTGGCGACAATCTCTCCGACCTCGCGCGAGACCGCCTCGGTGCGGGCCAGCGTGGCCGCGTCGGGCAGCTGGATGTCGACCGCGAAGGTGCCCTGATCCTCGTTGGGGATGAAGCCGGTGGGCGCCACGCGCGACAGGCCGCCGAGTCCGATGAGCACCACGGCGACCAGCACGATGCCGATGATCGAGATCCGTGCAAGACGCGAAACGATGCCGACATAGCCGCTTCGGGTGGCCGAGATTGCGCCTTCGAAGACGCGCAGCAAGCCGCGCGGCTCGCCCTTGCGCGGCCGAAGGATCAGGCTGCAGAGCGCCGGCGACAGGGTGAGCGCGTTGAGCGAGGAGATCACCACGGCACCGGAGATGGTGATCGCGAACTCGCTGTAGAGCCGGCCGGTGATGCCGGGCATGAAGGTCACGGGGACGAACACCGCCAGCAGCACCAGCGTGGTGGCGATCACCGGCGTCGTGACCTCGCGCATGGCCTGCCGGGTCGCCTCTTTCGGGGCCAGCCCCTCGGCGATCAGGCGCTCGGTGTTCTCGACCACGACGATGGCATCGTCGACCACGATGCCGATCGCCAGCACGAGGGCGAAGAGCGAGATCGTGTTGAGGCTCATCCCCGCCGCCTGCATCACCGCGAAGGCGCCGATCAGCGACACCGGGATGGCGACCGCCGGCACCAGCGTCGCGCGCCAGCTGCCGAGGAAGATGTAGACCACTGCCAGCACCAGAACGAGCGCCAGAAGGAGGGTCTGGATGACGTCGTTGATCGAGCTCTCGATGAAATCGGTGTTGTTGTAGGTCACCGCGTAGCTCATCCCCTCGGGAAGCGAGGCGGCGAGGCGTTCGATGGTCGAGATCACCCCTTCGGAGACCGCGACGGCGTTGGCGCCGGGGGCCTGGTAGACCCCGATCACCGAGGAGGGCACGCCGTTGAACGAGCCGGAATAGGTGTAGAACTGTGAGCCCAGCTCGACCCGGGCGACATCGCCCACGGTCACCTGTGCGCCATCGGCGCCGGTGCGCAGCACGATTTCCTCGAACTCTTCCGGTTCGGCAAGGAGGCCCTGCGCGGTGACGGTGTAGGTCAGCTGCGGATCGTCGCCGCCCGGAGGTCCGCCCACTGTCCCCGCGGGGACAATGGCATTCTGATCCCGGATCGCCGCGATGAAATCGCTCGGCGTCATGCTAAGGGCAGCGAGGCGCTCGGGGTCCATCCAGACCCGCATCGAGTATTTCAGGTTGGTCAGAACGTCGGCCCGGCCGACGCCGGGCACCCGGGCCAGCGGGTCGCGGAGATTGATGTTGGCGTAGTTCGACAGGAACAGCTCGTCATAGCTGCCGTCTTCGGAATAGAGCGTGACCATCAGCAGCATGTTGCTGCTCGACTTGCTGGTCGAGACGCCGTTGCGCACCACGTCGGAGGGCAACTTGCTGTTGGCCTGCGAGACCCGGTTCTGCACGTTGACGGTCGCGATATCGGGATCGGTGCCGACCGCGAAGGTCACGGTCATGTTGTAGAGCCCGGAATCGGCGCTGCTCGAGGACATGTAGATCATGTCGTCGACGCCGTTGACCTGCTCCTCCAGTGGCGCGGCGACCGACTCTTCCACGGTGGTGGCGCTGGCGCCGAGGAAGGCGGTCGAGACATTGACCTCCGGCGGCGTGATGTCGGGGAACTTCTCGACTGGCAGGGTGATGTAGGAGATCAGGCCGAAGAGCGAGATCACAAGCGAGATGACGAGGGCGAATTTCGGGCGGTCGATGAAGAACGACGAGAACACGGCCTACTCCTCCGTCGCGCTGGCCCCGGCCGGCGCAGCCGCCGGAACCGGCTCGACCGGCTGACCGTTCCGGACCCGTTGCAGTCCCTCGACGATCACCCGCTCGCCCTCTTCGGCCCCCGAAAGCACCACCACGTCGGTGCCGAAATTGCTGCCCAGCCGGACATAGCGCTGTTCGACGAGATCGCCCTCGCCGACCACCAGCACGTAGCTGCCCTGCTGGTCCTGTTGCAGCGCCGCCTGCGGCAGCGTGTTGCGGATCTCGGGCTCGCGCTGGCCGATCTCGACATTGACGAACATGCCCGGAACCAGGGTCTCGGAGGCATTGGGGAATTCGGCCTGGACCGTGATCGTGCCGGTGGCCGGGTCGATGCGGTTGTCGACGAAGATCAGCCGCCCCTCCTCATCATGCATCCGCCCGGTCGGCAGTTGCACCCGAACCAGGGCCGCATCGCCGCCTCCGAGATCGCGGGTTTCCTGGCCCGCCCAGTCGAGCAGCTCGACGAGATCGCGCTCTGACAGACCGAAGCTGACATTGATCGGCGACATGCGGGTGATGTTGGCCAGCGAGCCGCTGGCGGGACCGACCACCTCGCCCTGGCTGAACTCGATGCTGCCGATGCGGCCGTCGAAGGGCGCCTTCATCTCGGTGTAGCCGAGCCGGATCTCGGCCTCCTGACGGCGGGCCTCTGCGGCCTGGAGCCTTGCCTCCGCTGTGGCCCGGTTGGCAACGCTGGCATCGTAATCGGCCTGCGAGATCGTGTCGCGCTCGAGCAGCTGGGTGCTGCGGGCCAGGTCGACCTCGGCCAACTGCAGCGCTGCCTCCGCCTCGGCGACCGAAGCTTCGGCCTGTGCCAGGGCGGCCTCGTAGGGTGCAGGCTCGATCTTGAAGAGCGTGTCCCCCTCGGCGACGCGCTCGCCGTCGCGGGCCCGCCGCTCCTCGAGGAAGCCCTCGACGCGGGGGCGCAGGTCAGTGGTATCGACCGCCTCGGCCCGGCCGATGAAGCGCTCGGTCTCGACAACATCGCGCGAGACGACCTCGGCGACGACGACGGAGGGGAGCGTGCCGGATGGCGCGGCGCTTTCGGCGTCATCCTCGTTGCAGGCGGTCAGTGCAATTGCGGCAAACAAGGCGAGCCCGAATTTCAGAGCCCTGTGGTCATACCTTGGCATTTCGTCCCACCTCATTCAGTGATGGATTAAATGGTTGGGTGTGCAAAAATATTTCTACTCGAAGTTTAGCAGTGCAACCGTTCAGATGCGACTCCAACCTGCGGAGATTGCGCGGGCTTATCGCCACAGCGCGGTCTGGAGCAGCGCCTCCACGCTCGTGCGCGGCGTGACGCAGGGCAGAGCGGGCCAGTCCGGCTCATGAAACCGCCTCATGAGCGCTAATGCGGCCCCGGTATTATTCCTCCCGGATCCGACCCTAATTCTCATGCCAAGGGCGCGGGCCAACCCGCGCGCCCCAGGCCCTCCGGCCGCCTCTCGCAACCAACGGAGACGACCAGACATGACACGCACCTTCACCGCAGCCGCCCTCGTGCTCGCCACCGCAGGCTTCGCCTCGGCGCAGGAGATGACCCAGACCACCGGCCTCGAGCGCGGCGGCCAGATCGGCAGCGACGAGACCTTCACCGGCACGGTCTTCGTGGCCCCGGTCTTCGGCCCCAACATGAACGATGTCAGCGCCGGCGAAGTGATCTTCATGCCCGGCGCGCGCTCGGCATGGCACACCCACCCGATCGGCCAGTATCTCGTCGTGACCGCCGGCACCGGCTGGTACCAGGAAGAGGGCCAGCCGAAGCAGATCATGCGCACCGGCGACGTGGTCTTCGCGCCGGCGGACGTGAACCACTGGCACGGCGCCACCGACACCACGTCGGTCACCCACTATGCCATCCAGGCCAATGAAGACGGCTCCGCCGTGACCTGGGGCGAGCTGGTCTCCGACGAGGACTACCTCGGAGACTGAGCCGCGACCGGCGCCGTGCAGCCTCCGGAGCGGGGCTGCACAATCAGTGGACGCGATGAATCTCGCGCATATATAATCAGGGGAGAGACTCCCATTTCCATCCGCAACGGCGATCCGTCCCCCATGATCCGTGAGAATATCAACGACCTCATCGCGCTGGCCGCAGTCGCAGAGGAACGCAGCTTCACCCGCGCGGCGGCGCGGCTCAACGTGTCGCAATCGGCGCTGAGCCATGCCATCAAGGGGCTGGAGCAGCGGCTCGGGCTGCGCCTTCTGACGCGGACCACGCGTTCCGTCGCGCCGACGCTCGAGGGCGAGGACCTGCTGGCCACGCTCAACCCGTGCTTCGAGAAGATCGAGGCGCGGCTGCAGGCGCTGAACGACTCGCGCGATCAGCCGACGGGCACCGTGCGGATCGTCGCCGTCGAATACGCCATCGAGTCGATCCTCTGGCCCAAGCTCTCGCCGGTGCTGAAGGAATACCCCTCGGTCAATGTCGAGTTCGTGATGGATTACGGCTACACCGACCTCGCCTCGTCGCAATGCGATGCCGGGGTGCGCTATGGCGAGCAGGTCAGCGAGGGCATGATCTCGATGCGGATCGGCCCGGACGAGCGGATGATCTGCGTCGGCGCGCCGGGCTATCTCGAGATCGCCGGCATTCCGCAGGAGCCGACGGAGCTCAGCGAGCACCGCTGCATCAACCTGCGGCTCTCGACCCATGGCGCGCTCTACGCTTGGGAATTCGAGGATGCCGAGGGCAACGAGATCCGCGTCAAGGTCTCGGGCCAGACCTGCTTCAACACCATCAACCCGGTGCTGCGCGCGGCGCTCGACGGGCACGGTCTGGCGCTGGTGCCGGAGCGGCTGGCCCTGCCGCATATCGAGAGCGGCGCGCTGCGCACCTGCCTCGACGCGTATTGCCCGTCCTTCCCCGGGTTTCACCTCTATTACCCGAGCCGCCAACGCCCCTCCTCGGCCTTCGAGGTGGTGCTGGCGGCGCTGCGGGAGCGGGGCTGAGCATTGATGAGGCGCGATCATGAGTGCGATCATCACATCGGCCATTAACGCAGGGGCAATCCGCGCCACATCTGTCAGGCAGAGACCGCAACCCGACAGAGGAGCCTCCAAGATGAAACGCTATATTGCCGCTTCGGCGCTCGCCCTTGCCGCCACGTCCGCGTCGGCGCAGGATGTCTCGACCACCCTACCGGACGCCGTGGGCCAGGTCGCGCCGGCGCTGGAAGCCTATTCGACCGATGGCCTGATCGGCGAGGTCTGGTCCGGTGAACAGATGTCGATGCGCGACCGCGCGCTGGTAACCTTCGCAGCCCTGATGACCCGCCACGAGACCGAGAATCTCGGCTCCTATGTCGAGCTGGCGCTCGACGCTGGCGTGACCCCGGCGGAGCTGTCGGAAACCATCACCCACCTCGCCTTCTACACCGGTTGGGGCAACGCCACCGCCGCCGCCGAGGCGATGGCACCGGTCTACGAGGCCCGCGGCGTGACCGCCGAGGATCTTCCCGCTGTCGACCCCGAGCTGCTGGGCTACGATGAAGAGGCCGAAGCAAGCCGCCAGGAAATGGTTTCGGGCATGTATGGCGATGTCAGCCAGGGCGTGGTCGACACCACCGAGCAGATGCTCTTCCTCGACCTGTGGCGCCGCCCGGCGCTCGAGCCGCGCGACCGCAGCATGGTCACCGTGGCGGCGCTGATCGCCGCCGGCCAGCCGGAGCAGATGACCTTCCACCTCAACCGCGCGATGGACAACGGCCTGACCCAGGACGAGGCCGGCGCGATGCTCTCGCATCTCGCCTTCTACGCCGGCTGGCCCAAGGTCTTCTCGGCCCTGCCAGTCGCCAAGGAGGTGTTCGAGAACCGCGGCTCGTAAATCGCGAACAAAGACAGGAGGGGGGCGGAGACGCCCCCCTCGCAGTTCAAGGAGCAGATTATGAAGATTGGCATTCTGGGATCCGGATTGATGGGCGGCAAGCTCGGTCAGCACTGGGCCGCCGCCGGGCATGACGTTCTGTTTTCCTACTCCCGCAGCGACAGCAAGCTGCAGCGCCTCGCCCGCGAAACTGGCGGGCAATACGGTTCGGTTGCCGAAGCGGTGGGCCACGGCGACGTGCTGCTGCTGGCGGTGCACTGGAGCCGCATCGACGATGTTCTGGACCAGGCCGGTCCGCTCGATGGCAAGGTGGTGCTGAACTGCTGCGTGCCGCTCGACGCGTTCGACCGCGACCTGGTGGTCGGCACGACCTCCTCCGGCGCCGAGGAACTGGCCCGCAAGCGGCCCAAGACGCGATGGGTCTCGTGCTTCAACACGACACCCTCCGAGAGCTTCGCGCCGGTCTATGCCCGCAAGGGGCAGGCGCCCGCGCCGCAGGTGCTCACCTATGCCGACGATGACGGCGCCAAGCAGATTGCCGGCGGCCTCATTCGCGACATCGGGTTCGAGCCGCTCGATTGCGGCGGGCTGCGCAATGGCCGCTATGTCGAGCCTTTCGCTATGGCCACGGTCGAGCTGGCCTATGTCCAGCCCGGTGGCCCCGCACTCACCTACCGTTTTGATAAGCTGCGCTGAGACCAGCGCAGCAATTGGAAGAAGGAGATCTCCCCATGAAAATCATTCGCTGTGGTAGCATGCCCTCGCAAAAAGGTCCGGAAGAAACCTTTTCCGGCACCGTCCGCCTCGAGATGATGTTCCAGGCCGATGAGCCGGGCCGCACCTCGGGCGCGCACGTGACCTTCGAGCCCGGCGCGCGCACCGCGTGGCACACCCACCCCGCGGGCCAGACCATCATCATCACCTACGGCCGCGGCCTGGTGCAGCGCGACGGCGGCCCGATCGAGGAAGTGACGGCGGGCGACGTCGTGTTCTTTCCGGCCGGTGAAAAGCACTGGCACGGCGCCTCGCCGAAGAACGCCATGTCGCACATCGCCATCCAGGAGAGCATCGACGGCTCGCCGGTGACCTGGATGGAGAAGGTGTCCGACGAGCAATACGGCGCCTGACACGAAAACGCCGGCGGGGAGACCCGCCGGCGACGCCGTTTTCCGATCGCGTCTCGCGCGCAGCGCGGACCCAACCGCCCGACATGCAAACGGGGCCGCAAATCGCGGCCCCGTTTTTCGTTCTGGAGCGTCAGCTCAGTGCTTGCCGCTGTAGACCGGGAAGGCGCTCGCGTCGCCGTAATCCTTGGCGGTCAGCGATTTCAGCGTGTCCATATCCGCGTCGGTGATCTCGAAATCGACGTCGGCATTGGTCTTCATGTGGTCCGGGTTCGCAGTCTTCGGCAGCGCCAGGAGATCCAGCTGCAGCACGTAGCGGATGCAGAGCTGCGGGATGCTCACGCCGTATTTCTGCGCGATGGCGCCAACCTCTTCGTTGTCGAGGATCTTGCCGTGGGCGATCGGCGAGTAGGCCTCGACCAGCATGCCATTCGACTTCGAATAGTCGATCAGCTCGAACGGCGTGTTGCCGACATGGGCCAGGACCTGGTTGATCATCGGCTTGATGGTGGCGTTCTGCAGCAGGTTGTCGAGGTCCTGTTTCTGGAAGTTCGACACGCCGATGGCGCGGATCTTGCCGGCCTCGACGGCCTCTTCCAGCGCTTTCCACGCCGCGAGGTTGCCCTCGAAGAAGCGGTCTTCGCCGGCCCAGTCGGCCCAAGGCTGCGGGCTGTGGATGATCATCAGGTCGATATAGTCGAGCCCGAGGGTCCTGAGCGAGTCCTCGATGCCGGCCTTGGCGCCGTCGTAATCCTTGATCTCGGCAGCGAGCTTGGTCTGCACGAAGAGCTCTTCGCGTGCCACGCCACAGGCGCGGATGCCCTCGCCCACGCCGCGCTCGTTGCCATAGGCCTGCGCGGTGTCGATGTGGCGGTAGCCGAGCTTGACGGCGGCCACGACCGCGTCTGCGACCTTGTCGTCGTCGATCATCCAGGTGCCGAGCGCCAGCTTGGGAATGGCGACGCCGTTCGGCAGGGTATCGGTTTCTTGCAGGATCATGGTGATCTCCTTTCCGGTTCGGCCCGTCGGGGCCCGTGTCTCAGGTCGGAGCGGGGCGCGCTTTCGGCTGCCCGTCCGTCTGGCAACAATCTAGGCCGATCGGGGCGCGACGATAACCGACGCCGACTGACACTCACTCATGAGAAGCCTGCATCAATCGCGGTATCCTGCGGTGTCGCGGCCAAGCGAAACGGGGCGACCCCTTGCAAGGTCGCCCCGTGCTGCCGTCACGGCCTGTCCGCTCAGACGGCGGGCAGGCGATCGATGAACTTGTCCATCGTCAGCGGGTAGTCGCGCACGCGGACGCCGGTGGCGTTGTAGACGCCGTTGGCGATGGCCGCGGCCACGCCGCAGAGTCCCAGCTCGCCGACGCCCTTGGCCTTGAGCGGCGTCGCCACCGCGTCGAGCGTGTCGAGGAAGATGACCTCCTGCTCGGGGATGTCGGCATGCACCGCGACCTCGTAATTCGCCATGTCATGATTGGCGAAGAAGCCGCGCCCGGTGTCGAGCGCCATGTCCTCCGAGAGCGCCGCGCCGACGCCCATCACCATGCCGCCGATGACCTGGCTGCGGGCGGTGATCGGGTTGATGATACGACCGGCATCGCAGACCGCGAGCATCCGGCGCACCCGCGTCTCGCCGGTATAGGCATGCACGCCCACCTCGACGAAATGCGCCCCGAAGGTGCCCATGGCGTAGCCCTTCTGGAAATCACCCCACTGGATCGCGTCCTCGGCGGAGACCTCTTCATTGATCTCCGAGAGCGCCATGTCGGTGTCGCCGCCGGTGACGCGGCCTCCGTTGAATTCCGCCTCATCGAGGCCGAGATTGCCGGCGATCTTCTCGCGCAGCGCCATGCAGGCGGCATAGACGCCCGAGGTCGAGCTCGGCGCGCCGAACTGGCCGCCGGATCCGGAGGAGACCGGGTAGGCGCTGTTGGCCATGCGCATCTCGACATCGGCCACATCCATGCCCATGGTCTCGGCGGCGGTCTGCGCCAGGATGGTGTAGGAGCCGGTGCCGATATCGGTCATGTCGGTCTCGATGATCAGCTTGCCGCCATCGAGGATCGCCCGCGCGCCCGAGGGCATCACCAGCGCGCCGCGATAGGCCCCGGCCACGCCGTGCCCGATCAGCCAGTCGCCGTCGCGCTGACCACCGGGGCTGGTGTTGCGCTGCGACCAGTTGAAGGCCTCGGCGCCGCGCTCGAGGCACTCGACGAAATGACGGTCGCTGAACGGGATGTCCGGGTCGGACGGGTTCACCTGCGTGTCATTGACGATGCGGAACTGCACCGGGTCCATGCCCAGCTTCTCGGCCATTTCGTCCATCGCGATCTCGAGCGCCATCAGGCCGGAAGCCTCGCCCGGGGCGCGCATGTCGGCGGTCTCGGGCAGCGGCATGTCGACCACGTGGTTCTTCACCCGGCGGGTCTCGCCGGCGTAGAAGACCGGGGTCTGCGCGGTGGCGTTCTCGCCGCGCCCGCCGGGCAGGCAATAGGCCGCGGCCTCGTGCCAGATGCCGGTGAGCTTGCCATCGGTCCCCGCCGCGAGGCGGATGCGCTGAACGGTGGCCGAGCGGTGGGTGGTGTTGTTCATCACCATCGGGCGTGGCAGCGCCAGCTTCACCGGCACACCGGCCGCGCGCGAGCCGAGGGCGGCCAGCACCGCGTCGGCGCGCAGCCAAAGCTTGGACCCGAAGCCGCCACCCACGTAGGGGCTCTCGACCCGGATGCGCTCCTGGTCGATGCCGAAGGTAGTGGCGATTGACTGGTGGTTCCAGTTGATCATCTGGTTCGAGGTCCAGACCGTCATGTCCTCGCCACCCGACCAGTCGACGGTGGAGCTGTGCGGCTCCATCATCGTGTGGCTCTCGCCGGGCGTGTGATACATCTGGTCGACGACCTGTGCGGCATCGCGGAAGGCGGCGTCGACATCGCCAACCAGCGTGTCGGGCTCGCCGGTGCCCTGCACCCGCTCGAAGGCGGCGTCGAGATCGAGATCCGCGGGGGCGCCCTCCTCGTACTCGACCTCGATCAGGGCGCTGGCGGCGCGGGCCTGCTCGAACGTGTCGGCCACCACCACGGCGACGGCCTGGTGATAGTGCTGCACCTCGTCGCCGCCGAACAGGCGCGCGACGTTGTTCATGCCCTTCTCGAGCGGGTCGATCTCGAGCGTGGTCACCACGGCGCGCACGCCGGGGGCGTTGCGCGCGGCCTCGGCATCCATCCGGGTGATGCGGCCATGTCCGATGCCGGCACCCAGCGGGTAGCCATAGAGCGCATCGGGGGCCGCGTCATTGCGCTCGTAGGCGTAGGGCGCGGTGCCGGTGACCTTGAGCGGGCCGTCGATGCGCTGCATCGGCTTGCCCACGACCTTGGCGTTGTCGAAGAGATTGCTTTCGACCGGTTTGGTGAATTCCATCTCAGGACTCCTTCAGCATGGCCGCGAGCGTGCGCTCGGCGAGGGTGATCTTGAAGGCGTTCTCCTCGGTGGGCCGGGCGCCGTCGAGCAGCACCGACATCACCGCGGAGGCACCGTTGGGCAGCTCGGCATCGGCGGCGTCGGAGCGCCACGGTTTAGGGGCCACGCCGCCAAGCGCCACCCGGCCGGAGCCGTCGGCCTGACGGATCAGCGCCACCGAGACCAGCGCGAAGGCATAGGAGGCGCGGTCGCGGACCTTGTGATACTCCTGCACGCCGCCCACCGGCGCGGGCAGGCGCACATGGGTGATGAGCTCGCCCGGCATCAGCGCGGTCTCCTGCTCCGGCGTGTCGCCGGGCAGCAGGTGAAACTCCTCGAGCGGAATCTCGCGGGTCATGCCGGTGGGGGTCACCGTCTCGACCACCGCGTCGAGCGCGCGCATCGCCACCGCCATGTCGGACGGATGGGTCGCGATGCAGGCATCCGAGGTGCCGATCACGCCCAGCTGGCGCGAAAAGGCGCCTTCGCTGAGCGCGGCGCAGCCGGAGCCGGGCACGCGCTTGTTGCAGGGCTGGTTGGTGTCATAGAAATACGGACACCGCGTGCGCTGCAGCAGGTTGCCGCCGGTGGTCGCCTTGTTGCGCAGCTGGCCGGTGGCCCCTGCGGCGATGGCACGGGTCAGCAGCGGGTAATCGCGGCGGATGCGGGCGTCGGCGGAGAGCGCGGTGTTGGTCACCAGCGTGCCGATGCGCAGCCCGCCCTCCTCGGTCTCGGTGATCTCGTCGAGGCCAAGGCCGTTGACGTCGATGACGTGCAGCGGGGTCTCGATCTCAAGCTTCATCAGGTCGAGAAGGTTGGTGCCGCCAGCAAGGAACTTGGCGCCCTCGACCTCTGCGGCGCGGGCCGCGGCAGCCGCGGGATCGGCGGGTTTCTCGTAGGAAAAGGCTCTCATACGCTTTCCTCCGCAACTTGAGTGATGGCGGCGAGGATGTTGGCATAGGCGCCGCAGCGGCAGATATTGCCCGACATGCGCTCGCGGATCTCGGCATCGGTGATGGCGATCTCGGCGGTCAGGTCGCCGGTGACGTGGCTCGGGATGCCGGCACGGATCTCCTCGATGACCTTGCGGGCCGACTGGATCTGGCCCGGTGTGCAATAGCCGCACTGAAAACCGTCATGCTCGACGAAGGCCGCCTGCATCGGATCGAGATTCTCGGGCTGGCCGATGCCCTCGATGGTCTCGACCTCGTCGCCGTCATGCATCACCGCGAGGCTCAGGCACGAGTTGATGCGCTCGCCGTTCACCGTGCAGGTGCAGGCGCCGCACTGGCCGTGGTCGCAGCCCTTCTTGGTGCCGGTGAGCTTGAGGTGCTCGCGCAGCGCATCCAGCAGCGTGGTGCGGTTGTCGACGGTCAGCTCGCGCGGCTCGCCATTCACCGTGAGCGTGACGGTGGAGGTTTCGGGACCGGCGGGCGCGGCGCTGCTCTGGGCCGCGGCACCGCCACGGTTGACGGCGGAGAAGGCGGCTGCGGCGGCTGTGCCGGCCAGAAGGGTGCGGCGGCGCAGGCTGAAATCGATGGGTGGGCTCATAAGAGTTCCTTCCTCTCGCGTGGGGTCGGCCGCGGCGGGAGGCGGCCGCGCCGGATGACGATGATGGAGGGAATGCTAGGGCGGGAAAGGGCCGAGCAAAGCGATTTGAGACTCATGATGACAATCGAACAGGCTCATGAAACCAAACCGATTTTCGCGCGTTTAACGTGGTTTCGCAGGGCGTCTCGAGCCCCGGAACGGTGCGCCTCGCGTGCCGCTTGCGCGGTTGTGCGGGCGGCGTCGAGGCCGCGTCCGAGGCGGGGCCGGGCAGCTGGCCTCGCCCGAGATACCCTTTTGCTTTCCCGGAGCTAGCTCCACTCACTGAAACGCCAAGCATCGATCCGCAGCACGCGAGATGACGGCAGGACGGGCCGATGGCGGCCCTCCGCAATCGAAAGGCCCGCAGAGATGCCAAGAACCGCCCCTCCCAGCGAGGATATTCACCCCTCCGAACAGGAGAAGAAGGATATCGCCGACAACCAGGGCCTCAGCGCCGTCTCGGTCTACGGCATCGTACACGAGGAGGGCGTGGACGAGCTGGAGCGGCCGGTTTCCTCGCTCTGGTGGTCGGGCGTGGCGGCGGGCCTCGGGATCACCGCCTCGGTGACCGCCGAAGGCATCCTGCACACGATGTTTGAAGGCCACCCCTATCAGGCCGCGATCGAGAATCTCGGCTATTCGGTGGGCTTCGTTCTGGTGATCCTCGGGCGTTTGCAGCTTTTCACCGAGAACACGCTCACCGCGATCCTGCCGCTGCTGGTGCAGCGGACACCGAAGATGCTCTGGTGCACCGCGCGGCTCTGGGCGGTGATCCTGGTGGCGAATTTCGTCGGCACCTTCTTGGCCATCGCCTTCGCGGTCTGGGGCGGCTCGATCCCGCCCGAGCACGTGCAGGGCATGATCGCGATCTCGCGCCACTTCGCCGAGCACACGCCTTGGGAGGCGTTCACCCTCGGGGTGCCGGCGGGCTTCTACGTTGCCGCGATCGTCTGGATGATGCCCTCGGCGCGGGGGGCGTCGGTGCTGGTGATCGTCATGTTCACCTACCTGATCGCGATGGGCGGCTTCACCCACGTGATCGCCGGCTCGGCCGAGATGTTCCTGCTGCTGCTGAGCGGAGAGGTGGGGCCGCTTGAGGTCGTGTCGCTGCTCGGGGCCACACTGATGGGCAACATCCTCGGGGGTACCGGCCTCTTCGCGCTGCTGGCCTACGGACAGGTGGCGCAAGAGATCGAGCGCTGAGCCCGGCCAGTTGCGGCAGTGTCAGCCGCCGGGGGTCCAATCCCGGCGGAGCGCCTTGCGGCGGATCTTGCCGAAGCCGTCGCGGGGCAGCGCCTCGCACTGCTTGACCTGCTTGGGGATCTCCTGCGGGCTCAGGTGGGCGGCGCAGTAATCGTGCAGCGCCCGCTGGTCGGGCGCCGCGCTGCCCTTCGGCACGACGCAGGCCACCACCCGCTGGCCCCATTCCCGGTCATCGATGCCGAACACCACCGCGTCGCGGATCTCGGGATGTTGCAGCAGCACCGCCTCGACGGTCTCGGGATGGACCTTGACGCCACCGGTGTTGATCACGTCGTCGCGCCGCCCGCCGAGATAGAGGAAGCCGTCGGCGTCGAGCCAGCCGACATCGCCGATGCTCTGGAAGCCGTCAGCATCGCGCTCGGGCTGCGGCGCGTCGGGGCCGGTATAGTGGCTGCGCGCGCCAAGATCGGCGGGGCGCATGAAGATCTCGCCGGTCTCGCCCACGGGCAGGAGCGTGCCGTCGGGGCCGTAGATGCGGATCTCCGTCTCGAAGCCGCAACCGACCGAGCCGCGATGGGCGAGCCATTCGGTGCCGGTGATCGTGGTCTGGCCGGTGTTCTCGCCCGAGCCATACATCTCGGTGACGCGCTCGGGGCCGAGCACGTCGATCCACGCCTGCTTGAGCCAGGCCGCGCAGGGCGCCCCGGTGTGGTAGAGTGCGTGCAGGCTGGAAAGCGTCGCGCCGCTTTCCTCGAGATGGTCGATCATCCGCACCATCATCGTCGGCACCAGCATGGCGAAGCCGATCTCGAAGCGGTCGATGGCCTGCAGCGCGCGCACCGCGTCGAAGCGCTCCATCAGCACCAGCCGGTTGCCCTCGAAGAGCCCGTTCTGTGCCCATGTGAAGGGCGCGTTATGCGACATCGCCCCGCAGACCAGCTGCACCTGATCGCAGCGAAAACCGAGCCGCGGCGCGACGCGGCCCCAGCTCGAGCCCGGCACGCGGGTGAAGGGGCGCTCGTCGCACATCATCTTGGGCAGGCCGGTGGAGCCGCCCGACAGGACGATCTTGCCCGGGGTCGAGATGCGATCCTCGACGGGAGTTTCGGGCAGCGCCTCGGCCTCGGCCTCGAACTCGGCCAACGTCACGTCGCCTGTGCCCGGGCGCTGCGCGATGACCAGCGCCGCGCCGCTGCGCGCCTTCATGGCCTGCGCGGTCTCGGGCAGGATGCCGGGATCGAGCACCATGGTGGTGGCGCCGCAGCGCCAGATCGCGATGGCCATCGCCAGATGGGCGGGGATGTTGCCGAGGGCGAAGGCGACCACGTCGCCCTGCCCCACGCCGCGCGCCATCAGCGCGCGGGCGAAGCGGTCGGTCAGGACGTTGAGCGCCTCCCAGCTCAGCGACTGCTCCGCGCCTTTCGCCGGCAGGAAGCGCACGGCCTCGGCGCTGCCGCGCTCGGCGGCAAGGTGGCGCAGCCTCGCGCCGTAGCTGATCGGTGTCACCGTCATGATCCGTCCTTCAGGTCGTCAGACTTCCTCGAAATGGATGTCCTGCGCACCCTCCCACAGCACCTTGGGCCCGATTTCCTTCAGCTTGTCGAGGTTCGACGTCAGCGTGATGAAATGGTTGCCCGCGAGTTGCCCCATCTTGGAGGCGAAATGCACGCCGCCATAGGCCAGCAGGATCTCGGTTTCCGAGATGCCACCGGGATAGAGGATGAACTGCCCCGGCGCCGGGAAGCTGGTGTGGTTCTCGTACTCGACGCCGAAATCGGTCTCGCCGAGGGGGATCCACACGCCCTCGCCGGACCAGCGCACATGCACCACCTTGCTGGTATAGGGCATCTGGGCGCGGAAGGCGGCGACGGTCTTGGGCGCGGCCTCTTCCTCGAAGCGCGCGTCGAACTCGATGCCCGCGATGGTGACTTTGAGCTTGGTCATGGTCTTGTCCTTGAAAGAATTATTCGATGAGCCCGAAGAGCCGCGGCAGGAACAGCGACAGGTCGGGGATGAAGGTCACCGCGAGCAGCATGGCGAAGAGCCCGGCCAGCGGCCAGCCGAGGCGGCGCGACACCTGCAGCACCGATCGCCCGGCGACGCTCGACGACACGAAGAGCGAGACGCCGTAGGGTGGGGTCACGGTGCCGATGGCGCAGTTGAGGATGACGAGCAGCGAGAAGTGGATCGGATCGACCCCCATCTGCGCCGCGATCGGCGACAGCACCGGCACGATGATCAGGATCGCGGCGATGGTTTCGAGGAACATGCCCACGAAGAGGAACAGCAGGTTGGCGATGATCAGGAAGATCAGCGTGCTGGTCGAGACGCTGGCGATCCAGTCGCCGAGGATGCGCGGCACGTTGGCATTTGCGATCAGCCAGGAGAACACGCTGGCGGTGCCGATGATCAGCATGACGGCGGCCGAGAGCGAGGCGGTGCGCAGGATCAGCCCCGGCAGTTTGGAGATCTTGAGGTCGCGATAGACGAAAAGCCCGACGAGAAGCCCGTAGAAGCCGGAGATCGCGGCGGCCTCGGTGGGGGTGAAGACCCCGCCCAGGATACCGCCAAGGATCAGCACCGGCATCCCGGCGGCGGGCAGCGCCGCCCAGCCGGTTCGGCCCAGCCGCTTGAGGGTGAAGGGCTCGGTCTCGCGATAGGCCGCGCCGCCCTTGCGGGCCTGGAAATAGGCGATGATCATCAGCATCACGATGCACATCAGCCCCGGCAGCACGCCGGCGATGAACAGCGCCCCGATCGAGACGTTGGAGATCACTGCGAGGATCACCATGGTCAGGCTCGGCGGGATGACCTGCGCGATGGAGCCGGCACAGGCGATCAGCGCCGCGCCGAAATCGACGTCATAGCCGCGCCGGCGCAGCTGCGGCTGCATGATCGCCGAGATCGCAGCGGTGTCGGCCGAGCCCGAGCCCGAGATCGCGGCGAGGCCAGCGGCGGCGACGCAGCTTACCTGGTAGAGGCTGCCGACCACCCAGCCGATCAGTGCGGAGGCGAAATCGACGATGCGGCGCGAGATGCCGCCCGCGTCCATGATGACGCCGGCAAAGACGAAGAACGGGATCGCCATCAGGGTGAAGGAGTTGAGCCCGGCGAAGACGCGCTGGCTGACGATGGCGACGGGCACGTCGGTTGTCATCACTAGCGCCAGCACCGCCGAGGCGCCGAGCACGAAGACAACCGGCACGCCAAGGGCCAGCAGGAAGACGAAGGCGGCAGCGATCACCAGCATCAGATCGCCTCCTCGGCATCGGGCTCGGGCGGCGGGAACGGATTGTCCCAGCGCTGGATGACGGCAAGCAGCAGCTCGAGCACCATGTAGCCGGCGCCGAAGGGCAGGCAGATATAGATGTATTTCATCGGCACGCGCAGGGCCGGCGAGCTCTGGAATTCGCCCATGCGCAGGAGCGGCAGGCTGCCATAGGCCAGCACCGCGAGAAACGCCGCGACCACCAGCGCGATGGCCACCAGCGCGACGCGGGCGGCGGGCAGCGGCAGCTTCGCGGGGAGCATGTCGATGGCGACGTGCTGGCCCCGCGCCACGGCCACGCCGGAGCCCAGCAGCACCAGCCAGATCTGGCTGAAGGTCGCGATCTCGGAGGCCTGCGCGATGGAGTAGTTGAAGACGTATCGCCCCCCGACCTGCACCAGCACCGAGATCATCATCACGGTGAACAGCAGGATCACCACGCCCGAGACGACGAAGCGCAGGGCAAGGCAGAGGCGTTCGAGAAGGGCGAACATGCGCGGGCTTTCCTTACGAGAAGCCCCGGCCGCGGGTGAGCGCGGCCGGGGGAGTGGGGTCGAGTTGGGAGATTACTCGACCGATTTCACGAGCTCGAAGATTTCCTTCTGGGCGTCGGTCTCGAGATACTTCTCCTGCACCGGCGCCGCCGCTTCGCGGAAGGCGGTGGTGTCGGGGCGGGTGATCTTGACACCGACGGCCTCGAGATCGGCGAACCGGGCGTTGTCACTGGCGAGATAGGCGGCGCGCTCGGCCTTGCCGGCCTCGAGACCGGCCTCGTCGAGCGCGGCCTTGACGTCATCCGGCAGCGCCTCGTAGGCGGCCTTGCCCATGATCACCGGCGCGACCAGCTCGAGCCAGCCGACCACGGCCCAGTCGGGCGCGACCTCGTAGAACTTCTGCGAGTAGAAATTGGTGTTGGCGGCCTCGGCCCCGTCGACCACGCCGGTTTCGAGCGCGCCGTAGAGCTCGGTATAGGCGATGGGCGTGGCGTTGGCGCCGAAGGCGTTGAAGGTATCGACATGCGCCGGGTTCTGCATGGTGCGGATCTTCATGCCCTCGAGATCAGCCAGGGTCTCGATCGGCTCCTTGGTCATGATGTGGCGCGTGCCGGCGGAGAACACCGCGAGCAGGTGGAAGCCCTGCGCGTCGAGCGCGCCGCCGATGGCGTCGAGCACTTCGGGGTTGCTCAGGGCGCGGTCCATCTGCTCGGCGTCGTCGAACAGGAAGGGCAGCGAGAACACCGACAGGTCGGGCACGAAGTTGGCCAGCGTCGAGTTGGCGGTCACGGCGATGTCGACGGTGCCGATCTGGGTGCCCTGGATGCTCTCCATCTCGTCGCCGAGCGTGGCATTGTCATAGACCTCGATGGTGGCGGCGCCACCGGACTTCTCCTCGAGGATCTCTGCCATCTTGCGCATGCCGACGCCATAGGGCTCGTCGGCATTGGCGTTGTGGCTGGCCTTGAGGGTGATGTCCTGCGCGAAGGCCGGGGCGGCGACGGCGGTCGCGCCGAGCGCGATGCAAAGGGCGAGGTTGGTGAGTTTCATGTTGGTCTTCCCTGTTGGGTTTGTCTCTGTTGGGGCGGACATTCTCCCCCGGCGCGGACGCCGGGATCAGGCCTCCGCCAGCAGCCCGAGATCTTTCAGAATGGTTTCCAGCTCGGCGCGCTTGGCCTCGGGCAGAGGCAGGCGCGGCGGGCGCGGGTCGCCCATCGGGCGGCCGATCATCGTCATCGCGGCCTTGGTGGCCGAGACGTAGAGGTCACCCGCCAGCGCGTTGATCAGCGGCAGGGTCTTGATGTAGAGGTCGCGGCCCTCTCCGGAGCCGTCGACCGTGCGCTCGAAGGTCAGCGCCGAGAGCTTCGGCGAGATGTTCGACATCACCGAGCTGTAGCCCTCGGCCCCGGCAAGATAGCTCTCCCAGGGATAATAGCCGGCAAACACCGTCATCCGGCCCTGACACGCCTCGAGCAGCTCGGTCACCCGGTGCACGTTTTTCGAGGTGTCCTTGATGTAGGAGATGTTCTCGACCTCGGAGAGCCGGCCCACGAGGGCGGCGCTGAGGTCGACATTGGCGGTGAACGGGTTGTTGTAGAGCATCACCGGGATCGACAGCGCCTCGGCGACGCGAGTGAAATGCACGGTGAGCTCTTCGTCGGTGGGCGAGGAATAATAGGGCGGCACCAGCATCACGCCGTCGGCGCCGAGCGCCTCGGCCTCGCGGCTGATCTCGACCGCCTCGTCGGTCCATTCGGCGGCGGTTCCGATCAGCACGGGCACGCGGCCGGCGGTCTGCTTGATGACGGTCTCGGCGACGGCGGCGCGCTCGTCGCGGGTGAGCGACAGGAACTCGCCGGTGCTGCCGAGCGGGATCAGGCCGTGCACGCCCTCTTCGATCTGCCAGTCGACATAGCCCCGCAGCGCCTGAAGATCGACGCGGCCTTCCGCATCGAACGGTGTCACGCAGACGGTGTAGCTCCCCTTGAAGGTCATTCCGGTCCTTTCCGATCTCGGCAGTGCCGATCCAAATCTGTTGCACTCACGTTTGATCTGATCAGATAATGAGTCAACTCGTCAGCTTGCCGGCGAGCCCATTTCTCCCCTGCCGCCAAGGAGCCGCACCATGCCCTTCATCGAAATCATCGACCGCGACGCAACTCAGGAAATACGGGAGGTTGCGACGAAAGACATGACCGATGGTCTCTGTCAGGCCTTCGACATCAAGCCGGAAATCGTCACCTGCTATTATTTTTCCGCCCCCGACTATTCCTACGGACATGCTGGAAAATATGGCAAAAACGCTGAAAGTTTCCGCATTTTCATAAAAGTCCATGCCTTCCCTCGCGCGCAAAATGCAAAGGAAACAGCGGCCCGCGCGATCACCGAGGCGGCGGTGCGTGCCTATGGCGCGAACCCGAAGAACGTCATCGTCTACTTTTTCGACCGCGATCCCTCGGATGCGTTCCACGCCGGGGTGGCCTCGGCTTGACCGCGGCGCACCGGGCTGTGTAGCTGTTGATCAGATCATATCATATCCAACAGATCGGAGATCACTTTGGATCAGTTTTACACCGAAGAGCAGCGCATGGTCCGCGAGACCGCCCGCCGGCTCTCCGACGACGTTGTCGCCCCCGCCGCCGCTGCCATCGACCGCGATGATGTTTTCCCGCGCGCGGTCTACGAAGCCCTCGCCGAGCAAGGGCTTTTTGGCGTCGCGCTGCGCGAGGAGGCGGGCGGCGTCGGGCTTGATGCCATGGCCGCCTGCATCGTCATGGAAGAGATCGCGCGCGGCTCGGGCGCGGTTGGCAATGCCTTCGCGATCCCGGTCGAGGCCGCGCTGTTTCTCGACCATCACGGCAGCGACCAGCACAAGGCGCTGATTCCCGGCATCCTCGAGGGCAAGGTGATTCCCGCCACCGCGGTGACCGAGCCCGATCACGGCTCGGACGTGGCGGCGATGACCACCACGGCGCGGCGCGACGGGGATGAATACGTGATCAAGGGCACCAAGGCCTGGGTCACCTTCGGGCAGGTCGCCGATGTGATCATGGTCTTTGCCAAGACCGATCCCGAGGCCGGCCATCGCGGCATCTCCTGCATCCTCGTCGAGACCGACCGTCCCGGCGTGTCGCGCGGCAAGTCGGAGGAGCTCTTGGGGATGCATGGCCTCGCCGAATGCATGGTCAGCTTCGATGACGTGCGGGTGCCGGTTTCCAATCTGATCGGGCCCGAGCACGGCGCCTTCAAGATGGCAATGGAGAATTTCAACTTCTCGCGCCTGATGATGTCGTCGATGGCGCTTGGCATGGCGCAGGCGGCGATGGAGGATGCCATCGCCTATGCCAATGACCGCAAGCAGTTCGGCAAGCCGATCTTCGAGCATCAGGCGGTGCAGTTCATGATCGCCGACATGGCCAAGGACATCTCGGCCGCGCGGCTGCTGATCCACAACGCCGCCAAGCTCTACGACGCCGGCCAGCCGATCGCGCTCGAGGCGGCGCAGGCCAAACTCTTCACCACCGACATGGCGCAGGTGCACATCTCGAACGCTTTGCAGATCCACGGCGGCAACGGCTATTCGCGCGAGTTCCGCGTCGAGCGCCTGTTCCGCGACGTGCGTCTGAGCCAGATCTATGAGGGCACCAACCAGATCCAGCGCATGATCATCGCGCGGCAAGTCCAGAAGGCCTACGCATGAACCTCTATTATGAAGACGTCGAGATCGGCGCGTCCTACACCACGCCGTCGTACCGGATCACGGTGGCGGACATTGCCGATTTCTGCCGCCTGACCCGCGATTTCCACCCGCTGCACACCGATGAGGATTATGCCAAGAAGGCCGGGTTTCCCGGCATCATCGCGCATGGGCTCTACGGGCTGTCGCTGATGGAGGGGCTGAAGACCGAACTCAGGCTCTACGAGGAAACCTCGATCGCCTCGCTCGGCTGGAACGACGTTCGCTTCAAGCACCCCATCGTGGCGGGCGACACGGTCTATGTGGAAATGGACTTTACGGCCAAGCGCGAAAGCGGCTCGCGCCCTGCCGGAATTATCACCGAAGCGGTGCGGCTGCATCGCGCCGACGGCACTTTGCTGATCGACGCCGAGCATATCTCCTTGATCCGCAAGACCCCCTGACGGAAGCTCCCGCCATGCCCAACGATCCCGCCGACGCGCTGACCCTCGATCCCGCCCAGAACTCCGTCGATCAGGCCACGCGCCTGATCCGCGAGGACATTCTCTCGGGGCGCATCGCGCCGGGGGATCGCCTCAAGACGGCGGAGCTGGCCAAGCAGCTCGGCTTCTCGACGATGCCGCTACGCGAGGCCTTGCGGAAACTCGAGGGCGAGGGGTTGGTGGCGATCGAGCCCAACCGCGGCGCCACCGTGCGCAAGCTCGACCGCGCCTACATCACCGACCTCTTCGAGCTGAACACCGAGCTGCGGGTCTTCGCGGTGCGGCGCGGCATGGCGGCGCTGACGTTGGAGCGGATCCGCGAGCTCGAGGCGCTGGCGTCGGAATATCGCGCCCAGATCGAGGCCGGCGAGGACATCGCCGCCATCGAGACCAATCGCCGCTTCAACGCGCGGCTGGTGGAGTTCGGCGGCAACCGCGAGGCGCTGCGGGTGTTCCAGCGCGGCTGGGACACGATCTTCGCCTTCCGCCGCGGCTTCGGCTACGGCACCGGGCGGCGCCGGGTGATGGCCGAGGAGATGCAGCTGTTGGTCGACGCGCTGCGCCGTCAGGACGCGACGGCGGCCGAGGCGATCCTGCGCATGCAGAACGCCGCGATGATGGAAGACCTGGTGTCGCGGATCGCGCCGGAGGGGTGAGGGCCTTGGGTCGGTAACGCCCGACATTGCCGATCCCGGCCACGCGAAAGGGTGACGCCCGCCGCGCATTTCCGGTCCGCGGACTGGCGATCCGGATTTCAGGATCCCTCGATTTATCCCGGCCACGTCTGAAGGACCTCGAAGCTGAGCACCTGGCCCAACCAAATCGCCGGTCCCGGGGGCGGACCGGCGATGCGCGGCGGCCTGCGGCCTTGATTCCGCGCAGGCCACGCTCGGAGGTGATTACCCCCCGAACGCCTGACTGGTCCCGCGCTCGAGATACACCCCGGCATCGCGCGCGCCCATCACCTCGCCCTCGGCAAAGATCGTCTTGCCGCGCAGGATGGTGCGCACCGGCCAGCCCTTGACCTCGAGCCCCTCGTAGGGCGTGTAGTCGCAGTCGTGGTGCATCAGGTTCTGCGAGATCGTCACCTCGCGCTCGGGATCCCAGAGCGTGATGTCGGCATCCGCACCCACGGCGATGCTGCCCTTGCGCGGATAGAGGCCGAAGAGCTTCGCCGGGTTGGTCGCGGTCAGCGCCACGAAGCGCTCGAGTCCGATGCGCCCCTTAGAGACCCCTTCCGAGAACAGGATCGGCATCCGCGTCTCGATGCCCGGGATGCCGTTCGGCACCCAGCGGAACGAGGTGCGCGCGCCCTCCACATCCTTGCCCTTGGCATCCTCGAAGCGGAACGGGCAGTGGTCGGAGGAGAAGATATCGAAGGTGCCGTCACGCAGCCCCTCCCAGATCGCCTTCTGACTGTCGCTGTCGCGCGGCGGCGGCGAGCAGACGTATTTCGCGCCCTCGAAATCCATGTTCAGACCCTTCAGGTCGTCAGCGGTCAGGGCGATGTATTGCGGGCAGGTCTCGGCCCAGACATTCATGCCGCGGCGCTTGGCCCACTGGATCTGCTCCATCGGGTCGCGGCCCGAGACATGCACGATGGTGATCGGCACATCGGTCAGCTCGGCATGGGAAATCGCCCGGTGCGTGGCCTCGCGCTCAACCGACTGCGGGCGGCTCTCGGCATGGTAATAGGGCGCGGTCTTGCCGGCCTCCTCGAGGCGTTTGGCCATGTAGCGGATGGCATCGTAGCCCTCGGCATGGACCATGACCATGGCCTTCTCGCGCCGCGCCACGTCGAACACCTCGAGCAGCTCGGCATCGTTCAGCACCATGTCGTCATAGGTCATGAAGACCTTGAACGAGGTATAGCCGGCCTTGACCAGCGCCGGCAGCTCCTGCCCCAGAACCTGCGGCGTGGGATCGGTGATGATCAGGTGGAACGAGGTGTCGACATGGCACTTGCCGTCGGCCGCCTCGTGATAGGCCTGCACCACGTCGCGGAGCGACTGGCCCTTCTGTTGCAGCGCAAACGGCATCACGGTGGTGTTGCCACCGGCGGCGGCCGAGCGCGTGCCGCTCTCGAACCCGTCGGCCATCACCACGCCGCCGCCCTGCGGCTGCTCGAGATGCACATGCGCGTCGATGCCGCCCGGCAGGGCCAGCAGCCCCGCGGCGTCGATCTCTTCCTTCGCGTCGCCCACGTCCTCGGCGATGCTGACGATGCGGCCGTCGCGGATGCCGATCTCGGCCCGGATGCGGTCGGCGGCGGTGACGATTTCGGCGTTGCGGATGGCGAGATCGAGCATGTGTGTCTTGTCCTGTCGGTATTGGGTCGGCCTGCGGCGCCGGGGGAGAACGACGCCGCAGACCTTGGTGGCTCACTCGGAGGTGAGGGCGTCGAACAGCGCCTTCTGACCATCGGTGGTGAGCTGGCTCTCGTAAAGGGGCTGCGAGGCCTCGATGAACGGGGTGGTGTCGGGCTCGGTGATGGTGACACCCATTTCAGCAAAGCTGTCGAGCAGCGGCTGCTCCTGATCGACGACATACTGGCGCTGCCAGCTGGCGGCTTCCGACCCGGCTTCCATCAGCGCGGTCTGGATGTTTTCGGGCAGCGCGTCGAAGGCGTCTTTCTTCATGGTGACCGGGGCGGTCATGTTGAGCCAGCCGACCAGCGCGAAGGACGGCGCGACCTCGTAGAACTTCATGCCGTCATAGCCGGTGGAGGCGCCTTCCGCACCGTCGACCACGCCCGATTGCAGCGCGCCGTAAAGCTCGGAGTAGGACATCGGCGTCGGGTTCGCGCCGTAGGCGCGGAACGCCTCGACATGGATCGGGTTCTGCATGGTGCGGATCTTCATGCCTTCGAGATCGGCGATGCTCTCGACCGGCTCGGAGGTCATCAGGTGGCGGATGCCCGAGGAGAACACGGCCAGAAGCTGGAAGCCGGCGCCGTTGGCACTGTCTTCCATCATGTCGAAGTTCGCGTCGACCTTCTCACCCAGCGCCGGGATCGAGGGGAACAGGAAGGGCAGGTCGAAGACCTTGTAGTCGTTGACGTAGTTCGACAGCATTGCGTTCGAGGTCATGCCGATGTCGAGCGAGCCGAGCATCACGCTTTCGACGGTCTGCTGCTCGTCGCCGAGTTGGCCGCCGGCGAAGATCTCGAGCGTGGCGGCGCCGTCGGTCTTGGCCTCGAGCAGTTCCTTCATCTTCTGCAGGCCCATGTCCTGCACTTCGCCGGCGGCGTTGGTATGCGCGACCTTGAAGCTGTAGTCCTGTGCGGCGACCGGGGCCGCTGCGAGCGCGGCCAGGGTGGCCAGGGCGGCGAGAACTCTGTTGGACATCTCTTTTGTCACTTTCTTCTGGTTGGTTAGGGGAGAATTCCGGCGGCCCGGGGTCACAGCAGGACCGAGGGCAGCCAGAGCGAGATTGCGGGAACGAAGGTCACCAGCAGCAGCGCCACGATCATGCAGCCGAGCGGCAGCCAGACCTTGCGAGAGACCTGCTCGATGCGGCGGCCTGCCACGGTCGAGGCGACGTAGAGGCAGATGCCGTAGGGCGGCGTGATCAGGCCGATCGACAGGTTGAGCGCGGTGATGACACCGAACTGCACCGGGTTGATGCCGTAGCTCTGCGCAATGGGCAGCAGGATGGGCAGCAGGATCAGCACCGCCGAGATGCTCTCCATGAACATGCCGACCACGAGCAGCAGCACGTTGACGATCAGCAGGAAGGCGATGGCGCTGTCGGTGACGCCGGTGAGCCAGTCGCGCAGCATGGCCGGGAAGCCCTGCGTGGCGATGATCCAGGTGAAGACCGAAGCCGTGGCGACGATGATCAGAACCGTGGCCGAGAGGCTGATGGCGCGCAGGAAGATGCGCGGCAGGTCACGGAACGTGATCTCGCGGTAGATGAACATCGTCACGATCAGCGTGGTGAAGAGCGCCACGCAGGCGGCCTCGGTGGCGGTGAACACGCCGCCGACGATGCCGCCGAGGATCACCACCGGCACCAGCATGCCCGGCATCGCCTCGAGGAAGCTGCGCCCCAGCCGGCCGAGGGTGAAGGGCTCGCGGTCGCGATAGGCCTCGCCGCCGCGCTTGGCGAAGAGCCAGCAGCCGAGCATCAGGCCTGTCATCACTAGGAGCCCCGGAACGATGCCGCCGAGGAACATGGCGCCGATCGACTGGTTGGCGGTGATGGCGATGACGATCATCACGATCGAGGGCGGGATCACCGAGGCCAGCGAGCCGGAGGCGGCGATCACCGCCGAGGCGAGGTCGATATCGTAGCCGCGCTTGCGCATCTCCGGCGTCATCACCGCGCTGATCGCGGCGGTATCGGCCGAGCCCGAGCCGGAGATCGCCGCCAACCCGGTGCCGGTCACGATTGCGACGAGGTAGAGGCTGCCGGTGATCCAGCCGACCAGCGCGCCGGCAAGGTTGACGAAGCGCCTTGCGATGCCGCCCGCCTCCATCAGCAGGCCCGATGCCACGAAGAACGGGATCGCCATGAGGGTGAAGGAACTGATGCCGCCATAGACCCGCTGCGCCACGATGGAAATCGGCGCCGTGGTGGTGAACTCGATGGCCACCAGCGCGGCGATGCCGAGCGCCAGAACGATCGGGATGCCCGAGACCAGGAGAAGGAGGAAACCGCTGCCTGCCCAGATCATGCCGCGGCCTCCTCGTCTTCGGCGGCGGCCACCCGGTCGGGGTGAAGCACGCGCGGCAGGGTGGTGACGGCGAACTCGATGAGGAAATAGCCGAAGCCCACGGGCAACGCCATGTAGGGTACCGCCATCGGGATCTGCAGCGCCGGCGACTTGATCATGAAGCCGATGGTCAGCATCGACAGCGAGCCGACGACCACGACCCCGAGGAACCACAGCCCCAGCAGCAGGCCGGCGCCGTTGCAGAGCCGCTGCACCGGGAGCGGCGCCTGCCGGATCAGCACGTCGACGCCGACATGCTGGTTGAAGCGCATGGCGATGCCGGCGCCCAGCAGGATCAGCCAGACCTGCGCGAAGGTGGCGGTCTCCTCGCTCCAGGCGATGGAGTAGTTGAAGAAGTAGCGTCCGATGATCTGCGCGAGAATGGCGCAGGCCATGTAGGCCAGCAGCAGCAGCGCCACCACGTCGACGATGCGACGCAGCAGGGTCAGGCACAGCCCGGGGATCTTGAGCAGCGGTGACGGGGCGGCTTGGGTCGCGGTCTCGCTGGTGCTGGTCGTCCGGTCTTGCATGGACGCACCTCCTTGTTGTCTCGACGGGGTCGCGGGTAACGGATGTCGTTCCCGTCGTCACCGACGCCGGTTTCAGGGGAGGTTACCGGGCCGGGCGAGGCAATGAAGGCAGGGGGCTATAAATATCCTTATAGGAAGTATTTATTCCGCCGTTTTTCCGAATATCGCGGAAAAATCTGATCTACCCTCATGCCAGCGCAAAAATCATCAGATCAAAAATAGAGCACCTTATGAGCATCAGATCAAATCTCGGGCAGGATGAAAACGCCACCTCGCCGGCCTACGGCCTCGCCTTCTGCGTTCTGGGCCGCGCCGAGGCGGTTCTCATGGCGCGCGGGGCGGGATTCGATTTCGTCGTCGCCGACATGGAGCACGGGCCCATCGGTCTGGGAGAGCTCGGGCAGATGGCGGCGACGGGGCTTGCCGCCGGTCTGCCGGTGCTTGGGCGGGTCACCGGGCCGAATTCCCCCGATATCGCGCGGGTTCTCGATTGCGGCGCCTCGGGCGTGATCGTCCCGCATGTGGACAGCCCCGAGGACGCGCAGCGGGTTGCGCGAGCCTGCCGCTTCGCCCCGCGCGGGGGCCGCGCCCTGCCCGGCCCGCTGCCGGCGCTGGATTACGCGCTGGTTCCCGCAAAAGAGCTTGTGGAGCGGGCCGAGCGCAACGTGGAGGTGATCGCGATGATCGAAAGTGCGCCTGCTTTGGCCGCAGTCGATCAGATCGCCGCGACCCCGGGCATCGACATGTTGATGATCGGGACCAACGATCTGGCCGACGGCATCGGGCTGCGCGGGCAGATCGACCACCCTGCCCTGCTGGAGGCCTTTCAGCGCATCGCGAGCGCGGCGGCACGGCACGGCTGCGGCTTCGGGGTGATGGGGCTGCCGGAGGCGCTGGTCGAAAGCCACGCGCTGGCGCTCGGCGCCCGTGCCATCGTCGCCACCAACGAGACCAACCTGATCCTCGAGGGCGGCGCGGCGCTGATTGGGCGGCTGAGAGGAAAGGTCAGTCGCTGACCGGGCGGCGGCTCTCGGCCCGCACCTCGGCGAGGCGCAGGGCCACCCGCTCGCGGAAGGCCTTGATGAAGCGCTTGGTCTGCCGCGACGGGCTCTTGCTCTTGGGCATCGCCGCCGAGAGCTCAAAGCTCATGTCGGCGCTGTAGGGCCGGACCACCAGCCCCGGCCGCATCGCGGTATAGGCCGAGAGCTCGTCGACCAGCGCCACGCCCCAGCCATCGCGGACGATGCGCGCGGCGGCGTTCATGAAGCGGGTCTCGATGGTCGGGCGGTAGTCCAGCCCCTTGGCGCGGAAGCTGTCGGCCATCATCAGGCCGATCCGGTTGGCGACCTGCGGGCCCACCATCGGGCGCTCGACGAGATCCTTGGGCGCCACCACGTCGAGCTTGGCCACCGGATCGTTCTCGTCGCAGAGCACCACCGCCTGCAGCGTCTCGATCGGCTCGTAGGTCATCGCCTGCCGCTCGTAGGGCGAGATCGCGAAGGCCACGTCGGCGACGCCGTTCTCGACCACCTGAAGCACGCTGTCGAGCGGGCGGGTCTCGAGCGAGATCTGGATGCGGGGAAACTCGCGGGCGTAATCGGCGATGACGCGCGGCAGGACCGCCTCGCTGAGCTCGGCGGTGGAAGCCACGCGGATGCGGCCGATCTTGCCCATGCGCAGGTCGGCGGCGCGCTGGTTGACCGCGTCGCGCAGCAGGAAGAGCGGCTCGGATTCCTCGAGCAGGATCAGCGTCTCCTCGGTCGGGGAGAGCCGGTTGCTGATGCGCTCGAACAGGGGAAATCCCAGCACCGTCTCGATGTGCCGGATGGTGTTGGAGATCGAGGGCTGAGACATGCCGAGGCGCTCCGCGGCGCCGACGGTGGTGCGAAACTGCACGACGGCGCGGAGAATCTCGAGCTGACGGAGGTTCAGCATGTCCCCGATCGGTTTCCCCTGTCCCAAAGGGCGGCTCAGCTCTGCGTCAGGCGGATGCGCGTGAAATTGCGCACCTTGTCGCTGAACGGCCCGAAGCCCTTGATAGCATTGAACTCGGGCGTTTCATAGGCTTCCGGCCCGGTGATCGTGTAGATCGCCACGTGGCGCGGCCCGCCCTCGAGGCATTTCTCGCGCCGCGCATCGAGCCAGCCGGGGCAGGCGAGGATGTCGGGCAGGTGCACCGTCTCGTACCATTCGTCGAAGGCGGCCTCGTCTTCCGGGTCGACATCGACAAAGACGATATGGGTTTGCAATTGGCTCATGGGATCAGCTCCAGGCAGGGGCGCAGCGCGGTCATCAGCGCGTCGAGCTCGTCGCTCTCGATGCGCGGGGTCGGGGCGCGGCAGGCGGGGGTGTCGATGCGGCCCAGCTCGGCGAGGCAGGCCTTGAGGCGCGCGGCGGCAAGATGGCCGGGCGCGGCGTAGATCAGGCGTGCAAGGCCGAAGAGCGCGGCGTGGATCTCCTGCGCCGGAGCGATGAGGCCTTGCCGGACCGAGGTATCGAGCGCGGTGATCAGCTCGGGCACAAGCGCCGAGAGGCTGACCGCAGAGCCGTCGCTGCCAATCATGAAGCAGGGGAAGAGATGCTCGTCGCCCGAGGCCATGACGGCCACGTCGGGGCGCATCTCGCGGGCGATGCGGCGGGTGACCTCGTAGGACTTGGTCTCCCAGCTGCCTTCTTTGATGCCGGCAACGCTGTCGATCTCGAGCAGGCGGCGCAGCACGTCGGGGGTGTAGGCGAGCTTGAACGAGCCCACCGAGCCCTGGAACAGGTAGACCGGCGCGCCGGTGGCCTCGGCGATGCCCTTGTGATGGGCAACGATGGCGCGGGGGTCGGCGCCGAGCGCCCAGGAGAACGGTGCGAAGACCATCACCGCATCGGCCCCGGCATCGAGCGCGGCCTGCGCGTCGGCCGCCGCGAATGCTGTGTTCTCGCCGCTCACCGCGGCGAGGATGCGGCGCTTGCCCGCGACCTCGCGGGCGATGCGCACCACCTCGGCCTGCTCGCTGCGCGACATGTGGATGCCCTCGCCCGCATGGCCGTTCAGCAGAAGCCCCGCCTGCCCGGGATCGGACAGGACGGTTTCGAAATGCCGCTCGAGGCTGGCGCGGTCGAGCGCGCCCTCCTCGGTCATCGGGCAGATGGTGGCGGCATAGAGCCCGCCATTCTCCGCCGCGCCCATCACAGCACCTCGGCCGCGATCAGCGCCTTGCGCACGCCCTCGCGGACCTCTTCGGATTGCGGCAGAAGCGGCAGGCGCGGGTCGGCGTTCTTGATCACGCCGAGCATCTGCAGCCCGTCCTTCATGCGGGTATGCATGTCGATCACCGGCGCCGGGCCGTAGATTGCGCGCACCACCGGGTAGAGCCGGTCATTGGCGGCGCGCATCTTGGCGAGGTCCATCTCTTCCGAGGCTTTCCACAGGTCGGCCAGCAGGCCCGGCACGAGGCTCGCGAGACCCGACAGGATGCCGTCGCCGCCAAGCGCCACCTGGGCGAAGAACCAGTGGAAGTTCGACGGCAGGATGGCGGTGTTGCCATCGGCGGCCTGCACCGCGCGGCGGTTCTCGTCATAGGCCAGCAGCGTCGCCGAGCCTTCCTTGATCGCCACCACCTCGGGGATCTGGGCGATCTCGGCCAGCACCGGCGTGGCGAGGCCGAAGCCGGAGGCGATGGGGAACTGGAAATGCGACAGCGGCATCTGCAGCTCGCGGGCCAGCAGCTCGTACATCTTCACCGCGGCGGAGGTGTTGGCGTTGCCGCCCCCCAGCGCCTCGGGCGGGAAGATCACCGCCACGTCGGCCCCCGCCTCGCGCAGCGCCTCGGCCTGGCGCAGAGCGTCGGGGATGCCGGTCGGCACCACGCCGGCGAGCAGCGGCTGGTCCTTGGAGATCTGCGCGCGGGTGCGCTTGATCACCTCGAGCTTCTCGGCGTCGGTGAGCGCGGTGGCTTCACCGGCGTGGCCGTTGACGAAGACGCAGTCGGTGGTTTCGGGCTTTGCGCAGTGGTCGAGCACGGCGGCGTAGCCGTCCCAGTCGATGGCGCCCTGCTCGTCGAAGGGCAGCACGGTGGCAACGGTGATGCCGCGAAGATCCTTGGCCGTGATGGTCATGCGGTGACTCTCTTTCTCGGGAATTTCAGCGTGGCGTCGGCTTTCATTACCTCGACGCCCTCCTCGTTCTTGGCCGAGGCCTGCCAGTCGACGGTGCGGTTCTCCTCGTCCTTGGAGGAGATCCAGATGTCGAAGGTGATGGTGTCGCCGTAGCGCACCGCGCCGGTGAACCAGAAGCTGTCGCGGATCGACACGCCCACGGTGCCCACCAGTTCGGCGGTCAGCACCGAGGTGCAGATGCCGGCGACAAGGATTCCGGGCGCAAGGCGCTCCCCGAAGCGGGTGGTCGAGGCATAGCCTTCATCGACATGCACCGGTCCGAAATCGCCTGTGGCGGCGATATACATCGCGCCATCGGCCTCGGTGATGGTCTTCGAGACGGAGACGCGGTCGCCCACCTCCAGCTCGTCGATATTGCGGATGTCATACATGCTCAGGCCCCCAGCGGCACCATGCGCGCGCTGCCGGTGATGACCTCGTCACCCTCGACGGCGATGCTCAGATCGCAGGCGATGGCCTGGGGTGTGGCCTCGGTGACGGTCGCGGTGGCGGCGATCGAGCTGCCGACCGGAAAGGCCCGGCCGAAGGCCACCGAGAAGTCACCGATGCGCCAGGCGGGGCCGGCGAGGCGGCCAAGCGCGGTGGTCAGAAGGCCGGCGGCGGCAAGCTCGAAAACCGACATGTCGGTCAGCCCCGCGCCCTTGGCGTGGGCGCGGTCGACATGGGTCTTGGTCATGTTGCCGGTGATGCCGGTGAAGAAGCCCTGCTCGGCCACGGTCATGGTCTTGCGGAAGGTGATGGCATCGCCTTTGGCGGGAAGATCGGTCATGCGAGAGGCTCCTTGGCTCAGAGGGTCAGGCCGCGCTTGATCACCGAGCGGGCGATGAGCATGCGGTGCACCTCGGAGGTGCCGTCATAGATGCGGGTGACGCGGGCATCGCGGTAGATGCGCTCGAGCGGCAGCTCCTTGGTGAAGCCGTAGCCGCCAAAGACCTGGATGCCGCGATCGGCGACCCGGCCCAGCATCTCGGAAGCCTGCACCTTGACCATCGACACCTTGTCACGCGGGTCGAGCCCGTTATCCTGCTCCCAGGCGGTGTTGAGCACCATCATGCGGGTGGCGAAGATCTCCATCGCGCTGTCGGCGATCATCTGCTGCACCATCTGGAAATCGCCGATCGGCTGGCCGAACTGCTTCCGTGTGGCGGCGTGCTCGCGCATCATCTCGAGCACGCGGCTCGCCATGCCGACGGCGCGGGCGCCGATATGGCCGAGACGGATGCCGCCCACATTGGCCATCATCACCTTGAAGCCGTTGCCGACCTCGCCCAGCACGTTGCCTTTCGGGATGCGCACATCATCGAAATTCAGCTCGGCATGGCCGTAGCCGCGGTGGCCCATCATCGCCTGATTGCGCGCCACGCTGAAGCCCGGCGTGCCCTTGTCGACGATCAGCAGGCTGATGCCGCCACGGGCGCCCTTCTCGGGATCGGTCAGCGCCATGACGATGACGTAATCCGCGATGTCGCCATCCGAGATGAAGTGCTTGGTGCCGTTCAGCACCCACTCATCGCCATCGAGATAGGCGTTGGTCTTGATCGCCGCCGCGTCCGAGCCGGCGCCCGGCTCGGTGATCGCCATGGCGCAGATCTTGTCGCCCTTGACGGTGGGGTAGAGATACTTGTCGCGCAGTTTGCCCTCGAACTGCTCGAGCATCGGGTAGACCTGCCCGAAGATGCGCCGGATCAGCGCGTCCGAGGTCTGGCCGAGCTGCTCTTCGACGAGGCACATGTCGAGCACGCCGAGCCCCGCGCCGCCGACCTCTTCCGACATGTTCATGGCGTAGAAGCCCAGCTGCTGCGCCTCGGCCTTCACCGCCGCCAGCTTCTCGGGCGGGATCTTGGCGGCCTCTTCAGTTTCCTGCTCGAGGGGTTGCACCTTCTCGCGCACGAAGCGGCCGACCGCGTCGGTGACCATCTTCATCTCGTCGGAGATTGCGAAATCCATCTTGTCTGCTCCTGTTGGTCTCTTGGCGCGGGCTCAGCCGCGCATCTTGTCTGATTGCACGATCACGCCCTCGGCGATCAGCCGGTCGATCTCGCCCGCCTCGAAGCCGGCCTCGGCCAGCACCTCGCGGCTCTGCCCGCCAAGCGCGGGCGGGGCGAGCCGCACCGGCGGGGTCTCGCCGTCGTAGCGCACCGGGTGCGAGAGCATGACCAGCGGCGTGCCGCCGGCGCTCGGGGTTTCGGTGAAGGCCGCGAGGTGATCGACCTGCGGGTTGTTCTTGAGCCCATCGTAATCCTGCACGACCTCGTGCCAGACGCCGGCCTCGGTGAGTTTGGCAACCGCCTCGTCGAGGCTGAGCCGGGCCATGCCCTCGGCCACCATCCGCGAGATCTCGCCGCGCTTGGAAAAGCCGTCATCGGCGGAGAGCTCGGCCAGTGCAGGCAGCTCGAGCGCGCCGGCGAGCTGCGGCGGAGTCGACATGGAGATCATCACGTGGCCATCCCTGGCGGCGTAAATGCCGTAGGGTGCGGGGCTGAACCAGTTGGCCATGCCCTCCTCGCCGCGCGGCCCGGCGCGGTCGGCGCCGTTCATCCACGCGGTGATCGACTCGCCCTGCAGGTCCATCGCGGCCTGCAGCATGTTAACGTCGACCCGCCGCGCGGTGCCGGTGCGCTCGCGCTCGAAGAGCGCGGCAATGATGCCGGCGACGGTCAGTGCTGCGGCGTGGTGGTCGATCGGCACCGAGCCCACGGCGACGGGGCCGCTCTCCATGCTGCCGGTATGGGCGGCAAGCCCGGTCATCGCCTGCAGCAGCACGTCCTGCCCCGGGCGCTTGGCATAGGGGCCGTCGACGCCGTAGCCGGTGGTGGTGGCGTAGATGATGCGCGGGTTCACCTTGCGCATCTCGGCTTCCGACAGGCCCAGCTTGTCGAGCGTGCCGGGGCGGAAGTTCTCCATCACCACGTCGGCGGTCTCGATCAGGCGCTTTACCGTGGCGATGCCCTCAGGCGATTTCAGATCCACCGCGATCGAGCGCTTGTTGCGCCCGGTGGTGATGTGGTTGACCGAGGTGTCATCGACGAAGCGGTTGGCCACCGCCCAGTTGCGCTGGAACGCGCCGCCCAGCGGTTCGACGGTGATCACGTCGGCGCCGATATCGCCCAGATGCTGCGCCGCGGCGGGGCCGGACAGGAAGTGGTTGAAGCTCAGTACTCGGATGCCGTCAAGCGCGCCCATCTTGGTTCCTCTCGTGTTGCGAGACAGAGCCTAAGACAGTCGCGGCGAGCCGGGAATATATCCGGCTATGATAATGCTGGGGTAGAAAATTGACGCATCTAATAGTCTCGGCGCTCCCGAAAGCACGCTCTGGATTTGCTCGGATGGTGTTTCAGCGGGCTATTTCCGGCGCAAGGGGGCGGCCCGCCCTGTCGGAGTAGGGGCCCAGCAGGGCTGCCAGACATCAGCCCGCACCGATGAGGCGCGGCGTCTCTGAAAAACAGTGCTGATAAATACCCGTCATTGCGCCGCATCAAGAAACAATAGCCGCGGTGGTGGTAAACTCGCGCCAGCGTGCACGGCTCCTGCATATGGACGGTCTCGCGCGTGACGGGATCGAGGCCGGGCCGCTTCATGAAGAGGAGGACCTGTCATGGCAACTGACCCAATCATCATCATTCCCCCACCGCCCGGATTTCCGCCGACGCCCGGGGATGATTACATCGAGCTCGACTCGCGGCCGCAGCGTCTGGACGCGCTCGAGGGCAACGACACCGTCTTCGCGGGCGGCGGCAACGACACCATTCTCGGCAATGATGACAACGACCTGATCTTCGGAGGTGCCAACCGTGATCTCCTGAAAGGCGGCGCGGGCGACGACACTCTCGACGGCGGATCATCGAATGACCGTCTCGAAGGCGGCGCGGGCGAAGACGTCCTGCTGGGCGGTCAGGGAGAGGACCGTCTCTATGGCGGCGATGGCGACGACGCGCTCATGGGCGGCTCCGACAATGACCGGCTCTACGGTCAGGACGGCAACGACACCATCATCGGCGGCGACGGAGACGATGTTCTCTACGGAGACAATCCGCAATTCAGCAACAGCGCGCCCGGCGACGATGACGAAGGCTGGATGGACGTCTTTGTGTTCGATGCCGACGACGGCAACGACAAGGTCTTCGATTTCGAGGAGGGGCTCGATCAGGTCTATCTCACCGAAGCTCCCGGAGGGGTCGACATCGCAGATGTCGTGGCCTTCTCCTATGTCGGCGACAACACGGTGATGACCTACGGCGCCACCACGGTGACGTTCTACGACTCGGTCGTCACCGATGCGGACGTGCTGCTGATCTAGCGCGCGAGCTCCGCCATGCGGAGGCATCTTGGCCGGGCCGGCCTTCGACATCCCAGCTGAGGAAAAGGGCCAGGTGAGGAAAAGGGCGACCCTCCGGGGCCGCCCTTTCACGCATCGGCAAGCGCGCAGCGCGCCGCAGTTGCTCGCTCGGCAATGCGTCTTACGGGCGATGATCCGGATCTTGTTGCCGTGGCGTGGACAGGTGCGGGCATCCTCAAGCGTGGCTTCGCTCATCGGAATCACAAACCGGGTTGCGAGCGCGTCCGTCGCAGGTGTATACGTTATGATATAACATTGCATAACGTAGGAGACTTCGATGCCCGCTCCGGATTCGCGCCTGCCTGTCACCGTTCTTTCCGGCTTTCTCGGGGCCGGTAAGACCACCCTGCTGAACGAGGTTCTCAACAATCGGGAGGGTCGCCGCGTCGCGGTGATCGTCAACGACATGTCGGAGGTGAACATCGATGCCGATCTGGTGCGCGAAGGCGGCGCCGATCTCAGCCAGACGGAAGAAAAGCTGGTCGAGATGACCAATGGCTGCATCTGCTGCACCCTGCGCGACGACCTGCTGGTCGAGGTGCGCCGGCTCGCCGAGGAGGGCCGGTTCGATTACCTGCTGATCGAAAGCACCGGCATCGCCGAGCCGCTGCCGGTGGCGGCGACCTTCGATTTCCGCGACGAGACCGGCGCGAGCCTGAGCGACGTGGCGCGACTCGACACGATGGTGACAGTGGTCGACACGGTGAACCTGCTGTCGGACTATGCCAGCCACGATTTCCTCCGCGACCGCGGCGAGTCCCTGGGCAGCGAGGACGAGCGCACGCTTGTCGACCTGCTGGTCGACCAGATCGAGTTTGCCGACATCGTGGTGCTGAACAAGGCCGGCGACGCCGGTCCCGAGCGGCGCGATGCCGCCCGCCTGATTGTCACCTCCCTGAACCCCGACGCGCAGATCATCGAGGCCGATTACGGCCGGGTGCCGCAGGAGCGCATCTTCGACACCGGGCTCTTCGATTTCGACAAGGCGCACCTGCACCCGATGTGGGCCAAGGAGCTCTACGGCTTCAATGACCATGTCCCCGAAACTGAGGAATACGGGGTCTCCTCCTTCGTCTACCGGGCGCGCCGGCCGTTCCATCCGCAGCGGGTCCACGACGTGCTGAACGGGCCGCTGCCGGGGGTGATCCGCGCCAAGGGGCATTTCTGGATCGCCACCCGGCCCGATTGGCTGGCGGAGTTCTCGCTGGCCGGTGCGCTCAGCACCATCAAGCCGATGGGCATGTGGTGGGCGACGGTGCCGGAAAGCCGCCGCCCGGATCATCCGCAGGCGCGCGCCTATCTCGAACAGCATTGGCAGGAGCCCTTCGGCGACCGCCGTCAGGAGCTGGTCTTCATCGGCGCGGGGATGGACAGGGCGGCGATCACTGCGGCGCTCGATGCGGCGCTGGTGAAGGCGGATACCGGCTTCACGCCAGAGCTCTGGACAACGCTCGAGGATCCTTTCCCGGGCTGGCGTCGCGCTACCGAGGCGGCCTGATGGCTGCGCGCATCAGCAACCTGCGCAGCAGCCTGAAGCGGCGCAGCCGGCAAGGCGATGCGATGGCGCGTTTCGACCGTCTGCCCCCGGACCTGCGCCGCTGGCTGGCGCAGGCCGCCCTGCCCTGGTCGCCGCGCTCGGCGCTGCGGCTCTGGCAGCGCGCGCTGGCGCGCCATGGTGGCGATACCGATGCGGCGCTCGCCCATCTCGGCGAGGTCGAGCGCGCCACGCTGCGGCGGGACACCGCCTATCGACCGGCCTCCGGGGCCCGGACGGTTTGAGCCCGGGGCCGGCGCTAGTGGTGCCGGCCCAGCCGTGAGGTGGAGAGCGACAGCAGGAAGAGCGTTGCCGCGACGCAGACGATGGTCGGTCCGGTCGGGGAATCGAGCTGGTAGGACGCCTGCACGCCACCGATCACCGAGACCGCCGCCATCACCAGCGCCAACCCGGCCATGCTCACCGGGGAGCGGCTGAAGGGCCGCGCCGCCGCGGCCGGGATGATCAGCATGGCGGTGATCAGCAGCGCGCCCACCACCTTGATCGCGACCGCCACGGTGATCGCCAGCGCCAGCGTCAGCACCAGCTGCTCGCGGTCGGGATCGATGCCTTCGGCGCGGGCGAGATCGGGGTTGAGCGTCGCCGTCAGCAGGGCCGACCAGCGCCAGGTGATGAGCCCGACCACCAGCGCGGCGCCACCCCAGATCACCACCAGATCGGAGGGCATCACCGCGAGGATGTCGCCGAAGAGATAGGCCATCAGGTCGATCCGGACGCCGCTCAGGAACGAGGCGCCCACCAGTCCGAAGGCCAGCGCCGAGTGCGCCAGAACGCCGAGGATCGTGTCCATCGCGAAGCCCCGGCCGCTGAGCGTCGAGACGGTCAGCGCCATGATCAGCGCCACCACCAGCGCGCCGCTGAAGATCGATACCGAGAAGCCGAGCGCCAGCGCCACGCCGAGGATCGCCGCATGCGCGGTGGCGTCGCCGAAATAGGCCATGCGCCGCCAGACCACGAAACAGCCCAACGGCGCCGCCGCGAGCGCAAGGCCAAGCCCCGCCAGCACCGCGCGGATCATGAAATCGTCCAACAGGCTCATTCTGCCGCCTCGCTCGCACCACAGTCGTGGCGGTGGTTGTGATGGTGAGTGTAGAGCGCCAGCGCCCCGCGCGTGCCCTCGCCGAACAGCGCCCGGTATTCCGGCGCGGAGGCCACGTGGCTGGGCTCGCCCTCGCAGCAGATATGGCCATTGAGGCAGATCACCCGGTCGCTCGTGCTCATCACCACGTGCAGGTCGTGGCTGACCATCAGGACGCCGCAGCCCCGGCTGCGCCGCACGTCCTCGATCTGCCGGTAGAAGGCGGCGGTGCCGGGCTGGTCGAGCCCTTGCGTGGCCTCGTCGAGCACGAGAAGCTCGGGCGCACCGAGCAGCGCCCGCGCCAACATCACCCGCTGCAACTGGCCGCCCGACAGGTCGCTGACCTGCCGCCGCTCGAGCCCGCCGACCCCGGCCTCCTCCAGCGCCTGCGAGATCTCCGCCGTGCTGACCTTGCGGCGCAGCCCCAGCAGGTTTGCCGCGGTCATCGGAAGCGTCGGGTCGATGGCCAGCCGCTGCGGCACATAGCCGATGCGCAGCTTCGGCGCCTTGCTGATGCGCCCGCCGGTGGGCGCGAGCGAGCCGATCAGAAGCCGCAGCAGCGTCGACTTTCCCGAGCCGTTGGGCCCGACGATGGTGACGATCTCGCCGGGCTCCATCCGCATGGAGACATGCGTCAGGATTGTCGTGTCGCCGATCCGCAGCGTGACATTGGAAAATTCAAACAGGCTCATCCGGCCACTCCTTCCGCACGACAGCTCGGGCAGACCCCGATGGCCTCGACCACGGTCTGCTCGATCTCGAAACCGGCCTCGCGGGCCGCCGGGCCGAGCATCCCGCGCGACGGCAGCGCGCTGGTCTCGGCCACGGTGTTGCATAGCCGGCAAATCATGAAGGCCGGGTCGTGGGTCTCGCAAGGATGGACGCAGGCGACATAGGCGTTCAGCCGTTCGATCCGGTGCACGAAGCCGTGCTTGACGAGAAAGTCGAGCGTTCGATAGGCGACGGGGGGCTGCGAGCCGAAGCCTTCCGCCTTCAGACGGGCGAGGATGTCGTAGGCGCCGAGTGCCTTGTGCTCGTCGAGCAGGATCTCGAAGACGCGCCGCCGTACCGCGGTGAAATGCAGGCGGTGCGCATCGCAAAAGCCATGCGCGGCCGCGAGCCGTTCGGCTTTGCAGCTTCCGTGATCATGCGCCGTCATTCCGACCGATTCCATTCTGCGCCCTCGAAGACCCGTCTTGCTATGTTATAGTATTCCATATACGGGTCGTCACGATGTTACAACATAACGCGGAGTATCCCATGCGTTCTTCCTTCTTCCTCGGGACCGTTTCCGCCCTCGGTCTGGCCGGCGCGGCCGGCGCCGACGTGCCGTCGGTCGCAACCGATATCCCGCCGGTCCACTCGCTGGTGTCGATCGTGATGGGCGATCTCGGCAGCCCCGATCTGCTGGTGCAGCCCGGCGCGTCGCCGCACGGCTATTCGCTGCGCCCCTCCGAGGCAAGGGCTCTGGACCAGGCCGACGCGGTGTTCTGGATCGGCGAGGCGCTGGTGCCGTGGATGGCCGGATCGATCGAGGCGCTTGCGTCGGATGCCCGGGTGGTGGAACTGATCGAGACTGACGGCACGACCGAATTGGCGTTCCGCGAAGGCGTGACCTTCGAGGCGCATGACCACGATCACGAGGAGCACGCCGAACACGACGATCATAATCATGACGACCATGACCATGAGGAGCACGCCGAGCATGACGATCACGATCATGACGACCATGATCATGACGACCATGCGGAGCACGACGATCACGATCACGAAGACCATGATCATGAGGACCATGCAGAGCATGAAGACCATGATCATGACCATCATGGCAACGATCCGCATGCCTGGCTCGACCCTGAAAATGGCAAGGTCTGGCTCGATGTGATCGCGGCAGAGCTTTCGGCGCTCGACCCGGAGAATGCCGGCACCTACGCCGCCAATGCCGAGGCCGGGAAGGCCGAGCTCGAGGCCCTCATCGGCGAAATCACCGCGACGCTCGCGCCGCTTCGCAGCGAGAACTTCGTGGTCTTCCACGATGCCTACCAGTATTTCGAGACCCGCTTCGACATTCCCGCCGCCGGCTCGATCACCCTTGCCGATGCCTCGGATCCGAGCCCGGCGCGCATCGAGGAGATCCAGGGCAAGGTTGCCGAGCTGGGCGTGACCTGCGCTTTCAGCGAGCCGCAATACGATGCCAACCTGATCGCCACCGTGTTCCGCGGCACCGATGCCCGGACCGGCGTGATGGACCCGCTGGGCACCGAGCTGACGCCCGGCCCGGATCTCTACCCGCAGGTGCTGCGAAACCTTGCGACCAGCCTGAGCGACTGCCTCGAGTGACCCGGGAGGGGCGCCGCGATCCGGCGGCGCCCGCCTCCGTCTAGGGGCGCCGGAGCGCCAGGTGCAGGCTGGCTGAGCCCGACGCAATCCCGCAGAGCGCCGCGAAGTCCCTGCGCAGGGCATCCTCGTCCAGAGCCGTGCCGATCACCACCAGACGGCTCTCCGCCACGCCGTCGGGCCAGTGCTCGATACGCCGCACCGGGTAGATCCGGTGGCCGACGACATGGACCACCACCGGGCGGGACGGATCGTCCTGCAGCGCCACGAGGCCCTTGATCCGCAGCAGGCCCGCGTCCGGCGCCGCGGTGACCCGCGACAGGAAGCGCTGCAGCTCCGCGGGCCGCAGCGGGCTCTCGCAGGTCAGCGGCACCGCAAGCACCGATCCGTGGCGGTTCAGGCCGTGAAAATGCGCGCCGTCGGGATGCGCGCCCGACCGCCGATCTGCCGCGAGCCAGCGCGTGACGCCTTCTCCCTTGCCGAAGGCGGCATAGCTTCCGGGGGTCAGCAGCCGCGCCGGATCAAAGCCCGGATCCGCCGCATCATGAAGCTCGATCGCGGGGTTGAGCGCGCGCAGCCGCTCGGGCCAGTCGCCTGCGGGGCAGAGATCGGTGCGGGTGAGAATGGCGTGGTCGGCGAAGGCGATCTGCTTCACGCTCTCGGGATGCGCCGCCAGCGCGGCCCCGATGCCCTCGACATCGACGACCGCGATCACGCCCGACAGCCGGAAGGCGCGCGCCACCGCGTGATCGGCCAGCGAGCGCGCGTCGATGCCGCCGGGAATCAGGCTGTTGATGATCGGCGCCGGATCGGCGAGCCCGGTGGTCTCGACGATGACCCGGCGGAAGGGCGGCAGTTCACCGGTCTTGCGGCCGTGCAGCAACTGCTCGAGCGAGGCGCGCAGATCGCTGCCGACGGTGCAACAGATGCAGCCTGCGGTGGTCACCACCGGCCGTTCCCGGCCCTCGCGCACGAGATCATGATCCACCGGGACCAACCCGAACTCGTTGATGACGAGCGCGGTGTCCCGCAGCGCCGGATCTGCCATCATCCGGTTCAGAAGGGTGGTCTTGCCTGCCCCCAGGAAGCCGGTCAGCAGGTGAACCGGAAGCTGATCCTTCGCAGACGGCATCGGGGTGTCCTCTCTCTGTCGGGAGCAGCGGTGCGGTGCGGGCCTTGTACGGCCCTGCTTACGGGGCGTCGCGTGAGGCATCGAGCCCTCGGCGTGGCCGGTTCCGAGGTTGTGCCAGAGCCGCATGGCGGCTGCAACTGTCCGGAGGTTGCCGAGACGAGACCGGCGCGGCGCTCCACCGGTGCCGCGCCGGTCGCGCCCGTCCGCTTCGGAGGGGACGGCTAGGGATTTGAGCCGAAAGAGAAATTCGCACGCGCCAGCTTCCGGCCATGAGCCCTGATTTAAATACCTGGCTGTAAAGCCCGACAAAATAACTCAACTAATTGTTTTTGCTCGCTTTTCTCTTGACGGCTCCCGTGCCGGGGCGTAGTCAGGGCCCAAGAGCAACGCACCAAGCGACCCAGCTCGGCAGCTACGCAGCGACCTTTCAAAGGCAGCGACGTCGCCACCAAGCCAAGGCAGCCAGGGACGTAGCCACGCAAGGGCGGACCCGAAGGGGCCCGCCTCTTTGCGTTTGGGCAACCCGCATCGCTTGACACGCTCCGCCCGCTCGACGAGATTGCGCCGAGCCAGGCCGTGCCCAGCTGGATCCCTCGTGATCCCCCTCTCCCCAACATGACGTCAGCGCCCTGCCCGCATCATCTGTGACCGCGGCGGCGCGATGACAGATCCGCCGAGGTTCCCATGCAGCGCGCCGATGCCACGCTTGAAATCGACAGTCCCACCGCGATCTCGACCTTCCGCAGCCTTGCTGCGCGGGCCGAACGGCCCGTCACCGAGACCGCTGACAGCCTCACCATCGCGCTGCCGCGCGGCTCCCTGACGGTGACGCCGGACGGCGCCGGCACGCGGCTGCGGCTGGACAGCCCCGACGCGGTGGCGCTGCAGCTCGCGCGCGATCTGCTGGCCGAACGGCTCGCGGAGCATGGCGTCGTGCCGCGCTGGCAGGAGGATCTGGCGGGGCGCCAGCCGGGCAACCAGTCGCGCGCAACTGTGGTCTCGGCGCGGCGCCTGTCGCCGAATTACAGTCGCGTGGTGATGGAGGGGCCGGACCTGGCGCGTTTCGCCGAGGGTGGGCTGCATTTCCGCCTGCTCTTCGGCCCCGAGGGCGCGGGCTGGCCCGAGACCGACGCCAGCGGCGCCACGCGCTGGCCCGGCGGCATGACGGCCTGGCATCGGCCGGTCTACACCACGCGGGCCATCGAGCGCGCAGGGGCCGCCGCCCGCATGACCTTCGACGTGTTCCGCCACGAGGGCGGGCGGGTGACGGACTGGTGCGACCGGATCGCTCCCGGCACCGAGATCGCGATGACCGGCCCCGGCGGTGGCGGTATCCCCGAGATGGCCGGCTGGATGGGGCTCGTCGGGGACGAGACCGCGATGCCGGTGATGATCCGCATCCTCGAGGCGATGCCCGCCGACACCCGTGGCGAGGCCGTGCTCTTCGTGCCGGAGGCCGCCGACATCCAGCCCGTGCGCCATCCCGAGGGCGTGTCGCTGCGCTGGGTGTTGCGGGGCGGCGACGAGACGCCGCTCGCCGCGCTCAAGGCGCTGAGTGTGCCGGCTGCGGATCGCTACGTGTTCTTTGCGGGGGAGAAGGCCCAGGCGCTCGACGCGCGCGCCTGGCTGCCGGAGCAGGGCTTGCAGAAGGGGGAATTCGTCTCCGCCGCCTACTGGTCCTGACCGCGGGCCATGCAGAGCGGCGCAGGTTGTCGCGCGACCCAGCGTCGGGATTGATCTCAGGACGCCGGGCCTGTGCCGGAGCTCTTTCATCTGCATCGGTCCGGAGGCCAGCCGTGGGGCGTCGGCGCATTACTTGACTATTCCACTAAGAAATGCGATCAGGGTGTCGCTCAGCAAGCCGCAGGACGGTCCGCCAGGCTGCCATCCAACCTCCCTGCCGAGCGCCTCCCAATGACCTTCATGCCCCGCATGACCGCCGAAACCCGTGCCATCCGCACGCTGCGTCCGCTCCGTTGGCGGAGGTGGCCGGGGGTGATCGCGGATGTCTGGCACGTGCATGGCGAGGCTGGCGGCGGTGGCTTCTACAGCGCCCCGGATCCCCGGCTCGTGGTCTTTCTCGGCGGCGGCGAGGGATTGCAGCTGCGGGCTTCTGACGGCGAGCCGTGGCAGGGCGATGTCTCGGTGATGTACGTTCCGGCGCATGTGCCGCTCTGGAGCCGCTTCGAGACCGGCGGCAGTTTCGCGCATCTCGACCTTCACCTCGATTCAGGCCCCCTGCGCCAGCGCCTCCGCGACCAGCCGCGCGAGGCTCTGACGACACCCCGCCTTGCGCGCGCCACGCCGATGATCGAGGCGCTGGCACGGATGATCGCCGACGAGGTCGAGCGTCCGCTGCGCCCCGATCTGTCGAGCGATGGTCTGCTCTCGTCGCTGCTCTCGGAGGTGCTCGATCTCGGCCCGCCCGCCCCCGGTGGCGAGCGCGGCGGGTTGCCGCCGCATCTCCTCCAGCGCCTCGAGGCCCACGCCCGCGCGGCGCTGCACCGGCGCATCACCAGCGCCGAGCTGGCCGAGGTGGCGGGTCTGTCGGAGAGCTGGCTGACCCGCGGCTTCCGCGCCAGCCGGGGCCAGACGCCGCAGAAATGGCTGATGACGCTGCGGATCGATGCCGCCGAGGCGATGATGCCCGACGCGAAGCTGAGCCTCGCCGAGATCGCCGCCGCCTGCGGCTTTGCCGATCAGGCCCATCTCACGCGGGCCTTCCGGGCCCGGCATGGCGAAACCCCGGGCGAGTGGCGGCGGCGCAGATTTGTCCCGGATGCTTCAAAGCCCGCCGGTCCCATACAAGCAGGCCACTAATATCCGATCTATTTGATCGGGAAATAACAGCAACGCTCCGGACAGTGACATGACCCATCCCATTCGAGCCGCCCTCGTCGCGGGCGCAAGCCTTCTGGCGCTGGCCAGTGCCGCCACGGCGCAATCCACCGCAGACCTTTACGACCTCGGCACGCTGGTCGTCGACGGCAGCGCCGATCCCTCCGATCCGGTGCCCGGCTACGTCGCCAGCACCGCCGCCACCGCCACCAAGACCGGCACGCCGATCCTCGAGACGCAGCAATCTATCTCGGTGATCACCGGCGAGCAGATCGAGGATCAGGGCGCCACCACGCTGGGCGACACGCTGGGCTACACCGCCGGCCTGACGGCGCAGCCCTATGGCACCGACCCGCGCTTCGATGCGCCGACCATCCGCGGCTTCGACGGCTCGGACGCGCAATATCTCAACGGGCTGCGCCTGATCCGCGATCTCGGCGCGCCGGCCTTCGAGATCTACTCGCTCGAGCGCGTCGAGGTGCTCAAGGGGCCGTCCTCGGCACTCTACGGCGCCGGCATTCCCGGCGGGGTGATCAACCAGATCCAGAAGCGGGCGCAATTCCTCAGCTTCGGTGAGCTCGGCGTCGGCATCGGCGATCCCAAGGCCACGGAGGGTTTCGTCGATTACAACCACGCCTTCTCCGACACCTTCGCCGCCCGCATCACCGCCGTCGCGCGCGACAGCGAGGAAGACGTCGAAGAGCTGACCAACGAACGCAAGTATATCGGCCTCGCCACCCGCTGGGCACCGACCGCCGCCAGCCAGATCGAATTCCTGGGCTCCTGGCTGAAGGACAGCCCGATCACCCCGGCGGGCGTGCCCTACGGGCTTGTCGGCGAGGTCGATGACGAGGACCTTCGCAGCTTCTATGCGGGCGACCCGAGCGATGACGAGAGCGAGCGCGAAATGCTCAACCTCGGCTTCTCCGCCCGTCACGAGCTCAACGCAGCGTGGTCGGTCGAGGCCAATTTCCGCTACCAGAAGTTCGACTGGGACTATACCGGCTTCTATGTCAGCGGGCTCGACGCGGATGGCGACACCATCAACAGAGGCGCCAACACCACCTCGGAAGACAGCTACACCCGCAATCTCGACCTGCGCCTGAACGGTCGCTTCGACACCGGGGCCGTCGCGCACACGCTAGTGCTTGGCCTCGACGCACGGCGCTACGGTGTCGAAAGCGAGAGCGGCTTCAAGTACGCGGATTCGATCAGCTACTCGGATCCGAGCTATGGTGGCGCCAACCTGAGCGATGCGTGGTATGTCTCGGCCGACGACCTGACGCTCGAGCAGATCGGCCTCTACGCACAGGACGAGATGGCCTTGGGAAACTGGCGCGCCAGTATCGCCCTGCGCCACGACTGGACCAGCCAGACCGGCAGCACCTACACCAACTTCGCCGGCAGCTCGTCGGTCGATCAGGATGACGAGGCCACCACCGGTCGCGCCGGCATTTCCTATGTGTTCGACAACGGCCTTGCGCCCTACCTGAGCTATGCCACCTCCTTCGATCCCGAGATCGGCACCGACAACAGCGGCACGGCCTTCGAGCCGACCCGCGGGCGGCAGTGGGAGGCGGGCGTGAAGTACCAGCCGCTCAGCTTCGACGGATTCTTCTCCGCGGCGGTCTACAACCTGCGGCAGGAGAACGTGCTCTCGGCCTATACCGACAGCAACGGCATCGGTGATTATCGGCAGGAGGGCGAGGTGTTGTCGCGCGGCATCGAGCTCGAAGGCTCCGCCGATCTGGCAGAGGGCTGGAACATCCGCGGCCAGTACACGTGGAACGACACCAAGGTGCTGAGCGGCGACAACGCCGGCAACGCGCTGGCCAACGCGCCCGAGCACAATGCGAGCCTCTGGCTGAACTACGAGTTCGCCTCCGGCAGCACGCTCGATGGCCTGCAACTCGGCGGCGGCGTGCGCTACATCGGCGCGCGCTACGGTGATGCGGCCAACAGCTACGATCTCGAGGACGTGACGCTGGTCGACCTTCAGGCCTCCTACGCCCTGACCGAGGATCTCGGGCTGTCGGTCAACGTGTCGAACCTCTTTGACGAGGCCTATGTCGCCAATTGCGGCTCCTTCGGCTGCTACTACGGCGACGGACGCACCGTGCAGGCCCGCCTGACCTGGAAGTGGTGATCTCTTTTGTACCAACCCTGAAGCGCCGCGCGGTTTTGCGCGGCGCTTTGTCGTCGCTGGCCCTCGCCGCGGCGCCCGCGCTCTCGGCCGGCGCGAAAGCGGAGCGTGTCGCGGCGATCGACTGGGCGATGCTCGAGTCGGCGCTGGCGCTCGGGGTGACGCCGGTCGCCGCCTGCGAGCTGATCCGCTTTCGCGCCGACGCCATCGAGCCGAGCGTCCCCGAGAGCGTCACCGATCTCGGCCTGCGCGGGTCGCCGAATTTCGAGCTGCTGCAGCTCACCCGCCCGACGCTGATCCTGACCTCGCCGTGGTACGCGCAGATCGCGCCCCGGCTGGAGGCCATCGCGCCGGTGATGTCACACGCCGTTTATACCGGTGAATCGCCCGTCCCCCTCGCGGTATCCGCGACGCACGCGCTGGCCGAAAGGCTTGGCCGCGAGACGGCGGCGCGCGCGGTCGAACGCGATGCCATTCAGACGCTCGAGGCCCTGCGCGCGCGGCTAGCGCCGCTGCGCGACCGGCCGGTCTATATCGTCCAGATCGGCGACGCGCGGCATTTCCGCGCCTTCGGGCCCGACAGCATGTTCGGCAATGTCGCGACGCTCCTCGGGCTCGAGAACGCCTGGACCGCACCCACCGAGTTCAGCTTCGCCGCGCCGACCCCGCTCGAGCGGCTTGCCGCCCGCCCCGAGGCGCGCATCCTCTCGGTCGGTCCGATCCCGCCCGAGGCGGCGCCGGGGCTGCGGCGCTCGGTGCTGTGGAACCGGCTCGCGCCGGTGGCCGAGGGGCGCTTCGAGGTCCTGCCCCCGGTCAATCCGTTCGGCGCGGTTCCGGCGGCGCTGCGCTTTGCCCGGCTCGCCGCCGAGGCGCTGGAGCGCATGGCATGAAGCTCGCGCTCCCCGTCACCTTCCTGCTCTCGGCCCTGCTCTGGGCGCTGGCCGCGCCCTCGGGCCTGCCGGGCGAGTTGACGCCCGACGCCCTGATCCTCGACGAGCTTCTCATGCTCTATGGCCACATGCCGCGCGGGGCCATGGCGCTGGTCGCGGGGGGCTGTCTCGGGCTTTCGGGGGCGCTATTGCAGGTGGTGCTGCGCAATCCGATCGCCGATCCTTCGACGCTCGGGATCTCCTCCGGCGCGCAGCTGGCGCTGGTGGCGGTGACGGTGCTCTGCCCAAGCCTGCTCGGCTGGGGCCGCGCCCCGGTGGCGCTGGCGGGCGCCTTCGCGGCTGCGGCGCTGGTCATGGGGATGGGCGCGCTGCGCGGCTTCCACCCGGTGACCATGGTGATCGCGGGCATGTTGGTCTCGCTCTTCGCCTCGTCGCTCGCAGGCGCGCTGACATTGGCGCAGGGGCAATACCTGTTCTCGCTTGTGATCTGGACTGGCGGCTCGCTGGTGCAGACGGGCTGGGGGCCGGTGCTGGCGCTGGCGCTTGTGCTGGCGCTCGGCGCAGGCCTCGCGGCGCTGATGGCGCGGCCGCTGTCAGTGCTCGGGCTCGAGGCCGAGAGCGCGCGCTCGCTGGGGCTCTCGGTGGGCCGGGTGCGGGCGCTGGCAGTGACTCTGGCCTGCGTATTGGCGGCAAGCGTCTCGGCCGCCGTCGGGCTGGTGGCCTTCGTCGGCCTCGCCGCGCCGGCTCTAGCGCGCGCGCTGGGGGCGCGCCGCCCTGGGCAGATCCTCGCGCTGGCACCGTTCACCGGCGCGGCGCTCCTGTCGCTGGTCGACGGGCTGGTGCTGACCGCCGCCGGTCATGGCGCCGAGATGTTCCCCACCGGTGCGGTCACCGGCCTGATCGGCGGGCCGCTGCTGCTCTGGCTGCTGCCGCGCCTGCGCGCCACGCCGCCCCCCGCCCCCGACGCACAGCTCCCGCGCGCCGCGCACCCGCTGCGGCGGGTGGCGCTCATGGCGCTTGGCGTGGTGCTGCTTCTGGCCGTGCTGCTGATGCTCGGCCGCACGCCCGATGGCTGGAGCCTCCTTGACCGAGAGAGCCTCGCCCTGTTCCTGCCCAACCGCCTGCCCCGGCTCGCAGGGGCTGCCGCCGCCGGCGGCCTGCTGGCGCTGGCGGGCGCCGCGCTGCAACGGCTGACGGCCAACCCGCTGGCCTCGCCGGAGGTGCTTGGCGTCTCGGGTGGTGCTGCGATCGGCTATGCCGGGGTGCTGTTTCTCGCCGCGACGCCGACGGCGCTGGCGCTGAGCGGCGGTGCCGCGCTTGGCGGCGCGCTGGCCATGGCGGTGCTCACCGGCGTCGTGCTGGGGCGCGACGCACGTCCCGAGCGCCTGCTTCTGGCGGGGGTCGCTGTCTCGTCGCTGGCCGCGGCGCTGCTGTCGATCCTTATGGCCGCCGGCACGATGAAGAGCTTCGCCGTGCTCGCCTGGCTTTCGGGCTCGGCCTCGGCACTCACAGGCTCCGGCGCGGCGCTGCTCTGCGCCCTGCTCGGCCTCGCCTGCGCGGCGGTGGTGATGATGGCACGCTGGCTCACAATATTGCCGCTCGGCCCCGAGGTCGCCCGGGCGCTCGGCCTGCCGCTGCGCGGCGCGACGCTCGCCGTCGTCGCGCTGGCGGCGCTGGCCACCGGCGCGGCCACCGTGCTCGTCGGTCCGCTGAGCTTCGTCGGGCTGATGGCGCCGCACCTCGCGCGGCGCATCGGGCTCGCGCAGGCGGTTCCGCACATGCTCGGCAGCGCCGCGCTTGGCGCCGCCCTCATGCTCGCCGCCGATTTCGGTGCCCGTATGGCGAGCTTTCCCTATGACCTGCCGCTCGGTCTCTTCGCGTCACTCCTTGGTACGCCCTGGCTGATCTGGCTGATGCTGAGGCGCCCGACATGACCGCGCTCTACACCCTCTCCGACGTCACCCTGACCGTGCCCGGCCGCACCCTGCTGCACGGGCTCGACCTCAGCCTGCCGCGCGGCAAGGTTATCGGGCTGATCGGACATAACGGCTCCGGCAAGTCGACCCTGCTGAAGCTGCTCTCGCGCCAGAGCCAGCCGACGCAGGGCACCATCGCCTTCGGCAGCAGACCGCTGCGCGACTGGCCGAGCAAAGCGCTGGCCCGCCATCTTGCCTACCTGCCACAGCACCCGCCCGCTGCCGAAGGGCTGACCGTGTGCGAGCTTGCCGCGCTCGGGCGCTACCCTTGGCACGGTGCGCTCGGCCGCCCCGGCCCTGATGACCGCGCCGCCACCCAGTCCGCCATCGCGGCCTGCGGGCTCGCGCCGCTCGCCGAGCGCCGCGTCGACACGCTCTCGGGCGGCGAGGCGCAGCGGGCCTGGCTCGCGATGCTGATCGCGCAGGAGGCCGGGACGCTGCTGCTTGACGAGCCGATCTCGGCGCTCGACATCGCGCATCAGGTCGAGGTGCTGACACTGGTGCAGCGCCTGAGCCGCGCGCGGGGGCGCTCGGTTGTCGTGGTGCTGCACGATCTCAACATGGCGGCGCGCTACTGCGACCATATCGTCGCGCTCAAGTCCGGGCGGCTGGTTTTCGAAGGCACACCTGCCGCGCTGATGACCCCGGCCCGACTTCATGACATCTATGGCGCGCGCATGGAGGTCATGACTCGCGCCGACGGCTCCCCCGTCGCCCTCCCCGTGTAAGGCCCGATATGCTTCGACAATTCTTCGACTACTACCGCCCGCACATGCGGCTCTTCTGGCTCGATTTCGGCTCCGCCGTGCTCTCGGGCCTGCTCGAGCTGGCCTTTCCGCTGGCCATCGCGGGCTTCATCGACCACCTGCTGCCGGGCGGCGACTGGGGGCTGATCGTGCTGGCCTCCGTGGCGCTGGTCTGCGTCTACGTGATCAATGCCGGGCTGATGCTGGTGGTGACCTATTGGGGCCACATGCTGGGCATCAACATAGAGACCGAGATGCGCGCCCGCGCCTTCGGCCACCTGACCCGGCTCGGCTGGGGCTGGTTCGACCGCGCCGAGACCGGCAAGCTGGTGGCCCGGGTGACCCGCGACCTCGAGGAGATCGGCGAGGTCGCCCATCACGGTCCCGAGGATCTCTTCATCGCCATAATGACCTTCGCAGGCGCCTTTGGCCTGATGCTCTGGCTGCACCCGCCGCTGGCGCTGATGACGCTGGTGATCGTTCCGGCCATGGGCTGGCTGCTGGCGGTCTATGGCGGCCGGATGACCCGGACATGGCAGGCGATCTACGGCCGCGTCGGTGCCTTCAACGTGCGGCTCGAGGAGAGCATCGGCGGCATCCGCGTGGTGCAGGCCTTCACCAACGAGGCGCATGAGCGCGCCCTTTTCGCCGAGGACAACGCCCGATACCGAGCCACCAAGCTCGACGCCTACCGCATCATGGCGGCGCTGAGCGCGCTGCAATATTCCGGCATGCGGCTGGTGCAGGTGGTGGTGATGGTGGCCGGCGCGGGGTTTGTCTTCGAGGGCCAGATGAGCACCGGCGATTACGTCGCCTTCCTGCTGCTGGTGGGGGTGTTCTTCCGTCCGCTGGAGAAGATCGCGGCGGTGATCGAGCTCTACCCCCGCGGCATCGCGGGCTTCCGCCGCTATCTCGAGCTTCTGGCCGAGCATCCCGAGATCGCCGACGCACCGGAGGCGCGCGAGGCCCCGGCCCTGCGCGGCGAGATCGCTTTCGACAATGTCGAGTTCACCTATGACGGCGCGCGCGGCGTGCTGCACGGCGTGTCGCTGACGGTGCAGCCCGGCGAGACCGTGGCGCTGGTCGGCCCCTCGGGGGCGGGCAAGACCACGATGATGGCACTGGTGCCGCGCTTCTACGAGCCCACTGCCGGCGAGATCCGCATCGACGGGCTGCCGCTGCGCTCGATGACGCTCGAAAGCCTGCGCCGGCAGGTGGGGTTGGTCTCGCAGGACGTCTTCCTCTTCGCCGGCAGCCTGCGCGACAACATCGCCTATGGCCGGCTTGGCGCCAGCGAGGACGAGATTATCGCGGCTGTGCGCGACGCCCAGCTCGGGCCGCTGGTCGAGAGCCTGCCGGACGGGCTCGACACGATGGTGGGCGAGCGCGGCGTGATGCTTTCGGGCGGGCAGCGCCAGCGGGTCGCCATCGCGCGGGTCTTCCTGCGCAACCCGCCGATCCTGCTGCTCGACGAGGCCACCTCGGCGCTCGACCGCTCGACCGAGCGCGAGGTGCAGGCAGCGCTGGCGCGGCTGGCGGTCGGGCGCACCACGCTGATCATCGCGCACCGGCTGGAGACCATCCGCCACGCCGACCGCATCGTGGTGATGGACGGCGGGCGCATCGTCGAGATCGGCAGCCACGATGACCTGGTGGCCCGGCAGGAGGCGTATTTCCGGCTGCTCGACTAGCGGCGCGGGCCCGGCTCAGCCGCAAGCCCCGCCAAAACGACCCGCACGAGGCGGCGCAGCGCCGCCTCGCGCTCGGGGCGGGGCCCGGGGCCGATCAGCTCGGGATGCAGGAATGCGCTCATCGCCTCCTCCAGCATCTCGGCCTCGTCCCGCCCGCCGAGCCCGGCTTCCGCGACCAGCGCGGTCAGTTCCTCTCTGAGATGGCGCATGTGATCGCGGATCACCGGGCGCTCGCCCGCCGTGGCCTCGTTGAAGCCGTAGAAGATTTCGGGGTCGGATTGCGCCCGGGCGCTCTTGATCCGGTAGCGTGCAACGAACCACTGCTCGATCCGCTCCGCCGCGGGCGCGCTGCCGGCGCAGATCGACGCGGTACGCGCCCGCGCCTCGCAGAGCCAGCTCTCGGTCACCGCATCGAGCAGCGCCGCCTTGTCGCGGAAGTGCGCGTAGAGCGCCGCGTGGCTGACGCCCATGTCGCGCGCGACCTCCGCAAGCCGCAGCTTGACGAAGCCATGTTCGCGGATCCGGGCAAGGGCGATCTCCACGGCACGACGCCGCGCATCTTCCGGGCTGAGACCTGTTCTGGGCACGCCGCTCCTCCTTGACGCATCGGTCTTCGCCAATTACAAAATTAGAAAAATGTAATCAATCGCCCGCGCGCCTCTCCCCATCGATTTCTGGCGTTCGCGGGTTTCCTTTTGTCGACATGCCTGCACGGAGCTGTCGCGGCCTTGGGCCGGGGCCAGCTGCCGTGATCTTTGGCGGTCCTAGTGAAAGACCATATCATGTTGAGCTTGCTCAAGGATTCCCGGGCTGTGGCGCTGCTGCTCGCGGCCTCGCTGACGATCCTCTCCAACAGCCTGATCAGCCCCTCGCTGCCCGGCATCGAGGCGCGCTTCGCCGACGAGGAAAACGCCGCGCTGCTGGCGCGCCTGCTGGTCACCGCGCCGTCGCTGATGGTGGCGATTCTAGCGCCCTTTGCCGGCGCGCTGGCCGACCGCTTCGGCCGTCGCCTGCAGCTGCTCGCGGGCGTGGCGCTCTTCGCCATCGCCGGCACCGCCGGGCTCTACCTGCCGACGCTCAAGCTGGTGCTGTTCAGCCGGCTGTTCCTCGGTGTCGCGGTGGCGATGATCATGACCGCCCAGACGGCGCTGATCGGCGACTATTTCAAAGGCGAGAAGCGCGGCAACTTCATGGGCCTGCAGATCGCGGCGACGAATTTCGGCGGGCTCATCCTGCTGGTTCTCGCCGGCTGGCTGGCGTCGTTCACGCCGCTGGCGCCCTTCGCGATCTACGGTATCGCGCTGGTCTACCTGCCGATCATGATGCTGACGCTGGAGAAATCCGACCGCAGCGCCTCGCAGGTCGAGCCCGCGGCCTCCGAGGGCGAGGCCAACTGGGTGTCGACGCTGGTGCTGGTGATCCTGCTCGCCGGCCTGTGCTTCCTCTGCTTCTATCTTGTGCCGACGCAATCGCCGTATTTCCTCGCCTCGATCGGTCATCCCGAGCCGCAGGCGGCGGGCATGCTGATGGGCGCGATGACGCTTGCGGGGGGCATCGTCTCGCTGTTCTTCGGCAAGATCCGGATGCGGCTGGGACGCTCGGGCACCCCGGCGCTCGGCTTCATGGGCTTCGCCACCGGCTTCTACCTCTTCGGCATTGCCCCGAGCTTTGCGCTGACGCTGATCGGGGCCGCCTTCATCGGCGCCGGTGGCGGCTTGCTGATGCCGACCTTCCTCGGCCTCGCCGTGGGCATCGCCCCGGCGCATCGCCGCGGGCTGGCGGCGGGTGCGATCACCACCAGCATCTTCCTCGGCCAGTTCCTGTCGCCCTTCGCCTCGACGCCGCTGATCGCCTCTCTGGGCTATGCCTCGACCTTCCTCGCCACGGGCGCATTGCTCACTCTGCTGGCGCTGGTGGCCTATGTCGGCCTACGCGCTCCGCGCGATCCCGTGGCGCGGCCGCTGCCGGTCTGACGCGGCGCTTCGCCTCCCCCGTCTTGTCGGACCGGGGGAGAAAGGTGTAAACTGAACACCATCAGGTTCTGGGGATGGTGTGAGCGATGCGGGTGTCGCACAAGATCCTCTGGCGCGTTTTGGCAGCCAGCGTTCTGGTGGCCCTGCTCGCTCTTGGCGGGGCCGGTCTGTGGTTCCGCCAGCAGGGCAAGGAGGTCTTCCGGCTCAACAGTGACCTGATCGCCGACGGCTATTACATGGCCGGCTTCGAATTCAAGCTGCTGGGCATCGTCCACCACCTCGACAATGGCCGCTACCTGACGGCGCTCACCACGCTGACGCGCCTGCGCGACCAGCTCGAAAGCCGCGAGGGGCTGACGAAGATCCCCGAAGCGGCCAGCCCAGAGGAGGAGGCGCGCTTCTTCCGCGCGCTGCAGGATCCGCAGACCGGCGCCTTCATCGATCCGACCTTCCCGTTCTCCAGCTACAACGAGCCCACCGAGAACGTCGTCGGACATCTCGCGGCGCTGGCGCGCGAGAGCGGCGGGCCGCTAACGCTCGATCATCCGCTGCGCTATCTCGACGAGATCGCCGAGCCCGAGGCGCTGCGGTCCTTCCTCGACGAGGTCTCGATCATCGGTTGGCTCGGCAACCGCTTCCCGGAGACCACGTATGTCTTCGCCCGCAGCCTCGCCAGCGTGCTGAACGGCGAAAGCGCGATCCGCGAGAACCAGCTTTACGATTTCTCGCCGGCCTATCTCGAGGCGCTGCGCGACTGGTTCCACGACACGCAGGATCCCGAGACCGGCTACTGGGGGCCGCGGTCGCGCCGCGACGGCAGCCTGGCGCGGGTCGATCTCAACAACACGGCTTCGGTGATCAAGATCTTCCTCGACCGCAACGGGCAGGACAGGGTTCCGGAGCAGCCGCTGCGCTACCGCGACCGCATGGTGGCAACGACGCTCGAGCTCATCGACCGGCCGCTGCCCGAGGGCGCGGGGCTCGATGCTTGGCACGACTGGAACATCTCCACCACCAAGGGCATCCGCATGCTGCTGCGTCATCTCTGGGCCGGGGCCAGCCCGGAGCAGCGCGCTCGGGCGCGGCAGATCCTGTCCGCGCATGTGGAGGTGAAATTCGCGCGGTTCCATGTTCCCGAGAGCGGCGGGTTCAGTCTCTATCCCGAGATCGGAACCGCCTCGCTCGACGGCACCGCAACGATGATCCTCGGCAATCTGGGCGCCTTCTCGGCGGAGCGGCAGGCGCGGCTCTGGGGCGCCGCGGAGGAGACCGCGCAGGATCTCGGGCGGCTCAGGACAGAGCGGCTTGCGCCGGGGGATCTGGCGGAAATCGCCGAGGCGCGCGAGGTCAATTCCCTGCGTGTCTACACCACACCACCCGAAGGTGACGGGCTGCTCTCCGAGCCCGGCTGGGTGATCTATCCGCAGCCCACCCCTGTCATGGATGCCGCTGAGCTGGTGCCGCGGGTGCTGAGCTGGTTGCGCTCGGACGCCCCGGCGCTCGGAAACTGGACCTCGCGGGCCCGACTGCTCGAGGAGTACGGAGCGTTGCCGGCGGGAGACCCGGCCCGCCTGCCGCTGCCAGAGGGCGCAGCGGTGCTGAACGAGGCGTTGCAAGGCGCCGGACAGCTCACAATCATCGGCTTCGATGTGCTGCAGGTTCCGGTGGCCCGGCTCGACATCACCCTGCCCGACCCCGCCTGAGCGGCAGTCCGAGGGCGCCTGAGCGCCTGCGCCGGAAGAGGAGCCCTCCCGGCGCAGAGCGGATCACGACGCGGGCTGTACCGCCGCCTCGACTGCGCGGCGCTCTTCGCGGGCGAAGAAGATGTAGTAGAGCACCGGGGCGGCCACAAGCGTCAGCACCGTGGCGAAGGCCAGACCGCCCATGATCGTCACCGCCATCGAGACGAAGAACGCATCTCCCAGGAGCGGGGCCATGCCGAGGATCGTCGTCGCCGCTGCCAGCACCACCGGGCGCAGGCGCGAGGTCGAGGCGCGGATGATTGCCGGGCGCAGCGCCTGGCCCTCCTCGCGCAGCAGGTCGATCTCCTCGACCAGCACGATGCCGTTCTTGATCAGCATCCCCGACAGCGACAGCAGGCCCAGCAGCGCGGTGAAGCTGAATGGCAGGCCGGTGAGGCCGAGCCCCAGCACCACGCCGTTGACCGACATCGGGACAAGCAGCCAGATGATCAGCGGCTGTCGCAGCGCGTTGAACAGCAGGATCGAGATCAGCACCATGATCAGGAAGCTGACCGGAAGCTGCGTGCCGAGCGCCGCCTGCGCCTCGCTCGAGCTTTCGTAATCGCCGCCCCATTCGAGCTTGTAGCCCAGCGGCAGCTCCATCGCCTCGACCGCGCCGCGCACCTCTCCGAAGGCGGTGGCGGCGGTCACGCCGTCGACGATATCGGCGCCCACGGTGATGGTCAGCACCCGGTCGCGGCGGTGCACCAGCGTGTTTTCGGGGATGAACTCGAAGCCGTCGACGACCTGCTCGATCGGCACGAAGGACTCCGCCGCGCTGGAATAGATCACCTGATCCATCAGCGTCAGATCGCTGTCGGGATCCTCGCGCACAAGGATCGGGATCAGGCGCTCGCCCTCGCGATAAGTGCCCGCCTGGGCGCCGTCGGTGGCGGTGAGCAGGGTGCGGGAGATGTCGTCGCGGCTGATCCCAGCCGCCTGCGCCCGGTCGGTGGCATAGAGCGGGCGCAGCACCAGCTCCTGCTCGCGCCAGTCGGTGCGGGTGGTGGTGATCTTGTCGCTGGCTTCCTTCATGACCGCCTGCGCTTCGATGGCGAGGTTGCGCAGCACCTCCGGGTCGGGCCCGGAGAACCGCGCCGCCACCGGATCGCCGCCGCCGGGGCCGAAGACAAGCCGCTTGGTGCGCATCTCGCCCTGCGGCAGCGCCTCGGCGCCGAAGGCGTCGAGATCCGATTTCAGCTGCGGGATCTCATCCAGCGTCGCGGTACGCACGATGATGTGGCCGTAGGACGGATTGGCCTTCTCGGCCTGGTAGGTCAGCATGAACCGCGTCGCGCCCTGCCCCACGAAGGTGGTGGTGGCGACGACCTCGTCGCGCTCGGCCAGCCAGTCTTCGAGCACCCGCAGATCCTCCGAGGTCTTGGCGATCGAGGCGCCCTGCGGCAGCTTGTAATGAACGAAGAACAGCGGCGTGTTGCTGTCGGGGAAGAACTGTTGCGGCAGCTTTGCGAAGGCGTTGAAGCACACCGCCGTCAGCGCGATCAGCCCGACGACGACCAGCCAGCGCAGGCGCAGCGCAAGGTCGAGCGTGCGGCCAAAGAGGCGGAAGAAGAACCCGCCATAGGCATCGTGATCGCCCTCGTCCTTGGTCACGAAGAGCTTATTGCCGAGATAAGGCGTCACGGTGATGGCGAGGATCCAGGACAGCATCAGCGACATGCCGATGACCGCGAAAAGCGAGAACAGGAATTCGCCGGTGGCGTCGGGGCTGGTGCCGATGCCGGCAAAGGCCATGATGCCGATGACGGTGGCACCGAGCAGCGGCACCTGGGTTTTCTGCGTCGCCTCGTCGGCGGCCGCCGGGCCGCGCTTGCCGTGCAGCATCGAGACCTGCATGCCCTCGGCCACCACGATGGCGTTGTCGACCAGCATGCCCATGGCGATGATCAGCGCCCCGAGCGAGATGCGCTCCATCTCGATCGAGAACAGCGCCATGAAGAACACCGTCCCGATCACCGTCAGCAGCAGCGTCGCGCCCACCACGACGGCGGCGCGCCAGCCCATCGCCAGCGCCAGCACGATGACCACGATGGCGACCGAGGTGGCGAGGTTGAGCAGGAAGGCGTTCGACGCTTCGTCGACCACCACGTGCTGCTGGTAGATCGGGGTGATCTCGACACCGAAGGGGATGTCCTTGTCGAGCTCTGCGAGCTTGGCATCGACCCGCTCTCCGACCTCGACGATGTTCTCCGACGAGAGGCCCGCGACGCCGAGGGTGAAGGCTTCCTGCCCGTTCTGCCGGATGATCAGGTCGGGGTTGTCCTGCCGTCCGCGATAGACTTCGGCGAGGTCGATGAGGTTGATGATCTCGCCCTGCACGCCCACGGTCAGGCCGGCGATGGCCGAGACCGTGTCCTCGCCCTGCGGGCGCTGGATCACCGTGCGCGAGCCGTCGCGCTCGAGCGTTCCTGCCTGCGAGACGCTGTCGGCTTCCGAGATCGCCGAGGCCAGCGCCGAGGGCGGGATGTTCTGGTTGACCGCGCGGGCGATGTCGGGCTCGACGAAGATCGCCTCGTCGGGCAGGCCGGCGGTATCGACATCCGCCACCCCCTCGACCGCGAGCAGCTCGCGGCGCAGGAAGATTGCCAGCCGGTGCTTCTCTGCGTCGGAAAAGCCCTCGGCGGTGATGGCGTAGAACAGGCCGTAGACATCACCGAAGCTGTCGTTGACGTAGGGAATGCCGGCCCCGGAGGGCAGCCGGGCATCGCCCACGCGGTTGCGCAGGTCGGTCCAGATTTGCGGCAGCTCGGTGCCGTCATAGGTCGACTTGATCTCGACCTCGATGGTCGAGACGCCGGGGCGGTTGACCGAGGTGATGGTCTTCAGCTCGCCCATCTTCTGGATCTCGGATTCCAGCGGCTCCGAGACCTCGGTCGCCACCTGCTCGGCGGAGGCACCGGGATACTGGGTGACGATGACGGCGTTCTTGATGGTGAAGGCCGGGTCTTCGAGCCGACCGATGGAGAAGAAGCCCCAGATGCCGCCGAAGAACAGGATCAGGATCAGGATCCACGTGTAGATCGGCCGCTCGATGGAGTGGCGTGCGATGGTGGTCATGGCGCGGCCCTCACTCGCCGAAGCCGACGAAGCGGCGCGCCTTCATGCCGTCGGTGAGGTCGCTGACCCCGGCGACGACGATCTCGTCGCCCGACTGCAGCCCGTCGATCACCGCGACGCCGCCGTCATCGGTCGGCTCGACGGTGACGGGCAACCGGGTGAGCGTGCCCTCGGCCGCGCCCTTGGGATCGAAGCGGAACACGAAGGTCGAGCCGTCCGAGGCGATCTGCACCGCCGCTGCGGGGATCTCGATGCGCGGCACGCCGCGGCTCAGCTTCGCGATCACCGTCACCGAGGAGCCGGGCAACACGTCGAGCCCCTCGGGCGGGGCCATGCCGAAGGTGGCGCGGTAGGTCTGGCCGATTGCCGAGGTCTCGGCGTTGAGCTCACGCACGGTCATCTCGTAGGTCTCGGGCGAGGACGGGAAGCGTGCCAGCACGCTGACGTCGTCGGCCACGTCGGCCTTCTGGATCAGCACCTCTGGCACGTCGATCTCGACCCGGATTTCCGACATGTCGTGCAACCGCACCACCGGGGTGCCGGCGGAGATCGTGGTATAGTTCTCGACGCTGCGCGAGGCGACCAGCGCGTCGAACGGGGCATAGAGCGTGGCATCGTCGAGCGCGATCTGGGCGTTGTCGACGGCGATCCGGGTCAGGCCGGCCTGGGTCTGGGCATCGTCGAGCGTCGTCTCGCTCACCGTGCCGCCGCGCAGCCTGTCGAGGCGGTCGAGATTGCGATCGGCCTGCTCCTTCTGCAGCTGCGCCTGATCGAGAGAGAGCTCGAAGGGCCGCAGGTCGAGCTGCGCGATCAGCGCGCCTTCCTCGATGGAGCTGCCCTCGACCACAGGGAAGCGCTCGATCTGGCCGCCGACCTGAAAGGCGAGGTCGACGGTGCGCCGCGCCACCACCTTGCCGAAGAACTGGCGGGTGAGCTCCTGCGCACCGGCCTCGACCACGGCGAGCTTCACCGGGCGCAGCGAGGGTTGCGGCTCGGTCTGGGCGAGCGACGCCTGCGACGCGGCGAGGCTTATCGCCACCGCGGCGGCGGCGAGGGGGAACCGGGAGAAAATGGTCATAGGGTGAATCCCTTCGGCAGTCCGTTCTGCAGGATACGTTCGGCCACGCGGTCCATCAGCGTGGCGAGCTGGGTCATTTCGTCGGGGGTCAGGCCGGAGAGCTCGCGGAATTGCGCCACGACGCGCTCGATCAGGTCGCTTCGGGCCGCCTGCCCGGTCTCGGTCAGGCGCAGCTGCCAGGCGCGGCGATCGTCCGGGTCGCGTTCGCGCAGCACCATCGCCTTGGCCTCGAGCTGGTCGGCCACCGCCGTCACCGTCGAGGGCTGGGTGTTCAGGTCTTCGGCGAGCTGCCCCATCCGGCGCGGCACCCCGAGATGCAGCATCAGCTTGCGCTCGGGCTTGGTCAGCGCGCTGGCCACCTGGCAGTGGTCCATCTGCTCGTCGAGCGCATGCGAGAGCACGAAATGGCCAAACAGGATGCGCAGCTCCTGCGGGAGCTGGCCTCCGGACGGGTCGAGAAGGCGGTCTGCGAGAGTCGGCACGGGCGGTCCCCTTTCGGGAGGCGATTTACTTCGACAATCGAAACATTTCAAGTCTCGAAATATTATCTGAATGAAGCTGTTTCAGGAAGGAGCGCTTTCGAGAAGGCAGGCAGGGCCGCCGCGCGCCGGCAGAACCGTTGCGCGTCGAGATTGCGCCGGGCGGCGCAATGTCATGCTCTGTGTCTTGCGCGACGAAACAATCGAAGGGGAACGAGTCCGCCGAGCGGCGCAGGGACTAAGCGGATCCGCGGCGCTCAGATCAGCGGCACGAAGGGCACCCCGCAGGCCGCGAGGCCGAGGGTGGCAACGATCATCAGGATGAGGGTTGCGGGTTTCATGCTCGGTCTCCTTACCATCGCCCCGCCCTGCCGGCGCGGTCGTTCATTGCAAGGCTAACCGCCCTGCGCCGAAGGGGCCAGCCGGCATGGCCGGCGGCCCCATGGCGTGATGCGGAGAAAGGACAGCCGGTGGCCGGTGTCAGAGCTTGATGTCGTTCAGTCGCTGGTCGCCGGGCAGCTTGGAGCGCTCGAGGATGATCTGCGAGATCGCCCGCGCCCGGACCGGCGTGAGCGCCGCCAGGATCGGTGCCGCATCGCGCTCGTTCATGGTGCCGAGCACCATGACCGAGACTTCGATGTCGAGATCGTTCATGATCGCCGCCGCATCCTTGGGCTTCATATTGCGATAGAGCGCGACGAGCCGGTCGACATCCGCCGTATGCGCCGCCTTCACCTTGTCGAGCAGCGCCTCGAGCTCGGACTTGAGGTCGGCGAGCCGCTGCTGCTCGATCTCGAGCGTTTCCGCTGTCAGGTCCAGCTCGGCCTCGCGCTTGGCGTGCTGCTCCTTCTGCGCCTCGAGCAGCTCGCGCTCCTGTTGGATCGAGGCCAGCAGCTCTTCCGGCGCCTCGCAGACCTGCGGCTCGGGCGTCCTGGTCGGCATGTCGGCATCGCTGGCGGCGGCGGAAGCCGCGCTGACGAAGGGCGTGTTGTCCTCAGTTCCGGCCGAGGAGAAGCCGGGCTCATCCATCAGCGTGACACCGATCTTGGCCACCACCGCGAGGGCGAGGCCGGCGAGAACGAAGGTGATCGGACGCATACGGGATCAGGCCTCGCGCTGCCGGACGGTTTCGAAGAAGCCGCGTACCAGCTCGGACTTGCCCGAGGCCTTGGTCGCACCGGTCGGGCGCGCGGGGCGCTCGCGGGTGGTGCGGAAGGAGGGCTCGGCGCGGGTCATTTCAGGCTCACGCTCACGCTCGCGCTGGGGGCGCGCCTTGGGCTCGGCCTGCTGGCCCAGCGAGCGCAGCACCGAGACCGTGCTTTCGCTGCGGTCGACCGCTTCGGAGAAGTTGCCGATCATCGGCTCCATCTCGCGCAGGACCCGCATCAGGCTGCGCACGCGCCGATCGACGACCCAAGCATAAGTCAGGGTACCCACAAGCAACACAAGAATAGCGATATCAATCACGAAGGTCATCGGGGGAGTCCTTTTCTTCGTAGAGCTTTTCCGAGAGTTTCAGCGCAATCCGGCCATTCTTGCGATGGCCGACCTCGGCGCGCGCGATTTCCTTGCCGGCACAGCAGAGCGTCACCGGGTCGTCGGTCTGGATGCCGAGGTCGAGCACTTGGCCCGGGGCCCAGGCCAGCACGTCGCGCATCGGCAGCACCGCCTGTCCCATCACCGCCGACATCGGCACGTTGGTGTGGCCCAGCATGTCGGTCATCTTGAGGCGCCAGCCGCTGTCGCCGCCGAGCTGGCCGCCGGTAAACTGCTGCGACAGGATGTGGCTGACCTTCTCGAACGCGGTGTTCGGCAGGACGAAGACCATCTCCCCCTCACGGCCCTCGATATCGATGGTCAGCCGTGCCCGCACGCAGGCGCTGGCCGGCGGCGCCAGCAGCAGCGCCTTGGGGTTGGTCTCGAGATGGCTGATATCGAACGTCACGGGCGTGACCTTGGCGAAGGCGTTCGACAGGTCGCGCAGCACGGTTGCCGCGAAGTTCTCGCCGATGCGCTTCTCGATACTGGTGAAGTTGCGCGTCTTCTTCTCGCCGGTGGCGACGGTGCGGCCGCCGAAGGTGATCTCGATGATGCCGAACAGCAGCTCCGGCGTCATGATCGCGGCGATAGTGCCGTTCCACTCCTCCGCGGTGGTGACCGAGATCAGCGAGGGGTCGGTCTGATCCTTGAGCGCATCCTGGCAGCTGAGATAGTCGATGCCGCCGAGACTGACCTCGGCCATGGCGCCGAGATAGCTCTTCAGGGTCTGGGCCAGCGACAGCGAGAAGCGGTCGAACACCACTTCGAGCATCGGCAGGCGGGCGTAGGACAGCCGCGCCCGTTCGACGATCAGCTCCTCGACGGCGCGGGTGTCGGGGGTGAGGGTCCGTGCCGTGCTCATTGTACGATCAGGTCCGCGATGAGGAATTCCTGCGGCGCGTCGCTATCCGAGATGGCACGGGCGCGGCGCAGCAGCTCGGATTTGAGCCGCACCAGCCCGATCGAGCCCTGCAGGTCGTTTTCGTTCAGCTGCCGCAGGTATTCCTGGAAGCTGTCGCGCAGGAAGAGCTTGCGGCTCTCGATGTTCTCGGCGCCCGAGACGCGTGTGTCATAGGCCAGGGCAAGGTTGAGCTTGAGGAAGCGCGTCGTCTGGCGGCCGGTGGCGGTGGTCGCCGTGATGTTGACGATGATCTCCTGGAACGGCGTCACCACGATGTGCTCGCCCGGAAGCCCCGCCGGGGTCGCAGGGGACGCGCCGTGACCATCCCCGCCCGCATCGGCGGCAACGTCTTCGGCATGATCATCCTCGGCGGCAGCCATCTCGTCTTCCGTGCCACCGCCCAGCCCGACCATCTGCATTGCGCGCTGCGGACCGACCGCCGCGACGAAGCCGCCCGCAAGGGCCACAACGCACAGCAAAAGCAGCGCCACGATGCGCAGCAGCTTCTTCTTTTTCGGCGTTTCCGCGTCCTGGGAGGTCCCGGTTGAGTCGGCCATCGCCCCTGTTCTTCGAAGTTGTTCTAATCTTGCACCACAATGCGCAGAAAGGCTGCTCTAAGCAAGTATAAAAGGTGAGCTAGTTCTTGCCGGTCAAGAATAATTATGGTTATCCTTGGGAAAGACAGGGGAATAGGCAGAACTTCGCGTGCAGGGCATCTTAGACAATCTGAAATCGTTGGGCTGGAAGCGTCTGACGGTCCTTGGCGGGGCCGGCGTGGCGATGGTTTTCGCCATGTTCTTCGGGCTTTCCGCGGTGACGACGCCGGATTATGTGTCGCTCTACCGTGACCTCTCTCCCGCAGAGGCGGGGCGCATGGTCGAATCGCTGGAGCAGGCCGGAATTCGCTCGCGCACCGACATGGCGGGCACCGCGGTCAGCGTTCCGGGCGAGGATATGGCCCGCGCCCGCATGCTGCTGGCTGGTGCCGGGCTTCCCAATGACGGCACCCCGGGCTGGGAAATCTTCGACGAGGCCAGCGGGCTCGGCATGAACACCTTCATGCAGCGGGTCAACCGCGCCCGCGCGATGGAAGGCGAGCTGGCCCGCTCGATCCAGACCATCGACGGCGTCGAGGCTGCCCGCGTCCACCTCGTCCTGCCCGAGCGCGAGCCGTTCTCGCGCGAACGCCCTCGCCCCTCGGCCTCCGTCATCGTGCGCGGCTCGCGCCAGATCGGCATGCGGCAGGCCCGCGCCATCCGCTCGCTGGTCGCCTCGGCGGTGCCGGATCTGGCGCCCGCGCAGGTCACCGTGCTCTCGGCCACCGGCGAGACCATCCTTGCCGAAGATGGCGAGGCCGGCAGCGAAGCCTCGCTGCAATCCGCCCGTGCCCAGATCGAGGACCGGCTCGGCCAGCGCATCGCCCAGATCCTCAGCGCCCGCGTCGGCGCCGGCAACGCCCGGGTGCAGGTCAGCGTCGATCTCACCACCGAGCGGCAGGTGGTGCGCGAACAGACCTACGACCCCGAGCAGCGCGTGGTGCGCTCGACCGAGACCCGCGAGGAAACCCGCGAGGACCAGTCGGCCGCGCGTGGCGAGGTCGGCGTTGCCGATGACATTCCCGCGGCGCTGGCGGCCGACGTTCCCGGCGGCAACCGCAACACTGCCAACAGCACCAACGAGATCGTCAATTACGAGATCGGGGGCACCTCCTCGGAGACGGTGCGCGAGCCCGGCGACATCGAGAAGGTCTCGGTCGCGGTTCTGGTCAACGGCATCTACAACGTCCAGGACGGCGGCGCGGTGGAATACGAGGAGCGCAGCCAGGAAGAGCTGCAGCGCCTCGAGGCACTGGTGCAGAGCGCCATCGGCTTCGACGAGGGGCGCGGCGACAGCGTCGAGGTGGTGAGCCTGCGCTTCATGGATTACTCGATGGATGTCGGCGAGCCGGTGTCGCGCAGCTTCGCCCAGACCCTGAGCGAGAACACCGGCACCATCCTGCGCGGCGTTTTCGCGCTGGCGTTGGTTGCGGCGGTGCTGGCGCTCGGCGTTCGTCCGGCTCTGAACCGGGTGTTCGACCAGCCGGCCCTGGCCGATGGCAGCGGTGCCGAACTGCCCGGCCTGCCGCCCACCGGCAACCTGCCTGCCACCAGCAGCGGCAACACCGCCTCCGCATCGAACGCCGCCGCCGGGAACGAGCAACCGGTCTACCAGACCGGCACGGTGCTCGATCCGCTGCCCCCCGGCGCCGACGAGATGGTCGAGCTGGCCGCGGTCCAGGGTGGCGTGCCGCGTGGGCTGATCAACACCGTGAGCGAGCTGATCGAGCGCGAGCCCGAGGGCGCCATCACCGTGGTCCGCTCGTGGCTGGCTGAAGGACCGAACGCATGAGCTTTGTCTTCGACCGCAATTTCGACGCCGAGTTCGATGCCGCGCGCCGCGGCGAGGAGCCGGTGATCGGCGCGGTGTTCACCCGCGCGCAATTCGAAGAGGCCGTCGCCAATGCCCGGCGCGAAGGCTTCGAGGCCGGCATCGCGCAAGGCCAGACCGACACGCTGCAGGCGACGCAGGCCTCGGCCAGCCAGCGCCAGCTGTCGGCGCTCGAGGCGGTGACCCCGGCCCTGCGCGCGCTGATCGACGATGCCGACCGGCACCATGCGACGCTCGAGGCCCAGATGGTGGGCTTCGTGCTCGAGGTGTTCCGGCAGCTCGCCCCCGACGTCTCCGCCGCGCTCGCCAAGGGGCAGGCCGAGCGCGAGGCGAAAGGCGCCGTGCGCATGGCGCTTGGCTCGGCGGTGCTGCGGATCTGGTTTGCCCCGGAGGCGGTCGAGACCTCGGGCGCCGAGGTGCAGCACGCGGCGCGGCTTGCCGGGCTTGGCGGGCGCATCGACATCAAGCCGGATCCCGATCTCGGGCCCGGTGACGTGCGTGCCGAGTGGGATCACGGCGTGATGGCCTACAGCTTCAAGGAAATCTGCACCCGCATCCTGTCCTCGCTGGGACAGACGCGGGAAGAGATCGAGCAACGCCTCGAACAGGACAGGCAGGAGAGCAGGACATGAGCGAAGAGCTCGGAGACGACGTACAGGACACCGTGGTGCAGGCCGTGGCCGAGGAGGCTGCCGCCGAGGAAGCCAGCAAGGGCGGCGCCAATACCATCGACGCGATGCTCAATGTGGGGCTGAATGTCCAGATCGTTCTGGGCCAGACCCGGATGCCGATCGCACAGCTTCTCAAGCTCAGCCGCGGCTCGATCATCGAGCTCGACAAGAGCATCGGCCAGCCGGTCGAGGTCGTGATCAACGACCGACTCGTGGCGCGCGGCGATCTGGTGAAGCTCGAGGATGACCGGCTTGGCGTCTCGCTGATCGAGATCGTCAAGGATTACGTGTCCGAGAAATGATCCGGTGCGGCGGCCTCTCCAGAGCGGTCCTTCTCTGCCTGCTGGCAGCGGGGCTGTGCGGGCTGGCCGCCACGCAAGTGCAGGCACAATCGGCGGGCTCGGACCTCTTGGGCGCCATCGGCGACGCGCTGAGCTCGGCCCCCTCGGGCTCGGACGAGCGCGCCACGCTCTCGGGCCGCATCATCCAGCTGATCGCTGCGATGACGGTGCTGTCGCTGGCGCCGGGGCTTCTGGTCATCATGACCAGCTTCACCCGTTTCGTGATCGTGTTCTCGATGCTGCGCTCGGCGCTCGGCTTGAACCAGTCGCCGCCCAACATGGTGCTGACCTCGATGGCGCTGTTCATGACCTTCTTCGTCATGCAGCCGGTCTTCGAGGATGCCTGGGAAGGTGGCGTCCAGCCGCTGATGACCAACGCGATCACCGAGGAACAGGCGCTGATGCGGATCGGCGAGCCGTTCAAGCTGTTCATGTTCGCCAACACGCGCGAGAAGGATCTGGCGCTATTCCGCGATATCGCCGCGCGCAGCGAAGGCAGCCTGCCTCCCGACGAGAGCGCGCCCGCGCCACAGAGCGCCGAGGATGTGGGCTGGCGCGAGCTGGTGCCGGCCTTCATGATCTCGGAGCTGCGCCGCGCCTTCTCGATCGGCTTCCTGATCTACCTGCCGTTTCTCGTCATCGACCTGATCGTCGCCTCGGTGCTGATGAGCGCCGGCATGATGATGCTGCCGCCGGTGCTGATATCGCTGCCGTTCAAGGTGATCTTTTTCGTCCTCATCGACGGCTGGTACATGCTGGCCGGGTCTCTCATGGAAAGCTATCTCCCGCTGGCTGGCGGCGGGTAGCGTAAGGAAGGGTGCAGGCTATGGCCGTTGCTGACATCAAGCGCACGACAACCTCGGGCTCGGCAAAACCGGCGCGTCGCCCGAAGAAGCTGACCGGGCCGCAGAAGGCGGCGGTGCTGTTCCTGTCGCTGGGCGAGAAGCGCGGCTCGGCATTGCTGCAGCAGCTCGACGACGACGAGATCCAGCAGATGACCCGGGCGATGTCGGGGCTGGGTTCGATCTCGTCCGAGACCGTCGAGCAGGTGCTGACCGATTTCGTGCAGGACATCACCAATGGCGGCGGCGTCGTCGGCTCCTTCGCGGCGGCGGAGAACCTGCTGCGCTCGCTGATGCCCGGCGACAAGGTCGACGGCATCCTCAAGGACATTCGCGGCCCGCTCAAGGAGCGCGACCTCTGGGCGCGGTTCAACACCCTGTCGGAAAACGTCATCGCCAACTACCTCAAGGGCGAGCACGAGCAGACCATCGCGGCGATCCTGTCCAACGTGAACACCGACGTGGCCGCCAAGGTGCTGCCGATCCTCGGGCCGGAGAAGATGCACAACGTCGTCGAGCGGATGATCCGCATGGAGGCGGTGCCGCATCACATGATGCAGCAGATCGAAGAATCGCTGCAGGCCGACATCATGAATGCCGGCGCGCAGCCGACCACCGCCGAGCAGCACCAGCGCATGGCCGACCTGTTCAACAAGCTCGACCGCAACGCCTTCGACAACATGGCGCCCGAGCTCGAGGAGAAGATCCCCGACACGTTCAATGCCATCCGCGCCAAGATGTTCACCTTCGAGGATCTCGCCAAGATGGAGGCGATGGATCTCGCCAAGATCATGCGCGGCGTGCCGGGCAACACCCTGCCCACGGCGCTGCGCGGCGCGACCGACAATGCCCGCGAGGCCTTCCTAAACGCGCTGCCGGCGCGCTCGCGCGACATGCTGACCGAGGAGATGGAGAGCATGGGGCCGGTGCGCCGCCGCGACGTCAACGCGGCACAGGCCTTGATGCTCGACTACGCCCGTCAGCTCGCCGACGACGACCAGGTGCGCCTGCCGTTCGGCGAGGATGACGAGGATATCTTCTGAGCTGAGGGTTGCCCGGGGGCCTCAGCGGAGCTTGTAGCCGCTGAAGCCCTGGATCGCCTGGATGTCGATGACGGCGGGGATGTAATTGCCGGCCGAGGCGTTGAGCGCGCCGCTCAGCAGCGTCACCGCGCCGTCATTCTCCAGCGCCGGATTCGAGATCGCGTCGCTCAGGGCGACGTATCGCTTCACCAGATCCTCGACCACCTCCGGATCCGACAGCGTCTCGAGGTCGAGGCGTTCGTTGATCACGTCGGCCTGCCGGTCGATATCGATGCCGGCCATCGCCTCGGGCAGGCCGAAGGCAGTGCGGAAGAATTCCGACAGGTCGGTATCGCGAAGGATGTCATAGGCCGAGGAGATGCTCGAAGCCTTGCGGCGGAACTCGAGCACGGTGCCGAGCGTCTCGTTCTCGTCGGCCTTGCCATTGACCCATTGCGTGTCGACGTATTTGTCGACCATCGCGGTCTTCCAGCTGGCGTCGATGGTGTTGAGATTGCTCTCGCCATCGGCGCTGAAGCCCATCGCGCGGTGGAAATCCGTGAACCGCGAGTCGGTCAGCCGGTTCACCAGCGACGTGCGGTCGTCGATGTCGCTCTTGAGGATCTTCTCCATCATCGCCTTGCCGAAGATCTGGTCCTCGAGATCGTAGGCCTTCATGACGAAGCTGTAGAGGCGGTAATCGTCGGTCAGATCCTCGACGCTCTCGACCGAACCGATATTCTCCAGGAAATACTCGATCTCCCGCGCGTGCTGCGGCTGATCTCGCAGCAGCGCCTGATCCTTCTCCTCGGTGGCGTTGACCAGTCGCAGCGCCACCGAAGTCGACATCCCCGAGATCGAGATCATGCGTTTTCTTCCTCTTTCGCCACGAGCGCGCCAAACACCTCTTCCTCGCGCTTCATCAGCGGCCTGAGATCGCGCAGCGCGGTGAAATACTCGCCGCGGCTGACATTGTTGGCCGCCTCGAACACGTGCGGGCGCAGCTCGCTGCCGAACACCGTGGCCAGCTCGGCCAGACGGATCTGGATGTCGGTGACCAGCTTGTCACGCCGCTCGGGCATGATCAGTGCATTCTGGATCAGAAAATACACAATCCGGACGGGCGTCGAGGCCGCATCCGGTTTCAGCAGGTCGGTTTCGCGCACGATGTCGGCGCGGGTTTCAACGGTGATCGTCGACTTGCGGCCGCCATTGCGCATCATGCAGCCGTTGACGACGAACCGTTCAAACGGCTTGAGCGTGAGATTGAGTGCCATGATGCTCCACTGCTGCCGGTGCGGGGCGGGTTCCGGTGAGACCGCCGAGGATGTTCTGGTTCACGTCGATCAGTGCCGGCAGGCCTTCGCCGCCACCGATCACCTCTTCGCAGGTCCGGTCGACCCAGAGGGAAATCGAGATCAGGTTGGCGCGCAGGGCCGGCGGCAGCGCATTGCTGTCATCCGCGAGGTCGCTGCGCAGACGGCGCCACAGCTCGCGGTTCTGCGAGACCGCGTCGCGCAGCCCATGCGACAGCACCGCCATGCGGGAAAACTTGTCACGCGCCGCAAGCCAGTTCGGCCGGTGCTGGTCCATGCTGCCCGTGATGCGGGCAAACACACGTGCTTCGATCTGCTTGGGAGAAGCGCTTTCGCGGATGGTGCTCTTGTATGCCGAGATGCTCATTCCATTACTGCCTTTGCTCCCCCGGCTCTGTGCGGGGTGTGTCGTCGTCCGGGCCCGGTTGCTCCGATGCTCCGGCGGGGGATGGCGGGCGCCCGTGGGCGCCCACCGATTGTCACGTCATCCGGGAGCCGTGGCCCCCGGGATGGATTAGCGGAACAGCGACAAGATGTTCTGCGGCGCCGAATTGGCGATCGACAGCGACTGCGTCGCCAGCTGCTGTTGCACCTGAAGCGCCTGCAGACGGGCGGCTTCTTCTTCCATGTTCGCATCGACCATCGCCGAAACGCCGACCTCGATGCGGTCGGTCAGCTCGCCGAGGAAGGTCTGCTGGGTTTCGATGGCCTTTTCCGACACGCCGAGGCTGGTGGCCTGGCCGGTCAGCTTGCCCAGGATGGTGTCGGCCGCGGTCAGCGCGCCTTCAAGCAGGGCCTGGGTGTTGAGCGTGGTGCCGGTCTTCATGTCTGCCGCGATGGCGGTCAGGCTGCCGGTACCGGTGGTGGTGCCGTCATCGACATAGAGCTCAAGATCGAGGATCGCGAAATCCTGGGTCGTCGTGGCCAGGGTCGCGCCGGTCCGGCTGATGCCGGTGGTCACGGTCTTGGTCCCTGCAACGTCCACCGCAAGTGCGGAGCCGTTGATCGCGGTGGTACCGGCGGTGCTGATCAGGTTCTCGCCGTTGAAGGAGGACTGGCTGATGGTGGTTTCCATCTGTGCCACCAGTGCCTCGAGTTCCTCGCCGACGGCAACCTGGTCGACACCCTCTTCCTGGGCGAAGGCCAGACGGTCAACGAACTGCTGGGTGAGGTCCACGAGGGTCTCGGCGCCGAGACGCGCGGTCGAAACCGAGCTCTTCGCCAGCGTCATCGCCTCGTTGATGCCGCCATACATGCCCTTTTCCGAGTTCATCGTGGTCGAGATCTGGAAGTAGGAGGCGTTGTCCTTGCCGGACTCGACCTTGAGGCCGGTGGAAATGCGGCTCTGCGTCGTCTCGAGGTTCGAGTTGATCTGACGCAGGGTCGAGAGCGCGTTCATCGCGCTTGCATTGGTATTAATTGAAGACATTGATACTGCTCCGAATTCTATCGTTAAAGCCCGTCATTCTGACGGGAACTCTTAATCATGCGGACTGACCCGCCAACCCGGGCGTGCCGGGCTGGCGGGTCAAAGCTTCCAAATTAGCGGAAGAGCGAAAGGATGTTCTGCGGTGCCGAGTTGGCGATCGACAGCGACTGGGTTGCCAGCTGCTGCTGAACCTGGAGTGCCTGCAGACGGGCAGCTTCTTCTTCCATGTCAGCGTCGACCATGGCCGAAACGCCGACTTCGATGCGGTCGGTCAGCTCGCCAAGGAAGGTCTGCTGGGTCTCGATGGCCTTCTCCGCAACACCGAGGCTGGTGGCCTGTTCGGTGATGGTGGTGAGGAAGGCGTCGGCCGCGATCAGCGAGGTCTGCAGGTCGGTCGCGTAGGCCTCGCCCGACACGGATGCCGCGATGTCGGCCAGCGAGGCGTCCGAACCAGAGGCACCGGCTGCAAGACCGACCGGGGTCTCGAGATCGACCATGGTGAAGTCTTGGCTGGTGGTGGTCAGCGTGCCGCCCGAACGGCTGATACCGGTGGTGATGGTCTTGGTGCCGGGCACCGTCAGACCGGTCACGCCGGCGTTGCTGATCAGGTTCTCGCCGTTGAACGACGACTGGCTGATCGTGGTCTGCATCTGCTGGACGAGGGCTTCGAGTTCCTTACCGACAGCGGCCTGGTCGACACCTTCTTCCTGGGCGAATGCCAGGCGGTCGACGAACTGCTGGGTCAGGTCCACGAGGGTTTCGGCACCGAGACGCGCGGTCGAGACCGAGCTCTTGGCGAGCGTCATGCTCTCGTTGATGCCCGCATACATCCCCTTTTCCGAGTTCATCGTGGTCGAGATCTGGAAGTAGGAGGCGTTGTCCTTGCCGGACTCGACTTTGAGGCCGGTGGAGATGCGGCTCTGCGTGTTCTCGAGGCTCGAGTTGATCTGACGCAGAGTCGACAGCGCGTTCATCGCGCTGGCGTTGGTATTGATAGAAGACATTATTTTCTGCTCCGATTTCTATCGTTGTCGCTCGTCTTTCTGACGAAAACGGTCCTGCCGTAGGGCAGGCGTAACACGCGAAATCGAAACAGTGTAAAATTTAACTTCTGTAGATTCAGATCGACTTGTCGAACCGTTGCGAGGGAGTCACAGGTCCCTCCTTGGGCGTTCCGTCACGATCATAGAGGCCGCGAAGGCTTTGACGATCCCGGATTCTTTCGATTTCGCGCGCAACGGCCCCTGTTGCTTCGGTCATTCGCTTCAAAAGCGCGAGATCGGTGTGGATAAGATCGCGCAGGTCGTCGAGCTTGCGGCGCAGTTTCTGGCTCTGGGCGTCGTCACCTTCGAAATATTTTTTTCCGGATCCAAATGCTGTCTCAATTTCGCCAAGAAGCTCGGCTTTCCGCGGATACAGCTCTTCGACGCGCGCCAGCTGGCCCTGACCGATGGCGGCGATCTCGTCACGCAGCAGGCGGGCGAGCCGATCGATCAGCTGCGCGGCGCGGGCATGGGTCAGTTCGGGGGTCGTCTCGGCCATGCAGGTCACTCCATCTCGCGGGTCTGGCTGTAGGCCGAAAGCGCGCGCTCGAGGCTGGCGGAGAGCCCCGCCCCGCCCTGCTCGACGATCTCGCGGCTGAAGGCCTCGGCCAGGAAGAAGCGCCAGGTGTCCTCCGCCTGCCCGCCGCCGAAATCGCCGATCTCGACCTGCTTGAGCATCTCGTCGACCATCTGGGTGAGGAACATCGCCTCGAATTCCTTGATCGCGCTGAGCGGCGCGTCCGGCGCTGCGGCACCGGGCTGCGCCACCTGCGCGCCGGTGACCTGCAGCGCGGCCATGTTGGTGCTCACGTCCATAGCGAGGCTCCTCAGATGATTTCGAGATCGGCGTGCAGCGCGCCCGCGGCCTTGATCGCCTGCAGGATCGAGATCGTCTGCGTCGCGCTCAGCCCGATCGCATTGAGCGCATCGACCAGCCGTTGCAGGCTCACATCGGCGCCTTCGAGGATGGTGAAATGCGCCTCCTGCTCGTCGACCGCCACGGTGGTGCGTGGCACCACCACTGTCGTGCCGCCGATTGTGATCGGGTTCGGCTGGCTGACCAGCGGATCCTCCCGGACCATCACCGTCAGGCCGCCCTGGCTCACCGCAACCCGGTCGATGCGCACGTTCGCCCCGATCACGATGGTGCCGGTCTTGGCGTCGATCACCACCTTGGCGATGCTGTCCGGCTCGACCCGCAGGTTCTCGACGTCAGACAGCACGCCGGGCACGTCGCCCTTGCCGGCCCCGTGGATCGCCAGCTCGACCGTGCCGGAATCGAGCACCCGTGCCGAATTGCCGCCGAGGCGATCGTTGATCGCGTCGGACATTCGCACCGCGGTGGTGAAATCCGGGTTTCGCAGGTTGATCCGCACGGAATTCAGCGACGACAGCTGGAAATCGACCTCGTTTTCGACCGTGGCGCCGTTCTCGATCCGGGCCGTCGTGGGAACCCCCTCCGTCACCGAGGCGGCGACACCCGTGGCCGAGAAGCCGGCAACGGCGATCGGCCCCTGCGCCACCGCGTAGACCTCGCCATCGGCGCCGGTCAGCGGGGTGACGATCAGCGTGCCGCCGCGCAGCGAGGTCGCATCGCCGAGCGAGGAGACCACCACATCGATGGTCGAGCCGAGCCGCGCGAAGGGCGGCAGCATGGCGGTCACCATCACCGCGGCGGTGTTGCTGGTCTTGATGTTGTCGTCGGAAAGGTTGCCGACCCCGAGACGCTCGAGCATCGCCTCGATGCTCTTCTCCGTGAAGGGCGAGTTGCGCAGGCTGTCGCCGGTGCCGTTGAGGCCCACGACGAGGCCATATCCGACAAGCTGGTTCTCACGCACGCCCTCGAAGGTGGCGATGTCCTTGATCCGGACATCGGCCAGCGCCGGGAGGGCGAGGCAGAGCGCGCCGATCAGGGCGCCGAGACAGGCTGCAATCCGCATGAGCTTCCGGGTTGGATGGGTTTCCGTTGCTTCAAGATTAAACATGGAAAAGGGTGCGTCAGCAATGATTAATTCATGGATACTCAGACTATCCTTGTCTTATGCTTGACCCGCCGCGCTTAACAAAGCATGATCGTGGCATCCTGTCATGGATAACAAGATCTGAAGGCCCCATCGGGAGTGCGTGGTGCATATCTATCTTTACGAGCCGCGATCCAACGCCTTTCACGGCCTTCTCTCGAGGCTGGACGAGGCCGAGTGGGAGCCTGTCGCCGTCAATGACGACCTGTTCGACCGGGAGCTCGATCTTCTCGGCAATGATGGCTATGCCGACCGGCCGGTGCTGCTGGCCGAGCATCCGCGCCTTGTCGAGCACATCTCGCGCCTGCGCCGCTCGGGCTGCCGCAATCCGATCCTGGTGCTGCGCATGTCGCGCGACCCCGAGGCTGCGATGGACGCGCTCGATGCCGGTGCCGATGACGATATCGTCGGGCCGGTAACCGGGCTCGAACTGCGCAGCCGGGTCAACGCCATCACCCGCCGCTTCCACGGCCACGCCGCCGGCACCCTGCGCATCGGCGACATCACCGCCTATTTCGACGGGCGCGATCCGGACGTCGGCGGGCAGCCGATGAAACTGTCGCAGCGCGAGCTGGCGATCTTCCAGCAGATCGCGCTGGCGGCACCGCGCGTGGTGTCGAAATCGGTGATCTACGATGCGGTCTACGGCATGGCGCAGGACCAACCCTTCGACAAGGTGATCGACGTCTATATCTGCCGGATCCGCAAGAAGATCGAAGAGATGTCGCCCTCCGGCGATCCGCATATCCGCACCATCCGCGGCCGCGGCTACAAGCTGGCCCCGGAAAGCGAGGCCGAGCTTGCGGAAAAGCGTCCGGCGCGGCTGCGCATCGCAGCCGCCTCGGGATCAGCGCATGAAGTTCAGAAAGCTCAGCTGTGACAGCCGCGCCGTGGCGGCGTAGCTGGCCTGCAGCTGGGTCTCGAGCGCGGTGATTGTGGTCGCGGCCTCGTAGCTGTCGACCTCGACCATATCGGCCACGCGGCCCTTGTAGAGATCGGCGCGGTCTTCCATGCGGGTGTTGGCCTCGTCGATCTGCGCCGAAGCGGTGTCGAGCTGGATCTGGCTGTCGAGCAGGCCGGCGAGACCGGCGCTCAGGCGATCGCTGGCCGCCGCGACCCAGGTCCGGTAGGCGTCGGGATCGGCGATCTCGGTCACGTCGGTCGAGGCCAGCATCACTAGCCCCTGGAACACATCCCGGAACGCGGCGTCATTGGCCTGCACGCCGTAGGTGATGGTGATGCCATCGCCGATGCCGACAGACATCCGGTTTCCCGTCGTGGTGCCGGTGAAGAACAGGGCGTCGTAATCCTCGTTGGGGTTCGCCGCCGTGTTGCTGAAGATCGCGTCGAGCTCGGCGATCCGTGCCGTCACATCCGCCGGAGTGGCGAGGCCACCGGCGAGCACGCCCTCGATGACCGTCTCCGGCGTCAGGCCGGTATCGGCACGGGCGCTGTCATAATCCTGCACTGCCGTGGTGCCATCGCTCGGGCCGGCAAACAGGGGAATGCCGCCGTAATTGGTGTTGACCAGTGCCATGAGAGACGCCAGCGAGGCCTCCGCCTGGGTCTGGATGCCATCGGCAGTGCCACGGTTCGAGCCGGCATTGGCGACGGCGAGTTCGAGCGTTGCCTGGACCGCCTCCCCCATCGCGCCGAGCGAGCTGCTCATCGTGTCGATGCGGCCGCCAAGCAGCTTGTTGGCGGCGATCTGCGCCTCGTCGCGCTCCAGCGAGGCGTTGAGGTTCAGCGCCTGCGAGGCGCTCGGCCCCAGCGACTTGTAGATGTCTTTCTTGACGCCCGTGGCGAGCTCCTGCTCGGCCTGCCCGAGCTGGGTCTGGATCTGGGCGTTGGTGTTGCGCCGCAGCAGATTGCTGTAGAGCGTCGAAGGTGCGCGGGTGAAACCGATCATCGGGGGCTCCGGGGTCAGACGGCCGCAAGCAGGGTGTCGATCATCTCGGAGACCGTCGACAGGGCCTGCGCATTTGCGCCGTAGGATTGTTGGATCAGGGTCAGTTGCTGCAGCTCGTCATCCACGTTCACCCCCATGAACGACAGACGCGAGCTTTGCACGGCGATGGCGCCGGCAGCGAGGCTTTCGGCGGATGTCTCGGCATTGGCGCGGGTGGTGTTCTGGCTCGCGATCAGGGTCGAAACATAGCTCGAGAGCGACATCTCCTCGCCGAGACCCAGATTGCCGTCGAAGGTCATCGCGCCGTTCAGCGCGTCGACGAAGGCGGTGACCTGCGTGTTGTCGCCGGCTGCACCGGCGGTCACCGCACCGAGTCCGTCGCGGATGCGCCACAGCGCGCCGCCGTTCTCGGGCACCACATCGTCATTCACCGCGATCCGGCTGGCAAGGCCCGGCGCAAACGGAATGGTCAGCGCAGCGCCGGCATCGGTGAACAGGCCCGCATCGCCGGGCGCGAGGCTCGCGTCGGCATCGACCATGCCTTCGATCAGGGCCCGCGCGACCTCGTCAAGCTGCGCCTCCATCTCGGGCAGCACGGTGTTAAAGAGCGCGATCTGCCCCGAGAGCGATCCCTCGGAGATGCCGCGCTTGCCGGGCACGCCCGGCGTGATGTCGACGCCCCCGGCGCTCAGCATACCGGTATCGGGGTCGAAGCTCAGCGGCTCGACTTCGCCACCGGTGATCAGCGCCGTGCCGCCGCTGGTGAACAGCTCGATCCGGCCCTGCGCGTCGGTGCGGGTGGTGAAATCCATCTTCTCGGACAGCGCATCGAGCTCGGCACCGAGCTCGTCCCGCAGCGAGAGCTGCGCCTCGGCCGACTGGGTCGGGCTCGCCAGCCGCTCGCTGAGATCGGAGATCTTCGCGAGAGAGCTGTTTACCGCCGCCACGTCGGAAGCGATGGTCTCCTCGGCGCTGTCGCGCGCCGCGCTGAGATTGTTGCCGGCCCGGTTGAGCGCCTGCGCCAGTTCCTGCGCATCGCCCACGGTGGCACGCTGCAGCGCGGTATCGGCCGGCGCGACCGCCAGCAGCGACAGCGAGTTCTGGAAATCGGTCAGCCGCGTCAGCACCGTGTCGGTGCTCTCGGTGTCGCCGAGCAGCGAAGTATAGGTCTCGAGCCCGGTGGCGATGGCATCCTGCTTGGAGGTGCGACCGGCCTCGGTGCGGTACAGCGCGTCGAGCGCGCTGTCGACGGCACGGGTGATCTCGCTCACCTGCGCCGCGCCCTGCCCGGTCGTGGTGATCTGGGTCTCGCGCCGCGCGTAGCTCGCGTTGTTGGCGTTGGCGATGTTGGTGGATACGGTTTCCGCCCAGCGGGAGCTGGTGCTCATCCCGCTGCGCGCCGCGTTGAATGCGGAGATCAGGCCCATGGTTCTATCCTATCCGGCGACCGCGCCGATCAGCGCTTGAGGTTCACTGTCTCGTTCAGCATTTCGTCGGCCGTGGTGATGATCTTGGCGTTCGAGGAGTAGGCGCGCTGGCGCTGGATCAGGCTGGTGAGCTCTTCGGCGATGTCCACGTTGGCGGATTCGACACCGCCCGAGGTCATCGTGCCGGTCTCGCCGGATCCGGCCTCGCCGAGATAGAAGCCGCCCGAGCTGTTCGACACGTGGAAGGTCGAGTTGTTGCTGGTCTCGAGCCCGTTCGGGTTGGCGAAGGTCGCCAGCGGGATCGAGTAAAGCGCCTTGCGGGTGCCATTGTCGAACACACCCCAAACATCGCCATACTGGTCGAACTCGACGCGGTTCATCGTGCCGCTCGCACTGCCGTCGGCCTCGATCGTCATCGGCGTGTAGTCGCCGGAAAACTGGGTCAGGCCATCGAAGGTGCCGGGGGCGCCGAGCGACATGGTGATGGTCTGCGGCGTGGTGCCGTTGTCGATCGTCAGGGTCATTTCCCCGGTGGCGGCATTGAAGGCGAAGGCGGCCGGTGCCACGGCGGTGGAGGTGACGGCGGTGTAGGCGGCCGGAGCGCCGGCGTTTGCGCCGCTGTTGTTGAAGGTCACGGTGACGGAACCGTAATTGGCGGTGTCGTCCGAGATCGAGACGACCCACTCGTCATCGTTCACCGTGGGCTGGAACGACATGGTGAGGCGCTCCGACTCGCCAAGGGCGTTGTAGTAGCCGGCGGAGGTGACGAAGGCGTCGCCCGGGGTGGCGAGCCCGGTTTCCTGCGAGGGCAGGTTGCCGGAGATCGACGCCGCGGCGGTCGCGGTACCGGTGGCGGTGGTGCTGGCGACGTTGACCGGAACGAGGCCGTCGAAGCTGGCGCGGTCCACGGCGCCGAGCGCGCCGTCATCGCCGTAGGCGAAGCCCATCAGGTAGAGGCCGGCGGCGTTGACGAGGTTGCCGTCCTGATCCGGCTCGAAGCTGCCGACCCGGGTAAACATGTTGCCCGAGGGCTCCGCGGTCTCCGCATTCGAGTTGACGACGAAGAAGCCACTGCCGGTGATCGTCAGGTTCGAGTCCACCGAGGTGTTCATGAAGGTGCCTTCGGCGGTGTTCGAATGGGTGACCTCGGTCGCCACGCCCGTCGCGAAGCTGCCGGTAGCGGCGTTCGAGCCGGAGGTGACCATCTGCGAGAAGCTGCGCCGGTAGCCGACGGTATCCGCGTTCGCGATGTTGTAGGAGATCTTTTCGACAGCCTTGGAGTTCGCCATCAGGCCGCTGACCCCGGATGCCATCGCGTTGGAAATGCTCATGTCCGCCTCGCCTTTTTTATCGTCGGTGATACGCCACCGTTCCCCAACCAAATAACAGATCCCGGTTACACCATGTTTAAAGATTTGTTTACTTGGCTATTTTTAGGCGAATCTTGTGAAAATTAAATTCCACATGGTGCTTTAGTTGAGCTGTTCGGCGCCCGGCAAGGTTTCGAGAACGTCTCCGGCGCTCTCGATCCGCGCCCGCGCGGTTTCCTCGCGCAGCGGCAGCAGCTCCGGCGCGGCCTGGGTCAGGCTGCGCGAGATATCGGCCCAGGCGGGCAGCTCGGTGAGGGCCGGAAAGGCGCGGGCGAGCTCGGCGGTCTGCGCCAGGTCGCCATCGCGATGCGCGGCAAGCAGGTAGCGGATGCTGTCCGGCAGCGGCATCTCCGACCCCAAACGCTCATGCAACAACCCGTAGGCAGCCACCGCCGCCGACCAGTCGGCCTCGTCGAAGCGCGCCTGCGCACGCAGGCGAAGAACCTGCTCGGGCGCCTCGTCGGTGCTGCCGCTCAGCAGTTCGCTCGCCTGACCGGTCTCCTCAAGGTAATCGGCCGACACCAGGTCATAGCGGCGGCGCAGACCGGCATCGTCGATCTCCAGCGGCTGCGCCAGCAGCGCTCCCAGCGTTTCCCACTGGCCGCCGGCGGCCAGCGCCTCGGCTTCCTTGATCTTCAGCCGCTCGAGATGGCCCGGGCCGGTCTCGGTGATGCCGAGATCCTGGCCGGCGACGAGATAATCGTGGATCGTCGCGTATTCCCGCGCCGCGATGGTCGTCGCGCCGGCCTTCAGGAAGGTATCTGCCAGCAGCTCGGAGGCATCAGCGAAGGCGAGGTTGAAGCGGAAGAACGGCGCGATGCGCTCGTGATGTGCCATGAAGCGGCCAAGCGAGACCTCGCGCGCGGCACCGGCCCGGTAGAGCTCGTCGATCAGCGTCCGCGCCTTCTGGCGCGCCTCGTTGGCCTCGGCGCTCTCGGGGTGGCGGACGATGATGCGACCGTAGGTCTCGATCGCGCTGGCCGGATCCTTGGCGATGAGTTGCAGGGAGGCAAGGTCGCGCAGCGTGGACGCGCCCTCTTCGCCGCCGCGCCAGATCTCGGCCTCCTGCGCCAGCAGCGTCACCGCCTCCTCGGGCGCCAGCGCCTCGTGCGCGAGCCCGAGATCGACCAGCGCGCGGCGCGCGCGGTGGGCCCAGAAATCATTGCCGCCCTGCGCCTGCACATAGCTGTCGAACGCCGCGAGCGGGGCATCTCCGGCCTCGGCCACCCGGCCGAGCAGGAAGCGATAGGCGCTGCCGCCCTTGAGTTCGGGATAGGCGTCGAAGGCAGCCGCGAGATCGCGCGCGAGGCGCCACTGTTGGGTCTCTATGGCGCATTCGAGCAACCCCGGCAGCACCCGCTCCTGCACCGGCTTCGAGAACCGCGCCAGCCGGGTCACCGCCTCGTCGAGCAGGGCTCCGGCCTCGTCGCAGCGCCCGTCGCGCATATGGGAGAGGGCGAGGAAGAGCGGCTGGTCCGCCCACTCCCCGTGGCCGGGCTCGAGCAGGGCTTGGGCGCGGTCGGTCAGCGGTCGCCGCAGCGGATCGGTCAGCCCGAGCGCCAGCTCGAAGGCGCTGGCGCGCAGCTCATGCGCCAGAGGCAGGCCAGGTCCTTGCACCGCGTCGAGCACGGAGAGCCCCTCGGAGGCCATGCCGTGGGCGAAATAGAACTCCGCCAGATCGGTCAGCGCGCGCGCCGCGTCGGGGCTGCCCGCCTCCGCTTCGCGGATCCGGCTCATCAGCGCCCGGCGCTCGTCGAGGAAGGGAAGCGTCTCGCGCTGCTCGAGATAGAGCGGCGGCGGGTTGATGACCTCGAGCGGTTTCAGCAGCGCCGGCGAGAAGCGATCCTCGAGCGTCGAGGCCACGACCCCCGCTTCACGCTCCGCCGATGCCGGGGCGGCGCTCAGCAGAAACGCAAGCAAAGCCACATGTCGGGCTCGAAAAGCGCAAGGATAGGCCACTTTCTTTAAACGCCTCGCCATGTTAATACTTGCGTTATCCTAGCAAAGCTCGCATTCTTCGCAAGAAAAGAATGAATGGGCAAACATTGACAGGCTTGTTGCATGGATAATTCGACCTACGTCGCGATCTCCAAGCTGACCGCGCTCGAGCGCCAGCTCGACGTGACGGCGAACAATATTGCCAATGCCAGTTCCAGCGGCTTCAAGGCCGAGCGCGTGCTGTTCGAGAGCTACCTCGAGAAGGACGATGCCGCGCTGACCGGAGAAGGCACCAACTACGTGCTCGACCGTGGTTCCTATGTCGATGACAGCGCCGGGGTCGTGGTGCAGACCGGCAATCCGCTCGATCTCGCCCTGACCGGACAGGGCTGGTTTGCCTACGAGATGACCGACGGCCGCATGGCCTATGGCCGCGATGGCCAGCTCGTCCTCGATGCGCAGGGTCAGGTGACCACGGCCAGCGGCGCCCGGATCCTCGATCTCGGCGGGGCTGCGCTCAACATCCCGCCGGAATTCGCCAACTCGATCACGATCTCGGATGACGGCGTCATCTCCTCGCCGGAGGGCGGCGTGATGGGGCAGGTCGGGATCTTCGAGCTGCCCGACCGCCAGACTCTGAGCCGGGGCGGCGGCGGCATGTTCGTGCCCAATGCAGAGGCGCAGGGGCTCGTGCCGGACGACACCGGCAGCAGCGTCATCCAGGGCGCGGTCGAGAGCAGCAATGTCCAGCCGGTGACCGAGGTCACCCGGCTGATCAACATCCAGCAGGCCTATCAGCACGCGCTGAACCTGATCTCATCGGATGACGAACTGAAAAAAGAGATGCTGAGCCGCATCGGACGGAACAGCTAAGCGAGGGACTTGAAGATGAAGGCACTGGGCATCGCCGCCACCGGCATGATGGCGCAACAGACGAATGTTGACGTGATCTCGAACAACATCGCCAACGCCAACACCACCGGCTTCAAGAGCGCGCGGGCGTCGTTCACCGATCTCATCTACGAGAACCAGTCGCGCGAGGGCGCGGTGACCGCCGAAGAGGGCACAACCCGCCCGATCGGTCTCGATATCGGCCTCGGGGTGCGCTCCGTGGGCACGCTGCGCCTCAACACCCAGGGCGGCCTGACCCAGACCGAAAGCCAGCTCGACCTCGCCATCGATGGCCGCGGCTACTTCACCATCAACCTGCCCGACGGCGGCCAGGCCTACACCCGCGACGGCTCGTTCCGCCTCTCGGCCGAGGGCCAGATCGTCAACCACCAGGGCTTCGAGGTCGATCCGGGCGTCGTGCTGCCCGACAACACCACCGCCGTGGAGATCAGCGAGACCGGCATCGTCAGCGCCTATGTCGACGGCGACTCGATCCCTGTCGAGGTCGGCCAGCTGACCCTGACCACCTTCGTCAACGATGCCGGCATGCGCCCGCTGGGCAACAACCTCCTGGAAGCCACCGTGGCCTCCGGCGACGCGATCCCGGCCCTGCCCGGCGATGATGGCGTCGGCATCCTGCGGCAGGGGTATCTCGAGGCCTCCAACGTCGATATCATCCGCCAGATCACCGACCTGATCCAGGCGCAGCGGGCCTACGAGATGAACTCGAAGGCAATCGAGACCGCCGACCAGATGATGTCGGCCGCCAACCAGATCAAGTAAGCCCATGCTGCGCCGCCTCGCCTCCCTGCTCTGCGCCCTGACGCTGACCGCCCTGCCCGCGATGGCAGAAACCACCGCGGTGCTGATCGAGGAACAGGTGCGCGAAAGCTGGGGCGACACGCTGCCGATCGACGCCACCATCCAGATCCGCTTCAGCGCCGGTCCGATCGACGAGGCCGAGCTGATCTCGGCCTTCTGGATGGACAAGGACACCGGCAGCTTCCTCGCCAATGCCGTCACCGAAGACGGCATCACCCACCGGCTCCAGGGGCTGGCGGTTGCGCGGCTCAGCCTGCCGGTGCCGACCCGCCGGCTGATGCCGGGTGATATCGTCTCCGCCGCCGATATCAAGATCGTCGACCTGCCGGTCGCCCGTGTCGGCGCCTTCACCCTGACCGATGCCGAGCTGCTCGAGGGCATGCAGGTGCGGAGGATGCTGGCGCAGGGCCGGCCGGTGATGCGCCAATCGGTGATGGAGCCGCTGGTGATCGGGCGTGGCGACAAGGTCAACATTCTCTATGATGACGGCCGGCTGGTGGTGACCGCCCCGGGCCGCGCGCTGACCGACGCCCATCGCGGCCAGGACGTGCGCATCGTCAATCTCGTCAGCAACAATGCCCTGACCGCCGTCGCGCGTGAGGAAGGGCTCGTGGAGGTGATCCGATGACAACCCTGCGCATGGCGCTCCTCACCGGCTCTGCCCTGACCCTTCTCGTCGGATGCAGCACCCCTGCCTTCGATCGTGATCCGCAGCTCAGCCCGGTCGGCGTCGATCCCGACGAGCTCGCCGCCGCGCGCAATGTCAGCGTGCCGATGCCGCCCCCCGAGGCGGTGCGCGTTCCCTACCGCGCCGAGGGGGCGTCGCTCTGGGAGCGCGGCTCGTCGGGCTTCTTTGGCGACCAGCGGGCGACCCAGGTCGGCGATATCCTGACGATCATCATCGAGATCGACGACGAGGCCAGCCTCAGCAACGAGTCCGATCGCAACCGCACCGGCAGCAGCACGCTCGCCTTCCCGAATTTCTTCGGCTACGGGACCCAGATCGACAAGATCCTGCCCGGCGTCGGGCCCGAAGATCTCCCCGAGGGCAATCTCGTCGACATCACCTCGACCACCGGCGCTTCCGGCGATGGCTCGATCGAGCGCAACGAGGCGATCTCGCTGCGCATGGCCGCGCTCGTTGTGCAGCAGCTGCCCAACGGCAACCTCGTGGTGCTGGGCCGGCAGGAGGTCAAGGTCAACGAGGAGCTGCGTGAACTGCGCGTCTCGGGCATCATCCGTCCGCAAGACATCAACCGCGACAACTCGATCCCCTACGACAAGATGGCCGAGGCCCGGATCGGCTATGGCGGGCGCGGCTCGATCAGCCGGCAGCAGACGCGCGGCTACGGCGAGGACGTGATGGACATTATCTTGCCCTATTAATTCCGGTTTGGGCCATGTTTGCATAAAACTGTCGCCCGAATTGACGCGCATAACCGAGCCTGACCAGGAACATGCGGGATTCGGTTATGAAGAAAGCCTATATTGCCTTTGCGGCCCTGCCGGTACTTTTCGGGGCCGCGGGCTTTGCGGGTGGGCAGTTCATGCCCTCCGACAAGGAGCACGGCACCGAGACGGCCGCGCATGAGGCACCGGTGCAGGGCGCTGGCCATGACGACAGCCATGGCGAGGAACACGCCGGCCGCAGCGAGGCCGAGAAGGTTCTCGACAAGCTCGCGAGCACGGCCCCGGAGCAGCTTCCCGAGGAAGAAGGCGGCGGCCATGGCCACAGCCCGAGCCAGGCCGATGCCGGTCATGGCGCGAAACCCGAGCATCAATCGGCCAGCCTGATCCGCAAGGATCCGTTCGGAGATACCAGCGTCGTACGGCTCGGCCGCGTCAGCGTGCCGGTCTATCGCCCGAACAGCGTGACCTACGTGGTTTCGGAAGTCGGGGTGGCGATGCGCGACAGGGAGACTGCCGAGGTCTTCAACGTGGCCGAGAACGCGTCGCGCCTGCGCGACGTGATCCTCGCCTCGATGCACAAGGCCGCCGGCACCTCCGCCATGCAGGGTCCGAGCATTGATACCGAGAAGCTCACCAAGACGCTGGTTTCGGATCTCAAGGCCGATTTCGGGGACGGCGTCTCCGACGTGCTGTTCCTGTCGCTGATCAAGGCCGACGTGCCGCGCAGCTAAGGCTGCCCGGCGCGCCGGCGCTCCGATCTCGCCTCAACAGATCAGCGGATTTCCTCGATGAGACCGGCGAGCGTGCTCTCGCCGTTTTCCATGTGCAGCATGGCAAGACCATCCTCATAGGTCATGCTGTTGACCCGCGACGCGGCATAGGTCTGCCCCGGGACGGTATTTCCCTGGGCATCGGTCGCCGAGAGCACCATGTAATAGGTGCCCTCGGGCAGCGGCAATCCTTCGTAATCCATGCCGTCCCAGGTCACGCCATGCAGCGCGTCGCTGCCGCCCTCGAGCCCCGAATAGGACCGAAGCACCGTGCCATCGGCCGAGACGATCGACATCGAGACAGCGCTGGCCTCCCCGGCGAGCCGGTAGCCCGCGACCGCCGCACCAGCTTCGTTCAGGCTGATCCGCTCGGTCGGCGCCACCACGCTGCGCCCGATCAGGTTCAGCCCGGTGATCGCCGACATGCTCGAGAGCTGGTTGGAAATGCCCTCGAGATTATCATTCACCGCGACCGATTGCTCGACCTGGCTGAGCTGGGCCAGCTGCGAGATGAAGGTGGTGCTGTCCATCGGCTCCAGAGGGTTCTGGTTCTGGATCTGTGCCGTCAGCAGGGTGATGAAGCTCTCGTAGTCCTCGCTGAGCTGGCTCATCGAGCTCGAGGCGGTGGTGCTGGCACCGGTCACGCTGCCGGTTCCGAAGGGGTCGATCGCCACGGCGCTCTCCTCTCAGTTCAAACCTGAATGTCGATCCCGCCGCGCATCGGCAGGACGACCTGTTTCATCTCCGGCTCCGCCTCGCGCGCCGCCGGCTCACCGCCAAAGCCGAAGCCCGCGGTCGTCTGGGCCCCCTGCCCCTGCGACTGGCCCTGCCCGGGATTGCGGGCGCCGAGATCCGAGAAGCTCAGCGACTTCGCGTCGATCTGGTGGCCGGCCTCGCGCAGCATCGTCAGGAGCCCGTCGCGGTCGGCCCGCAACGCCGTCAGGACCGAGGCCTGCTCGGCCCGAACGGTGACCTTGAGCGCTCCGGTCTCGTCCGGCACCAGGTCGATCTCGAGCGTGCCCATGCCCTCGGGCTTCAGCTCGACCCGGATGCTGCCGGTGTCGCTGACGCTGGCGCGGACCTGGTTCAGGATCTGGTCGGAACTCGGAGTCGGCATCGGCCCCGCACGCGGGGTCTCGGCCTGAAGCAGCGGTGCCGCTTCGGCGGTGCCGGCTGCGGGGGCCACCAGCGCGACCTGGATCTGCTGCGCCGGTTGCGGCGCGTCCGGCATCACGCTGCTCGCCGCCTGGGCCACAGGAACGGTCTGCGGCTGCGCTGCGCGCTGGGTCAGGGTCACCGCCGCATCCGCGGCCTCGAAGGAAGAGCCGTCCAGCGATGCGGCCTCCGACGCCCGCATCGCCCCCTCGCTGAGCATCATCCGCCGGCCCGGCTGGGCAATCTCTTCGGCCAGCCCGAGCACCCGGGCCGCGAGCGCCTGCACCCCCGGCTCGGAGACGATCCGGGCCGCCATCTCGCCGCCCTCGGCCTCAAGCGCCGCCCCCAGCTCCGGCACAGCTTCGGCCAGCGCCCGCCAGTTTGCAGCCTGCTCAGACCGCGCGGAATCCGCGCGAAGCCCCGCCAGCGGCACCCCCTGCGCGGTGCCGGCCGCCTTGGCGCGGGCCGTCGAGAGCGGATCGGCGAGCGCGGGCGTATGCTCGGGGCCCAGCCCGATCTCCGGCTGCGCGCCCTGCAACAGCGGCGCCTCGTCGGAGGCGACACCCGCCGGCTCGGCTCCGGCAAAGGCGGCGCGGAGCTGCGCCATCTGATGCGGTGCCGCGGCCAGCGCGGCTGCCAGCTCTTCGAGCATCGGCACGAGGATCTCCTCGAGATCCGCGTCGGTCAGATCCGGGTCGGCAAGAACCTCTTCCGCCTCCGCGAAGAGCGCCGCGAGATCGGAGGTCTCGGCCTCCGCGCCGCTGGCGGTATCGCTGCGCAGGAAGGCCATGATCGAGGCGAAGGCGCCCTCCCCCTCGGCGCCCTTCCCGGCGGCTTCGGCGGATCGGTCGGCCGCGGGCTGCGCACCGAAGATCGAAAGCAGGTTCATCATGGCAGCACGTTCCTTGAAAAGCCGCAATCGATCAAGACGCGGCGCAGGCGCATCATCGCGCGTCGCTCGACCTGCCGCAGCCGGTCCTGCGTGATGCCCAGGTCGCGCGCGATCTCGGCGAGCGGTTCGGGCTCGGGCGACAGCCGCCGGCGTCGGATCACCGCGACCTCCTCGGGCTCCATGCGGGCCAGCGCATCCTCGATGAACCGCATCAGCAGACGCCGCTGGCTTTGCTGGCTGACATGTTCTTCGGGATCGGGCTCGGAGGAGACGAGAACCGGGTCCAGATCCCCAGCGTCGCCGCTCGGGTGGGGATCGAGCGCCACCGTGCCCCGCGTGGCCAGCTGCATTACGAAGAGGTCGTTCTCGGAGAGATTGCCCGTCTGCGCGTCGAGGAAGGTGCGCGCCGGGATGTCGATCACCGCCTTGATCCGCGACAGCGCCGACGAAACCGCATTGCGCACCCACCAGGCCGCGTAGGTCGCGAAGCGCACATCCTGCGCGCGGTCGAAACTGTCAGCGGCACGCAGCAAGCCCATCAGCCCTTCCGAGGCGAGATCCTCCAGATGCACCGGGTTGTCGGTGAACCGCGCCGCATGCGACCACGCCTGCCGCGCATGCGAGCGCAGCAGAACCTCGAGCGCGGCCCGGTCGCCGCGATCCTGCCAGCCGCTGATCGCGGCTCGCTCCTGCTCGAAGCTCAGCAGCGGTTCGCGCATCGCGGACTGATACGACATGGACATCATGGAAAAAACGCAAATTCATCCTTTTCTGCAAGGACAAGTAAGCATAATTTCCAATATCTCGGAAGGACTTATTGATTTACCGAAGGTTAAAGCGCGCGGCAAACCGGCTCTGAAGGCTCGGAGTCTCGCGTTCCGGCGCTCCCAGGACGGCGCGCAGCACCGCCTCGGTCCCGCCAACCCATTCCGACAGCACCAGCGGCTTGTCGGCGACGCGCAGCAGATCGCCATTGATCATACGAGGGTCCGGGGCGGTGAACCCGGGATCGAGCCGCGACAGGTAGCCCTGCAGCGAGGGCTGCCAGAGGAAATCCGGCCGCGAGAACACCGTGGGATCGGGCAGACGGCCGCCCTGCTCGTCGACCCAGTGCCGTTCGAGACTGCGCCCGAGGCCGAGGCCAAAGGATTCCGTGTCGAGCTTCGCCCCCTGCGCCCGTAGCCCGGCGGCGCGGCGCATGGCGGCGTGGGCCGTGAGATAGAGCGCATCGGTCTCGCGCTCCATCGGTATGCCGGCCAGGTTGATCATCAACTGCAGGCTCTCACCGACCGCCCCGCCCAGCAGCAGCGACAGATCGGCCTCCGCTTCCGGCAGGAAGAGCACCATGGTGCCGTAGGGCAGATCGATCGGCAGTTCCTCGACCAGCACATCGCCGAGCGGCAGGGCCGGCGCCAGTTCGAGCTCGTCGGACATCGCCAGCGGGCGGGTGCAGGAGGGGCCAGCCAGCAAAGCAGCGGAGCGCACCGGCAGGATGCGGCTGAACAGGGCCTCGAACGCGCGGAAGTTGTCGTGGATCGGAAGCGTCACGCCGTCCTGCCAGATCAGACTGAGCACTTCTCCGCTGCGCATATTCGGCCTGTCCCCTGTGTGCAGTGTTTGCCTGATTCCACAGTATTTCTGGGGTCAGCACCGGGAAAGCCACCAAATGTTAAGCGCCGGACAAGATATAGGCGGTTCGAAGGGTTCAGACTCTATATCAGGTGTCCGAACCATATGCGCTAAAGGGCTGTTATTGCCTGATAATTTTCAAGATGAAAAGCCCGGACAGACAGAAAATCCCCCTCCACACCCTCTGAGTTTTCTTAACCTTGAGGAAAAAATATGTGGATATACGGCGGATCAGTGACCAATGCCCACTAGATGTGGTGAAATCTGCAACAGTCAGTCCGGCAACGCGGACTCACTCTTGCACAGCCCCTGCGCTGCCCGTCTGCGGATACTGCACCGTGACGCTGATCCGGCGGTTTTCCGGGGCGTCTGGCGCGGCGGCATCGAGCGGCTCGGTATCCGCAAGACCCGATATGCGTGTGATGCGCTCGGGGCTGACTCCATTGGCCAGAAGCACCCGGCGCGTGGCATTGGCGCGGTCGGCCGAAAGCTCCCAGTTCGAATAGCTCGCGGCCCGGGTATAGGGCACCGAATCGGTGTGCCCGGAGATCGTCAGTTCGTTGGGCAGTTCGGCGACGGCATCGGCGATGATGCGCAGCAGATCGCGAGTCCGGTCCTCGATCCGGGCACTGCCGGTGGCGAACATCGATTCGCCGCTGCGGTCGACGATCTGGATCTCGAGGCCGTTCTCCGTCCGGTCGAAGCGCAGGTTGTCGGAATAGCTTTCGAGCTCGGGACTGTTGACCACCTGCTGCATGATCTGCTGCTCGAGCCGGGTCTGCGCCTCGTCCCATTCCTGCTCGGCGCGCTCGGCCTCGGCGGCGGCGCGCGCGGTCTCGAGCGGATCGCGACCCTCGTTGATGGTCGCGCTTTCCTGGCGGCCCTCGGGCCGCGTGTCGTACTCGACCTGGATGTTGGGATTGGTGTCGCGCAGGCGGCTGTCGAACACGGCGAGCGGGTTCTCCTGCCCGAAGCTCGGCAGCTGGACCGGCGTCGCCGGCCCGTCGGTGCCGCTCATCACGCCATCGGCGGCCAGCACCGTGCCATCGAGCAGGCCGTCTCCCCGGCCCCCGCTCTGCGACAGGCTCGGGGTGAAATAATCCGCCAGGCCGCGCAGCTTCTCCTCGTCGGAGGCTGCAAGGATCCAGAGCAGCAGGAAAAACGCCATCATCGCGGTCATGAAGTCGGCATAGGCCACCTTCCAGGCGCCGCCGTGATGGCCGTGTGCGTCATCCTCCTCGATACGTTTGATGACGATGGGCTGCTCGTTGTTTCCTGCCATGCGCTAGGTCTTATTCCTGTTCGATCGGGTGGGTCCGGTCATATTTCCCGAGCCCGGCCTCCTTGGCGTGGGCCGCCTTCTTGCGTGAGTAGCTGGGCGCCACGAGGGGGAAATCCTCGGCCAGGCCAAAGGCGGTGCGATACTCGGCTTCCGTCATGCCATGCTCGGCACCGAGGTGGCGCTTGAGCATCTTGAAGCCGCGGCCGCAGCACAGGCAGAACACCTTGTCCTCTGTCACCGCCTGATCGATCGGGAGCGCCGGACGCATCTGCGTCTTGGCCTCTGCCGGCACCGGCTCGGGCGCCTCCTCTGCCGCAACGCCGCCCAGCTCGCCGGAGAGGCGCCGATACAGAGCGACGATCTCATCGGGGCTGACATCCGGACGGGATGCATACGCCGCGACGATCCGGCTGATCGTCTCCCGTTTCTGATCCTCTGCACTCATCCTGCTGTCCCTGCCGTTGTTCTTGTTATTGTAGCGCCGCGGGTGGATGCATCCACCTCTCTGCGCAAAGTCAAACGAGGGGGGCGTTCATACTATTCTTACCCTTCCCTCGTCGTTTTCCAAGCCTATCCTTGAAGCTTCATGGATTTTGCCGCGTCCCTTCGCGCGGCATAGGCGCTCGAGACCATCGGATAATCGTCCGGAAGGCCCCATTTCTCGCGATACTCCTCGGGGGTCATGCCCAGTGTCTCCCGGATATGTCGCTTCAACAGCTGGCGCCGCTGACCGGTTTCGAGACAAAGCAATGTCCCGTGCCGGTCGGCATCATACCTCTCTGATACGGTTTTACCGTGGCAGGCAACGACAAGTCGTTGCAGAATTCGGCGCAGGTTGATCCTCATCCCCGGCTCTCTTCTTGTTGTTACTTGTTAATCGCGCTGTCTTGACGGTCTTGTCACATCTTAGAAATACGCAGGTAAGGTTAATCCTCGATGAAAACTTTGAAATTTCTTTGCGAAACCTTGTCTTCTTTCCTTGTGCAAACAACCTATACACGATCATGACAAAAAGAGCATCCTTCTCGGTAGTGGTTGAGCGGGATACCGCGCGTCGAAACGGTTGGGCCGAGCTGTTGCGCGCAGCCGGGCTGCGGCGCGTGTTGCGGCGGGCCCGGCCGGCGGAGATGGCCGACCTCATCGCGCCCGGCACACCGCTCACCGCGATGGTGGTCGGGCTCACCGCCCACGGCGCGCGCGATGACGCGATGCTGTCGCTGATCGCCAGCACCCGCCGGCTGGTGCCCGGCGCGGTCATCCTCGCGGTCGATCACGGCAACCGCCCGCGCGGCGCGGCCGAAGCCTTCGCCGCCGGCGCCGATGACGCGCTGCGCGCCGACCATGATCCCTCCGAGCTGCGCGCCCGCCTCGCCGCACGGCTTCAGAACGCCGCCAAGGAAGGCCAGCGCGCGGCTTGGCTGGCGCAGCTCGGGCTGACACCCCTCGAGGAGCGCATTTTCCTGGCCCTGAATGACCGGAGGAACGAGATCGTCAGCCGAAGCGCCCTGGCCGAGGCATTGGGGGAAGATGAATGGCGCTACGGGGACCGGCGCATCGACGTACATATCGCGCGCATCCGCCAGAAGCTCGACGCCCAGTTCGATGGGGCGGTGAAGCTGCGCACCGTGCGCGCGCAGGGTTACGTGCTGGATGGGGAGCCGCGGCTCTAGCTTGAAGGCTCAGCGCGCGCCGTCATCCGACGCGACAAGCTGCGCCGGCGTCTCGACCGCATTGATCATCGTGCCCGCGGTCAATCCAACGCCGGTCAGCAGCACGACGGCGACCCGCACCGGCGTCAGGAAGCGGCGGCGCTTGCGCACCGGCGCCTTGAGATCGGCCTTGGGCGCCGCCTCGACCACCGGCTCGGGGATCACAGCGCCCGGCGCGACGAACACCCCCTGCGCCGTGACCGTCACCTCGGCCACCCGCGCAACACCGGAGAAACGGGCGCGCAGGGCCGCCGGGAAACGCTCTTCGGGGATGTCGATCACCAAGGGCTCGCCCGGCTGCCATCCCGCCACCGATTTGCGCGGCAGGACAAAGCGCGACAGGTCATCGCGGAAGCCGACCTCCTGCACCAGGCGGGTGCAGGTCTTGATGTCGACGAGCTCGGGTGCGAGCTCGAGCCGAACGCCCCGACGGCCGATGCGCAGCGCGCCCTCGGCAAAGAAGCACTCTGCCTCAGAGAGCGCCTCCGCCGGCATGTAGCCCTGCGGGATCTCGGGCGCCTTCGGCTTCGGGCGGGCCTTTTCACGCACTTCCGAAAGGTGCAGGCGCGGCCGCCAGTAGAACGGCTCCGAGCTGCGCGCCGGGCGCTTCGGCATCGCCGCGGCCAACGCTCGGGCCGCTTCCTTCTCGCGGCGCTCGCGCGCCTTGCGGTCTTTCTCGAAGTGGTAGTTGATCAGGTAGTCGGCAGCCATCTCCGCGAGGTCATCCTCGTCTTCGACCAGCGCCAGGAGCTTCTGCTCGTCAGAAAACATCACCCGACGGGTCGGGTAGCCCTCGACCGGCGGCACCACGGCAAACTCGCCCGGGCCACGCTCGAGCAGCGCGCCGGCCTTGCGCAGCACGGCACGGCCCTCCTCACGGTGATGCAGCAGCATCTCGCAGGTTCCCGCGTCATCCAGGCACAAAACCAGCCCGATTTCCTCGGGCCATTCCTCGAACACGCTGCCGAGGTCGGAGGCATCGAAAAAATAAGCCAGCTTCTCGGCGATCATGGTCTGTTGCCCCAACTGTCCTTCTAATTGCCAATCTATCCTTGTTTATACTTGAACGGAAGTCAAATTTACTTATGAATTGACATAGATTGCCGGTGTGCCGGCATGGTGACCACAGAGCAGAGACCGCACCCGATGACGATGATACTGGGACTTGCCCTTGTGTTCGGCCTTGTTTTTGGAGGGTTTATGCTCTCCGGCGGCAAGATGGACATTGTCCTGCACGCCCTGCCCTTCGAAGGCATGATGATCGGCGGCGCGGCAATCGGGGCCTTCGTCATCGCCAACAGTGTCGACGTGATCAAGAAATCCGCCGGTGGCGTCGTCAAGGTTCTCAAGGGGCCGCGCTGGAAGGCAAAGGATTACGGCGATCTGCTCAACCTGATGTACGAGCTGACGCGCATCTATAAGGCCAAGGGCATCCTCGCCCTCGACAGCCATATCGAGTCCCCAGCCGACAGCGACATCTTCAACCGCTACCCACGCATCGCCGCGGATCATTTCGCCATCGACCTGATCCGCGACAGCTTCCGCATGCTGTCGATGCAGTTCGACGACAAGTACGCGACCGAGGATGTCATCAACCGCAAGATCAAGAAGCACCACCACGAGTCGCTGGCATCGGTGCACGCGATCCAGCAGGTCGCCGACGGCCTGCCTGCCATCGGCATCGTCGCGGCGGTTCTCGGTGTGATCAAGACAATGTCGTCGATCGACCAGCCGCCCGAGATCCTCGGCAGCATGATCGGCGGTGCGCTCGTCGGGACCTTCCTCGGCGTGTTCCTCGCCTATTGCATGGTGCAGCCGATCTCCGGCCGCCTCAAGCAGATCGAGGACGAGGACGGCGCCTTCTACCTCATCATACGCGACATCTTCGTCGCGATGGTTTCGGACCATCCGCCGAGCATCTGCGTCGAGATCGGCCGGGGCAACATCCCGACCCGCATGCAGCCCGATTTCTACGAGGTCGAGGCCGCGCAGAAAGAGCTGCCCGCGGCATGATCCGCTGGGCCGCCCTGCCCGTCCTGCTGCTCGCCGCCGGCGTGGCCCAGGCCGCCGGGCCGGCGCCCGCCGCCCTCGAGGAGGACGAAGAGACCAGCTTCACCTCGGCGGCGATCGGCGGAAGATTCGGCGCGCTGCCGCCCTCGGAATACGGCTTCCCCCTCGAAATCCTCGGCCAGATGCGCATCCGCCTCGGCGGTGAGCCCCCCGCAGTCGAGCCGATGGTCGAAGACGTCCCCGAGCCCGAGCCGTCCAATGGCCACTGACGCGAGCCGGCGCCGGTTGCGCGCGCTCGAGGTGATGGAGCGGCTCAAGCGGCTCGATACCGAGCGCGAGGCCCGCAGCACCGCTCAGCTGCGCGACCGGATGAACCAGCTCGATTCGGAAAAACAGTCTCTATTGCACCGTCTTTCGGGTGAATCGCGCATCGAAGGCCTCGAAGGTGCGCCCTATCTGGGCCGCTTCATCCGCTCGATCCGTGCCGAGGTCGACCGCATTTCGCATGAAAGCGCCAGGCTCGCGCCTGACGTGGCGGCCGCGGAAGAGCGCCTGCGGGCCGCGCTGGCCGAGCAGAAAACCTATGAGATTCTGAGGCTTAAACGTCTTTCTGAAGAGCGCAATGCGCAGAAGAAGCGCGAAGCCAAGGATCAGGACGAGCTCTCCCTGCTGCGCTGGAAGCGCTGACGCTCTAATATCGCTTAGTGTCTACGGGTTTCTGAGACACTAGATATTGCAGAAAATTCTTGCCCGAATCCGTAAACGAAGGCATTCAATTACGGAGAAACGCCAACAATACTAAAATAAGCGTAACAAACGCTTATGGCACGAGGGCAGAATTGATGACACGACAGGACCGGATCGACCTTCTTGTAGGCGATCACGCGGCCAGATTGTCCGAAAGGCTGCAGGCGCACCGCGCCCAGCTCTTTCCTCCGCACGCGCGCAAGGAACTGCGCAAGTTCACCTCGGGCGAGGTTGCGTCGCTCCTGGGCGTCAAGGATGCCTACCTGCGCAAGCTGCATCTCGACGGCAAGGGCCCCGAGGTCGAGATCCGCGGCAATGGCCGCCGTTTCTATGCGCCATCCGACATCGCCGAGCTGCGCAGGTTTCTCGAGAAAGGCGCAAAAGCGCCGGGCACCTACCTGCCTGGGCGGCGCGAGGGCGACCATCTCCAGGTCATCACTGTGATCAACTTCAAGGGCGGCTCGGGCAAGACCACGACCGCCGCGCACCTGGCGCAAAAGGCCGCGCTCGACGGTTACCGCGTGCTGGCCATCGATCTCGACCCGCAGGCCTCGCTCTCTGCCCTGCACGGCTACCAGCCCGAGTTCGACATGCTCGACGGCGGCACGCTCTACGACGCGATCCGCTACGAGGATCCGGTCGCCATGCGCGACGTGATCCAGAAGACCTATTTCCACGATCTCGACATCGTCCCGGGCAATCTCGACCTGATGGAATTCGAGCACGAAACGCCCCGCGCGCTGGCGGAGCGCTCCGGCGAGATGTTCTTCACCCGCGTCGGCGACAAGCTCGCCGAGGTACAGGATGATTATGACCTCGTCATCATGGATTGCCCGCCGCAGCTCGGCTTCCTGACGATGTCGGCACTTTCGGCGGCGACGGCGGTACTGGTCACTGTGCACCCGCAAATGCTCGACGTCATGTCGATGTGCCAGTTCCTGCTGATGACCTCGAACCTCCTCGGCGTGGTCAGCGAAGCCGGCGGCGACATGAGCTATGACTGGATGCGCTACGTCGTGACCCGCTACGAGCCGGGCGACGGGCCGCAGAACCAGATGGTCAGCTTCATGCGCTCGATGTTCGGGGAGTATGTCCTCAATCATCCGGTGCTGAAATCGACCGCGATTTCCGACGCCGGCATCACAAAGCAGACACTCTACGAGGTGGAAAAGAGCCAGTTCACCCGCTCGACCTACGAGCGGGCGATGGAGAGCCTCGATGCCGCGAATGGCGAGATCCTCGATCTCGTGCAGAAAAGCTGGGGGCGCTGATGGCACGCAAGGACCTTCTCAAGAGCCTGATGGGCGACGCGCCCGCAGCGTCACCGGAGGGGTCCGACCCCGCCGCGCCGCGCCAGACCCGCTACCAGAAAGGCGCCATCGGGGCGGTCAGCCAGTCGATCGCGCAGCTCAAGAGCCGGGCGATGATCGAGGTTTCGGCCAGCCAGATCGAGGATGGCGGCCTGAAGGACCGTCTTGGCGAGGATCCGGCCGAGCATGAGCGCCTCAAGGCCTCGCTGGCGGAATACGGTCAGCAGGTCCCGGTGCTCTTGCGCCATGTTGAGGGCAGCGATGACCGTTTCCAAGTGGTCTATGGCCGCCGCCGCGTCGCCGCGCTCCGCGATCTCGGTCTGCCGGTCAAGGCGATGGTCCGCGCGCTCTCAGATCGTGACCTGATCATCGCGCAGGGCCAGGAAAACGCCGCCCGGCGCGATCTTAGCTTCATCGAGAAGGCCAATTTCGCGCGCCAGATGCGCGACGAGGGCTTCGAGCGCAAGATCATCTGCGACGCGCTGCACATCGACAAGACCGTGATCAGCCGGATGCTGAGCGTTGCCGATGCGGTGCCGCAGGTGCTGATCGAGGCCATCGGCCCGGCCCCGTCCGCCGGGCGCGACCGCTGGCGCAAGCTGGCTGACCAGCTGACCGGCGGCGGCTTCTCCCCCGAACGCGTCGCAGGCGCCCTGACCGGCGACAGCTCTGACGCCCGCTTCGAGGATGCCCTGCGCATCGTCACCCGACAACCCGCAAGGAAGGCCCCTGCCCCGGCGCCGGATCGCGAGCTGCGGAGCGAGAGCGGCCGCATCGGACGGGCGAAGAAATCCGGCAGGAAAACGGTGCTGACCTTTGACGCCGCCGAAGCCCAAGGCTTCGAGGACTGGCTCATCGACAACATCGAAGAAATTCACCGCAACTGGCGCAGCCAGACCGGCGAATAAGGGCGAAAGCCCCAAGGTATCGAGCAGCAACAAGGAGGCACGACACGGCAGGACCAAAGAAAAAGCCCCCCAGGACATAACATCCCGAGAGGCCTGATCTCGTTTTCGCACCTCGAATCTAGCCCCTTTTGTTGACAGCTGTCAACGCCGTGTGAGTCCGGCGGGCAGAAAAGTTTTGCCCAGTGAAACGATATGCAGAGATTGACAACGACGTCCTTCGGGCGGCGGCCGGTGACGGCTGCCCAGTTGGAGGCGGTGGCCCGTCTCGAGCGCCCTGCCCCGGTGGCTTCCGTCGATAAGTGGGAGCTTCTGACGATGCTCACGTCTGCGCGCGAGGCCTACGAGCTCTCCGACCGGACCCTGCGGGTTCTGGCGGTGTTGCTTGGCGTGCATCGCGAGCGCGAGCTGATCGACGGCACTTCCCTGATCGTCTACGCCTCCAACGCGACGCTTTGCGAGCGCGCCCACGGAATGCCGGAAAGCACCCTGCGTCGGCACCTGGCGGCTCTGGTTGCCAGCGGCCTCATCGCACGCCACGACAGCCCGAACGGCAAGCGCTACCAGCGCCGGGATGCCTTCGGCAGCGTCGTCCGCGCCTACGGGTTCGACCTGCGCCCTCTGTTGCTGCGCGCCGGGGAGATCTCCCATCACGCCCGCGCAGCCGATATCCGCCGCAACGAAATCGCCCTTCTACGCGAAGAAGTTGTCCTGCTGGTCCGCGACGCCACCGAACTCGCCCAGCTCGGCCATGGCGCCGGCTACGACAACGGGCTCGATGCCATTGAAGACGCGGTGATCCTCGCCAAGCGCCACCTGCGCCGCAAGCTCGGCCTCGATGATCTCGCTGCCATCCGCGACCGTTTGCAGCCGCTCGTCTCGGCGCTTGTGGACAAGCTCACACCCGAGGTGGAAGAGACCGTCCCTGTCACGCCAGAAATGATCGGCTCGGACAGCCAAAATGAGCGGCACACACAGGATTCAGATAAGACTCTTATTGAACTGAAAGAACACAGCTTCCAACGGCCAAACGCGCAGCTCGAGAAAAAGGCCCTCAGCCCCATTCTCAGCGCCTGCCCGGATGTTCTGCCATATGCTGAGAAAGGCGTCTCGGATTGGGCCAGCTTCGTGCATCTCATGGCACGGGTCGCGCCGATGGCCGGGATCGACGCAGCCACGTGGCAGGAAGCCTGCCGGGCAATGGGGCCGGAAGATGCGGCGACAACGCTCGCCGGGATCGTTCAGAAAGTCGGGACGATCCGCTCACCGGGGGCCTATCTGCGGAGCCTGTCTCGGAAAGCGCGGGAGGGTGGTTTCACGCCGGATGCGATGATCTCAAGCCTTCAGAGGAAGGCGGCGTGACCGGGCGGGCAGGGGCCGTGTTGACAGCTGTCAACTTGACGGCCCCCAGCCAGAACTCAGTCGGTCGGGACCTTGATGCCGGCCTCGGTCAGACAGGCATGGATGCGAGCGAAGGTCTCGTTGGGCTCCATCGCCTCGCGCTTGCTCTGGCGCAGCAGGTCTTCGAGCGGCTGGAACAGCTTGATCGCCGCATCGACCTCGGCATCGCTGCCGGGACGGTAGGCACCGATGCGGATCAGCTCTTCCATATCGGCGTAGCGCGCCATCGCCCGGCGGGCGGCGCGGTAGATCGCGTATTCCTCGGGGCCGTGGCAATCGGGCAGCATCCGCGAAATCGAGCGCAGCAGGTTCACCGCCGGGAAGCGGCCGGTCTCGGCGATGCGCCGGTCGAGCACGATGTGGCCGTCCATGATGCCGCGCACCGCGTCGGCGATGGGATCGTCCATGTCATCGCCATCGACCAGAACTGTGTAGAGCGCGGTGATGTCACCGGCCTCGCCGCTGCCCGGTCCCGCGCGTTCCATCATCCGCGGCAGCTCGGCGAAGGTGGTCGGCGGGTAGCCCTTGGCGGTGGGCGGCTCGCCACCGGCAAGGCCGATCTCGCGCTGCGCCATCGCGAAGCGGGTGACGCTGTCGAGCAGCAGCAGAACCTGCTTGCCCTGGTCGCGGAAATGCTCGGCCACGGTGGTGGCGGTCCAGGCGGCCTGGCGGCGCATCAACGGCGGCTCGTCGCCGGTCGAGACCACGACGACGGCGCGGGCCAGGCCCTCTTCGCCGAGATCTTCCTGGAGGAAATCCTGCACCTCGCGGCCGCGCTCGCCGACGAGGCCCACGACAATGACATCGGCCTGCGCATTGCGGGCCAGCATCGCCATCATCGTCGACTTGCCGACACCCGAGCCGGAGAACACGCCCATGCGCTGGCCCCGGCAGAGCGGCGCGAAGACATCCATCACCTTGAGCCGGGTTGCCAACCGTTCGCCGACACGGCGGCGGGTGAAGGCCGGGGGCGGGGAGGCGCGCAGCGGGCGCGGCGTCTGACCCTCGGGCAGGCGCCCCTTGCCGTCGAGCGGTTGCCCGAGCGCATTCACCACGCGGCCAATCCAGGCATCGTCGGGGCGGAGATCCGCGCCGGACTGGGTGACCGCCACCGGATCGCCGGTGCGCACGCCGTCCCAGCTTCCGAAGGGAAGAAGCTTCGTCCCGTTCTCATCGATGCCGACCACCTCGGCCAGAACCGGACCGTTGGCACCCTGCACGACGCAATGCGCGCCGATGCCCACGGCGCGCTCGAGGCCTGACACGGTCAGCACCAGCCCCAGTGCAGAGGTCACCTGTCCGGTTATACTTGCCCGTTCTATAGTCCGGGTAAGGCTAGAAAGCTCTGAAAAGGCTGTATGCATGGTTCTATCCATTGCTAACCAAGATTTATTCATGCTATCTTTGATTAAGACAAAAGGAAACTGTTCATGAAGCTTGGTGGAATGTCCTTTTTTCAGCTGGCCTCGCAGCGCATGACATGGCTGGGAGCCCGTCAGGCTGTGATCTCTGAAAACGTCGCGAATGCCGATACGCCGAACTACAAGGCGAAGAAGGTGAGCGGGTTCGATGCCATGCTCGAGAACGCGGACGCGATGCAAGGCCTCAAGGTCACCGACAGTCGCCACATCACCAGCAGTGGCGAGACGCCGAACGGCGTGCGGGTCACCGCGGATGAAGAGGCCTGGGAAGGCAGCATCGACGGCAACACCGTGGCGCTCGAACAGCAGACCATCGACGCGGCCGAGGTTGCCGGCAGCTACAGGCTGGCCGCCGAACTCTATCGCCGCGGTCACAACCTGCTGACCATCGCGGTCACCGGCGTCAGATAAGAGGGCAGGGCATGGACACGCTCAAGACAGTTCTTTCCGTGGCCGCGAGCGGCATGCGCGCGCAGGGCGAGCGCCTCAAGGTGGTGTCGGAAAACGTCGCCAACGCCAGCTCGACGGGCAATACCGATGGCGAGGATCCGTATCGCCGCAAGATCATCTCGTTCCAGGAAATGGTCGACCGCGACAGCGGCGCCTCGATGGTCGAGGTCGAGGGCATCCGGCGCGACGATGCCGATTTCCAGCTGTCCTACGACCCGTCGCACCCGGCCGCAGATCAGGATGGCTTCGTCAAGGTGTCGAACGTCAACACCATCCTCGAGATGAGCAACATGCGTGAAGCCTCGCGCAGCTACCAGGCCAACCTGAACATGTTCGAGACCGGGCGCAGCATGCGCTCGCAGCTTCTCGACCTGCTGAAATAAGACTGAAGATCCATGGCGACCGAAACCAACTCCTTCCTCTCGATCAACGCCGCCTCCGGGGCCTATCGCGCCTCGCAGGACATGACGGCAGAGTCCGTTCCCGCCGTCGCGCCCGATGAGAGCAAGCCGAGCTTTGCCGACATGGTGGCGCAGGCCGGCTCGGACGCGGTGCAGACCATCCGCCAGGCCGAGGTGACGGCGCAGACCGGCCTGCGCGGCAATGCCGACACCCAGGCGGTGGTCGAGGCCACGCTCGAGCTCGACTCCACGGTCAAGACCGCGGTGGCGGTGCGCGACAAGCTGGTCGAGGCCTACCAGGAAATCATCCGCATGCCGATCTGATCTGAGGGAAGGCGGTCGTGACCGAAAGCGATACCTACACGATCCTGTCCGACGCCTTCCTTGCCGTGCTCTACGGCTCCGGCCCGATCATGGCCATCGCGCTAGTGGTGGGCCTGATCATCGCCTTCTTCCAGGCCCTGACCCAGGTGCAGGAAATGACCCTGACCTTCGTGCCCAAGATCGTCGCGATCTTCATCGGCCTGCTGGTCTTCACGCCGCTGATGTACAGCATCGTGAAGCGGCTCTCGGATCGGGCCTTCGACCTCATCGTGAGCGGCGGCCTGTGATGCGGGCGCTGCAGATCCTCCTGACGGTTTTGGCGCTGGTGGTGGGGCAGGGGGCCCTGGCCGACTGGAGCAATTTCTACCGCCCTTCTGAGCGCGCCGCGCAGGCGCCGCAGGCCACGGGCCCGCGCACGACCGGGGATCCGGCTGGCATCTGCATCCACGAGATCCTGCGGGCGCAGCTGCGTCACCAGATCCCCGGCAACCTGCTGCTGGGCATCGGCCTGCAGGAAAGCGGCATGATGCACGAGGGCGAGCTGACGATCTGGCCCTGGGTCGCCAATGCCGATGGCGACGGCCGCTTCTTCGCAAATCCCGAATCCGCCGCCAGCTGGGTTCGGGCGCGGCAATCTGCTGGGGTGGAGTCGATCGATGTGGGCTGCATGCAGGTGAACCTGCGCTGGCATCCCGATGCCTTCCTGCAGCTCGAAGACGGGTTCGACCCGGCGCGCAATGTCGAATACGCGGCGCGCTTCCTGGTACAGCTCTATGAGAAGACCGGCGACTGGATCAAGGCGGCGGGGCATTACCATTCCGCCACCGAGGCGCATCAGGGCGTCTATCTCGAGCGGCTCGAGCAGAACGTCTCGATCGCCAACGAGCGGCTCGAAATCTTCCGTCAGCTCGCGGCCTCGGGCGGTGGAGGCGGGGCAGGGGGGCTCGGCCTCGCTGCCGTTGCCTCGGTCACCAGCACGCCGCTGCCCTCCGGCCATTTCTGGACCTCCGACATGACCCTCCGTTCCGGCGCCGCTGACAGTGGCGCCCGCAGCCTGTTCGGGCGCGAGACGCTCTCGCCCGTGCTGCCAGCCTTCCGAAAGATGTTCTGATGTCGATGTCCGATTCCTCAACCACTTCCCTCCCGGGCTGGCTCGGCAAGGGCCAGGGCAACCGCGACATCGGCTTCGCCATCGCGGTGACGCTGATCCTCGCGGTGCTCTTCGTGCCACTGCCGGCCGCGGTGCTCGATTTCGGGCTGGCGGTCTCGCTCTCGGTCTCCGTTTTGGTGCTCATGGTGGCTCTGTGGATTCCGAAGCCACTGGAATTCAACAGCTTTCCGACACTCCTTCTCGTCGTCACCATGCTGCGCCTGTCGCTCAACGTTGCCTCGACGCGGCTCATTCTCTCCGAGGGCCATACCGGCCCCAGCGCCGCGGGCGGGGTGATCGAGGGCTTCTCGCGCTTCATCGTGTCGGGCAATTTCATCATCGGGATCGTGGTCTTCGCGATCCTCGTGGTGATCAACTTCGTGGTCATCACCAAGGGCTCGACCCGGATCGCCGAGGTCTCGGCCCGCTTCTCGCTCGACTCGATGCCCGGCAAGCAGATGGCCATCGACGCCGATCTCGGCGCCGGCATCATCGACGAGGAACAGGCCCGCACCCGCCGCAAGGAGATCGAGGACGAGAGCGGCTTCTTCGGCGCCATGGACGGTGCCTCGAAATTCGTCCGCGGCGATGCGGTGGCGGGGATCATCATCACCCTGATCAACGTCATCGGCGGCATCCTGATCGGCGTGGCGCAGCACGGGCTGTCGCTCTCGGAGGCGGCGGATTTCTACACCGTTCTGACCATCGGCGACGGGCTGGTGACGCAGGTTCCGGCGCTGATCGTGTCGCTTGCGGCGGGCCTCATCGTGACCAAGGGCGGCACCGAGGGCGCGGCCAACGAAGCGGTGCTGGGGCAGCTCTCGAAATTCCCCAAGGCGCTGTTCATGGCCTCCGTGCTGCTCTTCGGCATCGGCCTTCTGCCCGGCTTCCCGAGCCTGATCTTCACCGCGCTGGCGGTGCTGATGACCTTCCTCGGCCTGATGGTGATGCGGCAGGCGGACGCCGCGCAGGCCAGCGCCGAGCGCGCCGAGGCCGCCAAGCAGCGTGCCGAGGCCGCCGCCCCCGAGGACAACATCAAGGACACGCTCAAGCTCGATGGTCTGCGCCTCGAGCTGGGGCAGACGCTGGTGCCGCTGATCTCCAACAGCGACGCGGCGCTGGCCGGCAAGATCAAGAGCCTGCGCAACCTCTTCGCCCGCGAGTTCGGCTTCGTCCTGCCCTCGGTGCGGATCAAGGACGAGCCGATGCTGCCGGGCCAGACCTACGCAATCATGGTGCAGGGCGTCGAGGTCGCGCGCGGCGAGGTCCGGCCCACGGGGCTCATGGTGGTCAATCCCGGCGATTGCGGCCTGTCGGGCGAGCGCGGCAAGGATCCGACCTTCGGGCTCGAGGCGCTCTGGGTCGATGCCGAGACCGGCGCCAAGGCAGAGGCGATGGGGCTGACGGTGGTCGATCCGGAGAGCGTCATCATCACCCACCTGACCGAGGTGGTGAAGGAGCACCTGCCGGAACTGATGACCTACGGCGCGACGCAGACCCTGATCGAAGGGCTCGAGCGCGAGTATCAGAAGCTGGTCAGCGACATCCCGGGCAACGCGCCGATGGTGCTGGTGCAGCACGTGCTGCAGAACCTGCTGGCCGAGCGGGTCTCCATCCGCAACCTCCCGCTGATCATCGAGTCCATCGCCGAGGCGAAGCGCACCACCTCGAATGTCGGCCAGATCACCGAGTCGGTGCGGCGGCGGCTGTCGAACCAGATCTGCAAGTCGCTGGTCGACCAATCGGGCTTCATCTCGGTGATCTCGATGTCGCCCGCCTGGGAGAAGGAATTCCTCGAGGCGCTGCGGGTCAATGGCGATGAGCGCAACTTCGTCATGTCGCCGCAGCGGGTGCAGGAATTCGTGCTGCAGGCCCGCCGCGAGATCCAGAAATTCGCCGAGCAGGACCAGTGGCCGGCGCTGCTGGTCAGCCCCGAGGTGCGCAGCTTCGTGCGCTCCATGCTCGAGCGCGTCAGCCCGATGACCGTGGTGCTGTCGCATAACGAGATCCACCGCAAGACCGCGCTGCGCACCGTGGCAACCGTGGGCCAGTAGGGTGAACCTCGCGGCGCTCCTCACCGTCGAGTTCCTCGGCGTGGCGCTGGTCTTCGCCCGCATTGGCGGGATGCTGATGTTCGTGCCGGCGCTCGGCGAGACCGTCATCCCGGTGCGCCACCGGCTGGCCTTCGCGGTGCTGCTGTCGCTGGCGCTCTACCCGGCGGTGCCGCAGGGGCCGGTCTCTCTCGACGCGCCGGGGCCGTTGATCAGCGCGCTGGCCATCGAGCTGACGCTCGGCCTGTGGATCGGCCTGACCGCCCGCATCCTGCTCACCGCGCTGGAATTTGCGGGCTACCAGATCGGGCTGGTCTCGGGCCTGTCGAACGCGTTCTCACCAAGCCTCGGTTCGTTCCAGGGCTCGACCCTGATCTCGACCGGGCTGATGCTGGGCGGCGTCGCGATGATCTTTGCCACCGACCTGCATCACCTGATCATCGGTGCGATGGTGACCAGCTACGACCTGTTTCCGCCGGGCCAGATCCTGCCCTCCGACCTCGCCCAGCAGATCGTCAGGGCGGTGTCGCAGAGCTTCTATCTTGGCCTTTCGATCGTAGCGCCGTTCTACGTCATGGGGCTCCTGGTCAATCTCGGCATGGGGCTTGCGGCGCGTATGATGCCCTCACTGCCGGTCTTCTTCGTCGCGGCCCCGGTGCTGATCATGGCGGGGCTCCTGGTGCTGGTCATGGCCACGCCGGTGATGCTGCGCGAATTCGCCGAACGGTTCGGCGAATGGCTTGGCCTGCTGGTGTTCTAGACCATGGCGGACCAGGACGACGACAAGGACAACAAGACCGAGGAGCCGACAGAGCGAAAGCTCCGAAAGGCGCGCGAGAAAGGCGACGTTGCCTCCTCCAAGGAGGCCGGCAACGTCATGGCGGTGCTGTCGCTCTTCGCCATCACCGCCTTCGTGCTGCCCTCGGTCTCGGCGCCGCTGGCGGGCGTGTTTCGCAACGTGCTCGAGAGCGCCGGCCAGATCCATGTCGGCACCGATCTGGCCGGGCTGCGCGATCTCGGCGCGGTGAGCTGGAAGGTGCTCCGCGGCGTCGGCATCCTGCTCGGGCCGCTGATGGCGCTGATGGTGATCGGCGCGCTGGCAGGCGTGGCGCTGCAGGGCGAGGTGGTGGTGGCCGCCGAGCGGCTGAAGCCGAAATGGTCGAAGATCTCGCCGATGGCGGGCTTCAAGCGTCTGTTCTCGCTCACCGCCTTCGTCGAGTTCTTCAAGAGCGTCACCAAGGTGCTGCTGGTGGGGGTGATCGCGGGCTGGGTGGTGCTCGAGGCGGTCGGCCAGATCTGGCAGACGCAGGGGCTTCTGCCCGAGATGGTGACGAATTTCGTCCGCGCCGAAGCCGCGCGGATGCTGCTCATCACGCTGGCGCTGGTGAGCGTGATCGCGGTCGCCGACATCCTCTGGAAGCGCTTCGATCATCGCCGCAAGCAGCGCATGTCGATGAAGGAGATCAAGGACGAGGTCAAGGAGAGCGAGGGCGACCCGCTGATCCGCTCCAAGCGCATGAGCATCCGCCGCGAACGGGCGCGACAGCGTCTTGCACAGGCGGTGCCGCGCGCCACCGTTGTGCTCACCAACCCGACCCATTTCGCGGTGGCGCTGAAATACGAGAACGGCGTCGACATCGCGCCGGTCTGCGTGGCCAAGGGGGCCGACCTGATGGCCGCGCGGATCCGCGAACTGGCCAGCGAAAACGAGATCCCGATGATCGAGAACCGGCCGCTGGCGCGCGCGCTCTACGACGTGGCCGAACTCGATCGCCAGATCCCCGTCGAGCATTGGGAGGCGGTGGCCGCCATCATCGGCTACGTCATGGATCTCGAGCGCAATATCCGGCGGGCGCCGCCGGAGGGCTCGAGCCTGCGCGAAGAGGCCTAGGGCAGGGCGGCCGCGCCTGGCGGAGCGGGGCAGGGTTGCGAGGCGCGCGCTGAGGATATACATTTATCAGCGTATATCCAACGTGAAAGGATCCGCCATGCAGGTTGCGAAATGGGGCAATTCCCTTGCCGTCAGGCTGCCCGCCGAGCTGGTCCGCCAGCTCGGGCTCAAGGAAGGCGACGAGATCGCGCTGACCGCCGGCGAGGACGGGTTTGCCGTCACGCGCCATGCCCGGCCCGACGAGGTCCTGAGTGGTCTGAGGCGGTTCCGCGGACGGCTTGCCGCGTCGGAGCGGCTGAGCCGCGACAGCGCGCATGAGCGCTGAGTTTCTCGACACCAACATCATCCTCTACCTGCTCGATGACGGCCCCAAGGCGGACCGCGCCGAGGCGTTGTTGCTGCGCGGTCCGCGGATCAGCGTCCAGGTGCTCAACGAGGCTCTGGTCAACTGCCGCCGCAAGGCGGGGCTGAGGTGGGACGAGGCGGGCGCCTTCCTGGCCGGGATCGAACAGCTATGCACGGTCGAGGATCTGACCCCGCGCACCCATGCCGTGGGCCGTGCGCTGGCCGAGCGCTACCGGCTCTCGGTCTATGACGCGATGATCGTCGCCGCCGCACTGCTGGCCGGCTGCACCACGCTCTACTCGGAGGACATGCAGTCGGGCCTGCTGGTCGAGGGGCAGCTTCGCCTTGTGAACCCCTTCACCTGAGGGCGCGACAGGGGCAGGGGCCCCGATCCGTCGGGGCACCTTCTGTGTGCGCTACCCGAAGCGCGACTCCCATGACCTGCGAGAGTAGGGGCGTCGGCCGATTTCCTCCATCATCTTTTCTCGAAAGACCTCGGCCGGGGTCCTCCATCCAAGGCATTTGCG
>NZ_JAHVIA010000012.1 GCF_019801965.1 Salipiger bermudensis
AAGCTGGTGTTCTTGATCTTGGTCGGCCGGGCCATCCAGTCGAGCCGCTGCGCCTCGTCGGCCCAGAACCCCTCCGGGTCGCTGATCGAGCGGGCATACATCTCGTCGTATTTCGCAGCATCAACATGCGCGTTGGACGCGAACTCGGACGAAGGCGGGTAGGTGCCGGCAGCGGCGGTTTGGGCATCGTCTTTCATGAGATCCTCCCTAGATCCGTATTTCCAGAACGCCGCAGTGCGGCATTTCCCATCCCTGCGCCGATCATACGCGAGCCCGAAAAGAAATAAATAAGTAACGGAAAAAACAGCTTTTATTTGTAAAATATTTTCGTTAGCGCGGGGCTTTCTGTAAATTCCTTCGCAAATCTTAAGGAATTTGCCCTAGTTTCAACGGGCTCGTGTTGACGCCGTGTAAAGGATGTTCCAGCAAGAGCGCGCCGGATCGGTTCGCCCATAGGGTGTGACATATTGTTCCGGTATGCCTTTGCATACACATCCGGGCGGGAGGCCGGGACGAAAGGGCGCTGAGCGAGTCGGCCATTCGGCTTGCGTCAGGCGCTTGATGCTCTAACCTCCCGCGCCAAGGCGGCCGCCGAGCCGCCGTCCAATGGGAGGAAGACCTAGATGAAAAAGACCACCATGACGCTGTGCGTCTCCGCGCTGACCCTTGCCTTCGCCACCGAGGCGATGGCGACCGAATGGAACGTTTCGGTCTGGGGCAAGCGCCGCGCCTTCACCGAGCACCTGCACAAGCTGGCGGAGCTGGTCGAGGAGAAGACGGGCGGCGAGTTCACCATGAACATCTCTTATGGCGGCCTGTCCAAGAACACCGAGAATCTCGACGGCATCTCGATCGGCGCCTTCGAGGTCGCGCAGTTCTGCGCCGGCTACCATGCCGACAAGAACCGCGCGATCACCGTGCTCGAGCTGCCCTTCCTCGGCGTGTCGACGCTCGACGAGGAGGTGGCGGTGAGCCACGCGGTCTATGATCACCCGGCGGTCGCCGACGAGATGGCGCAGTGGAACGCGCGCATGCTGATGACCAGCCCGATGCCGCAATACAACCTCGTCGGCACCGGCGAGCCGCGCGACGAGCTGGCCGAGTTCGACGGCATGCGGGTGCGCGCCACCGGTGGCCTCGGCCGCGCCTTCGAGGCGGTCGGCGGCGTGCCGACCTCGGTGACCTCGTCGGAAGCCTACCAGGCGATGGAATCGGGCGTGGTCGACACCGTGGCCTTCGCGCAGCACGCGCACCTCTCCTTCGGCACCATCAACGAGGCCGACTGGTGGACCGCCAACCTCAACCCCGGCACCGTGAACTGCCCGGTGGTCGTCAACATCGACGCCTATGAGGCGCTCACCGACGAGGAGCGCGAGGCGCTCGACAGCTCGGTGCCCGAGGCGATCGACTACTACCTCGAGAACTACGGCCAGCTTCTGGCCAAGTGGGACGAGGTCCTGGCCGAGAAGGAGGTCGAGAAGGTGATGATCTCCGACGAGCAGCTCGCCGCGTTCAAGGAGGTCGCCATGCCGATCCACCAGCAGTGGATCGACGACATGACCGCGCAGGGCCTGCCGGGGCAGGAGCTCTACGATCTCGTGAACACGACCCTCGAAGAGACGCGCGCCTCGAACTGAGCCGCTTCCTTGCGCCTCGCGTGACGGGGCGTTGCATTCGCCCCCGGGTCGCTGATCCGGGGGCCTCTCACTTCTGAAAGGTGCTGCGATGGCTGGTTCCTCCGCCGTGCTGAGCGACACGTCGACCCTCAGCCGCCTCGACCGGGGCTTGCTGAAGCTCGAGACGGTCTTTGCCTTCCTCTCGGGCCTCGGGGCCTTTGCACTGATGCTGCTGGCCGTGGTCTCGGTGAGCGGGCGCAATCTCTTCAACGAGCCGCTGCGCGGCTATGTCGACTGGATCGAGACGGCGATGCCGCTGATCGCGATCCTCGGCATCTCGTTCGTGCAGCGACAGGGTGGCCATATCCGCATGGACATCGTCGTGGGCAAGCTAAAGGGCCGCGCGCTCTGGGCCGCGGAATGGCTGACCACCTTCGGCATCCTGGTGCTGATGCTGGCGCTGGTCTGGGGCTCCTGGGCGCATTTCGACCGCAGCTTCGACATGACCCGGCCGATGTGGTCGCGCGACAGCACCATCGATATCGGCCTGCCGCTGTGGCCGGCCAAGCTGATCGTGCCGGTGGCCTTCACGGTGATGAGCTTGCGGTTGCTGCTGCAGCTCTGGGGCTACACGCGGGCGCTGGTGCTCGGGCTCGAGCAGCCGGTGGCGGTGCCGCTGGTGCAGAGCGTCGCGGAACAGGCGGCTGAGGAAGCCGCGCATATCCAGGGACATGACGACTGATGGATTCGATTGAAATCGGCCTGTGGGTCACCGGCGGGATGCTGGTGATGGTGGTGCTGGGCATGCGCGTGGCCTTTGCCGCGGGGCTTGCCGGGCTTGTGGGGCTTGTGTGGATCTTCTGGGACAAGCGCAGCTACGATCCCGAGATGCTGGGCTGGGCGATCGGCGTGGCGGTCAAGACCGCCGGACAGATCCCGCATGGCAAGGTCGCCAACCAGGCGCTGAGCCTGATCCCGACCTTCATCCTGATCGGCTATCTCGCCTATTACGCCGGGCTCACCAAGGCGCTGTTTGAGGCCGCCAAGCGCTGGATGGCCTGGGTGCCGGGCGGGCTCGCGGTCTCGACCGTGTTTGCCACCGCGGGCTTCGCGGCGGTGTCGGGGGCATCGGTGGCAACCTCGGCGGTGTTTGCCCGCATCGCCATCCCCGAGATGCTCAAGATCGGCTACGACAAGCGCTTCGCCGCAGGCGTGGTGGCGGCGGGCGGCACGCTGGCCTCGCTGATCCCGCCCTCGGCGATCCTGGTGATCTACGCCATCATCGTCGAGCAGGACGTCGGCAAGCTGCTGCTTGCGGGCTTCATTCCGGGCGCCTTCTCGGCGGTGGTCTACGGCGCGCTGATCATCGGGCTCGCGCTCACCATCAAGGGGTTCGGCCCGCCGGTGCGCGGCTTCACATGGGGCCAGCGCTTCGCCGCGCTGCCGCCGGCGCTGCCGATCGTGGCGGTGGTCGTGATCATCATCTTCTTCGTCTACAACCCGTTCGGCGATGCCTGGGGCACGCCCACCGAGGGCGGCGCGGTGGGGGCGTTCATCGTCTTCCTGATGGCGCTGCTGCACGGCATGCGGGGCGCCGAGCTGAAGGACGCGCTGATCGAGACTGCGAAGCTCTCGATCATGATCTTCACCATCATCTGGGGGGTGCTGATCTACGTGCGCTTCCTCGGCTTCGCCGATCTGCCCTCGGCCTTCGCCGACTGGATCTCGTCGCTGCACTATCCGCCGATGGTGATCCTGATCTGCATCCTTCTGGCCTATGCGGTGCTGGGCATGTTCATGGACGCCATCGGCATGCTGCTGCTGACCTTGCCGGTGGTCTACCCGGCGGTGATGGCGCTCAATGGCGGCGAGGCGGTCTCGGCGGCGGAGAGCACCTTCGGCATGTCGGGCGAGATGTGCGCGATCTGGTTCGGCATCCTCGTGGTGAAGATGGCCGAGTTCTGCCTGATCACGCCGCCCATCGGGCTCAACTGTTTCGTGGTGGCCGGCGTGCGTCCCGACCTCAGCGTGCAGGACGTGTTCCGCGGCGTGACGCCGTTCTTCATAGCCGACGCGGTGACCATCGGCCTGCTGGTGGCGTTCCCGTCGATCGTGCTCTGGCTGCCCTCGCTGGCCTGAGCGGGTCCGCGCGCGGCCTCATCCGCCCGCGCGGGCGTCTTCGGAAATGATTGCGGCGCCGCCCGGGAGGCCGGGCGGCGCCGTTTCCTTGGCCGGGCTTGGAAGAGGCGGCCGCGGGGGATCTGCCCCAAGGGAAGGGCTGATCTCACCTTGGGCGATCCTCCGGCTCTGGGGAATTCTTAACTTCTAAGAGCTGCGCCACGACGCCCGTGCACCCTCGCGGAACCATTTTCATCAACTGCGCGTTAACCGTGCAGAACGACCGGGCGGCGCTGCCCCCCGGAGCAAACAAACCAGTGGAAGACCTGATCTCTCGGAGCGCTGCGCTCCGGCGGAGCCCGATGGGCGCCGCTCGGAGGGGCTGTGTCTTCCGCACCCGACACGCAAAGGAGACCTCATCATGGAATTCGCAGGTATTGGCGGCTTCATCATTCTCGTGCTCGACATCTGGGCCATCGTCTCGATCATCAGCTCGGGCGCCAGCACCGGCTCCAAGGTGCTCTGGACGCTTCTGGTGCTGATCCTTCCGGTCCTCGGCTTCATCATCTGGCTGATCGCCGGCCCGAAATCGTCGCGCGCCACCGTCTGAAGGCGGCCTGAGCGCAGGCGCTGCGCTCGGAATTTAACTTTCAATTAACCAAGTCAGACCATCCAACGGAGGATTTCGTCATGCTTTACTGGGCCATTCTGTTCTTTATCGTCGCTATCGTTGCCGCCGTGTTCGGCTTCGGCGGCATCGCGTCCGCCTCGGCAGGCATCGCGCAGGTGCTGTTCTTCATCTTCCTGGTGCTCTTCGTGGTCACCCTCGTGATGAAATTCGTCCGCAAGGCGTGACGGCCTTCGCATCGCGAGCCGATATCGCGCAAACGCCGCCGTGCCCGCCACGGGCGCGGCGGCTTTTCTCTGCGCGGCGCTCCGGGTCGGGCGCAGGAGTTGCAGTCAGGGCAGGGCGCCAAACGAAGAAAGCGCGCCACTGGGGCGCGCTTCCATCAAGACCAGAGAGAGACGAGAGAGACGTCAGGCCTTGAGCGTTTCGGTCGAGGAGAAGAACATCGCCTGGCTGACCGCCGAACGAACCTGGTCCTCGGAATAGGGCTTGGAGATCAGGAAGGCCGGCTCCGGACGCTCGCCGGTCAGCAGGCGCTCGGGGAAGGCGGTGATGAAGATCACCGGACGGTCGCCCAGCTCGCGCAGGATGTCGTTCACCGCGTCGATGCCGGAGGAATTGTCGGCCAGCTGGATGTCGGCGAGGACAAGGTCGGGCGTTTCCTGCTTGGCAAGATCGATGGCGGCATCGCGGGTGCGGGCAACGCCGGTCACGCGGTGGCCAAGATCGGCGACGATGCTCTCGAGATCCATCGCGATGATGGCTTCGTCCTCGATGATGAGAACCCGGCCCGAAACCGCGTCGGCCATTTCCTGGCGCGCCAGCATAACGAGCTGCTCGGCCTCGCTCTGGTCGATCTGCATGATCTCGGCAAGCTCGGAGATCGAGAATTCCTCGATCGTGTGAAGCAGCAGCGCCTCGCGGCTGTTGGTGGTCAACTTCGACAGCCGGTCATGCGCCTTGGCGACGGCACCGGAGCCTTCCTCGACCACCGGCGCGCCGGTGCTGACCCAGATGCCGTGGAACACCTTGAACAGGCCGACCTTCGGCGAGCTCGCTTCCGACGCGGCGCTGCGATCCGTGAGAATCGCCTCGAGCGTTGCGGCCGCGTAATTGTCGCCGGTGGTCTGGCTCCCGGTCAGCGCGCGCGCGTAGCGGCGCAGATAGGGAAGCGCTGCTCCGATGGCCTGGCTCAGGTCACCCTTTGACATGTCAAACGTCCTTTTTTTCGATTTTTTCGGGAACCAAACGCCTGACTGCTGCATTGGTTCCGGCAAGAGCTTAAAATAATGCACGGCGCGTCAGAGAAAAAGAGCAAGGATCAAATGGGTCACACGCGGAAAAACGATAAAGAGGCTGAGGTCATCGACGAGAACCTCCGGCGTGTCTATCAGGACATGCTTGACGAGAAGGTTCCGGATCGCTTCCTCGATCTTATCGCGCAGTTGAAGTCTCAGGACGAAGGCGGAAATTCCACCGGCGGAGACGCCAAATGAGCGGCGATCCGCGGGATGAACTCGTCGATCACCTTCCTGCCCTGAGGGCCTTTGCCCTCTCGCTGACCCGCAATGGCGCGGTCGCCGATGACATGGTGCAGGATACGCTGGTCAAGGCGTGGTCGAAGATCTCCAGTTTCGAACCCGGCACCAACATGCGGGCCTGGCTGTTCACCATTCTTCGCAACACCTACTATTCCAACCGCCGCAAGGCCGGGCGCGAGATTTCCGATGCCGAGGGGATCTTCACCGAGAGCCTGTCGGAGAAGCCCGCCCATGACGGCCGCCTGCAAATGGCCGATTTCCGGCGTGCCTTCGTGAAGCTCACCGACGAACAGCGCGAGGCGCTGATCCTTGTCGGCGCGCAGGGTTTCTCCTACGAAGATGCCGCCGAGACCTGCGGCGTTGCCGTGGGCACGATCAAGAGCCGCGTGAACCGGGCCCGGGCGCGTCTGTCGGAGCTGCTCAACCTCGACGAGGATGACAAGCTCGAGATGACCGACCAGGCGACGATGGCCGTGGTGACCGGTGGCCGTCCGGCCGCACGCTAAACGATGATGAGCCCGATCGGAGCTATCCGACCGGCGATGACGACAAGAGACGAACGGGCAGGAATGACCGAGAAAGCCACGCCGCGCCTGCGCCCGATGGGTCTTGCTGCGCGCATGATCCTGTTTTTGACGCTGGCTCTGGTGCCGCTCGGCGTCGTTGCCTATTTCCAGACCGCGAAGCTGCAGGAGGAGACCCGCCTGCGCTCGCAGCTTTCGCTTGTCGCGCTGACCGAGGCCGCCGCCGTGGGCGAGCGTCAGACCGTGCTGCGCGCCCAGGGGGGCGCGCAGGCGCTCGGTGCGACGCTCGGGCACGAGATGATCGCCGGCGGCGATGCCGAGACCTGCTCGATGCGCCTGGGCTCCTACCTTGCCGCCTCGCCGGGCTATTCCCACGGCCTGGTACTGACCGTCGATGGCCAGGTGCCGTGCAGCTCGAGCGGGCGCGACATCGACGTGGCGGAATTCCCACGGATGCAGGCGATCGTCGCGGATCCCGGCCCGCGCGCCTGGCTCAACCAAGAGGCACCGCTGAGCGGGCGCCCGGTGATCGTCGTCGCCGAGCCGTTCTTCCTCGGCGGCGAGTTGGCCGGACATGTGCTGCTGTCGGTGCCGTCCGAGCTGTTTTCCGGCGGCGCATCGAGGGGGACGAACGGCTTCGACGACATCGTGACCTTCAATCAGGATGGCGAACTTCTGACCTCGCGCAACGGCCTCGCGCGCAGCGCAGGCGAGCTGCCCGCCGATCTCGATCTCGCCTCGCTGGTGGGCGCGCGGGCGCAGAGCTTCGCCGCCCGCAGCGTCGACGGCGATACCCTCGTCTATGCCGCCGCACCGCTGGTGCCGGGCATGGTCTACGCGCTTGGCATCTGGAGCCCCGATAATGCCGAGGCCGAGGCGATCACCGTCAACGGCATCGCCAAGGCGCTGCCGCTTCTGATGTGGGCGGCCTCGGTGATCGTGGCCTTCCTCGCGGTCAACCGGCTGGTGATCCGGCACATCAAGCGGCTGTCGCGCCGGATGCGGATCTTTGCCCGCACCCGCCGCATCCCCGAGCACCGGACCCATCTCGAGATGCCGGCGGAGCTGGCCGAGATGGAGGATGATTTCCTTGACATGGCCGACGCCATCCTGCGCGACGAGGCGCAGCAGGAAAACGCCTTGCGCGAGAAGACCATCCTTCTGAAGGAGGTTCACCACCGGGTGAAGAACAACCTGCAGCTCATCTCGTCGATCATGAACATGCAGATCCGCCAGGCCGGCGAAGCCGAGACCAAGTTCGTGCTCCAGCGCCTGCAGGACCGGATCCGCAGCCTCGCCACGATCCACCGCAACCTCTACCAGACCGAGGATCTCGGCCATGTCGATGCCGGCGCACTGCTGATCGACCTGGTCGGCCAGATGACCGACATGACCGAGGTCGCGGGCGAGCCGGTCAAGGTGACCACCGATCTCGAGCATATCGAGGCGGTGCCCGATCAGGCGGTGCCGCTGTCGCTGCTGACCGCCGAGGCGCTGACCAACGCGATGAAATACGCCTCGCCGCCGGAGGGCCTGACCCAGGCCGAGTTGTCGGTGCGTTTCCGCTACCAGGGCGGCGGCAAGGCGATGCTGGAGATCAGCAACAGCGTTGCTCCCGATGGCCCGTCGGAGCCCGAGATGCGGGTGGAACCGGCTGGGCTGGGCTCGCGTCTGATCCAGGCCTTCACCACGCAGCTCGGCGGCTCGCTGACGCAGGAGCGCGAGGGTGGGAGGTATCGCGTCTACGTGACCTTTGCCCTCAAGGATTTCGAAGCCGACGAAGACCTCCCGACAAAGGTGCCCGATGTCCCGGACTTCTAACACCCCGCCCGAGCTGATGCCGCTTCCGCAGCCCTGCAATGCAGAGGGCGCGCGGCGGAGGGTGGGGGTCGAAGTCGAGTTCTCGGGCCTGACCGAGGAGAAGGCGGCGCGGGTGCTGGCCGATGCGCTCGGCGGCGCGGCGAACGAGGAGAAGCCGGGCGAATGGTCGGTGACCGGCACCGGGCTCGGCGATTTCGAGTGCTATCTCGACAGCGCGCCGCTCAACAAGATGGACCGCGACGGCATCGGCAAGCCGCTGCGCGAATTGGCCCGCACGGTGGTGCCGGTGGAAATCGTCAGCGATCCCATCCAGATCGACCAGATCCCCGAGCTCGACGCGGCGCTCGAGGCGCTGGCGAAGGCCGGGGCAACCGGCACCAGCGGCGGCGTGCTGCTGGGGTTCGGCGTGCATTTTAACCCGGAGGCCGCGGCGCTGAGCTTCGAGGCCATTGCGCCGGTGCTGACCGCCTACGCGCTGCTCGAGGATCACCTGCGCCGCAGCGCCGGCATCGATCTCTCGCGCCGGATGCTGCCCTGGGTCGATCCCTATCCCCGCAGCCTGATCGACCGGCTGGCGGCGGATGACGGACCGTCGGACATGGACAGCCTGATCGACACCTATCTCGAGCTCGCGCCGTCGCGCAATCACGGGCTCGACATGCTCTGCCTCTTCGCCCAGATCGACAAGCCGCGCGTGGCGCGGGTGATGGACATGACTCAGATCCAGCCGCGCCCGACCTATCACTGGCGGCTGCCGGATTGCCGCATCGACGAGCCCGGCTGGTCGCTGGCGCTGGAGTGGAACCGCTGGGTGCTGGTCGAGCGGGTCGCCGCCGACCGGGCGCTGCTGCAGCGACTCAAGCTGGCCTGGCGCGAGCATCGCGACTCGCTGACCTCGATCCGCTCCGACTGGGCGCGCCGCGTTGCCACCATGCTCGAGAGCGCCGCGCCTTGAGGCCGCTGATCGGGGTCACCGTGTCGCGCCGCTCGGGTTGGCGTGTGTTCCCGCTGATGGCGCTGGCGGTCTGGCTCGCGGGCGGGCGGGCGCTGCGCTGGCAGGCTGGCTATCGGAATGTCGATCTCGACGCGGTGCACGGTGTGGTGATCGGAGGCGGCGACGATATCGCCCCGACGCTCTACGGCGGCGAGCTCCGGCTCGGCGTCCGGCTCGACCCGGCGCGCGACGATCTCGAATCCGGCGTGCTGCGCGGAGCCTTCGAGCGCCGCCTGCCGATCCTCGGCATCTGCCGCGGGTCGCAGATGCTCAATGTCGTGCTGGGCGGCACGCTGCACCAGGATGCCTACGAGGTCTACGACTCGCGCCAGATCCGCACCATCCTGCCACGCAAGAAGGTTGAGATCGGCGCCGATACGCTGCTGGCGCGCTCGGCCAAGGCGCAATGCCTCTACGTGAACGCGCTGCACAGCCAGGCCGTCGACCGTCTGGGCGAGGGGCTGCAGGTCGCCGCGCGCGACGATGGCGGCATGGTGCAGGCGATCGAGCGGATGAGCGATCCCTTTGCCCTCGGGGTGCAGTGGCACCCGGAGCACCTGATCTACCGGCGCGCCCACCGCCGGTTGTTCCGCTCTCTGGTGGCAGCGGCCAAGGCCCGGCACGGTCGGGATGCGCAGCTCGCCGCGGCCGAGACCGAGGCCCGCGAGGCCGACGCGCCGTTCTGGGGCTGACCCCTCGGCGCGCGGCCTATTGCTCCCGGAAGGCGCGGGTGAAGCTGTCGCTGATCGGCTTCGTCAGGTAGTCGAAGAAGGTGCGCTCCTGGGTCTGGATCATCACCTCGACCGGCATGCCCGGCGTCGCCACCAGCCCGCGCGCCCGGCTCAGCTCTTCCGGCGTGATCGAGATGCGCGCGAGATAGACCTCCTGCGGGATGCCCGCGATCTCCTCGCGCAGCGCATCCGCGGAGACGTAATCGACAACCCCGTTGAGCACCGGTGTGGTGCGCCGGTTGAGCGCCGAGAGCCGCACGATGGCGGTCTGCCCGAGGCTCACGCTGTCGATCTCGGTGCGGGCGATCTGGGTCTCGATGATCAGCGGCGCGTCGGCGGGCAGGATCTCGGCGATGGCCCGGCCCGGCTCGATGACGCCGTTCTCGGTGTGGTAGTGCAGCCGCACCACCGTGCCCGAGACCGGGGCGCGCACCACCGAGCGGCTGAGCACGTTGCGCGCCTTGCGCGCCTTCTCGCGCACGCTCTCGAGATCGGCGGCGATCGGGGCCAGCTCCTCGAGCGCGGCCTCGCGATGGGCCGAGCGGGCGCGTGCGATCTCGGCCTCGTATTTCAGGATCATCTGCTGCACCTCCTCGACCTCCGCCGCCAGCCGCGCGACCTGACCGTCAGCCTCGGCCTGCACCCGGCGCAGGGCGTTGAGCTCGGACTTGCGGATCAGCCCGCCCTCGAGCAGCCCGGTCTTGGCCTCGATATCCTCCTGCAGGATCTCGCTGCGCAGCCGCAGCGAGGCGAGCTGTTCGCTGAAGCCCCGGTCGCGGATCTTCAGCGCCTCGATATTGCGCTCGAGCAGGGCGATATCGTTGAGCATCGACTTGCGTGTCATCTCGAAGGTGAGCTGCTGGCTGTCGAGCAGGGCGGCGATCTCGCCGTCGCTCTCGGCGGCATTGCGCAGGGCCGGTGTGAAGCGCAGCCGGTCGAGCTCGCGATACTCCGCCAGCAGCCGGTCGGAGGTGGCCTGCAGCCGCATCTCGCGCAGGAACAGCTCGCGCTCGTTGGCCTCCGCCGAGGTCTGGTCGAGGATCAGGATTTCGTCGCCCTGCCGCACCTTCTGGCCTTCCTCGATGAAGATGCGCTGGATGATGCCGCCCTCGAGATGCTGGACGATCTTGTTGCGCCCGGTGGCGACGAAGCTGCCCGGCGCGATCACCGCCGCCGCGAGGGGCGCGGTGAAGGACCAGTAGGCGAAACCGCCGAAGGCCAGCGCCATCAGCAGGATTCCGATGATCGCATGACGCCGGATCGAGCGCGGCACCTCGGCATACCAGCCGGTTTCGGGGTCGTAGATCTGCAGCTCACTCATTCTTCAGCGTCCTTGCCGGGCCCGGACCGCCCGGGGGCGTCTTGGGGCCGTTGAGTTTCGTCAGCACCTGCTCGCGGGCGCCGAAAAGCGCGATGCCGCCATCCGCCAGCAGCATGATCTTGTCGACCACCGACAGCAGCGCCGGTTTCTGGGTGATCACGATCACGGTGATGCCGTGCTCGCGGGCGTGCTGGACGGCCCGCGCGAGGGCCTTGTCGCCGGCCACGTCGAGGTTCGAGTTGGGCTCGTCGAGCACCACCAGCCGCGGGTTGCCATAGAAGGCGCGGGCCAGCGCGATGCGCTGCTTCTGCCCGCCCGAGAGCGGCGCGCCATCGGCGGCGACGCGGGTCTCGTAGCCATGCGGCAGCGAGGCGATCATGTTGTGCACGTCGGCAAGGCTCGCCGCGTGATAGATCATGTCGTCGCTGGCATCGGCGCGCATCCGGGCGATGTTGTCCTTGATGGTGCCGGGGAAGAGCTGAACATCCTGCGGCAGGTAGCCGATATTCTCGCCGAACTGGCGCGGGTCCCAGTTGCGGATGTCCATCAGGTCGAGCCGCACGTTGCCCGAGGTCGGCAGGATCGAGCCCACCAGCATCTTGCCCAGCGTGGTCTTGCCGGCGCCGGAATTGCCGATCACCGCCAGCGTCTCGCCGGGGTTGAGCGAGAAGGAGATGCCGTTGAGCACCACCTGCTTGGTGCCTCCCGGCACGTAGAGCAGGCGCTCGACGTCGAGCCGTCCCTCGGGGCTCGGCAGGCGCAGCTTCTCGAACTTGTTCTCGGTGGCGCGCATCAGCGCGCCGATGCGGCCGGCGGCGCCGCGGGTCATGATGACGGTGTTCCAGCCCTCGATCGCACCTTCGATGGGCGAGAAGGCGCGGCCGGCGATGATCGAGGCGGCGATCACCATGCCGCCGGTGAGGAAGCCGTCGAGCGACAGGAAGGCACCCCAGCCGAGGATCGCCACCTGGGTCAGCAGCCGCACCGTGCGCGAAACCGCGGCGAAGGAGACGTTGCGATCTTGCGCGCGCACCTGCGCGCCGAGCGAGGCGGCGGTGTCGCGGCCCCAGATCCGAACCGCCTCCGGGATCATCGCCATGGCGTTGATCACCTGGCTGTTGCGCGCCATCGACTCGAGATGCTGGTTGGCCTTGGATTGCGCCATGTTGGCCTGGCCGAACAGCGCCGCCGTGGCGCGCTGGTTGATCAGCGCGATGACCGCCAGCACCGCCGCCGTGACCACGACGATCATCCCGAGATCGGGGTGGATCAGGAAGATTGCCAGGATGAAGAGCGGCGCGAAGGGCACGTCGAGCAGCGCCAGCAGCGTCGGCGACACGAGGAAGCCGCGCACGGTCTGCAGATCGCCGAGGGTCTGGTACTCGCGCCCGGTGCCGTGCAGCGAGGCATGGGCGGCGGCGCGCAGGATCGGGGCGCCGAGCCGCGAGGCGACCTCGACGGCGGTGCGCATCAGGATGTAGCGCCGGATCGCGTCGAAGATCGACTGGAACACCACCGCGCCGACGATGATCGCCGTCAGCATCACCAGCGTGTCGGTCGAGCGGCTGGTGAGCACCCGGTCGCTGATCTGGAACAGGTAGATCGGGATGGCGAGCACCAGAACGTTGGTCGCCATGGTCAGCACGAACACCACCATCAGGTTGCGCCCGACCGCCTGCCGCGCCTTGCGGAGCATCCTGTCATGGCGCTCGGGATCGCTGCGGCGGTGGAACGGATCACGCGGATCTCCGGGGCCGCCGGATCCGGTGCCGCGCTTCATCGGCGCGTTGCCCTTGCGCTCGATGGTCTCGCCCATGCCGGCGCGCGGAGAGCGTGTCGCGGGCTCGGTGACGCGGGCGGTGGTCACACCGTCGCGCGGCGTCGCCGGCTGCGGAGCGGCTTCGGTCGGGGCCTCGGCGACCGCGTCTGGCCTGGCTGCCGTGACGGTCTCTGCGGCCGCGGGCTCCGTGGGCGCCTCGTTTGGTACCTCCGCTGGCGCGGGATCGGCTTGGAGTGGCGTGGCCTCGGCCTCGATGGGGCCGGTGTCGGGCACGGGCTCCGCAGACGGCTCTGCTGCGGCGGCGCGCGGCGCGGTCGGCGCGTCCTCCGTGTCCGACGGCTCCGCAGCGTGCAGGGTGGGGGCACGCGGGGCCACCATCGGACGATCGAGGATCAGCACCTTGCCGGGGCCGTCCTCGCTTGGCGGGAGGGGGGGCGCGTCGGGTGCGGTTTGCGGGGCGGCCTCGGGCGCGTCGCTGTCGGCCTCGGTCTCGGGGGTTCTGCGCGTGGCGGCTGTCATGCTGGGAATCCGGGGTTCAGACGACCGTTGCGGCCATCAGGTCGAGGGAATCCGCCCCGAGCGGGGCGGCGGAGGCGTTGGCGAGCGGGGCGTCGGTGGGGAGCGCCCCGTCGCCCGCATCGTCCATCAGGAAAGCCACCGCCTCGGTGGCGAGCTCCTGCGTCGCCGGGTCCAGCGGTGTCTCGGCCTCGTCGATCAGCCCGGCCTGGTGGATCAGCAGCTCCGAATAGCCCGCCTCGGCCATGACCGTGGAATCGATCCCCATCGTGGCGACCGTGGCGGCGTTGAGCAGCGCGTTCGACCCGGCGACGACCTCGAGATCCGGCGGCGCGGTCGGGCCGAGATGGATGTCGTCATTGTCGGCTGCGATGATGGTCTGTTCGATCGTCGTCGCCTGGATCAAATCACCATCGATCTTGAGCACGCGGGCCTGCTCGAGCCCGGCAAGCGCGGGGTCGTTGAGCAGCTTCTGCTGCAGTGTCTGCAGGTCGAGATCGGGGTCGTGCACCAGCTCGGAGAGCGACGCGGTCAGCTCGGCATGGGTGTCGACGCCGGAGGTGCTCAGGCGCGCCTCGTTGACCAAAAGGTTGTCGGGCGCGGCGGGTTCGGCGGGCTCGGGAGACTCCGGGCCGGTGGCTGTCTCATGTCCCGGCCCGGCAGGTTCGGAGCTTTCCGGGCCGGACTCCGCCTCGAGCTCGGGGGGCGTGATGGGGGCCACCGCCGCGGCTGGGAGCGGCTCGCCCATCCCGTCGATGCTATCTGGCGGCGCGGGATCGATGGCGATGTCGGGCCCGGAGGTCGCGGTGCCGTCGCGCGCCTCGCCGGTCTCGACGATGGCGCCGGGCAGGGCGGCGGGGCCGTCCGCCGATGCCGGCGCGGGCAGCGGCGCTGGCGGCAGCGCGCTTTCCGTCCCGCCGACCTCGGTGGCCTTGGTGACGTGGTCATCGTCGCTCAGCACAAGCGTCTGCTTGATGATGTCGACCTGCAGGTAATTCCCGCCGATCAGGATTAGGTCATAGGCCAGCCCGGCGGTGATCAGCGTGGTCGCGTTGATCATGGTGTTGTCGCCGAGGATGAAGGCCGAGCTGGCGCCGGTGAAGGACATCGCGAAGAGATCGTTGTCGAGCATCTCGATGGTCTGCTCGACATGGTTCGAGATGAAGAGATCCGCCTTCACGTAGTCGATCCGGATGCTCTGCGGGCCTGCGCCCGTGGCATCGCGCCCGGCGTGCCAGCTGGCCGGGTTGGCGGTCTGCGTGACGGTCACGCTCTGGTAGACCTCGGACGGAGCCGCCTCGGTGATCTCGCCGGTGTCGCGGTCGCTCAGCACGGCGACCTGGCTGACCACATCGAGGCTCTGCCAGCTGCCGCCGACGGCGATCACCGGCGCGTCGACCAGCGACACCGCGAGGAAGGCCTCGTTGGCCAGCAGGTTGCCGCCGGTGATCAGGCTGTGACCCTCGTCGAAATCGCGGTTGGGGGTGTATTCGGATGGCAGGTCGCGCGCCGTCGGGGCCTCGCTCGCGGCTTCCTCCTCCTCTTCGGGTCGGTGATGCGCCGGCAGCATCTCGCTCCAGCCGGGCAGTTCCTCGGGCGTGTCATCGCCATTGACCACGCTGACCGGCCCGGCCTCGGCGCGCAGCACGGTGCTGTCGACCGCTGGGTCGTCGCTCTCGGTAAAGGCGTCGAGCGCCTCGCGCAGCGCCTCGACGGTGGCGCCGTCGGGGATCTCGCCGGGCGCGAGGTCTGCGGAAACCTGCAGCTCCAGGGCCTGTTCGGCAAGCGCTTCGAGCGCCTCCGCGTGGTCTTCGGGATCGCGGAACACGCCCTGGCCGAGCTGGTCATTGTCCGAGAGCTTCAGCGTCTGCTGGCTGATCGTCAGGATCGAGCCCGGGGTCGCATAGGGCAGATCGCCGGTCTGCGGGCCTTCGACGCGCGCCACGATCCCGACGCTCTGGGCGCCGTGATGCGCGCTCATCAGGAGCGGGCCGTCTGGCTGGGTGGAGGTCGGCACGCCGAAACCCGTGGCGGTGAGGCCGGGGTTTGCCGGAGCCGCCGGGGCGGGGGTGAGTGCGCCGACCTCCTTCGGTGCTGTCGGGGGCACCGAATGGTTGATGGTGTTGTCGCTGTCCTTGAGGGAGAACTTCTGCTCGATCTCGAGGTCGAGCACATCGATCGGCCCCAGGTCTGGCTCGTCTCGCAGGGCGGCGAAGGTGTCGTAGGCCTCGCGATTGCGCAGCTCTTCCATCTTCTGGCCGAACAGGCCGATGAAATGTGCGATGGCGTCGGTTGTCCGATCCGCGATCATTGCTGAAAACCCAATCGATCATGTGTCCGCATCTGGGATGCGTGGTGAAAAAAGGTGTTCTTGAAAAAAGAGGGTGCGCCGGGCCCGAAGGCCCAAACGCTTGGTTTCCGTGAGATGGCGTCTTCAGCCTTCGGAATCGTCGCCCGCGTAGGACGAGGACATCGACCCGCCGACCATCGTCATGTCGACCGAGTTGCCGAGCACGTTGGCGCCCATCACGATCGACTGGTTGAAGGCCGAGGTGTCGACCACTGCGGCGGCCGAGGCGTAGGACTCGCCGGTGACGTAGCCGTCATCGCCATTGCCCGAGCCCCACATGCCGGCATCGCCGCCAGCACCGCCCGCACCCGAGTTGGCCCCGGCTGCATCTCCTCCGGCGACCGCGCCACCGGTGGCATCGCCGCCGTAGCCCATGCCGTCGGCATGGCCGGTGGTGCCGCCCATCGCGTGGGCATAGCCTCCGGCGCCGCCCATGCCGCTGTCATTGGCAGAGCTTGCGTCGCCCGAGCCGGCCGAGGAGGCGTCATCGTCGGTCATCGCGTTGCCGCCATAACCGGCGATGGCTTCGGCCATGCTGTCGGCCGTACCGTCGGTGTCGGACTGGGAGAACACGTCGGCATAGCCGCCGTCTCCGGAGGTGCCGGCACTGTCGGCGCTGCCGGCGCCGGTGCCCGCCGCATCGACGGTGGCGTCATTGCTGCCGCCGGCACCGCCGGTGCCATCCGTGGCCGAGCTGGTGTCGGCAGAGCCGTCCGCCATGCCATCGGCACCGTTGGCCCCTCCGGCCCCGCCGCTCGCGGCGGTGTCCTGGGTGCTGTCAGCGCTCGAGGAGACGTCGCCGCCGGTCTGCGACACGGACGGATCGCCCGAGGTCTGGTCACCGTTGCCCTGCGCCGCCTGATCGCTGTCGGCGGTGCCGCCGGTGCCATCGCCGCCGCTGGTGTCGCCGCCGGTGGAGGTGTCGCTGCCACCGCTTGCGGCATCCGCGCTATCGCCGGAGTCGTTGATGTTGCCATCCTCGTCGCCGGAGATGTCCTCGTAGAGCGCCGCGATGGCCGCCTCGACGAGTTCGGAGAAGCCGCCATCGTCGCTGTTGCCACCTTCGCCTTCGGCATCGTTGTCGGCGTCGGTATCGACATCGGCATCGGCGTCATTGTCGCCGCTGGTGACATCGTCGGACTCGGTCTCGCCTTCGCTCGACGAGCCGTTCAGACCCAGACCGATGGCACCGGCATCGCCACCATCGGCGCCCTCGGCTTCGGCATCCGCCTCGGCCTCGGTGTCGGTGTCGTTGTCGCTGTCGGTGTCATTGTCGCCACCGTCGGCATCGCCTTCGGCTTCCGCCTCGGCCGCGCCGAACCCGAGACCAACGCCGAGCGATGCGGCGTCGCCGCTGTCACCGCCTTCGCCGTCATTCTCGGCATCGCTGGCGACATCGACCGCGTTCTCGGAGTCGCTATCGGCCTCGCCGCCGTCACCACCTTCGCTGGTGCTGTCCGTCGAGGCGCCGGACAGGCCGACCCCGAGCGCAAGGCCCTCGGCATCGCCGCTGTCGCCGCCGGTGCCGCCATCGCTGTCGGTTTCAGCCGCGCCGGACGTGCCGCCCATGCCCCAGGAGGCGCCGCCAACGGCATTCGCGCCGTCGCCCTTGCCGCCCCAGTTCACGCCGCCTTCACCGGAGCCGCCACCGGCGGCACTTGCACCGATGCCTTCCTCGGCGCTGGCGTTGCCGCCATTGGCATCACCGTTCTGGTAGAAGCCGGCATTATTGGCCAGCGAGGCGCTGTGGAGGACGTCGTTGTCTTCCAGCTCGGAGGTCTGGAAGTTGATCGACGCCATGTCATTGCCCGCACCCGCCAGCGCGCCCGACATGTCGATGTCGTCGCCGGGGTTGTTCGAGAGGTCGCCATTGGCGGTGAGCACGTCACCGTCGAGCTCGGCACTCTCGCTCAGGTCGATGTCGACCCAGTCGTCATCGCGCGGAATCCACTCGCCGCCGCCGAAGTCGATATTCACCTCGTTGGCGTTCGAGTTGTCATTGTTGCCGTTGGTGTTGTCGACCGATTGGGCCTGGTCCTGATCCTGGCCTTGGCCCTGATCCTGCCCTTGGCCCTGATCCTGGCCCTGTCCTTGGTCCTGACCCTGGCCCTGGTCCTGACCCTGGCCTTGATCCTGACCCTGACCCTGACCCTGATCCTGACTGTTGGTATCCGTGGTGTCGACCGAGGTGTCCTGAGACTGTTCCTGCGAATTGAGATCCGCGTTGACCTCGGCTTCGTCCACTTCGATCGTGGTTTCGAAATCGGCATCGATGCTGTCGACATTGACCTCTTCAAAATCCACGACGTTCACTGACTGACGATCGCTCTTATGCATGGTAAATTTTCCTTAAAATTGGGCATCCTGAGCGCTACTCATCTCAAAAGCGCTATTCGGGCACCCGGATTTCACGAATCGCGGAAGCTTGGGGCATCTCGAACCGCTTCCGCACGGTCCGATTCTCTCTGGTCTGGAACCTCCTCCCTAGATGCGGCACACGTATAGGTTGTGCCTGGAACGCGGCGGCCCGGTCCGAAATTGACCATGGGCAGTGAGGTCGCCGCAGGGATAAGGGTCTCAGAGCGGACCCGTGCTGACCATTCACCTGACGGGCAGGTCGCGTTTCTGTGAGGTTAACGATCTGTTAAGAAAGGCAGAGTTTGTTGCCGGTGACGGCACATCCCGGTGGATGCCTGCGGTTTACCAAACCGATGGCTAGTATGCTTTAGCTTGCAAACCGTGCATCCGGGCCCACCAAGCGGGTCCTAGCTCAAAAGTTCTAGAACCTTGACGTAGCGTCCGGCAAAGGGCGAAATTCTAGCCTTGATAGCTTTGCGCACAGAGAGGCGTCTGGCGAATTTCGAAGATTTCTTTCCGTGAACCGACGATTTCCGGTTCAGTTGATACTTTCTCAGGCATTTTTTGGTGCCGTCGCCTTCTGCAAGTGTTTTTCAATCACGTATCGCAGTCGGTGGTTTTTCAGGGGGCAAGATGGATTTCAGACGTCTCCAAATGTCGGCATCGATGGAGCAGGCTGCTCAGCGGGCCGGGATCGCGGTCATCGGAGGGGCTTTGTTCTGCACCTCGCAGACCTGTAGCCACATGGAATTGGAGTTTCGCACACCGTGCCTGCAGGCCGCGTCGCTCGAGCAGCTCGCCGGGTTCGCGGCCGATTGCGGTGCGTTGCGGCTGGTGATCGTCGACGAGGACCTCGCCGATGATCTGCTCGAGCGCCCGGAGGCCTACCAGGCGATCAACCCTTCGGCGATGCTGGCGCTCGGCTACCGAAACGTGCAGGCGGCCCGGAGGCATTTCGACCGGAACCGCGCCGTCGAGGGGCCGATGATCGGCTACCTCGCGATGAACGCGCCGCTCGAGGTGCTGCTGTCTTCCATGCGGATGTTGTTTCACGGCGAGTATTTCGTGCCGCATGGCGTCCTCGGCCAGTCAGGCGGGGAGGGCGCGCCCGAGAGGCCCGCCTCCCTCGAGACCAGGGCAAAGGCACCCGACAGCCCCGCCACGCTCGCGCCCGAGGAGGCCGCGCCCGACAGTGGCGCGGGCGCCGATGGCCCTGAGACGGCACGGCGCTTCTCGCGCCTGACCGATCGCGAACGCGAAATCCTGGCGCTGGTCTCGGATGGCAGCAGCAACAAGCAGATCGCGCGCCAGCTCGGCATCACCGAGCACACGGTCAAGCTGCACATGCACAATCTCTTCGGCAAGTTCGGCGTGTCGAACCGAACGGCGGCGGCGAACATGTACTTCCTCGCCCTGGCGCAAAATGCTGCCCGCTGACAGCCAGCGCCAGTTCGAGCGCCTGCTGCTGCGCACCGGCGAGATGAACTACATGTGGACCAATACCGAAAGCCTGCTGATCCACCTGATCGCCGGGCTGGCCGGGGTCGACAAGGAGACCGCGGTGGTGATCTTCCTGACGCTCAATACCACGCGGGCCCGCATCGATCTGGTGGAGCGCTTGGCCAAGATGGACCGGCGCAGCGCCGAGGAGCGCGACGACATCCTCAGCCGGTCACGGGCGCTGTCGCGGCTGTCGGGGATCCGCAACCACTTCAACCACTGCATCTATTCTTTCGACCCGGAAAGCGGCCACGCGCAGACCATCCTGATGCGCATCTCCGACCGCAAGACCGATCTGAGGATGGGCCGGAGAGATCCTGTCGACGAGGCCGAACTCGCGCGCGTCGAGACGGCCATTGCCGACCTGGTGGCGCTGAACAAGCAGATCTGGGAACTGATCCGGCGGCGCGGTTACCCGGCCTGACAGGGCCCGTGACAGCCCGGCCGCCGAGGGCTTCGCTGGTGCGCGATCAGGAGGGGCTGCGCTCGAGAAGATCGTCAGGCGTCGGGGCGCCGGTCAGCTCGTGCTCGGCGAGATCCAGCACCAGATGCCCACCCTTCGATCCCGGCGCGCGATGGGCCAGGGACGAGAACGGCAGCGCGTATTTGTGGTTTCCGAAGAGCTTGCCATTGTCGACCACGAGATAATCGATGCGGTTGGCCTCGGCATCGTAAAGCATGTCGACGAGCGTCCCGATCTCGGCATCGCGGCAGAACACCGGACGGTCGAGCCAGCGGCCCAGGCGCTGGTAGCGCTCGATGGCGGCCTCGGCGCGGGGATCGCTCTCGGGCGCATCCTCGCCGCCCAAGAAGCCGGTCAGCGCTAGCGGCGCGTGGGTGGCGCCGAAGGGGCCGATGACCAGCGGGGGCAGGGCGGTCAGCAGCGAGTCGAGCTCGGTGCTGCCGCCGCTCCAATGCGGGGCCCGGCCGAGCTCTTCCTCGGTGATGGTGACATGCAGGGTGCGATCCTGCGGATCCGGCGGCGTCAGGAGGGAGGCGGCGGCGAGAGTGCTGCTGCCGTTCTCGCCGGCCCGAAACAGCGCGAGATAGGTCAGATGCCGGGTCTCGGGATCGAACAGGACATCGGTCAGCGAGGCCGTGGTCTCACCGGTCGAGACGCGCCAGGACAGCAGGTCGGTTAGGCTATAGAGCATGGGGATCCCCGGATCGGCTGGAATTTTCTGAAACAACTCGAAACCGGATGCAGAAGTTCCGGAACCCAGCCAGCGCATGGCGTGTTGAGGGGGTGAACATCGAACGGAGACACCCATGACCGCAGATATCTTCATCGCGGGATTGGCCGGTCTCACGGTGATAGCGGTTTTGATCTACGCGCTGACAAGTGCGCGGGATCGCGACAGGGACACACGCTGATCAGCGACCGGTCCATCTTGCAGGGCGGGGCAGCCGGAAAACCGGCGCCCCGCCCTTTCACTTTCTTCCCAGAGCTTTGACGCCCGGGCCGCGCCCCCGCGGCGTCGTTCGTGCTGTCTTTGCGGGCTTCGGGCGCCGGCGCGGCGGCGCCTTGGCGGAAAATCCGCCCGCCAGAAAAGCTGACTCGATTTGTCAGGTTGACTTATCCGATTCTTTTGCTCAGATATGTCCGTATCAAGCCACCCTGGCGAGGAGACGGGGAAGCCGATTGTTCACCTTTCTTCAATGAGGCTGACCATGTCGAAGAGCCAGACCCGCGATCAGGCCCCGAGCCTCCGCCCGGATAGCAAAGACCTGATTTCCCTGGTCCTTGGAGGGCTCTGGCCGGCAGATGCCAGCCTCGAAACACTGCTCGACCGGATCGAACGCAGGGAAATGATAAAATGATGGAAACCAAGTTCAATTCAGACAGCGCCGTTCCGGCCGTCCCCCGTCATGTCGCGCGCGGCCTGACCGGCGGCGGTAACATCGCTGAGATCGAGCTCGACGGGCAGGTCTACACGCTGCGGATCACCAAGGCCGGCAAGCTGATCCTGACCAAGTAAGACCATCGTCAGCCACCAAGACACCGTCAAAAAAAGACACGCCAACGAGGACAGACCATGAAGTTCACCACCTCCACCGCGCTCGCGCTGCTGCTGGCCGCGCCGGCCTTCGCCGCGACCGAGAAATCCGCCGTGCTCGACACCTATGCCGACATTGCACATGCCGGCTACGAGGACAGCCTGATCACCGCCAAGGCCCTGCAAGAGGCCGTCGATGCGCTGATCGCCGAGCCGTCGGAGGAGACGCTGACCGCCGCCCGCGAAGCCTGGCTCGCGTCGCGCAACCCCTACCAGCAGACCGAGGTCTACCGCTTCGGCAACGCCATCGTCGACGAGTGGGAAGGCAAGGTGAACGCCTGGCCGCTCGACGAGGGCCTGATCGACTATGTCGACGAGTCCTACGGTGGCGCCACCGATGAAAACGAATATGCCGCGCTCAACATCATCGCCAACCCGAGCGTGACGCTGGCGGGGCAGGAGGTCGACGCCTCCGAGATCAGCCCGGAACTCATCGCCGAGACGCTCAACGAGGCCGACGGCATCGAGACCAACGTGGCGCGCGGCTACCACGCCATCGAGTTCCTGCTCTGGGGCCAGGATCTCAACGGCACCGAGCCCGGCGCCGGCGAGCGCCCCTATACCGACTATGTCACCGGCGAGGACTGCACCGGCGGCAACTGTGATCGTCGTGGCGATTACCTCAAGGCGGCGACCGACCTGCTGGTCGCGGATCTCGAGGAGATGGTTGCGGCCTGGGGCGAGGGCGGCGAGGCCCGCGAGACGGTGATGGAAGACGAGAATGCCGGCATCGTGGCGATGCTGACCGGCATGGGCTCGCTCTCCTACGGTGAGCAGGCCGGCGAGCGGATGCGCCTCGGCCTGATGCTCAACGATCCCGAGGAAGAGCATGATTGCTTCTCCGACAACACCCACAACTCGCATTACTACGACGGGAAGGGCATCCAGAACGTCTACCTGGGCAGCTACACCCGTATCGACGGCTCGACCGTCGAGGGCCCGTCGCTGTCGGATCTCGTGGCCGAGAGCGATGCCGCGCTCGACGAGGAGATGAAGGCCAAGCTCGACACCACCATGGCGGCGCTCGGCGCCATCAAGGAGGCGGCCGAGGGCGGCTTTGCCTATGACCAGATGCTCGCGCTCGGTGACGAGAAGGGTGAAGCGCTGATCATGGGGGGCGTCAACGGTCTGATCGACCAGACCCGCAGCATCGAGCGTGTCGTCTCGACGCTGGATCTCTCGGGCGTCGCCTTCGAGGGCTCCGACAGCCTCGACGATCCCAACGCCGTCTTCCAGTAACAGGACTACCCACGATGATCGTCTGCAGCTGTCAGAACATCTCGGACCGCGACATCCATGCCGCCATCGACTGGATGCGCGCCGCCGACGCGCGGACGATCATCACCCCGGGCAAGATTTACCATGCCCTTGGAAAAGCGGCCGATTGCGGAGGCTGCATGCCGCTTTTCTTGCAAACCATGCGCTCAAACGACAATCTCGAAGTACCCATGGAACTTCGCGGTCTGAGAGGCCACGGACAAACAAAGGAACAGCGCAATGAAGGGCGACGAAAAGGTCATCGAGTACCTTAACAAGGCTCTCCGGTCCGAGCTTACCGCCGTCAGCCAGTACTGGCTGCATTACCGTCTGCAGGAAGATTGGGGCCTTGGCCACATGGCCAAGAAGAGCCGCGAGGAGAGCATCGAGGAGATGCACCACGCGGACAAGCTGATCATGCGGATCATCTTTCTCGGCGGCCACCCGAACCTGCAGAAACTCGATCCGCTCCGCATCGGGCAAACCCCGAAGGAGACGCTCGAGGCCGATCTGGCCGCCGAGCACGAGGCCCGCACGCTCTATATCGAGGCGCGCGAGCACTGCGAGAAGGTCGGCGATTATGTCAGCAAGAACCTCTTCGAGGAGTTGATCGCCGACGAGGAAGGCCATATCGACTTCCTCGAGACACAACTGGAACTTTACGAACGGGTCGGTGACGAACGCTATGCGGTCATCAATGCCATGCCGATGGACGAGGCCGAGTAAGCTCGCCCTCTGCGCCGCCCTGCTCTGGGGCGGCGCATCACTTTCCGCCGAGACGCCCGGATACGGGCTCGGCGATCCCCATCTCCCCCTGATCCAACGCACCGAAGACGAGCGCGCGCGCATCGCGGGCGTGGTTGCGCCGGCGCGGTCATTCGATGCGTCAGAGCCCTACGAGGCGCTGCCCGCCGGGGCCGGCACCGTGCCGGTGCGCCGCGACGCGCGCGGCTTCGCGCAGCCCGCGACCAATCTGCCCGAGGCGCAGCGGATGACCTTCACCCTCGGTGACGCGCTGTTCCAGAAGCTCTGGACGTCGTCGCCCTCCTCGACGCTGGCCTCCGACGGGCTCGGTCCGCTCTACAACGCCCGCAGCTGCGAATCCTGCCACCTGCGCGACGGTCGCGGCCATGCGCCGGAGGGGCCGGAGGACACCGCCGTGTCGATGTTCCTGCGGGTCTCGGTGCCCGCCGATCCCGCTCGGGAGATGCCCGCCATCGCCGACTGGATCGCCACCGCGCCGGACCCGGTCTATGGCGAGCAGCTGCAGGACTTCGCCACCGTGGGCCACCCGGCGGAATACCGGCTCGATGTGCGCTACGAGGAGATCGAGGTGCCGCTTGCCGGCGGTGAGACGGCCCACCTGCGCAGGCCCAGCTACGCGGCGGCGGATCTCGGCTATGGCCCGCTGGGCGAGGGCGCGATGCTGAGCCCGCGCGTGGCGCCGCAGATGATCGGGCTCGGTCTGCTCGAGGCGATCGCCACCGAGGACATCCTCGCCAATGCCGATCCCGACGACGCCGATGGCGACGGCATCTCCGGCCGTCCGGCGATCGTCTGGTCGCGCGAGCATGACCGGCCGATGCTTGGCCGCTTCGGCTGGAAGGGCGGAGAGGCCACGGTGCGCGAGCAGAGCGCCTCGGCCTTCGCCGGCGATATCGGCATCGCCACGCCGCTGCGCCCTGAGCTCTGGGGCGATTGCACCGAGGCGCAGCCCGCCTGCCGCCGCGCCCCGCATGGCGGCGATCTCGACGGGCTCGAGATCTCGGCCGAGGCCTTCGATGCGGTGGTGCTCTACACCGCCAATCTCGGCGTCCCGGCGCGGCGCGACATCGACGATCCGCAGGTGCTGCGCGGCAAGCAGCTGTTCCAGGAGACAGGCTGCGCTGCCTGCCACACGCCGAAATTCGTCACCGCGCGGCTCGAGGATCGCCCGGAGCACAGCTTCCAGTTGATCTGGCCCTATTCCGACCTGCTCCTGCACGACATGGGCGAGGGGCTGGCCGATCACCGCCCCGAGGGCCGCGCCACCGGGCGCGAGTGGAAGACGCCGCCGCTCTGGGGCATCGGCTTGACCGAGCGGGTCTCGGGCCATACCACCTTCCTCCATGACGGGCGCGCGCGCTCGCTTCTCGAGGCCATTCTCTGGCATGGGGGCGAGGCGCAGGGCGCCCGCGACGCGGTCGTCTCGCTGGCGCCCGCCGACCGTGCCGACCTGATCCGCTACCTGGAAAGTCTCTGAATGCGTTATTCCCTGCTGTGCTGCGCGCTTCTCTCCGCCACCCCCGCCGCGGCCGGGGTCGAAGAGGCGCTGAGCGATCACATCCTGCCCGGCTTCGCGGGCTTTGCCGAGGCCGCGGAGGCGCTCGCGGTCACCGCCGAGGCGGATTGCACGGCGCCGGCGCTGCGCCGTCCGTGGAACGCGAGTTTCGACGCCTGGACCGCGATCGGCGACGTGCGCATGGGGCCCTCGGAGACCGGCGCGCTCTCCGTCGCCTTCTGGCCCGATGCACGAGGTTTCACGCCCAAGACGTTGACGCGGCTCATTTCTTCCCAAGAAGAGGTCGGCACCGACCCGGGCGCCTTTGCCGAGGTCTCGATTGCCGCGCGCGGGCTCTTCGCGCTCGAGCGGATGCTCTTCGATGCCGAGTTCTCGGGCTACGAGGCGGGCAGCTACGCCTGCACTCTGGTGCAGACCATGAGCGCCGATCTCGCCAATCAGGCGCAGGCGCTCGAGGCGGGCTGGCGCGAGGGCTATGCCGATGTCCTGCGCAGCGCCGGGGCCGAAGGCAACGCCACCTATCTCAGCGAGGACGAGGCGCTGACGGCGCTCTACACGCAGGTGCTCTCGAGCCTCGAATTCACCGCCGACAGCCGGCTGGGCCGCCCGCTCGGCAGCTTCGACCGTCCGCGCCCGACTCGCGCCGAGGCCTGGCGCTCGGAGCGTTCGCTGCGCAATGTGCGCCTCTATGCCGATGCGGCGGGCGCCTTCGCCCACACGCTGGTCGACGGGGAGTTGCCGCTCACCGAGGCGGCGCTTACGCGGTTGCACGAGGTGGCCGACCGGGTCGCGGACCCGGCGCTGCAGGACATCGAGGACCCCTCGGCGCGGCTGCGGCTCGAGATCGTGCAGCAGCAGGTCCGCGCGCTGCATGACGCCATCGAGCAGGAGGTCGGCGTGCCGCTCGGGCTGACGCCGGGCTTCAACTCGCAGGACGGGGATTGAGACCATGACCACGCGCCGCCATTTCCTCGCCAGCCTGCTGGCCGTCAGCGCCGCTCCGGCGGTGGGCTGGGCGGCGGTGGGCGATCCGAACTATCTTGCCGCCGCCAGGCTGCCCGACGGCGCCTATATGCTGGCCGGGCTGCGCGAGGACGGCTCGACCGCCTTCAGCGTGCCGCTTCCTGCCCGCGGCCACGCAGCATGCGCCCATCCGAGCCGCGCCGAGGCGGTGGGCTTTGCCCGTCGTCCGGGCACCTACGCGCTGGTGGTCGATTGCCGCGACGGCGCGGTGCTGCACCGGCTGACCCCGCCCGAGGATCGCCAGTTCAACGGCCACGGCACCTTTTCGCCCGATGGGCGGCTGCTTTATACCGTCGAGCAGGCGGTGGAGGACAGCGCCGGCCATATCGGGATCTGGGATGCGCAGGCGGACTACGCGCGCATCGGCGAGTTTGCCAGCCATGGTGTGGGGCCGCACGACCTGCGGGTGATGCCTGATCACCAGACGCTGGTGATCGCCAATGGCGGCATCCAGACCGACAAATGGGACCGCGCCAAGCTCAACACAGCGACCATGCGCCCGAACCTCGTCTACACCGCGCTCGACGGCACGCTGCTGGAGCTGCGCGAGCTGCCCGAGTTCCATCAGAACTCGATCCGCCACCTGGCGCTGCGTGCCGACGGGCTGGTGGGCTTTGCGATGCAGTGGGAGGGCGAGCCGGGCATGGCGCCGCCACTGCTGGCGCTGCACCGCCGCGGCGAGGAGCTGGTGCTCTGCGAGGCGCCTCTGGGCGATGAGCTGGCGATGGACGGCTATGCCGGCTCGGTGGCGTTTTCCGGCGATGGCTCGGAGATCGCCATCACCTCGCCGCGCGGCGGCCGGATCCACCGCTTCTCGGACGCTGGCCGCTTCCTCGGCGCGGTGTCGCGCGCGGATGTCTGCGGCATCGCTTCCCATGCCGGGGGCTACATGGCGAGCGACGGGCTGGGCGGCGTGCTGCTGGTGGGGCGCGACGGCGCGCGCCCGCTGGCGCGGGCGGAGGCGGCCTGGGACAACCACCTTGTGGCGATTGCCGGGTAGAAATCAGGGGCGTGGAGGGGCGCTGCCCCTCTTGCGCCGGACGGTGTCCGGCGCAATTCACCCCGAGGTATTCTTGAACCAGAGAAGATGCGGAGTGGTGTGCCGCGGGGCGCAGGTCTGCCGGGGGACGCGCGGCGCGGTGCGGCTCCGGCCGCGGGCGAGGTGCGGGGCGGTTGGCCCGGGCGGAGGTCTGAGCCAGAGAGCACGCGGCGGGCGCAGGTCTGCCGTGGGTGGCGAGGTGAGGGGCGCTGCCCCTCTTGTCCCGGACGCTGTCCGGGACAATTCACCCCGAGGTATTTTGCAACCAGAGAAGACGGGGGCGCGGCGGGTCAGTCCGCGAGGTAGGCTTCGAGGGTTTTTTGCGTGCCGTCGGCCCAGAGCCGTTCGAGCCAGCCGCTGAACAGGGCCGCGAAGCGGGCGTTGCTGGCAAGCTCGCCATAGACACTGCGCTGCTCGAGCCAGGCGGTGGGGCGCGTCCTGGCCTCGGCCGAGAGCGCCACGAGCTGGTCCCAGATCGGATCGTTGGGCGCGATCGTGGTGCCGTCCTCGAACTGGCCGGCGCAGTAGCGGCACCAGAGGGCGGATTCCAGTGCCAGGCCGGTGATCGAGGCGCCCGATTTCAGACCGTCGAGGATCGAGGGGACGATGAACTTGGGCTGGCGGTTCGAGCCGTCGAGGCAGAGGCGGCGGGTGGTGTCCTTCACCGCTGGGTTGGAGAAGCGCTCGTCGATCAGCTCGAGATACTCCGAGGGGGTGAAATCGGGCACCGGGTGCACATGGGGCAGCACCTCCTGCTCCTCGACCTTGCGGAAGAAGGCGTGCACCAGCGGGTGTGCCATGGCCTCGTCGACCAGCACGCAGCCCAGCAAAGCGCCGGAATAGGCGATGATGGCGTGGCCGCCATTGAGGATGCGGATCTTCATCCGCTCGTATTCGTGCACCTTGTCGGTGAAGGTCACGCCGACCTCCTCGAGCGCCGGGCGGCCCTGCGGGAAATTGTCCTCGAGCACCCATTGCCGGAACGGCTCGCAGGTCACCGGCACCGGGTCCTCGAGACCGAACTCGGCGGCCAGCGCGCGCTCGGCATCGCCGGTGGCCGGCGTGATGCGGTCGACCATGGAGTTTGGGAAGGCGACGTTGGCGGCGATCCAGTCGGCGAGCTCCGGGTCGGAGCGGCGGGCGGTGCCGGTGACCGCGTCGCGGGTCACATCGCCGTTGCCGGGGATGTTGTCGCAGCTCATCACCGTGAAGGGCGGGGTGCCCGCCGCGCGGCGGGCCCGGAGCGCCGCGACGATGGCGCCGAAGACGGTCTTCGGGGCGTCGGGGGTCTCGCCGTCGGCGACGATGTCGGGATGCGTCGGGTCGAAGGTCTCGGTGGTGGGATCGACGTAGTAGCCGCCCTCGGTCACCGTGAGCGAGACGATGCGGGTGGCCGGGTCGGTCATCCTGGCGATCAGCGGCGCGTTGGCGGCATCGACTTCGACGAAATCGATCATCGCGCCGATGATGCGCGGGCGGTCGCCCGCGGGCGAGCGCTCGATCACCGTCGAGAGGCAGTCCTGCGCCTTCAGCGCATCGCGCATGCGGGCGTCGGGGGCGCGCACGCCGGCGCCGGTGATCGCCCAGTCGTGATCGCGGCCGGTGGCGAAGAGATCGTCGAGATAGACCGCCTGGTGGGCGCGGTGAAAATTGCCCAGGCCCACATGCACGATGCCGTGGCTGAGCGCGCTGCGGTCATAGGAGGGGCGGGCGACGCGGCTGTCGAGCGCGTCGAGGGTTGGGGTGTCGAGTTTCATTCAGATCGCCTCCGTCAGCTCATCCACTGACCGCCGTCCACGTTGTAGCACTGGGCGACGATGTACTCGGCCTCGTCGGAGGCCAGGAAAATTGCCATGCCGGTCAGGTCCTGGGCGGTACCCATCCGGCCGTAGGGGACGGCTTCGCCGACCTCTTGTTTCTTCTGTCCCGGCGCCTTGCCTTCGTATTTCGCGAAGAAGGCATCGACCCCGTCCCAGTGCTCGCCGTCGACCACGCCGGGGGCGATGGCGTTGACGTTGATGCCGTGCCCGATGAGGTTGAGCCCGGCGCTCTGGGTGAGCGAGATCACCGCCGCCTTGGTGGCGCAGTAGACCGCCACCAGCGGCTCGCCGCGGCGCCCGGCCTGCGAGGCCATGTTGATGATCCGGCCCTTGATGCCGTGCTCGATCATGTGCCGCGCCACCGCCTGGAGGGTGAACAGCGTGCCGCCGACGTTGATGTCGAAGACGCGGATATAGTCCTCGCGGGTGATCTCGGTGATCGGGGCGGCGGTGAACAGCGCAGCGTTGTTGACCAGGATGTCGATGCGGCCGAGCCGCGCCACGGTCTCGGCCACGGCGGCGTCGATGCTCTCCTGCCGGGTGACATCCATCTCGACCGCGACGGCGGCCTCGCCGAGCGCGGCGGCGGTCTCCTGCGCCCGGGCGAAATCGATATCGGCGATCGCCACCTTGGCGCCTTCGGCGATATAGGCCTCGGCGAAGGCGGCCCCGATGCCGCGCGCGGCACCGGTGATCAGCGCGCATTTGCCGGCGAGGCGGCTCATGCCCGCAGGCCCTGCGCGTCGAAGCGGTGGATCTTGTCGGCTTCCGGCGTCAGGAAGATCCGGTCGCCATGCTTGACCGAAAGCTCGCCGTCTACGCGCACCGTGATGGTCTCGGCGAGGCCGGTCTCGTGCACGTGGAGGAAGGTGTCGGAGCCCAGGTGCTCGGCCACGCCAACCACGCCTTGCCAGGTGCCGGCCTCGGTCGAGGCGGCGATGTGCTCGGGGCGGACGCCGATCTTCTGGGCGCCGTGCTGCTGGGCCGGGTTGCCGCCGAAGATGTTCATCTTGGGGCTGCCGATGAAGCCCGCCACGAACTCGTTGCGCGGTTCGCGGTAGAGCTCCAGCGGGCTGCCCACCTGCTCGATATTTCCGGCCCGCAGCACCACGATCTTGTCGGCCATGGTCATTGCTTCGACCTGGTCGTGGGTGACGTAGATCATCGTCGTGGCGAGGCGCTTGTGCAGCTCCATGATCTCGAGCCGCATGCCCACCCGCAGCGCCGCGTCGAGGTTCGACAGCGGCTCGTCGAACAGGAAGGCCGAGGGCTCGCGCACGATGGCGCGGCCGATGGCGACGCGCTGGCGCTGGCCGCCGGACAGCTGGCCGGGGCGGCGGTCGAGATAGTCGGTGAGGTTGAGCGCTTTGGCGGCGCTGTCAATGCGGCGCTTCTGCTCGTCCTCGGGGATGCCCGCCATCTTCATCGGGAAGGCGATGTTCTTGCGCACCGACATGTGCGGGTAGAGCGCGTAGCTTTGGAACACCATGGCGAGGCCGCGCTGCGCCGGAGCCATACGGGTGGCGTCTTCGCCGTCGATCCGGATCTGGCCCGAGGTGACATCCTCGAGCCCGGCGATCAGCCGCAGCAGGGTGGACTTGCCGCAGCCCGAGGGGCCGACGAAGACCACGAACTCGCCGTCATTGATGGTCAGGTCGAGCGGCGGGATGACGTTCACTTCACCGAAGCTCTTGGTCACCTTGTCGAGTGTGATGCGTCCCATGAGAGGTTCTCCCGTGTCTTATTTCACCGCGCCGAAAGTCAGGCCGCGGACGAGTTGTTTCTGGCTGAACCAGCCCATGATGAGGATCGGCGCGATGGCCATTGTGGAAGCCGCCGAGAGCTTGGCGTAAAACAAGCCCTCGGGGCTGGAGTAGGACGCTATGAAGGCCGTGAGTGGTGCTGCCTTGGCGGCAGTGAGGTTGAGCGTCCAGAAGGCTTCGTTCCAGGCGAGGATGAAGTTGAGCAGCAGCGTCGAGGCAATGCCCGGGACCGCCATCGGCGTCAGGACATAGAGGATCTCGTCGCGCAGCGAGGCACCATCCATGCGGGCCGCTTCGAGGATCTCGCCGGGGATTTCCCGGAAGTAGGTGTAGAGCATCCACACGATGATCGGCAGGTTGATCAGCATCAGCACGAGGGTCAGGCCGATTTTGGTGTCGAGCAGGCCCAGCTTGATGAACATCAGGTAGATCGGATAGAGCACGCCGACCGCCGGGAGCATCTTGGTGCTGAGCATCCAGAGCAGGATGTCCTTGGTGCGCCGCGACGGTACGAAGGCCATCGACCAGGCCGCCGGGATCGCGACGATCAGGCCAAGGATGGTCGAGCCGCCGGCGATGACGATCGAGTTCCACAGGAACTCCGCATAGTCCGAGCGCTGCATCACCGCCGAGTAGTTCTCGGTCGTCCAGTCGAAGAACAGGAAGACCGGCGGGTCTGCGATGGCGGTGGCCTCGGTCTTGAAGCTGGTGAGGATGGTCCACAGGATCGGGAAGAAGATCAGCAGACCAACGGTCCAGGCGGCGAGCGTGTTGAGCGCCTTGCGTTGGGTGGTGACTGCGCGTGCCATGTCTGGTCCCTCCTCAGGCGTCCAAGTTCTTGCCGACGATCCGCATCAGGAAGATCGCGATGATGTTTGCTAGGATCACGGCGTAGATGCCGCCGGCGCTGCCGAGGCCAACGTTCTGGCTCTCGAGGACGCGCTGGTAGATCAGGTAGGTGAGCGTGCGGGTGCCGAAGCTGCCCTGCGTGGTGACGAAGATCTCGGCGAAGATGCCCAGCAGGAAGATCGTCTGGATCAGCAGCACGATGGTCACCGCGCGGCTCAGGTGCGGCAGGATGATGTAGATGAAGCGCGAGGTCCACGGCGCGCCGTCCATCTCCGCGGCCTCGATCTGCTCGCTGTCGAGCGACTGGATCGCGGTAAGCAGGATCAGGGTGGCGAAGGGCAGCCACTGCCACGACACGATCATGATGATCGAGGGCAGGGAGGCCTGGCTCAGCCACTGGATCGGCTCGGCCCCGAAGAATTGCCACAGATGCGCGAAGAGGCCGTTCACCGGGTCCATGAACATGTTTTTCCAGACCAGCGCCGAGACGGTGGGCATGACGAAGAACGGCGCGATCACCAGGATGCGGACGATGCCTTGGCCCCACATCGGCTGGTCGAGCAGCAGCGCCAGCGCGATGCCGAAGGCGATGGTGATCACGAGAACGCCGCCGACGATGATCAGCGTGGCCCAGATGCTGGGCCAGAAGGCCGAGGAGGTGACGAAGCGGACGTAGTTCTCGAAGCCGACCCACCCGAGGTCGCCGCCGCGCAGCGGCAGGTATTTCTTGAACGAGAAGACCAGCGTCATGGTCAGCGGCACCAGCATCCAGCCAAGCAGCAGGATCACGGCGGGCGCCAACATCAATCGGGCGGCAGATCGAGCGTGCTGGGTCGCCATGGCATACCTCCTTGGAGCGCGGACAGCGGGTCCGCCGGGGCGGGACACGGCAGGACATGCCGGTCACGCGGTCTTGGTTGGGGAAAGTGGGAGGCGGCAGTCGGGTGCCGCCTCCCTGTGCAGGCTACCTTGGGGAAGGATCAGTAGCCGGCAGCTTCCATCTCGTCGGTGGTGATCGCCTGGGCGTTCTCCAGCGCCTGCTCGACCGACTGCTGGCCGGCGAGCGCGGCCGAGAACTCCTGGCCGACCTGGGTGCCGATGCCGGCGAACTCGGGGATCGCGACGAACTGCACGCCGGTATAGGGCACCGGGTCCACGGTCGGCTGGTTCGGGTCAGCCTCGTTGATGCTGTTGAGGGTCATCTCGGCGAACGGGACCTTCTGGTACTCTTCGTTCTCGTAGAGCGAGGTGCGGGTGCCCGGAGGAACGTTGGCCCAGCCCTCTTTCGAGGCGACGAGCTGGGTGTATTCCTTCGAGGTTGCCCAGGCGACGAACTTCTTCGCCGCGTCCTCGGCATCGGTGCCGGCAGGGATGCCCAGCGACCAGGCCCAGAGCCAGTTGCCGCGCTTGCCGAGGCCGTTGTCGGGGGCGAGGGCGAAGCCCACGTGCTCGGCGACGGTGGAGTCGTTGGGGTTGGTCACGAAGGAGGCCGCCACGGTGGCGTCGATCCACATGCCGCACTTGCCTTGCTGGAACAGCGAGAGGTTCTCGTTGAAGCCGTTGGTCGAGGCGCCCGGAGGACCGTAGTTGTTCATCAGGTCCATGTAGGTGTTGATGGTGGTGGCCCAGGCCTCGCTGTCGAATTGCGGGGTCCAGTTCTCGTCGAACCAGCGCGCGCCGAAGGAATTCGACATGGCGGTCAGGAAGGCCATGTTCTCGCCCCAGCCGGCCTTGCCGCGCAGGCAGATGCCGTAGATCTCGTTGTCCTTGTCGGTCATCGCCTCGGCGGCCTTGGCGATGTCGTCCCAGGTCGGCGCGTCGGGCATTTCCATGCCGGCGGCGTCCATCAGGTCCTTGCGATACATGACCATCGAGCTCTCGCCGTAGAACGGTGCGGCATAGAGCTCGCCGTCGACGGTCAGGCCGCCGCGGATCGCGGGCAGGATGTCATCCGCGTCCCACTCGGCGGGCAGGTCGTTCAGCGACACCAGCCAGCCCTGCGCGCCCCAGATCGGAACCTCGTAGGTGCCGATCGTCATGACGTCGAACTGGCCGCCCTTGGCGGCAACGTCCTGGGTCACGCGCTGGCGCAGCACGTTCTCTTCCAGGGTCACCCACTCGACCTCGATGTCGGGGTACTGGGCGTTGAATTCATCCATCAGCCCCTGCATCCGGATCATGTCGCCGTTGTTCACGGTCGCGACGGTGATCGTTTCCGCCGAGGCGGCGGTCGCAAGCGCACCAATGGCGCACGCGCCCATCAGGGCGCGGAACGAATTAGACATGGTAGTCCTCCCAAAACCTTCAAGATGAGCATATGCTCAAGAAGTGAGTAAAAGCTCACATGAGGGGGTGAGTCTTGTCAAGCCTGATTTGCGTGCAGTGCATGGCTTATCTGCTGAGCAAAGCGGCGGCAGTGTGCTCGTCGGTGATCAGTCCTTGGATCAGTCGGCCCTTGAGGGCCGCGGCCAAGGCCTTGATCTTGCTGGGGCCGCCGGCAATGCAGATCACCGGATTGCCGTTCACCGGCACCCGCGAGCCGACCATGAAATTGTTGACGGGATGGTCGATATAGGTTCCGTCCGAATCGAAGATATGGCCGCAGATCTCGCCCGCAGCGCCGGCCTCCTGCACCGCCTGAAGCTCCTCGGCGGTGATGAACCCGTCGACATAGAGCGGCGCGTCCTCGGCCATCTGGCCGATTCCCACGATGGTCAGGTCGGCCTGCGCACCGAGGGCGCGCGAGCTCTTCACATGGGGCAGGTTGCGGTAGATTTCGAAATGCTCGGCATCGCGGGCCATCACCGGCACCGACATCGGGTAGTGCGGTGCGCCGGTCTTGTCGGCGATGCGCATGATGACCTCGTAGAACGAGGCCGAGCCGTCGGGCGAGACGTTGCCGATCAGCGAAACCACCCGGTGGTGGCTGGCGGGGATCACCTGCATTTCCTCGATCACCGCGCGCAGCATCCGCCCGGTGCCGAGCGCCACGAGCTTGGGCTCGGGATCGCGGAACACCCGCTCGAGCTCGGGCGCGGCGAAGGGGGCGATGGCGCGCGGCGCATCCTGATCCGAGCCGATGCCGGGCGCGACGCGGACCCGGTCGAGCCCGTATTTCCGGCGCAGCGCCCGCTCCAGTTCGAGGCATTCCGCAATCGGGTGGTCGATGCGCACCCGCACCAGCCCCTCGGCCATGGCGCGCGCCACGAGGCGCTGCGCCCGCTGCCGCGAGATGCCCAGCTCCTGCGCGATCTGGTCCTGCCGCAGGCCGCCCACATAGTAGAGCCAGCCGGCGCGGGCGGCGATGTCGTCGGCGGATGCCTCGCTGTCGTCACTCATGCGCCGGTCCCTCCGTCTGCACCGATTTTCAGAAGCTGCGGGGCAAGATGCGCGAGCTCGGCGAATTTGGCAAATGCCTGATGTGGCTGGGCATCCGGCGCCGAAGGCGGCTCCATGCCCTTGAAATGGCTGCCGCCGGTGAATTGCCAGACCATCATGCCCGCCGCCAGGCCGGCGCGGATCCCGGCCAGCGAGTCCTCCAGGAGCAGGCAATTCTCCGGCGCGACACCGGCCTTTTCCGCCGCCCTGAGCGGTAGATCGGGGGCCGGCTTGCCATGGGTCACCTCGGCAGCGGTGGTGATGCGCCCCTCGAAATACCGCGTCAGCCCGACGATCTCCATCGATTGCGCCACCCGCGCGGGGCTCGAACTCGTCGCGATGACATAGGGCACGGTGAGCGCCTCCAGCGTCTCGGTCAGACCGGGCATGACCTTGAGCTCCTTGCCGAAGGCCGCCACCAGCCGGGCGCGGTAATCGGCCTCGAAGCCCTGGGGCAGGGTGATGGCGAATTCGCGGCGGATCTGCTCGAGCACCACCGGGTAGCTTCGGCCGAGGAAATGCTGCGCCACGTAGGGCAGGTCGATCTCGACGCCGTATTCGGCCAGTTCCGCCACCAGCATCCGCGCGCTGATGACCTCGCTGTCGACGACCACGCCGTCGAAATCGAAGATGACGAGTTGGATCTCTGGCATCGTGCTCCCCCTTGTCCGGGGTGTAGCCGAGCGCCGCGACCGGCGCCAGAGCGCGCGTGCCGGGGCGCCGGGGCGCGCAAGGCGGCGGGGCGCCCTGTTCATGCGGCGTGGAGTTGGATAAGATTCTCAGATCGAGAGTTTTATGGGTGCGTCAACTCAAGCCTCACGGGATCCGCCATGACACGCAGCAGCAGACCGCCTCTCACCCCGCCCGAGCCTGAGCGGGTGTCCGAGTTCCCGCCGGAGTTCGTGCCGGAACTGGTCCGGGAGGTCACGTCGGGGGCCGGGGCCGGCGCAGCGCGTGGGGCAGCGCGGCCGGAGCCGGTCTCGGAGCCGTCCGACCCTGATGAGGCCACGTCCGCCGAGGCGCCAGAGGTGCTCGAGAAGAAGGAGCTGCTCGACCGGGTGGTCGCGCGCAGCGGTGTCAGGAGGCGCGACGCCAAGCCGGCGGTGGAGGCGGCGCTGGCGATTCTGGGCAGCGCACTCGCCGAGGGCCGGGATCTGCGGCTCGAGCCGCTCGGCAAGCTCAAGGTCGCCAACGTGAAGACACGCGGCGGCAAGCGGGTGATCCATGCCAGGCTGCGGCAGAACGCGCCGTGCTGCCCCGAGAGCAGCGGAGTCGGGCCCCAAGGCGAGGCCGCGCAGGACGCCGGGGACTGAGCCTCGTGCCCTGCCGCGACGGCATCGGGCGGGCGGAGGGACTTTCGCCGAAAATCCTGAAATTGCCCTCTTGCACCTCTCGGCGGCTTCTCTTATTAGACCCGCTACCGGGTGATTAGCTCAGTGGTAGAGCGCTTCGTTCACATCGAAGATGTCAGGAGTTCAAATCTCTTATCACCCACCATTCTTCTGAAGGGCGCGCTCTCCGATCGGATCGAGCGCGCCCTTTTTCATTTTGGCTCAGGCGTTTCGTGCGGCATCGCGCGCGATCAGGGCGGTTTCCTCCGCGACCTCGCGGCAGAGCGCGCCGCAGCGCGTGGGGGCGCGGTAGAGCGCGGCGAGCCGTTTCAGGATGCTGGGCATGGTTACCACCTTTCTCTCAGGTCACGGGGCATGGTGCGGTGCGGGGTGTTGGGCGGCGGCTCGGACGGCAGACCGATGTCGCGGGCCAGGGCCGGGCTCCGGCGCAGCTGCGCCAGCCGTCTGCGGGCGCGGCGGGCGCGCAGCCGTGTCTGGAGCGGGGCGAGCAGGCGCAAGCGCAGGCGGATCGGACGCAGGCCGATGATGCGGGTCGGGGTCGTCATGGGCGGGTCTCCTTGCAGATTCGGTCGATATCGATCACTGTGCTTCCTCAAGTTCACTTGAGGTCAAGCGCCCATGTCGTCATCTGCCCGCGGTCGCGCCGCGCCCGTCCGCCCCAATGATCTCTCGGTCGGAGAGATGGCCGCCCGCGCCGGTGTCGCGGTCTCGACGCTGCATTTCTACGAATCCGAGGGGCTGATCGAGAGCTGGCGCACCCCCGCCAATCACCGTCGTTACGACCGCCGAGAGCTGCGCCGGGTGGCGGTGATCCGGGTGGCGCAATCGCTGGGCATTCCGCTCGCGGAGATTCGTACCATGCTGGCACGGCTGCCGAAGGGCAGGGCGCCGAACAAGGCGGAATGGCAGGCGGTCTCGGAGGACTGGCGCAGCGAGCTCGACGCCCGCATCGCCCGGCTCGAGGCGCTGCGCGACGATCTTGACGGCTGCATCGGATGCGGCTGTCTGTCGATGGAGACCTGTCCGCTCTACAATCCCGGCGATGCCAAGGGCCGCGAGGGGCCGGGGCCGCGCACCTGGATCGCGCGTGAGCGCCGGCGGCGCAAAGCGACTTGAACTGCGCCGCGCGCTTGGCTAAACCGCGCGGGCCGGGTGATTAGCTCAGTTGGTAGAGCGCTTCGTTTACACCGAAGATGTCGGGAGTTCGAGTCTCTCATCACCCACCATTCCCTCCGATGCACCGGCCCCTGACGCTCGCCCTTCTGGGCGCATGCGGTCAGATGAATCGGGTGCGCCGCCCTCCGCAGTCGCAGGGCGCCACGTTCCGGCGGGAGGCGCGCGGCGCGATCTGAGCAGGCGCATCGCCAGGCGCAGTCGCACAGTGGCCATGCTGCCTCTGCAGCGGCCATCGCTCACACCCATACCGCCCGATGCGCTTGCTCCGGCGCAAACCGCAAGAGGCTCACTCCATCGCGAGGATCATGTTGCGTACGACCGGGTAGATCTCGTTTTCCCAGCGGCGGCCGTTGAAGACACCGTAGTGCCCGACGTTGGCCTGAAGGTGATGGCGCTTGAGATGCGGCCGCAGCGTCGAGCAGAGATCATGCGCCGCGGTGGTCTGGCCGAGCCCGCAGATGTCGTCGCGCCCGCCCTCGACGGTGAGCAGCGCGGTGTTGCGGATCTTCGACGGATCGACCTTGCGGCCGCGGAAGCTGAAATCGCCGGTGGCCAGCTCGGCGCGCTGGAACACGCGGTCGATGGTCTCGATGTAGAATTCCTCGGTCAGGTCGAGCACCGCGAAATACTCGTCGTAGAACTCCTTGATCCGGCGCGCCTCGGTGTCCTCGCCTGCGGCGAGATGATCGTAGAGCTTGCGGTGCTGTGACTGGTGGCGCTCCATGTTCATCGACATGAAGGCGGTGAGCTGCACGAAGCCCGGATAGACCCGCCGCCCGGCGCCCGGGTAGCGGAACGGCACCGTCGAGATCACGTTGCGCTCGAACCAGCCCAGCGGTTTCTCCTGCGCCAGCTCGTTGACCGTGGTCGGGCTCTCGCGCACATCCACAGGGCCCGCCATCAGCGTCATCGAGCGCGGCGTCGCCGGGTTGCGATCCTCCGACATCACCGCCACCGCGGCCAGCGCCTGCACGCAGGGCTGGCAGACCGCCAGCACGTGGCCGCCGGGGCCGATGGTCTCCATGAAGCGGATGACGTAGTCGATGTAATCCTCGACGCCGAAATCGCCGGCATCGCGCGGCACGTCGCGGGCGTTCTTCCAGTCGGTGATATAGACGTCGTGGTCGCGCAGCAGGGTCTTCACGGTGCCCGCCAGCAGGGTGGCGAAATGCCCCGAGAGCGGCGCCGTGACCAGCACCTTCGGCTGCGCTGTGTCGATATCCTTGCGGAAGTGCAGCAGGTTGCCGAAGGGCAGGTCGAGCGCCACCTCCTCGGTCACCGGCACGTCGCGGTTCTCCACCCGGACCGAGGAGATGCCGAAGCCCGGCCGCTCGTGGGTGAGCTGGAAGCGCGAGACCATCTCGGCCAGCGCGGCGTTCTTGCGGATCAGATCGGCGAAGGGGCCGGCGCCTCTGGGGGCGAAGGCCAGCGCGGTGAGCGCGGCGGTGCGAAAAGGGGCGATAAAATCATCAAGTCCCTGGTAGGTGGCGTAGAGCACGGCAGTCTGACCCTCCTTCGTTGCAAAAACGCTAGCCAGAACCCGGGGGCCATGCGACAAAAATCATGACGCAGTGCAGCATCACGTCAGGAACGGGGGGAGCATGGTCACGGCAACGCTCACGATTTCATCGAAGAACTATTCCTCCTGGTCGTTGCGCGGCTGGCTGTTGTGCAAGATGTCGGGGCTCGATTTCGACGAGGCGCCGGTCGATCCAACCGATGCCGAGATGCGGCAGGAATTGCTTTTGCTTTCACCCACCGTGCGGGTGCCGCGCCTGACCCACGGCAAGGTCCAGGTCTGGGACACGCTGGCGATCGCGGAATATCTCAACGAGTGTTTTCCGGAGGCGAAGCTCTATCCCGAAGACGTGGTGCGGCGGGCCCATTGCCGGGCGATCGCCGGCGAGATGCATTCGGGCTTCTACAACCTGCGCTCGGCGCTGCCGATGAACCTCAAGGCCCGACACGAGCGTTTCAAGATCTTCTCCGGCGCGCGCCCTGATGTGGAGCGGGTGAAGGCGATCTGGCACGATTGCCTCGACACCTATGGCGGACCGTTCCTGTTCGGCCGTCCCACCGTGGCGGATGCGATGTATGCGCCGGTCTGCACCCGCTTCCGCACTTACGCGGTGACGCTGGATGACCGGCTCGAAGCCTATATCGACACGGTGCTCGACTGGGCCCCGATGCAGGACTGGATCGCCGGCGCACTGGCCGAGCCGGAAGAGATCGAGGAGCTCGAGGTCGAGTTCTGAGGCGCGCGGGGGCGCACGCTTTCGGGTCTCCGGCACGGGCGGTCTTGTTTCTCTCTCCCTGATGGAAGATGTCCGGTGCCTCAGGCCGGGGTCAGCCGCCGCGCCAGCGCCAGAGCGCCGTCGAGCCCGCTGCCTTCGGGCGCTCGCAGCGCCTCGGCCATCTCGCGCGGCAGCCAGTCCGCATAGGCCGCCGCGACCCCTCCGATCAGGCAGATCGGCTCCTCGGGGCGCCAACCCAGCGCGTTGAGCCCGGTCGCCACGTAGGCGGTGCCGCGACGCATCTGCAGCGCCGCTGCCGGATCCTCCGGCGCCTGCGTCACCCGCGGCGCGAGCTGGCCGAAGCGCTCCGGCGTGGCGCTCGCGGCGAAGGCGATGACCCCCGGCGCACCGCCGAGATCCTCGAGCAGCGCCTCGGTCACCGGGGTCTGCGCCTCGAGCCGGTCATGGGCGCGCAGCGTGTAGATCAGGATCTCCCGGCCGAGCCAGGCCGCCGAGGCCTCGTCGCCCAGGACCAGCCCGTAGCCGCCGATGCTGCGGAAGCTGTCGCCGTCCTGGCGGGCGAGGAAGCTGCCGGTGCCGAGCCCGGCGACGCAGCCCGTGGCCCGCCCAAGCGCGCCCACCACCGATGCGCGGCGATCCTCCTCGACCACCGCGTGATCGAGGGGCAGGGCGCGCGCCACCCGCTGCGCCAGCGCCTCGCCGGTGACCCCGGCCAGCGCGAGATAGGCCGGGCAGGCGCGCAGCGCCTCCGGGCTCAGCCCCGCTGCCTGCGCCACCGCCTGCAGCCCTTCGGAGATGCGCGCCACCGCGCCATCGAAATCGCTGGTCACGTTGGCGGCGCCGAGGCTCACCACGTGCCGGCTGCCGGCGTGTTCGAGCGCCACCCGGCAGGTCGAGCCGCCGCCATCCACCGCAAGGATCATCGCGACAGCTCCTTCATGCCGCGGCTGATCCCCTCCAGGGTCATCGGCACCATGCGCTCCTCGAAGATCTCGCGGATCATGCCGATGCTCTGGGTATAGGGCCAGTGCCGCTCGGGCACCGGGTTGATCCAGAGGTGATCGGGCCATTGCGCCCGCGCCCGCTCGAGCCAGACCTGCCCGGCCTCCTGGTTCCAGTGCTCGTTGGCACCGCCGGGATAGGCGATCTCGTAGGGGCTCATCGAGGCGTCACCCACGAAGATGCACTTGTAGTCGGAGCCGTAGGTGTTGAGCACGTCCCAGGTCGCGGTCTGCTGGTCCCAGCGCCGCCGGTTGTCGCGCCACACGCCCTCGTAGAGGCAGTTGTGGAAGTAGTAATGCTCGAGATGCTTGAACTCCGTGCGCGCCGCGGAGAACAGCTCCTCGACCACCTTGATATGCGGATCCATCGATCCGCCGATGTCGAAGAACAGCAGCAGCTTGACGGCGTTGCGGCGCTCGGGCCTTGTCTTGACGTCGAGATAGCCGTGCTCGGCGGTGGCGCGGATGGTGCCGTCGAGATCGAGCTCCTCCTGCGCGCCGTCGCGGGCCCAGCGGCGCAGCCGCTTCAGCGCCACCTTGATGTTGCGCGTGCCGAGTTCGACGCTGTCGTCGAGATTGCGGAATTCGCGCTTGTCCCAGACCTTGACCGCGCGCTTGTGGCGGCTCTCGTGCTGGCCGATGCGCACGCCCTCCGGGTTGTAGCCATAGGCGCCGAAAGGCGAGGTGCCGGCAGTGCCGACCCATTTGTTGCCGCCCTGGTGCCGGCCCTGCTGTTCGCGCAGGCGCTCCTGCAGCGTCTCCATCAACTTGTCGAACCCGCCCAGCGCCTCGATCTCGCGCTTCTCTTCCTCGGTGAGGTGCTTCTCGGCCATCTTGCGCAGCCAGTCCTCGGGCAGTTCCACCGCCTCGAGCATCTGCTCCAGCCCAATCTCCTCGAGCCCCTTGAAACTGTGGGCAAAGGCCTGGTCGAAGCGGTCGAGATGGCGCTCGTCCTTCACCATGGCGCTGCGCGCGAGGTAGTAGAACCCCTCCACGTCATAGGTCGCCAGGCCCGCTTTCATGGCCTCGAGAAAGGTCAGGTACTCGCGTAGCGAGACCGGCACCTGCGCGGCGCGAAGGGTTTCGAAGAACGGTACGAACATGGGGGCTCCGCTGGTCTGCGCTCATCCTACGCGAAGCGGCCCCGGTCGCAACCACCGCCTCGCCGCCCCGCGGAAAAACGCGCTCCCGCGCCGCACCTCAGAAACAGCGCGCTCCCTGCAGCTTCTTCTGGCCAGAAATATCCCGGGGTGAATGGCGCCGCAGGCGTCAGAGGGGCAGCGCCCCTGAGAGCGATGCAGGCCGCCCCGCTCAGGTCGCGAGTTTCTCGATCACGATGGTCACGATCAACCCGGCCAGGCCGAAGGCAATGCCGTAGACCACGACGAACTGCGCGATATCGGCGAGATCGCCCTTGCGGCGCTTGGCGGTCAGCCCGCCGATGATGGCCCCGATCAGAACCCCGGCTATCACGATCATCCTGCGCCCCTGCCTCCCTTAAGCGGATTGAGAGAGCCGATCTCGCGCGCCTTGGCGCCCACGGCCCAGTCCGGGCCGAAGCCGTATCGTGCCCAGGCCAGGGAGTCCAGCTTGACCAGCCGGCTTTCGGAGGCCCGCCCGGCGAGGTCGAGCGCCTCGCTGCGCAGCAGGAGCAGCGTCGAGAGCAGCGCCGCGTTCTCGTGCCGCATGGCGGTGTCGAGATGCGGCGCGGTCAGCGCCAGCGCCGCCTCGGGGCGGTTGTCGTGGATCTCGTACGCGGCGAGCTGGGCGGCCACGTAGGCCTGGTGCAGCGCCGTGTCCGGGGCGCGCTCGAAGGCCTGCTGCGCGCGCAGGAAGGCGCGCCGCCCCGCCTCGGCATCGCTGCCCTGCAACAGCCGTCCCTTGGCATAGAAGGAAAAGCCCAGCCGGTGATCGGTCCAGCCTTCGCGCTCGGCGATCGCCAGCGCCGTCGAGGCCGCCTTGAGCCGCGCGCCATAGCCCGCGCCGGGGCCGAGCGCGGTCTGGATCGCGGCGCTCCAGTCGCGCGGCGTGGCGGAGAGCCGGCGGGCCTGCTGGCGCGCGCCGCCGGGATTGGCGCGGGCGAGGATCGCCGGCAGCCGCGCGGCGACCTCGTCGCGGCGCATGCCCGAGCGCAGGGCGGGATCGTAGAACACCCGCAGCACGGTCATGTCGTAGCCGGTCAGCACGTTGTGGACATTGTCGTCGTTGAACACGCTGTCGCCGAGCCGGTAGAGATCGTTGAGAGGACCGAGCGCCTGCGCGATCTCCTCGTGCAGGCAATCGCGCAGCTCCTGCGGCGCGGCATCGGCGGGCAGGAAGATCGCCACGCGTTCGCGGCGGGTGACGGCGGTCCAGCTCACCCGACGGCTGTTGCGCGCGGAGAGGTATTCCTTCAGCGAGCCGACATTCGGCACCACGAAGCAGGCGGCCTGCGGCAGGTGGCGGCGGATCTCGTCACGCGGCACGGGGACGAGGGTGATGTTGGCCTCGGTGCCGCTGACACGGGAGATCTCGATCCCGGCCTCGCGGCGCAGGCGCTGCAGCAGCCGGTCGAGATCCGGCCCCAGCGTCGGTGGGGCCTTACCCTGCACGGCGACGGTGACCGGCGTCTCGAAGCGCGAGAACTGCTCCAGCGCGCGGCCAGATTCCAGCGCGAAGGCCAGTTCCAGCACGTCGCGGCCGAGATCGGCATTCGAGATCGCCGGCGGCGCCGGATGGGCCTGGGCGAAGCTCTTCATCGCGGGCAGGGGGCCGAGATCGCCCAGCGAGGCGGCGGCACGGCTCGCCGTCTCCGGAGACGCGACCGGCATGCAGGAGGCCAGCCACATCAGCACCGGAAACAGCAGCCGGCGCATCAGGGCCTCTGGTACTTGATGAAGGGGGTCAGGGTGCCGATCCGGTCATAGAGCTGCCGGGCGGTGTGGTTGAAGTCCTGCGTCAGCCAGTAGACGCTCGGCGATCCGGCCTTGTCGGCCTCGGCATAGACCGCCTCGATCAGCGCCCGGCCGACGCCCTTGCCGCGCGCCTCGGGGGCGGCGAAGAGATCCTGCAGGTAGCAGACATTCTCGACCCGCCAGCAATGCCGGTGGAAGAGGTAGTGCACCAGCCCGACCAGCTCGCCGTCGCTCTCGGCCACCAGCGCGTGGAACTCGTGGTCGTCATCGTCGAGCAGGCGGGCGAAGGTGGTCTGGTAGACCTCCTCGCTCACCGAGGATTCGTAGAAGGTCAGGTAGCCGGTCCAGAGCTTGCGCCAGCTGTCTTCGTCAGCCGCCCGGAGCGGTCGCACGGTCACCGTGTCTTGGGTCATCTGTGGGTCTTGCCTGTCTTTGATCACTGCTCGGGTGCGGGTCTCGCGCCCGGATTGTGTCGAGTATAGGCACAAAGCGCCGCGCGACCCAACGCCCTTCCGCGGGGCCGGCGGATTTCGCCGCTCGTGTGACCGAAGGGAGCGAAGCTGAAAGAGGGGCAGTCCCCGGGCGCGCGCGCCGAGACCGGGGACCAAGATCCTTCGGACGAAAAATCTGTCACGACGGGGGGCGTGGAAAATCTTCCTGCGAAGATTTTTCGGGCGCGGGAATCAGCCGCCGGTGTGGCTCATGTGGCGCGAGACGCGGCCGTCGACGCTCTGGCGCGAGTAGTCGAAATCGTGGCCCTTGGGCTTGCGTTCGATGGCGGCGCGGATCGCCTCTTCGAGCGGTGCATCGCTGCCAGGGTGGTTGCGCAGGGCGCTGCGCAGGTCGGCATTGTCTTCCTGGCCCAGGCACATGAAGAGCTCGCCGGTGCAGGTCAGGCGCACCCGGTTGCAGCTCTCGCAGAAATTATGCGTGAGCGGGGTGATGAAACCGATCTTCTGCCCGGTCTCCTCGAGCCGCACGTAGCGCGCCGGGCCGCCGGTGCTCTCGGGCAGGTCGGTGAGGGTGTACTGCTCGGCCAGCCGCGCCCGCAGGTCGGTCAGCTTCCAGTACTGGTCGAGCCGGTCCTCGTTGCCGATGTCGCCCATCGGCATGACCTCGATCCAGGTCATGTCCATGTCGCGTTCGGCGCACCATTCGGTCATCGAGAACAGCTCGTCCTCGTTGAAGCCCTTGAGCGCCACCGCGTTGAGCTTGACCCGCATCCCCGCCTCCTGCGCTGCGTCGATGCCGCGCAGCACCTGGGGCAGGCGGCCCCAGCGGGTGATCTCGGCGAACTTCTCCTCGTTCAGCGTGTCGGCGGAGATGTTCACCCGCCGCACGCCGGCCTCGTAGAGCGGCTTGGCGAATTTCTCGAGCTGCGAGCCGTTGGTGGTCAGCGTCAGCTCGCGCAGGGCACCGGAGTCGAGATGCCGAGTCATCGACTGGAAGAATTTCAGGATATCGCGCCGCACCAGCGGCTCGCCGCCGGTGATGCGTAGCTTCTCGACCCCCATGCCGATGAAGGCCGAGCACAGCCGGTCGAGCTCTTCCAGCGTCAGCAGCTCCTTCTTGGGCAGGAAGCTCATGTTCTCGGACATGCAGTAGACGCAGCGGAAGTCGCAGCGGTCGGTGACCGAGACCCGCAGATAGGAGATCGGGCGCGCGAAGGGATCGATGAGCTTTTCCATCCGCGAAACCTAGGCGCGATTGCGCCGCTCGGCAAGGACGGACGCGATTGTCAGCCCCGGATATTGGTCCTAGGCTGCCGGTATGAAAGCGTATTCCCTTCTCCCCGTCCTGCTCCTCGCCGCCTGTGGCCAGACCATGTCCCCGGCCCAGCAGGAAGAGCCCGTCGCCGCCGCCTCGACCGAGGCCGCCCGTCCCGAAGCGCGTCCCGCCGGCGGCATCGCCCCGCCCGTCGGGGCCCGCACCGAGGAAGAGTTCGACACCACCAGCGCCGAGGAGCGTGCCGCTGCGGCGGCGCCGTCTTCGGGTGGAGAGAGCCGTCTCGGCACAACCGTGGTCTCGCTTGGCGATCCCTCGAAGCCGGGCTTCTGGCTCGAGACGCCGCTGGTCAGCAGCGAGCGCGACGGCCGCGTGGTGTTTCCGGGTAGCGGCAAGTCGGCCCAGGTCACCCTGCGCCCCATCGACGGCCCTGCCACCGCCGGCAGCCGCATCTCGCTGGCCGCCATGCGGCTGATCGAGGCACCGCTGACCGATCTGCCCACGGTCGAGGTCTACGCCGGAGGCTGACCGCGCCTGCGGGGAGCAAGCCCCCGGCAGATTTCACGAATCCGCTTGGCAGCGAGAAGGCCATTGTCCATGCTGCCGGCACAGGGCCGGACCCCCGCGGAAGGGGCCGGCGCGAGACATGCCGATGGTCTTAGCCATTGGTCTTATATGCCCCCGACAGGCAACGTGTACTGTGGGGCCCGGAGAGGAAGGGAGGACCCCACCATGCACATGAGCGACACGCGCGAGATCAAGGCGCCCCGCGAGGTTGTCTGGGCCGCGATCCTGGACCCGGAGGTTCTCAAGCAATGCGTCCCGGGCTGCACCGAGATGACCGGCTCGCCGGAAGAGGGCTTCGAGGCCACCGTGGTGCAGAAGGTCGGCCCGGTGAAGGCGACCTTCAAGGGACAGGTTGCGCTGTCGAACCGCAACGAGCCCGAGAGCCTGACGCTGTCGGGCGAGGGCAAGGGCGGCGCGGCGGGCTTCGCCAAGGGCGGCGCCGACGTCACCCTGACCGACAAGGGCGATGGCATCACCGAGCTGCATTACGAGGTCGAAGCCAAGGTCGGCGGTAAGCTGGCACAGCTCGGCAGCCGCATCATCGACGGCTTCGCCAAGAAGATGGCGGACCAGTTCTTCACCAACCTTCAGGACGCGGTCGAAGGGCCGGCCGATCCCGATGCCGCACCGGAAGCCGAAGGCGAGGCCGCGGAAGAGGGCAAGAAGAAGGGCTGGTTCAAGCGAATGGTCTCGAACTGAGGCCGGTTGCCTGAAGCGCATTCGATACGACACCGCGGGCAGGCAAGGAGCCCGCGACCACCAAAGGACAACAGACAGGGACACCCAGGGAGGACTTGATGACCAAGGTGACGATGACGGTGAATGGCAAGGCCGTCTCGAAAGAGGTCTCGGGCAACACGCTCATGACCGAATTTCTGCGCGACGAACTGCACCTGACGGGCACCCACGTGGGCTGTGACACCAGCCAGTGCGGTGCCTGCGTGATTCACGTGGATGGCAAGAGCGTGAAGGCCTGCACGATGTTTGCAGCCGAGGCCGAAGGCGCTTCGGTGGCCACGATCGAGGGCATGGCGAATGCCGATGGCTCGCTGTCGGTGATCCAGCAGGCGTTCCAAGACCATCACGGCCTGCAATGCGGCTTCTGCACGCCGGGCATGGTGATGACCGCGGCAGCGCTCCTGAAGGAGAACCCCAAGCCCAGCGAGCACGAGGTGCGCGATTACCTCGAGGGCAATATCTGCCGCTGCACCGGCTACCACAACATCGTCAAGGCGATCCTGGCGGCGAGCGGGCAGGACGTGAGCGGTATCGCCGCCGAGTAAGTTAGCGAACGACCGGAAAGGCCGGATCGGCGGGTGGAGGACCCGCCGGGGCGCGGCGTCCGGCAGGGATTTGCCAAGGCGGGGGCTGCCCGCCACACCCAGGGAGGAGTTTTCATGCCCAAGGATCATGGCATCGGAGCCTCGCAGAAACGCCGCGAGGACGTGCGTTTCCTGACAGGCGCCGGTCAGTACACCGACGACATCAACACCTACGGCCAGACCTATTGCGTGTTCCTGCGCTCGGACGTGGCGCACGGGACCATCAACAGTCTCGATACGAGCGATGCCGAGGCGATGCCCGGCGTGGTGCGGATCTTCACCGGCAAGGATTTCGAGGGGATCGGCGGTCTGCCCTGCGGCTGGCAGGTGACCGACAAGCACGGCGAGCCGATGAAGGAGCCGGCCCACCCGGTGCTGGCCCAGGGCAAGGTGCGCCACGTGGGCGATCCCATCGCCGCGGTGGTGGCCGAGAGCCTCGAGGAGGCGCGCAACGCCGCCGAGGCCATCGTCTACGACATTGCCGAGCTTCCGGCGGTGGTCGACATGAAGGCCGCGCTTGAGGCCGGTGCCGCCAAGGTGCATGACGACCTGAGCGACAACCTCTGCTACGACTGGCAGTTCGGCTCCGACCAGGCGGCCATCGACGAGGCCTTCTCGAGCGCCGCGCATGTGACCACGCTGGAGCTGGTGAACAACCGCCTCGTGGCCAACCCGATGGAGCCGCGAGTCGCGCTGGGCGAGTACAACCGCGCCAATGACGAGAGCACGCTCTACACCACCTCGCAGAACCCGCACGTGATCCGGCTGCTGATGGGCGCCTTCGTGCTCGGCATCCCCGAGCACAAGCTGCGCGTGGTGGCCCCGGATGTGGGCGGCGGCTTCGGCACCAAGATCTTCCACTACGCCGAGGAGGCCTTCGTCACCTTCGCGTCGCGGCAGATCAACCGCCCCGTGAAGTGGACCTCGACCCGCTCCGAGGCGTTCATGTCCGATGCCCATGGCCGCGATCACGTGACCAAGATCGAGCTGGCGCTCGATGCCGACAACAACTTCATCGGCCTGCGCACCGACACGCTGGCCAACATGGGCGCCTATCTGTCGACCTTCTCTTCTTCGGTGCCGACCTGGCTGCACGGCACGCTGATGGCCGGCAACTACAAGACCCCGGCGATCCAGGTGAACGTGAAGGCGGTGTTTACCAACACCGTGCCGGTCGATGCCTATCGCGGCGCGGGCCGCCCGGAGGCGACCTTCCAGCTCGAGCGGCTTGTCGACAAGGCGGCGCGCGAGCTCGGCGTCGACCCGATCGCGCTGCGCCGTCAGAACTTCATCGACAGCTTCCCCTACGCGACCCCGGTAGCGGTGGAATACGACACCGGCGATTACACCGCGACCATGGACAAGCTCGAGGAGATGATCGACCGCGAGGGCTTTGCAGCCCGCCGCAAGGAGAGCGAGGCCAAGGGCAAGCTCCGCGGACTCGGCATCAACTGCTATATCGAGGCCTGCGGCATCGCGCCGTCGAACCTCGTGGGCCAGCTCGGGGCGCGCGCCGGTCTCTATGACGCCGCCACGGTGCGGGTGAACGCCACCGGGTCGATCTCGGTCATGGTGGGGGCGCATTCCCACGGTCAGGGCCACGAGACCGCCTTCCCGCAGGTGGTGGCCGAGATGCTTGGCATCGACGAGAGCATGATCGACATCGTGCATGGCGACAGCTCGAAGATCCCCTTCGGCATGGGCACCTACGGCTCGCGCAGCCTCGCGGTCTGTGGCTCGGCCATGGTCCGCGCCACCGAGAAGATCATCAACAAGGCCAAGAAGATCGCCGGCCATCTGCTCGAGGCATCCGATGCCGATATCGAGCTCAAGGACGGCCAGTTCACCGTCGCGGGCACCGACAAGTCGGTGGCCTGGGGCGATGTCACGCTGGCCGCCTACGTGCCGCACAACTACCCGCTCGAGGATATCGAGCCGGGGTTGGAGGAGACGGCCTTCTACGACCCGGCCAACTTCACCTATCCCTCGGGCGCCTATGCCTGCGAGCTCGAGCTCGATCCCGAGACCGGCCGCGTCACCATCGAGCGCTTTGCCGCCGCCGACGATTTCGGCAACGTGGTGAACCCGATGATCGTCGAGGGGCAGGTCCATGGCGGCCTGGCGCAGGGCATCGGGCAGGCGCTGCTCGAGAACTGCGTCTATGACGAGAACGGCCAGCTGCTCTCGGCTTCCTACATGGACTACGCCATGCCGCGCGCCGAGGACGTGCCGTTCTACATGGTCGACCATTCCTGCGCCACGCCCTGCACCCACAACCCGCTCGGGGTGAAGGGCTGCGGCGAGGCCGGCGCCATCGGCTCGCCGCCGGCGGTGGTCAACGCGGTGATCGATGCGCTGCATTCGGGCGGTTACACCCATGTCGAACACATCGACATGCCGGTTTCGCCGCACCGGGTGTGGAAAGCGATGCAGGGCTGAGCCTCTTACCGGCGGCATCGCTTGACGGCGCCGCCGGATCGTTGAGTATTTGGAACGTGAAGAAGGGCAGGGCGCTGCGCCCGGAGACCCTTCGACAGGAGGATTGAAGATGTACAGCTTCGAGATCGAAAGCCCGACCAGCGTCGCCGACGCGGTGGCCGCGCTGGGCAAGGAAGAGGCGCAGGCGCTGGGCGGCGGGCAGACGCTGATCCCCTCGCTGAAGGCGCGGCTCGCGGCGCCGTCGGTGCTGGTGAGCCTGAAGAATATCGACGAGATCAAGGGGGTCTCCGTCGATGGCGGCACGATCACCATCGGCGGCGGCACCACCCATGCCACGGTGGCGGCGGAGGTGGGCGGCGCCTACCCGGCGCTGGCCGATCTGGCGGTGAATATCGGCGACCCGGCGGTGCGCAACCGCGGCACCATCGGCGGCAGCCTCGCCAACAACGACCCCTCCGCCTGCTACCCGGCGGCGGCGCTGGCCTCGGGCGCGACCATCGTCACCAACACCCGCGAGATCGCGGCGGACGATTACTTCGAGGGCATGTTCACCACCGCGCTGGAAGAGGGCGAGATCGTCACCGCGGTCAGGTTCCCGGTGCCGGAGGCCGCGGCCTATATCAAGTTCGAGCAGCCCGCCTCGCGCTTCGCGCTGGTCGGCGTGTTCGTGGCGAAATACGCCGATGGCGTGCGCGTGGCGGTGACCGGCGCCTCCGAGGATGGCGTGTTCCGCTGGTCCGAGGCCGAGACGGCGCTCACGTCGAAGTTCAGCGCCGACGCGCTCGACGGGCTGTCGCTCTCGGGTGACGGCATGATCTCGGACCTGCACGGCTCCGGCGACTACCGCGCCCACCTGATCGCGGTGCTGACCAAGCGGGCGGTGAAGGCAGCCGCGTAAACCGCGATAAATTCAAGCGAATTGGCCCCCGGCATGCGCATGTCGGGGGTCTTTGCATCTTTAAGCGAAACAAGGCATGCCTATATGCGGGAGGACACGCAGCAGAAAGGCCGCACATGATCCCCGCATCCGTTCTCGATCTCTCGATGGTGCCCGAAGGCGGCACCGTCGCCGACGCGCTGAACAACACGCTCGATCTGGCGCGCCATGTGGAGCGGCTGGGCTATCACCGCTTCTGGCTGGCCGAGCATCACAACATGGTCGGCATCGCCTCGGCGGCGACCTCGGTGGTGATCGGGCAGGTGGCCGCCGCCACCAGCAAGATCCGCGTCGGCGCCGGCGGCATCATGCTGCCCAACCACTCGCCGCTGGTGATCGCCGAGCAGTTCGGCACCCTGGCCACGCTGTTCCCCGACCGCATCGACCTCGGGCTCGGGCGGGCGCCGGGCTCCGACCAGATCACCGCCATGGCGCTGCGCCGCAACCACACCTCGTCGGATCGCTTCCCCGAGGACGTGGTCGAGCTGATCGGCTTGTTTCAGGAGGCCAGCGAGGGCCAGCCGGTGCGCGCGGTGCCGGGCGAGGGCACCCATGTGCCCGTCTGGATCCTCGGCTCGTCGCTCTACGGCGCCCAGCTCGCGGCGCATCTCGGGCTTCCTTACGCCTTCGCCTCGCATTTCGCCCCCGACGCGCTGGATCAGGCGGTCGAGATCTACCGCGACCGCTTCCAGCCCGGCATCACCGACAGGCCGCGCTTCATGCTCGCTGCCAATGTCTGGGCGGCCGAGACCGAGGCCGAGGCGCTGCGGCTCAAGACCTCGCAGCAGCAGGCCTTCATCAACCTGCGCAGCGGCCGTCCCGGCAAGCTGCCGCACCCGGTCGACGACATCAATTCCGTTGCCGATCCACGCTACGTGGCGATGGTCGAGCAGGCGTTGAGCGTCAGCGCGACAGGCGACCGGGCGCAGGTGGCGGCGGGGCTCGAGCGGCTGATCGAGCGCTACCGGCCTGACGAGCTGATCCTGTCGAGCGCGATGCATGATCCGAAGGCGCGGCAGCTGAGCTATGCCATCGCGATGGACGCGTTGCAGGGGCTGGCGGCGCGGGCAGCGTAAAACCGCGCGCCCGTTCAGGCTCTGGAAAGGTCTTGTGGGTATTGGCTCTTGCAGGAGTTGCCTGAAGGAGCGCTGGGATGTGGTTTTCCCGCACGTCGAAGAACAAGGTCCAACACGAGGTAACGGGCGACGAGGCCATCTTGCAGATTGTCGAACGGACGCAGGCGGTGATCCATTTTGCCCCTGACGGCACGATCCTGCGCGCCAACGAGAATTTTCTGAACGCTCTGGGATATCCCGACGAGAGCGAGGTGATCGGCAAGCACCACAGCATCTTCGTGCAGAAGAAATACCGGGAGTCGGAGGCCTACGAGAAATTCTGGGAGGATCTGCGCGCCGGCAAGTTCTTCTCCGACGAATTTCCGCGCATCACCAAGGATGACAAGGTGATCTGGATCAGCGCCACCTATGCGCCGGTCTATGACGAGGCGGGCGAGGTGGTGCGGATCACCAAGATCGCCACCGAGATCACCGGCCAGCGCGAAGCGATCCGCGCCATTGCCGACGGGCTCGAGGCGCTGAGCGCGGGGGATCTGTCGCACCGGGTCAAGCTGACCGCGCAGGATCGCCTGCGCGAGCTTGCCGATGCCTTCAACGCCGCAGCCGAGCATATCTCCGGCCTGATCCGGCAGGTGCAGACCGTGTCGGGCGAGATCGACAGCACAGCCACCGAGATCGGTGACAATTCCGACGAGCTGTCGCAGCGCACCGAGACACAGGCGGCGACCCTGGAAGAGACCGCCGCCGCGGTCGAGGAGCTCAACGCCAACGCCAAGTCCGCCGCGGATTACGCCACCGAGGTCGGTCGCGAGGCGGAGGAGACCAAGAGCGCGGCCGAGGGCAGCAGCAAGGTGGTCGAGGACGTGACCGAGGCGATGAAACGGATCGAGACCTCGTCGGATTCGATCTCTCAGATCATCTCGGTGATCGACGACATCGCCTTCCAGACCAACCTTCTGGCGCTCAATGCCGGGGTCGAGGCGGCGCGGGCGGGCGAGGCCGGGCGCGGCTTCGCGGTGGTCGCCTCCGAGGTCCGAACCCTTGCGCAGCGTTCGGCGGAATCGGCGCAGGAGATCAAGGCGCTGATCAGCGAAAGCGGCATCCATGTGAAGGCCGGGGTCGAGCTGGTGGGCCGCGCCAGCGGCGAGCTGGGCAATATCTTCTCCGGGGTCGACCGGATTTCCGACCGTATCCGCGAGGTGGTCCACGGGCTCAACGAGCAGACCATGACGCTGGGCGAGATCAACACCGCAATCTCGCAGCTCGACACGGTGACCCAGCAGAACGCCGCGATGGTCAACCAGACCGCCAGCGCCATTCGCAGCTTGACGCAAAACAGCCGGACGCTGTCGGAAGGGGTGCGCGTCTTCCGGATCGCCGGTCTCGAGGCCGAGCCGATGCCGCAGCGCGCCGTGGAACCGAAGGTGGCCAATGCGGGCTGGTAGCGGCGCGTCGGCGCCGCACGGCGTCGCCCGATCCTTGCATTTGCAGTCCTGGGCTGGCGGGCCGCGCATTCTAAGCGTCTCAGCGAGCCGTTGAGCTCGTGGCTCCGGATCCGGAACAGGCGGGCGGGGACGGGGCCCGGAACTGGTTCTCGTGGGACAGCGGGCTTGCCGAAACCGAAGGCCGATGTGATACAGGATGCCTGCTCGCTGCGTCTTGACCGAAGCGCCTGAGGCAGAACTATCTGGTAGGCCCGGCAGGGATGCCAGAAATTTCGAAAAACCTTTTAAAAACAATGGTAGTGTGGACCACGGCATGAGAGAGTTGCCGCCATTGAGATCAATGGGTTAGCACCGAAGTGGACCACATTTTCGTTGGGATTTACCGCATCTCCGCGCGACGTTCGCCGCCTAACTTCGGCCCGAGGCGCGCATCTCGGATAACACAGAATGGGAGGCATGAGCTCGAAGCGGACCTGTGGCACCGCAGCGATCCGTACACCTACCAGGAAGCAGCATCCGTCGTTCCCGGCCCAGAGCCGACCTTCGTGCCTGGCGCGAGGCAAGTCTGGTTCCGGCCCTTTCCAGACGCCCGTCCCACCGTCATCCGCTGCGGCGCAGCTTCCCAAGAACGGCCATTCTCCGCGGTTGCGAAGCCGAGGCATGGGCTAAGTCATACTTCGCGGACATTGCCGCCGTTTGCGGGTGCAGCACGAGAGGCAGTAGAGACCATCGCATGATGGTGCTACTGGAGGAGAGCAGTCAGTGAGAATACAGCCTTGCCGTCGCAGCAAACACAGCAGAGCAGCCATTCATGCTGGCATGGTCCTGTCTTCATGTCTTCGACCGTTGCCCGTTTCCGCCACTTTGCGACGGCCTTGGGGTTAACCCCAGTTCTCGGCTCAGGTGCGCGAGCGAAGCATGCGATCGCTGTTTTGCTACTCGGACAGCCTGTGTTGTCGTGGCGCTTCCATGACGAACTTGTCCCACACGGCATCCTTCCAATCCAAAGATAGGATCGCACCATCAAACCGTGGGATCAAACACCTCGGGTGATCAGCCCCACCGGAGCGGTCCACTTTAAAAGTTGGTGTATGACCGGCCTTTGGTTCTTCGATTGATGGCAATGCGCTGCTCGGCTCGCCACCCGAGAAGCTCCCGGCCACAATTGACGCCTTCACGATATTCGGACCAGTCCCGTTGGGGCAATTCTGATCACTCGCACCCTCGCTTCTTCTCTCCTATAACCCTATAACGTCAATTGAGGGGCCGATTCGGGATTGGGATGTTGGAAGTCGACAAAAAACGCGAAGCAACAGCTTCAATTAGGGGGTATTTCTACCAGCTTGACGCAGCGTTGCTCGAAATCCTGAACGCGGGCCTAGACGAGATTGTTGTCGTAGAGGGCATTGAAGATTTCGACCGCTATACCGATGAAGGCGTGATTTACGGCCAAGTAAAATACTACGCGGAGCAGAACCTGACAGACTCGGTACTACGTGATCCGCTGCATAAGCTCTTTGTTCATTTCCATGGGCTCGAAGAAGCACAGCGGGCGGGCCGAAAATACCTTCTGTACGGGCACTTTTCAGAAGTTAAGATCGCAATTGGTGAGCTTTCCGTCGAGCGCTTCAAATCGGTGATGGAATACCGGAAGGAAGTGAAAGCTGCTGACGGCACGAAAACATATGAGAAAAAGTCGCTACTCGACGGTACGATAGCGCCTGACGATTTGATTGAGGCGTTCTGCAAAAGCTTCAGCATACAAATCTCGACGGAATTTTCTGAGCATCGCAACATTGTCATCGAAGCAATACGGAAAAACCAAGGCGTCTCAGCGTTTGAGGCCGAAGGCTTTCATTATCCAGCGGCCCTCGATTACATTGCGACACTAGCGACGAAAAAAGATCACAACGACCGCAAGACCACCCGTCGTGATCTGCAGGAACGGCTGAAAGGCTCCCAAGCTGTCCATAATCGTTGGCTTCTCCGAGAGAAGGAAGCAAGCGAATATGCGAAGCACATGAAACACCTCTATTTCTCGCCTACAAACGGTGCAGGAGTCGTCCGTGTTTTCTGCATCGAATGCGATGGGGCGACTGACGGCTCGGTCGTCTGCGACCAGCTCAGAGCAATTGGTAATAATTGGAGTTCTGCTAAAAAGCGCCGTATCCAGAATTCCGAGCGCTACGCGCCATTCATCCTGCTACGCGGCGCGGATGAAAAACTCATCTTGCAAGTGAAGAATGAGCTTTTTGATACTGGAACCGTTTTCGTAGATGGTTACCCATACCGCGGATCGCCCTTTCGCAACGATCACGTTCAGAGCCCGCAAACCGAATTCCACCAGATCGAAATTCGTTTTGTCGAAGACGTTGACCAGCTGCTGGAGGCTCTCAACGGAGTGGGACGGAAGTTGTGCCATATCTATGACTTCTTCCTTGAACGCCCAGCAGCCATGGCTATGCCGGGTCCAAAGAGTCGGATGTATTCGATCCCCGTCAGTAGCATCTCCACAATCACGAAAATTATCTGAGGACGAACAATGACTGAGGAAGTCGCCAATGCCGAGGTTGTCGCCGTTTATCCCAACAAAGTTCGAGTGGCCGTCGATGATCTCTTGAACTTCCAGGCGGCGGGTGAGTCTCTTCGCGTTGGGTCTTTTCTCAAGGTCTCGGACAATGACAACGTTTCTCTCATCTGCATCATCGAAAGCTTTTCAATCGAGATGAAAGAGGTGAAAGGCAACGGCAGCGGTGACTACAAGCGCGTCTATATGATTGATGCGTATCCTCTTGGAACCCTTAAAGGCGGAAAGTTCAATCGTGGTGGTGACGAACTCGCCATTCCGCCAAAGAAGGTCGTCCCGGCAGCGAAAGCGGAAATCGCAGCTATCTATGCAGACTGCTATGCCGCTGAAAACCGCTTTTGCTTTTCGTCACTCGCTAGGCAACGTGATATATTCGTGCCTGTTCATGGCGACAGGTTCTTCAATAAACATATTGCCGTCGTCGGTGCCTCGGGGTCGGGAAAATCGTCGAGTGTGACGTCAGTTCTGCAGAAGGCGGTATCTGCTAAAAGTGGCGAATACCAAGGTCTCAACAACTCTCATATCCTGATTTTCGATCTTCACTCCGAATATGCTGCGGCTTTTCCAAAGGCGAATATCATCACTGTCGATGACCTCTTTCTGCCATATTGGCTTCTCAACGAAGACGAGATGGAGGACATGTTCCTGGAGTCCGGGGACAACAACAACTACAATCAGGAGTCACTGCTTCGTTCCGTGGTGACTATTGCAAAGAAGATCAGCAATCCTGCAGTCGAGAAGGTCAACTTCGACAGTCCGCTTCGATATGACATTCAGCACGTAGCGAACGCTTTCCGTAATCTGACGCGCGAAACAAAGGATGCTGAGAACTCACTGCATATCATGTTTAAGGATGGCACGACCGAAACATTCAATGATGTTGAGGGGCAGCTGGAGCACTACTGCAAAGCTTTACGCGAGTTCGCTGCTCCTGTACGGAGCAAAATCAACAAGGGCTCCTACGCCGACGGCAGCATCGACAAGTTCGAGCGGCGGATTAGATCAAAAATATCGAACTCTCGGCTTGACTTTATATTCGGCGCGAAGGCCCAAGCTGCGACCTTGGAGCAGGTGCTTGAACAGTTTACCGGCTATAAGCCGGGAGGCGAGTCGAACGTAACAATCATCGACCTCAGTGGCATTCCCTTTGAACTGCTCAGCATTACTGTTTCGCTGATCTCTCGTCTTATGTTCGACTTTTGCTATTATGCCCGGCGCGTTGAAAGTAAAACTGATCAACCATTCCTGATGGTGTATGAGGAAGCACACAAGTACGCGCCAAAGAGTGGTCTCGCTCGCTATAAGGCTTCCCTGGCTGCCATCGAACGCATAGCCAAGGAAGGCCGAAAGTACGGCATCAGCCTTCTGATTTCGAGTCAACGACCGTCTGAAATATCAGAGACTATCTTTTCGCAATGCTCCAACTTCCTGGCAATGCGTCTTACCAATCCCGATGATCAAAGCTATGTCCGCCGACTACTGCCGGATACGCTTGGCACTTTGACCGAGGGCATGCCCGCGCTGGAGCAAGGGGAGGCGATTCTTATCGGTGACGCTGTCATCATGCCGTGCGTCGTATATGTGGAGAAATGCGACCCCGAACCGTCGTCCAGTGACGTGAAATATTTCACGCTTTGGAAAGCGGAGTGGAAGGAGATCGACTTCAAAACGCGTGCCGATAACTGGCGAGGGTGATGGGCGCTTATCAAGGATCACAGGTCTAGATTGTCGATATGGATAAATGATCTGAACCAAATGAAGCCGGTCTGCCCCACGGGCCGTGAACCCCAAACCCGCTAGACCGCCAACGATCAGGGCTTCTCATTCCGGGCGCGGATGCGGCAAAACTCCAACGTCGGCTTCAACCGGTCATTCAGAATGGCAAAGCGAAAGAAATATTCAACGTAATTTATGGATAAAGTCGCGTTGGAGGCGATCCGCGGGAAGCTGACGCTGGCCGAGCTGTCGCGCAAATACGACGTTCACCCGAGCATGATCAGCGGCTGGAGTGAGTGACCTGCTCCCCATAGAGTCCGCGTTTATGAGTTAGCTCTGTTCAGGGTTTGGTCCTCTACTGACCGTTGGTGATACTCCCACGGGGTGAGCCCGTCGAGGCTCGTGTGGGGGCGGTGATGGTTGTAGTCGTTGCGCCAGCCGGCGATCAACTCGTGGGCGTGGCGCAGATTGGCGAACAGGTGCTCGTTCAGGC
>NZ_JAHVIA010000013.1 GCF_019801965.1 Salipiger bermudensis
CACCACGCCCGCCACGTCTTCAGCATCATGCCGACGGCCGAACATACCAAATCAGCCGCGCTGCGGTTCGATCACCGCGAACCGAGCCTGCCACGCCGCCGCATGACGGCTTCGAGCCCAAACCACCGCGCCTGTGCCAAACTTTCGCTGCGGGTGCATTCGCCCGCTCCCAGCCCGAACTTGCCCTTCGCTTGGATGTGTCTTGCCAGAGAAGCGGACCTTCATCCTGAGAGCGCTGCCGAGCAGTGTGCGGACAAAGTGCGATTTCCGTGCGGCTGCGCCAATAGCTGCTTCTGGAGAAAGGCGCGGCCAACCACGGCCGTTTTTGACCGATGCTGCATCACCCGACGACGTTAGGAAGGTTAACTTCGCCGACATTTGCAGCGACTAGTCTATAGCCCCGCGGTGTCCGGCAGTGTTGCAATGGCACGCACAATCGCAAACAAGCTGCTGTCGGGCAACGGAAACAAGGCCTCCATGAACTTGGCACTCCGCCGAGCTGAGCCGGTCAGATATGGCATTATTTCCCCGAAGCGCATCCTGTGGTAGAATTTCGAGGCTGCTATCCATTGTTATTGAACAATAGGTGTTAGATATGGGAACGAGACTTTTTGGTATCGTCATTTTTCTATCATCCATTCCCGTTGTTGCAACAGCCGACTGCTTTGACCAATGGGACATCTGCACGGACCAGGCCGCTCTGACAAATGATCAGTGTCGCGATCAGTGTAGCGCTCAGTACGCAGACCGTTCTCTGAGACAGAATTGCCGCGATGCCTGCAACGAAGCAGAAGATCGCGCCTGGAACGATTGCGAGGTACGAGAGAGCCGCTGTGAGGCAGGCGACCCTAGAGCGTTTGCCAACACTCCGCCTATGCCCGCAGGGCAGCATCAGCAGCCGATGCCTCAACAGCCCCCCCAACCGACACAACCTCAAGCAATGACTTGGATTTGCCAGACGCCCGCTTTCTGGTGCCAGATGAATCAGCCGGGACCGGTCGGATATCAGTGCTGGTGCAACTCAGGAATGGGGCCGGTAACGGGCAGAACAGTGCCTCAATGAAACAATGACTGGCCAACAGGCCGCTACCCCGACAGAACGTAAAGGTTCCGCTTACCGTGTCCGAGATTCGGGGCAATCCATACCGTGCTCGTCAGGCAGCGCTGCCAGCTCGGCCTGGCTCTCGAACCACTCGTCGCGTAGGTTGTTCTCCGTAAGGTACTCCATGAACCCTTCCTCTCGCAGCGCCGCGTCCGAACCGCTCCGCAGCATCATCACGACCCTGCAAAGGCCGGGGGGGTGCGTGGAGGTTCCATCGTAGACCCCGGTGTCATTCTCGATCGCAGCGAAAAGAAGGAACGGAGTAAAGGCCAGTATCGGATTAAACCCCGAATTGATGCTCAACCCGACGGCGTAATTGTCTGCGGAGAGCTCTTCTTGCAAAGATGATGCCGGCCCATCCAGGTGCCCTTGCACATGATGACCAATTTCATGGGCCAGAATAAACGCTAGCCCATCACCCATCATGGCCTCGACGTACAACATATACTGCTCACTCGTTGCCAGGCGCCGCCATTCGGCTTCCGACATCCTGACGAACTCTCCGTAGCTGGGCATGGGCGGCGGCCGTTGCCCCGCGTTTGTGGCCCGGACCGACCGCTTCACGACATCTGAGATTTCATGAATATAATCGAGCCCTAGGTCTTTGTCATGCCCCGCCAGTTCATTTGCGGCCATGCCCCAGACGACGTAGAGATTGGCGATAAGAAAGCCCATCGGAAAGTGGATGGAGCGCTCTGAACCCCGACGTACGGCCCTGACGCCGTATAGGTTCCAATCATACCGGTCGACGCTGATCTCCACGGTCCCCATGATTGCGGCTTCATAGCTGTCAAGTTCCGGCCAGAAACGGTCCATGGCGTCATCGATTGATCGCTTCGCAGCACGATACGTTTGCGACATTATATGGTCGCGCTGCTCCAATGATTGCGCCGCCAAGTTTGATGGAAGCAGCAGGGAACCAAGAAGAAAAAATCTGATGATAGAGTTCATTGCAACTCGCCGTCGTAAGTTCCCTGAATCTCGGCCACCGTCGCTCGAACGATCTCGGGGACGGAATCCGGATTTCTGGCGTAGGCCTCGGAGAATTCTGCCCACGTCCGAAAATCCTCCTCGCCAAACCTCAGCCGCAATAGCTCGACTTTCAGGTCAACCGCGCGCTCCGCCGCTCTCACCAGCAGCGCGCGGTCACGGCCGGCGATGGGCACGTCGCGGGGCGTTCTGCCAACCACGATTAGGGTGTTGAGCGCCCGCAAGTGCTCGTCCAAATCAGCTCGAAGTGCGCGCGGAACATTATAACTCGTGGACGTCGCGGCCTCCGCCTCCGCGGCCCCCGCGATCGTGAATGTCAGGGGGCGCAGCAATGCCGTCACCAAGACAACCACCCCGAACAGCGCAAAGAATGCCCCCGGGCCGACGCGCTGCAGCTGCACGCGCAACTCCTTCCAGCTCAATTCGGCTTCATGATCCGCGCGATCCGCAACTCTATAAAACAGGCGCCAACCCATCCAGATCGATGCGCCTGCGGCCAGAACGATGATGAGCCGCTCCAATACCCTACCCAGAACGAGGATTTCATTTTCGGTCATGCCAACCTCAATACCGCATTTGCCTAGGACAATGCCCGCGTGAGACCGCACTTTCACACTTACTTTAGGCGGCCAGTGCGACGCCACGCTAGTTCGCTCTGGACCACTTCGAAATAGAGACCTAGTCGCACGTGATGCTTCACGACCGGCTGGGGTGGCGAGCTTCGTCGGCGCCACGATATGTGGCCGATCAGGCGAAATCGGCCGTTATTTTCACCGATAGCTGAGAACCCGCAAACAATAAAAAATCTTGTGCCACTAACCCTTGGTGAAACGCGGTTTAATCTTGCAACGTTTTTGGCCACAGCCCTAGGAGCCAACATTGGCACACAATGCAGATTCGGTCAAAGTGGGCTCGTAGGGGCGATTGCTGCGTTCAGTCCGAACGGAAACTTTCGAGAAATGAACCCACCGGTGCGATGTCGGTTTCACTGCGCATTGCCTCCGCTACTCGCGACAAAGGCTGCGCATGCAGCGAACGGCAGGAAGGTCCGCCCTGCCGACCTTCATCCTCCGAAAACGCCGCGCGATGGACGAATGGCCGGTTCTGGTGAAGCTGCACCGTGGCGATCGGCCAGGGACTGAACGGCAGGTCTGGGCCGGAAGCGCCGAGAAGCCGAGGCAGGGATGCAACTGTCGCCAGGCCCGTGTCCTGCGCGAAGTGGACCTCGGTACGCTAGGCATAGATGGTCGGCTTTCGGAGCGGCGGAGGGTAGGAGTGTCTCTGCCGGTGACCTGCGTCTGTCGACTCTTTATCTTCGCGAGGCGAGGCGCCCCTTGGAGAGTTCGCCTATTGTTCGGTTAAGGCCATTGCGAGCTCCCGCAACCAAATCAAAAAACAACAAAGCCGCCGACACACGTCTGGCGGCTTTGTTGCTGGGCACCTGGCGCTTGCGCCGCCGCGACGGCTGACGCCGCTGGAGCTCACATCTCTGCCGAACTCGAGACCGGAGGTGCGCCTGCCGCCTCCGGAGAAGCCCGCGGGCGCACGATTCGATCGATCTCTTCCGACGCGTGCCAGAGCCTCTCGCCGGCGCGGCTCGAGGCTCCCCCAATCCCCCGATTTTCCCGCTGTGGTGGTGAATCCCTCGGCGGACACTGCTTGCCCGGGCCGATCTCGGTAAGCTTGTCGTCCGGCGGGAGTGCTTCTCGGCCAAGGCCTTAGCCAAGAAAATAGCTGCAGTTCTTAATGAAGCAACTTCAGGTTGCCATGAATTGCCATAAAACGGCCCGAATTCAACTTACGATAGATTTCAGCGTTCAATTGGGATCTTCGAACAATGGGCATGACTGGGTTTCTGCGCGATTTCCGATCGGCCGAGGATGGCACCGGGACCATCCTTTCGGTCTTCACCGTCCTCGTCACGCTCATGATGATGGGCGCCGCGATCGACATCATGCATTTCGAGGAAAACCGCGCGCATGTTCAGAACGTTATGGACAGCGCGGCCCTCGCGGCCGCCGATCTCGACCAGGAGCGCTCGCCCCAGGAGGTCGTCGAGGACTACCTGACCGTCGCCGGGCTCGGCGGCACGCTGCGCGAGGTCAAGGTCACCCAATCGCCGAACTCCCGGACCGTGTCGGTCACCGGCGCGGCGGAGATGCAGACACTCTTCATGAAAATGTCGGGCGTCGAGAAGCTCAATTCCAACTTCACCTCGGTTGCCGATGAACGCGTGTCCAACGTCGAGATCTCCCTTGCTCTGGATATCTCCGGCTCGATGCGGTTCAACGAGCGCATCATCCGGGCGAAGGCCGCGGCACAGGACTTTGTCGACAAGGTGGTGGCCGAGGATACCGAGGCCGTGACGACCCTCAACGTCATCCCCTTCGCCGGTAGCGTGAACCCCGGAGAAACGCTGTTCGACCACGTGCTGGGCATCCGCCCGGTGATCCCCGAGGGCGAGGAGCTCGAAGAGGACGTCGCCGATGCGGAGGGATATTTCGAGCCGCTGCCGCAGGCGATCTCCAATTTCGTCGCCTATTTCGACACCGATGGTGACCAGATCTACGATGTCGCGCACAAGATCGAGGGCTTCCCCGAAAACGCGCCCCGCGACGCCGATGATTTCTACCGCGGCGCCGTCGCCTACATGATGGCGCAGGATCCGCGGCTGGCGCAGGCGTCGCAATTCCTCGGTGCCTCGATCAAGGGCGGGCAGGAGAGCGGGATCTACTACCAGGTCACCGGGAATACCAACGGCTCCGCCTCGGATCTCGGCCCGACCAAGAACCGCGGCAAGATCCCGGGCGACACCTATCTCTACAGCCAGATCGATTTCGATCTCTGGGCCGCCCTTTATCCGGAGCTTCCGGCGCTCGATTCGGCGCAGCTGGTGAATATGCCGTCCTCCTGCCTGGAAATCTACGAGCAGGAATTCTCCACCACCGAGCTTCCGCTTTCGAACGATTTCATCCCGCACTTCCATTTCTGGCCGATCGACGGCCAGGTCATGGATTGGGGCTGGTGCCCGGATGAAGACACCTCCGTGCAGTATTTCCAGCATGACGTGGACGCGCTGAAGGACTTCATCGCCAACATGCGCATGCATGACGGGACCGGGCTCCATTACGCGATGAAATATGCGCTGGCGCTGCTCGACCCGACCAATCGCGACAGCGTCAATTACCTGATCTCCGAAGGTCTCGTCGACAGCCGCTTCCTGAATCGCCCGATCGATTGGGGGGACAGCGAGACTGAGAAATACATCGTCATCATGACGGACGGCGAAACCACCGAGCAGTACCGCCCCTCCAACCCCGACGCCACGATCAACGGAGAAGTCGTCCTGCAGGAGCAGGGAACGAGCAGCTATTACGAGGCCACCGACCGCGACGAGAATGTCAGCCACCTGATGCAGCAATGCGGGCTGGCCAAGGAGCACGGGGTCACGGTCTTCACCATCGCCTTCGAGACCTCGGCTTCGGCGGCCGCGGAAATGCGCGCCTGCGCCTCCTCGGTCAGCCACGCGTTCCACGTCCAGGGCAACGAGCTTCACACCGCCTTCGACATGATCGCTCGTCAGATCAATAACCTCAGGCTGATCCAATGATTGCCCGCTTCAAAAAATCCTGCCGTCGGTTCTGCGCCGATCAGGACGGCTCCGGCCCCGTCGAGGTCGTGCTCTATACCACCGCGCTGCTCGTCCTGCTCGGGACATCCGTCGAGCTCGGGATCATCAACCTCAAGCAGGCCCTTCTCGAACGGGCGCTCGCGGTCTCGGTCCGGGATGTGCGGCTGAACACGGGTGCGTCGCCGGATTACGCCGCGATCAAGCACCGGATCTGCGAGGAAATGACGGCGTCCAACACTTGCGAGGCCAACATGATGCTCGAGATGAAGGTCGCCGAACCGACCAATTTCGTCGGCCTGCCGGACATCATCGATTGCATCAACGCGGAAGAGGAGCCAAGGCCGTCGCGGCAATTCGAGCCCGGCCTCGACAATGACCTGATGCTGATGCGGGCCTGCTTCAAGTACAAGCCGATCTTCCCGACAAGCCGCCTCTCCGCCAGCGTTTCTATGGATCAGAATGGCTACGCCCAGCTGGTGGCACGCGCCATGTTCGTACAGGAGCCCCGTTGATCAGATGCTGACGTTTCTCCGGACCCACCTCCGTCGCTTCTCGCGCAATACCGAAGGCAGCATGTCGCTCGAGGTGCTGATCTTCGCGCCGCTACTGTTCGGAACGATCACCGCGACCTTCGCGATGCATGACGCGTTTCGCTTCAAGGATCTCAACAGCAAGGCCACCTATGCGATATCCGACGCACTGGCGCGCGAGACCGATGCGATCACGCCGGATTATCTTGATGGCATGGTCAAGGCGCTGGCTTTCCTGACCAAATCCGAATCCGCCTACTCCCTCCGCGTGAGCGTGGTGCAGCAGGATCCGGTTCAGGAAAAGCTGGTCATCGACTGGTCGCGCACCCGCGGCGTCTTCGAGGAGATGACCCAGGCCGATCTGGACGACATGGCCGAAAAGATCCCGACCCTCGTCGACAACGAGCGCCTCATCCTCGTGGAAACCCATACCGAATACGCAGCGCCTTTCGACCTGAGCAAATACGTCACCGGCGAGACCTTCTACAATTTCGTCTTCGCCCGTCCACGCTTCGCTCCGCAGCTGCTCTGGGAAGAGCCATCCGTATAGGTGGCCTGCTGCCTGCGCTCACCGACGGCAGCAGGCCAAAGCCGCGGGCACCGGTTGCAGTGGCGTGGATAGCAGCAGTTCCGCCTTCTGGGGCTCACCATGAGTGTCGAAGCCGCGTTTCCTGGGACGAGGCGCGTTATCGCCGAGGCCAGGCGTCGCCGGACCTCGCTCCCCGCAAGGCGCATTCAGCGCCTTGCAGCACGGCGCCGATGACATCTGCGTGAGCCCGCGCGCGAGCGCTTGCCGCAGGGGCGCCGTGGCGCGAAAACCACCCTGCAACCGATGCAAACGGACAGCGAATGCTGCGCTACCTGACTCTCTTCGCGACTCTATCGCTCCTCGTGCTGTGGACACTTGTGCCCACGCAGGGCGTGAGCGCGTCTGGCTGTGCGAGCCAGACCGGCGCCGCGATGGAAGAGATCTGCTACGCCCCCGGCGCAACCGCGCCGCAACGGGCCCAGCTTAGCAAACCCTGTTCCGCCTGCGGACTTCCCGAGGCCATTGCCCTGCCCGATAGGCCGCATACGGTTGTCAGCCTTGGCACGCTGCCGGACGCCATCCCGACGCCGGGCCGGACCGTGAGCCCGGATCGAAGACCCCCCCGCGCCTGATCTCCATTCCCAGCATGGCACCGCCCGGTGCCGACGTTTCAGCGACGCCAGACGGCGCTCGCACCCAATGGAGATATGACAAGATGACTTCCCAAACCGCTCAACCTTCCCTGATGCTGCCCGCCCTCCGCCCGCTCTACCGCGCGCTTGCCCCGCTCACCGAGCTGTGGCTGCGCGTCATCAGCGGCGTTGCACTGATGGTCCATGGCTGGCCGAAGATCCAGAACCCCACCGGCGCCGCCGACATGGTCTCCGGCCTTGGCTTCGCGCCCGGCTGGGTCTGGTCGATCCTGCTCTCGGTGACCGAGTTCGCCGGCGGCCTGCTGCTGGCGCTCGGCCTGCTCACCCGTCTCGCTGCGGGGGGCACCACCGTGATCCTGCTGGTGACGATCTACTTCCACTGGGTGGTGCTGGAGCAGGGCTACCGCGGCGCCGAATTATCGCTGATCTGGTCGGCCGTGACCCTGACCTTCCTCGCCAAGGGCGGCGGCCGCTTCTCGCTCGACCGTCTGATCGGGCGAGAGCTGTGATGCAGCGGCGCGAGTTGCTGAAGGGGGCGGGCGCCGTGGCGCTCGCTTCCGCCGTGCCGCAATGGGCGGCAGCGGCCAACGGCCTGCCGGTCGCGGCGCCGGTCCATGTCGGCACGGTCGGGCTGCGTACCCGGGATGCCGAGGCGCTTGCCGCCTGGTATCGCGAGGCTGTCGGGCTGCAGGAGGTCGCCCGCGAGGGCGCGACCCTCTGGCTCGGCGCCGGCGGACAGCGGCTCCTGGCGCTGACCGAGCAGAGCGGCCTGTCATTGCCCGGGCAGCGCGAGGCGGGGCTCTTCCACACCGCCTTCCTGTTGCCGTCGCGCCGCGATCTGGCGCAGTGGATCGGCATGGCGATCGATCGCCGGGTGCCGGTCACCGGCAGCGCCGACCACCGGGTCAGCGAGGCGGTCTACCTCACCGATCCCGAGGGCAATGGCGTCGAGATCTATGCCGACCGCCCGGAAGACAGCTGGGAGTGGATCGGCGGCGAGGTCCAGATGGGCACCTACGCTCTCGATGTCGAAGGCATCATGGGCACGCTCGGGATGTTGCCGCCGCTCTGGCAGGGGGCGCCCGCGGGCACCACGGTCGGTCACGTGCACCTCAAGGTCGGGGATGCGCCGCGGGCGGGGCGCTGGTGGCGCGAGACGATGGGCTTCGACGCGGTGAGCACCCGCGATGACGCGGTGTTCCTCTCGACCGGCGGCTACCATCACCACGTGGCCGTCAACCAGTGGCTCAGCGCAGGGGCCGGACGACGCTCCGACCGCGAGACCGGGCTCGACTTCGTCGAACTGCGCCGCGCGCAGGCCGGCGACCAGGCGAGCTACCAGGACGACTGGGGCACCACGATCCGGCTGGTCTGACCGGCTCCGGCGTCGCCCGATGTGGCGGCGCCGGCCTTGCTCTCGCTGAGGCCGAGCCTTGCTGCCGGCGGGGCGCCATGCGTGTCATCGGTATCTGCTCCCCAGCACCGCACCAGCGCAAAGCAGATGTGACGCGCGACCTCGCGCCGTTCTGCCTCGATCAGCCGCGCAGGCTCGGAACGACGGGCTGGCGCAGCACCACCGCTGCGGGCAGCAGCGACAGGAGCAGCGTCACCGAGATGAAGCCGGCGAGGAAGTGGATCTCGCTCCAGCCCAGCGGCGCCGTGACGAGGATGTCGGTCCGCGCCGTGACGATCCTCGACAGGACCGAGGCGGCGAGGCTCCCGGTTCCGAGGCCAAGCACCGTTCCGGCGAGCAGCAGCACCGCGCCGAAGGACCAGACCACCGCAAAGACAAATCGCGCCGGAGCGCCGAGCGCGCGCAGCAGCGCGAGCTGCCGGTGGAACAGGCGCGACAGAATGAAGAGCCCGAGCAGCACCGCCGCGGCGACCAGCACCTGCGTCACCAGCGCCATCAGTGACATGATCTGGCGAATGTCTCCAAGCACCCGGTAGAGCTGCGCAAGCACCGCGCCGGGAAAGAAGGCCATGGTCTCGCGATCCCGGGTGAACTCGGAGCGCAGGGCATAGTTCGCCCAGAGCGCCTCGGAGCGCACCACGACGGCCGGGGTCCCGGGGAAATAGGCTGGGTCGAAGGGAGGGCCGATCTGGTCGGACCGGTCCGGAGCATGGCCGTTGGCAAGTCCGTGCACGCTCCAGACTGTTTCGACCGGCACGAGGATGGCGCGATCCCACGGCGTCCCGGTGGACGCGAGCTTGCCGACGATTGTCAGCGGCTCACCGGCATGGGCGTTGTCCTCGGCGGCGTCGCCGTGGCCATGCGCGGGCGCGAAGCCGCCGCCGATCTCGAGCGGCACCAGCGCGCCGGCGAGCGCTTCCTGCGCCGTCTCCCACATCCGGCCCTCGATGCGATCCTCCGCGAGGTAGCGGGCGAATTCCGCCGTGGTCCCGATGACCGGGGCGCTGCCGAAGCTGTCGCCGAACGCCAGCGGCGCCGCGATCGAGACGCTCTCGTGGCCAGCAATCTCGGCATAGGTCGCGCCGTCGAGCAGGGGCATGTCGGAGGGTTGCAGGAAGACGGCTGACATCATCACGGTCATCTCGCTTCCCGGCGCCGAGATCACGAGATCGAACTTGTCGGCCGCCTGCGCGGTGCCGTGGCGCAGGCCGCGCTCCTGTGCCAGCAGGCCGATGCCCATGCCGACGGAGATCGCGATCAGCAGCACGAAGAGGATCGAGGCCACGCGGAAGCGCCGTAGGATGGCGCGCACCAGCGGCCAGGGCGCAAAACCGCGCAGCACGAGCCCGCCGGCCAGCAGCGAGGGCAGAAGCAGCAACACCGTCATCAGAAGATCCTGCGACAGGGCGGAGAGGCTGTCCCAGAAGGCGATCATGCGGAGCCCTCCCTGTCATCGGTCAGCGCGCCGTCCTCGATGGTCAGGATGCGGTCCATGCGGGAAATGAGCCGCGTGTCATGGCTGACCGCGATCAGGGTCGTGCCGGTTGCCCGCGCCAGCCCGATCAGATCGTCGATCAGCCGGTCGGCGGCGGCGCGGTCGAGGCTCGCGGTCGGCTCGTCTGCCAGCAGCACCGGCGCCTCCGCCGCCATCGCGCGGGCAATGGCGACGCGCTGACGCTCGCCCCCGGAGAAGCTGGCGACGGTGCGATCCAAACCCTGTTCGCCCAGACCCAGCGAGGCCAGCCGCGCCCGCGCCCTTGCCCGCAGCGCCGCGCGCTCAGTTCGGGGCCGGAACAGCGCGGTGAGCGCGGCATTGTCGGCGGCGTCAAGCTCCTCGAAGAGCAGGAAATCCTGGAAGATCATGCCGATGCGTTCAGCCCGGAAGCGGGCCCGCTGCTCGGCGTCCAGGCGCAGCACATCGGCATCGCCCCAGCGGACTTGCCCGGTCGCGGTGAGCAGGCCGGCGAGGGCGTAGAGCAAGGTGGATTTGCCCGCCCCGGAGGGGCCCTCGATCCCGACGAGTGCCCCGGCAGGGAGCTCCAGTTTCGGAACCGCGAGCAGCTGGCGGCCTCGGTCGCTGGTGACGCGAAGATCGGAAATCGAGAGCGCGAGCCCCATGGATCACGCGTAGCTCGCGTCGACCAGCCGGACCATGCTGAGAAAGCCGGTCTCCGGATCGCGATAGGCACCGAGCTCGAGAACGCCCGAGCTGACGATCTTCACGTTGTAGGGCACCACGTCGACGATGCGCTTGGTATAGACGGCGAGAATGTCGCTCGGCCAATCGGCCTCGGTCTCGCAGAACGGGCAGACCGCCATCGGCCGGCGGGTCAGCACGAAGAACCGGCTCTCTGCCTTGAGCGGCGGCGCCATGTAGCCGTCGACCGCGATCCGCTTGCCTTCGCTGGCCTTGGCCAGGTCGGAAAGTGCCTGGCGATCGTAGAGGTGGCGCAGCTTGATCGGGTCTTCCGCGGCGTGGGCCGCGCGCATCAGCAGCGGGGCGGCGAGCGTGGCGGTCAGGAATGTGCGGCGCTTCAACATGGGTCTGTCCCTTCTGACGTCCCTGCGGGAAGGTAAGCCTCCTTCCCCCGGACGGAACAAGGGGCCCAGGACGGGCCCCCTGCCATTTCGTGCCTGTCTGGCGCGATCACTCGGCGTTGACGGCGTGGTTCATGACGTGGAACACGACGTTCTGCTCGATGGTGCCGTCGAACAGATGCGCCCAGGGGCCCTTGGCATAGACGGCGACATCCTCACCCGAGTGGGTTTCCGACGACATCGGGATCAGCGCCTGCTGGAGGTAGTCCACATCCATTGCCTCTTCCTGCGTCACGTCCGGGCGCTGGCCCGAATAGTCCATGTCCTCGCGCAGGATGGTGCCCGAGCCGTTGGCATAGGAAATAACGGAGTAGGGCTTGCCGTCATCGGCGAGGTTGAGCTCGTTGCTGTGCTTGTCGCCTGTCTTGGAGATGCCGAAGCACAGGCCCTGGATCGGGGTGCCGCGCCCGCAATAGCCGTTGAAGGCGATGGCGTGCTCGTGGTCGGCGGTGACGATGATCAGGGTGTCCTCGTCATTGGTCATCTCGTCGGCCAGCGCGACGGCTTCGGTCCAGATCATGCCGTCGGCGGCGGTCCGGGCGAAATTGCCGGCGTGGTTGGCGTGGTCGACGCGGCCGGCTTCGATCTCGAGATAGAAGCCGTCTTCGTTCTGGCTGAGGAACTCGATGGCGGTGCGGGTCATGTCGGTGAGCGACGGCTCGCTGTCCGGGCGATCGGCCTCGTAGGAGGTGTGGCTGTCGGTCCACAGGCCGAGAACCGGGGCGTCCATCGAAAGCGCGTCGAACTCGGCCTTGTTGGAGGCAAACTGGATGCCGGCATCCTTGGCTTCGGCCACCAGGTCGAGCCCGTCGGGGCGGTGGCCGGCGCCGCCGTTCGCGGTGGGGCTGTCCTTCGGCACGAAGTAGCGCGCGCCGCCGCCGACGGCGAGGTCGATCAGGCCCGACTTCATCGCGTCGATCATCTGCGCGGCGATGTCCTTCTGGGCCGTGCAGCCCTCGGGGACCTCGTCTTCCCAGTTGCGGTTGGCGGTCTTGGAGTAGACGGCGGCCGGGGTGGCGTGGGTCAGGCGGGCGGTCGAAACGATGCCGACCGACTTGCCGTCGGCGGCGACCATCTCGGCGAAGGTGGTCAGCTCGTTGCCGGCGACGGTCGAGCAATCGTCGTGGATGGCATCGCCGCCGAGGTTGATCAGGTTGAAGCGCTGCTTGACGCCGGTGTTCATCGCGCCGGCGGTGGGGGCGGAATCCGGGGTCTGGGCGTTGATGTTGTAGGTCTTGACCAGCGCCGAGTGGTAGTCGGTGGTCTCGTAGGGCAGCACGTGCTCTTCACCGAGCTTGCCCATCTGCTGGCCGACATAGAGGCGGGTCGCATAGTTGGTGCCGACACCGTTGCCGTCTGCGATCATCAGGATCACGTTCTTGGCGCGGCCGGTGTTCTGCTCGCGCGCGATGAGCTCCTGGATGGTGGTTTCGCCGGCCTGGAACCAATCGCTACCGGTCTGAAGTTCGGGCAGGCCCTGGGCGTTGGCCGCGACGGCGGCCGTCATGGCCAGTGCGGAGATCAGTGTACGTTTCATCGGTGGGTCCCTGTCTGGTGTCCGAGGCGCCGGGCGAAATCCACGGCAGCACATGCCGAAGCTGCCAACGGCATCAGAGCGGGGCCTACCCGCGAGTTGTAACGGTTATGTGATGGGGGCGGAGATGGTGGGCCGATTTGAGCCGCCCTGCGCGGCGCGGCGCTGTCTCAAGGGGCGCGTGCGTGCGCTTCGTGGGGGAGCAAGCCGCAGGTTCCGACGATGGGGCAGAGAGCGCCCGGAGGCATGAAAAAGCACCCGTTTGACAGCAGCATGGCGTCGGTCGGGCGTCGCGCTGCCGTCCGGTTCTTTCCGATCCCGGCAAACGCGACGGGGCATCGGCGGGAGAGGGGCGTTGCGGCTCGCGTTCGGAATTGTTTCGCCCCGAGGCACGCTGCTCCTGGATTGGCGCCCTCGAAGGGGTGAGAGCTCGTGCCGGCCGGCAATGGCGCCGCACCGCGCCGCCGTCTTTCACGGCGCGGTGCAGGCGTTTTCGGGGAAGGGCCTCAGTGGTGGGCCGTGACGCTCCGGGCGAGACGTTCGAGGCGCGCGGGCTCGGGCGCGTGCTCGCTCAGGGCCGCGATCCGGGCCCAGGCGGCGCGGTAGGCCAGGGCACAGGTGCGTTCCATGAAGCCGTGGGCCTCGGCGTCGCGGTCGGAGCTCGCGGCGATGCGCTGGGCCTCGCGCTCCCATTGCGCCGTGGCCTCTTCCAGCGACGGATCGCTGTCGCGCAGGAAGGCGGCGAAGGCCTTGGCCCCGGCGCCGTCATTCAGCGTCAGCGAGCGCGTTGCCGTGGTGCGGGCGTGGATGCCATTGGTGCCCTCGTAGATCGCGCAGATGCGGTTGTCGCGCCAGTTCTGCTCGGCGCCATACTCGCGCAGGTAGCCGTAGCCGCCCATCACCTGGATCGCCAGATCGGCGGCACGGCTGCCGGCCTCGGTGCAGAAATACTTGCAGACCGGGGTCATGAACTCGACGAAATCGCGCTCCGTGCCGAGCTCCTGCGCCACCAGCGTGAGGTGGCAGAGCGCCCGGCCGCCAAGCGCCAGCGCGTCGCAGGTGTCGATCATGCGCGCCACGTCCGGGTGCTGGTCGATGCTCGCCACCTGCCCGTCGCTGCCGCGGCCCTGCTTGCGCTCGGCGGCGTAGTGCTTGGCGAGATCGGCCGCGCGGGCGGCGTGGGCGACGCCCTGCAGGCCGACATCGAGCCGCGCGTGGTTCATCATCGCGAACATCGCCTTGAGCCCTGCGCCCTCGGCCCCCACCAGCTCCCCCTGCGCGCCGTCGAAGGCGAGCTGGCAGGTGGGCGAGGCGTGCAGGCCGAGCTTTTCCTCGATCCGCGTCACGGTGACGGCGTTGCGCACACCATCATCGCCGATCGCCGGGCAGGAAAACAGGCTGAGGCCCCGGATCCCGTCTTCAGGCGCGCCGGTGCGGGCGAGCACGAGATGCAGGATGTTGTCGGTCATGTCCTGATCGCCGCCGGAGATGAAGATCTTCTCGCCCTCGATCCGCCAGCCCTCGCCGTCGCGCGTCGCCCTGGTGCGGATTGCCGACAGGTCGGAGCCGGCGCCAGGCTCCGTGAGGCACATGGTCGAGAGCCACTCGCCCGAGGCGAGCTTCGGGATATACGCCTCTTTCTGCGCCTCCGAGCCGAAGCGCATCAGCAGCGAGATCGCGCCATGTGCCAGCGAGGTGACCATCTGCAACGAATGGTTGGCGCCGGTGAAGATCTCGCTCACCGCCGCCAGCACCGGCCCGCCCAGCCCCATGCCGCCGTATTCCTCCGGCGCCGCGATGCCCTGCCAGCCGCCCTCGGAGAGCTCGGCATAGACCTCGGCAAAGCCGTCGGGCATCCGCACCCGGCCGTTCTCGAGCCGGCAGCCCTGTTCATCGCCCGGCGCGTCGAGCGGCGCGATGCGGCCCTCGGCGAAGGCGGCGAAATGGCTGGTGATCTCGGCGGCCAGCTCGTCGTCCCAATCGGGAAGACGGTCGGCGCGGGCGACGTGGCGCAGCGAGAACAGGATGTCGTCGGTGGGGGCGTGGAAGGCGGTCATGTCACGACACCCCCAAAAGCCGCATGGCGTTGTCCTTGAGGATCAGCGGGCGCACCTCGTCGCGGAACTCGGCCTTGTCGAAGGCATCGAGCCACTTCTCGGGCGCGATCATCGGCCAGTCGGAGCCGAAGAGCATCTTCTTCTTCAGGATCGTGTTGGCGTATTGCACGAGGATCTTGGGGAAGTATTTCGGCGACCAGCCCGAGAGGTCGATATAGACGTTGGGCTTGTGCTGCGCGACCGAGAGCGCCTCTTCCTGCCACGGGAAGGAAGGGTGCGCGAGGATGATCGGCATGTCGGGGAAATCGACCGCGAGATCGTCCATGTACATCGGGTTCGAGTATTTCAGACGCATGCCGTTGCCGCCGCGCATCCCCGAGCCGACGCCGGTCTGTCCGGTGTGGAACAGCGCCGGCACGCCGGCCTCGGCGATGGCCTCGTAGAGCGGGTAGGCCATGCGGTCATTGGGGTAGAAGCCCTGCATGGTGGGGTGGAACTTGAACCCCTTGATGCCGTGGTTCTCGACCAGGTCGCGGGCCTCGCGGGCGCCGAGCTTGCCCTTGGCGGGGTCGATCGAGGCAAACGGGATCAGGATATCGGCGTTCTTGGCGCAGGCCTCGGCGACCTCGTAATTGTTGTAGCGCCGGTAGCCGGTCTCGCGCTCGCTATCGACCGGGAAGATCACCGCGGCGATGTTCTTCTCGCGGTAATGCGCTGCGGTCTCGTCGATGGTCGGCGGGTGCGACCAGGGCGCGCCGAAATACTTCGCCATCGTCGATTGCAGCTCGTCGTAGCCGTCATCGGTATGGCAGCCGCAGGCCTCCTCGGCATGGGTGTGAAAGTCGATCGCGCGGACGTTTTCGAAATCGATCATGGTCGTTCCTCCTCAGACGCGGATCAGCGCCGGGTCTTCGTTGTCGTAGAGCCGCTCGAGCAGGTCGGCCCGGCGGGTCAGGATCTTCTTGATGTTGAGCGAGCCCTTGTCGGTGATCTCGTGGTGCTCCAGCGAGGGCGGCTCCGCAAGAACGACGGCGCGGGTGATGCGCTTGGCCGAGCCGGTGACATGGGCGTTCATCTCGCGCAGCTTGACCTCGATCTGGGTCATCAGGTGCGGGTCGGTGACGGCGCCCTCCGTGACGTCGCCGGGCTCTGCCGCGCCGGGGGCGGGGAAGATGAAGAGCCCGACCTCGCCGCGGTCATGGCCGCAGATCACCACGTCCTGCGCCAGCCCCGCCAGTTCCTTAAGTGCGGTCATCCGAAGGTTGCCCGCCTGCACCCAGGTGCCGGTGTCGAGCTTGAAGTCCTCCGACACGCGACCGTCGAAGATCAGGCCGCGGTTGGCGTCATTGGGATCGACGAAGCGAACCGCGTCGCCGGTGATGAAGAAGCCTTCCTCGTCGAACGCCTGCGCGGTCTTCTCGGGATCGCCGTAATAGCCCGGCATGATGTTGGGGCCCTTGACGCGGATCTCGCAGCGCATGTCCTCGTCGGGGATCAGCTTGAGCTCGACCGCCGGCAGCGGCACGCCGATGACGCCGGAGCGGCCGATCGGTTCGTGCACCATGACGCAGGCCGGGGCGGTCTCGGTGAGGCCCCAGCTCGAGATCATCATCGGCAGGCCGCCAGTGGCCTGCAGGCAGAACTGCTCGAGCGCCTCCCAGACATCCTGCGGCAGCGAGGCGCCGGCGTAGAACAGCAGCTGCAGATCCTTGCAGAGATGGCGCTGCAGGTCGGGATCGTCCTTGATCGCCTCGACCAGCATGTTCCAACCCACCGGCACGTTGAAGGCCAGCGTGCCGGGGCGGTCGGTGCGGTTCTTCAGCGTGGTGGCGAAGCCGCGCCCGGTGGGCTTGCCGCTGTCGATGGTCAGCGTGCCGCCATGGCTCAGCATCATATTGACGTTGTGCGAGCCGCCGAACACGTGGTTCCAGGGCAGCCAGTCGGTGATGCGCGGGGCGTGGTCCTTGAGGAAGGGCAGCGCCACCTCCATCTGCACCTGGTTCACGCACATCATCCGGTGCGTGGTCAGCACGCCCTTGGGATCCGAGCTCGAGCCGGAGGTGAAGAGGATCTTGGCCAGCGTGTCGGGGCCGACCTTGGCATGGGCCGCGTCGAGCTCGGGGCTCTCCTCGGTATGCACCAGCTCGGAGATCAGGGTCACCGGACGTCCGGCCTCGCTGCGCGCGGCGACGATCTCGACATCGGCAAGCTGCGGCAGCGCCAGCGCCGCGGCATAGCGGGTGGCGTCATCGACGAAGGCCATCTTGGGCTTCACCTTGTCGAGCACGAAGATCAGCCGGCCATGGGCCTCGGTGATCAGCGAGTATTGCTCGGCCAGCGGCACCACCGGCACGCCGACATACTGCGCCGCCAGCGACAGCAGCAGATGGTCGAGCCCGTTGCCCGACATCATCGCGATGGTGTCCCCCTCGCCCAGCCCGCGCGCCAGCAGCGCCGAGGCGATGGCCCGGACCTGCTGCAAAAGCTCGAGATAGGTCACGTTGCGCCAGCCGGGGCCCTCGACGGGGCGCTCGGAAACGGCAACGCGATAGGGGGCCTTCTCGGCCCATTCATGCAGCCAGGCACCGGTATTGGCGACCGGCTCGGGCAGGTCGTAGCCCGAGCGCAGCAGGATGGTGCCGTCGGCGCGATCCTCGCGGATGACCTTGTGCGGCACATAGCGGGTCAGGGTGTGGCGGCGGGCCCACTCGGCCCGTGCGGTCGGGTCCCTGGGGGCGCGTTCGATGACGTGGGTGTTCATGGCTCCTCCTCCCCGCGTTCTCAGCGGAAGACCGGGTTGCGCTTTTCGAGGAAGGCGCGCAGGCCCTCCTCGGCGTCCGGCGTGGTCTGCACCAGCGCCGCGGCGAGGCTCTCGGTAAAGAGCCCGTCCGAGCGCGACATGTCGCCGATGCGGGTCAGGGCGTTGACCATGAAGTAGTTCGACATCGGCGCGTTGGCGGCGATCTTGGCGGCCAGCTTGCGGGCCAGCGGCAGCGCCTCGCCCTCGCCGACGGCGTAGTGGGTGAGGCCAAGCTGCAGCCCTTCCTCGGAGTTGTACTTGCGCCCCGTGAGCATCATCTCGACCATGCGGTCGGGGCCGAGGATGCGGCCCACGCGAACGGTGGCGCCGCCGCCCACGAAGATGCCGCGGCGGCCTTCGGGGAGCTGGAAGATCACCGACGGCTCGGCGATGCGCACATGGGTCGCGGTGGCCATCTCGAGCCCGCCGCCGATCACCGCGCCGGTCATGGCGCTGACGGTGATGACGCCGCCATACTGGATCATGTCGAGTACGCGGTGCCAGTTGCGCGAGTGGTAGACGCCTTCCTCGGCGCTGCGCGAGACGTGCTCGGCGAGGTCGAGCCCCGAGCAGTAATGCCCGCCGCGCCCGTGCAGCACGACTACGCGGACCTCCTTCGGCAGGGTGTTGTAGAACTCCTCGATCTCGGCCAGCAGCCCGTCGGACATGGCGTTGCGCTTGTCCTCGCGGATCAGCTCGAGCTCGGCGATCTGCCCGTTATAGGAGGCTTCGGTATAGGTGCCTTTCATGGTGTCAGTCCTCACTTGGGCGGTCATTTGGGGGCGAGACGGACGGCGCTGTCGATGCGGATGACCTCGCCGTTCAGAAGGGGGTTTTCGACGATCTGCTGCACCAGCATGGCGTATTCGTCGGGTTTGCCCATCCGCGACGGGAAGGGCAGGCCGGCCTCGAGCGAGGCCTTGGCCTCGGGCGGCAGCCCGGCGCTCATGGCGGTCTCGAAGAGGCCCGGCGCAACGGTCATCACGCGGATGCCGAAGCGCGCCAGCTCGCGCGCCGCCGGCAGGGTCATCGAGGCGACGCCGCCCTTCGAGGCGGCATAGGCGGCCTGTCCGATCTGGCCGTCTTGGTAGGCGACCGAGGCGGTGTTGACGATGACGCCGCGGGCGCCGTCTCCGTCGACCGGCTCGAGCGCCGCCATCTCGCGGGCGGCGATGTTGAGCACGGTGTAGGTGCCCAGCAGGTTGACCCGGAGGGTGCGCTCGAACAGGCCGACGGTCAGCGCCCCGTCGCGCGGGAGGATGCGCGACGCGGTGCCGATCCCGGCGCAGCTCACCACGATGCGCGGCGCGCTGCCGAAATGCTCTTTGCAGCGCTCGAAGGCGGCCTCGACCGAGGCGGCGTCGGAGACGTCGGCCTCGAGGCCAAGCCCGCCGATCTCGGCCGCGAGGGCCTCGGCAGCCTCGAGGCTCAGGTCCAGGACGGCGACGCGGGCGCCTGCCTTTGCCAGCCGCCTTGCGGTGGCGGCGCCGAGGCCGCTGCCGCCGCCGGTGACCAGCGCGATGGTGTTGTTGATGTCCATTGGGAGGCTCCTCAGAACAGGCCGCGGGTCAGCAGCATGGCGGCGACCAGAGCGATGTCGGCGGCGAGAAACGGCAGGATGCCGGCGAAGATCTGCTCGAGCTTCACGTAATCCCGTGCCACCGAGTGGATGACGAAGACGTTGAGCCCGACAGGGGGCGTGATCATGCCGATCTCGAGCAGCTTGGCGACCAGCAGGCCGAACCAGATGGTGTCGATGCCGTGCGCGGTGGTCAGCGGCAGGAACAGCGGCAGGGTCAGCAGCAGCGCGCCGATCGGCTCGAGGAACATGCCGAGCGCGATGTAGATCAAGACGATGACCAGCAGCAGGCCGGTGGTGCCGAGCCCCATCGCCTCGACCAGCATCCCCACCTCGCGAGACAGGCCCGACATCGCCACGAGGCGGGTGAAGAGTCCGGCGCCGATGGCGATGATGAACAGGGCCCCGGAAGCGAGGATGGTGTCGACGAGGCTTTCCTTGAAATCGGCCCAGCTCAGAGAGCGGCGCAGGATGCCGAGCGCCAGCGCCATGAAGGCGCCGAAAGCCCCGGCTTCGGTGGCGGTGAAGAGTCCGCCGAACAGCCCACCGAGCACGGCGCAGATCAGCAGCAGCACCGGCCAGATCTCGAGCGTTTTCTTCCAGCGATCGCCCATGGTGTAGGGCTCGACCATCGGCAGGCGCTCGGGGTTGCGCCACCAGACGAAGAGCACCGCGCCGATGTAGAAGAACAGCGAGGCGAGGCCGACGAATACGCCGCCCATGAACAGCGCGTTGATCGAGCTGTTGGACTGGATGCCGAACAGGATCAGGATGATCGAGGGCGGGATCAGCGCCCCGATGGTACCGCCCGCGGCGACTGAGCCTGTGGCAATGCGCAGGTCATAGTTGTTGCGCTTCATCTCGGGGATGGCGATGCGGCCGATGGCGGCGGAGCAGGCGACCGACGAGCCCGAGACCGCCGCAAAGCCGCTGGCGCCGGCCAGCGAGGCGATGGCGAGGCCGCCGGGCAGCCAGCTCCACCACACCCGCGCCGCCTCGAACAGGCCGCGGGTGAGGCCCGAGTGGTAGGCGATGTAGCCCATCAGCAGGAACATCGGGATCGAGCTCAGCGTCCAGCTTGCCGAGGAGGTGTAGGGGATGTTCGAGAGCATGCTCATCGCGGGGCGCAGGCCGGCGATGCCGCAGATGCCGAGGAACGACACGAAGATCAGGCTGACGCCGATCGGCACGCGCAGCGCGATGAGAACCAGCAGGCCGACGAGGGCCAGAAGGCCGACGGTGATCGGATCCATCAGTTTGTCTCCTTGGAGGTGGCCTGCAGCTCGTCGAGCGGGTCATGGGCGCGCAGCTCGAAGCGTCCGGTGGCGACCTCGATAAGGCGCAGCACCAGCACCAACGACATCAGCCCGAACGAGATCGGCAGGATCCAGTAGGTCGGCCAGGTCTGGAACACGGTGGTGCCAACCTCGACATAGGCGCCCCGTTCGGTCTGGCGCAGGGCGTTCTGCGCCGTGCCCCAGGTCAGCGGCACGAAGGCGGCGAGGCCGATGGCGAAGCCGAGGAAGGCGACGACCTGGCGCGGCCGTCCGGTGAGATTGTCGGTGAAGATCGTCGCCTCGATATGGCGGCGGCGGATCTCGGTCATGGCGAGCGGCAGGAAACTGATCGCGACCATGTAGTAGCGGCTGACGAGATCGGCGGTGGCCGGGAAGCCCGAGCCCAGGAAGGTGCGCATGAAGACGTCGATGACGATCTGCAGCATCATTGCCAGCAGAACGAGCGAAGCCAGTACGGCGCTGATCCGGCCGATCCATTTCTCGATGAGGTACATGACCCTCTCCGACGGAATATGTGTGGGGGGAGTGATGAGGTGCGCGCCCCGCCCTAGCAGGGCGCGCGGGCCCGGTCAGGAGCCGTAGGCGTTGAGGTCGAGCTTGGAGAAGATCTCCTGGTAGCGCAGCTCTGCAAGGTCTTCGTAGCTCATGTCGGTGGAGACGAGCCCTTCCCACTTCTCGATCAGCGCCTTGTAGCGATCGATCTTGGCCTGCGCGTCCTTGACGCCGCGCTCGGTCAGGATGTCTGCGGCGGCAGCGAGGCGCTCCTCGTTATAGGCCTCCTTGGCGGCGAGCAGGGTGTCGTCGGGGGCGATGAACTCGATGCCCTCGACCTCGCGGGCCTTCTCGGCATCCTCGAGGAAGCCGACAAGCCCCTTGGCGATGCCGTATTGCGTGGCGCGGGCCAGTGCCTCGCGATCCTCGGCAGACATCCGCATCCACAGCAGCCCGCTCACGCCACCGGCGGCGGCGCCGTTGAACACGCCTTCCTCGATCTCGGTGACGTAGCCGATCACGTCGCCGAGGCGGTTGGCGATGATCTCGTGGTTGGCGCTGAAGGTGCCGTCGATGACGCCCTGGCTCAGCCCTTCGAAGAGCTCCGAGGAGGGCAGCTGGGTCGGCTCACCGCCCATCGCCTGCACGAAGCCCGCGTAGAGCGGCGCGCCGGTGCGGATGCGCATGCCCTTGACGTCCTCGACACTCGCGACCGGCTTGGTGGTCAGGAGGTTGTAGGGCGGGGTCGCGTCGGTGCCGAGATAGACCTGGCCGTTCTGGGTGAACTCGGCCTGGCAGTCGTCGCAGGTAGCGATGTACTCGGTCACAGCGGACGAGATCACCAGGTTGTTGGAGCCGAGGATCGACAGCTCCGAGGGCAGCGCCGCGTCGGGGAATTCCGCCGGGAAATACGGCATCAGCAGCGTGCCCATCTCGGTGACGCCGTCGCGCAGGCCCGAGCTCATCTCGTTGGGCGCCACGAGGCCCGACGGGGTGTCCTGCAGATCCCATGCGCCGTCGGTGAACTCTTCCAGGCGGGTGCCGATTTCCGGGTACACCACGGTCGCCAGAACGTGCGCCGGGCCAAAGCCGCTGGTGGCGCGGATGGTGTCGGCCTGCGCCAGCGTGGTGCTCGCCATGAGGGCACCGGCAACGGCCAGTGCGGTCAATCTGATGGTCATGTCTTCCTCCCTTAGATCCGCCCAATCCCTCCGGGCGGAATGTCCGGCCTAGTCGGCCATTGAACCTTCGATGCGGTTCAGCAGAGCCAGCAGCTGCTGCTGTTCCCCGTCTTCCAATGCGGTCAGGCACGCGGCCTCGGCGGCGGCGATGGCCCCGGCGGCCTTGTCGTGCAGGCGGCGCCCGCGCACCGTTGCCTTCAGCTCGAAGCGGCGGCGGTCGGTCTTCATCTGGGTGCGGCTGACCAGCTCACGGGTCTCGAGCTCGTCGACCATGACGACGAGGTTGGAGCGCTCGATCTTCAGCAGCTCGGCCAGTGCCGAGGGCGTGATGCCCGGGTTGCGCACGATCACCGACAGGCAGCTGAAGGTGGGGATGCGCAGGTCGAACTCTGCGGCGGCCTGCTGCGCGGCGGAGTGCAGCACGATGTAGGCGCGTTTGACATTGTAGCCCATCAGACCGCGCACCACGCCCTCATCGACGGGATCTGTCGCGGCGCTGGTAGTGCTGGGCTTGCTGGGCGGCATGTCGAATCTCCTCTTGCTTGCGAGGATGCGAGCAAAAGTAGTTATGGTCAATAACTATTATTTTCCATAACTAGCTGCGGCGCAGAAAGCAGCCGATCGCTTGCCTCTGCTGCAAAGAGGCAATCAACTGAAATCGTTTTGAAATGCCGGGTTGCGGCAGCGCGGCGGAATGGGTCGGCGAGGGCTGCGGATCAGCCGTCTTGCGCGGGTTTTCCGCTCGTGGGTGCGCCCTCGACCGGGCGCAGAGGAGCGCGGCTGAGATCGTTCTCGGCGGTGGTGACCTTGGAGAGCAGGGCGACCAGCGTGTCGCGTTCGCCGGGGCCGAGCTGCTTCAGCATCACGTCCTGGGCTCGGCGCACCACGGGGCGCACTTCGCGCAGCAGCGCGGCGCCTGCCTGGGTCAGGGTCAGGACCCGGGCGCGGCGGTCGGTGCGGCTGACGCTGCGCTCGAGCAGCCCGCGCACTTCGAGACGCGCCACCACGCCGCCGATGGTGGCGCGGTCGATGGCGACGAGCCCGGCCAGCGTCGCCTGCTCGATGCCGGGGTTTTCCTCGAGCATGCAGAGCGCCGCGAACTGCATCGGCGTCAGATCGAAGCCGGCGGCCTTGGTCTCGGCGGCGAAGGCCGAGACCGAGATCTGGTGCATGCGGCGGATCAGGTGACCGGGCAGGTCATAGAGGTCTGTCATCATGGGGCACCGGGGAGGCTGCGGAACGGGTCCGGCCACTATGCAACCCCAAGCCCGGGCGGGTAAAGATATAAGTGTGCTTACCTTTTGGCAAAACCGAGGAAGAAACCGCTCCGGGCCCCGCGACCGACGCCTCGTTGAGCGCTGCGCGCAGCTCCTCGGCGCTGGGCACCGAGAAGCCGGGCAGGCTCAGATCGGGTAGTGCAGGTCGCCGTCCTGGGTGGTGATCCAGCGCAGCTCGGTGAATTCCGCGATGCCCCAGCTGCCGCCGAAGCGACCGTAGCCGCTGTCCTTCACGCCGCCGAAGGGCATCTGCGCCTCGTCATGCACGGTTGGTCCGTTGACGTGGCAGATGCCGCTCTCGATGCGCCGCGCCACTGCCATGGCGCGGGTCTGATCGCGCCCGAACACCGCCGCCGAGAGGCCGAACTCGCTCTCGTTGGCCACCCGCACCGCCTCGTCGACCGAGCCGACGCGGATGATCGACGAGACCGGGCCGAAGCTTTCCTCGGAATAGAGCCGCATCTGCGGGGTGACGCCGTCGAGCGCCGCGGCGTTGAGGATGGTGCCCTCGCCGCCGCCGCCGATCAGCTGTGCGCCCTTCGAGACAGCGTCCTCGATCAGGTCGCGGATGCGGTCGGCGGCGGCGAGGTTGACGAGGCTGCCGAGCGGCGCGCTGCCCTCGCGCGGATCGCCGGCGGTGAGGCTCTGCACCTTCTCGGCAAAGGCGGCGACGAAAGCGTCGGCGATCTCGTCCATGACGATGATGCGCTCGGTCGACATGCAGATCTGGCCCTGGTTCATGTAGGCCCCGAAGCCCGCGGCGGCGACGGCCGCCGGAATGTCGGCATCGTCCAGCACGATGAACGGCGCCTTGCCGCCGAGCTCTAGCAACGAGGGCTTGAGGTGCCGCGCTGACAGTTCGGCCACGATCCGCCCCACCCGCGTCGAGCCGGTGAAGTTCACCCGGCGCACCGCCGGGTGCGCGATCAGCGTCTCGACCAGCTCGGGCGCATCCTCAGGCGCGTTGGAAATCGCGTTGACAACGCCCTTGGGCAAGCCCGCCTCGGCCACCGCCTCGAGGATCAGCGCATGGGTGCGCGGGCAGAGCTCGGAGGTCTTCATCACCACGGTGTTGCCGCAGGCCAGCGGCGTCGCGATGGCGCGCACGCCGAGGATCACCGGCGCGTTCCACGGCGCCATGGCGAGCACAACGCCGGCGGGCTGGCGCACCGCGTAGGCGGTGGAGCCGGGGCGGTTCGAGGGCACGATCTCGCCCTTAATCTGGGTGGTCAGGCTCGCCGCCTCGAGCAGCATGTCGGAGGCCAGCATGACGTTGAACCGGGCCCAGGCCTCGGTGGCGCCGATCTCGGCCTTCATCGCAGCGACGATGTCGTCGCCGCGCGCGGTCAGCGCGTCGGCCGCCTTGAGCAGCATCTTGCGCCGCGCCATCGGCGCCACCGCCGCCCAGTCGGGGAAGGCGGCGGCGGCGGCGTCCACCGCGCGCATCGCATCAGAGGTGCTGGCGGCGGCGGCACGGGTCGCGGTCTCGCCGGTCACCGGGTTGGCGCGCTCGAAGGCGCGGTCGTCCTCGGCGGGAACGTGTTCGCCGTCGATAAACAGGTGCAGGCTGTCCATGTTGCTCGGATCTCCTCTCAGGTCAGTTCTGTGTCGAGCGGCTCGGTGGTGCCGCCCAGGAAGGCACGCTGCACCGCCGGGTCGTCGCGCAGCTCATCCGCGCTGCCGCTGCCCACCACGCGGCCCGCCTCGAGCAGGTAGCCGCGGCTGGCGAGCGCCAGGCTGGCGCGCACGTTCTGCTCGACGATGACCAGCGTCAGCCCGGTCTCGCGGATGCGGGCGAGCGCGGCAAAGACCTCCTTGGTGACGATCGGCGCGAGGCCGAGGCTGGGCTCGTCGAGCAGCAGCAGGTCGGGCCCGGACATCAGCGCGCGGGCGATGGCCACCATCTGCTGCTCGCCACCCGACATGGTGCCGACAAGCTGCCGCTGACGCTCGGCGAGGCGCGGGAACAGCGCCAGCACCTCGGCGCGCCGATCTTCGGCCCCGTGGCGGGCGCGCTCCGGGTGGCCGCCGAGTGCGAGGTTGTCGGCGACGCTCATGCGGGCGAAGATGCCGCGCCCCTCGGGCACCAGCGCGATGCCGCGCTCGACGATGGCGTGGGGCGGGACGGTGGCAAGATCGGTGCCCTCGTGCAGGATACGGCCCGAGGCCGGGCGCAGCACCCCGCCCACCGCCTTCAGCAGCGAGGACTTGCCGGCCCCGTTGGCACCGAGGATCACCACGCATTCGCCGGGCGAGACTCGCATCGACACGCCGTCGAGCGCGGTGTGCTTGCCATAGGCCAGCCGCAGGCTGTCGATCTCAAGCATCCTCTTCTCCCAGGTAGGCGGCGACGACGTGGGGATCGGAAAGCACCGCGTCCGTCGGCCCGTCGGCGATCAGCTTGCCGGAGTTCATCACCGCGCAGCGTGGGCAGAGGGCGCGCACCGCGTCCATGATGTGCTCGACCATGATGATGGTCAGGCCGGTCTCCTCGAGGCGCCGGATCAGCCCGATGCCCTCATGCAGCTCGGTCGGGTTGAGCCCGGCGAGCCATTCGTCGAGGAGCAGCAGACGCGGCCCGGCGGCGAGCGCGCGGGCCAGCTCGAGGCGCTTCTGGTCGATATAGGCCAGCTCCGAGGCGGCCTGACCGGCACGCGCGGCGAGCCCCACGGTCTCGAGGCATTCGGTGACCCGCGCCTCGAGCGGCGCGCCCCAGAGTCGGTCCGGCCCGAAGGCGGCGGGCACCATGACGTTCTCCCGCAGCGTCAGCGAGGGCAGGATGCGCACCAGCTGGAAGGTACGGGCGACGCCAGCCTTGGCGATGCGGTCAGGCCGCGCGCCGGTGAGGTCGCTGCCCGCGATCAGCAGCCTGCCCTCGGAGGGCTTCAGCGCCCCCGAGATCAGGTTCATCAGCGTGGTCTTGCCCGATCCGTTCGGCCCGAGCAGCCCCAGAACCTCGCCCTTGCGCACGGTTAGCGAGACGCCATCCACCGCCGTCAGCCCGCCGAAGCGCTTGGTGAGAGCGTCGGTTGTTAGCAGCTCACTCATGCGGTGGCCTCCTTGCTGGCGCCGTTGCGCTTGGGCTTGCGCAGCCCCTCGATGGCGGCGAGCACGCCGTTGGGCAGCGCGTAGACCACCGCCATGAACAGCAGCCCGAGCAGGATCGAGAAGTGATCGGGGAAGCGCGCCGAGAGCCACTCGAAGAGCAGGAACAGCGGCACCGCGCCGCAAAGCGGCCCCCAGAGCCGGGTCGCGCCGCCGAGCAGCGCCATGATCACGGTCAGGAAGCTGACCGTCGGGTTGAATACGATCGACGGCTCGACATAGACCCAGCGCGGCGCCTGGATCGCGCCCACGAGGGTGATGATCGTTGCCGAGGCCACGAAGAGCACCAGCTTGGAGCGCGCGAGGTTGATGCCGGAATGCGCCGCCACGGTCTCGTCATCGCCAATCACCCGCAGCGCGAGGCCGAGCCGCGAGCGCCGGATCCACGCGGCGAGCCCGATCGTGCAGACGCCGAGCGCCAGAAGCTGCCAGTAGATCTCGCGCGCGCCGAGATCGAGGAAGATGTAGCGCCCCAGCGTGCCGGTGACGTTGACCTCGAACCAGGTGATGAGCTGGCGCACCAACTCGGCCAGACCGAAGGAGAAGATCACGAAATAGATCCCCGCCAACCGCAGCGTCGAGAGCCCCACCAAGAGCGCCATAGTGGCGCCGATGCCGGCGGCGCAGAGCAGCACCAGCGGGTAGGGCAGCACCTCGTTCAGCACCGCCACGGTGTAGGCGCCGACCCCGAAGAAGGCGACGGTGGCGAGCGAGATGTAGCGCGTGGGCCCGGAGAACATCGCCCAGGCGGTCGCCAGCGTGACATAGCCCGCGAGCCCGACCAGCAGCCCGGTGCCATAGTCGCCAAGAAGAAACGGCAGGACGGAAAGCCCCCCAACCGAGACGGCTGCAATCCCCAGATACAGCATGCTCTCAGCCTCCCGCCCTGCCGAACAACCCCGTCGGCCGCCAGAGCAGCACCGCGAGGAAGAGTGTGTAGGTTGCCGCGAGCGTCAGCCCGGGATCGATGAAGGCGGCCACGAAGGTCTCGGCGAGCCCCAGAAGCAGCCCGGCGATCAGCGCGCCGAGAATGTTGCCGACGCCGCCCATGATGACGACGATCAGCGCCTTCATGGTGAAGACCACACCATCGGTGGCCGAGAAGGTCTGGAACATCGAGACCAGCGCCCCGCCCGCCGCCGCCAGCGCCCCGCCGAGCGCAAAGCCCTGCCGGCCGAGCCGGTTGACGTCGATGCCGACGAGGTAGGCCGAGTCTGGTGCCAGCGCCACGGCGCGCAGCGCCCGGCCCCAGCGCGAGCGCACCAGCACCGCGTAGAGCCCGAAGCCAATCACCAGCGACAGCACGAAGGCGATGAGCCGGTTGGCGGCGACGGTGGTGCCGAGCAGCGCGATGCCGCGGTCGAGATAGCTGTAAGAGGTGAAATCGCTGCCGAAGCTCACCAGCATCAGCCCCTGGACGACGAAGAGCAGGCCGAAGGTGGCGAGGATGGTGTCGACCTCGAGCCGTCCGCCGCCGCCCGAGCGCTTGAGCAGCGGCCGCATCATCAACGCATGGATGCCCCAGCCGAGCGCGTAGCCCAGCGGCACCACCACCAGAAGGCCCCAGAGCGGGCCGATGCCCCAGCTGGTGAACATCATGAACACCGCGAAGCAGGCGAGCAGCATGAACTCGCCATAGGCGAGGTTCATGATCCGGGCGATGCCGTATTGCAGCGACAGGCCGAGCGCCAGCAGCGCGTAGGTCCCGCCGAGCACCAGCCCGAGGAAGAGGGTCGATAGGATCATCGGGTGCCGTCCTTGGCGGGGCGGACGCAAGGCCCGCCCGCGCGGATTACCATTCGGGTTTCGGGATCACCGGCGCAGCGGCGCCTTCGCGGTCGGCGGGGCTCACGGCGACGAAGCTGTCGCCCTGCCATTGCCCGACCCACCAGAGCTGGCGCAGCTGGTTGTCTTCCAGCTTGACCTCGCCCAGCACGGTCTCGAAAGACCCTGTCGAAAGCTCCTCGGCGAGCGCGGCGTGGTCGAGCCCGACGCGCTTGACCGCCTCTTCCAGCATCTCGAGCGAGGCATAGGTGACGGCGCTGGCCCAGCTGTCGGGCGGGGCGCCGATGGTTTCGGTGTGGCGGGCGAAATAGTCCTGGATGGCCGGGTTGGCCGCGTCGACGCCGCCGATCGACATCACGCCTTCCTGCGCCCCGCCCGAGATCTTCTGGTAGACCGGGAAGGCGCCGCCGACGCCGATATAGAAGACCTTGGGATTGACGCCCGCGGTGATCGCCTGCTTGGTCACGCCGAAGCTGCCCGGCGGGTAGGAGAAGGCGACGAAGCTGTCGGCGCCCGAGCCCTGGACCTCGTTGAGGATGGTGGCGAAATCCGAGGTGCCGAGCGGGTAGCTCTCGTCGTAGACCAGCTCGAAGCCGGCCTCCTCGAAGGCCGGGCGTGCGGCTTTCACCAGGTCGATGCCGAAGCCGTCGGCGACCGAGATCATCGCCACCTTGTCGTTGATCGTGCCGGCCTCCTTGGCGGCGCTCAGGGTCTCGACCAGCGCGGTTGCGTAATCATGCCCGCCGCCCAGCATCCAGAACGAGCGCTCCCAGCGCGCGGCGAAGTCCGGCGCCTTGTCGGTGACCGCGGTCACGGCGAGCTGCGGATAGCCGAAGCGGTCCATCAGCGGCGCGATGGCGAGGTTGCCGCCGGTGCCCCAGGGCGGCAGGATCAGGTCGACCTCATCCTGCGTCGCGAGCCGCTCGATGGCGCGCACCAGATCCTCGGCGCTGGAGCGGTCGTCATACTCGATCACCTCGATCATGCGGCGGCTGCCATCGGGCATTTCGAGCCCTCCGGCGGCGTTTACCTCTCCGACCCAGAGCTCGTAATTGGGGATCGTGGTGATCCCGGCGCCGGTGGCGTTGGGGCCGGATTTCGATACCGCGTAGCCGATGGTGACGGTCTCGTCCTGCGCCGCCAGAGGCGCGCTCAGGGCCAGCGATGAGACCAGCGCAAGCGGCAGCGCGCGCAGCAGCGCGCGTCTCGAATTCAGTGACATCAGTTTCCTCCCGTTGACGCCCCTCCCGGCGTCGTTCTGTGCCGCCAGCCGCCTGTCTCTCCCCGAGGCGATCTGGTGGATGCAGCGAGGGTAGAGGAAAAAGGCGTTGATAAAATGCACTCGTGCAGGGAAGAATTGCACACATACGCCGTTTCTCCTGCCCAATCGGTGAACAGTTTGCCAACACGCCTGTCCCAGCTTCCCGCCCATCTCGGCCTCACGGCGCACCAGCTGCGCAGCCCGCTGGCCGAGGCCACCTTCGGTCTCAAGCCCGAAAGCGCCTGCCTGATGGTGCTCGAGGCAGGCCGCGCGCGGATCGGCGCGGGCGAGGCCGGCTGGCGCATCGAGGCACCGCGCTTCGTCTGGCTCGCAGGAGGCGCGCGGACCGATCTGCGCCTGTCGCCGGGCAGCCGGGGCGAGATCCTGATGATCTCGCGCGCGGCGCTCTCCAACGTGCTGCCAGCCAGCGCCTTCGGGGACGAGCTGAGCCGGGTGCTGACCAGCGATCTCTCGCTGCCGCTGGGAGACGAGCGGGCGCAGGTGACGCGGCTGCTGGGCGATCTGCGCGGCGAGCTGGCGGGCGGTGCGCCGGGCGCGGCGATCATGGCCGGGCATATCCTGTCGATGCTGCTGATCCAGCTCTGGCGCGGGGTAAAGGCGGGGCGCGAGCGCCCGGACGTGGCCACCGGCGGGCTGGTGCAGGGCTTCATCCAGCTGGCCGGGCTGCACCTGCGCGAGCATTGGGAGGTGGGCCAGTACGCCGCTGCGCTGGGCGTCTCGCGCGACCGTCTCTCGGCGGCGGTGCGGCGCGCCACGGGTCGCGCCCCGCAGGTCTGGCTGCACGAGGCGCTGCACCGCGAGGCGGTCGAGCTTCTGAGCAATTCCGGGCTGCAGGCGGCGCAGGTGGGGTTCCGGCTGGGCTTCTCCGACCCGGCCTATTTCAACCGTTTCTTCAAGCGCATGGAGGGCGTGCCGCCGAGCCGCTTCCGGCGCCGCCTGACGCGGCGCAGCGCGCCCGCGACCTCGTTTGCCGCCTGGCCCTGAGCCGGCTCAGATCCCCAGCGTCTCGATGGCGGCGGTGACCGCGAGGCGGAAGATCTCCTCGGCGGGGGGCGGCGTGGTCTCGGGGCGGGTCACCATGCCGACCGGGCCGATCGACATGGCGGTGTCGAAGGGCAGGCGCGCCAGCCGGCCCTCCTGCACCTCCTTGGCGACGACCCCGGCCGAGATGATCCAGATCGCGTCGGACGTGGGCACGTAGTTGCGCCCGAAGGCACCCGACACGGTCTCGAGCCGGCGCGGCGGCACCCCCACGCCCTGCGCGATCAGCAGTCGCTCGACCAGCGCCCGGATCGCCGCGCCCTCGGGCGGATAGATCACCGGCCAGTCGCCGATGCGGCGGATGTCGGGCGCGTCGAGCAGCGGGTGTCCGGGGCGCACCACGAAATCGAGATGCTCGTTGTAGAGCTGGGTGAAGGAGATGCCCTGCATGGTCTCGGGCGGCCCCATGCGGCCGATCACCAGATCAATCTGGCCGCGGCGCAGCAGGTCGATCAGGTAGGCGTGTGGGCCGTCGATGATGCGCAGCGTCACCTCGGGTGCCCGGGCAAAGAACTCATGCGTGACCTGCGGCATCAGCCGCGCCGCGACGCTGGGCAGCGCCCCCACGGTAAACGCCGTGCTGCCGCCGCGCCCGAGCTGCTCGATTTCGTCGAAGCCCTGTTGCAACGTCACGAGGCTGCGCTCGGCGAAATGCAGGAAGACCTCGCCCTGCCGGGTCAGCGCGATGCCGGCGCGGCTGCGGGTCAGCAGCGGGGTGCCGAGGATGTCCTCGAGCTCCTTCAGGGTCTTGGAGATCGCCGGCTGGGTGACAAACAGCGTCTCTGCCGCGCGTTTCAGGCTACGCTGGCGCACGATCTCGACAAAGCTCTGGATGTGCCGAAACTTGATGCGGCGGTCGATCATGGCGTTACTTGCCTGTTTGGTTAAGTTAAGCGGCCCCGTTCTCATTTTACTTTCAATTCATCGTATGTGAAGACTTGGGCCGAGGCGCAGGCCTGCCTTTCTTCGGAAAACGGCCTGCGGATGGGAGACGGAGACACGCCGCCGCAGTCTAGGGCCGCGTGCGACCAGCAAGGAGAGCACCGCGATGCGTAGCCTGCACGTGAACGGGATCGATCTGCATTGGCGTGAGGACGGCGACCCGCAGGGCGCGCCGGTGGTGTTCGCCAATTCGCTCGGCACCGATCTGCGGCTCTGGGACGATCTTTTGCCGCTGCTCCCCGAGGGGCTGCGGCTGATCCGCTACGACCTGCGCGGCCACGGCCTCAGCGGCTGCCCCGCCGCCCCCTATGACATGGACACGCTGGTTTCGGATGCCGAGGCGCTGATCGCGGCGCTGGGCCTCGAGACCCCGGTCTTCGTCGGACTGTCGATCGGCGGCATGATCGGGCAGGGGCTGGCGGCGCGCCGACCCGGCCTGCTGCGCGGGCTGGTGCTGTCGAACACCGCCGCAAAGATGGGCGAGGCCGCCATGTGGCAGACCCGGATGCAGGCGATCCGCGACGGAGGGCTGGCCTCCATCGCGGACGCGGTGATGCAGCGCTGGTTCGCTCCGGCCTTTCTGGAAACTGACGCCCTGCCAGCCTGGCGCGCCATGATGTGCCGCACCCCGCAGGATGGCTATCTCGGCTGTTGCGCCGCCATTGCCGGCACCGACCTCGCCGCCAGCACCGCCAAGCTCGCGCTTCCGGTGCTCGGCATCGCGGGCTCGGATGACGGGGCGAGCCCGCCCGAGCTGGTCAAGGGCACCATCGACCTGATCGACGGCGCCAGCTTCGAGATCATCGACGGCACCGGCCATCTGCCCTGCGCGGAGAAGCCCGATGCCTATGCTGAAATTCTCACGCATTTCCTGAAGGAGATCGGACATGTCTGATCGTTACGACACCGGCATGTCGGTGCGGCGCAGCGTGCTGGGCGATGCCCATGTCGACCGCGCCGAGGCCGCCAAGACCGAGTATGACCTGCCGTTCCAGACCCTCATCACCGAGAGCGCCTGGGGCACCGTCTGGGCCTCCGACGGCATCGCCCGCCGCGAGCGCTCGATGCTGACGCTGGCGCTGCTCGCCGCGATGGGCAATTTCGAGGAAATCCCGATGCACATCCGCGCCGCCACCCGCACCGGGGCCTCGCGCAGCGACATCATGGAAGCCTTCCAGCATGTCGCCGTCTATTGCGGCGTGCCCAAGGCCAACCACGCCATCAAACTTGCCAAGCAGACCTGGGCAGAGCTCGATCAGGGAGAGGATTCATGAGCCAAGCAGAATTCTACCAGCGCGACCGCGAACGCCATCCGCCGGCGCTGACGCCGGATTACAAGACCAGCGTCATGCGCAGCCCGCGCGCCGCGCTGATCTCGCTGCAGCAATCGGTGTCCGAGATCACCGGCCCGGTTTTCGGCCACAACGACATCGACCCGATCGACAACGACCTGATCCACAACTACGCCAAGGGCGGCGAGAGCGCCATCGGCGAGCGGATCATCGTGCATGGCCGGGTGCTGGACGAGAACGGCCGCCCGGTGCCGAACACCCTCGTCGAGGCGTGGCAGGCCAATGCCGGCGGGCGCTACCGCCACAAGAAAGACACCTACCTCGCGCCGATTGACCCGAATTTCGGCGGCTGCGGCCGCACGATGACCGACGAGAACGGCTATTACTTCTTCCGCACGGTGAAGCCCGGCGCCTACCCGTGGCGCAACTGGGTCAACAACTGGCGCCCGGCCCACATCCACATGTCTGTCTTCGGCACCAGCTTCACCCAGCGCCTGATCACCCAGTGTTATTTCGAGGGCGACCCGCTGATCGCCAAGTGCCCGATCGTCAAGACGATACCGACACAGGACGGCATCGACAGCCTCGTCGCGGCGCTCGATCTCAACGCCACCGTGCCGCTGGACTCGATCGCCTACAAGTTTGACATTGTGTTGCGCGGCCGCCGCTCGACCCTGTTCGAGAACCGTCTGGAGGGGAATTGATCCAATGGTGCAGAAACTCGACTACCTGAAAGAGACCCCGTCGCAGACCGCTGGTCCTTACGTCCATATCGGCCTCGCGCCCGGCGCCGCCGGCTTCGACATCTATCGCCAGGAGCTCGGTTGGGACATTGCCGGCCCGAACGCCAAGGGGGAGCGCATCCGCATCGAGGGCATCGTCATCGACGGCACCGGCAACCCGGTGAAGGACGTGCTGATCGAGACCTGGCAAGCCAACGCGGAGGGTGTCTACGCCCATCCCGAGAGCGCCGGCGAGGTCGAAAAGGGCTTTCGCGGCTGGGGCCGCGTGATCACCGATTTCGAGACCGGCGAGTGGGGCTTCGACACCGTCAAGCCGGGCCCGGTGAAGGCGCGCAAGCCGCTGGGCTCCGGCCCGCTGCACCCGCCGGCCAATGCCGGGGATGACTGGCTTGGCCGTGGCGACGAGGGGCACGAGGACATGGCCCCGCATATCAACCTCTGGATCGTGGCGCGCGGGATCAATATCGGCCTGAACACGCGGCTCTATTTCGACGATGAGGAAGAGGCCAACGCCAAGGATCCGGTCCTGAACCTGATCGAGTGGCACAACCGCCGCCCGACGCTGATCGCCAAGCGCGGCGAGCGTGACGGCAAGGTGGTCTACCGCTTCGACATCCGCCTGCAGGGCGAGGGCGAGACCGTCTTCTTCGACGTCTGAGACAATTGATTTCCGGCGCCGCCTTCCATGGGCGGCGCCTGTTTGCTGAAAGGGACGACCATGGGGAAACCCTGCATCATCTGCGTCGCGATCACCGGATCGCTGCCGACCAAGGACAACAACCCGGCGGTGCCGATCACCGTCTCGGAACAGATCGAGAGCACGCAGGAGGCCTTCGAGGCCGGCGCCACCATCGCGCATTGCCACGTGCGCGACGACGAGGGCAAACCGACCTCGGATCCCGAGCGCTTCGGCAAGCTGCTCGAGGGCCTGCGGCAGCACTGCCCGGGCATGATCGTGCAGCTCTCCACCGGCGGCCGCTCCGGAGCCGGTCAGGCGCGCGGCGGCATGCTGCCCCTTAAGCCCGACATGGCCTCGCTCTCGGTCGGCTCCAACAATTTCCCGACCCGCGTCTACGAGAACCCGCCGGATCTCGTGGATTGGCTGGCCTCGGAGATGGTGGCCCACGGCGTGAAGCCCGAGATCGAGGCCTTCGACCTCAGCCACATCCTCAAGGCTTATGAGATGTGGCAGAAGGGCCAGATCGCGGCGCGCCCCTACGTGCAGTTCGTCATGGGCGTGAAGAACGCCATGCCGGTCGACCGGATGGTGTTCGACTACTACATCCAGACCGTGAAGCGGCTCTTCGGTGACGAGGCCGCCTGGTGCGCTGCCGGCATCGGGCCGAACCAGATCGTGCTGAACGAGTGGGCGATCTCGCAGGGGGGGCACGCCCGCACCGGTCTCGAGGACAATGTCCGCATCGACCGCAACACGCTGGCGCCCTCCAACGCCGCGCTGGTCACCCGCGCCGCCGAGCTCTGCGACAAGTACGAGCGCCCTGTGGCCGACTGGCAGACCGCGCGCGAGATCCTCGGGCTGCCGCTGGTGGCCTGAATAGGGTTGCTTTGAAGCCGCGCGAGCGCCGGACGGTGGTTTGGCGCTCCGCCCTTCGAACCCCTTGTTTTATCCCTGCCAAATCCGAAAGATCTCGACACGCGGCGCTGGTGTCACCAAAGCGCCAGACCGCGGGGACGGTCCGGCGCTCGCGCGGCGCCCTGCGGGCTTGAGTCCGCGCGTCGGCGCACCCGGCGAAAGAGAGGGCCGGCGATGGCGCGGCGTCGCGCTCCATGCCACTGGACGCGCCAACCCTACTCCCCCGTCCGCTCCCCGGAGACCCGCGCCCGGTAGGCGCTGGGCGTCTCGCCCATCCGCAGCCGGAAGCGGCGCGAGAAATAGGGCGGGTCGGCATAGCCCAGACGGTAGCCGACCTCGGCCACCGGAAGGCGGGTGAAGGCGATGAGGCGGCAGGCCTCGGTCATCACCGCGGTCTCGAGATAGGCGGTGAGGCTCATCCCCGCCGCGCCGCGCACCACCCGGTTGAGATGCCCGGTGGTGACATGCAGCGTCGAGGCGTAATCCCGGGCGCTCCAGCCCTCGGCCAGATGCTCGGAGATCAGCGCGTCGAGCCGCTGCATCTGCCGGTTGGGATCGCGCGGCGAGGGCATCGCGGCCGTGCTTTCATCGGCGAGCACCGCCAGAAGCGCGTGGGTGAGCGAGACCAACCTCTGAGCGCGAAAATCACCATTCGAGCCATAGGCCCCCTTGATCGAGGCCAGCAGCGCGTCCGCGCCCTCCGACAGCGCACCGTGCCGGTGCGTGCCGAGCCAGTCGCTCAGCGCCGGGGTCTTCGGTCCGAGGCGTGCCACCACCGGTGAGGGAATGGACAGAACCGTCCCCTCGGTGCCGCGGGTGAATTCGAAGCCATGCACGATCTGCGGCGGAATATAGAGGTATTGCCCCGGTTCGAGACGCGTCTCCGCGCCATCGAGCGTCACCCGTGCAGCGCCGGACGAGATCTGGAAGACCTGCGCCATCTGGGTGTGACGGTGCGGCGAGATCACCCAGCCATGCAGCCCGGCGCGGTCGAGAACCGCCTCGCAATGCACCACGTCGGGAAAGGCCGTGGTTTCCCCGAAGAGGTTGAAGATGGGGATATGTGCAGGCTGGTTCATGCATGAATAATACCATTCAATGAAGCTCCCGTCCATTCGCGGGAGGCTCCGCGCGGGCTAGTGTGCGGCAACGCAAACGGGAGGAACTCGCGCATGACTACCCTCAAGACCCAGGTCGCCATCATCGGAGGCGGCCCCTCCGGCCTGCTGCTGTCGCAACTGCTCAACAAATCCGGTGTCGAGACCGTCATTCTCGAGCGCTCGACCAGGTCTCACGTGCTGTCGCGCATCCGGGCCGGCATCCTCGAATGGGGCACCGTCGAGCTCCTGCGCGCCGCCGGGGTCGAGGCCCGCATGGACAAGGAAGGCATCCCGCATGACGGCTGCTACCTGACCGATGACGAGCTCATGGTGCATATCGATTTCAAGGAGCTCACCGGTAAGCAGGTCATGGTCTATGGCCAGACCGAGGTGACCGCCGATCTCTACACCGCGCAGGACGCCATGGGCACGACCGTGCTGCACGAGGTCTCGGACGTGTCGATCCACGATCTCGACCAGCCCAGATCGCGCGTCGAGTTCACCCACCAGGGCGAGCGTAAGGTATTGGAATGCCTCTACGTCGCCGGGTGCGACGGCTTCCATGGGGTGTCGCGCAAGACCATCCCCGAGGAGAAGCGCGCCGAGTTCGAGCGGGTCTACCCGTTCGGCTGGCTCGGCATCCTGTCGGAGACCCCGCCGGTCAATGACGAACTGATCTACTCGAACTCCAAGCACGGCTTCGCGCTGGCCTCGATGCGCAACGAGAAGCTCGTGCGCTACTATGTGCAGGTGCCGCTCACCGACACCGTTGAGGACTGGTCGGACCAGCGCTTCTGGGACGAGTTCAGCCGCAGGATCCCATCGGAGGCCGCGAGCCGCCTGGTCACCGGCCCGTCGATCGAGAAATCCATCGCGCCGCTGCGCAGCTTCGTCTCCGAACCGCTGCGCTGGGGCAACCTGTTCCTCGTGGGCGACTCGGCGCATATCGTGCCGCCGACCGGTGCCAAGGGCCTCAACCTCGCCGCCTCCGACGTGTTCTACCTGCACAGCGCGCTGATCGAGGCGGTCAACGGCAAGGGCACCGGCGGGATCGACGATTACTCCTCGAAGGCGCTGGCGCGGATCTGGAAGGCGATGCGCTTCAGCTGGCAGATGACCACCATGCTGCACCGCTTCGATGGCGAGGACGCCTTCGCCGAGCAGATGCGCAAGGCGACGCTGGATCACCTCGCCCATTCCGAGACCGCGCGGCGTGATCTGGCCGAGAATTATATCGGCCTGCCGTTCTGAACGCGGTCAAACGAGAAAGCGACCCCGCCGCGAGGAGGCTCCCGGCGGGGCTTTTCGTGCGTGGTAGGGGGTCATTTCTCAACACACCAACGGTGCCCCGCGCGGAATCAAGGCACTTAAAACGCCACCGCGCATCGGTCATGCTGAAAGCCTGCATCCGGCATGACCCGCTCCCCCGGACCGGCGATCTGATTGGGCTGGGCGCAAAGCTTTGAGGTCCTTCGGATGTGCTGGGGACAAAACACGGGTTCCTGTCGTCGGATTGCCGAGCCGCGCCCCATCGATAGGCGGCGTCGCGCGGACCAACCGTCAGGATCAGCCTCCGGGAGCCGCCCCGAGCCGGGTCACCTTGCCCGCGATGTCCTGCGCCACGGCGAGCGCGCGCGCCGTGGTCATCAGCATTTGCGGCAGCACCATCCATTCCAGCGTCCACGCCACCCCGGAGCGCTCCTGCTCGTGCAGCATGGCGTGGTGCATGGCGCTGACCTGCGTGGCGTTGTAGCGCGCCAGCGTCACCAGAAGCTCGGCCGCCACCGGGTTCTGCTTGTGCGGCATGGCAGAGGAGCCGCCGCCGCCCGAGAGCGCGACCTCCTCGATGCCCTGCTGCGCCATCAGCGCCATGTCGGTGCCGATCTTGCCCAGCGTGCCGGTCACCAGCGACAGGAAGGAGGCATAGCCCGCGATGCCCTCGCGCATGGCGTGCCACGCCTTTTCGGTCGGCGCGAGGCCCAGCTCCTGCGCGACCGCGGCGACCACCGCCTCGGCCTTGTCGCCAAGCGCCTTGCGGTCGCCCGAGGCGCCTCCGATCTGCACCCGCTCGACCTGCGGACGCAGCGCGGCGAGGCGCTCGCGGTGCCCCGAGAGTGGCAGGCGCCAGGCCAGAAGCCGGTCGCGTACGGTGATCTCGGTGGCGGCCTGCATCCGGGTGCGGCCCATCAGGGGGCTGTTGCCAAACCGCGCCTCGAGTGCCGCGAGCGCCTTGTCGAGCCCGGCAAGCCGCGCGTCGATCAGGGCCGACGCCTCGCGCAGCGTCAGCACCAGCGCGGTATCGACGACATCCTGGGAGGTGGCGCCCTTGTGAACCGCCTCGCCCGGCGCCAGCGCCTTGAGCTGTTTCACCAGACGCGGCACTGGCACGCCGTCCTGCGCCATGCCGGCGGCGATATCCGCGAAGTCGATCTCGGCGCTCTCGATGGCGGTGGCGGCCTGTGCGGCGGTCTCGGGATCGAAAAGCCCGGCGGCACCGCAGGCCCGCGACCAGGCCGCCTCGAAGGCGAGCATCTGCGCCATCTGACGCTCGGGCGAGAGCAGCGCGGCCATTTCGGGATCGTTGAACAGCCCCGACAGCCAGGGGTGGTCGAAAACGGCGCTGGTCATGGGCGTGCTCCTTGGTCGTGCCGCCCCGGTTTACTACGTTCCGGGGCGGATGACAGGGGCGCGAGCGCTATCGGCGGCGTTTCAGCTTCTGGCCCGCAGCGCCGTGGGCGGCATCTGCGGTACGATCTCCGTCGTGGCACGCGCGCCCTGCTTGCGGCGCTCGGCAAGCCACGCCACGCTGAGCATGATCACGAGCCCCACCGGCAGCACCAGCCACGCCATCGGCTCGGGATCGAGCATCGCGGCCATCAGGACCTGCAGCGCCAGCGAGGTCAGCGTGCCGACCGAGAACACGAGCAAGCCGTGCTTACCCAGGAGGCGCAGCGGCGCGGCGGCGGGCAGGCCGCAGATCTGGCGCACCTGCGGCAGGCAGGAGAGCACGTAGAACAGCGCCAGGGCGTGAAGCATGCGCGGCACCGCCACGAAGGTCTTGTCATGCGAGACGACGTGGAACGGCACGCCGGCGGCGCCGAGCTTGGCCATCTGGTGGTTCAGGAAGGTGCCGACCCCGGGCGCATAGCGCCATGCCAGCACCAGCGCCAGCCAGCCGAGAGCGAGCCAGAAGAGCCATCGCGAGACCGGCACGAAGCGGGTGCCCTTGCGGGCCTGGATGCCGGTCAGAAGCCCGGCGACGAACAGGATCTGCCAGGCGAACGGGTTGAAGAACCAGCCGCCGGGATTCGGGTGGTTGGGCAGGTTCAGCCGCCACAGCCCGGTGGCGAACCAGAGCCCGACCGACAGGCCGGCCAGCACCCAGGGGTGCCGCATCCCCAGCACGACGGCGAAGGGTGTCGCCAGCAGGAGCACGCTGTAGGCGGGCAGGATATTGACGTAGCCGATCTGGTGCAGCAGGGCCGGCAGCGCCGCGAGGGTCTCGCCCGGGCGCTCGAAGATGGCGCTGAGATTGTTCTTCTCGAGCAGCTCGGGCAGGCCGAACATCTCGGCCCCGGTGGCAAAGATTGCAATACCCCAGAAGGTCAGCAGGATGTGGGCGAGATAGAGCGTCCAAGCCCGCTTCCACACCGGCTCGGCGGCCGCGAGGAAGGGTTTGCGGGCGAAGCCGCCGGAATAGGCCAGCCCCGCCGCGATGCCGGACATGATGAAGAAGGCCTCCGCCGCGTCGGAGAAGCCGAGATTGCGGATGGTGAGGTATTCGTAGGGGTTCCCCGGGACGTGATCGACGAAGATCATCAGCAGCGCGAGGCCGCGGAAGGCATCGATCCGCGGGTCGCGCGCACGCTTGGGCGCCGGAATGGCGTTGGTGTCAGGCGGCGACATCGGCGGGCGCTCCGGTCGGAGGGGTGTCGGGCGCCTGCGTCGCCGGCACGTTGCGCCGCATCAGCGCGCGGTAGCGGGCGACCACGGGCGCCGGATGCGCCTCATCGGGCACGCGGAAGAGCGCGTGTGTTAGCGGGCGCGAGGTCCAGGCGATGAGCAGCGGTGCAAGGATCATCGGCACGCAGACCGGCAGAAGCCAGGGCACGAGATCCACCGAGAGCAGGTAAACCGAGGCCAGGCCCACGACGCCGGTTGCGACGATCCAGGCGCTGGCCTTGAACGCCTCGCCAAGATCGAGACGGCCTTCGCCGCGCGCATTGGCGGGCCAGCCGCCATCGCGCCCCATGAAGACCTGCAGAACCGCGCGCAGCTGGTACATCATCATCACCGGCGCCATCAGCGAGCTGAGCACGATCTCGAGCACCAGCGAGGCCAGCGCCTTGCCGGTGCCGCCAAAGCCGCGCACGCGGCCGGTGAAGGCGGCGTCGACGAGGATGGCGAGCTTGGGCAGGATCAGGAGGCCCACGATGCCGATGGCCAGCGCGGTGATCTCCTTGGTGCGGTCGCTCGGGAAAACCGGGAACAGCTGGTTGGGCTCGGGGAAATAGTCTGGCGCGGGGGCCATCACGGTCGCCGCGATGGAGACCAGCAGGAAGCTCGCCCACAGCACAGAGACGACGTAGGAGAGGATCCCCTGGAAGAACACGAAGCGGCTCCACGGTGCGAGGCCCGGCGCCGCCAGCAGGCGGATGTGCTGCAGGTTGCCCTGGCACCAGCGGCGGTCGCGCTTGGCGTAGGAGAGCACGTTTTCCGGGCCTTCCTCGAACGATCCGCCAAGCGAATGATCGACCCGCACGCTCCAGCCGGCGCGGGCGAGCAGCGCCGCCTCCACGTAGTCATGGCTGAGGATGTGCCCGCCGAAGGGCGGCTTGCCGGTCAGTTCGGGCAGGGCGCAGCTCTCGGCGAAGGCGCGCACGCGGACGATGGCGTTGTGGCCCCAGAACGGGCCGGTGCTGCCCTGCATGCGCTCGAGCCCGCGGGTGAAGATCGGCCCGTGGAAGGCGGCGGCAAACTGCATGGCGCGGCCAAAAAGGGAATGCCCGCCGACAATGCGCGGCAGGGTCTGGAACAGGCCGAGCTTCGGGTCGGCCTGCATCTCGGCGATCATCGCGCGGAGAGTCTCGCCTTCCATCAGGCTGTCGGCGTCGAGAATGACGGCAAACTCGTAGGCTCCGCCGGAGCGGCGGATGAAATCCTCGATATTGCCAGCCTTGCGGCCAGAATTGTCGGTGCGGCGGCGGTAGAAGATGCGCCCCGGGCCGGGCTGCTTGGCGAGCAGTCGGTCAAATGCCGCGACCTCGGCGGCGGCGGCCTCGGGGTTCTGGGTGTCCGACAGCACCGCGACATCCGTCGTCAGTCCGGCTTGGGTGGCCGAGGCGTGCATCGCCTGAATGCGAGTGAAGGTGGCGACGGCATCCTCGTTGCAGATCGGCACAAGGATGACGGTCGGGGGCTGCTCGCCGACGATTTCGGGGCGCTTGCAGGCGCGGGCATGCGGCAGCCCGGTCAGGGCCAGCATCGCGCCCCAGGCCAGCCAGCCGGTGGTGACGAAGATGAGCAGGGTGCGCAGCCCGTCCCAAAGTCCGAAGCCGTCGGTGGCCCCGGCCTCGGCGACCAGCGCCGACGCGAGCGACGCCAGCAGCAGCGCGCAGGAAACCGCAAGCGTCCGGACGAGGACGGTCTGCCGGTCGGGGGCAGGGGCAGCTCTCTTCATCTGATGCAACCTCAGGCGCGCGAGCGCTTCCAGAACAGCCGCAGCAGCGACGACTCGGTCGACCGGGTGTCGGCCTCGAGGATCTGGCGCGGCATTTCGAGCGGCGCGGCGGGCGGTTCCCAGCCGGCCTCTGTCGTGGCTTGGTTCGGGGTCGTCTTCATGTCAGGCGTCTCGATCATTGCTTGATCCATTGATACAACCATGTCTCTGTTAGGGTTCGGCCGTAGCCCTTAAGGGAGGCCTTCAGCTCGACGGCTGATCGTGGCTCTCCCTCGACGTCGATCACGAGCCGCCAGATGTCGGTCCCGCTGATCCGCGACAGGGAGGTCTGCGTGACAGTTCCCTGTTGCACAGTGATTTCCGGTACAACCTCGGCATCCGGTGAAAGGTTCCGCAACAACCCACCGGCGAAATCTACCACGAACTTGCGCTCGTCGGTTTCCTTCTCGACGCCCGAGACACCACCCTCGCCGCTGCGGGTACGCAGCACTTGGCCAAGGTCTTCGCCGCGGTCGCCCGGCGGGGTCATGCCCCAGTGCAGGCGGTAGGAAAACTCCAGGGCATCGCCGGCGCGGGCCGGATCCTCGGGCACCCAATAGGCAACGATGTTGTCGTTGGCCTCGAGCTCGGTCGGGATCTCGAGAAGGCGCACGGTGCCCTTGCCCCAATTGCCCAGCGGCTGGACCATCAGCGACGGGCGCTTTTCGTAATGCGCCTGCGCGTCGAGGTACTGGTCAAACCCGCGCTCGCGCTGAACCAGTCCGAAGGAGGTCGGGTTCTCGGCGCCGAGATAGGAGCTGGCAAGGCGCGAGGGGTTCTTCAGCGGGCGGTAGAAGGTGGTCTCGCCCACGTTCATCACCAGCGCGCTGCTGTCATGCACGGCGGAGCGGTAATCGTAGAATGCGCCCGGATCGGCGCCGTCGAAGAGGAACATCGAGGTCAGCGGCGAGATGCCGAGCTGGGCGACGTCATTGCGCATGTAGAGCCGCGCGGTGACGTCCATCGTGGTGGTCTCGCCGGGCGTGATGACGAAACGGTAGGCGCCGGTGACCGAGTTGCTCTCGAGCGCGGCGTAGAGAGTCATGTGATCGCTTCCGGGCTGCGGCCGCTCAAGCCAGAACTCGGTGAAGCGCGGAAACTCCTCGCCGTCCGAGAGGCCGGTGTTGATCGCGAGGCCGCGGGCGCTGAGGCCGTAGACATTGTCCCGGCCCAGCGCGCGGAAATAGCTCGCGCCGAGGAAGGCCACGAGCTCGTCCCAGGTGTCGGCGCGGTTGAGCTGGTTGTGCAGGCGGAAGCCGGCGACGCCGGGCATGTCGAGATCCTGCGGCACCTCGCCCTCGTAGGACGAATAGTCGAAATCCTCGACGCCGAAGCCCATCGGCAGGGCCTGCCCGTCGACCACCTCGTGCATCCGGATCGGCTCCTTGAAGAGCCAGCCGAGGTGGAAGGCGTGCAGGCGGAAGCGGGCGGCCTCGTCCTCGGACCAGCGGGCGTGGTCCTTGTCGAAACGGATGCGCTGGTAGGCATCGTAGCCGAGCTCGGCAAGGAAGCCCTGCACCTGCGCCGGGCTCGCCGGGTCGGACTGGCTCGCCTGCTGCATGCGCTCGGAGAGCAGGTCGAAGGAGAAAGCCTCGCCGGCGGGCGCGGCCTGCTCGGGCGTCGCGGCCTCCTGCGCGAAGGCCGAGGGCGCCAGCAGGGCGGCGGGCATGGCGCTTCCGAGCGCCGCGATCATGGTGCGGCGGTTAAGCGTGGATCGAGTCTGGGCGCGAGCGGTCCGTTGCTCGGGGCGGGGCTGAGCTTGCAAGGGCATTTCTCGTTTCATGTCGTTGATCTCAAATTAAAGTCCGCTTCGCCGAGAAGACCATCCATCGCTGTCGCCATGCGCGTGCCCTTGCCGATGGGGCGCGGAACTGCGCTGATGACCGGCTTTGAACGCGTCAAATGACATAGTGGTTCCGACAAATCCGCGCTCAGGCGAGCGAAAACGCTCACAGTTTGGCCGGATGCGCGGAAAGTTGCACAACCTGGCCGAGAGCGACTCGCAAACGCCATGATTTTCAGCGATTTAAGGGGAGGGTGCCGGTTGTTTGGACCGGTTTGAATCCGGCGCCCCGCAGCGCCCTGACAGCAGGCTGTCGTCTCGGTTCGTGATGGTCATAGCCCCGCCAAACACCTCTTCAACGCGACCGCAGCTCCTGCCTGAGAATCAGCGCATAGCCGCTCAGCACCAATACGCCGAGTGCAAACCAAGTCAATGCATAGCTGAGATGGCTGTTTCGGAACGAAACGACAGTCTCTCCGCCGCGGGGCCAGACGTCGGAGGCGCCGCGCTCGGCATCGACGAAATACGGCGCGGCGCTTGCGAAGCCCTTGGTCACGGTGATCGAGCCGATATCGCGACGATACCAGAGTTGCTCGTCTGGGTTGTTGGCGCGCGAGAACAGCCATCCCTTGTCTTCCGACATACGCAGGAGGCCGGTGACGGTGGTCTCTCCCTCGATCCGCGAGATGTCGCCGGACTGGGCGCGCTCGAGCGGGACCACGCCGCGATTGACCATGACGATGGTGCCGTCGTCGCGCTCGAAGGGGGTCAGGACCCAGTCGGCGGGGCCGTAATTGGAGGGGGTGTAGATCATCACCTCCTCATCGTTGAGGAAGCGCCCGGTCAGGGTCACCCTGGTGTATTCGTCGTCCGCGGCGTTGATCGCGGGCCAGGCCTCCGGGCCGGGGGCCGGGACCGGCTCGGCGTGGATGCGGCTGTCGACGCGCTCGATCAGGTCGAGCTTCCAGTGCAGGCGCTGGATCTGCCAGATCCCGAGGCCGGTGAAGCCCATGATGCCGATGGCGGCGATCAGCGTGACGACGATCAGGCGGGGCCAGCGGACGGTGCGGGACATGGGGCAACCTCTGGAAAGCAGTCAGGGCCCCGCAGGGCCCTGACGGTTGATCTTGGATATAGGGTCAGCCCTGCTGGGACTGAAGGCTCTTCATCTGCTCGATCTGCTGATCCATCTCGTGCATCGGCATCATGTTCTCGTTCATGTTGTGCATGACCCAGAGCGAGCCGGCGAGCACGATGACGAGGATGATCACCGCGAAGATGGCAGCGAAGAAATTCCAGCCTTCCTCGCTCGAGCGCTTCAGGTGCAGGAAGTAGACCAGGTGCACGAGGATCTGCACCGCGCCCAGCCCCATGATGATCCCCACGAGGGTGGAGCGCGCCATGTCGACCTCGGCCATGACGAGGTAGAACGGGATGATGGTCAGGATCGCGGCGAGGGCGAAGCCGATCATCAGCTGGCCCATGGTGCCGTGGTCATGTGCGTGATGGGTATCGGCGGACATCAGATCAACCTCACGAGATAGACGAAGGAGAACACCCCGATCCAGACCAGATCGAGGAAGTGCCAGAACATCGACAGCGTGCCGAGACGCTGCATGTTCGGGCCGATGAGCCCGTGCATGCGGATCTGCACCATCAGGGTGATCAGCCAGATCAGGCCGCCCGTCACGTGCAGGCCGTGGGTGCCCACGAGCGCGAAGAACGACGACAGGAAGGCCGAGCGGTCGGGCCCGGCACCGAGATGGATCAGGTGGTTGAACTCGTAGATCTCCATCCCGATGAAGCCGGCGCCGAACAGCGCCGTCACCGCCAGCCACATCAGCGTGCCGTTGGTATCGGCCTTGCCGGCGCGCAGCATGGCGAGGCCGAAGGTCACCGACGAGAACAGCAGCAGCGCGGTTTCGATCGCGATGAAGCCGGGCTCGAACAGGTCCTTCGGGGCGGGCCCGCCGGCATAGTTACCGCCGAGCACCGCGTAGGTGGCGAAGAGTGCTCCGAAGATCACGCAGTCGCTCATCAGGTAGATCCAGAAGCCCACGGGGGTGGGGCTGGAATGGGCGTGGGCATCCTCGCGAGGCCGGGCCTCACGGGCATGATGCATCGGGCGTTCGGCCAGAGGCTCTACCATGGATTGCTCCTCCGCGTAGGTCGCGCTGCTCATGCGAGGGCTCCTTTCGCTTCGGTCTGACGCACTTCATCCGCAGGGATGTAGTAGTCGCGGTTGTAGTTGAAGGTGTGGGCGATCCCGATGGCGAGCATCGCGACGAAGGACGCGATGGCGAGCCACCAGATATACCAGACCATCGCGAAGCCGAAGATCAGCGCGAAGGCGGAGATCACCACGCCCGACGCCGTACCCTTCGGCATGTGGATCGGCTGGTAGTCGGTCGAGAACTGGTAGTTCTCCTTCTTCATTTGCCAGAACGCCTCGCGGCCGACGACGCTGATGTCCTCGGGGAAGTTGTAGGGCGCCGGCGGCGACTGGGTCGCCCACTCGAGGGTGCGCGCATCCCAGGGATCGTTGCCGCAGGCAAGGCGCTTGCGGTCGCGGATCGAGACGTAGAAGTTCATGAAGTTGCACAGGATGCCGGCGAGGATCAGCACCGCGCCGATGGCGGCGACGATGAAGTAGGGCTGCCAAGCCGCATCCGGGTAGCTGTTCATGCGGCGGGTGACGCCCATCAGGCCAAGCGCGTAGAGCGGCATGAAGGCAACGTAGAAGCCCACGAACCACAGCCAGAAGGCGCGCTTGCCCCAGACTTCGTCAAGCTTGAAGCCGAAGGCTTTCGGCCACCAGTAGGTGACGCCGGCGAACACCGCGAACACCACGCCGCCGATGATGACGTTGTGGAAGTGCGCGATCAGGAACAGCGTATTGTGCAGCTGGAAGTCGACCGGCGGGATCGCCAGCATGACGCCGGTCATGCCGCCGATGGTGAAGGTCACCAGGAAGCCGATGGTCCAGAGCATCGGCACCTCGAGCCGCACGCGGCCCTTGTACATGGTGAACAGCCAGTTGAAGATCTTTACGCCGGTGGGCACCGCGATGATCATCGTGGTGATGCCGAAGAACGTGTTGACGTTCGCCCCGGAGCCCATGGTGAAGAAGTGGTGCAGCCACACGATGAAGCTCAGCACCATGATGCAGCCGGTGGCCCAGACCATCGTGCGGTAGCCGAAGATCGGTTTGCGCGAGAAGGTCGAGACGATCTCCGAGATGATGCCGAAGCAGGGGATGATGAGGATGTAGACCTCGGGGTGACCCCAGATCCAGATCAGGTTCACATACATCATGGCGTTGCCGCCGAAGTCGTTGGTGAAGAACCGGAAGTCCATGTAGCGGTCGAGCGTCAGCAGCGCGAGCGTGGCGGTCAGCACCGGGAAGGCGGCGACGATCAGCACGTTGGTGATCAGCGCGGTCCAGGTGAAGATCGGCATGTCCATCAGCTTCATGCCCGGCGCGCGCATCTTCACGATCGTGGCGATCATGTTGATGCCCGACAGGGTCGTGCCGACACCGGCGATCTGCAGCGCCCAGAGATAGTAGTCCATCCCCGGCCCGGTGCTGTAATTCGCCCCCGACAGGGGCGGGAAGGCCAGCCAGCCGACGCGGGCGAACTCACCCACGAAAAGCGAGATGTTGACCAGCAGCGCCCCGGCCACCGTCATCCACAGCGAGAAGTTGTTGAGGAACGGGAAGGCCACGTCGCGGGCGCCGATCTGCAGCGGCATGACGTAGTTCATGAAGCCGGTGATGAAGGCCATTGCCACGAAGAAGATCATGATCACGCCGTGGGCGGTGAAGACCTGGTCGTAGTGATGCGGGGGCAACCAGCCCTCGCTGCCACCGGCGGCCATCGCCTGCTGGCCGCGCATCATCAGCGCGTCTGCGAAGCCGCGCACCATCATGATGAAGGCGAGCACCATGTACATGATGCCGATCTTCTTGTGGTCCACCGTGGTGACCCAGTTCTTCCAGAACGGCACCCAGAGGCGGAAATAGGTCATCAGCGCGAAGACCAGCAGGCCGCCGAGGGCGACGCCGGCGAAGGTGCCGATGAGGATGGGCTCGTGGATCGGGATCCAGTCGAGCGTCAGCCGACCGAAGATCGGCGAAAAGGTTTCAGCCGGTTGGATGTGCTCAGATGCCATTGGTTTCTTTCTCCGTCTGAGTCCCGAACGGGCTGCAGAGCGCGTTGGGATCCATTGCCAGAACGTAGGCGAGGCCGTTGGGCTGCTCGGTGCCGTTCAGGGCTTCGTGGTCGGTGCCATGCTCGGTGCCGTGGCCGCCGCCGTGGCTTTCCAGCGGGGGCAGCTCGATGCGGTTGCCGAAGCCGTCGATGGTGCGGGCGCGGTCGTAGCTGTAGGCCGCCGCATCGCCGACGCCGTCGAGGCCGCCGCCGCCCATGTCGTCGACCATCATCATGTGGCCCATGCAGACCTTGCCCTCTTCCACGCACATCTCGACGATGCGGCCGAAAAGGCCGTCTTCCACCGAGCCGTAATGGCTCACCGGGACGTTCATGCTCGGCTCTTCGAGCGCGAGATAGGTCTCGCGGGTCAGCGGCCCGGCCTCGGCGCGGATGCCCTCGACCCAGGCGTCGAACTCTTCGTCGCTGGTGGCGGTGGTGTCGAACACCATGCCGGCGAAGCCGGGGCCCGAGTAATGCGCGCTTCGGCCCGGGTAGACGCCTTCCTCATCGGCGATGAGGTGCAGCTTCGTCTCCATGCCGGCCATCGAGTAGACCATGCCGCCGAGCGCCGGGATCGACAGGGTGTTCATCACCGTCGAGGAGCTCAGGCTGAAATTGATCGGACGGCCTGCGGGCACGACGAGCTCGTTGACCGAGGCGATGCCCTGCTCGGGATAGATGAACAGCCATTTCCAGTCGAGCGACACCGCCTGGATCTCGACCGGCGCGCCGGCCTCGAGGTGATCGAGCGGGCGGTAGGGGTCGAGCCGGTGGGTGTAGACGTAGGTGTAGTAGCCAAGCGCCACGATGATCAGGATCGGAACGCCCCAGACCACCGCCTCGAGCTTGTTGGAATGCTCGAACTCGGGATCGTAGTCGGAGGTGTCCTCGCGGTCGGCGCGATACTTCAGCGGGAAGTAGACCGACATGAACAGGACGGGGAGGATGACGATAAGCATGAGCAGGACGGAGATGATCAGCAGGTCGCGCTGCTGATCTCCGACCCAGCCCGCCGGTGACAGGACGTCGTACTGACAGCCGGAAAGCGCGAAAGCGCCTGCCGCGGCCAGCAGCAGATTTCGGGTTCTATACAAGACTGTGCCTCTTCTTCGGTGCCGGTTCCGCGGGCGAAAGGGGGGAGAGCCCACGGGCCGAGCCGCTGTTTGCAGGGCGCGATCTAACGCGGTCCCCGTGCGCGGTCAGTGCGACGCACGGTCGCGACACGGGCCGAAAGGGCCAAATTTCACAGGGATTTGAGAAATGATAACTGGGCCGTGCATCATTTGTACGCAAAAGATGACAGATCGACGCAGCTTTTCGGGCGAGCGCAGGCGGGCAGGCTCCCCGCTCGCGGTCGCCGCGGTGGTTTCGCGACTCACGTGGAACAGCGCACCGGCCGCAAGGCGGCGCCGGGTGGCGCATTGTGCCGGCGCGGGCGCACCCTATATCTGTCTCGTTCTAGCCCTGTCGGTAACAGAGAGGTCCGCACCGTGGGATATTTCAAGACTGCGCTGCTGATGGCCGCGATGACGGCGCTCTTCATGGGGCTCGGCTACCTGCTGGGCGGGTCGGGCGGCATGGTGATCGCGCTGGTGGTCGCCGGCGCGATGAACGCTTTCACCTGGTGGTCGTCGGACAAGATGGTGCTGAAGATGCACAACGCCCGGCCGGTGAGCGGCAATGACCGCACCGGGCTGGTCCAGCTGACGGCGGATCTGGCGCGCAACGCCGATCTGCCGGTGCCGGCGGTCTATGTCATCGACACGCCGCAACCCAACGCCTTCGCCACCGGGCGCAACCCGCAGAACGCCGCCGTGGCGGTGACGACAGGGCTCATGCAGCGCCTCTCGCGCGAAGAGCTGGCGGGGGTGATCGCGCACGAGCTCGCGCATATCAAGAACCACGACACCACCATCATGACCGTCACCGCGACCTTCGCAGGTGCGATCTCGATGCTGGCGAACTTCGCGCTGTTCTTCGGCGGCCGGCGCGAGAACGGGCTCGGCATCGTCGGGACCATCGCGATGATGTTCCTCGCCCCGATCGCCGCCGCGCTGGTGCAGATGGCGATCAGCCGGACCCGCGAATACGCCGCCGACAAGGCCGGGGCGCAGATCTGCGGCGATCCGATGTGGCTGGCCTCGGCGCTGGCGCAGATCCAGTCCGCCGCCTCGCGCATCGACAACGACGCCGCAGAGCGCAACCCGGCCACCGCGCATATGTTCATCATCAACCCGCTGCACGCCCACAAGCGCGACAACCTCTTCGCCACCCACCCGGCGACCGAGAACCGCATCGCCGCGCTGCGCCAGCTCGCCTCCGAGATGGGCACGGGCGGCGCCCGTGTGCCCGAGCCGCCGCGCGGCCCGTCCTCCTCGGCACCCTGGGGCGGGGGCAGCCGTCCGCCGTCGCGTGATCGCTCCGGGCCCTGGGGGTGATCAGCGGCTGATCCTCGGGCTGACCCGGCGGATCAGCAGCACTCGTCGCGGAAGTGGCGCGCCTCGCCGCGTCCGGTGCGCCGCCGCAGGCCACGCGAGATCCGGTCGACCGCGGCGGTGAGCAGGCCGGTCACCAGCAGAAGCACCAGCGCCCGGTCAAGCCGCAGCTCGGCCAGTGCGCTGTCGATGTAGAAGCCCAGCGTGGCGATGCCCAAGAGGCCCATCACCGCTGTCTCGCGCAGGATGATCTCCCAGCGATAGAGGCAGAGCGCGATGAACGGCCCCGAGAGCCTCGGCGCCAGCTCCCAGCCCCAGAGCGTCAGCCCGCGCGGCGCGTCGCGGCGCAGGCTTGGCAGGATCTCCTCGCCCTCGCGGCCCAGCAGATGCGCGATGATTGCGCCGTTGTGCAGCGCCAGCGCAAGGATCGCTGGCAGCATCGAGGGCCCGAAGACCTGCAGGAAGAGATAGGCCAGCATGTATTCCGGGAAGCTGCGCAGGATCACCAGCCCGAGGTGCCCCACCATCCGCCCCGCCCGCGAGGTCACCCGCGGCACGATCAGCCCGAACCCCGCGAAGGCCAGCGCGCCCGTCAGCGCCAGCGCGATCTGCGCCACCAGCACCGTGGCGATGATTCCGGGCAGCGCCTCGCTCACAAGCAGCGGGCGCAGCCACTCCCAGAGCGCCGCCCCGTCCCAGCCGTCGCGCAGCGGTGCCGGGACGATATCCTGCGTGAGAAAGCGCATCAGCGCGCCAGAGCCCATCGGCGGGCTCTTGATCAGCGACAGCGTGACGACCGAGGCCAGCAGCCAGAGCGGCGCCAGCGCCGGGCGCATCCAGAGCCGGATCGTGGCGATCAGCACCACGTAGCAGATCATGATTGCCGAGGCCGCGCCGTAATCGCCAAGCCGGAAGAAGCTGTCGAGCTGGAAGCCCAGCGTCGGCAGGCCGACGAAGCCAAGCACGGCGCTCGCCCTCATGCCGCATTCGAGCCGGTAGAGCGTGTAATGCTTCATCACCGCAAGCGCGAGCGGCGCGCGGGCATAGAGAAAGCGCGACAGCGCGTCGGTGCCGCGGGGCAAGACCTGCGCCGGGCGCGGGTCGGCCTCGTCGAGCTGTTCGGAGAAGACCTTGGCGAAGATCCCGGCATAGGGCAGGGCGATTGCCAGCACGCCGGTCATCGGCGCAATGCCCATCACCTGCATCAGCATCAACGCCCAGAACAGCTCGTGCACCGAGCGCAGCGCGATGCAGAGCCAGCGCACCCCGCGCAGATGGTAGAACGGCGCCAGCACCAGCCCCGCCGAGGCACCGGCGGCGACGCCGGCCACCGCGAAGGCCACCGTCAGCCAGATGGCGCGGCCGATCTGCTCGACGGCGGAGAAATCGGGGCGCAGGAAACCCGAGAACATCCGCGCCAGCGCCGCACCGGCATCGTGGCTGCCGAGGCTCAGGTCGGCAAAGGGCAGCGCCAGCAGCGCCAGCGCAAGGAACAGCGTCAGGACCCGCGGCCGGGTCCAGCGCTCAGCCTGCGTAGAGCGCGGCAATCTCGGCATCGCTCAGATCCCCTGGGGCGGCGTCAAACAGGATGGCTCCGCGGCGGATGCCCACCAGCCGCGTGGCGAAGCGGCGCGCCAGCGTCACGTCATGCAGCGCCAGCATCGCGGTCTCGAACCGCGCCTGGGCCTGCTCGAGCAACACGCCGGCCTGCGTCTCGTCGACCGCCGAGACCGGCTCATCGCCAATCAGCACGGAGCCGCCGCGCCACCAGGCCCGCGCCAGCGCCACGCGCTGCTTCTGCCCGCCAGACAGCGCATGCACCGGGCGGTCGATCTCGTCGGAAAGCCCCACCGCCGCCAGGACCTCGGCCACGCCGGCGCGATCGTGTGCCCGCACTCTTAGCAGGTTGGTGAGGTTGTAGAGCGCCCCGTGATCGTCGAGGCGCCCCATCAGCACGTTGCGCAGCACCGACAGCTGCGGCACCAGCGCGTGATCCTGCGGCACGAGCGCCACGCGATGCGCCGGCGCCAGCCGGTCATGCACCGCGTTCAGCAGCGTGGACTTGCCCGCGCCGCTGCGGCCGAGCAGCACGACGCGCTCGCCCGGGGCAAGCGCGAAGCTCACCTCGGGCAGAACCGCCCTGCGCCCGTAGCCGAGCGTCTCGTTGTCGAGGATCGTCAGGCTCATTCGATCAGGCCGAGCTCCTTGGCGGTGTCCTCGATCGGCTGGAAGTCCTCGTTGGCGGCGGGGATGAAGGCCTCGCGCGGGAAGGTTGCCAGCAGCTCGGGATCGTCCATGCCGATCAGCGCCGCCTGAACCTTGTCGGCAAAGCCCTCGCCGAAGCGCGCATCGACATCGCCGCGGATGGTCCAGTTGTAGTCGGGGTAGGGCGGGGTCTGCCAGATCACCTTGGCGGTCTCGACCTCGGGCGCGCCTTCCTCGACGGCCTTGTCATAGACGGCGAAGTTCAGCGCTCCGATCTGCCAAGCGCCGGAGGCCACCAGCCGCAGGGTCTGCGAGTGATCGCCGGAGAAGCCCACGCGGTCGAAGAACGCCTCGGGCGCCTCGCCGGTCTCTTCGCGAATCCAGTATTCCGGCATCAGGCGACCGGAGGTCGAGGTCTTGGCGCCGAAGGTGAAGGACATGCCCTTCGCGTCTTCCGGGAAGGTTTCCGACGGTTCGAGCCCGGTCTCGGTATTGGCGATGAAGTAGCTCACGAAGATCGGGTCTTCCTTGCCCTGCGCGATGGCGCGGGCCTCCGGCACGGCGAGCCGGGCCTGAACGCCGGTCAGGCCGCCGAACCAGGCGAGCTGGATCTGGTCATTGCGAAAGGCGGTGACCGAGGTGGCGTAGCTCTTCACCGGCACGAATTCGACATCGACGCCGAGCTCGCCCTCGAGATAGTCAGCGACCTTGGAGAAGCGCTCGACCAGCCGGGTCTCGTCCTCGTCGGGGATGGCGGAGAAATACAGCGTCTGGGCCGAGGCGCCGAGCGCGGTCGTGAGGGAGAGCGCGAGGGCGAGGGAGGCGGTACGGATCATCGAACGGGTTCCGGGTCTGTTGTCAGGAGGGGGCCCTGGGGCACCTGCCGGTTGCCTGCGAGTTTTCCGGCAAAAATGCAAGCGACCTTGCCCGCTGCGCAGCTGATCCGAAGGCGCGGCACGGGCGCTCGGGGGCGCTCCCGAGCCCCCGGATGTGGCCCGGATCGGAGGGGCGAAACGCGCGCTCCGAATGAGCCCCATATATACTGTGTTTCCGTGTCGCGAAGGGAGCGGTGATTTCGGGGATGAAATGGGGGTGTCGGCGCCGGACGGCGACTCGCAGCAGTTTCGCGCGAGAGCCCTGGGCGACGGATCGGCGCGAGTCGGGGCGAGTCAGCCGCTTCGAGCACCGGTGACTCGCCGTCGAAAAGAGGCACGAGTCGGGGCCTTTTGTGGTTCGGAATGTTAGCGACCCCAATATGTAGATCCGAGTCCGCTCCGGTCCGCCTCTCTGACGACTCGGGGGTTGTGTCTTGCCCTTGGGTCAGGGCGGTTTTGGGTGGTTGTCTTTCAGAAAATCGCGTTTCTAAATCGTTGTATTTATTATATTTTGCTAGTGATTTTGGAAAATCATGACGTTTTCCTAAAAAAGGGGTTGCGGGTGTTGGGAGGTATCCGTAAAAGCCCCTTCACCGGCGGCGCTGAGGCGCACG
>NZ_JAHVIA010000014.1 GCF_019801965.1 Salipiger bermudensis
TTCGATCTGAACACGTTCCTTGACGCTCAGTTGCGTGTATACCGCTCCCATGGCAGGCTCTCTCCATTAGATAACCATCTGTTTTCTAATGGGAGTCGCACTTGAGGGTAGCGCGCACCCTTGCTCGCTAAAAAGTCACGGAATGTTTATTATGTAATAATATATGCATCGTGCCGGAGACATGCGAAAGCGCCCAGTTCTTTCTGGGCGAACCCTGAGGGGAAGACCGGAGACGAGGCCGGCACGCAATCGCAGGCCCCCGGGAAGCTCGGTTCGCGCAACTACCCGGTCAGGGGCGCTCGAGTGAGGCCCCCAACCGGTGCGAAAGATCTGGTGTGTTACTTCGCCCGAAGCTCCGAGACCGGTTGCGACAGGAACCACTCGTAGGTCTCGCGAATGCCTTCCTCGAGACCGATGCGGGCGGTCCAGCCCATCTGCGCCAGGCGGCTCACGTCCATCAGCTTGCGCATGGTGCCGTCGGGCTTGCTCGGATCGGTGGTGATGCGCCCCTGGAAGCCGGTGACCTTCGCGACCATCTGCGCCAGTTCCAGGATCGTCACGTCGCTGCCGGAGCCGACGTTGATATGGCTCAGCATCGGCTGGGTATTGGCCTCGTAGATCGTCTTGTCGAGCTCCAGCACGAAGAGCGACGCCTCGGCCATGTCATCGACATGCAGGAACTCGCGCATCGGCTTGCCGGAGCCCCAGATCACCACCTCGTCGCGGCCGTCCAGAGCGGCTTCGTGGAAGCGCCGGATCAGGGCCGGTAGAACGTGGGAGTTTTCGGGGTGGAAATTGTCACCGGGGCCGTAGAGGTTGGTGGGCATCACCGAACGATAATCGACCCCGTACTGGCGGTTGTAGCTCTCGCAGAGCTTGATCCCGGCGATCTTGGCGATGGCATAGGGCTCGTTGGTCGGCTCGAGCGTTCCGGTCAGCAAGGCGTCCTCGCGCATCGGCTGCGGCACCGCCTTGGGATAGATGCAGGACGATCCGAGTTGCAGGAGACGCGTGACCCCGGCGGCATGGGCCTCGTGGATCACGTTGCACTCGATCATCAGGTTTTCGTAGATGAACTCGGCCGGGTAGGTGTTGTTGGCATGGATGCCCCCGACCTTCGCCGCGGCGAGGATCACCACGTCGGGCTTCTCGGCCTGCATGAAGGCCCGCACGTCGGGCTGCGAGGTCAGATCGAGCTCGGCAGAACTGCGGGTGAGGAGCTCAAGCGCCTCGCCGGCGCTCTGGCGCGCCTGAAGCTGACGCAGGATGGCCCCGCCGACCATGCCGCGATGACCGGCAACGTAGATTTTCATGGCGTTCAAATCTCCCGAGTTTCCCTGTCCGAGCGCGCCGCCTGCAACATCTCGAGGACGCCGTGCTCCAGGGTGATCGATGGTGTCCAGCCTGGCAGACGAGGGCCGTCCAGGTAGGGATGCATCACTTCGGTCGCCTTGTAGGGTTTGGCGCCCCAGGCGACATCCAGCTCAAGACCGGTGACGCGTTCGATCCGGCCAACCATGTTTCGCAGCGAGGCCGCTTCTCCGGACAGCACGAAGTAGCATTCCTGAGGGGCCCCTGCCCCGGCTTCGATACGGGACCCGGCAGCCAGCACGGCCGAAACCACGTCGTCGACATGGATGAAATCCAGAACCTGCTCCCCGGGCGACAGCTCGAGACGCCGCCCCTCGAGCGCCGCGTCGATCAGCAGCCGCATGAGACGGGGTCGCCGTTCTCCGGGGCCGTAGATCAAGGACGGTTTGAGCGTGATCATCCGCAACCGGTCACCGCGGGCGTAGTAGGCCGCGATCTGCGCCTGGGCGAGCTTGGTCGCCGCGTAGAGCGAGTTGGGATCCGGCGCGCCGGAGGCATCGTGTTCGAGATAGGTGCCAAGATTGACGATCCGCATCTGCTGCAGATCGCTGCGTGCCAGCCCTTCGAGCAGGGCCGTGAACAGACCCAGGTTGGAGCGGATCAGATCGTCGACATCCTCGATGCGGTAATCCGTCAGCACGCGGCTGGCGCAGTGATACACGATCTCCGGAGCGAGATCGCGGACGGTTTCGATGATGCTCTGGGTATCGTCCGCGACGACGACCTTGCATTGCGTGCGCGCCTCCTTGGGAAGATTGCCCAGATCCGCGCCCGTGCGGGTAAGCAGGACAATGTCCCGCGCGCCCTCGTGCACGAGCTTCTGGACAAGCTTGCCGCCCAGGAAACCACTCGCCCCCGTAACAAGCCGTGTCATGCTGCCAGAGGGGAAAGCATACGTGAAATCTGCTCGCTGACGATCTGGCGCCGCGCCGCCGGATCGCTGGATCCATACCATTGCGCCGTCATGCCGAGAGCTTCGGACGTGGTGAAGCGCGGAGCCCATCCGAGCCATTCCAGCGCCGCCGTGCAATCGAGCTTGAGCCAGGTCGCCTCGTGCAGATCCTGCGGATCAACCTGTTCCGTCCAGGAAAACCCGTCTCCCAGGTGTTCCTGAAGCACGGTCATGACTTTGCGGACATTCATCGCTTCGCTGTCCCGCGGCCCGAAATTCCACCCCTGCGCCACGTCCCTGGGGCGTTCGTAGCTGGCCTGGATCAGCGTCAGGTACCCTGAGAGAGGTTCAAGGACATGCTGCCACGGCCGAATGGCATGGGGGGCGCGGATCGTCAGCGCGTTGCCGGTGCAATGGGCCCGCATGGCATCGGGGATCAGCCTGTCGAGACTCCAATCCCCGCCACCGATCACGTTCCCGGCCCGCCCCGAACAGACCGAGACACCGTGGTCGTCATAGGCGTCGGGGTGAAAGAAGCTGTTGCGGTAGGCGCTGGTGACGAGCTCGGCGCAGCCCTTGGAATTGGAATACGGGTCGAATCCGCCCATCGGGTCGTGTTCCCGATAGCCCCAGATCTGTTCCCGGTTGTCATAGCATTTGTCCGACGTGACGATCTGGATCGTCTTGAGGTTCTTCAACTGACGGCACGCCTCGAGCAGGCGCACTGTCCCCATGACATTCACGTCGTAGGTCTCGACCGGCTCGCGGTAGGACAGGCGGACCAGCGGCTGGGCGGCCATGTGAATGACGATCTCGGGATCAAAGTCGAGCAACGCCCTGGTCATCTTTTCGCTGTCGCGAATATCGCCGATGACATGGGTCATCCGGCCGGACAGTTCGAGCTCTTCGAAGAACGGAGCGAAGCCGGAAACGGTCCCCTCGGAGACGGGCGCCAGAGCGTAGCCACAAAGCTCGGCCCCCATCTCGAGAAGCCATTCCGACAGCCAGCCTCCCTTGAAGCCGGTGTGGCCGGTCATGAACACCCGTTTGCCAGCCCAGAAATCCGGAGCGACCACCTGGCTCTGTGCATGTGCAATCATCACGTTCCAATGCCCTCGTTGCATGTAGAGATCCGAGCGTCGCCGTTCTGGCTGTCGCGCTCGACGCCGACCAACTCGCTCGCCCGGCTTTCGAACAGGGTCAGCGCAGCCGGTATATCGATATGGTACCCACGATTTTCAGCCGATTTCCGGGGCAGGAAATCGAAGCCGTGAGAGCGGCCCAACCGACAGGCCGGCTCGATGTGCCAATCCCAGGCCCGATTGTCGGTGAAGCCCGCCGGGCCATGCAGCATGACATGGAGATCGAGAAGGAAGATCCCGGCGACCATGCCGCTCCCATAGGGGTAGATCCCAAGACGTGCCCCGTCCGCAACCACCACCTTTTCAGGCAGTGTCAGACCGGCCATGCGCACCAGGCTCAGGCGCGGCCCATGCCGCTCGCGCAGCGCGGCGATGATTTCGTCGCAATAGGCGTCCTCGATCTCCTGCCCGTCTCGGAACTGGCGATAGGTCGATGTCATCCCATCCACGAGCACGGTCATGTCCGGACCGAAAAGCTCGACGATCTTGTCGCTCAGCTGCAGGACGAACTGCTTTTCGTTGATCGGGTTCCGGCTCCCGGGGCGCCGCCCGACACCGAGGACCATCCTCTTGCGTTCGGGCGTGCGGGCCAGGTCGAGCAGATCGGCATGACCATCCCCCCGGCGCTTCCGCAGCAATGCCCGGCCGCTCTTGATCACCCTTCGGGTGGTCTCGTCCAGGGGCAGCTGGTGGCTCAATTTGACGAAGAGCTCGTCGCGTGAATCGTGAAAGAACGGGATCGTGACCTGGACCCGCTCGGTCTTTTCCGACGTGCGGATGCCACGATAGAAGGTCTCGGCGGCCGCCAGGCCGCCTTCATCGAGAAGCACCTTGTCGATCATGCCTTGACGAAGGAACTGCTCCGTCAGCTCCCAGCCCGCCAGGTCATTGATGATCGTATGGCCGAAGTTCCGGCTGAACCCCAGGGCACTGACGATCGGCCTTTCGTCCCTGTCGGCGCTACCGCGCGCGGAAACGGTCCGCGGCGTTTCCCGCCGCTCTTCCAGACGCCGCAGCAGGCGGAACAGGGTGTTGGGGATCTTGATGAAGGCGTTGTCCTTGCCGACAAGGGCGATCAATTGCCCGTCGTCGAACATCGCGACCGTGGCGCGCAGGATCGGCTCCGCCGCATTGCCTCCGAAAAGAAACGCCAGCTGGACGCCCGGATGTTCGAAGACGTATCCGACGGCGGCATGCCCATTGCTGTCCAGCGCGAGGAAGGAGCTGTCGGGGGGCACGCGGGTCAAACGCCCATTGCGCATTAGGGGAATGTCGACCGCGTGCCGCCGAACCGCATCGACCATCATCGGCGCGGGGCTGACGGTCCTCTGGTGCCTGAGGCGCACTTCCAGCTCTTGTTGTTGCCGCAGTCTGACCAGCTGCTCGCGCTCGAGCTCGTAGGGAACCAGCTCCGGAACGAATTTCGGATTTTGCGAGAAGGTGGTCGACCACAAGTCCAGCAGGGGCATCGGTTCCATTCCGGCGAAGCCGAAATCATCGATGCCCCGATCGGAGAACTCTTTCTGCAAATGCGCGCACAGTCCCATCGAGTCACGGAAGATGGTGCCGGGATAGACCTGCCTGACGATCGACTTGATATGCTCCGCCTTGAACCAGCGGGTCTCGTAGGTCGAGGCGAGGTAATCCAGTGCCGCCATACGGGAGGTCTTGATGGCCTCGTCCATTCGCGCGCGATCGAACAGTGGCATGATGAGGCTCCCTTATCGGTGACAAACTAGAGCAGCGCAGTTGGAGGTCGGGCGCCACGGGCGCCCAAGAGCAATTTACCAGCTTTTCCAGGGCGCTCCGTCGGGGCTCTGCCAAAGCGCCTCCAGGTTCTGCTTGTCGCGCAAGGTGTCCATCGGCCTCCAGAACCCATTATGGAAATAGGCCTGCATCTCGCCATCGGCGACCAGGTTGCGCATGGGCTCCTGTTCCCAGGTGGTCTGATCGCCTTCGATATAGTCCAGCACAGACGGCTCGAGGACGAAATACCCCCCGTTGATCCGGCCGCCATCGCCGACCGGCTTTTCGACGAACCCGCTGACCTTGTGATTGTCGAGGTCCAGCAGTCCGAAACGGCCGGGAGGGGCCACCGCGGTCACCGTTGCCTTCCGGCCATGGCTCTTGTGGAAATCGACCAGGGCCGTGATGTCGATGTCCCCGACCCCGTCGCCGTAGGTGAGGCAGAACGTGTCGTCGAGAAGGTGCCCCACCCGCTTCAGCCGTCCGCCGGTCAAGGTCCCCTCGCCGGTATCGACCAGCGTGACCTTCCACTTCTCGGCGCGAGGGTTTTCAAGCGTGGTGGTGCCGGCTTCGAAATCGAAGGTGACATTCGACATGTTCATCGCGTAGTTCGCGAAGAAGTTCTTGATGACCGTGCCCTTGTATCCCAGGCAGATCACGAAGTCATTTATGCCATGCTGGCTGTAGATCTTCATGATGTGCCACAGAATCGGACGGCCTCCGACCTCGACCATCGGCTTGGGAATGGTCGCCGTTTCCTCGGCCAGTCGGGTGCCATATCCCCCGGCAAGAATAACTGCTTTCATGAGAGAAGCTCTTTCGTAATGTCGGACAGGGTTTCCACCATGTAATCCATCCGGGCATCGTCGATACCCGGCCAGACACCCAGCCAGAATGCATCGTTCATAATCTTGTCGGTCACGTCCAGGCTGCCGTGGACGCGGTAATTCTGATCCTTGAAGGCCGGTTGCCGCACCAGGTTGCCGGCGAAGAGCAGCCGGGTGCCGACCTTGCGCTCCTCGAGGCGGGAGGTGACGGCGGTCCGCTGCAGGCCGGACCCGTCGCGAACCGTCATCAGGTAGCCGAACCACGAGGGGTTCGAACCTGGGGTCGCTACGGGCAGGTGATAATACTCATCCAGCCCCGCGGCCTTGAGGCGATCGGTCAGCCCCTTGAAGTTCTCGCGGCGGCGCTCGACGAACAGGTCGAGCTTGTCGAGCTGGCTCAGACCCACAGCGGCCTGCATGTCCGAGACCTTCAGATTGTAGCCGATATGGCTGTAGGTATACTTGTGGTCGTAGCCTTCGGGCAGATCGCCGAGTTTCCAGCCGAAGCGCTTGCCGCAGGTGTTGTCCTTGCCCGGCTTGCAATAGCAATCCCGTCCCCAATCCCGGAAGGACTCGCAGATGCGGGCCAGCCGCATCGAGTCCATCAGGACCGCGCCGCCCTCTCCCATGGTGATGTGATGCGCGGGATAGAACGACAGGGTCGCAAGATCGCCGAAGGTTCCCACGCCCTTGTCACCGATGGTGGCACCGAAGGCGTCGCAGCAATCCTCGATGAGGTAGAGGTCGTGCTTCTTGCAGATCTCGGCGACCCGGATCACGTCGAACGGGTTCCCCAGGCTATGCGCAATCATCACCGCCCTGGTCTTCTCGGTGATCGCGGCTTCCAGGGCGTCGACATCGACGTTGTGGGTCTCGAGATCGACATCGACGAAGACCGGCACACAGCCGTTCTGGATGATCGGGGCAACCGTCGTCGGGAAGCCCGCCGCCACGGTGATGACCTCGGATCCGGGCATGATCCGCTTGTCCCCCAGCTTGGGCGAGGTCAGCGTCGTGAACGCGAGCAGGTTCGCCGCGGAGCCCGAAACGGTCAGCTTCGAGAGCTTCCGTCCGAAGCTCTTGGCCAGGTTGGTTTCGAACTGATCGGCGAAACGGCCTGCGGTGAGCCACATGTCGAGGCTGGCATCGATCAGGTTCAGGCCATCCTTGGTATCGAGGACCTTGCCCGACGGCGGGATATAGGTCTCTCCCGGGATGAACTCGGGCTTCGGAAGCGCGTCAAAATAGGTACGAGCTGCCGCCAATACGCTCGCCCGCAGCGCCTGCTGAGCATCGTCAGCCTGCGAGGAAGGCGGCTTCTGGGTCTCGTTCGTCGTCATTTTTCCAATTCCAATCCGGTTATGTCTACAGCACAGGCGCAAGCTTGGCCGCTCCCGCGCGACCGGCAGTCACGTGGTATCGGCTGCCTTTTTCGCGAACAAGGGCACAAGGAACGCAGCGGGCATTCTTTCTCCTGGGTCGGCAGCGCCACAACAGGGGCAGATCTCATGCGAGAGCCTCCGCGCGGCGCCGATCGGCTCACCCGTTTTCGAGGCTGACAGGAAGCGCCATTCCATGCTCCTTGAGCAGGGCATGACGCCGGGCCGCCTTGAGGTCATCCGCCACCATCTCGGCACACATTTCCTGCGCGGTGATCTCCGGCACCCAGCCCAGCTTTTCCTTGGCCTTGGTCGGATCGCCCAGCAGGGTGTCCACCTCGGCGGGGCGGAAGTAGCGCGGGTCGATCCGCATCACCACGTCGCCGGTCTTGACCAGCGGCGAGATGGCGTTGTCGACCGACTTTACGGTGGCGATCTCGTCGACACCCTCGCCGGAGAACTCCAGTTCCATGCCCAGCTCCGCGGCGGTCCAGGTGATGAACTCGCGCACCGAGTACTGCACGCCGGTGGCGATGACGAAATCCTCGGCCGTGTCCTGCTGCAGCATCATCCACTGCATGCGGACATAGTCCTTGGCATGACCCCAGTCGCGCAGGCTGTCGATATTGCCCATGTAGAGACAGGGTTCGAGGCCCATCGCGATGTTGGACAGGCCGCGGGTGATCTTGCGGGTCACGAAGGTCTCGCCCCGGCGGGGGGACTCGTGGTTGAAGAGGATGCCGTTGCAGGCATACATCCCGTAGGCCTCGCGGTAGTTCACCGCGATCCAGTAGGCATACATCTTGGCCACAGCGTAGGGCGAACGCGGGTGGAACGGCGTTGTTTCGGTCTGCGGGATCTCCTGCACCAGCCCGTAGAGCTCGGAGGTCGAAGCCTGGTAGAACCGGGTCTTCTTCTCCAGCCCGAGGAAGCGGATCGCCTCGAGCAGCCGCAGGGTGCCGGTACCATCGACATCGGCAGTGTATTCCGGCGCCTCGAAGCTGACCGCCACGTGGGACTGGGCGCCGAGGTTGTAGACCTCGTCGGGCGCCACCTCGGAGATGATCCGGGTCAGGTTCGAGGTGTCGGTCAGATCGCCGTAATGCAGCTTGAAGTTCTGATCGCTGACATGCGGATCCTGGTAGATGTGGTCGACCCGCTGGGTATTGAACAACGAGGCGCGACGCTTGATCCCGTGCACCTCGTAGCCCTTGGCCAAGAGAAACTCCGCGAGATAAGAGCCATCCTGTCCGGTCACGCCGGTGATGAGGGCACGTTTGGTCATGTTCTCTCCGTTAAAATCTCGTTGTGAAGGCGCGGGCTGGAGACCATGCGGAAAATGCGCGCCTGGCTCCTTGCCTCAGCTGGCCCGTACACTCAACGCCTCCAGTTTGGTGTGCGTGTCGCGGTTCTCCAACGCCTCTCTCAAGGCGGCACGGTAAAGGGCAATATGCCGCGCAACCGCCGTCTCAGGATCATTGTGTCTATGAGCCTTGAGATGTCCGCGCAGACCGCGGCGGAGGGCCTCGGGGCTGCCGGCATCCGCCAGCGCCCAGGAAAGGCCGTCGGCAAAATCGTGCACGTCTTCGAAGCGGGCGATGTAGCCGGTCTCCTTGTGGCTGACCAGTTCGGGCACGTTGCCAACCGGGAAACCGACGACCGGCGTACCGGAAAGCAGGGTCTCGACGACTGTCAGCGGCGCGTTGTCGCCGCGCGAGGGAAACGCGAAGACATCCGCCGCAGCATAGATCAACGACATCTTCGTTTCGTCCGAAACATGCCCCATGCTGTGTGATGGCACGCCGAGATCCAGCGAGCTGGAGCCGAAGAACACGCCTTCGACGCCCTCGGCCTCGCCACGCGCCTTCAGGATCTCCATGGCTTCGGCCAGGATGTCCCCCCCCTTTCGCCGATTTCCGAGGCTTTCCGCCCCGAAGACCACGAGCTTCTTGTCGAGCGGCAGCCCGAGCTTGCGGCGTGCGACCAACCTGTTGGTCGGACGGAAACGATCGACGGGCAGCGCATTCGGGATCATGTGAACCGGGCGATCACCGAGCAGCGAGCTATTGCGGGCGCAATCGCTCAACCACTGCGAAGGGCACACGACATGCAGGTTCTTGATCTTGGCGTAGCCCTCGCGCCGGGCCTTCCAGGTCTCATGCGCGATCTCGCTCTTGCCGCCCAGGAGCGGACAGTCCCGGCACTCTCTGGTGTAGCCTTCGCAGCCCTCGGAGTAGTGGCAGCCTCCCGTGAAGGCATTCATGTCGGCCAGGGTCCAGATCACCGGCTTGTCGCCCACCACGTCACCGAGATTTTCCAGATCGATCATGCCAACGACCCAGTGCATGTGCACGATGTCGGCGCGGTCGAACAGGATCCGGTTCTCCCGGAAGTCGACAATGCTGCCGGCCTTCGAGAACATCTCGCTCGCCTTCATGTCCGGCACATCATCGGCCGTAACCACCGCGGCCTCCTTCCAGGCCTTCCGCACCTCCGGCTCCTTCAGCCGTGGTGCGCCCGGCAGGTCGGGGATCACCGTGTCGACATGGGCATGCCCGCTCTTGCGGAAGAGACAATAGATCTCAGCGTTCAGCCCTTTGCGGCGCAGAGCCTCCACCCTGCGCTGGCTGCCTATCCCCGCGCCGCCATGATCCGAGGTCGTCAGCGTCGCGATGGTCTCAAGGCGCGGTTCCTGCACCACTTCGACGCTTGCGTCCTCGGCAAGTTGGCGCAGCTCGTCGAACGGATACCCGGCCCAGCCGCCACTCTCATTCCCGCCGGCGCGGTGCAGCCCGTAGGCCAACGCGGCGCGAAGAAACTGCGGCCGGTTGTAATGTCGTGCAATCGTCTCGAGCCGCTGCGGGCGCAGCAGATGCAACCTGGCCAGGATGGCGACATCGTCTTTCGCCATGCCGGGAAAGTTGCGCGATACCATACGTTCGCGCTCACCGTAGAGCTTCCCCATATTGGTGCTCGAAACACCCGTGTCCCTAAAGAACATGACAGGCTTGGGGACCTCGAAATGGCTGACGCCATCAGCATACATCCGGGTCGTCAGATCCCGATCGGCGTTGATGAAGTACCTCGTGTCATAGGGACCGAACCGCTCGTAGAGATCACGCGAAACCAGCATGGTCTCGTGCCGCAGCGGCATTCTGAAATAGACCCCGTCATCATATGGAAAACTGGGCTGGCATCTTATGAAATTTCCACGCCCATCGACATAATTAGCCATTCCCGAGACGAAATCCGCACCCGACTCGAACTTCGCGGCCACCAAGGTTTCCACGCAATGAGGAGAATACCAGTCGTCCGAATTGAGGATCAGGATGTAATCGCCCTGCGCCAGCTCAAGCCCCTTGTTCATCGCGAAATAAAGGCCACGATCCGGCTCGGATACGTAATACTCTAGAGCATCCTCGTATTTCTTCAGGATATCCAATGTCCGGTCCGTAGAGCCGCCATCGACGATGATGTGCTCTACGTTCTGATATCCCTGCATCATCACCGAACGAATGGTCTGTTCGATCGTTGCTGCCGAGTTCCAGCAGACGGTCACGATACTGACCAGAGGGATATCAGAAGCTGCACGGCCCTCCATTCCTTTCAGGCGCCTGCCGCCTTCGGCCAGCCTGGAACCTGTCAGGTCGGGGTAGGTCGCATAGCATCCTACGTGAAAATTCTTTTTCAGATGGGACATGTATTCTGGAAACCTCGGCAGAGCTTCAATTACACGGAGTATCCAAAATACTGCATTTCATCCCTTAATATCTCATTAATCTCCGTTACCGTTTCAGGCTTCAGCTTTCTCGCATGATCCCCCGGAATAACTTGCCGCTTATGCTTTTCGGGATCTTCGTGATCCACGGTGAAATCTATCTTGTTCCCAAGGCGCTCTTTCAGGGAGTCCGTCATGGGCTGACCGGAAAACTCGATTATTTTCGAAAGCCATGCGTCTGTTTCGAGAACCATTTCCTCGTAACGCAAGAATAGAACACCCTCGCCACGATCGACGAATTGCCTCAGGAGTCTCATTCTGTCGCGATAACTATGAGCATACCCCAGAACATATTCATCTATGCTCTTCTCGGCAGTCTTGCTGCGCATTTCCTCGAAAGCCGCTCTTTTGGCAGGATCAACAGGAATTTTATGCGATTTTGCATATGAGAAATATGCCGAAACCAGGCAATCCCTCGGGTCCCTGACCTGAACAACGAGGCGCATATTGTCCAGGATAGGCATATCGCGAACGTAAATCCCCCTGGCGACGCCGTAATACACGCCCTCCAGTTTCATTTTACCCTGATACTCCTTGAAGAAATCGGGCTCGGATTTCGAGGATTCCTGGGATCTCTCAGCAATGCGATCGATATCGAACCCCGCTTCCGCGTAGAAATCCAGAAGGATCAGATCACAGATACTGCTCCCTGCCTTGGGCATCGATATGCTCAGAACGCTCGTTTTCGGTGTCATGGATGCTCTTTCTGCCCGGTTAGGAGACGCGGTAGTATTCGTAGGTTTTGCGGATGCCATCGAGGAACGGGGTGATGTGATCCTCCAGCAGGACCTTCACGTCTCGCGGGCTCGCGATCACGTCGCGCGGTTCCGTCGCGATCAGGTCGGCCGCCGGGATCTGGTTGTAGTTCAGCGTCTGGCCGGTGGCCGCCTCGATGGCCTCGACGACATCCCAGAGCGTGGTCGAAGTGCCGGAGCCAAGCATGTTGACCTTCGCCACCTCCTGCCCGAGCCGCACGCGGTTGGCCTGGGTGGCGATCCCGAAGCCCACGTCACGCGAGAAGATGAAATCGCGGCTCTGCTTCCCGTCACCATTGATGGTGACCGTGTCGCCGGCAATCGCGGCGCGCGTGAAGGCGTGGATCGCGCTCTTCTTCTTCACCGAATGCACCCCGAACACGTTGGTCAGCCGGACCACCGAGAAGCGCGCACCGCGCAGCTCGACCAACTTCTCGAGAACCATCTCCTCGGCGGCCTTGGACGCCCCGTAGAAATTCTTCGGGCAATAGGCGGCATCGACGGTGACCTCGAAGGTGCCATCGAACAGCGCCCCGGCGGTCGAGATCAGGATAAAATGGTCGCCCGGGCGCACCGCCTCGGTCACGAACTTGGCCGGATGGGAGATGTTCGCGGCGATGAAGTCGAGCGGACGGTCCTTGGACTCGGCAACGCGCGTCTCGCCCGCGAGGAATACGAAGGTGCGCTCGACATCGTCCCGCGCGGCGAGGAACTCCACCGCCTCGGCGCCTTGGTAGGGGCCGACATGCAGCGCCACGTCCAGAGCCTCGTGACCGGGAACCGCATTGGACAGGTCGTCGATCACCACGGGGGTGAAATCTGCAAAATCCGGGGTCTCCCGAACGATGTCGAGAATGTTGCGCCCGACGAAGCCAAGCCCTCCGACCAGGATCAAAGCGTGCGTCATGTTGTTGTGCCTCTTTCGCTTGGGCCGCGGGCCTGCCCGGGCCTGCCGAGTTGTCTTTCAGTCTCCCGGTCTGCTCTGCGGCAGAGCGAGACCGCGTCTTCCATGCCCCTCTTACAGCAGCCGAGCCTCACTTTCATCCGTTCCCCCGAACGACCTTGCCTCCGCCGAAGTGGATGCCGCATTCGGTCTTCTCGCTCTCAGCCCAGCGGCCCGCGCGGGCATCCTCGCCGGGGCGGACGGCCCGTGTGCAGGGCGCGCAACCGACCGACAGGAACCCCTGCCCTTTCAAGGGATGCTCGGGCAGGTCATGCGCCTCATAATAGGCCGCAACCTGCTCCGCCTGCCAGTTCAGCAGCGGGTTGACCTTGAGCCAGCGGTCCTGGACCTCGAACAGCGCGAGTTCGGAGCGGGTGCTGGCCTGCCCGCGCTTACGGCCGGTGATCCAGCAATCGAGGCCCCGCAGCGCCTGGAACATCGGCAGCGTCTTGCGCACGTGGCAACATAGATCCGGATTGCGCTTGTGAAGCTCGCCGTCGGGGTCGTCGGCAGCTACGCCCGCCGGGCGCGGAGTTACAGTCTGGATATTGCACAGCCCGAGCCGTTCGATCAGCGCATCTCGGTAGCTCAGGGTCTCGGGAAAGTGCTTCCAGGTGTCGAGAAAGATCACCGGAACATATGGGTCGATCCTCGAGACCATGTGCAGGAGCACCGCGGCTTCCGTGCCGAAGGACGACACCAGCCCGATCTTGCCCGGGAACTCGCTGCGGATGGCCCCCTGAAGCACCTCTTCCGCCGAATGCGCCTCGTAACGGGACGCGAGATCCAGCGCACGGTCGCGCTGCTCCAGGCGGGCATTGGTTTCATAAGTGGACACGAAGAACTCCCGAAGGCTGACACATGTGCACAGGAACCGAAATGCCGCCGCAGACGCGCGAGGTCCACGGCAAGGGCAGACGTGACGCGTGCAATTCCAATATCTGGACGGACGGGGCGCATAATTTTTAGGCGCCCCGTCCGGATCAGCTTAGCGCCAGAGCGAGACGCAGGGGATCTTGGTCTTGTCGCAGCGCTCGGCGTATTTCTGCGCGATGTCCTTCACCTCCTCGAGGAGGCCCCCGGCGTCTTCCAGGCGGATCGGCTTCAGGCCGAGGCCGAGGAAGCGATCATTGGCCACGTGGAGATCGTTCTCGGCAGCCTCGTTGCGCGGGTTGTCGAGATAGGCGATCTCGGCGCCCATCATGTCGTGGATCATCTGCGCAAGATCCCGGACCCGGTGGGTTTCGGTCATCTGGTTGAGGATGTTGACGCGCTCGCCGGCTTGCGGCGGGTTGTTGAGCGCCAGCTCGATGCAGCGGCAGGTATCCTGGATGTGGATGAAGGCACGGGTCTGGCCGCCGGTGCCATGCACCGTCATCGGGTAATCGACCGCCGCCTGCATGACGAAGCGGTTCAGCACGGTGCCGTAATCGCCGTCATAGTCGAAACGGTTGATCAGCCGCTCGTCCATCTTGGTCTCTTCGGTCTGCGTGCCCCAGACGATGCCCTGGTGCAGGTCGGTCACCTTGACGCCGTCGTTCTTGTTGTAGAACGCGAACAGCAGCTGATCCTGCGACTTGGTCATGTGGTAGATCGAGCCCGGGTTGGTCGGGTAGAGGATTTCCTGCTCGCTCTCGCCCTCGGGGGTCTGCACCTTCACCTTCAGGTAGCCCTCGGGGATCTTCATGCCGGCGGTGCCGTAGCCGTAGACGCCCATGGTGCCGAGGTGGATCAGGTGCACGTCGAGACCCGATTCCACCACCGCGGCCAGCACATCGTTGGTGGCGTTGAGGTTGTTGCTGACCGTGTAGCGCTTGTGCGCCGACGACTTCATCGAATAAGGCGCGGCGCGCTGCTCGGCGAAGTGGATGATCGCGTCCGGCTTCTCGTCCTGGATCAGGGTCAGGAGGCGATGATAGTGCTCGCCCACGGTGAAGTTGTGGAACTTGATCTCCTTGCCGGTCAGTTCCTTCCAGACCCGCAGACGCTCGCCGATCGGGCGGATCGGGGTCAGGCTGTCAACTTCCAGCTCCAGGTCGATTTCCCGACGAGAAAGGTTGTCGACGATGATCACGTCATGGCCACGGTTCGACAGATAGAGTGCGTTCGGCCAGCCGCAGAACCCATCTCCACCCAGGATAACAACCTTCATCTTCTTCAATGCCTCGCTTGCGTATGATGCCATGACCCGTTTAAGCGACATGCGCCCGAAGTAAAGGCCGGACCGGCAAAACCCTGCTTAAGGTTGTCCGTGCGCATCACGGAGATGAGCCCCCGCGCGGCCCGGAGACCTTCGAACCCCGGCTTCTGCCGCCTGTTAGGCTCGAAAACCGAGGGCCCCCGGACCCATCCCGCGTCACAGAATGGCGCGGATCGCCATGGCCCCGCATCGGGATCCCGGTCATTCGATCTCGCTTTGCGAAGCCCGGTGACCGGCCCCGCCTGCGCGCCTCTCAACCCCGTTGCCCGAGCGCGGTCTCGAGCTGCTCGAGGCGGCCGCGCTGAAGCCGCAGCTCGGCCTCCAGGGCTCTCAGCTTCCGGGCCAGCGGATCGACCTCGAACCTCAGCACCGGCCAATCGGGATCGGAGGCGTCGGTCTCCAGCAGGGTGAGTCCCTCGCCCCGGCACCACTCCGAGACCGCCCCGGCATCCCAGGCCCCTGCGAACATCGGCTCCACGCCGCAGCGCATCCAAAGCCGGTCGATCCTGCTCAGCGCGTCTGCTTCGCACAGGCCCAGGAGGATCTCATGCCCCCTGGCAGGGTCGTCGATCGCCCAGCACAGGGGCCCCGGCAGATCACGGATTTCCGCCAGCAGATCGGCAACAGCCAGCGTCTGCACATGATGACTCCGGCGCGATTTCAGGCCCGGGAACAAGGCCTGCAACGCCTCTTGGGGCTCGGAAAAGCCCCGCAGTCCGGGAAAGTTATAGACCGTCAGGAGATCTGCACCGCTCGTCCGGCCCAGCGCGACCGGACGCAGATCGACCCTCGGATCGCTCTCCGCCGAGGCCTGCAGGACGGCTGCCTTGTCGGGATCGGGTTCCAGCACGATCAACCGTCTCAGGTCCGCGCGTAGCAGCTCCGCCCAGGCATGCCGCTCCGGCGCACCGATACAGATCACGGTCGGGCGCTCGCCCCCCTTCACTAGTTCAAGAACCGACATGTGCAGTATGTGTCCCTTCCGGCATTCCGACATGACAAGGCCATATCGATCTTGGTTTTACAATCGTCGCACACGGCCTAGAAATCCGTGCCGCTGCGCTCGAAGGGCCGCCCCGGCCGGGCCAGACGCTGTGCCAGGTCCGAGAACGAGCTCCAGGTACTGGCCAGGAACAGCGGCGCCGCGGTGAGCAGGAGCAGGTCGGCCAGCGCGTATTGCAGCTGGCGTGCCGAGCGGTCGTAGAGATCGCGCGGCAGGTAGGCCATCCGGCTCTCGTAGCGCTCGATGAACGCCGCGTAGGTCTGTGGCAGGTCGGCGGCGAGAAAGATCGTCTCCGCCCGTCCCTCGGCGATCAGCGCATCAAGCCGCGCGATGAAGTGGCGCGCGTCGCTCTTCTGCCGCCACTCGATGAGTTCGCGGTGGCGCGCCTCGGGCCAGTTGCCCGGGGCCTCGTAGCTCAGGTGGTCGAAGCCCGGCCCGGTGCCCATGCGCACGTGAACCGCGACCGCGTTCGGGCGCCGCACGCTCTCGACCAGACGCCGCACCGGCGCCGAGGGCACGAGGCCGCGCAGGATCTCCTGCTCCTCCTCCATGCTGCGATGCGGGCTAACCAGCGTGTAGGCCGAGCGCACGTAGATGTCGCCGCCCGGATCCTCCGCCAGCACCGGCTCCTCGAACCGGGCGCCCGACTCGACCTCCATGTAATTGTAGACCCGCCGCGCCTTTTGCCGGCACAGCGCCGCCAACCCGGGCTCCTCGACCACTGCCCCGGTATAGTCCAGCAGGTCGGAGATCCGGCAGTCGCAATGATGGTCCGGCAGCCAGATCACCACCAGCTCGCGGCCGGTGCGTCGGGCAATCACCGCGGCCGAGACCAGCGCGCGCAGGCGGTTGCACAAGCCATGCTGCACATCGACGAACAGCCGCGCCTGCCGGGGCAGCGCGACACGCCGGGGAGAGAGCCTGCCGACCGGCACCGCGGATCAGGGTTTCCGGAAACCGCGGCGCACCGTTCGCATCGGAGAGGTGAGTCTCCACGACGTCGAACGATAGACCCCGTCTAGCAAGGCCTCCGCCTCGCGCCCCCGCTGCAGCTCGCTCAGGCTGCGCAGCAGCGCCGCCCCGAGGATCTCCTCGCGCACCGTGCGTCGGCCGCCCTCGACGGCCATGCCGGACTGGAGGCTCTGCTGCAGGCCGAGTTCGAGACTGTCTTCCTGCATCTGCTCCTCGAGCTGGGCGACATTGGCGAGCAGGAGCTGGACCTCCGCCTCGCGTTGCTCGAGTTCCCAGCCGAGGTCGATGGCCTGGGCAGATTGATCCTCTTTCAAGGCGGCATGCAGCCGATCAAGCTGTGCCACCTTGTCGGTTTCGTCGGCGGCCAATGCGATGCTGGCTTCGAGCTCGTCTTCCAACCGGCGGGCCAGACTGTTTTCATGCACCAGAACCCGGGCCATCAACCGTTGCAGCGGGCGCTCTCGTGGCAGATCCAGCGACGGGTCGGCCGTAACATCCGTTTCGAAAGCGCAGCCGAGGCGATCCGACAGCAAGGCGGCACAGGCGGCAGGGTCGGCCTGCATCGCCGAGCGTTCGAGGACCAGGATCTGCCGCCGGTGCGGGCGCAGCCCGACGAGCTGCTCTTCCAATTGAGCGGTTTCCCTGGCGAGCGCTTCGGAAGGCGGCATCCCTGCGCCCAGCGCCGCCACCAGAGCGGTTTCCAGGCTGCTCAGGATGACCAGCACGAAAGGCGCCTCCGTCCCGGCTTGCAGCGCCATTTGCAGATCCGGCTGGACTTGCAGGGTCAGCTTCGGGCTGGCGTCACTGGCCAGGCTCTCCAGCGTTTCGGGCATGGGCCCCTGGTCCAGGATCACCACCGGAAGGGTTGCAGGGGAAAGCGCTGGGGTCTGGGGCATGGTCGGGCTGAAGTCCTTGCGGCCGGGAAGGCATGGGTGGCGGCGGTCTGACGGCCAATGGATAGGTGAAATACGGTTGCAGTGAAATCACAACCGCCCCCCGGGTGCCAGAGCGGCGCGTCGGAAAAGCGTCACCCTCCGGTCACACCCGGGCCGCCGCCATTCTCGACAGGGCAGTCCGGCTGCGCCATAACGCGGAGGTCGCGCGATCTTGCGTATGACGAATTGACTGCGAGGCCCCTGTGACGCATCCGATCGAACTGACCACCGCCGCCGCTTTCGAGCAGCTGCGCGGCGCAAGCCTGAAACAGCCGGTGAAGAGCGGCGAGAAGCTCGGCCACGGCCTGTATTTCAGCTGGGACACCGAAGATGGTGACGTCTCCGTCACGCTTGACAGCAGCCCCGGCAGCCTGTTCTCGGCCCGGATCGAGATCGCCAAATCTCCCGCCTGGTTTACCCTAAACATCGCCCTCGGCGAGACCGGCCTGCAGGACAGCGACGTTCTGGGGCTCGTGGCCGAGATCAGCGGCGATCAGCCGGCAAGCCTGCCGGTCTTCATCCGTTCCGCCTTTCCAGGCGGTGGGCATGGCGACACCTGGCTGATGGACCAGCTTGCCGTCGGCGCGTCCCCGGCCATCCGCACGCTGCTGCACACCGCCGCGCCCGGCTCTCCGCTGACCGGAGACGCGGTCTATCACACGTTGATCATGAATCTGCCCAAGGAAAGCGGCACGCTGACCCTGCGCGACATGGGCGTGTTCGTCCTGCCGAACTCGGAGCTGACCGCGGGCACGCCGGTGACCCTGGCCGGCTACGCCAGCTGAGCCGGGCGCGGCTCAGCCCTCGCCACGCTTGCGCAGCCAGCCCAGGAACGCCTTGTCCGGGTCGCCCAGCCGCGGGCGGCCGCTATCGGCCCAGAAGCTCCGCCAATCCGCTTCGAGCGCGTAGACATCCGCGCCCGGGAGCAGCTCGCGCGCCGTGTCGAGGGTCTCGGGGCGCAGCAGCGGCGCGCCCGGTGCGTCGGGCTCCACCACCTGCGCCCGGCGGGTGACCCGCAGCAGATCGCCCGGCTCCTCGGTGAGGGCATAGTCGGGCAGGTTGTCGGCGGCGATCATCTTGCGCAGTGCCGCGCGAAACACCCGCACCGGGGCCGTCGAGCCCGCCTTCTTGTGCAGCACCGCCACGCTCACCTGCCACTCCGGCTGCCGCCCGCAATGCTTGCGCGCCAGCTCGTAGACCCGCCGCTCCAGTGGCTTGCGCAGGCGGAAATAGTCCCGGCTCAGCGTCAGCACCGATTTCGCCAGCACCGCCCGGTAGAGCCATTCCGACAGGGTGACCGACACCGAGATCATCCGACCGCCCCGGGTCTTGCGGCGGATCTCCCAGGACTCGATCAGGCCGAAGCCGCTGGTCGTCTCTTCGCCGCCGGTGGCCATGTTGGTGGTGATGCGGGTGCCGGCCAGCCGCTCGAAGGCCTCGCGCAGCCGGGCGTAGCTGTCGCCGGAGGTGTCGCGATTGGTGGCGACCAGCAGGTCATGCGCCTTGAGCACCAGGTGGCGGGAGGTCTCGCGCCCGGCATTCACCGCCGCCACCAGCTGGCTGACGCAGTAGATCAGGATATCCTTGTCGTGGATCGTCGCCCGGCCCCGCACGCTCGGCGTCACCTGCACCTCGGTGCCGTTGTGCTCGTAGCTCAGGATGCGCCGGTCGGGCCGGGTCGAGAGCGAGAACACCGGATGCTCCATGGTGCCGAGATCATCCTTCGGACTGGCCCCGAAAATGTCGCAGATGAAGAAATCCCCGGTGGGGTGGCGATCGGGCATCAGCCCCCCTGCCCCGCGTGTCGCTGCCGTCATTGTCCTGCCCGTGCTCGTTGCCCGCTTCGGCGGGTCTGCCCTGCCCCCGATTCCTTTCGGGGTTTCAGTGACACCAGCGTAGATTTATCCACAGCCCCCGTCCAGCGCGGCTTCGGCGGATTGGAGTCGCCTGATCGTGGGTTCGGAGTCGCATCAACGTGGTATCAGAGTCGCCATGAGCAGAAGAGGCAGCCAAAAAACCCATATCTTCAAATCCTTGCCCAAACAGGCTTGCCCCGTAACGAATAAACTAACAAATTTCTAACAACAAAAATCAGCATTCGCCGACCTCCCCCGCCTCAACGCCTCCCGAAACACCCGGATTTGCTTAGAAATCCTTTCTGTGTTCGGTCTTTCCTTCCATGTGAGCGGTTTTCTGCTATCTTGGCAAAAAATGCGCACATGAGGCGTCTGATGCGAGCAGACAGCAAGGGCACCCTGCCCCCCTATTTCAACATCGATCCCGACCAGGCCGAGGCCGCGCTCGGGGCGCCGGCCTCCACCGCGCGCTTCGGCGAGATCGCCCGGGCCTGCGAAGCCGGACGCACCGACCTCGCCAGCCGCGGGCTGGAGGAAAGCGGTTCCCGGCAATTGCGGCTGTTCTCAACCTGGGAGATCACCCGGTACCTGATCCCGGTCGCGACAGGGCATTTCCGCCGCGTGCTGAAACAGAACCCCGAGCTGCCGCAGGGCAGCTCGGAGACCGAGGGCGGTGCCAAGTGGTTCACCCTCGACGAGGTGCTGCGGCTGAAGGCGCATTTCGGGCAGGAAGGCTCCAAGACCAAGGAATACCTCCCCTACCGACCGAAGGGACAACCCGCCAAGATGGTGGCTGTGGCCAACTTCAAGGGTGGCGTCGGCAAGACCTCGACCGCGGCGCATCTGGCGATGTCGGCGGCGCTCGACGGCTACAAGGTGCTGGTGATCGATCTCGACAGCCAGGGATCGATGACCTCGATCTTCGGCGGCAAGGTCGAGGATGAATGGCAAACCGTGTTCCCGCTGCTGGCCCGGCATTACGCCCGCTACCTGAGAGCCGAGAACCAGCGCCGGCTCGACCGGAACGAGGCTCCCCAGCCGCTCGACGACACCCTGGCCGAAGCGCTCGAGATCGATCCTCGAACGCTGGTGCAGCCGACCCACTGGCCCAATATCGATCTCATCGGGGCGCAGCTGAACCTCTACTGGGCCGAGTTCCAGATCCCGGTCTGGCGCATGGGCGCACGCGGCTGGAAACTCTGGGACGCGCTGACCGACACGCTCGACGAGAGCGGGCTGCTCGACGAGTATGACATCATCTTCCTCGATACCCCTCCGGCGCTCGGCTACCTGACCATCAACGGGCTGGCGGCGGCGGACATCCTGCTGGTGCCGCTCGGGGCCTCGTTCCTCGAGTTCGACAGCACCGGGCGCTTCTTCGACATGCTGCACTCCACCTTCGGCTCGATCGAGGAGGCCGAGAACCTGGCGGCGCGGGCGCTGGGGCGCGAGGAGCTGAACTTCGAATGGGATGCGGTGCGCGCCGTGGTGACGCGCTACGACGGCACCCAGCAGGCCGAGCTCGCGGCCCTCATGCAAGCCTATCTCGGCGAGGTGCTGTCGCCGCATCGTCAGGGCTTCACCGCGCTGATCGGCCAGGCCGGCGAGCAGGTGCAGGGCATCTACGAGGCCGATTACCGCGATTTCAACCGCGAGACCTACGTGCGTGGCCGCGAAACCTTCGATGCCACCTATGCCGCCTTTAAGCAGCTGCTCGTGGGCGCCTGGCGCCGCGACGCGCGGGCCGAAGCGGCGGCGGCCGCGGAATGACCCTGGGTCGCGCGCCCGCCAGCACAGGAGAGAGATCATGGCCAAGCGCAAGCGCCTGACACCCGCCAACCCGATGTTTCTCGGGCAGCCCGCCGAGCCGGTGGCCGCCGCCCCTGCCCCGGCGCAGATCACCCGGGCGCCGATCGCCGACGTGGCTGCCGACAGTTCCGCCAGCGCTGCCCTGGCCGAGGTCGCGGGAGAGCTGTCACGGGCCCGCGAAACCGGCCGGATGATCGCCAGCCTGCCACTCGAACGCATCGACATGGGCTATCTCGTGCGCGACCGCATGGTGGCCGATGACGAGGAGATGGCGGCGCTGGTGGCCTCGCTGCGTGACCGTGGCCAGCAGACCCCGATCGAGGTCACGCCGCTGGCCGATGGGCGCTATGGGCTGATCTCGGGCTGGCGTCGCTGCCAGGCGCTGATGCGGCTCTCGGAAGAGGGCGACGGGGACGGTACGGTGCTGGCGCTGGAGCGCCGCCCCGAGACCGCCTCGGATGCCTATCGCGCCATGGTCGAGGAAAATGAGATCCGCGCCGGGCTGAGCTATTTCGAGCGCGCCCGCATCGTCGAGGTCGCGGTCTCCCAGGGCGTGTTCGAGACCCGAAAGCAGGCGTTGCAGAGCCTGTTCGCGGCCGCTTCGCGGGCCAAGCGCTCGAAGATCGGCAGCTTCGTTTCGCTGGTTTCGCTGCTGGGCGAGCACCTGCGCTTTCCGCAGGCCATCGGCGAGCGGCTTGGGCTGCGGCTCGCCAAGCAGATCGAGAGCGATCCCGGCCGCGCCGCGGCGCTGGCCGAGATCTGCGCCGCGGCACCCCGCGATACTGCCGAGGACGAGCTGGCCTGGCTCACGCGCTGGGTCAGCCGGGCCGAAGCGGCGGAACGGTCTGCCGGGCAACCGGCGCGTGCTGCGAAACCGGAGCCGTTGACCCTGCGCCCCCGTCCCGGCCTTCAGGCCAGGTTCCATCCGGACCAGAACCGGCTCGAGCTCTCGGGCACGGCGCTGACCGAGGATCTGCGCGAAGCGCTCTTGGCCTGGATCGCGGAACGCGACTGAGGAACTGAATAGGCTCTAGACAGCGGTTTAGAGCCTATTTCAGCAGTCTCAGAAGATATTGGCCGTAGCTGTTCTTCGAGAAGCTCTCGGCGCGTTTGCGCACCGCTTCGGCATCGATCCAGCCCTTGCCATAGGCGATCTCTTCCGGGCAGCCCACCTGCAGCCCCTGCCGCTCCGAGAGCGTGCGGACGAAATTGCCCGCATCCAGGAGGCTGGCATGGGTGCCGGTGTCGAGCCAGGCATAGCCACGGCCCATCTGCTGAACGTGCAGCGCGTCCTCGGCCAGGTACATCTCCAGAAGCGAGACGATCTCGAGCTCGCCGCGCGCCGAAGGGGTGACCGCGCGGGCCCGTTCCGGGGCACTGCCATCGAGGAAGTAGAGCCCGGTCACGGCGAAGGAGGAGGGCGCGACCTCGGGCTTCTCGACGATGCCGCGCACGCGCCCGGCGCTGTCGAAGTCGACGACGCCGTAGCGCTCGGGATCCGCCACCCGGTAGCCGAAGACGGTACCCCCCTGCCCGCGCGCATCCGCCGCCGCGAGCTCTTCCGGCAGGCCGTGACCGAAGAAGATGTTGTCGCCGAGGATCATCGCGCTCGGGGCGCCGGCGAGAAACTCCTCGGCCAGCAGATAGGCTTGTGCGAGACCATCCGGGCTGGGCTGGGTGATGTAGCTGAGGCTCAGACCCCACTGGCTGCCATCCCCGAGCGTGCGTCGGAACTGTTCGCTGTCCTGCGGCGTGGTGATGACGGCGATCTCGCGGATCCCGGCCAGCATCAGCACCGACAGCGGGTAGAAGATCATCGGCTTGTCATAGACCGGCAAAAGCTGCTTCGAGACGCCGATGGTGATGGGATAGAGCCGTGTTCCGGAGCCACCGGCGAGAATGATGCCCTTGCGTGCTGTCATGAGGTGAGCTCCTTCAGAGTCTGCGAAAGCGCGTCTCGCCAGTCCGGCGGCGAGATGCCGAAATCCGCCTCGAGGCAGCTGCAGTCGAGCCGCGAATTGAGCGGCCTTTGCGCCGGGGTCGGGTAGTCGACGGTCGGGATGCCGGTGACGGACACCTGCCGCCCGGCGCGCTCAAACGTTTCGCGCGCGAAACATTTCCAGCTCGTCGCGGGCGCCCCGGCGTAATGGTAGAGCCCGCCGCCCTGCCCCGCCTGCATCGTCCCGACCATGCTCAGCAGCGCCGCTGCGATGCCGGAGGCCGGGGTCGGCCCGCCGATCTGGTCCTCGACCACGGAAAGCGCGTCGCGGGTCTCCGAGAGGCGCAGCATGGTCTTCACGAAATTCGCGCCGTGAGGCGAGAAGACCCAGGAGGTGCGCAGCACCGCCCAGTGCCCGCCGGCATCGCGGATCGCGGTTTCCCCGGCGAGCTTCGAGCGGCCATAGGCGTTGATCGGAGCCGGGGTGTCCTCGGGGTGCCAGGGCGCGTCGCCGCTGCCATCGAAGACATAGTCGGTGGAGACGTGCAGGAAGGGGATGGCGAGCTTTGCGCAGGTGCGGGCCATGGCGCCGGGCGCCTCCCCGTTGATCACCGTCGCGAGGGCTTCCTCCTCCTCGGCGCGGTCGACCGCCGTATAGGCGGCGGCATTGATCACCGCCGAGGGCCGGGCAGCGAGAATGGTTGCGGCGCAGGCGTCCGGATCTGTGAGATCGGCATCTTCACGGCCAAGCGCCGTGACCTCGGCCTGCCGCCGCAGCTCTGTGGCGACCTGCCCGCTGCGGCCAAAGACCAGCAGGCTCATGCCCGCACCCCGAGCCGCTCGCCAACGCCTTTTCGGGCCTGCAACGGGCGCCACCAGGCCTCGTTGTCGAGATACCATTGCACGGTTTTCTCGAGCCCTTCCTCGACCGTTACTGAAGGGCGCCAGCCCAGCTCGTCGCGAAGGCGCGAGGGATCGATGGCATAGCGGGCATCGTGCCCCGGGCGGTCGGCGACGAAGGTAATCTGGTCGGCATAGGAGCCGGTCGCCTTCGGGCGTTTCGCATCGAGAATGCCGCAGAGCGTCTTCACCAGCTCGAGATTGCTGCGCTCGTTCTCGCCGCCGATATTGTAGCTGCGCCCCAGTGCGCCCTTCTGGACCACGAGCAGCAGCGCGTCGGCGTGATCCTCGACATAGAGCCAGTCGCGGATGTTGGCGCCTGTCCCGTAGATCGGCAGCGGCTTGCCGGCGAGCGCGTTCAGGATCACCACCGGGATGAGCTTTTCCGGGAAGTGGTAGGGGCCGTAATTGTTGGAGCAGTTGGTCAGCACCACCGGCAGGCCATAGGTTTCGTGCCAGGCGCGCACCAGGTGATCGGAGCTGGCTTTCGAGGCGGAATAGGGACTGCGCGGGTCGTAGGGCGTGTCTTCGGTGAACATTGCCTCCGGGTCGTCGGGCAGCGAGCCGAACACCTCGTCGGTGGAGATGTGGTGGAAGCGGAAGCGCTCCGGCTTGCCCCGGGCCAGCCAATAAGCGCGGGCCGCTTCCAGCGTGTTGTAGGTGCCGGTGATGTTGGTCTCGATGAAATCCCCGGGCCCGTCGATCGAGCGGTCGACATGGCTCTCGGCGGCGAGATGCATCACCGCGTCGGGTTTGTGCGCGGCAAAGATCCGGTCGAGCGCCGCGCGGTCGCGGATGTCGGCGTGCTCGAAGGTATAGAGCGGGCTGTCGGCCACCGGGGCGACATTGTCGAGGCAGGCGGCATAGGTCAGTGCGTCGAGGTTGACCACCGCGTGCCCGCGCGAGACCGCGAGCCGCACCACCGCCGAGCCGATGAAGCCCGCACCGCCGGTGACGAGGAGCTTCATGCCTGCGTGCCCTCGAAGAGGAAGGGGCTGTCGAAATCCTTCAGCAGTGGCGCCGCGGCGTCTTTCTCGGACAGCACCGCCTCGGAGCTGTCGAGGCCCCAGTCGATGCCGATCTCGGGATCGTCGAAGCGCACCGCGCCGTCGCAATCCGGGGCGTAGTAATCACTGCACTTGTAGATGATCTCGGTATCGGGCTCGCGGGTGACGAAGCCGTGCAGGAAGCCCTCCGGGATCAGCAGCTGGTGGCCGTTCTCGAAGCTCAGCTCGACGCCGATCCATTTGCCGTAGCTCGGGCTGCCCTTGCGGATGTCGACGGCCACGTCGAAGAGCCGGCCGCGGCCGCAGCGCACCAGCTTGGCCTGCGCATGCGGCGGGCTCTGGAAATGCAGGCCCCGCACGGTGCCCTGCGTGGCGCTGAGCGAATGGTTGTCCTGTACGAAGTCATGGTCGAGCCCGTGCTCGGCCATGCGCGCCCTGTTCCAGCTTTCCGAAAAGAACCCGCGGTTGTCCCCGAAGCGTTGGGGCGTGAGGATTTTGACCCCGAGCAGGGCGGTGTCTTGGATCTGCATGGGCTTTCCCGGTCTGTTCCCGATCTTTCCTGCCACATGCGGCGGCACGCGTCATCCTGTAAGGGGGCGGGGCGTTTGACACCACCGGGCCATTGTGACCTTTGCGTGGAGCGAAAAACGGAGAGGCGACGTGACGCAGACAGAAGGTAGGGCAGGCCGCGTGGTGGCGGTGGTGGTGACCTATAACCGGCTGGCGCAGCTGGAGGTCACCGTGGCGCGTCTGCTGCGGTCAGGTCCGGACGCGCTCGAGGCCGTTCTGGTGGTCGACAACGCCTCGACCGACGCGACCGCGTCCTGGCTGGCAGAGCAGTCGGATCCAAGGCTGGTGGTGCATCGCTGCGAAACCAATGGCGGCGGGGCAGGCGGGTTCGAGACCGGCATGCGGCTGGCGGTGACGCGCTTCGATCCCGACTGGGTGCTGGTGATGGATGACGACGGGCGCCCCGAGCCCGGCGCGCTGGAGCGCTTCCAGGCCGAAGACCGCAGCGCTGCCGAGGTCTGGGCGGCGGCGGTCTACCATCCCGATGGCCGCATCTGCGACATGAACCGTCCCTGGCTGAACCCGTTCTGGCACCGCGACGTGTTCCTGCGCACGATCTTCGGCAAGGGGCGGGACGGCTTCCATCTCGGGCGCGAGGAATATGATGCCGGGCATCTCTGCGAGATCGACGGCACCTCCTTCGTCGGGCTGTTCATTTCGCGGGCGGCGATTTCGCGCGCCGGGTATCCCGATGGCAGCCTCTTCATCTACGGGGATGACGTGCTTTACACGCTCGGCGTGACCCGGGCAGGGGGGCGCATCGTCTTCGACCCCTCGCTGCGCTTCGAGCATGATTTCTCCTCGATGACCGGAGCAGATCGGCGCTTCCGCCCGCTGTGGAAGAGCTACTACTACTACCGCAATCTCCTGCTGGTCTATCGCATCGCCTCGGGGCCATTCTTTCCTCTGGTGCTTCCGATGATGGCGCTGAAATGGCTCTCCAGGGTGCGCGATCATGGCGGCGAAAAGAGGGTTTTCCTGGGCTACGTGCTGCGGGCGCTGCGGGATGGCGTCCTGCGTCGCACCGGCACCAGCCACGCGGAGGTGGTGGGCTGGGCGCGGCGGGGCTGAGGCCCATCACTTGTTGGCGAGGATCTCGCGGTGGTAGCGGCTCATCAGCACGACACCGAGAAAGAGCGGGATCAGCCCGGTGGCGAGACAATAGGTGAGATCGACGTAATCCGCCCGGTAGCTCGGGTAGAAGCCTGATCGCATCAGTCCGGTCACGTGCATCAGCGGGTTGTACCACAGGATGTTCTGCACGCTGGTCGGCAGGTCGTCGTAGAGGATCAGCACGCCCGAGGCGAGAAACAGCGGGCGGGTGAAAATCCCCCAGACCTGTGTCCAGACCGGGAAAAGACCGAACAGGGCGCAGTTCAGCACGCCGATGCTGAGGCCGATGAGAAGGGCCAGCGACATCGCGGTGACGATCGGCGGCAACTCGACCAGGGCGCGGGTCTCGCTGACGATCATGATGCCGCTGATCAGCAGCAGGGCGATCAGGATGCCGGTCAGCGCATTGAGCAGGAAGCGGGCGATGGCCGCATCGACCCAGGTGACGGCGGGATATTGCAGCAGTGGCTTGGAAAACTCGATGGAGCCGCCCACGAATCTCGCGATCCCCTGGTAGAGCGAGAAGGGCAGGAAGCCGGTGGCGTAGAACAGCATGAAGGAGTTGCCCAGCGGCGGCGAGCGCAGCAGCAGCGAGAAACCCAGCGCCATGACCATGATGCCGCCCAGCGGTTCGAGAAGGGCCCAGAGATAGCCGCCCGGCGAGCGCCCGTAACGGGTGGCCATTTCCCGGAGCATCAGCGCGCTGACCGCCCGCAGGGTGGCGAAGCTGCGGGTGGTGCCGACACGGGGGGACAGCGGGGGCATGGAAGAGGCGGGTTCAGAAGGCACGGGCAGGCGTCCCACTACTGGCGTCCTCCGATCTCATATGTAATAGCTGCGGGGATTTCAAATGGTCCACTTCGAAGACCCTGAGGCAGGACAGCACCCATGGAAGATGCGGTTCAGCAGCCGAGCGCTCCGAAACCCAACGAGACGTCCGCTCGGCCCGGGAACACCCCGGGCGGAGGCGACACGGGAAAAGCACATCCCGGCGCTCAGCGCCCCGCAGCGCAGAAAGGCTCCCGCAAGCTGCAGCCTCCGGTCAACGCGGCGCGGATGAAGCGGCGCCATTGGGGGCTCGCCCTGTCATTCCTGCTGATGGTGATCGCTCCGTTCGTTGTGGTGTCATCATACCTCTCTCTTGTGGCCGAGGATCAGTATGGCTCGACCGCCGGCTTCATCGTTCGCTCGGAGGAAAGCAGCAGCGCTTCCGAGCTTCTCGGGGGGCTGGCGCAGATCGCCGGGGGCAGCGTGTCTTCCGATGGCGACATCCTCTACGAGTTCATTCTCAGTCAGCCTCTGATCCGCACCGTGGAGGAGCGGGTCGGCCTGCGCGAGCATTACAGTGCGCACTGGGGATCCGACCCTGCCTTCGCGCTGTGGCCCGATGCCAGCATCGAGGACCTGGAGTGGTTCTGGCGGCGCGTGGTGCGGGTCTCCTATGACCAGAGCTCGGGGCTGACGGAGCTCCGGGTCCAGGCCTTCGACCCCGACACCGCGCAGCAGATCGCCCAGGCGATTCTCGACGAGAGCCAGAAGGTGATCAACGCGCTCAACGATCAGGCCCGCGCCGATGCGCTGCGCTACGCGACATCCGATCTCGACGAGGCGGTGGCGCGGCTGAAGACCGCCCGCGAGGCGCTGACCGCCTTCCGCTCCCGCACCCAGATCGTCGATCCCGATTCCGACCTGGAGGGCCGCATGGGGGTGCTCAGCAGCCTGCAGCAGCAGCTCGCACAGGCGCTCATCGAGTACGACCTGCTGCGCGAGCAGGCCAGCGAGAGCGACCCGCGCGTGACCCAGGCTCAGCGCACCATCGCCGCGATCCGGGGCCGCATCGCCGAAGAGCGCCGCAATGTCGCGACCGAGAACCCCGAGACCGGCGCCGACGGACGGGATTACCCCGAGCTTCTGGCGGAATACGAAGGGCTCATGGTCGATCGCGAATATGCCGAGCAGAGCTACCGCGCGGCGCTGGCTTCGCTCGATGTCGCCAAGGCGCAGGCGCTGCGTCAGAGCCGCTACCTCGCCACCTATCTGGCGCCGACGCTGGCGGAGACGAGCGAGTACCCGCGCCGCCTCACATTGGCCGGTCTGACCGGACTGTTCCTGTTGCTGGCCTGGGGCACCCTGGCGCTGGTCTACTACTCGATCCGCGATCGGGCCTGAGGCACCGGACGGATGATCCGGTTCGAGAATCTCAGCAAGAGCTACTGGGTGCGCGGCGAGCGCAAGGTGGTGATCGACCACCTCGACCTCACGCTTCCGACCGGCAGGTCCCTGGCCTTGCTGGGGCGCAACGGGGCGGGGAAATCGACCCTGATGCAGATCATCGCCGGCATCCTGCGTCCCGATAGCGGGCGGGTGGTGAGCGACGGTACGATCTCTTGGCCGGTCGGGTTCGCCGGCTCGTTTCACCCGCAGCTCACCGGTGCGGAGAACGTGCGCTTCATCGCCCGGATCTACGGCGTCGACGGCGACGACCTGGTGGCGTTCGTCGCCCACTTCGCCGAGCTGGGCAAACATTACCACATGCCGGTGCGCAGCTATTCCTCGGGGATGCGGGCGCGACTGACCTTCGGAGCCTCGATGGGGATTCGCTTCGACACCTACCTGGTGGACGAAGCCACCTCGGTCGGGGACGCGGCGTTCCGGGCGAAGAGCCGCGAATATTTCGCCGACCGGGTGAAGAATGCCAGCGCCATCCTGGTCAGCCACGAAATGGGCCAGGTCCGGCAATTCTGCGACGCGGGGATCGTGCTCTCGGAGGGCAAGCTGCTCTATTTCGAGGATCTCGAAGAGGCCATCCGGGTGCATCTCCAGCTGGTGGAGGCAAAGCGCTCCCGCTGACCGGATCCCGCCCCCGGAGCGCGGCCGGGGTTGCTTGAATCCGCGAAATGGCCGGGCGATAACCGGCGCAAAGGTTGGGGCCGGAAAGAATGCGCAAGACGATCTATCTTCACATCGGTCACTACAAGACCGGAACAACGGCCCTGCAGGTCTTCCTGAGCAACAACCAGAAGCGGCTGGTCCGGCGCGGCGTGGATTACGCGGAAGAGCTGCGCAACCATGCGAAGCATTCCAGCCTCGCCTTCTCGATCTATCGCAAGGCCGGTGTGTCGACCCTGATGCATGGCTATGCCGACCCGACCCCGCCGGAGAAGATCTGGCGCCGGTTGTTCGACCACGCCTCCGCCTCGCCGGCGCCGGCGGTGCTGGTCAGTTCGGAAGAGTTCATGCGCATGGGGGCCCATCCCCGCGCCGCCGAGATCCTGCGCGACATCGTCACGCCCGAGATGCGCCGCTTCGACATCCGCGTCATCGCCTACCTGCGCTCTCCGGGAGCGCATCTGCGGTCCTGGTACAACCAGCTGATCAAGATGAGCGCGGCGCCGCCGGATTTCAACGCGGCGGTGCGCAGCGTGATGGAGCCGGTGCATTACGATTACGGGCAGGCGCTGCGCCCCTGGGTCGACATCTTCGGCCCCGAGGCGGTGATGGTGCGGCCCTACCGTGAGGATCTGCGCCTGGACAACGGCCTGTTCCGGGATTTCCTGGCCGCTCTGGGGGTGGATTTCGACTGCCGCCCGAAGCTGGGCGGATGGGTGCTGCCCGAGGGCGACGTCAATCCGCGGCTCGACGACCGGCTGCTCGAACTCAACCGGGCCATGCAGGAGGCCGGGCTGACGCCGGAGCTCCGGAAATGGATGGGGACCCGGGCGGAGAAGGCGCTCCCGGATCTCGCCGCTGCGCCCGGGTTCGCGACGATCGTGGAGCGGACGCAGAGCGGGCTGGACGCCCTCAGGGACCTGCCCGGAAACCAGGTGGCGCCGGAGGCGTTCGCCGCGGACATGCCCAGCCCGGATCCGGACTGGCAGGGAGAACTGACCCGGATGATGGCCACCGCCCTGCGCGAGCAGCAGATCCTGCGCGAGCGGCTGCAGGCCCGCAACAGGGAGCTGACGAGCCGGCTCGATCAGACCGAGGCGCGGCTCGACGCGCTCGAACGCCGCCTGGAGGGACGCAAATGAGCCGTCCGATGCGGGTCCTGTATTACAACTGGGTCGACTATCTCGACGACGAGAAGCGCGGCGGCGGCGTGACGGTCTACCAGCGCAACCTGATCGCCGAGGCGGACCGGCGCGGTGACGTCGAGACGGTCTTCCTGTCTTCGGGGATCAGCTATGATCTGCGCGGCGGCGCTCCGAGATGGGAAAGGATGCGGCACGGCACCGATCAGGATCGCGCGCGGCGCTACGAGATCGTCAACTCCGGAACCCTCTCCCCCTCGCATCACAGCTATGGCGACCCGGCCCAGGTGGCGCATGCGGCGACCGAAGCGGTGTTCCATGAGTTCCTCGAGGCCACCGGCCCTTATGACGTGGTGCATTTCAACAATCTCGAAGGATTGCCAGCCTCGGTCCTGGGATTGAAGGCACGTTGGCCGGACACGCGCGTGGTGCTGTCGCTTCACAATTACTACCCGTTCTGTCCGCAGGTGAATTTCTGGCATCAGGAGCGCGAGACCTGCGGCGATTACGATGAGGGCCGGAAATGCGTGCATTGCCTGACCCACCGGCGTGACACCCGCCTGGTGCGGTTGGCAAACGGTCTGTCCTACAGGCTGAAGCGGCTCGGCGTGCGGCCGGGCAGCCGGGCGTTCGACGTGCTGTTCTCCGGCGCGTTGCGGATCGGCGTGCGCGCGGCCCGCGGGGTCGCCGGCGTGAAGGCGCTGGGGCGGCGCAGCCGAACGCGCCGGGCAGCGCCGGGGCAACTGACCCGGATCAGCGCGCCCGATGGGGCGCCGTTCGCGGCCCGCCGGGCGGAAATGGTGTCTCTGATCAACCGCAACTGCGACGCGGTGCTCTGCGTCTCGGACGCGGTGCGAAAGCTGGCGGTGGCGCATGGCGTGACGCCCGAGATCGCCCGCACCTCCTATATCGGCAGCCGCGAAGCCGGTGCCTTCGCCCGCACCGAGCCGAGGCCGTTTCCGCGCCGGGACGACGGCACGCTGCGCCTCGCCTACCTGGGCTACATGCGCCGCGACAAGGGGTTCTACTTCCTGCTCAAGGCGTTGGAGGAGATGCCGGCGGAGATGGCCGGGCGCCTGCGCCTCGAGGTGGCGGCCCGCCGCGGCGACCGCGAGACCATGGACCGGCTCTCCGACCTCGCGCCGCACCTGGCCGAGCTCACCTATGCCGATGGCTATTCGCATGACGATCTCGACCGGCTCTTGGCCGAGGTCGATGTCGGTCTGATCCCGGTCCTGTGGCACGACAACCTGCCCCAGGTCGCGATCGAGATGCACGCGCGCCACATCCCGCTGCTCTGCGCCGACATGGGCGGGGCGCAGGAGTTGGGCAACTGCCCCGAGATGGTCTTCAAGGCCGGAGACGTGGCCGCGTTCCACGACCGGATCGCGGCGCTGCTCGACGGCCGGGTGGACATGCAGGCCTATTGGCAGGGGGCGATGCAGCCGGTGGACATGAGCACCCATTTCGAGGCGCTGCTGGGCTGCTATGACGCGGATGCCGAGGCCGCGTCGGCCCGTGCCGCGCAGTGATCTCGGCCTCGGCTCAATGTGTCAGCTTGCGGGCCAGCGCGGCCGTCACGTGCGCCGCGTCGAAGGGTTCGTCGAGCATGTCGAAAAGCGGCTTCAGGGAGGCGGGATCCGCAAGCAGGGTCTCGTATCTCACGTGATGCGCGCGGTCTGGGTGACGGCGCGTGTAGCTCTCGAACAGACGGTCTGACTCCTGCACCATGTCGATCACGGTCTGTGCCGGCTGGTCGGCCCACCATTTCGATTTCCGCACCGCCTCCGCGTCGCGCGAGTTGAACACGAAGACCGGGTTGGGAAAGCTGCGGCTGCAGAAGTTGAGAAACCCGGGCAGTCGCTGTCCCAGGCTGGGATAGCGGATCTCCTTGAACCCGATCCAGCGGGCATTGGCGGGAGGGTGCAGGATCTCCTCGATGAAGGTCTGGGCCAGGCGCTGTTCATAGGTCTCGGCCGAGACCTCGTGCAGGCCGTGCCAAGGGTGGCTCTGCGGATGCGGCTTTTGTCCGTGGTTGCGGATCGCCTGGCGCAGGCTCGATGCCGACTGGTAGAGCCCGTGCAGGGCGCCGCCGTTCTCCCCGGTGATGTGGGCCCCGGGGATCGATTGCAGGATGGTCTGCAGCAAGGTGGAGCCGGAGCGGCCATAGGTGATGATGAAGATCGTCCCCTTCAGGGCTTTTGGCGGCCAGGCCTGTCTGTTGCGAAAGATCATCTGGCGCTATCCCCTCGTCGCGCTGTCGTCATGCGCCGCACGTCCTGCGACCCGAGGTCGAGGCAGGCAACCCCGACCGTGCTGCGGTAAATTGCGGATCCTGATCGCCGTTTCTGCCATGCTAGTCCAGCCTCCGCCGCACGAAGGCGCACTCGGTCCAGGGCACCGACAGGTCTGGGTCATGGATCACGCTGCGCCCCTCGGAGGCCAGCGCAAGATATTTCCGGTATTCCTCGGCATCGTTGAAATGCTGCCGGCGGGCGACCTCGGTGCGGGCCTTCTCGCGGAAGGCGGCGTTGTACTTGAAATGCGCGAAGATCAGCTCGCGCTCGGCGATCCGCGCGTCGCCGACGAAATGCAGACCGTCCGAGAGCCGCATGAACGGGTGATAGCGCAAGAGGGCCAGCTTCTGCGCCACGAACAGCGTCCCGCGCGAGCCGGGGATCAGGCGGTGGCGTAGGGCCGAGGTCCAGATCGGCGCGTCGGAATAGGGCCCGCGGGCGAGCGTGTTGGTCAGGAACGGCTCGGCGTCGCAGTAGCCGGCCTCGGCGAAGGGACCGCCCCGGGTGAAATCTGCCTGCTCCAGCGGCCCCTTGGGATACATGTCGAGCATGAAGAGGCGCACCGCCTCGGCCTCCCGGAACTCCGGCTGTCGCAGCAGATCGGGCAGGCTCTGGCGAGGCTCGTCCTGCCAGACCAGCAGCTCGTCGGCATCGGCCACCAGCGACCACCTGTCCCGGCGGAAGGAGGCCATCATCGCCTGCTGCCAGGCGACGCCGTAATGTGACTGCCGGTAATCCGTGTCGACCGAGAACAGCGCGACGTCCGGCTGCGCCGCGAGATATTCGCGGCTGCCGTCATCCGAGCCGTTGTCGGCGATCAGGAAGCTTTCGATCCCGATCCGGCGGTAATGGTCGAGAAAATGCGGCAGCATGAACATCTCGTTGCGCATCACGGCGACCACTGCGATCTCGGCCTCACGGGCCCGGGTCACGGTCTCGGGCGGAGAGAACAGCTCGAGGGCGTTGCTCTGGTAGCCGAGCCGGGGCGGCTGGAAGCTGGGCCAGATCTTGGCCGGGTGCAGCGCCGGATCGGAAAGCCGGGTGCGCGCCAGCGCCTGGTCCTCGTGGGTGTCGAGATGGATCAGCTGCAACGGCGCGGAGGGGCCGGGGAAGAAGGCGTTGAGCCAGGACGAGACCGGCAGGGCGCCGGGATGGCTGCGGCGCCGGATCGCCACCCGGTAATCCTCGCAGGCGACGTGGATGCCGCGCAGGGCGAGGAGATCGCCGAGCATCTTGTCCTCCATGAAGGAGCGGGCGATGAGCTGCTGGCCGGCCGGGCTCTGCGCCGCGGCAAGGGTCTCTTCCATGGCGCGGCGGCTGAGCGCGTAGCCCGAGCCGCCATCGGCATAGCTGGCGGGCTCGGGGGAGCGGTCGAGCTCGAGCCGGCCGCGCTCGGAGACGGATTTTTCCTGGTGCCAGAGCCGGTCCATGCTGCCGGGGCGGCGGATCAGCTTGCGGCCGTAATAGTCGAACTTGCGGTAGTTCAGGCTCTCGAAGAACAGCGGGACGTTGACGAAACAGTCATCGTCGATCTTCAGCATGTGGGCGAAGCCGGTGTTCTCCTGCACCCAGGCGATGGCGGCGAGGGTCTTCTGCGGCAGCCCTTCGTAATCATCGGGTGCGTCGAGCGCGACGATGTCCCCGTCGCGCTGCCCGTCGCCATCCCCGGTTACCACGATATAGGGAATGCCGAGCGGGGCGAGCAGGTCGAGCCAGCCCGCCCGCAAGGCCGGGATGCGGCTCTCGAGATAGGGTTTGCAGGAGAACACCACGACCAGCGTGTCGAAGAGCGGCGAGGCGTCGAGGCCTGGCGCGGCGGGCGACAGCGCCGGCAGGGGCACCTCGCCACGCAGGGCATCACATAGGCTCTCGGCCTGCGGACCGCCGCTCTGGTGCAGCCGGGCGAGGGGGCCGCGCAGGGCCGCGGCCCCGGCGGCTTGGCGCCGCGTCTCGGCGGGCATCGCGGCGTGCCGGGCGCGCAGCCATTCCGCCAGGCGTTGCGCGGCCGGGTCGCCAAGCGCCGGGATCAGGGCGACGGCGAGACCGAGCCCCAGGAACCCGGCCTCCGCGCCAGACAGCGGCGCGAGATCGTCGAGCAGGGTGGTGAGGCTGTCCGGATCGTCGCCTGATTGTGCGCCGGAGAGCAGGGCGGAGGCCCGCCGTGCCACCGCGCGTTGCAGCTCGAGGGTCGGTGACTGCGGAACGAAGGGGTAGAGGTCGGGCAGGGCGCTCGCCGCAAGCTGTCCGGTCTCTGGAGGCACGGCGGCGCTGCCGGGAAAGGCCATGTGGCGCAGCGCGGCGAGGTCCGGGCCTTCCGGGGCATGCTCCAGGGCCTGAGGGGCAGGGCCTTCGCCCGGGGCGAGGGGCAGCCCGGCGGGGCCGAGGATCTCGATTGCCAGGCGGGAGGCGTCGGAGCAGCCGGCACGGGAGAAGCGGGCCAGCGCCGCGGCGCGCTGCCCGGACGGGGCGCCGGGATCGGCTACGACGCGGAAATCCTGCCGTGCGGCGGCGAGGGCAGGGGGCAGCGTCTTGTCTCCCGCGCGGGTCTCCAGCGCCTCCCAGAACAGCCGGGACAGTCCGTAAACCTTCAGGCAGAAGCGCTCGATCCTACCCTGCAGACGAAGGTCACCAGGGCGGGCGAGCAGCAGCGTGACCGCCGCGAGGGTCAGCTCCCGGCAATGGGCACGGTCCCAATAATCGGCGGCGCGTCGCGAGATCACCAGCATTGCGAGGCGGATTAGAGCCTGTTTTCGCTCTGCGGGCATGTCCTCTACCGTGGCGGCGTGACGGAGTGTCCAGGCCAGTGGCGGGGTGAGCATCCAGCCGGGCCCGGGGCGGACCATGCCGCGCAGCAGGGCGATGGCGGTCTCCTCCCCGCCGGACAGCAGCAGGTAGGGCAGCAGGGCCGAGTTGGTCCAGATGTCCTGCGCCGGGCGATAGTCTTCGAAGCCGAGCTCGCGGGCGAGCCCGTAAAGGCCCTCGAAGCTCTGCCCGTCGCGGCAGAAGCTGTCGGTGAGCGCCAGGAAGGTGCCGCGGCGGATGTCGGCCGGAAGCGCCATCTCGCGCAGCAGCGCGAGCGGGTCGGGTGCGGGCGCGCTTTGCTGGCTGTCCGCGATGCGGGCGAGCGCAGCATCGATGCGGATCCCTGCGTCGTCCAGGCGGGCCGGTGCCACAGGCGCTGTGTCCGTGGAGGGTGCGGTCTCGGTGAGGTAGTCGTCCAGCCCGAAGCTCTCGGCAAGCCGTTGCAGCCGCGACAGGGCAAGGGGCGAGAGCAGCGGCTGCAGCGCACCGTGGCGGACATGCTCGAGACAGAGCAGGACAAGCGCGCTGTCGGCGGCGCTGACCCCGGCCTCGGTGACCCGGCCGATGCGCGCGGCCATATCCTGCCGAGTCAGGTCGAGCAGGGGCAGGTCGCCGTCGTCGATGATGCGCAGCGGCGCCTCGGGGGCGAGACCCCGCCAATGGCGGCCCGACAGCTCGGCCAGGAGACCGGGCCGGTCGTCCAGACCCGGAGACGGGACCAGCGGCAGGGCGTCTCCGCTGTGAGCGACCCGCAGACGCTCTCCGGCCGCCGGGCGGGCGGCCCGGAGCTGCAGCCGCGGACCGAGCGCGAGCTCGGGGCCGGGCGGACGGGGCATCAGGTCGACGGGCAGCACGCCGCCCTCGAGCTCGAGCAGCGAGATGCGTTCCAGCCCGCTCAGCCCGGTGCGGTCGAGAAGGCTGCGGCGGCCGAGCCGGACGATCTCGGTGCCGTCGATCAGCACCCGCACCTGCGGTGGCCGGATCTCGACCGTGACCTCGACGCCGCCATGGGGCAGCGCCACCGGAATCCGCCGTTCCGCGCGCCAGGCACCGTCGCTGCGGCGGTCGTTGCAGACCGCGATCTGTTCCGGCTGGCGCAGGGAGAGGTGAAACGGGCAGAGCACCCCGTCGGCGGCGAGGAAGCTGAGATTGGCGCAGGGGCCGGTCTCGAAATCGGCGCGGAAGCGGAACAGGCCCGCTTCGTGCAGGGGGAAGAAATGGCGCCGCTGCGCGCCGTCGCCATCCTGCGCCCGATGCGGCAGCAGCGCCGGGCCGCCCAGGAATCCGCGCGGGTTGAGCAGCCGGGCGAGCCGCGGGCCGAAGGACGAGTCGAACCCGGCAGGGGCGGTGGCGGGGCCGGTCAGACCGCGCTGCGCCGCACCCAGCATCACCCCGGCCAGCATGGTGCGGGACATGCCGCCATGGTCGACCTGCAGCCGCAAGGCGCGGGCGAAGAGCCGGCGCTGCCAACCCTCGGGCAACTGTGCGGCCAGCTTGGCGGGCAGGCCGCGCACCAGCGCATCGTGACCGCGCAGGAAGGCGCGCAGGGAGAGCGGCTGGCCGCGGGCGCTGTCGGGCGCTGTGTTCACCGCGACCCCGTCCCAGGCGATGTAGGCGCAGCGTTCGGCAAGCAGCGGCGCGGCGAGGCACAATGCCCAGTGCGGGCGGGGGCCGGGGGTGAACCCGAGGGCCGGGTTTTGCAGCAGGTCGCGCCGGAAGATGCGCGCGGAGAGCTCGGAGGCCAGCGTCAGGGCCGTGTGGCCATCGACCTCCAGCGCGCCGGTGGCCGGGGTGCCGCCGGGCAGCGGGTGCAGTTCGAAGCCGGTATGGGGATGCCCGTCGGGCCCGGTGCCGACCCGGTACTGGCTTATGCCGGTCTCGGCGCCCGTCGCCAGCATGGTGTCGCACCAGTCATGCAGCGCCACCGGGCGCAGCAGGTCTCCCGGCTGCAGAAAGACCACGAAGCGCCCGCGGGCCTCTCCGAGACCGGCCTCGAAGCGTGAGGCGATGTCCGCAGCGGGGGCGGCGAAGGCGCGGCTGTCGGGATGCCGCTGCAGCAGATCACTGGCGGTCCGAAGGCTCTCCGCGCCACTGCAGGCCACAAGCACCTCGCGGCCGGGCCCGTGCTGCGCGGCCAGGCTTTCGAGCGTGGCCGAAAGCGCCCCGGACACGCTGCCATCCCAGGCGATCACCAGGCTGAGCGGCAGCTCCCCGGCCAGTTCCAGCGCCCAGCTGCGGGCGATGCCCGGATCCCATTCGGCATCGAAAGTCAGACCCTGTTCCTGCAGGAAAGCCGCGGCGGCGGCGGCGAAGCGCGCCCGTCTCGCGGGCTCGCGCAGGGCGGTGCTGCGCTCGTAGAGCAGCCGCGTCGCGATCCGCGAGTAACCGATCCCGGCCTGCGGTTTCAGGGCCTCGTCGAAGAGCGGGCGCAGGCTGCGCAGCACGTCGATCTGCTGGAAGGCGCGGTCGTCATCGGCGGCGGTGATCTGGCCGGGCCGTCCGCGGGTCTGCAGGTAGAGGGGTTCGGGCAGGTAGAGCAGGTGATCGGTGCGCGCCGCGGCCCGGTAGAAGAAGGCGTGGTCCTCGAACCAGGTGCCCTCGTCGAAGCGCAGCCCCTCGATCAGGCTGCGGCGGTAGAGCTTGTTCCAGGCCGAGGGAAAATGCCGGATGACCTCTGGCCAGCTGCGCAGGGCGAAGCGCCGGCGCACCGGGTGGCTGGCGAGGTCGGGGGCATCGTGGATCGTCGAGTGCACATGCGAGCCGCCATCGGGAAAGACCGAGCGCAGGGCGCAGGAGACCCAGTCGGCGCCGCTCTCTTCCAGGGCCTGCCAGAGCCGCATCAGGTAGTCGGGGCTGACCCGGTCGTCGCTGTCGACGAAGGCGATGAAGGTGCCGCGGGCATGCTCCAGCCCGGTGTTGCGTGCTCCCGAAAGCCCGCGGTTCTGCTGCCGGATCAGCCGGGCCCGGGGATCCCCGGCGATGGCCTCGGCGGCCAGCGCGCCGCTGCCGTCGGTGGAGCCGTCATCGATGACGAGAAGCTCGAAATCCGCCAGGGTCTGGCCACGCAGGCTGGCGAGGCAGGCGGCGACGTGATCACGGACGTTGTAGACGGGGACGATGACCGAGATCAGCGGAGTGTCGGAAGCGGGCATTTGGGTCCTGGACAGGGCAGGGGAGAAAACATGCCCTGTTGTTTCGCAGCTGGTAGCCGGGGTAAACCCCTGCCTGTCGCCCGGGGGGCGTCCCTTGTCCGCTTTGGGGCAAGGTGCTAGCTGCATTTCAGCCCCGAGCCATGCGAGGATCGAAAGACTTGAGTGACCCCTACATCATCTGGGCCATGCGCCGGACCGGGGGGACCACCCTCGCGGCGCTTCTGAGTTCTCTGTCCGAGCATCCCAATGTCGAGCACGAGCCCTTCAACCAGGGGCGTGTCTTCGGAGCGGTGACCGCGGCCTGGCGGGAGGGGCGGAACCGGCGTCGACTGCGCGCCGACATCGCCGCCGCGCTCGAGAAACGGCCGGTCATCAAGCATTGCTACGAGATCATGCCGCCGGAGCTGAACCGCACGCTGATGGAGGTGGCGACGGAGTTGGGATACCGCCATATCGTGCTTGATCGCCGGGCCGAGAGCGACCGTATCCTGTCGCTGGAGCTGGCCCGGATCACCGGGGCCTGGGGCGGCAAGGATGCCAAGCGGATCTATGGCCGGATCGCCGCCGGCGAGCAGGAGCTCGCCCCGGTGGAGGTCGGCAGCGCGGTGGCGCATCTGCACGAGTGCCGCCGCCATCGCGAGGCGCTCGAGCGCCTGCTGGCGGCGAGCCGGCAGACCCCGTTCGTGGTCTATTTCGAGGACATCTACTCGGATCCCGCACAGGGTCGGCAGCGGGTCGGCCGCCTGCTTGCCTTCCTCGGCATCGATCCGGCGGAGCACCCGGATTACGAGGCGCGGCTCACCGATGCGCTGCTGAACCGGGGGCAGAACTCCGCGCGGATCCTGTCCTCGGTGCCCAATATCTCCGAAGCGCGGACGGCCCTGGCAGAGGCCGCCGCAAAGTCGCCGCCGCTCTTCGAGCCTTCCTGACCTGCCGGATCGCTCCGGCAGGACGCCTCGGGGCGATTACGAGGACAGGATCTCGTCTTCGCGGCCGCGGCCGATGGAAGCGTAGCTCTCGAACCCGGCGCTGCGGGCGGCGGAGGCGCTGTAGATGTTGCGCAGGTCGGCCATGCGGGCGTGGCGCATGCTGCCGGCCATGCGTTTCAGGTCTAGGGCGCGGAACTCGTTCCATTCGGTGAGGATCACCACCGCGTCGGCGCCGTCGACGGCGGCATAGGCATCCTCTTCCCAGTGCACGCCGGGCAGCGCTTCTTCGCCCTCGCGGCGGCCTTCCGGGTCGACCACGGTGACCGTTGCGCCGCCGCCGACCAGCGCCGGAACGATGGTCAGGGCCGGGGCATCGCGCATGTCGTCGGTGTTCGGCTTGAAGGTCACGCCCAGCACCGCGATGGCCTTGCCGTTGAACGATCCGTCGCAGAGATCGCGCAGCTTCTCGATCATCCGGCGCTTGATCTCCTCGTTGATCGAGATCACCGCCTCGGTGATCCGCATCGGGCTGGCATATTCCTGCCCGATCCGGGCCAGCGCCTTGGTGTCCTTGGGGAAGCAGGAGCCGCCATAGCCCGGCCCGGCATGCAGGAACTTGTTGCCGATGCGGCCGTCGAGCCCCATCCCCTTGGAGACCTGCTTCACGTCGGCGCCGACCTTCTCGCAGAGCGCCGCGATCTCGTTGATGAAGGTGATCTTCGTGGCGAGGAAGGCGTTGGCCGCGTATTTGATCATCTCGGCGGATTCCAGATCGGTGGTGACGATCGGGAAATCGCGGAGATAGAGCGGGCGGTAGATCTCTTCCATGACCCCGGTCGCACGCTCGGATTCCACCCCGACCACGACGCGGTCGGGCTTCATGAAATCATCGATCGCCGCACCTTCGCGCAGGAACTCCGGGTTCGAGGCGACATCGAACTCGAGCGCCGGATTGGCCGCGGCGATCACCTCCTGGACCTTGCGGTTGGTGCCGACCGGCACGGTCGATTTGGTCACCACGACGATGTAGTGATCGGCGGTCTTCGCGATCTCCTCGGCGGCGGCCATCACGTAGGTCAGATCGGCGTGGCCATCGCCGCGGCGGGTCGGCGTGCCGACGGCGATGAACACCGCTTCGGCGCCGTCGAGGGCGGATTTCAGATCGCGCGTGAACGAGAGGCGGCCGGCCTCGACATTCTTCGCCAGGAGCGCGTCGAGCCCCGGTTCGAAGATCGGCACCTCGCCGCGCTCGAGCATCTCGATCTTGCGCGGATCCTTGTCGACGCAGACCACCTCGTGGCCGAAATCGGAGAAACAGACTCCGGAAACCAGACCGACATAGCCGGTGCCGAGCATTGCAATCTTCATAAACGCCTCCGCGGAATTGCCCGAAGGTTCTGCGGGAAACAGGGCCTCTATGCAAGGTGGAAGCTCGGTTGCGGCTGTCAGCCAGCGGCAAGACGCAGATCGATCCAGCGGTCGGACGGGATGTTGCAGGGCGCCCCCTGCGTCCAGCCGCCGTCCCAGACCGGGCGGTGGCAGCGCAGGGTGAGGCGGGCGGCATCCTCGTCATGATCGGTTGCGATCAGCACCAGCGGCGTGCCGGTGTCATCCCGGGGCAGCTCGATCTGCCAGCCGGCGCAGGCAAGGCCCGGAACACCATCGAGGGTGTAATGGCCAAGACCTGTCTTGCCGAATGCCGCGCCCACCGGCTCCGCCGGCTCCTCGATATGGTCGTCGAACAGCCGCACGATCGGGCTCGCTTCCTTGACGAAGCCATTGGTGTCCACAGTGGTATTGGCGCGGTGCCAGAGCTCGGTCCAGTGGATCGGCGCAGCGGCGCTGCCACCGGAGCCGAACCAGATCCGTTGCGCCGCGGCGGTGTCGACGGCGCGGATCGAGAGCGCGGAATACTGGCCGCTCTGCTGCAGCAAGGACAGGGCATGCACATGGGCGGCGGTCTCCGGCAGCCCGGCGGTGGTGCCGGCATCGGCGGCATATTGACCGCCCTGCAGGCCGCGCTCGGTCAGTCCGGTGGGGCCGGCCAGCAGCGGGGCCTCGCCAAGCAGGCCGCCATCCCCGACCTTGAGAAGCCGCCCGGCGGTGGTGTCGGTGGCGCTCTGGGTGACCGCGCTGCCACCGAGCTGACCACTGGCGGCGTCGACGCTCAGCGCGGTGGTCCAGCTGCTGCCGTCGGTGCTGGTCTTGATGGCGAAATCGTCCGAGCCCGCGGTGCCCAGCTCGACCCGGCCGGACCAGCCGGTCTGGAACAGCAGGCTGGCGGTGTCGCCGGCGGCGGACTTGTTGATCTTGAGCTGATGGCCCGCGCCCTCGTGGCTGAGCAGCGTCGCCGGCGCGGCGACCGCAAGCCGGTTGATCGTATCGGAGGGCGCGTTGATCCCGAGGCCGGGCAGGTCGCTCAGGACCGGGGCCTGCCATGCTCCGTCGCGGCGCAGGCGCAGGCTGCCGCCGGCCCGTTCGAGCGCCTGCCAGCCGTCCTGCGGCGCAATGAACAGCCAGGCGCCGTCCAGCCAGGCGGCGAGCATGTCGCCCTGATCGGCCCAGGCCCCGGTCGGCGCCGGCCCCAGCGCCCAGACTTGGCCGTCCTGCGGCAGCTCGGGCGGCTCCTGGGTGCCGATCTCTTCGACGACCAACTGCACGAGCACGTCGAGCCGCTGCAGCGCCTCGTTGTGGGTGACATGCTTCTGCGCCTGCGAGGGCAGAAGAAAGGGCAGGGACAGCCGGGCAGAGAGCGACATGGAAACCTCCGGAGGAACGTCTGCCCAGACTCTTCTGAAAGAGGATTGCCAAATCCTTCCGGCAGCGTGCGCTGCCGGTTGCATCCCTGCCATTTGGTGGTTCGGTCAGGCGGTGCGGTCGAGGAAGGCGGCGGCGCGGTCCAGCGCCTCGCGGATGGTCACGTCCATGTCGAGATAACGATAGGTGCCGAGCCGGCCGAGGAAGCTGACGCCCTCTTCGGCCTGCGCCAGAGCCTCATAGGCGTCCAGCATCTTCATCTCGCGCACCAGACGGATCGGATAGTAGGGGGTATCGCCGGGGGCACAGGCGCGGGAGACCTCGCGGTAGCAGACGGAGCCCGCGTGGCTTTCCCACGGGGCGAAATGCTTGTGCTCGGTGATCCGGGTCCACGGGGTGTCGCGGTCGGCATAATTCATCACCGCGCAGCCCTGGTAGTCGCCATCATAGGTGAAGCGCTCGAAATCCAGCGTGCGGTAGCCGAGCCGGCCGAGGCGCTCGCCGAAATAGCTGTCGAGCGGGCCGGACCAGAACAGATGGTCGGCCCGGTCGGCCTGTTCGCGGGAGAACGGGGTGTCGAGATGTACGTCGATCGCCGGGTGGTCGAGCATCGCCTCGACCATGGCGGTGTAGCCCGCCTCCGGCATGCCCTGGAAGGGATGTGCGAAATAGTTGTCATCGTAGCTGAAGCGCAGCGGCAGGCGCTTCAGGATCGAGGCGGGCAGGTCGGTCGGCGAGCAGCCCCACTGCTTCTCGGTATAGCCCTTGAAGAAGGCCTCGTAGAGCGCCGGGCCGACCATCCGCAGCGCCTGCTCCTCGAAATTTTGCGGCTCGGAGATGCTCCGGTCTGCCTGGTCCTCCTCGATGAAGCGCCGGGCCTCGTCGGGCTGGAAGCAGCGTCCGAAGAACTGGTTGATCGTGTGGAGGTTGATCGGCATCGAGTAGACCGCGTCGCCCGAGCGGCTGCGGACCTGGTGGCGATAGGGCTGGAAGCGGGTGAACCGATTGACATAGTCCCAGACGCCTGCATCGGCGGTGTGGAAGATGTGGGGGCCGTAGACATGCACCAGGACCCCGGTCTCCGGGCAGCGCTCGGTGTGGCAATTGCCCGCCACGTGCGACCGGGCCTCGAGCACCGTCACCTGCCGGCCGGCCTCGGCCAGTTGCCGGGCCACGACCGCGCCGCTGAGCCCGGCGCCCACAATCAAAATCCGCATGTCGTCGCCTGCCTTCGTCTTGCCCCGTCCGGTCCGTGCCGGGGTGGCCGGGCCGTTTGGACCCTCTTACTGCAACCGTCCTGCCGGTGAAAGCCAAGCCGGGCCTTTAACCGCCCTTAGGACCTGGGGGCTATGGTGCCGAGCGGAACCACTGGATGGAGCGCGGCTTGATGCAGGTGCAATGGGTCGGGCGGCTCGCCGCCGGGGAGGATCTGCTCGATGTGGATATCCGCGACCTGGCGTTTGCCGCCCTGCCGGACGGCCCGTTTCTCTACGCGGGGACCGGGCGCAATGGCGGCATCACGGCCTACCGGGTGACCGCCGACAGCGCCGCCAGCCTCCATGACAGGGTCTATTTCCCGGGCGATGCGCCCGCCGCGGCGGCTGGCATGCTGGAACTCCTCGACCTTCCCGGGGGGCCGCTGTTGCTGACCGGCGCCGCGGCAGGCGGCCTTTTGGCGGGATACGGGCTGACTGGCAGCGGCCGGTTCGGTGACCTCGAGGCGGCGGGGCGGCTGCTGCCAGGATCCGGTCCGCCAAGCGCGCTGCTCGGCGTCGCGCTCGGGGAGGCGCAGGCGCTCTACGTCGCCGATACCGCGCCCGGTCGGGTGGTGGCCTATCTGCCGGAGGGCAGCAGCTACCGGGCGGCCGGGGCGGAGGGGCGGATGTCGCTCGATGGCCCCCGCGCACTGGCCGCGGCCAGGATCGGCGGCCAGGATTTCCTGCTGGTCGCGGAGACAGAGGCCTCGCGCATCGTCAGCTACCGGATCTCGCCCGAGACCGGGGCGCTGCTGCCCGCCGGCATGGTCGGCGCCGAGACCGGGCTCGGGATCTGGCAGCCCACCGCGCTTGAGACCGTCTCGGCCTTCGGCACGACCTTCGTGCTCGCGGCCGCGGCGGGCAGCTCCTCGGTCGCGGTGCTGCGGCTCGCCGCCGACGGGACGATGGAGGTCGCCGATCACGTGCTCGACACCGCCGTCACGCGTTTCGGGCAGGTTCAGAGCCTGTCCGTGCTGCAATCGGAAGGCTGGGTCTTCGTGGTTGCGGGCGGTGGCGATGGCGGTCTCAGCCTGTTCACGCTGCTGCCTGACGGGCGGCTGCTCTCACTGCAGAACCTGGCGTTCGAGGCAGGTCAGGACATCGGCAATGTCACTGCGCTCGCGGCGATCGGAGCCGGGGAGGCCGGGCAGATCTTCGTCGCCGGCGAGGGGGCACCCGGGCTGGGGCAGTTCTCGCTTCCGCTGGTGGGGCTGGGCCGGGTGATCCGGGGCAGGGGCAGCCTTTTCGGGGGCGCCGGCGGTGACTTGATCGCGCTCTCCGGCCCGGACGGATCCGCCTCCGGGGGCGGGGGAGACGACATTCTCGTCGCCGCCGGCTCCAATGCCGACCTTCGGGGCGGGGACGGGGCCGACCGTTTCGTCCTCGGCGCCGCGTCGGGCACGGTACGGATCCGCGATTTCGAGCCGGGGCGCGACAGGCTCGATCTCTCGGACGTGCCGTGGCTGCGCAACCCGGCACAGATCGAGGCGCGGGAAACGGCGACGGGGATCCGGCTGAGCTACCGGGACACGGTGATCGTGGTGACCTCTGCCACCGCCGCGCCGCTGACCCTGGCGGATATCTTCGCAGAGCGGTTCGACTGGGCCGACCGGAGCTTGCCGGTCGTTGGCGAGTTTCCCGATCCCGAGCCTGAGCCCGAAGACGACCCGGCACCACCACCGGTGCCCGGGCGTGTCCTGCGCGGCGGGGACGGCGCCGACCGGCTGACCGGCGGCGAGGGCAACGATACGCTCATCGGGCTTGGCGGCGATGACCGGCTGTCGGGCATGGGCGGAGATGACGCGATCTGGGGTGCTGCCGGGGCGGACACGCTCGAGGGCGGTGCCGGCAGCGACACGCTGGGCGGGTTCATCGGGGATGACAGCCTGCTCGGGGGCGATGGCGCGGACGAGATCTGGGGGCATGACGGTGCGGATTTTGCCGGGGGCGGTGCCGGGGATGACCTGATGGGCGGCGGCGAGGGATCCGATACCTTCCTGGGAGGCCCAGGGGATGACCGGGTGAACGGCGGCGAAGCCTCGGATGGGCTCTGGGGGGAAGAGGGCAACGACACGCTCGGCGGCTATGTCGGCGACGACCGGATGGGCGGCGGTCCCGGGGATGATGTGATCTGGGGCAACACCGGCAATGACACCGCCTGGGGCGGGGAGGGCGACGACTTCCTCGCCGGGTTCGACGGTGACGACGAACTCTATGGCGGCGACGGTGCGGACACGCTGCGCGGAGGGCAGGGCGACGACAGGCTGGACGGGGGTGACGGAGACGACCGGCTCGGCGGCTATCTCGGCGACGACCTGCTCTATGGCGGGGACGGAGATGACGAGCTCTGGGGCAATGCCGGCAGCGATCTGGGCTGGGGCGGGGAGGGCAACGACCGGCTCGGCGGCGGAACCGGCAGCGATACCCTTCGGGGCGAGGCCGGCAACGACGTCGTCTGGGGGGGCGATGCGGGCGACAGCCTCATGGGCGGGGATGGAGATGACACCGTCGGAGGGTTCACCGGTGATGACACTCTGAAGGGCGGAGACGGCAATGACAGCATCTGGGGCAATACCGGGGATGACAGCGGCCGCGGCGGGGAGGGCGACGATCTTCTTGCCGGGTTCGATGGCAATGACACGCTGGATGGCGAGGCCGGGGAGGATGAGCTGCGCGGCGGGCGCGGCGATGACCTGCTCCATGGCGGCGATGGCGCGGACCTCTTCGTCTTTGCTGGCAATATCGGGATCGATCGGGTCGCCGATTTCGAGCCGGGGCTGGACCGGATCAGGATCGGCACGCCGGATCTCGGCCCCGGTGATCTGATGATGTCGCGCTCTGATGGGGATGTGATCATCGACCTGCCGGGGGGACGGATCATTCTCGACGGGCTGGCCGATGACGGGATCTCCCCGTCGGGCTTTCTGGATGCGGGGCATGTCCTGTTCGGCTGAGGTCGGTCGGCGGGCCGGAGGCCGGTGGCTCTCGGAGCGGTCTGGATGCAGCGATGTCGCCGAACTGCTCTGGCCAGCTCCGAACGACCTCAGCTTTCCTGCCCGGTCAGCCGCTCCAAGAATGCCCCGGTGTCTCTCCAGATCTCGGCTTCCAGAACCTTTGCATCGCGGCGAAGCCGGTCGTAGGTGCGTTGATGCATGCCTTTCGGCTTGCTCGGAAAGGACGCGAGAAGACCGCCCGTCTTCTGTCCCAGCGCCGCGCGCTGCCTCAGGGCCTTGATGATCTTACGCTGTTCGTGTGTGCGCTACCCGAAGCGCGACTCCCATGACCTGCGAGAGTAGGGGCGTCGGCCGATTTCCTCCATCATCTTTTCTCGAAAGACCTCGGCCGGGGTCCTCCATCCAAGGCATTTGCG
>NZ_JAHVIA010000015.1 GCF_019801965.1 Salipiger bermudensis
AAGCTGGTGTTCTTGATCTTGGTCGGCCGGGCCATCCAGTCGAGCCGCTGCGCCTCGTCGGCCCAGAACCCCTCCGGGTCGCTGATCGAGCGGGCATACATCTCGTCGTATTTCGCAGCGTCAACATGCGCGTTGGACACGAAATCGGATGACGGCGGGTAGGGTGCGGACATGGGGGTCTCCTCCTCCTCGGAATTCGATGCGCAAGGGAAGCGCGCCAAGGGAGGGATGGCAATAGGCATTTGGTGGAATGTTTCAGCAACCCGCGCTGAAATTTTGCACTTGTTACCCGGTCAAGGAGGCGGTAACGGCGCGGCGGGTCGGGCCCGCCGCGCGCAAGCCATTGAAATCGCGGCTCAGATGGCGAGATATTCGGCGCGCAGGCTTTCGTTCTCAAGCACCTCCGCAGCGGTGCCGTCAAACACGATCGAGCCGGTGTCGAGGATGATCGCCCGGTCGGCCAGCTGCAGCGCGCGCACCGCGTTCTGCTCCACCAGGATCGTCGTCATGCCCTGCTCCTTGACGTGGCGCAGGGTCTTCTCGATCTCGTCGACGATCACCGGGGCAAGACCTTCGTAGGGTTCGTCGAGCAGCAGCACCTTGATGTCGCGCGCCAGCGCCCGGGCGATGGCCAGCATCTGCTGCTCGCCGCCCGAGAGCGTCACCCCCTCCTGCTTGCGGCGCTCGCCGAGCCGCGGGAAGAGATCGTAGAGCCGCTCGAGCGACCAGCCGATCGGCGGCGCGATCTGCGCCAGCTGCAGGTTCTCCTCGACCGTCAGGCCGGGGATGATGCAGCGATCCTCGGGCACCAGCCCGAGCCCCGCGGCGGCGGCCTGGTACGAGGTCATCTTGTGCAGCGGCTGGTGATCGAGCCAGATCTCGCCGTGGTTCACCTGCGGGCTGTCCATGCGGGCGATGGAGCGCAGCGTCGTGGTCTTGCCGGCGCCGTTGCGGCCCAGAAGCGCGAGGATCTCGCCTTCGTGGACGTTGAAGTTGATGCCCTGCACGATGTAGCTCTCGCCGTAATAGGAGTGCATGTCCCACACCGAGAGGAAGGCCGGGGCGGTCTCGGCCTTGTTGCCGTGCTTGGAAAAATCCGGTCTGACGTTCATTCCCTGGTCTCCTTACGCATGCTCGCCCAGGTAGGCTTCCTGCACCTTGGGGTGGCCCTTGATCTTCTCCGGCACGTCCTCGACGAGGGGGGTGCCCTGCGCCAGCACGGTGATCCGGTCGGCGAGGCTGAACACCACGTGCATGTCATGCTCGATGATGCACATGGTGATGTCGCGGCTGGCCTTGATCTGCTTGAGCAGGTCGATGGTGTTGTTGGTGTCGGCCCGCGCCATGCCCGCCGTCGGCTCGTCGAGCAGCAGCAGCCGCGGCTCCTGCACCAGGCACATCGCCATCTCGAGCCGCCGCTTGTCGCCGCGCGACATCGACGCCGAGTGCATGTGCCGCTTGTCGAGCATGTTGACGTCTTCCAGCATCTGCTCGGCGCGCTCGCGCAGCGCGCGCTCGCTCTCGACCGACTCGATGGCGTGCAGGCGGAAGACCCCGTCGCGCTTGGCGAAGAGCGGGATCATCATGTTCTCCATCACCGTCAGGTCGCCGAAGATTTCCGGCGTCTGGAACACTCGGCTGATGCCCATCTGGTTGATCTCGAACGGTTTCCGCCCCAGTACCGACTGGCCGTCGAACATCACGGATCCGGTATCCGGGATCAGCTTGCCGACGAGGCAGTTGAGCAGCGTCGACTTGCCGGCGCCGTTCGGGCCGATGATCGCGTGCACGGTGTTTTCGACCACCGAGAGATTGACCTCGGACAGCGCCTTCAGCCCGCCGAAGCGCTTGTTGACGTCCTTGACTTCAAGAATGCCCATTCTCGCTCTCCTTATTCAGCGGGTTCGGTGCTGGCCGACTTGGCGTCGTCCTCGGCCGGTTTGCGGCGCAGGCGGCGCGAGATGCGCTGTCCGCCTTCGACCAGGCCACCGGGCAGGAAGATCACGATCAGCATGAACATCAGGCCCAGCGTCAGGTGCCAGCCCTTGCCCACGAAGGGGTGGATGATGGCGACCACGAAGTTCTCTAGCCCGTCGGGCAGGAAGGAAACCCAGGCATGCACGACCTGATCGTTGATCTTCGAGAAGATGTTCTCGAAATACTTGATGAAGCCCGCGCCCAGCACCGGCCCGATCAGGGTCCCTGCACCGCCGAGGATGGTCATCAGGACGACCTCGCCGGAGGCGGTCCACTGCATGCGCTCGGCGCCGGCGAGCGGGTCCATGCAGGCCAGCAGGCCGCCGGCGAGCCCGGCATACATGCCCGAGATCACGAAGGCCGCGAGCGTGTAGGGCCGCGCGTTGAGGCCGGTGTAGTAGAGCCGGTTCTGGTTCGACTTGATGGCGCGCAGCATCATCCCGAAGGGCGAGCGGAAGATGCGGATCGCGACGTAGAACGAGATCAGCATGATGATCGCGGCGACGTAGTAGCCGACCGAGAACTGGAATGCCCAGGGGCCGATGTTGAGGGTCTCGAAGCTGCGCATCTCGAGGCCGAAGAGGTTGGTCACCGGGATGCCGCCATCGGCGGTGGCCGAGACGCCGAGGATGCGCGGATCGTCGAGGGTGATCTGCAGGCCGGTCTCGCCATTGGTGATCGGGGTGAGCACCGAGTAGGCGAGGTTGTAGCTCATCTGCGCGAAAGCCAGCGTGAGGATCGAGAAGTAGATCCCCGAGCGGCGCAGGCTGACATAGCCGATCACCACCGCGAACAGGCCCGAGACGATCATCGACAGCAGGATCGCCGGGATGACGTTCATGCTCAGCAGCTTGAACATCCACACCGCGGCATAGGAGCCCACGCCGAGGAAGGCGGCGTGCCCGAAGCTGAGATAGCCGGTCAGGCCGAACAGGATGTTGAAGCCGATGGCGAGGATGCCGAAGATCACGAAGCGCTGCATCAGGTCGGGATAGCCCGCGTTGAACTGCGCCATGCCGCTATCGGTGGGGAAGGGGTTCAGGATGAAGGGTGCGAACAGCGCCATCACCGCGACGATCAGGAACAGGGTGAGGTCTTTTTTGCCGAGTCCGAACATGGGTCAGTCCTCCATCACGCCCTTGCGGCCCATCAGGCCCCTCGGACGGGTCAGCAGAATGATGATGGCGACGAGATAGATGATGATCTGGTCGATGCCGGGAAGGATCGACTTGATCTCGTTCATCGACGCGAAGCTCTCGAGAATGCCGAGAAGGAAGCCGGCGAGCACGGCGCCCGGAAGCGAGCCCATGCCGCCGACGACCACAACCACGAAACTCAGTACCAGAAAGTCCATGCCCATGTGGTAGTTTGGCGAGTTGATCGGGGCGTACATCACCCCGGCGAGGCCCGCCACGGCGGCGGCGAGGCCGAACATGATGGTGAAGCGGCGGTCGATGTTGATGCCCAGGAGGCCCACGGTCTCACGGTCGGCCATGCCGGCGCGGACCACCATGCCGAAGGTGGTGAACTGCAGGAAAGCGAAGACCGCGCCGATGATGATCGCGGCAAAGCCGAAATAGACCAAGCGCCAGTACGGATAGATGATCACGTTGGGATCGAAGCCCAGCATGGTGCCGAAATCGAACGAGCCGCGGAACACGTCGGGCGCCGGGGTCGGGATCGGGTTGGCGCCGAAGATCTGCTTGATGATCTCCTGCAGCACGATCGCGAGGCCGAAGGTCACGAGGATCTGGTCCGCGTGCGGGCGCTTGTAGAAATGCTTGATCAGGCCGCGCTCCATGATCACGCCGATCCCGATCATGATCGGGATCGAGAACAGGATCGCCAGCGGCACCGACCAGTCGATGATCGCGGCCCCGGTGACCTCGCCGAAGATGTCCTGCACGTAAGGCACGTCGACCTTCAGCGGGTTGCCGAGAAAGTCGGTGCGGGTCTCGTCGACGACCTGGTGCGAGAGGGTGAGCAGCCGGTTGAGGGTGACGGCGCAGAAGGCGCCGATCATGAACAGCGCGCCGTGGGCGAAGTTCACCACACCGAGCGTGCCGAAGATGAGCGTCAGACCAAGGGCGATCAGCGCGTAAGCCGATCCCTTGTCGAGCCCGTTCAGGATTTGAAGGATGATTGCGTCCATGATCCGTGGCCTTCGAGGTCAAAGAATGGGTGTGCGCTCCCGGCGGAAAGCCGGGAACGCTGGGGATACGCCGCTGACAACGCGATCAGCAGACGTATTCTGGTTTTTGGATCAGACGCCCGGGTTGCAGGAGCCGAGCGCGCCACCCGCGAACATCGGGTGATCGGCCGCGTATTCCACTTGGCCGCGCGGGGTGATCTCGACGACCTCGAGCAGGTCGAACTCCGAGGTCGGGTTCTCCTTGCCGCGCACCACGAGCACGTCTTTGAAGCACTGGTGGTCCTCGGCGCGGTAGAGGGTCGGGCCGTTGCCCAGCCCGTCGAACTCGTAGCCCTCGAGGGCTTCGGCCACGGCGCAGGGATCGAACGAGCCCGCACGCTGCACGGCATCGGCGTAGAGCAGGGTCTGCACGTAGCAGGTGTGCGCGGCCTGGCTCGGCGGGAAGCCGTACTTGGTGCCGAAGGACTTCACGAAGGCCTTGGTGCCCTCATCCTGCAGCGACCAGTGCCAGTTGGTCGAACCGAGAATGCCCTTGATGTTCTCACCGGCGCCGCGCGCCATCAGGCGCGAGAACAGCGGCACGACGATCTCGAAGTTCTTGCCGTTGGCCTGCTTCTCGCGAAGCCCGAACTGCACCGCGTTGGTGAGCGAGTTCACCATGTTGCCGCCGTAGTGGTTGAGCACCAGCACGTCGGCGCCCGAGTTCAGGACCGGCGCGATGTAGGACGAGAAATCGGTCTGGGCGAGCGGCGTCTTGACTGCCTCGACGGTCTCCCAGCCAAGCGCCTCGGTGGCCGCCTTGATCGACTCTTCCTGGGTCCAGCCCCAGGTGTAGTCGGCGGTCAGGTGATAGGCCTTGCGGTCCTTGCCATAGGCGTTGGCCAGCACCGGCGCCAGCGCCGCGCCCGACATGTAGGCATTGAAGAAGTGACGGAAGCCGTTGGCCTTCTTGTCCTTGCCGGTGGTGTCGTTGGAGTGGGTGAGGCCGGCCATGAAGATCACGCCGGCCTCCTGGCAGAGACCCTGCACGGCCACCGCCACACCGGAGGACGAGCCGCCGGTGATCATGATGGCGCCGTCCTTCTCGATCATCGACTTGGCCGAGGCCCGCGCCGCGTCCGACTTGGTCTGGGTGTCGCCGGTGACGTACTCGACCTTCTTGCCGAGGATGCCCGAGCCTTCCAGCGCCTTCGACGAGAAGGTCTGCAGCATGCCGCCATCGCCGCCGCCGTTCAGGTGCTCGACGGCGAGCTCGTAGGCGCGCAGCTCGTCGGCGCCCTCATCGGCATAGGGGCCGGTCTGCGGCACGTTGAAGCCCAGCGTCACCGAGCCGCCGGTGGGCTCGTTGGTGAAGGCGCGGGCCGACGAGGCGGTAAAGATCGTCGGCAGCGCGACACCGGCGCCGGCCACGGCACCCGTTCTCAGCACGCCACGGCGAGTCAGAGTCGTCTTGGACATGAAAATCCTCCCATTTTGTAAAAGTGCGCGGAAGGGCTCCTCTTCCCCTCGGCGCGTGCACCCCTGAGTGCAAATTCAGTATTTCTCGGTATAGGTAAACCGATCAACAACTGCCTTGTTGCGAACAATTTTTTTGTCAACGACTGAACAGTATATTAAGGTATTCTGTAAATGAATTTATGTTGCGGCGCAGAAAAGCGTTGAAAGAACAGGAAAAGGCCCCATGGCGCGCGACACGCTGACCGGCTCGCGAATCCGCGAAAGGCGGATAATCCTCGGAATGAAGCAGGCCGAGCTCGCGCGTCGCGTTGATATTTCCGCCTCCTATCTCAACCTGATCGAACACAACAGGCGCAGAATCGGCGGAAAATTGCTGCTCGATCTGGCGGAGATCCTGGGCGTCGAACCCTCGGTCCTGACCGAGGGCGCCGAGGCCACGCTGATCGGGGCGCTGCGCGAGGCGGCACTGCGCGAGGGCGAGGCCGGGGCGGAGCTCGACCGGCTCGACGAGTTTGCCGGGCGCTTCCCGGGCTGGGCGCGGCTGCTGGCCGAGAGCCGGGCGCGCATCGAGACGCTGGAGCGCAGCGTCGAGGCGCTGACCGACCGGCTGGCGCATGACCCGCACCTGGCCGATGCGCTGCACGAGATGCTCTCGACGGTGACCTCGATCCGCTCCACCGCCTCGATCCTTGCCGAGCCCGGCGAGATCGACCCGGACTGGCAGCGCCGCTTCCACCGCAACATCTATGAAGACAGCGCCCGGCTGGCCGAGAGCAGCCGCAGCCTCGCCTCCTATCTCGAGGCCGAGGGCAAGGCGGCGGCCGAGAGCGGCACCCCGCAAGAGGAGGTCGACGCGCTGTTCGAGGCGGCGCAGTATCACATCGCCCCGCTCGACGCGGGCGAGGCGGCCGACGCGGTGGCCGAGGATCTCGGGCGCGAACTCTCGCCGATCGCCCGGGCGCTGCTGCGCCGCGCCTTCCGGCGCTACGCCGAGGATGCCGCGATGATGCCGCTTGACAAGGTGCTCGAGGCGGTGGTGGTGACCGGCACTGACCCGCTGGCGCTGGCGCGGCGCTTCGGCACGGATCCGGCGCGCGCCATGCGCCGCCTCGCCACGCTGCCGGCGGATGCGCCCTGCGGCAGCGTCGGGCTGGCGATCTGCGATGCCTCGGGCGTCTTCACCTTCCGCAAGCCGCTGCCGGATTTCCCGATCCCGCGCTTTGGCGCCGACTGCCCGCTCTGGCCGCTCTTCGCGGCGCTCAGCCGGCCGATGTCGGTGCTGAGCCGGGTGCTGCAATCCGCCGGACGCCAGAGCGGTGCGGTCACCGCGATGGCCTTCGCCCAGCCCTCGGGGCCGCCGCAGGTCAACCGCGAGCCGGTGTTCGAGGCGCATATGATGATCGCGCCCGCGGGCCCACGCGGCGCCGAGACCCCTGAAGACGTGGGCATCACCTGCCGCATCTGCCCGCGCGCTGCCTGTCCGGCGCGCCGCGAGCCGTCGCTGCTGGGCGACGGTCTGGCGCAGGGCTTTTGATCTTTTGACACCCGCCGCCACATTGGCGATAAGTTTTTTACAGGGGGAGGACGGTTTTGGCTCGGGGAGGGCCAAGCTGCCCGGTGCGGGGAAGGGAACGTCATGTCGAAACGAGTGATGCTGATCGAGGATGAGCCGAATATCATCGAGGCGATCAGCTTCATCCTGTCGCGCGAGGGGCTGTCGGTGGAGACCCATTCCGACGGCACCACCGCCAATGACAAGCTGCGCGCCAGCACGCCCGACCTGCTGATCCTCGACGTCATGCTGCCCGGCAAGAGCGGCTACGACATCCTGCGCGAGCTGCGCGAGGAGGCCGGCACCGCCGATCTGCCGGTGCTGATGCTGACCGCGCGCGGCCAGTCGCGCGATCGTGAGATGGCCGAGCGCGCGGGCGTTTCCGCCTTCATGACCAAGCCCTTCTCCAACACCGAGATGCTCGAGCAGGTCCGCGCCCTGATGGCCGAGACCTCATGACGGAGGCCGGGCCGCCGCGCCGGGGCAAGCCCCCGGTGTTTCTCGAACGGCAGTCCTACCGCCGCCGCCGCGTGATCGACGCCGCGCGGGTGCTGCCCTTCATCGGCATGCTGCTCTGGCTGATCCCGCTGCTCTGGCGCGAGGATGGCGAGGTGGCGGTGCGCTCGTCGAGTGCCATCCTCTATCTCTTCGGCGTCTGGATCCTTCTGGTGGCCGGCGCCGGGCTGCTCTCGGCCAAGCTCGCGGCGCAGGCGCGCGACGGCGGTTCCGACGCGGAGGCCCGAGGCGGGGAGGCGTTTTGACCATGCTCAACACGCTGGTCTTCGTCGGCAGCGCCTACGCACTCTTCCTCTTCGCCGTGGCCTTCGCCGCCGAGCGCGCGGCGATGCGCGGACAGGCGCGCTGGCTGCGCTCTCCGATCGTCTACACGCTGTCGCTCTCGATCTACTGCACCGCCTGGACCTTCTACGGCGCCGTGGGCTCCGCCGTGCGCTCGGGCTTCGAATACCTGACGATCTATCTCGGCCCCTCGCTGGTCCTAATCGGCTGGTGGTGGATCCTGCGCAAGCTGGTGCGCATCGGGCGCAGCCAGCGCATCACCTCGGTGGCCGACCTGATCTCGTCGCGCTACGGCAAGTCCAACCTGCTGGCGGTGGGCGTGACCATTCTCGCGGTGGTCGGCACCACGCCCTATATCGCGCTGCAGCTGCAATCGGTGACGCTGAGCTTCGAGGTGTTCGGCGTCGGCGACATCGCCACCGGCGAGGAGCAGGGCCACACCGCGCTCTGGGTCGCCGCCGGTCTCGCGCTCTTCACGGTGATCTTCGGCACCCGCAACCTCGACGCCAACGAGCGCCACAACGGCGTCGTCATGGCGATCGCGGTCGAGGCGGTGGTCAAGCTCGCGGCGCTTCTGGCGGTGGGGGTGTTCGTGGTCTGGGGGCTTTCGGGAGGCGTCTCGGGGACGCTCGAGAAGATCGACGCCTCGAGCCTCGGCCAGTGGCAGATCGACGGCGGCCGCTGGGTCGGGCTGATGATGCTGTCGGCGGCGGCCTTCCTCTGCCTGCCGCGGATCTTCCAGGTGCTCGTGGTCGAGAACGAGAACGAGACCCACCTGCGCACCGCGAGCTGGGCCTTCCCGCTCTATCTCGGGCTGATGAGCCTCTTCGTGGTGCCGATCGCGGTGATCGGGCTCGAGATGCTGCCCGAGGGCTCCAACCCCGACCTCTTCGTGCTCACCGTGCCGCTGAGCCAGGGCCGCGACGGGCTGGCCGTCCTGTCCTTCCTCGGCGGCTTCAGCTCGGCCACCTCGATGGTCATCGTCGCCGCCATTGCGCTTTCGACCATGGTGTCGAACCACGTCGTCATGCCGCTCTGGCTGCGCTACGCCGGCGGCGGCGCCAAGGTCTCGGGCGACGTGCGCGGCGTGGTGCTGCTGGCGCGGCGGCTGTCGATCATCGGCGTGGTGATGCTGGGCTATCTCTACTATCGCCTGTCGGGCGGCGGCGCGGCGCTGGCCTCGATCGGCCTCGTCAGCTTTGCAGGGCTGGCGCAGATCCTGCCGGCGATGCTGGGGGGCATCTTCTGGCGCGGCGCCTCGCGGCTCGGGGCGCTGGTGGGGCTGACGCTGGGCTTCGGCTGTTGGGGTTACACGCTGTTCCTGCCGAGCTTCGGGGCGGGCGTCTTCCTGCCCGAGAGCTGGAGCACGGTGGGGCCCTTCGGCATCGGCTGGCTGCGCCCGCACGCGCTCTTCGGGATCGACGCCATCGACCCGCTGCTGCACGCGGTGTTCTGGTCTCTGGCGCTCAACACCGGCGGCTTCGTGCTGGCCTCGCTGGCGAGCTTCCCGGGCCCGCTCGAGCGCCTGCAGGGGGCGCAGTTCGTCAACGTCTTCGAGCATTCCGCCGCGCCGCGCAGCTGGACCGGCCGGGTGGCCCAGGCCGAGGATCTGATGATCATGGCGCAGCGCATCCTCGGCGCGCGCGACGCGCAGCGCCTGTTCGAGCGCGAGGCCCGTCGGCAGGGCATGGCAGGGACGCTGCCGGCACCGACGCCCAATTTCCTCGAGACGCTGGAGCGCGAGCTGGCGGGCTCGGTGGGCGCGGCCACGGCGCATGCGATGGTCGGGCAGATCGTCGGCGGCATGTCGGTCTCTGTCGAGGACCTGATGGCGGTGGCCGACGAGACGGCGCAGTTGATGGAATATTCCGCGCGGCTCGAGGCGCAGTCGCAGGAGCTGGCCCGCACCGCCGCGCAGCTGCGCGAGGCCAATGCCAAGCTGACCCGGCTCTCGGTGCAGAAGGATGCCTTCCTGAGCCAGATCAGCCACGAGCTGCGCACGCCGATGACCTCGATCCGGGCCTTCTCGGAGATCCTGCGCGACACCACCGGGCTGGCGCCGGAGGACCAGCACAAGTATTCCTCGATCATCCATGACGAGGCGATCCGGCTGACCCGCCTGCTCGACGATCTGCTTGATTTGTCGGTGCTCGAGAACGGCCAGGTCAACCTGAACCTGCGCGAGGGGCTGCTCTCGGACGTGCTCGACCGCGCGGTGGCCGCGGCGGCGGCGGACGAGCATGGCGCGCGGCTGCGCATCAGCCGCGATCCGGCGGCCGAGCAGGTCTGGCTCAACACCGATCTTGACCGGCTCAGCCAGGTCTTCATCAACCTCGTCGCCAATGCCCGGAAATATTGCGACGCCGCGCGTCCGGCGCTTGAGATCCGTGTCCACAGCAGCGACCGGCTGGTGATCGATTTCGTCGACAACGGCACCGGGATCTCGCCCGAGGCGCAGGACGTGATCTTCGAGAAATTCAGCCGGGTCAGCGACCAGAAGGCCGGCGGGGCAGGGCTCGGGCTGGCGATCTGCCGCCAGATCGTCACGCGTCTGGGCGGCGAGATCTCGTATCTGAAAGGGCAGGGCGGCGCGGCGTTCCGGGTGGTGCTGCCGGCGGATATCGCGATGGCCGCGGAGTAGGCCGCGGTCCGTGTTTCAGGGGCGCTTTAAAGCCCTTGGTAACCAAATCCCCCCATACACTTGGCAGAGTCCGCCCGAGAACAGGCTGCCCGCACGATGGGAGATCCCGCAAGACAGGATGAGGTTCTGGCCCAGAAGGCCAGCGCGGCCCGCCGCGCCCTCGAGGCGCGGTCGATGTCGCCCTCCAAGGCGCTGCGCCGGGCGCTGTCGCGCACCGCCGACGTGCTGTGGGATCTCGCCCTCGTGACCCACGGCGTCGCGCAGGCGCATCTCGATCAGGACGGGGTCGTTGCGGCGCTCGGCGGCGATGCGCTGCTGATCCTGCTCGACGGGCCCGATGGGGTTCCGGGCGTGGCCCGGATCGAGCGCCCGGTGATGACCGGGCTGATCGAGGTGCAGACCATCCTCCAGGTCACCCAGATGCCGGTCGAGGAGCGGCCGCTCACCCAGACCGACGCGGCGATGATGGCGCCGATGATCGACGGCGCGCTCGGGCGCTTCGAGCGCTATCTCGAGGAGCATCCCCTGCAGCCGCAGATCGCCGGGTTCCGCTTCGGCGCGATGGTCGAGGATGCCCGCACCGCCGGGCTGCTGCTCGATGCCTCGGGCTACCGTGCCTTCCGCGTTTCCGTCGATCTGGCGCTCGGGCGGCGCACCGGCGAGCTGGCGCTGTTCCTGCCCGACCGGCCGGAGCCCGAGAGCGCGGAAGACGCCGGCGCGCCCGGGCAGGAGGGGCCGCATGAGCAGAAGATGAAGCTCCTTCCAGTGCGCATGGATGCCGTGCTGCACCGGCTGGTGCTGCCGCTCTCCGCCGCCGAGCGGCTGCAGCCCGGCGATCTGATCCCGCTGCCAGCCGAAGCGCTCGACGGGGTCGAGCTGCTGGCGGGGGATGGCTCCGGCGTCGCGGGCGGGCGGCTGGGGCAGATCAACGGCATGCGCGCGGTGCGGCTGGCCTGGCCGGAGGGTGTCGGCCCACCGGATCTGCCGGAGGAGGGCAGCGCGGCGCCCGGGCCGCTGCTGTCGGAGGCTGCGGTCCCGGATGCGATGCAGCCGGCCGCGGCGCCATTCCCCGAGCCGGAGATGGATATTGCCGAAGACCTGCCGGACCTGCCGCCGATGGAGTTCGACAGTGGCGATTTCGATACCGGTGACATCGGCACCGGGGAGTTCGGCGGCGATTTCGGCACGGATTTCAGCGGGGAATTCGCCTCCGGTGAGGAGGCAGAGGAAGGCGGCGGGGCGGAGTTCGATTTCGCCGCCGCGCCGCTTGAGCTCGATGAGGAGTGAGCCGTGCTCAGCCCTTCTGGGCGGCCAGCGTCTCGAGCGTCGGGCGGATGCCCTCGAGCTGGTAGCCGGCCTTGGCGGTGGTGGCGAGGATCTCGTCCACCGGCAGCTCGCCGGCCTTGCCCATCGCCCAGACGATCGAGCAGCGCGTGCCCGAGCGGCAATAGGCCAGCACCGGGCCCTCGGCCTTGGCAAGAAGCTCCGCCTGCCGGGTCACCTGGTCGAGGGTCAGGCCCTCGTTGGTGACCGGGATATAGGCAAAGTCCAGCCCCGCCTCGCGCGCGGCCTCTTCCATCGCCCGATGAGACAGTTCCGGCGGAACCTCCTCGTCGGGGCGGTTGCAGATCACGAGCGTGACGCCCGCATCGGCGGCGGCCTGCATGTCTTCGAGCGCGATCTGGGGCGCGACGGAATAGCCGGGAGTGAGTTCGATCATAGCCATGCTGGCGATATCACTCGGCAGGAACGGCTTTGTCCAGACGTGATCTTACGAAAGGCGCCACAACCATTCCGGTGAGCATGGCTGCCACGAAAACATACAGACCGCTGCCGCCGAAACTTAGCGCCGCGATCGACGGCCCAGGGCACAGGCCGGCGAGGCCCCAGCCGATGCCGAACAGCACCGAGCCGAGGATCAGCTTGCGATCGATTTCGCGCGAGGGGGCAGGGGGCAGCGGCACGCCGAGCACCGAGCTCTGGCGCTTGCGGGCCACCAGCCAGGCGATGGCCATCGGGATCATCGCGCCGCCCATGACGAAGGCGAGCGTCGGGTCCCAGGCGCCGAACACGTCGAGCCAGCCCTGCACCTTGGAGGTGTCGGTCATGCCCGAGATGAACAGGCCGCCGCCGAACAGGCCGCCCGCGATGAAGGAGAAGACAAGTCGGAGCATCTCAGATCACTCCCAGGAGGTGGCGGAAGATCAGCACGCCGACGCCGCCGGCGAAGATGTAGCAGATGGTGGCGACGAAGCCGCGCAACGACAGGCGCGACATGCCGCAGACCCCGTGGCCCGAGGTGCAGCCATTGGCCAGACGGGTGCCGAGACCGACCAGCAATCCGGCGGCGACCAGCACGGCGGTGTTGTCGGTGATGTGCGGGTCGACCTCGCGGTAGACCGGCATCAGCAGCACCGGCAGCAGCACGACGCCGGCGAGAAACACCAGCCGTTCCCATTTCAGGTTGCCGGCGCTGCCGTCGACCAGCGAGCCGATGATGCCCGAGGCGCCCATGATGCGCCCGTTGAAGAGCAGATAGACCGCCCCGCCGGTGCCGATCAGCAGGCCCCCGATCAGGCCCCAGATCCAGTCCTGTTCCATGTTGCGCGTTTCCTTCGTGTTCGTGCGTGGTGTCTTGCGTGTGTCGTGGAGGGAAAGAGAAGGCGCCCCCGGTTCGCGACGGGGGCGCCATATTGCAGACGGGCTCCGGATCAGAGCTTGTTGACCGGCACCTTGAGGAAGACATCGCCCTTCTCGTCGGCCGGCGGCATCTGGCCGGCGCGCATATTGACCTGCAGCGACGGGATGATCAGCTTCGGCATCGCCAGCGTGGCATCGCGGCTGTCGCGCATCTTGACGAATTCCTCGGCCGACTTGCCTTCGCCCACGTGGATGTTGAGCGCCTTCTGCTCGCCCACGGTGGTCTCCCAGGCGTATTCGTCGCGGCCCGGGGCCTTGTAGTCATGGCCCACGAAGATACGGGTCTCGTCGGGCAGCGACAGGATCTTCTGGATCGAGTTGTAGAGCGTTTCCGACGAGCCGCCGGGGAAGTCGCAGCGGGCGGTGCCGAAATCCGGCATGAACAGCGTGTCGCCGACGAAGGCGGCATCGCCGATGACATAGGTCAGGCAGGCCGGGGTGTGGCCGGGCGTGTGCAGCACGTCGCCGCGCAGCTGCCCGATGTGGAAGCTGTCGCCCTCCTCGAAGAGCCGGTCGAACTGCGAGCCGTCACGCTGGAACTCGGTGCCCTCGTTGAACACCTTGCCGAAGGTGTCCTGCACCACAGTGATGCGCTCGCCGATGCCGATCTTGCCGCCCACTTCCTGCTGGATGTAGGGCGCGGCGGAGAGGTGGTCGGCGTGGACGTGGCTCTCGAGCAGCCATTCGACCTTGAGATCGTGCTCCTTGACGAAGGCGATGATGGCATCCGCCGAGCGGGTGTCGGTGCGGCCCGAGGAATAATCGAAGTCGAGCACGGAATCGACCACGGCGCAGGACGACCCGGACGGATCGCGCACGACGTAGGAGATCGTGTTGGTGGCTTCGTCGAAGAATGCGGTGACGTCTGGTGAGATCATGGGATGGTCCTCCGTTTCGCAAATCACATAGGTAAACGTGAATATGTTTGCAAGGATTCTTTCGCGATTGACCTGCGTCAAGGCGATCACCTGCCGATGGTCTCATCACTATACTCGGAGGAGGCCGCGGGATCGTCATCATGTCGCACGAAAAATACAGAATCATGTTATGCAACAGGCTCGAGGAGCTGGGCGCACGGCTGGAGGAGATCGAGACGACGCTCGATGCGCCGCGCCCGAAAGACTGGGATGACAGCGCGACCGAACGCGAGGGCGACGAGGTGCTCGAGCGGCTGGGCAGCAGCGGCCAGGCTGAGATCGCGCGTATCCGCGCGGCGCTGCGCCGCATCGAAGACGACGAGTACGGGGTTTGCGTGAATTGCGGGGAGCCGATCCCGGAAGGGCGGCTCGATCTGTTGCCGGATGCGGCGCTGTGCACGCGCTGTGCCGCGCAGGTGCATCCCTAGGCCGGGCCACTCCCGGGAGCCATGAGGAGGATTGAGACCATGATCGAAGCGCTGAAGAACCGGATTGTCGAACTCGAGAAAGCCATCCGCGAGGCCGAGGCCTCGGCCGATGCGACCGCGCAGAAGGAGCTGCTCGAGGATCTCGAGCGCCATATCGAAGAGCTGGAAGCGCGCGGTGGCAAGGTGCCCGCCGAAGCGCTGCATCTCGTCCGCCCCGATGGCGACAGTGAGGTCGAGGATCAGTTCGACAACATGCCGATCTGAACGGCCCCGGTTTCCAACCTTGCCATGAGTCGCCGTTTCCCGTCTAATAAGCGCAGATCGCGCATATAAGCGCGGCGGGCAGAGGCGCCGGCAAACGGGCCGGCAGGCAAGGACGGGCAGATGTCAGAAGCGCGGGATGCGATCGGGTATTCGGTCAGCGACGGAGTCGTGTGGATCACCATCTCGAGCCCGCCGACCAATGCGCTCGTCCACGATCTGCGCGCGGCGCTGCTCGCCGCTTTCGACAAGGCCACCGCCGAGGATGCGTCCGCGATCGTGCTGCAAGGCGCGGGGGCGACCTTCGCCGCCGGTGCCGACCTCTCCGAGATCGACAAGGCCGATGTCGCGCCGACGCTCTCCGACCTGTGCAACCGCATCGAGGCCAGCCCGCTGCCGGTGGTGGCGGCGCTGCACGGCACGGTGCTGGGTGGCGGGGCCGAGCTAGCCCTAGCGGCGCATTACCGTGTGGCCGAGGCCGGCACCCGCATCGGCTTTCCCGAGGTCAAGCTGGGCCTGATGCCCGCCGGCGGCGCGACGCAGCGCCTGCCGCGGCTCCTTGGGGCGGCGCACGCGCTCGAGATGCTGCTCACCGGCGGCCCTTTCGACATCGAGACCGGGCCCGCGGACGGCCTTGCCGACCTGGTGGTCGACGAAGACCTGCCGGGCGCGGCCGCCGATCTCGTCGCGGCGGTGCGCGAGGAAGGGGGCGCGACGCGCCCGACCTCCGAGATCCGCCGCGGCTTCCTGGATCCCAGGGGCTACCAGCAGGCGGTGGCCGAACGGCGCGAGGCGCTCTCCGGGGCGCCCGAGCTTGCCCCGCGCGAGATCGTCGCGGCGGTCGAGGCGGCGATCCTGCTGCCCTTCGAGGCCGGGCTCGCCTTCGAGGCCGATGCCGGCGAGACCTGCCGCAGCTCCGAGCAATCCCGCGCCCTGCGCGCCGCCTTCGTGGCCGAACACCGGGCGCGGCGTCTCGATCTGCCGGAAGGGGCGCCGCTGCCGGAGCTCAAGCGCATCGCCGTGCTCGGCGGTGGCCCGCTGGCGATCCAGCTGGTCTTTGCCGCGCTGGTCCGCGGCATCGCGGTGCAGTGGGGCACCCGGGATCCGGCGGCGCTGCGCGAGGGGGTGCCGCGTCTGCGCGACGTGTTCGACGGCTTCGTCAGCCGCGGCGCGATCAGCGAGGACGACGCGCTCGACCGGCTCGCCGACCTGCGCATCGGGGACAGCGCGGCGATGGCAGAGGGCGTCGAGATGATCGTGCATGCGGCGCGCGGGCAGGGCGACGTGCCCGCGCCCGAGGGCATTCCGCGGGTCTCCGCCTTCCCGGGGAAGGTGCGCCAGCTCGGCCTGCGCTTTGCGCCGCCGATCCACGCCGCCCCGCTGATCGAGGTGATCGTCGGTCCGGCGGCGATGCCTGCCCAGATCGTCGCGGCCCGGGCGCTGGCGCGCGCCCTCGACAAGATCCCGGTGCGGGTGCAGTCGCGGGGCGAGAGCATCGCGTCACGGCTGTTCGCGGCCTGCCAGCGCGCCGCCGAGGCGCTGGTCGATCTCGGCCAACACCCCTGCGAGATCGACCGTGCCTTCCGCGACTGGGGCTGGCAGCGGCCACCGTTCCAGACCGCCGACATGCGCGGGCTGGAAGAGCTCGCCAAGCGGCCCCGTGCCAAGGGCGCGCGCAACTGGTCCGAGATCCTGGTTGGCGATCAGCGCCTTGGCCGGGCCGCCGGGCGCGGCTTCTATCTCTGGCAGGGCCAGCCTTCCCTGCCGGTCGAGGATGACACGCTGACGGCGCTGCTCGATGCGGAGCGGCCGCCGGCTGCGGCCATGCCGCACGAGCAGATGCGCCGGCTGGTCTTCGGGGCGATGGCCAACGAGGGCGCACGGATGCTGGCCGCGAAGATGGCGCAGCGCCCCTCCGACATCGATGTCGTGGCGACGCTCGCGCTCGACCTGCCGCGCTGGCGCGGCGGCCCGATGCACTTGGTGGGGGTCTATGGCCTGCTCTCGGTGCGGCGTGCGATGGACGGGCTCGACCATCCGGACCGCGCCTTCTGGACGCCGGAGCCGGTGTTCGACGAGTTGATCAAGAACGGCCGCAGCTTCGAGGCGCTGAACGGCTGAGCCGCCGGCCCGGACCGCATCTCAAGAACAGGGGGGAGGGGGCGGGGCCGCTCAGCCCAGGAAGATGCCCATGATGACCATCATCAGCCCAAGCACCGAGAACAGCAGCGCGCCCATGTTGAGCGGCACGACCTTGCGCACGACCTCGCGCAGCGCCTCGTCGTCGAGCCCCTTGCGGCGCGCGCCCCAGACCCGCGCAATGCAGAACAGCAGGCCCAGAAGCCCCAGCACCGAGATCAGCGCACCCAGCCAGATCAGCCATTCCATCGCGATCGTCCTTCACTCCCGGAAAACCCGGCCTGCGGTAATCCATCGCGTGGCCTGTCGCAACCCCTTGATGGTCGCGCGCGGGCTGGAGTAATCAGGGCGCCATACCGGCAGGAGACACAACCGATGCAAGACGAAGGTTCGAGCAACAGCTACGGCGTCGCGGCAGGCGAGCTGCGCAGCTTCATAGAACGCTACGAGCGCCTCGAGGCGGAAAAGAAAGAGGTCGCCGACCAGCAGAAAGAGGTCATGGCCGAGGCCAAGGGCCGCGGCTACGACGTCAAGGTGCTGCGCAAGGTGATCGCCCTGCGCAAGCGCGACAAGGACGACATCGCCGAAGAAGAGGCGGTGCTCGAGATGTACAAGGCCGCGCTCGGCATGGAATGAGCCCGCCGCCCGTCACGGGCCGCGGATGCAGAGATCCGCAGGGGCGCCACCACGTCCCTGCGCCCTCGGGCAGGCCGGCTGACGCCGCTGCCAGGCGCATGGCAGACCGCTGCGCGTGTCGTCCCGAGACCACGCCCTGGCTTCTTCTGGCTGAAAATATCCCGGGGTGAATTGGCGCTCCGCGCCAAGAGGGGCAGCGCCCCTTCCCCCCCGGCGGTTGCGCAGCGCCCTCAGGGCGTGAGCAGCCGCACCCCCGGCATCTGGCCGATCTGCCAGACATCCTCGTCGTAGAGCTCGGTCAGCATGTCGACATAGGCCGCGTCCCAGCCCGGCAGGTCGAGCTCTTCCTCGATCGCCTCGTCGAGCGCGTACTTGTCGAGAAACGCCGTCATCACCCGGCGCTTCTGCGCTTCGTTGACGCTCGGGTTCTCCTTGAGGAAGGCGCGGAAGCGCCGCATGCCCTCGGGGTTGATGATCTCCGAGAACACGTCGAACGAGCCGATGATCTTGCGCTCCAGCGGGATGCCCGCCATCTCGCGCAGGATCTGGCCCCAGATCAGCGGCGTGTCCTCGTTGCACCAGACCGTCACCGACATCCCCGGCACCGCCTCGCGGATGCGGCGGATCAGGTCCGACCAGCGCAGGTGCATCGGGTCGGTGCCGGCAAGGAACTCGTCGAAGCTGCCATGCGGCGTCGCCCGGTAGACCGCCGGCAGGAAGGTAGCGAAATCGCGCAGCCCGAGGAAGATGCCGATGCGGTCGCCGGGAAACAGCTTCTGCATCCCCTGCAGCCGCTGCTCGAGCTTGCGGTAGAGCCGCCCGCCCGCCAGCGCCAGCTTCGGCACCGCGAGCAGGTTCTCGTGGCTGAGGCAAAGCCGCGAGACGGTCTCGGGATCCTCGGTGAGCATGGTGTCGAGCAGCACCTCGCGGGCCTCCGGCGCCGGTGAGCCGTCGCCGAGCCCGTTCAGCGCGTCCGAAAGCAGCGCCCGGTAGCGGGACGGGCCGGGAATCGCCACGCCCGCCTTGCGGAAATCGTCGGCGTTGCGCAGCAGCCCCTTGAGCAGGCGGTCCTCATCCGTGGCGTGGACGCCTATATGGAGACTGATCTGCATGGCCTGCTCTTTTGAAACGCGCGTTGCCGGACTATAAGCGCTTTCGCGCCGAGTAAAACCGCATTCCCCGAGCACCGGAACCGGAGACCGAGATGAGCCTGGCAGATCACAGCGCCTCCAAGACCCAGCGCGCGCTGCGCTGGCCCAGCCCGTGGTCGGCGGGCGCCGTGCTGATCGCCGCCATCGTGCTGGGGCCGATCCTCGCGGTGCTCTGGATTGCCGCCTTCCCGGCCGAGAACATCTGGCCGCATCTCGTCTCGACGACGCTGCCGCGCTACCTCGGCAACACGCTGGTGCTGATGTTCGGGGTGGGGGTGCTGGCGGGCTGCGCCGGCTCGGGCGCTGCCTGGCTGATCGCGCGCTACGAGTTTCCCTTGCGGCGCTGGCTGGAATACCTGCTGCTGCTGCCGCTTGCGATCCCGGCCTATGTCGGCGCCTATGCGCTGGTCGACCTGCTGGAATATGCCGGCCCGGTGCAGACGGCCTTGCGCGGCCTCATCGGCTGGCAGACCGCGCGCGATTACTGGTTCCCCGAGATCCGCTCCATGGGCGCCGCCATCGTGGTGCTGGCGGCGGCGCTCTATCCTTACGTCTACCTGCTGGCGCGCAATGCCTTCCGCGAGCAATCCGCCTCCTCCGACGAGGTGGCGCAATCGCTGGGCGCCGGCGTTATGGGGCGGTTCTGGCGCGTCGGCCTGCCGCTGGCGCGACCCGCCATCGCCGCGGGCGTGGCCATCGTGATGATGGAATCGGTCAATGATTTCGGCACGGTCGACTATTTCGCCGTGCAGACGCTGACCACCGGCATCTTCTCGGTCTGGCTGCAGAGCAACAATGCCGGCGGCGCGGCGCAGATCGCCTCGACGGTGCTGGCGCTGGTGATCCTCCTGGTGCTGCTCGAGAAGAGCTCGCGCCGCCGCATGCGTTTTTTCAACCTCTCGACCCGCCACCGCCCGGTCGAGCGCAAGCCGCTGCCAGGCCGCGGGGCCTGGCTCGCGACGCTGGCCTGCGCCATCCCCTTCCTGATGGGCTTCGTGCTGCCCGCCGGGGTGATCCTGCACCACGCCCTGAAGAATGCCGAGAACTGGGCCGACCCGCGGCTCTGGCAAGCCGGGCTGCACACGCTCACGGTCTGCGGCCTCGCGGCGGTGCTGACGGTGCTGGGGGGGGTGTTCCTGGTCTACGGTGTGCGGCTCTCGGGCAAGGCGCTGCCGCGGCTGCTGCTGCCGGTGACCACCATCGGCTACGCCGCTCCCGGCGCGGTGCTGGGCGTTGGCATCCTGATCCCGCTGGCGGGGCTCGATCACGCGCTGGCCGATGGGGTCGAGGCGCTGACCGGCGTCGATATCGGCCTCGTGCTGACCGGCTCCGCCTTCGCGCTGGTGCTGGCCTATTTCGTGCGTTTCTTCGCCATCGCGCAGGGCGCCGCGGATGCTGCGATGGGCCGGGTCTCGCCCAACCTCGCGCTGGCGGCGCGCTCGCTGGGGCGCAGCCAGGGCCAGACCCTGGCCGAGGTCTACTACCCGCTGATCCGCGCCTCGGTCGCTTCGGCGCTGCTGCTGGTCTTCGTGGACTGCGTCAAGGAGCTGCCTGCGACGCTGCTGCTGCGCCCGTTCAACTACGAGACCCTGGCCACGCGGGTGCACGAGCAGGCCTCGCTGGAGAACCTCGGCGGCGCCGCCCCGGCGGCAATGCTGGTGATCGCGGTGGGGCTGGCGGCGGTGGGTCTTCTGGCCCGTGCCAACCGCTAGATATCGCTTGCACCCACCCCGCCCGCTGGCATATCCCTTGCGCCACGGTGCCCCTATAGCTCAGCTGGTAGAGCAACTGATTTGTAATCAGTAGGTCCGCGGTTCGAGTCCGTGTGGGGGCACCATTGTCAAGCTCGAAAATCCAAGGAATACAGGTTTTCCTGAGCTTTCCAGCGGCCTTGCCCCACAAAACTGCCACACAGAGTGTCCCACACGCTTAGCAGCGCGGCCTGAGTGCGCGTGCCGTTCAGACATGCAGGAGCTGCTCCCGCCCCAGGGAGTGCCAGCATGGAGTTGACCCGTTGCTGGCGCCAATATCACTCTGTGCGAGCTACGATTGACTGAGATGTCAGATCGTAGCGATATAGGTGAAGCTGGCCTTGTTCGATGAGTTTGGCGGCACGGGCGACATGTTCCGGCAAGACAAAGAACCATTCTTTGGGGAACACCTTCTTGCCGAAGCGGTCCAAAACAAAGAGTTCACCTGGACGTGCGTCGGCAAAGAACCGGTGCAGGAGGTTCTCGACCTTGGCGCGGGCCAGGTTCTTCAAATCGAACGTAGCCACAATCTCGACGGGGGCCAGCAGGAAGGTCGGATCGTTTCGGGCATCGGCGACACGACGGGCAACATCCTGAGACGTCACTCCGATCTTATGCAGGATCATGCGCTGAGACTGGATCTCAGGCTGGGTCGATCGAGATCGGGCCACGTAAATCGTGCCAGACAGCTCCAGTCGATCGGATTCCCATTCAGGATCCAGGGGCCCGAGCCCAACCTTCTCGACCATGCGAGCGGTCTTGTCATCGTTCAGCGATTTGCGGAAGGATGACATCAGCGGGTCGCTTTCCATCCCGTTCGAGAAGATCACGCGCAGGCGGTGATCCCGTGCACCACCGCGCGCCGTCATCTCGGACTTCTCGGCGATCATCGCCAGCAAGCCGTTGCGGATGAAAAAGTCTCCTTCGATCGGTTCGATCACCGCCCATTTCTTGACGGGCAGGGCCTTGCGCTCACCGGTCTCCAAGGCCTGTTGAACCGCTTCAAACCGCTCCTTGAAGGCATCGAAGTCGGTGCACGGAACGAACTCGGCGCGGTGGTCCGGAAGGTTCCTCTCGGCCGACGGCGTGCTGTGCTTCAGCGTGACCAGAGAAGCGTCGACATCAAGGTCGTCGTCATCGAAGATGTCGTCCAGGCTGGACGGGACATCGCTCTCTTCCGGTTCATCGCGCCATGAGCGGGGGGCAGGTGGCTCCAGGGCTTCCAGCAGGCCCAGATGGTCCTCGGCGCGCATCTGCTCGGTCGGTGCCTGCCGGACACTCTCCCAGATCGACCCCAGCCGCATTTCGTCATGGTCAAAGGCGTCAGGGTCCGGCAGCCGACCATGCATGTCCTGGAATGCCATGACGTCCCGCAAAGCCTGCAAGCCTCTGTCCTGTGCCGCTCCTCCGCCACCGGCGCGCGGCTTCACGTTGAGAAGGCCGAATTCGTCGTCTTCGGCAAAGATCTCGTCGAGCGTCGGTCGTACCATTAGAGCGCCCCTTCGCGCATGCGCTTCGCTTTCTCGGCTTTGAGCCAGGCGAGAGCCTCGGCCATCCGCTTCTCAAGTGGGTCGGCCGAATGCGGATTGGGTTCCCGCTTCTCGATCGCCCGGAACGCCTTGATCTTGGGCCACAGGGTACGAGCCTCATCTGCGGTCATGCTGACCCGCATGGCAACCATCGCAGACTGCACATGCGCGAGAAGGTCCGCGTCCAGGGACTTCGACGCCACCTCGAACCGTTCGCGGAAAGTGTTGACGCTGTCGATCAACTCCACGTCGATGTCGCGGACGTTGATGAACTTCTTGACCATCTGCAGCAGCGTGTTGGGGGCACTTGCACCGTCGTCATCCTCATCAGATGCATCTCCGGATCCCGAACCGCTCTCGTTCGACGTCTTGCCCGCTTCGAACCCGGTCTGTTCCTTCTCGCCAAAGCCCTTCTGCTCGGCACGACGCGCCAGCGTCATCAGGTTCATGTGGGCTGCGAGGTGCTGGCGAACGGACTCCGCTTCCTCATCACCCAGGGTCTCGTAGCGCTTCTCGATGATCTCCGAGAGCACCATCTGCGTGGCCACCTCCGGCGCCGTCTCAGGCGACAGGACGCGGCGGTCCATCTCCTGGTAGGCGGTGGCCATGAGGTCGTGCATGTCCTGCTCGCAGATGTCCCGTGCGCGGTCGGTGGGCGGCTCAATCAGTCCCTTGATGCCGATGGTGACAGTGCCGTCCTCATCCACCTTGGCAGAGTCGCGCAGGTCACCATCCTCGCGGCGGTAGAACTTGAAGTTCGGCGCCAGCACCTGCTCCATCAGCAGCGAGCCGGAGATGGCCTTCAGCATGTCGTTCACGGCGTCTGTCACCAGACCCGTCTCCACGCCCGGTTCGGCCACCAGGTTGGTGAACAGGGCGCGTGGCTTGCCCGGAGCGTCCCGGGTGGCGCGGCCGATGATCTGCACGATCTCCGTCAGCGAGGACCGGTAGCCGATGGTCAGCGCGTGTTCGCACCACACCCAGTCAAAGCCTTCCTTGGCCATGCCGAGCGCGATGATGATGTCGACCTTTGCGCGGTCGGCCTCGTCATCCCGCTTGCCGTCCGGCCCCTTGATCTCGCGCGACAGCGCGGCCTTGACGATGTCCCGACCGGGGCCGTCGTCCACCAGATCCGCGACCTTCAGCACGCGGCCATCGGGGCGGCGCACCAGGTCGAAGCCGGTCTCCGGGTCACGCCCCTCGATCTCGCCGAGGAAGTCCATGATCCGCCCGACCTCGTTGTACTTGTCGTCGAAGGCCTCCGACGATCCACGGTGCGGTATGTGGATGATGGTCTTCTTGTCGGGGTCCAGAACCCCGTCCAGACCGTTGGTGTAGTTGCCCTTGTAGAACTCGTAGTTGATTCCCAGCGCCTTGAGGAACTCGTAGCCTTCAAGCTGCTCGTAGTAGCTGTAGGTGACCTTGTTGAACTGGTCCTCGTCCTCGGGGCGCAACACAGGGTCGCTGTCGCCGCGGAAGTAGCTGCCGGTCATCGCCATCACGTGGCAGCCCGCGCGGGTCACCAGGCTGCGCAGGATCACCCCCAGGCGGTTGTTGTCCGAGGCAGAGACATGGTGGAATTCGTCGATGGCGATAAAGCAGTCGTCGAACGTCTCGATGCCCTTCTTCGCCGCCACGGAGTCGAACCCGAAGCGGAAGGTCGCGTGGGTGCAGACCAGCACCTTTGCGTCGTTCTCCATGAACGCCTCGAAGGCCTTCACCTTCTGGCTCTCGGCGTCATCGCCGGTCAGGCAGAGGTTCCATTTGTCCTCGACCTCCCAATCCGCCTCGAAGCCGTAGCTGGTCAGGTCTGTCGAACGGAACGATCCCCCGATCGAGGTTTCGGGCACGCAGACGATGGTCTTGCGCAGGCCTTGGTGGCGCATCTTGTCCAGCGCGATGAACATCAGCGCGCGGCTTTTCCCGGCGGCGGGGGGCGCCTTCAGCAGCAGGAACTGCGCGGCGCGGGCGTCATAGGCGCGGGCCTGCATGACCCGCTGCCCCAGCGCGTTGGTTGTCGATTTTGAGCGCCCGAAGGTCACATTCACCATCTCTACCACTTCATTCTCCCTTTGGTCGGGCATTGATGATCTGGTTAACTCGGCAGCGGTTTGCCACCCATGTCTCCAAATCCGGTGAGGACCACGCGATCAGCTTCAGCGTGTCCTGGTATTTCGCTGAGGGTCCCTTGTCGAAAATCGCGTTGTGATGGGCGATCCGGTTCCGCCAACGTCGCACGCTTTCGATCAATGTGTGGAGGTCCTCCAGCTTCGCATCCCAAGGCGCACTCTTGAAGTTCTTCTGAAAGCCCCTGGGGAACAAATATCTTTGGAAGCGCTTCGTTGTGAGATGCTCCCAGAACCCGAAAGACAACGCGGAGACCAAGTGGTGCGCATCCATGACCGCGCCATGCTGTCGGGCCTCATCCTTGACGGCATTGTCGAGGTCTCGTTGGCGGGATGGGTCAAGAATTTTGAGGAAAGTCGGATCTTCGAACCAGCGTTGGTTGCGATACGTCAAGGCGTTGTGAATGCTGTTTCGGCAGCTCACCTCTGCGATGTGTAGTGCGAAGTGGAAAGCCTCTGACATGTTGCAGTTCCATAGGTACAAGTCTTCCCGTGCCACTCCTGAATCGCCGGCAGCCGGTGCGTAGCGTTGAAGTCTGCGGTCGCTGAGGCAATCCGTTAACAGCTTCTGAACTGTCAGGTCGGTCAGAGTTTGAACTTGATCCATGGCGATATCGGCGCTATCTATTTCTCCGTGAGACGCGGTGAGGTTGCCTTTAGGTGCTTCGGCAGGCTTCTGGCCCCTCCCGTGGACAAGATCATGAGGCGGGCCTTCGGGCGCCGCCTCGCTTGTCTTTTGGGGGCAGCTCATGGGAAGCATTTGGCCCCCGGCACTTTCGCTTGATCCTGTGCAACTGCCGTTGCGAACCAGCAAGGAAGGTGCTGGATGTCTTTGATGCGCGTGTTCTCAGGGACATCTCTCCAGAAGGCTACGATAGCATCAGAGAACGACTGCAACTGCGCGTCACTGACCTTCACATCAGTGTGGTCCAGGTAGGATGCCGCCGGAGAATTCGATGTGACACCATGGTTCGAGCCTGGAAGGTACTCGGGATACCGTGTCTTCAGGTCTTCAAATGAACTCCCGTCACCATGCTTGTACACGTTGACGACCAATCTGCAGGCGTCCATCATTCGATGATACGGCTTGGAGTTAAAGCCCCACCCCTGACTCTGCAGCAGGTCTTCAATTTTCTCAGCGTTGACGGACCAGATTTTTTTGGAAGCCGCTGATCCAGAATACCAATGATGGACTTCCCCCGCCAACCAAGAGCGTAGTTGTTTGTCCCAGCCGTGGTACATGCCTGCGACTACGCTCAGATAGGTTTGATCGCGCATATCGCTAAGCAACTGGTAGAAATCTACCCCGACCTGCTCGGCGGCGTCGTAGATATCGCCTTCATCGTGCCGATCTGGGTCGAAATGGCGGCTGGCTTTTTTCAGCCAATCCTTCGACGCCTGATCCGCGTCGGCCTCCATGTTGCCGAACTGGTTCAGCAGGCGGTTCCGTGCCCGCTCGACGTAGAACTGGTGCCCGTCGATCAGGGACCGACGGCGGTGCCCCCACATCTGGAAAAGGACGTAGTCATCGGTCATGCGCTGCCGCCTTTCGTGCCCTGCGCCTTCACCTTGGCGGCGTAGAGCTTGAAGAGCTTCTCCAGCCGTTCGGTGTCGTTGCGGAAGGGGCGGCCGATGTACATGGTTTCAAGCAGGTCGTCGTTCTCGCGGTGCACGGCGCGCAGGTCGTCGGGCATCTTGTCGGGATCGTAGAGGTCCGCGATGGTCTTGGGGTAGTGGCTGTAGCGGCACTTCAGGATCCTGCGGGCCGAGGCCGTGAGGTCAGCCAACTGCGCCTCGGTGAACTTCGGTACCGGGAAGGTGTTCCAGCCCAGGGTGTTGGAGTAGCGGAAGTCGGACTTCAGCTTCCCACAGACGGTGGCGATCCAGACAAGGTGCAGGCGTGAGGCGATCAGCGCGATGCACCATTCTGGGGCGTTCTGGATCAAGTTGATTGCGTTTGAACCGATGGTCCCTGCAGGATAGCGGTCACACGGAAGTACAGGTCGGTTTTCGCTTGTGTGAATTGGAATGGCGATCACTGGGCCTTCCGGTCGCACACGTATCTGATCAAATTCAAAAGGACGCTCGGCCATACGCCGAGTAGGTTCTTTGGTGCTTTGCAGACGAAATTCTCGTACTCGATCTATTCGATCAGCAATCGGCTGTATGGCGCGTGCCACGCCGAGATCCTTTTCGTCGATCCACAAGCAGTAGCGTTCAAGTCCCCGGGTGATCTCTTGAGCGCCCACATATCTCACCAAGAATTTCTCTGCTTCGGGAAAGCTGTTCTCGATTTGAACTTTGTCATCAGGAGACACAATGAGGTGACCGCCGTCGGCTGGTTTGTTCCCATAGTCCATGAATGGTAGGCCGAAAATTCCCTTCCTCACAGCTTCGACGTAGAGAGATGGGCCAGGTACGAGGTACGCATTGATGTTGTCAGCTGAACTCTCAGTTTCTTCGGCGTAGAGCCGTTTCGTATCACGGGACGCTGATCTAATCCCGATGATTGAACAAATCACTGCTGCATTTGCGGATGCATTGTTCCGCCATTTGAAGTCTTTGTGGGCAAATCCGATCTCCAGATCGTTTTCGAGCACATGCGGCCATAGCGCCGCGACTGAGTACCCTTGGCAGATCGAGTTCGTAGACACGAGGGCTGCCCTGGCAGCGCGTCCACGGATGTAGCGGGACGCCTTGAAGAACCATGCTGCCACGAAATCGAAAGCAGCAAAGCTCTTCACGTGTCCTCCGAACACATGCGCGAGGTCTGCTTTCTGTTCCTTGCTTTGGTAAGTGGACCCAAGAAACGGCGGGTTGCCTGCGATGAACACCTCCTCACCGTCTCCAGGGGGCGGGCAGACCTCCTCCCAGTCGATGCGCAGGGAGTTCCCGGTGCGGATATGCGCTGCATCCTTCAGCGGCAGCGCGGCAGGGCGGCGGCCAAAGACCTCGGCAAAGCTGGCATTCGCCTGATACTCGGCGATGAACAGCGCCAACTTGGCGGTCTCGGCGGCGAAATCCGCGATCTCGATGCCGTAGAAATGGCTGATCGGGATGGCCGAGAACATGGCCAGCGACCCGGGGCCGTTCAGCTCTTCGATCCTTTGCAGGATGCGCGTCTCGCGCGCCCTGAGCTCTCGGTAGGACACCACCAGGAAGTTGCCCGATCCGCAGGCCGGGTCGAACACCCGGATGCGCGACATGCGGTCCAGCACTTGTTGCAGCCCCTTGGCGCGGTCCCAGGCCTTGTGGATCTCGGCATCGAGGTCATCAAGGAACAGCGGCCCGATCACCTTCATGATGTTCGGCACCGAGGTGTAGTGCATCCCCAGCTCCGAGCGCTGCTTGGGGTCCGCCACCGACTGGATCATCGAGCCGAAGATGTCCGGGTTGATCTCGCGCCAGTCGAGGTCGCAGGCCTCGCGCAGGTAGCGGAAGGCGATGGTGTCAAAGCGCGGCGCGTCGATGGTGCCCGCGAACAGCCCGCCGTTGACGTATTCCAGCTCTGCCGTCCATGCGGGCAGGGCATTGCGCTTGTCCTTGGGCAGGTTCATCGCCTGGAAGGCCGAGATGACGGTCTCGCGCGCTTCCTCGCCCTTGTCGCCCGCATGGGTGAACAGCAGGCGCGAGAACTGGTTGTCCGGGAAGATGCCGACGTCCTCGGCGAACATGCAGAAGATCAGCCGCATCATCAGCTGGTTCATCTCGTGCCGCCGCTCGTCGCTGCCCCAGTCGGGATTCGCCTTGGTAAGCGCATCGTACAGCCGAGCCAGCTTGCCGGTGGCCTTGACGTCGACGGGGTTCTCTTCGACGGCGCGGTAGCGTTCCTTGCCTGCGGCGGGCAGGAAGAAGCCGAAGTGGTCGCCGATCTCGTCAAAGCGGCAGTGCAGTGTGTCACCAGAGGCCGGGTGTTCGGCGGCGATGGTTTCGCCATCGGAGGCGATCAGGATCGCGGGTTTGGCGGTCTTGGTCTTCTTGGACGCGCGCAGCTGGTCCAGGGTGACGTCAGACATGCCGGTGAGCGCCGGGGCATAGTGGAACCGCTTGCCGAACAGGACGCCGCCCGGGAGCTCCGATTTGTTCGTCGTGCCCTTGCGCAGCTTCGACACCGCTGCACGGGCGGCATCGGTCGCCTCTGCGAAGGAAAAAGGGAACTCGCTGCTGTCGAAGGGGGCCGCGGCAATCTCCGCGAGGGCGTCATAGATCTCGGTAGGGTTCATCAGCTGCTCTGGATCGTCTTTTCGTTTCCGCCTCACGACAAGGACGCTGTGTGCTGCGGCATTATTTGAAGTCGGCCATCAATCATGGCGTGCGGAGGGTAGGCGGGCAAGCGTGGCTGTGCAATCACCATGCAATGACTTGTTTACCTTTTTCGTCGATAGCGGTCCGGGTGGGCCTAACAGGGTTATCCGCTGAAAGGGATCAAAAACCAGCGTCTTGCCTGAGCCCAGACGAAGGGGGCTTGCCTGGCACCAAGACGGATATGGCAATCGGCATTATCGGTCCTGTGACCAGGTTCGATGTTCATGGCCAAAGCTTGGAGTTGATCCCGTTACCGAAGAGTCTATCTATAGGGTTCAATAATCTTCCACCTGTTCTCCATATTCGACATTGAATTTTTCAAGCGTTGTCAGTCGTTTATGGCTTGTGCTTTCGTCATTTGGCGGATTTGTACAGGGGGTTTGGCAGATCGAAAATATCAAGTGACGTATTCTCACGACGTCTGAGCAGATTTTTTGATGGCAAAAGTGGGAGGGAAGCGCGCGGAGACGGGAGGCTTATCTGCACAGGCGGGAGGGAAAGCATTTTGGGCGGGGCGAGAACGGAACCATTTCCCTGTTCTGAGCCAAACCATCCACAAGGAGATAGTCTTGTCCGTCAAGAATGCAAAGCCGTGCCCGTTCCCAAACAACTTTCCAAACGCTGAGAACCTGCCCGAGAAACTGTTGAAACACGTTGCGCTGCACTGCCCGTTGTCCCCGCGGGCGATGCGTCTTCTCTTTGGTATTATATTGTATGCAATTTGTGCGGGGTACAGTGATGTGGAGAAGTTTCTGCGAGATGCTGCCCAAAAGAAATCCGTGAATATTCGTTGTGCACTGCTGACAGAGTTTATCGGAACTGACGGAGTGCGTGATAATCGCTGGCTCGCAAAAGCCGCAGAAGAACTGGCGCAATGTACGGGTCTCTTTCAGGTGATTTTTATAAAAGACTCGACCAGTCTTGTTTTTCGAATCTCTCAGATTTTCGCCGACGCCATCGCGACATCAAGAGCCGAAAAGGCAACGCCACAGTATGCACGGGTGGCTCCAGCGGACTTTCAGTTTTCCTCAGGCTATCGGGTTCAGGCGAATCTTCTCATGCGTCAGCATGTCAATAAGAAATGGCCATCGTTTAAGTTGCCATACATTCCAGAAAGCTCTGCTGAGACGGCAGTGGCTGAAAACCGAATCAGGCTGAAGAACCTAAGAAACTTTCCATCTATCGATGAGGCAATTGCGCAGGAAGTTAAGCGCAGAGCAAGGTTGCGAATTATGGAGTGGCCGAAGTCCAGAAACGCTTGGTTGAAGGTGCTTGAAGATATCTCCAAGGAGTGGGGGGTGTCGATGCTGGTGATGCCAAGATATCATCCAATATTCGATTACGTGTCGTCTGTTACGGTCAAGCTTCAGCACGCGCACACTCAGTGGTCCGAAGGTGGGTTATATTGTGCGCATCCTGGTATTCGGATGATCTACGAAGTCACCCCGAGCGGTCGGGTCTCACTTCCTCGCAAGGCATGGAAGAAAAAACACGCTCAGGTGAAGATTTATTGAGGTCGCGTTTTTTGCGTGGGTGGAAATGACCCCATCTCCTCATTGCTACCCGCGACGGTGTAGCGCCCACCGCTACAAACGCGACGAAATTCGTCCGATTATTACTCAAATGGAGAAATGCAAGCAATGATGAACTATTATTCAAACGGAGTGACCTGCTCCCCATAGAGTCCGCGTTTATGAGTTAGCTCTGTTCAGGGTTTGGTCCTCTACTGACCGTTGGTGATACTCCCACGGGGTGAGCCCGTCGAGGCTCGTGTGGGGGCGGTGATGGTTGTAGTCGTTGCGCCAGCCGGCGATCAACTCGTGGGCGTGGCGCAGATTGGCGAACAGGTGCTCGTTCAGGC
>NZ_JAHVIA010000016.1 GCF_019801965.1 Salipiger bermudensis
CCAAGGTCGCCCACATATCTCTTCAGATATTAGCGATGTCAAACAGCGTGAGAGACAAAAACCAGACCAGTGCGCCCTAACTTGTTCGGCGCGCCCGCCCGTCAACCTCTCGAATTTCTTGTCCGCCTCGTCTGCGTCAGCTCCGCGTCTCCGCCTCGCCGCCGCCCCGTCTGGCGCCCCGTCGTGCGCCTCAGCGCCGCCGGTGAAGGGGCTTTTACGGATAGTGCCGGGGACCCGCAAGCACTTTCTGAGAAGAAATCCGATTTTTTTCGATTTTCTTCGCTCGCCCCCTATGAGTGCCTCCCTGAGGGGCGCTTCAGAGGCCCTCCTGCCCGGCGGGTCGGTCATATGGCGCACAGAAGCATCCTGCGAGGCGGCCTCCTGTGCGCCGACGGCGAAGACTTACCCGGAATCGGCCCCTGACCTCGTGGCTCGCGGACCGACACCCGTCTCCCGGCCCGGCTCGTGAAAAAGGGGCGGTGCTCTGTCGGCGCCGCCCCTTCTGCTGTTCAGTCTTTTCTATCCCGCCTCAGTCCCGTTCGAGATCGTCCCCGGCGGTGACGCCGCTCACCAGCTGATAGGAGAGCAGGTCGTGAATCGTGGCCGGGTCGCGCACCAGCGGCGCGCAGCGCGTGGCGAGGTCGCGCAGTTCCGCCTCCTCGGTGCGCGTCGCCGCCAGCGCCTCCTCGAGGGTCACGCGGCGCGGCCGCAGGATCGCCCCGGGCGCCGCCTGCGCCACGATCGGCAAATCAGCGGGCAGCACGGTGCCGATGCGGGGATAGCCGCCAACGGTCTGGCATTCCGCCATCAACACGTAGGGCACCCCGTCGCCGGTCATCTGCAGATCGCCCGGGCCGATCAGGTCCGAGGCCAGCCCCTTGGCATGGTCGGTGGTGAAGCGTGGCTCCGCCGCGAGCTGTACGCCCTGACGGTTGCCGCGCGGGCCGCGGGTGAAGGCGGTGGCGTAGAAGGCCTCAAGCACCTCAACATCGAAGAGCGCCGTGTGCGGCCCGTCGATCACCCGGATTGTACCGCCCTCGAAACGGGTGTCCGCGGCAAGCCCGTAGGCCGGGCGCCCTGGGGCGGGATCGTCATTGCAGGGCAGCGCGTCGCCCGCGCTGAGCGTGGTGCCGATGCCGATGGTCAGATGGGTGGCGCGGCTCTCGAGCCAGGGCTCGGAGGCGATGCCGCCCGCAGGCGTCAGATAGCCATAGACCCCGGCGCGGGCGCCGCTGATGCGCAGGACCTGCCCCGGCGCGATTAGATGCGTGGCGTTCCAGCGCAGCGCCTCCTCGTCGAGCGTGGCGCTCATCGGGGCGCCGGTGAGGGCGATCCGGGTGGGGGCATCGAAGCTGAACTGGCCCCCGCCGCCGGCCATCTCGATGGCGGCGAGCGGCGCACGCGCCCCGAGCAGGGCGGCGGCCTCGAGCAGCGCGCGCCGGTCCATGGCGCCGCCACGGGACAGCCCCTGCGCGAGATGGCCGGGGCGGCCCATGTCCTGCACGGTGAGGATGCCGTCGGCGCGCTTGATGGTGAGCGTGGTCATCGCAGCACCTCCAGTTTTGCGCCGCCCATGCGGTCGGGGACGTCCCCGAGGCGGGCGATCTCGTCGGCGGAGGCTTTCGCGAAGCGGATGGCGTCGCCGCCCTGCAAGGGCATCGGCTCGGCGCGCGCGGGCACGAAGGTGCGGAAGGCGGCACGGCCGACCTGTTGCCAGCCGGTGGCCGACTCGGCGCCGAAGAGCACGAACTGACGCACCGCGACCACCAGCGCGCCCGCCGGAACCGAGGGGTTGAGCTCAGACATGCGCGGCAGGTTCCAATGCTCCGGCATCAGGCCGATATAGGGCTGGCCGGGGGCGAAGCCGATGGTGAGCACCCGCAGGTCGGCGGCGCAGATCTCGTCCACCGCCGCCGCCTCGGAGAGCCCCGCCGCCCGGGCCGCCTGCGCCAGCTGTGGGCCATCCGCATCGCCAAAGGAGACCGGGATCGTCCAGCGCCGTGCGGGATCGGGCATTTCAAGCGGACCTGAGGCGATCTCGCGTGCCATGCCCTGCAGGAGCGTCAGCAGCGCCGCGCGGTCGGCGGCAGCCTCGAAACGCACCAGCACCGAGACCAGAGCGGCGGCGATCTCGACCACGCCTTCCGGCGCGGTCTCTTCTATACGGGTCGCGAAACGCCGGGCCGCGGTCATCGCGGCGGGCTCCGGCGTCAGGGCGAAGCGCACGAGGTAGCCATCGAGACCGACGGGCAGGACCTCGGCGTCGAGGGGGCGCGTGTCGGTCATGGCGCTCACGCGGTCAGCCGCTCGGCGATGGCGAAGAGCGCGGCATCCGCCCCTTTCACCCCGGCCAGCATGGTCATCGAGAAGGCGGGCGCGAGCCCCGGCGTCGGCATCGCCAGCGCACAGCCGTCGACGAGGTTCACCAGCGAGGTGTTGCGCAGCATCTCCATGTTGAGCCGGTCGAACTCGGCCTCGACCTCGGCGATGCGCGGCGGCAGGCGCATCAACGTCGGTGCGACCAGCGCGTCGAGCCCGTCCATCGCGGCGTTGAACTCTGCCACGATTGCGGCGCGCTTCTCATAGGCCTCTTTGATCTCGGCCTCGGAGAGCGTCTCGGCGAAGCGGATGCGCGACAGCACGCGCGGATCACCGATCTCTTCCAGCCGCGCGAGGTCATCCGCGTAGATCCGGTGCGCCTCGACCGCGACGATGATCTTGTTGAGACCGGCGGAGGCGCCGATGCCCGACATCTCGACCGGCACCAGCTCGTGCCCCCTCTCCATCAGCCGCGCCTTCTCGGCCTCGTAGAGCGCCGCCACCTCGGGCGAGAGCCCGTCGGTGAAGGCACCGGCGGGGATCGCGAGGCGCAGGATCTCGGGGACGGAGGCGGTGAGCCCCTGCCCCGCCATGATCTCGGCCAGCGCGCGGGTGAGCGCGAGAGTCGCGCCCATCGGCCCCGGCACATCATATGTGGGCGCCAGCGGGTGCACGCCCGCGTCGTCGATCAGCCCCTGGCTCGGCTTGAAGCCCCAGATGCCATTGGCCGCCGCGGGGATGCGCAGCGAGCCGCCGGTGTCGGTGCCGATGGCCGCGTCGGTGAGGCCCAGCCCGACGCAGACCGCCGCGCCCGAGCTCGAGCCGCCGGGCATGACGCCCGGCACCAGCGCCGAAGAGGGCGTGCCGTGATGCGGGTTGAGGCCGACGCCGGAATAGGCAAACTCCGACATCGAGCTGCGCCCGAACATCAGCGCGCCGGCCTGCTTCAGCTTCGCCACCGACGGGCAATCCGCCGTGGCAGGCGCGCGCTCGGCCAGCAGGCGCGAGCCGGCGCCCGTCACTTCGCCCGCCTCGTCATAGAGATCCTTGACCGAGACCAGCGTGCCAAAGAGCGGCGGCGCCTCGCCCGCATCCTTGCGGGCCTGCAGTGCCTGCGCCTCGGCGCGGATGCGCTCGGGCGAGAAGGCGGTGAAGATGGCGCGGCGCTCGGCCTGCGGCAGCGCCTCAGCGCGGGCGATGGCGGCCTCGACCTTTCTCAGGAATTCCGTGCTCATGCGACTTCCGGCAGGGTGCGGATCTCGTATTCATGGGTGATGCTGCGCCCGGTCTTCGGGTCGCGCATCTGCATCCGGAACTTCGCCGCCGGGCGCACGCCGCCTTTGGCGCCGAAGGTGCCGCAGAGCATCGCCACGGGGCCGTCCTTGGCCAGCTCCGACATCTTGCTGCCCGCAATCAGCTCGGCCAGCGGGCGGATCGAGGCGATGGTGCCCGACTGGTACTGCACCCAGTCGCCGCCCTCCTCGATCCAGCTCTCGAGCTCGATCTCTTCCAGCCGGTCAGCGATCTCGTCCCAGGCCCAGAGCTCGAGCGCGCAGGGCTTGGCGCAGACCTGCTTCGACATCGCCACCGAATGCGCCTCGAGCGCGCGGTCGGTGTGATCCGAGGCAAGACCGAGATAGCGCTTGCCCCCCGCTTCCACGATCAGCGGCTCGACCTCGCCCGAAGACGCCCCGCCCACGGCCTCGATCAGCGGCGCATCGGTCAGCAGCGGCGCCGAGACCCTGTAATAGAGCGGCGTATCCGAGGGCGCGGGCACGCCCAGCTCGGCGAGTTCGGCGATGTGATGCGCGATGGCGTCGGCATCGCGGCCGGTCCAGCCGGCGACGATCAGGTGTGTCAGGTCGAGCGGAAGCGGCGCGCCGTCGGCGCGGAAGGAAAGGGTCATCTTGTGAACTCCTGTCAGAGGATGGAGGGCAGCCAGAGCGCGAGGCCGGGCACCGCGATCAGCAGGGCGACCATGCAGAGCATGACCAGCACGAAGGGAATGACCCCGAGGATCACCTCGTTCATCGAGCCCTTGGCCCGCGCGCTCTGCACCACGAAGAGGTTGAGGCCCACCGGCGGGGTGATCAGCGCCATCTCGATCAGCACGATCATCAGCACGCCGAACCACACCTTGTCATAGCCCAGTCCCGCGATGATCGGCACGATGATTGGGATCGTCGCGACCATGAGCGACAGCGTCTCGATGAAGAAGCCGAGGATCAGGTAGAGCAGCACCACGAGCAGCAGCGTGCCGAGCGGCGACAGGCCGGTGTTCTCGAGCAGCTCGGTCAGCGCCCGGCCCAGCCCCGCCGAGGTCATGGCGAAGTTGAGGAAATAGGCGCCCGCGATCACCAGCATGATCATCGCCGAGATCCGGATCGTGCCGTGCAGCGCCTCGGCGATGGTGGCAAGCCCCAGCCCGTTGCCGAGCGTTATGGCGATCAGCGCCGCGATCACCACGCCGATGGCGGCGGATTCGGTGGGGGTCGCCCAGCCGGCGTAGATCGAACCGATGACCACCACGAAGAGGATGATGATCGGCACCAGCTGCACCAGGCTCGCCAGACGCTCGCCCCAGGTGAAGCTGCGCGACGGGCCGCCGAGCGCGGGCCGCGCCTTGCAGATCAGCGCCGTCACCACGACGAAGGCCAGAGCCATCAGCAGGCCGGGGATCAGGCCGGCGGAGAACAGCTGCGGGATCGAGGTCTCGGTGAGGAAGCCGTAGACGATCAGGTTGATCGAGGGCGGGATGAGGATGCCCAGCGTGCCGCCGGCCGCGATGGCCCCCGAGAACAGCTTGGGATCGTATTTCAGCTTTTCCGCCTGCGGCATGGCGACGGTGGCCACGGTGGCAGCGGTCGCCACCGAGGAGCCGGAGGTGGCGGAGAACATCGTCGCGGTGGCGATATTGGCGTGGATCAGCCCGCCGGGCAGCCAGCTCAGCCACTTGTCGAGCGCGGCATAGGTGCGCGCGGCGACGCCGCCACGGACGAGGATCTCGCCCAGAAGAACGAAGAGCGGCACGGCGATCAGCGTCGAGGAGGAGGACGACGACCAGACGACCTGCCCCAGCCCGCGCAGCAGCGGGAAGGCGGAATAGAACTCGCCCACCCCAATGCCGAGGATGAAGAGCACGATCCCCACCGGGATCGACAGGGCCATGAGCCCGAGAAGAGAAGCGGCAACTGTCCAGATCATTGGTCAAGCTCCGAGCCGAGGCCGATGGTGTTGGCGAGCTCCGCCCGCTTGCCGCGTGCGAAATAGGCGATGCCGATGAGGCTCAGCGCCGTGGCGCTCAGGGCGAACCACGCCCAGCCGGCAAACCAGATGCCCTGCGGGATCCAGAGCGGCGTCTCGAGCGGGGTATTGGCCCGCGAGCCGCGCTCGATGGTCTTTTGCAGCACCGGCCAGCATTGATACGCGATCAGCAGCACCACGCCGTTGGTGACGATCATCGCGAAGATGTCCATCAGGCCCTGCCCGGTGGCATTCAGCTTCTGCCGGATCAGGTCGATGCGGACATGGGCGCGGTCGAGCAGCGCGCAGGACAGGCCCCAGCTCGCCACCGCGGCCATGACGTAGCCCGAGATCTCGTCGGAGCCGCCAAGCGAGCCCCAGCCGGTCTTGCGCCCGATCACGTCGATCAGGACGAACAGGACGGTGCCCACCAGCGCCACGCCGAGAACCAGCGCCACGAGGCGGTTGGCGCGCCGCAGCGCGCCTTCCAGTGTTTCGATGCGGCTCACGCTGGCGCCCCTTATTCCGAAACCGGAACGGTCACGCCGACGGTGGCGCCGACGGTGTCGTTCCAGCGGGTCGCCCACTCGGCACCGGCGCGCTCGGCCCATTCGGGCAGCACTTCGGTCTCGAGCGCTTCACGCGCGGTGGCCATGTCCTCTTCAGAGGCCTCGACCAGCGTCATCGACGCGGCGTCGCCCGAGGTGCACTCGCCCTGCCCGGTCAGGCAGGCGATGTCGTTCTCGAGGCCACCCTGCGCCGCGGCCCAGGCCTTGGCTTCGAGCCCTTCGGCCACGGCGGCCTTCAGGCTCTCCTGGTTCTCCGCCGACAGCGCATCATAGGCATCGCCGTTCATCGCGATGACGACCGGATCCCAGCCGCCCAGCGGCAGCGTCAGCAGGTGGTCGGAGACTTCCCACCAACCTGCGGAGTAACCCGAGCCGGCACCGGTCACGGCGCAGTCGATCACGCCCCGCTGCAGCGAGCCCGGCACTTCCGAGAAGGCGATGTTGATGCCCTCGGCGCCAAGCGCCTCGAGCAGCTTGGTGGTCATGCGGCCCGAGCCGCGCACCTTCTTGCCCTCGAGATCGGCGAGCGAGGTGATCTCGCCCTTGCAGAAGACGATCTGCGGCGGATAGGGCGCGATGCCCAGCACTTCCGAGTTGAAGCGGTCGCGCATGATGTCCTCGACCATCGGGCGGGCCGCCTCGACCATCGCCTGCGCCTCGTCGGCGGTGGTGGCGACGAGCGGCACGTCGAGCCCCTCGAGCTCGGGCGCATCCCCCACGGTGTAGTCGGCCACGGTCTGGCCGACGTGGAACACGCCATCGCCCAGCATCCGGTAGACGTCGGCACCGGCGATGCCCATCTGGTCGAAGCTGGTCAGCTGCGCGGTGAAGGCGCCGCCGGTCATCTCCGAGAGCTGCTCGGTCCAGAACGGGGTGGTGAACTGCTTGTAGAGCGGCAGGCTCGACCAGCTGCCGACCACGGCGAGCTCTTCCTGTGCGAGCGCCGGACCGGCCAGCAGCGCGGCGGTCATTGCGGTCATCATGGTCTTTTTCATGAACTATCTCCTGTTGGGTTGGATCGTGTTTGGTTGTGTTTGTTGCGGCCTCAGGCCGGGTGCACCCCGGTGAGGCGCCGTTCCGCGTGGCTCGACGGGATGTCGGTAACCAGCATGTGCCCCGGCGCATGGGTGATCGCGAGGGCGGGTTTCGCGGCGGTGATCGCCGCCTGCGGCGTCACCCCGCAGGCCCAGAACACGGGAATATCGCCGGGACGGATGTCGGGCACATCGCCGTAATCGGGCGTATGGATGTCTTCGATGCCGATCTGCGACGGGTCGCCCAGATGCACCGGCGCGCCATGCGCCAGCGGGAAGCGCTCGCAGATCGAGATCGCCTCGATGGCGTCGGCGGCGGGCATCGCCCGCATGCTGACGACGAGCGGCCCCGAGAAGCGCCCGGCGGGCCGAGTCGCGAGGTTGGTGCGGTACATCGGCACGTTGCGCCCCGCATCCTGATGGCGGACGGGTATGCCTGCGCGGGTCAGCGCATCCTCGAAGCTGAACGAGCAACCCAGCGCGAAGGACACCATGTCATCGGTCCAGAGATCGGCGATGTCGGTGGGCTCGGCCACCAGTTCGCCATCGCGCCACACCCGGTAGCGCGGCACGTCGTGGCGCAGGTCGATATCGCCCAGTGTCGGCAGCGACGGATCGCCCGGCTCACCCACCGCTAATAGCGGACAGGGGCGCGGGTTGGCCTGGCAGAAGCGCAGGAATTCCTGCGCGTCGTCGCCGGGCAGCATCACCAGGTTGGCCTGCAGCGCCTCGCCGCCGTGGCCGGCGGTCGGGCCGGTGAAACGGCCATCGCGGATGCGGGCACGCAGCTCCGTGGGAGACGAGATGGCGCGGATAAGATCGGTCATGGCAATTCTCCAGTTCCCCAGAGCATTCCGCAGAGTAACCGATTAGATCAATAGTTCGATTTTATTCAGAACCGATCTCCCCAGAAGATCAGTCACACCCCGCCTCGACCGCCGCGCGCGTCACCTCGCGCCCGATTTCCTCATTTCTTTCAGGGTCATGACAGATCACGAACTCGAGCGGCGGCAGCTTTGCCTCGGGCAGCACATCGATCTCCTGAAGCATGGTCTGCGGCCAGGCGGCGACGATGTCATGCGGAATCGTCCCGATGCCGAATCCCTGCTGCACGAGATTGACCATCGTCGCGAGGGAGGCCGAGCCGTGCACCGTCGCGGGCTTGCGGCGGCCCGCGGTCATCACCTCGAGCACCTGCCGGTGCGGGATGGTGGTCTTGGGGAAGGAGACGATGGGCAGCGCCGCAAGGTCGTCGATCCCCGCAGGGCTCGGTAGGGTGAAGTGCTCCGGCGAGACGAACCAGCCCATGCTGACCGGCGGCAGCGGGGTCAGCGCGATGCCACGCGGCGCCTGGTCGCGCAGCATGATCACCACGTCGAGCGCATCGTCGCGCAGCGCCTGCCCCATCTGCTCGGAGGTATCGACCGAGATCTCGAAGCGCAGCATCGGGTGGCGGCCGCGCAGCGTCGTCAGCATCCGCGGCAGAAGCGTGTGGGTCATGGTCTCGGCCACGCCGAGCCGCACCACGCCCGCCATTACGCCCTGCGTCAGCTCCTCGAGGATGCGGTCGCGCTGCGCGATCAGCACCTCGGCCTCGTCGACGAGCCGGCGCCCGGTGGCGCTCAGCCGAACCCCGCGCCCGGCGCGCTCGAAGATGGTGATGCCCATGCGGTCCTCGAGATGGCGGATGCGGCGCGAGATCGCCGACTGCGCCAGCCCGGTAGCATCCGCCGCCGCGCGAAACCCGCCATGGCGCACCACGGAGCGGATGATCTCGATATCCCTGAAACCGAACATGGGCCCATGCTAAGGCCCCTTGTGCCCTGCCCTGTCAAGCGCTCTCACCGGCGCGGGCGCGGGGAAGAGCCGAAGAAAACCATCGCCATAGCGCCCCCGCAGGCGTAGAATTGACGCAGCGACCCCGAAGCTGTGGCGCGCGAGGCTCGGAGCCGCCCAAGTGGAGGAGACGACGCCATGAAACCCCTTGCCATGCTGCTGGCCCTTGCCGGCCTCATCACCCTAGCCGCCTGCGAAGGCCACGACAGCTATCCGCTGTCCGGTGAGCCCTGCGCCCCCGAAGACCCGGTTCAGGAACTCGATGCGCGCGATTGCGTGATCTGACCCTGCGCCCTGCCCCGGCTCAGCCGAGGCGCGTCGCGAGCCAGATCAGCCCGAGCAACACCGGCTGGTGCAGGAGATAGACCGAGAGGCTGTGCCGGCTGATCCATGTGATCAGCGCCGGAAGCTGCAGCGCGGGCAGCGCGCGGAGATCCACCGCGCGGGCCAGCGCCATGCCGAAGAGGAACGGCGCCAGCCACGGCACCAGCGGCAGGAAATCCAGCGACGGGCGCAGCTGCGCGCTCAGCCCGGTCCAGCTCAGCCAGACGCTGTCGAAGAGCGCCCGTCCGAGCGTCAGGTGCAGCACCAGCACGAGCGCCCCGGCCAGCGCCGTGGCCCATGCTGGCAGGCGCAGGAACGCGAGCCCGATCAGGCTCGCGGCAGCGATGCTGTGCAGGATGCCAAAATAGACGAAGCGTGACGGGAAGGCGGCGTAGGTCGCGACGCTCACAAGCGCTGCCGCGCCCACGATCATCGCGAAGCGCCGCCGCCACGCGGCCCGGCGCAGGCCCACGCCATGGGCCAGGACGAGGCTGCCCCCCGAGAGCAACAGGAAGCTGCCCGCCACCAGCCGCGCAAAGAGCGCCCAGCCGCCGCGCATCGTGAGGCCCGGCGGCACCAGGCCGAAGATCTCGAGATCGCGGGCGAAGTGAAACACCACCATCCCCGCCAGCGCCGCGACCCGCGCGAGGTCGACCCAGCCGACGCGGGACGGCGCGACGCTCAAGAGAAGGTCCCCGGCACCTTCCTGCCCGTGACTTTTTCCCAGAACTGGTCCGCGCGGGCCTCGAAGGTCGCGCCGCCGCGCGCGTCGCTCTGGTAGAGGCTGCCGGGGGTCAGCCCCGGCACGTATTCCTGCTCGACCCAGCCGCGCGGATCGTCATGCGGGAACTGGTAGCCCACGTGGCCGAGCTTGGCCGCGCCGGCGTAATGCGCATCGCGCAGGTGCTTCGGCACCAGCGCCGGCGCGCCCTGCTCGACCGCCGCCAGCGCCGCGCCGATGCCCCGGCAGGCAGAGTTCGACTTCGGCGCGCGGGCGACATGAAGCGCCGCGTGGGCGAGGATGATGCGCGCCTCCGGGTAGCCGATCTTCTCTACCGCCGTGGCCGCCGCGACCGCGGTCTGCAAAGCGGTGTTGTCGGCGAGGCCAACATCCTCGGAGGCGTGGATCATGATGCGCCGGGCGATGTAGCGCGGATCCTCCCCGGCATGGATCATCCGCGCCAGCCAGTAGAGCGTCGCGTCCGGGTCCGAGCCGCGCATGGATTTCACGAAGGCCGAGACAACATCATAGTGCTGGTCACCGGAGCGGTCGTGATTGATCGCCGCCGAGGCATAGGCCTCTTCCAGCATCGCCTCGGTGATCTCGATGCGTCCGCCGGGATGGCCCACCGCGAGGCTCTCGAGCGTCGTCAGCGCCCGGCGCGCATCGCCGCCCGAGCGGCCCGCCACCAGCCGCACCTGCTCGGGCGTCATCTCGACATCCAACCCGGTGCTCGCGAGATGGGCGATGCCGCGCCGCACCACCTGCTCCATATCCTCGAGACTCATCGGCTCGAGCTTGAGAATGGTCGAGCGCGAGACCAATGCCGGCGGAAGCGCGTGGTAGGGGTTGCCAGTGGTGGCGCCGACGAAATCCGCCGTGCCCTCCTCGCAGATCGACAACAGGTCATCGGCCTGCGTGGCCGAGAAGCGGTGCACCTCGTCGACGAAGATCAGCAGCGGCCGGATCCGAGCCTCGTCGGCGATCTTGCGCAGTTCCTTCACGCCGTCGCGGGTGGCGTGCAGCGGGCGAAACTCCTTGCCCAGCATCTTGCCCACGGCGCGGGCGATGGTCGTCTTGCCGATGCCCGGCGGGCCATAGAGGATCAGGCTGCCCAGCGCGCCGGCAGCGATGCGACGGCGCAGGATCGAGCCCTCGGCGGTGATCCCCGGCTGGCCGATGACATCGTCGAGGGTTTCGGGCCGCAGCGCGGCGGCCAGCGGCACATGCCCCTCGCGCGGGGCGGCATCGAAGAGGTCTGTCATCTGGTCTGGCGTCCCTGCGCTGTGCAGCCGGACGGGCCGGCCTGCCCCAGACATATTCCCCCGATCCGGGAAGGAGAAGGGGCGAGAGTGCGAGAGCCGGGATTGTCCTTCTGCAGCGCAGCGGCCTACGATACGGCAAACCGACCCATCACAGGAAAGGCCCGCCTTGGAACATCTCGACCAGAGCCTGAAAGACCTGTTCGTCGATCTGCATTGCTCGGGGCTCTGGGTCGATGAGAAGGCGATCTCGGACTCGATCCTGCGGGCCCCCGCCGAGGAGATCTGCGCCGCCTATGACACGGCCCGGGCGGCGGGCCATGTCGACCTGCAGGCCTTCTACGATCACTGGTTCGCACCGGGGCAATCGCCGGGCGACGCCTACCACACCAATCCCGAGCATGACGCGCTGCAACATCTCGAGGCGGTCTGGCCACACCTGACGCAGCCCGCCGATGATACGAGCGAGCGCTCGACCCGCTTCCCCCTGCCCAATCGCTACGTGATCGCCGGCGGCCGGTTTCACGAGGCCTATTACTGGGACAGCTATTTCACCCAGCTCGGCCTGCTGCGCTCGGGCCGCACCGGGCTGGTGCGCGACATGCTCGACAATTTCGCCTATGCGCTGCGCGAGATCGGCTTCGTGCCCAACGGCTTCCGCTCGTATTTCCTGACCCGCTCGCAGCCGCCATTCTTCTCCTCGATGGTGGCCGATTTCGGCCGCGCCACCGGCGATCCCGCGGGCATCTTCGCACGCTACCTGCCGGCGATGGAGGCCGAGTACCGCTTCTTCATGGAGAGCCCGCGCAACCACGCCGGGCTGGCGCGCTACTGGGATGCCGGGGACGGCCCGCGCATCGAGATGTATGCCACCGATCTCGCATGGCAGGAGCACGCAAAGTCCCATCCGGATTTCTACCGCGACCTGCGCGCCGCCTGCGAGAGCGGCTGGGATTTCTCCTCGCGCTGGCTGACCGATCCGCAGGATCTCGGCACCATCCGCACGACGCGGATCTGGCCGGTGGATCTCAATTGCCTGATGCTGCGCATGGAGGAGCTGCTGGCAGAGGCCGGCGCGGAGGCCGCACCGGAGCGCTCCGCGCGCTACGCCGAGGCCGCCCGCGCGCGCCGCGAGGCGATCTCGGAGCGCTTCTTCGACGCGGAGCGCGGCTATTTCTTCGACCTGTCGATCGAGGACGGCGCGCTCATCCCCGTCACCAGCGCGGCCGGGCTGTTCCCGCTCTGGGCCGGGGCGGCGACGCAGGCGCAGGCCGCCCGCGCGGCGGACTGGGCCGAGCGTCACCTGCTGCGCGCGGGCGGGCTGCTGACCACTGATATCGACAGCGGCCAGCAATGGGACAGCCCCAACGGCTGGGCGCCGCTGCAATGGATCGCGGTGCAGGGCCTGCGCCGCTACGGCTTCGACGACCTGGCCGAGACCCTGCGCACGCGCTGGCTCGCCACCTGCGACACGGTGTTCCGCGAAACCGGGAAATTCGTCGAGAAATACGACGTCATCGATCCGCTCTCGCCCAGCGGCGGCGGCGAATACGCCCTGCAGGACGGGTTCGGCTGGACCAACGGCGTCTATCTCGACTTCGCCGCGGACGACGCCTGAGCGCCCTTCCAGGCTCTGTCACCCGTCTCCCACACCGGGCGCGATCCGGCGCCCCGCGCTGGACACGCCTTCGCATCTGCGCCATGCAGGTCGCCAAAGACAGTTGGAGGTCAAGATGGCGGATGGCACCTTTGCAGTGCTGCTCCTGGTAGCAGGTCTGACGGATATGGGAACGAATTACTGCGGCACCCCAACGGGTTGCCTCGGGGCCGGCGAGCAGGAGTCGCGGCTATCGTTCTCGGCCGGCAACGTGATCGAGCGGCGCGCAGAAGAGGGGCTGGAGCTCTCCATGCGCTACGATTTCGCACGCATGATCGGCCCGTTCGGCCAGGCCGTGGGGCTGTCCTGGGGCGAGGAGAGCGGCTCGTGGATCGGCTATGGCTGGACCTGGGGCACCACCTTCGGCAAGAGCCCGTTCTACACCGAGCTGCATGCCATGCCGGGCCTCTACGCGCCTGACAACGATTTCGATCTCGGCGGCCCGATCGAGTTCCGCTCCGGCATCGAGCTCGGCTACGAGAACCGCAAGGGCTGGCGCTACGCGGTGAGCTACAACCACCGCTCCAATGCCGGGATCTACGACGAGAACCCGGGCGTCGAGACCGTCAACTTCAAGATCAGCATGCCGCTGCGCTGAGCGCACCGGCGATCTGAAACGAGAGCGGCCCGGCTTGCAGAAAGCCGGGCCGTTTTTCTGTTTCTCGCCTTCGGTGCGCGGATCAGCCCAGCCGATCGGCGATGAGCCCCAGCGGGTGGCGCAGCGCCTTGCCGCCCAGCCGTTCGCTCTGGCAGCGGCAGGAAAAGCCCGTCGCCGCCGCCTCATTGGCCTCGGCCACCGGCTTCGCCCAGCTGAGATCAAAGAGCTTGCGCGACATCTGCTGGTGCCGGTCCTTGTGGCCGAACATGCCTGCCATGCCGCAGCAGCCGGTGGCGGGCGTGTCGATCTTCAGACCGATGCCGGCAAAGACCTCCTGCCAGTCCTTGCGGGCGGCCGGCGCGCCGGTGCTCTCGGTGCAATGGGTGAAGAGGCTGAGCGGCCCCCCCTTGGTCTGCGGCAAGGTCACACCCGCGCGCAGCTCGGCGGCGAGGAACTCCTGCGGCAGCAGCAGTTCCGGCACATCGATCCCGGCCTTGCGGTAGTCCTGCCGCAGCGCCATGACGAAGGCCGGATCGAGCCCGATCATCGGCGCGCCGGTCGCCGCGCCCTTGCGCAGCGCCTCCGCGAGCCGCTCGGCCATCGCCCGAAACGCCTTCGGATCGCCGAGATCGCCCGCCACCTTGCCCGCCGGCAGCATCTCGACGAAGCGCGGCGCGTAGCCGAGCGCTTCCAGCCCGCGCAGCACGTCGCGCTGGGTCTGCTCATCGTATAGCGCCGAGAACCAGTCCATCCAGACCAGCACCGTGCGCTCCGGCAGTTTGGCCTCCCCGAGCTCCCGCACCGAGATCCGCGACGCGCGCGGCAGCGGGCGGGCGATCTCGGACGGCAGGTCGGTGACGCCGAGCACCCGCTCGGTGAGCTTGCGCGCCAGCGGCCAGAACGGCCGCGTCAGCGGTGCGGCGCGCAGCAGCCACGGGCTCAGGCGCTCGGCCAGCAGCATGGCGCGGTCGGTCAGCGGGCGTGCCGTCTCGGCGTAGACCTCGGCATAGACCGCCGCCCGCATCGAGGGGATGTCGACCTGCACCGGGCAGGTCGAGGCGCAGGCCTTGCAGCCGAGACAGGTATCGAGCGTGCCCAAGAGATCATCCTCCGAGACCGTCTGCTCCCCGGTCCGCTTGCCCTCGCGCCAAGCCCGCATCGCATCGGCCCGACCCTTGGGAGAGTGACGCAGATCCTCTGTCGCCTTGAACGAGGGGCACATCGGCGTGGTGGCGGCATAGCTCAGGCATTGCGCGTTGCCGTTGCAGCGGAAGGCCTTCTCCAGCGGATCGCCCTCGGGCGCGTTGAACGGGCGGAAGGGCGTGGTGGCGATGCCCATGACCGGCGCGTCGGTGGCCACCAGCTTGCCCGGGTTGAACCGGCCCGCCGGATCAAACGCCGCCTTCACGCCCTGCAGCGCCGCATAGGCCTCCGCCCCAATCCAGCCCTCGAGATAGGCGCCGCGCACGCCCTTGCCGTGCTCGCCCCAGAAGATGCCGCCATGCTGGTTCACCAGCGCGTAGATCTCGTCGGAGACCGCGACCAGACGCGCGCGATCCTCCTCGGCGTCGATGTCGAGCGCCGGGCGGATGTGCAGGCAGCCCACATCCACATGGCCATAGATGCCAAAGCTCAGCCCGTGCCGGGTCAGGATCTCGAGGAAGCCGTCGAGGAAGGCCGGCAGATCCTCGGGCGGCACCACGCAATCCTCGACGAAGGCCACCGGCCGCGCCCGCCCCTCGACCTTGCCGAGCAGCCCGACGCCGGCCGAGCGGATCGCCCAGAGCTCGCGGATCTCGTCGGCGCCGGAGGCCACATGCACCGCTCGGATCCCCGGTAGCGCGCGCAGCCGCGCCTCGCAGGCGGCGAGCCCGGCCTCGAGCGCCTCGGCGCTGTCGCCGTTGAACTCCACGAAGGTGTAGGCGAGTGCCTCTCCGCCCTTGGGGCGCAGCGCCTCGGGCAGACGCCCCAGCAGCCCGGCCTCGCCGGCGAGCGCCTGCACCCGCTCGTCCATCACCTCGATGGCGGTGGGATCGTCCTGCATCAGCGGCAGCGCGGCGGCGAGCGAGTCGCGGAAGCTGGCGAACCCCGCCACTACGAGGCGCTTCTCCTTGGGCAGCGGCCGCAGCCTGACCCGGATGCGGGTGATCGGCCCAAGCGTGCCCTCCGAGCCGGGGAACAGCCGCCACCAGTCAAAGCCGCCCTGCTCGGGGCAGGCGCGCTCGAGATCGTAGCCGGTGAAGCGGCGGTTGAGCCGCGGCGTGTTGGCGATGAAGGCCTCCCGCCCTACCCGCGCCGCGCGCTCGGCGGCCTGCAGCATCGGCTGCGCCCAGCTCGGCGCGGCCTCGAGGCTCGAGACCAGCCCCTGCCCCCGCGCGATCTCGACGCCCAGAAGGTTGTCGGACGTCTTGCCGTAAATCCGCGAGCCCTTGCCCGAGGCGTCGGTCGAGACCATGCCGCCCACCGCGCAGCGCGTCGAGGTCGAGGTCTCGGGCGCGAAAAACAGCCCCTTGGGGCGCAGCTGCGCGTTGAGATCATCGAGCACGATGCCCGGCTCGACATCGGCCCATTGACCATCGGGATCGACAGCGAGCAGCCGGTGCATGTGGCGGCGCATGTCGAGTATCACGCCCCGGTTGAGGCTCTGCCCGTTGGTGCCGGTGCCGCCGCCGCGCGCGGTGAGCGGCAGGTGCGCGAAGTCGGGCCGTTCGAGCACAGCCATGCAGGTGACGACATCCTCGGCATCGCGCGGCGCCACGATCAGGTCGGGCAGGATGCGATAGACCGAGTTGTCGGTCGACATGGCCGCACGCAGGGCGCTGTCGCGCTCCACCTCCCCTCGGAAGCCCGCGGCGCTGAGGGCGGCGGGCAGCATGGCGATGGAATCGGAAAGGCGGCGGTCTGGTGCGGTCATGCGGGTCTCCTTGATCGGCGCATATTGACCCAACCCGCGCGTTCTTTAAAATTGAAAGATATGAAGATTGATGCAGGAAATACGAACTTCAACCTGCGCCACCTGCGGGCGATCCACGCGATCTGGGCCGAGGGCAGCTTCGCCCGCGCCGCCGATCGGCTCGGCGTGGTGCCTTCGGCGCTGACCGAGACGGTGCGGCAGATCGAGGAGATCGCCGGCGGGGCGCTGTTCGATCGCCGCAGCCGCCCGCCGGTGCCGACGCCGCTGGGGCTCGATTTCCTCGAGGACACCGCGCCGCTGCTCGACGCGCTCGACCTGTCGCTGACCCGGCTGCGGGCGCGGGCCAGCGGGTTGCACGGGGCGCTGCGGCTCGGCGCCGCGCCCTCCGCGATCACCCCTCTCATCGCGCCGGCCGTCGCCGCCTTCCGCGCCGAACACCCGGAGGTGACGCTCACCCTGCACGACGATGTCGCCGAGACGCTGGCTGCGATGGTCGCCGACGGACGACTCGATCTCGCGATCGCCGGCCGGGCGCGCAGCTCGCCCGACCTCGTCCAGACCGAGATCGCGTCGGACCCCTTCGGGCTGGCCTGCGCCGCCGATCACCCTCTGGCCCGAAGCGCTGCGCCCGTGCAGCTCACCGATATCGACCCGCAGCAGCTGATTCACCTCGGCACCGAGACCGGCTCGTCGCGGCTGCTCGCCGCCCATGCCGCGCTGCCGGAGCCGCTGAAGAGCGGCCCCCTGCGCAGCCATTCCACCATCGCCCAGCTCTGCCTCGTGCGAGCGGGAATCGGCGTGGCGCTGCTGCCGCGCAACGCGGTGCTGCTGTTCAACGATCCCGGCATCGCCTTCGTGCCCGTCGCGGACCTTGCCCTCGAGCGCAAGCTCTACCTGCTGAGCCCGGCCCGCCGCGCCGCAAGCCCGGTGGCGCAGCATTTTGAGACGCTGTTCCGCGCCCTCGCGGCGCAGCATCCGGACCAAGGCTGACCGCGCCCGACGCGGCGCTCTCGAGCGCTCACACTGGCGGATCTGAAACCGCGATACGGCGCAGAGATATTCCGGCCGAGACCTGCGCTGTCTGAAACCGCCCGGCACGGAACATCAAAAGGAGCGCCGAGAACGACACGACGCTCCATTCCGAGATTGCGGCAGGCGATTTCCCGATACCGCCGCTCGGCCAATCCGCATCCTTTTTTTTCAAAACGCATCCCGCGCCTGCCGGCTCTCCATACAGATAAGGATCGCAGAGGGGCCGTGGGAAAACGCGTGGTATTGAATGACCCGAACGCCGCTTCAGACATAACTGCCATCGGCCCGGCTTTCCCCCACGCACGCCGCCGGATCTATCTTTTGATCGTCAGGCGAACCTTGCCCTTGTTGTTGCCATAGCGATACCAGATGTCATTGGCAAAACAGTAGAGATAGCCGCCCTTCGTCGGCGTACGCGTGGCGCTTGAGCCGATCCGGAAGACGTCATGCGGGCAGAGCTCCCTCGTTTCTTGATGCACTCCCGTGCCATTCGCGATCACCCCGACGAGGCAAAACCACGGCATATCCTGCTCGCGGCGCGCAAACGGGATGGCGGCGCTGGGATTGCCGGTCTTTTGCCGCCGCCGCCGCTGATACCAGTCCAGCGGTTTCACCAGGGCATATCCAAAATGAAAGCCCTCCGGGGCGCCGTCCGGCGTGCAGCGAATGTTCTTGTCGAGCCACTCGCCGCTGGCGGAGAACCGATACTCGACCCCCTCCTCGAGATAGATGCCGGTATAGTTCCATTGCGGCCGCGCGAAGATATCCATCGACAGCGCATCGCCCGGCGTCGCCAGGCTCTTGGTCGGCCAGTACTCGGGCTGGGTGATCGGCGGCGACTCACGGCGATCGGTGACGCTGGAATCGACGAAGGGATCCGCCGGATCGAGCCGCGGCACACCCCTCGGCCGGGTCTTGAGATTGGCGAAGATGAAGCCCTTCACCGAGTTGTGTAGCGGCCCCTGGGCCGAGCCGACGATCTGCGAGGTCGCGCTCGGCTTGAACTCCAGCCCCGCTTTTCCAGCTTCCGAGACCATCCATTTCAGGGTCAGGTCGCCGAGATCGCGATTGGCGTAGGAGCCGCCGACATCGCCATGGACGCCGGCAAACCAGCGCTGCTCCACGTCCTGCCCGGCAACGGCGCGCTCGACCCCGGCCACCTTCTGCCCGCCGCCATCCGGATCGGGGACGGTCCACAGGGTCGGCGCGAAGCTCCGCCTGCGCTCGTCGAGCGCGACCGCGTGGCGGGCGATATCGATATGCTTGCCGAGTTCTGTGTCGTGGAACGCGAACTCCTTGCCGTCGTCGAGGAAGTTGATGAGAAACTCGTCCGGGATGCCGAGCGCGCCGACCGTGTCCCAGACGCCGAGGAACTTGATCCTGACCGTCTCCGAGCGATCGAACTCGGTTTGCCATTTCTCGCCGACGGGAAGTTTCCGATAGGCCTCGTAGGCTTTGTCGACCCGGCGCCATTTCTCTTCCTCGTCGAGCGTGAGCGTATGGAAGGAGAGAAGGCCACATTTCCCGATCACGCCGGCCAGGCTCCTGACCGCGAAGGCGCCGCGGGAAAACCCGATCAGAAAGATATCATCCGCGGCCGATCCGGGCTGGAAATCCGCGGGCCGATATGTCTCGCAAAGCCAGTAATAGGCGGATTTGATATCGTCATCGAGACCAACGCCGAACCCACCCCCCTTTGCACGATCCCAGAGGCTGCCCGTGGTTCCGACGCCGGGGCGATAATATGTCTTGTGCAGACTGTCTTCGGCGACGGAGGAATAGAATTTGAAAACGTTTGTCGCGGAAGGAATACCGTTTTCTTCCTGCGTTGGCGTGTTCCACGTTCCATCGCAGCAGACGACCAAATTTGCCATGGGAAATCCTGATTATAAAATCCGGTTTCAATATGCCACGAATAGTCGAATTTTGGGAGGATGAATTCGGCGCGGGCGCTGCCGGCTCAAAGAGCGGCCGCCCCCTGCGCAGAACGCTCAGCGCTCAGGGCTCTCTTTCGAGACCTGATGACGCCGGGCGCGAGAGCGTCAGCCCAAACGAGGATGGGCGACCTCGGGATGGGCCCGGTCTCGTCGGACAACGGACCCCAAGCCGAAGCTCACGGCGGGATCAGCTCAGGCTTCAGCTCTGGGCACCCCGTCGCGCGCCTGCCTTGGTCTTTTGCAGCTCCCGCCGACGGCCGGGGCGTGGCGTGCTGCACGCCGAGCAGGTCAGAATCAGGGACGACGGCCAACTCCGCCGGGCCGCCTTCGTGACGATGGATCCGCGGATGGGCCCCGCGCCCCGTCTTTAAGCGACTCGCCGTCCTGCGCCGCTCGCTCCACCTTGCCACGGCGTCCCTTGTCGGCGCCCAAGCGTGCTCCGGACGGAGCATCGGCCCGCGCGTGACAGGGGATTCTTCGGAGCGCCAAAGCCCCACTTCTGCCGAGTCGGCCCTCGCAATGCGCTGCAAGGCGCGCGGCCGGAACAGCGCAGCTTTCGCACGGCGCAGAGCCGTGACCAGCCTCTCGGACCGCCTGAAGGAGGCGACGCAACGGCTTGATGTCATTCGATTTTAAGAGGACTGGCTGGGGTGGTAGGAACCCCTGCCTTCCGATCAGGTTCTTCGGCTTACGCTCACAGGGCCCCGAAGTGGGGCAGTTATGGGGGCCTTTCGTGCCGACTGGCTCCGTCCACCTCTC
>NZ_JAHVIA010000017.1 GCF_019801965.1 Salipiger bermudensis
GTGCTCCTTCAGGATGCCAATGATCTGCTCTTCGCTAAAACGGCTTTTCCGCATCGTCTGTCTCCTCGTTTGGAGAACAGGCTAACTTCAAACCGCGGACTTTTCAGGGGAGCAGGTCAGGTCATATGGCTCGTCCAAGTTCGCTTCAGAATGCTTGAATGAGAACATATCGTGATCAAGAGCTGGACGAAACGGAGATTGGTATCTACAGCAAAGGCGAAAGACCTCTGAGACACGATCAGATGACAGCCACGCGCACGAAGCGGACACACGCGTCAGCCGGGCCTCATCATGGTGGACCGACACTACCGGCCCGGAGCGGCCTGTCGCGAGAAATGCAACAAACAGCAGCGATGCGCTCGAAGCAGCCGGATAAAACCAAATGCATCGTGCTGTCTCGTAAATGCCTGTGCCGACTGGAGCCGCCCAACTAATTTGGCCGGTCATATTGGGAGCGCATCCTTTTCGTACGGCGGGCTTTGTACCGCAATTTCGCCGCAAGCGACGCATGCGCGACTGAGCTCGTTGGGCTTACGTCAAACGCGTCACTGGCATTAGAACGAGAATCGGGTGCGCAGGCCGAAGATGGCCATGGAGTCCCGATCCGGTGTGAGAGCGGGATTGTCGATAAACTGGATCGATGGCGTGATCGCGAGATTCTCGGCAAGCTGTAGACGGTAGAAGATCTCTGTGGTCGTTTGCGGGTCCAGGCTCTCGTCGGACGGTTGGCCCCAGTTTACGGCGGCGCCCATCAGGTCTGCACGATGTCGCGCACGATAGACGGCTCCGACGGTGTAGCTTTCATTGTAAAGGGGCGCGGCCCCTTCAGACCAGCCTGCGCGTATGAAGGGCATGAAGACGTCGTCGAACGTCCAGTTCGCTCCAATGGACAAACCCAGGCTTTCTTCGGTCCCGGTTTCTTCACGCTCATCGACGTGCCAGTAGGTCAGGTGCACGTTGGAAAAATATCGCTGCTCGATTGAGGGAGACCATCCCACTTCCACCGTCTTGTACAATTCGAAGGCGTCATCGAAGAGTTCCGGGTCGGTCGTCGTTCCATTGGCATCGTTCACGGCCGCCTTGATATACCAGCTGTCATTGAACCAGTGACCGATGCCGATCCCTGTCGAGAAGTCCGGGAGCGCGATCGAGGGATTGAGCAGGATTGCAAGGTTCGAGAAGGCCGTGCGCGGATTGGCATATCCCAGCGTGTCGAAGAAGTCGTTCGGATCGTAGCGACCGGCAATGATCCCTGTCCTTCCGCCGTTGAAGGATTGCTGCCAGTTCAGATCCCCAAGCACCCATTCGGTATCGCTGAAGAGTGTACCGGGCACGCCGAGGTAGCCATTGGCGAAGCCCGCGTCGGCGGGCGAAATATCCGTGAAGGCGTGGCGGTTCTCGAAGCTGAAAACGAGCGTCCCCTTGTTCGGGCCATTCCGATTGACCAGATCCCAGCGGCCGAACACCTTGAAGATGCCACTGGAATAGTCGTCACCTTGTCCTTGCAGGGGATCGTCCACGTATTGGTAGAGGGTTGCGTAATCGAAGCCGAGTTGCAGGCCGGTCTGTTCCTGCAACCTCTGCTTGGCGTCGAACCAGGGCGTGAGGGCGCGATCGAATGCCGGGAAACGGAACGCAGGGTCCTTCGGCGCGGCGTCTTCAGCAAGCTGGGACGTCGTCGCGGCGGGGCCGGCGAACCCCCGATTGTCCGCTTGAAGGCTTCCGTTGTCCTGAAGGTCCGTTTCCTGCGCCAGCGTCGGGAACGCCAGGGTGATGGCTGCAAGTGCCGCTGCGCCCCCGACCGACATCGCTGATGGCCGGTCAGTTACCATCGGTTTCGCTCCCCTTTGCCGCCCGCAGACGTTCGGCAATTTGCGCCGCCCATTCATTGGTCGCCATACCAGTCGCTTGGCTCGACACCGTTCCGCGACCAGAGGCTTCCAACGCCTCGACCTCCATCGCGAATGTCGCTCGCATCGGCACAATGCCGTCCACGACCATTACGTGTCGTTCGGACGGCTCGATGCTCAGATGGCCTGAAACACGCATCGGCTCGTGCATCATGCCCGGTGTCCAGTCGAAGGGCATGTGCAGACGGATCATCTGGTTCGGGGGTGGCGGGGGCATGTGCGAACACATGCCGGCAGCCGGGACCAGATAGGCGGTTGGCGCACCGTCATCATCGAGAGGCCCGGGGACGGCGAAGCCGGCAAGTACCACTTCCGCACCGTCGACAGCCGGATTGCCGGCCTTTGCCGCGCGTTCACGGCGTTCTGCCACGACCCAACGCTGCGATATCAACCAATCAATGTCGATACCGGCTGCAGTCAGGTCAGCCTCGGCTTCATCGAGCTGTGCCTGCAACTGCGCGCCACTGTCCTCGGCGGAGCCGCTTTCCAGTCGGTTACGCAGTCGGGCGACAGTCGCGAGCGCCTCGATCTGATCATAGCTGAGATCGCGATAAGGATCGTCATAGACCTGTGCCGACGGGTCGATCAGGTCGGCCCATCGCAACAGGCTGTCAGCCGAGGATACCCCGGCCGACAGCATTCCGATCATCGCAAGAACGAGAATTCGCATGTTCCGCTTCCTTCTGTTTGCCCGACTTAGTGGGGGAACTTCGCCCCAAGCACCCAGTGGCCTTCGTTCTTCAGGGGTTCAAAGCGGCTCTCGCTTTCCTGCGGGTAGCGGATCTCCTGTCCCGGGGTCACGCCCTCCAGCACCTTGGAGTCATCCACGACCACGGTACCGTTGACGAGAACATAGGGAATGCCCGTGGTCGGCAGGCCGTTCTTGCCTTCCGCGTAGTCGGAGTTCTCGGTAACCGTCTCCGGGTTGAAGATGGTGATATCGGCGATCATGCCTTCCTGGATACGACCACGCCTTTGCATCGCTACCAAACCGGCATCGCCCATGAACTTCGCCGCGTTGTAGCTGAGGTTCTCGATCAGACGCATCCACGGGACGTCGTTTTCGCGCGCCAGCCGCAAGGATTTACCATGGGTGCCGGACGTGCGCGGGTGATAGGCGCCGAGTTCGAACGGATCATACCAATCCAGAATCCGGCCTTCGCTGTCCTGGGTCAGCATGGCGTCTCCCGCGATTGCCACGCCGGGCAATCCAATCCATGGAACGACCCATTCTTCTGGACGGATGAACGCGACCACAGCGCGTCCCGGATCGTTTTCGCGGGCATCTATGATTTCCTCTTCCGTCAGGAAACGCCCCTGCGCGGGGTCAAGGACCTTGTTCTCGAAGGTCTCGAAGGTCGCCTTCCATTGCTCCGGCTCGAAGAAGTCAGCGCCGATATTGGTGGAGCCGGAGAGATATGGATAGACCTCGCCCATGACATTCATCCCACGGGCGCGCGCGCCGACGAGAAGTTCCTGCACCAGCGGCCAGTTGTCGGCATTGAAGTGGCAGTACAGCAGCGGTGCGTCGAGAACGAAGGCATTGGTCATGACTTCGGCGCCCGCAATCGAGTTTTCCTTCGGCGGTTTGGTTTCGAGGTACCTAACGTGCGCGGCGGTCATCCGCCCGTAATTGGCAGCGACCTTCTGGGTCTCGAACATTTCCCGCGAGGTAATGCCAGTAGACGCGTACCCGACAAGCGACCCGATCCCGAGGGCGCCTTCCATCAAACCCTGGTCCAGAATCTGGAGGGTCTGATTCATTTCCTCCACGGTGGAGATATGTGTCGACCACGAGGCAACCCCGTCTTCAACCGACCTTGCCCGGGCCGGGAAAAAATCGCGCATGTCGCGCAGCGAGGACTGCTCCAGACCGTCCAGAACGATCATCCGGGCAAACTCCTGCGCCACCGTGGTGCCGTAGTTCAACTGCCAATTGCCTTCGCGCTCATCGTACCACTCGGCGATATTCATGGAGCCAGCCTCCAGATCCATCCCGGTGGTCACGCCGTTACGCAGGCTCAACTTTCCTCCATGTTCCGTGGCCGCACCATGGTTGTGGGTATCGATGAAACCGGGCGAGACGATATGCCCGGTCGCATCAATCACGCGGTCGCCTTCGATCTCCTGATCGGTGATCTTGGCGATCAAGCCCGCCGCGACACCGATATTGGCGACCTGATCGAACCCGGTTTCGGGATCCATCACCCGGCCGTTCATGATGACGACATCGTAGGTTTGCGCGCTGACGCCGTTGGCGGCGGCGATGATCGCTGCCGATAGAAGTAGTCGTTTCATAGGAGTTCTCCCTTTCTTGTCGAACGGGGCGGCCCGAGGTCGGCACGTGCCCCAGCCAGTTTCAGTATGTTTCAGACGTTCTCAGCGTCGACGGGTCGGGCTTCTGCAGATATTCCGGCGTCCAGTCGCTAAGCGTGTTCTTGTAGATCCGGCCGTCCTTCATGATGATTGGAAGCGTCGGAATGTTCGGCCCACGCGGCTCGGCGTCGTACCATTGGGCGTTGCCGCCGATGACCGTGATGTCCTCCAGCGGATTACCGTCGACGACGAGGATGTCCGCATAGGCGCCTTCCTCGATCACGCCGAGCTTGCCCGGGTACGGGTTTGCCTGCCCGGAATATGCCAGAAGCTCGCCGGCGGCAGAGGTCGCGGAAACGAGCATCGCGTGGTTTCCGAACAGATCCGCATGGAACCACTTCTCGTAATCGATCTGCCCGCGCATTGCTTCGGCGGTGGTGAAGACGACATCCGTTGCGAAAGCCATGGGCGGCCGGATCGCCTTGACGTTTTCGACGTAGTCTTGCGATTGCGCCTGAGCGTTCAGGAGCTTGGACCTGTTCGGCTCGGCCTGAAGCGCGGGGAGCTGTTGGAGGTAAGGCGAGATCCCGGTCATCTGCGAGACGAGAAAGACGCCATTGTCCTTCATCAGCTGCATGGTGTCCCGGCTTGCGAAGAAACCATGCTCGATACTCTTCACGCCTGCGTCAACGGACCGGCGAATGCCTTCGTCCGAGAAGACATGCACGCCGACATAGGTATCCCAATCCGCTGCGGCCCGCACGGCGGCCTCGATCTCCTCGGGGAAGAACTGCATCGTGTGAAGCGGATCGAGGGTTGAAGACACGCCGCCTCCGGCCATCAGCTTGAGTTGGCTGGAGCCCTGCGAAAGGTTCTGGCGCACAGCGGCGATCACCTGATCCACGCCATCGGCAATGATGGTGATACCGAGCCGCTGTAGATTGTTATCATTGGCGAATGGCGGCAGGTTGGGGTTGCGCTGCGAGCCGTTCCGGAAATCCCCGTGGCCCGATGTCTGCGAGATGTAGGCCCCGCTGGGATAAATACGCGGCCCCGCGACAAGGCCGGCATCCACCGTCTTCTTCAGGCCAGATCCGCCACCGCCCATGTCACGAACGGATGTGATGCCGTTCAACAGGTACTCGACGGCCATGTGCACCGAGCGGGAGCCGATCTCTTCCCAGCTCGCCCTTTCCATCCCTGCCACGCCGCCATCCATGTTCATGTAGAGGTGCGAATGCGCGTCAATGAGGCCGGGCATAAGCGTGCGCTCGTCGCAGTCAACCACCTCGGCCCCTTCAGCGGCAAGCGAAGCGTCCCCCACGGACGCGATCAGGTTGCCTTCGACCAAAACGTTCCGGCCTTCGGCGAGGCTCTCCGCAATACCGTCGAAGATGTTGCAATTAGTGAACAGGACTTGTGGCGGTGTGACTTCCTGAGCTTGCGTCTGCGTTGCGCCGGCGAGACAAACACATGTCGCGGCGAATAACGATGTTGCTTTGGGATAAATCCTCATTGTACTGCGCTCCTCCCCGATTGAATTGGGAGCTTAGCGAAGTCTGGCGCCTGGCTTCATTCATCCTGCTGGAAGAAAGTGGAATCTGCGGTGGAATGAATGGTCTCTCGATCCCTGTATGCTACCTTGCATCATGGGCAACAGGCTGGCACCCACTCTCAGCATTACGGTAGCGCATCCTTTCGTGGATGCACTTTTTGCGCATGGAGTGCTGCGCGAAGAGGTGGCCGAGCACCTTGGCGTACCCGTCGAGGCCCTCAACGACCAGGCTTTCCGCGTTCCTGCCAATACGCTCTACCGGTTTTGTCGATGGAGCGTGGAGAAGGTTGGCGACCCTTATCTCGCTGCACGCCTGGGCCAACGCATGGCGAACGGCGGTTGGGCGCCAGTGCTCACACTTCTAAGGGAGTCGAAGAGCCTGATCGCGTTCTTGACGTCCATAAGTAACTTAACGGAAAGACATGGTGGCCCTTTGGCGTACAGGCTCGAAGCAGAAGGACCGAACGCGCTCTGGAAACTGGTCCGCGCAGATATCGGTGTCTATGAAGCCGAGTATGCCGACGCCACGGCCGTCGGGTTCTTCACGGAGATTCTTCGACGTGCCGCCGGAACGGATTGGGACCATGCCGGGATTACGGCGATCACGACGAATGCGAGCCTGATCCCACGAGATATCCTTCCCGGCACCTGCGTGCTCACTGGCGTTTCGGGCATAGCCATTCGCTTTCCTTCTGCCTGGCTGGCTTATCCCATGCCTGCCGTCGGAACCCGCGATGAATTGCACCCGATCGACCTCGAGCATAGCCTGCCAGATACCGTTGGCTCAGTGTGTGTCTTGATCGAGAGGCATCTCTCAGACGAAAACCTGACGATCGACAAGGTGGCGTCCCTGATTGGAATGACGCGATGGCATCTCCAGTCAGCCTTGAGCGAAGCGGGAACAAACTTCGCCGCGCTGAAGACCGAGCTACGCATCAAGCTGGCGAAAGAGGCTTTGACTTCGTCGGAGGCAGGCATTTCCGAGGTGGCAACCTCGCTTGGCTATTCAAACGTCTCAAACTTCTCACGTGCTTTTCGGGATTGGACGGGCGTGTCACCCAGACAGTTCAGAAACGCCGGCAGAGGAGAGCCAGCGCCCGGAGCCGACAGTTCATAGCGCCGGGGTCACTGAAAGCTATCCGTCTTTCTTGACGGAAATGACGTCCATGACCCCAATCCCCTTGCGATTGCGAAGAACGGTCGTTTCAACCGTTTTTCCGACCTCGATGGTTGCAGCGGCGAATGTCGGAACTCCGCCCTTTCGCGACCTTTGTGCAGGATGCAGCATTATGCCATTAGCTGACACGAATGGCGGGAAGCGGACCTTCGCTGCGTCCGCACAAAAGGCCACCTCTCTGGATTACGACTCTCCGGGTTCGGGTGAGACACCGCGCGCTGGTTCAGCGGGCCGCGACAGCGGCCCGCGGTCAGTCCTACCAGGCGTTGTAGCCGAGGTATTTCCCGGACATCTCGATCTTGACCCGGTCGCCTTTCGGGTTCGCGACGCGCTCGACCGTCATGTCGAAGTCGATCGCGGACATGATGCCGTCGCCGAACTTCTCGTGGATCAGCGCCTTGATGGTGGGGCCATAGACGCCGACGATCTCGTAGAGTCGGTAGATGCAGGGGTCGGTCGGGACGGTCTGTTCCCAGACCTTGGTGGGGCTTTCGACCATTGCGTCGATGGCCTCTTCCGGCAGGTTAAGCAGGGCGACGAGCGCCTTGGCCTTTTCTTCGGTGAAGGCGTTCATGCCCATTGCGGCGGAATGCGTCCAGACCGGGGACATTCCGATCTTTTCGGCGATGCCTTCCCAGGTCAGCCCGGCCTTCTTCTTGGCGCGGATGATCAGGACGGTGACGTCTTCCTTGGTAAGGTCTTCGGTCAGTGACAGGTCTTTCATGATAGTCCTCCGGGGTTGGGTCAGCCGACCAGTTGGACGGCAAGGATGAGGCAGAGCACGGCAAGGATCGCCGAGACGGACTGCCAGAAACGGACGGGATTGCGTTCGGCCAGCGGCACGTGCCGCGTGGCGCTCCAGGTGGCGCCGGGGCGGCTGAGGTCGGTCACGAACTCCGACAGCGCGTCGTAGCGGCGCAAGGGATCGGGATGGGTCGCGCGGCGCAGGGCCTCGTCCATCCAGGCGGGCACAGGGCTGTCGTCGTCACGGGCCGGAGAATAGGTCAGCCGCATCTGGTCCCGGCGATTGCTGATGCGCGCCACCTGCGTGCCATAGGGCACACGGCCGGTCAGCATCTCGTAGGCGATGGCGCCCAAGGCGTATTGGTCCGAGCGCCAGCTGATCGGATCGCCCGAGAAATACTCCGGGGCGGTATATTGGTAGGTGCCCGGAAGTTCGCCCAGCATGCCGGGCATCGCTTCCTCCACCCCGGCGACGGAGGTGGAGCCGAGGTCAATGATCTTCACAGTCCCGATGTCGTCGATCATGACGTTCTCGGGCCGGAGATCCTGGTGCACCATCTCGCGCCGGTGAAAAGCCCTCAGACCGGCGGCGATCTGGCCGATGATGTCGCGCACCTGATCGAGCGTCGGGCGCGGGTTGTCCGTCATCCACTGGCGCAGGGTCACGCCGGGAGCGAACTCGGTCACAACGTAGAGCGCGGTGCGCCTCTCCGGCGTGTCGGCGGCGCGCAGCACATGCGAGGAGCTGATCCGCCGGGCGATCCATTCCTCGAGCACGAAGCGACGCAGATAGTCCGCGTCGAGGGCGGTATCGGTCGCGGGGATCTTCAGCGCGACCCGTTGGCCGTCGGGGGCGGTAGCGAAAAAGACATGACTGCGCGCGGTGGCGTGGATCTGGCGTTCGACGCGGAAGCCGTCAATCACGTCCCCGGACTTCGGCAGCGGCGGCACCGGCAGGCGCGGCGCATCAATATCCAGATCGACAGAGCCGGTTGGCAGGCTGTCGACGCGGACGATCTGGACCGTAAGGTTGTCCTGGCTTCCAGCGACGCGCGCCGCATCGGCCAGATAGCGGGCAGCCTCGTCGAGGGTCGATGCCTTCAGAGCCTCCCGCAGCGTGGTGGCGGTGATGAACTCGTGCACGCCATCGGTGGTCAGGAGGAAGATATCGCCCTGCTTCAGCGGCACGCGGCTGTAGTCGATATCGACGGTCTGCTCCGCGCCCATGGCGCGACCGAGATAGCTTTCCTCGGCGGAGAGAGTCACACGGTGATCTTCTGTCAGCGGCTCGAGGCTCGCGCCGGTCATGCGACTGACGCGGCTGTCGCCGACATGGCAGATATGGCCTTCGCGGCCTTTCAGGATCAGCGCCGAAAGGGTGCAGACGCGGCCCGCATTCACATCCTCGACCGAGGTGTTTTGGCCATGCAGCCAGGCGTTGGTGGCAGCGATCACCCGGGTTGCGGCGGTTTTGACCGTCCAGGCATCCGGGGTCGCGTAGTAATCGGTCAGGAGGGATTTGACCGCGGTCTCTGCCGCTTCGCGGCTGACCTTCGACGATGATATCCCGTCGGCGACGGCAAGAGTGATACCCTTCAGCGCAAGGTTCAAGCCGTCAGGGATCAGCGCGCCGTGGAAATCCTGGTTTTCCGGTTTGGCGCCGGCACCGGAATACTGGCCAATCGTGACCGAAAGGGTCGCGGGGGCGTTGGTATCCTTGGGCATGGCACTCTCCGGAATGAAAAATGGCCCCGCTTGCGCGGGGCCAGGACAGGGGAGGTTTATTCCGCGGGGACGCCTGCGACGTCGTCGTTGCGGTTCGCGTTGCGCTTCGGGCTTTCACGGAAGTGCGTTGCGTAGATCATGCCGCCGACGAAGGTCAGGCCACCGACGAGGTTACCCAGAACGACGGGGATCTCGTTATACATGAAGTAGTCTGCCCAGGTGAACTGGCCGCCCAGCATGATGCCCGAGGGGAACAGGAACATGTTCACGATCGAGTGCTCGAAGCCGAGGTAGAAGAAGACCAGGATCGGCATCCACATCGCCATGATCTTGCCCGAGGTTGAGGTCGACATCATCGCGGCAACGACACCGGTCGAAACCATCCAGTTGCACAGGATTGCGCGGACAAAGACGGTCAGCAGGCCTGCGCCACCGGCGGCGGCATAGCCGAGGGTCCGGGCTTCACCGATCGATCCGATCTTCTGGCCGACAGCGTTCGGTTCAGCCGAGAAGCCGGTGGTGAAGACGACGGCCATCAGGATGGCGGTGGTCATGGCGCCGGCGAAGTTGCCGCTGAAGACGAGGCCCCAGTTGCGGAACACGCCGCCCCAGGTGCAGCCCGGACGCTTGGCGATGACGGCCAGCGGGGCCAGGGTGAACACGCCGGTCAGCAGGTCGAAGCCCATGAGATACAGCAGGCAGAAGCCGACCGGGAAGAGCAGCGAGGCCACCAGGAAGTTGCCGGTGTTGACAGCGATGGTCACGGCGAAAGCTGCCGCGAGGGCCAGGATGGCGCCGGCCATGAAGGCGCGGATCAGGGTGTCCTTAGTGGACATGAAGATTTTGGATTCGCCGGCGTCGACCATTTTGACCGCGAATTCCTTGGGGGTAACATACGACATTGCGTATTCCTTTCAGAGAGTTGCAGGGCCTGAGGTCAGGCGCCAGGGTTCAAGTTCAGGTAGATATCCCGACCGTCGAGACGGACGGGGAAGGTTGCGGACCGGCCCTCATCGGCGCCCTGCGCCGAACCTGTGGAGAGCGAGATGACCCAGTTGTGCAGGGGGCAGGTCACGCAACCGTCGTGCACGATCCCCTGGCTAAGCGGCCCGTTCTTGTGCGGGCAGTTGTCTTCGAGAGCGAAGATTTCGTCGGCGGCGGTGCGGAAGACGGCGATCTTGGTCGCGCCGTTTTCGACGCAGCGGGCGCCCTGTTGCGGGATGTCGTCGATGGTGCCGATCAGGCGCCAGTCCAGGTCGAGGTCAGAGACATTGGCGTTCATTCTGCGGGCTCCATGCTTGTGGCTGCGTCGGCCTTGCCGAAGACGGCAAGCGGGTTGAACTCGTGCTTGTCGACGCCAGAGACGCGCTCTGACCAGGGATCGGTCTGGGAGTTTTCCTGGGAGATGACGAAGCGGTCGTAATAGGCGCGGCGCGAGGCGAGATCATCGAAGATCGCGGCCTTCACGGTGTCGTAGCCGACGCGGTCTGCCCACTTGTAGATCCGCTCGAGGTAGAAGCCCTGCTCGCGGTACATCTGGGTCAGGGCCCCCGCGATCTCGAGGACCTCTTCCTCGGTCTTCACCGTGCCCAGCTCGGTCGTGCCCTGAATGTGCAGGCCCGCCGCGCCGCCGTAGACGATCTGATAGCCGCTATCGACGCAGATCACGCCAATGTCCTTGCAGGTCGCTTCCGCGCAGTTCCGCGGGCAGCCGGTCACGGCCAGCTTGACCTTCGCGGGCGTCCACGAGCCCCAGAGGAACTTTTCCAGCTTGATGCCGAGGCCGGTGCTGTCCTGCGTCCCGAAGCGGCACCAGGTGGACCCGACGCAGGTCTTCACGGTCCGCAGACCCTTGGCGTAGGCGTGGCCGGAGACGAGGCCTGCGTCGTTCAGGTCGGACCAGACGGCAGGAAGGTCTTCTTTCTTGACGCCCAGCAGGTCGATGCGCTGGCCCCCCGTGACCTTCACATCCGGAATGTTGAACTTGTCGACGACATTGGCGATGGCGCGCAGCTCGTCGGCAGAGGTCATGCCCCCCCACATCCGCGGCACGACGGAATAGGTGCCGTCCTTCTGGATGTTGGCGTGCACGCGTTCGTTGATGAAGCGCGACTGCTGGTCGTCCTTGTATTCGGTCGGCCAGTCGCTGAGCAGGTAGTAGTTCAGCGCCGGGCGGCACTTGGCGCAGCCGTTGGCGGTGGACCATTCCAGCTCTTGCATGACCGCGGGGATCGACTTCAGCCCCTTCGCAACGATCAGGCGGCGGACCTCGCCATGGCCAAGCGTCGTGCAGCCGCACATGCCTTCGGCCTTTTTCTCGAAGCTGTCGCCAAGGGTCAGCGCGATGACAGACTCGACCAGACCAGTGCAGGTCCCGCAGGAGGCGGAGGCCTTGGTGTGCGCGCGAACCTCGGCCAGCGAGGTCAGGCCCTTGTCGTTTATCGCGTCGACGATCTTGCCCTTACAGATGCCGTTGCAGCCGCAGATTTCCGCGTCGGCGGACAGGTTGGCCACGGCGGCGAGCGGATCGGCGGCAACGCCGCCGCCCTGGTGCGCCTGGCCGAAGATCAGCGTCTCGCGGATCGCCTCGACACAATCGCCGGATTTCAGGAACTCATTGTACCACATGCCATCGGCCACATCGCCGTAAAGCACGGCGCCGATCACCTTGTTGTCCTTAAGGATCACGCGCTTGTAGCTGCCACGCGCGGCGTCACGCAGGACAACATCCTCGCGGTCCGGGCCGTCGCCGAAATCGCCGACGGAATAGAGGTTGATGCCGGTCACCTTCAGCTTGGTCGGCGTTTCGGCATGGGCAAAGGCGGCGGCCTCCCCGGTTAGGGTTGCGGCGGCGACCTTCGCCATCTGGTAGAGCGGCGCAACGAGCCCGTAGACCATGCCGCCGACCTCGACGCATTCGCCGACAGACAGGATGTCCGGATCGGAGGTGCGCATCTGCGCGTCGGTGACAATGCCCCGCCCGACCTCAAGCCCGCTGTCCTTGGCCAGCTGGGTGTTCGGCCGGATGCCAACGGCCATGACGACGAGGGAGGCGTCGATCACGGTGCCGTCCTCAAGCTCGATCCCCTCGACCTTGTCGGTGCCCAGAACCTGCTTGGTATTGGCGCCGCAGCGGATCTCGATCCCGCGGCCTTCCAGTTCCTTCTGGAGAAGGTAGCCCGCGGCCGGGTCCAGCTGGCGCTCCAGCAGGGTTGGCATCAGGTGCAGGACGGTGACCTCCATCCCCTGCGCCTTAAGGCCGGCGGCGGCTTCCAAACCAAGAAGGCCACCGCCGATCACCACGGCGCGGCCGCCCCGGGCTGCCGCGACCTTCATGGTTTCGACGTCATCGAGGTCGCGATAGGCAATCACGCCCGGCAGCTGATGACCCGGAACCGGGATGATGAAGGGGTTCGATCCTGTGGCGATGACAAGCTTGTCGTAAGCGGCAGTGATGCCACCTTCGGAGGTGACGGTCTTTGCGTCACGGTCGATGGCGACGACCTTTTCGCCCCGGTGCAGCATGATCCCGTTGTCCGCATACCAGGCGTCGTCATGGATGACGATGTCATCAAAGCTCTTCTCGCCCGACAGGACTGGCGACAGCATGATGCGGTCGTAGTTCACCCGCGGTTCGGCGTTGAAGATGGTGACGTCGTAGGCGCCCTGCGCTTCGAACAGGTGTTCCAGCATACGGCCGGGGGCCATGCCGTTTCCGATGATGACGAGTTTCTGCCTGGACATGATGTCCTCCGGTTCGGTGGTGCGGAACCGGGTATGTCCGGGCCGCGGCGGTTTCTGTCAGGGAAGGCTTGAGCCAGGACGTGGCAGGGCGATCCCGAGGTCTGAGAATTCAGAACTTCGAGCAGCACCATTGCCGCATGGCCTGTGGTCCGGGGACCGGTGGCCGAAGTGACGGAAATCGCCGCGCCGTTGCGGCGGAGTGGAGACGATATCGCCTCGCTTAAACATGCGGTAACTTAGAATGTATTATTGGCGCAATCCCTTTTTTGCGGGAATGGCGATTTTTCCGGTTCCAGACAGGATTTGCCTGTTGCGCGAGCAGATTCTGCGCGCGGCTTGGACAGATTGTCCTGCCGGATGAGCAACTTTTGAACCATTCGCGAAACCACGGTTCGCGCGGGACCAAGGCCATCGGGCATACCTACAGGATGCCCGGGATCATCGGTCCGGAGAGGCTCGTGACGATTCGTGTTACTTGGCTGGGACGTGATCTTCCTGCGTGCGTGCGGCGCCAAGAAGGATCGACAATGTGCGGGGATGAGCCAGGACTGAATCAGCCAGGCTGAAACGGTCAAGGGACTGATAGAAAGCGTCTTTCGCTTCTTTCAGCCCGCGAACAAGGCCGCATGATCCCCGCAGGATGCAGGTTGAGCAATCGACGAGAGGATCATCGCCTTCCATGAAGCGAGCAACTTCGCCTACCCGGATTTCCGCGGCAGGGCGCGCCAGGGCGACGCCGCCGGACCGTCCGCGGGTGCTTTTGAGGAATCCACCATCGACCAGCTGGTTCACGACCTTCATCAGGTTGCTCTGCGACAGACCGTGGGCCCGGGTCATCTCGGATATAGGCACAACGCGATCCTGATGCGCTCCGAGGTATAGGCAGACGCGTAGGGCGTAATCCGTGAACTTGGACAGGTTCATAAGAAATCCCGGACTATAAACGCTTCAATCTTGAGGCATGTATAAAGGGCCGTCAAGTTCCTTAGGCCGCGGATTTGACCGAGACGGCCCCAGTGGCCAGCGGCTTCGGGTATCGCACCATGAGAAGGGCCGGGCTCTGGATGCCATGAGTGACAACCGTTTCGGACAAGGCGCCGAGCGTCGTCGATACCTTTCGTTGCCGGTCCGTGCTGACAGACGCCACGATATCCACCGGACAGGCGGAGGGAGCGCCAGCACCAAGGAGGTCAGCCTCGACCTGAGCGGCCTTTTCGACAGCCATGTAAAAGGCGATGGAGGTCCCCGGTCTTGCCAGAAGCGCACGATCCGGATCGGCGTCTCCGGGGCGGCAGGTGCCGGTGGTGATGACAAAGGTATCGGTTTCGCCACGCTCGGTCAGCGGTTGTCCGAGGGCGGCGGCGGCAGCAGAGGCCGCGGTGATGCCGGGAACGATTTCGACGTCGATACCTGCGGCTTCGGCGGCCGCAATCTCTTCGCTGGCGCGCCCGAAGATCGACGGATCGCCGGATTTCAGCCGCACCACGCGTTTCCCTTGCGATGCTTCGGCCACGATCATCCGGTCAATCTTGTCCTGGGGCCAGGCACAGGCACCGACTTCCTTGCCAACGAAAACCCGGTCGGCGTCACGCCGCGCCAGTTCCAGAACATCGGGATCGACAAGACGGTCGTAGAAGATGATGTCGGCCTGCTGGAGCCGCTGCACAGCCCGCATTGTCAGAAGGTCGCGCGCTCCGGGCCCGGCACCGACCAGCGCGATATGCCCGTTGTTTTCAGGTGTCTGACGATCTGCAATTGCCTGTTTGAGCAGCCTTGCCGCGTCTCGTTCGCGGCCATCAAGATGTGCGCGCCAAGCTTCGCCCTTGAACGCCCATTCCCAGAAGCCACGCCGCGCAGATTGCGGAAAGGCTTCGGCAACGGCCCCACGCAGACGCCCGGCAAGGGCGACGAAAGACCCAAGGTGCGGGGCCAGCATCGTCTCGATCTCGGTCTTGATCGCGCGCCCCAGAACCGGCGCAGCACCTTCGGTGCCAATGGCGACGACGACGGGGTCGCGATCGACGATCGACGGGGTGAACGCGTCGCAAAGCTCCGGCCGGTCAATGACGTTCACCACGGCGCCCGCCGCGCGTGCCATGCGCGCGAGAGACAGATCGAGGTCCGCGTTACCGGTGCCGATGAAGACAAGCGCGGCATCTTTGAACGTCTCGTCGCAGGGCGCGAGGTGATGATCCGCGCGTCCGGATGCCACGAGTGCGGCAAGTTCGGCGTCCAGCTCCGGCGAAAGGACAGTGATCCTGGCCTCGGTTTTCAGGATCAGGCGCGCCTTGCGGGCAACCTCTTCTCCCCCGCCGCACAACACGACACGGCGTCCATCCATCCGGAGAAACATCGGAAAGGTTTTCATCGCATAACTCCGTAAACGCGAAAAAGGCCGCCGACACCTACGTGACGCGTGTCACGCAAAGTCGAGCAGCCTTGCCCATCAGCCCATGTTCGGGAATCAACGACGCCATTGCCGTTTACGGGAGCTTATTTGCCGCTCTTCTTCGAGGCAGCAAAAGCATTCGAAATTTTGGAATGCTTTTTCGGGTGACGCCTCAAGGGGCCGCTGCGGTGCCAAAAATCTCATGACTGAAGGTCGGCATAGGGCCGGCCGCTACCGACCGGCCCGACTTCTCAGAGCTCCACCGCCTCCGCGATGGCGAGCGCATCTTCGAGCTCGACACCGAGGTGGCGCACCGTACTATCCATCTTCGTATGGCCGAGCAGGAGCTGCACTGCGCGGAGGTTGCCAGTTTTGCGATATATCTGCGCCACCTTGGTCCGCCGCATGGAGTGCGTGCCGTAGGCACTCGGCTCGAGACCGATAGACGTCACCCAGTCCCGCACGAGGCGGG
>NZ_JAHVIA010000018.1 GCF_019801965.1 Salipiger bermudensis
GTGCTCCTTCAGGATGCCAATGATCTGCTCTTCGCTAAAACGGCTTTTCCGCATCGTCTGTCTCCTCGTTTGGAGAACAGGCTAACTTCAAACCGCGGACTTTTCAGGGGAGCAGGTCATGAGGCCCCGAACGCCATTGATCCGAGTGAGCGGGCTGAACGCGGCGATTGCCAACATGGCGCAGACCTTCGAGCGGGGCAAATCCGATGAGGTCCGCGCATCCGAAGCCGAGATCGAAAAGCTGCATTCGAAGATCGGGTAGTTGGGTGTGGAGCTGGATTTTTTAGCGAACGCCTCGCATCAGTTGCTCGGGACGCGAGGCAAAAAATTCTGAGCACGGATCATGAGCTGAGCCAGCGGAGCCAATGTGCGCTGCTTCGGCTGACGCGGTCGGGCCTGAATTTCCGGCCTGTCGGCGAAAGCGCCGAAAACCTGCGGTTTGTGGAGATCATCGATAAGCAGTTTCTGGAAACGGCGTGGTACGGATCGCGGCAAATGGCGCGGTACATGCAGCGGCAGGGGCATCGCTGTGGTCGCCACAGGGTGTGCCGTACGATGCGCAAGATGCCGCTAGTGCCGATCTATCAGATGCCCAACACCAGCAAGAAGCATCCGCATCACAAGGTCTGGCCCTATCTTCTGAAAAGGCTGGCGATCAGCCGGCCCAACCAAGTCTGGTGCGTCGATATCAGTTACATTCCGATACGCCGGGGGTTCCTGTATCTCGTCGGCATCATGGATTGGTACAGTCACAAGGTCCTAGCCTGGCGGCTGTCGAACAGCGTGGAGGCTGACTTCTGCATCGAGGCCTTGAAAGAGGCTATGGCCGAATATGGTCCTCCCGAGACAGTGAATCGTGACTAGGGCAGCCAGTTCACTGGTTGCGAATGGACGAATGAACTGGCCGAGGCAAGTGTGAAAATCTCGATGGATGGCCGGGGCCGCTGGATCGACAACCGGATGATCGAGCGGCGTTAGCGGAGCCTGAAATACGAGTGCGTCTATCTACGGGCACTCGAGACCGGGTCAGAGGCACGCGAGGGGTCGGGCGATGGATCGACTATTGCAACGCCGACCGGCCTCACTCGATCCACGGCTTCTTGACCCCGAACGAGGCCTATGTGACCAAACCCGAGCCTGAGAAAATGGCAGCCTGAAATTAAACCAAGATCCACCTTAGCTTAGGCTGCAAACTGGGCAAAATACTGGGACCACCTCAGCCCGTATGCGCTCTCACCGGGCGGTCAGAATATGCTCCCGAATTCAACGATGAAGAATCAGTCAAGATCTGTTATCATTCAGTGGTTGAGTGAATCTTATTCGGAAAATTGATATGTCGAAAACTTCGTCGTCTTCAGGCGTTATCGTTCGTCTCGGTTTTCTGGTAATCGTCGTGGGTGTTGGATATTTCGCGCTTCGGCCGGTGTCGATCGACGACGACCGGTCGCCGCGCGTTGCGCGGCTGGAACAGCTGTCCGCGCAGGTTCAAGGCGACAACCAGATGCTCGCCCTTGCCCCTTGGCTGAACGGCAACGCCTACAAGGTCGGCGCGGTGTTTCCGGTCAACGGAAGTTTCGCCATCGCCCACAGCAACGCCTGCGACGAGGTCACGTCGAAAACGAGCGACGTGGGTCTCGTGCTGAGCGACAAGACCACCTTTGCCGTTACGCCGGACATCGAAGTCGTGTCTGTCGGCAAGATCGACGCCAATGCCACCCGCGCCGTGGACTATGGCGTGACGGTGAAGACCGGGGATTTGGCGGGCGGCGAGGTCGAGCTTCTGAACCAGCTTTACGGCGACCCTGATTGCCTCGCCGCCATCGCCAACCGCGAGGTGCTGGTGCTTTATGGCATTTACCGCGGCGACGAACGGATCGGGGCAATTCGGGGCGCGAAAGCGGGGATCAGCGCCGATGCTTTGATCAAGACGTTCAAGCAGAACCTCGGGTTGAAAACCGAGTTTTCCGACGAGGACAAGGTCGAACGCACCGATGTGGCGATGTACTGGGCTCTCACCAAGGTTCATCTGGACGATCCGCAGTTCGGGGGCGCAGAGACGTCCGAGGCGGACAGGCTGCAACTGGCCACCTACCTGGTCGAGAGCGAATCCGACTATGCGCAGCGCGCCATCCCCAACACTGAAGTTGAACCGCCCACTCCGGCGGAACTCGATGCGGTGGTCACCCTGATCGACCAGCCCAACGGCTAGATCGGAGGCACGATGATCGGCAAGGCATTCCTCACCGGCCTCGGGATCGCAGCGGTTGCCGCCACGACCCTCGCCGCCGAAACAAAGCCCACCTCGACCGAGCGTTATCTCCAGTTGCGGCAGCTCAAGATCGACCATGTCAGCCGGGTCGACACCGCGCGGCTGAGGACGATCAACATCGGGCTCGACCAGCTGGCCGAGGCTGTCAATCGGGGCGCGTCCGCGCGCACGGTTCTGAGCGGGCTGTCGGCGACCGAGACGAGTCTCCTTGGTCTCAGACTCGACACCGCGGATGTGGCCCAGGTGCATGAGCGGATCAAGTGTCTGCGCGCCGCGGTCGAGAGTGGGCGTGACGCGACCCATTGCCGGTCCCGGCAGGGCGTGATCCAGACTACCTGGGCGACCCGGTCGCTGTCCGCGGTCGCGCGCCCGGCGGAAACCGACCGGACAGTGGGCCTGCTTCTGGAGGCGGCGCGGAAGCCGTTCGTCGTGTCGCTTTACGGTCATTCCGTGGACACCGACATCGGGCGGTTCTTCCTGCGCGTGGCCGAGCGCGATCCGCGGCTTCTGCAACCCATTGCCATCGACCGGAACTTTCAGCTGGCCAGTTGTCTCAGCGCGGGGTTTCCGGGTCTCGTAGGTCCTGGGGCAGGAGACGCGGACGCGCGGTTCCGTAGCATGCTGGCCAATGCCAGCGGCCTGTCTCAAACCCACGACAACGTCTGGCGGTTTACCCTGTCCGAGAGCGATCTGCCCGCGATGCGCGACCGCGCCGGCGTTACGGTGCCGGAGAGCCTCGAGGCCTTTACAGAAGATGATGCCTTCCGCCTGATCACAGCCGATTTCGCCGCCCGCTTCGGTCTGCAGGGTCGGTCCGCCGAAAGCGTTGGCGCGTTGCGGAACCTGTGGACCGCGCTTGGCGAGGCCCGTTTCCTCGGTGTCATGGCGGAGGCGCTGGGTGAAAAGGCGCTCACCCCCAGCAGGCTCGGCCCGGCGCTCGACGCGGCGGGCCTGGGTAACGACCGGCTCTGGACCACGGTCTTTTCGCGCGCGGGCGCGGCCTTGCATTGCAGCGACGCCGACAAGGTGTTCCAGTCCTACGGCCTAGTCTACCGGCGCGGCGACTACCCGTCAGCCAACCAGGTGCTGCGAATTTTGCGTGGTGCGATGGGCTATCCGGCGGTGCCGGGCGTGTCGATCAGTCAGACCGAAAAGGCATTTCTCGAGGCGGTGCCGCAGAACTGCACACTCTTCGGCCCGATCGAGCAGACCATCGGCGGAGCGGCGGCGGATGCCTGCAACGTCCGGCAACTCAAGGTTGACGGGCGCGAGCAGTGGGAAGTCGTGGCCGGCGGCGCGAATATCCAATTCTTCGTGACCGAGGAACAGCGCGGCGAACTACTGTCCGTCTTGCGCGACTACGCCCGCGAACCGCGCGACGGGGACAAGCTGCGCTGGCGCAGTTCCACCCGGGTGCCGGTCAGGACCCAGAGCCAGGTATTTGCCCTGTCGTCAGAGGACGCGCCGCTCGACCAGGAACTGCCCTGCGTGGTCAGTCTTTCGCGCAGCGGAGAATTCGACGGCGCCGAGGACCTGAAAGGCCACGTGCGCAATTACCGCGAACATTTCTATCCGCACGGCGACCCGATGCCGCCCGAGGCGATGTCCTATGTGTTTGTCTTCGATGAATTCGGTGGCCACACCGAACGCGCGTTCCTTTCCAGTATGAACGCGATGATCAACAGCCTGACGGAAAGCTACAACAACGCTGCCGCGCTGCGCGAACCCGAAGGCGGCGAAGGGCAGGCCGGGCTCGACCGGCTGCCAGACACTGCGCTTCTGCCGCTGTGCAATTCGCTGGCCGATCAGTTGCGCGCTATCCAGATGCACGCCGCGCAGCAGAACCGCGATATCTCGCACGGAGCCTTCATCAAGAACCTATTGATCGGTAGCCGCAGCCCGCTTGCCGACGGGGTTGGTCTGCTGAACCCCGAGGGAGTCTTTGCCGAAGACCAGTTCAAGGCGCAGTTCCGGTTCTGGGGCACGGAAAGCAACCTGACGAATGTTGTCTACAACATCGAGGAAGCCCGCGACGTTTTCTCCATCACCGAGGAGGTTAACGAAAGCGGGGCACCCTTGGGCGTCGGCGTCTTCAACCTGAGCCTCGGCCAGTCCTATTTGAACGCCGCGCCACGGGTGCGCGCCGACGCGCGCGAAGCGCTGGTACACCTCAAGGAACAGATCGGGCTCTGGAACGAGAAGGGCCTTTTCGTCGTTGCGGCGGGCCAGCCGCCTGGGGCAACCACAGGCCGCGAACTGCGGCGCGTGTCTGCATGGGAGGCAGGTGTCGATGACCCCGACTGCCCATTCTTCCCGGCCTGTCTGAGCGACCGGCCGAACGTAATCACCGTGGGCGCGGTCAAGCCGAGCGCCACGGCCCTGGGCCACAAGACGCCGGTGCTGATCGAATGGGCGAACTACGGGTCGGCAGTGTCGGTAGCCGCACCAGGCGCCGGCGTCATGGCCAAGGAGTTCGGATATATTCACGGTGACGCCAGCGATAGCATCCAGACGTTGCATACCACCAGCGTCCGCGACGGCACCTCTGTCGCCACCGTGTTCGTCACCGCGCTTGCCGCCCGCATGGCGGCGGAGAATCCCAAGCTCCTGGCCTCCGAAATCAAGGCGCGCCTGATCTCGACTGCAAAGCCCTACATTTCGGGTGACCGCAGCCGGACAACCTTTTTCGAAGGCGACGAGGGTCGGATCTTTGCTGGAGTGATCGACCCGGAAGTGGCACTGTTGAACCCCGCCCGGATGCACGTGCGCTGGATCGACCCGCCCGAGGGCGCGCCCGAGGTGCAGGAATTCGATGGCATCGTCTTTCCCAGCGAGGACATTCCCTTCACGGTCTTCACCTCGGACCGGCAGCGTGGCAAGTGGCGGGTGCAATGCCGCTGGAACGAGATGTACCGTATCCACATCGAGGACGATTTCCGCCAGGACGAGTCCGAACCGCCGCTCTATAAGGGCGCGATGGTCTGCAAGGATCCCGAGAACGACCAGAACATCAAGGTGGCGTTCGGGCCGCTGGGCACCCACAGGTCCCACAAGCAGCACCCCTGTCTGAGGGAAGGGGTCTGCTATAAGGGGGTAGTGGGCGACCGGGTGGTTCCGATCGACATGGGCAATGTCCGCGACATCTATTTCCCCGTGGTCGGGCGATGAAACCGCGCGCGGTCGTCCTTGGATTGCTCGTGGTCGGGTTCGGCCTGGCGAGTGTGCCGGGCATGGCGCAGCAGCTAGCAGAGGCATCGCGCGAACGTGTGGTGCCCGCCGGGGACTACGTGATCGTGGCCGAGGTGGGCGGCGGGAAAAGCGAACTACTGATTGCCGCGCCTTCGGTGGTCACGGGCACATGGCGGTTCTGGATCCGGTTGCACGACGCGTCCTCCGACCTCGTGATCCGCGATCCCGCCGATGGCCGGACTGTCGCGTCGATGCCCGTGGACCGGCTAGCGTCGGGCGACTGGAGCCCGTACCTCGACATTCTGACCGCGGTGATGGAGGTGCCAACCGCCGCCATGGTTGAAGTCCGGATGATCGGGTTCCCGCAGGTCGCGCTCGGCACCCAGACGCCAGTGGGCGCCTTGAACCTCACGCCAGTCCTGTCCTCGGACATCCCGTTCCGGGTGCGGCGCCTCAATAAGGCGGTCGGTCACCTGTCGATTCTCGAGGGCCGTTTTGGCGAGGCGCAGGACACGTATTACACCTATTGCACCGCCTTCATGATCGCGCCTTCCCATGCCTTGACCGCTCATCATTGCGTGGAGCGCGGGCTGGAAGGGCGCTACGCGAAACTGGTGATGGGCTTTGTCGACGAGACGGCGCCGGATGGCGCGGGCCGGCACGAGGTCGCGATCATGGCCCAGTCTCGGGCGCTCGATGTGGCACTCCTGGCGGTGACGCCACCGGTCCCAGCCGCGGCGGCGTTTCGGCTGGCCGACCAGGAACCAGAACCGGAGCGAGAACTGCTGGTCTACCAGCACTTCGAGGGCGCGCCAATGGCGGTGTCGCAGGATGCCGACTGCCTTACAACGGGCAACCTGTTCGACGGGCCCTTTCACATCAAGGATGGCACGGGGCACAATGAGGCGGGCGTGGTATTTGGCCACGGCTGCGACACCACCAAGTCGAGCAGCGGCGCACCGGTCGTCGACCGGCACACTCTGCTTGTCGTCGGGCTGCACCAGCGCGGCTACGGCGTGAGCGGCGCACAGGAGAACCGTGCCTTGCGACTGGACGCCCTGCGCACCTTCGTGACCCAGAGCCTCGAAACGGACAGATGATTGGAGTGGAAAGATGACAGCACGCATGATTGCCACAGCCTGGGCCTTGGCCCTGCTGACGGCGTTTTCCGGAGCCCAGGCGCAGCCGACGGTGACCTCCGGCGCAGGCGAGGACGGGCCGAGGCTCGAGTGCCCCACGGGTTACCGGCCGTGCGGACCGGGCTGTTGCCCGGCTTGACCGGCGCAGGGCGCGCGAGCCTCGGTGCAGTACTCTTCTGGATGGTCGTCTCCGCCGCGGCCGCCGAACAGACCGGCCAGGGGCTGAAGGTGGGCTTCCGCGAGGACGCGCCGCCGTTTGTGTCGCTCCGCGCAGGACCACCTCCCGAGGGCATCACCGGACCGGGAGCGGAATACGATGGCTTCGCCGCCACGATCTGCCGGGCTGTGCTGGACGCGCTGGAGCCGGGGATCGGCGACGTGGAGACCTTTCCCGTGAACGCAGGCGACCGGTTCACTTTGGAGGACGGCGCCCCGCGCGACTTAGACATCCTGTGCGACACGACCAGCATCACCCGCGAACGGCTCGCCTTCTGCAGCTTCTCGTTTCCGTATTTCGTGACCGGCATTTCCTTTGCCTCGCGCGAATTCCGGTCGCGCATCGGGTCGGTTGAGGGCAAGCGGATCGGGCTCGTCGGCGGCACGACCGCAGTGGAACGGCTCAACACCGAATGGCAGCGACGGTTCGGTGACCAGCCCGAGATCACCCAGTTCGAGGACTACGAACAGGGCATCGAGGCGATGACCGGCGAGCGGATCGACGTGCTGTTCGGGGATCAGATCCTGCTGGAGCAAGCGATCCGCGATGCGGACGCGGGATTTGACGTGTCGGACGACATCATCTCGACCGAACTCTACGGGCTTTGCATCAATCCCGACAGGCCAGATCTCCTGCGGGTCACGAACGATACGCTGGCCGAGCTTTACGGCAGCGGGCAGATCTACAGCGTGCTGTCGGAATACTTCGAGGGGCGCGGCGCGTCGCGGTTCCTGGTGACGCTGTATTCGCTCTACGCCGTGCCGGAGAACTGATGCCAGACCGGGCGGTTGCCTAGAGGGACGCCCGGTCCTGACAGGGCAAGGGTCCGTTGCGTCAGCCAAGTCGTCGGTGCGATCCTGCTTGTAAAGAGGAGCCGCCGTGCCGCGTCGTGACCCGTTCAAAGGCCATCCGTTTCCGAAAGATGTGATCCTGCTCGCCGTTCGGTGGTATTGTCGGTTTCCACTTTCATATCGTGGCGTTCGTGATCTTCTTGCCGAGCGTGGGATCAAGGTCGACGCCACCACCGTGTATCGCTGGGTCCAGAAATTTGGTCCGGAAATTCGCAAGCGCGCCTATGGAAGACATCGCAGCTGGCGCGGCCTGCAATGGCATGTTGACGAGAACTACCTTCGCGTGAACGACAGCTGTTGCTATCTTTGGCGCGCTGTCGACTAATGTAGTCAACTCATTGACCTCCGCCTCGCGACACGACGCACGGCCAGTGCATCAAGGGCCTTCACACGCCAAGCCCTGATGCCGTTCGGTGCTATCATCCGTTGCCGATTTTCACCGACAAGGCCCAAAGCTATGCGAAGCTCATTGATGAATGGAACGCGCGATCGGGACCGGAAGGCGCGATCCGGCTCTTCACGAGGAAGCACCTCAACAACCGAATTGAAGGGGACCACGCAGTTCTCTAGCACCGCCTGGCGCCAATGGATGAGCTCCAGAGCCTCGGCATCGCCAAAGCCAAGCTGAAAGGCGTCGAGACATTTCGAGCGATTCGCAAATGTCACTTTGCAGCGTGCGAGCCCAGCGTCGCGAACGAGATCGCCTTCGTCGGGAATCTGTTCACCGAAGCGAAAAGGGCTGCTTGACGGAGGAAAACCCCGTCCGACCCGTCTGCGCCGTTCCAAACAATGCAACGGTCCCATTGGCCCAGCATGAACGGCAATTCTGTCGCCGCTTAGCTTTGCAGCAATTAGGGGCGCGTACAACAAAACCGACATACGTGCAGATGAAGCGAATTGGCGCTTCGTTCCGCTCACCAGTCATTGCATTCGTTGGAATACTGAGAGATGGACGAATGGCAGGAATGCAAAAGCTGCATTGCGGCATCCTGACCCGGGATGAGTGACCGGTATGGGCCAGTCGCGTCATTCGGTGATGATGATGCCACGCGGATCTACAAGGCAGCTACCGGCGCGTCCGAGTCATCCCTCATCCCTGCAAGCGGCGGCTATTCACCAGTCATGCCCCGCAACGGACCCTTCCGCGGCGCCAGCTTCCAGACGGCCCGATAGCGCTCCCCAGAACACAAGAAAGGCGCGGGCCAGGTCCCGCGCCTTTCTCTCATCTCACCGAAGTGACGGAGCTTACTCCGCCGGCTTGTCCTCCTTGTTGCGGTTGGCCTCGCGCTCGGCCTTCCGGGCCGCTTGTTCGTTTGCGGCCTGCGCCTGCATCTGCTCCACGAGCGTGCCGACTTCATCGCGGCGCAGGCTGTGCTGGGCGATGAGCTTGGCCGCGCTCCTGGTGGCGTGGAACTCGATGCAGGCAAAGAACCGGTCGAGGAGGTCGGGCTGCTCGCCGAGCTCGGCGAGCACCTTGTCGAACTTCTTGGCAAGCGCCTCCAGCGCGGCATCCTGGGCCGCGCCATTGGTCATGGTCTCGCCGATCTGCGCGATGACGCGCTGCTGGTTCTTGGTAAAATTCATGCGTATGTCCTTCTATATGGCATGGACTTCAGATGGTGCTCTCGCACCGGTGAGGGTCGGAGTGGTCGGCGT
>NZ_JAHVIA010000019.1 GCF_019801965.1 Salipiger bermudensis
CGCTGCAAGGCGCCCCCGCGAGGGATCCGAACCGAACCGTTTCTGCGATCCATGCGACGGCAACACGTCCTCCCTGCCCAAGAACGGGCAGGCTTTTTGAGGACTGAGCATGACCGAGACCAACACCGCAATCGACCTGCAGGCCGCCAACGACAATCCCGGTGGCGCGCAGAGCGTGCAGGTCGCGCTGACGCGGCTCGTCGGGCTGATGGCGCGCGCCGAGGCGCTGGCCGCCGCCCGCAAGACCGCTGCGAACACGCAGCGCTGATCGGCCCCCGAGACCAGGAAGGACATTCCCCGATGACAAAACGTGCCGCTGTCTACGCCCGCTACAGCTCGAACCTGCAGAGCCCGACCTCCATCGAAGACCAGGTCGCCATGGCAAAGCGCTTTTGCGATCGTCAGGGCTGGACGATGGTCAATGTGTTCTCGGACTACGAGAAGACCGGCCGGAACACCCGCCGCCCGGGCTTCCAGGCGATGAAGCGTGCCGCGGACAACATGGAGTTCGATATTGTCGTCGTCGAGGATATCGACCGTCTCAACCGCAAACTCACGGATGCTCTCAGGATCTATGACATCCTCACGTTCCAGAGCATCGAATTGCACTCGCTCGAGCAAGGGAAGCAGGACTTCCTGAAGGTCCTGTTCGCGGGCTATGGCGCACAGTTGCTCAGCGAGAAGATCGGCCAGAAAACGCGGAGGGGGATGCAGGGCGCCGTGACACGGCAGCGGCTGCACACCAGCGCCTATGGCTACCGCAAGGTCGAGGTCGAAACCGGTCTCAACCGCGAGATCGACCTCGAGCAAGCGGCGATCGTCCACCGCATCTTCCGCGAGTTTGCGTCGGGAAGGTCCAGCGCGGCGATCGCCGAGGGGCTTAATCTCGACAAGGTCCCCGCCCCGCGGGGCGGAAGCTGGGATGGCTCGACGATCCGGGGCAATCCGGCAACCGGTGAAGGTATCCTGCGCAACCAGCTCTACATCGGTATCGCGAGCGTTTGCCGCAACACGCACACCTATCACCCCGAGACACTCATGAAGAAGATCAGGCCCTCACCCGACAAATTGGTCGAACAGGAGATCCCTGAGCTGCGCCTCATCGAGCAGCCGCTCTGGAATGCGGTGCAAGCCGAACTCGCTCGGCGGGGTGCAGCCACGCCGCGGGCTGCGCGCGCGGCACGTCGCAAGAGCTACCTGCTCTCGGGCCTGCTGATCTGCGGATGCTGCGGAGCGCCCTACGTGATGTCGAACCGGACCAGCTACGGCTGCCGCGAGGCGCGGAAGAAGGCCTGCAACAACACGGTGTTCATCTCACGTCGGCGCATTGAGACCCGAGTGTTCGATGCCCTGCGCCAGGCGTTCCGCTCGCCGGCGCTCATCGCGTCTTTCGAGGCGGCGCTGAAAGCCGAGCGGAAGAAGCTCAGCGGCGGGACTGTCAAAGCCCAACGCGATCGCCTGAAGGCAGCTCTCACGAAGGCCAAAGCCGGCCGCGAGAACATCCTCAACGCAATCGCCGAGGGCGCGCCCTATGCCGCGTTCAAGGCCCGCACGGACGTGCTCGAGCGCGAGATCACGGAGCTGACCACGCGGCTCTCCGACCTCGAAGCCCGGATCGCCCAGAGCGCGGAGGTTCAGGAGGACGCACGTGTGATCTATGAGCGGGCTCTGCAGCAGATGGAGACCCTGCTCTCGGATCCGGAGCTTGTCGACGAAGCCCACGGCTATCTGGCGACACTGATCCAGGAGGTGACGCTGACCCCGGATGAGACCGCGTTGAACGGCATCGCGGCGGTGCTGTCTCTCGCCAGCGGTGTGTTCCCGGATACGGCGAATGCCGCGGACGGCGGGACGCGGATCAGCTGTTGAGGGTCTGAACGTGGATGCGGGGCGGCCGGTGCAGTGGTCGCTCCGGTCGGCGCGGAGCCTCATCGGGGCTTTAGACTTGGCAGAGCACTGGCTGAGCCGGAGCTCGTTGCTTTGGGAAGCCGAGCTTCGCTAGGCGGACCGTGAAAGGCTGAAACGCGCAGGAAGTGGACATATGCCAGAGTCGATCAACGGTGGTCCTTCTCGACGTTACCGGCCCGAAGCCGACCTGCCGCCCTGGAACAGAATGCTGCAGCGCAGTCCATCAAAACTGTCGTTCTCAGCAGCTGCAAACCCGAGCGGGGTCTCAAGCTCTGCTGAGCAGACGAAGCGGTCATCCGACGCGATCAAATCTACGTCTGCTCTAGCCCCCGAGAAACCTTGATCCGGCATCGACGTCCAAGAACGTAAGGGAGCTCAATGGATATCACCAGAGCTTCCGATCCTTACACGCGGCGAAAACGCCACTGAAGATCGACGCAACAGACCCGACGCCGGAGTTCGAGCTTGGCTGGCCCGACGTGGCCCTGCGCGCCGTTACGCTGACACGCTGGAAGATGCAGGCGCGGGGTCACGTCGGGGACTGAGGCGGTCGGCAGGCGTTACCTGATGGCACCGCCTTGCGGTGGGGCGGTGCGCTGCGGTCCGACGCCACCCCCATCGCCGTCGTCATCAACCGGATCGACCGGCTTGGCGACCTCGATGGGCGGGGCCACGTCAGTGGGTTTCAGCGCAAGACCGGACACCACCTGTTTGATCGTCTCCAGCGTCACCAGCTGCACGCCGCTGATCACGTCGCCTTCGACGGTGATCTGTCGCACGCCCTGGAATACAGGGTTCTGCTTTCCGGGACGGCGGTGATTGCTGTCGGTCGGCCCCAGGCACGGAGACTGGATCACCAGCGGGGCAAAACGTTGCCACCACGCGCGCTTGTCGCCTGCATCGGCCAGCGTGTCGGCGTTGGCGGGCACCGACACCTCGGTGAACTGTTCAACCACACCTTCGTGCACCTCTGCGCGTTCCTGTCGGCTGATCTCCGCCAGACCGTCGCTGCGCACGCGCACGTGCACCGGATGGCGAAAATCGCTTTCGATGGTCGTGTAGCTGGCGGCGCGGTTTTCGGTGTGGAAATCGTTGACATATCGGATCGTGTCGCCGTCCGTCTGCAGGCTGACCTCCACATCCTTGTGCACATGCCCGGCCAGGACCATATCCACACCCCGCGCCGCTCCGATCCCGGCAAAGACCCGCATCCAGTCCTGCTTGTTGTTCTGCGCGGTGCCAGAGGCGTTCAGCTCGTTGAGCCTGCCCTTGGCGTAGAAATCCGTACGCGCCGTGGGCCAGTCGTCCTCCAACGGGTGGGGGCGCGTGGAGGCAAGGAAATCCTGGCCCTTGGTCACTGGCACATGACGGTGCAGGAAACTGCGGGTCATCGCCCTCAGATCGTCGCTACCCGCCACCTGGCGCGCCGAGGCGCGGAAGAACCACGGGACTTCATTGCCTTCGGTGTTCAGCGGCGGCGCGTGCATGCCCACGATCACCAGACCGCGCGTCTGCGCGATCATGCGCTGCGTCGACGCGGGATCGATGCGCGATCCGCGCGAATTGGGGGTGCCGGCCAGAAACGCTTCGTTGTCGTCGTTCAGGCCACTTTCGCCAAGCAGCCAATGGCCCATAGTTTCCACAACGCCCTTGTCCGGCCCGGAATCGAGCATCAAAAGCAGGTGATTGTCGCCGATGCTGCGGGAATACTCGGCCTGCGGCGTCAGATGGCTGAAGACGAAGGAAGGCAGGTCTACCGGCGCAACCAGCGCCTCGGCCTCGTCTTGGGACAGGAACCGCCGCTGTCCGCCCTGCAGGTCGCGCGCGTCTTCTTCGAGTAGGTTGAAGCCGCGGTATTCGTGCCGGTCCCGGGAGATCGACTGGGTGGTGCCGAAGATGCCGCCCAGCAGACCGACGGCACCAAGGAAGATCCCCAGCGGACCGCCTGCAAGCGCGCCAAGGGCAATGGCCGCAAGGGCGGCACCATTGATGTACTTGTTGGCGTCGTCGACGCGGAACCGGAAGAACATTGGGAACGCGCGCGGGCGGTAATCGTGGTTGCCGAAGGTCACGAAGACCGGCACCCGCAGCGCTTCGCTGTGCGCGCCATCGCGATCGCGCGCCGGTTCGAGGCCACGCACCAGCCGTTCAAAAAACCGGAAGTTGCCCGCGCCCGCATGGTCCATGTCGTTGTCAAAGATGAAATCGACGATATCTCCAGTGGCGAGGATCAAGTCTAGCCGCCCTTTCGCGTGTTCGTTATTGGCCCAGCGAATGAAGTTGCGCAGGTTATCGTTTGGGTTGGAAAAGGCCCTGACCGCCTCGAGATTGCCGCGCTGCCGCCAGATTTCGGGATAGCCGTCATAGCGGCGTGACACGTGCAGGTCGGTGGCGTGGACCATGCCGAAATGCGTCCAGCTTCGCTTTGAATAGATCGCATGCGGCACCACGTCATAAATCCTATTATCCGTGCCGGGAACATCCGTAGGTGTCATCGACAGGCTGAAGAGCCTGCGGTCGGGTATCGGCCCAGCGAGCTTGCAGGGACCAAGCCTGAGGCGGATGTCGCCGCCCACGATCTCGCGGCTGTCTGCCGACATGTCGAGCGCGTTAAGCTGACGGCTGCCGACCTCGCGCAGTTTGAGATGGTTCAGCGACATCGCCTTGAGCAGTTCCGCAAACTGGCCGGGGGCGAAATCCCGCTCCATCGCCTCGACAAAGGATCGTCTCAGCCGCATCTCAAAAAGGAACGGCAAGGATGTGCCTGGGTCGGTCTTGACCATCGCGGGCTTGCCAAGCATCGCCCCACAATGCAGCCGTAACACGAACGGCTGCGGCACCGCCTCGTGAGATAGTACCACACCGCGTTCGAACCGGGTGAACCGAAATTTCAGCAGTCCGGTCGTGTCGCCGATTGGCAGGCCCAGAGTATTTCCTGCCTCTGTCGGGTCTTCCTCGGCCAGCAGATGATCGCGGTCGACCGCGACGCTGCCTAGCCCCGGCGTGGCGACGAGCGTAGCGAATTCGAACCGCTGGAAGGGAATGCCGTCAGGACTTAGGGCTTCGTCTGCGTCCGGATAGCCAAAGCGCCGCCGCCCGGTGCGGGGGTCGGTGCCCTCTGCGCCGCGCAGGTCATAGCCTCTGGCGATATTGCCCCGCAGGATCGCGGGACCAGTATTGGTGTGCCAATAGACTACGCCGTTTTCGAAACGCTGGTTGAACCCGCCGCTATGGGCTGCCTCGACACCGCCAGCAGGGCGGCCAAGCAACTTTCCTGCGTCGGTCAGGGCCTTGTCAGCGATGGCCCGTTGGGCCTGCAAAAGGGACATGTTGGACCTCCTTGACCCGGATTGTTACCCAACATCATAGCACGTTTAGGTAACTCCGGCGCGGCCCGGGAATTTACATCAAAAGTCCATCCGCTTAGTCCGGCCCGCCTGTCATCAGACGCCAATCTCCAGTGTGCCAGACGACAACCTCAGCAAGCGAACAAAGCAATACTTGGAGGATGACGTAAGGTCAGTGTAAAATGTCAAAGGATAGCGCAATGAGGGCGCGACGCGCCCTAATTTGATCAATCTGATACATCTCGAATGATTTCCAGAGTTCGTAAAAGGGGAGGCGAAGACTAACTTTACATGTGCACAGGTCCGCTCTGGGCCTAGCTTCGTACCTTGCTTGCTCGGCGTCGCGAAGCTTGCTTGAGATTCAAAAGTGCAGTGTCGAGTAGGTCTCTCGAGACATGTTTCTGCTTGTCGCAAAGATCTTTCAGCTATCCATCGGAGGCATCGTCATCGGCGCTATGGCTGTGACCTTGACGATCTCTTTTGCTGCGCTCATTTACACGGGGCCGCTCGCGCCATATCTCGGCAACGGAGCCAATTTTGCGCTCCTCGGAGCTGGCTTGATGGCTGCAATCGGCGCTTTTACATATTCGATTGAGGGTTCAATTGCCAATCCGCAGGACGCCACTGCAGTTGTCCTCGGAGCGGCAGCTGTCGGTATCGCGTCGACAAGCACGCTAGCCCCCGACGCGCTTTTTCCGACAGTTCTGGCCTTGCTTGTCGCTGGGTGCCTCGTGGCGGGCGGTGTCGTCTTCTTGGCCGGTCTTCTCCACCTCGGCTCCTTAGTACGTTATACATGACCTGCTCCCCTGAAAAGTCCGCGGTTTGAAGTTAGCCTGTTCTCCAAACGAGGAGACAGACGATGCGGAAAAGCCGTTTTAGCGAAGAGCAGATCATTGGCATCCTGAAGGAGCAC
>NZ_JAHVIA010000020.1 GCF_019801965.1 Salipiger bermudensis
CGATAAACCCTCGATCAAATCACCCTCGAGGGTCAAAATTGCCGCGGGATGGAGCAGCCCGGTAGCTCGTCAGGCTCATAACCTGAAGGTCGTAGGTTCAAATCCTACTCCCGCAACCAGTTTTACCGAACTCGGATCGACATCACCCAGCCCTCCGGGCTGGGCCTGCTCGATCATCGCGCTCAGCGCCCCCTCAACCTCCAGCGTGATCCCCTTCGTCCCCGCGTCGTGATGCACCACAAGGCGGTCGATCAGGCTGCGCAGCAGGTCCAGCGCCGGGACGCGGATCGTCTCGTCCTTCAGCGCCTCCGACAACTCCGTGACCTTGCTCCGGTAGAGCTCCGCCAGCTTCGGATGAAACCGCACCGCGCTCGGGGCAGGGGCCTCCAGCTTACGCTCCAGCTCGGCCTTCTCCTCTTCCAGCGCCTGAAGCTTTTGCAGCAACCCCGCTGTCCGAAACCCATCGGCGATGGCGTCATAGAGGCCTGCGAGTTTGCGCTCCACCTCCTTGAGGGCCTTGCGGGTCTGCTCGTGCTTGATCCCCTCGTCGCGTCTCTGGACGTTTGCGGCTCTGGTGAACGCGGCCACGAACTCCGCGACGGCATCCGGTTGCATCAGGCGATCTCGCAGGAGCTCGAGAGCGGCGTCCTCAAGGGTCGCGCGCTTGATCGATCGCGTTGCGGCACAGGTCTGCAGTTTGCGGGCGTTGGAGCAGGCGAGGTAATCCTTGCCCACCGCGGCAAAGCCGCCACCGCAACAGCCGCAGGCAAGCTTGCCGGTGAGCAGGTGCCGGCTGCGCTTCTGCTCCCAAAACCGGCTCTTCCGAATGCCTTGAACCGCTGGCGTGGCTTCGATCTCCTGCTGTCGCCGCTTCACCGCGTCCCAGAGCGCATCGGTAACGATGCGCAGCTCGGGGACATCGTGGATCACCCAGTCCTGTTCCGGGTTGAGGCGCGAGACGCGTTTGCCGGTCTCCGGGTCCTTCACGTAGCGGAGGCGGTTCCAGATGAGGCGCCCGATATAGAGCTCGTTGTTGATGATCCCCGTGCCGCGCTGACGGTGGCCGCGGATTGCGGTGTCGCGCCAGTGCGTGCCGCGCGGTCCGGGGATGCCGTCTGCGTTGAGCCTCTGCGAGATCTTCTTCGGCGAATAACCGTTGGCAAACTCCTGGTAGATGCGTTGGATGACCTCGGCTTCGCACGGGACGATCTCGCGCTCACCGGTCACCGGTTGGCCATCCGGACCGAGGCTTCTGATCACACGATAGCCATAGGCATTCCCGCCACCGGATTTGCCCGCCTCGACGCGGCCCCGCAGGCCGCGCCGGGTCTTGGCCGCGAGATCCTTCAGGAACATCTGGTTCATCGTGCCCTTCAGCCCGACATGCAGCTCGTTGATCTCGCCTTCCGAGGTGGTGATGATCTGAACGTCGTGGAAGCTGAGGCGCTTGTAGAGCTGCGCGACATCGGCCTGGTCGCGGCTTAGGCGATCGAGGGCTTCACAGAGGATGACATCAACGCCGCCGCGCTCCGCGAGCGCGAGGAGGCTTTGTAGCCCGGGGCGTCGCGTCGAGGCTCCCGAGAGGGCCATGTCGCTGAAAACCTCGATGACCTCGCAGCGTTCGAGCGCGGCGCGCTCGCGGCAGATCCGGACCTGGTCCTCGATCGAGGCCTCGCGCTGCATGGTGGTCGAGAAACGGGCGTAAATCGCGGCGCGGGTCATGCGGATGTCTCCTTCATGCTTTGGAGGAGGCACGCATACTCGCGACCGGCCTCGATGGTCTGGGCATGGATGTAGTGCCGGTCCGCGGTTTGGAAGCCGCTGTGGCCAAGGACTGGGCGGATCAGGCTCGCGGCCTCTGGCGAGATGCGGGCCAGAGAGGTGGCCGCCGCGTCTCTGAAGAAGTGCGGTGGGACCGAGATCCCGGTCAGCCGCTTTGTCTGCTTTGAGATGGTCGATCTGAAGGCGCCGATCTTGAGGGCGCTTCCCTTGCGCCCCAGCCAGAGGCTCTGGTCATCGCCCGAACCCCGGGCCGCGAGAAACGGGCGGGCATCATCAAGGTAGTCGCGCAGGGCCGGCGCGACCTGCGGCGGGACCTCTGCTTCCCATGGGATGTGTGTCTTGCTGAGCTCGGGTGAGATCGAGATGAAGATGCGGTCGTCATCGACAATGACGGAGGTGCCGAGGGTCAGCCCCGCCAGCGCGCGGACACGCATCGGCATCATGGAGAGCAGGGCGATCATGGCCCCGTCCCGCAGCGATGTGGCTCGGAAGACGCCGCTGCCGCCGCGAGTCTTGGCCTCCTCGACAAGCTGCAGTCCGGTATCGAGCAGCAGCTGCGAGCTCAGGATCCTGCCGATCTTGCGCGCTTGTGTCCCGCGTCCGGCAAGGGATTTGAGCCGGGCGCGCAGCGCGCGCTCCGGACGCCAGTCGCGGGACGGGTCCCCGGCGGTGACGACGCGCAGGACGCCCGTGACCAAGATGAGGCGGGACATTGGAGCCAGCCGATCGAGCGTCGAGAGCCATTGCAGGAGCGCGGGCCGAGTGACCCTGTCGGCTGGCGCGATGTTGCGGGTGTGGGCGCCGCACCCAAGGTGCCATTGCAGCCATTGCCCGTAGCTTTGGGAAAGGCGTTTGCGAGAGGTCTCCCGCAGGTGAACGAGCGGCCCGCGATCGTCGAGCGGGTTGCCCTCGGTGAAGAGGCCGCGCCACATCTCCTGATCCGCGGCAGGCGAGTCCTGCAGGGGCAGAATGAGGCTCATTCCTTGCCCTCGCGCAGGGCGCCGATCAGGTCGGAGAAGGCCCGCGTCGCGGTCTTTACCTCCATCCCGGAGTACATGTTGATCGTGTGGCTGACGTCGGCGTGGCCCAGCAGACGGCGCGCGACCTCGTAGCCCCCCGGGTTGGCATCGAGCCAGTTCATCACCGCGAAATGCCGGAAAAGATGCGCGTTGATCTCAAGGCCCAACTCCCGGCAAACCAGTTTGGAAATCCGTGTTGCGAGGTCTGCCGAATTGACCGGCGCTTCACCGGAGCGCTTGGGGAACAGGTAGGGGGTTCCGGCAGGGCACATCCAGGGGACTCTGGAGGCGAGATGCTCATCGATCAGACGCACGACATCCTCGGGCAGCTCGAACTCGATCGGACGGCTGGTCTTGGTGTCTTCCTCTTCCAGGGCAAGGTAGACCCGACCATCGCCGGGCCGTTGGAGGTGATGGCCAAGCTCGAGCTCTGCAAGGTTCTTCACCCGGATGGGACAGACGAGAAGGATGGCGATCGCGAGGGCCGTCTCGCGGTCCAGCGCCGCGGAGTAGGGCTTCTTGTTGCCGGCGCCGCGCCGAAAGATCCGCTCGGGCAGAGTGAGGAGGTCCATGCGGTTGCGCGGCTGCTGCAGAACGCGGAGGCGCTCCCGGTTCTTGGCGGTCAGCCCCTTCTGCGGGTCCATGGCCAGCTTGCCGGAGAGCTGGCGCAGGCGTGCCACCTCCTCAGAGGGACGGTGCAGGGTGGTGGCGATATTGGGCAGCAGGCGCGCCACCTCTGCGATGCCGCGGGAGCTGGTGTTGCCATTGCGGGAGAGCATCTGCCGCAAACCCCGCTCTGCGGCGGTCGGTTCAAGGAGGCTGCTGACCGACGTGATGGTCGAGGCGTCAATGCCCGCATGCACGAGCTCGGACGCGAAGCGCAGGAGCATGCTGCGGTACTGCTTGAGTGTCGCGGGACGAAGCGCGCGGTGACGCCCGGTCTCGGAAAGCGGGTCGTTGGCGCCAATTGCGGCAATGAGGCTGTCCAGATCGGTTAGGAACGTCGCAGGGAAGCTCTGGTCCGGTAGCCGGAAGATCTTCTGGCGTGACGGACGTGGGATGGGCGTTTGCGGCCAGCCGGGGACGCGTGCAACGGCGAGGTTCCAGCCATTCACCGCGGCGCGGTAGCTGGTCTCCGGGTCCTTGCTGATCTCGTTGAGCGTCACCGCCTCGAGAAAAGCGCTTGCGTGCTGCTCGTTTACCTCGTCGGGGATGATCCGTTGACGGGACAGGAAATGCACGAAGCGACCGAGCGACGTGGAGAGGGTGGCATCGTCCAGCTCGAGCAGGCGACGCCAGAGTGAGCGCCACGCGGGAGCAAGATCGGTCGTTCTGCGGAAGCGGCGTTCGACGATGCCGGCCGTTGCCATCGCGGCACGCGCGTTGCTGACGGAGTTCTGCCAGGTCTTCTTGGAGATCCCGAGCTGTGCCGGGCTGATCTTGTCGAGTCTCGGCTGCAGCCAGCGAGCGTCGCAGGGAACGTCGCTGGGCGGAAGGCCGAGCGCCTGTGCGACGCGGCGCAGCCCAGAGATGAGGTCGCGCTCGCGGGTGGGGAAGAGCGAGCCCTGCGCCGAGAGAGCATTGATGAGATCCTGGAAGGTCGGCGTGCCCGCCGGGACAAAGACCTGGTCGAGTGGGATGGGCATTTGCGTGGTCATCGGGACAGCCTCTGATTGGTCAGCTCTGGTCTCGGGAACCCTGCCGTGGACAGGGCGCCCGATTCGGGAGAACCCTAGCATGAAAAGTTCGCAACTTACGGGGAGGGGGTCTTCCCGAGAGAGCTCTAACGCATTGACATAAATGGACTTTGATGGTCGCTTGGCCTAGAGGATGCCGCGGCGGCGATAGGCCGTGTGAGCGTCCGGATGGATGCGGATCAGGCGGCCGCCAGGGCCCACACGGATCACGTCGAGAAGGCCGGCGTCAATGGCGCGGCGGACCGTCTTCTCGGACACATTGTCTTCGAGCGCGACCTCCTTCACCGTTTTGAGGCGCGGGGGCTGTTGGGTCTTACTGGTCGGGGGCATTGGGGCTGGTCTCCTCGGAGTCGCAAGGGGAGACCTCCGCATCCAACGCCGCCGCCTCGCCAAGAAGGCGGGCAAGTGCGAGCGCAACATCCTTGATGCGATCGAGCTCTGCTGGAGGCTGGTGGGGGCTGTCGGGCGCGGAGGTCATGGGCTGACCTTGCCCGAGCACGCCAGGGCACGTCTAAGTGCACTGGTTCGCTATTTTTGAGTGCCGACCTCTGGTTCGGATGCGAGTATAGCGTCGAGATCCTGCTCGCGTTCCATGCGCCTGGCGTACTCGATACTCTTGCGCAGCGTCCCTCCGGCGAAGTCGTCGCCGTCTTCGGTCACCATGGCGGCGACGCAGCGTATGAAATCGACGAAGGGTCCGTAGATCTGGCCCTTCACGGCTTTGGTCGCGTCGGTGCTGAAACTCGCCTTGCGCCCGGCTTGCTTCCAGATCCGCGCGCACTCGGCGACGACGTCATTGCGGCGCCGGTCAACTACGGTGCGCTTATCCTTTGGCGACAGGTCGTACACAGCGCCGGGTACCTTCGCGATCGACTCGAGGAGGCCAACGACCTCGGCAGGGTCGGGTGCTGGGCCTCGCAAGAGCTCTTTGGCCTGGTCCAGCTCCGGGCGGCTGGCCGGCAAAGTGCCAAAGCGGCTCTCGAGTACCTGGAGCCCCTCGCGAAGAACCTTGATGGGGTCGTCGCTCGCTTTGGCGAACCGAAGCGTTCTCCTGACCTTGGTACCACCCTGTTTGCTCGCCTTGCCACGCCCGACGTCGATGAAATTGGCGCAGGTGTCTTGGTCCAGGCAGTAACCGATCTGCCGCGACAACTCGACGACGAGCGGGGCCTCCAGATCGAAGCGTTCCCTGATCTCCCGCATTTGTGCCAGGTCGAGCGCTCCGTCGTCGCCGTAATCCGCAATCTTCCAAGCCCTCGCTTGGCCAACCCCATCGAAATGAAGATAGAGCGTGTCGTCGGCGAGCTCAGCGTTGGAAGGCTCGTCGGGCTGCAGGCGGGGAGGTAGCTCGCGTCGGGTCTGACCTGCTCCCCATAGAGTCCGCGTTTATGAGTTAGCTCTGTTCAGGGTTTGGTCCTCTACTGACCGTTGGTGATACTCCCACGGGGTGAGCCCGTCGAGGCTCGTGTGGGGGCGGTGATGGTTGTAGTCGTTGCGCCAGCCGGCGATCAACTCGTGGGCGTGGCGCAGATTGGCGAACAGGTGCTCGTTCAGGC
>NZ_JAHVIA010000021.1 GCF_019801965.1 Salipiger bermudensis
TGGTTGCGGGAGTAGGATTTGAACCTACGACCTTCAGGTTATGAGCCTGACGAGCTACCGGGCTGCTCCATCCCGCGGCAATTTTGACCCTCGAGGGTGATTTGATCGAGGGTTTATCGTTTAGAGAGATACGTATGTGGTCTTTTCTAGGTTTGGCGGTGACCTACTCTCCCACGTCTTGAGACGCAGTACCATTGGCGCGACGGCACTTAACGACCGGGTTCGGAATGGAGCCGGGTGTTTTGCTCGTGCTATGACCACCAAACCAAGGAAAGACCACGCTGTACCGGATGTGCAGCGGGTGTCAGGCAGCGTTTCGCGAAGCGAAGCGCGTTGCCACCCCCCGTGCTCCGGGTGCGTGTTATCAACCTGCCCTTATTGGGCGGTGCTGTCAGTCGAGTACACTGTTTGTGTGTATGCTTTTGAGCCGTAACATCAGGTGTGTTCCTGTCTGTTACTGGATCAAATCAAGCCTATCGGACCATTAGTACCGGTCAACTGAACATGTTACCATGCTTACATCTCCGGCCTATCGACGTGGTGGTCTTCCACGGTCCTCAGGGATACCTTGTTTTGAGGGGGGCTTCCCGCTTAGATGCCTTCAGCGGTTATCCTGTCCGATCATAGCTACCCAGCACTGCCGTTGGCACGACAACTGGTCCACCAGTGGATCGTTCACCCCGGTCCTCTCGTACTAGGGGCAACTCCTCTCAAGTATCCTACACCCACGGCAGATAGGGACCGAACTGTCTCACGACGTTCTAAACCCAGCTCACGTACCTCTTTAAACGGCGAACAGCCGTACCCTTGGGACCTGCTCCAGCCCCAGGATGAGATGAGCCGACATCGAGGTGCCAAACACTGCCGTCGATATGGACTCTTGGGCAGTATCAGCCTGTTATCCCCGGCGTACCTTTTATCCGTTGAGCGATGGCCCTCCCACTTGGGACCACCGGATCACTATGGCCGTCTTTCGACTCTGCTCGACTTGTCAGTCTTGCAGTCAGGCTGGCTTCTGCCATTGCACTCAACGAGCGATTTCCGACCGCTCTGAGCCAACCTTCGCGCGCCTCCGTTACGCTTTAGGAGGCGACCGCCCCAGTCAAACTACCCGCCACGCAGGGTCCCGGATCCGGATAACGGACCGCGGTTAGACATCAAGAGTGCGAAGGGTGGTATCTCATCTGTTGGCTCCACAGAGACTGGCGTCCCTGCTTCGAAGCCTACCACCTATCCTGCACATCACAATCCTGATGCCAGTGCGAAGCTGTAGTAAAGGTGCACGGGGTCTTTCCGTCTAACCGCGGGAAGCCTGCATCTTGACAGGCAATTCAATTTCGCTGAGTCGATGTTGGAGACAGCGGGGAAGTCGTTACGCCATTCGTGCAGGTCGGAACTTACCCGACAAGGAATTTCGCTACCTTAGGACCGTTATAGTTACGGCCGCCGTTTACCTGGGCTTCAATTCGGAGCTCTCACCCCTCCTTTTAACCTTCAGGCACCGGGCAGGCGTCAGACCCTATACGTCGTCTTGCGACTTCGCAGAGCCCTGTGTTTTTAGTAAACAGTCGCCACCCCCTGGTTTGTGCCCCCAGCCCCTAGTTGCCTAGGAACCGGGCCTCCTTCTCGCGAACTTACGGAGGTATTTTGCCGAGTTCCTTCAACATCGTTCTCTCAAGCGCCTTGGTATTCTCTACCAGTCCACCTGTGTCGGTTTAGGGTACGGTCCTAAAGTGGGGCTATTTCCAGGGACCACTCAGCAGCCCTCCCAATCCGATAAGGAAGAACTACATCCGTGATCCGTCACCACCACATGGCCCAGGAATATTAACCTGGTTCCCATCGACTACGCCTTTCGGCCTCGCCTTAGGGGCCGGCTTACCCTGCTCAGATTAGCTTTAAGCAGGAACCCTTGGACTTTCGGCGGGAGTGTCTCTCACACTCCTTGTCGCTACTCATGTCATCATTCTCGCTAGTGATCTCTCCACCCGATGGCTCACGCCCGGGCTTCACAGAAAGGATCTTGTCCTCCATTGCATCCCGAAGGATGCAGAAGAGGATAGATCCTATATCACACTACGCTCCGCTACCATGCCTTACGGCATCCTAAGCTTCGGCTCATGGCTTGAGCCCCGTTACATCTTCGCCGCAGGACAACTTAATTAGACCAGTGAGCTGTTACGCTATCTTTAAAGGATGGCTGCTTCTAAGCCAACCTCCTGGTTGTTTTGGTCGTCCCACCTGCTTTCCCACTTAGCCATGAATTGGGGGCCTTAGCTGTAGGTCAGGGTTGTTTCCCTCTCCACTACGGACGTTAGCATCCGCAGTGTGTCTGCCATCTAGTACTCCCGGGTATTCGGAGTTTGGTTAGGATCAGTAAGCCTGTGGGGCCCCATTACCCATCCAGTGCTCTACCCCCCGGGGTATTCGGATGACGCTCTACCTAAATAGATTTCGCGGAGAACCAGCTATCTCCGAGTTTGATTGGCCTTTCACCCCTAGGCACAACTCATCCCGACCTTTTTCAACAGGTGTGGGTTCGGACCTCCAGTAAGTGTTACCTTACCTTCATCCTGGTCATGCCTAGATCACTCGGTTTCGGGTCTGATCCATCTAACTCGACGCCCTATTAAGACTCGCTTTCGCTGCGCCTACACCTAACGGCTTAAGCTTGCTAGATAGACCAAGTCGATGACCCATTATACAAAAGGTACGCCGTCAGATCGTAAAGATCCTCCGACTGATTGTAGGCGTTCGGTTTCAGGTACTGTTTCACTCCCCTCGTCGGGGTGCTTTTCACCTTTCCCTCACGGTACTGGTTCGCTATCGGTCAGTAAGGAGTACTTAGCCTTCGGAGGTGGTCCTCCGATCTTCAGACAGGATTTCACGTGTCCCGCCCTACTTAATACGTCCTATCGAGCTTCCCATACGGGGCTGTCACCCACTATGGCTGATCTTTCCAGATCCTTCTGGTCACTCTCAAGGCTCGGCTGGTCCCCGTTCGCTCGCCGCTACTAGGGGAGTCTCTATTGATGTCCTTTCCTCCGGGTACTTAGATGTTTCAGTTCCCCGGGTTTGCTCTTAAAACCCTATGTATTCAGGTTAAAAGTACCTGTTTAAGAACATTATAAACTGCCGAAGCAATTATAATGAACTTTCAGGTGGGTTGCCCCATTCGGAAATTCCTGGGTCAAAGCTTATTCTCAGCTCGCCAGGACTTATCGCAGAGTATCACGTCCTTCATCGCCTCTTACTGCCAAGGCATCCACCAAACGCCCTTCTCGCGCTTGATTTGATCCAGTAAAAGACAGGCTCGTTATAGTGCGCTACCGCAGAGCTCACTGAGCGCAAAGGTAGGGCCAAACCCATCGCGTCACTACGCTGGTTCGTGCAGTGACTTTGATACCGGATCAAAAGCATACTTTCCCGCCCACTCTGTCGAGTGGACTTGTGCGATCTCGCGATCGCACGGGTTAGTGTACTTGACTTGGACAACACTTGCTCGTTTCAACAGGGATATGACGGACCGGCCGGCTAGACTGGTCAATCACCTCTTCCCGGAGGAAGACCTGCAGAGGTTTCGCCGTTACTTCGGCAAACCAAGCAAGGTTGATTTGTATCTCTCTATACGATGTTAAATCTCGTCCGATTGGACGGATAAACACTCGAAAGTGCTTATCGGTCAAATCGAGACGCTGTCTGATGGGCGATGGTGGAGCCTAGGAGGATCGAACTCCTGACCTCCTGAATGCAAATCAGGCGCTCTCCCAGCTGAGCTAAGGCCCCACAATTTTGCACGCAAAATCGTGGGCGTGCGCGGCAGTGCATTCCAAAGGAATGTCACGGGAGCGTCACCCGGTGCAATTCTGGGTGCGAAGCTACCAATAGCGTTCACCGATCCCCTCAAGAGGGTATGGTGGGTCGAGGAGGACTTGAACCTCCGACCTCACGCTTATCAGGCGTGCGCTCTAACCACCTGAGCTACCGACCCAGAACGAGCGGTAGCCCGTTGTCTTGTTCTGAAGAGATATGAGGACGACCCGGGTCCGATGATGTGCTCTGACGACTAATCAGAGCTTGCTAAGTGTTCCACGTCATCAGCAAGCTGAATGATCCAGGAACATCCTTAGAAAGGAGGTGATCCAGCCGCAGGTTCCCCTACGGCTACCTTGTTACGACTTCACCCCAGTCGCTGAGCTCACCGTGGTCCGCTGCCTCCTCGAAAGGTTGGCGCACGGCCTTCGGGTGAACCCAACTCCCATGGTGTGACGGGCGGTGTGTACAAGGCCCGGGAACGTATTCACCGCGTCATGCTGTTACGCGATTACTAGCGATTCCGACTTCATGCCGTCGAGTTGCAGACGACAATCCGAACTGAGATGTCTTTTTGGGATTAACCCACTGTAGACACCATTGTAGCACGTGTGTAGCCCAACCCGTAAGGGCCATGAGGACTTGACGTCATCCACACCTTCCTCCCGCTTATCACGGGCAGTTTCCCTAGAGTGCCCAGCCGAACTGCTGGCAACTAAGGATGTGGGTTGCGCTCGTTGCCGGACTTAACCGAACATCTCACGACACGAGCTGACGACAGCCATGCAGCACCTGTCACTCAGTCCCCGAAGGGAACCATCCATCTCTGGATGTAGCTGAGGATGTCAAGGGTTGGTAAGGTTCTGCGCGTTGCTTCGAATTAAACCACATGCTCCACCGCTTGTGCGGGCCCCCGTCAATTCCTTTGAGTTTTAATCTTGCGACCGTACTCCCCAGGCGGAATGCTTAATCCGTTAGGTGTGTCACCGAATAGCATGCTACCCGACGACTGGCATTCATCGTTTACGGTGTGGACTACCAGGGTATCTAATCCTGTTTGCTCCCCACACTTTCGCACCTCAGCGTCAGTATCGAGCCAGTGAGCCGCCTTCGCCACTGGTGTTCTTCCGAATATCTACGAATTTCACCTCTACACTCGGAGTTCCACTCACCTCTCTCGAACTCAAGACCAGGAGTTTTGGAGGCAGTTCCGAGGTTGAGCCCCGGGATTTCACCCCCAACTTTCTGATCCGCCTACGCGCGCTTTACGCCCAGTAATTCCGAACAACGCTAACCCCCTCCGTATTACCGCGGCTGCTGGCACGGAGTTAGCCGGGGTTTCTTTACTGGGTACCGTCATTATCTTCCCCAGCGAAAGAGCTTTACGACCCTAAGGCCTTCATCACTCACGCGGCATGGCTAGATCAGGGTTGCCCCCATTGTCTAAGATTCCCCACTGCTGCCTCCCGTAGGAGTCTGGGCCGTGTCTCAGTCCCAGTGTGGCTGATCATCCTCTCAAACCAGCTATAGATCGTAGGCTTGGTAGGCCATTACCCCACCAACTACCTAATCTAACGCGGGCCGATCCTTCTCCGATAAATCTTTCCCCCGAAGGGCGTATGCAGTATTACTCACCGTTTCCAGTGGCTATCCTGCAGAGAAGGGCACGTTCCCACGCGTTACTCACCCGTCCGCCGCTAGACCCGAAGGTCTCGCTCGACTTGCATGTGTTAGGCCTGCCGCCAGCGTTCGTTCTGAGCCAGGATCAAACTCTCAAGTTGAAAACCGATTGCTCGGTTATCCTTGACGTTCGAACCTCTGCACATCTCATCCGGTGGCTAAACCGGATGAAGTCATCTGTTTGATGTGCTCCAGGTTTCCCTAAGAAAACCAGAAGCCGTACAAACAGTGAAGCTGACACTTCATCATCGGGCCGAAACCCTAGAAGCGCGATATACAGACGTTTGATCCATCGAATGAACCAAGGTCGCCCACATATCTCTTCAGATATTAGCGATGTCAAACAGCGTGAGAGACAAAAACCAGACCAGTGCGCCCTAACTTGTTCGGCGCGCCCGCCCGTCAACCTCTCGAATTTCT
>NZ_JAHVIA010000022.1 GCF_019801965.1 Salipiger bermudensis
CATGCTCCAGTCGATCCTCGTCGTATAGGTCACGAACGCGTCGTGAGATCGCTTCCTTGCTCCCCCTCTCGACGATGAATGCGTTCGTATCCGTCTCCGCGAATGTCATGGTCTGGCCGCTGATCTCCAGCGTCCCCGTACCTACGACACAAGGGGGAACGTTGTGGAGTTCACACGTGTCGGAAGTGATCTGGCGGATCGTGAACTGTTCGCCGTTGAGGAAGCGTTCATCCGTCTTCTTACTCATGACAAGGTCGCCCACGGCCAGGCGATCATGGCTAAGGCCACGAACCTTGCCTCGCAGGCGCTGCAGCATGTCATTCAACGACGACACGGCGAGGCAGCTAGCGCTATTGGCATAGTCGGCCCTGAGATCCTGCATCCACTGCGTTCCGGGCGTTACGACGAGGTCTGCGCCACCTTCGAAGACGCGAAGCTCACTGTCAGGGTCGGACGCGATCATGCGCCGAAGGGCATCGCTCACGCGGAAGATCTCGCTGTCCTTGGAGAAGCGCATGCTCTCCTTCAGCGTGAGGGTCTCGAAGCCTTGATCCCAGATCACCTCTCGATCGTTCACGGGCGGCAGCTGGTAAGGATCACCGCTGTAGACCACGGGCAGCCCGAGCTCATCGGCGTATTCCTCGATTGCCGCGAAGAGGAAGGCTCCGACCATGGAGCATTCATCCACGATGATGATTTCTGCTTCGGAAAAGGGACACGTGCTCAGTTGACCTTTACTCTTCGAGCGGAAGCTGGCCTCACGTGCAGGGCGATAGCGGTCGCGGCGCACAAGGCCCTCATCGCGATAGCCTCTCCAGCCGATGAAGCTGTGGATCGTCATCACGCGCTGACCCGACGAGCCAAGTTCGGCCTCAAGGACCGCGCGAGCAGGATGTGTCGGGGCCAGGAAAAGAGCTTTCCGGTTAGCCACCGACCTCGCGATCGCGAAGGTCTTGCCCGACCCCGCGCTGCCAGAGATGATCACTCGATCTCCGGGACCCATCTTCTCGATGTGTCGCGTCACCACTTCCTGTTCACTGTTCATTTTCTTCATTCGCTTCTCCAGATTGGGGCGGAAGTCGGCCTTGCCGACGACCGTTTAGGTTGACTTCAGGAGGGGAGCGTTCGGCGGCCTCTGATCGCCGTCTAGCGACCGGATGAGTGTGGAATTTCCGCCGAAGTTTTCCTCCAGGAGCGGCCCCTTTCCAGGTCGTTGAAATTAAACGTAAAATTTGATGAGTATTTCTTCGAATTTTTGCATCTAAAGGTTGATTTTGTAGATAACTTTTTCAATGCAAAGCGGCGCGATTTGCACGTAATAGTTGATCGGCAAAGTGAAGCTGGTCCCCGCCCGAACACCAAAGAGGATGCCCGGACGGAGAGAGGTTCAGATGGTGAATTTACCCGCCGACCTGCTTGGTCAGGACGTAGTCAGCGAGCCACTGCCAGTAGTGGTCAGCGTTCCTGAAGCCTTGGTCACGCGCTGCGAGGTCCTCAGCCTCTGAACGAGAAAGACCGCCATCGTACTCAGCGATAGCGGCCCTCTCCTCGAACGCGTAGATGTCGGGAATGACGGTCATGGAGAGCACCTTTCCGGCAACCGAACCTGATCGACGATCTGTCTCTTCTGCTCGTCGGAGATCCCTGCGGAGTAAATTCCGTAGGTGATGCCGTTCTCCGAACGCGCCGACTTGTGCCCCACGATGCTGGCGGTGAAGTGCTCCGGGACGCCCGTACGCTCACACTGGGTGATGAACCACTTTCGGGTGGAGTGGAACACGAGGCCGGGTCGTTGAAGCTCCAACTTCTCCCGCATCACGGCGAACCGCTTGGTGACGTCGTTCACGGTCAAGCCCGGGAACAACGGACCTTCGCTGGGTAGCGCCTCCAGGATCGGCAAGAGCGCTGCATGCACCGGAACCATTCGCTCAGCAGCATCGGTCTTCAGGAGCCTCAGGCGGTTCGGGCGAACGTGGAAGAACCAGCCAAGCTTTCCCTTCTCGACCACATCCCCACGAAGGAGACCGGCAGCTTCCCCGGCTCGCATCCCGGAGAGAAGGCACGTCAGCAGCACCTTGTCGATGAGGGGATCTTGCCAACTCAGCCACTTAAGCACCTCTGTGTCGGTCGGGACCGCATAGGGCTTGTGAACCACCTTCGCCTCGAAACGTACGGACGAGAACGGATTGCTCTCCAGTTCCCCTTCGCAGACGCACCAATCCAGCCAGTGGTTCACCTGCGACCAGATCCTTCTCTGCGTACGACCGCTGATCCGGGCATTGCTGTTCCTCGACCATGCCACCGAGGCATCGAGAGACAGGCCACGGGTGCGCTCGGACTTGCCGATATTCGGGCTGAGACCCTCGATCAGCATGAGAAAGAGCCGCCCTTCCTCCCGGCTGATCTCCGCAAGGGTGAGGTTGCCGAACTTCGACTGGAAGAGTTCCAGAGAATAGCGAACGCTCTTGAACCCACCGGGGCGCAACTCCCTCTGTCGACGAAGGAGGTACGAGCGAATGGCTTTGTCGACCGTCTGGCCCGGGCGAGCATTCACCGCGTAGTGAGCCGGTTCGACACGCTGCAGCGCCGTTCTGAGCTTGACGAGTGCCGCTTCGGTTGGCCTCGACCACTCTCCTGCGTCTGCGTTGCGGGTGGGGAGCTTTGTCGCCCCCGAGATGGCACCTTCCACGATGGCATCGTAGCGTACATTCACCTCGGCGGCTCTCTGGCGAGCGAGCTTCACGTCTCCGGTCTTTAGGGATTGTTTCAGCGCCTGCTGACCAAGCAGAGCGGCAACGTCCTTAGGGTAATTGCGCCGATAGAGCCACGTCTGGCCCTTGAGGTAGGCATAGCGAATTCGTGCAGACATGCGTCTGTTCCTTTCGTCTAGCGATGTAAGGGGGTCAGCGGATGACCCTGAGGATCATCTCGAAGTCGGGCTCACCGTATTCGCCGGAGAGCGGTCCTGTTCGCGAGTAGCCGCCGACGCAGTCCTCGTAGACCTCCTGGATCTCGAACTGATGCTCGGGGATGTCATCGAAGGCGCGGAGCACCACCAGCATGCCGGGGGCGAACCGTGTGTTCTTCGCTGAGGCGTCACTCATCGCTGAGCACTCCGCAGGAAGATGTCAGGCAGAAGGGCTCCGAGCGTGATGCTCAGCGGAAGCGTGAACGAGAGTGGTGACAGCCAGCTTGGTAAGGCCGCCAAGAGTAGAAGCCCGCCAGTGATCACCGGCGGAACAACGAGGGTAAGCCCGTACTGGTGGGACAGAGCTTTCGCGAGCAGTGCACGCAGCACGGCACCCGCCGCGATTAGGGCGAGAAAGGTAATCGACATCTATACAACTCCATGATGGTTTCTTGTATAGATGCTTGTAGAAGCTCGTTTTTTCTGGCTTTCGCTCTACGAAGACGACTTTAGTTTCTCCGTAACCGCTTCGAACTCCCGCTTCAATTCGAGATTTTCGAAAGGAACCAAAGAAGGAGTTTGGAGCTGCATGACCTCATCATATAGGCCCTGAGAATCTTTCATAAGCGAAACCAAGTCAGATGCTACCTTCACGGTCTTGAGCGTATTCTCTGCAAGCCTTAAGAGGTTTCTGACGATTTCTCTGGCCTGTACGGCCCTCGCGCGATCCTCAAGCAGGGCGTCCTCATATACCGAGGCAACTTCAAGTGTGAACTCTTGCGACTGAAGGTTATGCTCATACGATCTCAGATGATCTATAGGCATGTTTTTCATGAGCACCTGCGTCTCCGCGATTAGCTGCTCAGCAGTCCTCTTTATTTCGGAAATCCCTGGAAGGTAGGATTTATCCATGCGCTCTATATATTCCGACTGGACCAGCTCCTGCAGCTCAAGAAGTCCGATATACATCGCGTAATATTTCTGGGCCGTGGATGTGTTCTCGCCGCTCGCCTGTTTTGCTTCCGCAAATTGGGCAGTAAGCTGCGCCACGATCGCGAAAACAGAGGTCATTCTCGTGACGTCGCCTGAGTCAATCCTGGATAGAAGGACCTCTGCCTGATCTGTACTAATCTTTACATTGTAGATCGAGAAACTTTGAACAAAATCAGATATTAACTCTTGCCGTCGCCCCTTGAGTTGCTGGAGAAGCGCACGTGCCCGCTCAAGCTTCTTCTCAACTTTCCCCCTGTCGTTGCCACTGACCAATGCTGAACTAGCGATCAAATCAGAAATGACCCCTTCAGCCTCCTTTATTGCTGCGAGGCACTTGAGATACTCCCCTCTTAGCTTTTCTAGGTTGTCATCATCAAATTCAAGCTGGAGCCGCTTGAGGATGGAATTCATCCTTCGATCAGCTAGTGAGAAGCTAGATTTTTTAGCCAAAGAGCTTCCAGAATCCACCTTGCCTCTGATCGCGGTTGAGAGCTTCTCCAACTCGCCGCTCTTTCGTCTCCAGGCTTCGGCGACACGGTTCTCCAGCGCAGGAATCTGGTTGATTGCCTTCCCGCGCGAACCGAAGAGCGCGAGAAAATCTTGGATATCCACTTTACCGTCGCCATCAATATCTAGCACGCTCAGATAGGAGGAGCTCGCCTTCGGTTCTTCCATTAATTTTGTCCTGTACCACCAACTTCGTATCGCTAGGATAGGCGAGTAAATCCTAGCTTGCTAGCGTTCTCCGGCTACAAGTTTT
>NZ_JAHVIA010000023.1 GCF_019801965.1 Salipiger bermudensis
GCTCTCCATCTCGAAGCGGATGATCGATGTCATCAACAGCCTCGCAGAGATTGAGCTCATCGATCTGGCTCCGGGCTTCCATGTGAAGGACGGCGCGAAAAGCGGTCGTCTAACGCGGATCCGGGCTTCGGAGCGGCTTCAGGCCATGTTCGAGGAAGCCAAGTTCACTTGGGAAGACGTCACTCGCGCTGAGAAGGAGATCATCATCCTGAAGAGCAAGGGGGAGAAGGTCGACAACGCCAGTAAGGGCGGGAAGCGGCTTGAGTACGAGGACACCGCGCTCACCCGCGATATGCGGAAGCAACTGAGTGAGTATAATACGTTGGTCTCCTCCCACTTCATCGACATTCCCAGCCTTGACGAACCGTGGATCCAACCGAACCCTGATGATGACAAGAATATCGTCAGGATCGGGCCGCGCTACTCCCTCTCGCATCGTGTGTTCAACCGAGGAAGCTGGGACATGGGGGGCCGCTTCTACGGTGGCTGGTGGCAACGTGTGAGCGATGACTGGCGGTCCCGGATCACCATCAACAACGAGCCAACGGTGGAGGTCGACTTCAAGGGGCTGCACGTGGCGCTGCTATACGCGGAAGCGGGGCTCCCTATGGAACATGACCCCTACGACCTCCAAGGGGAGATGCTTGACCTCTACGGTGACAAGCTCCGACCGATGGTGAAGCGGCTAGCGCTCACAGCGATCAACGCGAAGGGAAGGAATTCAGCTTACTCAGCTTTCCGGCAAGGGTTCGCTACAGGTGATCCTGCCAAGAAAATGTCGAACGATGAGCTTGACGACCTGCTCAAGGCGTTCCTACTACGGAACCCGCCTTTGCGGGATGCAGTGTTCTCGGATCAAGGTATCAGGCTGATGAACAGCGATAGCCAAATCACGTCGTGGATTCTTGGCTCGTTCACTCGTAGGGGTGTTCCGGTGCTCTCAATCCACGATAGCTACATCATCGACCACTGGCACGTGGATGAGCTTCGCGACATGATGGACATGGCCTCGCGGGCGGTGACACACGGCTCGGTGATTGGTGGCTTCGCACTTGAGACCTCGATCAAACTGCCGGACCGCGCGGAATATTCGGACGTGTCCAGTGAGGATCTGCGGCAGTACGTTGACTTAGCTAGGCGCATCGAGCCGAGTGCCGGTTACATAGCTCGGATGGAGGCCTTCGAGCGACGCACGGGCAGGAGCATCGCTCCGCCTCTGTGGACCGAGGACGAACTGCTAGCGATGCACAATGGGGAGTGGTGACGGAACTACCCCAGATCGAGGCTATCCAGCGCATGAGGTTGCCATCCGTTCGGCTTCCCATTGTTCTCATTTGGGAGGCGATCAGGTATCTCTCATGACCAATAAAAATGAGAACGTCGAAACTTCACAAAGAAAAAGCTCTAGAAGAGTAGGGAAAGGCGCGCCTTCGCACCGCATTTTCTGCATTCGTCATGATTAATCGCCTCATCAGATAATTCATTGCAATCTTTCGCGACCGGATTCGAATGCATTTTCCTGCATCTGGTTGAAACCGAGAAGATTACCCTCAATCCTACCCAGCCCAAAACATCGTATTTCTCCTGTGCCTCAATAGGGATCTCATTTTATTCACAATGGCAATCGTTTCGCTGTATCTTTGCGGATCCCTACCAAATTTTGCCGTCTGAAAGGTGCCTCCAGTGACAGTGACGAATAGATCTGTATCCAACCCTTCAAACCGCTCATACGCATCCCCCAGGATGGACTTCGTCACGCCTGAGTACTCAGATGTCGCCTCCATCTTTGCGCGAAGCTTATGTCCAGCAGAATCATGAAATCGTATATCGCTCTCGTTTTCGGGCTCCGCCAGCCAATAAATCTCAGCCAGCCTCTCTATTTCAGACAAGTCCCGGAGGTAATCTTTCAGAATGTCATTCTTCGACGCAAGGTGATTCAGATACGAGGTGTACACGCCTGCGAAAAGAGCGCCGATAGTAACTGCGACTGCAGCACTTAGATATGAGTGAGCATCCGCCATCATTCATTGAGCTCTATCTATATGAAGCCAAATAGTCCTCTCATGGCGCGAAAAGTTCGGCCTACCTGGATCCACCCTCATTGTCGACCTGATTTGCTCCTTCGTAAACCGTCCTGAGCGGATCAAGCCACCGAAGGCCTCCTCAAGGAATGATGAACCAAAACTCATAACACCTTTGAGAGACACACAGACTCGCCCCCCGCTCTGGATTGCCTCCTCAAGCGCCGGAACCAAGACGGTTTCTCGAAATCTAGCCCCATTGAAGTCACCATCGTTGTCATCCCGTCCCGACGGATATCGAGAGAAATCAGCAATCGAGATCATCTTCTCATCCTCCATTATCTTCCTCCTACAGGAAGCGAAAGTTCCCACTGGATCAGTGTGCCTTCCAAGGCCGTCGGCAGAAGCCTCTTGTGAACTCCTAGTTGGCGCGCGTACTTATATAATCCTTGTCTGCTCAGTATCGAGAGGGTCCCATCTGAGCATGTATCTATAAGTTCCTGCATCTGAGGTAGGCCTAGGCCTCTCTCCGCGACACCCGTCTGAGTTTTCCCTTTCTTCATGGAGTAACTAATAAACTCATGATCCATCGTGCGCTTTCTATTCTCCAAGTCGAAGCCGGGGCTAACCAACCCCATTAGACTCTCAAGCGCCTCTCGGTACCAATCCCTCTCAGGGAGAGTTCCAGGAATTGTAGCTCCCTGGTCGTACACCACTATCGTCAGCTTATTCGACGATTTATCCGCGCGAGCACTCATCCACCACTTCTTCGGCTGTACCTCCCCATCCTCTTTCAACAGCCAGTCTGGATAGGCATGCTTGGATACATTGATCATCGCCTCACTAACGGCTGTATTTATGTCGATAATTAGCTCATCCGATAGATCTGGATCTATTTCTAAGTACCGAAGGAGTTCGAGTATCGTATCTGACGCCTCCTCCAAGCTGTTTGCGTTGTGGCCTGAAAGTATTTTGGATATCTTGTAAGCACTTTCAGCCTTTCTGTCGTAGATTTCCGTTATCCTCTCTGCGGGAGAGTGCCCAATGATCTCAAAGAATCCTAATTCAAACAGAGTCTGAAATGCTGTCGGACTCCAGTTTGGAAAATTAATTGCTGGTGGTGCTGTGCCCATAGCATCCTTTGCTCGATCGTAGAGTGCAGCTAACACAAGTGCCGGTGCCGCCGAAAATTCATCGATATCCTCAAACCCGGCATATCTACCGATGAAAGGAGGCCTGTTCTTTTGTCTGTGTATCCATGCCGTCGGCTTGCCGTTGTGAAATCGCTTTGGCAAAACGGACTTCGACATATGCTCAAGAAACGACAATGTCTCTTCAGTGTTGGTATCAAGGCAGATTCGTTGCGGCGGCTTGTCGGGCTCAGTATAGCACAGCACTTTCTCCACACTTTGCCCATCCCATACTTCGACGACATGACCACGTGCCCAACGCTGAGGCTTTCGCCGCAGCCCCTGCGGTTTTCGCGATTGTGATCCAGCGCGAGCCTTCTTGGCGAGAACCTGGCGCATCTTCGGAGAGAGCTTTTTCATATGCTTAGAAGTGTTTACGAGTTGCTAAAGTGGAGGGCTCAAACCTGAGCGGGTGAGGGCTAACCTCATTAGGATCTTGGGTCTTACGGGCTCTATCTACCTGATCACGCTGAACAAGTCACCTCTAAGGGCGTCTCACAATAGTGAATGG
>NZ_JAHVIA010000024.1 GCF_019801965.1 Salipiger bermudensis
TCTCGGTCATGCTCAGTCCTCAAAAAGCCTGCCCGTTCTTGGGCAGGGAGGACGTGTTGCCGTCGCATGGATCGCAGAAACGGTTCGGTTCGGATCCCTCGCGGGGGCGCCTTGCAGCGCCCCCGCAGGTCTCAGTCGGGCGTCTCCTGGCGCAGCGTCATCGCGATCTCCTCGGCGTGGCGCAGCTCGGAGATGTCGATCAGCCCGTCGCGGAGCGCGTAAAGCGGCCGGCTCGCGGCATGGACCTCTGCGCCCCGACAGGTGCGGGTGCGCTCGACATGCGACTGCACCATGCCTTCATCGTTGATCACCTCGATGCGCCACTCGGCCTTGAGGACCTGCGTGATCGGTCCGAGCAGTGTCTCGAGATCGTGCAGATCCTTCGCGCTGAAGATCTGCCGGCGGAAGAAGCGCCGGCGGAGGTCCCGCGCCAGCTTGATGTGACGCAGCACTTCAAGCGCATCGAGCGTGTCGAGCGCCGTCTCCGCGGCCGGGAAGAGCAGCAGCACCGCGTGGATGCGCTTCATCAGCGGATCGTAATCGAGATCAGACATGACGAACCTCCTTCGCGCTGCGGATGCGGCCCTTGCGCTTGGTCTCGACCACGACCGGTCGTGCAGCCCGTCGCTGGCGGTTGCGGTCACGGCGCATGTCCTGCTCCGCGTGGATCCTCGCGCGGACCTGCTGCAGGCGCTTGAGGCTGTCGCCGGACAGCCGCCCCAGCCGCGCGGTGCACGCGTCGCGCCGGATGTCGAAGCCGCTGTTCCTGAGCGAGACCATCAGCCGACGCGAGGCATGGAAGCGGGTCTGTCGGTGCAGCGACGCGCCGTCGCGCTCGGCCTCATCGAGCACGTCGATGGCGTAGGCCTCCCGGCGCCCGAAGCGCCGCGAGTTGGTCGTGCCGTAGGCGAGGACGGCGTAGCGTTCGCCGAAGCGTTCGACCACGTCGATCACCAGTGTCGGGCGAACCTTCGGGGACTCGCTGCCGTCGGTCTCGTGCGGGAAGCGGAAGGCGACGATGTCGCCCGGCGCGACGGTGGCGTGCCACGGCGCTGGGATCTGCAAAAGGGTCTGTTCAGTCATCGGATGTCCTTCTCGATGATCTGTCACGTCTTCCGCCGACCGGGCCGGGGCCCGCGTCCGGCTGCGCGACACCCGTTCTGCGCAGCCGGACGCGGGCTCCTGCCCTGCCGTCCGCGCCTCTCGCCGGGGTCTTGGGGGCGCAGCCTCCCGAGCCGTCGGAGACGCCGCAGGGTGGAGGGATGTGGCGAACGCTCCCTCCGAGCCGGAAGGGGTTCGGGGATACCGCGCGGAGCGGTGTCCCCGGGCGCAGGGGGTGAAGGGGGAGTGCAGAACGACGCCCCTTCCGCGCGCCGCGCCGGCGTGTCCGCCGCACAGGCGCGGGGTTCGGGGCAGCGCCCCGACGAACGCCAGCCCGAGCGGTTTCCAGGGGAAACTGCGCGGGCTGATTAGTGAGTAATCCCCCCTGCGCACCGGCGCATCGCGAGGGCAAACCGAACCCGCGTTTCCGCAGATCCACAGCCGATCCGACTTCCCGACCTCCACAACAGGAGGACGACCCATGCCGACCAGGCAAACCCACCCGATCGTGCTGCGCATGGCGGGCATGTTCCCGAAGGACCTCGGCGGCTACGAAGGCCATCGCCACCGCAAGGGCGGCGATCTCGGCCATGTGGACCGCGAACGATCCAAGCTCAATCGACCGCTGATCGGCAAGAAGGATTGGGCGGCAACGGCGCTGGCGGAGATCGACGACATGCGCACCGGGAACTTCGCCAGCGAGCTGGAGAAGCTCCGCAAGCGCCGCCGCACGGCAGAGATCAAGAAGCGGATCGTGGAAGGCCCGCGGGATCCCTGGCGATCCACCCGCCACGGCCCGCTCCGAGAGGTCATCCTGACCGCCAACAAGGCCTGGTTCGAGGAGATCGACAGCGAGTCCTTCGACGACCTCTTTGGCGGCACCCGCGAGGAGCGCTTCGAGGCTTTGGCGGTGAGCTGGCTCACCCAGCAGTTCGGCGACGACGTGATCCACGCAAGGGCCGATCTCGATGAGGAGGCCTACCACATCCACGCTATCATCCTGCCGCGGGGCGAGACCAAGGACGGGCGGCGTATGCTGCAGCCCTCGAAGCACGCGATGATCCGCGACTACGAGGCTGCGCAGGACAGCGTCGGCGCGTGGTTCTCGGAGATCGGCCTGCACCGCGGCGAACGGCGGGCCAAGGCCATCCGGGCAGCGATCAAGCACAACCGCCAGATCGAGGACAGGAACGTGGATCCCGAGTCGAAAGGCGCCGCGGAGGATGACGCGACGACCGTCAAGGTCGAGGTGCCGGAGCGGCGTGAGCACGTGAGCCCGCGGGATTGGCGGCGCGCACAGGAGGAGAGACTTGCGGAGCAAGAGCAGGAGCTCACCTTGCGGGAAGACGACGTCTCGCAACGGGAGACCGATGTCAGGTCCCGGGAGGCCGACGCGGATGCGGTGCTCGATATTGCCCGCAAGGTCGCCAGCGGCGCGACCACCCTGCCAGAGGCGGAGGATCCGGCGGCAGACGGGCCGCGCCGACGGCTTGCAAAGTCCCTGTTCTCGAAAGCCCTGAAGGCCCTGCAGATTCGTGCCAAGCGCGAGGCCCGGGAGGAGCTGACGCAAGCCTTCGACGAGATCCGGCAGGCGGATGTCGCCATCATCGCGATGGCGCAATCTCTGCCGGAGAAAGCCCGTGGCGCGATTATCGAGGCCCGCAAGTCCCTCTCCCGCGCTCTTGTTCGCCTGCCGAAACAGCTCGGTCAGGACCGGTCGGATCCCACCGACCTGCGGTCTGACGAGTGATCGCGCGGGACAAACCGAACCAATGTTTTGGCGTCAGAAAAAAGATCACACCTCCTGATCATCGGGGCGGTTGCGACCAGGACAAACGCCGACCACTCCGACCCTCACCGGTGCGAGAGCACCATCTGAAGTCCATGCCATATAGAAGGACATACGCATGAATTTTACCAAGAACCAGCAGCGCGTCATCGCGCAGATCGGCGA
>NZ_JAHVIA010000025.1 GCF_019801965.1 Salipiger bermudensis
CCGTCCATCTCAGATCACCCCTTGTTGGCGCGGTTTTCGATGAGGTCGTCGACCACCGAGGGATCGGCGAGGGTCGAGGTGTCGCCGAGGGCGCCGTAGTCGTTCTCGGCGATCTTGCGCAGGATGCGGCGCATGATCTTGCCCGAGCGGGTCTTGGGCAGGCCCGGCGCCCACTGGATCAGGTCCGGCGAGGCGATCGGGCCGATCTCGGTGCGGACCCAGCTGCGCAGCTCCTTCTTGAGCTCCTCCGAAGGCTCGACCTCGTTCATCAGCGTGACGTAGCAGTAGATGCCCTGGCCCTTGACCGGGTGCGGGTAGCCCACCACCGCCGCCTCGGCGACCTTGGCATGCGCCACCAGCGCCGATTCGACCTCGGCCGTGCCCATGCGGTGGCCCGAGACGTTGATGACGTCATCGACGCGGCCGGTGATCCAGTAATCGCCATCCTCGTCGACGCGGCAGCCGTCGCCGGAGAAATAGTAGCCTTTGTATTGCTGGAAATAGGTCTGCTCGAAGCGCTCGTGATCGCCCCAGACGGTGCGCATCTGGCCCGGCCAGCTGTCGGCCAGCGCCAGAACGCCCTCGGTCGGGAAGTCGTGGATCTCCTCCCCGGAGGTGGGCTCGAGCACCACCGGCTTGACGCCGAAGAACGGCTTCATCGCCGAGCCGGGCTTGAGCGCGTGGGCGCCGGGCAGCGGGGTCATCAGGTGGCCGCCGGTCTCGGTTTGCCACCAGGTGTCGACGATCGGGCATTTTCCCTTGCCGATCTTGTCGTTGTACCAGTTCCAGGCCTCCGGGTTGATGGGCTCGCCGACGGTGCCGAGCAGCTTCAGGCTCGACAGGTCGCACTTCTCGACGAAGGCGTCGCCCTGACCCATCAGCGCCCGCAGCGCGGTCGGCGCGGTGTAGAACTGGTTGACCTTGTGCTTGTCGCAAACCTCCCAGAAACGGCTGGCGTCGGGATAGGTCGGCACGCCCTCGAACATGAGCGTGGTGGCGCCGTTGGCGAGCGGGCCGTAGACGATGTAGCTGTGGCCGGTGACCCAGCCGACATCGGCGGTGCACCAGTAGACGTCGCCGTCGTGGTAATCGAACACCACCTCGTGGGTGAGGGCCGCGTAAACCAGATATCCACCACTTGCGTGCACAACCCCCTTGGGCTTCCCGGTGGAGCCCGAGGTGTAGAGGATGAAGAGCGGGTCTTCGGCGTTCATCGGGCGCGGCGGGCAATCGGGGGCCGCGTGCTCCATGAGGTAGTTGAGGTCGACGTCGCGGCCCTGGATCCAGCTGGTCTGGTCGCCGGTATGCTTGACCACCAGGCAGCGGACCTTGTCCGAGCAGTGCAGCAGCGCCGCGTCGGTGTTGGACTTGAGCGCGGTCTTGCGGCCGCCGCGCGGGGCGGTGTCGGCGGTGATGACGATCTTGGCGCCGCAATCGTTGATGCGGTTGGCCAGCGCGTCGGGCGAGAAGCCGGCGAAGACGATGGAATGGATGGCGCCGATGCGGGCGCAGGCCAGCATGGCATAGGCGGCCTCGGGGATCATCGGCAGGTAGATCACCACGCGGTCGCCGCGCATGACGCCCTGGCTGAGCAGGACGTTGGCCATGCGGTTCACCTTGTCGTAGAGCTCGGCATAGGTGATGTGCTGGGCGGGGTCTTCGGGGTTGTCGGGCTCGAAGATGATCGCGGTCTGGTTGGCGCGGGTCTTCAGGTGGCGGTCGACGCAGTTATAGGCGACGTTGAGCACGCCATCCTCGAACCACTTGATATCGACCTTGCCGAACTCGAAGCTGGTGTTCTTGATCTTGGTCGGCCGGGCCATCCAGTCGAGCCGCTGCGCCTCGTCGGCCCAGAACCCCTCCGGGTCGCTGATCGAGCGGGCATACATCTCGTCGTATTTCGCAGC
>NZ_JAHVIA010000026.1 GCF_019801965.1 Salipiger bermudensis
GCCTGAACGAGCACCTGTTCGCCAATCTGCGCCACGCCCACGAGTTGATCGCCGGCTGGCGCAACGACTACAACCATCACCGCCCCCACACGAGCCTCGACGGGCTCACCCCGTGGGAGTATCACCAACGGTCAGTAGAGGACCAAACCCTGAACAGAGCTAACTCATAAACGCGGACTCTATGGGGAGCAGGTCACCGGCCCAGACCTGCCGTTCAGTCCCTGGCCGATCGCCACGGTGCAGCTTCACCAGAACCGGCCATTCGTCCATCGCGCGGCATTTTCGGAGGATGAAGGTCGGCAGGGCGGACGAAACGGACGTTCCGTTTGACGACCTGAACAACTGCTTTGGTGATTTACTACCTCTTAGTTTTGGCTGCGGCGGTGAGAACCGAAAGCAACTCGAACAGTTGTCAGTTTCAGACTAAGCCATTTTGCTGAGGCCGTTCTTGAGCGCCGCGGTCATCCCTTGAGCTTCCATATGAAGTCGAAGCCTCTGGTTGTACCCACCCGGCGCGTTGAGCGCCTCGATCAGGGGTTCACAAGCGATTGTCGACAGGTTCGATGCCACCAACTCTCTCAGAAAGGCTTCGCCCTGATTTTTGTCCGACACGCGATCCCCAAGCCAGTCCGCAGCATCGCTAACCATGCGCGCGACAGGAGAGAGCACAGCCTGCGCGCTCAGGTAGGCTGTCATCTCATCCGCGTCTTGCAAAGGATAGATGCTGTTCCGAGCACCGAAGATATCCGTGACGATTTCAGCGTCGCCATACATCATAATGGGCGTGCCGCCCTGTGCAATTCCGGGAAAGGGCATCATTATGGCAATCGCGCGTGCCGGTCGGACCAAGACGTCTGCGTCCGCAAGCGACACACCAGCCATGAATGTAATCGCGACTTGTCCTTCTCGAAAAGTCAGAGAGCCGAGGACATCTGTCGCAACCTCGGCCATCAATCCCAGAAACAGAACGTCGCTTGCGTCGACTACGCCTTGGTTGTCCGCAATCCGAACGTTCTCGTAGGCTTTAGCGAGAGACGAGGAATGATGAGCGCTGCGCTCGGAAACAGTGATCTGATGCCCATCGTGAACGATGCCTTCCACAACCGCACTGGCAATCGTTCCGCACCCGATCACGCCGATTCGCATGCTTGCCCTCTCCCTCCGATCTGATCCGAAGAAGACCTTGGCACATTTCGCAGCATTCGTCACTTCGGGCTCGAAGCCGTCATGCGGCGGCGTGGCAGGCTCGGTTCGCGGTGATCGAACCGCAGCGCGGCTGATTTGGTATGTTCGGCCGTCGGCATGATGCTGAAGACGTGGCGGGCGTGGTG
>NZ_JAHVIA010000027.1 GCF_019801965.1 Salipiger bermudensis
TGACCTGCTCCCCTGAAAAGTCCGCGGTTTGAAGTTAGCCTGTTCTCCAAACGAGGAGACAGACGATGCGGAAAAGCCGTTTTAGCGAAGAGCAGATCATTGGCATCCTGAAGGAGCACCAAGCCGGGATAGGCGCCAAGGAGCTCTGCCGGAAGCATGGCATCAGTGATGGCACGTTTTACAGATGGCGTTCGAAGTATGGCGGCATGGAAGTGTCTGAGGCCAGGCGGCTGAAGGCGCTCGAAGCCGAGAATGCAAAGCTCAAGAAGATGCTTGCAGAGCAGATGCTCGACGTGGCCACGCTGAAGGAAATGCTGGGAAAAAACTTCTGAAGCCCGGTGCAAGGCGACGAGCCGTGGACTGGGCCATGACAGAGAAGAACTACAACCAGCGGCGGGCCTGTGCCCTGGCCGGGATCGATCCGCGTGTATATCGACGTGGATCAACCAGACCTGCGGACGCTGAACTGCGGGAGAGGCTGAAGGCGCTTTCCAGCGAACGGCGTCGCTTCGGTTATCGGCGACTGCACCTCCTGCTGGGCCGAGAGGGCTGGAAGGTGAACTGGAAGAAGCTCTACCGGATCTACCGGGAAGAAGGCTTAACAGTCCGTAAACGGGGCGGTCGCAAGCGAGCCCTGGGGACCAGGGCACCCATGACGATCCCGCAGGGGCCGAACCAGCGATGGTCGCTGGACTTCGTGTCAGACAGCCTGTCCGATGGTCGCCGCTTCCGGGTGCTCTGCGTCATCGACGACTTCAGCCGGGAATGCCTGGCGACGGTCGTGGACACCTCGCTGTCAGGGCAGCGCGTTGGCCGTGAGCTCGACAGCATCGCTCGGGTGCGCGGCTATCCCTGCATGGTGGTCAGCGACAACGGCACGGAGCTGACCTCGAACGCCATCCTCAAATGGCAGGAGGACCGCAAGGTCGAGTGGCACTACATCGCTCCGGGAAAGCCCATGCAGAACGGCTTCGTCGAGAGCTTCAATGGCCGCCTGCGTGACGAGTGCCTGAACGAGCACCTGTTCGCCAATCTGCGCCACGCCCACGAGTTGATCGCCGGCTGGCGCAACGACTACAACCATCACCGCCCCCACACGAGCCTCGACGGGCTCACCCCGTGGGAG
>NZ_JAHVIA010000028.1 GCF_019801965.1 Salipiger bermudensis
TGTGTGCGCTACCCGAAGCGCGACTCCCATGACCTGCGAGAGTAGGGGCGTCGGCCGATTTCCTCCATCATCTTTTCTCGAAAGACCTCGGCCGGGGTCCTCCATCCAAGGCATTTGCGAGGCGTGTTGTTGAGCTGGTCGCAGAGTTGCTTCAGCTCGAGCTCCGTTATGGCCGCGACGTCACGCTGCCTTGGAAGCCAGCGCCGGAGCCGGCGGTTGGTGTTCTCGACTGTGCCTTTCTGCCAGGGCGAGGAGGGGTCGCAAAACCACGTTTGGGTTCCGAGCTGTGCCTGCAGGTGCGGCCATGACACGAATTCAGTGCCGCGGTCGAAGGTGATCGATCTGCGGCCCGCCACGGGCAGATCCCGCACCGCCTTCACGATCTTGGTCATGACCGGTTTCGTGCGCCTGTTCGCGTTCTTCAGCAGCACAGTGAAGCGGCTGACACGTTCGACCAGAGAAGTGACATTGGTCTGGCCAAGCGATTGTTTGAACAGCATCAAATCACCCTCCCAATGGCCGAATTCCCTGCGGTGTGCGACGTCGTCCGGGCGGAACAGGATACTGACATCACGGTCGAATTTTGGCGCGTGGCGCTTCCGGGCTCGGCGCGGCCGGCGGGCCTTGCGGTGTTCGGGCAGGTACCACCAAAGCTCCTGTGCCATGCCTTCCTTCGAATAGATGTAGCGGTAGATCGTCTCTTGGCAGACCCGGAGCTTCGCGTCTTCGTGGATCAGCCGGTTGCCGATCTGCTCAGGCGTCCAGCCGTTCTTGATCCGCTCGACGACCTGTTTTCGAAGCTCTGGATGCCGGATCAATTTGCGCTGCCGAGCACGCCGATTGGCGGCTTTCTGATGCGCGGCGGCGCCGTAGTAACCGTCATAGCCGGGCAGGCACTCATCACTAAACCAGTTTCGTTTGATCTCGCGATAGATGGTGGCTTTCGAGCGCTGCAGCACGCGCGCCATCTCCCGAACCGGGATCTTCGCGAGTTTCCAGCGTTCGATCTGAACACGTTCCTTGACGCTCAGTTGCGTGTATACCGCTCCCATGGCAGGCTCTCTCCATTAGATAACCATCTGTTTTCTAATGGGAGTCGCACTTGAGGGTAGCGCGCACC
>NZ_JAHVIA010000029.1 GCF_019801965.1 Salipiger bermudensis
TGCGCGGAGGTTGCCAGTTTTGCGATATATCTGCGCCACCTTGGTCCGCCGCATGGAGTGCGTGCCGTAGGCACTCGGCTCGAGACCGATAGACGTCACCCAGTCCCGCACGAGGCGGGCGTATTGCCTTGTCGAAATATGCCGACGTTCGTGAAAGCGACCGGGCCAGAGATGCTCCGACCCGACCATCAGCGGCGCCTCGAGCCAAGCCGCGATGGCTTTTCGAGTCCCCTCGGTGATCTCGAAGCTTACCGGCCTCTGGGTTTTGCTCTGGACGATCGAAGCGCGGTGCTTGACCTGTCCGGCCGCATAGACGTCAGCGACCTTCAGCTTCACCAGGTCGCATCCGCGCAACTTGCTGTCGATGGCGAGATTGAAGAGCGCCAGTTCGCGCATCCGCTGAGCGATCTCGAGGCGGACCCGGATCGCCCATACATGTTTCGGCTCAAGCGGACGCTTCTGGCCGACGATGCGGCCCTTGTTCCAAGCGGGACGGCAGGCGCGGATGGCTGGCAGATTTGTAGTCGGCATGGTGGTTCCTCCGATCCACCACGCCCGCCACGTCTTCAGCATCATGCCGACGGCCGAACATACCAAATCAGCCGCGCTGCGGTTCGATCACCGCGAACCGAGCCTGCCACGCCGCCGCATGACGGCTTCGAGCCC
>NZ_JAHVIA010000030.1 GCF_019801965.1 Salipiger bermudensis
TCCTACCACCCCAGCCAGTACTTCCTGAGACATCGTTACAAGGCGCGCCTCCGCTCCCTGAGCGCGGTAAATGCCCCTCTTTCTGCCCCCGGTCCTGCGGGCTCTTCTGGCGTGCTTTCTTGCGCCTGCTGGGTGACGGGTGAGGCCGGGCTGATGACCCCTGTCGAGGGGAGATCAGGGAGGGGAGATACCTAGGTAATAGGTATAAGTAATGGATAAAGATACCTAGATTCAGAAGAGTATACTCATAATAAATATTGTAATAATAATCACTTAGATAGCTTACAGCTTCATCTCTTTGCTCCTATATGAAGGGTGACAGCCCCCTCTAGGAGAACCTATGCCCCAGATCAGTGACCCCGATTACTCCCGCCCCTTCGATGTTCATCGTTGGTCCGACCACCCCGAGGTGAAGGGGGTGGTGGATACCCTCTGGGACGAGTGGTTGCCGGGGACAGAGCTGAGGAAGGGAGATGGGAAGAGGAGGAAGACCGGCCCCAAGCCTAAGGCCACCGATAAGACCCACCTGAAGGTGCTCGTTCTGGACCTCTATGTGGCGTGGAACGAGGATCCGGAGCTCTCCGTAGGTGTCCACATGTCGCCGAACGAATACAAGGTAGGATCCCGCTACAACGC
>NZ_JAHVIA010000031.1 GCF_019801965.1 Salipiger bermudensis
ACTGGCTGGGGTGGTAGGAACCCCTGCCTTCCGATCAGGTTCTTCGGCTTACGCTCACAGGGCCCCGAAGTGGGGCAGTTATGGGGGCCTTTCGTGCCGACTGGCTCCGTCCACCTCTCTCAAGGGTTGCCGCTCAGCGCGCCTTTCTGCGTGGTGATCTGGCCGGGCTCCGATGGGGCGGCAAAAAATAGGATGGGAGCCCCCGCCCGAACACCCCAGAGGATGCCCGGACGGGGAAAGGTTCAGATGGTGGTGAAGTCGATTAGGCAGCGATGGGCTGAGGCTGTCCGCCTGCAGGGTTCGCAGGTGCCGGTCGGAAGGAGATGACCTTGGCTGGTCCTGCTGGCTGAGCGTATCCCGTCAGCGAGTAGAAGACGACCTTCTTCCGGGCTCGGGTGAGCGCGGTGTACAGGAGCCGCTTGTGATCACGCGGAGAGAGCCAAGAGGGGCGTTTCAGGACCGTTGCCGTGTCGACGTAGAGGGTGTCTACCGTGCGCCCTTGGCTTTTGTGTACCGTCGCCAGTGCCGAGAGCTCGAACTCGTTCATCTCGTCTAGCCAGTCAAGGATCCTGGCGGCTTCTG
>NZ_JAHVIA010000032.1 GCF_019801965.1 Salipiger bermudensis
CCGGTGACCTGCGCGCCGTCGTCGGTGCCGTTGATCGTCACGGTGATCTGCTGGGTCGTGCCGTCGAGCGTCGAGACCGTCACCGTATCGGTGAGCTGGCCGCCGCCGGAGGTCAGCGCCTGCACCGCCGGTTGGGAATTGTCGAGCTGGTAGGTCCAGTGGCCATCGGCATCGACGCTGAAGGTGCCGTGCGTACCCGCCGCGGATGGCATCGGCACGAAGGACGCCTCGCCTGCGTCGGGGTCGGTGACGTCGAGCTTGCCGGAGGTGGTGAGACGGGTGTCCTCGGTGACCGTACCGACCGGCGTGCCGGTGACCTGCGCGCCGTCGTCGGTGCCGTTGATCGTCACGGTGATCTGCTGCGTCGTGCCGTCGAGCGTCGAGACCGTCACCGTATCGGTGAGCTGGCCGCCGCCGGAGGTCAGCGCCTGCACCGCCGGTTGGGAATTGTCGAGCTGGTAGGTCCAGTGGCCATCGGCATCGATGCTGAAGGTGCCGTGCGTACCCGCCGCGGATGGCATCGGCACGAAGGACGCCTCGCC